>NZ_CP108235.1:4876795-9753591 GCF_045041255.1 Streptomyces sp. NBC_00080
CCGCGGGGGCTTCGACGGGCCGGTCGGCGGGCCCCCGGTACAGGGCGACCAGGAGGGCGGTGAGTCCGCCGAGCCAGGTCGCGACCGCCAGCAGGTGCAGCACGTCGACCGGCATGGCGATGCCCGGCTGCAGTCCGGTCGAGGCGTGCTCGGCCATGGCCCAGCTGGCCGCGAGTCCGGCGGCAACGACGGTTCCGCCGATGGCGAGCCCGAAGGTCAGGTCCCGCTTCTCCTCGCCTTCGCGCTTGTCGTAAGCGCCGAAGAGCACGGCGATGAACAGCGCGGCCGCGGCGAGGAGCAGCAGTCGCGACACCAGGGCCGCGCCCGTCTTGGTCTGCAGGACCTCCCCGAGGAGGTCGAGGTCGAAGACGTCGCCGACCTTGCCGGAGCTGGTGTAGGAGCCGCGCAGGAGAAGCAGGAACAGGGTGGCCGCGGTCATCGCGACCCAGCCGGTGACGACGAGCCGCTGCACGACCCGTACTCCGGTGCCGCGTTGCCAGCAGGCGAGCACGAAGGCGGCCCCGCCGGTCATCACGATGAACCCGGCGTACGACGCGTACCGGCCGAAGCCGTAGAGCCAGCCGACGACGCCTCCGCCGGCCTCCTGGTCGGAGACCGAGACGCTGGTCTCGGAGGGGGAGCCGATGGAGAAGGTGTAGGCGCCGGCGACGGGATGGCTGTCGGCGGACACCACCTGGTAGGTCACCGTGTAGGTGCCGTCGGGCAGCCCCGAGTGCAGTGGCACGGCGTAGGTCGTACCGCTGACCTCGGACGGTTTGCCGGTGTCGACGCGGGTGCCCTTGGGGTCCAGGACGCGCAGCGAGTCGTCGTTCATCGAGACGGTCTCGGAGAAGGTCAGCGACACCTGCGTGGGCGCCTTGTCGACCACCACCCCCTGCGCGGGGTCGCTGCCGGTCAGCGCGGCGTGCGCGGATGCGGGCCCGGCGCCGGCCAGGAGCGCACCGGTGACCGCCAGGAACAGCAGCACGAGCATCCGGACGCGGGGGGCGATGGTCAGCGTCAAGGTGGTCCCTCCCTCAGTGGCCGGTCTTCGGGTTGTACGTGGCGGACTCCACCGGCATCTCGACCTCGACGGGGTCGGACGCGGCGAAGTGCAGCTCGACGGTCACCGTCCCGCCCTGCACCGGCTTGCTCTTCAGCTTCTCGAACATCAGATGGTTTCCGCCGCTCTTGAACACGAGTTGACCGTGCGCGGGCACGTCCAGCGACGTGACCTCCTCCATCGACGACCCGACGGTCTCGTGGAGGGTGACGCTTCCCGCCGCGGTGCTCGTGACGGAGGTCAGCTCGTCCTTCGTACCGCCCTTGTTGACGATGGTCAGGAAACCGGCGGCCATGGTGTCGGAGACGGGCTGCGGGATGTAGGCGGCCCGGACGGACAGTTCGGCCCGCCCGTCGGAGTCCGACCCGCACCCGGTGAGCAGCAGCACCGCCCCGGTGATCACGGCGGTGGGTACGGCGAGCAGCCGCATGGGCCCGGCGGGCGTCACACGCCTCACGGGTTCGCGCCCTTGAGGATCTTGGGGAGGTCCTTGGTGTAGTCGTCGACGTCGGCGCCCTCGCCGTACAGGAGGTATCCCCCGTCGGTCTTCGGGGAGAAGGCGACGACCTGGGTGCCGTGGGTGGAGACGATCTTGCCGTTCTTGTCCTTGTGCGGTGCCTCGACGGAGATGCCGAGGGTGCGGGCGGCGGCCTGGATCGTCGCGAACTTCCCGGTCAGGCCGACGACCTGCGGGTCGATGCCCTTGAGCCACTTGCCGAGCGCGGCCGGGGTGTCGCGGTCCGGGTCGGTGGTGACGAACACGACACGCAGCTCGTCCTGCTCGGCCGTGGTCAGCTGCTTCTTGGCGACGGCGATGTTGTTCATCGTCAGCGGGCAGACGTCCGGGCAGTTGGTGTAGCCGAAGTAGATCAGCGTCGGGTGGCCCGCGGTCTCCTTGCGGAGGTCGTAGCTCTTGCCCTGGGTGTCTGTGAGGACCAGGTCGGGCTTGGGGAAGGGCTGGTCGAGCACGGTCGCGGCCTGCTGCTTGCCGTTCTCGGAGACGACGGCGACGGGGCTGCTGCCGCTGTCGCCGCTGCCGCAGGCGGAGAGGGTGAGGGTGGCGGCGGCGAGCAGCGCGGCCACGGCGAACGTCTTCTTGCGCATAGAAAAATGTCCCAGATGTGTGAACTCGGGCGCGCACCGGGGGGTACGGGGCGGGATGTACGTACAGGGCGTACGGCCCGGTGCGCGCCGTCGAGGAGCAGGCGTCGGGCGACGGCGGCCGCCCGGCGCGGGGGTGGGGCTCAGGCCTCGGTCGTGGTCCGACGGCGGCCGGCGAGCACGCCGTACGCCACACCGGCGGCGCCGACGACGATGCCGACCACGCCGAGGACCCGGGCGGTCGTGTCACTGCTGTCGGAGTCGGAGGCCGCCTCGGTCGTCGAGGCGGCCGCCTTGGCGTCGTCGGAGGACTCGTCGGAGGCGTCCTCGGCGCTGGTGCCGTGGGAGTGCTCGTCCTCGGAGGCGGCGGCCAGGGCGAGCACGGGGGCCGGGTTCTCCGGCTCCTCCGCGCCGTCCTCCTGGACCTCGATCCAGCGCACGACCTCCTTGTTGGAGTACGTCTGGATCGCCTTGAAGACGAGCTCGTCGGCGTCCTCGGGGAGCGCGCCGACGGAGACCGGGAACTTCTGGAAGTAGCCGGCCTCGATGCCCTTGCCGGTTGCGGTCCAGGTGATCTTGGAGACGGCTTCGGAGATCTGCTTGCCGTGCAGCTCGATGGGCTTGGCGAGCTTCGACTTGGTGACCTCGATCTTCCAGCCGCTGATCGGCTCCGGCATCGCGGAGGCCAGCGGGTGGTCGGTCGGGAAGGTGACCTCGAGCTTGGTGGTCGAGGCGTTGTCCCGCTCGTTGGGAACCTTGAAGTCGACGACCGCGTAGCCGCCCTTGGCGGCGGTGCCCTCGGCGGCGACGCTGACGTGCGCGAAGGCGGGCGAGGACAGGACGAGAACGGCGGAACCGGCGACGGCAGCGGCGGCGGCGACGCGCGTGGCGATACGAGAGGCCTTCATGACAGCGAGCACTCCACTCTGAGTGAATCTGCGGGTGGGAGAGGCGTGAGCAGGGATGTGCGCACGCGCGCGTGCCGCACGACGGCGGCCGTTCCCCCCGGGTGTGGAGTGCTGGTCGTGTCGTGTCAGGCAGCGAGGACGAGAAGGGATACGTCCGGCGGGCCGCGCCTGATCACCGAGTGCTGGAGTGCGGCGGTTCGGGGTGCGGGCGCCGTCGTGAGCAGGGCGGTGCGCGGGACGCGCGGTCCCGCCCCGGGCACGGCGGGCAGCCCGGCGAGCAGGGCGCGCACCAGTGCGAGCGCCCCGCGCAGGGAGCGTACGAGCGCTCCCTCGGCGACGCCGTGGGCCGACAGGGCGAGCAGCCGCAGCAGGGCCGTGTCACCGCGTCGCAGCAGCCATCCGGCGGCGACGGCCGCGAGGACGTGGCCGAGGAGCATGGGCAGGGACGGCAGCAGGGACATCGACGTGCCGGCGGTGGTCAGGGCGTCCGCGGGATGATGCGCGGAGCCCATCCCGCTCATGCCGCTCATGTCCGTACCGTCCCCGGCGGTGTTGCCCGCGCCGCCCGTGTAGAGCCGCGCGTCGACGAGGATCCGCTGGGCCTGGGCGGGGCTGATCGCCGCCGCGGTGGCCCCGCACACCAGCCGGGCCGCCCGTTCGACGAGCGTGGCGTCGGACATGGCCGACGCCGTGGTGGAGGCGGAAGCGGTGACGGAGGCGGTGTGCTGGCCGAGTCCGAACAGCGTGTGCAGCACGGTCTGTCCGGCCGCGAGCACCACCGCTATGCCCGGCAGCGAGCGCTCGCGTCCGGCGAGCGGCACCACGACCGCCAGGGCGCCCAGGAATCCCGCGCTCAGCGTCCACAGCGGAACCGTGGCGCAGGAGGCCATGGTGTGCCCGGCCGCGGCCAGCACGACGCAGACCGCGGCGAACACCGCGGCCCGCAGCAGCCGTAGATCGCGACCTGAGCGCTCGCTGTGGGGGGCAGTCATGGCGGGGTCATCATCGCACTGGCCTCACCGCGGCCATACGGCAGGTCCACAAGATTCCGTACGATGCGGAAGATCACCTTCTGTTGTGACTGGTGCGACTGATGACCCTGAGTCCTACATACACCGATTTCAGGGCCGCGGGCATCCCCCATATGGGCGGCATCACGTTGAATTCGCGCTTACACAGGGCCTTGAGGGGCAATACGTATCGGTATGTCGAGCCGCGGCCTGGAGGCTGGAGCATGAGCATCTGGTGGTCACTCCATCTGCGGCGCGACGCCGCGAGCGTTCCGCTCGCCCGCCGCCTGCTGCTCGGCACCATGGAGACGGCGGGCGTCGATCCCGACGTCTGTTACGACCTCTCCGTGGCCCTGAGCGAGGCCTGCGCCAACGCCGTCGAGCACGGCGGGGGAGCCGCGCGCGGCGGCTGTTCGGAGGCCTACCGCGTCACCGCCTACCTCGACGGCGAGAAGTGCCGCATCGAAGTCGCCGACTCGGGGCCGGGTTTCGCCGGCGGGCACACCCCCCGCGTCGACCGCTCCGCGTACGGCGACACCTACGCCGAGCACGGCCGCGGCCTCTACCTCATCCAGGAACTCGCCGACCACGTCCACATCGGCAACAAGCCGGGGCGCAGCGGTGCGGTGGTGAGCTTCGACAAGATCCTCAAGTGGCGCAAGGACGCTCCCCTCATGGCCGTCTGACGTTTCGTCAGGCAGAGCGGCTGCCGATGTCGGCCGGTCAGGGCCGGTAGGAGCCCCCGGGGAGCGGGAGTTCAGCTTTCTCGGCACTCACAGGTCGCTCTCAGCTTTCCCCCATGCCGCTGACTGGTGGCGTTCCTACGTTCATGTTCATGACGGGAAACCACAAGGACTCCACCATCACGCGGCGCCGCGCCCTCGCGGTGACCGGCGGCACGGTCGCGGCCGGCGGACTCGCCGTCGCCGGGTACCAGTCGGCCTTCGCCGACACGGCCGCGGACGCCGAGGCGAGCGCGTCGGCGTCCGCCACCTCGACCTCCACGAGCAGCAGCTGTATGACGCTGATGACGAGCGTCACAGAAGGGCCCTACTACCTCGATGGTGCCTTGGTGCGCAAGGACATCACCGAGGGCAAGAGCGGTGTGCCGCTGACCCTGCGCCTCACCGTCGTCGACGCCACCGACGGCTGCACGCCGGTCTCCGGAGCCGCCGTCGAGATCTGGCACTGCGACGCCTGGGGCTACTACTCCGGCTACACGACCGCCAACCCCGGCGGTTCGGCCCCGGCGGAGAGCGAGGACGGCTCCACCGCCGACGACGACACCTACCTGCGTGGCTACCAGATCGCCAACGCCAACGGGGTCGTCAAGTTCGAGACGATCTTCCCGGGCTGGTACACCCCGCGCACCTGCCACATCCACCTCAAGGTGCACACGGGCGGGCAGAAGGAGGACGGCACCTACGAGGGCGGCAAGGTCAACTACACCGGCCAGCTCTTCTTCCCCGACGACACCGCCGAGGAGATCTTCACGCTGGAGCCCTACTCCAAGCACTCCGGCAGCTACACCACCCTCGACAACGACATGGTCTACGACGGCGGAGGCACCTCAAGCGGCCTGCTGACCCTGAAGGCCGTGCACAAGGCCGACCCCTCCGAGGGCTACAAGGGTTCCATCACCCTGGGTGTCGACCCCGACGCCGAGAACACCGGCGCGGGCGGCGGGGGCGGCGGTACGCCCCCCAGCGGCGCCCCGAGCGACGCTCCGACGGGCACCCCGCCGAGTGACGCCCCGTCGGCCTCCGCCTCCTCATAGGGTCGGGACATGACAAGCCGTGAGGACGAGGCGCTCGCGCAGGCCGCGGTGGCCGCGCTGACGGGACAACTGGCCCTGGCTCCCAAGCCGGGCCTGCCCGACCCACGTGACCTGGCCGCCCGCGTCACCCGCAAGGACCACTGCGGGCTGCGCTGGTCGGCCAAGGCGCTCGCACCCGGCCTCGCGGCGATGGCCGCGGCCGCCCGCCGCACCGGCGAACCCACGCCCCGGCTCCGCGCGGAGCTGGGCGCGATCGGGAGGTGCACCGAGCACTCGGTGGGCCTGGCCGGCGGCGGGCACCGGGGCGCGCTGTGGACGCTCGGCCTGCTGGTCGCGGCGGCCGCCCTCGACACCCGCGCGCGGGGCGTCGAGGTCGCCGCGACCGCCAAGCGGATCGCCGCCCACCCCGACCGGGCCGCTCCACGACGGCCCTCGCGGGGCGCGACGGTCTCGGCGAAGTACGGCGCGGCCGGCGCCCGCGGTGAGGCACGCGCCGGATTCCCGCACGTGAGGCGCGCCCTGGACGCGCTCGCCGCGGCCCGCTCGGCCGGCGCGGACGAGCCCGAGGCACGCCTCGACGCCCTGCTCACCGTCATGTCGACCCTCCAGGACACCGAACTCCTGCACACCGCGGGCCCGCTGGGGCTGCGTCATGTGCAGGCCGGTGCCCGCGGCATCCTGGAAGCGGGCGGCACGGCGACCCCGGCGGGCCGCGCGGCCCTGACCGACCTCGACACCGACCTCCACGCGCGCGCGTGGAGCCCACGCGGCAGCGCGGGCCTCCTGGCGGGCGCACTCTTCGTGGACTCCCTACCGGTCGCCGCACTGACCCGGGCGGCCTGAGCCGGACGTCGGCCACGGACGACGGCGACGGCGACGACGGCGGTCGACGGTGATGACGGCGGTCGACGGTGATGACGGCGGTCGACGGTGATGACGGCGGTCGACGGTGATGACGGCGGTCGACGGTGATGACGGCGGTCGACGGGTGACGCCCGACGACGGTGGCGGGGTCTTCGGGCCGCCTCCGCGGCGTGCTCGGAGCGGCCCGAGGGCGAACTCAGGGCGTGGCCCGGCGAGCTCAGGTCGTGCTGAGGCCGTGCGCCGCCGTCAGCACGCCGGGACCAACGCGGCCGAGGGCTCGGTCGCCCGGACGGCCGCGGCCCTCCGGGCCGCCGGGCCCATCGCGTAGGACGCCGCGACCATCGCCGCGCCCAGCAGCAGCCAGCCCGGTGTGCCCCACTCGACCAGCAGCCAGGTCAGGACCAGCGGACCGAGGGTGCGGGCCACCGTGACACCGGTCCCGAACAACCCCTGGTACTCGCCCACCCGGTCGGCCGGCGCCAGATCGAAGGAGAGCTGCCAGGAGCCCGCGGACTGGCCCATCTCCGCGACCACCTGAAGCACCGACCCCAGCACCAGCACGCCCGCCGCCACCCACGGCGAGGCACCCGCGGACAGGGCGAACACCGCGCACGCGGCACACATCACCCAGCCCGCCCGACGCACCGCGCGCGTGGCGCTCGCCAACCCCGTCACGCCACGCGCCGCCCGCACCTGGAACACCGTCACCACGGCGGTGTTGAGCACGAACAGCGCGGAGACGAGCCAGGCGGGCGCCCCGGTCCGCTCGGTGATCCACAGCGGCAGCACCAGACTGAGCAGCGGCATCCGGAGCAGCAGCACGGTGTTCAGGAGCGCCACCAGGGCGTACGGCCGGTCCCGCAGCACACCCAGGCCGCTCCCGCGCGGCCGGACCTTCCCGGGAGCCACCCGGGGCAGCCGGGCGAGCAGCGACGCGCACACCAGGAAGCTCACCGCGTCGACCACGAACACCCCGAGGTACGCCTCCCGTGTCCCGGCGTTCAGCGCGAGTCCGCCGAGCCCGGCGCCCACCGCCAGGCCCGCGTTCAGGGTCGCCTGGAGCCGCGCGAGCAGTCCCGTCCGCTCCCCGGCGGGCACCAGCCCGGCCAGCAGGGCCTGCCGGGCCGCCGCGAGCCCCGACTGCGCGGCCGCGTACCCGCACGCCACGAGCACGAACGGCACGAACCCGCGCACGAGGGTGAAGGACGCCACCGCCAGCCCGGTCGCGAGGGCCAGCAGCACCGCCGTCCCGCGCGCCCCGCGCCGGTCGGCCAGTCGCCCCAGCGGCACCCCGGCCACCGAGCCGACCGCCCACCCGAGGGTGAGCCCGAGCCCCACGCGCGCGGGGGCGAGACCGATCACCTGGGTGAAGTACAGGGCCGACGTCGTGTAGTACGCGCCGTCCCCGACCGAGTTGCTCAACTGGGCGAGCGCGAGCAGCCGCCGTGGGCGAGTCTTCGACATACCGATGACGCTAGAGCCGTAGTGGGCCGCTCGACAGCACCAATCACGGGCCGTGAAACCGGCCCAATCATGGCTCGATCATGATCCGCTCACGGTCCGCTCGCGGTCCGGTCCCGCTCGGGTCCCGCTCCGGTCAGTCCCGGCCCAGGACCTTCGTCAGCACGTCCAGGGCCTCCGGATACAGCCGCTCCCGGGGCGTGCCGTACCCCACGACCAACCCCTGCGGGCGCCCCGGGCCGGGAGTGTGCCAGTGCTCGCCCAGACGGCCCACCGCGAGGCTCGCCGCCTCCGCCCGCGCGAGTACCTCCGCCTCGTCGCCGACCTCCACCAGCGCGTGCAGCCCGGCCGCGATGCCGCGCACGCCCCGGCCCGCGCCCACCCGTTCCAGGAGCAGGTCCCTGCGGCGGCGGTAGCGCAGCCGGCACGCGCGTACGTGCCGGTCGTAGGCGTGGCTGTGGATCAGCTCGGTCAGCGCGAGCTGCCCGATGGACTCGGTGTGGTGGTCGCTGTGCAGCTTGGCGTCGGCGACCGCGTCCACCAGCTGCGGCGGCAACACCATCCAGCCGAGCCGCAGCGCGGGCCCGAGCGTCTTGGAGGCGGTGCCCAGATAGACCACCTGCCCCGGCGCCATCCCCTGGAGCGCGCCGACCGGCTGCCGGTCGTAGCGGAACTCCCCGTCGTAGTCGTCCTCGACGATCAGCCCGTCACGCGCGCGTGCCCACTCCGTGAGCGCCCGCCGCCGCCCCGGGTGCAGCGTCACACCGGTCGGGTACTGGTGCGCGGGCGTGACGACCACGGCCCCGGCGTCGCCCAGTTCCCCGACGCGCACCCCGCGCTCGTCCACCGGTACCGGCGTCACGGTTCCGCCGTTGCGTCGTACGACCTCGCGGTGGAAGGGCAGCCCGGGGTCCTCCATCGCGATCCCGGCGCCGCCCAGCACGCGCGTGAGGAGCGCGAGGCCCTGCACGTACCCGGAGGTGATCACGATCCGCTCAGGCGGCGCGATGACGCCCCGTGCCCGCCCCAGATAGCCCGAGAGCGCGGTGCGCAGTTCGATGCGGCCCCGCGGGTCGCCGTAGTCGTACGCCGGCGAGGGCGCCGTCGCGATGGCCCTGCGCAGCGCGCGCAGCCAGGCCGCGGCCGGGAACGCCCCGACGTCCGGGCTCCCGGGCCGCAGGTCGAAACGCGGCTCACGCGCGCGTGCCGCGGCGCCCGGCGGTTCGCCGGCGTCGGACGGCAGGGCCGCGACGCGGGTGCCCGAGCCCTGTCGCGCCGTCAGATAGCCCTCGGCGACCAGCTGGTCGTAGGCGGCCTTCACCGTGTTGCGCGAGATGCCGGTCTCGGCCGCGAGCCGCCGGGTGGCAGGCAGCCGGCTGCCGGGCGCCAGCCGCCCCTCCCGCACGGCGTCCCGCAGCGCCCGTTCCAGCCCGGCCCGCCGCCCTTCGGCGGCATCCGGTTCCAGGTGCAGGTCGACGCCGACACCGGACCAGAAGTCGTTCACGCAGTCCCCCTAGACAGAAGTCGTCCTGGACAGGTGAATGGCCGGGTACCCACCAGTACCCGGCCATCGATCAGCTGAGGTGTCAGCCCTTCAGCGAAGCCATCCAGGCCTCGACCTCGTCGGAACGGCGCGGCAGACCGTCCGACAGGTTCCGGTTGCCGTCCTCCGTGACGAGGATGTCGTCCTCGATCCGGACGCCGATCCCCCGGTACTCCTCGGGCACCGTCAGGTCGTCGGCCTGGAAGTACAGACCGGGCTCGACCGTCAGCACCATGCCGGGCTCCAGCGTCCCGTCGACGTACGACTCCACGCGCGCGGCGGCGCAGTCGTGGACGTCCATGCCGAGCATGTGACCGGTGCCGTGCAGCGTCCAGCGGCGCTGGAGGCCGAGCTCCAGGACGCGCTCGACCGGGCCCTCGACCAGGCCCCACTCGACGAGCCGTTCGGTCAGCACGCGCTGCGCGGCGTCGTGGAAGTCGCGGTACTTGCCGCCCGGCGTGACGGCCTCGATACCGGCCTCCTGGGCGTCGTACACGGCGTCGTAGATCTTCTTCTGGATCTCGCTGTAGCGGCCGTCGACCGGCAGCGTGCGCGTGACGTCGGCGGTGTAGTACGTGTGGGTCTCGACGCCCGCGTCGAGCAGCAGCAGGTCGCCGGAGCGGACCGGGCCGTCGTTGCGCACCCAGTGCAGCGTGCAGGCGTGCGGACCGGCGGCGGCGATGGTGCCGTAGCCGATGTCGTTGCCCTCCACGCGGGCGCGCAGGAAGAACGTGCCCTCGATGTAGCGCTCGCTCGTGGCCTCGGCCTTGTCCAGGACCTTCACGACGTCCTCGAAGCCGCGGACCGTCGAGTCGACGGCCTTCTGGAGCTCGCCGATCTCGAAGTCGTCCTTGACGAGGCGGGCCTCGGAGAGGAAGACGCGCAGTTCGTCGTCGCGCTCGGCGGTGACCTTGTCGGTCAGGGCCGCCTCGATGCCCGCGTCGTGGCCGCGCACGACCCGCACCGGGCCGGTGGCCTCGCGCAGCTCGTCCGCCAGCTCGCGCACGTCGGAGGCCGGGATGCCGTACAGCCGCTCCGCCTCGGTGAGCGAGTGCCTGCGGCCGACCCACAACTCGCCCTGGCCGGACAGCCAGAACTCGCCGTTCTCGCGGTCGGAGCGCGGCAGCAGGTAGATGGTGGCCTTGTGGCCGTCGGCGACGGGCTCCAGTACGAGGACGCCGTCCTCCGTCTGGTTGCCGGTGAGGTACGCGTACTCGACGGAGGCGCGGAAGGCGTACTCCGTGTCGTTCGAGCGGGTCTTCAGGTTGCCCGCGGGGATCACCAGGCGCTCGCCCGGGAAACGCGCGGAGAGCGCGGCACGGCGGGCGGCGGTCTCGGCGGCCTGGGCGATCGGCTCCAGGTCACGCAGTTCCGTGTCGGCCCAGCCGGACTTCATGCTCTCGGCCAGCTCGTCGGAGACGCCTGGGTACAGGCCGTTCTTCCGCTGCTTGATGGGCTCCTCGGACTCAGTCTCCGGGCCCGCTGCGGTAGCAGCATCATCCGGCACAGCCGGGGTGAGCTCGTCGGCCACGGTCATCCTCCTTGATACGGCACTGGACCCCCTCCATCGTACGGACGTACGTAAGGGGGTCCAGGGTCGAAGGTCCTGTTGCCGGGCCGGCCGCCCGATGTCGCCTCCGGGCTACTCGAAGCGCGCCGCCAGCAGCACCACGTCCTCGTCGCTGTCCCGCTCGGCCGCGCCGTCCGGCAGGAGGGTGCTCAGCACGTGGTCGGCGATCGCGCCCGGGTCGTGCCGCAGCGGTCTCGGAACCCCCGCGGCGGCCGCGTGCAGCCGGGCGAAGGCACGGTCGACGGGCTCGCCGGTGCGGTGCAGCAGGCCGTCCGTGTAGAGCAGAACCGTCTCGCCCGGCTCGGCCTCCATTTCGACGCTCGGCGCCTCCCAGCAGGCCAGCATGCCCAGCGGGGCGGAGACGGAGGTCTCGACGAACTCCGTGCGCCGCTCGCCGACCAGCAGCGGCGGGCAGTGCCCGGCGCCGGCCAGAGTGATCTTGCGCAGGGCGGGTTCGCAGTAGGCGAACAGGGCGGTGGCTGACCGGGCGGGCTCGGTCAGCCGCAGCAGCAGCTCCAGGTCGGACAGGACGGCGACCGGGTCCTCGCCCTCCATCACGGCGTACGCCCGCAAGGAGGCGCGCAGTCGGCCCATCGCGGCGACCGCGCTCGGTCCGGACCCGGTGACGGACCCGACGGCGAGACCGAGCGCGGCGTCCGGCAGCGGCAGCGCGTCGTACCAGTCGCCGCCCCCGCGCGGGCCGGTGTGATGCCGGGCGGCGAGCTGGACGCCGGGCACGCGCGGCAGCCGGGAGGGCAGCAGCTCCTCGGCCATCGTCTTCATGCACGTGCGGGTGCGTTCGAGCTCCAGGAGCCGCGCCAGGTGCTCGGCGGCGTACCGGACGTACAGGCCGATCAGGTGACGCTGACGCTCGTCCGGCTCGGCGGGCTCGTCGTAGAGCCATACGGCCGCGCCCAGACGGCCGGGAGCGCCGTCCGTCTCCAGGGGCAGTGCGTAGCTGGCGGCGTAGCCGAGGCGGGCGGCCACCTCGCGGTGGCGGGGGTCCATGCCGTCCTCGGCGAACAGGTCGGGCTCGGCGATCTCCCCCTCGCCGCCGGGCAGCCCCTCGAGGATGCGGCCGTAGGACAGGGCGCTGCGCGGCACGGTCTCGATGTGGCCGAGATCGGCGCGGCCGAGGCCCAGTCCGATCATGGTGTCCGGCCCGAGCCCGTCGGCGGGCTCCAGGACGACGAGACCGCGCCGGGCGCCCACGAGGGCGGCTCCGGCGTGCAGCACCTCCTGGAGGGCCTCCTGCAACGCACCCGTGCGGGCCAGGCGTTCGGTGAGTTCGTGGAGGGTGGTCAGATCGGAGACCCAGCCGGCGAGCCGGTCGGTCAGGAGGGCGCCCGGGCCGGTGGAGCCGGGTGCGCCGGTGGGGGCGGCAGGGACCGTCGGGGCGCCCGGGGTGGCGGGCGCGGGCGCGACAGTGTGTGCGGGCGAGGGAACCGTTGAATCGATTCCAGCCACTTTCGGAGGGTGAGGGGCGTTCATGGCGTCCGGCTCTCGGACCGGAGCGTATTGCTCAAAAGCATCGCAAACCCCCATGTCATTCTGCGCCGCTAGCGGTGTCTCCACATGTACACGCACTCGTGAGGGGATGTCCAGCATTGTCCTGCTGGGCTTGCTGGTGTCCGTGGGCTCTTTGGGAGAATCGGGCACAGTTCTTCCGGCTCCCTTGCGGAATTGTAAAGTTGGCTTAAAAATGCCTCGGGTAACGGGTGATTGCGGTCGACTGGGCTTGCTCCACGGAGCGTCACAGCGGTCGTGATGGGTACGTACTCGGTAAGGGCCAGGTGTCGTCGGGAGCTCGTTGGGAGCCTTCCGGAACCTGGTGACCGGCCCGGGCGTCATAGTCATCGACGACCGTGCCCCATCCTCCCGTGGCGGAGGCGGAGAGAAATACGCGCGACGGTAAACGCCAGACTTCGCCACCCCACGCCACGCCCAGGCATTAGATGGATGCAAGTCGGACGGAGTGGCCGCGGAAGCAGCCACCGCTCGACCCTGAGGGGTTCCCCTTGTCTCGTACAGGGGTGTGATGCGCCAACAGGTACGCACAGTGAAGTGATCGACACATGATGTGATGTGGCCCACGGTGTTGCCAGCGGTGCAACGGAAAGGAACGAGCGCTCATGCGCGAGATCCTCGGAAAGCGACGCAGGCTCCTGTCCCAGTCCAGCGACAGAGGACCTGAGTTGATCGACTCGGCCCTGACCTTCGCGACGGAATGGCAGTGGCCCGTCCTCCCGGGCGTGACGGCGGACCCGCAGGGGCGTTCCCGCTGTGGCTGTCCCGACCCGGAGTGCACGGTCCCCGGTGCTCACCCCTTCGACCCCGGCCTGCTCGCGGCCACCACCGAGGCGCGGATGGTGCGCTGGTGGTGGACCAACCGGCCGACCGCACCGATCATCCTGGCCACCGGGGGCACGGCTCCCTGCGCGGTCAGCCTCCCCGCCCTCGCGGCCTCGCGCGCGCTCGTGGCGCTCGACCGGCAGGGCATCCGCCTGGGCCCGGTCGTCGCCTCGCCCACCCGCTGGTCGATCCTCGTCCGGCCGTACACGATGGAGCAGCTGGGTGAGCTGCTCTACGCCAAGGACTTCGTGCCCGGCTCCCTCCGCTTCCACGGCGAGGGCGGCTACATCGCCCTGCCGCCGTCCGAGACGGGGCGCGGCGACATCCGGTGGGAGCGCGCGCCGCTGCCCGGTTCGGCCTCGCCCTGGGTGCCCGACGTCGAGGCCGTGGTGGACGCCGTCGTCGACGCCCTCACTCGTACGGGTGTGAGCGCACCCGAGTTGTAGGGGTGTCGGGCGCGCGCCGGACAGCACACCGGCGTTCGCCCTCTATCTTCCGCTACATGAACCTTCGTCTCCTCGCCCTCGTGGGCGCCGTGGCAGGCGCGATCGCGCTGCCCCTGGCCATGGCGTCCGCGGGGCCGGTCGGCGACGAAGGGCGTACGGCCGGCGCGGCCGAAGTGGCCGATACCCGTGCCACCGGCGGTACGGATCCGAAGGCGCCGCCCGTCGAACCCTCCCGATCCCCGCTGCTGCTCGGCCTGGGGCTGGCCACCGCCGCCCGCTGCGGCCCCGAACTCACCTCCCCCGACGGTGTGGAGGCGCAGACCTGCGTGTTGTCCCAGGGGGACGACAGCTGGGCGCGCACTTACTACCGCAATGCCACCGGGCGCGCCCTGGACGCCTTCCTGAGCCTCATGGGGCCCGAGGGCCGCACGGTGCGGACGCGCTGCGCCGTGGGCGCCGAGGACGAGCCGGAATCCTGTGAGACACCCCATGAGCGGACCCGGGGCGAACTGGCGGCGTACACGGCGGTCGCGGAGTTCGCGCGAGCGACAGGCGACGGACCGCTGCTGCTGCGCTCCGGGAGCAACACCCGTTCCGATGAGGGCAGTTGACGTGCGACCGAACCCTGTAAACGGCGTCGGGCATGAAAAGACCCGGTTGCTGACGACGGGGGATGCATCAGCAACCGGGCAACTCGAACGGTAACAAGAGATCTGCTCCAAGCAAATTCGATCTCTTGTTTTCATCGGTATTCCGGACACCCGCGAAACGGCGCTTCTTACGCCGACTCACCCTGGGCGGGCGGGAGTTGTGAGCGGAGTCACGCCACCCGCCGACGCAAGGAGTGCTGACCGGGCGGTCAGTTCGGCCGGGGTCCTCGCCCGTGCGTCAGCTGAGCGTCACCTGTCGGTTGGTCAGGCCGCCCCGCGCGCGGCGCTCGTCGGCCGTGAGCGGCGCGTCCGAGGCCAGGGCGGTGGCGAGCCGCTCGGCGAACTCGGCCGCCGGCTTCTCCACGTCGTCCGCCGTGACCGCGCTCGGCAGGTCCCAGACCGGCACCGTCAGGCCGTGCGCCCGGAAGGAGCCGACCAGGCGCGTGCCCTCGCCGAGGCTCGAACGGCCCGCCGCGTGCAGCCGCGCGAGGGCGTCCAAAAGCCGCTCCTCCGGATGCGGCATGACCCAGCGCAGGTGGTTCTTCTCCGGCGTCTCGCACCAGTACGCGGCGTCCACGCCGGTCAGCTTCACGGTCGGGATCGCCGCGGCGTTGGCGCGCTCCAGGGAGGCGGCCACCTCCGGCGCGGCGTTCTCCGGGTCCGGGACCCAGAACTCGAAGCCGCTGTGCACAACTGGCTCGAACACGCCTTCGGCGTCGAGCAGATCCTGCATCCGCGGACCGTCGGCCGGCGCGCGGCGCGCCTGCACCGGAGTACCGGGGTCGGCATCCAGGGCCCGCCGCAGGGTGTCGGCCAGGTCGCGGCTGATGTCGCCCGACGGCGTGTCGTTCTGCAGGCCGAGGAGCACCGAGCCGTCGTCGCGGCGCAGCGCGGGCCAGGCCATCGGCAGCACCGTGGCGAGCGTGACGGACGGGACGCCCTCGGGCAGACCGCCCTTGAGCGGCAGCTCGACCGTGGCGGCCGGCACCAACTCACGCAGCGCCACCCAGTCTCCCTCGCCCGGCAGGCCTTCGAAGGGGCGCTGCACCAGCTCGGTCACGGCATGCGCGGCGGCCCGGCCGTGACAGGCCTTGTAGCGGCGGCCGCTGCCGCACGGGCAGGGCTCCCGCGCGCCGACGACCGGGATGTCCGCGTCGGAGGGCTGCGGCCGCTTGGCCTTCGTCTGGGGTCGCTTCTTGGCCATCTGGGTGTCTCCCGGGTACGGCTCGTCTGGTACGGCGGGAGCCTAGCCGTTCGTACGCTCCGTCACGGGAACCTGTGGACGACGCGGGGGCTGTGGACGACGATCACCGCGCTCGGCCCCACGATCCCCCCGGCCTCTTCGGCGACTCTCCCCGACCGTCTCCGGTCTAGTCCAGGTCGTCGAACGCGTCCGCGAAGTCCAGGCCGGGCATCGACGCCACCGACGGGGCGGCGATCCGGGAAGCGAAGTCGTCGCGTCGGCAGCCCGCGTCGGGGTCGTAGACGTCCGCGTGGACGACCACCCAGACCGTGACCTCGCCGCGGGCGTCGTCCCGAACGCCCCAGTCGTCGGCCAGCGCCGTGATGATGTTGAGCCCGCGGCCGCCGTGCGCGGTGACGGAGGGGGTGGCCGGGGCCGGACGGGTCGGGCCGCCGCCGTCGGTCACCTCGACCACCAGCCGGCCACCCTGATCGACACGCCACGCGGCCCGGACGTCGCCGTCCCCGGCCAGGGCGTCGCCCAGTGGCCTGCCGTGCTTGCACGCATTGCTCAAGAGTTCGGAAAGGATCAGTACGGCGTCGTCGATGACCGATTCCGACACCCCGCCCGTGCGCAACTGATCGCGCATGCGGTGTCTCGCATTACCCACGCCCGCAGGGCCATGGGGTACGGCCATGCTCGACGACGCGGGCACCTCCTGTGCCACCACCAACGCCACCCCCGAGACCTCCTTCGCCCCACGCCACGGTGTGGATGCCCCATTGGCCTGTACCGGAAACCGGCCAATGCGGCCCCGGCGACGCATTCGTCATGATCGAACACGGACCGAACGCGCCGGAGCACTCCCTGTGAGGGGCCTGTCAGTGAGTGGCTGAATTTGGACGGTATGGCTGAGAACGGAGGATGCTGTAACGGCGCTGTGGGGTCAAGAGGTATGGACGGGGCTTGTGTGACTTCTGGGACTTCTGTGACTTCCGCCGGACGCCGCTCAGCGGCCCAGCCGTCGCAGCACCTCGCCCGGGCGGTTGGTGATGATGGCGTCGACGCCCAGCTCGACGCAGAGATCGACGTCGTCCGTCTCGTTCACGGTCCACACGTGCACCTGGTGGCCGGCCCCCTTCAGGCGCTCGACGTACCCCGGATGGCTGCGCACGATCCGGATCGAGGGGCCGGCGATCCCGACCCCCGCGGGCAGCCGCCCGTCGCGCAGCCGGGGCGAGACGAACTGCATCAGGTAGACCGTCGGCACCGTGGGCGCCGCGGCACGCACGCGATGCAGCGAGCGGGCCGAGAAACTCATGATCCGCACCGGGGACTCGGCCGCCGAGACCGGCGCGTCCAGGCCGAACCGCTTCAGCAGCACCAGCAGCCGCTCCTCCACCTGTCCGGCCCAGCGCGTCGGATGCTTGGTCTCGATGGCCAGCTCGACCCGGCGCCCCGCGTCGGAGACGAGCTCCAGCAGTCGCTCCAGGGTCAGGACGGAGGTCTCCTCACGGTCCTCGGGCCGGACCTCCCAGTCGGGGTCCTCCTCGCGCGCGTGCCAGGCCTCGCGGGCCTCCCGTGTCTTCCAGGAGCCGAAGTCCAGCGCCGCGAGGTCGGCGAGCTCCAAGGCGGAGACCGCCCCGCGGCCGTTCGACGTACGGTTGACGCGACGGTCGTGGACGCAGACGAGATGGCCGTCCGCGGTCAGCCGTACATCGCACTCGAGGGCGTCCGCACCGTCCTCGATCGCCTTCTTGTACGCGGCCAGGGTGTGCTCGGGGGCCTCCTCGGAAGCCCCGCGGTGGGCGACGACTTGAATGTGGTGCTGCCGTGCGTGGGTCACCGCGTCATGGTGCCATCGGCGCCCGGTCGTCTGAGAACCCTCTGAGATGTTTCGATGATGCGCACTTATTGTGCGTAATGACCTATATAAGGAATGGCCAAGGACCCACAGCCACCGCTTATGGTGCTCTGACGGCCCGTGGGAAAAGCTGAGACGTACAAAAGCACATGCACAGCTTCAGCGCGCGGGGTCGACGACAAAGCGCGCGAAAGCGCGACAAGCGCCGACGAGCGTGACCCAGTGCGACCGACGACAACAGCCGTGGATCGAGGAGAAGAGCTGTGAGCACCGAGAACGAGGGCAAGAGCGAGGGCACCCAGGTACCCCCGGCCCCGTCCGCACCCCCCGTGCCGGTGGAATCTCCCTCGGCCTCCCCGCAGGCGCCCGCGCCCGACGCCGGCGCGCCCACGACTCCGCTCCCGGCGGCGCCCGCGCAGGCACCGGAAGCCGGTCACACCTCCGCGGGCGCGCCCGAGGGCCACTGGCCGCCGCCCACCGCCCCGCAGGGAGCCCCGGCCCCGGTGGACGGCGACTGGCCGCCGCCGGCCGCTCCGCAGGCCGCCCCGGCCCCTCAGGGAGCCCCGGCCGCCGCCGACGACTGGCCGAACCCGGCCCCGGCGACGCCCGTCTACGCCGACGCCGGCGCGGGCACGCACGCGTACGGCACCCCCGGCTCCGCCGACGTCGCTGCCGGTAGCGCCGGTGCGGTCGGTGGCCCCGGTGGCCCCGGAGGCCCCGGCGGGACCGTCTGGGGTGCCTCCTACCAGCAGCCCGCGCCCAAGTCGGGCCGTGGCCGCGGCGGGCTCGTCGCCGCGATCCTGGTCGCCGCGCTGGTCGCGGGCGGCCTGGGCGGCGGACTCGGCTACACGCTGGCCAAGAACGACGACGACACCGGCTCGACGACCGTCTCCGCCTCCACCAACGGCGGCGACGTCAAGCGCGACCCGGGCACGGTCGCCGGGGTCGCCGCCAAGGCGCTGCCCAGCACGGTCACGATCGAGGCCGAGTCCAGCAGCGGCGAGGGCGGCACCGGCACCGGCTTCGTCTTCGACACCCAGGGGCACATCGTCACCAACAACCACGTCGTCGCGGACGCGGTCGACGGCGGCAAGGTGACGGCCACCTTCCCGGACGGCAAGAAGTACGACGCCGAGGTCGTCGGGCACGCCCAGGGCTACGACGTCGCCGTCATCAAGCTCAAGAACGCCCCCTCGGACCTGAAGCCGCTCACCCTCGGCGACTCCGACAAGGTGGCGGTCGGCGACTCGACGATCGCGATCGGCGCCCCCTTCGGCCTGTCCAACACGGTCACGACGGGCATCATCAGCGCGAAGAACCGCCCGGTGGCCTCCAGCGACGGCACCAGCAGCGCCGCCTCCTACATGAGCGCCCTCCAGACGGACGCCTCGATCAACCCGGGCAACTCCGGCGGCCCGCTGCTGGACGCCTCGGGCAACGTCATCGGCATCAACTCCGCGATCCAGTCCACCGGCAGCGGCGGCCTGGGTGGCACCACCCAGTCCGGCTCGATCGGCCTCGGCTTCGCCATCCCGATCAACCAGGCCAGGTACGTCGCCCAGCAGCTGATCAAGACCGGCGAGCCGGTGTACGCCAAGATCGGCGCGTCCGTCTCCCTGGCGGACTCCACGGAGGGTGCGAAGATCACCGACACGGCCGAGGGCGGCGCGTCCGCGGTCGAGACGGGCGGCCCGGCGGACCAGGCCGGCCTCAAGCCCGGCGACGTCATCGTCAAGCTCGACGACATGGTGATCGACAGCGGCCCGACCCTCATCGGCGAGATCTGGACCCACGAGCCCGGCGACAAGGTCACGATCACCTACGAGCGCGACGGCAAGTCCCACACCGTGGACCTCACCCTCGGCTCCCGCAAGGGCGACAGCTGACGCCCACGCGCGCGTGCCCACCCGTAGCCCCGGTCCCCGCGCCGCCGATCAAGAACGGCGCGGGGCGGGGCGACCGAGCGGCCTACGGGAACGGTCGATGAACGAGGCGGTCTGCCGGAAGCGTTGCTTCCGGCAGACCGCCTCCGTTCGTTGCGAACTACGGGATCACGGGATCAGAGAAGCGCACCGTCGGTGATCTTGGTGGCGATGCCGTTCTCGATCACGACCTCGGCCTCCACGCCCTTCTTGGCGGCCTTCTCCAGATCGGCCTCCTCGCACGGAGCGTCCACCTTCGAGCCGGCGGTGCCGCAGATCTGGCCCCCGCCCAGGATCACGGTGTCCTCGGCGAGGTAGAAGGCCTGCTGTTCACCGCCGGAGCCCTGGGCCGCGGGCCCGTCGACCTGGTACTTGCCGGGCGCCATGTACCGCACGATGCCGTACCAGGTGCCGTTGACGCCCTTGCCCTTGTTGAGACCGTCCACGACGCCCTCGCCGCCCCCGGACGTGCTCCCGGGGTCGGTCGTGGCGCCGCCGCCGGAGGTGCTCCCGGGGTCGGTCGTGCTGCCGCCGCCGGACGTGCTGCCGCCGGAGGACGACGCGGAGGCGCGGCGCTCGGTGATCTGTGTCGCGGCGCCGTCCTTCATCTCCACATCGGCGTTGACGGAGCGTCCGCCCTTGGTGGCGGTCTCCAGGTCGGTCTCCTCGCACGGGGCGTCCACCTTCGAGGAGGCGTCGCCGCAGATGGTGCCCGCGCCGAGGATCTTGGTGTCGTCCGCGATCCAGAACTGCTGGTCGGACTTGCCGGACACGCTGACGATGTACTTGCCGGACGCGAGGTACTTCACCGTCCCGCCCGAGAAGGTGCCGCTGACGCCCTTGGCGCCGGACTTGTTCGCCGCCGCAGCCGTGTCGGTCTTGCCGGAGGAGCTGTCGGCTGCGTCGTTGCCCTGGTTGCACGCCGACATCAGCAAGGTGCCGCCCAGGAGTGCGGCGGAGACGAGGAAGGCCTTGGGACGGTTGCGAGTCATGGGTCAATTCCCCTGATCAGTCGGCTGGTTGGTGCTGAGGTGCGGCCGTTCCCCGCAGCGCTGTTGATCACTATGAGGGGACCGGGAGCCGAAAGGATGCCTCGGTCCTTGATCCAGGACGACGCCGTCACAGTCCCGTGACATGGGCAACTCGGTTGTACAGGACCGGGGTTGCCGCTCCGCGCCACGAATCGGGGGCATCGGCGGCCGCGACTCGCCTCCGCGGACGGCATCCGCTTTCCGAACGTGATCGGGCGGGTGGATCAAGGCCGGCAGCTGTGGCGTGAGCATGACCGAAGCGACATGGCATGTTCACGCTCGATTTACGTGGACACCTCCTCTGCCCTCGATCCTCGCGATCATGGAATCTCTGAAGGCTCTGAGACTGACCGTGCCCATGGGGCTCGCCGCCCTCGTGCTCACCGTGGCGGGCTCGATGTCCACGGCGTCGGCGACGACGTACTGGTCCTACAGCAACGACTACGAGGGCCAGTGCCTGGTCTCGTCGACCGTGAGCGACAAGGTCTGGTCGGACACCTGCAATGACGGGCTCTCCACCCGGAACTGGTACTGGGGTTCGGATTCCTACACCCGCAATTACGACGGCACGGTGTTCCGCCGGCTGGTGAGCAAAGCCAACGGCATGTGTCTCACCACGGACAGCAAGACCGCGACCAACGCTGTCTGGATGAGCGCCTGCGGGAACGCCCCCGGGCAATGGTGGAGCGGCGATGACGACTACCTCGAATGCGACTTCATCTCCGGAACCGGGGTGTTTCTCCGTACCTCGGGCAACGGTGCCGCCGTCTACACCACCAACTACATCGGCGAAGGCGGCATCGACCCTGCCCGCTGGGTCTGGTGGGGCGCACACAGCTGACGTCGCCACGACGCGCAGAAGGCCCTCGCGCCCCGGAGGAGCGAGGGCGGTGGACCATGCTCCCCGCTTCGAGCCCGCGCCCGGTAGTCTGTACCCGCTCCGCCCCAGGTGGGCCGGGGCGCGGGTGGGTTGCCCGAGCGGCCTAAGGGAACGGTCTTGAAAACCGTCGTGGCAGCGATGTCACCGTGGGTTCAAATCCCACACCCACCGCAGGTGAACGGCCCCTGACCAGGCGAATCGGTCGGGGGCCGTCGTCATGGGCGCCGGATCATCTCCCGTACCGGCCCTCGGGACGATTCACACTCGATCACTGGCGCGCCCGTCGGGATCCACCACGTTTCGGGTGGTGGCACGTCCTCGCCGAGACCGGGGCGTCCGGCCCTGCACCGGTGGCCGTCGGTGTCGGCTCCGCGCTGGTCCTGGCCGGCGGCATCGTCCTCGGGCTCCGCCGTCGGACCGCACAGCGCTCGCACCGACCGTGAGGCGTCGGGGGCTGTCACGGATCGGGGCGGTGCGTGGTCATGCGGGCCGCCGACGTGATCGTCCCCCGCGCCTCCCGTGCCGTCAGGCCGGTTCGTACGGCGGCGTCGACCAGGTCCTCGGTCAACTCCGGGCCGATGCCGTCCTCGTAGGCGCGGCAGGCCGCCCAGAACAGCCGTGTGTTGCGTTGCCCCTCGTGGGCGGCCAGGACGAACTGGACCAGGCCCCGGCCGTGTGCGCCGCCGGCCGTCGAGCCGGGGCCCGGGCGGGAGGAGCGCGGCGGTGGCAGCAGCAGGCGCAGGAGGGAGCGCGGGCAGGGCGCGGGGGTGAGGTGGGCGGTGCCGGGGGCGGTCGCGTAGACGCCGTGGGCGGTGCGGGAGCCGGGGCCGACCAGGTAACCGCCGGCGCCCCGGATGTCGATGCCGGGAGCGAGGCGGCCGGCCGAGTTGGGGACGACGACGTCCGGCGGGCCGGTGAGCCACAGGTGCCGTCCGCCGGACGGGGTGAGGACGACGATCGTGGGCGGGATGGTGAAGAGGTGGCGCAGGGCCAGCTCGCGCAGGGCGGCCGTGGAGTCCGTGTCCGACTTGGTGTCCAGATCGACGCCGATGAGGTGGTGCGGGGACAGGCCGCAGGCGATGCCGTAGCCGGTGGCCCAGGGCGCGGCGGCGAACAGTTCGCGGATGCGGGCGGGGTCGGTCGAGGCGTCGTACACGCCGTGGCCGAGCCGGCCGCACTCGCCGTGGCAGGGCGGTCCCGGCGGCTCGGGGGCGTCGCGGTGGGGGGAGCGCAGGGCGGGGAGTTTCGTCCGGGACAGCGGGATGACGGCCAGGCCGCGCTCGGCGGCCGACAGGGCGTGGGCGAGGGCCAGCGTGGTGGCCTGCCGGGGGTACCGGTCGGTGGTGGCCATGAAACCAGTGTCGTACGCATGTTCGATAAAGGGAAGAGGGTGGGCCGCGACGCGCCCGAGGGCGGCTGTCCGGGACGGAAAAATGCCGGAACGCTTCGCCTCTTGCGGGGCCCGGGAGCCGGGTGTCCGACTTGCCGGGGGTTATGGCGTCACGTGCAGGAAAAGTGGTGCCAGGGGTTTATCGACTTGTCATCACGCTTGAGCGCGAATCACGGCTTACGGGGTGGTTCGCCGGGGATTCGGTGGGCAACTCTGGTCTCGCGACGTCGTCACGAACGCCGGGGCGGTCGGCCAACTGCCCAGGTGAAAGCCGTGCTTCACACACTTCGGTACTCACGCATTTCGGTACTCACGCATTTCGGTACTCACGCACTTCGGTACTCACGTACTTCCGTTCTGGAGGAACCACATGGCAAGCATCCGTACCGCCCGCGTCATCGCCGCCGTCTCCGCCCTCCCGCTGGCGGCCGCCCTCTTCACCGGCGTCGCGGTGGCGGACAACGGCGGCTTCGCGGACGACGGATCGAACGCGGGTGTCGCGAGCATCTCCGGCAGCGGTGTCGGGCGAGATAACAGCGGCAACTCGGCCACCACGCAGCAGAACGCCGTCGGCTCGGGCGCCTCGAACCAGAGCAATACCGCGCAGGTCAACGGGTCGGCGTTCACCGCGGTCAACCAGGGCAACAGCAACGTCGCGGTCGCCTTCACCCCACTGTGGTGGTGATCTGAGGGGGCCGGGGGTCGGCGCAGGCCCCGGGGGGAGCTTCGCGCCGGGTGGGGGCTGTGGGGGGGGGTGACAACGCGTCTGCGCGGCGGTACTTCGGTGCCGCCGCGCAGACGTTTTCGTACAGGGAAGTGACCTTGACAGACATTCATATCTGACGGACAGTCAGAAACTGTTACCGGGTAGGTCCCGGTAGGTCCCGCCAATCCCCGCCTGTCCCGGGCCATCCCTGGTAAGCCCCGGCAAGCCTTTTCCCGCGGAAGGAGTACGGCCGTGGACGACGAGCTCCACGCGCGGCTCAAGGCCTACGAGGGCCGCCCCGCGGCGGTCGCGGGCACCGGCCGGGACCCTGTCAACGCGCCCATGATCCGGCACTGGTGCGAGGCGACGGGCGACCGGAACCCCGCGTACACCGGCCCCGGCGCGATCGCCCCGCCGACCATGCTCCAGGCGTGGATCATGGGCGGCCTGAGCGGCCACGGGGGGCGTGCGCAGGCCTACGACGAGCTGCTCTCCCTCCTCGACGAGGCGGGCTGCACCTCGGTCGTCGCCACCGACTGCGAGCAGGAGTACCTGCGCCCGCTGCGACCGGGGGACGAGGTCGCCTTCGACACGGTGATCGAGTCGGTCTCGCAGCGGAAGACCACCAGGCTGGGCACCGGGTACTTCGTCACGACCCGGACGGACGTGCGCGTGGGCGAGGAACTGGTCGGCACCCATCGCTTCCGCATCCTCAAGTACGCACCGAGGGCGCGCGCATCCAGCGGGCAAGCTTCCAGCGGCCCCGCGCCGAACAAGTACGTACCGGGCGAGCACGCGTCGACCGGACGGGAAGGCAAGGCGCAGGGTCGGCAGGAAGTACCGCGCCGGCCGCGTCCCGTCGTCAACCGGGACAACGCCGGTTTCTGGGAGGGCGTCCGGCGCCACCGCCTCCTCGTCCAGCGCTGTACCGCCTGCGACACGCTCCGCTTCCCCTGGCTCCCCGGCTGCAACGCCTGCGGCTCGCCGGAGTGGGACACCGTCGAGGCCGGCGGCGAGGGCACGGTCTTCTCGTACGTCGTGATGCACCACCCGCCCTTCCCGGCCTTCTCCCCGCCCTACGCGATCGGGCTGATCGAACTCGCCGAGGGTGTCCGCATCATCAGCAACGTGGTCGACGTGCCCTACGACAAGGTGCGGATCGGTATGCCCGTGGAGCTGGAATTCCGGTCCTACGACGATGAGGACGGCGAGCTGGTGCTCCCCGTGTTCCGGCCCCGCGCGGGCGAGGTGGCCGCGTGAAGGCCGGTGACGAGCTGCCGCCGCTGGAGATCGGGATCACCCGCACCCTGATCGTCGCCGGCGCCCTCGCCTCGCGCGACTACCAGGACGTCCATCACGACCCCGAACTGGCCCGGCGCAAAGGGTCCCCGGACATCTTCATGAACATCCTGACCACCAACGGCCTGGTCGGCCGCTACCTCACCGACCACTTCGGCCCGACGGCCGTGCTCCGCAAGGTCGCCATCCGGCTCGGGGCGCCCAACTACCCGGGAGACACCATGGTGTTGAGGGGCACGGTCGAGGAGTTCGACGGAGCCACCGCCGTGGTGCGGGTCACCGGGGACAACGGGATCGGCAGACATGTCACCGGGACGGTGACGCTCACCGTCCCGCCGGGAGGTGCGGGGTGAGCGTGCGGACGCGGGACTCCCTCGGCGGCCGGGCGGCGATCGTCGGCATCGGGGCCACGGAGTTCTCCAAGGACTCGGGACGCAGTGAACTGCGTCTCGCGGTGGAGTCGGTGCGGGCGGCCCTGGCCGACGCGGGTCTCACGCCCGCCGACGTGGACGGGCTGGTGACGTTCACGATGGACACCAGCCCGGAGATCACCGTCGCGCAGGCGTGCGGCATGGGTGAGCTGTCCTTCTTCTCCCGCGTCCACTACGGCGGCGGGGCGGCCTGCGCGACCGTGCAGCAGGCGGCGCTCGCCGTCGCGGCCGGGGTGGCCGAGGTCGTGGTCTGCTACCGCGCCTTCAACGAGCGGTCGGGGCGCCGCTTCGGCTCGGGCGTGCGACACCGCGAACCGTCGGCGGAGGGGACGGCGCTCGGCTGGACGCTGCCGTTCGGGCTGCTCACCCCTGCCTCCTGGGTGGCGATGGCGGCGCAGCGTTATCTGTACACGTACGGGCTGACCCCGGAGGACGCGTTCGGGCCGGTCGCCGTCACGGCCCGCCGGCACGCGGCGGTGAACCCGGCGGCGTACTTCCACGACCGTCCGATCACCCGCGCCGACCACGCGGCCTCGCGCTGGATCGCCGAGCCGCTCAGGCTGCTGGACTGCTGCCAGGAGACGGACGGCGGCCAGGCGCTCGTCGTCACCTCGGTGGAACGGGCCCGGGACCTGCCGCAGCCGCCCGCCGTGGTCACCGCGGCCGCCCAGGGCGCCGGCCGGGCCCAGGAGCAGATGACCAGCTTCTACCGCGACGACCTGACGGGCCTGCCGGAGATGTCCGTGGTCGCCCGCCAGCTGTGGCGCGGCTCCGGTCTGGCGCCGGCCGACATCGACGTGGGGATCCTGTACGACCACTTCACGCCGTTCGTGCTGATGCAGCTGGAGGAGTTCGGCTTCTGCGCCCCCGGCGAGGCCCCGGCCTTCGTGGCGGAGGACCGGCTGCCGCTGAACACCCACGGCGGCCAGCTCGGCGAGGCTTACCTGCACGGGATGAACGGGGTGGCCGAAGCCGTACGGCAGCTGCGCGGCACGTCCGTGAACCAGGTGCCGGGGGCCGCCCGGACCCTGGTGACGGCGGGGACCGGGGTGCCGACGTCGGGCCTGGTCCTGACCGCGGACCGAGCCGCGGACCGAGACGTGGACCGAGGCGCTGACGGAGCCTTGGCCCGAGCCGCGGACGGAGCCACGGAGAGAGCCACGGAGGGATGAGCACCCAGGGGTCATCCCGTAGTAGTCGGCGCCGCCTTGTCCACCTTCAGGAGGTGGGGCGGGCACCACCCCTACAACCTGAGACGGATCCGGCTTCGGGACCTGCGGCCGATCCGCCCGAGCGGGCCGCGAACCTAGCGTGGAGCCATGACCACACCCGTCTGCACCAGCGCTTCGAACGGCATGACGCGGCCTTCTCCGTACCCGTCCTTCGCGTCGTACGTCAGGGCCCGTCAGCCGGTGCTGCTGCGCACCGCACGGTCGCTGACCGCGAACCCGAGCGATGCGGAGGACCTGCTGCAGACCGCGCTCACCAAGACGTACGTCGCGTGGGAGCGGATCGAGGACCACCGGGCGCTCGACGGCTATGTCCGCCGGGCCCTGCTGAATACCCGTACGTCGCAGTGGCGCAAGCGCAAGGTCGAGGAGTTCGTGTGTGACGAGCTGCCGGAGCCGGATCCGGTCGCCTCCGCGGACGACCCGGCGGAGCGGCAGGCGCTGCACGACGCCATGTGGCGGGCGATCATGAAGCTGCCCGCGCGGCAGCGGGCGATGGTCGTCCTTAGGTACTACGAGGACCTCAGTGAGGTCCAGACGGCCGAGGTGCTCGGTGTCTCGGTGGGCACGGTGAAGTCGGCGGTGTCGCGGGCGCTCGGCAAGCTGCGCGAGGACCCTGAGCTGGTGCTTGTCCGCTGACACGAGCCGATCCTCCGGCCCGCGCCGTGATCCGGGCCGCGCCGTGACCTGATCGATCACCGCTCCCTAGTGACATACCGCGCGGTATGTGCGCAGAATCAGCACAACCGTTACCACCGCGTAGGCAATGTCGCCGCCCTGGGAGGACGCCGTGCTGAGCACCATGCAGGACGTACCGCTGACCGTCACCCGCATTCTCGTTCACGGTGTGCTGGTGCACGGCCGTTCCCAGATCACCACCTGGACAGGTGAGAGCGAGCCCCAGCGGCGCAGTTTCGCCGAGGCGGGCACCCGGGCGGTGCAGCTGGCGAACGCCCTGCGCGACGACCTCGGCGTCCGCGGCGACGACCGGGTGGCGACGCTGATGTGGAACAACGCCGAGCACGTCGAGGCGTACTTCGCGATCCCCTCCATGGGAGCGGTGCTGCACACCCTCAACCTGCGCCTCCCGGCCGAGCAGCTGGTGTGGATCGTCAACCACGCCGCCGACAAGGTCGTCATAGTCAATGGTTCGCTGCTCCCGCTGCTCGCGCCCCTGCTGCCGAAGCTGCCCACGCTCGAGCACATCGTCGTCTCGGGTCCGGGCGACCGCTCGGTCCTCGAGGGCGCCCACGCGCGCGTGCACGAGTACGAGGAGCTGATCGCGGACAAGCCGAAGACCTTCGACTGGCCCGAGCTGGACGAACGCCAGGCCGCCGCCATGTGCTACACCTCCGGGACCACGGGCGACCCCAAGGGCGTGGTCTACAGCCACCGTTCGATCTACCTGCACTCCATGCAGGTGAACATGGCCGAGTCGATGGGCCTGACCGACCAGGACACCTCGCTCGTCGTCGTCCCGCAGTTCCACGTCAACGCCTGGGGACTGCCGCACGCCACGTTCATGACCGGCATCAACATGCTGATGCCGGACCGCTTCCTCCAGCCCGCGCCCCTCGCCGAGATGATCGAGCGCGAGAAGCCGACCCACGCGGCCGCCGTCCCCACCATCTGGCAGGGTCTGCTGGCCGAGCTCACCGCCAAGCCGCGGGACGTCTCCTCCCTCACCCAGGTCACCATCGGCGGATCGGCCTGTCCGCCCTCCCTCATGACCGCGTTCGATGAGCTGGGCATGCGGGTCTGCCACGCCTGGGGCATGACGGAGACCTCCCCGCTCGGGACCATCGCCCGTCCGCCGGCCCACGCGGTCGGCACCGACGAGGAACTCGGCTACCGCCTCACCCAGGGCCGCTTCCCGGCCGGCGTCGAGGGCCGCCTCACCGGCCCCGGCGGCGAACGCCTCCCCTGGGACGGCGAGTCCGCGGGCGAGCTGGAGGTGCGCGGCGCGTGGATCGCCGGCGCCTACTACAACGGCCCCGACGGCGAGCCCCTGCGGCCCGCCGACAAGTTCAGCGAGGACGGCTGGCTGAAGACGGGCGACGTCGGCACCATCTCCGCCGACGGCTTCCTCACCCTCACCGACCGCGCCAAGGACGTCATCAAGTCCGGCGGCGAGTGGATCTCGTCGGTGGACCTGGAGAACGCGCTGATGTCCCACCCGGACGTCACCGAGGCCGCCGTCGTGGCCGTCCCGGACGACAAATGGGGCGAGCGTCCGCTGGCCACGGTCGTCCTCAGGGAGGGTGCCACCACGGACTTCGAGGCCTTGCGCGCCTTCCTCGCCGCCGAGGGGCAGATCGCCAAGTGGCAGCTCCCGGAGCGCTGGACGATCATCGGGTCGGTCCCGAAGACGAGCGTGGGCAAGTTCGACAAGAAGGTGCTGCGCAGGCAGTACGCGGAGGGCGAGCTGGACGTCACCCGGCTCTGAACCCGCCCGCGCCGCGGACGCGGTGACCGACGCAGCAGCCGTCGCGGCCGTTCACGCAGGTCGTGTACGCAGGTCGTGTACGCCGGGCAGGGCACCTCGCGGCCCCTGCCCGGCGTACGCCGTTCTGCGCGGCCGTACGGTCACAGGCCGGCTTCACCGCCGTACGGCCGTCACCGCCGTACGGCCGTGGTCGTCCAGCCCAGGACCAGCCAGGCGCCCGCCACCGCGACGACGCCACCCCAGCCGAAGTGGGTGAAGGCGAGGCCGGCCAGGGCCGAGGCGGTCGCGCCGCCGGCGAACCCCGCGACGACATAGGCGCTGTTCGCGGTGGCCGGGGCGGAGGTGGTGGTCAGGGCGAGGGTCTGGTTGGCGACATGGGAGGCGACGAGCGCCGCGTGGATCGCGATCGCGGCCACGAAGAGCGCCACGAGCACCTGTCCGCCCAGCCAGAACAGCGGGACCGAGACAGCGGCGAGAAGATACGCGTTGCGGACGACCTTCGCGGCGCCGAAGCGGTCGACCAGACCGCCGGCCAGCGGTGCGACGACGCTGGCGGCCAGTCCGAACAGGCCGAAGAGGCCGGCGGCGGCGGTCGTCAGGCCGTAGGACTCCTCGCCCGTCAGCAGCAGGGCCAGCGAGGTCCACAAGGCGCTCCAGGCGCCGTACATCCCGGCCTGCCGCACGCAGGCCCGCCACAGGTCGGGCGAGCGCCGCACCAGGCCCGGCATCGCGGTGAGACCGGCGAAGAGGTGGCCCTCACGGGGGCGGTGGCGCTCGGAGGGGAGGGCGGCCGCGGTCAGCAGGCCCAGGATCGTGGTGAGGGCGGCCGCGCCCACGAACACCGCCCGCCAGCCGAAGGCCTGTCCGGCGAGTCCGCCGAGGACCCGGGCCGCGACGATGCCGGTGAACAGCCCGGCGATGACGGCGGCCACATGCCGGGCGCGCCGGTCGGCGGGGGCGCGGGCGGCGACCAGCGGTACGAGGAGCTGCGGGACGACGGTCGCGGCCGAGGCGACGAGCACGGCGGCCGCGAGGGCGCCGGTCCCGGCGGCCGTGGCCGCGGCGACCAGGGCCGCCGCGGTGACCAGGGAGAGGACGGCGACGAGTCGGCGCCGGTTCACGCGGTCGCCGAGCGGGGCGAAGACGAGCAGGCCGGCCGCGTAGCCGAACTGGGCGACCGAGGCGATCCAGGCCACGGCCGAGGGTGCCGAGCCGAAGTCGTGGGCGATGAGGGGGAGCAGCGGGGCCGCGAGATAGATGTTGGCCGCCGTGACGGCGGTGCAGAGGGCGATGAGGACGAGGAGAAGCCCGTTGCGGCGGGCCGCGACCGCGGAGGGGGCGACTTCCTCTCCCGCTTCTCGGACTGCTGTGACTTCGGACGGCATGGCGGAGGTGCTCCTTCGAGCGTCTCTAATAACTAACCAGTTGGTTGGAACGGAGGGGGAACAGTCTGCGGCGAGCGTGAATTCCCTGTCAACCAACTAGTTGGTTAGGTCCGTGGCTACGATGGCTCCATGGCAACCACCAGGGATCCCGAGGCCACCCGAGCCCGGATCTTCGACGCCGCCGTCGCGGAGTTCGCCCGCCACGGCATCGCGGGCGCCCGCATCGACCGCATCGCCGCCGAGGCCAAGGCGAACAAGCAGCTCATCTACGCCTACTTCGGCAACAAGGCCGAGCTGTTCTCCCAGGTCCTCGGCCGTCGCATGCTGGACCTCGCCGCCGCCGTCCCCGTCGACCCGGACGACATCGAGGGCTGGCTCGACCGGGTGATGGACTACCACGGCGCCCACCCCGAGCTGCTGCGGCTCCTGTACTGGGAGGGCATCGAGTACGGCGGCACCGAGCTGCTGCCCGACGAGACGGAACGCCAGGAGCACTACGCGCTGAAGGTCGCCGCCATCCAGGACGGCCAGGACCGGGGTGTGATCTCCGACGCGATCCCGGCCCGTGACCTCTTCTTCCTGCTGATCGCGATGGCCAACTGGGCCGCCTTCGTCCCCCAGATGAGCCGCATCCTGGCGGGCTCCGAGGACGCCGACCGCGACCGCCTGCGCGCCTCCATCAAGGAGGCGGCACGGCGGATGGTCGCCCGGTAGGACGAGCCCGGTCGGACCGGCAGGACGTCGCCGGGCCGGACGAGGTCGGGCCGGACGAGGTCGGCCGGACGGCTCCTAGTTGGTGCCGATCCGGGCCAGCAGGTCCACGATCCTGCTCTGCACCTCCGCGCTCGTCGACCGCTCGGCGAGGAAGAGGACCGTCTCCCCCGACGCCAGCCTCGGCAGGTCGGCCGGGTCGACGGCGGCCGTGTAGACGACCAGCGGAGTGCGGTTGAGCTGCCCGTTCGCCCGCAGCCAGTCCAGGATTCCGGCATGGCGCCGGGACACCTGCATCAGGTCCATCACGACCAGGTTCGGCCGCAGCTGCCCGGCGAGCGTGACGGCGTCCGCGTCGCTCGCCGCCCGCGCCACCTGCATCCCGCGCCGCTCCAGCGTCGAGGTCAGGGCGAGGGCGATCTCGGCGTGCTCCTCGATGAGCAGCACCCGCGGCGGATGCTGCTCGCTGTCGCGCGGCGCGAGTGCCTTGAGCAGGACGGCGGGATCGGCGCCGTACGCCGCCTCGCGTGTCGCCTGTCCGAGCCCGGCCGTGACCAGCACCGGAACCTCGGCGGCCACCGCGGCCGTGCGCAGCGACTGCAACGCGGTACGAGTGATCGGCCCGGTCAGCGGGTCCACGAACAGCGCGGCCGGGAAGGCGGCGATCTGCGCGTCGACCTCCTCGCGCGAGTGCACGATCACCGGCCGGTAGCCGCGGTCGCTGAGCGCCTGCTGCGTACTGACGTCCGGCGCCGGCCAGACCAGCAGCCGACGCGGGTTGTCCAGCGGCTCCGGCGGCAGCTCGTCGTCCAGCGGCTGCGGCCGCGGCGGATCCGCCACCTCGACGGCCCCACCGGGCCCGTCCAGCGGCTCGGGCCCCTCGGCGGCGTTCTCGTCCGGGGCTCCTATGGCGTACGACCGTCCGGCACCCTCGGTCCCCGACCCACCCGGCACGAGCCGCGACTGACCCGCGAGGGAGGGATGCGGTACGGGGGGCGGCACGGGCGCGGCTGCCGGCGTGGGTGCCGTCCCGGGCGCCGCTGCCGGAGCCACGGCGGCCTGCGCCTGTGCCGGGGTCTGCGCCGCGACGGGCTGCTCGGCCGACGGGTGCGGACGCGCCGTCTGCTCAGGGCGTGTCGTCGGGTCGGGCGGAGTCCCCAGCTTGCGGCGCCGCCCGGAACCACCGGGGGCGTGCGGGGCGGGGGTGGCCGTGGACTGCGCCGACGGCACCCCCGGCTGCGAGTGACGCATCGCCTGTGCCTGCTGTGCCTGCTGTGCGTGCTGCAACTGCTGTGCCTGCTGCACCTGCGCGGCCTGCCGGGTGAACGGCACGCCCTGCCCCAGGGTCCGCACGCTGATCGCCCGACCCTGCGTCGAGTTGGGGTCCACCGGCCGACCCGTCGCGGCCTCGGCGGGCAACGGCTGCGCCACCCGTGGCTGCCCGACGGCGGCCTCGGGCGGAAGCGGAGTGCCACCACTGGGCGTTGTCGTCACCGGTGCGGGCTGCGCGGCCGCGGGGGCTGCTGCGGCCGGGGCCGCTTCGGCCGGGAGCGGCTGACCCTGCCCGGGCGCGTTCGGCACGGGGTTGGCGGCCCCCTGCGCGGGGAGCGGCTGACCCGCGGCCGGCTGACCGGGCAACGGCTGCCCGGGGACGGGCACGGCTGCCGGAACCGCCTGCGCGGCGGCAGGCTGCCCGGCGGCGAGGGGCTGTCCCACCTGCTGCGGCTGGGACGGGGGCTGGGGCTGGGGCTGCTGAACCTGTGCCGGGGCGGCGACCTCCGCGGCCTGAGCGACGGCCCGTCGACGGCGTCCCGTGGGCGCGTTCGTGGGGTGCGGCTGGGGCGGGGTGTGGTCGTCGGCCTGGTCGTGCGGGACGGCGTCGTGCCGCCCGTGGTCGATCGCGGAATCCTCGGCGGAGCCCTGAACGGGCGCCTGAGCGGGAACGGGCTCCTGAGCCTGAACCGGCGGCTGAGCCCGCGCGGGAACCGGGCCCTGTGCGGGCACCTGAACCGCGCCCAACGCCTGCACCACTCCCGGAGCCGGAGCCTGAGCCTGAGCCGGAATCGGCCCCACCGCTCGGGCGGCCTGGGGAGCTTGGGGAGCCTGGGCGGCTTGTGCGGTCTGGGCGGTCGCACTCGTGCCGACGGCACCACCCGGCGCCCGGTCGGCCTGGGCGGGCGGCAGGGCGAACACCGCGCGCGGCCCCGCCTCCTGCGCGGCGGCGCGCTCGTTCGCGGCGGCCAGAGCGCGCCGGCGCCTGCCCGTCGGCTGTCCGTCCTCCGTCTCCGCCTGTGTCATGGCTCCCGGACCCGTCCCCGGGGCCTCGGCCGGTGCGCCCGCGAGCGCCGGCAGCGCGGGCGGCAACGCGTTCTGCGGCTGCCGGCCGTCCGGTGCGGGCCGCTGGCCGCCCGGCGCGGGTACGCCCTGCGGCGGAACGGTGCCGCCGAGTCCCGTACCCGAGGCCGCGGTCCCCGCCGCGTGCTCGGCGGCCGTGACGACGGCACCCTCGCTCACCCCGCCGTCGAGCGCCGCGGGCAACCCCGCGTCGGCTCCCACGACGGCGATCTCGGCCGACCGCCCACGCCGCCGCCCGGTGCCGCCGGGGCCCTCCGGGCCCTCGGCCTCGTCCACGGCGGGCGACAGCTCGCCCGGCGTCTCCTCCGGGGCCGCGGCCCCGGCCCGCCTGCGTCGCCGACCGGTCGGAACCGCCGCCTCCGCTTCGGCGCCGCCCTCCGCGGCCGGGACGTCGCCCTCCAGGAAGGCGTCCACGGAGGACCGTCGAGCCCGTCGGCGCCCACCGGCGCCGTACTCGCCCGGAACGTCCTCCTCCGAGGCCATGGCGGGGGCGGGGGCCGCCGAGGCCGCGCCGCCTCCGGCCGCGAGAGCGGGCAGGGCCATGGCCGCCGGAGCCGCCATGGCTCCCGCGCCACCGCCCAACGGCACCTCCAGCACGTACGCGCTGCCGCTCATGCCCGGCACCTCGTGCGTCTGCAGCACGCCACCGTGCGCCCGCACGATCCCCCGCACGATCGGTTCGTGCACGGGGTCGCCGCCGGCGTACGGCCCGCGCACCTCGATGCGGACGACCTCGCCGCGCTGGGCGGCCGCCACCACGACCGTGTTGTCCATGTAACCGCCCGCCGAGACGGGGGCGTTGCCGGTGGCGTCGACACCCGCGACGTCGGCCACGAGGTGCGCGAGCGCGGTCGCGAGGAGCCGCGCGTCGACCTCGGCCTCGATGGGCGGCGCGTGCACGGCGAACTGCACCCGTCCCGGCCCGATGAGATCCACCGCGCCGTCGACACCGGCGGCGACGACGGCGTCGAGCATCACCTTCGTCCGGGCGATGACCTCCGACCCGGTGTCGAGACGCTGGTAGCCGAGCACGTTGTCGATGAGCGTGGTGATCCGCGAGTAGCCGGCCGACAGGTGGTGGAGCACCTGGTTGGCCTCCGGCCAGAGCTGGCCGGCGTCGTCCGCGGCGAGCGCCGCCAGCTCGCGGCGCAGTTCGTCCAGGGGCCCGCGCAGGGAGTCCCCGAGCAGGGTGAGCAGCTGCTCGTGCCGCCCGGCGAGCGCCTCGTACCGGTCCTTCTCGCGCTCGCCGAGCGAGGCGTAGCGCTCCTCGCCGGCCGCGAGCTCCTCCTCGTGCCGCTCGCGCAGTTCCTCGAGCTCGGTGACGTGCTGCTGGCGCAGCGCGGTGAGGTCGGAGGCGTGCTCCTCGGAGAGCTTCTCCAACTCGTCCGCGTGCCGCTTCTCGACGCCGTCCTTCTCCTCGGCGAGGGCGTCGTAGGGACGGCGGTCGGTGAAGGTCATGACGGCGCCGACGAGCTGATCGCCGTCGCGCACGGGCGCGGTCGTCAGATCGACCGCCACCCGGTCCCCGCTCTTGGACCACAGCACCTGCCCGCGCACCCGGTGCTTGCGCCCGGACCGCAGGGTGTCGGCGAGCGGCGACTCGTCGTACGGGAACGGCGAGCCGTCGGCGCGCGAGTGCAGCACGAGGGTGTGCAGCTCCTTGGCGCCGAGATCGCTGGCCCGGTACCCCAGTATCTGGGCGGCGGCCGGATTGACGAGGACGATCCGGCCGTCGGTGTCGGTGCCCACGACGCCCTCGGACGCGGCCCTCAGGATCATCTCGGTCTGCCGCTGCGAACGCGCCAGCTCGGCCTCGGTGTCGACGGTCCCGGACAGGTCGCGCACGACGAGCATCAGCAGTTCGTCGGAGGCGGAGGAGTAGCCGTAGCCGTCGTAGGCCTGCTGACCGTTCTCGAGGTTGGCGCTGGTGACCTCGACCGGGAACTCGCTGCCGTCGGTGCGGCGCGCGACCATCCGGGTCGGCTTGGTCCGCCCGCGCGGGTCCATGTGATCGGGCCGCCGCATGGACCCCGGGATGAGCTTGGAGTCGAACTGCGGCAGCAGATCGAGCAGCCCCCGCCCCACCAGCGCGGTACCCGGCGTCTCGAACGCCTCCAGCGCGATGGTGTTCGCGTTGACGACGGTCCCGTTGGCGTTGACCAGCAACAGCGCATCGGGGAGCGCGTCGAGTATGGCTGCGAGGCGAGCAGCGCCTCGGGATGGCCTGCTGCTCACGAGTCGCTTCCTCCCTGTTACCGCACCTTGCCGACCGTTCGGGCCATCTTGCCAACCGGCCCGCACCGTGTCACGCGAGGGAGTCTAAGGGCTGGGGTCCCGTCGGCGGCGCCGGATGAGAGGGAGCTCGCACGACGAAGTGACACAGAACGTGTGTCCTCACCTGTCGTGGCCTGTCCCTGTGCACGACGGACGGCTCCCGCGCCCGCCCCGCATCCTGCTCGGACTGCGCGGGACCTTCGCGCGACCTTTACGGAACCGGTGCTTCCGCCACGCGTCGCCTGTACGCGCACGACCGCGGAGGCGAGGCGGGGCTCGTCGGACACCGGTCGCGCGTCAGCGGGCGGCCGGGCGCAGGTCGGGCAGCAGCGGCACGAGCCGGTCCCACCGCTCGATCTGGCAGCCGTTGCTGCGGTCGTACGTCGCGTCGACCGGCCGCCCGGCCCAGCGGCCCGTGACGTGGGCGGTGGCCGGCCCGCCGTACCGCATGGTGCAGACGCCGCCGGCCGGAGCGGGCGCGAAGGCGTCCCTGCCCCACCGGGTGGTGCGGTCCACGGCGCGACAGGCGCTTCCCGCGTCCGGGTGACTGCCGCCTCCCGGGTGGCAGTACAGCTCGAACGTCCCGTTCGCCCGGCCGCCGGCGTGCCGGACGGTGACCGTGAGGTGATCACCGGAGACCCGGTCCTCCTCCCGGACGGGCGGCGGCGCGAGCGAGGTGGCGTCGGCGACGGCGGCGACCGACGTCGCGGCCCCGGCTGTCCCGGCGGCGTAGGCCGTGACGGGCCCGGTGGTGCACGAGGCGACCACGGCGGCGCAGGCGGCGGAAGCGGCGACGGCGAGCCGTCGGAGTGGGGTGACCTGGAACATGACAGGACTAACGCGAGGCCCCCGACGATGTTGCGCCCCGACAACCGCTTTGCCCTGCGACCCACCTGCCTAGTACCGTGGACGCCGATTGGTGACACGCCCTTCGACTGTGTCATCATCTGCACGCACCACTCGCCCACACGCGAGCGGTTGTGCTGGAGGCGTCGCCTAGTCCGGTCTATGGCGCCGCACTGCTAATGCGGTTTGGGACTTCAATCCCATCGAGGGTTCAAATCCCTCCGCCTCCGCGCGATCACCGAAGCCCCGGTCCACCCGACCGGGGCTTCGGTGTTTCCCAAGACCCTCCAGACAGGCGTTTCCGCAGCTCACAAGCGGTATGGCAAACGGATTTCACATGTCGGCGGCAGTCATGTAATGTTCTTCCTGTCGCCGCGAGCGGGCCGGAAGGGCCGAGAGCGAAGACAGAAAAACCGAATAACAAGCACTCGTAGCTTAACGGATAGAGCATCTGACTACGGATCAGAAGGTTGCAGGTTCGAATCCTGCCGAGTGCACAGCTGACCAGAGGCCCTAAGGATTGATCCTTAGGGCCTCTGGCTTGTGCCTTGACCGCAGTGTTCGACGGCAACCGGGTGCGGGACGGATCAGACCCCCTCGGTTCGGTCGTCCCGACATGCCGCTCCGGCTCTCGCGGCTCGGCTCCGGGCAGGGCGTGACGACTCTGCTCGGGTCCGCTGCGACGCGCCCACCCGTGTCCGCCCTTCAGGTTCCTCCTTGCCGGCAGGGGGACGCCGGCTGCTCACCGCGAGGGCCTCGCAGCCAAGGCAATTGCCAACGTAAGAGTCCTTTTCGGCTGCTGACGATCACGGCGGCATTGCGCATCATCGGGAAGCCTCGTGCCATGACAACCTGCCTGCCGACACACCCATTTGGACCCGGAGGTACACCGCGCGTGGCGGCGAAGACCAATCCCACTGTCAGGAGACGCCGTCTCGGAGCCGAACTGCGTCGGCTCCGCGTGCTCAGTGGGCTGAAGAGCACAGAAGTGGCCGAGCGGCTCATGGTCTCTCAGCCCAAGATCAGTCATCTGGAGAACGGCAACCGCGCCATCAGCCCCCGTGATGTGCGCGACCTGTGCGTGATCTACGAAGTGACGGACCAGCAGGTCATCGACTCCCTGATGGAGATGGCCAGGGAATCCGGTCAGCGGGGCTGGTGGCACTCCTATGGCGAACTCTCCGGCAGCGTCTACATCGGCCTGGAGACGGACGCCGCTTCCCTGCACACCCACGCGCCCATGATGGTGCCCGATCTGCTGCAGACCCCTGCCTACGCCGAGGCTGTCATCGGGGAGACCATCCCTCGGCTCACTGCGGAACAGGCCGCCACGCAGCTCAAGGTGCGGCTGCGCCGCCAGCACCGGATCTACGACCTGGCCTGCCCGCTGCGCCTGTGGGTCATCATCGACGAATCGGCCCTGCGCCGCGTCGTCGGCGGTCCGGACGTCATGCGTGAACAACTGGAGCACCTGAAGGCACTCGGCGCGGAGCCGCACATCACGGTTCAGGTCCTTCCCTACACGGCCGGCGCTCATCCGGGACTGTCGGGACAGTTCTCCATCCTGCGGTTCGCCGACGGTCCCGAGGCGGGGGTGGTGTACCTGGAACGGTTCGCCAGCGATCTCTACCTGGAGAAGCCGTCCGACGTGCGGCACTACAACGTGATGTACGAGCACCTCCAGGCGCATGCCCTCACCCCGGACAGCAGCCGCGACTTCATCACCGACATCGCCAAGGCGTACGTCGACGCGACGATCCCGGCCTGACCGACTCGAGTACGAACCACAGGTCAGCGGCAGGCTTCAGCGAGGGAGCCGGTGCATCGTCGGCGGGCTCAATCGAGGGTGGCGAGGTGATCGGCATCGCCGCCTCGCCACTCGATGAGGAAGATGGTCGCGTCGTCGGTCGTGGTGCCGCCACGCTCCTGTTTCAGGGCGTGGGAGAGCGCTCGTACCACCGCCCGTACCTGGGGGCGGTCGCGGAGGATCCGATTCGTCCACTCGATCAACTGCTCCTCACCGAACAGTTCTCCGCCGGCCTGGTGCTCCTCGAACAGGCCGTCGGTGAAGCACAGCAACCGGTCCCCGGGCCGCAGCATCCGCTCGGTGACCACCGGCTCCTCACCGCCGAAGCCGACCGGCAACGTGGTCGGGCTCTCCAGCCGGTCCACCACCGCGCGGTCACGGATCAGGAACGGAGCCGGGTGGCCGGCGTTGACCCACTGCAGTCGGCCTGTGGTGATGTCCAGGGTCATCATCTGAGCGGTGACGAAGTGGTCCTGGCCGAACTGCTCATTGATGGCCCTGTCCATGAACGCGTACACCTGGGACAGATCCGTATGGGCCCGTCGCGTGTGGCGATAGGCGCCGATGGCCACCGTCGCCATGGTCGCCGCGTCCAGCCCGTGGCCCATCGCGTCGATCATGGCCACGTGCAGGATGTCGCCGTTGAGGGCGTAGTCGAAGCTGTCGCCGGCCACGTCGTAGGCGGGCTCCAGGATCCCGGCCACCTCGACCTGCGGCACCGTCATCGACAGCGGGGGCAGCAACGACCACTGGATCTCCGCGGCCACACTCATCGGGGCACTGCGGCGGGCCTGGAAGAACTGGTCGGTGTAGGAGTCCTTGGTGACGATCATGTCCGCGACCAGACCGGCGAGTCTGCGCAGCAGCCGTCGGTCGTCGTCATCGACGCTGTCCAGGGTGACGGCCATCACCCCGATCTGGTCGCTGCCGTCCAGCAGCGGCAGGTACATCCGCACACTGTCGTCCTGTGGCACCTCCACCGTTCTGCGGGTCAGGAACGCGTCGCCTGCGGGGGAGTCCTCGACCGGCTCGGGGCCGCCGAGCTTCAGCCTCCGGCCCGGCAGCGGCACCAGCAGCACCTGCTCGTAGTCCTGCAGGAGGATGGAGACGTCCCGTCCCCCGACCCGGGCCACCTCTTCCGCGACGAGGGGGGCGATCAACTGCGGCGGCATCTCGTGCGCGCGGTCCAGCAGCACCCCCAACAGCCGTTCGCCGAATCCCTCCGACCGGTCCACCCCGATCCGGCCCGGCTTGCGCCAACCGTCCGCCATGGCTGTCTGCTTCCCTTCGTCCCGGGCACGGGGAACTCATCGGGGTGGCAGCGTCCACACGGTGTCCACCGGGCGGCCCGGTGCCCCGGCCTCGTCGAACCGCAGCCGGTGCGGGCGGTGCCGACCGGACGGCGCCGGCGCTTCCAGCACCCCGACAACGGCGAGCGGCGTGGCACGACGCAGTCGACCGGCTCAGGCTCGCATCGCCGACCGGCCCGACGAGACGATTACGCCATGGGCGGCATGTCGCCCCTGACATCGGTCACCACAAGAGCCACGGGCGGCGGGGGCGAGCCACTCCGGAAGCCGGCGGAACGGGTCACGCCCTGCTCCCGGCGGCCGTGTCCCTCGTGTTTCAACGACCCCGGCGTATACACACCGGGGTCGCCCTTCCGGGCCGGTCGCACGTGAGAGTGTGCCGACCCGCTTTCATGGTAGCCCCGGTGCGCATGTCGGACATATGGCGTCTCGTGGTTCTCGCGGGTCAGGTTTCGTCAGTCTGCGTACGGCCGTTTCCGGAGGACCGACTGGTGACCAGCCAGGAGCGCGCGGGCTCTGCTGCACGCGCGGTGTCCACCGTGAGGTGGAGGCGGGTTCCGCCGGCCACCGTTCCGACGGGATAGCTGCGCTGCTCGGACGAGGCGAAGCAGCGACGGAGAACCTCCGCGACCTGGCGGGCGGCCTCGGGGGACGAGGCGACGAGACGCACGTCGACGTTCCCGGCGCGGGGCGGTTCCGGTGACTCCACGGGGTGCGGCCGTTCCGGCCTGCCCCTTGCCTCCACCGGGGCGCGGGCCGCGTCATCCGTGGCACCGCCCGGCTCGGCGTCGTCGACCGCGGGCGACGCGGAAGGCTTTGCCGCTCGTCGGTTCTTCGCCCGCAGGCGGCCGATGCCCGGCAGCGCATCGCCGTAGCGGTAGGCCGCGATCCTTGCGTCGTGCTGCGCGTTGAGCTGATGGATCAGGACGATTCCCATGGCGATCACGGCGATGATCAATACTGCGGTGACGACCGTCTCCACGTCCTCACCTCCCTCGGGCGGAGCGCACCGGGGCGGTCCCGTTCGGTGAGGGCTGTACCCCTGCTGGTCGCGGTCATGGCGCGAACCTGTCCCCGGGCTCGTCCTGGACGCTCCGGTCCTGTCGCTGGCCGAGAACGGCACCAGCTCTGATCTGGTGTGCGAAGTGCTCCCGGTATTCCGACCCTACTCCGCCCCAAGGCCCCCGCGATGCACCGTGTGCCGTGCCTCCGGCTCGGTGATCACTCGTCCGTTCCGGACACCGCCGACGGCACGGTCCGTTCGGCTCGGCCGGGGAGTACGCTCGAAGTACCGAGGATATTTCGCGCACCGGCTTCCATGCTCGTGTCGTTTTCGGCGATCGCATAGGCCGGGCCGACTGCGGTCGGCCCGGGGCAGGGTTCGCGTCATGACTGCGACCATTTCCCTCTCGCCGACACTCGAAGACCGGCTCTCGTCTTCCTCCGCCGCTTCTACCTCCCTCCGCCTGTCGCTGGCTCCCGTCGGCTCCGCCCCGGCGCTGCTGGACGGCGCCTGGTGGCCCCGCTCCCGCGATCTGGCGGCGGAACTCCCCTCTCTGACAGCGGTATTGGAGCCGGTGTGGGGGCGGATCACCCGGGTCACGGTGAATCCCACCCACTGGCCGGTCGTCCCGCGCAAGGTGCCCGTCGGCGGGCACGTGGTGAAGGTGGGCTGGTTCCTGGCCGAGCAGGACCCGCACGAACTGCTGCTGCTCTCCTACCGCTCGGGCCGCTGGAACCTGCTGGTGATCCCGCCGCGGACGGATCCCGTCTCGGCCGCCTGGCTGATGGCCGCCGCGAGCGACCCACGGGGCACGTCGACCGCGAGCGGGTTGATGGAGGAGGCGGCGCGCCTGCGAACGGCGTCCGAGACCGACCGGGCCGTGGAAGCGGTCTGGGACTCCGAGGGAGGGCACGGGGCCCGCGTTCCGGCTGCGCGTGCACGGATCCCGGGAGTCATGGCCGAAGGCGGAGTCGAGCCGTTGCATTTGTCGCGGCCCGGTCCTCTGCCGATGGGGATGTGAGGACCATGGAGACCTTCGCGACCCTGGTCGTCGTCATGGCGATGATCGCTCTGGGTGTGCTCCTCGTCCACCTGGCCAACCGGCAACACGCGATCGCACCGCCGCCTTCCATCAAGGCCGCCCCTGGGCGGCCTGGCGGAGACGCCGCCCCCGGAAGGGAGTGAGGTGAGTCCCCATGATCCCCACGATCCCCCTGCTCCCCGTCAGGCTCCTGGCGGACACCGGCAGGGAACCGATACTCCCCGGCACCGCGGTCCTGCGGATGGAGATGACGCCCCGGCGCACGGGGACGTTCGACGGTGCGTGGTGGCCGCGGTCACGCGACTTCCAGAGTCAACTGTCCGGGCTGCTCGCCGTGTTGACCGCCCGGCTGGGTCCACTCGCCCGTGTCGGACTCGACGCGGGCGCCTGGGACGAGAGGCCGGGCCATCTGGTCGTCGACGGTCGTACCGTCCGCATCGACTGGTCGGCCGTCGGCGACGACACCATGATCGTCACTCGGGGCGACCAGGACCACTTCATGTTCCTGGTGATCCCTCCGCAGACGACTCCTTCGCTCGCTCGCGCCGCGATGGCCATGGCCGTACGGGACGACAACGACGCCTCGGCCGAACGGATTCTCGCCGCCACCGGCGTCACCCCCGCCGACCGGACGCCCGTACTGCCCGGCGCTCCCGGCTGGTAGCCCGGCGGATCGCACATCGCGGGCTCCGGTGCCGGAGGCCGCGTTCAGGAACCGAGTTCAGGAACCGAGGGCATGAACTCGGTTCGCCCGGGCCGGGAGTTCAGCCCGTCCGTCACCGCGCACGCACACCCGACACCCGCACGCGTCCGGACAGAGGAGCCATGGCCCTTCCACAACTGAACGTCCGCCGGTACGAACGCGGCACCCGCGCTCTGATCACCCTCGCGGGAGAGATCGACCTGGCCACGGCACCGCCGGCGCGCGAAGCGCCTGCCGAGTGCCTGAGCGATGACATCCGCAGCAGACTCCCTTCGCTCCCTGTCGCCTCGTTCCCGGTCGCCGGGGCGCGATCGGGTCGGATTCCCGTTGCCACGGTCGGTGCGCGGTGACGCCCCCGCTCGGCCGGCAGCAGCCGCCGCTCGGTGACGGCAGCACACCGTCCGCCATGGACGCGTTACGCCTGCGCCGGCTGAACCGCTGGCAGGCCGAGACCCTCAAGGAGGATCTGGCCGATCTGTACGTGGAGTCCTTCCGGGCGCAGCCCGGCGAGGGGTACCGGAGCCGGGAGGCGTTTCTGCGGCGGCTGACCGGCGCCGTCCGGCGGCCAGGCTTCGCCCTGCTGATCGCGGAGAGCACCGCTTTCGCCGGGTGTGTCTACGGATTCCCGGTACGGCGCGACGGTACGTGGTGGCGGGGGTTCGACGGGCCCCTCCCGCGGAGCGTCGAACAGCTCACGGCATCCGGGCACGTCTTCGCGATCACCGAGACAGTGATCCACCCCCACACGGACGACCAGCGCCTGGCCCGCCGCCTTCAGTACCGTCTGCTCGCCGAGCATCACGCCTCGCTCGGGGCGACGTTGGTGGAACAAGGCGACTCGGCGGTCTGCAACGCCTTCCTGTCGTGGGGCTGGCAGGACATCGGACTGGTTCGTCGGCCGTCGGACCAGCAGGCTCTCCGGCCGTCGGACCCCGAGGTGCTACGAGCCATGGTCCTTCCACTCGGAATCGGGCCGAGTGCGACCGCCCACCCGGACGGGCTCACCCACGACAACCGCACCCAGCGGCCCGGCTGACGAACGCCGTTCAGTGCGGCGCCCGGCGGGGGTCATCGCGTTGCCGACGGATCCGCGTATTCGAGGACATGACGCATAGTCGGAAATGCGAATCAGATTATTTACGGACCACTGTCCGCTGTTTGCCTGAGGGAGAAATACCCCTGTTTCGTTGCAGCTGGGGCAAGGATATTTCTGCGTAATATGCGGCAGCAGTGAAAAGGCTTCCGGGTGATCGGTAGGGCCCGGTACGCCACGGCCCCCACAGAAAATGGCTTTGATGAAGCTGAAGATCCCTCAAGCAGCTGACCGCCGCACTCTGTCCGGCTTGCTGGCCTCCGCCCTCGCGGCGACGGTGTCCGCTGCGATGGTCTTCCTGACGCCGACGGCCGCGTCGGCGATCGCATTGCCCGTACCTCTGGGCACCACCGCCACTTACTCCGTTCTGGCGGGTCAGGGAGTCACCAACACCGGCAACTCGGTGCTCGCCCACGACCTCGGGACGCACCCGAATCCGGCCATCACCGGATTCCCACCCGGCCAGGTGGGAGGCGCCATCCATCCTGCGGACGCCGCGGCCCTCCAGGCCAAGGCCGACCTGCTCGTGGCGTACAACAACGCCGCCGGCCAGGCCGTGGACTTCGCGCTTCCGGCGGGAATCGGCGGCGGTCCGGCGCTGCTTCCCGGCGTTTACCACGCCACAGCCGGTGTCGGCATCACCGGCGACCTGGTCCTGGACGGTCAGGGCAGCTCCGACGCGGTCTGGGTGTTCCAGATTCCTGAGTCCCTGACGACGGCGACCTCCAGCCGGATTCTCCTCACCAACGGCGCTTCGGCGTGCAACGTGTTCTGGCAGATCGGCGAGGATGCGTCGCTCGGCGTCACGACCAGCTTCGTCGGCACCCTCATGGCCGAGAACTCGATCACCGTGAACCAGGGAACGAACGTCGAGGGCCGGTTGCTGGCCGAGGTGGGTTCTGTGACCCTCAACAACAACAGGATCTTCCTCGGCGGGTGCGCGGCCTCCACCACTGGTGGAACGACGACGGGAACGACCACCGGCACCACCACCGGCACCACCACCGGCACCACCACCGGCACGACCACCGGCACCACCAGCGGGGGGCTCCTCGGCGGCGGCCTCGTCAGCGGTGGCCTCGTCACCGGTGGCGTCCTGGGCGGGCCCATCGTCGGGACCGGCGGCACCTCGGGCAACACCGCAGGTAACTCGTCCGGAAACACCGCGGGCAACACCGCCGGGAACAACGCGGGCAACACCGCCGGGAACACCACGGGCGGGAACACCGCAGGCAACAGCGCCGGAAACACCACCGGCGGGAACGGCCCCGGCGGGAACGGCCACGCGCCGGGCGGACCGGGCGGACCGGGCCACGGTGGCAACGGCGGCAACGGCGGCCACGGAAAGCATGACCACGGCGGCAAGCTCGACCTCGGGCAGTACATCCACCCCGGTAAGCCCGACCACGGCAAGTACGACCACGGTCAGGACGACCACGGCAAGTACGACCACGGCCAGGACGACCACGGCAAGCCCGATCACGGTAAGTACGACCACGGTCAGGACGACCACGGCAAGCAGTCGGACGAGAACTTCGGCTACGACGACGTGCCCAAGAGCCACGAGGGCGACGACCACTCCCAGGGTCACGAGGGCTAGGCAGCGCACTGCGGTCGGTCCGGTCACCGGGTGACGGCGCGCGGCGGGATTCTCATCGAGTCCGCCGCGCGCCGTCGGGGGCAGCCGACGCGGAAAGCAGGTGCGAGCAGCTGAAACGAGAAAGACAGGGTACGCGGTGTCGAGCGGAATTGACTCAGCGGATGTGAAGGAAGTCCTGCACTCCGAATCAGGTCCGGTCGTGCAGGAATGTGCGGACGCGACGGCTGCGCCGCCCAAGATGCCGAGAGGTGCCCGTGCGCTGAAATTCGGACTGTGCGCCACCGTGGTCCTGTGCCTGGTGGCGAGTTTCGTCCACGTGCTCCTGGTGTTTCTCCACGTGGCACCGGCCAACACCGTCTCCAAGCGATACAGTCCGCTGATCAATTCATGGGTGTATCCCTTCTTCGAACAGAATTGGCGGCTTTTCGCTCCGGACCCCGAAGCCGTCAACCGGCAGATTCTGGCGAGAACCGCGCGCACCGGCTCCGACGGATCGGTTCAGGTGAGTCCTTGGTTCGACCTGACCGCCGTGGACCGTTCCGCGGTCGTGCATGATCCGTTCCCGAGCCACACGGCACAGAACATGTTGCGCCGTGCCTGGGCCGGCTACGTCGACTCGCACGGCGGCGACGACAAGGCGCGCACCGAACGCGCCCTGATGATGCAGAAGTACCTCGGCAACATCGCCGCGGACCGCGCCGCCGCCCGCAGGAACGGCCCCTTCGACTTCATCCAGCTCCGCGTCGTCACACTGCCCATCCCCGTGGCCGGCCCCGCCGCCGGCAATCGCCCGCCGACGCCGGCCGAGAACCGGCTCCTGCCCTGGTGGAAGGTGACCCGCCATGGAAAATGAGGCGCAGAGGTCCGTGTTCGCCGGCCTCGACCGATGGCTCGCCGACCGGATCACCGTCGTGTGGGACCTGCTGACCGGCCGTCCGGTGTCCCTGTACGCGGCGTCGGTGCTGCGCATCGGCTACGGACTGCTCTACCTGATCTTTCTGCTGCGTGAGTTCCCGCACCGTGACGAGATCTGGGGTCCGGGTTCCGCGTGGACGCCCGCCCTGGCACACCAGCTCTTCGAGCAGACGGGCTGGTTCAGCGTTCTGGTCCTGTCCGACAGCCGTGCCTATTTCGAGCTCTGCTACGTGCTGGCGCTGGTCACGGCCGCACTGTTCATGCTGGGCTGGCGAACCCGTGTCCTGTCGGTCCTCTTCGCCGTCGTGGTGACCTCGTTCCACGGCCGGGCGATCTTCATGACGGACGGGGGCGACAACCTGGTCCTGCTGATGTCCCTCTACCTCGTCCTCACCGCATGCGGCCGCCGCTGGTCCCTGGACGCACGCAGAAACGGGCTGAAGGCGGCCCGTGCGGGCAGCGCCCCGGAACCGGTCGGGAGTGCCCTCGCCCGGCAACTCCGCGATGCCAGGGCCACTTTGATCACGGCGGTGCACAACTGCGGCATGTTCGTCATCGCGGCGCAGGTCTGCTTCCTCTACGGATCAGCCGGCCTGTACAAGGTCCAGGGAGCCTTCTGGGGCGGCGGCACAGCGCTCCACTACGTCCTGAACCTCGAACTGTTCCAGCCTTGGCCCGCCGTCTCGCACTTCGTCGACGAGCACACGCTCGTGGTCGCCGTCGCCGGCTACCTGACCGTGCTTTTGCAGGTGGCCTTCCCGTTCGTGCTCTTCGGCAGGCTCAAGTACCCCGTCCTGGCGATGCTGCTGGGCATGCACATCGGCATCGCCGTGCTCATGGGGCTGCCTCTCTTCTCCGGCGCGATGATCGTCGCGGACGCCGTGTTCCTTCCCGACCGCTTCTACGCCTCCCTGCTTCACCTCTGCCGACGCGCGCTGCGGCGGACGGGCAGCAGTCGCCCGGTGCCCGGACCAGCGGCACGCCCCGGAGCCGTACCCGCGCAAGGCGGGCCGGGTCGTGCGCCCGGCCCGCCGCATCGACTCGTGCTCCCGACAGGGCGGAAAGACACGATCCCTGCCACCGAGCCGACGGCCCCCTCGGCAACGGCTGAGTGACCCTGCCACGGCCACGGGAGCTCCATCCACCGGTCAGCGGGGAATGTCGGGGAGGCCGAGCGCCTCGCGCTCGACACGCTGACGACGTGGCGAATCCTATTTATTACCCAAGAGGACTCTGGAAGAAAACTCGCTCGACACATGAAGTGCGGAATGAGATTCGTGGGAAATAAATGAAGAAACGCTCTCCTTGTATTTCCCGACGTCAGGGTCACTCATTTGCTGCGCATCTGGAGAAGGGGTAGCGGCGTTGGAGGGATATGACGAAAGCTAGGTCCCAGGGCCTGCCTCAACGCCACGCGAGGGCGGATAATATGCCTGCGGTCCGCGATCTGACAGCGCGGAAATATACTCTCCCGTCCGGTGCGGCAAGTTCGGAGTTTGCGGTGCAGGGCACCGTGATCGGGGGTGGCGTGTTGGCCGAATGTCAGATCACCGAGCCACTGCTTCGCGAGTTCCTCGCGCTGCTGGAGGCGATCCAGGAGGAACTCAATTCACGATGGAACGGCCAGGGAAACTTCGGCCGTCACGTGGACCATGCCCGACGGGCGCATTCCTGTGAATCATGACTATGTAGATCCTTCCTTTGCGCGTCGTGAATGGTATTCCGAGGCATACTCCTACGGGTCGGGTGCCGGCTGGAACGGTGGACCTGTCGACGGCGTGCACGCGGGGGTTTCCCTGACCCCGCCCGACGCGGGCTGGGACCCGGTCGAGGAGCTCGCCTACCTCATGCAGGAGGCTGTTCCGGCGGAGCAGACACCCAGGGTGCCACCGCCGCGCAGCGAGCCCTCGTCCGGCGTCGACTTCACCGACCCGATGGAGGGCCTGGCGCAGATCACCGCTCAACTGCCCCCCACCCGAGGCCCTTCCGCCGGACATCGGAAGATGCGAGGGCGAAAACTCCGACGCAAGTGGTTGCAGACCGGCAGCTTCGTCATCGTCGCACTCGTCGCCGTCATGGTGGCGATGGTCAGCGTTTTCGGCGGCGTGGTGGCCTACACACCTCTGCAGAAAATCACCTCCGGGACGGGAGGTGGAATGGTCCCCTCGTGGCCTCTTCTCGTGTACGGCCCCTGGACGGTGGCCTCTCTCTCCATCCTCCGGACTGCTCTGCATCAGCGCCGAGCCGTGCACTCATGGTTCATCGTTCTGCTCTTCTCCTCCGTTGCGATAATGCTGTGCGTTGCGCAGGCGGACAGGACCTTCACCGGTATCGCGGGGGCTTCCCTGCCGGCTCTCGCGTCTCTCGCATGCTTCCAGCAACTCGTCCGGCAAATCACGTTGACCCTGCCACCGAGACAGGGCACGCGCCGCCACCGCCAGTAGCCAACGAGTTCTGCGTGGTCCGTCCCGAGAAGAACCTCGTTCAGTAGACGATCACTCTCCAGCGCTCGACCCACAGCAGCCACGCGCCGCCCGTGCCGCGTACCTGGACGCGGTCGGGTTCCACCTGCCAGGCGGTGCCGTAGAGCGTGGCGTCGGGGAGGTCCACCCTGACGATGTCGTGGACCTCCAGGTCGTCCTCGACCGGGCGGGCCCACGTGTGTGCGCAGTGCCCGCAGCCGTAGCGGACCACATCGCGTCCCGCGGCGGTCGTCGGGCTGCCGGGGCGGACCGCCTCGACGAGGCATCGAGGGCAGGGGTCGGCCGTGTGTGCGCCTGCTGATCGGGACATCGTTCGATCCTGCTGCGGAGCGGCGCAGGACGGCAACCTCGATCAGCCGTCGTGGAGGCGGAGTTCCTCTCGGTAGGTGTTGGCCAGGGTGGTGGCGCGGGTGAACCAGTCCGTCAGGACGGCGGTCTCCTCGGGGGAGTAGTCCGCGAAGAGTGCGTCGAGGCGGGCGTAGTACGGCGCGTAGAGGGCGTGGACGCGAGCGACGGCGGAGGGGATCGCGGCGACGCGGACCCGGCGACGGTCCGCCGGGTCGGGGCGGCGGGTGACGTAGCCAGCGCGTTCCAGACGATTGAGGATGCCGGTCACGGCGCCTGTCGTGACGTGGACGCGGGTCGCGAGGTCGCCGGCGGTGAGCAGGTCCTCGCCGGCCTGGACGACGTAGGCGAAGCAGGTCAGGTCGGTGACGTTCAGGCCCAGGCGCTGGGCCATCTCCTGCTGGCCGACCATGCTGGCCGCGATGAGGTCGTCCATCGCCGCGAGCGCTTGCGCGGGGGTGGCGGCGGGGCGGCCGTGGTGCGGCGGTGTCGGCTCGGCTGGCATCTCGGGGCTCTCTTGTTCCTGTTCCTGGCTGAGGAGTCCGCGCGGGGCTGCGGATCTGCGGGGCTGAGGGTCTGCGGTCTGCGGGCGTTGGTTTCTGCTGGGTCCTTGTTATCTGCTTTCGGTTTCTCTTACCCTCTAAGAGGTTCAGCACCGCAACTTCTTAGAAGGTGAGGTAAGTGTGGCAGGGCATCTGTACGACGAGGGGCATACGGTCGCCGGCTGGACCGGCGTCGGCATCGTGACCGTCGGGACCGCCGTGGCGGGGGTGGGCGTGTGTGCCGTGTCCGGGGTTCTCCTGGTCGGCGGACTCGTGGTCGTGGGGCTGGGCGCGCTGGTCACCTGGGGGCTGCACCTCGCCGGGTGGGGCAAGCCGCCGGGGGTGCGGCCGCGGGCGGAGTGGGGGATGCGGGTCCGGGATCCGTGGGCCCGGGACGGGCATCCGGAGTGCGTGGGATGCCGGCTCGCGGGGCGCGCGTCCCAGGCCCTGCCCGTGGTGTCAGTGCCTGGGCCTACCGTGGTGGGTGATGGCACAGGCATGGAAGTGCGCGGGGCTGCGGTGGTCGGCGGAGGGGCCGGAGCTGACGTGGGACGGGGGGCGTCGTAGCCCCTTGTCCTGGGGGAAGCGGGTCTCCTTCGCGGTGGTGGACGGGGGCGTGCGGGAGTGTGCGGGGGCTCGGGGACATGCGTGTCCCCGGCGGGTGGTCGTGTCGGGGAGGAGCGCGGGCGGACGGTGCGAGGAGTGTGCGCGGCTGGACCGGGCGCACTCGGTCGCCGCGGACCGCGTCGCCGACGACCCGCGGCCGTACCGCGTGTACCTCGCGTGGTTCGGGCCCGGTCTGGTCAAGGTCGGGATCACGGCGGTCGAGCGGGGCTCGGTGCGGTTGCTGGAGCAGGGCGCCGTCTGCTTCAGCTGGCTCGGCGGCGGGCCGCTGATGGCCGCGCGGCGCACCGAGGAGCTGCTGCGGGCCGCTCTGCGGGTGCCGGACCGGATTCCGTACGCCGTGAAGCGTGCGGTGCGGGCCGCGCTGCCGGAAACGGAGGCGGAACGGGCCGAAGAGATACGCGAGGTGTACGCGCGAGCCGTGCAACTGGGCGGCTGGCCCGAGTCGTTGGAGCGCACACCCTTCCGGCCGGTCGATCACGTGCGGGCGTTCGGGCTGTTCGGAGCGTCGGCCGCGTTCGGGGAGGTGGGCGAGCTCGTCCCCGGCGGAGCGGTGGCCGGGGAGCTCGTGGCGGCCGCCGGCCCCGATCTGCACCTCGCGACCCCGGCCGGGGTGGTCGTGCTCGACACGCGGTTGATGCGGGGGTGGCAGCTCGTGCCGGTGGCGGGCGGTGAACCCGCCTTCCCCGTACGGCACTTCGAGGTCGGGGCGGACCATCGTCAGGACGGACTGTTCTGAGGAGCCGTGCGGGCCTGCGACGAGCCGGGCAGGGAGTCGGCTCGGCAGCGAGTCGGCTCGGGTGAGGAGTCGGCCTGGGTAAAGAGTTGGATCCCGCTCGGATCCCTTTCGGTAAGAAGGGTGGACCGCAGTGGGGCGTCCGGCTGATCGTGGGTGACATGAGCGAACAGCGCGTGACACCTGTTTCGGGACTTCAACCCCCTTACTACGCCGCGGTCTTCACCTCCCTGCGCACCGAGGAGGACGCCGGCTACGGAGAGACCGCCGAGCGGCTGGGCGAGCTGGTCAAGGACGTCCCGGGGTTCCTGGGGGAGGATTCGGCCCGCACCCCGGGCGGACTCGCCATCACCGTCGCGTACTTCCGCGATCTCGACGGGATCGAGCAGTGGCGGGCGCACGCCGAGCACCGGGCGGCCAAGGAGTACGGACGGGCGCACTGGTACGAGCGGTACTGCCTGCACATCGCCAAGGTGGAACACAGCCACGGGTTCGAGCGGACCCCCCAGGCGATTCTCACGGAACGCGCGTCCTGAGGGCGGCACAGCATGCCCAACCGGGCATACCGTCCTCCGCGGCCGATGCGGAGCAGAGGGGTTCCCAGGTGTTGCCTGAGAGGCGCCTGTGCGTTTCTCAGGGAAATCACAGATTAGTGAAAGAGTGCTCTCAGGGGGCCCGGCCAAGGTGTTCACCATGACCACGACCTCGCCCCAGGGGCGCACCGAACTGCTGAGGCCGGACGGGAGCCCCGTCCGAGTGCTTGTGGTGGACGACGAGCTGTCGATCACCGAACTGCTGTCCATGGCCCTGCGCTATGAGGGATGGCAGATCCGGAGTGCGGGAGACGGCACGGGTGCCATCCAGACCGCGCGGGAGTTCCGCCCCGACGCCGTCGTCCTGGACATGATGCTGCCTGACATGGACGGGCTGACCGTCCTGGGACGGCTGCGTCGTGAGCTGCCCGAGGTCCCGGTGCTGTTCCTGACGGCCAAGGACGCGGTCGAGGACCGGATCGCCGGTCTCACCGCGGGCGGTGACGACTACGTCACCAAGCCGTTCAGCCTCGAAGAGGTCGTGGCGCGGCTGCGTGGGCTCATCCGGCGCTCCGGTGCCGCCGACCGGCGCTCCGACTCGGTGCTCGTCGTCGGGGACCTCACCCTCGACGAGGACAGTCACGAGGTGTCGCGGGCCGGGGACAACATCCACCTGACCGCCACCGAGTTCGAGCTGCTGCGCTTTTTGATGCGCAACCCGCGGCGCGTGCTCAGCAAGGCCCAGATACTCGACCGTGTCTGGTCGTACGACTTCGGCGGTCAGGCCAACGTCGTCGAGCTGTACATCTCCTACCTGCGGCGGAAGATCGACGCGGGACGCGAACCGATGATCCACACCCGGCGCGGCGCCGGGTACCTGATCAAGCCCGCCGTGTCATGAGCGGGCGACGACGGCCGAGTCCGCAGAAGCGACGAGCGGGGAAGCCGCGCACCCTGCGGACGCGGCTCGTCGTCGTGTCCGTGACCCTGATCGCCGTGATCTGCGCGGTGATCGGCACCGTGACCACACTGGTGCTGCGGGACCACCTGTACGGGCAGTTGGACGGGTCCCTGAAGGAGGCCACCATGCGCCTCTCCGGCGGCCCCGCCGGAGGACCCGGTGGCAAGGACGCAGCCAAGAACGACAACGGCGCCGCCGGCAGCAACGCCAACGCGCCCCAGAAGCAGATGACCCTCGACGAGTTCGTCAGTCAGGGGCCGGGGCCGCAGAGGGCCCTTGCGGCCGCGGTCGAGAACGGCTCGATCACCAGCGGCCAGGTCGGCGAGAAGAAGAACGACGACAACAACATCCCGCGGATGGACCCCCAGGACCTCACCGAGACCCAGATCAAGGTGCTCGGATCGGTCGCGCAGGACGGGAAGCGGCACACCGTCGAGATCCCCGGTCTCGGCACCTACCGGGTCCAGTACATCAACGGCAACAACGGTGACTACTACGTAGGCATCCCGACCTCCGACGTCGACAACACCATCAACACCCTGATCCTCGTCGAGATCAGCCTCACTGTCGCCGGCCTCATCGCCGCCACCCTCGCGGGCACCGTCATGGTCAGCGTCGCCACCCGCCCCCTGCGCAAGGTCGCCGCGACCGCCACCCGGGTCTCCGAACTCCCCCTGCACACCGGCGAGGTCAACCTCAGCGAGCGGGTGCCCGAGGCCGAGACCGATCCGCACACCGAGGTCGGGCAGGTCGGGGCCGCGCTCAACCGGATGCTGAACCATGTCCACGGCGCCCTGCACGCCCGCCAGGAGAGCGAGATGCGGGTCCGCCAGTTCGTCGCGGACGCCAGTCACGAGCTCCGTACGCCGCTCGCCTCCATCAGGGGATACGCCGAGCTGACCCGGCGCGGCCGGGAAGAGGTCGGGCCCGACACCCGGCACGCCCTCGGGCGTATCGAGTCCGAGGCCGGCCGGATGACCTTCCTGGTCGAGGACCTGCTCCTGCTCGCCCGGCTCGACGCGGGGCGCCCCTTGCAGTTCGAGCAGACCGACCTGGTTCCGCTGGTCATCGACACCATCAGCGACGCCCGGGCCGCCGGACGCGACCACGTCTGGCGCCTCGAACTTCCCGACGAGCCCGCGCTCGTCTCCGCCGACGCGGCCCGCCTGCAACAGGTCCTCGTCAACCTCCTCGCCAACGCCCGGACGCACACGGCGCCCGGTACGACCGTCACCGCACGCGTGCAGCGCCGCGGGCCGTGGCTGTGCGTGGACGTCCAGGACAACGGTCAGGGCATCCCGGCCGATCTGCTCCCGCATGTGTTCGAACGATTCGCCCGAGGCGACTCGGCGCGCTCCCGTACCACCGGTTCGACCGGCCTCGGCCTCGCCATCGTGCAGGCCGTGGCGACCGCGCACGGCGGCGCGGTGACGGTGGACAGCGTGCCCGGACAGACCGTCTTTACCGTGCATTTGCCGGCCCTTGCCCCCGCCGTTCCCCAGCCCTCCCCCGAAACGAACTGGCAACTCGACTCACAGGTCGAGCACAGTGCCACCACATGGGTGCAACAGGGCGCCTGACGAAAGTCGATGTCATGCGAACCGACTCTTCTCCCGGCACCCTGCCGGCGCGGGAGCACCTCCCGGCCGACACCGCCGGTACGCCTGTCCTGGACGTAGTGATCCCCGTCTACAACGAGGAGAAGGACCTCCAGCCGTGCGTCCGGAGACTGCACGACCACCTGACGCGAACGTTCCCGTACTCCTTCCGGATCACGATCGCGGACAACGCGTCGACGGACACCACCCCTCTGGTGGCGCAGCGGCTGGAAGCGCGCATCCCGGAGGTCAGGAACTTCCGGCTCGAGCAGAAGGGCCGCGGCCGTGCGCTGCGGACCGTCTGGTCGGCCTCGGACGCCCCGATCCTCGCGTACATGGACGTGGACCTGTCCACCGACCTCAACGCGCTGCTGCCGCTGGTGGCACCGCTGATCTCCGGCCACTCGGACCTGGCGATCGGCTCCCGGCTGGCCCGTAGCTCCCGCGTGGTGCGCGGGCCGAAGCGGGAGTTCATCAGCCGCGCCTACAACCTCATCCTGCGCGGCTCGCTCCAGGCCCGCTTCTCGGACGCGCAGTGCGGGTTCAAGGCGATCCGGCGTGATGTCGCACAGATTCTGCTCCCCCTGGTGGAAGACACCGGCTGGTTCTTCGACACTGAGATGCTGGTACTCGCCGAACGTGCCGGCCTTCGTATCCACGAGGTGCCGGTCGACTGGGTCGACGACCCGAACTCCACGGTGCACATCGTGAAGACGGCGACGGACGACCTGAAGGGGGTATGGCGCGTGGGCCGGGCGCTGGCCACCGGTTCGCTTTCCCTGGACCGGCTGACCAGGCCGTTCGGCGACGACCCCCGCGACCGCGACATCATGGACGTACCCAAGGGCCTGGCCCGCCAGCTTGTCGGCTTCTGTGTCGTGGGTGGCCTCTCCACCCTCTTCTACCTCCTGCTCTACACCGTGTTCCGCCAGTTCGGCGGATCCCAGGTCGCCAACGCGCTGGCGCTGCTGGTGTCGGCCGTCGCCAACACCGCCGCCAACCGCCGGCTCACCTTCGGGGTGCGCGGCCCCGGCGGGGCCGTCAAGCACCAGGCCCAGGGCCTGGTCGTCTTCGGCATCGGCCTCGCGCTGACCAGCGGCTCGCTCTTCGCCCTGAACACGGCGACGTCGAGTCCCGCGCACTCCACCGAACTGGCGGTGCTGATCGCCGCCAACCTCGCGGCGACCGTGCTGCGCTTCCTGCTCTTCCGCGTCTGGGTGTTCTCCGACCGGCGCGAGGGCGACGAGCCGGCGAACGGTGTGACGGCCGCCCCGGGCGCCTCCGCCCCGGCCCCCCGCGCCTCCGCCCCCGGCGCCTCCTTCCCGCACGCCTCCGCACCGACGTACCCGACCGGCGCTCCGCAGGCAGGCGCCCAGCAGACCGGCGTGCCGCAGACCGGCGCCCAGCAGGCCGGCGGCGCCTCCGTGCCGCTGCCGCAGCGGCACGTCGTGCACCCGCACGACCACAACACGACCACTCAGTTCCGCGCCGGCGAAGCCGCGGACGGCACCTGGAGGGACGCGACCATGCAGATGCTGCCGGTACGCCGCCCCCATGACACCGACCCGGGGGACGCCCGATGAGCACCGACATCGACCGGACGACGACCTGGGATCCGCCGCCGACCGCGGCGCCGGTCGGCACGGACCCCGACGCCCGGGAGACGGCCGTCCCGGCCCCCGAGTCGGGTGAGCCGAAGCAGCCCTGGCACCGCAGACTGTGGCGCGGCCGTCCCGAGGACCCCCGCTGGGCCCGCCCGGCCTTCCTCGGCCTGCTGGCCGCCACCCTCCTGCTCTACCTGTACAACCTGAGCGCCTCCGGCTACGCCAACTCCTTCTACTCCGCGGCCGTCCAGGCCGGCAGCCAGAGCTGGAGGGCCCTGTTCTTCGGCTCGCTGGACGCGGGCAACGCCATCACCGTCGACAAGCCCCCGGCCTCGCTGTGGCCGATGGCGCTGTCGGTCAGGCTCTTCGGTCTGAACTCGTGGGCGATCCTCGTCCCCGAGGTGCTGATGGGCGTCGGCTCGGTCGCCGTCGTGTACGCCTCGGTGCGCCGCCGGTTCAGTGCCGCGGCCGGTCTGATCGCGGGCGCCGTGCTGGCGCTGACGCCGGTCGCCGCGCTGATGTTCCGGTTCAACAACCCGGACGCGATGCTGGCCCTGCTGATGGCCGTGGCCTGCTACATGGTGGCCCGCGCGCTGGAGGACGGCCGGACGAAGTGGCTGGTGTGGGCCGGGGTCGCGATCGGCTTCGCGTTCCTCGCCAAGACCCTCCAGGCCTTCCTGATCCTGCCGCCGCTGGCGATCGTGTACGCGGTGTGCGCCCCGGTGAGCGTGAAGAAGCGGTTCGGCCAGCTGGCCGTCGCCACCGGCGCGCTGATCGTGTCCGGCGGCTGGTGGGTGGCGATCGTCGAACTGTGGCCGGCCTCCTCCCGCCCGTACATCGGCGGGTCGCAGAACAACTCCTTCCTGGAGCTGACCTTCGGCTACAACGGTCTCGGCCGCCTGAACGGCGAGGAGACCGGCAGCGTCGGCGGCGGCGGTGGCGGCGGAGGCACCGGCCAGTGGGGTGAGACCGGCTGGGACCGGATGTTCAACTCCGAGATCGGCGGCCAGATCTCCTGGCTGCTGCCGGCCGCGCTGATCCTGCTGGCCGGCGGTCTGGTGGCCACGCGGAAGCTGAAGCGGACGTCGACGACCCGCGGTCTGTTCCTGGTGTGGGGCGGCTCGCTGCTGATCACCACGATCGTCTTCAGCTACATGGCGGGCATCTTCCACCAGTACTACACGGTGGCCCTCGCTCCCTACATGGCGGCCGTGATCGGCATGGGCGCGGGTCTGCTGTGGGAGAAGCGGTCCGAGCTGTGGGCCTCGATCACCCTCGCGGCCTCGGTCGTCGCGGCGGCTTCCTGGTCGTACGTCCTGCTCAACCGCACCTCCGACTACCTGCCCTGGCTGAAGTGGCTGGTGCTGATCGGCGGCCTGGCCGCCGCGCTCGGCCTGACCTTCGCGGGCCGGATCAATCGTCAGCTCGCGCTCGCGGCGGCCTCCGTGGGCCTGGTGGCCGCGCTGGCCGGACCGACGGCGTACACCGTCAGCACGCTCCAGGAGGGCCACACCGGCTCCATCGTGACCGCCGGCCCGTCCGGCGCGAGCATGATGGGCGGCGGCGGCCCGGGCGGCGGTGGCGGTGGCCGAGGCGGCTTCGGCGGTGGCCAGAACCAGAACGGCAACGGCAACACGCAGAACCAGGGTCAGGGCCAGAACCAGCAGGGTGGCGGCACCGGCGGCTTCCCCGGCGGGGGCATGCCGGGCCAGAACCAGCAGAACGGCAACGGCGGTACGCAGGGCCAGGGCCAGAACCAGCAGGGCGGTCCCGGCGGCCAGACCGGTGACGGGGGCGGCATGGGCGGCGGTGGCGGTGTCGGCGGTCTGCTCAACGGCGCCTCGGTCACCGACGAGGCCAAGAAGCTGCTGGAGGCCGACTCCGGCAAGTACACCTGGGCGGCGGCCGCGATCGGCGCCCAGAACGCCGCGAGCTACCAGCTCGCCACGGGTGACGCGGTGATGGCGATCGGCGGCTTCAACGGCACCGACCCGTCCCCGACGCTGGCGCAGTTCAAGCAGTACGTGACCGACGGGAAGATCCACTACTTCATCAGCAGTGGCTCCGGCGGCGGCATGAGCGGCAGCAGCGACGGTACGTCCTCGCAGATCACCTCCTGGGTCGAGGCCAACTTCAAGAAGGTGACGGTCGGTTCGGCCACCTTCTACGACCTGACGCAGAAGGCGAGCAGCTGACGCTTCGCGGGTTTCGCGGGTGAGGTGGGGCGGTGACCACGGTCGCCGCCCTTCCTCGTGCCCGCTCCTCGTGTCCCGCCTCACGCGCCCGCCGCATGTCCCGAGGCATGTCCCGAACAATTTTGTTGTACGGCGTATGAGAACAGTTCTACGGTGTAGAACATGACTACGTCCCCCTCCCCGACCCTCCTGGGAAGCTCCCCCGGACATCCCCGGCGCTGGCTGATCCTCGGTGTCATCTGCCTCGCGCAGCTCACCGTGCTGCTCGACAACACCGTCCTGAACGTCGCCATCCCCTCGCTCACCCGGGAGCTGGACGCGGCCACCGCCGACATCCAGTGGATGATCAACGCGTACTCGCTGGTGCAGTCCGGTCTGCTGCTCACCGCCGGTAGCGCCGCCGACCGCTACGGCCGTAAGAGGATGCTGGTCGCGGGCCTGGCGCTGTTCGGCATCGGTTCGCTGGCGGCCGGTCTCTCGCAGACCACCGCCCAGCTGATCGCGGCGCGGGCCGGGATGGGTGTGGGCGGGGCGCTGCTGTTGACCACCACCCTGGCCGTCGTGATGCAGGTCTTCGTGTCCGAGGAACAGCCGAAGGCGATCGGCATCTGGGCCGCGGTGAACTCGCTGGGCTTCGCGACCGGCCCGCTCATCGGCGGCTTCGTGCTCAACCACTTCTGGTGGGGCGCGATCTTCCTGATCAACCTGCCGGTGGCGGCGCTGGGCCTGGTGGCCGTCGTCGCCCTGGTCCCCGAGACGAAGAACCCGCAGGGCGACCGTCCCGATCTGCTCGGCGCGTTCCTGTCGACCGTCGGTATGACCTCGCTGGTCTTCTCGATCATCTCCGGTCCCTCGCACGGCTGGGCGTCGTCGCGGGTCCTGGTGAGCGCGGGGCTGGCGGTCGTCGCCCTCGCCCTGTTCGCCTACTGGGAGACGAGAATCCCGTACCCCATGCTCGACCTGGCGTTCTTCCGTGACCGACGGTTCACGGGCGCGGTCGCCGGCGCGGTCCTGGTCACCTTCGGGATGGGTGGCGCGCTGTTCCTGCTCACCCAGCAGCTGCAGTTCGTCCTCGGCTACGGCCCGTTGGAGGCGGGTTTGCGCACCGCGCCGCTGGCGCTGACCGTGGTGGCCCTCAACTTCACCGGACTGTCGGCGAAGGTGATGGCCAGGCTCGGTGGGCCGGTGTCGGTGCTGGTGGGGATGGCGCTGGTGGCGGGGGGCCTGACGGCCGTCGCCACGCTCGCCTCGGGCGGCTACTCCGGGATGCTGATCGGGCTGCTGCTCATCGGTGCCGGGACGTCGGTCGCCAGCCCGGCGATGGCGTACGCGATCATGAGCTCGATCCCGCCGGCGAAGGCGGGGGTGGGCGCGGGCGTCAACGGGACGCTGGCGGAGTTCGGCACCGGGTTGGGGGTCGCCGTGCTCGGCGCCGTGCTGAACGCGCGGTTCGCGGCCGTGTCCCTGCCGGTGGCGTTGGCGGCGGCGAACTCGGTGGCGGAGAAGGCGCGGGTGATCGACTCGTTCTCCTCCGGGTTGGAGGTCAGCCTCCTGATCGGAGCGGCCGCCGTGCTGCTGGGCGGGGTGGTCGCCGCGGCCCTGCTGACCCGGGCGGAGCGCAGGGAGGAGCCGTCGGTGCGGGTCGTCGCGTGAGGGCGGGAGCTCCGGCATGTCGATCCCCGCGTGCGGACGGTGGCTTCGGCGGTGGGCTTCGGCATGCCGAGCCCGGTCGGCTCCCCGGCGCGACGGAACCGCATGTCAGGGCGGTCCCCCGCGCCACGACGGCAGCCCTCGGCCTAGCATCTTCCCCAGTTACCGGAAGGAAGGTGCCTTGCCATGGCCGAGACCGCCAAGGGCGCCGCGCATCGCAGTGTGTGGCTGGAGGGCAGGGCACGTCGGCGTGGCCGTGGCGGGGGACAGCCCTCCGGACTGGACCGGGACCGGATCACCGAGGCCACCGTGCGGCTCCTGGACGCGGAGGGGCTCGCCAAGTTCTCCATGCGGCGGCTCGCGGCCGAGCTGAACGTGACGGCGATGTCCGTGTACTGGTACGTCGACACCAAGGACGACCTGCTCGAACTCGCCCTGGACAGCGCCTTCGGCGAGCTGACGGCGCTGCCCGACCCGGCGGACGAGGACGCGGACTGGCGTGAGCAGCTGCGCGCGCTGGCCACGGAGTACCGCGGGCTGCTGGTCCGCCATCCGTGGCTGTCCCCGCTGGCCGGCCACTACCTCAACATCGGCCCGAACTCGCTCGTCTTCTCCCGCACCGTCCAGCAGGTCGTACGCCGCACCGGCCTGCCCGCGTACGGGATCACCGGCGCGATCTCGGCCGTCTTCCAGTTCGTGTACGGCTACGGCACGATCGAGGGCCACTTCTTCGCGCGGGTCGCGGACACCGGTCTGACCCCGGACGAGTACTTCCACCAGGCCATGACCGCGACGGCCGGCGCCCCGCAGACCGCCGAGATCATCGAGGAGTCGAAAGCCCTCATGGCGGCCCGCGGCGGCGACACGGTCGAGGAAATGATGAGCCGCGACTTCACCTTCGCCCTGGACCTGCTGATCGCAGGCATCGAGGCCATGGTGAAACGCGGCTGACCCCGGGCTCCGTGGCCCGACGGGCTCCCGGCTCCTGGCCCGGCGGCTTCGGAGCTCCTGGCTCGCCTGCCCCCACCTGCCGGTCGGGGCAGGCGGCCCCCGCCTACTGGTCGGTGACCAGTCGGGCCGGGAAGCCGCCGGTCGCGATCGGGCCCCAACGTTCCGGGGTGATCCGGATGATCGACTTGCCCTGCTTCAGCATGGCCCGGCGGTACTCGTCCCAGTCAGGGTGCTCGCCGGCGATGTTGCGGTAGTACTCCACGAGCGGCTCGACGGAGTCGGGCGTGTCGATCACCTCGGCATTGCCGTCGACCTGGACCCACGGCCCGTTCCAGTCGTCGCTGAGCACGAGCACGGCGACCCGCTCGTCCCGCTTGGCGTTGCGCGTCTTGGCCCGCTCGGGGTAGGTGGAGACGACGATCCGCCCCGAGTCGTCGACCCCGCAGGTCAGCGGCGAGGCCTGGGAGCTGCCGTCGGCGCGCCGGGTCAGCAGGATCGCGCGGTGCCGGGGCCGTACGAAGTCGAGCAACTCGTCCAGGGAGACCTTGGTGTTCGTCGCGATGTTCGGTGCCATGGCGTCAGCCTAGGCGCAGCGGTGCCCGTTCCGGCTGACCCTGCCGTGCCTACGCCTGGGGCAGTGTGTCGCCCTGCACCGCCTGGACGTCCAGCTCCACCTTCAGGGTCGTGCCGATGGCCGCGATGCCCGCCTGGACGACCTGGTTGTAGTTCATCGCGAAGTCCTCTCGGTGCAGCTCCGTCGTGGCCCGGAAGGCGGCCCGGGTGCCACCCCAGGGGTCGGAGCCGGTGCCCAGATAGGCGAGGTCCAGGTCGACGGGACGGGCGACCCCGTGCAGGGACAGCTCGCCGTGGACGGTCCAGCGGTCCGGGCCCGCCGGGGTCATTCCGGCGGAGCGGTAGGTGATCTCCGGGTACGTCTCGACGTCCAGGAAGTCCGCAGAGCGCAGGTGGGTGTCGCGCATGGCGTTGCCGGTGTCGATGGAGGCCGCACGGATCACCGCGTCCACGCGGGACTTGGCGATGTCGTCCGGGGCCACCTCGATCGCCGCCGAGAACCGCGTGAACCGCCCGCGCACGCTGGAGATGCCCAGGTGCTGGGCGACCGCGCCGACGGCGGAGTGCGCCGGGTCGACGGTCCAGGGTCCGGGCGGGGGCAGTTCCGTGCCGCCCCGCCGGGCCAGGGTCACGGTCCCCACCTCCGCGCGGCCGCTTGCCGTCACGATCGCGCTGGCAGCCGCGGGCGCGTACCCGACGGCCGTGACGATGACGGTGTACGCCCCCGGGACCAGCGCGGTCGCGTCCCGGACGGCTCCTTCCCCGTCGGCCTCGGCGCGCAGCACCTGGCCGCCCGCCATGTCGGTCACCGTGACGACCGCGTGCGACACGGCCCACCCGTCCCGCGTACGGATCTTCGCGGTCAGTCCCATCTCATGTACTCCTCGAACTGGAACCGGCCCGGTGCGGGGCAGAAACCCCCGCACCGGGCCGGAGCCGATATCTGTCGGAACTACTCGCCGGGGTGGGCGAGTTCGATGTCGTGGCCGTCGATGCCGGCGCCCGCCACGGTCAGCGCGGTGGCCACCGGCGGGTAGCCGGTCGCGATGACCGTGTACTCGCCACCGTCGAGGTCGGCGAAGGCGTACGCCCCGTCCGCGCCGGTGGTGGCGGTGCCGACCACGTTGCCCGCCGCGTCGACGAGCGTCACGCGCGCGTCGGCCAGCGGACCGTACGGCGCCCGGACGACGCCCTGGAGCTGGGCACCCGCTTCGAGGACGACCTCCGCACGGGTCACGCCCGTCGCGCCGACCTCGACGGGCAGGGCGCGCGGCCGGAACCCGACGGCGTTCACCGCGACGGTCACGGCGCCCGGCACCAGCTCGGCGAAGGAGAACTCGCCCTGCTCGCCGGTGGCCGCGGTGGCCAGCAGATCGCCGCGCACATCGGTGACGATCACCATGGCGTCCTTGACCGGCTCACCCGACCCGGCGGCGCGCACGACACCGCTGAGGCCGCTGGTCCCGCTGAGCAGGATGTCGTACGCGACGGGCTCCCCGTTCACGACGATGGTGGAGGCCTGCGGCTGGAAGCCGTCGGCGGAGGCGATCAGCACGTACGAACCCGTGCCCGGCGCGTCCAGTCCGTAGGAACCGTCGGCCTGCGCGACCGACCGGCCGAGCTGGCGTCCGGCGAGCGAGATCAGGGTGACGGCGGCCTGCGGGACGGGCGCGCTCTCCGCGCCGCGCACGAAGCCGTGCATCGGGATGCCGCCCGAGGGCGCCTGGAGGGGTTCGGCGGTGGCGACGGCGGCGAGTCGCTGCGTGCCCTGCGGACCGGCCTCCCGACCCGGCTCGGCAGCCGTCTCGGCGACCGCCCAGCTGGGGACGTGCTCCTCGGCGGGAGCAGTGACCGTGGCCGGAGCCGCAGCGGCCGCGGTGGTCGCGGTGGCCGTGGCCGGGGTCTCCGTCTCCGCCGTGGCGGCCTGCGCCAGCGCGCCCTTGGTCCGCAGCGGGACCTCCTTGATGAACAGGGTGATCAGAAGGGCGAGCAGCGCCAGGACGGACGCGATCAGGAAGACGTCCGCGATGCCGTGGCCGTACGCGCTCTCCATGACCGTGCGCAGCGGCGCGGGCAGCTTGTCCATGTCCGGGATCGAGCTGGACGAGCTCGAACCGGAGGCGAGGGAGGCGTACTTGGGGCCGAGGTCGGTGATGCCGTCCTTGGCGTAGTCGGTGATCCGGTTGGCCATGACGGCGCCCAGCGCCGAGACGCCCATCGCACCGCCCAGGGACCGGAAGAAGGTGACCGTGGAGCTGGCGGAGCCGAGGTCCTTCGGCTCGACCTGGTTCTGCGTCGAGAGCACCAGGTTCTGCATCATCATGCCGACACCGAGGCCCAGCAGGGCCATGAAGACCGCGGTCTTCCAGTACTCCGTGTCGTAGCGGATGGTGCCCAGCAGACCGAGGCCGGCCGTGATGAGCACGCCACCGCTGACCAGCCAGGCCTTCCACTTGCCGGTCTTGGTGATGAACTGCCCGGAGACGGTGGACGAGACGAACAGGCCGCCGATCATCGGGATCGTCATGACGCCCGACATGGTCGGGGACTTGTCCCGGGCCAGCTGGAAGTACTGGGCGAAGAAGACCGTGCCGGAGAACATCGCGACGCCGACGAACATCGAGGCGATGGAGGACAGGGTGATGGTGCGGTTGCGGAAGAGGCGCAGCGGGATGATCGGCTCGGTGGCCTTCGACTCGACGAGCACGAAGATCAGCCCGAGTGCGATCGAGCCCGCGACCATCGCGTACGTCTGCCACGACAGCCAGTCGTACTTGTCACCGGCGAAGGTGACCCAGACCAGCAGCAGCGACACCGCGGCGGAGATGAAGAACGCGCCGGCCCAGTCGACCTTCACGTCCCGCTTCACGGTGGGCAGGTGCAGGGTCTTCTGGAGCACGATCAGCGCGATGACGGCGAAGGGGACGCCGACGTAGAAGCACCAGCGCCAGCCGAGCCAGCTGGTGTCGGTGATGACACCGCCGAGCAGCGGACCGCCGACGGTGGCGACGGCGAAGGTCGCGCCGAGGTAGCCGGAGTAACGGCCGCGCTCACGCGGGGAGATCATCGCCGCCATGACGATCTGCGCGAGGGCGGACAGACCGCCGACGCCGACGCCCTGCACGACACGGCAGGCGATCAGCATGCCGGGGTTCTGCGACAGACCGGCGGCCGCGGACCCGAGCACATAGATGACCAGCGCTATCTGGACGAGCGCCTTCTTGGGGTACAGGTCGGCGAGCTTGCCCCAGAGCGGGGTGGTCGCCGTCATCGACAGCAGGGTGGCGGTCACGACCCAGGTGTAGGCGGACTGGCCGCCGCCGAGGTCGCCGATGATCTCCGGCAGGGCGTTCGAGACGATCGTGGACGAGAGGATCGCCACGAACATCCCGAGCAGCAGCCCGGAGAGGGCCTCCATGATCTGCCGGTGGGTCATCGGAGTGGCCTCGGCGGAGCCGTGGGACCCTCCGCCGTGCTTCGCGTGAGCCCGCACACCGGCTGGTGTGGTCGTTGCCATGGGCTTCCTTTTCCTATGTTGCTTGTGCGGGTGTACGGGTGGTCGGTGTCTGTTCGCTTACGGGAACGGGAGGCGGCGGCACGGGCGGGGCCGTCGGCCGGTGCGTGACCGTTCGGCAGTCGCCGAAGCTGGCGCGCAGCCGGGTCAGCAGGGCGATCAGCCGGCCGACCTCGGCGTCGGTCCAGTCGTCGAGCCGTTCCGCCAGCAGTTCGGTGCTCCGGCGTGACAGCTCGACGAGCATCGCGTGGCCCTCGGGCGTGAGGTGCAGGATGCGGGAGCGCTTGTCCGCCGGGTCGGGGGAGCGTTCGATCCAGCCCCGGTCGGCGAGGTGCGCGGCGTGTCGGCTGGTCACGGACATGTCGACGGCGAGCAGCTCGGAGAGAGCGCTCATGCGCATGTCGCCGTGGCGGCCGAGGAGCGCCAGTACGCCGGCCGAGCCCGCGGAGCAGTCGGGCGGCAGGATCCGCCCGAGGTCCCGCTTGACCGCCCCGACGGCACTGAGCTGACGCGCCAGCTCCTCGTACTGCGCCTGCCCTGCCATCACACCTCCCAGTTTGTTGCTTAGGGCAACCATAGGAGCGGTTGGTTGCTACAGGCAAATAAAGCGGCCCCGAGGCCCGCAAAAAGTTGGCAAAGGCAAGTATTGCGACGGTAAATGTGCAGGTGGGGGCGCTGTGGGTGCCCCGATCCGGGCTGTCTCCGGGTGCCGGGCAAGGCGGTCGGCATCCGGAGACGGCGGGGTCGGGTGCCGGGCAAGGTGGTCGGCGAGAGCGGCGGACGCGTTCCGGGTGCCCAAGTGGGCGGGCGGGTCCGGGGGGTTCCGGTCGGCCGGACTTCCCACCCCCACTTGGGGCGCCCCGCGCATTTTCGCTAGTGTCTCGGCCCATGGCTAACACGCAGGGCCCCCAGGGCAACCACGACCCCGCCGGCAGCACCCAGATGTTCCGCGCGTTCGTCGACGACGGCGCCCCCCGGGCCGCCCAGCCGGCCCCCACCCAGTCCGGGCCCCGTATCGGCCTGATCGTCGGAATCGTCGCCGCGGTCGTGATCGTCGCCGCGGTCGCCTGGCTGGCACTGAAGTAACCGCCGGCCCGCACCGGACAGGGTGACGGGGTGACCGAGCGCGTCGACCGCCGTGCGTCACAGCGGGGTCGGCGCGCACGCCCCCGTCTCCTTGCATGTCCTGCGCCGGCCGTTCACTCCCACCGGACCGACACGTCCCGCGTCTCGATGTGCATGCCCAGCGGTACACGCCACGCGTCGACGCAGACCGTCCAGGTCTTCTCCTCGCGCGCCCCCGCGGCGATCGGCGTCGGGAGCGTGGCCGCCGACTCGCGTGTCGCCCAGTCGATGCCGATCGCGTCGATGACGTGGGTCCCGAAGGTGACCGTGCCGGAACGCACCGCGGTGCCACCGGAGTTGCGGAAGGTGAGGGTCACGTCCTCGCACCACCGTTGATCCGTCCCCGCGCGGACGGGATCGCTCACGGCCAGCGAGGCCGGTCCCGGGGGCGCGGTGCTCGGTGGGGCCGTGGGCGCCGGTGAGGACGCGTCCGGTGGCGTACCGCCCGCGGAGCCGCCCTCGGCGCCAGGAGAGCCGCCCGGGGTGCCTGAGGCGCCCGGGACGTCAGGAGTGGTGGTCCGTGGGGCGCCGGTCCCGGCGTCGCCTCCCGTGGTGCCCTCCGCCCCGTGTCCGGCCGTTTCCGGCGCCGGGGCCCCCGGACCGGCCGGCCCCGCGGGGGAGCCGCTCTCGTCGTCCAGCGGGACGAGTCGTACTCCGCCCGTCGGATCCGCCGAGTCGCCGGTCCGCGTGTCCGGCAGCGCGGTGTCGCCCGCTCCGCCGATGGCGACGTAGCCGCCGCTGTGCCCGTCTCCCCCGCAGGCGGCCAACAGACCGGCCGCCATCACGACGGCGGCCGCCGACGCGCCCCATACGGCGCCCCGGCGGCCACGTGCCCGTGTCGGATCCCGTGGCGGACTTCGCATCGCGTCAGTGTCGCTGACACTCCGTCAGGAGGGAAGTCCTCGGGCCGAGTCCGGCTAGTCGGAGATCAGGCCCTCGCGCAGCTGCGCCAGGGTCCGGGTCAGCAGACGGGAGACGTGCATCTGGGAGATGCCGACCTCCTCGCCGATCTGGGACTGGGTCATGTTGGCGAAGAAGCGCAGCATGATGATGCGGCGCTCGCGGGGCGGGAGCTTGGCCAGCAGCGGCTTCAGCGACTCGCGGTACTCCACGCCCTCCAGGGCCGTGTCCTCGTAGCCGAGGCGGTCGGCCAGGGAGCCCTCGCCGCCGTCGTCCTCCGGTGCCGGGGAGTCCAGCGAGGAGGCCGTGTAGGCGTTGCCGACTGCGAGGCCGTCGACGACGTCCTCCTCGGACACGCCCAGCACCGCGGCGAGTTCGGCGACCGTCGGCGAGCGGTCCAGCTTCTGGGAGAGCTCGTCGCTGGCCTTGGTGAGGGCCAGGCGCAGTTCCTGGAGGCGGCGCGGGACGCGCACCGACCACGAGGTGTCGCGGAAGAAGCGCTTGATCTCGCCCACGACCGTCGGCATGGCGAACGTCGGGAACTCCACGCCCCGTTCGCAGTCGAAGCGGTCGATCGCCTTGATCAGGCCGATGGTGCCGACCTGGACGATGTCCTCCATCGGTTCGTTGCGCGAGCGGAAGCGGGCCGCCGCGTAACGCACGAGGGGGAGGTTGAGCTCGATGAGGGTGTCCCGGACGTACATGCGCTCGGGGCTGTCCTCGGCGAGGGTGGCCAGTCGCAGGAACAGGGAGCGGGACAGGGTGCGGGTGTCGATGGCCCCTGTCGTGAGTACCGGGGCCGGAGCGGCCTCGGGGGCCGTGACGTCGTCGAGCACGTCGAGCACGGCGGGCTCGACGGGCGCGCTTGGCGCGGACTCGCTCTTTGTGAGCGTGAGCACCTCGGAGCTGCCCTGATCTGCGGACATGCCACCCCCTTTGGGTCGCGGGACGGTCGCGGCGAACATTCCCGCTTGAGGAACGTCAGCCTTCACCTGAATACCGGAGCCGAAGCCCCGGCAAACGCGCTTCCGGCAGAATGTCACATGTCGGCAACACGCTGTAGTGACATGTCGACATGTGAGTGACGAATCAGCCCTGGAAAGAGGGGGTCTGACGGCATTTCAGCGCAGATCTGCCGGGAAGGGGCCGGGCGAGCGATTCGCTCTCAGCGGTGACGACTCGCTCAGGCTTCCGATCCCTGATCGAGTGACGTGTCCTTCGGGCCCCGCGTCACGCCTCGATGCGGTTCGCCGAGCGGAGCCGCTGGAAGCTACGCGCGAGTAGCCGGGACACGTGCATCTGGGAGACGCCGAGTTCCGCACTGATCTGGGACTGCGTGAGGTTGCTGTAGTAGCGCAGGAGCAGGATGCGCTGCTCGCGCTCGGGGAGTTGGACCAGGAGGTGGCGCACGAGGTCGCGGTGCTCGACGCCGTCCAGCGCCGGATCCTCGTAGCCGAGGCGGTCCAGCAGGCCCGGCAGGCCGTCGCCCTCCTGGGCCGCCTCCAGCGAGGTGGCGTGGTACGAGCGGCCCGCCTCGATGCAGGAGAGCACCTCGTCCTCGCCGATGCGCAGCCGCTCGGCGATCTCGGCCGTCGTCGGAGTGCGGCCGAAGGCGGTCGTCAGGTCCTCGGTCGCGCTGTTGACCTGCACCCACAACTCGTGCAGCCGGCGCGGTACGTGGACCGTGCGGACGTTGTCGCGGAAGTACCGCTTGATCTCGCCGATCACCGTCGGCATGGCGAACGTCGGGAACTGCACGCCCCGCTCCGGGTCGAAGCGGTCGATGGCGTTGATCAGGCCGATGGTGCCGACCTGGACGACGTCCTCCATCGGTTCGTTGCGGGAGCGGAAGCGGGCGGCCGCGTAGCGCACGAGCGGGAGGTTGGCCTCGATGAGCGCCCCGCGCACCCGGTTGTGCTCCGGCGTGCCCGGCTGGAGCTCCTTGAGCTCACCGAAGAGGAGCTGGGTCAGTGCCCGGGTGTCGGCGCCCCGGCGCCGCTCGGGCGGTTGGACGGGTTCCGTGAGGACTTCCGCGAGGGCTTCCGTGACGGCTGCCGCAGGGGCCTGCGGGACGGCTTCCAGGGCAGGCGCGGGGGCGGGTGCCGGGGGTGCCTCTTCCTGAGGCGGCGCAGTACTGGCCGACACGGTCAACGCCACCTCTTCGTCAGGTCAACATCGGTCAACTCATCCGTCAAAAGCGGTCATAGCATCACAAGACATGTGCACTGTGTGCAAGCACCCCATAACGCCGTGTTGAGGGAGAAGTTGAGCCGAGCGCCCTGATTCCCGACGTGCGAAAGCCCCCCGCTGTTCCCGCGGAGGGCTCCGAACCGACGAAAGGACTGCTTGAAGAACGCCGAGAAGGGTGGCTCGGACGCCGGGAACGGCGACCGGAAGCCGAAAAGGGCGGCTCAGAACTCGTAGTCGGCGACCACCCAGGTGGCGAACTCGCGCCACAGGGCGACGCCCTCCTGGTGGGCCGGGTGCTCGATGTACCGCTTCAGCGCGTCCGCGTCCTCGACCGCCGAGTTGATCGCGAAGTCGTAGGCGACGGGCCGGTCGCTGATGTTCCAGCCCAGCTCCCAGAAGCGCAGCTCCTCGATCCGGCCGCCGAGCGCCCGGAAGGCCGCTTCACCCCGCACGACCCGAGGGTCGTCGCGCTCGACGCCCTCGTCGAGCTTGAAAAGGACCAGGTGGCGGATCATGGGCACTCCCAGTGCGAGCTACTCGGCCCCGTCGGCCAGCCAGGTGAAGAAGTCGCCGACGGCCTTGGCGGCGTCCGATATGCCCTGGAAGCCTATCTGGACGTAGTCGGCCGCCTTCGCCGGGTCCGTGATGATCACGTAGAGCACGAAGACCACGAGTACGTAGACGGCGATCTTCTTGGCGTTCACCGCCACCTGGCCTCCCCTGTATGAGCCCACCCGGGCCTTGTTGACGGCGGCGAGTGTAACCGTAAGTGCGATTTTCACACCGCTTTTGAGTGTCCACGGCGCGTTCGTGAACCGATCGCGGGTCCTCGTCCGATGAGGGGGTGAACGCCGGTGCGTGCCGGGCGGAGTGGAAGAAGGGAAGGGGAGGAAAATGCTGGGACTGCTGGAACCGCTGACCGTCGCCCCGATGGTCCTCGTTGCGGTGCTGTGCCTGTGGGCGTTGCTCGACTGCGCCCGTACCCCCGGGGAGCGCGTCCGGTACGTGCCGAAGCCGCTCTGGCTGCTCTTCCTGCTCAGCGCCCCGGTCGTCGGCGGCCTCGCCTGGGTGTACCTGGGCAAGCACCCCGAGCCGCGCGAATGCCCGGAGACGCGACGAAGGGCCCGACTCATGGAGCCGGACCCTTCGTCCAGAAGCGGTAGCGGAGGGATTTGAACCCTCGGTGACTTGCGCCACACTCGCTTTCGAGGCGAGCTCCTTCGGCCGCTCGGACACGCTACCGAGGGAGACCCTACAGCAAGGCGGGCCCTGGTTTGAAATCGGTATTCAGGGGCGGTCAGCGGTCGCGGAAGAACTCCGTGAGGAGCCCCGCGCACTCCTCGGCGAGGACTCCCTCGACGACCTCGGGGCGGTGGTTGAGCCGTCGGTCGCGGACGACGTCCCAGAGGGAGCCGGCCGCGCCCGCCTTGTCGTCGCGGGCGCCGTAGACGACCCGGTCCACCCGGGACTGCACGAGCGCGCCCGCGCACATCGTGCACGGTTCGAGGGTCACGACGAGCGTGCAGCCGGACAGCCGCCACTCGCCCAGCGCGGCGGCCGCCCGCCGTACGGCGAGCACCTCCGCGTGGGCCGTCGGATCGCCGCCGGCCTCCCGTTCGTTGTGGCCCCTGGCGAGGACCGTCGTACCGTCCGGAGCCAGCACGACGGCGCCGACCGGGACGTCTCCGTCCCGGGCGGCCAGCCGTGCCTCGTCCAGGGCGAGCCGCATCGCGGCCCGCCAGCGGTCGCGTACGGGATCCGGCGCCGTTCGCGGTGCGGTCAGCGGACGGTCTCCAGGACCTCCGAGGCGCCCAGGGCGTCGGCGATCTCGGTGACCGCGTCCGAGGACAGCGACCTCAGCTCCTTCTCGCCGACGCCGAGGTCGTCGAGGATGCCGGCGTCGCCGACCGGGCCGTGCGGTACGGCCTCGGCCGGGCTGCCGTTCACGACGCCGACGACACCCTCGTCCTCGGTGTCGTCGTCCTCGTCCTCGTTCTCACCGTCCTCGGTGCCGTCGAGGTCGAGGGCGTCCAGGTCGTCGTCACCCGGGTCCCTTCCGAGCAGTTCGTCGGTGAGCAGGATCTCGCCGTACGAGCTGCGGGCGGCGGCGGCGGCGTCGGAGACGAAGATGCGAGGGTCTTCCTCGCCGTCGATACGGACGACCCCGAACCAGGAGTCCTCCTGCTCGATCAGCACGAGCACCGTGTCGTCGTCGGGAGAGGCCTCCCGGGCCAGGTCGGCCAGATCCGACAGGGTCTCCACATCGTCGAGCTCTGTGTCGCTCGCTTCCCACCCGTCTTCGGTGCGCGCGAGCAGTGCGGCGAAGTACACCGTGACTCTCCCACTGGTCTTAGGCGTGCCGGTTGGGGGTCCCCCCGGCGGAGGTTGCGGGCGGAGAGAGCTCAGGCTCCGAGCCCCACCCACTCGGAATCGTGGCAGAAACAGAGCGTCCAGGGGACGTCTTCGGCTCCCTGTGTCCGGTGGTTTTGATCGCACGCCCATGTATACGTCCATGTGCACGTACACGAGACGTCCGTCGAGCGACTCACCGGTGCTCTCGTTGCCGCCACCAGCGGATCGTACGCGGCTTTGCCATGCGTCCACGCACGCCCGCCCCACGCGACACCCGTGACGGTGGCGATCTTCCCCGTATGCCCCAAGTCCCGTACTGCCGCGGCTACCAGCGGAAGGTGCGCATGCGCATCGCGTGGCGCAGCCGGGCGGTCTTGGCGCGGCGCGGCTGGACCCGGTCGCGCAGTTCGCGGGCCTCGGCCAACTCGCGCAGGAACCGGGCGCGGCGCCGTCGTCGCTCGGCGTCGGTCTCGTCCGTCCGCGCCTTCCGCGGCGAGTCGTTGTCGGGCAGGTTGGGCAGCTCAGGCATCAGCACACCACTCCGGGTACCCCGCTCCGTCTCCTTACCTTTCTCCCACTTTCCCTCCGACGGGCGGTTTGATGCCGGTCAACGGCCCAACCCGAGGTCAAGTCGAGGGGGAGAGGTTCACTGTGAGTGGGGACGCCGGGCGGGTTCGGCCCGGTTACTGTTGTGGACATGCGTCTCCACGTCGTCGACCACCCTCTGGTCGCCCACAAGCTCACCACGCTGCGCGACCAGCGCACGGACTCCGCGACCTTCCGCCGGCTGGCCGACGAACTGGTCACCCTGCTCGCCTACGAGGCCACGCGTGATGTGCGCACCGAGCAGGTCGACATCAAGACGCCGGTCTCCCCGACCACCGGCGTGAAGCTCTCCCACCCGCGGCCGCTGGTCGTGCCGATCCTGCGCGCGGGTCTCGGCATGCTGGACGGCATGATGCGGCTGCTGCCGACCGCCGAGGTCGGCTTCATGGGCATGATCCGCAACGAGGAGACGCTCGAGGCGTCCACGTACGCCACGCGTATGCCGGAGAACCTCCTCGGCCGCCAGGTGTACGTCCTGGACCCGATGCTGGCCACCGGCGGCACGCTGGTCGCCGCGATCCGCGAGCTGATCCGGCGCGGCGCCGACGACGTGACGGCCGTGGTGCTGCTCGCGGCCCCGGAGGGTGTGGAGCTCATGGAGCGTGAGCTCGCGGGCACCCCGGTCACCGTCGTCACGGCGGCGATCGACGACCACCTCAACGAGCACGGTTACATCGTCCCGGGCCTGGGCGACGCGGGCGACCGGCTCTACGGCGCGGCCGAATAGCCGACACCCGACTGCCTGACCGCCCGAGCAGCCGAGACGTTCGGCATGCTCGCTCGGACAGGCGGGTGGCGGGGCGGGAAGGGCTGCTGCTAGCAGCCCTTTTTCGTGGACGCCGTGGGCTGCGGCGCGGCCAGGGCCGACAGCGCCTTGACCGAGGCCGTCGGGCTGGTCAGCGCCTTGAACTGGTTGCCGATGATCAGGTCGAGCGTCGTGCCCGCACGGGCCGCGTCGGTGCGGCGCTCGGCGGTGGTGAGCTGGGTGGCGAGCACCGGCAGCGAGGTGTTCAGCGACGTGGCGGGGCCGAGCAGTATCCCGGTGCCGGTGACCTTCTTGTCGTACTGCTTGGTGGCGTTGCCCACCTCGCCGATCTTGAAGCCGCGTTTCTTCAGCTCGTCCGCGGTGGTCTTGGCGAGGCCGCTGCGGGTGGTGGCGTTGAAGACGTTCACGGTGATCTGCGCGGGCTTGGGCGCCGCGCCGGCTACCGCGGCGGCGGCGGACGCGGAGGCCGCGGGGCTCGCCTTGGTCGCCTTCGTCGAGCAGCCGACTCCGGCAGCCGTGGCCGTACCTCCACCACCCGTGAAGACGTCGATGAGCTGGAGGGTGCCCCAGCCGGCCACGCCGAGCACGGCGCCGCAGGCGACGACCACCACGACCAGCCTGCCGCGTCGTCGGTGGGGGCGCATGCGGGGGTATTTGTCCCCCGTGATCCGGTACTTGCCGCCCATGCCGGGGGGAGTCAGCATGCTCATGGGCGCAGCGTAGTGCGCCCGGGCGGCCGTGACGAATAAACGATCATCCGACACCGCTCGAGGCGCGGGAAAGCACCCGAAAGGGTCAACCCGAAGGGCCGGCCGGGGCCGGGGTGGGGTTCTGACAGGGCTCCTGGCGGGGCTCCTGGCTGGGGTCAGTCCAGCTCGAGCACGCGCGCGTGCAGTACCTGTCGCTGCTGGAGTGCCGCCCGCACCGCGCGGTGCAGCCCGTCCTCCAGGTACAGGTCGCCCTGCCACTTCACGACGTGCGCGAAGAGGTCGCCGTAGAACGTGGAGTCCTCCGCGAGCAGGGTTTCCAGGTCGAGCTGCTGCTTGGTGGTCACCAGCTGATCGAGGCGGACCGGGCGCGGCGCGACGTCCGCCCACTGCCGGGTGCTTTCCCGGCCGTGGTCGGGGTACGGCCGGCCGTTTCCGATGCGCTTGAAGATCACACGGAAAGCCTACCGGTCCAGACGTTCCGGGCGCAGCCATGGAGACGGAGTGCGACGCTGGAAAAGACGTGATGAACGGGGGTAAAACGGAACGATGGTCCGCCGATGAGTGAGCCGGCGAGCGCCACTGACATCGCCGCCGGGTACGCCTTCGCCGGGCCCGCCCTCGGCCTGGGCGCGCTGTTGTGGGACGGGGAGTGTCTGCCCGAGGCCTCCGTCCGGATCCCCCTTCCCGTGCTGAACAGGCACGGACTGGCCGCGGGTGCCACCGGCACCGGTAAGACCAAGACGCTGCAGTTGATCGCCGAACAGCTCTCGGCGCAGGGCGTGCCGGTCTTCCTCGCCGACGTCAAGGGCGATCTGTCCGGGGTGTCGGCGTTGGGGGCGGCGAACGACCGGGTGCGGGGGCGGGCGGCGGAAGTCGGCCAGAAATGGACGGCGACCGGCTTTCCGGCCGAGTTCTACGCACGCTCGGCGGCCTCGGCCACGGCATCCCGCTGCGGGCCACGATCACCGGCTTCGGCCCGCTGCTGCCGGCCGAGGTGCTCCAGCTCAACCACACCCAGGAGCAGTCCCTCGGCCTGATCTTCCACTACGCCGACCAGAAGGTCCTGGAGCTGCCCGCCGTCCAGGAGAAGCCGCAGCTCTTCTCGACGTTCCTGATGTGGCTGCCGGCCGATCTCTTCCACGATCTGCCCGAGATCGGTGACGCCGACAGGCCGAGGCTCGTCTTCTTCTTCGACGAGGCGCACCCGCTCTTCAGTGACGCCCCGAAGGCGTTCCTCGACGCCATCACGCAGACCGTCCGGCTGATTCGCTCGAAAGGGGTCTGGCGTGTTCTTCGTCACGCAGACCCCGAAGGACGTGCCCGGTGACGTCCTCGCCCAGCTCGGCAACCGGGTCCAGCACGCCCTGCGGGCCGTCACGCCGGACGACCGGCAGCCCCTCAAGGCTCCCGGGCGGTGACTCCGGTTGCCCGGCGGGCCGGGCCGCCGGCTTATCGAACGCGGATTCTCTGTCCACAGCCTGTGTATACCGCTCGTTCAGCGAGGACTCTCCCGGGAGCCCGAGGAGGATCGATCCGTCGGCACGCAGATCGGCCACGAGATCACCCGCTCGCTCTTCGGCACGGCGGCCCGGCGGAGGCGGTGGTTTCCGCCTCCGCCGACCGGTCAGCGGACCCGGTGCTCCGGGGACTGCTGCGGTTTCGCTTCCTTCACCTGCGGCTTCTGTGTGCTGCGCGCGGCCTCCGCGCGCAGCAGGGCGCGCAGGATCGCGTACGGGTCTGTGGGCATGACTTTTTCCCTCGCATGTTCCTTGCGTGAGCGTGATCGCCGACGGGCCTGGGAACGGCGTCCGTCAGCAGCGCAGGACCACGGTGCGCAGGGCGTGCAGGGCGTACGACGGCCGGTGCGGCGCGGGGCGCGGCGGGCCCGCGGGGACACCGGGCGCCGGGGCCGGGAGGGCCGCGGGGCGCAGCGGGGCGGCGGGGCGGTGCGCGCAGGGGGCCGGTCGCAGCGCCGTGTCGAGGACGTCGTACTCGGCGAGCTCGGCGGCGGCGACGGGTGTCGCCGAGACCTCGGCGGCCGCGCCCGGCACCAGCAGGGCGAGCAGCAGCACGAGCGTCCGCAGCCAGGTGCGGCTGCGGGGGAGGCGTGCTGCGGGGCTCATGAGAGGTCATCTCCCCGCGACACGCCCTGGGTTCAGCATGCCGGGGGTCGGATCCGCCCGTTCGGCGGACAACCGCCTCACACGGCGCGGCACCCGGCGGACCACCCGTCCGGGCCCCCGGCCTGTTCCGCCGCCCTGGGCGGGTGATCCCGGCTTGTTCCGCCGCGCCGGGCGGGCAACCCGGCCTGCCTCGCCGACCCGGACTCCTCGCCGTCCCGGGTGGCCCACCCGGCCGGCCCCGCTACTTCTGTGCGGACTTGGCCGCCTTGGCCGCCGCCTTCATCTCCTGCTTGTGGGCCCGTACCTTCGTCAGCGACTCCGGGCCGGTGATGTCGGCGACGGAGCGGAAGGACTTCGGTTCGCCGTAGGCGCCGGCCGCCTCGCGCCAGCCCGCGGGGCGGACGCCGAGTTGCTTGCCCAGCAGGGCGAGGAAGATCTGCGCCTTCTGGCTGCCGAAGCCGGGCAGTTCCTGGAGCCGCCCGAGCAGCTCCTTGCCGCTGCTCACGTCCTTCCAGACGGCGCCGGCGTCCCCGTCGTAGTGCTCGACGAGGTACTGGCAGAGCTGCTGGACGCGCTTGGCCATGGACCCCGGGTAGCGGTGCACGGCCGGCTTCTCGGAGAGCAGCGCGGCGAAGGCCTCCGGGTCCTGGGCGGCGATGTCGTGCGCGTCCAGGTCGTCGGCGCCGAGCCGATCGGCGATCGTGCGGGGTCCCTTGAACGCCCACTCCATCGGAACCTGCTGGTCCAGCAGCATCCCGACCAGCGCGGCGAGCGGGGACCGCCCGAGGAGCTCGTCGGCCTCGGGGTCCTGGGAGAGGTGAAGGGTGACGTCCATGCGTCGATGATCCCGCCTGGCTCGTCAGCTCGCGCGCCAGTACCCCAGCGCGTGCAGCCGCTCCTTGGGGAGGCCCAGTTCCTTGCGCAGGTAGGCCGACAGTGTCCTGGTGGTGCGAGTGTCGCAGGCGATCCAGACGTAAGGGTCGGGGGTGGCCGTCAGCAGGGCGGGCAGCTCGGCCTTCACCCGCTCGACGAGGTGGGCGCCCGAGTCCACCCTGGGCACGTGCCGTATGTCGTGGCGTGCGGGGTCGGTCCGGAAGGGAAGGCCGTCCGTACCGTCGGGCGAGCCCTCGAACCAGACGGTCGCCGGGGCGGCGCCGAGCGCCCCCTCGCCCTCGCCGAGCAGGGAGTTGATGGCGGGCAGGGAGGCCGGGTCGCCGATCACGAGGACGTGCGAGGGGGCCGGGGCGGGCGTTTCGAAGCCGGTGCCCTGGACGGTCGCCTCGATGGTGTCGCCGGGCTTCGCCGCCCGCGCCCAGTCGCTGGCCGCGCCCTCGTGCAGCGCGAACTCCAGGGCGAAGGTGCCGGCCGACGGGTCGGGGTCGACCAGTGTGTAGGCCCGCTGGTGCGGCCGGCCCGCGTTCTCGAACCAGAGCCGGATCCAGATCGTCGGGTGGACGCCGGTGGCGGCGAGCAGCCCGCCGTCCGAGAGGCGCAGCCTGCGGTACTCGCCGGTGACCTCCTGCACGCCCGTGACCGTGAGCGTGAAGTCCTTCGCCCGCATCAGTCTGAGGACCGTGCCCTCCCAGCCCCGCCCCTGCGCCATGGCTTCTCCGCCCCTCGCGTACGATTTCGGCACAACCTACTTAGGCAAGCCTAACCTAAAGCAAAGAAGGGCCAGAGGGTGACCACCGAGATCTACCGTGACGCCTGGGGCGTCCCGCATCTGCGTGCCGACAGCGCGCACGCCCTCGCCCGCCTCCAGGGGTCGGTCACCGCCCGCGACCGCGCCTGGCAACTGGAGGTCGAACGGCACAGGGCGCGCGGTACCTCGGCGTCCTTCCTCGGCTCCGAGGCCCTCCCCTGGGACCGGTTCGTGCGCCGTGCCCGCCTCGACGACACGGCGAGACGCTGCTTCGACGAACTGGAGAGAGAGGACCCGGAGACGGCCGACTGGGTCCGGGCGTACGTCGACGGAGTCAATGCGGGACTGGCCGCCTGCGAGGCCCCCGAGTTCACCCGGGTCGGCCTCGCGCCCGGCCGCTGGGAACCCTGGACCCCGCTCGGCGTCTGGCTGGCCACACACATCCTGTTCGCCGGGTTCCCCGCCAAGCTGTGGCGCGAGGAGGCCGCCCGGCATCTCGGCCCCGAGGCCGTCGGCCTGTTCGCCACCGACGGGCCCGGCACCTCCGGCAGCAACGGCTGGCTGGTGGAGGGGGCGCGGACGACCACCGGGCAGGCGGTCATCGCCGGCGACCCGCACCGCTTCATCGAGGACCCCGGCGTCTACCAGCAGATCCGCCTGGCCTGCGACGAGTTCGACGTCGTCGGGCTCGCCGTCCCCGGTGTCCCCGGCATCGCCCACTTCGGCCACACCGGCACGGTCGCCTGGGCCATCACCAACGCCATGGCCGACTACCAGGACCTCTACCGCGAACGGCTGCGCCGCACCGGCGCGGGCGTCGAGGCGCTCGGCCCGGACGGCACCTGGCGGCGAGTCGCCCGGCACACCGAACTCGTACGCGTGGCGGGCGAGGAGACCGTCGAGGTGGAGGTGCTGGAGACCGAACGGGGCCCGGTGATCGCCGGCGGCCCGGAAGGCCTAGACGACGGCACCCCGCTCGCGCTGGCCCTGCGCCACCCGCCCCGCGTCACCGCCGACCTGGGCTTCCGGGCACTCCTCCCGCTGCTCCGGGCCCGCCGGGTCGCCGACGTGGACCGTGCCTTCGACCGCTGGGTCGAGCCCGTCAACGTCGTCCAGGCCGCCGACACCGAGGGCGGCCTGCTGCACCGGGTCGCGGGCCGGGTGCCGCTGCGCGCCGAGGCGAACGGCACCCGGCTGGTGCCCGCCTGGGAACCCGGTCACGAGTGGACCGGCTGGCACGAGATGCCCCGCGCGGGACTGGCCGACGGCGTCGCGGTGATGGCCAACCAGCGGGGACCCGCCGCGGAGCTGGGCGTCGAGTTCGCCCCGCCGCACCGCGCCGACCGCATCCGGGCGCTGCTGGCGGAGCGTCGGCAGTGGTCCGCGGCCGACATGCCGGCCATCCACACGGACACCCAGCTGGCCTCCGCGGCGCCCCTGCTGGACCGGCTGACCGCCCTCGACGACCTGAGCGGCCCGGCCGCCGAGCTCCGCGACAGCCTGCTGCGCTGGGACCGCCGGATGGACGCCGACAGCCAGGACGCGGCACGGTTCGCGGCCCTGCGCAGCGCCCTGGTCCGCCGTCTCGCCGCCCACCCGGCCTTCGCGGCCCTCACGACGCCGCCCGCCTACCCGGAGGTCTTCCTCCCCTGGCTGGCCCTCGTCCCGCGCATCGGCTTCGCCCTCGAACACCTGCTGCGCGCCGAGGAGCTGTACGGCATCGACCGGGCGGCGCTCGTACGGGAGGCCGTCGAGGAGATCGCCGGCCGGCCCGCCGCCCGCTGGGGCGACACCCACCGTCTGGCCCCCTGGCAGGCGCTGCCCGACCCCGGGCGGCAGGCCCCGGCCCTCGCCGGCGACCACGACTGCGTGCTGTGCACCTCGGCCGTGCCCGGCTGGACCGACCTCGCCGCGCGGGGCCCGGCCGCCCGGTACGTGTGGGACCTGGCCCGCCGCGAGGACAGCCTGTGGGTCGTCCCGTACGGCGCGTCCGGCCTCCCCGGCCACCCCCACCACCACGACCAGCTCCCCCTGTGGCTCAAGGGCGAACTGGCCCCGGTCGTCACCGACTGGGCACAGCTGAAGAAGGAGAGCGACGATGAGTGACCGCCAGGACGGCCGCAACGCCCCGGACGTCTACGTGCACGAGCAGGTGGTCGACGGATTCGGGACCGTCGGCATCCGTCCGCTCGACGCCGAGGGCGACGCGGACGTCGTCCACGGCTGGGTGAGCGAGGAGCGGGCCGCGTTCTGGGGCATGAACGGTCTGACGCGGGACCAGGTCGCCGAGATCTACGCCCACATGGCCGGCCTCGACACCCATCACGCCTTCCTGACCGAGCTGGACGGCGAACCGGTCGCCCTCCTCCAGACCTACGAGCCGACCGAGGACCGGGTCGGCGAGTGCTACCCGGTCGAGCCCGGGGACATCGGCGTCCATGTGCTCATCGCACCGGCCGGCGGGCGCGGGGCGCGGCCGGGCTGGTCGGCGGCGCTGATGGGCGCGTTCGCCTCGTACGCGCTGGTCGGCCTGGACCGGCCGCGCGTCGTGGTGGACCCCGATGTGCGCAACGAGAAGGCGGTCGCCCGCTTCCTGCGGCAGGGCTTCGAGGAGGGGCCGGTCGTCACGCTGCCGGAGATCGACCTGCCGGACGTGTATCTGCCGCAGAAGAAGGCGCAGCTGGCGTTTCTGCGCCGGGAGGTAGCGTTCCCCGGGTGACCTCACCGCTCACCCCCGAAGACCTCGTCGCGCACTACGGACTGGAGCCGATCCCCCGCGAGGGAGGCCTGTTCCGCCGCACCTGGGCGGGTCCGGAAGGGCCGGACGGCCGCCCCGCCGGCTCCGCGATCGTCGCGCTGCTCACCGCCGACGACTTCTCGGCCCTGCACCGCCTGCCCACCGACGAGGTCTGGCACTTCTACCTCGGCGACCCGCTCACGCTGCTGCTCCTCGCCCCCGACGGCACCTCCCGTACGGCGGTGCTCGGCCCGGACCTTCTCGGTGGGCAGCAACCGCAGCTCACCGTGCCCGCGCGCACCTGGATGGGCGCGCGGGTGGCCACCGGGGGCGCCTGGACCTTCTTCGGCTGCACGATGGCCCCCGGCTTCACCTACGGGGACTACGAACACGGCGACGCGGCCGAGCTCACGGCGCGGCACCCGGACCGGGCCGCCCTCATCGCGGAACTGTGCCGCCCATGACGTTGCTGGCGGGCCGGGTGGCCCTGATCACGGGTGCGGGCGGCGGTATCGGGCGCGGCATCGCGCTGCGGTTCGCCCAGGAGGGCGCGGCGGTGGCGCTGCACTGCCGCACGGGGACCGAGGCGGCCCACGCGCTCGCCGAGCGGATCGCCGAGGAGACCGGCGCGCGGGCCGTCGTCCTGGCCGGCGCCGATCTGACCGGCGAGGAAGAGTGCCGAAGGCTGGTGGCCCAGGCCGCCGAGTGGGGCGGCGGGCGGCTCGACGCGTTGGTGAACAACGCGGGCGTACAGCCGGTGCGGGACCTGCCCGGGATGCCGGCGGCCGACTGGCGCGCGGTCGTCGACACCAACCTGACCAGCGTGTTCGCCTGCACCCAGGCGGCGGCGGAGGTGATGCGGGAGCGCGGGGGCAGCATCACGCACATCGCCTCCGTGGAAGCGGCGAGGCCGGCTCCCGGGCACGCCCACTACGCCGCCTCCAAGGCAGCCGTCGTGATGCACGCGCGAGCGGCGGCACAGGAGTACGGGGCGTACGGCATCCGCGTGAACACGGTCTCGCCCGGACTGATCGACCGGGAGGGGCTGGCCGAGGCGTGGCCCGAGGGCGTGCGGCGGTGGCGGGAGGCGGTCGCGGTCGGCCGGCTGGGCCGCCCCGAGGACGTCGGCGACGCCTGTGTCTTCCTGGCCTCGCCGCTCGCGTCCTGGATCACCGGACACGACCTGGTGGTGGACGGCGGGGTGTCGGCACGGCCGACGTGGTGAACCGGATGTCCCGTGCATGCGTACGTATCTGCGAGCACACGAGTCTCGAGTCCCAGGCAAGGCGGAGCGGTGACGTGAGCGAAGGGCCAGATGGCGGACGACACGGTGGTGGGCGGTACGGCAGCGGGGGACTCGGCGGCGGCCGAAGGGGACTTCAAGGGCTGGTGCTGCTGGGCACCGTGCTGGTCCTGCTCCTCCTCGGCGGCGGCCCGGTCTCGGCGCACGCGGCCCTCCGCGGCGCCGATCCCGCCGACGGAAGCGTCGTCAAGACGGCCCCCGACGCCATCACCCTCACCTTCACCGAGTCCGTAGGCCTGCTCGACGACTCCTTCCGTGTCTTCGACCCCGACAACCGACGGGTCGACACGGGCCGGGCGGGCCACGCGGACGGCCGCGCCGACACCGCGCGCATCAAGCTCCCCGCGAAGCTCGGCACCGGCACGTTCACGGTGGCCTGGCGCGTGGTGTCGGCGGACAGCCACCCGATCGCCGGCGCCTTCACCTTCTCGGTGGGCACACCGTCCGCGACCCCGCCGGCCCTGCCCGGCACCTCCGTGGAGAACCCGGCCACCGGAGGCCTCTTCAACATCGGCCGCTACCTCGCGTACCTGGCCGCGGCGCTCCTCGTCGGTACGGCCGCCTTCATCGCCGTCTGCCGCCCGCCGGACGTCCGGCCGCTGCGCAGGCTGCTGCTGGCCGGCTGGTGGGCGCTCGCCGGTTCGACGGTGTTCCTGCTGCTGCTCCGCGGCCCCTACGAGACCGGCACCGGTCCCGCGCAGGCCCTGGACCCGTCGGGCCTGACCCGCACGCTGGGCACCCGGCCGGGCCTGGCCCTGGTGGCGCGCCTCGCGCTGCTCGCGGCGGCCGCGGCCCTGCTGCTGTGGCAGCGCAAGGCTCTCGGGGAGGGGAAGCGGCCGTCGCGCGCGGCGCTGCTGACCGGCGCCACGCTGGCCACGGGCCTGGCCCTGACCTGGGCCGGCGCCGAACACGCGTCGGCCGGTATCCAGGTCCCGGTGGCGATGACGTCCACCGTGCTGCACCTGCTGGCGATGGCGGTATGGCTGGGCGGCCTGGCGTCCCTGCTCACCCTGTTCTACCGCGCGTCCGTCCCGTCGCGCGTGGTCGGCCGCTTCTCGCAGCTGGCGGGCCTCTCGGTGACCGTCCTGGTGGTGACGGGCGTCTACCAGTCCTGGCGCGGCCTCGGCTCCGTGGCCGTGCTGACGGACACGACGTACGGGCGGGTCCTGCTGGCCAAGCTGGTCGCGGTGACGCTCCTGCTGCTGGTGGGGGCCCGGTCGCGGCGGACGGTGACAAGGGAAAGGACGGCGAGGAACGTGACGGTGGAGGCTGCCGAGGCGCGGGAGGCGCGGGTACCGGAGCGGGTAGGCGGCCGGGCCGAAGGCGCGGCGGACGGCCTGGCGGACGGCAGGGTGGAAGGACGGGTGGCCGGTACGGTCGCCGCCCCGGCGGGCGACCCGCCGCTGCCCGGGAAGCCCCGGCCACCGGCCGGTGCGGCCCTCACCCCGGCCGAGGACGCCCAACGCCGGGCGCTGCGCCGCTCCGTGCTGGCCGAGGTCGTCGTCTCCGTCGTGGTCCTCGTCTTCACGACCGTCCTGACGGGCACTCTGCCGGGCCGGGCGGCGGCCGAGGCGGCGACGGCGGAACAGTCCGCCGGGCTGCCCGTGGCCTCCGTGACCACCATCCCCTTCTCCCTCGGCTCCGGCGTCCGCGGCATCAGCGGCAAGGTGCAGGTCACCCTCGACCCGGGCCGGGTCGGCGACAACGGCCTCCAGGCCGTGGTCTACGGCCCCGACGGCGGCTTCGTCAGCATCCCCGAGCTGCGTGTCTCCTTCAGCCTGCCCGGCCAGGACATCGGCCCTCTCGACGCCAAGGTCACCGACCGCGGCGGCTACTGGGGCGCGGACACGGTCAATCTGCCGCTGCCCGGCACCTGGGAGATGAAGGTGACGGTACGGGTGTCGGAGACCGACCAGGTGAGCGAGTCGAAGCCGGTGGAGATCGTGCGCTGAGACGGCGGCTGCCCCCGGCGGGGCGGCCGGTCAGCGCGCCGGGTCGGGAGTGGCGTGCCGGGCCGCGAGGGCACGTTCCTCCTCCTCGAGCCGGCGGGAGCAGCGGGCGTCCGGGTCGTAGGCGACGGCCGTGCTCACACAGGTGCAGAACACCCGGGCGTCGCGGGTGACGCGGCTGGTCACGCGGAAGGTCGAGCGGCGCAGGTCTCCGATGGTCGTGGTGATGGTGACCGGCTCCGGCTGGAGGACGAGGGGCTCCGTGTAGTCGAGCTCGTGGCGGGCGTAGACGAACCTCGGGCGGATCTCCTGCCCGGGCAGTCCGGGGCGCAGATAGAACATGTCGATGTGAGCGTCCTGGATCATCTCCAGCAGCCGGACGTTGTTCACATGGTTCATGGAGTCCAGATCGCTCATGCGTACCTGGCGGAGATAGAGGTGCGGCCGGCAGTCCGCCGCCTCGGGGGGCGTGCGCCCGGTGCCGGTGAGGCGGATGTCGGACGCCAGGGCGTGGGTCAGGGTCAAGGTGTCACTCCTCGGAACATCGGAACAGGGGTCCCGGCCTCCTGGCCGGTACGCGGTACCGGTGCCGGGGCTACAGGGACTGCGGGTCTACAGGGCCCCCTCGATCAGGTCGGCCGCGGCCGCCGCTCCGCCGGCCGCCGCGATCTCCCGGCGCATGGCGGACACGCCCGCGCGGATGTCCCGGTCGGACGAGACCCGCAGGACGGCCTCGCGCAGCGCCTCGGGGGTGACGCTCTCGCGCGGCAGGTGGACGCCCAGCCGCAGGTGCTCGATCCGGGCGGCGTTGACCCGCTGCTCGGCCATCTGCGGGACCGCCACCAGCGGCACGCCGTAGTGCAGGGCCTCCATCGTGCCGCCCATTCCGGCGTGGGTGACGAAGGCGTCCGCGTGTGCGAGCACGGCGAGTTGGGGCACATGGGGATGGACCTCGACGTTGGCGGGCAGCGGCCCCAGCCCGTCCGGCGGGACGGCGCCGACGGACATGACCACATGCCAGGGCAACTCGGCGAAGGCCTGGACGCAGGACCGGTAGAACTCCGGCCGCCGCGTGAACTGGGAGCCCAACGAGACCAGCAGGACGGGCACGCCGGGCCGTGGCGGCTGCCAGGAGCCCTGATAGGAGCGGTCCCCGAGCGCCGGCCCGACGTAGGCGACGCGCTGCGCCTCGACGGTGTCCGCCCTGCGCTGGAAGGTCCGGGGGAAGAACGCGACGGCGTGTTCGGGCCGTACGAGGTCCTGGATCCGCGCCGCCTCGATCCCGTGGTCGGCGAAGGCGGCCGCCAGCCTCGCGAAGCCCGGCAGTTGCGGGAGGCCGGGCACGCCGAAGAACTCCGGGACGATGCCGTCGTAGGCGAGGTGGGTGGGCGACGCCACTACGGTCGGCACCTGCCACCGTGCCCCCAGCAGCAGGCCCGCGAAGGCGTAGATGTCGCACAGCACCAGGTCCGGACGGTCCCTGCCGAACGCCCGGGTCAGCGCGGGCAGGGCCGCGAGCGCCACCTCGACGACCCGCGCGAACCCCTCGCCCATGTCCTCCGGCGCGTCCGAGCCGTCCCCCGAGTCCGGGTGGAGCACGGGCTCGGCACCGGCCGCCTTCACCTGGTGCACGAAGTCCTCGGTGACGGCGTAGCTGACCCGGTGCCCCCGCCGGACGAGCTCCTCGACGACCCCCAGGGTCGGATTCACATGCCCGTGCATCGGAACGTTGAACACGGCGATGTGCGCGGGAATGTGTGCGGGATTCGGATGAGTACCAGGCACGACACACAACTCCTGTCCGGCACGGAGCCGGGGCGGGGATTCGGGAACGGGGCGCCCGAACGGCGGACGCGGAGTCCCGATTAAAGGCGCACGGACACCGTTCGTGACCGCAAACCTGCGGCAGTGTCACCCCATCAGGGAGCCTCCACGGCCGCGCGTTGACACCTGCGGAACACCTGAGGGGTACCTGCGGATGCTGTCGGTGACGCGGCGGACGTGACCGCCGGTCCGATCGGCCGTTGGGGGTACAGGACGTCGTCCGTCAGCAGCCGGCCCACGACAGGGCCGGCCCACGGCACGGACGGCCCACGACAGGAGCAGTCTCATGCCCGGATCGCATCTGCCCTTGATGGAAGAGGGGATGGCCCGCTGGCCGTTCGGCCCGCCCAACGCCGGGATCGCCCTGGACCTCGCGGGCGCTCCACCGTCGTCGGACGAACTGCGGGCGTTGGTGGAGGAACGCTGGAAGGCGCTGCCCAGGCTCACCCAGACCCTGGTCGCTCCCGGCGGCGCCCGGACGGGCCTGGCCTGGTGGACGGGCCGGCACCGCTGGGCGCGGCGGGACGGCCACGACCTGGCCCAGCAGGTCGACAGCGCGGACCTCACCCTCCGGGACGCGGTCCGGCAGTGGTTCCACACCCCGTTCCCGGCCGACCGGCCGCCATGGAGCCTGCACCTGCTGCGCGGGGCGACGGAGGGGGAGTTCTCCCTGCTGTTCCGGATGCACCACAGCCTGCTCGACGGCCGTTCCCTGACGACCCTGCTGCGCGCCCTCTTCGACGACGGCGGGCCGCTGGACGGGGCCGCGTCCCTGGCGGTGCCCGGTCCGCGGCGACGGACGGTCGGCCCCGGCCCGACGGGGGGCGGCCCGCCGGGGCTGCTGACCACGGGCCGCGCGGTGCCGCTGCCGCACCGGGGCCCGCGGGAGCCCGCGTACACCGTCGTACGGCTGCGCGCCGACGTCCTGCGGGCCGCGCGCGCGGCCGTCTCCGTGGGAGCGGCGGGCGCCTCCCGCCCGGCGACCACCAACGAGGTGTTCCTGGCGACGGTCTCCGGAGTCCTGCGCGCCTGCCTCGCGGCCTCGGAGACCGGTTCCGCCGCCGATGCCGACTCCGGTCGCGCCTCCGTTTCCGGCGGCGGTGACCGGGATCCGGATGCGAGGCAGGTGTGGCTGTCGGTCCCGGTCGACGAACGGCCCGACGACTGCGGTGAGTTCCTCGGCAACGCGTTCGCCAACGTCCGGGTCCCCGCCCCGGTGACCCTCGCCGACCCGGCGGCCCGCCTGACCGCGTGCACCGGCCTGCTGACCACCGTGACCCGCCCCCGGCGCACCGCGGAGAAGCTGGTCGAGGGCACGCTCGCGGCGGTTCCCGGGGCGACCCTGGCGCTGGCCGGCGGAAAGATCTTCGCGCCCGCGTACGCGCCGGCGGCCTGCTCCTACGTCCACCTGCGCGAGCGGGGCCAGACCCTGGCCGGACGACCGCTGCGCCACCTCACGATCGTCCCCATGGTGCCCCCGGCCGACACGGCCACCTTCGCGCTGGGCGGCTGCACCAAGGGCCACACGCTGAGCGTCGCCACCAACTCGGGCAGCGAGGACGCCGGCCTGCTGGCGGAGGCGTTCCTCGACGAGCTGACGCTGCTCGCCGAAGGGGCTCGCTGACCCGCCGGTTCCGCACATGTCGAAGGGCCCCACAGCGAACGGTGGGGCCCTTCGGCATGCGCGGAACCGGGACGGCGTGTGACCGCGGACTGCGAGGCCACGGTCACCGGCCGGAGCTAGCTCGCCTGGCGTCGAGCCGCACCCATGCCGGAGAGGGGTGCCTGCGCATCCTCGATCAGGAAGATCTCGTCCTCCCCGAAGTCCGGGGCCTGGAAGGGGTTGGTCGTCGGAGGCGGCGATGCCGCGGTGGCATAGCGAGTCGCCCCTTCCGGAGCGGAGAACAGCGAGGTCGGGTCGATGAGAGGTCTCCCATTCGTTACAGGGCCGTGAACGGACCTGGCGTGCCGTGACCGGGCACAGCGGTCCTACAGCTTGCTCATCTTGGTGTACGGGCTCAAGATCCGCATTTGCGCCGAACCGAAATCCACGAGGGCCGCGATTCCGTCCTCGATGCCGATCACGCGGCCGAGGCCGTACATGTCGTGCGTGACCTGGTCGCCCACCTCGAAGTGCTTCGGAGACGGCGCGGCCGGGGCCTTGAAGGGACTGGTGGGCAAGTAGCGCTTCGGTGCCGATGGCTTTGTCATTGCCTCCAGTATGGGCCTGCATGGGCCACTCGTAGCGGCCGTCTTTCCCCGCTGTTCGTCACAGACCCGGACAGCGATCATCACCTCGGCCGGAACACGGGCAGCCACGCGCCTCTGACCTGGTGCTTCGTCGATGAGCCCGCCGAAGCGCCCCCGGGACCCCACCACAGACCGTTACCTTCGGAAACCCGCTCCGCCTCAGCTGGTCGCGCGAATCGGGCTCGGGATCATGAGCATGACGCACAGCACCGCAGCCGGCCCGCCGGATGTTCCGGACCGTCGAACCGGACGGCATCCGTGGACGCCATGCGCGGATGCCGTACGCGGATGCCGTGCGAGGACGGCATCCGAGACGGACGGTCGGGACGGACGGTCGGGACGGGCAAAGTCGAAGGGCCCCACCGCGAACGGTGGGGCCCTTCGACTTCGTGCCCGGTGAGGCACTGGCGGAGGATACGAGATTCGAACTCGTGAGGGGTTGCCCCCAACACGCTTTCCAAGCGTGCGCCCTAGGCCACTAGGCGAATCCTCCGCGGCAAACAATACAAGACGTTGAGGAGTGCTCGCGAACTCGTTCCCCCCGCTCGGATCCTGTAGCCTGTGCGCAGCCCCTCACGCGGCGCTATCTGACTGAACTCCCCCAGGGCCGGAAGGCAGCAAGGGTAGGTCGGCTCTGGCGGGTGCGTGGGGGGCGCTTGCGTGTGCGGTGGGGGCCGGGTGCCGGGTCCGCGCGTGGGACCCGATGTCAGCGGTCGCCTATAACCTCGTAAGCGTGTCGTCTCTCGCGCTGTACCGCCGCTATCGCCCGGAGTCGTTCGCCGAGGTCATCGGGCAGGAGCATGTCACCGGCCCGTTGCAGCAGGCGCTGCGGAACAACCGGGTCAATCACGCGTACCTGTTCAGCGGGCCGCGTGGGTGCGGGAAGACCACCAGCGCGCGGATCCTGGCCCGGTGCCTGAACTGCGAGCAGGGTCCCACCCCGACCCCTTGCGGGGAGTGCGAGTCGTGCAAGGACCTCGCCAGGAACGGCCCGGGTTCCATCGACGTCATCGAGATCGACGCGGCTTCGCACGGTGGTGTGGACGACGCCCGTGACCTGCGGGAGAAGGCGTTCTTCGGGCCCGCCCGCAGCCGGTACAAGATCTACATCATCGACGAGGCCCACATGGTCACGCCGGCCGGTTTCAACGCGCTCCTCAAGGTCGTCGAGGAGCCGCCGGAGCATCTGAAGTTCATCTTCGCGACCACCGAGCCGGAGAAGGTCATCGGGACCATCCGGTCGCGGACCCACCACTACCCGTTCCGGCTCGTGCCGCCGGGGACGCTGCGGGACTACCTGGGCGAGGTCTGCGGGCAGGAGGCCATCCCCGTCGAGGAGGGCGTGCTGCCGCTCGTCGTGCGCTCCGGCGCGGGTTCCGTGCGGGACTCCATGTCCGTCATGGACCAGCTGCTCGCCGGCGCGAGCGACGCGGGTGTGACGTACGCCATGGCCACCTCCCTGCTCGGTTACACGGACAGCTCGCTGCTCGACTCCGTCGTCGAGGCCTTCGCCACCGGTGACGGCGCCGCCGCCTTCGAGGTGGTCGACCGGATCATCGAGGGGGGCAACGACCCCCGCCGCTTCGTCGCCGACCTGCTGGAGCGGCTCCGGGACCTCGTCATCCTCGCCGCCGTGCCGGACGCGGCCGACAAGGGGCTCATCGACGCCCCCGCCGACGTGATCGAGCGCATGCAGGCCCAGGCCGGCGTCTTCGGCGCCGCGGAGCTGAGCCGCGCCGCCGACCTCGTCAACGAGGGGCTGACGGAGATGCGGGGCGCCACCTCACCCCGTCTCCAGCTCGAGCTGATCTGCGCGCGCGTGATGCTGCCCGCCGCCTACGGCGACGAACGCTCCGTCATGGCCAGGCTCGATCGCATCGAGCGTGGCGTGAACTTCTCGCCGGGCGGCGGTGCGCAGGGGGCGGTGCACGGTGCGCCCGCGATGCCGGCGATGGGTTACGTGCCCGGCCCCGAGGCGCACGCCGGTGCCCCCCTGCCCGGGGGCGCGCCGATCCCGCCCGGTGCCGGGGCGGCCGCCGCCCGCGCCGCGGTACGCGGTCCGGGCCCGGGGCAGGGCCCCGTACCGGGTCAGGCACCGGACCGGTCGGCCGCGCCTACCGTGCCGCCCGCGCCCGTCCAGCCTCCGGCCGTCCCGCCCGCCCCGGCGCACACCTCCGCTCCCGCCCCCGCTCCCGCCCCCGTCGCGGCGTCCGCCCCGCCGGTGGAGGAGGTGCCGGCCGCGAGCCCCCAGGCTCCTGCCCAGCCCGCCCCCGGTGCCTGGCCCACCGCCACCGCGGCGGGCAGCGGGCGCCGCCCCGGCGGCTGGCCCACCGCCGCGCCCGCGGGCGGCGGCGGCCGACCCCCGGCGGCGCCGGCCCCCGCTTCCGCCCCCGCCGCCTCGGCCGGCCCCCCGGCACCGGCCCCGGCAGCCACCCCGGCGGCGCCCGCTCCCGGCGGGTACGCGCCCCCCTCCGGCGGCCTCGACCCCCGCATGCTCTGGCCGAACATCCTGGAGGCGGTCAAGAACCGCCGTCGCTTCACCTGGATCCTGCTCAGCCAGAACGCCCATGTGGCGGGCTTCGACGGCACGACCCTCCAGCTCGGCTTCGTCAACGCCGGCGCCCGCGACAACTTCACGAGCAGCGGCAGCGAGGACGTGCTGCGGCAGGCGCTGGCCGAGCAGTTCAGCGTCCAGTGGAAGATCGACGCGGTCATCGACCCGTCCGGCGGCTCGGGCCCCCCGCCGGCCGGCGGCCTCGGTGGCGGCGGAGGCGGTGCGCCCGGCGGCTACGGCAGCCCCGGGGGTCACAGCAGCCCCGGTGGCTACGGCGGTGGCGGCGGTTCGACGGCCCCGTCGGGCGCGGCCCCGACCCAGGCGCCGGCGGCTCCCGCAGCCCCGGCCCAGCACGCGTCGTCGCCGACATCGGCGTCGGCGCACGCCCACGCGGCGTCCGCCCCGGCGCCGTCCCGTCCGCCCGCCCCGGAACCGGTGGCTCCGGAGGACGACACCCCCGAGGACGACGACCCCGACCTCAACGAGTCGGCCCTCTCCGGCTACGAACTGATCGTGCGCGAACTCGGAGCGACGGTGGTCGAGGAGTTCACCAACGAGTAGGGGGTGACACGGACGTCCCCCGGTGGCGCCCCTCCTCCGCGCCTGCCGCTTGGAGGAACGCACGACATCCCCGCCTCCCGGCTTTCGGAAGCCCGCACAAAACACCCCCGCCCCCGCCCGTTAGGCTGACCCCCGTGAACGTCCTCGTCATCGGCAGCGGCGCCCGCGAACACGCCCTGTGCCGCTCACTGTCCCTCGACCCCGCCGTCACCGCGCTGTACTGCGCTCCCGGCAACGCCGGCATCGCCGAGGTCGCCGAGCTGCGCCGGGTCGACGCCCTGGACGGCGAGGCCGTGTCCGCGCTGGCCGTCGAGCTGGGCGCCGAGCTGGTCATCGTCGGCCCGGAGGCGCCGCTGGTCGCCGGGGTCGCCGACGCCGTGCGCGACGCGGGCATCCCGGTGTTCGGCCCCTCCAAGGAGGCCGCGCAGCTCGAGGGCTCCAAGGCGTTCGCCAAGGACGTGATGGCCGCGGCCGGCGTGCCGACCTCCCGCTCCTATGTCTGCACCACCCCCGAGGAGGTCGCCGAGGCCCTCGACGCCTTCGGTGCGCCGTACGTCGTCAAGGACGACGGTCTGGCCGCCGGCAAGGGCGTCGTCGTCACCGACGACCTGGAGGCCGCCGCGGCGCACGCGGCCGGCTGTGAGCGCGTGGTCATCGAGGAGTTCCTCGACGGCCCGGAGGTCTCCCTCTTCGCGATCACCGACGGCGTGAGCGTCGTCCCGCTCCAGCCCGCCCAGGACTTCAAGCGCGCGCTCGACGGCGACGAGGGCCCCAACACGGGCGGCATGGGTGCCTACTCGCCGCTGCCCTGGGCCGACCCGAAGCTGGTGGACGAGGTCCTGGAGACGGTTCTCCAGCCGACCGTCGACGAGATGCGCCACCGCGGCACCCCCTTCTCCGGACTGCTCTACGCGGGCCTCGCGATCACCAGTCGCGGTGTCCGGGTCATCGAGTTCAACGCCCGTTTCGGTGACCCCGAGACCCAGGTCGTCCTGGCCCGGCTGAAGACCCCGCTGGCCGGTGTCCTCAAGGCGGCCGCCACCGGTGACCTCGCCGACCTGCCGGCCCTGCGCTGGAGCGAGGACGCGGCCGTCACGGTCGTCATCGCCTCGCACAACTACCCCGGCACCCCGCGCACCGGCGACCCGATCTCCGGCCTCGCCGAGGTGGCCGCCGAGGACGCCCCGCACGCGTACGTCCTGCACGCCGGGACGAAGTACGACGGTGACGACCGCGACACGGTCGTCAGCGCCGGCGGGCGCGTACTGTCCGTCACCGCGACCGGCACGGACCTCACCGAGGCCCGCGAGCGCGCGTACCAGGCGGTCGGCCGCATCGGGCTCGACGGTTCGCAGCACCGTACGGACATCGCCGCGAAGGCGGCGGCCGGCGCGTAGGCACTCGCCGCGGCAGGCATCAGCAGGGATCTCTCAGGCCCCGGGCCACCATGGAACTCCGCACGGAGGACCCATGGAACCCGGGGCCTGATCGTTGCCCACCGTCATCCACCTTTCCCCAAAGCCATTCCATCGTGTGAGCGCTGAGCTATCCGGCTGACGTGGGCCGGAGCGCCAACTAGGGTGCGGCGCAAGCGTTCCGGTACTCGTTCCGGCACTTGGCCCACCGGCATTGCGATGTCGGTGGTCGGTGCCACAGTGGGGGAGTGACCACTGCGAAGACAGCCGGGGGAAACAGGACCGTAGGGAGGGGGTGAGGTCCGGTCGTGACCGGTATGGGAGTGGAGATGGGCGCGCAGGCCGCGCGGGCCCGGGCACTGGCGGTGCTACGCATCCGCAGCCGGGCGCTCGCTGTCGCGCTGCTGCCCGCGGCCGCCGCGGTGATCCTGCTGGCGGGCGGTTCCACCGGGCACTTCGTGGGCCCGGGATGGGACGCCGCCCGCTGGACGGTGTCCGTCGTCGCGTCGGTGGTACTGCTGGCCGCCGGTGTCATCGGCCTGGTCGTCGCCCGCGCGCGCCCCGCGGTCAGCCCCACGGTCGCCGTCGCCGAGGAGGCGGCCCCCGATCTGTACCGGCTGGTCCGGGACCTCGCCGACCGCCTCGACGTCCCCGCGCCCTCCGCGATAGCGCTCACGCCGGACTGCGACAGCTGGCTGGAGGACCGTACCCACCCGGCCCACAGCCCGTCGCCGTCCCGCGGCGGTGACGAGATAGCCGGCCCGGGTGGCTCCCACGGCCCCCTCCACCGCCGTACGGGAGCGTCACCGGTGCTCGTCATCGGCTCCCCGTTCCTGTGGTGGATGCGCGTGGGCGAGCTGCGCGCCGTGCTGGCCCCGGTCGTCGCCGGTACGGGCCCCTCGGCGCACCCCGACATAGCCGCGGCCCGGCGCTTCGTGCGCGGGCTGGACGCCGCGGTGGCCGTCAGTGCCTACCGGGGCGACCGGTATCCCGTGTTGCGCCCGGCCTGCTCGGGCATCGGCTGGGCCGCCCGCCTGATGCTGCGCGGCTGTCAGATCCACGCCGGCGAGATGGAGCGGGGCGTCGCCGCCGCGGCCTCCGAGCGTGCACAGGCTGTGGATTACGGGCTGCGCATCGTCGCCCAGGAGCAGGTGGGCCTGGCCTACGCGGGCTGGGACCGTCTGCTGACGCGGGTGGCGCTGCCCGCCTGGCGGATGGGCCGCTGGCCCTCCCGGCTGGACGCGGGCGTCGTCGCCGCCCTCACCGAGCTGTCCCGGCGCGACCGGCTGGCCGAGGGGTTCGCCTCCCGGCTCGGCGAGCGCCCCGCCTGCGACCTGCTCGAAGAGCCCGGCACGATCGACGAGGCCGCCTCGCTGCTCGCCGCCCGCCTCTTCCACGGCGGCCCCGCGGATCCGGGCCCGGACTGGGCACCGGTGGCCTGGGAGGACTATCCGGACGAGGTGGTCGACCGTAAGTGGCGCACCGACGCGGCCCGGCTCCACCGGGTCCTCGACACCCTCGGCGTCCGCCGCACCTGCGACCCGACCGGCACCGCCCACGCCGCCGGCTCCCACAGCGGCCCCACCCTGGCCCGAGTCCTGGACCACCTGACGGACAGACCCACCGCCCCGGCGGGCCCCCACCCGACGGACCCGGCGGAGTCGGCCGACTTGGCGGACCCGACGGACCCGGCGGAGTCGGCCGACTTGGCGGGCCCTACGGGGCCGACCGACCCGATGGACCCGGCGGAGCCGACCGACCTGGCACGCCCGACGGCCTCCGCCGCCCCGACGGCCACCCCTGCCCCCGCCTCCGTCCCCACCTCGGCCGACCAGGCCACCGTCCCGAAGCCCGACCAGGACCCGAACCCGGACCTCGCTCCGGGCACCGGCCCCGCCGCTGCTCCCGCCGCAGCCTCCGCCGCTGCTCCCGTCACAGCGGCCCCCCTCCCGGCCCCCGAACCCGTCTACCTCGCCGATGACGAGGAGCTCTTGCCCCCGAACCCCCGCAGCGCGGCGCTCGCCGCCGGGATCGGTGCCGAGCTGGGGCGGGAGGAGGCCGCAGCGGCGGCAGCGGCGCCCCCCGCTTCGTCCGGTCCTGCGGCGTCCGGGCAGGGCCCCGACATGGCCCTGTGGGACCAGGACGCGCTCCCCCTGTTCCCCCTCCAGCCGCCGCGCACCGACCGCGAGCTCCTGGCCGATCACGTCACGGCGATGGTCTGTTGCGCCGCGATGGACACCGTCGGTGCCCTTCCGGGTCTCGACTGGCTCGACGGCCCGACCCTCCTGGTCGACGGCGAGCGCGTGGCCGACCTGGCGCCCCGGGTGCTCAGCCTCGTCGAGGACGGCGACGCGGTCCCCCTGCGCACCTGGCTGGTGGAGTTCGGGATACGCCCGGAGAAGCCGGTACGGCTCGGCTGAGCGCCCCGAGGCACCGACGCCGCCCGTGCCGTCCGCCCGCAGCCGACCCCAGCCGCCCCCTCGGCAACCCCCGGCGCCCCACCGACCAAGCCCTAGCGGAGCTCTATATTCCACTTTCGGCCAATTCGCAACGAATAGTGACCGCCTGCGCGCGTTATGTGATGTGCTGGGACCGATCGGGCCCATGGCAAGGGCTTGCGACATAGGACAAACGCGCAGGGCGGTCACGTACGGCGTACGCACGAACCAGCACGGGGGCACAAGGGAGGGGAGCACCATGGGACCCGGACCAGGACCGGAACACATCCGCCGATGGGAGTCGGGAGCACTGGCCCACGCCGTGACGGACCCCTTCGGACAGGGCCCCGTCCCGTGGCTGCGCGGCAGCGAGACGTACTTCGACGACACCGGTCAGGTCGTCCCCTGGTACGTGGACGCGGCCCCCGACCCCGCCCGGGGCGGCCTCCGCGTCCCGGCCCCCCGCTCCGAGCCCTCGGTCGGCGGCCCCCGCTCGGCCGACGACGTGCGCCGCCAGATCAAGGGCTTCGTCTCCACCGGTGCGGTCGCCCCCGGCGAGGCGGTCGACTTCCACATCACGGTCGACCCGCCTCAGGAATTCAGCGTCGACGTCTACCGCATCGGCCACTACGACGGCGACGGCGCCGCCAAGATCACCACCAGCCCGCGCCTCTCCGGCATCGTCCAGCCCCCGCCGCTGACCGCCGACCGTACGGTCTCCTGCCACCACTGGTGGCTCTCCTGGCGCTTACAGGTCCCGTCGTACTGGAGCGTCGGCGCGTACGTGGCCGTCCTCACCACCGTCGACGGCTACCGCTCCCACGTCCCCTTCACGGTCCGCGACCACCACCCCGCCGATCTGCTCCTGCTGTTGCCCGACGTCACCTGGCAGGCCTACAACCTCTACCCCGAGGACGGCCGCAGCGGCGCCAGCCTCTACCACGCGTGGGACGAGGACGGCCGTCTCCTCGGCGAGGCCGACGCCGCGACCACGGTCTCCTTCGACCGTCCGTACGCCGGCGCGGGCCTGCCCCTGCATGTCGGCCACGCCTACGACTTCATCCGCTGGGCCGAGCGCTACGGCTATGACCTCGCCTACGCCGACGCCCGCGACCTGCACGCCGGTCACATCGACCCCACCCGCTACCGCGGCCTGGTCTTCCCCGGCCACGACGAGTACTGGTCGACGAGCATGCGCCGCACCGTGGAGCTCGCCCGCGACAGCGGCACCTCACTGGTCTTCCTGTCCGCCAACTCTCTCTACTGGCAGGTGGAGTTGGGTCCCTCCCCCTCCGGCGTCCCCAGCCGCCTGCTGACCTGCCGCAAGCGCAAGGGGCCCGGCAAGTCCGTCCTGTGGCGGGAGATCGACCGCGCCGAGCAGCAGTTGGTCGGCATCCAGTACGCGGGCCGGGTGCCCGAGCCGCATCCGCTGATCGTCCGCAACGCCGACCACTGGCTGTGGGAGGCGACCGGCGCGTGCGACGGTGACGGCATCGAAGACCTGGTCGCGGGCGAGGCCGACCGCTACTTCCCGCGCACCCCGCTCCCGCCCCACGAGGAGCGCATACTCCTCGCCCACTCCCCGTACGCCGACAGCCAGGGCGTCCTCCGCCACCAGGAGACCTCCCTCTACCGGGCCCCCTCTGGCGCCCTGGTCTTCGCCTCCGGCACCTTCGCCTGGTCCCCGGCGCTGGACCGCCCCGGCCATGTGGACCCCCGCGTCCAACGCGCCACGGCCAACCTCCTGGACCGCATCTGCAAACGCGACTGACGCGCGTACGCCCGCTCGCGCCACCCGCTGTCCTTGATCGATCCCGATGTACGGGACAATCGACGCACCAGGACAGAACCACGGGGAGGAACCGTGTCCGGATTCGTAGAAAAGCCCGAGCCCCTTCAGGTGCCGGGTCTGGTGCATCTGCACACCGGCAAGGTGCGCGAGCTGTACCAGAACGAGGCGGGCGACCTCGTGATGGTCGCCAGCGACCGCACCTCCGCCTTCGACTGGGTGCTGCCGACCGAGATCCCCGACAAGGGCCGTGTCCTCACCCAGCTCTCCCTGTGGTGGTTCGACCAGCTCCGCGACCTGGTCCCGAACCACGTCCTGAGCACGGAACTGCCCGCCGGGGCCCCCGCCGACTGGGCCGGCCGCACCCTGGTCTGCAAGTCGCTCCGGATGATCCCCGTGGAGTGCGTGGCCCGCGGCTACCTCACCGGCTCGGGCCTCGCCGAGTACAAGGAGTCCCGCACGGTCTGCGGCCTCGCCCTCCCCGAGGGCCTGGTCGACGGCAGCGAACTCCCCGCGCCGATCTTCACCCCGGCGACCAAGGCCGCCGTCGGCGAGCACGACGAGAACGTCTCCTACGAGGAGGTGGCCCGTCAGGTCGGTGCCGACACCGCGGCCCAGCTCCGCCAGGCGACCCTCGCCGTCTACGGCCGCGCCCGCGACATCGCCCGCGACCGGGGCATCATCCTCGCCGACACCAAGTTCGAGTTCGGCTTCGAGGGTGAGGACCTGGTCATCGCCGACGAGGTCCTCACCCCGGACTCCTCCCGCTTCTGGCCCGCCGACCAGTGGCAGCCCGGCCGCGCGCAGCCCTCGTACGACAAGCAGTTCGTGCGGGACTGGCTGACCTCGGCCGAGTCCGGCTGGGACCGGGCGAGCGAGCAGCCCCCGCCGCCCCTGCCGCAGCACATCGTGGACGCGACCCGAGCGAAGTACATCGAGGCCTACGAGCGCCTGACGGGCATCGGCTGGGCCTGACGCGAAAGGCCCCGGTCGATGACCGGGGCCTTTGTGACGGAGCGGACGACGAGGCTCGAACTCGCGACCTCAACCTTGGCAAGGTTGCGCTCTACCAACTGAGCTACGTCCGCAGTGCGCCGTGGCGCGAGGCCAACTATACCCAACCGCGCTCCCGGGCGAGCCGCACGGCCGCGTGCCGGTTCTCCGCCCCGAGCTTGGAGACGGCCGACGACAGATAGTTCCGTACGGTCCCCTGGGACAGCGCGGCCCGCTCGGCGATCTCCGCGACGGGCGCCCCGTCGGCGGCCAGTTCGAGAACCTCCGTCTCACGCGAGGTCAGCGGCGAGTCACCGGCGGCGATCGCGTCGGCCGCCAACTCCGGGTCGACGTAACGGTTCCCGGCGTGCACGGTACGGATGATCTCCGCGAGCCGCTGCGCGCTCACCGTCTTGGGGACGAACCCCCGCACACCGGCCGCGAGCGCCCGTTTGAGATGCCCGGGCCGGCCGTGGCTGGTGACGATCAGTGCCCGGCACTCCGGCAGTTCGGTGCGCAGGGATGTGGCGACGTTCACACCGTCGGTGCCCGGCATCTGCAGATCCAGGACGGCGACGTCGGGCCGGTGCGCCAGCGCCATCGCCAGCGCCTCCGGCCCGGTGGCCGCCTCGGCGACGATCACCAGGTCGTCCTCCAGGGAGAGCAGCGCGGCCAGCGCGCCCCGGATGAGATGTTCGTCGTCGGCGAGCAGCACCCGCACGGTCATGAAGCGACCTCTCTCACAGCAGCCTTTCCGCTCAACGGGACCTCGGCGACGACCCGGAAGACGCCCGCCTCGGCGAACCCCGCCTCCAGCGTCCCGTCGACGCCCCGCAACCGCTCCCGCAGCCCGGCGAGGCCCGAACCGCCGCCGGCGCCGGTGGGCCCCGCGCCGTCGTTCTCCACCGTCAGCACCACGTGCCCCTCCGTCCTGTGCAACGCGACCGTGCATCGGCCGGCGTTTCCGTGCCGGAGCACGTTGGTGGTGGTCTCGCGCACCACCCAGGCGAGCGCGGACTGCACCTCGGCGGACAGCCCGCCGGTCTCCCCGGTCACCGCGCACGCGATCCCCGCCGCCTTCAGCACCCCCTGCGCGCCCGCGAGTTCGACCCCCAGGTCGGCTTCCCGGTATCCGCGTACGACAGCGCGCACCTCGCGCTGCGATTCCTGCGCGATGCGCTGCACCTCGATCATCTGCTCCACGGCGTCCGGTCGTCCCCGTCGGGCCAGTTGCACGGCCAGCTCGCTCTTCAGGGCGATCACCGCCAGGTTCCGGCCCATCACGTCGTGCAGATCCCGCCCGAACCGGAGCCGCTCCTCGGCGACGGCGAGCCGGGCCCGGGTGTCACGGGCCTCGTCGAGCCGGTAGACGGCGTCGAGCAGCCAGACGGAGAAGATCGAGGTGAAGGCGAGGAATCCGCCGCCGACGAACACCGCGGTCATCGTCGCCAGAGTGGCCGGGCCGGGCAGTCCGACCGGGAACGCCACGATCCCGGCGCCCAGCGCGAAGCCGGCGACGACCGCGAGCACGCGTCGTCGTCTGCGCACGCCGAGCGCGGTGAAGCCGGCCCCGAAGACCAGGACGACTCCGAAGACCCCGCCCGCGGCGGTGTCGACGCCTTCGCGGTCCGGACCGCGCTCCGCGATGCCGATCGCGGTGACGGCGACGACCGCGGTGGCCGCGGCCAGGGTCCACAGCAGTCGGACGGGCTGCGGCCGGCGACCGCGCGTCCAGTCCAGCGCCCGTGACGCCGTCACCGCGCTCAGGACGCAGTGCGCGACCGTCATCGCCGGCAGCCACCACCCCGTGCCGGTCCGCAGCCCGCCGGTGAACGGCAGTCCCACCGCCATGAACTCGGCCACGGCGAAGAAGTGGAACGACCACCGCGTGTATGTCTCGACCTTCGCGGGTGTGCTCTTCCGCCCCCACCAGCCCCACGGCCTGCGCATCCGCACGCCCCCCGTTTCCCCGTACTCCCGGCGCCCCTCGTACCTCAGCGCCGGGGCTCCCATCGGAACCACCGGCGTACAGCAAACACCGCCGGCAGGGTCCAGGCCAGTGCGGTCGCCAGGGCGCCCAGGGCCTCGTACGCCGACAGGCTTCCGGTCCAGCCGCCGCGTATCAGGGTGATCACCGGGGACAGGGGCAGCAGTTCGCAGACGGAGGCGAGCCGGTCGGGCAGCAGTTCCAGGGGGACGGTCACGCCGGAGCCGCTCATCGACACGAGGACCATGGGCATCGTGGTGACCTGTGCGCTCTCGACGGTCCGGGTCACCGCCGCCGTGACCGCCGCGAGCGCGGCGCACATCACCAGGCCCGACAGCAGTCCCAGAACGGCGAGATGAGGGGCCTTCGGGGCCGGCACGTCGAGCAGGACCGTGCAGCCGGCCACCAGCACCAGGGACTGCACCAGCCCCGTGGCGACGACGGGCAGCGCCGCCCCGCCGAGGATCTCCGGATCCCGCAGCTCACCGGTACGCAGTCGCTTCAGCACCAGCTCCTCGCGCCGGGCGGTGTAGATGGCCGCCAGCGCCGAGTACACCCCGAACAGCAGCGAGACGCCGATCGCGGCGGGCAGCAGCACCAGGCCGACACTGAGCCCGACGTCCTCCACGTCCATGTCCCCGACCACCGACGCCAGGCTCACCGGCAGCACCAGCGGCACGAACACGGCCGCGATGATCGTGCTCCTGCTCCGCCCGAGCAGGGTCAGCTCGGCCCGCGCGAGGGCGGCCATACGGCTCGCGGGAGTCGTGACCGAACGGCCGACCGCACGGGTGGCCGGGTCCTTCACCGACGCCCCGCCCATGCCGTGACCTCCTTCGTCTCGTCGTTCCTCGACGCCTCCCGGGCGATCCCCAGGAACGCCTCCTCCAACGAGGCCGACCGCACATCCAGCCTGCGCAGCGCGACCTGGGCCCGCTCGGCCCACACCAGGAGCCCGGTCGCCGCCCGCTGGAGCTCCCGGGTGCGCAGCCGTACGACGCGTCCGTCGACCTCGTGACCGCACACGCCCAGCTCGCCCAGCGGAGGCAGATCGCCCACGAAGTACCCCTCGGGCAGTTCGAAGGTGATCCGGGACGGCTGGGCGCCGGTCACCTCGGCGGGTGTTCCGGCGGCCGCGATACGGCCCTTGTGCAGGATGGCCAGCCGGTCGGCGAGGTTCTCCGCCTCTTCCAGGTAGTGCGTGGTCAGCAGCACCGTCGTACCGGCGTCGCGCAGCGTGCGCACCAGGTCCCAGGTGTCCAGGCGGCCCTCGGCGTCCAGGCCGGTGGTCGGCTCGTCCAGGAACAGCACCTCGGGTTCTCCGAGGACCGCGAGCGCCAGGTCGAGACGCCGCCGCTCACCGCCGGACAGCTGCTTGACCCGGACGTCGGCCCGCCCGGCGAGCCCGACCAGTGCCAGGGCCTCCCTGATCGGGCGGGCGCGGCTCACACAGCCGGCCCACATGCGCGCGGTCTCGGCGACGGTCAGCTCGGAGGGGAAGCCGCCCTCCTGGAGCATCACGCCGGTGTACGGCCGGACGGCGGCGCGCTCGGCGTACGGATCGTGGCCGAGAACCCTGATCCGCCCGCCGTCGGGGCGCGCGAGTCCCTCCAGCAACTCGACCGTCGATGTCTTTCCGGCGCCGTTGGTGCCGAGCAGCGCGAAGATCTCACCGCGTTCGACGTGGAAGGAGATCCCGCGGACCGCTTCGAACCCGCCCCCGTACACACGCCGGAGGTCGGTGACCTCGATCACGTGTTCATTCGTGTCCATGCCTCGAGCCTCCCCGCGGGCGGAGGCCGGCAGCAGTGCGAGGTGTCACCACTCCGTATGACAAATGTCAGACGGTCGCTCGCGTCACCCACCCGCTCACGGCACACGAAAAGACCCCGGTCCATTGGACCGGGGTCTGATTCCCGAGCGGACGACGAGGCTCGAACTCGCGACCTCAACCTTGGCAAGGTTGCGCTCTACCAACTGAGCTACGTCCGCATTGCCTCCGACCGGCTTTCACCGATCGGCGCGAGCACCACCCTACCTGATCCACAGCAGTGGTCAGACAGGTCATGCAGAGCGGGTGACAGGGATCGCACACTGCGCCTTCCCCCTGGAAGGGGGATGTTCTACTACTGAACTACACCCGCGTGTACTCCGTGAGCTGGGCTTTTCGGCCTGGCCCCTCGGCGTGCTCCAGACTCTAGCTGACCAGGAGGGGTGCAGCGCAAGTCGGTACGTTCGAGGGGCCGGTGACCGGCCGTCGGCCCGCGGCTCACGGGGAGCCGATCAGCGGGTGCGGCTCACTGCGCGTCGGCGAACGCCTCGTAGACCTTCTTGGGGATGCGGCCGCGCGCCGGCACCTCCAGCTTGTTGGCCTGGGCCCAGGCCCGGACGGCCGCGGGGTCGGGGGCGACCTCCGTCTGCTTGTACGCCTTGCCGGACCTCGACCGCTTGCGGCCGGCGTCGACGTAGGGCTCGAGAGCCTTACGCAGTTTCTTGGCATTGGCTTCATTCAGGTCGATCTCGTACGACTTGCCGTCGAGCCCGAAGGCGATCGTTTCCGCCGCTTCCGAGCCGTCGATGTCGTCAAAGAGAGTGACCACGACCTTCTGCGCCACGAATATCGGTCCCTTCGTGCGACACCTCTGCGATGACGTGCCAAGACGTCACGGAGATGTCGACTGTCCGCCTGTTATGGGGCAAAGTATCGGCTAATGACAATTCATTTGTACAGTGCCCGGCATTGCAATGTGAAGCTCGACTAAATCTGCCCGCGTGTCCCAGGGCAATAGGGAACGTCGGCGCACCCCGGATCTTTCCCTGAAATTTTCGCCAAGGCACTGGTCCGATACCCGATCGTGATGGCGCTCACGTAGTTTCCTACAACTCTACCCGCGTAGAAATTTTGTACGGGTAGTCTGAAGACACCTGTTGGAGACACCCGCAGGCACCTGCTCAGCACCACACCACCGGGAGTGCCAGTGGCACGCGTCGTAGTCGACGTCATGCTCAAGCCGGAGATCCTCGACCCCCAGGGCCAGGCGGTGCAGCGCGCACTGCCGCGGCTGGGTTTCGAAGGCATCTCCGACGTACGTCAGGGAAAGCGATTCGAACTGGAAGTTGACGGGCCGGTCGACGAGGCCGCCCTCGCCCGCATCCACGATCTTGCGGAATCCTTCCTCGCGAACACCGTGATCGAGGACTTCACCGTCAAGGTCGAGTCGGAAGAAGCAGTCGCGGGAGCCGCGAAGTGACCGCTCGTATTGGCGTCGTCACTTTCCCGGGCAGCCTCGACGACCGGGACACTCAGCGTGCGATCCGGCTCGCGGGGGCCGAACCCGTCGCTCTCTGGCACAAGGACAAGAACCTCCATCAGGTGGACGCCGTGGTGCTGCCCGGCGGTTTCTCCTACGGCGACTATCTGCGGGCCGGAGCCATCTCCCGCTTCTCGCCGGTGATGGAGACCGTCATCGAGCAGGCGAAGGCCGGTCTTCCGGTCCTGGGTATCTGCAACGGCTTCCAGATCCTCACGGAGGCACACCTGCTTCCCGGCGGGATGCTCGGCAACGACCACCTCCACTTCATCTGCCGCGACCAGAAGCTGCGGGTGGAGAACGCGGAGACCGCCTGGACCGCCGACTACGAGGCGGGCCAGGAGATCCACATCCCGCTGAAGAACATGGACGGCCGGTACGTCGCCGACGAGCGCACCCTCGACCAGCTCGAGGCCGAGGGCCGGGTCGTCTTCCGCTACCTGGACGTCAACCCCAACGGCAGCCTCCGCGACATCGCCGGCATCACCAACGAGGCCGGCAACGTCGTGGGCCTCATGCCGCACCCGGAGCACGCCGTCGAGCCCCTCGTCGGCTCCGGCCGCACCGACGGTCTCCCGTTCTTCACCTCGATCCTCAAGAAGCTGGTCAACGCATGAGCCGGACGCCTCTGGACACGGTCGAGCACGCGGCCGAGACCCCCGACGTCGAGCTGCCCTGGGCCGAACTCGGCCTGAAGAAGGACGAGTACGAGCGCGTGGTCGAGATCCTCGGCCGCCGCCCGACCGGCGCCGAGCTGGCCATGTACTCGGTCATGTGGTCCGAGCACTGCTCGTACAAGTCCTCCAAGGTCCACCTCCGCCAGTTCGGTGAGAAGGCCCCCCGGTCCGACGCGCTGCTCGTGGGCATCGGCGAGAACGCCGGCGTCGTCGACGTCGGCCAGGGCTACGCGGTCACCTTCAAGGTCGAGTCGCACAACCACCCCTCGTACGTCGAGCCCTACCAGGGCGCGGCCACGGGCGTGGGCGGCATCGTCCGCGACATCATCGCGATGGGCGCGCGTCCGGTCGCGGTCGTGGACCCGCTGCGTTTCGGCGCCGCCGACCACCCCGACACCAAGCGCGTCCTGCCGGGCGTCGTGGCCGGCATCGGCGGCTACGGCAACTGCCTGGGCCTGCCGAACATCGGCGGCGAGGTCGTCTTCGACGCCTGCTACCAGGGCAACCCGCTGGTCAACGCCGGTGCCATCGGTGTGATGCGGCACGAGGACATCCACCTCGCGAAGGCATCCGGCGCCGGCAACAAGGTCATCCTCTACGGGGCCAGGACCGGCGGCGACGGCATCGGCGGCGCGTCGATCCTCGCCTCCGAGACCTTCGACGACGCCAAGCCGTCGAAGCGCCCGGCCGTGCAGGTCGGCGACCCCTTCCAGGAGAAGCTCCTCATCGAGTGCACCCTGGAGGCCTTCCGGGAGAAGCTCGTCGTCGGCATCCAGGACCTCGGCGCGGCCGGCCTGTCCTGCGCGACGTCCGAGCTGGCCTCCAACGGCTCGGGCGGTATGCGCGTCACCCTGGACGACGTGCCGCTGCGCGACTCCACGCTCTCGCCCGAGGAAATCCTCATGAGCGAGTCGCAGGAGCGTATGTGCGCGGTCGTCGAGCCGGCGAAGGTCGAGCGGTTCCTGGAGATCTGCGACAAGTGGGACGTCATCGCGACCGTCATCGGTGAGGTGACCGACGGCGACCGGCTGGAGATCTTCTGGCACGGCGGCAAGATCGTCGACGTCGACCCGCGGACCGTGGCCCACGACGGCCCGGTCTACGAGCGCCCCTACGCCCGCCCGGAGTGGCAGGACGCCCTCCAGGCGGACGACGCGAACCGGCTGGCCCGGCCCACGACCGGCGCCGAGCTCAAGGACCAGGTGCTCAAGCTGGTCGCCTCGCCCAACCAGGCGTCCAAGAAGTGGATCACCTCGCAGTACGACCACTTCGTACAGGGCAACACCGTCCTGGCGCAGCCCGAGGACTCCGGCATGATCCGGATCGACGAGGAGACCGGCCTCGGCGTCGCCATCGCGACCGACGGCAACGGCCGGTACGCCAAGCTCGACCCGTACGCGGGCGCGCAGCTGGCCCTCTCCGAGGCCTACCGGAACGTGGCGACGACCGGCGCCAAGCCGCTCGCCGTCTCCGACTGCCTGAACTTCGGTTCCCCCGAGGACCCGGCGGTGATGTGGCAGTTCGCGGAGGCCATCCGCGGCCTCGCGGACGCCTGCCAGCAGCTCGGCACCCCGGTGACCGGCGGCAACGTCTCCCTCTACAACCAGACGGGCGAGGTGGCCATCCACCCGACCCCGGTGGTGGCCGTGCTCGGTGTGATCGACGATGTCGCGCGCCGCACGCCCGTCGCCTTCCGGGAGGAGGGCCAGCTGCTCTACCTCCTCGGCGACACGCGTGAGGAGTTCGGCGGTTCGGCCTGGTCCCAGGTCATCCACGACCACCTCGGCGGTCTGCCCCCGAAGGTCGACCTGGAGCGGGAGCGGCTGCTCGGCGAGATCCTGATCTCCGCCTCCCGCGACGGCATGATCGACGCCGCGCACGACCTGTCCGACGGCGGTCTGATCCAGGCGGTCGTCGAGTCGGCGCTGCTCGGCGGCAAGGGCGCGCGGCTGGTCGTACCGGACGGGCTCGACGCCTTCACCCTCCTGTTCTCCGAGTCGGCGGGCCGTGCCGTGGTGGCCGTCCCGCGCTCCGAGGAACTGCGTTTCAACGACATGTGCGGGGCGCGCGGCCTGCCCGTCACCCGCATCGGTGTCGTCGACGGCGACACGGTCGAGCTCCAGGGTGAGTTCGAGCTGTCCCTGGAGGAGCTGCGCAAGGCTCACGAGGACACCATCCCGGCGCTGCTCGCGTAAGCACCACCCGCGGCATCCGTACGGCGGTCCAGGCCCCGCCCGTTCCCACGGGCGGGGCCTTCGTCGTGCCGTCCCACGGTCGCGCAGAGCGGGACGGCCCCGGTGTCACAGGCGGCCACTAGGCTCACCGCCATGCCTCCGGCCAGGAAACGCACCCGCGCGTACGACCCCGTCAAGATCCGCGCCGCGGTCACCGCGCAGTTCGAAAACGTACGGCGGGCCGTGGCCGGCCTCGGCCCCGAGCAGCTCGCGCTGCCCACGCGGCTGCCGGGCTGGACCGTACGGGAGCTGGCCGCGCACGTGACCATGGCGGTGGCGACGGTCGGCCGCAACCTCGACCGGGACGAGCCCCCGAAGGCGGAGCTCACGCTCCTTCAGTGGCCCTTCGCCACCGCTGCCCGGGCCGCCGACATCTCCGACGGCACCCGGGAGCTCGCCGCGGCCCACCCCGACCTGAACGCCCTGTTCGCCCGTACCGAGGAGCGCATCGCCGAGGACCTGGCCACCGCCCCCGGCGACCGCCTCCTCGCCACCCGCACCGGCGCGATGACCCTCGCCGACCACCTCGTCACCCGGACCGTCGAACTCGTCGTCCACACCGACGACCTGAACGCCGCCGTCCCGGGCCTGGACATCGCGTACGACCGTCAGGCGCTCGCCGCCGCCACCCGGCTCCTCGCCGACGCCCTCGCCGCCAGGGCGCCGGGTGGCGCGACGGAGGTGCGGATCCCGCCGTACGCCGTCGTGCAGTGTGTCGAGGGTCCCCGGCACACCCGGGGCACCCCGCCCAACGTCGTCGAGACCGACCCGCTGACCTGGATCCGGCTGGCCACGGGCCGGGTGACCTGGCCGGACGCCGTCGAGCAGGCGAAGGTCGCGGCGAGCGGCGAGCGGGCCGACCTCACGGCGCTGCTGCCCCTCATGTCCTGAATCCGACCCCAGGTGGAACCGACCGCCCCACCTGTCCCGTCGAACCGGCATGTACAGGCAGAGGCACAGCCCTACGCACACGTACAAGCAGCGCCTGACGCTGACCGCGGCCGTCCTGCTCCTCCCGCTCGCCGCGGCCTGCGGCAGCGAGAAGGCGGGCGGTGAGCGGCCCGGCAGCGGGGCGGTGAGCGCCGAGCAGCCCGTCACCGGGGTCCGCTGGAACGTCGACAGCGTCACCGTGGACGGCGCCACCCACCGCGCCCCGGCCGGCGCGCACGTCGAGATCCGGGACGGCAAGGCGGCAGGCAGTTACGGCTGCAACAACTTCACCGCCAAGGCCGCCGTCGAGGGCGCCAGCATCCGGTTCAGTGACGCCAGGTCGACCAGGATGGCCTGCGCGGACCAGCCGATGGACTTCGAGCGCACGCTGGCCGGCACCCTCGCCGAGGGCGCCCTCAGCACCGAGGTCGACGGCACCACGCTGACGCTCGCCACGGCCGACGGCGATCAGGTCCTGCTGACCAGGAAATGACCCGCGGGCGGCTCTCCGGCTCCGGTGAGGCGCGCCCGTCGGCCCCGATGGTGTGCGACACCTCACTCGCCCCGGCGGAACGGGTGCTCGCGCGCTCGCCCCCGGGGCCCGTCCGGCCATCCAATGGATCATCTTATCCGGCCATTGACCTGCGGAAATGAGTCGATCATGGAGGTGACGGGCGGCCGGTGATCGAGTTACCGGCGGGTATCCCCAATTCGGACCAGTGGTCGATCTCGCCTACACTCGGTGGCGTGCCACGTGGTGACGGTCGACTCAGTCATGATCTGCTCCCCGGCGAGAAAGGCCCCCAGGACGCTTGCGGCGTCTTCGGAGTCTGGGCTCCCGGTGAAGAGGTCGCCAAGCTCACTTACTTCGGGCTCTACGCCCTTCAGCATCGAGGTCAGGAATCCGCGGGGATCGCGGTCAGCAACGGCTCCCAGATCCTCGTCTTCAAGGACATGGGCCTCGTGTCCCAGGTCTTCGACGAGACCTCGCTCGGTTCGCTCCAGGGTCATATCGCGGTCGGACACGCCCGCTACTCGACCACCGGGGCCTCCGTGTGGGAGAACGCCCAGCCGACGTTCCGTGCCACCGCGCACGGCTCGATCGCGCTCGGTCACAACGGCAACCTCGTCAACACCGCCCAGCTCGCCGAGATGGTCGCCGACCTGCCCAAGCAGGAAGGCCGCAGCCCGCGCGTCGCGGCGACCAACGACACCGACCTGCTCACCGCGCTGCTCGCGGCCCAGGTCGACGAGGACGGCAAGCCGCTGACCATCGAGGAGGCGGCCCACCAGGTCCTTCCGCAGGTCAAGGGCGCCTTCTCGCTCGTCTTCATGGATGAGCACACCCTCTACGCAGGCCGCGACCCGCAGGGCATCCGCCCGCTGGTCCTCGGCCGTCTGGAGCGCGGCTGGGTGGTCGCCTCCGAGTCCGCCGCCCTCGACATCTGCGGTGCCGCCTACGTCCGTGAGATCGAGCCCGGCGAGTTCATCGCCATCGACGAGAACGGACTGCGGACCTCCCGGTTCGCGGAAGCGAAGCCCAAGGGCTGTGTCTTCGAGTACGTGTACCTGGCCCGCCCGGACACCGACATCGCCGGCCGGAACGTGTACCTCTCCCGCGTGGAGATGGGCCGCAAGCTGGCCAAGGAAGCGCCGGTCGACGCCGACCTGGTGATAGCGACCCCGGAGTCCGGCACCCCGGCCGCAATCGGTTACGCGGAGGCCTCCGGCATCCCCTTCGGCGCGGGTCTCGTGAAGAACGCGTACGTCGGCCGGACGTTCATCCAGCCCTCGCAGACCATCCGCCAGCTCGGTATCCGCCTGAAGCTGAACCCGCTGAAGGAAGTCATCAAGGGCAAGCGTCTGGTCGTCGTCGACGACTCGATCGTGCGCGGCAACACCCAGCGGGCCCTCGTCCGCATGCTCCGCGAGGCGGGTGCGGCCGAGGTCCACATCCGGATCTCCTCGCCGCCCGTGAAGTGGCCCTGCTTCTTCGGCATCGACTTCGCCACGCGCGCGGAGCTGATCGCCAACGGCATGACCATCGACGAGATCGGCACCTCCCTGGGCGCCGACTCCCTCTCCTACATCTCCATCGACGGCATGATCGAGGCGACCACCATCGCCAAGCCGAACCTCTGCCGCGCCTGCTTCGACGGCGAGTACCCGATGGAGCTCCCGGACCCCGAGCTGCTCGGCAAGCAGCTCCTGGAGACCGAGCTGGCCGCGGGTCCCGCAGCCACGGCCGCGGCTGACGCCATCCGTCGCCCGTAGCGCCGCAGAGCCCCGTTTCACCAACCCGAAAGATCCCAGGCAATGTCTTCTGTGTCTGATCAGTCCCCTCCGGCCACGGGCAGTGCCTCCGGCGCGTCCTACGCGGCTGCCGGAGTCGACATCGAGGCGGGCGACCGCGCCGTAGAGCTGATGAAGGAGTGGGTGAAGAAGACGCAGCGCCCCGAGGTCCTCGGCGGCCTCGGCGGCTTCGCCGGCCTCTTCGACGCCTCCGCCCTCAAGCGTTTCGAGCGCCCGCTGCTCGCCTCCGCCACGGACGGCGTCGGCACGAAGGTCGACGTCGCGCGTCAGCTCGGTGTGTACGACACCATCGGTCACGACCTGGTCGCCATGGTCATGGACGACATCGTGGTGTGCGGCGCCGAACCGCTGTTCATGACCGACTACATCTGCGTCGGCAAGGTCCACCCCGAGCGGGTCGCCGCCATCGTCAAGGGCATCGCCGAGGGCTGTGTGCTCGCCGGCTGCGCCCTGGTCGGCGGCGAGACGGCCGAGCACCCGGGTCTGCTGGGCGAGGACGACTTCGACGTCGCCGGCGCCGGTACGGGCGTCGTGGAGGCCGACCGGCTGCTCGGCCCGGATCGAATCCACACGGGTGACACGGTGATCGCCATGGCGGCCTCCGGTCTTCACTCGAACGGATACTCCCTGGTCCGGCACGTCCTGCTGAAGCAGGCCGGGCTGTCCCTGGAGGCGCGGATCGACGACCTCGGCCGCACCCTCGGCGAGGAGCTCCTGGAGCCCACCAAGATCTACTCGCTGGACTGTCTGGCGCTCACCCGTACGACGGACGTGCACGCGTTCTCGCACATCACCGGCGGCGGCCTCGCGGCCAACCTGGCCCGGGTGATCCCGGACGGGCTGCACGCCGTCGTGGACCGCTCCACCTGGACCCCGGCCCCGATCTTCGACCTGGTGGGCAGGACCGGCTCCGTCGAGCGCCTGGAGCTGGAGAAGACCCTGAACATGGGCGTCGGCATGATGGCGATCGTGCCCGAGGAGTCGACGGACGTGGCCCTGGCGACGCTGGCCGACCGCGGCGTGGAGGCCTGGGTCGCCGGCGAGATCACCGAACGCGGCGAGCACACCACGGGCGCGGAGCTGGTCGGGGACTACGCCGGCTGAGGACCGGGCGGGCCTGCGACCGGGCAGGCCCAGGACCGTGTAGGCAGCACAAGACCCGGTCGGTGACCGAAGTCACCGACCGGGCGGGTGCTCAGTACAAGGTCAAGCGCCGCGACGGTGTTGCGAGGAATCCTCGCCGTCATCCTCGTCGTCGTCCCCGTACAGCTCGGCGTACCGGGCGTACGGGTCGTCGTCTTGCTCATCGTCATCGTCATCGTCCTCGAATGGCTGACCATTCGGCGGAATATTCGATGGCGATGCGCCCAGCTCTTCGGCCAGGCGTGAGAGATCTGTCCCGCCGCTGTTGTACTTCAGCTGGCGGGCGACCTTCGCTTGCTTGGCCTTGGCCCGGCCGCGCCCCATGGCTCGACCCCCTCAACGACGGGGCTCGACGGCCCCAGGTTGACACGCGTTCATGATCCAGGACGGTCTCTCCGTGGAGAGCCCGTCGTAGGGCTCCCACGGTACCTGAGCCCACGCCCGTACGGTACGTCGCCCGTAGCACGCGCGTGTGCGCAGCACCTTTCGGTCGCCCCGTCCTCGCTGGTCAGTGGCGATTTTAACCACTTATCGGCGGCCGACCCGCCGGGAAGAGTGAGAGTTCTCTCCAACTTTCCTCCCGGCGGTACCGCCGGGACCCCCTGAGGGGTCGCCGCGGAGCCCTACGCGAGGGTCACCAGCCGCGCGCCTGGGCGGCCTCGTGCATCCGCTGTTCGGCGATGCGGTCGGCCGCCGCGGCCGGCGGAATCCCGTCCGCCTTCGCACGAGCGAAGATGGCGAGCGTGGTGTCGAAGATCTTCGCGGCCTTCGCCTTGCACCGCTCGAAGTCGAAACCGTGCAGCTCGTCGGCGACCTGGATGACGCCGCCGGCGTTCACCACGTAGTCCGGCGCGTAGAGGATCCAGCGGTCGGCGAGGTCCTTCTCCACACCCGGGTGGGCGAGCTGGTTGTTGGCCGCGCCACAGACGATCTTCGCCGTCAGCACCGGCACGGAGTCGTCGCTCAGCGCACCGCCGAGCGCGCACGGCGCGTAGATGTCGAGCCCGTCGATCCCGATCAGGCGCTCGGTGTCGGCGACCACCCCCACCGAGGGGTGCTTGTCGGCGATCCGCCGGACGGCTTCCTGGCGCACATCGGTGATCACGACCCGGGCGCCCTCCGCCAGCAGGTGTTCCACCAGGTGGTGGCCGACCTTGCCGACGCCCGCGATGCCGACCGTGCGGTCCCGCAGCGACGGGTCGCCCCACAGATGCTGCGCGGAGGCCCGCATCCCCTGGTAGACACCGAAGGCGGTCAGCACGGACGAGTCGCCGGCCCCGCCGTTCTCCGGTGAGCGCCCGGTCGTCCAGCGGCACTCGCGGGCCACGACGTCCATGTCGGCGACATAGGTGCCGACATCGCAGGCGGTCACGTACCGACCGCCGAGCGAGGCCACGAAACGGCCGTACGCGAGCAGCAGCGCTTCGGTCTTGATCGTGTCGGGATCGCCGATGATCACGGCCTTGCCGCCGCCGTGGTCCAGACCGGCCATGGCGTTCTTGTACGACATCCCGCGCGCGAGGTTCAGCGCGTCGGCGACGGCCTCCGCCTCGGTCGCGTACGGGTAGAAGCGGGTACCGCCGAGGGCCGGGCCCAGAGCGGTGGAGTGGAGGGCGATGACGGCCTTGAGGCCGCTGGCGCGGTCCTGGCAGAGCACGACTTGCTCATGGCCACCCTGGTCCGAGTGGAACAGGGTGTGCAGTACATCAGCAGGTGCGCCGGAAACGTCGGTCACTGTGGTGACTCCCGGGTATCGAGCGGCGGGTCGGGACGCAGGCACCGTAAGGGTGGCGGGCCTGATGGACTGAGAGTAGAGCCTGCCCGGCCCGCCGACCTCGCAGTGTCGGGGATCACCTTCTCCCGGAGTACCGCCGTGGGACGATTCGCAGGGTTTCCCGATCGCCCGAAGGGGGAGGGAGCAGGCGTGCCCAAGGTGTCCTCGGTGGTCGTTCCGTACGCGGTCTATCTGCGTGTGTACGAGCCGCTGGCCGCCTTCCCCGAGCCCGAGCGCACCCACTGGGCGCGCTACGCCGGCCGCCCCGAGCTCCCCTCCTACCAGGACGAGCTGCGCCGCTCGCTGGCCGACCTGCTGCCGACCCCGCCGGTCGCGGTGCCCGTGCACGAGAGCGGCGACGCGTTCCTGGCCCAGGTGGACGGGGTGCTCTGCGTCTGCCCCTGGCGCACCCGGCTGCGCGGCTGGCTGGCCCTGGCGGAGCTGGACGACGAGCTGCCCCGGCCGGTCCTGGAGGCGGCACTGCCCGAGGTCGTACGCCTGGAGGCCGCCAAGGACCACGAGCGGTGGCTCGAACGCAACCCCGATGCGCGCCCCTGGATCCGTACCGCCGTCTGGCACGTGCCCCTGAACTGGTTCGTGCTCGTCTCCGACGAGGAGCGGGAGTACGAGAAGGGGACGGCGGAGGTGGCCCCCGTGCTGCGCTACCGCACCCCGATGGTGCAGGCGCGGCGCAGGGTGGCCCGGTCGCTGCGAACGCTGAAGGACACGATGGAGGGCGGGCCGCTCGTCGAAGGCCTGGTGGACGTGGGGCGCTGGCTCGAGGAGTTCCACCCGCGTTCGCTGGTGGAACTGGATTACGGCGGTCTGGTGCACGTGCTGCCGGCGGGTGATCTGGAGGACGATCACTCGGCGAAGGACGTGGCCGAGGGCATCGAGGCGCTGCGGGTCGGCGACGGCGCGGCGGCGGCCGAGGCGTACGCCCGGCTCGTGGAGCGGTGGCGTTCCGTACGGGAGCGGCGCTCGGCGAACTGACGGCCACCGTGGGTCCGCACGGCCGCCGACCTCCCGTGTTCGCTGTGATCTGACGATGTGACAGACGCGACAGCGCTTTCATTAGTGACGCACGTCACGGCCGTGAACCAGTGGAACAGCGTACGGTCAACCGCACTTCACGGAACTGACGGGACGTAGGTCCCGATCCGGGCTTATGTCGCAAGGGTGATGGAACGCACGTACACGGCCCTTGCGTCGGTTGCCCCTCCTCGTGCCAAAATAGGACAAGGAGTCCGGGGAGGGCTCCGTCCGCCTGCTTATGCTCCACTGTGGGGGGAAATCTCAGCATTGCAGCGCTTTGGGGGGTCTGGTGCCTCCTGATCGCCCTGTGACTGATCGTCACAGTGGCGTGACTGTCCGCTATGGCATGGTCCATCGGCTTCCGTCGCCGATGAACACCTGGGGGGCAATTCCATCGGTTTGGCCGACGCGGCTGGACGGATGGTGTAGTTGTAGTGCCGAGGACAAGCCGTTCGTCCTATAACCGACTCGACTCGCGTCCGCCATTTCGGGCAACGCGGGTCAAGGTGCAGAATTTAGAGGAAAGAACCGAGAAGGTTCGGTTCTCCCGAGGAGGCCGCTCATGACCGCTCGCACCCCTGATGCTGAGCCGCTGCTGACCCCGGCTGAGGTCGCCACCATGTTCCGCGTCGACCCCAAGACGGTCACGCGGTGGGCGAAGGCCGGCAAGCTCACATCGATTCGTACGCTCGGCGGACATCGCCGTTATCGCGAGGCCGAGGTCCGCGCACTGCTTGCGGGTATCCCGCAGCAGCGCAGCGAGGCCTGAACAAGTGAATAACCGGGCAACACGTCAGGTCCCCCAACCTGTTCGGACGCCCGAAACCTAGCTACAAGCGACGTGGGTCCTGCCCCAACAGGCCCCTCGCCCCCTGGGAACGTCGTCGATCGCGCTGGACTCCGCCGGGTCCAGCGCGATCTTTTTTGTGCGCTTGAGACGGCTTGAGGGCGCGCGGCGGGTCGTATCAGGTGGCTCTGTGAGTGGCCTTGTCGGAGTCTGGGGAGGCTCTGGGAGGGTTCCGGGGGGCATCCTCCGCAGTGGTGCAATTGCACATATAAAATTGACCAGTTGTAGGAGCCTGGTAAGAACCCGGCTTTTCAAAACTCATGCCGTGACACCCGTCACATGCCAGGAGCCTTGTTGCCTCTGGCTCATGTGCGCTAGAGGAGGCTCGCGTTCCAGCTCCCCACGCGGGTACGGCCGTTGGCGGACGCGCGTGCGGGCGCCGGCGTGGCCGGAGGTCATGAGGGCGCCGGATCACGCGGTCGAGGGAGTGTCGCCCCCCACGGCCTCTTCAGGGGCCTCCGGGCCCCGTGGAGTGCCGTCCATGGCCAGCCGCAGTAAACGGTGGCAGATCGGGCAGTGACGGGTCAGATGCCGGTAGGGGGTCGCGGCCGACAGGTGCGCGCGAAGCAGTGCCCGCGTCTCGTGCCTGACCGATGCCGCCATGCCCCACCTCCGTCGGGGCCACGCGAGAACGGGCCCTGGCTTCTGGGGTACCGGCGGAAGCCGACGGCGTCAAGGGAGCGGTCAGGGGGGGCGGCGGACAACGCAGAGAGCCCGGATCCGAAGATCCGGGCTCTCTGTCACTCTTTCACTGCGGTCCTGACGGGATTTGAACCCGCGGCCTCCACCTTGACAGGGTGGCGAGCACTCCAAACTGCTCCACAGGACCAGGTTTTGCGGCACTTGATGTTGCGTTGCGCTGCGAGAAGGACTGTACAGGAGGGTGAGCCCGGTGGTCGAACTCACCCTCCGTGCGGGAGCCGTTACGGCGCCAGCGCGTCGATCGCCTTCACGATCCGCTTGTCGGAGACCGCGTACGCCGTGCCCAGCGCGTGGGCGAAATAGCTGACCCGGAGCTCCTCGATCATCCAGCGGACGTCCAGGACCTGCTGGGGAACCGGCCGGCCCTGCGGCAGCTGCTCCAGCAGCCACGCGTACTCGTCCTGCATCTCGTGGACCTTCTCCATGCGGCTGGTGTCCCGCTGGACGCCGGTCGGCATCTGCTGGAGCCGCCGGTCCGCGGCCACCAGGTAGCGCATGAGGTCGGGCAGGCGGCGCAGCCCCGCCCAGGTCACGAAGCCGGGCTTCACGAGGGCGTCCAGCTGTTTGCGCACGTCCGCCAGGTTCGCGAGCAGCACGGGGCTGCGTACGCCCTTCAGGCGGCGCTCGCAGGCCTGCCAGGCGGCCAGGACCTGCTGCACCTGCCCGACCGTCCGCACCGTCGTGTCGACGATCTCCGCGCGCACCTTGTCGTAGAGCTTCCGGTACGACTCCTCGTCCCAGGCCGGACCGCCGAAGTCGGCGATCAGCCGGTCCGCCGCCGCCATCGCGCAGTCGTCGAACAGCGCCTGGATCGAGCCGTGCGGATTCGCGGACAGCGCGAGCTTCTGGGCGTTCGTCAGCTTCTCGGATGCGAACTTTGCCGGATTGACAGGGATGGTGCGCAGGATCAGCCGGCGCGTGCCCTTCCACATCGCCTCCGCCTGCTCCGCCTCCGTGTCGAAGAGGCGCACGGACACGGTGTCGCCGTCGTCGACGAGCGCCGGATACGCCTTCACCGGCTGGCCCGCGCGGCGGGTCTCGAAGACGCGGGCGAGCGAGCCGATCGTCCAGTCCGTCAGGCCCGAACGCTCCAGGGACTCGCCGCCCTGCCGTTCGGCGGTGGCCGCGGCCGCCTGCGAGATGGCCTGCCTCGCCTTCGGTCTCAACCGGAGCTTCAGGGTCTCGAGATCCTTGTCCTCGGCCAGGTTGCGGCGCCGCTCGTCGACGATCCGGAAGGTGATCCGCAGATGGTCGGGGAGCCGCGACCAGTCGAAGTCGTCGGCCTCGAACGGGACGCCGACCATGCGCTTCAGCTCACGCGCCATGGTCGTCGTGAGCGGCTCCTGAAGGGGCACCGCGCGGTCCAGGAATCGCTTCGCGAAGTTCGGCGCGGGTACGTAGTGACGGCGGATCGGCTTGGGGAGGGAACGGATCAGCTCCGTGACGACCTCCTCGCGCAGGCCCGGGATCTGCCAGTCGAAGCCCTCGTCCGTGACCTGGTTGAGGACATGGAGCGGGATGTGGACGGTCACACCGTCCGCGTCCGCGCCCGGCTCGAACTGGTACGTCACCCGGAACTTCAGCCGGCCCTGTCGCCAGGAGTCCGGATAGTCGGCCTTGGTGACGGCCTCCGCCGACTCCCGGATGAGCATCTCCCGCTCGAAGTCCAGGTGATCGGGCTGCTCGTGCCGCTTGTGCTTCCACCACGAGTCGAAGTGCGCGCCGGACACGACGTGTTCGGGCACCCGCTGGTCGTAGAAGTCGACCAGCGTCTCGTCGTCCACCACGATGTCCCGGCGCCGGGCACGGTGCTCCAGCTCCTCGACCTCGCTGAGGAGCCGGCGGTTGTCGGCGAAGAACTTGTGGTGCGTGCGCCAGTCACCCTCGACCAGCGCGTTGCGGATGAACAGGTCGCGGGAGGTCTCCGGGTCGATCCGCCCGTAGTTGACCTTCCGCTGGGCGATGATCGGGACGCCGTACAGCGTGACCTTCTCGTCCGCCATGACGGCCGCCTGGTCCTTCTCCCAGCGCGGCTCGCTGTAGGTCCGCTTCAGCAGGTGTCCGGCGAGCGGCTCGACCCACTCGGGCTCGATCTTCGCGTTGACGCGGGCCCACAGACGGCTCGTCTCCACCAGCTCGGCGGACATCACGAAGCGCGGCTGCTTCTTGAAGAGCGCCGAACCCGGGAAGATCGCGAACTTGGCGCTCCGCGCGCCCAGGTACTCGTTCTTGTTGCCGTCCTTCACGTCCTTCATGCCGATGTGCGAGAGCAGCCCGGCGAGGAGCGAGACATGGACACTCTGCTCGGGCGCGTCCTCCTCGTTCAGATGGATCCCCATCTGCTTGGCGACCGTGCGGAGCTGCGAGTAGATGTCCTGCCACTCACGGATGCGCAGGAAGTTCAGGTACTCCTGCTTGCACATACGCCGGAAGGAGGAGGAGCCGCGCTCCTTCTGCTGCTCGCGCACGTACCGCCACAGGTTGAGATAGGCGAGGAAGTCGCTGGTCTCGTCCTTGAAGCGGGCGTGCTGCTGGTCGGCCTGGGTCTGCTTGTCGGCCGGGCGCTCGCGCGGGTCCTGGATGGACAGCGCGGCGGCTATCACCATGACCTCGCGGACACAGCCGTTCTTGTCGGCCTCCAGGACCATCCGCGCGAGGCGCGGGTCGACGGGCAGCTGGGCCAGCTTGCGGCCGGTCTGGGTGAGCCGCCTGCGGGGGTCCTTCTCGGCCGGGTCCAGCGCGTTCAGCTCCTGGAGCAGCTGCACGCCGTCACGGATGTTGCGGTGGTCCGGCGGGTCGATGAAGGGGAACTTCTCGATGTCGCCGAGGCCCGCCGCGGTCATCTGGAGGATGACGCTGGCCAGGTTCGTACGGAGGATCTCGGCGTCCGTGAACTCCGGGCGGGCGAGGAAGTCGTCCTCGTCGTACAGCCGGATGCAGATGCCGTCACTCGTCCGGCCGCAGCGGCCCTTGCGCTGGTTGGCGCTGGCCTGCGAGATCGGCTCGATGGGCAGGCGCTGGACCTTGGTGCGGTGGCTGTAGCGGCTGATGCGGGCGAAGCCGGGGTCGATGACGTACTTGATGCCCGGGACGGTCAGGGACGTCTCGGCCACGTTCGTCGCCAGAACGATCCTGCGGCCCGTGTGCTGCTGGAAGACCCGGTGCTGCTCGGCGTGCGAGAGCCGGGCATAGAGGGGCAGCACCTCCGTGAAGCGGTACTTCTTCTTCTCCAGCGCGTCGGCCGTGTCCCGGATCTCCCGCTCACCGGAGAGGAAGACGAGGATGTCGCCCTTCCCTTCGGACTGGAGCTCCTCGACGGCATCGCAGATCGCGGTGATCTGGTCGCGGTCGGCGTCGTCGGAGTCCTCTTCGAGGAGCGGCCGGTAGCGGACCTCCACCGGGTACGTCCGCCCGCTGACCTCGACGATCGGCGCTTCACCGAAGTGCCGGGAGAAACGCTCCGGGTCGATGGTCGCGGAGGTGATGACGACCTTGAGATCCGGGCGGCGGGGGAGCAGCTGGGCGAGATAGCCCAGCAGGAAGTCGATGTTGAGGGACCGCTCGTGGGCCTCGTCGATGATGATCGTGTCGTACGCGCGCAGCTCGCGGTCGGTCTGGATCTCCGCGAGGAGGATGCCGTCCGTCATCAGCTTCACGAAGGTGGCGTCCGGGTTCACCTGGTCGGTGAACCGCACCTTCCAGCCGACGGCCTCGCCGAGCGGTGTCCTGAGTTCCTCCGCGACCCGCTCGGCCACGGTGCGGGCGGCGATCCGACGGGGCTGCGTGTGCCCGATCATGCCGCGGACGCCGCGCCCCAGTTCGAGACAGATCTTGGGGATCTGGGTGGTCTTGCCGGACCCGGTCTCACCGGCGACGATGACGACCTGGTGATCACGGATGGCGGCCGCGATCTCGTCCTTCTTCTGGCTGACCGGAAGCTGCTCGGGGTACGAGACGGCGGGCACCCGGCCGCGCCGCAGGACCATCCGCTCCTCGACCTGTGCGACCTCCGCCCCGATCTCGGCGAGGACGGCGGCACGGGCCTCCGGCTTGCGGATCTTGCGCGCGCCTTCGAGCCTGCGCCCGAGCCGGTGCGCGTCGCGCAGGGACAGCTCGGTCAGGCGGGGGGCGAGGTAGCCGAGGGCGGGAGTGCCCGGAGCGGCGGCGCCGGGAGTGGGGTGCGTAGACATACGCGATCCAGGATCTCATCTCGGCGAAAGAAGGGGCGAGTGCTTTTGGGCCCGCCCCGTCCGACGCGCAGCGACGAAAACCCCCTCCGGTCACCCGGAGGGGGTTTCGTTCTTGTGGCTGGGGCCGGGGTCGAACCGGCGACCTATCGCTTTTCAGGCGATCGCTCGTACCAACTGAGCTACCCAGCCACGAGGTTTCAGAGAAACCTCAGCGGTCCTGACGGGATTTGAACCCGCGGCCTCCACCTTGACAGGGTGGCGAGCACTCCAAACTGCTCCACAGGACCAAGCTGTTGTGTACGACAGTGTCGCACACGGTGTTGCGTGCCCCCAACGGGATTCGAACCCGTGCTACCGCCTTGAAAGGGCGGCGTCCTAGGCCGCTAGACGATGAGGGCTATCGGCCCGCCTGGGCGCTTCTCAGCGCGTCGGGGACGTCATGAGCATATGGGATGGCGGGGGGTATCGCCAAAACGGTTTACGGGGCCGTCCTGGAGGGGGTTCCGGAGGGGCTCACGGACGGGCTGAGCGGCGGGCTGGGGGAGGGAGTCGGAGAGGGGCTCGGGGACGGTACGGCTCCGGGCAGGTTCTCCTTCGGGAGGTGGCGGCTGACCTCGGCCGTCGTCAGACCCAGGCCGCCGAGTTTGATCTCGTCCCAGGCCTGGATGCGGCGGGTGTCGCGGTCGAAGTAGAGGATCGACGCCTCGATGGGGTCCGGGTACTTGCCCTCGACGGCACGCAGGCCGCTGCCGCCGGTGGAGCCCTCGACGCGCAGCCGTGTGCCCTTCTTCATGACCTCCATGTCCTCGTGGTGGAGATGCCCGGCCAGCACGAGGGGCACCCCGCCGTCCGTGCCCCGGGCGGCGGAGGGCTCGTGGGCGACGGCCACGTCCGCCGGGGTGCCGGCGTCCCGCTGGGCGCGCAGGGCCTGGGCCAGCCGGGCGCCCGCCTCCTCCTGGGACTCCTCGGCGCCCGGCACGGAGGAGCGGTCGGGGGTGAACTGGGGGTCGCCGATGCCGGCGAAGCGCAGCCCGGCGAGGGTGACCGCGCGGCCGTCGTCGAGGACGTGCACGTTCTTCATGCCCTCCAGGTAGCGCTGGGTGACGAGCGAGTCGTGGTTGCCCCTGACCCAGACGTAGGGCGCGCCGAGCGTGGCGATGGGGTCCAGGAAGCCGTTCTCCGCGGCCGAGCCGTGGTCCATCGTGTCGCCGGAGTCGACGATCACATCGACCTTGTACTGCTCCACGAGCGAGGCGATGATCTTCCAGCTCGCGGGGTTCAGATGGATGTCGGACACGTGCAGGACGCGGACGGTCGTCGGGTCCGGCTGGAAGGCGGGGAGCGTGGAGGTGACGTCGTAGAGCTTGGTCACGTTGGTGACCAGGCGGGCGAGTTCCTGCTGGTAGACGTCGAACTCGGTGACGATGCTGCGGGCGTTGCCGACGAGTGAGGGCGCGGAGGACAGCAGGCCCGAGAACCGCGGCTCCAGCACCGACTTGGGGTTCCAGGTGGCGTACGCGGTCGCGCCCGAGGCGGCCAGCAGGGTGAGGGCGAGACCGCCGGCGGCGAGGGCGCGGCGGGGGCGGCGGTAGACGGCGAGGCCGAGCGCGGTGGCGCCGGAGACCACGGCGACGCAGGAGCGGAGCGCGAGGTCGAGAGTGCCGTGCTCGATGTCACGGGCGACCTCGTCCTGGAGGCCGGAGAGGCGTTCGGGGTGGTCGACGAGGGCTTGGGAGCGCTCGGGGTCGAGCTGGTCCACGTTCACGTCGAGACGGACCGGGGCGATGTGGCTGTCCAGGCTGAGCGCGCCCAGCGGGGAGATGTTGATCTTCGTGCCGCCGGTGACGGACGGGCGCAGGGTCATCGTCGTGTTCATGGGGCCGACGGACACGCGGACGTCACCGACGATCAGCAGGCCGAGCCAAGCGCCGACGACGACGACGGCGGTCAGGCCGAGAGCGCGGATCCAGGGGTTGGGCCGGGCGGCGAGTTCGGGGACCGGGTTCCCGCTCCGGGCGGGCTTGCGGCGCTTCAGGACTGCGGTGGGGAGACGGGCTCGGACCATTGGTGCCCTATGCCCGGGTCCGGGCGTTGGTATGCGGACGGTTCGTGACCTCCGCCCGACCGCGTCGTACCGGACAATGGGGCCTGTGCTGGAGATGACGCGTGAGGAGTTCGAGGAACTGGTCGCCGAAGCGCTGGACCGGATTCCGCCGGAGTTGACGCGACTGATGGACAACGTCGCGGTGTTCGTCGAGGACGAACCGGCGGCGGACGATCCCGAGCTGCTCGGGCTGTACGAGGGGACGCCGCTGACGGACCGCGGGGAGTGGTACGCCGGTGTGCTGCCGGACCGGATCACGATCTACCGGGGGCCGACGCTGCGGATGTGCAGGACGCGGGAGGAGGTCGTCGCCGAGACGGAGGTCACGGTGGTGCACGAGATCGCCCACCACTTCGGCATCGACGACACGCGGCTGCACGCCCTCGGCTACGGCTGAGCCGTCCGGCACAGGGGTGCGCGTCGGCGCGTGTCCTCTTGCGGGCGCCGGGAGTTGGGCACGTCGACTCCTTACGCCTGCCCCGGAGGTGGCCCCGTGCGCCCCTTGTACGTACCCGTTCGTCTGGCCGCGACGGTCATGGCCGTCGCCGCGGCCGCCGGCTGCATGAGCGTGGGGCACGAGGAGGGCGGCCGGGCCAAGCCGTCGCACTCGGCGGGGCAGCGGGGCGGTGAGGCTCCCGGCGGGGTCTCGGCGGGCTCCGGGGCAGGCTTCGGGATGGGTGCGGCGGGCGGCGACGGCAAGCACGGGCACGGGAAGGGCGGCAAGGGCGGAGCGAGCGCCTCGGCGTCGGTCTCGGCCCCGCCGTCGGCGGGCCGGAGCGCGCCGGCCTCGGCGGGGGCGGTGCGGCCGGGGACGAGCGAGCAGCCGGGGGTGCCGACGCCCACCGGGGCACAGCCGCCCGCGCCCACGCGCTCGCCGGACCCGGAGCCGCCCGCGCCCACGCCGGAGCCGCCGTCCCCCACGCCGGAGCCGACGGTCGCCGAGCCGTCGTCCTCGGCGCACGAGGGCGACGGGGGCCCGGCGGCGCAGCTGGCGGACCGGGAGCCGGCGCCGGAGGCGGGCTCGCCCGCCTAGACCGGTTGCTCCGCCCGGACCGGTTGCTCCGCCCGGACAGTCGTTCGCCTCGGACAGTCGTTCGCCTCGGAGTCGTTCGCCTCGGTCGGGTGTGTGGTGGCGGGCAGGTCGTCCGTTTCGGGAAGGCTCGTCGCGCAGGCCCGTCGCGCAGGTCTTCTCCTCGGGCCCGAGGAGGCCGCTGAGCTGCGGTGATGAGGCTCGGTTTGCCTTCGGTGGTCAGGGTGCTTATAGTGGTAGATCGTTTGATCCCATTTGCCCGGCGCCACCGCAGAGCGCGCCGTGTGGCGCGTACTCTCCCTTGCCGTGGCTGACCGCATAGAGGCGGTCGTAGTGCAATGCGAACACGGAGTTGACGGGCGCGTGCCGACTTGAGACTCCGGAAGGTTTCGCATTCGCATGTCCATTTCCAGTACTGATCACTCCGTCGTGCCCGAGAACACCAACGACGAGCCGATCACCCTCGAGGCGATCGAGGTCGCGGAGACCGTCGGGGCCGCAGAGGCCATCGCCGAGGCCGTCGAGGCCATCGTCGAGACGCCCGAGGCCCCGAAGACCCCCGAACTCACCTTCGCCGACCTCGGGCTCCCCGAGGGCGTCGTGCGCAAGCTCGCGCAGAACGGCGTGACCAGCCCCTTCCCGATCCAGGCCGCGACCATCCCGGACGCCCTGGCCGGCAAGGACATCCTCGGCCGCGGCCGCACCGGCTCCGGCAAGACCCTCTCGTTCGGTCTGCCGCTGCTGGCGTCGCTGTCCGGCGGCCACACCGACAAGAAGAAGCCCCGCGGCATCATCCTCACGCCGACGCGTGAGCTCGCGATGCAGGTCGCGGACGCGCTTCAGCCGTACGGCGACGTACTCGGCCTGAAGATGAAGGTCGTCTGCGGCGGTACGTCGATGAGCAACCAGATGTACGCCCTGGAGCGCGGCGTCGACGTCCTCGTCGCCACCCCGGGCCGTCTGCGTGACCTCATCAACCGCGGCGCCTGCTCGCTCGAGAACGTCCAGGTCGCCGTCCTCGACGAGGCCGACCAGATGTCCGACCTGGGCTTCCTGCCCGAGGTCACCGAGCTGCTCGACCAGATCCCCGGCGGCGGCCAGCGCATGCTGTTCTCGGCCACGATGGAGAACGAGATCTCCACGCTGGTCAAGCGCTACCTGAGCAACCCCGTCACGCACGAGGTCGACAGCGCCCAGGGCAACGTCACGACCATGTCGCACCACATCCTGATCGTGAAGCCCAAGGACAAGGCGCCGGTCACCGCCGCGATCGCCTCCCGCAAGGGCCGCACCATCATCTTCGTCCGCACCCAGCTCGGCGCCGACCGTATCGCCGAGCAGCTGCGCGAATCCGGTGTGAAGGCGGACGCGCTGCACGGCGGCATGACCCAGGGCGCGCGGACCCGCACGCTGGCCGACTTCAAGGACGGCTACGTCAACGCGCTCGTCGCGACCGACGTCGCCGCCCGCGGTATCCACGTCGACGGCATCGACCTGGTGCTCAACGTGGACCCGGCCGGCGACCACAAGGACTACCTGCACCGCGCGGGCCGCACCGCGCGGGCCGGCCGCACCGGCACGGTCGTCTCCCTCTCGCTGCCGCACCAGCGCCGTCAGATCTTCCGTCTGATGGAGGACGCGGGCGTCGACGCCGGGCGTCACATCATCCAGGGCGGCGCCGCCTTCGAGCCGGAGGTCGCCGAGATCACCGGCGCCCGTTCGATGACGGAGGTCCAGGCCGAGTCCGCGGGCAACGCGGCGCAGCAGGCCGAGCGTGAGGTCTCCGAGCTCAGCAAGGAGCTGGAGCGTGCGCAGCGGCGCGCGACCGAGCTGCGCGAGGAGGCCGACCGTCTGGTGGCCCGCGTGGCGCGCGAGCGTGGCGAGGACCCGGAGGCGGCTGTCGTCGCGGCCGCCGAGGCGGTCGTCGAGCAGAACACCGTGGCGGAGGCGCCGGCCGAGGCCGCGGTCTCCGAGCAGCCCGCGTACGAGCAGCCGCGTCAGCGCCGTGACGAGCGGGGCAACTACGAGCGCCGTGACGACCGCGGTGGTCGTTCCTTCGAGCGTCGTGACAACGACCGTGGCGGCTTCAACCGTGACGACCGCGGTGGCTTCAACCGTGACCGCCGTGACGGCGACCGTGGCGGGTTCCGCCGCGACGACCGCCGTGACGACCGCGGTGGCCGTTCCTTCGAGCGTCGTGACGACCGCGGTGGCTTCAACCGTGACCGCCGTGACGACCGTGGCGGCGCCGGCCGTGACGACCGCGGTGGCCGTTCCTTCGAGCGTCGTGACGAGCGTCCCGCGGGCGGTTTCAACCGTGACCGTCGCGACGACCGCCGCGACGACCGTCGTGACGAGCGCCCCTCCGGCGGCTTCCGCCGCGACGAGCGTCCCGCGGGCGGCTTCAACCGTGACCGTCGTGACGAGCGTCCCTCCGGCGGGTTCCGCCGCGACGACCGTCAGTCGGGCGGCTTCAACCGCGACCGTCGCGACGACCGTCCGTCCACCCACCGTGGCAGCGACCGTCCGTTCAACCGTGACCGTCGCGACGACCGCCCGGGCTTCCGCTCCGGCGGCCACGACCGCCCGTTCGGTCGCCGTGACGACCACCGCGGCACCGGCTCCGGCTCCGGCACGACCGGCCGTCGCGACGACAAGCCGCGCTGGAAGCGCAACGGCTGACATCGGCTCAGTTGAGTGAACGCCGTGGCCCCCACCGAACATCGGTGGGGGCCACGGCGTTTTCCGTCTCCAGTAACCCCTTTCTCCGGGCCTGTGAAGTGACTGTAGGATCAGCCGACTTGTGAGACGGATGTGAAGGCCGGGGGGCCGGGGACCGTGAAAGCCGAGAGGCGTCCGGTCCCGTCCGTCTCCGTTCCCGGGGAGGGACCTTCTTGACTCGTCATGGCTCCGCACGTCTGCGTCTCGTGGCCGCCTCCGCCGTCCTGGCGGCCGGACTGACCCCGCTGCTGCCGTCCACGGCGGTCGCGGACACCCCGCAGGAGACGGTGGTGCCGGCGACACTGCGGGACACCTACACGTCGGCGGCCCTGCGGACGGCGTCGGGCCACGGCGGCCACGACTCTGCCGGTCTCCAGGGGGTGTTCCACACCCTGGAGGGCACCAGCGGGGTGCTGTGGACCCGTTACTCGGACGGCGAGACGGTGCGCGTGCCGACGGCTCCCCTGGGGACGGTGGGGGCACCGACCGGCACCGACGTCCTGGCGTACCACCACGCTGACGGGCGGGTCGACTTCTGGGACGCGTCCGACGGCGCCACCCGTGGTCTGCGGGTCCCGGCCGGGCTCGGTTACCTGACGTCCTTCGACAACCTGACCGTGGCCTACGAGAGCGGGACCGGTGAGGAGGGCAATGCCACCCGGATCGTGCATCTGCTGACGCCTGGGTCCGACGGGACCACCGGGGACTCGGTGGTCACGGGAGGACCGGCCGGTCTCGTGCTCGGTTTCGCCGTGGGCGCGGACGCGCGGACGCTGTACTTCCGTGGCTCCGTGGACGGGCAGCAGGTGGGCCTGGCCGCCGTGGACCGTGCGACGGGTGAGGTGCGAGGCTGGAGCGGCCCGATCCCCGTCGGGTACAGCCAGGTGAACCTGGGCGGTGGTCATGTCGTCGTCTCGGCCTCCGGCAAGGCCACGGTGCTGGTGTTCCCGCCCGACCTGTCGGCTGCCCCGGTCGAGGTCGCGCTCCAGGGCGTCGGCGACGGGCCGGACGTCGCCCGGGACCTGACCGTTGTCGGCGACTGGCTGGTCAACGGAACCACTACGACGACCGCGCAGCCCCTCACGGGCGGCGATCGGGTGACCCTGCTGCGGTCCTCGGCGCAAGGAACCGCGGCGGGGGCCGACGGCGCCGCGGTGAAGATCGGCCGGGTCGGCACCGACGACTGGGGCATCCAGCGCATCACCCCGGGCGCGGACGGCGGCCCGCCCGTGGTGACGCTGCTCAAGGCGCTGCCCAAGCCGCCGCGGAGGATCCAGGGTCTGTCCCTGGAGCAGGGACGGCTCGTGGTCCTGGACCACTACGGCACCGGTGTACGCGCGGACTGGGTACGGACCGTCTCCCCTTCCGGCACCCCCTCGTTCGGCGAGCGCAGCGCGTTCACCACGGACGTCCCCATGGTCACCTGCGCCGCCACGGACGTCGCCTGCGCCCAGGTCCGGGGCACGACCGACGGCCGTATCGCCTGGCTGACCCACGACCTGAACACCGACCGGATCAAGGTCCATGGGCCGGACGGCGGTCTCTGGGAGCGCACCGGGCTGCCCCTGGGCGGGCAGATCAATGACGTCTCGGGCCGCTACGTGCTCTACACGGCACCCGGGCAGCAGTACGTCTACCGGATCGGCAGCGCCGGCGCCCCGGTCGTCACCCGCACCCCCGGGCCCGCCGCCCTCTCCGGCAACCTCCTGTGGACGACCGGCACGACCCCGGGCACTGTCGCCGCGTACGACCTGACGGCCGGGAAAACGACCGAGACCGTCACCACCGACGCGGGGTGCACGCCCACCGAACTCCAGGCGCTGGGCCGGTGGCTGTACTGGACGTGCGAGGGCCGGGCGGGCGTCTACGACCGCACGGCGAAGAAGTCCGTGCCGGTCCCGGCCGACGAGGCCGAACTCGGCGACGGGTACGTCGTCACCCACGACAAGCAGGCCGGGAAGCTGACGCTCACGACGGTCGCGGACGGCACCCCCTCCGGCCGGGTCGTCGGCGACCTTCCTGACACGGGCGTCTCCCAGCGGGACGTGCGCTGGACGGTCGACGAGTCCGGTGGGAACGCCGCCTACGTCGACGGTCAGGAGCGCGTGCACCTCGTACCGTCCGGCGTGCGGCAGCAACCGCTGAGCCTGCTGGACGTGCCGCAGGGCGCCACGGAGGTCTCCCCTACGACGTCGCCCGTCCTCACCGACGTGCTGCTCTCGAAGCCGGCCGCCGGCTGGACCCTGACGGTGCGTGACAAGGCGACCGGCAAGGTGGTCGGCGGCACCGACGGCGGCACCCTGCGCGGTGAGTTGAAGGTCCCGTGGAGCACCAGCGCCACGGCCGGGGCGGTCCTGCCCAACGGCTTCTACGACTGGACGCTCTCGGTCACGCCCGCGGACGGCGTCGGCGCCCCCTTGCAGACGCGGGGCACCGTGCGGATGGTGCGCGGCAACGCCGTGTTCCACGACTACGTGGGACCGGGGGCGAAGCCGGACGGTGCGGGCGATCTGCTGACCATGCCCTCCTCGGGCACGCTGACCTACCAGCAGGGCACGGGCCAGGGCACGTTCTCCGGTCAGGTCAGCGGCAGCGGCTGGCCCACCGGTATCAAGGCGGTGCCGATCGGTGACCTGAGCGGTGACCGGTGCAACGACGTTCTCGTGCGGCTCGGCAGCGGGGCGCTGCGGCTGTACCGGACGGGCTGCGGTGGCGCGGTACGGCCCACATCGCCGTACACCACGCTGGGCACCAGCGGCTGGACCCAGTTCGACATCCTGACCTCGCCGGGTGACGTCACGAAGGACGGCCGCCCCGACCTGATCGCCCGCAACCCGTCGAACGGCAGGGTCTACCTCTACAAGGGGACGGCCGCCGGGAAGCTGGCGGCGCCGGTGAAGCTCTACGACAACTGGAAGACGTACAAGAAGATCATCGGCGTCGGCGACCTCAACGGTGACGGCATCGGTGATCTGATCGCCCAGGACACGTCGAACAACCTGTACCGCTACATCGGCAAGGGCAACGGCACCTTCTCGGCGCGCGTGAAGCTGTTCGCGAACTGGGGGGCTTCGTACAACGCGGTCGCCGGGGCCGGGGACATCACGGGGGACGGGAAGGCGGACCTCGTGGTGCGCGACACCGCGGGCGGGTTGTACCGGCTGCCCGGCACCGGGACGGGCACGTTCGGGGCGCGGGTCAAGATCGGCGCCGGCTGGCAGAACTACAAGGGCATTTTCTAGCCAAGTTGTGACGTGTGTCACGCCCTCGGCAGGGGAATTGCTGGGGGCATGACAGATGACGGCACAGCGGGCCGGCCGGCTCCCGGGAAACTCTCGGACGAAGAGCGGCTGGCCGAACTCGGCTACACCCAGGTCCTCGCCCGCCGCATGTCGGCGTTCTCCAACTACGCGGTCTCCTTCACGATCATCTCGGTCCTTTCGGGCTGCCTGACGCTGTATCTGTTCGGCATGAACACGGGCGGCCCGGCGGTCATCACCTGGGGCTGGGTCGCCGTGGGGCTGATGACCCTGTTCGTCGGCCTGTCCATGGCCGAGATCTGTTCGGCGTACCCGACGTCGGCGGGCCTGTACTTCTGGGCCCACCGGCTGGCGCCCCCGCGATCGGCGGCGGCCTGGGCCTGGTTCACGGGCTGGTTCAACGTGCTGGGCCAGGTGGCGGTGACGGCGGGCATCGACTTCGGCGCCGCCTCCTTCCTCGGCGCCTATCTGAACCTCCAGTTCGACTTCGAGGTGACGCCCGGCCGGACGGTCCTGCTGTTCGCCGGGATCCTGGTGCTGCACGGACTGCTGAACACCTTCGGGGTGCGGATCGTCGCCCTCCTCAACAGCGTGAGCGTGTGGTGGCACGTGCTGGGCGTGGGCGTCATCGTGGGAGCGCTGGCCTTCGTCCCCGACAAGCACCGGTCGACGTCCTTCGTGTTCGGCGAGTTCGTCAACAACACCGGCTGGGGCAGCGGGGTGTACGTCGTCCTGCTCGGCCTGCTGATGGCCCAGTACACCTTCACCGGGTACGACGCCTCCGCCCACATGACCGAGGAGACGCACGACGCGTCGACGGCCGGCCCCAAGGGGATCGTGCGGTCCATCTGGACCTCGTGGATCGCGGGCTTCGTGCTGTTGCTCGGCTTCACGTACGCCATCCAGTCCTACGACGCCGCGCTCGCCTCCCCGACCGGCGCGCCGCCCGCCCAGATCCTGCTCGACGCGCTCGGCGCGACCGCCGGCAAGCTGCTGCTGCTCGTGGTGATCGGCGCCCAGCTCTTCTGCGGGATGGCGTCGGTGACCGCCAACAGCCGCATGATCTACGCCTTCTCGCGGGACGGGGCGCTGCCGTACTCGCACATCTGGCACACGGTCAGCCCGCGCACCCGCACGCCCGTCGCGGCCGTCTGGCTGGCGGCCGGCGGCGCGTTGCTGCTGGGCCTGCCCTATCTGATCAACGTGACCGCGTACGCGGCCGTCACCTCGATCGCCGTCATCGGCCTCTACATCGCGTACGTCATACCGACCCTGCTGCGCCTGCGCAAGGGCGAGGCCTTCGCGCGGGGACCGTGGCACCTGGGCCGCTGGTCGAAGGCGATCGGCGTGGTGTCGGTGGCGTGGGTGGCCGTCATCACCGTCCTGTTCATGCTGCCCCAGGTCTCCCCGGTCACCTGGGAGACCTTCAACTACGCCCCGGTCGCCGTCCTCGTCGTGCTGGGTTTCGCGGGGGTGTGGTGGCAGGTCTCCGCCCGCAACTGGTTCCTCGATCCGGAGCACGAACGGACCATCGCCCGCGAGGCGTCACGGGCGGCGGCACCCGCCGAACTGCCCGAGCAGTGACCGATCTCGATCGCTTCGCGTCGTCCGGCGCGCCCGTGTCTCCGATACCCGATCGGAGACACGGCCGCGTCCGGCTATGCTCGGGGAGGCAACATCGCCTGGGCCCTTAGCTCAATTGGCAGAGCAGTGGACTTTTAATCCATTGGTTGTGGGTTCGAGTCCCACAGGGCCTACCGGCGGCGAGGCGGGGGACATCCCCTTCCGGCCTGTGGTGCGGCGCCCGGGTCGACTTCGGTCGACCCGGGCGCCGCACCCGTTTCCGGGCCGGTGCTTGAGCGCGGGTGCGGTGCCGTGCCGCGTCGTTCTCGGCTCGGCGGCGGGGCGGTCGGTCAGTGGTCGGAGTAGCTGAAGTCCCCGATGGTCCAGGCGCTGACGTCCTCGATCGCCACGCGGTACATCCCGCCCGTCTCGGGGATCCCCACCGTGCCCTGGAGGATCCGGGCGACATGGAAGTGCAGATGCGTGGGCGGGCCGTCCTTCTTCGCGGGGGTGTCGAAGACGGCGGAGAACTCTCCGAGGTGGGCGGAGTCCGTCAGCACCTCCGACACCCTCTGCCGCCAGGTGGCTTCGGGCGCCAGTCGACCGGTGATGACGGCACCACCGGTGACCACGGTCAGGGGCATCTGATTGCTCTGCTCGGACTCCACAAGGGCGGCGATGTCAACGATCAGCTCGTCAGGCTTCGGCATGAGATCGGATTCTATGCACCGACCCGTCCGGGACGCGCCCGCGGGGATACCGGTGCCGCGGTCGGCGCAGCGCCGGGGCGGGTGCGGCGGTGCGATGCGTCGGGGTCAGTAGGCGGCGAGGGAGATGGCGACGTAGTGGGCGGCGAAGGCCGCCACGGTCAGGGTGTGGAACACCTCGTGGAAGCCGAACCAGCGGGGTGAGGGGTCGGGGCGGCGGACGGCGTAGACCACCGCACCCGCGCTGTAGAGGAGACCGCCGGCCACCACCAGGGCGAGTACGGCCGCTCCGCCGGCGTGCAGGAAGTCGGGCAGGTAACTCACCGGTGCCCAGCCCAGGGCCAGGTAGCAGGGTGTGTACAGCCAGCGGGGGGCCGAGACCCACAGGACGCGGAAGGCGATGCCGGCCAGCGCGCCCGCCCAGACGATCCACAGCAGCAGGGCCCGCTGGTCCGAGGGCACGAGGAGCACGGCCAGCGGGGAGCAGGTGCCGGCGATGATCAGGAAGATGTTGGCGTGGTCGAGGCGACGCAGAACGGCCTCGCCCAGCGGCCCCCAGGTGCCCAGGTGGTAGACGGCGCTCGTCCCGAACAGCAGCCAGGCGGTGACGGCGTACACGGCGCAGGCCAGGGTCGCTTCAGGGGTCCCGGCCAGGCAGATCAGGACGATGCCGGCGCTCAGTGAGGCGGGGACCATCGCGGCGTGGAGCCAGCCACGCAGCTTCGGCTTGATCGGCTCGACCAGTTCGGCCGCCCGCTCCACCAGGTCGGTGACGGGGTGCGGGTTCTCCCCGGCGTCGTTTCCGCCGGCGTCGTTTCCGCCGTCCACGTCGTCGCGGGACACGACTTCCCGTCCTGTCCCGGACCTCTGGGCATCATCGGCAACCATTCGATCATGCTAGAAGCCCGCAGGGGCCCCGGATGCCACCTGGACCTACGGGTCCTTCGAGCTCAAACGAGCGGCGGGCGCTCCGTGACCGGGCCGGGAGTACGGTGGCGGTACCGAGCGCACCTCGCACGCCGTCATCCGTTTCGGCGTCGCCCTCGGGGAACGGCAATGCCGGAGCACATCGTGTCCGGTCGGAAATGAGCCGCCCCACATGAGCCTCATGAGTCTCGGAGTATTCGCCTCCTCCCGCAAGGAGAACGAGTTCCGCCTACCGCTGCATCCCCGCCACCTCGACCGGATCGCCCCGGACGTACGCGAGCGGATCTTCCTCGAACAGGGCTACGGCGAACGGTTCGGCATCGCCGACGACGCGCTGCGACCACTGGTGGCCGGCCTGCGCTCGCGCGAGCAGCTCATCGCCGAGTGCGACATCGCGCTGCTGCCCAAGCCGATGCACGACGACATCGCCGAGTTGCGCGAGGGCCAGGTCCTGTGGGGATGGCCGCACTGCGTGCAGGACGAGAAGATGACCCAGATCGCCATCGACCGGCGGCTGACCCTGATCGCCTGGGAGGCCATGAACCACTGGACCTCCACGGGCGCCTTCAGCGTCCATGTGTTCCACAAGAACAACGAGCTCGCCGGCTACTGCTCGGTGCTGCACGCCCTCCAGCTCGGCGGGCTCACCGGCCACTACGGCCGCCGCCTGCGCGCGGTGGTCATCAGCTTCGGCGCCACGGCGCGCGGAGCGGTCACCGGCCTGGGCGCCATGGGGGTCACGGACGTCACGGTGCTCACCCAGCGCGCCGCCGCGGCGGTGGCCTCGCCGATGCCCTCGGTCGTGATGGCCCACTTCGAGGAGCAGGAGGACGATCCGTCGCGCCTGCGGGCCGTCACCGCGGCCGGTTCCATGCCGCTGGCGGAGTACCTGGCCGGGTTCGACATCATCGTCAACTGCGTCCTGCAGGACACCGACGCGCCGCTCATGTTCGTCACCGACGAGGAGCTCGCCCTGTTCCGGCCGGGCACCTTCTTCGTCGACGTCGCCTGCGACGAGGGCATGGGCTTCGAATGGGCCCGTCCGACCACCTTCGGCGAGCCCATGCCCGCGGTGGGGCCGGGCTGTCACTACTACGCGGTGGATCACAGCCCGTCCCACCTGTGGAACTCCGCCACCTGGGAGATCAGCGAGGCGCTCCTTCCCTACCTGCGCAAGGTCATGAGCGGTCCCGCGGCATGGGACGCCGACCCCACGGTCATGAAGGCCGTCGAGATCCGCGACGGGGTCGTCCAGAACCCGAAGATCCTCTCGTTCCAGCACCGGTCGGCCGCTTATCCGCACGCTCCCGAGGTGCTGGCGGCGCCGCTGAGCTCCTAGGCCTCGGTGAACATGTCGATGTTCATTCGAACATTGGCGTGGTAGAAATGGCGTCATGGATGTCGCAGACCGTCTCGACCTGACCCTGCGCCTCGTTCAGGGGCACGGCCAGGACCAAGGGCAGGGGCAAGGGCAGGGGCGGGTCTCCGTCGCCGAGCTCGCGCAGCGGCTCGGGGTCTCGGAGATGACCGTGCGCCGGGACCTGGACGTGCTGGAGCGGCAGGGGCTGGTGCGGCGGGTGCACGGCGGGGCCGTCGCCGGGCGGCCGCGCGAGGAGGGCGGCGGCTTCGAGGCCCGGCAGGCGTGGCAGGCGGCGACGAAGGACCGGCTCGGCGCTGCCGTCGCCGGACTCGTCGAGCCGGGGTCACGGGTGCTGCTGGACGCCGGCACCACGACCGTGCACGTGGCGGAACACCTCGCCGCGCGGGGCCCGTTGACCGTGGCCGTGCTCAGTCTCCAGGCGGCGCTGCGGCTGGCCGACCGGCCCGGCATCGACCTGCTGGTCGTCGGCGGCCGGTCCCGCCCGGGTGAGCGGTCCCTCGTCGGGCCGCTGGCCCTGCGCACCCTCGAGTCCCTGGCCTTCGACGTGTTCGTGATGTCGATCGGCGGGGTGCACGCCGTGCACGGCTGGTCGGAGTTCTCGCTCGAGGACGCGGCAGTCAAGCAGGTGGGGCTCGGTCAGGCCGCCCGTACGGTCGCCGTCGCCGACGCGACCAAGCTGGGCGTGCGCGCGTTCAGTCAGGTCGCCCCGCTCGACGCCGTGCAGTCCTTCGTCACCGACGCCGCCGCGGCGGACCCCGCCACCCATCCCGGCGGCCCGCAGACCCTGGACGCCCTGCGCGAGGCAGGCGTCGAGACCCGGCTGGCCTGAACCCGTTCTGAACCCGTTCCAGGAGATCCCGTGAAACCGCTGATGATCCTGGTCGCCGGCCCCTACCGTTCGGGCACCGGCGACGACCCCGCGAAGCTCGCGGCCCATGTGAGGGCCATGAACGAGGTCGCCCTCGTCCTGTTCCGCGCCGGGCACCTGCCCGTCACCGGCGAGGCGCTCGCGCTGCCCCTGCTGGAGGCGGCGGGCGGCGCCGCCACCGGCGACCCGCTCTTCGACGAGCTCTTCCACCCCGTCGCCGAACGCCTGCTGGAGCGCTGCGACGCGGTGCTGCGCATCGGCGGTCCGTCGCAGGGCGCGGACCGGATGACCGACCGGGCCCGTGCCCAGGGCAAGCCGGTCTACGCCGACCTCGGCGCCGTCCCCGACGTCGCTGCCACCCTCCTCGAAGGCCGCCGATGACCGAGCGCCTTGCCCCCTCACCCGCCCCCGCGCCCGGCTCCCACGACGCTCCGCCCCACGGTGCTCCGCCCCGCCCCGTCCCCGGCACCCCCGGCATCGACGTCCCCGACCCCCGCGGCCGCACCGGACTCGACCGCCACGGACGCGACCTCACCGGCAACGACCGGGTCCGCGTCCTCGACGTCGAGGTGCTCGCCTGCGACTGGTCCGTCCTGCGCCGCACCACCTTCGACTACCGGCACAGCGACGGGCACTGGAGCCGCGAACTGCGTGAGACGTACGACCGGGGCGACGGCGCCACGATCCTGCTCTACGACCCCGACCGCCGTACCGTCCTGCTCACCCGGCAGTTCCGGCTGCCCGCGTACGTCAACGGACATCCGGACGGCATGCTGCTGGAGGCCGCCGCCGGACTCCTGGACGGCGACGACCCGCGCGAGGCGATCCGCCGCGAGGCGGCCGAGGAGACCGGACGCGCGGTGCACGACGTCGAGCATGTCTTCGACGCGTTCATGAGCCCCGGGTCGGTCACCGAGCGCCTCAGCTTCTTCGCCGCCCCTTACGACGCCTCCGCCCCCGGCGCCGACACGGCGGGCGTGGCGGCCGAGGGCGAGGACATCGCCGTCGTCGAACTCCCCTTCACCGAGGCCCTCGACCTCGTCCGCACCGGCGCGATCGCGGACGCGAAGACCATCATGCTGCTCCAGTGGGCCGCGCTGGACGGCCCGTTCGGGCCGCCGGCGGTCAGCCCACGCTGAGCCCGGTGAGGTCGGCCAGCGGCAGCGTGTGCTGGGTCTGGAGGACCTTCGCGCGCAGGTAGCGGACGTTGTGCGGGGTCGTGAAGACGCCCGTCGGGACCCGGTCCTGGACCTCGATGCCCAGGTCGCGCAACTGGCCGGCCTTGTCGGGGTTGTTGGACAGCAGGTCCAGGCTCGTGATGCCCAGCGCGCGCAGCATCTGGGCGGCGGCCGTGTAGTCCCGGTCGTCCTCGGGCAGGCCGAGCGCGGCGTTCGCCTCGTAGGTGTCCAGGCCCTGGTCCTGGAGGGCGTACGCGTCGAGCTTGTTGTAGAGGCCGATGCCGCGGCCCTCCTGACGGAGGTAGAGCAGGACACCGCCGGTCCCGGCTATGCGCTCGACCGCCTCGCGCAGTTGCGGCCCGCAGTCGCAGCGGGCCGAGCCGAAGACATCACCGGTCAGGCACTCGGAGTGCAGCCGGACCAGGGGGGTGACGCCGGGCGCCGGCTCGCCGAGGACGACGGCGACGTGCTCCTGTCCGTCGACGAGGCCGTGGAAGGTGACCAGTTCGGCGTCGACGGCGTAGCCGTCGGGGAAGCGCAGCGGTACCCGGACGCGGGCGCGCGGGGTGGCGGCGGGGGTGTCGGGCATGCGGTCTCCCGGGTCCGGAGGACAGTGGCAAGGCGGCGCCGGGCCGCCTTGTGCTTCAGATTTGAAGCAGATCCAACGAATCGAGACCCTACCCCATGCTTTAAATTTGAAGCAACTGGTTTGTGGTGCCCCTCATGCCCCTCGCGAGTCCGCGGTCAGGCGGTCACGGGGTGCCGGAGCAGGGCGACGAGCGGCGACGCCACGGGAGATCCTCCGGAGCCGTCTCGTCGCCGCCGTTCTCCTGGAACCCGCGTGCGACCTGCGTGAAGATCTCCTCCAGCTGTCCCACCTGCTCGGGGGTGAGCCGGTCGAACAGGGCCGCGCGGACCGTCTCGACATGGCCGGGCGCCACGCTCTCCAGCACCGTGATGCCCTCGTCCGTCAGGACCGCGACGCTGCCGCGCTTGTCCCACTGGCAGTCCTCGCGCCGCACCAGCCCGTCCTTCTCCAGCCGGGAGATCGCGTAGGTCAGCCGGCTGCGGGTGATCTTCAGCCGCTCCGCGAGGTCGGTCATCCGCAGCCGCCGGTCCGGGACGTCGGAGAGGTTGGCGAGGATGGAGTAGTACAGGTGGGGCATGCCGGCCTCCTGCTGGAGCTGCCGGTCGATCGCGTCCTCGAGGAGGAGGTAGCCGGCAACGTACGCGCGCCAGGCGCGTTGCTCCTCGGGGGTGAGCCAGCGAGTAGTCATGCCCCCAGTGTAAGTTTGTTTCAAACTTGAACCAAGCCCTGCCCGTCATCCCAGGGAGAGCCGCGCCGATGCCGTACCCGTACGTCCTGCTGTCCGCCGCCGTCTCTCTCGACGGCTATCTGGACGACACCACGCCCGAGCGCCTGCTCCTTTCCGGCCGCGCCGACTTCGACCGCGTCGACGAGGTGCGGGCCTCCGTCGACGCCATCCTCATCGGCGCCGGCACGATCCGCGCCGACAACCCCCGGCTCCTCGTGAACTCCCCCGAGCGCCGCGCCGCCCGCGAGGCCGCCGGACTGCCGCCGTACCCCCTCAAGGTCACCGTCAGCGGCTCAGGGGACCTCGACCCGGCGGCGAACTTCTGGCACACGGGCGGCGAGAAGATCGTGTACACGACGGAGAAGGGCGCCGAGCGGGTCCACGCGCTGGGCCTTGCCGCGGACGCCGTCCCGCTCGGCCCCGAACTGGACTGGCGCCGCCTCCTCGAACACCTCCACGACGTGCGCGGCGTACGGCGGCTCATGGTCGAGGGCGGCGGAACGATCCATACCCAGCTGCTCCGGCAGGGCCTCGCCGACGAGCTCCAGCTCGTCCTCGCCCCGCTCTTCGTGGGCGACCCGGCCGCGCCCCGCCTGTTCGGACCGGGCGGCTACCAGGGCGGACGCCTGCGTCTGGTGGAGACCCGGCGCATCGAGGACGTCGTCCTGAACCGCTACGAGCCCACCGCCCCCGGTGCCGGACCGCTGCCCGCCGCGGCCGACCGGCACTGGCTGGCCCTCGCCTGCGCCCTCGCCGCCGACTGCCCGCCGTCGGGCACCGCCTTCAGCGTCGGCGCGGTGATCGTGGCCGCCGACGGCACGGAGCTGGCACGCGGGCACTCCCGCGAGGCCGGCGACCCGGTCGTGCACGCCGAGGAGGCCGCCCTCGCGAAGCTCGATCCCGCCGACCCCCGGCTGTCCACCGCCACCGTCTACAGCAGCCTCGAACCGTGCGCCCGGCGCTCCTCCCGCCCGGCCCCGTGCGCCCGCCTCATCCTCGACGCGGGGGTGCGCAGGGTGGTCACGGCCTGGCGCGAGCCGGACACCTTCGTCACCGAGGCGGACGGAACCGGCCTGCTGACGGCCCAGGGCGTCGACGTCCTCGTGCTCCCGGAGTACGAGGAGCGGGCGAAGGAGCCGAACCGGCACCTCCTCTGAGGCCGCTGGGGCCCCGCGGATCAACCGATGTGCTTTCCGTCCCGCTGATGGCGTACAGTTGTGTTCATCGCCGCGGGGTGGAGCAGCTCGGTAGCTCGCTGGGCTCATAACCCAGAGGTCGCAGGTTCAAATCCTGTCCCCGCTACTGATAAACCGAAGGCCGGAATCCGAAAGGGTTCCGGCCTTCGGTGCTTCGTCGACCACTTCGACTGCTTCGGCGACTCCGACGACTCCGCCCTCTTCCTCACTCTTGGTGACCGGACGACCGCCCTGCGCATAACGACTGGGTCACCATCAAAACTCCCGTGACTGACGAAGCGTTTCCGGGGCATGTCGAGGCGTGGTCAACTCGCCCGTTTTTCACCGCTGGTAGCCCAAAAGTCCAGGCCGGAAATGTTGTTGATCAAGAGGAACAGCTTGGAAACCCACCCCCGGGTCTATTAACGTTCGATAACGCAGCGCGGTCGTCCCAGCCGGCACCAGAGTCGGCTCCGTGCGGCACGTGCCGAATCCCGCAAGGGAACCGGGGAACCACCACCATGGGGTGAATCACGCGGAAGCCGTCGTGAACTCGCAGAGTCCACGACCGGTATACGCGCGTAGGAGACCTTCCCGCTCCGAACCCGTCAGCTAACCCGGTAGGCGACGGAAGGAAAGGAGTGCGCCCGCGTGGCGTCCAACCCGCCTGCCCCCGAGGCCCCGTACGCGCCCAGCCAGCGGCCCACCGAGACCTTCGGCTACGGCGACTACCGCACCGACGAGGGACCTTGGGAGGAGTGGAACCCCACCGCGGAGTCCACTCGCCCGGTACGCGGCAAGCACCGCGTCGCCAAGCAGCGCGGCGGCGGATTCGCCCGCAGCTCCACCGTTCTCGGTGTCGGCGTCATAGCCGCCGTCAGCGCGGGTGGCATGGCCAGCGCCAACACCGGCAAGGCCCCGGTCTCCATCTCGATGCCGGACCTGCCCAACGTCGGCTCGCTCATCTCCGACGACGACGAGCCCACCCCGGAAGCCGCGCCGGCCCTCGCCAGCTTCGGCTCGGAAGCCGCCGTGGACACCGAGGAGAGCACCGCCGACGCCGGCGAGGCGCTGCGCAGCCGGATCATGGCGCAGGCCGAGTCGCAGCAGTCGCAGGTCGAGGTCAAGGCTCTCGCCGCAGCCGCCAAGGCCGAGTCCGACGCCGCCGCCAAGGCCGAGAAGGAGGCGGAGGCCAAGGCCGCCGCCGCGAAGAAGAAGGCCGCCGAGGAAGCAGCCGCCAAGGCCGAGGCCGCGCGCCTGGCCGAGCTGGCCAAGCAGTACACGCTGCCGACCTCCTCGTACACCATCACCTCGACCTTCGGTCAGGCCGGTTCGCTCTGGTCCTCCGGCTACCACACGGGTCTCGACTTCGCCGCGCCGACGGGCACGCTCATCAAGGCCGTCCACAGCGGCACCATCACCGAGGCCGGCTGGGCCGGTTCCTACGGCTACCGCACCATCCTGACCCTGGACGACGGCACCGAGCTGTGGTTCTGCCACCAGTCGTCGATCAGCGTCAGTGTCGGCCAGAAGGTCGCCACCGGTGATGTGATCGGACGGGTGGGCGCGACCGGGAACGTCACCGGGGCCCACCTCCACCTCGAGGTCCACCCGGGCGGCAGCGCCGAAGGCATCGACCCGGCGGCCTGGCTGCGCGACAAGGGCCTCAACCCCTGAGTCGTCCCTCCCGAGCCCCGATCCGTCTCTCCATCCTGATCCTCCCGGCAGCCCCGACGCCCTCGGCGTCGGGGCTGCCGGTCTGTGCCTGTCACAGCCGCGGTCACAGGTGCCGGTCATACGTGCTGTTCACATGTTCTTCGCGTCACGCCCGGAATGGGCGGGCCGTCGGCGCCCGTTGACACGAAGCATGACTTCTCTTCGCAAGCTCGGCTCCTCCGACCTCGACGTCTTCCCGCTCTCCCTCGGCGGCAACGTCTTCGGCTGGACCGCCGACGAGACGGCCTCCTTCGCCGTACTCGACGCCTACGCGGCCGCGGGCGGCAACTTCGTCGACACCGCCGACTCCTACTCGGCGTGGATCGACGGCAACAGCGGCGGTGAGTCCGAGACCATCATCGGCAGGTGGGTACAGGCCCGGGGCAACCGCGACGACGTCGTGATCGCCACCAAGGTGAGCCAGCACCCCGAGTTCCCCGGCCTGTCCGCCGACAACATCAAGGCCGCCGCCGAGGCCTCGCTCCGCCGTCTGGGCACCGACCACATCGACCTCTACTACACGCACTTCGACAAGCCCGAGGTGCCCGTCGAGGAGATCGTCGGCGCGCTCGACGAGCTGGTGCGGGCGGGCAAGGTGCGGCACATCGCCGCCTCCAACATCACGCCCGAGCGTCTCCAGGAGTCCCTGGAGTTCTCCGACCGTGAGGGCCTGGCCCGCTACGTCGCCCTCCAGCCCCACTACAACCTGGTCTCCCGCGACACCTACGAGGGCGGACTGCAGGACCTCGCCGCCCGCTTCGGCCTCGCCGCCGTCCCGTACTTCGCCCTGGCCGCCGGTTTCCTCACCGGCAAGTACCGGCCCGGTACGACCGTGCAGAGCGCCCGCGCGGCCGGCGCCGCCAAGCACCTCGACACGGAGCGGGGCCGCAACGTCCTCACCGCCCTGGACGAGATCGCCCAGGCCCACGACACCGCCATCCCCACGGTCGCCCTGGCGTGGCTCGCCGCGCAGCCGACGGTGGCCGCGCCGATCGCCTCCGCGCGGACGGTCGAGCAGCTGCCGGCGCTGCTGGGGGTGGCGCAGCTGGAACTGACGGCGGAGGAGATCACCCGGCTGACCCGCGCCTCGGCCTGACGACCCGAACCGGGTCTCGACCCGACCTGCGCCGGTCCGAGCTGCCCAGCCCGGCCTACCGTTGCGAGTGGGGAGCGGGATACGGTCCCGCCGGATACCCCGGTCCGGGTCCGTGCGTGGGGCCGGGTCCGGGCCCGGGGACGTGTGCCGCGGGGTACCCGTAGCCGTATCCGTACCCGTACGACGGCGCCGCCGGACTGCCGTACGACGGCGCCGCCGGACTGCCGTACACCGGCGCCGCCGGACTGCCGTACACCGGCGCCGTCGGATGGCCGAATCCGGCGCTGTACCCCTGGCCGTGGGCCGGACCCCGGCCGTACCCGTACACCCCGGGGACCGGCCAGGGCGGCGCGGCCACCCGTACCGGCGGGGCCGTCATCCGGGCCGCGTGGTCCAGCGCGGGCCGGGCGACGTCCGTCCGCCGCCACAGTTCGTTGAGCAACTCCCGCTCGCGGACGAGGAAGTCGGCGCCGGCCCGCCCCCGTCGGCCGCGGTGCCGCAGGAACGCGAGGGACGTCGCGTACGCCTCGTACCGCGCGACCTCCCGCGCGGCCGGCTTGCCGAGGTACCGGCCGGCGTACTCCCGGGCCAGTCGCCGTGCCCGCATCGAGCCGAGCGCGTACGGCTCGGCCGGGGTGAGCCAGCCGGCGGCCGCGTAGGCGGGCAGTTCCTCGCGTACGGTGCGCAGCTCGCGTTGCCGCGTCCACACCACCAGCCAGGTCAGCAGCCCGAACGCGGGCACCATGATCGCCGCGTACACCGCGAAGAACCCGAACTCGCCGAACGACGAGGAGCCGTTCCACAGGGCGTGCATGCCCATCGCGAGGAGCAGTCCGGCCGTCGGGACCAGCACGCGCCGCAGGTGCTGGCGGTCCCCGGAGAGCGCGGCGACGCCGAAGCCGATGCCGGTCAGGACGGTGAACAGGGGGTGCGCGAACGGCGACATGACGACGCGCACGAAGAAGGTCGCGGCGGTGACCGAGGCGATGCCGGTGTCGCCCGTGAGCTGGTCGGTGCCGAAGGCGGTGCCGAGGTAGAGGATGTTCTCGGTGAAGGCGAACCCGGTGGCGGTGACCCCGGCTATGACCACGCCGTCGACGATCCCGGTGAAGTCCCGCCTGCGGAAGAGGAACACCAGCAGGACGGCGGCGGCCTTCGCGGACTCCTCGACGATCGGCGCTATGACGGTCGCCCCGAGGGTGTCCGCGCTGGACGGGTCGGCGGTCGCGGTCGCTATCCATCTGGTCGCGAAACTGTTGGCGATGATGGCTATCAGCGCTGCCGCGCACGCGCCCCAGGCGAAGGCGAAGACCAGGTTCCGCCAGGGTCCGGGCTCGACCCGGTCCAGCCATCGGAAGGCGGCGACCAGCAGCGGCACGGGCAGTACGGCGAGCCCGAGCCCGACCAGGAACCCTTCCGTACCGGTCTGTTCGCGCACCAGCGCGAGGATGACCAGGCCGGACAGCGTGAGCAGGGTGATCAGCGCCCCGTACCGCACCCTCCCCCAAGCCCTCGGCTGCGCTCGGCCCCGGGCGGACCCCCACCGCTGCCACCAGTGAGCGTGCCGCAGCACACCGTCCTCGGGTGCGCCGCCGGGATGCGGCGGACGGGGCGGAAACGGAGGACAGATGGCCACGGCATCGACCCTAACGAGGGAGAGGACTGTGGTGGAGGGGGAGGTCGGTCGGTGATCCCTTGGTCGGTCTCGTTGACCGGCCCCCTGGGCGGTCAGCGATCCCCGGGCCGGACGCGATGCTGTACGCGACGGAAGAGCAGATCGTTCACGACGTGACCCTTGTCCAGCCCCTGCCCCTCGAAACGGGTCAGCGGCCGGAACTCGGGCCGGGGCGCGAACCCGCCGTCGGCCCGGGTGTTCTCGAAGCGGGGGTGCGCGGTCAGCACTTCGAGCATCTGCTCGGCGTACGGCTCCCAGTCCGTGGCGCAGTGCACGGTCGCGCCCGGCTTCAGCCGGGTCGCGGCCAGGTCGAGGAACTCGGGCTGGATGAGGCGCCGCTTGTGGTGGCGCTTCTTCGGCCAGGGGTCGGGGAAGTAGACGCGCAGCCCGTCGAGCGAGTCCGCCGGCAGCATCTCGCGCAGCAGGATGATCGCGTCACCGTTGGCCACCCGGACGTTGGTCAGCCCCGTGCGGTCCGCGAGGTTGAGCAGATTTCCCTGGCCGGGCGTGTGCACGTCCACCGCGAGGATGCCGGTGTCCGGGTCGGCGGCCGCCATCTGCGCGGTCGCCTCACCCATGCCGAAGCCGATCTCCAGCACGACGGGACGGTCGTCGCCGAACAGCTCGGCGAGGTCGACGGCGTGCCCGTCGATGTCGAGCCCCCACTTGGCCCACAGCCGCTGCAACGCGTCCGCCTGCCCGGCCGTCACCCGGCTGCGCCGGGGCTGGAAACTCCGGATCCGCCGCTCGAAGTGCGACCCGGCGGGATCGGCCTTGGGCCCGTCGGGGAACCTGGGTTCCCCCTTGGCCCGGGTGTGCCGAACGGACTCGCCCGGGTGGTGCTCGCCGCCGGGAAAGGGCTGGGGGGCTTCGGGGGTGCTCACGGAATCAGACACAGTGGTGTCGATTTTACGGGTCGGCTCCCGGTGCCTGCCGCGCCCGGGAGCCCGGCACCCGACCGCTGCCTCGGTGGGCGCGGCACCCGACCGCTGCCTCGGTGGGTGCGGCACCCGACCGTCCACCCGTGAGCCCCGCCTCCGACCGCCGCCTCGGTGGGCGCGGTACCCCGCCGCTCACGCGTCGGTCAGCGCTGCCAGGGCCCGGCGGGCCACCTCCCGCCCGATCGGCAGTGCGGCGGTGGCCGCCGGCGAGGGCGCGTTCAGCACGTGGACCGTCCGCGGCCCCTCCCGAATGAGGAAGTCGTCCACCAGGGTGCCGTCCCGCAGCACCGCCTGCGCCCGCACCCCGGCCGCCGCGCGCACCAGGTCCCCCTCCTCCACCGCAGGCAGCAGCCGGCGCACCGCGTCCACGAACGCGCCCTTCGACACCGACCGCCGCAGTTCCCCGACCCCGTACCGCCAGTGCTGCCGGCCCATTCGCCACACTCCGGGCCAGGCCGCCGTCGCCATCGCCTCACGGGGCCGTACGACGCCCCAGCCGTACCCCTCCCGGGCCAGCGCCGGCACGGCATTGGGGCCGACGTGCACACCCCCGTCGATCCCCCTGGTCAGATGGACGCCGAGGAACGGGAACGCCGGATCGGGCACCGGGTACACCAGCCCGCGCACCAGCTCCGGCCGCGCCAGCTCGTAGTACTCGCCCCGGAACGGCACGATCCGCACCTCGGGCTCGTCCCCCGTCAGCCGGGCGACCTCGTCGCAGTACAGCCCGGCGCAGTTCACCAGCACCCGCCCCCGTACGACGTCCCCGCGCGCGGTGAGCACCGCCACCCCGCGATCCGGCCGCCGGTCGATCCGCACGGCCCGGGCGCCGTACCGGATCTCCGCCCCGGAGGCCCGGCCCAGCTGCCGTGCGACGGCCGTGTAGTCACAGATCCCGGTCGTCCGCACGCGTATGGCGGCGAGTCCGCGGACCTCGGGCTCGTACTCCGCGATCTGGGCGGCGCCCAGTTCCCGGACCGGAATCCCGTTCTCCCGGCCGCGCTGCACCAGCGCGTGCAGGCGGGGCAGCTCGGCCCGGTCCGTGGCGACGATCAGTTTGCCGGTGACGGAGTGGGCGATGCCGTACTCCGCGCAGAACTTCGTCAGCTCCGCCGCGCCGCGTACCGCGTACCGCGCCTTCAGCGACCCCGGCCGGTAGTAGATCCCGCTGTGGATGACCCCGCTGTTGCGCCCCGTCTGGTGCCGGGCGACCCCGGGCTCCTTCTCCAGCACCGTCACTCGCGTACCCGGCGCGGCACGCGTGATCGCGTACGCCGTGGACAGCCCGACGATGCCCCCGCCGACCACGAGCACATCACAGTCGTAAGCGATCTTCGACACGTACACCACCTCCCGGCTTCGATAGTGCACTGCGCCACTGACAGTGCCTTCAAACCCGGGTCGGGCGTCATGCGGGTCCGGCGCCGCCCCGCGCCGACCTACGCCGGAGTCATCAGCAGAGGCCGGGCCCGCTCGCGCAGTTCCACCACCCTGGGTTCGTCGCCGTAGGGCTCCAGCCGATGCAGAAGATCCTTGACGTACTCGGTGGTGCGGGCGGAGGAGATACGCCCCGCCACCTCCACGGCCCGCACCCCCTGCGCGCAGGCGGCGTCGAGGTTCCCCGACTCCAGCTCGGCGACCGCCGAGACGACGAGCCGCAGCCCGTGCGACCGGACGAACTCCTCCGTCGGCTGCGACAGCGCCTGCTCGGTGAACCTCCGCACCTGACGCGGAGCCTTCAGGTCGCGGTAGCACTCGGCGGCATCGGCGGCGAACCGGTCGTAGGAGTAGAAGCCGAGCCAGGACGGATCGTGGTCGCCGTCACGGGACCGCTCCAGCCAGCCCTCGGCGGCCTTCAGCGCCGCGCCGGCGGCATGCGCGTCCCCGGCGCGGGCGTGCGCGCGTGCCTCGACGAGCCGGAAGAAGCTCATCGTGCGGGCCGTGGCCAGCCCCCGGTTGCGCTCCAGGGCCGCCTGTGCGAGATCGACGCCCTCGTCGCCGAAACCGCGGTAGGTGGCCTGGAGGGACATGGAGGCCAGGACATACCCCCCGAGGGGTACGTCGGCCGCCGCGCGGGCGAGCCGCAGCGCCTGGATGTAGTAGCGCTGCGCGGCCTCCTGCTGACCGGTGTCGAAGGCCATCCACCCCGCCAGCCGGGTCAGTTCGGCGCTCGCCCCGAACAGGGCCCGGCCGACCTCGTCGGAGTACGAGCCGAGCAGCAGCGGAGCCGCCTCCACCCGCAGGCACTCCGGCACCATGGACGAACGCCAGTCGCCGCCTCCGTACTTGGAGTCCCAGCGTCTGGCGTCCTCGGCGGCCTCCCGCAGCTTCTGCACATCGCTGTGGCCGACTTTGAGCGGTGCGCCGGACTCCTCCACGAGGTGTGCGTCGCGCGCCACCGAACTGTCGGCCGGGGTTATCAGCCACCGTGAGGCGGGCGTCGCGTACGCGCTTACTGCGAACGATCCGGCCAGTGACTGCCAGATGCCCCCGGAACCGGCCCGGCGGCCGGCGAGGTCGAGGCGATAGAGCTCCGTGGCGGAGCGCACGGCCTGGTTGACGTCCCTGGGGAAGGCGAGGCCCACTTCGGGCGCGGGATCCGCGTCCGCCAGGCCGATCTCATGGAGCGGCACCGGACGGCCGAGCTTCTGACCGATGGCGGCCGCGATGAGGTGGGGCGCGGCGCCTTGCGGCACCATGCCCTTCGACACCCAGCGCGCCACGGACGTCTTGTCGTAGCGAAGAGTCAACCCGCGTTGAGCGCCAAGATCGTTGACGCGTCGCGCGAGTCCTGCGTTGCTGATTCCCGCGAGGGCGAGAACGGCGCCGAGTTTTTCGTTCGGCCCGCGTTGCTCCCTGGACATTGCGCCACCCCTCGACACAGACGGCTGCCGCGCTGGCATAACCATGCGGCATTCGTAAACCCAGCGTAGTTCGCCGCATCCCAAGCGTTAAGGGGCATTCTTCCGGTTGGCGGGATTGTGGTCCGTACGAATGCCGGAGCGCCGGTACGGACCGTCGCGGCGTGCTCCCGCTGTGTGGCCGTGCGCCCGGCAGTGCGCTCTTCTCCGGCCACCACGGGAGCGGTTCCATGGGTCGTGCGTGGGTCGGCCCGCTGTACTGGATCCAGTGGGCTGGGGGACACCGCCGCCTTCATCCCCGCGGGCGGCGGAGCGGTCCGGGAGGCGGCGTCCGTCTCCCGGACCGGCGCGAGCCCTGCCGGGCACGCGTGTGTGTACGGAGCGTGTGCGAAGCCTGCGCGGGACGTTCTCGACGCGCGGCGCACAACGGGGATTTGGCCGAAAATCGACCCTCTGTTCTGTGGGGGACAACGCCTCCCACCACGGAAATCGAGGGCGCGCAGGGCGTCTTGGGGGAGCGTACCGGGGGCGCATTCACGTCGCAGACACCGGGGTGCAGAGCGACTCCCTCAGGGGTGCCGACGAGTTGACGCGGGCGCAGTCCCCGGATCGCGAGCGGCGCCGCCTCCTTCTGCGGGGCGTTCTTCGTGGCAGCATGGTGAACCGTTCGTACGGTGCACTCGGTTGTCCACAGCCTGTGGAGGCGTCCATGCGGTGGTTGGTGGGATGGAGCAGCACCGCCGCGGGCGCGCTGGGCGGATCCGTTGGGCATGACGGTCGTCACGACGACGATGCGGCGTACGGAGGGCGGGTCGGCCAGGACGGCGAGACCCTGCACCCGGTCGGCTCCCAACTCCTGTGGGGCGACCCCGATCCGCTGTGGGCCGTGGGCGACTGGCGCCCCGACGAGGTGCGGGTGGTGAAGGCCGACGCCCAGACCCGGGTCGCGGTCCTCGGCACCTGCGGCGCGACCGACGAACAGCTGCGCGTCGGACTGTTCGCCGCGCGCGGAGGGGCACTTCGGCATCTGACGGCCTGGCCGGGCAGCTACACGGCGATCGTCCAGGTCGGCCGGCGCATCACCGTCTGCGGCGATCTGGCGGGCGCGCGCCCGGTGTTCCACACTCCCTGGGCCGGCGGCACGGCGTACGCGACGGCCGCGCTGCCGCTGGCCGACCTCATCGAGGCCAACCTCGACTTCGGCCACCTGGCGGCGCTCCTCGCCGCCCCCGACGTACCGGCCGCCCTGCACGACTCCACCCCGTACGACGGCGTGCACCGCATTCCGCCGGGGCACGCGCTGATCCTTCGCGCCGGGGCCCGTGAGATCGCCGGGTACGAACAGGTCGCCTCGCTCGCCGTGGCGGCGCCCCTCGCCGACCCGGACAGCGCGGTCGGCGCCGTACGCGACGCGCTCGTCGAGGCGGTGCGCGCGCGTCTGGCCGCGCCCCGGCACGTCCCCGACATCGACCCGGGCCCCGTGCCCGGCATGGGGCCCGCGGAACGGCGTGCCGCGCGCGGGATGCCCGTTCCCGGCATCGGCGCCGACCTCTCCGGCGGTCCGGCCTCCGGCACGCTGGCGCTCCTCGCGGCGGGTCTGCCCGGCATGCCGGGCACGCTGCTGGGGCACGGCACGGGCGCGGGGGAGCGGCTGCTGGCCGTCACCTTCAACGACCTGGCCGTCGGCGGACGCGAGGCCGAGCTGGAACGGGCCGGTGCCCTGGCGGCCAACCCGCGCCTGCACCACGTCGTGGTGGCCGGCGGCGAGGAGGCCCTGCCGTACGCCGACCTGGACGGCCCGCTGACCGACGAACCCGGCCCGAGCCTGGTCACGGCCGCCCGCCACCGGGCGCGCCTCGCGGCGGGCAGCGCCGACCACTTCACTGGCTACGGCGCCCGCCAGGTGCTGGACGCCCACCCGGCCCGCCTCGCGGACCTGTTGATGGACCGCAAACGCCGTCATCTCGTGCGCCCGGTGGCGGCGCTGACGAAGGCCGACGGCTCGGTGCTCGTCCCCGCGCGCGTGTACGGCGCGGCCCGCCGGCTGGCCCGTACGTCGTACCGCGCGGGCGTGGAGGGCCTGGCCGAACGCCTCCTGCACCGCAGCTTCGGCTCCGACGCCCCCTCAGGCGCAGTGGGGGCCTCCCTGGCGGCCCTCACCTGGGGTGGAGAGGGCCCTGCCGCGCGCTGGCTGACGGGGGAGGCGCTGGCTGAAGTATCGGTTCGCCTCCAGGGGGCCGCGCACCGCACCGGCGTGGGACCCGGCCAGCGTCCGGGTGACTACCGGGCCCGCGCCGCCCTCGCCCGGCACGCCATGGACCTGCGCGTCCTGGAACAGGCCGCCGAGATCCGCTCCCAGCGACTGCACGCGCCGTTCCTCGACAACCAGGTCGTCCGCGCGTGCCGTGCACTCCCCGAGACCCTGCGCGTGCAACCGGGGGCGCGTGCCGCGATCCTGCGCACCGTCCTGAAGGGCGCCGGCGTCACCGACCTCCCGCCCGGCTGGGGCGCCCCCTCCCAGGCGTCCACCACCGCGGCGGCCCGGGCGGGCCTGCGCATGGCCATGGACCCTCTCCTCACCCTCTTCGAGGCGCCCCTCCTGGCGGAAGCGGGCCTGATCGAGGCGAGAGTGGTCCGCAAGGCCCTCAGAGCCGCCGCGGCGGGCGAACCCCTTCCCCTGGACGGCCTGGCCGACCTGGTCTCCCTGGAGCTCTGGCTGCGCCGTCTGCTGTCCCGCAGGGGCACCTGCTGGACGGGCACACCGGCACGCGCGCGTGCCGTACCGGCGGGCATCGCGCCCCAGCGACGGGCGGTCTCCTCCGGAGGGTGAGAGACCCACCGCCCACAAACCCGGTGCCCCACGCCTCACCCCCGGTGACAATGAACGGGTGCGGTACAGAATTCTGGGCGTCACCCAGACAGCGGACGACCAGGGCGACGCCGTACCCGTTCCCGGTGCCCGGCTCCGCGCCCTCCTCACGGCCCTGGCCCTGCGCCCGGGTCGGCTCACCGCCCCGGAGACCCTCATCGACGAGGTGTGGGGCGACACCCCGCCCCAGGACGCCCCGGCCGCCCTCCAGGCACTGATCGGCCGTCTGCGCCGGGCCGTCGGCAAGGACAGCGTCACCTCCGCCCCGGGCGGGTACCGCCTCGCCGCGACCGGCGACGACGTCGACCTCTTCGTCTTCGAACGTCTCGTACGCCAGGGCAACGAAGCGCTGGGACGAGGTGACGCCCCGACGGCCGCCCGCACCCTGGACGACGCCCTCGCCCTGTGGCGGGGCCCCGCCCTCGCCGACCTCCCCGACCGCACCGCGGCCACCCGCCCCGAGGCGCTCCGGATGGAGGCCACCCGCGCGCGTGCCGAGGCGGACCTCCTCCTCGGCCGCGCCCGCGAAGCCGTACCGCGCCTGACCGAACTGGCCGCGGCGCACCCGTACGACGAGCCGCTGCACGCCCTCCTCATCCGCGCCCTGCGCGACACCGGCCGCGAAGCCGACGCCCTCGCCGCGTACGAGACCGCCCGCCGCACCCTTGCCGACGGCCTCGGCACCGACCCGGGCCCGCAGCTGCGCGCCCTGCACACCGAGCTCCTCAACCGCCCGGAACCGGCCCACGGCACCCCACCGGCCCACGGCGCCTCATCCGCCCACAGCCCCGGACCGGTCGCACCGCCGACGCCCCGTGCCCCGCTGCAACTCCCCGAGCGCACCGGCAACATCCGTCCGCGACTTACCTCCTTCGTGGGCCGGGAACCCGAGCTCGACGCCATCCGTTCCGAACTGCACAGGGCCCGTCTCGTCACGCTCACCGGACCGGGCGGCTCCGGGAAGACCCGCCTCGCCGAGGAAGCCGCCGCCGGGCTCCCGCAGGCGTGGCTGGCCGAGCTGGCGCCGCTCGACCGGCCGGAGGCGGTGCCGGGCGCGGTGGTCAGCGCCCTCGGTCTGCGCGAGACCGCCCTGATGACCACCGAGCTGGCGTCCCCGCAGGACGACCCGGTCGCCCTGCTCGTCGAGTACTGCGCCCCGCGCAGCCAACTCCTGATCCTTGACAACTGCGAACATGTCATCGGCGCGGCCGCCGCCCTCGCCGAGACCCTCCTCACCCGCTGCCCAGGGCTCACGATCCTCGCCACCAGCCGTGAACCCCTGGGCGTCCCCGGCGAGTCGGTCCGCCCGGTCGAGCCACTCCTCCCCGACCAGGCGCACCGCCTCTTCACCGAGCGCGCGACCGCCGTCCGCCCCGACGCGGCAGCCGCCCTGCGGGACGAGGAGGCCATCGCGGAGATCTGCCGGCGACTGGACGGACTGCCGCTCGCCATCGAACTGGCCGCCGCCCGGCTCCGGCTGCTCACCCCGCGCCAGATCGCCGACCGCCTCGACGACCGATTCCGCCTCCTCACCTCGGGCAGCCGCACGGTCCTGCCCCGCCAGCAGACCCTGCGTGCCGTCGTCGACTGGTCGTGGGACCTGCTCGACGAACCGGAGCGCACACTGCTGCGCGAGCTGTCCGTGTTCGCGGGCGGCTGGGACCTGGAGGCGGCGGAAGCCGTGTGCACCGGCCCGGTCGCGGACCTGGTCGGCGCGCTCGTCGACAAGTCCCTGATCATCGCCGCGCCGTGCGAGCGGGGCCACGGAGCCGGCATGCGCTACCGCATGCTGGAGACGATCCACGAGTACGCCACCGAACGCGCCGCCGAGCTCCCCCGGTGCCGCACGGCGGCCCGACGGCGCCACCTCGCGTGGGTGCGCGCGCTCGTCGAACGGGCCGACCCGCTGCTGCGCTCCGCCGGACAACTGCTCTGGATCTCCCGCCTGGAGACCGAACTGGACAACATCCGGGTGGCCCTCCGGCGCGCGCTCACCTCGGGCGACGAGGAGGAGGCCATCGCCCTCTGTCTCGCCACGGGCTGGTTCTGGTGGCTGCGCAACTACCGCCACGAGGGCGCCGAGTGGAGCGACCGGACCCTGCGCCTCGGCGCAGTCCTGGACACCCTCCGGGAGACCGCGCCCGAAGGTCCGTTCACCGTCCCCGCCGATCTCACCGCCCGCATGGCCGCCCTGGACCCCGTCGACGCCCTGCTCGGAACACCCGCCGCCATGGAGGAGGCCCACCCCCGGCACGCGCAGCGGATGAACCTGCGGATGCTGAACCTGTTCCTGCTGTCGGAGTCCGAGCCGAAGGACCTCGTGGCGGACCCGCGCTACCAGGAGTACCTGGTCCGCCTGCGCGCCGACTACGAGCCGGGCGGCCCCCAATCGGCGCGGATGCCCGGCCTGCTCTGGCCGCTGACCGCCTTCCAGATGCGGGACATGGTCGACGTCCGGGGGGTCCTGGACCGCGCCGTCGCCAACTGCCGCCTCCACGGCGGCGACTGGGAGCTCGGCTGCGCCCTGATGTTCCGCACCCACATGGTCGTCGACTCACCCGGCGGGCTGCACGGCGTGGACGACGACCTGGCGGAGCTGCGCGTGCTCAGCCTGCGCGTCGGCGACCGCTGGATGCGGGCCCAGGTGTGCGGCGCGGCCGGCGAGGCGGAGATGGCGCGCGGCCGTTTCGCGGAGGCGGAGCGGGAGTACCGCGAGGCGCTGCGCCTCGCCTACGAGGTCGGGGCGTACGCCGAGTCGCCGTTCCTCATCGCCCGGCTCGCGGAGATCTCCTACCGCTCGGGCGATGTCGAGGGCGCCCTGACCGCGCTGGACGAGGCGAACAGCGCCGCCGACCGCTACGGCGTGCCCGACGTCCGGGCGTTCGTCCTTCTGCTGCGCTCCCACATCGCGCTGCACGAGGGGGAAGTGGCCCACGCGCGCGTGCTCTGCGACGAGGTCCGCGTGGCGGCCGGGATGGGCACCCCGCCGCCCCAGTTCGTGGCGGCGCTGAACATGCTCGACGCCTCACCGCCGCCGAGTCCGGCCCGGAGCACGGCCTGCCGATGCTCGCCGACACACTGCGCCAGGCGGTGGCCGACCAGTGCGCCGAGGCGGTCACGTCGTCGATCCTGGACAGCGCGGCGCACCTGCTGACCCAGCTCGGGGACCACCCGCGCGCGACCCGTCTCCTGGCGGCCTCCGACGCCCTCCTCCGCCCCCACCCGCGTCCCGCCCCGCAGCACGCCCGGGCCGAGCTGGCCGACGCCGCCGCCCGCGACGCCCTGGGCGCCGAGCGTTACGCGGCCGAGCGCGCCCTGGGCACACCCCTGACGGTGACGGACGCCCTGCACGAGCTCACAGACGGCGTGCGCGACCACCCGGCCGGACCGTCGGCCGCGCCCGCACAGGCGCCTACGAGCAGGTGAACCCGGAGTCCGCCCAGTCCGCGAGGGCCACCGAGTCGAGGCCGCCGTGCGGCTCGACCACCAGACGCACGGTGTCGCGGCCGGTGAGATCCACATGGACGGGAACGGCCGGGTCACCGCCCTTGATCACCCCGGACGTCCAGACCCGGCGCCCGTCGGCGTAGACGGCGAAGGAGACCTTGCCGAGCTTCGACGTCAGGTCGTCGACGCCGACGAGCGCGTCGTAGGAGGAGCACGCCCGGTTGAGGTCGACGGTGACCGAGGAGTCGCCGTGCACGGTCACCCCGCGCTCGTACCACCGGTCCGCGATGGACAGCCCGTACCGCTGCCACACCCAGCTGCTGCCGCCGAGCCGGATCTCGGGTCCGGTTCCGTCACCGCTGACGTCGAAGGACAGCCCGCTCAGCGGATAGACGACCGGGGCAGGCGGCGGCAAGGGTGCCGGAGTCGGGGTGGGCGTGGGGGTCGGGGTGGGTGTCGGGGTCGGGACGGGGGTGGGTGTCGGGCTGGGCGTGGGGGTCGGCGTCGGCGTGGGCGTCGACTCGGGGGCGCGGGTCGGGGTCGGGGCGGCCGCGGGGACGATCGCCGGGGGCCGCGGCTCGCGCTCCTTCGTCGGCGTCGGGGCGGGTGTCGGGTCGTCGGGCTGCGCGACCGGTGCCGGCGCGGACGCCGGGGGTCCGGCCTTCGGCTGCTCCGCGGGACCGCCGTGGCCGATGAGCGCGAGGGCCACCGCGGCGGCCGCCACCGCGACCACACCGGCCGCGATCCCGGCCTTCACGGGGGCGCCCAGCCCCTCCGAGGCCAGCGCTCCGCCACCCGCGCCCGCTCCGCTCGAGGAACCGCTCGCCGCGGCGGCCGCGCCCGCGGCGCCCGCCGCCCCCGCACCGGCACCGCCGGCGATGAGCGCCACCGCCTTGGCGTACCCGGCGGCGCCGAACCAGCCGATGACCGCGACCGGCACGACGGCGGGGATGCTGCCGGCGACCTCCTCGATCTGGAGGGCGGCCAGCCGGCACTTGGCGCACTCCTCCAGGTGCTTGCGCAGCCCTCGTTCGGCCCGGGTGCGCAGCCTGCGGCGGGCGTAGGTGCCGAGCTGGTCGGCGTAGCCGGCGCACTCCTCGTCGCTGGTGAGGGTGGCGCTGACATGGGCCTGGAGGTAGGCCTGCTTGAGTCCCTCACGGGCGCGGCTGGCGAGCACGCGCGTGCCGTTGGCGTCGAGGCCGAAGAGCATGGCGACCTCGCTCGGCGACTCGTCCTCGACCTCGGTGTGCCACAGCACCGCCTGCCAGCGCTCGGGCAGCGAGCGGAAGGCCTGCATGGCCATGGACTGCTCGGCCTCGTGCATCGCGCGCACATCGGCGCCCAGCTCCAGGCCCGCTCCGAAGGAGCCGATGGACACCGTGTCGTCGGCGGCTTCGGAGGAGCGGGTGGACTGCGTGGCGAACACCGCGAAGTCGTCGACGAGTTGCTCCCGCTTCGCCGACCGCGTCCAGTCGGCGGCCACCCGCCGCACGCAGGTGAGGAGATAGGCGCGGACGGCGTACTCGGGTCCCGAGCCGCCGCGCACCGCCTGGAGCATGCGGGCGAAGACCTCGGCGGTGAGGTCGTCGGCGGTGTGCGCGTCCCGGCAGCAGGTGCGGGCGTAGCGGCGCACGGCGTCGGCGTGCCGCCGGTACAGCTCCTCGTACGCCGTGTCGTCGCCCGAGCGCATCCGCTCGATCAGGTCGGTGTCGGCCGGCGGCAGGTCCCGCGGCGGCAGGAAGACCTCGGCCCGCCGCTCGCGCTGGGCCGGAACGCTGCCCTCGGCCGGGTCGTCGAGCGGGCGCAGCGGCGGACGGGCCGCCGGACCGCCCGGGCGACCACCTGTAGGACCGCCCAGGTGCCCGCTCGCGCGTCCACCCTGGCTCGGCACCTGCGGTGAGGTCGGGCCGTCGGCCTCCGTGTCACCGTCACCGGATGGACCGAGCGAGTCGTCCCCACCGTCAACACTCATCGCGGAAAGCCCCCGCCGCCGGCCCAACCAGTCCTGACCACCGGGTCAGAGTGCCATATTGGCTTTTGTTCAGGACCCCGTGGGACGGACCGTCCACTCGTCCGTGGGGACCTGACGCAATCCAGTACTAGGTTTCACCCGTTCGGGCAAGGTTCAACTGTCGTGCCACGGGCAGCAGTTGGCCCCACTGTCGGGAATGGCGCGAATATCCGGTGCGGTGGACGAGGGCGAGGGGCACGCGCCACCCCCGCCCACCGTCACCCTTTCGAGCCACCGGCCCGCAAGCCGCCGAAGCCGCCCCGCCCGGCCCTCACGAAGAGGGACGCGACCGCAGGCCCTCCAGCAGGATGTCCAGCAGCCGCGCCGAGGCCGCCGCCTGCTGAGCCGGATCCGGCAGCGAGGGCGCCGCCGTCGCGATGACCAGCAGGACATCCGACACCGACACATCGGTGCGCAGTTCGCCCGCCTCCCGCGCCCGCTCCACCAGCAGGCCCACGACCTCGAGCAGCGCCGCCGCTCCGGCGTCGTCGACGGCCGCCGTCGTGCCGTCGGCGACGAGTCGCAGTTCACCGCCGCCCGACTGGGTCCGCTGCTGCGGCACCCGCGCCTCGTCGGCCGGCACACCCTCGGCTTCGTCCTCCGCGACGCCGACCCGCAGCACCTGCGGCGGCAGCAACCGCCCGGCGCCGGACGCCACGGACGTCCGCAGGAAACGCGACAGCGCCGACCACGGCTCGTCCTCCTGGCCGAGCGCCGCCCGCGCCTGATCGGTCAGCCGGGACGTCTCCTCCTCGGCTATCCGCCGCACCAGGACGTCCTTGCTCGGGAAGCGCCGGTACACCGTGCCGACCCCGACCCGCGCCCGCCGCGCCACGTCCTCCATCGGCGCGCCGTAACCCAGCTCGCCGAACACCTCGCGCGCCGCGCGCAGTACATGCTCCAGATTGCGCTGTGCGTCCACCCGCAGTGGTGCCGTCCGCGCGCCTTCTCCGCGTCCGTTGCCCACCGCCGTACCGACCGCGCCGCCTGGTGAAAGGGCCGACGTGGACGACCAATGCGAATTGTGAGTGTGCATGAATGTTCCCCCGGTAATGACGTCTCCCCCCGGAGACTCTCCCCGCCATCGAAAGTCGGGGGCGTGGAACACAGGGGACGGCCTCCCCGGGCCCACCCGTCGCAGACCCGCAGAGCACTTCCCCCTGACACCCCGTCGACACACGAACATAGTTGAGAGGGAGTCAATTCAGAAGGGGCAGGTTCCGCACGGAGCGCCCCCCGATCGGAGTACGGGCCGTATACGTCCCGATTGCACCCCTTCCCGCACCCCGGCGCACAGCCGCTGACCTGCGCTCCTGCCCCGCACTCCGATGTTTCGGCCAACCCTGCGCACACCCGACTCGCGGTCACACAAATTGTCGGGGCTGTGGACAAACTCCGGCGTCCGGTGCGTCATGGGATGGTGAAGGAACGTGCGCGCATTCTCGTTGTCGGCGGCGGCTACGTCGGGATGTACACGGCCCTGCGGCTCCAGCAGAAGCTGAAACAGGAACTCGGCCGGGGCGAGGCCGAGATCACGGTCGTCACACCCGACCCGTACATGACGTACCAGCCCTTCCTCCCCGAGGCCGCCGCGGGCTCCATCTCCCCCCGGCACGTCGTCGTGCCCCTGCGCCGCGTCCTGCCGCACTGCCGGGTCGTGGTCGGCGAGGTCACCGCCGTCGACCACGCCAAGCGCAGCGCCAGCCTCACCACCCTCGCCACCGACGAAGAGGGCACCGGCCCCCAGCAGCTGACGTACGACGAACTCGTCCTCGCGCCCGGTTCCGTCTCCCGCACGCTGCCCATCCCCGGCCTCGCCGACCACGCCATCGGCTTCAAGACCGTCGAGGAGGCCATCGGGCTGCGCAACCACGTCATCGAACAGATGGACATCGCCTCCTCCACGCGCGACCCCGCGATTCGCGACGCCGCCCTCACCTTCGTCTTCGTCGGCGGCGGCTACGCGGGCGTGGAGGCGCTCGGCGAGCTGGAGGACATGGCCCGCTACACCACGCGCTACTACCACAACGTCAAGCCCGAGGACCTGAAGTGGATCCTGGTCGAGGCCTCCGACCGGATCCTGCCGGAGGTCGGCGCCGACATGGGCCGCTACACGGTCAGCGAACTGCGCCGCCGCAACATCGACGTACGCCTCGACACCCGCCTGGAGTCCTGCGCAGACCGCATCGCCGTCCTCAGCGACGGCGCCCGCTTCCCGACCCGTACGGTCGTGTGGACCGCCGGCGTGAAACCCCACCCGCTCCTCGCCGCCACCGACCTCCCGCTGAACGCACGAGGCCGACTGAAATGCACCCCCGAGCTGGCCATCGACGGCGTCACGCACGCGTGGGCGGCCGGAGACGCCGCCGCCGTCCCCGACGTGACGGCCGACGAGCCCGGCAAGGAGACCGCTCCGAACGCCCAGCACGCCGTCCGCCAGGCCAAGGTCCTCGCCGACAACATCGTGCGCTCCCTGCGCGGCGAACCCCTGCTGCCGTACTCCCACAAGTACGTCGGCTCGGTCGCCTCGCTCGGCCTCCACCAGGGCGTCGCCTACATCTACGGGCGCAAGCTCAAGGGCTACCCGGCCTGGTTCATGCACCGCGCCTACCACCTCAGCCGCGTGCCCACCTTCAACCGCAAAGCACGCGTGCTCGCCGAATGGACCCTCTCCGGGCTCTTCAAACGGGAGATCGTTTCCCTGGGATCCCTCGAACATCCCCGCGCGGAGTTCGAACTCGCTGCCGGTGGAAAGCCTTCTGACGAGTCTTCCGGCGACCCGAAGGGGTCGTCCTGACCGGATCCAGGAACTCCACCGACCGCCCCCACGTCTGACGAATGTCGGCCCGGACGGCGGCCACACTGCCAGACTGCTCCCTGCTCCAGTCCCTCCCGAGCCCTTCCCAGCGGGCCACCACCCGCCCCCCGACCCACGAGGCCGTTCCACGTGCTCCACACCCCGGGTGCTGTAACAATGTGCGGCCACCGCCGCGCGGCCACCGCAGCCCAGGCCGGGCCCGGAGCCGGGCCGCCGACGACTACACGAGGCAAGGATTCGTGAACTTCACGCGCTGGAGCGCCCGGCTCCCCGGAACGCAGCGCCGCGCCGCCGCGCGAGCCGAGCACCCGGTCACCACCACGGACCGGCGGAGCGAAGGCTCCGTACCCGCGGCCCGCGCCGAACGACTCACCGACGAGCCGCCCCCGGTGCCCGCCGTCGACGAGCTCCCGGTCCGTGAGGTCCTCGACCGCGTCCCGGCCCTCGTCGCCCTCGTGCACGGCCCCGACCACCGCCTCGCCTACGTCAACGACGCCTACGCGGCGGCCTTCGGCGTACGCCCCTGCGGCGAACCGGCCGCCGAGGCACTCCCCGAACTCCGCGACCTGGGCCTCATGCCCCTCCTCGACCAGGCCCTGCGCAGCGGCAAGCCCCGCACCCTGAAGTCCCGCAAGGCCCCCGACGGCCGCTCCTACACCTTCACCTGCACCCCGGCCGCCGAGGACAACGGCAAGGGCGCTGTCCTGATCTTCGCCACCGACGTCACCGACCACGCCGAAGCCGCCGAACGACTCAGAACCAGCGAACGCCGCCAGCGCGAGACAGCCGTCACCCTCCAGCGCTCCCTCCTCCCCCAGGAGCTCGAAGAACCCGACGACCTGCGCATCGCCGCCACCTACCAGCCCGGCGGCACCGAGGCCGCGGTCGGCGGCGACTGGTACGACGTCATCACCCTCGGCGGCGGCCGCACCGCCCTCGTCATCGGCGACGTCATGGGCCGAGGCGTCCGCGCGGCAGCCGTCATGGGCCAGCTCCGCACGGCGGTCCGCGCCTACGCCCGCCTCGACCTGCCCCCGCACGAGATCCTCCAACTCCTCGACGGCCTCGCCGCGGAGATCGACGCCAACCAGATCGCCACCTGCGTGTACGCCATCCACGACCCCAACGAGGGCCGACTGGTGTACGCCTCCGCGGGCCACCTGCCCATCCTGGTCCGCGACGACAACGGCACCGTCCTGCGCGCCGACGAACCCACCGGCCCGCCCCTGGGCACCGGCGGCTGGATGCACGCCTCCGGCTCGATCCCCCTCGGCCCCGGCTCCACGGCCGTCCTCTACACGGACGGCCTGGTCGAGCGCAGGGACGAAGACCTCGACGAAGGCATCGCGTCCCTGGAGCGCGCCCTGTCCGGCGCGACCGGCACCCCCCAGGTCGTCTGCGACCGCCTCGTCCGCTCGGCCGGCGTCACCGCCGACCACGACGACGACGTCGCCGTCCTGGTCCTCCAGCACCCGGCCCGCACCGGCCCCGACGGCGAGCTGTTCCGCAACGCGGCCCTGGAGCTCCTGGGCGGAGTCGAGGCGGCCCCACGCGCGCGTGCCTTCGCCTCGGGCGTCCTGACCAGCTGGCGCTTCCCGCCCGACCTGCACGACCTCGGCGTCCTCGCCGCCAGCGAACTCGTCGCCAACTCCCTCCAGCACGGCACCCCGCCCATGCGCCTGCGCCTACGCCGCACGGACCGCCGCCTGATCATCGAGGTCACCGACGGCGACGACCACCTCCCGCGCCGCCGCCGCGCCGAACCGGGCGACGAGTCGGGCCGAGGCATCGCCATCGTCGCCACGATCGCCTCCCACTGGGGCAGCCGCCGCACCCCGGGCGGCGGAAAAGCCGTCTGGTGCGAGTTCGTCCTGCCGAAGTCCGCGGAGTGACAGTCTCAGGGCCGGGGAAGGCACCCCGGCCGGGTCACGGCCGCCCGCCGACAGGAAAGGCAAAGGCGGCCGCCGTCCTTTCGGACGACGACCGCCTCCACCCGCCTCACGCCTCGGCGGCCACCGGCTCCGCCACCGCGCCACCGCGCGCGACCACCCGCTTCCGCGCCAGCCACGGCTGATCCTGGACGGCGGTCAGCTGCCGCCCCAGCCGCAGCGCCAGGTAGGTGATCCCCAGCGAGAACAGCAGGAACGTCACGATGTACGGCGCGTGCAGCGAGGCCCCCATCGGCCCGCCCACCGCCGGCCCGACGGCCAGCGCGAGCTGCTTCACCAGGGCGAACGCCGAGTTGTACTGTCCCGCCAGACCGGCCGGCGCCAGATCGGCCACCAGCGGCGCGATCGTCGGCGACAGCATCGCCTCGCCCAGCCCGAACAGCGCGTACGTCGACACGAACGCGGCCGTCGCCATTTCCCGACTGCCGTGTCCGAGCCCCGCGTACCCGGCGACGACCCACGCGACGGCCCAGATCAGCCCCACGGCCGCGATCACCCGGGACCGCTTCTGCCGCTCGACGAACTTCAGCACGGCGAACTGCGCGACGACGATCATCGCGGTGTTGGCGGCGAGCGCGGTCCCGAGCGCGGACGTCGAGATTCCGGCGGCCTCGACCCCGTACGCGCTCAGCCCCGACTCGAACTGTCCGTAGCAGGCGAAGAACAGCACGAAACCCAGCACGCACAGCTGCACCATCGCCCGGTTGCCGAGCAACCGCTTCCAGCTGCCCCCGGCAGCCTGCGGGGCGTCCCCGACCCGCGGAGCGTGCGGCAGCCGCACGGTCGACAGCACCACGGCGAGCAGCAGGAACATCGCCGCCTCGATGGCGAACAACAGCGTGAACGAGGACACGCGCGTGGTGTCCACGAGATGCCCGCCGATCAGTCCGCCCACGCCGAGCCCGAGGTTCTGAAGGAAGAACTGTGTCGCGAACGCCCGCGACCGGGTCTCCGTGGTCGAGCAGTCCACGATCATCGTGGCCAGCGCCGGCTGCATCACGGCCTGTCCGGCGCCGAGCGCGGCCGCGGCGGCCAGTACGGCGGTGGCGTTGCCGGCCAGCCCCAGGCTCAGCGCGCCCAGCGCGGCGGTGACCAGGGCGGCGAGCAGGACCGGCAGTGGACCGCGCCGCACGATCGCCCGGCCGGCGAACGGCAGCACGATCAGCGCGGCCACGGCGAAGACGGCGAGGACCAGCCCCGCCGTCATGGCCCCCAGTCCCCGCACCTGCGCCACATAGACGTACAGGTAGGGGACGGTGAAGCCGAGCCCGAACGCGCTGAGTGCGTTGCCCACGTGGATCCGGCGCATCGCTGCGCCCCTCGCCCTGGTCACGTTCACCTCTCTCAGGTGGTCGTCATCGGTACCGGGCCCGAGCAGCGTCAGTACTTCCGCTGCCTCAGTACTTAGTGCCGAAGACTTCGAAGCTAAAGTTAGAAGCTAAACTGTACACCGCGAAGAACTTCAACGCGAACGAGCTCCGTGCGATACTTGCGCCCATGGGCGACACCCCCGGCACGGTCGGCACCGGCAGCGGCGGCGAGCCGACCCTCGAAGAGCAGATCGCGGCCTATCAGCGCGAATTCCAGGACCTCGACCCCCAGGTCGAGAAGATCGTCTCGGCGCTCTCCCGCCTGAACCGCCGGATGAACGTCGCCTATGGCCGCCAGACAGCGGACCTGGGCATCAGCAACGCCGAGTGGGAGGTCCTCAAGGCACTGGTCCTCTCCGGGGCCCCCTACCGCCTGGGACCCAGCGATCTGGCCAAGCGCCTCGGCCTGACGCCGGCCGCGATGACCCACCGGATCGACCGCATGCTCGCCGAAGGACTGGTGACCCGTGAGCGGGACGAGTCCAACCGCGTGCGCGTGATCGTCGAGCTGACGCCCGAGGGTCGCGAGAAGTGGCTGGAGGCGATGCGCATGGCGACGGTCTTCGAGGAGGACCTCCTCCAGGACCTCTCCGCGGACGAGCGGACGGTCCTGGGCGAGGTCCTGACCAGGCTCCTGCGCCGGGTGGAGCACGCCCAGCCGGACGCCGGCGGCCGGCTCAGCGACCTCGACTGAGCAGCCCGCCCCGGTCGGGCTAAAAGATCTTGACAGGGGTGGTTGACATCCCCATCCAGGGTCCGTAAAGTTCTTCGGGTTGCTAGGGAGCCGTAACGGTTCTTCGACAGCACCTCCGCCGCAGTAGCGGCACCACAAACCACCAGCACGATCTCCCCACGGGATCGAATTCGGCGTGCCCGAATTCAATTCGATTTGGGGTCGGCAGCCCGATTAGGAACTGCCGAGCGGATCCGCTAAGGTTTGAGACGTCGGAACGGCCCAACAGCCGGGAAGACAAGCCCCCTCTGACTGGGAATCAGGCCCGAAAGGATCTGATAGAGTCGGAACCGCCGGAAAGGGAAACGCGAAACAAAAGCGGGAGCCTGGAAAGCACCGAGGAAATCGGGTCGAGAAAAGATCTGATAGAGTCGGAAACGCAAGACCGAAGGGAAGCGCCCGGAGGAAAGCCTGAGAGAGTCTCTCGGGTGAGTACAAAGGAAGCGTCCGTTCCTTGAGAACTCAACAGCGTGCCAAAAATCAACGCCAGATATGTTGATACCCCGTCCCCGGCAGTGATAGCCGAGGATGAGGTTCCTTTGAAACAAAACACAGCGAGGACGCTGTGAACGGCCGGGCTTATTCCGCCCGGCTGTTCCGCTCTCGTGGTGTCGACCGGATTACCGGTAAACATTCACGGAGAGTTTGATCCTGGCTCAGGACGAACGCTGGCGGCGTGCTTAACACATGCAAGTCGAACGATGAACCACTTCGGTGGGGATTAGTGGCGAACGGGTGAGTAACACGTGGGCAATCTGCCCTTCACTCTGGGACAAGCCCTGGAAACGGGGTCTAATACCGGATAATACTTCCACTCGCATGGGTGGGGGTTAAAAGCTCCGGCGGTGAAGGATGAGCCCGCGGCCTATCAGCTTGTTGGTGAGGTAATGGCTCACCAAGGCGACGACGGGTAGCCGGCCTGAGAGGGCGACCGGCCACACTGGGACTGAGACACGGCCCAGACTCCTACGGGAGGCAGCAGTGGGGAATATTGCACAATGGGCGAAAGCCTGATGCAGCGACGCCGCGTGAGGGATGACGGCCTTCGGGTTGTAAACCTCTTTCAGCAGGGAAGAAGCGAAAGTGACGGTACCTGCAGAAGAAGCGCCGGCTAACTACGTGCCAGCAGCCGCGGTAATACGTAGGGCGCAAGCGTTGTCCGGAATTATTGGGCGTAAAGAGCTCGTAGGCGGTCTGTCGCGTCGGATGTGAAAGCCCGGGGCTTAACCCCGGGTCTGCATTCGATACGGGCAGACTAGAGTGTGGTAGGGGAGATCGGAATTCCTGGTGTAGCGGTGAAATGCGCAGATATCAGGAGGAACACCGGTGGCGAAGGCGGATCTCTGGGCCATTACTGACGCTGAGGAGCGAAAGCGTGGGGAGCGAACAGGATTAGATACCCTGGTAGTCCACGCCGTAAACGGTGGGAACTAGGTGTTGGCGACATTCCACGTCGTCGGTGCCGCAGCTAACGCATTAAGTTCCCCGCCTGGGGAGTACGGCCGCAAGGCTAAAACTCAAAGGAATTGACGGGGGCCCGCACAAGCAGCGGAGCATGTGGCTTAATTCGACGCAACGCGAAGAACCTTACCAAGGCTTGACATACACCGGAAACGTCTGGAGACAGGCGCCCCCTTGTGGTCGGTGTACAGGTGGTGCATGGCTGTCGTCAGCTCGTGTCGTGAGATGTTGGGTTAAGTCCCGCAACGAGCGCAACCCTTGTTCTGTGTTGCCAGCATGCCCTTCGGGGTGATGGGGACTCACAGGAGACTGCCGGGGTCAACTCGGAGGAAGGTGGGGACGACGTCAAGTCATCATGCCCCTTATGTCTTGGGCTGCACACGTGCTACAATGGCCGGTACAAAGAGCTGCGAAACCGTGAGGTGGAGCGAATCTCAAAAAGCCGGTCTCAGTTCGGATTGGGGTCTGCAACTCGACCCCATGAAGTCGGAGTTGCTAGTAATCGCAGATCAGCATTGCTGCGGTGAATACGTTCCCGGGCCTTGTACACACCGCCCGTCACGTCACGAAAGTCGGTAACACCCGAAGCCGGTGGCCCAACCCCTTGTGGGAGGGAGCTGTCGAAGGTGGGACTGGCGATTGGGACGAAGTCGTAACAAGGTAGCCGTACCGGAAGGTGCGGCTGGATCACCTCCTTTCTAAGGAGCACTTCTTACCGGGCTTGCCCGGTCAGAGGCCAGTACATCGGCGTACGTCCGATGCTGGTTGCTCATGGGTGGAACGTTGATTATTCGGCATTCTCAGTCATCTCGGGCTGCAAGTACTGTTCTTCGGAGCGTGGAAAGCTGATCACGAGTGGCGAGGGTGCCGGGCACGCTGTTGGGTATCTGAGGGTGCGAGCGTTTGCTCGTCCTTCTGATGCCGGCCCCAGTGCACTCGGATCCGTTAAGGGTTCGGGGTGATGGGTGGCTGGTCGTTGTTTGAGAACTGCACAGTGGACGCGAGCATCTGTGGCCAAGTTTTTAAGGGCGCACGGTGGATGCCTTGGCACCAGGAACCGATGAAGGACGTGGGAGGCCACGATAGTCCCCGGGGAGTCGTCAACCAGGCTTTGATCCGGGGGTTTCCGAATGGGGAAACCCGGCAGTCGTCATGGGCTGTCACCCGCTGCTGAACACATAGGCAGTGTGGAGGGAACGCGGGGAAGTGAAACATCTCAGTACCCGCAGGAAGAGAAAACAACCGTGATTCCGGGAGTAGTGGCGAGCGAAACCGGATGAGGCCAAACCGTATACGTGTGAGACCCGGCAGGGGTTGCGTGTACGGGGTTGTGGGATCTCTCTTTCACAGTCTGCCGGCTGTGAGACGAGTCAGAAACCGTTGATGTAGGCGAAGGACATGCGAAAGGTCCGGCGTAGAGGGTAAGACCCCCGTAGTCGAAACGTCAACGGCTCGTTTGAGAGACACCCAAGTAGCACGGGGCCCGAGAAATCCCGTGTGAATCTGGCGGGACCACCCGCTAAGCCTAAATATTCCCTGGTGACCGATAGCGGATAGTACCGTGAGGGAATGGTGAAAAGTACCGCGGGAGCGGAGTGAAATAGTACCTGAAACCGTGTGCCTACAAGCCGTGGGAGCGTCGGACATCAAGCTTGCTTGGTGTCTCGTGACTGCGTGCCTTTTGAAGAATGAGCCTGCGAGTTTGCGGTGTGTTGCGAGGTTAACCCGAGTGGGGAAGCCGTAGCGAAAGCGAGTCCGAATAGGGCGTTTCAGTAGCACGCTCAAGACCCGAAGCGGAGTGATCTAGCCATGGGCAGGTTGAAGCGGAGGTAAGACTTCGTGGAGGACCGAACCCACCAGGGTTGAAAACCTGGGGGATGACCTGTGGTTAGGGGTGAAAGGCCAATCAAACTCCGTGATAGCTGGTTCTCCCCGAAATGCATTTAGGTGCAGCGTCGTGTGTTTCTTGCCGGAGGTAGAGCACTGGATAGGCGATGGGCCCTACCGGGTTACTGACCTTAGCCAAACTCCGAATGCCGGTAAGTGAGAGCGCGGCAGTGAGACTGTGGGGGATAAGCTCCATGGTCGAGAGGGAAACAGCCCAGAGCATCGACTAAGGCCCCTAAGCGTACGCTAAGTGGGAAAGGATGTGGAGTCGCACAGACAACCAGGAGGTTGGCTTAGAAGCAGCCACCCTTGAAAGAGTGCGTAATAGCTCACTGGTCTAGTGATTCCGCGCCGACAATGTAGCGGGGCTCAAGCGTACCGCCGAAGTCGTGTCATTGCAGCTATAGGGCCAACGCCCGCTGTGATGGGTAGGGGAGCGTCGTGTGCCGGGTGAAGCAGCCGCGGAAGCGAGTTGTGGACGGTTCACGAGTGAGAATGCAGGCATGAGTAGCGATACACACGTGAGAAACGTGTGCGCCGATTGACTAAGGGTTCCTGGGTCAAGCTGATCTGCCCAGGGTAAGTCGGGACCTAAGGCGAGGCCGACAGGCGTAGTCGATGGATAACCGGTTGATATTCCGGTACCCGCTGTGAAGCGTCAAACATCGAACCAGGCGATGCTAAGTCCGTGAAGCCGTTCCGGACCCTTCGGGGAAAGGAAAGTGGTGGAGCCGACGAACCAGACTTGCAGTAGGTGAGTGATGGGGTGACGCAGGAAGGTAGTCCATCCCGGGCGGTGGTTGTCCCGGGGTAAGGGTGTAGGACGGTGTGTAGGCAAATCCGCACGCCATATAGTCTGAGACCTGATGCCGAGCCGATTGTGGCGAAGTGGATGATCCTATGCTGTCGAGAAAAGCCTCTAGCGAGTTTCATGGCGGCCCGTACCCTAAACCGACTCAGGTGGTCAGGTAGAGAATACCGAGGCGTTCGGGTGAACTATGGTTAAGGAACTCGGCAAAATGCCCCCGTAACTTCGGGAGAAGGGGGGCCACGTCTGGTGAGAGCACTTGCTGCTCGAGCTGGGGGTGGCCGCAGAGACCAGCGAGAAGCGACTGTTTACTAAAAACACAGGTCCGTGCGAAGCCGTAAGGCGATGTATACGGACTGACGCCTGCCCGGTGCTGGAACGTTAAGGGGACCGGTTAGTCACAATTCGTTGTGGCGAAGCTGAGAACTTAAGCGCCAGTAAACGGCGGTGGTAACTATAACCATCCTAAGGTAGCGAAATTCCTTGTCGGGTAAGTTCCGACCTGCACGAATGGCGTAACGACTTCTCGACTGTCTCAACCATAGGCCCGGTGAAATTGCACTACGAGTAAAGATGCTCGTTTCGCGCAGCAGGACGGAAAGACCCCGGGACCTTTACTACAGTTTGATATTGGTGTTCGGTTCGGCTTGTGTAGGATAGGTGGGAGACTTTGAAACGTGGACGCCAGTTCACGGTGAGTCGTCGTTGAAATACCACTCTGGTCGTGCTGGATGTCTAACCTGGGTCCGTGATCCGGATCAGGGACAGTGTCTGATGGGTAGTTTAACTGGGGCGGTTGCCTCCTAAAGAGTAACGGAGGCGCCCAAAGGTTCCCTCAGCCTGGTTGGCAATCAGGTGTTGAGTGTAAGTGCACAAGGGAGCTTGACTGTGAGACCGACGGGTCGAGCAGGGACGAAAGTCGGGACTAGTGATCCGGCGGTGGCTTGTGGAAGCGCCGTCGCTCAACGGATAAAAGGTACCCCGGGGATAACAGGCTGATCTTCCCCAAGAGTCCATATCGACGGGATGGTTTGGCACCTCGATGTCGGCTCGTCGCATCCTGGGGCTGGAGTCGGTCCCAAGGGTTGGGCTGTTCGCCCATTAAAGCGGTACGCGAGCTGGGTTTAGAACGTCGTGAGACAGTTCGGTCCCTATCCGCTGCGCGCGCAGGAATATTGAGAAGGGCTGTCCCTAGTACGAGAGGACCGGGACGGACGAACCTCTGGTGTGCCAGTTGTTCTGCCAAGGGCATGGCTGGTTGGCTACGTTCGGGAGGGATAACCGCTGAAAGCATCTAAGCGGGAAGCCTGCTTCGAGATGAGTATTCCCACCCCCTTGAGGGGTTAAGGCTCCCAGTAGACGACTGGGTTGATAGGCCGGATGTGGAAGCCCAGTAATGGGTGAAGCTGACTGGTACTAATAGGCCGAGGGCTTGTCCTCAGTTGCTCGCGTCCACTGTGTTGGTTCTGAAACCACGAACAGCCCCATGCCATGGTCACGGTATGGTGCGGCTGGACAGTTTCATAGTGTTTCGGTGGTCATAGCGTGAGGGAAACGCCCGGTTACATTCCGAACCCGGAAGCTAAGCCTTACAGCGCCGATGGTACTGCAGGGGGGACCCTGTGGGAGAGTAGGACACCGCCGAACAAATATTACGAGAAACCCCCGCACCTCACGGTGCGGGGGTTTTCTGCGTTACGGTGCATTCTATGTACACCTATGTGGTTCGGGTCGTGCGGGCTGAAGAGTGGGCCCTGGTGAAGGACCTGCGGTTGCTCGCACTCAGGGATCCGGTGGCACCGCTGGCCTTTCTGGAGACATATGAGGCTGCCGCGGTGCGCCCCGACTCCTTCTGGCAGGAGCGGGCGGCCGGAGCGGCCGAGGGGGCTGCCGGCGTACGTCAGTTCGTCGCCGAGGCGGAGGACGGGCAGTGGGCGGGGACGGTCACCCTGCTCCTGGAGGAGGCGGGGACCGTCGACTGGGCCGGTTTCCCCGTGGAACGGCGGCAGGGGCACATCGTCGGGGTCTATGTGCGGGACGAGTGGCGTGGCGGCGGGATGACGCGGGCGCTGCTCGACGCTGCCGTCGACTGGGCCTGGCGGTCGGGGGTCGAGCGGGTGCGGCTCATCGTCCACGAGAAGAACGAGCGGGCGCAGGGGGCTTACCGCAAGGCGGGGTTCATACCGAGCGGGCGGACCGTGCCGTTGGGGCAGGGGACCGGGGAGACCGAGACCGAGCACGAGTTCGTCCTCGAGCGCCCCGAGGCGTCAGACCGGTAGGTCGTGGTGCGGCCAGCGGGCCTTGGCCTGTTCGCGGGAGCGGAGCAGGGCCAGGGTCGGCAGGCCCCGGTCGGTGCCCGTGGCCAGCAGGTCCGGGAGTTGGGGGATGGGGGCCACGGCCGCCACGTCGTCGAGCACCAGGGACATTGGTGGGTCGAGGCGACCGGAGGATGACCGTTCGGCCATGCGCCGGCCGCGCTCGACCACGCTGGAGACGAGGGCCGTCAGGAGCGGCATCGCGCCGGGACTGGTCCTGGGGTCCTCGATTGATTCACCGAGCACATAGAGACTTCCCCCTTCGTCCACGAAGGAATCCAAGGCGAGGGCGTCAGTTCGGTTGGGAGTGCACGCCTCGCGGATGTTCACCGTGGACAGGGCGGAGAGGGCACGGGAAGTCAGTTCCTGGGCGATGTCCCGGCGTTCGGGGTGGGCGGTGAGGGCGGCTTCGAGTTCGCCCGCAGCGCCCGGGGCGGCCTTGGGGTTGGTCCGGAGGGTGCGGACGGCTTCCTGGATGCCGGTGCCCTGGGACCAGCGGTGGACGTGGCGGATGGTGCGGCCGTCGACGGCCGCGGCGTGCAGGTAGCTGCGCAGGAGGATTTCGGCGGTGTCGCTGACCGCCTGGTCGAGCCGCGAGGCGGGACGTACGGGGGCGAGGAGCGCCGTCGCGCGCGAGATCGCGGTCTGTTTGTCCTCGCAGCCCGTGGTGGGGGACCAGTGGAGGCGGGCCGGGGTGTCGCAGAGGTGGCCGGGGTCGTAGAGGTGGACCGGGCCCAGTTTGGCTCGGGCGTCCTTGGTCTCCTCCCAGAGGGTGGGGCTGGAGGTGAGGATGACGGCGGGGCCCTCGGCGTCCCGGATGGCTTGGATCGCCGTCGCGTGGCGGGTCTCCGGCGGGGCGTAGTGCGCCGCGCCCTCGAAGCGGTTGGCTTCCCATCCGGCAACCCGTTCACCTGGAACAGCCGGGAACAGGGCGGCGGCAGCCGATGTCGAGGGCTGTTGTTGCTGTTGCGGTTGGAGGGACGGTTCGAGCGAGGCGGCCGGCGTGGCCGGCGTCGGCTGAAGGGGCTGCGTCGGTGTCGGCGGCTCGGCATCCGTCCTGGGGGCGGTCTCGACGCGTTGGGTCGGCACCTCGTGGTGCGTCGGTGGCGTCACGGTCTCCTGGACCGGCGCCGGAGCCGGTGCGAGATCTGCGCGCTTCCTCGCTCGTACGGCCCGCCAACGGGCGAGTGTCCCCATCACGAACACCGTGAGGACGAGCAGGATCATCACCTGGCCGATGAACAGGCCCCAGAACAGCCCGTAGCCCGAGAAGTCCGCAGCCTCCGCTTCGGGCCAGGCGCCGGGGATGTCGTGGGGCCGGGCGATGAGGTGGCGCATGGCCAGCGGGGTGCGGGCGAAGGTGACGCCCGCCGGCCAGGAGCCGTGCGCGAAGAGGGCCGCCAGGCCGGTCGCCGTCCAGACCAGCAGGGTCATGCCGAGCAGGAAGGCGAGTATCCCGACCAACAGGCCGTCGGGGATGCCTCCCTGGCCGTGGCCGGGGTCGCGGCGCTGCTCGTCTCCCGGTCTCATGGCGACCCCCTCTTCCGCGCTACGCCACCGTCGACTCGGACGAGCCGTCCAAGTCGGCCAGGTGCTGTTCCATGAAGGCCGCCGCCCGTCGTTCCTGTTCCAGTTCGGCGGCGAGCAGTGCGTCGTCGTCGGACATGGTGCGGTCGGTGGAGGATTCCGTCATCGCCCGGTCGGTGAAGACGAGTGGCCGTTCCGTCTCGGTGATCAGGTGTTTCACCACCTGCACATTGCCGTTGACGTCCCAGACCGCGATGCCCGGGGTGAGGGTGGGGATGATCTCCACCGCCCATCTGGGCAGGCCGATGACCCGGCCCGTCGCCCTCGCCTCGTCCGCCTTCTGGGCGTAGATGGTCCGGGTCGACGCCATCTTCAGGATGGCCGCGGCTTCCTTCGCCGCGGCTCCGTCCACCACGTCGGACAGGTGGTGGACGACCGCCACGAACGACAGGCCGAGGCGACGGCCGAACTTCAGCAGTCGCTGGAACAGCTGGGCCACGAACGGGCTGTTGATGATGTGCCAGGCCTCCTCGACCAGGAAGATGCGCTTCTTCCGGTCGGGGCGGATCCAGGTGTGCTCCAGCCAGACCCCGACGATCGCCATCAGGATCGGCATGGCGATCGAGTTGCGGTCGATGTGGGACAGATCGAACACGATCAGTGGAGCGTCCAGGTCGATGCCCACCGTCGTGGGGCCGTCGAACATGCCCCTGAGGTCACCGTCGACCAGGCGGTCCAGGACCAGTGCCACGTCCAGGCCCCAGGCCCGTACATCGTCTATGGCGACGTTCATCGCCTCCGCCGACTCCGGCTCGGGGTGGCGCAGTTGTTCGACGATGTCGGTAAGGACGGGCTGGCGCTCCACGATCGTCTCGTTGACGTAGGCGTGGGCGACCTTGAGCGCGAAGCCGGAGCGTTCGTCCAGGCCGTGGCCCATCGCCACCTCGATGATGGTGCGCAGCAGCGCCAGTTGGCCGGTGGTGGTGATCGACGGGTCCAGCGGGTTGAGGCGGATGCCGTGGTCGAGGGCGGCTGCCGGGTCCAGGCGGATAGGAGTTATTCCCATCGCCTGCGCGATGAGGTTCCATTCGCCGACGCCGTCCTCGCCCTGGGCGTCCAGGACGACGACCTGGCGGTCGCGGAAGCGCAGCTGGCGCATGACGTAGGTCTTCTCCAGCGCCGACTTGCCGTTCCCGGACTCGCCGAGGACCAGCCAGTGCGGGGCGGGGAGCTGCTGGCCGTACAGCTGGAAGGGGTCGTAGATGTAGCCCTTCCCGGAGTAGACCTCGCGGCCGATGATGACGCCGGAGTCGCCGAGGCCGGGGGCGGCCGTCGGCAGGTACACCGCCTGGGCCTGGCCCGTGGAGGTACGCACCGGCAGCCGGGTCGTCTCGACCTTGCCGAAGAGGAAGGAGGTGAAGGCGTCCGTGAGGACGGACAGCGGATCCCGCATCAGCTCATCAGCCCCTACCTTCGGATTCCGGTGGCGAACGGGAGGGTGTTCACGAACGCCCGGTGGTGCTCTCGGTCGCACCATTCCAGCTTCAGGTACGACTTGCCGGCCGACGCCCTTATCGTCCGTTTGTCGCGGGCGAGGGCCTCGGGATTGCGGGAGGAGACGGTGATGTAGCCGACCAGGTTCACCCCGGCCGCGCCGGACGCCAGGTCCTCACCGCGCTGGTCCAGCCGGGAGTGGGCTGCCACGTCGCGTGGGTCGACGGTGCGGTTCATCTTGGCGGCCCGGCTCGCCTCGGCGTCGTCGTTCGTCTTCTCCGTCAGCATGCGTTCGATGGCGACCTCGGTGGGTTCGAGGTCCATGGTCACGGCGACGGTACGGATGACGTCCGGGGTGTGGACGAGGAGCGGTGCCAGGAAGTTGACGCCCACCGGGGTCATCGGCCACTCCTTCACCCAGGCCGTGGCATGGCACCACGGGGCACGGGTCGACGACTCGCGGGTCTTGGCCTGGAGGTAGGTCGGCTCCATGGCGTCCAGCTCGGCCGGCCAGGCGTTGCGCTTGGTCATCGCCTGGATGTGGTCGATGGGGTGGTCCGGGTCGTACATGGAGTGGACGAGGGAGGACAGCCGGCCCTGGCCCAGGGGCTGGCGGACGCGGATGTCCGCCTCCTGGAGGCGGGAGCAGATGTCCGTCAGCTCGCGGGCCATGACCACCGCCAGGCCCGCGTCGCGGTCCAGTTTGCGGCCCGACCGGGGGCGGGCGGCGCGGGCCATGGCGTGGGCCTCGGCGGCCAGTTCGCGGGTGTAGTGCATACAGGCGACGAGGTAGGCGCGGTGCTGCTCGCTGCTCGTGGACACCATGGACTGGAGCTGGTCGTAGGAGCGGGCCAGCCAGTCGGGGGTTTTCTCGTCCCCGCGGACGGCGACGTCCTTGGCGTGGGCGTCGGGGTCGGCGGGGAGGGTGCGGGCGAGCATCTGGATGCGGGTGACGAAGCCGTCGCCGTTCGCCACGTGCTTGAGGAGGGTGCCGAAGCGGTCGACCAGGGCCTCCTGGTCCTCGCTGTCGCGCAGGCCGACGCCCGGGCCCTCGATCTCGATGGCGGCCGTCACCGTGCGGCGGTCGGCGTGCAGGAGTACGGCGATCTCGTCGGGGCCGAAGGGGGCGGCCAGCCAGCTGATGCGGCCGATGCCCGGGGGCGGGCCGATCTCGATCTCCTGGCCGTCGAGCCGGGTGCCCGCCTCCATGACCGTGGAGCGGTAGGCCGTGCCCTGGCGCAGGGTGCGCTTGTAGCTGCGGTTGATCTCGAACCACTTGTAGAACGTGCGGTGCTTGTACGGCACGTAGACGGCGGCCAGCGCGATCATCGGGAAGCCGCTGAGCAGCACGATCCGCAGGGCGAGGACGGGGACGAGAAGGCCGCACATCATGCCGAGGAACGCGCCGACGACGATGAGCGCGATCTCGCCGGTCTCGCGGTTGCGGCCGACGATCGCGTTCGGCCGGGCGCGGCCGATCAGATATGTACGGCGGGGCGTGATCGCGTGGGACACGTGGGAATCAGCCGTCAACGCCCTTCACCTCCCGTGCGGTTGTTGCTGCTGTTGCGGGTGTTGCTCGCGTGCGGGGTGTTGACCGGGCTGCTCGCGCGGGGAGCGGGTGCGGCGGAGGGGACAGATCCGCCGCCCCCGTTCGGGGTGCGCGAACTGTGCGCGGCGACGCCGCCGGAGGCGGGGTTGGAGGGGCGGGCGCCGGAGGACCCGGACTGGCCGCCGTTGTTGTCCGCACGGGTGCTGTGCGCCTTGATGCCCTGGGCGACGAGGGTCGCCGGGGAGCTGATGACGGCCGCCGCCTTGCCCTCGGCGCCCTGCATGATGCGGTTGTTGCGGGAGCCGGCGATCTCGTCGCCGAAGCCGGGGACGAAGCGGTAGATCATCGCGCTGGCGAAGATGGCGAGCAGGATGATGGAGAGGCCGGAGACGACGGCGGAGAAGGCGTTCGGGCCCTCGGCGGTGGACAGTGCCCCGGCGAGGCCGAGCACGATCACGATGACCGGTTTGACCAGGATGACGGCGATCATGATGCCGGCCCAGCGGCGGACGTGGCTCCACAGGTTCTTGTCGACCAGGCCCGCGTAGACGACGGTGCCGAGCAGGGCGCCCACGTAGAGCAGGGCGGCCCGGATGACGAGCTCCAGCCACAGCACCCCGGCCGCGAGGATCGACACCAGGGACACCACGATCAGCATGATCGGGCCGCCGCCGATGTCCTCGCCCTTGGACAGGGCTGCGGAGAAGGTGCCGAAGAACGTGTCGGTCTGGTTGCCGGTGGTCTTCGCGAGGACGTCGGTGATGCCGTCGGTGGCGGATACGACCGTGTAGAGGATGAGGGGGGTGAAGGCGGAGGCCAGGACGGTCAGCCAGAGGAAGCCGACGGCTTCGCCGATGGCGGTGGTCAGGGGGACTCCGCGCACCGCCCTCTTGGCGACGGCCAGCAGCCACAGCAGGAGGGTCAGGACGGTCGAGGCGGCGAAGACGACGGCGTACTGCTTGAGGAACCGCTCGTTGGTGAAGTCGACGTTCGCGGTGTCCTTGACGGCCTCGCTGAGCTTGTCGACGGTCCAGGACGCGGCGTCGGCACAGCCCTTGGCGAGGGAGGAGAGGGGGTCGAGGGTGTCGGAGACGCCGGGGTTGGTGGTGGCGCCCGAGTCCGCGTTGCCCCTCTCGCAGTACTTCTTGGCCTCGCCGGAGATGAGCCTGCAGTCCAGGCTGCCGGACGGGGAGGGCGAGGAGGAGGGCGTCGGGTCGGGCGTCGGGGCCGCGAAGGCGCGGGTGGCCAGCAGGACGGCCGAGGTCTGGACGGCCGTCACGGCTCCGGCGAGCGTGAGCAGGCGGCGCGGGTTAGCGGGCATACGTGAACCCTCCGTACTCCTCGATGGCCTTGCTGATCTCGTCGGAGGTGGCGGCCTGGTCGTCGCCGGGGACGGGGGCGGGCCCGTCCTTCTGCTCGTCGCTGACGATCTTCCAGTCACCGTCGGTCCACTGGAGGTCGAAGGTCCACGTCTTCCATGACGAGGTGACGGGGTCGGTGGAACTCGTCCCGGACATGCCGATGAGGCCCAGGTACCAGACGGCGACCTTGGCGGTGGTGGCCGAGTAGGCCTGGGGCGTGGTGCCCACGGGTACCACCCGGGAGACGAAGGTCTCGCCCTGCGGGGCGTTCCCGTCGGCGTCCAGGCCCATCTTGGCGAGGAAGTCGGTCGAGTACGCCTGGTCCATGGCGCCCTGAAGTCTGGCCGCGGCGGCGGTGGTGTAGACGGTGTCGACGAGGTCGTGCCGGCTGTCCGTCCGGAACATCCCGGTCGAGCCGAGCGCCACCGCGTAGTTGGCGGCGGCCGACTGGGCACCCTGCTGGGTGTGTGCGAACCCCGAGGGGATGCCGCCCGTCTTCGCGTCCACCGGCTTCGTGCCGGTGGCCGCCGTGCTGGTCGCGTCCGGCTTGTCGCCGGTCGTGCCGTTGGCCGAGGTGGAAGAGGAATCGTCTCCTCCGCGGTTCGCGAAGGCGATCGCCGCGATGAGGAGGACGACGACGCCGACCACCGTGACCAGGCTCCGTGAGGACGAACGGCCGCCTCTGCGGGCGCCGCCGTAGGGGTCGTTCTCGGGCAGTCGGAGGCGGGTCCTGCCGTACCCGTGCCCCTCGTCGGAGCGCGCGGATTCGCCGTAGTCGTGTTCGTCGCCGGGAGTCATGCCGCGTAGGCCCCCTCGCTGCCGTACCGGGACGCGTACAAGTACGACGGTAGCCGTGCTGGTTCCCGCGCGGGCGCGGTGTGGTGACTCGACATCAGGGACATCAGGGAAACGCAACCTCAGCCGGTGGGCACGACAGGTGGGTGGGGGTGGCGGGCCGGGCGTGCCCGGACGGTACTGGGGGTGGTGCGGAGGCCGCGGCTACACGGCCATGCCGTACACGATGGTGAACAGCGTCCCGAGGGAGCCGATGATGAAGACCCCTGTCAGCCCGGCGATGATGAGGCCCTTGCCCTGTTCCGCACTGAAGGTGTCCCGCAGGGCGGTAGCGCCGATGCGCTGCTTGGCCGCGCCCCAGATGGCGATGCCGAGGCAGAGGAGGATGGCGACCGCCATCACGACCTCGATCATCACCTTGGCCTCGTTGCCCAGGCTGCCGAAGGGCCCCCAGTCCGGAGCGATCCCACCGATGATGGTGTTGATATCGCCTTTGTCGGCCGCGAACAGCATGTAAGTCACCGCCCCTGATGGGTAGTTCCGCAGTTCCTCTGCGGGTGTGCAGAGGTCACGCCTCATTCTCGCCGACAAAGGCGCCGTCGTATGTCGACTTGGCGTCATTGGCGGACGGGAGTCGTACGAATAGCTCGTATGGTCACTCTGTGTATCACGGCAGGTCACGCCGGGCAATGAGGCCGGAGCGGAACCTGTGGTGTGGTTCCGTCGTTAGCCCACTTCACGGCCCTGCGCCGTTTCTGACGGCTGGTCGGGTGAGCGTACGTTTCGATGTTCTCATGACGTTGCGCACACCGGGCATGGCGAACGGGCCACGGCTGGATGCCGCGGCCCGCTCGTCCTTTCACCACGTGTGGCCCCCACGGCCCACGGTGGCTGTTCTGTTGTGGCTTTCGCCTGACGGCGGGTCAGCCGGTGAAGGCGTCCGTGCCCTGCGGGGTGCCGAGGCCGGTGGGGCCGTCGTAGCCCGACTTGGCGGTGCAGAGGTAGGCGGCGCTCGAGGAGCAGGTGCCGTTGCTGCCGCTGGTGACGTCGTTCAGGGCGGAGGTGCCGGCGGCCGCGTAGGGGTAGGAGGCCGGGTAGTCGCCGCTGCCCGGGGTGCCGGCGAGGGCGTAGACCGCGGCGATGATCGGCGCGGAGGCGCTGGTGCCGCCGAAGGTGTACCAGCCGGCGGTGACGCCGTAGGAGTCGTAGACCGAGACGCCGGTCGCCGGGTCGGCCACGGCAGAGACGTCGGAGACGGTGCGCTTGGCGCAGCCCGTGTCGGTCTGCCAGGTCGGCTTGGTGTCGTAGGCGGAGCAGCCGGAGCCGGTGCCCTCGGTGGAGCTGGTGTTCCAGACCTTCTCGGTCCACCCGCGGGTCGTGGAGGACGTGGACAGGGCGGTGCCGCCGACGGACGTCACGTACTTGGAGGCGGCCGGGTATTCGGCGCCGTAGCCCTCGTCACCGGCGCTGACGGTGATGGCGACGCCCGCGTGCTTGAAGTACGAGGTGTCGTACGACGTGTCCGAGGAGGACTCCGAGCCGCCGTAGCTGTTGGAGACGAACTTGGCGCCCAGGGCCACGGCCTCGTTCACGGCCTTGCCGAGGTTGGCCATGGACGCGGAGGTGGCCTCGACGAGCAGGATGTTGCAGTTCGGGCAGACGGCGCCGGCCATGTCGAGGTCGAGTGACTCCTCCTCGGCCCAGCCGCTGTCGGCGCTGGGGAGGGAGGTGGTGGAGCCGCTCTGGCTCACCTTCTTGAAGCAGCCGTTGGCGACCGTGCAGGCGGGGAGGCCGTAGTACGTGCGGTACTTGGCGAGGTCGGCGGCGGCGTTGGGGTCGTCGTAGGCGTCGACGATCGCGATGGTCTCGCCTGAGCCGTCGGCCGAGGCCGCGTCGGTCAGGCCGTAGGCGTCCTGGAGGTCGGACGGGCCGTAGCCGGTGGGGGTCGCGGCAGCGGCCTTCGGGGTGACCTGGGCGGCCTTGCCGGTCTCGGCGGCGCGTTCCTTCTGGAAGGCCGTGGTGCCGCCGGTCACGCGGAAGGAGTTACAGGCCAGGTCGCCCTTGTGCTGGGGGGTGGCACAGGGGGTGGCCGCCCAAGTGACCTTGTCGGGCGTGGACTTGGTGGGGGCGGTGGGTGCCGCGCTCGCGTGGGCCGCGGTGCCGAATCCGGCGAGCACGAGGGCGGCGGTGCCGAGGGCCGAGGCGCCGATGCGGCGCCATCTGCCGGATATGGCGGAGGAGTTGGGGGAAGTCGTCGTACGCAACGGACAGCTCCTGAAGATGGGGTGACAGGGGCGGTGCGGGTGGGGGGTGGTGCGTGCCACCGGTACGTGGTCCCCGGTGGCGGGCGGCGGCCCGCGGACGACTGTTCCCTTGTTGAGTACGCGACAACAAGATGGGTGGCGGAATCCTGACTTCCGCAATACTGAAGGGGGTTCGGGGATTGCTGATCAATGGCGGGCGGATGGTGCGGCGATGGCCGGCGCTTGACCTCGGACGGCCCGGCGCTGTCGCGGCCGGGCCGTGGGGACGTGCGGGGACTGCGGCGTCGGCGCCTCAGGGCCGGGGCACGCTGATGGCGAGGACGGCCGTGTCGTCGTCGACGCCGGTGCCGAAGGTGTCGAGCAGCTCGCGGATCGCGGCGACGGCGTCGGTCGCGGTGGTGGGCGCGAGAGCCCGGGCGAAGTCGAGGAGCGCCTCGTCCCCGTAGCGGTCGTCGTCGCTGTTCGCGGCCGTGTGCGCCTCGGTGAGGCCGTCGGTGTGGAGCAGCAGGGTGTCGCCCGCCTCGAGGTGGACGGTGATGGTGGCGATGTGGGCGTCGGGCAGGACGCCGAGGAGCTGTCCGCCGGGGGTGTCCAGGTGGGCGACGCTGCCGTCCGCCCGCAGGAGCAGGGCCGGGGGGTGGCCGCCGCCGGCCAGAGTGACGCGGAAGCCGCCGTGACCGGTGTCGGGCGTGAGCAGTCCGAAGACGACGGTGCAGAAGCGGGGGTCGTCACCGTTGTACTCGTGGTTGAGCACGGTGTTGAGGTTGGTCAGGACGGCGACCGGGTCGGGGTCGTAGACCGCGGCGGCACGCAGGGTGTAGCGGGCCAGGGAGGTGACCGCCGCGGCCGCGGCGCCCTTGCCGCAGACGTCGCCCAGGAACAGCCCCCAGGTCCCCGCGGCGAGCGGGAAGAGATCGTAGAAGTCGCCGCCGACCTTGTCGGGGGAGGCGATGTGGTAGTGCGCGGCCACGTCCAGTCCGGGCACGTTCACCAGCGCCGGAGGCAGCAGGGTTTGCTGGAGTGTGGCGTTGAGGCGCATGAGCTCCGCGCGTTCGTCCTCCGCCTGCCGGCGGGCACGCAGCAGTTCGGTCTCGTAGGCGCGCCGGTCGCGGGCGTCGAAGACGGTGGTGCGGATCATCACCGGCTGTCCGTCGCTGCCTGACTTGACCGTGGAGGTGACCAGGACGGGCAGACGGCTGCCGTCGGCCGCCTCGAGTTCCAGGGCGATCCCGCTGATCTCGCCCTGCATGCGCAGCAGGGGGCCGAAGTGGGTCTCGTGGTAGATGCGGCCCCCCACGGTCAGCAGGTCGGAGAACGTCCTGCGGCCCACCAGGTCGCCGCGGGCGTGGCCGAGCCAGTGCAGCAGGGTCGCGTTGATCTTCGCGATCGTGCCGTCCGGCAGCGTGGAGAGGAAGCCGCACGGCGCGTGCTCGTACAGGTCCTCGACGCTGTCCTCCAGCAGCGCGGAGGACGCCGCCCGGTCGTCGCCGGGCAGCTCCTCGGGCGACGGGTGACCGCCGCTCGCGCCGTTGCCGGTCCCGCTCGTCATCGTGCCGCTGTGACGCAGTGGGTGATCGCGGCCGGTTCCTGCGGTGCGGCGGCCTGGCCGCGGTGGCCGTCCGCGTCCGGGGGGACCAGCCGGCTTCCGCTCCGCACGGCCCTTCGACGTGCAGTCATACGTCATATTCTCGCAGAGCACCCCCTTCGCGGTCGGAATCCGCGGACGTGCCGTGCCCACGTCAGGCGTACGGAACATCGCCGGGGGTACAGGGGGTGGTCGGGCGGGCGTCGCTCTCACCGGGCGGGTTGTGGTGCGGGGCGTACAGCCCGCTCGCCGCGCCCCGCGCCGGACCGGGCAGTGCGGCTCATTGTCCTCGGTGAGTGCCGGCAGGTGACCTCATGACCAGTACGCAGGACCGGCCCGAGCTGATCGCCCCCGCTGCCGACGCGTCGGCACCGGAGCGGGTGCAGGAGCGCGTCCAGGAGCGTGCCGTGCGGATACGCCGTCGCCTGGAGCGGCTGATCGGCATCGCGGCGACCGAGGGCAACGCGCTCACCGCCCTGCGCAACGGAGACGAGATCTTTCCGGCGATGCTGGCGGCCATCCGGGCCGCCGAGCACACCGTGGACATGATGACGTTCGTGTACTGGCGGGGAGACATCGCCGGCGAGTTCGCGCGGGCGCTGGCCGACCGGGCCGAGGCGGGTGTGCGGGTGAGGCTGCTGCTGGACGGGTTCGGCAGCCGGCTGATCGAGAAGGAGCTGCTGGAGGAGATGGAACGGGCCGGGGTGCAGGTGGCCTGGTTCCGCAGACCCGTGACCCTTTCGCCCTTCAAGCAGAACCACCGCTGCCATCGCAAGGTCCTCGTCGTGGACGAGCAGGCGGCGTTCACCGGCGGTGTCGGTATCGCCGAGGAGTGGTGCGGCAACGCCCGCAACGAGCGCGAATGGCGTGACACCCACGTCGAGGTCCGCGGGCCGGCCGTGGACGGCATCGCCGCCGCCTTCGCGCAGAACTGGGCCGAATGCCACGACGAGCTCTTCGACGACCGCGACCGGTTCGTCGCGCACCGTCCGCAGGGCGACGCGGTGGTGCAGGTGGTCCGTGGATCGGCCAGCTTCGGCTGGCAGGACATGCAGACCCTGATCCGGGTGATGCTGGAGTCCGCCGAGGACCGCTTCCGGCTGGCCACCGCCTACTTCTCGCCGGACGTCTTCTTCATCGAACTCCTGTGCGCCACCGCGCGGCGGGGTGTGGAGGTGGAGATCCTGCTGCCCGGTCCGCACACCGACAAGCGGGTCTGCCAGCTCGCAGGTCAGCACTACTACGAGGACCTCACCGCCTGTGGCGTGAAGATCTACCAGTACCAGCCGACGATGATGCACGCCAAGGTCATCACCGTCGACGGCGTCGCCGCGCTGGTGGGCTCGACCAACTTCAACCGCCGGTCCCTCGACCACGACGAGGAGATCATGCTCGCCGTGCTGGACCAGGAGTTCACGGCCACGCTCGACGGCCACTTCGACGACGACCTGAAGGCCGCCGCGCTGATCCGGGAGGGCCGCTGGAAGCGGCGCTCGACGCTCCAGCGGGCGCGAGAGGTCGCCGTCATGCCCATCCGCCGTTTTCTGTGACGCTGTGTCTGCGACGTTGCTTCTGTGACGTCGGCCGTATTCGGGCCAACCGTATTCCCGGGAATCCCGCAGATATACATGGAAGATTTGAGGGCGTGAAGGGGATTTCGTGGGGCACTTGAATCAGCGGAGGTTGATAATCATGGTTCCCCTGCTTGTTGTTCTGCTTCTCGCGCTCATCCTTTTCGGTGCCGGCTTCGCCATCAAGGCCCTGTGGTGGATCGCCGTCATCGTGCTGGCGGTCTGGCTGGTGGGCTTCGTGGTCCGCCCTGCAGGACATGGTGGCCGGAAGGGCCGCTGGTACCGCTGGTAGACAGATCACCGGTACGAAGGGCCCCGTCGGTCATTGCCACGGGGCCCTTCGGTATACCGCCGCGCTATTCGGTCCTGTCGTTTTCCAGTACACCCTCGACGAAATGGTCGAATTCCCCTGCCTGAACGCCCAGCACGAACGCGTCCCACTTTCTGCGGTTCGTCGTGACGACGTTCTCCGGGTCACTGGTCTCTCGGAGGTAGACGGGAGCCTCGCCGTCGTCTCCCTCGCCGAAGGCGATCTCGATCCAGGGGCCGGGCCCGGTCGCGTCCGGAGGGGCCGCGCGGGTCCAGATGAGGTCGGAGGGGATGTCAGCCACCCGCCCACCGTATCCCCGCCCCGGTGGAAAGGTGCCGTGGGTGGAGTGCGGGTAGCGTCGTAGGAGAACCATGCGTCTGACGTTTCTCTCACCTTCGTGGGACACAGTGAACCCGATGAAGCGAAACGCCCTGCTCGGTGCGGTCGTCCTGCTGGCCGTCACCTCCGCCTCCGAGGCGGCCGCCGACGGTGGACCCGGGCCCCTGGGGGTGACGGCCGTCGCGGCGGCCACGGCGCAGTCGGAGCGGGTCGGTGCGCTGTTCGCCGCCGCCGACGTGGACGCCCACGCGGGCAGACTCGCCGGTGAGCACTTCTGCACCGCTTCCGTGGTGCACAGTCCGCACGGCGACCTGATCGTCACCGCCGCGCACTGCCTCGGCGGGGCGGGCGAGCTCGCCTTCGCCCCCGGATACCGGGACGGCAGGGCCCCCTACGGGATCTGGCGGGTCGAGCGGGTCTTCCTGCCCGACGGGTGGGCGCAGGGGCAGGACGAGGACAGCGATGTGGCCTTCGCCGTCCTCGACGAGCGGGGCGGCGAGGACGTCGAGGACGTGGTCGGCGGCAACCGGTTCGCGACGCGTACCACCACCGGGGCGACCGCCGTGACCGTCACCGGCTACCCCGACTCCCTCGAGGTGCCGGTCCGCTGCACGAACCGGCCCACCGCCCACAACTCCACCCAGCAGCGCATCGACTGCCCCGACCTCACCGGCGGAACCAGCGGCAGCCCCTGGGTGAACGGCGACGGGGAGGTGGTCGGCGTCCTCGGCGGGCACGAACAGGGCGGGGCGACGGCCGACATCTCGTACAGCGTGGTCCTGGGGCCGGAGGCCGCGGAGCTCTACCGGGACGCGGCCTCCGGCCCCTGAGGCGTCACGCGATGCGGTGGACGAGCTGGGTGGTCAGCTCGTAGCGCGCGCCGACGACGGCCAGCTCGCCGGCGGAGATCCGCGCCGCCAGGTCGGGTTCGGCGGCGAGGCGGGAGCGGACGGCTCGTGTGTTGGCGTCGATGGTCGAGTCGACGCGGGCGTCGCCCTCCTTGGTCCGGTCGATGTACGGGGTGATCTGGTCGGCCACGTACTGGATGTGCCGGGGCAGACTCGTGCCGGTGAGGTCCGCCTGGACGGTCGCCTTCACGGCTCCGCACGACTGGTGGCCGAGGACCACGACCAGGGGTATGTCCAGTTCGAGCACGCCGTACGCGACGCTGCCGAGCACGGCCTCGTCCAGGACCTCGCCCGCGCTGCGGACGGTCATCAGATCGCCCAGCCCCTGATCGAAGACCAGCTCGGGCGGCACACGGGAGTCGATGCAGCCGAGGACGAGGGCGAAGGGCTGCTGACCGGTCGTCAGGCTCCTTCGGACGGCCGGTGTCTCGTCCGGGTGCCGCTCGCGGAAGGTGCGCCAGCGGCGGTTGCCGGCCGCCAGTTCCCGCAAGGCCGCCTCGGCCGTACCGGGGCGCGGCGTGGTGCGGGGACCGGCGCCGGGCGCGGACGTGGCGGCGGACGCGGGGGCGGTGCCGAGGGCCGCGCCGCCCAGGGCCACGGCCCCGGCCATGCCACCGCGCAGCAGGGCGCGGCGGGCGGTGGTGGGGGAGGTGTCGTCGGTGATCACGGGGTGGAACGTATGTCCGAGCCCGAAGTCCGGTGCCCGCGTTGCCCGATCATGGCGATCGATGGGCAATCCGAGGCCGTTCGATGGTGGGCGCTTGAGCCGTCACAGGGCCGCCCTTTACGCGAGACCCGACCGTGACGCCCGGGAAGGTGGGGCCCGACGCCCCCTCCTGACCGGATGAGGCGTTCCGTTCGACGCGCAACCCCCTTGCATGGAAGGTGAGTCGGGGCGGTGCGCGTGTCGCGTGGGGCGTGCGGCCGCCACGTGCGGTTTCTCCTTGTTCGTGATCACCCCGCGGCACGGGAGCCGCCTCTACACTGTCGGGGGCGGAATCCCGGGCGGCGAGGGGCGGTTGACGGTGCGTAAGACATGGATCGTGGCGGCCGCCGCCGTCAGTTCCGGTGCCGCCTTCATGATGGCGCTCGTCATCGGGGTGTACCTCGTCGGCGGGAGCGCCACGAGCGGGGTGGGCGGTGCGGGCAGAGCACTGGCCAAGGGCGCCGTGCCCGCCGCCTACCGGACGCTCGTGGAGAAGTGGGGCAATCTGTGCTCCGCCATCAACCCCGCCCTGCTCGCCGCCCAGCTCTACCAGGAGAGCGGGTTCAACCCGAGGGCGCAGAGCGCCGCCGCCGCGCAGGGGATAGCGCAGTTCATCCCGGGCACCTGGGCCACGCACGGCATCGACGGCGACGGCGACGGCGACCGCGACGTCTGGGACCCGAATGACGCGATTCCGTCGGCCGCGTCCTACGACTGCCAGCTCGCCTCGTACGTGAAGGACGTCCCCGGGGACGCCACGCACAACATGCTCGCCTCGTACAACGCGGGTGCCTACGCGGTCATCAGGTACGGGGGGGTGCCGCCGTACAAGGAGACCCGGAACTATGTGAAGACGATCACGACCCTGGCGGAGTCCTTCGCCGCGCCGGTCAGCCGGGTGGATCCGTCCGAGCAGGCCGCGGGGGCCATCTACTACGCCCAGAAGAAGCTCGGCACGCCCTACCTCTGGGGCGGCAACGGCACCGCTGACCAGGGAGGACGGTTCGACTGCTCCGGGCTGTCCAAGGCCGCCTACGAGAGCGTCGGGATCACGCTGCCGCGGGTCGCCAACGACCAGTACAACGCGGGGCCGCATCCGCAGCGGAGCGAGTTGCTGCCGGGCGACCTGGTGTTCTTCTCCACCGACCCGAACAACTCGCGGGCCATCCACCACGTGGGGATCTACGTGGGGGGCGGGTACATGATCAACGCGCCGTACACCGGGGCCGTCATCCGGTTCGACCCCATCGACACGGCCGAGTACTTCGGGGCCACCCGCGTCACCGAAGATGGCGCGAAAGCGCTCCCCACGACCGTCTGAAGGACCCCCGCACCCGGCCCCTGAGCTGCGGGGATCTGTCTCTCTTCGATAACGTCTGCGTGATCATTCAGTGGAGAGTGGAACGTATCAACCGGGGCCGTGCGTTCCTGTTGGACGGGCGCATGTGAGGTGTGCCGAGCAGAACAAGACGAAGGGGCCGCAGCACCATGGCTGGACTCGCCGAATCCGGGTCGAACCCTGACGTCGACCTGCTCTATGACATCAACGGGCTGGCGAAGGACGCTCCGCACTGGCTCGACCGGACCGTCGAGTTCGTGGGCGAGTACGGGCTGCTGCTCGCCATGGTGCTGCTGATCGTGTGGTGCTGGTGGGGGGTCCGGCGGCGGCCCGGCGGGACCGAGGAGGCCGCGTCCTCCATCGCCGCCCTGATCTGGGCGCCGCTCGCCGCCGGTATCGCCGTACTGGTGAACGTGCCCATACGGGGATTCGTGGAACGGCCCCGGCCCTTCCTCGACCACGAGGGGCTGGAGGTGCTCGTCTCCGGCAAGACCGACTACTCCTTCGTGAGCGACCACGCCACCCTCACGATGGCCATGGCCGTCGGGCTGTTCGTCGCCCACCGCCGGTTCGGGCTCGTCGGGATAGGGATCGCCCTGCTCGAAGGGTTCTGTCGGATCTTCATGGGTGTGCACTATCCGACGGACGTCGTCGGCGGGTTCGCGCTCGGGACCGCGGTGGCCCTGCTGCTGTCGCCCGTCGCCTCCATGCTGCTCACCCCGGTGCTGAAGGCCGTCGACCGGTCGCCCCGGGTCGGCTGGGTCGTGCGCGGCCGGGCCGCCCGGGTCGCCGAGCGGGACGGCTTCATCCCCGGCGCGCGGCCCGAGGTCGCCGCCGAGGAGCGGGATCTCGCGGCCTAGGGCAGCACGTCAGAGGGCTTGCGGGTAGCTGAAGAAGCCGTTGGGGTCGTACTGCTTCTTCAGCCGGGTCAGGCGCGGCAGCGCGTCACCGTAGTACGCCTTGCGCCAGTTCGTGAGCGTCGGGTCCGCGTAGTTCTGATAGGCCGCGCCCGAGGCGTACGGGGCCATCGCCTTGTGTGCCGTGTTCAGCCAGGACTGGGCCGCCGTCCCCGCCGTGCCCGCCCGCCACGCCCCGATGTACTGGGCCAGCATGCGCGAGCGGCGGTGGACGAACGCCGTGGCCGTCGGCGAGACCCGGTTCACCGCGCCGCCCAACGCGGTGAGGGCGATGCTGCCCGAACCGCCCTGCACGGACTTCATCTGCTGCAGGAGGGTCTGGATGCCCGCCGCCGAGAGCGAGACGTCGAAGAAGTCGGAGCGGGCCGCGTACGTCTCCCGGCCCAGCGCGCCCTGCGGGGAGCGGCCCGGCGTCGAGCCCGGCAGATGGCACTGGGCGTCGGAGGAGAACGACGAGCAGCCGGCGTAGATCTCCATCGCCGCCTCGTACGTACGACGGCGGAGCGAGACGTTCGTCGCGGGGGCGCCCACCCGGTCCGCGAGGCGGTCGACCGCGTTCTGGAGCTGGCCGTACGTGCCGATGCAGAACGCGGCCACGGAGATGGTGGGGGTGCCGCCGGTCGCGTTCGCCAGGTGCAGGGAGGACCAGATCTCGTCGGGCTGGGACGGTCCCCACTCCTGCCAGGCCTTCACCACCGCGGCCGCCTTCGACCAGGGCCAGGTGAGGTAGCCCGTCACCGCCTGGGGCGCGGGGTGGGTCTTGAACTCCAGCTCCGTGACGATGCCGAAGTTGCCGTTGCCGGCTCCGCGCAGAGCCCAGAACAGGTCCTTGTTCGTCGTCGCGTCGGCGGTGAGCTGCTTGCCGTCCGCGGTGATGATCGTGGCCCGGGTGAGGCTGTCGCAGGTCAGGCCGTAGGCGCGGGAGACGACGCCGTGGCCGCCGCCCAGCACCAGACCGGAGACGCCGACCGTCGGACAGGAGCCCGCCGGGATCGTCACGCCCTTCGCGGCGAGCGCCCGGTAGACGTCGATCAGCTTCGAACCCGCGCCGACCACGGCCGAAGTGCCGCTCGCCCGGACCCGGTTCAGCTTGGAGACGTCGACGATCAGCCGCCCGTCGCCCGAGGACCAGCCGCCGTAGGAGTGGCCGCCGTTGCGGATCGCGGCCTTGATCCTGTGGGCGCGGGCGTACGCCAGGACCGTGCGGATGTCGTCGGCGTGGGCGACGTACGCCACCGCCGCCGGCTTGAGGTTGTCGAAGCGGGTGTTGTAGAGCTGGCGGGCCGCGGCCCAGGAGGCCTCGCCGGGGCGGACCAGGGTGCCGTCCAGGTCGCGGGCGAGCGCGGTCCAGTTGGCGGGGGCGGCGACGCTGGTCGTGGTCAGGGGGGCCGTGGTGGTGCCCCCGGTGGCCGGGGCGGAGCCGTCCGCACCGCCGCCGTTCGCCTTGCACGCGGTCGCTGCCGCCGCGACGGCGGCCGTGCCGCCCGCGATGAACGTACGCCGTTCCATGTTCTTGCGCCTTCCCTCGGCCGCCCGTCGGCTGCATGCCGCCTCTTGGAGCGAGACGGGGTCATGGGACCACAGGTTCCAGCGGGGTCCGGCGGTGACGGAACGGTGACGTCAGCCGGTCGGGCGGTGTCGGACGGTCGGACGGTCGGTGTCGGTCGGTAGGTCGGCCGGAGTCGGTCGGTAGGTCGGCCGACAGGCATCGGGCCGAGGTGTCGGGCCGGTAGGTGTCGGCCGGCGGATGTCGGCCGGTCAGCCGCCCGTGTGCAGCTCCCCGTCGGTTCTCGCCAGGCTTCTCGCCCTGCGGGCCGGGCCGCGCCAGCCGCAGGTGCAGCGGGCGAGGCAGAACCTGCCCTGTTCGACGGTCGTGGTGCTGTGTTCCCCGTCGGCGCGGGGGTGGATCGATCCGTCCTGCTGCGTCACAAAGACAACGTTACCCAGGATCGGCAGTAAACCCGCATGGCGGTCGCAGGCCCACGGACCGGCGTGACGGCGGCACTTACCCGTCGTTATCCGGAACGACAGGAAGTCCGTGACGGACGTACCGGTTGGGGGTGCACAGGCCATGGCGGAGCGGCGGCGCGGGCTGATGGGCGCGATGGTCCTTTCGGGGCTCGTGGCGGGGGTCTGCGCGGGGGCCGCCGGGTGTTCCGCCGGTGGGGCCGCCGCGGAGGACGGCAGGGCGGCCGACCCCGTCGAGACCCTGCACCGGGCCGCCGACACCCTCGTCGCGGCAGGCACGTCGAAGGCCCGTACGTCCATGGAGATGGCCACCGGCGGGACCCGGGTGACCATCCGGGGCCAGGGGGTGTACGACTACCGCAAGCAGCGCGGTGAGTTGAAGGTGCTGCTGCCGCAGGATCCGGCCGGGACCAGTGAGCACCGCCCCATCACCGAACTCCTCGCGCCCGGAGCCCTGTTCATGAAGAACCGGGGGGCCGGGGTACCGGACGACAAGTGGGTGCGGGTGGAGACGGCGACCCTGTCCGACGGGAACCTCGTGACCGGCGGGGCCACCGATCCGTTCGCCGCCGCCGAGGTGCTGCGGGGGACGCGTACGGCGACGTACGTGGGGAGGAGCGAGGTGGCCGGGACGGCGGTGCGGCACTACCGCGGGACCGCCGATCTGGCGGTGGCCGCCGATGACGCCTCGGCGGGCGGACGGGATGCGCTGCGCGCGGCGGCGAAAGGGTTCGCCACGGCACGGGTGCCGTTCGACGTCTACCTCGACGACGAGGGGCGCATCCGCAAGGTCCGGCACCGGTTCAGCTTTGTGAACGGGCAGCGGAAGGAGGCCGTCGCGGTGGCCTCCACGACCCTGTTGTACGACTTCGGGGCGCCCGTCGAGGTGCGGCTGCCGGCCGCCGACGACATCTACGCGGGGCGGATCGCGGAGGAATGAGCCTGCGCCGGTGCGGAACGAGCCGGTGCCGGGCGGGCCGGGGCGAGCATTTTCGGCCACCGGGTGGACACAAGGACTAGCCCGTCCGTGCCATGCGCTCGGTGTATAGCGCTCCCTACTCTAGGAAGTCGGTGACGGCAGGGACGAGGTGATGCGCGTGGCTCCGGGCGGCGGTACGGCAGTTCAGGACCACGAGGCCCTCGCCGAGATCGAGCTGTGCGGGGAGCTGATCATCGCCGCCTCGGCGGCCGGTGAGGAACGGCTCAGCCTCGAGAGCATCGACCAGGTGCTGAGGGTGGGGGAGGAACGGGCCGGGGGGTGAGTCCGCGCGCGGAGGGTGAGCCCGGGGGCGGCGGCCGGTGCCGGCACCGGGAGAGGTTCCGGGACGGGGCGCGGCTCTGCGGCCGGGCGCGGCCCCGGGGCGGGGACGGGTCCTGGCGCGGGGCGCTGATCAGGTGCGCAGCAGGCGGCCGATGGCCTTGGTCGCCTCTTCCACCTTCGCGTCGATCTCGTCGCCGCCCCGGAGCGCCGCGTCGGCGACGCAGTGGCGCAGGTGTTCCTCCAGGAGCTGGAGCGCGAACGACTGCAGGGCCTTGGTGGAGGCGGACACCTGGGTGAGTATGTCGATGCAGTAGGTGTCCTCGTCGACCATGCGCTGGAGGCCGCGGATCTGGCCCTCGATGCGGCGCAGGCGTTTGAGGTGCTCGTCCTTCTGCTTGTGGTAGCCGTGGACCGCCCCGGGTGCGTGGTCCGCCTCGACGCCGGGCCCGGCGGTGGGGTCGGCGGCCTCTGTGGTCGTCATCATGTCCTCCAGCGCTCCGGCTTCGCAGATATACCCCTACTGGGTATATCGTACCGAACTTCCTTGGGTATACGGCCCGAGCAGGGACTTCGCCGGCCGCTCACCGGTCGGTCGCCCCCCTCCCGGTCGCTCTGTCCGATGGGCGACACTGGTGGACGGCCCATTAGCCGTGGCCGGATGATGCGCCTAGCATCAGCCTGACCGAAACCGATGCATCCTGAGGACCCCACGTGCGCTTTCGTCTGACCCCCAGGGAGACGAGCTTCTACGACATGTTCGCCGCATCCGCGGACAACATCGTCACGGGCTCGAAACTCCTGATGGAACTGCTCGGGGCGGACCCCGCCGGCCGGGCCGAGATCGCAGAGCGTATGCGGGCCGCGGAACACGCAGGTGACGACGCCACCCATGCGATCTTCCACCAGCTGAACTCCTCGTTCATCACGCCCTTCGACCGCGAGGACATCTACAACCTCGCGTCTTCCCTCGACGACATCATGGACTTCATGGAGGAGGCCGTCGACCTGGTCGTCCTCTACAACGTCGAGGAACTGCCCAAGGGCGTCGAGCAGCAGATCGAGGTGCTGGCGCGGGCGGCCGAGCTGACGGCCGAGGCCATGCCGAACCTGCGGACGATGGAGAACCTCACCGAGTACTGGATCGAGGTCAACCGGCTCGAGAACCAGGCCGACCAGATCCACCGCAAGCTTCTCGCGCATCTCTTCAACGGCAAGTACGAGGCCATCGAGGTGCTCAAGCTGAAGCAGATCGTGGATGTGCTGGAGGAGGCCGCCGACGCCTTCGAGCACGTGGCCAACACGGTGGAGACCATCGCGGTCAAGGAGTCCTGAGCCCTTAATGGACACCTTTGCTCTGATCGTGACCATCGGCGTCGCGCTCGGATTCACTTACACGAACGGTTTTCACGACTCCGCGAACGCTATTGCCACGTCCGTTTCGACCCGGGCGCTGACGCCTCGGGCGGCGCTGGCGATGGCGGCGGTGATGAACCTCGCCGGCGCGTTCCTCGGGAGTGGTGTCGCGCACACCGTCAGCAAGGGGCTGATCGAGACGCCCGACGGGTCGAAGGGGATGGGGATCCTCTTCGCCGCGCTGGTCGGGGCGATCGTCTGGAACCTGGTCACCTGGTACTTCGGGCTGCCTTCGTCGTCCTCGCACGCGTTGTTCGGCGGCATGGTGGGCGCGGCGCTCGCCGGTGGTACGGAGGTCATCTGGTCCGGCGTCCTCGACAAGGTCGTCATCCCGATGTTCGTCTCACCGGTGGTGGGGCTCGTCGTCGGTTATCTGGTGATGACGGCCATTCTGTGGATGTTCCGCCGGTCCAACCCGCACAAGGCCAAGCGGGGCTTCCGGATAGCCCAGACGGTTTCGGCCGCGGGTATGGCGCTGGGGCATGGTCTCCAGGACGCGCAGAAGACGATGGGCATCGTGGTGATGGCGCTCGTCATCGGCGATGTGCAGGGGGCCGACGATCCGATTCCGGTGTGGGTGAAGATCGCTTGTGCGGTGATGCTCTCGCTGGGGACGTATGCGGGTGGGTGGCGCATCATGCGAACGCTCGGGCGGAAGATCATCGAACTCGATCCGCCGCAGGGGTTCGCCGCGGAGACGACCGGGGCGTCGATCATGTTCACCACGGCGTTTCTGTTCAAGGCGCCCATCTCGACCACGCATGTGATCACTTCGGCGATCATGGGTGTCGGGGCGACGAAGCGGATCAATGCCGTGCGGTGGGGTGTCGCCAAGAACATTGTTCTCGGGTGGTTCATCACGATGCCGGCGGCGGGGTTTGTTGCTGCGTGCGCGTTCTGGGTTGTGAACGTGGCGTTCCTGTAGGGGGTGCTTGCCCACCCACCCGCCCGGCTGGGTGGCGAGAAGGGCCTCCGCCACGGGGCTGCGCCCCGGACCCCTTGCGGGGACTGCGTCCCCTGCACCCCGGCGGGGACTGCGTCCCCTGCACCCCGGCGGGGACTGCGTCCCCTGCACCCCGGCGGGGACTGCGTCCCCTGCACCCCGGCGGGGTTCCGCCCTCGCCTCTGGCGGCTCCGCCCCAGCCCCCGGGGGCTCCGCCCCATCTCCCCGCCCCACCGCCGGAGGCACACGTGGGCCCGCCCCCCGAGTCGGGGGGCGGGCCCTTTGCGTCCTCGCGGTGGCACCGCCATGCAGCACCGCGAGGGGTCGGGGGAGGCAGGGTCGGGTCAGCCGAAGCGGCCCGAGATGTAGTCCTCTGTTGCCTGGACCGACGGGTTGGAGAAGATGCGCTCCGTGTCGTCGATCTCGATCAGCTTGCCGGGCTGACCGACGGCGGACAGGTTGAAGAAGGCCGTGCGGTCGGAGACGCGCGCCGCCTGCTGCATGTTGTGCGTCACGATGACGATCGTGAAGCGTTCCTTGAGTTCGCCGATCAGGTCCTCGATCGCCAGGGTGGAGATGGGGTCCAGGGCAGAGCAGGGCTCGTCCATCAGGAGGACCTTCGGTTCCACGGCGATGGCGCGGGCGATGCACAGCCGCTGCTGCTGGCCGCCGGACAGGCCCGAGCCGGGCTTGTTGAGGCGGTCCTTGACCTCGTTCCAGAGGTTGGCGCCCTTGAGGGACTTCTCGACGACGTCCGCCAGTTCGGACTTCTTGTAGCTGCCGTTCAGGCGCAGGCCCGCGGCCACGTTGTCGAAGATCGACATGGTGGGGAACGGGTTCGGGCGCTGGAAGACCATGCCGACCTCGCGGCGGACCGAGACGGGGTCGACGCCCGAGGCGTACAGGTCCTCGTCGTCCAGGAGCACCTTGCCCTCGACCCGGCCGCCCGACGTCACCTCGTGCATCCGGTTCAGCGTGCGCAGGAACGTCGACTTGCCGCAGCCGGAGGGGCCGATGAAGGCCGTCACCGAGCGCGGTTCGACCGTCATCGAGATGTCCTCGATCGCCTTGTGGGATCCGTAGTAGGCGGTCAGACCGCTTACGTCGATTCGCTTCGCCATTTTTTCTACTTCACTTCCAGTCAGTCGCTGAGGGGGCCCGTGCGCGGCGGTAGCCGCGGATCGCTGTTCAGCGACCGGTCTTCGGGGCCTTCCAGCGGGCGATGCCGCGGGCCACCATGTTGAGGATCATCACGAAGGCGATCAGGGTGAGCGACGCCGCCCAGGCGCGGTCGTAGGCCGCTGTCGAACCCGCGCTCTGTGAGTACTGCTGGTAGATGTACAGCGGGAGCGACGCCTGCGCACCCTCGAAGGGGTTGGCGTTGATGAACGGGTTTCCGAAGACGAGGAGGAGCACCGGCGCCGTTTCGCCCGCGATACGGGCGATCGCCAGCATCACGCCCGTGATGATGCCGCCGATCGAGGTCGGGACTACCACCTTCAGGATCGTGCGCCACTTCGGGACGCCCAGGGCGAGGGACGCCTCACGCAGCTCGTTCGGGACCAGCTTCAGCATTTCCTCTGTTGAGCGTACGACGACCGGCATCATCAGGATCGCCAGCGCGAGGGAGCCCGCGAAGCCGAAGGGCTGCATGTCGAGCATCAGCATCAGGCTGAGGATGAACAGGCCCGCGACGATCGACGGGATGCCGGTCATGACGTCGACGAAGAACGTGACCGACTTGGCCAGGCCGCCCCGGCCGTACTCCACCAGGTAGATCGCCGTCAGGATGCCGATCGGGGCACCGATCGCGGTCGCCAGGCCCACCTGCTCCAGGCTGCCGAGGATCGCGTGGTAGATACCGCCGCCGGTCTCGCTGTCCGCCACCACGCCCATCGAGTGGGTGAGGAAGTAGACGTCCAGGACCTTCACGCCGCGCTGGATCGTCGTCCACAGGAGGGAGACCAGCGGGACCACGGCCAGGAGGAACGCCACCCAGACCAGGCTCGTCGCCACCCGGTCCTTCGCCTGGCGGCGGCCCTCCACCTTCGCGGCGATGCCGAAGGTGCCGAGGATGAAGAGGATGCCGGCGATCAGGCCCCACTGGACCTTGCTGTCCAGGCCGCCGGCGAGGCCGATGACGAGCGCGAGGGCGAGCGAGCCGGCTGCGATGGCCCAGGGGGACCACCGCGGCAGGCTGGCGCCTTGCAGCGTGCTCGGGGACTTGTCGGCTACTGCTGCTGCGTGGCTCATGCGTTGGCCCCCGAGTACTCGCTGCGGCGGGCGATGATCATGCGTGCCGCGCCGTTGACCAGCAGGGTGATGACGAACAGGACCAGACCGGAGGCGATGAGCGCGTCCCGGCCGAACTCGGTCGCCTCGTTGAACTTGCTGGCGATGTTCTGGGCGAAGGTGCCGCCGCCGGGGTTGAGGAGGCTGGCGTGGATGTCGAAGTCGGGGGAGAGGACGGTGGCCACCGCCATCGTCTCGCCCAGCGCGCGGCCGAGGCCGAGCATCGAGGCCGAGATGACTCCGGAGCGGCCGAAGGGGATCACCGACATGCGGATGACCTCCCAGCGGGTGGCGCCCAGCGCCAGGGCCGCCTCCTCGTGCATCTGCGGGACCTGGCGGAAGACCTCGCGGCTGACGTTGGTGATGACCGGGAGGATCATCACGGCCAGCAGGATGCCCACCGTGAGCATCGAGCGCGGGGCGCCGTCGTCCCAGGAGAAGACGCCGGTCCAGCCCAGGTAGTCGTTCAGCCAGCCGAACAGGCCGTCCATGTGCGGTACGAGGACCAGGGCGCCCCAGAGGCCGTACACGATGGACGGGACGGCGGCGAGCAGGTCGATCACGTACGCGACGGGGCCGCTCATGCGGCGCGGGGCGTAGTGCGTGATGAAGAGGGCGATCGCGACGGCGATCGGGACCGCGATGACCATCGCGATGATCGACGAGACCACCGTGCCGAAGGCGAGGACCGCGATGCCGAACTTCGGCGGGACGAGGCTGGTGTTCCACTCGAAGGTGGTCAGGAAGTTGGCGTCGTCCTTGCTGATGGCGAGGTACGCCCGGTAGGTGAGGAAGACCGCGATCGCGGCCATGATCACCAACAGGAAGATGCCCGAGCCGCGGGACAGGGCGAGGAAGATCCGGTCACCGGGTCGGGTGGCACCGCGCGCCGCGCGCTTCTGCTCGGCGGTCACGGCCGGCGGGGCGGTAGGGGGCGGGGTGTCGTCCGTGTCTGTGTTCTGTGTCGATATGTCCATGGAGGTCTCCGGTCTGCGGAGCCGCCTCTGCGGGTGTGGGGGCGGCTCGGGTGGGGCCGGGTTGCGGACGGCCCCTGGCGGCGGTGCACCGGACGGGTGCGGTCCGGACCGGGTTTCCCCGGATGCCGGACCGCACCGCTGGGATCAGCTCAGGCCCTCGATGGTGGTGCGGACCTTGGTGATGATGGCGTCGGGGATCGGCGCGTAGTCGATGCCCGACAGGATGCCCTGGCCGTCCTCGCTGGCGATGTAGCGCAGGAACGCCTTGGCGGCCGGCAGGGTGGCGGCCTTGTTGCCCTTGTCGCAGGCGATCTCGTAGGTGACCAGGGTGAGCGGGTAGGCGCCCTCGGCCTTGGTGTTGTAGTCCAGCTTCAGCGACAGGTCGCTGCCGGTGCCGACGACCTGCGCGGCGGCGACGGCCTTGGTGGCGCCGTCGGAGGAGGCCTTGACCGGGGCCGAGGCGCCCGTGTCGACGGCGACGGTGCCCAGACCGTCCTTGGCGTACGACAGCTCCATGTAGCCGATCGCGCCGTTGGTCTGCTTGACGCCCTGGGCGACACCGGAGGAGCCGGCCGCGGCCTGGCCGCCCTTGGCCTGCCAGGCCTTGCCGCCCTCGTACTTCCAGTTGTCCGGGGCGGCGGCGATCAGGTACTTGGTGAAGTTGTCCGTGGTGCCGGACTCGTCCGAGCGGTGGTACGGCTGGATCTTCAGGTCGGGCAGCTTGGCGTCGGGGTTGAGCTTGGCGATCGCGGCGTCGTTCCAGTTGGTGATCTTGCCGTCGAAGATCTTGGCGATCGTCGCGGCGTCCAGCGTCAGGTCGTCCACGCCCGAGATGTTGAAGGCGACGGCGATCGGACCGGCCACCATCGGCAGGTCGATGCCCTGGCCGCCGGAGCAGACCGCCTTGGACGCGGTGACGTCCTCGGGCTTGAGCGCGGAGTCCGAGCCGGCGAAGGCGACCTGGCCCTGCGTGAACGCGGTGACACCGGCGCCGGAGCCGGAGCCCTTGTAGTTCACCTGGACGCCCGAGCAGGCCTGGGTGAAGTTCTTGACCCACGCGTCGATCGCGTTCTTCTGCGCGGAGGAGCCGTCGGCCAGCAGCTGGCCCTTGGCGTCGTCACACTTGATGGAACCGGCGGCCGCGGTGGCGGAGGAGCTGCTGCCGGTGCTGGAGCCGGTGTCGTCGGAGCCGCACGCCGTGAGGGCCAGGGCGCCGGAGACGGCGAGAGCACCGAGGGAGAGAGCCCGCCGGTTCATGCGCTGAAGCTTCACTTGAGGAAGATCCTTCCAGGAGCCGCCGTCCTGAATTCCGGCGGCGTGCGGAGTATGCAGAAGTCTGCTCGGCACGGACACGACCACCGGGGTCGCGCACCGCACCGCGTAAGGCCGAAATTAGGCAGAACAGGTGAAGGCGCCTACGGGCGCGAGTGAACGGGGGGTGAACCCCTGGGGACGGTGCGGTTAGGTCACGGAACGCTCACGTCGAGGACACGAGACGATTCCGGCGGCCGACCGGTTCCGCCCACCCGTTATGCCAGGTGCAGGACGTGCAGCAGGGCGTCCACGAGGGTGCGGTCCCTCGGCTGGGTGAGCCGGTCCCGGGCGGCCGGCGGAGGGAGCCAGAGGAGGCGGTCCACCTCGTCGTTCGGGGCGAACACGCCCGACACGGCCTCGGCCGCCCAGTAGCGGACCTGCTTGGGGCGGCCGTTCGCCTCGTAGTCCACGGTCGGCAGCCGGGTCCCGGGCACCGCCCGGTAGCCCGTCTCCTCGTGAACCTCCCGCAGGGCCGCCGCGAGCGGGTCCTCGGCGCGTTTCAGCTTGCCCTTGGGGTGCGACCAGTCGTCGTACTTGGGGCGGTGGACCAGACAGAGTTCCAGCCCGCCGTCCGCCGGTGAGCGGCGCCACAGCACACAGCCCGCCGCCTGGACGGGGAAGTCCTCGGGGTTGTCCGCGGTGCTCACCTGGTCCTCACCACCTGTCCGTTCAGGGTGCGCCGATGGTCTGCTTCTGCCACGACCGCTGGAACGCGTACCGCGCGGCCTCCACCTCATGCCGCTGGTCCGCGTGCAGCACGCCGAGCGCGTACGCCGTCGCCGGCGCGATCCGGGGGGTGCGGGCCGCCTGGGCCGCGGCGGAGGACGCCTCCGAGGCGTCGCGGTGCCGGTCGAGCGCCTCGCCCGCCGCGAGCAGGCGGACGTCCTGCGGAGTGCTTCGGCCGTGCACGACCTCGCCGGCGTAGCGGTGCAGCCGCAGCAGCAGGCGGACCTGGTGCCAGGGCGCGTCCTGCGGGTGCGGGGCCGGGTCCGGGGAGAGGCCGTGGATCAGGGCCTCCGCGTTGTACGGGCTGCCTGCGGTGACGAGCGGCAGCGCGGTGACCGCGTCGGCGAGGCGCTCCTCGGCCGCGCCGGCCAGGGGGCGAAGGTCGGTGGCCGGCGCGGTGGGGGTGAGCGGGACCTCGCTGGCGAGGACGGCGACCTTGTCCGCGACGGCGTGGAAGCGGGAGGAGCCGAGGGCCTGGAGGGCGGTGGAGTGGGCCCGGGTGCGGGCGAGGGTGAGCTGGCGGTCCAGGAGGGCGCCCGCCTTCGCCGCGCCCACGGTGAGGTTGCCGCGGTCGGGGGTGGCCGGATGGACGGCGGCCCGGTCGGCCGGGCCCGGGAACGCCGGGCCCGGGAACGCCGGGCCCGGGAACGCCGGGCCCGGGAGCGCCGGGCCCGCCGAGCCGACCGGTTGGCCGGGTACCGGCGCCGCGCCCGACAGCCGGTTCAGCGCCAGCAGCAGCCGCTCCAGGCGGGCCCCGTACGCATGCTCCAGGGCCAACGTGCCGGACAGCCAGGCCAGTTCGGGGCGGATCCCCTCCGACCACTCGGGTTCGAGGAGCGGGCGGAAGGTGTGCAGGCTGCCGCTGATCCGACGGGCCGAGCGGCGCAGGGCGCGCACCGCGTCGACGCGCACCTCCGCGCTCGCCGGACCACCCGTCGAGGCGCTCGACGAGCCGTTCGGCACGGCGCCGCCCGTCTCCCGGTGCAGGCGCAGCGCGCGGAGGAACTCCGTGGCCTGGCCCCGGAGATAGCCCGCGAGGGCGTCTCCGGTGGACACGGGCCCGGCCGTGGGGTCCGTCAGGTCATGGTGTCGCTGTGCCACGCCGGCGCCTCCGGGCGTCTATGAGCATCTCCTGGACGTTGCGCAGGGGCGCGCCGTCCGCGTCGTGCGAGTGCCGGATCCACTCGCCGTCGGGGCCGAGGTGCCAGGAGGCGGTGGAGTCGGACATGCCCGTTTCCAGGAACCGGTTCAGGGACGCCCGGTGGGCCGGGTCGGTAACCCTGACCAGGGCCTCGATACGGCGGTCGAGGTTGCGGTGCATCATGTCGGCGCTGCCGATCCACACCTCGGGCTCCCCGCCGTTGCCGAAGCCGAAGACCCGCGAGTGCTCCAGGAACCGGCCGAGGATGGAGCGGACCCGGATGTTGTCCGACAGGCCCGGCACGCCCGGGCGCACCGCGCAGATGCCGCGCACCCACACGTCGACCTGGACGCCCGCCTGGGACGCGCGGTAGAGGGAGTCGATGAGTGCCTCGTCGACGATCGAGTTGACCTTGATGCGGACGTGCGCGGGCCGTCCCGCGCGGTGGTGCTGGATCTCCTTGTCGATGCGGGCGATCAGACCGTCCCGCAGGGACTTGGGGGCGACGAGGAGACGGCGGTAGGTCTCGCGGCGGGAGTATCCGGAGAGCCGGTTGAAGAGGTCGGAGAGGTCCGCGCCGACCTGCGGGTCGGCGGTGAGCAGGCCGAGGTCCTCGTAGAGCCGGGCCGTCTTCGGGTGGTAGTTGCCGGTGCCGACGTGGCAGTAGCGCCGTAGCGTGTCGCCCTCCTGACGGACCACCAGCGACAGCTTGCAGTGCGTCTTCAGGCCGACGAGGCCGTAGACGACGTGGCAGCCGGACTCCTCCAGCTTGCGCGCCCACTTGATGTTGGCGTGCTCGTCGAAGCGGGCCTTGATCTCGACCAGGACGAGGACCTGCTTGCCGGACTCGGCGGCCTCGATGAGCGCGTCGACTATCGGGGAGTCGCCCGAGGTCCGGTACAGGGTCTGCTTGATGGCGAGGACGTCCGGGTCCAGCGCCGCCTGCTCCAGGAACGCCTGCACGGACGTCGAGAAGGAGTCGTACGGGTGATGCAGCAGGACGTCCCGGCTGCGCAGGGCCGCGAAGATGTCCGGCGGGGACGCCGACTCGACCTCGGCGAGGTCGCGGTGGGTGCCGGCGATGAACTTCTTGTACTTCAGCTCGGGCCGGTCGAGACCGTGGATGCGGAAGAGACCGGTGAGGTCGAGCGGGCCCGGCAGCGGGTAGACCTCGGCCTCGCTGATCTTCAGCTCGCGCACCAGCAGGTCGAGCACCTCGCGGTCGATGGACTCCTCGACCTCCAGGCGCACCGGCGGCCCGAAGCGGCGCCGCATGAGCTCCTTCTCCAGGGCCTGGAGGAGGTTCTCGGCGTCGTCCTCCTCGACCTCGAGGTCCTCGTTGCGGGTGAGCCGGAAGGCGTGGTGCTCAAGGACCTCCATGCCCGGGAAGAGCTCCTCCAGGTGGGCGCCGATGACGTCCTCGATGGGGACGTAGCGGCCGGGGGAGCTCTCCAGGAAGCGGGACAGCAGCGGCGGCACCTTGACGCGCGCGAAGTGCTTGTGGCCGCTGACGGGGTTGCGCACGACGACCGCGAGGTTGAGCGAGAGACCCGAGATGTACGGGAAGGGGTGCGCGGGGTCGACGGCGAGCGGGGTCAGCACGGGGAAGATCTGGTGCCGGAAGAGCGTGAACAGGCGCGCCTGCTCCTTCTCCGTCAGCTCGCCCCAGCGGACCAGGTGGATGCCCTCCTCCGCGAGGGCGGGGGCGATGTCCTCGTGATAGGTCGCGGCGTGCCGGGCCATGAGCTCGCGCGAGCGGGCCCAGATCATCTCCAGCACCTCGCGCGGCTGGAGACCGGAGGCCGAACGGGTGGCGACCCCGGTGGCGATCCGGCGCTTCAGACCGGCCACCCGGACCATGAAGAACTCGTCCAGGTTGCTGGCGAAGATGGCGAGGAAGTTGGCCCGCTCGAGGAGGGGCGTGTTCGGGTCCTCGGCGAGTTCGAGAACGCGTTCGTTGAACGCGAGCCAGCTGCGCTCCCGGTCGAGGAAGCGGCCCTGCGGCAGCTGTGGGCCGTCGTACGGTGCCTCCTCGTAGGTGTCGAGGTCGGCGTCGATGTCGGGCTCGAGATCGGAGACCACGGCGGAGACGGTGTGCGGGCGGTGCGCGGCTATGGAGCCCACGGAGGGCTGCGCGTGCTGGACCTCGGCCTGGGCGTCTGACTGGCTCATGGACCCATTCTTCCGCGCCAGGAGCGTGACAGGCGCGTCGGAACGTGCGGGCGGGATCGCGTGGGGACCTCCGTGGGGCTGATTTCCCCCGGGAGGCGGCGAAGGCTCGGGCACGGCGGGCTTCATTCGCCGAGCGTCGCAAGGTCGTCTGAACCGATGGTTACGGCGACATGGCGTGCGGGATAGCGGGGGGCGGCTCGCGGGGGTCGATGTCGTGGAGCGCCGGGCGGTGGGCGGACGGACTGCCGGGGAGGACGTGTCGGCGGCGGCCGGGCGGCGGGCTGCGGCGGCGCGGGCTGGTCGCCGTGTGCGGGCGGTCCTGGCGGCGGGGTGTGCTGCCGGGTGCCCGTGGGGTGAGTCGTGCGGCGGGGCGTGGTGTGTGCCGTGTCGGGTGGGGTCCCTCCCCCCGTGGAGGGACCTCCATACCCACACCCCGGGGCCCGGGGTGTGGGTATGGAGGCAGGGGGCCGGATCAGGCCGCGGAGGCGGTGGCCGTGCGGCGGCGCAGGAGGAGGAACGCGGCGGCGGTGACGAGTGCGGCGACGGCCAGGACGACGCCGGTCTCCACGAGCTGGAGCGGCCAGTAGTGCGACTCGGGGTGGTAGGTCGTGTAGGAGCCGGTGACGCCCAGGTCGTCGAGGCAGCGCCGCGCTTCGGCGGCCGTGCCGTCGCAGATCCAGTAGCCGACGTCCGGGGTGTGCCGTCCATGGATCAGCAGGCCGTTCTCCAGCTCCCAGGCGTTGTCCGGGAGGTCGACGGCGGTCGCCGTCGAGGTGCGGGTGACGGTCGGCCAGAAGGAGCCGCGGTACTGCGCCACGACGAAGGCGAGCAGCCCGCTCGCCGCGACGGAGACGGCCAGTGCGGGCAGCGCGCGGCGCAGCAGGAGCGCGGTGAGCACGCCGAGGGCGAGCGCGCAGAGGATGTACGCGAGGCCGGCCGGTCCTCGTGAGAGGTAGGCGTCGTCGCTCATCCACCCGTTGTCCGTCAGGGTGCGGTGGGCGCCCCAGGCCCAGCGGTACACCAGGACCAGCACGGTGGCGCCGGCGGTCAGGGCGAGCGCGGGAACGGCGAGCTTGGCGGTGAGCCAGCGGACGGGGGTGATGCCCTGGGACCAGGCGAGGCGCGCGGTGCCGTTCTCCAGCTCGCGGCCGATCAGCGCGCCGCCCGCGAAGGCGGCCACGGCGAGGAAGCTGTAGGAGATCAGCAGGCCGACCCAGTTGAGCGACTGGCTGTAGCCGACCCAGCCGACCGACATGTCGCACAGGTCCTGGCCCGCCCGCTGACAGGACTCCCAGGCCGCGAGTTCCTCCTTGACGGCGTCCTCGGTGAGCCACACCAGCCAGCCGCTCAGGGCCAGGACGACAGCCGCCCAGACGAGGAGGGCGGTGCGGTGCAGGCGCAGCACGGTGCGGGCGGTGCCCCAGGCGGTACGGCCGTCCACGCCGCTGCCGCGGGCCGGCCTGGGGGACGTGGGCGTCTCGGCGGCGACGGCGGTCATACGGAGGCCTCCGTGCCGCCGCGCGTGGGGGTGGCGGTGGCGCGCTTGAGCAGGACGAACGCGGCCACGGCGAGGGCGGCGGCCACGGCCACCACGAGGGCGGTCGTGGTCAGCTGGAGCGGCCAGTAGTGCGACTCGGGGTGGTAGGTCGTGTAGAAGCCGGTGGCGTCGAGCTCGTCGTAGACCGTCTTGCAGGTGGAGGAGACGGAGGTCGGCCCGCAGCCGGGGTCGGCTATGTGCGCGCCGGTGGCGGTGACCAGGCCCGAGTCGACGCCGAGGCCCGAGCCCCGGTAGCCGTCGTCAAGGCTGGTGACGCGGGTGACGGCCGGCCACAGGTGCGGCATGAGCTGGTCGGCGAGGAACCGCGTGGCGGCGACGCCGGTGAGGGCGAACGCCAGCGCGGGCAGCGTACGGCGCAGCAGCACGCCCCCGAGGGCGCCGCCGGCCAGGCCGGTCAGGGCGAAGGCGACGGTGGTGGGGCCGTTGGTGTGCAGGGTGAGGTTGTCGTACCAGCTCTTGGCGGTGTCGATACGGCCGTCGCCCGCCGACCACATCAGGCGGTGCAGCGTGACCAGCAGGCCGGTGCCCGCGGTGACCAGGACCGTGGGCACGATCAGCTTGGTGGCCAGCCAGCGGGCCGGGGACAGGCCCTGCGTCCAGGCGAGCTGCGCGGTGCCGTGCTCCAGTTCGCGGCCGAACAGGGCGGCGCCCGCCCAGGCGGCGACCACGAAGGGGAGCGCGGTCAGTGCGCCGGTCGTGTACCCGTACACGTCCTTGTGGCGGACGATCGCATCCGGGTCGTAGTGGCAGGAACCACGCTTGAGGCAGAACTCGTTGTACTCCCGCCAGGCCGCGGCCGACGAATCGGTCAGCGGACCCCACAGCCACACCAGGCCGGCGGCGAGGACGGCGACGATGCCGATCCAGACGTACAGGGCGGGCCGGTGCAGGCGGAACAGCCAGCCGGCTCCGGGGGCGTGCCCGGTGGTCTTCGATGCGTCCGGAGACAGGGCGAGTGCGGTCATACGGCGGCCTCCTCGGGCTCGGCCGGGGTGAGCGGGGCGGCCTGCGGGTTGCGCAGATAGGCGAGCACCAGCTCCTCCAGGGAGGGCGTCGAGGTGCGCCAGTCGTCGGGGAGCCGGCCCGCGGGGCGCACCAGGGCGGTGAGCTGGCGGCCGGTGACCCGGGACTCGACGACCGTGTGCGGGGCCAGTTCCGGCAGGCCGCCCGGGGCGCTGTCCGGGGAGCCGTCCACGAGGGTGGGCCCGGTGGAGCCCGTGGCGGTGCTCACGCGCGTGTGGGCGGCGAGCAGGTCGTCGATCTCACCGGCGAGGCGCACCCGGCCGCCGCCGACAAGGAGCAGGTGGTCGCAGGAGTCCTCCAGCTCGGCGACCACGTGCGACGACATCACGATCGTCGTGCCGTACTGCGCCGCCCGCGCCATCAGGGTGCCCATCAGCTCGTGCCGGGCCAGCGGGTCGAGGTCGGCCATCGGTTCGTCGAGGAGGAGCAGCTCGGGCCGCTTGCCGAGGGCCAGGGCGAGCGCGACCCGGGTGCGCTGGCCGCCGGAGAGTGCGCGGATCTTCTTCCTGGGGTCGAGATCGCCCGCGGAGACGATCCGTTCGGCGGTCTCGGCGTCCCAGCGCCCCGGGTTGAGATCGGCGCCCACGCGCAGGGTCTCGGCGACGGAGAGTTGGGGGTACAGCGGCTTGTCCTGGGCGACGTAGCCGACACGCGCGCGTGCGGACGCGGGATCCGTGCCGAGGACGGTGACCCTGCCCTCGGTGGGGGCCAGCAGGCCGGCGGCGAGGGCGAGCAGCGTGGACTTGCCCGCGCCGTTGGGGCCGACGACGGCACAGACGCGCCCGGCGGGGAGGCGGAACGTGCACTCGCGCAGCGCCCAGCCCCCGCGCCGGCCGAAGCGCTTGCCGAGCGCGGTTGCCGCCATGGCGGTGTCGGTCATGAAGGGTCTCCAGGATTCAGGTCGTGCCGGTCGTGCATGTCTGTTCGGCTGTGCCGGGCGGGCCCGTCGGGCCGGTCTGTTCGGCTGTGCCGGTCGGTTCGGCCGTTCGGGTCCGGCACGGCGAAGTGCTCGTCGAGTACGGCGGTGAAGAGCGCGGCGACGTCGTCGCGGTCCAGTGCGGCCTCCCGGGCCCGGACGGCCCAGGCGTCCAGCTCCGCGCGCAGGGGCGAGTCGGCCGGGGTGGTGTTCAGCCCGCGCCGCACGAAGGTGCCGACGCCGCGCCGGGCCTCCACCAGCCCGTCGCGCTCCAGCTCGCGGTACGCCTTCAGCACGGTGTTCGGGTTGATGGCTGTCGCCTCGACGACCTCGCGGGCCGTGGGCAGCTTGTCGCCGGCCTGCAGCACGCCCAGGCGCAGGGCCTGCTTCGTCTGCTGGACGATCTGGACGTAGGTGGCCACGCCGCTGTGCCGGTCGATGCGGTATTCGACCACTGGACAACCACCCTTTCACTAATTGAGTAGTGAAAGGGTGGTGGAGGGTGGTGCCCGAAGTCAAGAAAAAATCGTGCGGCGAACCGTGAACCGATGGGCGGGGCCCGTCCGATGAGGGGATGTGAGCGAAACGAGAAGCGACGGGGAGCTGCTGCGGGCCATCGCGGCAGACCGGGACCGTCACGCCTTCGAGGAGCTGTACCGGCGGTACGCACCCTGGCTGACCGCGCGCCTGCGCGGCCGCTGCGCGGACGCCGGGACAGTCGACGACGTCGTGCAGGAGACCTTCCTCGCGGTGTGGCGCGGCACCGCCCGCCACCGCCAGGAGGGCTACTCCGACGACGCCGCCGGCTGGCTGTGGCGCATCGGCTCGCGGCGGCTCGTCGACGCCGTGCGCGGGGACGGGGCGCGCGGCCGACTGCGCCAGGCGCTGTACCGGCTGCGCCACCGCGACGAGGCCTCGGCGGAGGAACGCGTGCTCGCGGGGGTGGAGCACGGGGACCTCGCCGGGGCCCTCACCCGCCTCTCGCCGGAGCTGCGGGCCGTCCTCCAGGCGACCGTCATCGACGGGCTCACCACCCGGGAGGCGGCCGTTCTGCTCGGCATCCCGCCCGGCACCGTCAAGACGCGGGCCCAGCGTGCCCGCAAGCAACTGCGGGAGGCGCTGGCATGAGGCGGCACGTGTGCGGAACCGACTCGCGCGGACGCGCGGGCGACGGACAGTCGAGGGAGGTCGTGGCATGACGTGGCATGTGGCTGAAGAGGACCTGCGGGCGTACGCGCACGGCGAGTTGGCGCCGCCGCTGCTGTGGTCCGCCGACACCCACCTCGCCGGGTGCGCGCAGTGCCGGGCCCGGCTCGCGGAGACCACCGACCCCGTCGCGCTGGACGCCGGCTGGGAGCGGCTGGACGCCGAGCTGGACGCGCCGCGGCAGGGCCTGCTCGAGCGGCTGCTGGTGCGGCTCGGGGTGGCCGACCACACCGCGAGGCTGCTGACGGCGACCCCGGTCCTGCGCCGCTCCTGGCTCCTGTCGGTGCTGTTCCTGCTGGTCGTGACGGTGCTGGCGGTGCGTGTGGCGGACCAGCCCGCGCTGTTCCTCGCGCTCGCCCCGCTGCTCCCGCTCGCCGGAGTCGCCCTGTCGTACGGCCCGTCCCTGGACCCGACGTACGAGATGGCCGTCGTCGCCCCGTTGCACGGCTTCCGGCTGCTGATGATCCGCACGGTCGCGGTGCTCACCGCGGGCCTGGCCTTCAACGGCCTGGCGACGCTGGCACTGCCGGGGTACGGGCTGCTGGCCCTGGCCTGGCTGCTGCCCGCGCTCGCCCTCACCGCGACGGGACTCGCGCTGACCGCCCGGCTGGGGCCGGTCGTGGCGCCCGCCCTGGTCGGCGGCGCGTGGGTGTCGCTGCTGGTGTTGGCGAAGAGCCAGGTGCACGCCCACGACACGCTCGCCCCGTTCACGGTGGCCGGCCAGTCGGCCGCGGCGGCCGTGGCGGCCCTCGCCGCCCTCCTGCTCTACCAGGCCCGTGACCGCTTCGACGCCCGACCGCTGGGCGGCTTCGCGGACGGGGGCACCGGGTGACGCGGCCACCCGCGACCTCGGCCCCCGCCCCGCCCGCCCACCGGACTTCCAGGAGCTTCGCATGACCACCGCTTCCACCGGCCCCGCCACCCTGACGGCCACCGACCTCTCCCTGCGCTTCGGCGGTACCCGTGCTCTCGACGGGGTCTCGCTGCGGCTGACGCGCGGAGTCACCGGGCTGCTCGGTCCCAACGGCGCGGGCAAGACCACCCTGTTGCGGGTGCTGGCCACGGCCGTGCCACCCGACGGGGGCGCGTTCACGGCCCTCGGGCACGACCCCGGCACCGCGGCCGGCCGGCTGGCCCTGCGCCGCACGCTCGGCTATCTGCCCCAGACCCCCGGCTTCCACCCGGATTTCACGGCCTTCGAGTTCGTCGACTACGTGGCCATCCTGAAGGAGCTGACCGACCGCGGCGCCCGGCTGCGCGAGGTACGGCGCGTGCTGGAGGCCGTCGACCTCTCGGAGGTGCGCGGCACCCGCATCAAGCGGCTGTCCGGTGGCATGCGCCAGCGCGTCGCCCTGGCCGCCGCACTCGTCGGCGAGCCCGGCTTCCTGGTGCTGGACGAGCCGACGGTCGGCCTCGACCCCGAACAGCGCATGCGCTTCCGCGAGTTGATCGCCCAGGCCGGCGAGGGCCGCACGGTACTGCTGTCCACCCACCAGACGGAGGACGTGGCGATGCTCTGCCACCGGGTCGTGGTGCTGGCCCGGGGCCGCGTCCACTTCGAGGGCACCCCGGCCGACCTGACGGCCCGCGCGGCCGGCCGGGTCTGGAGCAGCACGGAACGCGATCCGAACGCCCTGGCGGGCTGGCGCACCGGCACCGGAAGCTTCCGCAACATCGGCGATCCGCCGACCGGCGCCGAACTCCTCGAACCCACCCTGGAGGACGGCTACCTGCTCACCCTCGACGGCGAGAGCGCGGAGGTGACGGCGTGAGCACCACGACCCCGACGATCACGGAACCCGCCGCCCCGCTCACCGAGCCGCCGCGCGAGGGCCACCGCGCCAAGGCCGTCCTCGCCCTCGCCCGCTTCGAGACCCGCGAACTGCTCCAGCAGATCCCGGTGCTGTTCTTCTTCGCCCTGTACGTCGTCCTCATCGCCCTGCGGCTGATGAGCAAGGACGGCATGGACGACTTCCCCGTCCTCAACACGGTCGACCGCCGCACCCAGGCGACGCCGCTGCTGTTCGCCCTCGCCCTGTTCATCTGCGCCAACGCGGCCGCGCTGCGCTCGCGCAAGCACGGCACGGCGCAGCAGTTCGGGGTTCTGACCATGGAGCCCTGGCGGCGCACCCTCGCCCATGTGCTCTCCGTGATCCCCTACGCGGGGCTCACCGCGCTCGCCGTCGCGGCCGAGTACACCCGGGAGGCGCTCAAGCCCGGCGCGATCGGCCACGGCTCCTTCGGGGAGCTGGCCGTCGGACCCCTGACTGTCCTGCTGGCGGGCGTCACCGGTGTGCTGCTGGCCCGTCTGCTGCCCTCCTCCTTCGTGCCCATACTGTTCGTCATCGCCGTGTACGTGCTCGGCGTCCTGGCCTCCGGACTCATCGACGTCCGCAAGGAGTGGGTGGGCTGGCTCGACCCGATCCAGTTCTTCTCGTCCAGCGGTGGCGACCCGGTCCCCTCCGACCTGCTGGGCCGTCCGGCTGGCTGGCACGCCCTGTACGTGACGGGCCTGTGCGCCGTGCTGGCCTGCGTGGCCCTGCTGGTCGCCGGCGGTCGCACCCGGGCCGTCAAGGCGGCGACCGCGCTCGCCCTCGCGGCCACCGCGGCCGGTGTGATCGGCCAGTTCCCGGGGGACACGTCGGCTCTGGACGCGGCGCGCAGGACGGCGTCCGACTCCCCGGCGAAGGTCCAGTCGTGCACGACGCACGACGGCTCGACGTACTGCTCGTTCCCCGAGTGGGCCGGTGTGCGGGACGACTGGGCCGAGGTCGTGGACCGCGTCAGGTCCGGGGCCGGCGGCACGGCGGCGGAGGGCCGTCTGACGGTCCGCCAGCGCGTCTACACCGACGGCGGAGTGGAGATCGACGGCGCCATCGAACCGTCCACCACTCCCGGCGAGGTGACGGTCGGTACACGCTGGGGCGGCAACCGCGTCCCCGAGTTCGCGGTCGGTGTCGCCACGGTCCTGGTGGGAGGCTCGGAGGACGTGACGACCGAGCCCATGTGCGACGCCCGCGCGGTGACCATCATGTGGCTGGTCCTGGGCCAGGACCCCACCCCGACGGCCACCTTCCGGAACGTGCGGCTGGACGACAGCACCACCGGCTCGGGCGTGGTCCTGGCCCCGACGAACGGGCTGAGCCTGTCGGGCCCGCAGACGACGGTGATCCGGGAACTGCTGGACCGGCCGCGTGCCGAGATGACGGCCCGGGTCAAGGCCCACTGGACGGAACTGACGTCCGCGCGGACGACGACCGCCCAGGCCGCGAAGCTGCTGGGTGTCGAGGTGCCGAAGGAGGCGGACCAGTGCGAGGAGTAGCGCGGACAGCGACGAGAGGGCTCCCGGCGGACCTGTTGCGGCCCCTGGTGCCGCCGGTGTGGCGCGGCCTTCCCCGGCGGGCGCTGACCACGGCCGGCGGGCTGGGCCTGCTGCTCGCCGGCACCACCCGGCTGCCGGACCACGCTCCGGACGCCGAACTGGGGCGGCTGGTCCTGCGCCTCACCGCCCTCACCGGCGCACTGGGCCTGGCCTTCCTGCTGGACGACCCGGCCCGCAACACCACGGCGACGACACCGGTGGGCCGCCCGCGGCGAACCGTGCTGCGGCTGGCCTTCGTCGCCCCCCTGGCGGCCCTGTGGTGGGCGGCGGTTCTGCTCCTCACCCCGGCCCCGACCCGCCCCGCGCTCGGCCCGGCCACACTCGAGGCCGCGGGGACGGCCTGTGCCGCCCTCGCCCTCGCGACGATCGCCGTCCGCTTCACCCAGACGGCGGAGGTGGGCAGGAGCACGGCGGTCTGGCTGGGGACGGCGGCCGCGGTGGCGGTACTGGTCCCGAACCGGTGGGGCCTGCTGGGCACGTCCCAGGACCCCTACTGGGCGGCGACGCAGGTGAGATGGGCGGTGGTGCTGGGGGCGACGGTCACGCTGAGCGTGCTGTGGACACCGGAGCCGCTGCGGGCCCGGCCCCGCAGACACGGGTCGGGCCGGCTCGGTCCGCCCTGGGGCCGTCTCTCCGGGTGAGGCTCGGCCCTCGGGTGAGGTCCCGGCTCCCGGGTGAGGTCCAGGTTCTCCTGGGCCGGCTCAGGTCTCCGTCCGGTACATCAGGTCCGTCTCATGGGTGATGAACCCCAGCCGCTCGTACACCGACACCGCGGCCTTGTTGTCGGCGTCGACGTACAGCATCGCCGTCGGCAGGCCCTGCGCCGCGAGATGCCGCAGGCCGATCGTGGTGAGGGACTTGCCGAGGCCGCCGCCCTGCGCGCCGGGGGCCACCCCGAGGACGTACACCTCTCCGAGCTGCTCCTCGGCGTGCACCTTCGTCCAGTGGAAGCCGACCAGCCGCTCGCCGTCGAAGGCGAGGAAGAAGCCGGCGGGGTCGAACCAGGGCTCGGACCTGCGGGCGTCGAGGTCGCGCTGGGTGAGGGAGCCCTGCTCGGGATGATGGGCGAAGGAGGCGGCGTTGACGGCGAGCCAGGCGGAGTCGTCCTTCCCGGGGACGAAGGCGCGGACGGTCACGCCCTCGGGCAGCACCGGATCGGGCAGCTCGAGGTCGGTCAACGGCCGCCGCATCTGGCGCAGTTCGCGGAACAGGGAGAGGCCGAGGACCTGGGCGAGGTGCCGGGCCGCGGAGTGACCGCCGTGGGCCCACACCCGGAGCCGCTTGCCGGAGGCGGCGAGCAGGGCGGAGCCGAGCGCGCGGCCGTGTCCGTGGCCGCGGTGCGAGGGGTGGACGACCAGTTCGGCGGCGGGCGCCTCGACCGGATCGGTGTCCTCCAGCTGGGCGTAGCCCACGAGTTCGTCGCCGAGGTTGAGGACCAGGTGGGAGACGCCTTCGCGGGCACCTCCGCGCAGCTGGAGGCGGCCCTGTTCGGACACCGCCTGCTGGCCGTCCGTCCGGGCGGCCTCCGCGAGCAGTTCGAGGACGGCCTCGGTCTGTTCGGGGGAGAGCTCGGAGTGGGTCTCGATGGATCGGGAGCCGGGGATCCGTGCGATGTCGTCGCTGGTCATGCGTACGAGGGTAAGGGTCGGGACGCACAAAGTGGGGGCAAGGGGAGAGGCGGAAGGCTGCGGTCCGGAAAGGCAAAGCAGAGGGTAAGCCCAGGACAAAGGGAAACCAGGATGTAACCAAGAACCCCCTGTCGCGCTACGCGCGTTGACCCTAGGCTGCGCCGGACGGGGCCACTTCCTCATACGTCTCTCAGGGCCGGTCGGGCCCGGGGGACGCAGACACCACAGGCAGACACCTCAGGGGGGCGCATGCCAGCCACTTCCCAGCCGCATCCGAACGGCAGACGTCGTACGTACCGTCTTCTCGCGGCCGCCGCGGGTCTCGCCACCGCCGGTGCCATGGCCGCCGCGCTTCCGGCGGACGCCCATGACACCAAGCACTCCAAGCCGCTGCCGAGCCGCTACCAGGACGTGCAGCTGCTGTCCTTCAACGACCTGCACGGCAACCTCGAGCCCCCGTCCGGTTCCTCCGGCCGGGTCACGGAACTCCAGGCGGACGGCACGACGAAGACGATCGACGCGGGTGGTGTGGAGTACCTCGCCACGCACCTGCGCGAGGCCCGCAAGGGCAAGACGTACTCGGTCACCGCGGCCGGCGGCGACATGGTCGGCGCCTCCCCGCTGATCTCGGGTCTGTTCCACGACGAGCCCACCATCGAGGCGCTGAACAAGCTCGACCTGGATGTCACGTCGGTCGGCAACCACGAGTTCGACGAGGGTGCCAAGGAGCTGGCCCGGCTCCAGAACGGTGGCTGTCACCCGACGGCCGGCTGCTACACGGACAAGCGGTTCAAGGGGGCCGACTTCCCGTACCTGGCGGCCAACGTCCTGTCCGAGAAGAGCGGCAAGCCGATCCTCCAGCCGTACTTCGTCTGGAAGAAGAAGGACGTCAAGATCGGCTTCATCGGCGTGACGCTGGAGGACACCCCCGGTGTGGTGTCCGCCGAGGGCGTCAAGGGCCTGAAGTTCAAGGACGAGGTCGAGACGATCAACAAGTACGCCAAGGTGCTGCAGAAGCAGGGCGTGAAGTCGATCGTGGCGCTGATCCACGAGGGCGGGCTGCCGGCCTCGGGCTCCTACAACTACAACTGTGACTCCCCGGGCGCGGGCGCCGGCATCTCCGGCCCGATCGTCGACATCGCGAAGAACATCACGCCGGCGGTGGACGCGCTGGTGACGGGTCACACGCACGCCGCGTACGCGTGCACGATCCCGGACCCGTCGGGCAAGCCGCGCACGGTCACCTCGGCCGCGTCCTTCGGCCGGCTGTACACGGACACCACGCTGACGTACGACCGCTTCACCGGTGACATCGCGCGTACGGCGGTCAAGTCGGCGAACCACGTGGTCACCCGGACCGTCGCCAAGGCGCCCGACATGACCGAGCTGATCACCAAGTGGAACACCCTGGCGGCCCCCGTCGGCAACCGGGCGATCGGCTACATCTCCGCGGACGTCCCCAGCACGGGCACCGAGTCCCCGATGGGCGACCTCATCGCGGACGCCCAGCTCTGGTACGGCAAGCAGCTCGACCCGGAGACGGACCTCGCGCTGATGAACCCGGGCGGCGTCCGGGCGGGCCTGACCTACGCGGCCAAGGGCAGTGAGGGCGACGGCGTGGTGACCTACGCCGAGGGCTTCACCGTCCAGCCGTTCTCCAACACGGTGAACCTCCAGGACTTCACCGGCGCCCAGCTGATCCAGGTCCTCAAGGAGCAGGTGAGCGGGACGAACGCGAGCGCGCCGAAGATCCTTCAGCCGTCCGCCAACCTGACGTACACGCTGGACCTGACGAAGAGCGGCGCCGACCGTGTCGTCACGGACTCCATCAAGCTGAACGGCGCGGCGATCGACCCCGCCGCCACCTACCGCGTCTCCACGAACAGCTTCCTCGCGGGCGGCGGCGACGGCTTCACCACGCTGGGCCAGGGCACGAACGACCTCGTCGGCGCCGACGACCTGACCGCCCTGGAGCAGTACCTGCTCGCCAACTCCTCGGCCACGGGCCCGATCGCCCCGCCGACGGCGAACCGGATCGCGATCGTGCAGTAACCCACGAGCGACCCGCGAGCACAGCGGTTCACGAGGCGGCCCCGTCATCGACGGGGCCGCCTCTTCGTATTAAAACCTGTGTGAGTTCTCGGTTGGTTCCCGATGCCGCCTGAAAAGTCGTCTCAGCCGCAATTCATCGAGGTCTAAGCGGAATCGGCCTTTTCCTCTTCCGTCGTCCCGTAATGTTTTCCATGTCGAAAGCGAACGACGCGAAAGCGAAGTAAGCGAACAGAGCGAACGGAGAGCACCATGAGCTTCCATAAGATCACCCCCGTCAAGAAGGCCCGCAAGACCGCTGCCGCCCCGGCCCCGAAGCCCGTGGCCAAGAAGAAGGCCGCGAAGAAGGTCACGCCGAAGCGCCGCCCGGTCTCCCACAAGGGCTGATGTCGCAGTCGCCTCGGTCGACACTGTTGCAAATACGCGACAAATAAGCCGCGCGTAAAACCAGCATATTCAGCACCTGATAAATGGAGAGGTAATTCCCATGAGCTTCCACAAGATCACCCCCGTCAAGAAGGCCCGCAAGACCGCTGCCGCCCCGGCCCCGAAGCCCGTGGCCAAGAAGAAGGCCGCGAAGAAGGTCACGCCGAAGCGCCGCCCGGTCGCGCACAAGGGCTGACGGCACGCCACGAGGCGGGGTCACCGGTGAGAGCCGGTGACCCCGCCTCGGCCGTGCCCTTCGTACACGGCCTTTCGTACACGGCCTTTCGTCCACGCAGGGAGTCGAGGGAGTTGCTGACATGAGGGAAGCCCGTGAGGCCTTCCGCCGCTTCTGGCCGCTGACCCGCGGTGACCGCGGGTGGATGCTGGTGATCGTGGGGTGCGTGGTGGTGTCCGCGCTCGCCGAGACGGCCTCCATCCTGCTGTTCGCCGAACTCACCGACAACGCCCTCGAGGCCGGCTCGCTCTCCGCCTTCTGGGGGCCGGCCGGAGCCTGGCTGGGCGTCGCCGCGGTGGGCGCACTCGTCGGCTACCTGGGCAACTCGCTCGCGACCTGGACGGCGGAACGGTTCGTCCTCCGGCTGCGCGCGAACGTCTTCGGTCACGTCCAGGATCTGCCGCCCCACTTCTTCCAGCGGCACCGCCGCGGTGACCTGGTGGAACGCCTGACGGGAGACGTGGAGGCCATCGAACAGCTGGTCGTGTCGGGCGTGGTCGGCACGATCTCCGCGGCCTTCTCCGCGGTCTTCTACGCGGCGGCGGCCCTGTGGCTCCGCTGGGATCTGGCCCTCGCCACCTTCGTCCTCGCCCCGCTCTTCCTGCTCGCCGCCCGCCGCTTCTCCGGCCGGATCAAGCAGGCCTCGCAGGACGAACGCGTCGCCGACGGCGCGATCACCTCGGTGGTGGAGGAGTCGCTGGGCAACATCGTGCTGACCCAGGCGTACAACCGCCGCCGCGACGAGGAGCGCCGCCTCGACAAGGAGGCCCGCGCGTGGATGCGGGCCAGTGTGCGCGGGGCGCGGCTGAGCGAGATGTACGAGCAGTTCGTCGAGGTGGTCGAGACTCTCTGCGTCCTGTCGGTGATCGGCCTGGGCGTCTGGGAGATCTCGGCCGGCCGGATGACCCTCGGCGCCCTGCTCGCCTTCGCCGCGTTCATCGGCTACCTCTATCCGCCGGTCCGCAACCTCGGCCAACTCGGCCTGACGGTCACCGCGGCCACGGCGGGCGCGGAACGCATCGCGGAACTCCTGGACGCGCAGCCGTCGGTGAAGGACCCGGACGCCCCCGTCCCCGCCTGGCCGGTCCAGGGCCGGGTCAGCCTGCACGGCGTCTCGTTCCGCTATCCCGACGCGGCCCGCGCGTCGCTGCGGGACGTGACCTTCACCGTCGGCCCCGGCGAACTGGTGCTGGTCACGGGCGCGAGCGGGGCCGGCAAGTCCACCCTCTCCAAACTCCTCACCCGCTTCTACGACCCCGACGAGGGCGTCGTCCGCCTGGACGGGGTCCCGCTCACGGACGTCCCGCTGGAGTTCGTCCGCGAGAACACGGCGTTGCTCCCCCAGCAGACCCTCGTCCTCAACGGCACGATCCGGGAGAACATCGCGTGCGGCCGTCCGGGCGCCACGGACCCGGAGATCGAGCGAGCGGCCAGGTCGGCCGCCGCCCACGAGTTCATCGCCGCCCTCCCCGACGGCTACGACACCCACATCGCCCCCGGCACCGCGGCCCTCTCCGGCGGCCAGCTCCAGCGCATTGCCATCGCCCGCGCGATGCTCCGCGCGGCCCCGGTCCTCGTCCTCGACGAACCGACCGCCGGCCTCGACTCGGTGGCCGCCCGGCAGATCGTCCAGCCGCTGCGCCGCCTCATGTCGGGCCGCACCACGATCATGATCACCCACGATCTGAGCCTCGCCCGCGACGCCGACCGCATCCTGGTCGTGGACGAGGGGCGGCTGCTGGACGCAGGCACGCACGACGAGCTGATGACCCGCTGCGCGGCCTACACCAGGCTGGTCGAACCCTGGTCGGAGCCGGCCGGGGAGAGCACGGCACGCAAGCGGCTCACCGACGACACGCTGGTGCTGCGCCTCTGAAGCAGCGCCGGGTGTCCGAGTCACCCCACCCGCAGCACGTACCCCAGCCCGCGTGCCGTCTGGATCAGCCGCGGTTCGCCGTACTGCTCCAGCTTGCGCCGCAGGTACATGACGTACACGTCGAGCGTGTTGGACGTCGGCTCGAAGTCGAAGCCCCAGACGTCCTTGTGGATCCGGGCGCGGCCGAGGACCTTCGTCGGATGGCGGAGGAAGTACTCCAGGAGGGAGTACTCGGTGGGGGTGAGGTCGAGCGGGCGGGCGGCGCGGGTGACCGTGTGGGTAGGCAGGTCCATGATGATGTCGTGGAAGGTCAACCGGGTGGAGGCGGCCCCGGCGGGCGGGGACGCCCGTCGGGGCCCCCGGCGCAGCAGGGCCCGTACCCGGGCCAGCAGCTCCTCCGCGGCGAACGGCTTCATCAGATAGTCGTCCGCGCCGTTGTCGAGGGCGACGATACGGTCGCCCACCGCGTCCCGGCCGGTGATCATCAGGATGGGGACGGTGGAGCCGGAGGCCCGGATCCGCCGGGTCGCGGCCAGACCGTCCAGGCCGGGCATGGTGACGTCCATGAGGACCAGGTCGGGGGCGTTGCCGGGGGCTCCGACGAGGTCGAGGGCGAGGTCGAGGGCGAGCCGTCCGTCTCCGGCGAGGACGGTCTCGTAGCCCTCGAAGCGGAGCAGCCGGCCGAGTCCCTCGCGGATGTCCGCGTCGTCGTCGGCCAGCAGTATCCTCCCCGCCGTACCCGCTCGCCCCGCCGTACCCGCTCGCCCCGCCGTTCCCCCGCCCGCTGCCGCCCCCGCCGTTCCCTTCACCGTTCGTATCACCATTCCCTCACGGTGGAGCGAGGGGCTGTGGTGGAGCTGGCAGAGGGATGTCAGGAGGCCGTGGGGGTCCAGTCGCCCAGCCAGTCCGCGACCTCCTGGGCGGCGGCCTGGGCGTCGGTCAGCTGGGGACGGTCGGAGCTCGCCGCGCCCGACCCCGCGCCGGTGTTCCTGTACTCCGCGAACCGGTCGTCCTTCCAGGAGAAGCCGCTCATGTCGGTCCACGGCGTGGTCCTGACGGCGGCGCTCAGGGCGGTGTTGCGGACGGTTGTCTGCGGGTCCAGGGTCGCGTCCCCGCCCGCGTGCCAGGGGCGGCCGAGGTAGAAACTGCGGTCGGCGACGTCACCGTTGACCGTGGAGTTGGCGATCAGGATGCCCTTGCGGCCGGCGGCCGTGCTGGGGGCCGTGACATAGCCGGCCGAGGTGCCGTTCCAGCGCTTCTTCAGGGTGATGACGGACTTGTCGATCACCGCGGTGGCCCGGCCGAAGATGAAGTCGGTGTTGCCGATGACGTAGGAGTTGGTGAGGTAGACGCGGCCCAGCTTCTCCTTGGCCGCGGTGTCCACCAGCAGGGTGTCCTGGTCGCCGCTGACGATGACGCTGTCGAGGAACACCTTGTCGGCGGAGGTGCGCAGGGCGACCGCCTGGTTGGCGATGTCCTGGTGGGCGGCCTCGTCGAAGTCGTTGGAGATGGTCAGGTTACGGGCCTGGAAGTCGTCGCCGTCGACGGCGACGGTCGCGCTGCCGCCGGTGCCGTACGTGCCGGAACCGTCGGGCTTCGGCGTACCGGACGCGTTGTCGTAGACGATGGTGGTGTCCTTGCGGCTGCCGCCGGTGCCCTGGATGGTGACGTGCGGCTTGTTGGACGGGACCTTGACCAGCTCGCGGTACGTGCCCGGCTTGACGGCGATCACGACCCGCGCGGGGTTGTTCGCCGGCACGGCGTTCACGGCGGCCTGCACGGTCGTGTACTGCCCGCTGCCGTCCTTGGCGACGGTGAGCGTGGTGGCGGCCGCGGCCTTCGTGGTGGCCGTCGTCGTCGTACTCGCGGAGGTGCCGATGGAACTGCGCGGGCCCGCGCCCGACTTGAGCAGCGCCGGCACGTCGGCCGCCTTGTCGAGGGTGTACGCGTAGTACGTCTTCGGGTCCCAGGCCGCGCCCGTGCCGCCGCTCTCGTTCTTGCCGGTCGTGCCGGAGAAGACGTTGCCGCGCTGGACGAGGGTGGCGCCGGCGTCCCGGACGACGGGGTTGGCCAGGCCCTGGAAGTAGGAGTTCTCCAGGACCATGTTCGTCCCGCCGCGCGAGTAGTTGCCGTACGAGGACTTGATGTCCGTCCCCGCCACATCCTCCAGGAAGTTGTTGTACAGGTGCGCGTGGGCGACGTTGTCCGTGGACGGGTTGCGCTGCTCGGTCTCGCGGATCCAGTTGTGGTGGATCGTGATGTCGGCGGTGACGTTGTCGGTCCAGCCGATGCCGAACGCCTTGTTCTCCTGGCTCAGTTTGTTCCAGGAGACCGTCAGATAGGTCGTGTCCTTGCGGCTGTCGATGAGCCCGTCGGCCATGTGCCGGATGTCGTTGTGGTCGATCCAGACGTGGTGCGCGCCGTCCATCTGGATGCCGTCGTAGTCGTGCTCCTTGTCGTTCCAGACGCCCTGGTAGGCGTCCCGGATCGTCAGGTTGCGGATGATCACGTTGTGGACGCCCTGGCCGAGGAAGAAGCCGCCGCCGACGATGTGCCCGGCGGTCCCGGACCCCACGATCGTCTTGTCCGACTGGACCTTGATCTCTTTCCCGACCGGGTCCATGGTGATCGTCGCGGCGACGACGATGACGTACGGCTCGGCGGCGGTCGCGTACTTCTCGAGGTCGGCGAGCGTCTTCACGGTGACGGTCTTGCCGTCCCGGCCGCCGTACGTACCGTTCTGGCCCAGGGCGTCGACGGAGGCGAAGCCGTCGGCGGTGGCGGTCGCCCAGGCGGGCGCGGCGGCGGGCGCGGCAGCGGCCTTCGCCTGCGCGTCCGCTCCGAGGAGCCCGAGGTCGGCGCCGTAGGCCAGGGTGCCGGCGGCGGTGAGGACGAGGGGGATGCCGAACGCGAGGGCGGTGCTGCGCCTGCGGTGTCGGGGCCTGCTGGTGCCGCTGCGTCGGTGCGCGCTCATACGACCATCCGTTCCGTGCGGGGCGGGGGGAGTTGATGCGCTGCTGGGTCGCCGCCCGGATCGGAAAGGTTGCCAACTCACGGAAATTCGTGGGAGAGAGCCGTCCGCCTGCTACGAGGTGATGGCGGGATCCTCCGGCGGAGGTGTCGGTGCCCCCGGCAGCCGGACCGTCGCCACCGTGCCGCCGCCGTCCGCGCGGGCCAGGGAGACCTGGCCGCCGGCCTGTTCCACGGTGCGGGCGACGATCGACAGACCGAGGCCCGAGCCCGGCAGGGCCCGCGCGCTGGGGGAGCGCCAGAAGCGGTCGAAGACGTGCGGGAGTTCCTCGCTGGGGATACCGGGGCCGTGGTCGCGGACCGTCAGCGTCCCGTGGTTCAGCCGGACGTCGATCGTGCCGCCCTCGGGGCTGAACTTCACCGCGTTGTCCAGGATGTTGACCACCGCACGCTCCAGCGCGGCCGGCTCCGCCCGGGTGTACCAGGGCTCCAGCGAGGCCGTGATGGTCAGCTCCGGACCCCGCAGCCGGGCCCGGCGCAGCGCCGACTCCACCGCGTCCTCCAGCGAGACCACCTGCACGCGTTCGCCGCGCTGGCCCTCGGAACGGGACAGTTCCTGGAGGTCGCCGATCAGTGACGCCAGCTCGGTCATCTGCGCCGTCACGGAGGTGAGGAGGGCCTTGCGGTCCGCCGGGGGGATCGGGCGGCCCGTCTCCTCGCTGCGGGAGAGGAGTTCGATGTTGGTGCGCAGGGAGGTGAGGGGGGTGCGCAGCTCGTGACCGGCGTCCGCGATCAGCTGCTGCTGGAGCTCACGGGAGTTGGCGAGGGACGCGGTCATCGAGTTGAAGGAACGGGAGAGGCGGGCGATCTCGTCGTCGCTGTCGTCCTCGACGGGAATCCGGATGCTCAGGTCCTCCGTCCGGGCCACGTGCTCGACGGCCTCGGTGAGCTTGTCGACCGGCCGCAGCCCCGCGCGGGCGACCGCCAGACCGGCGGCGCCGGCACCGACGACTCCGATACCGGAGACGAGGAGGAGGATGAGGGCGAGTTCGTTGAGGGTGGACTGGGTGCCCTTGAGGGAGACCGCGAGTTGCAGGGCAACCCCCTGCGAGTCGTTCTGGTCAGCGCCCAGATACATGGTCAGCACGCGCACGGCGTTGCCGTCGTCGTCGGTGCCGTTACGGAAGAGGGCCCGTCCGCTCTTCGCGTCCTTGATCACGTCCTTGTCGGAGCTGGTGACCTTGACCGTGCCCGGGGAGGTCGGGTCGACACAGGGAGCGCCCTGCTCCTTGATCGCCTGGACGTAGTTGTTCCTGCCGGGGAAAAGCTGGGTGTTCTCCTCAGGGTTCTGCGTGCACCTCTGCAGGAGCGCGTTGACCGTGCCGGGCCTCCGTGCCATCTCCTCCAGGTCATCGTTGACCTGCGCGTACAGCTTCCCCTGCACGAGGAACCAACAGGTCACCGATACCGCCGCCACCGCGAACGCCACCGCCGCCGCGACCAGCATGGCCAGCCGTGACCGGATCGGCAGCGAGCGGAACCGCCGTACGACCTTGTTCACTCCGCCCCGCCCTGTCGCAACACGTACCCGACGCCCCGCACGGTGTGCACGAGGCGGGGCTCTCCGCCCGCTTCCGTCTTGCGGCGCAGGTACATCACGTACACGTCCAGCGAGTTGGACGACGGCTCGAAGTCGAAGCCCCAGACCGCCTTCAGGATCTGCTCACGGGTGAGGACCTGGCGCGGGTGCGCCATGAACATCTCCAGGAGGGTGAACTCCGTGCGGGTCAGTTCCACGGGGCGTCCGGCGCGGGTGACCTCACGGGTCGCGAGGTCCATGCGCAGGTCGGCGAAGGTGAGGGCCTCGTCCTCCTCCACGGCGCCCGCTCCGGCCGCCGCCGCGTAGGAGCTGCGCCGCAGCAGGGCCCTGACGCGGGCGAACAGTTCGTCCAGTTCGAAGGGCTTGACCAGGTAGTCGTCCGCCCCGGCGTCCAGTCCCGTGACCCGGTCGCCGACCGTGTCGCGGGCCGTCAGCATCAGGATGGGCGTGGTGTCGCCGGCCCCGCGGATGCGGCGCGCGGCGGTGAGGCCGTCCATGCGCGGCATCTGGATGTCCAGCACCACCAGGTCGGGCTGGTAGGCGGTGGCCTTCTCCAGCGCGTCCGCGCCGTCCACGGCGACCTGCGTGTCGTAGCCCTCGAAGGCGAGGCTGCGCTGGAGTGCTTCACGCACCGCCGGCTCGTCGTCGACGATCAGGATGCGCTGGGTGTCACGGTCGCCTTCGGCGGGGCTCATGGGCGTGGTTTCCTCGGGTGCGGTGGGACGACGGGAGGCCGGACCTGCTGAACGTGCTGAGTGTCCTCAGCCTCGCACGGTTCCCGGTGTGCGCGTGCAGAGCGGGTTGCGGTGGGATCAGCCGCGCATCGCCGCGAGCCGGTTCAGCGGCACCTTGCGCTGGTGGGGGCGGGCCGCGGTGGTGCGCAGACCCATCAGCTGCGGGGCCGCCACCTCCGGCGCGCGGGTGGGCGCGACCGGCGGGTGCAGTTCGTACGCCACGTCGAGGGCCAGGCCGAGGTCGGCCGCACCGAAACCGGTCACCGTGTGCGAAACCTGCTTGATCATGACGTACTCCCTGACTCGGTGGTGGGTTGTCAGCTGTCGGAGCCGCCGGCCCGCAGCGTGGCGAGGTCGGCCTTGACGGTGTTGATCGGGATGGCGAAGCCGAGGCCGACACTGCCGGCGTCGGCGGAGGAGGACGAGTCCGTCGCGGCGGAGTACATCGCGGAGTTGATGCCGATGATGTTGCCGCTGGCGTCGATGAGCGCGCCGCCGGAGTTGCCGGGGTTCAGGGAGGCGTCCGTCTGGAGCGCCTTGTACGTCGTCGTGGACGTACCCGTGTCGCCGTTGAACTGCTGGCCGCCGAACTGGAAGGGCCAGTTGCCGTCGCCGCCCTGGCCGCCCTGGCTCTCGCTCTGGCTCTCGTCGGTCGAGACGGTCACGTCCCTGCTCAGCGCCGAGACGATGCCGCTGGTGACGGTGCCGGTCAGGCCCTCGGGGGAGCCGATCGCCACGACCGTGTCGCCGACCTTGACGCCGTCGGAGTTGCCGAGGGTCGCCGCCTTCAGGCCGGACGCGTTCTCCAGCTTGATGAGCGCGAGGTCCTTCTTGCTGTCCGTGCCGACGACCTTGGCGGTGTACGACTTCCCGTCGCTCGTCGTCACCTTGATCGAGTTGGCGCCGGAGATGACGTGGTTGTTGGTGACGATCTCGCCGCCGCTGGTGATGATCACACCGGAGCCGGTGGACGTCCCGTTGCTGAGCGTGGCGCTGACCTCGACGACGCTCGGGCTGACCGCCGCCGCGATGGTGGCGACGTCACCCGTCTTGCTGGAGGGCACCACGCTGGTGGTGGTGGACGAGGAGACCACCTCGTCCTTGCCGGTCAGCTCCTGGATGCCGTAGGCCGTGCCGCCGCCTATGGCCGCCGCGACGATCGCCACGGCGGCGAGCAGTGCGAACGGGCCGCGGGCGCGCTTCTTCCTGCCGGGCGCGGGCTCGGAGGCCACGGGGGTGAGGAGAGCGGTTCCGCCGCCGTTGCCGCCGTAGCCGCCGTTGTCGGCGCCGCCGGCCGCTGCCTGGGTCTGCCACACCGCGGTGGGCTCGACGGCCGGCTGCGGCTGGTGCGCGGACTGCCGCACCGGCTGAACGGGCTGCTGTTGCACCGGCTGCTGCTGCACGGGCTGCGCGACCGGCTCGTAGGCCGGCGGGGGCGGCCACTCCGGGTTCACCGGGGAGGAGCCCATGGGGGCGGAGGCGTGCTGCTGGGCGCCCTCGTACGGGGCCTGGTACGGGTTCTCGAAGTTCTCGTACTCGCCGCTGCGGCGGATGCTCTCGGTCATGGAAAGTAGCTTCCCGCCCGACCATGAGAGCTCCCTGAGTGCTCCCTGAGAAGCCCGCCAGAACCTCGTATGCCCGATATAAAGAGCGATCCCGCAGTAAGGCGGAGCCTCTCAGAGACGTCTCATGTACGGCTCATGCGGGCCCGTGAACGGTTCACGCACAGGCCTGCGAGCGGCTACTCGCAGCCGCAGGACCGGCGCACCACCAGCTGCGACGGGAACACCTTCAGCCGCTCGCGCCGCGAGCCCGCGACCCGCAGGCCGTCGTCCAGGACCAGGTCGACCGCCGCCCGGGCCATCGCCGAGCGGTCCGATGCGATCGTTGTCATGGGCGGGTCGGCGAGGGCCGCTTCCTTGATGTCGTCGAAGCCGATGACCGCCAGCTCGCCGGGCACGTCGATGCGCAGCTCGCGCGCCGCGCGCAGCAGACCGATCGCCTGGTCGTCGGTGGAGCAGAACACGGCCGGCGGCCGGTCCGGGCCCGCCAGCAGTTCCAGGGAGACGCGGTAGGCGTCGTAGCGGTTGTACGGCGCCTCGAAGAGCCGGCCCTCGGTGCTGACACCGGCCTCGTCCATCGCGCGCCGCCAGCCCTCGACGTGGTCGGAGACCGGGTCACCGACGGAGGGGGTCTCCGCGGTGCCGCCGACACAGGCCACGTACTCGTAGCCGTGCTCCAGGAGGTGGCTCACGGCGAGCTGGGCGCCGCCCAGGTCGTCGGTGACGACGGCGACGTCGTCGATGGCCTCGGGGCGTTCGTGCAGCAGCACCACCCGGGCGTCCCAGGCGTCGATCTCCGCGGCCGCCAGGTCGTTCAGCGCGTGGCTGACGAGGATGAGGCCCGAGACGCGCATCCCGAGGAACGCCCGCAGATAGTGGACCTCGCGCTCGGCGACGTAGTCGGTGTTGCCGACCAGCACCATTTTTCCGCGCTCGGAGGCGGCCTGCTCGACCGCGTGCGCCATCTCGCCGAAGAAGGGCTGACGGGCGTCCGGGATGATCAGACCTATGAGGTCGGTGCGCCGTGACGCCATCGCCTGGGCGACCCGGTCGGGCCGGTACCCCAGCTCCTTGATGGCGGCGAGGACACGCTCGCGCGTGGCCGGGGCGACCGGCCGGGGTCCGTTGTTGATGACATAGCTGACGACAGCGGTCGAAGTACCCGCCAGTCGCGCCACATCATCCCGAGTCACCTTGGCCACCCGCGGAGTCTACGCGGATGGACCCGCTCTGGGCAGGGCGTACAGGAGCTTCGCTGGGCGCGCGCGACGCCCTTCCCGAGCGGGTGCCGGGCTTACCGGCGGGTACTACGCCTCCGCCGTGACCTCTGCGGCGTCCAGGGCGGCCATGTTGTCCGTATCGTCCGCGTTTGACTGCTCCGACCGGTCCGTCTTGGCCTTGGCGTCGTCACTCGCGCGCTCCCCCTTCTCGGGAGTAACGAATCGATAACCGACGTTCCGGACGGTTCCGATCAGCGACTCGTGCTCGGGGCCGAGCTTGGCGCGCAGACGTCGTACGTGGACGTCGACGGTACGGGTGCCGCCGAAGTAGTCGTAGCCCCAGACCTCCTGGAGCAGCTGTGCGCGGGTGAACACCCGGCCCGGGTGCTGGGCCAGGTACTTCAGGAGCTCGAACTCCTTGAAGGTGAGGTCCAGGACCCGCCCCTTCAGCTTCGCGCTGTAGGTCGCCTCGTCGACCGACAGGTCGCCGTTGCGGATCTCCATCGGGGAGTCGTCGTTGACGATCTGCTGGCGGCCCATGGCCAGCCGCAGCCGGGCCTCGACCTCGGCCGGTCCGGCCGTGTCCAGCAGGACGTCGTCGATGCCCCAGTCGGCGGTGACGGCGGCGAGGCCGCCCTCGGTCACGACCAGGATGAGCGGACAGCCGGGTCCGGTGGAGCGCAGCAGCTGGCAGAGGCTGCGGACCTGGGGCAGGTCGCGGCGGCCGTCGATCAGGATGACGTCGGCACCGGGGGTGTCGACGAGGGCGGGGCCTTCGGCCGGGGCCACGCGCACGTTGTGCAGCAGCAGTCCGAGAGCCGGAAGCACCTCCGTCGACGGCTGGAGAGCGTTGGTCAGGAGCAGCAGAGAACTCATACGTCTGGTTCCTCCTCGGTCCCTGCGAGGACATTGCGGCACTGCGGCTTTTGCGGCACTGCTCTGCGATCCCGAAGGGCCGTACACCCGCGGTCACCTGGCGTTTCCCGCCCGGTTCCCATTTCGTATACAACGCTTCCGAAAGCACAAAAGGACCCGGGGGCTACGCTGCCCGAGTCCTCTGTCCAGCAGAATAGCCCACATGAGCAGCGGTCCGGCAGGTCATGTGGCACGTTCCACCGTTCGTCCGTATTCCGAGACGGGCACGCACGCACCATTGCGGACGTTTCTGCCCACCGCCGACGGGATTGCCGTCGATTCCGTATACGAACCGGGTGCGGCCGTATACGACGCCTCCGCGCCATCCATCCGTCACCCGGTGTTCGTCGTCGCCCACGGGTTCACCGGGGACGTGGACCGCCCGCACGTGCGGCGCGTGGCGTCCGCCCTCGCCGAACACGGCGCCGTCGTCACCTTCTCCTTCCGGGGCCACGGCCGCTCCGGCGGACACTCGACGGTCGGCGACCGCGAGGTCCTCGACCTGGCCGCCGTCGTGGAGTGGGCCCGTTCGCTCGGGCACGCGCGCGTGGTGACCGTCGGCTTCTCGATGGGCGGCTCGGTGGTGCTGCGGCACGCGGCGCTCTACGAGGGGACGGTGGACGCAGTCGTCTCCGTGAGCGCCCCGGCCCGCTGGTACTACCGCGGCACGGCCCCGATGCGCCGGCTGCACTGGATGGTCACCCGCCCCGAGGGCCGCCTGGTCGGCCGCTACGGCTTCCGCACCCGTATCCACCGCCGTGAATGGAACCCCGTCCCGCTGTCCCCGGTCGAGGCGGTCCCGAAGATCGCGCCGACCCCGTTGCTGATCGTGCACGGCGACCAGGACGGCTACTTCCCCCTCGACCACCCCCGGATGCTGGCCGAGGCCGCGGCCGGGCACGGCGAACTCTGGGTGGAACACGGCATGGGCCACGCCGAGCACGCGGCCGACGACGGCCTGCTGGCCCGTATCGGGGACTGGGCGGTCGCGCGGGCGGGCTAGCCTGACCGTGTACACAGCCGATTGATTGAGGAACCTGATGCCCAAGGTCACGGTGCGCTACTGGGCGGCGGCCAAGGCCGCGGCCGGGGTCGCCGAGGAGCCGCACGACGCGGCCACGCTCGCCGAGGCACTCGACGCCGCACGTGCGCGACACCCCGGTGAACTCGTGCGTGTCCTGCGGCGATGCTCGTTCCTCGTCGACGGTGACCCCGTGGGCACCCGCGAACATGAGACGGTACGGCTGGCCGACGGCGGCACGGTCGAGGTGCTCCCGCCGTTCGCAGGAGGGTGAGATGACCGACCAGCCGTACGACCAGCAGGGCTATGAGGGGTACGAGGGCTACGAGGGCTACGACCCGTACGCCCAGCAGCAGCCCCAGCAGGCTCATCAGCCCCAGCATGCTCAGCAGCAGCAGCAGGCCTGGCCGGGGCAGCAGCAGGGGTACGAGGACCCGCAGGCCCACCTCCAGCACACGCAGCAGTGGCAGGGCCAGACCTGGGAGACGAGCGTCCAGGCGCCGGTCACCGCGGCCGACCCGGCCCCGACCGCCTATCTGCCCCCGCAGACCGGCGGGGCGCCCGTCTACGGCGGCCCGCAGCCCGCGTACGGCAACGCTCCCGCGTACGACGAGGCCTCCGGGTACGGAAACGCCCCCGGGTACGCGGACACCTCCGCGTACGGCAACGGCCCGGCGTACGGCGGCGGCCCCGCGGCGGGCGCGCCCCTGCCGCCGGAGAACCACGCACAGCCGCAGAGCCACGCCCAGCCCCAGCCCCAGGGCCACGCCCAGGCACAGAACCAGGCGCAATCGCACAGTCACTCCCAGGCGCACCACCACGCCCAGGCGGGAAGCTGGCAGACCCCGGCACCGCAGCAGGCCTCCCCTCTCCCTTCGGCGCCCGCCGCCGCCCCCCTTGCTTCCGCCCCCGTGCCGGAGCCCGCGACCGGAGACACCGGCATGACCTACGGCCCCGCCACCCTGGCCGGCAACGCCCGTGTCACCGACGCCCAGCGGGCCCGCCTGGAGGGGCGTTCGCCGATCATCGAGCCGGGGATGCAGCCCGCCGCGCTCACCGCGGTCCTCGGTCTGCTCCTCTCCGGTGCGGCGGCCATCGGCTCCTACGCCCTCCTCGTCCCGCTCGTCGCGCTCCAGGCCGTCACCGCGGCGGGCTGGTTCCGGCTGAACGGCATGTGGCCGGCCCGCCAGGGCATCGCGCTCGCCTTCCTGGGCGCACTGGTGTCGGACGCGGCACTCCTCGCGGCGGGCCGGGAGAACGCGCCCGCCGCGATCTTCGGCACCCTCGGCGTCTGGGTCCTGCTCTGTCTGGTGCTCCAGCTGCGCTCGCACGCCGACCCCGACGAACGTATGTACGGACTGATGGCGACCGTCGCCTCCTCCGCGCTGGCCGTCCTCGCCACCGGGCATCTCGGCGCCGAGCCGGACGCGGTGACGGTCGGCACGGCCGCGGTGGCGGTGGCCGTCCTGGCCCGGGCGCTGCCGCTGCCCACCCCGGCCTCCGTCGTGGTGGCCCTGCTCGCCGCCGCGGGCGCGGGCATCGCGGTCGGCGGGATGACCGGCCTCGGCGCCAAGGGCGCGCTGCTCGGCGCCGGCGCGGCGGTCTGCGCGCTCATCGGCCACCGGGTCGCGAGCTACGACTATCCCTCCCGCTTCGTCCACTTCACGGCGGGCGTGGCCCTGCCGCTGGCCGCGGCCGCCCCCGCGGTCTACGTGCTCGGGCGGGCGCTGGCCCAGGAGTAAGGGGCAAAGAGCGGAGTAAGGGGTAAAGAGCGGTGATGGTCTGTCACAGGTGATCGACAAATCGCTGGTGCCCCTTCCTCTCGGGGTTACCTTGAACCGTTGTCAATGAACCGTTCAGGCCATCCGGGTGGGGGAACTACCGCATGCGTGCGCTTCGAATACTGCTGGTCGTCGTCGTGGTCCTGGGCGGCCTGTTCGTGCTCGCGGACCGCCTCGCCGTGAACTTCGCGGAGGGTGAGGTGGCCGACAAGCTGAAGGCCAACGAGGGCCTCGCCACCACCCCGGACGTGTCCATCAAGGGCTTCCCGTTCCTCACCCAGGTCGTCGGCGGCTCGCTGGACGACGTCGAGGTCGGCATGAAGGACTACGAGGCGGCCACCGGCACGAGCGGTCAGTCGATCCGTATCGACGACCTCCAGGCGGACATGAAGGGCGTCGAGTTCTCCGGCGACTACAGCTCCGCCACCGCCTCCAGCGCCACCGGCACCGCGTCCATCACCTACGCCGAGCTGCTGAAGACCGCGAAGTCCGAGCCGACGCAGGTGATGCAGGGCGTCACCGCCAACGTGGTCGGTCTCTCCGACGGCGGCAACGGCAAGATCAAGGTCGCCGTCGAGGCCACCGTGCTCGGCACCAAGCTGCCGCAGCCCGTGTACGTCCTCAGCACGGTCACCGTCGAGGGCGACACCGTCCGCGTGCACGCCGACTCGCTGCCCAGCTTCGGCGGGGTCCAGGCCGCCGAGAGCGAGGTGCGCTCGATCACCGACTTCCAGCAGAAGATCGACGACCTGCCCGGCGGGATCCAGCTCGACAAGGTCCAGGCGGGGACGAACGGTGTGGACATCTCGGTGAAGGGTTCGAACGTCAGGCTGGCCGGGTAGGGCTGCCCCCGGACCGACCCCCGGACCGGCCATGGACGACGAACCATGGACCGACCCCCGATGGACGGCGAGTGTCCGACAGGCGAGACGCAGCCGTCCGTACCGTAGGGGTGACGACGGACACAAGCGCCCGGAAGCCGTGTCGCAACGGCCCGGGCGCTTTTTCTGTCCCATTATCCGGACGATCGCATCTCACTATTCGGCATGCTGGTGACATGCCCACCTGTCCGTCCCTACGATCGTCGACATGATGCAGCGACAGGCGGATCTCACGAAGCGGCGGGCAGTAGACCTGTGCCGCGTCGCCGCCATGCTCTGTCGCACTTTCTGAGCGGAAGCGCCGCCGGCCTTCCGCGCCTCCCGGCGCCCTCACTCGAGGGCATCCGTGCGCCGGCCGCCGGCGAGACCCGGCCGCGCACCCCTCTTTCTTGCACACCCCCGCCGCAACTGCCCCGGAGGAGAACGAGCATGAGCCGCAGTGACGTCCTGGTCGACGCCGACTGGGTCGAGGCCAACCTCGACAACGCCGACATCGCCATCGTCGAGGTCGACGAGGACACGTCCGCGTACGAGAAGAACCACATCCGGAACGCCATCCGGATCGACTGGACCACGGACCTCCAGGACCCGGTCCGCCGTGACTTCGTCGACCAGGGGGGCTTCGAGAAGCTCCTGTCGGCCAAGGGCATCGCCAACGACACGCTGGTGATCCTCTACGGCGGCAACAACAACTGGTTCGCGTCCTACGCCTACTGGTACTTCAAGCTCTACGGCCACGACAACGTCAAGCTTCTCGACGGTGGCCGCAAGAAGTGGGAGCTGGACGCCCGCGAGCTGGTCGAAGAGGTGCCCGAGCGCCCCGAGACCTCCTACCAGGCCAAGCCGCAGAACAAGTCCATCCGCGCCTTCCGCGACGACGTCGTGGCGGCCATCGGCTCGCAGAACCTGGTCGACGTCCGGTCGCCCGACGAGTTCAGCGGCAAGCTGCTCGCTCCCGCGCACCTGCCGCAGGAGCAGTCGCAGCGCCCGGGCCACGTCCCGTCCGCCCGCAACATCCCGTGGTCGAAGAACGCCAACGACGACGGCACCTTCAAGTCGGACGACGAGCTCAAGGAGCTCTACGCCGACGAGCAGGTCGACCTGGCCAAGGACACCATCGCGTACTGCCGCATCGGCGAGCGCTCGGCCCTGACCTGGTTCGTGCTGCACGAGCTGCTGGGCGTGGAGAACGTCAAGAACTACGACGGCTCCTGGACCGAGTACGGCTCCCTCGTCGGCGTCCCGATCGAGCTCGGCGCCAACAAGTAACCATCCGAAGACCGACCTGAACGACCTCAGGAGAAGCACATGTGTGGAGCGAAGGCCGGCGGCCCGGACGCCTCGACGATCAAGCCCGGTGAGACCACGATCCAGGGTCAGGTGACCCGGGACGGCGAGCCGGTGACGGGCTACGTCCGTCTGCTGGACTCGACCGGCGAGTTCACCGCGGAGGTCCCGACCTCCGCCACCGGACAGTTCCGCTTCTACGCGGCCGAGGGCACCTGGACCGTTCGCGCCCTCGTTCCCGGCGCCACCGCCGACCGCACGGTCGTCGCCCAGCAGGGCGGCCTCGCGGAGGTCGCGATCGCGGTCTGAACGACACCGTGAACCACTGAAGGGCCGCACCCCGACACCGCGGGTGCGGCCCTTCGGCGTGCGCGGACCTACGCTGGAGGTATGTACGCACGGCGACGGCACGTCTACTTCGCCATGATGGGGACCTGCGTCGGTCTCTTCGTCCTGGCGTGGGCGGTCGTGCGCCTCTGGTCGATCCCGGTGGCCGTGGGCATGTGCGTGGTGGCCATGCTCATCCCGCCGCTCGCCGCGATGGTCGCCAACCGGCGCGGCCCCGAGGACCGCTGGTGGGACGACCCCTCCGGTGACCCGAAGTCCGACGAGTGGTGGGACGAGCTGGACGGCAAGAAACGCCGCCCGTAGCGGCCTGTTCCCCCTTTTCTAGTAGACGAGCGCCTGGACGCCGTCGGTCAGCGCCTCCTGCACGAACACCTGCGCTCCCGCGATCCGTACGCCCTCGATGACGTCCTTCTCCGTGATGTCCCGGCGGGCCGCGCACTGGGTACACAGGGTGAGGCGGCCACCGGCCAGGATCGAGTCGAGCAGGCCGGGCAGCGGGGCCGCGTGCGGCAGCTCGAACTCGGCGGCCCGGCCCGGCAGCGCGAACCAGGCGGACTCCCCGGTCAGCCACAGCGAGACCTCGACCCCACTGGCCACGGCGACGGCCGCGACCGTGAACGCCTGGGAGCACCGCTCGGGCGCATCCGCGCCCGCCGTCACCTTGATCACGAGCTTCTTCGCCATGCCTGAATCGTAATCAACTCAACTACAACTGCTTGTGTTGACCATGGGTCTCCTGTGCAGCGCGAGACGGAATACGCGCTTCACGCTTCTGAGGGGGATGTTGTGGAAGGTCCAGAAAGGGCCGACGAGGTAGTAGGTGCGGGTGGGCCTGTCGAGGCCGACGCCAAGGCAGCGGCAGAAGGTGCGCCGGAGGTGGAGGCGGACCGAGACGCAGAGGTGCGCGGAGACGCAGAGGTGCGCGGAGACGCAGAGGTGCGCGGAGACGCAGAGGTGCGCGGAGACGCAGACGAAGACGCAGACGCGGACGCATCCGTTGCGGCCGAGGCGCCCCTGCCGGGCCTTCGCCGTCGTCGCGGCCGTACGACCTTGATGATCGCCGGAGCCGCCGTGCTCGGTGTCGTCGCCGGCGCCTGCGCCGGATTCCTCGTCCAGGCCGACCGCGAGCCGACCGCGCTGCCGCCGCTCTCGCAGCCCGTGCTCGCGCAGGGCAAGGGCGAGGTCGAGCCGCTGTCGGCGGCACAGGACCGGCGGGTCAAGACGGACGGCGATCTGCGCAAGCTGCTGATCACCCGTCCCAAGGGAGCCAAGGACGCCGACTTCGCGGTGGACAGCGACGGCTGGGCGGATCTGCCCACGTACGCGCAGGAGTACACGAAACCGGGCGCCACGTTCAACAACCTCGTCGACGACGAGTTCCGCCGCGCGGCCATGGTCTCGTGGCGCGTGGGCGAGTCGTACAACGTCGAGATCGCACTCGTGCAGTTCCACCAGGAGAGCAAGGCCGCCGCGGCCGAGTGGGCCGAGAGCGGCGGCTACTGGGCCGAGGACGAGGACGACACCCGCAGTTGGCCCATCCCCGGCACGGGGGACGGCAACGGGACGGCGTACGTGCACGACACACCCGAAGAGGAGCCGGGCTACCTCCCGATGTACACGGCCGAGGCCTACGCCTGGCGCGGTGACATCTGCGTGGAGATCCAGGTCTACGACAGCAAGCCGATCTCCAAGGCGAAGATCATGGACCTGGCCCAGCGGCAGGTGGGAAAGCTGTGAGCGAGAACCCCAAAAACCCCGCGAACCCCGAGAACCCCGAGAACCCCGAGATCAACCCCGCGAACCCCGGGAACCCCGAGGTCATCGAGGGCGGCGGTGCAGAGCCCGTCACCGCCGTGCAGCCCGCGCGCAGGGTCCTCCGCCCCGGCCGTATCGCCACCGTGGCGGGATCCGTGCTGCTGGCGTGCGCGCTCGTCGGCGGTGTCGGCTACACCGCCGTGACCGTCCAGGACGCCGACCGCGCACCCGGCAAGCCGACGTGGAAGTTCCCGCCGCCGGACCAGGGCGAGGAGAAGACCGAGCAGGACGGCGCGGACGGTGCGGGCAAGGGACTGAGCGCCCTGCTCGTGCCCTACGGCACCGACGGCTTCGAGCGCGGCCCCGACCTCGGTGAGTTCGGCGCGGACGCCGAGTTCAGCGGAGCGCAGGCCACCGCCATGCGCAAGGAGTCCATCAAGGACCTGCCCACCAAGTCGCGCCGGCAGCTGGAGAAGCTGATCGACAAGGAGCGCATCAAGGGCGTGGCGATGCGCAGCTACGTCGTCGGTCGGTCGGACTACAACACCACGGACGCGATCACCTTCGACGTCAATCTGTCGCGGATGGAGAACCGCACCGCCGTGCGTGAGGCGGCGACGTCCGTCAACGGCTTCCTCGCCGCCACGGACGTCTTCCGCAAGGGCCCGAAGATCGCGGGCAACAAGGACGCCCGGTGCTTCCTGACGCCCAAGGACAAGGACGAGGAGCTGGGCTTCGCGCTCTGCACCGCCTACGTGGGAGACGTGCTGGTCAGCGTCACCGCGAACGCCCCCGGTGTGCTCGACGCGAAGTTCGTCACCAAGTTCTTCACCGCACAACTCGACCGCATCGACGACCCGGGACAGGCCGTATGACCGAGCAACAGCAGACGCCGGCCACCGCCGCACCGACCGACGGGACGGCCGCTGAACCCTCCGTCGGGACGCAGGTCACCGAGCAGCTCGCCGCCGAGCCGGACACCGCGCCCGTGGAAGGACTCCCGGCCCCGGCCACGGAAACACCCACCGCCCCGCAGGGCGGCCCGGCCGCTCCGAAGGACCGGCGAGTCCTGCGGGCCGTGCTGCGCTGGACCGCCGTCGTCACCGTGTTCGCCGCGCTCGGGGCCGGTACGGCGTACGGGATCGCGGGCATGGAGCGCACGGACGTACCCGGTCTCGCCACCGAGTCGGACGGCCGCTGGGCGTACCCGGAGATCACCAGGCCGCCGCTGCCCTCGGGCAGCCCCAGCCCGTTCGACACCAAGAACTGGGCGCAGGCCCACTACGCGGACCTGCGCGCGCTGCTGCTGCCCGCTCCCGAGGGGGCGACGGACGACAAGACGCTGCGGGGCGCCGACGGCTGGCTGCCGACGAAGGACTTCCTGAACGTGTTCGAGTCGAAGGAGGACCGGGACGACGTCGGCCAGCTGCTCACCGACCACGGACTGCGGCACATCGCGGCCCGTGGCTGGACCACCCCGGACGGCACCGGCACCCGCGTCTACCTGCTCCAGTTCGACACGGGGACGGTGGCCGACGACATCTACGGCGAGCTCACCACCTACGGCGCTCCCCTGCACGCCGTGCGCGGCGCCGCCGAGGCGGAGTTCGACGACGAGTACCCCACCGCCGCCGACTTCGACAGCATGAGCGTCATGCGGTACTCCTACGACGAGGTGAAGCCGTACGGAGCGGAGCAGCTGCGGCAGGCCTACCTCCGCGCGGGTGACGTCGTCGCCGTGGTCCTCCAGTCCCGCAAGGGCACCGCCGCGGCCGTCCCCTTCCAGCAGACCGTCACCCTGCAGAGTCAGCTGCTGGGCTGACCCCCGTGAGGGAGTACCTCACACGGAGGGCCGGTCCCCGGCCGCGTAAGCTGGGGGCCGGCCCTGTAGTACGTACCCCGAAGCACGCTCATCCGAGGAGCACCCCGTGGAGATCTTCTTCGAAGCCCTGCTGGTCCTGGTCTGCGTCGGCACCCTCGCCTTCGCCGGTCTGACCGTGAAGAAGCTGTACCAGGGCCAGCGCTGACCGACCATCTCCAGGAACTGTCACTCATGATCGAGATTCCGTCCGACCTCCACAAGGACCTCGTCCCCCTCGCTTTCCTGCTGGGCAGCTGGGCGGGCGCGGGCGTGCATGACTTCCCCGGCTCGGAGAAGTGCAACTTCGGACAGGAGGTCACCTTCGGCCACGACGGCCGGGACTTCCTGGAGTACCACTCCCACACCTGGGTCCTGGACGGCGAGGGCAACAAGGTCCGGCCGCTGGAGTCGGAGTCCGGCTTCTGGCGCGTCGACGCCGACCGCAAGGTCGAGGTGACCATGGTCCGCGACGACGGCGTCGTCGAGATCTGGTACGGCGAGCTCGCCGACAAGAAGCCGCAGATCGACCTCGTCACGGACGCGGTGGCCCGCACGGCCGCCTCCGGCCCCTACACCGGCGGCAAGCGGCTGTACGGGTACGTCAAGAGCGACCTCATGTGGGTCGGCGAGAAGCAGACCCCCGAGACCGAGCTGCGCCCCTACATGTCGGCGCACCTGAAGAAGGTCGTCACCCCGGAGGACGTCGAACGCTGGGCGAAGGCCCTCCCCGACGACATGCCGGACGACGGGATCGCCTTCTTCAAGTAGTTCTAGACTCTTCGGTGTGGTGAGCACTGAAAGCACTGACTGGAAGAGCGACCTGCGGCAGCGCGGTTACCGGCTGACGCCGCAGCGCCAGCTTGTCCTCGAAGCCGTGGACACCCTGGAGCACGCGACCCCCGACGACATCCTCGTGGAAGTGAGGAAGACGGCGTCGGGGGTCAACATTTCCACCGTGTACCGGACCCTGGAGCTCCTGGAGGAGCTCGAGCTGGTCAGCCACGCGCATCTGGGGCACGGGGCGCCGACGTACCACCTGGCGGACCGGCACCATCACATCCACCTCGTCTGCCGGGACTGCGGCAATGTCATCGAGGCGGATGTACAGGTGGCCGCGGAGTTCCGGGACAAGCTGCGCGAGACCTTCGGCTTCGACACGGACATGAAGCACTTCGCGATCTTCGGGCGCTGTGAGGACTGCACGCTCAAGGGTTCAATTACCAAGTCGTAGGCTGGGGGCCATGAAGAGCCCTCTGCTGTCCCTGCCCGGCGCCGTCCCCGCCGAGGGTGTGGACGAAGGCGTCGCCGGTCACTACGGCGATCTGTTCCGCGAGCAGCGCGCCCTCGCCGACGGCGCCGGTTTCGTCGATCTCTCGCACCGCGGAGTCGTCACCGTCTCCGGCGAGGACCGGCTGAGCTGGCTGCACCTTCTCCTCACCCAGCACCTCACCGACCTCCCCGTCGGCGAGGCCACCGAAGCGCTGATCCTCTCCGCGAACGGCCACATCGAACACGCGCTCTACCTGGTGGACGACGGCCTGACGGTCTGGATGCACGTCGAACCCGGCACCCAGGAGGCGTTGATCGCGTACCTGGAGTCGATGAAGTTCTTCTACCGGGTCGAGGTCGCCGACCGCACCGCCGACCTCGCGGTCGTGCATCTCCCCGCGGGGTCCATCGCCCCCGTCCCGTCGGGTGCCGCCGTCCGGGAGACCGCGTACGGCCGTGATCTCTTCCTCCCCCGCGCCGACCTGGAGGCGTACGCCGGGCAGGCGGGTCCGCCGGTCGGGATCCTCGCCCACGAGGCCCTGCGCGTCGAGCACCACCGCCCGCGTCTCGGCTTCGAGACCGACCACCGCACCATCCCGCACGAACTCGGCTGGATCGACACCGCCGTGCATCTCCAGAAGGGCTGCTATCGCGGCCAGGAGACGGTGGCCCGGGTGCAGAACCTCGGCAAGCCGCCCCGCCGCCTGGTCTTCCTGCACCTCGACGGCAGCGAGGTCCACCTGCCGGCCGCCGGTACCGAACTCCGCGTCGCCGACGACGGCCCCGACGGGCGCAAGATCGGCTTCATCACCACGTCCGTACGGCACCACGAGCTCGGGCCGGTGGCCCTGGCCCTGGTGAAGCGGAACGTGCCGGTGGACGCGCCGCTGCTGGCCGGGACGACCGCGGCCGCCCAGGAAACGGTCGTGGAACCCTAGGGAACTCCGAGGACCCTGGGATTCCCGTGATTCCCGTGATTCCCGGTACCCCTGGGGGACCTCAGATCTCGATCAGCACGGTGAACGGGCCGTCGTTCGTCAGCGACACCCGCATCTGCGCGCCGAACCGGCCCGTCGCCACCGTCGCGCCCAGCGCCCGCAACCGGGCGACGACCTCGTCGACGAGAGGCTCGGCGACCGCGCCGGGGGCGGCCGCGTTCCAGGTGGGGCGGCGCCCCTTGCGCGCGTCCCCGTACAGCGTGAACTGGCTGATGACGAGCAGCGGGGCGTCGATGTCGCTGCACGACCTCTCGTCGTGCAGCATGCGGACCGACCAGAGTTTGCGGGCGAGCTGAGCCGCCTTCTCCTTCGTGTCCTCGTGGGTGATCCCGACCAGGACGCACAGTCCCTCGCCGTTGATCTCCCCGACCGTCTCGCCGTCCACGACGACGCTCGCGCCGTCCACCCTCTGCACCACCGCTCGCATGCGGACCATGATGCCGGGTTACCCGCACGGACCCGTGGGGGGCCCATTTTTGCTCCTTAAGCCCCTATCTGGGGCCGTTCGGGGGGACTCGGTAACCCAGCGGTCGATCGGGGTGGCACGATGCTTCCCACACGCCGGTCGAGGGGACGGTAGAAGGACATGAGCACACCGAGTACCGGGCGGCCTGCGACACATCGGCCGCCGACACAGCGCAGCGACAGCCCCGTGCTGCCCGCGGAACAACCCGAGCACGACCTGACCGGGCTGAGCCTGCCCGAACTGCGCACCCTGCGCCGGGACGCCCAGCGCGACGAGGCCGACCTCAGCTATGTACGACGGCTGCTCCAGGGCCGTATCGACATCCTGCGCGCGGAGCTGGCCCGCCGCTCTCCGTCGGGTGCGGCCTCCGTGGTGGAGCGGCTGTCGGAGATCCTCACCGACGCCCCGGCCCGGCACCGCTCCTCGGCCCGTCACGTCACCCTGGGCACCCCGCACAGCGAGGAGTACCGGCGACTGGCCGCCGACATGCTCGCCGACGTCGAACTCTCCGACCTCGACGCGCGCACCGATCCCGAGCTCCACGACGCGATGGGCTGCCTGGTCCGCTACGAGCAGCAGGTCTCGAGCCGCCGCCAGCGCCTCCAGCGGACGGCCGACGAGTCGGGCGCGGAGATCACGAGGCGTTACCGGGAGGGAGAGGCGCAGGTGGAGGACCTGTTGGTGTGACTCCGGCGAGGTGCCACCGGGGAGAGGTGCCCGGGCCGGTGCCCGGGCCGGGGCCCGGGCGGCGAGGGCGGGAAAAATCTTCGCGCCGCCCGCCCGCCCCTGCCTACGGTGATCCCATGACCCGACGAGCCATCCCGCAGCCGATCGACGTCCGCGCAGTCACCGACGCGGAGCTTCCCGACTGGACCCGTGCCGTGAACACGGGCTTTCTGCGCCCGCCCACCGTCCCCGACCAGATGCTCGCCGACCGTCGTATCGCGTTCGCGGACTCCCGGGTCTCCGGCGCCTTCGACGCGGGCCGGTGCGTGGCGACGTTCCGCTCGTTCGACCAGCAGCTCACGGCGGTCGGCGGCGCACCGGTCGCCGCCGACGCCATCTCCAACGTCACCGTCGCGCCCACGCACCGCCGCCGCGGAATCCTCACCCGTCTGATGGCCGACGACCTGACGGCGGCGAAGGACCGCGGGGACGTCGTGGCCACCCTGATAGCCGCCGAGTACCGGATCTACGGCCGGTACGGCTTCGGTCCGGCGACCACCATGACCGAGTGGTCGATCGACGTGCCGCGCGCCGGCCTCGACCCGAACCGGTCGGGCCCGCAGGACGGCGGCCGGATCGACTTCGCCGACCCCGAGGAGATCCGCCGGATCGGCCCCGAGCTGCACGAGCGGCTGCGGAGCGCCCAGCCGGGCGCGATCGACCGGGACGAGCACTGGTGGGCGGCGCGCACCGGGCAGCTGTGGCTGTACGGCGGTGCGTGGGTCGAGCCGTTCTTCGTGGTCTACCGCTCGGCGGACGGTGTGGTGGAGGGCATGGCCTCCTACCGGGCGGACGACGAGTGGAGCGACGCCAAGCAGCCGCTGAACACGGCGACGGTGGACTGGCTGAGCGCGGTGACCCCGGCCGCGGAGCGGGCCCTGTGGCACTACCTCTGTTCCATCGACTGGATCACCCGGGTGAAGACGGGCTGGCGCTCACCGGACGACCTGCTCCCGCTCCATCTGCCGGACCCGCGCGCGGCACGCATCACCACGCAGGCGGACTGGCTGTGGGTGCGGATCCTGGATGTCGTGCGGGCCCTGGAGGCGCGGACGTACGACGCGTCGGGCGCGTTGGTCCTCGAGGTCGTCGACCGGTCGGGCCTGGCCGGAGGCCGCTTCCTGCTGGACGCGACCCCCGACGGTGCCTCCTGTACGCCGACCACCCGCAGCGCCGACCTCACCCTGGACGTGGCCGAGCTGGCGACGCTGTGGCTGGGCGACGAGTCCGCGGGGCGCCTGGCGATGCTGGGCCGGCTCCGGGAAGAACGAGCGGGCGCCGCCCGAGGGGCCGACGCCCTGCTGCGTACGTCCGGGCGGCCTTGGTGCCCGGACATGTTCTGACGACTCCTTCCGCGCGTCTGTGCGTCTGTGCGTCTGACTGTCTGTGCGTCTGCCTGTCTGGCTGAGTGCCGTGTTTCCGTGTTTCCGGGGTTCCGTGGTTCTTTGAATGCGGGTATCCGTAGCTGTTCAGTTGTGGCTGTGCGATCGATCTGAAGTTGTGGCTGTGCGGGCGATGTTCAGTTGTGGCTGTACGTCGGTGTCGACTGCTCGGGCTCCCGGCTCCCCTCCGGAAGGGAGCCCGACCGCCAACCGTCTGAAAGTTTGACCATGTCGTTGAAGTTGGCTGCCAACTTCACTGTAACTATGTCCGCTTGGAAGCGTCCTATAACCATCTCTCTTTGAACTGCCCAAAGATGGCGAGAAGTTGTAGTGTGCGGACGTGGAGCCGGAACATGCCTCCGTCAATGGGCGGAGGGGGGCGGTGCGGCCGCAACGGTCACATCGCGAGGTGGCCGACGAGCTGCGCACCCGGATCAGAACCGGAGTGCTGCGGCCCGGTCAGCGCATGCCGACGCAGGCCAAGCTGGCGGACGAGTTCGGCGTCGAGCGGGGTGCCGTACGGCAGGCGCTGCGCATTCTTCAGTCCGAGCAGCTCCTCACCAACGTCTCCAAGGGAAGCCCGGCGACGGTCGCCGCGCGGCCGGGGCCGGCCGGACTCCCGGCGGGTCCCGCGGCGACGCCGCAGCCCTCGATGGTGGCGCTGCCGCCGCGGATCACCGAGGCCTTCGCCGCCGACCACGTCGAGGTCGACGCCCTGTGCCTGACGGCGGTCTCGCTGACGGCCGCGATCGGTGAACCCCTGCGGCAGATCCACGCGGGGCAACTGAAACCGGCCAAGATCGACGTACGTGTCCTGTTGCCGTCCCGCAACATCGAACTCGCCTTTCCGGCACCGGTGGACATCACGGAGACCGGGCGGCTCCAGCGCCGCTGGCTGGCCCATCGCAACGCCCAGGGCCAGGTGTTGCGGCACAACCTGCTCACCCTGCGCTCCACGCACGGCATCGACGTGCACGTCACCTTCCGCGCGCTGCCCTTCACTCCGCCCGTCAAGCTGTATCTCCTCAACGGGACGGAAGCGCTGTTCGCCTACTACACGGTCAAGCGGCGCGAGCAGACGATCGACCACGAGCACCTGGAGATGTACGACGCCGAAGGCACGCGGTCGGTGCTGTTCGCCTTCGAGCAGGGCGCCGGACCGCGTGACACGACGTTCGTGGAGCAGTCCCACCTGTGGTTCGACGCGCTGTGGGAGACGATCAGCTCGGAGCTGGTGCTCACGAGCTGACGGCGGGCCCGGTGGCGAGGAGGGCGAGGATCACGGCGCCGGCGGAGCTGATGACCGGGCTCTTGGCCTTGATACCGACGCTGAGCAGGAGCAGGCCGAGGGCGCCGGTGGTGCCGTACTTCCACTGGATGGTCTGCTCGACACCGACGACGAAGGCGGCGCAGAGGAGGACGAGGACGGGCATGGTGGTTCCCCCCTTCCGAGACTGGAGTGGGAGGCAAACCTTCCGCCAACTCACTCAAGTTGGTTGCCAACTATGACTATGTTGTCCCCACTTGGTGGCAGCTGTTAAACAACTTTCAAACAACTCCCGCCAGATGGATCTAAGTTGTAGCGTTTGGTCGTGACCCAGGAGAACGTGGCAGTGAACGGCAGCAGGCTCTCACCGCGTGAGATCGCCGATGTCCTGCGCGAACGCATCCGCGTCGGGGATCTCAGGGCCGGTGACCGGTTGCCCACCCAGGCCGAACTGGCCGACGAGTTCGGCGTGGAGCGCGGTACCGTCCGCCAGGCCCTGCGGGCGCTCCAGGACGACGGGCTGCTCACCAACGTGAGCAAGGGCAGTCCGCCGCGGATCGCGGAACCGCCGGCGCCGGACCGCGGCGAGCCGCAGCCCACGATGGTGGGCCTGGCCCCGCGACTGACCGCGGCCTTCGGAGTCCCGCATGTGCGGATCGACGCGGCCTGTCTCACCGCCGAGAGCCTGATCCCGGCCCTGGGCGAGCCCCTGCGGCTGATCCACGCCGGCAGCATCCGGCCCCAGAAGATCGACGTCCGTATCCTGCTGCCGTCCCGGGACATCAGTCTCGCCTTCCCGGTCTCGGTCGAGGACCGCGGGGACGACGAGGACCCGGTCCACCAGCGCTGGCTGGCGATGCGCAACGCGCAGGGCCAGGTGCTGAGTTACAACCTCCGCGCACTGCGCTCGCACGGCGTGGACGTCAACATCACTTTCCGCGCACTGCCGTTCACCCCGCCGGTGAAGCTGTACCTCCTCAACGGACAGGAGGCGCTGATCGCGTACTACATGGTCGCGCGCACGGAGGAGACCACCGACAGCGGAACCCTCGACATGTACGACGTGCGCGGCACCGAGTCCCTGCTCTTCTCCTTCGAGAAGGCCGCCGGTCAGCGCGACGCCGCGTTCGTGGAGGAATCCCAGAAGTGGTTCGACGCCCTCTGGGAAACCATCACGACGGACCTGACACTCTTCTAGTGACCTCTGATACGACGCAGACTGAGCAGGTGGCAGCAGGCACCGGGAACGGGAACGCGGAGCTGCGGGAGTTGATCACCCGCACGAGGGTCGTCCTGTGGGACTTCGACGGGCCGATCTGCCGGCTCTTCGCCGGTCACTCGGCGGAAGGGGTGGCCGACGGTCTCGTGGAGTGGCTCGAAGCGCGGGGCCTGCACAGCCTGCTGACGGAGTCCGAGCGGGAGTCGCTGGACCCGCACGTCGTGCTGCGCGCGGTGGACCGCCGGCACCCGGGCAGCGACCTGGTCACGGAGCTGGAGGAACGCCTCACCCAGGAGGAACTGAAGGCCACGGCCACGGCGATGCCCACGGCGTGGGCCGACCCCCTGATCCGCACACTGGTCGCGCTGAAGCTGCGGCTGGCCATCACCACCAACAACTCCCCCCAGGTGGCGACCACTTACCTGGCGAGCCGCGGGCTCACCTCCTGCTTCGCGCCGCACATCTACGGCCGCACCCAGGAACTGCGCCACCTCAAGCCCCACCCGTACTGTCTGAACCGCGCTCTGCGTGCCATGGGATCGTCGCCCGGCACCGCGCTGATGATCGGGGACACCACCTCCGACTTCCTGGCCGCCCGTGAGGCCGGCGTGCCGTTCCTCGGCTACGCGCGCAACGCGCACAAGGAGAAGCTGCTCAGAGGGGCGGGCGCCACGACGGTGGTCGACTCGCTGGAGCTGTTGCTGAACGCGGTCAGGCAGCTCTGAGCAGCAGCACCACGAGCATGACGGCCGCCCCGACGGCGAGCATGTCGTGCCGGGCCCGTACGCCCACGGCCACGGTGAACAGCAGCATCACGCCCACCGCGCCCAGCTTGGCCTGCACCGTCAACCCCGCGCAGAACGCGAGGAGTTCCCAGAGTGCCGATAACAGGAGCACGGCCTTCCACCTTCCTGCCAGTCTCTGTGAAGCTTTCAAATCCCAGTCCAGCCAGCACAACCAGTCCAATTGGCCTGGTTGTCTTGAACTGGATTTCCCCTGGCCGGTTGATCCTTAATCGGTCTGTGCTGTCCGGTACTTGACCGGGATTGGTTTGTCATTGGATGGATAGCGGTACGGTCGCTGTGTGGACGCGCAGCAGAGTGGGGACAGCGGCGGCCGGGAGTTCCACCGGGTCGCCGACGATCTACGTGCCCGGATGGCGAACGGGACCTATCCGCTGCGTTCCTTCCTGCCGTCCCAGCGGGACCTCGCCGAGGAGTTCGGGGTCTCCAGGGACACCGTTTCCCGGGTGATGAGGGAACTGGCCCACGAGGGCTGGATCGAGTCCCGTCAGGGCAGCGGTTCGCGGGTCGTCAAGACGCAGCGGATACAGTCCTCCACGCCCAAGGCCACGCGGCAGCTTCAGGGAGCGACTCTGGGACCGCTGCTCAGCGAGGCCTTCGAGCAGCCGGAAGTCACCCTGGACGTGTACACGTTGACGTCCGAGTCGCTGGACGCGCACATCCGGTTGCAGGCCGAGCGGATCCACCGCCGCTCCATCGCCCCCCAGCACATCGGCCTGCGGATGATCCTGCCCTCCGAGGAGCTGGTCCTGCCCTATCCGAGGGTCAAGGACAACAAGGACGACGACCGGCTGCGCAACCGGCTGCACGGCATCACGAACCGGCACACGGAGTCACTGCGCGGGGTGCTCAGGGACCTGCGGACCGAGAAACTCGTGCCGTCCGTCGACATCCAGATCCGGCACGCCCCGCTGACCCCGACCCTCAAGCTCTACCTCTTCAACGGGGCCGAGGCGCTGCACGGCCCCTATGAGGTGATTCAACGGCAGATCGACGTCGGCTCGAACGACGAGATCGAGGAGATCACCGCTCTCGACGTGCTGGGTCTCGGTGCCACCCTCAGCCACCAGGTGAAGGACGGGGACCCGAACTCCCCGGGCACCGTCTTCGTGGACACCTGGCAGTCGTGGTTCGACTCCGTCTGGAATTTTCTCGCCGAATAGCCCGGTCCCGGTGCGCTAGCATGCCTCAATCGCGCGAGCAATCGCTCTCGTCCATACGTATGAGACGGCGAACAAGCCGGTCTCGAACCGCCTGACGTGGGTGAGTGGCAAAACCACCAATCGGCTCAGCTGATCAACACTCCGGTCGTGCGGCGCGTTTACCGTTTGCCCTACCATGCCCAGCGCGAATACCGGAGCGGCCAGTGGTCGACCACCTTGTTCCCCCTCGTCACCTCGGGGAACGAGCAGCCGAGGACGTGCCCGGCGCGCTGCGGGCCTTCGTCAGGGCCGCCGAGGCGACCCAGGAGTCCAGCGGCCATCACAATCGCAACTATGTGCTGCCGTTGACGGAGCATGTCGCCCCTCTGGTGGGCCGCCCCCCGGGGACCTCGGTGATCGTACGGATCAGGCGCTCGGACGCGCTGCCCGTGGTGATCAGGACCTGGCCGGAGGCGGCGATCCTCGACGCCGTTCGCGGCGCCCTGCCGCACGCACCGGAATGCCTGATCAAGACGCCGGGTTACGCCATCCACAGTCATGTGGAGGGCGTACCGCTCTCCACCATCTGCGGAAACGGTAAACCTGTCGACAACCTGCTGATCAAGGCGCTGGCCGGGTTGCTGGCACAGATGACCCAGGTGCGGCGGCAGGCACTGCCGCCGCTGCCCGGCTCCTGGCCCGCCAACCACAGCGACAGCCAGGCCTTCCTGAAGACCCTGACCCTGTGCGCCGACGAACAGATCCGCAAGCCCAACTGGGGTGAGTTCGGCGGGCTGTTCAAGGCGCTGGGGATCTCCGACGACGCACTGCTCCGACTGGCCGAGCGGGTGCCCGCGATGACCCGGCGGCCGTACAGCCTGCTCCACGCGGACCTGCACCGGGACAACCTGATCGTGTCGTACGGCGGGGACCCGCCGCTCGTCTGCGTGGACTGGGAGCTGGCGACCTTCGGTGACCCGCTGCACGACCTCGCCACCCACCTGGTGCGCATGCAGTACCCGGACGACCAGTGGGGCGAGGTGATCGAGGCGTGGGCCCGGGCCATGCGAAAGTTCCGGCCCGGCGCGATCAAGGGCCTGTACAAGGACCTCTCCCACTACGTCGACTTCGAGCGGGCGCAGTCCGTCTATCCGGACGTGATGCGTGCCGCGAGGTCGCTCCAGGAGTCCTTCACGCAGAAGGGGTGTGACGAGGCGACGGTGGAGGTGCACCGGGCGCTGAAGGCGGCGGCGGGGCCCCTGCGGCTCGGGGACGTGCCGGCGTACGACGAGATCGAGCGGGCTCTCGTCAGGTGGCTGGCCTCGCGGGTCGACCGGGGCGACAGCGGCCGGCACTGGATCGCGAAGGCCTCCGCATGGCGGCCGGACCGGCGCCTGTCCGAGAATCCCCGCTTTCCGGCGTCCGCCGTGCGGGAGGCGCTGCTCGCGGAGGGCGCTGCCCCCGCGCACCGGGTGTTCAAGGGAACCGCTCATCTCAACTCGGTGGTGTGGGTGCGGGACATGCCCCATCCCGTGGTCGTGCGTCGCAAACTGGCCAACGTCTCGCGGCGGGAGCCGAGTTACCTGAGTGAGCACGCCGTCCTGAACGCCATCCAGGAGTCGCGTGCCCGGGTGGCGGCACCGCAGGTCCTGGCACTCGGCGAGAGTTACCGGGACGACGCCTTCAGCATTCACACCTATGTCGGCACCCGCGTCGACCAGCCGCCGAGCCACCCGGTGAACGGTCTGCTCCCGCACGAGGCCGACGCGCTCGTCGATCAGTTGTGCGAGCTGACCCGGGTGGACCACAGGGCGATCGATCCTCAGGCCGGAGACGTCGACTTCTACGAATGGCTGAAGGAGCAACTGGTCGGTCTGGTGCGGAACCTGCCGAAGGAGTCGCTGCAACTGGCCCGCACGCTCGGGCTGCCCGACGAGTGGCGGCTGCGCGAGATCCTCTCCCGGCACCGGTTGAGTCACCGGGCGCCCGCCCTGCTGCACGGTGACCTCAACCCCTGGAACCTGGTGCGCCGCAACGACCACCGGGCCCTGACCATCATCGACTGGGAGATGGCCCTGGTCGGCGATCCGCTGTACGACCTGGTCCGGCACATGCACCTGACGCCGATCCGGCCGGAGATCAGGGACCGCATGTTCCGTCGCTGGGAGCGGCACATGCCTCCGGAGTACAGCAGGGACTGGCGGGTGGACTGGCCGGTCTACCGCTGGAGCGAGATCATTCGCTCGGCCTACGTCGATCTCGACCGGCTGGCGACCAGGACGGGCCTGGACGCCCCCAATGTCCGCCGGGCCGTCGACTCCTACGCCGAGACGCTGGCCGCGGCCACCGCCTCCCTCGGCCTTCCGGCCTCCCGAACGGCCAACCCCTACCTCAAGCTGGCCCTGACCCGCGGCAGGTCCTGACCCCGGGCTGTGCGCGGGTGCGGTGCCTGCACGGGTGCGGACGCCTGCACGGGCGGGGGTGCACCCCCTTCGGGCTCACACGTCGAGCACCACCTTCCCGATCAGGTCCCGTCCCTCGATCGCCGCGTGCGCCGCGGCGGCCTCCGTCAGCGGGAACCGGGCGCCGATCACCGGCCGCAGCCGGCCCGCGGTCGCCTCGGCAAGGACGTGCGCGGTCAGGCGGCGCGCCTCGGCCTCGCCGAACTGCACGTCCCCGATCCCGAACAGGGTGACGCCCCGCCGTTCCGCCTCCGCCGCGGACACGGCCGCGAAGCCGCCCGAGGGTGCCCCGTGCGCGGAGAAACGCCCACCGTCGGCGGTCAACGGGAAGGCCGAGAGACCGAGTTCACCGCCGACACCGTCCAGTACGACATCGGCGGCGGCATCGGCATCGGCAACGGGTTCGGCATCGGCAACGGGTTCGGTATCGGCAACGGGTTCGGTACCGGCAACGGCTTCGGGGGTGGTCCCGGTGGTGGCTTCGGCGCCTGCCTCGGCGGCACGGGTGGGCTCCGGCCGCCCCAGGGCCTGCCGCGCCCGCTCCACCCAGTCCGGCGCCGACACGTCCACCACCGCGTCCGCCCCCAGCTCCCGCACCAGCGCCGACTTCCGCGCTCCCCGTGCCGCGGCCACCACCCGGGCGCCCCGGGCGCGGGCCAGCTGGATCAGCAGGGTGCCCATGCCGCCCGAGGCGCCGAGGATCAGGACGCGGTCACCGGCGCCCACGGCGGTGTGTTCCAGCAGACCGGCGGCCGTCACCCCGTCGTGGACGAGTGCCGCGGCCGTGCGCAGATCCAGGCCGTCCGGGACCGGGGTCGGCGCGGTGACCGGGGCCGTCACGCGCTCGGCGTAGCTGCCGGCCACGAAGGACGTCACCCGGCGGCCCACCCACCCGGCGTCCACGCCCGCGCCGACCGCGGTGACCGTGCCGGCCACGCCGCCACCGGGGACGTAGGGCGGCTCGACGGGGAAGTGGGCGCGGAACAGGCCCGTGCGGACCTGGGTCTCCACGAAGATCGTGTCGGCGTGGGCGACCTCGATCAGGACCTCGCCGGGGCCCGGGACCGGGTCCGGCAGCTCCACCGTGGCCAGGACCTCCGGTCCGCCGAACGCCTTCACCTGTGCTGCTCGCATGACATACCTCCACTGCGGTGCAGTTGAATGCGTGTGCATGGAGTCTTCGACCTCAACCCCGGTTGAGGTCAACCCCGGCCGAGGTCGAGCGGGGCCGGGCGGCGATCGGCCCCGTAGGCTCGGTCCATGAGCGAGACCGGGCTGCGCGAGCGCAAGCGGCAGCGGATGTACCAGGTGGTGTCGGACATCGCCGTCCGGCTCTTCGTCGAGCGGGGCTTCGACGCGGTGTCCGTCGCCGAGATCGCCGCGGCGGCCGAGATCTCCAAGCCGACCCTCTTCCGGTACTTCCCGGCCAAGGAGGACCTGGTCCTGCACCGGATCGCCGACCACGAGCAGGAGGCGGCCAGGGTGGTCACGGCGGCGCGGGCCGAGGGCGTCGCGCCGCTGCCCGCCCTGCGCCGGCACTTCCTCGCCGGCCTGGCCGCCGCCGACCCCGTCACCGGTCTCAACGACCATCCGGACGTGCGCGCCTTCCACACCATGCTCTACGGCACGCCCTCCCTGGTCGCCCGCCTGTACGGCTACCTGGAGCGCTCGGAGGCGGCCCTCGCCGACGCCCTGGCGGACGAGCTGCCCGACGCCCTCGACGCCCGGCTGGCCGCCGGTCAGATCGTCGCCGTCCGGCGGATCCTCGCCGACGAGAACTGGCGGCGGATCGCGGAGGGGGAGCGGGTGGAGGACGTGCGGGGGGACGCGGAGGCGGCGGTGGATCGGGCGTTCGCGGTGCTGGGCGCGGGGCTGCCGCAGCTCGGCCGGCCGGCACCCCGCTGACTGATACCGAGTAAAAAATGTGACTCGGTTACGTTATTCGTTACCCTTGCCGTATGACGACACCCGAGCCGGTCCCTGAGGGCGACCCGAAGAGCCCGCCGGATCTCGGCACCGCGTTGCACCACGAACGCGCCCACCACGACAACTGCCGCGCCGCCCTCGCCGCGATGGTCGAGGGCGCCGACCTGCACGTCGTCACCGGCGAGGACGTCTCCGCCTCCGGCGCCGACGCCGAGGTCCTCGGGTTCCGGTTGCGCAGCCGTGCCAAGGCCCTGCACGAACTGCCGGAAGGGCCCCTGTTCTTCGGTCGGCTGGACTTCGCGCACGGCACGGGCGGCGAGCACGAGGGCCTCGCCCACCACATCGGCCGGCTCCGCATCAGCGAGCACCCGGCCGCCCCGCCCCTCGTCGTCGACTGGCGCGCCCCCGTCTCCCGCCCCTTCTACCGGGCGAGCGCCCGCGACCCCCAGGGCGTGGCCGTCCGGCGGCGGTTCGGCTGGGCCCCCGGCAGCCGGGGCGACTCCGCCGACCTCACGGGCCTGGAGGACGAGCGCCTCGACGCGGGCGGGCACGTCGACGGCGGGGAGCGGGCCGGGCGTCGCGGGCCGGGCGGGGCGGGGCGACCGGGCGGGATCGTCGCCCGGGAGATCGAACGGCCTCGCGTCGGCCCCATGCGGGACATCGCCGCGACCATCCAGCCCGAGCAGGACGAACTCGTCCGCGGGGGGCTCGCCGAGTCCGTGTGTGTGCAGGGCGCTCCCGGCACCGGCAAGACCGCCGTGGGCCTGCACCGGGCCGCCTACCTCCTCTACACCCACCCGCGGCGCATCCAGCGCGGCGGACTGCTGATCCTCGGCCCCAACCGCACCTTCCTCTCCTACATCGCCGAGGTGCTCCCCTCCCTCGGCGAGACCGGCGTACGGCAGTCGACCCTGCACGACGAGATCGCCTGCCGGCCCGCGACCGGGACGGACCCCGACCGGACCGCCGCCGTCAAACACGACGCCCGGATGGCCGAGGTGCTGCGCCGGACGGTGTACGGACGGGTGACGGCCGGCCGCGCCGACGACCTCTCCGTCCCCGACGACTCCCACCGCTGGCGGATCGCGGGCGACCGGCTGACGGACATCGTCGCCGGGGTGCTCGCAGAGGAGCCGCCGTACGAGATCGGGCGCGAGCGGGTGCGCAGCCGGATCGTGCGCCGGATCCAGGAGCAGGTGGAACGCCGGAGCGGGCCGCGCCCGGCCTCCTGGACCCGCCGCATCGAGCGGGCCCGGCCGGTGAGCGCGTGCGTGGAGGCACTGTGGCCGAAGCTGCGCCCGGAGGAGGTGCTGGCCGGACTCCTCACGGACGAAGCGGAGTTGGCGCGGGCCGCGGACGGAATCCTGGACCCCTCCGAACAGCGGGCCCTGCACTGGCCGCGCCCGCCCCGCTCACCGAGGTCGGCCCGCTGGTCGCCCGCCGACCTCGTCCTCCTCGACGAGATCGCCGGCCTCCTCGACCATCCCCAGGGCTACGGCCATGTCGTCGTCGACGAGGCCCAGGACCTCTCCCCGATGGAGTGCCGGGCGGTCGCCCGCCGGGTCCGCTTCGGCTCGCTCACCGTCCTCGGCGACCTGGCGCAGGGCACCACCCCCTGGGCGGCGGACTCCTGGCGGGTGCAGATGGCCCACCTGGGCAAGCCGGACGCGACGATCGTCCCGCTGACCACGGGCTTCCGTGTCCCGGCCGCCGTTCTCACCCTCGCGGGACGCCTGCTCGACCTCCTCGACGCCGACGTGCCGCGCGCCGACTCCCTGCGCCGGGACGGCGAACTGCGCGTCCGGCGAGCCGACGGCGACCTGCGCTCCGCGGTCGTGGCCGCCGTACGCGACGCACTCCCCCAAGAGGGCTCGATCGGCGTCATCGCCGCGGACCCCGAGGTCGACGGGATCCGCGAGGCCCTGACCGGGGCAGGCATCCCGACCTCCGGCCCCGAGGATCCGGCCGCCCGGGTGACGGTCGTTGCGGCGACCCTCGTCAAGGGCCTCGAGTACGACCACGTCGTCGCCGTCGAACCGGCGGCCATCGCGCAGTCGGAGCAACGCGGCCTGAACCGGCTCTACGTGGTGCTGACCCGCGCGGTCTCACGACTGGAGGTGGTGCACGAACGGGAGTTGCCGTGGGAGACGTGAGGAGGGTGGCCGTCCCGGGCCGGGACGGGGCAGGCCGGGGCGGGTGCTTGCGCGACACCGACCGTCACCGCTCGCCCGTCCGGCGCCGGTGGCGTCAGGGCCAGCTCTCCGGGGCCTCCCGCGTCGCCCGGTACCCCCGGTCGATCAGGTCCGGAACGCCGGCCGCCGACCAGGAGGAGTGGTCGGCGGTGTCGATGGTGACGGCCAGGTCGGCGTGGCGGCCGTGGGCCGGGTGGTCGGGACGGGACTCGAACCAGCGGCGCCGGCCGGCGTTGCCGCGGCCGAAGCCCACGGCGATGACCCGCTCGGCGCCGAGCCGGTGTGCGGCCCACACCGGAGACGGCGACAGCACGGCGCCGTCGACGCAGAGCGCGCCGCCCGCTTCCAGCCGGACCTGCGGGAACAGTCCGGGTACGGCGCTGCCGGCGCGTACGGCCGCCGTCAGCGAGTCGGAGTCGACCAGCCGGGGCGTCGTGGAGCGCAACTCCGTGACCACCGCGCCGAACCGGGTCGGCAGGTCCTCGATCAGCAGGTCGCCGAGCATCTCCTCGATGTTGCGGACCATGGGAGTGGTGTCCAGGAGCCCCAGGCGCGGGGCGATCGCCGCGGACCCGAAGTCCGCCCACTGCGCGCGCGGCAGCCGCCCGGTGATCCGCTCGCTGCCGGCCCCCGTCGCCCAGGCGCCGCCGATCAGCGCCCCCGCACTGGACCCGGTCACCACGGACACCTCGATCCCGGCCTCCTCGACGGCTCGCAGCACACCGGCGTGCGCGGCGCCGAGGACCGCCCCGCTGGACAGGACCAGACCGACGGTGGGCGACTTCGGCGAGGCCACGTGTGCCCTCCCCTTCCGGGCGGAGCGCTCGGGTGGGGTGCTCGGGTGGGTTTCGCATGCGGTCTTCGGGTGAGGTCTGTGGGTGTGGTCGGTGGGTGGGGTGCTTCGGCGGGGCGCTCGGTCCGGAGTGGCGCGACACACTATTGCAAGCAGGTGCTTGCAATAGTTAGCAAGGCTGGTGCACAGTGGAGTCATGGCATCGCTCAACGTCGGCAATCTCGGCGAGTACCTGCGCGAGCAGCGGCGCAACGCGCAGCTGTCGCTCCGGCAACTCGCCGAAGCCGCCGGCGTGTCCAATCCGTACCTGAGCCAGATCGAGCGCGGGCTGCGCAAGCCGAGCGCGGAGGTGCTCCAGCAGGTCGCCAAGGCGCTGCGGATCTCCGCCGAGACGCTGTACGTGCGGGCCGGCATCCTCGACGCGGAGCGGGACGGGCAGGAGTACCGGGACGGTGCGACCCGCGCGGTCGTCCTCGCCGACCCCACGCTGACCGAGCAGCAGAAGCAGGTGCTGCTCCAGATCTACGAGTCCTTCCGCAAGGAGAACGGATTCGCGGACGGCGACGGTGCGGCGGCCCCACGGAACCACGAGAGCGACGCCGACCCGCAGCAGACGGCCGGTTGACCGGACCAGGGGACCGGCCGCACCGCTGCGGACCTGCACGACCCTCAGCCGAAAACGACGTATGTGAATCCGGGAGGACCTTCACCATGGCCATCACCGACGACCTGCGCAAGACCTTCAGCGACCCGACTCCGTTCTACTTCGCCGCGGGCACCGCCGATCTGGCCCTCCAGCAGGCGAAGAAGGTGCCGGGTCTGGTGGAGCAGCTGCGCACCGAGGCCCCGGCCCGTTTCGAGGCCGTCCGCAACACCGACCCCAAGGCCGTGCAGGAGAAGGCCGGCGCCCGCGCCAAGGAGGCGACCGCCAAGGCCAAGGAGGCGCAGGAGACCCTCCAGGCCAAGGTCACCGACTTCATCAGCAACCTCGACGGGGACATCAAGAAGATCGGCAGCACCCTCGACGCCGACCTGAAGAAGTTCGGCGAGTCCGCCCAGGACTTCGCGCTGCGTGGCGTCGGCGTCGCCGCCGAGTACGCCGTCAAGGCCCGTGAGACGTACGAGAAGGTCGCCGAGCACGGCGAGCAGGCCGTGAAGACCTGGCGCGGCGAGGCCGCCGAGGAGATCGAGGAGCTCGCCATCGCGGTCGAGCCCAAGTCGGAGCCCAAGCCCGCGCCCGTCGTCCAGCCGGTCGTGGTCAAGGACGAGCCGAAGCCCGCAGCGGCCGCGGCGCAGTCCGACACCGCCGCGGCGAAGAAGGCCGCCGCCGCCAAGAAGGCTCCGGTGCGCAAGCCCGTCGCGAAGAAGACCACGCCGCCGGCCAAGTGAGACCGACGGCCGGGGCGGACACGGCGGACAGGGACATACGGTCACGGGCCGGGCACTCATGTGGTGCCCGGCCCGTTGTACGGGTAGCGGGAGTGCGGTTGCGGGTACGGTGACCGCGTAAGGACGAGCGAGTCGAATCGCGTCGAGTCGGGTGGTGGACGTTGTGCTGATCGAAGGCTTCGCCGGGCTGGTGTGGCTGCTCTACCTCGCCATGCTGGTCCTCGCCGTGGTGGCGCTGGTGATGGCCGCTCTGTTCCGTGATGACGCCTACCGGGCCGCCGACAAGCAGAACAAGGGCTTCTGGCTGATCATCCTCGGTGTCACGGTGGCGGTGAACCTCCTGGTGCCGATGCTCTTCCTCCAGCTCGCGGGCCTCGTCGCCACGATCGTCTTTCTCGTGGACGTACGGCCCGCCCTCCGGCAGGTCGGCGGTGGCGGCGGCTGGGGCCGCAGGCGCGGCGGCAGCAGCAGCGACGGCCCGTACGGCCCGTACAACGGCGGCCGCTGACCCGACGAGAACCTTCCACGCCCCGCAGCCCCCACCAGGGGTGCGGGGCGTCGCCCTGTCCGGCTCCGCTTCCCCGCTCCCGACCAGCCCTGGACGACTCGCCCCGGACACCGGAGCCCCGTCTCCCGTCGGGCGGCCGGTCCCGGGGGGCTACGGCTACGGAAGCGGCGCGGGGACCCGGTCCAGCAGGACCAGTGCCACGTCGTCCGTCAGCTCGCCGCCGTTGAGCTCGCGTACCTCGTTCACCGCGGCCCGCAGCAGTGCCTCGCCGCTCAGTCCCTCGGAGAGCTGGCGGCGGATCATCTCCACCATGCCGTCCAGGCCCAGCCGTTCCCGGCCCTCGCCGATCCGCCCCTCGATCAGGCCGTCGGTGTAAAGCATCAGGCTCCACTCGGCGCCCAGCTCGACCTGCATCCGCGGCCAGCGGGCGCCCGGCAGCAGGCCGAGGGCGGGGCCGTTGTTGTCGTACGGCAGCAGGCGCGCGGGCCGGTCCGGGCGGGCGATCAGCGGCGCGGGGTGGCCGGCCAGGCACAGGCCCGCCCGGCGGCCGTCGGGCGCGATGTCCACCGTGCACAGCGTCGCGAAGATCTCGTCGTCGTCGCGCTCGTGCTCCAGCACCTGCTGAAGCGTGTTCAGCAGCTCGTCCCCGCACAGGCCCGCCAGCGTCAGCGCCCGCCAGGCGATGCGCAGCTCCACGCCGAGCGCCGCCTCGTCCGGGCCGTGCCCGCAGACGTCGCCGATCATCGCGTGCACGGTGCCGTCGGGCGTGCGGACGGTGTCGTAGAAGTCGCCGCCGAGCAGCGCGCGTGAGCGGCCGGGACGGTAGCGGGCGGCGAAGCGCAGCGGAGAGCCCTCCAGGAGGGGCGTGGGCAGCAGGCCGCGCTCCAGGCGGGCGTTCTCCTGCGCGCGCAGCTTGCCCTCGGCGAGCCGGCGCTCGGCCGTGTCGGAACGTTTCCTCTCCACGGCGTAGCGGATCGCACGGCTCAGCAGCCGGCCGTCCAGCTCGTCCTTGTAGAGGTAGTCCTGGGCGCCCACGCGTACCGCCTCGGCGCCGCGCTCGGCGTCGCCGGACGCGGTGAGCGCGAGTACGGCGTGCCGGGGCGCGAGCTCGAGCACGTGCCGCAGGACGGCGAGCTCGTCGTCGGACTCGGCCGCCCTGCCGGGCGCCGGCAGCGCCAGGTCCAGCAGGATGCAGTGGACGTCATGGGTCAGCAGCCGCTCGGCCTCGGTGAGGTTGCGGGCGGTGCGTACGCGGATCGGCCTGCCGTCCGCGTCGAGCAGGTCGTGGACGATCGGCGCGGCCGTCGGGTCGTCCTCGATCAGCAGCAGGGTGAGCGTGGTGGGGGCGGTGCCCGCACCGGTGCCGCTCACGCCGGTGGCGCTGACGCTGGTGGCGCTCACGCTGGTCGTGCTCACGCTGGTCGTGCTCACGCCTTGGTGGACGCCGTCGGCGGGCGTCGCGTTGAGCGCGGTGTTGTTCCGGTTCTCGGCCGTGGTCGCCTCGTTGCGAACGGATTCTTCCTTGGAGGGGCCGCCGACTATGGGCGCGGCCTGCGCCTGACCACTCTCCACGGCCGGGATCGCTCTCTGCCGCGGTACGGGTACGGGCATCGTCTTGAGTTCCTTCCCTCCCCCCGAGGGCATGGTGGGGACGAGGGACCTCGACCCACCGACGGGGACCATAGCGGCAGAAGGCGCCGCAACGGAATGGTGTGAGGCAGGCCGCTTGATCTCTGGCCACAGTCATATGCCGCGTTCTGTCCCGCATTTGGGCAGGGCGGGTGTGGTGCGGGGATGACGAACGTCACGTCCGCGCGGAGTTTGGCGGCGGGGTGGAGGTGGCCTGGGTCACGTGGAGGGCGGCGTCCGATGGGGCCGCCCGGCCACCGGGTCTCACGCGTCCGGCCGGACCACCCCGAGTATCGGCATCGAGCCCGCCCCCGCGAGCGTGACCGTGCGGCCCGGCCGCGGGGCGTGGATGATCGCGCCGTCGCCCACGTACAACGCGACATGGCTGGCGTCGTCGAAGTAGATGATCAGGTCACCGGGGCGCATGTCCTCGACGGCGATGTGCGGCAGTTGCTTCCACTGCTCCTGCGAGGTGCGCGGTATCGCCTGTCCGGCGCTCCTCCAGGCCTCGGAGGTCAGTCCGGAGCAGTCGAAGCTGTCCGGGCCCTCCGCGCCCCACACGTACGGCTTGCCGATCTGGGCGGTGGCGAACTGCACGGCCTTCTTGCCCTGGACGGACGCCGCGCTGTTGATCTCGTCGAGAACGCCGGTGTCCAGCCAGGCGGTCTGTGCCTCCAGCGCGACCTGCGCCTCCAGTTGTTCGAGGCGCTCCTTCTCCTTCTTCTCGAGCCGGGATTCGAGCTTCTCGGCCGCCGCGATCTGCTTCTCGATCCTCTTCTGGGCCGCGGCCTTCGTCTTGCGGCCCGCCTCCAGCTTCTGCCACTGGGTGGAGGCGTCCTTGGAGTACTGCTCCAAGTCCTGCTGGGTGCGGGCGAGTTCGCCGATCAGGCCCTTGGTCGCGCGCTGCCCCTGGAGTGCCCGGCCCGCGCCGTCGAGGAACTCCGACGGATCGTCGGTGAGCATCAACTGCGCCTCGTCCGGCAGGCCGCCGGTGCGGTACTGGGCGCGGGCCGCCGCGCCCGCGCGGTCCTTGAGGTCGTCCAGCTTCTCCTGGCCCGCGACGATCTTCTTGGCCAGCTCGACGATCTCCGCCGACTGCTTCTTCGCCGCTTCCTCGGCCGCGTTGTAGGCGTCGGTGGCGACCGCGGCGTCGTGGTAGAGCGCTTCGAGCTTGGTGCGGACGGCCTCCAGGTCCTTATTGGACGCGGTGGAGGGGAGCGGCGGGGTCGTGGAACTCGCCGACGGCGACGGCGTGGGACTCGGGCTGGCGAACGCGGTGCCGGGTGCGCCCAGCACGGTGACCGCGCAGACCACCGTCACAGCCGCCGTGAGCAGGCCGCGCTTCCCCGTTCCCATACCCCGTCCCCCAACCCCTGATTAACCGTCAGTAACTTACGGTGCCCGGGGGATCGTGCCACGTCACGGCTGAAAACGACAGAGGTGACGACGGAACGACGGAGTGGCACAGCGACCGAAGCAGTCCTTCCCCTCTTCGCCGCCCCGCCATGACGATCTCCCCGTCAGTGTGACGAACGACTCACGGAGATCGTTCCCGGCGGCCAGGGGGAAAGGAGGGAACGGTGGTTCAGTCGTCGGCGCGGTTCCGGGGCGCCAACGCCCCCCACCGGACCGTCACTTCCCCCTGCCGCCACCGCGCCGGCCCGTCCGTCACCGGCCAGTCGGCGGTCAGGTCCCGCACCGTGCGGATCCACCGCTGGCGGGCGCCGTACGACGCGTAGGGCGCGGCGGCGGCCCAGGCGCGGTCGAAGTCGCGCAGGAAGGCGTGCACCGGCTCGCCCGGGACATTGCGGTGGATCAGCGCCTTGGGCAGCCGCTCCGCCAGGTCCGAGGGGCGTTCCAGGGAGCCCAGCCGGGTGGCGAAGGTGACCGTGCGCGGCCCTTCCGGTCCGAGCGCGACCCATACGTGCCGACGCCCGATCTCGTCGCAGGTCCCCTCGACGAGCAGCCCGCCGCGGGACCCGGTCACCGGATCGGCCGGCGCGAGCCGCGCGCACAGGCGCCGCCAGACCGCGGCGACGTCGTCCTCGTCGTACTGCCGCAGCACGTTGGCGGCCCGTACGAGGTGCGGCCGCCGGGGCACCGGGATCTCGAACCCGCCGTGCCGGAAGTCCAGCCCCTCGCGCTCGTACGGTTTCGCGGCCGCCACCCGGGCCGGTTCGATCTCGACGCCCACGACACGCGCGCGTGGGGCGACGGAACGCAGCCGCCGCAGCAACTCGACGGCCGTCCAGGGCGCCGCCCCGTACCCGAGGTCGACGGCGAGCGGCTCGGCGGCCCGGCGCAGTTCGGCACCGTGCGTCGCGGCGATCCAGCGGTCCATGCGGCGCAGCCGGTTGGGGTTGGTCGTCCCGCGCGTGACCGTGCCCACAGGGCGGGCGGGGGCGCGGGAGGTCATGCCTACGAGGGTAATGCGGCACCACCTCCAGCCGACCCCGAGCCTCGCCCCGACCGGAGCCTCGCCCGATCGGAGTCTCGGCCCGTCCGGGAGAACCAGCCCGTCCGGCGTTTGAGGACGAGGCCCTTTCGGGCCGAAGCGGGGGTCCGGGGGCGGCAGCCCCCGGGGTCGGGACGGGAAGGGGCGGCGGGGGCGAGAACGGCTCTGGCCGCGCGGCAACAACGCACATCGACTTCGAACGGTTGAGCGATACCTGGTAATGGCTGAGCAAAAACCGTCCCTCTCGGAAACCCGCCCGGAATGGGAACGCCTTCCTCCGGCGTTGCAGCCCCTTGGAGGGCCCCACACCCTCTTTCCGGCATGCCCGCAGCAAGGAGGAACGCCCCGTGAGCCAGTACACCAACAGGCTCGGGCGTCGCTCTTCGGCGGCACCCTCGCGGCTCAGGCTCCACCGCCGCCCCCGCCGCGTCGCGATGCTCTCCGTGCACACCTCTCCGCTCCACCAGCCCGGCACCGGCGACGCGGGCGGCATGAACGTCTACATCGTCGAGCTCGCTCAGCGCCTCGCCGCGATCAACATCGAGGTCGAGATCTTCACGCGCGCGACCACCGGCGGCCTCCCGCCGACCGTCGAGCTGGCCCCCGGAGTCCTCGTCCGGCATGTCGACGCGGGCCCCTACGAGGGTCTCGCCAAGGAGGACCTCCCGGCCCAGCTGTGCGCCTTCACGCACGGAGTGATGCAGGCCTGGGCCGGTCACCGTCCCGGCTACTACGACCTCGTGCACTCGCACTACTGGCTCTCCGGGCACGTCGGCTGGCTGGCCGCCCAGCGCTGGGGCGCCCCCCTGGTGCATGCCATGCACACCATGGCCAAGGTCAAGAACGCCAACCTGGCCGACGGCGACACCCCCGAGCCCGCCGCCCGCGTCATCGGCGAGACCCAGATCGTCGCCGCCGCCGACCGCCTCATCGCCAACACGGCGGAGGAGGCCGACGAACTCGTCCGGCACTACCACGCGGGCCCGGACAAGGTCGCCGTCGTGCACCCGGGCGTCAACCTCGACCGTTTCACCCCGGCGGACGGCCGGGCCGCCGCCCGCGCCCGTCTGGACCTGCCCCAGGACGCGCTGGTCCCCCTCTTCGCGGGCCGCATCCAGCCCCTGAAGGCTCCGGACGTGCTCCTGCGCGCGGTGGCCGTCCTGCTCGACGAGCGCCCCGAGCTGCGCTCCCGCATCGTCGTCCCGATCGTCGGCGGCCCCAGCGGCAGTGGCCTCGCCAAGCCCGAGGGACTGCAGAAGCTGGCCGCGCGGCTCGGTATCGCGGATGTCGTGCGGTTTCGTCCGCCGGTCGGTCAGGACCAGCTCGCGGACTGGTTCCGGGCGGCGTCACTGCTGGTCGTGCCGTCCTACAGCGAGTCCTTCGGGCTCGTCGCCATAGAGGCGCAGGCGGCCGGCACCCCGGTGCTCGCCGCCTCCGTCGGCGGGCTCCCGGTGGCCGTGCGGGACGGCGAGACGGGCTTCCTGGTGCAGGGCCACGATCCGGCCGCCTACGCGCGCGTGCTCGCGCGTTTCGCCGACGGCCCCGACCTCCCCGCCCGGATGGGCGCGGCCGCCACGGCGCACGCCCAGTCCTTCGGCTGGGACACCGCGGCCGCCGCCACCGCCGACGTCTACGCGGCCGCGGCCCAGTCCCACCGCCGTCGCGTACGCTCCGAGCATGGGTGACGTGGAGAAGACGGCCGCACAGGTCATCGAGGGTTTCCTGAAGGACGCGGAGCTGGAGTGGGAGAGCCCGGCCCCCGGAAACTACGTGGTCCAGCTCCCCGGCACCCGGAAACTCAAGACGACCGTCTCCCTCATCGCCGGCCGCCACTCCCTCTCCCTGAACGCCTTCGTCGTCCGTCATCCCGACGAGAACGAGTCCGGTGTCCACCGCTGGCTCCTGGAGCGCAACCTCAAGCTGTACGGCGTGAGCTACGCCGTCGACCGGCTCGGCGACGTCTATGTCACCGCCCGTCTCCCTCTCGCCTCGGTCACCGCCGACGAGATCGACCGACTCATGGGCCAGGTCCTCGAGGCCGCCGACGGTGCCTTCAACACGCTCCTGGAGCTGGGCTTCGCGAGCGCCATCCGCCGGGAGTACGAGTGGCGGGTCTCCCGGGGCGAACCGACGCGCAACCTGGACGCGTTCGCCCATCTGACGCAACGCCCGCCCGGCTGACGTCGGCTCACCCCGGCAGCGGTCGGCTACCGGTCAGGAAGCGTCCGGGTCGTCCGGGTCCGGGTCCGGGGCGGGCGCGGTCGGGGTGGCCGGAGCGTCGAGCTGGTCGGCGAAGGCGCGCAGGGCGTCGGCCAGTTCCTGCTTGGTGGGCAGCTGGTCCAGCTTCTGGTCGAGTTCGTTCAGACGCCGGTTGATCTCGGCCAGGTCGGCCGGCGCGGTGGGCGAGGAGGTCGGCGTGGACGGCGTCTCCGTCGCGTCGGGGTCGGTGCCGCCGCTCGTGGTGCCGCCGCTCGTGGTGCCGCCGCTCGTGGTGCCGCCGTCGACGCCGCCGCTGGTCCCGCCGGAGGTGCCGCTCCCCGTGTCGCCCCCGGTGTCCGACGGCTGGGCGGACGTCGCGCTCGGTACGGGAGTGGCGGGCTCCTCGTCCGAGGCCGCCGCGAGGGCGATGCCGACGCTCAGGGCGATCAGGGCCGCCGCCCCCGCGACGGCGACCGCTATCCGTCTCGCGTGTAAGCCACCCCGTGCGGAAGATGCCTGAGGCCCCTGAGGACCTTGAGGGTCGGGCGTGCCGGGGGAGTGCTGTGTCTCGTCGATGTCCATGAGGCGACGCTATGCGCCGGTCATCGGCGGACGGAGGACTTCCGTCGATCTCCGTACCGCCCGGGTGTGACGCCCACCAACTTCCGGAAATGCCGGGTGAGATGAGCCTGGTCGTAGAAGCCGGACGCCGCCGCGACCTCACCCGGCGGCCGCCCGTCGAGCAGGAGCCGGCGGGCCAGGTCGACCCGGCGGGAGGTGAGGTACTGGTGTGGCGCGATGCCGTACGCCGCGCTGAACGCCCGTACCAGATGGGCCGGATGGGCCGACATGAGCCCGGCGGCCTCGTCCAGCATCAGGCCTTGGACGACCCGTTCGTCGAGGAGCTCGCGCAGGCGGCGCGCGAGGTCCGGGTCGCGGCGCTCGGCGGCGGTGCGCAGCCCCGCGCGCAGATGGGTCCGCAACCGCTCGCCGATCAGCGTCAGCCGGCTGTCGGCCTCCAGCTCGTCGCCGGGCCGGGCGAGCGCGGAGTGCAGCTGCCCGACCCGTCGGCGCAGCACGGGATCGCGCAGGTCGGGGGCGTCGACGGCGGCCCCGATGAGGTCCGCGCCGAGCAGTTCGGCGTCGAGGTACAGGACCCGCTTGCGGAAGCCGCCCGAGGTGGCCGGTGAGCCGTTGTGCGGCACGTGCGGCGGCAGCAGGGACACCGTGTCGTGCGGGGTGCCGTGCTCGTGCCGGTCGAGGTCGTACCGTACGGCGCCGTCGTCGACGATCAGCAGCGTCCACGCCTCGTGGACGTGCATCGGGTACGCGTACTCGGTGAAGTGGGCATGGAAGACCTCCACCACGCCCGGGACGGCCGGGCGCCAGGCGGAGACGTCGGCCGTCCGCTGCGGGGCCATGCAAAGAACGTACAAGACGGCGCCGTAGGCCGGTCGGCAGTCTCGAACCATGAACGCCGAGACACCCACCGCACCCACCGCACCCACCGCACCCGTCGCACCCACGGCATCCACCGCACCGGTCCCGCCCACCGCCCCCCTTCGCTTCGACACGAAGATCGCCGTCCTGCTGCGCGAGGACCTGGAGACCTGGCAGCGCCTGAACGTCACCGCGTTCCTGGTCAGCGGCCTCGGCACGGCCCTCCCCGAGGTGATCGGGGAGCCGTACGAGGACGCGGACGGCGTGGCGTATCTGCCGATGTTCCGCCAGCCGGTGCTGGTCTTCGAAGGCACGAAGGAGACGCTGGCCGCCGCTCACGCGCGCGTGCTCTCCCGGTCCCTCCCACGCGCGGTGTTCACGAGCGACCTCTTCGCCACGGGGCACGACCGCGACAACCGCGCGGCGGTGCGTGCCGTACCGACGGCCGGGCTGGACGTCGTGGGACTGGCGGTCCACGGTCCGAGGAACGCGGTGGACAAGGTGCTGAAGGGCGCACGGATGCACCCCTGACCCCCGCGCCCGCCGCTCAGACGGCGCCGGCGGCCGCAGGCTCGGCGGCAGCGCCGGCCTGCGCGCCGGGAACGGTCGCCGCGACCTCGACCTCGACCTCGACCCCGATCTCGCCCTTGCCCTCGCCCTCCCCGGGAAGGCGTCGCATCAGCACGGCATAGCCGACGCCCGCCGCCGTCCCCACGACCGCGCACATCCCCCACAGCCACTCCGCCCCGAACCGGTCGATGACGAAGCCGGACATCACGGGGGCGACCAGGGAGGCCACGGCCCAGGAGAGCGTGTACATGCCCTGGTAGCGCCCGCGCCCGTGGGTGGGGGAGAGGCGGACGACGAGCCCGGTCTGGGTCGGCGCGTTGACGATCTCCGCCAGGGTCCACACGCAGACGGTGAGCGCGAAGACGCCGACCGACCCGGCGAAGGCGGTGAGCGCGAACCCGTACCCCGCGAGCACCGAGGAGACGATCAGCAGCCGCCGCGGGTCCCGGTGCTCGATGAACCGGGTGACGGGGATCTGCAACGCGACGATGAGCACGCCGTTGACGGCGATCGCCATGCCGTAGTCGGCTGGTGTGAACCCGGCCGCGCCCATCGCCACGGGCAGCCCCACGGACCCCTGCTGGAAGACGAGCGCGACGAGGAAGGACAACCCGACGACGCTCATGAACCGCCCGTCCCGCAGCACGGTCCCCAGCCCCACGCTGTCCTCCCGTACGGCCTTCTCCTCCCGCTCGGGCCGGGACTCGGGCAGCTTGAGGAAGACGACGACCGCGCAGACGAGGGTCATCCCGGCCTCGAGCAGGAACCCGGCGCGGTAGCTGACCTCGGCGATGAACCCGGCGGCCGTCGAGGAGACGGCGAAGCCGAGGTTGATGGCCCAGTAGTTGAGCGAGAAGGCGCGGACCCGGTCCTCGGGCCGCACGATGTCGGCCATCATCGCCTGCACGGCCGGCCGGGAGGCGTTGGAGGCCATGCCGACGAGGAAGGCGACACCGGCGATGGCGACGGGATGCTCCACGAACCCGAGCAGCGCCACGGAGGCCGCCGTCGAGGTCTGCGCGACGAGCAGGGTGGGCCGCCGCCCGAGCCGGTCCGCCATGACCCCGCCACCGAGCGACGAGACGACCCCGCCCAGCCCGAGCAGGGAGGCGACGAGCCCGGCGTAGGAGGCGGAGTACCCGCGGTCGAGTGTCAGGTACAGCGCCATGAAGGTGGCGACGAAGGCGCCGAGCCGGTTGACGAGAGTGCTGGTCCACAGCCACCAGAACTCGCGCGGCAGCCCGGAGAGGGTCTCACGGGCGGCACGTCTCAGGACGGCGACGGACATGGCGGATCCCCCGGGAAGTATGCGGCTCGTGCAAGCGGCTCGTGTAAGTGGCTCAGGCAGCGCTCAGAACTTACGAGAGGCGAAGCGCGGGAGGCCACTCAATTAACAGATCCCGTCAACCGCCAGGCGGCCTGTCCGCTGTACGAGCGGGCGCACAACGGATCGGAGCGGTGGATTACGCTCATACGCATGGCCGACGCACCGTACAAGCTGATCCTCCTCCGCCACGGCGAGAGCGAGTGGAACGCGAAGAACCTGTTCACCGGCTGGGTGGACGTCAACCTCAACGAGAAGGGCGAGAAGGAGGCGGTCCGCGGTGGCGAACTCCTGAAGGATGCCGATCTCCTCCCCGACGTGGTCCACACGTCGCTCCAGAAGCGCGCGATCCGCACGGCCCAGCTGGCCCTGGAGTCCGCCGACCGCCACTGGATCCCGGTCCACCGCTCCTGGCGCCTGAACGAACGCCACTACGGCGCCCTCCAGGGCAAGGACAAGGCGCAGACCCTCGCGGAGTTCGGCGAGGAGCAGTTCATGCTCTGGCGCCGCTCCTACGACACCCCGCCCCCGCCGCTGTCGGACGACTCCGAGTTCTCCCAGGCGGCCGACGCCCGCTACGCGTCCATCCCGCCGGAGCTCCGCCCCCGCACGGAGTGCCTGAAGGACGTCGTCGTCCGCATGCTCCCGTACTGGTACGACGGCATCGTCCCGGACCTCCTGTCCGGCCGCACGGTCCTGGTCGCCGCCCACGGCAACTCGCTCCGAGCCCTCGTCAAGCACCTCGACGGCATCTCCGACGCCGACATCGCAGGCCTGAACATCCCGACGGGCATCCCGCTGGCCTACGAACTCGACGCATCCTTCAAGCCCCTCACCCCCGGCGGCACCTACCTCGACCCGGACGCAGCCGCGGCGGCAATCGAGGCAGTCAAAAACCAGGGCAAGAAGAAGTAACGCGACACCGCTAAGCCCCCGACCTGCGAGTTCCTCGCGGGGCTGGGGCTTTTTGGTGGGGCTGGGCCGTCCCTGGGCCGTCAGCCGGTTGGTCGGGTTGTGCTCAGTGCTTCAGGAAGTCCGGCTCCGGCTGTCCTCTCGTCTCTGCCCGTGCCCCCGCATCGCGGAGGGCTGAGACGGCTGCCGCCGCGTCCTCCTCAGGCACGCAGGCGAGAATGACGGCGGGAACCTGCGTCGCCAGAACCTTGCTGCGCCACAGGCTCAGCCCCGTCAGCCGACGCACGACCTGGACGACGTCCATCACGCGGACACCGGGGTCAGTGATCACCACGTCATGAGGCACGTCGTCGCAAACCAGCAAGAAGTACTCGTCCGCCATGCTGCTCCCCGCCCTTCTCCAGTTCGGAGCGTATGAGCCCTCAGCCGTCATGTCGCATCGTTTTGGTGGCGTCGAAGAGCGGCCGAGGGCGAACTCGTAGGCGCGGCCGTCGATGCGTATGACCGCGTGGAAGCGGACCGCGCCGCGCTTCTGGTACTCGGCGACCTTGGCGAAGGACACGCGGGCATGGTCGTGGAGCTCCCGCTGTGACAGGCCGGCGCGCTTGCCGACCTCCGGCGTAGGTACGTCAAGCACCCGGCTCCGCTCGGGGCGCCGCTCCTGGCTCCGGCCCGCTCCGGCCCGCTCCGCCCCGGCTGCGCCGACGCCCGCGACGGCGGACGGAATGGGTGCTGGGGTGCGTGGAGGTGGGGAGACCGGAGGCAAGTGCGAGGCTAAAACCCGGAAACCCCACTAGATCGACCAGTTCGTGCCAGAATCGTGCTTCTTCGAAACCGTAATGCGATCGTGCGACCGTTGAAGGAATTCATGGCCAGAACGAACTATTCAGGGAATCGCATTTCTCTCACGCTGGAAGAAGTGCTGGCGATTCGCAAGAAACTGACGGAGAGCGCGTTGGGGTCCAAAGACTTCGGCGGAGAACAGCCGCTCGACGGAAATAAGCTCTCTTCCGCCGTGGAGCGCCAGAACACCGGTATGACGGATGGTCGTGGCGTCTATCGAGCCAAGTATGAAAGGCCCCACGAGAAAGCCGCAACCCTATTCTACGGAATCGCCAAGAATCACGCATTCGAGAATGGAAATAAACGCACCGCACTAGTGTGTGCCTTGGTGTCGCTGGAGCGCAACGGTTTCGACCTCTGCAACACGACCGAGGAAGACCTGTATCAGATGGCAACCTCGGTGGTGGCGGGTACCTTTCCCATCGGGAAGGGCGAGGTGAGGGATTCAGAGTCCGAGGTGAGATCCCTGAGTGCCTGGATCCGAAAGAGGGTGCAAAGAAAATCTTTCGGGGATCACGTAATGAGCTTTAAAGATCTACGCAAACTCCTTATCGCCCATGGCTGCACGTTCGACACGCACGAAAACAACTTCATCAGGATTCGCCGAGGATCGCTGACGGTAAAGACGGGTTACCCGAGGGATAATTTCGACGTGGCCGTCTCGGAGATAAAAAAGATTCGCCGAAGGTTGAAACTTGACAATCTCGGCAGTAGTCGAGAATTCTATGATATCGAGAATGCGGTAGATAATTTCGTGAGCGAGTACCGTGATCTTCTGGAACGGCTCGCCGATGCCTAGATTTCCCTGCCTGTCTTAGGCTCTGGCCACTTCCGATGTTCAGCGAACGAGCTGTACAGCAACCACCGCAGTCGCCAGTAGCAGACACCAGGCCACCGCAGCCGAGGTGCGACGGCGACACCCCCAAGTAACTGGCCTGACCGGATCAGAAGGTTCTGGACCGGGCTGCCTGAACCTGGGTCGTCTCCGGGCCGTCCGAAGCCGCTCAACACCGGCCAACATGACCAATGACGACCAGCCAGGCGCCCGTCAGCGGGCCCCCGGAGCTGCAAAAACGCAGGTCCCCAAAACCACGGACAAGACCAGGGCAAGAAGAAGTAGGCAACACCCTTTGGGCCCCCGGCCTGCGGATTCTTCGTGGGGCGGGGGCTCGTTGGTGACTTCGAGCCTCGCACCGCCAGCCGAGACGGAGATGGCCGACTCGCTGGTGGGCCTGATCACCGAACTCGTACTGTGGGTCCGCTGGGTAGGGGAAGCGGTGTCGACGCTGGCGGGGTAACTCATGGGAAGTACAGGCAAGTTCCTCATACCGGCCGTCGCCGTGGCAGCGTTGCTGACGGTCTCGGGGTGTTCGTCGGAGGACAAGCCGGCCGCCCAGGCTTCCCCGTCCGAGCTCGCTCACTACACGGCCGCTCCCGGACCGGCCACTCCGACGCAGAGCCCGACGACGGCAGCGCCCGCGAAGTGCGTGAAGACCAGTGGCATGAGCGTCGTGCAGCTGACCGCCTATCTGAAGGAACTGCGCAGCGGCAGCGGCGAGTACCGGTCCAGGGGGTTGACCCTGGATTCGTCAGGCCTGAACTTCACCCCGGAGGCGATCCGAAGACCGTGCGAGGCGGTCACGGTGAAGCTCGCCCGCTACTGGGTCGATGTCGAGAAGACGAGGGAGGAGACCGCCGTCAGCCCTGCCCGCTACGAGTACGACTACACGCTGATCAACGTCACGTCCCACAAGGCCGGTCCGAAGGACGGCAGGGTCCCCGACACCGCGCCGCCGGGGGGCGCCGACTGTCAGGGCACGGTTTCGGTGGCCTACCTCGGTGAGGACATCCCGCTGGGATCCCTGCCGTACGACTTGGAGCTGACCGATACGACAACCGCTGTCCCGGTCGAGGTGGACGGCGACGGGGTGCTGTCCGCGATCTACGTCTCGCCCGTCGGCGTGGAGTCCTGCTGACCGCCGATTCCTTCTGGAGGGGTGTCGGGTGGGGGTGGCGGTGTGGACAGTGCTGTCAGGTAGGGAGGCAGCGCTGCCGAGGTGGCGGGGAGGGGGAAGCGGGTGGCGAGGTGTCCGTCGGGGCGGATGACGTAGGCGGTCGGGCCGCTGGGGTGGTAGAGGCGGGCGAACTCACCGGCGGCGTCGCGGTAGGTGGGGACGGGGAGGGTGTCCGGGGTGGACGGCTCGGCTGCGGCTTCGCGGGCGAGCAGGGCGATGAGCTGGAGGTCGGGGCCGGTGGCCGCGGTGGCCTTGGCTGTCGCTTCCACGGAGTCGGCTGCCGCTGCCACCGTCGTGGGGTCCGTCGCGTAGAGGAGAACCACGTGCCCCGTGCGTTCGCGCAGGACGTCGAGCAGGCGCCAGGGGTAGGCAGACCCGGAGGCGGTCAGGCCGGCGCAGTCCGGGGCGCGGTCGCCGGGGTGCAGAGTTGCCGGGGAGTCTTCCGGGGCGTGGTCGCCCGGCCGGGGTGTCTCGGGGGAGCCGTCGAGGTGGGGAGCCAGGGGCCCGTTGCGGTAGTTGACGAGGAGTTGGGCCTCTCGGAGCAGGATGGTGCGTGGGTCGTCGGGGTCGGCCTCGATGCCCTGGGTGGCGTGGCGGACCGTCCGGCCGACGACCTCCTCGCCGATCGGGCGGCGCTCGGCGTCGTAGGTGGCCAGGAGGGCGGGTCCGGCCTCTCCCCGGATGACGAGGGCCAGTTTCCAGGCCAGGTTGCACGCGTCCTGGATGCCGGTGTTCATGCCCTGGGCGCCGGTGGGCGGATGGATGTGGGCGGCGTCGCCCGCGACGAAGACGCGCCCGTCGGCGTAGCGGTCGACGATGCGGTGGCTGATGCGGAAGACGGAGGACCACCGCAGCCGGGAGAGGACCGCCGGTTCCGGGGCGAGGCGGTCGACCACCGCTTGGAGGTGGTGCAGCTCCGGGGCGCGACCGCTCTCCAGGCCGTGCGCCACGCCGTCGTCGGACGTCACGCTGCCGCCGGACGTCATACCGTCGCCGGGCGTACTGCCGTCGGTGTTTGTCCGCGTGGAGAGTTCGGGCGGGACGAGCATCGACATGCGGTAGCGGCCGGGACCGGGGAGCGGGATGCAGACCAGCAGGTCGTCGGTGGAGCCGTCGGCGGCGAGGTGGCTGGAGCGGATGCCGTAGCCGTGGGGGATGTCCCAGTCCGCCTCGACGTCGCCCAGCATGTACTCCTCGTCGAAGGCCGCCCCCTCGTAGCCGAGGCCGAGCCCCTTGCGCACGGTGCTGTGGGCTCCGTCGCAGCCGATCAGATAGCCGGTCCGCAGCTCCTCCTCCGTGCCGGAGGCGGTGCGCAGGCGGGCGGTGACCCCGTCCTGGTCCTGGGTGAACGACAGCAGCTCGGTGCCGCGTTCGATGGACGTACCGAGGTCGGCGACGTACTCCTCCAGGAGGCGCTCCGTCTCGTACTGCGGTAGCGCGGCGAATGCGTAGGGCACTTCGGGCGGCAGCGTGAGCTCGATGCGCGCCCGCTCCCGGCCGTTGACGTGGATCAGCTGACCGCGCAGCACCGTTGCGGCCTCCAGGACCGTGCGGGCCAGGCCCATCCGGTCCCAGATCTCCAGGGTGCGCGGCTGGATGCCGACGGCCTTCGCGTACGGGAGGCGGGCGGGCAGCCGGTCCACGAGCCGGCAGCGCACCCCCTGCCGGCGCAACTCCGCCGCGGCGCTCAGGCCGACCGGGCCGGCGCCCGCGATCAGTACGTCGGTCGTTGGGGTGCGTGTCACGGGCGCCTCCCGGTGTGGTGCTCGACCCCTGGAACGTCCCCTGGACCGGTCCCGTCACCCATGGTCACCCGGCGTCGGCCGGACGGCGACCGGGGCAGCCCGCCGCCACGGGCGACCGGATATTCCGATTTACGGGGTTCAGTCGATGTGGCCGGATATCGTCACCGATGCGTCACAGGTCGGTCCTCGGGAGAACCCGTTCGCCTGCCCGCTCTGTCTGCGTTGACGGACGACACGCAGGTGGGTCGGTGGCTTGGTGGGTGCCGAGGGCCGATGCCCTCGGCCATTCGGATCCGGGGGCAGCATGCGGTACGCGAAGACGAACGAGAACGCCAACACGAACGAGAGTGCCGACAAGGGCGCCTACATGGGCGCCGACAAGGGCGCCGACAAGGGCGCCGACAAGGGCGCCGACAAGAACGCCAGTAAGAACGCGAACAGGAACGGGAACGGGAACATGCGCTGGAACAGGTTCGGAATTCGGGGTTCCGTGATGGCGGCCGCCGTGGCCTCGGCCGCTCTGGTGGTGACGGGGTGCGGTTCGGGGGAGTCGCCCAGCGCCTCCGCGAGTCCGGCCTCCGGGAGCCCCGCCTCCGTCAGCCCCGCCTCCGCGACCCCCACCCACGTGGCCTCCCCTTCCATGGCCTCCCCTTCCGTGGCCTCCGCCTCCGCGAGTGCCGCCGCCGTGACGCCTGCCGTGGACAGTTCCCGGGGTGCCGCTGCCGCCGCGCCGGTCTGTTCCGTGGGGAGCCTGAAGGTCGCCGCCCGGCAGGCCGCCGATCGGCCGTCGGGTACGGGGACCGGGGCGGCGATCGTCGAGTTCACCAACAGCTCGGCCAAGGCCTGCGTCCTCAAGGGTCATCCGACCGTCGCGGGCGCCGGCAACGGCTCTCCGGAGAAGAACGCCCCGCTCTCCGTCACGACCACCGGATCCGCCTCGCCGGTGACGCTGGCCCCCAAGGGCAAGGCATGGGTGAAGCTGACCTTCGTACAGGTGCAGGGGGAGGCCGACGGGTTCTGCGAATCCGGTGCGGAGCCCGTGGTGTACCCCACGCTCGTCATCGGTCTGCCGGGCGCGGGGAAGCACCAGGTCGCCCTGGACGACGGCCAGTTCGCGCAGTGCGACAACAAGGTGACCGTCACCGCCGTATCCGCGGTCAAGCCCACCTGATCCGGTCAGCGCCCCTCGGCGGACGCTCCGAGCGATCTCACACCGTCAGCGGCACCGGGTGGATCTCGTCCGCCATGTGCCCGGTGCGCTCGTGGACGCGCAGGACGGCCTCCGCCGAGGGCCCTTCGGAGAGGCAGTAGACGGTTCCGGACTCCGGGTCCGCCCAGGCCCGTTCGAAGTGCACGCCCTCTTCGCCCTCGATGGCGAGGTCCGCCCGGTGGGCCTCGAGGAGCTGGTCGGCGGTGATGCCGTGCATGTCGTGGTGGACGTCCATGAAGCGGGTCATGACTGCCCGCCCCCTTCCAGTCGCCGTGCGTGTGCCCGTGCTGTGCCTGCGTCCGCGACGTGCACGGCCGCACTTCCATGCTGCGCTCGCGCTCCCCGCGCGGCGACCGGACGAGGAACGGCCCGGGCATGACGAGGGGCCCGGTGCCGGTGTCGGCGCCGGGCCCCTCGTCATGCCCGCGTTCGTCGTACGGCTTCAGCCGCACTGGCAGGGGTTGCCCGACTGGCACCCGCAGCCGCATCCCGAACCGCAGCCGCACGCGCCGATGAGCATCAGGTTCCTGATCTCGGCGGGCTGCTCGGTCGGGCGTTCCTGTGCGGGGTCGGGCGTGGGAGTGATGGGGGACTCGGCCATGGGTTCCTCCCGGAGGCGTAGGACCTGTGCCCATTGCATGCCCGTTCCGCTGGGCGCATCAACGGCTCAACGGCGCACAGCGGCTTGCGCGCGCCCTGAGGAGATCCGGTACGCCCCCGCCGGACGGCCCCCGCGGTCACCCGCTCACCGCCGCAGCCTCCCGGTCACCCGCTCACCGTCCGGCTCAGACCCCCTCGGCCGCCGTCCCCGTGCCCGTCCCCGCTCCGGTCGTCGGCTGGATGTCCGGCTGGATCTCCGGCTGGAGCTCGTCCGCGTGCTCGCCCGTCACCAGGAACACCACGCGCTTGGCGACGGCCACCGCGTGGTCGGCGAAGCGCTCGTAGTAGCGGCCCAGCAGCGTGACGTCGACGGCGGTCTCGATGCCGTGCTTCCAGCGGTCGTCCAGCAGGTGCTGGAAGAGGGTGCGGTGCAGGAGGTCCATCGCGTCGTCGTCCGACTCCAGCTGGAGGGCGAGGTCGACGTCCTTGGTGACGACGACCTCCGCCGCCTTCGCCATCAGACGCTGCGCGAGCTGGCCCATCTCCAGGATGGTGGCGTGCAGGTCCTGCGGGACCGCGCGGTTCGGGAAGCGCAGCCGCGCCAGCTTCGCCACGTGCTGGGCGAGGTCGCCGGAGCGCTCCAGATCGGCCGACATCCGCAGCGACGTGACGACGATCCGCAGGTCCGTCGCCACCGGCTGCTGCCGGGCCAGCAGTGCTATCGCCCGTGCCTCCAGGTCGTGCTGGAGCTCGTCGACCTTCTTGTCGGCCTCGATGACGCTCTCGGCGAGCTTCAGGTCGGCGTCGAGAATGGCGGTCGTGGCGCGTCCGATCGCCGACCCGACCAGCCGGGCCATCTCCACCAGGCTGTCGCCGATCGAGTCCAGTTCCTCGTGGTACGCGTCCCGCATCAGGGTTCCCTCTCGTACGTCGTGCTTGGGGTTCGGGTTCGGTTCCGGGGGCCAGAACCGGCCGCGAACCGGGTCGTCACCGGCTGCTGCACCGGCGCCGACCGGCCCTGGAACCGGTGCTGCGAACCCCACGGTGCCACGCTCCGCCCCGTACGCGTCGATTTCCGGCACCCCAAATGAACCACCACTGGCTCCAAGGTGAACTCTGGGCGACGAGTGTTCGAGGTCGCACCTCGATAGCTGTGGCCAGGACCGATCGCGTGCCTAACCTGGTGGCATGGACGTGAACGCGGCGGTCGCCGCAGCGGCAGCGATCGCCGGGGTGCTCACCGGTGTCATCGCCATGCTGGCGTTCCGCTGGAGCGAGCGGGAGCAGAAGCGCCCCACGCGCACCTCGCTGCACACGGACCCGGTGCTTCCGCCGGGTGTGGACACCGTCCTCTCCGTGCTTCGCTCCTCCGCCGTCGTGCTCGACGAGGCCGACGCCGTCGTGAAGGCCAGCTCCGCCGCCTACGCCCTCGGGCTGGTGCGCGGCGGCCGGCTCAGCGTCGAGCCGATGCTCAAGATGGCCCGGGACACCAGACGCGACGGAGAGATACGCCAGGTCGAGCTGGACCTTCCCCGGCGCGGGACCGGGCGCGGCGAGGCTCTCGCCGTGTCCGCCAGAGTGGCCCCGCTGGGCTCACGGCTGGTCCTCCTTCTGGTGGAGGACCTCACCGAGGCCCGTCGTATCGAGGCGGTCCGGCGGGACTTCGTGGCGAACGTCAGCCATGAGCTGAAGACCCCGGTCGGCGCGCTCTCCCTTCTCTCCGAGGCCGTCATGGACGCCTCGGAGGATCCGGAGGCGGTGGAGCGGTTCGCCGGCCGGATGCAGATCGAGGCGACCCGGCTGACCAGTCTGGTCCAGGAGCTCATCGACCTCTCCAGGGTCCAGAACGACGATCCTCTCGAGGACGCCGAACCGGTCGGCATCGACGAGCTGGTCGCCGAGGCCGTCGACCGCTGCCGTCACCAGGCCGGGACCAAGCAGATCACCATGGCCGCCGGCGGCACCGCCGACCTGCGCGTCTTCGGGAACCGGGGCCAGCTGGCCGCCGCACTCGGCAACCTGGTCGAGAACGCCGTCAACTACTCGCCCGCCCGGACCCGCGTCGGCATAGCCGCCCGCCGGGTGGGCGCGCCGGGCGGGGACCTGATCGAGATCGCCGTGACCGACCAGGGCATCGGCATCTCCGACAAGGACAAGGAGCGCATCTTCGAGCGCTTCTACCGCGTCGACCCGGCCCGCTCCCGCCAGACGGGCGGCACGGGGCTCGGGCTGGCGATCGTCAAGCACGTGGCCGCCTCGCACGGCGGGGAGGTCACGGTGTGGAGCGCCGAGAACCAGGGCTCCACGTTCACCCTGCGGCTGCCGGAGGCGGGCGTGGCCCGCGACCGCGCACAGCAGCATCCCGACCCGGACGAGGTCGACGACGTCGACGACCTCGGTGACGTCGACGGCCTCGACGAGGTCGGCCACTCCTCACCTCACCGCTCCACCCAGACACCACCCCGCGCCTCATCCCCCGATTCGTCCGCGTACCGGACGCTTTCCGCCCCGGAGGTCCTTCCGTGACCCGAGTGCTCGTCGTCGAGGACGAGGAGTCCTTTTCCGACGCCCTGTCCTACATGCTCCGCAAGGAAGGCTTCGAGGTCGCCATCGCGGCCACCGGGCCCGACGGACTCGACGAGTTCGAGCGCAACGGCGCCGACCTCGTACTGCTCGACCTGATGCTGCCGGGCCTGCCCGGTACGGAGGTGTGCCGTCAGCTGCGCGGCCGCTCCAACGTCCCCGTGATCATGGTGACCGCGAAGGACAGCGAGATCGACAAGGTCGTCGGCCTGGAGATAGGAGCCGACGACTACGTCACCAAGCCCTTCTCGTCACGCGAGCTGGTCGCCCGTATCCGGGCCGTACTGCGCCGCCGGGGCGAGCCGGAGGAGGTGACCCCGGCGGCCCTGGAGGCCGGCCCGGTCCGTATGGACGTCGACCGCCACGTCGTGACGGTCTCCGGCTCCAAGGTCGACCTGCCCCTGAAGGAGTTCGACCTCCTGGAGATGCTGCTGCGCAACGCCGGCCGCGTCCTGACCCGTATGCAGCTCATCGACCGGGTCTGGGGCGCCGACTACGTGGGCGACACCAAGACCCTCGACGTCCACGTCAAGCGCCTGCGCGCCAAGATCGAGCCCGACCCCGGTGCTCCGCGTTACCTGGTGACGGTCCGCGGCCTGGGTTACAAGTTCGAGCCGTAGGCCGGACCGGCCACGGCCGCTCCTGCCGACGGACGGAGTCCGGCGCAGCACTGTGAAGCCCGCGTAGCGGTGCGAGGGGTGCGTGGGGATGGTGCTCGAGCCCGACCCCGGTGCTCCGCGTTACCTGGTGACGGTCCGCGGCCTGGGTTACAAGTTCGAGCCGTGAACCGGACCGGACCGGTGTGGCCGCGGCCGCTCCCGCCGACGGCGAGGGGTGCGGCGGGGATGGACGGGCAAGCAAGGAGGGCGGCGCCCCGTGTGGGGTGCCGCCCTCCTTGTGCGTGCGCGTACGAGGTCAGTGACCGGCGGCCGCCGACTCCGACGCCGAGTCCGACGGGGAGGCCGAGTCCGACGGGGAGGCCGAGCCGGACTCCGCGGAGCCGCCCTCGGCGGCCGCGCCCGAAGCCGACTCGGACGGGGAGGCCGACGCGCTCTCGGAGGGGGACTCCGCGGCGCTCGGGATGTCGCTCGGACCCCACTTGGTGAAGTAGCTCTCGGCGGGGACGACGAAGGCGCGCAGGCTGATCGCGCCGGTCTCGCTGAAGGTGAAGGTCACCTTCTGGGCGTCGCCGTCCTTGACGGCCTCACGGCTGCTCGACAGGACGGCGGAGGCGTTGTTCGCGCCGCCGATGACGACCGAGCCGCCGGCCGGGACGGTCAGCGGGCCCTTGCCCTTGGCGGGCGAGAGCGCGGCGGACTTGCCGCCGTCGAGGGTGATGGACTCCAGCGTCTGCGCCTTGCTGCCGCTGTTGAAGACGGTCGCCGAGATCACGGCGGGTCCGGTCGACTCCAGGTCGGGCTGGGTGATGACGATGACGTTCTGCAGCTTGATGTCGCCGACGCTGGTGGCGGCGTTGTCCGGCTTGATCTCCAGGGTCTGGGAGTCGTTGCCGGCCCCACAGGCGGCGAGCGAGGCGATCGAGAACGCGATGGCGGAAGCGGCGAGGGCGCCGCGTCGAAGGCTGCTGCTCACGGCGGCGGCAACTCCTTGTACACACGGACGGCCTTCCTTTGGATAAAGCCGTCCTAAGGGTCTGTCAGCGGCCTTAGGTTACCGAGCCGTTCTCGCGCCACCGCACCCGACCCGCCTCTAGAGCGATCCCGTGCCTCGACGGACGCGCTGAACGGCCTCCTGCACCACCTGTCACGACCGCCACAAGTGACCCATGAGTCACTTTGGCTTCACCCGTCGTCTTCTCTCTCGTCTTCTCCCTCGTCTTCCCCCTCGTCTTCAGGCTCCTCTTCCCGCTCCTCTTCCCGCTCGTCTTCTCACTTCTCTTCCCGCCTCTCCCTGTCCTCTTCCGGCTCGCCGGTCCATTCGCATAACCGCGCCGGACGGCCGATCGCGGATTTTCGGTGAAGGAATGCGAGGTCGTCCCCGGAATTGATCACGGGCCGGGGCGAGGGGTCGATGATCAATTCCGGAAACGGCTCGTATCCGGCCACGTGAACCGAACGGAGTAGCGGAAGTCGCACTCCTGGAAGCGGACATATGTGGACGTTCGGCCGTTCGGGCGGGGCTCCGGATGTGTGTAACGTGCGCGTTTCTCCCCCTGCGGAGAGCGCCTCCGACCTGCGAATACCTGCTTCCGCCGCCCCTCCGCAGCACGTTCCTGTTACTGTTGTCAAGCCCCGAGATATGCCCTGACCTGCGAAAACGCCATTCAGAACCCGCAGTTTCCGTGTTACCCTGGATAGCCACGGAAGGGGTACCTGTCACATGACGTTCAAGGTTGGCGACACCGTGGTCTATCCCCATCACGGGGCCGCGCTGATCGAGGCCATCGAAACTCGCCAGATCAAAGGCGTGGACAAGACCTACTTGGTGCTGAAGGTCGCCCAGGGTGACCTGACGGTACGTGTGCCAGCGGACAATGCGGAGTTCGTCGGCGTACGTGATGTGGTCGGTCAGGACGGGCTGGACCGGGTCTTCGAGGTGCTGCGCGCGCCGTACGCCGAGGAGCCCACGAACTGGTCGCGTCGTTACAAGGCAAATCTGGAGAAGCTCGCCTCCGGCGATGTCATCAAGGTCGCGGAAGTCGTGCGTGACCTGTGGCGTCGTGAGCGCGAGCGCGGACTCTCCGCCGGTGAGAAGCGCATGCTCGCCAAGGCCCGCCAGATCCTGGTGAGCGAGCTCGCTCTCGCGGAGAACACCAACGAGGACAAGGCCGAAGCCCTGCTCGACGAGGTGCTCGCGTCCTGAGCTCGACGCGTTTTTCGAGTGCTGAAGCCGGCCCGAGACCGGTCTCCGCACCCTGAAGAACACGCACACTGAAGAACACTGAAATGCCGCGGTGCCCGATGACGAATTTCCCGTCGCCGGGCGCTGCGGCATGTTCGCGCCAGGACAACGGCCGTACGCCCTACCCCCACAGGGGTGGTAGGTCGATACTGCCCCCGAACCGCCCCCGATAATGCGACCGATGCTTCGATACTTGGTGTGCCGGGCCCGGGCTGCTGCCTCGACCGGCACGTCACGGAAGGGTCCGGTCAAGGCGTCGCGCCCGGCACTTCCAGGGCCATACCCACGCCAGGCCGGAACACAAACCTGACAGGAACCGATGTCTGACGATTCGCGTCCTCTCCCCACGCTCACCCGCACGGCCGCGGTGATTCCGGCCGCCGGGCGGGGTGTCCGCCTCGGTCCGGGCGCCCCCAAGGCGCTCCGCACGCTGGGCGGCACGCCCATGCTGATCCACGCGGTGCGCGCCCTCGCCGCCTCGCGCGCCGTCTCCCTGGTCGTCGTGGTGGCCCCGCCGGACGGCACCGCCGAGGTGAAGTCGCTGCTCGACGCGCACGCGCTGCCCGACCGCACCGACTTCCTGGTCGTGCCCGGCGGTGACTCCCGCCAGGAGTCCGTGAAGCTCGGCCTGGACGCGCTGCCGCCCGGCCACGACATCGTCCTGGTGCACGACGCCGCCCGGCCCCTCGTCCCCGTCGACACGGTGGACGCCGTGATCGAGGCCGTACGTGACGGCGCCCCCGCCGTCGTGCCGGCGCTGCCGCTCGCGGACACCGTCAAGGAGGTCGAACCGGCCGTGACCACCGGCGACCCGGAGCCGGTCGTCGCGACGCCCGAGCGCGCCCGCCTCCGTGCCGTGCAGACCCCGCAGGGCTTCGACCGGGCCACCCTGGTCCGCGCCCACGAGTCGGTCACGGAGAACGTCACCGACGACGCGAGCATGGTCGAGCAGCTGGGGCTGACCGTCGTGGTCGTCCCCGGTCACGAGGAGGCCTTCAAGGTCACCCGGCCCCTCGACCTGGTCCTCGCGGAGGCGGTCCTGGCCCGCAGGAGGCTCAACGATGGGTACTGAGACGCGGCCCGTGCTTCCCCAGGTCGGCATCGGCACCGACATCCACGCCTTCGAGGAGGGCCGCGAGCTGTGGTGCGCGGGCCTGAAGTGGGAGGGGGAGGGCCCCGGACTGGCCGGGCACTCCGACGCGGACGTGGTCGCGCACGCCGCCTGCAACGCGCTCTTCTCCGCGGCCGGCCTCGGTGACCTGGGGCAGCACTTCGGCACCGGGCGCCCCGAGTGGTCCGGCGCCTCGGGCGTCACCCTGCTCACGGAGGCGGCCCGGATCGTCCGCGCGGCCGGCTTCGTCATCGGCAACATCGCCGTACAGGTCGTCGGGCCCCGCCCCAAGATCGGCAAGCGGCGGGACGAGGCACAGAAGATCCTCTCCGAGGCGGCGGGCGCGCCGGTGTCGGTGTCGGGTGCGACGACGGACGGGCTCGGGTTCCCGGGACGCGACGAGGGTCTGATGGCGATCGCGACGGCGCTGGTGGCGCGTACCGGCTGAACGGCGCCGTCGGCACCGGCCGACATATGCCATGGCATGTCACGAATGTGTGGCCCTTGGGTGGAAGGGGCTCGGGGCATCGCTCCACGCCCACTACCCTGGAGAGGTGACCATTCGCCTGTACGACACCAGTGCCCGGCAGATCCGTGACTTCGCCCCGCTCCAGCCGGGTTGTGTCTCGATCTACCTCTGTGGTGCCACCGTGCAGGCGGCTCCGCACATCGGGCACATCCGTTCGGGGCTGAACTTCGACATCATGCGCCGGTGGTTCGCCCACCGCGGCTACGACGTCACGTTCATCCGCAACGTCACCGACATCGACGACAAGATCATCGCCAAGTCGCACGACCAGGGCCGCCCCTGGTGGTCTATCGGGTACGAGAACGAGCGGGCGTTCAACGACGGCTACCAGGCGCTGGGTTGCCTGCCGCCGACCTACGAACCCCGCGCCACCGGGCACGTCCCCGAGATGATCGAGATGATGCGCGGGCTGATCGAGCGCGGTCACGCCTACGAGTCCGAGGGCAACGTCTACTTCGACGTGCGTTCGTTCCCGGGCTACCTGGAGCTGTCCAACCAGGACCTGGACGACCTGCGTCAGCCCTCGGGCGAGGGTGAGACCGGCAAGCGCGACCAGCGCGACTTCGCGCTGTGGAAGTCCGTCAAGCCGGGCGAGCCGAGCTGGGAGACCCCCTGGGGCCGCGGGCGTCCCGGCTGGCATCTCGAGTGCTCGGCGATGGCGCACAAGTACCTGGGCCCCGTCTTCGACATCCACGGCGGCGGGCTCGACCTGATCTTCCCGCACCACGAGAACGAGATCGCCCAGGCCAAGGCCTACGGCGACGAGTTCGCCCGGTACTGGGTGCACAACGCCTGGGTCACCATGGCCGGCGAGAAGATGTCGAAGTCGCTGGGCAACAGCGTCCTCGTCTCCGAGATGGTGAAGCAGTGGCGCCCGATCGTGCTGCGCTACTACCTCGGTACGCCCCACTACCGTTCGATGATCGAGTACAGCGAGGAGTCGCTGCGCGAGGCCGAGTCGGCGTTCGCGCGGATCGAGGGCTTCGTGCAGCGCGTCGTCGAGAAGGCCGGGGGAGTCGTCGAGCCGGCGGCCGAGGTCCCGCCCGCCTTCGCCGAGGCGATGGACGACGACCTGGGTGTCCCGCAGGCGCTCGCCATCGTGCACACGACGGTCCGGCAGGGGAACTCGGCCCTCGCCGCCGACGACAAGGAAGCCGCCGTGGCCCGCCTCGCCGAGGTCCGTGCCATGCTCGGCGTCCTCGGTCTGGACCCGCTCGCCGCCCACTGGGCCGGCGAGGAGAGCCGGGGTGAGGACCTGCACGGCGTGGTCGACAGCCTCGTACGACTCGTCCTCGACCAGCGCGAGTCGGCCCGCGCGCGCAAGGACTGGGCGACCGCGGACGCCATTCGCGACCAGCTCGCCCAGTCGGGCCTGGCCATCGAGGACGGCCCGCAGGGGCCGCGCTGGAGCCTGGGCCCGCGGTAGGGCGGCCCCGCGGCTGTCCTTGATCGAGTGTGCCGCCCGGCCTTCCGGGCGGCACACTGCATAAGACGTACGTACGAAAAGCTCACGGAGACGAGAGACTCATGGCAGCCAACAACCGCCGCATGTCCGGCAAGAAGGGCGCGCAGGTCGGCAGTGGCGGCCAGCGGCGCCGGGGCCTGGAGGGCAAGGGTCCCACCCCGCCCGCCGAGATGCGCAAGAAGCACAAGGCGAACCGCATCGCGACCGCCAAGGCGAAGCAGGCCGTGCGCCGGCCCGCGCAGCGCGGCCGTGGCGGCAAGGGCACGTCCGAGATGGTCGTCGGCCGCAACTCCGTCGTCGAGGCGCTGCGCGAGGGCGTGCCCGCGACGATGCTCTACGTGCAGCAGTTCATCGACAACGACGAGCGGGTGCGCGAGGCGCTCCAGCTCGCCGCCGAGCGCGGTGGCATCCACCTCATGGAGGCCCCGCGTCCCGAGCTGGACCGCATGACCAACGGCCTCAACCACCAGGGCCTGGTCCTCCAGGTCCCGCCGTACGAGTACGCGCACCCCGAGGACCTGGCGTCGACCGCCTACGACCACGGCGAGGACCCGCTGATCGTCGCCCTCGACGGTGTGACCGACCCGCGCAACCTGGGTGCCGTCGTCCGCTCCGTCTCCGCCTTCGGCGGTCACGGCGTCGTCGTCCCCGAGCGCCGCGCGGCCGGTATGACGGCCGGCGCCTGGAAGACGTCCGCCGGTGCGGCCGCCCGTACCCCGGTCGCCCGCGCCACCAACCTCACCCGCGCCCTGGAGGCCTACAAGAAGGCCGGTATCGCGATCGTCGGCCTGGCCGCCGACGGCGAGCACGAGGTCGGCACGCTGAAGGCCCTGGACGGCCCGGTCGTCATCGTCGTCGGCAGCGAGGGCAAGGGCCTCTCCCGCCTGGTCGGCGAGACCTGCGACTTCCGGGTGCGGATCCCGATGCCGGGTGGCGCGGAATCCCTCAACGCGGGTGTGGCGGCCGGGATCGTGCTGTACGAGGCGGCTCGGCGCCGGGGCTGAGGCAGTCCGGACTGCGCCGGTCGGAGGCCGGCGCAGCCCTTCGCAGCCGCACGCACGGTTCACTCGGACGGGTTAATCCCGGCGAGTAGTGCAACCTTGACGGAGTCCGGACAGATCCGGCGGGTCAAAGCAGTGTCCTAAACACACGTCACTCGGTTAGATGAGTGTGGACACCAGAACACCCCGCACACCCACGGGGGACCGCTCGTCGGGATTCGACGACGCTCCCGCGCTGAGCATGGTGAAGGTGCCGAGCGATCCGGCGCAGATCATCGTCAGCCACGCGAGCTTCCGCGTGCAGCTGGGCGCGTCGGCGCGGCGTAACCAATCCCCGCGGATCGCCCGGCATGTGAGCGCCATCGATGACACCGCGCGCATGGCCGCCGTCGGGGCGGTCGGCAGAGCGGGCGCCGCTTCCGGTGGCCGTCGGCGGGCCGTCGTCTGGAGCGGCAAGTCCGCCCCGGACGACACCGGCGCCCACCGACTGCTGCAGGCCGTGCGGGCAGGCAGCGTCGGCCACGGCGAACCGCCCGGTGCCGACGCCGGAGCCACCCAGGTCATCCCCCGCGTCGGCATGGGCGACCGGGGGTACGACGGCGACCTCGCCGCGCAGACCCTCGAGACCCCGATCGTCGGCGCCCAGCGGACGCCCGTCGACGGCGAGCAGCGGATCCTGCCGAACATGCGCGGCGTCGGCAGCGCCTACGACGAACCCGCCTACGACGACGGCCAGTTCGAGGACTTCGGGGAAGCCGACGTCGATCCGGACCCGGCGCCGCGGAGCCGGCGGCAGGGCGACGACCCCGCCCGGCACGCCTACTATCCGGGTCGCCGGATGAACCTCGGCGTGGTCCTGCTCCCGCTGCGCGTCTTCCTCGGCTTCATCTCCATCTACGCCGGCATGGGCAAGCTGTGCGACCCCGTCTACTTCGACGGCGGCAAGCGCGGCTCCATGGTGAAGTGGCTCAACACCCTGCACCCGTGGGAAGTCGCCGAGCCGCTGCGTCAGTTCGCCCTGCACCACCCCGTTGGCTCCGGCCTCGTCATCGCCTTCCTCCAGGTCGTCGTGGGCGTCCTGACGGTCCTGGGCTGCTGGCAGCGGGTCGCCGCGGTCGTCGGCGCCGGGCTCTCGGCGGCGCTCATCGTCACCGTCAGCTGGAAGACCGTCCCGGTCTACGACACCCCCGACATCATCTACCTCGCCGCCTGGTCGCCGCTGGTCATCGCCGGCGCCCCCGTCTACTCGGTGGACGGCCGGCTCGCCGCCGGTGCGTGGCGTCGGCTCGGTCCGCGCTCCGACCTGTGGGAGCTGCGCCGTTACGTGCTGCGGCGTGGCGCCCTGGTGACCGCGATCGCCGTCGGGCTCACCCTGCTCGTCGGCTCGCTGCTCGGCGGCGCCGTCCGCGACGCCGACCGGGTGGTCGTCCCCGGCCCGGGCGAGCCCCCGCGCAACGAGCTGCCCGGCTCCCCGTTGCCGGAGAAGTCCGGCACGCACAAGGCGTCCCGGCAGCCGGCCGCGTCCAGCTCGCCCACTCAGGGCGCCACCTCGGCGGCCCCGACGGCGGGTGCCGACAGCGAGCCCTCGAAGGCGCAGGACTCCGGCACCACCGGCAGCGGAGACGCCGGCGCGCCCAGCCAGACGCAGGGCACCGGGGGCGAGGCCCCTCCGGAGCAGTCCACTCCCGTGGAGCAGGCGCCGGCCACCAGCTCGGGCCCGTCCTCCGGTGGCTCCGCCACCTCGGGCGGTTCGACGAGCGGCGGCGGTGGCGGCTCGGACGGCGGCTCGTCCTCCTCCGGTCAGCCGGGCCTGGTGGGCGGCTTGCTCGGGTAGCGCGGAACTGAAGAAAGGCCAGGGTGCCGTGCGCTGACAAGCGCACGGCACCCTGGCCTTTCTGCTTCTTCGAGGGCGCGGGGAACTGCGCGACCAGCCCCCGCCGGGCCGTTGGCCGACAACGAACCGCTCCGCTGCACCCGCGGAGCGGCTCAGCGGCTCAGCGCCGCCAGTTCCTTCGCCGCCTCCGTGAGGTCCTTCGCGGTGTCGATGGCCCGCCAGTACGCCCCCTGCGGGAGCGGGAACCCGGCCAGCCGCCGTTCGCGGGCGAGATGCGGGAACGTCGTCCGCTCGTGGTCCCCGCGCTCGGGGAGCAGGCCGGCGAACGCGGGGGAGAAGACGTAGACGCCCGCGTTGATCTCGTACGTGGTGGGCGGCGCCTCGATGAAGTCCGTGATGTGGCCGAACCCGTCCGTCTGCACCGCGCCCCACGGAATGCGCGGACGTGCCAGCGCGAGGGTCGCTATGGCGTCGCGCTCGGTGTGGAAGTCGGCCATCTCGCGCAGCGAGAAGCGGGTCCAGATGTCGCCGTTGGTGGCGTACCAGGGCCGGTCGGGGTGGGGCAGGTGGGCGGCCGCGTACTTCAGCCCGCCGCCGCGGCCCAGGGGCTCGGTCTCGACGACGGTGGTGACCTTGACGGGCAGGTCGGCCGACTTCAGCCAGTCCTGGAGGACCTCGGCGAGGTGGCCGCAGGACACGACGACGTCGGTGACGCCCTCCTCGGCGAGCCAGACGAGCTGATGGCCGATGATCGGCGTCCCCGTGCCGGGGATCTCGACCATCGGCTTGGGCCGGTCGTCGGTGTACGGACGCAGCCGGGACCCCTGGCCACCGGCCAGGATGACGGCTTGCGTGGGGCGGGACGCGGCGTGCGGATCGGTCATGCCCGCACTGTACGTGCCGCTTGTTCCGGGGCGTGCGGCTCCCCCGACGGGAGGGAACCGCACGCCCCGGTCGCTACGGGCCGGCCCGGCGGCCCGGTGGCTCAGCCCCGGGCCGCCAGGACGCCCGAGGCGAAGGCCGTGTCGCACACCGGGCGGGAGTACGACTGGGCGCGCGAGGGGCCGTACACGCGGACGGCCGCCCGGCCCAGGGCGCGGGCGATGGAGGAGCAGTGCTTCGCCAGCGACGGCTTGCCGTTCACGGCGGCCTGGAGGTGGGTCAGGGCGACGCCCGGATCCTTCTCCTGGAGCTCGGTCAGCAACTGGTCGCGCAGCACGTCCTGCGGGGCCTTGGCGGCCTGGTGCGAGGACTGCTGTGCGGCGGAGACGTCGGAGGCGGTGAGCACCGAATCCGAGGGGTTCCCCGACCAGTTGACCCGGGTGACCGCGAGGGTCCCGGAGAGCACCATGACGACGGGCAGGACGAGGGCGAGCGAGCGGCCGATCCGGCGGGCTGGGCCGCCCTGGCCGCGGCGCGTGCGCTGGGTGGTGGAGTGGTTCGCGGAGTGCTTCACGCGTGAGAGGGTAGCGTGCAGTAATGATTTGGCGACATTTAGTCACCCGGACGGGGGATGAAGCCGTGCTCCCTTTTGGGTAAGGGGTTGACGGACCTCGGTTGAAATGTCCGCTGTGCCGGGGATTTTCGCGGGCAGGGAAAAGGGCCCCGCAGCAGGCTGCGGGGCCCTTTTCGTCAACCTGGGTGAAGCACCCGGGTTCAAACCGGGTCAGTCGGAGAGACGCGCACCCGTCGACGTCGAGAAGACGTGGGTCTCGCCCGCGCGCGGGACGACGTGCAGCGTGCTGCCCTTCTCCGGGACGTCACGGCCGCCGACGCGGACCACGAGGTCCTTCGACTCGCCGCCGACCTTGGCGGTGCCGTAGACGAAGGCGTCGGAGCCGAGCTCCTCGACCACGTTCACGACGACCGCGAGGCCCGTGTCGGCGTCGGCGCCGGCCACGTCGAAGTGCTCGGGGCGGACACCGACGGTGACCGTCTTGTCGGTGGCGGCGGCGAGCGCGTCACGCTGGACCGGGACCACCGAGTTGCCGAACTTCACGCCGCCGTCGGCGATCGGCACCTCGACGAGGTTCATCGCCGGGGAGCCGATGAAGCCGGCCACGAAGAGGTTCGCGGGGCGGTCGTACATGTTGCGCGGGGTGTCGACCTGCTGGAGCAGACCGTCCTTGAGGACCGCCACGCGGTCGCCCATGGTGAGGGCCTCGACCTGGTCGTGGGTGACGTAGACGGTGGTGATGCCGAGGCGGCGCTGCAGCGAGGCGATCTGCGTACGCGTCGAGACGCGGAGCTTGGCGTCCAGGTTGGACAGCGGCTCGTCCATGAGGAAGACCTGCGGCTCACGCACGATGGCGCGGCCCATCGCGACACGCTGGCGCTGACCACCCGAGAGGGCCTTCGGCTTGCGGTCCAGGTACTCGGTGAGGTCGAGGATCTTCGCGGCCTCTTCGACCTTCTGCCGGATCTCCGCCTTGTTGACGCCGGCGATCTTGAGCGCGAAGCCCATGTTGTCGGCGACCGACATGTGCGGGTAGAGGGCGTAGTTCTGGAACACCATGGCGATGTCCCGGTCCTTGGGCGGCAGGTGCGTGACGTCGCGGTCGCCGATGCGGATCGCACCGCCGTTGACGTCCTCGAGCCCCGCGAGCATGCGGAGCGAGGTGGACTTGCCGCAGCCGGACGGGCCGACCAGGACGAGGAACTCGCCGTCCGCGATGTCGATCTCGAGAGCGTCGACGGCGGGCTTGGTGGAACCCGGGTAGATCCGGGTCGCCTTGTCGAACGTGACAGTGGCCATGGTGAAGGGCCCCCTTCTACCGGCAGGAACGTGCCGGACGATCCGTTGTAGGAAGGTGGTTGGTGTAGTCCACATGAGCGAACTGGGTCAGGACGGTACCTGGCGTTTCCCGGTCTGTCAGTACCCGGAGGCATGTGAACTTCGCGGAAACTTTCGAGTGGGGCGGAACCGCCCGCTGGTCAGAGCCGCGCGGACCGCGGAAGTCCGTGGCCCGGGGAAAGCGCGGCTGTGTACAGTGGTCCCGCCCTCGCGTGCGTGTGGTGGCGCGCGATGCCTCCTTAGCTCAGCTGGCCAGAGCAGCTCACTTGTAATGAGCAGGTCGTCGGTTCGAATCCGACAGGGGGCTCTCCGAAAAGCCCAGGTCAGCTCTTGTGCGACCTGGGCTTTCGCATGCCCGCGACCGGTGATTCGCCGATACTGGGCCGGGTGAGACGGCTCTGCGGGCTTTCCGGCGTCCGGCGGGCGGTGTGGGCGTACGTCCGCAGCGCGCCCGGCACCTATGTGTGGCTGGCGGTCCTGTTCGTCACCACGGTGGCTCTGCACCACATGTCGCCGGAGTTCGAGCAGGAGTTCCTGCGGCAGCGGTCCACCAACATCCATGAGCTGTCCCGGCACCCGGTGCGGGTGCTGGTGGCGAGCGCGATGTGGATCGACGGCGGGTACTGGCTGCCGTACGCGGTGCTGTATTCCGTCTTCCACGCCCGGGCCGAGCGGTGGCTGGGCACGGCGCGGTGGCTGGCGGTGTGCGCGGCCGCGCATGTGCTGGCGACGCTGATCAGCGAGGGGGCCTTGGCGAAGGCGATCCGGGACGGGCTCGCCCCGCAGTCCGCGGTCAACGCCCTTGACGTCGGGGTGAGCTACGCGCTGTCGGGGGTGGTGGCGGTGCTCGCCTACCGCATCGGTCCGCCCTGGCGGTACGGGTATCTCGCGGCCGTGCTCGTCTTCTACGGCTTCCCGCTGACCGCCGGACCGACCTTCACGGACTTCGGCCACTTCGTCTCCGTCCTCGTGGGGCTGGCGTGTTATCCGCTGGTCAGAGCGCGCGAAAGAGTACGGAATCCGAAGGAGACAGCGCCCGTGCCACCGGGTTAACGTCCGGCCATGAGCAGCTCGGCAAGCGGTGTCGTGGACGGCGTCGTCAATGGCGGCATCTCCTTCTGGTACGCGGACGACGGCCTTCCGGCGGTGCGGGAGCCGCTCGCCGGTGACGCCTCCGCCGATGTCGTGATCGTCGGCGGCGGGTACACGGGGCTGTGGACGGCGTACTACCTGAAGAAGGCGGCGCCCTTCCTGCGGATCACCGTCCTGGAGCAGAGGTTCTGCGGATACGGCGCCTCGGGGCGCAACGGCGGGTGGCTGTACAACGGCGTCGCGGGCCGGGACCGATACGCGAAGCTGCACGGCCACGACGCCGCCGTACGGCTCCAGCGGGCGATGAACGACACCGTCGACGAGGTCGTCCGGGCGGTGGCGGAGGAGGGCTTCGACGCCGGTGTCCACCGGGGCGGCGTGCTGGAGGTGGCCCGGACCCCCGCGCAACTGGCGCGGCTGAAGGACTTCCACGCGCACGAGCTGGCGTACGGGGAGCGGGACCGCGAGCTGTACGGCGCCCGGGAGACGGCCGAGCGGGTGCGGGTGGCGGGCGCCGTGGGGTCGAGCTGGACGCCGCACGGGGCGCGGGTGCACCCGGTGAAGCTGGTCAAGGGGCTCGCGGCGGCCGTGGAGGCGCTGGGGGTGGAGGTCCGTGAGTCGACTCCGGTGACGGAGATCCTCCCGGGCCGGGCGGTGACGCCGTACGGGACCGTGCGGGCGCCGTACGTGCTGCGCTGCACGGAGGGGTTCACGGCCGCGTTGAAGGGTGAGCGGCGGACCTGGCTGCCCATGAACTCCTCGATGATCGCCACCGAGCCGCTCACCGACGAGCAGTGGGCGGCGGTCGGCTGGTCGGGGCGGGAGGCGCTCGGCGACATGGCACACGCCTACATGTACGCCCAGCGCACGGCGGACGGCCGGATCGCGCTCGGCGGGCGCGGGGTGCCCTACCGCTTCGGCTCGCGGACGGACGACGACGGACGCACGCAGCTGGAGACCGCCCGGGCGCTGCGCGAGATCCTGGTCGGGTTCTTCCCGGCGCTGGCCGGGGTGCGGGTCGAGCACGCCTGGTCCGGGGTGCTGGGCGTGCCGCGCGACTGGTGCGCGACGGTCACGCTGGACCGGGCCACGGGCCTCGGCTGGGCGGGCGGTTACGTCGGCTCCGGCGTCGCCACCGCGAACCTGGCCGCGCGGACCCTGCGGGACCTGGTGCGGCTCGACTCGGACCAGGAGGGCCGCACCGACCTCACCGACCTCCCCTGGGTCGGCCACAAGGTGCGCAGGTGGGAGCCGGAGCCGCTGCGCTGGCTGGGGGTGCGGGGCATGTACGCGACCTACCGGGCGGCGGACCGGCGGGAGACGGAGCGCCACGCGCCGGGGTCCTCACGGCTGGCGCGGGTCGCGGACCGGGTGGCGGGACGCCACTGACACAGGCCCCTGCCTCGACCCCGGACGCCTTACCGCCTTTGGCCCGTGGGGCTGGGCGGTCAGCCCACCGATTCCGTTACGGCCTCCGCCGGGGCGTGCCTCGGGGGGCCGGTGGTGACCATCAGGCCCGCCACCAGGCCGGCCAGCAGCATGATTCCGGCGGCCCACCAGATGGCCACCGTGTAGCCGTGCACGGTGGCCTCGGCGGCGACCTGGGACCGGCGCGCGGGGCCGGTCAGATGGGCCGAGAGGTAGGCGGTGCTGCTGGTGGTGGCGATCGTGTTGAGCAGCGCGGTGCCGATGGAGCCACCCACCTGCTGTGAGGTGTTGACGGTGGCGGACGTGACACCGGCGTCCTGCGGGGCGACCCCGGCGGTGGCCGTGGAGAAGACCGGCATGAAGGTCAGGCCCATGCCGAGGCCCATCAGGAGCAGGGCGGGCAGGATCTCGTCGGCGTAGGAGGAGTCCACCGTCATCTGGGTCAGGATCACCATGCCGCCCGCGGCGAGGAGCATGCCGGGGACCATCAGCATGCGCGGCGGCACCCGGCTCATCAGCCGGGCGGAGATCTGGGTGGAACCGATGATGATCGCCAGGGTGAGCGGGAGGAAGGCGAGGCCCGTCCTCAGGGGGGAGTAGCCGAGGATGACCTGGAGGTAGTAGGTCATGAACAGGAACAGGCCGAACATCCCGATGATGGCCAGGCCCATGGTCAGGAAGCAGCCCGCGCGGTTGCGTTCCTTGATGATGTGCAGGGGCAGCAACGGCACCCGCGCCTTCGTCTGCCACCACACGAACACCGTGAGCAGGACGATCCCGCCCGCGAAGAGCCCCAGCACCAGGGGGTCGGTCCAGCCGCGCGGCTCGGCCTCGCTGAAGCCGTAGACGATCGCGACCAGGCCGCCGCAGCCCAGCACCGCGCCGGGCACGTCGAGACGGACGTCCGCGTGGCCGGGGCGGTCGTGGAGGAGCGCGAGGGCGCCGAGCACGGCGACGACGGCGATGGGCACGTTGACGTACAGGCACCAGCGCCAGTCGAGGTACTCGGTGAGCAGGCCGCCGACGATGAAGCCGATCGCGGCGCCGCTGCCGGCGAGGGCGCCGTAGATGCCGAAGGCCTTGCCGCGTTCCTTGGGGTCGGTGAACGTCGTCGTCAGGAGGCTGAGCGCGGACGGGGCGAGTACGGCCGCGAAGGCGCCCTGGAGGGCGCGGGCGCCGAACAGCATGCCCGAGCCGGTGGCCGCCCCGCCGAGCGCGGAGGCGACGGCGAAGCCGATGAGCCCGATGACGAACGTGCGTTTGCGGCCCACCAGGTCGGCGATCCGGCCGCCGAGCAGCAGCAGGCCGCCGAAGGCCAGGGTGTAGGCGGTGATCACCCACTGGCGGTCGCCGTCGGAGATGCCCAGGTCCTCCTGCGCGGAGGGCAGTGCGATGTTCACGATCGTCGCGTCCAGGACGACCATGAGCTGGGCGAGGGCGATGATCACCAGGCCCCACCAGCGGCGGGGGTCGGGTTCGGTGTCGGCGGAGGATTCACCTGTCCGGGTGACACTCATTCCGACAGAACACCATGAATCAGTGCTTGTCGCATCCCTGGGCCTGCTGTCCCTGGTGGGTCATGGGACCAGGACGACCTTTCCCGCCGTGCCGCGGGTCTCCAGTGCCCGGTGCGCGGCGGCGGCCTCGGCGAGCGGGAAGGTCTGCACCGCCGGGGTCAGCCGGCCGGCGGCCGCCTCGGCGAGGGCGCGGAGCTCCAGGGCCCGCAGGCCGCCCGCCTTCTCGATCATCACGGGCCCCAGGACCGATCGGGAGATCCCCTCGACGAAGTAGCCCTTCCCGTCGCGGACGCCCTCGGCGGACCAGCCGAAGACGAGGTGCCTGCCCGCGGGGCCGAGCAGGGCGACGGCCGCACGGGCGACGTCACCGCCCACCCCGTCGAAGACGACGTCGGCGGTCCGGCCGCCCAGCTGGGCGCGGACCTTGGCGGGCCAGGCGGTGTCCGTGTAGTCGACGGCGGGATCGGCGCCGTTCGCCGCGACCCGGGCCACCTTCTCCGGCCCGCCGGCCAGCCCGACGACGGTCGCGCCCGCGTTCTTGGCGTACTGCACCAGGAGCGTGCCGATGCCGCCCGCGGCCGCGGTGACGACGGCGACGGACGCGGGCCCGAGCTCGGCGAACTGGAGGATCCCCAGCGCCGTACGGCCGGTGCCGATCATGGCGACGGCCTGGGCGGGGTCCAGGTTCGGCGGGATCTCGTGCACACGGTCGACGTCGGTGACGGCACGTTCGGCGTACCCGCCGGGCGCGAAGCCGAGATGGGCGACGACGCGCCTGCCGAGCCAGCTGTCGGGGGTGCCCTCGCCGACCGCCTCGACCACGCCGGCGATCTCCCGGCCGGGGATCGTGGGGAGGTCCGTCGGCGTGGGGGCGGGGCCCCGGAAGCCCTCACGCAGGGCGGTGTCCAGGAGGTGGACGCCCGCGGCCTCGACGGCGACACGGACCTGGCCGGGACCGGGCTCCGGGTCGGCGACCTCCTCGTGGCGGAGGTTCTCGGCGGGACCGAAGGCGTGGAGGCGGATGGCATGCATGGTGATCCCCCGTGGGTGGTGGGTGACGGGTGACGGGTGACGGGTGAGGGGCGGCGGGTCGGGGACGGGCTGTAGGCCGACGGCTCCCAGCCTTCAACCTGAACCTTGCTTGAGGTAAAGGGCTTTCCGGCTGCCGGGGAGGGGAGGGGAGGGGACGGGCCAGGGGGTTGTCAGTGGTGGGGTGCAGCATGGGGGCATGGCGAGGACTGGGACCGGGAGAACCGGCAGGGCCGCTGCGGCGGTGAAGGGTGCGCGGCGTCCGGAGGTGCGGCTGCCGCCCCTCGAGCCGTACGGGGGCGGGGGGCTGGAGCCCGACGGCGACTACGACGGCGTGGGGTTCCGCGAGCTGGACCTCGCCGGGCAGGACGGCGGGGGCGCCCGCTTCATGGACTGCGCCCTGACGGGCTGCGCGCTGGACGGGACACGGCTGCGCCACGCCCGCTTCCTCGACTCGGTCCTCACCGGCATCCGGGGCGTCGGCACCGACCTGGCGGAGGCGACCTTGCGCGATGTGGAGCTGCTCGACGCCCGCCTGGGCGGCACCCAGTTGCACGGCGCCGTCCTGGAACGGGTCGTGATCCGCGGCGGCAAGATCGACTACCTGAACCTGCGGCAGGCGCGGCTGCGGGACGTGGTCTTCGAGTCGTGCGTCCTGGTGGAGCCGGACTTCGGCGGCGCCCGCCTGGAGCGGGTCGAGTTCGTCGACTGTGCCCTGAAGTCCGCCGACTTCACCGCGGCGACCCTGGCCGACGTGGACCTGCGCGGAGCGGTGGAACTGGGCCTCGCGGGCGGCGTGGACCGGCTGTCCGGCGCGGTGATCAGCGCGGCCCAACTGCTGGATCTGGCACCCGTGCTGGCTGCCGAGCTGGGGCTCAGGGTGGAGGGCTAGGGCGTGTCCGACCTAGCGCACCCGGGGGAAGCGGGCCTGCAACGTCCAGATCGCCGGGTTCTCGGCCAGGTCCTCGTGCAGGTCGCTCAGGTCGGCGAGGAGGTCGTGCAGGAAGTCGCGTGCCTCGCGGCGCAGTTCGGCGTGGGAGAAGGTGAGCGGGGGCTCCTCCGTCGGCATCCAGTCGGCCGTGATGTCCACCCAGCCGAAGCGGCGCTCGAACAGCATGCAGTCGGTGGACTCGGTGAAGTCCAGTTCCGCGTGCTGCGGGCGGGAGGCGCGGGAGCCCGCCGGGTCCTGGTCGATCAGCTCCACGATGTCGCACAGCGCCCACGCGAAGTCCAGTACCGGCACCCATCCCCAGGCTGTGGACACCTCACGGTCCGCCTTGGTGTCGGCGAGGTAGACATCGCCGCAGAACAGGTCGTGGCGGAGGCTGTGGACGTCCGCGCGCCGGTAGTCCTTCTGCGGCGGGTCCGGGAAGCGGTTGGAGAGGGCGTAGCCGATGTCGAGCACGTAGGCGATGGTGTCACGCCCCCGCGCCGGGGCCGGCCGTCCCCATAAGATCACTGACATGTCCCGATCCGTACGCCTTGTTCCGGCGATGGCCGCCGCGGCGCTCGTGCTCGCCCTGACCGCCTGCGACGACGAGGGGGCGCCGGACACCTCGGGCGCCCAGGCCCGGGACGCCTCGGGTGCCCCGGGCGTCGGCGATCCGTACTTCCCGAAGGCGGGCAACGGCGGCTACGACGTCTCCCACTACGGCCTCACCCTCGCCTACACCCCCGACGGCAACCGGCTCACCGGCACCGCCGTCGTCACCGCCCGTGCGACCGAGGACCTCGCCGCCTTCGACCTGGATCTCGCGGGCATGAAGGTCGAGGAGGTGACCGTCGGGGGCGACACGGCCGAGTTCCGCCGGGACGGCCAGGAGCTGATCGTCCGGCCGCCCGGCGCCCTGTCCGACGGGGAGACCTTCGAGGTCCGGGTCCGCTACTCCGGCAGCCCGCGGACGATCACCGACCCGGACGGCTCGAAGGAGGGCTGGCTGCGCACCGCGGACGGAGCGCTCGCCCTCGGTGAGCCGACCGGTTCCATGGCCTGGTTCCCCGGCAACCACCACCCCTCCGACAAGGCGTCGTACGACATCGCCGTCACCGTCCCGAAGGGCCTGACGGCCGTCTCCAACGGCGAGTTGCGCAGTGCGAGGACGGCGGACGACGGCCGCACGACCTTCACCTGGCACACGGCCGAACCGATGGCGAGCTACGTGGCGACCCTCGCGATCGGCCGCTACACCGTCACCCGCTCCGCGACGCAGGGCGGGCTGCCGGTGTACGTCGCCGTGGATCCGTCCCAGGTGACCGCGAGCCGCAAGGTGCTCGCCCGGCTCCCCGAGGTCATGGAATGGGCGGAGTACAACTTCGGCCCCTACCCGTTCTCCTCCACCGGCGCGATCGTCGACCGCCCCGAGGACGTCGAATACGCCCTGGAGACCCAGAACCGTCCCGTCTACCCCGGCGCCCCGGACACCGCGACCCTCGTCCACGAGACCGCCCACCAGTGGTTCGGCGACTCCGTCACACCGAAGAGCTGGCAGGACATGTGGCTCAACGAGAGCCTGGCGACCTACGCCGAGTGGCTGTGGACGGAGGACGAGGGCGGCGCCACGGCGGAGGAGACGTTCACGGAGCTGTACGACCACGGCGAGGACGAGTACGAGGACCTGTGGGCGTTCCCGCCCGCGAAGCCGACGAGCGCGGCACACGTCTCCGACACCCCCGTCTACCAGCGCGGCGCGATGGTGATCCACCGCATCCGGCAGGCCGTCGGCGACGACACCTTCTACGACATCGTCCAGGGCTGGGCCGCCGCCCACCGCCACGGCAGCGCCGACACCGACGACTTCACGGCGTTCGTGGAGAAGCAGGCGCCGGACGAGGACTTCGACGAGATCTGGGCGGACTGGCTGTACGGGGAGGGCAAGCCCGCCCGCCCGTGAGCGGTCACGCCCGTCCCGGACGACGGTGGCCGCTCTCCGCCTCCCACGCGTCGAGCAGCGGGGCGAGCCCGGGTGGCCACACCGGCTCCGCCTCCCGCGCGAGCTCCTCGCGCGTCCACCAGCGCCAGCCGAGGATGCCGTCCGTGGCGTGGGAGGCCGCGAGGCCGGGCCCGCCGGGTTCGCGACGCGGGCCGGGGGAGACGTAGATGTGCTCGTGCTGGGTCACGAGGATGCCCATGCGGGTGAAGTCGTGTTCCCAGGTGCACAGCAGGGGGCCCGGTTCCAGGTCCGCCCACCCGGTCTCCTCGCGCAGTTCGCGCAGCGCCCCCTCGCGCGGCGACTCGCCCTCCTCCAGGCCGCCGCCGGGCAGCGCCCAGTGTCCGCCGACGTCGGCGTTGTGGTACCGGAAGAGGAGGACGGCGCCCTGCGGATCGACGACGGCGACCCGGCCCGCACGGCGGGACCTGCGCAGCGGCTTGCGCAACACGGCGCACGGACGGCCGAGTCGCAGGTCGGGCCGGTGCCCGATGACCTGGTACCCGAGGGCGGTCCAGAAGGCGAGCCCCTCGGGGTGGGCGTCGAGCACGGCGAGCCGCAGGGCATCGCGGCCGGCCGCCCGGAAGCGGTCCTCGACCTGCCGGACGATCCGCCCGCCGTGGCCCTGCCCCTGCACGGCCGCGTCCACCATCAGCAACCCGACCCACGGATCGGGATCGGCCGGGTCGGGATGCCGGTCGAGGGTGACCACGACCCCGACCAGCCGCCCCTGACTGCGGGCGAGCAGCACCTCCACACCCTCGTGCGCCAACTCCCGCGCGAGCGCGGCCGCCACCTGCTCCGGCCGGATGTCGTCCGGATCCGGGAAGTCACCGCCGAGGGCGTGGAACGCGTGCTGGGAGGCGTAGAGCGCCGTGAGTTCGGTGAGCAGGGGCGCGGGGATGTCGTGGTCGGGGGTGAGGGGGAGGGGGTCGAGGAGCATGGGAAGCACGCTAGTCGGCGAAGCCGGTCCGACAGGTCTTCCGCCGACTTGTCACATCCCCGGGCCCGGCGGTGTCTTCATGCCGATCACGTCGTAAGCCGGGCGGGCCGGGCGGCCACCGAGACAGCAAGAACACCGTGACACCGCGTATGCCGAAGGCGGAGCTTCCCACCCAGTTGAAGGAGAACCTGATCAAGCAGTTCGGCGCACTGCCCGAGCCCGTGGAGGTGGGGTTCAACAACCCCGCGGTCGCCATGGCCGCTCTGGAGTTCGGGGCGAAGGCGGCTGAGTGGGACACGGCCGACGAGAGCCTCAAGACCTTCGCGCACATGGCCGTCGCGGCGCAGGTCGGCTGTAGCTGGTGCCTCGACGTCAACTACTTCGCGGCGCTGAACCGGAACCTGGACCTGGTCAAGGCGAGCCAGGTGCCGCGCTGGCGGGAGGCGGACGTGTTCACGCCGCTGGAGCGGGACGTGCTGGAGTACGCCGAGGCGATGACGAACACGCCGCCGACCGTCACCGACGAGCTGTCCGCGCGTCTGCTCGACCGGCTCGGCCCGGCGGCGCTGGTCGAACTCACCGTGCTCATCGGCTTCGCCAACCTGTCGGCCAGGACCAACGCGGCGCAGGGGATCACCTCGCAGGGCTACTCGGACGCGTGCGACATTCCGCTGGCCGCGGGCCCCGGGCAGTCCCCGGTGGCTGGACGAACCGGCCGAACTCGCCAGGTAGGCCGCGGAGCCCCCGGCCTGGTGGCCGAGGGCTCCGAGGAGGCGTGCGCGTGGGCGCAGGACGTCAGACGCTGACGCCGAAGTCCTGGGCGATGCCCACGAGGCCCGAGGCGTAGCCCTGGCCGACCGCGCGGAACTTCCACTCCGCGCCGTTGCGGTAGAGCTCCCCGAAGACCATGGCCGTCTCGGTGGCCGCGTCCTCCGAGAGGTCGTAGCGGGCGATCTCGGCGCCGCCGGCCTGGTTGACGATACGGATGTAGGCGTTGCGGACCTGGCCGAAGTTCTGCGAGCGGTTCTCCGCGTCGTAGATCGAGACCGGGAAGACGATCTTGTCGATGTCGGCCGGGAGACCGGCCAGGTTGACGTTGATCGCCTCGTCGTCGCCCGCGCCCTCGCCGGTGCGGTTGTCGCCGGTGTGGACGATGGTCTGGTCCGGCGTCTGCTTGTTGTTGAAGAAGACGAAGTGACCGTCGGAGTAGACCTTGCCCTGGGGGTTGACCGCGATCGCCGAGGCGTCGAGGTCGAAGTCCGTGCCGGTGGTGGTGCGGACGTCCCAGCCGAGGCCCACGGTGACGGCGGTCAGGCCCGGAGCCTCCTTGGTGAGCGAGACGTTGCCACCCTTGGACAGGCTTACAGCCATGGTTGGGAGTCCTTCCCTCGTTGCGTACGGCTTCGTACGGGGCTTCGTACGGGCACGAAGCTACAGCTATCCCTATGAACGCAGCGAAGGGTGCTCAAGGTTCCCCGCCACTCCGCGTTTCTTTACTTTCTTTACCAAGATGACCGTGCGGCTGGTTCCGGGGATATTCGCGTGACGTGGGGGCGGCGCGAGCGGGAACATGGTGGGCATGTCTGGTCCCTATGTCGTCCGCGGCTCCGTCTCGCTTCCCGAGGCCGAGCTCATGTGGCGTTTCTCGCGGTCTTCGGGGCCGGGCGGGCAGCACGTCAACACCAGTGACTCGCAGGTGGAGCTCCGCTTCGACCTAGCGGGCACCGAGGCGCTGCCCGAGGTGTGGAAGGCGCGGGCGCTCGAGCGGCTGGCCGGTCGGCTCGTCGACGGCGTCGTCACCGTCCGCGCCTCCGAGCACCGCTCCCAGTGGCGCAACCGCGAGACCGCCGCCGTACGCCTCGCGGCGCTCCTCGCCGAGGCCACCGCCCCGCCGCCCAAGCCGCGCCGGCCGACCCGGATCCCGCGCGGGATCAACGAGCGCCGGCTGCGGGAGAAGAAGCAGCGCTCGCAGACGAAGCGGGGCCGGAACGGACGAGACTGGGGCTGACCGGACGGGATCGTTCCTGACTGGTACTGATCGAATTTCCCGGCACCTTGCGTGCGCGTGTCACATCTCGGGCGCGACATCCGTCAGTTACATGACAGTCAATCGCGACCAGGGATGTGACGAACGATGGCAACAGGCGACGCCGACTTCCTCGCCGAGCGCTTCGAAGCGCACCGCAGCCGCCTGCGTGCTGTCGCGCACCGCATGCTCGGGTCCGCCACCGAGGCCGACGACGCCGTGCAGGAGGCGTGGGTGCGGCTCAGCCGGAGCGAGGGCGAGAGCGCGGGCAGGGAGATCGACAACATGGCGGGCTGGCTGACGACCGTCGTCGGCCGGGTCTGCCTGGACATGCTGCGCTCGCGCCGTTCATACGCCGAGGAGCCGCTGGACGACTGGACGCCGGCCCCGTCGTGCGAGGACCCCGACCCGGCGCGGGACGCGCTGCTCGCCGACTCCGTGGGCGTCGCGCTGCTCGTCGTCCTGGACACCCTCACCCCCGGCGAGCGGCTGGCTTTCGTGCTGCACGACCTGTTCGGCGTGCGCTACGAGCAGGTCGCGAGCATCGTCGACCGGACCCCGGAAGCCGCCCGGCAGCTCGCCGGCCGGGCCCGGCGCCGGGTGCGGGGCGCACAGGAGCCGGACGTCGATCTCGCCCGGCAGCGCAAGGTCGTCGACGCCTTCCTGTCCGCCGCCCGGGACGGGGACTTCGTCAAGCTGCTCGCCGTGCTGGACCCGGACGTCGTCGCCCGCTCGGAGGCCGGCGTGGTCGCGGGCGCGGCGGCGGTCACGGCGGTCGCGTCCAGCTTCGCCTTCGTCGGGGCCGTCGTCAGGCCCGCCCTCATCGACGGCGCGACCGGACTGGCGGTGCTGTTCGAGGGCCGGGTGGAGCGGATACTCGGCTTCACGTTCGTGCGCGGTGGCCGGATCGCCGTGATCGACGTCGTGGCCGACCTCGACCGCATCTCCGAACTGGAAGTGAAGCTGCTCTAGTTCCGAAGGCGGGCCCCGGGGCGGGAAGGCGGGCTCCGGGGCCGGGGCGGCTAGTCCAGGGCGAGGACGCCGACCGTCTCTCCCTCGCTGGTCTCGCCGTTCTTCCGGAAGCCCAGCCCGAGATAGAAGTCCGCGGGACCGTTCTCGCCCTCGTGCCAGGTCACGTACATCTCCTCGGTGCCCCGGCGGCGCAGTTCCGCGGCCACGGACTCCACGGCGAACCGGCCGTAACCGCGGCCCTGTTCACCGGCGGCGATGTTCAGCCGCCACAGTCCGGAGCGGATCGGGCCGCCGTCGCCGCGCCCGTTCCAGTCGATGTCGAGAAAGGCCATCAGAAAGCCGACGGCCCGGTCGCCGTCCATGATCAGGCGTGGCCAGGCGACCCCCGCGCGATGGACGTGGGCCTCCGCGAGCGACTGCATCACAGGAGAGACGGCGAACTCCTGGTCGGGCCGGACCCGAATGCCGGTCGCGGCCTCGAAATTCGCGGGAGTGATGATCTCGAGTCGGGGCCCTGAAGTCGTCATGCGGGCACCCTAGGCGGGCCGCTCGGCCGGCGGCCACGGCATTTTCCGGGGTCACCTCAACTGCCGGTAACGGCCCCGGAAATGCACCAGCGGACCGCCGTCCGCGCTCGGCACCGACGCGGTGAGCACACGGCCGATCACCAGCGTGTGGTCGCCGGCCGTGACCTGCTGCTCGGTGCGGCACTCCAGGGTCGCCAGGGCGCCGCCGACCAGGGGCGCGCCGGCCACCTCGCCGCGGGTGTACGGGATGTCCTCGAAGAGCAGCCGGTCGCTGATGCGGCCCTTCATGGCGAAGCGGCCGGCGATGTGCCGCTGGCTCTCGGAGAGCACCGAGACCGCCCACAGGGGCTGCTCGTCGAGCAGGTCGTCCATCCGGGAGCCGGTGCGCAGACTGACCAGGACCAGCGGCGGGTCCAGGGAGACCGACATGAACGCCGTCGCGGTCATGCCGACGTCCTCGCCGTCCGGCGCCCCGGGGTCGTCCGGGTCGAGGGACGGCTCCCGGGCGGTCACCAGGACCACGCCGTCGGCGAGCCGGGACATGGCGGCGCGGAACTCGTCGTTGCTCACTCCCTCAGCATGCCTGGAGCGGGTCTCGGACACGGTCTTGAGCACAGCCGGCTCGAGTACGTCTGGGGGCATGTCCGAAACGCTAGTGTCCGTCCGGTGCGCGGCGCATCGGACCTCCGCCCGAGTAGGGTCGTAGGACCGTGGACCTATTCCCCCGGCGCCCGATTCCGGTGTCCGTCCGGGCATGTTCGTGCCTGTCCGTGTTCAGGAAACACACAGGAAAACGCGGAAACTCCACTCAAATGTTCATCTTCACCTGTGACTTGAGTCACAAGAAGCATTAATTGTTGACCCTGTGTACCGAGTGGGCAGCGCGCTGTGATTCAGTGGCGGAGGCGTCACAAGGAGACACACACCGACAGCACAGCACCAGAAACGACGTTACGCCGAGAACAACCCTTGATTCGCTGCGAAGTCTCGGGGGGAGGGCGAAACACATGGAGACCGAGTCGGAGCCTTACGTCCGCCTTGCGTCCCTGCGACAGCTGCACCAGGTCATGGCCGACATGAACACGGCCCGCAGCCTGGCCGACACCTTGCAGACCGTCGCCGACGGCGTGGTCACGGCACTCGGGTACGAGCTGGCGTGCGTCAACCTCGTGCGTCCCGACGGCGATCTCGTGGTCGCCGCCTTCGCCGGCAACCCGGCCGCCGAGGCCCTGATCACCGGCCGGGTCGGCTCGCGCGAATCCTGGGACCGGCGCCTCGCCATGGGGGAGACCTGGGGCGACCTGATCTTCATACCCCACACCGAGGGCTGGGTCCTCGACGACGACGACGTGCCCCAGTGGTACACCGACGGGCCCGCGCCCCGCTTCGAGGACGAGTGGCACCCCTCGGACCGCCTCTTCGCCCCCATGTACATGCCCGCCGCCCCCGGCAGCGGAGACGCCTGCGGTGAGCTGATAGGCGTCCTGTCCGTGGACCGGCCGCGCAACGGCCGCCGGCCCGGCGCGTGGGGGCGCGAAGCCCTCCAGATGTACGCCTTCCAGGCCGCCATCGCCATTAGCAACGCGCGTCTACGTGCGAATATGCAGCGGGCACTGGTACGGCTCGAACGCGAGCAGCAGGCCCTGCGCGCCAGTGAGGAAAGCTTCCGGCAGGCCTTCGAGTACGCCCCCTCCGGCATGGCGATAGCCGAGATGGGCGGCGACCAGCACGGTCGGATACTCCGGACCAACGACGCCCTGTGCCGCCTGCTGGGCCGCCCCGCCTCCGCGATGCGCCGCTACTCCTTCTCCGACCTCGTCCACCCCGAGGACATAGGCACCCTGCTCCGCACCTCCGCCGAGGGCGGGCGCGCCGAACTCCGCCTCGGCCGCCGGGACGGCACCTACGTCTGGGTCAGCCTCCGCAACTCCGTCGTCGCCGACGCCGCCGACGGGCCCCGCTTCCTCCTCACCCACGTCGAGGACATAGAGGACCGCAAGCGCCGCGAGCTCCAGCTCGCCCACCGCGCCTCGCACGACTCCCTCACCGGACTGCCGAACTCCGCCGAACTGCGCTCGCGGCTCTCCGCCCGGCTCTGTCAGCGCCCCCAGTCCACCCACCCCGCAGCCGTCGACGCCATGGACACGGCGTACGGCCACGCGGCCTTCGACGCCAACGGGCACGGCTTCGACTACCGGCCCGGCGGTACCGAGTCCTTCGACGGCTACGACCACCATGTGCACACCGCCGCCCCCGAGGAGGGGCACGACGACGGCACCAAGGGGCTCGCGGTCCTCTTCTGCGACCTCGACGGCTTCAAGTCGATCAACGACCGGTTCGGCCACAACGCCGGCGACGCGGTCCTCATCGAGGTCGCCCGCCGGCTCTCCCGCCAGGTCCGCGACGGCGACACGGTAGCCCGGCTCGGCGGCGACGAGTTCGTGATCCTCGCCGACGGCCTCGGCCGCGCCGACGCGGCCGACCTGGCCGTACGGCTGCGCAACGAGATCATCCAGCCGATCCGCGCCGAGGGCCGGGCCGTTCGGGTGGGCGCGAGCTTCGGTATCGGCTGGGCACATTGCGGGATGACCGCGGACGAAGTGCTGAAGTCCGCCGACGAACGCATGTACGTCGAGAAACGATCTCGTCCCAAACAGCACCGGCGTGCGGGATGATCACCAGGTCAGCGAGCTGATGCGATCAGAGTCACCTGTTTGGGCCATCCGGAGCGGGTAGGCTCGCCAGTCTGACCGCACCATCGCATCCGACCCCGCACTTGCTGAGGAGTACCAAGGGATGACGTCCGGCAACAACGGCGCGAGTACGCCCGAGGACGACGACCCGTTCGGCTACCTCTACGCCGACGGCCAGGCCAACGGCGCGCAGCCGCCGTCCGGTGGTGGCTACGGCTACCCCAACTCGGTCAGCAGAGTGCGCGCGGTCGGCGAGCGCCAGTACGGACAGCAGCAGACCGCGCAGTACGGGCAGCCGCCGACGATGCCTCAGCAGCAGGGCACGTACGGCCAGCCGAACGCGCACTACGCCGCGCCCGAGAACTTCGGCGGCGGCCCCTCGACCGGTCGTCAGCCCGCGCAGAGCGGCGGCGGCCGCGGCCGCGGCCCCAACACCAAGGGTCTGCTGATCGGCGCGGTCGCGGTGGTCGCCGCGGTCGTGATCGGCATCGCGGTGGCCATGGCGAACGGTGACGACGGCTCCGACGACAACAAGGCGAGCGACCAGCCCGCCACTTCGGCCTCCGCCTCCGCGAGCCCCTCGCCCAGCGAGTCGGCCGGCGACGACGAGAACAAGGCGGAGATCCCGCCGGTGGACGCGAAGGCGCTGAACCTCGGCGGCAGCGCCGCCCTGGCCTCGGACGTCGAGGGCGCGCAGGCGGCCGGCGGGGTCTATGTCGGCAACCTCAACCAGGTCGGCAACTCGGTCACCTGGACGGTCAACGGCATCCCGTCGGACGGCACGTACACGCTGTTCGCGCACTACAGCGTGCCGGGTGAAGACCAGGCGATGACGCTCACGGTCAACGGCAAGACCTTCGGCAGCAAGTTCCCCCTCAAGAACTACGCGAAGGGGCCCGCCGGAGACTTCGTCAAGGGCTGGACGACGAGCTACACGTATCCCACGCTCACCAAGGGCACCAACACGCTCACCCTCTCCTGCCAGGACGGCGACAAGTGCAACGTCCTGCTGGACCAGTTGTGGGTGAAGGCGGGCCAGGTCAAGAGGTGAGCCCCCGGGTTCAGGCCGCGGTCATCTCCGCGGCCACCGTGATCCGGCCGAGCAGCTCCTCGTAGGCGGCGCGGTCGAACTCGCCCGCCGCCGGGGCCGCCACGGTCGCCGCCGACAGGGCCACCGCGCGGGACAGGCGGTCCGGCCAGGGGAGGCGTTCCACCAGGCCGGACAGCAGGCCCGCGACCGCCGAGTCGCCCGCGCCGACCGGATTGCCGTGGACGCGGCGTGGCGGGGCGGCGCGCCAGCGGCCCTCCTGGGTGACCGCGAGGAAACCTTCGGCGCCCAGCGAGGCCACGACGGCGTGCGCGCCGCGCCTTCGCGCGTCCCGGGTCGCCTGCAACGGCTCGTGCGAACCGGTGAGTTCGGCCAGTTCGGTGGCGTTCGGTTTGACGATGTCCGGGCGGGCGGCGACCCCGCGGCGCAACGGCTCTCCGCTCGTGTCCAGCAGTACGGGGACACCCGCGGCCCGTGCCCGCCGCACCAGGACCGCGTACGCGCCCACCGGCACCCCCGGCGGCAGGCTGCCGCACAGGGCCACCGCGTCGGCGCCGGCGAGCAGCCCCTCGTACGCCTCCTGGAAGGCGGACCACTCGGCCGGCGCGATCACCGGGCCGGGTTCGTTCAGCTGGGTCGTGTCGCCGGTGCGGGCGTCGACGACCGCGACCGTGCGGCGGGTGGCCCCGGCGACCGGGACGAGGGCGTCCACGATCCCGGTCACGGCGGTGAGTTTTTCCTGTACGACCCGGCCGGTGGGGCCGCCCGCGAAGCCGGTCGCCGTCACCTCGTGGCCGAGGGCGGCCAGCACCCGGGCGACGTTCAGCCCCTTGCCGCCGGGCCGTTCCCGCACGTCGGTCACCCGGTGCGAGGCGTGCGGCCGCAGCGCGGGCACGCGATAGGTGAGGTCGAGAGCGGTGTTCAGGGTGACGGTGAGGATCACCTGGCGGCCTCCCCCGGCTGGCGTGCGTACATGAACGGTTCCGGAACTCTCCGGCTTCCGGAGGCCTGATCATGCCAAAGAGACGGCGACCGGCCCAGTGCGCGGGTCGGCCACCGTTCCTGTGCGGGGGGACGTTTCAGGCCAGTTGGGGATCCACCACCCAATCCCCCTTGCGCATCACGCCCTTGAGCTCGAAGTTCTCGTCCAGCAGGACCAGGTCGGCGTCCTTGCCGGGTTCCAGCGAGCCCACCCTGTCGTCGAGGCCCAGCAGCCGTGCCGGATTGGCGGACAGCGCGGCGACGACGTCCTCGACCGGCAGCCGGTCGATCGTCACCGCCCGCTGGAAGGCGCGGTCCTGGGTGAGCGTGGAGCCCGCGATCGAGCCGCCCTCCACCAGCCGGGCCACGCCCTTGCTGACCTCGACCTCCAGCGGACCGAGCAGATAGCGGCCGTCGCCGATGCCCGCCGCGTCCATCGCGTCCGTGATGAACGCCACCCGACCCGGGCCCGCGTGACGGAACGCCAGCTCCAGGGCGGCCGGGTGCAGATGCGTGCCGTCGTTGATGAGCTCGACCGTCACCCGCTCGTCCTCCAGGAGCGCGGCGATCGGGCCGGGGCTGCGGTGGCCGAGCGGCGGCATCGCGTTGAAGAGGTGGGTGGCGACGGTGGCCCCGGCCTCGATGGCCTGAACCGTCTGCTCGTACGTCGCGTCCGTGTGCCCGACGGCGGCGATCACGCCGTGCTCGGCGAGCAGTCGTACGGAGTCCAGGCCGCCCGGGAGTTCCGTGGCGAGGGTGACCATGCTCGCCCGGCCGCGCGCCGCGTCGATCAGCTTGCGCACCTGAGCCGGGTCGGGGTCGCGCAGCAGTGCCTCGGAGTGCGCGCCCTTGCGGCACGGCGAGATGAAGGGGCCCTCGAAGTGGATGCCGGCCAGGTCGCCCTGCTCGGCCAGTTCGCTCAGCAGGCCGGCCTGACGGACGAGGAAGTCCATCTCGTCGGTGACGGTCGAGGCGACGAGGGTGGTGGTGCCGTGCAGCCGGTGGGTGTGGATGGCCTTCAGGACGTCCTCGGCCGTGCCGGAGAAGGAGGCTCCGCCGCCGCCGTGGTTGTGCAGGTCGACGAAGCCGGGGACCAGCCAGTGGCCCGTCACGTCGAGGACGTCCCCGTGCGGGGCTTCGGCCGCGATCTTCGTGCCGTCGATCGTGACGCGGCCGTCGGGAACCGTGCCCGTCGGCAGTACCACCCTGGCGCCGATGAGTACCTGCGGGCGCGTCGTGGGTCGTTGCGCAGTTCCCCGCGCCCCTAGGGGGGTGGCCATCAGGGTGTTACCTCCATACCGTCGGTTGTGTTGAGGAGATCCCAGGCCAGGAGGCCCGCGCCCAGGCAGCCGGCGGTGTCGCCCAGGGCCGCCGGCACGATCTCCGGCAGCTTCTGGAAGGTCACCCGTCGGCGGACCGCGTCCCGTAGGGGCGTGAACAAGGTTTCCCCCGCCTCGGCGAGGCCGCCACCGATGACGAGCGTGCGGGGGTCCAGCAGGGTGAGGGCGGTGACCAGGCCGTCGGCGAGCGCGTCCACGGCCGTCTGCCAGACCCGGACGGCGTTCGGGTCGCCGGACGTGACGGCCTTCGCGCAGTCCGCGGCGTCCGCCTTCGGATCCCCGCAGGCCGCCGCCCATGCCTCGCTGACCGCCGCGGCCGACGCGAAGCGCTCCAGACAGCCGTGCTGGCCGCACGGACACGGGGTTCCGCCGGGGCGTACGACGATGTGGCCGATCTCGCCCGCGAAGCCGTGGGCGCCCGCCTCCACCCGGCCGTCGACGCCGATCGCCCCCGCGATGCCGGTGCCCAGCGCCACGAACAGGAACCGGTCCGCGCCCCGGCCCGCCCCGATCCGGCCCTCGGCGAGGCCGCCGGTGCGCACGTCGTGCCCGAGGGCGACGGGAGCGCCGAGGCGGTCCGCGAGGAGTGCGCGCAGGGGTACGTCCCGCCAGCCCAGGTTGGCCGCGTAGGCGGCGACGCCGTTCGCCTCGTCGACGATGCCGGGCACGGCCACGCCCGCCGCGGCCGCGGGCTCGCCGAACTGCCGGGCGCCGTGTTCGCGCAGCTCGGCGGCGAAGTCGAGGATGCCGGCGACGACCGCGTCGGGTCCGCGCTCACGGCCGGTGGGCCGGCGGGCCCGGTGCAGCAGTGCGCCGTCCGCGCCGACCAGGGCGGCCTTCATCCCGGTGCCGCCCACGTCCAGGGCGATGACATGTCTCACGGGGACAGTGTGGACCGAGGACCCGCGAGAGGTCTAGTCCACTCGCGGGTTGTGGGGGTACCGTGCCGCCCCGGAGGCCGAAAGAGGTCTAGTCCACATGGGTGGTGTAGACCTTAATCCGCATAGCGGTCCATTGGTATGATCAATCAGTCGGGAGCGTCACGGTGCAGCGGCGGGCACGGAAGTCAGGAACGATCACGGGTGCGGTCGCGGGGGTGTCGGCCCTCGGTATGGCCGCGGTCCTCACCGGCTGCGGACTCTCCGGAGACTCCGACGACGTCACGCTGAGACTCGTCGCCGCCGACTACGGCGACAGCAGCGCCAACAGTTCGAAGAAGTACTGGGACAAGCTCGTCGAGGGTTACGAGAAGGACCACCCCGGCGTCACCGTCGACGTGAGCGTCTACTCCTGGAACGACGTGGACGCCAAGGTCAAGGCGATGGTCGACGCGGGCAAGGCCCCCGACATGGCCCAGATCGGCGCGTACGCCGACTACGCGGCCGCCGACCTGCTCTACAAGGTGAGCGATGTGCTCTCCATCCCCGTCGAGGCCGACTTCGTGTCCCAGCTCGCCAACGCGGGCGAGGTGCACGGGGTGCGGTACGGCATGCCGTTCGCCTCCTCCACGCGGCTGCTGTTCTACAACAAGACCCTCTTCGCCAAGGCCGGCCTGACCCCGCCGACCACCTGGGCCGAGCTCGCCGAGGACGCGAAGGCGCTCAAGGACGAGGGCGTGAAGTACCCGTACGCACTGCCCCTCGGATCCGAGGAGGCGCAGGCCGAGACCCTCCAGTGGCTGCTCAGCGGCGGGGGCGGCTACACCCAGACCGTCAGCGCCTACAGCATCGACTCCACCGAGAACGTCGAGACCTTCGACTGGCTGAAGGACGACCTGGTCGGCAAGGGCCTCACCGGGCCGGTCGCGCCGGACAAGCTGAACCGGGCCGCCGCGTTCGCCGCCTTCGCCGCCGGCGACGTGGGCATGCTCAACGGGCACCCCTCGCTGATGAAGGCGGCCGCGAGCAAGGGCGTGAAGTTCGGCATGGTGCCGATGCCCGGCGTCGCCGGCCCGACCAAGGTCTCCATGGGCGTCGCCGACTGGATGACCGCCTTCAAGCAGAACGGACACGCCGAGCAGGTCGGCGACTTCCTCGACTACGTCTACAGCGAGAAGAACGTGCTGGACTTCTCCCGCGAGTACGACCTGCTGCCGGTCACCACCTCGGCCTCCCAGGTCATGGGCGCGGCCAAGGAGGACGCCGACCTCAAGCCGTTCCTCGACGAGCTCCCGCTCTCCGAGACCTACCCCGTCGGACGGACCTCCTGGGCGAAGGTCAGCGCGGAGATCAAGCAGCGGATCGGCCAGGCCGTGACCGCGAACGGCGACCCGGCCGGCGTACTGGGCGAACTCCAGACCACGGCCACGACGCTGGACGCCGGCACCGGCTGACGAGCCGGCCGGCGCTGGGCCGCTGTCGGTGCCGGGCGTTACCGTGCGGACATGGAGCGGCGAGCGGAAGCGGACGGGCTGGGGGCGGGGGAGCGGGGCATCCTCGCCCTGGAGCGGCGCGGGTTCTCCGGCCCCGGCGCGAAGGAACGGGCGATACGCGAGGAACTGGACCTGTCCCCGGTCCGCTACTACCAACTCCTCAACGCCCTCCTGGACGACCCCCGCGCCCTGGCCCACGACCCGGTCACGGTGAACAGACTGCGCAGGGTGCGGGCGGCGAGGCGGGGGGAGCGCTAGCCGCTGGCGTGCGTTGGCTATCGTCGGCGTATGGGCACCCACGAGACGCACTCCTCGGAACCCGAACCCCTCTCCCTCCCCGTTCCGGTCACCCCGGCGGGCCGCGCCGCGCTCGACGCGATCGTCGGCCGGCCCGCCACCACGCTCGTCGCGCTCGACTTCGACGGCACCCTCGCCCCGATCGTCGAGAACCCGGAGGACGCCCGGGCGCACCCCGGCGCCGTCCCCGCGCTCACCGCCCTCGCGCCGAAGATCGCCGCCGTCGCCGTCATCACCGGGCGGCCCGCCGAGGTCGCCGTCCGGCACGGCGGATTCGCCGGGGCCGCAGGACTGGAGCACCTCGCCGTCCTCGGCCACTACGGCGCCGAACGCTGGGACGCCCGCACCGGCACCCTGAGCGCCCCGGCCCCGCACCCGGGAGTGGCCGCCGTCCGCGCCGAACTCCCGCGGGTCCTGGCCGCCGCCGGGGACCTGCCGGGTGTCTCGGTCGAGGAGAAGGGCGGCCGGGCCGTCGCCGTCCACACCCGCCGCGCCGACGACCCCCGGGCCGCCTTCGAAGCGCTGCGGGCCCCGCTCACCGACCTCGCCGCCCGGCACGGCCTGATCGTCGAACCCGGCCGGATGGTCCTGGAGCTGCGCCCGCCGGGCATGGACAAGGGTGTCGCCTTGCTGGAACACGTCCGCGAGACCGGCGCGCGGTCCGTCCTCTACGCCGGTGACGACCTCGGCGACCTGCCCGCCTTCGCCGCCGTGGAGAAGCTCCGCGCGGACGGCGTACCCGGGCTGCTGGTGTGCAGCGGCAGCACCGAGGTCGGCGAACTCGCGGAACGCGCGGACCTCGTCGTCGACGGGCCCGCAGGCGTCGTACGGCTGCTGCGGGAACTGGCCGCTCAGCTCGGCTGAATCTCCCGCAGCGCGTTCAGCTGGTCCAGGAACCACTGGGCCGGGGGAAGCGCGGTCGCCGCCGCGGACAGCCGCTTCGTGCGCTCGGCCCGCTCCTCCGGCTTCATGGTCAGCCCCTCGTGCAGGGCGCGGGCGGTCTCCAGGACGTCGTACGGGTTCACCGTGATCGCGTCCTCGCGCAGTTCCCAGTAGGCCCCCGCCTCCCGGGACAGGACCAGCGCGCAGCCCTCGTCGGAGACGACCGGGACCTCCTTGGCGACCAGGTTCATGCCGTCGCGGATCGGGTTCACCAGGGCCACGTCGGCCAGCCGGTAGGCGGCGAGGGAGCGGGCGAAGTCGTCCTTGAGGTTCAGCAGGACCGGGGTCCAGCCGGGCGTGCCGTAGGCGTCGTTGATCTCCTCGGACAGCCGCTGCACCTCGGCCATGTAGTCGCGGTAGACGGCGAGGTCCTGGCGGGAGGGGTAGGCGAAGGCCACGTGGACGACCCGTTCGCGCCACTCCGGGTGGTCGTCGAGCAGCTGCCGGTAGGCCAGGAGCCCGCGCACGATGTTCTTGGACAGCTCGGTGCGGTCGACGCGGACGATCGCCTTGCGGCCCTCGCCGATCTCCGCGCGCAGCGCCGCCATGCGCTCGTCGACGTCCGGCCGGTGCGAGCGCTCGCGCAGGAAGTCGGCGTCGGCGCCGAGACCGTGCACGCCGATCCTCGTCCTGCCGGGGCCGCCGGCGAACTCCGTACAGCACGCGGTGAACGCGTCCGCCCAGCGCCGGGTGAGGAAGCCCAGGCGGTCCGCGCCGAGCATGCCGTGCAGCAGCTGCTCGCGGATGTCCCCCGGCAGCAGCGCGAAGTAGTCCACCGGTGCCCACGGGGTGTGGGAGAAGTGGCCGATCCGCAGGTCAGGGCGGAGTTCGCGCAGCATCCCCGGCACCAGACAGAGGTGGTAGTCCTGGACGAGGACCGCCGCGCCGTCCGCCGCATCCTCGGCCAGCGCCTCCGCGAACGCCCGGTTGTAGGCCTCGTACGACGCCCACTGGCGGCGGAACTCCGCGTCGAAGGCGGGCTCCAGCGGTGTCTGGTAGAGCAGGTGGTGGACGAACCACAGCACGGAGTTGGCGATGCCGTTGTAGGCGTCCTCGTGCACATCGGCCGGAACGGCCAGCATGCGCACGCCCTCCTCGCCGACGCCGCGCCGGACCGCCTCCCGGTCGCCGTCGGAGAGCGCGGAGCACACCCAGAGGGCGCCCGCCTCGGGCCCGATGGCCGACAGGCCGGAGACCAGCCCGCCGCCCCCGCGTTTCGCGTGCAGCGAGCCGTCCTCGCGTACCTCGTAGGAGACCGGACCGCGGTTGGACGCGACCAGCACCTCGGCGGCCCGGGCGGCAGTGTCGTGCGTGGAAGCCATACGCCCAACCTAGCCCGGTCGGGAAACGCTCAAACGTACGGTCGCGCTGCGTGGACGGGCCGTATCCGGCCGTGTCGCCGCGGTCGGCGCCATGCCGTATACGGCCCGTCCGGCACTCACGCGACCTTGCGGGTCGCGTACTCCGCGATCTCCGCCATCGGCGGCCGTTCCTCGGTGTCCACGGAGTACGTCCGCGGCTCGAAGCCGTCCGCGCTCCGTTCGAACTGGGTGAGGGACGGGCGGATCAGGTGCCCGCGGGCCAGCCGGAGCTGGGCGGTGCGGTAGATGGCCGCCGCCATCCGGCCCAGCGCCTGCCCGTCCTGGTGACGGTGCTTGCGCACGCCGATGTCGACCTGGGCGAGGGCGTCCAGGCCCACCAGGTGCAGGGCGTCCACCAGCATGCCCAGCTCCACGCCGTAGCCGACGGGGAAGGGCAGCTGCTCCAGCAGGCTGCGGCGGGCCGCGTACTCGCCGCCGAGCGGCTGCACGAACCCGGCCAGCTGCGGCCAGTGCATGTTGAGCAGCGGGCGGGCCATCAGCTCGGTGACCCTGCCGCCCTGGCCGGCCGCGCCGCCCAGCGGACGGTCGTACATGCCCTTGACCAGATCCACCCCGGGGTCGGTGAGCAGCGGGCCGACGATCCCCGAGACGAAGTCCGAGGAGAACTCCCTCAGATCGGCGTCGATGAAACAGACGATGTCCCCGGTGGTGACCAGCAGGGAGCGCCACAGGACCTCGCCCTTGCCGGGCACGGCCGGTATCCGCGGCAGGATGTCGTCCCGGTGGACGACCCGCGCGCCGGCCGCCGCGGCCACCTCGGACGTACGGTCGGTCGAGCCCGAGTCGACGACGACGATCTCGTCGACGAGCGGGACCTGGTGCATGAGGTCGTGACGGATGACCGCGACGATGTCACCGACCGTCTCCTCCTCGTTCAGCGCGGGCAGGACGACGGACACCGACTGGTTCGTGGCGCGCTTCGCGGCCAGGATCCGGTGGAGCGGACGATCGGTCGCGGACCAGGAGCGGGTGGCCAGCCAGCGCTCAGTTTCTCGAAGCACAGTCTGCGGCTCCTCACTGTCGTGATCACACCGGGTGCACGGGAGGTGACCGTGTGATCCATCTCGCGGTTCGGACGACTCTCTCAACTGTCCTGGCCTTCGGTTACAGTCTTGAACAACGCGGATGACCATCGCATGTCCGAGGTCGCCCCCCGTTCACAACTTCATACCGCTCATCCAGAGGGGCAGAGGGATACGGCCCGATGAAGCCCCGGCAACCCTCCAGCCGGTCTCGTAACGATCACTGATCCACGTGGTGATCGCTTCGCGAGGCTCCCGGCTCGGGAAGGTGCCAAATCCGTCTCACGGCGAGATGCGTCGTGAGGAAGATGAGGAGAAAGGGCCTCGCCTCACATGGCTGCGCAGACTGTTGCAAGCACCACCGACTCTACGACGTCCTCTGCTGTCGACCTCGGTCCGGCCGCGGCGTTGACCTGCCGCGAGTGCGGCCACCGCGTGCCCCTCGGCCCGGTCTTCGCCTGCGAGGAGTGTTTCGGGCCGCTCGAGATCGCCTACGACTTCTCCTCCTACGACACGGAGGAGCTCCGCAAGCGCATCGAGTCGGGGCCCGCGAACATCTGGCGCTACGCGCCGCTGCTGCCCGTCCCCGCGGACGTGGCCGACAAGCCCAACATCAACCCCGGCTGGACCAAGCTCGTCCAGGCCGACAACCTCGCCCGTGAACTGGGCGTCGACGCCGGCAAGCTCTTCGTCAAGGACGACTCCGGCAACCCGACCCACTCCTTCAAGGACCGGGTCGTCGCCCAGGCCATCGAGGCCGCCCGCGCGTTCGGCTTCACCACTCTCTCCTGCTCCTCCACGGGCAACCTGGCCGGTGCCGTCGGCGCCGCCGCCGCCCGGGCGGGCTTCCGGTCCTGCGTGTTCATCCCGCACGACCTGGAGCAGGGCAAGGTCGTCATGGCCGCCATCTACGGCGGCGAGCTCGTCGGCATCGAGGGCAACTACGACGACGTCAACCGCTTCTGTTCCGAGCTCATCGGCGACTCGGCGGGCGAGGGCTGGGGCTTCGTCAACGTCAACCTGCGGCCCTACTACGCCGAGGGCTCCAAGACGCTGGCGTACGAGATCTGCGAGCAGCTCGGCTGGCGGCTGCCGGACCAGCTGGTCGTGCCGATCGCCTCCGGCTCCCAGCTCACGAAGATCGACAAGGGCCTTCAGGAGCTGATCAAGCTCGGGCTGGTCGAGGACAAGCCGTACAAGATCTTCGGCGCGCAGGCCGAGGGCTGCTCCCCGGTGTCCGTGGCCTACAAGGCCGGGCACGACGTGGTCCGCCCCCAGAAGCCGAACACCATCGCCAAGTCGCTGGCCATCGGCAACCCGGCGGACGGTCCGTACGTCCTCGACATCGCGCGGCGCACCGGCGGCGCGGTGGAGGACGTGAACGACGAGCAGGTGGTCGACGCGATCAAGCTGCTGGCGCGCACCGAGGGCATCTTCGCGGAGACCGCCGGTGGTGTGACGGTGGGCGTGACGCGCAAGCTGATCGAGAACGGTCTTCTCGACCCGACGCTCACCACCGTGGTGCTGAACACGGGTGACGGTCTGAAGACGCTGGACGCGGTGGCCGGCAGCGGCCTGACCGCGACCATCCGCCCGACCCTGGAGTCGTTCCGGGACGCTGGTCTCGGCTGAGAGATTTGTTGTTCGTCTGCGGGCCGTGGGGCTGGTCGCGCCCACGCGGCGGCAGCCGCACGATCCAGACAGCCCCGCGCCCTTCGGGGCGCTCCGCCTGACCGGAGGTCGAAAGAGCATGAGCGTCAACGTCCGCATCCCCACCATCCTGCGCACCTACACCGGCGGCCAGGCCGAGGTGAAGGCCGAGGGCGCGACCCTGGGTGAGGTCATCGCCGACCTGGAGAAGAACCACACCGGCATCGCCGCCCGGGTCCTGGACGACCAGGGCAAGCTGCGCCGGTTCGTCAACGTGTACGTGAACGACGACGACGTCCGCTTCGAGCAGGGCCTGCAGACGGCGACCCCGGACGGCGCCGGCGTCTCGATCATCCCGGCCGTCGCAGGTGGCTGACCGTAGTTCAGTACCCATCGGTAGTAACCGTCGGTAACAGCGATTACCGAGCGTTCATCGAATTGCCCTCTCCGCGATAGAAGCGGAGGGGGCAATTCAGTGTGGTTGAGCGCGGTACAGTTGGGGAACCCGGTCCCGATCACCGGATCCGGAGCCTTTGATTTCTGCCCCGCGCCCGACAAGAAGCAGCCAATGTGTGCGCCTCTTTCGTGGCATTTGTGGCTTATACAGGGCCCGACTTGCCCTTAATTCGGGCGAATTCTCGCCACATTCCGGATCCCATGCGTCCGGAATTCTCGTCCGACTGACCTGTTGCAGACGGCAGTTGGACAGATACATTCAGCCGCGGTCGACGCGTTCCGGCGCACGCCCCCAAGCCAACCGGGGGGTGAGGTCTGACCCGGATCCGCGAAGTGTGGATCCGTGCAAGGGCCAGTAATAGGGGAGTTAGGCATGGCTCAGGGCACCGTCAAATGGTTCAACGCGGAGAAGGGGTACGGCTTCATCGCGGTCGACGGTGGTGCGGATGTTTTCGTCCACTACAGCGCGATTCAGATGGACGGCTACCGCACCCTGGAAGAGGGTCAGCGGGTCGATTTCGAGATCTCGCAGGGTCAGAAGGGGCCGCAGGCGGACATGGTCCGGCTCGCGACCGGCTGAAGCACGCGCCGACTGAAAGCGTCGTTCTTCTGTACAACTGACGAAGGGCTCGCACCCCCATGGGGGTGCGAGCCCTTCGGTCTGTCCGGGGGCGTGCGCGAGGCGTCGGTGAGACGTCCGCGAGGGGTGTCCGGAAGGGCACGGGTCCGGCGGAGGCGCTTGCACTCTCATGGGTCGAGTGCTAATCATTGGCGTTAGCACTCTGAAGGTGAGAGTGACAACGAGGACCGGGTCGGTGAGGCCCGCAGGCCAGGTGGGGCAAGGAACCACGAGGCCGGCGAGCCGTCCGTCGCGGGCGCCAGCGCGGTCCGGAGCAATCCACCCCAGTCCGGGAGGACCACTTCACATGGCCAAGATCATCGCGTTCGACGAGGAGGCACGGCGCGGCCTCGAGCGCGGCATGAACCAGCTCGCGGACGCCGTGAAGGTGACGCTCGGCCCCAAGGGCCGCAACGTCGTCCTCGAGAAGAAGTGGGGCGCACCCACGATCACCAACGATGGTGTTTCCATCGCCAAGGAGATCGAGCTCGAGGACCCGTACGAGAAGATCGGCGCCGAGCTGGTCAAGGAAGTCGCCAAGAAGACGGACGACGTCGCCGGTGACGGTACGACCACCGCGACCGTCCTCGCCCAGGCCCTGGTCAAGGAAGGCCTGCGCAACGTAGCCGCCGGCGCCAACCCGATGGCCCTCAAGCGCGGTATCGAGAAGGCCGTCGAGGCCGTCTCCGGTGCCCTGCTCGAGCAGGCCAAGGATGTCGAGACCAAGGAGCAGATCGCTTCCACGGCCTCCATCTCCGCCGCCGACACCCAGATCGGCGAGCTCATCGCCGAGGCGATGGACAAGGTCGGCAAGGAAGGCGTCATCACCGTCGAGGAGTCCCAGACCTTCGGTCTGGAGCTGGAACTCACCGAGGGTATGCGCTTCGACAAGGGCTACATCTCGGCGTACTTCGCCACCGACATGGAGCGTATGGAGGCCGTCCTCGACGACCCGTACATCCTGATCGCGAACTCCAAGATCGCGAACGTCAAGGACCTGCTCCCGCTCCTCGAGAAGGTCATGCAGGGCGGCAAGCCGCTGCTGATCATCGCCGAGGACGTCGAGGGCGAGGCCCTGTCGACGCTGGTCGTCAACAAGATCCGCGGCACCTTCAAGTCCGTCGCGGTCAAGGCGCCGGGCTTCGGCGACCGCCGCAAGGCGATGCTGAACGACATCGCCATCCTCACCGGTGGCGAGGTCATCTCCGAGGAGGTCGGTCTCAAGCTCGAGAACACGACCATCGACCTGCTCGGCAAGGCCCGCAAGGTCGTCATCACCAAGGACGAGACCACCATCGTCGACGGTGCCGGCTCCTCGGACCAGGTCGCCGGTCGGGTCAACCAGATCCGCGCCGAGATCGAGAACAGCGACTCGGACTACGACCGCGAGAAGCTGCAGGAGCGCCTGGCGAAGCTCGCCGGCGGTGTCGCGGTCATCAAGGCCGGTGCCGCCACCGAGGTGGAGCTCAAGGAGCGCAAGCACCGCATCGAGGACGCCGTCCGCAACGCGAAGGCCGCCGTCGAGGAGGGCATCGTCGCCGGTGGTGGCGTGGCCCTCATCCAGGCGTCCTCCGTCTTCGAGAAGCTGGACCTCGAGGGTGACGAGGCGACCGGCGCCAACGCCGTGCGCATCGCGCTCGAGGCCCCGCTGAAGCAGATCGCCGTCAACGGTGGTCTCGAGGGTGGCGTCGTCGTCGAGAAGGTCCGCAACCTGCCCATCGGCCACGGCCTGAACGCCGCGACCGGTGACTACGTCGACATGATCGCCGAAGGCATCATCGACCCGGCGAAGGTCACGCGCTCTGCCCTGCAGAACGCCGCCTCCATCGCCGCGCTGTTCCTCACCACCGAGGCCGTCATCGCCGACAAGCCGGAGAAGGCCGCCGCGCCCGCCGGCGGCGGCATGCCGGGCGGTGACATGGACTTCTGATCGACCTCTGGTCGATCGCCCGTCCTTCGGACCGAGGGCGGCACTTCCCGGAAGCGGGGGGTGCCGCCCTCGGGCGTTTTCGGGGTGCTGATGAGGACGTGGTGCCGGGAGGCCGAACCGTGACGCCTGCTCCCGGGAGGGGGTTTCGTCGGTTCAGGCGGCGGCGTAGTGGGAGGCGATGGCGGGCTGGCCCGTGTAGTTGGGGCCGGCGGCCGGGTCGGCGCCCAGGTAGCGGAACGGAAGGCGGACGGCTCGGGCGCCCCGGAGGGTGAGGCGGTGGTGGCGGGGGCTGTAGTCGTAGCCCGCCGCGCGCAGAGCCGAGACCACGCCTCTCGCGGCGGTCGAACCGTCGGCGTGACGCACCGACTCCGGGTCGAAGTGGGCGACCAGCAGGCCGTCCTCGCTCAGCCAGGACGCGGCGCGGGTGAGCAGACCGAGCTGGTCGCCGACGTAGTGCAGGCCGTGGACGCAGGTGATCAGGTCGTAGGTCCGGGCCGGGGTCCAGGAGGAGACGGAGGCGACTATCTCCTCCAGGGCGGGCGGGGCGGGCCGCGGGACGAGCGGGCCCACCAGGTCGACGGCGGTGAGGACCGCCTCGGCCTGCAGGGCGGACGCCGCCTCGCGCAGGGCGCGGCCCTCGCCGCTGCACAGGTCCAGCCAGGAGGGCGCGGGGCGGTGCGCCAGGTGGGCCAGGAGGTCGACGCCCAGTTCACGGGCGTAGCTGTTCACGCCGGTGAGGCCGCGCTCGCGGTTCATGCTGTTGTTGGCGACCACGGAGGACCGTTCCAGCTCGGGGGAGGAGAGCAGGGAGCTGAGCGGCGGGGGCTTCGGCATGGCGTCATTCTCGCGGCCGGGATGGGTGGCAGAGAGGTGCGGCCCGGGTGCGTGGCCGGGATCACAGGGGCTCTCTCCAGGGGTCCGGAATGGCGCGGGGGGCCGGGGGGTTTCAGTGGGAGAGGCACTAAATGCATGTGCACATACCCAACGGTCCATCGCCCCGAGGAGCCCCCCACGTGAGCATCACCCCGCCCGCCGCCACGCGCGCCGCCGAGATTCTCGCCCGCCCGGTGTCCATCAACGGACTCACCGTCCCGAACCGCATCGCCATGGCGCCGATGACGCGCATGTTCTCCCCGGGTGGCGTTCCCGGTGAGGACGTCGTGTCGTACTACGGCCGTCGGGCCGCCGCCGGTGTGGGCCTCATCGTCACCGAGGGGACGTACGTAGGGCACGAGTCGGCGGGACAGAGCGACCGGGTGCCGCGCTTCCACGGCGCGGAGCAGCTCGCGGGCTGGGCGAAGGTCGCGGAGGCCGTGCACGCGGGCGGCGGGACGATCGTGCCGCAGCTGTGGCACCTCGGGATGGTGCGCAATCAGGGCGAGCCGCCGTTCGCGGACGCGCCCGCCGTCGGCCCCTCCGGCATCCGGGTCGACGGCACCGAGGGCACCGGCAAGGCGATGACCCAGCGCGACCTGGACGACGTCATCGGCGCGTTCGCCGAGGCCGCGGCCGCCGCCGAGCGCATCGGCTTCGACGGCGTGGAGATCCACGGCGCCCACGGATACCTCGTGGACCAGTTCCTGTGGGCCGGCACCAACCGCCGTACCGACGCCTACGGCGGCGACGCCGTGGCCCGTGCCAGGTTCGCCGCCGAGCTCGTGGCCGCCGTGCGCGAGACCGTCTCGGCCGAGTTCCCGATCATCTTCCGCTACTCGCAGTGGAAGCAGGAGGCGTACGACGCGCGACTCGCCGAGACGCCGGAGGAGCTGGAGGCCATCCTCGCCCCGCTCGCCGCCGCCGGTGTCGACTCCTTCCACGCCTCCACCCGCCGCTACTGGCTCCCGGAGTTCGAGGGCTCGGACCTCAACCTCGCGGGCTGGACGAAGAAGCTGACCGGCAAGCCCACCATCACGGTCGGCTCGGTCGGGCTCGACGGCGACTTCCTCAAGGCCTTCGCGGGCCAGGGCTCCCCGGTCAAGGGCATCGACGACCTCCTCGACCGGCTGGAGCGCGACGAGTTCGACATGGTGGCCGTCGGGCGTGCGCTGCTCCAGGACCCGCAGTGGGCGGCCAAGGTGCTCGACGGCCGTCTCGACGAGCTGAAGCCGTACGACGCCGCCGCGCTGCGCACCCTCAGCTGAGCGACTCCTCGCTGAGCGTCAACTCGCGGGTATGGTCCGGGAGATGAGAATCCTGCATCTCTCGGACACCCATATCGGCCGCGTCGACGGGCCCGACGGCCGTCGTGTCGACGCCGCCGACTCCCTGCGGCTCCTGCTGGGCGAACTTTGCCACCTGCGGGACGTGGACGCGGTCGTCGTCACCGGCGACCTCGCCGACGACTCGGTGGCGGCTTACACGACCGTGCGAGAGCTGATCGGCGGCTTCGCGCGCTCTCTCGGCGCGCCCGTCTTCTACACCACCGGCAACCACGACGAGCGGTCCGCCTTCACGAAGGTGCTGGGCAGTGGCCACCCGGATGCCGTCCTCGACTTCCCCGGCGCCGAGCGGGCCGCCGTCAGCACGGTGGGCGGTTGGCGGCTCATCACCCTCGACTCGCTGGTTCCGGGGGAGGTGTACGGCCGACTGGGCGCAGGCCAACTGGACTGGCTGCGGGACGTGTTGAGCACGCCGGCCGGGCAGGGCACCGTCGTCGCCTTCCATCATCCGCCGATCAGTCTCGACATCTCGGCGACCCAGCAGGTCTTCGGGCTGCGCGACCCCGAGGGGCTGGCGGAGGTGATCCGGGGGAGTGACGTCCGCGTGCTGCTCACCGGGCACTTCCATCTCCAGCTCTTCGGGCTGCTGGCCGGCGTGCCGGTGTGGGTGACGCCCGGGGTCGTCAACCGCATCGACCTGACCACCGCGCCCGGCACCGAACGGGCGGTGCGTGGGGCGTCCGCATCCCTGGTGGAGCCGGGCGGGGCGACGGGGCCGATGTTCCACACCCTGCACGCACGGGATCCGCGTGCCCACGAGACGGTGTACGAGCTGGACGAGGAGCGGACCCGGGAGATCATCGCGCGCCACGGCTGAGGCCCGGGGCTTCCCACGGCCGAGCCCGGGGGCCTCCGGCCGGCCTTCGTCCGCCCATCGTCCGCCCTCCGCTTGACCTCGACTGCCCTCCGTCTACCCTCCGTCTGCCCTCCGTCTGGCCTCCCGTTTCTCCTCGGGGGGCGCGGGCACGGGAGATTTAGCTTGCTTAACTCAATCAATCTACATAAGCTTGCTTGAGTCAAGCAGTTCACCCCTCGTGCATCCGACGGAGGCCCTGTCATGTCCGACGCCCTTGCCCGACCCGCTGCGGCGGGAACATCCGCCCCATCGAGGTCGAACGCCGTGGTGGCGGTGCTGGCCCTGGCCGGGATCGTCGTCTCGCTGATGCAGACGCTGGTCATCCCGATCGTTCCCGAGCTGCCCAAGCTGCTGGACGCGCCCGCCTCCGACACCGCCTGGGCGGTCACCGCCACGCTGCTCGCCGCCGCCGTCGCCACCCCGGTCGTGGGGCGGCTCGGGGACATGGTCGGCAAGCGACGGATGCTGCTCACCAGCATCGTGCTGCTGGTGTCCGGCTCGGTGGTCTGCGCCCTCGCCGACTCGCTCGTCCCGATGATCGTCGGCCGTGCGCTCCAAGGTCTGTCGGCCGCCGTGGTGCCGCTGGGCATCAGCATCCTGCGGGACACGGTGTCCGCCGAGAAGCTCGCCGGTTCGACCGCGGTGATGAGCGCCTCCCTGGGCGTCGGCGGCGCGCTCGGTCTGCCCACCGCCGCGTTCATCGCGGACAACTGGGACTGGCACATCCTCTTCTGGACCTCAGCCGCCCTCGGCGTCGTCTCCTTCCTGCTCGTGCTGCTGTTCGTCCCTGCCTCGCAGAACCGGGTCGGCGGCCGCTTCGACCTCGTCGGCTCGCTCGGTCTGTCCGCCGGTCTGGTCTCGCTGCTGCTGGCCGTGTCCAAGGGCGCCGACTGGGGCTGGACCTCCGGTACGACACTGGGCCTGGGTGCCGCCGCCGTCCTGATCCTGGCCGCCTGGGGCCGGTGGGAGCTCAAGGCGAAGCAGCCGCTGGTCGACCTGCGCACCACTGCCAAGCCGCAGGTGCTCTTCACCAACCTCGCCTCGATCGCCCTCGGCTTCTCGATGTTCGCGATGTCCCTGGTCCTGCCCCAGCTGCTCCAGCTGCCCGAGCAGACCGGCTACGGCCTGGGCAGGTCGATGCTGACCGTCGGTCTGGTGCTGGCCCCGCAGGGCCTGGTCATGATGGTCATGTCCGCCGTGTCCGCCAAGATCACCAAGGCCGAGGGCCCCAAGGTCACCCTGATGATCGGCGCGCTGATCGTCGCCTCCGGCTACGGCCTGAACATCCTGCTCATGTCCGAGGTCTGGCACCTGATCCTGGTGTCCTGCATCATCGGCGCCGGTATCGGCTTCACCTACGGCGCGCTCCCGGCGCTGATCATGGGCGCCGTGGATCCCTCCCAGACGGGTGCGGCCAACAGCCTCAACACCCTGATGCGGTCCCTGGGCACCAGCTTCGCCAGTGCCATCGCCGGTGTGATCCTCGCTCAGATGACCACCGACTTCGGCGGCTACGCCCTTCCCTCGGAGAACGGCTTCAAGGTCGTCATGGCCATCGGAGCCGGCGCGGCCCTGGCCGCCTTCCTCCTCGCCCTCTTCATCCCGAAGCGCAGGGCCGCGGCCGGGCTCCCGGTGGTGGAAGACGCGGCAGGCACGGAGGGCGCCGAGGAGGCCGCCCCGGTCAAGGCGTGAGCGCCAACTGACGTGCCGGAGGCGGCTGTCACCCACACGAGGGGTGACAGCCGCCTTCGGCACTTTCGCCGATCACCGTCCGTTCCACGATCAGCCGCCATTTCAGGAGTGATCAATGACGACACCCGACGCCACCGACACCACCGACCGGCTCGTCGCCCGCACCACCGTCGGCGCCGTACGAGGTCGCCGCGAGGAGGACCTGACGGTCTTCCGCGGTATCCCCTTCGCCGCGCCGCCGGTCGGCGAGGCCCGCTTCCAGGCCCCGCGCCCGCCCCGTCCGTGGGACGGGATACGGGAGGCGTACGCCTTCGGCCCGCCGCCCCCGCAGGAGGCCGGCATCCAGGGCCGGGCGGGGATCCCGGACGCCCCGACCGGCGACGACTGGCTGACGGTCAACGTCTGGACCCCGGACTCGGAGCCGGACCCGTCGGCCGCCCGGCCGGTGATGGTGTGGATCTACGGCGGCGCCTACAAGCTCGGTCACTCCGGCAGCCCCGGCTACGACGCGCAGCACCTCGCTCGCGCCGGTGATCTGGTCGTCGTCACCTTCAACTACCGGGTCGGCATAGAGGGGTTCGCGCGGATCGAGGGCGCGCCCGCCAACCGGGGGCTGCTGGATCAGGTCGCCGCGCTGGAGTGGGTGCGGGACAACATCACGGCGTTCGGGGGCGACCCGGGCCGGGTGACCGTCTTCGGCGAGTCGGCGGGCGCCGGTTCGGTGGCCTCGCTGCTGGCCATGCCGAGCGCCCGGGGCCTGTTCGGGCGGGCCATCGCGCAGAGCGTGCCCGGCACGTACTTCTCCGACGAACTGGCCCGCGACCTCGCGAGCGCGATCGCCGCGGAGGCCGGCCTGCGTCCGACCGCCGCCGACCTGGGCGCGGTGGACCCGCGCACGCTGACCGAGGCCGGTGCGGCGCTGGGCGCGAAGATGGCACAGCGGGTGGACCGGTGGGGGCGGGTAGCGCCCACGGTCACCCCGTTCTCTCCCGTGGTCGACGGCGAGATCCTGCCGACGACCCCCTGGCAGGCGCTGGCGGCGGGCGCCGCTCGGGACGTCGAGCTGATCGTCGGTCACAACGCGCAGGAGTTCCGGCTGTTCCTCGTCCTGGGCGGCCTGCTGGGCAAGGTGACCGAGGAACAGGCGACGGCCGTGCTGCGGCTGTTCGCCCCGGGCGGGGGAGCGGAAGGCGAACAGGCCTACCGGTCGGCCTTCCCCGACGCGGACGCGGGCGAGCTGTACGAGAGGGTGCAGTCGGACTGGCTGTTCCACATACCCTCCCTGCGGCTGGCCGAGGCGCAGGTGGCGGGCGGTGGCCGGGCTCATGTCTACGAGTTGACCTGGCCGGCCCCGGGAGCCGGCGGCACCCTGGGCGCGTGCCACGGCCTGGACATCCCGCTGCTGTTCGGCACCTACGCGGCGGACCTCGGCAACCTGCTGTTCGCGGGGGCGGAGGTGACGGACGAGGCCCGGGCCCTGACGGCGCAGTTCCAGCGGTCGTGGACGTCCTTCGCGCGGACGGGAGACCCGGGCTGGCCGGCCTACGACCCGGAGCGGCGGCTGGTACAGGTGCTGGACGCGGAGCCGGAGGTGCGCCCGTACCCGGAGGAGACGTCCCGGCGGCTGTGGGAGGGCCACGGCTTCCCGCCGCTGCCGCTGCCGGCCGGGGGTGTACGCGACGGGGCCTGAGAGCTGTACGGCGGTGGAGGGCCTAGAGGTTGCCGAGGGGCTCGATGTCGACCTTCACCGGGGTGCCCCAGATGCGCAGTACTTCGTAGTCGGTGAACTCGTGCACCAGACGGTAGGCCATCGCGGGCCGGGATCCGCGGCGCAGGGCGGCGATGTAGAGCTCGGCCTCGCGGCGGTCCCTGCGCGGTGTCCCGCAGAGCTGCCACTCCTGGCCGGTCCACAGCTCCGCCAGCCAGCGCTGCTGGGGCTGCGGGCGGTCGGCGCGGGTGCCGTAACGGGAGGTGGAGGGGGTGGGGGCGCTGTAGGGGGCCTGCGGGGCGGGGCCGTTGAACTCGGCGCGGCGGGCCGCCCGGCGGCGGGTCTCGCAGAGCAGGCACAGGTCGGGGGCCGCCTCGTCGACCGGGCCGTGCGGGTGCTCGGCGCAGCGGGTGGTGGGGGTGGCGCCGACGACGCTGTCGTCCAGCAGGTCCAGGGCACGCCGCAGATCGGCCTTGACCTCGTGCAGCCGGGTGTCCGGGGTGTCGGCGTTGAGCGCTTCGCCGTGCTCGCCGAGGAGTCGGAGGGCACGGCCGAGCGCGGTGAGCTGGGCGTGGTTCATGGCTCCAGGGTAGGGCGGGCGCGGCGGGTGACGGCTCTCGGCCAATCTGCGCGACGCAGCTGTGATTGTTGACAATTTCGGTGACGATTAGTGCGGGCGGGTGGTAGCAAGGGGGCGACGGCAAGAGCTGCCTACTCAAGAGACGGATGTGAAGCGAGTGAAGCGCAGGACTGTGGTCATGGGGCTCACCGCGGCAGGAGCCGTGCCCGCCCTCGGGTTCGCCCCGGAGGCCGCCGCGGCCGGGAAGGACGGGACGGTCGGGAACGGCGGGACGGTCGGGAAGGGCGGGGCTACCGTCGGCTCCGGGGCGGCGGCCGACGCCTCCCTGGTCTTCGACCCCACCGCCTATACCGAGCAGACCATCAGCATCAAGGACACCACCGGCACCGCGCACAGCGTGACCTACCGCTTCTTCAAGGTCGCCAGTTACGTGGCCGCGCCGGTGAACGCGGCCTACCAGTCCTTGAACGTCAGCGTCCCCGTGTCCATCGACGGCACCGCGGTCGACGCCTCCGACGCGCCCATCCTGTTCGCCAACGCCGTCGGCGGCTACATGCCGTCCTCCGTCGCGAACGCCACCGGGATCAGCGCGTCCGGGATGGGCGGCGGCACCAGCCGGCAGGGGCTGGCGCTGGCCGCCGGGTACGTCGTCGTGGAGCCCGGCGCCCGCGGCCGTAGCCTCGTCGACGCGAACGGCACGTACTACGGCACGGCTCCCGCCGCGATCGTCGATCTCAAGGCGGCGGTGCGGTACCTGAAGTTCAACAAGGGCCGTGTCCCCGGCGACGTCGAGCGGATCGTCTCCAGCGGCGTCAGTGCCGGTGGTGCCCTCTCCGCGCTGCTCGGTGCCTCCGGCGACAGCCCGCTGTACGACCCCTACCTCGCGGAGATCGGGGCGGCGGACACCTCCGACGCCATCTTCGCCAGCGGCGACTGGTGCCCCATCACCGACCTGGAGCACGCCGACGCCGCCTACGAGTGGTGCTGGGGAGCCAACCCGCTCGCCTCCGGCGCCACGGTCGACGCGCCGATCTCGGCCGACCTGAAGGCACAGTTCACGGCCTACCTGGCGGCCCTGAAACTGCGCGCCAAGGGCTACGGCACCCTCACCGCCCGCAACCTGGACACCTATCTGCTGGAGACCTTCATCCAGCCCTCGGCCACGAAGTACCTGGCGGCCCTGACGGACACCGCTCGCGACACCTACCTCGCCGCGAACCCCTTCATCACCTGGTCCGTGGGCAAGGCCACCTTCACCTGGGCGGACTTCCTCACCCACGTCGGAGCCCGCAAGAAGAACGCCCCCTCCTTCGACGGCTTCGACCTGTCCACGCCCGAATGCAACCTCTTCGGCACCGGCACCACCAAGGCCCGCCACTTCACGCTCTACAGCCTCCGCCACGAGGCCGGCGACAGCGCCCGCCTGGACGCCGACCTCCCCGCCAAGCTGCACCTGATGAACCCGATGTACCACCTCGTCGACAAGGTCAACCCGCACCGCGCGAAGCACTGGTGGATACGGCTCGGCACGAAGGACAGCGACACCTCGCTGTCGGTGGCCGCCAATCTCGCGACGCGCCTGACCGCGCTCGGCGACGATGTCGACACGGCCTACTACTGGGACGCCGGCCACGGCGCCGACCTGGATCCCGGCGACTTCGTCAGCTGGATCGGCGAGGTGTCGGGCCACCAGGGCTTCCGCTCCCGCTCCGGCTCCCGCGGGAAGTAGCGCCGGCCATCACGCGGTCGGTGACGCCGAAGGCGTAGGTCGCCGCGAAGCCGACCGCGTACCCCGTCAGCAGCCCGCCGGCGTAGACCGCCGCCGTCAGGCCCAGTCCCCGGTTGCCCGCCAGCAGCGGGAACAGGGCCCAGCCGGACGGGCCGATCGCCGTCGCCCCCACCTTGTCGCCGAGCATCGCGAAGAAGCCGACGAAGGCGCCGCCGGCCGCCCCGCCCGCGCAGGCGGTGAGGAAAGGACGGCCCAGCGGCAGCGACACCCCGTAGATCAGGGGCTCCCCGACGCCCAGCAGCCCGGCCGGCAGCGCCGACCTGATCGTCGTCCGGAGGGAGGTGTCGTGGCGCAGCCGTACGTACACCGCCATCGCCGCGCCGACCTGGCCCGCGCCCGCCATCGCCAGGACGGGCAGCAGAACCGTGTAGCCCTGCTGGTCGATGAGGGTGGTGTGGATGGGGATGAGGGCCTGGTGCAGGCCGAGCATCACCAGCGGCAGGAAGAGGCCGCCGAGCACCAGCCCCGCGAAGGCGCCCGTCGTCGCCAGCAGCCAGTTCGCCCCGGTGCCGATGGCCGAGGACACCACTCCGGCCGCGTACATCAGTCCGTACAGCGTGCCGAGCCCGGCGACCAGGACCGTCAGGGTCGGGGTGAGCAGCACGTCCAGCGCCTCCGGGACCCGGCCACGGCACCACTTCTCGACGCGCGTCGCGAGGAGCGCGGCCGCCAGCGCGCCGAGGACCCCGCCCTGTCCGGGGGCCAGGGTCACCCCGAACGCCGTCACCTTCGCGACCCCCGGGTGGACGACGATCGCCGCGACCGCACCGCCCAGGATCGGGGTGCCGCCGAACTCCTTCGCCGTGTTGTGGCCGACGAAGACGGCGATCAGCGCCATGAAGCCGGAGGCGACGGCGGCCAGGGCGGGGCTGAGACCGGGCAGCCACCCGGTGTTGAGCAGCAGACCGTTGATCCCGGCGAGGATCCCGCAGCCGATGAGGGCGGGGATCAGCGGGACGAACACGGCGGCCAGCCGGCGCAGACCGGCCTTGAACGGAGTCGCGTTGCCCCTGCGCCGCTCCTCCCGCAACTCGGCCCCGCGCGCGCCCAGTTCGTCGGCGGTGGACGGCCGGGCGAGCAGCTGCTCGAACTCGGCCGTCACCCGTGTCACCACGCCGGGCCCGAGGACCACCTGGTACGAGCCGTCGTCGACGACGACCCCGAGCACCCCGGGCAGCGCCCGCAGCGCGTCCTCGTCCGCGTGGGACGGATCGGCGAGGCCCAGCCGCAGCCGGGTCATGCAGTGGGTGACGGACGTGACGTTCGCCGGGCCGCCCACCAGGGGCAGGATCGCGGCGGCTGTGGAAGAGGAGTCGATACGCACCCCCCGAGCGTGCGGCTCAGCCGCGCGCCGCACCGAGCGCGGCGCGCAGATGTCCCCCGGACTCCTCCAGAAGGCGGGCGGCCGCCGGCCCGTCGACCCCGGCCAGCAGGGCGAGGATCGCGTTCTTCACCTCGCCGTCGGTGGCCGCGAGGGCGGCCTCGATCTCCGGCTCGTCCGCCCCGGTGGCCAGTGCCACGATCCGCCGGGAACGGGCGCGCAGCTTCTCGTTCGAGGCACGGACGTCGACCATCAGGTTCCCGTACGTCTTGCCCAGCCGGATCATCGTGATCGTCGAGATCATGTTCAGGACCAGCTTCTGGGCCGTGCCCGCCTTCAGCCGGGTGGAGCCGGTGAGCAGCTCCGGCCCCACGACCACCTCGATCCCGTGCTCGGCGGCGGCGGCCAGCGCGCTGCCCGGGTTGCAGGCCAGCCCGACGGTCAGGGCGCCCCGGGCCCGCGCGTACCGCACGGCGCCGACGGCGTAGGGGGTGCGACCGGAGGCGGAGACGCCGATCACGGTGTCGTCGGGGGTGAGCGCGAGGGCGGCCAGATCCGCCTCGGCGAGCTCCGCGGAGTCCTCGGCACCCTCGACGGAGGTGACCACGGCCGACGGGCCGCCCGCGATCAGTCCGACGACCTGGCCGGGCGCGGTGTTGAAGGTCGGCGGGCACTCGGAGGCGTCGAGCACCCCGAGCCGCCCGGCGGTACCGGCACCGGCGTAGACCAGCCGTCCGCCGCGTGCCATGCGCGCGGCGACCGCGTCGATGACGGCGGCGATCTGCGGAAGCCGCACACCGACGGCGGCGGGGACGTCGGTGTCCTCCTCGTTCATGAGGTGGGCGATGTCGAGGGTGGGGAGCCGGTCGATCTCGGCGAGGTCGGGGCGGAACGCCTCGGTGGTGAGGGATTCGAGCGCGGCGCGCAGCTCACTGGGGTCGGGCTGGGAGGTCATCGGGAGGGCTCTTTCCGGTGCGGGTCGGGCAACTGTCTGCACCTCCACGGTCTACCGGTGCCGGTGGGCCAACGCCTCGTACGACGCGGCCAACGCCGGCGCGGCCGTCGCGTAGGTCCGCTGGGCCACGCCCACGAACAGGCAGTCGACCACCAGCAGCTGACTCGTGCGGGACGACATCGCCGCCGGGCGCAGCTCGCTCTCCCGCGCGGTCGAGGTGGCCAGCACATGATCGGCGTACTGCGTCACCGCGCTCTTCGGCCGTCCGGTGACGGCGACTGTGGTGGCCCCGCGCTCGAACGCCACCCGCAGCGGTTCGATGACGTCCCGCGTCGCGCCGGAGTGCGTGATGGCGATCGCGAGGTCACCGGAGGCCAGCTGGACCGCGTTCGTCACCGCGAGATGGGTGTCGCTGTGGGCGTGCGCGAGGAGCCCGATCCGCAGCAGCTTCTGGGTGAGGTCCTGGGCGACGAGCCCGGACGCCCCGACGCCGTACACGTCGATGCGCCGCGCGGCCGCCGCGGCGGTGACGGCCGCCTCCAGCTGGGCGGTGTCGAGGGCGGCGGCGGTGTCGGCGAGGGTCTGCCGCTCGTCGTGGGCGAGTTTGGCGACCACGTCCGCCAGGGAGTCGTCGACCGCGATGTCGGTGGTGAGGGCGGGCGCCCGCCCGGACCGCTGCTGTGCCGCCAGCCCGGCCAGGGCGAGCCGCAGATCGCGGTAGCCGGGGTAGCCGAGCAGGCGGGCGGTGCGCACGACGGTCGCCTCGCTGGTGCCGGTGAGTTCGGCGAGGCCGGTGACGGTGAGGGCGGCGCAGCCCGCCGGGTCGTTCGCGACGGCTTCGGCGACGCGCCGCATGGAGCGGGTCAGGGAAGGGGCCAGGGTGCGGACCTTGGCTGCGAGGGCGGCAGGGTCGGGACTGAAGGTTTCCTTCACTGCCTTGGTCACCTCTGAAAGCTATTTTCTGTTCGGGCTCGGGGTCAAGAGTGCGCACAATGGGTGCATGGACCCCATCAGCCCCCTGGAACAGGCGTTGCACACGGCACGCGCCCTCGTGCTGGCCGATCTGGCCTCGGGCGAGGTCGCAGCCGCGGACGTGGTGTCGCTGGTCGAGGACTCCGTCGTGCAGCGGCGCTGGTGGGTCGAGCAGTGGCCGGACGGCGTGCCGTACGTGGCCGGACTCGTGGCGCAGGACGTGCAGGACGCGCTGCTGGAGCGGTACGGGCGCTGGCCGATCTGCCCGGTCTGCGGCTCCGGCGACCCGCACGCGCTCGAGGTCGAGCCCGAACTCGGGCCCGACCCGCACTGGGTGTGCCACAAGGCGGGCGTGAAGGTCGCCTCGGTGGGCTCGCTGGGTCCGGCCCTGGGAGGCGACCCGTCCTCGTGAGGCTCCCGTGACCGTCTACATCGACCCGCCGGCCTGGCCGGGACACGGCCGTATGTGGTCCCACCTCGTGAGCGATGTCTCGTACGGTGAACTGCACCTCTTCGCCGAGGGGTTGGGCGTCCCGCGGCGTGCCTTCGAGCGCGATCACTACGACATTCCGTCGCACCGCTACGCCGAGGTGGTGGCGGCCGGCGCGGTCGAGGTGAGCAGCCGCGAGGTGGTGCGCCTGCTGACGGCGGCCGGCCTGCGCAGACGCAAGGGCGCCGGCGGGTAGGCGCCGGGGCGCAGGGCGGGCGGTGCGGGCAGGCCGGCGCGGGGCGTCCTACGGCAGGTGCTCCGGCCCGCGCAGCTCGTACGCGTCCTCCTCGTCGCCCGCGGCCACCTTGACGAACCCGGCCCGCTCCAGCACACCCCGGGACGGGCCGTTGGCGTGCTCGACGACCGCGAACAGGCGCCGTACGTCGTCGCGTGCCAGCGCCCAGCCGGCCAGCGCGCGCAGCGCCTCGGTGGCGTAGCCGTGGCCGCGGGCGGCCTCGACCAGGTCGTAGCCGATCTCCGTGCGGCCGTCCTCGTCCGGAGCCGTGTGGAAGCACATGCTGCCGACGGCCCGGCCGTCCGCCCGCCGTACGAGGACGTACAGGCCGAACTCCGGCCGGTGCGTGCCGGACACGTACGCCCGCACCATCATTCCCGCGGCGTCCCGAGTCCCCTCGAACGGTCCGCCGTCGAGCCACACGAAGCCTCCGCCGCCGCCCGCCCGCAGTCCGGCGGCGGCGGAGGGCGTGACGCCTTCGAGGGTGAGGCGTTCGGCGGGGATGCGCGCGGTGGTCACGAGGTGAGCAGTTCCAGTTCGCCCCGCAGGTTGTAGCGGGCCGTGGCCTCCCACCGCTCGCTCGCGTACGGCGTCCTGAACAGCCGTGGCAGGGAGAGGAGTTGGCGCAGGATGTCCGCCCGGCCGGCCCGGAAGGCGTCGCTGGGGACGAAGTGGTACTCCTCGCGGACGGCGGCGGTGTAGGCGGCGTACGCGGTCGGCGGCGCGGCGAGGATCGCGAGGTCGGCGTCGCACAGGACCTGGCCGTCGAGGTCGTCGTCGGCCGGATCGTGGGTGACGGTGAGCCGGACGAGCCTCGCGACCTCGGCGGTCCGCTCCGGCGACACACCCGCCTCGGGCAGCGCGCGCTCGGCGAGGCGGGCGGAGCGCTCCTCGTTCTCGGACCGGTCGGGCAGATAGACGGCGTCGTGGAACCAGGCGGCCAGCCGGACGACGTCCGGGTCGGCGGCGTGCTCCGCGAGGACGTCGACGCGGTCGAGGACCTCGGTGAGGTGCGTGAGCGTGTGGTAGCGGCGCTGCGGCTCCTGCCAGCGGGTGAGGAGGTCGTCGGCGTACGGCTCCGGGTCCGGGCCACCGGCCGGGCCCCGGGTCCTGTCCAGGGTGTGGCTGAAACGGGTGCGCAGGGCGTCGAGATCGGCCATGGCCCCATTGTCGCGCGTACGGACGGGGTTCTCCGGCGTATTCTTGAATTGGACTAGACCTGTAGTCGCCCGATGAAGCCGGCGAAGCCGACGCAGCCGATGAAGCAGACGAATGGGGTGCCATGAGCAAGCGTGCAGTTCTGGAGGTGATCGCCCTCGACGTCGAGGACGCCGTCGCCGCCCGGACCGGAGGCGCGGACCGCCTCGAGCTGGTCACCGACATGGCCGCCGACGGGCTCACCCCGCCGGTCGCGGTCTTCGCCGGGATCCGGGCCGCCGTCGACCTCTCCCTGCGCGTGATGCTCAGACGCTCCGAAGGCTTCGCGGCGGGAGCCGCCGAGGAGGTCGACTCCCTGGTACGGGTCGCCGGCGAGCTGCGGGCGGCCGGCGCGGACGAGTTCGTGCTCGGGTTCCTCGACGCGGAGGGCGGGGTGGACCTGGCCGCGGTGGAGCGGGTCGTCGCCGAGCTGGACGGCTGCCGCTGGACCTTCCACCGCGCCCTCGACCACGCCGGCGACCGCGACGCGCTGCGCAAGCAGCTGGACGGCCTGCCCGGACTGGACACCTATCTCACGGCCGGTTCCGCCACCGGCGTCGACGCGGGCCTGCCCACCCTGCTCGCGGAGGCGGCACGGCAGGGGGAGCAGGGCTATGAACAGCAGCTCCTCGTCGGCGGCGGGCTGCGCCTCGACCATGTGCCGGTGCTGACGGCCGCCGGCGTCGACGCCTTCCACATCGGCGGCGCGGCCCGACCGGAGGGCTGGACCGGGCCCGTGTCTGCGCAGGCCGTGGGCGAGTGGCGACGAGCGGTGGACGGCGAGCCGAACGCGTAGGACGAGCAGGCCGGGCGGGCTGAGCCGGCCCGGCCCGGTGCCGTGCCGGTGCCGGTGCCGACCGGCCGAACGGGTCCGGCCCCGAGGCCGTGCACGGCGCGATCGGACGCCGGTCCCGGGCTCGCCGGGCGGGCCGACGGCGGGGGCCGTGCGGGTCCGGGTCCGGTCCTGGGCCGGTCTCGGGTGGCTCAGGCGAGCTGGGGTGGCAGGGGGGTCGTGTGGGTCACGATCAGGCCCGATACCGCTCGGGTCAGCGCCACGTACAGCCGCCGCAGGCCGGTCCGCTCGTCCGGTTCGCCGTCGACCACCGCCTGGGGTTCGTCCAGGACGACGTAGTCGTACTCGAGGCCCTTGGCCAGGGACGCCGGGACCAGGGTGAGGCGGGTCTCGGCCGTGGTCTCCTCGCCGGGGGCCAGGTGGCCGATGCCCGACGCGGTCAGCGCTTCGGCCAGGACCGGGATCCGGGCGTCGGCCGCGATCAGGCCCGTCGAGCCCTCGTTGCGCAGCAGCTCCTCGCAGGCCGCGACGGTTTCGGCGGTGCCGGTGACCGGCCGGAGGTCGAAGAAGCCGGGGTTCTCGCGGACCGAGGCGACGGGGGTCAGGCCCGGCGCGATGTGCGGGAGCAGGCGGGACGCGTAGGTGATGACGTCCGTCGGCACGCGGAAACCGGCCGTCAGTTCCTCGATCACCGCGTCCGCCTTGCCCAGGTGACCGAGGGCCTCCTGCCAGCTCCGGGTCGCCCACGGGGTGGTGCCCTGCGCCAGGTCGCCCAGCACGGTCGCCGAACCCGTCGTGCAGCGGCGGCCGACCGCCCGGTACTGCATCGGGGACAGGTCCTGCGCCTCGTCCAGGACCACATGGCCGAGGGAGTGGGTGCGCTCGACGATGTCGGTCGCCTCGTCGATCAGCACCGCGTCCGCCGCCGACCATCGGGCCGCCTTCACGGACCGGGCGGGCCTTCTGCCGGATCCCGGCAGGGCCCACAGGATCGTCTTCTGCTCGTCCTCGCTCAGCACACCCTTCGCGTGTTCGGCGAGGAAGTCCGCGTCGGTGAGCAGCCGCAGCACCAGCTTCGCCGGATCGACGGCCGGCCAGACCTCCTTCACGGCCGCCTTCACCGCGCTGTTGCGGGCGACGGCGTCCTGCACCCGGTCGTCCGGGGCCTCCCCCGAGCGTTCCATCTGCACCAGGACGGCGTGCGCGATGCGCTGCGGCAGCGCCTCGCGGGCGGCGCCGTAGCGGATGTCCCGCTCCAGCAACTCCCGGACCATCTCCTCGAGTTCGTACGCCGGCAGCCGCCACCGCCGCGAGCCGCGCACGACGACGAGCGGTTCGCTCGGCATGCTGACGTGCGCGTACACGGCCCGCCGCAGCACCTGCGCCATCCTCGCGTCGCCCTTGACGACCGCCGCGGCCGCGTCGTCCGTGCCGCGCACTTCCACATGGGCCACCAGGTCGTCGACCGTGCCCTGGCGTACCGCCAACTCGCCCAGTGCGGGCAGCACTTGCTCGATGTAGTGGAGGAAGGACCGGTTCGGTCCGATGACCAGCGTGCCGGTGCGGGCGAGCCGCTCGCGGTGGGCGTACAGCAGGTACGCCACCCGGTGCAGACCGACGGCCGTCTTACCGGTCCCCGGGCCTCCCTGGACACAGACCGTGCCGCCCAGCCCGCTGCGCACGATCTCGTCCTGTTCGGGCTGGATGGTGGCGACGATGTCCCGCATCGGTCCGACACGGGGCCGCTCGATCTCCCGCTGGAGCAGCTTGCTGGTCCGTGCCGCCTCCGCCGGGTCGGACAGGTGCTCGTCCTCGTAGGCGGTGAGGGCGCCGCCGGTGTAACCGAAGCGGCGGCGCAGCCCGACGTCCATCGGATCCTTCTTCGAGGCCCGGTAGAACGGCTGCGAGACCGGCGCACGCCAGTCGATGACCATCGGGTCGCCGTCGCCGTCGTGCACATGCCGACGCCCGATGTAGAACTGCTCCCCCTCCGCGCCCTCCGCCTGCTCGGCGCCGGGAGCGTGCAGGTAGTCGAGCCGGCCGAAGAACAGCGGGGTGTCGCTGAGGTCGGCGAGCGCCTTGATCCGCTCTTCGATCTGGCGCTCCAGGATCTGGGCGTTGACCCAGTTCGCGGTGACGTCGCTGATGTCGAGGGACTCGGCGTCCTCGCGCATGGCACGCAGGGCACCCCGGGAGGAGGCGAGGTGGGCGCGTTCGCGGGCGAGCGGATCGTCGTCGACAGGCGTGGACGGCATGGACGGCATGGACGGCGTGAGCGGCGTGGACAAGGGGGTGCCTCCGGACCGGCTGAGGTGGGCGCTGCGGTGGGTCCGTCCGGTTTCCGTCCGGACGGCGGCACTCCGGGAAGGGAGGCGGGCAAGAGCGGAGATTGTAGGTGAACGGCGGAGGAGCGTGCCAACGCATTTAGCCGGCCGCCACCCCGACGGGACCCGGCCGTACCCCCGATGGGACCGGCCGCACCCCCGTGGGACCCCTACCCGACGCCCCTCCGTCCCGTAGGGGAGACCCCCGCCCGCAGGTGTACCCGAGGAGTAGGCCGAATGGGGACCTGGGACCGATGCCCGCTTTATGCCCCGGAGCCCATCATGGAGACATGAGTGCAGCGACCCTGACCCCGGCCCCCGGTCGCCCGTCCGGCGCGACCTCCCTGTCCGACATACACCGCCACCGCCTCGGCGACGCCCTGCGCGCCGTGAAGGTCTTCGCGGGCGCCGCCTTCGACGTGATCATCCTGGGCGAGTACGGCGAGGAAGCGGGCGTCCGCCGCCGCAGGTGACTCAGGCCCCACCCGCGAGCAGTTCGTCCGCGTCCATGATCCGGTACGCGTAGCCCTGTTCCGCCAGGAAGCGCTGGCGGTGCGCGGCGAAGTCCTGGTCGAGGGTGTCCCGTGCCACGACCGAGTAGAAGTGGGCCTGGTGGCCGTCCGCCTTGGGGCGCAGGACGCGGCCCAGACGCTGGGCCTCCTCCTGGCGGGAGCCGAAGGTGCCCGAGACCTGGATGGCGACCGTCGCCTCCGGCAGGTCGATCGAGAAGTTCGCGACCTTGGACACCACCAGCACGCTGATCTCGCCCTCCCGGAAGGCGTCGAAGAGCTTCTCGCGCTGCGCGTTGGAGGTCTCGCCCTTGATCACGGGGGCGTTCAGATGCTCGCCCAGCTCGTCCAGCTGGTCGATGTACTGGCCGATGACCAGGATCTGCTGTCCCGCGAAGCGGCGGACGAGTGCCTCCGTCACCTTCCGCTTCGTCGCCGTCGTCGCGCAGAAGCGGTACTTCTCCTCCGCCTCGGCGGTCGCGTACGCCAGCCGCTCGGAGTCCGTCAGGTTGACCCGGACCTCGACGCAGTCGGCGGGCGCGATGTAGCCCTGCGCCTCGATCTCCTTCCACGGCGCGTCGAACCGCTTCGGCCCGATCAGGGAGAACACGTCCGACTCACGGCCGTCCTCGCGGACGAGGGTCGCGGTCAGTCCGAGGCGGCGGCGCGCCTGGAGATCCGCCGTGAACTTGAAGACCGGCGCCGGCAGCAGATGCACCTCGTCGTAGAGGATGAGCCCCCAGTCCCGGGAGTCGAACAGCTCCAGGTGCGGGTAGACGCCCTTCCGCCTGGTCGTCAGCACCTGGTACGTGGCGATCGTGACCGGCCGGATCTCCTTGCGCGTCCCGCTGTACTCGCCGATCTCCTCCTCGGTCAGCGACGTCCGCTTCACCAGCTCGTGCTTCCACTGCCGCGCGGAGACGGTGTTCGTGACGAGGATCAGCGTGGTCGACTTCGCCTGGGCCATCGCCCCGGCGCCGACGAGGGTCTTGCCCGCGCCGCACGGCAGCACCACGACCCCGCTGCCGCCGTGCCAGAAGTTCTCCACCGCCTGCTTCTGGTAGGGCCGCAGCGCCCAGCCGTCCTCGTCCAGCTCGATCGGGTGCGCCTCGCCGTCGACGTACCCGGCGAGGTCCTCGGCCGGCCAGCCCAGCTTCAGCAGCGTCTGCTTGATCTGCCCGCGCTCGGAGGGGTGCACGGCGACGCTGTCCGGGTCGATCCGCACGCCGACCAGCGGAGCGACCCGCTTGGAGCGCAGGATCTCCTCCAGCACCGGCCGGTCGGTGGTGGTGAGCACGAGCCCGTGCGCCGGGTGCTTGCTCAGGGTCAGACGGCCGTAGCGGTCCATCGTCTCGGCGATGTCGACGAGCAGCGCGTGCGGCACCGGGTAGCGGCTGTACTGCACGAGCGCGTCCACGACCTGCTCGGCGTCGTGGCCGGCGGCCCGCGCGTTCCACAGGCCCAGCGGGGTCAGCCGGTAGGTGTGGATGTGCTCCGGCGCCCGCTCCAGCTCCGCGAACGGCGCGATGGCACGACGGCAGTCGTCCGCCTGCTCATGGTCGACCTCCAGGAGCAGAGTCTTGTCCGACTGGACGATCAGCGGTCCGTTCACGTACGCCATCCCTTCCGCACGGGCCAAACCTCCAGTGTGCCGTACGGCGCGCCGTAGCGGTGGCCCGCTTCTTCCCGGCGGCCCTGCGCAACCCTGACCTGCGTTCGTGGGTCTGACCGGGGGAGCAGCGCGATGGGCGCGACGCGGTGGGGAGTCACGGTATGTCGGTCCTGTCGTTCCGCAGAGGTGCGGTCGGCGTGGGAGCCGCGGCGGTGCTGGCGGCCACGGGCACCTGGGTGATGTGGCCCGCGGGCATCGACGGGGGGCTGTGGAGCGAGGTACGGCCGGTGATCGAGGCCAGGATCGCGGCGGAGTCGCGGGGGAGCGGTCACGGCGAGACCGTGCCCGCGCTCGGGGCGCGCTGGTTCTGCCAGGCGAAGGCCCTCGAACTGGAGGAGCACGCGGGCGTGGTGCGGGCCGGCGTCAACACGCTGTGCGTCGAGTACGGGGTGCAGGACGACAGCCTCGTCGAGTGCGGGGCCGGGCAGTATCCGCAGGTGGTGCGGCTGGAGCGGGACGAGGCGGCCGCCGGGGGCTACCGGGTCGTCGCCCGGGAGGAGCCGCCGGACGGCGAAGGGTACGGGCGCTGGACGGAGTCCCACTTCGGCGTCTTCACCCGGTCCTCCCTCCAGGACCCGATGTCGCCCCACGCCCTGGAGGCCACGGCCCGCGCCCACTTCGGCCTGCCCGCGGACGCCTCGATCGGCGAGTGCTGACCGGCCGGGCCCCGGCCCGTCGACCATCGATCGGCGGCTTCCGGCCCGACTGCCGTGTGCCCGCTGGTTTCCGGCCGGGCGGCGGGCCCGCCGGGGTCAGTCGTCCGCCAGTTCCGCGACGCCTGTGATGCGGTGCAGAGGGTAGGTGCGGACCTCGTCCGCCGTGTGGTCGTACGCCGTCACGAAGCCGCCCTCCACCCGGACCGGGGCGATGACGCGCTGGCTGGCGGTGCCCTCGGCGTTGACGTAGCCGATCCACAGGGCCTCGCCGGTGAGGACGGCGGCCTGCATGGTGGCGAGGGTCTCGGCGGAGCTGGTCCGGGGGAGTTCGCCGGGGGCGAGCGGGGCGGCGTCCTCCGTCGGTTTGCGGGGGGTCGTGGCGGCCAGGTCGCCGGCCCTGATCGCGCGGATCGCCGCGGTGAGCAGCGTGGTGTCCGGCACCGGCGGACCGTCCGGCACCGGCTCGGGAGCCGTGCGCGGCGGGGTGCGGTGGGCATGGGCGCGGGTGATCAGGACGTCCCCCTCGGCCGACTCGGCGGCGGGCGCGAAGCCCATCGCGCGCAGGCCATCGAGGAGGGCCGCCGGGTCGGCCTGGGTCGCGAGCACCGTCGGGGCCAGGCGGCGCAGGCGCAGGGCGGCGGCGCGCTTGTCGGCGAGGATCTCGTTCAGCAGGGCGTCGTCGTCGCAGCGGACGTAGGCCGAGGCCGCGCCCACCCGCAGATGGCCGTGCCGGCGGGCCACGTCGTCGATCAGGTACGCCAGCGGTTGCGGAACCGGTGTACGGGAGTGCTCGGTGAGGAAGGCGTGCAGGTCGGAGGCGCTGCGGCCGGCGTCCAGGGCGCGGCGCACCGAGCCTGGGGTGAAGCGGTAGACGGTCGCGCCGCCCTTGGACTCGACGTCCGCGAGGACACTCAGCACGTCGGCCAGCGGGCGCCGCAGCGGGCCGGGGGCGACCGCGGTCAGGTCGGCCTGGAGCAGGACGTGGTCCAGGGGCTCGGGGAGCAGCGGGGCGAGCAGACGGGCGGCGGCCGCGGTGGCCACGGCCTGCTCGGGAGGCGAGAGAGGCGTGGCCGTGGATCCGGCGGCGGCGGCCGCGCGGTGCGGGGCGGGCAGCTTGTCGCCGGGACCGGCCGGACCGGCCGGACCGCTCCGTCCGGTCGGGTCGTCCTGCGCGGTGGGAGTGGGAGTGGGGGTGGCGGTGGCGGGGGGTCTGGGCGCGGACCTCGCGCCCAGCAGGGCCCGTCCGTGCGCCGACAGCGCGCCCCGGCCGGTCACGCCCAGGAGTTCGGCCTCCGTCAGGGTCCAGCGGGCCAGCCGGGAGCGCAGGTCGTCGTCGCCCTGAGCCCCCTGCGCAGCTTGCTGCCCTTGCTGCCCTTGCTGCCCCTGCGGGCCCTGCTGTCCCTGCGCTCCGCGCAGCGGGCGCTCCCAGCGCAGCCGGGCCAGCACCGCCTCCGGGTCCGGGACGGCACCCTCGGGCAGCCCGGCCAGCAGGGTCAGCACCCGGTGACGCACCTCGGGCGCGGCGGACCGGTCCAGGCCCGGCCCCAGCGCCGACAGGGCCCGCTCCTTGAGATCCCGGCCGCCGACCACCCCGGACGTCCGGGTCGCCGCCAGCCACGCCTGCGCGAGCTGCGCCCACCGGTCGGAGGGCGGCCGCTCCAGCCACTCGTCGTACTCCGGGGTGGCCGCGTACCGCTCGTCGGCCTCCCCGTCGGAGGCGAGCAGTCCGGCCGCGTACGCCAGCTCGACCCAGAACGCGGCCATCGGCTCGGACACGTCGAGGGCGACGGCCGTCCGCTTGAGGTCGCGCACGCTCAGCCCGCCGGCCCGCAGGACCGCGGGGCCGCCCTCGTGCCAGTCCTTCAGCAGCTCCTCCACGGTCGCCAGCGTCGTGTACGCCTGTCCGGCCGCCGTCGCGTCCACCACCTGGGGACGATGCGTGGCGACCGGCTCGACGGTGGGCGGCACGGGTTCGGCCGTGCGGTGGGCCCGGCCCTCGCGCAGATGCAGGGCGACCTCGCGCGGCAGGACGACGGTCCCGGGCGCCGTGGGCAGCAGCAGTCCGCGATCGAGCAGCCAGCGCAGCCGCGCCGCCGGATCCGCCGTGACCTGCCCGTACGGCGGCCCCCACATCAGCCGCTTCAGGACGTCGACGGAGTCGGCGGGCGCCTTCGCGAGCAGGGCGGCCATCTTCTTGCGGTGCGTGAACAGGGCGGTGAGCGCGCCGACGGCGGACACCGAGTCGTGCGTGGACGGCAGCCCGGCCGCCGCGACCAGCTCCTGGATCCGGCCCGGTGACATGCCCGCCGTCGCCTCCCGCACGCTCGGCCCGAGCCCCGTCGGGGAGGGGTGCTGCGCGGACGGCGCGAGCAGTTCAAGGGCGGTGCGGACGAGGCGGAGGTTGCCTTCGTCGCCCCAGACCAGGGCCTGTTCCCGCAGGGCCGTCAGGGCGCCGGGCAGGGCGTCGACGACCGCCCGGTCGCGGGCGTCGCCGGCCATCAGCCCGAGCAGTTCGGCGTACGTCGCCGGGTCGCCGGCCACGGCCAGCGCCTCCGCGGTCTGGAGGGCGAACCGGTCGAGCCGCTCCAGCGCGCGGACGACGGAGGCGCGGGTGCCGGCGCGCGTGGCGAGCTGGGTGAGGTCGGTGGGGACCGGGGTGATGAGGTCGGGGCGGGCGCGCAGGAGTACGGCAAGGGAAGTGTCGTCCCGGGCGCGGAGCGCTGCCGCTAGGGAGCGGGGGGCCCGCTGGTCCTCGGTGCTCATCTTGCCCACGGTAGCGGTTGGCGTCCCCCGGGGGCTGCGCCCCCGGACCCCCGCTTCGGCCCTGAAGGGGCCTCGTCCTCGATCGCCGGACGGGCCGGATGTCCGGACCGGCGCTCGACCGCCGGCGCCCCGCCCGTCGGTCCGGAGGAGGCGGTGGGGGTGAGGAGAAGCGGTAGCTTCTTCCCGTGGGGATCGAGAGCGACCAAGTCGTCTACGAGTATCTGAGCCGGGTCGGGGATGTCGCGCAACAGCGGCAGTTGTCGTCGGCCACCCGGATGCGGCTCGTCTCCGAGCTGCGCAACGAGATCGACCGGCGCCGCGCGAAGGCGGTCGTCGACTCGCCCGCCGCCGTCCGCCGCATCATCGACCGCCTCGGCAGCCCGGACGACATCGTCGCGGCCGCGGCGGCCGGCCGGGCCGGGGACGCGCCGCAGACGCCCGCGCCCTCCGTGCCCGCGCAGCGCGACCGCGAGGAGGAGCCGGAGCGGCCGAAGGGGATCCGGCGGGTCGTGCCGCGGCCCCGGACCGGCACGCCGCCTCCCGCTGCCCCCTCCGACGTGGCGTCACCGCCGCACCGCGCCCCCGCGCACGAGCTGGGCGACAGCCGCGAGGCGCCCGACTGGTGGCTGAGCGAGCCGACTCCGCTGGGCATCGGCGAGGACGTGCCGGGGTTCGTCGGCGGAGTGGAGATCCCGGACCTGCTCAAGCCCCCGCGGCCCGGGAAACCGCAGGACGAGGAAGCGGCGGGGGAGGAGCGTGCGGAAGAGGTCGAGGGGGAGGCGGACGAGGGCGGTGGCCGTCGGCGCCGGCTGCGCCTCCTTCGGCGCTCGCCCTCCGGTGAGCGGGCTCGCTGGAGCAACCCCCTCCTGCTGATCGCCGCCGCCTGTCTCGTCGTGGGCGCGGCGCTGGGGAACTGGTTCGGGCTGATCCTGGGGTGGCTCCTCGCCTACGCCTCGCGCCGGCTGACCGAACGGGAGACGAAGTTCGCCGTCATGTGGCTGCCGGGGCTCGCGCTCACGGCCGGGCTCGTCTGGCTGTGGGGGCGGTCCGAGGGGCGCTGGGGCGACCCCATCGCGGACGGGCACATGAACGACGCCGTCGCCCAGACCTGGCCGTGGGTGATCCGGGGCGCGGCCGTCGCGTCGGCGCTGTTCCTGGTCTGGCGGTCACAGAAGCCGAGGTAGGAAGGGTGTACCGGCCAGGCAGAATGGGCCGTATGACGTCACCCGTGATCACCGTCGGCTTCGACCTCGACATGACCCTCATCGACTCCCGGCCCGGTATCCGCGCCACCTATGTGGCGCTCGCCGAGCGGACAGGGACGTACATCGACGCCGATCTGGTGGTCACCCGGCTCGGTCCGCCGCCCGAGACCGAGCTGGCCCACTGGTACCCGGCGGAGCGGGTCGCGGCCGTCGCCGACCTGTACCGCTCGCTGTACCCCGAGCACGGCGTCACCGGCGCGACCGCGCTGCCCGGCGCCCGCGAGTCGGTCGCGGCGGTGCGGGCGGCCGGCGGGCGGGCGATCGTCGTCACGGCCAAGCACGAGCCCAACGCCAAGCTCCAGGTGGAGCATCTGCGCCTCGGTCCCGACGCGGTCATCGGCAACCTGTGGGCCGAACAGAAGGCGGAGGCGCTGCGCGAGCACGGCGCGAGCGTCTACGTCGGCGACCACGTGGGCGACGTCCGCGGGGCGCGCGCCGCCGGGGCGCTGTCGGTGACCGTGCCGACCGGGCCGATCGGTGCGGAGGAACTGCGGACGGCCGGTGCGGATGTCGTGCTCGCCGACCTCACCGAGTTCCCGGCCTGGCTGGCCGGTCACCTCGATGCCTACCGCGCGGCGCCCCGCGCCTGACGCCGGCCCGCGGCGACCGATTGCAGGACGCCGGCGCCCGCGACGAGGAATCCGACGCCCATGAGCATGCTCAAGCCGAACATGTAGGTCGGAAAAGGCGTCGTATCGAGGAGGAGTGGGGCGACTGTGACCAGTGTGGCCACAGCGCCGACGAAGAAGACGATGGCGCCGGCACGGATCAGTCGGTCACCGGGAGCGGCGGAATTCGTTTGGGTTTTGTCACGCACCGGACCAGGGTAGTTCCCTGCGCGAAGGAACAACCGGGGGACGTCTTGTCACCGGCCCGAAGACCATTAGCCTTGGTACCGGCGGGTCGTGGTCGACCCGCCCGAGTGCTATCCAGAGCCGTTCAGAGCTGTTTCGGTGTCGAGAAGCAGCTTTCCGACGAGTACGAGGACGAGGACAGACGTGCCTACCGGCAAGGTCAAGTGGTTCAACAGCGAGAAGGGCTTCGGCTTTCTCTCCCGTGACGACGGCGGTGACGTCTTCGTCCATTCCTCCGTCCTGCCTGCCGGAGTCGAGGCACTGAAGCCGGGCCAGCGAGTGGAGTTCGGCGTCGTCGCCGGACAGCGCGGCGACCAGGCCCTCTCCGTCGTCATTCTCGACCCGACCCCTTCGGTCGCCGCCGCACAGCGCAAGAAGCCCGACGAACTGGCTTCCATCGTGCAGGACTTGACCACCCTCCTCGAGAACATCACGCCGATGCTCGAGAAGGGCCGATACCCGGAGAAGACCTCCGGCAAGCAGATTGCCGGACTGCTGCGCGCGGTCGCCGACCAGTTGGACGTCTGACCGGTACCGCCGGGCGGAAAATCGGTATCCCCGCGAGGGCGTTACGGGAAATCGAGTGCATCCGGGCCGAGGGGCGGCAACAGCCCCTCGGCCGCCGCACGCGTCAGCAATCCCCTGACCGCCGCATAGCCGTCCTCGCCCAGGTCCGCCGTGAACTCGTTGACGTACAGACCGATGTGCTGGTCGGCGACGGACGGGTCCATTTCCTGGGCGTGTTCCATGACGTACGGGCGGGAGACCTCGGGGGCGTCCCAGGCGGCGCGTACGGAGGCGCGGATCGAGTCGGCGAGCCGGGTGAGGGCCTGCGTGCCCAGTGAGCGCTTGGCGATGATGGCGCCGAGCGGGATCGGCAGGCCGGTCGTGGACTCCCAGTGCTCGCCCATGTCCGCGAGCTTGTGCAGCCCGTAGTCGCGGTAGGTGAAGCGGGCCTCGTGGATCACCAGCCCCGCGTCGATCTTTCCGTCCCGCACGGCCGGCATGATCTCGTGGAACGGCATGACGACGATCTCGCCGACGCCCCCCGGCACCTGCTCCGCCGCCCAGAGCCGGAACAGCAGGTAGGCCGTCGACCTCTCGCTCGGCACGGCGACCGTGCGGCCGGTCAGTCCCGCACCGCCGACCGCGTCGGAGCCCCCGGCGCTCCCGCCCTCCCGCGTCAGCACCAGCGGGCCGCAGCCCCGGCCCAGCGCGCCCCCGCACGGCAGCAGCGCGTACGCGTCGAGGACGTACGGCAGCACGGCGTACGACACCTTCAGCACGTCGAACTCACCGCGCTCGGCCATGCCGTTGGTGATGTCGATGTCCGCGAACGTCACGTCGAAGCCGGGCGCGCCCGGCACCCGGCCGTGGGCGAGGGCGTCGAAGACGAACGTGTCGTTCGGGCAGGGCGAGTACGCGATCTTCAGATCGTCACCGGTCATGTGGGTTCCAACTCTCCAGGACGGGTGTGAGCTTCCCGAAGGCCGTGGTCAGGGCGGCGAGCGCGGCGCCGATGCGCCAGGCGTCGCGGTCGCGCGGGCCGACGGGGTTGGAGACCGCGCGGATCTCCAGCACGGGTACGCCGTGCGCGGCGGCGGCCTCGGCGACCCCGAAGCCCTCCATCGCCTCGGCGAGGGCGCGCGGGTGCAGCGCGCGCAGGGCGGCGGCCCGGGCGGCGGTGCCGGTGACCGTCGAGACGGTCAGGACGACGCCGGTCAGGGCCCCGGTGGCGGCCGCGGTCTCTCGTACGAGGGACTCGGGCGGACGGTGGGTGACGGTGCCGAAGCCCAGCTCGGTGACGGGCAGGAAGCCGTCGGCGGTCTCGGCGCCCAGGTCGGCGGCGGTGATCTCGTCGGCGAGGACCAGGGAGCCGACGGGGGCGTCGGGCGCGAAGCCGCCGGCGATGCCCGTCGAGACGACGAGAGCGTAGGGGTCGCCGCTCAGCGCGGCGACCGTGAGGGCGGCCGAGACGGAGGAGGCGGCCAGGGCCGGGCCGACCCCGGCGGCGAGGAGGTCACAGGGCTCGTCCGCGCGGTGCAGGGTCACCCCCGGCAGCCGGATCTCGCGGCCGGGCCCGGACAGCGCCCGGGCCACCGCGTCCCGTTCGGCGGGGACGGCGGTGGCCACGAGGACGCGGGTGCGGGACGTGGTCAGTCGTCCTTCTTGAGCTTGAACGACCACAGGCCGGTCACCGCCTGGCTGTCCTTCTTCCCGTCGCCGGCCTTGATGGAGACGAGGGTGGAGTCGCCCTGGGCGCCGTACTGGGCGTTGAAGAACACGCTGCCCGGGATCGTGCGGTAGGTCTTGTCGCTGTCCTCGGTGAGCGGCTGACCGTTCATCAGGATCGTCCAGCGCTTGTCGGCCACGTCGGGGTCGACGCCGAAGCGGACGGTCTCGTCCGGGTCGACGGTGATCGACTTGATGTCCTTGTCCGCGAGGCACTTGGTCAGCGCGGCGGCCTGGAGGGTGTCACCCTCCCCGCCACAGGTGGCCTCGGAGCTGACCGAGGTGCGGCCGACGGTGATCGTGGAGAGCGGCGTCGGCTTGTCGCAGGCCGACAGGACGAGCAGGCCGGCGGAAACGGCGCCGGCGGCGGCGACGACGCGGCGGCGTCGCGCAACGCCAGGTACATCAGCGGCTCCGCCGCGGGGCATCGTGGTCATGGCGGAAGGCTATCGGGCACGCCCGGCCGTCTCTTTACGTGGGGGGCGACGTGGCTGTGTGTTACGCCACGCGGTTACGCCACGCGGGGCTTCGCACCGCTCCCGTGCCGCGCCGAGGACAGCAGACCGCGGACCGTCGTCAGCCAGCCCAGCGCGACCACCGCGGCGGCCACCGACAGGCCCAGCGCGCCGTTCAGCGGCATCACGATGCCGACCGCGCCGCCGAACACCCAGCACACCTGGAGCAGCGTCTCCGAGCGGGCGAACGCCGAGGTGCGCACCAGCTCCGGCACGTCCCGCTGGATCAGCGCGTCAAGGGACAGCTTGGCCAGGGCCTGCGAGAACCCGGCGACCGCCGCCATGCACGCCACCAGGAACGCCCCGAAGAACACCGCGGCGGTGATCGCCGCGCCCAGCACGACGGCGACGACCGTCACGATGATCAGCTCCGGGGCCTTGGAACGCAGCCACGCCCCCACCGCCGTCCCGAGCGCGTTGCCCACGCCCGCCGACACCGCCACCATGCCCAGCGACACGGCCGCGCTCTGCCCCGTCAGCGGGTGCTCGCGCAGCAGGAACGCCAGGAAGAAGGTCAGGAACCCGGACAGCCAGCGCAGGGCGGCGTTGGCGGCGAGGGCGTGCGTGACGGCGATGCCGACCGTCCTGAGGCCCGGCCGCTTCACCGGCTGCCGGTGCGGGCCGTGCAGATGCTGTTCGTCGGCGGCGAGCAGCGCCACGGCCTCGCCCTTGGCGGAGTCGACCTTGCGGGGCAGCGAGAAGGACAGGAACGTACCGGCCACGAAGATCACGAAGGCGCCGTAGAGCGGATAGCGCGGCCCGAGGGCCTGCAGTCCCGCCCCGACGGGCGCGGCGATCCCGGTGGCGAGGAGACCACCGAGGGTGACCCGCGAGTTGGCCTTGACCAGGGAGAACCTGGGCGGCAGCAGCCGGGGCACCACGGCGCTTCTGACCACGCCGTACGCCTTGGAGGAGACGAGGACGCCGAGCGCGGCCGGATACATCTCGATGCTGCCGGTGGCGACGGCCCCGGACAGCACGAGCGCGAGGAGCGCGCGGGCCAGCATGGACCCGGCCATGGCGGCGCGCCGCCCGTGCGGGAGCCGGTCCAGCAGGGGGCCGATCACGGGGGCGAGGACGGTGAAGGGGGCCATGGTGATGGCGAGGTACAACGCGACCCGCCCGCGGGCCTCGTCGGTGGGCACCGAGAAGAACACGGTGGAGGCGAGCGCGATGGTGATCATGACATCGCCGGCGCCGTTCACGCCGTGCAGCTCGATCAGCTTGCCGAGGCCGGACTCGCCGGCGCCGTGCGCGTGGGTGGCCTTCCGGATCCCGCGGGCGGTGCCGGTGAACGGGAAGTGCAGGGCACGGCCGACCGCGCGGACGGACCCGCTGATCCGGCCCGAACCGCTCACCCGGCTCCTCCCCTTGTTCCCCTTCGTCGCACCGATCCCGGTGGCGCCCTGGGGTGTCCTCGCGGCTGCCACCCCGTCATAGTGCCCCGGAAAAGCGGTACGTAGTGCGGTTACCGCGCGTATGGGCGTGTGATCGTCGCCGCGCCGGGCCGGTCGGGAGAGGGTTCGGCGGCGGTTCGGCGGCTTCTGTGAGCGGGAAACGTCCCGTCGGTGTAGGCCGAGCGTCCGCGAGCAGGTAGCGTGCGTAGCGCGCCGTGGCGATTGTTCTCGGCCGCGCGCCTCCCGGCCATCCCGCAGAATGGATGACAGCAGGTGCGCCCGAGCGCGATCGGGCGCGGACGTCGACGCGGCACTCCCCCAGTGCTTGAAGAGCCTGGGAGGTACCCCCAGCCGCTCCGTCCGCACCCGCCGCCTTCAGGCCGGCGCACCGAGAGACGGCGTAGGAGAGAAGCGATACCTGTGAGCGCAGCGACCACGCGAAGCCGCACCCCCGACCGCCTGTGCGCCGAGGCCGTCGACCTCGCACGCGCCGCAGCCGAGGAGGCAGCCGCCCCCGGCGTGGTCGGCGAGCATGCGGGGCTGCTCTCCGAGGGCGACCGGGTGGTCACCCACTACTTCGAGTGCAAGGAACTGGGTTACCGCGGCTGGCGCTGGGCGGCGACGGTGGCGCGGGCCTCGCGCGCCAAGGTCGTCACGCTCGACGAGGTGGTCCTGCTTCCCGGCCCGGACGCGGTCCTGGCTCCCGAATGGGTTCCGTGGAGCGACCGGCTGCGCCCCGGCGACATGGGCCCCGGCGACCTCCTCCCCACGGACGCGGAGGATCTGCGTCTGGAGCCCGGCTACACCGGTGAGGACGATCCGCGCCTCCAGCCGGGTTACTTCGACTCGGACGAGCCGACGCCGAACTCGCCCCTCTCCGAGGAGATGGCCGAGCTGGTGGAGGCGGAGGACGCGGAGGTGACGCCGGCCCCGCCCGCGGCCCTTCCGTCGGCTCCGCGCCGGGGCACCATCGCCGCGGTCGCCGAGGAACTGGGCCTGCGTCGCGCCCGGGTCCTCTCCCGCTACGGCCTGCACACCGCGGCCGACCGCTGGGAGGACGGCTTCGGCCCCAAGACGCCCATGGCCCAGGCGGCCCCCGCGTCCTGTGTGAGCTGCGGTTTCCTCACTCCGATCGGCGGCTCCCTCGGGCAGGCCTTCGGCGTCTGCGCCAACGAGTTCTCCCCGGCCGACGGCCGGGTGGTCTCCCTGGCGTACGGCTGCGGCGGCCACTCGGAGGCGGCGGTCATGCCGACGCCCCCGCGGCCCGCTCCGCCGGTGATCGACGAGACCCGGGTCGACCCGTTCCCCCTCCGCCCGGCGGCGGACTCGGGCTCGGTCCCGGAGAAAACGGACGAGGACACCGCAGAACTGGGCCACTCCTAGCCCCGCCCCCACCGGGGACCGTGCCGTCCTCCCACCGGGGCCGATCCGGCTCCCTACCGGGGCCGGCCGGGTTTCTGCGGTGCCGCGCGGGCTCTCCGGGCGATCCGGCCCTGCGGGGCCGCATCGGCCGCCTGCCAGGCGCTCAGCCCGGTCCTCAGGGCGCCCAGCGCCAAGGCGGCCCCGGCCCAGGCCCGCCGCGGGGAGCGGATCCCTCTCCGGGCCGATCCGGCCTTGCGGGCCCGAGCGGGCGGCTGCCAGGGCTGAGCCCAGCGCCGGGGCGGCCCGGCCCCAGGGCCACAGCCCAGCCCCAGGGCCCACAGCCCAGCCCCGCCCCGGCCCCCGGGCCACAGGCCGGCCTCAGGGCCGCCAGCGGCCCCTCCAGAGCACCCCGACGTCCCGCCCTGACCGTTGCACCCGGTGTTCTGCGAGGGGCTGGGGGAGCCCAGGTGAGGGTCTTGTGGCCTGTGGGGGCTCAGTTGTTGTGTGATTGTGATGTGAGGGGTGGCCGGGCTCCCGGGACGGGTTCGTGGGACGGTCTGGCGGTGCTTCGGCTCGCGGTACCTTCGAGCCCACGCCGATGAGGAGAGTGAACGTGAGCAAGTTCGTGCGGCCGGCACCCGAGGGCGCGGACCCCTTCGGCACGGCCCGCCTGCGTCGCGGAGTCCTGGACGCCTGGGCGACGAGCCCCGCCCGTTTCCGGGAGGACGCCAACGCCGAGGAGGACCTGGTCCTCGGCGGGTACCGGGACCGGCTCGTCGTCGAGCTCGCTCAGAACGCCGCCGACGCCGCGGCCAGGGCCGACGTGCCCGGGCGGCTGCGGCTCACCCTCCGTGACGGCGTCCTCGTCGCCGCCAACACCGGCGCGCCCCTGGACGCCACCGGTGTGGAGTCCCTCGCCACCCTCCGCGCCTCCGCCAAGCGCGAGGCCCGGCAGTCGGCCGTGGCCGTCGGGCGGTTCGGTGTCGGCTTCGCCGCCGTCCTCGCCGTCACCGACGAGCCCGCCGTGGTCGGGCGGCACGGCGGTGTCCGCTGGGACCTGGCCGAGGCCCGCGCGCTCGCCTCCGAGACCGCCCGGCACAGCCCGGGGCTCGGCGACGAGGTCCGGCGGCGGGACGGGCATGTGCCCCTGCTCCGGCTGCCGTTCGCCGCCCAGGGCACCGCCCCGGACCCGTACGACACGGCCGTCATCCTGCCGCTGCGGGACACCGCGGCCGCCGACCTCGCCGAACGCCTCCTCACCGCCGTCGACGACGCCCTCCTGCTCGCCCTCCCGGGCCTGGAAGAGGTGGTGATCGAGATCGGCGACGACGCGCCCCGCGTCCTGCGCCGGGACACCGACGCCGACGACGACGCCCTCACCGTCGTGGCGGACACGCGGGACGGGACCACCCGCTGGCGCGTCGCCGCCGTGCAAGGCCCCCTCACGCCCGACCTCCTCGTCGACCGCCCGGTGGAGGAGCGGCTGCGTCCCCACTGGTCGGTCACCTGGGCCGTACCGGTCGACGACGACGGTTCGCCCGCCAGGCCCCGCACCACCCCCGTCGTGCACGCCCCCACCCCCAGCGACGAGCCCCTCGGCGTCCCCGCCCTGCTCATCGCCTCCTTCCCGCTCGACACCACCCGCCGGCACGCCGCCCCCGGCCCGCTCACCGACCACCTGGTGCGGCGCGCGGCCGACGCGTACGCCGAACTCCTCGCGGGCTGGCGGCCGGTGGGCGCGGGGATCATCGACCTCGTGCCCGGGCCGCTGGGCAAGGGGGAGCTCGACGGGGCGCTCCGCCAGGCGATCCTGGAGCGGCTGCCGCGGACCGCATTCCTGCCGCCCGCCGTCCGGCCAGTCCCCGAGGACGGGGAAGGCGACGGGGCCGACGGGGTCGGCGTGATCGAGCTTCCGGAGGCGCTGCGGCCCCGGGACGCCGAGGTCGTCGAGGGCGCCGGCGCCGACACCGTACGGGTGCTGGCGGAGGTGCTGCCCACCCTGTTGCCCGCCGGACTGGAGCGGCGCGTCGAGCTGCGTACGCTGGGCGTCGCCCGGATCCCGCTCGCCGACGCGGTGGACCGGCTGGCCGGCCTGGAGAAGGACCCGCAGTGGTGGTACCGGCTCTACGACAGCCTGGCCGGTGTGGACCCGGACCGGCTCTCGGGGCTGCCGGTACCGCTGGCCGGGGGTACCTCCCAGGCTTTCGGTACTGGGGGAATGCGGACCACCATCGGCCCCCGCCAGGTGCTGCTGCCCACCGCGGACGGGGCCGGTCCCGACCCGGAGATCCTCGCCCGCCTCGGCCTCAAGGTCGCCCACCGGGACGCCGCGCACCCCCTCCTGGAGAAGCTCGGCGCGCTGCCCGCCACCCCCCGCGCCGTCCTGACCACGCCGCAGGTGCGGGCCGCCGTGGCCGCGTCCCTGGACGACGACGGCGGCGCCTGGGACGAGCAGGACACCCCGGACGCCGAGGAACTCGCCGACACCGTGCTCGCGCTGGTCCGCGACGCCGGTCTGGACCCCGGCGACGAACCCTGGCTCGGCGCCCTCGCGCTGCCCGACGAGGAGGGCGAACTCGTCCCCGCCGGTGAACTGGTGCTGCCGGGAAGCCCGTTCGCCTCCGTCGTCCGGGAGGACGAACTCGCCTTCGTCGACGCCGAACTGGCGGACCGGTGGGGCGAACAGCCCCTCGCCGCCTGTGGTGTTCTCGCGAACTTCGCGCTCGTCCGCGCCACCGACGTCGTCCTCGACCCGGACGAACTGGAGCCCCGCGAAGGGGACTTCGCCGAGCCCGACGACGCGGGCCTGCTGGACGCCGTCGACGTGTGGTGCGAGGACATCCTCGACCGGTTCCCCGACAGCCCGGTGCCTCCCGTCGCCACCGAGCTGGTCGCCGTCCGCGACCTCGACCTCGTCGACGAGGACCGCTGGCCCCAGGCCCTCGCGCTGCTCGCCCGGCCGCCGCTGCGGGACGCCCTCACCCAGCCCGTGCGGATCCTGCTGCCCGACGGCACCCACGAGGTCGTCCGGCCGTACACCGCCTGGTGGCTGCGCGGGAACCCGGTGCTCGACGGCCGCCGCCCGGCCGGTCTGCTCGCGGCCGGCGGGGATCCGCTCCTGCACGGGCTGTACGAGGAGGCCGACGCCGCCGGCTTCGACGACGAGCAGGTGCTGCACGCCCTCGGCGTGCGGACCTCCGTGGCCGCGCTGCTCGAGGAGCCCGGCGGCGCCGCCGAACTCCTCGACCGCCTCGCCGACCCGGAACGATCCGTCGCGGCCTCCCAACTGCACGGCCTCTACGGTGCGTTGGCCGAGCTGGATCCCGAGCAGGTGACCCTCCCGGACGACCTGCGGGCGGTCGTCGACGGGCGGGTCGAGGTCGTGGACGCGGCCGAGGCCGTCGTCGTCGACTCGCCCGATCTGCTGCCCTTCACCGAGGGTGTGCCGCTGCTTCCGGTACGGCCGTCCCACGCCGCCGAGCTGGCCGAGCTGTTCCAGGTGCGGCGGCTGAGCGAGTCCGTGACCGGGCAGGTCGACTCCGAGGGTGTCGAGCACGACGTACCGGAGTCGGTGCGGGCGCTGCTCGGGCCGCGCACTCCTGGCACGTACGTCGAGCACGAGGAGCTCGTCGTGGACGGCGTGGAGATCGACTGGCGGCTGACCGACGACGGCGTTCTGCACGCCGCGACCCTGGAGGGCGTCGCCGCCGGCCTGGCCTGGGCGGCGCGGCAGTGGCCGCGCCGTTTCGAGGTCGCCGCCCTGCTGGAGGACCCGTCACGGACCGCGGAGCTGGCCCGCGACCGCTGGTTCGACTGACGGCGTCGCGGTCCGCGTTCGAGCGCCCTCGCGGTCATCCGCGGGGGCGCTCACATCTTCTCCGTAATTTCTCCATCGAACGTGCAACCGTCGCACTGGGGTACGAGTCTCTTCCCGTGAATCGTGATTCTCAACGGGGGGAAAACCTATGCGCATCCGCGCCACCGCCGCCGTCTCCTTCGGCGCTCTGGCCCTCGCGGGCCTGGCCGTTCCCGTCGCGCAGGCCGCGCCGAGCGACGGCGGCAGCGGTGACACCCGGATCACCAAGGTCGTCGTCGACGGTGACAACAAGGTGCCCGTCTCCACCAACGCGGCGAAGACCATCTCCATCAGCGTGACCGCCACGGACAACTCCGGCATCAAGAGCGCCGAGCACTTCACGCTGACGGGCCCCGACTACGGCTTCGAGATGACCGGCACGCCGACGTGCAAGAAGGTCAGCACCACCACCTCCACGTGCACCGCCTCCGTGAAGGTGGACCCGAGGACCGACTACTTCAGCAACAAGAACGCCGGCACCTGGTACGTCGACGCGTGGATCGACGCCAACGACGGCGACTTCGTGTGGAAGGAGAAGGCCGGTTCCTTCCACTTCCAGCGCTTCTCCAAGCTGACGGTCAACGCGACGCCGGAGCCGGTGAAGAAGGGCAAGACCATCACCGTGACCGGCTCCCTCACCCGCGCCAACTGGGAGACGCTCAAGTTCGGCGGCTACGGAGCCCAGTCGGTGCAGCTCCAGTACAAGAAGAAGGGCTCCACCAAGTGGAGCACCCTGAAGACCGTCAAGACGACCTCGACCGGCGGTCTGAAGACCACCGTCAAGGCGACGGCGGACGGCAACTACCGCTACACCTTCGTGGGCACCACGAACACGGCGGCGGTCACGGCCGCGAGCGACTTCGTCGACGTCAAGTAGGCACGGGCGCACTCGAGAACGGCTGCCCGTCCGGGCGGCAGTTTTCCGTACAACCATTTTCCGGTTTCAGGAATCTGATCATGCGAGCCGACAGGCTCGTCGACCACTTGGGCTCGCTGGTGACACCCGCCCGGAGAGCCCCTTGATCCCCTTGGGACATTCATGCGCATACGAGCCACCGTGGCCGCCGTCACCGGCGCCCTGGCCCTGTCCGCCTTCGCCGTGCCGGCCGCGCAGGCCACCGGCAGCGACTCGCACAACCCCGTCGACACCCTGAAGGCCCTCCACGCGGCCACCTCCGGCAAGAGCGCCTTCACCGGTTCGACCCCCGCCGACACCGGCACCCCGTACGCGCTGGACGCCAAGTTCGGCAACGTCAGGATCAACGGCGGCAAGCCGATCGTCGCCGGCATCAGTGGCAAGGTCACGGCCCCGGTCACCTTCACGGTCACGCACGGCGCGGGCGTCGACGTCACCGCGGACGACACCGAGCTGGACCTGATCATCTACCGCGGCGCGTTCAACGACCCGACCAACATCCTCGTCGGCGACGACTGGCCCACCTGCACCAACACCTCGGCCACGGTCGCCTCCTGCAAGGGCACGATCGACATCCTCCCGGGTGAGGAGCTCTACAACGCCGACGCCACCACCTGGAAGGCGCTCGGCTACGTCATCGACTGGAACGACGTCGACCCGTACACCGACGACGACATCGACTGGACCAAGGTCGGTTACGCCGAGGGCGACGCCCTGGCCACCACCAAGCTCCAGCGGCTGTCCAAGCTGACGGTCAACGCGGCGCCGGAGCCGGTGAAGAAGGGCAGCACCATCACCGTCACGGGCAGCCTGACCCGTGCCAACTGGGACACCGCCAAGTACACCGGCTACTCCGGCGTCTACGCCCAGCTCCAGTTCCGCAAGAAGAACTCCACCACCTACTCCACGGTGAAGTCGGTCAAGACCACCTCGACCGGCGGTCTGAAGACCACCGTCAAGGCGAGCGTGGACGGCTACTACCGCTGGAGCTTCGTCGGCACCACGTCCGCCCCGGCGGTCAAGGCCGCGGGCGACTTCATCGACGTCAAGTAGTCGTCGTACGTCAAGCGACAAGCAGGACGCCGTAGCGGAGAACGGCCGGTTCCGGATTTCCGGGGCCGGCCGTTCGGCGCTCTGGCGCAACTCTTACCTTGCGCCGCACAACTGGCCCCGTCCGTCATGGATCTCACCCGATGAGTCAACAGACTCCGAGATCTCTCTCCCATCTGGGGAACGCAATGCGCATACGCGCCCTCGTGGTCGCCTCCTCCGGCGCCCTCGCCCTGTCCGCCCTCGCCGTCCCGGCCGCCCAGGCCGCCCCGACGGCGGCGCCGAACGTCACCTTCTCCAACATGAAGGTCAACGCGGGCAAGGCCGTCGTGGTCGGCCCCTCGGCCAAGGTCACCGTCACCGCCACGTACACCGTGACGAAGCCCGCGAGCCTGAGCGCGAGCTCCTTCGACAACGGCCCGATGCTCTACCGGGGCACCACGCTCAACGAGAACGCCCAGATCATCGCCGGTGACGAGCCGGGCACCTGCAAGGCCGTCTCCACGACGGTCCTCAGCTGCACCGCCAAGATCCAGTTCCGGCCCACCGTCTCCAGCGCGTACGACGACCTGGCCAACAGCCAGGCCGGCACGTGGAAGGTCGGCGCGCTCGCCGTCCCGCACGACGCCACCGGCGAAGCCGACCTCAAGTGGCAGAGCAACCTGGGCGCCGTCAACGTGCAGCGCCAGGCCCAGCTGACGGCCGACGCGACTCCGGAGCCGGTGAAGAAGGGCAAGACCCTCACCGTCACGGGCAAGCTGACCCGCGCCAACTGGGACACCAACAAGCTCGGCGGCTACGCGGCCCAGCCGGTGAAGCTCCAGTTCAAGAAGAAGGGCAGCACCACCTACACCACGGTCAAGACCGTGAAGACCAGCTCGACCGGCGCCCTGAAGACCACGGTCAAGGCCGCCGCCGACGGCTACTACCGCTACAGCTTCGCCGGCACCACGACGACCCCGGCGGTCAGCGCGGCGGGCGACTTCGTCGACGTCAAGTAAGGCGTCACGCAGCCACCTAGGCCGGGAAACGGCGGTCGACCCATTTCCAGGAGAACTCCAGGGCGACCGCCGCCACCGCCGCGACCCCCACCGCGATCCACGGCATGGTCATCCCGATCAGCTTCAGCGCGAAGAAGTCCTGAAGCCACGGGACCACCAGCACCAGCACGAACGCCGCGCCCATCGAGGCCACCAGCAGCACCCGCCACCAGGTGTAGGGCCGGGCGATGATCGCCAGCACCCACATCGAGATCAGGAACAGCGTGAGGGTCGCGGCGCTGGTCTCGGCCTCCAACGAGCCCGCGCCGGTGTAGTGGTGACGGGCGATCAGGTAGGTGACGAAGGTCGCGACCCCGGCCGTCACCCCGCCCGGGATCGAGTACCGCATCACCCGTCGTACGAAGTGCGGCCGGGCCCGTTCCTTGTTGGGGGCGAGGGCGAGGAAGAAGGCCGGGATGCCGATGGTGAGGGTGGACAGCAGCGTCAGGTGCCGGGGCAGGAAGGGGTATTCGACCTGCCAGCAGACCACCAGCAGGGCCAGCAGCACCGAGTAGACCGTCTTGACCAGGAACAGGGTCGCCACGCGGGTGATGTTGCCGATGACCCGCCGGCCCTCCGCCACCACCGACGGCAGGGTCGCGAAACTGTTGTTCAGCAGCACGATCTGCGCGACCGCCCGGGTGGCCTCGGATCCCGAGCCCATCGCGACGCCGATGTCGGCGTCCTTCAGCGCGAGGACGTCGTTGACGCCGTCCCCGGTCATCGCGACCGTGTGCCCGCGCGACTGGAGCGCGCCCACCATGTCCCGCTTCTGCTGCGGGGTGACCCGGCCGAACACCGTGCCCTCGTCCAGCGCCCGGCCCATGCCCTCCTGCTCGGCGGGCAGCCGGCGCGCGTCGACCGTACGGCCGTCCAGCCCGAGCTTCGCGGCCACCGCCCCCACCGACACCGCGTTGTCGCCGGAGATGACCTTGGCGCGGACGTCCTGCTCCGCGAAGTAGCGCAGGGTGTCGGCGGCGTCCGGCCGCAGCCGCTGTTCGAGGACGACGAGTGCGGCGGGCCTGGCGCCGCGTGCGGGTTCGGGGTCGTCGAGGTCGCGGGCGGCGCGGGCCAGCAGGAGCACCCGCAGGCCCTGCTCGTTGAGCCGCTCGGTCTCGGCGAGGGCGGGATCGCCGTCGTCCAGCAGCACGTCCGGCGCCCCCAGCAGCCAGGTGCCGTTCTCCCCGTTGCCCTCGCTGAGGCTGGCGCCGCTGTACTTGCGGGCGGAGGAGAAGGGCAGCGACTCGGTGCAGCGCCAGTCCTCGACGTCCGGATAGGCGTCGATGATCGCCTGCAGGGAGGCGTTGGGCCTCGGGTCGGACTCGCCGAGGGCCCCGAGCACCCGGCGGACGTACGACTCGTCGTAGCCGTCGAGCGTGCTGAGCCCGGTGACGTCCATGCCGCCCTCGGTGAGCGTGCCGGTCTTGTCCAGGCAGACCGTGTCGACGCGGGCGAGACCCTCGATGGCCGGCAGCTCCTGCACCAGGCACTGTTTTCGGCCGAGTCGGATGACGCCGATCGCGAAGGCGACCGAGGTGAGCAGGACGAGCCCCTCGGGGACCATCGGGACGATGCCTCCGACGGTGCGGGCGATGGACTCCTTGAGGTCGTTGTTCTTGACGAAGAGCTGCGTGACGACCAGGCCGATTGCGGCCGGGACCATCATCCAGGTCACGTACTTGAGGATCGTGGAGATGCCGGAGCGCAGTTCGGAGTGGACGAGCGTGAAGCGGGAGGCCTCCTCGGCGAGCTGGGCGGCGTAGGCCTCCCGGCCGACCTTCGTGGCCTGGAAGGCGCCGCCGCCGGCCACCACGAAGCTGCCCGACATGACCTGGTCGCCCGGCCGCTTGACGACGGGGTCGGCCTCGCCGGTGAGCAGTGACTCGTCGATCTCCAGCCCGTCCGCCTCGACGCACACCCCGTCCACGGCGACCTTGTCCCCGGGGCCGATCTCGATGAGGTCGTCCAGGACGAGTGCGGCGGTGGAGACCTCGACGGCCGTGCCGTCGCGGCGGACGGTGGGCCGGGCCTCGCCGACGACCGCGAGGGAGTCCAGGGTCTGCTTCGCCCGCCATTCCTGGATGATGCCGATGCCGGTGTTGGCGAGGATCACGAAGCCGAACAGGCCGTCCTGGATGGGGGCGACGAACAGCATGACCACCCAGAGGACGCCGATGATCGCGTTGAACCGGGTGAAGACGTTCGCCCGGACGATCTCGCCGACGGAGCGGCTGCTGCGGACGGGTACGTCGTTCACCTGGCCACGCGCGACGCGCTCCGCGACCTCGGCGGCGGTGAGGCCGGTCGCCGTGGGCACGGAGGCGGGGGCGTCGGTGTGGGCCATGGGATCGACGGTACGTGCGGATCTGGGGGTTCACCCCCCGAGGATGCCGAAGATCCGACTTCGGGAGGACGGGCGCGGTGGCGTCCAGTACCTCGGTAGTAGCGGCCCGGGACCGGCCTGGGGGACAGCCCCTAGTCGGTGACCGGGCCCGCGGGCCCGGTCGGCCCGCTCGCCGCGTCCCGCTTGATCGCAGCGTCCCGTCCGCGGACGTACCAGATGCCGATGAGGCCGAGTCCGGCGCCCGCGAGGCACGTCCAGATCCACCACAGGTGGCCGTGGTCGTCGTACCAGCCGTAGAAGGGGAGCTGGACGAGGAAGAGGACGAACCAGAGGATCGTGCCGCCGGTGACGGTGGCGACCACGGGGCCCTCCAGGGGCTCCGGCGCCTCGTGTTCAGGGATCCACTTCTTCATGGTGCTCAGCTTACGAGGCGGTCGGGTCTACGCGCGGAGATGGCCGATCCGAACGCTATATGTTCATACTGAAACGGTTTGGTACTGACCACTTCTCTTCGTAGGAAACGCCAAAAGATGCCCACGTCGGCCCCCGCCAAGATCCCCGCCCCTGAACAGCCGGGAGCCACGCCCCTCTTCGGCGCCCTCGACCGTTACTTCAGGATCACCGAACGGGGCAGCACGCTGCCCCGTGAGATCCGGGGTGGTTTCGCCACCTTCTTCGCGATGGCGTACATCATCGTGCTGAACCCGATCATCCTCGGCAGCGCGAAGGACATGTACGGGCACCAGCTCGACAACGGTCAGCTGGTCACCGCCACCTGTGTCACGGCCGCCTTCACCACGCTCCTCATGGGCGTCATCGGCAACGTACCCATCGCCCTGGCCGCCGGCCTCGGCGTGAACTCGGTGGTCGCCCTCCAGCTCGCCCCCCGGATGTCCTGGGCGGACGCCATGGGCATGGTCGTGCTCGCGGGCTTCGTGGTCATGCTCCTGGTCGCCACCGGTCTGCGTGAGCGCGTCATGAACGCGGTGCCCTTCGGCCTGCGCAAGGCGATCAGCATCGGTATCGGCCTGTTCATCATGCTGATCGGGCTCGTCGACTCCGGCTTCGTCAGCCGCATCCCGGACGCCGCCCACACCACCGTCCCGCTCCAGCTCGGCGCCGACGGTCACCTGAACGGCTGGCCGGTCCTCGTCTTCATCCTGGGCGCCCTGCTCACGCTGGCCCTGATCACCCGCAAGGTGCCCGGCGCGATCCTCATCTCGATCGTCGCGATGACCGTCCTCGCGCTGATCATCAACGCGGTCGCGACGATCCCGTCCTGGGGTCTCACCACCCCCGAGTGGCCCGGCAACCCCGTCGCCACCCCCGACTTCGGGCTCATCGGCGAGTTCAGCCTGTTCGGTGGCTTCGGCAAGGTCGGCGTCCTGACCGGCGTCCTCTTCGTCTTCACGGTCCTGCTGTCGTGCTTCTTCGACGCGATGGGCACGATCATGGGCGTCAGCGACGAGGCCAAGCTGACCAACGCCAAGGGCGAGATGCCCGGCATCAACAAGGTCCTCTTCGTCGACGGCCTGGCGGTCGCCGCGGGCGGTGCCAGCTCCTCCTCCGCCACCACCGCCTTCGTGGAGTCCACGGCCGGCGTCGGCGAGGGCGCCCGCACCGGCCTCGCGAACGTCGTCACCGGCGGCCTCTTCACCGTCGCGCTGTTCCTCACGCCGGTCGCCACCATGGTCCCGTCCCAGGCCGCCACCCCGGCGCTGCTCGCGGTGGGCTTCCTGATCCTGGCCGGTTCGGTCAAGGAGATCGACTGGGCCGACCTCACCATCGCCATCCCGGCCTTCATCACCATGGTGATGATGCCGTTCACCTACTCGATCACCAACGGCATCGGCATGGGCTTCATCACCTTCGTGCTGCTGCGCCTGGCGGCCGGGCGTGGCCGGGAGGTCCCGGTGCCCATGTACGTGGTCTCCGCCGTCTTCGCCTTCTACTACCTGATGCCGGCCCTCGGCCTCACCTGATGCCGGCCCTCGGCCTCACCTGATCCCCGCCCGCCCGCGGCGGTGGCTCAGGTGAGCCCGTAGAACTTCTCCGTCTCCTCGACGGCGGTCTGGAACCGCTCGTCGAAGTCATCGCGAATGAGCGTCTGGACGACATAGTCCTGGACGCTCATTCCCCTTTTCGCGGCATGCTGCCGGAGCCGTTCGAGCAGCTCCTCGTCTATCCGCAGGCTGAGCACACTGGTCCCCATGAGACGAGGGTCGCGGGCACGTACCGCAGTCCGGTCTCTTTCCGCTGCCTACTCACTCGTTCGAGTGATGGCGAGGTTTCCGTGGCCGGGGTCACGGGGAATCCCGGCACCCCCCAGCTTGTTTAGCCAGGGTAATGAGTTATCCTAAAGAGATGCCTGACCTCACCCATGGCGACAACGCTGCCGCCGTGAACTCCCTGCGTTCAGCCGTGATGCGGCTGTCCCGTCGCCTCAAGCACCAGCGGGTCGACGAGTCGCTGAGCCCCACCGAGATGTCGGTGCTCGGCACCCTCTCCCTCTGCGGCAGTGCCACCCCGGGCGAGCTCGCCCGCAAGGAGCACGTGCAGCCGCCCTCGATGACCCGCATCGTGGCGCTGCTGGAGGCCAAGGGTCTGGTCCGGCTGGAGCCGCACCCCGAGGACCGCCGCCAGAAGGTCGTCACCAAGACCGAGCAGGCCGAGGCCATGCTCGCGGAGAGCCGCGCCAAGCGGAACGCCTTCCTGGCCACTCTGGTCGACGGCCTCGACGAGGACGAGTGGGCGAAACTGCGCGCCGCCGCCCCCGTGCTGGAGAAACTCGCACACCTGTAGACAGCCGTCAGGCCTTGAGGAGGCGACCCTTTTGAGTTCGGGATCCGGAGCAGACTCCGCCCCCGCGCCGACCACCCACGAGACCCTTGCCGAGCTGCCCGCCGCGGGCGCCCGCAAGTCGTCGATGTTCAGCTCTCTGAAGGTCAGGAACTACCGCCTGTTCTTCATGGGCCAGGTCGTGTCCAACATCGGCACCTGGATGCAGCGCATCGCCCAGGACTGGCTGGTCCTCAGCCTCACCGGCTCCGCGACCGCCGTCGGCGTCACGACGGCCCTCCAGTTCCTGCCCATGCTGCTCTTCGGCCTCTACGGCGGCGTGCTCGTCGACCGGCTGCCCAAGCGCCGGACACTGCTGTTCACCCAGTCCGCGATGGCCCTCACCGGCATCGCGCTCGCCGTCCTCACCCTCTCCGGCCACGTCCAGGTCTGGCACGTCTACGTCGCCGCCTTCGCCGTGGGCCTCGCGACGGTCCTGGACAACCCCGCCCGCCAGACCTTCGTCTCCGAGATGGTCGGCCCCGACCAGCTCCAGAACGCGGTCAGCCTCAACTCCGCGAACTTCCAGTCCGCCCGGCTGGTCGGCCCCGCCGTAGCAGGCGTGATGATCACCGGCGTCGGGACCGGCTGGGCGTTCCTCTTCAACGGACTGTCCTTCGTCGCCCCCCTCGCCGGCCTGCTGCTGATGCGCTCGCGCGACCTGCACGCCGTCGAGCGTGCCCCGCGCGGCAAGGGTCAGCTGCGCGAGGGGCTCCAGTACGTCGCCGGGCGCCCCGAACTGATCTGGACGATCGTCCTGGTCGGGTTCGTCAGCACCTTCGGCTTCAACTTCCCCGTCTACCTCTCGGCCTTCGCCGACGACGTCTTCCACGCGGGCGCGGGCTCCTACAGCCTCTTCAACACGCTGATGGCGGTGGGCTCCCTGGCGGGCGCCCTGCTCGCGGCCCGGCGCGGCACCGCCCGGATGCGGGTGCTGGTCGCCGGGGCGGTGGCCTTCGGCACGATGGAGATCGTGGCCTCCATGGCCCCCTCCCTGTGGCTGTTCGCCCTGCTCATGGCCCCGATCGGCATGTTCGGCATGACGGTCAACGTCACCGCCAACAGCAGCGTCCAGATGAGCACCGACCCGGCCATGCGCGGCCGGGTGATGGCCCTCTACATGATGGTGTTCATGGGCGGCGCCCCGATCGGCGCGCCGATCGCCGGCTGGATCACCGACGCGTACGGCGTCCGGGCGGGCCTGGCGGCGGGCGGCGCCGTCTCGGCCGCCGCGGCCGTCACCATCGGCCTGGTCCTGGCGCGGATGGGCAACCTGCGCCTGGCGGTGGGCTGGAACCACGGCCACCCGAGCGTGCGGTTCGTGCCCCGGGAGGCCCGGGAACTCGCCGCCGTGGCCTGACGTCGTACGGCGTCACCCGGAGGATGCGGCAGGGGGCCGCACCCTCCGGGCCAGCACCTGGCCCGGCCACGCGTGTTCGCCGACGGTGTAGGCCTCGGTCGCGGTGAAGCCGTTGGCCTCGTAGTACGCGACGAGCTTGCGGTCGTCGCCCGCGTAACAGTCCACCCGCAGCAGGCCGACGCCCGCCCGCCGGGTCTCCTCGGCGGCGTGCGCGAGCAGGGCGCTGCCCACCCCGTGGCCCTTGAAACGGCGGTCGGAGGCGAGCCAGTGGATGTACCGCTCGGGCTCCCCGGGCGGCGGGAGATGGGCCAGATACGCGCCGGGCGAGTCGGTGAGGGTGAGGGTGGCGGCCGGTACGCCGTCCGCCTCGGCGACGTACGCCCAGCCCTCGTCGATGTACCGGGCGACCGACTCCACCGTCTTCGGGCTCCGGGACAGGGGATTCGTCCCCCACTGGCCGGGGCGCCCCTGCGCGACCAGCCACTCCACGCTGCTGTCGAGCATGCCGAGTATCACGGGGACGTCGTCGGGTCCGCCTTCTCTGATGGTGATCCGCATGACGCCCATCATGCCGGGCGGACGGCCCCGCCGACCGGGAAGATCGGGGGCATGAGACTCTTCGCCGCCGTGCTGCCCCCGGACGACATCGCCGACGAACTCGCCGCCGAGGTCGCCCGGTTGCACACGCTGCCCGGCGCGGACGGGCTGCGCTGGACGGGCCGCCCCGGCTGGCACTTCACCCTCGCCTTCTACGGCGAGGTCGACGACGACCTCGTACCGGAGCTGTCGGCACGGCTGGGGCGGGCCGCGCACCGCGGCACGCCCTTCGCGCTGGCCGTGCGGGGCGGGGGACAGTTCGGGCACGGGCGGGCGCTGTGGGCCGGGGCCGCAGGGGACGTACCGGCGCTGCGCCTGCTGGCCGACCGGGCGGAGGCGGCGGCCCGCAAGGCGGGCGTGGAGATGGGGGAGCACCGCCGCTACAAGGCGCACCTCACACTGGCCCGCAGCCGCGAGGCGGTGGACGTGCAGGCGTACGTCGAGGCACTGGACGCCTTCGAGGGCCGCACCTGGACGGTGGAGGAGCTGGTGCTGGTCCGCAGCAGCCTGCCGAGGTCCGGTGTTCCCGGGGAGCAGCCCCGTTACGAGCCGGTCGGGCGCTGGGCGCTCGGCGGGGCCGGTTAGGCTCCACCCGTGGACCCGAAGACCCGGAACCGGATCATGGCCGGTGCGCTCGTGTTGTTGTTCGTCGTGGTTGCCGTGGCGGCGGCGGTCGGCAGATAGGCCTGGCCAGGCCGAGCGCCGGGCCGAGCGCCGGGCCGAGCGCCGGGGAACCGCGCGCCGTTCGCCGCGTGCCTGCCGGGCACGGCCGGTCGCGCAGTTCCCCCGCCCTTCGGGGCGCCCCCGCTACCAGGCGAAGGCCTCCGGGGAAGGCCCCGGCCCGGGGAAGATCTCGTCCAGGCCGGACAGCAGCTCCTCGCTCAGCTCCAGCTCGACCGCGCGCAGGGCGGAGTCGAGCTGCTCGGCGGTGCGCGGACCGACGATCGGGCCGGTCACGCCGGGCCGGGTGAGCAGCCAGGCCAGGCCGGCCTCGCCGGGCTCCACGCCGTGCTTGTCCAGCAGGTCCTCGTAGGCCTGGATCTGGGCACGTGCGGTGGGGTCGGCAAGGGTGTCGGCGGCCCGCCCGGAGGCGCGGCGCCCGCCCTCGGCCTGCTTCTTGATGACCCCGCCGAGCAGCCCGCCGTGCAGCGGCGACCAGGGGATGACCCCGAGGCCGTACTCCTGCGCGGCCGGGATGACCTCCATCTCGGCGCGCCGCTCGGCCAGGTTGTACAGGCACTGCTCGCTGACGAGCCCGATGGTGCCGCCGCGCCGGGCGGCGATCTCGTTGGCCTGGGCGATCTTGTAGCCGGGGAAGTTGGACGAGCCGGCGTAGAGGATCTTGCCCTGCTGCACCAGGACGTCGATGGCCTGCCAGATCTCCTCGAAGGGAGTGCTGCGGTCGACGTGGTGGAACTGGTAGAGGTCGATGTGGTCGGTGCCGAGCCGCTTCAGGCTGGCGTCGACGGCCCGCCGGATGTTCAGCGCGGAGAGCTTGTCGTGGTTCGGCCAGGCGTCGCCGTCGGCGGCCATGTTGCCGTACACCTTGGTGGCGAGGACGACCTGGTCACGGCGCCCGCCGCCCTTGGCGAACCAGCTGCCGATGATCTCCTCGGTACGGCCCTTGTTCTCACCCCAGCCGTACACGTTCGCGGTGTCGAAGAAGTTGATGCCCGCACCGAGCGCCGCGTCCATGATCGCGTGGCTGTCGGTCTCGTCGGTCTGCGGGCCGAAGTTCATGGTGCCGAGGACGAGGCGGCTGACCTTGAGTCCGGTACGTCCGAGCTGCGTGTACTTCATGGAGCACAAGCCAACGACTTCGAGTGCGCTCCATGCAAGGGGGACCGGCCGGGGAACGGGTCAGTCGCGGGGGAACTCGTCGGTGTTGAGGGTGAGGTCGAGGGGGGTGGTGGTCAGGTCGACGTCGGTCCCGTAGTCGACGCGCAGCTCACACCGGTAGTCGCCGTCCTTGGGCTCGGTGAAGACGGTGCACCTGCCCTTGTAGGGGTCGGCAATGAGATAGACGGGGACCTCGGCGACCGCGTAGGCAGTCTTCTTGGGGCCGTAGTCGTTGGGAGCCGTCCCCCTTGAGATGACCTCTCCGATGAACTCGATGTCGTCGTATTGCCAGCGGCCTTCTTCGTTCTTTGTCGCGCCGTCGCGGAACTTGGCCACATCGGGGCAGAAGCCGTTCTGATGACCGGGGAAGTCGACCCGGACATCGGAGAAGACCCGCGCGTGCCGCCGCCCGAAGCGGTCCTCGAGAGCCCAGAGGAGTTCGCGAATGGTTTCCCAGTGGATGTCCCGCTGCGGAGTCATGTGGACGTTGCCCCCGACGATCTCGACCTTGTATCCCTCGGGGACGGGCAGTCGCTCAAGCGCCTCGAACCATTCGTCCAAGCGCTTGGTGTTCTCGTCGGCCATGTCGATCTCGATCCTGTCTTCCAGGATGGTCATCTGGCGCTCCTCCCCGGCTGCCCCCATGCGTGGGTGCCACCGCGCAGTACAACGATACGCACGGTGACCGGGCTACGGCGCGGAGCGCATATGCCAGAACGCGGGCGAGAACCTCAGCCCGCGTACTCCCCGCCCAGTCCCCACCCCTGGTGCATCGCCGCCGCGAAGGCCGAGGCCAGGCGGTGCTCGCCGTTCGCGTTCGGGTGGGTGCCGTCGTAGGTGTCGGTGTCGATGTCCCAGGACTCCGGGACCGAGGCCAGGAGGATGGGGGAGCCCGGCTCGTTGAGGTCGGCGGCCGTCTTCGCCAGGAGCTCGTTGAAGCGGGCGACCTGTGCGGCGAAGGGCGCGTCGTCCGCGGCGCGGACGTTGGGGATGACCGGCAGCCACACCATGGCGATCCGCGGGTTCGCCGCGCGGGCCTCGGCGGCGAAGGCGCGGGCGTTCTCCGCGGTCTGCTCGGCGTTCGTGTAGAAGCCCAGGTCGATCAGGCCGAGCGAGACCAGCAGGATGTCGGCGCGCGACGTCCGCACCGCCTCGCCGATCAGCGGGGCCATGTGCAGCCAGCCCTCGCCCCAGCCGGCCAGGTGACCGCGCGGGAAGTCGGGGTCGGCGTAGGCGTACGAGGCGGCGGAGTCCATCGCCTTGTCGTAGAGCGTCTCGCGGGGGCCGGTCAGGGTGAACGGGCCGCCGTACGTGGCGCACAGGTGCCGCCACATGCGGTAACGCCAGGTGTGCTCGCCCGAGCTGCCGATCGTCATCGAGTCGCCTACGGGCATGAACCTGAGCATCCGCTCATGATGAGGGATCGGCAAAGGATCACCGCCTCCGGGGGCGTGTGAGACCGGCCACGAATCCGTGAACGGGAGGGCGGGATGGCAGGCTTGTGGGCATGCGCCGATCTTTCGCCGTCCGGGCCGGAGCCCTTCTCGCCGGAGTCCTCCTCTCGGGTGCCTTCACCGTGCTCGCCGCGTCCACCGCGCCCGCCGCGTACGCGGCCGACGGCGACAAGGGATTCACCATCGAGGATCCGCGCATCACCGAGTCCAGCGGTCTCGCGGCCTCCCGCCGGCACCCGGGCGTCTACTGGACGCACAACGACAGCGACGACGGCCCCTACCTCTACGCCGTCGACAGCGCGACCGGGAAGACCGTCGCCCGGCTCACCCTGACCGGCGTCGGCACGCCCCGCGACGTCGAGGCGATCTCGATCGGGCCGGGCAACGAGATCTGGGTCGGCGACATCGGCGACAACCTCGGCGGCACCTGGCAGTACGTGTGGATCTACCGGCTGCCCGAGCCGAAGAAACTCGTCGACCAGACCGTCAAGGCCACCCAGTACGTCGTGAAGTACTCCGACGGAGCCCGCGACGCCGAGTCGCTCCTCGTGCACCCCAGGACCGGACGCGTCTACATCATCGACAAGAAGGAGGACGGCGGGCACCTCTACGAGGGGCCGGCGAACCTCTCCGCCTCCGGGGCGAACATCTTCAAGCCCGTCGCCGCCGTCGACCTGTGGGCCACCGACGCCGCCTTCTCCCCGGACGGTACCCGACTCGCCGTCCGCGGCTACTTCGGTGGCATCTCGTACGCCTGGAACGGCGGGAAGATCAAGCGCGAGGGGCGGCTCGACGTGCCGCTCCAGCGGCAGGGGGAGTCCGTCAGCTACTCCGCCGACGGCACCGAGCTCCTGTACGGGAGCGAGGGTTCCGGGAGCTCCGTGGTGGCGGAGGACGCGCCCGAGGGCGCCGCATCGGGTGCCAAGTCTCCGTCCGGGAGCGGAAGTTCCAGCGCCTCGGGCGAAGGCGACGGCTCCTCGGCCACCGGCAGCGTGAAGTTCGGCGCACTGGCGGTCGCCGCGGTCTGCGTCGCCTTCTTCGGCCTCCGCCGGCTGCTGCGCCGCAACTGAGCGCTTTCGGGCGCCGCTGCTGCCGCCGTCGCGGCCGCCACCCTTGCCGCGCTTCTTGACGTGGTCATGGTGTGTCAGTTTCCTGGGGGGTGCGCGGTGTATGGGAGCGCTCCCATTCGTTTCGGGCCCGCGCCTCCCGAGAGGAAGCAGCGAATTGTTCCGCAGCTTGCGAAGAGTGCTGTGCGGCCTGGCCGCCGCGCTTCTGATACCGCTGGGAGCCGGAGCGCAGACGGCCCGCGCGGCGGACACCGTCGCGGCGGACGCCACCGTCGCGGCCGAGGCCGGAGCCGGCTACTGGCACACCAGCGGCCGGCAGATCCTGGACGCCGCCGGGCAGCCGGTCCGGGTCGCCGGGATCAACTGGTTCGGCTTCGAGACCGGCAACTACGTCGTCCACGGACTCTGGTCCCGCGACTACAAGAGCATGATCGACCAGATGAGGACGCTGGGCTACAACACGATCCGCATCCCCTACAGCGACGACATCTTCAAGAGCACGACCGTCCCCAACAGCATCGACTTCAGCAGCGGCAAGAACGCCGACCTCCAGGGCCTGAACTCGCTCCAGATCCTGGACAGGATCGTCTCGTACGCCGGTCAGGACGGTCTGAAGGTCATCCTCGACCGGCACCGGCCGGACGGGGGCGGGCAGTCGGCGCTCTGGTACACGGCCGCGGTCCCCGAATCGACGTGGATCGCCAACCTCAAGGCCCTCGCGGCCCGTTACCAGGGCCAGGACACCGTCGTCGGCATCGACCTGCACAACGAACCCCACGATCCCGCCTGCTGGGGCTGCGGGGACACCGCGACCGACTGGCGGCTGGCCGCGCAACGGGCCGGCAACGCCGTCCTGTCCGTCAACCCCGCCCTGCTGATCTTCGTCGAGGGTGTGCAGACCTTCAACGGTGTCTCCGGCTGGTGGGGCGGCAACCTGATGGGCGTCGGCCAGTACCCGGTACAGCTCGACGTGGCGAACAGGGTCGTGTACTCGGCCCACGACTACGCGACGAGCGTCGCCCAGCAGAGCTGGTTCAGCGACCCGACGTTCCCCGCGAACATGCCGGGCATCTGGGACAAGTACTGGGGCTACATCTTCAAGCAGAACATCGCGCCCGTGTGGGTGGGCGAGTTCGGCACCACCCTCCAGTCGACGGTGGACCAGAAGTGGCTGGCGGCCCTGGTGAGTTACCTCCGGCCGACGTCGACGTACGGCGCCGACTCCTTCCACTGGACCTTCTGGTCCTGGAACCCCAACTCGGGTGACACGGGCGGCATCCTCAAGGACGACTGGCAGAGCGTCGACACCGTGAAGGACGGATACCTGGCGAGCGTCAAGGCGCCCGGCTTCCCGGGGACCGGTGGCGGTGGCGGCGGAGGGGGCGGCGGTGGCGGTACGGCCTCCTGCGCCGCCGCCTACACCGTCAGCAGCGACTGGGGCGGCGGCTTCAACGCCGAGGTGAAGGTCACCAACACCGGCACCACGGCGATCGGTTCCTGGAAGGTGACCTGGACCTGGAGCGGCGCGCAGCAGATCACCAGCATGTGGAACGCCTCGTACACCCAGAGCGGGGCCGGCGTCACCGCGGTGAACGCCTCGCACAACGGGGCGGTCCCGGCGGGCGGTTCGGCGAGCTTCGGCTTCGGTGGTACGCCCGGGGGCGGGGGTGCGCCGAGCGTGAGCTGCACGGCGGCGTGAGCCGCGCGGCGGTATGAACAGCGCGGCGGTATGAACGCGACGAAGGGCGCCCGGTGAGCACCGGGCGCCCTTCGTCGGCATACCTGAATACCTGAATACCTGAGAGGTACTCATGCGGTACCGAAGCGGTCAGAGCTTCTCGATCACGTAGTCGATGCTCTTGGTGAGCGCCTCGACGTCGGCCGGGTCGATCGCCGGGAACATCGCGACCCGCAGCTGGTTGCGGCCGAGCTTGCGGTAGGGCTCGGTGTCGACGATGCCGTTGGCGCGCAGCACCTTGGCGACGGCGGCCGCGTCCACGTCGTCGGAGAAGTCGATCGTGCCGATGACCTGGGAGCGCTTGGCCGGGTCGGTGACGAACGGGTTGGCGTACTTCACGTCCTCGGCCCAGCCGTACAGCGTGCGCGCGGAGGTGGCGGTGCGGCGCACCGACCAGTCCAGCCCGCCCTGGCCGTTGATCCACTCCAGCTGCTGGTTCAGCAGGAAGAGGGTGGAGAGGGCCGGGGTGTTGTACGTCTGGTTCTTGCGGGAGTTGTCGATCGCCGTCGGCAGGCTGAAGAACTCGGGGATGTGCCGGCCGGACGCGTGGATCCGCTCGGCGCGCTCGATCGCGGCCGGGGAGAACACGCCGATCCACAGGCCGCCGTCGGAGGCGAAGGACTTCTGCGGGGCGAAGTAGTAGACGTCCGTCTCGGCGATGTCGACCGGGAGGCCGCCGGCGCCGGACGTGGCGTCCACCAGGACGAGGGAGCCCTCGTCGGCGCCCGCTACCCGCTTGATCGGGGCGGCGACGCCGGTGGAGGTCTCGTTGTGGGTGAAGGCGTAGACGTCGACACCCGCCTCGGCCGCGGGCTCGGGGTGCGTGCCCGGGTCGGCGGAGACGACGGTCGGCTCGGCCAGCCACGGGGCCAGCTTGGCGGCCTTCGCGAACTTGGACGAGAACTCGCCGAACGTGAGGTGCTGCGACTTGTTCTCGATCAGGCCGTGGGTCGCGATGTCCCAGAACGCGGTGGAGCCGCCGTTGCCGAGGACGACCTCGTAGCCCTCGGGCAGGGAGAACAGCGCGGAGATGCCCTCGCGTACCTGGCCGACCAGGTTCTTGACCGGGGCCTGGCGGTGGGAGGTGCCGAGGAGGGACGTGCCGGTGGCGGCCAGGGCGTCCAGCGCCTCCACCCGCACCTTGGAGGGGCCCGCGCCGAATCGACCGTCGGCGGGCTTGATGTCAGCAGGAATCTGGATCTCAGCCACGGAAGCGAGGTTAGCCGGTGGGGGAAACCTGGGTGAAACCTGGTCCGTCGGGTGAGACGGGCGCGTGTCGTGGTGTGTGCGCCGAGGCGCGGGTCGCGGTGCGCGTCGCCGTGCGGGGGGCTGTGCCCCCGGGCCCCCTCGGCCCGGACGGCCTCGTCCCCGATCGCCGGACGGGGCTCCGGGGGCGGACGCGTGCTGGTTTGCTGAAGTCATGACGGATCTTGAGGCAGAACTGCGCAAGGCCGTCCGGGGTGACGTCGGTTTCGACGTCACCTCCCGGGCGCTCGTGACCATGGACGCGTCGAACTACCGCCGCGTTCCCCTGGGCGTCGTCGCGCCCCGGGACGCCGACGACGTGGCGGCCGTACTGGAGGTGTGCCGGGCAGCCGGTGTACCGGTCGTCGCACGCGGTGGAGGTACGTCCATCGCGGGGCAGGCCACCGGCACCGGCGTGGTGCTGGACTTCACGCGCCACATGAACCGGTTGGTCGCCCTGGACCCGGGGGCGCGGACGGCCGTCGTGCAGCCGGGGCTGGTTCTCGACCGGCTCCAGGAGGCCGCCGCCCCGCACGGGCTGCGCTTCGGTCCCGACCCCTCCACCCACAGCCGCTGCACGCTCGGCGGGATGATCGGCAACAACTCGTGCGGCTCCCACTCGGTGGCGTGGGGGACGACGGCGGACGGTGTGCGCGAGCTGGAGGTCGTCACCGCGCGCGGGGGGCGGCTGCGGCTCGGGCAGGGGTGGGCGGGGGCGCCGGACGGCCTGCGCGCACTGGTGGACGGGGAACTCGCCCGGCTGCGGACCGGCTTTCCCGAGCTGCCCCGCCGTATCTCGGGGTACGCGCTGGACGCGCTGCTGCCGGAGAACGGCGCCGACGTCGCCCGTTCCTTCTGCGGCAGCGAAGGCACCCTGGGCGTGCTCACGGAGGCTGTCGTACGGCTCGTCGAGGCTCCACGCGCGCGCGTGCTCGCGGTGCTCGGGTACGCCGACGAGGGCGCCGCCGCCGAGGCCGCCGCCGGGCTGCTGCCGTTCGGGCCGCTGACGGTGGAGGGGATGGCGGCCGACCTGGTGCCCGCGGACGCGGCGGCCGGGCTGCCGCGGGGCGGGGCCTGGCTGTTCGTGGAGACGGGCGGCGGGTCGGAGGGCGAGGCACGCGCGCGTGCGGAGGCCGTCGTGCGCGCGGCGGACGTCCTGGACGCGCGGATCGTGCGGGATCCCGCCGGGCAGCGGGCGCTGTGGCGGATCCGCGAGGACGCGAGCGGGACGGCGACCCGCATGCCGGACGGCACGGAGGCGTGGCCCGGCTGGGAGGACTGCGCGGTGCCGCCGGCCCGGCTCGGCGCGTACCTGAGGGACTTCCGGGTGCTGCTCACCGACCACGGCCTGCGCGGCACGCCGTACGGGCACTTCGGGGACGGCTGCATCCACGTCCGTATCGACTTCGACCTGCTGACGGCGGCCGGGATCGCCCGTTTCCGCCGGTTCTCCGAGGAACTGGCCGAACTGGTCGTGTCCCACGGCGGCTCCCTCTCCGGCGAACACGGTGACGGACAGGCCCGGGCCGAGCTGCTGCCGAAGATGTACGGGCAGGACATGGTCGCCCTGTTCGAGCGGGCCAAGGCGGTCTGGGACCCGGACGACCTCCTCAACCCGGGGATGCTGGTGCGCCCCGCGCCCCTCGACGGCAACCTGCGCTTCGCCGTGCTCCCGCGCGAGCCGGTCGACGTGGCCTTCGGCTACCCGTCCGACGGCGGTGACTTCTCGGCGGCGGTGCGCCGGTGCGTCGGGGTCGCGAAGTGCCGTACGACGGCCGCGCCGGGGGCGGTGCCCGGGGCGGGAGCGGGGTCGGGGGTGATGTGCCCGTCGTTCCGGGCCACGGGCCGGGAGGAGCACTCCACGCGCGGGCGTGCCCGGCTGCTGCACGAGATGCTGGCCGGTGAGCTGGTGACCGACGGCTGGCGCTCCACGGAGGTCCGGGACGCGCTCGACCTGTGCCTTTCCTGCAAGGGCTGTCGCTCCGACTGCCCCGTCGAGGTCGACATGGCCACCTACAAGGCGGAGTTCCTGCATCACCACTACGAGGGTCGCCGGCGTCCGGCCGCCCACTACAGCATGGGGCGGCTGCCGGTGTGGCTGCGGTGGGTGAGCCGGCTGCGGGCGGCTGCGCCGCTCAACGCGCTCGCCTCGGTCGGCCCGCTGGCGGGCGTCGCCAAGCGGCTGGGCGGAATCGCGGCCGAGCGGGACATCCCGCGGCTGGCACGGGAGACGTTCAGCGGGTGGTGGCGGCGCAGGAAGCCCGTCCCCGGTGAGGGGCAGGGCGGTGACCTGGTCGTCCTGTGGCCCGACACCTTCACCGAGCACCTCTCGCCGTCCGTGGGCCGGGCCGCCGTACGGGTCCTGGAGGCGGCGGGGCTGCGGGTGGCGCTGCCGCCGACCCTGCGGATGCGGGGCCGGCCGGTGGGCGACGGCCGGTCGAGGAACGCGGCCGCGCTGCTGACCGCCCGCCGGGGCCGGGTCTGCTGCGGGCTGACGTACGTCTCCACCGGCCAGCTCGACCACGCGCGCGTGGTGCTGCGCCGCACGCTCGACCTGATGGAGCCGGTGCTGGAGACGGCCGCGCCGGTCGTCGTCCTGGAGCCGAGCTGCGCGGCCGCCCTGCGTACCGACCTGCCCGAGCTGCTGCACGACGACCCGCGCGCGGCCCGCCTCGCCGCCCGCGTCCTCACCTTCGCGGAGGCCCTGGAGCGGCACGCGCCCGACTGGACCCCGCCCCGCCTGGACCGTCCGGCGGTCGGCCAGACCCACTGCCACCAGCACGCGGTCCTGGGCGACGCGGCCGAGCGGCGGCTGCGCGAGGCCGCGGGTCTCAGCGGCGACCTGAGCGGCGGGTGCTGCGGCCTCGCCGGCAACTTCGGCTTCGAGGAGGGCCACTTCGAGGTGTCGGCTGCCTGCGCGCGGGAGCGGCTCCTGCCGGCCGTGCGGGACGCTCCCGAGGGAGCGGTGGTCCTTGCGGACGGCTTCTCCTGCCGCACCCAGCTGGAGCAGCTGGCGGGGACCCGAGGCAGGCACCTCGCGGAGGTACTGGCAGAGCACCTGGAGGACGACGGACGGGCACACCGAAGGGAGTGCTGAGGTGGCCCCGAGGGGAGCGCCGAGGGGCCCTGAGGGAGCGTTGCGGCAGCCCTGAGGGGGGAGGTGGCCTGAGCGGGCGGTGGCGGGCGTGGCTGAGCCCCGGATGGGCGGGGCCGACTCCTACGCTGACGGGACGGTCGTCCGGCGATGCGAAACGGGCGATGCGAACGGTCATTCGAAGGAGCCCCGCGTATGAGCCTGCGCGTCCAGTCCATCACCCGTGACGAGCACCTGGCGTTCGTCGCGGCGCGCCCCTCCGCCAGCCACATGCAGATTCCTTCGTGGGGTGACGTGAAGCCGGACTGGCGGGCGGAGAGCCTGGGCTGGACCGACGGGACGGGTGCGCTCGTGGGGGTGGGGCTGGTGCTGTTCCGGCCACTGCCGAGGCTGCGGAAGTACCTGGCGTATCTGCCCGAGGGGCCGCTCGTCGACTGGCACGCGCCGGATCTGGTCGAGCGCTGGCTGGAGCCGATGCTCGCGTGGCTGAAGGCGCAGGGGGCGTTCTCCGTGAAGATGGGCCCGCCCGTCGTCGTACGGCGCTGGAGCGCCGACGCGGTCAAGGCGGCCATCGCCGACCCGGGCGCCCACCGGCTGCGGGACGCCGAGGCGAGCTCGTACGAACCGCGCGCATTCGAGGTCGCCGACCGGCTGCGCCAAGCCGGCTGGCAGCAGACCGAGCCGGGCGGCGAGGACGGCTTCGCGGCCGGTCAGCCCCGCTACGTCTTCCAGGTCCCGTTCGCCGGACGCACGCTGGAGGACGTCCACGGCGGCCTCAACCAGCAGTGGCGGCGCAACATCAAGAAGGCCGAGAAGGCGGGCGTGAAGGTCGTCCGGGGCGGGGCGGAGGACCTGCCGGCGTTCTACGGGCTGTACACCGAGACCGCCGAACGCGACCGCTTCATCCCGCGGCCCCTGTCCTACTTCCAGCGTATGTGGAGCGCGCTGAACGCCGAACATCCCGACCGTATGCGGCTCTACCTCGCCCACCACGACGGGGAGGTTCTCGCCGCCGCGACCATGCTGACCGTCGGCGAGCACGTCTGGTACTCCTACGGCGCCTCCACCGGCCGCAGGCGCGAGGTCCAGCCGAACAACGCCATGCAGTGGCGCATGATGGCCGACGCCCATGAACTGGGCGCCACCGTTTACGACCTGAGAGGGATCACCGACACCCTGGAGGAGTCCAACCACCTGCTCGGCCTGCTCCGCTTCAAGGTGGGCACGGGCGGACAGGCCGTGGAGTACCTGGGCGAGTGGGACTTCCCGCTCAACAAGTTGCTGCACCGGGCGCTGGGCCTCTACATGGCGCGCAGATAGCCGCCGGCCGCCTGCTCCGCGTCGGGGGCGGCCGACGTCTCACAGCCCGAGACAGTGGCATAACGGGTTCACACGCCTGACCCAGTCCATTACCCTGAACTTGACAGTGCAGCGTGATGTACGCACCTCGAGCCGAGCCCCAGGACCGCCCGTGACAGCCCCCGACACCGCCGCCACACCCCAGCTCGCCCCCACCGCCACAGCGACCGGTGCCCCCGGGGCCCCGGGTCGGCTGGGCGCCCTCGGCCCGGTCGGCCTCGTGCTGGCCGGCGGCATCTCGGTGCAGTTCGGCGGCGCGCTGGCGGTGACGCTGATGCCGAGGGCGGGCGCCCTGGGCGTGGTCGCGCTGCGGCTGCTGGTGGCGGCGGTGGTCCTGCTGGTGATCTGCCGGCCCCGGCTGCGCGGCCACTCCCGCACCGACTGGGGCACGGTCGTCGTCTTCGGCGTCACGATGGCCGCGATGAACGGCCTCTTCTACCAGGCGGTGGACCGCATCCCGCTGGGCGCGGCGGTCACGCTGGAGGTCCTCGGCCCCCTCGCGCTGTCGGTCGTGGTCTCGCGCCGCGCGCTGAACCTCGTCTGGGCCGGCCTGGCCCTCGTGGGCGTCTTCCTGCTCAGCGGGGGCGGCGGCCACGGCGGTGACGGTGGCGGGCCGGGCGGCGGCCTCGACCTGGTGGGTGTCGCCTTCGCGCTGGGGGCGGGGGCGATGTGGGCGGCGTACATCGTCTTCAGCGCCCGCACCGGCCGCCGTTTCCCGCAGGCGGACGGCCTGGCGCTGGCGATGGCGGTGGGCGCCCTGCTCTTCCTCCCCCTGGGCCTCGCCGAGTCGGGCGGCAAACTGGCCGACCCGGTGACGCTGGGCCTGGGGGCGGCGGTGGCCGTGCTCTCCTCGGTCCTGCCCTACACCCTCGAACTGCTCGCCCTGCGCCGGATGCCCGCTTCCACCTTCGCGATCCTGATGAGTCTGGAACCGGCCGTCGCCGCCACCGCGGGCTTCCTCATCCTCGACCAGGCCCTGACCACGATCCAGGCGGCCGCGATCGCCCTGGTCGTCGCGGCGAGCATGGGTGCGGTCCGCACCCAGGTGGGGCGGCCGAAGTCGGCGGTCCCGGAGGCCTGACGGGCACCGTCCGTAAGTACCTGACGGGCACCGTCCGTAAGTACCTGCCCGGCCGCCGTCCGGACGTGCGGCCGACGTTTCGTGGCTCGGCGAAACGGTGAACAGGGGTCGCCGGGTGCTCCGAAACTTCGACGCATGCGCAGCTACCGCTTCTTGTTCCGGACGCCGGAGTTCACTCCGTTCCTGCTCTCCTTCGCCGCTTTCGCCGCGGCTCAGACGATCGGCGGCCTGGCTCTCGGCACGCTCGTCTTCCGGGCCACCGGCTCCCCGTTCCTGTCGGCGGTGAGCATGTTCGGCCCGCAGCTCGCGCAGTTGCTGGGGGGCGCGTTCCTGCTCTCGGGCGCCGACCGCCTGCCCCCGCGCGCGGTCCTGTCCGGCCTCGCCCTCGCCTTCGCGGCCTGCACGGCGGTGCCGGCGCTGCCTGGCCTGCCGGTGTGGGCGCTCCTCGGCGTCGTCCTCCTGCAGGGGCTGGTCGCGTCGCCGGGCGGAGGAGTGCGCGGGGGACTGCTGAACGAGATCCTGTCCAAGGACGGTTATGTCCTGGGCCGTTCGGTGTTCAACATGCTCTGGGGCCTGGTGCAGATGGCCGGGTTCGCGACGGGCGGCGTACTGCTGACGCTCCTGTCCCCGCGGACCTGCCTGCTCCTCGCGGCGGCGCTGTACGTGATGTCGGCCCTGGTCACCCGCCTGGGCCTCACGGCCCGCCCGCCGCGCTCCACGGGCCGCCCGTCCGTCCCGGCGACCTGGCGCACCAACGCCCTGCTGTGGTCCTCGCGCCCCCGCCGCCTGACGTACCTGGGCCTGTGGGTCCCCAACGGCCTGATCGTCGGGAGCGATTCGCTCTACGTCCCCTACGCCCCCCGGGCCGCCGGCCTGCTGTACGCGTTCGGGGCGCTGGGCATGTTCGTGGGCGACATGGCGGTGGGCCGCCTGGTACCGCCCACCGTGCGCCCCCGTCTCGCGACCCCGCTGCGCCTGCTGCTGGCGGTTCCGTACCTGTTCTTCGTCCTGCGGCCCGGAGTGGCGCTGTCGGCCGTGGCCGTCACCGTCGCCTCCGTCGGCTTCGCCGCGAGCCTGGTCCTCCAGGAGCGACTGATGTCCCTCACGCCCGACGACCTCGCGGGCCAGGCTCTCGGCCTGCACGTCACCGGCATGGCCGCTCTCCAGGGCATCGGCGCCGTCCTCGCGGGCACGCTGGCCCAGCTGACCTCCCCGGCCGCCGCGATGACACTGATGGCGGCCGGATCGGTCGCCGTGACCCTGACCCTCGCGGCGCTGGGCAGGCACGAGGAAGGGCGGCGGCCGGCCGATTCCGGTACGCGTCCGGGCGCCCTGCCGAAATCCGCGGCCACCGACCGACCGGGGCGGTGACGGGGCGTGCGCTCCCGTGAGCGCCGGTCGTCCTGTCCTCTCGAAGGTCGGCTCGATCTTCGGCCCGCGGGCCCCTGGGGAAATTCATGCAAGCATGCTTGATTGTTTCTTGGCCCGCTGCCATGCTCCACCCCATGGCCGACCCGACGCCCGTGCTCGACGACCTCCGTGCCGAAAGTGACGAACTCGACCGGCTGGTAGCCGAGTTGAGTCCCGAGCGGTGGACGCTCCCGACCCCCGCCCCCGGCTGGACCGTCGCCCACCAGATCGCGCACCTCGCCTGGACCGACCACTCCTCAGCGCTGGCCGTGACCGACCAGGACGCGTTCGCCCGCGAGGTCGAGAAGGCGCTGGCCGCGCCCGGGGACTTCGTCGACAACGGCGCGCGCGAGGGGGCCGCGAAGCCGCCCGAGCGGTTGCTCGCGGACTGGCGGGCCGGGCGCGAGGCCCTGGCGGACGCCCTGCGGGCGGCCCCCCAAGGAGCGCGATTCCCCTGGTACGGCCCGCCCATGTCGGCCGCCTCCATGGCCACCGCGCGGCTCATGGAGACCTGGGCCCACGGCCGGGACGTGGCGGACGCGCTGGGCGAGACGCCCGCACCCACCGACCGGCTCCGGCACATCGTCCGCCTCGGCGTCCGCACCCGGAACTTCGCCTTCGGCGTGCACGGACTGCCCACGCCGTTCGAGGAGTTCCGCGTCGAACTCCGCGGCCCGTCCGGCGAGATGTGGATGTACGGCCCCGAGGACGCCACGGACCGCGTGACCGGCTCCGCGCTCGACTTCTGCCTCCTGGTCACCCAGCGCGCCCACCGCGCCGACCTCGCACTGCGCGCCGAGGGCCCCGACGCCGACCGCTGGCTGGACATCGCCCAGGCCTTCGCGGGCCCGCCCGGCAGTGGCCGTACGCCGAAGGGAGCCGTCCGGTGACGGCCCTGCGGATAGGCAACGCCTCCGGCTTCTACGGCGACCGCTTCGATGCCCTGCGCGACATGCTCACCGGCGGCGAACTCGACGTCGTCACCGGCGACTACCTCGCCGAGCTGACCATGCTGATCCTCGGCCGCGACCGGCTGAAGAACCCCGCCGGCGGATACGCCCGCACCTTCCTCCGGCAACTGGAGGAGTCCCTCGGCCTCGCCCACGACCGCGGCGTACGTGTCGTCACCAACGCCGGAGGCCTCAACCCGGCCGGACTCGCCGACGCCGTACGGCAGTTGGCCGACCGGCTAGGCATCCCGGTGCGCGTCGCGCACGTCGAGGGCGACGACCTCGGCGCCCGGTATCCGGGCAGCCTCACCGCCCATGCCTATCTCGGCGGCTCCGGCATCGCCGCGTGTCTGCGCGAGGGCGCGGAGGTCGTCGTCACCGGGCGGGTCACCGACGCGGCCCTGGTCACCGGCCCCGCCGCCGCCCACTTCGGCTGGGGCCCCGAGCAGTACGACCGGCTCGCGGGCGCCGTCGTCGCCGGGCACGTCCTGGAGTGCGGGACCCAGGCCACCGGCGGCAACTACGCCTTCTTCGCCGAGGGCGGCCGTGACCTGCGGCGGCCCGGCTTCCCGCTCGCCGAGATCCACGAGGACGGCAGCTGCGTCATCACCAAGCACCCCGGCACCGGCGGCTTCGTCGACGTCGGTACGGTGACCGCCCAGTTGCTGTACGAGACGACGGGCGCCCGGTACGCAGGCCCCGACGTCACCGCCCGGCTCGACACCGTACGGCTCACCCAGGACGCCTCGGACCGGGTACGGATCCACGGCGTGCGGGGGGAAGCCCCGCCCCCGACCCTCAAGGTCGGCCGCACCCGCCTCGGCGGCTTCCGCAACGAGGTCGTCTTCGTGCTCACCGGCCTGGACATCGAGGCCAAGGCCGCGCTCGTACGGGAACAGATGGCGCAGGTCTTCCTCAAGTCACGCCCCGCCGAGGTGCGTTGGGAGCTGGTCCGGACCGACCGGGCCGACGCCGACACCGAGGAGACCGCGAGCGCACTGCTGCGGCTCGTCGTGCGCGACCCCGAACCGGACGCCGTGGGAAGGGCGTTGAGCGGGGCGGCCGTGGAGCTGGCGCTGGCCAGCTATCCCGGCTTCCATGTGCTCGCGCCGCCCGGGAAGGGCTCCCCCTACGGGGTGTTCGAGGCCGCGTACGTGCCGCAGGAGGACGTCGAGCACCTCGCCGTCCTCCACGACGGCCGCCGCCTGCCCATCGCCGCGCCCACGGCCGCCGGCACCCGCGTACTCCAGGAGGTGCCGGAACCGGACCTGCCGGATCCGCCACCCCCCGGCCCCGTACGGCGCGCGCCCCTCGGGCTCGTGGCCGGCGCCCGCAGCGGCGACAAGGGCGGCAACGCCAACGTGGGGGTGTGGGCCCGGACGGACGAGGCCTGGCGCTGGCTCGCCCACGAACTGACGGCCGACAGGTTCCGGCAGCTCATCCCCGAGAGCCACGAGCTGACCGTCACCCGCCACCCGCTGCCCCGGCTGCGCGCACTGAACTTCGTCGTCGAGGGCGTCCTCGGCGCCGGGGTCGCCGCCCAGCACCGCTTCGACCCGCAGGCCAAGGCACTCGGCGAATGGCTGCGCTCCCGACACCTGGACATCCCGGAGGCCCTCCTGTGACGGCTCTCACGTCCGCCCTGGACACCCAGGGCCCCGACTACCGCGCGCACCGCGAAGCCATGCTCGCCAAGCTCGCCGACCTCGACACCGAGCACGCGAAGGCGCTGGCGGGGGGAGGGGAGAAGTACGTCGCCCGGCACCGCGCGCGCGGCAAGCTCCTCGCCCGTGAGCGCATCGAGCTGCTCCTCGACCCCGACACGCCGTTCCTGGAACTGTCGCCGCTGGCCGCCTGGGGCAGCGCCTCCCCCGAGTACACCGTGGGCGCCTCCCTCGTCACCGGCATCGGGGTCGTCGAGGGCGTCGAGTGCATGATCACCGCCAACGACCCGACCGTGCGCGGGGGCGCAAGCAACCCCTGGTCCCTGAAGAAGGCCCTGCGCGCCAACGACATCGCCCTCGCCAACCGGCTGCCCTGCATCAGCCTGGTGGAGTCGGGCGGGGCCGACCTGCCGTCGCAGAAGGAGATCTTCATCCCGGGCGGGGCCGTCTTCCGCGACCTGACCCGGCTGTCCGCCGCCGGGATCCCGACCGTCGCCGTCGTCTTCGGGAACTCGACCGCGGGCGGCGCGTACATCCCCGGCATGAGCGACCACGCGATCATGGTCAAGGAGCGCGCGAAGGTGTTCCTCGGCGGGCCGCCCCTGGTGAAGATGGCGACCGGCGAGGAGAGCGACGACGAGTCACTGGGCGGCGCGGAGATGCACGCGCGCGTGTCCGGCCTCGCCGACCACTTCGCCGTCGACGAGCGGGACGCGCTGCGGCAGGCACGCCGCGTGGTGGCCCGCCTCAACCACCGCAAGGCGTACCGGGATCCGGGACCCGCTGACCCTCCCCAGTACGACGAGGAGGAACTCCTGGGCATCGTCCCCGGCGATCTGCGCACCCCCTTCGACCCGCGCGAGGTGATCGCCCGGATCGTCGACGCCTCCGACTTCGACGAGTTCAAGCCCCTCTACGGGACGAGCCTCGTCACCGGCTGGGCGACCCTGCACGGCTACCCGGTCGGGATCCTGGCCAACGCCCAGGGCGTGCTCTTCAGCGCGGAGTCCCAGAAGGCCGCCCAGTTCATCCAGCTCGCCAACCAGCGCGACATCCCGCTCCTCTTCCTGCACAACACCACCGGCTACATGGTCGGCAGGGAGTACGAGCAGGGCGGCATCATCAAGCACGGCGCGATGATGATCAACGCGGTCGCCAACTCGAGGGTCCCGCACCTGTCCGTCCTCATGGGCGCCTCGTACGGGGCCGGCCACTACGGCATGTGCGGGCGCGCCTACGACCCCCGGTTCCTCTTCGCCTGGCCGAGCGCCAAGTCGGCGGTGATGGGTCCGCAGCAGCTCGCCGGGGTCCTGTCCATCGTCGCCCGGCAGTCGTCGGCCGCGAAGGGCCTGCCCTACGACGACGACGCGGACGCCGCCCTGCGCGCCATGGTGGAGCAGCAGATCGAGTCCGAGTCGCTGCCGATGTTCCTGTCCGGGCGGCTGTACGACGACGGTGTCATCGACCCGCGCGACACCCGCACCGTTCTCGGCCTGTGCCTGTCGGCCGTCCACACCGCGCCCTTCGAGGGCGCGCGGGGTGGCTTCGGCGTCTTCCGGATGTGAGGCTCATGATTACTTCCGTTCTGGTGGCCAACCGCGGCGAGATCGCCTGCCGCGTCTTCCGGACCTGCCGCGAGGCCGGCATCCGCACCGTCGCCGTGCACTCGGACGCCGACGCGGGCGCCCTCCACGCGCGCGTGGCGGACTCGGCCGTACGGCTGCCCGGCAGCGCGCCCGCGGAGACCTACCTGCGCGCCGAACTCGTGGTGAAGGCCGCCGTCAGCGCGGGCGCGGACGCCGTGCACCCCGGCTACGGCTTCCTCTCCGAGAACGCCGACTTCGCGCGCGCCGTCCTGGACGCGGGCCTCGTCTGGATCGGGCCACCGCCCGAGGCGATCGAGGCGATGGCGTCCAAGACCCGCGCCAAGCAGCTCATGGGGCTCGCCCCGCTCGCCTCGGACGAGGTGACGGAGGCCGACCTGCCGGTGCTGGTGAAGGCCGCCGCGGGCGGTGGCGGGCGCGGTATGCGCATCGTGCGCCGACTGGCGGAGCTGGGCGCCGCGCTGGAGGGCGCACGGGCCGAGGCCGCGAGCGCGTTCGGCGACGGCGAGGTGTTCGTCGAGCCGTACGTCGAGAACGGCCGCCATGTCGAAGTGCAGATCCTCGCCGACACGCACGGCACGGTGTGGGCGCTCGGCACCCGCGACTGCTCCCTCCAGCGCCGCCACCAGAAGGTGATCGAGGAGGCGCCGGCCCCGGGCCTGTCCGAGCGGACGGCGCAGGAGCTGCGCGCGCTGGCCGTGCGTGCCGCGCGGGCCGTCTCGTACGTCGGCGCCGGTACCGTCGAGTTCCTCGTCACCGACGGCCGTGCGCACTTCCTGGAGATGAACACCCGCCTCCAGGTCGAACACCCCGTCACCGAAGCCGTGTTCGGCCTCGACCTGGTGGCCGAGCAGATCCGGGTCGCGGAGGGCGCCGCCCTGGCTCCCGAGCCCCCGCGCGCGCGGGGCCACGCCGTCGAGGCGCGGCTCTACGCCGAGGACCCGGCGAACAACTGGACCCCGCAGACCGGCACCCTGCACCGTCTGGCCGTCCCCGAGGGCGTCCGGCTGGACACCGGCTTCGGCGACGGCGACGACATCGGCGTCCACTACGACCCCATGCTCGCCAAGGTCGTCGCCCACGCCCCCACGCGCGCGGAGGCGATCCGCAGGCTCGCGGGCGCCCTGGAACGCACGGTCCTGCACGGCCCCGTCACCAACCGCGACCTGCTGGTCCGCTCCTTGCGCCACGCGGAGTTCACCTCCGCCCGCATGGACACCGGCTTCTACGACCGGCATCTCGGCGACCTCACCGTCGCGGAGCCCGACCCGTACGCCCCGCTGGCCGCCGCCCTCGCGGACGCGCGCACCCGCTCGCCGCTGGGCGGCTGGCGCAACCTGCCGTCCCAGCCGCAGACGAAGCGGTACGCGGCGGCGGGCGAGGAGACGGAGGTCCGCTACCGCCACACCCGGACCGGCCTCACGGCCGAGGGGGTGCAGGTGGTGCACGCCGACCCCGGCCTGGTCGTCCTGGAGATCGACGGTGTACGGCGCCGCTTCGAGGTCGCCCGCTACGGCGACCGCGTCCACGTCAACGACGCCGCCCTCACCGCGCTGCCCCGCTTCCCCGACCCGGAGGCCCAGCACGCCCCCGGCTCCCTGCTCGCGCCGATGCCCGGCACGGTCGTCAAGCTCGCGGACGGTCTCATCACCGGATCGAGTGTCCGGGCCGGTGAACCGCTGCTGTGGCTCGAAGCGATGAAGATGCAGCACGTCATTTCGGCCCCGGTGGAGGGGACGGTGACGGCGCTGCCGGTGACGACAGGACAGCAGGTGCAGGTCGGCACCCTGCTGGCGGTGGTGCAGGAGAGCTAGGGGCCGCGGGGCGCCACATCATGCGGCTCCGCCGCGTGGGGCGCGACCGGCCATGACGAACCCGCAGACGAAGGAGCCACATTGAGCACGCTGATCGAATCCGACGAGCACAAGGCACTCCGCAAGGCGGTCTCGTCCTTCGCCAGGAGCCACACCCACGCATCCGCTTCCGGCTCCGCCTCCGACGCCGCCTCCGACTCGGAGCGGCGCGGCCTCTGGCAGGAAGCCGCCAAGCTCGGCTACATCGGCGTCAACCTGCCGGAGGAGTACGGCGGCGGAGGCGGCGGCATCGCCGAGCTCTCCCTGATCCTCGAAGAGCTCGGGGCCGCCGGAGCCCCGCTGCTGATGATGATCGTCTCCCCGGCGATCTGCGGCACGGTCATCGCCCGCTTCGGCACCGAGGCCCAGAAGCGGGAGTGGCTGCCCGCCCTGGCCGACGGCAGCCGCCTCATGGCCTTCGGCATCACCGAACCCGACGCCGGCTCCAACAGCCACCGCATCACCACCACCGCCCGCCGGGACACAGCGAGCGGCGACTGGCTGCTGACCGGCCGCAAGGTCTTCGTCTCCGGCGTCGACATCGCCGACGCCACCCTGATCGTCGGCCGCACGGAGGACGCCCGCACCGGCAGCCTCAAGCCCTGCCTGTTCATCGTCCCACGCGACGCCGAAGGCTTCTCCCGCCGCCGCATCGACATGGAACTCGACAGCGTGGAAAAGCAGTTCGAGCTCGTCCTGGACGAGGTGCGGCTCCCGGCGGAGGCGCTCGTCGGCGACGAGGACGCGGGCCTGCTCCAGCTCTTCGCCGGACTCAACCCCGAGCGCATCATGACGGCCGCCTTCGCGATCGGCATGGGCCGCCACGCGCTCTCCAAAGCGATCGAGTACGCGCGCGACCGCACCGTCTGGAAGAGCCCGATCGGCGCCCACCAGGCCATCGCGCACCCCCTCGCGCAGGCCCACATCGACCTCGAACTGGCCCGCCTGATGATGCAGAAGGCCGCCCAGCTGTACGACGCGGGGGACGACGTCGGCGCGGGCGAGGCCGCCAACATGGCCAAGTACGCGGCCGGGGAGGCCTGTGTGAAGGCGGTCGACCAGTCCGTGCACACCCTCGGCGGCAACGGCCTCACGCGCGAGTTCGGCCTCGCCAGGCTGATAACCGCCTCCCGCGTGGCTCGTATCGCCCCGGTGAGCCGGGAGATGATTCTCAACTACGTCTCCCACCAGACCCTGGGCCTGCCCAAGTCGTACTGACCGCAGCCGGCAACCGTTGTGTCCGGCGCGCGAGGAGGAACCATGTTCCGCAGCGAGTTCGCAGACGTCCCGCCCGTAGAACTCCCCATCCACGACGCCGTGCTGAGCCGTGCCGCCGAGTTCGGCGAACTGCCGGCGCTCGTCGACGGTACGGACGGCACCACCCTCACGTACGACCAGGTGGACCGGTTCCACCGGCGGGTCGCCGCCGCTCTCGCCGAGGCCGGGCTCCGCAAGGGCGACGTACTGGCCCTGCACAGCCCCAACACCGTCGCCTTCCCGCTCGCCTTCTACGGGGCCACGCGCGCGGGCGCCACGGTCACCACCGTGCACCCGCTCGCCACCGCCGAGGAGTTCGCCAAGCAGCTCGACGACTCCGCCGCCCGCTGGATCGTCACCGTCTCCCCGCTGCTCCAGACGGCCCGACGGGCGGCCGAACTCGCGGGCGGCGTCGAGGAGATCTTCGTCTGCGACACCGCCGCCGGGCACCGCTCGCTCGTCGACATGCTCGCCTCGGCGGCCCCGGAACCGCAGGTGGACATCGATCCGGTGGAAGACGTGGCGGCCCTGCCGTACTCCTCCGGCACCACCGGCGTCCCCAAGGGCGTGATGCTCACCCACCGGCAGATCGCCACCAACCTCGCCCAGTTGCGGCCGGCGATGTCCGTGGGCCCGGGCGACCGCATCCTCGCCGTGCTGCCGTTCTTCCACATCTACGGCCTGACCGCCCTGATGAACGCGCCCCTGCGCGAAGGCGCCACCGTCGTCGTCCTGCCCCGCTTCGACCTGGAGACGTTCCTCGCGGCCATCCAGAACCACCGCATCACCGGCCTGTACGTGGCCCCGCCGATCGTCCTCGCCCTCGCCAAGCACCCGGCGGTCACCCGGTACGACCTGTCGTCCCTGCGGTACGTCGTCAGCGCGGCCGCGCCCCTGGACGCCGCCCTCGCCGCCGCCTGCGCCGAGCGCCTGGACCTGCCGCCGGTCGGCCAGGCCTACGGCATGACGGAACTGTCCCCGGGCACCCACGTCGTCCCGCTCGACGCCATGCGGGACGCCCCCGCCGGCACCGTCGGCAAGCTCATCGCCGGCACCGAGATGCGGATCGTCTCTCTCGACGACCCCGGCAAGGACCTCGACGTCGGCGAGGCCGGCGAGATCCTCATCCGGGGGCCGCAGATCATGAAGGGCTACCTGGGCCGCCCCGACGCCACCGCCGACATGATCGACGGCGACGGCTGGCTGCACACCGGCGACGTCGGGCGGGTCGACGCGGACGGCTGGCTCTTCGTCGTCGACCGGGTCAAGGAACTGATCAAGTACAAGGGCTTCCAGGTGGCCCCCGCCGAACTCGAGGCCCTCCTGCTCACCCACCCCGGCATAGCGGACGCGGCCGTCATCGGCGTCTACAACGACGACGGTAACGAGGTCCCGCACGCGTACGTGGTCCGGCAGCCCACGTCACCCGGGCTCGCCGAAGGAGAGATCGCGATGTACGTCGCCGAGCGGGTCGCCCCCTACAAGCGCGTCCGCGCGGTCACCTTCATCGACGCCGTGCCGCGCGCCGCCTCCGGCAAGATCCTTCGCCGTCAACTGAGGGAGCGTGCATGACGACCGCCCTGGTCGGACGGACCCGCGTCCGAGGAGTGGAGACCCTCAGCCTCGACTCGCCCGCCACCCGCAACGCCCTCTCGCGCGCCCTCGTCAGCGAACTGACGGACGCGCTCGGGAGCTGCGACAAGGACGACGACGTACGCGCCGTCGTCCTCACCCACACCGGCAACACCTTCAGCGCGGGCGCCGACCTCAAGGACCCCCCGCCGCCCGACGCGGTGCCCGCGCTGCTCCGGCGGATCCTCGAACTGCGCAAGCCCGTGGTGGCCAGGGTCGCCGGACATGTGCGGGCGGGCGGGCTGGGTGTGCTCGGCGCCTGCGACATCGCGCTCGCGGCCGGCACGGCGACCTTCGCGTTCACGGAGGTGCGCATCGGGGTCGCGCCTGCCGTCATCTCGCTGCCGCTGCTGCCCCGCGTCGAGCCGCGCGCCCTCGCCCGCTACTGCCTCACCGGCGAGACCTTCGGCGCGGCCGAGGCGGCCCGGATCGGCCTCGTCACCCTCTCGGCCGGCGACGGCGACCTGGACGAGGCCCTGGCACCCGTGCTCGACGGGCTGCGACGGGCCGCGCCCACGGCCCTGGCCAGGACGAAGGAGCTGCTCACAGCTAAGGTGCTGGAGGCCCTCGTCGAGGACGCGGGCGAGATGACCAGGCTCTCGGCCTCGTTGTTCGCCGGCCCCGACGCCCGCGAGGGAATGACGGCCTTCCTCGAACGACGGGATCCTCCATGGGTGTTGTGACCACGGACGACCGCGCCCCGGACGACCGTGCCCCGGGCGACCGTGCCCCGGGCGACCGTGCCCCGGGCGACCGCGGGCCGGGTGACCGGGTGCCCAAGCAGGACCGCAGCCGGGCCACGCGGCAGCGGCTCCTGGCGGCCGCCGTGGCCTGCCTCGCCGAACGCGGCTGGGCGGGCTCCACGGTCTCCGTCGTCGCGGAACGCGCGGGCGTCTCCCGGGGCGCGGCCCAGCACCACTTCCCCACCCGCGAGGACCTCTTCACCGCGGCCGTCGAGTACGTCGCCGAGGAACGCTCGGACGCGTTGCGCGCGCTGTTCCCGCAGGGCGCGACGGGCGACCGGCGCGCGGTCGTCACCGCCCTCGTGGCCCTCTACACCGGCCCCCTCTTCCGGGCCGCGCTACACCTGTGGGTGGCCGCCTCCAACGAGGAGCAGCTGCGTTCGCGCGTGACCGAGCTGGAGGCCCGCGTGGGCCGCGAGAGTCACCGCATAGCCGTCGAGCTCCTGGACGCCGACGAGTCCGCGCCCGGCGTCCGCGAGACCGTCCAGGGCCTGCTGGACATGGCCCGCGGCCTCGGCCTCGCCAACCTCCTCACCGACGACGCGGGGCGCCGCGAGCGCGTGGTGACGCAGTGGGCGGGGCTGCTGGACGACGCACTCGGCTGACCCCACCGTCGACACCCCGCCCTGGCCCGACCCGGGCGCCCGCCGACGGGCCCGCACGGAACAGCGTTCCCGCCGGACAAGGTCCGAGCCCCCGAGGCGACGGTCCCGTCAGGGGTTGAGCCGCTCCACCCGCCAGCTCCCGTCCGCCTCCGCCACGTACCGCAGCCGGTCGTGCAGCCGGTTCATGCGGCCCTGCCAGAACTCCACCGACTGGGGAGCCACCCGGAAACCGCCCCAGTGCGGCGGCACCGGCACCTGCTCGCCCTCCGGATAGCGGGCCGCCAGCTCGGCGTAGGAGGCGTCGAGATCTGAGCGGCCGGCGATCACCGAGGACTGCGCGCTGGCCCAGGCCCCCAGCTGGGAGCCGTGCGGCCGGGTCCGGAAGTACGCGGCGGTCTCGTCGCGCCCGGTGCGCCGTGCCACGCCCCGCACGATGACCTGCCGGGCCATCGGATGCCAGGGGAAGAGCAGCGAGACGTACGGGTTCTCGGCGAGGTCGCGGGCCTTGCGGGAGTCGTAGTTGGTGTAAAAGACGAAGCCCTGCTCGTCGAAGTGCTTCAGCAGCACCGTGCGGGAGCCCGGCCGGCCCTCGGCGTCCGCGGTGGACACGACCATGGCGTTCGGCTCGAAGAGATGGGCCTCGACGGCCGCGTCCTTGAACCAGCGGGCGAACTGCTCCACGGGTGTGGCGGCCAGCTCGGCCTCGGAGAGCCCCTCGGCCCGGTACTGCTTGCGCATGGCGGCGGGATCGGGGACGGGGCCGGGGGAGACGGCGTCTGCGTCGGTCACGTGGTCATCTTGCCGTACGGCCCACCGCCGCAGACCGACCCACCAAAGGTGGCACTGAGTGCCGCGACCACTCCCCAAGGGTGGCACCCGGGGATATGGTGCAAAGGCACTCGTCGCCGTGTCCCGCCCCGGTCGGGTGCCGGTCGGGTGACCGACGGCCGCACGGGGCATCAGTGGAGTACCGCCCAGGACCGCGAGTCTTCGCACCCGAGGTGCACAGGACCGTGGAGCCGCAGGCGCCGCCCGTCGCACACCCGCTGTCCCCCGCCGCACCCGTCCCACCCCCAGCTTCCGCCCCACACCGTTCGTTTCACACCTTCCGTCCCACACACATCCCGTCGCACACATCACGAGGAGCCGCCCGATGTCCGACTTCGTACCCGGACTCGAAGGAGTCGTCGCGTTCGAGACGGAGATCGCCGAACCCGACAAGGAGGGCGGCGCCCTGCGGTACCGGGGCGTCGACATCGAGGACCTGGTCGGTCATGTCTCTTTCGGCAACGTCTGGGGCCTGCTCGTCGACGGCGCCTTCAACCCCGGCCTGCCGCCCGCCGAGCCGTTCCCGATCCCCGTCCACTCCGGTGACATCCGCGTCGACGTGCAGTCCGCGCTCGCCATGCTCGCGCCCGTCTGGGGCCTGAGGCCCCTCCTCGACATCGACGCCGAGCAGGCCCGCGCGGACCTCGCCCGCGCGGCCGTCATGGCCCTCTCCTACGTCGCCCAGTCCGCGCGCGGCCAGGGCCGGCCGATGGTCCCGCAGCGGGAGATCGACAAGGCGCAGTCCGTCGTCGAACGGTTCATGATCCGCTGGCGCGGCGAGCCGGACCCCAAGCACGTGGCCGCGGTCGACGCCTACTGGACGTCGGCCGCCGAACACGGCATGAACGCGTCCACGTTCACGGCCCGCGTGATCGCCTCCACGGGCGCCGACGTCGCCGCCGCACTGTCCGGCGCGGTGGGAGCCATGTCGGGCCCGCTGCACGGCGGCGCCCCCTCCCGTGTCCTCGGCATGATCGAGGAGATCGAGCGGACCGGGGACGCGGAGGCGTACGTCAAGCAGGCCCTCGACAAGGGCGAGCGGCTCATGGGCTTCGGCCACCGCGTCTACCGCGCCGAGGACCCACGCGCGCGCGTGCTGCGCCGTACGGCCCGCGAGCTGGGCGCGCCCCGCTTCGAGATCGCCGAAGCCCTGGAGAAGGCGGCCCTCGCGGAACTCCACGCCCGCCGCCCCGACCGGGTCCTGGCGACGAACGTCGAGTTCTGGGCGGCCATCATCCTGGACTTCGCCGAGGTCCCGGCGCACATGTTCACGTCGATGTTCACCTGCGCCCGCACGGCGGGCTGGTCGGCGCACATCCTGGAGCAGAAGCGCACCGGCCGCCTGGTCCGCCCGTCGGCCCGCTACATCGGCCCGGGTTCCCGCAACCCTCGGGAGATCGAGGGCTACGGGGACATCAGCGGCTAGGCCGGGCACAGGGCGTCACGCGGGGCTGAGCAGCTCCGCGTGGTGCCGTTCGGCCACCAGCGGGTGGGCCCGCAGCTTGCCCTTCAGCTCGTTGAAGCCGTACTCGGCGAAGAGCGGGTTGGCCGGGTCGTCGGTCACGCCGGGCGCGGCGGAGGCGTGCGGGAAGGACAGCGGCTCGACGCGGGCGTCCAGACGGGGGTTGTAGAAGAAGGGCACGGAGAACCGCTCGACGGCGCTCGGCGGCGACACGACCCGGTGGTTGGTGGCCACGAGATATCCGTCGGTCGCCACCTCCAGCAGCTCACCCAGGTTGACCACGAAGGCGCCCGGCAGCGGCGGTACGTCATGGAACAGCCCGTCCGCGCGCTGTACCTGGAGTCCGCCGACCCGGTCCTGGAGCAGCAGCGTCAGAAACCCGTAGTCCTTGTGCGCCCCGACGCCTTGACCCGCACCGTCGCCCGCGCTTCCCGGATACCGCACGAGCTTCAGATGCGGATGTGCCCGCTCACCGAACGCCCGGTCGTAGAAGTCGACGGGCGCCCCGATCGAGGCGAGCAGCTCGTGCAGCAGCTTCTCGGCGACGGCGCTCAGCCGCGCGATCCACGCGAGTGCGGCGGTTCGCAGCGCGGGCAGTGCGGCGGGCCACTGGTTGGGCCCCTCCAGCCACCAGTAGGCGGGCTCGTCGGGACCGGGTGTCCGGGCGGGCCGCTCGGCCCCTATGTCGAGCTGGTCCCGCCAGTCCTGCCGCCCGCCGGTCCGCTCGTCGCCGGTCCGCGTGTAGCCGCGGAAGTGCGGCGAGTTCACGTTGTCGATGGCGAGCCGCTCGGCCTCGGGCAGCGCGAAGAAGGCCCGCATGGCGGACAGCAGCTCGCCGGTCTCCCGCTCACCGACCCCGTGCCCGACCAGCTGGAAGAACCCCACGTCGTGCGCGGCACTGTGCAGCTGCGCGTGCAGCAGTGCCCGGGCCTGGGGGCCGCGGTCGGCGGCGGAGAGATCGATGATCGGCAGTTGCTGGTACGACGGGTTCGTCATGGTACGTCCGCAGGTGTACGGGGCCCGGCCGCCGCCATGGGTGGGGCGGCGCACGGGTGCCAAGTGGGCAAGAGAGAGGGGAACGCAGGCGGATGTGAACCGCGGAAGGGGCTGGAGGCTCAGAGGGAGCGTCGACAGCCCATGCTCGTGACGCGGACGTAGTCCACGTGGCGGCGTCGAACGAGCGAAAGCATGCGCCCAGGGTACTGCCTGACGAAAGATCCGTGCGTGGCGCGGATCACGCCCCGCAAACCCTGCGGACGGAGAGCCCGAGCGCGGTGGGCCCGAGCGCGGTGGGCCCGAGCGCGGTGGGCCCGAGCGCGGTGGGCCCCAAGGACGGAGGGCCGGAAATGCAGGCGACCCGCGAGTCTGGTCCTCGCTCAGGAGGGCCGGCCGGACGTACCGGCGACTCGCGGGTCGGGTGACTGCGTTGAATTGGCCGGTTGCGTGCAACTCACACACGCCGGTCCGGCACCGCACTCAGTGGGCGACGGGCCACTAGCCCGCAGCCACCTCCGACGTCCGGTGTGCATACATGCTTCGGACCACCTCCTTTCCTTCGGTACGTCACACACTAGGAACGCGTCTCCGCTCGCTTCAAGTGTTTTTCCGGGATGTTGACTCGGCGGACCGGGAAGCGATTCCCTGCTCGCGTGACCGATCTTCGTCTGCGCACCGAGGTCGTGGCCGGTGAGGCCGCGCTCGAACAATGGCGGCACGTCCACAACACGATCGTGCCGCCCGCCGCGATGTCCCTCGACGAGGTGCGTGAGCGCGCGGGCCGCTACCGGCTGGAGAACGCCTACGTCGGTGACGTCCTCGTCGGCTGCTCGACCGTGCGGCCGCCCGAAGGCGATCAGGCGGTGGCGACCGTCATCGCGCGCGTGCTGCCCGCCTACCGGGGGCGCGGCCACGGCGCCGCCCTGTACGACCACGCTCTCGCCCACGCGCGCGTGCTCGGCGCCCGGGTGGTCGAGACGTGCGTGCTGGCCCTCAACGAGGACGGCCTGCGGTTCGCGCGGGCACGCGGTTTCGTCGAGGTCGAGCGGTACGTGCTCGACGGCGGGATGGCGGAATGGGTCGACCTGCGGCTCCTGCCCCGCGATGACTAGGCCGCGGTACAACGATTCCTCTGCAATCTTGCGGGAACCATATGTGGGCTGCGTCACGTTCGAGTTGAATGAGGGCAAGTGAGCGAACCTGCAGGGGGTCCAGGTGAGTGCTTCCCGACGTAGTGGGACCACCGACGAGCTGGGGCCGGACGAGCCCGAGCGGTCGGGCGGCGACGGCCCCACGCCCCCGGAAGGCGCGGAGACCGCGGTCGGCCCGGTCGGCCCGGACGGCACCGATCTGCTCGCCGCGCTGCTCGACGGCATGGACGCGGCGCTCTGCGCGTTCGACGGCGACGGCATCGTCACCCACTGGAACCGCGAGGCCGAGCGCATCCTCGGCTGGACCGCCGCCGAGGCGGTTGGCCGGCACGGCTTCGCGGGATGGGCCGTGCGCGAGGCCGACGCCGAGGACATCGAGGGGCGGCTGATGTCCGCCATGCACGCGTCGGGCCGCCAGGTCCACGAGTTCGCGCTGCTGACCAAGGACGGCGGCCGCGTCCTCGTGCGCAGCCAGTCCGCCGCCGTGCGCGGGCCCGACGGCAAGCCCGCGGGGCTGTACTTCGCGTTCAGCGAGGTGCACGCCCAGATCGACCTGGAGCGCTCCATCGCGCTCAGCGAGGCCCTCTTCGACGACGCCTCCTGGGGAGTCGTCCTGGTCGACGCCGACCTGCGCCCCGCCGTCGTCAACGCGCACGCCGCCCGCGCGCTCGGCACGGGCCGTACGGCCGCCCTGGGCCGCCCTCTGGGCGATCTGCTCACCCGGGGCGTCGAGGAACTGGAGAACGCGCTGACGCACGTCCTCGCCGAGGGTGCTCCGCCGGTCCCCGCCGAGCTGTGGGTCGGCGTGCGCACCCCGGAGGGGGAGAAGCGGCGCTGCTGGCGCAGCGGCTTCCTGCGGCTCGCCTCGCCGCTCGCCGAGGAGCCGGTGCCTCTCGGGGTCGGCTGGCTCTTCCAGGACGTCACGGAGGCCAAGCAGGGCGAGCAGGAGGCCTCGCTGCTGCGCTTCCGCGCCAACCAGCTGCACCGGGCCGCCCGCGCGGCCGCCGAGTGCGAGGACCCCGCCGAGGCGGCCACCGTGCACCTCGACTTCGCGCTCGCCGGATTCGCCGACCACGCCCTGGTCGACCGGGTGATGGGCGGCGCCCCGGCCGACGTGGAGGGGGCCGGTCCACAGCGGCTGATGCGGGTCGCGGCCACCCCGTCGGGCGGGCCGGGTCCCAGCACGCTCACCGGACACACGGGCCTGCCGGTGCGCTACGGCGAGGCGCACCCGGCGCTTCAGTGCGTGGCGCGGGCCGGTTCGGTGCGGGCCGGGGTGGGCTCCGCGCCGGCCGACGAGGCACGGGAGTGGGCCCGGGCGCGCCTGTGGCCCGACGACACGGTGCACGCCCTGTGCGCGGTGCTGCGCAGCAGGGGCCGCACGCTGGGTGTCGTGACGTTCCTGCGCGGCGGCGGCCGTACGGCCTTCGAGCGTTCCGACGCGAACTACGCCGAGGACGTCGCCGTCCGGATAGCCGCGTCGCTGGACCTCGCCGATCTGACCGGGGTGGCCGACGCTTCGGGCCGGGGCGAAGGCGCCTGACCCGCGCGGTCGCCCGGTCGGGAGGTCGGTCCGCCGGTCGCGCCGCCGGGTGGGGGTGGCGCCCGTTCAGCGGCGGTAGAAGATCCGGTCCCGGTACTCCTCCATGATCCGCCCGTTCCAGTCGTGGCCGCCGTCGACGTTGCCGGAGCGCAGCAGCGGGGGCTCGATGCCGCGCTCGGCGAGGACGCCGGCCGCGGTGGCCATCACGGCCTGCAGGAGCGCCGAGGTGACGACCGTGGAGGCGGGGGCGAAGGGCGCGGGGACGGTGTCGAGGGTGAGTTCGGCGTCGCCGACCGCGATCTTCGAGTCGAGGACGACGTCGCAGTGGTCCTTCAGGAAGGTTCCGGAGGCGTGCCGGGACGTCGTCTCCGAGGCGTAGGCCACCGACGTCAGACCGATCACCCGGACGCCCAGGGCGCGGGCCTTCTGGGCCATCTCCACGGGCAGGGCGTTGCGGCCGGACAGCGAGACGATGACGAGGGCGTCGCCCGCGCGCAGGGGCGAGGTTTCCAGGACGGCGCTCGCGAGGCCGTCGACGCGCTCCAGGGCGGAGCCGAGGGTGGCGGGGGAGACGTCGACGCCGACGACGCCCGGGACCGCGAGCAGGTTCATCAGGGCGAGGCCGCCCGCGCGGTAGACGACGTCCTGGGCGGCGAGGGAGGAGTGACCGGCGCCGAAGGCGAAGAGGCGGCCGCCCGCGGCCACGGTGTCGGCGAGGAGCGTGCCGGCGGCCTCGACGGTGTCGGCCTCCTCGTCGCGGGCCCGCTGGAGCAGGGCGATCGCGGCGTCGAAGAACTGGGCGGCGAGCTTGCGGTCGCTCATCCGAAGGGCCCCTTTGCCGTAGCGGGTGTCCGTGTCGCGGATCACCGTGCGGTCTGGACCAGTGCGCTGTCAATACGCCCGGTGACGGTGGGGCGGCCGGGGTGCCGGCCTGCCTCGCGGTGGGGATCCGCGCCCCGATGTAACCGCCTCGTTTCAACGGCGCGGCACGCTTGTCAGTGGTATCCGGCAGAATTGAGTCCAGGGCCAGCGCACGCGCCGGAGAGCCGTTCAGCCTTCGGCAGAGCCAGCAGAGCTAATCGAGGGGCACACATGTCCGGACTGATCGACACCACGGAGATGTATCTCCGCACCATCCTCGAGCTGGAGGAGGAAGGCGTGGTGCCCATGCGTGCCCGGATCGCCGAACGCCTCGACCAGAGCGGGCCGACGGTCAGCCAGACGGTGGCGCGCATGGAGCGCGACGGTCTGGTCTCCGTGGCCAGCGACCGACACCTGGAGCTCACCGACGAGGGCCGCCGACTGGCCACGCGCGTGATGCGCAAGCACCGCCTCGCCGAGTGTCTCCTCGTCGACGTGATCGGCCTGGAGTGGGAGCAGGTGCACGCCGAGGCCTGTCGCTGGGAGCACGTGATGAGCGAGGCCGTCGAGCGTCGCGTGCTGGAGCTGCTGCGGCACCCGACCGAGTCGCCGTACGGCAACCCGATCCCGGGCCTGGAGGAGTTGGGCGAGAAGGACGGCGCCGACCCGTTCCTGGACGAGGGCATGGTCTCGCTGGCCGACCTCGACCCGGGCCTGGAGGGCAAGACGGTCGTCGTACGCCGCATCGGCGAGCCGATCCAGACGGACGCGCAGCTGATGTACACGCTGCGCCGCGCGGGCGTGCAGCCCGGCTCGGTGGTGAGTGTGACGGAGTCGGCGGGCGGTGTGCTGGTGGGCAGCGGCGGCGAGGCCGCCGAGCTGGAGTCGGACGTCGCGTCCCACGTCTTCGTCGCGAAGCGCTGAGCTCCGGCCGGCCGGGCGCGGGGCGGCGTCGAGGCGACCGCCGGTCGTCGCCGAAACGCTGAGCATTGTTCAACTCCTCGGGAGTGTGGGGAAGTTGGGGTGTTCCGTCGATCTCGTCGAATCGCAGATTCCCTGTGTCGAATCGCAGCGCTCCGGCGCTTCACGTGCCAGGCTGTCGCGTGGGGCATATGACCTGAGGGGGGCCGGATGCCGTGCCGCGGAGCAGTGGAGAGCCCCGGTGCCGTACGGCACCGGGGCTTGTCCTCCCCTGTACTGACCCGGAGCCCCGAGCTCTCAGGGTCATTCCCCGCGGACCGATTTCCCCGAGCGGTCCGCCTCCCGCTGAAGGTCTCCCCTCGGCAGCGGGGATCATTCCTTGAGTGTGGTCACTCGAACGAGGGGTGTTGTGCGCGGAGAGTGCATTTCTCGAAAGGCCATTCGATAGCCTGCGGGTGATTGAAGGCAGTACGAAGGCATCGGAAGCGCAGCGGTATGACGGCTAGGGGGTGCCAGGACCTATGGCGCGACGCATCGACGTGACCGGGGCGGGCGGCGTGCGCCTGGCGGCCTGGGAGTTCGGTGACCCGCCCAAGGGCGACCCGGCGAAAGCGGTGACGGAGCCCGTGATTCCGCCCCAGTCCGTGCGGAGGCGGGAGGGGGGCCGGCCCGCCGAGCCCCCCGAGTACGGCGCCGGAAGCAGGCCGGGCGTCCTGTTACTGCACGGTTTGATGGGCCGGGCCTCGCACTGGTCGTCCACCGCCCGCTGGCTCTCCGAGCGGCACCGCGCGGTCGCCCTCGACCAGCGCGGCCACGGGCAGAGCGCGAAACTGCCCGAGGCCGCCTTCACCCGCGAGGCCTACGTCGAGGACGCGGAGGCCGCCCTGGAGCAGCTCGGCCTCGCCCCGGCCGTCCTCATCGGCCACGCCATGGGCGCGCTCACCGCGTGGCAGCTCGCCGCCAAGCGCCCCGACCTGGTGCAGGGTCTGATCGTCTGCGACATGCGGGCCTCCGCGCTGGGCGCGGCCTCGCAGCGCGAGTGGGGCGACTGGTTCAAGTCCTGGCCGGCCCCCTTCGCCACGCTCGCCGACGTCCGCAAGTGGTTCGGCGAGGACGACCCCTGGGTGGAACGCCCGAACCCCTCCCGGGGCGAGTTCTACGCCGAGGTGATGCACGAGTCGCCGGACGGCTGGCGTCCCGTCTTCGAGCCCGAGCAGATGCTCAAGACCCGCGAGACCTGGGTCTACGACGCGCACTGGGAGGAGCTCACCCAGGTCCAGTGCCCGGCGCTGGTGGTGCGCGGCCTGGACGGCGAGCTCGGCCGCGCCGAGGCCCAGGAGATGGTGCGGGTCCTGCCGCGCGGCGCGTACGCGGAGGTCGTCGACGCCGGGCATCTCGTGCACTACGACCAGCCGGAGGGATGGCGCACGGCGATCGAACCGTTCCTCGACGCCGTACTCGCCCCCGAAGCCCCCTGAGCACCGGTGCCTCTGAGACCCGGTGCCCTCTGAGGTCCCTGGTCCCCTGAGGGGCTCCGGGTCCCCTCGGGCCGCCGGCCTCGCTCGGGCTCCGGGTCCCCTCGGGCTGCCGGCCTCCCTCGGGCCCCGGCCCCCCTAGGGGCCTCTGAGGTCCCTGAGGGCCCTGGCGATCTCCCTGGGCGCCTGCGGCCCGCCGGAGGCGCCCTGAGGCCCGCCGAAGGCCTCCCGAGGCCTCGGCTCCGGGCCTCCTCGGCGGTCAGGCGGTCGCGGGCCGCTCGCCCTCGGCGGCCGCGGAGTCGGGCGTCCGCGCGGGCAGCCGGTCAGCCCTTGCTCACCGCCGTCAGGATCTCCGGGAGGCGCGTCGCCGTCCGGGGAGCGGCCAGACGCAGTCCCAACAGCGTGATCGCCGCGCCGTACACCGCGCCCCCCGGCAGCAGCAGCCAGGTCCAGGAGTCCCCGCCCTCGGTGACGTGCAGCCAGATCGTCACCGCGATGACAGGCGCGCACAGCAGGGCGGCCGAGACCATCCCGCCGAAGATCGCGATCCAGGCGAGACCGGCCTGGCCGGGGGCGACGTTCTTGTAGCCCTCCTGCGGGATCGAGTAGGGAAAGCGGGCCGAGGTCCAGGCACCCGTCGCCAGCATCGCGCCGAGCAGCGCCAGGGACAGCCCCAGCGCCTCGGGCAGCTTCGACCAGTCGCCGAGCATCGCCGTCGTCAGCACGGTCACCAGCGTCGCGTACGGCAGGGTGATCAGCAGGAGGGCCAGCGCCCGCGCGCGCAGCTCGACGTACGCGTCCCGGCGCGAGGAGATCGTCATCGCGACCATCCAGAACGCGGACGTGTCCTGCCCGAACTGGTTGTACATCTGGATGCCGAGCATCCCGGCGGCGAAGCAGGCGAAGTAGATCGAGCCGGTGCCCTGCAGGGCGTTGAAGACCGGCACGATCAGCCCGATGGCCAGCGACGTCACCCAGGCCGCCTTCGTCTTCGGGTCGCGCCAGATGTAGCGAAGACCGCGCTCCATCACGGTGCCGGTGCGCCCGCCCGGCAGCAGCCGTCCGAGCCCCGCCGAGGTCCGCCGTTCCCGTGCGGCCGGCTCGGCCGCCTGAAGGGTGGAACCGTCGGGCGAGATCATCAGCCGGGTCAGGCTCCGCGTCCACACCCGCACCAGCAGCACCAGAGCACCCGCGCTGACCGCGATCTGCGCGGCGGCCGTCCCGTACGCGCCCTCGCTCACCGAGTCCACCGCGCCGATCGCCGAGGCGGGCGGCAGCCAGCGCAGCACGTCCGCCGCCGGATCGAGCTGCCCGAGACCGGACGTCCCGAGCCGCTGCGCCCCGAAGTTGACGACCTGCGCGCCGATCGCGATGACCAGCCCGCTCAGCACGGCGAGATCGCGTCCCTTACGGCTGGTCAGCAGCCGGATGTTGGCGGCGGCCACGGCCCGGGCGAGTGCCACGCAGACCAGCAGCCCGAGGGCGACGGCGAGCACGCCCACCGTCCATGCGGCGGCGCCGTGCGCCACGGACACCACCGAACCCACCAGCATCAGCAGCGTGAACAACGGCCCGATGCCCACCAGGGAGGCCGCCAGCAGCGCCCGCACCAGCGGCCGGGGCCGCAGCGGCAGCATCACCAGCCGGGTCGGGTCCAGGGTCTCGTCACCGCTGGGGAAGAACAGCGGCATCACCGCCCAGCCCATCCCCAGCACCGCCGCGAGCAGCACCACCAGCGACACCGCGTGGTCGTGCCCGCGCAACGCGATCAGTCCGAGCAGCTGAAGCGCGGCGAACAGCAGCGTGACGACGGCGGAGGCGACGTACGCGGCCCGCCGCCCGCCCGACTGCCGCAGCCCGTTGCGCAGCAGTGACAGCTTCAGCCGTACGACGGTGGGGACGAGGCCCGGCGGGGAGGTCGGCTCGCTCACCGGGTCGCCCCGCCGCCCAGCCAGTCGAGGTCGGAACCGGTGTCCCGCCCCTGTGCCCCGACGAGTTCGAGAAACGCCTGCTGCAAGGAGGGAGCCGAACCCCGCACCTCCTCCAGCGTCCCGTGCGCCCGGATCCGCCCCGCCGCCAGCACCGCCACCCAGTCGCACAGCGACTCGACGAGCTCCATGACATGGGAGGAGAAGACGACCGTCGCCCCGGACGCGGTGTACCGCTCCAGCACTCCGCGGATGATCTGTGCGGACACCGGGTCGACGCCCTCGAACGGCTCGTCGAGGAAGAGCACTTCGGGGTTGTGCAGCAGCGCGGCCGCGAGCCCGATCTTCTTCCGCATGCCGGTCGAGTAGTCGACGACGAGCTTGTGCTGGGCCCCGGCCAGATCGAGGACGTCGAGCAACTGCGTGGCCCGCTTGTCGACCTCGGGGCCCGGCAGCCCCCGCAACCGCCCGCTGTAGACGAGAAGTTCACGCCCCGAGAGCCGCTCGAACAGCCGGAGCCCCTCCGGCAGCACGCCGATCCGCGCCTTCACCTCGACGGGATCACGCCACACGTCGTGCCCGACCACCTCGACGGACCCCTGATCGGGCCGCAACAGCCCGGTCACCATCGACAGGGTCGTGGTCTTCCCGGCGCCGTTCGGCCCGACGAGCCCGATGAACTTCCCGGACGGCAGATCGAGATCGATCCCGGCGACGGCGACCTGCTGCCCGAACCGCTTCCAGAGGTTACGCACGCGTACGGACGTCATGCATGAACCCTACGGCGGAGAAAGCGCCCCAGGGGGTCAGCGATCGCGTCCGCAGGCGTAGGCGAGCGGCGAGATCAACTCCTCCGCGTCCGGCAGCCAGCGGTTCGCGGCGGTGGGCCGGCACGCCCACTGCACGGCACCCCGCGACCCGAACCGCGTGGGCGGCGCGGCGACCCACATGCCCTCGCCGAGCGTCAGGAGATCGAGCGCGCCCAGCGACCAGCCCAGCTTGCGCACCAGGTCCGGCACCTTTGCCGACGCGCCCGGCAGCACGAAGAACTGCATCCGGCGGTCCGGCGTCAACGTGACGGGACCGAGCGTCAACTCCATCCGCTCCATCCGGGCCAGCGCGAGAAACCCGGCCGTCTCCGGAACGGAGATCGCGTCGAACGTACGCCCGGTCGGCAGCAGGATCGAGGCGGTCGGCTGCTTCTGCCACATCCGGCGCGCGACCGTCGCGCTGCCGGTGGCCTGGGTCGCCCAGTCGGGGCGTGCGGGGTGCGCGCCCGGCGCCGCACACGCGCCGTCGCCGCAGGAGCAGCGCTGCAGTCCGTCGACGGGTTCCAGCCAGGTGCCGGGGAACACGTCCCAATGACGTTCCTCGGCGTATCGAACAGCGGTCTCGAGCAGCGATTCCCCGCGCTGCTTCGGGATTTGAGTGGCTTCGGCGCCCGCGATGGTCTCTTCCACGATGAACACAACTCTAGCCGTCACCAGGGGTTACGCCCGCCACATTGCGCGGGGGAGGAGCATCGATTCCGCGTCCGGGGCGCATGGGTGCACGGGCGGGGGCGCGCGGGAGGAACGGGCGCGGGAGCGGGTAACCAGGTAGAGGGGGGCGGGCGTCCGCCGGTAACCCGGCAATTCTCTGTATTCCTCGGCAAGTCTTGGCAATCCTCACATGCCTCGCATTTTCGCTGTGGCTGTGGGGCATTGATCTTCTCGGCCGGAACTTTTCGGTGGAAGACACGTCAACTCGGTGTGTGGGCGGGCACCCGCCGTCCCGGTCACCGCAGCCACAGGGGGTAGTGCCCATGGCCGCAAGGCCGCTAGTCGCGAGGCAGCCGAACGAACGGTTGCAGGCGCTCATCCAGGAGGCGGGGTGCTCGAACGCCGGGCTCGCCCGCCGCGTCAACATGTGCGGGGCCGAGCACGGACTCGACCTGCGCTACGACAAGACGTCCGTGGCCCGTTGGCTGCGCGGACAGCAGCCGCGGGGCCGCGCCCCGGCGATCATCGCCGAGGCGCTGGGCCGCAAGCTCGGCCGTACGGTCACGATCGACGAGATCGGCATGGCCAACGGCAAGAACCTCGCCTCGGGCGTGGGTCTCCAGTTCTCGCCGACGGTACTGGGGGCCATCGAGCAGGTCTGCGAACTGTGGCGCAGTGACGTGGGCCGACGCGACTTCCTCACCGGTTCGTCCGTGGCCGCCTCCGCGTTGGTCGAGCCGAGCCGCGACTGGCTGATCTCCTCCCCCGACGCGCAGGTGGCGCGGGCTGCCGGGCCCCGGGTGGGCCTCTCCGACGTCGCGGCCGTCAAGGCGATGACCCAGGCGCTGGTCGACCTGGACCACCAGTACGGCAGCGGGCATGTACGCCCGGTCGTCGTGCACTACCTCAACAGCGTCGTCTCGGGCCTGCTGGCCGGCTCCTACCGGGAGGCGGTGGGCCGGGAACTCTTCGCGGCCGTGGCCCGGTTGACGGAACTCGCCGGCTACATGGCCGTCGACACCGGCCAACCCGGCCTCGCCCAGCGCTACTACATCCAGGCGCTGCGGCTCGCCCAGGCGGCGGGCGACAGGGGGTACGGCGGATACGTCCTCGCCGCGTCCATGAGCCACCTCGCCGCGCAGCTCGGAAACCCGCGGGAGATCGCGCAGTTGGCGCGCGCCGCGCAGGAAGGAGCGCGGGGGCGGGTGACGCCGCGCGCGGAGGCGATGTTCCTCGCGGCGGAGGCACGCGGCCACGCACTGCTGGGGGACGCGCGCGGGGCGCAGGCGGCGTCCGGGCGGGCGATCTCGGCGCTGGAGGCGGCCGAGCCGTCCGCCGGGGACGACCCCGCGTGGATCGCGCACTTCGACGAGGCCTACCTGGCCGACGAGTTGGCGCACTGCCACCGCGACCTGGGCCAGGCCGAGGCGGCGGCGCGCTGTGCCGAACAGTCCCTGGCCGGGCACCCGGAGAGCCGAGCGCGCCGACGCGCCATCGGCTACGTCCTGCTGGCCACCGCGCAGGTGCAGCAGCGCGAGATCGAACAGGCCTGCCACACGGGCCTCAAGGCGGTCGAACTCCTCGAGACGCTCCGCTCCAACCGGGGCGCGGAGTACCTGGAGGACCTCCAGCAGCGACTGGAACCGTTCCGGGACGAGTCGGTGGTAAGGGAGTTCGGGGCGCGGCTGGAGTTGCAGACCGCGGCGTGAACGGACGGGGGGCCGCAGCGTGAACACGCGGGAAACGGCGCGGCCGCGCGGAAGGAGGGGCGGATACAGCGCACGGCGCTCCGGATCTGTCACCGAAGTCACTGTCCGACCCGGTGGGAGGGAGATCACGTTCTGAGCTGCGTGGCACGGGGTTCCGGGGACCCGGTAGCGTGAACCGACGATTCCGAAGGTCCCCCATTCGTAGGAGTCCCGGTGACGCAGAGTGGACAGGGCGAGGAGCCCTCGGCGCAACCCGCGCGCGAAGGCATCGTGCTGCCCTCCGACGGTGGGGAACCCCTGCTGCCGGGAATGACGACGAACCCGCCGCGGCCGGTACCCCGCCAGGGGCCGCCGCCGGGGCCGCCGTCGGGCCACCAGTCCGACCAGTACGGCGCTCAGCAGTACGGGCAGCAGCAGTACGGACAGGACGAGTACCGGCAGGACGAGTACGGGCAGCAGCAGTACGGGCAACCGGACTACGGGCAGCAGGGGCAGCACGCGCCCCAGGGGCAGCCCGAGTACGGGCAGCAGGCGCCGGCCGGCGGACAGACCTGGGGGGACCCCTGGGGCCCCGGCCGGCAGCAGCCCGCCCCGCAGCAGCCCGCCCCGCAGCAGTCCGCCCAGGGCTGGCCGCTCCCGGCGGACCAGACGGCCGGGCCGGGCCGAACGGACCAGGGGCATCAGCAGCACCAGCCTCAGTACTCACAGCAGCCGCAGCAGCCGCAGGCCCGGTGGGACAGCGGGCAGGCGGTCTCTTGGAACGGCGGCACCCCGGCGGGCGCGGGCCCGCTCCCGCCGGAGAGCGCACCGGCGCCGGGCGCACCCCTGCCGCCCGCCGCCGCGCCGATCGACGACGGCGCGACACAGTACATACCGCCGGTCCCGGCCGGCCCGGCTGCCGACGGCCGGGGCCCGTACCCGCCGCAGTTCGCCGGACCCGGTGCCGCCGACGAGGGCGCCACCCAGTACCTGCCGCCCGTCCCCGCCGCCCCCGCCGACGAGGGCGCGACGCAGTACATACCGCCGGTCGCCCCCGGCGCGCTGCCGCCCGAGGTGCCGGCCGAGTCGACCCAGTACCTGGGCCGTACCCCGCACAACGCCCCGGGCCCGATGCCGGCCGCCGGAACGCAGCCCGGCGCGTACTCCGACTCCGAGCCCACGCAGTACATCCCGCCCGTCGCCGCGCAGGCCGACGGCGACCGGCAGCCGCCCGCCGAGTTCGAGAACCTCTTCCGCAGCGGGCCGGCCACCGACAGCCCGGCAGGATCCACGCAGCAGCTCCCGCGCTTCTCCGAGCCGGACACTCCCGGACGCGGCCACGGCGGCCCGGGCGGCCACGGTGGCGCACCGGGCTACGGCGCCGGGCCCGGTGCCCGTTCCCCGCAGCCCGCCTACACCCCGCCCGGTGATCCGGCGACGGGCGGGCGGCGCGGGGCACGAGACGACGGCGGCGGCCGGGGCGGCCGTACCGGCTCGCGGCTGCCGTTGTTCGCGGCGGTCGGCGTGGCGCTCGCGGTCGTCGGCGTCGGCGCTGGCGCGATGCTCGCGGGCGGGGGCGGTGGCCAGGGCGACGACAACCAGACCGTCGCCGCGTCGGCCCCCGCGACCGAGGGGTCCGCGTCGGCGTCCACCGGCGCGGCCGAGCAGCAGGCGGTCGAACTCGACAAGCTGCTCGCGGACAGCGGCAGCAGCCGGGCCAGCGTGATCAGCGCGGTGGCCGACGTGAAGGCGTGCGGCAATCTCGCCCAGGCCGCCACGGACCTGCGGGACGCGGCGAAGCAGCGCTCCGAACTGGTCACCAGACTGTCCGCGCTCAAGGTCGACCAGTTGCCGGACCACACCGCGCTGACCACGGCCCTCACCAAGGCGTGGCAGGCGTCCGCGTCCGCGGACAACCACTACGCGACCTGGGCCGACCAGGTCGCCGGCAGCAAGAACAAGAGCTGCAAGAAGGGCTCGGCCCGCACCACCTCCGAGACCCAGGCAGGCAACCGCGCGAGCGGCACCGCCAGCGCCCAGAAGACGCAGGCCGCGAAGTTGTGGAACAAGATCGCGCGGACCTACGGCCTGACGGAGCGCCAGCCCACCCAGCTGTAGACGCGGAGCGGCCGGCGCCGTCGCAGGGGCGGGCCGGCCGGGTCGGCCGCGTCGGGCGGTTCGGGCGGGTGTCCGGGTGTCCGGGTGGGGCGGGTCAGTCGACGTCGGCCTTCTCCAGGGTCTTCGTCACGTCCACGAAGCCCTTCTTGGCGGACACCAGGCGGCCCTTCTGCACGGCCTGGAGGGTGACGTCGGCGTTGACCAGGCGGGGGAAGCCGATCGAGGCGAGCCGGTCGGTGAACTCCCAGCGGAGCGTCGGTGTGAGTCCGCCCGTGGTGATCTTCAGCCCGTTGTCCAGGGCGCCCCGTACGGAGTCGGCGGTCACCTCGCCGCCGTCCAGTGACTCCACGGCCTGCCGGAACACGGTGTAGGCGATCCAGGTGGTCTGCACGCCGGTGTCGGTGGGGTCGATCCGGGTGTCGGAGAACGCCTCCTCGCTGATCACCTTCTTCATCGGCGCCCAGGCGGGGTCGCTCGTCACCGGGTACCAGCCGGTGACGTAAGCCCCCTCGAAGGGTCCGGAGGCGGCACCGGCGGCGTTGATCACCGTCTGGTCGACGCTGCCGAGGACGGTGCCGGTGCGGACGTCGGGGTAGTCCGTGCGGGTGCGCCGGAACGAGTCCATGAAGGTGGCGGTGCGGTCCCCGAGCGCGGTCACCACGCACCCCTTCCCGTCCCCGGCCGAGTCGCCGGTCGCGTTCTTCATGGCGGCCTCGGCCTGCGTCGCGTACTCGGTGGCGTCCTCCGGAGCCCGCTGGTCCTCGGCCTTGTCGTGCCCGCCCGCGGTCAGTCCGGCGTTGAGCATCGGGGGCAGCGCGTCGCCGGCGATGGTGTCGGGGCGGACGAGTGAGACGGGACCGCAGGTCGCGCCGAGCTCCTTGCCGAGGCCGGCCAGCAGCGAGGGCTGGCCGCCGTTGACGGGGTAGGACAGCGGGCTGGTGAACTCGGCGTTCGTGACGCCGTAGCCGCCTATGTAGGGGATGCCGGCGCCTTCCAGGTGCGGGAAGAAGGCGTCGGAGTGCTGGCTGTAGGAGCCGACCACGGCGACCGCGTGCTCCTTGACCGCGCGCCGGGCGCACGACGCCGCGGACACGGTGTCGTTGTGGTCGTTGCAGGTCAGGACCTTGAGCTTGCGGCCGTCGAGACCGCCGTTCGCGTTGACCCAGCGGGCGTAGGCGAGGGCGAAGGCGGGCATGCCCGGCTTGTTGGTGGCGGACGTCTCCTCGGGCGCCCACGTCATGACGACGATCGGGCCGTCCCCGGAACCCCCCGAGACACCGGGGACGACCCCGCAGCCGACGGCGAGTGACGCGCAGGCGGCCAGCGCACCCGCCGAGAGGGCGGTCGCTCTGACGGACCTGGTGAAGCGGAAGGACCTGGGGAGGAAGGTGCTTCGCGTTGCTGTGCGTCGCTTGCCGGTCATGGACACGCACGATTCCGTCACATCGCTAACCTGGGAGTGACCCACGGTCAACGCGTGGTGACGACAAGGTGAATTACAGGGGCACCCGCGGTACGTGGGACGGGGAAACGTACGATCTATGACCGTGCAAGGTTCGGAGAACTCTTCCCGTCGCGGCCGTCGCTCCCCCACCATGGGCGGCATGCCACTCAACGACATGCCGTGGTGGCGCTGGCGCAGCAATGTGCGCTCCGCGCTGCACATGCTCTCCGACCCGGTGTTCCAGCAGAACGTCTGGCTGGCCGGCGTCGAGGGGTACGGAGACGTCACCGACGCCGTGTACCGCCTCGTCGAGGACACCTGGCTCGACAACTGGTCCGCCGAGAAGTACGTCGGCACGATCTTCCGCGACTCGCAGGAGGCGGCCCTCGTGGACACCGCCGTGCTGCGGGTGCTGCGGATCATGCACCAGGTCGGGCCGGACGCCCCGGTCTCCGCGTACGTCGACCACGAGGCGTGGCCGGAGGCGGTACGGGCGGCGCGGGACGCGCACGTGCGGATGGCGGCCAGCGACGGCGACGACGCCGACGCGCCGCCGCGCACCCTCGAGGTGCTGCGCATCATGACGCGCGCCGCGTAGGCCGGGGGAGCGGGGCGGACGCCCTGTTCCGTCCTGCGGGACGATTGCCCACGGCAGTGGCCGGTGTGCGACCCTGTCGGGCATGAACGCGCAGCCCACCCGAGCCGCGGCGACCGCCGCCGACCAGTACGTCCTCACCCTTTCCTGCCCCGACAAGCAGGGCATCGTGCACGCCGTGTCGAGCTATCTCTTCATGACCGGCTGCAACATCGAGGACAGTCAGCAGTTCGGCGACCACGACACGGGTCTGTTCTTCCTGCGCGTCCACTTCTCGGCCGAGCCGCCGGTGACCGTGGACAAGCTCCGGGCGAGCTTCGCGGCGATCGGCGACTCCTTCCACATGGGCTGGCAGATCAACCGGGCCGACGAGAAGATGCGCGTCGTCCTCATGGTCAGCAAGTTCGGGCACTGCCTGAACGACCTGCTGTTCCGCGCCAGCATCGGCGCGCTGCCGGTGGAGATCGCGGCCGTGGTGTCCAACCACACCGACTTCGCCGAGCTGGTGGGCTCGTACAACATCCCCTTCCGCCACATCCCGGTGACGAGGGAGAACAAGGCGGAGGCCGAGGCGCAGCTGCTCGAGCTGGTGCGGGAGCAGGACGTCGAGCTGGTCGTCCTCGCCCGCTACATGCAGGTCCTCTCCGACGACCTGTGCAAGCAGCTCAGCGGCCGGATCATCAACATCCACCACTCCTTCCTGCCGAGCTTCAAGGGCGCCAAGCCGTACCACCAGGCGCACGCGCGGGGCGTGAAGCTGATCGGGGCGACGGCGCACTATGTGACGGCCGACCTCGACGAGGGGCCGATCATCGAGCAGGAGGTCGAGCGCGTGGGGCACGGCGTCACGCCGGACCAGCTCGTCGCCGTCGGGCGGGACGTGGAGTGCCAGGCACTGGCGCGGGCCGTGAAGTGGCACGCGGAGCGGCGGATCCTGCTCAACGGGCGGCGCACGGTCGTCTTCGCGTAGCCGTCGCAAGCCGCTGAAGGCCGCCACAGGTCGTCGCGAGCGTCGGCGGGCAGTCCGGCCGACGCTCCCGGCCGGCGCCGGTCCGCCCCGGCCATGGCCGGCTGCACCGGGATGCGTCCGGCTACGGCCGGCTACATCCGGCTCAGTGACGCCGCCGCGAACAGTACGTCCCTGATCGCCTCGCGGTCGCCCAGCTGGCCCGCCGCCGCCTCCTCCGGGGAGACGTGGCCGGCGGCCAGGCGGCAGAACTCCACGTCGTCCAGGGCGACGTGGGCCACCTCGTGGTCGGCGGAGCCCACCGCGCCCGGCGAGTCCAGCGGGATCAGCCACTCGCCGCCGCCCGAGCCCTCGATCTCCAGACGCAGGCTGCGGCCGGGGCGGCCCGCGGTCACCAGGTGGCGGGTGCGCGAGGGCGTGGCGAGCCCCGCGCGGCGGCGGGCCGCGAGGGTCTCGGGCAGCATCCGCGCGGCGAGGTCGATCATGCCGTGCAAGTGGCGTGGGGCGGGCGGCGCGTAGGGGTAGTCGACCGCTTCCGCGATGTCCTCGGCGTGCACCCAGCACTCGAAGGCCCGGTCCAGCATGGCGTCGCGCAGGGGCAGTTCGAAGCCGCCGTACGACACCGGCATGGTGCCGGGGCCTCCTCCGGTGAAGGACACCGTCCGCACCAGGGCGTGGGTCTGTTCGCGCCAGGGGCCGCGCACGGAACGGGTGGGCGGAAAGTGCGAGCCCGCCCAGAACGACTCCGTGCGCCGGGCCGGGGTGTCCACCGTCCCGCCGGACCCGGTCGCCCCGTCGCGCCCGTGGGTCTTGTGCGTCTCGTCCGCCTCGTCCGCCTCGTCCGCCTCGTCCGCCTCGTTCGTCTCGTCGCTCCCGTCCGGCCTGTCGCCGGTGGTGAACGGGACCAGCGGGTCGTCGAGCCCGAGGGCGAGGGCCACCAGGCCGTCCACGGCGAGCAGGTGGGCGATGACTCCGGCGACGGTGGTCCGGCGGCTCGTGGCCCCCTCGCCGCGGAACCAGCGCAGCCGCACCGGGGCGTGCCACTCGGCGTCCCCGAAGTCCTGGAGCAGGGCGTCGAGCCGCGCGGTCTCGGCGTCGTACGACGCCGCCCAGACGGGCACCGGGATGCGGGGCGGACGACGGTTCAGGCAGCCGTCGAGGACGCGGGTGCGCAGGCCCGGGTCGAGGTCGAGGCTCTCCGGGCGCTGGAGCAGGCCGACCGCCTCGCGCAGCCGCCGTGCCTCGTCCGCGCAGGCTCCGCAGTCGCCGAGGTGCTCCTCGACGGCCGCCGTCTCCTCGGCCGAGCAGGCCGCCAGGGCCCAGGCGCCCAACAGGGACTTGAGCACCGGATGGTCGAGCGTGAGTGGTCCCGGGCCGGCCGGCTCCGCGGGCGGCAGCGGCAGCCCGCTGTCCTCCACGGAGGCACGGGGGAGCGGGATGCGCGGCGGGCGGCCGGGTTCGCGCGCCGGAGGCGTGCCGCCGGGGCCGCTCGATGCGTTGCCGTCGTCGCCGGACGCCGTTGCCCTGCCCTCCTCCGGAGACCTGTCCTGGTCCCTCTTCTCGTCCCTCTTCATGTCCTCTTCGTCTCCGCCGTCTTCGGGCGGCGGGAACACGTTCTCGCCACTCACGCCGCACCCCCGTATTCGGGCGGTGCCCCGGGGGCCGCCGAGTCGTGGGCGGTGGACAGGAGTTGCAGGCCGAGGCGGAGCCGACGGCGGGCCTCGTCCTCGGTGACGCCGAGGTCGGCCGCGGTCTGGCGGTAGTCGCGCCGCTGGAAGTAGGCCAGTTCCAGGGCGGCGCGCAGCGGGGCGGGCATGGCCTGGACGATGTAGTCGGCGCGGGCGGCTACGGAGGCGTGCCGCACCCTGCGTTCCAGCTCCTCGGTCGCCTCGGCGGAGCCGGGACCGGCCTCGGCCAGCGCGGCGGTCTCGGTGGCGCGCAGGCGCTGCACGGCGAGGCGGTGGGTCAACGAGGCGACCCAGGTGCGCAGCGGGCCCTGCTTCGGGTCGTAGGCGTCGGGGTGTTCCCAGACATGCGCGAAGACCTCGCGGGTGATGCCGTCGGCCGCCCGTTCGTCTCCGAGCACGCGGTGGGCGAGACCGTGCACGAGCGAAGCGAATCGGTCATAGAGCTCGCCGAGGGCGGCGGCCTCACCGCGCGCGAGTCGTTGCTGCATCTTGCGGTCCCAGCGGGGCGGTGCGTCGTTCTTCGCCATGCGGCCCCCTCACCCGTGCGCGTACCTCTGCCTGTGCGTGTGTCCAGCGTGCGTCCACCGTCACCTCGAATGTAGTCGGCACGTCCGACAACGCACGCCCCTTTGTTTCAATGTGCGCCCCCTGTCCGCGACAGAGTGGTATGGGCGGTGCCTACCCGACAGAGAAGGATCGAACCGGACGGGATGTGACTGGAACAAGCCTCTTTCTCTCCGTTTCTGTTTTTCCCTCGGCGTTTCGGGGCACGGCCGCTGGGCAGCCGCGCTGCAAGGAAGCGAAGGGACAGCTTCCGTTTTCCGCGAGCTACAGCGAGCGAAGGGCGTGGTGGTGGCCTTCAAAGTGACCGGCTGGGAGCAGGGCGGATGGGCCGTGCTCCAGGTGTCGGGCGAGCTGGACCTGGTGACGTCGCCGGTGCTGCGCCAGAAGGTGCACGACGAGGTGGCCGAGGGGCGCCACAGTCTCGTCCTGGACCTCTCCGAGGTGTACTTCTGCGACTCCAGCGGCGTCGGCGTCCTCATCGCCTCGCGCCGCCTCATCCGCTCCTGCCGGGGACGGCTGCGCCTCATACTTCCCGCGCGGGGCGCGGCGGAGGATTCCCACGTCAACCGGGTGCTGGGCGCGCTGGGCGTCCGCCGCCTCTTCGACGTCTACGGGGACCTCGCGGCCGCCGTGGACGACGGGACGGAACCGCTGTCGGCGTAGGCCCGCACGGGCCCGGACGGGGCTGACTCCGCTACATCCTCGTCCCAGAATTTCCCCGGTCTTGGCACAGGCGTCGCTTTCCCGCTGCCCGGGAGACGTCGACGTCGTACGCTCCCTGCCGGAACCACTCCCAGCGGAATCTCCACGCGATGACGTAAGGCGGCCCGAGAAGACATGGTCAGCAGTGAGTACGAACGCAGGATCGCCGCCCGGTTCGCCACCTTCGACCAGGACGGCAACGGCTACATCGACCGGGCGGACTTCGGCGCGGCGGCCAAGGCGCTGCTCGCCGAGTTCGGCACCCCGGCCCGGTCCGACAAGGGGCAGACGCTGTACGCGGGCGCCGAGGCGTTCTGGCAGGGCATGGCAGGCATCGCCGACCGGGACGGCGACCAGCGCATCAGCCGGGACGAGTTCGTGAACGGCGCGGTCAAGCGCCTGCGCGACAACCCGGAGCGGTTCGCCGAGATCGCCCGCCCCTTCCTGCACGCGGCCCTGGACATCGCCGACCCCGACGGCGACGGCCGGGCCACTGTCGCCGACACGGTACGGGTGCTCAGGGCACTCGGAGCGCCCGAAGAGGTCGCCCGCGGGGCCGCGGACGTCCTCGACGCCGACGCGGACGGCAAGGTCGGAGAGGCAGAGATCGTCCCGGCCTTCGCCCGCTACTTCACGGTCGCCGAGTAGCCCCCACCCGACCGGCCCACCCGACCGCCGGTCGCCCGACCGGTACGCACCCGAGCCGTACGCACCCGAGCCGCGCTCAGCGGGAGAAGCGCTCGCGCAGTTTGTATTTCAGGACCTTGCGCAGCGTCTCGTTGCGCGGCAGGGCGTCCACCACCTCCAGCCGCTCCGGCAGCTTGTGGACCGACAGGCCGCCCGCGCGCAGATACGAGGTCATCGTCGCGAGCGTCAACGGCTCCCCGGCTCCCGGCGCCCGTTCCACCACCGCGCACACCAGCTCCCCGCGCTCCGCGTCGGGCAGACCGATCACCGCCACGTCCCCGACGGCCGGGTGGGCGGCGAGCAGGTCCTCGATCTCCTTGGCCGACACGTTCTCCCCCTTGCGGATGATGACGTCCTTCAGCCGCCCGGTGAGGACCAGATGCCCGCTGCGGGTCACCTGCCCCAGGTCGCCGGTGCGCAGGAACCCCTCCGCGTCGAACGCCTCGGCCGTCTGGGCCGGATCGAGATACCCCTGGCACACGGCCTCGCCGCGCAGCCGCACCTCGCCGTCCACCACGCGTATCCGCATGCCCTCCGGCGGCCGGCCCTCCGTCGTCGCGAGGTTCTCCGCGGTGTCGTCCGGCGCCCCCATGGTGATCATCGGCACCTCGGTCATCCCGTAGCCGTGCGTCAGCTGCACCCCCATCTCGCGCACGACGGCGTGGTACACCTCGGGCGGCTTGGGCGCTCCGCCGCCCGCGAGCAGCCGCAGCGAGGGGATGAGCGGTGTGTCCGGCCGCTTGCGCTGCTCGGCGAGGAACATCGAGTAGAACGCCGTCGACCCGCCCGCGACCGTCACCCCGTGCCGCCGGTACCCGTCCAGTGCGTCCGGCAGCGCGAAGTGCTCGAACATCACCGCGGGGAAGCCGTAGAGCAGCAGCATGACGGTGTAGTCGGGGCCGGCGATGTGGGCGTACGGGAACGCCATCGAGCCGACGTCGTCCGCGGTGAGGCGCAGCGCGTGGGCGAGGCAGGAGCCGCCGGCGATCAGCGAACGGTCGGTGTGCAGCACGCCCTTGGGGTCGGAGGTGGTGCCCGAGGTCCAGTAGATCCAGCGCACCGAGGTGCCCTCGGCGGGCGGCGGCGGAAGCACGGCCGGGTCCCCGTCGGGCAGCTCGTCGTACGCCTCGAAGACGCCCTTCGCGCCCAGCCGGCGTGCCATCTCGGCATGGTCGAAGCCCCGCCAGACGCCCGGCACCGCGAAGAACTCCGCCTTCGACTCGCGCAGCGCGAAGCCGACCTCGCGGTCGCGGTAGAAGGGGATGACGGGCGACTGCACGGCTCCCAGGCGGGCCAGCGCGAAGGACAGGACGGCCGTCTCGAGGCGGGTGGGCAGCTGCCAGGCGACGACCGTGCCCGGGCGCACGCCCATGTCGTGCAGCCCGGCCGCGACCCGCTCGGCGCTCTCGCGCAGCTCGCCGAAGGTCAGGGACCGGTCGTCCTGGAGGAGGACCCGGCGGCCGGGGGTCAGGTCGGCGCGGTGGGCGAGCAGGTCCCAGAGGGTGCGGGACGCGCTCAGCTCGTGGGCGGTGGCGGTGTCGTTCACGTCGGCCCCCTGGCTTAACTGACGGACTGTCAGATTTTGGCAGAGCGTAGGGCCGGTCGCCTTGTCGGTCCAGAGGGCGGGGGCTAGCCTGCTGGGGAGAGTCGATCTGACGGGTCATCAGATAACTTCAGGCGGCTCGGACAGCCGGAACACGTCCATCGGACAACTGGCGTTCCGCCAGGCGGAGGGGAAGCCATGAGCACCGAACTGCCGCGCATCGTCAGCGTCGACGACCACGTGATCGAACCCGCGCACCTCTTCGCGACCTGGCTGCCGCAGAAGTACCGGGAACGGGGGCCGCAGCCCCTCACCGCGGGCATCGGCGAGCTCGCCTACGTCGCCGGGAAGTACCAGATCACGATGGACCCGGACGGCCAGCCCACCGACTGGTGGATCTACGAGGACCTGAAGTTCCCGTACAAGCGCAACATCGCCGCCGTCGGCTTCGACCGGGACGAGATGACGCTGGAGGGCATCACCCGGGAGGAGATGCGGCGCGGCTGCTGGGACCCGAAGGCCCGGCTGGCGGACATGGACCTCAACCACGTCGAGGCCTCCCTCTGCTTCCCCTCCTTCCCCCGCTTCTGCGGACAGACCTTCGCCGAGGCGCACGACAAGGAGGTCGCGCTGGCCTGTGTGCGCGCCTACAACGACTGGATGGTCGAGGAGTGGTGCGGGGACAGCGGCGGACGGCTGATCCCGCTCTGCCTGATCCCCCTGTGGGACATCGACCTGGCGGTCGCCGAGATCCGGCGCAACGCGGCCCGCGGGGTGCGCGCGGTGACCTTCTCCGAGATCCCCAGCCACCTCGGACTGCCGTCGATCCACTCGGGCTACTGGGACCCGTTCTTCGCGGTGTGCGAGGAGACCGGCACGGTCGTCAACATGCACATCGGTTCGTCCTCGCAGATGCCGGCCGCCTCGCCGGACGCACCGCCGGCCGTCCAGGCGTCCCTTTCGTTCAACAACGCGATGGCCTCGATGATGGACTACCTCTTCAGCGGGGTGCTGGTGAAGTTCCCGCGCCTCAAGCTCGCCTACTCCGAGGGTCAGATGGGCTGGATCCCGTACGCCCTGGAGCGTGCCGACGACGTCTGGGAGGAGCACCGCGCGTGGGGCGGGGTCAGGGACATCGTCCCCGAGCCGCCGTCCACGTACTACTACCGGCAGATGTTCTGCTGCTTCTTCCGCGACAAGCACGGGGTCGCGTCCCTGGACGTGGTGGGGCGCGACAACGCGACCTTCGAGACCGACTACCCGCACGTCGACTCGACCTTCCCGCACACCAAGGAGGTCGCCCTCGACCACGTCAAGGGCCTCGACGACGAGACGGTCTACAAGCTCATGCGGGGCAACGCGATCCGCATGCTGGACCTGGACCTCGACAAGTAGCCGGGGCCGGGACCAGGGCAGGGGGATCAGGACCATGGACCTCGCGGACAGCCCCGAGGACGCGGAGTTCCGGGCCCGGCTGCGCGAGTGGCTCGGCAAGGTGCTGCCCACGCTCCCGCCGAAGCCCTCCCCGGACGACTGGCCCGGCCGCCGCGCCTACGACCTCGGCTGGCAGCGGACGCTGTACGAGGCCGGGTACGCCGACGTGCACTGGCAGGCCTCGCCCGGCGTCCGCCTGATCTTCCTGGAGGAGACGGAGAAGGCGGGCGCGCCCTACGTGGGGGCCGGCTTCGTCGGACTGCTGCACGCCGGGCCGACGATCGCCGCCGAGGGAACGGCCGAACAGCGGGCCCGCTGGCTGCCGCCCATCCTGCGCGGCGAGGAGGTGTGGTGCCAGGGCTTCAGCGAGCCCGACGCCGGGTCGGACCTCGCGGCGCTGCGCACGCGCGCGTGGCGCGACGGCGACGACTACGTGGTGAGCGGGTCCAAGATCTGGACCTCGCACGCGGAGGTCGCCGACTGGTGCGAACTGCTGGTCCGCACGGATCCGGCGGCGCCCAAGCACCAGGGCATCACCTGGCTGGCCATGCCCATGGACGCCCCCGGCATCACCGTACGGCCGCTGCGCACCCTCGCCGGATCCGCCGAGTTCGCCGAGGTGTTCCTCGATGAGGTGCGGGTGCCGGTCACCCATCGGGTGGGGGAGGAGAACGACGGCTGGCGGGTGACGATGGTGACGCTGTCGTTCGAGCGCGGCACCGCCTTCGTGGGCGAGGTCGTCGCCTGTCGGCGCGTGCTGGGCGAACTCGCCGTGGAGGCACGGAGGAACGGACGCTGGGACGATCCCGCCCTGCGGCGGCGGCTGGGGGCCCTCAACGCCGAGTTCCGGGCGCTCTGGCGGCTGACGCAGTGGAACGTGAGCGAGGCGGAGGCCGAAGGCGGCCTGCCGGGCGTCGGGGGTTCGGTTTTCAAACTGAGGTACTCGCAGGCCCGCCAGGAGCTGTACGACACGGCCGCCGACGTCCTGGGCGAGGAGTCCCTCGACACCGACCGCCCCTGGGTCCACGACCGGCTCTCCTCCCTCTCGTACACCATCGCGGCCGGGACCTCGCAGATCCAGCGGAACATCGTGGCCGAACGGATCCTGGGCCTGCCGAAGGGACGGTGACTCTCCGACATGCGTTTTCGACTGACGGAGGACCAGCGGGCGCTGCGGGACGGTGTACGGGGGCTGGTGGCGCGCCGCTTCGACCGGGCGGCGCTGCGGGCCGCCGTGGACCGGCCGGGGCGGCTGGACCGGGCGCTGTGGCGTGAGCTGGGGGCGGCCGGGTTCTTCGCGCTGCGGCTGCCCGAGGCGGACGGCGGGGTCGGAGTCGGGCTGCCCGAAACCGTGTTGGCGTTCGAGGAGGCCGGCCGGGCCCTGCTGCCGGGGCCGCTCGTGGCCACCCACCTCGCGGCGGGCCGCGTGCCCGGCGCGGCCGAGGGGGAGACGGTCGTGGCGGCCGTGGACGGCGGGGGGCTGGTGGAGTGGCTGACGGAGGCGGACGTCGTGTGCGGCGAGGCCGACGGGGCCGTGCCGCTGCGGTCGGTGGATCCGCTGACGCCGCTGCACCGCGTTCCGGGCGTCTCGGCGGCCGTGGATCCCGTCGCCGTTCTCCTCACCGCGGCCGAGCAGCTCGGCACCGCCACGCGCGCGTGCGAGCTCGCCGTGCAACACGCCCGGGCGCGCGAGCAGTTCGGGCAGCCGATCGGCGCCTTCCAGGCGGTCAAGCATCTGTGCGCGGAACTGCTGGTGCGGGTCGAGGTGGCCCGCGCGGCGGTCTACGCGGCCGCCGTCACCGCCGACCCGGCCGACATCGCGGCCGCCCGGCTGCTCGCCGACGAGGCCGCCGTACGCGGCGCGCGCGACTGCCTCCAGGTGCACGGCGGCATGGGCTTCACCTGGGAGGCGGACGTACATCTGCTGCTCAAGCGGGCCTGGCTGCGTACCCGGCGTGCGGGTGGCGGTACGGAGAGTGAGGAACTGCTCGCGGCCGACCTGCTGTCCGGAGGGGGCCGTTAGGGGTGCCCGCCTGCGGTGACGGCGGGGTGGCGAGCGGTCGGCCGCAGGGGTGTCGCGGATTGTGGCATACCGGAATCACGGAGCGTTGATATCGGGTTGTGTCCGATGCGTGACCCGTCACGGCCCGGAGTCGGCGGGCTCCTCCGGTACCTTCTGTGGGATGCGAGTGGTTCCGAGCACGAGCCATGCCGGTGGTGCCCCTGGGGCGGTGCCGGATCCGGCGGTGCGCGCCGCCGCTCGCAGGGCGGACGGGCTTGTGGAGCCCGCCTGTTCGACTCCCCGCAACGAGCGTCGCACAGTATGCCGCACGGGTACTCCTTCGCGCTGGAATATGCCCGAAGCGCTTGTTGAGGTGACTGTATGTCAACCAAGCTGTCTCGTAAGGGATTCACGTTCCGTCACCCTGCCTCTGGCTGTTGTTCTGGCCATGCAGAAAATGGCTACGATCGTGGCCCCCGTCGTCATGGTGCACACGCGGCTCGCGTGGCTTGCGTGGCGCACGGCCATGTGTCCGCCGGTTCGGATGGTGTGAGCGGTGCAGGTGCTTCAAGTGCAGCTGGAGATCCGGCCCGACCCCGCTGAGGTGGGGCGCGCCCGCAGGTGGGCCCGTTCGCGCCTCGCCGGGTCCGGGATAGGGGACGAGGAGCCGCTCGCCGAGACGCTGATCCTGCTCGTCTCCGAACTGGTCACCAACGCCGTGGTGCACACCGGCTGTCCGGCCGTGCTGCGGCTCTCCCTGCCGGGCGGGACGGCCGAGCCGTCCACCGTCCGACTGGAGGTGGCCGACACCAGCGACCGGGCTCCCGTGCCCCGCTGTGCCGGTGACGAGGCGACCGGTGGCCGGGGTCTGGCCCTGGTCGACGGTCTCGCGGACCGCTGGGGCTGGAGCGTCGAGGGTGCGGGCAAGCGCATCTGGTGCGAACTGGACCGCTGTGCGGCACCGGGTGAGGCCGAGGCGGGCGACGGCGGCGCGGAGGAGTGCCGAAGCGTGGAGGAGTGCCGGGGCGCGCTCCCGGCGGAGCCCGAGCCGGCTTACGGAGGGCTCGCGTACGAGGTCGTCTGAGCGGCGATCGGGCGGCGCGAGACCGGCGGCGCGAGACCGGCGGTGCGACCGACATGTGACCGGCGACGGACACCGTCGGGGCGGGCGGCGGTGAGGGCGCACGGGTGCGGAGCGCCCCGCGGCTCGTGGGGCACGGGCGCAGAAAGCGCTGTCGCACATCGTCCGATTCGGCATCGGTGCGCCCGGCTGTGCTTCCGTGCGCGCCCACCACAAAGGGGACGTAAGTAATAAATCGCCGTTCAGGTGTTGACGCGACGTGTCCGTTTGATCACGCTTGTGGTCAGCGATTCGCCGTGAGGGGACGACGAGGGCTTCGGTGACGGAGGCTCTCGCCGAGTGTGGGTCGCGATTCGGCGCCGGCTCCCTCAGGGCCGAGGGGAGTCGGTGGGGGTCCCTCCCGCTCGGGCGAAGCCGGGAGTGGGGGAGGGTGCGCCGGAGTCGGATGGCGGTGCGCGGTGCCGTGCTCGGGGCGGGCAGCCGCGCGCCGCCAGCCGACGTGAGGGGGGCGCCTGTCCGCGTACCGGCGTCTACAGCACTGCCACCGGGGCCACCGGCGTCCCCGTGCCGCCGACGAACGGCTCGGGCATCGCCGACAGCAGGAACGCGTAGCGGCCCGCTTGTCCACAGGCTGTGGACAACTCTTCGAGATTCCAGTTCTGGCCCTGAAGCATCCCCATCTCCACCAGGTCGAGCGCGTGCACCGGCAGCCACAGATCGTCGATCTCGGGCGGGAAGATCTCGAACGTGAGGGTGTCGTTGGCGACCGCCGCCACATCGCGCGCGTGGAACCACTCCGGCGTACGGACCGAGAGGCCCGGTGACGGATAGCCGTACCCCTGCTTGTCGCCGGCCAGGTAGAGCTGTACCTGCCCGGTCCGTACGAGCACGATGTCGCCGGCCCGCACGCGCGTACCGGCCAGCTCCTCGGCCGCCGCCAGGTCCTCCGGGGTGACCGCGTGCCCGCCGTCCAGCCGGTCGACGCCACGCGCGCGTGCCACGTCCAGGAGCACTCCGCGCGAGACGACGTGCCGCGCCTTGTCGATGCCGCTGAACTCGGCGCCGCCGTGCGGGGTGACGGTGCCGGCCGGCCGGCCGTTGTAGAGCTTCCCCGAGTGCGAGACATGGGTCAGCGCGTCCCAGTGGGTGCCTGCCTGGAGGCCCATGGTCACGGTGTCGTCGCTGCACGCCACCGTGCCCGGGCCGAAGATCTCCTGGTTGATCTGCACCATGGCGTGCAGGGGGTTGACCCGCCCCGGGATCAGCCCGGTCTGCACGCCGTCCTCCCGCAGGGGCAGCGCGAGCGGGACGCGGCGGCCGGTGCGGACCTCGGCGACGGCCGCGCGGACGACGTCGTCGGTGATGAGGTTCAGGGTGCCGATCTCGTCGTCGGCCCCCCAGCGCCCCCAGTTGTTGACGCGCTTCGCGATCTCGTGGAACTCGACCGGCAGTGTCATTCCGTGCCTCCCCGGGGCTTGTCCCCGACCGACGGACGGGTCAGTCTGGACCTCGCATTCAAATCTAACGGTCCGTCAGAAACTGTGGGAGGGGGCCGGACGTGGGGAACTTCCTGACCGGCAAGGTCGTCGCCGTCACCGGGGCGGGACGAGGCATCGGGCGGGCGGTGGCGCTCGCCGCGGCGGCCGAGGGCGCGCGGGTCGTGGTCAACGACTACGGCGTCTCGGTGGACGGCGCCTCACCCACCAGCGAGGTCGCCCGGTCCGTCGTCAAGGAGATCGAGGCGGCGGGCGGAGAGGCGGTCGCCGTCGCCGACGACGTCTCGACGATGGCCGGCGGGCAGCGGGTCGTCGACACGGCGCTGGCGTCGTACGGGCGGCTCGACGGAGTCGTGTGCGTTGCCGGGATCCTGCGCGAGCGGATGCTGTTCAACATGTCCGAGGAGGAGTGGGATCCGGTCGTCGCCACCCATCTCAAGGGCACGTTCACCGTGTTCCGGGCCGCGTCGGCGGCGATGCGCGGGCAGCGCTCCGGCACGCTGATCGGCTTCACCAGCGGCAACCACCAGGGCTCGGTCTCACAGGCCAACTACAGCGCCGCCAAGGGCGGGATCATCTCGCTCGTGCGCAGTGCGGCGCTGGGTCTGCACAAGTACGGGGTGACCGCCAACGCGGTGGCCCCCGTGGCCCGTACCCGGATGTCCGCGGGCGTGCCCATGGAGTTGGCGGAGATCGGCGAACCCGAGGACGTGGCCGCGTTCGTGGTGTACCTGCTGTCGGACCGTGCGCGGGAGGCACAGGTCACCGGGCAGGTGTACACCGTCGCGGGACCGAAGATCGCGGTGTGGGCGCAGCCGAGTGAACTGCGTTCGGCTTACGCGGAGGGCGGGCCCTGGACGCCGGAGCGGATCGCGGAGGTGCTGCCGGGGACGGTGGGGGTGGATCCGATGCCGATGCTTGCGCGGCTGGAGGAGATGGCTCGGGCCGCGCGGGACGGGAGCCGGCCCAACGCCCGGTAGCCCGGGGGTGCGCGTGGATCGGCGGGGTGCGGGTGCGTTGCGGCTGGTCGCGCAGTTCCCCGCGCCCCTGAGGTGGCGGCGGTCGCCCTTCTCCAGGAGGTCAGCATGGATTTCGGTTTTGCGTCGGCGGACGACTCGTTCCGTGCGGAAGTGCGGGGCTGGCTCGATGCGCATGTCCCGCATGCCTCTGATCGGCGTTCCTGGGAGCGCACCCTCGGCTCGGCCGGGTGGATCGGGCTCGGGTGGTCGGAGGGCGGCTACGGCAACCGGACCGGCACCCTCACCCAACAGGTCGCCTGGGCCGAGGAGTATGCGCGGTCGGGGGCCCCGGCCCGGTCCGGGCACATCGGGGAGAACCTGCTCGCGCCGACCCTCCTCGCGCACGGCACGGCGGAGCAGAAGGCGCGCTTCCTGCCGCCGATCGCCGCCGGGGCCGAGCTCTGGTGCCAGGGGTACAGCGAGCCGGGCGCCGGGTCCGACCTGGCCGGGGTCCGGACGAGGGCCGAACTCGCCCCCGACGGACGGTCGTACCGCGTCACCGGACAGAAGATCTGGACCTCGCTCGCCCATGAGGCGGACTGGTGCTTCGTGCTCGCCCGCACCGATCCGGGGTCCCGGCGGCACCACGGACTGACCTTTCTCCTCGTCCCCATGGACCAGCCGGGACGGATCGAGGTACGGCCCATCCGGCAGCTGACCGGCACCAGCGACTTCAACGAGGTCTTCTTCGACGGGGCGCACGCGCGCGTGGAGCACGTCGTCGGCGCGGCGGGCGAAGGCTGGCGGGTGGCGATGGGCCTCCTCGGCTTCGAGCGCGGGGTGTCGACCCTCGCCCAGCAGATCGGCTTCGCCCAGGAGCTGGAACGCGTCGTCCGTACGGCGGTGCGGACGGGGGCGGCCGACGACCCCGTCGTACGCGAGCGGCTGGTCCGGCTGTGGGCCGAGCTGCGGACCATGCGGTGGAACGCCCTGCGGACGCTGGGAGGCTCCGGCGGGCCGGGCGCGCCCAGCGTGGCGAAGTTGCTGTGGGCCGGCTGGCATCAGCGGCTGGGGGAGGCGGCGGTGCAGGTGCGGGGAGCCGCGGCGAGCGTCGGCCCCGCGGACTGGTCGCCGTCCTCGCCGTACGAACTCGACGACGCGCAGCACCTGTTCCTGTTCTCCCGGGCCGACACCGTCTACGGCGGCTCGGACCAGATCCAGCGCACGATCATCGCCGAGCGGGTGCTCGGCCTGCCCAGACAGCCCAAGGGATAGCGACGGGAAACGACAGGACGGTGGGGACGCGATGCGAGGCGTGGTGTTCGACGGGAAGCGGGCCGAGGTCGTCGACGATCTCGCCGTCCGCGATCCGGGGCCGGGTGAGGTGCTCGTCGCGATCTCGGCGGCCGGGCTGTGCCACAGCGACCTCTCGGTCGTCGACGGGACGATTCCCTTCCCGGCGCCCGTCGTCCTCGGCCATGAGGGCGCGGGGATCGTCGAGGCGGTCGGCGCGGGGGTCGGTCATGTCGGGCCGGGGGACCATGTCGCGCTGTCCACGCTCGCCAACTGCGGCACCTGCGCGCAGTGCGACCGCGGCCGGCCGACCATGTGCCGGCAGGCCATCGGGCGCCCGCGGAAGCCGTTCACGCGCGCGGGGAGCGCGGTGTACCAGTTCGCGTCCAACTCCGCCTTCGCCGAGCGCACGGTGGTGAAGGCCGTACAGGCGGTCCGTATCCCCAAGGACATCCCGTTGACGTCCGCCGCGCTGATCGGGTGCGGGGTGCTGACCGGGGTCGGAGCCGTGCTCAACCGCGCGCGGGTCGGGTACGGGGAGAGCGTCGTCGTCATCGGGACGGGCGGGATCGGGCTGAACGTGGTGCAGGGAGCGCGGATCGCGGGCGCCTCGCGGATCGTCGCGGTGGACGCGAACCCGGCGAAGGATGCGGTGGCCCGGCGGTTCGGCGCGACCGACTTCCTGACCTCGACGGACGCGGTGCGGGACGTGCTGCCCACGGGCGCGGACCACGTCTTCGAGTGCGTCGGCAGGGTCGAGCTGATCCGGCAGGCGATCGACCTGCTGGACCGGCACGGGCAGGCGGTGCTCCTCGGGGTGCCGCCGGCCACCGCCGAGGCGTCCTTCCTGGTCTCGTCGATGTACCTGGACAAGTCGATCCTGGGCTGCCGGTACGGCTCGTCGCGCCCGCAGCGGGACATCGCGCTGTACGCCGAGCTGTACCGGACCGGCCGGCTGCTCCTCGACGAACTGGTGACGGACACCTACCCGGTGGAGGATTTCGCGAAGGCGGCCGCGGACGCGGAGGCGGGGAGGGTGGCGCGGGCGGTGCTCACGTTCTGACCAGGGCCGGGCCGAAGTCCCGGCCGGCCGCCCGGAAAACCCGTGGGGTGGTGCCGGTGCCGCCCCCTACGGTCCTTGCATGAGCTACCGCGATGTCGCCACCAGGCGGGTACTGATCTGGTGCTGCACCGCCGTCGGCGCCCGTATGCCGGTCGCCATGGCGCCGCTGGCGCTGGTGTTCCTGGTGCGCGAGCGCCCCGGCGGCTACACGCTGGGCGCGATCCTCGCCGCGGCCTACGTCGTCGGGGAGATCGTGGGCGCCCCCGTCCTCGGGATGCGGCTGCGCCCCGAGCGCGCCCGGGTCCACCTGGCCGTCGGGCTGGCGGCCGGGGCCGTCGGATTCGCGGGGCTCGGGGCGTTCCCGGCCGCGCATCCGGCGGTCCTCGGCGGGTTCGCGGTCGTGGCCGGTGCCGCCCCGGCCGCCGCCACCGGTGGACTGCGCACGCTGCTCACCGCGCTGGTTCCGGAGCGAGCCGCGGCCCAGGCGCTGTCCGTGGAGTCGATCCTGACGGCCGGGGTGTGGGCGCTCTCGCCGGCGGCGGTCGCCGGACTGGCCCTCGGTGTCGCGCCGCGCGTCCCGCTGCTGCTCGCGGCCGCCCTGATGGCCTGGTCGGTCGCGGGCCTGTGGCTGCTCCCGGCGGCCTGGGGCGCGGACGGCACGGGCGACCCGCGGGGCGGGGACCGCGCGGGCGCGTCGCCGCTGCGCGTCCTGACCGGCGCCTGGCCGGTGTACGTGACCGGCGCGGCCAGCCTCACCCTGCTCGGGCTCGCCGAACTCGTCCTGCCCGCCCTGCTCGAACAGCGGGGCGTCGGCGTCGGCTGGTCCGGTCCGCTGCTGACCGGGATGGCGGTGGGCGGCGGGCTCGGTGCGTTCGCCTACGGTCTTCGTGCCTGGCCGGGACGGCTGCGCACCCGCAGCGTGGTGCTGATGGCGGGGACGTCGGTCTGTGTGACGGTCGCCGCTCTGACCCCGGGCGCGGTGGGGATCGCGGCGGCGCTGGCCGTGGGAGGCGTCCTGCAGTCCGCCGCGATGCTCACCCGCAACCTGTCCCTGCGCGAGGCCCTGCCGCCGCACGCCCTGGCCGCGGGGTACTCGGTCATGTACGCGGCCGCGGGCGCGGGGTACGCGGCGACGGGCTCCCTCGCCGGTGCCCTGCTGAAGGTGGTCGCCCCGTCGACGGCGGTCCTGGCCGGGGTCGGGGTGACCCTGCTCCTCACGGCGGTCGGCTGGTGGGGCGAGCTGCGCACCGCGGGAAGGTCACCGCAGGGCGGCGTCGACGACGCCGTGACCGCCGCTCTCGCCGCTCCCGGTGCGGAAGGTGCGGCGATACGCGGTCGGCGTGACCCCGAGGGCCGCCTGTAGGTGCTGCCGCATCGACTGGGCGGTGCCGAAACCGGCGTCCCGGGCGATCCGGTCTACGGAGCGGTCGCTGGACTCCAGCAGGTGCCGGGCCCGTTCGACCCGTTGCTGGGTGAGCCACTGGCCGGGGCTGATGCCGACCTCCTCGCGGAAGCGGCGCGTGAACGTCCGTACCGACATGGCCTCCTGCCCGGCCATGTCGCGCAGCTGGATCGGCTCGTGGAGGCGGCCGAGCGCCCAGGCGCGGGCGGTGGTCGTGGTCGCCTGCTGCGGGTCGGGCACGGGGCGCTCGATGTACTGCGCCTGGCCGCCGTCGCGGTGCGGCGGTACGACCGTACGGCGGGCCACCTCGTTGGCGACCGCGGCGCCGTGGTCGCGGCGCAGGAGATGGAGGCAGAGGTCGATCCCGGCGGCCACCCCGGCGGAGGTGAGGACGTCGCCGTCGTCGATGAACAGCACGTCCGCGTCGACCCGGATCTTCGGGAAGAGCCGCTGGAAGTGCTCGGCGTGCATCCAGTGCGTGGTGGCCGGACGGCCGTCCAGGTAGCCCGCGGCGGCGAGGACGTATCCGCCGGTGCAGATCGACACGAGGCGGGTGCCGGGGCGCAGGCGCGCGAGGGCGGCGGCCAGTTCGGGGGTGAGCACGCCCTCCTCGTAGACGGGGCCCAGCTCGTAGGAGGTGGGGACGACGACGGTGTCGGCGGTGGCCAGCGCCTCGGGACCGTTGCCGACCAGGACGGCGTAGTCGGCATCCGTCTCGACGGGGCCCGGCGGCCGGACGGAGCAGGTGACGACGTCGTACAGGCGGCGGCCCGCCGCGTCGCGCGCCTTGCCGAAGATGCGCTGCGGAATGCCCAGCTCGAAGGGCATCAGCCCGTCGAGGGCGAGGACGACGACGCGATGGCGGGAGAATGCGTACGGTTCGGCCATGGCCCGATCCTAGCGAATGCTGTCCCTCGGGCCACTCGCCCGCCGGATCCCGGTACCGGAGGCTCTGTGACGTGACCCAGACAACCGAAACTCCGGCATCCGCCGAGGAACAGAAGCCCGCCTCCGACCGCGTCCCCGGCCGCCGCCGCATCCATCGCGCATGGTTCGTCGCCGCCGTCACCTTCGTCACGATCATCGGCGCGGCCGCCTTCCGTTCGCTCCCCGGTCTGCTCATCGATCCGCTGCACCAGGAGTTCGGCTGGTCGCGCGGCACGATCGGCGCGGCGGTCTCGGTCAACCTGGCGCTGTACGGCCTCACCGCCCCGTTCGCGGCGGCGCTGATGGACCGCTTCGGCATCCGCCGGGTGGTCGCGGTGGCGCTGACGGTGATCTCGGTCGGTTCGCTCCTGACGGTCTGGATGACGGCGGCCTGGCAACTGCTGCTGTACTGGGGCCTGCTGGTGGGTCTCGGCTCGGGCTCGATGGCGCTCGCCTTCGCCGCCACGGTCACCAACCGCTGGTTCACCGAGCGCCGGGGTCTGGTCAGCGGCATCCTCACCGCGGCCTCCGCCTCCGGCCAGCTGATCTTCCTGCCGCTGCTGTCCTGGCTGGTCACGCGCTACGACTGGCGCCCGGCGGCGGTGACGGTCGCGCTGGCCGCGCTGGCCGTCGTCCCCTTCGTATGGCTGCTGCTGCGGGACCATCCGGCGGACGTGGGCCAGAAGCCGTACGGCGCGACGGAGTTCGTCCCGAAGCCGCCCCCGGTGCAGGGCGCCGCCCGCCGCACCGTGCGGGTCCTCTTCTCGGCGGTCCGCACGGGCCCGTTCTGGCTGCTGGCCGGCACCTTCGCGATCTGCGGCGCCTCCACGAACGGCCTGATCCAGACGCACTTCGTGCCCGCCGCCCACGACCACGGCATGCCGATCACGGCGGCGGCCTCGCTGCTCGCGGTCATCGGCGTCTTCGACGTGGTCGGCACCATCGCCTCCGGCTGGTTCACCGACCGCTTCGAGCCACGTCGGCTGCTGGCGGTGTACTACGCGCTGAGGGGCATCTCGCTGTTGTTCCTGCCGATGCTGCTCGCCCCTTCCGTGCACCCTCCGATGATCTTCTTCATCGTCTTCTACGGCCTCGACTGGGTCGCCACCGTCCCGCCCACCCTGGCCCTGTGCCGCGAGCAGTACGGCGACGACAGTGCCATCGTCTTCGGCTGGGTGCTGGCCTCCCACCAGGTCGGCGCGGCCCTGGTGGCCTTCCTGGGGGGCATGGCACGGGACGCGTTCGGCTCGTACGACATGGTCTGGTACGCGTCGGGAGCGCTGTGCGCCGCGGCGGCGCTGATGGCACTGGTCATCCGGCGGCGGCCGGCGGTCCCCGCACCGGCTGTCCCCGCACCGGCGACCGTCTGAGCCGACCACCGCTTGAGCGGGTGCCTGAACGGGCCGGTGAGGCGAAGGTGGTTTCGGGGCTCCTTTACGTACCATATGGGCACATTCCGACACGGATGGCTGCGCTGTGCGGCCTCCGTGTCGTTGCTCTGCCGGTGTACGGCCGTCCGCTGCTCTCTGCTGCTGTTTCTGCCCCTGGAGGCGATACGTGACTTCTCTGGCTCGTCGTGGCGTGCTGAAGTGCCTGCCGGTCGCCGCCGGGGCGGTCCTGGCCGGCGGGGCGGCGAGTCCGCGGGCGGCGGCGCGACAGGAGGCCGGCGCCTCCTTCCCGCAGCCGGAGACCCGCAGGACGCCGCCGCACACGGATCGGCTGGAGACCCGTCTGACCGTCGCCTTCACCGAGCAGGAGTTCCCCGGGGTCGGCACGGTGACCACGCGCACCTACGAAGGGGCGGTCCCCGGGCCGACGCTGCGGGTGCGGCCGGGGGACTCGCTGGAGATCACACACGTCAACGCGCTGCCGCCGAACGGCGGGGCGGCGCAGCACGACATGAACGTCCCGCACCACTTCAACACGTTCAACCTGCACACCCACGGCATGCACGTGGACCCCACGGGCGAGGCGGACAACATCTACCGCACGTTCGAACCCTCCGAGACGCCGGGGAGCACCACCACCTACCGCAGCGTCGTCGACGTCCCGGCGGATCATCCGGCCGGCACGTTCTGGTACCACCCGCACCATCACGGCTCCACGGCGACCCAGTTGCTGGGCGGCATGGGGGGCGTGCTCGTCGTCGAGGGGGACGTCGACGAGGTGCCGGAGATCGCCGCCGCCAAGGACGTCGTCGTCTGCATCAACGAGCTCAAGCTGTCCGGCGGACGGGTGCCGGACCTGACCTCGCACGGCGCCTACGAGGGCATCACCTCGACGTTCCTGGTCAACGGGGCCAAGAACCCCGTGCTGACCATCGCCCCGGGGGAGGTCCAGCGCTGGCGGATCGTCAACGCCGGAGCGATCACCGCTCACTTCCTGAGCCTGCGCGGCCACGAGCTGCACCAGATCGCCTGCGACGGCATCACGCTCATGGAACCCGTCGCGACCACCGGAGTGACGCTGCCGATGGGCGGGCGTGTCGACCTGCTGATCCGCGGGGGCGAGCCCGGTACCTACAAGTTCTCCGGCGGGGGCCCCTCGCAGACCCTGCTGACGCTCGTCGTCACCGGCGAACCCCGCCCGATGGCGCTGCCGACCGCCCTGCCCGGCCGGCCCACCAGCCTGCCCGAGCCCACCCGCACCCGGACGCTGACCTTCCGCAGCTACGAGAACGTCTTCTCAGGTGCCTTCCCGAACGCCTACCGCATCCTGGGTGACGGCGAGACCCCGCCCGCCGACCCGCTGGCCGGCCGCCGCGACCTCGCCTGGGGGCGCCTCGCGCCCGACTTCGTCAACCAGCGCGTCCGGCTGGGCGAGGTCGAGGAGTGGACGGTCGTCAACGACTCCCACGCCCACAGCCATCACCCCTTCCACCTGCACACCAACCACTTCCTCCTGACCGCCGTCGACAACCGCCGCCTGGCCACGCCGGTCTGGCACGACACGGTGGGCATCCCGCCGAACGGATCGGTCACCTTCCGGCTGCGCGCCGCGGACTTCACGGGCCGCTCCATGCTGCACTGCCACCAGCTCCAGCACGGCGACGAAGGCATGATGCAGGTCGTCGACTACGTGCGCTAGGCCGTCGGCCGCGTGCGCCAGGCCGTCGGCCACGTGCCCCGAGCGGGGCGTACCGGCCGACGCTCAGAGGAAGCGGCCCCGGTGGAACAGCAGGGGTGGTTCCTCCGCGCCCTCGCCCGTCCCCAGGGCGTTCACCCGGCCCACGACGACGAGATGGTCGCCGCCCGTGTGGACGGCGTGCACCGCGCAGTCGATCCAGGCGAGGGTGCCGGCGAGGCGGGGCGCCCCCGACACCGGGGCCGCGTCATGGGCCACCCCGGCGAACTTGTCGGTGCCGCTCGCCGCGAAGGCACGGCACAGACCGGCCTGGCCGGCGCTCAGCACGTTGACGCAGAAGACGCCCGCGCGGGCGATGCGCGGCCAGGTCGTGGAGGTGCGGCCGACCATGAAGGCGACCAGGGGCGGATCGAGGGAGAGCGAGGAGAAGGACTGGCAGGCGAATCCGGCGGGGCCCGCGCCGCCGTCCTCGCCCTCGACGGCCGGTGCCGTCACGACCGTCACGCCCGACGCGAAGCTTCCCAGCACCCGTCGGAACTCGCCCTGGTCCACCGGCGCGCGTTCGTCCTCGCGGACACAGCGCAGCTCCGGGCGTGGCAGCGCCTCGACCGTGTGGTCCGCCCTGAGGTAACGGACGGCCGCGGCCGCCATTCCCGCATGTCCCATCATGTGTTCCATTGAAACTGACGGCATGTCAGATAGGAAGGGGCGAGACCGCCGGGACCGCGTCACCGGCCCCGGAACCTCGGTTCCCGCCGCTCCACGAAGCTCGTCACGCCCTCCTGTGCGTCCGCCGTCGTCATGTTGATCTCCTGCGCGGCGGCCTCGGCGGCGAAGGCGGTGGCCCGGTCGCCGTCCAGGGAGGTGTTGACCAGTTGCTTGGTGAGCGACAGGGCGCGGGTGGGGCCGGCCGCCAGGCGTGCCGCCCACTCACGGGCCGTCTTGTCCAGCTCGCCGTCCGGGACCACCCGGTTGACCAGGCCGAGGCGTTCGGCGTCCGGCGCGGTGAGCGCGTCGCCGAAGAACATCAGCTCCTTGGCCCGTCGGGGCCCGATCAGGCGGGGGAGGAGATAGGCGCCGCCGCCGTCCGGGACCAGGCCCCGGCGGACGAACACCTCGATGAACCTCGCCGACTCCGCGGCCAGTACCAGGTCGCAGGCGAACGCGAGGTGTGCGCCGAGGCCGGCCGCCGTGCCGTTCACCGCGGCGATCACCGGCTTCTCGCAGTCGAGCACGGCACCGACCAGGCGCTGGGCGCCGAGTCGCAGGGTCCGGCTCACATCGCCGGCCACCCGCTCACCGCCCGTGGAGCCACCCCGCAGGTCCGCTCCCGCGCAGAAGCCGCGGCCGGTGCCGGTGAGGACCACCGCCCGGACGTCCGGGTCGGCCGAGGCCTGCGCGAGGAGGGCGATCAGGTGGTCCCGCATCCCGGGGGTGAGGGCGTTCAGGGTCTCGGGGCGATCGAGGGTGATGTGGGTGACCTGGCGGTCGGTCCGGTGGCGTATCGACGGCTCGGGCACGGTCACGCTCCGTTCTCCGTTCTCGGCGCTCGGCGCTCGGCGCTCGGCGCTCGGCTCTCGGGTCTCGTCTCTCTTCGCTCTTCTCTCGTCTTCGTCTCTCGGCTTCGTCCTCGTCCGTGAGATGGTCCTCACCGGCAGACCGCCAGCGCGTCCAGCGCCACCGCGCCCTGCCCCCAGGGCAGGACCACCAGGGGGTTGATGTCGAGCTCGGAGAGATCGTCGCCCAGCTCCAGGGCCATCCGCTGCACGCGCAGGATCACCTCGACCAGCGCGTCCAGATCGGCCGGCGGGCGGCCCCGTACGCCGTCCAGCAGCGCTCTGCCGCGCAGTTCGGCCAGCATGTCGCGGGCCTGGTCCTCGCCGAACGGCGGCACGCGTACGGCGGCGTCGTGCAGGACCTCCACCAGGACCCCGCCGAGGCCCACCGTCACCGTCGGGCCGAACAGGTCGTCGTGGGTCACGCCGACCACCATCTCCACACCCCGCTCGACCATCTGGCACACCAGGACGCCGTCCAGCGAGACCCCCTCGTAGCGCGCGATGTCGGTCAGCTCGCGGTAGGCGTCCCGGACCTGGCTGGCCGAGGTCAGGCCGACCTTCACCAGGCCCAGCTCGGTCTTGTGGGCGATCTGCGCGCCGGACGCCTTCATCACCACCGGGTAGCCGACCAGTCCGGCCGCCCGCACCGAAGCCGCGGCGCTGGTCACCAACTGCTCGCGCGGGACCCGGATGCCGTACGCCCGCAGCAGCTGCTTCGCCGCGTGCTCGCTCAGCTGCTGTCCCGGCCGCATCAACAGCTGCGCCTTGCGGAAGGACGGGGACTGGGTGCGCGGGGCCTCGTCGAAGGGGGAGTGGTAGTCGCTCACGAAGCGGTGGTGCCGGAGGTGGGCGCGGACGGCCGAGATGCAGTTGGCGAGGGTGCGGAAGGTCGCCACCCGGGAGGAACCCAGCAGGACTTCGCGGTAGGCCGGTTCGGTGCCCACCGGCGAGCCCCAGACCACGCACACCAGCTTGTCCGTACGTTCCGCCGCGTCCACCAGGTCCTGGACCAGGCGGTCGCTCAACGGCGGGAACGGGCCCGTGATCGGGCAGATCAGGACGCCGACGGCCGGGTCGTCGAGGATCGCGTCGATGATCTTCCGGCCGCGCTCGTCGCCCACCGGGTGGCCGCCGTTGTCGACCGGGTTGGCCACGTTCAGGTAGGCGGGTATCCACTGGTGCAGCTCGGCCTGCCGGTCCGCCGACAGGGTCGGCAGGGTGAGGCCCGCCGCCGTCGCCAGGTCGGCCGCGTGGGCGCCGGTGCCGCCCGAGATCGAGTAGACGACGACCCCGTCGGCCTGGGGCGGCCGGGCGCGGGCCAACAGGGTCGCGGTGTCCTGGAGTTCGTCGAGACCGTCCACCCGGATCACGCCGTACTGGCGCATCGCCGCGTCGACCACCTCGTCCGCGCCGGTCAGCTTGCCGGTGTGGGAGGCGGCGGTGCGGGCGCCCGTCTCGGTGCGGCCGACCTTGACCGCGACGACCGGTACCCCGCGCCGGGCGGCCCGGTCGGCGGCGAGGAGGAAGGACCGGCCGTCCTTCAGCCCCTCCACGTAACAGGCGATCGCGCCGACCTCGGGGCGTTCGGCGAAGTAGGAGAGGAAGTCGGCGGTCTCCAGATCGGCCTCGTTGCCGGTCGGCGCCCAGTGGGAGAGGCGGATGCCGAGTTCCTGGAGGGCGAAGACCGGGCGGCCCTGGTGGCCGGACTGGGTGATCAGCGCGATCGACGGGCCGCCGAGATCGTCGCGGAACCGCTCGAAGGCGTTGAGGTTGGTGTTGGGGCCGAGCAGGCGGATGCCCGAGCGGGCCACCGCCGCCGCGAGGCGGGCCTGCGCGGCCGCGCCCTCCTCGCCCGTCTCCGCGAACCCGGAGGCGAAGACGACGGCGAACTTCACTTTGGTCTCGGCCAGTTGCTCGATGACCGGCAGCGGGTCGGCGACCAGCAGGACGGCCAGGTCGACCTGTTCGGGCAGGTCGGCCACGGACGGCGAGCAGGGCAGGCCGAAGACGCTCCCGCGGGTGGGGTGCACGGGATGCAGCCGCGCCCCCACCCGCTCGGCCCAGCCCACCAGTTGCCGGGTGACACCGGTGTTCGGGCGTCCTTCGGCGTCCGAGGCGCCGATGACCGCGACCGACTCCGGCCGGAAGAACCGGTCCAGGTCGGGGACGGCCGCGTACAGCGGACGGCCGCTGACGTCCAGGTCGTCCGCCGCGGGGGGCCGACCGTGGACGGCGGGCCCGGGATGCTCGCCGCACGCGATGACCCGGGCCCGGCGGGAGTCGGTGGTGAGGGTGCCGTGGGTTGATCCAAGCATCGGTCCGCCCGCTCCTGTGTGACTGCCATGAGTGACCGTCAAGTAACTGACGCTCTGTCAGGTTACATACCTGACGGAGCGTCAGGAATGGTCGTGCACACAGAAAGGAGCGGGCGGGCGGCGGACGCGGTCGGCGCCTACAGCGCCGCCAGCACCTCCTTCGCCACCCGCTCGCCCGACCGCACGGCTCCGTCCATGAAGCCCATCCAGTGGACGGAGGTCTCCGTTCCGGCCCAGTGGATCCCGCCGACCGGCTCGCGCAGGGCCGGGCCGTACTGCGTCAGGACACCCGGTGCGGCGATCGAGACGGGGCCGCCGCGGGTGTAGGCCTCGTTGTTCCAGCGTTGCAGGACGAAGGAGGAAGGGGAGGCGGCTTTCTCGCCGAAGTACGTCACGTAGTCCTTCAGTACGGCCGCCCTGACCTCCGCCTCGCTCGCCGCGTCCAGCTTGCGGGCCTCGTCTGCCTCGATGAAGCCCATCAGCGCGCCGTACGAGGCGTCGGGCGGGGAGTTGTCGAAGGTGGAGCTGATCACTCCGGTGTCGCTGACGACCTGGCCGTTGAGACCGTCGGCCCGCCAGAAGGGGGTGTCGTAGATCGCGATCGCCTTGCCGACCGAGGCCATCGGCAGGCGTTGGGTGAGCTGGTCGCGGGCGGCGGGCAGCAGCGGGTCGTACCGGATGCGGGCGGCGAGCGGCGGGGGCACGGCGACGACGACCCGCCGGGCGGTGACGGTGATGCCGTCGGCGGTGACGACGTACTTGCCGCCGGACCGGGTGATCGTGCGCACCGGTGCGTTCGGCACCACCCGGTCGCCGAGGGTGGCGGCGAGTTTGATCGGCACCAGCTGGGAGCCGCCGACGAAGCGCAGTTCCTGGGCGCCGTTCGCGGTCTCGGTGAGGCGTTCCAGGGTGCCGGGGGTCGAGGCGTTGCCGGCGGCCGCGATGTAGAAGAGGACGAAGAGGAGCGAGAGTTCGCGCGGCTCGGCCGAGAAGATCGAGGTGCAGGCCACGTCGAGGAGGAACTTCGCCGACGGGACCACCGCGTTGGCGTTCAGCCAGCTCTCGAAGGTCTGCTTGTCCCACTCGGCGGCCTTGGCGGCGGTCCAGGGCGCGTCGACCGGCACCTGCTTGGCCATGTCGTCCAGCGAGGCCTGCACGATCGCGGCGTTGGCGAGTCCGGCGACATCGACGGGCGGGACCGAGCCGAGGAGGCCGTCGGTGGCGTACGGGGTCTTCCTGCCGTCCTTGTAGAGGAGGTTCTTGCCGGTGTTGTAGGTGGCGAAGGTGGCCACGCCCAGGGAGTCGGCGAGCGCCTTGATGCGGTCCTGGGTGGGGCCGATGAACTCGCCGCCGCCCTCGGTGACTCCCCCGTTGGCCAGGGGCAGGTTGACGACCCGGCCGCCCACGCGGTCGCGGGCCTCCAGGACGGCGACCGTCCGGCCGGCGGCCACGAGGTCGCGGGCCGCGGTGAGGCCGGCGAGTCCGGCGCCGACGATCGCGACGTCCACGTCCCGGGTGGTAGCCGCGGTGGCCGTACCGGTGGCGGCCGTGGTCACGGCGGTGGCGCCGGCGGCCACGGCGGCGGTGCGGCCGAGCAGGGAACGGCGGGACATGCCTGGGGAATGCTGTCTTTCACTTGCCACGTGCGTCCTCCGTCGAGCTTCGAGAGCGAGCGGGGGTGGAACCAGAAAGATGAACAGTGCTCACATTCTGGCTCCGTGGAAGGGCACGGGACAACGCTCTCGTCACATCTGACACAGGTGTAACGGGCAGCGAGATACCGGGAGTTGACCCCGGAGGCGGGCGGCCGCAGCCGTGCCTGCCGGGGCGGGCAGCCGGAAGTGGTGGGGTGGCCTGCCGGAAGTGGCGGGGCGAGCTACCGGGGGTGGCGGGGCTGCCCGCCGGAGGTGGTGGGGCGGGCTACCGGAGGTGGCGGCGCACGGCCTTCGCGATTTTCTCCGCGTCGATCGCCAGCTCGCGGAGCGTGCCGCTGATGGGGGTGGTGAAGCCGGTGAAGTACAGGCCGGGGGTGTCCTTGGGGGCGCGGGCGCCGTGGTCGACGGGTCTGCCGCGGTCGTCGAGCACGCCGAGGTGGCCGACCAGGCCGTCCAGGGCGCGGACGTACCCGGTGGCGGCGACCACGGCGTCCGGGGTGATCCGGGTGCCGTCGGCGAGGACGATCTCGCCGCCCTCCTCGAAGCCGGCCACGGCGGCCACGATCTCCACCCTGCCCTTGCGCACGGCGTCGATCAGGCCGACGTCCTGCACCGGGATGGCGCCCTCCTTGACGCGGGAGTACAGGCCGCTGTCGGGGCGGGGCAGACCGTGCGCCGACAGGTCCGGCACGCTGAGCCTCGCCATCGGCCGCGCGAGCCGGTCGACGAGGCGGACCGGCAGCCGCCGTACGAGCACGGCCGTGTACTGCGCGGCCCAGCCGGCCGTCGAGCGGCGCACGATGTGCGGGGCGGTGCGCACGGACAGCCGCACCCGGGCCGCACCGCTCTCCACCAGGTCGACGGCGATCTCGGCGCCGGTGTTGCCGACGCCGACGACGAGGACGTCCCGGTCGGCGTACTCCTTGCCGCTGCGGTAGGCGGCGGCGTGCGCCAGCTCGCCCGTGAACTCCTCGCGGCCGGGCCAGTCCGGCAGGTGCGGGGTGTGGTTGTAGCCGGTGGCGACGACCACCGCCGAGCCGACGAGCTCGCGCCCGCCGGTGGCGTGCAGCAGCCAGCCGGTGCCGTCCGGAGTCCGCTCGACGCGGGAGACCTCGACGCCGGTGACGATCTCCAGCTCGTGGACCTCGGCGTACTTCTCCAGATAGCGCACCATGTCGTCGCGCGCCACCCACCGCCCGAACCGGCGCGGCATCGCGAGCCCGGGCAGGGCCGACAGGCGCCGGGTGGTGTGCAGATGCAGCCGGTCGTAATGGCGCCGCCAGGACGCGCCGACCCCGTCGGCCTTCTCCACGACGACGGCCCGTATGCCCTGGGCACGCAGCGCGTACGCGGTGGCGAGCCCGCCGGGACCGCCGCCGATGACGTAGACGGGGCGGTCGGCCGGGTTCGCGGTGGTGATCGCCTGAGGGGTCGGGGGCGGTGCGGAGTCTTCCATGAGCGCGAGCGTAATCACGCGGGAGATTGATGGGTCTCGGTCAAGACCGGAATTGGTTGCGGATCGATCACGTGTGGGGGAAGTGGGGGTAGGACCGGTGACGTAGGCCACTCGGTTGTGCGCGACCGGGCGCACCGGTGGGGAAGCGGTGGGAAGGCGGCGGGGAAAGGGGCGACGCCTGGCCCAGGTGCGCTCGGGCCAGGCGTCGCGTGCGGACGGCGTCGGTGACTATGACGGGAAACTGACGCCGCCGCGTCCAGGATGCCTCCCGGTCGGACCGGGAGGCATGCGGAACTCCTACTTCTTGACCTTGCCGCTGGCCTTGGCCTTGTGGCCCGTCACCTTGGCGATCCACGCGATGAAGTCGCCCGGGTCGGTGTTGGCGCCGTGGCCCTGGTCCCAGTAGTAGAGGTGGTCGACGTCGTCGCCGAGGCCGTTCGCGGCGGCGGCGATGTTGGCGGAGACCGTCAGCGAGGTGTCGGAGTCCTTGGTGCCCAGACGGATCCACCAGTGCTTGCTGCGGCCCTCGTTGGGCTTGTCGGCCAGGAAGTACATCGGGTTCATCAGCCGCAGCATCTCGGGGATGTCGCTGTCGAGGCGCTTGGCGGTGAGCCCGGTGGTGTCGTTCTTCAGGCTGTAGGCCGTGAAGTGACGGGAGATGACCGTGCCCTTGCCGAACTCGTTGTTCTCGCCCGCCGACAGGTCGAAGGCGTCGAAGGCCGGGGTGTTCTTCTTGCGGGCGCCGACATGGGTGAGGAAGTCCGCCCAGGAGAAGCCGGCCCTGCCGTTCTTCCAGGTGATGAAGGTGTTGGCGGCGAGATACGTCTCGCGGGCGGTGTCGGACAGGGCCGCGAGGTAGGTGGTGGCCGACGGCTCCAGGTACTGCTTGACCAGGTACTCGTCGTAGTTGCGGGCGTTCAGCGTGCCGAAGCCGTTCAGGCCCTTGAGCTTCAGTCCGGCCTGGTACTCGGCGAACTGGGACCGGAGCGCCTTCGACACCGTCTGGTCGACCTGCTTGCCGGTGCTGAGGGCGTTGCCGCCCCAGTTCCACTCGTAGGAGCCGTCGGCGTGCTCCAGGTCGGTGATCGGGCACCAGGCGCCGGTCGCGAAGATCGCGTCGGAGGCGTCGGCCGCGCCGAGCTCCTCGAGGTACTTGGCGTAGAGCGGGCTGTCGCCGGACGCGCCGAGCAGCGAGGAGAGCGCGCCGCCCGCGCTGGTGCCGGCGGACACGATCCGGTCGGTGTCGCCGGGGATGACGCCCTTGTTGGCCCGCACGTACCGCACGGCGGCCTTGAGGTCGACGATCGCGGCGGGAGCCACGCCGTAGTACTCGCCGGCGGAGTTCTTGAGCGTACGGCCGCGGGCGCCGGGTTCGACGACGACGTAGCCGGCGGCCAGGGCCAGCAGTTGGTTGGAGGACAGGGCCCCACCGGTGGCGTTGGTATTGCCGTTGGCACCGGGGGCCGAAGTGGAGGCCGAAGCGGAGGCGGAGGGCGCTCCGCTGGGTGCGCCGCCGCCCATCCCGCCGGCGCCCATCCCGCCGGCGCCGATCCCGGTGGCGTCCGCCACGGAGGACGGCATGTAGCCGCCGACGGAGTTCGCGAACAGGATCGGCGCGTTGCTCGCGTCGACCGCCGTGCCGTCGATCTCGACCGGCACGCTCACGTTCAGCGACTGGTAGGTGGCGTCCACCGGCTTGGCGACGTAGGTGATCGCCTTCCAGAAGTGGTACGTCACGGCGTGCTCGGCGCCCGCGGTGTCCGTGACGGTCGTCGTGAGCTTGGTGTAGGCGTCCGGGTCGAAGGCGAGGGAGCCGGCGTCCGAGGACGAGGACGTCGACGTGCCGCCGGACGCCTGCGCGCTCAGGGCGATGCCGCCCACTGCCGCGACACCCGCGGTGGCGCCGAGCCCCAAGACGACCGACCTGCGCTTGACTGCCCTGTGCTTCACGATGCTGCCTCTCGATGAACCGGGTGGTGACTGCGTGCTCTCCGGGCTTGCGTTGGTGAACGTAATTCGGAGCCGACAAAATCGTCAACAATCTGCGGGACATTCACGGGCGACGCACAGTTTCATGGTGAACGCACAGGGATCTCTCATGGAAAATGCGCGGTCTTCCCGGATCCGGTCGTCTGACGTACCGTCAGATCCATGGAGTTGGGCAACCGTTTCGACGTCCCCGAGGCCGACGCCTTCACCCGCGCGTACTGGGACGCGGCCGCCGAGGGCCGGCTGCTGATCCGGCGCTGCGGGGCCTGCGCGCGGGCCCACCACTACCCGCGGGAGTTCTGCCCGTACTGCTGGAGCGAGGACGTGAGCTGGCAGGACGCGAGCGGCCGGGCCACCCTCTACACCTGGTCCGTCGTCCACCGCAACGACCTGCCGCCCTTCGGGGGGCGCACGCCGTACGTCGCGGCGGTGGTCGACCTGGCGGAGGGGCCGCGGATGTCCACGGAGATCGTGGGGCAGGCGGCCGGGGAGTCGCCGGCGGGGCTGCGGGCGGGGCTGGAGCTGGCGGTCGCGTTCCGGGACGGGGTGCCGGTGTTCCGGCCCGCGCCGTGAAAGACCGGCGGTGTTCAATGGCCGGATGACCGACCTACGCGAGCCGTACCCGGCCCCCCTCGCCTCCGGTCTCCACGGCCACGGCCTGACCCTGCGGTCCTGGGACCCGGAGTCCGCCACCGACGTGGACGCCTGGCTGCGCGGGCACGTCGACCCGGAGTTCGTGCGCTGGAACACCCCGCTGCGGACGATCGCCGACGCGGCCGGCGCCCGGGCTTCCCTGGAGGGCCGGAGCGCGGACGCGGCCGCCGGACGTGCCATGGCGTTCTGTGTCACGGACGCGGCCGACGGCACGGTCCTCGGGCAGGTCGGAGTCAACATGATCGACCACGTGCTGAGCTTCGCCAGGGTCGGCTACTGGATCCTGCCGGAGGCGCGGGGCCGGCACGTCGCCACCCGCTCCCTGCTGCTCGCGGCCCGGTGGGCGTTCACCGAGATCGGTCTGCACCGGCTGGAGCTGGGCCACGCGCTCGGTCACGACGCCTCGTGCCGGATCGCCGAACGCTGCGGCTTCCGCTGCGAGGGGACCCTGCGCGGCGCGATGTGGGAGTCGGGCCGCCGGGACGCCTTCCGGGACGTCCACCTGCACGGCCGCCTGGCGACGGACCCGGAGCCTCTTCGGCCGTGAGGCAGGACCACTGACGGGCCGTGGGCGGGGCGTGTCGCCCCCTCAGGGCACCCTCGTGCCACGGACCGCCCCTGAGGGGTGCCCTCAGGGCCACAACCGCTCCCTGGACCAGGACTCTCCCGCCCGGCGGTAGCGCAGCCGGGCGTGACGGCGGGTGCTGTCCCCCTGGAAGAACTCGACCTCGTCCGGGCGCAGTCGGTACAGGGTCCAGGTCGGGGACTTGGCCGTCGGGTTCGCGCGGGCGTGTTCCCAGGCCGCCTCCGACGCGCTTGTCAGTTCCTCCGTCGAGGCCAGGACCTCGCTCTGGCGTCCGGTCAGGGCGGCGGCCAGGGCGCCTGTCGAGCGGGCGTGCAGGTCGGCCTGGGCCTCCTCGGAGGGGGCGGAGGTGACCGGGCCGCGCACCCGGATCTGGCGGCCCAGCACCGGCCAGTAGAAGGTGAGGGCCGCGTACGGGCGCGCGGCGAGCTGACGGCCCTTCCGGCTGGTGGCGTGGGTCGCGAAGGCCCAGCCGTCCGCGTCGGCGCCGTGCAGCATCACGATGCGGGCGTCCGGAAGGCCGTCCTCGCCGACGGTGGCGAGGGTCGTCGTGTGCGGCTCCCGTTCGCCCGCCGCCACCGCCTCGGCGAACCAGTCCGTGAAGAGGGGCAGCGGCTCGGCGGGGGCCTCCTCCGGGGCGAACGGCGGCAGCGCGGTCACCTCCGGGTCCCACACCCGCAGCGACCTCAGCAGCTCATGAAGATCCTTGGCCATACCGCGAGGGTAAGCGGTCAGTGCCGGGCGAACTGGACCCCCGTCGACTGCACCACGTTCGCCCGGACGGCGATCCCCTCGACCGTCAGCTGCTCCCCGTAGATGTCGGTGAGCCGGAGCGCGCCGCCGCAGCCGGTGCCCTGCTCGGAGAGGAAGTAGTTGTAGTCGGTGCGCGCCAGACGGGTCCAGCCGGCGCTCGTGCGGACCTCCAGCCGGGCCAGCGGATTGCGGTGGCCGATCGCCTGGATGCCGCACCAGTACTGGGTGGAACCGGTCTTGTAGCGGATCGAGACGGTGTCGGACGTGGCGGGGCTCAGCAGGCTCCAGGTGACCGGGATCCGGCCCGTCGAGAGCGGGGCCAGCTTGGCGAAGGCCTGTTGGCTGAGGTCGAGTTGGCCGGGCGCGCAGGGCGCCGGGCACTCGTTGGTGATGCGGACCGTGATCGACGCTCCGCTCCCGGCCCGGACGAGGACGTACGCGCCGCACGCCTTGGACGTCTCGTAGTCGGCGGTGTTCATCGCCGCGGTCATGACGTCGGAGGTCGGGCCGTAGGAGCAGGCGCCGTCGCCGTTCCCGACGTCGTAGGAGGTGGCGACGCCCCGGTAGGCGGTCCCGGGCGCGATCCGCCCCGCCGACGGTGCCGCGCCGGACGCGGTCCGCGCGGCGGGCGCGGCCGAGCGCCCGCTCGACGAGCCGGACCTGCGGGCCGGGGTGGCGGCGGGTGTGGACGCCCGGCCGGCCGTCGCGCTCGGGGACGCGGTGGACGGCTTCGGCTTCGGCGACGGCGACCCGGTGGTCCCGGTCGCCGTCGGCGAACCGCTCACCCCGGACCCGGCGGCGGGCTCGACCGCGCGGGCCCCGCCGCCGGCCCCGGTCTCGGACCCGCCGTCGGGACGGAAGGCCACGACCAGGGACACGAGGAGCGCGACGGCCGCCACGGCCACCACCGTGACGACGGGAACGCGGCGCGTGCGCCTCTCGGGGCGGGCTCGGCGGTGTGAGGAGGATGCCACGGATGAATCCTTACGCGGTTCGGCGAAGCAAGTCCTGGAAAGCTTTCGCCCCGTCAGTCGCCGCCGGACCCGGAAAAGGTTGCCGTGCCCGGGAAAAGTCCGGCGGCCTCAGTCCCGTCCCAGGATCACCGTCCCCGACGAGCAGAACCACCCGCCGGTCCCGGAGGCGACGCCCAGCCGGGGCAAGCCCCCGTCCGTCGCCCTCACCTGGCGGTCCCCGCCCTCGCCCCGCAGCTGTCGTACCGCCTCCACCAGCAGGAACAGGCCCCGCATGCCCGGATGCTGAGCCGAGAGCCCGCCCCCGTCCGTGTTCACCGGCAGGGCGCCGGACAGGGTCAGCCGCCCCTTCTCCACGAACGCGCCGCCCTCGCCCTTCGCGCAGAAGCCCAGGTCCTCGAGGGTCACCAGCGTCATGTAGGTGAACGCGTCGTAGATCTCGGCGAAGTCCATCTCCTGCGGACCCAGCCCCGCCCGCTCGAAGGCCAGTCGGCCGCTCACCGCCGCCGGGGAGACCGTGAAGTCTTCCCACTCGGACATCGAGGCGTGCGAGACGTGCTCCCCCGTACCCAGGATCCACACCGGGGCCGTGCGGCAGTCGCGTACGTACTCCTCGGCCGCGAGGAGGACCGCCGCGCCGCCGTCGGAGCGCAGACAGCAGTGCAGTTTCGTGAAGGGGTCGGCGATCATCGGGCCGGACAGGACGTCGTCCACCGTCACCGGGTCGCGGAACATCGCGTCGGGGTTCAACGCCGCGTTCGCCCGTGCCTGGACCGCCACCTCCGCCAGCTGCTCGATCGTCGTGCCGTACCGGAGCATGTGGCGGCGGGCGGCCATCGCGTACTTGGCGATCAGGGTGTGGCCGTAGGGGACCTCGAACTGGAGCGGGCCGCGGCCGCCGAAGGCGAAGGTGCCGGTGCGGCGGCCGGCCTTCACGTCCGCGCGCGCCGTCGAGCCGTACGCCAGCAGGACCGCGTTCGCGTGACCGGCGGCGATCGCGTCGGCCGCGTGCGCCGCCATGACCTCCCAGGTCGAGCCGCCGACGGAGGTGGAGTCGACCCAGCTGGGCCGCAGGCCCAGGTAGTCCGCCACCTCGACGGGGGCCAGCGTGCCGAGCCCGGCGGACGCGAAGCCGTCCACCCGTGACCGGTCGAGCCCCGCGTCGGCCAGTGCCCGCCGGGCCGCCTGGGCGTGCAGGGCGTAGGGGGTGGCGTCGTCCACTCGGCCGCAGTCGGAGAGGGCGACGCCGACCACGGCCACTTTCCGGGTACCGGATGCGGATGCCATGAATCTGACGGTACATCAGATATCGGCTGCCCCGACAGGTGCCGCCTCTCTGGGCATTCCCGTCCCCCCGCCCTAATATGACGCACCGTCAGATCCGGATGAGAGGGGTGGCCATGGACCCCGGCTTCACCGCCGAACAGGACGGGATCCGCCGCACGTTGCGCGAACTGCTGCACAAACGCTGCGGCCCCGAAGAACTGCGCGCCGCCCTGGACGCACCCCTCGGTCACGATCCCGCCCTCTGGGCCGCCCTCGCCGAGCAGCTCGGGCTGCCCGGCCTCGCGCTGCCCGAGGCGTACGGCGGTGTCGGCTGTCCGGTCACCGACCTCGCCCTCGCCGCCGAGGAGACCGGCCGGGTGCTCGCACCCTCCCCGCTCCTCGCGACCTCCGTCCTCGCCGCGCCGCTGATCCTCGGCCTCGGCACCGACGCCCAGCGCGCCGACCTGCTGCCCCGGATCTCCGACGGCACCCTGACCGCCGCCCTCGCCGTGCCCGCGCCCGCCCTGGCCACCGCCCTGGCCCTGACCGGTCCCCAGGACGGCGACTGGGCCGGCGGCGGGCGCGCGGGCGGGATCCAGGCCCGGCGGGCCCAGGGCGTCTGGCGGCTGTACGGGGAGGCCGTGCAGGTGCTCGACGGGCACGGCGCGGGGGCGCTGGTGGTCGCCGCGCACACCGGGGGGTTCGTACGGTCGCGGACCCTGCTGTTCGTCGTGCCGGGGGACGCCGTCGGGCTCGTCCGCACCCGGCAGACGGCCCTGGACGCCACCCGCCCGCAGGCCCGCGTCCAACTTCGCGATGTGCGAGCCGAGTTGCTCGGGAGCGAGGAGGAGGCGTCGGGCGTACCGGAGGCCCTCTCCCGCGTCGGTGACTTCGCGGCCGCCTTCCTGGCCTGCGAGGCGGTCGGTGCCGCCGACCGCGCGCTGGAGCGGACCGTCGAGTACCTCGGCCGACGGGAGCAGTTCGGGCGGGTGATCGGCTCCTTCCAGGCGGTCCAGCACCGGCTGGCCGACGTGTATGTGCAGATCCAGGCGGCCCGGTCCGCCGCGTACTACGCCGCCTGGGCGGCGGGCGGTGCCGTTGGCCCGGACGGTCTCGCCGGCCCGGACGGCCGGGTCGGCGGGCTGGCACTTGCCCAGGCGCTGGAGGCGTTGCGCCGGGCCGCCGCCGAGGGCATTCAGCTGCACGGCGGCATCGGCTTCACCTGGGAGCACGAGGCGCACCTGTTCTTCAAGCGGGCCGCCGGCGACGAGCTGCTGTTCGGGCCCGTGCACCGGCTGCGGGCGCACGCGGCCGAGGGGGCCCGGCTCTTCGAGCGGACGGAGGTGTCGGTGTGATCGGCGTCCGGGTGGTGCAGAAGGTCTCCTCGACGAGGGCCTTCGCCAAGGTGGCGCCCCATGTCATCCCCGCCCTCGACCGGGCCGTCCACCGCCTCACCAGGGGAAAGGTGCTGCTCAGCGCCCAGATGCTGCCCGGGGTGATCCTGACGTCCACCGGGGCGAGGAGCGGGCTGCCGCGTCGTGCGCCGCTGGCCTGCATGCCCGAGGAGGGCGGCGGGAGCTGGATCCTGGTCGGCTCCAACTTCGGCCGCACCGGCCACCCCGCCTGGACCGGCAACCTCCTGGCCCACCCCGACGCCGAGATCAGCTGGAAGGGCAGGGACATCCCGGTGACGGCCGTGCCGCTGACGGGAGAGGAGCGGGCGGCGGTCTGGACGACCCTGCTGGCCTTCTGGCCGCCGTACGCGACGTATCAGGCCCGGGTGGAGCGCGAGATCCGCCTGTTCCGGCTCACCCCGAGGGCCTAGAGGGACTCGAGGGCCTGGGTGGCCCGAAGGGCCGGGGGTCGGGGGCCGGGGGCCCGGAAGGCGCTACAAGGCGTGCTGGAGCAGCAGAAACGTGCCGATGCCCAGCATTGCCGCGCCGGAGGTGCGGGTCACCGCTCGTGCCGCCGCCGGGCGGGCGCCCAGCAGCCTGCGGGCCAGGACGCCCACCGTCAGATAGACGGCGGCGCAGCACGCCATGTGCAGCAGGCCGAGGGCGGTCGTCTGGGCGGCCACCGGCAGGTGCCCCTCGCCGGTGGTGAGGAACTGCGGCAGGACCGAGAGGTAGAGCAGCAGGCCCTTGGGGTTCAGACCGCTGATCGTGGCCCCGCGCAGGAACACCCGGGATCCGCCCGCCGTGATCTCCGCGCCCGCGCCCGGTGTCCCCGGCCGCCGCAGCACGGCCCACCCCAGCCACACCAGGTACGCGGCGCCCGCCACCGTCAGCCCGGTGAGCAGCGTCGGCGACCCCGCGACCAGTACCGCGAGGCCCGCCGCGGCCAGCGTCGTGTGCAGGGCGTATCCGCTCACGAGGCCGCCGACCGCCGCGCCCACCGAACGGCCGCGCAGCCCGGCGGAGATCACGTACGCCCAGTCGGCGCCCGGCACACACACGAGCAGCAGGTCGACGGCGAGGAAAGAAATCAGCGTTCCCGAGTCCATACCGGCGACATTAGGCGCGATGTGGACGAAAGTGTTCCCGAAGTTTTCGCAGTTCGCCGCGATCCGGGGGAAGATCTGCCCCATGGATGACGTGGACCGGAAGATTCTTGCCGAGCTTCAGCAGGACGGGCGGCTGACCGTGACCGAGCTGGCCGCGCGGGTGCGGCTGAGCGTCTCGCCCTGTCACCGGCGGCTGCGGGAGCTGGAGCGGTCCGGGGCGATCAGCGGCTACCGGGCGGTGGTGGAGCCGGCCGCCGTCGGGCTGACCTTCGAGGCGCTGGTCTTCGTCTCGATGCGGCAGGAGGACCGGGACACCGTGGCCGAGTTCGAGCGGGCGGTGGGCGAGGTGGAACACGTCCTGGAGGCGCAGCGGCTGTTCGGGGAGCCCGACTACCTGCTGCGGGTGGCCACCGCCGACCTCGCGGCCTTCCAGCGGCTGTACGACGAGCGCCTCGCCACCCTGCCGGGGGTGCAGCGGCTGACGTCGACGCTGGTGATGAAGCACGTGGTGAGGGACCGGGCGCTGCCCGCCTGAGGCCGACAGCGCGGCAGGCGGCAGCTCACCCGGGTGAGCTGCCGCCTGGCAGACAGGACTTGACCGAAAATCGAGTGGGGTCGGGCTACTTCGTCGGCTTCTTGCCGGTGATGCCCAGGTGAACCAACAGGGCCAGATTCGGCTTGAGTTCAGCCTGCTTGACGCCCCACGTCTGGAAGCCCTTCTGGTGCGAGGCGACCGCCGCGAGCATCGCGACGAGCGCGCCGGCGACCGCGGCCGGGTTCACGTCCTTGTCGACCTTGCCCTTGGACTGCAACTCGGCGACCGCGTCCGAAAGGGAGTTGTTCACCGAGTTGAGGATCTTCATGCGGAGCTTGTAGAAGCGCTTGTCCCCCTCCGCGGCGCCGAGGTCGACGACCCGGAGGATCGCGTCGTTCTTCCGCCAGAACTCCAGGAAGCCGTCGACGAGTTCCTGCGCCGTCTGCCAGCCCGCCTTGCCGACCCATGAGCGCCCCTCGACGAGGCCGGTCAACTCGGCTCCCTCGGCGGCCATTTGCTCGGCGATCTCCAGTACGGCGCCCTCGACGTCCGGGAAGTACTGGTAGAAGGTCGCGGGTGAAGTGCCCGCCTTCCGGGCGACGTCGATGACCTTGACGTCGCGGTACGGAGAGGAGCTGAGCATCTCGCTGAGGCAGTCGAGCAGCTTCTGCCGCGTCGCCTGCCCGCGCCGACCGGCCACGCGGCCGTCGACGGTACGCACTTGTCCTGTCATGCCGTCAGCTTACCGAGGGGTGATCGGAGCGCTATTCGGCCGACTGCAAATGGGGTGCGAGGGGGTGCGGAGGCGGGTGTGCCTGGTCTGCGGCTTGCGGGCGGCGCCGTTAGTTTGGCTGTATGGCCGAAAACAGGGCATCGGTGTACGCAGAGGGCGTCCCCTGCTGGGTGGACGCGCAGCTCCCCGACGTGGACGCGGGCAAGCGGTTCTACGGTGAGCTCTTCGGGTGGGACTTCGTGGAGGCGTACGGCTCCTCCGTGTGGGCCCGGCTGGAGGGCGAGCCGGTGGCGGCGCTCGCGCACAAGACGGACGGCCGGATGCCCACCGTCTGGACGGTGTACTTCTCGACCCCGGACGCGCAGAAGACCGCCCGTCGTATCCAGCACGCCGGGGGGCAGGTCATCATGGCGCCGCTGCCGGTCGGCGAGGCGGGCACCACCGTGCTCGCCGCCGACCCCGAGGGCGCGGTCTTCGGCCTGTGGCAGCCGGCCGGCCACCCCGGCTTCGGCGTACGGCACCGGCCCGGCGCCTTCGCCTGGGCGCAGCTCTACGCCCGGGACACCGAGGCCGCCAACACCTTCTACGGTCATCTCTTCCACGAGGCCCTGTTCGGGCCGGGCGCCGAGCCCGACTTCGGGCGGGCGCCGGTCGGCGACGTCTTCCCGGAGGTCATGCCGCCGCACTTCCTCGTCCACTTCGGCGTGGAGGACTGCGAGGCGGCTCTCGGCGCGGTGAGCCGGCTCGGCGGGCGGGTTCAGGCGGGTCCGTTCACCGCTTCGTACGGAATCGTGGCGGTCGTCACGGACAATCAAGGGGCATCGTTCGCGCTGCTCCAGCGCTGACGGGTGCCGTATACGTGCCGTATGCGCGTATATGAAATGAGACACCCCGATTGCCCCCGGGTTCGCAACCGGCCGTCCGGCCAGGAAGAATCAGGGGGCGTGCCGCCATGGCGGTGCGGTGGTGAGACGCTGCACGGGGCCGTGTACACAAGTGGGTGACGCGGTTCGTACGGGGAGGTGGCAGGCAAGTGGTGGATCAGCTGACGCAGCACGATCCGCGGCGGATCGGGCCGTTCGAGGTGCTGGGACGGCTGGGCGCCGGCGGCATGGGGCTGGTCTATCTGGCCCGTTCGGCCTCGGGCCGGCGCGTGGCGATCAAGACGGTCCGGACCGAGCTCGCCGAGGACCAGCTCTTCCGGGTGCGTTTCACCCGCGAGGTGGAGGCGGCCCGGGCGGTCTCCGGCTTCTACACGGCCGCCGTCGTCGACGCCGATCCCCGCGCCGCCGTGCCCTGGCTGGCCACCGCGTACGTGCCCGCGCCCTCCCTCGAGGAAATAGTGAACGACTGCGGGCCGATGCCGGCCCAGGCGGTGCGCTGGCTGGCGGCGGGCGTCGCCGAGGCGCTGCAGTCGATCCACGGCGCGGGGCTGGTCCACCGTGACCTGAAGCCGTCCAACGTGCTGGTCGTCGAGGACGGGCCCCGGGTGATCGACTTCGGTATCGCGTCCGGCGTCTCGAACACGCGTTTGACGATGACGAACGTGGCGGTCGGCACCCCCGCCTACATGTCCCCCGAGCAGGCGAAGGACTCGCGCAGCGTGACCGGCGCGAGCGATGTCTTCTCGCTCGGCTCGATGCTGGTCTTCGCCGCCACCGGACATCCGCCCTTCCACGGCGCCAACCCGGTCGAGACGGTCTTCATGCTGCTGCGCGAGGGACCGGACCTGGAGGGCCTGCCGGACGAGCTGCGTCCGCTCATCGAGTCCTGTATGCAGATGGAGGCCACGGCCCGGCCCAACCCGGCCGATCTCCAGGCCCAGCTCGCCCCCCACCTCTTCGGTTCCGGCTCCGACGACAGCGGTACGGCGTCGGCGTGGCTGCCCGAGAAGGCGGTCACCCTCATCGAGACGCGCCGTGGCGGCCGTCAGGTGAAACCGGCGCCCCCGAGCCCCCGCAGCGGCGGCGGAGGCGGCGTGGGCATGGCCCGGCCCGCCGTGCCGGCGGTACCGCCCCCGCCGTCCCACGCCCCCGTGGTCCTCTCCCGCCCGGCGCCCGCGCCCGTGGCCGTCGGTGCCCCCGACATCGGTCCGGTCCGGCTGGCGGGCGCCGCCGTGCCGATCGGGCCGGGGCCGCGCGTCGCCGACGTCCGTGCCACGGCCGCCGTGAAGGCGCCGGTGGCCGAGCCCGGCCTGGTCGCCAACTGGTCCCGACCGCACCCCGGCGTCAACGGCGCCGACACGACCGTACCGGCCCCGCAGAGCGCTCCCTCGGAGACCCCGGCGGGCTGGCGGCCCTGGCGTTTTCGCATGTCGAACGATGTGTGGGGCACGCCGTCCGTCGCCGGGGACCTCGTCTACGTGACCTCCTTCGAGGTGCACGCCCTGGATGTGGCCACCGGCCGCCGTCGCTTCAAGACGCGGGACGTGGCCTGGTCGATGGCGGTCGCGGACGGCAGGGTGCACGCCTCCGACGGACCCACCCTGTTCGCCCTGGACGCCCGTGAGGGCGGCGACCTGTGGCGGCTGTCGACGGACGCCTGGGTGTACTCGCTCAAGGCCGACCGGGGCACGGTCGTCACCGGCACGCGCGGCGGCGGCGTCCAGGCCTGGGAGGCCTCGGCCGGCCAGAAGCTCTGGGAGATCACCGGCTGCCAGACCGACTTCGAGTCCCCGGAGGCCGGGCCGGTCCTGCACGAGGGCACGGTCTATGTCTGGCAGGACGCCCGGCTCAGAGCCCTGGATGCCCGTACGGGCGAGGAACGCTGGTCGTACCCCATCGGCGACACGGCCTCCTGCGGCGGTGTCCCGGTCCGGGTCACCCCCGCCCCCGACGGCTATGTCTACGTCTCCGCGGGCACCCGCGTCCTCGCCGTCGACGTCGCGAGCGGCATGGTGCGCTGGCACTTCGAGGCCCCGGCGGTGTTCCTGTCCCCGCCGACCTTCGTGCCCGGCCCGGCGGTGACCGGCGGCGGCGTCTACCTCGCCGACTACCTCGGCACCGTGTACGCCATCGACGCCACGGACGGGCGCGACCGCTGGCGCATCGCCACCGAGGCCCGGTCGTCCGTCGACCCGGTGCTGGTGGCGGCCGGTCATGTGCACGTCGGCAGCGGCAAGGGGCTCTACACCCTGGACGCGGTCACCGGCACGCCCAAGTGGCGCTTCCAGGCGGGCGGCGACATCGTGGGCGCCCCGGCGGTCGCGGAGGGCCGTATCCACTTCGGCTCCACGGACCACCTGCTGTACACCCTGAAGGCCGACGACGGCCGGCTGCGCTGGAAGCTGGCGACCGGCGGCGAGATCACCGGCTCCCCGGTGGTCCGCGACGGTGTCGTGTACGCCTCCAGCAAGGACCGCTGCGTGTACGCCCTGGACGCGGAGAAGGGCACGGGCACGGCGCGGACGGCCTGAGCCGGCCGCTCACCGCCGCGAGGACGGCCGTCGCAGCGGGACGGCCGTCGTGCCGGGCGCACGGAAGGGACCTGGACGGCGGCCGCCACCGCAGACGCTACGCCGGGGACCGGCCGGTCGCCACGCGGTGACATGACCGTGACAGGCGGTGCCTAAGCTGTCGGTATGGAGCAACGGGGGCGGAAACTCAGGTTCGCGGCGGTGGCGGTGTGCGTCGTGCTGGCGCTGACCGGATTCTCGACGAGCAAGGGCCACGGCAGGAGCCACAGTGGCGGGGGCGGCGGGTGCAGCAGCTCCGGCCAGAACCACGACAGCTCGTCGTCGACGTCGGGTTCGACGTCGAGCGGTTCGTCCGGCAGCACGTACCACGACTACGACGACGATGACGACTACGCGGACGACACCTACGGCGACGGCGGCTCCTCGAGCACGTCCACGGCGCAGAAGGACGCCACGGTGGAGCTGATCGACTGCGCGACGCCGAGCGAGGCGTACGCGACGGTCGAGGTCGCCAACCCGAACGCGACCGGCGGCTACTTCACCGTCACGGTCGATTTCCTCGACGCGGGTTCCGGCCGGCTGGAGGAGCAGAGCGAGGAAGCGTACGTCTCGGGGAACGACACGACGACGGTCCAGGTCGACCTCTCCGCCCCCGCCGTCGCGGCGAAGGTCGACCACTGCGACCCGGAGCCCTACGCACCGGCCCGCTGACCGGACGTCTCTCGACGGGCCGACCCCTCCCGGGGCACTTCCGCCCACACCGTCTTGCCCCGCACGGTCCGGCGCTGTGCCTCGGAGCAGCCTCCTGGGCCGCGTTCACAGGCGAGTTGCAGGCCGGGCACCACCGCCTCTGAGGCGACCGTCCCCCGGCCGCCGTCCACGTTCCGGGCTCACCGGGCCCTTGTCCACGAGGGTCCGGCGGGCCGCTGACCTCCTGAAAGAACCGCGGCAGGTCTCCTCCCCACGCACATCACGGATCACCTCACCGCGAGGCTCCCGGACCGGTTCCTGACCCGCCCGACGGGCCTCCTCGCCTACCGGCTCCAGGAGACGCCCCTGCCGCTCTCCGCACCTGCCCGAGACCCGGAAGCCCCCGTCGGCCGGGCGGTCGTCCCCTTGCGCAACTGCGACGGCTGCGACCGCGCGTTCCGTACGCCGGAACCCGGCCGCTGCCGCGACTGCCGGGCCCACGAGCGGCTCCTCGCAGCCGGCTGAGCAGAGGGCCCCGACGGCCGGGTGCGCGGCCCGCCCGCAGGCGGAACGCGCGATGAGGTTCCCGGAGCGTCGGCGCGGTCGATGCCCGCACTCCCGGCCGTGACCCGGGGGCGGGACGCCGCCGGGTCACTCGGGGCTCGCGGCCTGTCTCCTGGACCACGCGGTGGCGTCGGCTCCGTACCGGGCCAGGAGCCGTGCGAACTGGATCTGCTCCTCCGGCGACCAGGCGGCGGTGATCTCCAGGAACGCCTTTCGCTGTTCGGCGGCGAAGCGGTCGCGTACGGCCTCGCCGTGCTCGGTGAGTTCGAGCACCGTACGGCGTCCGTCGGACTGGGAGGCGGCCCGGCGCAGCAGTCCGTCCTCGATGCAGGCGGCCACGGTCCGGCTGGCCACCGGCTGGGCGACACCCATCTCGGCGGCGAGGCTGCCGACGGTCGTCTCGCCCGGCGCGTCGGCGATCACGTTGAGCACGAGATTGCGGGAGAGGTCCTTCCTCGATGCCGGTGCCCGTCGGCGCAGCCGTGACAACGCCGGGCCGATCTGGTCCAACGCCGTGTCGTCGGAGGGTTCGGGGAAGGACACGCGGCTCATAGGACCGAGTCTAGGGCCGGGGCGCACACTTGCATACCATCAGGCATTTGCATGCTGTCAGGTAACTGCATAGCATTAGGTATGTAAATCCTGGACGTGAGAAAACGAGGCGGACCGCTATGACCCTCACCGCGATCACCGGCGCGCAGATCTTCGACGGAGAGAAGGCGACAGGTGTGCAGACCGTGGTCGTCGACGGCGGGAGGATCGCGCGTGTCGGTGGCGACGCTCCCCGCGACAGCGAGATCGTCGACGGCGCCGGTGCCACCCTCCTGCCGGGACTGATCGACGCCCATGTCCACTCCGCCCCGGGTTCCCTGGCGCTCGCCCTGCGGTTCGGGGTGACGACCGAACTGGAGATGCAGGGGATGAACACTCGGGAGAACCGGGGGCTCATCACCGACGACGACACCCAGGCCGACGTGCGCTCCTCCGGCTTCGCCATCACACCGCCCGGTGGTCACCCGAGCGAGCTGATGCCCGAAGGGTTCCGGCCGAAGTGGGATCTCCCGCCGGTGATGCCCCTGATGCCGTTCTCCACCACCCCCGAGGAAGCGGCCCGCTTCGTGCCCCAGCTCCTCGCCCGGGGATCCGACTTCATCAAGTTCATGATCGACGACGGCAGCGTGGAGGGGCACCCCGGACTGCCCTCGCTCGACCAGGCCACCGTGAACGCCGGTGTGGCCGAGGCCAAGAAGTACGGCGCGCTGACCGTGGCCCATGCGCTGACCGTGGAGGCCACCTCGATGGCCGCCGAAGCCGGCATCGACGGCCTCACCCACGTGTTCATGGACCAGCCGCACACCGACGAGATCATCGGCATCATCAAGGACGCGGGCATGTTCGTCATTCCCTGCATCACTCTCAACGCCTCGATGATGGGGATCACCGGCAGCGCACTCGCCGACGACCCCCGGGTCGCGGCACGCCTCGACACCGAGTGGGACCGGACCTTGCGCTCCAGCTACAACCGCTACCCGCAGGGCAAGCTCGACGACGTGTACGACACCGTGCGCGCTCTGGACGCCGCCGGTGTCGACGTGCTGGCCGGCTCCGACGTCTCCATGCCCGAGACGTTCTTCGGCGGCCTGGCGCACGGAGCGAGCCTCCACCACGAACTGCAGTACCTCGTGGCCGCCGGCCTCACCCCCGCCCGGGCCCTGCGCGCGGCCACCGCGACCACGGCCCGCCGCTTCCGCCTCGGCGACCGGGGCCGCATCGCCGAGGGCCTCCGCGCCGATCTGCTGCTGGTCGACGGAGACCCGACGAGCACCATCGGCGACACCCTCAACACCCGCGCCGTCTGGCGCCGCGGCACCCGCCTGGCGGCCTGACCGCCGTGCCGTCCCGTGCGGGAGGCGCCGAGGGAGGCGGCGGGCCGCCGTGAGCCGTGCACGGCGGACCCGGCGGGCGCGAGGGACGGCCGTGCCCGGACTCCGGACGGTTCAGCGGGTTCGCGGGCGGGCGGTCGTCCGTGCAATGAACAGGCGTGCCTGTTCCTCGCTCGGCAGGTTCCCCAGTGAGATGAGGTGCGGCGCCTGTGCGAACCCCATCGCGCGGGCCGCCTCCTTCGCCGACCACAGTGCCCGCACGGTGCCCTGGACCCCGGCGGGGGGATACCCGGCGACGACGGCGGCGCAGGCGACGGCGGCGGCCGACGCCCCACCGGTGTCGGTGAGTTCGGACACCAGCCCGACGTCGAAGGCGCGCCGGGCGGAGATCCGTTCCGCCGTCCCCATGAGCATCATCCGCGCGACCTCCCCGTACGGCATCCGCTGCGCCAGGAGCACCGACTCGTAGGCGCTGACCATCCCGTACGTGGTGTGCGGGTCGAAGAACACGGCGTCGGCGCCCGCGACGACGAACTCGCACTCCCCGAGCAGGTAGAAGGCGCCCCCGCAGGCCATCCCCTCCACGGCGGCGACGACCGGCTTCCACAGGTCGTTCGCCTTCGGGCCGACGGTGAGCAGCGGATCGTCCTGCATGTACGGGGAGCCGGGCTGGGGCACGACGGCGTCCCGGTCGAGGCCGGTGCAGAACGCCCGCTGTCCGGCCCCGGTGAGGACGACGGCCCGTACCGAGTCGTCGAACCGCAACTCGCGCCAGATGTCCTGCAGTTCGCGGACTGCGTCGAGGTCGAGGGCGTTCAGCCGGGCCGGCCGGTCGAGGGTGACGACGGCGACCCCGGTGTCCTTGTCGATGTCCAGTCGCACACTCACGGCCGCTCCAGGACCCACTGCGGAAGCCCGTCGCCGTCGAAGACGACCTGTACGCGGGCGCCGATGCGGATGCGGTCGGGGGAGAAGGAGTCGATCGCCGCCCCCGGTCCGCTCACCAGGTTCCCCACCAGCCGGATGCGGGGCGCCTCGGCCAGCTCGACGAGGATCACGTTGTAGGGGGCGTGGGCGGCGTAGTCGGGCAGCAGGGGTGGGTGCGGGACGACGTAGGACCAGATCCGGCCGCGTCCCGACGTCCGCCGCCACTCGCTCGCGAAGGACTGGCAGTGCGGGCAGCAGGGGCGGGGCGGGAAGCGGGGTTCGCCGCAGTCGGCGCAGGCCTGGACGCGGAGTTCGCCCTGGGCGGCGTACCGCCAGAAGGGGGCGCCGTCGGCGTCGGTGACGGGGGTGAGCATCGCGGGATCAACTCCTCGGTGCGGTCAGTTCCTGAGCAGCAGGGCGGAGGTCGGGACGCCCTCGCCGGCGGTGACGAGGCAGGTCGCGGCGCCGGGCACCTGGGCGGTGCTGGTCCCGCGCAGCTGCTTGACGCCCTCGTTGATGAGGTTGAAGCCGTGCACGTAGGCCTCGCTGAGGCCGCCCCCGCCGGTGTTGAGGGGCAGCCGTCCGCCGGTCTCCAGGGCCCCTCCCTCGGTGAACGCGCCACCCTCTCCCCGGCCGCAGAACCCGTAGCCCTCCAGGGAGAGCGGGACGAGGGGCGTGAAGGCGTCGTAGATCTGCGCGACGTCGACGTCGGACGGGGTGAAGTCGGCGTGTTTCCACAGGTGCCGGGCGGCTGCCCAGGCGGGGCCGGTGAGGGGATCGTCGTTCCAGTAGTTGACCATGCCGTGGTGCTGGGCGGGCAGGCCCTGGGCGGCCGAGTGGACGTACACGGGTCTCCGGCGGCAGTCCCGGGCCCGCTCGCCGCTCACGATGACGCACGCCAACGCCCCGTCCGTCTCCAGGCAGTTGTCGTACAGACACAGGGGCTCGCTGATCCACCGGGACGACATGTACATCTCGCGGGTGAGCGGCCGTTCGTACATCACGGCGGCCGGGTTCTGGTTGGCGCGGTTGCGGCAGGCGAGGGCGACGTTGAAGAGATGGTCGCGGGTGGCGCCGTACTCGTGCAGATAGCGGCGGGCGAGCATGGCTATCTCGTCGGCGGGCCGCAGCAGCCCGAAGGGCCGGGTCCACTGGGCGGGGGTGGGGAGCTGGACGGCCGTGTTGGTCCACGGACGCGGCCCGGAGCCCCGTTTCCGCGACCGCCAGGCGACCCCCACCGTGGCCTGTCCGGCGGCGATGGCGGCGGCGAGGTGGGCGACGGTGGCGCAGGAACCGCCGCCGCCGAAACCGATCTTGCTGAAGAAGGACAGGTCCCCGAACCCGACGGCCTTGGCGAGCTCGACCTCGTCCGTCTCCTCCATGGTGTAGGAGGCGAGGGCGTCGACCTCACCGGGGGCGATCCCGGCGTCGTCGAGGGCCGCGAGGACGGCCCGGCAGGCGAGCGTCCGTTCGTCCTCGGGGAGGTGCTTGGCGAAGGACGTCTGCCCGATGCCGACGATGGCCGTGGCGTCCTTGATTCCGGTCACTGCGGGCATGCCGCACCCACCTCCACACGGCGACAGTGCTGCTGACAGTCCGTCAGGCTACCGCTAATCTGACGGTCAGTCAGCTAGAGGTTCGGTGGGGAGGCCGGTCGTGCGTGGTGACATGGAGTGGGGGACGATCCCCGGCCTGGTCCGCTGGTCCGCCGAGCGGTACGCGACGACCGAGGCGGTGGTGGAGGGCCGTACCCGTATCTCGTACGCCGAGCTCGGCGCCCGCGTCGAACGCGCGGCGGCGGCCTGTCTGGCGAACGGGGTGCGGGCGGGCGACCGCGTGGCCGTCTGGGCCCCGAACTCGCTGGACTGGATGGTGGCGGCGCTCGGCGCGGTGAGCGCGGGGGCGGTGCTGGTGCCCCTGAACACCCGCTTCAAGGGCACGGAGGCGGCGGACGTACTGCGCCGCAGCGGGACGCGTCTGCTGTTCGTGACGGGCACCTTCCTCGGGACGTCGTACGTGGCGTCGCTGCGGCGGGCGGCGGCGGAGGGCGTCGGCGGTGGCCCGCTGCCGGGGCTGCCCGCGCTGGAGCAGGTGGTGGTCCTCTCGGACGACGCCCCGGCGGACTTCCGGACCTGGAAGGACTTCCTGGCGAGCGGGGAGGGCATCGGGACGGCGGAGGTCCGGGCGCGGGCGGACCGGGTGGCGGGCGAGTGGCCCTCGGACATCGTCTTCACCTCGGGCACGACGGGCCGCCCCAAGGGCGCGGTGATCACCCACGCGCAGACCCTGCGGGCGTACGAGATCTGGACCGACCTCGCGGGGCTGCGGCAGGGCGACCGCTATCTGATCGTGAACCCCTTCTTCCACACCTTCGGCTACAAGGCGGGCGTGATCGCCTGTCTGATGCGGGGCGCGACGATGATCCCGCAGCCGGTGTTCAACGTGGACACGGTCCTCGCGAACGTGGCGTCGGAACGGGTCTCGGTCCTCCCGGGCCCGCCGACCCTGCACCAGTCGCTGCTGGACCACGCGTCCCGGGACAAGCACGACCTGTCGGCACTGCGACTGGTCGTCACGGGCGCGGCGGTGGTGCCGCTGCGGCTCGTCGAACGCCTGCGGGGCGAACTGGGCGTGGAGACCGTCCTGACGGCGTACGGCCTCTCGGAGGCGAGCGGTGTCGTCACGATGTGCCGTCGCGGGGACGACCCCACGGTCATCGCCTCGACGTCGGGCCGCGCGATCCCCGGCACCGAGGTGCGGGTGGACGCGGCGCCGGGCGAACCCGGGGAGGTCCTGGTCCGGGGCTTCAACGTGATGCGCGGCTACTACGAGGACGAGACGGCGACGGCGGAGGCCCTGACGGAGGACGGCTGGCTGCGCACCGGAGACGTGGGCGTCCTGGACGCCGCCGGCAACCTCCGGATCACCGACCGCCTGAAGGACATGTTCATCGTCGGCGGCTTCAACGCCTACCCGGCGGAGATAGAGCAGCGCCTCGGCCTGCACCCGGACGTGGCCGACGTGGCCGTGATCGGTGTCCCCGATCCGCGCCTGGGCGAGGTGGGCAAGGCGTACGTGGTGCGGCGGCCGGGCGCGGTCGCCACGGCCGACGACCTGATCGCCTGGGCCCGCCGGGAGATGGCCAACTACAAGGTGCCGAGGACGGTGGAGTTCGTGACCGTCCTGCCCCGCAACGCGAGCGGCAAGGTGGTGAAGGGCGAACTGCGCGCACGGTGACCGCGCGGCCCCGGACACACGTCGGCCGCGGCGGCTCCCCTCCGCGCCGCCGCGGCCGATCCCCGTCGAAGTGGTGACGGGTGGTGCCTACTTGCCGTCCAGGTCCAGGGCGGGCGGGACCGGCGCGTGGTTCTCGAGCGTGACGATCTTCTCCTCGGCCGCCGGCGTGGCCGCCCCGGCCTCCGGCGTCGCCGGCTTGGACAGGGCCGGCAGGATCGGAGCGTGGTTCTCCAGCGTGGTGATGTCCGCGGTGGCTTGCGTCGTCTGCTTCTCGGTGTTGCTCATGTTCGGCTCCCCCTGGGAGTGTTCAAGTGAGTGAGGCGCCTCTGTCCGGCGATTCCCCCGAGTATCGCCGGACAGAGACATGTGCCGGAGCCCACCCCCCAGCGGGCTCGTCCGGTCCGTCTGCCCCCCGAGGCGACGGACCGTTGAGTAGACCCTGCCAGGCGGTCATAAACGTTCGATGAACGCCGCCGAGGGCAGGTTACGACGCGTCCAGGGGCGCCAGCAGACGGCGTACCTCGGCCGCCTCGGGCGCTCCCGACCGCTCCAGGAGGGACAGGGCCTCGTGCCAGCAGGCTCGTGCCCGGTCCGACTGGCCGAGCGCGTGCAGGCTCCGGCCCAGCGCGGTCAGCACACTGCCCCGGATGAGGTCCCCGCCGATGAACCCGATCGCCAGCGCCTGTTCGGCGTGCTGCGCGGCCTGGGCCGGCCGCCGGTCGGCCAGGTGCAGCTGGGCGATGCGGAAGTGCGTCGTGCCCTCCCACAGGCGCTGCCGGTTGCTGCCGAACATCTCCAGCGCGTCCGACAACTGCACCAGGCCGTCGGAGAGTCTGCCGGCGCTGATCAGCGCGACGCCGAGGGCGTAACGGCCGTTCGCGAGGCGCAGGGTGAGTCCGAGTTGCTGGTAGATGTCGACGCCCTGCCGGGCCAGGGTGACGGCGTCGCTCGGGCGGTTCATCCGCTCGTAGAGCCGTGAGAGGTTGCACAGCGCGTTGGCCTCGCCCGGCCGGTTCCCGTCCGCCCGGTAGCCGTCCCTGGCGGTGGTGAGGAACTTCTCGGCCTCTTCGTAGCGGCCCTGGCCGAGGGCGATGATCCCCCGGTCGGTCGCCGCCCAGCTCACCGGCGTCGCGTCGTGCGCCGCCGTCGCGAGTTCGATCGCGCGCCGGGCCTCCTCGTCCGCCTCGGAGTAACGTCCGGCGGCCAGATGGACGTTGGACAGCGCCGTCCGCGCACGGCTCTCCGCGCGGACGTCGGCGGCGTCCTGCGCGGCGTCCCGCAGGGCCGTGGCCGCCCACTCGTACTGCTTCGCGTTCGCGCCCGACTCCGCCAGGTCCTTGGCGGCCCAGAGCAGATCGACGGCACGGCGCAGCCCGCTGCCCGACTGCTGCTGCCGTGCGCACGCCAGCAGGCACTGCGCCTCCGCGAAGAGCCAGTCGAGGGCCTGTGTCCGCTCGCCGAAGGACAGCCCCCGGTACGACGTGGGCTCCAGGTGGACGACCGTGCGGTCGCCGGGCCGCTCGATCGTGTACACGCCGGCCGCCGTCGCCAGATAGAAGTCCAGCAGCCGCGACAACGCGGTGCCGCGCTCGCCCGGTGGCTCGTCGCGGTCGGCGCACGCACGCGCGTAGAGCCGCACCAGGTCGTGGAACCGGTAGCGGCCGGGGGCCGCCGATTCCAGCAGGGAGGTGTCCACCAGGGACTCGAGCACGTCCTCGGTGTCCTCCACCGGCAGGTCCAGGACCGCCGCGGCCGCCGCCAGGGAGGTGTCCGGGCCGTCCGCCAGGCCGAGCAGCCGGAACGCGCGGGCCTGGGCGGGCTCCAGTGCGCCGTAGCCGAGTTCGAAGGTCGCCTTCACCGCCAGGTCGCCCGCCTGGAGCTCGTCCAGCCGGCGCCGTTCGTCCGCCAGCTTCGCGGCGAGGACGGACACCGTCCAGGTACGGCGGGCGGCCAGCCGGGAGGCCGCGATCCGGATCGCCAGCGGCAGGAAGCCGCACGCGGCCACCACGTCCAGCGCCGCCTTCCGCTCGGCCGCGACCCGCTCCTCGCCGACGATCCGGGTGAAGAGGGAGAGCGCCTCCTCGGGGGACATCACGTCCAGGTCGACGAGATGCGCTCCCGCCAGGTCCACCATCCGCACCCGTGAGGTGACCAGCGCCGCGCAGCCCTCCGTGCCCGGCAGCAGGGGGCGTATCTGGGCCGCGTCCTTCGCGTTGTCCAGCAGCACCAGCACCCGGCGGCCGTCCAGCACCGAGCGGTACAGCGCAGCCCGCTCCTCCAGGGAGTCGGGGATCGCCGAGTCCGCCGTGCCCAGGGCCCGCAGGAACGACCCGAGGACCGTCTCCGGCTCCGCCGACCGCGGCCCCGCGCCCTGGAGATCGACGTACAGCTGGCCGTCGGGGAAGGCGGGACGGGCCTGATGGGCCACGTGCACGGCGAGGGTCGTCTTGCCCACGCCCCCGATGCCCGCGAGCGCGGACACCGCCATCACCCGCCCGCCCGCGCCCGTGCCGTCACCGGCTCCGGCCAGCACCTCGCTCAGTTCCCGTACGAAGGCGGAGCGGCCGGTGAAGTCGGGCACGGTGGCCGGGAGTTGCGCGGGCCGCACCCGTACCACCGCCGGTTCCGCCGCCGGCGCCGACGGCTCCGCCAGCTCCGGGTCGGCCTGGAGGATGCGGTGCTGCAACCGCCGCAGTCCGGCCCGCGGATCCACCCCCAGCTCCTCGGCAAGCAGCCGTCGGGTGTCCGCGTACACCGCGAGCGCCTCCGCCTGCCGGCCGCTGCGGTACAGCGCCAGCATCAGCAGTTCGCGCAGCCGCTCACGGAGCGGGTACGCCGCGGTGAGCGCGGTGAGTTCGGAGACGGCCTCCGCGTGGCAGCCCTGCTCCAGGTCCATGTCCAGCCGGGACTCCAGCAGTCCCAGCCGCCATTCCTCCAGCCGGACGCGCTGCGCCTCCGCGTACGGCCCGGGGACGCCGGCCAGGGCCTCCCCGTCCCACAGCCCCAGCGTCCGGTTCAGCACCTCGCGGGCGTGGGACAGGTCCCCGGCGTTCCGCGCCTTCTCCGACTCCGCCGCCCATTCCTGCGCCACCGCCAGGTCGAACGAACCCTCGGCCAGTCCGCGTACCGCGTAGCCGCCCGACTCGCTCACCAGGACACCCGGGTCGAGCACCTTGCGCAGCCGGGAGGCGTAGGTCCGTACCGCCGCCAGCGCCTGCGACGGAGGCTCCTCGCCCCACAGCGCGTCGATCAGCTCGGCGGCCGTCGCCGTACGGCCCTCGCGCAGCAACAGGGCTGCCAGCAGGGCACGTTGCTGCGGTGAACCGGTGGCCAGCCGCTCGTCGCCGCGCCGTGCCCGCACCGGGCCGAGCACGTCGAAGCGCAGCGCCGCCGGCTCCTCGGTGGAGCCGGGACGCCTCTGCTCCGGCACACGCGGGTCGCGGTGTCCTACCCGGTCGTCCATCAGGGCTCCCCTTAGGCATCCGAATTACCAGGCCAGTTTGCCCTGTCCATGCCGGAAGCGTCAGCTTGCCCGGCAGCTGCACGGGAGTCCACACACCCCTCACATCCGGTGTGCACACATCCCCGCGGAGTCGATCAACTCCGGCTCCCGCCCACTAGCTGACGATCCGTCAGATCAGCGCTACCGTGCCCCCCATGGAGAACGCATTGGAGACCGCGAAGACCGCCCAGGCCACGGAGAACCTCCCGCTGATCATCTCCGTCGACGACCACACCGTGGAGCCGAGCACCGTCTGGCAGGACCGCCTCCCGAAGAAGTACCTCGACACCGGGCCCCGCGTCGTGCGGGCCCCGCTGAAGGAGATGACCTTCCTCGGCGGCCGCTTCAAGCCCGTCATGGGCGAGCCCGGCGACGACGGCCCGATCGGCGACTGGTGGATCTACGAGGACCTGCACCGCCCCCTCACCCGCCTGGACACCGCCGTCGGCTTCAGCAGGGACGAGATCAAGCTGGAGGTCATCACCTACGAGCAGATGCGCCCGGGGTCCTTCGACGTCCCGTCCCGGCTCGCCGACATGGACGTCAACCACGTCCAGTCCGCCGTCTGCTTCCCCACCTTCCCGCGCTTCTGCGGCCAGACCTTCACCGAGGCGGCCGACCACGAACTGGGCCTGCTGTGCGTGCGCGCCTACAACGACTGGATGGTGGAGGAGTGGTGCGGCCCGCAGGCGCGGGGCCGGCTCATCCCGCTCACCCTCATCCCGCTCTGGGACGCCGAACTGGCGGCGGCGGAGGTCCGGCGCAACGCCGCCCGCGGGGTCCGCGCGGTCGCCTTCTCCGAGATACCCCCGCACCTCGGCCTGCCCTCCGTCCACACCGACGACTGGGACCCCTTCCTCGCCGCCTGCGACGAGACCGGCACGGTCGTGGCCATGCACATCGGCTCGTCGAGCCGGATGCCGTCCACCTCCGCCGACGCCCCGCCCGCCGTCGGCTCCACCATCACCTTCGCCAACTGCTGTTTCTCGATGGTCGACTGGCTGATGAGCGGCAAGTTCGAGCGCTTCCCGAACCTGAAGGTGATGTACGCGGAGGGCCAGATCGGCTGGATCCCCTACATCCTGGAGCGCGCCGACGTGGTGTGGGAGGAGAACCGGGGCTGGGGCGGGGTCGCGGACAAGGTCCACCGTCCCCCGTCCGAACTGTTCGCCGACCACGTCTTCGGCTGCTTCTTCGACGACGCCTTCGGGCTCAGGAACCTCGACTCCATCGGCGTCGGGAACGTCCTCTACGAGACCGACTACCCGCACTCCGACTCCACCTGGCCGAAGTCGCGCGAGGTCGGCGAGGCGCAGATGGGCCACCTGGCGCCGGACGTGGTGGAGCGCATCGTACGGGGCAACGCGATCGAACTGCTGGGGCTGACCCCGGACGGCCTCTGGAGCCCGCGGTGAGTCTCGACTACGGCATCCAGCTCCCGGTCCAGTCCCAGTCCACGCTCTACGCCGAACCCTGGGAGGCGGACGCGGGCCCCGCCGACCTCGTCGAGATCGCCCGCGCCGCCGACCGCGCCGGATTCGCCTACGTCGCCGCCTGCGACCACGTGGCGATCCCGCACCGGCTGGCCGAGGCCATGAGCACGGTCTGGTACGACCCCGTGGCCACCCTCGCCCACCTGGCCGCCGTGACCGACCGGGTCCGGCTGCTCGCGCACGTCGCCGTCGTCGGCCTGCGCCACCCGCTGCTCACCGCCAAGCAGTACGCGACCCTCGACCACCTCAGCGGGGGCCGGCTGATCCTCGGCGTCGGCGCCGGTCACGTACGGGAGGAGTTCGAGGCGCTGGGGGTGGACTTCGAGCGGCGGGGCGCCGTGCTCGACGAGACGATCGACGCGCTGCGCGCCGCGCTCGGGCCGGACGAGTTCCCCTCCCACCACGGCAAGTCGTACGACTTCGAGGGGCTCGGGCAGCGGCCCCGGCCGACCCAGGCGCGGGTGCCGCTCTGGGTCGGCGGCTCCTCCCCGGCCGCCGTCCGCCGGGCGGCCCTCAAGGGCGACGGCTGGCTGCCCCAGGGCGACCCGAGGGACCGGCTGCCCGCGCAGATCGAGACGCTGCGGCGGCTGCGCGGGGACGACGCGCCGCTCACCGTCGGCGCCATCACCGAGCCGCTGTACGTCGGCGCCCCCGGCTGGGAGGTGGGCCGCCGCACCCTCACCGGGCCGCCCGAGGTCCTCGCCGAGTCGCTGCGGGCCTACGGGGCGATGGGCGTCCATCAGATCCAGGTGCGCTTCCGCTGCCGGAGCCGCACCGAACTCACCGACCAGATCGGCCTGTTCGGAGCCGAGGTGGGACCCCTGCTCGACCAGGCTTCTTGAAGTTTGAACATGTCCACGCCGGGCCGCGTATGTACGGACGTACGGACGTGATGGTTCCGGCGGAAGGACCCCGTGAGTGCGATCCTCCCAGCGACTCCTTGTCGCTCTCGCCTGCGCCGAGGACGACTGGCCGCACGAGGGCTGGCCCGCCCCCGACGACCCGTACGTGGGCCGGGTGGTGCGGGTCGCCCCGCCCTACGACACCCTGCACGAGGGTGAGCCGGACGTCGTCGTGCTGCGCTGCGCGGAGCCGGCGACGTCCTTCCCGGGGCTGCTGGCGGCGCTGGGCGGCCGCGGCGTCCCGGTGATCGTCGTCAGCCCCCGCACGGACACCGAGACGGTCGTCGGGGTCTTCCGGGGCGGCGCGGGCTATCTGGCCGAGGGCGACTACTGCACCCACATGCTGTCCTCCGCGGTGATGGCGGCCACCGTCGGCCACACCTACCTCTCCCCGTCCGCATGCGCCGCCCTGCGGGAGGGGGCCCGCCGGATGCCGGCGGCTGGCGACGCGATCGAGCGGCTGCGCGCGCTGCTCTCGCCGCGTGAACGGCAGGTCATGGAGCTGCTGTCGACCGGCCTCGGCGCCCAGGAGATCGGGCTGCGATTACGGCTGAGCGAGAAGACCGTCCGCAACAACCTCAGCAACATCTACGCCAAGATCGACGCCCGGGGCAGCACGGAAGCGGTCCTGCGATGGCTCGGCGCCACCCCGGCCGCACCCGTGCTTCGCACCTGAGAACCATCAGGGTGCAGGGATCTCCGCGAGCGGGAGGTCCGCGAGCGGGACCTCCACGTCGGTGACGTTTCCGCCGGCTTCGCCGAATCCCGGTTCCGTCGGGATGCTGTTCTCCGAGTTCTGGATTCCATTGGCCTCGGGCGTTCCGCATTTCACGTTCCGCAGCCAGAGCCGGCCGTCCGGCGTACCGTTCTTCAGGATCTGCGGATAGAAGACGTGGACGGTGCTCCCGCCCTCGCTCGGCGCGAAGAACACCTTCTGGCCCTCCTGGGCCTCCTTGTAGGTGGCCCGCAGGAATCCGCTCACGTCGGTGCGCTTGGCGGACCACATGAAGAAGCCGATGCTGTCCGGCTGGACGGTGTCGGAGCGGCTGAACGCCAGGCCGGTCGTCTTGTCGTCGCGGGTGATGTTGATTTCCGACGTGTTGAACTTCAGGCCGATCTCGAAGAAGGAGTTGCCGAGTTTCGTGCCGGCGTCGGCGGTGAACCCGTCCTCCAGCTGAATGGTCCTGGTGACGGACGTGCTCACGCTGAAGGTGTTCGTCGCGGCGGTCGTCGATCCGCAGTTCTGGGTCACGGGTGAGACGCGCTGATTGGGCCCGAGACTGTTCGCCTTGAACTGGACGTCGACGAACTCGCAGTTCTCCAGTGCGTTCGCGTCGGCCGCACAGTCGGCGGTCACCTCGGAGGGGGTGGCGGCGCCTGCCGGGTGCATCAGCGGCACGGCCACGGCGAGAGCCGCGACGGGGGCCAGGGCGAGGGTGATGCGCTTCTTCCTGCTGCGGTGGCTTCTGGCCCGGGGGGTGCGGGTGGTCATGGGATTCTCCTGTGGGGGATGCGGGTCGAGCTGCGGTGTCTCTGCTGCTTCGCGCAGGTCAGCAGTCCTCCAGGACCGCCTTGGAGGTGCCGTCCGCGACACCGGGCGCCCCAGCCGCGCCCGGCAGGATCACGGGCCCCTCGACGACGTCGGGTGCCACGAAGTTCTGCTCGGGGGAGGGGTTCACGGCGAAGCTTCCGGGGTCGGCGTCGAGCCGCACCCGCCACTCGCCGGTCATGCGCTGGAGCTTCGGCGTGAACTCCATGTGGAGGACCTTGCCGACCGGCACCTCCCGCTGTTCCGTGGCGCCTGCGGTGGCCGACTTCACGGTCATGTCCAGGGTGCCCTTGTGTTTCAGCCAGGAGCCGCTCAGGAATCCGAAGAGGCCGCCCCCGGCGCCTTGTTGCGTGACCGAGTACTTTCCCTGGCCCTGGGCCGCGGCCGCCGACCAGGTGATCGAGACCTTCGCCGGCTCGGCGGCGTTCGGTTCGCAGTTCGGGAAATCGATGGAGGACTTCTCGGTGGGGCCGTCGAAGGTCTCGAACTTCGTCTCGACGAAATCGCAGTTGTCGGACTCGAATCCGTCGGCGAAGGCGCCTCCGAAGTCGCTCACGGACTGCTGTTTCCCGTTGAGCACGGCGGACCTCTGGCACATCCTCATGATCTGGTCCGGTGTCTTCTCGTCGGCCGCGTTCGCCGACGGGAGCAGGGTGACGACGGCTCCGCCGGTCGCGAGAGCCGCACCGATCGCCACGTACCGGACCTTCCTGTTCCTCAGTCTTCTTCTGGCCACTGCGGACTCCATCCTTGGGTTCGGCTTTACCCGGCCGTGAAGGATTATTGGGGCCCCGGACGGGTGTCGGACAGAGTCAAATGTCCCTACCGGCAGGTCACTTGGTGTGTGCTTGTGCAATGCCCGGCCTCTCCCCGCACGCTTCGCGTCCACGCGCATCTGACGATTCGTCAGATGCGGCGATACGATGCTGAGCTCCACCGAGGCGAAGGGAGCCGGCATGGGCAAGCTCGACGGACGGGTGGTCCTCGTCACCGGATCGGCGCGTGGCCAGGGCGAGCAGGAGGCGCGGCTGTTCCGTGAGGAGGGCGCCGAGGTGATCGTCGCCGACGTGCTCGACGAGCAGGGGCAGGCGCTCGCCGAGGAGATCGGCGCGCTGTACGTCCACCTCGATGTGGGGGTGGAGGAGCAGTGGACCGCGGCGGTGCGGGAGGCCAAGCGGGCGTACGGCCATCTCGACGGGCTCGTCAACAACGCCGGCATCCTGCGGTTCAACGCCCTCGTCGACACCCCGCTGGACGAGTTCATGCAGGTCGTGCGGGTCAATCAGGTCGGCTGCTTCCTGGGCATCCGGACCGCCGCGCCGGAGCTGTCCGACGGCGGCACCATCGTCAACACCGCCTCCTACACCGGGCTCACCGGCATGGCGGCCGTGGGTGCCTACGCGGCTACCAAGCATGCGGTGCTCGGCCTCACCCGGGTCGCCGCCCTGGAGCTGGCGCCCCGCCGTATCCGGGTCAACGCGGTCTGTCCCGGAGCCATCGACACCGCGATGTCCAACCCGTCCCGGCTGGAGCCGGACTCCGACCCCGAGGAGACGACCCGCGCCCTCGACTCCCTCTATCGCAAGCTCGTGCCCCTGGGCCGGATCGGCCGCGCGGACGAGGTGGCCCGCCTCGCCCTGTTCCTCACCTCGCAGGACTCGTCGTACATCACCGGGCAACCGTTCGTGATCGACGGGGGATGGCTGGCGGGCGTTTCGGTCATCTGAGAGTTCGTCGGCTATTGACCATCCAGGAGCCCGGTGCCACAGTCGGCGGCATCCGCTGAATCTGACGAACCGTCAGTTAACCGCGATCCAGGAACCGGGACGGTGAACCTCCGTGGAATTCGGGCTCTTTGTACAGGGATACGTGGGCAAACGCGCCGAGACCGATCCGCTCGCCGAGCACAAGGCGCTGATGGAGGAGACCGAGTACGTCATCCAGGCGGACAAGTCCGGCTTCAAGTACGCCTGGGCGTCCGAGCACCACTTCCTGGAGGAGTACTCCCACCTCTCCGCCAACGACGTCTTCCTCGGCTACCTCGCCCACGCGACCGACCGCATCCACCTCGGCTCGGGCATCTTCAACCCGCTCGCCCAGGTCAACCACCCGGTGAAGGTCGCCGAGAAGGTCGCCATGCTCGACCATCTCACCGACAACCGCTTCGAGTTCGGCAGCGGACGCGGCGCTGGCTCGCACGAGATCCTCGGCTTCCTCCCCGGCATCACCGACATGAACTACACGAAGGAGATCTGGGAGGAGACCATCGCAGAGTTCCCGAAGATGTGGCTCCAGGACGAGTACGTCGGCTTCCAGGGCAAGCACTGGCAGCTGCCGCCGCGCAAGATCCTGCCGAAGCCGCACGGGAAGTCGCACCCGGCGATGTGGTACGCGGCCGGGTCGCCGCCCTCGTACGCGATGGCCGCCCGCAAGGGCCTCGGGGTGCTCGGCTTCAGCATCCAGAAGGTGTCCGACATGGAGTGGGTGCTGGAGCAGTACAAGACGGCGGTGGTGAACGCCGAACCGATCGGCGACTTCGTCAACGACAACGTGATGGTGACGACGACGGCGATCTGCGCGCCCACGCACGACGAGGCGATCCGGATCGCCGTCGAGGGCGGGCTGCACTACCTGCCCTCGCTGGTGTTCCGCTACCACGACACCTTCCCCCGGCCCGAGGGCTTCCCGGTCTGGCCGGAGACGCTGCCCGAGTACAACGCCGAGTTCGTCGAACTCCTCGTCGAGGAAGAGCTGTTGATCTGCGGTGACCCGGACGAGGTGCTGCGGCAGTGCAAGCGGTGGGAGCAGGCGGGCGCCGATCAGCTGTCCTTCGGACTGCCGGTGGGGGTGCCGAAGGAGGAGACGCTCCAGACGATCCGGCTGATCGGGGAGCAGGTCATTCCGAAGATCGACACGGATCCCGTCCATCGGACGACGCGGTTCCGGCAAGGCGCGTAGCCGCTGTCGCGGACCTGCGGGTGCGTCGTCGCCCCGGGGGCGCGGGTCGCCTGGCGGTCGCGGGTCCGTCGTGGCTGGTCGCGCCCACGCGGCGGAGCCGCACAGCGATACAGCCCCGCGCCCCTCGGGGGCGCCCATCGCATCGGAGTTGAGAAGGAGCCCTCATGCTCGATCACGTCATCAAAGGGGCGACCGTCGTCGATGGGACGGGCGCGCCCGGGTTCGTCGCCGACGTCGGGATCCGGGACGGGCGGATCGCCGTCGTCGGGTCGGTCACCGAGGAGGCGCGGACCAGCGAGGACGCGCGCGGGCTCGTCCTCGCTCCCGGGTTCGTGGATCCGCACACGCACTACGACGCCCAGCTGTTCTGGGATCCGTACGCCACCCCGTCCCTGAACCACGGGGTGACCACGGTCGCGGCCGGGAACTGCGGGTTCACGCTCGCGCCGCTGAACCCGGACCGTCCCGAGGACGCCGACTACACGCGTCGGATGATGTCCAAGGTGGAGGGCATGTCCCTGGTCGCGCTGGAGGAGGGGGCGCCCTGGAGCTGGCACGGCTTCGGGGAGTACCTGGACGCGCTGGAGGGGCGGATCGCCGTCAACGCCGGGTTCATGGTGGGCCATTGCGCGCTGCGCCGGTACGTGATGGGCGCGGACGCGGTGGGCGGGCAGCCGAGCGAGGCGCAGCTGGCCGACATCGTCCGGCTGCTGCACGAAGCCATGGACGCGGGCGCGTGGGGCTTCTCCACCACACAGTCCTCGACCCACTCCGACGGGGACGGACAGCCGGTCGCCTCCCGGCACGCCCGGCCGGAGGAGCTGCTCGCGCTGTCCCGGGCCGTCGGCGAGCACGAGGGCACCCAGATCGAGGCGATCGTGGCGGGCTGCCTGGACCAGTTCAGCGACGCCGAGATCGATCTGTTCGTGGAGATGAGCGCGGCCGCCGGACGACCCCTGAACTGGAACGTCCTGACCGTCGACGCGGCCGTTCCGGAACGCGTGCCCCGGCAGCTCATGGCGAGCGAACGGGCACGGAAGGCCGGCGGCCGGGTCGTCGCGCTGACCATGCCGATCCTCACGCCGATGAACATGTCGCTGGGCACGTTCTGCGCGCTGAACCTGATCCCGGGGTGGGGGCCGGTCCTCGGCCTGCCCGTCCCCGAGCGGATCGAGCGGCTGCGGGACCCGGAGGTGCGGGCGGAGCTGTTGAGGCGGGCCAACTCCAAGGAGGCGGGCGTCTTCCGGCGGTTGACCAACTTCGGCCGGTATGTCATCGGCGACACCTACAGCGCGGCGAACGAGGGCCTCACCGGGCGGGTCGTACGCGACATCGCCGCCGAACGCGGCCTGGACCCCTTCGCCTGTCTGGTCGAGATCTGCGCCGCCGACGAACTGCGTACGGTCCTGTGGCCCATGCCGACGGACAACGACCCGGACTCCTGGGCGCTGCGGGCGGACACCTGGAGCCACGAGGACGTACTGCTCGGCGGCTCCGACGCGGGCGCGCACCTGGACCGGATGTGCGGGGCGCCGTACACCACGCGCTTCCTCGGCGACTGTCTGCGCGGCCGGAGACTGGCGGGCCTGGAGCAGGCGGTGAAGATGCTGACGGACGACCCGGCGCGGCTGTTCGGCCTCCGGGAGAGGGGCCGGATCCGGGAGGGCTGGCATGCGGACCTCGTCCTGTTCGACCCGGAGCGGATCGACGCCGGCAAGGCCACCCTGGTGCACGACCTGCCGGGCGACAGCCCTCGGCTGGACTCGAAGGCGCTCGGCGTGCGGGCGGTCTGGGTCAACGGCGTGGCGGCCATCCGGGACGACGTGGTGACGGGCGCCGTCCCGGGCCGGGTGCTGCGCTCGGGGCGGGACACCAGGACGGTGAGCACCAGGTGACCGACGGGAGCGGCACGACCGACGGGTCCGGTGGGTCGCACGGCTTCGGCGGGCAGCGGCTGTTCGTCGGCGGTGCCTGGGTGGAGCCCGACGGGGGGCACTACGAGGTCGTCGACCCGGCGACCGAGGGGACCGTCGGTCTGGCTCCGGAGGCCTCCCGGGAGCAGGTGCGCGCTGCCTGCGCGGCGGCCCGGGAGGCCTTCGGGCCCTGGTCGCGCACTCCGGCCGAGGAGCGGGCGGCGATCCTCGCCCGGGCGGCCGACATCATGCGCGCCCGGCTGCTGCCGTACGCCGAACTGGCCCAGGCGGAGACCGGCGCCACGACCGGCACCGCGCGCGGGATGCAGGTCGGGGTGGGGGTGGCCCGCTTCCGGCGCTACGCGCGCGTGGAGCCCGCCGAGTGGCCGATCGCGCCACAGGTCAACGAGGCCGGACCGATGGGGAAGGCGGGCGTGATGGGCGCGGTCGCCGTACGGCAGCCGGTCGGCGTCGTCACGTGCGTCACCTCCTACAACAACCCGTGGGCGAACCCGGCCGGAAAGGTCGCCCCGGCACTCGCCATGGGCAACACGGTGGTCGTCAAACCGGCCCCGCAGGACCCCCTGTCCGTCTACCGGATGGCGGAGGCGCTGGAGGCGGCGGGCGTGCCGCGCGGGGTGGTGAACGTCGTCTCCGGGCGGGCCGTCGGGATCGGTGAGACGGCGGTGTCGTCGCCGGACGTCGACATGGTGAGCTTCACCGGCTCGACGGCGGTCGGGCAGCGCATCGCCGAGGTGTGCGGCCGGGACATGCGGCGCCAGCTGATGGAGCTGGGCGGGAAGGGCGCGGCGGTCGTCCTCGACGACGCGGACCTCGCCTCGGCGGTGGCCGGCATCGGCACCACCTTCTCCTTCTACAGCGGCCAGATCTGCACCGCCCCGACGCGGGTGCTGGCACAGCGTCGGGTGTACGACCGGCTGGTGGAGCAACTCGCCGCGTACGCGGGCCGGTTGGCGGTGGGTGATCCCCGGGCGCCGGACACGGTGGTCGGCCCGGTGATCTCGGCCGCCCACCGGGACCGGGTGGAGGCGTACGTCGAACTCGGCCGGAAGGAAGGGGCGGTGGTCGTCGCGGGTGGCGAACGCCCGCCGCTGGAACGGGGTTTCTACGTCGCCCCCACCCTCCTCGCCGACTGCACGAACGACATGCGGGTGGCGCGGGAGGAGATCTTCGGCCCGGTGGTCACGGTCATCCCCTTCGACGAGGAGGAGGAGGGCATCGCCCTGGCCAACGACAGCGACTACGGCCTGATCGACTACGTCTGGTCGGCGGACGTGGCCCGCGCCTTCCGGGTCGCCCGCAGGCTCCGGGCCGGCGGCGTCGGCATCAACACCGTGGGCCGCAACATGGAGGCCCCGTTCGGCGGGTTCAAGCGGAGCGGCGTCGGGCGGGACGTCGGCTCGTACGCGCTGCACGCGTACAGCGAGGTGCAGTCGATCGTGTGGCCGGGGTGAGAACGCCGCACGCACCGCCCCTCACAGGTCGAGAACGGCACGGAGCCCGATCTCGACCGCTTCCGTGATCCGCTCGTCCACAGCGCCCGGATCCTCGGTGAACCGCACGGCGGACAGGTTCCGGAACGCACCGAGCACGACCGGGCCGGCCGAGGGCGAACTCACGGGGATGTCTCTCAGCTCGACAGATCCACCCGGATGGTGAGCAGCCCCGTCCCCAGGGCCCGGACGGCCGTGCTGTTGCCCCGGGGCAGGGTGCGCAGCCGGGCCACCGGGTCGTCGTCGGGCAGCAATTGGGCCGTGCCCGAGTGCCACCGTCCTCCCAGCCGCACCCGCACCCGCGGATCGGCCTTGATGTTGCGGACGTACTGCGACCGTTCGCCGAACTCCGAGACCAGCCAGAAGACGTCACCGACCCGGCGGCCGCCCAGCGGGGTGCGCCGGGGCAGGCCGGAGACACGGCCCGTGGTCTCCAGGAGCGTGTGGAACGGCAGGCGGCGCATGAGGGGGTTGGCGACGTACCGCTGGAGGGCGGTGGTCGCGCGGAAACGGAGGTCGCTGGAACGGGTCATGATCCGTGGGACTCCTTCACGCACAGGTTTGTTGCTTCAATGGTCCCCGACGCCGTCGGCGCGACGAGAGCGGGTGGCTGCACATGCGCGTGGTGACCTGGAACCTGTGGTGGCGGTTCGGCCCCTGGCGGGAACGCCAGAAGGCCATCCTGGCCGTCCTGCGCGAGCTGGACCCCGACGTGGTCGGCCTCCAGGAGGTGTGGGCGGCCGGCGCCGAGAACCTCGCCGAGTGGCTGGCCGACGAACTCGGTCTGCACTGCACCTGGGCCCCGTCACCGGCCCCCGAACGCTGGCGCAAGCGGATCACGGAGCCCGAGGCCGGTTCGGTCGACATAGGCAACGCGGTGCTGAGCCGCTGGCCGGTGGTGGAACGGGAGACGCTGGTCCTGCCCGCGCCCCCCGACCTGGCCGACGGCCGCGCGGCCCTCTACGCGCGCGTGGCCGCCCCCTCCTTCGACATCCCCTTCTTCACCACCCACCTCACCTCGGCCGGCCACGCCTCGGCGGTGCGCCGCGCCCAGGTCACCGCGCTCGCGGAACTCGTCGCCCGGCACCGCGGCGGCACCCCCTTCCCGCCCGTCGTCACCGGTGACTTCAACGCCTGGCCGGACTCCGACGAGGTGCGCCTCTTCGGCGGCACGAGGACCGCGTCGGCCGTCCCCGGACAGGTCCTCTACGACGCCTGGGACTACGCCGACCCGACCGCCCCCGCCGCCACCTGGTCCCCCGAGAACCCCTACGCGGCCCGCGTGCTGGAACCCGCCGTCCGCATCGACTACATCCACGTGGGCCCGCCCGGCCCGGTCGGCGAGGGCCATGTCCGGCACGTCCGCCGCGCGGGCCACGGCCCCGTGGACGGAGTCTGGCCCTCGGACCACGCGGCCGTGGTCGCGGACCTGGCGGAGGAGGGGACGGCGATCATCTAGGCCGTGGCCCGACCCGCGTCACCCGGCCCCGCCGTCTCACCCATCCCCTGCGTCCCACCCGTCGCCTCCGCGCCCTCCGTACCGAAGGCGCGGGCGACGGTGAGGCTGTCCTCGTACACGTGGTGCCGGCTGACCAGGCCGCCCTCGATCGTGAGGTGCAGCGCGAACCGGGCGCGGTAGGCCCGCCCGGTGGAGCGGGCGGTCTGGCGGATCTCGCCGAGCACGACCGCCTCGTCACCGTCGACGAGGACGCGTTCGATCACGGTGGCCGCCTGCCCGGGCACGTGGTGCTCGACGAGCTCGCGGTAGTGGGCGGCGGCGTCGGCACGGGTGGCCCGGTGGCGGATCCACGGGGTGGCGCTCCGCGCACGGCCGTGCTCGTCCTGCGGCCAGTCCAGCTTCCAGTCGCTCCGCTCGGCGTACAGCTCCGCGATGCGCTCGGGGTCCCCTTCGCCGATCCGGCGGAGCAGTTCCCGCACCACGGCGCGGGGAGTCGTGGGCGTGGCTGAGGACACGGGGGATCCTTCCGATGCGGAAGCCGCGTCCCACTGACGCGACGAGGCCGCCATCATCACCGGCGGGGACGGCCCGAAGCGATTACCTCCGACGTAACCGCCGGTCTCGCGACGGGAGTTGTGTACCGGCGGGCGGCCGATCGGGTGGGTGCGGGTACGGCAACGAAAGCCGACAAGGAGTGCCTGAATCCGGCACTGACATCGATGGCGCGGAGCGGCGAGGATCTTCGTACCGACCGCCAGACCACGGAGGGACCCACCTTGAAGCCCATGAGATCCCTGAGACGGCACCGTGCCGCCCTGCTCCTCACGGCCACCGCGCTGACGCCGGCGCTCCTCCTCACCACCCCGGCGTTCGCCACCGACGCGACGACGGCAACGGTCCCGGCGACGACCACGGCGGCGTCGGTGGTGACGACCGATACGCCGGTGGACGAGATGTCCGAGGAGGAGCTCCGTGTCGCGATCGCGCGCATCCTGGCGGACGAGGACAGCGGCAAGCGGGTCCTCCGGGAGGCCAACGAGGCCCTCGACGGCACCGCGGAGGACATGCGCACCTTCCTGAAGACCGGCTACCGCCTGGCCCAGGCCGAGGACGACGCCGTCGCCATCGGTCGCATCCTGGCGGACGAGGACTCCGGCAAGGCGGTCGTCCGGGAGGCCGGCAAGGCTCTCGACATCGGCACCCCGGAGGCTCTGCGCGCCTTCCTGGAGACGGGCTACCGCCTGGCCCAGGCCGAGGACGACCGCGTCGCCGTGGCCCGCATCCTGGCCGACCCGAAGATCAGCGCCGCCCTGCGCGCCGCAGCCGAGGAGGTCATCGACGGGACGCCGGAGGAGCTGCGGTACTTCCTGGAGGTCGGCCGGTACGAGGTCGACGGCTAGGACTTGTCCGCCGGGCGGGTGTTACCCTCCCGGCGGTCAAGATCGAAACGGGGGAGCCGATGTCGGCCAGGTCGAGCAGGGGCACGCGGGCCGTCGCGGCGGCACTCTGCACCGTCACGCTGGTGGCGGGCTGCGCGTCGGGCTCCGACGCGGACGGGCCCACGAGTCACCCCACGCAGGACCTGAGCATCACCGCCGAGGTCGGCGAGCGCTTCACGCTCTCCGTGCCGGAGAACGCGTCCACCCGCGAGCACTGGTTCGTGGTCGCCCCGCAGCCGGACGCGTCGGTGGTCCGCGCCGCCGACCGCGGCTACGAGCCGGCCGATGACGGCAAGTCGGTCGGCGGCGGCGGCACCCTCGTCCTCACCTTCGAGGCCACCGGCAGGGGCAGCACCCGGATCGTGCTGCTGCACTGCACGTTCCCCACGGCGGACACCGCGGCCTGCGGCGGCGGCGCCAGCCCGTCCCCGTCCCCGACCTCGACCCCGACGGCCGAGCCGGAGCGGGTCACCTACCGGGTCGACGTGCACTGACGGCGTCGAGCAGGGCGGCGCAGCCGGTGCGGGTCCGTGATCCACGGGTGGTGGACCGAGTCGCCCTTCGGCCGCTACTGAGCGACCTCACCGTTTCCGAACCACCACGCCACTTGCCCGGTCCGGTCGGCCCAGGCGTCCAGCGCGCTCTCGAGGGCGGCCGGATCCGTGGAGCGCTCGATCGTGATCACGGCGAAGCGCAGGGTGGCAGGGGACTCGACCAGCCCGCCCAGTCCTTCGACGGCTTCGTGCAGTGCGGTCAGGGCTTCCGCTGTGAAGGTTCCGGCCTCCGGAGCGGCCTGGACGCAGAGCCAGGGGCCCTGTCGCGTCACCTCGAACTCCCCGTCGTCCGAGATCCGCAGCACGTCACCGGCCGCGCATCCCAGGACCAGCCCCGGACTTCCGGCCAACTCGAAGAGATCCCCGTCGAGCGTGCGCGCGGGAAGCACCTCGTAGGCGGGCCGCCCGTTGCCGGCATACCCGGCGAGCAGCCTGACGTGCGTGTCGGCGGTGGGGAGCGTTGCAGACGTCATGGGCACGATCGTTTCATCCCGGCACGGACCGCCGGGCGCCGACGGTCCTGGCAGCGGAGGCGCCGGCGCCTGCGGCAGGTCACCCCAGGGCGTTCATCCATGCGGCCTGCGCTCTCTTCCACTCTCGTGCGCAGCCGCGCGCCCGGCCTGCGGGAAGTGTGTCCGTGCCGATCACGTCCGCGTGGTTCGCCGGGGCGGCTCCGTAGAGGTAGCAGAGGTAGGTCACGGCGCGCTCGTGGTCCGTGGAGTGTTCGTCTGCCTGACCGTCGTCCTCGTGCTCGTACGTGATCGCGGACAGGCGCCATGTCTCGGCGACGTCGAGCAGTCGCTCCTCTCCCTCCGCTCCCTGGCGGAGCAGCATGAGGGCGGCGAACTGGTCGGCGAAGTCCTCCTCCTTACCCCTCACCGCGAGGTCGAGGACGTCGATCACGGCGTGTGCGCTCTCGTGGAACAGCGATTCCAGCAGGACGGCGGACAGGGCGTCGTCGGAGAGACCCTGGCCGGCGTCCTGATAGAGGCCCCGTGTCTCAGAGATCTCGTCGTAGCAGATCTCCACTTCACGGGTCTGGGGGTCGTAGGAGGGTCCTTCACCGTCGCAGGACCGAACGGTCATCACGACCGGCGGGTTCAGCCGCACCAGAGCGGTGACGTGCCGCACGGCCTCCTCCGGCAGCCGCCGTTCCCGGACGAACGCCGCGTCGTCCGCGTCCGGGCCGGACGGCCGGTCATAGCGGACGGTGAAGCTCGCTTCAGCGGTACTCGGGCCGTCGGCCGCGTTCGTCTGGCAGGCGGTGGTGAGGACGAGGGCCAGCGGCAGTGTCGCGGATCGCAGGGCAGTGCGGCCTCGACCCTGCCTGCCGGAACTCCCGTTCCCGCTCGTGCGCATCGGCACCACACCCCCTCTTCGCCGAAGCCGACTCAAGTCGACTGCTCGGCAGCTCAGTTACGGCGCTGTCGAGTATGCCGTCGCGTTGTCACGGGTTCGTACGAACGGGCCTGCTTCGCACATGGTTCCGTCGCGGGACGGGAAACTCCGGCACGTGAGCTGATCCGCCGAGTTCCTGCCGCCGTCCCCGTCCCGCCGCCGTCCCTGTCGTCGCCTCCGCCCGCGTCTTCGTCCGAGAGGAAGCCTGCGTGAGTCAAGTGGACCTGCTCCTGGCCGTGTTGACGGCATTCGGCGTGGTGTACGCCGTGCTCGGCGTGCTGTGGTGGATCACCGACCGGGCCGACCGGGCCGCCGTCGCGCGGGTGGACGGGACGCGCGTCGACCCGTACCACGCGGTTGCCACGATCGACGGTGACCAGGGCGCGGACCGGGCCGCCGCCGAGCTGCTGCTGGCCGGCCTGATCCGGATCGAGGAGGACGGAGGCGACGGTCACCGACGCGGGCGCGGACACCGCCCGGACGCCGGAGCATCCGGTGCCGGCCGCCGTACTGGTCACGCTGCGCGGTAAGGCCGGGCCGTGGCCGCTGAACCGGCTGTATGTGGACGCCGAGCACTGCCGGCGGCGCGGCCTCTTCCTGCGGGCCGAGGACGCCAGGTGGCCGCGTTGGTCGGGGCACGCCGAGGGCCGCCTCCAGATCGCCGCGATCCTGGTCGCCCCGCTGCTCGCGGGGTGGCTCGCCGCCCAGCTGATGTACGTGAGCGGGGCGTTCTCCGCGGGTGCGACCGAGCTCGTGGCGGGCGTGGTCGCGGGCCTGCTGACGTGGGTCGTGTTCGCGCTGGTGCTGCACGTGGTGGTGATGATCGTGTGGCCGGAGCGTCGGGACCGGTTCGCGGAGTACTGCCGGGGCCTCCCGCCGCACCCGGCCGAGGACGCCCTCGACGCGGCGCACCGCGAGCGGCTCGGCCGGGTCATGGCGTACGGCCCCCCGTCGGAGCCGGACAGATGGCCGCTCGACACTCCCGGCGCGTTCTGACGCCGATGCCGCCCGGATGACAATCGATGCCGACCGGTCGGTATGGACAGTGGATCGTTCCGCAGGTAGAGATGGGACCGTCACTCGCGACGACGCCGTCGACAGAGCCGTACGCAGCGAAAGGCCTCCCATGCGCATCGCCGTCACGATCTTCCTCACCGACGAGACGATCACCCCCACCCGCCTCGCCCGTGAGCTGGAGCAGCGCGGCTTCGCCGGGCTCTATCTGCCCGAGCACACGCACATCCCCGTCGAGCGCACCAGCCCCTACCCGGCCGGCGGCGACCTGCCCCGCGAGTACGGCCGCACCCTCGACCCCTTCGTCGCCCTCGGTCAGGCGGCGGCGGTGACGCAGACGCTGGGCCTCGGCACCGGCATCACGCTCGTCGCCCAGCACGACCCGATCGACCTCGCCAAGCAGATCGCCACCGTCGACCACCTGTCGGGCGGCCGCCTCACCCTGGGGCTCGGCTACGGCTGGAACGTGGAGGAGGCCGCCGACCACGGCGTCGAGTGGCGTACCCGCCGCGAGCTGGTCCGGGACCGGATGCGGCTGATGCAGGCCCTGTGGGCTGAGCAACCGACGGCGTACGAAGGTGAGTTCGGCAGTGTCCGCGCCAGCACGGCGTACCCCAAGCCGGTGCAGAAGCCGCGCGGGCCGGTCACCGGCCCCCGCACCCTCGTCGGCGGTGCCGCGGGACCGAAGCTCTTCTCGCACATCGGCGAGTACGCCGACGGCTGGCTGCCGATCGGCGGCCGCGGCCTCTCCGAGGCGCTCCCCGTGCTGCGCTCGGCGTGGGCGGACGCGGGCCGCGAGCCGGACGCGCTCCAGGTCGTGCCGTACGCCGTCCAGCCGTCCCCCGGCAAGCTCGCGTACTACGCCGAGCTGGGTATCGAGGAGGTCGTGGTGCAGCTGCCGCCGGTGGGGGAGGCGGAGGCGCTGCGCGCCCTGGACGAGTTCGCGCCGTACCTCTAGGGCCCGTTCGCGTTCCGGCCTTCACGACCCGTTCTTCTTCGCCGACGGCCCGAAGTCGGGCGGCCACAGCTCGTCCCCGGCGGGCTCGTCGTCGCCCGGCCGCCAACCCGGGTCCACGGCGCAGGGCGTGGAGGTGCCGCCGGCGAAGTAGTCGCGGTCCGCGTACCACTGGAAGGACATGCGCTCGTCGCCGTCCGAACGCGAGGCGTACAGAGCCCAGTAGTCCCCGGAGACGTTCTCCCGGTAGGAGGTGATGTCCCAGCCGGTGTCCTCCAGATGGTCGCGCAGCCGGCGCAGACCGGGGACCGCCTGCCCGGCGGGGACGTGGTCGAGCGCCCAGCTGTGACTGACGCGGTAGGCGCCGTCGACGGTCTCGTCGGTCAGACCGCCCCGGTAGCAGTGGTCGGAGCCGACCGTGTTCTCGGTGGAGACCCCGATCTCCTCGACACCGGGCCTGACGGTGCGGGTGAACCCGAGGACGTCGTACGCCTCCCGGGAGCGGTCGACCGCCCGGCTCACCATCTCCTCGGGCGCGACCCGCGGGAAGTCCGACGCGTCCTTCGTCACCACGGCGATCCAGCCGACGAAGGCGAGGACGAGGAGCAGCGGCACGGCGACGAGCACCGCGCAGCCGATGCCGAAGGCCCGCGCGGCGGTGCGGCCGGTCGCGGCGGGTGCGGGTGCCGGTACGGCGGTGGTGGCGGGAGCGGTGGTGATCTCCTCGGGCATGCGGCGACCGTAGGCCCGCCGGGGTGCACGGGGCATCGGTACGGCTGCGTACGGGGGAGGGGTACGCGTACTCAGAGCCCGTGGCGGCGGGGTCCGGGCCGGGGCCCCGGCGCCGCTGCCGGTTCCGTTCCGGGCCCCGGTCCCGCCCCGGGCTCGGAAAACGTGATCGTATGCTCGAAGGATGACGACTTCCGCGACCTCCGGAACCGGCCCCGGCCCGACCCCCGGCCCCACCGAGAACTCCATGCGTCGCGCTCTCAAACGGGCTCGTGACGGCGTAGCCCTGGACGCCGGCGAGGCGGCCGTGCTGCTCCAGGCGCGCGGCGAGCAGCTGGAGGACCTCGCCGCCTCCGCCGCCCGGGTGCGGGACGCCGGCCTGGAAGCGGCCGGCCGGCCCGGTGTCATCACGTACTCGAAGAGCGTCTTCATCCCGCTCACCCGGCTCTGCCGTGACAAGTGCCACTACTGCACCTTCGTCACCGTCCCCGGCAAGCTGCGCCGGGCCGGACACGGGATGTTCATGTCGCCCGACGAGGTGCTCGACATCGCCCGGCGCGGTGCCGCCCTCGGCTGCAAGGAAGCCCTCATCACCCTCGGCGACAAGCCGGAGGACCGCTGGCCGGAGGCGCGCGAGTGGCTCGACGCGCACGGCTACGACGACACCATCGCCTATGTCCGCGCCATCTCCATCCGCATCCTCGAGGAGACGGGACTGCTGCCGCACCTCAACCCCGGGGTGCTGAGCTGGACCGACTTCCAGCGGCTGAAGCCCGTCGCGCCCAGCATGGGCATGATGCTGGAGACCACCGCCACCCGGCTGTGGTCCGAGCCCGGCGGCCCCCACCACGGCTCCCCGGACAAGGAGCCCGCCGTCCGGCTGCGCGTCCTGGAGGACGCCGGCCGCTCCTCCGTCCCGTTCACCTCCGGGATCCTGATCGGCATCGGCGAGACCTACGAGGAGCGCGCCGAGTCGCTGTTCGCGCTGCGCAAGATCTCCCGCGCCTACCACGGCGTCCAGGAGCTGATCATCCAGAACTTCCGCGCCAAGCCGGACACCGCGATGCGCGGCATGCCGGACGCGGAACTCGACGAACTGGTCGCGACCGTGGCCGTGGCCCGCCACATCATGGGCCCGGCCGCCTGCCTCCAGGCCCCGCCCAACCTCGTCGACAGCGAGTACGAGCGGCTGATCGGGGCCGGGATCGACGACTGGGGCGGGGTGTCCCCGCTCACCATCGACCACGTCAACCCCGAGCGCCCCTGGCCGCAGATCGACGAACTCGCCGAGAAGTCGGCGGCGGCCGGCTTCGCCCTGCGGGAACGTCTCTGCGTCTACCCGGAGTTCGTCCGGCGCGGCGAGCCGTGGCTCGACCCGCGGCTGCTGCCGCACGTGCGCGCGCTGGCCGACCCGGAGACGGGACTGGCCGTGTCGGACGCCGTCGTCGAGGGCCGCCCCTGGCAGGAGCCGGAGGAGGTGTTCGTGCCGTCCGGCCGTACCGACCTGCACCGCACCATCGACACCGACGGCCGGACCTCCGACCGCCGCGACGACTTCGACGAGGTGTACGGCGACTGGGGCGCCCTGCGCGAGGCGGCCGCCCCCGGCATGGTGCCGGAGCGCATCGACACGGACGTACGCCAGGCCCTCGCGACGGCCGCCGACGATCCGACGAAGCTCACCGACGACGAGGCCCTCGCCCTGCTCCACGCGGACGGCCCGGCCCTGGACGCCCTGACCCGCATCGCGGACGACGTCCGCCGTTCGACCGTCGGCGACGACGTCACGTACATCGTCACGCGGAACATCAACTTCACCAACGTCTGCTACACGGGCTGCCGTTTCTGCGCCTTCGCGCAGCGCCGCACCGACGCCGACGCCTACACGCTCTCCCTCGACCAGGTCGCCGACCGGGCCCAACAGGCCTGGGAACTGGGCGCGGTGGAGGTCTGCATGCAGGGCGGCATCCACCCGGACCTGCCCGGCACCGCCTACTTCGACATCGCCAAGGCGGTGAAGGAGCGGGTCCCCGGCATGCATGTGCACGCCTTCTCGCCGATGGAGGTCGTCAACGGCGCGACCCGCACCGGCCTGTCGATCCGCGAGTGGCTGACCGCGGCGAAGGAGGCCGGGCTCGACTCCATCCCCGGCACGGCGGCCGAGATCCTGGACGACGAGGTCCGCTGGGTGCTGACCAAGGGCAAGCTGCCCGCCGCGACCTGGATCGAGGTCGTCACGACGGCGCACGAGCTCGGGATCCGGTCGTCCTCGACGATGATGTACGGCCATGTCGACCAGCCCCGGCACTGGCTGGGTCACCTGCGGACCCTGGCCGGGATCCAGCAGCGGACCGGCGGCTTCACGGAGTTCGTCACCCTCCCGTTCATCCACACGAACGCGCCGGTGTACCTGGCGGGCATCTCCCGCCCCGGTCCGACCATGCGGGACAACCGGGCGGTGACGGCGATGGCCCGGCTGCTCCTGCACCCGCACATCCCCAACATCCAGACCAGCTGGGTGAAACTGGGCTCGGAGGGGGCCGCCGAGATGCTCCGCTCGGGAGCGAACGACCTGGGCGGCACGCTGATGGAGGAGACGATCTCGCGGATGGCGGGCTCGTCGTACGGCTCCTACAAGTCCGTCAAGGACCTGATCGCGGTCGCGGACGCGGCGGGCCGCCCGGCCAGGCCGCGGACGACGCTGTACGGCGAGGTGCCGCAGGAGCGGCGGCTGGCGGCCTCGGCGTCGGACGGGCATCTGCCGGAACTGCTGCCGGTGCTGGACTGAGGGGATCGCTCAGGGACTATTCAGGGACCGGGGAGCGGGCCCCTCGCAGTACGATGATCGGGCCCCGACCGGAGGGGTCCCGTAGCTGAGGAGATGCGTGCCCGTGCCTGCCCGACGGCTTCCCTCCTGGGTTTGGGTCACCGGCCTGACGACCGGCGCGATCGCCGCAGTCGTCTTCCTGACGGCGCAGGCCGAACAGGGCCCGCACCCGACGGCGTCGGCGGCGAGCCGCCCGAACGCCTCGGCGTCGGCGGGCGCGCAGCCCTCGGCCTCACCGAAACCGTCGGCCACCCCCAAGGCGGCCGAGGTGCCGGCCGGCTCGGGCACCGGCCGGCGGATCGTCTACTCGCTGGAGCAGCACCGGGTCTGGCTGGTCGACGCCGACGACACGGCCCGCCGCACCTTCACGGTCTGGCCCGGCACGGTGGACCCGGCCGTCGGCAGCTTCACGGTCTCGCTCCGCAAGGACGCCACCACGGGCTCCGACGGCGTGGCGATCGAGCACATCGTCTACTTCTCCGCCACCTCGGGCGTCAACATCGCCTTCTCCAACGCCGTCGACGGCTCCTCCCCGCCCCCGGCCGCCGCCGGCACGCAGACCGGCGGCATCCGGATGGCCAAGGCGGACGGGACGGCGCTGTGGGCGTTCGGCGAGACGGGGACGAAGGTCAGGGTCGTCGAGTAGGTCCCGGAGCTTCGGGCGTCAGGCCCGGGAGTCGTCCCGCGCCTGTCCGGTCGGCAGCTGGTTCACGATCAGCACGACCCCGGCGAACAGGAAGGCCCGGGTCGCCGCGTCCAGCCCGTTCCAGGTGTCCGACTGCCACATCGAGAACCACTCCCCGCCGATCGCGATGAACCCGGCGCCGAACAGCAGCATCACCATGACCAGCCCGTACGTGGACAGCGACCGACCGCGTATGTCGTCCCGCCGCGCCCAGAACCACGTCCCGGCGGCCAGCACCACCCCCGCGACGGTCTCCCACGCGATGATCGCGACGTAGGCGGCGTCCTGAAGCCCCTTGCTCGTCACCGCCCGCCACATCACGTCGTCGTCCTTGAACGTCGTGTCCATCGCCAGCACATGCCGCACGAACTGCTGGTTCGTGCCGAAGTCCGTGATGTTCCCGAAGGCGACGAGAAGCATGTAGAGCGCGACCGTCCCGGTGAGGAGGGCGGCGGTGAGCGGAAGCACGCGTGACGCGTGTGGGATACGTGTGGTGGGGGTGGTCATGCCGGTGTCCTTACCCCACCAGGTCTTCATCACCCCTCCACCGGACAGCACGTGCACGGGGCCGGAACGGAGCGCTGTTCGATTACAGTGACGGACGTCGTATGTACGCACGGTGCGGGAGGACTGGGTGGGTGCGACTGCCGGGCCCGTCTGGGGCCGTGCCGAACAGCAGGACTTCCGCAGCCGGGTGCGTGGCACGCTGCTGGGCGCGGCCGTCGGGGACGCCCTCGGGGCGCCCGTCGACGGGCTCGGGATCGAGGACATCCGGCAGGAGCACGGGCCCGAGGGCATCGTGGACCTGGCCCCCGCGCACGGGCGGCGCGGCGCGGTCACCCATCTCACCCAGCTGACCCTGTTCACCGTGGACGGGCTGATCCGCGCCCAGGTGCGGCGGGACACCGGCGCCTGGCATCCGCCGACCGATCTGCACCGGGCGTATCTGAGATGGGCGGCCACCCAGCGCGACTGGGGTCCCGACCTGCGCCGCAAGGACGACGGCTGGCTGGCCCGGGAGGAGTGGCTGTACGCCCGGCGCGATCCGACCCGGACGCTGCTGCTCGGGCTCGGCGACGAGGTCATGGGCACCCTGGACTCGCCCAAGAGCCCCGGCGCGGCCGGGCCCGAGGTGGTTCCCCGGTCGGTGCCCTTCGGGCTGCTCGTCGGCTGGGAGCCCCAACTGGTCGCCCAGCTCGCCGTCGAGTGCGCCGCCCAGACCCACGGCCACCCCACGGCGTACCTCGCGGCGGCCGCGTACGCCGTCACCGTGCACGCGCTGGCCTGCGGCGAGAGTCTCGACGGCGCGGTGCAGCGGGCACTCGCGCTGCTGGCCGCGCGGCCGGGCCACGAGGCGGTGTCGGAGGCGTTGCAGCACGCGCTGGGTGCCGTACGGCAGGGGTTGCCGGGTCCTGCGAGGGTGGAGGAGCTCGCGGGCGCGGGGACCGCGGAGGCCGTGCTGGCGGGTGCCGTCTACTGCGCGCTCGTCGCGGAGGACGTCCGGCACGGGCTGCGGCTCGCGGTGAACCACGGTGCGCCCTCGGGGCCGACCGCCGCCCTCGCGGGCGGCCTGCTCGGCGCCCTGCACGGCGAGACGGCCCTCCCCCCGGCCTGGCTGGCCGAGCTGGAGGGCCGTCCCACGATCCTGGAACTGGCCGACGACTTCGCCATGGAGATGACCCAGGGGCCGGCCCTGCACGGTCCCGCCGGGGCGTCCCCGGGCTGGATGGCCCGGTACCCCAGGGGCGGCTAGTCCGTCACCGCCGTGGGGACCTCGTCCTTGGGCCGCGGCAGCTGCGCGGCGGCCGAAGCGCTGCCGTCCCCGTCCGTGTTGATCTGCTCGATGAGCGCCAGGCGTTCCGGGGTGTCCTCGGGCTTGATGAACCCGATGAGGATGTAGAGGACCAGCGACACGGCCAGCGGGATCGACACCTGGTACTGGAGCGGCACTCCGCCGTCGACGTTCCAGTTGATCGGGTAGTTGACCAGCCAGAAGGCCAGCAGACCCATCGACCAGCTGGTCAGCGCGGCCGTCGGGCCGGAGCGGCGGAACGGACGCAGCAGGCCCAGCATCATCGGGATCGCCATCGGGCCCATCAGTCCGGCCACCCACTTGATGACGACCGTGATGATGTCCTTGAAGGCGGGGGAGTTGACCTGCGTGGCCGCCGCCATCGACAGACCCAGGAAGACGACGGTCGCCACCCGCGCCGCGATCAGCCCGGACCGCTGGTTCCACTCCCGCGCCCTGGCCCAGATCACCGGCGCGCAGTCCCGGGTGAAGACGGCGGCGATGGCGTTGGCGTCGGACGAGCACATGGCCATCGTGTGGGAGAAGAAGCCGACGATGACGAGCCCCAGCAGGCCGTGCGGCAGCAGCTGTTCGGTCATCAGGGCATAGGAGTCGGAGCCGTCCGGCTTGTTCGACGTCACCAGCAGCGGCGACATCCACATCGGGAAGAACAGCACCAGCGGCCAGACCAGCCACAGCACCGCCGACAGCCGCGCCGACCGCTCGGCCTCCTTCGGGGTGGCCGTGGCCATGTACCGCTGGGCCTGGTTGAGCATGCCGCCGTTGTACTCGAAGAGCTTGATGAACAGGAACGCGAGCAGGAACACGGTTCCGTACTGGGCGACCAGGGGCTTGTCGTGGCCCTGGAGCGCCGGCTGGTCCCAGGCGTCCAGGAACCCGATGCCCTTGTCGTTCAGCTTCAGCACGACGGCGACGAACATCGCGACGCCGGCCAGCAACTGGATCACGAACTGGCCGAGTTCGGTCAGCGCGTCCGCCCACAGACCGCCGATCGTGCAGTAGACGGCGGTGATCGCGCCGGTGATGAGGATGCCCTGGTTGAGGGAGATCCCGGTGAAGACGGACAGCAGGGTCGCGATGGCGGCCCACTTCGCGCCGACGTCCACGATCTTCAGCAGCATCCCCGACCAGGCCAGTGCCTGCTGGGTCTTGAGGTCGTAGCGGTTCTTCAGATACTCCAGCGGGGAAGCCACGTGGAGCCGCGACCGCAGCCGGTTGATGCGCGGCGCGAACAGCTTCGAGCCGATGGCGATGCCGAGTGCGATGGGGAAGGACCAGGTGACGAAGGAGGTGACGCCGTAGGTGTAGGCGATACCCGCGTACCCGGTGAACATCACCGCGCTGTAGCCCGACATGTGGTGCGAGATGCCGGACAGCCACCAGGGCATCTTGCCGCCGGCGGTGAAGAAGTCGCTCACGTTGTCGACGCGCTTGTGCGACCAGACGCCGATCGCGACCATCACGCCGAAATAGCCGATGAGCACGGCCCAGTCGAGACCGTTCATGTGCGCCCTCCCAGGGTTCAGACCGGCGTTCAGTCCGGCGCTCATCGTGGGCGCTGCTGCGTGAACACGACAAGTAACCGTAAGGTCAAAGGGAGGTAAAGGAATTCGGTATGGTGGTTCGCGTTCACCTACATGAACTCATCGCATCAGCTCCCCGGCGTTGACCAGCAACGACTGTCCGGTGATCGCCCGCGCCCGGTCCGACGCCAGGAACGCCGCCGCGTCCGCCACATCCCCGTCCGTCGCCAGCTCGGGCAACGCCATCCGCTCGGTGAGCCGCCCCAGCACCTCCTCCTGCGCCACCCCCTCCGTCTGCGCGGTGAACTGGACGTAGGCCTGCACCGGCGGTCCCCACATCCACCCCGGCAGCACGGTGTTGACCCGGATCCGGTGCGGCCCCCACTCCCGCGCGAGCGAGTACATGGCACTGGTCAGCGCACCCTTGGAGGCCGCGTACGCCGCCTGCCGCACCTGTGAGGGAGCCGCCACGGCGGACTGCGTCCCGATGAACACCACCGACCCGCCCCGCACCCGCAGCCCGGCCAGGCAGGCCCGCGTCATCCGCAGCGACCCCAGCAGGTTCACGTCGATCACCGACTGCCAGGTCGTGAAGTCGGCGTCCTCCACCCCGCCGAAGCAGGAGTCCCAGGCCGCCACGTTCACCACGGCGTCGATCCCGCCGAACCGCTCCCGCGCCAGCTCCGCGAGCGCCTCGCAGCTCCCCTCGTCGGTGATGTCGGTGACCCGGTACGCCGTACGCGCCCCCTCCGGATCGATACCGGCCGCGCTCTTCGCGAGATTCGCCTCGGTCCGCGCCCCCAGCACGGCGTTCCCGCCGTCCCGGACGACCGCGGCGGCGACCTGGTGTCCGAGCCCGGCGCCGACTCCCGAGACGACGACGGTCTTGCCGGTGAGCAGTGACATCGGGACCCCCTGGCCTCTGGCGCATTATCTGACGGAGCGTCAGAGTATGGGCCAGTCACCGAGGATGGGGAAGAGCATGCGCGAGGAGACGCACAGCGACACGCACAGCGAGACGTACGCCGAACTGGCCGCCGTCGGCCCCTACGGGGTGCGCCCCGGCCACGCCCTGATCACCATGGTCGAACCGCACCCCGGCCACGAGTACGCCTACAACCGCTGGTACGAGGACGACCACTACTACGCCGGCGCGATGGCGATGCCCTGGATGTACGCCGGCCGCAGGTGGGTGGCGACCCGCGACCTCCAGCTCCTGCGCCGGCCGGAGAAGTCGGCGATCGCCCGGCCGGTCACCGCCGGCTGCTACCTCTCCACCTACTGGATCACCGACGGCCGCTACGACGACCACATGAAGTGGACGGTCGCCATCAACAAGCGCCTCAACCGCGACGCCCGCGTCTACCAGGACCGCACCCACGTCTTCACGGCGTTCCAGGACCACGAGACGACCGTGTACCGGGACGGCGCCGCCGGTCCCCGCGACTTCCACGCCCTGGACCATCCGTACGCGGGCCTGGTGCTCGAGGTGATCGACACCGACTCGGCGCAGCAGCGCGCCGAACTCCTGGAGTGGCTGCGCGCCCGCCACCTCCCCAAGCGGGTGGCAGGCTCCCCGACGGCCATGGTCACGGTCTTCCGCCCCACCCCGCTCCCCGGCGACCGCATGACCTACGTCAAGCAGGTCGAGGGCGTCGACACCCGCCTGACCCTCCTGTGGTTCCTGGAAACCGACCCGAGGGACTGCTGGGACCCGCACTTCACCGGCCTGGAGGAGGCGCTGACGGAGTCGGGCCTGGGCCGGGTGGAACTGCTCGCACCCTTCATCCCGACGGTCCCGGGCACGGACCGCCATGTGACCGAGCTGCGCACTCCGAGCACGTCCGGCGGTTGAGGACGAGGCCCGTTGAGGGCCGAAGCGGGGGCCTGGGGGGGGCAGCCCCCAGAGGCACCGGCGTCAGGCCACGCTCACTTCAACTCGTCCGGACACGGCGTGCCCCGCGGCAGCTGATAGGGCGCGGCCAGCCGGTACACCCCCGCCCGCGGAGCGACCAGCATCGTCCACTTGTCCCCCTCCGCGTCCTCCTCCGTCTCGAACAGACACCCGTCGACGTTGTCGTACGTCTTCGGCTCCCCCTCGACCCGGTCCTTGGACGCGTCCGTCTCCTGCGGCGGCTTCAGGCTCTTGCCCTGCGCGTCGACGACGCTCAGCCACGGCGAGTACGGGATCCGGATCAGGATCCGCCCCGCCTTCTTCACGTCGATCGTCATCTCGTCCTGCTTGGCCCGCTGCACCACCGCGTTCGGCTCGGCGAGCGAGGCGGGGTCGGTGACCTTGAACAGCTGCCAGTTGGCGTCGCCCCAGATCTGCACCAGATACGGCAGCCCCCGCTGCACCAGCTCCCGCTCCCGTTCGCCGCCGTCCCCGTCCAGCGCCTCCTTGGGGACGACGACGAAGTGCACGGCCCACCGCTGGAGCCACTCGTGGTAGTTCGCCGAGTTGAGGGTGTCGTCGTAGAAGAGCGGGTTGCGCTCCATGTCGGCCTGGCGGTTCCAGCCCCGGGCGAGGTTGACGTACGGCGCGAGCGCGGACGCCTCGCGGTGCGAGCGGGCCGGTACGACCTCCACCCGCCCCTTCTCCGCGCCGATCTCCTGGAGTTCGTTGACGAGCGGCGCCAGCTCACGCGCCCAGGAGGCCGCCGGGGTCGTCCGCAGGACGTCGTCGACCGACTTGAAGCCGATCCAGCCCACGAACCCGCAGAACGCCACGACGATCGCGTACCACTTGCGGCTGCGCGGCACGGCGAACGGCAGCGCCGCCATCAGCACCACGCCCGTGAACAGCATCGCGAGACGCGTGATGTTGGACCCGATCTGCGAGCTGATCAGCCACACCAGCAGGACCCCGAGCCCGTACACCGCCGAGGTGATCCGTACCGTCTTCCAGTCGCGCGGGACGACCGCGAAGACGGCCACCGCGGACAGCAGCGGCAGCGACGCCGAACCGAAGGACATCGGCTGGGTGCCGGAGAACGGGAACAGCCAGGCGGACAGGGCGACCACGGCCGTCGGCGCGAGCCCCAACGCCCACGCGCCCGGCCGCCGCTTCTGGAGGAACAGCGCGGCGGCGACGAGCCCCACGAAGAGCCCCGCCACCGGCGAGCCCATCGTGGCGAGCGCGGCGAGCGGGGCGGCGCACAGCGCCTTCGCCCAGCGTTTGTAGCGCCAGCGGTACGGCCAGCAGAACACGACGGCGACCGCGCCCAGCGCGAACGTGTTGCCGAGCCCGAACGTCACGCGCCCGGAAGCCGCGTTGCACAGCAGGGCGAAGACCCCGGCCAGCGCCGGCCACAGCGGGTTCTTCACCGGCCGGCAGCGCAGCAGGATCAGGGTGAGCAGCCCCGCCGACAGCGTCCCGGCGATCATCATCGTCGTCCGGACGCCGAGCAGGGACATCAGATACGGCGACACCATGCTGTACGACACCGGGTGCATGCCGCCGTACCAGGCGAGGTTGTACGCGGAGTCCGGGTGCCGGCCGACGAACTCGGCCCAGGCGTCCTGCGCCGCGAGGTCGCCACCACTGTTCGCGAACGTGAAGAACCAGACGAGGTGCAGGACGCCGGACAGTCCCGTCATGGACAGCACGGGATGGCGTCGCAGCCGGCCGCCCAGCCGGTCGAGCGCGGATCTCACCCGGGACGGCTCACGCGCGTCGCCCGCGTCGCCCGTACGGCCGTCCGCAGGGTCGTCCGCACGGCTGTCCGCCGCGTCGGGGTCCGGGACGTGGTCCCGTTCGAGCTCTACCATCGCGCCATGGCCGGCACGGTCGCCGCGGTCGTCACGGTCGTGGTCGCCCGACTGCGGGGCGGGCACCCTCGGTCGCGCGTCGGCGTCCGGGTCCGGACCGGTGTCGTCGGCGCGTGTCGGCTCCGCAGTGGCCACCTGAAGGCACTCCCCGTGTCCCGTCTTCTGCTCTCGGCCGCATGCCGTTCGCGTCCGCTTCACGGCTGCGTCCTTGCGACCGGCGACCTGTCCCGTTTCGTGACGCTAGCACGCACCCCGCCGGGCGGCTGCCCGACGGGGTGACGCAGGCGTACGTGCGGGGCCGCGGGTCAGCCGATGCGTGTCAGCTTGTCCGAGAAGCCCGGCTCGGTCAGATCGGACTGCAGGGCGACGGGCACCTTCACGGCACTGCTGGTGCCGTCCCCGACGGTGAGCGTGCCCACCTGGGTGCCGGCCTTCGCCGTGTGCGGCACGTCGTCGGCGGTGAAGGACAGCTTCACGGTCATGCCCGCCCAGCCGACCGCCGAGACGTCCTTGGTGATGACGACGGGCGTTCGGCCACCGAGCCGGTCGTCCACGTACCCGACGACGTCGCCCTTCTTGAGGATCTTCGCCGAGGTGAGCGCGTCCTGGGCGGCGAGCAGCGCCGTCTTGCTGACCGCGTTGACCGTTTCGAGGATCTTCGGCTTGTGCTGGCCGAGGACCGCGCCGACGAGGGTCACCGTCTGCCCGTTCACCTTCTTGCGGGAGGCGAAGAGCAGGTTGCCGCCGGCCGCGGTGGTGCTGCCGGTCTTGATGCCGATCGCGCCGATGTAGTACGGCAGGGTGTTGTAGTTGTTCCAGTACTTGCCGGACGGGTCGGTCCAGCTGGCCGCGCTGGAGATGGAGACCAGGGCCGGGACCTTCACGAACGCGCGGCCGAGCTTCACCTGGTCCTCGGCCGTGGAGACGGTGGTCTCCTTCAGGCCCGAGGGGTCGGTGTACGTCGTGTCGCTCATCCCCAGTTCCTTGGCGGTGGCGTTCATCTTCTTCACGAACGCCGCCTCCGTACCCGCGTCCCAGCGCGCGAGCAGCCGCGCGATGTTGTTGGCGGAGGGGATCAGGACGGCCGACAGGGCCTGCTTCTCGGTGAGCCGGTCACCGGCCTTGACGGTGTTGAGCGTCGACTCGTCGCCGGAGACGTCGTAGCCGCCCTCCTTCTCCGCCGTGGCGTCGACCTCGATCTCCGGGCCTTCCTCCCCGGCCTTCATCGGGTGGTCCTTGAGGATGATGTACGCCGTCATGGTCTTGGCGACCGAGCCGATCGCCACGGGCGTCTGCTTGCCGAAGCTGCCCACCGTGCCGACGCCGTCGGCGTCCATCCAGCCCTGCCCCTCACTCGGCCAGGGCAACTGCGTCTTGCCGCCCTCGAAGGTGTACGAGTCCTCCGCGGTGAGGGCCAACGCGGTCGCCGGCAGCGGCCGCACAGCCTGCGCGATCGCAAACGCGACCAGCAGCAGGATGACCAGGGGCGTCCAGATCTTGAGCCGCCGTCCGAGCGTGCGCAGCGGGGTGGGCGGGGGCGGCGGGGTGTTCGTCAGCTCCGCCAGCAGGTCCAGCGGCGGCCTCGGCGGCAGCGGCTGCTGGGTGGTGCGCTCGGGACCGACCTGCGGGACCAGGGCGGTGACGTCGGCCTGCTTCGGCGGCCGGGGCTCGTCGAGCGGCTTGAGCGCGACGAACTTGCTGGTCCGCTCGGCAGGGGCCTCGGGCTCGGCCGGCCGGCCGGCCTTCGGGGCATCCTTCGGAGCGGCCTCGTCCTCGTCCGGCTCGGGCTTGGTGGCGCCGCCCAGCTTCAGCATGGTGGTCGGCTGGTCGACGGCGGGCTTGGGCCGGGGCGCCTTGAAGACGGCGGTGGGCTGGTCGACGGGGGAGTGGTCGGGCTCGTCGGCGTCGGCGTCGGTGCCGGTGCCGGTGCCGGTGTCGGCTTCGGCGTCCTCGGCCCGACCGGGCTCGGCGGCTTCGGCGGCTTCCTCGTCGGTGTCCGACGCCCACTTCGGCGCGGGCTTGGCGGCCGACTTGGGCGTGGACTCGGACGCGGCCCCGGAGGCGGCCTGGGCCTCGGCGCCCGGCTTCGCGTCGGAGGGATCGTCAGCTTTGCCGGGTTCGTCGGATCCGTCGGCTACCGCGGTGTCGCTCGCGGAACGTTCCTCCGCCTCGGCGCCGGTGCCCCGGTCCGAGGTGTCCTCGTCCGAGGCACCCCCGTCCGCCGCCGAGTCCGTCGCGGGCTCCGGTGCGGAGCTCTTGTCGTCCGCCGAGGCCACCCACTGGGCCACGGCCTCCCGCAGGCGCTCGTCGCTGCCCCCGGAAGCGCCCCCGGCGCTCCTTGAGGCGCTCTCGGCCGCCTCGGCGCCCTCAGGGCCGTCCTGGGCGTCCTCGGGGCCACTCTCGGCGTCCTCGGCCTCGGTGGATCCGGTCCTGGCGGCCGTAGCGCTGTTTTCGGCCTCTGTGGCCTCGGTGGCCTCGGTGGCCTCGGTGGCCTCCGCGGGCTCCTCGGCGTCGTCGGCCCCGGCCCCGCCCTCTGGCTCCTCGGCCTCCGTGGCGTCCTCGGCGGACTCGCTCGCCGTGGTCTCGTCGCCGTCCTCGGTCCCCGTGGGCTCCTCGCCCTCCTCGGGCTCCGCGGACGCCTCGGGCTGTTCGGACTCCGCGGTCTTCAGGTCCCGTACCGAGAACACTCGCGTCGCCGTGTCCACGCCGCCCCGTGACGCCGACGGCTCGGCCTCCCGCGCCACGGCCACCCGCGGATCGCGGACTTCGCGGGAATCGCGAGGCTCACGCGCCTCGGGAACCGCGCTCGCGCTCCCCGACGTCGGTTCTGCCGACGACTCGCGCTGCTTCGACCTGTCGGGGGACTCGCCCGCCACCGATGCCTCCTCCTGTGCCGCACGCCCACCGCGCGCTCGTGCCGAACCGTGAACCGCCCGCCCGAAACACGCCTCACGGCATGTCCGAACCATGTACCAGTGTCCTGTGTAGAGGGCTTGGCTCCTGCGGTAGACGAGAACGACATACCTACTGGTTCCACTACAAACAGGTCACGCACCCTCGACAGACCAATGTGAGAGGGGTCACCCTGTCATTCATCCACGCGGGGAGGCATGGATGGGCAGGAGCCGCAGAACAATTCCGGAAGAGCTTTTGTTGCTGGCGCTGGACCCGACCACGGGTACCACCGCACAGCCGCAGTCGCTCGACCTCGGTCTGGCCGGAGCACAGCTAGTGGAGCTGGCGCTGGCCGGACGGATAGCCCCTGACGGGGATCGTATCGCCGTGGTGTCCCCACGGCCGACTGGAGACCCAACGCTGGACTGCGCGTTGGAGTTGCTGCGAAGGCGTGGCGCTCCTGTACGTGCCGTCCACTGGATCGGCGGGCCGCGTCTCGGGCTACGCCAGACCTACCTCTCGCATCTGGAGCGGTGCGGCATGGTTCATGCCGTGGCGGGACAGATGTGCGGAGTGCTGCCGACGACTCGCTACCAGGCGACGGACACCGACATCAGCCGGGAGATCAAGGCCCGGCTGGACTCCGCGATCCGCACCGGCGTACCGCCGGACCCGCGGACCGCGGCGCTCGCCGCACTGGCGCACGCGGTCGGCCTCGGCAAGCACCTGTACCCGGGCAACGAGGGACGTTCGTCCCGCTCCCGGCTGCGGGATCTGATCAGGCACGACCCGATGGGCGGCCTCGTGGCGCACGCCGTGATGGACGTCCAGAACGGCGCGGTGGCACAGCCGCGCCGTAACCAGGCACCACCCGGCCGGCAGGCCGGACCCGGTGCCAGGCCCGCACCGGAACCCGCCCGTGGCGTTCCGGCGCAGCCGCACCGCGGTCCCATGGCGCGTGTCGTGGCTCACTGAGCCGCAGTCCCACGACATCGCGCCGGCCGGGCCGGAGAACCGCAGGGCGTAGGAACCGCAGGACGTAAGACCCGCAGGGCCAGTTGGACCCGTCGGACACAGGACCCGTTCCGGGAGCCGCAGCGGCCGCGCGGGGTGGTGGACGTATCGATCCGCCACCCCGCGCGGACGCATGTCGGGGGACGGACCCGAACTGGCGTGTACCCGCCGCATATCCACCGTTTTCCAGCGGTAGAAAGCGCCTTGGTGGCAGTCTGCTGAACAGCAGATACGCAAAGTGTCAGTTACAGACACGCAGCCGGAGGTGCACGTCCCGTGGCGTCCAATGTCAATCCCACCGTCAGGCGACGCCGGCTGGGCCAGGAGCTGCGTCGGCTCCGTGAGCTCAAGGGCATGACGGCCGAAGAGGTGGCCGAGCGCCTGCTGGTGTCCCAGTCGAAGATCAGCCGGCTGGAGAACGGCCGGCGCAGTATCAGTCAGCGTGACGTCCGTGACCTGTGCGGGGTGTACGAGGTCGAGGACCAGCGGATGGTCGACTCGCTGATGGAGATGGCCAAGGACTCCCGCCAGCAGGGCTGGTGGCATGCCTTCGGCGATGTTCCGTACAGCGTCTACATCGGCCTGGAGACGGACGCGGCGAGTCTGCGCGTGTACGACCCGCAGGTCGTGCCCGGGCTGCTCCAGACCCGTCAGTACGCGGAGGCGCTGATCTCGGGCGCGCTGCCGGAGGCCCCGCCGGCGGACATCGAGAAGCGGATCCAGGTGCGCCTGCGCCGACAGGAACGTATTTCCACAGCCGACAACCCGTTGCGTCTGTGGGCGGTCCTGGACGAGGCGGCGCTGCGCCGCGAGGTCGGCAACCGGCAGGTGATGATCGAGCAGCTGGACTACCTGCTGGAGATGTCCCAGCTGCCGCACGTGACCGTGCAGTTGATCCCGTTCACCATGGGCGCGCATCCGGGGGTGAGCGGCCAGTACGCGATCCTCGAGTTCCCGGACGCGGCCGATTCCAGCGTGGTCTACATCGAGGGAGTCACCAGCGACCTGTACCTGGAGAAGCCGCAGGACGTGCAGAAGTACAGCGTGATGTACGAGCACCTGCGGGCGCAGGCCCTGAACGCCGACCAGACCCGGGAGTTCATCGCGAAGGTGGCGAAGGACTACGCCAGGGAGGTCGCCCCGTGAAGCGCCGCAAGGTACACCTCCGGCCGGGCCGGAGGGAAGTCCCTATGGAATATGCCATCCGGACGGGTGAATAGTCGCTCCGCATCACGATGTTGGCGAGTAGCGTCGATCACGCCATCAAGCAACAACGGTGGCGCAAACCATGCCGTGCAGACGGGATCTGCGCACGGCGTGGTGACAGCAACTCAGCAACTGACTACCGGAGCGAACATGGCAATCCAGCAGGGCGCCGCGAACGAGTGGGTCAAGTCCTCCTACTCCCAGGGCAACGGCGCATGCGTCGAGATCAAGTCCCCTCTCCGTGCGGCCATGGCCGTCCGTGACTCCAAGGTCACCGAGGGCCCGACCCTGGCCTTCCCCGCCGACGCGTGGAACACCTTCGTGGCATCGGTCAAGGCCTAAGGGGACGATCCCCTGAGACCGCCCCACCAGCACGACCAGCTTCACCAGTACGACCGGATTCATCTGCACAACCGGCTTCACCAGCACGACCCAAGAGCCCCCTCGACCAGCTCGCCGTCCTTGCCGAGGGGGCTCGGTACATTCCCGGCGCGGGCCCGCCGACAGGCCCGACAGGCCCGCCGACCCGGCTAGCCCCGCTTCACCGGGAACGCCACGTCACACACCGGGTCCTCGGCTCCCGCCGCGTCCCAGTCGGCGAAGTAGATCTCCCGGCAGGGACCGTCGTAGTCCCAGCCCTCCCGCTTCATCCACGCCTCCACCGCCTCGTACGGGGCGAGGATCTGAGGGTGCGCCACCTGCGCCTTGGTGATCCTCGTGTACGCGAGCCGCCGGGCGGGCTCCACCCGCACCTGGAACTGCCGGCCCCGGCCCTGCGCGGCGGCCGCCCAGGCCCGGGCCCCGGACTCGTCGGCGACCGGTACACAGGACTCGACCGGCCCGTCGCTCTCCATGGACACCGCGGAGTAGTAGACGACGTACGGCGCCCCGACCACACCCCCGCACTCCCCGGCCGCCTCCTCCAGCCGCCCCAGAGAGGCGGGGATCCACAGGGGCAGCTCGTCCGCGAGCGTGTGCCGTGTCTCGGTGACGATCACCTGCTCGGGCACGTCGGCCAACCGGACCTCGAACTTCTCGTACATCTCGGAGCTCCTCCCCGACAGCCGTGCACGGAGGTAGGCGGCGAGGGTGCGCTGGGCGGCGAACCGGGCCTCGGCATCGCCCCAGTAGGCGGCGAGCAGTGCCCCGGACGCGGGCCCGTCAGCGGTCTCCACCAGCTCGGCGATCCGCGCGAGCGGCATGTCCAGCTGACGCAGCATGGCCACCAGCCGGGCGCGTTCCACCTGGCCGGCCCGGTAGTAGCGGTAGCCGCTGGCCTCGTCGATGTGCGCCGGGGCGAGCAGCCCGAGCCGGTCGTACAGCCGCAGCGCCTTGGCCGAGAGCCGGGCCCGCGCGGCGAACGCGCCGATCGTGAGCAGCGCGCCGTCATCCCCGATGTCCACCACGCACCCCCTCGTCGTCCTCCGTCGCCGGGCGGCCTTCGCGCCCGGCGTCGAGGAGGCTCGGCCCTGCCCCAGGGGCAAGGTCAAGCCGGACGATCCTTCGGCCGGGAACCGCCTAGCCCAGCTGGCTCTCGATGGCCGCGACGACCTCGGCGGCCTCGGGCTCGGTCTGCGGGGAGAAGCGGGCGACGACGGACCCGTCCCGCCCGATCAGGAACTTCTCGAAGTTCCAGCGGATGTCGCCGTCGTGGCCCTCGGCGTCCGCGAACCCGACGAGGCGCTCGTACAGCGGGTGCCGCTCCGCGCCGTTGACCTCGACCTTCTCGGTCAGCGGGAAGGACACGCCGTAGGTGGCCGAGCAGAACTCGGCGATCTCCTCGGCGGTGCCGGGCTCCTGCCCGAGGAACTGGTTGCAGGGCACGCCGAGCACGGTGAAGCCCTGGGCGGCGTACCGCTCCTGGAGTTTCTCCAGGCCCGTGTACTGCGGGGTCAGGCCGCACTTGGAGGCCACGTTCACCACGAGCACGGCCTGGCCCGCGTACTGGGAGAGCTCCGCGGAACCGCCCTTGAGGGCATCGATCCGAACGTCGAGGGGAGAGGCACCTGCGTCAGTAGTCATGCTCCGGATGCTAGCCCCGGGCGGTGAACCCACCCCTTCCGGGGCCATCCCCCGCTTCCGTTTCCGGCCGGGACGGCCAGGACCTACCCGGCGGCGGCCCGGGTCAGGACCTCACCCGCGGCCGTCCGTGAATACAGCACCGACCGCCCCGCGCGCCGCCGCTCCACCAGCCCCGCCTCCAGCAGCACCCGCAGATGGCGGCCGACCGAGCCGAGGCCCTGGCCGGTCAGGGCGACCAGTTGGGTGGTGCTCAGGGGGCCGGCCAGGAGGACGAGCACCGCGGCCCGGCCGGGCCCCAGCAGGGCGCCCAACGCGGCCGGTGCGGCGCGGGCCCGGTCCCGGTGGTCCTCGGCGAGCGCTCCCGTGCAGGGATAGACGACGGCGTACCGCTCCCGCTCGTCCCACGACACCCACCCCGTCTTCGGGGTGACCGGTACGAACACCAGTTCGGCACCGGAGATCTCGCGGGGCGGATACTCGTGCAGGTTGACCTGAAACCGACTCTCGCCCAGCCATCGCGTCCCCGGCCGCAGCGAGTCCAGTACGGCCGCCCAGCCACCCCGGCTGACCTGCGCGGTCCGTGCGACGACATCGGCCTCCAGGACGCGCCGCCGCCGCTCCCAGTGCGGCCGTACGCCCGCCTCCCACACGTACTCCAGCAGCCCGGCCGCCCGGTCCGGCAGGTCCTCCCGGTCCAGGGCGGCGGGCAGCGGACCGCCCAGGGACATCCGCAGATGGGCGCGGGCCCGCGCCGGATCGGCCGACCGTACCCGGGCGACGCCCTCCTCGAAGCTCTCGCCGTCCCTCGGGGTGGGCGTGAGGAAGTCGGCGACCCAGCTCCGCCCCAGCCCGGCCCGCACCAGCAGCGCGGTCACCGGGTCGGCCGCGAGTACGGCGCGGTAGCCGGGGAGCCGGTCGCGCAGCCAGTCGCGCTCGCCGGGATGCGTCCCCACGCCCGCGTGCAGCAGCTTCAGGCTCGCGAAGGTCTCCGCGAGCGGCGAGAGCACGAACCGGCTGCGCGCCAGGGTGTCCGCGTTCACCTGCCACCAGCCCATGCTCCTGCGCCCCCACCCCGTGCCCGTACGACCGACGACGTTTCGCGGTCCCGCGAAACAATAACCACCCCTCCACGGCCCGTCGCAGACTCCGCCCATGACCGGCCACACATACCGACAGCTCTTCCGCACGCCCGAGTTCACGCCCCTCTTCCTCTCCGCCGCCGCCCAGACCGCCGCCGGGACGGTGAGCGGGCTCGCCCTCGGCACGCTCGTCTACCGGGCCACCGACTCCCCGCTGCTGTCGGCGGTGAGCATGTTCGGCCCGTCGCTCGCGCAGGTGCTGGGCGCGACCTTCTTCCTCTCGGGCGCCGACCGGCTGCCTCCGAGGTCGGCGCTGACCGGCCTCTCCCTCGCCTTCGCCGCCGCGACGGCCGTCCTGGCGCTGCCCGGACTGCCGGTGTGGGGTGTCTTCGCGGTCGTGCTCCTCCAAGGACTGATCGCCTCGCTCGGCGGAGGCGTCCGCTGGGGCCTGCTGAACGAGATCCTCACCAAGGACGGCTATCTGCCGGGGCGTTCGCTCTTCAACATGCTGAGCGGACTGATGCAGATCATCGGCTTCGCCGCCGGTGGCGCGCTCGTGACCGTGCTCTCCCCGCGTCCGGTCCTGCTGCTCGCCGCCCTGCTCTACACGACCGCAGCCGTGATCACCCGCCTCGGCCTGACCGTCCGCCCGCCGCGGGCCTGCGGCCGTCCCTCGGTCGCGGCGACCCGGCGCACGAACGCCGAGCTGTGGTCCTCGCGGTCCCGCCGCCTCACCTATCTGGGCCTGTGGCTCCCCAACGGGCTGGTCGTCGGCTGCGAAGCGCTCTTCGTGTCCTACGACCCCGACGCGGCAGGCACGTTGTTCGCGTGCGGCGCGCTGGGCATGCTGGTCGGTGACGTGACCGTGGGCCGCCTCGTCCCGCCGGCCCTGCGCACCCGCCTGGCCACGCCCCTCCTGCTGCTGCTCGCCACCCCCTACGCCTTCTTCGCCCTGCGCCCCGCCCTTCCGCTCGCGGCGGTCTGCGCGGCCCTCGCCTCCGTCGGATTCGGCGCGAGCCTGGTCCAGCAGGAGCGGCTGATGGCCCTCACCCCGTCTGAACTCAGCGGCCACGCACTGGGGTTGCACTCGGCCGGCATGCTCACGATGCAGGGCGTCAGCGCGGCGCTGGCCGGAGCCGTCGCCCAACTCACCTCACCCGCAACGGCGATGACCGTGATGGCGCTGACATCGGTCGCGGTGACCCTGACATTGAAGGCCGCCGCCGGACGAGCCGACGCGGAGGACGAGGCGAACGACTTCGGTCGGGTGAGCGGGTGAGCGGGTGGTCGGGGTGCGTGAGTGCGCGAGTGCGTGGGAGATGGCAGGGGGACCGGGATCAGACCGGGATCAGACCGGGATCAGGCGTCGGGGTCGGTGAAGACCTCGGGCACCTTGTTGTCGACGACGACGCGGGCGAGCAGCGCTGCGAGCCGGTCGCGTTCGCTCGTGTTCAGCCCCGAGGGCAGGTTCTCGAGACGGCGGCACGTCTCGTCGTAGAACCCCTGCGCCAGCCGATGGCCTTCCTCGGTGAGTCCGACGCGGACGGCCCGCCCGTCCCGCGGATCCGGCTCGCGCCGGACCAGTCCGCGCTGGACCGTCCGGTCCACCAGCCCCGTCAGGCTGGACTTGGCGAGCCCGAGCATCTCGCCGAGTTCGCTCATGCCGTACGGCTGCGGCATCAGCACGCACAGCAGTTGGCCCTGCTGCGGTGTGATGCCGTGGGCGCGGCTCGACTCGGCGTACACGGCGTTCACGAGGAACGCCGACCGCACCAACGCGGCCACGACCGCCATCTGCCCACCTGCGGTTTTCCCCATGAGGGGAAAGACTAGCGGCGGGCGTGGGGACGGTTCGACCCTCGGTCGGACGAGATGTCCGGGCGGCCCGGACGGCCGTACCCGCCCTTCCCCTAGGTTGATCGAATGGGTTTCTTCGACAGATTGACCGGAACCAGATACCCGGAGAGCGGTCTCGTGCCGCGCTCCGCCGAGGAGGTCCGGGCCGCGCTGTTCGCCGTCAACGGCCCGGAGGTTCCGTACCGCGTACGCAACGCGCTGCCCGAGGAACGTGCCGATCTGGTGGCGGAGTGGCGGGTCCGGGAGCCCTCCTGGCACTCGTACTTCGTCCAGGTGCGAATGCGGCAGACGCTCAAGACACGGATGCGTCTGCTGCCGGGGACCCATGAGGTGCGCAGCGTCGACGAGTTGCGTGAGGTCACGTGGGTGGGCGACCCTCCCCGGCCGGCCGTGGCGCGGGAGTTCGGCCACGGCCAGGTGACCACGGTCTCCCGCCGATGGGCGGTCGAGCGTGGCCCCGACGGCCGCCGGCGCCTCCAGGAGACGTACCGCTTCGACCCGGCGGAGATGAAGGATCCGCTGCGGGAGGCGGTGCTGGCGGCGGGTTGGATCTGGCGCGGGGTGGCGTTCGGCAGGCTGTGAGCGAAGCCGGGGGAGAGGCGCGGGGAGTGGCGAGGGAGGCGAGGTGCCTCAGGCGTGCTGGGCGTGGGCGACGGCGTGGCCCTTGCCGCGGCCGATCAGCCACTTGTTCACGGGCGTGGTGATCACGAAGGCGATCACGAAGCCGCCCAGGAGGGCCGCCCAGAACAGCCCGTCCGACAACTCGGCCTCCATCGCGCCCGGGGTGAGGGCGACGACGGTGTTGTCGACCAGTTCCATCACGGCGATCGACACGGTGTCGGCGGCCAGCGCCACCTTGACCGCGGCCCTGAGGCTCAGGCCGGCCCGGCGCACCGCGAACAGGGTGAAGGAGTAGCCGAACAGGAACGCGAGAACGATCGCGACGACCATGGTCGGCACATTGCCCCAGCCGAGGGCGGTACCGATGACCATCCCGAGGATCTCGCCGATGGCGCACCCGGTGAGGCAGTGCAGGGTCGCCTTCATCGCCATGGACCAGGAGACGCCTCCGTGCTGCGCCGCCGGGGAGGCGTGATCGTGGTGCCGGTCGCCGTGCGAAGGGTGGTGCTGGTCGTGGTCCATACGTTCTGTATACCCCCTAGGGGTATCGAGAGCAAGGGTTCACCCGGGCGATGCGAGGCGGGTGTGGCGGGCGGCGTCTATACGATGTCCGACCGGGAAACGGACGGCGGCGGAGAGGAGACGGGGCGTGACGGATCACCGGCAGCGTCCCCGGCGGCGCGGACAGGGCGAGCTGGAGGCCTTGGTCCTGTCGGCGCTGCGGGAGGCGGACGGTCCGGCCACCGCCGGGTGGGTGCAGGAACGCCTGGGTGGCGGTCTCGCCTATACGACGGTGATCACGATCCTCACCCGGCTGCTCGCCAAGGGCGCGGTCACCCGCGAGCGCGGCGGGCGGTCGTTCGCCTGGCTGCCCGCGTCCGACGAGGCCGGTCTCGCCGCCCGGCGCATGCGCAGGGTGCTGGACGCCGAGCGGGACCGCGAGGCCGTGCTGGCCAGTTTCGTCAACGGCCTCGGCCCCGATGACGAACGACTGCTGCGCGCACTCCTGGGCCGGCCTCGCGACGAAGCCGGGGACGAAGCCGGGGACGAAGCCGGGGACAAAGGGTAAGAGGAGGAAGGCCGGCGTCGCATGAGCGCCTTCGTGATCCTCGACGTGCTGCCCTCAGCGCCTGGCCGGTCGAGCGGCCGGCCGAACAGCATCCGCACCCGTGCGCCGCGACGCGCCTGTGACCCTTCGGCCGCGTCGGGAGGTTTATCCGGCCGAAAGTCGGTTAGCAGGGCCCGGGTAATGGTGTCGGAGCTTCCCCCCGGCGGGGCCTGGGCAGGGAGCACGGTCGTGTGAGAGGTGTTCTGGTCTGTCCGGGTTGCGCCAGGAGGGCATCGGGCAGGCCACACTGCCCTCGAACGGCACCGAGCCGACACCGGCCGAGCCTCCACCGGCCGAGCCGACACCCGCCGAGCCGACACCCGCCGAGCCGACACCCGCCGAGCCGACCCAGGCCGCGCCCGGGAAGAAGCGGGACGCCTTCTTCGACAACGCCAAGTACCTGGCGATCCTGCTGGTCGCCGTGGGCCACGCCTGGGAACCCCTGCGCGAGGGCAGCCGCACGGTCACCGCGTTCTACACGCTCGTGTACGCCTTCCACATGCCGGCGTTCATCGTCATCTCCGGCCACTTCTCCCGCGGCTTCGACGGCAGCCCGCAGCGCGTCAAGCGCCTGATCACCGGCGTGGCCGTGCCGTACGTGGTCTTCGAGGTGGCGTACACCCTCGTCACGAGGTGGACCGACGACGCCCCGGACCGCGACGTCAGCCTGCTGGACCCCCTCTACCTGACCTGGTTCCTGGCCGCCCTGTTCATCTGGCGGCTGACCGCGCCGGTCTGGCGCCTCGTACGCCGGCCGCTGCCGCTCGCCCTGGCCGTCGCGATGCTCGCGACGCTCTCGCCCGCCATCGGCAAGGACCTCGACCTCCAGCGGGTCCTCCAGTTCCTGCCCTACTTCGTCCTGGGCCTGCTGCTGAAGCCGGAGCACTTCCGGCTGGTGCGCCGCCGCGCGGTACGCGTCGCCGCGGTGCCGGTCTTCGCGGCCGCCCTGGCCGTGGCGTACTGGGCGGCCCCGCGCGGCGTCTACCCCTGGTTCTTCCACAACGACAGCGCCGTACAGCTCGGGGCGCCCGCCTGGTACGGCCCGGTGATGACCCTGGCCACCTTCGGCTGCTCCCTCGTCCTGGTGGCCTGCTTCCTGGCCTGGGTGCCGGGACGCCACACCTGGTTCACCGCCCTCGGCGCGGCCACGCTCTACGGCTATCTCCTGCACGGCTTCGTCAAGCAGGCCGCCGGCCCCGCCCACTGGTACGACCACCCCTGGATCCACCAGCCGCTCGGCGCCCTCGCCGTCACCCTCGTCGCCGCCCTGACGGTGACCCTGCTGTGCACGTCCCCCGTCCGGCGGGTCTTCCGGCGCGTGGTGGAGCCGAGGGCGGAGTGGGCGTTCAGACGGGGCGGCGAGGGCGGGCGCGCGGCGGCGTAGGCACGGTCACTCGGTGCGCAGGGCGGTGGCCGTCCTCGTGCCGGCGGCCCAGCCGGCCGGGAGCAGGGCGCCCGCCACCGCGATGACCAGCCCGCCCAGGGCGAGCAGGGCCAGCTCGGGCGCGTCGTAGACGGCGACGTGCGACGGCGGCAGGGTCATGCCGACGGCGTCGCCCATGAGCGGTGTGACGTAGTGGTGCAGGGCCACGCCGACCGGGACGGCCACCGCTCCGGCCACCAGACCGATCCCGGCGACCGAGGTGACGACCATGGTCACGGTCTGCCGGGGGGCCATGCCCAGGGCCTTGAGGACACCGAGGTCGTGCACCCGGTCGCGGGTGTCGAGGACGACCGTGTTGAGCACGCCCAGGCCCGCGACCACGACCAGCATCAGGGTGAGGGTCCCGATCAGCGCGTCCATGGCGACGATCACGCTGGATTCGTCGTCGGTGTTCGCCAGGGCGACGGCGCCGAGCGGGTCGAGCGTGTCGTCGAGCGCGGTCAGGTAGCGCGTCAGATCCGTGCCCGGTTCCGTCTCCACGTTGTACTGGCCCGGCGCCGCGTCGAGCCCGAGCGCGGTGAGGGTCGAGGTCGGGGTCAGCAGCTCCATGCCCTCACCCTCGGTGAAGAACGCCTCGCCGACGATCCGTACCGTGACGTGCCGCCCCTGCCGCCCCTGCCGCGTCAGCGTCACCGGGTCGCCGACCCGGATTCCGGCGGCCTTCAGGAACCGGGTGGTGACCACGGCCTGGCCCGGCCCGTCCAGCCAGTCGCCCGAGACCATCGGGGGGCCGGCCCAGGACGCGTCGCCCTGGTACGCCACCACGGTGGTGGCGCCGGTGATGCCGGACGCGCTCACCTCCGCCTGGGTCGTGCCGTAGAAGCGGCCGGTCCCCTGCTGTGCGCGGAGCGCGGCGGCGATCTCGGCCGGGTCGGCCTTCGGCTCTTCGGGCCCGCCGCCCACATGGACCGCCTGCGCGCCGGGCGGCGCCTGCCCGCCGCCGGTGCCGACGACGACCGACCCGGCCGAGTTCAGCATGCGGCCCGACCGGACGGCCCCGAGCGTGAGGGCGAGCCCCACCCCGAAGGTGACGGCGGCGGCGCCGAAGACCACCGCGGCAGCCATCGTCGCCGAACGCGCCGGCCGGGCGAAGGGGCCCGCCAGCCCGAGACCGACCGCCCGCGGCACCGCCAGCCGCCCGGTGAGCCGCCGCACCAGGCGACCCCGGCCGGTGCCGGGCGTACGTCCGGTGGTGATCGCCGCCACGGTGCGCAGCCGTCCGGCGCGCAGGGCGGGCACCAGAGCGGCGCAGGCGACCAGGGCGAGGGCCGTGGCGGGCACGGCGACATCGATCCACGGCGGGATCGACGCCGCCGGGCCGTCGAAGGCCTCGCCGACCTCGGCGAGTACCGGGACGGCCAGCAGGTGGCCCACCACCAGCCCCAGGGCGCAGCCGACGGCCGCGGGGACCAGCGCCTGCCCGACGTAGGCCCGTACGACCTGCGCGGGGGTGAAGCCGAGGGACTTGAGGATGCCGATGCGCCGGGTCGCGGCACCCACCGCGCCGCTCACGACGATGCCGATGACCAGGACCGACAGGAGCAGCCCGAGGACACCGAAGGCGGCCAGGAACGGCACGAACGCCTTCGCGTTGGCGGTCTCCTCCTGCTTGACCGTCAGATAGGACTGCGACCCGGTCAGCGCGTCCTTCGGCACCGCCGCGGTGATCGCGGCCCGGCCGGCGGACACCTGGGCGTCCGTCCCCGCGGCAGCGAGGCGGTAGAGCATCTCGTACTCGGGGGTGCCGCCCGGCGCGGCCAGCGACGCGGCCCGCGCGGGGGTCACCCAGGCGTCCGCGGTGCCGGTCACCGACCGGGCGACGCCTGCCACGGTCAGCGTGGGGCTGCCCGGCGCGTCGGGGAACGTCAGGCGCGCGCCCGGTTCGACGGGCAGCATGTCCTTGGCCACCACGATCTGGCCGGGCCCGGTGAGCCAGGTGCCGGAGACGAGGTCGACCCGGTCGACACCGCCCCCGGCGTCCGCCCGGCCGGCGACGGTCACCGGCGGCAGCTCGACACCTTCCGGGAGGATGTCCGAGGACGAGGCGGTACGCGCGCGTACCGCGACGGTCCGGAAGGGCCCGGCCGCGGCGCTCACGCCCCTCGCGTGGGCGGTCGCCGTGAGTTCCGCCGCCGTCACCTTCGCGCCGTCGAACCGCGCGGTCAGGTGGGCGCCGCGCTGCTGGGCGAAGGCGTGGTCGAAGGGCGCCTGGGACGCGACGAGCAGCCCGGCGGCAAGAAACGACGCGGTGACGGCCATGAGCGTCGTCATGATCATCACGGCGGTCTGCACCCGCCGCCGCCCGACCCCGGCGCGCACCACCCGGCCGAGGGCGCTCATCGGGACACCGCCGCCGCGCCCTTGGCGCTCCTGGTGTCCCGGACGACACGGCCGTCGACCAGCTCGACGGTCCGGGTCGCGCAGGATGCCGCGAGGCTCAGATCGTGGGTGACCAGGACGATCGTCTGCCCCGACGCGTTGAGTTCGGCGAGCAGTTCCCGCACGTCCGCGCCGGAGGCGGTGTCCAGCGCGCCGGTGGGCTCGTCGGCCAGCAGCAGGGCCGGACGGTTCATCAGGGCCCGGGCGACCGCGACGCGCTGCCGCTCCCCGCCGGACAACCTGCCGGGGTAGGCGTCCGCGTGCCGGTCGATGCGCAGGTCCGCCAGCAGACCGGCGGCCCGCGCGCGGGCCTCGGCCCGGGGCGTTCCCGCCAACTGGGCGGGCAGCAGCACGTTGTCGGTGACCGTCAGATCGTCCAGCAGGTTGAAGAACTGGAAGACCATCCCGACCTTCGTACGCCGGTACCGCGCCGATCCGGCCTCGCTCAGCCCGTCCACCCGCAGCCCGTCCACCGTGACACTGCCCGTGCTCGGCCGGTCGAGTCCCGCGATCAGGTTGAGCAGCGTGGACTTGCCGCTGCCGGACGGCCCGAGGACGGCGAGCGCCTCCCCGGCGGCCACGCTCAGCGTCACGTCGGCGAGGGCCGGCGGCCCTTCCCCGTACGTCCTGCTCACAGCCCGCATGTCGATGACGGGCGCGGTCGCTGCCACGGTGCCTCCAGGTTCGGCGGTCGACGGTTCGGTCCGAAGCTAGGGGCGGACCCCCGTCGGAGTCGTCGCCTGCCGTGGCGAGACCGGCTGCCGCCCCGGGATGACCCGCCGGGCATGTCATCCCTGCGATGTACGCGGCGGATGCAGGCCGCCCGCGCCGCCGTCCGCAGCGGGACGGATGTGGGAGGGCACGCGGGTTGCCACACTGTGCGCATGGGCGGGGCGGGCGGGGCTGTGCGGGCGGAGATCGTGGAGCGGTGGCGGACGGGGGCCGCGGCTCTGCTGCGCCGGAGCCCGCTGCCCCGCCCGTCCCGGTGGATGTGGACGGCCGACGCGATCCTCGCCTTCGTCCTCGCCGCCTGCACGGTGGGCGCCGCCTACCGGCAGGGCGACGGCGACGGGCCGGTTCCGCCGACGCTCGTGCCGGTGCCGCCCCGGGTGCCCGAGCCCGGCGTCCCGCCGTTCGGCCCGTTCCCGGACGTGGGGGTGGGCGTGGCGCAGTTCGCCGGCGCCGTCGAACCCTGGCAGCTGGTGCTGGCCGCCCTGACCGCGTTGCCCCTGGTGGTGCGCCGCCGGTTCCCGCTGTCCGCGTTCGGGGCGGTGGTCGTCGCGAGCCTGCTGTTCCACCAGCATCTGCGCGGCGGTGACCCGACCCTGTACACGTTCATGTCCTGTGTGGTCGCCGCCTACAGCGCGGCCGTGTACAGCCCGTACCGGGCGCGTGCGCTCGTCGGCCTGGTGGCCGCCGCCCTGCTCGCCGTACTGCGCGACGAGACTTTCCCGTCGTTCGCTCCCGGCCTCGTGCCGTTCCTCGCGCTGCTCGGGGTGGGACTGGGAGCCAACGCGGTCCACATCTGGAAGCAGCGGCTGACCGACCTGGAGGGGGAGCACGAGGCCGCCATGCGGCTCGCCGTCGACCGCGAGCGTTCTCGGATCGCGCGCGAACTGCACGATGTCGTCACCCACAATGTGAGCGTGATGGTGATCCAGGCGGGCGCGGCCCGCAAGGTGATGGACACCGCGCCCGACCGGGCCCGCCAGGCGCTGCTGGCCGTCGAGGCCGGCGGTCGTACGGCGATGGCCGAACTGCGGCACGTCATGGGCCTGCTCACCATGGCCGGTGCCGGGGACGACGCGGCGGGACACGCGGCGGGGGCCGGGGACGTCTCCGGTCCGGCCGTCGGGGCCGATCTGGCGCCGCAGCCGGGCCTCGCCCAGGTGCCCGCCCTCACCGACCGGGTCCGCGAGACCGGCGTGCCCGTCGAGCTGACCGTCACCGGCACCCCGGCCCCGCTCGCCGCCGGAGCCGACCTGGCCGCGTACCGCGTGGTGCAGGAGGCGCTGACCAACACGGTCCGGCATGCCGTCGGCAGCCGGGTGCGGATCGTCATCGAGCACGTACCCGGCGCCGTGCGCGTCGAGGTGTCCGACACCGGCGGCACGTCCGCGGCACCGGACGGCCTCGGCGGCGGCCGCGGACTGATCGGCCTGCGCGAACGCCTCGCCGTCTACGGCGGCACCCTCCACGCGGGCGAACGCCCCACGGGCGGCTTCGAGGTCCGCGCCGTCATACCCGCGGAGGAGATCGCGTGACCGAACAGCCGCCGCGCGTGGTGATCGCCGACGATCAGGCGCTGGTCCGCACCGGCTTCGGCATGATCCTGGCGGCGGACGGCATCGACGTCGTCGCCGAGGCCCGCGACGGGGACGAGGCCGTCGACGCGGTCCGCCGCACCCGGCCCGACCTGGTCCTCATGGACATCCGGATGCCCGGGACCGACGGGCTGGAGGCCACCCGGCGGATCCTCTCCGGCACCGAATCCCCCGAGCGGCCCCGCGTGATCATGCTGACCACCTTCGACCTCGACCGCTACGTGTACGCGGCCCTCACCGCCGGGGCGAGCGGCTTCCTCCTCAAGGACGTCACCCCCGAGCACCTGGTCGCCGCCGTCCGTCTCGCCCGAACCGGTGACGCGCTGCTCGCGCCGGCCATCACCCGGCGCCTGGTCGAACGCTTCGTCGCCCGTGAGACAGCGGCTTCCGTCGCCCTGCACCGCGATCTGACGGTGCTCACCCCTCGTGAACTCGAGGTTCTCCGCTCGCTCGGCACCGGCCTGAGCAACGCCGAACTCGCCGCGCGCTTCCGGCTGAGCGAGGCCACCGTGAAGACCCACGTGGCCCGGATCCTCGCCAAGCTCCGCCTGCGGGACCGCGCGCAGGCCGTCGTCGTGGCCTACGAGACCGGCCTGATCGCCCCGGGAGCGGGCACCCGGGCGGGCGACCTCTAGCTCCGGACCTCCTCCGGACCACTCCGGGCCTTCCCCGGGTCTTCTCCGGGCCTTCCCCGGCTCTTCCTCCGGTCCTCCGAGGGTCCTCTCCGGGCCCGGCGGAGTGATCTGCCTCACACGCTGTCACAGGGGTCGGCGACGCGGTGTCTTGAGGCCGAACCACCGAATATGGAGGAGACGACATGGCCGAGAACATCGATGTTGTCGTGATCGGCGGCGGATACGCCGGCGTCATGGCGGCCAACCGCCTGACGCAGCGCGACGACGTGACCGTGACGCTGATCAACCCCCGCCGCACCTTCGTGGAGCGGATCAGGCTGCACCAACTGGTGGGTGGGTCGGACGACGCGGTCGTCGACTACGCGAAGATCCTGGCCGACCGCGTCCGGCTGACGGTCGACACCGCGACCCGGATCGACGCGGCCGGGCGCCGTGTGGAGCTGGCCTCGGGCGGCGCGGTCGACTACGACCACCTGATCTACGCGGTGGGCAGCGGCAGTGCCGACCCGCGGGTGCCCGGCGCGGCGGAGCACGCCCACCCGCTCGCCGGCCTGGAGGAGGCGGAGCGGCTGCGGCCGGTCATCGCCGGTGCGCCCGCCTCGGCCACGGTGTCGGTGGTCGGCGCCGGCCCGGCCGGCATCGAGACCGCCGCCGAACTGGCGGAGGAGGGCCGCACCGTGACCCTGGTCTGCGGCGGCGTGCTCGGCCCGTATCTGCACCCTCGGGGCCGCCGCGCGGTCGCCGGGCGCCTGGCCAGGCTCGGGGTGACCGTGCTCGACGGCCCCGACACCCGGGTGACGGAGGTGACCCGCGCGAGCGTGCGGCTCGCCGACGGCCGCGAGCTGCCGAGCGAGGTGACCGTCTGGACCGCCGGGTTCGGCGTGCCGGACCTGGCCGCGCGCAGCGGACTGAGCACCGACGCCCTGGGCCGTCTGCGTACCGATGAGACCCTGACCAGCGTGGACGACCCGCGCATCGTCGCGGCCGGGGACTCCGCGGCACCGTCGGACCTGCCGTTCCGGCAGGGCTGCCAGTCCGCGGTCCAACTCGGCCCGCAGGCCGCCGAGACGGTGCTCAGCCGCATCGCCGGCGAGCAGCCCGCGCCCATCGGTGTCGGGTTCGTGGGCCAGTGCCTGAGCCTCGGACGGCGCTCCGGCGTCTTCCAGTTCTCCCGCAGGAACGACATGGCGGTCAGCGTGTACCTCGGGGGCCGTCTGGGCGGGAGGGTCAAGGAGATCGTGTGCAGGAGCACCGTCTGGCAACTGGCGTACGAGGCGCGCAAGCCCGGCGTGCGCACCTGGTGGAGCAAGGACGGCAAGCGCGCGGAACTGCTCCGGGCGAAGCAGGCCGAAGCCCCCGACACCGCCGGCCGGGCGGCTTAGAGACACGGCCGCGTCCGCACGAGGAGAATGGAACTCGGTGTACTCGCACGCATGCAGACCGTCGGCGGCCAGGGCCGACCGCGAGGAAGAGGAAAGGGACGACCCATGGGCGACGAAACCGTTGATCCGGCGACCGACACGTTCGTCGCCCACCGCAACCTCCTCTTCACGGTCGCGTACGAGATGCTCGGATCGGCGGCGGACGCCGAGGACGTCCTCCAGGAGACCTGGCTGCGCTGGATCGACGTCGACCTGGCACAGGTGCGTGACCGGCGCGCCTACCTGGTCCGGATCACGACCCGTCAGGCGCTCAACCGGCTGCGCACCATGACGCGCCGCAAGGAGGCGTACATCGGCCCCTGGCTGCCCGAGCCCCTGCTCACCGCCTCGGACGTGGCCCAGGACGCCGAGCTCGCCGAGAGCGTGTCGATGGCGCTGATGCTCGTCCTCGAAACCCTGTCGCCGACGGAGCGCGCCGTCTTCGTGCTGCGCGAGGCCTTCGACGTCGGTTACGAGGAGATCGCGGCCGCGGTCGACAAGAGCCCCGCGGCCGTTCGCCAGATCGCGCACCGCGCCCGTAAGCACGTCGACGCCCGGCGTCCGCGCGAGGTGGTCTCCCCGCGCGAGACCCGGGCGGTGCTGGAGTCGTTCCGGCGCGCGCTCGACACCGGGGACCTCCAGGGCCTGCTCGACGTGCTCGCGCCCGAGGTGGTCATGCTGAGCGACGGCGGCGGCGTCAAACAGGCCGCGCGACGGCCCGTCGTCGGCGCCGACAAGGTGGCCCGCTTCATCATCGGCAACGCCGTCCGGATCGATGCCGCCCTCACCGGCGAACTCACCGTGGTCAACGGCCACCCGGCGCTCCTCGTCCGGCTCGACGGCGAGAACGACGGCGTCATGGCGGTCCGCGTCGAGGCCGCCCGCATCACCGACATCTACTACGTCCGCAACCCCGAGAAGCTGACCCGGGTCGCCTCCGAGACTCCCCTCACGCGGCGCTGACCGCCGCGGGGGCGGACTCCGCCGGCTCCGGGCCGATTTTCATGGCGTATTCACAGCAAGGGCCGTCGTGCTCCCCGGCATGACGCGGCCCGGTCGGGCCATGGCGTTGACCAGGCAACTCACGGATGCCCGTCGGGATTTTCCGGCGTCGTGACGCAGGCGCCGCCCCGGACAGAAAGCGATCTCCACCACTTTCCGGAACCGTTTCTGTTCGTAGCGTTGACACCCCGCACACCCCCTCTTATTGTCGCGCCACCATTCCGACCACGTGACGATATTTCGAACGCCTGAAAGGCAAGTGCCCTGCGCGCCACCGAAATCAGCACATACGTGGCAGGCGCGCCCCGGCGCCGCCCGGCGTATGTACAGGTGCGCCCCGGTGACGCGATCGCGGGAGTCGGCGAGGCCTGCTTACAGGGCCGTACCGCCGCACTGATCGACGATCCACGGGACACCGAGGCGCCCGAGCGTCGGCCCGAGCGACGCGCCGGGCGATCCGATCGTCGGTCGGTTCAGCGTGACCCTCCGCCTGTTCACCGTCCAGGAACAGGTGCGCCAGGCCCCTGACGGCCTCGCGGCCGCACGCGGATCCAGAAGATCTCGCCGCGCGGATCCGCGCCGCGGGGCCCACCGCTCCACCGCACGTCCGGTCGGTACGGAGCCCCCGAAACCCACCCGCACGGCACCCCCCCTGAGGGGTCGACACCCGACCCCGCACCGAGCCCGCGCGGAAGCGGACACGGCGTGTCCCACCCCGGACCGCCCACCCCCGCCGGACGACCCGCTCCACCGGTTCCCCACAGCCTTCCGACACCCCCCACGCACCCCCCATCCTCTCAACGACGAGAAGAACGAGGAACGATCACCATGCGCAACCGAAGAGCCGCCCTCGCCGCCACCGCCGGAGCCGTCTCTCTCGCCCTCACGCTGTCCGCCTGCGGCAGCAGCATCGGGGGCAGCTCCGAGGGCGACTCCGAGGGCGGCACCATCGGCATCGCCATGCCGACCCAGGCCTCCGAGCGCTGGCTCACCGACGGCAAGAGCGTCGTCGACGACCTGAAGGCCGACGGCTACCAGACCAAGCTGGTGTACGGCGAGGACGACCCGAAGACGCAGGTCGCACAGATCGAATCCCTGATCAAGCAGGGCGTCGACGCGCTGATCATCGCGGCCATCGACAACAAGTCGCTGAACGGCGTGCTCCAGAAGGCCGCCGACGCGGACATCCCGGTGATCTCCTACGACCGGCTCATCCTCGGCACCGAGAACGTCGACTACTACGTGTCCTTCGACAACGAGCAGGTCGGCCGGTTCCAGGCCCGCTACATCATCGACAAACTCGGCCTGGAGGACGGCGCGGGCCCGTTCAACATCGAACTCTTCGCCGGCTCCCCCGACGACAACAACACCAAGTTCTTCTTCGACGGCGCGATGCACCTCCTCCAGCCGTACCTGGACACCAAGCAGTTGGTGGTCCGGTCCGGCCAGACCGCGCTCAAGGAGGTCACCACCCTGCGCTGGGACGGCCCCACCGCGCAGAAGCGCCTGGACGGCATCCTCGCCGACTCGTACGGGAGCAAGAAGGTCGACGCGGTCCTGTCGCCGTACGACGGCATCTCCATCGGCGTCCTGAACGCGCTGAAGGCGGACGGCTACGGCTCCGGCGGCAAACCCCTGCCGATCGTCACCGGGCAGGACGCCGAACTTGCCTCGGTGAAGTCGATCATCGCGGGCGAGCAGTCGCAGACCGTCTACAAGGACCTCCGGCAACTCGCCGGTGTCGCAGCCGAGATGGCCGACGACATACTCAACGACAAGACGCCGAAGGTGAACAACAGAAGGGCCTACGACAACGGAGTCAAGGCCGTGCCCGCCTACTTGCTGCAGCCGACGACCGTCGACAAGAGCAACTACGAGTACGTCCTGGTCGCGGGCGGCTACTACACCGACGCCGAACTCAAGTAGCCACGGCCCGGATCCGTCGCGGCCGGACCACGACCGACGACGACCACGCCGACCGCGGTTCGCCGCGGCCGGCGTGGTCGTCGTCGGCCAAGGTGGTCATCGCGGTGCGTCCGCCCGGCTAGATCCACGTGTCCAGCCACATCCGTGACCGCCAGTCGCCGACCGGGATCGCCTGCCCCGTGTACACGGGCCAGAAGTAGATGAAGTTCCAGGCGATGAGCAGCACGAGCCCGCCCGCGACGACCGCGCCCAGCATCCGGCGTCTGCCGTCCGCGCCCGGCGGGCCCAGGAGCGCGCCCAGCGTCATCGCCACGGCCAGACACAGATACGGCACGAAGGCGACCGCGTAGAAGGAGAAGACCGTGCGGTCCTGGTACAGGAACCAGGGCAGATAACCGGCCGCCACCGCGCACAGCACGGCTCCCGCGCGCCAGTCGCGGCGCAGCGCCCACCGGTAGAGCAGATACACGAGCGCGCAGCACGCCGACCACCACAGCAGCGGCGTGCCCAGCGCGAGGACCGCCTGTGCGCAGTCGGCCGTGGCGTGACACCCGTCCTCTCCGGCCTTCGGCGACCGGTAGTCGAACAGCACCGGGCGGCCCAGGACCAGCCAGCTCCAGGGATTCGACTCGTACCGGTGCCAGGTGTGCAGCCCCACATTGAACTGATAGACGCCGTACTCGTAGTGCCACAGGCTGCGGAGCGGGGCCGGTATCCACGACCAGGTGCCGCCGCGGCCGTCCGCCCAGTGCCGCCCGTAACCGCCGTCGGACCGGAACCAGCCGGCCCACGTCACCAGGTAGGTCACGACGGCGACCGGCACGACGGACAGCAGGGACCAGCCGAGATCCTTGCGCAGCACCGCCCGGTACGGGCGCCCCGCCCCGGCCACGCGGCGCGCGCCGACGTCCCACAGCAGGGTGAGGACCACGAAGAAGGCGAGGAAGTACAGGCCGTTCCACTTGGTCGAGGCCGCCAGCCCCAGGAAGACGCCGGCCGCGAGCCGCCACGGGCGCGGTCCCGTCCCGGCACGGTCGCCGGTGACCCGGTCAGGGCGCGCGTGGCCGTCCCCGCCCACCGGGAGGGCCGCCGCGAGCCGCGCCCGCGCGTGGTCCCGGTCGAGCAGCAGACAGCCGAACGCCGCCAGCACGAAGAACATGACGACGAGGTCCAGCAGCGCGGACCGGCTCATCACCACATGCAGACCGTCCAGCGCCATCAGCGTGCCGGCCAGACAGCCCAGCGCCGTCGACCGGAACAGCCGGCGTCCGATCCGGCACAGCATCAGCACCGACAGCGTGCCCAGGACCGCGGTCATGAAGCGCCAGCCGAACGGGGTGAGGCCGAACATCCACTCACCGAGGGCGATCACCCACTTGCCCGTCGGCGGATGCGCGACGAACGCCCCGGTGTCGGAGAGCGGGATCACCGATGGGTCCGCGAGGATCTGCGGGTCGGTGACCTTGCGGTCCGGCCAGGTGCCCTCGTAGCCGAGCCGCAGCAGTGCCCAGGCGTCCTTGGCGTAGTAGGTCTCGTCGAAGACGAGGCCCCGCGGCTGCCCGAGACGCCAGAACCGGATCACTCCGGCCGGCACGGCGACGAGCACCGGCCCCAGCCAGTCCATCACCTTCGCGGCGCGGTACGCCCCGGCCGGGCCGAGGCGTATGAGCTCCCCCCAGCGCGTCGAAGGCTTGGGAAAGGGCGGAACCAGACGTTCCCGGACGCCGGTCCGGGGGCGCCCGGCGTATCCGAACAGGCGCAGCCGGCCCCGCCAGTCGTCGGACACCTTCGTCGGCCGGCCGCCGTCGAGGACGGGGGAGCGCCGCACACTGCTACTCGTCACCGGACGACCCTAGACGCCGACCTGCGCGAACGGCCGCGCGATCCCGCATTCCCCCGTCCGGACCGGCGCCGACCGCAAAACCTGGACGGCATGTCACCGGCATGCCGTGAGAACGAGGCCGCGGCAGTGGCCACCTGATGTGACGTCATGGACCGATGCCGACGGATACGCCGCACCTTTCCCCTGTGTGGAGGCTGGGCCGGGAGCGGGATGAAATGCCCTGCCGCGAACGCCGGACTCCGTTGCGGCGGAGGCAAGTTCGACGATGGCGAAGCGATTGACGGGGCATCCAGATAGGCACGGCTTCTCTGAAAGGAACCACCATGGCAACTCCCCTGACCGCAGCCAGGGTTCTCGCCGCCCTCAGAGCCGAGGGCGTCACCGTCGTCGAGGTCGGCGGCTGGCGCACCCACAACCGCGCAGGACACGGCGCGTGGGGCCCGGTCGCGGGGGTGGTCGTCCACCACACCGTGACCTCCGGGACGGCCGCCTCCGTGGCGATATGCCGCGACGGATACGCCGGTCTCCCCGGACCGCTGTGCCACGGCGTCATCGACAAACGGGGCGTCGTGCACCTCGTCGGCTGGGGCCGCGCCAACCACGCCGGCAGGGGCGACGGCGACGTGCTCAAGGCGGTCGTCGCCGAGAAGGGGCTACCCGCGCCGAACGAGAACGACACCGACGGCAACATCCACTTCTACGGCTTCGAGTGCGTCAACCTCGGCGACGGCAAGGACCCCTGGCCGGCGGTCCAGCTGGAAGCCATGGTCCGCGCCTCGGCCGCGCTGTGCCGAGCGCACGGCTGGTCGGCCGCCTCCGTGATCGGCCACAAGGAGTGGACGAACACGAAGACGGACCCGCGCGGCTTCACCATGGCCGACTTCCGCGCCAGGGTCGCGACCCGGCTGCGCAAGGCCCCCGACTCCGACGCACCGATCCCCACCCCGACCGACCCGAGCCAGGAGGACACCGTGCCCAACCCCACGATGCTGAACGAATCGAACGTCACCGATGTGGAGCTGCCCTCCGGCCAGTGGGTCGGCCTGGCGTTCGCGGACCCGGTCGTCCACTCCGGGCCGCGCCTGCACAACACCCTGGTGCACGTCTCACTCGAGGAGAAGGCCCCGGACGACGCGCTCGTCGAGGGCCGCTTCTATCTGACGGACAGCTCGGGCAAGCACCCGTCCGCGTTCCAGACCGTCACCCGCTACGGCGGCGGTGGCCACCAGTTCGCCCTGGCCGGCACCGTCCCGGCCGGCAAGCACCTGCGGTTCCAGCTCCGCGTGCGGACCGCCGACGCCAGCCCGGTCACGCTCCTCCACCGCACCGCGACCGGCCCCTACTGGGCCGTCTGACCCACCCGCCGTCACCCGGGCGACCGAGAGGAACACCATGAGCGTCGTCGACACCGTCGGCCGGGCCGACCCGCCCGAGCCGACGCCCGACGGCAGACACGCCCTCGCCCCGGCCCCATGGGAGTTACGCGGTTCCGCTCATGCGGCCGGCAGGCGCTGAGGCTCGGTCAGAGCGCCCCGCCCCGGCGCCCCATGGTGCCGGGGCGGTCCACCTCGGACACCGAAGCCCCCACACTCCCACCGACTCCCTGGACCCGTTGCCCTGACGGGTCGGCTGCTACGCGCCAGGAGGCCGGTATCGGACCTGCTCGGCTGTGCGCAGGGCCTTCAGCGTTTCGTCGACGGTCAGCAGAACCGTCGTCTCGAACGAGCTGAGCGCGCCGCCTCCGCTGATCGCCAGCGCGACCGCGGCCATGGACACGTTGTCCGGAGCCTCCCACAGGTTGTAGCCGTCGTGCGTGCCGAACGCGTACCAGAAACCGTGGAGCTTCCCGCCGACGGACTCGATGTACGACCGAGCGGCCCGCGCCCGGTCCTCCGGGTGGTCGGTCAGCCGCGCCCAGGTCTCCGGTGTGTAGCTGAACCTCGATAGATAGAGCGGCATGATGTCTCCCTTTCGTTCCGTCAAGGGATGCCCCCACGAAAGGGGAAGCGCGCGGGCGGCGGCCCATGTCCCCCGAACGGCCGGGCCGATGACGGTCCCGCGGCTACGGCACCGTCGAACGGGGCTGGGTCTTCGGGATCCGGGAGGTGAAGAACATCGCGAGGACGGCGGTGAGGGCGAGGATGGCGAGTGCGGCGCGCAGGCCGTCGAGCCTGGCGGCGGCGTTCGCGTCGAGCACGCCCTCGGTCACCTCCGTGCTCGTGCCCGCTTCGTCGAGGGCGGTCCTGAGCTGGGCGTCCGACAGGAAGGGAACGCCGCTTTCGAGTTCGACGGTCGCCTGGCTCCTGACCTCGGCCGGGATCGCCGGATTCTGCTCCACGCTGGTCAGGAACGAAGACGTGAGCGCGGCGATCATGATCGACCCGGCGAGTGCCGTGCCGATCGAGGCACCGAGGTTGGTGGCGGCGTTCTGGACGCCGCCGACCTCCGCGCTCTGTGCCTCGGGCACCGCGGACACGGTGACCGACCCGAGCTGGGACGCCAGCGCGCCCATGCCGAGCCCGATCAACAGAAGGGGGATGGTGACGATCTCCGCGCCGGCGTCCGCGTCGAGCGCGGCCATCAGGGCCACCGCGCCCGCGAGCATCGCGAGGATCCCCAGCCGTACCACCCGCCGGGGCGAGACGTCGGGGAAGAAGCGGGGGATCAGGACCGCGGCCGCCAGCAGTGTCACGGAGAGCGGCAGGATGTGGGCGCCGGTCTTGAGTGCGGACAGGCCCAGGGCGACCGACAAGTAGAGCGGTACGACGAAGAAGACGCCCATCTGGACGAGGTACTGGAAGAAGAACATCGTGAGTCCGCCGGTGAGCTGCTTGTTGTGCAGCATGGCCGGGTCGATGAGTGGTTCCCTGTGCCGCTTCACCACGCGAGCCTCCCAGCGGAGGAAGAACCAGATCAGCAGCAGACCTGCCAGCATCAGCCACACGACCAGCGAGACCCCGAGCCAGGAGGGCGCGTCGGGCTTCGGCTGGAACCAGCCCCATTCGTCCGAGCGGAGTACGCCGTAGACGAAGGTCCCGAGCCCAGCGGCGGAGAGCGCCGCGCCCACGAGATCGATGCGCGGGCGTTCGCCGCTCGGCGCGTCGGCGATGCGGCGGGCGAGCACCAGGATGCCGAGCACGAGCAGGACCTCGCCGGCGAAGACCCATCGCCAGGAGAAGTACGTCGTCGCGAGACCCCCGATGAGCGGTCCGACCGCGATCGCCACGGCCCCTGCGGCCGCGACGAGTCCGTAGGCGGCGGGACGGCGTTCGACGGCGAAGTTGCCGGCCACGAGCGCCACGATCGCCGGCAGGATGAGTGCCGCTCCGATCCCTTCGAGGAACGACCAGCCGAGCAGCAGCACGGGCAGGTTCGGCGCGATCGCCGTGGTGAGGGAGCCGCAGCCGTAGATGACGCAGCCGATCGTGAACGCGCGTTTGCGGCCGATCAGCGCGCCGACCTTGCCGCCGGGGATCATGAACATCGCCATCACGAGGGTGTAGGCCGTGATGGCGCCTTGGATCCCCGTCACCGTCGTGCCCACGTCTTCGGCCACCGTCGCGATCGAGACGTTCATGACCGAGCTGTCGAGCGCCATCAGGAACTGACCGGTCGCGAGTGTCAGCAGGACGATTCGCGCCGTTGCCGAACTCTCAGCAGTGCCTGCCCTGGGTGCCATGGGTGGAATCGTCCCAGTTACCCCGGAGGGGCGCTCCTTGACCCGCCACTGGGATCAACTGATTGGCGGACGTAAGGCCGGCGCAGTGACAGCGGGCGGGAGCGGGCCAGGCTGTCACGGAGAGCCCCGAGGAGGTGGCCGGCCGCCGTTCCGTGTCATCGGCGAGGCGGCTCGGCGCCACCACTCCAGGGCGGTGGACCCTCTCTCGCCCGTACGGCCCACCCGGGCGCGCAGTCTCACCGCGGAACGGCGGAAATGGAGGCAGGTCGATCCCCCAGGAGTCCTGGAGCACCCATGACCAGCTCGCACGAGCCGTCCAAGCCCGATGCCGCCCCGGAATCGGGTGACGCGGCGGGGAGCGGGCCCCGGAACGGCTCGGCGGCCGGACGGATCACGCGGAACACCGCCTCGGCGGTACTCATCGTGCTCACCTGCATCCTGGTGCCGGTCGCGCTGCTCACGGTGTGGGTGCACGACATCGCGCTGGACACCGACCGGTACGTGGAAACGGTCTCGCCGCTGGCCTCGGATCCGGCGATCGAGGACGCGGCGGTCAAACGCATCACCCATGCCGCCGATGTACGGGTGGACGGCAGCCAGGCCGCCTCCGACATCGCCGCCTGGCTTCAGTCACAGGGACTGCCCCCGCGGGCCGCGAACGCCGTGAAGGGGCTGGGCCCGCAGCTCGACTCCGCGGTCGACGACACGGTCGAGAAGGTGGCCACCCGCTTCGTGCAGAGCGACCGCTTCGAGCGGATCTGGACGAACGCCAACCGGCGCGCCCACGCCGGGGTCGTGCACGCGCTCACCGGCGAGGGCCGCGGCGCCGTGAACGTGGACGGCGGGACGGTCACGCTCGACGTCGGCGAAGCCGTCGACCAGGTCAAACAGGCGCTCGTGGACGCCGGTCTGTCCCCGGCCTCCAAGATCCCCGAAGTGGACAAGCAGATGGTGCTCCTCCAGTCCGACCAGCTGGAGAAGATCCGCAAGGGCGCCCATCTGCTGGACGTGGTCGGGAACTGGCTCCCCGTGCTCGTCGTGGTGATCGGCGCGTGCGGCGTGCTGCTGGCGCACCGGCGCCGCCGGGCCCTGGCCCGCACGGCTCTCGGCGCGGCCTTCGCCTGCCTGGTCGTGGCCATCGTCCTGGTGGTCGCCCGCCGCTACTACCTGGACCACCTCCCGCCCCAGGTCCAGTCGGAGGCCGCCGCCGCGGCAGTCTTCGACACCCTGCTGCGCTTCCTGAGGGTCAGCCTGCGCACAGCGATCGTGCTCGGTCTGGTCATCGCGCTGGGCGCCTACCTGATCGGCCCCGGACGGCTCCCGCGCGCCGTCCGGGGCACATCCGAGCGCGCCGCCGACTCCGCGGCACAGTGGGCGTACGGCCACCAGGTCCGCACCGGCCGGGTGGGAACCTGGGCCCAGGCCCACCGCCGGTGGATCGCCCTGGCCGCCCTGCTGATCGTGGCCCTGGTCTTCGCGCTCTGGAACCACCCCACGGCCCTCACCATTTTGCTGCTGGTCATCATCCTGCTGGCCGTGCTCGCGCTGCTTGCCCTCCTCGCCGCCACCGGCCGCGCCACCACCGACGCCGAACGGATGGCACCCCCGCGCCCGAAGGGCACCGCCGGGGGGTGAGCCGGGGGGTGAACGGTTCGCCACCGGTATCGGCGAGGGGCCGCAGGGCGCCGCGGGTGCCGAGCCGGTGGAACGGCACGTGAGTCGGTGCGGATGCCGGCCGACCTGGTGCTGGTGGGACAGCAGGCACCGCTCCGTCGGCACCTTGGTCCCGGACCCGGTGTCGGCGGAGCGGCTTCGCCTTCCCTAGCGGGGGAGCGACCCGTTGTGAACGTCGGACGCGGACTGCCACGCCCGCACACCCGCTCGCGAGGCCTCCTTGGCCTGCTGCCACTTCGCGGCCGCCTGCTGGGTCGGGGGCACGTCCATGTCGCGGATCATGCGCCGACCTGCCGTGAACACGGCGAAGGCCCCGATGGCCATGCCGACGCATGCCACCGCGGCACCGGCCGCGGTGAGCACGGCACCGGTCGTGACGAGCCGGGTGTCGATCTCGATCGTCCGATGGGACTGCTGGTGGTGGTTCATGACTCCACCATCCGACGGGCGGCACGACCTCGCATCCCGACCAGGAACCTGGGCGGCGGCCAGAGTGATCCAAGTCGTCGGGTGTACCACCCGGCGATAGTTCGAGTGTCAGGCCGGCCGAGGCACAATGGTCACTGCCCGGTAGGTGTAGCCGTCTTGCTTGTAGCCCGGGGCTTCCCACCGGAGATCAACACGTTGTCCCGGCGAGAGCGTATGGAAGCCCTTCGTCCGGATGACGGAGTAGTGGCCCCAACAACCGCCGGGTGTCTCGGGAGAGTCGAGTACCCCCCACCCTTCCTCGTCGTACCACTCACGGACAGTCGCGGTCACCATGCAGCGACTATACGAGTACCGGCTGCGCCGAGCCATCTGATGAACTCGACTGCGAACCGGTGCGATTGGGTCCTCACAGAGTCCGGGATCGCGCCCCGCGTGGTGACGGGGAAACCGCAGCCGTTGATGTCAGAAGGGGGCCACCTCCGAAATCTCGGAGGTGGCCCCCTTCTGACCCGGTGCCCCCGGCAGGATTCGAACCTGCGACACCCGCTTTAGGAGAGAGGCTGGGTAGTAAGGCAGGTGACCTGCGGATACCTCGGCCAAGCTAGTGGACTCGATGGTGCCTGCCACTCACCCCTGTTAACCGCAGCTGACCCCTGCATCTGGCACGACTGCTGGCACGTGCCGAGCAGACGGCTCGGAGACCAGCCGGCGTCGCCGTTGTCCAGCAATAACCGCCGTCGCAGCTGCATAAATCGAACTCCTGTGAGTACGACTTTCTCCACTGATTCAAGGCCCGCGCATGGCGCGCGCTACCTGCAGGGGCGGAAGTGAGAAGGCACCCGCAGGACATGCCTCCGGCGGATGCGCTCAGGCTCGGGGGCCGTTCGCGAGTGCCGACCGCTAAGTCGCGTGTGCAGGGAGCTGCTCCCATCCCGTCTGCCGCGGACCCAGGCATAGCCGAGCAGACACGGCCTCAGGGTCGTTCGTACAGTGGTGGGCTCCACCTTGACGCCCTGAACCACGCCCGCTCCACAGTGTGTGGGCAGACAGGATGGGAGATGAGGAAGTGGAGGGTGTACACCGCACCCGTCGGTGATCCAAACCACAGCGTCAATTGGCGAACCATCCCTGAGATTCAGCGATCTCCATCACAGGGGTAAACCTACGGCGCGTGTCGGGAATCGTGTACACAACAGCAAGTAGAGCCGTTGGCATATCCCATGAATCTTTTATAATCAGCGAACGAGTCTCGCTATCCATCTTTTGCCGACCCATGTCAGCATAAAATCGTTGACCTGAGGAGAGAAGCCCACGCCTAATCCCTTGCCTCAGAGCCTTTATGCCTTCCTCTGGCGGCACCTTCCCTGTCCACACTTGAGCCGTGAAGTAGTCCAGGAATTTGGTTCCGGCTACAAACTCCTTAGATCGAGACCGCAAAAACCTCTGAGACGTCTCTGCTCGCTCTTGAGGAGAAAGTCGATCGTGAATTAGAGAGACGGTGCGCCAATGTAGGGCGCCAACTTTGGAGCTTTCCAGAGGGATAGGGGCGAGCGAAAATTTTCCGTAGCTTCCCGAACGTCCACAAGACCTCAATAGGGATGCATACAGATGCTCATCCATTTCTTGCAAGGCCTCATCAACCTCATCAATCAACGAGGCGAGCGTATCGGGATGAGCCCACGAATACACCGCAAGAACCCATAGCCCACGGTCGAAATTGTCAGTTGCGGAACCGTACTGCTCACGCCACCATGCGGTTTGCTTTGCCCGACGCCGCGCGTTACGGAGGCGGTCAGGAGCCGTGCGACTTTCGTCGAAGAGGCTATTCGCCCCCGCACCCCGCGCAAGCGGGTTTTTTACAGAAGCGGAAAGATTAGCGAGCTCATACTCTCGCCACGTTTTGCCAAAGAAGCCGCGCATCGCTTCAAGCAGATCTGCCCAAAGTTCAAGTTTATTGAACCTATCGGGATGGGCGAGGTTCCTTACAGACTCCACAATGCTTGCATAGTCCCCCGACTTAAGGCTGGGCGAGTTTTCGGAGGAAAGGTCATCGAATAGAACTACAGCGAAGTTGGGATCCAATAGACAGCGCAGAATAAACTGCGGATCGAGCACCGAGAGAATAGGAAGCTGCTTGCTAGCTTGCATAAGCCTGAGGTGCTTGCATCCAATACCATTAAGAACTGCTACGACGAGTTGCCTCCTGTCATTGAGTGCCAGCCTGCCGATTTCGCCACCCGCCTCAGCGAATGCCGTAAGAGCTAGCTCCCGATTCGAGCCGGATAGTGAACCTAGAATCCGATTGAAGTGATCAATTCGAATCGAAGAAAATACTCCCAGCCAGTTGCCAATAATGCACCACTCACCGATTTCCGAATCCGACTTCTTGAGCGCTTCGGCGTACCACAGTTGCGTGACAAGTGCATTTTCTGGCTGCTGCTGAAGCAACGCGCAGACTGCAGCCAGAGACTCCCTATGGGTGTCACCTGTTACCATAGGCCAGAAATGGTCAACGAGGTTCTCGTAACCTGCCGAGGGAGAAAGTCCAACATCGGTCGTGTCTCCACTACCGTATGTGTACATCACTTGATCATCTCTGACCGTAGCCCACCGAACTCCCGGTTTGTCGAAAACGGCTTCCACGATCCGCTTCATTGAAGGAGAGGATTGCGTGAAAACCCAGTCTTGCATCAAGCAAAGTGCCAGCGTGCGCGGATAGGCAGCTGCGGTCAGGTCACTCTCCTCAATAAGGCGAGCGGTTCGATCAGCAAGGTCGAGAAGCTCTCCCATCGAGAAACAGCCAGCGAAAAAACGGGTGACATTCATCCAGTAGGGATTCCGAGCAATGCCATCAAATCTGTCAGGCTTTGTTCCTGAGAGCTTTCGGGTCGCTGGCGCATAGGGGGCGGTCTCGTAGAGGTACTTTGCTGCGAAGTACTCTCTGAGGGGTTGGACTTCAAATTCGTAAGTCCCTTCAACACGAGACACCAGGGCGACGATTCGTTCGACCACTCCTGTTAGCAGAGAATCAATTAGCTCGGTGACCCTCTGCCGCATAAAATGGCTTCCGGCCGTCTCTCGGACAAGAAATTCCGTCAGAACTTGACGTAGTTCCTCGGTACTAATGCGGCCGCTTCCTCCCCCGACCTCAGCTTGAGCGTGCAGATAGTAGCCTAGGTAGCGGTGAATATTCACCAACAGTTCGCGATTTTCGCGAACTGTTCGATCTTTCTCGGCTTCGCGATTTAGGAAAACATCGATGTATGCGTCGTAGAGCTCTGTTCTCTTATCGGGAAGTGTGGATCCTCTGAGGTGCGTGAGACTCAGAAGAATAGAGAGCTGCATGGTGTTTTTGGCGAGCTCTGCCATATGTGGAGCCCGAAGCTTTTCCTCCAAAGTGGATGTGAGCATTGCCAGATCATCGTCGTCTAGGTTTCGAGCAAGCGCCCACTTCGCCGTGTACTCCATGGCCAAAGAGCGATGAATCGGAGCGAGGGTGAGGTAGAAGTACTCGTCGCCATCGAAAGTCGGTGATCCTGCAACAGCCGTAGGACGGCTCGTGATGACGAACTTGATCTGAGAGTTCTCCGAGCGTCCTTCCAATCGCTTTGCTGCAGCTGTCACTTCATCTACGACATATTGGCGGTCATCCAACCCCGCAACCTCGTCCAAGGCGTCGAGAATAATAAGAACGGAATTTCCGCCCATCACAAATAGAAGATCGGATACGTCGAAGCGAACCCCACCCGAATATCTCGCAATGTGAGCAGCGAGAGCACCTTCTAGCGTCCGAGGACCTCCATGTTGCGTGCTTTCACCGCCTGCCCATGGGTCAAACCCTTTCAACCATGTTGCCAAGTCCCGCAGCTCCAGCTTGAAGGGCAGCATGAGCGGGCTGAGTGCGTCTCGCGCAGGAATAGCGGCGGCAGATTCAAGTCGTAGGATTCGAGCTCTGTTTACCTGAGCGATGTATTGTGCAAACGTCGACTTTCCTTGGCCTGGCGCACCTTCAATCACGACCTTGGATACAGAGTCCCCGAAAGCCTGACTCAAGATCAAACCAGCAGCGCCGACAGACAAACTCGCATCAAGCCTTTGGTGCAACCCGCGCCTTACCAGCCTACGAGTCATACTAGCCTGATACGCCGATTGGCCTTCGGCGTGCTGGTAGAGAATTATCCCGTCTTTATTACCCTCCTCTCGAAGAATCGAAAGGATCGAACTCTTGAAATGGTCTGCACGCTTTTCTTGATGTTTAGGGTTACGTCGCGGAATTGCCGGAACGTCGATGAACAAGTCAAACAGCGGGCTGGGGGATAGGTCCGCCTGCTTGAATCGAACTTTAGAATCTCGATCGTTCTGATCATTGAAGTAAGACTGGAGCGCATTAGCCCGCCGCTCCCGGTCCTCTCCAATTCCAGTACTTTCCCATAGGAGTCGTACGAGGTCTGTTCCGGAAAGTAGGCTTGGATACTTCAGCTTCAGGTCATAACTTAGGTCTAGCCTTCGGTCCAAATCATCGCGCCACCAGCAAGATCCAGGAATTGGCATGACGCTGTCTAGATGGGCCTGCACCTTGTCCATTCGGCCAGAGTCTAGATGTGATGTCCCAGGCATGTTCGTCATAAGAACGAAGGATGTGGCGCCTCTATCAGCCAGCCGTTTTACTTTTTCCACTTCTCCATCGATTGCCGACGTTACCCACTTGAGTGGATCGGCAACGTTGGCCGGGTTCCTCGCGAACTTCACCTGAAAGACAATGCGACCCGAAGCTTCAGAAACGGTCGCATCTCTGCCGCCGTCTGGCATGCCAACTGGGAAGCACTGAACTCCGCGAAACTCGCGGATGATCAGGGACTGGCATAGCATCTGGAATCTTTCGTCCAGAAGCGTCTCGTACTGATAGTCCATGGCAGCCTCCATCGCCCCGGCCTCCGCAACCGGGGACATTCTAGGGGTGACGTGCTTGCCGCAACGGTTATTCGGCCTATTCGTTGCGCAGGCACACAACTGGTCCCGACCCTGCGCGAGTGGGGGCGTAACAAGACCGTGTTGTAGTGCAAACCGGACGAATCGTCGTACAGTTCGGTTTCGGCCCTTTCAGTAGACGGCGAAGCGTTTGAGCTGGTGGAGCAGGGCGAAAGCCTGCTCCACGCCGTAAACGGAGCTCGCCCCAGGCCCTTGATGTTCGGGGCAGCTTTGCGGGAGATGACGGCAGGATCCAGCGAATCGGGGCGGCTGCGTGGCCGGCCGGGACGTTCGGCCACGGGCGGGATGCCGTCGATCTGCGCGAGGGCCTGGGTGACGCCGTTGATGTTGGCCGCGCTGGCATCTCGTCAAGCTGACGTGAAAGAGGCGAACTTGCGTCCGCCCTCGGATCGGTCTGAGATCCTGGAGGCCGATCGAGAGGGGCCGCAGGTATGGAGTGGAAGACCCACGGTGAGCGACAGATCTACACCAACCCTTGGGTGAATCTGTGTCTGGTCGACGTCCAACAGCCTGACGGGCGCAGGTGGGAGTACCACGTCGTTCGCCTGCGGCACCTGGCCGTGGCTGCCGTCGTCAACGACCGCCAGGAGGTGCTGATGATGTGGCGGCACCGCTTCATCACGGACTCGTGGGCCTGGGAGTTGCCCATGGGCCTGGTCGAGGAGGGTGAGACTCCTGAGGAGGCGGCGGCCCGAGAGGTGTTGGAAGAGACGGGCTGGCGTCCTGGTCCCATCAAGCCCCTGATCTATGCCGAGCCGGCCAACGGCATCACGGACTCGCAGCACCACGTCTTCCGTGCGGACGGTGCGACTTACGAGGGTCCGCCCACGGAGAAGAACGAGTCCGACCGCATCGAATGGATCCCGCTCAGCGAGATACGCGGGATGATCGACCGCCGCGAGATCGTCAGCAGCGGATCCCTCGTCGGCCTCCTCTACGTGCTCATGGATGAGGCGATCCGCTGACCGGTGGCAGGAGCTCCCGTAGCCGCGCCTCGAAGGCCAGGGCTACGGGCTCCTGCCTGTGTGGGGCCAACTGGTCGTAGAACTCCCTGAGGTGGCCCGACACTCGCTCCGAAGCGACCGCCGACGCGGGCTCCAGGGCTTGCGTGGCCGTGTGGCACGCCTGGTCGAGCTTGCCTTGGTCCAGCTGCGTACGGGCCAGCCAGAACGCGTGAAACGCCCGGCCGCGCTGATTAGTGTGGGCTTCCCGGCGCAAGGCGTCCGCGATCAACGGTTCAGCGGTCGCTGCCTCGCCCAGTCGGCCATGGGCAATGCCGGTGTCCACGATGAGCTTCGGCTCGTCGAAGTAGGCCACCCACGACGGGTCCGGGTCGCTCACCTGGATCTGCTCGAACTGGCGGTGCGCTTCCGTGATCGCCCGGTGCGTGGACGTCTGGCTGCCGAGCGTGGCATGGGCGAACGCTTCCCGCATGGACAGCATCGACAGAACGCGCGGGGTGGTGTCGATGGCTGAGCGGGCCTGGTCCTGGGCGGCGGTCACGAGTGCCAGGGAATCCGCGGGCTTGTCCTGGTAGGTCGCCTGCAAGCTCATGCAGGCAAGGACGTTGGCCATGAACTGGCGGTCGTCGATCGCCTTGGCGAGTTGCAGGGCCTCGGTGAAGTAGGCGCGGGCCTGGTTGTACTGGCGGGCGTCGAAGTAGGTCCAGCCGGTGAGGCGGGCGAGCTCGGCCGCGATTCCGTACAGGCCGTTCTGGATGGCCGGCGGTCGGCTTTCCTTCAGAAGTCCGACCACATACCGGAGCTGTCCGACGACGGCCGGCCTGAGAGCCTCCCCACCGTGCTGGTCGTCTCGTCGCCAGTAGTCCTCGATGGATGACCGGAAGGCTGCAAGTGTGGCTGCGCTGAGGTTGGTTCGCGTGGTCAGCGCAAGGATGCTGTCCACGTCGGGGCCCGGAAGTGACGCGGGAGGCTGCTGTTCCGGCTCCGCCACCTGGGGTGCCTCATGCTCGGTGACGACGAGAGCCTGAGGCGTCTCCCACGTGCGCCGGGCAAGTCCGAGCATGTGCCCTGGGATGCGCAGCCCGTCGGCGATGCGCTCGACGACGTCCATGTGAAGTAACTGGCGACGTCCTGTGATGACTTCACCGACGCGGCTGGGTGTCAGCTCGCATCGCCTGGCGATCATCGACGGGTAGATGCCCGCTCTGGTCTTCACGAGCCAGAAGACTCTGCCGAAGTCCCGTACCCGGCACGCATTGATCATCTCGGGATCGGTGAGCAGCCGGGCAGGCAGCTCCTGCGGCCGGTCGGCGTCGGGCATTGGGCAAGCTCCCACACTGCGAGGGCTACGCAACGTCGCGGATTCTCTACTTGCCGCGATGTTACCCAAGTTGGGTAATCAGCCTGACCTTTTGGCGGGGGTACCCGGCTCGCGATGCTCGTGTGCATGGCGAGCAATCAGCAGACCAGACCAGCCATCGGTGAACTGGCGAAAGACAGTGTCACCGGGCATATCGGCGTCGTCATGGGTGAGATCGGTGGCCGAGTGCAGATGCGGCCGGTCCGTGGCGGCAAGGAGTGGGATGCCCTGCCCAGCAACGTGGTGGCACCCAGTGCGCGGGAAGAGCTGAGCGCACGTCTTGCCGAGCGGAACGGCAACAGTCAGGTCCCGCTGTGAAGCGCGTCATCGGCTTATGTGCCGGGGCCTTGTTCTTCCTCGGCACCAGCCAGTAGACCGGCCGCCCCGAACGGGTGCCGATTCCCCGGCTCCCCGACCCGTTCGGGGCCGGCCTCCAAGCCCGCTTCCCGATCGTCCGCTCGCCCAGCTCGGCGATCAGGACGGAGGGAAGCGCCACGCACCACCTCACCTCAGGAGATGGCACATGACGGCAACGGCGAGCGATCAGAAGACCGGTCGCGCGGTGGCTGGTGAAGAGCTGTTCCAGAGCCTCGCCCGCTTCGTGGTGGTCCACGACGGGCAGTCTCCCGAGCGCGCTGAGCGGATCGCGGACCAAGCGGTTGCGTTCCTCGTTGCGGCGGCCACGGCCACCGTGCCCATGGTTCCGTCGGACGACGTGGACCTCGGGCTGCACGCGCTCATCCTGCACACGAAGGAGTACGCCGAGCTGTGCGCACAGCACGCGGGCCGCTTCCTGCACCACAACCCGAAGCCTGGCGGAGGAGCGCGCGACCCGGGGAAGGTCGCCGCCTCGGCGCGCGCCATGAAGGCGGCCGGATTCGTGGTCTTCGATGACCTGTGGACCGTGGACGGCACGAACCTCGCACAGTGCGATTCGGACTGCGGCCGACCGTACGGTCAGGCGTAACCCTCGACAACAGCGACGCGGCCGGCCTCGCCTCGGGGTCGGCCGCGCTCGCCCGGAAGGAGCACAGACCTTGTCCGGCCCAACCCCTGAACTGCCGATCGTGGTGCTCGACGCGCTCATGCCCACGACTCAGCGCCTGGTCATCAACCGCCGGGGCTCCACGGTGTGGGAGGTGGAGAGCCACCGCGGCCACTTCGCCGTGAAGCTGGGCTATCCGATCGAGGCAACGGCCGAGTGGCCTGCCCAGCCCTGGACCGCGCTCGCGCCCGCACGCGAGGGCGCCGTCCTGCATCGCCTCGGCCTCGACGAGATCGCGTACGGCGAATGGGAACACGGCACGTGGAACTTCCAGCCGTGGCACGACGGGCCGGATCTCCACAAGCTGTGGGAGCCCTGCCGCAAGCAGGGCTCGTCCATCAAAGCGAGCACCAGCGTGGCGCTGGGATGCGTCGAAGCCCTGGCCGATCTCCACGTGAGGGGCTGGGCTCACGGTGACGTGCAACCCGCCCACTTCATCGTCGGGCCGGACCGAACGCACCTCATCGACCTCGCCCTTGCCCGAGGCGGACAGGTACCCCATGGGTACGACTTCCCGTTCCGCGGCTGCCTCGTCCACTACGAGGCACCGGAGATCGCCCGCAGCGTGCTCGATACCGGGGAAGCGGAGCCGACGCAGGAAGCCGACATCTACGCACTCGGGGCGTCGCTGCTCATCTCCGCCACGGGCTGGCGGGCGGTCGAGTACCCGGACGACGCTCCGCGCCCCGTACAGCGAGAGGCAGTGGCCAACGGTCGACGTCGGCCCGTGAAGGTGCCCGGTGAGCTGGGCGAACTGGTCGAAGCGATGCTCAGCCATACGCCGGGGGACCGGCCCACCATCTACGAGGTGGGCAAAGCCCTGATCTGATCCCGAATCCCCGACCGAGCGACCCGTCTCGCGCCACTCGCGCGCGGCCGCCAACAACAAAAGACCGGACCACCCGTCAGCCTCGACAGCATTCCGGGTGGTCCGGTCGCGGAAGTGGCACGCGTGTGGCACGACCCCGAACACGACGAAGGGCCAGCCGGGAGGAAACCCTCCTGAGCTGGCCCTTTTTCTGTGCCCCCGGCAGGATTCGAACCTGCGACACCCGCTTTAGGAGAGCGGTGCTCTATCCCCTGAGCTACGAAGGCGGGATGGTGGCCCTGTGGGTCACTGGCGTCAGCGTACCGGATTCGGGTTGGCGGGTGTGGGGGTCAGGTCAGGGGGACGTGGGTGAAGCGGGCGGCTGTGTGGAGGTCTGTCTCGATGTGGGAGGCGGTGGAGAGCAGGGCCGGGAGGATGTCGTGGACGCACTCCTCGGCCGTGCGGCGGGCGACGTGGGTCGCCGCGTTCAGGGCGGCGATCACCCGGCCGTTCCGGTCGTGGATCGGGACCGCGATCGCGCGTACGCCCTGTTCCGGTTCCTCGTCGGCCAGGGCGTAGGAGCCGGCGGCCGCCGCTGCGGGGCCGGTGAGCAGGAGGCGGCCCAGTGCTGTGGAGGAGGCCGGGAGACGTGTGCCCACGGCGATGTCCACGCTCATGACATGGTTCGCGGCCGCCCGGGCCGTGTACTGGATCTCGTCGCGCCGTGCGGTCAGGACCGCCAGGGAGGTCGTCTCCTGGATGGCGTCCGTCAGCGTCGTCAGGTGGGGAGTCGCGATCCGGGGGAGGGACGTGCGGGAGAGGGGCGGGAAGCCGAGGGAGAGGACCTGCGGGGTGAGCGCGAACGCGCGGTGGGGGGTGGGGGCCACCAGGCCCAGGTGTTCGTAGGTGATCAGGGCGCGGCGCGCCGTCGCCCTCGCCAGACCGGTCGCCTTCGCGACCTCCGTGAGGGTCAGCTCCGCCCGGCCCTCGTCGAACGCCGCCAGGACCGTCAGGCCCCGGGCGAGGGACTCGATGAACTCGCGGCCCAGTTCCTGCTTGGACGCGCCCGTCCAGGTCGCCAGTCCCGCGGGGGGCGGGCCCGGCTCGGGTTGTGGCGCCCGGCGCAGGTCCTCCTCCATCGCCGCCACGGCCAGCCGAAGGCGGGGGAGGAGCGTCTCGCGCAGGTCCGCCGACGTGTGCCGGCTCGTATGGCTGACGACGTTCGCCACGCACGCGATCCGGGCGGTGCGCGGATCCCGCACGGGGACGGAGACGGCCACCAGGCCCGGTTCGATCAACTGGTCGTCCAGGGCGCAGTTCTCCGCAGCCGCCCGCGCGGTCCGTCGGGTGAAGTCCTCGTCGCTCCACCCGTTCTGCGGGGGCGGCGGCACGGTCGGGAAGTCGCGGTTCTGCGGGTCCCTCGTCCTGCGGGCGCGCCAGGCCCGCCACTCCTCGTCCGTCCACTCCGTCGCGAACAGCTGGCCCGGCGCGGTGCGTTCGGCGGGGAGCAGGTCGCCGATGCGGAAACTGAGGGACATCGCGCGGCGGCGGGTCGCCTGGTGGATGAAGCGGATGCCGTCGCGGTCGGCGACCGCCAGGGACACGGACTCGTCCAGTTCGTCGGCGAGGCGGTCCGCGTGGGTGGACAGCAGCGCGGGCAGGCGCAGCGCGGCCAGGTAGGCGTTGCCGAGCTCCATGACGTGGGGGGTCAGGATCGCGTCCCGGCCGTCGAGACGGACGTATCCCATGCGGGTGAGGGTCGCGGTGATGCGGTCGACCGTGGAGCGGGCGAGGCCGGTGGTCCGCTCCAGGGCGCTCAGGCTCATCGTGCCGCCCGCCTCGGTCAGCTGCCGCAACACGGCGACCCCGCGGATCAGCGGCGAGACCGCCTCCGCCGGCGCCTGCCCTGCCTCCGGGGTCGGGACCGGAGCCGGGACCGGAGCGGATGCGGTCGTCTTCGCGGACATGGCTGCTCGGTTCTCCGATACGGCGGCGGGACTGACTGACGTTGGCCGGGTGTGGGTGTGGGTGTGCGGTGCGTGGTGAATGGCGTGCGGGGTGTGCGGTGCGTGGTGAATGGCGTGCGGTGTGTGGTCGCGGACTGGCGGTCGGTGCTCGGTGCTCGGTGGCGGTGTGCCGTGGTGGTCCGTATCGGGCGGGTGCGTGCACGCGCGCGTGCATGTACGCGTGTGCGTGGGTTGGTTTGTGTTGTGTGGTTGTGCGGCGTCGCGGCAGGCCTACGGTAGCCCGGTCGTCCCGCGGACCGTACGCCCCCGGCCGCCTGACCGCCCCTCCGTCATCCGTCTCCCCGCCCCTCCACCCCTCCGGCCGGCTACCCCCGGCTCACCCGTACGCGGTAGTCGCCCTTCAGGTCCGCCCCCACCACCGAGATGCGGATGCCCCTCTTGGGGTCCTTGAACGTCTCGCCCGGTGCGAAGGGGGCGTCGGAGAGTTCCGCGTGGACGTTGGGGCTGCGGGTGCAGCCGCCGCTGTCGGTGTGGGAGTCGTAGACCGTGACCGGGCCCATGCCGGTGTCCACGTCCGCGTCGACCTTGTAGACGAGGACGCCCGGGCGGCACACCGTCTCGTCGTTGCCGCCGCGGGCGCGCAGTTCGACGGCGTAACCGGTGCGGTCGCTGAGCGGGACGAAGACCAGCTTCGGGCCGGCCGTGCGGGACAGGGGGGTCAGGGGGTACTCCGTCGTGCCCGGCGCGGCCGCGCAGGAGATCTGGGAGGCGTCCAGCCAGCCCAGTTTCCACTTGTGCCAGCCGAGCAGATCGTTGTTGGCGCCCCAGTCCTCGCTCATGATGTCCCAGTGGCCGACGGCGCCCCCGCCCTCCTGGGTGTAGAGGTCGGGCAGGCCGAAGACATGCCCGTTCTCGTGGGGGAGGACGCGGTAGCCGGTGCGGTCGTAGGAGCCTGAGCCGTCGTCCTGGCGGGAGTAGACGAAGGACGCGTTCGCCACGGTGACCCCGTCGGCGACCGGCGCCTCGGCGTTGCCGGCGAACGTCACCGAAAGGACCGTGTCCAGGGCGGAGGGGCCCGCGTTCGGGGTGACCAGCACGTTCAGGAGGTCGTACGAGCGGAAGTCCACCGTCGGGTCGGCGGAGGCCACGATGTCCTGGACGAGTTCGCGGTAGCCGGGGTCGAAGGGCGCGCCACGCTCTATGCCGTACTCGCGGAACGGCTTGGGCATGCGCAGCCAGCGCCGGATCGGAGTCTCGGCGCGGTAGTCGAGGCGGCCGTAGGACGCCGTACGGAACCATTCCTCGGTCTGCGGGAAGAACTCGCGGTAGCGGTTCAGCGCGCTGCCCCGGCCGGGCGCGTCGGAGAAGTCGATCATCAGGGTGAGGGCGCGGACGGTGCCGGTGGAGCGGGAGTAGCCGCCCGGCGTAGGGAGGCCCTCGGACATCTGGACGGTGGCGCGGCCGTTGATCATGCAGGGGGCGAGGGCGGAGGAACGGGCCAGGGAGACGGGGCCCGCGCCGGCCGTCGTCGCACCGGGGGCCGGCGCGAGGTGTCCGGATCCGGCCGACGTGCTGACCGCGAGCGTCAGCACGGAGACGGAGGCGAGGGCGGCGACACGGCGCGGGCGTATCCGGCGGCGGAGTGGCTCGCCTGCGCGGGCCGGGGCGGTGCGCAGGGGCTGCGGCTGCATGCAGGGGGCCTTTCGCTCCAGGCAGCCACCGATCACCGGCTGCACCCTTTCGATCACCCTCCGACGGGGTGCAGGCGGGCGCGCGCTGGAGGAGACCGATCGTGGATTACCGACCGGTACGGCTCCGACGGTCCCGTTCGGGCGCGCACATCCCCTGGTCGCAGCCCTTCTCGGCCGCTCCTGCTCCGGCTGTGCCGCCCGCCCCCGGCCGCCCGGTTCGATGCGTGATCCAGGTCACATCAAGAAACTTCCGGGTTTGGGAAATAACCGGGGACGCCGTCCCCGTTTAGCCATGTGTCCGAGCGAAACGGGGAGTCGATCCCCGGATCGTCAGGATCTCGAAACGTCCGGTACGTCAGAACTCGAAACACCAGAAACACCGGAAACATCCGAAACGTCAGAAGGAGTGCGCCGTGCAGACCGCGACCGCTACCCCCACCGTGCGTAAGGTGACCCGGCCCCGTGCCGACGCTCTGCGCAACCGGGAGCGGATCGTCACCGCCGCCCGCGAGATGTTCGTCGAGTTCGGTGCCGATGTGCCGCTCGACGAGATCGCCCGCCGGGCCGGCGTCGGCAATGCCACGGTGTACCGCAACTTTCCCGACCGTGACGCCCTGGTGCGCGAGGTCGTCTGCTCGGTGCTGGACCGCATGGTCCAGGCCGGACAGGTCGCCCTCGCCGAGAGCGACGCGTTCGGGGCGCTGGAACGGTTCGTGCACGCCTCCGCCGAGGAGCGGCTCAGTGCGCTGTGCCCGATGATCTCCAGCACCTTCGACGAGCACCACCCCGACCTCGAAGCCGCGCGTGAACGGGTCGAGCGGATCATCGGGGAAGTCATGGACCGTGCGAAGGCGGCCGGGCAGCTCAGGCCCGACGTCGGCGTGGGGGACGTGATGATCGCGGTGGCCCAGCTCAGCCGGCCCCCGGCCGGTACCGGCTGCCTGAACGCCGACCGCTTCGTCCACCGCCACCTTCAGGTGTTCCTGGACGGACTACGGGCCCCGGCCCCGTCGGTCCTGCCGGGTTCGGCCGTGACCCTGGAGGATCTGCGCCAGGCCTGAACGAGCGGTTCGCGGAACCGCAGCAGCAGTCGTCATCACCCTCGCCGGTGGTCGCCGGTGCCCGGTGATCCCGGTGGCCTCGGTCGCCCTCACGTGCCGACGGTGACTTCCGGTGACCGTCGCTGAACCTCACGACTCATCACACTCATCACGCCCCAGCACGCCGCCGAGCAACGGCCCGTCAGCGCCGACGAGCCGCCCTTTACCTCACTTCTTTTCCGTCACGAAGTCCCGAAGCGGGTATTCCCATGTCTGAAACAGCCCTGAAGGCCCCCGGTAAGACGGGTGGCCCGGACGCCAACCGCTGGAAAGCGCTGGCGTTCATCGCCCTCGCCCAGCTGATGGTCGTCCTCGACGCCACCATCGTGAACATCGCGATGCCCTCCGCCCAGCAGGACCTGGGCATCTCCGACGGCAACCGGCAGTGGATCGTCACCGCCTATGCCCTCGCCTTCGGCGGCCTGCTGCTCTTCGGTGGCCGCATAGCCGACCTGTGGGGCCGCAAGCGCGCCTTCGTCGTCGGTCTGGGCGGCTTCGCCGCGGCCTCCGCGCTCGGTGGCGCCGCCGCCAACGAGGCGATGATGTTCGGTGCCCGCGCCCTGCAAGGCGCGTTCGGCGCCCTGCTCGCGCCCGCCGCGCTCTCCCTGCTCGCCGTGATGTTCACGGACGCCAAGGAGCGCGCCAAGGCCTTCGGCATCTACGGAGCGATCGCCGGTGGTGGTGGCGCCGTCGGCCTCATCCTCGGTGGTTTCCTCACCGAGTACCTGGACTGGCGCTGGACGTTCTTCGTGAACATCCCGTTCGCGATCGTCGCCGCGGCCGGCGCGTACTTCGTCATCCGTGAGCCCGAGGGCGGCCGCAACCGCTCCGCTCTCGACATCCCGGGCGTCATCCTGTCCACCCTCGGCCTGGTCTCCCTGGTCTACGGCTTCACCCGCGCCGAGTCCGAGGGCTGGAGCGACTCGGTGACGATCGGCATGTTCGTCGCGTCCGCCGTGCTGCTGGCCGCCTTCGTGATCGTCGAGTCGAAGGTCAAGGCCCCGCTGCTGCCGCTGCGCGTGATCACCGAGCGCAACCGCGGCGGGATCTACCTCTCCCTCGGCCTCGCGATCATCTCGATGTTCGGTCTGTTCCTCTTCCTGACCTACTACCTGCAGATCGTGAAGGGCTACACGCCGGTCAAGACCGGTTTCGCCTTCCTTCCGATGATCGCGGGCATGATCACCGGCTCCACCCAGATCGGCACCCGTCTGATGACCCGGGTCGCCCCGCGTCTGCTGATGGGTCCCGGCTTCCTGGTCGCCGCCCTCGGCATGCTGCTGCTGACCCAGATGGAGGTCGACACCTCGTACGCGGCCGTGCTGATGCCGGCGATGCTGCTGCTCGGCCTCGGTATGGGTACGGCGTTCATGCCGGCCATGTCCCTGGCCACGTACGGCATCGAGCCGCGTGACGCCGGTGTCGCCTCCGCGATGGTCAACACCTCGCAGCAGGTGGGCGGCGCGATCGGCACCGCCCTGCTGAACACCATCGCCGCGTCCGCGACGACCTCGTACATCAAGGACCACGTCGCCGGCGCCACCTCCAGGCCCCAGCAGCAGCTGGTGCAGCTGGAGGGCATGGTGCACGGCTACACCAGCGCCATCTGGTTCGCCGTCGGCATCCTGGTCGCCGCCGCGACCATCGCCTTCACGCTCGTCAACGCCGGCAAGCCGGACATGGGCGCGGTCGCGGGCTCGGGAGCGGAGGACGGCGAGGACGCCGCGGTCCCGGTGATGGTCCACTGACCCGGCTGGGCGACTAGCGGAGCCAGGGCAGGTCCGCACCCGCTTCATCGGGCTGAAGTCCCTCGGCGACGATCTGCATGATCTCGCCGAGGGACTTCTGCTGTTCCGGGGTGAGCCGGTCGAACACCGCGTGGCGTACGACGGCGACATGGCCCGGCGCGGCGCGCCTGAGCACCTCCAGGCCCTGGTCGGTCAGTACGGCGAACTGGCCGCGTTTGTCGGAGTCGCACTCCTCGCGGCGCACCCAGCCGTTCTTCTCCAGCCGGGCGATGGCGTGGGAGAGACGCGAGCGGGTGATCTTCGCGTACTTGGCGAGCTCGGTCATCCGCAGGCGCCGGTGGGTGGACTCGGCGAGCTTGACGAGGAGGCCGTAGTAGATGTGCGGCATACCCGCTTCACGCTGGAGCTGGCGGTCCATGTGATCTTCGAGGAGGGTCGTGGCGTGCACGTAGGAGCGCCAGATGCGCTGCTCCTCGGCGGTGAGCCACCGGGGCTCGTCAGCGGATGCGGGTGCCTTCGTCATGTACTCCACTGTAAACGTCTTCTCCTTGAAAATTAAACCAATCGGGAATATGCTCAGCGATGTTGACGTTTTAGATTTCAATCAACCGTCGCGAAGCACTCGCACCGGGAGGCGTCCGGTTCGGAAGTGGTCGGTGCCACGGGTGTTCGGTGCCAGAAGCGTCCGAAGCCGGATGTATCCGGAGCCGGATGTCCGGAGTCGGGTTTCCGGAGTCGGGTGTATCCGAAGTCAGGGGCCGAGGTCCCGGAAGGAGCAGTCGCCATGTCCGCCGCACCTCAGGAGCGTGCCCTCCCCCGGGAGCGCATGCCCGCGCTCTACCTCAGCCATGGCGCCCCGCCCCTCGCGGACGACCCGATCTGGCCCGGCGAACTCGCCGCCTGGTCCGCCGACCTGCCCCGCCCCAAGGCGATCCTGATGGTCTCCGCCCACTGGGAGGAGGCCCCCCTCGCCCTGGGTGCCGTCGACCCGGTCCCCCTGGTCTACGACTTCTGGGGCTTCCCCGAGCACTACTACCGGGTGAAGTACGGCGCCCCCGGCGCACCCGAGCTCGCCGAGAGCGTACGGAAGCTGCTGCGCGCCCCTGGTATCCCCGTGCAGGACATCCCCGACCGCGGCCTCGACCACGGCGCCTACGTGCCGCTCGTCGAGATGTTCCCGGCCGCCGACATCCCGGTCCTCCAGATCTCCATGCCGACCCTCGACCCCGTGAAGCTGATGGAGATCGGCCGAAAGCTCGCGCCGCTGCGCGACGAGGGCGTCCTGATCGTCGGCTCCGGCTTCTTCACCCACAACCTGGCCGCGCTGCGGCACACCGGCGGGGGAGTGCCCACCTGGTCCTCGGAGTTCGACGACTGGGGCCGGAACGCGCTGGAGACCCGCGACTGGGACGGCCTGCTGGACTTCCTGCACAAGGCCCCGGCCGGCCGGTACGCCCACCCGCGCACCGAGCACTTCGCCCCGCTCTTCGTGACCATGGGCGCGGCGGAGATGTCCGGCGAACTGGACGCGCAGAGGTCCGTGATCGACGGGTTCTGGATGGGAATGGCGAAGCGCTCCGTGCAGTTCGGCTGACGCCCCTGCGGGGGTCCCGGGGCTCCGTCCGGGGCCGGGGCTCCGCCCGGGGTCAGAGCTCCTTCTCGTACCAGGCCACGTCCCAGTAGCGGTCGAACTTGCGGCCCACCTCGCGGTACGTGCCGACGTGCCGGAAACCGAAGCGTTCGTGCAGCCGCGCGGACGCTTCGTTCGGTTGCGCGATGCCCGCGTAGGCGCGGTGCAGGTCCTCGCCGGCCAGTGCGTCGAAGAGCGCCTGGTAGAGGAGCGTGCCGATCCCGCGCCGGCCGGCGTGCGGAGCGACGTAGACCGTCACCTCCACGGAGGTGGAGTAGGCCGCCTTCGGTCGGTAGGCGCTGGATGTGGCGTAACCCAGGATTTGCTGTGAGATCCCCTGGACGTCCTGTGAGTCCGCTTCCGTGGCAACCATCAGGCGGTGCGGCCCGTCTTCAGGGTGGGAGAGCAGCCAAGGACGTCGCTCTTCCGGAGTGAACGCCACGGTGTCGAACGTGATGGGCGTCTCACGTACATAGTGGTTGTAGAGGCTCGTGAGGGCTTCGAGGTCACCCTCGACTCCCGGCCTGACCTGCACCTCTGTACGTTCCGACAACATCGCGCCTCCTCGCGTGGTCGGACAGGGTACTGCAAGATCATAAAAATCGGGGTGCGGGTTGGGAATTCTGTCCTGATTCCAGTCGTTGTTTCCATCAGATGCAGGGCACCCGAGGAGAGTCCGAGTCCGAGAGTGCCTGGTGTCTGAAGGGCCACCCGCTGAACCTCCATCGCAAGGGAGCACGCATGGCAACCCGTGCCGTCGCCCGTCGCAAGTCCGCCAACGGCGAGACGACCGACGCGGCCCGCAGTGTTCGCGCCCATGGCGGCGAGATCGCCGACCGCGACCTGGTCGGCATGTACCTCGACGAAATCGCGCGCACACCTCTGCTCGACGCCGCCAAGGAAGTCGAGCTGTCACAGATCATCGAGGCGGGTGTCTTCGCGCAGCAGGTCCTCGACGGCGACGAGGAGTCGCGGTCGGTCGCCACGCGCGAAGAACTGGAGGCCCTGGTCGCCGAGAGCGAGCGGGCCAAGGATGTCTTCATCCGCTCCAACCTCCGGTTGGTCGTCGCGGTGGCCCGCCGCTACCCCCGTAGCGGTCTCCCGCTCCTCGACCTCATCCAGGAGGGCAACGCCGGTCTGGTCCGCGCGGTCGAGAAGTTCGACTACCGCAAGGGCTTCAAGTTCTCGACGTACGCGACCTGGTGGATCCGTCAGGCCATCACGCGCTCGATAGCGGACCAGTCGCGCACGATCCGCCTGCCCGTCCACCTGGTGGAGGAGCTCGGCCGGATCCGTCGTGTCCAGCGCGAGTTCAACCGCGAGAACGGCCGTGACCCCGAGCCCGCCGAGATCGCGACCGAGCTCGGCTCGACGCCGGAGCGCGTCACGGATGTCCTGGACTGGGCCCGGGACCCGGTCTCGCTGAACATGGCGGTCGACGACCAGGGTGAGACCCAGTTCGGCGACCTGCTGGAGGACACGTCCGCGGTCTCGCCGGAGCAGTCCGTCATGACCCTGCTGCGCAGCGAGGAGCTGGACGGCCTCATCGACCGTCTCGAGCCGCGCACGGCTTCCATCATCAAGATGCGGTACGGCATCGACGACGGCCGCGAGCGCACCCTGACCGAGGTCGGCAAGGAACACGGTCTGACGCGGGAACGCATCCGCCAGATCGAGAAGCACGCCCTGCTGGAACTGAAGAAGCTGGCCCGCGACACGGGCTTCGAGGCGGCGGCGTAAGGCGCCGGAGCCTCCCTCGGTCGAACGGTGCGTGACGCTCCGTCGGGCGGTAAGGGCTCCGGGCCTGCCCTGCCGATCGTCGAGGGGCGACGGCCGGTGGCCGGTGGCGGCTGTCGGTGATCGGCCGGGGGTGGCGCCGGTGCGGTGGGCATCGGGCCATCACCCCGTCGGGAGCCGGGAGTTGGTCGACGAGAGGCGCGGCGCGTGAGTCGTTCGGCTGACGTGCGTCGAGTACGTGCGGTGCCTCGCGGCTGAAGTCGGTGTTTTCGCCGCGTCGGTGCGCGGGCCGATTCGGAGTCGCCGCGCGGCTCGCGGCCGAATGGGCGCCTGCGTCACGGCCCGGAGTTGCGGCGAATGGGCTTGAGGCGCCTGGTGGTGCCGGGTTCCGCCCGCGTGCGCCGGGTGGTGGAGAGCCGCGCAAACATGGCGGAGGAACGCCGCTTCAATGGCGAGAAGCGCGGGAACAAGACTTCTGGGCACGGGAGTCCGAGTCGGCACAGGAGTTCGGGCCGACCCGACCTCGCAGCCCTTCCCCGGATCTCCGCCGCACATGAGCCAAGTCCCGACGCACATCCCCCCGGCGCCGGGACTTTCCCCGAGCCGGGCTTCGGTGCCTCTCCCCCCAGGCGCCGGGGCCCGGCTCCTCTTCGTACCCGGGCCTTCAGACTTCCTGTCCGGGCGGGGATTGCGGGCGCACATGCCCCGCCGGGCATATGACACGGGGGACGGGCACGCTGAGAGGGCGGGGCACCCCGTACCTGAACCACGGGGTGGCCCGCCCGAATGGCAGATTGTGCCACATGGGCATAGCCTGCCGACGTGATCAGCTCGACCTCTCACCCCGCTTCGGCTTCGCTGACCGAGCGGCGCAAAGCGGCGACCCGTATGGAGATCGCCCGTGCGGCGGCAGGCCTCTTCGTCAGCCGGGGCCTGAAGGCCACCCGTGCCGAGGACATCGCCCTGGCCGCGGGCATCGCCCCGCGCACTTTCTACCGGTACTTCGCGACCAAGGAGGAGGCCGTCGCCCCGCTCTACGCGGCGGGGGCGCAGCGCTGGGCGGAGGCGGTACGCGAGGCGCCGGCCGAACTGACCGTGCCGGAGGCCCTGGAGCACGCGGTGCGGTACACCCTCGTTCCCGGCCGTGGAGTGTCGGCGGCGTCCTGGGAGTGGGTCCGCACCCTGATCCGGCTGGCCGGAACCAGCCCCGCCCTGGGCAAGGTCTGGGCGGAGGTCTGCCACACCTCGGAGGCGACGCTCGCGCAGGTCCTGACGGAGCGGACGGCGGCGTCGTCCCGTACACCGGCTTCCGAGAGCACTTCCGAGAGCACTTCCGAGGCCATTTCCGACGTCACTTCCGGCGCCGCTGCCGATGCAACCTCCGCCCCCACGCCCGCTCCCGACAACGTTGCCTCGCCCTATCAGCGCTTCACCGCGGCGGTGGCCGGGGCCGCGGTACGGGTCGCGGTGGAAAGCTGGGCGGTGACCGACTCCCCTCCCACCGGCCGGCAGGGCCCGGCAGAGCTGGCGTTGCGCAACCTGCGGGCTCTGCGCGGGTTCGCGTGGGAAGAGAACCCGGCGGAGGAGCCCTAACCCGCGCCCGCTGTACCGGCCGTACCCGCTGTACCGGCCGTACCGGCCGCGCCCGCTGTACCGGCCGTACCCGCTGTACCGGCCGTACCGGCCGCGCCCGCTGTACCGGCCGTACCCGCTGTACCGGCCGTGCCCGCTGTACCGGCCGACCGGCTCAATCGTCCGCCCAACTCCCTTACGCACTGCACAAGTTCCGGCGGGCCCTGGACCGAGAACTCGCAGCCCAGCGTCGCCAGTCGCATCGCCACCCACTCGACCGGGTGATGGGTCGTCCCCCGCAGCCGGCATCCGCTCCCGCCGTCGGTGTCCGCCGCCGCGTCAGGGTTCGCGACCGGAGTTCCCAGCCACGTCGGCAGGCGGGTCGTCACGAAATCCGCCGGCGCCTCGAACGTGACGTCGAGTTCGTACTCGTAGGCGTCAGGGCGGAGTTGGATGGACCGCCGGAGGTATTCCGCCGCGCTTCCCGTGGGCAGCTCGCGCGGGGTGAAGCGGGCCCCGGTCGCGAACGGGGCCTCGACCCGGTCCACCCGGAAGGTCCGCCAGTCGTCGCGGTCGAGGTCGTACGCCACGAGGTACCACCGCCGGCCCGTGGACACGAGCCGGTAGGGCTCGGTCAGACGACGCGACTCCGTGCCGTCCTTCGTGCGGTAGGCGAACCGCAGCCGTTCCTGCCCGGCCACCGTCGAGGCGATGGCGGTCAGCGTCTCCGGTGCGATGCTCGCGCCGTCCCCGCTGGTCAGCGGTGTGGTCGCGGCCTGGAGGGTGGAGACGCGGTGGCGCAGCCGGGCCGGCAGCACCTGTTCCAGCTTGGCCAGGGCCCGTACGGACGCCTCGTCGACGCCCTCCAGCGCGTGACCCGCCCCCGCCCGCAGGCCGACGGCGATCGCCACCGCCTCCTCGTCGTCGAGCACCAGCGGTGGCATCGCCTTGCCCGCGACCAGCCGGTACCCGCCGTCCGAGCCCAGGGTCGCCTGCACCGGATATCCCAGCTCACGCAGCCGGTCGATGTCCCGTCGGACCGTGCGGCGGGAGACCCGGAGCCGGTCGGCGAGCTCGCCGCCGGGCCATTCGCGGGGCGTCTGGAGGAGTGAGAGGAGCTGGAGCAGCCGAGCCGGAGTGTCCGTCGTCATGCATCCGAGGATGCCGTAGAACTAGGACACGATCTGACCTAGTGCGGTCCTACTGTCACACCATGACCTCCACGGAGACCTCCCTCGAGACCTCGCCCGAGTCCTCGCCCGACCCTCGAACGGCGCAGGCGGCGCCGGGTGACCGCCGTCGCTGGCTCGCACTCGCCATCGTGATGACCGCGGCCTTCATGGACCTTGTCGACGTCACGATCGTCAACATCGCCATCCCCTCCATCCGGCAGGACGCGGGCGCCTCCTGGAGCCAGATCCAGTGGATCACCGCCGGTTACGCGCTCGCCTTCGCCGCCGGGCTCATCACCGGCGGCCGGCTCGGTGACATCCACGGCCGCAAGCGGCTGTTCCTCCTCGGCATCGGCGGCTTCACCCTCGCCTCCGCGCTGTGCGGGTTCGCCGCGAACCCGGAGATGCTGGTCGCCTCCCGCATCCTGCAGGGAGCCATGGCGGCGATGATGGTGCCGCAGGTGCTGTCGATCGTGCACGCCACCTTCCCGGCGCACGAGCGGGGGAAGGTCTTCGGGCTCTTCGGCGCGATCGTCGGGCTGGGCGCCGTCTCCGGACCGCTGCTCGGCGCGCTGCTGACGGAGTGGAACCTGTTCGGTCTGGAGTGGCGGCCGATCTTCCTCATCAACCTGCCGGTCGGCATCGCGGGACTGATCCTCGGCAGCCGCTTCATCACGGAGTCCAAGGCGCCGAAGGCGCTGAAGCTGGACCTCGTCGGCGTCGTCCTGGTCACCCTCGGCCTGCTCATGCTGCTCTACCCGCTCACCCGCGGCCGCGAGCTGGACTGGCCGGTGTGGGGGTACGTGTCGATGGCCGGCTCGATCGGTGTCTTCGGGGCGCTGGTCGCGTACGAGCGGCGCAAGGGCGTACGGGACGGCTCGCCGCTGATCGAGCTCTCCCTCTTCCGGGTGCGCAGCTTCGCGGCGGGCGTCGCCGTGCAGACCGTCTTCGGGGTCGGTCTCGGTGTGTTCTTCCTGGTCTGGACGCTGTACATGCAGACCGGCCTGGGCTGGAGCCCGCTGCGGGCGGGCCTGACCGGGGTCCCGTTCTCGCTCGCCGTCTCGACGGCCGCCGGGCTGTCCGTGCAGAAGCTGGTTCCGCGCTTCGGGCGCAAGGTGCTGCAGACGGGCGCCCTGACGATGGCCATCGGCGTACTCCTCTACATCTGGGAGTCCGAGCACTACGGCCTCGGCATCGCCCCGTGGCAGATGGCGCTTCCGCTGGTCGTGATGGGCGTCGGCATGGGACTGATCGTCGCCCCGCTGACGGACGCGGTGCTGTCGGACGTGCCGCGCGAGCACGCCGGTTCGGCGTCCGGGCTGATCAACACCGTCCAGCAGATGGGCAACGCGCTCGGGCTCGGTCTGGTCGCCGTCGTCTTCTTCGGCCGGATCGGCGACCGGCTGACCCCGGCCGAGGTGGGCCCCGCCTTCGTGAACGCCTTCGAGCACGCCCTCGGCTGGGTGGCCCTGGTCATGTTCGCGATCTTCCTGCTGATGTTCGCCCTGCCCAAGCGGCCGGCCCAGCACGTGGAGGGCGGCGCCGAGGACGCCCCGGAGGCGGCCCCCTCCGGGGACCGGGAGCGCGAGCTCGTCGCCTGAGCGGACGTTCCCGCATGAGGGGCCCGTCACCCGAGTGGTGACGGGCCCCTCACGCGTGTCCTGGCGCTGGGGTGGTGACGGGCTCCACGCGTGCGTGTCCTGGCGCTGGAGTGGCGTCGGGCTCCACGCGTGCGTGCCCTGGCGCGGAAGCGGAAGTCCGTTCATGCCCGAATCACGTCCGAACCTGTTTACTTTCCGGAAATCCGGGCGTAGCCTCCGTGGCGAAACCACAGGTTCGGGCATAAAGCTGGTACCGGTCGGAGGAGAACAGACATGTACGCACCGGAGCGGCAGCAGGAGATCCTGCGGCTCGCCCGTGACGGCGGCCGGGTGGACGTCCTGTCGCTGGCCGAGGAGTTCCAGGTCACGGCGGAGACGATCCGCCGCGATCTGAAGGCCCTCGACCGAGCCGGCCTGGTGCGCCGCGTGCACGGCGGTGCCATACCGGCCGGACGCCTCGACTTCGAACCGGACCTCGCCGAACGCGAAGGCACCTCCGCCGACGAGAAGGACCGCATCGCCAAGGCGGCCCTCACGGAACTGCCCACCGAGGGCACGATGATCCTCGACGCGGGCACCACGGTCGCCCGCCTGGCCGCGGCCCTCCCGCTCGAGGCCGAACTCACCGTCGTCACGCACAGCCTGCCCATCGCGGCCCGCCTCGCGGACCACCCGGGCATGCAACTGCACCTCGTCGGGGGGCGCGTACGGCACCGTACGCGCGCCGCCGTGGACGCGTGGGCGCTGCGGGCGTACGGCGAGATCCGCGCAGACGTCCTGTTCGTCGCCGCCAACGGGTTCTCCGCCGAGCACGGTCTGACCACCCCCGACCTCGCCGAGGCCGCGGTGAAGCGGGCGGCCGTCGCCGCCGCGCGCCGCGTGGTGCTGCTCGCCGACTCCGCCAAGCACGGCCAGGAGCACTTCGCCCGCTTCGGCGACCTGAGCGACGTGGACCTGCTGATCACCGACAGCGGGCTGAGCCCCGACGACGCGGCCGCCATCGAGCGCGACGGCACGGAAGTAGTACGCGCATGATCCTCACCGTCACCCCCAACCCGTCCCTGGACCGCACCTACGAGGTCCCCTCCCTCGACCGCGGCGAGGTCATCCGCGCCACCGGCGAGCGGATGGACCCGGGCGGCAAGGGCGTGAACGTCTCGCGCGCCGTCGCGGCCGCCGGACGGCGCACGGTCGCCGTTCTGCCCCTGGGCGGTGCGCCGGGCGCGCTCGTCGCCGACCTGCTCGACGCGCAGGGCATCGAGGTCGCGCCGGTCCCGGTCACCGGAGCAACCCGCTCGAACATCGCGCTCGCGGAGTCCGACGGCGTCCTGACGAAGATCAACGCACCCGGTCCCGAGCTGTCCCCGGAGGAGCAGGAACTGCTCCTGGAGACGGTCCGCGAGCAGTCCCGCGACGCCGACTGGATCGCCTGCTGCGGCAGCCTGCCGCGCGGCCTCGCGCCCTCCTGGTACGCCGAGGTGGTAGCCCGGGCGCACGCCGGGGGAGCGCGCATCGCCCTGGACACCTCCGGGCGTGCGCTCCTGGAAGCGCTGCGGGAGCGGCCCGACGTGGTGAAGCCGAACGCCGAGGAGCTCGCGGAGGCCGTCGGGCGCCCCCTGGCCACCGTCGGCGACGCGGTGAAGGCGGCCGAGGAACTGCGCGGCATGGGCGCCCGTGCCGTGCTCGCGAGCCTGGGCGCCGACGGACAGCTGCTCGTGGAGGACACGGGTACCTGGTTCGCGAGCGCCCGCGTCGACGTCGTACGCAGCAACGTGGGTGCGGGCGACTCCTCCCTCGCCGGCTTTCTCGTCGCCGGTGGCAGCGGCCCCACGGCGCTCGCCTCCGCAGTCGCCCACGGAGCGGCGGCCGTCCAGCTGCCCGGCAGCGTGATGCCGACCCCGGACGACCTGGACCCGGCGGCGGTGACGGTCACGGCGCAGGTGCCGCTCGACCGTGAACTGAAGGAGCCGGTGTCATGACGACGAACCCCGAGGTGTCCGCGCCGACGGTGACTTCCGCGTCGTCCGTACGGATGAGGACACCTGTGCGTTCCGTGATGCCGAGGACTCCTACGGTGTCCGTGCCGACGAGGACTCCTGTGCGGTCCGCATTGACGGGGACCCCCGCGTTGTCCGCGCCGGCGACGGCCCCGGCGTCCTTCGTGGCGGCGACGGCTCCCGCGTTTCCCGGGCTGCCCGGCGAACCGGTCGTCGAGCGGCGAAGCTCCTCGTTACTCGCCGCTCGACATGGTCGGCCGGGCCGCCCGTGGCGCCCTGCCGATCAGGGGAGGCATGGCCCGAACCCGCCTGCCACCCCGCGGAGGCGGGGTTTCCCCGGCCCCGCCTCCGCACCCCTCACCTCCCCCCGATGCACCGCCGCAGCAACCCCCGTCCCCGATTTCCCCACCCTCGCCCACCACCCCACGCCCCGGGCGATACGCGTGCGAAGGAGCCCGCGATGAGCGACATGATCACCGCGGACCTGGTCGATCTCGACCTGTCCGTCGAAACAAAGGAAGCGGCGGCGCGATCCCTCGCCGAGCGCATGGTCGCCCTGGGCCGGGTGACCGACCTGGAGGGCTTCCTCGCCGATGTGGCCGCCCGTGAGGCCCAGATGCCCACCGGCCTCGACGGCGGCATCGGCATCCCGCACTGTCGTAGCGCCCACGTCACCGAACCGACCCTCGCCTTCGGGCGCAGCGCCACCGGCATCGACTTCGGCGCCCCCGACGGACCCGCCGACCTGATCTTCCTGATCGCCGCCCCCGCCGGCGCGGACGACGCCCATCTGACGATCCTGTCGTCGCTCGCCCGGCAGCTGATGAACGCCGAGTTCACCGACGCGCTGCGCTCGGCCGGCGACGCGGCGGCCGCGGCGGCGCTGATCCGCGGCGACGCGGCCCCGAGCGCCTACGCCGCGGCTGCTGAAGCCCCGGCCACCGACGCCCCGGCAGCCGAGGCCGAGAGCACCACCGCAGACTCCGTGTCGGCGTCGGCGGCGGCCTCCGCCGACGCCGACACGGCCACCGGTGAGGACACGGACGCCGAGGCCGCGCGGCCCTTCCGGATCGTCGCCGTCACCTCCTGCCCGACCGGCATCGCCCACACCTACATGGCGGCCGAGTCCCTGGAGAACGCGGGCCGCGAGGCAGGCGTCGAACTGGTCGTCGAGACGCAGGGCTCGGCCGGCTTCACCCGGCTCGACCCGGCCGTCATCGCCGCGGCGGACGGCGTGATCTTCGCCCACGACGTCCCCGTACGCGACAAGGACCGCTTCGCCGGCAAGCCCACCGTGGACGTCGGCGTGAAGGCGGGCATCAACCGGCCCGCCGCACTCATCACCGAGGTGCGCGGGAAGGCGGCGCGCGGTGAGGTGAGCGCGTCGGCAAAGGACGGGACGCCCGTCGAGCGGACCGGCGAGTCCGGCGACAGCTACGGCACCAAGCTGCGCAAGTGGCTCATGACGGGCGTCAGCTACATGGTCCCGTTCGTCGCCGCCGGCGGTCTGCTGATCGCCCTCGGCTTCGCGATCGGCGGCTGGGAGATCAACAAGGCGCCCTCGGTCATGGAGCACTTCTCCTGGACCCAGGTCGACAGCTGGGGCGCCCTGCTGTTCCAGATCGGCGGCGTCGCCTTCGGCTTCCTCATCCCGGTCCTGGCCGGCTACATCGCGTACGGCATGGCGGACCGGCCCGGTCTCGTGCCCGGCTTCGTCGGCGGCATGATCGCCTCCAACATCGCCGCCGGCTTCCTCGGCGGCCTGGTCGCCGGTCTGCTGGCGGGCGGCATCGTCCTCGCGATCCAGCGGATCAAGATCCCGCCGGTGCTGCGCGGCATCATGCCGGTGGTGGTGATCCCGCTGATCTCCTCGCTGATCGTCGGCTTCCTGATGTTCGTCGTGATCGGCAAGCCCATCGCCCAGGCCCAGAAGAGCATGACGGACTGGCTGGCCGGTCTCTCCGGCACCAACGCCGTCCTGCTGGGTGTGCTGCTCGGCCTGATGATGTGCTTCGACCTCGGCGGCCCCGTCAACAAGGTCGCGTACGCCTTCGCCACGGCCGGCATCGCCGTCCAGGACCCCAGCGACTCCGCGATGAAGGTCATGGCCGCCGTGATGGCCGCGGGCATGGTCCCGCCGCTGGGCATGGCGCTCGCGACCACCGTCCGCAAGAAGCTCTTCACCCCGACCGAGCGCGAGAACGGCAAGGCCGCCTGGGTCCTGGGCGCTTCCTTCATCTCCGAGGGCGCGATCCCGTTCGCTGCGGCCGACCCGCTGCGCGTCATCCCGGCCTCGATGGCGGGCGGCGCGGTCACCGGCGCCCTGTCGATGGCTTTCGGTGCCACGCTCCGCGCCCCGCACGGCGGCATCTTCGTGGTCCCGCTGATCGGCAACCCGTTCCTGTACCTGGTCGCCATCGCGGCGGGCGTGTGCGTGACGACGGCCGTGGTCGTCGTCCTCAAGGGCATGCGCAAGCCGGCCCCGGGCGCCGTCGAGCCCGGTACGACGCAGGAATCCGCGGCTGCCACGACGGCGGAGGCGAAGCAGCCGGTGGCCGCCTAGCCTGCGACGGGCCGCGGCCGACTCCGGCCGCGGCCTCCGGCCACCGGTTGAAGCTGCCCCCGCAGGGCGAAGCTGCCTGCCGCAGGTTGCGGCTACTGGTGACCATCTGCGGTGATTCACGGATCTCCGCACCGAACAGGCCTATCGCGCGGTCTGAGTGATCTGCGTGATGTGTGTGGCATGCGAGATACGTCACGGTCCGGGACACAGGTCCCGGACCGTGGTGTCTACTGGTCGGTATGCCCGTGCATCTAACGTTCCCTCAGCTGGCGGTCCTCACGGTTCTCGCCGTGGCGTCCATCGCCTGGCTGATCTTCGTGACCCGCATCCTGCGGCGCAGCCGCTCGGGCAGCGAGGCCCGCACCGCGCTCCCCACCCCGCCAGTGCTGCCCGCCCTCCCGCGCCAACGGCAGTCCGGTCCCGGCCGCGAGGCCGTCGAACTGACCCCGGCCGAGCGGGACGCCTTCGCCGGCCTCGTACGACAGCTCGGCGGGGGCCGCTGACCGACGGCCGGGCGGGCCGCTGAACGGCTCAGGAGACCTGCGCCGCCCGGCGTTCCATCGCGTCCCGGGCCGCGGCCTCGGACACGTACACCTCGCACATGTGCCGACCGTCGGGCGTCGCCGTGTGCTCGACCTCCCACAGGGAGATCTCCCGGCCGTCCCCCAGTAGGAACGCGTGCTCGTAGAGCGAGTAGCCCAGCCCGATCCTGCCCGCGCGGCAGGGGCGTCCGAAAGCCTGGGTGATCTGGTGCGCGAACGCCGACTTCAGCAGCGCGGCCGTGTCCGCGTCGGGCTGGTCGGGGTTCTCCGCGCGGCGCAGCAGTCTGCGCGCGTGGTCCGCCGAGTCGTCCGGCACGTACACATGCCGGGGCCCGGGGACCGGCGACAGCTGCACCAGCACCGGCAGTTCGAAGTCCGGAGTGTCCGACGGCAGGGGCAGCCGGGCCGTGGCGGCCCGCAGCTCCTCCTCGTCGACGTACACCTCGTGCTGCGGCTCGCTGCCCGGCGCGGTGTTGTGCACGAGCTCCCACAGCGTGAGCGCGCAGCCGTCGGCCAGCAGCCAGGTGTGCCGGTACGTCTCCCGGTGCAGGCCCGCGCTGTGGTGCGCGGAGTGCAGGGAGCTGTCATGCGCGAGTGCGCAGTCGAGCCGCCGCAGTGCTTCGTCGGGCAGCTCGAACGAGTTCAGGGCGCGACCGAGCAGTCGCGCGAGGTGCTCCTCCGGAGACTCGGGCGACTCGGCTGGTTCGTACGCTGTTGTCTCGTACGGAACGCTCAAGGTTTCTCCCGGCGTTGCTGCATGTCACCTTGTGGGTGCATACCGTAGCCCCTCGGTCGGACATCATGTCCGCGAACCGAGAAAACGTGCGCCGTGAAAACGCCGGGGCCGCGCGAAAAATTCCCGCACGGCCCGACGGCTCATCAGAAACCGCCGGTCAGAGGGCATCTCCGACGATCAGGAGGAGCTCCCCGCGGTCCACTCGGACCAGGACAGGTTCCACCCGTTGAGCCCGTTGTCCGGCGACACCGTCTTGTCGGGCGAGTTCTTGACGATCACCACATCGCCGATCAGCGAGTTGTCGTAGAACCACTTGGCGGGCGTGTCACCCTGTGCGCCCTGCGCGTCCGCGAGCCCCACGCAACCGTGGCTGGTGCCGGTACGGCCGAAGGGCGGATTTCCCCTGTTGTACCAGTAGTTGCCGTGAATGAAGGTGCCGGACTGCGTCAGGCGCATCGCGTGCGGCACGTCCGGGATGTCGTACTCGCCACCCAGGCCCACCGTCCGGCTGTTCATCCGGGTCTGCGTGAACTTCTCGGAAATCACCATCTGCCCGTTGTAGGTGGTGTGCTCCGGGCTGCCCGACGAGATCGGAACCGTCTTCAGGGTCTGCCCGTCCCGCACCACCGTCATGGTCTGCGTATCGACGTCGACCGTGGACACCTGCGACCGCCCGATGGTGAAGGTGACCGTCTTCTTCTGTACCCCGAACACGCCGTTGGCGCCCTCGACCCCGTCCAGGTCGATCTTCATCGTCACCTTGGAGCCGGCCTTCCAGTACTCCTCGGGACGGAAGTCGAGCCGCTGCGCCCCGAACCAGTGCCCGACCACCTGCTGGCCGCTGCTGGAGGTGACCGTGATGTGCGACTGCACGGCCTTCGTGTCACTGATGGTCTTGTCGAAGGTGAAGGACACCGGCATTCCGACGCCGACCGTGGTGCCGTTGTCCGGCGTGTACGTCCCGATGAAGCTGTTGGCCGAGGAGACGGTGGTGAAGATGGAGTTGGCGGCGGCGGTCTTGCCGTTCGCATCCTTCGCGGTCGCCGATATCTGGTACTTCGTCCCGCGCTCCAGCTGCTCCTTCGGCTTCCAGGTGCTGCCGTCGGCCGACAGGGATCCCTCGACGGCCTGCCCCGACCCGGCCACCGTCATCTTCACCTCGGTGAGCCGGCCGTCGCTGACCTTCACGCCGGTCGCGTTGATCGACGCGCTCGTCGAACCGTCCTTCGCCGAGATGACGATCTTCGCCGTGGACGTCTTGACGCTGTTCGTGCCGCCCTTGGCGTCCCCGTCCTTGTCCTTGGCGTTGGCGCTGCCCCCGCAGGCGGTCAGGGTCAGGGCACCGACCACCAGGACGGCACAGGCTCCGACCGTGCGCCGCACCGCTATGTCCGCCGTTGTCACGGGCTGCTCCAGCTTCGTGTGATGTGAGTGATCCGCTCTGGTACGTGGAGAAGGAGGGATCCGGCGGCCGGTGGGGTTCCCTCCGGTCGCCGTTGACACCATCACGTGACGGAACCGGGACAATCGCCTTGCCCGGCCCGCGGGTTCACCGGCCCCCGTACAACTCCTCGTACGACGGCCACGCCCCACCCGGACCGGACACCGGCTCGGCGGCGCGCACGGCCCGTACGATCGCGCGCGTCACCACGTCCGCGCCCGCCGCGAGAACTTCGTTCAGAGCGAGCGGATGACCGGGGTCGAGCGGGCGCGCGCCCGTCGCGAGCGTGAAGACGGTGTCCCCGTCGTTGAGCAGATGCACGGGACGCACGGCCCGCGCGATCCCGTCGTGCGCCGTGCCCGCCAGCTTCTGCCCCTGTGCCTTCGTCAGGTCCGCGTCGGTGGCGACCACCGCGAGCGTGGTGTTGAGCAGGGGAGGCGCGTTCTTCGCCGTGGCCTCGGCGAGACGCCGGCGCGCGCCCTCGTGCACGCGGACCTCTGGATACTCGGCGCGCCCCTGGAACAACTCCCCGTACAGCACGCCCGTCTCCGGATCCGTCACCGATCCCGCGGCGTTGACCACCACCAGCGCGGCCACCGTGATCCCCGAGTCGAGAAGCACGCTCGCGCTACCGACCCCACCCTTCAAAGGCCCGACGACGGCACCCGTCCCCGCGCCCACGCATCCCTCCCGCACCCGAGTCCCCGGAGCGGTCGCCGCGGCCGCCTCCACGGCCGCCCGGCCGGTGGCAGCGTCGGGGCGGGCCCGGAAGTCGCCGCCCCGCGCCAGGTCGAAGACGCAGGCGGCGGGCACCACCGGCACGACGTGCGCCGGGTCCGTGCCGACGGGAATCCCGCGCCCCTGCTCCTCCAGCCAGGCCATCACGCCGGACGCCGCGTCGAGCCCGTAGGCGCTGCCGCCGGTCAGCACGATCGCCTCGACCCGCTGCACCACATTGCGTGGATCGAGGGCGTCGGTCTCCTTCGTGCCGGGACCGCCACCGCGTACGTCCACGGCGGCCACGGCACCGCCCTCCGGTGCGAGGACGACCGTGGTGCCGGTGAGCCAACCGTCGCCGGTCCGCGTGGCGTGTCCCACGCGCAGGCCGGCGACGTCCGTCAGAGCATCAACTGTCATGGGGGCAAGTCTCGCCCGACCCGCTTCGTGCGTGGCGGTGTCACGCCCCGTCACATCACCGCGCTCGATGCTTGCCCGGGACTCTCCCGTGACTCCCGCGCGACCAGGCGCGCCGTCAGGGTCGTCCCGGTCGCCACCGCCAGCGCCGACACCAGGCCGACCGCGAGGACCGCCCACTCGCCGAGGAAGGTGCTGCAGATCACCAGCAGAGCGGCGACGGGCAGCACCAGTTGCTGGGCCAGGCCCACCTTGAAGTGGCGTGCGTGCAGGATCCAGACCGCCAGCAGGTACAGCGCCGTCGGCAGGGTGACCGCGGCCGACGCGGCGCGCGTCGAGATATGGGCCTCGCCGACCGCCTGCTCGACCGCCACCTCCAGACCCGCACCGATCGCGGCGGCCGAGGCGAAGACGACGTAGTGCCCGTAGCCCCAGAGAAACGCCTGCTTGTTGGAGCGCAGATGCCCATGGATGGGCACCACGAAGTAGATCCACCAGGCGGCGAAGACGATCAGCAGCCCGCCCACCGCGATCGGCAGCAGCTCGCCCAGCGCGTCGTTCTCGTCGATGCCGGACTTCACGGCGACCGTCGCCGCCGCGATCGTCTCGCCCAGCACGATGATCGTGAACAGCCCGTAGCGCTCGGCGATGTGATGCGGATGCCAGGACGTCGGATGGTCCTTCTCCGCGTAGATCGGCACGCACATCTCCAGCGGCGCCATTACCAGGAACAACCATGCCCTGCCGTCCTCGGGCAGGACCAGCAGCCCCAGCCAGCCGATCTGGCAGATCAGCACGCCCGCCGCGTACCGCAGCGCCATCGTCCGTTCCGCGCCCTCCGCGGACCACGCGACGCGCAGCCACTGCAAGCTCAGCGCGAACCTCATGATCGCGTAGCCCAACCAGACGGCCACGAACTCGTGGTCCTCGAACGCCCGCGAGATGCCCGCCGCCAGCACCAGGACCCCGGCGATCTGCACCAGCGTGACGATCCGGTACAGGACGTCGTCGTTGTCGTACGCCGACGCGAACCAGGTGAAGTTCATCCACGCCCACCAGATGGCGAAGAAGACCATCGCGTAGTTGAGGATGCCCTCGCCCGCATGGGACTCGGCCACGGCGTGCACCAGTTGGATGCCCGCCTGGGCGATGGCCACGACGAAGCACAGGTCGAAGAAGAGCTCGAGGGGCGAGGCGACCCGGTGCGTCTCGTCCTTCCCGCGCGCGGTCAGGCTGCGCAACGGCTTCAAACGGACGGGCGCCGGGGAGGCGGGGGACCCGGGAGGAGAGGGAGAGGCCGACGGGGGCGTACTGGACGTCATGGGTACCAGCACAGCAGACAACGGGCGGAAAATCTTGTGCGGAATCCGCAGGTTCGCGCGGTGCGTGGCCGACGGCCAGGCCCTGACCCGAGCGGGTCCCGGGGCCGTACTCTGGAGGGATGAGCACCCCCTCCGCCTCCGAGCCGCGCGACCCGAAGGCCGCGCTGATCTTCGACGACCCGCTGGACCGGCAGTCCTCGGACGACACCGACCGAGGTTGGGGCGAGCGTCCGTCCGCAGAGGGCGACAGCGTCGCCGACCTGAAGCGCTTCCTGGACGAGAAGCCGCCCCACCACGTCTGAACCCGACGGGCAGGGCCGGTCCGGCAGGCCCGGGAGCCCTGGCGGAGCACCGCCCGCAGGGCCCCGTCGAGCGCCTCTACCGCTCGTTGTGCCCCGAGCCCCGCTGAGCGACCAGCGCGTCGCGGATCTCCTTGAGCACCTCCAGCTCGGTCAGCTCGACGATCTCCTGCGTGCCCTCCTTGGCCTTCCTGCGGGCCTCCACCTTCGCCAGGTACTTCGACATGGGCAGGACCATCAGGAAGTACACGACCGCAGCGGTGATCACGAAGGTGAGGGTCGCGCCGAGGACGGACCCCCACAGGATCCGGACGCCCGTCGCGCTGTCCCCCGTGCCGGTGCAGGGGCCCTTGAGACAGGAGTTGTAGCTGTCCAGGTTCTTGGTGCCGACCGCTCCGATGAGCGGGTTGATGATTCCCTTCACCACCGAGTTGACGATGTTCGTGAAGGCCGCGCCGATCACCACCGCGACTGCCAGATCGACGACGTTGCCACGCATCAGGAAGGCCTTGAAGCCCTGCCAGACGCTTGCCTTCTTTTCGCTCACCTCGGGGACACTCCTCGCATGTACAGGTTGTGGAACAAACAGCTCCGCAACCTACGTCAACGCCAGGAGGGCCTGTCCAATTCGGTCCCTCGGACGAGGGACTTGACGTCACCACAGGGTCACCGCCAGCCGCGCCGTCGCACTCGCCCCCGCCAGGCGCGCGGCGGTGGACCGGGGCACCGACAGGACGACCAACGCCCCGTCGTCCGCCGCACCGGCGGCGCCGTCGGTGCTCAGCGGCTCCGGCACCTTCGTCACCAGTGCCCCGCGCGCGACCACACGGGCGTCGCCGCCCGCGCCGTCCATACCGCCCAGCGGCATCGGCTCGGCGGCGATGACATCGACCCGGTCACCGGGGCGCAGCAGCCGGACCGTGGCCGCGTCGGCGATCCGTACCGGTGCCGTCACCTTCTCCCCGGCGCGAGAGCCATGTGCAGGGGCGCGCAGCGGAGCATGCGCGCGGGGGTGTGAGCGCCCGCCCGCGTCCACGCGCGCGGCCCCACCGGGATGCCCTCGGGCCGGATCGCCGTCCCGGGGGCCGGACGCCACGAGCGCGGCGGCGGTGACGGCGAGCCCCAGGGCGAGGGCCCGCCGCCGGCTCCGCACGAGCCGTCCCAGCCGGTAGCGCCCGCCGCGTACCCGCACGGGAGGGAAGGGCGGAACCTCGCAGGTGGCCGGAGCATCCGTACCGGGTGGACGCGTCGCGAAGGAGACAGAGGACGGGGCGGGCGGAGGAAGCGGAGAAAGAGGGGAAAGACGAGAGGGCGGAACGAGGGAGTCGGACACGGGATCACCACCTGCGACGAGGAACGGGTTTGCGAAGCCACGATGAGCCTTCGCGCCGCCGCTCGCCGGAGCCGGTGGACCACCGCCGTGTTGTGGACAACTCCCTCACTCGAAGGAGGACTTCCGCGCCCGAGGCTCCCTTTCCCGCTTCGCCTCGGCCCCGCTACGGCAGGTCGAACCCCGGATTCAGCCCGCCCAGCGCGTTCGCGCACAGGCAGTCGCGCCCGTCGGCGGAGGGCAGCGCGGCCACCGCGTCGAACAGCACGTCCCGCAGCCGGTCCACGTTCGCCGCGAACACCCGCAGCACCTCCTCGTGCGACACGCCCTCACCGCTCTCGGCGCCCGCGTCCAGATCGGTGACCAGGTTCAAGGACGTGTAACAGAGCTCCAGTTCACGGGCCAGCGCGGCCTCCGGGTGGCCCGTCATGCCCACCACCGACCAACCCTGCGCCTGGTGCCACAACGATTCGGCGCGGGTCGAGAACCGCGGCCCCTCGATCACGACCAGCGTCCCGCCGTCCACCGGCTCCCACTCCCGGCCACGTGCCGCCTTCAGGGCCGCCGAGCGTCCCGCGGGGCAGTAGGGGTCGGCCAGGGACACATGCACCACGTTGGGCACCGTGCCGTCGGGCAGGGGCAGCCCGTCGAAGTACGTTCCGATCCGTGACTTCGTGCGGTCGACCAGCTGATCGGGCACGAGCAGCGTGCCGGGCCCGTACTCCGGGCGCAGACCGCCCACCGCGCACGGACCGAGGACCTGGCGCGCCCCGACCGAGCGAAGGGCCCACAGGTTGGCCCGGTAGTTGATCCGGTGGGGCGGCAGATGGTGTCCGCGTCCGTGCCGGGGCAGGAAGGCGACCCGCCGGCCGGCGATCTCGCCGAGGAAGAGCGAGTCGCTGGGCGGTCCGTAGGGGGTGTCGACCTGGAGCTCGGTCACGTCGTCGACGAACGAGTAGAAGCCTGAGCCGCCGATCACACCGATCTCTGCGTGCGCCGTGTTCGCCATGCGTCGCACCCTAGCCGCCCCGGGAAACGCCGAAGACCCCGTCGTCGTAAGACGACAGGGTCCTGTGAGCGCGCCTTACGCGGCTGAGCTGCTGCCGGTCGAGGTGCCCGTGCTCGACGACTTCGAGTCCGAGGTCGAGGACGTCGAGGTCGACGGCTTCGAGTCGGAGCCGGACGTCGACGACTTCGAGGACGACGCCGGCGAGCTGCTCGACGAGGAGCCGCGGCTGTCGTTGCGGTAGAAGCCGGAGCCCTTGAAGACGATGCCGACGGCGGAGAACACCTTCTTGAGGCGGCCACCGCAGTTGGGGCACTCGGTCAGGGCATCGTCGGTGAACTTCTGCACCGCCTCGAGGCCCTCGCCGCACTCGGTGCACTGGTACTGGTAGGTCGGCACTGTCTTCCTCCTGGCACTCTCACTCAGTGAGTGCTAACGACGGTCTATCTTGACGTATTCCGGGGGATCAGTCCACTGTCACCGGCACGCGGTGACCGACGCCACGTGCGACGGTACGCGCGCGGGGGCGCGTCTCCAGTCGTGAACGCAGTGCCAGCAGGGTCACCAGGGCCAGCACGGTGCCGCCCAGAGGCACCAGGAATCCGGCGCCGCCCCAGAAGCGGTCCTCCAGCTGTCCGGCGATCGTGACGGCGGCCGCCTGCCCGAGCGCGACCGCGCCCGTCAGCCAGGTGAACGCCTCGGTGCGGGCGCCGGCCGAAACCAGGTCCTCCACCAGCGTGTAGCCGGTGATCAGCGCGGGCGCGATGCACATGCCGACCAGGAGGCCGAGGCCCGCCAGGACGGGCACCGAGTGCGCCGCCCAAAGGCCGGAGGCGACGAGCGCCAGTGCGGCGTAGGCGACGACCAGGCGCCGCCGTGGGGCGACCTTCCAGGCGATGGCGCCGCAGACCAGGCCGGAGAGCATGTTGCCCGCGGCGAAGGTGCCGTACAGGACGCCGTTCAGGCCGGGCTCGCCGATGGACTCGGTGAACGCGGCCAGTGAGACCTGCATGCCGCCGAACACGGCACCGATGCCCAGGAAGGCCACGATCAGCACGCGCACCCCGGGGACGCGCAGCGCCGAGGCGTGCTCCACGCGTGTGTGCCCGGCGACGGCGACCTGGGGCTGCGTGCTCTTGCTCGCGGCGAACAGCAGGCCACCGAGCAGCGTCAGCGCGGCCTCGGTGACCAGGCCGGCGGCCGGGTTCACGGCGGTGCACAGCGCGGTCGCAAGCAGCGGGCCGAAGACGAAGGTGAGCTCGTCGGTGACGGACTCGAAGGCCGCGGCGGTGGTCATCAAGGGCGAGCCCTTCAGCCGCGCACCCCAGCGGGCCCGCACCATGGGCCCGATCTGCGGTACCGAGGCGCCCGTGGGCACCGCCGCCGCGAACACTGTCCACAGGGGGGCGTGGGTCAGGGCGAGCACGGTGAGGGTGAGGCCCGACAGTGTGTGCAGGAGCACGCCGGGGATCAGCACCGCGCGCTGCCCGTAGCGGTCGGCGAGCCGCCCGCTGTAGGGCGCGCACAGGGCCATGGAGACACCGGTGACGGCCGCGGCGGCACCGGCCGCGCCGTACGAGCCGGTGGTGTGCTGCACGAGCAGCACGATGGAGATGGTGAGCATGGCGAACGGCTGGCGGGCCGCGAAGCCGGGCAGCAGGAACGTCCAGGCGCCGCGGGTGCGCAGCAGCTGTCCGTATCCCGGGCGGGACGAGGCCGACGAGTCCTTCGACGGCTCGGTGGTGACCGTGGATGCCACGGCCCGTGCCTTTCTGCCGCCTGGTAGCGCGACCCCGTCCGGAGGGCGGGGGCGCCGAGAGCTGTCCTCTTGCGCGTGCTGCGGTAGATGCCGGTGCTCGCCGCACGAGGTGTCCCGGCCGCCATACGGTCGCGCCAGCTCTGCGTCAGGCAGAGTTGGTTCGATCAAGGTGTGCCTTCATCGTACAGGGATCAAGGTGCGTCATCCCTGTGAAAATGAGCACCGTAAGGTCGGCCGCCTCCGAATGGATGGGGTGTGAACGGTGCGAAACATGCACTTAACGCGCGCCGCCGCCTGTGCCCAGCCATCCGGCGAGCTTGCCGCCTTGCCCGACGGCGCGCAGTCGCCGTTCGGCCGCGTCGCGGACCGGGTCGGTGGCGACGACGAGGAGTTCGTCGCCGTGTCGCAGCACGGTCGTCGGCAGCGGTACGAACGACGTCCCCTCGCGCACGACGAGGGTGACGGCCGCCCCGGCCGGCAGTCGTAGCTCGTTGACCTCGACGCCGTGCATCTTCGACCCCTCGGGGATCGTCACGGACAGCAGGTGCCCGCGCAGCCGCTCCAGGGGCGCCGACTCGACGCCGAGGTCGGCGGCCTCGGGATCGCCGCCCAGGCGCAGCTTGCGTGCCAGCCAGGGCAGCGTCGGCCCCTGGATCAGGGTGTAGACGACGACCAGGACGAAGACGATGTTGAAGATGCGGCGGCTGCCGTCGACGCCGTTCACCATGGGGATCGTCGCCAGAATGATGGGGACGGCGCCGCGCAGCCCTGCCCAGGACATCAGCGTCTGCTCCTGCCAGGGCACCCGGAACGGTGTCAGGCACAGCACGACGCTGAGCGGGCGGGCCATCATGGTCAGCACCAGCCCGATGACGAGCGCGGGCAGTACGTCGTCGCCCAGCTCGTGCGGGGTCACCAGGAGGCCGAGCAGCACGAACATGCCGATCTGGGCGATCCAGCCGAGCCCGTCGGCGAACCCGCGGGTGGCGGGCCAGTGCGGCAGTTTCGCGTTGCCCATGACCATCGAGGCGAGGTAGACGCCCAGGAAGCCGCTGCCGTGTGCCAGGGAGCCCGCCGCGTACGCGGTGACCGCGATCGCCATGACGGCGATCGGGTAGAGGCCGGAGGCGGGCAGCGCGACGTGCCTGAGGCCCCAGGAGCCCAGCCAGCCGACCGCGAGGCCGATGGCGGCGCCGATGGCCAGTTCCAGCGCTATCTCGCCCAGCAGCACGTACCAGTGCTCCACGGGGCCGGCCGTGGAGAAGGCGACCACCAGGATGACCACCGGGGCGTCGTTGAAGCCGGACTCGGCCTCCAGCGTGCCCGTCACGCGCGAGGGGAGGGGGATCTTGCGCAGGACGGAGAAGACCGCCGCCGCGTCGGTCGAGGACACCACCGCGCCGATGATCAGCGCCTGTCTCCACTCCAGCCCGGTCACGAAGTGTGCGGCCGTGGCGGTGACCCCGACGCTGACCGCGACGCCGGCCAGTGCCAGCGCCGTGGCGGACGGCAGGGCCGGTTCGATCTCCTTCCACTTCGTGCCCAGGCCGCCCTCGGCGAGGATCACGACCAGGGCGGCGTAGCCGATGACCTGGGTCATCTCGGCATTGTCGAAGTGGATGTTGCCGATGCCGTCCTGGCCCATGAGGACGCCGATGCCCACGTAGACGAGCAGGCTGGGGAGCCCGCTGCGCGAGGAGATCCGGACCGCTGCGACGGCGACGAGCAGGACGAGCGAGCAGACGAGCAGGAGCTGGTTGAGGTGGTGGACAGTCAGCGGCGGTTCCCTTCACCGGCGCGCGCGGCTTGCGCGCGGGCGCGCATGTGCTTCGGATACATCGGACACGAAGCTGCGAGCTTCGCACCCAACTACTTCGTTACCTTACCTAACTCTTGACGATTTCTTGACGCTCGGCGAGGGAAGATCGAACATCCCTCCGTACCGGTACCCGACTCCGCGTCAAGTGGCACAAGGCCCTGCGCCTATGGTTGCTCCAGCACTCCAGGACCGCCTGCCGCTCGCGTTAGGACAGCAAGGACAGCGATGCCCCCCAACACCACCGCCACATCGGGTGACAAGCCCGGCAAGTCCGGCAGGAAGAAGGGGCGCAAAGCCCGTTTGATCGTGCTTGTGCTGGTGCTGGCCATCATCGGAGGCATCGCCTACGGCGCCTACTGGTCCATCAGCACCGTCCGCGCGTCCTTCCCGCAGACCAAGGGTTCGATCACACTCGAGGGCCTGACCGGGCCCGTCGACGTGAAGCGGGACGGCTACGGCATCCCGCAGATCTACGCGGACTCCGACGAGGACCTGTTCATGGCACAGGGCTACGTCCAGGCCCAGGACCGGTTCTACGAGATGGACGTCCGCCGGCACATGACCTCCGGGCGGCTCTCGGAGATGTTCGGCAAGAGCCAGGTCGACAACGACGAGTTCCTGCGCACCCTGGGCTGGGACCGTGTCGCCAAGGAGGAGTACGACAGCAAGCTGTCGGCCGGCACGAAGAAGTACCTCCAGGCCTACGCCAAGGGGGTCAACGCCTACCTCAAGGGCAAGGACGGCGCCGACATCTCCCTGGAGTACGCGGCTCTGGGGTTCACCAACGACTACAAGCCCACCGAGTGGACCCCGGTCGACTCGATCTCCTGGCTGAAGGCGATGGCCTGGGACCTGCGCGGCAACATGCAGGACGAGATCGACCGCGCCCTGATGACCAGCCGCCTCGGCCCGGCCCAGATCGCCGAGCTGTACCCGCAGTACCCGTATGACCGGAACCAGGCGATCGTCCAGGACGGACAGTACGACGAGCTGACGAAGACGTTCGAGCAGAGCGACGGCCAGAGCGACTCCGACGACAGCTCCACGGACGGCACGGGTACATCCTCGGACTCATCCTCGGGTAGTACGGAAGGCTCGGCCCTCCAGAGCCAGCTCTCCGGCCTCTACAACGTCCTGGACGACCTGCCCACGGCCGTCGGCGTGAACGGCAACGGCATCGGCTCGAACTCCTGGGTCGTCGCCGGCACGAAAACGATCACCGGTAAGCCGCTGCTGGCCAACGACCCGCACCTGTCGGCGTCACTGCCGTCCGTCTGGTATCAGATGGGCCTGCACTGTCGCGCCGTCTCCAGCAAGTGCCAGTACGACGTCTCCGGCTACACCTTTGCGGGCATGCCCGGTGTGATCATCGGCCATAACCAGACCATCTCCTGGGGCATGACCAATTCCGGCGTCGATGTCACCGACCTCTACCTGGAGAAGCTCTCCGGGGACGACGGCTACCAGTACGACGACAAGGTGAAGCCGTTCGTCACGCGCGAGGAGACCATCAAGGTCGCCGGCGGCGAGTCCAAGAAGATCGTCGTCCGGCAGACCGAGGACGGGATGCCCCTCCTGTCCGACCGTGACGACGAACTCATCGAGGTCGGCAAGAAGGCCACCGTCGACGACGTCGACGCTTCGGCGCCCGACCGCGGTGACGGCTACGGCGTCGCCCTGAAGTGGACCGCGCTGACAGCCGGCACCTCCATGGACGCCGTCTTCGACATCGACAAGGCGAAGGACTGGGACAGCTTCCGCAAGGCGGCCGAGAAATTCGACGTGCCCTCGCAGAACCTCGTCTACGCCGACACCTCGAACCACATCGGCTACCAGCTGCCCGGAAAGATCCCCACGCGCGCGAAGGGCGTCGACGGATCGATCCCGGCGCCGGGCTGGGACTCCAAGTACAAGTGGAAGGGCTACATCGACTTCGATGAGCTGCCCTACGAGTACGACCCCGCCCGCGGCTACATCGTCACCGCCAACCAGGCCGTCGTCGACAAGGACAAGTACCCCTACACGCTCACCACGGACTGGGGCTACGGCGCGCGCAGCCAGCGGATCACCGACCTGATCAAGGGCAAGATCAAGGGTGGCGGCAAGATCTCCACCGACGACATGCGTCAGATGCAGCTGGACGACGACAGCGAGATCGCGAAGCTGCTCGTGCCCGTGCTCAAGAAGATCAACCTCGACGACCCGGACGTCCGCGAGGCACAGAAGCTGCTGGAGAACTGGGACTTCACCCAGGACGCCGACTCGGCCGCGGCCGCCTACTTCAACGCGGTCTGGCGCAACATCCTCAAGCTGGCCTTCGGCAACAAGCTGCCCAAGGAGTTGCGCGTCGAGGACCAGTGCCTGTGGGTCGACCCGGTCAACACCACAGGCCCGGTCGACGACACCGAGAAGGTCCGTGAGTGCGGCCAGCGCGACGCCGACCAGGCACAGCCGGACGGCGGCGACCGCTGGTTCGAGGTCGTGCGCAACCTCATGACGAAGACGGACAGCGACTGGTGGACGACGCCCGACTCGGGCACCCGCCCCGGCGCCGACCACGACCGCGACAAGCTGTTCGCGCGGGCCATGATCGACGCCCGCTGGGAGCTGACCGCCAAGCTCGGCAAGGACATCGACACCTGGAGCTGGGGCCGGCTGCACCGCCTGTTCCTGAAGAACCAGACCCTGGGCACCAGCGGCCCCGGTTTCCTCCAGTACATCCTCAACCGCGGCCCGTGGAAGCTCGGCGGCGGCGAGGCGACGGTCAACGCGACGGGCTGGAACGCGGCTGGCGGCTACGGCGTCGTATGGGTGCCGTCGATGCGGATGGTGGTCAACCTCGACGACCTCGACAAGTCGAAGTGGATCAACCTCACCGGAGCCTCGGGACACGCCTTCAGCGCTCACTACACCGACCAGACGAGCAAGTGGGCCAACGGTGAACTGCTCGACTGGTCCTTCTCGAAGAAGGCGGTCGACGACAGCACCAGCGACACCCTGGTGCTCAAACCCTGAGCTGCCGACCGTCCGGAAGGGGCCCTCCACGCGCGCGTGGGAGGGCCCCTTCCGGCATGGGGGCACGGCGGTCAGGTGAAGCGTCGTGTCCCCGAGGGCGTCACCACCGCGTGCACCGGCCGGTCGTGCGCCTCCCCGGGGACGTGCTCGACGACCTCGGCGTCGTACAGGAGCACCACCAGCGCGGGGTGGGCATCGGAGGCCGCCAGCCGCGCCAGTACGCGGTCGTACGACCCTCCGCCGCGCCCCAGGCGCGTTCCGCGCGCGTCGACCGCCAGTCCCGGCAGCAGCACCACGTCGGCGGCCGTCACGGCGTCCGGTCCGAGGCGCTCGCCGGCCGGCTCCAGGAGGGCCATCTTGCCGCCGTGCAGGACCCGCGTGAGAGCGCCTTCGCCGGTATAGGCGCCCCAGTCCAGGTCGTTGTCGGGCAGCAGAGCGGGGAGCAGCACCCGCACGCCCCGCGCGCGGAGCGCGTCCAGCAGCGCCAGGGTGCCCGGTTCGGTACCCACGGAGACGTACGCCGCGACCGTGCGCGCGTGCGTCAACTCGGGCAGCTCCAGGGCTCGCTCGGCCAGGGCGACGGCCGCCGCGCGCACGTCATCGGGCGTCAACCTGCTTCTCACGGCGAGGAACCCTCGCCGCAACGTACGTTTGTCAGACTCTGGTACGCCTTCGAGGTGGCTCATATGTCGCTCCCGCACTTGTCCCACACCGCTCCAATGCGTTCATATGATCATCAATTAACCGGAGCCACAGATCCCTCTCAAAGTCACCGGATAAGGTTGCCGACATGACGCAGTCGCACCCCAGGATCAGCAAGGCTGTCATCCCCGCAGCCGGCCTCGGCACCCGGTTCCTGCCGGCGACCAAGGCCACTCCCAAGGAGATGCTGCCGGTCGTGGACAAGCCGGCTATCCAGTACGTGGTCGAGGAAGCCGTCTCCGCCGGCCTCGACGACGTCCTCATGGTCACGGGCCGCAACAAGCGCCCTCTCGAGGACCACTTCGACCGCAACTACGAACTCGAGTCGGCCCTGCAGAAGAAGGGCGATGCCGCCCGGCTCGCCAAGGTCCAGCAGTCCAGCGACCTCGCGACCATGCACTACGTGCGCCAGGGCGACCCCAAGGGTCTCGGACACGCCGTCCTGTGCGCGGCCCCGCATGTAGGGCAGGAGCCCTTCGCCGTCCTGCTGGGCGACGACCTGATCGACCCCCGCGACCCGCTGCTCCAGCGGATGATCGAGGTGCAGGAGCGGCACGGCGGCAGCGTCGTCGCGCTCATGGAGGTCGCCCCCGAGCAGATCCACCTCTACGGCTGCGCGGCCGTGGAGGCCACCGTGGACAGCGACGTCGTCAAGGTGATCGGCCTCGTCGAGAAGCCGGACCCGGCGGACGCCCCGTCGAACTACGCGATCATCGGACGCTACGTCCTCGACCCGAGCGTGTTCGGCATACTGCGGCAGACCGAGCCCGGCCGCGGCGGCGAGATCCAGCTCACCGACGCCCTCCAGCAGCTCGCGCAGGACGAGAAGGTCGGTGGCCCCGTCCACGGCGTCGTCTTCAAGGGCCGTCGCTATGACACCGGCGACCGCGGCGACTACCTGCGTGCCATTGTCAGACTCGCGTGCGAACGTGAGGATCTGGGTCCGGACTTCCGGTCCTGGCTTCGCAGTTACGTCACCGAGGAGATGTAGCCACTTTGAGCACCGCCGCGCACCGCCCCACCGGCCGGGACCAGCTCTGGTCGGTGGACGAACACCTGGAGGACATCCTCGCCACCGTCCGCCCCCTGGAACCCATCGAGCTGCAACTGCCCGACGCCCAGGGCTGCGTCCTGGTCGACGACGTCATGGTGCCGGTCTCACTGCCGCCCTTCGACAACAGCTCCATGGACGGGTACGCGGTGCGGGTCGCGGATGTCGCGGGCGCGAGCGAGGAGTTCCCGGCGGCCCTGGACGTCGTCGGGGACGTCGCGGCGGGACAGGCGGCCGACCTGCTGTACGTGGGACCCGGCCAGGCCGCCAGGATCATGACCGGCGCCCCGCTCCCGGCAGGCGCAGAGGCCGTCGTCCCCGTGGAGTGGACCGACGGTGGACTCGGCGAGGGCCCGGTCAGCGGGATGCGTGCCCGCAGCCTCGCCCCCGAGCAGGCCTCGGGGCACGTGCGCGTGTACCGGCCCGCCGAGGCACGCGCGCACGTACGCGCGAAGGGCAGTGACGTGAAGGCGGGCGACCGCGCCCTCGACGCCGGGACCGTCCTCGGACCGCCCCAGATCGCCCTGCTCGCCGCGATCGGCCGGGGCACCGTACGCGTGCGCCCGCGCCCGCGCGTGGTCGTGATGTCCACCGGCAGCGAACTCGTCCAGCCCGGCGAGGAGCTGGGCAGCGGTCAGATCTACGACTCCAACAGCTTCGCCCTCACCGCGGCCGCCCGGGACGCCGGCGCCATCGCCTACCGGGTCGGCGCGGTCGCCGACGACGCCGAGACGCTCCGCTCCACCATCGAGGACCAGCTCGTCCGCGCCGACCTCGTCGTCACCACCGGCGGGGTGAGCGTCGGGGCGTACGACGTCGTCAAGGAGGCCCTCGAGCACGTCGGCGACGAGGACGAGGCGGGCAGCGGTGTCGAGTTCCGCAAGCTCGCCATGCAGCCCGGCAAGCCCCAGGGCTTCGGCTCCATCGGCCCGGACCACATCCCCCTGCTGGCCCTGCCGGGCAATCCGGTGTCGTCGTACGTCTCGTTCGAGCTGTTCGTGCGCCCGGCCATCCGTACCCTCATGGGCCTCGAGGACGTCCATCGGCCCACCACGCGCGCGAAGCTGATCGCCGACAAGGCGCTGACCTCGCCGAAGGGCCGCAGACAGTTCCTGCGCGCCACCTACGACGACGGTACCGTCCGCCCCGTCGGGGGTGCCGGCTCCCACCTGATCGCGGCCCTCGCGCACGCCGACTCGCTGATCGTCGTCCCCGAGGACGTGGAGTCCGTCGAGCCCGGTGCCGACGTCGAGGTGGTCCTCCTCGGCTGAGTGGCCCTGGTTGGGGGTACCGTGTCGCGCACAACAGGCCCGGACCGGGAGCGCCACACCACCATGAGTACGCAGGACCGACTGACGCACATCGACGACGTGGGCGCCGCCCGCATGGTCGACGTTTCCGGCAAGGACGTCACCGCGCGCACCGCGCGTGCCAGCGGGCGGGTCCTCGTCTCGCCCCGTGTGGTCGAGCTGCTGCGCGGCGAGGGGGTACCCAAGGGGGACGCGCTGGCCACCGCGCGGATCGCGGGCATCATGGGCGCCAAACGCACCCCGGACCTGATCCCGCTGTGCCACCCCTTGGCCGTCTCCGGTGTGAAACTGGATGTGTCGGTCGCGGACGACGCCGTGGAGATCACCGCCACGGTGAAGACGACGGACCGCACGGGAGTCGAGATGGAGGCACTCACCGCGGTCTCCGTCGCCGCGCTCACCGTGATCGACATGGTGAAGGCGGTCGACAAGGGAGCGGTCATCACGGACGTGCGCGTGGAGGAGAAGACGGGCGGCAAGTCGGGCGACTGGAGCCGGGCATGACACTCGACACGTCGGCCGGTGGCGCGCTGCTCGCTCCGTACAGCGCACTGGTCGTGACCGCCTCCAACCGGGCCGCCGCCGGCGTCTACGAGGACAGGGGCGGCCCGCTGATCGCCGAGGGCCTGCGCGGCTTCGGCTTCGCCGTCGACGGGCCGCAGGTGGTCCCCGACGGGGACCCGGTGGAGGCGGCGCTGCGGGCCGCCGTCGAGGCCGGGTACGACGCCGTCGTCACCACCGGCGGCACCGGCATCTCGCCCACCGACCGCACCCCCGAGGCGACCCGCGCGGTGATCGACCACGAGGTGCCGGGCATCGCCGAGGCCATCAGGGCGTACGGCCGGGAGAAGGTGCCCACCGCGGCGCTCTCCCGGGGCCTGGCCGGAGTGGCGGGCGGCACGCTGATCGTCAACCTGCCGGGCTCCGCCGGCGGGGTGAAGGACGGCCTGGCCGTCCTGGAGCACCTGCTGATCCACGCCGTCGACCAGATCCGTGGCGGCGACCACCCCAGACCGAGCCACGGGGGTGCGAGCTGAACACCTCATCCTGGCCCGTCGAACTGGTGGAGGGCGATATCGTCCTGCGGCCCATAAAGCTGCGCGACCAGCGGGCCTGGCGCGAGGTCAACCGGCGCAACCGGGACTGGCTGCGCCCCTGGGAGGCGACCATCCCGCCGCCCGCGCCCAGCGGGCCGATCGCACATCGGCCGACCTACCGCCAGATGGTCCGGCATCTGCGGTCCGAGGCGAACGCGGGCCGGATGCTGCCGTTCGTGATCGAGTACCAGGGGCGGCTCGTCGGGCAGTTGACGGTCGCGGGGATCACCTGGGGGTCGATGTGCTCCGGGCACGTCGGCTACTGGGTGGACGAGTCGGTGGCCGGTCGCGGCGTGATGCCGACGGCCGTGGCGCTCATCGTGGACCACTGTTTCCGCACCGTCGGACTGCACCGCATCGAGGTCTGCATTCGGCCCGAGAACGGGCCGAGCCGCCGGGTCGTGGAAAAACTCGGATTCCGTGAGGAAGGGCTGCGGCCGCGCTATCTCCACATCGACGGCGCCTGGCGTGACCACCTCGTCTTCGCGCTCACGGCGGAGGAGGTCCCGGAGGGACTGCTGAACCGGTGGCGGCGTACACGCTCGCAGAAGGCATCCAATTGAATTAGCCGATTAGCCGAATGAATGTTCGAAAATGATCGGTTGATCGCACCGGTCGCAAAAAAAGTTCGAAATATCAGCCAGATCGTGCGACACACCGGCCCAATTGGCGGATGGCCTCACGTAAACCCCTCTACCGTGTGAGGCGTGAGCAGCAGCGGCCTCATCTACGCAGTCATTGTCGGGGCCTGGGCCGCCTACTTGGTGCCTATGTGGCTCCGTAGGCAGGACGAGCTGAACGAGGCCCGTCCGACGGAACGCTTCAGCACCGCCATCCGGCTGCTGTCCGGACGGGCGGGAATGGAGCGCCGGTACGCCAAGGACCTGCGGGCGCGCTCCACCGAGGAGGGGGAGTCCGGCGCCGACGTTCCGGACGCCGTCACCGCATCGGTGGACGTCCGGTCCTTCGCCATGCCTCCGACCCGCCCGCAGGTGAAGGCGCCGGTCCAGGAGCGGGTTCAGGAACGAGCTCAGGACCGAGCCCCGGAGCGCGGACAGGAACGAGGGGCCGGGCGTCCGGAGGCCGGGCGTCCGGAGGTGGCGCGCGAACCGGCGGCCAAGCCCGTGCACGACCACCGTGAACAGGGCGCCAAGGCCGCACGCGAAGGCGGCGCCGTTCCGGCCGGCCGTCGGGCGCCGGTCGCCCGGCGCACGCCCGCCGAGCAGGCGTCCGCCGCGCGCGCCCAGCGCTCGAAGGCGCTCGCGCGCCGTCGGCGCACCACCGTGATGCTCTTCCTCGCCTTCACGCTCGGTGCGATCGTCGCGGCGGTCGGCGGGCTCGCGTTCCTCTGGGCGCCCGGAGTGCCCGCCGTCCTGCTCAGTGCGTACATCGGGTACCTGCGCGCCCAGGAGCGCCGTCGCTTCGCCTTCCAGATGGACCGCAGGCGCGCCGAGGTCGCCGCGCAGCGGCTGCGGGAGCGTCAGCCGCGCCGACGCGCGCCCGCCTCGGCGAACGCCTCGTCCGTCGACACCGGCCCCGACGCCGGCGCAGAGGAGCCGCACGCGGCCCCCGAGCCGGAGACCGACCCGGGTCTGCTGGCGCTCGCCGCGGACCGCAGGGCACTCGTCGAGCAGACCGATCACGCGGAGTGGGTCGACCAGCAGCGCGAGCGGCAGCGCCGGCCCGGCCACGGTGAGAGCTGGGACCCGGTCCCGGTACCGCTGCCGACGTACGTGACCGCGCCGGTCGCGCCCCGGGCGACCTCCGACGTGGACCTCGGGGCGCCGGACGCCTGGAGCTCGGCCCGCTCGAGTTCGGTGGCGCCCGAGCACGAAGCGGCGGACGCCGGGGACGCGCCGGCCGGGGAATCCGGCGAGGCGGACCGCGCGGAGGACCGGGAGGCGGACGGCGACGAGCGGAGCGACGCCCGGCGCGCGGCCTCCGCCCGACGCTCGCGCGAACGCGGCCGCACCCCGCTGTTCGACCAGTACGAGGACGGCGAGCGACCGCTGGCCGCCAACGAATGAGAGCCCCGGCATCCCGCGCCCGGCCTCGGGGAACGGATTTCCAAGCAGGCCGACCGGGATGCTAGAGTTTCACTCGTTGCAAGGGCCTGTGGCGCAGTCTGGTAGCGCACCTCGTTCGCATCGAGGGGGTCTGGGGTTCAAATCCCCACAGGTCCACGCAGCATAGAGCCCCCGTCGGGTAACCGACGGGGGCTCTATCGTGTTCGGGCTCGGTCGGTCGGTCGTCGCCGGTGGTTCAGGTCCGGTGGCAGGTCCGGTGGTTCATGACCGGGGCGGGCGTAGAGCCGGTGTCGTCGATGTCACTGCCGTGGTCGTTGCGAGCAGGGCGCAGGCTGCCGTTGTCCAGGTGAGTGCCTGCCAGGGCAGGGCGATGGCCGGTGGGGCCGACAGCAGGTGCAGGGCGGCGCTCAGGCCGGTCAGGTTGACGGCCGTGACCAGGAGGCCCAGCAGTGCGCCGACCGCCACGGCGATCAGTGCCTCGGTGGCGGCCAGTCGCAGTATCTGGCCGCCGGTGGCGCCGGCCCGCCGTAGGGCCGTCAGGTCGGCTCCGCGTTCGGCGGCAGCCATGGCCAGGGTGTTGGCCACCGAGATGCCGGTGTAGAGAAGCGCGATGCCCAGGACGAGCAGCATGCCGAGCCGGGTCGTCCGGTTGGTCTGCGGGAGAGCCGCTCGCACCCACTGCGTCCGGCTCGTCACCCGCACCCCGTCGACGGTCCGCAGCCGTGCTCCCACCGCCGTCGGGTCGGCGCCCGCCCGTACCCGTACGTCCACGCGGTCCACGCCCCCGCCGCCGGCGTTGGCCGGGGTGACGTAGGCGCCGTTGTCCCCGGTGCCGATGGACAGTACGGCGGCGATCCGGAGGGTCCTCGGCGTGCCGTCCGCGAGCCACACCCGCACCTGCTGTCCCACCCGGTGACGCGCCCACTCCTCGGTCACGACGATCGACCCGTCGTCGAGGTCGGTGAGCCGCCCGGCGGTCACCGGCAGCCGTACGGTGGTGGCGAGCAGCGCCGGATCGGCCGCCCTGGCCTCGGACTTCACCAGCGCCACGCCGTCCTCCAGCGTGAACACGGTGGTGGCGGAACCGGCCGACACGATCGTGCCGGGCACCTGCCGCAGCTTCTCGAGTGCTTCCGCCCGCAGGGTTGTTCCGTCCCGCGGGGTCACCACGAAGTCGGCGACCGTCTGCTGCCGTACCTCCGCGGCCCGCGCCGCGCCGATCGTGGCCGTCGCGCCCAGCAGGGAGCCCGCCAGCGCGACGGTCACCAGGACGGGCGCGGCCACCGCGGCGGTACGGCGGACCGCGGTGACCGCCCCGGCCCGCGCCAACAGGCCCACCGCGCCCGGCAGCCGGGGCACCAGCGGACGCACCGTCAGGGGCGAGAGCAGCGCCACCGCAGTGATGAGCAAGAGGGGGCGGCTGATGTACGCCTTGCGGTGGAGCAGCTCGCCCGGGTCGGTCGCCAGCGTGTACACCAGGAGCGCGCCCGCCGTGAGCAGGAGAGCAGTACCGCACGCGCGTCGTCCCAGGGTCAGCGCGCGCCCGTCCACCGAGGCCTCGCGCAGCGCCGGGGCCGGGGCGGTGCGTCCGGCCCGCCAGGACGCGGCGAGCGCACCGCACAGGGCGACCAGCAGGCCCGTCCAGAAGGCCAGGTGGTACGGCCAGACGCCGGCCGAAGGGCCGCCGATCGCGTACCACTTCGGCGCGAGCCCGCCGTCGACCACCAGCTCGGCCAGGTGCGGCGCGCCGTACGTGCCCAGCACGCAGCCCGTCGCCGAGGCGAGCGTGCCGATCAGCAGGGCCTCCGCCAGGACCGTCCGCCGGATCTGGCCCGGTGTCGCCCCGGCGGTGCGCAGCAGGCCGAACTCGCGGCGCCGCCGGTCGACCGCGAAGGCGAAGGTGGAGGCCACGACGAAGACGGACACGAAGGCGGTCACGCCACCCGCCGTTCCGAACAGGGCGTTCAGCGCCGTCAGGGCTTCGGCGTCGCGGCCCGGGTCGGCGTCGGCCAACCGGCGGGCGTCCCCGGTGAGGATCCGTACGTCATCGTCCCCGTCCTGGTCCTCGTCCTTGACCGCCGCCCGTACGGCCGCCGCGTCGGCCTCGACGACCAACTGGGTCGACTCCGGGGCGAGGCGGGCGGCTTGGGCGTCCGGGTAGAACACGGCGTGCTCGAAGACGGGGCCGGGGCCTGTTCCGGGGTCGGGTCTGGTGTCGGGTCCCGGTTCGCTCACCGTCGCGACTGTTCCGACCACGCGCAACGGCCCGTCCGCGGTGTGCAGTCGGGTGCCCACGGTCGCCCAGTCGCCGCTGGTCACCACCTCGTCGGCCGCTGCCGGGGCCCGGCCCGCGGTCAGCCGGTAGGGGGCGAAGCGGGCCGTCGACCAGGGGTGGCCGACCAGGTCGTCCGGTGCGGCGGGGGTGCCGTACGCCCTGACCGGGAAGGAGCGGTCCTCGGTGACCGGGCCGAGCGCGCGGAGCGCGGCGACGGTCCCGGCGGGCACCGGGCGCGGCCGGGCCAGCTCCTTCGTCCGCTCACCGGTGGAGGTGGCCACCCGCAGGGTGTCCTGGCCCCTGACCACCACCGGCGCCGCCGCGAAGCGCTCCGGCGCGCGCACCGGCGCGTCCAGGGACGCGGCCAGCGCCTGTCCCATCACGGTGAGCAGGGCGACGCCGAGCGCGAGGGCGACGAAACTGCCGGCGAAGGCGGCCCATCGGGCGCGCAGGGTGTGCCACGCGACGCTCAGCACGCGGCACCTGCCGGGGAGAGGGTGGCGCCGTCGGCTGCGGTCTCCAGCCCCGCCATCCGGGTCGCGATCGCCTCCACGGACGCGTCGGCGCCGCGGAGTTCGCCGTGGACGCGGCCGTCGACCAGGAAGACCACCCGGTCCGCGTAGGAGGCGGCGAGCGGGTCGTGGGTGACCATGACGACCGTCCGGCCGCCCTCGTCGACCAGGGAGCGCAGCAGGATCAGCACCTCGCGGCCGGTACGGGAGTCCAGCGCGCCGGTCGGCTCGTCGCCGAACAGGACCTCAGGGCGGGTGATCACCGCGCGGGCCAGGGCGACGCGTTGCTGCTGGCCGCCGGAGAGCCGGTCCGGGCGGTGACCGGCGCGGTCGGCGAGTCCGACCTGCCGCAGGGCGTCGCGGACCTGTGCCCTGGACGGGCGGCGGCCGGCCAGCCGCAGCGGGAGGGCGACGTTCTGCTCGGCGGTGAGGGTGGGCAGCAGGTTGAACGACTGGAAGACGAAGCCGATCCGCTCCCGGCGCAGCAGCGTCAGCCGCCGTTCGCTCAGCCCGGTCAGTTCGGTGCCGCCGATCCGCACCGACCCCGAGGTCGGCCGGTCCAGCCCGGCGGCGCACTGGAGCAGCGTCGACTTGCCCGAGCCGGACGGCCCCATGACGGCGGTGAACGAGCCCCGGGGGAGGGCGAGGGTGACGTCGTCGAGCGCGGTCACCCCGGTGCCCGAGGCGCCGTATCGCCTGCTCACGGAGGTCAGTTGGACGGCGTGTGTGGTCATGGCCCCACGAAACCGTGCGCGCCCCGGCCCCGTCTCTCGGGCAGGACCGAGACCTGGGGTAGGGCCAGGCATACCCCCGAACCTCCGGTCAGGCCGATGGTCCCGGCGCGGCGCCCCTTCTACGGTGATCCGTATGCAAACCCGAAACGTGTGGCAGGCCTTGATCCGCCCGGGTTACCTGTTGTCGCCGTGGCCCTGGCGGGCGGTCGCCTACCTGCTGACGGGGGCCGCCACCGGAGCCGCCGTCCTCGTGGGGCTGGTCGCGGTGGTGGCGGTGGGCGGAGTTCTCGCGGTCGTCCTCGTCGGGCTTCCGCTGCTCGCGGCCGTCGCCTTCGCCGGGCTGCCCGTGGCCGCTCTGGAGCGGCGCCGGCTGCGCCTCGTCGACGCGGACGACGCGCCCGGCGCGCATGCCGAGCCCGCCACGCCGGGCCTGCGCAGCTGGCTCGTCACCCGGCTCCGGGAACGGGCCACCTGGCGCGAGCTCGGCCACACCCTCCTCGCCGCGTGCCTCCTCTGGCCGGCCGAGGCGCTGCTGCTGACCGTCGCCCTGTTCGTCCCTCTCGCGACGGTCGCGGCCCCGCTGCTGCTGGCGACGGTCGGCGAGGGCCGTGAGACGAAGGTGCTCAAGGTGTGGACGGTGACCGGCTGGCCGGCCGCCTTCGGCGCCGCCGCGCTGGGCGTGCTGCTGCTGGCCGTGGGCGGGTACGCCCTCGGGGCGGCGGCGGGGGCCAGGGCCGCGCTGACCCGGCTGCTCGTCGCCCCGCGCGGGGGCGATCCGCAGGCCAGGGTCGTCGAACTGACACGCTCACGCGCGCGGTTGGTCGACGCGTTCGAGGGCGAGCGCCGGCGGATCGAACGCGATCTGCACGACGGTGCCCAGCAGCGTCTGGTCGCGCTCACCATGAACCTCGGCCTGGCCCGTCTCGACGCCCCGCCCGGCGGCCCCCTCGCCGAGCAGCTCGCCCGTGCCCATGAGGAGGCGGGTGCGGCCCTCGCGGAACTGCGTGAGCTGATCCACGGCATCCACCCCCAGGTGCTCGCCGACTACGGCCTGGAGGCGGCCGTCGCCGACGCGGCCGACCGCTCGCCCGTCCCGGTGGACGTGGACTTCGCCCGTCCGGCGCCGCGGCTCCCGCAGGCCGTGGAGGCCGCCGCCTACTTCGTGGTCCGTGAGGCACTGGCCAACGTGGCCCGGCACAGCGGTGCGCGGCGCGCACGCGTGCGTGCGGAGCACCGGGGCGGCCGGCTGCTCGTCCTTGAGGTGGCCGACGACGGCCGCGGCGGCGCCGACAGTGCCCGCGGCACCGGCCTCACCGGTCTCGCGGACCGGGTGTCGGTGCTCGATGGAAGACTGATCCTGACCAGCCCGCCGGGCGGACCGACCCTGCTGCGTGTGGAGATCCCTTGCGAGCCGAGCCCGCCGAATCAGCCGATCCCGCCGAACGAGCCGAGTCAGTCGAGCCCGCCGAGCAAGCCGAGCAAGCCGAACGAGCGGACGGGTACGGTCAGCGAGGCCTCCGCGTAGTCCTCGCCGAGGACGGCGTCCTGCTGCGCGACGGCCTGACGACGCTGCTCACCCGCTTCGGGCACGAGGTCGTGGCGGCGGTGGGCGACGCGCCGGGGCTGCTGGAGGCGGTCGCCGGCCACGCGCCCGACATCGTCGTGACCGACGTCCGCATGCCGCCCGCCTTCCAGGACGAGGGGCTGCGGGCGGCGGTCCTGCTGCGCGCGGAGCGGCCCGGACTGCCGGTGCTCGTCCTCAGCCAGTACGTGCAGCGCGCCTACGCGGCCGAACTCCTCGACTCCGGCGACGGCACCGGCGTCGGCTATCTGCTCAAGGACCGGGTCGGCCAGGTGGAGGAGTTCGTCGACGCGCTGCGCGAGGTCGCGGCCGGCGGCACGGTCGTCGACCCGGAGGTCGTACGGCAACTGCTGCGTCGGCGCCGCGACCCGCTGGCCCGGCTCACCCCACGCGAGCGGGAGGTGCTGGCGCTGGTGGCGGAGGGGCGGTCCAACGGAGCGATAGCCCGTCAGCTGGTGGTGTCGGAGGCGGCCGTGGGCAAGCACATCGGCGGCATCCTCACCAAGCTGGACCTGCCCCCGGCCGACGACACCCACCGCCGGGTCCTGGCGGTGCTCGCCTACCTCAGAAGCTGAGGTTCTCCCGGAACCGAGCGGTTTCCGGAGCCGAGGCTCCTCAGCAGCCGACTGCTCAGAGGCCGAGGCTGCTCAGAGGCCGAGGTTGCTCAGAAGCCGAGCGGCTTGGCGTAGCACCGGCTGTTCTCGTACTCGCGGTAGTAGCCGAACTTCGTGCACGGCGCGTATCCGCTGGAGGTGTACAGGGCGATGGCCTCGGGCTGCTCGGTGCCGGTCTCCAGGACCATCCGGACACGGCCGGCCGCCCGCGCGTCCTCCTCCAGCGCGGTGAGCATCCGCCGGGCCAGGCCTCTGCCCCGCATCTCCCGGATCACGAACATCCGCTTGAGTTCGGCGTCGCCGTCCTCGTGCCCCTCGCCGTCGTCGTCCTGGCTGCGCCAGCCGCCCGTGGCCACCGGCCGGTCCAGCTCGTCGTACGCGATGAGGTAGACCCCGCGCGGCCGCCGGAAGTCGGACGGCTCCAGGACCGTGGCGTCACCGCCGTCGCCGTAGCGCTCGTGGTACTCGGCCTGGACCTCGTCGTTGAGCTTGACGGCGTCGGGGTGGTCGAAGGCGACCGGGCGTATATTCATGCTGCTCACAGTAGTTGTATGCACAATCCTGGAAAAGTCGATTCTGGACCTGGTCCAGTGTGCCGGTATCCGCCGGAGGTCGGACGTCGGAGGGCGGAGAGGGAGGCCGGAGGGCGCAGGCCCGCGCGGGACCGGGCCTGTATCGTGCCGGGGTGCTGACCGTGACCTCCGTGAACGTGAATGGACTGCGTGCCGCCGCGAAGAAGGGCTTCGTGGAGTGGCTCGCCGACACCTCCGCCGACGTGCTGTGCCTCCAGGAGGTGCGTGCCGAGCCGGGGCAGTTGCCGGAGGCGGTCCGGGCCCCCGAGGGCTGGTTCGTCACCCACGCGCCGGCCGCCGCGAAGGGTCGCGCCGGTGTCTCCCTGTACAGCCGTCGTGAGCCGGACGCCGTCCGGATCGGCTTCGGCTCGTCCGAGTTCGACGGCAGCGGCCGTTACGTCGAGGCCGACCTGCCCGGTGTGACGATCGCCTCCCTCTACCTGCCCTCCGGTGAGGTCGGTACCGACCGGCAGGACGAGAAGGTCCGCTTCATGGGCGAGTTCCTGGCCCATCTCAAGGACCTGCGCGCCCGTGCCGCCGCCGACGGCCGCGAGGTCCTCGTGGTGGGCGACTGGAACATCGCCCACCAGCAGGCCGACCTGAAGAACTGGCGCTCCAACACCAAGAACTCCGGCTTCCTCCCGGAGGAGCGCGACTGGCTGACCCAGGTCTTCGCCCCGACGGACGGCGGCTACGTCGACGTCGTGCGGTCGCTGCATCCGGACGTGGCGGGGCCGTACACGTGGTGGTCGTACCGGGGCCGGGCCTTCGACAACGACTCGGGATGGCGCATCGACCTTCACGTGTCGACGCCCACCCTCGCGGGCAAGGCCGTCAAGGGATTCGTGGAGCGGGCGGCCACGCACGGCGAGCGCTGGTCGGACCACGCTCCGGTGACGGTGGTCTACGACCTCTAGGGCGACCTCCAGGACGACCCTTGGGACGACCTGTGGGGCGACCTGTAAGGCGACGGCACGTACGACCTGGGTATGACGGCAGTCACCGACGCGATCACCACCGCGAGCGCGACCGCGGTCGGGATCTCTAGGTCGACTTGTGCAGTCGTCTGTCCAGGGCGAGGGACAGTTCCGCCTCGACCACGCTGCGTGCCAGTGGGCGCAGGCGGGGCAGGTCGTCCTCGGTCGCGTGGCGCAGGATCAGATCGGTGAAGAGGGTGGCGAGGGCGTCGGCGTGTTCACGGACCCGGACGCCGGCCGCCAGCACCTCGGCGAGCGGGATGCCCTCGCGGACCAGGGCGGAGGAGACGTCCAGCAAGCGGCGGCTGATGTGGACGATCTCGTCGCCGTCGGTGCCCAGGTAGCCGAGGTCCAGGGCGGCGGCGAGGTTCTCGGTGGTGACCTGGCCCTCGAAACGCGCGGCGAGTTCCTCGGGGGTCAGGCGGACCGGTTCCTCCTCGGTGGGGCCGCCGACGCCCAGGAGGTCGGCCACGCCGCGGCCGTGGTCGAGGGCGTCCGCCAGTTCCGCGATGCCGGTGAGGGTGTGGCCGCGTTCCAGCAGCGCCGCGATCGTGCGCAGGCGGGCCAGGTGATGGTCGTCGTACCAGGCGATACGGCCTTCGCGGCGTGGTGGCGCGAGGAGTTTGCGCTCGCGGTAGAAGCGCAGGGTGCGCACCGTGATGCCGGCCTCCGCGGCCAGCTCCTCCGTTCGGTACTCCCGCTTGTCCGTCACGGGCGAAGCCTATGTTGTACCGCCGGTAACTTCCCTCTCCCGGCCCCTACCCATCGGTACGGAGCTGCTCTACGCTCCCATTGCGCCAGTGTTCACTGGCAGAGTCCGTAGAGTCGCACGCACGGCTAGGAGGTGTCGGGATGACCGAACACGTACGGGTGGCGGTGATCGGGTCAGGTTTCGGTGGGCTGGGGGCGGCCGTGCGGCTGCGCCGCGAGGGGATCACCGACTTCGTCGTCCTGGAGCGGGCGGGCAGCGTCGGCGGGACCTGGCGGGACAACAGCTACCCGGGGTGCGCCTGTGACGTGCCCTCCCACCTGTACTCCTTCTCCTTCGCGCCCAACCCGGACTGGCCGCGCACCTTCTCCGGGCAGGAACACATCCGCGCCTATCTGGAGCACGTCGCGGACGTCTTCGGGCTCCGTCCGCATCTGCGGCTGGACTCCGAGGTGCTGCGGATGACGTGGGACGCGCAGGAGCTGCGCTGGGACATCGAGACCAGCGGCGGGCGGTACTTCGCCGATGTGGTCGTGTCGGCCACCGGGCCGCTGTCCGACCCGAAGATCCCGGAGATCCCCGGCCTCGACACCTTCCCCGGCAAGGTCTTCCACTCGGCCCGCTGGGACCACGACCACGATCTCACCGGGCAGCGCGTCGCCATGGTCGGCACCGGCGCCTCCGCCATCCAGATCGTGCCCGCCGTCCAGCCCGACGTCTCCCGGCTGACGCTCTTCCAGCGCACCCCGCCCTGGGTGATGCCCCGCATGGACCGGCCCATCAGCGGCGCGGAGCGCGCCCTGCACCGCGCCGTGCCCCTCACCACCCAGCTGCGCCGGGGACTGCTCTGGGGCATCCGGGAACTCCAGGTCCAGGCGTTCACCAAGCACCCGAACCAGCTCGGACTCGTCGAGCAGCTCGCCAAGCAGAACATGGCCCGCGCCATCAAGGACCCGGCCCTGCGTGCCAGGCTCACCCCGGACTACCGCATCGGCTGCAAGCGGATCCTGCTGTCCAGCACCTACTATCCGGCCCTCGCCCAGCCCAACGTGGACGTCGTCGCGAGCGGGCTGAGCGAGATCCGCGGGTCCACGCTGGTCGCCGCCGACGGCAGCGAGGCCGAGGTCGACGCGATCGTCTTCGGCACCGGCTTCCACGTCACGGACATGCCGATCGCCGACCGCGTGGTGGGCACCGACGGGCGGACGCTCGCGGAGAGCTGGAAGGACGGGATGGAGGCGCTGCGCGGTGCCTCCGCCGCCGGCTTCCCGAACTGGATGACGATCATCGGCCCCAACACCGGCCTGGGGAACTCCTCCATGATCCTGATGATCGAGTCCCAGCTGAACTACATGGCCGACTATCTGCGCCAGCTCGACGTCCTCGGTGGACGCGCGGCGCTGGACGCGCGGCCGAGCGCCGTGCACGCCTGGAACCGCCGGGTGCAGGACCGGATGAAGCGGACGGTGTGGAACACGGGCGGCTGCACCAGCTGGTACCTGGACGCGAGCGGCCGCAACACCACCATCTGGCCGGGCACCACGGCCGAGTTCCGGCGGGCCACCCGCCGCGTCGACCTCGCCGAGTACGAGGTCCTGCGCGCACCCGCGGTGCCGCCGGCCCGCGCGGAGCACAGCGAGAACGACGAGGTGACGGCATGACCTCCGCCCGCGAGCTCACCGCCGTCTCCGCCGACGGCACGCTCCTGCACGTCGAGGTCCATGGCCCCGAGACCGCGCCCGCCGTCGTCCTCGCCCACGGCTGGACCTGCTCGACCGCGTTCTGGGCGGCCCAGATCCGCGACCTCGCCGCCGACCACCGGGTCATCGCCTACGACCAGCGCGGCCACGGACGCACCCTGCCGAGCCAGGCGTGCAGCACCGACACCCTCGCCGACGACCTGGAAGCGGTCCTCGCCGCGACGCTCGCGCCGGGCGAGAAGGCGGTGATCGCCGGGCACTCCATGGGCGGCATGACGGTGCTGGCGGCGGCCGCCAGGGACGTCTTCCGGGAACACGCGGCGGCCGTCCTGCTGTGCAGCACCGGCGCCTCGGCCCTGGTCGCCGAGTCCACCGTCCTCCCCCTGCGGCCGGGCCCGTTGCGGACCTGGCTGACCCGGCACGTCCTCGGGTCGAGGGCGCCCCTCGGACCGGTCACGCCGGTCGCCAAGCGGATCCTCAAGTACGCCACGATGGGCGCCGGTTCCGCCCCGCACATGGTGGACGCGTGTGCCCGCATCGTGCACGCCTGCCCGCGCAAGGTGCGCCACACCTGGTCGCACGTGCTGAACCTGCTCGACCTCGACCACGGCGTACGGGAGTTGCGGGTGCCCACGGCGGTGATCGTCGGCAGCGGCGACCGGCTCACCCCGCCGGTGCACGCCCGCCGGATCGCCGCCGCGCTCCCGCACTGCGTCGGCCTCACCGAACTGCCCGGCCTCGGCCATATGACACCGGTCGAGGCACCCGACCTGGTCACCGGCCGGATCCGGGAACTCGTCACCACATACGCACAGTTGAAGGAGGGCGCATGAGCAGGGTCAGTCTCGAAGGACAGGTCGCGGTCGTGACCGGGGCCGCGCGGGGCGTCGGGGAGCAGCTGGCCCGCAAGCTCTCCGCGCGCGGTGTGAAGGTCGCGCTGGTCGGCCTGGAGCCGGACGCGCTCAAGCAGGTCTCCGAGCGCCTGCACAGCGACAGCGACCACTGGTACGCCGACGTCACCGACCACGAGGCGATGGCCCGGGTCGCGGCGGAGGTGAAGGAGCGCTTCGGCAAGGTGGACATCGTGGTCGCCAACGCCGGTGTGGCCAACGGCGGTCCGTTCGCCGACTCCGACCCGCAGGCCTGGCGACGGGTCATCGAGGTCAACCTGATCGGCTCGGCGGTCACGGCCCGCGCCTTCCTGCCGCTGCTGCGGGAGAGTCGCGGCTACCTCCTCCAGATCGCCTCGCTCGCCGCGATCACCCCGGCGCCGATGATGACCGCGTACTGCGCGTCCAAGTCGGGCGTGGAGGCGTACGCGCACAGCCTGCGCGCCGAGGTCGGCCACCAGGGTGTCCGGGTCGGCGTCGGCTATCTGTCCTGGACCGACACCGACATGGTGCGGGGTGCCGATCAGGACGAGGTGATGCGGGAGTTGAGGCAGCGGCTGCCGTGGCCGTCGAACAAGACGTATCCGCTGGGGCCGGCCGTCGACCGGATCGTGGCCGGGATCGAACGGCGCTCGTCGCACGTGTACGGACAGTGGTGGCTGCGGGGGATGCAGGGGGTGCGCGGCTATCTGCCCGCGCTCATCGGGACGGTGGGCCAGCGCGAGATGAGGCGGTTCGCGCCCCGGCTGCAGGGGATGCGGACGGGGCTGGTGGGCGCGGGCGGCTCCGCCGACGAACAGGCGAGGGCTACGCAGCGTAGTTGATCGACATGCGCGCGGTGAGCACCCGTGTGAATCTGGTCGAGGCCCCACCAAGGGGCCCCAACCCCCCTCATCTCCCCACAGGAGTGAACCCACATGGGTATGAAGGACAAGTTCCAGGACCAGTCCGAGCAGTTCAAGCAGCAGGCCAAGCAGAAGGTCGGGCAGGCCAAGGAGCAGGCGCAGCAGCGCGGCAAGCAGCACCCGGGCGAGCGTCCCGGTGAGCGTCCGGGCGAGCGGTCCGGTGAGCGTCCCGGAGAGCGTTCGGGCCAGCGTCCCGGTGAGCGTCCCGGCCAGCGTCCCGGCCAGGACACGGAGCGTATGCGGCGCGACGACGACGACGACCGTATCGGCCAGGACTTCTAGCCGAGCCCGGTCTGTGTGATGACGTGGGGCGCCCTTCCTTCCGGGAGGGCGCCCTGCCTCGTGGCGGAGGCCGTCGTCGCGACGACCTCTCGAGCCCGTTACCTCTCGAGCAGCCCGTTACCTCTGAAGCCCGTGACCCCTAAAGCCCGTGGCGGGGCGGCAACTTGGGCCGGGAGCGGTCGGGGACGTCGTCGTAGGTCGGCGGGCTCGCCGGGGGGCGGCTGGTGAGGAGGTCCAGGGCCAGCCGAACGGCGTCGTCGAGTTGGGCGTGACGGCCTTCGGCCCAGTCGAGCGGGGTGCGCAGCACCTCGAGGTCGGGGGTGACACCCCGGTTCTCCACGGACCAGCCGTACGCGTCGAACCAGGCCGCGTTCATCGGGACGGTGATGACGGTGCCGTCGCCGAGCTGGTGGCGGCCGGTCATGCCGACCACGCCGCCCCAGGTGCGCTGGCCGACCACCGGGCCCAGCTTCAGCAGCTTGAAGGCGGCCGTGATCATGTCGCCGTCCGAGGACGTCGCCTCGTCGGCCAGTGCCACCACCGGGCCTCGCGGCGCGTTCGAGGCGTACGACACCGGCTGGGCGTCGCGGGTGAGGTCCCAGCCGATGATGGTGCGGGTCAGCTTCTCCACCACCAGCTCGCTGATGTGCCCGCCCGCGTTGCCGCGCACGTCCACGAGCAGTGCGGGCCTGGACACCTCCATCCGCAGATCGCGGTTGAACTGGGCCCAGCCCGAGCCGCCCATGTCGGGGATGTGCAGATAGCCGCACCGGCCACCGCTCAACTCGTGTACCACGGCCCGCCGTTTGGCCACCCAGTCCTGGTAGCGCAGCGGGCGTTCGTCGATGAGCGGGACCACCGCCACCCGGCGCGGACGGCCCGAACCGCCCTCGGCCGAGGTGAAGGTGAGTTCCACCGTGGTGCCGCCCGCGCCGGCGAGGAGCGGATACGGGCCGGTCACCGGGTCGACCTGCCGTCCGTCCACGTGTGTGAGGACCGCCCCGTCGCGGATCCCGGTCCCGGCCAGCGGGGAACGCGCCTTGGAGTCGGAGGAGTCGCCGGGCAGGATCCGCCGGACCGTCCAACCGGCCTCGCGGTGTACGAAGTTGGCGCCCAGCAGGCCCTGGAGGCGTTGGTAGTGCGGTGGACCCTCGTTGCGGCGGGCGGCGGTGACGTACGCGTGGGAGGTGCCCAGTTCGCCCAGCACCTCACGCAGCAGGTCCGCGAACTCGTCGGGTGAAGCGACCCGTTCGACCAGCGGCCGGTACTGGTCGAGGATCGCGTCCCAGTCGATGCCGCACATCCCCGGGTCCCAGAAGTAGGCGCGGATCAGCCGCCCGGCCTCCTCGTACGACTGACGCCACTCGGCGCCCGGGTCCACCTCGTGCAGGATGCGTCGCATGTCGATCCAGACCGTGGAGTCCAGGTCGCCGGACTCGGTCGACGGCACCGCCCGCAGGTCGCCCTCGTCGACCACGACCAGCCGGGAGCCGTCCCCGCTGAGCGCGAACCAGTCGAGGTGGTCGACGAGTTCGGACTTCTTCGCCTTGCTGATGTTGAAGTACTCGAGGGTCGGCCGCCCGCTGGTGTCGTCCGGGTTCGCGAAGGTCTCGCCCAGCGCCCCGGAGATCGGCCAGCGCAGCCACACCAGTCCGCCGCCCGCCACCGGGTACAGCGCCGAGTACTTGGACGCCGGTACCGGGAAGGGCGTGACGCGGCTCTCCAGGCCCTCGATCTCGACGGTCACGGCCCCGTCGCCGCCCTCGTCGTCCTCCACCGGGTCCAGGCCTCCGGCGGCGGGCCGGCCCTCCGGGGTCAGGGCGAAGGGGGAGGGGGTCGCCGACGACAGCGGCACCAGGTAGGGGCGGCAGCCGAGCGGGAAGGACAGGTCCCCGGTGTGCACGTCGTACACCGGGTCGAAGCCGCGCCAGGAGAGGAAGGCCAGGTAGCGGCCGTCCCTGGTGAAGACCGGGTTCTCGTCCTCGAACCGGCCGTTGGTGACGTCCACGATGAGCCGGTCCTTGATGCGGGCCATCTTGATCTGCCGCAGCGACCGGCCGATCCCCGGATGCGACCAGGTCAGCCAGCTCCCGTCGGGGGAGAAGGCCAGGTCCCGCACGGGTCCGTTGACCGAGGAGATCAGCTCGGTGACGGCGCCGTCCGCTTCCGAGCCGTCCGACTTCGTGCCGTCCGACTTCGTGCCGTCCGGGTCCGTGCCGTCCGTGCCCGCGCCGCCTGCGTCACCCGCGTCGTCGCTCCCGGTGATGTCGTCGTCGGCCAGGGCGAGGTCGTCGGACACGGTGATGAGGAGCAGCCGTCCGTCGTGCGCGGCGACGGCGAGCCGCTCGCCGTCGGGGTCGGACACCATCTCCAGCACCCGGCCGAGCCGCCCGGAGGCCAGCCTGCGGGGCGCGCGGTCGCCGGTGGCCCGGGGCAGATGGGCGATCTCGACGGCGTCCTCGCCCTCCGCGTCCGTCACATAGGCGACCTGGCCGCCCGAGCCGAGCATCTCCGGCAGCCGTACCCGAACCCCGGGGGTGTCGGTGATCGTCCGGGCCGGGCCGTCGCGGTGCGTCAGCCAGTACAGACTGCCGCGTACGACGACGGCGCTCGCCCGCCCCGTCTCGTCGACGGAGATGCCGTCCACGTGCTGGGCGGCCGGGATCTGGTAGGGCCGCCTCCCCGCGCGCGGTCCGCTGAGCCGTACGTCGATCCGGCGCGGCTCGGAGTCGGCGGCGAGGTCGTCGACGATCCACAGGTCGCCGGCGCACTGGTACACCACCCGGGTGCCGTCGCTGGAGGCGTGCCGGGCGTAGAAGGCGTCGTGGTCGGAGTGCCGGCGCAGGTCGGAGCCGTCGTGGGCGCAGGAGTAGAGGTTGCCGACGCCTTCGTGGTCGGAGAGGAAGGCGATCCGGCCGCCGACGAAGAGGGGGGAGTGCAGATGGCCGTCGAGGTCCGCCAGGAGCCGCTGCCCGTGCAGCCACAGGCGGCCCGTCGCCCCGCCCCGGTAGCGTTTCCAGGCGGCGGGTTCGTGCGGTGGGGTGCCGGTGAGCAGGAGGGTTTTGCACTCGCCGGCGATGTCGGCGGTCTGCAGGTCGGAGACCGGGCCCCAGGGGAGCTTGCGGCCGGGCGCGCCGTCGGTGGGGACCTTGTAGGCCCAGGTGAAGTAGGAGAAGGGCTCGCCGTGGGAGGCGACGGCGAGGATGTCGGTGTGCCCGTCCTGGTCGGGGGGCGTCCAGCCGCGGACCTGGGTGTCGGAGCTGCCCCAGTACGTCAGCCGCCGTCCCGGCCCGCCGTCCACGGGCACCAGATGGATCTCCGGGACGAGACTGCGCCAGCTCGTGTACGCGATCAGGGTCCCGTCGGGGGAGAACCTGGGGTGTCCGGCCTTGGTGCGGTCGACGGTGAGCCGCCAGGCGCGGCCGGGGTCGGCGAGGGGGGCCAGCCAGAGGTCGTCCTCGGCGACGAAGCAGAGCAGGTCACCACTGAGGTGGGGCAGACGCAGATAGCTCACCTCCCCATGCTTTTCCGGCGAATGGGGCCGGGCAACTTATGCGCTCGCTTTATGCGTCCTTCACCTTCGTGAGCCAGCACACGTACGAAACGGTTTCGTTTCGCTGTTCCTCAGGGTATCTTCATGGTGTACGAGACGAGTCGGTGACGACGGAGCCGGAAGGTGAGTGACATGACTGAGATCGCAACGACGCGTCGCAGTCGCATCACGCCCGAGCGCGAGGCCGAGCTGTACCGGGCCGTGCTCGACCTGCTCCGCGAGGTCGGCTACGACGCCCTCACCATGGACGCCGTCGCCACCCGCACCCGATCCAGCAAGGCGACGCTCTACCGCCAGTGGGGCGGCAAGGCCGAGCTGGTGGCGAAGGCGGTGCGGCACGACAAGCCGGGCGCGTCCGCCGGCGGCGTCGACACCGGATCGCTCAGGGGCGACCTGCATGCCCTCACGATGCGTTCGGACGACTGCGAGATGGAGCAGAACTCCGCGCTGATGCGAGGGCTGGCCATGGCGATCCATGGCAACCCGGACCTCCTGAGGGCGTTCAAGGAACACCTCGTCGAGCCGGAGATGGCGGAGTTCCGCAACGTGCTCCAGCGGGCGATCGACCGGGGCGAGGTCCGTGCGGACAACCCCGCGCTCGACTACGTGCCGCACATGATGATCGGCGCGTTCGCCGCCCGCACCATGCTCGACGAACAACCTCCGACGCAGGCCTTCCTCCTCTCGTACATCGACGCCGTGGTCCTCCCTGCCCTCGGCGTCTCCACCACCACCTGACCGTCCCCACGGTCCGCCCACCTGACGTCACCGCTCACGTCGTCGGGCCGATCACCCCTGCTCTCCCCGCCGGGTTGGTCAACCCTGCCCTTGGGGCCTGTGGCCCCACACCACGACCTGACCGGGAGTACGCCTCCGTGGCCACGTTCCTTTACAAACTCGGCCGTCTCGCCTTCAGGCGACGCCACTTCGTCGCCCTGATATGGGTGGCCCTGCTGACCCTGGCCGGCGTCGGCGCCGCCTCCGCGCCCGCCGCCGGCACGACCTCCTTCTCCATCCCCGGCGTCGAGGCCCAGAAGGCCTTCGACCTGCTGGAACAGCGCTTCCCAGGAGCCAGCGCCGACGGCGGGACCGGGCGCATCGTCTTCAAGGCGCCCGAGGGCCAGAAGATGACGGACACCGCCAACAGGGCGACCGTCGAGAAGACCGTCGACACCCTCGGCGACGGCTCCGAGGTCGTCTCCGTCACCGACCCGTTCACGACCGGCGCCGTGAGCAAGGACGGCACGGTCGCCTACACGTCGGTGAAGTACGACGCCCCCGGCATGGAACTGAAGGACTCGACCAGGGACGCCCTGGAGAAGGCCGGGGACGAGGCCCGGGCGACCGGACTGACCGTCGACGTCGGAGGTGACGCCCTCCAGGCCGGCGCCGAGCCGGGTGCGATCGGCGAGGTCATCGGTCTCGCGATCGCCGCCGTCGTCCTCGTCATCACCCTGGGATCGCTGGTCGCCGCCGGACTGCCGCTGCTGACGGCGATCATCGGTGTCGGCATCGGCGTCTCCACCATCACCGCGCTCGCCAAGGCGCTCGACCTGGGCGACACCACCTCCACCCTCGCGTTGATGATCGGCCTGGCGGTCGGCATCGACTACGCGCTGTTCATCGTCTCCCGCTACCGGAGCGAGCTGGCCGAGGGCCGCGACCGCGAGGAGGCGGTCGGCCGCGCCACCGGCACCGCCGGCTCGGCGGTGGTCTTCGCCGGTCTCACGGTCGTGATCGCCCTGGCGGGCCTCGCGGTCGTCAACGTGCCGATGCTGACCAAGATGGGCCTCGCGGCGGCGGGCACGGTCGTGGTGGCCGTCCTCATCGCGCTGACCATGATCCCCGCGCTGCTCGGCTACGCCGGCAGGAGGGTCAGGGCCACGGGCGAGAAGCGCGGGTCGACCGGTGACATGACCGGCGAGAAGACCGGCGAGAAGACCGGTGCCGGGACCGGTGAGAAGGGCCGGCAGGGCAAGCAGGCCAAGCCCGGCCCGGGCGTCCGCTGGGCGAGCTTCGTCATCCGCCGTCCGGCCGCCGTGCTGCTGCTCGGCGTGGTCGGGCTGGGCGCGATCGCCGTCCCCGCCACCCGGCTGGAGCTGGGCCTGCCCGACGACGGCTCGCAGCCGACGTCCACGACGCAGCGCCGGGCGTACGACCTGCTGTCGGAGGGCTTCGGCCCCGGCTTCAACGGGCCCCTGATGATCGTGGTCGACGCCCGGAACAGCGACGACCCCGAGGCTGCGGCCACCACGGTGACCGACGGGATCAAGGACCTCAAGGACGTCGCGACGGTCACCCCGGCGATGTTCAACAAGGCCGGCGACACCGCCACGATCACCGTGATCCCGGGCTCCAAGCCGTCCTCGACCCAGACCGAGGACCTGGTGCACGCCATCCGTGACCAGGGCACCGACGTCAGGGCCGACACCGGCGCGCAGGTGCTGGTCACCGGCACCACCGCGATGAACATCGACTTCTCGCAGAAGCTCAACGACGCGCTGATCCCCTACCTGGGTCTGGTCGTCGGCCTGGCCTTCCTGCTGCTGATCGTGGTCTTCCGCTCCATCCTGGTCCCGCTGAAGGCGGCCCTCGGCTTCCTGCTCAGCGTGCTCGCCGCGCTCGGTGCCGTCGTCGCGGTCTTCCAGTGGGGCTGGCTCGGCGGCCTGATCGGCGTCGAGGAGACCGGCCCGATCATGTCGATGATGCCGATCTTCATGGTGGGCGTGGTCTTCGGCCTCGCGATGGACTACGAGGTGTTCCTCGTGACCCGGATGCGGGAGGCGTACGTCCACGGCGAGAGCCCGAGCCAGGCCATCGTCACCGGCTTCCGGCACAGCGCCAAGGTGGTGGCCGCCGCCGCGATCATCATGATGGCCGTCTTCGGCGGCTTCATCAGCTCCACCGAGTCGATGATCAAGATGATCGGCTTCGGCCTCGCGATCGCCGTCTTCTTCGACGCGTTCATCGTGCGCATGGCGATCGTGCCGGCGGTGCTGGCCCTGCTCGGCAAGAAGGCCTGGTGGCTGCCGAAGTGGCTGGACCGCGCCCTGCCCAACGTGGACGTCGAGGGCGAGGGCCTGAAGACCCGGGCCGACGCCGACTCGTCCCGTGACGGCGACGAGGACCGGGAACTGGTCCGCGCCTGACGTACCGGTCCACCGACAGACCGCCGGTGAGGGCTCCGTGGGGACGGGGCGCCCTCACCGGCTTCCTTCTGCGCGACCGGCCATCGGCCGGCCGGGGCCGTCGGCCATGATGTCCGGGTGACTCACCGCATCAGCGCTCTGATCTCGTCCTTCGGCGTTCTCGTCAGCGCATTGCTGCTTCTCCTGGCCGTCCGTGAGTGCCGCGAAGGGGCATCGGCCCTCTGGATCGGGGCCGGAGCCGCGATCCTGCTCGGCGCTTCGTACGCGCTCGCGCGGGACGTACGACGGCTCCGCACGGACCCGGCGTCGTGAGGCGGCACAACCCGCTCGCGTGCCCCCTACACCGACCGCTAGCGTGCCGTGCATGACGACGACAGCCGCGCATCCCCGATTCGCCGAGGCACTGCACGAACTGGGCCTCGACCAGCTGCACACCCGGGTCCGCCGGTTCCCCGAGGCGACCAGGACCGCCGCCGAGGCCGCCGCCGCGATCGGGTGTGGACCGAGCCAGATCTGCAAGTCGCTGATCTTCGCCGCGGACGGGGTGCCCGTGCTGGTGCTGATGGACGGCGCCTCGCGCGTCGACGTGGAGCTGGTGCGCAGGGAACTCGGCGTGGCGAAGGTGACCCGGGCCGCCGCGGACGTCGTACGGGAGACCACCGGGTGCGCGATCGGGGGTGTACCGCCCTTCGGGCACCGGACGCGCACACGGGTGCTGGCCGATCGCAACCTCCTCGCGCACGACGTCGTGTGGGCCGCCGCCGGGAACCCGCACGCCGTCTTCCCCATCGCGCCCCGGGACCTCGTCGAGCACGCCGACGCGACCCTCGTGGACGTGCGCGAGCGCACCGCGTGACCCCGCTGGTCACCGCGGCCGTCCTGGTCGCCGCGATCACCCACGCCAGCTGGAACGCCATCGCCCACCGGATCACCGACAAACTCGTCGGGTTCACGCTGATCGCCGGCGGCGGCATGCTCATCGGGCTCGCGCTCGTGCCCTTCACCGCGTTCCCGGCCCCCCGCGCGTGGCCGTACCTGCTGGCCTCCGCTGTCGTCCACATCGCCTACTACGTGCTGCTGATGCGGTCGTTCCGGCTCGGCGACTTCGGGCAGGCCTACCCCATCGCGCGCGGCTCCGCGCCGCTCGTCGTCACCGTCCTGGCCGCCGTCTTCGCACACGAGGTGCCGGACGGCTGGGCGGCCGCCGGTGTCGCGCTGTCCTGCGCGGGGCTGACCGGCGTCGCCCTGTGGGGGCTGCGCGGCCGGCGGCCGAACTGGGCGGCGATCGGCGCCGCCCTGGCGACGGGGCTGACCATCGCCACGTACACCGTCGTCGACGGGCTGGGCGTGCGGGCCTCCGGGTCCTCCCTGGGGTACATCGCCTGGCTGATGGCCGTGCAGGGGGTCGTCATCCCGGCGTACGCCGTCCACCGCTGGCGCGGGGGGACCCTCGCCGTGCTCCGCCCCTACGCCGCCCTGGGGCTGCTCGGCTCCGCGCTGTCCGTCCTCGCGTACGCCCTCGTCCTGTGGGCGCAGACCCGCGCCGAACTGGCGCCGATCGCCGCGCTGCGTGAGTCGTCGATCATCGTCGGAGCGGCGATCGGCGCGCTGTTCTTCAAGGAGCGGTTCGGCGCGCCCCGGCTCGTCGCCGCCGGACTCCTCGTCGTCGGTATCGGCCTGATGCTGCACACGGGCTGACCCGCTCGCCCGCTCTTCGTCGGTCCGGATGCGCGGCTGGTTAGGGTGAAGTCATGCCCGAGACAACAGCGTTCGGCCCTGACGATCTCGACTCCTACCTGAGGAGGATCGGCTGGGAGGGGGAACGCCGTGCCGACGCGGCGACCCTGAGGGGTGTGCATCTGGCCCACAGCCGTGCCATCCCCTTCGAGAACCTGGACCCGTTGCGCGGCACGGTCCCCTCGCTCGTCCCCGCGGACCTGATCGCCAAGCTGGTGCGGGGCGGCCGGCGCGGCGGCTACTGCTACGAGCACAACATGCTTCTCGCGGGCGTCCTGGAGGCGCTGGGCTTCGGGGTGACCCTGCTGACGGCGCGGGTCGTCGTGGGCGCGCAGCGGTTCGAGGAGCGGCCCCGCACCCATATGGCGCTCCTCGTCGAGGTCCCGGGCGACCCGCGGCCGTACCTCGCCGACGTCGGTTTCGGCGCCCCCGGAGCGCTGCTCGAGGCCGTCCCGCTCACCACGGACGTGGAGTTCCACGACGCGGGCCGCCGCCATCGCCTCGTCCACGCCCCGCACCGCGGCCCGCTGGAGCTGTGGGTGCTCCAGGCACACGCGGCGACGGCCGGGACAGCCGGAGTGTCCGAGGCGCCCGGGGCGTCCGGGCAGTCCGACGGGAGCGTCTGGCAGGCGCAGTACGCGTTCACTCTCGAACCGTTCGAGCGGCCCGACTTCGAGGTGATCAACTGGCACATCGCCACCAACCCCCGCTCGCCGTTCAGCAGCCGCCCCTACGTCCAGCGCAGCACCCCCGACCGCCATCTCCTCCTCAACGGTCCGGTGCTCACCGAGACCCACCCCGACGGTACCGCCGAACAACGCGAACTCACCGACGAGACGGAGGCGCGCCGGGTCCTCGACGAGGAGTTCGGCATCGCCGTACCGGACGGAACGCGGCTGCTGCCCTGAGCCGACTGGGTGCGTTCGTCCGCTCCCGGGAGCACCCTGGAAGGAGGACTCCCGGAGGTGACCTCATGACCACTATGCACACCACTGTCGGATGGCATGTCGAGCTGGAGTTCGAGGAGGACGGCCGGCACACGCGCGCGGTGGCGCTGGTACGCCTGCCGGACGGGACCGAGATCAAAACCCAGGGGCATGCCACCCGGCACAACGTGGACGTCAACCAGCCGCGGGTCGGCGAGGAGATCGCCGGCGCCCGCGCCCTCAACGAGATCGCCATGCAGCTGCTGACCAAGGCCCATGTGGAGATCGACGACGACTCGGGCCGCAGGTCTCACTCGATCAACGTGTGACGCGCAGGGGCCGGCGCTCGGCGGTCAGGACCGTCCGCAGCGCTCGCAGCAGTGCCTGCGCGCGTGGGTCCGCCGTCACGCTCGTCCGGAAGCCGTTGGTGACATAGCCGAAGGCGACGCCGGACTCGGGGTCGGCGAGGCCGAGCGCGCCCCCGCGGCCCGGGTGGCCGAAGGAGGTGGGGGACAGCAGCGGGGACGCGGCTCCGTGCAGCATGGGGCCGAGGCCGAACCGGGTGTTCACGACGAGCACCCGGTCGGGGCCCGAGGACTGCTCGCCGCGCGCCAGTTCCACCGTCTCCGGCCGCAGCAGCCGCACCCCGCCCGCCACCTCGCCGATCAGCGACGCGTAGAAGCGGGCCAGGCCGTCGGCGGTGGCGATGCCGTTCGAGGCGGGGAGCGCGGCCGCCCGGTAGGCGGGGTCGTTCTCGTCGGGCAGCGGGGTGATCGCGGCGAAGGCGCGGCGGGTGAGGGAGGCGGGATCGGCGTAGGCGGCGGTGACGGCCGGCTTGGGTCGGGTCTTCAGCGCCCCGCTCTGCGCGGGCGCGTCCACCTGCCCCACACGCCCCACTCGCGCGCGCTGCGCCCGCGGCAGTCCGAGCCACAGGTCGGCCCCCACCGGGCCGGCGATCTCGTCGGCGATCCACTCGCCGATGGTCCGCCCGGTGATCCGCCGCACCAGCTCGCCGGTCAGCCAGCTGTACGTCTGTGCGTGGTACCCGTGGTCCGTCCCGGGCTCCCAGGCCGGTGCCTGCGCCGCCACCGCGGCCGCGCCGAGGTCGGGGTCGGCGGCCTCGGCGGGGGTCAGCGGCCGGTCCAGCACGGGGACGCCCGCGCGGTGCGCGAGCAGGTGCCGGACGAGCGTCCGCTCCTTGCCCGCCGCCTTGTACTGCGGCCAGTACGTCCCCACGGGCGCGTCCAGGTCCAGCTCCCCGCGCTGGTGCAGCAGCAGGAGCGCGACGGCGGCGACGCCCTTGGTCGCCGACCGTACGATCTGCGCGGTGCCCTGTTCCCAGGGCGCCTCGCCGGCCGCACCGAGCGCGCCGTCGACGTCTCGCGTGCCGCCCCACAGGTCGACGACCTTGTGCCCGTCCCGGTAGACGGCCACCGCCGCGCCCCGGTCCCCGAGCACCTCGAAGTTCCGTACGAACGCCTCCCGGACCGGCTCGAAGCCCTCGGCCACCGCACCGCTCACGTTCACGCCCGCACGCCCTCTCGGAAGATCGCCTTCAACTCCTGGGGGAACACCCCCGTCGAGCCTGCGATTCCTTCGTTTCGCTAGCCGAGAATGATCGTTACATCGATGTTGCCGCGGGTGGCGTTCGAGTAAGGGCACACCTGGTGCGCCGCGTCGACCAGCTTCCCGGCGAGTTCCGGGTCGAGGACGGGGAGCGAGACGCTGAGCGCGACGGCGAGCCCGTAGCCCTTGGTCTTGTTGGGGCCGATCCCGACCTTCGCCGCCACCGTGGAGCCGGTGAGGTCGAAGCCCGCGCGGTTGCCTACGAGGATCAGCGCGTTGTGGAAGCAGGAGCTGTAGCCGGCCGCGAAGAGCTGTTCCGGGTTGGTGCCGTTGCCGTCGCCGCCCAGCTCCGGCGGCATCGCCACCTTCAGCTCGATCTGGCCGTCCTGGCTGGTCACGTACCCGTCGCGGCCGCCGTGCGCGGTTGCCTCGGCGACGTACGTGATCTTCGTCGGACGGGTGTCGACGGTGTTGACGGTGTCGACGGCGCTGCCTTCGGTCACGGCGGGACCTCCCCCGGGAACTTGCCCAATAACGTTGCCCAATTACATCGTGCACAAGGTACCGGCCGGTAGGTAGGTGCTCGCTTACCAGGGGGGGGCGTAACCGCGGGTAACGTCCGTCGCGGGCTGCCGTGGGATTCCGCCGGAGTCGGTTGCACTCAGTGCGGCCCCGGGCGGCCCCGGTCGGACTCAGCGGGTGCGGTCCGCCGCACCCTGTGCCCGCTGCGCGAGCTCCCACAGCTCCTCGCGCAACCGCGTGACCTCCGCCGTCCCGAGCCCCGTCGTCGCGAGCAGGGAGGCGGGCACGCGCTCCGCGCGCCCCTTCAGCTCCTCACCGCGCCCGGTGCACGCGACGAGCACCGAGCGCTCGTCCCGCGCCGAGCGCTCCCGGCGCACCAGCCCCGCCGCCTCCAGCCGCTTCAGCAGCGGCGACATCGTGCCGTAGTCGAGGCGCAGGGCCGACGCCAGCTCCTTGACGGTCGTCTCGCCGCGCTCCCACAGGACCAGCAGCACGAGGTACTGGGGGTAGGTGAGCCCCAGTTCGTCCAGGAGCGGCCGGTAGGCGGCCGTCACCGCCCGCTGGGCCGCGTACAGCGCGAAGCACAGCTGCTCGTCGAGGAGCAGCGTGCCGTCGGCGGTTGGTGCCTCGTTCGTCACGCGCCCATTGTTCACGCGCCCATTGTCGCGGAGCGCGGGTCGAACCCGAAGGGCAGCTCCAGGCGATGGGCGCGCATGAGGGCGTCGTCGGCGAGCAGATCGCCGGTCCGGCCGTCCGCGGCGATCACGCCCTCGCTCAGGATCAGCGCGCGCGGGCACAGCTCCAGGGCGTACGGCAGGTCGTGCGTGACCATGAGCGCGGTGACGTCCAGCGACCGCAGGATGTCGGCCAGTTCGCGGCGCGAGGCGGGGTCGAGGTTGGAGGACGGCTCGTCCAGGACGAGGATCTCCGGTTCCATCGCGAGCACCGTCGCGACGGCCACCCGGCGGCGCTGGCCGAAGGACAGGTGGTGCGGTGGACGGTTCTTGAACTCCGCCATGCCGACCTGTTCCAGGGCGTGGTCGACCCGTGCCTCCAGGGCGGCCCCCTTCAGCCCGGCGGCGGCCGGCCCGAACGCCACGTCCTCACGGACCGTCGGCATGAACAGCTGGTCGTCCGGGTCCTGGAAGACGATGCCGACCTTGCGGCGGATCTCGGCCATGTGCTGCTTGCCGACGGGCAGTCCGGCCACCGTCACGGTGCCCGCGCCGCCGGTCAGGATGCCGTTGAGATGCAGCACGAGGGTCGTCTTGCCGGCGCCGTTGGGGCCGAGCAGCGCGACCCGCTCGCCTCGCGCGACGGAGAAGTCCACGCCGAACAGGGCCTGGTGGCCGTCGGGGTAGGCGAAGGCCAGGCCGGCCACTTCCAGGGAGGGCGAGGGCGTCACGGAAGGCGTCACAGCGTCAGTCACAGGGACCATCCCAACACGCAGACCAGGAGGGCGACGAACGGGAGGGTCAGCGCGTACGACCACTGCGCCCGTGACGCGGTCACCTCGTCGATCACCGGCATCGAACCGGCGTACCCCCGGCTGATCATGGCCAGATGCACGCGCTCGCCGCGCTCGTAGGAGCGGATGAACAGCGCGCCCGCCGACTTCGCGAGCACCCCCCAGTGCCGTACGCCCCGCGCCTCGAACCCGCGCGACTCCCGGGCGATCCGCATGCGCCGCATCTCGTCCGCGATGACGTCGCCGTAGCGGATCATGAAGGACGCGATCTGCACGAGCAGCGGGGGCAGCCGCAGGCGCTGGAGGCCGAGGAGCAGTTCACGCAGCTCGGTGGTGGACGCCAGCAGCACGGAGGCGGCGACGCCCAGGGTGCCCTTCGCGAGGACGTTCCAGGCGCCCCACAGGCCGTTGACGCTGAGCGACAGGCCGAGGACGTCCACCCGCTCGCCCTCCGCCACGAACGGCATCAGTACCGCGAACGCGACGAACGGCACCTCGATCAGCAGCCGTTTGAGCAGGAAGCCGGCGGGCACGCGCGCGTGGCGCGCGACGAAGGCCAGCAGGACCGCGTACAGGCCGAACGCCCACATCGCCTCCCGCGGCGTCGACACCACGACCACCACGAAGGCGAAGACGGCGGCGAGTTTGGTGTGCGGCGGCAGGCCGTGCACGGGCGAGTGCCCGTGCCGGTAGAGCCGGTGTGCGTGTCCCGTGCCCATGACGTCAGACGTTCTCTACGGCGGTCGGTGACACGTCGTCGCCCGTCCGGCGCCTGCGCACCGCCCAGAACACCGCGCTGCCCGCGACGACGGTCGTGCCGACGCCGATCACGCCCGCGAGGCCGCCGGACAGCCGGGCGTTCGTCACGTCCTTGACGCCGTAGTCGGCGAGCGGGGAGTCGGCGGACGCGTGCTCCTCGGCCTTCTTGTCGATGCCCTTGTCGGCGGCGACCTTCTCCAGGCCGTCGGGGTTCGCGGAGGCGTAGAAGCTGACGAAGCCGGCCAGGACGAGAGAGGTGACCAGGCCGGTCACCCACAGCGTGCGCCGCGAGGTGCGCGCCGCCACGGGCGTGCGCGCGCCGGCCGGCGCTTCCTCGGCCGCCGAGGCGTCGACGAGTTCGCCGTGCACCCGCAGCCGGAGCTTCTGCCGCAGATCGCGCGCGCCGTGGACGAGGTCGGGCCGGACGGCGACGACGGCGCCCACGGTCAGCGCGGTGATCACGGCCTCGCCGATACCGATCAGCACATGCACGCCGATCATCGCGGTCGCCACCTTGCCGATCGACACGTCGGTGGTGCCGCCGATCCAGTAGATGAGCGTGAAGGCGACGGCGGCGGCGGGCACGGACAGTACGGCGGCGACGAAGGACGCGACCGTGATGGACCGGCGGCCGCGGGGCAGCACCTTCACCAGGCCGCGGAAGACGGCGTACGCCACGACGGTCGTCACGATCGCCATGTCGGTGATGTTCACGCCGAGCGCGGTCAGACCGCCGTCGGCGAAGAGGATGCCCTGCATCAGCAGGACCACGGACACGCACAGGACCCCTGTGCAGGGGCCCACGAGTATCGCGGCGAGCGCGCCACCGAGCAGATGGCCGCTGGTCCCGGCCGCGACGGGGAAGTTCAGCATCTGCACGGCGAAGATGAACGCCGCCACCAGGCCGGCCAGTGGCGCGGTCCGGTCGTCCAGCTCGCGGCGCGCGCCGCGCAGGCTCACGGCGATGGCGCCGGCGGCGACGACTCCGGTCACGGCGGAGGTCGGGGCGTTGATGAATCCGTCGGGTACGTGCACCCGACGATGATAGTGGCTTAATGCGAACGGTTCGCAAGAGCGAGAAGCTTGTCTCTTCGGGTGGGCGGGCTCGCCGCGCCCCCCGTGGCAGGCCCATGCCGAACCCGTGTATCGCACATGTGAGATACGCCTGCGCGGAGGAGCGCAATCCGCAAAATATGCGACATTGGAAGGGGAGTGGACGCACAGCTTCCGCACAGGTCACGCTGCGTGAGAGGGTCGGCCGATGTCCGTAGTCGAACAGTACGCGCGAGCCCACATCGTCACCGAGGCCGACCAGGCCGAGGAAGAACGCAGGGCCTTCCCGGTCGTCCTGCGCTACGACCCCGAGGATCCCCGGTCGGTCCGCGTCGGGCTTCCCGACCGGCGCGAGTGGACGTTCTCCCGTGACCTCCTCGAACAGGGGCTGCGCGCCCCGACCGGCACCGGCGAGGTCCGCGTGTGGCCGTGCGGGCGCGTCCAGACCGTCGTCGAGTTCCACTCCCCGCACGGCGTCTCGGTCGTCCAGTTCGAGTCGAAGTCGCTGCTGCGGTTCCTGCGCCGCACGTACATGGCGACGGCGCAGCAGCCGGTCACGCACTAGCCGGGTGTCAGCCGCCCAGGCGCAGCAGTGACGCCACGATGGGTCCGGCCGTGTCGCCGCCGTGGCCGCCCGCCTGGACGACGCCCGCGGCCGCCAGGTCGCCGCGGTAGGCGGTGAACCAGCCGTTGGGCTTGTCCTGGTTGTCGACCTCGGCCGAGCCCGTCTTGGCGCCGTAGTCGGGGCCCAGACCGGACATCGCCTCGGCGGCGGTGCCGGCCGCGGCGGTGTAGTTCATCAGCTCCCGCAGCTGCGACAGGGTGGACGACGACATCGTGCGCGAGGCCGTCGCCAGCGTGCGGTCGTCCACCGACGGGGCGACCAGATACGGCTGGTGGAAGGTGCCCGCCTTCACGGTGGAGGCGACCGACGCCATGTTCAGCGGGTTCATCCGCACCCCGCCCTGACCGATCAGCGACGCCGCCATCTGGGCCGCCGACTGCACCGGCACCGAGCCGTCGAAGGACGGCACGCCGATCGCCCAGTTGTTCATCGACAGGCCGAAGACCTGCTGCGCCTGCTTGGTCAGGCTGTCGTTGTCCAGGTCGGGTGCCTGGCTGATGAAGGCGGTGTTGCAGGAGCGCGCGAAGCTCGCCTTGAAGGTGCCGCCGGTGATCTGGAAGTCGTCGTCGTTGTGGAACTTCCAGCCGCCGTACGTGAACGTCTTCGGGCAGGGGTGCACCTTGTCCGCCGACGCCAGGTCCTTCTCGATGAGGAGCGACGAGGTGATGACCTTCATCGTGGAGCCGGGCGCGAGCGAGCCGTTGAACGCGGTGTTGAAGCCGTGGCCGGCGTTGGCCACCGCGAGGATCTCGCCCGTGGAGGGGCGCATCACGACGACCGACGAGCGCGCGGTCTTCGCCACCTGCTGTTCGGCGGCCGCCTGGAGGGTCGGACTCAGCGTGGTCCTCACGGTGCCCGGAGTGCCCTTGCTGAGCTCCAGCAGCGTCTTGTCGGAGGCCTTCTTCGCCTTCGACGTCTTGCCGCGGACGACCCGGAGCTCCACGCCCGCCTTGCCGCCCGCCTTCTTGCCGTACTTCTCCCGCAGCCCGTCCAGGACCGGCTCCAGGGAGGGGTACTCGGCGGCGGTGAGCTCGCCGCCCGCACTGTCGACGGCCTTGACCGGCGGCGTGCCGGACTCGCCGGTGACGAGTGTGTCGCCGTCCTGGAGGTCCGGGTGGACGACGGACGCGTGCCAGTCGACCTGCGCCTTGCCGTTCTCGGGGTTGCGGACGACGGTGAGGGCGCTGGCGTACGTGAGCGGCTTGCTGACGCCCTTGTACTTCACCGTGCCCTTCACGGAGAACGCGACCTTGGCGCCGGTGGCCTTGCCCGCGGTGAAGGTGGCGCCCGTGACGTGGGCGTCCTTGGTGTAGCCGGTCAGGAGGGCGGTGGCGGCCGCCGGGTCGTCCGTGGCGGCGGCCGCCCCGGACACCTTGCCCTGCTGCCAGGCCGTCAGGAACCGGGCGGCCGTGGCCTTCGCCTCGGTCGCCGACGGCGCGTCGGCCCTGACCCGCGGCACCTGCGCGCCGTTGGCCGCCGCGGCCGAACCCTCGTCGGCCGCCGCTCCGCCCCCGTACAGCGCGTAGACGCCGATGCCCGCCCCGCCCACCACGACGGCGATCATGCCGCCGGCGACGGCGGGCCGCCGCTTCTTGCGCCGCTCTTCGACACGCCTTCTCTTGCCCACTGCCAGATCCTCCGGATCCCCAGGGGCCTCCCCCCAGCCCCGCTGCCCTCGTTGCCCTCACTGACCCCAACGACGGCTACCACCCTAGAGTCCCGTCCTGTGAGGAGACGTCACGTGTGACGTCAGCCACCGTGCCGTCGCTCAGCCCGCCCGCAGCACGTCCACGACGATGGGGCCGGACGCGTCGACGCCGTGACCGCCGTCCTGGGTCATCGCGGCGGCCGCGACATCGCCCCGGTAGCCGGTGAACCAGCTGTCGGACTTGTTCTGCCCGTCTACCTCGGCGGAACCGGTCTTGGCGCCGATCCGGCCGCTCAGCCCGGCCATCACCTCGGCCGCGGTGCCGCTGGTCGCGGTGCGGTTCATCATGGAGCGCAGTTGCTGCACGGTGCTCGACGACAGCCCACGCGCGTGTGCCGGTTCCCGGCCGTCGAGGCTGAGCGGCACGATCACCGGCTGCCGGAAGGTGCCCGTCATCGCGGTCGCCGTGACCGACGCCATGTTCAGCGGGTTCATCTGGACCTGGCCCTGACCGATCAGGCCGGCCGCGGTGTCCGGGCCGCCGGCGGCCGGGACGGAGCCGTCGAAGGACGGGATGCCGGTCTGCCAGTCGAGGCCGATCCCGAACCGGTCCCGGGCCTCGTTCGTCAGCGAGTCGACCTTCACCTCGTCCGCGAACTTCACGAACGCCGTGTTGCAGGAGCGGGCGAAGCTCTCGGCGAGGGTCGCGTTCTCGTTCGGCTTCATGTTCTTGATGTTGTGGAAGGTCTGGCTCTCGGAGATGGCCGAGGGCGGACACGGCGCGGGGCCGTTCGCGGTGGTCAGGCCGTTGTCGATGAGGGTGGCCGCGCTGACGATCTTCATGGTGGAGCCGGGCGCGACCTCTCCGAGGAAGGCGGCGTTCCAGCCGTCCGTCCGGTTGTTGGCGACCGCCAGCACCTCGCCGGTGCTCGGCTTGACGGCCACCACCGACGACTGGTTGTACTTCTGCACCGCCTTCTCCGCGGCCGCCTGCACGTCGGCGCTGAGCGTGGTGGGCACCTTGCCCGCCTTGCCCTCGGCGAGGGTCAGCAGCGGGGTGTCGGCGGTGTCCGGGGTGGCGTGTCTGATCGCCAGCTCGACGCCGGCCGTTCCGCCCGCCTTGTCGCCGTACTTGGCGCGCAGCTGGTCCAGGATCGGCCCCAGGGAGGGGTACTTCTCCTTGGTGAGCACCTTGCCGTCACGGTCCACCGCCTCGATCGACGGCGCCGCCGAGGAGCCTGTGACCAGGGTGTCGTCCATGGACTTCAGCTCGGGGTGGACGACCGAAGGCGCCCAGTCCACCAGCGCCTTACCGGTGGTGACGCCCCGGACGACCGTCAGCTCGCTCTTGTAGGTGAGCGGCTTGGACTTCCCCTCGTACGACACCGTCGCCCGGACGGTGAAGGGCACGCTGCCGCCCACCGACGCGCCCGGTGTGATCTTCACGCCGGTGATGTGTGCCGACTGGCCGTACGAGGTCAGCAGGGGCTCGGCCTTGGCCGCGTTGTTGGTGAGACCGGCGGCCACCACGGCCTGCCCCTTCTCCCAGGCCGCGAAGAACCTGGCGCTCGTGTCCTTCACCTCGGACCCGCTCGGCGGCCCGGTCTTCACGGCCACCGGCTCGCTGCCCCCCGACCCGTCGGCCCCGCTCCCGCCGCCGTTCAGTGCGTTCACGATGTTGAAGGCCCCGTATCCGGCCCCGCCGACCATCACCGCGAAGACCGAGCCGACTATCGCTGCCTTGGCCCCCTTGTGCATGTGCGCCCTCCCCGTTGTCCCCGTCGCCCTCGTGGGCGTTTCTGAACGCGTTCAGAAGATCCCTCAGGCTCACAGTAAGCGGAAAGGGTGGCGCGTGGGGCGGGAGTTTCCGCAATCGTTAGACCCACGTATCCAGCCACATACGTGAACGCCAGTCGTCGATCGGGATCGCCTGGCCGGTGTACAGGGGCCAGAAGTAGATGAAGTTCCAGGCGATGAGCAGGACGAGGACGCCCGCGCCGGTGGCGCCCGCCACGCGGCGGGTGTCGCCGGCGCCCGGGGGACCGATGAGCGCGCCGATCATCATCGCCACCGCCAGGCACAGGAACGGCAGGAAGACGACGGCGTAGAAGAGGAAGATCGTGCGTTCCTGGTACATGAACCACGGCAGGTAGCCGGCCGCGATGCCGCAGACGATCGCGCCGGCGCGCCAGTCGCGGCGGAAGAGCCAGCGCCACAGGACGTAGAGGACCGCGAAGCAGGCCGCCCACCACAGCAGGGGGGTGCCGATCGCGAGGACCTCCCGGGCGCACTTCTCGCCCGCGTCCGTCGGGCAGCCGTCCTGGCCCGGGGTGGGGGACTCGTAGAAGTACGAGACCGGGCGGCCGAGGACGAGCCAGCTCCACGGGTTCGACTGGTAGGTGTGCGGCGAGGTGAGGTGGGTGTGGAACTCGTAGACCTCGTGCTCGTAGTGCCACAGGCTGCGCCACCAGTCGGGGAACAGCCAGGTCCAGTTGCCGCCCTTGCCGTCGGTGGCCGCCCAGTTGCGGTAGTAGCCGCCCTTGCCGTCGGTGGCGGACAGGATCCAGCCCGTCCACGACACCAGGTAGGTGACCAGCGCGACCGGGACCGTGGCCAGGAACGCGAAGCCCGTGTCGCGCTTCAGCACCGCCAGGTACGGGTGGCGGGCGCCCGCCACCTTGCGCGAGGAGACGTCCCACAACACCGCCATCAGGCAGAACGCGACCAGGATGTACAGACCGTTCCACTTGGTGCCGATGGCCAGGCCCAGCATCAGACCGGCGCCCCAGCGCCAGGGGCGCCACCCCAGGCGGGCGGTCTCCGCGACGTGCGGATCGGGGCGGCAGCGGCCGTCCGCGTCCCTGGGGAGCGCGGCGGCGAGTTTCTCGCGTGCCTTGTCCCGGTCGACCACCAGGCAGCCGAACGCCGCCAGCACGAAGAACATCAGCACGCCGTCGAGCAGCGAGGTGCGGCTCATCACGAAGGCGAGCCCGTCGACCGCCATCAGCGCGCCCGCCAGGCAGCCCAGGAAGGTGGAGCGGAAGATCCGGCGGCCGATCCGGCACAGCAGCAGGACGCTGAGCGTGCCGAGCACCGCGGTCATGAACCGCCAGCCGAACGGGTCGAACCCGAAGAGCAGCTCGCCGAGCCCGATCACGTACTTGCCGACCGGCGGATGCACGACGTACGCCGCGTCCGACGGGATCGTGACGTGCCCGCCGGAGGAGAGGATGACGTCGTTGGCGTTCTTGTCCCAGTTGACCTCGAAGCCGCGGTGGACGACCGCCCACGCGTCCTTGGCGTAGTACGTCTCGTCGAATATCACCGCCTTGGGGCTGCCCAGATGCCAGAACCGGAGCACGCCCGCCAGCAGCGTGACCAGCAGCGGGCCGCCCCAGGACGACCAGCGGGTGATCCGGTCCGTCCACACGGGCGGAAGCCCCAGCGCCTGCCACAACCGGGGGCTGGGCTGCGCGAACGGCGGCACCAGCCGCTCCCGGACGTCGGCGGAGGGCTCCGCTGTGTATCCGAAACGGCGCAGCCGTTGCTGCCACGACGGCCGCTGGTCGGGCGGCGCCTGGCCCTGCCGGTAGTCCGTGGAGTCCGTGGAGGACGCGGTACTGGTCACCGCGCCATCGTAGGGAACAGGTCTGTGTGAGTCCCGTGCATGGGTCCCAACCGGCCTGGTCGATCGAGTGGGGCCCCGCCCTGCGAGGATGGAAACGTGACAGCTACGCCCGGAATCCTCGTTCTCGCCGGTACTCCCATCGGTGACGTCTCCGATGCCCCGCCCCGTCTCGCCGAGGAGCTGACCGGCGCCGACGTGATCGCCGCCGAGGACACGCGCCGGCTGCGGCGGCTGACCCAGGCGCTGGGGGTGACGCCCAAGGGCCGTGTCGTGTCCTACTTCGAGGGCAACGAGTCCGCCCGTACTCCCGACCTGGTCGCGGAGCTGGTGGGCGGCGCGCGGGTGCTGCTCGTCACCGACGCCGGGATGCCGTCGGTCTCCGACCCCGGGTACCGGCTGGTCGCCGCGGCCGTCGAGCAGGACATCCGCGTCACCGCCGTCCCCGGCCCGTCCGCGGTGCTCACCGCGCTGGCCCTGTCCGGGCTGCCCGTCGACCGGTTCTGCTTCGAGGGGTTCCTGCCGAGGAAGGCCGGCGAGCGGCTGTCCCGGCTGCGGGAGGTCGCTCAGGAGCGCCGGACCCTCGTGTACTTCGAGGCCCCGCACCGGCTCGACGACACCCTCGCCGCGATGGCCGAGGTGTTCGGCACGGACCGGCGGGCCGCCGTGTGCCGGGAGCTGACCAAGACGTACGAAGAGGTGAAGCGCGGTCCGCTCGGCGAGCTGGCCCAGTGGGCGGCCGAGGGCGTGCGGGGCGAGATCACCGTCGTCGTCACCGGGGCGCCCGAGCGCGGCCCCGAGGAGCTCGACGCGGCGGAGCTGGTGCGTCGGGTGCGGGTGCGCGAGGAGGCGGGCGAGCGCCGCAAGGAGGCCATCGCGGCGGTGGCGGCGGAGGCGGGGCTGCCGAAGCGCGAGGTGTTCGACGCGGTGGTGGCGGCGAAGAACGCCGGGGGCCTGTGACGGTTGTGGCCCGGGTGTTGTGAAGGGACTCACACCCCCTCTGAGCAGGGCGCATGTCGTCTGAGCGTGCGCCCCATGTGCGGGCAAAGGGCGCCGGGCGTTGTGGCAAGGGACGCCCAAATCGCCTTCAACAGTGCACAGGTCGGGTGCATTCGCTCCGGGCGAGGCGTCCACTGGACGACGGGACCTGAGCGGTCCCACCAGCGGACACCAGGAGCGGTCATGAGTGAGATCACAGGGCAGACCGGCCTCCGCGGCGGCGCCAGCGCCGTCGTCAACGAGTCGTACTCCTTCGCCTGTATGCGCTGCGGGCACGGCTGGGAGCAGGCCTTCGAGATAGAGCACCACACCGACGCCGACGGTCACGAGTTCGTCCTCTACGTGGCGAACGGGCGGATCGTCCCGTCACCGCTGAGCCGCCCCGCGTGCCAGAACTGCGACGGGCACGTCGTGCGCATCATGCGGGCGGGGCAGGTCTCGTCGGTGCTCAGCGCGGCCCGACAGCACAAGGCGCCCCCGGCCGGACCGGTCCAGTCGCCGGTCCCGGCGGCCGAGGAGCCGTCCGACGCACAGCCCGACGCGCAGTCCAAGGCGCCGCAGCCCCACCACTGGCACCTGTCCGACCTTCTGCACCCGTTCCGCAAGGCGAGCTAGCCGGGCGGGCCGATCGCCCGCCGGGGAGGGCATGCCCCTTCCGTAGGATCGGGGCATGCCTTCGAACGCCGACAAGAACGCCGACAAGAACGCCGCGCCGCCGCTTCCGGCCCCCCTCGGGGTGCCGGTCGCCGACTCCCACACCCACCTCGACATGCAGTCGGGCACGGTGGAGGAGGCCCTCGCGAAAGCCGCGTCGGTCGGCGTGACGACGGTCGTCCAGGTCGGCTGCGACGTACGGGGCTCCCGGTGGGCGGCCGAGACGGCGGCGGCGCACGACGCGGTCCACGCCACGGTCGCCCTGCACCCGAACGAGGCGCCGCGCATCGTGCACGGCGACCCCGACGGCTGGTCCCGCCAGGGCGCGCGGACGCCGGGCGGCGCGCAGGCGCTCGACGAGGCGCTCGCCGAGATCGACCGCCTGGCCGCGCTTCCGTACGTCAAGGGCGTCGGCGAGACCGGACTCGACCACTTCCGCACCGGCCCCGAGGGCAAGGAGGCCCAGGAGGACTCCTTCCGCGCCCACATCGAGATGGCCAAGCGGCACGGCAAGGCCCTGGTCATCCACGACCGTGACGCCCACGCCGACGTCCTGCGCGTCCTGAAGGAGGAGGGCGCCCCCGAGCGCACCGTCTTCCACTGCTACTCCGGCGACGCCGAGATGGCCGAGATCTGTGCCCGCGCCGGATACTTCATGTCCTTCGCCGGCAACGTCACCTTCAAGAACGCCCAGAACCTCCGGGACGCCGTCGCGGTGGCCCCGCTGGAGCTGCTCCTGGTGGAGACCGACGCCCCCTTCCTGACCCCGGCGCCCTACCGCGGACGGCCCAACGCCCCGTACCTGATTCCGGTCACGGTGCGCGCCATGGCCGCCGTGCGGGACATCGACGAGGACACCCTGGCCACCGCCCTCGCCGCGAACACCGCACGCGCGTTCGGCTACTGAGCGCACCCGCCACCCGTCGAACACAACTCTCGGTAGTCGCGCCACTTTGGAGAGTGACCGTCGCTCCGCTAGGTTCTGGGGGCCCGATCCGGACCCCTCCCCTGGAGTGTCGGCGTGAGCAACTCGCAGTACTTCGAGTACGAGCCGTACGCCGGTGGCGGGTCGTACGTCGACCTGCACAACGCCGAGACGATCGCGTACGGCGTGTACGCGGCGCCCGGGACGTACGACGACACGTACCGGCCCGCGTACGAGACGTACGAAGCGCCGCCCCCGCTTCCCGAGACGCTCCAGCTCCCCGAACCGGTCCGGTTCGCCGAGCAGACCCAGCCCACCGGGGCCGCCCCGTACGCCGAGACGGTCCAGCTCACCGGGGCCGTCCCGTACGCCGAGACGGTCCAGCTCACCGGACCGGTGCCGGACCGGCAGGCCCCGCCGCCCCGGCTGTCGCCGCTGCCGCGGCAGGACGTGGGGCGGGCCGCGCGCCGGCGCCGGACGCGCTCCGCCGAGCGTCCGGAGTCCACGATCCGTCGGCTGGTCCCGCAGGCGCTCGTCGTCGCCTTCCTGGCCGGCGGCACCACCGCCTTCGTCGCCGAGGACAAGGCGGTCGAGCTGACCGTCGACGGCAAGCCGCGCACGCTGCACACCTTCGCCGACGACGTGGGCGAACTCCTCGCGGAGGAAGGCGTGCGGGTGGGCGCGCACGACGTGGTGGCGCCCGGCCCCGACACCGAACTCACCAGCGGTGACGAGATCGCGGTGCACTACGGGCGGCCCGTCCGGCTCACCCTGGACGGACACCGGCACGAGGTGTGGACGACGGCGCACACCGTGCAGGAGGCGCTCCAGCAACTCGGGGTGCGCGCGGAGGGCGCCTACATGTCCGTCCCGCGCTCCCAGCCGATCGGCCGTGCGGGGCTCGCGCTGGACGTCCGCACCGAGCGCTCGGTCACGGTCATGGCCGACGGCCGGGCCCGCACCGTCCGCACCAACGCGGCGACCGTGCGCGAGGCGGTGGCGGCGGCCGGGATCACCCTGCGCGGCCAGGACACCACCTCCGTCGCGCCCGGCAGCTTCCCGCGCGACGGGCAGACGGTCACCGTGCTGCGGATCACCGGCAGCAAGGAGGTGCGGGAGGAGGCGATCCCGTTCGACGTGCGCCGCACCGACGACTCCTCGCTGTTCAAGGGCACGGAGGTGGTGGAGCGGGCCGGACAGCCCGGCCTGCGCCGGATCACGTACTCGCTGCGCACCGTGAACGGCGTGCGGCAGACACCGCGGCGGATCCGTGACGAGATCGTGCGCGAACCGCGCGATCAGGTGGTGAAGGTCGGGACGAAGCCGCTGCCGGCCTCCGAGCGGGGCGCCGACGGCCTGGACTGGCAGGGCCTCGCGGTCTGCGAGTCGGGCGGCCGGCCGAACGCGGTCGACCCCTCGGGCACGTACGGCGGGCTGTACCAGTTCGACACCCGCACCTGGCAGAGCCTCGGCGGCAGCGGACGGCCCCAGGACGCGCCGGCGGCGGAACAGACGCTCCGCGCGAAGAAGCTGTACGTGCGGCGCGGGGCCAGTCCCTGGCCGCACTGCGGGACACGGCTGCACGGGTGAAGAGGTGCGGCGGCGGACGGTGTCCGTGCGCCCCCGTACCCTTGTCCCGTGAGTACCAGCCCCGCCCCCGACGCCCTCCTGGGCCCCGCCGACATCCGTGAGCTGGCGGCGGTCCTCGGCGTGCGGCCCACCAAGCAGCGCGGCCAGAACTTCGTGATCGACGCGAACACGGTCCGCCGTATCGTCCGCACCGCGGAGGTCCGGCCCGACGACGTGGTCGTCGAGGTCGGCCCGGGGCTCGGCTCCCTCACCCTGGCGCTGCTGGAGACCGCCGACCGGGTCACGGCCGTCGAGATCGACGACGTCCTGGCCGGCGCGCTGCCCGCGACGATCGCGGCGCGCATGCCGGAGCGCGCGGACCGCTTCACGCTGGTGCACTCCGACGCGATGCAGGTGACCGAGCTGCCCGGCCCCGCCCCGACCGCGCTGGTCGCCAACCTGCCGTACAACGTGGCCGTGCCCGTGCTGCTGCACATGCTGGAGACCTTCCCGAGCATCGAGCGCACCCTCGTCATGGTCCAGTCCGAAGTCGCCGACCGGCTCGCCGCCGGGCCCGGCTCGAAGGTGTACGGCGTGCCGTCGGTCAAGGCCAACTGGTACGCCGAGGTCAAGCGGGCCGGCGCCATCGGACGCAAGGTGTTCTGGCCCGCGCCGAACGTGGACAGCGGGCTGGTGTCGCTGGTGCGGCGGACCGAGCCGATCGACACCACGGCCTCGCGGCGCGAGGTGTTCGCCGTCGTCGACGCGGCGTTCGCCCAGCGCCGCAAGACCCTGCGGGCCGCGCTCGCCGGATGGGCGGGCTCCCCGGCCCGCGCGGAGGAGGCCCTCGTGGCGGCCGGCGTCTCGCCGCAGGCGCGCGGCGAGGCCCTCACGGTCGAGGAGTTCGCCCGCATCGCCGAGGCCGCGCCGGACCGGGAGACGCCCGTCGCGTCCCCGACGCCCCTCGCGTCGCCGAAGCGGAAGGACTCCGAGTGAGCGTCACCGTGCGGGTGCCCGCCAAGGTCAATGTGCAGCTCGCGGTGGGCGCCGCCCGCGCGGACGGCTTCCACGACCTGGCGAACGTCTTCCTCGCGGTCGGTCTGTACGACGAGGTCACGGTGACCCCGGCCGACGGACTCCGCGTCACCTGCGAGGGCCCGGACGCCCGCCAGGTGCCCCTGGACCGTACGAACCTCGCGGCGCGGGCCGCGATCGCGCTGGCCGAGCGGTACGGCCGTACGCCCGACGTGCACCTCCACATCGCCAAGGACATCCCCGTCGCCGGGGGCATGGCGGGCGGCAGCGCGGACGGCGCGGGCGCGCTGCTGGCCTGCGACGCGCTGTGGGGCACCGGCGCCACCCGTGACGAACTCCTCGAAATCTGTGCCGAGTTGGGCAGCGATGTGCCGTTCAGCCTGGTCGGCGGGGCCGCTCTGGGCACCGGGCGCGGCGAGAAGCTGGCGGTCCTGGAGACCGGCGGCACGTTCCACTGGGTGTTCGCGATGGCCGAACGGGGGCTGTCCACACCGTCGGTGTTCCGGGAGTTCGACCGGCTGGCGCAGGGCCGGGACATCCCCGAACCGGTGGCCTCCCGGCGCCTCCTCGACGCCCTGGCCGAGGGAGACCCCGACGCCCTCGCGGCCACCGTCTCCAACGACCTCCAGCCGGCCGCGCTGTCGCTGTTCCCCGAACTCGCCGACACCCTCGCCGCGGGCCACGCGGCCGGCGCCCTCGCCACGCTCGTCTCCGGCTCGGGCCCGACCACCGCGTTCCTCGCCCGCGACACCGCCGCGGCGGAGAAGATCGCGCAGGCGCTGCGCACGTCGGGCACCTGCAGGAGCGTGCGGGTGGCGGTGGGACCGGCGCCGGGCGCGACGGTCGTCGGGGACGGCACGTGACGCGGCCGTCCTCGTCGTAGACCGCCTGTCCCTGCCGTAATTCGGCTGCTTCGAGCGGCCCTCGCCCGCTAGCCTCCCTCGGCCGGTTCCAGCAGAAGGCCGGGCCGGGGCGAAGGGCATGCGCATGGGGTCGGCGGAGCTGGTGGCGGCGGTTCGACGCGGAGATGCCGACGCCGTCCGTGAACTGCTGGACGGCGGACAGGACCCGAACGCCCGCGACCCGGCCGACGGCGTCCCCCTGCTCTGCGTGGCCGTGGCGGCCTACGACGAGCCGGTCGCCGAGGAGCTGATCAGGGCCGGCGCCGACCCGCTGCGGTCGCCGGACGGGGCGCCCGGAGGGGATCCCGGGCTGCCCGGCGGCGACAGCGCGCTGACCCGTGCGGTGGACGGCGGCTGCTCCTGGATGGTCACCAGACTGCTCCCCGAACTCGTGCGCCTCGACGCCGACGCGCGGGCCGATCTGCTGGCACGCGCGCGGTACTGGGCCGGGGCGGACCTCGGGACCGAGCTGCGGCGCAGGACCGGCGCGGCCGGGCCGGTCGAGCGCGGCACGGTGCGGGTCGATTCCTGGTCCTCGCAGTACGAGCGCCACTCGCTCGGCGGGCAGACCGTGTGGGACGGCCATCCGGGTGTCCTCACCGTGCTGGAGCAGCGCTTCCGGATCCGTACGCCGTTCGATGAGCTGCTCGCGCGGGCACTCACCCGCCCGGACCGGGACCACGGCGCCTGGTCCGACTCCGTCGTCCTCCTCGCCGGCCGGCTGGACGAGGAGACCTGGGGCGCCGCCCAGGCGTTGAGCGCGCATCCCGACCGACTGCACCGGCTCTTCGCCGCGGACGTGCTGAGGTGCCTCGTCATCGGGTTCGGCGGCATGTTCTCGCGGCCGGGATCCGTCGTCCACAAACTCGCGCCCGAGGTGTTCCTGCCCTGGGCCCTGGAGGAGCCGGACCCCGAGGTGCTCGCCCTGGTGCTGTCCGGGCTGAGCGAGGAGGGCGACTCGGACGGGAACGGGGAGATCATCGAGGCCGTCGGTCTGCCGTACGCCGGGCATCCCGACCCGCGCGTCCGCCTGGAGGTGCCCGACACCCTGCGACCGGAAACCGCGGGTACGCGCGTGCCGCGCGAGAAGCTCGACGTCCTGTACGCACTCGCGCGCGACCCCGACCCCCGGGTGCGCGAGCGGGCGGCCCGCTGGCTGGCGCGCTGCCCCGCGGAGGCGCCCGGCGTCACCGACGTGCTCGCCGGACTCCTCGACGACGCGTTGCGGGACACCCGGGTGCACGCCGCCCACGGGCTCGCGCAGCGCGACGACCCGCGCTGTGTGGCCGCCGTGCGGGCGCTGCGGCCCCTCGACGTCGACGGCGGGCCGGACGACGGCCTCGTGCGGGCGATGTGGCGCTACGAGGAACGCCACCCGGAGGTCTCCGAGCCGAGGGCCTCCGAGCCCAGGGCCTCAGAACCGAGGGCCTCCGAACCGGAGTGACGATCCCGACCGGCGGCCCGGCGGCCCGGCGGCCCGGCGGCCCGGCGTCCCGGCGTCCCGGCGGCCCGGCGCGCTCGCGCCCTGCCCCGCCCGCCCCGGCGTGCGCGAGGGGGCGTCCGCCCCGCGCGCGCAACCGTTCGCCGCGTGCCGCCGCCCGACGGGTGTCACCGGCCGACCGCGGGAACCACGGGGGCGTGAGCCGCTCGCGCACGCGCCGTTCGTGAACAGCGCGCACGACCATCGCGAGCCCTGCCGCACGCCGCTGCCGCCCTCATGACCGCGAAAGAAACCGGGCACCGAAGGGTGTCCGCCGCGCCGACTACCCTGGAGGGTCGAGCATCCCCCGTGGCAGGAGAGAAATGGCCGTCAATCTGGTCAATGTCGAGAACGTCAGCAAGGTGTACGGGACCCGTACCCTCCTCGACGGCATCTCGCTCGGCGTGTCCGAAGGGGACCGGATCGGCGTCGTCGGCCGCAACGGCGACGGGAAGACCACGCTGATCCGCATGCTCGCCAAACTGGAGGAGGCGGACTCCGGCCGGGTCACGCACTCCGGCGGGGTCCGCCTCGGCGTACTCACCCAGCACGACTCGCTCGACTCGGCCGCGACCGTCCGGCACGAGGTCATCCGGGACATGGCCGACCACGAGTGGGCCGGCAACGCCAAGGTCAGGGACGTGCTCACGGGGCTCTTCGGCGGGCTCGACCTGCCGGGGTTCCCGCAGGGCCTGGACACCGTGATCGGTCCGCTCTCCGGCGGTGAGCGCCGACGGATCGCGCTCGCCAAGCTGCTGATCGAGGAGCAGGACCTGATCGTCCTGGACGAGCCGACCAACCACCTCGACGTCGAGGGCATCTCCTGGCTGGCCAGGCATCTGCGCGAGCGCCGCTCCGCGCTCGTCTGCGTCACCCACGACCGCTGGTTCCTGGACCAGGTCTGCACCCGCATGTGGGACGTACAGCGCGGTGACGTCCACGAGTACGAGGGCGGCTACTCCGACTACGTCTTCGCGCGCGCGGAGCGTGAGCGCATCGCCGCGACCGAGGAGGTCAAGCGGCAGAACCTGGTCCGCAAGGAGCTCGCCTGGCTGCGCCGCGGCGCCCCCGCGCGGACGTCCAAGCCGCGGTTCCGCGTCGAGGCCGCCAACGAGCTCATCAAGGACGTGCCGCCGCCCCGCGACAGCAGCGAGCTGATGAAGTTCGCCTCCTCGCGCCTCGGCAGGACCGTCTTCGACCTCGAGGACGTCACCGTCCAGGCCGGTCCCAAGGTGCTGCTCAAGCACATCACCTGGCACCTCGGCCCCGGTGACCGCATCGGCCTCGTCGGGGTCAACGGTGCCGGCAAGACCTCGCTGCTGCGGGCCCTGGCCGAGGCCGCCCGCACCGAGGGCGAGGTGCAGCCCGTGGCCGGCCGGGTCGTCGTCGGCAAGACCGTCAAGCTCGCCTACCTCTCCCAGGAGGTCGGTGAGCTCGACCCCGGGCTGCGGGTTCTGGAGGCCGTCCAGCAGGTGCGTGAGCGCGTCGACCTGGGCAAGGGGCGTGAGATGACCGCCGGGCAGCTCTGCGAGACGTTCGGCTTCAACAAGGACAAGCAGTGGACGCCGGTCGGGGACCTGTCGGGCGGTGAGCGCCGCCGCCTGCAGATCCTGCGCCTGCTCATGGACGAGCCCAACGTCCTCTTCCTCGACGAGCCCACCAACGACCTCGACATCGAGACCCTGACCCAGCTCGAGGACCTCCTCGACGGCTGGCCGGGCTCGATGATCGTCATCTCCCACGACCGCTTCTTCGTCGAGCGGACCACGGACCGGGTCTTCGCCCTCCTCGGCGACGCCGCCCTGCGGATGCTCCCGCGCGGTATCGACGAGTACATCGAGCGCCGGCAGCGCATGGAGGAGGCCGCGGCCGCCTCGGCTCCGGCGGCCGTCGCGAAGCCGGTGACCGAGAAGAGCGCCGCCGACCAGCGCGCCGCCAAGAAGGAACTCCAGAAGATCGAGCGGCAGTTGGACAAGGTCTCCGCGAAGGAGGCCAAGCTGCACGCCCAGATCGCGGACCACGCCACCGACTTCGAGAAGGTCGCCGAACTCGACGCAGAGCTGCGGGGACTGGTGGGCGAGCGCGAGGAACTGGAACTGCGGTGGCTGGAACTCGCCGAGGACGCGTGAAGGGTGCGTGAAGGCGCATAACGACGGCGTCACGGGCCGGTCCTCCCTTGGGAACAGGGGTGGAGCGGCCCCGGGAGCCGTCCGTCGCGGGTGATAGAAAGAGCCGTCTGAGAACTCTCTGAAGACGGCTCCGGGCGGGTCACTGACCTGGGGGCGTGGCTAAAAACCAGTGACATAGGGGGAACACGCTGATGGCTCAGCCGCCCAATCAGCCGCCGCAGCCGGGTGGTTACGGAGCACCGCAGGACCAGCCGCAGGCGCCACAGCCGCCGCAGGCATCGCAGCCGCCGCAGGCGCCACAGGGTGGCTTCGGCGCGCCCCAGATGCCGCCGCAGCCGCCCCAGGGCCCGCCCGCCCAGCAGCCGCAGCCGGGGTACGGCTATCCGCAGCAACAGCCGCAGCAGCCCGGCCCGTACGGTCAGCCGCCGCAGGCCGGTCCCTACGGTCAGCCCCAGCAGCCGGGCCCCTACGGCCAGCCCGGCCCCTATGCCCAGCCGGGGCCGTACGGCCAGCAGCCGGGCTACGGCTATCCGCAGCCGCCCCAGTTCCCCGGCGCGCCCGGTACGCCGCCCGGTGGGCGCAACCCCTTCAAGGGGCGGCCCGCGCTGGTGGTCGGGGCCGCGGTGGCGGCGCTGCTGGTGATCGGCGGGACGGTGTTCGCGGTCACGAACGGCGACGACGACGGCGGCAAGAAGCCGGTCGCCGGGCCGAGCGACGACGGCAAGGCCACGGCGAGCGGCGCACCGGTCAACCCCGGTGACGGCAGCGGCGACGGCGGCGGGGACACCGAGGACTTCAACGCGGACCGCAAGGCCGGCGAGGCGAAGGTGCTCTGGTACAAGGAGGCGCCCGACGCACCCGCCTCCGGCGCCGACGCCCCCGGCATGTGGATCACCTCCAAGACGGCCGTGAAGGCGGCGTACAAGGAGGTCGTGGCGTACAACGTCGGCGACGGCAAGCCCACCTGGGACACCATCGCGCTGCCGCAGAAGATCTGCGCGGTCACCCCGCAGAAGACGGCGGACGACAAGGTCGTCGTGGCGTACATGAGCGGCACCAGCGACCGCGCCAAGTGCAACCAGCTCCAGCAGATCGACCTCACCACCGGCGCCCAGGGCTGGAAGGGCGTCGTCGCGGACGGCGCGCTGTTCGACAGCGCCATCAGCATCGAGCTGTCGCTGGCCGGCAACACCTTGATGGTGGGCCGCTCGCAGTCCGGCACGGCGTACGACGTCCGCACCGGCAAGAAGCTGTACGACAAGCAGAAGTACGGCGACTCCTGCTTCCCGACGGCGTTCGCCGGCGGGACCCGGCTGATCGCGGTGGCGTCCTGCGACGCGACCGAGGCCAACGAGCACGACGAGATCCAGGAGCTGGACCCGGCGACCGGCAAGGTCAAGTGGACCCAGAAGTTCGACAAGGGCTGGTCGGTGGCGAAGACGTACTCCGTCGACCCGCTGGTCGTCTACAGCACCAACGACGACAAGAACACCTGGAACATCGCGACGTTCAAGCCGGACGGCTCCTACCGCTCGCAGGTCGGCTTCGACGAGGACTTCGCGCCCGAGTGCGACTCCGGCTTCCTCCAGCGCAACCTCACCGGCTGCACGGGCACGGCTTCCGACGCGAACACGCTCTACCTGCCTACCGAGTCGAGCAGCGGTCCCAACGAGATCGTGGCGATCGACCTCTCCACCGGCAAGGAGAAGTGGCGCGTGAAGTCCCCGACCGACGAGGCGATGCTGCCGGTGAAGGTCGAGGGCGGCAACCTCGTCGCGTACGTCGAGCCGTCGTACGACGCGGCCGGCCGGGTGGTGGGCATCCCGACGGCCGGGTCCGCCCACACGCCGACGACGCTGATGCAGCTGCCCCAGAGCACCGCCGAGATCGAGGACAGCTTCTACTCGCGCGACCTCGCCTGGGTCGACGGGCGCCTCTACCTCTCCTCCACCCGGCTGACGGGCAACGACGAGACGAAGGAGAAGCTGATGCTCGCCTACGGCAAGTGAGGCGACCCACCGCCTTCCCCGCCCCGTCGACGTCCCCGCCCGCCGCCCGAGCCTTCCGAGCGTTCTCCCGAGGTATCCACACCATGACCCAGCCGCCGCCCCCGCCGCCGAACCAGCCCCCGCAGCAGCCGCAGCAGGGCGGTTTCGGCCCGCCCCAGCCGCCGCAGGACCCGCCGCCGCAGGACGCCGTGCCCAAGGACGCGGCCCCGCAGGACGCCGCGCCGCAGCCGCCCGCCCCCGACCTGACGAAGGCTCCGGAGCCGGGCTACGGCTACCCGCAGGCACCCCAGCCGGGTCAGGCGCCCCAGCCGCCCCAGGCCCCGGCCCAGGCGGCTCAGCACCCCCAGCCGCCGCAGACGCCTCCGCCCCCGGCCCCGTCCGGGCCCCCGCAGCAGCCCCAGCCGGGGTACGGCTACCCGCAGGCGCCCGGACAGCCCGCGCCTCCGGCCGCCGCCGCCGGTTACGGCTACCCGGCCCAGCCGGGCACGCCCGCGCCCGCCCCCGCGCCGTACGGCCAGCCCCAGCAGCCGGGCCCCTACGGCCAGCCGACGCCCCCGTACGGCCAGCAGCCCGGGTACGGCTACCCGGGGCAGCCGGGGCAGCCGGGGTATCCGACCGCTCCGGCGGGTTACGGCTACCCGGGGCAGCCCACCATGCCCATGCACCCGCAGGCCGGCGGCCCCGGCCAGGGACCGGGCGGCGTCGGCAAGAAGTTCAACGCGCAGGTGGCGATCATCGTCGGGGCGGTCGTCGCGATCGCGCTGATCGTCGGCGGCGGCGTCTGGTACGCGAAGTCCAGCGACAGCGGCAAGAAGGAAGAGGCGGGTCCCGCGGGCCCGACCGGCGGCGGGGGTGACACCGGCGGCACGGGAGGCACCGGCGGCACGTCCTCCGGCGGCAAGGAGAAGGTGCCGGCCGACCCCGCCTCGGACGTCCTGTTCAAGGTCCCGATGCCCGTGATCAAGAAGGACGACAGCGTCGGCGTCAAGGGCTCCTGGCTGACCGACAAGGCGTACGTGAAGACGGGCGTCAGCGAGATCGCCGGCTACGACCTGGACAAGGGCACCAAGCTCTGGTCGGTCCCGCTGCCCGGACCGGTGTGCGAGGCAAGCAAGTTCGCCACCGACGACTACCGCACGGCGGTCACCTTCCAGGCGAGCGCCGCCGAGACGGCCTCCTGCGACCAGGTCGCGGCGATCGACCTCGCCGCGGGCAAGCAGTTGTGGAAGAAGACCGTCAACTCCGGTGACTACCCGATCAGTTTCAATAACGTGACGGTCAGTGCGAACACGGTGGCCCTCGGCAGCACCAACGGCGGCGCCGCCTTCGACATCGACTCCGGCAAGGTGCTGTGGTCGCCGAAGCCGGCCGACACCTGTTACGACGCCGGCTACGGCGGCGGCCCGAAGCTGGTGGCCGTGCGCAAGTGCGGCGCGTACGACAACCCCGAGCTGCACATCCAGACCATCGACCCGGTGTCCGGGAAGGTGATCTCCGAGTACAAGCTGGCCACGGGCATCGAGTACGCGTCCGTCGTGTCCAGCGACCCCCTGGTGGTGGCCGCCGACGTCGGCGACAGCGCCGGTGACGGCAGCGGCATCTCGGACTTCTTCTCCATCGACAACAAGACCGGCAAGCTGCGCACCCGCATCTCGGTCCCGGGCGACCAGTACGCGGCCGACTGCGAGGGCATCACCAGGATCGAGGCCTGCACGGGACTGGCCGTCGGCAACGACCGGATCTACGTCCCGACCGAGGAGCACGACGGCACCGGCGAATACAGCCGGACCAACGAGGTCATCGCCTTCGACCTGGCCACCGGCAAGCAGACCGGCCAGCGCGCGGACGCCGGCGACGGCTACACGATCTACCCGCTGCGCATGGACGGCAGCAACCTGATCGCCTACAAGCGGCCGCCGTACGACAAGGGCGGCCAGGTCGTCAGCATCGCCGGAGGCTCCTTCAAGGAGACCAAGCTGCTGGAGAACCCGGCAACGGAGGCGGTGCACGACCTGGAGACCAGCATGTCCCCGGAGTACTCCGAGGTCCTCTACTCCCAGGGACGCCTGTTCATGTCCGAGGTGTACGCCGACGACGGCTCGCTCTCGAGCGGCGACCCGCAGTACCTCGCGGTCGCGTACGGCGCGGGCAGCTGATCGTCTTAATCGCCGTGACGGCCCCGTCCCTGCTCAGGGGCGGGGCCGTTCACTTACCGCGCATGCCCCTCGAATGTGAGGAATTTCGGCGATCCGGGGCACTTCTCACCGGTAGGGGGAGCGCAACGTCGAACAAGCGTGTAGCTTCCGGGGGCATGAAGGACAGGGTGCCGGGGGGCACCCTTTGTCGGTCCGTGTGAGTCCGTGTGAGTCCGTGTGAGCCCGTGTGGGCATCCATGGGGGGACTGGGGGGTTGCTCGTTGGGAGTGCGGCTGATGGTGGTCGACGACCACCGACTGCTGGCCGAGGCACTGGCCTCGGCGCTCAAACTGCGGGGGCACCGGGTGCTCGCCGCGGCGGCACCTGCCGCGGGCGCGGCCGAGCTGGTGATCACCCGCGCCCCGGAGGTGTGTCTGCTGGGCACGGCGGTCCCGGCCGAGCCGGGCATCTTCGACCCGGTGGTCCGCATCAAGCGGGAGCGGCCACAGGTGGCGGTCCTGGTCCTCGGTCCGGTACCGAGCCCGCGGGGCATCGCGGCGGCCTTCGCCGCGGGCGCCTCCGGGTATGTACGCCACGACGAGCGCATAGAGGGCGTGGAGCGGGCCATCATGAAGGCGCGGGCGGGCGAGGCGGCGGTGGCTCCGGCGCTGCTGCAGGGCGCGTTCAGCGAACTGCTGAACCCGGCGGCCCAGCCGGACGACGAGGGCCAGCGGCTGCTCCAGATGCTCACGCCCCGCGAGGTGGAGGTCCTGGTCCGGGTCGCGGACGGCGAGGACACCCGTCTGATCGCCGCGGGTATGGGCATCGCCCCGTCCACGGCCCGCACGCACGTCCAGCGGGTGCTGATGAAACTGGGCGTCGGCTCCCGGCTGGAGGCGGCGGCGCTCGCGGCCCGCACGGGTCTGCTGGACCGCGCGGGCCCGCTGCCGCACACCTCCCGGGAAACGGGTAGGGGGCCGGAGTTCTGACGAACTCCGGCCCCCTAGCGGGGAGTTGCGGGCGGGTCAGCCGAAGCGCAGCTTCGTCGTCGCCCACGCGCTGTCCGCGCTGATCACCGCCGTGCCCGTGCCGATCACCGCGGCGCCGCCCTTGTAGAAGTAGATGCTCCCGGCGCTGGACAGGGCCCAGAGGTCGGGGATGCCGTCGTTGTTGACGTCCGGGGTGCCGTAGAGGTGGCTCGTGGGCACCGTGGTCGTCGACCATCCCTCGGCGTAGACCTCGTCGGCGCCCGTCTTGGAGGCCGCCGCCGTCGACAGGGAGGCGATGGTGGAGCCGCCGGCGCTGTCCTTGACGCCGAACCGCAGGTAGAGACGGCTGGAGGAGCCGGAGCGCCACAGCAGGTCGGGCGCGCCGTCGGCGTCGTGGTCGCCGACCGAGACGAGGTCGCGGTCCAGCCACGCCGTGGAGGCGATCTTGGTGACCGTCAGGAACGTGGCGCCGGTGTAGCCCTCGAAGGCCCACATCTCGCCGCCGGTGGCGGTGGCGAACAGGTCGACGCGGCCGTCCGCGTCGTAGTCGCCCACGATGATCTGGTCGAAGGTCGCCGGGTCCGGGGAGCCCGAGGGCAGCCGGACGGTCATGCGCCGGGAGATGTCGACGCTGCCGTAGCCGTCGCCGGGGTACACGTACAGCTTGCCGTCGGGCATCCGGGCGAAGACGTCGCCGATGCCGTCGGCGCCGAGCGCGTCCCCGCCGTGGGCGATCAGCGCCGCCGTGCCGTCGGCGCCCATCCAGTAGGCCGGCGCGTGGTCCACGCCGTCCTCGTCCGGGTCGGAGAGCAGGCCGACGCCGTTGTCATGGGCGGCCTCCATGCCGACGTGCAGGTCACCGGCGGTCGACGAGGGGTACATCCACAGGTTGCCGCCCGAACTGATGGCGAACAGGTCGGGGGTGCCGTCACCCGTGGTGTCGCCGGCCACGTCGGCGGTGTCGCGCGGGGTGACGTAGAACAGGTACTTCGTACCGATCGAGACATTGCCCGCGCTGTCCACGGCCCGCGCGTAGAGCACGTTGGGACCGGCCAGCGGCGGTGGCAGCGACACGGTCGTCGAGGCGCCCGCGGTGACGGTCTTGCTGCTCGCGTAGGTCGTGGTGTTGAACGACCACTGGAACTTGGTGACGTCGGTGTCCTCGTCCGGCGCGAAGGTGAAGTTGCCGGACGTGCCGAACTTCACCGTCGACCAGACCGTGCCGTCCTCGTCCGCCGCCGGGAAGGCGGTGGAGGTGATCAGCGGCTCGTTGGGCACGCTGCTGTCGTAGATGAACCGGCACACGTACGGGTCGGAGGTCGGCGCGTACGGTGAGGCGGCCCCGCTGGAGTCGATCGCGCGCACCCGCCACGAGTACTGGTAGCCGTTGGTGAACGACGACTTGGCGACCGTGACCGACGCCTTGCCGGCGCTGGTGACCGTGACGTTCTTGTCGAGGATCTTGCTGTCGCCGTAGCCGGTCCGCCACAGCTCGAAGTCCAGGTACTTCAGGTCCTGGCGGGTGGAGGTGTCGTCCGCGTCGGAGGAGGCGGCCGACAGCACGAGGTCGCGCTTGCCGATGTGGAGGTAGGGGGTGGTGCGGTCGCAGGTGCCGCCCGGGGTCTGGACGACCGAACTCGGCGTCTTCGGCTTGCGGTTGTAGACGAGGGTGAGCTTGGGGGCGCTGTCGCCCTCCGCGCGGAACTTCTTCCAGGCGTACGCCGAGTCCTCGGTGCTGGCCCGCAGCCCGATGGTCATCGAGGACCAGCCGCCGTCCGCCGCGTCCTGCGCGACCGACTTCGCGTCGTAGCTGACGTAGGAGTCCGGGCAGGAGGAGTTGTAGCCGTAGGCGAAGGACTTGGTGCCGATCTCCGACTTCCAGTCCGGCTGGTTGTTCCAGGTGGTCTTGGAGGAGATGCCGGAGGTCAGCCAGACCTGGGTCTCGCGCGCGGAGCACGACCAGGAGTAGGTCTCGCGCAGCCGTATGGAGGCCGACGAGATGCTGGCGCCCTTGATGTTGGTGGACCAGCCGAGCTTGAAGAAGGAGCGGGACAGGCCCCAGGTGGTGGACTCGAAGCCGACGCGGGCCTCGGTGGTGCCGCTGTTGTAGTTGGCGCCGTCGTAGAAGCTGGAGCTCGGGTACTTCTTGTAGGCCGTGGTCCAGTTCTTCGTCTTGCCGTAGATCGTGGGGTCGACGAAGACCGGGTAGACGGTGTCCGCGTCCGCGAGCAGGTCGGCGTCCGGCACGATCGACAGGGCGGTGGAGGCGGCGCCCGGGGCGCTCAACGCGGTGCCGGCGACGGCCAGATGGGTGCCCGGGTCGGGTCCGGCGAGGCCCGGCAGGGCGAACACCTGGGCGTCGGTGAGGGCGGCGGACGACGCCGGGTGGAAGGCGGCCGGGTCGGCGGTGGTCGCGCCGGTGTCCCCGGTGTCGCCGTCCTCGGTGTCCCCGCTCTCGGTGGCGGTCGCCGTCGGCGCGTCGGTGTCCTGCCCGTCCCCGGGCGCGGCGCTCTCCTCGCCGACCGGCGCGCCGGGCTCCTCGGAGTAGGACGGCGCCGGCTCGGCGCTCTCCTCGGCCGGCTCGGGGTCGGTGCCCTCGGTGGCCGCGTACGTGCCGGCCGAGTCCCACAGGTAGGGGGTGGGGGAGACGGCGATCTCCTGGCCGTCGCGGTCCGTGCCGGTGACGATCTTCGTGACGGGGTCGAGGTGGAAGGTCAGGTCGGGGGAGGAGAGCCCGTAGGACAGCCGGGTGAGGGCGGGGTCGGCCGCGGCCTCGGCGCTGTGCACGACGAGGACGTGGCTGAAGCCGCCGGCCTGGGCCGTCAGCATCAGGTCGACGCCGTCGAGGACCTCGCGGTACAGCGCGCTCGACCCGCTGATCGTGGGCTCGGGCAGGGCACCGGGCCAGCTCAGGGTGATCTCGTGGCCGCCGCTGGTGAGGGTGGCGAGCTGGGAGAAGCCGTCGGTGGCGTCGGCGACCCGCACGGCGTCACCGCCGCGCGCGACGGTGTAGACGGCGGCCTCGGCGTTCTTGCCGGTCTTGCCGGTCCTGCTGGTCCTACGGTTCCTGGCGCTCTCGCCGCCGCCGGTCCCGGCAGCGCCGCCCGCCGAGAACACCACGGGATCGACGGTCGCCCTGGCGGCCCAGCCCTGTGCGGTCCGGGCCAGGCTCGTGTCGATGGGCTTCCAGGCGCCGTTCACCCGGGCCCGCACCGGCGCCCCGTGGGCGACCAGCTCGAAGCTGCCGTCGGGGCGCGCGTACGTCGTGGACGTCTCGTCGCGCAGGGCGGTGACCTCGACGCGCCTGCCCGCGGCGACGGCCTGTTGCTGCGCGGTGTCCTGGTCCAGGGGACGGGCGGCGGCCTTTTTTGTTCCGGCGGGGGCGTCGGCGGTGCCGGGGTCGTCGAACAGCGGCACGGCCAGCAGCCCGACGCCGATCGCGCCGGCGACGGCTGCGGCGACCCCTGCCCGGCCGCGCCCGGACGCGGGCAGGCCGAAGCGACGACGTTCCATGGGCTTGCGCCCCCTCCCCCTGAAATCCCGGGCGAGCCAGGATTCTGTGAATGAGCTATGCCGCAACCGGGGGCCTGCTTTTCGCATCCCACGCCCGGAAAGCGCGCACCAGAGCATTGCCGATGCCGAGGAGATAGCGCCACACCGCTCGGTCGCCTTTGCCTTTCTGTGACCTTGAGGGTGAGGCGGGACGGCCCTCGCGTACGTCTAACAGGTAGGGCTGAGCAGGGAGTTCGCGTCCCGGGCGTCTCGCGCCAAACGATCACAATTTGCCCACGCGTGGCAGTGCATTGACCGGCATTTGACCTGGTCTTTCAGTGATTGAGTCGTGCTCATATCTTTTTATTCGGACTGTGGAATTTCTCCGGTGAGCTAAATCACGCGCCTTCTTGGATCTGTTGACTTTCCATGAACATTTGCCAGAACATTCGTGCTCATCAATGGCCGGAACTGTGGGCGCGGGGGCTGTCGCTGTGTGGGGATCGCTGTCATGGAGCGGCAGGGGGTGGCGTGTGAGCACGCATGCCGAACGCCGCAGACGGGCGCGGATACGCGCCGGTGTGGTCGGTGCGCTCGCCGTGGCACTGGTGGTGGGCATCTCGCCCGCCGCAGTGGCGCTGCCGCCGGGTGACGACCGCAGCGGCGTCGACCTCGTCGACCTGCCGGACGCCGAGCAGGCCGAGGGCGAGGCCGGCGGCCGGCTCGCCGAACTGACCACGGCCGAGGCCGAGCAGCCCCTCGAGTACGACCCGAGCCAGGTCACCGCGCCGGTCGGCGGCACCGCGACGAAGGACCTCACGGGCCTCGCGCCCGGCGATCTGGTGCCGCTCACCCAGGCCGACGGCACCGCGCTCCCCGTCGAGGTCGGCGCCCCCGAGGACGCCACCGCGCCCGAGGCCACGGCCCTGGAGGGCGAGTGGCAGGTCACCCTCGCCGGCCAGGGCGAGCTGGCCACCACCGCCATCGAGGGCGTGGCCCTCACGGTCACCCCGCCGGCCGAGGCGACCGGCGACGCCGTGATCGCCCTGGACTACACCGACTTCTCCGAGCTGTACGGCGCGAACTGGGCGGACCGGCTGTCCTTCGTGCAGTACCCGGCGTGCTTCCTGACCACCCCGGACACCGAGGGCTGCTCGGAGCCGACCGAGGTCTCCACCGACAACGTGGTCGCGCAGACGGGCACCGACGCCGACGGCGACGCGGTGTTCGAGCGCCGCATCCTGGCGACCGTCGACACCGAGGTCCTCGCGGCGGGCGGCACCAGCGCCTCGACCGCGTCCACGGCCGCCGCGTCCGGCACGGGCACGGTCACCGACGGCGTGTACCGCGAGGCGCAGACCGGCAGCGGCACCCGGCTGGCGACGCTCGCCGCCGCGACCGCCGCCGGCTCCGGCTCCTCCGTCCTCCTCGCCACCGACTCCGGCTCCGGCTCCAAGGGCGACTTCGGCGCGACCCCGCTGGTCAGCGCCGGTTCCTGGTCGGCCGGAGGCAACTCGGGCGGCTTCACCTACTCGTACGCCCTGCAGACCCCGAGCGTCCCCGGCGGCCCCTCGCCGTCGGTGTCCTTCGGCTACAACTCGCAGGGCGTGGACGGCCGCACCTCCGCCTCCAACAACCAGCCCTCCTGGGTCGGCGACGGCTGGGAGTACAACGCGGGCTCCATCACCCGCACCTACGCCTCCTGCCGCGACGACCAGACGAACGGCAACAACACCAAGAAGACCAGCGACCTCTGCTTCGGCTCGTACAACGCCACGCTCACGCTCGGCGGCACGACGACCGAACTGGTCCTGCCCGACGGCGCGAGCAGCCCCTACGGCGACAAGTGGGTCACCGCGAACGACGACGGCTCGCGCGTCGAACTGCTGCGCAACACCGCCCTGGACAACGGCGACGCCGACGGCGAGTACTGGCGCGTCACCACCCGCGACGGCACCCAGTACTACTTCGGCAAGCACAAGCTGGCCGACGACTGGGCGAGCGGCGACCCGGTGACGAACTCGGTCCTCACCGCGCCCGTCGCCGGCAACCAGTTCGGCGAACCCTGCTACAAGGCGGGCGACTTCGCGGGCTCCTTCTGCGACCAGGCCTGGCGCTGGAACCTCGACTACGTCGTCGACACCAACGGCAACGCGATGACGCTGTGGTGGGCCAAGGAGACCAACCACTACGCGAAGAACAACAAGTTCAAGACGCCCGTCTCCTACGACCGCGGCGGCTGGCTCAAGCGCATCGAGTACGGCCTGACCGCGGCCGACCCGTACGCGGCCCCGATCTCCAAGGTCACCTTCGACGTCGACGAGCGCTGCTTCAAGGAGGGCGAACTCGCCTGTACGGCGGAGGGCGACGAGAACGACAACTTCGCCTCCGGCGACTTCGCGAAGAACCGCATCTGGTACGACACCCCGGCCGACCTGTACTGCGCCGCCGGCAAGGAGTGCTACGTCCCCGTCCCCACCTTCTGGTCGCGCAAGCGGCTGGCCCAGGTGACGACGTGGACGCAGCGCACCCAGGGCTCCACGGCCCTGTCGAAGGTGGACAGCTGGACGCTCCAGCAGTCGCTGCCCGCCGACCTCACCGACGAGGGCACCGCCCTGTGGCTGGAGTCGATCACCCGCACCGGCTACGACACCGAGGGCGAGTCGCTCACCCTCAACCCGGTGCAGTTCCTCGCCAACAGCCAGCCGATGCCCAACCGGGTCAAGGAGGGCGCGAACGACCCGAACCCGGCCTTCGACCGACTGCGCATCGCGCGCGTCGTCAGCGAGTACGGCGGCGAGACAGTCGTCACCTACAAGGCGCCGTCGGGCGCGTGCAAGACGGGCAGCGGCTTCCCCGCCCCGGACTCCAACACCGGCCTGTGCTTCCCGGTGTTCTGGAACGCCGACCCGGACGTCGAGACCACCGACTGGTTCAACAAGTACGTCGTCGAGTCCGTCCAGGAACTCCCCGCCCTCACCGGCGTCGACGCGATCACGACCACCTACGACTACCTCGGTGACGCCGCCTGGGCCCTGAACCAGGCGGAGTTCTCCAAGAAGAAGACCCGCACCTGGGACCAGTGGCGCGGCTTCGCCCGCGTGCGCACCTACACGGGCGCCGACAGCGACGCCGCGTACGTGTCCACGAAGCGCGGCATGACGGAGACCCGCTTCTTCCGGGGCATGGACGGCGACCCCCTCTCCGGCGGAGGCACCCGCTCGGTCACCGTGAAGGACTCCGAGGGCGTCACCGTCGCCACCGACGAGGAGCCGTTCGCGGGCCGCGTCGCGGAGTCGCTCACCTACGCCTCGGCGACCGCCGACACCTGGCTGACCAGGACCGTCGACAAGCCGAAGGCCGTGAAGCTCGCCGCCCGCAGCCGCTCCGGCGGTATCCCGGACCTCAAGGCCTGGCGGGTCCTCACCCCCGAGTCCCTCACCTACACCCGCTCCTCCGGCACCGGCGACGACAAGCGCACCGTGCGCGTCCTGCGCACCGTCACCGAGTACGAGGACACCTACGGTCTGCCGACGCAGGTCGCCGAGTACAACGACTGGTCGGCCGACGCCGCGACCGACAACACGGACGACGACACCTGCACGGTGATGTCGTACGTCCACAACACCGCCAAGCACCTCATCGGCCTGGACCGGCAGACCCTCACCACCGCCGGCACCTGCGCACAGGCGGCCACGGCGACCGCCGCCGACTGGATCGACGGCTCGCGGGTCGCCTACGACGGCCAGGCCTACGACGCCGCTCCCACCACCGGCAACGCCACCACCACCTGGGCGATCACCGGAACCGGCGGCGGCTGGGTCAAGGACGGCGAGGTCACGTACGACGACTACGGCCGTACGACGTCCACGAAGAACGCCCTGGCCATCGCGAACAGCGACACCGCGAAGGCGGTCACGACCTACGTCCCGGACAAGGGCCAGGTCTTCCGGATCACCACCACCAACGAGCTGAACCAGAGCGAGACCAGCACGCTGGAACCCGGCCGCGGGGTCGCCCTGACCGACCAGGACGTCAACGGACGGGTCACCACCTACACGTACGACGCCCTCGGCCGCGCCACCCAGGTGTGGAACCCGTCCCGCGCCACGTCCAAGTCGCCGTCGGCGAAGATCAGTTACGACACGACGATCGGCCAGCCGGTCTCGATCACCACCGAGTCGCTCACCGACGACGGCGACTACGGCGTCTCCACCGTCATCTACGACGGCCTCGGCCGCGAACGCCAGAAGCAGGAGCCGGCTGTCGGCGGCGGACGCCTCATCTCGGACACCCTGTACGGCGCCAACGGCACCATCCGGCAGACCAACAACGCCTACTACGACAAGGACGACCCCTCCACCGTCCTGTTCGAGCTGGAGTCGGACTACCAGGTCCCCAACGCGACGCTGTACGCGTACGACGGCCTGGGCCGCACCCTCACCGAGACCCCGTACCTCAACGGCACGGAGGTCCCGGCGAAGGCGAGCCGCTACGAGTACGGCCTCGACAGCTCCACGGTGATCAACCCGACGGGCGCGACCGCCCAGCGCACCTGGTCCGACGCGATGGGCCGCACGGTCCGCGTCGACACGTACACGGACGCGCTGCGCGCCGCCTACCGCTCGACGACGTACAGGTACGACGAGCGCGGCGACCAGGTCGAGGTGAAGGATGCGGAGGGAAATCTCTGGACCTACGCGTACGACGCCCGCGGCCGTCGGATCGAGTCGGTCGACCCGGACACGGGAACGACAACGACCCAGTACGACCTGCTCAACCGGCCGCAACTGGTCACGGACGAGAACACGGCCGTGTACACGGTCTACGACAAGCTGTCCCGCCCGATCGAGCAGCGCGAGAACTCGGCCACCGGCAAGCTGCTGGCGCAGGCCACGTACGACACCCTGATCGGGGGTGTCGGCCTGGCCACCTCGCAGACCCGCTACACGGACGGGCTGGCGTACACCACGGCGGTGACCGGCTACACCGCCGACTACCAGCCGGCCGGCCAGAAGATTTCCATCCCCGAATCGGTGGCGCTCTCCTACGGCCTCCAGAAGGAGTACGCGTACAGCTACGAGTACTCGCAGTCCGGCCTGCTGGAGGCCGTCAACCTGCCCTCCGTGGGCACCCTTCCCGCGGAGAAGGTGGTCGTCCGCTACAACGAGGACGGGCTGCCGGTCTCCACCTCGGGCCTGGCCTGGTACACCGCGCAGACCTCGTACTCCCCGTACGGCCAGGTCCTGCGCACGGCCAGCGGCGAGAACCCGAACCGCGTCTGGACGACGAACCTGTACGACGAGGCGACGGGCGAACTGACCCAGAGCATCGTCGACCGTGAGTCGACCAGCGACACCACGGCCGTCACCGGCCACCGCGTCAACTCCCGTGCCTACACCTACGACCCGGCCGGCAATGTCACGTCGATCGCGGACACCTCGAACTCGGTGACCGACCGCCAGTGCTTCACGTACGACGCGCTGGGCCAGCTGAGCGAGGCATGGACGGCACCCGCGTCCTGCACGGCGACGGGCAAGACGACGGCCGCCGCGAAGTACTCGGACGGCACGACCAACGTCACGGCGGCCAACAGCGGCTACTGGCAGTCGTACACGTACGACGCGATGGGCAACCGGAAGAAGCTCGTCGAGCACGACCCGGGCCTGGACACCACCAAGGACGCCACGACCGACTACGTGTACGGCAAGGCGGACGGCACCCAGCCGCACACCCTGACCGGCATGTCCTCCACCTACAAGGCCGAGTCCGGCGCTCAGGTGACGAAGGCGACGACGCTGACGTACGACGACGCGGGCAACACGCGGACGCGCACGTACGACGGCTCGGAGCAGGCGCTGACCTGGACCTGGGACGGTCAGGTGGAGAAGGTCAGCGGCTTCGGTGAGAACGGTTCCGGCGCGTGGAAGGGCCTGGCGAACAAGTGCCTGGACCTGGCCAACGCGGCGACGACGGCCGACACACCCGTCCAGCTCTACACCTGCAACGGCTCCAAGGCGCAGAAGTTCCGCATCGACTCGGCCTCCTCCGCGGACCCGTCGACGGGCGCGCTGAAGATCCTGGGCAAGTGCGTGGTGCCCAAGGGCGGCGGCACGGCCAACGGCACGCTGGTCGTCATCGCGGACTGCACCGGCGCGGCGGCCCAGCGGTGGACGGCGACGTCCACCGGCACCCTGAAGCACGTCTCGTCGGGCAAGTGCCTGGACGTCCCGAGCTCCAACTCGGCCGACAGCACGGACCTCCAGCTGAACACCTGCGGGACCGCTGCGAACCAGCAGTGGGTCCCGGACAAGGAGACCAAGTACGTCTACGGCGGTGACGGATCACGCCTGATGGCGATCTCCGCCACCGAGCGCACCCTGTACCTCGGCGAAGCGACGATCTCGGTCAACGTGGCCGGCGGCCCCGCCTACACCGAGCGCTACTACTCCCAGGCGGGCGCGCCGACCGTGATGCGCCACGCGCAGGGCACGGGTGCGGCGGAACTGTCCGTCCAGGTCACCGACCAGAACGGCACGGCGTACGCCAACGTGGCGCTGGCGTCGGGCAACAAGGTCAAGTTCTCGAAGACGGACGCCTTCGGCGTGGAGCGGTCCGAGGCCACGACCTGGCGTTCCCACCAGAGCTACGTCGGGGGCGACGACGACACGAGCAGTGGTCTGGTCCACCTGGGCGCTCGTGAGTACGACCCGTCGACCGGCCGATTCCTCTCCGCCGACCCGATCCTGGACCTGGCCGACCCGGTTCAGATGAACGGCTACGTCTACTGCGAGAACAACCCGGTCACCTACGCCGACCCGTCGGGTCTCGCGTCGGACGGCGGAAGCTCGGAGTACGGCGGTCCCTCGGCGTCGGAGGAGGCGTCGGCGAAGAAGACGCTGGGCACGACGGTGGCGGATGTGATCCTCTCCATCGGCTGGGCCGCGCTCAAGGAATTCGTCGGCTGGGACAGCGTGGTGGGCTGCTTCTCCCGCGGCGACGTCTGGGCCTGCGGTGATCTGTTCCTCAACGCCATCCCGTGGACGAAGGCGTACAAGGCCTTCGGGATCGCCAAGGCGGCGTACCGGATCGCGAAGGCGATCAACGCCCTGATGAAGGCCAAGGAGAAGGCCCGCAAGATCATCGAGCTGGCCCGCAAGGCCCGCGAGCTGGCCCGGAAGGCGGCCGCGGCGAAGAAGAAGGCGGCCGCGCTGGCGGCACAGCTGAAGAAGAAGGCGAAGGAAGCGGCGACCCGGCAGGCTAAGAAGGCCGCGCAGAAGACGGGCAACGCGATCCAGAAGGCGCGCAAGGCAGCGGCGAAGAAGGCGGAGCCGAAACCGCGGCAGGCGAAGGCGGCGAAGGGCAAGGACGAGCCGTCCGGCGACGGCGGAGGGGGCAGCTGCCCGGCGAAGGAGGCCAACAGCTTCGTCCCCGGCACACTCGTCCTGATGGCCGACGGCACCACCAAGCCGATCGAGGACGTCGGGAACGGCGACAAGGTCGTGGCGACGGACCCGGAGACCGGCGAGACCGCCGTCGAGACGGTCACCGCCGAGATCGTCGGCGAGGGCGTCAAGCACCTGGTCAAGGTGACCGTCGCGATCGGCGACGGAGAGCGGACCGCCCAGGTGACGGCCACCGAGGGGCACCCGTTCTGGGTCCAGGAGCTGGGCGAGTGGGTCGACGCCACGGACCTGCGGTCGGGCGAGTGGCTGCGCACCAGCGCCGGCACTTACGTCCAGGTCACGGCGGTCGAGCGGTGGACGACCCAGCGGGCCACGGTCCACAACCTCACCGTCAGCGACCTGCACACCTACTACGTGCTGGTCGGCGGGACCGCGATTCTCGTCCACAACTGTGGGGCGCGCGTTGTCGATATGAATGGCAATGACATCGCGAATCCCGATCCGTTGGCGACGCGCCTTCTCGAGCACACGAATACGGCGCTGTCCGAGTGGGATTCCGGAATCATCGGATACACTGAGGCCGATTTCAAACGGATCGACCGGAACAAGAATCGGGCCAACACGATCATGGGCAATATCCTGGACAAGCGTGTCAAGGAGTTGGCCGATGCCGATCCGGCCCTGAAGGAATTGTTCTCCACTCCGGGTGGCATGCCTGGACCGGACTGGGTGAATACGGGGAAGAGTGTCTCGGGTATCGGCTGGTACGACCTCACGACCAGTCGAATGTGGGGACAACATGCGTTTGACTACGGGCCCGGATACGGTCCAGGGATAGGAATCCTCTGGAGTTGACCCGGTTTCCCGAAGGCGAAGGAAGAGCGGCATGAGCAGTATCGTGAAGTTTTTCGTGGCGGCACCGTCGGATGCGACCGATGCGTTGACGCATGGACCGGGTGCATCGCTCCCATCGATTGTGTTCGGGAATTTCGACGCAGAGGAAGCGCTGCTGAACTGGGAGGCGCATCTCACGGGCAGCACGTTCGACGAGCTTCTCGACCGGGATATTCCCGTGGTCTTCGCCGAGGAGGAAGACGGTCCCACCGTTTTCCTCCTGTCGGACGAGCTTCTGGCGGAGCTCACCGGTAGCCCGAGTTCGCGGATCGGTGAAACGGCCAACTGGTGGGCGGCCAAGACGGCGGAGGACGGGTTCCCGGTCGACGCGTTCGTCGCCCTGCGGATCCTCGAGGATCTCGTCCGGCTGATCCGCGAGGAGAGGCCGTCCGGGGAGAGTGTCTACTGCTGGACGGCCTGACGGCCTGCTTGGTCCCGTGCGTGGGGCCTGTTCGATGAGAGCGGAGGGGTGGGCGTGCGTCGCCTGTGGGGAAGTGCGGTGCTGGCACTGTGCGCGCTGCTGTCGGCCTGCGATGTGGCGAGCGGCGGTGGCGCCGGCGGCGAGGACAATCTGCTGAAGCCCACCGCCCAGGCCGGGGCCACCGCGCGGGCCGGTGGCCTCGGCAGTGCGGCGCTGGTCTCGCGGGACACGAACGGCTTCACCGTGTCCACGCCGGACGACGGCCGCAAGGTGCGGGTCACGCAGGACGCCTGCGCTCCGCTGGCGTACGCCCTGTCCGGCACGGCCGTCGGCAGGCCGGCCACCACGGTCGTCCGCAAGGCCACCGGCGAGGGCACCGAGGTCACCGTCGTCCTGGCCGAGTACGGGTCCGACCAGGCCCAGCAGGCGATGGACGCGATCGCCACCGCCCTCGACGAGTGCGCGGCCGGCTTCACCGCCACCGTGGACGGCGACGAACACAAGGTCGGCAAGGTCGCCCCGGAACTCGCCCCCGAGGGCGTGGACCAGGCGATGGGTGTGGGCGCGACGGTGACCCGGTCCGGCAGGGCGGCCCCGGCCAAGGCCGTGATCCTCCGCTCGGGCAACGCGATCGCCTATCTCAGCGGCACCCCGTCGATCCCGGCCACGGTCCTGGACGCCCAGTTGGTGAAGCTGCGAGGCTGACCGCGTGAAGTTGCGACCGGTGGTCCGGCGGGGAGCGCGCCTCGGCGTGCTGATCGGGGCGTGGCCCGCGGGCATCGTGGGCGTCCTGTGCCTCGTGACGGCGTTCGTCTTCCTGGTCGGCGGCCACGACGGCACCGCGTGGACACTGACGGTCGCGGGCGGGCTCGCCGTGCTGGGCCTCATGGCGGTGGGCGTCACCGTCGGCACGGCCACCGGCCTCGCCCTGGCGCTCGCCCCCCGGGGCCTCCTCACGCGCCCCCCGCTGCGCGGCCTGCTGGCGGCGCTCACCGCCGGGCTGCCGGTGGCGGCCCTCTCCGTCGCCGCCCTGACCGGAGACGGCTACACCCTCGCGAGCTACCCGCCGTCGATCCACTTCCTCACATGGTCGGCGACCCTGACGATCGCCCTGGTGGCGGCGGCCCGCAGCGGGGAGATCGCCGACTGTGGCGCTGATCACTGAGGGAACGGCGATGAGTTTCGCCGCGTCTCCCGGTCAAAGCTCATGACTGAACCGGCCCGACACCTTGAGGAACTTCAGATGCGCACCCTGATCAGCACCGCATTCATCTCGCTCGACGGCGTCGTGGAGGCCCCGGGCGGCGAGCCCGGTTACCGGAACGCCGGATGGACCTTCAAGGACATCGAGTTCCTCCCCGAGGCCTTCGAGATCAAGGGCCGGGAGCAGACCGAGGCCTCCGCGATGCTGCTGGGCCGGGCCAGCTACGAGGCGTTCAGCCCCGTGTGGCCCGACATGGCGGACTTCGCCGACTACAAGGTGATGCCGAAGTACGTCGTCTCCACCACCCTCACCGAGGACGACCTGGTGTCGAACTGGGGCGAGACGACGATCCTGCGCTCGCTCGACGACGTCGCCGCGCTGAAGGAGACCGAGGGCGGCCCGATCATCGTCCACGGCAGCGCCTCCCTGAACCAGGCCCTCTCGGACGCGGGCCTGATCGACCGCTACCACCTGCTCGTCTTCCCGCTCCTGCTCGGGGCGGGCAAGCGGCTCTTCAGCGCCACGGACAAGGACACGCAGAAGCTGAAGCTCGTCGAGCACGAGGCGTACGCCAACGGCCTTCAGAAGAACGTCTTCGACGTCGTCCGCTGAGGCGCGAGGCCGGTGCGTATCCCTGCCAGGAGGTGGGCGAGGGCGACGGGCGTGGTGCTGAGGGCCGTGTCCGGGGCGTCGCTCTCACGGAGGTGAAGGGCCGAGGGGGCGGCGGAGGCGGCGAGTTCGACGCGGGTGTTGCCGTTGCCACCGTCTGAGAACATGGACTTCTGCCAGGACACGGCGAGTTCGATGCACGTATTGCCCTCACCGCCGTCGGAGAAGGATGACTTCTGCCAGCGCAGGGTGTGGTCCATGAGGTGTCTCACAGCTCCTTCGTCAAGCGGTGGATGAAGTCCCGTGACATCGAGGGGTCCAGCGTCGCCTTCTCCACTTTACGGAAGAGTGTTCGAAGCTGGGCCGGATGGGGTTCGGCGTCGATGAACGCTGTTCCGGTCGGGGTGTCCCGTAGACAGGTGTCCAGCCGGGGGACTGGACCGCCCATGTACATCATCGAGGCCCCGGCGCCGGCGAATCCGTCCTGGTCGGTGGGGATGATGCGGAGAGCCGCGTGCCCCTGCTCGATCTGGTCGAGGATGCAACGGAGTTGAGCCAGTGAAGTCCGACGGTCGGCCACGCGGACACGTAGGGCGAACTCGTGGACGATCGTCTCGTACGGCGTCGGGTTGTCGCCCTCGATGACTGTCCGCCGCCGCATGCGATGTTCCACCCGGGGCCGCAACTCGCTTTCGGGCAGTTCCGGACGCATGTACCGGAAGATCGTTCGAGCGTAGTCGGGTGTCTGGAGCAACCCGGGCACGTGTGTGATGACGACCTCGCGCAGAAACATCGCATGATGCTCCGCTTCGGCCACGTCCAGATTCACCTGCGGCAGCACTCCCCGGTACTCCTCCCACCAGCCCCGCGTGCGGTCGGTCGCCATCCCCACCAGCGCCTCGATCAACTCCTCGTCCGTACAGGCGCAGTGAGCCGCGAGCCTGCGCAGCCGTTCCTCGCTGATTCCCGAGCTTCCGGCCTCGATCTGGCTCATGTGTGCCGAGCTCGATCCGAGGAGCCCGGCCACCTCCTTGGCGGGCTTGCCCGCCGCTTCCCGGAGTTTGCGCAGCTCGGAGCCGAGACGAACCTGGCGTGCAGTGGGCTGGTGGTCGACACCGCGGAGCTGCTCGCCTCGGAGCTGGTCTCCAATGCCGTACTGCACACCAGGGGCCCCGCGTGCCTGCGCCTCCGCTTCCGGGACGGCATCCTCCAGATCGGTGCCTGGGACGCGGACCCCGAGCCGCCCGAGCCGCCGGGACGGCTGGAGGGGCTGGCCGGCGCCGAGAGCGGGCGCGGCATGGCGTTGGTCCGGGCCTGCGCCGACGTCCGGCACTGGCAGCCGCTGTCCCGAATGGGGTGTCGCGGCAAGCTCGTGTGGTGCGAGCTGGCGGTGGCATAAGGCCCAGTCCGTGGTGCAAAACGGATAATCACAGCATACGGTGCGTAACCGTAACGTCCCGCTCTGTAGTGGGACACGCCATCCAGACGGAAAAGGGTATGCAATGCGCAAGCTCCGCAACACCGCTCTCGTGGCCGCCATGATCGGAAGCCTCGGCATGGCCGGCGCCGGGTTCGCCTCCGCCGCCGTCCACGGCGCGGACGGGGACTCCAGGGAGTGCTCCAACCACGTGGAGAACATCTCGTTCGGCCTCATCAACATCCCGAACCTGAACCTCCCGCTGCTCGGCCTCTCGTCGAACCAGGACGCGACGCAGCAGATCTGCAACAACGGGGACGACGCCATCAACGCGAACGTCGCCGACCACGAGTAGACGAACTGAGCCGGCTCCCGGACCCGACGCAACGGATCCAGGAGCCGGCTCGGCTTCGTGACCTGCACCCCCGGCCCGCGGCTACTCGCCGCGCGGGGGCTTCCCCTCCAGCGCCTCGGGCGGCAGCGTCGGGGTGACCGGTGCCACGGGCCGCAGCTTCAGCCAGGCCAGGAAGAAGATGCCCAGGGCCAGCATGGCCAGGCCGGTCCACAGGTTGATGTTGATCCCCTGGGCCTTGTCGATCTCCGCGTCGCTGTCCGTGATGCCGGCGATCGTGACGATCACGCCGTAGACGACGAACAGGCCGCCGATGATGCGGCGCAGGTCGAAGATGCGGGCCGCGGTCGCGGACTTCTCCTCGAGTTCCGTGACCTCACGCTGGACGTCGGCCTCGGAGTACCCCGCACGCCGCAGCCGCTCGGCCGCCTCGGCACGCTCGGCGCGCTCGGCGGATTCGGAGGGTTCGAACTGCTCGGACATGGTCTCTCCAGTCTCCCGCGGTATTCGCGACCGGGCTCAGAACGAGAACGGGATGTAGCACAGGGCGGCCAGGATCAGCGCGCTCCAGCCCAGCAGTGCCGGGCGCCGGTACCACGCGTCGTCGCCCGCCGCCGGCGGCTCGGCCATGCCGGGGGAGACGGTGCCGTAGACCAGGCCCTGGAGCTCCTCGTCCCGCTTGGGGGCCGTGAACAGCGACACCGCCACCATCACGACCGCGCCCGCCACGAAGCCCGCGATCGCGGAGACGAAGTTCGCGCCCTGGTCGGTGGGGATGCCGATGATGTCCTGCTTGTAGAGGACGAAGTAGTTGACCATCGCGGCCGTCGTGCCCGCGAGCAGGCCCCAGAAGCCCGACTTCTTCGACGCACGCTTCCAGAACATGCCGACGATGAAGACGACGAACATCGGCACGTTGAAGAAGCTGAACAGCGTCTGGAGGTAGCTCATGATGTTCGAGAAGGACGAGGCGAGGAACGCCGTGCCCACCGAGGCCGCCACGCCGATGGCCGTGATGAGACGGCCGAAGCGCACGTAGTACGAGTCCTCCCGGCCCCGCACCACGTACTTCGCCCAGATGTCGGTCGTGAACACCGTGTTGAAGGACGAGACGTTCGCCGCCATCCCCGCCATGAACGCCGCCAGCAGGCCGGTCACCGCGATGCCCAGCACACCGTTGGGCAGCAGCTCCTGCATGAGGTACGGGATCGCGTCGTTGTACTGGAGGTCGGAGTCGGCCGTGCCGATCTTCGGCACCAGCACCGCCGCCACCAGGCCCGGGATCATCACCAGGAAGACGATGAAGATCTTCGGGAACGCGGCGATGAGCGGGGTGCGCTGGGCCGCCGACAGGTTCTTCGCCGACAGGGCGCGCTGCACCTCGGCGAAGTTGGTCGTCCAGTATCCGAAGGAGAGGACGAAGCCGAGGCCCAGCACGATGGTCAGCCAGTTCGCGCCGAGCGGGTTGTCGCTGCCGATGCCCGTGCCGCCCCAGGCGGTGACGAAGTCGTCGCCGTGGGTCTCCGTCAGGGAGTCCGTCAGACCGTCCCAGCCGCCCACCTTCTTCAGGCCGAGCACCGACAGCGGGATGAGCGCCGCCAGGATCACGAAGAACTGCAGGACCTCGTTGTAGATCGCCGAGGAGAGGCCGCCGAGCGTGATGTAGGCCAGCACGAAGGCGCCGGCGACCACGATCGCCACCCACTGCGGCCAGCCCAGCAGCGCCTCGACGACGATCGCGAGGGCATACAGGTTCACGCCGGAGATCAGGATCGCCGCGAAGGCGAACAGGGCCGAGCTCAGCAGGTGGGCGCCGCGGTCGAAGCGCAGCAGCAGGAACTCGGGGACGGAGCGGACCTTGCTGCCGTAGTAGAACGGCATCATCACGATGCCCAGGAAGACCATCGCCGGGATGGCGCCGATCCAGTACCAGTGGACGGTGTACGCGCCGTACTGCGCGCTGTTCGCGGCCATGCCCAGGATCTCGGTGGCGGCCAGGTTGGCCGAGACGAACGCGAGGCCCGTGATCCAGGCGGGCAGGGAGCGTCCCGAGAGGAAGAAGTCGAGGCTGGTCCTCACCGATCTGCGAGCGGCGAAGCCGATGCCCAGGACCACGACGAAGTAGATGCCGAGGATCGTGTAGTCGAGCCAGTTCGTCGGCAGCCTGAGCTCTGCCGCCAGCTGTGCTGCCGTGTAGGCCGGGTCTGTGGGGGTTCGCATGCCCTGCTCACTTCGTTTGGTGTTCTTTGTTTGGTTGTGGTGCTGACTCGCGTGGGGGTTTATGGTTTTATGTGTTTGGTTCTGTTGGAAGCTTCGCTAGGTGTACGGATCTAGGTCTGCGGGTCTAGAGGTACGGATGGAGAGTCGCGGTGAAGAAGACCTCGACCCGCTTGGCCGACGGTCGTGAGCTGATCTACTACGACCAGCGGGACGACTCGGTGCGCGACGCGGTGGACAGGCGTCCGCTGGACCCGACGGTCACCACTTCGGAGGTACGGCGGGACCCCCTGCTCGGCGATTCCATCGCCGTGGCCTCGCACCGGCAGGGGCGCATCTACCACCCGCCGGCCGACGAGTGCCCGCTCTGCCCCTCCCAGGGCGACCGGCTCAGCGAGATCCCGGACTCGTCGTACGACGCCGTCGTCTTCGAGAACCGTTTCCCCTCGCTGGCCGGCGACTCCGGGCGCTGCGAGGTGGTCTGCTTCACCTCCGACCACAACGCGTCCTTCGCCGACCTCACCGAGGAACAGGCACGACTGGTCCTCGACGCGTGGACGGACCGTACGTCCGAGCTGTCGCATCTGCCCTCCGTGGAACAGGTGTTCTGCTTCGAGAACCGTGGCGCCGAGATCGGTGTGACTCTGGGTCACCCGCACGGGCAGATCTACGCCTACCCGTTCACCACTCCGCGCACCGCGCTGATGCTGCGTTCGGTCGCGGCGCACAAGGAGGCGACCGGCGGGGAGAACCTCTTCGACGCCGTCCTGGAGCGTGAACTCGCCGACGAGCGGGTGGTCCTGGAGGGTGAACACTGGGTCGCGTTCGTGCCGTACGCGGCGCACTGGCCGTACGAGGTGCACCTCTACCCGAAGCGCCGGGTGCCGGACCTGCTCGCCCTCGACGAGGAGGCGCGCACAGAGTTCCCCCAGGTCTATCTGGAACTCTTGAGGCGCTTCGACCGGATCTTCGGCGAAGGTGAACCGCCCACGCCGTACATCTCCGCCTGGCACCAGGCGCCGTTCGGCGCGCTGGAGGAGTTCGAGGGCGTCAACCGGGACGACTTCGCGCTCCATCTCGAGCTTTTCACCATTCGCCGCACTTCCGGCAAGCTGAAGTTCCTCGCGGGCTCCGAATCAGGCATGAACGTCTTCATCAACGACGTCCCGCCGGAGTTCGCGGCCCGGCGACTGCGAGAGGTAGCGAGTTCATGAGCGGCACCACCGGCACGAGCGGCAAGTATCTGGTCACGGGTGGCGCGGGCTACGTCGGCAGCGTGGTCGCCCGGCACCTGCTGGAGGCCGGCCACGAGGTCGTCGTGCTCGACAACCTCTCCACCGGTTTCCGCGAGGGTGTCCCGGCGGGCGCCTCGTTCATCGAGGGCGACATCCGCGACGCCGCCAAGTGGCTCGACGACTCCTTCGACGCCGTGCTCCACTTCGCCGCGTTCTCGCAGGTCGGCGAGTCCGTCGTCAAGCCCGAGAAGTACTGGGACAACAACGTCGGCGGCACCATGGCCCTGCTCGGCGCCATGCGCGAGGCCGGCGTGCGCAAGCTGGTCTTCTCGTCCACGGCGGCGACGTACGGCGAGCCGCAGCAGGTGCCGATCGTGGAGAGCGCCCCGACGCAGCCCACGAACCCCTACGGCGCCTCCAAGCTCGCCGTCGACCACATGATCAGCGGTGAGGCCGCCGCCCACGGGCTCGGTGCCGTCTCCCTGCGCTACTTCAACGTGGCCGGAGCGTACGGCGAGCAGGGCGAGCGCCACGACCCCGAGTCGCACCTCATCCCGCTCGTCCTCCAGGTCGCGCAGGGCCGCCGCGAGGCCATCTCCGTCTTCGGCGACGACTACCCGACCCCCGACGGCACCTGCGTCCGCGACTACATCCACGTCGCCGACCTCGCCGAGGCACACCTCCTCGCCGTCGCCGCCGCCAAGCCCGGCGAGCACCTCATCTGCAACCTCGGCAACGGCAACGGCTTCTCCGTGCGGGAGGTCATCGAGACGGTCCGCGAGGTCACCGGCCACCCGATCCCCGAGGTCGTGGCCCCTCGTCGCGCGGGCGACCCGGCCGTCCTGGTCGCCTCGGCGGCCACCGCCCGTGAGCAGCTGGGCTGGAACCCGTCCCGCGCGGATCTCGCGGGTATCGTCGCGGACGCGTGGGAGTTCGCGCAGCACATCGCAAGCAGCGCAAGGGAGTCGTAGTGGGGGCACAGGAAGTTCGCGAGGGTTTCGTCCGGCTGTACGGGGCCGAGCCCGAGGGCGTCTGGGCGGCGCCCGGCCGCGTCAACCTCATCGGTGAGCACACCGACTACAACGACGGCTTCGTGATGCCCTTCGCGCTGCCGCACATCGCGGTCGCGGCGGTCGCACCGCGCACCGACGGCGTGCTGCGGCTGCACTCCGCCGACCTCGACAGCGGCGTCGCCGAGCTGCGGCTCGACGAGCTGACGCCCGAGTCCGACGACGCCTGGACGGCGTACCCGGCCGGAGTCGTCTGGGCCCTGCGCGAGGCCGGGCACGCGGTGACCGGCGCCGACATCCACCTGTCCTCGACGGTCCCGTCGGGCGCGGGCCTGTCGTCGTCCGCGGCCATCGAGGTCGTCGTGGCCCTGGCGCTGAACGACCTCTACGACCTCGGGCTGCAGGGCTGGCAGCTCGCCCGCCTGTGCCAGCGCGCCGAGAACGTCTACGTCGGCGCGCCCACCGGCATCATGGACCAGACGGCGTCCGCGTGCTGCGAGGCCGGCCACGCGCTGTTCCTCGACACCCGCGACCTCTCGCAGAAGCAGATCCCCCTCGACCTGGCCGCCGAGGGCCTGCGCCTGCTGGTCGTCGACACGCAGGTCACGCACGCCCACAGCGGTGGCGAGTACGGCAAGCGGCGGGCCGGCTGCGAGAAGGGCGCCGCCCTCCTCGGTGTCGACGCGCTGCGCGACATCGCGTACGCCGACCTGGACGCGGCCCTCGCCCGGCTCGGTGACGAGGAGGAGGTCCGCCGCCTGGTCCGCCATGTGGTGACGGAGGATCAGCGGGTGGAGCAGGTCGTCGCCCTCCTGGAGTCGGGCGGCGACACCCGCGCGGTGGGGCCGGTCCTGACGGCGGGTCACGCCTCGCTCCGGGACGACTTCCGGGTCTCCTGCGCCGAGCTGGACCTCGTCGTCGACACCGCGCTCGCCCACGGGGCGCTCGGTGCGCGGATGACCGGCGGGGGTTTCGGCGGCTCGGCGATCGTGCTGGCCGAGGCCACCGATGTCGAGACGCTCACCAAGGCCGTCGAAGAGGCGTTCGCGGCCGCGGGGCACAAGGCTCCGCGGGTGTTCGAGGCGGTGCCCGCGGCGGGGGCGCGCCGGCTGGGCTGATCGTTCTGCGCGGGGCGGTGGGTGCGCGAGTTGATCTCGCCCCCACCGCCCCTTCCCGTTCCCGGCCCTGTGGGCTGCGCCCCCGGACCCCCCTGTCGGCCCCGAAAGGGCCTCGTCCTCAAGCGCCGGACGGGCTGGCGGGGCCGGAGGGGAGTGGAGGCTGCCCCAGCCGCTACCCCAGTCTCTTCGTCAGGGTGAACTCCGTCAGGCCCGGGGGATAGTCCTCGATCACGCAGACCACCTCGTAGCCTCGGCGCCGGTAGAACTCCGGGGCCTGGAAGTCCCAGGTCTCCAGGCGTACGCGGTCGCAGCCGCGCTGCTCGCGGGCGATGCGCTCCGCTTCGGCGAGGAGGGCGCTGCCCAGGCCCGTGCCCCGGTGCCGGGCGTCCACCCAGAGGTAGGTGACGTGCAGCCAGGTCGTCCAGGTGTGGCCCACCAGACCGCCGGCCAGATCGCCGCCCGGGTCGCAGGCCCAGACGTGCAGCGCCGATTCGCGTTCCGCGGGGGTGCCGCGCAGTGCGCGCAGGACCGGGGAGGCCTCGGTGTTGGTGGCGAGAAGCCGCGAACGGAGAAGATCGCGGCGAGTCCTGTCGACTTCTGTCTCAAGACGAAACATGCGGCACACCATAAACGCGGTGGCCGAACCAATCCTGCAATTTGCCTTCCGCTCCACGCCCGCGGCCCTACCCTGTGAACAGTGCCGGTGGGGGCCGGTGCTGATCAGGGGGCGAGACAGTCGGGTACGGCGCCCGTGGTGGGGGTAGCAGTCTCTGCACGGCGGCGGCCGTTGCGGTAGTGGCCTCCCGTCCGGGCGTCGTGTCCGCGCGGTCGTCGTTCTCCGTCTCCGGACCTTGGGGTATCCCCTGCTCTGTCAAGGAGCTTGGGGGAGGGGGTTTCGTGGTTCGCATTCGTGTACTGGTCGTCGACGACCACCGTATCTTCGCCGAGTCGCTCGCCGCGGCACTGGCCGCCGAGCCCGACGTCGACGTGTCCGCGGCCGGCAGCGGCCCGGCGGCACTGCGCAGTCTGGAGCGCGCGGCCGCCGAGGGGCGCCGGTACGACGTGCTGCTCGTCGATGCCGACCTGGGCGCCGCGCTGCCGGGCATACGGCCCGCCGTGCCCGTGCAGGAGGTGGGGGAGGACGGGCTCGTCGACGGGATATCGCTGGTCGTGGGGGTCCGGTCCGCGCAGCCCCATGTCCGTATCGTCGTCCTCGCCGAGAAGGACGAGCCGCGCCGTGCGGCCCTCGCCCTTCAGGCCGGGGCGTCCGGCTGGGTGGCGAAGGACTGCTCGCTGTCCCGTCTGCTCACCGTCATCAGAGGCGTGCTGCGCGAGGAGACCCACCTCCCGCCCGCCCTGCTCACCGGCGTCCTGAGGGAGTTGACGGCCGCCCGCAAGCACCGCACCGAGAGCGAACGGCTGGTCGAGTCGCTCACGCCGAGGGAGCGGGAAGTGCTGCGCTGCATGGTCGCGGGACTGGGCAGGAAGGCGGTCGCCGACCGGCTGTTCCTCTCCCCGCACACCGTCCGCACCCATATGCAGAACGTCCTCGGCAAGCTGGGCGTGCACTCCACCCTCGCCGCGGTCGCCCTCGCCCGCCGGGCGGGCGTGGGGCCGGTGGACCTAGCCGGGGATGTTGTCGAACGGGGCGGTCAGCTGGCGTAGCAGGCCCGCCAGTTCGCCGCGCTGGGCGTTCGAGAGCTCGGCCAGGATCGCTCGTTCCTGGTCGAGCAGCCCGGCGAGTGCCTGGTCGGCGCGGTCCTTGCCGTCGTCCGTGAGGCGGACGAGCACACCCCGGCGGTCGCTCGGGTCCGGCAGTCGCTCCACCAGGCCCTTCTTCGCCAGCCGGTCGATGCGGTTCGTCATCGTGCCCGAGGTCACCAGCGTCTGCGTCAGCAGCTGGCCCGGCGAGAGCTGGTAGGGCGCCCCCGCGCGTCGGAGCGCCGTCAGGACGTCGAACTCCCAGGGCTCCAGCTGGTGCTCGGAGAACGCCAGACGGCGTGCGCGGTCCAGGTGCCGGGCCAGTCTGCTCACCCGGCTGAGTACTTCCAGCGGCTCCACGTCGAGGTCCGGGCGCTCCCGGCGCCACGCTGCGACCAGCCGATCGACCTCGTCCTCCATGACGATCAGTGTAGTGGTTGTGTCGACGTGAAGTCTCTTGATCTGAAGCATCTTGATATCAAGTCTCTTGACATCAAGATAAGGCGGAGGGGAAAGTGTCGGACATGACGACCAACCCCAGCTGGGACCCCGCCCAGTACCTGCGTCACGCCGGCCACCGCGGCCGCCCCTTCGGCGACCTCCTCGCCCGCGTCCCCGGCCTGCCCGGCGACCCGCCGCGGATCGCCGACCTCGGCTGCGGCCCCGGCAACCTCACCGCCGTCCTCGCCGACCGCTGGCCCACCGCCCGCGTCACCGGCTACGACAACTCGCCGCAGATGCTCGCCGACGCGGCGGCGCACGCGGGCGCGCGCCTCGACTTCGCCCACGCCGACCTCGCGAGCTGGGCGCCGCAGGAGACGTACGACCTGCTCGTCTCCAACGCCGCCCTCCAGTGGGTGCCCGGCCACCTCGACGCCTTCGCCGGCTGGCTGGACGGCCTCGCCCCCGGCGGCACCTTCGCCTTCCAGGTCCCCCACAACATCGACGCGCCCCTGCACGCCCTCATGCGCGAGCTCGGCGACAGCGTGCGCTGGAAGGGCCGCCTCGGCCATGTCCTGCGGCACGAGGACTCCGTCCACGCCCCCGGCGTCTACCTCGACCGGCTGGCCCGCCTCGGCTGCGCCACCGATGTCTGGACGACCACCTACCTCCATGTGCTCCAGGGCGACGACCCGGTCCTCGACTGGGTCAAGGGCACCGGTCTGCGCCCCGCCCTCGACGCCCTCGCCGACGACCCCGAGGCCCGCGACGCCTTCGTCACCGAATACCGCGACCTGCTCCGCGAGGCCTACCCGAGCGCGGAGTACGGCACCGTCCTGCCGTTCCGCCGCCTGTTCGCGGTGGCCGTGAAGGGGGCCTGACGTGCTGGCAGCCGTCGACCATGTGCAGCTCGCCGCGCCGCCCGGCTCCGAGGACCTGCTGCGCCGCTTCTACACCGGCACCCTCGGGATGACCGAGGTCCCGAAGCCGCCGGTGCTCGCGGCGAAGGGAGGATGCTGGTTCCGGGCGGGAGCCGTGCACCTGCACCTGGGGATCGAGCCGGGCTTCGAACCGTCCGCGAAGGCGCACCCCGGGCTGCGGGTCACCGGTATCGAGGCGTACGCCGCCCGGCTGGAGGCCCACGGCACACCGGTCACCTGGGACACGGACCTGCCGGGACACCGCCGCTTCCACGCCCTGGACCCCGTCGGCAACCGGCTGGAGTTCCTGGAGCCGGTCGGCGGGGTTTGAGGGGCACCGGACGGGTCACTCGCAGTACTGAGACCACACGCAGACCTGACTGGGAGTGATGGACAGTGGCAGGCGAGCAGAAGTCCAAGGCGAAGATGGAACAGGCCAAGGGCAAGGCGAAGGAAACGATCGGCCGCACCGTGGGCAACGAGCGGATGGAAGCCGAGGGCCGCGCCGAGCAGGCCAAGGGTGACGCCCGGCAGGCCAAGGAGAAGGGCAAGGACGTCTTCAAGCACTGACGACGTCGTGAGGCACTGACGCGCCCGTGGGCGCCGACGGCACCACATGCGGGCGGGCCCCGACCATCAAGGTCGGGGCCCGCCCGCATGTGGTGCCGCGTCCGTATGCGGACGGCGTCCGTCCGTAATGCGTGGACGGCGCTGCGTTCGTACGTGCGTACGGCGTCCCGTCAGGCCTTCCGGCGTCCTATCAGGTGCGGCTTCGCCTCGAGCCCGTCCAGCCCGTGCCAGGACAGGTTCACCAGGTGGGCCGCCACCTCCGCCTTCTTCGGGCGGCGTACGTCCAGCCACCACTGGCCGGTCAGGGCGACCATGCCGACCAGGGCCTGGGCGTACAGCGGGGCCAGTTTCGGGTCGAAGCCGCGGCTCTTGAACTCGCGGCCCAGGATGTCCTCCACCTGGGTGGCGATGTCGGAGATCAGGGACGCGAACGACCCGGTCGACTGCGGGATGGGGGAGTCCCGGACCAGGATCCGGAAACCGTCCGTGTACTCCTCGATGTAGTCGAGGAGCGCGAACGCCGCCTGTTCGAGAAGCTCGCGGGGATGGCCCGCCGTCAGCGACGACGTGACCATGTCCAGCAGCCGGCGCATCTCCCGGTCCACCACGACCGCGTAGAGCCCCTCCTTGCCGCCGAAGTGCTCGTACACCACCGGCTTGGAGACTCCGGCCTTCGCCGCGATCTCCTCCACCGAGGTGCCCTCGAAACCCTTCGCCGCGAACAGGGTGCGACCGATCTCGAGCAGCTGCTGGCGCCTTTCCGCACCCGTCATACGGGTGCGCCGGGCGCGCCGAGGCTTCGCTTCGTTACTGGGGTTACTGCTGGGATCGGTCGCCACGCCGTCAATCATGCCGCCTCGGCGGTGGCCTTCCCCCGTCGGGAGCCGCCCTGACCGGTGTTACGGCGCGAATCGATACGCGAGCGTGACGGCCAGCGCACGTCGTAGGCCCACCCGAGCATCTCGAACCAGCGGATGAACCGGGCAGAGGAGTCCAGCTGGCCCCGCATCACGCCGTGCCGCGCCGAGGTCGGGTCCGCGTGGTGCAGGTTGTGCCAGGACTCGCCGCAGGACAGGATCGCCAGCCACCAGACGTTGCCTGAGCGGTCCCGCGACTTGAAGGGGCGCTTGCCCACCGCGTGGCAGATCGAGTTGATCGACCACGTCACGTGGTGCAGCATGGCCACCCGCACCAGCGAGCCCCAGAAGAACGCCGTGAACGCGCCCCACCAGGACATCGTCACCAGCCCGCCCACCAGCGGCGGCAGCGCCAGCGACAGGATCGTCCAGTAGACGAACTGCCGGGACACCGCGCGGATCGCCGGGTCCTTGATCAGATCCGGCGCGTACTTCTCCTGCGAGGTCTGCTCCTCGTCGAACATCCAAGCGATGTGTGCCCACCACAGGCCCTTCATCAGGGCCGGGAGCGTCTCGCCGAACCGCCACGGCGAATGCGGGTCGCCGTCGGCGTCGGAGAACTTGTGGTGCTTGCGGTGATCGGCCACCCAGCGCACGAGCGGGCCCTCCACCGCCATCGACCCCATGATCGCCAACGCGATCCTCAGGGGCCGCTTGGCCTTGAAGGAACCGTGCGTGAAGTAGCGGTGGAAACCGATGGTGATGCCGTGGCAGCCGAGGAAGTACATGAAGACCAGCAGACCGAGGTCCAGCCAGCTCACCCCCCAGCCCCACGCCAGCGGCACCGCCGCCAGCACCGCCAGGAACGGGACGACGATGAAGATCAGCAGCATGATCTGCTCGATCGAACGCTTCTGCTCGCCACCGAGCGTGGCGGAGGGCGCGGGGGTGTCGTCGGGCGCTTTCGAAGGGTCATCGATCACGTTGGAGCTGCCTGTGGTCATGCGCGTCCCCTGGGGGGTCTTGGATTGAGGGAGGTGCCGTCGTTCCGCACACCGCGGAAGGTCACACAGCGAACCAATGCCCTGCTCCCTACGGTTCCGTAACCTACGGCATCGTAAGTATGGCAGCGCCCTGCCCGGCGGCAAGAGCCCGCCAACCTGCGCGTCCCCAGGGACACCTATCCTTGGAGACAGTCGGACAGCGCGGTCCGCTCTGTTTTCTTCCCGGATGTCCGGCCCCTATGCGACGCCCGCCGCGGGGCCGAAGTCCGAGTTCCCCCCGGACGAGCTTCAACACTGCAAGGAGCCGCACCTGTGAGCAGTGCCGACGACCTTGGCCAGGCCACCACAACGACCAGCACCGAGCTGCGCGCCGACATCCGCCGACTGGGTGATCTGCTCGGCGAGACCCTCGTACGGCAGGAGGGCCCGGAACTCCTCGACCTGGTCGAGAAGGTCCGCCGCCTGACCCGCGAGGACGGCGAAGCCGCCGCCGAACTGCTGCGTGGCATCGAACTGGAGACCGCGGCCAAGCTGGTCCGCGCCTTCTCCACCTACTTCCACCTCGCCAACGTCACCGAACAGGTCCACCGCGGCCGCGAACTGCGCGAGCGCCGCGCCGCCGAGGGCGGGCTGCTCGCCCGCACCGCCGACCGCCTCAAGGACGTCGACCCCGAACACGTCCAGCAGACGGTCCGTCACCTCAACGTTCGCCCCGTGTTCACGGCGCACCCCACCGAAGCCGCGCGCCGGTCGGTACTCAACAAGCTCCGGCGCATCGCCGCGCTCCTGGAGACCCCCGTCATCGAGGCCGACCGCCGCCGCTACGACACCCGCCTGGCCGAGAACATCGACCTCGTCTGGCAGACCGACGAGCTCCGGGTCGTACGCCCCGAGCCCGCCGACGAGGCCCGCAACGCCATCTACTACCTCGACGAACTCCACGCGGGCGCCGTCGGCGACGTCCTGGAGGACCTCACCGCCGAACTGGAGCGGGTCGGCGTCAAGCTCCCCGAGAACACCCGCCCGCTCACCTTCGGCACCTGGATCGGCGGCGACCGTGACGGCAACCCCAACGTCACCCCCCAGGTGACCTGGGACGTTCTCATCCTCCAGCACGAACACGGCATCAACGACGCCCTGGAGATGATCGACGAGCTCCGCGGCTTCCTCTCCAACTCCATCCGCTACACCGGCGCCACCGAGGAACTCCTGGAGTCGCTGAAGGGCGACCTCGAACGGCTGCCCGAGATCAGCCCCCGCTACAAGCGCCTCAACGCCGAAGAGCCCTACCGGCTCAAGGCCACCTGCATCCGGCAGAAGCTCGAGAACACCAAGCAGCGCCTCGCCAAGGGCATCCCGCACGAGACCGGGCGCGACTACCTCGGCACCAGCGAGCTCCTCGCGGACCTCACCCTCATCCAGACGTCCCTGCGCGAGCACCGCGGCGGGCTGTTCGCCGACGGCCGGATGAACCGCACCATCCGCACCCTCGCCGCGTTCGGCCTCCAGCTCGCCACCATGGACGTCCGCGAACACGCCGACGCCCACCACCACGCCCTCGGTCAGCTCTTCGACCGCCTCGGCGAGGAGTCCTGGCGCTACGCCGACATGCCCCGCGAGTACCGCACGAAGCTCCTCGCCAAGGAACTGCGCTCCCGCCGGCCGCTCGCCCCCAGCCCGGCCCCCGTCGACGCCGCCGGCGAGAAGACCCTCGGGGTCTTCCAGACGGTCAAGCGGGCCCTCGCCGTCTTCGGGCCCGAGGTCATCGAGTCGTACATCATCTCCATGTGCCAGGGCGCCGACGACGTGTTCGCGGCGGCGGTCCTGGCCCGCGAGGCCGGACTCGTCGACCTGCACGCAGGCTGGGCGAAGATCGGCATCGTGCCGCTCCTGGAGACCACGGACGAGCTCAAGGCCGCCGACACCATCCTGGAGGACATGCTCTCCGACCCCTCCTACCGGCGCCTGGTCGCGCTGCGCGGAGACGTCCAGGAGGTCATGCTCGGCTACTCGGACTCCTCCAAGTTCGGCGGCATCACCACCAGCCAGTGGGAGATCCACCGTGCCCAGCGCCGACTGCGTGACGTCGCCCACCGCTACGGCGTCCGGCTGAGGCTGTTCCACGGCCGCGGCGGCACCGTCGGCCGCGGCGGCGGCCCCTCCCACGACGCCATCCTCGCCCAGCCCTGGGGCACCCTGGAGGGCGAGATCAAGGTCACCGAACAGGGCGAGGTCATCTCCGACAAGTACCTCATCCCCTCCCTGGCCAGGGAGAACCTGGAACTGACGGTCGCCGCGACCCTGCAGGCCTCCGCCCTGCACACCGCGCCCCGCCAGTCCGACGAGGCCCTCGCCCGCTGGGACGCCGCCATGGACGTCGTCTCGGACGCCGCCCACGACGCCTACCGGACCCTCGTCGAGGACCCCGACCTCCCGCCCTACTTCTTCGCCTCCACCCCGGTCGACCAGCTCGCCGACCTGCACCTCGGCTCGCGCCCGTCCCGCAGGCCCGACTCCGGTGCCGGGCTCGACGGCCTGCGCGCCATCCCGTGGGTGTTCGGCTGGACCCAGTCCCGCCAGATCGTCCCCGGCTGGTTCGGCGTCGGCTCCGGGCTCAAGGCGTTGCGCGACGCCGGCCTCGACACCGTCCTGGACGAGATGCGCGAACAGTGGCACTTCTTCCAGAACTTCATCTCCAACGTCGAGATGACCCTCGCGAAGACCGATCTGCGCATCGCCCAGCACTACGTCGACACCCTCGTCCCCGACGACCTCAAGCACGTCTTCGACCGGATCAAGGCCGAACACGCCCTGACCGTCGCCGAGGTACTGAAGATCACCGGCGAACCGGAACTGCTCGACGCCACCCCCGTGCTCAAGCAGACGTTCACCATCCGCGACGCCTACCTCGACCCGATCTCCTACCTCCAGGTCACCCTGCTCAAGCGGCAGCGTGACGCCGCGGCCGCGGGGGCGGAGCCCGACCCGCTCCTCGCCCGCGCCCTCCTGCTCACCGTCAACGGCGTCGCCGCGGGCCTGCGCAACACCGGCTGACCCCCGCTCTCCGCACAAGAGGGTGCCCCCGGGTTCGTACGAACCCGGGGGCACCCTCTTGTCACACGCTCACACGCTCACACCGCGAGGAACGCCGCCGTCAGCAACGCGACGCCCGACCCCGCCAGCGCCCAGCCCACCCGCACGCGCCCCAGACCGCCCGCGACCACCACCGAGGCCAGCAGCAGCGCCCCGCCGAGCGGCACCCACGCGTACAGGATCCCGGCCGGACCGGACCGGACCACCTCGTCACTGCCCGGCTTGATCACCACGGTGTAGATCCCGCCCTTGCGCACCGCGACCGACTTCTCGATCTCCACGCGCGCGCGTGCCGTCGATCCGGCGGACAGCGGCGTGTACGGCCCCGCGCAGGTGTCCTCACCGCACCTCGTCACGTCGACCGTGCCCTGCTCCCGGCCCTTCGTCAGCATCACGTGCTGCGCGGACCCCCAGGAACCCCACACCCCCGCCAACAGGATCAGTACGGCGACCGCGCCCATCGCCACGAGCCGTCCGAACCGCAACGCGGTCCCCGAGGCCGAGCTCCTGGCCGGCCTGGCTCCCTCGGCAGCCCCCTTGGCCGAGCCCGACCCCTTGGCCGAGCCGGAGCCGGACACCGGGCCTTTGGCCGTGACCGCGCCTCTGGCCGGGCTCTTGGCCGAGCCCTTACGGGAGTGACCCCGGCGGCGGTGGGACGAGGCTGCTGTGGCAGGCATGGCCGGGATCATTGGCCATGCCTGAACGGCCCGTCAACCCGGGTGGGTGACAAGTCAGGAGTTGTACGTGCTTTGCGCCCGCTCCAGACCCTCCAGCACCAGGGCCGCCGCCGCGTCCGCCGCACGGTCCACGAAGTAGTCCAGCTCCTTGCGCTCGGCCGAGGAGAAGTCCTTCAGCACGAAGTCCGCCACCTGCATCCGCCCGGGCGGCCGCCCGATCCCGAACCGCACCCGGTGGTAGTCCGGGCCCATCACCTTCGTCATCGACTTCAGACCGTTGTGCCCGTTGTCCCCACCGCCGAGCTTCAGCCGCAGCACGCCGTAGTCGATGTCCAGCTCGTCGTGCACCGCGACGATGTTCGCCACCGGCACCTTGTAGAAGTCCCGCAGCGCGTTCACCGGCCCGCCCGACACGTTCATGAACGACATCGGCTTCGCCAGCACCACCCGCCGGCTCCCCGTACCGGGCGGCCCCAGCCGGCCCTCGACGACCTGGGCCTGCGCCTTGCCCGCCCGCTTGAACCTTCCCCCGATCCGCTCGGCCAGCAGATCCGCCACCATGAAGCCGACGTTGTGCCGGTTCATGGCGTACTCGGGGCCGGGATTGCCGAGACCCACGATCAGCCAGGGGGCATTGGCGTCGGTCGTCACGTCCATGTCTCCTTGATACGCGCAGGCCGCCGCTCCCCAAAGGAAGCGGCGGCCGACGGGATGAGGTGCCGGGAAATCAGGCCTCGGTGCCCTCGGCCTCGGCGGACTCCGCCGGGGCCTCCTCCGCCTGGGCGGCCAGGACCTGGAGGACGACCGCGTCCTCGTCGGTGGCCAGCGTGGTGCCCTTGGGCAGCGGGATGTCCTTGGCGAGGATGGCCGCGCCGGCCTCCAGGCCCGCGATGGAGACGGTGACCGACTCGGGGATGTGGGTGGCCTCGGCCTCGACGTTCAGCGTGCTCAGCACGTGCTCGAGCAGGTAGGCGCCCGGGGCCAGCTCGCCCTCGGTGTGGACGTAGACCTCGACGTTGACCTTCTCGCCGCGCTTCACGAGGAGCAGGTCGACGTGGTCCAGGAAGCCCTTGATCGCGTCACGCTGCACGGCCTTCGGGATGGCCAGCTGGGTCTTGCCGTCGATCTCGAGGCTGAGCAGGACGTTCGGGGTGCGCAGCGCGAGCTGGAGCTCGTGGCCCGGCAGCGTGATGTGCACGGGGTCGGCACCGTGGCCGTAGACCACGGCGGGAACCTTGCTGTCACGGCGGATACGGCGGGCGGCGCCCTTGCCGAACTCGGTGCGGGTCTCGGCTGCGAGCTTGACCTCGGCCATGTTCACTCCTCGTAGAACTGGGGAAAGGTGGTCACCCGGCCAAACCATCGGCCTGCTACGAAGAGCGCGTCGATAACGGACAGCTGTACACAGACGTGTACGGCCTCCCTCGCCGAGCAACTGTGGCAGTTTACGCAGCGGGAAGGCCGTACAGGAAATCGATCTAGACGAGGACCGTCACTGCTCGTCGAAGAGGCTCGTCACCGAACCGTCCTCGAACACCTCGCGCACCGCGTTCGCGATCGTCGGCGCGATCGACAGCACCGTGATCTTGTCCACCTCGAGCTCACCCGGCGTCGGCAGGGTGTTGGTGAAGATGAACTCGCTGACCTTGGAGTTCTTGAGGCGGTCGGCCGCCGGACCCGACAGCACACCGTGCGTCGCCGTCACGATGACGTCCTCGGCGCCGTGCGCGAACAGCGCGTCCGCGGCGGCGCAGATCGTGCCGCCCGTGTCGATCATGTCGTCGACGAGCACACAGACCCGGCCCTTGACCTCACCCACGACCTCGTGGACGGTCACCTGGTTCGCCACGTCCTTGTCGCGCCGCTTGTGCACGATCGCCAGCGGCGCGCCCAGCCGGTCGCACCAGCGGTCGGCCACCCGTACCCGGCCCGCGTCCGGCGACACGACCGTGAGCTTGTCGCGGTCCACCTTGCTGCCCACGTAGTCGGCGAGCAGCGGCAGCGCGAACAGGTGGTCCACCGGGCCGTCGAAGAAGCCCTGGATCTGGTCCGTGTGGAGATCCACCGTCAGGATCCGGTGCGCGCCCGCCGTCTTCATCATGTCGGCGATCAGACGGGCCGAGATCGGCTCACGGCCGCGGTGCTTCTTGTCCTGCCGGGCGTAGCCGTAGAACGGCACGATGACGGTGATCGAGCGGGCCGACGCGCGCTTCAGCGCGTCGATCATGATCAGCTGCTCCATGATCCACTTGTTGATCGGAGCGGTGTGGCTCTGGATCAGGAAGCAGTCCGCACCTCGCGCCGACTCCTGGTAGCGGACGTAGATCTCACCGTTGGCGAAATCGAAGGCCTTGGTCGGGACGACCCCGACACCCAGCTGGTGGGCGACCTCCTCGGCAAGCTCGGGGTGGGCGCGGCCGGAGAAGAACATCATCTTCTTCTCGCCGGTCGTCTTGATCCCGGTCACAGCACTGTCTCCTCAGAGGTGTCTCAGCTGGGTGTCGAGAAGCCTCGCCGCTGGGCGCGACGGGGCCGTCTCAGCTGGTGGGGTGCGGGTGTGCACTTATCACGGTACGCCGTGTCCGACGTGCCTGTTTCCGGTCAGCTTTCGCTTTCCGCCTGGCGGGAGGCCGTCTCGGCCGCCTTCGCTGCCGCGCTGCCGGGGCGCTTGCGGGCCACCCAACCCTCGATATTCCGCTGCTGACCACGGGCCACGGCCAGCGAACCGGGCGGCACGTCCTTCGTGATCACGGACCCGGCAGCGGTGTAGGAGCCGTCCCCGACCGTGACAGGAGCCACAAACATGTTGTCCGAACCCGTACGGCAGTGCGACCCGACGGTGGTGTGGTGCTTGTCCTGGCCGTCGTAGTTCACGAACACGCTCGCCGCGCCGATGTTGGTGTACTCGCCGATCGTCGCGTCACCGACGTAGGAGAGGTGCGGGATCTTCGTGCCCTCGCCGATGGCGGCGTTCTTGGTCTCGACGTACGTGCCGATCTTGCCCTTCGCCCCGAGGCGGGTGCCCGGCCGCAGGTACGCGAACGGTCCCACGGACGCGTTCGGGCCGATGCGGGCGCCGTCGGACACGGTGTTGTCGACCCGGGCTCCCGCGCCGACCTGGGTGTCCTTGAGCCGGCTGTTGGGGCCGACCTCGGCGCCCTCGCCGAGGTGCGTGCTGCCGTGCAGCTGCGTGCCGGGCAGGACGACGGCGTCCCGCTCGAAGGTGACGGTGACGTCGATCCAGGTCGTCGCCGGGTCCACGACGGTCACGCCGGACAGCATCGCGGCGGTCAGCAGCCGGTCGTTGAGGATGCGGCGGGCCTCGCTGAGCTGCACCCGGTTGTTGATGCCCGCGATCTCCCGGTGATCGGCGGCGACGGACGCGCCTACCCGGTGACCGGCCTCCCGGAGGATCCCGAGGACGTCGGTCAGGTACTCCTCGCCCTGGCTGTTGTCCGTGCGGACCTTCTTCAGCGCGTCGGCCAGCAGCGGCCCGTCGAACGCGAAGACCCCGGAGTTGATCTCACGGATCGCGCGCACCGCGTCGTTGGCGTCCTTGTGCTCGACGATCGCGGTGACGGTCCCGGAGGCGCCGTCCCGGACGATCCGCCCGTAGCCGGTCGCGTCCGGCACCTCGGCGGTGAGGACGGTGACGGCGTTGCCGTCGGCGTGGTGGGTGGCGGCGAGCTCCGCGAGGGTCGCGCCGGTGAGCAGCGGGGTGTCGCCGCAGACGACGACCACCGTGCCGTCGACGTCGCCGCCGAGCTGCTCGAGCCCCATCCGGACGGCGTGCCCGGTGCCGTTCTGCTCCTCCTGCACGGCGGTGCGTACACCGGCGTCGACCTCGGCGAGATGCGCCGTGACCTTCTCCCGTGCGTGTCCGACGACGACGACCAGGTTCTCGGGGTCCAACTCACGGGCCGCGGCCAGCACATGACCCACGAGGGAGCGGCCGCTGATCTCGTGCAGGACCTTCGGTATGGCGGACTTCATACGGGTGCCCTCACCCGCTGCGAGAACGACGACGGCTGCCGGGCGAATGGCGCTCACGGAAGTTGCCCTTCGGCTGTGGAGTGGGGTGGGACATCCGAAGGATACCGGGGCGTTTCTTTGGGGACATGAGAGCGGGCCCTGACAGTGCTGTCAGGGCCCGAACCTGGTAATGCTCCCCCGCCAGGACTCGAACCCGGACAAATGGCACCAAAAGCCACGGTGCTGCCAATTACACCACGGGGGAATGATGACGACGCGACCGGACAATCAGTCAGGCCGTCGAGTGGCGCCTCCTACTATGCCGCACCATCAGCCCTCGATGCGACGGTGTTGGCCGGTGCTCCGGAGCACCGTCGCCGCAGGGCAATCGTGGTCGCCTTCGCCGGGGTTGGCGGCGCCCGTCCGCCCCGGCGTGACCCAGGGTGGAATCGTCAGTTCCGCCCTCGAACAGGCGTGGTTCGGCAGTTCGAGGGATACCGGTGGGTTTCGATGCTGTTCGGTTACGGAGTGTGGTGTCGCCCGGTCGGGGAAAGTCGCCGGAAAAGCCGGGGGTCGCGCCCGTAGGCTGGAGGCATGACCACGACGGGGGAAGAGGACACGGCGGCCCTGGGAGGGCCGTGGTGGTGGACCAGATGGCGGAGCGCGGCGTTCGACTGGAGCCTGGGACTCGTGTCCGCCGTGGAGTGCGCGGTGGAGGGGATCCCGTTCGCGCGGGACGCGGGGATCCCGTCGGCGGCGGGGGTGGTGTTCGGACTGCTCGCCGGGTCCGTTCTGGTGGTGCGCCGGAAGTGGCCCATCGCGGTGGTGCTGGTGTCGATCGCGATCACCCCGGCGCAGATGGGCTACCTGATGGGCATCGTGGGGCTGTACACCCTCGCCGCCTCCGAGCTGCCCCGCCGGATCATCGCCTCGCTCGCGGGGATGCAGCTGGTGGGGACGTTGATCGTGACGTTCGTGCGGGTGCGGCAGAGCATGGACCAGGGCCGGCTGACCATCGGTGACTGGTTCATCCCGTTCGCCGCCATCACGACCTCGCTGGGGCTCACCGCCCCGCCGCTGCTGCTCGGGATGTATGTCGGCGCCCGGCGGCGGCTCATGGAGAGCCTGCGGGAGCGGGCGGACAGCCTCGAGCGGGAGTTGCAGCTGCTCGCGGAGCGGGCGGAGGAGCGGGCGGAGTGGGCGCGCGGCGAGGAACGGACCCGGATCGCGCGTGAGATGCACGACGTGGTCGCGCATCGCGTGAGTCTGATGGTCGTCCACGCCGCGGCGTTGCAGGCCGTCGCGCGCAAGGACCCCGAGAAGGCGGTGCGCAACGCGGCGCTCGTGGGTGACATGGGGCGGCAGGCGTTGGCCGAGCTGCGGGAGATGCTCGGGGTGCTGCGCAGCGGTGGTCCGGGAGAGCGGGCGGCGTCGGTGCCGGTGGTGGCGGTGGGGGTGGCCGCCGCGGTGGTGGTGGAGGAGGGCGAGGGGCCGTGTCTGTCCGAGCTCGACGAGCTGGTGGGGCAGTCGGCGGCCGCGGGGATGGTCGTGGAACTGCTGGTGGAGGGGGAGACGCGGGCGTATGCGGCGGACGTGGAGCAGACGGCGTACCGGGTGGTGCAGGAGGCCCTGACGAACGTCCACAAGCACGCGGCGGGCGCCAAGACGCACGTGCGCCTGGCGCATCGGGAGGGGGAGATCGCGATGCAGGTGGAGAACGGGCCGCCGCCGGAGGTGTCGGCGTTGTCGGCGGGGTTCCCGTCGGGGGGCAACGGGTTGGTGGGGATGAAGGAGCGGGTGATGGCGCTGGGCGGGGTGTTCGTGTCGGGGCCGACGGAGGCGGGGGGTTTCCGGGTGTCGGCGGTGATACCGGCGTCGTAGCCCTCCGGCGCCCGCCGGCCGGTCAGCCGGCGGTGAGGCGGACGGGTTCGATGCCGGCGGCGAGGGCGCCGAGGGCCTGGTCGATGTCGGGGCCGAGGTACCAGTCGCCGGTGTGGTCGAGGGCGTAGACACGGCCGCCGGCGTCGATGGCGAGGATGCCCTGGGTGTCGGTCTCGGTGCCGAGGGGCGCTACGTCGGTGTCGAGGGCGCGGCCCAGGTCGGCGAGGGTGCGGGCGAGGTGGAGGCCGTGCAGGGGGTCGAGGTGGACGGTGGTGGGCGCGACCTGGCGGCCGGGGCCGGTGGGGGCGATGGTCAGGCCGCCGAACTCGGCCCAGGCCTCGACGGCGGCGGGGAAGACGGCGTGCCGGTGCCCGGCGGGTGAGGTGTGTTCGCGCAGGGTGTCGGCCCAGATCTCGGCCTGCTTGATGTCCCAGCGTCCGGGTTGCCAGCCGGCGGCGCGCAGCGCGGCGTCGACGGGGACGGGGAAGCGTGTGGTGGAAGTGCGGTCGGGGTGCATCGGCCCTTCGTTCGTCGAGCTGGTGGTGCGTGGCCCGGTGGGGCCGTCGTGTCGTCCTGCACGGGGGGTGGCGGTAGGGGACGGTTCAGTCGCCGGCGGTCGACGGGTCGACGATGCGGACGCCGAAGTGGGCGCTGAGCGCGGTGCAGGCGCGGCAGGGAGCGGCGAAGCTGCCGTGCAGGGGGTCGCCGTCCTCGCGGATGCGGCGGGTGGTGAGCTTGGCCTGTCTGAGGGTCTTGCGCGCTTCGCCGTTGGTCATGGGACGACGCGCGGCACGTCTGCTGCGGGCGGCGTCGGCGGCGGTGAGATGCCGCGAGATGAGGAGCGCCTCGGCACAGCGTCCGGTGAAGCGGTCGCGTTGGGTGCTGGTGAGGGTGTCGAGGAAGTCCTGGACGAGCGGGTGCAGGGGCGGCGGCTGGTCGGCGCGGGCGGCGGTGCTGGTGAGGGTGGCGCCGCGGACGGAGAGGGCGGCGGCGACGGTGGGGAGTATGCCGTCCCTGCGGTGACGGAGGACGGGGGCGTGCGGGGCCTCGGTGGCGGACCAGCCGATGCGGGGATCGCCGGACCGACCGGTGTGCGGATCACCGGTCCGGCCGCTGTCGTGGGCGGCCGTGTTGCCGGTGTACAGGTCGTCCGACCTGCCGGTGTGAGACCCCGTCTGAGTCGCGTTCATGATCGTCTTCCCCTCCCGTGCATCCCCCCGGACGTCACAGAGTGCCAAATGGCGTGGCGGGTGCGGAAGCTGGGGCGGTTCGACACGCCCGGGTTTGGGCGGGCTGTCACGGCGGGGTGACGGCTGGTCACGGAAGCGGAGGGCCGGTGACCGCTGTCGTCGTACCGCATAGGCTGTCGGCACCGTCGGCGCGCGGTTGACGCGCGTTGGAGATTGTTGGAGACAGTCGATACGGGGCGTGGTGGGTGGATCCGGAAGCGGAACCGGCCGCTGCGGGCCGTACAGAGTGCCGCAGGGGGCAACCGCCATGACGACAGGTCGGCTCGGGCAGCAAGCCGCGCCGCCGAACGCGGCCTATGCCGGGCAGGTCGTGCATTTCCCGGATCCGGTCCGGGCGGCACGGCACCCGAGAGGCGTGCGGATGGACGAGCGGGGCTACCCCGACTTCTCGCCGTATGCGCGGGCGGCAGCGGAGATCGCGGATCCGCCGGAGGGCTTCGGCGTGGACGAGCTGCGGCTGACGGACTACGTGTCGGCGAACGCGGTGCTGGCGGCGTCGGGCCACGAGCTGTGGGACACGGTGTCGAGCGTGGCGACACCGCACGGCTGGACGTGGCACCACGTAGTGGGTTCGCGTCGGCTGGAACTGGTCCCGGTCGAGGTGAAGGCACTGCTGCGGCATCACGGCGGGGTGTCGTCGGCGATCGTGGACCAGGCGAAGCGCGGGACGCGGCCCCTTCAGGAGACCCGTCCGGTGCACTTCGGGCTCCCGAAGTCGGGCGTGGCGGTGACGGAACAGCAGGTCCAGGGGGTCGAGGAGGACCTGGGGTACCGGCTGCCGGGGGCGTACCGCTCGTTCGTGAAGGCGGCCGGCGGCTGTGCGCCGGTGGGCGCGGCCCTGGACGCGGAGCTGGGGCTCCTGATCGACCAGCCGTTCTTCACCGTGCGCGACGAGGCGGCGGTCAACGACCTCGTGTACGTGAACAAGTGTCTGCGTGACCATCTGACGAAGGACTACCTGGGCGTCGCGTTCGTGCAGGGCGGGCTGCTCGCCGTGAAGGTGCGGGGCGAGCGGGCCGGTTCGGTGTGGTTCTGCGCGTACGACGACATCCGGGACGTCGATCCGGCGTGGTCGCCCGCGGAGCGTATGGAGCGGCTGCTGCTGCCGTGCGGTGAGGACTTCGACGTCTTCCTGTCGAGGCTGGCCGGTAATCCGCCGGAGTTGGAGACGGTGGCCAATCTGATGGTGGACGGCGGGTTCGCGCGTGCGGTGCCCGCGGCGGCCGCGTCTTCGGTGGGGGAGTGAGCTGGACGATGGTGACGTTCGCGCAGGCGCAGGAGCGCGCCGAAGAGTGGATCAACGGGGATGTGCCGGCGTACCAGCACCGTGAGGTGCGGGTACGCGAGTTCGATCTCGGATTCGTGGTGTGGGCCGAGGACCGCGCGGAGGGACCGCGTTCGGACGGCGGCGCGCAGCGGCTCGTGATCGCCCGGGACAGCGGGGAGGCCACGCTGTGGCCCTCGGTACCGGTGGGCGAGGTCATCCGCCGGTACGAGGAGGAGTACGGCCGTACGGACACCCCCGCCGACGCGGTGCCGGCACCCGCGGCACGGGTGGATCTGAACCAGACGTCGTTCCTGCTGTCGCCGCCGGAGTGGCTCCAGGAGGCGGCGGACAAGCTGGGGATCGCGGATCGGCGGGAGGCCGGTTCGGGAGCCGGTTCGGGAGCTGGATCCGGGAACGGTTCCGCGGATTCCGGAAGTGGCGAGGCCGCTTCGGCGCCCGGGTCCGGCTCACATGCTGGTGCTGGTGCTGGTGCTGGTGCTGGTGCTGGTTCCGGTTCCGGTTCGGCCGGTGTTGTGCCGGGCGGTGATCCCTCGCTGCCCCGGACCCAGGGCGGCGTGTCGGGGAGCGGGCTGCCCGAGACACAGGCGGGGGTGCCCGCGGGTCCGGGTTCCGGTGGGTCGTCCGCGCCTGCCGCTCCCGTCGGGGCCACGCCGTGGGCGGGGACGGACACCAACGCCGACGCCGGTGACGACCGTTCCGTGTCACTTCCCGCGACCGTGTTCGCGCCGCCGCTGAGCGGCTCCGACGACGAGCCGGCGCCGCCGACGTCCGCGCCGGACGCCAAGACGGCGCTGATGTCGGGCGGCAGCCGGCTTCCGCGGACGGCGGTCGCCCCCGCGCTCGACGCTCCCGGGGCGGGTGGCACGGGGCCGGGCGGCGCGGGTACGGCCGGGAACACACCGGCCTCTCAGACCTCCCCGACTCCTCCGACCCCGCCGACTGCTCCGGTTCCGCCGTCCGGTCCGGCCGGTTCGTCGTACGGCTACCCGCAGGGGCCGGGCGCGGGCGCACCGGGTGGCCCCGGGGTTCCGTCCTCGTCCTCGGGTTCTTCGCCGGGCTCGTCCCCGTCTTCGTCTTCGGCCGCCGGTCCTGGTACGCCGCCTCCGGCCGGTCCGGGGACGCCCGCGCGGCCGCTCGCTCCGAACGCCGGTGACATCGCGGACGCCGCGACCAGCAAGGCGGCGCCGCCTCCGCGTCGTCAACGTGGTGGAGGGGCGCAGCCGCCGCCTCCGCCGAGTGCTCCGGGAACGCCGGGCACGCGACCCGGGAACACGCCTCCGCCTCCGCCTTCCGGCCCGGGTGCGCCCGGTACCCCGGCGGGCGGCTATGTGCCCACCCAGCTCGTGTCCTCCCTGGGCCCGGACGGATCTGCGGGCCCGGGTGGTCCGGGTGGTCCGGGTACGGGTCAGGGGGCGGGGGGCACGCCCCAGCCTCCTGGCGCCCCTGGCGCCCCTGGGGTGCCTGGTGCGCCGAGCGCGCCCGCCGGGCCGAATCCGCCCGGGGGTACGCCTCCCGGTGGGGTTCACCACGCCGCGACGATGCTTGCCGACCCCTCGCGGATGGGACCGGGCGCACCGCAGCCGCCTGGTGCCCCTGGTGCTCCGCATGCGCCTGGTGCGCCTGGTGCGCCTGGTGCTCCGGGTGCTCCCGGTATGCCTGGCGCGCAGGCCGCGCCGGGTGCCCCCGGTGCACCGCAGGCTCCCGGTGCTCCCGGCTTTCCGGGCGCCCCTGGTACGCCCGGCGTCGCTCACCACGCCGCGACCATGCTGGCCGGGCCCCAGGCAGGTGGCCCCGGCGCGCCTCCGCCGCCGCCGGCTCCCGGTGGCCCCGGCTTCCCGGGCGCTCCCGGCGCTCCCGGCGCACCCGCGGCGCCCGGTTTCCCGGGTGCCCCGGGCATGGCCCCCGCTCCCGGTATGGCTCCCGGTGCCCCTCAGCCCCCGATGCCGCCGGGCGGGCCGGCGCCGGGGCAGCCGCCCGCGTACGGGTATCCGCAGCAGCAGGGACTGCCGACGGTCGGCCCGGGTTATCAGGCCGTGCTGCGCTTCCGCGCGCAGGACGGCTCGGAGCAGCAGCTGATCCGGCGTTCGGCGCCGGGGACCCCGCACCCGGAGTGGCAGATCTTCCACGAACTGCGGGCCATGAACGTGCCGCCGGACCAGGTGCTGGAGCTGCACACGGAGCTGGAGTCGTGCGAGCTGCCGGGCGCCTACTGCGCGCGGATGATGCGCGAGCAGTGGCCGCAGGCCCGGATCACGAGCATCGCGCCGTACGGCACGGATCACGCGAGCCGGCAGCAGGGCATGCAGCAGCTGCTGGCGCACCAGGGCGAGTTGCACCAGGTGGCGGACGGACCGGCGCGGCCGGCCCCTGTTCGTGCGCCGTTGCCGCCGGTGCAGGCCGCGCCGCCGTTGCCGCCGGAGGCGATCGGGCAGGAGCTGGCGGCGGTGTTCGGGCCGGCGGTGTTCCGCTTCGAGCAGGCCGCGGTGTCCCGGCAGGGCGTGCCGCCGGTCGTGGCGCACACCCTGGTGGTGGCGGGTCTGCCGGCCGACATGGGGCCGTTCTTCTGGGCGCAGGCCCAGCCGGGCCGGCCGGTGCCGACGCTGGCCGAGCTGGCGGCCGAACGGGGCGTGCAGCCGGCGTCGGACGCGGGCTCGTACCTCGTCATGGGCAGTGACTTCGGCAAGGCGATCTGTGTGCAGTACGGCACGGCGAACATCGTCGCCGTGCCGGTGGAGGCGGGGCCGGGCGGTGCGCCCGTACCGCCGCAGTTCGTGAACACCGGGCTGCCGGAGTTCGCGCGCTGTCTGGCGCTGCTGGGGCGGATGTGGCGGCTGCGGTTCGGTCTGAACCAGGAGCAGGCGGGTCGCTGGACCGTCGACTTCCAGGCCCAGCTGGCCTCGCTCGACCCGGCGGCGCTCGGTTCGCCCGAGAGCTGGTGGTCGGTGCTGCTGGAGCAGATGTGGGACGGACTGCTGTGACGAGCGGTCGCCGCGCCTCGTAAGGGCGCGCGGAACCGCGTACGCGTACGCGGGTGAGCAGGACGGAAAGGGGCCGGACCCGGTCGGATGATCGGGTCCGGCCCCTTTGTGTTCGAGGTTGGCCGTGACCTGTGCGCGGAGTGTCGCGTTATGAACACTTGCGCCCGATCCATCAAGATATGCGCGAAATCATCATGTCGTGTCTGTCGGGTGGCGAGGGGTTACAGGATGAGCAGCGCATCGATGTCACCGCCGGGGTTCGTGACCGTCCGCGGCCGCGGCTACCGACCGGAACAGGTCGAGGCGTACACCGCCGCCCTCTGCGCCGACCGGGACGCCGCGTGGGAACGGGCCGCCCGGCTCACGGTGCTCGCCAGGGAGATGGAGGAGGAGGCCGAGCGGCTGCGCGAGGTGGTGACCCGGCTCGCGCCGCAGACGTACGACTCCCTCGGGGAGCGTGCACGGCGCATTCTCCAGCTCGGACTGGAAGAGGCGGCCGCGGTCCGCGACAACGCGCGCAGTGAAGCGCGTGAGCACCTCGCATACGTCGAGACGTGCGCCCTCGATGTGCGCCGCGCGGCGCAGGAGGAGGCGGACGCGCTGCGCGCGGAGGCCGAGGAGCGCGTTCGTCAGCGGTTGCTCGCGGCCCGCGCCGAGGCCGACGAGCTCCGCATCGGCACCCGGCGCGAGGTCAAGGAGTATCGCGGCGAGGCGCTGGCCGCCCTGCGCGAGGTGCGGCAGCGCACCGCCGGCATGCTCGCCGAACAGGAGAAGGAGCAGGCCGAGCGGTGGGCCGCGGCGGAGCGCGAGGAGGCCGAGCGGGCCGCCGCCCTCGACGCGCGGCACGATCGGGCGGTGGCCCGTGCCGAGGCGGCGCTGTCCGAGGCCGAGCAGGCGTACGCGGAGGCCGAGGAGTCCGACCGCCTCCGTCAGGAGGAGGCACACGCGCGTGCCGCCGAGCTTCTCGCCGAGGCGCGCGCCCGGGAGGAGCGCGTCGTCCACGAGACGGAGCGGCTGCTGCGGGAGCACGGCGAACGCCGGGACGACGTGCAGGCGCACATGGACCACGTACGCAACAGCCTGAGCGCCCTCACCGGCCGCACGGTCGACTAGGGCCTGCCGGGATCACGACCTGCCGGAATCCGGACCTGACAGGATCCGGACCTGGCGTGACCTGGACCTGAGGCGATAGTGACCTGGCGGGACCGGCCGCGTTCGTCGGTCGCGCGGACGGTCGGCGTCTACGACGACGGGATGACGATCTCGTCGGCGACCCACCGTGCGGCGGCGGCGGGGTAGGGCGTCGGCAGTCCGAGGACGATGTGCCGGAAGCCGGCGCCGATCGCGTCGCCGACCGCGTCCCGGGTGTCGTTGGGCCGGTCGTAGGAGATGGGCAGGTGGATCGAGCGGGTGATCGAGGCGGGGTCGCGGCCGATCTCGGCGCAGTAGCGGTCCAGGAGGGCGCTGCGCCGAACGACGTCGTCGAGGTCGCCGCCCGGGATGTTCCACAGGTCGGCGTGCTCGGCGGCCACGCGCAGGGTCGCGGCCGAGCGGCCGCCGACGAGGATCGGCGGGTGGGGGCGCTGGACGGGTTTGGGGTTGCCGAACGCGCCCGTGAGCCGGTGGTAGGTGCCGTCGAAGTCGAACGGCTTGTCCTCGGTCCACAACCGTCGGATCACCGTGCAGGCTTCGGCGAGGCTCCCCACGGCGTGCGCGGTGTCGTGGAAGGGCAGACCGTGCGCCGCGTACTCGCGCCGGGCCGACGGGTGGTCGGGGCGTGAGCCGACGCCGATGCCGAAGTCGAGCCGTCCGCCGGAGACGATGTCGACGGTCGTGGCGATCTTGGCCAGCATCGCGGGCGGCCGGAAGCGGTTGCTGGTCACCATGACGCCGAGCCGCAGCCGTCGGGTCCGGGCGGCGAGCGCCGAGAGCAGGGTCCAGCCCTCGTGGGTGGGGCCGTCGGGGTCGCCGCCGATCGGCATGAGGTGGTCGAACAGCCAGGCGTGCTCGATCTCCGGGATCGCGTCCGCCTCGCGCCAGACCCGTAGGACGTCGTGGTAGTCGACCTGCATGGGGGCGGTCATGATCCCGAAACGGGGCCGGGGTGTGGGTGACATGGAGTGGTCGATTCCTTCGGTGGGGGGAGGCCGTCCTGCGGTCAGCGGCGCCGCAGTGACGGATCGAGGAGCGCGGGCGGGGTGTCGAACTTCTCGTGCGCGGCGAGGTCGGTGCCCGGGGCCACGATCGCGTCGATCGCGTCGAGCACATCGGCGGAGAGCACGGTGTCCGCGGCGGCGAGCTGCGCGCGCAGATGGTCCGGTGTACGGGGGCCGATGAGCGCGCTCGTCACGGCGGGGTGCGCGGTGACGAAGCCGAGCGCGAGCTGGATCATGGTCAGCCCGGCCTCGTCGGCGACCGCGGCCAACTGCTCGACGGCGTCGAGCCTGGCCCGGTTGGCGGGAACCGCGGTGTCGAAGCGTTGCGGCATGAACGTCGAGCGGCTGGTGGTGACGGGCCGGCCCTCGCGGATCGCGCCCGTGAGCCAGCCCGAGGCCAGCGGGCTCCACACCAGGACGCCGAGCCCGTACTCCTCGGTCACGGGCAGGACGTGGGTCTCGATGCCGCGCTGGAGGATCGAGTAGCTGGGCTGCTCGGTGACGTAGCGGCTCAGGTGGTGCTCGCGGGCGGCCCACTGGGCCTGCACGATGCGATAGGCCGGGAAGGTCGAGGAGCCGAAGTGGCGGATCTTTCCGGCGCGCTGGAGGTCGGTCAGCGCCGAGAGCGTCTCCTCGTCGCCGGTGCTCGGGTCCCATCGGTGGATCTGGTAGAGGTCCACGTGGTCGACGCCGAGACGGCGCAGGCTGTTGTCCAGTTCGGTGACGAGCCAGCGGCGGGAGCTGCCCCGCCGGTTGCGCTCGTCGCCCATGGGCATGCCGGCCTTCGTGGCCAGCACGATGTCGTCGCGCCGGCCGGCGATGGCCTTGCCGACCATCTCCTCCGACTCGCCGTCGCTGTACATGTCGGCGGTGTCGATGAGGTTGATCCCGGCCTCGAGGGCGGCGTCGACGAGGGCGGTGGCCTCGTCCTGGCCGGTGCGCCCGATCCTGCCGAAGTTCATGGCGCCGAGCGCGAGGGAGCTGACCTGCACACCGGTGCGGCCCAAAGTGCGGTACTGCATGACCGTTGTCTCCTCTTCGAGGATGAGGCGTCGTGTCGCCACGCGTGCGTGACTTGGTCACGAGCCCGCCGCTCTGGCATGATGAGCAAACGGAACCGTGTCCCGTTTGAACATACGGAACGTCGTTCCGTTTAGCAACCGGGTGGACGGCAGGCCGTTCCGCGGAGAGTGAGCCGGTCGGTGATCAAGCAGGAAATGAGCAAGCGGGCAGTGGGCATGCGGGCAGTGGGCAAGCAGGCGGAGGAGAGGGTGGCGCGGTGAACGACGGCGACCTGGGCGCGGGGCACGCGGCCCGGCCTCAGCGGGCGGACGCCCGACGCAACAAGGAGACCCTGCTCGACGCGGCCGCCGCGATCTTCGTGGCGGCGGGCGTGGAGGCGCCGGTGCGCGACATCGCGGCCCGGGCCGGCGTCGGGACGGCCACGATCTACCGCCACTTCCCGACGCGGGCGGACCTCATCATCGCCGTCTACCGGCACCAGGTCGACGCCTGCGCCGAGGCCGGTCCGGCCCTGCTGGCGGAAGGTCCGACGCCGTACGCCGCGTTGGGGCGATGGATCGACCTCTTCGTCGACTTCCTGGTCACCAAGCACGGACTCGCCGCCGTGCTCCAGTCCGACAACGCGGGCTTCGAGACGCTGCACGCGTACTTCCTCGACCGCCTCGTGCCCGTGTGCGGCCGGCTGCTCGACGCCGCGGCCGCCTCCGGTGAGATCCGGCCAGGTCTCGAGGCCTACGAGGTCATGCGCGGCGTCGGCAACCTGTGCATCGGCGCGGACAACGATCCCCGCTACGACCCGCCCCGACTGGTGGAACTCCTCGTCGCGGGGCTGCGTCGTCCGCATTGACGGCATTGACGGCATTGACGGCATTGACGGCATTGACGGCATTGACGGCATTGACGGCATTGACGGCGGGGGCTGCGGGGACTGAACTGACCGCGGGGACCGAATTGACTGCACTGACCGCCGTCAAGTGGTCGGCATGGGGCGGTCGGCGTGGGGCGGTCGGCGGGTGGGCGTCCGCACCGCCCGCGCTCACGACTCCCTGCGCCCTGCGCCCGCCAGGATCCAGCCCTCCACCGCCTCGTACTGGCGGCGCTGCTCCTCCGCCTTGCGGTGCCCCGAGACCACCGTGCCCAGCCAGCCGAAGGCGAAGCCCAGGGGGACGGTGACGATGCCCGTGGTGGTGAAGGGGAACCAGTTGAAGTCGGCCTCGGGGAAGGCGGAGACGGGCGAGCCCGAGACCAGGTTGGTGCCCGGCATGAGGATCAGGACGGACAGGGTGCCGCCGATGAGGGTGGCGAGGAGGCCCGTCCGGGTGTAGCGGCGCCAGAAGAGGCTGTAGACCAGGGCGGGGGCGAGCGCCGAGGCGCCGAGGCAGAAGGAGAGGGTGACCAGCGGCTGGAGGCTGCGGTGCTGGACCTGGGCGGCGAGCAGGATCGTCGGGACGCCGACGGCCAGCGCGGACAGCCGGGCCAGGAGCATCTCGCGGCGCGCCGACATGTGCGGGTCGCGTGCCGCGAAGACGTCGTGGGCGAGGGAGTTGGCGCAGGCGAGGATCATGCCGGCGACCGAGGCGAGGACGGTGAGGAAGATCGCCGTCGTGACCGTCGTGAAGAGAAGGGTCTCGGCCGTGGACACCTCACTGCCGAAGGCGCCCCGGGCACCCAGCAGGTAGGCGGTGTTGCCCTGCGGGTCCGCCTGTGCGATCACCGCGCGGCCGACGATCGCCGTCGCGCCGAAGCCGACGACCGTCATGATCAGCACGAACAGTGCGACGCCGGAGACCGCCCAGGACATCGACCGGCGTACCTGGCGGGCGCTGGAGGCGGTGTACATGCGCATGGTGATGTGCGGCAGACAGGCGCCGCCCAGGACGACCGACAACTGGGCGGTGATCATGTCGACGCGGGGGAAGGGGCCGCCGGCGAACTCCAGCCCGGAGTGCAGGAAGGCGTCGCCGACCCCGCTGCCCTCGGCCGCTGCGTCGAAGAGGGTGCCCGGGTTCCAGTCGAAGCGGTACAGGACGAGCACGGCGATGACCGTGCCGGAGCCGAGCAGCATCACGATCTTCAGCATCTGGATGAGGGCGGTGCCCTTCATGCCGCCGATCGCCGCGTAGCTGATCATCAGCACGCCCATGCAGACGACGCAGCCCGTCTTCACCGAGGCGCCGGAGAACCCCAGGATGAAGGCGAGCAGCTGACCGGTGCCGGCGAGCTGCACGAGCATCATCGGCAGCAGCGCGGCGAGTGTCACCGCGCACGCCGTGATGCGCACCGCCCGGCCCGGCATACGGCGGGCCAGCGCGTCGCCCATGGTGAACCGGCCCGCGTTGCGTAGCGGTTCGGCCAGCAGGAACATCATCAGCATCAGGGAGAGCGCCGTACTGAGGGCGAGGACGACACCGTCGTAGCCGCACAGCGCGATCACCCCGCCGGTGCCCAGGACGGTGGCCGCCGAGATGTAGTCCCCGGCGATGGCCAGGCCGTTGCGCAGCGGGGAGAGGGAGCGGTAGCCGGTGTAGAACTCGGCGAGGTCGTCGCGGTCGGGGCCGGTCATCACGCACAGCAGCAGCGTGATCGTGGCGATCGCGGTGAACGCGACGAGGGACATCGTCTGTGCGTCGTCGCTGAACTCCGTCATCGTCCGGCCTCCTTGGTACGGGTTCCGCGCGCGTCCCGCTTCGCGTCGATCTCGGAGAGTTTGCGGATGCGGTCCGCGAGCGGGTCCACATGACGGCGGGCGGTCCGCTCGTACAGGACGATCGCCAGGCAGGTGACCGGGAGTTGCAGCAGGGCGAGCAGCAGACCCGCGGGGAGGCCGACGGCGACCCTGCCGGTCATCAGGGACGGCGCGTACGCCGACAGGACCAGGAAGACGACGAAGTAGCCGAGCGCGGTGAGTGTCGCGACCCGCCGCTGGCGGCGGTAGGCGCCGCGCAGGACCCGCAGGTCGCTGTGGCGCCCCAGCGGAGCGTGGTCGGCCGGCCGGCGTCGAGGTGGCTCGGGCGGCTGGGGTGGCGGCTGCCATGGGTAGGTCGGGCCGGGGTGAGACGGGTCGTGTGACATCCCGTGCTCCTTGCGTGGCTCGGGTCCGTGGCGGCGGACCGCAGGGAGTGGGGGGTGGTGCGAGGGACGCACGTTACTCGGGAGTACGGCGGCTGCGAAGGGTTTTCACCAAACTGAGTGGTCGGTATGCGCTTACTGCGCAAAACGCCGCCTGACCTGCGCTGTTACCCCCGTTAACCCCACGTCTGTGTGACTCCTGTGGCCCTTGTGGCGATCGTCTTCACATAGGCGTGGTGGGGCCATCGGTCGGCCGCTCGGTCGGCCCGTCAGCCCGTCAGCCCGTCGGCCCGTCAGCCCGTCACTCCGTCAGTACCGGGAACCGTCGTGGGGCCACGCACAGCAGCACCAGGAAGGCGAGTGCGGCCGCGCAGGCCGCGCCCAGGTAGACGGCGTGCACGGCGCTCGCGACGGCGTCCCGGACGGCCTCGGGTGCCGTTTCGGCGGCGAGGGCGCGGGTGACGGAGTCCAGATCGCCCGCGCCGCCCAGCCGGGCCGCCAGCACCCCGTTGGCGACCGCGCCGAACACCGACGCGCCGATCGTCTGCCCGGTCTGACGGCAGAACAGCACGGACGCGGTCGTGGTGCCGCGTTCCGACCAGCCCACCGTCGACTGCACGCCGACCAGGAGCGGAAGCTGGAAGAGGCCCAGCGCGGCGCCGAGCAGCAGCATCAGCAGGGCCGGCTGCCAGGCCTGGCCGGGATACGGCAGGAGCGGGAACGCGAGCAGGATCAGCGTCGCCGCGCCGATGCCCAGCAGCGCCGTGTCACGGAAACCGATGCGCCGGTAGACGTGCTGGCTGAGGGCGGCGGACAGCGGCCAGCTCAGGGTCCAGACGGAGAGGACGAACCCTGCGGTCACTGGCCCCAGGCCCAGCACCGACTGGGCGTACGTCGGCAGGAACACCGTCGGGGCCACCATCAGCAGGCCCAGCGCGCCGAGCGCGAGGTTGACCGCCGCGATCGTGCGGCGGCGCCACACCCAGCCCGGGATGATCGGCTCCGCCGCCCGGCGTTCGATGACGACGACGAGCCCGGCCAGCGCGAGCCCGGCGCCGAACAGGGCGAGTGACGGCCCCGACAGCCACGGCCACGCCACCCCGCCCTGCACCAGCGCGGTCAGCAGCACCCCGCCGCACGCGAACACCGCCAGCGCACCCGCCCAGTCGACACGCGCGCGTGCACGCGTGGCGTCACGCGTCGCGCGTACCCGCGACCCGCCACACGCGCGTGGAGGTGTCTTCGGTCCGGGCGGCGACGACTGCCGCTGCGGCTCGTGCAGATGACGGACGATCAGCCACAACGCCACCGCCCCGATGGGCAGGTTGATGAGGAAGATCCAGCGCCAGTCCGCGTAGGCGGCGAGGAGCCCGCCCAGGCCGGGGCCCGCGACCGCCGAGACCGCCCACACCGTGGACAGCTTCGACTGGATCTTCGGCCGCTCCTTCAGCGGATACAGGTCGGCGGCGAGCGTCTGCACCGTGCCCTGCAACGCCCCGCCGCCCAGGCCCTGCACGATGCGGAACGCGATCAGCGCGCCCATGTTCCACGCCAGCGCGCACAGCAGCGAGCCGAGCAGGAAGAGGGCCGCCCCGGCGACCAGCACCGGCTTGCGGCCGAAGGTGTCGGACAGCTTGCCGTAGACCGGCAGGGTGACCGTCACGGCGAGCAGATAGCCGGAGAACAGCCAGGAGAAGACGGAGAACCCGCCCAGGTCGCCGACGATCTGCGGGACGGCCGTGGAGACCACGGTGGAGTCGAGGGCGGCCAGCGCCATGGAGAGCATGAGGGCGGCGACGACCGCCCCCCGTCTGCCCGGTGCGGTCGGCCGCGCGGCCTCGCGTGTCGCCGGTTGGATGTCCCCCACCTGATGCCCCCGTATCTCCCGTGCCCCTTGCATCTAACTGCCGGGGTCAGCTTCCCACTTGACCCTCGCGTCGCGGGAGGGTGGAGCCTGACTGGGCCGGAGGGTGGAGACAACCCCTAGGGGCCCTCCACCTGGCGGTGGACGGCCCCTAGGGGTACCTCCGTACCAGGGCTCGGGGAGGGTTCGTACTGCCGGAGGAGGAGAGGGGCGGGGTCCCGTCCTTAACCTGGCTTTACGCCGCTGGGGGGCGGCCGGCACCACTTCCGGGGGGTGGGGTTAACCCCCCGGAAAGACGGGCCCGAGCACCAGCGCGAGGGACCCCCTTCCGCCGACAGACTCTTCGACGTAGCGCCTCGCACCATCCCTTGCACATCCGATGCGCTGCTCATCCGCTTCTGACATACGACATAGGAGACTTACCGTGACTTCGGCTGTGACCATTCCCAGGCACGGGGGCACTGGAGGGCGTACGGCCGTAGCCGCGCGGGCGCGGCAGGTCGTCAAGGCGTACGGGTCCGGTGAGACCCGCGTCGTCGCCCTGGACCACGTCGACGTGGACATCGCCCGCGGTCAGTTCACCGCGATCATGGGCCCCTCGGGGTCCGGCAAGTCCACGCTGATGCACTGCCTCGCCGGTCTCGACACCGTCTCGTCCGGGCAGATCTACCTGGACGAGACCGAGATCACCGGGCTCAAGGACAAGAAGCTCACCAAGCTGCGCCGGGACCGGATCGGGTTCATCTTCCAGGCGTTCAACCTGCTGCCCACGCTCAACGCGATCGAGAACATCACGCTGCCGATGGACATCGCCGGCCGCAAGCCGGACAAGGCGTGGCTGAGCCAGGTCGTGGAGACCGTCGGGCTCGCCGACCGTCTCAGGCACCGGCCCACCCAGCTCTCCGGCGGTCAGCAGCAGCGCGTCGCCGTGGCGCGCGCCCTCGCCGCCCGCCCGGAGATCATCTTCGGGGACGAGCCGACCGGAAACCTCGACTCGCGCGCGGGCGCCGAGGTCCTGGGCTTCCTGCGCCGCTCGGTGGACGACCTGGGCCAGACCATCGTGATGGTCACGCACGACCCGGTGGCGGCCTCCTACGCGGACCGGGTGCTGTACCTCGCGGACGGCCGGATCGTCGACGAGATGTTCAAGCCGACCGCCGAGACCGTCCTGGACCGGATGAAGGACTTCGACGCGCGGGGGCGTACGTCATGACCGTCATGAAGACCTCGATGCGCAACTTCTACGCGCACAAGGGGCGCATGGCCCTGTCGGCCGTGGCGGTCCTGCTGTCGGTGGCGTTCGTCTGCGGGACGCTCGTCTTCACCGACACGATGAACACCACCTTCGACAAGCTCTTCGCCAGTACCTCCTCCGATGTGACGGTGAGCGCCAAGGGCGCCTCGGACACCGGCGAGACGACGTCCGACAACGGGAAGCCGCCGGTCATGCCGGCCTCCGTACTCGGTGCGGTCCGCAAGGCGGACGGGGTGAAGTCGGCGGAGGGGACCGTCTTCTCGACCTCCGCGACCGTCGTCGACGCCGACAAGGACAGCCTGTCGCCCACCAGCGGCGCGCCCACCATCGTCGGCAACTGGAACGGCAACGACGCCCGCACCATGGAGATCACCGACGGCTCGGCGCCCAAGGGCTCCGACCAGGTGATGGTGGACGCGGACACCGCCGACAAGCACCACCTGAAGCTCGGCGACGAGATCGGCGTGATCACCGCGGTCGGCACGCACACCGCGAAGATCTCCGGCATCGCCGCCTTCCAGGTCACCAACCCCGGCGCGGCGATCTTCTACCTGGACACGAAGACCGCCCAGGAGGCACTGGTCGGCGAGTCGAACGTCTACACGAACGTCAACGTGACGGCCGCGTCCGGCGTGAGCGACGCGCAGCTGAAGAAGAACGTGGCGGCCGAGATCGGCGCCGGCTACAAGGTGCAGACCGCCAAGGAGACCGCCGACGCCAACCGCGACAGCGTCGGGGGCTTCCTGGACGTGATGAAGTACGCGATGCTCGGCTTCGCAGGGATCGCCTTCCTCGTCGGCATCTTCCTGATCATCAACACCTTCTCCATGCTGGTCGCGCAGCGCACCCGTGAGATCGGCCTGATGCGGGCCATCGGCTCCAGCCGCAAGCAGGTCAACCGGTCCGTTCTCGCGGAGGCCCTGCTGCTGGGTGTGGTCGGCTCGCTCCTCGGCGTCGGCGCGGGCGTCGGCATCGCGGTCGGGCTGATGAAGCTCATGGGCATGACCGGCATGAACCTGTCCACGGACGACCTGACGGTCGCCTGGACGACCCCGGTGGTCGGCATGGTCCTCGGCATCGTCGTCACGGTGCTCGCGGCGTACCTCCCGGCCCGCCGGGCCGGCAAGGTCTCCCCGATGGCCGCGCTGCGCGACGCCGGCGCCCCCGCCGACGCCAAGGCGGGCGCCGTACGGGCCGTCATCGGCCTGCTCCTCACCGGCGCAGGCGGCCTCGGCCTCTACCTCGCCTCCGCCGCCGACAAGGCCGCAGAGGGATCGCTCTGGCTCGGCCTGGGCGTGGTGCTGAGCCTGATCGGCTTCGTGGTGATCGGCCCGCTGCTGGCGGGCGCGGTGGTCCGGGCGCTGGGCGCGATCGTGCTGCGGCCCCTGGGTCCGGTCGGACGGATGGCGGAGCGCAACGCGCTGCGCAACCCGCGCCGCACCGGCGCCACGGGCGCGGCCCTGATGATCGGCCTCGCGCTCGTCGCCTGTCTGTCGGTGGTCGGCTCCTCCATGGTCGCCTCCGCCACGGAGGAGCTCGACAAGAGCGTCGGCACGGACTTCATCATCCAGAGCGACGGCGGTCAGCTGATGACCCCGCAGGCGGTGCAGGCCATCAAGTCGACGCCGGGCCTGGAGCGGGTCACCGAGTACAAGTGGACCGAGGCCGACTTCACCACGCCCGACGGCAAGACGCTCGACAAGACGGCGATCACGGCGGCCGACCCGACCTACGCGACCGACCTGCGCGTCGAGACCGTCGCCGGCAACCTCGCCGACGCCTACCGTCCCGACTCGATGTCCGTCCACGAGAAGTTCGCCGAGGACCACGGGATCACCCTCGGTTCCAAGATCGCGGTGGCCTTCAAGAACGGCTCCACGGCCCGGCTGACGGTCCGCGCGATCACCAGTAGTGACGCCGTCATCGACCAAGGCGCGATGTACACCTCCATCGCCACCCTCAAGAGGTACGTCCCGGCCGACAAGCTGCCGCTCGACGACCTGGTCTTCGCCACGGCGAAGGACGGACAGCAGGACGCCGCGTACACCTCCCTGAAGTCGGCGCTGCACGACTACCCGCAGTACACCGTCCGCGACCAGACCGACTACAAGCAGGAGCTCAAGGACCAGATCGGGCAGCTGCTCAACCTGATCTACGGCCTGCTCGCCCTCGCGATCATCGTCGCCGTCCTGGGTGTGGTGAACACCCTCGCGCTGTCGGTGGTGGAGCGCACGAGGGAGATCGGCCTGATGCGGGCGATCGGTCTCTCCCGCCGCCAGCTGCGCCGCATGATCCGCATGGAGTCGGTCGTCATCGCCCTCTTCGGCGCCCTCCTGGGCCTCGGTCTGGGCATGGGCTGGGGCGCCACCGCCCAGCAGCTCCTCGCGCTCCAGGGCCTGAACGTCCTCGAGATCCCGTGGCCGACGATCATCGGCGTGTTCATCGGCTCCGCCTTCGTGGGCCTGTTCGCCGCCCTGATCCCGGCGTTTCGCGCGGGCCGCATGAACGTCCTGAACGCGATCGCGACGGACTAGCACCACCCGAACCAGCCCGGCACCGAGAAGAACGGGGGTCTTCTCGGTGCCGGGCTCCCTCGCGTCTTTCGGCCGGTCCGCGGGTGCCCCCTCCGCAGGAGCTCGACGACGAGGCTGGTCAGGCCGAAGGCGGAGGTCCGGGGGCGCGGCCCCAGGGTCGGGAAGAGAAGGGGCGGCGGGGGCGAGGAAGCTCGTGCACGGTCCCCACCGCCCCCATGGTTGTCCACAGCCCCCGGCGAACAACCCCGCCCCGACGTACGCTGGACACCCCCGGCCCGTGACACGCGTCGGGCCCTTCGCGTTGCCCACCCCGGACCCCGGTACGCCCGCCCCCGGACGCACCCCGGCCCCTCGGACGGAAAGCCCAGCCCTCCATGAGCCTGCACGGTCTGCTCGACGCCGTCGTCAAGGACACCGCCCTCGCGGAAGCGATCCCCGCGGCCGCCGACGGCAACCGCATGCACGTCGACCTGGTCGGCCCGCCGGCGGCCCGCCCCTTCGCCATCGCCGCCCTCGCCCGCGAGACCGGCCGTACGGTTCTCGCGGTGACGGCCACCGGGCGCGAGGCCGAGGACCTGGCCGCCGCCCTGCGCTCGCTGCTCCCACCGGACGGCGTGGTGGAGTACCCCTCCTGGGAGACGCTCCCGCACGAGCGCCTCAGCCCGCGCAGCGACACCGTCGGCCGCCGCCTCGCCATCCTGCGCCGGCTGGCCCACCCGCGCCCCGACGACCCGGAGACCGGCCGGGTCTCGGTCGTCGTGGCGCCGGTCCGCTCGGTACTCCAGCCGCAGGTCAAGGGCCTCGGCGACCTGGAACCAGTGGCTCTGCGCACGGGTCAGACCGCCGACCTGAACGACGTCGTCGAAGCCCTCGCCGCGGCCGCCTACGCGCGCGTGGAACTCGTCGAGAAGCGCGGCGAGTTCGCCGTACGGGGCGGCATCCTGGACGTGTTCCCGCCCACCGAGGAACACCCGCTGCGCGTCGAGTTCTGGGGCGACGACGTGGAGGAGATCCGCTACTTCAAGGTCGCCGACCAGCGCTCCCTGGAAGTCGCCGAACACGGCGTGTGGGCCCCGCCGTGCCGTGAACTCCTGTTGACGCAAGAGGTGCGCACGCGTGCGGGTGCCCTCGCCGAGGAGCACCCCGAGCTGGGCGAGCTGCTCGGCAGGATCGCCGAGGGCATCGCCGTCGAGGGCATGGAGTCCCTGGCCCCGGTGCTGGTCGACGACATGGAGCTGCTGATCGACGTCCTGCCCAAGGGCGCGATGGCCGTCGTCTGCGACCCGGAGCGGGTACGCACGCGTGCCACCGACCTCGTGGCGACGTCCCAGGAGTTCCTCCAGGCGTCCTGGGCGGCCACCGCCGGCGGCGGCGAGGCACCCATCGACGTCGGCGCGGCCTCCCTGTGGTCCATCGCGGACGTCCGTGACCACGCGCGCGAGCTGGACATGATGTGGTGGTCGGTGTCGCCGTTCGCGGCCGACGAGGAACTGGACGCCGGCACCCTCAAGCTCGGCATGCACGCCCCCGAGACCTACCGGGGCGACACCGCGAAGGCGCTGGCCGACACCAAGGGCTGGCTGGCCGACGGCTGGCGCGTCGCCTTCGTCACCGAGGCGCACGGCCCCGCGGCCCGCACGGTCGAGGTGCTCGGCGGCGAAGGCGTCGCGGCCCGCCTCGACGCGGACCTGACCGAGCTGAGCCCCTCCGTCGTCCACGTCTCCTGCGGCTCGATCGACTACGGGTTCGTCGACCCGGCGCTCCGCCTCGCCGTGCTCACGGAGACCGACCTGTCCGGCCAGAAGGCGGCCGGCAAGGACGGCGCGCGCATGCCCGCGCGCCGCAGGAAGACCATCGATCCGCTCACCCTGGAGGCGGGTGACTACATCGTCCACGAGCAGCACGGCGTGGGCCGCTACATCGAGATGGTGCAGCGCACGGTCCAGGGCGCCACGCGCGAGTACCTGGTCGTGGAGTACGCGCCCGCCAAGCGCGGCCAGCCCGGCGACCGTCTGTACATCCCGACCGACCAGCTGGAGCAGATCACCAAGTACGTCGGCGGCGAGGCGCCCACGCTGCACCGGCTCGGCGGCGCCGACTGGACGAAGACCAAGGCGCGCGCGAAGAAGGCGGTCAAGGAGATCGCCGCCGACCTGATCAAGCTGTACAGCGCGCGGATGGCGGCCCCCGGTCACGCCTTCGGCACGGACACCCCCTGGCAGCGCGAACTGGAGGACGCCTTCCCCTACGCGGAGACGCCCGACCAGCTCACGACCATCGCCGAGGTCAAGGACGACATGGAGAAGACGGTCCCGATGGACCGCCTGATCTGCGGTGACGTCGGCTACGGCAAGACGGAGATCGCCGTCCGGGCCGCCTTCAAGGCGGTCCAGGACGGCAAGCAGGTCGCCGTCCTGGTGCCCACCACCCTCCTGGTGCAGCAGCACTTCGGCACGTTCAGCGAGCGGTACGCGCAGTTCCCGGTGAACGTCAGGGCGCTCTCCCGCTTCCAGACGGACACGGAGGCGAAGGCCACCCTGGAGGGGCTGCACGAGGGCGCGGTGGACATCGTCATCGGCACCCACCGGCTGTTCTCCTCCGAGACGAAGTTCAAGGACCTAGGCCTGGTCATCGTCGACGAGGAACAGCGCTTCGGCGTCGAGCACAAGGAGCAGCTGAAGAAGCTGCGCGCGAACGTGGACGTCCTGACGATGTCGGCGACCCCGATCCCCAGGACGCTGGAGATGGCGGTGACGGGCATCCGCGAGATGTCGACGATCACCACGCCCCCGGAGGAGCGCCATCCGGTGCTCACCTTCGTCGGCCCCTACGAGCAGAAGCAGATCGGCGCCGCCATCCGCCGTGAACTGCTGCGTGAGGGCCAGGTGTTCTACATCCACAACCGGGTCGAGTCGATCGACCGCGCGGCGGCGAAACTGCGCGAGATCGTGCCCGAGGCGCGCATCGCCACCGCCCACGGCCAGATGTCGGAGACGGCGCTGGAGCAGGTGGTCGTCGACTTCTGGGAGAAGAAGTTCGATGTGCTCGTCTCGACGACGATCGTCGAGTCCGGCATCGACATCTCCAACGCGAACACGCTGATCGTGGAGCGCGGCGACACCTTCGGCCTGTCCCAGCTGCACCAGCTGCGCGGCCGGGTCGGACGAGGGCGTGAGCGCGGCTACGCCTACTTCCTCTACCCCCCGGAGAAGCCCCTCACGGAGACCGCCCACGAGCGTCTCGCCACCATCGCCCAGCACACCGAGATGGGCGCGGGCATGTACGTGGCGATGAAGGACCTGGAGATCCGGGGCGCCGGAAACCTGCTCGGCGGTGAACAGTCCGGTCACATCGCGGGTGTCGGCTTCGACCTGTACGTCCGCATGGTCGGCGAGGCCGTGGCGGACTACCGGCGTCAGCTGGAGTCCGGCGGGGCCGAGGAGGAGCCGCCGCTCGAGGTCAAGATCGAGCTGCCCGTCGACGCGCACGTCCCGCACGACTACGCGCCCGGCGAGCGGCTGCGCCTCCAGGCCTACCGGGCCATCGCCTCGGCCAACTCGGAGGAGGACGTCAAGGCGGTCCGCGAGGAACTCGTCGACCGCTACGGCAAGTTGCCGGAACCGGTGGAGAACCTGCTGCTGGTGGCGGGGCTGCGGATGCTGGCACGCGCGTGCGGCGTCGGCGAGATCGTGCTCCAGGGCGCCAACATCCGCTTCGCGCCGGTGGAGTTGCGCGAGTCCCAGGAGCTGCGCCTCAAGCGGCTCTACCCCGGGACCGTCCTCAAGCCGGCCGCGCACCAGATCCTGGTGCCCCGCCCGAAGACCGCGAGGGTCGGCGGCAAGCCGCTGGTCGGACGCGAACTGCTGGGCTGGGTGGGCGAGCTGCTGGCGACGGTGCTGGGGTCGTAGGGCGCGGTCGTCCTCAGGCCACCGGTCGGATCCGTCCGCCGGTGGCCTCGGCCAGCGCCGCCGCGAGCCGGTCGCGGACCGCGACCTGGGCCGCGATCCGCTCGTCCATGACCGCAAGACGCCGCAGCGCGACCGCCAGATTGCGGCCGCGCGGCGGTGACGCCGTCACGTCCCGGTCCAGGCACGGCAGGAAGACGCGTGCGTCGTCCAAGGTGAGCCCCGCGTCCACCAGATGACGGATGTTGCGGACGCGGACGACGACGGCGGGGTCGTAGAGCCGGTAGCCGTTGGCGGCCCGCTCGGAGACGATGAGTCCCGCCTGCTCGTAGTGCCGCAGCGCCCGCGGCGAGACACCGGTCGCCCGGCCGACCTCACCGATGCGCAGCGCGCGCCCGGGCGGACGGGAGGGATCCTCGCCGGGGCGGAATCGGTCGTCGTCGTCCGGGTCGGTCTGCTGCATGCGCGCCAGTCTCATGCGACCACCGCTCCGCCGTCCACCGGGAGGACCACTCCCGTGATGAACGAGGCCTGGGGTGAGGCCAGTCGGGTGATCGCCCAGGCGACCTCCGCCGGCCGGCCGACCCGGCCGAGGGGGGTGTGGTCGAGTTGCCACGCCCGGATCGCGACACGCTGCTCGGGGGTGAGGCCGCTGTGGTCGGCGATGGGCGTCTCGATCGCGCCGGGCGCCACCGCGGCGACGCGGATCCCGAGCGGCGCGAGCTCGACCGCCCAGCTGCGCGTGAGCACTTCGAGGGCCGCCTTCCCGGCCGCGTACAGGGAGTTGCCGGGCCAGCCGCGCTGTCCGACGGCCGTCGTCACGTTCACGACGACGCCCCGGGTGTCCGTCAGGGCCGGCAGTGCGGCCTGGGTGAGCAGGACGGGGGCGATCAGGTTCGTCGCGAGCTGGGGCCCGACGGAGTCTCGGGTGTAGGTGCGCAGGGACGCGGCGTCGACGATCGCCGCGTTGTTGACCAGGACGTCGACCCGGCCGGCGCCCCGTTCGAGTGCCGTACGGACGACCGTGGCCGGTCCGTCCTCGGCGGTGATGTCCACGGCGAGCGGGACGATGCGGTCCCGGTCGTGGGCGGCGGTCTCGGCGAGGGGTGCCGGGCGCCGGCCCACGGCGATCACGCACGCTCCCTGCGCGGCGAAGGCGTGGGCGGTGGCGCGGCCGATGCCGGTGCCCGCGCCGGTGACGACGACGGTACGGCTGCTGTGCTGCTGACTCGGACTCATGGGGTGATCGTCGGAGCCTGACGCCGGTGTCAAGGTCAAGCGCGCGCCCGGGCCCGCCGGGATCAGGCGGAGGGGAACAGCACCATCGGCAGCGCGCGGAGTACCTCCTCGGGGTCCTCGTCGCCCAGGAGGCCGTCGAGGTTGTGGCCGAGCAGGAGGGTGGCGAAGCCGTGGGCCAGGGACCAGACGGCGATGCGGGCCAGCCGGGCGTCGGTGTCGTCCCCGGCGGGTGCGGTGGTGGCGATGGCGTGGGTCAGGGAGGCGGCCGACAGGGCACGGGCCGTGGTCAGTTCCAGGTCGTCGGCGCGCAGCAGCCCGGGCGAGAACATCACCTGGAAGTGCGCCGGGTGTTCGCGCGCGAAGCGGACGTAGCGCACGCCCGCGTCCCGTAGATCAGTCGCCTCCGCCAGCGCGGTGGCCAGCAGCCCGTGCCCCTCCGCCGCGATCGCCGTCAGCAGCCCCGTGCGATCCCGGAAGTGGTGGGCCGGCGCCGCGTGCGAGACACCGGCGCGGCGGGCCAGGTCGCGCAGGCTCAGCCCGGTGGGGCCGTCGGTGGCGATGACGTCCAGGGCGGCGGCCAGGATGGCGCGCCGCAGGTCGCCGTGGTGGTAGGGCCGGTCGCTCATGACAGCAGCGTACGCGGTATCTAGGCATTGACAAGTTCGCGAGGTCCGGGCAATCTTGTCAGTGTCAAGTTGTGGCCGATGTCCGAGCGCGACGAGGGGGAGACGTCATGTCCGAGAATCACGAGCACCAGACAACCGAACAGGTCGAGCGGGACGGGCGGTTCGGGTCGGGTGCGAGAGGCGAACAGGTCGCGCCGGCGCAGGCGCGCAGGCTCTGGCATCTGCTGGAGCCGCTGCACGCGGTGATGTACTACGCGCCCGAGGTCTTCGAGGAGGCCGACGCGCTCGGCTACCCGACCGAGGACCGCTGGGGGAGCTACTTCCCGTTCCGTGCCGCCCCGTTGGGCCCGGTGAGCGCCGAGACGGTGACCTCGGCCTTCTACAGTTTCCAGCCCGGCATGGTCGCCCGGTACGTCGAGGACGCCTGGAAGGTCGCCACCCCCGAAGCGGCCATGGCGGCGCGACGGAGAGGCGTCGACCGGCTGTACCGCAGGCTGTTCGGCGACCTGGTGGACAGTCCCGAGCTGGCCGAGGCCGCCGCTCTCGCCCGCCGCGCCGCCGAGGCGGCTGTCACGGCAGGGCGCCCGCTCGCCGCGGCCAACGCCGCGCCGGAGTGGCCGAGGGAGCCCCACCTCCAGCTCTGGCAGGCGGCGACGGTCCTGCGGGAGCACCGCGGCGACGGTCATCTCGCCGCCCTGCTTCTCGCCGGCCTCGACCCGGCCGAGGCGCTGGTGTCCTTCGCCGCGATAGGCGCGGCGTCCGTCGAGCGCTTCGAAAGCCGCGGCTGGACCCGCGCGGAATGGGCGGCGGCGGGCGAGCGGCTGACGGCCAGGGGCCTGCTCGAGCCGGACGGCACGGCGACGGAAGCCGGCCGTGACCTGCGGCGCCGTGTCGAGGAGGACACCGACCGGCTGGCACTGGGCCCCTGGCAGGCGCTCGGCCCGCAATCCACGGAACGCCTGGCCGCACTCCTCGGCGACTACTGGGTCGCGGTGCTGGGATCCGGGCTGCTGCCCTCGGAGTCGACGCTCGGCATCGGCAGGGTGTGAGCGTCGCCGCCGCTCCGCCGGGGGACAGGGCGAAGCCGCCCGCGGCGGGCTCGCTCTGCGCGGACGGCCTCATGTGCCGGGTGATGTCGGTGGCTCGGCCCATGAGTCTTCGGGCCGGGCTGCGGCCGGAGCGTTGCGGCCGGGTCCGGGTCGAGACTGCGGGCTAGGGCCGGTCGCGCCGTTCCTCGTCCATGCCGAGCCGCTCGTGCAGCTTCTGCTGCCCGGAGTCGACCTGGGACTCGTACTTGTTGCCCGTCTTCTCGTTCGCCTTCCGCTCCGCGGCGTCGGACATGTTCCTGGCCTTGTCCTGTGCCGCCTTGTTGCTCCTGAACCTGTCGAGGATGCCCATCCAGAGCTCCTTCCGGAGGTGACTCTCCACCGACGATATTCCCGACATGTGCGAGATGCCCACTTGGGCCGGTGGTGGTCTGGACCTCCCGACTGTCCCCGAGCGCTCCCCCGCTACCGTGTGTGCCAGTCGCCGTCAGGGGAAAGCGCCCTGTGCGGGGTGGCATCGGGCCGGCAAGGGGAGGGGCGCGTGAAGCGTCTGAGGGGTGGGGCGGCGGTTGCCGCCGTGCTGATGTGTGCCGTTTCGGTGGCCGGATGCAAGGAGCAGGTCTCCGGCTCGGACCCCGGTTCCGGCGCGGGTGCGGGTTCCGGTGGTGCGGGAGCGACGGCGGGTGGTGGAGCGGGGAGCGGCGGAGCGGCTCTCGCGGCGGCCGGGTCGCTTGCCGTGAAGGGGCGGGCACCCAAGACCGGCTACGACCGGGAGAAGTTCGGCTCCGCCTGGGCGGACACGGACTCCAACTCCTGCGACACCCGTGACGACATACTCAAGCGCGACCTGGAGCAGGTGAAGTTCACCGGCGGCGCGTGCAAGGTGTCCTACGGCGTGCTGGAGTCGGACCCGTACTCCGGGAAGGACGTGACGTACCGGCGTGGCAGCAGCAAGGTCGACATCGACCACGTGGTCGCCCTGTCCGACGCCTGGCAGAAGGGCGCCAAGTACTGGGACGCCGGCAAGCGCATCGCTCTCGCCAACGACCCGCTCAACCTGCTGGCCGTCGACGCGAGCACCAACCGTTCCAAGGGCGACGGCGACACGGCGACCTGGCTGCCGCCCAACAAGGCCTACCGGTGCACGTACGTAGCGGCGCAGGTGGCCGTGAAGAAGAAATACGAACTGTGGGTCACCGCGGCGGAGAAGTCCGCGATGGAGAAGGTCCTGGAGACCTGCCCCGCCCAGAAACTCCCCACCGGGGGCAACCCCACGAAGGCACCGGAGCGTTTCCACGCCGGGTGAGCCGGGGTCGGCAGAGCGACGGCGGCCCCGCGGCGCCCTCACGGCGGCCGTCGAAGTCCCCCTGAACGCCCGAGGCCGCCGAAATCCAGTCCTGTCCGCTCGCCTCCTCGCCTACCGTGACCGTATGGAATGGAAGGTATCCAGCCTCGCCGACCGCCCCGACATGGTCGGTCCGGTCCAGGACATGCCCGACACCTGGCCGGAGTTCGCGACCCAGGACCCGGTGGGCAACGCGCATTACGGCCGGATCCCCGTCGAGTTCCCGGAGTACGTGCTGTTCGCGCAGGACGAAGGGGGGCAGGTCGTCGCCCATGCGTACAGCGTGCCGTTCGCCCTGCATGCCGACGGCCGGGGCGGGCTGCCCGCCCGGGGCTGGGACCAGGTGCTCGTCTGGGCCTTCGCCGATCAGCGGAGCGGGGCGCGGCCCGACACGGTGAGCGCGATCTCGATCGTCATCGCCCCGCACGCGCAGGGCCTCGGACTGTCCGGGCGGATGCTCGCGGCGATGCGGGACGGTGCCCGGGCGAAGGGCTTCACCGAGGTCGTGGCGCCGGTCCGGCCGAACGCCAAGCACCTCGAGCCGCGCACCGCGATCGAGGAGTACGCGCACCGGGTGCGGGAGGACGGGCTGCCCTACGACCCGTGGCTGCGGGTGCACGCCCGGGCGGGCGCGAGCATCGAGCGGGTCGCGCCGGCGTCGATGACGGTGGCGGGCTCGCTGGCCGAGTGGCGTCGCTGGACCGGGCTGCCCTTCGACACACAGGGCGACGTCGAGGTGCCCGGCGCGCTGGTTCCCGTGCGGTGCGAGCCCGAGCGGGACTACGCGGTGTACGTCGAGCCCAACGTGTGGATGCGGCACCCGCTTTGAGGTGGTGCCGCGCCCGCGGTCCCCGGCGCGCGGCGGCTACCGCCCGTACGGATACCCCTGCTGATACGGCTGGCCCTGAGGAGCCATGGCCGCTCCGTACGCAGGCTGGGCGGCCGGGATCTTCTTGTCGAACACCGCGGACAGCAGCAGCACCGTCGCCGTCAGCAGGGTCACCAGGATGGCGATGCCGAAGAGGGCGTCCCCGTCGCCGTCGGGCGTGATCACCGCCCACGGCAGGATCGCGCACTCGTACAGCGCGAACGAGCCGAAGGCCACCCAGTCCGAGGAGAGGCCGCGGCGGACCGCCACGTACAGGAAGGGCACCCACACCAGGAAGCCCAGCGAGCCCCAGACCAGGGCCACCCAGGCGAGCCGCTGGAACCAGCCGGCCGTCAGCTGTCTCTCCGCGCCCGCCCCGGTCGGCATCGTCGGCATCGTCATGTCGCCCCCCAAGTCACCAGGGGCCAAGGGTAGGACACGGACGGGCCGATGCAGGGCATCGCTTCTTTACTGTGACATGAGTGAATCTTGTGCCTATGGGGGCCTTGCGTTTCCCGACCGGTGACACGTCGCGGGTTACGGTGCGTTCCGTTCAGGTGCTGGACGTCGAGCCGAGGCCGTATCGTCGCACCGAATCAGGGGACTTCAGCAGGAACACGACCGTACGCGGCGACAGCGCCGTACGCGGAAAACGAACGATGGGGTGGGGATGGCCGAGCACCGGCAGTCCAGAAAGCGCAGATACATCACGTGGGGTGTGGCCGGCGCGGCCGTCCTCGCGGGGGCCGGGATAGCGGCGCAGACTTCGATGGCGGCCACCACCTGGCCCGCCCAGAGGACGTACACCGGCCGCGCCTTCGACGCCTGCACCGCGCCCTCGTCGGCCGCGATGAAGGCCTGGAAGGCCGACGGCTACTACGGGGGCGCCGCGGTCTACGTCGGCGGCAGGAACCGCGGCTGTGCGCAGCCCAACCTGACCGCCTCCTGGGTGAAGTCGGTCAACACGGCCGGCTGGAAGCTGATCCCGATCTACGTGGGCGCCCAGCCGTCCTGCCAGACCGGCTCCAGCCCCGAGAAGCTCACCGCCGCCACGGCGGCCTCCCTCGGCGCGACCGACGGCGCGGACGCGGTCGCCAAGGCCTCGGCGCTCGGTATGAAGGCCGGCAGTCCGGTCTACCTCGACATGGAGCCCTACGACATCACCAACAAGGCGTGCAACGACGCCGTGTTGACGTATGTGCGCTCCTTCACCAAGACACTGCGCGCCAAGACGTACCGGGCCGGCTACTACGGCTTCAGCAGTTCCAGCGCCAAGGCCGTCGCCACCGCGACGAACAAGACGGACCTGCCGGGCAATCTCTGGTACGCCCTGTGGGACAAGAAGGACACCACGACCACCGACTGGCCCTGGGGCGCGACCCAGTACACCGGCCACAGCCGTGGCCACCAGTACATGGTGAACAGCAAGGAGACCCGCGGCGGCTACACGATCACCGTGGACCGCGACGCGTGGGACGCCCCGGTCGCCATCGTCGGCTGAACCGGATCGCCCTCGTGAGGGGGGCCCACGCGCGCGGGGCTGAGCCCTCGCACCGAAGAGCGGGCGACGAGCGGGCGCGGCGGTGCCCGAAGTCCTGGTGAATCGTTGGTCGAATGGGTTGGCCCCAGCCGCCCCACTGCCTAACATCGATCACCGCAAGACTTTGTGCACCGTCGCACAATCTCCTCGGGAGGTTTCCCTTGCACCGCCGTCGTCGCACCGCGCTCCTGCTGTCCGCCGCGATCGTGGCGGCCCCTCTCCTCGCCGCCTGCGGGAACGACGCGCATCCCGGCGCGGCGGCCGTCGTCGGCGATCAGCGGATCACCGTCGCGCAACTGGAGAGCCGGGTGAACGAGGTGCGTACGGCCCAGCGGGCCGCGGTCACCGACGACGCCCAGTACGCGCAGGCCGTCGCCCAGACCGGCTCCCTCGCCCGCGACACCCTGCACGGCATGGTCCTCGACAAGGTGCTGCACCGCGCTGCCGAGGACGCGGGCATCACCGTCAGCCGCCGGGAGGTCCAGGAGATGCGGGCCGGCCTGGAGCAGCAGGCGGGCGGCGCGAAGGGCCTGGAGACGGCGTGGCTCCAGCAGTACGGCATTCCGCCGCAGCGTCTCGACGAGAACCTCCGTCTCCAGCTGGAGGCCCAGAAACTCGCCACCGAACTCGGCACGAACACCAGCCAGCCCGCCTTCTGGAACGCGCTGTCCAAGGCGTCCAAGGCACTCGACGTGGATCTCAACCCGCGCTACGGGAACTGGGACGCGCAGAAGGTCGCCCGCGTCGACGCGAAGACGCCCTGGGTACGGGAGATCTCGGCGGCCGGGACGCAGCAGACGACGTGACCATGTGATCGTACGACCGGGCGGTCCTTCCTGTGGATAACTCGCTGGGCCGCTGACGGGCGTGGGTTACGTTCGGGGTGTGAACGCCATCAGCTCCGCCGCTGCCCACACCCCGGCCGACGCCGCCGGCCGCGTCGTCCTGCTCACCACCAGCCACCGTGTCGCCCCCGGCCTGCTGTCCTGGCCCGCCTGGCAGGCCCTGCGCACGGCGGACCGGGTGCTGTGCGCGGACGGCGCGCATCCGCAGCTGCCCTATCTGCGGGACGCGGGCGTCACCGTCGAGGAGACCTCCCCGACCGCCGAGGAGCTGCTCGCCGCCTGCGCCGACGGCCGCACGGTCGTCGTCGTGGCCACCGGCGAGGGCGAACCGGCCCTCACCGACGGCCTGGCCCGCCTGGCCGGCTCCGGCCGCGTGTCCATGCCCGACCTGGAACTGCTCCCCGCCTCCTACGACCTCCCCGGCGCCCGGCTCCTCGACCTCGTCCAGGTCATGGACCGGATCCGCGCCGAATGCCCGTGGTCCTCCCAGCAGACCCACAAGGGCCTGGCGAAGTACGCCGTCGAGGAGGCGTACGAACTGGTCGAGGCGATCGAGGACGGGGACCACGACGAACTCCGCGAGGAACTGGGCGACGTCCTGCTCCAGGTCGTCTTCCACGCCCGCATCGCCGAGGAGGACGAGGAGTCCCCGTTCTCCGTCGACGATGTCGCGGGCACGATCGTCGCCAAGCTCATCCACCGCCACCCCCATGTCTTCGGCGACGCCACGGCCACCACCCCGGAGGAAGTGAAGGAGCACTGGCTGCGCACGAAGGCGGCGGAGAAGCGGCGGGAATCGGTGACGGACGGCGTCCCCCTCCACCAGCCCGGCCTGGCCCTCGCGGCGAAGCTGGTGTCCCGGGCCCGCACGGCACGGCTGGAGGTACCGCTGCCGACGGCCGAGGGCATCGGCTACGAACTGCTGGCCCTGGCGGCACGGGCCGAATCGGAGGGCGTCGACCCGGAGGCGGCCCTGCGCGCGGCGGCCCGGGCGTACCGGGACGCGATCCGGGGTGTCGAGGGGGTCGATGGTTAGTACGGTGAGCTCCTGATCCGGTTCGTGGGGTGCGGGGGCTTGTATGGAACGGGAGTCGGAGGAACTGGCGGCGTGGGCCGCGAGGGTGCTCAACCGGGGGCTGCTGTCGGAGAACCGGGAGGAGATCCGGCAGGCGTTCGTCGGGTGGTTCGTGCGACACGGGGGAGCCGGCTCGGTTCCGGCGCAGATCACCTCTCCGCTCGACGGCTCCGAGGCGACGCTCGTCGAGGTCGAGGGCCGGTACATCGAGGCCTGGCTCCTGTCCGGGAAGGAAGGAGCGCTCACCGAGCTGTTCGAGCTGATCGACCGCTTCGAGCAGACTCCCTGGCTGCCCGATCCCACTCCCCGGCACGCCGATCCCGCGGCCGGGTCCTCCGAGCGCACTGCCCGGCCCTCCGAACCCGGTGCCCCGGCCTCGTCCGGTGACACCGTCGGCTACTACGGCGGTAACTACCACGGCCCTGTCGTGGGCGTTCTGAACCAGCACACCTATGCCGCGCCGCCCGGGGTCTTCGGGGTGCCCGACCCCGCCGGCTGGCCCACGGTGGAGGATGCCGACCTGGTGACGATGGGCGTTCGACCCGCCGGGCGGCGCTGGGCGGATCCGGGCCTGCCGCCGTATGTGCGCCGTGACATCGACGAGACGCTGCGGGGCTGGACCGCGCGGGACAGTCTGCTGGTGATCACGGGCGGTCCGCTCACCGGCAAGTCGAGGACGGCCTGGGCGGCCGTGGTCCGCGAGACGGACCCGGGGACCCGGGTGTACGCGCCGGCCCCCGGCACGGACCTGCGCGGACTGCCCGCCCTGCTGCGCGGCCGGGACGGCGCGTACGTGCTCTGGCTGGACGAGTTGGAGGGCCACCTCGGTGAGCATGGCCTGACGGTGGCCCTGCTGGCCGAGCTGAGGACGCTCGGGGTCCCGGTGGTGGCCACCATGGGCGACGACGACTACGACATGCACCGCTTCGAAGGCGGACCCGCGTTCCGCCTGATGACGCTGGCACGGTCGGAGCGGGTGGGTGCGGGGTGGAGCGAGCAGGAGGTCGAGCGGCTGACCGGCCTGCGCGACGACCGGCTCGGCGAGGCCCTCGACCGGCGCGGCGCCACCAGCGTCACCCAGTACCTGGCCATCAGCGTGGAACTCCGGGTGCAGTGGCAGCGGGCCGCGCGCTCCAACAGCCGCCATCCGTACGGGTACCTGCTGATCCGGGCCGCGACGGATCTCGCCCGCTGTGGCGTCACCGGGGACATCCCCCGCCGGCTGCTGGAGGAGGCGTGCCGGAGCTACCGGGCGGGTCGGCCGACGGGGCGTCCGGATACGGAGTCGTTCCAGGAAGCCGTCGACTGGGCCGTCCGGCCACTGCACGGGGTCACCGGGATGCTGGTACCGGGAGAGCCGCTCCGGGTGGGGGAGAGCGAGGAGACCTGGCGGCCGTACGGCTCGCTGGTCGCCGACGCGCAGCAGGAGGGCGCGAGGGCGGTCCCGGAGGCCGTCTGGCGCTGCGCGCTGGAGGGGACGAAGTACGACACCGGGGTGCACCTGAACGTCCGGGCGACCGCCCACGTCGTCTTCTCGGCCAGGGCGCGGGACGGTGACGCCGGGGCGATGCACATGCTGAGCCTGCTCTCCGAGAACGAGGCGACGGCGCTGGACTGGCTGCGCAGGGCCGTGGACGCGGGGAAGACGGAGCTGGCGGGGCAGGTCGGCGAGCGGCTGCTCGGGCAGGGGGAGGCGGAGGAGGCGCTGCCGTATCTGCGGGCGGCGGCCGAGGCGAAGCCCGATGGTCCACAGGCGCGGCTGGTCGGGGAGGCGCACCTGGCGCTGGCCGAGCAGTGGCTGCGCAAGGCGGTGGCCGACGCCGACATGGCGGCTGCACACCGACTGGGGGACCTGCTGCTGGGGCGTGGCGACCTCGGCGAGGCGATGGACCACTACATCAATGCCGAGATGGCGGGCTACGCCCCCATCGCCCGGAGCGCGGCCGTGTCCTTCCTGCTGAGTCACGAGGAAGAAGCCGCCGAGGTGCTGCTGGCCCGCGCCGCCGCCGACGGCGACGAGGGGGCCGCGGAGTTGCTGGCCGACCTCCGCAAGCCGCGGCAGAGCCTGGACGACGCCGCGGACTACTTCGCCGGCGACGGCAGGCTGGACGTCACGCACAGGGCCGTCGTGGCGGAGAAGACGGGGTTCCCGGAGGAGGCCCGCCAGGGGTACGAGCTGGGCCACGCCCAGGGCGACGCCTACGCCGCCTACCGGCTCGCCCTGCTCCTCGAGAAGCAGGGCAACCCCGCCGAAGCCACCCTCTGGTACCGCAAGGCCGCCGACATGGGGCACCCCGCCGCGCGCAAGGCCCTCGCGGAGCGCGGCGAGGACACCGCTACGGTCAGGGAGTGACCGAGCAGCCCGACACAGACAACCCGGACCGCACCGCTCCCGAACTGTTCACCTGGGAGTTCGCGACCGACCCCTACCCTGCCTACGCCTGGCTGCGCGAGCACGCGCCCGTGCACCGCACCGTTCTTCCCAGCGGGGTCGAGGCCTGGCTGGTCACCCGGTACGCCGACGCGAAACAGGCCCTCGCCGACCAGCGGCTCTCCAAGAACCCGGCGCACCACGACGAACCGGCGCACGCCAAGGGCAAGACCGGCATCCCCGGTGAGCGCAAGGCCGAGCTGATGACGCATCTGCTCAACATCGACCCGCCGGACCACACTCGGCTGCGACGGCTCGTCAGCAAGGCCTTCACCCCGCGCCGGGTCGCCGAGTTCGCGCCCCGGGTCCAGGAGCTGACGGACCAGCTCATCGACCGGTTCGCCGCCGAGGGGCGGGCCGACCTCATCCACGACTTCGCCTTCCCGCTCCCCATCTACGCGATCTGCGACCTCCTGGGCGTCCCCCGTGAGGACCAGGACGACTTCCGCGACTGGGCGGGGATGATGATCCGGCACGGCGGGGGCCCGCGGGGCGGTGTCGCGCGGTCGGTGAAGAAGATGCGCGGGTATCTGCTGGAGCTCATCCACCGCAAGCGCGCGGAGCTTCCCGCCGACCCGGCTCCCGGCGAGGACCTCATCTCGGGTCTGATCCGTGCCTCGGACCACGGCGAGCACCTCACCGAGAACGAGGCCGCCGCCATGGCCTTCATCCTGCTGTTCGCGGGCTTCGAGACGACCGTCAACCTCATCGGCAACGGCACCTACGCCCTCCTCACCCATCCCGAGCAGCGCGCACGCCTCCAGCGGTCGCTCACCGAGGACGAAGGCGACCGCGGTCTGCTCGAAACGGGCGTCGAGGAACTCCTGCGCTACGACGGCCCCGTGGAACTCGCCACCTGGCGGTTCGCGACCGAGCCGCTGCGCATCGGCGGCCAGGACATCGCGCCGGGCGACCCCGTGCTCGTGGTGCTGGCGGCCGCCGACCGTGATCCGGCGCGCTTCTCGGACCCCGACACCCTCGATCTGTCCCGCCGTGACAACCAGCACCTGGGCTACGGCCACGGCATCCACTACTGCCTGGGAGCCCCGCTGGCCCGGCTGGAGGGCCAGGCCGCGCTGGCGACCCTGCTCACCCGGCTGCCCGATCTCCGACTGGCCGTGGATCCGGCCGAGTTGAGGTGGCGCGGCGGGCTCATCATGCGCGGGCTGCGGACTTTGCCGGTCGAGTTCACTCCGGTGCGTTCCGGCTCATGAGTGATCCGTACCTGACCGGATGTCAGCCGGAGTGTGACCGTTCGGCGGAGCAAAGGTGACCAACACTCAAGTCTGTGATCTTCACGTGATCTGCGCGGCATTAACTTGTGACAAGTGATCGTCTGCCGATACGTTCTCTCGTCAGCGCGACGCAACGGTTTCACCCGCCGCGCCGGTCAGTGCTGTCCAGAGAAAGGCCCCTCGCATGCTCTCCGGGAACGGTCGTCACCGTCGCCCCCGCCAGGCCCCGGCTCTCCTTGTCGCGGCCGGAGTGACGGGCTCCGCCATCGCCATCCCGCTGCTCGCCGCCTCCGGCGCGAGTGCGGCGGACGGCACGGTGTGGGACAAGGTGGCGCAGTGCGAGACCGGCGGCTCGTGGAGCGCCGACGAGGGTGGCGGCGAGTACGGCGGCCTGAGCCTCACCCAGAAGGACTGGGAGGCGCACGGTGGCCTCGACTACGCGACCAGTCCCGACCTGGCCAGCCGCAGCCAGCAGATCGCCGTCGCGCAGAAGGTGCTCGCGGCCGAGGGGATCGGCGCGTGGGGCACCTGCGGGCTGACCTCCGGGCTCACCCAGGAGAACGGCGCGCTGAACGTGGACACCGGCGTGGCGGACGACTCCTCCGGCTCGTCCGACTCATCTGGTTCTTCCGGATTGTCCGACCTGTCCCGGGGGTTGTCCGGCTCCTCGGGCTCCACGACCGACGAGGACTCCTCGGCCGGATCGTCCGACTCGTCCGCCGATTCCTCCAGTTCGCCTTCGGCGTCCGCTTCATCCCCTTCGTCCTCTTCCTCCGCCACCACGGACGGTTCCGGCACGTCCGGCGGTTCCGGTGGCCGGGGCGACGGCTCGACGGGCGCCGGCTCACCCACGGCGACCCCGGGTGCGGACGAGTCGGACAAATACGTCCAGGATGAAGGTTCTTGGAGCCTGGTCGACACCGGCTCCCTCGGCTCGGGCAAGCATCGCGGCGCCACCGCCGACGAGGCCGCGACCAGGAGCGCGACCGACGCCGGCGTGGACGGCACCACCGCCGCGTCCGCGGGCCGGCATGCCGCGGCCACCTACGTCGTCCAGGAGGGCGACTCCCTCGAATCCATCGCCGACTCCCTTGGCATCGACGGCGGATGGCGTGCCCTCTACGCCGAGAACAGGGACCTCATCGGTGTTGACCCGAGCGCCATCGCCGCCGGTCAGACCCTCGACACAGGGGTGGAATAGGGCGCAAAGCCCAAGAAAAACAGCGGGAGTTCGCGTCACGCTTCGCGCCGAATGTCCGGTTTGGTGAAAGTGTGGGATGAGTCTCAGAAGCCCTGATCGTCTTTGAAATTCCACCGATCGCGTGTCTACGGTCGAGGCCGCTCGGCAACCCGAGCCCCGGCCGTCGCAACGCCGAATCCTGCCAGCGACGACCCGGGAACAGTCGTCGCGTCAAGCGCCGTAGGCAGGAGCGGGGGACCCAAGGTAAGTGCCGGACCGGTCGGTTGACCGGAACGGCTAGGGGTGAAGCCACACCTCCCACGGAGCAGCGCTCCGACGGGCGAGGAGGTGGCCGGGCAACTCACACGGCCCGAACCCGACAGCTCACCTCGCAGGCGTCGGTGAGGGGATCCACCATGCTGTTTTCCGCCAAGGGCAAGCACCGCCGTCCCTCCAAGGCGACCCGCGTCGCCACGCTCGCCGGCGTCACCGGCGTCGCCATCGCCGCCCCGCTGCTGGCGGCCGGCAACGCCTCCGCCGCCACCGCCTCCGAGTGGGACGCGGTCGCCCAGTGCGAGGCCGGCGGCAACTGGTCCATCAACACCGGCAACGGCTACTACGGCGGTCTGCAGTTCTCGGCGTCCACCTGGGCCGCGTACGGCGGCACCGCCTACGCCTCCACCGCCGACCAGGCCTCCAAGTCCCAGCAGATAGCCATCGGCGAGAAGGTCCTCGCGGGTCAGGGCAAGGGTGCCTGGCCGGTCTGCGGCACCGGCCTGTCCGGCGCCGCCTACAACGGCTCGAGCGCCGGCTCGTCCAGCTCCTCCGGCTCGTCCAGCTCCTCCGGCTCGTCGAACAGCGGCAGCACCAGCAGCCGCTCGACCGAGGAGCAGAGCGCCTCCCGCTCGACCGACCGCCCGGCCGCCTCCAAGACGGTCACCACCCCGACCGGCAAGAAGGTCAAGAAGGGTGACGGCGAGTACAAGGTCGTCAAGGGCGACACCCTCAGCTCCATCGCCGAGAAGCACAAGGTCAAGGGCGGCTGGGCGAAGCTGTTCGAGCTGAACAAGGACATCGTCACCGACGCCGACCTGATCTACCCGGGCCAGCAGCTCCACCTGAAGTGACACCTGGCCCCCAGAGAAGCCACAGCGCCCTCATATGCGAGGTCGGCACACTGAAGACCTCGTGAGGGTCACCCCCCGTCCCCACGGGCCCCCCGCTCCGGTGCGTGTTCCCCCGTACGCACCGGAGCGGGGTTTCTCTTTGCCCGTTCGTCACTTCCTGTCGGCTTTTCTCGGCCACCCCCTTTGTTCCGGGCGGAAACAATAGGTACCGTCTGTCTGTCCACGGGACGGTCGGTCGACTGCCGACGGTCCCGGGGCGGTTAGGCTCTAGTCGCAAGGCTCAGCAAGGGCTCATCAAGGCCCCCGGGCCCCGCACAACCAGCGTCACATCCCAAGAAGGAGATGCTCGTGCCGTCCATCGACGTCGTCGTAGCCCGGGAAATCCTGGACTCCCGAGGCAACCCCACGGTCGAGGTCGAGGTCGGCCTCGACGACGGCAGCACGGGTCGTGCCGCCGTTCCGTCCGGCGCCTCCACCGGTGCCTTCGAGGCCATCGAGCTCCGCGACGGTGACCCCAACCGCTATCTCGGCAAGGGTGTCGAGAAGGCCGTCCTCGCCGTCATCGAGCAGATCGGCCCGGAGCTCGTCGGCTACGACGCCACCGAGCAGCGCCTGATCGACCAGGCCATGTTCGACCTGGACGCCACCGACAACAAGGGCTCGCTCGGCGCCAACGCCATCCTCGGCGTCTCGCTCGCCGTCGCGCACGCCGCCTCCGAGGCCAGCGACCTGCCGCTGTTCCGCTACCTGGGCGGCCCCAACGCGCACCTGCTGCCGGTGCCGATGATGAACATCCTGAACGGCGGCTCGCACGCCGACTCCAACGTGGACATCCAGGAGTTCATGATCGCCCCGATCGGCGCGGAGTCCTTCTCCGAGGCCCTGCGCTGGGGTGCCGAGGTCTACCACACCCTCAAGAAGGTGCTGAAGACCAAGGGCCTGTCCACCGGCCTCGGCGACGAGGGCGGCTTCGCCCCGAACCTGGAGTCCAACCGCGCCGCGCTCGACCTCATCATCGAGGCCATCAAGCAGGCCGGTTACGTCCCCGGCGAGCAGATCGCGCTCGCGCTCGACGTCGCCGCGTCCGAGTTCTACAAGGACGGCAAGTACGAGTTCGAGGGCAAGTCCCGCTCGGCCGCCGAGATGACCGAGTACTACGAGGAGCTCGTCTCCGCGTACCCGCTCGTCTCCATCGAGGACCCGCTGTACGAGGACGACTGGGCCGGCTGGAAGGTCATCACCGACAAGCTGGGCGACAAGGTCCAGATCGTCGGCGACGACCTCTTCGTCACCAACCCCGAGCGTCTGGCCCGCGGCATCGAGGAGGGCTCCGCCAACGCCCTGCTCGTCAAGGTCAACCAGATCGGTTCGCTGACCGAGACCCTGGACGCCGTCGAGATGGCCCAGCGCAACGGCTTCAAGTGCATGATGTCCCACCGTTCCGGCGAGACCGAGGACGTCACCATCGCCGACCTCGCGGTCGCGGTGAACTGCGGTCAGATCAAGACCGGCGCCCCGGCCCGCTCGGACCGCGTCGCCAAGTACAACCAGCTGCTGCGCATCGAGGAGATCCTCGACGACGCCGCGGTGTACGCCGGCCGCTCCGCCTTCCCGCGCTTCAAGGGCTGAACCTTCCCGCACGTCCGCTCCGCGGACCCAGGGCACAGCAAGGGCCGACGCCGCCCGACCTAACCGGGTCAAGGCTCCGCCAGTCGTACGTACGTCCCCGTACCGGTCCCGTACCGTGTGCGGGGACGTACGTACGTGTGAGACGGGAGGCGGGAAGCAGTGGCCGTGAAGGACCGGGACCGTTTCTCCACCGCGACCAGGATCAAGCTGCTCGGCGAGCAGACCGCGGCCCGGGTCTACCGCTCCCAGACCAAGCGCCAGGCCCGCCGCTCCCGGCTCACCGGCCGCGCCGCGCTCCTCGCGCTCGTCCTGTGCACGCTGATCGTGGCCCTGGCCTATCCGATGCGCCAGTACGTCTCGCAGCGCGCCGAGATCGCCGATCTGGAGCGCGAGAAGCGGCAGGCCAGCGAACGCGTCGAGCAGCTGCGCGACCTCAAGGCGCGCTGGCAGGACGACGCCTACGCCGAGCAGCAGATCCGGCAGCGCCTGCACTACGTGCTGCCGGGGGAGACCGGTTTCGTCGTGATCGATCCGGACGCGGCCAGGCAGTCCCGCGCCGACCTCGGGGCGGCCGACCGCCCCTGGTACGCGAACGTCTGGGACGGCGTCGACAAGTCCGACGCCTCCGACCAGTGAACCGACCGGCGGCCGCAACCGGCAGCCGGAACCGGCAGTCGGAGCCGGTACTCAGAGCCGGTGGCCGGAGCCGCCGGCCAGAACCGATAGAAAGACAGGCATGGAAACGCCCCCGCCGACCACCCCGCGCACCGAGCCCACCGACGCGGACGTCGAGGCCTTCAAGCAGCAGCTCGGACGGCCGCCGCGCGGACTGCGCGCGATCGCGCACCGCTGCCCGTGCGGTGAGCCGGACGTCGTCGAGACGGCCCCCCGCCTGCCCGACGGCACACCCTTCCCGACGCTGTACTACCTGACGTGCCCGAAGGCCAACTCGGCCATCGGCACGCTCGAGGCGAACGGCGTGATGAAGGAGATGACGGAGCGGCTCCAGGCCGACCCGGAGCTGGCCGCCGCCTACCGTGCCGCGCACGAGGACTACATCCGGCGCCGGGACGAGATTGAGGAACTGAAGAACTTCCCCAGCGCGGGCGGCATGCCGGACCGGGTGAAGTGCCTGCACGTGCTCGTCGCGCACTCCCTGGCGGCCGGCCCGGGCGTGAACCCCCTCGGCGACGAGGCGCTGGAGATGCTCCCGCAGTGGTGGCGCAAGGGCACGTGCGTGGCGCCGGTCGAGCGGGACGACGCGACGGCGGCCGCCCGGTGACCCGGGTCGCCGCCGTCGACTGCGGTACGAACTCGATCCGCCTCCTCGTCGCCGACGCCGACCCGGAGACCGGCGAGCTGGTCGACCTGGACCGCCGGATGACGATCGTCCGCCTCGGCCAGGGCGTCGACCGCACCGGACGGCTCGCCCCCGAGGCGCTGGAGCGGACCTTCGCGGCCTGCCGGGAGTACGCGGCCGCCATCAAGGAGTACGGCGCGCAGCGGCTGCGCTTCGTCGCCACCTCCGCCTCCCGGGACGCGGAGAACCGGGACGAGTTCGTGCGCGGGGTGCTGGACATCCTCGGCGTCGAGCCCGAGGTCATCACGGGCGACCAGGAGGCCGAGTTCTCCTTCACCGGCGCCACGAGGGAACTCGACGGGCGTGCGGACCTGGCCAAGCCGTTCCTGGTGGTGGACATCGGCGGCGGCTCGACCGAGTTCGTGGTCGGCGACGACCGGGTGCGTGCCGCGCGCTCCGTCGACGTGGGCTGCGTACGGATGACGGAGCGGCACCTGGTCGTGGACGGGAAGGTCACCGACCCGCCCACCGCCGGGCAGATCGCCGCGATGCGCGCCGACATCGAGGCCGCCCTCGACCTCGCCGAGCGGACGGTCCCGCTGCGCGAGGCGCACACCCTGGTCGGCCTGGCCGGCTCGGTGACGACGGTCGCGGCGATCGCGCTGGGGCTGGACGCGTACGACTCCACGAAGATCCACCATGCGCGGATCGGTCTCGACCGGGTCCGGAGCATCAGCGACGACCTTCTCCGGGCCACCCACGAACAGCGCGCGGCGCATCAGGCGATGCACCCGGGCCGGGTGGACGTGATCGCGGCGGGCGCGCTCGTCCTGCTGGCGATCATGGAGCGGATCGGCGCGCAGGAGGTCGTCGTGAGCGAGCACGACATCCTCGACGGCATCGCCTGGTCGATCGCGTGAGCCCGGCGGACCCGCTACTTGCACTCTGCTGAGCAGGCAGGATGCGCGTATGAGCAGACCCGAGGGGCCCTTCGTGGCCCCTCGGACGCGTTCCGGAGGCACCCCCTCGGGAAAGTTCGTGAAGTTCTTCACAAGGAATTCGGCCCTGTCGGAGGACAGAGGCGTCTCCGTTGACCCTTCCGGGGGCCCAACACCCCTGTGAACGTGTTCAAAAGAGGCGCGCGCGGACGTATCGCGGAGGTCTGGGGAGGGTGTCTCCGGCGGCCCTCACGGAGCCCTTCCGAGCCCGGAGAGGCAGCTCACGCGGCATTGACAACGCCATGCCCTACACGCTGGTTCCCGCTCCGCGCCATGACGTGGATCACGCGGGCCGCGGAGGATAGCACACACCCCCGGGAAGCTTGTGAAGGGGCGCACGAGCGACCCCCCTCGAGCGGGTGGATACTCGATGGCATGAGCACCACGGAGCGTCCCAGGATCCTCGTAGTAGGCGGTGGGTACGTAGGCCTGTACGCAGCTCGGCGCATCATGAAGAAGATGCGCTACGGCGAGGCGACCGTCACGGTCGTCGACCCCCGGTCGTACATGACCTACCAGCCCTTCCTCCCCGAAACCGCCGCCGGCAACATCTCCCCGCGCCACGTCGTCGTCCCGCTGCGACGCGTGCTGCCCAAGGCGGAGGTCCTCACCGGCCGGGTCACCACCATCGACCAGGACCGCAAGGTCGCCACGATCGCGCCGCTGGTCGGCGAGGCGTACGAGCTGCCCTTCGACTACCTGGTGATCGCGCTCGGCGCGGTCTCCCGCACCTTCCCGATCCCCGGCCTCGCCGAACAGGGCATCGGTATGAAGGGTGTCGAGGAGGCCATCGGCCTGCGCAACCACGTCCTCGAGCAGCTCGACAAGGCCGACTCCACGACCGACGAGGAGATCCGCCGCAAGGCGCTCACCTTCGTCTTCATCGGCGGCGGTTTCGCCGGTGCGGAGACCATCGGTGAGGTCGAGGACCTGGCCCGGGACGCGGCCAAGTACTACAAGACGGTGTCCCGCGAGGACATGCGCTTCATCCTCGTCGACGCCGCCGACAAGATCCTTCCCGAGGTCGGCCCCAAGCTGGGCCAGTACGGCAAGGAGCACCTCGAGGGCCGCGGTGTGGAGATCTACCTCTCCACCTCCATGGACTCCTGCGTCGACGGCCACGTGGTGCTGAAGAACGGCCTCGAGGTCGACTCCAACACCATCGTGTGGACGGCCGGCGTCAAGCCCAACCCGGTGCTGGCCCGTTACGGCCTGCCGCTGGGCCCCCGCGGTCACGTCGACACGGCCCCGACCCTCCAGGTCCAGGGCACCGACTACATCTGGGCCGCCGGCGACAACGCCCAGGTCCCGGACGTGGCCGCCCGCAAGGCCGGCGTCGAGAACGCCTGGTGCCCGCCGAACGCGCAGCACGCGCTGCGGCAGGCCAAGGTCCTCGGCGACAACGTGATCTCCGGTATGCGGGGCTTCCCGCAGAAGGAGTACTCGCACTCCAACAAGGGTGCGGTGGCGGGCCTCGGCCTCCACAAGGGCGTCGCGATGATCGTCATGGGCAAGATGAAGATCAAGGTCAAGGGCCGCCTCGCCTGGTACATGCACCGCGGCTACCACGGCATGGCGATGCCGACGTGGAACCGCAAGATCCGTGTCTTCGCCGACTGGACGCTCGGCATGTTCCTCAAGCGCGAGGTCGTGGCGCTGGGTGCGCTGGAGTCCCCGCGCGAGGAGTTCTACGAGGCCGCGAAGCCGGCGCCGGTCGCCGCGAAGCCGGCCGCCGAGAAGACCGAGAACGAGAAGGCCAAGGCCTCCTGACTGTCGGTCACCCGACCTCCGGTCACCCGGCTTCGGTCACCCGACCTCAGGTCACCCGACCTCCGGCCTCCGGGCCGACGGTCACCGAAACACCCCCGAAGGGGCCGTCCGCCATCCGTGGTGCGGACGGCCCCTTCGGCGTGCACCGTGCCTGAGCCCGTGCCGGGGCCCCGCGCCGAGTGCCGACGGTGACGCGTGCCCTGTGCATGTATTTTGCCGAGCCGTGACGGCCGCGCGGGACTGGACGGCGCGCTCTTCCGTGTTTACGTGGTGTCAGGACATTGCGGGATCACCCGTCACGGAGGTGTGCATCATGGCTGACGTCGCGCCGCGGCTCCATGCCCTCGTCGAGCAGTTGCTGGGAGCCCCCTTCCCGGTGCGCGTCCGCGCCTGGGACGGTTCGCAGGCGGGCCCGCCTGACGCGCCGACCCTGGTGGTACGCAATCGCCGGGCCCTGCGCCGGCTCCTCTTCAAGCCCGGTGAACTCGGCCTCGCCCGCGCCTGGGTGTCCGGCGACCTGGCTGTCGAGGGGGACCTGTACACCGCTCTCGATCTGCTGTCCGGCCTGATCTGGCAGCGCGGCGAGGATGCCCGTACGCTCGGCCGGGCGCTGCGCGACCCGGACTTCCGTGCGGCGGTGCGCGGCCTGCTGAAACTCGCCGGACCGCCGCTGCCGCCCGCCCCGCCGCGTGAAGAGGTCCGCCGGGCCGGGCACCTCCACACCCGGCGCACCGACCGACGCGCCATCAGCCACCACTACGACGTCGGCAACGACTTCTACGCGCTCGTCCTCGGCCCGTCCATGGTCTATTCGTGCGCCTACTGGGAGTCCGGGGACAGCACCCTCGAACTCGCCCAGCGCGACAAACTCGAACTCGTCTGCCGCAAGCTGGACCTGAGAGCGGGGTCGCGGCTGCTGGACGTCGGCTGCGGCTGGGGCTCCCTCGCCATCCACGCGGCCCGCGAGCACGGCGCGACCGTCGTCGGGATCACCCTCTCCCAGGAGCAGGCGACGTTCGCCCGCAAGCGCGTCGCCGACGCCGGGCTCACCGACAAGGTCGAGATCCGCGTCCAGGACTACCGGGACGTCACCGACGGGCCGTTCGACGCGGTCTCCTCCATCGGGATGGCGGAACACGTCGGCTCCGAGAAGTACCTGGAGTACGCGCAGGTCCTGTTCGCGCTGCTCCGGCCCGGCGGCAGGCTGCTCAACCACCAGATCGCCCGCCGTCCGCAGCGCGACGAGTCGGCGTACGGCGTGGACGCGTTCATCGACGCCTATGTCTTCCCGGACGGTGAGCTCGCCCCCGTCGGCACCACGGTCGGCCAGCTCGAACGCGCGGGCTTCGAGGTCCGTGACGTCGAGTCGATCCGCGAGCACTACGCCCTCACCCTGCGCCGCTGGGTCGCCCGGCTGGAGGCCGGCTGGGACCGGGCCGTCCACCTGACCAACCCCGGTCGGGCCCGGGTCTGGCGGCTCTACATGGCCGCCTCCGCCGTCGCCTTCGAACGCAACCAGATCGGCGTCAACCAGGTCCTGGCCGTGCGGACCCCCGGGTCGGGCGACTCCGGGATGCCGCTGCGCGCCCGCACCTGGAACTGACGGCCGTCCGACGCACGAGGGGCCCCGCCGCAGCACGCGACGGGGCCCCGAACCGGTTCTGCCCTACTCGGACTTGATCGCGGCCAGCATGTTCAGGCGCGACGCCCGCCGGGCCGGCCACAGCGCGGCCAGGATGCCCACCCCGGCGGCCAGCAGCAGGAACACGGCCATCCGGGCCCACGGCACGACCAGTTCGTACGTCGCCATGCGGGTGCCGAGCAGCTCACCGGCGGCCCAGCCGAAGAACACGCCCAGGCCGATGCCGAGCACCCCGCCGAAGAGCGAGATCACCAGGGACTCCAGCCGGACCATCCGCTTGACCGAGCGCCGGTCCAGGCCGATGGCCCGCAGCATGCCGATCTCCTGGGACCGCTCGAAGACCGACATCGCGAGGGTGTTGATGACGCCGAGGACCGCGACGATCACGGCCATCGCGAGCAGCCCGTAGAGCATGTTCAGCATCAGCGTGAACATCTTCGCGACCTCGTCGGAGAGGTCCTGCTTGCTCTGGACCTTGATGGCCGGGTTGGCGCCGAGGGCCTTCTCCAGCCGGTCCTTCGTGGCGTCCGAGGTACCGCCGGACGTCTTGACCATGACCCGCATGTCGGCCGGCTCGGCCAGGTGCGGGGTGAGGGCGGCGTTGTCCAGCAGGATGCCCTCGATCAGCTCGTTGCCCTCGTAGACCCCGGAGACCGTCAGCTGCTGCTTCTTGCCGTCCTCGTAGTTCACCGTGAAGGACGAGCCGGCCTTCCAGCCGTGGGACTCGGCGGTGGCGTCGTCGACGACGACCTGCCCGCCGCCCACCTTGAAGGAGCCGTCGTCGACCTTGAGGTCGGTCAGCCCGCCGATGGTGGAGCCGGTGACGCCGGTGAGGTACTCGGTCGTGCCGTCGATCCGGCCGGGCGCGTTGCGCATCGGGCTGGTGGCGGTGACCCCGTCGGTGGCCTTCAGCTTCTCGTCGATGTCGGCCGAGAGTTCGTTGCCGTTCGCCATCGACACGACGTAGTCGGCCCGGATCGCGGAGGACGCCATCTTGTCGATGGACTTCTGCAGGCTGCCCGCCATCACCGTCATACCGGTGATCAGGGTCAGACCGATCATCAGCGCGGAGGCCGTGGCCGCCGTACGGCGCGGGTTGCGCACCGAGTTCTGCCGGGCCAGCTTGCCGGACACCCCGAAGATCCGCAGGACGGGCGCGGCGGCCCCTATCAGCGGACGGGACAGCAGCGGCGTCAGGATGAAGACGCCGATGATGAGCAGGACCGCGCCGAGACCCATCGGGGCCTGGCCGTCCGAGCCGCTCATCGTCGTCGCGGCCAGGACCACGGCGACTCCCGCCGCCGAGAACAGCGCGCCCAGCGTGTTGCGCAGCACCAGCGACTTGGTGCTCGCGGTGGCGTGCACACTGCTCATCGCGGCGACCGGCGGGATCTTCGCGGCCCGGCGGCCGGGCAGCCAGGCCGCCAGCATGGTGATGACGACGCCGACGACGAGGGCGGCGGCGACCGTGCCGCCCGAGACGACGAGCGGTCCGTCGGGGACGGTCGCCCCGAGCGTCCCCAGCAGGGAGCGCAGCCCGGCCCCGATGCCGACACCGGCGATCAGGCCGGTCACCCCGGCGACCGTGCCGACGACGAACGCCTCGATCAGCACCGACCGCGTGACCTGCCGGCGGGAGGCGCCGACGGCCCGCATCAGGGCGAGTTCCTTGGTGCGCTGGGCGACCAGCATGGTGAAGGTGTTGGCGATGATGAAGGTGCCGACGAACAGCGCGATCCCGGCGAAGACCAGCAGTCCCTGCTTCATCCCGCTCATCGAGGCGGCGATCATCTCCGCCTGGTCGTCCGCGAGTTGCTTGCCGGTGACGGTCTCGACCCGGTCCTTGGGCAGGGCGCTGTCCAAGGCGGACTTCAGGGCGCTCTGCGAGGTCCCGTCGGCGGCCCGGACGTCGATCTCGTCGTAGGTGCCGGTCTTGCCGAAGAGGGTCTGCGCGGTCGCCGTGTCGAACAGGGCGAGGCTGCCGCCGGCCGCGACGTTGCCGTCGTCCGTGGTGAAGATGCCGGTGATCTTCGGGGTGAGGACGGGGCCGTCGACGGAGATGCGTACGGTGTCGCCGACCTTGTACCCGGCCCGCTCGGCCGTCCGGGAGTCGATGACGACCTCGTCGGCGCCGCTCGGCGCGTGCCCGCCGGTGAGCGGGTACCGGGCGTCCTTGGCACCCCAGTAGTTGCCGCCCTGCGACTGGAAGCCGCCGCCGACGAGCTTGCCGTCCTTGTCGGCGATGGCGGTGAAGCCGTTGACGACGCCGATGGCGGACGCGGCGCCCGGCACCTTCGCGCTCTGCTCCAGCAGCGCCTGGGTCAGCTCGGGCGTCTTGACGATGCGGTCGCCGACGTCGGCCTGGGCCTCGGCGGTGACGGCGACGTCGACCTGGTCGAAGCCCTTGGCGGAGCTCTTCTGGAGGGCGCCGGAAAGGGTGTTGGTGAAGACCAGGGTCCCCGACACGAAGGCCACGCCGAGCATCACGGCGAGCACGGTCATCAGGAGCCGGGCCTTGTGCGCGAGTACGTTGCGCAAGGCGGTACGGAACATGGGTTCTTCTCAGTCCTGCTCGTCGGCGAGCGGTCGGTCCCGGTGGGGGATCAGCTGGTGCGGCCCTTGGCGTCGAACTGCTTCATCCGGTCGAGCACCGAGTCGGCCGTCGGGCCGTACACCTCGTCGACGATCCGCCCGTCCGCCAGGAAGATCACCCGGTCCGCGTAGGCCGCCGCCACCGGGTCGTGGGTCACCATGACCACCGTCTGCCCCAGCTCCCGCACCGAGTTGCGCAGGAAGCCCAGCACCTCGGCGCCCGAACGCGAGTCGAGGTTTCCGGTCGGCTCGTCACCGAAGATGATGTCGGGCCGGGAGGCGAGGGCGCGGGCGACGGCGACCCGCTGCTGCTGACCGCCGGAGAGCTGAGAGGGCCGGTGGCTCAGCCGGTCGGCGAGCCCCACCATCTGGATGACCTTTTCCAGCCACTCCTTGTCCGGCTTGCGCCCCGCGATGTCCATCGGGAGCGTGATGTTCTCGATCGCCGTCAGCGTCGGCAGCAGGTTGAACGCCTGGAAGATGAACCCGATCTTGTCCCGGCGCAACTTGGTGAGCTGTTTGTCCTTCAGCGCGCCGAGCTCGGTGTCACCGATGCGCACCGAGCCGGAGGAGAAGCTGTCGAGGCCCGCCACGCAGTGCATCAGCGTGGACTTGCCGGAGCCGGACGGCCCCATGATCGCGGTGAACTCGGCCTGCCGGAAGTCGACCGAGACCCGGTCCAGAGCGACCACCTGGGTCTCGCCCTGTCCGTAGATCTTCGACAGGTCCGTGGCGCGTGCGGCCACGGCGGTGGTCCGTTCGGCGAGGGGGCTGGTGGTCACGGGCGTGGCTCCTGACGGGACGACGGCAAGTCTTGGGGACGTGAACCATCGTCCTGGCCGCCGACGGCCGTGTAGTCACCCGCTGTTCCGGTTCCGAGGGCAGACTCGGGTCGGACGGCGGACCGCCGTGTCATACCTGGGGATGACGCCCGTCCCTGAGGGCCCGGTCGTCAAGAACCGGTGGAGCAACCTCGTTCGGACGGTGAAATTCCGTCATTCCGCGTACGCAAGCGGTTGCCACGCGCGAGGCTACTGGCAAGTGCAGATGGCGAGTTCCAGGTGCTGATGCACCCTCAGACGTCAATAAAATAAGACAACATCGGTCCGCTGTTCCGCTGTTCGAGGGACGGATCCCGATAGGGTCGGAAGCTCCAACGGAGCCGTCAGGCCTGCCCAGATGGTGGAATGCAGACACGGCGAGCTTAAACCTCGCTGCCCCTTCGCGGGCGTGCCGGTTCAAGTCCGGCTCTGGGCACTTCCGACGTCTCGGCGATCGCTGCATCCTCCATTGAGGCATTGACCGCCGCGGCGGTCGGCCCCCTTCGTCGCCCACGCCTCGCCATGCCTCTCGGCGTTCCGACCGTTGACACCCGGTGAACAGGAGCGCAGACTCACGTCCCAATACAGTGAAGAAAACTTCACTGTGCGAACAGTGAAGGGAAACGCCCGATGCGCACCACCGTCGGCATCGTCGGCGCCGGCCCCGCCGGCCTCCTCCTCGCCCGTCTGCTGCACAACGCCGGCATCGACTCCGTCGTGCTGGAGAGCCGCGACCGGGCCTACGTCGAGCAGCGCCAGCGCGCCGGGATCCTGGAGCAGGGCACGGTGGACGTGCTGCGCGCGGCCGGCGCCGGGGAGCGCATGGACCGCGTGGGGCTGCGCCACGACGGCATAGAGCTGCGGTTCGCCAGGCAGCGTCACCGGGTCGACTTCCCCGCCCTCACCGGCGGCCGGTCGGTGATGGTCTACGCGCAGACCGAGGTGTGCAAGGACCTCATCGCGCTCCAGCTCGCGGACGGCGGCCCGCTGCTGTTCGAGGCGGAGGCGCTGGCCGTCGAGGACGCCGGCACCGACCACCCGCGGATCCGCTTCCGCCACGAGGGCGTCGAGGACGTCCTCGAGTGTGACTACGTCGTGGGCTGCGACGGCTTCTGGGGCGTCGCCCGGCAGGCGATCCCGGCCGCGTCGACCCGTGTCTTCGAGCGGACGTACCCCTTCGGCTGGCTCGGCATCCTCGCCGACGTGCCGCCCTCGCACGACGAGCTCGTCTACGCCCGCCACGACCGCGGCTTCGCGCTGCTGTCCATGCGCTCCCCGTCCGTCTCCCGCCTCTACCTCCAGGTGCCCGAGGGCACGGACGCGCAGGCGTGGGGGGACGAGGAGATCTGGGACGAGCTGGAGCGCCGCTTCGAGACCGACGACGACTGGAAACTGGCGCGCGGGGCGATCACCCAGAAGTCGGTCACCCCCATGCGCTCCTACGTGCACGAGCCCATGCGGCACGGCAGGCTCTTCCTCGCCGGGGACGCGGCCCACATCGTGCCGCCCACCGGGGCGAAGGGACTGAACCTCGCCGTCGGGGACGTCGTCACCTTCGCGCGGGCGCTGACGCACCGCAGGGAGACCGGGTCCACCGCTGCCCTGGACGCCTACTCCGAGACCTGTCTGCGGCGCGTGTGGCAGGCCGAGCGGTTCTCGTACGACATGACCACCCTCCTGCACCGCGCCCCCGACGCCACCCCCTTCGAGGACCGTCTCCAGCTGGCCCGGCTGGAGCGGATCGCCTCCTCCCGCGCCGCCGAGACCGACCTGGCCGAGGCGTACACCGGGTTCCCGTTCGGGTGATCGGACAGCGGGTCCCGTCGGGGGCCCCTCCGGGCCCGGCCGGTCTCCGCCCGGTACCGGCCATGTCGCGGCTTGGTCATGAATACGGCCCTCCTGTGCCGGGAATCACGACGCCACGTAGCGTGTTGGCCAGCAGGAAGAGGGAAAGATCCTCCCCAAGCACTAGGGTCAATCCTTTGCCTACCCATTACCCTTGAGCTCAAGGCCGCGCAGTGTGGCCACGGAGGAGTGCAATGAGGAGCAGAAACCCGGTCTTCTCGCGACGGGGGTTCAGCCGCGACAACGGCTACGCGGGCTTCAACGCCGCGCCGCAGGCCGGGGGACCCGCAGTCGGCACGCAGCAGGGCAACCCCTACGCCCAGCAGGCCGGCAACCCGTACGCGCAGAACCCTTACGCCCAGCAGGACCTTCAGTACGGCGCCCCGCCGCAGGCCCCGGCCGCCACCGGCCGGATGACCATGGACGACGTCGTCGCGCGCACCGCGACCACGCTCGGCACCGTGGTCGTCACCGCGGTGCTGTCCTGGGTGCTGCTGCCCGTCGACGAGGCCAACATCGGCAAGTCGTACGGCATCGCCATCGGCGCCGGTCTGGTCGCCATGGTGCTGGCCCTGATCCAGTCGTTCAAGCGCCGCGCGGCCCCCGCGCTGATCCTGTCGTACGCCGCCCTCGAGGGCGTCTTCCTCGGCGTGATCTCCAGCGCGGTCTCCACGTACATCGCGGACGGCGTCGTCGCCCAGGCGGTGATGGGCACCATGGCGGTCTTCGCCGGTGTGCTCGTGGCGTACAAGGCGGGCTGGATCCGCGTCAACCGCCGCTTCTACGGCTTCGTGATGGCCGCCGCGCTCGGCTTCGTCCTGCTGATGGCCGTGAACCTGCTGTTCACCGTCTTCGGCGGCGGCGACGGGCTCGGCTTCCGCAGCGGTCCGCTCGGCATCGTGTTCGGTGTCATCGGCATCCTGCTCGGCGCCTGCTTCCTCGCCCTCGACTTCAAGCAGGTCGAGGACGGCATCGCGTACGGCGCCCCGCGCGAGGAGGCCTGGCTCGCCGCCTTCGGCCTCACGCTGACGCTGGTGTGGATCTACATGGAGTTCCTGCGACTCCTCTCGATCCTCAACAGCGACTGATCCACCCAGACAGTGAGAAGGGCCCCAGGATCCGATCCCGGGGCCCTTCTCCGTGTCCGTAGGGTGGTGTGTCGCGTGCGCGCTAGAGGAGTTTGCGCGCGGCCCTCCTCAGGTCGTACTCGTGGATGATCGCCTTGGCGTGGCCGTACGCGAGGTTGTGCTCGGCGCGCAGCCAGCTGACCTTCTCCTCGAAGCGGAGAGCGGGGCCTTCGTCGACGGTGCGCAGCCAGTCGGCGACCTCACGACCGGTGCAATGGGGGATGCGGGCCAGTATGTTGCGGTGGGTCTCCTCGGAGAGGACATGGGACATCGGCGCCTCCGGTAGCAAAGGGGATGTAAGCCGGTCCTTCAGGTCACCGTGCCTGAGTGTTCGCCCGTTGGCAACAGTGCCGGTGCGACGCGTAGTCTCGCGGCGTGGCTGATACGACGTCCCTGACCCGTGCGGTGGACCACTTCGCCGATCGTCTGCGCGCCGCTTCGCAGAGCCGGCTCCAGAGAGGCGCGGCCACGGAGGCGCTGGCGCTGGCAAGAGAGTTGGTCCGGCGCGCGCAGCTCATCGAGGAGCCCGGAGCGCTGCCGCGCGAGATGCCGGACGCCGGGATGTTCGCCGCCGCCGATCAAATCACCGTCGCCGCGCACGACTTGGCCCTCGTACTCACGGACGAGGGCCAGCTGCGGGAAGCTCTGGAGTTGGTGGCGCAGGCGCAGAAGCGGGCGGGCGTGTGAGCCTCACAGGCTCGCTATGACCCGGTCGGCCAGGATGTAGACGTTCTCCGGCCCGCACTGGAACGTCAGGGTGTATGCGCCCGAGATGCCCGACCCGCCCAGCAGGAACGGCGTCTCGCCCGCGGTGAGGGCCGCGGCCAGGCGCTCCGCCGTCTCGCGGTGGCCCGGGGTCATGCACAGGGTGGTGCCGTCGGCGAAGACGTAGACGTCGAGGGTGCCGAGCGGACCCGGGCGGACGTCGGTCAGTTCGATCTGCGACGCGGCCAGTTCCTCCAGCGTCGCCACCGTGCGCTCGTGGTCGTTCACGACCGGTGACTGGACCGGCACGAAGTCGGGGTGGGACGGGTGACGGCGGCGGGCCGCGGCCAGTTCGGCGGAGTCCCCGGCGAACTCGTCGGCGTCCGCGGTCGGCTCGCTCACCGACTCCAGGGGCTCCAGGCCCACGAAGTCGGCCTGACGGGGCAGGAACAGCTCGCTGTCCGGGAGGCCCAGCAGGGTGGGCGCGTCGGAGGCGTCACGGGCCTCCTGCGCGGCCCAGAAGGCACGGGCCTCGGCCAGCTCCCGCTCGCGTTCCTCCGCCAGCGCGTCGGCGACGGCGGCGCGTATCTCAGCCGCGTCGGCGGTACCGCGGGCGGCCGGGACGAAGCCGCGCAGTTCGGCGGCGGTCTCCTCGGCGTTCCTGGCGTCCTTGGCGAGCTGGGCGTGCAGGGCGGCGACCTGCCGGCGCAACTGCAAGAGGGTGCGCAGGACGGCGACGCCCACGGCGCCCGTGGCGGCCGTGGTGACCAGCAAGGCGATCGGCATGGCGCTCACTGACGTACTCCCGGTTCAAAGTCGACCCCCGACTTCCTACATCAGCTTGAAGGGTGGACTATCCAACTGTCAGTGCGTAACGTCACGAAACGGGCAGGACTTTGGGCCTGGGGTTTGGTGCCGAAAGGCGCTGAGCTGCGTAAATCCCTCCGGGGAGGGAGATAGGTCACATCCTGGGGGAGATTGGATCACAAAACAGCCCGGAGTCCAGGGGCTTTCCGGACTCCGGGCTGATCCGTCACCGCAGGTGCCGACACGGTTACGCAGGGGCCCTCTCGGGGGCCCGCGTCCGGGCGATCAGCTCAGGCGCTCGATGACCATGGCCATGCCCTGGCCGCCGCCGACGCACATCGTCTCCAGACCGAACTGCTTGTCGTGGAACTGGAGGGAGTTGATGAGCGTGCCGGTGATGCGGGCGCCCGTCATGCCGAAGGGGTGGCCGACGGCGATGGCGCCGCCGTTGACGTTCAGCTTGTCCAGGTCGATGCCGAGCTCGCGGTAGGAGGGGATCACCTGGGCGGCGAACGCCTCGTTGATCTCGACCAGGTCGATGTCGCCGATGGTGAGACCGGCCCGGCGCAGCGCCTGGTTGCTCGCCTCGACCGGGCCGAGGCCCATGATCTCGGGCGACAGGCCGGAGACGCCGGTCGACACGATGCGGGCGAGCGGGGTGAGGCCGAGCTCGCGGGCCTTGGTGTCGCTCATGACGACGACCGCGGCGGCGCCGTCGTTCAGCGGGCAGCAGTTGGCGGCGGTGACCATGCCGTCGGGGCGGAAGACCGGCTTCAGGCCCTGGACGCCCTCCAGCGTGACGCCGGCGCGCGGGCCGTCGTCCTTGCTGACGACCGTGCCGTCGGGGAGCGTCACCGGGGTGATCTCCCGCTCCCAGAAGCCGTTCTTGATGGCTTCCTCGGCGAGGTTCTGCGAGCGGACGCCGAACTCGTCCATGTCCTGGCGGGTGACGCCCTTGAGGCGGGCGAGGTTCTCGGCGGTCTGGCCCATCGCGATGTACGCGTCCGGGACGAGGCCGTCCTCGCGCGGGTCGTGCCAGGAGGTGCCCTCCTGCGCGGCGACGGCCGCGGTGCGGGCCTCGGCCTCGGCGAAGAGCGGGTTGCGCGTGTCGGGCAGGCTGTCGGAGTTGCCCTTGGCGAACCGGGAGACCGTCTCGACGCCGGCCGAGATGAAGACGTCGCCCTCGCCGGCCTTGATGGCGTGCAGGGCCATCCGGCTGGTCTGGAGGGACGAGGAACAGTAACGGGTGATCGTGCAGCCGGGGAGGTGGTCCATCCCCATCTGCACCGCCACGATGCGGCCGAGGTTGTTGCCCTGCTCGCCGCCGGGCAGGCCGCAGCCGAGCATCAGGTCGTCGATGTCCCTCGGGTCCAGCTCGGGGACCTTGGCGAGGGCCGCCTGGATGATCGTGGCGGTGAGGTCGTCCGGGCGCAGGTCCTTCAGGGAGCCCTTGAAAGCGCGGCCGATGGGTGAGCGGGCGGTCGAGACGATGACGGCTTCGGGCATCACGGCTCCATTGGCGAGGGTGTTCTTACGGGCACGGCTGTCTGGGAAGTTACCCGTACGTATGGGCTGGGTCACTGGTGTCGCGGTGTGACCCTGACCGCAATTTACTAAGCGCTTGCTTGGGCCTTCGGCGGTGGGCGGGGAATGTGCTGGTGGGTCCACGCGCCGGCCCCTGAGGGCTGTGCCCCCGGAACCCGTCGGCCCTGAAGGGCCTCGTCCTCAAACGCCGGACGGGCTGGCAGGGGACGCGGGTTCCGTTTCCGAGACCCGCCGCCGCTTGCGGCGCTTCAGCAGAGCCCAGGGACCCCGAGGGCCGGTCGGCATCGCCGCGGTGACTTCCGTGCCGGCCTCCGAGGCCGCCTCCGCCGCTGCCCGGGCCACCGGCAGGAAACCCTCGCGGCGGGAGACGTCCGGGCGTTCCTCCTCCGCCGGCCAGAGGCCGAGGGCCGCACAGACCGTGGGGAGGATCGCCATCGCCGCCGTCGCGTACCCCTCCGCCGAGGGGTGGTAGTGGTCGGGGCCGAACAGCTCGCGCGGGTTGGCCTCGAACTCGGGGCCCAGCAGGTCGCCCAGGGAGACCGTGCGGCCGCCCTGCTCCACGGCGCCGATCGTCTGGGCGGCCGCCAGTTGGCGTGAGGCCCGGCGGGCCAGCCAGCGCAGCGGCTGCTGGACCGGCTCGATCGTGCCCAGGTCGGGGCAGGTGCCGACGACGACCTCGGCGCCGGCCGTGCGCAGCCGCCGTACCGCCGAGGACAGATGGCGGACCGATCGGGTGGCCGGCATCCGATGGGTCACGTCGTTCGCGCCGATCATGATCACGCAGACGTCGGGCACCTGGTCGGAGTCCGACAGGACCAGCGCGACCTGGCGGTCGAGATCGTCGGACTGCGCGCCCGGGAGCGCCACGTTGCGCAGCTCCACGGGCCGTTCGGCGACCGCCGCCAGGCCCGAGGCCAGCAGTGCGCCCGGGGTCTGCCCGGAGCGGTGCACGCCCTGGCCCGCCGCCGTGGAATCGCCCAGCATCGTCAGGCGCAGGGGTTCCTTGCCGGGTCCGGGCACGTCGTAGGCGAGGCCGTAGCGGCCTTCGGCCTGCGGGACGTGCGGATGCGTCCCGTTGTTCACGTGGCGCCGCGCCAGATGCACCTCCGCCACTACCAGCCCCACGGCCGCCGCCCCGGCCAGTCCGATGCCGCCGCCGCCGTAGGCCGCGCCGGCCGCGATGCGCCGGGCCACTCTCGCCCTCGACATGCTCGTCATGCCTCGACGCCACCTCCTCGTGTCCGTACACCCACTCCTTGCCCCGTACGGACCGTCGCCCAATCTCAACCGGGAGTGAACGTGCCGACCCGGCCACCGCCCGGGCCGTACCCTGGCGTAACCACTACGACCACTGTTTTTGCAAGCAACCGGAGACAACGGTGCAATTCCACGACTCGATGATCAGCCTCGTCGGCAACACCCCGCTGGTGAAGCTCAACAGCGTGACCAAGGGCATCCAGGCGACCGTCCTGGCCAAGGTGGAGTACTTCAACCCGGGCGGTTCCGTGAAGGACCGCATCGCCCTGCGCATGATCGAGGCGGCGGAGAAGAGCGGGGAGCTCCTGCCCGGCGGCACGATCGTCGAGCCGACCAGCGGAAACACCGGGGTCGGGCTGGCCATCGTGGCGCAGCAGAAGGGGTACAAGTGCATCTTCGTGTGCCCCGACAAGGTGAGCACCGACAAGATCAACGTGTTGCGGGCGTACGGCGCCGAGGTCGTCGTGTGCCCCACCGCCGTGGACCCCGAGCACCCGGACTCCTACTACAACGTCTCCGACCGGCTGGTGCGGGAGACGCCGGGTGCGTGGAAGCCGGACCAGTACTCCAACGCGAACAACCCGCTCTCCCACTACCACTCCACCGGCCCTGAGCTGTGGGAGCAGACGGAGGGGCGGATCACCCACTTCGTCGCCGGCGTCGGCACCGGCGGCACCATCTCCGGGACCGGGCGCTACCTGAAGGACGCCAGCGAGGGCCGGGTCCAGGTCGTCGGCGCCGACCCCGAGGGCTCCGTGTACTCCGGCGGGTCCGGGCGGCCGTATCTCGTCGAGGGCGTCGGTGAGGACTTCTGGCCGACCGCGTACGACCGGACCGTCGCCGACGAGATCGTCCCGGTGTCCGACAAGGACTCCTTCCAGATGACCCGGCGGCTCGCGAAGGAGGAGGGGCTGCTCGTCGGCGGCTCCTGCGGGATGGCCGTCGTGGCCGCCCTGCGCGTCGCCGAGCGGCTCGGCCCGGACGACGTCGTGGTCGTCCTGCTGCCCGACAGCGGTCGCGGGTACCTCTCGAAGATCTTCAACGACGAGTGGATGGCCGACTACGGCTTCCTCGAGGACGAGGGTCCCAGCGCGCGTGTCGCCGACGTCCTCAACGACAAGGTGCACGGCGCCATCCCGTCCCTCGTCCACATGCACCCGGACGAGACCGTCGGCCAGGCCATCGAGGTGCTGCGCGAGTACGGCGTCTCCCAGATGCCGATCGTGAAGCCGGGCGCCGGTCACCCGGACGTCATGGCCGCCGAGGTCGTCGGCTCGGTCGTGGAGCGGGAGCTGCTGGACGCGCTGTTCACCCAGCGGGCCTCCCTCGACGACCCGCTGGAGAAGCACATGTCCGCCCCGCTGCCGCAGGTCGGCTCCGGTGAGCCGGTCGGCGACCTGATGTCCGTGCTCGGCACCGCGGACGCGGCGATCGTCCTCGTCGAGGGCAAGCCCACCGGTGTCGTCAGCCGCCAGGACCTGCTGGCCTTCCTGGCCAAGGGCGGGAAGTGACTTTCGGGGGGCAAGGGCCGAAACCTCGGGGAAACCTCCGGTGAACGGCCCCCTCGGGCGCTGAACTTCCGTTTGCCTACCGAAGTGGTGGACTTCGCGGAAGTGGTACGAGGGTGTCACGTCCGCGCAGCACTCGGTTAACACGCGTCCGGCATATTTATGGGTGTCGGCAGGGCGGGAGCGGCTCCCCGCCCCACCGGCACCAAAACGGCGTCACGGACCTCCGGAGCGGCTCCCGGACCTCCACCGACGCCACGGACGCGAAAGCCCGGCCTGACCCGGCCCGCGTCCCTCGCGGGGACCGCCGTCGTCCCGCCCCCCGGTAACGGGGGTGCGGCGGTCCCCGCGCAAGCTTGGGTCGACTCGGGGCCTGTCCACCGGACAGGCCCCGAGTCGTGTCCGCCGCAGGTCCGGACTAGGGCGACGCCTGGACCGGCGTCACCCGCCAGCTGCCCAGGAGCCGCAGCCGCTCCTCCGTCTCGGAGCCCGCCTCCGGGGTGTAGACCAGCAGGGACTGGTCCGGGTCCGCCGAGACCGCCAGGGTCTCGTACGGGAAGGTCAGCAGGCCCGCCACCGGGTGCTGGATCCGCTTGACCCCGTACGCGCACTCCCGGACCGGATGATCGGCCCACAGCCGGCGGAAGTCGTCGCTCTTCAGCGAGAGCTCCCCGACGAGCGCGGTCAGCCGGCGGTCGTCCTGGTGGTGGCCGGCCAGCATCCGCAGATGCGCGACGCACTGGACGGCCACCGCGGACCACTCCGGGTAGAAGTCGTGGGAGCCGGGGTCGAGGAAGACGTGCCGCGGGATGCTGCGGCCCTCCGGCCCGGTGCGGCTGTAGCCGAAGACCGCGTCGGCGAGCGTGTTCCACGCCAGCACGTCCATCCGCTGGTCGAGCACGAAGGCCGGCGTGCGCTCCATGCTGTCGAGCAGCAACCGGACGCCCGCGCGGACCCGGGGCGCGGCCGGTCGCCCGGCCGGCCTGCGGGGGCGGGCGACGGCGCGCAGATAGGCGTGCTCCGTGTCGTCCAGGCGCAGTACGCGCCCCACGGCGTCCAGGACCGCGTCGCTGACTCCCCCGGACTTCGTCCGGGAGGGGCCCCCGGGGCCCCTGCCCTGTTCCAGGCGGATGTAGTAGTCGACGCTCACTCCGGCCAGCTGCGCCACCTCCTCGCGTCGCAGCCCGGGTACCCGACGGCGGCCGTGCGAGGGCAGTCCGACCTCCTCCGGCTGGATGCGGGCGCGGCGCGAGCGCAGAAAGTCCCCAAGATCCCCGTCCATGCGTTCGATGGTAGGGGAGCGGCGGGCCGCGAACCTGGTACTGGCAGACCCAGGAAAAGCGCATCCCTGGGTAGCGCGGACGCGGACGGCGAGGGTGGTGCGTGCCGCCGGGGAACCACCCCGGCCCGCCTTCCCAGGAGCAACGGATGTCGCACGAGAACCAGAACCGGTACGGGAACCAGAACCACGACCCGTACGGGAGCCCGTACACGAGCCTGACCGGTCGTACCGCCGTCGTCACCGGCGCCGCCAGCGGTATCGGTGAGGCCGTCGCCGTGCTGCTCGCCGCCTCGGGTGCCCGGGTCGCCCTGCTGGCCCGGCGCGGCGACCGGCTGGAGTCGGTCGTCGAGAAGATCCGCGCCGACGGGGGCGAGGCCCTGGCCGTCGTCGCCGACGTCACCGACGACGCGTCGGTGGACGCGGCGGCCGCCAGGATCCGCGAGGCCTACGGGAACGTCGACCTGGTCGTCAACAACGCCGGAGTCATGCTGCCGAACCCCGTCGACGACGGCCGGATCGACGAGTGGCGGCGGATGCTCGACACCAACGTCACCGGAGTGCTCCGGGTGATCCGCGCCTTCACCGGGGACCTGGTGGGCGCCGCCGCCGAGGGCCGGCCCGCGGATCTGGTGAACATCTCGTCCATCGCCGCGCACATCGCGTTCCCGAACTACGGGGTGTACGGCGCCACCAAGGCGGCCGTCACGTATCTCTCCCAGGCCCTGCGCGTCGAACTCGGGCCGCGGGACGTGCGGGTCACCAACGTGGAGCCGGGGCTGACGGAGACCGAGCTGGCGACGCACCTCGACAACGACGAGCTGGCCGGGCAGCTGGACGGCATGTTCGACGCCATCGGCGGGCTGTCCGCGGCCGAGCTCGCCGACGTCGTCGCCTACGCCACCAGCCGCCCCCGGCACGTCAACCTGCGGCAGATCATGGTGCTGCCGACCCGCCAGGCGTGAACCCCGCTCCCCGGCCCCGGCCCGGGTCACTCCTCCCAGTCGCCGCCCTTCGAGGAGCCGCGCCGAATGCCGAAGAGGCCGGGGTGGGAGCGGGCGGCCTGGACCACGTTGACGCCGACGATGCCCACCCAGGAGACGATCAGGCCCGGCAGGTGCGCGGTGCCCGCGCCGATCGCGGACAACGGGATCGCCAGCACCAGCGAGACGATGCCGAAGCCGAAGCGCTCGCCCCACGAGTCCGTCGCCCTGGGCGAGCGGGCGTCCCGGGCCGCCACCATCTGCTGCTCCGCGAACTGCCGCCGCACCCGGCGCTCCACCGCGCCGTCGATGCGCTGGTCGACCTTCTCCAGGAACGAGTCCACCAGCGCGGACTCGTACTCCTCGCCCAGTTCCCTGCGGGTCGCGAGGGTGGCGTCGAGTTCCTTTTTCAGGTCCGTGTCGCGCGCTTCCATGGTGGTCTCCCATCCCGTCATGCCGACCAGGCTAGGCAGCGGGAACGCCCGCCGCACTGGGGATAGCCCCCCTGTCCGCAGTCGGGTTCGCGGGAGGGCGGCGGAGAGCGGGCGGAGAGGGGGGCGAAGTGTCGGCGGGGAGCGCGGGGCCTGGTTCTTCGTGAGCCCGTGCTGCTTCGCCTACGCGTTCGCCACGTCAAGAGCCCCGACTGCTGGATGACGTATCCGATGGAGCGGCGCAGCTCGGCCGCGTCCTGGCGGGTGACGTCCTTGCCGCCCACCTCGATGGTTCCGGAGGTCGGGTCGACCATGCGGTTGATCATCCGCAGGGTGGTCGTCCTGCCGCAACCGGAGGAACCGACCAGCACGGTCACGCAGCCCTCCGGCATGTGGAGGGAGAGGTCGTGGACTGCCGTCGTGCCGTCGGGGAAGCGCTTGTGGACCGCGTCGCACTGGATCATGAGTTGTCCCTTGCCCGGCTGTATAACGTCATGCAGAGTTCTCGATAGGTGAATAGCTTTTCCACGGTTCGGTGTTGATCCGAGGTATCGGATGACCGGCAGGCAAGATCGAGTGTCCGGATCGATGGGAGTTCGTGGCCTTATGCCGTCTCGGATGATGGACGCCCCTTCCGGGGTGGGCTCCGGTCTCGTCGTCCTCGACGGGATCGCCCTCGGCGTCGCGGACGTCGCCCGCCTAGCCGACCGGGCCGCTCGACCGGTCCCCGGCACCGACGCGACGAAGCGGATGACCGAGTCCTGGGACGCCGCCCGCCGGATCGCCGCCACCGGTCGCGTCTACGGCCGCTCCACCGGAGTCGGCGCCAACCGGAACGAGGACGTGCCCACCGAGGCGGCCGCCGGGCACGGCCTGCGCCTGCTGCGCAGCCACGCCGGCGCCATCGGCGAGGAACTGCCCGCCCGGCAGGTCCGGGCCATGCTCGCCGTCCGCGCCAACCAACTGCTCGCCGGCGGCGCCGGCCTCAGGCCCGGCGTCGTCATCGCGCTGTGCGAGGCGCTGGAGAGCGGGGCGTATCCGGTCGTCAACGAGTTCGGCTCGGTGGGGACCGGCGACCTGGCGGCGCTGGCACAGGTCGGGCTCGCGCTGGTGGGGGAGCACCCATGGCGCGGCACCGGGATCCCCGCACCGCAGCAGCTCGACAACAACGACGCGCTCGCGCTCATCAGCAGCAACGCCCTCACCCTCGGCCAGTCCGCCCTCGCCCTGCATGAACTGCGCGGTCTCCTGGAGGCCACCCAGGTCGTCGCCGCGCTCTCGCTGCTCGCCGTGGACGGCTCGCACGAGGCGTACGCGGCCCCCGTCCACGCCGCCCGCCCGCACCGCGGATCCACCGAGGTCGCCCGCCGCATGCGGGAGTTGATCGGCGCGCAGGACCGGCCCACGCCACCCCTCGGCAGGATCCAGGACCCCTACGGCTTCCGCTGCCTGCCCCAGATCCACGGCCCCGCGCACGACGCCGCCGACGCCCTGGAGGACGTGGTCGGCATCGAGATCAACGCGGCCGCCGAGAACCCGCTCATCTCCCCCGAGGACATGACCGCCTACCACCACGGCGGCTTCTACCAGGCCCAGCTCGCCCTCGCCCTGGACCACTTCAGGCTGGCGCTGACCCAGGTGGCCCGGCTGTCCACCTCCCGCCTCTCGACCCTGAACGAACCGGCCTACACCCGGCTGCGCCCCTTCCTCGCCGACCCCGAGCCCGCCTCCTCCGGCGTGATGATCCTCGAGTACGCCGCCGCGGCCGCCCTGGGTGACCTGCGGGCCTTCTCGGCGCCCGCCTCGCTCGGTCACGCTGTACTCTCCCGGGGCGTCGAGGAACAGGCCAGCTTCGCCTCGCTCGCCGCCCGGCAGACACTGCGCGCCTGTGCCGCGTACCGTCTCGTCGTCGGCTGCGAACTCGTCGCCGCCGTACGGGCGCTGCGCCAGCGTGAACTGCGGCCCGAACCGGGACTTCCGGCGGGCCGGGCGCTGGAGCTGGCCGAGGCGGTGCTCGACGCGGAACAGGCCGACCGGCCGCTCACGGACGACGTGCGGGCGGCGGCCGGACTGCTGGACCGGTTCACGGACATCTGGAGGGGGAGCGGGGCATGAGCGCGGAGACGGGGATCGGTGAGGGAGTGCCGGGTCCAGGGGCGCCGGGTCCAGGGGCATCGGATCCGGCGGCCTCGGATCCGCAGGTGACGGGTGCCGGTCTGCCGGACAGTCCCGCCGCCCGGCTGCAGGCGCTCTTCGAGGGACACCGGCTGACACCGACCCAGCGGCGCATCGCGCACAGCATGGTGCGGCGCGCCGCCGACGTGCCGTTCCTGTCCAGCGTGGAGCTGGCCGAACTCGCGGGCGTCAGCCAGCCGTCGGTGACCCGCTTCGCGGTCGCCCTCGGCTTCGACGGCTACCCCGCCCTGCGCAAACACCTGCGCGAGGTCGCCCCCGCCGAACAGACGGCGGGACCGGTCTCGTACAACGAGTACCAGCAGGCCGTCGAGGCCGAGATCGAGAACCTGAAGCACCTCGCCGAACTGCTCGCCGATCCCCGGCCGGTGCAGCGGGCGGGCCGGCTGCTGGCGGCCTCCCGACCGCTTCCCGTGCTCGGACTGCGGGCCGCCGCCTCCCAGGCGTACGGGTTCGCCTACTTCGCCGCCAAGGTCCATCCGGACGTACGGCTGCTGAACGAGGGCGGCACGATGATCCACGACCGGATCGACGCCGCCGTCCGGGCGGGCGCCTCGGCCCTGCTCTGCTTCGCGCTGCCCCGGCATCCGCGCGAGGTCGTCGACACCCTCGGCTATGCCCGGGAGGCGGGGCTGAGCGTGGTGACGGTCGCCGACTCCGCGTTCGCACCGGTCGCCAAGGTCTCCGACCTGCTGCTGCCGGCCGCCGTCGGCACCGGACTGGCCTTCGACACGGCGTGCGCGCCGATGCTGCTCGGGCGGGTGCTGCTGGAGGCGATGTGCGACGACCTGCCCGACGCGCAGGCCCGGCTGGAGGAGTTCGACGCGCGGGCGGCGGCGCGAGGGCTCTTCGTCGAGTAGGCCGCCCCTGGCGGAGGGCGCGATTTTTCGGGGCGTTCTCTCAGACTGGTCTCACGTTCGCTCACTAGTCTGAACGGTCACGAGACTGTGCCGGAGAGACCAGGAGGCGGACGTGGCGCGCGGAGGGCAGGGGCTGGCTCGGGTGGCCGTCGTCGTACGGGCCGGAGCCGCGCCGTTGTGGTGGTGCGGGGTGTTCGCGGCGGGGGTCGGGGTCCTGGTGCCCGGACTCACCGGACGGCGGATCGGGGTGCTGGCCGGGGCCGCCCTGTTCATCGTCGCCGTCGCCGTGGTGGCGTGGCACGGCCGCAGGCGGATCACCGGACTCGGACAGGGCGCCGCACGGGCGGGCAAGCACGACGTGCTCCAGGACCGGGCGGTGACCGTGCGCACCTGGCGGCGCGGGCACCGCTGGTGGCTGCTGCTCGCCTTCGTGGCGGCGCTCGGCAGCTCCTTCGCGGTCCCCGCGGCCGCCGGACTGCTGCTCGCCGGCTGGGGGACGGGACTGCGGCTGAAGGCCGCCTGGCTCGGACGGCGCGAGCGGGCCGAGGACGCACTGCTGTGGGTGCGCGTCGACTGGCTGGACCGGCGCGGCGGACGCCCGGCGGGCAAGGCCGTCAAGGCGTACCGCAGCACCGGCATCGCGGCCGGCGACGCGGCCCCGGGCGGGTCCCGCCGCCGCACCGCGGCACTGGTCTAGGCACGGACCGGTCCGGCACGTCCGGCACGTCCGGCCGGACGGGCTATACCTCGAGGTCCTCCTCGATCTTCTTCAACTGGTGGCGGGCCATCGCCAGGTTGGCCCGCTTGGCGTCCAGGACCAGGTACATGAAGAGTCCGTTGCCGCCGCGGCCGCTGATCAGCCGGATCAGGTGGTACTGGTCGTTCAGCGTGATCAGGATGTCCTCGATCTGGCCCTTGAGCCCGAGGTGCTCCATGGTGCGCATCTTGGCGCGCACCACGTCGGTGTTCCCGGCGGCGGCGACGTTCAGGTCGAAGGTCTTGCTGCCGCCCATCGTGCCCAGCGCCATGCCGCTGGTGTAGTCGACGAGCGCCACTCCGGTCGCGCCCTCGATCGAGGCGAGACACTCTTTCAGTGTGGTTTCGGTGTTGGCCATGCTGTGCTCCTCGGTTCCTTCTCAACTTTCCGTGGTGGTGCGCGCGTTGGTGGTGGCCGATCCGCGCGCCGATCTGGTCCGTACGATGGGTGGCTTGGCGGGCGTCCGGACGGGCGCCTTCGCGGGGGTCTTCGCCGGCGCCCTGGCCGGTGGCGGGGCGGCGGCCTTGGTCTCCCGCGCCTTCGCCTCCCACGCGTCGACGAGCTCCCCGATGCGGGCCCCGGACCGGCGGCCCTCCAGATGCAGCCGGCCGACGTTGACGCGGTCCTGCGCGAGCAGGGTCAGCACGGCGTTCTCACCGGCCGCGTAGGTCGCGACATAGCCGTAGACCCCGCGCACGAGCAGCTCGCGGAAGTCGCCCTGGCCGGTGGTGTCCGCCATCCGCACCGCGACGCCGAGGGCGGCGGCGGTCAGGGCGGCCACCACCTCCGGCTCCACGCCGGGGGTGTCGTGGGCGAGGACGAGACCGTCCACGCCGGCCGTCAGGGCGCCGGTCAGCTGGGGCACCCGGGCCCGCAGCCGCCGGAGTTCGTCGAGTATCTCTGGCTCGGACACCATCAGCTCGCTCCTCTCGGCGCGCGGTCGCTGCCGTTCAAAGGGCCTCCAGCGCATCCCTGAGCCTCTTCAGCAAGGTGATGTCGGGGTCGTTGACACGGGGCAGGGTGATGCCCGGTCGCGGGTCGGGGTCGGGGCCGGCGGGGCTCACGGCGGGACCTGCGGCCGGCCCGGGGTGGAGCGGGGGCGCGGCAGGTGGCGGCCGGTGCTGCCGGGGCGGCGGGAAGAGGGCGGTCAGCAGCCCCGCCGCCGCCAGCCGCCGGACGTCCACCAGGGTGTGGAAGGCCTGCCGGCCCAGCGCCCGGGCTATGTCGGACGCGGTGCGTACGCCGTCCACCGAGGCGAGCACCGCGCTCTGCCGGGCGGTCGGCGCGGGCGCCGCGACGGTCTCGGCCCGCCGCAGCGGCGCCCCGTCGGTCAGCGGGTCCGGCCACAGCCGGTGCAGCAGCTCACGCCGGCGCAGCGTCTCGCGCTCGACCGCCTCGACCGGGACCGGCCGGAGCGTGCCCAGCCAGTGCCCGGCGCCGTACCGGAAGCGGCCGGGAGTGCTGCTGGGGGTGAGCGCGAAGTACGCCGCGTCGAAGACCGCCTCCAGATGGCACAGTTCCAGCGCGCCGCGCGGGACACGGCCGGCGTCGAGCAGCAGCCGGGCGACGCCGTACTCCTCGTCGGCCCGGTCCACCGCGTCCTGCCAGACGGCGGGAGCGAGGGTGCCGTGGGCCAGGAGGAGCACGTCGAGGCCCGGGGCGAGGGGGCTCTCGGCGTGCACCACTCGGCCCTCGGCGAGGTAGAGCGAGCCGCGCTCGCGCTCCAGGACACCGGTCGCCCGTTCGGCCGCGAGCCGGGTCAGCATCGGCGACAGTCCGCCGCCGCGCTCCCTGGCCGCCGACTTCTCCCGCACGGGCAGCCGGGGTGGCGGGGTCGTCCCTTGCGGGGTCGTTCTCACCGCGGTCACCCCAGCACCAGCCGTCCGGCCATCTCGCCCAGCCGGATCCGGGCCAGCGCGAGGTTGCCGTCCGGCCGGGCCAGCCACACGTGCAGGAACACGCTGCTGTCGAAGGACGTCGGTACGAAGCGGAGCACGTGGTAGCTGTCCCGGTTGCTGATGATCAGGTCCTCGACCGGAGGATCGGCGACCCCGCCCCCGCCCCCCTGTCCGTCGTGGCCGTCCTGGCTGTCGCGACGGTCGTAGCCGTCGGGTGCGAACGCCCGCTGTTCGGCCGTGAGCCGGGCCACCTCGGCCGCCTCGGCGGCCGCCGCCTCGTGGTCGCCGCCGGGGAACTCCCCGACCGCGCCCAAGGCCAGCCCACTGGTCCAGTCGACCAGCGCGGCACCCCGGGCACCGGGCAGCCGCATGGCCTCCAGGAGACACTCGTCGATTCCGGGCACCGTTGGGCTCCCCTCCCGCCTTCGGTTCGGCTGAGTGATGAAGAAGCTACGCAACGTAGGCGTCGAGGGGTGAGTCTTCTGGCATTTTCCAGCGGAACATGCGGCGGGGCGGCTAACGTGGGTCGACTGACCCTGTTTCGGGCCGAATCGGCGCCCCATGCGCCCCTTCTCCACCGTTCAACACCGACCCACCGGCGCGCGTCAACGGCGCGCATGTCCACGCGGGGTGGTGAACGGGGCTACGTGCGCCCCCTTCTCTGTGCAGGTCGGGCAGGTCGGGCAGGTCGGGCGGGCCGTCTCCGCATGCCGTGTTCCCGGGGGCGTGACGCGGTGCCGTGGCCCCGACGTATTGACTAGCCCTATTCATCGAGTCAGGATGTGAATAACAACAGCAACAACCGCCGGGATCACCCATCCGCAAGGAGGCAGACCATGTCAGGACCCCGCCCCGTACGAGCGCCACGCGGTACGGAACTGAGCGCCCTGGGATGGCAGCAGGAAGCCGCCCTGCGGATGCTCCAGAACAACCTCGACCCCGAGGTCGCCGAACACCCCGACAAGCTCGTCGTCTACGGCGGCACGGGCAAGGCGGCCCGCGACTGGCGCTCCTTCGACGCGATGGTCCGCACCCTCAGGACCCTCAAGCAGGACGAGACCATGCTGGTGCAGTCCGGCCGTCCGGTCGGCGTCATGCAGACCCACGAGTGGGCCCCGCGTGTCCTCATCGCCAACTCCAACCTCGTCGGCGACTGGGCCAACTGGGAGGAGTTCCGCCGGCTGGAGCAGCTGGGCCTGACCATGTACGGCCAGATGACCGCCGGTTCCTGGATCTACATCGGCACCCAGGGCATCCTCCAGGGCACCTACGAGACCTTCGCCGCCGTCGCCGCGAAGAAGTTCTCCGGCACCCTCGCCGGCACGATCACCCTCACCGCCGGACTCGGCGGCATGGGCGGCGCCCAGCCGCTCGCCGTCACGATGAACGACGGCGTGGCGATCTGCATCGACTGCGACCCGCGCGCCATCGAGCGCCGCATCGAGCACCGCTACCTGGACGTCAGGGCCGACAACCTGGACCACGCGCTCCGGCTGGCCGTCGAGGCCCGCGACCAGCGCAAGCCGCTCTCCATCGGCCTCCTCGGCAACGCCGCCGAGCTCGTCCCGCAGCTGCTCGCGACGGGCGCCCCCATCGACATCGTCACGGACCAGACCTCCGCCCACGACCCGCTCGCCTACCTGCCGACCGGGATCGCCTTCGAGGACATGGCCGACGCCGCCGAGAAGGACCCGGCCGGCTTCACCACCCGGGCCCGCGAGTCGATGGCGAAGCACGTCGAGGCGATGGTCGGCTTCATGGACGCCGGCGCCGAGGTCTTCGACTACGGCAACTCCATTCGCGGCGAGGCCCAACTCGCCGGATACGACCGGGCGTTCGCCTTCCCGGGCTTCGTCCCCGCCTATATCCGCCCGCTGTTCTGCGAGGGCAAGGGCCCCTTCCGCTGGGCGGCGCTCTCCGGGGACCCGGCCGACATCGCCAAGACCGACAGGGCGATGCTCGACCTCTTCCCGGAGAACGAGTCGCTGGCCCGCTGGATCAAGCTGGCCGGTGAGCGCGTCCACTTCCAGGGCCTGCCCGCCCGTATCTGCTGGCTCGGCTACGGCGAGCGCGACAAGGCCGGCGAGCGCTTCAACGACATGGTGGCGTCGGGCGAGCTCGCGGCCCCGCTGGCCATCGGCCGCGACCACCTCGACTGCGGTTCCGTCGCCTCCCCGTACCGCGAGACCGAGGCGATGCTCGACGGCTCCGACGCGATCGCCGACTGGCCCCTGCTGAACGCCATGGTCAACGTGGCCTCCGGGGCGTCCTGGGTGTCGATCCACCACGGCGGCGGCGTCGGCATGGGCCGCTCCATCCACGCCGGCCAGGTCTCCGTGGCGGACGGCACCAAGCTCGCCGGCGAGAAGATCCGCCGCGTCCTCACCAACGACCCCGGCATGGGCGTCATCCGGCACGTGGACGCCGGGTACGACATCGCGGAATCGGTCGCCGACGAGCGGGGCGTGCGGGTGCCCATGCGTGAAGGTGACGAAGCGTGACCCTTCCGGGAGACGAGAGGGGCGGCAACGGTCCGGCGGGGGCCGAGCCCTCGTCGCCGACCGCGGGTTCGGCCGTGCCCACCGGTTCCACCCCGCGGAACGACTGCCCGCAGCCGGTGGCGGCTGGTGCGTCCTTCCAGGAGATGTGGCGTGAACTGGCCCCCATCGGTCGGCACTCCGAGTCCTGCGGCTACCGCCGCTACGCCTGGACCGCCGCCGACACCGACTGCCGGGAGTGGTTCAGGGAGCAGGCCGAGGCACGGGGCCTGACGTACGAGGTCGACCGCAACGGCAACCAGTGGGCGTGGCTCGGCGACCCGGCGGCCGGCGACGCCGTCGTCACCGGCTCACATCTCGACTCGGTGCCGGACGGCGGCGCCTTCGACGGACCCCTGGGCGTGGTGTCCTCCTTCGCCGCGCTCGACGAACTCCGCGCTCGGGACGTCACGTTCAGCAAGCCGCTCGCTCTCGTGAACTTCGGTGACGAGGAGGGCGCCCGCTTCGGACTCGCCTGCGTCGGCTCCCGGCTCACCGCGGGCCGGCTCACCGTGGAACAGGCCCACCGGCTCACCGACGGCGACGGGATCACCCTCCCGCAGGCCATGGAGGCCGCCGGCCACGACCCCGACGCCATCGGCGCGGACCCGGAGCGGCTCGCCCGGATCGGCGCCTTCGTGGAGCTGCACGTGGAGCAGGGGCGCGCCCTCGACCTGAGCGGCGACCGGGTCGGCCTGGCCAGCGCCATCTGGCCGCACGGACGCTGGCGGTTCGACTTCCGGGGCGAGGCCAACCACGCCGGCACCACCCGCCTCGTGGACCGGCGCGACCCGATGCTGCCGTACGCCGAGACCGTGCTGGCCGCCCGCCGGGAGGCCCGGCTCGCGGGCGCCGTCGCCACGTTCGGCAAGATCTCCGTCGAGCCCAACGGCGTCAACGCCATCCCCTCCCTGGTGCGCGGCTGGCTCGACTCCCGCGCCGCAGACCAGGCCGCTCTCGACACCGTGGTCGGCGGTGTGGAGAAGGCCGCCCGCGAGTACGCCGAGGTCCACGGCATCGACCTGGACGTCGTCCGTGAGTCGTTCACGCCCGTCGTCGAGTTCGACCACGCCCTGCGCGACGAACTCGCCCGCATCCTCGGCAGCGACACGGACCTCAAGGTCCCGGTCCTGGGCACCGGCGCCGGACACGACGCCGGAATCCTCTCCGGGACCATCCCGACCGCCATGCTGTTCGTGCGCAACCCCACGGGCGTCTCGCACTCCCCGGCCGAGTTCGCCGCCGAGGACGACTGCGTGGCCGGGGTGCACGCCCTCGCCGACGTACTGGAAGGACTGGCCTGCCGGTGACCCCCACGCAGCGGACACGGACGTACTGGCTGGAGCACGCCTGGCTCGGCACGAAGGTCGAGCCGGGCGTCGCCCTGGAGGTGACGGACGGCCGCATCACCGCCGTCCGGACGGGCGTCGACACCCCGCCGCCCGGCGCCGAGATCCTGCGCGGCCTCACCCTGCCCGGCCTGGCGAACGCCCACAGCCACGCCTTCCACCGTGCCCTGCGCGGCACCGTCCAGGTCGGCTCCGGCACCTTCTGGACCTGGCGCGAGGTCATGTACTCCGTCGCCGACCGGCTCACCCCGGAGACCTATCACCAGCTGGCCCGTGCCGTGTACGCCGAGATGGCGCTGGCCGGCATCACGGCCGTCGGCGAGTTCCACTACCTGCACCACGCGCCCGGCGGCACCCCCTACGCCGACCCCAACGCCATGGGCGAGGCCCTGATCGAGGCCGCCGCCGAAGCCGGTGTCCGGATCACCCTCCTCGACACCGCCTATCTGTCCGCCGGCTTCGGACAGCCCCCCAACGCCCACCAGGTCCGCTTCTCCGACGGCGACGCGGACGCCTGGGCCGCACGCTGTTCACTTCTCAAGGAACGGGATCACGCGAGGATCGGGGCGGCGATCCACTCCGTACGGGCCGTGCCCGCCGGACAACTGGCGACGGTGGCGCGCTGGGCCGAGGAGCGCCGGGCGCCGCTGCATGTGCACCTGTCCGAGCAGACCGCCGAGAACGACGCCTGCCGCGAGGCCCACGGCCGCACGCCCACCCAACTGCTCGCCGAGCACGGCGTCCTCGGACCGCGTACCACCGGCGTCCACAACACCCATCTCACCGACGAGGACATCGCCCTCCTCGGCCGCTCCGCGACCGGCACCTGCATGTGCCCGACGACCGAACGGGACCTCGCCGACGGCATCGGCCCGGCCGTCGCCCTGCAGGCCGCGGGCTCACCGCTGTCCCTCGGCTCCGACAGCCACGCCGTCATCGACCTGCTCGAAGAGGCCCGCGCGATGGAGCTGAACGAGCGGCTGCGCACCCGCACCCGGGGCCACTGGACGGCGGCCGCCCTGCTGCGCGCCGCCTCCGCCGACGGCCACGCGGCCCTCGGCAACCCGGACGCGGGCACCCTGGAGACCGGCGCGGCCGCCGACTTCACGACCATCGCGCTCGACTCGGTCAGGACGGCGGGACCGGTGCCCAGGCTCGGCGCCGAGACGGCCGTATTCGCGGCGACCGCGGCGGACGTACGCCATACGGTCGTCGCCGGGCGTCACGTCGTACGCGACGGGGCGCACACGCTCGTACCGGATGTGCCGCAGGCCCTCGCGCGGGCCGTGGCAGCCCTGCACGTCTAGCGACCACCACCGGCTCCCGCCCCCACGAGGACACGACGATGAGCAGCAGCACCGGCACGACCGGCACGACCGGCACGACCACCGTCATCACGAACATCGCCACGCTGGTCACCAACGATCCCTCCCTCGGCGACACTTCCCCGCTCGGGCTGGTCCGGGACGCGGCTGTCGTCATCGAGGGCGACCGCGTCGTGTGGACCGGTGAATCAAGCAAAGCACCCGCCACTGACAACCGGGTCGACGCCGGCGGCCGGGCGGTGCTCCCGGGCTTCGTCGACTCCCACTCCCACCTGGTCTTCGCGGGCGACCGCACCGAGGAGTTCAACGCCCGTATGTCGGGCCGCGGTTACACGGCGGGCGGCATCCGCACGACGGTGGCGGCCACCCGGGCGGCCACCGACGGGGAACTGGAGGCGAACCTCACCCGTTTCCTGTCCGAGGCGCTGCGCCAGGGCACCACGACCTTCGAGACCAAGTCGGGCTACGGCCTGACGGTCGCCGACGAGGCCCGCGCCCTGCGCCTCGCCGCCCGGCACACCGACGAGGTCACCTACCTCGGCGCGCACATCGTCTCTCCCGACTACGCCGACGACCCGGCCGGCTACGTGGCCCTGGTCACCGGCGAGATGCTCGACGCCTGCGCCCCGCACGCCCGCTGGATCGACGTCTTCTGCGAGAAGGGCGCCTTCGACGGCGACCAGGCCCGCGCGATCCTCACCGCGGGCAGGGCGAAGGGACTGCACCCCCGCATCCACGCCAACCAGCTCTCCTACGGGCCCGGCGTGCAGCTGGCGGTCGAGCTGGACGCGGCCAGCGCCGACCACTGCACGCACCTCACGGACGCGGACGTGGACGCGCTCGCGAGCGGCGACACGGTCGCCACGCTGCTGCCCGGCGCCGAGTTCTCCACCCGGGCCGAGTGGCCGAACGCGCGCCGGCTGCTGGACGCGGGCGTCACCGTCGCCCTCTCCACGGACTGCAACCCCGGCTCGTCCTTCACCTCGTCGGTGCCGTTCTGCATCGCGCTCGCGGTGCGGGACATGGGGATGACACCCGACGAGGCGGTGTGGTCGGCGACCGCAGGCGGTGCCGCGGCCCTGCGTCGCACGGACGTGGGCCGCGTGGTCCCCGGCGCCCGTGCCGACCTGACCCTCCTGGACGCCCCGAGTCACGTCCACCTGGCCTACCGGCCCGGCGTGCCGCTCGTCTCGGGGGTGTGGCGGCGCGGCGTACGGGTCGTCTGAGCCGACCCCGGCCCCTTGTCCCGGTCCGTCACCGTCCGACCCCATCCGGTGCCGAGGAGCACGAGCACCGCGCCCACGAAGCCGAGCCACCCCGGCCGGTCCCCGGCCAGCGCGATGCCCACGGCCGCCGCCCACACCGGCTCGGTGCCCAGCAGCAGACTGACCCGGGACGGCGACGTGCGGCGGACCGCCCACATCTGGACGAAGAACGCGAACAGCGTGCAGAACACGGAGAGGTAGACCAGCCCCAGCCAGTCGCCGCCGTCGAAGTCCGCCGCGGCCGCCCACGGCGAGGCGCCCGCCCCCGGCAGCGCCACCAGCAGCGCGAACACGGCCACCGCGGAGCCCAGTTGGACCGTCGTCAGCGACAGCGCGTCGGCGCCGCGCACCGAGTCCATGCGCGCCATGGCCAGCACGTGCACGGTGCGGGCGACGGCCGCCCCCAGCATCAGCAGATCGCCGCCGGACGGAGCGGTGAACCCGGCGCCCTGCGTCAGCAGCGCCACACCGAGTACCGACAGCCCCGCCGCCGCCATGAACGCCCCCGGCAGCCGCACCCCGCGCACCCGGCTCTCCGCGAGCGGCGTGAACACCATGGTCAGGCTGATGATCAGCCCGGCGTTGGTCGCGGAGGTGTGCACGACGCCGTAGGTCTCCAGCAGGAAGATCCCGGCCAGGATCAGCCCGAGCACCCCGGCCCCGCGCCACTGCGGCCCGCTCAGCGCGCGCAGCCGCCGCCACCCCACGACCGCCAGCACCGGCAGCACCACGGCGAACCGCAGCACCAGCACGGCCGGCACGGTGTCCGCCGTGGTGACGCCCTTGGCGGCGAGATAGCTGGAACCCCAGACGACGGCGACGAGCAGAACGGGCAGATCGGCGAGCCGCCCGAGCGCTGAGGAACCGGCAGCCGGGGCGGGCGAGGCCGGAGCGGGCAAGGCAGGAGCGGCCGAGGCAGGAGCGGCCGAGGCAGGGGAGTCGGGCATGGGGCTCCTCATGAGCAGATGACGCGGCTGGCCCAGCGGCTCTGCTGGTCAGAGGGCCGGGCCAGCGTAGTCAGCGACGGGAATCCGGCCAGGGGGTTTTCAGCATGAGGACACCCGACGGCGGGGACCGCGTCCCGTGCTCAGGCCGCCCCGGCCCGCCACAACTGGTCCCCGTCCTCGTCCAGCGGTTCCAGCGACACCCCGCCGCCCGCGTCCGCCGTCAGCGCCGTCAGGATCGCGATCGCCGGGCGGACGGTCCCGTCGCCGTCCACGGTGAACCGCAGGTTCGCCCCGTGATCGCCGTCCACGGAGGCGCACTCCCACACCCCCACGCCCTTGTCCACGGACCCCCTGCTGTCCAGACAGAAGTCCTGGTCGGCGTACGACTGGAGCACCCCGCGCGCCGCGTCCACCCGCCACCGCTGGCTGGGCGAGCCGGAACACGGGACCGTCACCACGTCCGTGCCGTTGTCGAAGTCGCCCGCCACCTCCAGGCAGCGCCCGCTGTCCGCGTTCACGACCTGGGCGAACGTCCCACCGGGCGCGCGGGTCGGTGACGGCGTGGGCTCCGGCTCCGGCGGGGCGCTCGTACGGGAGGGGGACGGACTCGGCGTCGGGGACGGCGAGGGGGAGGCAGGGGAGGAGGCGGGCGGCGCCGGGGCCGTCGCCGTCACGGTCACCGGCGGGACCACCGACGGCCCGGTGACGACGGCTCCCGCCGCGTCCTGCGCGTCGCCGGAGTCGCCCGAGGTCAGCAGCAGAGCCACCGCCAAGGGCACCACCGCCACCCCCAACGCGGCCGAGGCCAGCGCCACCCGCCGCGACGGTCGTCTCGCGGCCGCCGGTCCCCGGCCGCCGGACGGCTGCCGGTCGTCCCTCACGTACGCCGACCCGCCCCACACCAGCAACCCCTCCGCCAGCGCCCCGCGAGGATCGTCGCGCAGCGCGCACTGTTCCTCGTAGGCGGTCGCGCAGTGCGGGCAGTGCGCCCTGTGGGCTTCGAGGTCGGGGCTGTGCCGCGGGGCGTCCGGCCGTACGGACTGCTCGATCAGCCGGCGGAAGTCCCCGCAGCGCGGGTCGTCGGAGGCGGCGAGCCGGTGCCGGAGGCAGGCCTGGGCCAGGAGGTGCAGGGCGGGGCCCGTGCCGTACGTGACGTCCTCGGGGGTCAGGCCGAGCAGCGTGGCCGTCCGTTCGACGGGCTCGCGCTCCACGACGCCGTACCAGACGAGGCCCTGCGTGCGGGAGGGCAGGGAACGGAACGCGGCGAGCAGCGGCGGCACCGGGCCGCCGGGGGCCGCCGTGTTGAGGACGAGCAGCAGTCCCGCGTCCAGGCCGCCGGCCCGGTCGTCGAGGGCCCAGTCGGTGGCCACCTGCCCGGACAGCAGCAGGAGGCGGTGGCGCCAGGACCCGCCGGGGTCGTTGCCGCGGGCGGTCTCCCGGGCGGCGAGGGTGAACGCCTCGGCCGCGAGGCGCCGTGCCGCCGGTTCGCCGGTCGTGCAGAGGCGGGCGTAGGCCAGGACGGCGGGCTGGTGGCGGGCGCGGAGCGCGCGCAGCGCCGGGTACGCGGCGGCGGGGGCGGCGCGGAGCCGGTCGGTGAGGTGCGCGTCCGAGACGTCGGCGCTCACGTCGCCGCCGCCGTGACCGCCGTCGTCACCGTCACGGTTTCCGCCGCCGTCCACGTCGGCACGGGCCATGGGGGTCGCCTCCTCGCCGGATGCGCAGCGCGCCGCGTCCGGTGCTGACGTACCGGTCAGTCTGTGGTGGAGGTGACCCTAGTGGCCCGAGGGGTTCCGTGGGGAGGTTTCCGACGGTAACGAGAGAGGGCGGAGGCGAGGGGCCGGGGTGACACCGGCGTCCGTGCCCGGGAGCGCACCCGGACACGGACGGGACGGGTCACTCCTCGACCGTCAGCCCCTTCCGCAGCCGCACCAGGGTCCGCGACAGCAGCCGCGACACGTGCATCTGCGAGATGCCGAGCTCCTCGCCGATCTCCGACTGGGTCAGACCGGCGACGAAGCGGAGCGAGAGTATCTGCCGGTCGCGGGACGGGAGTTCCGCGATCAGCGGCTTCAGCGACTCCACGTACTCGATGCCTTCGAGTCCGTGGTCCTCGTAGCCGATGCGGTCGGCGAGGGTGCCTTCGGAGTCGTCGTCCTCCGGCTGCGCGTCCAGCGACGAGGCCGTGTACGCGTTGGACGCGGCCATGCCCTCGACGACCTCCTCGTTGGAGATGCCGAGACGCTCGGCCAGCTCCACGACGGTGGGCGCCCGGTCGAGCTTCTGGGACAGTTCGTCGCCCGCCTTGGCCAGGTCGAGCCGGAGCTCCTGGAGCCGGCGCGGGACGCGCACCGACCACGACGTGTCGCGGAAGAAGCGCTTGATCTCGCCGATGATGGTTGGCATCGCGAAGGTCGGGAACTCGACGCCGCGCGACAGCTCGAAGCGGTCGATCGCCTTGATCAGGCCGATGGTGCCGACCTGGATGATGTCCTCCATCGGCTCACTGCGGGAGCGGAACCGGGAGGCGGCGAACTTGACCAGGGCGAGGTTCAGTTCGACGAGGGTGTTGCGGACGTACGAGTACGCGTACGTGCCCTCTTCGAGGGATTCGAGCCGTGCGAACAGGGTCTTGGACAGGGCCCGTGCGTCGACGGCTCCGACCTCGTCGTACGGGGGGATCTCCGGAAGTCCGGCGAGGACGTCGGTGGGGTCGACGTCCGGTGCCAGGTCCTGCGCGATGGGTTTCAGATGTTCTTGTTCCGGAGGGGGTGTCGACGTCGCTCCGCGGGTAGGCGGTGCGTCGAGCCGGGGTGACATGATGTCCTCCATCGTTCTCGGCGTATGGCTGCCGAAGCCAGTGAGCGCACTGCGGTGTGCGGCGCCTCCAAAGCCGGCCGTGTCGGTTACGTGCTTCTACTAGCCCTACCCGCTTTACTTGCCCCGCCGCAAGTGCATTTTGTCCGAGTATGTCCGTTTGTGTGTGATTGTTCGGGTGTTGAGGCGCGGGTCGAAGGCGTAGGGTGCGAGGGCGTCAGGAAGCAGTCAACGACCCCAGGAGAAGAGACGGCATGGACCGCGGGACGGTCGGCAGCGCACAGTCTGGCCGGCTTCTGGTCGAGGTGCGGCAAGAGGGCTCCAGCGCCGTGGTGACCCCGGCGGGTGAGTTGGATCACCACACCGCCGATCTGTTGCGTGAGCCACTCGACGACTGCCTCTCCAAGGGGCTCAGTCGCCTGGTGGTGGACTGCACCCGTTTGGAGTTCTGCGACTCCACCGGGCTCAACGTGCTGCTCGGCGCCCGCCTGAAGGCGGAAGCCGCGGGCGGCGGGGTCCATCTGGCGGGCATGCTGCCCGTGGTGGCGCGGGTCTTCGAGATCACCGGCGCGGACGCGGTGTTCACCGTGCACGCCACGGTCGAAGAGGCCCTGAGCGACGGGCACGACGAGCGTGACGAGGACGGCTGAGCTTCGCCGTCCGCCGGAAACGGGTGCGAACGGACGTGAACGGGGGGTGTTCCGGCGGTTCTCTCGGGCAGGAGACATCCTGAACCCGAACATGTCGGCGGCGATGCCGACGCGAACGCCGTCCGCCTACGTACAGACCTGCAGTGATCCGACTTGTGAATTGTGAACCGGTGAATCGGGGAATCGGTGAGGTGAAGCGCTGATGAGCACCACCCGGCCTTGTTCGCCGGGCGACCGCGGCCCGGAGCCCGGCGACGCTCCTGGGGCGTCCCAAGCGGGCGCACCGGGAGTCGAGGCGTCCCAAGGGGGCGCGGCGACCGTGGCGTCCGGGTCGCCGGGCGGCCGCCAGGTACGTCGGCTGAGCTTCGACGGCGCCAGCGGGGTCGTCCCGCTCGCCCGCGACTTCGCCCGCCAGGCGCTCTACGCGTGGGCCTGGCTGCCCGCGGCCACCGCCGACCAACGGGCCGCCGCGGAGGACGTGCTGCTCGTCGTCTCCGAGCTGGTCACCAACGCGTGCCTGCACGCCGAGGGGCCGGACGCGATGGTCCTCACCTGCGACAACAAGGTGATCCGCGTCGAGGTCTCGGACCGCGGTACGGGCCAGCCGGCCCCCCGCACCCCGCACCGGGCGGGCCGCCCCGGCGGCCACGGCATGTTCATCGTCCAGCGTCTCTGCCTGGACTGGGGTGTCGTACGGACCCCGGACATCACGGGCAAGACGGTCTGGGCGGAACTGGGCGCCCCGGCCTGACCACCCCAGGGCCCGGGAACCACCCACCCCGGGCCCACGGAACCTCCCGCCTGAGCCCGACTCCCGGACTGCCCGAACCGACGGCAGGACGAGCGGACCCCTCGGCCGACTTCAGGGCGAGCGGACTCCGACCGGCCTCCCGAGACCTACTCCCGGTCGGTCAGCCCCGTGGGCCGACTTCCGGCCGACCGGCCCCGGGAGTGTGTGAGTGGGATCGGCCATTTCGGGGTGGCCGTCGGTTCTGTGGCGCGGTGGCGCCGGGGGCCGCGTGTTCTCGAAACCCCCTGGATCCGCGCGCCGGATCGCCACAACTCCGGCGCGTACGTTCTCTTCCCTCCTCATCGCCCCGGGCGTACCTTGACGGCTCAATCTGATGCCTCGTCAGTAAGGCGGGGCGGTGGGAGTGAGGGGACGGGACCGTGTCGTACCGGAAGCGAACCGCCGCGCTCGCGACTGCCGCGGCCCTGGCCGGCTCGGCGGTGTGGATGGCCGCCCCCGCTGCCATGGCCGAGGTCGTGAACGTCAACTACGCCTGTAAGACGCCCATCGGCGACAAGAGCGCCGTGTCGCCCATCGACATCAAGGGCGTCAGGAGCGGCAGCGGCTACAAGATCACCATGTCCTGGCAGAAGGGCGTCTCGTCCAGTCCCGTCGAACTCGGCGCGGGCTCCATGAAGCCGAGCGCCACGATCAGACTGGGCGGTGCCGACAGCGGCACCCTCGAGGTCTCCGGCCCCGCCAACCAGGCCGCGATCCCCGAGAACACCCCCATCAAGATCAACGACCTGAGCGGCACGTACACCCCGAAGAAGACCGGCAAGGTCACCTTCACGGCCGGCGTGCTCACCATCAAGGCGCTCGGGACGACCACCACCTGCACGCCCACCGACAACGCCGGCCCCTCGCTGACCCTCGACGTGACCGCGTCGGGCGGCGGGAGCAGCACGAGCGGCGGGAGCAGCACGGGCGGCGGCAGCACGGGCGGCGGCGGCTCCGGCGGCGGCCTCCCGCAGACCGGCCCCGAGGACTCCGCCATCGCCCTCGGCACCCTCGGCGGCACCGTGCTGCTCGCGGGCGCGGCGGGTGCCCTGTGGCTGACCCGGCGGGGCGGGACGGCACGCGTCCCCCGCTGACCGTTCCCTCGTACGAGTGCTGGAGCCGCCGATGCCGTACGCCGCCGCCCGTGCCCTGCTGCTGACCCTGTCGTTGCCGCTGCTGCTGGCGGCCACCCCGGCCACCCCCGGCGGCTGGTCGGTCGCGCCCTCCGGTGGGGGACGGCCGTCCTTCTACGCGGAGGGCACGCCCGGGGCGGTGCTCCAGGACACGCTCTCCGTGACGAACCGGGGCACGGGGCCGCTCACCGTACGGCTGCGCGCCACCGGCGACGGGCTCCGGGTCGCCTTCGCCGAACCGGCCCTCGGCATCCCCGCCCGCACCCGCGCCGAGGTGCCCTTCACGGTGACGGTCCCGGCGGACGCGCCGCCCGGCGACCGCGTCGGCCGCCTCCTCGTACGGGACTCCACCGGCCGGGAGTCCGCCGTCCGGCTGCTGATCCGGGTCGGCGGCCCCGAGCTGGCCGCGCTGACCGTCGAGCACGTGGCCGTGCGCGGCGACCGCATCACGTACGAGCTGGTCAACCGCGGCACCACGGCCCTCGTCCCGCGGCTCGCCGTACACGCGGACGGCGTCCTCGGCGCCGTCCTGGATCGCGCTCCGCGCACCCTGCCCGTCCGGCTGCCCCCGGGCCGCCGCCTCACGCTCGACGAACCGTGGCCCGACCGTCCGGCCCTGGACGCCGTCACCGTCCGCCTCACGGTGACCGCGCCGGGCGCGGCGCGGGCCACCGGGCGGGCGTCGGCGCGGTTCGTGCCCTGGGGCGCGGCGGCGGGCACGGCGGCCGGCGCGCTGTCGGTCGCGGCGGCCGCGGTGGCGGTACGGCGACGCCGACGTGGACGCGCAACGGTCACGAACCGGGCCGCGGTGACGGGAGCACTGACATGAGAGGCAAGCCCCGGATCACGGCGCTGGTGCCGGCCCTGCTGCTGATGCTGCTCACGCTCTCGCTGCCCTCGGCCGACCCGGCCGCCGCCGCGCAGGGCAAGCCGGCCGTCACCCTCTCGACGGCGCAGGCGGGCACGGGCGGTTCGATCACCGTCAACGGAACCGGCTGGCGCTCGCGCACGCTGCTGATGCTGCTGATCTGCGGGCAGGCGACACCGGCCCGGGGCGTGGTCGGCGGCACCAACTCCTGTGCCAACGCCGACGGCCGCGCCGTCACCACCGACGCCGACGGCCGTTTCAGCCGGGCCCTGCCGGTGACCGAGCCGCCGGTGCCGTGCCCTTGCGTGGTGCACGTGGCCACCGCGACCGGAGCGAAGGCGCAGGCCGACGCGGTGTTCCAGGTGGCCGGGCACCCGGTCGAACCGCTTCCCGCGCAGACGGCCGGCGGACGCCTGTCCGTGCTCAGCGACACCCGGCTCGACGGCTCGGGCTCCCTGCTGACCTGGTTCGGCGCGCCGCCCTCCCGCACCCTGGCCTTCACCGTCGGCAACGTGGGCACCGCGGCCGTCGAGAACCCCGTATTCCAGGTCGGCACCGCCCACGGGGTGTTCGCCCCGCAGTGGGACGAGCGGCAGTGGCACGGCACGATCGGCCCCGGCGGGAAGACCCGCGTCGAACTGCCCGTCGAACTCACCGCCGGCGCCCACGGCGACTACACCGTCTCCCTCAAGTACGGCGGGAAGGTCCTCGCCGAACAGCCGTGGGGGGTGGGCCGCCCCTGGGGCGTGACCCTGTTCTGGATCCTGCTCTGCCTGGTGGTGCCGGCGGCGGTCTTCCGCATCGGGATGGCGGTGGTGGACCGGGTACGCCCGCGCCACGCCGTCCGGCGGCCCTCGCCCGCTCCCGGGCACGGACGCAGGCGCAGGCGCGGGACGGCGGTCGCGCTCCCGGGAACCGAGCCACCCCCCACCCCGAACGCGACCCTGCCGTGGTTCACCCCGGACACCGGTCCGGGCCCGGCGGGCCGGCTCTCCGCACCGCACGAAGACCATCCGACGAGTCCCACGACTCCCGGCAGGAAGGGATCCACGTGAGTGAGAGAGCCGTATCACCTGACCGTGCGCCCGCGCGGAAGCGAGCGGCAGCGGCGGGCGCCGCCGTCCTGTTGACCGGGGCGGCAGTCCTGCTGGGCGTGAGCGCAGGGCAGGCCCAGGCCGCCGAGGTGGCCTACGCCACCAAGTGCGTTCCGCCCTCGGGCATCGGTCTGCCCGACGTCAACGGCACCACCAAGGTCGAGATCACCGCCCCGGCGACGGCGAAGGTCGGCGACACCGTCGACGTCGTCTGGAAGTTCACCCAGGCCGCGTCGAAGAACCCCGACATCATCGACCTGCCCGCGAACTCGGTCCAGCCGTCCGGCACCCTCAAGACGGCCGGCGCGCAGACCGCCGACATCGCGATGCAGGGGCCGCGCGAGAACCCTGCGATCCCCAAGGGCGGCGCGATGACGCTGTCCGACATGAAGGGCACGCTGAAGCTGACGGCGGCCGGGCAGGTGACGCTGACCCCGGACGCGTACGTCGTCAACGCGCTGTCCACGGACACCAAGTGCGCGCCGACGGAGGCCGTCCAGCCGGCGGCGACCATCACCGTGACGGCGGGGGAGGGGAGTTCGGGTTCCGGCTCGGGCTCGCCGAGTACGTCCCCCGACCCCTCGCAGAGCCAGAGCCAGTCGCCCTCGGCGAGCGCGTCCGGTACGCCCAGCACTTCCCCTTCGGTGTCCGAGAGCGGCGGTGACGGCGGCCAGACCGACTTCACCGGCAAGGTCGTCGACATCCCCTACACCTGCCAGTCACCGATCGGCGAGAAGAAGGCGACCTCGCCGATCCAGATCAACGCCAAGAAGAGCGGCGGGAGTTACGACCTCACCGTGCAGTTCAAGAAATCGGTCATGGACAGCCCGATCGACATCCCGGCCGGCAAGGTGAAGCCGACCATGCAGATCGTGCTGGGCGGCGCGGACGAGGGCTCGGTCACGGTGGAGGGCCCGCTGAACTCCGAGCCCATCCCGCAGAACGAACCGATCGAGATCCCGGACCTCACGGGCGTCTACAAGCCCGGCGCGACCGGTGAGTCCACGCTCTCCCCGGGGGTCCTCACGATCGAAGCCATGGGCACGACCACCACCTGCACTCCCGACAGCACGGCCGTCTCCTTGACGCTGGACACCGCGGAACAGGCGAGCGGCGCGTCCGGGGGCAGTGGCTCCTCGTCGTCCTCGGGCGGGTCCACGTCGACGAGCGGCGGCCTCGCGGAGACGGGCTCCGGCGACCACGGCACCCTGAAGGCGCTGGGCCTGGTCGCGGGTACGGCGATCCTGCTGGGCGGCGCGGTGTTCACGTTCATGCCCAGGAGAAGGGCGAGCTGAGCCGCGCGGGGCGCGACGACGGAGGGCCGCAACGACGGAGGGCCGCAACGACGTAGGGCCGCAACGACGTAGGGCCGCAACGACGTAGGGCCGCAACGACGGAGGGCCGCCGTACCCACGTGGGTACGGCGGCCCTCCGTCATGCGGGGGGAGCGGACGTCAGTGGACGTCGCCCATGAGCCCCTTGACCTTCTTGCGGTACATCCACACCGCCACACCGGCGATGACGGCGAGCACCGCCTCCAGGGCCACTATGCCCGTCTTGTTGAGGTCGACGCCGGCGATGGACAGCAGGCCGGTCGTGGCGTCACCGGCGGTGACGGCCAGGAACCAGACGCCCATCATCTGCGAGGCGTACTTCGCGGGAGCCATCTTCGTGGTGACCGACAGGCCGACCGGGGAGAGGGTCAGCTCGCCGACGGTCTGCACGAAGTAGATCGCCGCCAGCCACAGCGCGGCCGCCTTGTGACCGCCCTCGGCGATCGACAGCGGGGCCAGGAAGAGGAAGAAGGACGCGCCGACCAGGACGAGACCCATCGCGAACTTCGTCGCGGTGCTCGGCTCCTTGCCGCGCCGGGCCAGGGCCAGCCAGGCCCAGGCGAAGAGCGGGGCCAGGGCCATGATCAGGACCGGGTTGACCGACTGGTACCAGGAGACGGGGAAGTCCCAGCCGAGGACGCTGTTCTTCGCGGAGGAGTCGGCGAACAGGGACAGCGTCGAGCCGCCCTGGTCGTAGATCATCCAGAACACGGCGGCGGCGACGAAGAACCAGATGTACGCGGTCAGCTTGGACTGCTCGGCGCGGTCCAGCTCCTTGTCGCGCTTCATCCGGGCGATGACGAGGACCGGGATGACCAGACCGGCGACGGTGATCGGGACCAGCAGCCAGTTCAGCGTGTAGACGCCGGAGACACCGACGACGGCGTAGAAGACGATCGCGACGGCCGCCCAGAACGCGGCCTTCCGCAGGGTGGCCGCCTTCTCCTGCGCGGACAGCGGCGTGGGGACGACGTCGGAGCGGGAGCTCAGGTGGCGGCTGCCGAGCAGGAACTGGGCGAGGCCCAGACCCATGCCGAGCGCGGCCAGCGCGAAGCCCAGGTGCCAGTTGACGTTCTCACCGATGGTGCCGATGATCAGCGGCGCGGCGAACGCGCCCAGGTTGATGCCGATGTAGAAGAGCGTGAAGCCACCGTCGCGGCGCGGGTCGTCGGGCCCGTCGTAGAGGTGGCCGACCATCGTCGAGATGTTGGCCTTGAGCAGGCCGGAGCCGATGGCGACCAGGCCGAGGCCCCCGTAGAAGTTGCCGGCGTTCGGCAGTGCGAGGGTCAGGTGGCCGAGCATGATGATCGCGCCGGCGACGGCGACGGTCTTGCGGGGGCCGAGCACGCGGTCCGCGAACCAGCCGCCGGGCAGCGCGAGCAGGTACACGAGCGACAGGTAGACCGAGTAGATCGCGGTCGCGGTCGCGGCGCTGAGGTGCAGGCCGCCGGGAGCGACCAGGTACAGCGGGAGCAGGGCCCTCATGCCGTAGTAGGAGAAACGCTCCCACATCTCGGTCATGAAGAGAGTGGCCAGTCCGCGGGGGTGGCCGAAGAAGGTCTTCCCGGAGCCGGGTGTGCCCGGGCGGACCGAGTCCTTCGTCAGGCTGGACGCCATGTCGTTCCTTGCTGCTCGGGACGCGCGCCGCAGTGGAGCGTTGCGCGCCCGGTGGGGGGCGGCCGGCACCGGCGGACCGCGTCGTCCACCCCCACGCCCCGGGGGAGTCCGCTCCGGGTCTCGGAGCGGCGGACGGCGACCACCGGGATCCACGCCCCCATCGAGTCGGGGGCCCGGCCACAGGTCATTCCTTGGGAGGCCGGCGGGGACCGGCCCGCACACAAAGGAGACCCTCGACGTCGAGCCGACCGCCGAAGGTCCGTGCGTGCTACAGGCGTTACTTCACCATACGGCAGCACAACGCCTGATATGGAAGGACTTGAGACACGGATCACAGGTGATCAAGGAACCGTGGGCGAGGTTTTGAAGGTCTCCACCAGGATGCCATCCACCGACCGTAGGTCCGTACCAAGATCGACGGAGGGACGGCCGGCCGCTCGGTACGTCGGCTGTCCGGCATGTCCGTGAGTAAGAAGCAGCTGGGCGATCACACTTCGGCCGCCGCCCGGCGCGGACTACCATCAGCTCATGACCCGTGTACTGCTCGCCGAGGACGACGCGTCCATCTCGGAGCCGCTGGCCCGCGCCCTGCGCCGGGAAGGTTACGAGGTCGAGGTGCGTGAGGACGGCCCCACCGCGCTCGACGCCGGAATGCAGGGCGGCGTCGACCTGGTCGTGCTCGACCTCGGGCTGCCCGGCATGGACGGTCTGGAGGTGGCCCGCCGACTGCGCTCGGAGGGCCACGCCATCCCGATCCTCATCCTCACCGCGCGCGCCGACGAGGTGGACACCGTCGTCGGTCTGGACGCGGGCGCCGACGACTACGTCACCAAGCCCTTCCGGCTCGCCGAACTGCTGGCCCGGGTCCGGGCCCTGCTGCGGCGCGGCGCGTCCGAGCCCCAGCAGCCGCCCGCCACGCACGGCGTCCGCATCGACGTGGAGTCGCACCGCGCCTGGATGGGCGAGGAGGAACTCCAGCTCACGGCCAAGGAGTTCGACCTGCTGCGGGTCCTCGTCCGGGACGCGGGCCGGGTCGTCACCCGCGACCAGCTGATGCGCGAGGTCTGGGACACCACCTGGTGGTCGTCGACCAAGACCCTCGACATGCACATCTCCTGGCTGCGCAAGAAGCTCGGCGACGACGCGGCGAACCCCCGTTACATCGCCACCGTGCGGGGCGTGGGCTTCCGCTTCGAGAAGAGCTGAGCTCCCCCGGAGGGGGCACCCCCAGCCGCGGGCTCGGCCGGTGTCTGCGCCTCGCCTCGTGTTGTCGGGTGCGGGTGAGTGGGGGCTGGTCGCGCGGTTCCCCGCGCCCCTGAGGGAGTGGGGTTCGGCCGGTGCCGGGCAGTTCCCCGCGTCCTTGAGGGGAATGCCCGGATCGGGCTTCTGAAGATCACCGCTCGGAGGGTCCTGTGCGTCGCCGTCTCATCCAGTCCACCCTCGCCGTGGTGCTCGTCGTCATCGCTGTCTTCGGGGTGTCCCTCGTCATCGTCGAGACCCGCACGATCAGCAACAGCGCCCAGGAACGGGTGGACTCCGAGGCGCTGCGGCTGGCCAGCATCGTGGACAGCCGGCTGGTGGGCTCGGAGCACGTCACCGCGGAGATACTGCGCGACCAGGTCACGCAGGACCGCTACGCCGAGATCCGGATCCCCGGCCGGACCGTCATCCAGGTCGGCACCGAGCCCCAGGGTGATGTGATCAAGGCGACGGCCCGGGGTGAGGAGGGCGAGACCGTCCTGGTGCAGGAGCCGCGCTCCACGGTCACCCGGGAGGTCGGCCGCACGCTGCTGATCATCGGCCTGGTGGCGCTGCTCGCGGTGATCGCGGCGGTGCTGCTGGCCATCCGGCAGGCCAACCGGCTCGCCTCCCCCCTGACCGATCTCGCAGAGACGGCGGAGCGGCTGGGCTCGGGCGACCCGCGGCCCCGGCACAAGCGGTACTCCGTTCCCGAGCTCGACCGGGTCGCCGACGTCCTCGACGCCTCGGCCGAGCGCATCGCCCGCATGCTGACCGCCGAGCGCCGCCTCGCGGCGGACGCCTCCCACCAGCTGCGCACGCCGCTGACGGCCCTCTCCATGCGCCTGGAGGAGATCACCCTCACCGACGACCCGGACACCGTGAAGGAGGAGGCGACGATCGCCCTGACGCAGGTGGAGCGTCTGACGGACGTGGTCGAACGCCTGCTGACCAACGCCCGGGACCCCCGCACCGGCTCGGCGGTCACCTTCGACCTCGACGAGGTCATCCAGCAGCAGCTCGCCGAGTGGCGCCCCGCCTACCGCGGTGTGGGCCGGGCCATCGTCAGCTCCGGCAAGCGCCAGCTGCGGGCGGTGGGCACACCCGGCGCGGTCGCCCAGGTCCTGGCCGCCCTGATCGAGAACTCCCTCATGCACGGCGGCGGCACGGTGGCGCTGCGCACCCGTGTCACCGGCAACCAGTCCGTGGTCGAGGTCACCGACGAGGGGCCCGGCGTCCCCGCCGATCTGGGCGCCCGCATCTTCGAGCGGGCCATCAGCGGCCGCAACTCCACGGGCATCGGCCTGGCGGTGGCCCGCGACCTGGCGGAGGCCGACGGCGGCCGCCTGGAGATGCTCCAGGCCCAGCCCCCGATCTTCGGGCTGTTCCTGTCCAGCACGCCCCCGCAGAAGCGGACCGCGGAGGACGGCGAGACGACGGTCAGGTAGGGCGGCCGGACGGTGGGGCGGTGGGGCGGCCGGGAAGGCCGGTGGGGCGCGACGGTCAGCCGACCCGCTGCCCGGCCCTCGGTTCGGGCCCTCGGGACTGCTCGGTCACCGTCAGGAACGATTCGGCGCCGGCCACGGCATCCTTGGCCGGCAGCGTCCGGAACACCCACGTCCGGTACGACCAGAACCGGAACAGCGTCGCGATCCCGATGCCGACGAACTTGAACACATTGCTCTGGATCGGGCTGTCCCAGCCGAAGCCGTACGTCGCCGCGAACAGCAGACCGTTCTCGATCACCAGTCCCACCGCGCTGAACAGCAGGAACAGCGTCATTTCCTTCGTCCGCCCGCTCTTGTCGCGGTCACGGTAGGTGAAGTAGCGGAACCCCACGTAGTTGAAGGCGATGGCCACGACCGTCGCTATGACGCTGGCCCGCACCACCTGAAGGTCGGTGAGATGCCGGACAAGGTTGAAGACTCCGAGGTTGACGAGCAACCCCGCGCCGCCCACGGCTCCGAACTTCGCGAGCTCGCGGACGACCCTCCTCAGCCCCGAGGAACCATGCGCCATGGTCGTACAGGCCCCCGTCCGGGTTCGGTTTCGTCAACCCAGCCATGCTAACCACCACTCTTGTCGGTTTCCTGTGGTCAGGCTCACGGGGCGGTGACCAGCGGGGAAGAAGCGGGGAAACGGTCGGTATGAGACGGGAAAGGTCCCGGTAAGAGGCACGGAATTCGGCCGCGGTGGCGTGGCCGATACCCTGGGGGCGTGACGTTCCCGGTAGTCGGCATGGTCGGCGGGGGCCAGCTCGCTCGTATGACACACGAGGCGGGCATCCCGCTCGGCATCAGATTCAAGCTCCTCAGTGACACCCCACTGGATTCCGCGGCGCAGGTCGTGAGCGATGTCGTCATCGGCGACTATCGCGATCTCGACACGCTCCGTGAGTTCGCGCGCGGGTGCGATGTGATCACCTTCGATCACGAGCACGTACCCACCGAGCACCTCAGGGCGCTGGAGGCGGACGGCATCCCCGTCCGCCCGGGCCCCGACGCGCTGGTGCACGCCCAGGACAAGGGGGTGATGCGCGCGCGGCTCGACGCGATCGGCGTTCCGTGCCCCCGGCACAGGATCGTGACCGACCCGGCCGATGTCGCCGCGTTCGCCGCCGAAGGCCTGGCCGAGGGCGCCGCAGGCGACGGTTTCCCGGTGGTCCTCAAGACCGTCCGCGGCGGCTACGACGGCAAGGGCGTGTGGGTCGTCGACTCGGCCGAGGAGGCGGCGGACCCCTTCCGGGCCGGCGTCCCCGTCCTCGCGGAGGAGAAGGTCGACTACGTCCGCGAGCTCGCCGCCAACGTCGTCCGCTCCCCGCACGGTCAGGCCGTCGCGTACCCGGTCGTCGAGTCGCAGCAGGTGGGCGGCGTCTGCGACACGGTGATCGCGCCCGCGCCCGGCCTGGACGGGGCCCTCGCCCTGCGCGCCGAGGAGCTGGCCCTGCGCATCGCCAAGGAACTGGACGTGGTCGGCCACCTCGCGGTCGAGCTCTTCGAGATCCGGCACGCCGACGGGTCTCCCGGGGTCCTGGTCAACGAACTGGCGATGCGCCCGCACAACTCGGGCCACTGGTCGATGGACGGCGCGATCACCTCGCAGTTCGCCAACCACGTCCGCGCCGTCCTCGACCTCCCCCTCGGCGACCCGCGTCCGCGCGCCGGATGGACGGTCATGGTCAACGTCCTCGGCGGCGACTACCCGGACATGTACTCCGCGTACCTGCACTGCATGGCCCGCGATCCCCAGCTGAAGATCCACATGTACGGCAAGGACGTGAAGCCCGGCCGCAAGGTCGGACACGTCAACACCTACGGCGACGACCTGGACGACGTCCTCGAACGCGCACGTCACGCAGCCGGTTACCTGAGAGGCACGATCACCGAATGAGCCCAGTTGTAGGCATCGTCATGGGGTCGGACAGCGACTGGCCGGTCATGGAGGCCGCCGCGCAGGTCCTCGACGAGTTCGAGATCGCGTACGAGGTCGACGTCGTCTCCGCGCACCGCATGCCGCGCGAGATGGTCGCGTACGGCGAGCAGGCGGACGGGCGCGGGCTCAAGGTGATCATCGCGGGCGCCGGCGGCGCCGCCCACCTCCCCGGCATGCTCGCCTCCGTGACCCCGCTGCCGGTGATCGGCGTGCCCGTGCCCCTGAAGTACCTGGACGGCATGGACAGCCTGCTGTCGATCGTGCAGATGCCGGCCGGCGTCCCGGTCGCCACGGTCTCGGTGGGCGGTGCCCGCAACGCCGGTCTGCTGGCCGCCCGCATCCTCGCCACCCAGGACGAGGAGCTGCTCGCCCGCATGCGGGACTTCCAGCAGGAGCTGAACGACCAGGCCACCGAGAAGGGCAAGCGCCTGCGCGCCAAGGTCGAGGGCTCGAACGGCTTCGGTTTCGGAAAGTGACGCAGATGACCTCACTGGACGCGGCCCGCGAGCTCCTGCGCGAGTTCCCCGTCGTCGACGGCCACAACGACCTGCCCTGGGCGCTGCGCGAGCAGGTCCGCTACGACCTCGAAGCCCGTGACATCGCCGGCCACCAGCAGGCCCACCTGCACACCGACATCCCCCGGCTGCGCGCGGGCGGGGTCGGCGCGCAGTACTGGTCGGTGTACGTGCGCGCGGACCTGCCCGACGCGGTCCCGGCGACGCTGGAGCAGATCGACTGCGTGCGGCGGCTCATCGCCCGCCATCCGCGGGACCTGCGCGCCGCGCTGACGGCCGCGGACATGGAGACGGCGCGCGCGGAGGGCCGTATCGCCTCGCTCATGGGGGCGGAGGGCGGCCACTCCATCGCCAACTCGCTCGGCACCCTGCGCGGCCTGTACGCGCTGGGCGTGCGCTACATGACGCTCACCCACAACGACAACGTGGACTGGGCGGACTCCGCGACCGACGTACCCAAGGCCGGCGGGCTGTCCGCCTTCGGCCGCGAGGTCGTGCGCGAGATGAACCGCGAGGGCATGCTGGTCGACCTCTCGCACGTGGCGGCGACGACGATGCGGGACGCGCTCGACACGACGGCCGCGCCGGTGATCTTCTCGCACTCGTCCGCGCGAGCGGTGTGCGACCACCCCCGCAACATCCCGGACGACGTCCTCGGACGCCTCTCCGCCAACGGCGGCATGGCGATGGTGACCTTCGTGCCGAAGTTCGTCCTCCAGGCGGCGGTCGACTGGACGGCCGCCGCCGACGACAACATGCGCGCGAACGGTTTCCACCACCTCGCCACCACCGCCGAGGCGATGAAGGTCCACCGGGCCTTCGAGGAGACCAACCCCCGCCCGATCGCCACCGTGGCCACGGTCGCCGACCACCTCGACCACATGCGCGAGGTCGCCGGCATCGACCACCTCGGCATCGGCGGCGACTACGACGGCACCGCCTTCACCCCCGACGGCCTCGACGACGTCTCCGGCTACCCCAACCTGATCGCGGAGCTCCTCGACCGCGGTTGGTCCAGGCCGGACCTCGCCAAGCTGACCTGGCAGAACGCGGTACGCGTACTCGGCGCGGCGGAGGACGTGGCCCGCGACCTTCAGGCGACCCGGTCGCCGTCCCACGCGACGATCGAGTCGCTGGACGGCTGAGCCGGCCCGTCGGTCAGGGCGGGGTAGTCGGTGTAGCCGACCGCCCCGCCCACGTACATCAGGTAGCGGTCCCGCAGCGGGTTCAGCGGCGCTTTCTGCCGCAGCCGGGCGACCAGGTCGGGGTTGGCCAGGAAAGGCCGTCCGAGGGCGACCAGGTCGGCCCCGGCGGCGAGCAGCCGGTCGACCGCGCGGGAGACGGCGTCCGTGGTGAGTTCCGTCAGCACGGGTTGGCGACGAGCGTCCCCGGCCACTCGGCCCGGATCCGGCGGAACAGCGGTGCGTCCGGCTCGGCGTACACCACGTGCGGATACGCGAGCCCGAGACCCTTCAGCCGCTCGACGAGCGCCGGGTAGGGCTCCGCCGTCTCGTCGTCGTCCTCCTCGATGCCACCGCGGAGCGCGACCGCATCGACCGCACCATCGCCGACCCGGTCCGCTCCCGGGACACCCCGGACGAGGCGATCCAGGTGGCCGAGGGCACCTGACCGGGGCGTCGCGGCGTCCGTACCCCGAACGCCCCGTCCACCAGGAAGCCGGCCGTCCGCCGTGCGACGGTGACCGTACTGCTGATCGACGTACGGAGACCGCCATGGCCGACCTCCATGACGAGCCGCACACCCTTCCCGAGGTCGGTGAGCTCGACGGCGAGGCGCAGGCGGCCCCGTTCGGCCCGTACGCGCCGCTCACGGCCGAGGAGGCCGCAGAGGTCGCCGAGGCCGTCCGGGCCGCCCACGAGCCCGAGCGCACCCCGCTGGAGCGCGCCCGCGCCCTCCTCGCCGCGCACCCCGTCGCCGACGGCTACAGCGGACTGTCCTCGGCCCTGCGGCACCTGCCCTGCTACGACCTCCAGCTCGGCGAGAGCGCCGTCGACACGGACGTGCCCCGCCTGCGCCGGGGCAACGTCGGCGCGCTGCTGTGGTCGCTGCACCTGCCCGAGGGCCTCGTCGCCGACCGGGCCGTCGGGGCCACCCTGGAGCAGCTGGACCTCGCCCGGTCGGTGATCGCCGCCCATCCCGAAGGACTGCGGCTCGCCCGCAGCGCCGGGCAGATCATCGACGCCCGCAACTGCGGCCGCGTCGCCGTGGTCCTCGGCCCGGCCACGGCCGCCGCGCTCGACGACTCCCTGGGCGTCCTGCGCGTGCTGCACTCCCTCGGGCTGCGCGTCCTCACCCTCACCGGCACCTCCTGGGCGGGGGGCGAAACGGGGCTGACCCGGTTCGGCGAGGAGGTCGTGCGCGAGATGAACCGGCTCGGTGTGCTCGCCGACCTCTCCGGAGCCTGCGACCTCACCGTCGGCCGCGTCCTCACGCTCTCCAAGACGCCGGTCCTGTGCACCCGCTCCGCCGCCCGCGCGCTGCGCCCGCACCCCGCCAACCTGTCCGACGAACTGCTCGCCGGGCTGGGCGAGGCCAAGGGGCTCTGCCTGGTACCGCTGACCGCCGAGCAGACCGGCCCCGGCCTGCGGGACGTGGCCGACCACCTCGACCACGTCCGCGCGATCGCCGGCCCGGCCTGCGTGGGCCTGTCCGGCCTCTACGACTCCGGCGCCGCCCACCCGCAGGGCCTCGCCGACGCCTCCGGCTATCCGCACCTGATCGCCGAGCTGCTCCGCCGGGGCTGGCCGGAGACCGACATCGCCCTGCTGACCTGGGGCAACGTGCAGCGCGTCCTGCGCACCGCCGACTTCACGGCCCGAGCGGCCCAGGACCGCAGGGAGCCGTCGACGGTGCGGATCGCGGAGCTGGACGGATAGGGCCGCCGGGCGGGTCCTCGGGCAGGCCCGCCGGGCGGGGCCGCTACGGGTGCTCGATCCGGCACAGGCAGAACGGATGCCCCGCCGGATCGGCGTACACCTGGAAGTCCTTCTTCTCCCGGTCCTCCAGATCCAGCGGCCGCGCACCCAGCGCCAGTACCCGCTCGTGGGCCGCGTCGATCTCCGCCCAGGTGGCGCCGCCGTCGAGGTCGAGGTGGAACTGCTGCGGATTGCGGTCGGCGCGCGGCCACTCCGGCGGGGTATACCCCTCGACCTGCTGGAACGCGATCCGGGGACCGCCGGGGACATGCAGGACGAACCAGTCGTCCTCACCGTCCTCGGCCTCGGGCGTACCGCCCAGGACCGCCGCGTAGAAGTCGGCGAGCGCGCGCGGGTCGGGACAGTCGAGGACGACGGAACGGAAACGGGCGACGGGCGGCATGGCATCCTCCAGGCTCGGGCGCGGTACGGGGCTTCGGTGGCCGTACGGGGGTCGTGCGGACCTCAGCAGCTGCACAGGCAGAACGGGTGCCCGGCCGGATCCGCGTACACACGCCAGCCGCGCGAGCGGTCCTGCGCGTCCAGCGGCTTCGCGCCCAGCGCCAGCACGCCCCGCTCGGCTGCGTCCAGGTCGTCGACGGTCAGGTCCAGATGGAACTGCTGCGAGTGCTCGGGCGCGGGCCACGCGGGCGGTACGAACCCGGCGGCGGCCTGGAAGGCCAGCGACTGACCACCGGGCACCTTCACGTCGACCCAGTCCCCCTCGCCCTCGACGGTGCCGCCCAGCACCTCGGCGTAGAAACCGGCCAGTGTGCCCGGGTCGGGACAGTCCAGAACGACGACGCCCAGCTTGGCGAGAGCCATGACTTCCTCCTGACGATCGGACGGGTTACCCCTAGAGCCGGGTAACCAGTAACGGTTACTGCATGCTCCCGCATTGGCGGTAACGTCGCAAGCATGAATGACCGATCGGCGGCACCCGGGAGCCTGGCCCTGGTCGAGTCCCTGGTGAACACGCTGGACCTGGAGTCGGGCGCGGACGCGCTGGACACGGCGGAGGGCCGGGCCCGATTCGGGCTGCCGGAAACCCCGGAAACCCCCGGAAACCCGGAGAGCGCGGATGCCGCCGGGGATGCCCTGGGCGAGGTGGCGCGCGCGCGTGAGCTGCGCGAGTCGCTGCGCGCGACCCTGCTGGCCCACGCGGGCCATCCGCCGCACCGCGAGGTGACCCCGCTGGGCGAGCTGCTGGCGTCTGCGCCCCTGCTGGTGACGATCGACGAGCACGACGGCTCCGCCCGCCTGGCCGCCGCCGGCGCGTCCTCGCTGCTCGCCCGTACGGCCGCCGCGGTGGCGGAGGCGCTGATCGCGGGCACCTGGACCCGGCTGAAGGCCTGCGAGGCCGTCACCTGCCACTGGGCGTACTACGACCGCAGTCCGGCGGGCCGCGGGCGCTGGTGCTCGATGCAGGTGTGCGGGGCCCGCGCGAAGATGCGCCGGTACCGGGCGAAGTAGTTCACCGGCCGGGGCACAGGCCGGTGGTGCAGAATGCAGCAAGACGCCGGTTCGGCCGACTGAGCCTCGGCCGAACCGGCGTCGCTCCGTAGGCCTCTGCCCGCGCCTCGCGTGGGGCGGTGCCCGTGCTTGTCCCCGCGCCTATGCGGTCGGGCGGCCCATCGCCCGGTACGTCCATCCGGCCTTGCGCCACAGGACCGGGTCGAGCGCGTTGCGTCCGTCGAGGATCAGCCGGGTCGTCGCGACCTCCGCGAGCTGCGCCGGGTCGAGCTCGCGGAACTCCTGCCACTCGGTGAGGTGCAGTACGGCGTCGGCGCCCCGGACGGCCTCCAGGGCCGAGTCCGCGTACGCGAGCGTCGGGAAGACCCGGCGGGCGTTGGCCATGCCCTTCGGGTCGTACACCGTGACCTGCCCGCCCTGGAGATGGATCTGACCGGCGACGTTGAGGGCGGGTGAGTCCCGAACGTCGTCGGAGTCGGGCTTGAAGGTGGCACCGAGCACGGCGATCCGCTTGCCCAGGAAGGACCCGCCGCCCAGCGCCTGCCGGGCCAGCTCGACCATCTGTCCGCGCTGACGCATGTTGATGGAGTCGATCTCGCGCAGGAAGGTCAGCGCCTGGTCGGCACCGAGCTCACCGGCACGGGCCATGAAGGCCCGGATGTCCTTGGGCAGGCAGCCGCCACCGAACCCGATCCCCGCGCGCAGGAACTTCTTGCCGATCCGGTCGTCGTAGCCGATGGCCTCGGCCAGTTTGGCGACATCGCCGTCGGCGGCCTCGCACACCTCCGCCATGGCGTTGATGAAGGAGATCTTGGTGGCGAGGAAGGAGTTCGCGGAGGTCTTCACCAGCTCGGCGGTGGGGAAGTCGGTGACCACGAACGGCGAACCCTCGCCGATCGGCGTCTCGTACACCTGCCGCAGCAGCGCCTCGGCCCGCTCGCTGCGCACCCCGACGACGATGCGGTCCGGGTGCAGGGTGTCCTGGACGGCGAAGCCCTCGCGCAGGAACTCCGGGTTCCAGGCGAGCTCGGCGTCCGCACCGGCGGGCGCCAGCTCGGCGATCGTCCGGGCCAGCCGGTCGGCGGAACCCACCGGCACGGTGGACTTTCCGACGACGAGCGCGGGCCGCGTCAGATGCGGCGCGAGGGAGCCCATGGCGGACTCGACGTACGACATGTCGCACGCGTACTCACCGTGCTTCTGCGGGGTGTTGACGCAGACGAAGTGGACGTCGCCGAAGGCCCCCACCTCGGCCCAGTCCTGGGTGAAGCGCAGCCGCCCGCTGGACCCCTCGAACCCGGGGACGTGCCGGCGCAGCAGCTCCTCGAGCCCCGGCTCGTACATGGGGGTCTCGCCGCGTTCCAGCATCTCGATCTTCTCGCGCACGACATCGAGAGCGAGTACCTCGAAACCCAGCTCGGCCATGGCCGCGGCGTGCGTGGCGCCGAGATAGCCGGTGCCGATCACGGTGATCTTGAGGGCCATGAATGCTCCAGGTGGGGATGCCGTCGCTGCGCGCCCGAGCATAGTCGGGGCGTGTCGGCTCCCCTCACCGGGCAGTTGTCACAAGAAGGCCCCCTGTCGCCAAACTCACGTATCACTCGGGTGGGTGGACCTCTAAAATTTGAGTTACTTAACGGTAATTAGCGTCGGTGACCGTAGCGTTTTGGAGCGTGAGACACCTTGGCCGGATCGGCTGACTTCGACCTGTACCGCCCGTCCGAGGAGCACGACATGCTCCGCGACGCCATCCGCTCGCTGTCCGAGGCGAAGATCGCGCCGTACGCCGCCGCGGTGGACGAGGAGGCCCGCTTCCCGCAGGAGGCGCTGGACGCGCTGGTGGCGAGCGACCTGCACGCGGTGCATGTCCCCGAGTCGTACGGCGGCGCGGGCGCGGACGCCCTCGCCACGGTGATCGTGATCGAGGAGGTGGCACGGGCCTGCGTGTCCTCCTCCCTCATCCCCGCGGTGAACAAGCTGGGCTCGCTGCCGGTCATCCTCTCGGGCTCCGAGGACCTGAAGAAGAAGTACCTGACGCCGCTCGCCAAGGGCGACGCGATGTTCTCGTACGCCCTCTCCGAGCCGGACGCGGGCTCGGACGCGGCCGGTATGAAGACCAAGGCGGTCCGGGACGGCGACCACTGGATCCTGAACGGCGTGAAGCGCTGGATCACCAACGCCGGCGTCTCCGAGTACTACACGGTGATGGCCGTGACGGACCCCACGAAGCGCTCGAAGGGCATTTCGGCCTTCGTCGTGGAGAAGTCCGACCCGGGTGTCTCCTTCGGCGCCCCGGAGAAGAAGCTGGGCATCAAGGGCTCCCCGACCCGCGAGGTCTATTTCGACAACGTCCGGATCCCGGCCGACCGCATGATCGGCGAGGAGGGCACGGGCTTCCTGACCGCGATGAAGACCCTGGACCACACCCGCATCACGATCGCCGCGCAGGCGCTGGGCGTCGCCCAGGGCGCCTTCGACTACGCCAAGGGCTACGTCCAGGAGCGCAAGCAGTTCGGCAAGGCGATCGCCGACTTCCAGGGCATCCAGTTCATGCTCGCCGACATGGCCATGAAGATCGAGGCCGCACGTCAGCTGACGTACGCGGCGGCGGCCAAGTCCGAGCGGCTGGACGCCGACCTCACCTTCCAGGGCGCGGCCGCGAAGTGCTTCGCCTCGGACGTGGCGATGGAGGTCACCACGGACGCGGTCCAGCTCCTCGGCGGCTACGGCTACACCCGGGACTACCCGGTGGAGCGGATGATGCGCGACGCGAAGATCACCCAGATCTACGAGGGCACGAACCAGGTCCAGCGCATCGTCATGGCGAGGAACCTGCCGTAACCGGCCACCGAGCCGACGGCCGAAGGGCGCCCGGGACAACCGGGCGCCCTTCGCTGCCTTGGTCCCTCGACGACCCCTCCCCAGAGGCCGTCCCTGACATGACAGCGGAAGCTGATCACGTCCGGCCGGGCGGGAAGCGCCCGCTCAGTCCTCGAACCCCTCCGCCGCCCGCTTCTCCCGCAGCTCCATGATCGCGCGGCGCCGGGCCAGGCGGTGGGTGCGGCGGATCTGGGCCTCCTGGTGCCGCCTCCTGTCGCGTTCCGTCTCCGGGAGGACCGGGGGGACCACGCGCGGCTTGCCGTCGGCGTCGACGGCGGCGAAGACCAGATAGGCCGAGCCGACCTGGGTGGGCGGAGCGGACTCGTTCCAGCGTTCGGCCAGGACCCGGACGCCGACCTCCATCGACGTCCGGCCGGTCCAGTTGACCTGCGCCTTCACATGGACGAGGTCACCGACGCGGACCGGCTCCAGGAACGCCATCTCGTCCATGGACGCGGTGACGGCGGGGCCGCCGGAGTGCCGCCCGGCCACCGCTCCCGCCGCGTCGTCGACGAGTTTCATGATCACGCCGCCGTGCACCGTCCCCAGCAGGTTGGTGTCGTTGTGGCTCATGATGTGGCTGAGGGTGGTGCGGGAGGCGGATGTGGGCTTGCCCGGGATGTCCGGGGTGCTGCCCGAGTCCGCCGCGGTGACCTGGTCTGTCATGTCCTCCACCTTATGCCGACGGGGACAACCCGGGACTTTGTGTCAGCTTGGCAACAGCGGGGCCCTGATTCTCCGACGCCCCTTGTACGGCACACAGCCCTGCCCTGCACACTGGTCCGCATGAACGATTGGCCCGAGGGATGGTCCGACAGTGACCGCGGCAACCGGTACGGCGGCGGCAGCGCGAACGCGCAGCCCGAGAGCCCGCGTGTCATGCGGCAGGTCCGCCGCGGCCCGGCCGCGCCGCCGCAGGGCGCCGGAGTCCCGCCGCAGCCGTCGTACGTCAACGGCCAGGGATACGGCGACTACACGAACGCCCAGAACACCGGCTACGACAGCGGCTACAGCTCGGGCGAGGTCTACGGGGGCGGCGGCGACCCCGGTGGTCCGGGAGGCCTCGGCACCCGCGCTCCGCGTCCCGCGCCGAACTGGCGCCGCCGCATCAAGTGGACGGCGATCACCGTCCTGACCGTGCTGGTCGTGACGTCGGTGGGCACCTACTTCTGGGCCGACGGCAAGCTGAACCGCGAGGTCGACCTGTCGAAGGTCATCGACCGGCCCGAGGCGGGCGAGGGCACGAACTACCTGATCGTCGGCTCCGACAGCCGTGAGGGCATGTCCGCCGAGGAGAAGAAGGAACTGCACACCGGTTCCGCCGAGGGCAAGCGCACGGACTCGATGATGATCCTGCACACCGGCTCCAACGGCGACACGCTGATCTCGCTCCCGCGTGACTCCGACGTGGAGATCCCGACGTTCGTCGGCTCCGAGTCCGGCAAGACCTACAAGGGCACCGGCCGGCACGTGAAGCTGAACGCCGCCTACGCCGAGGACGGGCCCGAACTGCTGGTCCGCACGGTCGAGTTCAACACCGGCCTGCGCATCGACCACTACGTGGAGATCGGCTTCGCCGGCTTCGCGAACATCGTGGACTCGGTCGGCGGCGTCGAGATCGACATCCCGCAGGACATCAAGGACACCAAGTCGGGCGCCGACTTCAAGAAGGGCAAGCAGACCCTGAACGGCGAGGAGGCCCTCGCGTTCGTCCGCACCCGGTACGCGCTCGCGGGCTCCGACCTGGACCGTACGAAGAACCAGCAGAAGTTCCTCGCGGCCCTCGCCAACCAGGTGGCCACCCCGGGCACGGTCCTCAACCCGTTCAAGCTCTACCCGACCATGAGCGCGGGCCTGGACACCCTGATCGTCGACAAGGACATGGGCCTGTACGACCTGGGGTCGATGTTCTTCGCGATGAAGGGCGTCAACAGCGGTGACGGCAAGTCGATGAACATGCCCATCTCCGGTTCCACCGGCGGCAACCTCGTCTGGGACAAGGCGAAGGTGAAGACGCTGGTCAGCCAGCTGAAGAACGACGAGAAGGTCACCGTCTCGGGCAACTGAGCCGGCCGCGCGGCGGTATCACCCAGGGGCACCCGCACAGGGTGCCCCTGAGTTGCGTCCGGGCGACGGTCACATGGTGGCGCCCGCCATCGTGCGGCACATCTCGGCGCAGCGGCGACAGGACTCCGCGCAGCGCATCATCTGCGGATCGTCCGGCATGGCCATACACGCCTCGGCGCACATGTCGCACGCCTTGGCGCACATCGCGCACATCTCGGCCGACATGGGCGAGCGCCGCATCATCATGTCGGCGCACATGCGGGTCGTCTCCGAGCAGTCCATGAGCGCGCGCATGATCTGCATCTGGGCCTGGCCGCCCATCTGCATGCAGGAGCTCATGGTCTCCTCGCAGATGCTGTGGCAGGACATGCACGCCTCGACGCAGTCCTGCATCTCCTTGCTCATGGCGGTCATGGTTCCGGGCTGGGTCATGGCTCCTCCTGGGGGTGAGGGGGCCCGGCGGGCCCCGTGCGTGCCCTTCCGTCGTACGCCTCCCACGTGCCCCGCGCCATCGGGCGGACGACTCCGTTCCGTACGTTTCGCACCAGAAACGCACATCCGCCTAGGAACAGCCCACCTCGTCCCCCCGCACCACTCCCGACTCGCCCTGCTCCACCCGGGCCGCCCGCACCTTGCGGACCTTGTGGAAGTCCGTCCCCGCGATGACCTTCAGCGTGGGCCCGAGGCCCTCCACAGCCCGCAGTTCACTGCCCGGGAGGGCCGTCGCGAGCGACTTCGCGGAACGGTCCCAGCGGGGGTCGTAGGCGACGACCGTGCGCCGGGTCGAGGGGGCGGCCGCGCTGACCGGCTGGCGGGTCGTACGAAAGCCCGTCGCCGCCAGCGCCGCGTCCACCCGCCTGCCGAGACCCGCCGTGCGGGTGCCGTTCTCGACCTGGACGTGGATCTGCTGCGGGGCCACGTCCACGCGTGCCGCTCCGCCGTCGCGCGGCCGGGCTCCCGCGGCGGCGAGGGGCTCGTCGTCGCGCAGGGCCCGGAAGAGGCGCTGCGCCTTCGCGGTGTCCCACTTCAGCGTCGAGCCGAGGCCCTTCACGACGTATTGCATCTCACCGATGGGGACCGTCGTGAACTCGGAGGAGGAAGGGGAGAAGGTGCGCATCGCCCGGCCGAGGTCGAGGAGCTCGTCCGTGCCGAAGCCCCGGTCGGCCCGTACCGAGCCGAGCACCGCCCGCGTCACGTCCCGGAACCTCAGCGGGTTCAGCAGCACCCCTGAGGAGGTGGCCCGGTCCACCAGGGCCGCCAGGAAGCGCTGCTGCCGCTTCATCCTGCCCAGGTCGGAGGAGGCGTCCGTGTGCCGGGAGCGGACGTACTGCAGGGCCTGGCCGCCCTTGAGCGTGTGCGCGCCCGGCTCCAGGTCCAGGCCCGTGTACCGGTCCTTCAGGGGCTCCGCCGTGCAGATCCGCACGCCGCCCAGCACGTCCACCGTCTTCATGAAGCTGGTGAAGTCGACCTCCAGGTAGTGGTCGATCTTCACGTGGGTCATGTTCTCGACCGTGCGGACGGTGAGCTGCGGCCCGCCCTCCGCGTACGCCGAGTTGATCTTGATCGGGTGGCCGCTGTGCTCCTTGCCGGTGACCTGGTCGGTGTGCGGCGGCGTCTCGGCGTAGGAGTCGCGCGGGAGACTGACGACGCTGGCCCGCTCACGGTCCTCCGAGATGTGCACGATCATGATCGTGTCGGTGCAGTGGCAGGGGGCCCCGCCCAGGCGGTAGCGGCGGCGCTCCGTCTCCGTGATGTTGTCGCGGCCGTCCGTGCCGACCAGCAGGACGTTCATGCCGTGGCCGGCCCGCGGACGGTTCTTCATGTCCTTGAAGGGGTCGACCCGGGCGATGTCCGCGTCGAGGCCGGCGACCACCGAGTGACCGATCCCGGCGGCGGCGAGCAGTACCACCGAGAGCGTGGTCGTCGCCCGCATGGCCCAGCGGGGGCGCCCGCGCCGGGCGGAGGGACGGGGTACGCGGCGCCGCGGGTGGGGTCGACGCGGGGGCCGGGGCGGTGTGGTGGGCATAACGGGGCACCTCCGGGCGGCGGCGGTGGGCGGGGGGAGCCGTTGGAACGGTAGGCCCATACGATCTGCCGACCGGTGCAGCGCACCCGGCGGGGCGGGCCGTGTCCCCCGTTCGCGGTAACGTGAGCCCCCTATGAACGCCAAGCCCGACGTGCAGCTCCCCGCAGTGTCCGTCATCATGCCCGTCCTCGACGAGGAGCGGCATCTGCGCGGAGCCGTCCAAGCGATCCTCGCGCAGGAGTACGCCGGCGAGATGGAGGTCGTGATCGCCATCGGTCCGTCCAAGGACCGTACGGAAGAGATCGCGGCCCAGCTCGTCGCCGAGACAGCCTCCGGCAACAAGCGCGTGCACACGGTCCCCAATCCCTCAGGGCGTACGCCCGCCGCGCTCAACGCCGCGATCAAGGCATCACGCCATCCGATCGTCGTCCGCGTCGACGGGCACGGCATGCTCTCCCCGAACTACATCGCCACCGCCGTACGGCTCCTGGAGGAGACCGGTGCGCAGAACGTCGGCGGGATCATGCACGCCGAGGGCGAGAACGACTGGGAGCACGCGGTGGCCGCGGCCATGACCTCGAAGATCGGGGTCGGCAACGCCGCCTTCCACACGGGAGGCCAGGCGGGCCCCGCGGAGACCGTGTATCTCGGCGTCTTCCGGCGCGCCGCGCTGGAGCAACAGGGCGGCTACAACGAGGAGTTCGTCCGCGCCCAGGACTGGGAGCTGAACTTCAGGATCAGGGAGGCCGGCGGCCTCATCTGGTTCTCGCCCGAGCTCAAGGTGTCGTACCGGCCGCGGCCCAGCGTCAAGGCGCTCGCCAAGCAGTACAAGGACTACGGCCGTTGGCGGCACGTCGTCGCCCGCTACCACGAGGGCTCGATCAACCTGCGCTACCTCGCCCCGCCCACCGCGGTGTGCGCGATAGCCGCCGGGATCGTGGTGGGCGCCGCGCTCACCCCGCTGGGCTTCGTGATCCCCGCCGGCTATCTCGCGGCGATCGTCGCCGGGTCGCTGCCGGCCGGCAAGGGGCTGCCGGCGAAGGCACGGCTCCAGATCCCCGTGGCCCTCGCCACCATGCACATGTCGTGGGGCTTCGGCTTCCTGACCAGCCCGAAGGCGCTGGCCAGGAAGGTCATCGCCTCGCGGCGTCCCGCGGTGCTCAGCGACACGCACTGAGCACCGCCGCACCGCTCCACCGACGCAGGGGCGCGCTCACGAAGCACTTCCGGAGCGCGCCCTCAGGGCACCACAGGACCCGGGCTACCAGGTGTAGTTCGGGTCCACGTGCATGCACTGGGTGGTGTCCGACGCGTTGATCGCCCCGGCCGTGTCGGGCGTCGTGTCGTCCTTCACCGGCGCCTTGTACGCCGTCCCCGAGCGCCAGTCCGCGCCCACGACGACCGTGACCCCGGAGACCTCGGTGGACTTCTTCACCTGACCCGTCGGGATACCGAGGGCCTTGGCGACCGCCTCGGCGTCGCCCTGCAGATCGGCGCTCGGGTAGCGGACCACCGTGGCGCTCACGGCCGTGGCCGCCGAGGTGTCCGCGACGGCCTCGGTGAAGCCCTTGCCCTGCAGCAGGTCCTTCACCGCCGTGGCCCGCCCGCGGACCGCCGCCAGCGTGCTCGTGGACGTCCCGTTGTGCACCTGCACCGCGATCCCGCCGGGCGCGGCGGCCGGGTCGGTGACCGTCGGAGTCGGGCTGGCCGTGGCCTTCTTGGCGTCCTTGCCGTCGAGGGCGATGTCCTCGCGCACCAGACGGAACAGCTGCTTGGCGTCGTCCGTGGGCACCACCCGGCTGCCCTGGTAGCGGTTCGGCATCGTCGTCATCGTGATGCGCTCGGTGGGCACCTTCTTCAACTCGCCCGCCAGGTCGTACATCTTCGTGATGGTGTCGAGGCCGTCGTCCACGGTGATCGCCTTCGTGGCCGCCTCGGCGAGCTTGCGCAGCTTGTTGGGATTGGTCAGCTTGGCGTTGGCGCGCAGCTCGCGGACCATCGAGTTCATGTACATGTGCTGCGCCTTGGCACGGGCCAGGTCGGTGTCGTCCTCGAAGCCGTAGCGGGTACGCAGCCACTGCAGGGCCTGCTTGCCCTTGACGGCGTGTGTGCCCTCCTCCAGCTTCAGACCGGACCCCTTGCCGGTGCTGGTGTGCGAGTAGACATTGGCGTCCACGCAGACCGGGACACCGCCGATCGCGTCCGCCATCGACACCACACCGGAGAAGTCGATCATCATGAAGTGGTCGATGTGGATGTCGGTGAGCTTCTCCCAGGTGGCCACCGTGCAGCCCGGGCCGCCGCGGCCGAGCGACACGTTCGTCATCTCGTCGGTCAGCGCCCCGTAGGTGGTCCCGTCGTCGGGGTCCGTGCACTTGGGGATGTCCAGCAGCGTGTCGCGCGGCATGCTCACCACCGACATGTTGCTGCGGTCCGCCGATATGTGCAGCAGCATCTGGACGTCCGCGAGCGGGGGACCGTCGAAGGTGTCCTTGGCGCCGCCGAGCTTCTGGTTCTCCGCCGTGTCACGGGCGTCCGAACCGATCAGCAGGATGTTCAGTGCCGTCTGCCCGGCCGAGTTGGCCTCCGTTTCGGCCGCCCGGTCCTTCGCGTCACCGATGTTCAGGTCGTCGCTCTTGATGTTCGCGTTCAGGTGTTCGTAGTAGAGGTATCCGGCCCCCGCGCCGCCGAGTATGACCAGCGCGAGCACCGTCGCCGACCAGCGCAACGCGCGTCGACGCCGGCGTCTGCGATCCGCGTTCCGGCCCGCGCCGCGCCCGCCGCCCGCTCCGCCGTCCCCTGCGCCGCCCGCTGCGCCGTCCCCCTCGGACGCGGTCTCGTCCTGTTGTTCCCGCGCCGCCGGGGACACCGTGTCCTCGACCGCGGGAACCTCCCTCCGCACCCCACTGCTCCCCGCCAATTCCCCTGCCCCTCCCCGCCGTGCGCCTGACACGGGCCCGTCCCGCGTCAAGTCAGACGCACGACGGGCCCGAAGGGTTACCTACTTGGCGCACTCGACCTTGTCCGCCGTGGACTTCTGGACCGTGTCCGGCACGGTGGTCGGAGCTGTGAGCGAGACGCCCGCGCCCTTGAAGTCCTTGCCCAGCGTCAGCGTCATCGTCGGCAGACCCTGGGAGTTCTTGACGCTCTTGCCCGGCTTCAGAGCGGTACCGGGCAGCCCCATGATGGCGGCGAGCTTGCGTGCCTGGTCGGCCTGGTCGGGCGCGTACTCGAGCGTCGTCTTGCTCAGTGCCGCGGGCGCGTTGCCCGCGTTCTCGGACTTCGTCACGCCCTCATCATTCTGCAGCCAGTTAAGAGTTTCCTGTGCGCTGCCGGCCGGAGCGCCGCCGTTCATGACCTGCACCCGTACCGCGGAGGCGGCGGACTGGGTGCCCTTGAGGCGGGCCGCCGCGGCCGCGGCGGCCGCGTTCTTCGACGCCGCCGCCTGCTCCTTCACCTCGGTGAAGGAGACGTCGTCCTTGATCATCTGGAAGACGGTGGGCGCCGTCGAGGCGTTCACGACGACCGTGGCCGCGACCTTCTCGGCCGGGTTGTCGACCACCGGCACGGTGGTGAAGGTCAGGTTCTTCACGTTGAGCTTGCCCAGCTCCAGCCCCAGGTCCTTCAGCTTGTCGATGGTGTCCAGCTGGGAGTCGACGGTCAGCGCCTTCGTGCCCGCCTCCGCCAGCTTGATCATCTTGGTCGGGCTGGTGAGCGTGTCGTTCGACTTCAGCTTGCGCATCAGCGCGCTGAGGAACTGCTGCTGCAGCTCGATCCGGCTCAGGTCGCCGCCGAAGCCGACGGAGTGCCGGGTGCGCACGAAGGCCAGCGCCTGCTCGCCCTCGATGGTGTGGGTGCCCTTCGACAGCTTCAGATGCGAGTCCTCGTCGTCGATGTCCTTCGCCAGGCACACCTCGACGCCGCCGACCGCCGTGGTCAGCGTCTTGACCGCGTTGAAGTCGGCCACCATGAAGTTGTCCGCCTGGATCCCGGTCAGCTCGGTGACCGTGCGCACGGTGCAGCTCGGCGTGCGGTTGTCCTGCCCGAGGCTGGTGTTGAAGCGGACGTTGTCCGTGCCCTTGATGACCTTGGTGGAGCCGTCCTCCTGCTTGGTCTCGCAGTCCGGGACGTCCACGATCAGGTCGCGCGGGATGCTGAGCGCGGTCGCGTTCGTCCGGTCCTTGGAGACGTGCAGCAGGATCGTGGTGTCGGCGTGGCCCACGCTGCCCGAGTCGCCATAGCCCTCGTTGCCCGAACCGGTGCGCTTGTCGGTGCCGATCACCAGCAGGTTGATGGCCTTGTCCTTGCTGAAGCCACCGGTGCTCGCGCCGTCGTCGGAGACGGACGTGATGTTGTCGTTGAGGTGCTCGAGATAGAGATAGGCCGCACCGGCCGTACCCACCAGGACGAAGGCCATGGTCCCGCCGGTCCACAGCAGTATCTTCTTCGTCTTCGTCTTCTTCTTCACCGGCCGGCGGCCACGCCGGTTCGCCGCCGGTTCCTCCGGCGGCGCGCCCCGGCGACGGCGCGGCGAAGGCACCTCCGGGTCCGGCGTCTCCTCGGGCGACGACGACTCCCGGCCCTGCGCCGCCGTACGGCCGCGGGCCGGACCTCCTCCGCCGCCGGTTCGACCGGAGTCGGATCTACGAGGCCCCGGCACCGCCGATTGCGGTGCGGAAGGAGTCAGTCGCAGTTCGTATTCGCCGGTGTTCGGATTGAGCACCCACTGGTCTGCGGGGTCGATGTTGTCCGCCCGCCCACGGCCTTGCGCGTCCACGGTTGTCCGAATCCTCCGTCGGGGCCACGCGGCGCCTTTCCCCCTCAAGGCGCTCGGGTCTCGGTCACTCGGTGCGCGACCCCAGGAAGACCTCGTGGCCGGGGGCACCGGATCGCTCACACTAGCCGCCAGGTTCGGCGGCGAGCGACGGCCGTGACAAATTCCACGCCCCTACAACCGGGCAATCCGCCCTATTTCTTTGAACTTGTGTTCGCCGCAAGAGGTCGTCTTGGCAAGCGCTTTACCCACAGCCGTCCTCGGCGGCGGTGTTGCCGCGGAACGTGGGGGCGGGCGGAGTGGGCGAAACCGCCCCGGAAGCCGCAGGTCCCGGCGCCCGGAAAGCGAACGGACCGTAGTCGCCCGACTCCGCGGGGGTGGGGTTCGTGGGAATTTCCTGAGAAACCACCACCGGCCCGTCCGTTCGCAGCCGTTCGAAGAGTTTCTCCGCCTCCGGCTCCACAAGTTGGTCGCGATTGGCGTTGTAGACGTACGACTCCCGCGGAACGGTCAGGAATTGCACATGTTCGGTGGGAATGTCCCGCAGGCCGCGCACGAGGTCGTACAGTCCGCGCAGACTCGCCAGATCCGGGTCGGTGGTGAGTGAGGACGTGGCCGCGTCCAGCAGCGGATACAGCTTCACCGGGTTCAGCAGGACGTCATTGCTCTGCACCTTGTTGACGAGCGCCCCGAGGAACCGCTGCTGTCGGTCCATCCGGTCGGTGTCACTGCCGTTCCCGAGGGACTTGCGGGCCCGCACGTACCCGAGCGCCTGCTCCCCGTCGAGCGTGATCCTCCCGGCGGGCAGCCGCAGCTTGGCGGCCTTGTCGTCGATCGGCTTCTTCAGACACACCTCCACCCCGTCCACGGCGTCGACCATGTCCTTGAACCCGGCGAAGTCGACGACCACGTGATGATCGATCCGCACGCCCGTCAGCTTCTCCACCGTCCGGATCGTGCAGGCCGAACCCCCGCTCTGGAACGCGTAGTTGAACATCGCGAACATCGGCTCGGTCCGCTTCCCGTCCGGCCGCAGGCAGCCCGGCACGTCCACCATCAGATCCCGCGGGACGGAGACGGCGGTGGCGCTGCGCCGGCCGGCCGCCAGATGCAGCAGGATCGTCGTGTCCGACCGTTCGGTCCCGGAGTCCCGCCCGTACTTCCGGTTCCCGTCCCCCGACCGCGAATCGGACCCTATGAGCAGGATGTTCTGCGCGTCCTTCACCAGCGAGGTCGGCCGCTCCCGCGCATACCGCGCGAGCTCCGCCGCGGCCGCGTCGTCGGGCGTGATGTTCCCGTCCAGCTTCGCGTAGACGACCCACCCCGCGACCCCGACCCCCAGCACGGCCACCCCCGCGGCCCCCGCCCCGTACCGCACCCACCGCCGCCGGCGCCGCCGTATGAGCCCCCGCCCGTCGGCGGACGCCCCCGCCCCGGGCCCCAGGGGCCCACCGGAACCCGCCGCTTCCCTCACGTCCGATCCACCCCTCCCGCCTCCGGGCCGGCTTCGGCCGTACGAGCGTGTAGAGCTGTCCCTACGACGATGCCGCGAAGCGGGCCGCGAGGGGGGACGGGGGTGGGCCGAACGGGTGAGGCGGACGGTGGCTGCCTTGTGGGCGGGGGGCGACGGGTGGGCTGGGGTGCGGGAAAATCAGCCCGTCCGGTGTTTGAGGACGAGGCCCCTTCAGGGCCGAAGCGGGGGCCTGGGGGCGGCAGCCCGCAGCAGCGCCGACGCCGAGCACCGCCCCCCGCCCGCCCGGAGGGCTACCGCGCGGTCGCCGTCACCCGCTCACTCTCCACCCGCCGAGCCACAGCCTCCTCGCCGGCCTCCGACAGGTTCACGCACAGCACCACGGACCCCCCGCTCGCCAGCGGCGCGTACAGCCCGGCGCTCAGCCCGTCCCACGTGTCGTAGGCCAGTCCCGACAGCAGCCGGGAACCGGGCCCCGTCAGCCCCAGCCCCGATGCCTCCGCCCGCGCCCGCTCCACGACCTCGGCCCCGGTGTACTCGGCCCCGGCCACGATCAGCGCGGGCTCCTCGGGGTCGACGGGGGCGTACGGCGCGAAACGGTCCCCGAAGGTCGGGACGTTCACGGCGTAGTCGTCGTACCCCTCGGGCGGGCCCGGCACGAACCGCCGCCCGAGCGGCGCCAGCGACAGCGCGTACCGCTCGCCCCGGCAGGCCAGTCCCGCCTCGAACGACCCCGGCCCGGCGACGACGAAGTCCGCCCGCGCCGGGTCCCCGGCGACGTCCGCGACGACGCCCACCGACGAACACGCCAGCAGCCACACCGCCGTCTGCCAGTGCGCGGGCAGCAGCAGCGCGACCCGGTCGCCGGGCTCGGCGGACAGTCCGTCCTGGAGGAGGTTGGCGGTTTTGGCCACCCAGTTGGCGAAGGTGGCAACGGACAATTCGACCCGCTCGCCCGTGGCGTCGTCGTAGAAGGTCACCAAGGGGCGCGCGGGGTCCGCGGCCAGCGCGGAACGCAGCAGGTCGGCCGGGGTGCGATCGGTGGCAGTCACCCGCGCAAGCGTACGCGCCGCCCCGGGCGCCGCACCGGTCACCGGGCCTCCCGGAGCCACCGGTTCGGCCGAACGCACCCGACGGCCCGTCAATTCCCCGATGGACAGAAATGTATGGATATGTCCAGGATCGTTGGCATGCGCGGATTGCTTGCTACCTCGATCGGTGTCACCTGCGCGGCGGCACTCGCCCTCCCGCTGACGCCGCCCGCCAGCGCGGCGACGGCGCGACCGGCGTCGGCCGCGGAGGCGGCGCCCAGCGGGACGGCCAGGGCCACGAGCCCCGACACCCCCGTCACCTCATCCCTCTCCGACCCATCCCTCTCCGACCACCCGGCTCACCCGGCTCTTCCCGACCTGCCGGACCTGCCGGACGTGCCCGCTCTTCCCGACCTCCCGGGCAGTACCCAGTCGCTGCCCCTCACCGCTCTCGCCCGCGACCGGGCACTCGGCGGCGCCGCCACCGACCAGGGCCTGCCCCGCCGGGACGTACGCCACTTCTCCCTCCTCGGCGTCGTCTGGGACGACCCGGCCGCCGAACTCCACGGCCGCGTCCAGGTCCGTACCCGCACCTCCGACACCGGCGCCTGGTCCGGCTGGCAGGACGTCGAGACCCACAACGCCGACCACGGCGCCGACCCCGGCACACCCGAGAGCGCCTCGGGCCGGGTCCGCGGCGCCACGGCCCCGCTGTGGGTCGGTGACTCCGACGGCGTCGAGATCCGAGTCCATCCGGACACCGAACGCCGTACGGAGGAGACGGCGACCGCCGCCCTGCTCCCCTCCGGCCTGCGCCTGGAACTCGTCGACCCTGGCTCGGCGCCCCCCGAGCACGTCCCCGCGGGCCCCCCGCGCAGCCGGACACTGACCACCGGGTCCGGCCCGGCGGGCACCCGGGACGCACTGGACCCACCCGGCGCGGCAACCGAGAAGACCGCCGAGACCGCCGAGACCGCCGAGACCGCCGAGACCGCGACGGCGGCCGAGGCGGGCGAGGGAGCCGAGGGAGTCGAACCCGGCGAAGGGGTCGAGGCGGGCGAAGGGGCCGAGGAGGCCGAGGAGGTCGAGGAGGTCGAGGAGGTCGAGGAGGTCGAGGAGGTCGAGGGGGCCGAGGGGGCCGAGCCCGCAGCCATGACCGCCATGACCGCCGAGGCGACCGCGGCGTCCGCCGCCAACGCCGCCCTCGCCCCGCTCGGCGCCACGCAGATCCCCGCCCTGGACCGGCTGGGCACCGAACGCGAACTCCTCGCCCTGCGCGGGGCCGAGTTGACGCCGGCCCAGCGGGCGAAGCCGTACATCGGCCCGCGGCCGAGCATCGTCACGCGTCGCGGCTGGGGCGCCGACGAGAAGCTGCGCGAGAAGAAGTTCGTCTACACGACGAAGGTCAAAGCCGCGTTCGTGCACCACACGGCCTCGGGCAACAGCTACAAGTGCTCACAGGCCCCGTCCGTCATCCGTGGTATCTACCGCTACCACGTGAGGAGCATGGGCTGGCGCGACATCGGCTACAACTTCCTCGTCGACAAGTGCGGGAAGATCTACGAGGGCCGCGCCGGGGGAGTGGCGAAGCCGGTCCTCGGCGCCCACACCCTCGGTTTCAACACCAACAGCATGGGGATCGCCGTCCTCGGCACCTTCACCTCCGCCAAGCCGACCACCGCCACGGTCAACGCCGTCGCGCGCCTGACGGCATGGAAACTCGGCCTCTTCGGGGCGAATCCGAAGGGAAAGACATACCTGAAGTCCGGGGGTGGCAATCTCTACGGAAAGGGAAAGAACGTACGACTGAATGTGATCTCGGGTCACCGGGACGGGTTCGCCACGGAATGCCCAGGCAGGCAGCTCTACGGCAAGCTCGGCTCGGCCCGCTCCACCGCGGCGCGCTTCCAGGGGCGCTGAGGCGGGCGATCCGGTTCGGGAGCCCCGGGGCCTGGGGAGGCCCCGGAGGCCGCACGCCCCCGGACGGCCGGAGCGCACATCCAGATGGGGGCTCATTCAGCTCGTCGGGGGGACGGTCTCCTGGGACCGGGACGGAACACCAACGGCCTGGAAGTCGCCACACAACGGTCTGCATACACTGGCCGGTCGAATGACGGTTCGACCGGTCCCGGCAGGAAGCAGAGACGACGGTGACAGAAGCGATCCTCCTGGTCGGCGGCAAGGGCACCCGGCTGCGCCCACTCACGGTGCACACGCCCAAACCCATGGTCAGGGCGGCGGGGGTGCCGTTCCTCACGCATCAACTGGCGCGGGCGAGAGCGGCGGGCGTGGACCACATCGTCCTGGCGACGAGCTACCTGGCGGAGGTCTTCGAACCGTACTTCGGCGACGGCTCGGCACTCGGCCTGCACATCGAGTACGTGACGGAGGACGAACCCCTCGGCACGGGCGGCGCGATCCGCAACGTGGCGTCCCGACTGCACTCCGGCCCCGACGACCCGGTCCTGATCTTCAACGGCGACATCCTCACCGGCCTGGACATCAGAAGGCTGGTGGCCACCCACGAGGCGACGGCCGCGGACGTCTCCCTGCACCTGACGAAGGTGACCGACCCGAGGGCCTACGGCCTGGTCCCCACCGACGAGACGGGCAGGGTCCTGGCGTTCCTGGAGAAGCCGCAGACCCCGGAGGAGATCGTCACCGACCAGATCAACGCGGGGGCGTACGTCTTCCGCCGCTCGGTCATCGACACGATCCCGCAGGGCCGCCCGGTGTCGGTGGAGCGCGAGACGTTCCCCGACCTCCTCTCGGCCGGAGCCCACCTGCAGGGCATGGTCGACTCGACGTACTGGCTGGACCTGGGCACCCCGGCGGCCTTCGTCCGGGGCTCGGCGGACCTGGTCCTCGGCCGGGCCCCGTCCCCCGCGGTCCCCGGCCGCTGCGGCGACCGCCTGGTCCTCCCGACGGCCAGGGTCGCCCCCGACGCGAAGCTGACGGGCGGCACGGTGGTGGGCGAGGGCGCCTTCGTGGCGCAGGGCGCGAGGGTCTTCGGCTCGACGATCCTCCCCGGCGCCGTCATCGAACCGGGCGCCGTCATCACCGACTCCCTCATCGGCATCCGGGCCCGCGTGGGCGAGCGTTCCGTGCTCACCGGCACGGTCATCGGCGACGGCGCGGTCGTCGGCCCCGACAACGAACTCCGCGACGGCGCGCGGGTGTGGTGCGACGCGAGAATCCCGGCGGGCGCGGTCCGCTTCTCGTCGGACCAGTAGGCGACCGGTAGGCGGCCTCTGCGACCGGCGGGAGGGGAGCCCTTTCAGCCCGTCCGGCGATTGAAGGGGCGGGTGCTCCTGGTGAGGACGGGACGGGTAGGGGCGGCTGGGGCGAAATCCCCCCGCCCCAGCCCTCGCGGAGCGCCCCTCACAACGCCCCGATGTCCCACCGAGGCATCTTCGGCGCCCGCCGAGCAGGCACCCGCCCACTCAGCAGAATCAACCGGGCAGCCCGGTGCCGCTGCCCCGCATACGGCTCCAGCAACTCCAGCATCACGGAGTCATCGGCTTCCCGATCCCCCGCCAACGCCCACCCCACGATCCCCGGCAGATGCAGATCCCCCACGGTCACCGCATCCGCCGCCCCATGGCTGCGCTGCACGGTCTCCGCGGACGTCCACGGCCCGATCCCCGGCACGACCTCCAGCCGAGCCTGGGCCTCGGCCGGAGTCATCCGCACCGCCTCCTCCATCCGCGCGGCGACCCGAACGGCCCGCAGAATCGTCGACGCCCGCTTGTTGTCGACGCCCGCCCGATGCCACTCCCAGGACGGGATCAGCGCCCACGTCCGGGGCGCCGGCATCACCCAGAGCCGCCCGTCCGCCGCGGGCCCCGGCGCCGGCTCCCCGAACTTGCGCACCAGCAGGCGCCACGCCCGGTACGCCTCGTCGGTGGTCACCTTCTGCTCCAGCACGGAGGGGATCAACGACTCCAGCACCAGCCCGGTCCGCGTCAGCCTGAGGCCCGGCCGCCGATGCCGGGCCGTCGCCACCACGCGGTGCCGGGGCACGAACGCCTCCGGCGCGTCCGACGCCCCGAGCAGCTCCGGCAACCGGTCCAACAGCCACTCCGCGCCCGGCCCCCACGCCTCCCCGCGCACCGCGCCGCCGGCCGCGGCGACGCGCAGCGTCCCCGGCCCGGCGGGGGTGAGGCTGGCCCGCCACACCGACCCGTCCGGCATCGCGCGGAACGTCGGATCACCCGGTCCGCGCCGGAGGGGCCCGAGGACCAGACCGAGATCGATCGGCCCCTCCGGCACCCAGTTGCGCACCCGCCCGGCCACCGAGGCCTGCCGCGGCACCCCGGCGGGCACGCCGACATGCCCACCGCGCACGGTCGTACGGGTGGGGCGGGGAGAGAACCGTCCTGACACGAAAAGTCCCGGGTAGTGGAAGAGAGGTGCTACGAGAGTAGGCGCACCCACCGACAGGCCACCGCACGACGCCCAAAACGGCACCACGCGGACCACCGCGACGCCGACACCGAGATCACGCGGACCACCGCGACGCCGACGCCGTCACTGTCCGGCACAGGTCACCGCTGGGCGGATGTCACCGCCCGGCGCGCTACACCGCCCGGCGCGCTACACCGCCCGGCGCGCTACACCGCCCGGCGGGGATCACCGCCCCCAATGCAGATCACCGCGCCCCCACCCCGCCGAGCCGCACACCTCACCGCACCTCGACGAAGTCCCCCACCTCGCGCTCACCACGGGCCCGGGGCTCCTCCGCCGCGTGTCCGACCGCCACCGCCCCCATCGGGTCCCAGTTCTCCGGCAGCTCCAGCACCTCCCGCACCACGTCCCGGCAGAACATCGTCGACGACACCCACGCGGACCCCAGCCGCTCCCCGGCCAGCGCGACCAGGAAGTTCTGGACGCCGGCCCCGGTGGCGACCACGAACATCTCCCGCTCGGCCGCGTCCCGCCGCGCGTCGCCGTAGGTGTGCGACCCGTCCATCACCAGACACGGCACCACCAGATAGGGCGCGTTGCGCAGGACGTCGCCTCGCCGCACCCGCTTGGCGATGGACTCCTCGGACTTCCCGTCCCGCCGCAGATCCGCGATCCACGCGTCCCGCATGGCGTCCAGCAGCCGAACCCTCGACTCCGCCGACTCCAGCAGCACGAACCGCCACGGCGTCGTGTGATGCGGCGCCGGCGCCGTGACGGCCGCCGCCACCGCCCGCCGTACCGCCCCGGGATCGACCGGTTCGTCGGTGAAGGACCGCACCGTCCGCCGCTGGGTGACCGCCAGCCGCACCGCCTCGGACGTCCCGAGCCGGAACATGTCGTCGCGGGCACCGCGCACCATGACCCGCGCCCCGGTGACCCCGCCCCCGTCGGCCCCGTCGCCTCCGTCGGCTCGGGCGTTCTCGGTGTTCTCGGCCACGACGACGTGACCCAGCCCCCGCACCACGGCCACGGGCAGCCCGGCGGCCTTCCCCTTCACGAGATCGCCGGCGCCGGCCAGCTCGTCCGCCGTGGCGACGACCGTCGCGCTCAGCGGATTGCCGTACGCGTCCGTGCCCCCGCGCAGGTCGTCCAGCACCCGTACCCCGGCGGCGCCGATCGCCACATCCGTCAGCCCGGCGCGCCAGGGCCGTCCGAAGGTGTCGGTGACGACGACCCCGACGTCCACACCGAGCGCGTCCCGCAGCCCCGCCCGGATCGCCCGCGCCGACGCGTCCGGGTCCTCGGGCAGCAACAGCACGGTCCCCGCAGGGGTGTTGGAGGCGTCGACACCGGCGGCGGCCATGATCAGCCCCTGCCGGTTCTCGACGATGCGCAGCGTCCCGCGCCGGGCCACGACCCGTACGGTCTCGGCGTCGATCGCGGCTTCCCGGTCGTCCGCCCGGACGATCCGCCCCTCCGCCTTGGACACGATCTTCGAGGTGACGAGCAGGACGTCACCGTCGGCCAGGCCGGGCTCGGCGGCCGCGATCAGCTTCGCGAGGTCGTCCCCGGGCCGCACCTCGGGCAGCCCGTCCACGGCCCAGACCCGGTAACCGGTGTCGAAGGAACCGCTCATGCCCCGCGCACCTCCTCGGCCAGCGCCAGCGCCTCCCGGGCCATCCGCGCGGTCGCGTCGAGGTCGCTCATCATCAGCGGGACGGCCCGGCAGCGGATGCCGGCCGTCTCCACCCGCTCCACGGAGCCCGCGTCCACGGTGTCGACGAGCCAGCCGTCCAGGAGACCCGAGCCGTAGTGCTCGGCCACCGCCGCGGCCGTCGACTCCACGCCGACCGCCGCGAGCACCTTGTCGGCCATGCCCCGCACGGGCGCGTCCCCGACGATGGGGGACAGGCCCACCACCGGTACCCCGGCCTCGGCGATCGCCTCGCGGATGCCCGGAACGGCGAGGATCGTGCCGACCGAGACGATCGGGTTGGACGGCGGGAAGAGGATCACGTCCGCCGCCGCGATGGCCTCCAGCACCCCCGGCGCCGGCTTCGCCTGCTCGGCGCCGACCGGCACGACCGCCTCCGCAGGCACCGACGCCCGCAGCCGCACCCAGTACTCCTGGAAGTGCACGGCCTTGCGCTCGCCGTCCGCCTCGACCGCGACATGGGTCTCCACCCGGTCGTCGGTCATCGGGATGAGCCGGACGCCCGGCTGCCACCGGTCGCAGAGCGCCTCGGTCACCGCGCTGAGCGGGTACCCGGCGCCCATCATCTGCGTCCGCACGATGTGTGTGGCGAAGTCCCGGTCGCCCAGCCCGAACCACCCGGGCCCGGCGCCGTACGCGGCGAGCTCCTCCTTCAGGTGGAAGGTCTCGTCGGCCCGCCCCCAGCCCTGCTCCTCGTTGATGCCGCCGCCGAGCGTGTACATCACCGTGTCGAGGTCGGGACAGACCTTCAGCCCGAAGAGGTGGATGTCGTCGCCGGTGTTGCCGATGACCGTGATGTCCGCGTCCGGCACGGCCTGCTTCAGACCGCGCAGGAACCGGGCACCGCCGATGCCGCCTGCCAGAACCACAATGCGCATGAGGGCAAGTCTCGCAGGCCTCCACGACAGCCCGTCGGCCGGTTGTGGACGACCACCCGCCTGTGGACATCCCGTCCACCCGTACATGCCGACGGCGGACGGCGTCCGCTCACGAGCGGATCACGAGCTGACGGCGTCCACCTGTTCGTAGGTGTCGAGCGCCGCGCAGGCGATGGGGGCCCTCTCGGCCGGGTGCAGCCGGGACCGGGGATGCATGGGCATGTCCGTCAGCCCCGGGAAGTACACGTGCAGGCTCACCGCGGGCTCCAGCGCGTCGTTGACGACCTCGTGCGCGTACCCCGGCGCGAACACCCTCTGCACACCCGCCCCCAGTACCCGCTTGCCGCGCTCGGTGCGCTCGGTCAGCTCGCCGTCCAGGACGGTGAGCACACCGGAGGAGCCGCCGTGGTCGTGCAGCCCGCTGCCCTGGCCGGGCACCCAGGACAGCAGCCACACCTCGTAGCCGGGACCGGTGCGCAGCCGGTGGTACCAGCGGGTCGTCGCGTCGTACCGGACCAGGTGCTCCCACTGGGCACGGTCCGCGGCGATCGAACGGGCCAGGCCGACGAACTCGGCGACGGTGGCCGGGTGCTCGCGCGGTGCCTGGAGGAGGTGCGGGACTTCGAGGATGTCGCCCGCGATCTGGAGGTCGCTGTCGCTGTTCATGGGGTGCGGTGGTTCCTCGGCGGAAGAGGCGGAAGAGTGGGGGCCTGCTGGGTGTCGCGTACCGTCCGCCCGGATCACGGGTGGAGCAGGAGCGCCCTGGTGTGGGCCGATGGGAAACAGCAGCCGAGTCGCGTGGACTCAGGAGGAGCAGCCGGAGCGCGTTGGGCTCAACAGCTGGAACGACGACAACAGCTACAGCGAGCGCGGGCAGCACCGTGGGACCCGGCGGAGCCGGTCGAGGTGAGTGCCAAGTTCGCGAGCATGCCCATAAGGACAGCGGTTCACACCTTCACTGTCAACTCGACGCCCGGTATGTGGGACAGGGTTCACCTCATCCGGTCCATCTGCGAGGTGAAAGGTTTGTGCACACGTCCTTCGGGACACATGGCGCACAAGCCGGGCGCGCAAGCCTCGTGGCGATCCCGTGATCAGACTGTGATCAGGTTCGCTTCCGCGCGCGTGCCGCAACGGGATCGCACCTTTGGGCGTCCTTCCCCGTACAAGCGCTGTGCGGGGCCGGTGGCCCTCCGGGGCTTCATCTGCTTGTCAAGGTTTATGGCGATTTGAACACTTACCGCATGGCCTTGGTTCCGCAGAGTGAATAAGGGGCCCAATAGCAGATCTCGGCTTGACTCGCCCGGAGCAGCACACTTGTAATTTCACTCGTGTCGTTCAGCCGATATCGGTAACGGCCAGGTCACGGGGACGCGAAAGACAGAGCGAGGGGCGCACATGACCGAGCTGGTGCAGCAACTGCTGGTCGACGTCGACGACGCGGACGAGGAACTCGGCTGGCAGGAGCGCGCGCTGTGCGCCCAGACCGATCCCGAGTCCTTCTTCCCCGAGAAGGGCGGCTCCACCCGCGAGGCGAAGAAGGTCTGCCTCGCCTGCGAGGTCCGCTCCGAATGCCTTGAGTACGCCCTCGCCAACGACGAGCGCTTCGGCATCTGGGGCGGCCTGTCCGAGCGGGAGCGCCGCCGGCTGAAGAAGGCGGCGGTCTGAGAACCGCCCGGTTCGACAGCACAAGGGCGTCACGGCATCGCGGTACGCAGAGAAATAGGGTCCGAACGGCCCGTCGCACGTGGGTTGTCCACAGGCGGCGGGCCGTCGTCCTGCCCAGCCGATAGTGTGGGCGCTCGTCCGAGACACCCGGCCGCACCACACGGCGCAGGCGTCCACCGCAGTCCACCGAACCGGGGCCCGTACCTCGATGTCCGTGCACAGCCACACGGCAGCCCATCAAGACCGCGCTGCCACACCTGAGTTCCCGCGTCATGTAGTGACCGCGGTGATCGTCGCCCACGACGGTGCCCGCTGGCTGCCCGACGCGCTCGCCGGTCTGCTCGGCCAGGAGCGCCCCGTCCAGTCCGTCATGGCCGCCGACACCGGCAGCTCGGACGACTCCGCGCGCCTGGTCACCGAGGCCCTCGGCGACGACCGCGTCCTGCACCTCGCCCGGCGCACCGGGTTCGGCCAGGCAGTGGAGGAGGCCAACCGGACGGCCCCGGTCCTCACCCCCGAGGAACTGCCGTACCTGAAGCGCCCCAGCGGCTGGGACCCCGTCACGCGCACCTGGCGCGACGACACCTACGACCTGCCGGAGCTCCCGCACGGAGAGCCCGTCCAGTGGCTGTGGCTGCTGCACGACGACTGCGCCCCGGAACCGGACGCCCTGGCCGAACTGCTGCGCGTGGTCGACAACGAACTCGAACTGGGCCGGGACGACGTCGCAGTCGTCGGCCCCAAGCTCCGCGGGTGGTACGACCGCCGCCAGCTCCTCGAGGTCGGCGTCACCATCGCCCACTCCGGCCGCCGCTGGACGGGCCTGGACCGCCGCGAACAGGACCAGGGACAGCACGACCACGTCCGGTCCGTGCTGTCCGTGTCCACCGCCGGCATGCTGATCCGCCGCGACGTCTTCGAACAGCTCGGCGGCTTCGACCGCCGCCTGCCCCTGATGCGCGACGACGTCGACCTGTGCTGGCGCGCGCAGGCCGCCGGCCACCGCGTCCTCATCGCCCCCGAGGCCGTCGTACGGCACGCCGAGGCCGCCTCCCGCGAGCGCCGCACCGTCGACTGCGCGGGCCGCACCAGCGCCTCCCCGCACAAGGTCGACAAGGCCGGCGCCGTCTACACCCTCCTCGTCAACAGCCGCACCGCCCTGCTGCCCTGGATCCTGGTGCGCCTGGTCGTCGGCACCCTGCTGCGGACCGTCGCCTACCTCGTCGGCAAGGTCCCCGGACAGGCCGTCGACGAGATCCGCGGTCTGCTGGGCACCCTGCTGCGGCCCGAGCGGATCATCGCCGGGCGGCGCAGGCGCGGAAAGCCGGCGGTCGACAAGGATGAGCTGCGCCCCCTGTTCCCGCCACCCGGCGCGACAGTGCGGGCCACCGTCGAACAGGTCGCCGGCGACTTCTTCGGCTCCTCCGACCCCGACGCCGTGTCCGGCGCGGGCCGGCACGGCGGCGCCGTCGAGTCCGGACCCGGCGGCGACGACGCCGACTTCCTGGAGGTCGAGCAGTTCGCCCGCCTCAAGCGCATCGCGCGCAAGCCCGGCCCGGTGCTCTTCCTGATCCTGCTGCTCGTCTCCCTGGTCGCCTGCCGCAACCTGCTCGGCGGTGGCGCGCTCGCGGGCGGCGCCCTGCTGCCCGCCCCGGCCGACGCCTCCGAGCTGTGGTCGCGCTACCTCGACGCCTGGCATCCCATCGGCGCGGGCGGCACCCCGTCCGCCCCGCCCTATCTCGCGATCATCGCGACGCTGGCCACCCTGCTGTTCGGCTCGACCGGACTCGCCCTCACCGTGCTGCTCGTCTGCTCGGTGCCGCTGGCCGGCCTCGCCGCCTACTTCGCCTCCCGGCCGCTCGTCGAGTCACGCCTCCTGCGCGCCTGGGCGGCCGTCGTCTACGCCTTCCTGCCCGCCGCCACCGGCGCCCTCGCCGGGGGCCGGGTGGGCACCGCGGTCCTGGCCGTCCTGCTGCCGCTCATCGCCCGCGCGGGCGTCGCCGCGAGCGGCCTGACGCACGCGTCCGGCGCCCGCGGCAGCTGGCGCGCCACCTGGGCGTACGCGCTGCTGCTGACGATCACCACCGCGTTCACGCCGATCGTCTGGCCCCTCGCGCTCGTCCTCGGCATCGCGGTCCTCGCCGTCCGCCGCCGCGAGATCACCGCCTACGGCCTGCGCTTCCTGGCCCAGCTGGGCACCCCCCTGCTGATCCTCGCGCCCTGGTCGCTGTCCCTGCTGCCGTTCGGCTTCTTCACCCAGGCCGGCGTCGACTACGGCGCGTCGACCGCCACCGCGCTCGACCTGCTCGGCGCCAGCCCCGGCGGCCCCGGCACCGTCGACGGCCTGATGCTCATCGGCATCGTGCTGGCCGCGCTGGCCGCGCTGCTGCGCTCCGAGCGCCACTTCGGCGTCTGGGCGGCCTGGGCGGTCGCCCTCGTGGGCCTCGTCTTCGCGATCCTGTCCAACAGCTCTACCTGGGCCGGGCCCGCCACCCTCGTCTACGGCATCGCCCTCCTCGCCGCCGCCGTCATCGGCGCCGACGGGGCACGCACGCGTGTCGCCGAGCAGAGCTTCGGCTGGCGCCAGCCGGTGGCCGCCCTCATCGCCTTCGCCTCGGCCGCCGGCCCGCTGCTCGTCGCCGCCGGCTGGATGATCGGCGGCGCCGACGGCCCCCTGGAGCGCCGCGACCCCGTACAGGTGCCCGCGTTCGTCGCCGAGGAGGCCGGCAACCGCGACCAGGCCCGCACCCTCGTCCTCGACAGCGACTCCGCCGCCCACGTCGCCTACATGCTGGTCCGCGGCTCCGGAGCCCGCCTCGGCGACGCCGAACTCGCCGCGGCCGACGGCGAGAACAAGCAGCTCGACAAGGTCGTCGCCAATCTCGTCGCCGGTTCCGGCGCCGACCAGGCCGATCAGCTCGGCAAGTTCGCCGTGGGCTACGTCCTCGTCCACAAGGGCGCGCCCCGCGACGTCACCCGCGTCCTGGACGCCACACCCGGCCTGAAGCGGCTCAGCCAGCAGAACGGCAGCGCCCTGTGGCGGATCGACCAGGAGGTCTCCCGCGCGGCCGTCGTCGCCGACTCCGGCAAGGGCGCCGCGACCCCGGTCGCCGCCGGCCCCGTCGACATCCACACCACCGTCCCCGACGGCTCCGGCAGCCGCGTCCTGCGCCTGGCCGACACCGCCGCCGAAGGCTGGACGGCCACCCTCGACGGCAAGCCCCTCACTCCCACCACCGTCGACGGCTGGGCCCAGGGCTTCGAACTCCCGGCCACCGGCGGGAAGCTGGACGTCACCTACGACGACCCCTTCACCCACACCGCCTGGCTGTGGGCGCAGGGCTTCCTCGCTCTCGTCCTCGTCGTCCTCGCCCTTCCCGGCCGCCGCCGCGACGTCGACGACGACCTTCCCGAGGAGGAGCCGATCCCCGCCCAGGCGGTCGACGGCGAGGGCCGCCGCGCCCGCCGCCTGCGCGCCCAGGCCGAGGCCGAGGCCGAAGAGCCCGGCCACCACGAGGAGTTCCCGTCGCCGCCGCAGGGGGAGACCCCGGTCGCGGTCCCCCAGCAGCACTCGTACGACATGGGAGTCCCCCCGGACGGCCAGGTCGGGGACTGGGGCGGGGACCCGGCGAGCTACGCGAACGCCGAGTACGGCGGTTACGCGGGCGAGCAGTACCAGGGCACCCAGCAGTACCCGGCGGGTGGCTACGACCAGCAGGCCTACGACCCCTACCAGGCCGGCCAGTACGACCCGTACGCCTACGACGGCCAGGCCCAGCAGGCGCCGTACGGCCAGACCTACCCGCAGCAGCAGGGCTACGACCCGTCGGCCTACGACCAGGGCGGCTACGACCCCGCCTACGACCCGGACCGGCACCCCCACGGCAACGACAGCGAGCGCCCCGACGGGAGCCAGCAGTGAACCGCACCACCCTGTCCCTGATCGCCGGCACGGTCGCGCTCGCCGCGGTCACCGGGTTCGCCACGCTCAACCAGCCGGACGCGGCCACCGCCGACACCGCGCAGGCGGCCGCCGAACTGCCCGTGGAGCGCACGAGCCTGCTCTGCCCCTCGCCCAGCACGTCCGACCTCGCCGACACGTCGTACACGTCCTTCACGCCCGTCACCAAGGGCACGGACGCCGACGGCACGGCCGAACTCGTGGCAGCCACCGCGGAGTCGGCGGCCGCGACGACCGACAAGGCGACCGACAAGGCGACGGACAAGGCGACGGACAAGGCGACGGACAAGGCGACGGACAAGGCGAGCGACAAGAAGAAGGCGACGAAGCCCGTCGTCACGCCCAAGGCGCCCGGTACCCCGGCCGTCGGCGAGACCTCCGGCGGCGAGACGCCCGCGCTGCTGGGCACCGCCGAGGGGAAGTTCGCGCCCGGCTGGACCGTCCAGGAGACCACCGAGGTCACCGCGGGCAGCGGCCGCGGCCTCCAGGGCGTCACCTGCACCGCGCCGGACACGGAGTTCTGGTTCCCGGGCGTCAGTACCGTCGCCGACCGCACGGACTACGTCCACCTCACCAATCCGGACGACTCCGCCGCCGTCGCCGACATCGAGCTCTACGGCAAGGACGGCGCCCTCCAGACCACGGTGGGGGAGGGCATCACGATCCCGGCGCACTCCAGCGAGCCGATCCTGCTGTCCACGCTCACCGGCGAGAAGCAGGAGGACCTCACCGTCCACGTCAACGTCCGCAGCGGCCGGGTGGGGGCCGCCGTCCAGGCCCTGGACGAGAAGCTCGGCGGGGACTGGCTGGCCGCCTCCACCGACCCGGCGGGCACCCAGGTCGTCCCGGGCATCCCCAAGGACGCCACGGCCGTCCGCCTCATCGCCTACGCGCCGGGTGACGCGGACGCCGACCTGAAAGTCCAACTCGCCTCCCCCTCGGGCCTGATCACCCCCGCCGGACACGAGACGCTGCACGTCAAGGCGGGCATGACGGCCTCGGTCGACCTGGGTGACGTCACGCGCGGGGAGGCGGGCTCGCTGGTCCTGACCCCGACGGGCCGGTCTGTGCCCGTCGTCGCGGCCGTACGGGTCCTGCGCGGCAAGGGCGACCGGCAGGAGTCGGCGTTCGTCACCGCCACCGCCCCGGTCGGCACGCGCGCGTCCGCCGCCGGCAACAGTGCCAAGGGCTCCACCCTCTCCCTGACCGCCCCCAAGGGCACCGCCAAGGTCAAGGTCACCGCGTCCGCGGGCAGCGGCGGCGGCACGGCCGCGTCCCAGACCTACACGGTCAAGGCCGGCACCACGCAGGAGGTCGAACTCCCCGTACCGGCCGGCCTGAAGGGCACCTACGCGCTGACCGTGGAACCCCTCACGGACACCCCGGTCTACGCCTCCCGCACCCTGACCGCCACCACGGAGGGCGTCCCGGGCTTCACGATCCAGACCCTGCCGGACGACCGCGGCACGGTGGCCGTCCCGGAAGCCGACGAGGACGTCGCGGTGCTGCAGAAGTAACCCGAAAGGGCTGTCGGGGTACCCCGGAAGAGGGGCGGGGGAGACGGGCCAGGGGGGACGGGGTTCAGTCCTCGCCGTAGCGCGGATCCACCGTCTCCGGAGTCAGCCCCAGCAGCTCCGCGACCTGCTCGACGACCACCTCGTGCACCAACGCGGCCCGCTCGTCCCGCCCCTTGGTGCGGATCTCGACCGGCCGCCGGTACACGACGATCCGCGCCCGCCCTCCCTCGCGCGCGGGAATCGTCCCGCCCAGCGGTACCGCCTCGTCGTTCCACGGCTCCGGGGCCGCGTCCAGACGCGGCACCTCCAGCACCATGAAGTCGATGTCGGCGAGCTGCGGCCACCGACGCTCCAGCCGTTCCACGGAGTCCTGCACGAGATCCGCGAACACATCGGCACGGCTGGCGGCCAACGGAACCTGGGGCGGCGCGATCGGCCCCCGCATGCCCCGGCCGTGGCGGTCGCGACGACGGGGTCCGGGGCCTGCGGCGGGGGGCGGTACGGGGCTGTCCATCACTACTGAAGCGTAGTCCCCGCCGCGATCCGGTGCCCGGCCCCACACGGCAGTCCGAGCGCCACCGGCCACCGTGCCCCGCATGTCGCGGGATGACCATTCCAGCCAAGGTTGGGCTCGATTCCGTATCTCTCCGAGACCGGCGAACTCATCGCAATTGATGCCGTTTGTGTCGAGTGGTGACCACGAGCCGGAGCCTTCGTGTGTTCAGGGACTGGTGTTCGCGCAGGTCAGCGGGGTATGACTGGAGAGGCGCGTGGGGCGTTTCACAACACGACACGGTGGAGTGACCTGGTGGAGAGTCGTCGCGGCCCGCTCAAGAGTGCGGTACCGTCCAACGTCGTGAGCCCTGTACGTCGCTGTTCGCGAACTGCCTGCGGCCGACCCGCCGTCGCGACGCTGACGTACGTCTACGCCGACTCGACCGCGGTCCTCGGCCCGCTCGCGACCTATGCCGAACCCCACTGCTACGACCTGTGCGCCGAGCATTCCGAGCGCCTCACCGCCCCGCGCGGCTGGGAGGTCGTCCGACTCCTCGACGGTTCGGCTCCCGCGCGCCCCAGTGGGGATGACCTGGAAGCGCTTGCCAACGCCGTCCGTGAGGCGGCCCGCCCGCAGGGACGCGCGGCCGGGGCCGGCGGCGGCCGGGCGATCGACCCGATGGAGGTCGCGCGCCGCGGCCACCTGCGGGTGCTGCGCTCGCCGGACAACTGAGCCGGTTTCCTCCCCTCGTCCGCACGGACCGCCGCACCCCCATTGACGCGCCGTTGTCGCGGACACGACCATTCCGTTCAGCCGAAGAACGAGAAATCGCTTTCCGCATGACGGAACCGCGCCCGAGAACGTGACCGGCGGGACGGCCGGACGCGCGCCCGCCCTCGTGATCACCGACGTGATCGGAAGCGCGGGACCGGGAGAGCGACCGGAGAAACGACCGGAAACGTGATCGGGATCGGGGGACGCCCGTGTACGTGCAGCAACTGCAACCCGTCGCCGACTCGCTCGGCCTGTCCGCCCTCGTCGCGGCCCTGCCCCTGGTGATCGTCCTCGTCCTGCTCGGCGGCATCCGCCTCAAGGCCCATCTGGCGGGCCTGACGGGCCTGCTGGCCGCCGCCCTCGTCGCCTGCCTCGCGTACGGCATGCCCGTGGGACAGACACTCTCCGGCGCCGCCCAGGGAGCCGCCTTCGGTCTCTTCCCCATCCTGTGGATCGTCGTCAACGCCCTGTGGGTGTACCGGATGACCGTCCACACGCGGCACTTCGACGTCCTGCGCCGCTCCTTCGGGCGCCTCTCCGACGACCCGCGCATCCAGGCCCTCGTCGTCGCCTTCTGCTTCGGCGCCCTCCTGGAGGCACTCGCCGGGTTCGGCGCCCCGGTGGCGATCTGCTCGGTCATGCTCGTCGCCCTGGGCTTCGACCCCGTCCGCGCGGCGGTGGTCGCCCTCGTCGCCAACACCGCGCCGGTCGCCTTCGGCGCCATGGGCACCCCCGTCGTGACGCTGGCCCAGGTCACCGGCCTCCCGCTGGACTCGGTGGCCTCGGTGGTGGGCCGTCAGACACCGCTGCTCGCCCTCGTCGTACCGCTCGTCCTGGTCGGCCTGGTGGACGGCCGAAGAGGCCTGCGCGAGACCTGGGTTCCCGCCCTGGCCTGCGGAACCGCCTTCGCCGTCGCCCAGTTCGCCGCCGCCAACTACGCCTCCGCGCAACTCGCCGACATCGGCGCCGCCTTGGCGGGCGCCGCGGCCCTGGCCGCCGTACCGCACACGCGCGTGCCCGCCCCCGAAGCGGTACGCGCGTCGGTCCTGACGGGCACCCGCAGCGAGGAGTTGGACGAACGGGACCCGCGCGCCGAGGTCGTGCGCGCCTACACCCCCTACGCGCTGATCGTCGTGATCTTCTCCGTGGCCCAGATCCCGGCGGTCAAGGTCCGGCTCGCGCAGACCACCCGGACCTACGACTGGCCCTTCCTCGACGTGGTGGATCCGGACGGGAATCCGGTCGGCGGCAACCTCTTCACCTGGCCGGTCGTCGCGACGGGCGGCACCCTCGTCCTGCTGGCCGGGATCGGCACCGCGGCCGTACTCGGCGTCCACGCGCGCGTGGCGCTCAGAGAATGGGCCGCGACGGTGCACGAGTTGAGGTACGCGATCCTCACCGTGACCTCCGTCCTGGCCCTCGCCTACGTCATGAACCTCTCCGGACAGGCCGCCACGATCGGCCACTTCGTGGCGGCGGCCGGCGCGGGCCTCGCCTTCCTCTCTCCCGTGCTGGGCTGGTTCGGCGTCGCCGTCTCCGGCTCGGACACCTCCGCCAACGCGCTCTTCGGCGCCCTCCAGGTCACCGCGGCCCGCGAGTCCGGTCTGTCCCCGGAGCTGCTGGCCGCCGCCAACAGCTCCGGCGGCGTCCTCGGCAAGATGATCTCGCCGCAGAACCTCACCATCGCCTGCGCCGCCGTCGGCCTCGCGGGCCGGGAGGGCGACCTGCTGCGCAAGGTGCTCCCGTGGAGCCTCGGACTGCTCCTGGTGATGTGCCTGATCGTGGTCGGGCAGAGCGCACCCGTGCTGGCCTGGATGCTGCCGTAGCGGCCCCACCTCGGACGACGGCGGAGCATGGCGGCACGGTTACGTCTGTGGGTCCACTCGGCGGCCCCACCGCGGGCGGTGAACCGGCCCGGGTAGTTTGTGGTGACCTACAGACTCCAGGAAGGCTGGCCGTGGCTGCTGATCTGTCACAGATCGTGAAGGCGTACGACGTGCGCGGGGTGGTCCCGGACCAGTGGGACGAGTCGCTGGCCGAGCTGTTCGGTGCGGCCTTCGCCCGGGTGACCGGCGCCGAGGCGATCGTCGTCGGCCACGACATGCGCCCTTCCTCGCCCGCCCTGACCGGCGCCTTCGCGCGCGGCGCGGCGGCCCTCGGCGTACACGTCACCGAGATCGGCCTCTGCTCGACGGACCAGCTGTACTACGCCTCGGGCGCACTCGACCTGCCCGGCGCCATGTTCACGGCCTCGCACAACCCGGCCCGGTACAACGGCATCAAGCTGTGCCGCGCGGGCGCCGCCCCGATCGGCCAGGACACGGGCCTGACGGAGATCCGCGAAACGGTGGAACGGTGGACGGACTCGGGCGCCCCCGCCCCGGCCGCCACCCGAGGAACCATCACCACCGCCGACACGTTGAAGGACTACGCGGCGCACCTGCGCGCACTCGTCGACCTGACCTCCGTCCGCCCCCTGAAGGTCGTGGTCGACGCGGGCAACGGCATGGGAGGCCACACCGTCCCCACGGTCTTCGACGGCCTGCCCCTGACGCTCGTCCCCATGTACTTCGAACTGGACGGCACCTTCCCAAACCACGAGGCCAACCCGCTGGACCCGGCGAATCTCGTGGATCTGCAAAAGCGCGTCCGCGAGGAGTCCGCCGATCTCGGCCTCGCTTTCGACGGCGACGCCGACCGCTGCTTCGTCGTCGACGAGCGGGGCGAGCCGGTCCCGCCGTCCGCGATCACGGCCCTGGTGGCCGCCCGCGAGCTCGCCCGCAACGGCGGCCAGGGCACGATCATCCACAACCTGATCACCTCCTGGAGCGTCCCGGAGGTGGTGAAGGAGCACGGCGGCACGCCCGTCCGCACCCGCGTCGGCCACTCCTTCATCAAGGCCGAGATGGCCCGCTCCGGCGCCATCTTCGGCGGCGAGCACTCCGCGCACTACTACTTCAAGGACTTCTGGAACGCCGACACGGGCATGCTGGCCGGCCTGCACGTCCTCGCGGCCCTCGGCGGCCAGGACGGCCCGCTCTCCTCCCTGGTCGCGGAGTACGACCGCTACGCCGGCTCCGGCGAGATCAACTCCACGGTCGCCGACCAGGCCGACCGCATCGCCGCGATCAAGGCGGCCTACGGCGACCGCGAGGACGTCACCCTGGACGAACTCGACGGCCTGACCGTCACCTCCACCGACTGGTGGTTCAACGTCCGCCCCTCCAACACGGAGCCGCTCCTCCGCCTCAACGCGGAAGCGCGCGACGAGGCGACGATGGCCGAGATCCGCGACGAGGCGCTGACCATCATCCGAGCCTGAAGGCCTCACGGGCCTCGCAGAGGGTGGAGGGGGGCGGCACACGGCAGGGGCGCCCCCTCCCACCTCACCCCGTCCCGCCCAACCCCCACGCCCCAACCTCACCAGCGGTACCCTGACCAGGCACATCCGCACACCCCGAAGGGACACCCCATGCCGCTCGAAGCCGGCCTCCTGGAGATCCTCGCCTGCCCCGCGTGCCACTCCCCCCTGGAGGAGCAGGACACGGAGCTGATCTGCACGGGCCAGGACTGCGGCCTGGCATACCCCGTCCGGGACGGCATCCCCGTCCTCCTCGTCGACGAGGCCCGCCGCCCCGCGTAACAGCGCGCCGCGCGACCGCACCCCGCGCCGCCCCAGGCCCGCCGCCGTCCCCGGCCCGAGCACCCCGGTGCCCGGCCGCGCACGGCGTCGAGCACCACGCCCCCGGGCGACGCCCCGCCACAACCCCGGCCCCGCAAACCGACGACGCCCCAGGCGATCGGAGACTGCCGACATGCTCGACGACTCGCTGCTCGACACGCCGGAGGCCCTGGCCGAGGCCGATCACCGGGCCCTCCTGCGCGGCGCGGCCGAAGCCGGCGCCCGCGTCCGCACCGCCGCCCGGTACGCGGCCGAGGCCGGCGTCCACGACCTCCAGCCGGACGGCCGCCCCCGCGCCATCATCATCGCGGGCCCCGGCGCGGCGGCCACCTGCGTCGCCGACCTCCTCGGCACGCTCGCCGGCGCCGCCTGCCCCGTCATCCGCCTGACACCCACCGGCGTCGCCCCCGCTGCAGGCGCCCTGCGCTGGGAACTCCCCGGCTGGGCGGGCTCCGTGGACCTTCTCCTCATCGCCACCCCCGACGGCAGCGAGCCCGGCCTCTCCCTCCTCGCCGAACAGGCCTACCGCCGCGGCTGCACGGTCGCCGCCGTGGCCCCCGCCGACTCCCCGCTCACCGAAGCGGCCGGCGCCGCCCACGGACTGTTCGTACCGCTCGCGACCGCACCGTACGAACAGGACGAGGGCGTACCGGACGCGGCCTCCGCCCCCGGAGTCCTCTGGGCCCTCCTGACCCCCCTCCTCGCCCTCCTCGACCGCGTCGCCCTGCTCTCCGCCCCGCCCGAGGAACTCGAACGGGTCGCCGACCGGCTCGACCAGGTCGCCGAACGCTGCGGCCCCGCCGTCGCGACCTACAGCAACCCGGCGAAGACCCTGGCCGGCGAACTCGCCGACTCCCTCCCGGTGATCTGGACCGAAGGCACCTCGGCCGGCCCCGCGGGCCGCCGCTTCGCCGCCGCCCTCGCCGAACTCGCCGGCCGCCCCGCCCTGGTGGCCGAACTCCCCCAGGCCCTCGCCGAACACAACGCGATCCTCGCCGGCCCCCTCGCCGCCAGCGCCGACCCGGACGACTTCTTCCGCGACCGCGTCGAGGAAGCGCCCGCGCTGCACGCGCGCGTGGTGCTGCTGCGCGACCGCCCGATCGGCGGCCTCACCGCCGCCGCGGCCGCCCGCGAACTGGCCCTCAGCCACGACACGCCGATCAGCGAACTCGAGCCCGAAGCAGGCGACGAACTCGTCACCCTCGCCGAACTGATCGCCACCACGGATTTCGCCGCCGTCTACCTGGCCCTCGCCTCAGGAGCCTGACCCGACCCCGACCGTCACCCGAGAAACACCGGACACAGACGGCGGACCGCAGCAGACGGCGGACCGCAGCAGATGGCTGACGACAGACGGCTGACGACAGACCACAGACGGCTGACGACGCGCGACAGACGGCAGAAGACCCACAGACCGGCAGACCGGCAGACCGGCAGACCGGCAGGCAGAGAGAACCGCATGGACCGCCTCGACAACACCATCCGCCCCTACGCCTGGGGTTCCCCCACCGCGATCCCGCACCTGCTCGGCACCGAGCCGACCGGCGAACCGCAGGCCGAGATGTGGATGGGCGCCCACCCGGGCGCACCCTCACGCACCGACCGAGGCACCCTCGTCGAGATCATCGAGGCTGATCCGCAACGAGAACTCGGCGCGGCGACGGTCACCAAGTTCGGCCCCCGCCTCCCCTTCCTCCTCAAGATCCTCGCCGCCGGCGCCCCCCTCTCTCTCCAGGTCCACCCCGACCTGGAACAGGCCCAAGAGGGATACGAGGACGAGGAGCGCCGCGGCGTCCCCGTCGACGCACCGCACCGCAACTACAAGGACGCCAACCACAAGCCCGAACTCATCTGCGCCCTCACCGAGTTCGACGGCCTGTGCGGCTTCCGCGCCCCCTCGCAGGCGGCCGACCTCCTGGACGGCCTCGGCGTCGACTCCCTCAAGCCGTACGTCGACCTCCTGCACGCCCAGCCCGAGGAAGCCGCCCTGCGCGAGGTCCTCACCGCGATCCTCACCGCCGACCGCGAGGAGATGGCCCACACCGTCGCCCAGGCAGCGGCCGCCTGCGACCGCCTCGGCGGCGACTACGCCCCCTACGCCGGCATCGCCCACCACTACCCCGGCGACCCCGGCGTCATCGCCGCGATGCTGCTGAACCACGTTCGACTCCAGCCGGGCGAGGCCCTGTTCCTCGGCGCCGGCATCCCGCACGCCTACCTCGACGGCCTCGGCGTCGAGATCATGGCCAACTCCGACAACGTCCTGCGCTGCGGCCTCACCCCCAAGCACGTCGACGTCCCCGAACTCCTGCGCATCGTCCGCTTCGAGCCCGCGGACCCCGGCGTCCTGCGCCCCGAAGCCGCCCCGGACGGCGAAGAGGTCTACGACACCCCCATCGACGAGTTCCGCCTGTCGCGCCACGTCCTCTCGCCGGGCGGCACCGCCCACGACCTCACCCTCCCCACCCCGCAGATCCTGCTCTGCACCGCGGGCACCGTCCGAGCGGGCGAGCACGCGCTGACGCCCGGCACGTCTGTCTTCGTCCCCGCGGGGCACAAGGCCGAAGTGGCCGGGGCGGGTACGGTCTTCCGGGCCACGGTCGTCGTATGACTCCCGTCGTGACGACCTGACGCACCGCTGCCGAACAGGGCTGCAAGAATGGCCCCCCGGCAAAGGACGGGCAAAGCCGAAGTCGGCCCCGCCCTGCACGGCGTACGCACGTAGGCGAAGGGACAACGCGAAAACATGAGCGCGTCAGGCGGCACCAAGGCGATCGTGGCGGCACTGGGGGCCAACCTCGCGATCGCGGCATCGAAGTTCGTGGCGTTCGCGTTCAGCGGCTCGTCGTCGATGCTCGCCGAAGGCGTGCACTCGCTCGCCGACTCCGGCAACCAGGCCCTGCTCCTCGTGGGTGGCAAGAAGGCCCAGCGCGAGGCCACCCCGCAACACCCCTTCGGCTACGGCCGCGAGCGCTACATCTACGCCTTCCTCGTCTCCATCGTCCTCTTCTCGGTCGGCGGCATGTTCGCCATCTACGAGGGCTACGAGAAGATCAAGCACCCGCACCAGATCGAGCACTGGTACTGGCCCGTCGGAGTCCTCGTCTTCGCGATCATCGCCGAGGGCTTCTCCTTCCGCACGGCCATCAAGGAGTCCAACCCCCTGCGGGGCGAACACTCCTGGACGGAGTTCGTCCGCCGCGCCAAGGCCCCCGAACTCCCGGTCGTCCTCCTGGAGGACCTCGGCGCCCTCGTCGGCCTGATCCTCGCGCTCGGCGGCGTCGGCCTCGCGCTGCTCACCGACGACGGCGTCTGGGACGGCATCGGCACGCTCTGCATCGGTGTCCTCCTCGTCCTCATCGCGCTCGTCCTGGCCGCCGAGACCAAGTCCCTCCTGCTCGGCGAGGCCGCGACCGCCGACGACGTCCGGAAGATCGAGGCGGCGGTCGTCGACGGCGACACCGTCACCCGCGTCATCCACATGCGCACCCTCCACCTCGGCCCCGAGGAACTCCTGGTCGCCGCCAAGATCGCCGTCCAGCACGACGACACGGCCTCCCAGGTCGCCACCGCCATCAACGCCGCCGAGGCCCGCATCCGCACCGCGGTCCCCATCGCCCGCGTCATCTACCTCGAGCCCGACATCTACAGCGAGGCCGAGGCCGCCAAGGGCTCCGACCGCGAGGCGACCCCGGGCGGCCCCGCCCAGCACCCCACCGAGCACTGACCCGCACCACCCCGACAGGGCCCGCCCCACACCAGGCGGGCCCTGTCGCCTTTCCACCCCTCATCCCCTTCGGCCCGGTCCATCCCTGATCGTGATCGGCTCGATCCGATCGGAGATGGACTGGGGCCGCCCCGCCAGTCCGGTGTAGCTTGGAACGGAGCCAGACGTCGCTGCTGATGGCGGTCGGGCGGTCCCACTGCGGACCGTCCGAGGGAGAGAGGGCCTCCGACGGACTGCGCTGCGCGCACGCGGGCATGCCCATGCCCTTCATAGGGCACCCCTGTGTCCGCCGCCGCGCAGACCAGCCGTACCCACTCTCTCGACCAAAACCCCGAGGAGCAGCTCACCATGACGACTGTCGACAACCGACAGGACTTCAAGGTCGCCGATCTCTCCCTGGCCGCCTTCGGCCGCAAGGAGATCACCCTCGCCGAGCACGAGATGCCCGGCCTGATGGCGATCCGCAAGGAATTCGCCGCCACCCAGCCGCTGGCCGGCGCCCGGATCATGGGCTCGCTGCACATGACCGTGCAGACCGCCGTCCTGATCGAGACCCTGGTCGCCCTGGGCGCCGAGGTCCGCTGGGTGTCCTGCAACATCTTCTCCACCCAGGACCACGCGGCCGCCGCGATCGCGGTGGGCCCGAACGGCACGCCCGACGACCCGCAGGGCGTCCCGGTCTTCGCCTGGAAGGGCGAGACGCTCGAGGAGTACTGGTGGTGCACGGAGCAGGCCCTGACCTGGCCGAACAGCCCCACCGGCGGCCCGAACATGATCCTCGACGACGGCGGTGACGCCACGCTCCTGGTCCACAAGGGCGTGGAGTACGAGAAGGCCGGCAAGGTTCCCTCGGTCGACACGGCCGAGAACGACGAGCACCGCGTCGTCCTCGAACTCCTGAACCGCACCATCACCGAGGGCTCCCAGAAGTGGACCCAGCTCGCCTCGGAGATCCGCGGTGTCACCGAGGAGACCACGACGGGTGTCCACCGCCTGTACGAGATGCACCGGGACGGCAGCCTGCTGTTCCCGGCGATCAACGTCAACGACGCGGTCACCAAGTCGAAGTTCGACAACAAGTACGGCTGCCGGCACTCCCTGATCGACGGCATCAACCGCGCCACCGATGTCCTGATCGGCGGCAAGACCGCGGTCGTCTTCGGCTACGGCGACGTCGGCAAGGGCTGCGCCGAGTCGCTGCGCGGCCAGGGCGCCCGGGTCATCGTCACCGAGATCGACCCGATCTGCGCGCTCCAGGCGGCGATGGACGGCTACCAGGTGACCACGCTCGACGAGGTCGTCGAGACGGCCGACATCTTCGTCACCACCACCGGCAACAAGGACATCATCATGGCCGACGACATGGCCAGGATGAAGCACCAGGCGATCGTCGGGAACATCGGCCACTTCGACAACGAGATCGACATGGCCGGCCTGGCGAAGATCCCGGGCATCGTCAAGGACGAGGTCAAGCCGCAGGTCCACACCTGGAAGTTCCCCGACGGCAAGGTCCTCATCGTGCTGTCGGAGGGCCGCCTGCTGAACCTGGGCAACGCCACCGGTCACCCGTCCTTCGTGATGTCCAACTCCTTCGCGGACCAGACCCTGGCCCAGATCGAGCTGTTCACCAAGCCCGACGAGTACCCGGTCGACGTCTACGTGCTGCCCAAGCACCTCGACGAGAAGGTCGCCCGCCTCCACCTGGACGCACTCGGCGTCAAGCTGACCACCCTCCGCCCCGAGCAGGCCTCGTACATCGGTGTCGAGGTCGAGGGTCCCTACAAGTCGGACCACTACCGCTACTGAGTCCGCAGCTCACCCGCTGAAAGCGCGTCCGTGCACTGACGCGCTTCTCAAGCCCGGGTAGGTCCTCCGAGGCAGGCCCCCGCACCCCCGTGCCGGGGGCCTGCCCCTTCGGCCCACGGCCGGACCGGCCGTCACCTGCCTGGCCGACCCGTCGAGACGGACCCACCCGGCCCGTCACACCCAGGACCCCAATGCCCCGCGGCCGATATTCGCTCCACGATCCGCACGATCACACCCCCCTCGCGCACGAGCACTTCCAATGCGCCCCCGGCCCCTCCGGCTGGCGCTACGTCTCTCAACTGACCACCCCCACCGGCGAACACACCGGCTCCGTCGACCTCACCCTCGACGCTCTAGGCCGCCCTCTCCGTCTCGAACTCCACGCGAGCAGCTGGCAGGTCCGCGGCGCGGCCCTCGACGGCGTCACCTGGGTCCGCACCGACCCCACGGGCACTCAGGCCACGGAAGGCAATGTCCCCGCCCACGCCTTCACCGGCACATCCCCCGCATTCCTCATCGCCACCAGCCGGCTCCTACGCCTCACCCCCTCTTCCTCGGCAACCCGAGTACGCCTCGTGGCCTTCACCGATCCGGTGCTCGCCCCGCGCACCGTGGACCAGTCCTGGTCCTTGCTGGGAAGCGAAACACACGCCACTGACAACGGCCCCCTGACCGTGGACGAATACCAGGTCACGGCCCTGGACACCGGGGAACAGCACACGGTGCACATCGCCGGGGACGTCGTCCTCGCCGCCCCCGGCATCGAACTGGAAGACCTCGAAACACCCCCGTCGACCTTCGACTGAAGCCACCCCGGCCCCCGCCACCCCCCGGACGGCACGACCCCGGACGGTGCTACGCCGGCGGCGCGAACCCAGTGGCCGAGCCCTGCGACGGTTCGTCAGGCGACTTCTCCACAGGCGGCCCCCCGGGCCGTCCCTCATCCGCCGACGGACCCCCAGGAGCCGCGGCAGACGGCTGCCCTGCAGCAGGCCCGTACGCCACAGGCGCCGGCGCGTACGACACCGGTGGCGCGTAGGGCACCGGCGGTGTCGGCGCGTACGGCGTGGACGGCCCATACGGCGTGGGCGGTCCGTACGGCGTGGGCGGTCCGTAGGCCCCCGGTGCACCGCCCGCACCCCCGGCCCCACCCTGACCCGCGGGCCATCCCGCCACCGGACCGTTCCCGAAGGCCCGCCGTGCCTCCCGGACCTGCCGCTCCTGCACCACCGCCGCCAGATAGGCGGCCGCCGGCACTCCCTGCGGTACCGGCGTCCCCGTACGCGTGGCGAGATCTCCGGCCAGTCGCTCCGCCATGGCCCAGCCGACCTGCGGATCCAGCTGGTTCATCCGCCCCAGGTACTGGCGGACCGCCAGCCACAAGCCGTCCGGCACCGACGAAAGATCGACCGCCTGGAACCGACCCGCCAGCCAAGGCGGAGGCGGCGCCACGAAACCGGACCGCGAAACGGGCACCCGCTCCCGTACCACCAGCGTCCCGGCGAAGACATCCCCGAGCCGCCGCCCCCGCGCCGACACGAGCGAGGCGATACAGGCCACCACCCCGATCGTCAGCAGAATCTCCACGACACCGAGCGCGCCCCGCATCAACGCGTGCCGGAACCGGATCGGCCCACCGTCGTCCCGCACCACCCGCAGCCCACACGCCATCTTCCCGAGCGACCGCCCGTGGCTGAGCGTCTCCACCGCGATCGGCCCGCCCACCAGCACCAGCAGAAACGTCGCGATCGACAGCGCGATCTGCGCTGCCTCGTCCAGGGAGGCCGTCGCCGCCACCAGACCGATGCTCACGACGACGTAGACCACGAAGGCCACGGTCAGGTCCAGCAGCGTGGCCAACGCTCGACTGGGGAGCCTGGCAGGCCGCAGCTCCAACGCCACGGCCTCACCCGTCACCAGCTCACTCACGCCCGTCGTCCCTTCCCTGGCCCGCCCCGAGAACGGCCAGTCTGCCAAGCTGAGGGCACATCGCGCCGCAGTACGACAAGCTGACATCCATCACCGGCCGCCGACGAACAGCCGAGGAGCAGGCACACCGATGGACCTCGACGTCTTCGTCTCCGCCCACCGAGCCGAATGGGACCGCCTCGACGCCCTCCTGCGCCGGCAGCGCAGCCTCACCGGCGCCGAGACCGACGAACTCGTCATCCTCTATCAGCGCACCGCCACCCACCTGTCCCTGATCCAGTCCAGCGCGCCCGACCCACAGCTCACCGGCCGGCTCACCCAACTCGTGGCACGCGCGCGTAGCGCGGTGACAGGAACCCGTCGCGCCTCTTGGCGTGACGTGACGCGCTTCCTCACCCAGGGCTTTCCCGCCGCGGTGTACAGGTCACGCCACTGGTGGGTGCCCACGGCGCTCCTGTCCACCGCCGTCGCCGTCCTCCTGGGCTGGTGGATCGGCACCCACCCCGAAGTCCAGTCCTCCATAGCGGCCCCGGACGAGCTGCGCGAGCTCACCCGTCCCGGCGGCCTGTACGAGACGTACTACTCGAGCCACCAGGCCGCGGCGTTCGCCGCCCAGGTCTGGACGAACAACGCCCAGGCCGCCGCGATGTGCCTGGTCCTGGGCGTCTTCCTGGGCCTGCCGGTCCTCTGGATCCTCTTCCAGAACATGCTCAACCTCGGCATCGGGGCCGGCCTCATGTCCTCGGCGGGCCGGCTCGACACCTTCCTCGGCCTCGTCCTCCCGCATGGCCTGCTCGAACTGACCGCGGTCTTCGTCGCGGCTGGCACCGGGCTCCGCCTGGGCTGGACGGTCATCGACCCGGGCCCACGCACCCGGCGAACCGCCCTGGCAGAAGAGGGTCGAGCCGCGGTCGGTATGGCGATCGGCCTCGCCCTGGTCCTCTTCGTCTCCGGCGCCATCGAAGGCTTCGTCACCCCGTCGGGCCTACCGACATGGGCCCGCATCGCCATCGGCATCACAGCCGAGCTGGCCTTCCTCGCATACGTCTACGTCCTGGGCGGCAGAGCCGTTCGGGCCGGACAGACGGGTGACATCGAGGCCGCCGAGCGCAGCGCCGAGGTGCCGACGGCCGCCTGATGTGCGGAGGGCCCCGCTGGCCTGCTACTCTCCTCTTCGCCCCGCAAAAGCCGTTGACACGGAGTGCGTGGGGAGGTAGATTCGAACAGTTGCCTGGAACTGGACAGAGTCCGGTCGGCAGCGGTTAGTATCTGTCAGCCTCGCGAGTCACTGATTCCGCAGAGGCACCCCCGATAAGTCGGAAAACGAATGGCCGGTCAGAACGGCCAGGAACTTCTGATAAAGTCGGAACCGCCGGAAAGGAAACCGCGAAACAAAAGCGGGAACCTGGAAAGCACCGAGGAAATCGGGTCGAGGAAAGATCTGATAGAGTCGGAAACGCAAGACCGAAGGGAAGCGCCCGGAGGAAAGCCTGAGAGAGTCTCTCGGGTGAGTACAAAGGAAGCGTCCGTTCCTTGAGAACTCAACAGCGTGCCAAAAATCAACGCCAGATATGTTGATACCCCGTCCCCGGCAGTGATAGCCGAGGATGAGGTTCCTTTGAAACAAAACACAGCGAGGATGCTGTGAACGGCCGGGCTTATTCCGCCTGGCTGTTCCGCTCTCGTGGTGTCGGCCGGATTACCGGTAAACATTCACGGAGAGTTTGATCCTGGCTCAGGACGAACGCTGGCGGCGTGCTTAACACATGCAAGTCGAACGATGAACCACTTCGGTGGGGATTAGTGGCGAACGGGTGAGTAACACGTGGGCAATCTGCCCTTCACTCTGGGACAAGCCCTGGAAACGGGGTCTAATACCGGATAATACTTCCACTCGCATGGGTGGGGGTTAAAAGCTCCGGCGGTGAAGGATGAGCCCGCGGCCTATCAGCTTGTTGGTGAGGTAATGGCTCACCAAGGCGACGACGGGTAGCCGGCCTGAGAGGGCGACCGGCCACACTGGGACTGAGACACGGCCCAGACTCCTACGGGAGGCAGCAGTGGGGAATATTGCACAATGGGCGAAAGCCTGATGCAGCGACGCCGCGTGAGGGATGACGGCCTTCGGGTTGTAAACCTCTTTCAGCAGGGAAGAAGCGAAAGTGACGGTACCTGCAGAAGAAGCGCCGGCTAACTACGTGCCAGCAGCCGCGGTAATACGTAGGGCGCAAGCGTTGTCCGGAATTATTGGGCGTAAAGAGCTCGTAGGCGGTCTGTCGCGTCGGATGTGAAAGCCCGGGGCTTAACCCCGGGTCTGCATTCGATACGGGCAGACTAGAGTGTGGTAGGGGAGATCGGAATTCCTGGTGTAGCGGTGAAATGCGCAGATATCAGGAGGAACACCGGTGGCGAAGGCGGATCTCTGGGCCATTACTGACGCTGAGGAGCGAAAGCGTGGGGAGCGAACAGGATTAGATACCCTGGTAGTCCACGCCGTAAACGGTGGGAACTAGGTGTTGGCGACATTCCACGTCGTCGGTGCCGCAGCTAACGCATTAAGTTCCCCGCCTGGGGAGTACGGCCGCAAGGCTAAAACTCAAAGGAATTGACGGGGGCCCGCACAAGCAGCGGAGCATGTGGCTTAATTCGACGCAACGCGAAGAACCTTACCAAGGCTTGACATACACCGGAAACGTCTGGAGACAGGCGCCCCCTTGTGGTCGGTGTACAGGTGGTGCATGGCTGTCGTCAGCTCGTGTCGTGAGATGTTGGGTTAAGTCCCGCAACGAGCGCAACCCTTGTTCTGTGTTGCCAGCATGCCCTTCGGGGTGATGGGGACTCACAGGAGACTGCCGGGGTCAACTCGGAGGAAGGTGGGGACGACGTCAAGTCATCATGCCCCTTATGTCTTGGGCTGCACACGTGCTACAATGGCCGGTACAAAGAGCTGCGAAACCGTGAGGTGGAGCGAATCTCAAAAAGCCGGTCTCAGTTCGGATTGGGGTCTGCAACTCGACCCCATGAAGTCGGAGTTGCTAGTAATCGCAGATCAGCATTGCTGCGGTGAATACGTTCCCGGGCCTTGTACACACCGCCCGTCACGTCACGAAAGTCGGTAACACCCGAAGCCGGTGGCCCAACCCCTTGTGGGAGGGAGCTGTCGAAGGTGGGACTGGCGATTGGGACGAAGTCGTAACAAGGTAGCCGTACCGGAAGGTGCGGCTGGATCACCTCCTTTCTAAGGAGCACTTCTAAGCCTGTCCCTTCGGGGGCCGGTTCAGAGGCCAGTACATCGGCGTACGTCCGATGCTGGTTGCTCATGGGTGGAACGTTGATTATTCGGCATTCTCAGTCATCTCGGGCTGCAAGTACTGTTCTTCGGAGCGTGGAAAGCTGATCACGAGTGGCGAGGGTGCCGGGCACGCTGTTGGGTATCTGAGGGTATGGCCGTATGGCTGCCTTCAGTGCCGGCCCCAGTGCACTCGGATCCGTTAAGGGTTCGGGGTGATGGGTGGCTGGTCGTTGTTTGAGAACTGCACAGTGGACGCGAGCATCTGTGGCCAAGTTTTTAAGGGCGCACGGTGGATGCCTTGGCACCAGGAACCGATGAAGGACGTGGGAGGCCACGATAGTCCCCGGGGAGTCGTCAACCAGGCTTTGATCCGGGGGTTTCCGAATGGGGAAACCCGGCAGTCGTCATGGGCTGTCACCCGCTGCTGAACACATAGGCAGTGTGGAGGGAACGCGGGGAAGTGAAACATCTCAGTACCCGCAGGAAGAGAAAACAACCGTGATTCCGGGAGTAGTGGCGAGCGAAACCGGATGAGGCCAAACCGTATACGTGTGAGACCCGGCAGGGGTTGCGTGTACGGGGTTGTGGGATCTCTCTTTCACAGTCTGCCGGCTGTGAGACGAGTCAGAAACCGTTGATGTAGGCGAAGGACATGCGAAAGGTCCGGCGTAGAGGGTAAGACCCCCGTAGTCGAAACGTCAACGGCTCGTTTGAGAGACACCCAAGTAGCACGGGGCCCGAGAAATCCCGTGTGAATCTGGCGGGACCACCCGCTAAGCCTAAATATTCCCTGGTGACCGATAGCGGATAGTACCGTGAGGGAATGGTGAAAAGTACCGCGGGAGCGGAGTGAAATAGTACCTGAAACCGTGTGCCTACAAGCCGTGGGAGCGTCGCGCATTGAGTTTACTCAATGCGTCGTGACTGCGTGCCTTTTGAAGAATGAGCCTGCGAGTTTGCGGTGTGTTGCGAGGTTAACCCGAGTGGGGAAGCCGTAGCGAAAGCGAGTCCGAATAGGGCGTTTCAGTAGCACGCTCAAGACCCGAAGCGGAGTGATCTAGCCATGGGCAGGTTGAAGCGGAGGTAAGACTTCGTGGAGGACCGAACCCACCAGGGTTGAAAACCTGGGGGATGACCTGTGGTTAGGGGTGAAAGGCCAATCAAACTCCGTGATAGCTGGTTCTCCCCGAAATGCATTTAGGTGCAGCGTCGTGTGTTTCTTGCCGGAGGTAGAGCACTGGATAGGCGATGGGCCCTACCGGGTTACTGACCTTAGCCAAACTCCGAATGCCGGTAAGTGAGAGCGCGGCAGTGAGACTGTGGGGGATAAGCTCCATGGTCGAGAGGGAAACAGCCCAGAGCATCGACTAAGGCCCCTAAGCGTACGCTAAGTGGGAAAGGATGTGGAGTCGCACAGACAACCAGGAGGTTGGCTTAGAAGCAGCCACCCTTGAAAGAGTGCGTAATAGCTCACTGGTCTAGTGATTCCGCGCCGACAATGTAGCGGGGCTCAAGCGTACCGCCGAAGTCGTGTCATTGCAGCTATAGGGCCAACGCCCGCTGTGATGGGTAGGGGAGCGTCGTGTGCCGGGTGAAGCAGCCGCGGAAGCGAGTTGTGGACGGTTCACGAGTGAGAATGCAGGCATGAGTAGCGATACACACGTGAGAAACGTGTGCGCCGATTGACTAAGGGTTCCTGGGTCAAGCTGATCTGCCCAGGGTAAGTCGGGACCTAAGGCGAGGCCGACAGGCGTAGTCGATGGATAACCGGTTGATATTCCGGTACCCGCTGTGAAGCGTCAAACATCGAACCAGGCGATGCTAAGTCCGTGAAGCCGTTCCGGACCCTTCGGGGAAAGGAAAGTGGTGGAGCCGACGAACCAGACTTGCAGTAGGTGAGTGATGGGGTGACGCAGGAAGGTAGTCCATCCCGGGCGGTGGTTGTCCCGGGGTAAGGGTGTAGGACGGTGTGTAGGCAAATCCGCACGCCATATAGTCTGAGACCTGATGCCGAGCCGATTGTGGCGAAGTGGATGATCCTATGCTGTCGAGAAAAGCCTCTAGCGAGTTTCATGGCGGCCCGTACCCTAAACCGACTCAGGTGGTCAGGTAGAGAATACCGAGGCGTTCGGGTGAACTATGGTTAAGGAACTCGGCAAAATGCCCCCGTAACTTCGGGAGAAGGGGGGCCACGTCTGGTGAGAGCACTTGCTGCTCGAGCTGGGGGTGGCCGCAGAGACCAGCGAGAAGCGACTGTTTACTAAAAACACAGGTCCGTGCGAAGCCGTAAGGCGATGTATACGGACTGACGCCTGCCCGGTGCTGGAACGTTAAGGGGACCGGTTAGTCACAATTCGTTGTGGCGAAGCTGAGAACTTAAGCGCCAGTAAACGGCGGTGGTAACTATAACCATCCTAAGGTAGCGAAATTCCTTGTCGGGTAAGTTCCGACCTGCACGAATGGCGTAACGACTTCTCGACTGTCTCAACCATAGGCCCGGTGAAATTGCACTACGAGTAAAGATGCTCGTTTCGCGCAGCAGGACGGAAAGACCCCGGGACCTTTACTACAGTTTGATATTGGTGTTCGGTTCGGCTTGTGTAGGATAGGTGGGAGACTTTGAAACGTGGACGCCAGTTCACGGTGAGTCGTCGTTGAAATACCACTCTGGTCGTGCTGGATGTCTAACCTGGGTCCGTGATCCGGATCAGGGACAGTGTCTGATGGGTAGTTTAACTGGGGCGGTTGCCTCCTAAAGAGTAACGGAGGCGCCCAAAGGTTCCCTCAGCCTGGTTGGCAATCAGGTGTTGAGTGTAAGTGCACAAGGGAGCTTGACTGTGAGACCGACGGGTCGAGCAGGGACGAAAGTCGGGACTAGTGATCCGGCGGTGGCTTGTGGAAGCGCCGTCGCTCAACGGATAAAAGGTACCCCGGGGATAACAGGCTGATCTTCCCCAAGAGTCCATATCGACGGGATGGTTTGGCACCTCGATGTCGGCTCGTCGCATCCTGGGGCTGGAGTCGGTCCCAAGGGTTGGGCTGTTCGCCCATTAAAGCGGTACGCGAGCTGGGTTTAGAACGTCGTGAGACAGTTCGGTCCCTATCCGCTGCGCGCGCAGGAATATTGAGAAGGGCTGTCCCTAGTACGAGAGGACCGGGACGGACGAACCTCTGGTGTGCCAGTTGTTCTGCCAAGGGCATGGCTGGTTGGCTACGTTCGGGAGGGATAACCGCTGAAAGCATCTAAGCGGGAAGCCTGCTTCGAGATGAGTATTCCCACCCCCTTGAGGGGTTAAGGCTCCCAGTAGACGACTGGGTTGATAGGCCGGATGTGGAAGCCCAGTAATGGGTGAAGCTGACTGGTACTAATAGGCCGAGGGCTTGTCCTCAGTTGCTCGCGTCCACTGTGTTGGTTCTGAAACCACGAACAGCCCCATGCCATGGTCACGGTATGGTGCGGCTGGACAGTTTCATAGTGTTTCGGTGGTCATAGCGTGAGGGAAACGCCCGGTTACATTCCGAACCCGGAAGCTAAGCCTTACAGCGCCGATGGTACTGCAGGGGGGACCCTGTGGGAGAGTAGGACACCGCCGAACAAATATTACGGGAAACCCCCGCACCTCACGGTGCGGGGGTTTCTGCGTTTGGGACATGATGCGTTTTAGCGGGCTCTCTTTTAAGAGAGCCCTTTTGTTTTTAAAGGCGGCCCGCTGCCTTTAGTGCCAGGTATGCGTCCGCGAGTGCGGGGGCCAGTCGGTCCGGTGTTGCGTCGACGACGGTGACGCCGTGCCGACGGAGTTGGTCGGCTGTGCGATGACGTTCTGTCTGGGCCTGGGCTGCCGCCGCCGCCTCGTACACCGCCTCGGCGTTGCCGCGGGAAGCGGCCATTCGGGCGATGTGAGGGTCGGCGACCGATGCGACCAGGACCGTATGGCGCTGGGTGAGCTGCGGGAGGACGGGGAGGAGGCCCTCCTCGACCGGGGCGGCGTCCAGCGTGGTCATGAGGACGATGAGGGAGCGTCGGGGCGTCGTACGGAGGGCTGTGGCGGTGAGGCCACGGGCATTCGTCTCGACGAGTTCGGGTTCGAGGGTGGCCATGGCGTTGACCAGGGACGGGAGGACGTCGCGCGCTGTTCGGCCCTGGACCAGGGCGCGTACTCGGCGGTCGTAGGCGAGGAGGTCGACTCGGTCGCCGGCGCGGGATGCGAGCGCGGCGAGGAGCAGTGCCGCGTCCATGGAGGCGTCGAGGCGGGGAGCGTCGCCGACACGGCCTGCGGAGGTGCGGCCGGTGTCCAGGACGAGGAGGATGTGGCGGTCGCGCTCGGGGCGCCAGGTGCGGACCGCGACCGACGAGTGGCGGGCTGTGGCGCGCCAGTCGATGGAGCGGGTGTCGTCGCCGGGAACGTATTCGCGCAGGCTGTCGAATTCCGTGCCTTCGCCGCGGGTGAGGACGCTGGTGCGGCCGTCCAGTTCGCGTAGGCGGGCCAGTTTCGACGGGAGGTGCTTGCGGCTGGTGAACGCAGGGAGGACGCGTACCGTCCAGGGGACCTTGTGGGTGCCTTGGCGGGAGAAGAGACCGAGGGGGCCGTAGGAGCGGATCGTGATGCGGTCGGTCTGGTGGTCGCCGCGGCGGGTGGGGCGCAGGCGGGTGGTGAGGCGGCGGCGTTCGCCGGGCGGGACCGTCAGGTGGTGGCGGGATGCCTCCGTCTCGGTTCCTGGTTGCCAGCTGCTGGGGGGCCAGGCGTCGCGGAGGTGGGCGCGCAGGGGGCGCCGGGACGGGTTGGTGACGGTGAGGGTGATGTCCGCCGGGTCGCCGAGGCGGGCGGAGGTGTCGCCGGAGCGGGTCAGACCCAGTCGGCGTACCGGGGCGGCCAGGGCGAAGTCGCAGGCGCAGGCCAGGGCCAGGGGGGCGTTGACGGCGAGGATGCCCGCCCAGCCGGCGTCCCAGATGCCGACGGGGAGGGAACCGAGAGCCGCGAGGAGTGCGGTGCGTCCGGTGAGGGCCATCAGCGGGGTACGGGGACGTGGGTGAGGATCGCGTTGATGACGGAGTCGGCCGTCACGCCTTCCATCTCGGCTTCCGGGCGGAGCTGCACGCGGTGGCGGAGGGTGGGGAGGGCGAGGGCTTTGACGTCGTCGGGGATGACGTAGTCGCGGCCGGTGAGCCAGGCCCATGCGCGGGCGGTGGCGAGGAGGGCGGTCGCGCCCCGGGGGGAGACGCCCAGGGTGAGGGAGGGGGATTCTCGGGTGGCGCGGCAGATGTCGACGACGTAGGCCGTGATCTCGGGGGAGATCGTCGTCTTGGCGACGGCGGCGCGGGCCGCTTCGAGGTCGGCCGGTCCTGCGACGGGGCGTACGCCGGCGGCGTGCAGGTCGCGCGGGTTGAAGCCGTCGGCGTGGCGGGTGAGGACGTCGATCTCCTCCTGGCGGGAGGGGAGCGGGATCGTCAGTTTGAGGAGGAAGCGGTCCAGTTGGGCTTCGGGCAGGGGGTAGGTGCCCTCGTACTCGACGGGGTTCTGGGTCGCCGCCACCAGGAACGGGTCGGGGAGCAGGCGCGGGGTGCCGTCGACCGTGACCTGGCGTTCCTCCATGGCCTCGAGGAGGGAGGACTGGGTTTTCGGCGGGGTGCGGTTGATCTCGTCTGCGAGGAGGAGGTTGGTGAAGACCGGGCCGGGCTGGAAGGAGAACTCGGCGGTGCGGGTGTCGTAGACGAGAGAGCCGGTGATGTCGCTGGGCATGAGGTCGGGGGTGAACTGGACGCGCTTGGTGTCGAGTTCGAGCGCGGAGGCGAGGGCGCGGACGAGCAATGTCTTGGCCACTCCGGGGACTCCTTCGAGGAGAACGTGTCCGCGGCAGAGGAGGGCGACGACAAGGCCTGTCACGGCGGGGTCCTGGCCGACCACGGCCTTGGAGATCTCGGCCCGCAGGGCCTCCAGGGAGGCGCGGGCGCGGCCCGGGTCCCCGGTGTTCCCGGCGCTGTCAGTGGTCGGGTCCATCATGGACGGCGTACCTCTCTTTCGAGGGCGTCGAGTTGGTCGGCGAGCGCGATCAGGGCCGCGTCGTCGCCTGGCGGTGGGCCGAAGAGGAGGGAGTGCAGGGACTGTCCGTCGCCGTGGAGGTGGGCGGACAGGGCGGGGACGAGTGCCTCTGGCGCGTGCGCCTGGGTGACGGCGACGCCCAGGAGAGGGGCGAGGCGGGTGCGGGTGGTGGAGCGAAGAGCGGCGGCCGCGCGGTCGCGGGCGTTGGCTTTGCGGTAGAGGCGGGCGCGGCCTTCGACGGTTTCGGAGGCGCGGATCGCCACGGGGAGTTTCTCGGGCACGAGGGGGCCGAGTCGGCGTGCCCGCCAGAGGGCGGCGAGGACTGCCGCGAAGAACAGCTGGAGTGTGCCCCAGAGCCAGCCGCCGGGGAGCAGGTCGAAGAAGCTCTTTTCGTCGTCCTGGTCGGTGGCTGAGGTGTCGGAGAGCGAGGGGAGGTACCAGACCAGATGGTTGTGGGAGCCGAGGAGTTGGAGGGCGAGCGAGGCGTTGCCCTCTTCGTCGAGGCGGTTGTTGTAGAAGATGTCGGGCGCGCCGAGGACCACGGTGTCGCCGTCGCCGGAGGTGTCCGGGATGCGCAGCAGGGTGGCCAGGCGTTCGCTGGGGTAGCACTTGTCGGCGTCGAGATGGCGGGTGGTGTAGCGGATGCCGCCGGTCTGCGCGGTGCCGGCGCGGCGGGCGGCGGGCAGCGTGCAGTCGGGGGAGAGCGCGGAGCCGCGGCTGTTGGCGGGGTCCGCGGTCACGCCGGGGGCGAGGGTTCCCACGGACCAGCCGCTGGGGGCGACGAGGACGGTACGGCCGCCCGAGCCGGCGATCGCCGAGTGCAGGTCTTGCTGTTGACGTTCCGTCAGGAGGTCCGGGGCGGCGACCAGGAGCGTGGTGTCGGGGCGCGCCGCGGCGCGGGCCTCGGCCAGGGTGGTGACGACGCGGGTGGACACACCGCGGTCGGCGAGGAGTTCGGCTGTCGCGCGGCTGCCGTAGGGGTCGGCGGAGCGTGGGTCGAGGGCGCCGTGGCGGGCGTCGGACTGGAGCGCGGCGAGGGTGACTGCCCCTGCCAGGAGCAGCACGAGCGCGAGCGTGACGCCTCGCGCGCGGGTCCACAGCCGCAGGGCGGTGGGCGAGGCCGAGGTGGACGGGAGCGTGGCCTCGGTCGTCATTCGGCGGCTCCCCGGCGGGCGGTGTGGGCCGCGGTGTGGGTGGTGCTCGCCGTCAGCCGGGGCTTGGTGCGTTCCAGGTCGAGGTCGAGTTCGGCCATGCGCCCGTACGACTGCTGGGTGGCGTGGCGGCCGCCGTATGTCACGTCGTCGAAGTCGCGGGCGGCGGCGCGAAGTCGGTCGGTGTGGGCGGGCAGGGTGCGGCCGGCGTCGGCGGCGGCCTCGTCGGCCGTGCGGCCGGGGCGGGTGTCGAGGAGGGCGCGTTCCTCGAGGGAGCGGACGACGGCGCGCATGCGTTCCTGGACGGCCTGGTTCCAGTGGCCCTGGGCGGCGTGTGCCTCGGCGGCCGCGCGGTGTTCGGCGGCGCTGCGGGGACGGTCGTCGAAGAGGGCGGAGGCGGTTGTGGGTCGGCGTCGAGGGGAGCCCAGGCGCCACCACAGGGCGCCCACGACGGCTGCCAGGGCCAGGAGGACGACGACCAGGCCGAGCGTGCCGCCGGGGGTGGCGGTCGAGGCGGTGTCGAACAGGTCGCCGATCCAGTCCCAGAGGGTGTCCAGGGCGCGCTGGAACAGGCTGGGGTCGTTCTGGTGGTACAGGTCCTTGGACAGTTCACGGCGTGCCGCCTCCCGCGCGGGGTCGCGCGGGACGGTGAGGGGCGGCTGGTCGTCCGAGCGGGCGGACAGGGACAGCACGGCGCTGTCCCCCGCCCGCAGCAGGGCTGCCACGGCCCTGTCGGCGACGCCGGGCAGGGCCGCCGGGGCGGTGTCGTCGATGCCGGGCAGCGGTACCGCCGCGGGCAGGGTGCCCGGGAGCGGTACCGCTGTGAGAACTCCCCCCGCCAGGCTCACCGCATCAACTCCCCGAGGTCGTGCCGGCGGAGGGGGTGCCGTAGTCCTGGAGGCCCGCGGCGCGGGCCAGGTCGAGGTCGAGGGCCTCGCGGCGGATGCGCTGGTCGACGTAGAGGAGCACGGTGACGCCCGCCGAGATCGGGAAGGTGATCATGGAGCCGATGACCGAACCGATGCCGCTGATGATCAGGTAGGTCCAGCCGTAGTCGCTGCTCGCGTCGACCATGCCGCTGATGCCCCCGTCGCTCACGGCGGCGCCGAGGAGGGCGAACGGGACGACGACGATCGTCGCGACGACGTTCGCGATGATCAGGGCGAGCACCTGGATGCCGAAGACCCGCCACCAGGAGCCGCGGGTGAGCTTCGCGGAACGGCCGAGCGCCTTCTTGATGCTCTGCTTCTCCAGCATCAGCGCGGGCGAGGCGAGGGAGAGGCGGATCAGCAGCCACAGCACCAGGACGATCGAACCGAGGATGCCGAAGGCCTTGAGTGCGGCCCCCGCGTCGGAGTTTCCGGCGGCGCTCACGAGGATGCCCGGCAGCAGGCATACGAGGACGATGGCGACGGCGATCAGCATCAGCAGGAAGATCAGGCCGAACAGCTTGAGCACCTGGGGGCGGGCGTCGCGCCAGGCCTCGCCGAGGGTGACCGGTTTGCCGAGCACCGCCCGGCTGGTGACGGCGGTGAGCAGGGCGGTCGCCGTGATGGTGCCGATGAGGGTGATGACGAGGACGGGGCCGGAGGCGCGCATGGCGTCGCCCATGGCGCTGAGCTGCTCGTCGGCGGTGGCGCTCGCGTCGCCGAGCGCGTTCGTGTCCGTGGCGGCGTCCAGGATGAGGCCCTGCAACAGGACGACGAAGACCTGGGTGATGACGGCGACGGTCAGCGAGATGCCCAGGACCGTGCGCCAGTAGGTGCGCATCGTGGCGACGGCGCCGTCGAGGATCTCGCCCACCGCGAGCGGGCGCAGCGGGATCACACCGGGCTTCGCCGCGGGCGGGGGGCCGCCCCAGCCGGCACCCCAGCCGCCGGGAGCGCCGTAACCGCCGTAGCCGCCCCGTCCGGGGCCCGCGGGGCCGCCGCCGGGGTATGTGCCGCCGGGTCCGGCGGGCGGGTAGGTGCCCCAGCCGGGTCCTGGCGGCGGAGGCGGTGGGGGCGGCGGGGTCTGGCCCGCGTCGCGGCCCGGGTTCGGGGCGCCTGCGGGCGCGGACCACTGGCCGGGGCCGGGCGGCGGCTGTTCCTTGGACCACTTCGTGCCGGGGCCCTGCGGGTTCGCGTCCGGCTGGTCCGCGGGCTGGGCGCCGGCGGGGCGGTCCGTGGGCTCGGCGGGGTGGGACGCGCCGGGCTCCTGTCCGTCGGACGGGGCGGATCCGGGCGAGGCCCAGCCCGGAGTGTCTTTCATCGTCGCTCCTTCACGGTGCCCGTCCGCGGTCGCGGCGGCAGGTTGGGAGCCATCGTGCCATGGGGTGCTCATCGGTTGACCGGCCGCGGTATGGGCTGCACACCTTCAATTGTCCGCCGGATCGGGGGCAGACTGACCGCATGGCTGATCAGTACGCGCATTCCGGCGAGGACAAGCGGCCGGCCGAGATTCCTGCGATCCGTTGGGAGGAGCTGCCGGAAGGTCCCGTGCTGGTCCTTCTCGACCAGACGAGACTGCCGGCAGAGGAAGTCGAACTGGTGTGTACGGACGCGTCCGCGCTGGTCGAGGCGATCCGGTCGCTGGCCGTGCGCGGGGCGCCGTTGCTCGGGATCGCCGGGGCGTACGGTGTCGCGCTCGCCGCCGCGCGCGGGTTCGACGTGGACGAGGCCGCGAACGCGCTCGCGGGCGCCCGCCCCACCGCGGTGAACCTGTCGGTCGGTGTGCGCCGGGCCCGGGCCGCGTACCGGGCGGAACTCGCCGACGGCGGCGATCCGGCGCAGGGCGCGCAGGCCGCGCTGGCGGCCGCGCGGCAACTCCACCGGGAGGACGCCGAGGCCAGCGTCCGGATGGCCGGGCACGGGCTGACGCTCCTCGACGAGCTGCTGCCGGGCGGCGGGCATCGTGTCCTCACGCACTGCAACACCGGCGCGCTGGTGTCGGGCGGGGAGGGGACGGCGTTCGCGGTGGCGCTCGCGGCGCACCGGGTGGGCCGGCTTCGCCGGTTGTGGGTGGACGAGACGCGTCCGCTGCTCCAGGGGGCCCGCCTCACGGCTTACGAAGCGGCCCGCAACGGCATGGCGTACACCTTGCTGACCGACAACGCGGCGGGCTCGCTGTTCGCGGCGGGGGAGGTGGACGCGGTGCTGATCGGGGCTGATCGCATCGCGGCCGACGGGTCGGTGGCGAACAAGGTGGGGAGCTACCCGCTCGCGGTGCTGGCGCGGTACCACCATGTGCCGTTCATCGTGGTGGCGCCGGTGACGACGGTGGACCTGGAGACGCCGGACGGGGCGTCCATCGAGGTGGAGCAGCGCCCCGGGTTCGAGGTGACGGAGGCCATGGCGGCCCAGGCGCCGGTGACGGGAGCGGGTGGCGGGATTCCGGTGGCGCCGCTGGGGACCCAGGCGTACAACCCCGCGTTCGACGTGACGCCGCCCGAGCTGGTGACGGCGATCGTCACGGAGGAGGGCGTGGCCTCGCCGGTGACGGCCGACGCGCTTGCGGAACTGTGTGGCAGGGCGCGCCGGGGAGAGGCGGGGGCGGCTCTTTGATCGACTGTCGGTCGGCCGTCGGTCGGCTGTCGATCACCCGCCGGTCGGCCGTGGACCACCCGTCGGTCGGCCGTCGGCCCGCCGCCTGAGCCGGGCTCGGGTCTACGAGCGGGCGGGCTGGTCGGCGATCAGGAGGGTGGTGCCCGCCGGGCGGAAGCCGAGGCGGGCGTAGATGCGGGCGACGGTCTCCTCCGCGTAGGCGAGGAAGATCGTCTCGACGCCGTGGGCGCGGGCGTGGGCGACCAGGCCCGCTGTCACGGCGGCGGCCAGTCCCTGGCGGCGGGCGGAGGGAAGGGTGCCGACGCCGCCGATCTCCGTGGCGGCGGTTGCCGGGTGGTAGTGGCCGGTGGCCAGGGGGGTGCCGTCCGGGGCGAGGGCGGCGACGAGGGTCTTGTGCCCGGCGCGGATCGTGGCACGGACCGCGGCCACCGTGCCGTCCACGGTGAGGGCCTCGGCCAGCCTCGACAGCTCCGCCCGGTCCGCCGGGCCCGCCGCGAGGCCGGGCCGCGCCGTGGGGGGCTCCTTGGCGAAGGCCAGGTGCGGGAGGGCGAGGGCCGCGGGCAGGGCGGGGTCGTCCGCGGTCAGCGCGCGCAGTGTGACGCCGTCCGGCAGGGGCTGCGGAGGCAGCGGGTGCTGGGGCGGCAGGACCATCAGCGGCCGTCGCAGCACCGGGAGGCCGGCGGTCTCGATCCGGGCCCGCAGCGCGGGTGCCGACTCGGCCAGCCATTCGAAGGCTTCCGGCACACCGAGCTCACGCTGCCGGGCGCGCACCCGGGCGATGTCGGCGGCGCCCACGGGGGCCGCGCCGGTGGGCTGGGCGTGGCTCGGGCCGCCGTAGTACGGGGCGCCGGGCTCCTTCCGTACGAACAGGCGCAGGGGGCCGAAGTCCTCGGCGTCGGCGAACAGCAGGGGCACGGTGGCGTAGTACCGCTCGATGCGGTCGCACAGCGGGTCGCTCATGCGGCGCATCCCACCACTGGACGGGGTGGGGCCGCACGCAGATTTCCCGCGAGGACCGCTGCCGCTGTCGGCGACGGCGGCGGCAGTGGCGCCGGAGGGCGGGGGGCAGACAGTGACCGTCCCGTACGACCGTCGCCGCCGGCCGGTGACCCTGCTCACCTGCCACCCTGCTCAGCTGCCTTTCCTTCACCGTTGTGGCACCAAGCGGCGGTTCCCAGGCCCGCTGCGGCCTCCGGCTCCCGCGGGCGCCCGGCGCTCTGGTGCCGCGGTCGCTGGTCGTGGTCGCCCGCACGTGGACGAGCTCGGTCGCGTTCCGGGGCAGGTCGATGTCTTCGACGACGGCGGCCGTGAGAGCCGCTGAGAAGGCCCGCAGCGCCCGCTCGGCGGCATGGCCCCTTCGTCCTGTGCGCGCCTGTTCGGCCCCGCGCGGTTCCTTGGCGCCAGAGCTTGGGGCGGACCGGGCCGGGGGTTCGGGAGGCTGGTGGTTCAGCGATCGCAGGGCGGTCCGTTACTCGTACCGGTACTTCAGCGAGTCCGCCTCCGCCTGTTCGATGTCGGCGATCGTCAGCTCCGGCCTCCGCAGTTGGGCCAGCGTCACCTCGGCCGAGGCCGGCTGCGCGTCCGCCGACAGCCACTCCTTGGGCTTCCAGGCCCCGCTGCGCAGCAGCGACTTGGGGCAGTGCGGGTAGACCTCCTCGATCCCCACCACCAGCGCACTGGCCGGCGGCTTGCCCACGGCGGTCAGCTGCGACAGCAGCTCTGGGCGGGTGGAGACGCAGGCCCGGCCGTTCACCCTGAGCGTCGTGGTGCGCCCCGGAATGACGAACAGCAGCCCGGCCCGTCCGGTGGCGATGACGTTCTGCAGGGTGTCCAGACGCTTGTTGCCGGTCGCGTCCGGTATCGCCACCGTCCGTTCGTCCAGGACGGCGACGAACCCGGCGGGGCCGCCGCGCGGGGAGACGTCGCAGTTGCCCTCGGCATCCGCGCTGGCGACCAGGACCAACGATGAGCAGCCGATCAACCGCCGGGTCTGCCCGGTGAGTTCGGTCATCTGTTTCCGCACGGCCGCGTCACCGGGGAGTTCGTAGACCCGGCGCAACGCCTCCTGGTCGGGCACGGCGTCGAGGCGAAGCGAGTCGAAGGCACTGCCGGCAAGGGGGGTCGTCATGCCTTCGACCCTAGTGGGGCCGATCTGCGATCGATCTTGGTCGGTGAGTGTGGGCGCCGAGGGAGGGACGTAGGACTCCACAACCGTGATGCGTCAGTTGTTCGGCTCGGGGCCCCAGTGCTCGGGTCCGGCGCCACGCCAGTCGATCCAGGGTGAAGCCCTCACCTCGGTTGGGTCGATCTCCAGTCCTGCGCGACGGAGGAACTCCGCGACGTCGACGACGCTGTGCGCGACCCCGAGCATCTCGCCGTCCACGCGAACGCGACGGCCACCCGTGGGGGAGGGCGGATGCACGGTCACGCGGCTCGGTCCGGAAGTGTCGTCCCCAGGGTCGTCCGGGGCGTGCGGCCCTGCGTTCCTGTATGTCATCCGGTCAGCCGCCGGCGGACATCGGCTGCCGAGTCGCCCAGGTGCCGCAGTTCCCGCCACGCGGAGGGGCTGGGACGCCGTTGTTGCCAATAGGGGTGGTAGAGCACCTGAGCAGACAGTCGACGCAGACGCCGCCGCAGCTCGGTGCGACCGGGCCTGGCAGCGAGCTGGCGGTAGGTGGCGCTCCACTCCTGCTGTGCTTGGACGAGATCGTCGGGGAACGGTCGCATGGCGAAATTCAATCATGTGTTCGATTTTCTGCGCCAGTCGACACCACCGACGGCCGTGGGTTCAGGTGGCCCGCCCGTCCTGGGACGGTTCCGGAGCGATGAGGGCGGAGGGGGCCTGCTCTTGTTCGCGACGGCGTACTTCCCGATGGACCACAGCGCGTCGGACAGCTTCAGCGACCCGCTGTCGAGATCCGACGCGCTGTACTCCACGGTGACCGTGTTCAGCACGGTCGGTTTCGGCGACATCGGCCCGCGCAGCGAACCGCAGCCCGCGCAGCGAATCGGCCCGGCTGCCGGCCACGGGACAGATGACGACGCATCTGCTGCCGGTCGGCCTCGCGGTCCGGCTTTTGGTGTCGGCTGTCGAGCAGGGCAGTAGCCGCCGGGGCCCCCGGAAGCCGAGGGCCGCAGCGGCGGAACGACGGGCGCACCATGACCGCTGCGGGCTGAGCCTTCAGCTCCCGGCCTCGATCTCGGCCTCGATCTCCGCGTCGGCCACCGCGATGGCGATGCCGAGCGCTGTGGCGAGGTTGCCCGCTGCCGTCATCACACGGGCTGTGCCCACGATGGGGGCGATGGCGACCAGGACGTCTTGCAGTTGGGCGGCGGTGAGGTTGGCCCTGAGCGCGGGGTCGATGTGGGCGAGGTAGGAGATGGGGGGCGCGTCCGAGGCCGCGAGCGCAGCGATGCGCGTCAGGATGAGCGTGTCCGGGGGCAGACCGCATCGTTCGAGAGAGTCGACGGTCATGGCGGCGAGGGTGTCCAGGACCGGGGTGTCGGATGCTGTGGACATGCTGAATGGGCCTCCTTATGGCGTCTGGGACGCCGAGGGGGTGTGCGCGGCGGAGGCGGACGGAAACGGGCATCCGCGGGAGCCACGTCCTCGTTCAACCGTAGGAGCGTTCCGGGCGGCGCGCGCGTGGGGGCTCCCCGCCCGGCCGATGCCACCAGCCCGTTCGGGAGCCCGAGGCATTCCCTCGGCCCGCTCGGGGCCTGAGGCGTTCCCTCACTCGGCTCACTCCGGCCGCTCGGAGCCCGCGTCGTCACGCGACGGCCGCGAGGGATACCTCTGCGTCACGACGTCCGTGCGAAGGGTCGCCGCGAGTCAGCCTGTCCGGACAGGCTGACATCAGCGCTGACACCGACGTCGGAGGACCGGGGCAGACAGTGACCGCCCCGTACGACTATCGTCACTGGCCGGTGAGCCTTCTCACCTGCGCCGCCTTCACTGTTATGAGAATGGGATGATGTCGTTTATGAAGGGACGAGTCCTTGTCGTCGACGACGACACCGCACTGGCCGAGATGCTCGGCATTGTGCTGCGTGGTGAAGGTTTTGAGCCGTCTTTCGTGGCCGACGGTGACAAGGCGCTGGCCGCTTTCCGTGAGGCGAAGCCCGACCTGGTGCTGCTGGACCTGATGCTGCCCGGCCGGGACGGCATCGAGGTGTGCCGCCTGATCAGGGCGGAGTCCGGAGTGCCGATCGTGATGCTCACGGCGAAGAGCGACACCGTCGACGTCGTCGTCGGACTGGAGTCCGGCGCCGACGACTACATCGTGAAGCCGTTCAAGCCGAAGGAGCTGGTCGCCCGGATCCGGGCCCGGCTGCGGAGGTCCGAGGAGCCGGCGCCGGAACAGCTCGCCATCGGCGACCTCGTCATCGACGTGGCCGGTCACTCCGTGAAGCGGGAAGGCCAGTCGATCGCGCTGACGCCGCTGGAGTTCGACCTGCTGGTCGCACTGGCACGCAAACCCTGGCAGGTGTTCACCCGCGAGGTCCTCCTCGAGCAGGTGTGGGGCTACCGGCACGCCGCCGACACCCGCCTGGTGAACGTGCACGTACAGCGACTGCGCTCCAAGGTCGAGAAGGACCCGGAGCGGCCGGAGATCGTGGTGACCGTCCGTGGTGTCGGATACAAGGCAGGACCGAGCTGACATGTCCGGAGACAGTGCCGCTTCGGCCCCCGGTCGTTCCGGGGCCCGTCCGGAGCGGCCTGTCGGCCGTAGGACGCCGGGTTCACGCTTCGCACGCCTCCTCGAAGGGGGCCTGTTGCAGGGCGGGGTGCAGGGCAGCCCGGTCCTGCGGCTGCTGCTGCGCTGGGTGCGCAGGCCGCTGCTGCCCGTCATGCGGCTGTGGCGGCGCAACATCCAGCTCAAGGTCGTCGTCACGACACTGCTGATGTCGCTGGGCGTCGTCCTGCTGCTGGGCTTCGTCGTCATCGGCCAGGTGCGCAACGGGCTGCTGGACGCCAAGGTGAAGGCGTCCCAGAGCCAGGCCACCGGCGGATTCGCCGTGGCCAAGCAGAAGGCCGACGAGGCCGCCAGCGCTGCCGCCGCCGACGGGACCCCGGCCGACGGCGGCGCCTCGCAGAACGTCATCGAATGGATGAGCGAGCTCGTCCTGTCGCTGTCCAGCGGCGGCCAGGGCGCCTTCGACGTGGTCACCCTGCCCCCCGGCGACGTCAGCGGCGTCGCCCGCGGGCCGCGTGCCTCCGGCTTCGTCGACCCCGACAAGAGCGTCCCGGAGAAGCTGCGCGAGCAGGTCTACAGCAGCACCGGTGCGGCGCAGAGCTACTCCCGGATCATCTACCTCAACGACAAGGAATCCCAGCCGGCCCTGGTCATCGGCAAGCAGGTCAACGACCCCAACGGCGATCCGTACGAGCTGTACTACCTCTTCCCGCTCACCCAGGAGGAGAAGTCGCTGAGCCTGGTCAAGGGGACGCTGGCGACCGCCGGGCTGTTCGTCGTCGTCCTCCTCGGCGCCATCGCCTGGCTCGTGGTGCGGCAGGTCGTCACGCCGGTGCGGATGGCCGCCGGGATCGCCGAGCGGCTCTCCGCCGGACGACTGCAGGAACGGATGAAGGTCACCGGCGAGGACGACATCGCACGCCTCGGTGAGGCCTTCAACAAGATGGCCCAGAACCTCCAGCTGAAGATCCAGCAACTGGAGGACCTGTCGCGGATGCAGCGACGGTTCGTGTCCGACGTCTCGCACGAACTGCGGACGCCGCTGACGACCGTCCGCATGGCCGCCGACGTCATCCACGACGCCCGGGTCGACTTCGACCCCATCACCGCGCGGTCCGCCGAACTGCTCGCCGACCAGCTCGACCGGTTCGAGACACTCCTCGCGGACCTGCTGGAGATCAGCCGCTTCGACGCCGGCGCCGCCGCCCTCGAGGCCGAGCCGATCGACCTCAGGGAGGTCGTCCGGCGGGTCGTCAGCGGGGCCGCGCCGCTCGCCGAACGCAAGGGGACGACCGTACGCGTCATCGGCGACCAGCAGCCCGTCGTCGCCGAGGCCGACGCCCGGCGGGTGGAGCGGGTGCTGCGGAACCTGGTGGTCAACGCCGTGGAACACGGCGAGGGCAAGGACGTCATCGTCAAGCTGGCCGCCGCGGGCGGGGCCGTCGCGATCGCCGTGCGCGACTACGGAGTCGGCCTCAAGCCCGGCGAGGCCACCCGTGTCTTCAGCCGGTTCTGGCGGGCCGACCCGGCACGCGCGCGTACCACCGGCGGTACGGGTCTGGGGCTGTCCATCGCCCTGGAGGACGCACGACTGCACGGCGGCTGGCTGCAGGCCTGGGGAGAGCCCGGCGGCGGCTCGCAGTTCCGGCTGACGCTGCCCAGGACCGCCGACGAACCGCTGAGGGGCTCGCCGATACCGCTCGAGCCCAAGGACTCCCGCCGCAACCGGGGAGCCCTCGACGAAGCCGGTCTGCCGCGCGGCGGCGGCCAGAAGAGCGCGACGGTGCCGATGCAGCCCGCCGGCGAACAGCTGTCGGCCGCCCGGAGCCAGCTCACGCCCCGGATGGGCGCCTCGGCCCCCACGGCCGACCCGACGGCGCTGCCGGGCAACGGCGCGCGCGTGGTGCCCCGCCCAGCCCCGGGCGCGGGCAGCGGCGGAGGCGGCGGCGGACGCGGGGAGGACGAGCCGCGGGCTGTGGGGGCAGCCGGGGCAGTCGGCGCAGGTGGGGCCGCTGGGGAAGCCGGCGCAGGACGCGGCGAGAACCCGGAGCGGACGGAAGCGGCTGGTACCGGGGGTGTGGCCGGCACCGGTGACGCGGCCGACACGCGTGACACGCGTGACACGCGTGACACGCGTGAAACGGCACTGAGGGGGACTTCGGACCGGCACAGAGCCGGAGCGGAGGGCTCGAACGAGCAAGGGGAGGCATTTCGTGGGCGCTGAGTGGCGCGAGGGGGGAACCCGGCGCACGCCGGGGCGCGCGGTGGCGTACGCCACCTGTGGCGTCGTCCTGCTGGCCGGGTGCGCCTCGATGCCCGACAGCGGGGATCTGCGCGGCGTCGAATCCACACCGCGCCAGGACACCCAGGTACGGGTGTTCGCGATGCCGCCCCGGGACGACGCACAGCCACTGGAGATCGTCCAGGGCTTCCTCGAAGCGCTCACCAGCGACGACCCCGGCTACGCGACGGCACGGCAGTACCTGACCGAGAAAGCCGCCCAGAAATGGGAGCCGGAACGGTCCACGACGGTCCTCACGGACGGGCCGGCGACCGATGCCGGGCCCACCGGGACCAGAGACGACGGCGACGACTACTCGTACACCCTCACCGGCACCCGGGTCGCCACCGTCGACGCACAGCAGTCGTACGCACCCGCCTCGGGCGACTACGGCCAGGTGGTCCACCTCGGCCGCGACAAGAAGAACGGGCAGTGGCGCATCGACGCCCTCCCCCAGGGCGTCGTCATGGGCAGGTCGGACTTCCAGCGCAACTACGTGTCCGTCAACAAGTACTACTTCGCCTCCAACACCACGGCCGACGGCTCCGCCGGCTCCCGACAGCCCATGGCCGTCGCCGACCCCGTCTACGTCCGTGAACGCGTCGACCCGATGACGCAGATGGTGCGCTCCGTGCTCACGGGCCCCACCAGCTGGCTCCGGCCCGTCGTCAGATCCAGCTTCCCCACCGGGACCGCGCTCCCCAAGGGCGTCACCGCACTGACCCCCGACGACCAGAACAAGCTCACCGTCCCGCTGAACGACAAGGCCGCCCACATCGGACAGGGCAAGTGCGACGAGATGGCGGCCCAGCTGCTGTTCTCCCTCCGCAGCCTGACCCCCGCCGTCGACGAGATCGCGCTGCGCGCGGGCGGCACCCAACTGTGCTCCCTCACCGAGGAACGGGCCGCGGCCGTCGCCGCCCGCGGCTCCGAGAGCAACCCCGGCTACCTGTACTTCATCGACGGCCAGCACCGCCTCGAACGGATGACGAGCGGCAGCGGCAACACCAAGGCCGACCCCGTGCCCGGAGCGCTCGGCGACGGCGCCAAGGCACTGCGCTCGGTGGCCGTGTCCCGCGACGAACACAGCGCCGCGGGAGTCGCGCTCGACGGCAAGGCGCTCTACGTCACCTCCACCGTCTCCGGCAGCTCCATCGGCGACCCCGTCCTCCAGAGCAAGGGCAAGACGGAGACCGACCGGCTCACCACCCCCAGCTGGGACACCCAGGGCGACCTGTGGGTCGCCGACCGCGACCCCGCCGCGCCTCGGCTGCTCCTGCTGGAGAAGGGTGCCGGCCAGCCGCTGGAGGTGCTCACTCCGGGACTCGACGGCCGTATCAACGCCGTACGGGTGGCCGCCGACGGGGTACGGATCGCGCTCATCGTCGACAAGGGCGGCAAGCAGTCCCTGTTCATCGGCCGGATCGAACGCGGCCCGGGCAACGGCGAGCAGGCGTCCGTGTCGCTCCAGGAACTGCGCTCCGCGACACCGGAGTTGGAACAGGTCACGGCCATGTCGTGGGCCGGGGACAGCCGGCTCGTGGTCGTCGGGCGCGAGGCCGGCGGCGTGCAGCAGGTGCAGTACATGCAGTGCGACGGCTCGGTGCCCGAAGCGGGAACGCTCCCCGGCCTCACGGAGGTCACGAGCATCGCCGCCTCCGAGGACAGTGAGATCCCGCTCTTCGCGACCTCCAAGGAAGGGCTGCTGTGGCTGCCCGGCGGAAGCGGGTGGCGGACGCTGAAGGAGACCGCCTCGGCCGCGTTCTACCCCGGGTGATCTTTGCCCGCCCGGAGCCCCGGAGCCCCGGAGCCCCGGAGCCCCGGAGCGGAGCGTGGGGATCGGGGTTTGCGGCGGGGGTGCGGGGCGGCTCGGGCGGTTTGAGGCGGCCCGGGGTGTGTAACCCGGGTGGCCGGAGTGGGCCGGGGGTTCGGGGGGAACTTCCGGACCCCTTCTCCCATTGGGGCCCGGGGTTTCTTGAGTGCTCTTTTCCGGCTGCCCTTTTTGGCGTTCCGATCGTTTCAGGTGCCTTCGGCCGGCTTCCCGAGAGTTTTCCACAGGGCGCCCCGGGCGGTTTTCCACAGGGGTGGCGGGCCGCCTCCGGCGTCGGCACAGTAGTGCACGTGGAAGGCGTTCGCAGGTGGTGGCAGGAACTCGCCGGCCTGGTGCTGCCCGCCGAGTGCGGGGGCTGCGGAAGTGCGCGTACGGTGCTCTGCCCGCCCTGCCGTGCGGCGCTGGGCGGGGCCGAGCCGTTCCGGGTCCGTCCGGTGCCGGAACCGCCAGGGCTGCCCGCCGTCCACGCGGCGGCCCGGTACGCGGACGAGGTACGGGCGACGCTGCTGGCCCACAAGGAACGCGGCGCGCTGGCACTGGCGCGACCGCTGGGCGCGGCGTTGGCGGGGGCTGTGCGGGCGGGGGTGGGGGAGGTGGGGTGGGGGGAGGGGGAGGGCCCCCGGACCCCCGGAGATCTCCTGCTCGTCCCCGTCCCCTCCACCCGCGCCACGGTGCGGGCGCGTGGGCATGATCCGGCTCGGCGGATCGCGTTGGCGGCGGCCGGTGAGTTGCGGCGGGTGGGGGTGCCGGCGCGGGTGGCCGCGGTGCTGCGGCAGCGGCGGGCGGTGGCCGACCAGTCGGGGCTCGGCTCCCGGCAGCGGCTGGACAACCTGGTGGGCGCGCTGACGGTGGTGCCTGGGGGTGCGCGGGTGCTGTGCGGTGGGCCGGTGGTTCTCGTGGACGACGTGGTGACGACGGGCGCCTCGCTGGCGGAGGCCGCACGGGCGGTGCGGGCGGTGCGGGTGGCTGAGGCGGCGCAGCGGGCGGGACAGGGGCAGAGTGGCCGGTGTGAGGAGGAGGCGAAGGGTGCGTTGTGTGGTGAAGGGGCGACGGCCGGGTACGTGGGTAGGACTCGGGAAGACAGTAAGAAGCTGTCGGGAGCGGAGGTGACAGGCGTGGACGGGGTGTCGGTGAGAGCTCTGGACGACGCCGGCGGAGCCGGTGACGTGCTCTGCGCGGCCGTGGTCGCCGCGTCGCCGGACTCTTTCGAAATAAACCGGAACTGAGTGAGAACTTGCGTCGTTGCAGGTAATGAGAGGGCCAATTCGCCTGAACGGAGGTACGCCGCAGTAGAGGGTGACGACATCCGTCCGGGCGAGATATGTTCGGTTGTGAGGGAAAGCCGCAGGCCACACCTCTCATATCTGAATGCCGTGCTGCGGTTTTCGAAATCTTCCGCAGCACCTGGGGTGTAGATCTCGCCCATGGGGGAGGAGGAGGTGGAAAGTCACCGAGTCCGAGGTTCCGGTGCTCACCGGAACCTGGTGCAAAAGGGAGACGCTCCGCACCGAAGCGGAGTGATCCGGGAACGGAGTTCTGCGTGGACATCGTCGTCAAGGGCCGCAAGACCGAGGTGCCCGAGCGGTTCCGCAAGCACGTGGCCGACAAGCTGAACCTGGAGAAGATCCAGAAGCTCGACGGCAAGGTGATCAGCCTCGACGTGGAGGTGTCCAAGGAGCCCAACCCCCGACAGGCCGACCGGTGCGACCGAGTGGAGATCACACTCCGGTCCCGCGGCCCTGTGATCCGGGCGGAGGCGGCCGCCAGCGACCCGTACGCGGCGCTCGACCTGGCGGCGGAGAAGCTGGATGCCCAGCTGCGCAAGCAGCACGACAAGCGTTACACGCGCCGCGGCGCCCGCAGGATCTCCGCGGCGGAGGTTTCCGACTACGTCCCCGGTGTGGCGACGCTCAACGGCAACGGCCGTCCCGTCCCCGCCGACGAGTCGGACAGCGTGCCGACCAAGCGGATCGGCTCGCTGGAGGTGCAGGGCGACGGCCCCCTCGTAGTGCGCGAGAAGACCCACGTCGCCGCTCCGATGACTCTCGACCAGGCCCTCTACGAGATGGAACTGGTCGGACACGACTTCTATCTGTTCGTCGACTCCGAGACCAAGCAGCCCAGCGTCGTCTACCGGCGGCACGCCTACGACTACGGCGTGATCTACCTCGACACCGACCCGATGGTGACCCAGGCGCACGCGCCCGAGGCGGGCGGCGCGTTGGGCGGCTGACGCTGCCCGGTGACAGCTGAGCGGTGTGCCCCTGGAGCGCTGTGTGCGCCCCCAGGGGCACCCGTGTGCGACCCCTTCGGGCACCACTCTGTCACCGCGTTGTCGTCCGGGCATGGAATCATGGCCAGGGCGGCTCAACCGGTGGGCCGCTGCCTTGGGTTGGCGACGGCACAGGACCACGGCCACAGCCTTCAGGGGGAGGAACGATGGCGGACAGCTTCGGACCGATGCGGGACGACGATGCCGACGACGGCGTCGTCGGCATGGGCCCGGACGGGGGCACCTCACGCAAGGAGCCGATCAGAGTCCTTGTCGTGGACGATCACGCCCTGTTCCGCCGCGGACTGGAGATCGTGCTCGCGGCCGAGGAGGACATCCAGGTAGTCGGCGAGGCGGGTGACGGCGCCGAGGCCGTGGACAAGGCGGCCGACCTGCTGCCGGACATCGTGCTGATGGACGTACGGATGCCCAAGCGCGGCGGTATCGAGGCCTGCACCTCCATCAAGGAGGTGGCTCCCAGCGCGAAGATCATCATGCTGACGATCAGCGACGAGGAGGCCGACCTCTACGAGGCGATCAAGGCGGGCGCGACCGGCTATCTCCTCAAGGAGATCTCCACGGACGAGGTCGCCACCGCGATCCGCGCGGTCGCCGACGGGCAGTCACAGATCAGTCCCTCCATGGCGTCGAAACTGCTCACCGAGTTCAAGTCGATGATCCAGCGGACCGACGAGCGTCGCCTCGTTCCCGCGCCGCGGCTGACGGACCGGGAGCTGGAGGTGCTCAAGCTGGTCGCCACGGGAATGAACAACCGTGACATCGCCAAGGAGTTGTTCATCTCCGAGAACACCGTGAAGAACCATGTGCGCAACATCCTGGAGAAGCTTCAGCTGCACTCCAGGATGGAAGCGGTCGTCTACGCGATGCGGGAGAAGATTCTCGAGATCCGCTGACCAGCCCGGCTCCGACGCGGCGCGGTCCGGGTCAGGCCAGTGCGCGGGTGAGCTCTCGGGCGAGGGGATCGCGCAGGTCAGGGGCGTCCACCCGCTCGACGCGTACGTCCGTGCAGTCCACCCAGGTCGCCGCCTCGAGCAGGGCCTGGGCCACCGCCGGGACCGCCTTCGGGCCGTCCAGAGTGACCTGCCTGGCGATCAGGGTGCGGCCTTCGCGCGCCGGGTCCACGCGGCCGACGAGCCGGCCGCCGGCCAGGACCGGCATCGCGAAGTAGCCGTGGATCCGCTTCGGCTTGGGGACGTAGGCCTCCAGCCGGTGGGTGAAGCCGAAGATCCGCTCGGTGCGCGCCCGCTCCCAGATCAGGGAGTCGAAGGGGGACAGGAGCGTGGTGCGGTGGCGGCCGCGCGGGGGTGTTTCCAGAGCCGCCGGGTCGGCCCAGGCGGGCTTGCCCCAGCCTTCGACCGTGACCGGTACCAGGCCCGAGTCGGCGATCACGGTGTCGACCTGCTCGCCCTTGAGGCGGTGGTAGTCGGCGATGTCCGCGCGCGTGCCCACGCCGAGCGACTGGCCGGCCAGGCGGACGAGGCGGCGCAGGCACTCGGTGTCGTCCAGCTCGTCGTGCAGCAGGTCGGCGGGGACGGCGCGTTCGGCGAGGTCGTACACGCGCTTCCAGCCGCGGCGCTCGACGCAGACCACCTCGCCGTACATCAGCGCGCGTTCCACGGCGACCTTGGTGCCGGACCAGTCCCACCATTCGCTGGTCTTCTTCGCGCCGCCCAACTCGGTTGCGGTGAGGGGGCCTTCGGTGCGGAGCTGCTTGATGACCTGGTCGTACGTGCCGTCCGGGAGAGCGTGGTTCCAGTGCGGGCGGGCGCGGTAGGCGCGGCGGCGGAAGGCGAAGTGGGGCCATTCCTCGATGGGGAGGATGCAGGCGGCGTGGGACCAGTACTCGAAGGCGTGCGGTCGTGCCGCGGGCGTGCCCGCGGACTCGGGTTTCCAGTACGCGTCCTCGATCGTCCTGCGGCCCACCGCTCCCAGGCGGGCGTAGGGGATCAGCTCGTGGGAGCGGGCCAGGACCGAGATGGTGTCGAGCTGGACCGCGCCGAGGTGACGGAGGACGCCGCGGACTCCGGCCCTGCGGTCGGGTGTGCCGAGGAAGCCCTGCGCGCGTAGGGCGATGCGGCGGGCTTCGTCTGCCGAGAGGGTGGTGTCGGGGCGCGGGGTCGTCATGGCTCGCACGATAGGGGGTGGGACTGACAGTGCGGGGTGAGCTGGGGGTTTGAGGGTTCGGGGTGCGATCGAGGGCGGCTTCGCCGCGGGTTTCGCCCCCGCCGCCGCCCCTACCCTTCCCGTCCCTGGGGGCTGCGCCCCCGGGCCCCCGCTTTCGGCCTGGACGGCCTCGTCCTCAAACGCCGGACGGGCTGGTTGTCGCCCCGGACGCCCCGGACGCCCCGGACGCCCCGGACGCCCCGGACGGGCCGGAGGGTGCCGGAACGTACGGTGCTGTCGAGGGCAGTCCCAGGTCCGACGGGAGCAGGGAGGCCAGCCAGCAGTCGCGGCGTACGCCCTTGTTGGCGATGGCCGAGCGGAGGGTGCCTTCCAGGGTGAAGCCGGCGTTCTCGGCGACCGTGCGGGAGGCGGTGTTGCCGATTTCGGCCCGCCATTCGAGGCGGTCGACGGGCAGGGTGGTGAAGGCCCAGCGGGCCGCGGTGAGGGTGGCCTCGGTGGTGTAGCCGTGGCCGCGGTGTTCCTTGGCCGCCCAGAAGCCGACCTCGGCCGTGCCGGGGGAGCGCATGGTGAGGCTGAGGACGCCGGTGAGGGCTCCGTCGGGGAGGAAGACGCCGAAGGTGAACATGGAGCCGCTCGCCCAGCCCTCCGGGGCGAGCAGTTCGGTGAAGCTTCGGGCGTGCTCGGGGAGGTAGGGGGAGGGGATCGTGGTCCAGCGCTGGATGTCGGGGTCCTGGGCGGCGGTGTACACGGCGTCGGTGTCCTGCGGGTCGAGGGGGCGCAGGACGAGGCGGGGGGTGGTGAGGGTGACGGGCTCGGGCTCCATCGGCCGATTCTGCGCGGGGTGTCCCGGCGGGCGCCATCTTTTTGCGGTGTGTGAGCGCGTGATCACAATTCGCGCAATTCGTCCGGCGGACGCGGCACCATCGGCGGGGCCCGGCCGTTGTCCCCTTTGAAGAAGATTTTGGAGCAGGTGCGCAGCAGTGTGTGGTCCTCGTCGCGGCAGGCCTCCCGGGGTGGCGGGGTCCTCGCATACGATGGCCGTTGCTCAGCAAGTCCACTGGAAACCGACCGTCCCAGGCCCGACCGGCAAGGAGACCAACCCCCGTGTCCGTCCTCTCGAAGATCATGCGTGCAGGCGAAGGCAAGATCCTGCGCAAGCTGCACCGCATCGCGGACCAGGTCAACTCCATCGAAGAGGACTTCGTCGACCTCTCCGACGCCGAGCTGCGGGCCCTCACCGATGAGTACAAGCAGCGGTACGCCGACGGTGAGAGCTTGGACGACCTGCTGCCCGAGGCGTTCGCCACTGTGCGCGAGGCCGCCAAGCGTGTCCTCGGTCAGCGTCACTACGACGTGCAGATCATGGGTGGTGCCGCCCTGCACCTCGGCTATGTGGCCGAGATGAAGACCGGTGAGGGCAAGACGCTCGTCGGCACGCTGCCCGCGTATCTGAACGCGCTGTCCGGCAAGGGCGTCCACCTGATCACGGTCAACGACTACCTGGCCGAGCGCGACTCCGAGATGATGGGTCGTGTCCACAAGTTCCTGGGCCTGGAAGTCGGCTGCATCCTCGCCAACATGACGCCGGCGCAGCGCCGTGAGATGTACGCGTGCGACATCACGTACGGCACGAACAACGAGTTCGGCTTCGACTACCTGCGCGACAACATGGCGTGGGCGCAGGACGAGCTGGTCCAGCGCGGCCACAACTTCGCCATTGTCGACGAGGTCGACTCCATCCTGGTCGACGAGGCGCGTACGCCGCTGATCATCTCGGGTCCGGCGGACCAGGCCACCAAGTGGTACGGCGACTTCGCCAAGCTGGTGACGCGCCTGAAGAAGGGCGAGGCCGGCAACCCGCTCAAGGGCATCGAGGAGACCGGCGACTACGAGGTCGACGAGAAGAAGCGCACGGTCGCCATTCACGAGGCCGGTGTCAGCAAGGTCGAGGACTGGCTGGGCATCGACAACCTCTACGAGTCGGTGAACACCCCTCTGGTGGGCTACCTGAACAACGCCATCAAGGCGAAGGAGCTCTTCAAGAAGGACAAGGACTACGTCGTCATGGACGGCGAAGTCATGATCGTCGACGAGCACACGGGCCGTATCCTCGCCGGCCGCCGGTACAACGAGGGCATGCACCAGGCGATCGAGGCGAAGGAAGGGGTGGACATCAAGGACGAGAACCAGACGCTCGCCACGATCACCCTTCAGAACTTCTTCCGCCTCTACAAGCGCCACGACCACAACGAGAAGGAACAGCCCGGCCTCTGCGGCATGACCGGTACGGCGATGACCGAGGCCGCCGAGTTCCACCAGATCTACAAGCTCGGCGTGGTCCCGATCCCGACGAACCGGCCGATGGTCCGTAAGGACCAGTCCGACCTGATCTACCGCACCGAGGTCGCGAAGTTCGAGGCGGTCGTCGACGACATCGCCGAGAAGCACGAGAAGGGCCAGCCGATCCTCGTCGGTACGACGTCGGTCGAGAAGTCCGAGTACCTGTCGCAGCAGCTCTCCAAGCGGGGTGTCCAGCACGAGGTGCTGAACGCCAAGCACCACGAGCGTGAGGCGTCGATCGTCGCCCAGGCCGGTCGCAAGGGTGCCGTGACGGTCGCCACCAACATGGCCGGCCGTGGTACCGACATCAAGCTCGGCGGCAACCCCGACGACCTCGCGGAGGCGGAGCTGCGCCAGCGTGGCCTCGACCCCGAGGAGCACATCGAGGAGTGGGCCGCCGCGCTGCCCGCCGCTCTGGAGAAGGCCGAGCAGGCGGTCAAGGCCGAGTTCAACGAGGTCAAGGAGCTGGGCGGCCTCTACGTGCTGGGTACCGAGCGGCACGAGTCGCGTCGTATCGACAACCAGCTGCGCGGTCGTTCCGGCCGTCAGGGCGACCCGGGCGAGTCCCGTTTCTACCTGTCGCTGGGTGACGACCTGATGCGGCTGTTCAAGGCGCAGATGGTCGAGCGCGTGATGTCGATGGCGAACGTGCCGGACGACGTGCCGATCGAGAACAAGATGGTCACGCGCGCGATCGCGTCCGCGCAGTCGCAGGTGGAGCAGCAGAACTTCGAGACGCGTAAGAACGTCCTGAAGTACGACGAGGTGCTCAACCGTCAGCGTGAGGTCATCTACGGTGAGCGGCGCCGCGTTCTGGAGGGCGAGGACCTTCAGGAGCAGATCCACCACTTCATGGACGACACGATCGACGCGTATGTCGGCGCGGAGACCGCCGAGGGCTTCCCGGAGGACTGGGACCTGGACCGGCTGTGGGGCGCCTTCAAGCAGCTCTACCCGGTGAAGGTCACCGTCGAGGAGCTGGAGGAGGCGGCCGGTGACCGGGCCGGTCTGACCGCCGAGTTCATCTCCGAGTCCATCAAGGACGACATCCGCGAGCAGTACGAGTCGCGGGAGTCGCAGCTCGGTTCCGAGATCATGCGTGAGCTGGAGCGGCGGGTCGTGCTGTCGGTCCTGGACCGCAAGTGGCGCGAGCACCTCTACGAGATGGACTACCTCCAGGAGGGCATCGGTCTGCGCGCGATGGCGCAGAAGGACCCGTTGGTCGAGTACCAGCGCGAGGGCTTCGACATGTTCTCCGCGATGATGGACGGCATCAAGGAGGAGTCCGTCGGCTACCTGTTCAACCTGGAGGTCCAGGTCGAGCAGCAGGTCGAGGAGGTCCCGGTGGCGGATGCCGCGCCGGTCGACATGGAGAAGCAGGACGTGGTGCCGGCGCAGGCGGGTTCGCGTCCGGAGATCCGGGCGAAGGGTCTGGACGCTCCGCAGCGTCGTCAGTTGCACTTCTCGGCTCCGACGGTGGACGGCGAGGGCGGCACGATCGAGGGCGACTTCGACAGTGACGAGGACGAGCCGGTGCGCTCGGAGGCCGATGGCCTCACGCGCGCGGAGCGTCGCAAGCAGGCGAAGGCCGGTCGGCGCCGGAAGAAGTAGGGCGCGTCCGCCTGCGGCGGGGTGTCTTCGGGGCGCCCTGTCCGCCGGACCGGGACGTGTGATGCGTGACGGTGTGGCGTGACGTGTGTGCCGTATGACGTGACGGCGCTGTGGGCTTCGTAGTGGCTTGAGGGCCGGGTCACCTTCGGGTGGCCCGGCCCTTTGCCGTCGGGCGGTTCTGATGCGGTTCAGTCGTCCTGGGGGCGGGGCCTGCGGGTGCCGTCGAGTTCCACCGCGGTGCAGCGCCAGCGGTGGTCGGTGCCGAGTTCCAGGCGGAAGGCCATGGCCCGTAGGCGGTCGCCGGCACCGATGCGGGCGAAGGCCTCGATGGCGCCGGGGCGGGGGACGTAGTAGCCGATGTCCCGGACGACGGGGCGGGCGCCCCGGGTGGTGCGCAGGGGGCCGCGTTCGGCGAGGTGGGCCAGGTCGTCGTAGGCGTGGCCGAGGGTGTGCCGGAGCATGAAGTGCACGGGGCGCCGGCCGGTCAGGACCGCGAGGAGGCGGTCGGCGAAGAGGTCTGTGGGGCGAGGCTGGGAGACGGGGCGGCGGGGGGTCTGGGTCTGGATCTGGGTCCGGGCGGGGACGGTCGGGGAGCCGGTGGGGGCCTCGGTGGCCTTGGTGGGGGTGCCGGAACCGGGTCGGGGGGTCGGGTGGTGGGTGAGGGACTGGGGGGTTGCGGGGCGGCCGTCGGTGGGGCGGGTGCGGGTGGGGGAGGCGGTGCCGGGGGGACCGGGTGGGCGGCCGCCGCCGGGTGCCGTACGGGGGGCGCCGCCGCTCGGGGTGCGGGGTGGGGCGCCCGCGGGGCGGCGGGTGTCGCGTCGGCCGGGAGGGCGGGTGCCGGGGTGGTGCTGCGTCCTCGTCATGACCTTGTGCATGGGTGTCCCCGTTCGGTGGGCTCGGCTCTACCGGTCGGTAACTTGCCGTTGTGGATCTTGTACGTGGTCGCGGTGCGTGACGGCAAGGAAGCGGAGAGCCCTCGGTGGAGGGGTGGGAGGTTCACCTATCAGGGGTGGTGGGGGGTGGTGGAAGCCCGGTGCTGCGGGGGCGGGCCGGGTGAGTATCGTGGCTCGGGGTTGACGGTCCCGGGGGTGCGGACAGGGGCCCGAAAGGGGACGGCCGCACGTATCCTGAAGGCCCTCGGGGAGACGCGGAACCGTCTCCTCCCCGGGGCACCGAGTCCGAGCCCGCGACCACGAAAGAGCGGCCAGCCATGCGCGTCTACGTCCCCCTGACCCTCCCCGGTCTCGCCGAGGCGCACAAGACGGGTGAGCTGGGGTCGGGGCCGCTCGTCGCGTACGCCGTCACGCCCGCGTTGCGCGAGTGGTACGTCTCCGACGACATCGAGGAGCTGGAGTACGCGGCGCTCAGCAGGGCCGCGCTCGCCTCGCTGCGGTTGCTCGCGGCGGATCCGGGCGCCCCGCGGCGCCGGGTCGTGGTCGCCGTCGACGTACCCGACCGCGCGGCCGCCGCGGACCCCGACCGGGGGCTCGATCCGGCGGCGCTGGGTGAGGTCCGGGTGACGGGCGGCGTGCCGCTGGCCAAGGTGGCCGCGGTGCATCTCGACGCCGGTGAGGCCGAGGCGGACGTGACCGCCGCGGCGGAGGCGGTCGTTGCGGCGGACGGTGGGGACGACGACGCGCAGTTCGTCGTCGACGGGGCCGAGGACCATGAGCTGTTGTGGTTCGCCAGGCAGGAGATCCCGACTCTGGTGGGGTCGGGCGACTGAATTCGCTCGGTCGGCTGCCGGTTGCCGATCTGCGGGCGGGCCGATCTGCAGGCGTGCGGACCCGAGGGCGGGCCGATCTGTGGGCGTGCCGGCCCGTCGAGCTGCCCCGAGCCGTCGGCGTGCCTGGTCCGGTGGGGTGGGGCGCCGCTTCGGCCGGTCACTTGATTGTCGGTGGGGGCGGGTACGTTTGCGGGTATGGGGAAGCAGGAAGCGGCGCACATCGTCTGGGACTGGAACGGGACGCTGTTCCACGACAACGACGCGATCATCGGGGCGACGAACGCGGCATTCGTCGAGCTGGGGCTGGAGCCGATCACGTTGGAGCGGTACCGGGCGCTGTACTGCGTTCCGGTGCCGAAGTTCTACGAGCGGCTGATGGGCAGGCTGCCCACCGATGCCGAGTGGGAGGTCATGGACGACGTCTTCCACCGGTACTACGCCGAGCACCGGGTGGGGTGCGGGCTCACCGAGGGTGCGGTGGAGCTGCTCGCGGGGTGGCGGTCGGCGGGGCACAGTCAGTCCCTGCTGAGCATGTACGTGCACGATGAACTCGTGCCGCTGGTCCGAGGGTTCGGGATCGAGCCGCACTTCGTACGGGTCGACGGGCGGACCGGGCCCTCCGGCGGCAGTAAGGCCGAGCACATGGTGCGGCACCTGGAGGCGCTGACCGGCGTGCAGGCGGCGCGCACGGTGGTGATCGGGGATGCCGCCGATGACGCGGTGGCCGCGTTGCATGTGGGCGCGCGCGCCGTCCTGTACACCGGCGGGTCGCACAGCCGGGCCAGCCTAGAGGTGGTGGGGGTGCCCGTGGTGGACACGCTGGGGGAGGCGGTGGAGGCCGCGGGGCGGTTGGCTGCGGCTGCGTAGGGGTTCGCGGGCCGGGTGCGGCGTCGTGTCGTGTCCTGGGGCGCCCTATGGCGTCCTGGGGGCGCCGCACCCGTGCGGGTCGGGTCACGTCACTGGTGCCTTCGTGCGGAGCACCTTCAGGAACTCGCGCATCCAGGCCGAGTGGTCCGGCCAGGCGCGGGCGGAGACCAGGGCGCCGTCGACCACGGCCTCGGCGTCCTGGAAGGTGGCGCCTGCCGACTGCATGTCGAGCTCCAGGGCCGGGTACGCCGTGACGCGTCGGCCGCGGAGGGCGTCGGCGGCCGCGGTGAGCAGGGGGCCGTGGCAGATCTGGGCGACGGGTTTGTCGGCGTCGAAGAACGACTTGAGGATCTTGCGGAGTTCGGGGTCGTTGCGGAGGTACTCGGGGGCCCGGCCGCCGGGGATGACGACGGCGGCGTACTGGCCGGGGTCGACCTCGGAGAAGGCGAGGTCGGCGGGCCAGGTGTAGCCGGGCTTCTCGGTGTAGGTGTCGAAGCCGGGTTCGAAGTCGTGGACGACGAACTGGAGCTTTTTGCGGGCGGGGGCGGCGATGTGGACCTCGTAGCCTTCCTCGCGGAGGCGCTGGTAGGGGTAGAGGACTTCCAGGGATTCCGCTGCGTCGCCGGTGACGATGAGGATTTTCGTGGACATGGTGGGCGGCTCCTCTCGGGCGGGCGTTGCTCTGGGCAACGTGCCTCTTGGGGGTGGGCTTGCCAAGAGGGGGCGCTTTCAGCGTCCCGCGCGGTGGGGTCGGCGTCGACTTTTCTCGCCCCCGCCGCCCCTACCCGTCCCATCCCAGGGGCTCCGCCCCTGCGCCCCGGCGGGGACTGCGTCCCCTGCCCATCCCAGGGGCTCCGCCCCTGCGCCCCGGCGGGGACTGCGTCCCCTGCACCCCCAGGGGCTCCGGCCGCCCCCTTCCCACGTCACCCCCCGTTTTGCCTCTGTGCAGATCGGCAAAGTTCTGGGCTGGGTTTTGTACACATACGGCTCATGACGGGAGGCCCGGGAGGGGCGATAGCCTTGGTGGCGTGATCAGCGCGATAGCTTGCGGGGGCACTGTTGCCTCCGCCCTGCGCCCGGTGTGTGCGGACCATCTCCGCAGCCGGGCGGCGGACGCTGGTCGGCGCGGGCGGGACGGGGCCGAGAGGGCCCCCAGGACGCCGTGCACCCCCCGGATGCACCTGGCGCGGAGAGCAGCGTCACACCCGGGAGTGGTGTCGAGAATGGCTGATAACCCCCCGCTCATCTCACCTTGCGGCATAGCGTCGGAACAGACCGGAGACCCCGGGCCGTGGCGTCGAGCCGCAGGGGAAGAGACCGTACTTCACGTACTTCCTTCTACGTCACGCAACGGCGCGCGACAGGAGCCAGAGGACAATGCAGACCAAGCTGGACGAAGCCAAGGCCGAGCTGCTCGAGAGGGCGGCGCGGGTCGCTGAGAACAGCCCGGTCGGGGGGCATCTACCGACTGGGACGACGGGCGAGGGTGGCGGTACTCCGGGGACCCCGGACCACGCCTCCCTCCTCGCGTTCCTCCAGCGCTACTACCTGCACACCGCCCCGGAGGACCTGAACGGCCGTGACCCGGTCGACGTCTTCGGAGCCGCGCTCTCGCACTACCGGCTGGCCGAGAACCGGCCGCAGGGGACGGCCAACGTACGGGTCCACACGCCGACCGTCGAGGAGAACGGGTGGACGTGCAGCCACTCGGTCGTCGAGGTCGTGACCGACGACATGCCGTTCCTCGTCGACTCCGTCACCAACGAGCTGACCCGGCAGGGGCGGGGGATCCACCTCGTCATCCACCCGCAGGTCGTCGTGCGGCGTGATGTGGCCGGCAAGCTCATCGAGGTGCTCAGCACCCCGCCCGCTGCGGGGGAGCTGCCGCACGACGGGCATGTCGAGTCGTGGATCCACGTCGAGATCGACCGTGAGACCGACCGGGCCGACCTGAAGCAGATCACCGCCGACCTGGTGCGCGTCCTGTCCGACGTGCGGGAGGCCGTCGAGGACTGGGAGAAGATGCGGGACACCGCGCTGCGGGTCGCCGATCACCTCCGGGAGGAGCCCGTCCCCGGTGATCTGGCGCGGCCCGAGGTCGACGAGGCCCGTGAGCTGCTGCGCTGGCTGGCCGCCGACCACTTCACGTTCCTCGGCTACCGGGAGTACCAGCTGCGCGGGGACGACTCCCTCACCGCCGTTCCCGGGACCGGGCTCGGCATTCTGCGCTCCGACCCGCATCACGCCGACGCCGACAGCCACCCCGTCAGCCCCTCCTTCGAGCGGCTGCCCGCCGACGCCCGCGCCAAGGCGCGGGAGCACAAGCTGCTGGTGCTGACCAAGGCGAACAGCCGGGCCACCGTGCACCGGCCCTCCTACCTCGACTACGTCGGTGTGAAGAAGTTCGACGAGGACGGGAACGTCGTCGGGGAGCGGCGCTTCCTCGGGCTGTTCTCCTCCGCCGCGTACACCGAGTCCGTGGTGCGGGTGCCGGTCGTGCGGCGCAAGGTCGAGGCCGTGCTGAAGGGCGCGGGGTTCTCGCCCAACAGCCACGACGGGCGCGACCTGCTCCAGATCATGGAGACCTACCCGCGCGACGAGCTCTTCCAGACGCCGGTGGACGAACTCCGGTCGATCGTCACGTCCGTGCTGTATCTCCAGGAACGGCGGCGGCTGCGGCTGTACCTGCGGCAGGACGAGTACGGGCGCTACTACTCGGCGATCGTCTACCTGCCCCGCGACCGGTACACCACGGGCGTGCGGCTGCGGATCATCGACATCCTCAAGGAGGAGCTGGGCGGGACGAACGTCGACTTCACCGCCTGGAACACCGAGTCGATCCTGTCCCGGCTGCACTTCGTCGTGCGGGTCCCGCAGGGCACCGAGCTGCCGGAGCTGTCCGACGCCGACAAGGAGCGCATCGAGGCGCGGCTCGTCGAGGCGGCGCGTTCCTGGGCGGACGCGTTCCAGGAGGCGCTCACGGCCGAGCTCGGCGAGGAGCGGGCCGCGGAGCTGCTGCGGCGCTACGGCAGTGCCTTCGCCGAGGGCTACAAGGCCGACCACAGCCCGCGTTCCGCCGTCGCCGACCTGTGCCATCTGGAGCGGCTCACCGAGGAGCGGAACTTCTCGCTCAGCCTGTACGAGCCGGTGGGTGCCGCGCCCGGCGAGCGTCGCTTCAAGATCTACCGCAAGGGTGACGCGATCTCCCTGTCGGCGGTGCTGCCGGTCCTGAACCGGCTCGGTGTCGAGGTGATCGACGAGCGGCCGTACGAACTGCGCTGCTCGGACCGAAGCAACGCCTGGATCTACGACTTCGGTCTGCGGATCCCCCAGTCGCTGGCGGGTCCCGGGGGCGACCTCGGTGACGACGGGCGTGAGCGGTTCCAGGAGGCGTTCTCGGCGACCTGGACCGGCAAGGCGGAGAACGACGGGTTCAACGCGCTGGTGCTGGGCGCCGGGCTGCACTGGCGGCAGGCGATGGTGCTGCGCGCGTACGCCAAGTACCTGCGCCAGGCCGGGTCCACGTTCAGCCAGGACTACATGGAGGACACCCTCCGGACCAATGTCCACACCACCCGGCTGCTCGTGTCGTTGTTCGAGGCGCGGATGTCGCCGGACCGGCAGCGTGCCGGGCACGAGATCGTCGACGCGCTGCTCGAGGAGCTGGACGCCGCCCTCGACGAGGTGGCCTCGCTCGACGAGGACCGGATCCTGCGGTCCTTCCTCACGGTCATCAAGGCGACCCTGCGGACGAACTTCTTCCAGGAGCGCGCGGGCGGCGAGCCGCACGACTACGTGTCCATGAAGTTCGACCCGCAGGCCATCCCGGACCTGCCGGCGCCCCGGCCCGCGTTCGAGATCTGGGTGTACTCGCCGCAGGTGGAGGGCGTGCACCTGCGGTTCGGGAAGGTCGCGCGCGGTGGTCTGCGCTGGTCCGACCGGCGGGAGGACTTCCGTACCGAGGTGCTCGGCCTGGTCAAGGCGCAGATGGTGAAGAACACCGTCATCGTGCCGGTCGGCGCCAAGGGCGGCTTCGTCGCCAAGCAGCTGCCCGACCCGGGCGTGGACCGTGACGCGTGGCTGGCCGAGGGAATCGCCAGCTACAAGACGTTCATCTCGGCGCTGCTCGACATCACCGACAACCTGGTCGGCGGGGAGGTCGTGCCGCCGGCCGACGTCGTGCGGCACGACGAGGACGACACCTACCTGGTGGTCGCCGCCGACAAGGGCACGGCGACGTTCTCCGACATCGCCAACCAGGTCGCGCAGTCGTACAACTTCTGGCTCGGCGACGCCTTCGCCTCCGGTGGCTCGGCCGGCTACGACCACAAGGGCATGGGCATCACCGCCCGCGGTGCCTGGGAGTCGGTGAAGCGGCACTTCCGGGAGCTGGGTGTGGACACCCAGGCCGAGGACTTCACGGTCGTCGGCGTCGGTGACATGTCGGGTGACGTGTTCGGCAACGGCATGCTGCTCAGCGAGCACATCCGGCTGATCGCCGCCTTCGACCACCGGCACATCTTCATCGACCCGAAGCCGGACGCGGCGACCTCCTACGCCGAGCGCCGCCGGCTGTTCGAGCTGCCCCGCTCCAGCTGGGCCGACTACAACGGCGACCTGATCTCGGCCGGCGGCGGTGTCTTCCCGCGGACGGCGAAGGCGATCCCGGTCAACGCCCACATCCGCGAGGCGCTGGGCATCGAGGCGGCCGTCACCAAGCTGACCCCGGCCGACCTGATGAAGGCGATCCTGCGGGCGCAGGTGGACCTGCTGTGGAACGGCGGCATCGGCACGTACGTGAAGTCCGGTGCGGAGTCGAACGCCGACGTCGGCGACAAGGCCAACGATCCGATCCGGGTGGACGGCGCCGATCTGCGCGTCAGGGTCGTCGGTGAGGGCGGCAACCTGGGCCTGACCCAGCTCGGCCGGATCGAGTTCGCGCTGCACGGCGGCAAGATCAACACGGATGCCATCGACAACAGCGCGGGCGTCGACACCTCCGACCACGAGGTGAACATCAAGATCCTGCTCAACGGTCTGGTCGGCGAGGGCGACATGACCGTCAAGCAGCGCAACAAGGTGCTCGCGGAGATGACCGACGAGGTCGGCGTTCTCGTCCTGCGCAACAACTACGCGCAGAACACGGCGATCGCCAACGCCCTCGCCCAGTCCAAGGACATGCTCCACGCCCAGCAGCGCTTCATGCGCCACCTGGTCAGGGAGAAGCACCTGGACCGGGCCCTGGAGTTCCTGCCCACCGACCGGCAGATCCGTGAGCGTCTCGGCGCCGGCCAGGGTCTGACCAGCCCGGAGACGGCCGTCCTGATGGCCTACACGAAGATCACGGTGTCGGACGAGTTGCTGCACACCTCGCTGCCCGACGACCCGTACCTGCGGAGCCTGCTGCACGCGTACTTCCCGACGGCGTTGCGCGAGCGGTTCCCCGAGGGGATCGACAGCCACCCGCTGCGCCGCGAGATCACCACGACCGTCCTGGTCAACGACACGGTCAACACCGGCGGTACGACGTATCTGCACCGGCTGCGGGAGGAGACCGGCGCCTCGCTGGAGGAGATCGTGCGGGCCCAGACCGCGGCCCGGGCGATCTTCCGCTCGGCGCCGGTCTGGGACGCGGTGGAGGAACTCGACAACCGGGTCGAGGCCGACGTCCAGACCCGTATCCGTCTGCACTCGCGGCGGCTCGTCGAGCGCGGTACGCGCTGGCTGCTGAACAACCGGCCGCAGCCGCTCCAGCTCGCCGAGACCGTCGACTTCTTCGCCGAGCGCGTCGAGCAGGTGTGGTCGCAGCTGACGAAGCTGCTGCGGGGCGCGGACCTGGAGTGGTGGCAGCGGATCCACGACGAGCTGGCCGACGCCGGTGTCCCGGACGAGCTGGCCACCCGGGTGGCCGGGTTCTCCTCGGCCTTCCCGGCGCTGGACATCGTCTCGGTGGCCGACCGCATGGGGCGGGACCCGCTGGACGTCGCCGAGGTCTACTACGACCTCGCCGACCGTCTGCGCATCGCCCAGCTCATGGACCGCATCATCGAGCTGCCGCGTGCCGACCGCTGGCAGTCCATGGCCCGTGCCTCCATCCGCGAGGACCTGTACGCGGCCCACGCGGCGCTGACGGCGGACGTGCTGGCCGCCGGCAACGGCACCTCGACGCCCGAGCAGCGTTTCAAGGCGTGGGACGAGAAGAACGCGGCGATCCTGGGCCGGGCGCGCACCACGCTGGAGGAGATCCAGAGCTCGGAGACGTTCGACCTGGCCAACCTGTCGGTGGCCATGCGCACGATGCGTACGCTGCTGCGGACGCACTCGTAGAAACCCGGGAAATCCCCGGAAACACGGGAAACAGGGGGTGCCCCCGAGCCGTCGAGGCTCGGGGGCACCCCCTGTCGGGTCCGGTCCGTCCGGTGCTTCCGCCGTTCCGTCAGGCGGGCTTCGGCTTGGGCTTGGCCTTCTTCTTGTCGCCGGTGAACGCCTCGTACGCTTCGAGGACCTCCTCGGTCGGGCCGTCCATGCGCAGCTCGCCGCGCTCCAGCCACAGCACCCGGTCGCAGGTCTCGCGGATCGCGGCGTTGCTGTGGCTGACCAGGAAGACGGTGCCGGCGTGCGCGCGCATCTCCTGGATGCGTTCCGCCGAGCGCGCCTGGAACCGGGCGTCACCGGTCGACAGTGCCTCGTCGATGAGGAGTACGTCGTGGTCCTTGGCGGCGGCGATGGAGAAGCGCAGCCGGGAGCCCATGCCGGAGGAGTAGGTGCGCATCGGCAGCGAGATGAAGTCGCCCTTCTCGTTGATGCCGGAGAAGTCGACGATCTCCTGGTAGCGCTCCTTGATCTGCTCGCGCGTCATCCCCATGGCGAGCCCGCCCAGGTAGACGTTGCGTTCGCCGGTCAGGTCGCCCATCAGGGCCGCGTTGACGCCGAGGAGGGAGGGCTGGCCGTCGGTGTAGATCTTGCCGTTCTCCACCGGCTGGAGGCCCGCGATCCCCTTCAGCAGCGTCGACTTGCCGGAGCCGTTGGTGCCGATGAGGCCGATCGCCTCGCCCTTGTAGGCGACGAAGGTGACGTTCTTGACGGCGTGCACCGTGCGCATGCCGGCGGCCTTCTGGGCCTGCCGGGGGCGGATGATGCGGTTGAGGGCCGCCGTCGCGCTGCCCCGGCCGCTGCCGGTGCCGTTGATCCGGTAGACGATGTCGACGCCGTCCGCGATGACGGTGGGGGCCCGCTCGTCGACGGGCTCGGTGGGTGCGGTGGGCGCGGTGCGCGTTGCGTTCTCAGCCACGGCCGTACGTCTCCTCAGCCTTCCAGAAGTAGATGAAGCCGCCGACGCCGGCGAGCAGCGCCCAGCCGGTCGCGACCAGCCACACGTGGGGCGGCAGCTGGCTCGCGTGGAAGCTGTCGATCAGCGCGAAGCGCATCAGGTCGATGTAGACGGCGGCGGGGTTGGCCCGCAGCAGGTCGGCGACCCAGGTCGGCATGCCCTGGTGCTTCTCGAGCAGGTTGTCGATGCTCCACATCACGCCCGAGATGTACATCCAGGTGCGCAGGATGAACGGCATCAGCTGGGAGATGTCCGGGGTGTTCGCGCCGAGCCGGGCCAGGATCATCGAGACGCCGGCGTTGAAGACGAACTGGAGTGTCAGGGCCGGAAGGACGAGGACCCAGGACAGCGCCGGCGGCACGCCCACGGCGAACAGGATGATCAGCAGGGCGGCCATCGAGAACAGCAGCTGCTGGAGTTGCTGGAGGCAGAACGAGATCGGCAGGGCGGCCCGGGGGAAGTGCAGGGCCCGCACCAGTCCGATGCTGCCGCCGATGGCCCGGGTGCCCGCCATGATCGAGCTCTGCGTGAACGTCCAGACGAACACGCCCGTGACCAGGAACGGGATGAAGTCCGCCACGCCCTTCTTGGTCTCCAGCAGGACACCGAAGATGAAGTAGTAGACCGCCGCGTTCAGCAGCGGGGTCATCACCTGCCAGACCTGGCCCAGCTTCGCCTGGCTGTACTGGGCGGTGAGCTTGGCGGTGGCGAACGCGGTGATGAAGTGGCGGCGCGCCCAGAGCTGGCGGATGTACTCGGGCAGGGACGGGCGGGCGCCGCTGACCGTGAGGCCGTGACGGGCGGCCAGAGCCGCGAGGTCGCCGTGGGGGGCGGCCTGTGTCTGGGGCGGTGTGTGGAGGACCTGACTCACATCCGCTGCTTTCGCTCGGGGGAAGGGTGCGGGCGGCGGCGTTTCCGTGGGCCGCTCGACGTTTCCTTACGCTTTTCTTTACGTTTTCTTACGTCGGGACGGGACCGTATCGTCGCAACGTGAGAGTAGGCCGATTCGTCGTCGGAACGCAACCGTTTCGTCGTAACGCCCTATGCTGGTCCGTATGACGACGAACGCGACGAACGCCGATGGACCCCAGGTGCGCCCGCGCCGCCGGGCCCCCGCGGGCGCGGCCGTGCTCCGCGAGGACGTGACGGAGGCCATCAGGGCCGCCGTGTTCGAGGAGCTCGCGACCGTCGGCTACGCGCGGATGTCCATCGAGGGGATCGCCCGGCGGGCCGGGGTGGGCAAGACCGCGGTGTACCGGCGCTGGCGCTCCAAGCTGCACCTGGTCCTCGACATCGTCTCGGTGATCGCCGTGCAGGGCCTGCCGGCCCCGGAGACGGGCAGTCTGGAGGGCGACCTGCGCATGCTCTACGAGGTGACCTCCCGGGCCCTGCGGCATCCGGTGGCCTCGCAGATCATCCCCGACCTCCAGGCCGAGGCGGCCCGCAACCCGGAGATCGCCGAGGCCCTGCAGAAAGCGCTGAAGCAGGGGCAGGAGGAGGTCGCCCTGAAGATCGTGGCGGCGGCGGAGCGGCGCGGCGAGGTCCGCGCGGGGCTGAACGAGGAGCTGGCGCTCGATCTGATCTCGGGTCCGCTTTACTGGCGTTCGGTCGTGATCCGCAGCCCGAAGCTGCCCAAGGGCTACCTGGGCGCGCTGGCTCGTGCGACCACCGAGGCGATCAAGGCGCTGTAAGGGGCGCGCGGACGCCGTGACGGGAGCCGAGGTGGCATGAGGATCGTGATGGCCGAGGACAATGCCCTGCTCAGGGAGGGCCTGGTCCTGCTGCTGACATCGGCCGGGCACGAGGTCGTGGCCGTCGTCGGCTCCGGCCCCGAGGTCCTGCCGGCGCTCCTGTGGCACCGGCCGGACGTGGCGGTGCTCGACGTGCGGATGCCGCCGGGCTTCCGCGACGAGGGGCTGCGGGCCGCGCTGGAGGCCCGCGAGAGGATTCCCGGCCTGCCGGTGCTGGTGCTCTCCCAGTACGTCGAGGAGTCCTATGCCGCCGAGCTGCTGGGCGGGGGCGCGAGCGGGGTCGGCTATCTGCTGAAGGACCGCGTGGGCCGGGTGGACGAGTTCCTCGACGCCCTGGAGCGGGTCGCCTCCGGCGGTACGGCTCTCGACCCCGAGGTCGTCACGGAGCTGATGTCCCGCCGTCGCGACTCACCACTGGTCTCGCTCACCCCGCGCGAGCGCGAGGTGCTGAAGCTCATGGCCGAGGGCCGCGACAACACCACCATCGCCGACACCCTCGTCATCACCGAACGGTCCGTCAGCAAACACATCGGCAACGTGTTCCTGAAGCTGAGCCTCCCCCCGAGCGACAGCGGCCACCGGCGGGTGCTGGCGGTGCTGGCGTACCTCAACAACGCCTGACCCGGGTCGACGGGGAACTCGGGGAAACTCGGGGAAACTCGGGGAAACGCGGGGGGTTCGCGAACGGTCCGTCACCGCCATCGCGTCGTGAGGGCCCGGCCCGTCATCCGCGCTCCGGCTCCTCCTCCAGGGCCGCCGCGTCGAGGGCCGAGGTGAGCTGGTCGAGGTGTTCGCGCAGGTCCCTGATCTCGTCCAGGTCGAACCCGGTCGCCGAAACGATCCGGCGTGGCACCCGCAGGGCCCGCTCGCGCAGGGCCGTGCCCTCCTCGGTGAGCCGGATCTCCACCGAGCGCTCGTCGCGCGCGCTGCGCTCCCGGCGCACCAGGCCGGCCGACTCCAGCCGCTTGAGCAGCGGGGAGAGTGTGCCGGAGTCGAGGCGGAGGTGTTCGCCGAGCTTCTTGACGGGCAGTTCGCCGTGCTCCCACAGGACCAGCAGCACCAGGTACTGCGGGTAGGTCAGCCCGAGTTCCTTGAGGATCACGCGGTACACGCCGTTGAAGGCGCGCGAGGCGGCGTGCAGGGAGAAGCAGATCTGGCTGTCCAGACGGAGCCAGTTCTCCTCGGCGTTCTCCTGCGCTGCGGGTGTGGGCGTAGCGGTCATGTCTCCAGGGTAGCTCCAGCGAGCCATTTAGTTGTGCACAACTGAATTGTGTGCTCTACTTATCTCCGTGAGGCGGTCCGGACGCGAACAGCGCGAGGGCCGGCCACCCCCCGACACGACTTCCGAGAGGGATGGTTCATCCATGGACGCGCTCTACACCGCAGTCGCCACCGCCACCCACGGCCGCGACGGTCGCGCCGTCTCCTCCGACGGCAGGATCGACCTCCAGCTGGCCCCGCCGGTGGAGCTGGGCGGCAACGGTCAGGGCACCAACCCCGAGCAGCTCTTCGCCGCCGGTTACGCGGCCTGCTTCGGCAGCGCCCTCGGTCTCGTCGGACGCCAGGCGAAGGTCGACGTCACCGACGCCGCCGTGACCGCCGAGGTCGGCATAGGCAAGCAGGGCGAGGGCTTCGGCCTCAAGGTGACGCTGCGCGTCGAGCTGCCCGAGGGCCTGGACGAGGCGACCGGCCGCAAGCTGGTCGAGACCGCCCACCAGGTCTGCCCCTACTCCAACGCCACCCGCGGCAACATCGAGGTCGACCTCGTCATCGAGTAGTCGCCGACCGCTTCCGGGCGGTTCAGCGGGTCCCGACCCGCGCCAGCACCTCCCCCGTCCGCCGGCTCCACGCCACCACCACGGCCTCCTCGGGCACCGGGTGCCAGCGCGTCAGCAGCAGCCAGCGGATGCGGTAGCGGTGGGCGATCCCCACCCGCTCGGCGCGGGTCGACCCGAGGGAGAGATAGGTACGGACGTCGTCGAGGCGCCGTAGCCGCTCCCGTTCGTCCAGGGCCGCGTCCGGCCAGGCCGGCGCCGCCAGGTTCGGCCCGTACCCGGCGATCGTGTGGACCGCGTAGTACCCGTCGGTGACCACCACTTCCCCGGGCCCGATATGCCGCGCGGCCCAGTCGTACGCGGGCCAGCTCGGCGGCGGCTCGAAGCCGACCGGGTCCAGCGCGCGCGGCACGACCGCACCCGCCTGCACCGTGAGGAAACCGAGGCAGGCCGCGCCGGTCGCGACCGCGCACAGCACCCGCCGCCCCACCCGCCAGGGCCGGGGCGCCGCCAGTTCCACGGCCAGGGCGAACTGGAGCGGCACCAGGGTGAGCCCGAGGATCCGCCCACAGGTGTAGTGGCCGCTGACGAAGCCGTACGCCACCACCAGGCACTCCAGGGCGAACATCAGCACCAGCGGGTCGCGCACCGAGCGGCGGCCCCGCGCCCACAGCGCCGGCACCCCCGGCAGCGCCAGCCAGAAGTGGCCCGGCAGATCGTCGTACAGCCGCCGGTGCATCGCGTCCACGCTGCCGTCCCCGGCCAGCTCGAACACGTCGAAGTACGGCCAGAGAGCGGCCACCAGCAGCGCCACGGCCCCCGCCACCGCCCACCGGGCGGCCACCGCGGCCCGCCACCCCCGCTGCCACCCCACGACGAAGGCCGCGCCCCCGGTCACCGCCGCGATCGCCGTGATCGGATGCACCAGCAGGATCACCCCGTACAGCGCGCCGAGGGTCACGTACCCCGTGTAGCCGCGCAGCCCGCTCGGACCCACGTAGCGCACCCGGCGTGCGTCACGCGCGCGCGTGCCCGCCAGGGCCCACGCCCAGAAGGTGAGCCCGATGGCGAAGGTGGACGGGTAGCCGAGGTTGCCGGTCATCGACATCAGGCTCAGGTAGCCGCTCCACCAGGCCCGTTCGGTGCCCCACAGCAGCGTCATCGCCGCCAGTGCGAGCACCGGCGCCCACGGTCTCGGCGTCAGCACGCGTGTGAAGCGGCCGATGCCGGTCAGCAGTACCACCAGGTTCACCGGTCCGGCGACCCGCAGCACCGCCCAGCCCGTCAGCCCGCTCACCCGGGCGAAAGCGCCCTCCGCCACCGCGTACGGCGAGTAGTAGGGGCTGCCCGCGCCCGGCAGGTCGCCCATCGGGTGCCGCGGGTTCAGCAGACGGTCCTTCAGGCGTTCGACGACCGCCGCGTGCTGGCCGGCGTCGCAGCACTGCGGCACCCGCCAGTACGCCAGCGACATCAGCAGCCAGAACAGGAAGCCGAGGGCCTGGTACGGGGTCGGCCGCCACCCCCGCCCGCCGCGCAGCGCCGTCGCACCGAGCGTGGGCCGCCGGGTCTGGACCCCGGTGCTCAACGGACGGCACCGGATCGGGTCGCACCGCATCCGGCCGCACCGGACCGGGCCGCGCCGGGGAGGGAGTCGAACAGGGAACCGGGCAGGGAGCGCGACAGCGCACCGTACCGGGGTCCGAGCTGGGCAAAGAGGGGCATTGGCCGTATCTTCCCGTCCGGTCAACGCCCTTGCCGAAAGTCACCTCAAGGAGTGAGCCCGATCGGCGCCTTCCTGGGCCGGCAGGGCCACCCGCCCCCGCAGCACGGGCTCGAGCAGCAGCGGCACCCCCAGCACCGGCAGCAGCCACGCCAGCACGATCAACCGGTCGCCCCAGATGCCGATGTCCGGGTGCCCGGCCTGGGTGAGGACCCCGGTGCAGGCGGCGCCGAGCACGAAGACGCCGAACGCCCGCCGCCGCCCCCGCGCCACCCCCCAAGCCCCGGCCGCCAGCGCGGCCACGAACAGCGGCTCCCACAGCTGCCGGCGCAGCCACTCCACCCAGAAGTTCCCCTGGAGACGCAGGAACTCCGGCCACACCTGCGTGCGGTCCGGCCGGTCGAAGTGGCGGGTCAGCAGATCCTGGAGGCTCTCCGACTCGGACGGATAGTGCAGCAGCCTCGCCAGTACCAGCGTCCCCAGCACCCCGAAACCACCCGCCACGGCCACCACGACCACCCCCCGCCCCGGCGGCCGGCCGCGTCGCCGGCGCCGTACGGCGATCAGCGCGCCCGCGCCCGCCAGACACAGCCCGAGGAACAGCGCCTGCGAGTGCTTGACGGTGAACAGGGCGGCCAGCGAACCGCCGACCAGCCACGCCCCCGCCCGCACCTCGTCGTCCAGTGCCAGCGCGCACCCCCACACCGCCGCCAGCGTCAGCGCCAGCATCAGGCCCTCGGTCATCGGGCGCATGGCGGTCGTCCCGCACGGCAGCACGTAGTACAGGGCCTGCCCGGTCAGACAGACGGAGGTCGGCGCGCGCCGGGTGCGCAGGATCAGGAACACCAGCACCCCGCCCGCCGCCGTCACCGCGACCCCCGCCAGCCACACGCCCCAGGTCACGCCGAACAGGGTGACGAACGGCAGCAGGAACACCGGGTAGCCGGGCCGCGCCTCGAAGATCCGCATGAAGCGCTCCGGCATGAACGGCACGGTGTGCCCGCCGGTCTGTCCTGCCTTGAGCCGTGCGTCGACGGTGCGCCACTCCCGCTCGCGGCACTCGGCGGTGACCCGGCGGCCCGGGTCGGGATCGTCGAAGCGGAGCACGTCCACGCTCTGCCGGCGGGCCGCGATCGAGGCCTCGCCCGCACAGACGTAGGCGATGGTCACGGCCGCCGCCTCGCGCTTGCCCTCACCGCGCAGACTCAGTGCGTACGACAGGTAGTTCTTGCTGTCCGGGGTGTCCCGGCCGGTCACGTTCGCGAGCTGGAGCAGCGCGAACACGGCGACCAGGACCAGCACCCAGGTGCGCGGCCGCAGGGGCGGTGTCACGTCGACGCGAGCAGATCGCGGGCGCCGGCCGGTCCGGGAACCTTCGGGACGGCGGCGAGCCCCTCGGGGAGCTCCTCGCCCAGCAGCAGCCGCCGGACGACCCGCTCGGCGGCCCGCCCGTCGTCGTAGGCGCAGAACCGCTCCCGGAAGCCCGCCCGCAGCCGCGCCGACTCCTCGTCGCGCCAGCTGCCGGAGGTCAGCAGCCAGGCCAGCTCCCGGTAGGTGCGCGAGACCTGGCCGGGCGCGTCGGCGGTGACGTCGAAGTAGGCGCCCCGGCTCGCCGTGTACGCGGCCCAGTCGTCGGCGTGGACGACGATCGGCCGGTCCAGGTTGGCGTAGTCGAACATCAGGGCCGAGTAGTCGGTGACCAGGACGTCGGAGGCGAGCATGACGTCCTCGACCCGCGGCTCGTCCGTCGCGTCCACCAGCACCCCGCGCCGATGCAGGTCGGCCAGGCCCGCCCCGCGCGCCGGACCGGTCGCCAGCGACGGGTGCAGCCGTACGACGAGGGTGTGCCCTTCGCCCAGGTCGGCGGCGAGCCGGGCCAGGTCGAGCCGGTCGACGTGCCCGCCGCGCACGTACTCGCGGCGGGTCGGCGCGTACAGCACGACCGTGTGACCGGCCGGGATCCCGAGCCGCGCGCGGACCGCGAGACCGGCCTGCGCACCGGCGTTCACCAGCACGTCGTTGCGCGGACTTCCGGTCCGCACCGAGGTGAAGTGGCACGGGTACGCCCGCTCCCACACCAGCTCGGAGTGCTGGTTGGCGACCAGGCTGTAGTCCCAGCGGTCGGCGCGGCGCAGCATCTGCGGCACGTCCACGCCGTGCCGGGCGCCGGGCCGCTGGAGCAGGTCGGCCGCCATGTACTTCAGCGGGGTGCCCTGGTGGGTGTGGATGTGGACGCTGCCCGGCCGTTTGGCCAGGGTGCCGGGCCAGTTGACGTTGTTGACGAAGAAGCCGGCCCGCGCGCCGACCCGGCGGTAGGCGGGGGAGTCGAGCAGCACGTGCTCCACGCCCGCCGGGAGCCGCTCGGCCGTCTCCTCGTCGCGCACCACCCACACCCCGCGCAGCTGCGGTGCGATCTCCCGCGCCTTCTCGTAGACGGCTCCGGGATCGCCGAGCACGCCCCGGTGCGAGAACGCGGAGTACAGGACGAGGTGCGGGTCCACCGGGCGATGCCCGCGCAGGGCGTCCGGACCCCGGCGCAGCCGCCCGGCAGCCGCCCGGCCCGCCTGCCCGCCGCGCCGGACGAACTCCCGGCCCGTCTGCCCGGCCCTCCGCTTGATCCGGTAGGCCGTGTATCCGCCTTCCAGAACCCGGAGTTCGGCGGGCACCGGCTCACCGGCGGGCCGGTGGCGGGCGAACAGCTCGGCCGTACGGCGGAAGAACTCGCCCTTGTCCGACGGCGGCAGCCGGTCCGGCTTGGCGAGGATGTCGAGACAGTGCTCGCCCATCTTGCGGTGCAGATAGGGCCGCCAACTCGCCAGTGCGGGGCGCGAGTCGACGAAGGAGAAGACCCGCTCGTACTGGTCGTGGATGTCGAAGTGTTTACGGCTGGTGGTGGACAGGATGTTGCCCTGCCGCCGCTGGCGGTAGTTCAGGCAGATCCGGTCCAGCGTGGCGATCCGCTCCGCGCTGAGCATGACCGGGAACGTCCAGGGGGTGTCCTCGTAGTAGCCGGGCGGGAAGGAGAAGTCGTTCTTCTCGACGAACTCCCGCCGGTAGACCTTGTTCCACACGACCATCAACAGGTCGAGGATCTCCGGGTGTTCGACGGCCGTGAAGGTACCGTCGCCCGTTTCCGCGAGGATGTGGGCCAGGGCGTTCCTGCGGGTGCCGCCCCACCAGTAGGTGCGCGCGTAGTCGAAGACCAGCACGTCCGGATCGCCGCTCTCGTCCAGCCGGTCGGCCATCGCGCGCAGCGCGCCCGGGGTGAGGGTGTCGTCGCTGTCGAGGAAGAACAGGTAGTCGCCGCCCGCGAGCGGCATACCGGCGTTGCGGGCGCGGCCGAGGCCGGCGTTCTGCGGCAGGTGCAGGACCCGGACACGGTCGTCGCGGGCCGCGTACTCGTCGAGGATCGCGCCGCAGCCGTCGGGCGAGCGGTCGTCGACGGCGATCACCTCGATGTCCCGGTACGACTGCTCCAGGACCGAGTCGAGACACTCGCGCAGGAAGCCCTGCACCTTGAAACAGGGGACGATGATGCTGAAGCGGGGCACTGCGGAGGTCAGCTCCTTACGAGGGTGGAGGCGGCGGGGGCCGGGACGCGCTCGGCGAGCGGCCGCACGGGCTCGATCGCCTCCGGCGGCTCGCCGAGCAGCACCCGGCGCACCACGCGCTCGGCGGCCCGGCCGTCGTCGAACTGGCAGAAACGGGACCGGAACGCGGCCCGGCGGGCGGCGGACCCGGAGTCCGCGTACGAGCCGTCGCGGAACAACCGGGCCAGCTCCTCGGGCGTGCCGGCGACCGGCCCCGGCGGGGCTTCCAGCAGGTCGAAGTAGACGCCCCGGGTCTCCCGGTAGACGTCCCAGTCGTCGGCGTACACGACGATCGGACGGTCCAGGTTGGCGTAGTCGAACATGATCGACGAGTAGTCGGTGACCAGCGCGTCGGCGGCCAGACAGACCTCCTCGGAGGAGCGGTGACCGGTGACGTCGATGACCCGGCCGGTGCCGCGTCGGCCGCCCCCGTCGTAGAAGTAGTGCGCCCGCAGCAGCACGACCACGTCCTCGCCGGCCGCCTCGCAGAAGGCCTCCAGGTCCAGGCCCGGCTCGAAACCGGTGTGGTAGTCGCGGTGGGTGGGCGCGTACAGGACGGCCGTGCTGCCCTCCGGTACCCCAAGCTCCCGCCGGACCCGGGCCACGTCGGCCGCGGTCGCCGTGTAGAAGACGTCGTTGCGCGGATAGCCGTACTCCAGCTGCTCGTAGGAGCCCGGGAAGGCGCGTTCCCACATCTGGGTGGAGTGGGTGTTGGAGGAGAGGTTGTAGTCCCAGCGGTCCACGCGGCCCAGCAGCTTGGTGAAGGAGCCGGTGGCGGCGGCGACGACCGGGTACGTGGACTGGTCGACGCCCATCTTCTTGAGCGGGGTGCCGTGCTGGGTCTGCACATGCACACTGCCCTCGCGCTTGACCACGCCCTCCGCGAAGTTGGCGTTGTTGATCAGGTACTTGGCGCGGGCCAGGACCTCCCAGTAGCGGCGGCTGCCGATGACGACGTGGTCGACGCCGTCCGGCATCGCGTGCGCCTGGTCGGCCTCGACGAGGAACACCGAGCGGATGTGCGGGGCGAGTTCGGCGGCCTTGGCGTGGATCGCGGCCGGGCTGCACGCGTAGCCGCGCCCCCAGTAGGCGCAGTACACCGCCAGGTTCGGGTCGATACGGCGGTGCAGCCGGCGCCGGTAGAGCAGGCGGGTGCGCAGGCCCTGGGGACGCGGGAGGCGCTCGACGGCGCCCGCGGCCTTCCGGTTGGCGCCGCGCAGGGCGCGGAACGCGGTGTACGCCCCGGCCGCCAGCAGCCGGTGCTGCACCCCCAGGCTGCCGCCCGGCCCGCGGAAACCGGCCGGGCGGTGGCGCCGGTACAGCCGGCCCGCGCGGCGGAAGAAGGCCCGGCGACGGCGCCCGGTCAGCCGGGCCGGATGCGCGGCCGTCCTCAGGACGGCCGCGAAGAGCTGCTCGAAGAGGGCACCCGACCGGTCCCCGGACAACCCGCGTTCGGCCGCCCGGGTCAGCACCGCCTCGATCCGGTCCAGGAGCTCCGGATGGTGTGCGCCGGGCAGGTTCAGCCGGTTGCCCTGCCGCCGCAGCAGATGCCGTACGACGACCGAGCGCAGCACCGCGATCCGCTCGGCGTGCACGGTGACCAGGCCGCCGAAGCCGACGTCCGTGAAGTGTCCGTCGGGGAAGGTGAGCCGGTGCCCGGCGACGAAGGAGCGCCGGTAGACCGTGCCCCACGCGGGCAGCTGCACGCCGGTGACGTGCGGGGCCTCGGCGGGGGAGAAGGCGCCCTTCGGTGTCCCCGCCAGCAGCGGGGCGGCCGGGTTGGCCGGCTCGCCCTCCCACCACGGGGTGCGCTCGTGCTCGGTGTACAGCACGTCGACGTCGCCGGTCTCGGTCAGCCGGGCGTCCAGCGTCGCCAGGGCGCCCGGGGCGAGGACGTCGTCACCGTCGAGGAACAGCAGATACGCGCCGGTCGCCGCCCGCATCCCGGTGTTGCGCGCGCCGCTCAGCCCGGCGGACGGTGGCGAGTGCACCGGGGCCACCCGGGAGTCCCGCCGCGCGTACCCGGCGGCGAGGGCCGCGGCCGGGGTGCCGGGCGCGTCGCTGACCGGGATCAGCTCGAAGTCGCCGAAAGACTGGGCCAGGACGGAGTCCAGCGCCAGGGACAACCGGCCCGCGACCCCATGGGACGGGACGATGATGCTGAAGCGGGGCATGCTGCTCTTTCTCTGTCGTTGCGGCGGACGGTCCACAGCGCTGGGTCCGGGGCGGTGGGTCCGGGGCGGTGGGTCCGGGGCGGTCGGTCTACAGCGGGGTTCTTCGGGCGGTACGGGCGGGGCGCCCGGCCGGCCGCCGGCCGGACGGCCGGGTCGGGGTGGGCCGTGACGAGCCGGAGGGCATGGCAACTCCCCTGAGGGCTGGCGGGGTTCAGCGTCGGTCGGTGACGGGGAGTACCGGGCCGGCGGGCGGCGGCACATGGGCGAGCGCCGGGCGCCCCGCGGGCATCGTCGCCGAGGCGGCGGCCGACGGCACCGGATGGCGCTCGGCGAGCGGCACGACCGGGGGCAGCCGCGTCTCGCCCAGCACCACCCGCCGCACGACGCGCTCGGCGGCGCGGCCGTCGTCGTACGGGCAGAACCGCTCGCGGAACGCGGCCCGCAGCTGGGTGGAACGGGAGCCGCGCCAGTGACCGGTCGCGAAGATGTCGATCAGTTCGTCCTCGCTGCGGGCGACCGCGCCCGGCGGGCGGCCGCGCAGGTCGAAATAGGTGCCGCGGGCCGCCTCGTAGGCCTCCCAGTCGTCGGCGTGGATCACGATCGGGCGGTCCAGGCCGGCGTAGTCGAACATGAGGGACGAGTAGTCGGTGACCAGGGCGTCCGAGGCCAGGCAGAGGGACTCCACGCTCGGGTGGTCGGTGACGTCGATGACGCCCGCCACCGGCCGGCCGGCCGGCGCCTCCTGCCAGTAGTGGGCGCGGGCCAGGATCACGAAGCGGGGCCCCAGCCGGCGCAGGACCCGCTCCAGGTCGAGGTGGGAGCGCTGGACGCGGCGGTAGTCGCGGTGGGTGGGCGCGTAGAGGAGGGCGACCGTGTCGCGGGGGATGCCGAGGGACTCGCGCAGCCGGGCCACGTCCGCCGAGGTCGCCCGCTGGAAGACGTCGTTGCGGGGATAGCCGTACTCGAGGGTCTCGTAGCGCCCGGGGTAGACGCGCTCCCAGGTGAGGGTGGTGTGGCGGTTGGCCGACACGACGTAGTCCCACTTGTCGACGCCCCTCAGCAGCTCGGCGAAGTCCATGTCGCGCGCGGCCGCCGGGCGCTCCTGGAGGTCGAGGCCCATGTGCTTGAGGGGCGTGCCGTGCTGGGTCTGCACGAAGACCTGGCCGGGGCGCTTGACCAGCCGCCGGTCGAAGTTGACGTTGTTCACCAGGTACTTGGAGCGGGCCAGCGCCGTCCAGTAGGCGGCCGTCCCGGGACGCACCTGGCGGGGGCCCGGCGGGACGGCCGACCGATGCTCGGGGCGGGCGATCCACGCCGTGCGCACCTGCGGCGCGAAAGTACGGAACGCGGCTTCCAGCGCGGCCGGGTTGCAGCTGTACCCGCGGCCCCAGTAGGCGGCGAACACGGCCCGGTCGGCGCGCAGCGGCAGCTTCAACTGGACCCGGTAGTGGGCCTGGAGGACGCCCGCCCGCAGCGCGCGGGCGAGTTTCGAGACGGCCTTGTGGGTGCGCCTGCGCACGGTCATGGACGCCTGGAGCACCCGGTAGGTGCGGTGCACGCCGAAGTGGACCAGCGTGTGGCGCAGCCGGGAGCGCAGCGGGACCGGGACACCCGGGGTGCGGTAACGGCGGTAGTGGGCGCGGGCCCTGCGCAGGAACTCGGCGCGTGAACCGCGCGGGAGCCGGTCGCGCTTGGTGAAGACCGTCGAGAGGTGGTCGACCATGCGGCGGAACAACACCGGCCGCCAGTGCGCGAGTTCGGGCCGCTGCTCGACGAACGCGAAGACCCGGTCGTACTGCTCGAAGACGTCGAAGTGGCCCCGGCTGGTGGTGGACAGGATGTTGCCCCGGCGGCGCTGGCGGTAGTGCACGCAGACCCGGTCGAGCGTCGCGAGCGACTCCGCGGCCATCAGCGCCGGGTACGTCCACGGGGTGTCCTCGTAGTAGCCGGACGGGAACGTCAGGCCCACGCCCTCGACGAACTCCCGCCGGTAGGCCTTGTTCCAGGCCACCATCAGCACCCTGAGCAGCCCCGGGCGGTCCTCGAGCCGGAAGGGCGCGGTGCCCTCCTCGGAGAGCTGCGCCGCGAACTGGTTGCGTACGGTCTCGCCCGACCAGTACGTGCTCGCGTAGTCGTAGACCAGGACGTCCGGCTCGTCCGTCTCCTTCACCCGGTCGGCGATGGCGCGCAGCGCGTCCGGGGTGAGCGTGTCGTCGGAGTCCAGGAACAGCAGGTAGTCGCCGGTCGCCCGCTCCAGCCCGGCGTTGCGGGCCTGCCCCAGGCCGACGTTCTCCGGCAGGTGCACGGCGCGCACTCGCGTGTCGCGGGCCGCGAACTCGTCGATGATCTCGCCGCAGGCGTCCGGCGAACGGTCGTCGACGACGATCAGTTCGAGATCGGCGAACGACTGGGACAGCACCGATTCGAGGCACTCGTGCAGGTACGCCTGAACCTTGTACGCGGGGACGATGACACTGAACCTGGGCAAGGCACATCCATGGGTCGGCGCGGACGGAAGACAGGGCCTTGCCCGGGAACGGCCGATGGAGTGAATTGGTTACGGTTCGTACGGCATACGGGGGATTGCGGGTGAACGGAAAGGGGCGGGCCGATGACCCGGCCCGCCCCTGCTCCACCGGCCACTTGACCGGCTGCCGGCCGACTGCCCGCGCGGCTACTTGACCGCGCCCGCCATCACGCCGGACACGAACTGCCGCTGGAACGCGAAGAACACGGCCAGCGGGATCACCATCGAGATGAACGCGCCGGGCGCGAGCACGTCGATGTTGTTGCCGAACTGCCGTACCTGTGTCTGGAGCGCGACCGTGATCGGCTGGCTGTCGGCGTTGGTGAACACCAGCGCGACCAGCATGTCGTTCCACACCCACAGGAACTGGAAGATGCCCAGGGACGCGATCGCGGGGGCGCCCAGCGGCATCACGACACGGGCGAACAGGCGCAGTTCACCGGCTCCGTCGAGACGGGCCGCCTCCAGCAGCTCGCGCGGGATCTCCGCGAAGAAGTTCCGCAGCAGGAACACCGAGAAGGGCAGTCCGAACCCGACGTGGAACAGGATCACACCCAGGATGTTCCCGAACAGGCCGATCTTGCCGAACAGTTCGGCGATCGGGATGAGCGCCACCTGCACGGGCACCACCAGCAGTCCCACGACGCCCAGGAACCACCAGTCCCGGCCCGGGAACTCCATCCACGCGAACGCGTAACCCGCGAGCGCGCCGATGACGACGACCAGGACCGTCGCCGGCACCGTGATCAGCACGGTGTTGACCAGGGAGCTGGTGATGTCGCCATTCTCCAGCAGCTTCCGGTAGCTGTCGAAGGTGAGTTGGGACGGCTCGCTGAACACGTTCCACCAGCCGTCGGCGCTCATGTCCTCGGGGGAGCGGAGCGAGGAGATGAGCAGCCCGATGGTCGGCACCAGCCAGAACAGGCCGACGACGATCAGGAAGGCGCGCACCAGCCCGCCGTTGAGCTTCTCCATGACCCACTCGAGCCGCTTTTTCGTCCCCGTCGTCCCCGTCATCGCCGCACCTCCCGCCTGAGCCGACGCACGTTGAACCACATCACCGGGATCACCAGCAGCAGCAGGAACACCGCGATGGCGCTGGCGATGCCGGGCTGGTCCTCGGAGAAGCCCTTGCGGTACAGCTCCAGGGCGAGCACGTTCGCGTCGTCCTGCGAGGAACCGGGGGCGATGATGAAGACCAGGTCGAAGACCTTCAGCACGTTGATCATCAGGGTGACGGCGACGACCGCGAGGACCGGCGCCAGCAGTGGGACGGTGACTCTGCGGAACACCTGCCACTCGTTGGCGCCGTCCACCCGGGCCGCTTCGAGCAGCTCCCGCGGAATCCCCGCCAGGCCGGCCGCGATCAGCACCATCGCGAAGCCCGCCCACATCCAGATGTACGAGCCGATGATGGCCGGCGTGACCAGCGACGGGCCGAGCCAGTCCAGACCGTTGTACGCCTCCTTGAAGTTGCTCGCGGGCAGCCGGAGTTGGGTGCCGTCGGCCTTGGCGGGAAGCGTGAAGGTGCCGTCGTCGGCCGCTTTCGTCGAGGCCACCACCTTGCCGTCCTTCACCGCCTCGATCTTCATTCCGGCGTAGCCCAGTTCGGACGGGTCGGGCGCGCCGAGGGTGCCGACGCCCTTGCCGCGGGTGAAGTCCTGCCAGGCGGTCCCGGTGATCTCCCCTTGTTCGGGCCGCGCCTGCACGGCCTTCTCCGCGCTGCCGGGCATCTGGTCGGGGGCCACGCCGACCAGCGGAAGGGCGACCGGGACGCCGGTGCGGACCGGGGCCTTGGTGATGAAGCCGCCGTCCTGCGGTCGCAGCGGCGAGTCGCGGCCCGGGTGGGCCTTCGGGAACGCCGACGACTCGGCGAACGTGTCGTGGGCGCCCACCCACACCGCGTTGGCGACGCCCTTGTCCGGGTCCTGGTCGTAGACCAGCCGGAAGATGATGCCGGCGGCGAGCATCGAGATCGCCATCGGCATGAAGACGACCAGCTTGAACGCGGTGCCCCAGCGCACCCGTTCGGTCAGCACCGCGAAGATGAGACCGAGCGCGGTCGCGACGGTGGGCGCGAACACCACCCAGATCACGTTGTTCTTCAGGGCGGTACGGATGCCCTCGTCCGTGAAGAGGGCCTTGTAGTTGTCCACACCGGCGAAGCCGTCGCCGGACTGGTCGTAGAAACTGCGCACGACCGAGTACCCGATCGGGTAGACCACGAGTGCGCCGAGCAGCACCAGGGCGGGCAGCAGGAACAGCGCGGCCACGGTCCTTCGGGTGCCGGTCACACTCTTGCGCGAGCGAGGAGGGGCGGGGGCCCCGGGAGCCCCCGCCGCCGCGGGCGTCGCCATCTCCGCGTCAGTTCCCGTACGCCGCTGCCGCGTCCGACTCCAGTTTCGCCTGGGTGCCGGCCACGTCCGTCGGGTTCTTCAGGAAGTCCTGGAGGTCCTTCCACTCGCCCTTGCCGGGGGTGCCGCCGAAGGCCTGCGGGGCCTGGTCGGACATGTCGAAGCGGAAGTCGTCGCCGGCCGCGATCAGCGCCTTGGCGATCGTCTGCTGAACCTCGTTCGGGTACACGGAGACGTCGACGTTCTTGTTCGGCGAGAGATAGCCGCCGAGCTTCGCCTGGATCTCCGCCGCGTCCGGCGAGGCCAGGAAGGTCGCCAGCGCCTGCGCGCCCTTGGAGTCCTTCAGGATGACGGCCGCGTCACCGCCGGAGACCACCGGCGCGGTGTCGCCGACCTTCGGGAACGGGAACACCTTGGCGTCCGTGCCGACCTTCGACTTGGTGTCGGCGATGTTGACCTGGACGAAGTCGCCCTCGTAGACCATGGCCGCCTTCGGCTGCTCGCCGCCGGTGAAGGTCTGGGTCACCGAAGCGGGGAACTCGGTCTGGAGCGCACCGCTCGCGCCGCCCGCCACCCAGTCCTTCTTGCCCCAGATCTGGGCCAGGGTGGTCAGCGCCTCCTTCACGGAGGGGTCCGTCCACTTGATCTTGTGCTGGGCGAGCTGGTCGTACTTCTCCGGGCCCGCCTGGGAGAGGTAGACGTTCTCGAACCAGTCGGTGAGGGTCCAGCCGTCGGCGCCCCCGATCGAGAACGGGGTGACGCCGGAGTCGTACACCGTCTGCGCGGTGGTCAGCAGGTCCTTCCACGTCGCGGGGTCGGAGGCGCCCGCGTTCTCGAAGACCTTGGCGTTGTACCAGATCAGCGACTTGTTGGCGGCCTTGTAGTAGACGCCGTACTGCTTGTCGCCCACCTTGCCGATGTCCTGCCAGCCCTGCGAGTAGTTCTTCGCGAGCTCCGCCTGGGCCTCGGCGCCCAGCGGTTTGGCCCAGCCCTTGTCGGCGGCCTGTTTGATGGCGCCGGGCTGCGGCAGCATCGCGACGTCCGGTGGTGAGCCGCCCGCGATCTTCGAGCCGAGGAAGTTGATGATCGGGTCCTGGGCGGGCACGAAGGTGATCTTCGCGCCGGTGCGTTTCTCGAACTCGGCGAGGACCTTCTTGAAGTTCGCCTGTTCGGTGCCGGTCCATACGGCGGCCACTTCGAGCGTGGTGCCGTCGAGCTTGGGGAGGGTGAGGGTGCCGCCGGATTCCTTGCCTCCGGTGCTGCTTTCGCTTCCGCCGCTCTTGTCGTCGTCGCTGCCGCACGCCGTGAGCGAGAGCGCGAGCGCCCCCGCCAGGAGCGTGGCGGCCGCCTTCACGGTCCTGCGTGTCCGGATGGTGTTGCTCGTGCTGCGCATCACTGCCCCGTTCTTCGTCCTCGTCGACTCGTGAACGTTCGAGCGCTGTCCCGTGAGCACTGGTCTACGCCGGGTGCCTGGGCTCGGCAAGGGCGCCTGTGCCGTCAAGCGGGGGATCGTGACCGCGTCGTGATCGCAAGGCGCGTGATTCTCGATGCGGGGGCGGTGCGTGGCCCGGCGCGGGCGGGACCGGAACGGGTGACCGGGGGCGGTGGCCCCCGGTCACCCGTTCCGGTCACCTGTTTCCTGAGCCGCCCGGGCCGGCCTCTCCCGGAGGGGCCTCGCCTCACGCGCCTCCGGCGGGTGCGCCTCCGGACGGGCTGAGCTGCCGCGCGGCTCGCTCCAGGGCGCTGGCCAGCAGGGCCAGGTCCGTCGGGCCGTTGCCCAGTTCCCGTACCGGGCGACGGGCCGGGGGGTCGCCCATGCGCTGCCACTCCAGGGGGACCACCGTGGGGCGCAGCGTCGCCGTACGGGGGATGCGGCCCGTGACGCGGCCGCCCTGGAAGGGGGTGAGGCGGCCGTCCGCGCCCTTGAGCCGGCCGCGGCCCGGCGCGGGTTCGTCCGTGCCGGAACCCGGCGGGTCCAGAGTGATCCGAACGGTGGACAGCCGGGCCGGTTCCGACTCCGCCGTACGGCCCCCGGGACCTGCCGCGGCCACCAGGTGCACGCCGAGCCGCTCGCCCTCGCGGGCCACCGCCTCCAGCGCGCGCATGACCGAGCCGGCGGCCGGCCGGCCCGGGGAGCCGAGGGCGGGGGAGACGAGAGCGTCCAGGTCGTCGACGACCACCACCAGACGGGGCAGCGGGGGCGTCGCCTCGGCCCGCTGCCGGGCGGCCGCTCCCGGGCGCAGCCGCAGCGTGGTGCTGGGCGGGGCCTCGATGTCGGCGGCGCCGCCGGTGGAGCCGCCGCCGAGCCCGGCTCCCTGGGACGCGGCGTTCGGGGTGCGCTGCGGGACGATACGGCCGGACACCGCGCGCTGCGTGTGCCACTCCACGAAGCCGGAACGGCCCAGCAGTTCGGACCGCCGCTTCAGCTCGGCGCTCAGTGACTGCGCGAACTCCCGCATGCGGACCGGGTCGTTGGCGGTGAGGTGGGTGGTGACGTGCGGTACGTCCGTACAGATCCGCAGGCCGTCGCCGTGACCGCCGCCGCCCTTGCCGACGGTGTCGCGGCCGTCCAGCAGGATGATGCCCAGCCGGTCCGGCCGCTCGGCGGCGGCCAGCGAGGCCACGACCGCCCGCAGCAGTTCCGTACGCCCGCTGCCCGTCGGGCCCTCGATCAGCAGGTGCGGGCCCTCGGCGACCAGGTCCACGCCGACCGGTCCGCGCGGCCCCGCGCCGAGCACGGCCCACGCCCGTCCGCCGAGCGCCTCGGCGTCGTCGGCCGCGTCCGCCCAGCGGGCCATCAGCGAGGCGGGTGTGGCCCGCGCGAGGCCCAGCTTGTCCAGGAGCCGGGCCGACTGGGGCAGCGGAGCCGACACCCGCGTGGGCCGCTCGCCGCCGCCCGCGCCGTCCGGGCGCAGCGGCGCGAGGGCCCGCGCGAAGCGTTCGGCCCAGGCCAGGGAGACCGCGTCCACCGCGCCGACCGTGCCGGGTCCCACCGGGCCCGGCCGCTCCGTCTCCGCCCCGGCCGGCGCGACCCGCAGCAGCCGCAGCGCCGTCGCCACGTCCCCGCTGAGCAGCGCGACGGCTCCGCACGCGCGGAAGGTGGGCGTCGTCGCGCAGGCCGCTTCGTAGGTCTCGGTCACCGGAGAGGAAGGGGAGGCGGCGGGCGTCTCGGCCAGACAGACGACGTGTATCCCGGCGCGCGGTCCGGCCACCGCCAGCCGGGTCACCGCCTCGCGCAGGTCCGCGCCGCCGGGATCGCCGTCCACGACGACCACGGTGTACGGGCCGAGGAAGCCGCCGTCCTCGGTCTCGTCCGGCACGGCCCAGGAGGGCCGGCGGCCGGCGCCGCGGGGCGCGGGTACCTGGGCCGGTCCCGTACCGCTCGCACCGCTCGGGCCGCCCGCGCTGTCGGTCAGGTGGTCCTCCAGACGGCGCAGCAACTCGTCGGCGCGGGCCGTGGCCTGGTCGCGGTCGTAGGCGAGCAGAAGACGGCAGTCCTGTCCGTGCCCCGGGCGGAGCTGCGGCAGCCAGCCCAGCCAGGACCACTCGGCGACGCGCTCCTCCTCGGAACGCGCGCGGTCCGTACTGATCAGGACGATTTCCAGGGTGTCGGGGGAGTGCAGCGCGGCGAGCTGCGCCAGCACCGCGCGCGCCAGCCCGGACAGTCGCGGGCGCGGCCCGGCCAGACCGAGCGCGCCGACCTCGCGCAGCCCCGTCGTCACCGGTACGGCGGGCAGCAGGCCCGAGCCGTCGGGCGCCGGCCGGTCGGCGGTGCCGAGCCGCACGGTGAGCGCCTCGGGGTGCCCCGGTCCGCGTTCCCACAGCCGGGGGCCGGGGCCCAGCGCCGTCAGCAGCAGCGCGGCCGGGTCCGGCCAGGTCTCGGGCGCGGGGGACGCGGCGGCCGACGGGTACGACTGCGCCGCGGCCTCCTCCTCCTCGTAGGTCCCGGGGGTGTCCGTGTCCTGCGTGTCGCCGCGACCGCCGGCCAGCCGGCGTGCCCACGCGGAGAGACCGCCGCGTTTGCGCACGCCCGGGGGCACGTCGGTGCCGCGCAGCGGGGTGCCTTTGCGGCGGGAGGCCGCGCGCGGATCGGCTTCGGGGGCGTCGTCGTAGGGGGACGCGGCCGGGGAGACGGACGAAGCGTGGGACGAAGGGCCGGACGGGGCGGCGGGGTGGGGAGCGGAGACGGCGGGACGGTGCGGGGTGCCCGCGTCCTCCGGCGCGCCGTGCGGTCCCCGGACGTCGTCGTACGGCCCCGTGAACGAGCCGAGGCCCGAGCGGCCGGCGTGGGTGGCCGAGGAACCTTCACGGGCTCCCGACACACCACCGGGAGCAGCCGCTCCGGGCGGGTTGCGGCGCGCGGGGTCCCCCGCGCGTGTCTCGCCGCCGCGCCGGCTCTCGATGCGCGGCGCCGTGCCCTGGCCGGGCACCACCGCAGGCGCCGCACGGTTTTCCCCGGCGCCGCGCGTCCGCCCGCCCCGGCCCTCCGACGCGCCGTTCCAGTCCACCGTGCCGTAGGCGTGGCCGGTCGGGGCGGAGGGGCCTTCCCGGTCGCCCGCGCCGCCGCCCGCCGCACGCGCGTGTGCCGCGCCCGCGGCCGGACCGGGGCTCCCGCCGGACGGGCCCTCGCCCGCCGCCGGGTCCGTACCCGCGCAGGGCACCCGGACATGGCCCTCGCCGTCCGGAGTGGTCGTCGCCCGGGGACCCGGGCCGCCCGGCGGGGCCAGGCGCAGAGCCGACTCGCCGACGCGCAGCAGGGCGCCGGGGGCGAGGCGGACGGGACGGTCCTGTACCTGGGCGCCGTCCAGGGTGGTGCCGTTGGTGGAGCCGAGGTCGGCGACCGTGACGCGGCCCTCGGGGGAGAGCGTCACCGTGCAGTGCAGGCGCGAGACGTCCGGGTCGTCGAGGGGCACGTCGGCGTCGGCGGAGCGGCCCACGCGGACCTGACCGCCGTGCAGCAGATGGACCCCGCCCGCGTCGGGCCCGGCCACCACGTGCAGACGGGCAGGGGCTTCGTCGACCTCGGGATGCGGTTCGGGGTCGGCCGGGGCGCCGAGGGACAGCACGGCGCCGTCGATCAGCGGCGGCTCGCCGAGCGTGCAGCGCTGGGTGTCGAGCCGCTCCACGCCCGCGTAGAGCACGACCGCCGCCGCGGAGGAGGCCGACGGGGCACCCTCCCCGGAGACCGCCGCGGCCAGCGCGGACGCCACCGCGGCCAGAGCCGTGCCGGCGGGCGCCGTGACCAGCACGTCGCAGCTCGCGGTGCGGGCCCGCGCCTGGGTTCCCCCGGCGCGAGCGGAGCCCGGCGCGGGGAAGGGCGGGGCCGTCGGGTCTACGACGGTCAGCCGGATCTGCATCGCCGTCAGCGGTCCCTTCTGCACGGGCGCGGACTTCCCCCCACCCCACACGAGCACAGCGGCCAGTACTGAAGGCATCCTCGCACCTGTCACTGACAACGCGCCCCACACCCGGGGACAAGTGATCTTGATTGGTCGGCTCTGCCCGCAAAAGTGCCTGACAAGTGCGTCGCCGACGATCAGTTGAGATCGGTCACGTCCGCCGCCGGCAACCAGGAAGACCGGGCCGAGCGTCTTTCCTTCGGACGAAGACGACAGCCCGGTGTCCGCACTGCGGCACTACAGTGGGTCGGAACACGGACAGGACAGGCAAGCAAGCAGCAGGGAGCGCGTGACGTGCGGCCAGTCGGCAGCAAGTACCTGCTCGAGGAGCCGCTCGGACGCGGCGCCACGGGCACCGTCTGGCGAGCGCGCCAGCGCGAGACCGCGGGCGCCGAGGCGGCCGTGGCCGGCCAGCCCGGGGAGACCGTCGCGATCAAGGTCCTCAAGGAGGAGCTCGCGAACGACCCCGACGTCGTGATGCGCTTCCTGCGCGAGCGTTCGGTGCTGCTGCGCCTGACCCACCCGAACATCGTCCGGGTCCGCGACCTGGTGGTCGAGGGCGATCTGCTGGCGCTGGTCATGGACCTCGTCGACGGCCCCGACCTGCACCGCTACCTGCGCGAGAACGGCCCCTTCACGCCCGTCGCCGCCGCTCTGCTCACCGCCCAGGTCGCCGACGCGCTCGCCGCCAGCCACGCCGACGGCGTCGTGCACCGCGACCTGAAGCCGGCCAACGTCCTGCTGATGCAGAACGGCGGACAGATGCACCCGCTGCTCACCGACTTCGGCATCGCGCGCCTCGCCGACTCCCCGGGCCTGACCCGGACCAGCGAGTTCGTCGGCACGCCCGCGTACGTCGCGCCGGAGTCCGCCGAGGGCCGTCCGCAGACCTCGGCCGTGGACATCTACGGCGCCGGCATCCTGCTGTACGAGCTGGTCACCGGGCGGCCGCCGTTCTCCGGCGGCTCGGCCCTCGAAGTCCTGCACCAGCACCTGAACGCCGAGCCGCGCCGCCCGTCCACGGTCCCCGACCCGCTCTGGACGGTCATCGAGCGCTGTCTGCGCAAGAACCCCGACGACCGGCCGAGCGCCGAGAACCTCGCGCGCGGGCTGCGCATCGTCGCCGAGGGCATCGGGGTGCACGCGAACTCGATGCAGATCGCCGCCGCCGACGGCGTCGGCCACCTCCTCGCGCCCGATCCGACGCCCGCGACCGTGCCGGGCGGCGCCTACGACCCGAACGCCGCGACCAGCGTCCTGCCGCACACCGGCGGTCCGGCCGGTGCCGCCGACCCCACCGCCGTGCTGCCGCACACCGGTGGTCCCGCGGGCGCCGCCGATCCGACGGCCGTCCTGCCGCCGGTGCCGCCGCACCAGCAGGGTCAGCAGGGCCAGGAGCCGCATCCCTGGCAGTCCCAGATGCGGGCCGCCCGCGACCGCAACGAGCCGACGCAGGTCCAGCAGTACCTCGACCCCGGCGAGGACCCGCTGCGTCGCCGCCCCCAGCGGCAGGTCTCCCGCCAGCAGCAGCCGCAGCAGCCGTATCCGCAGCAGAACCAGCAGCAGCGGCCTCAGCAGCGCCAGCAGCAGCCGCCCGGATACGGCTACCCGGGGCAGCAGCAGCCGCAGTACGCGCCGCAGCACCAGCAGCCGCAGCACCAGCCCCAGCGGTACGCGCCGGCGCCCCAGCAGCAGCCGAGGCAGCGGCCGGAGCCGGAACCCCGGCAGCCGCGGGAGCCGAGGCAGCGCAGTGCCAACCCGATGAAGATCCCCGGGCTGGGCTGCCTGAAGGGCTGTCTGTTCACGATCGTCATCCTGTTCGTGGCCGGATGGCTGATCTGGGAGCTGAGCCCGCTCCAGGGCTGGATCGGCACCGGCAAGAACTACTGGCAGCTGATCAGCGGCTGGTTCAACGACGTCACCGGCTGGATCGGCGAGCTGGCCGACTCGGGCGGCAGCGGCACGGGCGGCACGGGCAACTGAGACAGCGGCGAGCGCCACGGGCTCCGGTTCTGACCGTGAGTTTGTGTACTTGTCGACATCCGGCGGGTGATTTCCGTCTCCGCGGTGAAGGTTGGCTCCTCGGACGCGTACTTTGATGGGCAACACGCGTCTGTAGGAGCAGCCTTGGCACGGAAGATCGGCAGCCGGTACACCGCCCACCAGATCCTGGGACGGGGCAGCGCCGGCACGGTGTGGCTGGGCGACGGACCGGACGGGCCCGTCGCCGTCAAGCTGCTGCGCGAGGACCTCGCCTCCGACGAGGAGCTCGTGGGCCGCTTCGTGCAGGAGCGCACGGCCCTGCTCGGCCTGGAGCACCCGCACGTGGTCTCCGTACGGGACCTGGTGGTCGACGGCAACGACCTCGCCCTGGTCATGGACCTCGTCCGCGGCACGGACCTGCGCACCCGCCTCGAACGGGACCGACGGCTCGCGCCCGAGGCCGCCGTGGCGATCGTCGCGGACATCGCCGAGGGACTGGCCGCCGCGCACGCGGCCGGGATCGTCCACCGGGACGTGAAGCCCGAGAACATCCTGCTCGACATGCAGGGTCCGCTCGGCCCCGGCGGCTCGCACCGCGCGCTGCTGACCGACTTCGGCGTCGCGAAACTGATCGACACCCCCAAACGGACCCGCGCCACGAAGATCATCGGCACGCCGGACTATCTGGCGCCGGAGATCGTGGAGGGCCTGCCGCCGCGCGCCTCGGTGGACATCTACGCCCTGGCGACCGTGCTGTACGAGCTCCTCGCGGGCTTCACCCCGTTCGGCGGCGGCCACCCCGGCGCGGTGCTGCGCCGGCACGTCACGGAGTCCGTCGCCCCGCTCCCCGGCATCACGGACGAGCTGTGGCAGCTTCTCGTGCAGTGCCTGGCGAAGGCGCCGGCCTCCCGGCTGCGGGCGTCCGAGCTGGCCGCGCGGCTGCGGGAGCAGCTGCCGACGCTGGCCGGGATGCCGCCGCTGGACGTCGACGAGCCGGACCCGGAGCAGGAGGAGGGGGAGGGCGAGCCGGCCGAGACCGCGCCCTCCGCGTCCTCGCCCGCGGCGCCCTCCGGGCGGGTGCGGCGCGGGTCGGTCCCGCTGGTGCCCGGCGCGAAGCCGGACTCCAACCGGGACACCCACACGTCGATGCGGGTGCCCGCGCCGGACGAGCTGGCGGGCGGGGCGCACGGCACGGCACGGGTGCCGAGGGCGGCGGGCGCGCCGCGGCCCGGCTCGGCACGGAACCGTTCCGCCACCCGGCGGCGGCGGATCACGCTGGGCGTGGCAGCGGTGGCGCTGGCCGCGGCGGCGGGGATCGGCACCTGGGCGGCCACCTCCGGTGACGACGCGGGGGCGACTCCGCAGGACACGACGAGTACGTCCTCACCTGCAACGCCGTAGAAGCACCGCCCGGAATGCCTCCGCTCGCCGGTGTCTGAGCGGCGGCTTGCCGGATGCCCTTCCGGTGAGCGGGCCGGGAGTCGGTCCGGCTGGGGAAGGTGGCAGTTTCGGGCCACATCGCCTTGCGGGGAGCCGGTCCCGGCATCCCGCAAGGCGGTGTTCGACGAGCACCGGACCGTGTCCGTAGCCGACATCGACACCCGGAGTCGCCAGCTCGGAAATCGGTGTGTCCACCGTCAGAGAGGGCCTGAACGGGAGGCTCGCCCTGTTCTGGTGTTCGATTTTGAGACGTCTCCCCGTGTCATGCCTGCCGGATCTACCAGTGGCGCAGGAGATTCTCGGTACGACAAAGGGCGCTGCGCATGGTGATGCCGCCTTGACGGGAGGTGATGGAGAGCCTTTGGATGTGGAGAACTTGAGGATCATGTGACTGTGGGGGGCGCATCTCAGTGCAGGGCAAACGGGGCAGCAGGCGGTCAGCGAGATGTCATGCGCATGTCCGATGGGGGAGATCTGGGGCCGCGACGGCTGCCTTCGCCGCCCTATTGGCGATTCTGGTCACGCCCGCTCCACAGGCGTCTGCTTCTCCCTCGGAGGCCACCCCGCTGTCCGAGGGGCAGCAGGCGTCGGCGGAGGCCAAGGAGTCGGGTCGGCCGGTGGAGGTGACGGGGGAGCGTTCGGAGCGGACAACGGTCTATGCGAATCCCGATGGCCTCACCTTCACGTTGCAGGAGTCGGTGGTTCCGGTTCGTGTGGCGAAGCCGGATGGTGGCTGGCAGGCACCGGATGCAACGCTGGGGAAGCGTTCCGACGGTCTGGTGGGTCCCAAGGCCGCAGCGCTGGACATTGCCTTCTCGGGCGGGGGCGCGAAGGCGCCGCTGGCCCGGATCGAGGACGAGGGGAAGTCGCTCGAACTGCGGTGGCCGGGAACGCTTCCGGCGCCGCAGCTGGACGGGACCAGTGCTCTGTACGCGGAAGTACTGCCGGGCGTGGACCTGAAGGTGAACACGACTCCGGAGAGTTTCCAGCCGGTGTTCGTGGTCAAAACGGCCGAAGCAGCGGCGAACGAGGGGCTGAAAAAGCTCACGTTCGGGCTCAATGCCGTGGGCTTGGACGTGCGCGAAGGGGCGTCCGGCAACCTCGCGGCCGTGGACGACAGTGGCCGTACGGTGTTCAAGGCGCCGCCGGCCCAGATGTGGGACTCGGCGGGTTCGCCTTCCGGCACGCAGACGCAGTTGATGACGGTTGAACCGCCAGGCAGCGGTGAGGTGGGGTCGGCCGACCCCTCGGAAACGGCGCCTTCGGGTTCCGGATCGGAGCCTGGACAGGGCGACAACGTGGCCCGTATGGATGTCGCGGTCACCAAGGACTCGCTGTCGGTGGTTCCGGACGCGGAGATGCTCACCGAATCCAAGGCGTCGGCGTTCCCGCTGTTCATCGACCCGACCATCACGTGGGGCGAGTCGGAGCGCACGCTGCTGCGCAGCGACGGTTATGAGTCGTACGGCTGGGGCAACGGCGACGACGATCTTGGGAAGGGCGTCGGTAAGTGCGGTACCTGGAACGGCTACTACTGCGGTCCTGGGTACGTACAGCGACTCTACTTCGAGTTCTCGCCAGCCAGTCTGAAGGGTAAGAACATCCTGGACGCCACGTTTCGGGTGACGGAGCCGTGGGCGTTCCAGTGTGACCCGCGTTGGGTGGATCTGGTTCGTACGAACAACATCTCTTCCTCCACCACGTGGTCGACGCGTCCGGCGGAACTGGACCTGATGGTGGACCGCAATGTCTCGGCCGGTCGTGGCTCGTTGTGCGATCCGGATTTGCCGGACGCGCCGATCGAGTTCAACGACAGCGCGGAGGAGACGAACGAGAACCTGACGCCGACGGTGAAGAACTTCGCGGCGGGCAAGTTCTCCATGCTGACGCTCGAGGTCCGGGCACATGACGAGACCGATGCCTCGGCGTGGAAACGGTTCAGGAACGACGCCGTGATTGCGGTGAAGTACGTGGGCCTGCCGGCCACGCCCACTGAGGTCGGCGCGGTCACGGGCTCTTCCTACGTGTGCTCGACCAGTTCGGCGTCTCCGAACGTGGTGTCCGACCCGACGCCGCTGGTACAGGGCAAGCCACGAACCGCTGTGGGCGGTTCGGTCGGGGCGAATCTCCGGATCCGCTGGCGGACGGAGAAGTACGACGGCACAGCATGGACGCTCGCCCACACTGACATCGACGGCCCGACATCTGGCTATGTGGGGAACCTGGTCAAGCAGTCGAGGAGCCTGCCGACGCTGCAGGAGGGTGTCCTGTACCGACTGAGAGCGCTGACCCTCTCCTACTACGAGGACGGCACCAACCGCCTTAACTCCGGTTACAGCACGCCCTGTTACTTCAAGGTCGATCCGACTGCGCCCAAGGCGCCGACGGTGACCTTCGGTTCCCCGTACACCGAGTGCACGACCAACGCCTGTGCGGGGCAGGGCGGACCGGGCGTGAAAGGCACGTTCACGTTCGCGCCTGCGTCGGGTGAGACGAACATCGCCGCCTACCAGTACAGATTGTCCAGTGCGGACGCCTGGTCGGCCGACCAGGCGGGCTTGACGGCATCGGTCGCTGTCACGCCGGAAAAGGCGGGCCTGACCACGTTGTACGTGCGAGCCAAGGACAACGTCGGCACCGGCCGCTTCGGCGCGGAGATGGCGGTCGATTTCCTGGTGAGCGCCGGCGACGGGCCGGTCGGGCGGTGGAATTTTGGCGAGGCGAGCGGCGCTGCACTGGACTCGGCGACAACCGACGGCGCGGACAACGCCACGCTGGGCGGTGGGGCAGCGCGGGACGACAGAGGCCGCCGTGGGCTGATCACCCGTGACTCTCAGGGGCTTCCCCTGGAGACGCCGATCACTGATAGGGGATTGTCCCTGAACGGGTCCACTGCCTACGCACAGACGAGTGCCCCGGTTCTCGAGACTCGCTCGGCCTATACGCTCTCCGCTTGGGTGCGGCTGGAACGTGACGACCGCAGTGCCGCAGTGCTATCGACGAAGGACAGCGTCAGTAGCCCGTTCCTCCTAGAGTACGACGTCAGTAAGAAGACCTGGTGCTTTGCTATCCGTCAGCCGGGTGCAACCGACTTGTACACCGGTCAGTTCGCGGCCTATCCGGCGCAGGTCGGCGTATGGACGCACCTGGCCGCTACCTACGATCCGGCGACGGGCAAGCTCCAGCTCTACGTGGACGGCCGCAGGCAGTACCAGGGCCAGAGCGTGGAGGGCTCTTACCCGTCGACCGGGCCACTGGACTTCGGTCGGCATCAGTTCAGCACAGGCCCCGGTTACTACTTCCAAGGTTCGGTCGATGAAGTCGCCGTCTGGCAGCGTGCCTTGACGGCACAGGAGATTGCCGAAGAGTCCCAGCTGATGGTGTCCGGCGGGGAATTCGCCGGCGTCGAGTTGGTGGCGGACTGGAACGCGGAACGTGGCAGTGGCACGACTGTTCCCGACAGTACTTCCGGGTACGGCAAGAGTCTGGCACTGACAGGCGGTGCGTCGCTGAAGGACGGCGCCATCGTGTTCGACGGGGTCGACGGCGCGGCGACCACAGCAGGCCCCTTGGTGTACGAGCACGCATCGTTCACGGTGACGACCTTGGTGCAATTGGATGCCGCGGAGATCCTTGCCAAGGATGTCGGCTACATCGGACAGGTGTTGGGGCAGCGCACCGCGGACGGGTCCGCGTGGGGATTCTTCTACCAGCTGACCGGCAAACAGACCGTATGGGACGAGGAGGCGATGGAAGAGCGGACCGTCCCGGTCGGTAGGTGGCAATTCGGGCGACTCAATGATGACGGCAGCTTCTCGGCCGTTGCCTCCGACGATGTCGCCGAATTGGACAGCCCAGTGCGGTTGACCGGCATCTACGACCCGTTGGACGGGACGATCAGCCTCTACCTCGGGCACAACCAGAACGGCAGTGCTCAAGCCTTCACGGTCAAGCTCGGCAGCGGCGATTTCACGATCGGCAGGGGCTTCGTCGCCGGTGCCTGGAAGCACTACCTGCCCGGCCGGGTCTGGGAGGCGCGGGTCTGGGCCGGCGCCATGGCGAGTAGCGAGCAACTGGACGAGAGCGTCGGCGACTGACGGGCAGTGGGGGAGGGCGGCTCTCGACTGCCCTCCCCCCCCCCGGAATCGACGGGCGTCGTGTGACGGCCTGAGAACGACTTGACGTACATCTCTCACGGGACTGGGCGGGGGACGAAAAGCGATGGTATTTGGCGTGGGCACCTCAAGATGGCGCAGGAGTGGTCGGTATCGTGCCGGCCGGCTTCTGTTGCAGTCGCTGGCTTTGGCACTTGTCGTGCCTGTGGCTGTGGCGCAGGCGGCCGAAGCCGCGGGATCGGAGGGACTCGGCCGCCCTGATGTGCCGAAGCCCCGTGTCAGCGACGTGAAGGTAGTCAAGGGGCCGGGCGCGAAGAAGGTCCGGGAACAGGTCGCCCGGGAGCAGAAGGCCAACGCTGACCAGGCCGAACAGGCGCAGGCTGAACGACAGGCGAAGTGGCCCGGGGAAGGCGAGGCGACAATTGTCCTGACGGCCGGCAAGACGGTCGTGGCGAAGGCGAACGGTCTGCCCGTGTCCCTCCTACCGCAAGCCGGAGGCCATGCCGCCTCCGGTACTGCACGTGTCACTGTGCTGGATCAAAAGGCCGCCCGAGAAGCCGGAATCACCGGCGTGCTGCTGACCGCCGAGGCAGCCACGGCGGGCAGCGCTGAAGTGACCGTTGACTACGGTGGTTTCGCCTCGGCCATCGGCGGTGACTGGTCCCAGCGGCTGAAGCTCGTACAGTTGCCGGCCTGCGTCCTGACGGCACCGCAGAAGCCGGAGTGCCGTAAACAGCTCCCGCTTTCGTCGCAGAACGACTCCACGCATCATTCGGTGTCGGCCAAGGTTCGCCTTGCTGAATCCATCGTTGGCCGGTCCACGCAGCTCTTGCGGGACGCCGACAGCACAACGACTGCCACCGTGCTCGCCGTCACCGCGACCGGTACGGGCTCCGGTCAGTCGCCCAAGGGGGCAGGAGACTACTCCGCCACCCCGCTCTCGGAGTCGTCCTCCTGGCAGTCGGGGAACAGCGCGGGTTCCTTCACGTGGTCGTACGACTTCACGATGCCGCCGGCTGCAGCGGGGCCGGTGCCGCCGCTGTCGCTGTCGTACGACTCGGGCAGCGTGGACGGCCGTACCGCGGCGACCAACAACCAGGGCTCGGCGGTCGGTGAGGGTTTCACGCTCACCGAGTCCTACATCGAGCGCTCGTACGGTGTCTGTGACGACGACGGGCACGCGGACGTCTTCGACCTCTGCTGGAAGTACGACAATGCCCGTCTGGTGTTGAACGGCAAGTCCACTCGTCTGGTCAAGGACGGCGAGGGTGGCCAGTGGCGTCTGGAGAACGACGACGCCTCCAAGGTCACCCGCTCCACGGGCGGGGACAACGGCGACGACGACGGCGAGTACTGGACCGTGACGACGGGCGACGGCAAGAAGTACGTCTTCGGTATGAACAAGCTGGCTGGTGCGGATACCCAGCGCACCAACTCCGTATGGACAGTACCGGTGTTCGGTGACGACTCGGGCGAGCCGGGCTACTCCGCCGGCGACACGTTCGCGGACCGGTCGCTCACCCAGGCGTGGCGGTGGAACCTCGACCTGGTCGAGGACACACGCGGCAACGCGTCCACGTACTGGTACACGAAGGAGTCGAACTCCTACAAGAAGAACAAGGCGACCACGGCGAACGCGGCCTACACACGCGGCGGGTATCTGACTCGCGTCGAGTACGGTCTGCGCGCCGGGGCGCTGTTCACCGACAAGGCGGACGCCAAGGCCACCTTCACCCACGCCGAGCGCTGTACTGCCACCGACTGCTCCAGCCTCACGAAGGACACTGCGGACAACTGGCCGGATGTTCCATTCGACGCGATCTGCTCGAGCGGAGACGCCGAGTGCAAGGCAACCGGCCCGTCCTTCTTCTCCCGCAAACGCCTGACCGGGATCGACACCTATTCCTACAACGCCACCACGGCCGTCTACGACCCGGTGGACTCCTGGGACATGGTCCAGCAGTACCTGGACGGTGGGGACATCGGCGACAGCTCCGACCAGATGCTGACCTTGAAGTCCCTCAAGCGGACCGGCAAGGCCGACGACACGGCGATCGGGCTCGACCCGACCTCGTTCACCTACCAGATGCGCCCCAACCGGGTCGATGCCACGGACGACATTCTGCCCCTGACCCGGGCGCGCATCTCGACGATCACCTCAGAGACGGGGGCGATCACCAGAGTGACGCTGTCGGGCGAGGAGTGTGTACGCAGCGAGGTGGCAGGCGCGGCTCCGGACACCAACACACGTTCGTGTTTTCCGCAGTTCTGGCGCATCAACGGTGGTGAGAACGCGTCGATCGACTGGTTCCACAAGTACCGCGTGCTGGCGGTGACCGTTTCCGACCCGGCGGCGGCCAACGAGACGGTTGAACATGCCTACTCCTACAGCGGCGCGGCCTGGCACTACAGCGACAACCCGTTCGCACCGGCCGACGAGCGCACATGGTCGGACTGGCGTGGCTACCGCCAGGTCACCGCGTGGACCGGTGCGACGGACGTCACCCGCTCCAGGACTGTCTCCCTCTACATGCAGGGCATGCACGGCGACAAGAACAAGGACGGCACCACCAAGACGGCCTCCGTCGCCCCCCTCAGCGCTCCGGCCCTCGGAGCCGCCACGCTCACCGACAGCGATCAGTACGCCGGACAGCTCCGCGAACAGGTCACCTACGACGGCACCACCGCGATTTCGGCAACCATGAAGGACCCCTGGTCACAGGAGACCGCCCGACAGACAGCGCCCGATGCCGGTGATCACGTAGCCCGCTACGTCCGAACCCAGAAGACGCACGCCTACACGTACCTGTCGGCATCCCAGACATGGCGCGAGCGGCAGACTGCCACCACCTTCGACAGCTACGGCTTGCCGGTCACTGTCGAGGACTCCGGCCAGGTAGGCAAGGGCGACGACGAGACCTGCACCCGCACCTGGTACGCCCGCAACACCGAGGCCGGCTTGATCAACCTGGTCTCGCGTACCCGCACGGTTGCCGACACATGTGCGACGGCGGACACCGCCTTGACGCTACCGGCGACCAAAGACACCCGAGGTGACGTCCTGACGGACACGGCGGTCGTCTACGACACGGCGAATGCCACCACGTGGTCGGCCGTGCAGAAGCCGACCAAGGGCCAGCAGACCTGGACCGGCCGAGCCAACGGCTACGCAGCGACGCCGGACCTCAACGGCTACAGGCTCCCCTCGGGCTGGCAGACGACGGCGACCACCACGTACGACGTCCTGGGACGTCCCCTGAGTGTGACGAACGCGGACGGCAAGAGCACCACGACGGCGTACACGCCGATCGACGCGGGCCCGCTGACCAGGACCGTCGTCACCGACGCCGCGCCAACGCAGTTCAAGACGATCAACTTCGTGGACGCACGGCGTGGTCTGACCTTGCGCACCTACGACCGAAGCAACAGCAAGACCGAGAGCGTTTACGACGCTCTGGGGCGGGTCACCGCTGTCTGGCTGCCCAACCGGATCAGAGGCTCTGACGCGGCCAACGTGACCTTCGCCTACCACCTGGACAACCTGAAGCCGTCCTGGGTATCGACCTCGACCCTCAAGAAGGACGGCAAGACGTACAACACCAGCTACACGCTGTACGACTCGCTCCTGCGCCCGCTGCAGATCCAGTCGCCGACTCCACTGGGCGGCCGTCTGCTGACGGACACCCGCTACGACACCCGAGGCTTGGCCTACGAGACGTACGCCGACATCTTCGACACCACCAGCACCCCCAACGGCACCTACACACGAGCCGAGTACGGTGAGGCCCCGAAGCAGACGGGCACGGTGTTCGACGGAGCGGGCCGAGCGACCACCAGCACGCTGTATGTGCTCGGTGTCGAGAAATGGTCCATGAGTACCAGCTACACCGGCGACTCCGTGGCGACGACCGCCCTTCAGGGCGGATCAGCCCAACGCACCATCACCGACGTGCGCGGACAGACGACGGAAACCCGCTCCTACGAGAGCACGAGCCCCACCGACACGGCCTTCGGGACGAGTCCTGGTGCCTCATACGCCTCCACGAAGTTCACCTACACCCTGGACGGCAAGCAGAAGACGATCACCGGGCCGGACGGCGCCGCATGGTCGTACGACTACGACCTCTCCGGCCGCCAGACCGGCGCCAAGGACCCCGACAAGGGAGCGACGAGCACCGAGTACGACGCCTTGGACCGAGTCACCAAGACCACGGACGCGCGCGGCAAGTCGATCATCGTGGGTTACGACGAGTTGAGCCGGGTCACCGGCACCTGGACAGGCGCACGGACGGATGCCAACCAGCTCACCGGGTACACCTATGACACGGTACTGAAGGGCCTGCCCACCTCGGCAACCCGCTACGTGGGTGGCAAGACAGGCGCCGCGTACACCCAGACCGTCACCGCCTACGACAGCCTGGGCCGGGCCACGACGACCCAACTCGAACTGCCGGCCTCCGACCCGTTCGTGAAGGCGGGCCAGGCGGCCGTGCTGAAGTCCGAGGCCTACTACAACCTCGACGGCACCTTGCAGAACAGCAGCGAGCCCGCGATGGGCGGTTTGGAGTCGGAGACGATCGACTTCACCTACAACGACCTGGGCAACCTGGCCACCATCGGCGGTGTGCTCGACGTCTCCTACTCCGCGCTCTCCCAGCCGCAACAATTGACGCTGGGCGCAGGCGGCAGCGACAACAAGAGTGTCTATGTCACCAACCGTTACGAGGACGGCACCGGCCGCCTGGCCCGCAGCCATGTCACGGACCAGACCCACGGCTACATGCTTCAGGACCTCAACTACAGCTACGACCAGACCGGCAACGTCACGTCGATCAGCGACCCGACAACGCTCGGCGGCTCCGGTTCGGCGGACACCCAGTGCTTCGCCTACGACGGCCACCAACGCCTCACCGAAACCTGGACCCCCGCTTCCCAGAACTGCGCCGACGCCCGCAGTGCCACCAGCCTGTCGGGCCCGGCACCGTACTGGACGAGCTACACCTACAACGACGCCGGCCAGCGGACCAGTGAGACGGCGCACCAGAGCACCCGCGACACCAAGACGACCTACTGCTACACCAAGTCCGCGCAGCCCCACACCCTGACCGGCACCACGACCGGCACGGACTGCACCGCCCCGGAGCGCGCCTACGCTTACGACGCCACCGGGAACACCACCAGTCGTCCCGGGGCCACCAGCGCCCAGAGCCTGGCCTGGTCCGACGAGGGCAGGCTGGCCAAGCTGACGGAGAACAATGCGTCGACCGACTACCTCTACGACGCTTCCGGCACCCTGCTGATCCGTACGGCCGAGAACGGTGAACGGGTCCTGTACGCCGGCGCCACCGAACTCCACCTGCGGGCCGATGGCACCACCTGGGCCCAGCGCTACTACTCGGCCAGTGGCATCACGGCCGCCGTCCGGTCCAATCAATCCGGTACCGACAAGGTCACCTATCTCACAGGCGACCACCACGGCACCTCCAGCCTTGCGCTCAACCCGGACACGAACCAGACCTTCACCAAGCGTTACACGACGCCCTTCGGTCAAGACCGGGCTAAGACCGCCTCCGGTTCCTGGCCGGACGACAAGGGATTCCTTGGTCAGGCCCGCGATACCGGCACGGGCCTGACCCACATCGGAGCCCGCGAGTACGACCCGACCCTCGGCCAGTTCCTCAGTGTCGACCCGGTACTTCAGCTCGAGGCGCCGCAGACGCTGAACGGGTACAGCTACGGAGCCCAGAACCCGGTCACGTTCTGGGATCCGACCGGAACCGAGATCGGCTCGCGGCCCAATTCGTGCCAGTACTCGCTGGAGTACTGCGACAAGGCGACCCAGGACGCCGTCGGCTATGACAAAAAAACGGGCAAGACTGACTACACCAAGGGAACGGCAGTAGGTGACGGATCCATTCTGGGTTCCGGGAACGGCAAGTCCGTCACGGAGAAGGAACGCCTCAAGCTGGACCCGAAGGTGGTCGAGTGGCTGACAAAGGACCTTGGCTATCGCGGCAGTGTCTATCTTGGAAATGGGGAAGCCAAGACGTGGATCGAGGGAATGGCGAACGATGAGAAAATGAAGGAACTGCAAGAAGCCGCCACAAGCTTCTTCGGTTGCTATGCGAGTCGAGCAAAGGGTAGTACCGGCTGTATGAAGGATGTGCAGAAGACCTATAAGAAGCAACTCGGGAAAGAAAGTTTCTGGGACAAGACCCTTGGGAGCCTCAAAAAGGTCGCAGGGCCGGTGGTCGGCGTACTCCTGGGGTCGGCGTGCACGTTCTTCACCGGTGCCGTGGCAGTGGCCGGATGCGTGGTGGTGGCTGCGATGGTCTCCGGGGCGATCGACTACGCCCTGTCCGACGAAGAGAACAAGACATATACGGGCTACGCTGAGGCAGCCGTCACGCAGGGTGTGCTGACGGTCTTCTCCTTCGGTGCAAACCGGTTCGTCGCGCCGCTTTCAGCTCGGTGGGCGTCGAACCGGGAACTTGCGAACCTCCTCGGCGGATGATCGACCTTTCGTGGATCCGCGTCCTGCTGCAGCGGCAGGACGCGGATCCACGAAAGGGACGGTCGGCTGTGCTTGTCCATGACATGCCGGTGGGATGATGCTGCCGGTCGACTCGGGTGCGGGACCCAAAGAAAGGGTTCCAAAAGGAGGTCTGGTCATGCGGGACTGGAGAAGGGTGTTGCTGACGTTCGATCGCTTCGTCGGATCGGGGCAGCCTCCCACTCGTTTCGAGGTGGCAATGGCTCGTCACCCCGTGCGGGCCGGTGTGATCTGCGGAGCGGTGATGACGGTGTTGGTCGCGCTGGCTCTGTCTGGCAGTGGTGATCCCGTGGTGCTGCTACAGGCCGCCCTGACCGGCATCGGTGTGGGATTCTTCTGCTGGGCTGTCTGTCGACTCACGCGATCGCAGCATGCCTACTACGAGAGAATCGGTAGGTTCCATGGGGCGCGGCAACAAGCCCGGCAGGCTGAAGCGGAAACCATGTCACCGCAAATGCACGTCTTGCTGCTCGTAGGTGGATGGGTACTGCTATCGGGTGTGTTTTGGTTGATCAGCCCTCTTATTGATATGCCGCGGAGTGTCCCGTGGTCCGCATTTTTCGGAGGGCTACTGCTCGGGTCGGCGATCATGGTCCAATGGATCAAGCGCGAGAGGTCCTGACGTCAACGGGGTCCGCCGTCGGCTGCCGCGTGTCAGGTCGCGCGAGTGTCGAACGCACAGGGCGTGACGCTCATGGTCGGCGTCCACCGGAGCTCGCCGGATGCCGGAGCCGTTACGCTGGAGGCGTGGCAGTCGTCGATGTATCCGAAGAGCTCAAGTCCCTCTCCTCGACCATGGAGTCGATCGAGGCCGTTCTGGACCTCGACAAGCTGAGGGCAGATATCGCCGTGCTCGAGGAGCAGGCGGCCGCGCCGTCCCTGTGGGACAACCCGGACGAGGCGCAGAAGATCACCAGCAAGCTGTCCCACCTCCAGGCCGAGGTCAGGAAGGCGGACGCGCTGCGCAGCCGGATCGACGATCTCTCCGTGCTGTTCGAGATGGCCCAGGAGGAGGACGACCCGGACACCCTCGCCGAGGCCGAGTCCGAGCTCACCTCCGTCAAGAAGGCGCTGGACGAGATGGAGGTCCGTACGCTGCTCAGCGGTGAGTACGACTCCCGCGAGGCGCTCGTGAACATCCGTGCCGAGGCCGGTGGCGTCGACGCCGCCGACTTCGCGGAGAAGCTCCAGCGGATGTACCTGCGGTGGGCGGAGCAGCACGGCTACAAGACCGAGATCTACGAGACGTCGTACGCCGAAGAGGCCGGCATCAAGTCGACCACCTTCGCCGTGCAGATCCCGTACGCCTACGGCACCCTCTCCGTGGAGCAGGGCACGCACCGGCTCGTGCGGATCTCCCCCTTCGACAACCAGGGGCGTCGGCAGACCTCCTTCGCGGGTGTCGAGATCCTCCCCGTGGTGGAGACCACCGACCACATCGAGATCGACGAGTCCGAACTGCGGGTCGACGTCTACCGGTCCTCCGGCCCCGGCGGCCAGGGCGTGAACACCACCGACTCCGCGGTGCGCCTCACCCACCTCCCCACCGGCATCGTCGTCTCCTGCCAGAACGAGCGGTCGCAGATCCAGAACAAGGCGTCCGCGATGAACGTCCTCCAGGCCAAGCTGCTCGACCGGCGCCGGCAGGAGGAGCAGGCCAAGATGGACGCGCTCAAGGGCGACGGCGGCAACTCCTGGGGCAACCAGATGCGTTCGTACGTCCTGCACCCGTACCAGATGGTCAAGGACCTGCGCACCGAGTTCGAGGTCGGTAACCCCGAGGCCGTGTTCAACGGTGAGATCGACGGGTTCCTGGAAGCCGGAATTCGCTGGCGCAAGCAGCAAGAGAAGTAACTTTGTCGACAAGGCAACCGCCCCTGATTCAGGGGCGGTTGCTTTTTACATCACATTCACAGCACCAACGACACGCAAAGCGCCCCGACTTGGACATTGCGTACGCAACGACCTTGACGATGCTTTGAAAAGTGGGGAAGGTGCAGTGTGGCATGCGTATCTCTGGGGCGCATGTGAACCGGGGGCTTCAGCTACAGCTCGGCTACCTCCGTCGATCACGGCCCCGGGCGCGGCCTCATCGACGATTCAGCTACTGGGGGTAGCAGCTATATGACCAAGAAGACGCGGATCCGGTTCGCGCGGATAGCCGCCGGCGCCGTGATCGCCGCGGGCGCCTCGCTGACGGTCGCCGGCGTCGCCTCGGCCGACGACGACGCTCTTGTCGACACGAGTGTCGTCGCCACCGTCGGCGAGGGCGACTGCACCATCATCATCACCCCGGAGTGCGAGCCCGGCGGCACGTCCACCGGTACTTCGGAGGGTACGTCCACGGGTACGTCGGAGGGCACCTCGACGGGTACGTCCGAGGGCACGTCCACCGGAACCTCGGAGGGTACGTCCACCGGAACCTCGGAGGGTACGTCCACGGGTACCTCGACCGGTACGTCCGCCGGCACGTCGACGGGTACTTCGGCGGGTACGTCCACCGGCACTTCGGCGGGTACGTCCACCGGCACTTCGGCGGGTACGTCGACCGGTACCTCTGCCGGTACCTCGACGGGCACGTCCACCGGTACTTCGACGGGGACCTCGACCGGTACCTCGAACGGCAACACGTCCTCGGGTAACACGTCCTCCGGGAGCTCCAGCGAGGGCAACACCTCGTCGGGCTCGTCCTCCGAGGGCAATACCTCGTCGGGCTCGTCCTCCGAGGGCAGCACCTCGTCGGGCTCGTCCTCGCAGGGCAGCACCTCCGCGGGTACCGGCACCGACACCGACGGCACCTCCACCCAGGAGGAGGGCAGCTCCGCGCTGACCGACACCTCGGACTCCGCCGCCGACACCAGCGCGCAGGGTGGTGGCAAGGAGCTCGCCGAGACCGGTGCCGGTCAGACCAGCTTCCTGATCATCGGTGCCGCCACGATGATCGCCGGCGGCATCGGCTTCCGGGTGCTGCCGCGCCTCGCGGCCGGCCGTGACGGAGCCGCTGCCTGACGTCAGGTAGTCGCGTCCGCACGTGACGTACACGCGAAGGGGCCCGGAGCGATCAGCTCCGGGCCCCTTTCCGTGCGTGTCCGGGGGTTACGCGGTCTGGTGGGCCAGCAGCGCCAGCGCTGCCACCAGCACCGCGAGCAGCGCGATCAGCGCCATCGGGTTCAGCCCCGCGAAGAAGTTGTCCTGTTGCTGCAGCCGCTCGCGGTTCGCGCGGCACACCGGGCACCGGCCCTCGCTCACGGGCGCGGCGCAGTTAGCGCACACCAGCCGGTCGTACGTCATGCGCTCGCCCTCCTAGCACCGGTTCCACGTACACAACGCTTCGGGGAACGGGAACGTTCCCCCTCCACTGTGCCAGGTTCCTCCGTGGGCCGCGCGGCCCACCCGGAGAGCGGGGGGCGTACAAAGTCCCGTACAAAAACGCACAAGCCCCACTCAACCCCTCGCGACGCCTGCGCCGCCCTCCCCGGTTCGCGTATGGTCACGCTCATCTACCCCCGGCGACCCGTGGTGCACCCGTGATCCGATTCGACAACGTCTCCAAGGTCTACCCCAAGCAGACCCGCCCCGCACTCAGGGATGTCTCCCTCGAGGTGGAGAAGGGCGAGTTCGTGTTCCTCGTGGGATCCTCCGGCTCCGGCAAGTCCACCTTCCTGCGGCTGGTCCTCCGCGAGGAGCGGACCAGCCACGGTCAGGTGCACGTCCTGGGCAAGGATCTCGCGCGCCTCTCCAACTGGAAGGTGCCGCAGATGCGCCGCCAGCTGGGGACGGTCTTCCAGGACTTCCGGCTGCTGCCGAACAAGACGGTGGCGGAGAACGTCGCCTTCGCGCAGGAGGTCATCGGGAAGTCGAAGGGCGAGATCCGCAAGTCCGTGCCGCAGGTGCTCGACCTCGTCGGGCTCGGTGGCAAGGAGGACCGGATGCCCGGTGAGCTGTCCGGCGGTGAACAGCAGCGCGTCGCCATCGCTCGCGCCTTCGTGAACCGGCCCAAGCTGCTGATCGCGGACGAGCCCACCGGCAACCTCGACCCGCAGACCTCCGTCGGCATCATGAAGCTGCTCGACCGGATCAACCGGACGGGCACGACCGTGCTGATGGCCACGCACGACCAGAACATCGTGGACCAGATGCGCAAGCGCGTCATCGAGCTGGAGCAGGGCCGCCTCGTCCGCGACCAGGCGCGCGGCGTCTACGGCTACCAGCACTGACCGCCCCCGCCATCGCCCCCGTTCTCGCGGACGTCCCCGGAAAGGCCTGAACAACTCGCCATGCGCGCCCAGTTCGTACTGTCGGAGATCGGTGTCGGTCTCCGCCGCAACCTGACGATGACCTTCGCCGTCGTCGTCTCCGTCGCCCTGTCCCTGGCGCTCTTCGGCGGGTCGCTCCTGATGAGCGACCAGGTCAGCACGATGAAGGGCTACTGGTACGACAAGGTCAACGTCTCGGTGTTCCTCTGCAACAAGAGCGACGCCGAGTCCGACCCGAACTGCGCCAAGGGCGCGGTCACCGCGGACCAGAAGAAGCAGATCAAGTCCGACCTCGACAAGATGGGGGTCGTCGAGAAGGTGACGTACGAGTCGCAGGACGACGCGTACAAGCACTACAAGGAGCAGTTCGGCGACTCTCCGCTGGCCAGCTCCCTCACGCCGGACCAGATGCAGGAGTCGTACCGCATCAAGCTGAAGGACCCGGAGAAGTACCAGGTCATCGCGACCGCCTTCGACGGGCGCGACGGCGTGCAGTCCGTGCAGGACCAGAAGGGCATCCTGGACAACCTCTTCGGGCTGCTCAACGGCATGAACTGGGCGGCGCGGGCGGTCATGGCGCTGATGCTCGTCGTGGCGCTGATGCTGATCGTCAACACCGTGCGCGTCTCGGCCTTCAGCCGGCGGCGTGAGACGGGGATCATGCGGCTCGTCGGCGCCTCCGGCTTCTACATCCAGGCGCCGTTCATCGCCGAGGCCGCGGTCGCCGGGCTGATCGGCGGCACGGTCGCCTGCGGATTCCTGGTGATCGCCCGGTACTTCATCATCGACAACGGCCTGGCCCTGTCCGAGAAGCTGAACCTGATCAATTTCATCGGCTGGGACGCGGTGCTGACGAAGCTGCCGCTCATCCTCGCCACGAGCCTGCTGATGCCCGCGTTGGCCGCGTTCTTCGCGCTGCGCAAGTACCTGAAGGTGTGACGCACGCCCCGCGGGCCGTACGGCCAACCGACCGTACGGCCCTTCGCGTTCCCCTAGACTCACCGCCATGTCAGGCCGTGACCTGTTCTGTCAGCCCCGCCGTTTCGGCCGCGGGGCCGCCCTGACATTGGTGTTCGCGAGCGTGCTCGTCGCCGGCGCCGCCACCGGATCCCTGCCGGGCGACCCCGCGCAGGGCGGGCGGGGCGCCTCGGGCGCCGCCCCCTCCCCGGCCCCCGCCGGCCACTCCGAGGACGTGACGCGGGCCGCCGAGGAGGCCGCCGCGGACGGCAAGTCCCCGATGGAGGCCGCCGAGCGCGCCGTCAGCCGCAGCGGGGACCGCTGGGCGGCCGTCTACTCCGAGGGCGAGTACGAGGAGTTCGAGGCGTCCCTCGACGGCCGGTACACCGGCGTCGGCCTGGAGGCCCGAGGCGACGGGGACGGCCGGATCGAGGTGACCAAGGTGCAGTCGGGATCGCCCGCGGCCGCCGCCGGGATCCGCGCGGGCGACCGGCTGCGCAGCGTGGACGGACGCTCCGTCGAAGGCCTCCCGGTCACCGACGTCGTCTCCTTACTCCGCGGTGACGCCACGGGCGCGACCGCCGGCAGCTCCGTCCGTCTGGGCCTGGAGCGCGGCACGCGCGCGTGGACCGAGAGCCTGCGCCGGGCGCTCCTTTCCACGGACTCCGTCACCGTCCACCGGCTTTCCGACGACACCACCGTCATCACCGTCGCCGCGTTCACCAAGGGTGTCGGTGACAGCGTGCGCAGCGCCGTCCGCCGGACCCCGGCAGGGGCCGGGATCGTCCTCGATCTGCGCGGCAACTCCGGCGGCCTGGTCACCGAGGCCGTCTCCGCCGCCTCCGCCTTCCTCGACGGCGGCCTGGTCGCCACCTACGACGTCGACGGTGACCAGCGCGCCCTGCACGCCGAGGGCGGCGGCGACACCACCAGCCCCCTGGTCGCACTCGTCGACGGCGGCACGATGAGCGCCGCCGAGCTGCTCACCGGCGCCCTCCAGGACCGTGGCCGCGCGGTCGTCGTGGGCTCCCGCACCTTCGGCAAGGGCTCGGTCCAGATGCCGAGCCGGCTGCCCGACGGCTCCGTCGCCGAGCTGACCGTCGGGCACTACCGCACCCCCTCCGGTCACGGTGTCGACGGCCGGGGCATCACCCCCGACCTGGAGGCGGACGACGGGGCGCTGGAGCGGGCCGAGACCGTGCTGAGCGGCCTCGGGGACGCGCCCTGAGCGACCGCCGCGTAATCGGCTTTCCCTCAGTGGGCCTCCGGGTGCGAAACTGGCTGCACTATGAGCAAGGGAATGTACGTACCGAAGGAGTCCCAGCCGAAGCAGGGCGGGGCGGCCGCGTCCGGCAAGGTCAAGGACGGCAAGCGCAAGATCGTCGCGCAGAACAAGAAGGCCCGGCACGACTACGCGATCATCGATGTCTACGAGGCCGGTCTCGTCCTCACCGGCACCGAGGTGAAGTCGCTGCGCGAGGGGCGCGCCTCGCTGACCGACGCCTTCGTCCAGATCGAGGGCAACGAGGCGTGGCTGCACGCCGCGCACATCCCCGAGTACTTCCAGGGCAGCTGGACCAACCACTCCGCGCGCCGCAAGCGCAAGCTGCTCCTGCACCGCGAGGAGATCGACAAGCTGGCGGTGAAGTCCGAGGAGACGGGCCACACGATCGTGGCCCTGGCCGTCTACTTCAAGGACGGCCGGGCGAAGGCCGAGATCGCGCTGGCGCGCGGCAAGAAGGAGTACGACAAGCGGCAGACCCTGCGCGAGCAGCAGGACCGCCGTGAGACGGACCGGGTGATCGCGGCGGCGAAGCGCAGGCAGCGGCACGCGTGACCGCCGCACCCGGCGCCCGTAGCCACCGGGACGGCTCGGAGACGGAGCTCGCGGGGAATACAGTGGCACCGTCGTGCGTTGGTCACGTACGATGGCACCTGTGCCTCACAGCAGGCACGAGCCCTCTCCGGAGGGATTGAAAAATCAACATGGGGATGATCGGTTTCGACAGCGACTGTTGAAGCAGGGGAAGCGTGTCGAGGAAGCGGCAATGATCTCGTAAACCATATGTCGCAAAAAATAATCGCCAATACCAAGAGCGATTCCCAGTCCTACGCCCTCGCTGCCTAATAAGCAGTGATGTAGGACCCTAAAGGGTGTCAGCCCGGGAGTGTTCCCGGCCCGGATCCTGGCATAATCTAGGGAACTAAACCATCTGGCCCGGTCACGGGGTCGGATGGGAAATCAAACAGTGACTGGGCCCGTCGGCGACTTGTTCGCGTGATCACCGGGGCCGAGAAAATCGAAGCGAACTGCACACGGAGAAGCCCTGATTCTGCACCGTTGGACGCGGGTTCGATTCCCGCCATCTCCACTCATCCCATGTGAACAGGAACCCCGTCGCTCCCGAGCGGCGGGGTTCTTGTCGTGCAGGCCGTACAAGGCCGTGAAGAGGGAGGCCCGGTGGAAGACCCGCCGCACATCACGCTCCTGGGCGAATACCGTGCGCGCCCCCTCCGCAGGGGTCTCTACGACGATTTCGCCCCGGACGACCCTCGGGCCGCCCTCGGCCTGTCCGCCGCCCTGGTCGCCGACCTGTCCGCCTGGGCGACCGGCATCGACACGGCCATGAACACCTGGCTGGCCGACCGCGACGACTTCCGCTGGGACGCCGCGTTCCTGCGCCTGCACGAGGAGGGCGAGACGCTGGCCGAACGCCTCGCCCGGGAACTCGCACCCGGTCGGACCGTGGGCTACGAAGGCGTCCAGGGTGTGTCCTGCGCGCTCCTGGGGACCCGCCTCGGCAACCCGGTCAGCGTGGACTGACCGTCCGCGGCGCCGTACTCGCCCGCGGGGTCAGCGCGGGAGGCAGCAGGGTCGCCTCGGGTACGGTCTCGCCGTCGAGCTTGCGCATCAGCAGCTCCACCGCACGCTCACCCACCTCCGCCGACGGCAGCGCGATGGAGGTGACCGGTACCCGGAGCCCCGCGGCCAGCTCGTCCGGGCAGATCGCCGTGACCGACAGGTCGCCGGGGACCCGCAGTCCCAGCTGCTCGAACGCGTCGACGAGCGGCTCCAGGACCGCCTCGTTGTGGACCACCACCCCCGTCAACGCGGGCTGCTCGCGCAGCAGCCGCTCCGCCACCCGGCGGGCGGCGGCCGGGGTCGCCTCGCAGGGGTGGACGGCGGAGGCGAGCCCCACCCGGTCGGCGGCCGCGGTGAACCCCTGGACCACGCGCTGCGCGAAGGCCGTCCCGCGCACGTACACCTCCGGCGGCGACCCGACCAGCCCGACCACCCGGTGCCCGAGCTGCGCCAGATGTTCCACGCACCGTTCGCCCGCCGCCCTGAAGTCGAGGTCGATGCAGGTCAGCCCGTCGGCCTCGAGCGGGAAACCGATCATCACGGACGGCCGGTCCAAGGAGCGCAGCAACGGCAGCCGGGGATCGTGGAGTTGGACGTCCATCAGGATCAGCGCGTCGACCAGGGCCGTGTCCGCGACCCTGCGCAGCCCCTCCTCGCCCTCCTCCTGGGTCAGCAGCAGCACGTCGTGGTCGTGCTGCCGGGCCGCCGTCACCACGGACACCGCGAACTGCATGACGACCGGGACATGGATGCCGGCCCGCAGCGGCACCACGAGCGCCAGCACGTTGGAGCGGCTGCTGGCCAGCGCCCGGGCGCCGGCGTGCGGGCGGTAGCCCAGCGTGCGGGCGGCCTCCTCGACCCGCCGCCGGGTCTCCTCGGAGATCGGGCGCTTGCCGCTCAGCGCGTAGGACACCGTGCTGGGGGAGACCCCGGCGTGCCGCGCCACATCGGTGATCTTCACCATCAGGCCTGCTCCCGGTCGTCCGCGGTCTCCAGGGTCAGGAAGCCGGTGCCCGCCGCCGCCCGCGCGACCCGGTCCCCGGCCGCCAGCGCCCATGGCGCCGAGGGGTCGCTCGCGGACGCCCGCAGGGTGTCCCCCTCCCGTACGACGGTGAAGGTCACGTCCCCGACCCGTACCGTCACCTGGGCGCCGCGCTCCAGGCCGTAGGTGCGCAGAGTGACCCCGTCGGCGTGCGGGTAGTCCGGCCGGTCGGCGTGGGCGCCCACCGGGAGGACCGCGCCCGGCCGCACCAGCAGCGGCAGGCCGAGGAACCCGTGGCGTTCGCGCATCCAGCGCGGCCCGGTCACCGTCCGCCCGGTGAGGTAGTGGGTCCAGGTGCCCTCGGGGACGTAGTACGTCACGTCCCCCGCGTCGCTGAACACCGGCGCGACCAGCAGGTCCGGGCCGAGCATGTACTGCCGTTCCAGGTGCGCGCAGCCGGGATCCGCCGGGAACTCCAGCACCATCGCCCGCATCATCGGCGTGCCCTCCTCGTGGGCGACGCGGGCGGCCTCGTAGAGGTAGGGCATGAGCCGCAGCTTCAGCCGGGTGAAGTGCCGGGCCACGTCCACCGACTCCTCGTCGAACAGCCAGGGCACCCGGTACGAGGAGCTGCCGTGCAGTCTGCTGTGCGAGGACAGCAGGCCGAAGGCCAGCCAGCGCTTGAACAGCGCCGGTGTCGGTGTGCCCTCGAAGCCGCCGATGTCGTGGCTCCAGAAGCCGAATCCGGACAGGCCCAGGGACAGCCCGCCGCGCAACGACTCCGCCATCGACTCGTACGTCGCCTCGCAGTCACCGCCCCAGTGCACCGGGAACTGCTGGCTGCCGGCCGTCGCCGACCGCGCGAAGACGACCGCCTCCCCCTCGCCCCGGTGCTTGCGCAGCACGTCGAAGACGGTGCGGTTGTAGAGGTACGTGTAGTAGTTGTGCATCCGCTCCGGGTCCGAGCCGTCGGACCAGGTCACGTCGACCGGGACGCGCTCGCCGAAGTCGGTCTTGAAGCAGTCGACGCCCTGCGCGAGCAGCGCTTCCAGCTTGGCCGCGTACCACTCGCGGGCGGCGGGGCTGGTGAAGTCCACGAGGGCCATGCCGGGCTGCCACAGGTCCCACTGCCAGACGCTCCCGTCCGGCCGCCTCAGCAGATGGCCGAGCGCCCTGCCCTCGGCGAAGAGCGGCGACCGCTGGGCGATGTACGGGTTGATCCACACGCTGACGTGCAGGCCCTTCGCCTTCAGCCGGGCCAGCATGCCCTCCGGATCGGGGAACACCCGTGGGTCCCAGGTGAAGTCGCACCAGTTGAACTCCCGCATCCAGAAGCAGTCGAAGTGGAAGACGGAGAGCGGGAGCTCGCGCTCGCGCATGCCCTCGATGAAGGAGGTCACCGTCTCCTCGTCGTAGGAGGTGGTGAACGACGTCGACAGCCACAGGCCGAACGACCAGGCGGGCGGGAGTGCGGGGCGGCCGGTGAGGGCGGTGTACTTGCGGAGGATGTCCTTCGGGGTGGGGCCGTGGATGACGTAGTACGTCAACTCCTGTGTCTCGGCGCTGAACTGGACGCGGGACACGGCCTCCGAGCCGACCTCGAAGGACACCTTGCCCGGGTGGTCTACGAAGACGCCGTAGCCCGCGTCCGTGAGGTAGAACGGCACGTTCTTGTAGGCCTGTTCGGTCGCCGTGCCGCCGTCGGCGTTCCAGATGTCGACGACCTGGCCGTTCTTGACCAGCGGGCCGAAGCGTTCGCCGAGGCCGTAGACGGAGGTCCCCACTCCCAGGTTGAGCTGCTCGCGCAGGTAGTGGCCGCCGGTGGCCGCGTCCCGCATGATGCCCATGCCCTTGGGGCCGCTGGAGGTGAGGGTGCGGCCGTGGGCGAGGAACTCCACGTGCCAGGGGCCGGAACGGGCGACCTTCACGGAGAGCGCGCCGGAGGTCAGGGTCGCGTACGCGTCGTCGTAGGACAGCAGGGGGGCGGGCTCCGCCTCGGTGAGGTCGAAGGCCGGCTCGCGGGGCCGCTCGCCCGTGAAGTGGGTGAGGGTGAGGCCGACGACGTCGGGCATCGGGGTGTGGGCGGTGATCGTCATGACCGGTCCCGTCATCAGGTCGCCGCGGCTGCGGATGGGCCGGGTAGGCGCGTGGATCTCCAGGGCGCCGTCCGACTCGACGACGTCGAGGACCTCGGCCGGGTGGGCGGCGGTGACGCCCTCGCGCAGCAGCCAGTAACCGTCGGTGAACTTCATGGGTGGGGGTCCTTACTGCTCGGTCCTCACTACTTCACGGCACCCACGGCGATACCGCGCGTGAGGGTCCGCTGGAAGACGAGGAAGAAGACGAGGGCCGGGAGTACGCCGAGGAGGGCGGCCGCGTTGGTCATCGTGGCGTCCATCAGGCGCTGCCCCTGGAGGACACCGAGGGCCACCGACACGGTCTGGTTGTCGTTGGAGATCAGCATGACCAGCGGGAGCAGGAACTCGTTCCACGTCCAGACGAAGAAGAAGACCAGCAGCACACCGAGGGTGGGCCGGCTGACGGGGACGACGATCCGCCACAGCACCTGCCACTTGTCGGCGCCGTCGATCCGGGCCGCCTCGATGATCTCGCGCGGGAACCGGCTCAGCACGGCGGAGAGCAGGTAGGTGCCGAAGGCCGCCTGGATCACCGTGAAGACGATGATCACGCTCAGCCGGGTGTCGTACAGGCCGGCCTGCTTGCTCAGGTAGTACACCGGGTAGACCAGCGCCTCCTGCGGAAGCATGTTGGCCAGCACGAAGAAGGCCAGGACCCAGGTGCGTCCCCTGATCCGCCCGATGCCGATCGCGTACGCGTTCAGCACCGACAGGACCACCGCCGCCACCGCCACCGAGCCGCTGATCAGGACCGAGTTCAGCAGCTTGCGGTTGTAGTCGACACGCTCCCAGAAGTCCTTCAGACCGTCCAGGTACAGGCCGTCGGGCAGGCTCAACGGCCCGTTCCGCGCGTACTCCGCCGGGGACTTGACCGCGTTCAGGGCGACGACCAGAAACGGGACGATCATGAAGAGGGCGGCCAGGCAGAGGGCCAGGAGGACCGGGTAGCGGCGCAGGGCTCGTACGGCCTTCATGTGCGGAGTCCTTCCTCCGCGTCCTGCGCCCGGGTCTGCAGCCGCAGGCCGACCAGGGAGAGGGCGAGGATGATCACGGTGAGCACGGTGGAGATCGCGGCGCCGTAGCCGACCTGCGTCTTCTCGAAGAACGTGGCGAAGGAGAAGTAGGAGGGGACGTTCGTCGCGCCGCCGGGGCCGCCCTTCGTCAGGACGTACACCGCGCCGAACACCTTGAGCGCGGCGATCGTGCACCACGTCAGGACGACGTAGATCTCCGGGCGGATCTGCGGCAGCGTGATGTGCGCGAAGCGGCGCCACCAGCCGGCGCCGTCCAGCTCGGCCGCCTCGTACAGTTGCGGGTCGACGCGTTGAAGTCCCGCCATGAAGACGACCAGCGGGAAGCCGAGCTGCACCCACACCATCACGCCCATGACGCTGTAGAGGGCGAGGTCGGGGTCGCCGAGCCAGTCCTGCCGCCAGGAGCCGAGACCGACGGCCCGGAGCAGCTCGTTGAGCGAGCCGTCGTCGGGCGCGAGGATCCAGCTCCAGACGATGCCGGCGACCGCGATCGGCAGCACCTGCGGGAGGTAGAAGCAGGCCCGCAGGACGGCCGCCGTCCGGCTGCCGAAGTGCTTGCCGACGTAGTCGAACAGGGCGGCGGCCAGGACCAGTCCGACGGCCGTGGGGAGCGCCGCCATCGCGACGACCATGAAGAGGCTGTGCCGGAAGCTCTCCCAGAACTCCGCGTCGTCCAGCAGCTCGCGGTAGTTGGCGAGTCCGGCCCACTCGGGGCTGCCCACGCCCTGCCAGTCGGTGAGGCTCACCCCGGTGTTCATCAGGAACGGCACGATGACGACGGCGAGGAAGGCGAGGGCGCCCGGGAGCAGGAACAGCGCGTAGGAATCGCGGGCCCGGCGCGGGTGAAAGGACCTGTCCTGCTTGCCCGTCACCCGCCCGCCGCGTTCGACGGTCACCGTCATGTCTTCGGTACGCCCTTGTCGTACGCCTCCTGCAACGCGTCCAGGTAGCCGTCGGGCTTCTCGCTGCCGGTGATCAGCTTCTGGGTCTCGGAGACGAGGACGTCGTAGAAGCCGGGGACCGGCCAGTCCGGGTAGAAGGCCAGGCCGTCGCGGCCCGACAGGGTGTTGAAGTTGGCGATGAGCTCCTTGGACTTCGGGTCGGTGATGGCGGCGGTGTCCGCCGCGACCGGGACGCCGCCCTTGTTGCCGAGCAGGTTCTGGATCTTCTTCGACATGGTGATGTCGATGAAGTCGTAGGCGAGCTCCTTGTTGTGGGCGCTCTTGGGGACGACCCACAGGTTGCCGCCGGAGCCCGGCGTGAGGTTCGAGCCGGGCCACAGGGTGGTGCCCCAGTCGAACGTCGCCTCGTCCTGGAAGCGGCCGTACCACCAGCTGCCGGAGAACAGGATCGGTGCCTTGCCCTGGAGGAAGGAGAGGCCCGCGTCCTCGGCCTTGGCGCTGGTGGAGCTCTTGCCGATGTAGCCCTTCTTCACCCAGTCGGCGAAGGTGTCGGCCGCGTACGTCCAGGCGGCGTCGTGGAAGTCGGTCTTCCCCTGGTACAGCTCGTAGGAGTCGACCCAGGAGCGGTCCGCCCTGGACAGGGCCAGCTGGTAGACGTACTGCTGGGCCAGGTACTCGGCGCCGGAGTTGGCGAGCGGGGTGATCTTGTGCTCGGCGAAGGTGTCCATCGCCGCGACCAGGTCGTCGAACGTCTTCGGCTCGGTGAGCCGGTACTTCGCGAACAGGTCCTTGTTGAAGTAGACCATCGTGTACTCGGCGTAGTTGGGCACGCCGTACCACTTGCCGGAGCCCATCACGCCGTTCGTGTCGTACCTGCTGGTGGTGCGCACGCCCGGGCTGAGCAGCTTGTCCCAGCCGCGCTTCGTCACCTCGGCGGACAGGTCGGTGAGGAGCCCCTGCCTGGAGAGCAGGCCCGCCGTCGCGTTGCCCTTGTTGTACTCCATGAGGTCGGGCGCGTCGGAGGAGTTGAGGACCATCGGGGCGGTCTTCTGGATCTGGTCGAAGCTCTTCTCCTCGAACTCCACCTTCACGCCCGGGTGCTGGGCCTCGAACTCCTTGATCGCCGCTGTCCAGGCCGCGCCCATCGCGCTGTTCGGGGCCTCGTAGTGCCACAGCCGCAGGGTCTTGGCGTCGGAGGAGCCGCCGCCGTCCGAGCCGCCGCAGGAGGCCAGGAGCAGAGATCCGGCGAGGACCGCTGCCGCGCTGGCCGTTCCCCGTCGTGCCATCACACGCCTTCGTGCCGGCAACATCCTGTGCCTCCAAGGGAGTCGGATGGATCTGAGGGCGTCACGGTGCGTCCATCGAATCGATTCGATGGGTGACGTCGAAGCGCTTCGACGGGGGAAGTTATGTGGCTGCTGTGGTCACGTCAATGGGGCGCGTGGGGAAAACGGGCAATCCGGTGTTGGCGCCAGTGAACTTTCCGGCCATGCCTGGGATGGCTCCTCGCCGCCCTCTCGGAGCGGTCCTTTTGTACCGGTATGCCGCTTGTGCAACGAAACGGGCTGACCGCCTCGATCCGCGATGCGCATCGATGGATCACTTTCGTGATCGCGGTGATCGAGTGCGACCGCCGAGGCCTGGCCAGGAGTGGTTTCCAGCCATGGACAAGGGCGTGAATTCTGTCCATGTATGACACATCGCGAACACAGGGCCCAAGCCTGCGCTAGATTCGTAGACCTGAGCGCAATGGGATAAATGGGGCGCGAGAGCTGGGTGGGGGCCCGGTTCATCGGCGTGCGCTCAGGGTCGTCGGCGCACCCGGAACAGTTCCGTGGGGGGAAGTACGCACATGAAGAATTGGCGAGAAGACGCCCAACCGGAGTGGCCGGCGGCGGCATCGCCGACCCGGGATGTGCCGGTCGTGGGGCCGGGATCCCAGAGTCTGGCAGGGGTCGGGGGGCAGCCTCTGACGGCCATGGCGGGGGAAAGCGCCAGATACCGGTCGTTGATGGACGTACCGAGGGAAAGCGGTCTCCTGTCGGCCTCGACCACCTCGAACGGACTTTCCGAAAACGAACGGTCGAGCGATCTCCGGGACCCCTGGGGAGAGGAGCCCGGCGGCGCCGACGGGGAGACGAGCGACCCGGCCGAGGTGACCGTCCAGCTCGACGCCCTGAAGAAGGGGCGACCCGACGGTTCCGATGCCGCCTCCGACGTCCCGGTGTTCGTCGACGAGTCGGGCCGGCGCAGCCGTACGTTCCGCCGCATCGGCATCGTCGTGGGTACCGTCTGCGGGGCGTACGCCGTCGTCATCGTGGCCGCGCTGCTCTCGGGCAACGCGGGCGCGCCCTGGCTGCCGGTCCCGGTGCCGGGCCAGGCCGACGAGAAGCCGGCGGCGGGCAAGGTGGACGGCACGTCGGCGCCCGACAAGTCCGCGAGCCCGCGCCACGGGGTTCCCGGCGGCACGGTTCCGGGCGGCTCGGGTGCCACCGCGACCGCGTCCGGCACGATGCCGGGCAAGCCGGGCGCGAGTACGGCGCCGGGTGCGTCGGGCAGCGCGGCTCCGTCGGGCAGGGCGTCCACGGCGGCGCGGCCCTCGGCGAGCGGGGCCGCCCGCCCCAGCACCGGAGCGACGGCCACGGGCTCCTCGGCGCCCGGCCCGAGCAGCCCGGTGGTCGCACCGCCGCCGTCCACGCCGCCGCCGGCGTCCTCGCCCGCCGCCTCTCCTTCCGCGTCCTCCGAGCCGTCCCCGGCCGGCGGGGCCTCCACCACGGTCGCCGACGGCCCGCCGGAACCGGTCCCGGCGGCATCGACCCCGGCAGCCTGAACGGGACCCGTGCGAGCCGCCGGCCGACCGGCCTCACGGACGCCCCCGGCCTCGGCGCACGGTGAACCCCGCCGCCGGGTCCGGCTTGGAGCGGCGGCGGACGAACACCACCACACCGCCGACCGCCGCAGCGGCTGCGCCCGGGGCACCTGGGCAGGGGCTGGAGCTTTGGTGCCCGGGCCGGGACCGGTGCTTCGGCCACCTGGGTCGGGACGGGTTTTCAGCACTCCGGGCTCGGGACCGAGGTTCCGGTCTTCAGCGGCCGGGCCTGCGCTTCGGCCATCAGAGACCAGGGCTGGGCTTCCGTCCTGGGGGGGGCGGCAGTTCTCGGCCACCGGACCGGTGCTCCGGTCACGCGGGCGGAGGGCGGCCGTCGTCGTTCCACCACGGCTCCGCCACCGCGCCGGGACCCGGGCTCCCGCCTCCGTGACCGGCCCCCGGGACCCGGACCCTCCGGTCCGCCCCTGGCCCGGATCGTCCGGCCCGCATCGCGGGGCCCCGCACAACCGGCCCGGAAACAACCCGACCTGACGGTCCCGACCTGACGGTCCCGACCTGACGGTCCCGACCTGACGGTCCCGGAGCAACGGCCCCGACGTGACAGTCCCGACCTGGCAGCACCTGACCCGACAGCCCGACCCGGCGGCCCCGACGTGACGGGGCCCGGCACATGAAGTCCGCACCTGTCAGCGATGTCTTGACGCTCGCTCCTCGCCGCTTCAGCTCGCGGCGCGTACCTCGCCCGACCTCGTCCCCGGAGAACCACCTCTCATGGCACCACGTACCAGCCGCCGCTCGACCCGACGGTCAGCTGTCGGGCAGCCCGCGCACTCGTCCGGCGGCCACGCCGCGTCCGCTTCACCGTCGCCGGGGGACGCGCCGGGAGGTGAGTCGGCCGGCGGCCCGCGCGGCGGTGGGCGGCGGTCCCCCGGCCGGCGGTCCGGCCCGAGGCAGGGCCGGGGCCGCGCCCCGGGGCACGCGGCGGGCGGTTCCGCGCATGCCGCGCCGTCACCCGAACGCCGGCGTCTCGTGTCGCTCCGGCTGCGTCACCTGCTGCCGCTCGTCGTGCTCGTCGCGATGATGGCGATGCTGATGCTGCGCGGCTATGTGCACAGCGAGATCCTCGCCGACCACCGCATCCGCCCCGAGGCCGCCGCCGACAAGGTGCCGCAGAAGGTGCTCGACGGTGGCCCGGTCGTCGACACCCGGAACGGGCAGCAGACCAGCCTCGGCGTGCCGGACCACCGGATCGTGCTCACCTTCGACGACGGGCCCGACCCGAAGTGGACCCCCGAGGTCCTCGACGTCCTGAAGAAGCACCACGCGCACGCCGTCTTCTTCATCACCGGCACCATGGCCTCCCGCTACCCGGACCTGGTCCGGCGGATGGTGGACGAGGGCCACGAGATCGGACTGCACACCTTCAACCACCCCGACCTCTCCTACCAGTCGAAGAAGCGCATCGACTGGGAGCTCACCCAGAACCAGCTGGCCCTGGCAGGCGCCGCGGGGATCAGGACCTCGCTCTTCCGGCCGCCCTACTCCTCCAGCACGGACGCCCTCGACAACGCCTCCTGGCCGGTCACGCAGTTCGTCGGCACCCGTGGCTACCTCACCGTCTTCACCACCGCCGACAGCGAGGACTGGCGCAGGCCCGGGGTCCGGGAGATCATCCGCAACTCCACGCCGCAGGGCGGCAAGGGCGCGATCGTCCTCATGCACGACTCCGGCGGCGACCGCCACCAGACGGTCCGGGCCCTCGACACCTACCTTCCCGAACTCCAGGGCAAGGGCTACACGTTCGAGAACCTCACCGAGGCCCTGGCGGCCCCGAGCGCGCACACCCCGGCCACCGGGCTCGACCTGTGGAAGGGCAAGGCCTGGGTCGTCCTGGTCGAGGCCTCGGACGACATCACCGCCGTCCTGGTCGTCGGCCTCGCCGTCATCGGCGTCCTGGTCTTCGCCCGCTTCGGGCTGATGCTCCTGCTCTCCGCGATCCACACCCGCCGTACCCGCCGCAAAGGCTTCGTCTGGGGGCCCGACGCGCCCGTCACCGAACCGGCCTCGGTGCTCGTCCCGGCCTACAACGAGGCCAAGTGCATCGAGAGCACGGTGCGTTCGCTGATGAAGAGCGAGCACCCGATCGAGATCGTCGTCATCGACGACGGCTCCAGCGACGGCACCGCCCGTATCGTCGAGGACCTGCACCTGCCCGGCGTCCGCGTCGTCCGGCAGCTCAACGCGGGCAAGCCCGCGGCCCTCAACCGGGGTATCGCCAACGCTCGGCACGACCTCATCGTGATGATGGACGGCGACACCGTCTTCGAGCCCTCCACGGTCCGTGAACTCGTCCAGCCCTTCGCCGATCCGAAGGTCGGCGCGGTCGCCGGCAACGCCAAGGTCGGCAACAAGGACACCCTGATCGGCGCCTGGCAGCACATCGAGTACGTGATGGGCTTCAACCTCGACCGCCGGATGTACGACGTCCTGCGCTGCATGCCCACCATTCCGGGGGCCGTCGGGGCGTTCCGGCGCGGCGCGCTCGACCGGGTCGGCGGCATGAGCGACGACACCCTCGCCGAGGACACCGACATCACCATGGCCATCCACCGGGACGGATGGCACGTCGTCTACGCGGAGAAGGCGCGCGCCTGGACCGAGGCGCCCGAGTCCGTCCAGCAGCTGTGGTCGCAGCGGTACCGCTGGTGCTACGGCACCATGCAGGCGATCTGGAAGCACCGCCGCGCCATCGTCGAGAGCGGGCCGTCGGGCCGCTTCGGCCGCGTCGGCCTCCCGCTCGTCTCCCTCTTCATGGTGGTGGCCCCGCTCCTCGCCCCCCTCATCGACCTCTTCCTCGTCTACGGCCTGCTCTTCGGCCCGACCGGCAAGACGATCGCGGCCTGGTTCGGCGTCCTCGCCGTCCAGGCGGGCTGCGCGGCGTACGCCTTCGTCCTGGACCGCGAGCGCCTCACCCCCCTCATCTCGCTCCCGCTCCAGCAACTCCTCTACCGCCAGCTGATGTACATCGTCCTGCTCCAGTCCTGGATCACCGCCCTCACCGGCGGCCGGCTGCGCTGGCAGAAACTCCGTCGCAAGGGCCAGGTGGCGGCCCCGCCCGGCGTGGCGGCGGCGACCGCGGACGGAGGAGCGGCCTGATGAGCACCCACCCGACGGACACCACGGCCGAGTTGCCCGAACTGCCCCACGCGTCGGCCCGGACCACCGTGCCCGAGCAGCAGGGTTCCGAGCAGCAGGGCTCAGGGCAGCAAGGTTCAGGGCAGCAGGGCGCCGAGGAGAAAGGTGCCGGGAAGAAGGGCGGTGGCCGGGACCGCTACTTCGACCTGCTCCGGGCCATCGCCCTCTTCCGGGTCGTCTTCTACCACCTGATGGGCTGGGCCTGGCTGCCCATCCTCTTCCCCTCCATGGGCGTGATGTTCGCGCTCGCCGGCAACCTCATGGCCCGCTCGCTGGCCGCCCGTCCCGCGCTGGGAGTCGTACGAGGCCGGCTGCGCAGGCTGCTGCCCCCGCTGTGGCTGCTGGGCGCGGTCGGTGTGACGGGCATGCTGGTGGCGGGCTGGAGCCCGGACGAGGAGGGGCACCCCGGCTGGTGGTGGCTCCACCTCGCCTACTGGATCCTGCCGCTGAGCGACCCGCCGTACGGCGAGGCTCTGCCCGGTGTGCACGGGCTGATCAGCGACGGATGGGCCGGCGACCTCGGCGTACCCCTCTGGTACCTCCGCGCCTACCTCTGGTTCGTGCTGCTCTCCCCGTTCCTGCTGCGTGCCCTGCGCCGGCTGCCCTGGCCGACGATCCTCGCGCCCGTCGCGCTGTCCGCCGCCCTGGAGTTCGGCGCGCTGTCGGTACCGGGCTGGCGGCTGGAGGCCCAGCTCAGCGACTTCGGCACGTTCGGCGCGTGCTGGCTGCTGGGCATGGCGCACCAGGAGGGCGTGCTGCGTCGCCTGCCGCGTTACGTGGTGCCGTCCCTGGCGCCCGCGGTGGCGGGAATCGGCCTCTGGTACACCCTGACCCACGACCTCAGGGAGGGCCACGACCTGGACGACATGCCCTTCGCCCAGTCCCTGTGGTCCTTCGCCGCGGTGCTGCTGCTCCTGCACCTCAGCCCGTCCTGGTCCGAGTGGCCGGCCGGGTTGCGCCGCTGGGACCGGCTGATCACCCTGCTCAACTCCCGTGCCGTGACGATCTACCTGTGGCACAACGTCTGCATCGGGGTCGTGGAGGCCCTGTGGGACCGGCTGTGGGGCGTCTCCTGGCTGGAGACGAACGCTTCCTGGGTCCTGGAGAGCCCGTGGCCGCAGCTGCCGGCCATCTGGCTGCTCACCGCGGCCTGCGTGATCTGCTTCGGCTGGGTGGAGGATCTGGCGGCCCGCCGCAGGCCACGCCTGTGGCCGGACGGCCGGGTCGGCGCCGGAACCCACCGGTCCTGAACCCACCGGTCCTGAACGGCACCTTCGGCCCCCGAACCGGACCCCGTGTGCGCCTCCGTGCAGCGCTGCAGGCCGCCGCACACCGCCGTACGCCGTTCGCCCGGTTCGGGGTGCGTCCCTCCGAAGCCCTGGTGAGTATGGCCCGGTATGCCCGTCGACCGGACGGGTCGGAGCCCAGGGCTTCGGGATGGAGGAACGTGAGCAGGATGCGCCGGACCATCGTTCTGGCCATGACGGGAGTGCTGACCGCGGCGCTCTCGGTCGGGACGGCCCTCGCGGAGACCGCGTCCGACGGCGGAGGGCCGAAGCCGCCGGGGGCGAGCCCTCCGCCAGGGACCCCGTCCTACGGCGAAGGCCCGAAGCCGCCGGGGCCGACCGCTCCGCCGCCAGGGGCCGGCAACCCCAACGGTGAGGCGTGGGCATGGACCCAGCTGACCAGCCGGGGTGCCCAGGTCCGCTATGTGACCACCGACACCTCCGGTACGTGCCCGTCCGTGCGGTACACCATGGGCATCGTGCGGACCGCCTACCGGATGCGGCTGCTGAGCCGTCCCGCGCCGCCGCAGTTCCCCACCACGGTGTGCGAGTTGGTCGTGCCCCTCGGGGCCTACAACGCGGTGCTCGCGCAGTCGACGATCGCCGCGGCCGTGCTGCACCCCGCGAACCGTGAGCTTCCGCTGCCGAACTGGACCGCGAACACCCGCCCCGGCACCATCGGCGTCATCGGCGACTCGGGGTGCCGCGTCACGACGGCGGGTCCCGATCAGGACTGCGCCGACCACCAGACCGGCTGGCCGTTCCCGCAGATCGCGAACAGCGCGGCCACGGTGACACAACCGGACCTCGTGATCCATGTCGGCGACTACCTCTACCGTGACGACCCGGCTCAGGCCAACGACAAGGCGGCGAATCCGGGCTGCACGACCTCGGCGGACAGATTCACCTGGGCCTGTGTGGTCGCCGACTTCTTCAGGCCGGCGGAGAGGCTGCTGGCCGTGGCGCCGGTCGTGTTGACGCGGGGCAACCACGAGGACTGCCGCACCCCACCCGCGACGGGCGGCGCGGGGGCCGCGTGGTTCCGCTACCTCGCCGACGAACTCAGAGCCAACGGATCGTGCTCCCTCTACCCCGATCCGGTGGAGATCAGGGCAGGTGTCCTGCACCTTCTCAACGTGGACTCCTCGTTCGCCGACCCGGCCGACAGCGGAAGCCTCGCGCAGCAGGCGATCTACACCCGGCAGTTCGAAACCGTGAACCAGGCCGCGGCGCAGCAGACCGGCCACGACTACTTCGTCGTCACCCACAAGCCCGTGTGGATGGTGAGATCGGCCGGCCCACCGCTGGAGACGTTCACCCCGGTCCTCCAGAGGGCCGTCGCCGGTACGGCCCTGGGGCGGCTGGCGGACAACATCCGCATGGTGGTCTCGGGCCATGCGCACCTCTACCAGATGATCGATTTCAACACCACGCGGCCACCGCAGGTGACGGTGGGCTTCTCCGGGGGAGCCCCCCTGGAGCAGGGGCCGAACGACGCCGGCGTCATCGGAAAGTCGGTCGGGATGCCGCTGCAGTCCGTGAATCACTCCGTCACCCAGGGAGGGGTCTTCGGGTACGCGGCCCTGAGCCGCAACGCCGGGACCTGGGACCTCACCGCTCACGACCCGGCCGGTGCGGTCCGCGGTCAGACCTGCACGTTGAGCGGGAGCACCGCCAACAAGGAGTTCGTCTGCCACTGAAGGGCCCCGCGGGCCTCGACGGATGCGCCCCCACCCCCGGTTCGGCCGGGGGTGGGGGCGCTTCGGATACGCGTAACCTCTCACCGGCCCTCCGCGCAAGGTGAGAGCAACGTTCCTTTCCGGTCACCCACAGCCACAGCGTGGAAACGCGCCCTCCCTACCTTCGGGACTCATCACCGCTCATCCCCCCGAACCACCCCAGCCCCGGAGCACCGTGGAGGCGTCATGACAGCCCCGAGTACAGCCCCCGCATCCCCGCCCCCCACGAAGAAGGGGAGCCGCTGGATCGAGGAGTGGGACCCGGAGAACGAGGCCTTCTGGAACGAGAAGGGCGAGAAGATCGCCCGCCGCAACCTCCTCTTCTCCGTCCTCTCGGAGCACATCGGGTTCTCGATCTGGACGATGTGGTCCGTGCTCGTGCTCTTCATGGGCCCGGAGTACGGTCTCACCCCGGCCGACAAGTTCCTGCTGACGTCGATGGTGACGCTGGTCGGCGCGGTCGTGCGGGTGCCCTACACCTTCGCCGTCGCGGTCTTCGGCGGCCGGAACTGGACGATCATCTCGGCCGGGTTGCTGCTGATCCCCACGATCGCCGCGTTCACGGTGATGGACCCGGGGACCTCGTTCAACACGTTCCTGCTGGTCGGCCTGCTCGCGGGCATCGGCGGCGGCAACTTCGCCTCCTCCATGACCAACATCAACGCCTTCTTCCCGCTCCGTAAGAAGGGGTGGGCGCTCGGTCTCAACGCGGGCGGCGGCAACATCGGCGTGCCGGTGATCCAGCTGATCGCCCTCGCCGTCATCGGCGCCAGCGGCGGACCCCGCGTGCTGCTGGGGATCTACATCCCGCTCATCGTCATCGCCGCCACCCTCGCCGCTCTGTACATGGACAACCTGGCCTCCGTGAAGAACGACACCGGCGCGGCGATCGACTCCGCGAAGGACGTGCACACCTGGATCATGTCCTTCCTCTACGTCGGCACCTTCGGGTCGTTCATCGGCTACAGCTTCGCCTTCGGGCAGGTCCTGACGAACCAGTTCGGCCGGACGCCCCTGCAGGCGGCCTACCTCACCTTCATCGGCCCGCTGCTCGGCTCCCTCATCCGTCCCGTCGGCGGCTGGCTCGCCGACCGCTACGGCGGTGCCCGCATCACCCTGTACAACTACGTCGGCATGGCCGCCGCCACCGCCCTCCTGGTCTTCGCCAGCATGCAGAAGTCGCTGCCGCTCTTCGTCTCCGTCTTCGTGGTGCTGTTCGTGCTCAGCGGCCTCGGCAACGGGTCGACGTACAAGATGATCCCCGGCATCTTCCAGGCGAAGGCCGTGGCCAAGGGGCTGGAGGGCGAGGAGGCGGCCGCCTACGGCCGGCGTCTCTCCGGTGCGTCCATGGGACTGATCGGCGCGGTCGGCGCGCTCGGCGGTGTCGCGATCAACCTGGCCTTCCGGCAGTCCTTCCTGTCCTACGGTTCCGGGACCGGCGCTTTCGTCGCCTTCCTCGCCTTCTACGCGGCGTGCTTCGGGGTCACCTGGGCCGTATACCTTCGCCGCCCGACCGGCAGGATCACGGCAGGAAGCACCGCTTCCGAGGCGAAGCAGCAGCTCAGCTACGCCGAGGTGTGACGTAACACCGGCGACACGTGGCCGAACCGAGCCTGTCACGCACCGTTGACAGGCTCGTCGGCATGTAGGTGCAAACGGGACTCGAGCGGGACGAGAGTTATGTACGAGCAACAGCAGCGATCCGATGCCGGCCCTCAGGGCGCCGTCGAGCACGGTCCCCTCGCGGGCTTCACCGTGGGCGTGACGGCCGCGCGCCGGGCCGAGGAGCTCAGCGCGCTGCTCCAGCGGCGAGGGGCGGCGGTGCTGCACGCGCCCGCCCTGCGGATCGTGCCGCTCGCCGACGACGGTGAGCTGCTCGCCGCCACGAAGGAGCTCATCGACCAGGTGCCGGACGTCGTGGTCGCCACCACGGCCATCGGCTTCCGCGGCTGGATCGAGGCCGCCGACGGCTGGGGGCTCGGCGAGCAGCTGCTCGACAAGCTGGGCGGCGTCGAGCTGCTGGCCCGCGGTCCCAAGGTCAAGGGTGCCGTGCGGGCCGCGGGGCTGACGGAGGACTGGTCGCCGTCCAGCGAGTCCATGGCGGAGGTGCTCGACCGGCTCCTGGAGGAGGGCGTCGACGGGCGCCGGGTCGCCGTCCAGCTGCACGGTGAGCCGCTGCCCGGGTTCGTGGAGTCGCTGCGGGTCGCGGGCGCCGAGGTCGTGGGGGTGCCCGTCTACCGGTGGATGCCGCCGGAGGACGTCTCGCCGCTCGACCGGCTCCTCGACGCGGCCGTCTCCCGCGGACTGGACGCGATCACCTTCACCTCCGCGCCCGCCGCCGCGTCCCTGCTGTCGCGTGCGGAGGAACGCGGCCTGCTGCCCGAGCTGCTCACCGCCCTCGCCCACGATGTGCTGCCGGCCTGCGTCGGTCCGGTCACCGCGCTGCCGCTCCAGGGGCACGGCGTGGACACCGTCCAGCCGGAGCGGTTCCGGCTCGGGCCGCTCGTGCAGCTGCTGTGCCAGGAGCTGCCGTCGCGGGCCCGGGCGCTGCCGATCGCCGGGTACCGGGTGGAGATCCGGGGCCACGCGGTGCTGGTGGACGGGTCCCTGAAACCGGTGCCGCCGGCGGGAATGTCCTTGCTGCGGGCGCTGTCCCGGCGGCCGGGGTGGGTCGTGCCGCGCTCCGATCTGCTGCGGGCGTTGCCCGGTGCCGGGCGGGACGAGCATGCCGTCGAGACGGCGATGGCCCGGCTGCGGACGGCCCTCGGGGCGCCGAAGTTGATCCAGACGGTGGTCAAGCGGGGGTACCGGCTGGCGCTGGACCCGGCCGCGGACGCGAAGTACGCCGACGAGTAGGCGGGCCGTATCGGCACCGGAGCCGGTCCGGCCAGGAGCCGCGTCACCGGGGGCTGCCGCCCCCGGGCCCCTGCTTCGGCCCCGAAAGGGCCTCGTCCTCAATCGCCGGACGGGCTGGTGATTGGCCCCCGGCGCTGGCACTGTGAAGAGACGGATTCCCGAGCAGTGCCCCTCGGTTGGCGGTGACACGCGCATGGACGAGCTCCGGTTCGACGCCGGGCGGATCTGTCTCGACCTGCTCGCGACCGCGCATCCCCTCGAACGGCTCGACGCCGTCGCGCCGTTGTGTGCGTGGATCCGCGGCTGCGGACTCGTCCCGCCGGACACCCCGCTCACCCATGCCGACGCCTCCTGGCCGCCCGCCTTTCGCGAACTGCGTCGCAACACCGGACAGTTGGTGCACGGCTGGCTCACCCGCCACGACGCCGGGTCGTACGACCTCGCCCTGGCCCGCGTCAACGACGCCGCCCGGGCCGTTCCCCCGGCCCCGCGTGCCGTGCGCGGCGAAGACGGTGGGCTCGTGCGCGAGTTGGCCGGACCGCCGGCGTGTGTCGCGCTGCTGGCCGCCGTGGCCCGGGACGCGGTAGAGCTGCTCACCGATCCCGTCGCCCGGGCGGGCCTGCGGCAGTGCGCGGGGGACAACTGCCCGATCGTCTATGTCGACATGTCCCGGGGGCGCCGGCGCCGTTGGTGTTCCAGTGAGGTCTGCGGGAACCGGGAGCGGGTGGCGCGACACCGTCGGCGGGCGGCGCTCGCCTCGCGGACGTAACTCCCCTGCCGGGTATGCGGCTTTCGTGGAGGCGCCGCCGGCCGACTGTCGAAGTGATTTCGATTACACGCCGTTTACCTGAGCCGCGCGCCGGGCAGTCGGCATGATCTTGTCGATGTGGCGAAAACGTAAAGAAAAAGCGGTGGGAATGTGCCGCCATGTCCCCGCTCGTCATGACACCCCGAAGAAAAGTGTCTCCTCGGTTTGAACGCTCAACACCCCGCTTGCGTACCCGTCGTCGAGCGACCGACTGGGGGAACCCCCGGACACCGGAGGTGGGCGTGCGCAAGGATGCGGCCGTGGCCAATGAACGTGGATCGAGGGCCCGACATCGCATGTCCCAGCCCTCGGAACCTGACGAGGAGCTGATGCGTGCTCTGTATCGGGAGCATGCCGGACCCCTGCTTGCGTATGTCCTGCGCCTGGTTGCCGGAGACCGGCAGCGCGCCGAGGACGTCGTACAGGAGACGCTCATCCGTGCCTGGAAGAACGCCGGTCAGCTCAATCGTGCGACCGGATCTGTACGCCCCTGGCTGGTGACGGTCGCACGCCGCATCGTCATCGACGGCCACCGCAGCCGGCAGGCCCGGCCGCAGGAGGTCGACCCGTCGCCGCTGGAGGTCATTCCTGCGGAGGACGAGATCGACAAGGCGCTGTGGCTGATGACGCTGTCCGACGCGCTCGACGACCTGACCCCGGCCCACCGGGAGGTGCTCGTCGAGACGTACTTCAAGGGGCGTACCGTCAACGAGGCGGCCGAGACGCTGGGGATACCCAGCGGCACCGTGCGCTCACGGGTCTTCTATGCCCTGCGGTCGATGAAGCTGGCTCTGGAGGAGCGGGGGGTGACGGCGTGATGAGCGTTTACGGGGGATTCGGAGCAGGTGGTTCGGGTATGTCTGGACCCATGCAGGGATCTGCGGGATCTCCGAGCCCGAGCGAACACGAGACCGTCGGCGCCTACGCCCTCGGGATTCTCGACGACGCCGAAGCAACCGCTTTCGAGATGCATCTCGCCGGCTGCGAGTGGTGCGCCCAGCAGCTCGACGAGCTCGCCGGCATGGAACCCATGCTGGCCGCCCTCGCGGACCTGCCGGGCACCGGCACCCCCGCGATCGGGGAGTCCCTGTCCGCCCGTCCCAGCCCGCGGCTCGCGGAACGGCTGGTCGACGAGGTGTCCGAGCGCCGCGCGGTCAAGCGCCGCCGCTCGTTCTTCCTGGTGGCGGCCGCGGCCGCGCTGATCATCGGCGGCCCCCTCACCGTGCTGGCGGCGACCGGCGGCGACAGCGGCACCAAGAGCACCGAGGCGAGTTCCACCAAGTCGGCCAACGCGGCCAAGGACACCTTCGCGACGCTCGGCGACCGGGTCTCCGCGACCGACTCCGCCTCCAAGGTCTCCGCGACCGTCGCCATGGGCGAGAAGGCGTGGGGCACGGAGATCGGCGTCGAGCTGAAGAACGTCACGGGCCCGGAGAAGTGCTCGCTCATCGCCGTCGGCAAGAACGGCGAGCGCGAGACGGTCTCCTCCTGGTCGGTCCCGGAGTGGGGCTACGGCATCGCGAACGCCAAGACCGAGCAGGCCAAGAACCCGCTCTACGTCGTGGGCGGCGCCGCCTTCAAGACCAACGAGATCGACCACTTCGAGGTCATGACCTTCGACGGCAAGAAGCTCGTCCAGATCGACGCGTAACTTCCTACACGGGGTCCCCTTCGCGTACGGTTGACGGCTGCCCAGCACGTCAGAAGGGGGCCCGGTGGCCGTTCAGGCACAGCAGGAAACCGCGGTCGGATCGGTTCGGCACACCGCGCCGGATTCGGTGCGGGACCGAGAGATCGGCATCGAACAGGAACACCTCGACCGGGTGTACCGGCGCCTTGAGGAGAAGATCCACGAGGCGGAGTTCCTGATGCACGACGCGGCCAAGCGAGGGCAGGTCGGCACGCCCGGGGCCCTCGCGGAGCGGGACGCCCAGGTGTTCCGCGCCGGCGTCCACCTCAACCGGCTCAACAACGAGTTCGAGGACTTCCTGTTCGGGCGGATCGACCTGCTCGCCGGGAAGGACGGCAAGAAGGGCCCCGACGGCGCCTACACCGCCGTCGAGCCCGCCGAGGGGGCCGTCCGCCCCGACAACACCGCCGACATCGCCGAAACGCTCCACATCGGCCGTATCGGAGTCCTCGACTCCGAATACGCCCCGCTGGTCATCGACTGGCGGGCACCGGCCGCGGCGCCGTTCTACCGGTCGACCCCGGTCGACCCGGGGCGCGTCGTACGGCGCCGGGTGATCCGCTCGAAGGGCCGTCGCGTCCTCGGCGTCGAGGACGACCTGATGCGTCCCGAGCTGAAGGCGGTCCTGGACGGCGGCGAACTGCCCGTCATCGGCGACGGCGCCCTCATGGCCGCCCTCGGACAGGCCCGCAGCCACACCATGCGCGACATCGTCGCCTCCATCCAGGCCGAGCAGGACCTGGTGATCCGTGCCCCCGCCGCCTCCGTGACCTACGTCGAGGGCGGGCCGGGCACCGGAAAGACCGCCGTCGCACTGCACCGGGCCGCCTATCTGCTCTACCAGGACCGGCGCCGGTACGCGGGCGGCATCCTGATCGTCTCGCCCACGCCGCTGCTCGTGGCGTACACCGAGGGCGTCCTGCCCTCGCTCGGCGAGGAGGGCCAGGTCGCCATCCGCGCCATCGGCTCCCTGGTCGACGGCGCCGAGGCCACCCTGTACGACTCCCCGGCGGTGGCCCGGGCCAAGGGGTCGTACCGGATGCTCAAGGTGCTGCGGAAGGCGGCGCGCGGCGCGCTGGAGAGCGGTGGCCGGGCCGCTGCCCAGATGGCCTTCGGCGACCCCGACGAGGAGTCCGGCGAGACCCCCGCGTCCACCGGGACACCGACCCGGCTGCGGGTCGTCGCCTTCGGCCGCCGTCTGGAGCTGGAGGCCGCCGACCTGGACCGGGTCCGGCAGAGTGCCCTCAGCGGCACCGCCCCGGTGAACCTCCTGCGTCCCCGCGCCCGCAAACTGCTCCTGGACGCCCTGTGGGAGCGCTCCGGCGCGGCCGGCCGGCACAGCGACCCCGATCTCGCGGCCGAGCTGCGCTCCTCCTTCGACGAGGACGTGACCACCGAGGACGCGTTCATCGCCTTCCTCGACGCCTGGTGGCCCGAGCTGACCCCGCAGGCCGTCCTCGCGGCCATGGCCGACGAACGGCGGCTCGGCCGCTGGGCCCGGCGCATCCTCAACCCCGGCGAGGTCCGCAAGGTCGCCCGCGCCCTCAAGCGGGACGGCCGCTCGGTGCACGACATCGCCATGCTCGACGAGCTCGAGGCGATCCTCGGCGCGCCGTTCCGCCCGAAGAAGCGGCGCGAGTACGACCCGCTGGACCAGCTCACCGGCCTGGAGGAGCTGATGCCGGGGCGCGAGGAGACGCAGCGCGAGCGCGCCGAGCGGCTCGCCCAGGAGCGCACCGAGTACGCGCACGTGATCGTGGACGAGGCCCAGGACCTCACCCCGATGCAGTGGCGCATGGTCGGCCGCCGCGGCCGGCACGCCACCTGGACGGTCGTCGGCGACCCGGCCCAGTCCTCCTGGTCCGATCCCGACGAGGCCGCCGAGGCCCGCGACGAGGCCCTGGGCACCCGCCCGCGCCGCCGTTTCCAGCTGACCGTGAACTACCGCAACCCGGCCGAGATCGCCGAGCTGGCCGCGAAGGTGCTGGCCCTGGCCATGCCCGGAGCCGAATCCCCGTCGGCGGTCAGGTCGACGGGGATCGTGCCGCGCTTCGAGGCCGTCACCGACACCCTGGGCGCCACCGTCCGCGCGGAGGCCGGGCGGCTTCTGGAGCGGGTCGACGGCACCGTCGGCGTCGTCGTCGCCATGAACCGCCGCGAGGAGGCGAGACGCTGGCTCGCCGGGCTGGGCGACCGGGTGGTGGCCCTCGGCAGCCTCGAGGCCAAGGGCCTGGAGTACGACGCCACGGTCGTCGTCTCACCGGCGGAGATCGCGGACGAGAGCCCGGCCGGCCTGCGGGTGCTGTACGTGGCCCTCACCCGGGCGACGCAGCAGCTCACGGTCGTCTCCGGGGACCGCGACGAGCCGGACGCGAACGGCGTCCCGGACCTTCTGAGGGACTGAACAGCTGACCGTTTCCTGTGAACTCCCCGGACGGGAATGGTCTTCGGCCATCCGTTTGTTAGCCTGGTCGTGACACCGGCTCGATCCAAGCCCCCGGGCCCAACCTTCGTCGCTACGAGCGACCACTTGCCGCGAGGCGAGCATGGCGGGCCGGTGTCGTGAACGCGAGAGAGGCCCACATCACCTGTGATGTGGGCCTCTCTCATTGCCCCTCACGACCCCTCCCGGCGCCCCCACCGACTTGATTGAGAACAAAACGATCGCAATCCGGGGCGGCTTTCATGTACTCGTCGGTAGGTGCGACGATCGGACGGCAAACCCGCGACCCAGCAGTGCAGAGGAAGTCGGCCATGGCAACGGCGCCCAGCGTCTCCTACTCGATCACGGTCCGTCTGGAGGTGCCCGCGAGCGGAACGGCGGTCTCCCAGATCACCACGGCCGTGGAGTCCCACGGAGGCTCGGTGACCGGCCTCGACGTCACCGCGTCCGGCCACGAGAAGCTCCGCATCGACGTCACCATCGCCGCCACCTCCACCGCCCACGCCGACGAGATCGTCGTGCAGCTGCGCGGCATCGAGGGCGTCACCCTCGGCAAGGTCTCCGACCGTACGTTCCTGATGCACCTCGGCGGCAAGATCGAGATGGCGTCCAAGCACCCCATCCGCAACCGTGACGACCTCTCGATGATCTACACGCCCGGCGTGGCCCGCGTCTGCATGGCGATCGCCGAGAACCCCGAGGACGCCCGCCGCCTCACCATCAAGCGCAACTCCGTTGCGGTCGTGACGGACGGCTCGGCCGTGCTGGGCCTCGGCAACATCGGCCCGAAGGCCGCGCTGCCGGTCATGGAGGGCAAGGCGGCCCTCTTCAAGCGGTTCGCCGGCATCGACGCCTGGCCGCTGTGCCTGGACACCCAGGACACCGACGCGATCGTCGAGATCGTCAAGGCCATCGCCCCCGGCTTCGCGGGCATCAACCTCGAGGACATCTCCGCCCCCCGCTGCTTCGAGATCGAGGCCCGGCTGCGCGAGGCCCTCGACATCCCCGTCTTCCACGACGACCAGCACGGCACCGCGATCGTCGTCCTCGCCTCCCTCACGAACGCCCTGCGTGTCGTGAACAAGGGCATCGGCGACGTGCGGGTCGTCATGTCCGGCGCCGGCGCGGCCGGTACCGCCATCCTCAAGCTGCTGCTCGCGGCCGGCGTGAAGAACGCGGTCGTCGCCGACATCCACGGCGTCGTCCACGCGGACCGCGCGGACCTGGTCGACGCGGCCCCGGACTCGGCGCTGTGCTGGATCGCCGACAACACCAACCCCGAGGGCCTCACGGGCACCCTGAAGGAGGCCGTGCGCGGCGCGGACGTCTTCATCGGCGTCTCCGCCCCGAACGTCCTCGACGGCGACGACGTGGCCGCCATGGCCGACGACGCGATCGTGTTCGCGCTCGCGAATCCGGACCCCGAGGTCGACCCGGCGATCGCCCGCCAGACGGCCGCCGTCGTGGCCACCGGCCGCTCCGACTTCCCCAACCAGATCAACAACGTGCTGGTCTTCCCGGGCGTCTTCCGCGGCCTGCTGGACGCACAGTCCCGCACCGTCAACACCGAGATGATGCTCGCCGCCGCGAAGGCCCTCGCGGACGTCGTGAGCGACGACGAGCTCAACCCGAACTACATCATCCCGAGCGTCTTCAACGACAAGGTCGCCGGCGCGGTCGCGGGTGCGGTGCGGGAGGCCGCGAAGGCCGCGGGAGTGTCAGCCTCGTAGGTCGGGGCATCCGAGTGGTCGGGGGCCGTCAAGATCCCCGTGGCGGAGGCTGTGAGGATCGCCACGGTGGCCCCCGCAACGGCGCGTCGCGGAACCTCGCGCCGCGGACGGCCCTCTAGGGTTGCGCCCGACCCAACCGCCCTTCGTGTGACTCCCAAGGGTTGTCTCACGGCTCCGAGCGGGTGCCGGATTGGCTTTCGCGCCGCTGGTAGGGGCAGGATGCGTCTCTGGGCGCGTGCACAACGACTTCGCTGTGCCCAACATGCGGCTCCGCCGCGTGGCACGCCGCAACGGCAAGAAGAACACGGGAGTAACAACATGAACCGCAGTGAGCTGGTGGCCGCGCTGGCCGACCGCGCCGAGGTGACCCGCAAGGACGCCGACGCAGTGCTGGCCGCGTTCGCCGAGGTCGTCGGCGACATCGTCTCCAAGGGCGACGAGAAGGTCACGATCCCCGGCTTCCTGACCTTCGAGCGCACCCACCGTGCCGCTCGCACCGCCCGCAACCCGCAGACCGGCGACCCGATCCAGATCCCGGCCGGCTACAGCGTCAAGGTCTCCGCGGGCTCGAAGCTCAAGGAAGCGGCAAAGGGCAAGTGACCTTGCCGTCTACGCCTCACCGGACGGTGTACGGCGCGTAGGCAACGTGATGGGGCGGCACCCGGTTTTCCGGGTGCCGCCCCATCGTTGTGCGCTCACACGTGGCCTCAGGCGCCGTCCGGGCCGGTTTCTGCCGGCCCGGACGGACGTCGGACGAGGATCAGCCCGGGTCAGCCGAGTGCTTTGCCCGGCAGCTCGACCTTCGCGCCCAGTTCCACGAGCTTCTCCATGAAGTTCTCGTAGCCGCGGTTGATGAGGTCGATGCCGTGGACCCGGGAGGTGCCCTGGGCCGCGAGGGCGGCGATCAGGTACGAGAAGCCGCCGCGGAGGTCGGGGATGACCAGGTCGGCGCCCTGGAGCTTGGTGGGGCCCGACACGACCGCCGAGTGCAGGAAGTTGCGCTGCCCGAAGCGGCAGTCGGAGCCGCCGAGGCACTCGCGGTACAGCTGGATGTGGGCGCCCATCTGGTTGAGCGCGGAGGTGAAGCCCAGGCGGGACTCGTAGACCGTCTCGTGGACGATCGAGAGGCCCGTGGCCTGCGTCAGGGCGACGACCAGCGGCTGCTGCCAGTCCGTCTGGAAACCGGGGTGGACGTCCGTCTCCAGCGCGATGGACTTCAGCTGGCCGCCCGGGTGCCAGAAGCGGATGCCCTCGTCGTCGATCTCGAAGGCGCCGCCCACCTTGCGGTAGGTGTTCAGGAACGTCATCATCGAGCGCTGCTGGGCGCCGCGGACGTAGATGTTGCCTTCGGTCGCCAGCGCCGCGGAAGCCCAGGAGGCGGCCTCCAGGCGGTCCGACAGGGCGGCGTGGTTGTAGCCGCCGAGCTTGTCGACACCGGTGATGCGGATCGTGCGGTCGGTGTCCATCGCGATGATGGCACCCATCTTCTGGAGCACGCAGATGAGATCCTCGATCTCCGGCTCCACCGCCGCGTTGGCCAGCTCGGTGACGCCCTCCGCCAGGACGGCGGTCAGCAGCACCTGCTCGGTCGCGCCGACCGACGGGTACGGCAGCACGATCTTCGTGCCGCGCAGCCGCTGCGGGGCCTCCAGATACTGGCCGTCCTCCCTCTTCTCGATCTTCGCGCCGAACTGCCGCAGCACGTCGAAGTGGAAGTCGATGGGCCGGCCGCCGATGTCGCAGCCGCCCAGGCCCGGGATGAACGCGTGGCCGAGGCGGTGCAGGAGCGGGCCGCAGAACAGGATCGGAATCCGGCTCGAACCCGCGTGGGCGTCGATGTCGGCGACGTTGGCGCTCTCCACGTAGGTCGGGTCGAGCACCAGCTCGCCCGGCTCCTCGCCCGGTCGGACCGTCACACCGTGCAGCTGGAGCAGGCCGCGGACGACCCGCACGTCACGGATGTCCGGAACGTTGCGCAGCCGACTCGGCTCACTGCCCAGCAGGGCGGCGACCATGGCCTTGGGTACGAGGTTCTTCGCACCGCGGACACGGATCTCGCCCTCGAGCGGGGTGCCGCCGTGGACAAGCAGTACGTCGTCAGAGCCGTTGACGGTCATGTATCTCGCGTTCCATGGATGGTGGATTGGGGCAAGGGCCGTTGGTGTCGGGGGCAGGGCCAGATGAGACAGAGTAATCGCCGACGACCCCTGTCCCGTAAGCCCAGGGACCACCCAGGTAGGTCATAGCTGTGTCACAACACGAACCGTTTCCCACCGGGCACATGGGGTCACCATCGCCCGCCCCGCGGGCCCGTGCGCCCGGACCGCGCCCGTGCGCGTCCCGTGTGCCCGCATTGCCTCCCCACTTCACGGGAAGATGCGGGATCATGTCTGGCATGACCGAGGTGTCCTCGCTCACGGGGCGGCTGCTCGTGGCAACGCCCGCCCTGGCGGACCCGAACTTCGACCGTGCGGTGGTGCTCCTTCTCGACCACGACGAGGAGGGCTCTCTCGGCGTCGTCCTCAACCGGCCCACACCGGTGGGCGTGAGCGACATCCTGGAGGGCTGGGCGGATCTCGCCGGTGAACCCGGTGTCGTCTTCCAGGGTGGCCCGGTGTCCCTCGACTCGGCCCTCGGGATCGCCGTCATCCCCGGTGGCACGGCCGTCGACGGCACCCCGCTCGGCTGGCGCCGGGTGCACGGCGCGATCGGCCTCGTCGACCTGGAGGCCCCGCCGGAGCTCCTGGCCTCGGCCCTCGGATCCCTGCGGATCTTCGCCGGATACGCCGGCTGGGGCCCGGGCCAGCTGGAGGACGAGCTGGGCGAGGGCGCCTGGTACGTCGTGGAGTCCGAACCCGGCGACGTCTCCTCGCCGGCCCCCGAGAGACTCTGGCGCGAGGTGCTGCGCCGCCAGCGCAGCGAACTCGCGATGGTGGCGACGTATCCGGACGACGCGTCGCTCAACTGACGGGTGTGAGCTCGGTACCCGGTTTCAGTACCCTTGGCGCCATGAGCACTCTTGAGCCTGAGACCCAGCCCCAGCGAGGCACTGGGACGGGGACCCTCGTAGAGCCGACGCCGCAGGTGTCGCACGGCGACGGGGACCACGAGCGCTACGCCCACTATGTCCAGAAGGACAAGATCATGGCGAGCGCCCTCGACGGGACGCCCGTCGTGGCGCTGTGCGGCAAGGTCTGGGTGCCCGGCCGCGACCCGAAGAAGTACCCGGTCTGCCCCATGTGCAAGGAGATCTTCGAGTCGATGGCGGGCGGCGGCGACGACAAGGGCAAGGGCGGCGACAAGAAGTAGCCGCAGGGACTTGACGAGGCCCCCGGGGCGCGATGTGACGCGCCCCGGGGGCCTTTGGCATCCCGGTGTCATGTCTTGACATGACGTGTCGCCTTTGTCGTTGCACGGGATGCGTCAGGTGGTCACAGAGTGGTTGAGACCTCTTGTCGGCGTGTTCATGCAGTCCCTAGCCTCCGATGTGTTGTGCAGAGCGAAACAGTCATTGCATATGTTGCAACGCTCGGAGGATCGCGTCATGAAGCTCCCCACCCGGCTGGCCGCGCTCGCGGCCGCCGCCCTGGTCGTCGCCGCCTGCGCCCCCCAGACATCCGACAACTCCTCTTCCGACACGGACGACAAGACGGGCACCCTGCGTGTCTGGCTGTTCCAGGAGGTCGGCAACAAGCCCAAGGAGCAGGTCGTCGACTCGGTCGTCGCCGCCTTCGAGAAGGCCCACGAGGGCGCGAAGGTCGACGTCGAGTACATCCCCGTGGACACCCGCGCCCAGCGCGTGAAGGCCGCCTTCAACGACCCGAAGTCCGCTCCTGACGTCATGGAGTACGGCAACACCGACACGGCCGGCTACGTCCAGGACGGCGGACTCCTGGACGTCACCGAGGACTTCGGCGACTGGAGCGAGGCCAAGGCGACCGACCCCACCGCCAAGCAGTCCGTCACCGTCGACGGCAAGCTCTACGGCGCCCCCTTCTACGTCGGCGTGCGCGCCCTGTACTACCGCACGGACGTCTTCGCGGAACTCGGTCTGCACGTCCCGGAGACCATGGCCGAGCTGGCGACCACCGCCCGGAAGATCCGCGCCGCGAAGCCCGAGTTGTACGGCCTGGTGGTCGGCGGCGCCTACACCTACGGCGCGATGCCCTTCGTGTGGGCCAACGGCGGTGAACTCGCCACCGGCAAGAGCGGCTCGTACGCCTCCGGCATCGACAGCGCGGCCGCCCGGAAGGGCATCACCGCGTACACGTCGCTGTTCTCCGACGACAACTGTCCCGCCGCCAAGTGCGCGGGCATGGGCGGCAACGACACCATCACCGCGTTCGCCGCGGGCAAGGCGGGCATGGCGATCGGCGGCGACTTCAGCCACACGGCCGTGGAGGCCGGCAAGGTGAAGGGCGAGTACGCCGTCGTACCGCTGCCGGGTGTGACGCCCGGCTCGATCGCCCCGGCCTTCGCGGGCGGCAACAACATCGGTGTGCTGAAGAGCACCTCGCACCGCACCCTCGCGGTCCGGCTCATGGAGGCCCTCGCCTCGAAGAGGACCCAGGCCTCGCTGTTCGACGCGATGGGCTTCCTGCCCACGTTCACGGACGTCCGGGACCAGGCCGCCGCGAAGGAACCCTTCGTGAAGCCCTTCGTGCGGACCCTGACCGCAGGGACCAAGTTCGTGCCCGCGTCGCCCGCGTGGTCGCAGATCGACTCCTCCCTGGTCCTGCCGACCATGTTCCAGGAGGTCGTCAGCGGCAAGAAGGATGTCGCCGCGGCCTCGGCGGAGGCGGCGAAGAAGATGGACGCCGCGTTCGGCAGCGTGGGCTGAACCGGTGACCGTGACCGACACGGCGGTCGTGGAGAAGCGCACCACGCCCTCCACGCCGCCGCCACGAAGGAGGCGGAGCCGGGCCGGCCGGACCCCCTGGCTCTACCTCGCGCCCGCTCTCGTCGTCCTTGCCGCGCTGCTCGCCTACCCCGTCTACCAGCTCGGCCTGATCTCGCTCTTCCGCTACACCCAGGCCCAGGTCAGCGGTGGGGAGCCCACCGCCTTCCGGGGCTTCGGCAACTACGCGGACGTCTTCTCCGACGACCAGTTCTGGCAGGTGCTGTCGTCGACGGTCGTCTTCGCGGCGGCCTGTGCGGTCTCCACCCTGGCCGTCGGCTGCGCGCTCGCCGTGCTCCTCACGCGCGTGCGTGCCGTGCCGCGGCTCGCGCTGATGCTGGCCGCGATGGGCGCCTGGGCGACCCCCGCGGTCACCGGCTCCACGGTCTGGCTGTTCCTGTTCGACCCCGACTTCGGCCCGGTGAACCGGCTGCTGGGCCTCGGCGACCACTCGTGGACCTACGGCCGGCTCAGCGCCTTCTTCCTCGTCCTGCTCGAAGTGGTCTGGTGCTCCTTCCCGTTCGTGATGGTCACCGTCTACGCCGGGATCCGCTCCGTGCCGTCCGAGGTCCTGGAGGCGGCCGCCCTGGACGGTGCCTCGCAGTGGCGGATCTGGCGGTCCGTGCTGGCCCCGATGCTGCGGCCGATCCTCGTGGTCGTGACCATCCAGTCGGTCATCTGGGACTTCAAGGTCTTCACCCAGATCTACGTGATGACGAACGGGGGCGGCATCGCCGGGCAGAACCTCGTCCTGAACGTCTACGCCTACCAGCAGGCCTTCGCGTCCTCGCAGTACGGCCTCGGCTCGGCGATCGGCGTCGTGATGCTGCTGATCCTGCTCGCCGTCACGCTGGTGTACCTGCGGCTCCTGCGCCGGCAGGGGGAGGAGCTGTGAAAGGAGGAAGCGTGCGTGCTGTGCGGGGCCTGGTGGCCCGTCCGTGGCGGTTCGCCGCCGAGGCCTGTGCGCTGCTGGTCGCGGTGGTCGTCGCCTTCCCGCTCTACTGGATGGTGTTGGGCGCCTTCAAACCGGCCGGGGAGATCCGTTCGAGCGAGCCACGGCCGTGGACGCTCGAACCCTCGTTGGATTCCTTCCGGCGCGTCCTCGGGCAGCAGGAATTCGGCCGCTACTTCCTCAACAGCCTTGTCGTGGCGGGCGCGGTGGTGATCGCCTCCGGGGTGATCGCGTTTCTCGCCGCGACCGCCGTGACCCGATTCCGGTTCCGCTTCCGCACCACCCTGCTGATCATGTTCCTGGTGGCCCAGATGGTGCCCGTGGAGGCACTGACGATCCCGTTGTTCTTCCTGATGCGGGACTTCGGCCAGTTGAACACCCTGGGGTCCCTGATCCTGCCCCACATCGCCTTCTCGCTGCCCTTCGCGATCTGGATGCTGAGAGGATTCGTGAAAGCGGTTCCGGAGGCACTGGAGGAGGCCGCGTACCTCGACGGGGCGAGCCGTACGCGCTTTCTGTGGCAGATCCTTTTCCCGCTCGTCCTGCCGGGTCTGGTGGCCACGAGCGTGTTTTCCTTCATCTCCGCCTGGAACGACTTCCTGTTCGCCAAGTCCTTCATCATCAGCGACACCTCGCAGTCGACCCTGCCGATGGCCTTGCTGGTCTTCTACGAGCCGGACGACCCCGACTGGGGCGGTGTGATGGCGGGTTCCACGGTCATGACGATTCCGGTTCTGGTGTTCTTCGTACTCGTACAGCGACGGCTGGTCTCCGGACTGGGCGGAGCGGTAAAGGACTGATGTGTCTTCTGCGATCGACCTCGTCGACCTCGTCCCCGTGCCGCGTGCCGTCGACGGCCCCAAGCGCTGCGGTGTCTTCGTCGACGAGCACACCACCGTGTGGGCCGCGCCCGGCACGGAGGGCACCGAACGCTGGCTGCGCGCCACCCTCGGCGCGGCCTTCGGCGTGCCCCTGCGACCCGGTCCGCGGGACGTCCGCGACTCCCTGCGGCTGTCTCTGGACGACACGATGGAGCCGGAGGCCTACCGGCTGAGCGTCCTCGCCACGTGGGGCATCGAGATCCGCGGCGGAAGCCCGGCGGGCGTCTTCTGGGGCGCGCAGACGCTGCGTCAGCTGCTCGGCCGGCACGCCTTCCGGCGCGCCCCGGTGCGGCCGGGGATCAGCTACGGCGTCCCGCACCAGATCATCGAGGACGCGCCCCGCTTCCGCTGGCGCGGCCTGATGCTCGACGTCGCCCGGCACTTCATGCCCAAGGACGGGGTTTTGCGCTACCTGGACCTGATGGCGGCGCACAAACTCAACGTCTTCCACTTCCACCTGACGGACGACCAGGGCTGGCGGATCGAGATCGAGAGGTATCCCCGGCTGACCGAGGTCGGTTCCTGGCGGGCGCGCACGAAATTCGGCCACCGGGCCTCGCCGCTGTGGGACGAGAAGCCGCACGGTGGCTTCTACACGCAGGACGACATCCGCGAGATCGTCGCCTACGCCGCCGAGCGGCATATCACCGTGGTCCCCGAAATCGACCTCCCCGGCCACTCGCAGGCCGCGATCGCCGCGTATCCGGAACTCGGCAACACCGACGTCATCGACACGACCGCCCTCCCCGTGTGGGACACCTGGGGGATCAGTCCCCACGTACTCGCCCCCACCGACAACACCCTGCGCTTCTACGAGGGGGTCTTCGAGGAACTGCTGGAGCTGTTCCCCTCGGAGTTCATTCACGTCGGGGGTGACGAATGCCTCAAGGACGAGTGGAGGCGGTCGCCGGCCGCGCAGGCCCGCATCGGGGAACTCGGACTCGCCGACGAGGACCAGCTCCAGTCCTGGTTCATCCGGCACTTCGACAAGTGGCTCTCCGCGCGCGGGCGTCGGCTGATCGGCTGGGACGAGATTCTGGAAGGCGGGCTCGCGGACGGGGCGGCCGTGTCGTCCTGGCGTGGCTACGCGGGCGGGATCGCCGCCGCGCGGGCCGGGCACGACGTCGTGATGTGTCCCGAGCAGCAGGTGTACCTGGACCACCGGCAGGACGGCGGGGCGGACGAGCCCGTTCCCATCGGGTTCGTGCGCACCCTGGAGGACGTCTACCGGTTCGAACCCGTTCCCGCGGAACTGACACCGAAGGAGGCGGGGCATGTGCTCGGCACGCAGGCCAACCTGTGGACCGAGGTGACGGAGGACTCCGCGCGCGTGGACTATCAGGCCTTCCCCCGGCTCGCCGCCTTCGCCGAGGTCGCCTGGAGCGCCCTGCCCGCCCCGAAGGAGCGGGACTTCGCCGACTTCGAGCGACGGATGGAGGCGCACTACGAGCGTCTCGACGCGCTGGGCGTCGGCTACCGCCCGCCGGCCGGCCCCCGGCCGTGGCAGCGGCGGCCGGGTGTCCTGGGGCGTCCGATCGACGGCCCGCCGCCCAACCGGTGATACCGCCCGTCCCGGATAAACCACGGCACGGCCCCCGAAGGGTGGCAATTCACGCGCACCGGTGATGCCGTACGAAAACGGACCATCTATCCGGTGAGGTGGGCGAATGCCTCCTAGCGGACCCCCGCGTTCGGGTGTTGCGAAGATGTGCCAGAGTTGCCACGTCCGCCCTGTCAGCACGTACCGTACGGCAGCACAGGTGGGACCAGGTGGGGCAGCGGGAAGGGGCAGCCGGTTTTGACCACGCACGCACCGCAGGCGGGGCAGGCCGTCACGCTGCCCACGACGCTGGACGAGGCCGTGGCGGCGCTTGCCGCCATGCCCGCCGCCGTGCCCGTGGCCGGCGGCACCGACCTGATGGCCGCCGTCAACTCGGGGCAGCTCAGGCCCACCGGACTGGTCGGCCTCGGCCGCATCAGCGAGATCCGCGGCTGGCAGTACCAGGACGGCCACGCGCTGCTCGGCGCCGGACTCACCCACGCCCGCATGGGCCGCCCCGACTTCGCCGCCCTGATCCCGGCGCTCGCCGCGGCCGCGCGCGCCGCGGGCCCACCGCAGATCCGCAACGCGGGCACCCTCGGCGGCAACATCGCCTCGGCCGCCCCCACGGGCGACGCGCTGCCCGTGCTGGCCGCGCTGGAGGCGACCCTGATCATCGCGGGCCCGGGCGGAGCCCGCCGTGAGATGCCCGTGTCGCACCTGCTGGCCGGCATGGAGATGCTGCGCGGCGGCGAGCTCATCGGGTACGTGCGCGTGCCGCTGCTGCACGCCCCGCAGATCTTCCTGAAGGCGACCGGCCGCACCGGACCGGGCCGCGCGGTGGCCTCCGTGGCGCTGGTCCTCGACCCCGCCCGGCGTGGCGTCAGGTGCGCCGTCGGGGCCATAGCGCCGATGCCGCTGCGGCCGCTGGAGGCCGAGCAGTGGGTCGCCCGGCTCATCGACTGGGACAACAGCCGCACCATCGTCCCCGAGGCGCTGACCGCCTTCGGGGAGTACGTCGCCGCCGCCTGCATCCCCGACCCGGTGCCGGGCGTGGACGGCTCCGTACCGGAACTTCCGCCCGCCGTACTGCACCTGCGGCGCACCGTCGCCGCGCTGGCCCGACGAGCACTGGGGAGGGCGCTGTCGTGAGCGACGACCGGCACGGACCCGGACACGGACACGGACAGGACGAGGGGCAGGGCCAGGGCGCGCCGCAGGGCGGCGGCCGCTGGGACCCGCTGCCCCAGGGGGACTACGACGACGGCGCGACCGCCTTCGTGAAGCTCCCCGAGGGCGGCATCGACGCCTTCCTGGCCGCCCGCGGCGACAGCCCGCTGGCCGCGCCGGGCCACGGGTACGTGCCGCCGCAGATAGCGGTGGCGCCCCCCACGGACGGCACCGGAACCTGGGCGGCCCCGGCGGGCGGCTCCGACTGGCCGCCTCCGCAGGACACCCCGCAGACGGTGGGCGACGACCGGTTCACGTACCACCCCGGCGCGACCGGCCAGTGGGCCTTCGAGGACACCTCCGGGTCGTCGGGCGCACCGCGGTCCGCGCCCGGCCACGACGTGACGGGCCAGTGGTCGATCCCCGTCGCGGGCGGCGACCTGCCCGACGAGTCGGGCGAGTTCACCTCCTCGTCGCTGGTCGAGCAGTGGGGCGGCTCGCCCCCGGCCACCCTGCCCGGCGGCGCGTCCGCGCCCTGGGCGACGGAACCGGCGGGACCGACGGACCACGGCGTGCCGGACCAGGTGTGGGGGCAGCACCCCGACGAGGCCGGCCCGGCCGCGCGGCCGGCGACGGAGCCGTCCGCGTTCGGGCACGCGCCGGAGCACGGCCCGGTGGCCGTGGACCCCGACCTGCACCACCCCACCGCCGAGCACACCGGGCAGCAGACGCACCCGACCGGGACGTTCGCCCCGGAAATCTCCGCCGAGGCGTACACGGTGGCCCCGAACAGGCCCCTGGAGGACACCGGGCGAGACGCTCAGCGGGCCGCTGAGGCCGAGCGGACCGCCGAAGCGGCCGAGGACGCCGGGCGCGCTCACGAGGCCGCTCACGAGCCCGCTGAGGCCGCGCACGGCCCCGCGGAGCCGCCCGCCGAACCCGGCGCCCCGCACGGAGCCGCACGCGGCCCGGCCGAGGCACCCGAGGACCGGTCCACCGCCGCGGACACCGCGCACGCTCCCGAGGCGGACGCGGCCCCCGGCACAGCCGCCCCGCGATCCACCGAGGCCGCCGAGCCGGCCGGGTCCGACGAGCCCGCGGACGAGACGGACGACGCCCCGGCGCCGTTCCACGAGGAACACCCCCTCGCCGGCTACGTGCTGCGCGTCAACGGCTCCGACCGCCCCGTCACCGACGCCTGGATCGGCGAGTCGCTGCTCTACGTCCTGCGCGAGCGGCTCGGCCTCGCGGGCGCCAAGGACGGCTGCTCGCAGGGCGAGTGCGGGGCCTGCAACGTCCAGGTCGACGGACGGCTCGTCGCCTCCTGCCTGGTCCCGGCCGTCACCACCGCCGGCAGCGAGGTCCGCACCGTCGAGGGCCTGGCCGTCGACGGACAGCCCTCGGACGTGCAGCGGGCGCTCGCCAAGTGCGGTGCGGTGCAGTGCGGCTTCTGCGTGCCCGGCATGGCGATGACCGTGCACGACCTCCTGGAGGGCAACCCGGCCCCCACCGACCTGGAGGCCCGCCAGGCCCTGTGCGGCAACCTGTGCCGCTGCTCCGGCTACCGGGGCGTCCTGCGGGCCGTCCAGGACGTCGTCGCCGAACGCGAGGCGGTCGCCGACGCCGAGACGGACGGCGACGAGGCGCGTATCCCGCACCAGGCGGGACCGGGCGCCGGAGGCGTCCACCCGTCGGCGTTCGAGAACCCTGCACAGCCCCATCCGCATGACCCGGCATACGGACAGGGCCAGGACGGAGGCCAGGCGTGAGCAACGAGACAGTCACCGCGACGACGCCCGTGGATCCCGCCCCGGCCTCCGAGCCGATCCCGCACGGCCTCGGCGCCTCCCTGCAGCCCGCCGACGCGCGCGCCAAGACGGAGGGCACCTTCCCGTACGCGGCCGACCTGTGGGCCGAGGGTCTGCTGTGGGCGGCCGTGCTGCGCTCGCCGCACCCGCACGCGCGCATCGTGTCCATCGACACGTCACACGCGCGTGAGATGCCCGGCGTCCGGGCCGTCGTCACCCACGAGGACGTCCCCGGCCGCGCCCTGCACGGCCGGGGCAAGGCCGACCGCCCGGTGTTCGCCTCCGACGTCGTACGCCACCACGGCGAGCCCATCGCGGCCGTCGCCGCCGACCACCCGGACACCGCGCGGATGGCCGCCGCGGCCGTCATCGTCGAGTACGAGGTGCTCGATCCGGTGATCGACCCCGAGCAGGCCTTCGAGGCGGAGGCGCTGCACCCCGACGGCAACCTGATCCGGCACATCCCGCTGCACCACGGCGACCCGTCCGCGGCCGGCGAGGTCGTCGTCGAGGGCCAGTACCGCATCGGCCGCGCCGACCCCGCCCCGATCGGCGCCGAGGCCGGCCTCGCCGTGCCCCGTCCCGACGGCGGTGTGGAGCTCTACCTCGCCTCCACCGACCCGCACACCGACCGGGACACCGCCGCCGCCTGCTACGGCCTCGAACCCGAGCGCGTGAAGATCGTCGTCACCGGGGTGCCCGGCGCCACCGCCGACCGCGAGGACCAGGGCTTCCAGCTCCCGCTCGGGCTGCTCGCGCTGAAGACCGGCTGCCCGGTGAAACTCACGGCCACGCGCGAGGAGTCCTTCCTCGGCCACGCCCACAGACATCCGACGCTGCTGCGCTACCGCCACCACGCCGACGCCGACGGCCGGCTCGTGAAGGTCGAGGCGCAGATCCTGCTGGACGCGGGCGCGTACGCCGACACCTCCGCCGAGGCCCTGGCCGCCGCCGTCTCCTTCGCCTGCGGCCCCTACGTCGTCCCGAACGCCTTCATCGAGGGCTGGGCGGTCCGCACGAACAACCCGCCGTCGGGCCATGTGCGCGGCGAGGGAGCGATGCAGGTCTGCGCCGCCTACGAGGCGCAGATGGACAAGCTGGCGAAGAAGCTCGGCGTCGACCCGGCGGAGCTGCGGCTGCGCAACGCCATGGCGACCGGTGACGTCCTGCCGACCGGTCAGACGGTGACCTGCCCGGCCCCCGTGGCCGAACTCCTCCAGGCCGTCCAGGAATTCCCCCTCCCGGCACTCCCGAAGGACACGCCCGAGGAGGACTGGCTGCTGCCCGGCGGCCCCGAGGGCGCGGGCGAACCGGGCGCGGTGCGCCGCGGCGTCGGCTACGGCCTCGGCATGGTGCACATGCTGGGCGCGGAGGGGGCCGACGAGGTCTCCACGGCGACCGTGAAGGTCCAGGACGGTGTCGCGACGGTCCTGTGCGCGGCGGTGGAGACGGGCCAGGGCTTCACGACGCTGGCCCGCCAGATCGTCCAGGAGACGCTCGGCGTCGACGAGGTGCACGTGGCCCCCGTCGACACCGACCAGCCGCCCGCGGGCCCCGGCTGCCGGGGCCGCCACACGTGGGTCTCGGGCGGTGCGGTGGAGCGCGCGGCGAAGATGGTCCGCACGCAGCTCCTCCAGCCCCTGGCGCACAAGTTCGGCATGTCCACGGAGCTGCTCCAGATCACGGACGGCAAGATCACCTCGTACGACGGCGTCCTGTCGACGACCGTCTCGGAGGAGATGCACGGCAAGGAGCTGTGGGCGACGGCACAGTGCCGCCCGCACCCGACCGAGCCGCTGGACGCGGCCGGCCAGGGCGACGCCTTCGTCGGCCTCGCCTTCTGCGCGATCCGCGCGGTCGTGGACGTCGACATCGAGCTCGGCTCGGTCCGGGTCGTCGAACTGGCGGTCGCCCAGGACGTCGGCCGGATCCTCAACCCGGCGCAGCTCACCGCGCGCATCGAGGCCGGTGTGACGCAGGGCGTCGGGATCGCGCTCACCGAGAACCTCCGCACGCCCAGGGGTCTGATCCGCCACCCCGACCTCACCGGCTACGCGCTGCCCACGGCCCTGGACGCCCCGGACATCCGGATCGTCAAGCTGGTCGAGGAACGCGATGTGGTCGCCCCGTTCGGGGCGAAGGCCGCCAGCGCGGTCCCGGTGGTCACCTCGCCCGCCGCCATCGCCTCCGCCGTACGGGCCGCGACGGGCCGCCCGGTGAACCGGCTGCCGATAAGGCCCCAGGCGGCGGTCGTGACGGACCGGTGAGCGAGCCGGAGCCGGGTTCCCGGCAGTACGAACCCCCGCCGAGCGTGGGCAGGCTGCTGGGCTGGATCGCGCTGTTCGTGGTGGCGGCGGTGGTCGTGGTGCTGGGCGGCGTGTACCTCACCTGAGGGGCGATCGGGACGGGAAGGGAACTCGCGGGGCTCCGCCGACGTCTGTCAGTGCGGGACCGGTGTGCTGGGTGCTTGTCAGGGTGCAGGGCGCTGTCGCTGGTCAGAGCCGTTGTCAGTGGTGCCGCATAGGCTGCGGAGCAGTGGGACGGCGCACGCAACTTTCCGCACGGGGGACCCGATGGGCACGACCAGGACCACCACCGCCACGACGACGATCATCTTCACCGAGGACGAGCTGTACCCGTACGTCACGCACGCGCCGACGCGCCGCTGGCTCACCGGCCCCGGTCTGCCCGCGACTCCGGGCGACGCCGGCCTGCTGACGTTCGAGGCGCTGCGCACGGACGGCCTGCGCACGGTCGGGGACTCCACGGGCGACCCCGACGGCCGCCTGGCGGCGGAGCTGTGCGACCGGCTGGTGATAGGCGGACTCCTGGGCGCCGACGGCCGGGAGACGGAGTCCGTCCTGCTCGACGGGATGACGGGCGAGATCTCCACGACGTACTTCCTGCACGACCGCCCCGACCTGATGGACCTCCGCCCGCTCGCGCCCTCCCTGGAGAAGCTGGTGCGCTTCGCGACGGCGGTGGACGAACTGGCGGCCCTGCGCGGCCAGTTCGCCTGCTACGCGAGCCGGCTCGGGCCGAAGGCGGTGGCGCAGGCCTCACGGCAGCTGCTGGCCGTCTTCGAGGAGGGCGCGAGGGACACGGGCGGCGCGTCCGGCCCCTTCTGGAAGCTGGCCGCGGTGATCCGCCCGCTGGCCCTGGTGGCGGGCCCGGGCACGGCGTCCGGCCTGGCCCTGGATCTGCCGGTCCGGCTCCTGGACGAGGAGTTCGGCTCCGGCGAGGTCGTCCGCTTCGAGGACGTCGACTGCCCGAGGGCGCTGACGCACGCCCCGACCCGCCGCTTCCTGCGCGAGGTGGGCCTGCCGGAGCAGGTCGTCTGGTTCTCGCTGGAGACCGACATGCCGTTGCAGACCCTCGCCGAGTACTACGCGGACGACCGCGGCGGTGTCCTCACCGAGGAGCTGCTGCCCGCGAACGCCGACCGGCTGATCCGCCTGGGCCATCTTCTCGAGGACACCAGCCTGGTCGTCGACGGCGTCACGGGCGCGGTGCTGAGCTGGAGCGAGCCGGACCGCGGCCTGCGCCCGCTCAACGCCGACATCTCGACGCTGGCGTTCACCCTCTGGCTGATACGCCGTGAGCGGGCCCTGGACGCGGTGCACCGGCTGACCGAGGCCTACGACCAGCTCGCCGAGACGATGTCCCGCACCCTGGCCGCGGTCGACCCCGTCGCCTGCGACCCCGCCCCGGTGCCGACCGTCCCCACGGACGACGGCCGGCGGTACTGGCCGGGCGTCTTCGAGGACGAGGCGGGCGGGGGCCTGTACGCGTAGCCCCGCGCCCGGACCGGCTCTCCCGCTCCGCGTGGTCAGTCCCTGCGGCACCGGCCGACGTCGATCCGTACGACCTGCGGGTCGTGATCGCTGGCCTGGTCGGCGAACTCGGCGTTGATGTGCACCACGTCGTAGTCGTAGTGCGTGACGGCCGGGCTGGTGAGGATGTGGTCCAGGGTCTGCGAGTTGCCGTCGTAGACGTAGGTGTAGCGCTCGGCGGCCGGCAGGGTGGTGATCAGCGGCTTGAGCACCTTGCCGTCGGTGAGCGTGGTGACGGTCCGGGAGAACTCGTAGTCGTTGAGGTCGCCGAGCACCACGGTCTTGGCGTTCCGGTCCGCCGCGAGCAGGGACTTGACGAAGGTGTTCACCTCGGCCGCCTGCGCCTGGCGCTGGGTCTCGGAGCTGCGCGACGGCGGCTGGTAGCGGCCGTGCAGCGGCTGGTCGCCGCCCTTGGAGGTGAAGTGGTTGGCGATCACGAAGACCGTCTCACCGTGGAAGACGAACTCGCCGACCAGCGGCTTGCGGCTGTTGTCCCAGGCGTCGGAGGCCGGGTCGATGCGCCCGGGGGAGGCGGTGAGCCTCGCGCCCTTCCTGGTCTTCACCACGCTGGTGGCCGTGACGGCGTCACCGCCGGCCCGGTCGGTCAAGGAGACCCGCTTGGGGTTGAAGAGGAAGACCTGACGGATGTTGCCGCCGGGCTCGCCGCCGTCCTGGTTGTCGGTGGGGGCGATGTAGCGCCACTGGTAGCGGGGGCCGCCGGCGGCGCGGATGGCGTCGGTGAACCGCTTCAGGGTGGCCTCGGAGGTGACGGTGCCGTCGTTGGCGGCGCCGTTGTCGTCCTGGATCTCCTCCAGGGCGACGACGTCGGGGGAGTTGAGGTTGACCGCGACACCGTGCGCGAGCCGGTCGATCTTCTCCTGGGCGTCCAGCGCGTCCAGGTTCTCCACGTTGTACGTGGCGACCGCGAGCTCGTCGCCCTTCTGCCGACGGGTCACCTCCGGCTTCAGCCCGTTGTCGACCAGGGTGCCGAGCTGCGTGGCCTGGACGTTGTAGCCGCCGTAGGTCGAGTAGTCGAGCGGTCCGGTGGTGGTGCCGGACAGTTCGTCGCCGACGTCGGCGGTGGGGAAGGAGGTGGTGGTGTCGAGGGACATGACCTCCAGCCGACCGGTGTTCGGCTGGTCGTAGGAGGAGTAGAGCGTCCCGCCGCGGGTCGTGGCGTTCTCGTCCGGCTTGACGGTCACCCACAGCTCGCCGTACGCGTCGCTCGCGCCGACGACACGGGCGTCGGAGAACGCGACCCGCATGCCCTCCGTCGACTCGTAGAAGTCCTGGGCGTACACGGCCGGTTCGAGGGCCGACGACTCGATGCTGCCGCCACCGGCGGTGGGGATGTACGCGGCGGGGACGCTGGTGGCGTCCACGGTGACGGCGGCGGGCAGCGCGTTGCCGCCGGACAGCACGGTCGCGGTCGGAGCGGTGAGCTCGGTGACCGACTGGCTGGTGCTGCTCGGGTGGTACTCGCTGACCTTGCCGCTGACCAGCACGGAGTCGCCGACGCCGACGGTGGGCGTGGCGGACCCGGTGTACACGAACACGCCCTCGCTGGTGCGGGAGTCGGCGTCCGCGGCCGGATCCTGGATCCAGTACCCCTTGGACCCGGTGGTCCGCACCCCGGTGACGATGCCCGGCACCCGGGTGACGGTCTGCCCGGCGAGCGGGGAGAGCCGGGTGGTGCCCTGGATGTCGTGGACGCGGACGGTGCCGGGCGTGGTCGGATTGCCGCCGCCGTCTCCGCCGTCCCCGCCGCCGTCCCCCGAACCGGGCGTCTGTCCGGCGGAGTTGACGGGCGAGGGGGTTCCGGCCGAAAGATCGGCGGCGTTGTCGTCGGTGTCGCCCAGAGCGGCGCTCCGCGCGACGGCGGCCGTGTTCGAGGCTCCGGTGGCCGGCCCGCTGCCCTCCCGTACGAGGGCGCTGCCGTAGCCGACCAGGTCGACGATCCTGCCGTCGGCGGCGCAGTCGGCGGCGGTCTTGCACGTCAGGGCGGTGGTGCCGGAGACGAGCGCGACGGTGCCGCTGGTGGCGCTCATGGCGACGGACCCGGTGGCATCGGCGGTGGGCAGCGCGGTGCTCCCCCCGGTCCCGGCGGCCTCGGCGACTAGGAAGCGCCCGCCGGGGGCGACGGACCCGTTCAGCGCGGTCACCTGCCACAGCGAGGACGCCGACGGCGCACCCGGCAGGTACTGCACGCTGTACCCGGCCAGGTCATAGGCCGCCGACCCCGCGTTGCCCAGCTCGACGAAGTCCCGGGTCAGGGTGGCCCCCGAGTTGCCGCCACCGCCGTACACCTCGGAGATCACCGCGGTGGCGGACGGCGTCGCGTAGGCGGCGGGCAGCGAGGTGATGGCGAACGCGCTCGCCACACCCATGGAGATGAGCGCGTAGGCGGCACGGCGGGGTCTGTTTCCTACGGGTCTGGACACGCTGGAGGTCTCCTCGTACGTCGTGTACGGCCGATGGCGGTGTGGGGGAGTCGGCTCAAGTTACGCGCGTAGAGAGGGGCTTGTTAAGGGGTCGTAGGTTAAATCGGGGGAACGGAAAGGTGTGTTGCCCCGGTGGCCGCGTGTGTGACGTGGTGGGGAGGCGGCCGGACGCCGCGAGTGCGCCGCGGCACCTTCGGGACGCTCGGGACGTTCGGGCCGCGTGCACGCGGCGATCGAGCGGATCCAGGTACCGCGGGGACGTGCGAGGTCACCACGGTAGGCCGCCGCGAGGTGGCGGCGCGGCCGCCCGGCCGTCCCGTCGCACACACCCGACGCACTATTACGTCAACGACCACTGGCCGGTCCGCAGGGGCGGAAGTGTCCCTGTACGTCCTGCGCCGCTCCCCGCCTCGTCGTCGAACCTCCGAGGCCGGCCGGGACGGGAACCGAGACGGCAGAACGAAAGGGCGGCACCCCCGAGGGGTGCCGCCCTTTCGTTCTGCCTGGTAAGGCCGGTCGGAGGCCATGGCGGGAATCGAACCCGCGTAACTCGCTTTGCAGGCGAGTCCCTAAGCCACTCGGGCACACGGCCAGGTCGGGAGTGGGGTGATCGCCCCGTTCCGAACTTGGTGGGTCGACCGTACGGGTGGGGAGAGGAGGGGCTCAAGGGGAACGCGAGGGCTGCAATGGGACTGCCATACGCCGTTCATGAAACGGGAGTGCGCGGTGGTGGTCGTAGGACCATCGTCCCGGGCGCGGACCCGTCTTCGGACAGGGGTCAATGTCGGTTGTGGACCTTACGCTGGCCCTCATGGCTGCCCTCGACCCCCGCGACACCGGTGTCGCCGACGATGACCTGCCGTCCCGTTCCGCCGCGGCTGCCGCGGTGCCGTGTGACGGCCCCGGCGATCCCGGCGGGACCGTTCTGGGGCGTTCCCACCGGGCCCTCACCATCGGGATCGTCTCCGTCGTGCTGCTCATCGCCTTCGAGGCGACCGCCGTGGGTACCGCGATGCCGGTGGCGGCGCGGGAGCTCGACGGGGTGGCGTTGTACGCGTTCGCGTTCTCCGGGTACTTCACCACCAGCCTGTTCGGGATGGTGTTCGCCGGGCAGTGGTCGGACCGGCGGGGGCCGCTCGGGGCGCTGGGCGGGGGCATCGCGGCCTTCGCGGCCGGGCTGCTCCTCTCCGGGAGCGCCGGGGGCATGTGGATGTTCATCCTCGGGCGGGCCGTGCAGGGGCTCGGCGGGGGGCTGGTGATCGTCGCCCTGTACGTCGTCGTCGGACGGGCCTACCCGGAGCGGCTGCGGCCCGCGATCATGGCCGCGTTCGCCGCCTGCTGGGTCGTGCCGTCCGTGGTCGGGCCACTGGCCGCCGGTGCGGTGACCGAGCAGCTGGGGTGGCGGTGGGTCTTCCTCGGCATACCCGCCCTCGTGGTGCTTCCGCTGGCGCTCGCGCTGCCCCAGATACGGCGGCGGGCGGGCGGCCCCGTGGAGGGCATGGCCGCGGGCGCCTTCGACCGGCGGCGGATCCGGCTCGCCCTCGGGATCTCCCTCGGCGCCGGACTGCTCCAGTACGCCGCCCAGGACCTGCGGCCGGTCTCCCTCCTCCCCGGCGCCGCGGGCATCGCGCTGCTCGTGCCCGCCGTGCTCGGGCTGCTCCCGCGCGGCACCTGGCGGGCGGCCCGTGGGCTGCCGTCCGTCGTGCTGCTGCGCGGGGTGGCCGCGGGGTCCTTCGTCGCCGCCGAGTCCTTCGTGCCGCTGATGCTCGTGACGGAGCGGGGGCTGAGCCCGACCCTCGCCGGGTTCTCGCTCGCGGCCGGCGGGGCGACCTGGGCACTGGGGTCGTGGGTGCAGTCACGGCCGTGGGCGGAGCCGTACCGGGAGCGGCTGATGGCGCTCGGGATGGTGCTGGCGGCTGCCGCCATCGCCACCGCGCCCAGTGTCCTGGTCCACTCCGTGCCCGTCTGGACCGTGGCCGTCGCCTGGGGCTTCGGGTGCCTGGGGATGGGGCTGGTGATCGCCGCCTCGAGCGTGCTGCTGCTGAAGCTGTCCGCCCCCGAGGAGGCCGGGGCCAACTCCGCCGCCCTCCAGATCTCGGACGGGCTGTCCAACGTGCTGCTGCTGTCCGCGGGAGGTGCCGCCTTCGCGGCGCTCGGCGGCGGGAGCGTGGCGCATACGGCGTCGGCGTCGGCCACGGGCTCGGCGTCCGCCGGTTCGCACCCGGCCGCCTTCGCCGCCGTCTTCCTGCCGATGGCGGCCGTCGCGCTGTTCGGGGCCTGGGTGACGACGCGGCTGCGGGCGGAATCGCGATAGAACCGAGTGGTACCGGCCGGTACCACTCGGTACCGTCGAGCCATGGCCGGACTGAACCTGCGCTTCACGGACGAGGAACTCGACGCCCTGCGTGAGCGCGCCCAGGCGGAGGGACGCAGCATGCAGGCCTTCGCGCACGACGCGGTGCTCAAGGCCGTGCACGAGCACGCGCGGCTCTTCGAGGAGGCCGCCGAGCACGTGCTGCGGGCCAGCGCCGAGTTGAACCGGAGGCTCGCCTGATGCACTACCTCACGCTGCCCGAGCTGCTGAACCTCACCCGGCGGCTCGAGGCGGACGAGGTGCGCGACTACGGACTGCTGGACTCCGCCCTGGCCCGCCCCCGGTCGAGTGTGTTCGGGCAGGACGCCTACCCGGACGTGTGGCGGAAGGCCGCTGCGCTGATGGAGTCCCTGGCCCGCAACCACGCTCTCGTCGACGGCAACAAGCGCATCTCCTGGTACGCGACCTGGGTCTATCTGCACCTGGCCGGTCATCCGCTGGACGTGGACTTCGATGTGGACGAGGCCGAGCGGTTCGTGCTGGACGTGTGTCAGGGCGTCCTCGACGTGCCCGGGATCGCGGACCGGTTGCCGCGCTTCGCGCGCCGAGCCGGCGCCGCCCGTCTTCTGTGACCTGAGTCCCACCCGCGTACGACCCGGCCTTGTTCGCTCGTTGACGGCGTCGGGCCGCCGGTAGGGTGGCCCGGTTGTCATACACAGCCGAGAGCCCCGAACCCGGAGACCGTGACTACCACCGCCGCTTCCTCCACCTCCCACTCCCACCACCTGTCACCGGCCTTCCCGGGCCGAGCCCCCTGGGGCACCGCGAGCAAGCTGCGGGCCTGGCAGCAGGGGGCGATGGAGAAGTACCTCCAGGAGCAGCCGCGCGACTTCCTCGCCGTCGCCACACCCGGCGCCGGCAAGACGACCTTCGCGCTCACCCTCGCCTCCTGGCTGCTGCACCACCATGTCGTGCAGCAGGTGACCGTGGTCGCGCCGACCGAGCATCTGAAGAAGCAGTGGGCGGAGGCTGCCGCGCGGATAGGGATCCGGCTGGACCCCGAGTACAGCGCGGGCCCGCTCAGCAAGGACTACCACGGCGTCGCCGTGACGTACGCGGGCGTCGGCGTCCGCCCGATGCTGCACCGCAACCGGAGCGAACAGCGCAAGACCCTCGTCATCCTCGACGAGATCCACCACGCCGGTGACTCCAAGTCCTGGGGCGAGGCCTGTCTCGAGGCCTTCGAGCCCGCGACCCGTCGCCTCGCGCTCACCGGTACGCCGTTCCGCTCCGACACCAATCCCATCCCCTTCGTCACCTATGAAGAGGGCAACGACGGGATTCGGCGGTCGGCCGCCGACTACACCTACGGGTACGGCTCGGCGCTCGCCGACCAGGTCGTCCGGCCCGTCATCTTCCTCTCCTACAGCGGAAACATGCGCTGGCGGACCAAGGCGGGGGACGAGATCGCGGCGCGGCTCGGCGAGCCGATGACCAAGGACGCGGTCAGTCAGGCCTGGCGTACGGCGCTGGACCCGCGCGGCGAGTGGATGCCGAGCGTGCTGCGCGCCGCCGACCAGCGGCTCACCGAGGTCAGGAAGGCCATCCCGGACGCCGGCGCGCTCGTCATCGCCTCCGACCAGGAGTCGGCCCGCGCCTACGCCAAGCTGATCCGGGAGATCACCGGGACGAAGGCGACGCTCGTCCTGTCCGACGACACCGGCGCGTCCAGCCGCATCGACGACTTCAGCGGCAGCAACGACCGCTGGATGGTCGCGGTGCGGATGGTGTCGGAGGGTGTCGACGTGCCCCGGCTCGCCGTCGGGGTGTACGCGACGACCATCTCCACGCCCCTCTTCTTCGCCCAGGCCGTCGGGCGCTTCGTGCGGTCCCGGCGGCGCGGCGAGACCGCCTCCGTCTTCCTCCCGACCGTGCCCGATCTGCTCACCTTCGCCAACGAGATGGAGGTCGAGCGCGACCACGCCCTCGACAAGCCCAAGAAGGAGGGCGAGGAGGATCCGTACGCCGAGTCCGAGCAGGAGATGGACGAGGCGAACAAGGAGCAGGATGAGGACACCGGCGAGCAGGAGCAGTTCGCCTTCGAGGCGCTGGAGTCCGAGGCCGTCTTCGACCGGGTGATGTACAACGGCGCCGAGTTCGGCATGCAGGCCCACCCGGGAAGCGAGGAGGAGCAGGACTACCTCGGCATCCCGGGGCTGCTGGAGCCCGACCAGGTGCAGATGCTGCTCCAGAAGCGCCAGGCGAAGCAGATCGCGCACAGCAGGAAGCGACCGGACTCCGAGGCCGATCTGCTGGAACTGCCGGCCGAGCGGCGGCCGGTCGTCTCGCACAAGGAGCTGATGGAGCTGCGCAAGCAGCTCAACACGATGGTCGGGGCGTACGTCCACCAGAGCGGCAAGCCGCACGGTGTGATCCACACCGAGCTGCGGCGGGTCTGCGGCGGGCCGCCGAGCGCGGAGGCGACGGCGGGGCAGCTGCGGCAGCGCATCGCCAAGGTGCAGGAGTGGGCGACCCGGATGAAGTGAGGCCTCATCCGGGCCCCCGGTCCCTGACGGGGGGCGCGAGCCACGACGTCACGCTCCGTACGTATCGGGATAAATGCAAGTAGTCCATACCGGCCACTGACCGGATTCTGGACGGAGCCTTCCGCTCAGCGAACCTGCTTCGCTACTGTCCCGCTACGCACACGCCCCGTGGCAGCGCCGCCGCGGAGCGCAGCCGTGAAGCGACTGGGCCCGGACACGCCGGGCCCATCTGTCGATCGGCGGCCTCTGACGCGCGTCACTGACGGGACTCGGTGACGCATCCGCCGCGACGGAGGTTGCCGACCTCACCACTTAAGGAGTGGGCGTCGTGACCGCGGAGACCTCCCAGACGCTCGATCGAGGACTGAAGGTCCTCAAACTGCTGGCCGATACCGACCACGGGCTGACCGTCACCGAACTTTCCAACAAACTGGGCGTCAACCGGACCGTGGTGTACCGGTTGCTCGCCACACTGGAGCAGCACGCACTCGTACGGCGTGACCTGGGCGGGCGAGCCAGGGTCGGCCTCGGGGTGCTGAGGCTCGGCCGCCAGGTGCATCCGCTGGTACGGGAGGCCGCGCTGCCCGCGCTGCGGTCGCTGGCCGAGGACATAGGCGCGACCGCGCATCTGACCCTGGTGGACGGGACGGAGGCGCTCGCCGTCGCCGTCGTCGAGCCGACCTGGACCGACTACCACGTGGCGTACCGGGCAGGGTTCCGGCATCCGCTGGACCGTGGCGCCGCCGGCCGGGCGATCCTCTTCGCGCGGCAGAACCCGGCGCGGCCGGCCGACGAACCCGGCTACACGCTGACGCACGGGGAGCTGGAGGCCGGCGCGAGCGGGGCCGCGGCTCCGCTGCTGGGCGTGACCGGCGTCGAGGGCAGTGTGGGCGTGGTGATGCTGGCCGACGCGGTGCCCGAGCGGGTGGGGCCCCGGGTCGTGGACGCGGCGCGGGAGGTGGCGGAGGCACTGCGCTGACGCACCGCGCCTGCGCACCATGCCTGCGCGCCGCGCCTGCGCCGTGTGGGCGAGGTGTCGGGAGGGGCGGGGGAGGGCGGGGAGCGGCCGGAGCAGGGGCTCGCGGTCGGCCGGACGACATCCAGCCGCGAGCCGGAACTCGTCGTCACGTTAGATTGACCTCGTGCTCTCACGCCTCTCACGCCCCAAGGCCCTCACCGTCTGCGCACTGCCGCTCGTGACGCTGCTCGCGACGGCCGCGTTCGCGCCGCTGCCGTTCTCGGTGGCGCAGCCGGGCATGACGGCGAACGTCCTCGGCGAGAACAAGGGCACCCCGGTCATCACGATCACCGGCGCGCCCGTCCGGGACACGAGCGGGCAGCTGCGGATGACGACGATCGAGGCGACCAATCCCGACACGGACGTCAGCCTCTCCGACGTCGTCGACGGCTGGTTCCGTACCGACCAGGCGATCATGCCGCGCGACTCCGTGTACCCCAGCGGGGAGAGCACCAAGGAGATCGAGCAGCACAACACCGAGCAGATGCGGCAGTCCCAGGACGCCGCGACCGAGGCCGCCCTGAAGTACCTCGACCGCGAGGACGACGGCATCAAGGTCACCCTGAAGCTGTCCGACGTGGGCGGCCCCAGCGCCGGGCTGCTGTTCTCGCTCGGCATCGTCGACAAGCTCGACGGCGACGGCAGCGGCGGCGACCTGACCGGCGGCCGCACGATCGCCGGCACCGGAACCATCGAGGCCGACGGTACGGTCGGCGCGGTCGGCGGTGTGGCACTGAAGACGCAGGCCGCCCGGCGGGACGGGGCGACGGTGTTCCTGGTGCCGAAGGCCGAGTGCGCCGACGCCAAGTCCGAGCTGCCGAAGGGGCTCCGGCTGATCCCGGTCACCACCTTGAAGGGCACGGTGAGCGCACTGACCGCCCTGGAGAAGGGCAAGGGCTCGGTCCCGAGCTGTTAGCGGTCCGCTACCAGGCGACGGCCGGGTTGTTCGCCCCGGGCGCCGCGGCGAGCCGCAGCCCCACCTCCACGAGGGTCCGGCCGAGGCGGCTACGCAGTTCGCTCGGGCGCTTGGCCTCGACGGCGAGGCGGTGGGCGTCGGCCCGGGCGCGGAGCTCGGCGTTGCGGGACAGGGCGAGCTGGTGCTCGATGTACATGGCGATGCCTCTCGGTCCGGTGCGTGGGTGTGGGGCGTCGGTCGGCGGCGTTCCGCCGGCGGAGTTCGCCCCTACTTCACGAACCCCTCCTTCTTCATCCAGTCCAGGGCCACCTGGTGGGGATCCTCCCCGTCGACGTCCACCTTGGCGTTCAGGTCCTGGGCCACCGTGTTGTCCAGCTTCTTCGTCACCGGGTCGATGACCTTCGCGATCGCCGGCCACTTCTTCAGCGCCTTGGAGTTGATCACGGGAGCCGCGTTGTAGTTGGGGAAGAACTTCTTGTCGTCGGCCATCACCACCAGGTTCATGGACTTGATGCGCCCGTCGGTGGTGAACACCTCCCCGTAGGTGCATGTCCCCTTCTGGACCTGGGTGTAGATGATCCCGGTGTCCATCTGCGTGATCCGCGACGCCGACACGGCCATCCCGTACGCCTTCTCCATGCCGGGCAGCCCGTCCGCGCGGTTGGCGAACTCGCTCTCCACGCAGAGCGTCACGGCCTTCGGGTCGGACTTCGACAGCGCGGCCACCTGCGACAGCGTCCTGGTGCGGTACTTCTTGAAGTTGGCCTGGTTCATGGCCAGCGCGTACGTGTTGTTCAGCCTCGACGGAGGCAGCCAGGTCACGCCGTTCTCCAGGTCGGCGTCGTGCACGGCCTGCCACTGCGCCTGCGGATCGGTGATGGGTTCGCTGTTGCCCTGGTAGGTGATCCAGGCGGTGCCCGTGTACTCGTACATGGCGTCGGCGTCGCCGTTCCTGACCGCCTCGCGCGAGCCGATGGAGCCCTGGATGCCGGTGCGGTCCAGGACGTCCGCGCCGGCCGCCTGGAAGGCGATGCCCATCATCGCGCCGAGGATGAGGTTCTCGGTGAACGACTTGGACGTCACGGTGAGATCGGCGCCCTTGAGCGGCTCGCCCTGTCCGATCGACCCGGGCGAGACGTCGTCGACCATGGGGGAGCCGCTGGTGAGCCCGCACCCGGCCGGCCCACAGGTCAGTGCCACCAGCACCCCGGCGATCACCGGGCGGGAGCGCTTCACGAGTCCACCTCCAACCCCCGCGGCCGCAGCAGCACTTCCGCCAGTGAGGCCAGCCAGTCGACGAGCAGTGCCAGCGAGACGGTGAGGATCGAGCCCAGCACCAGCACCGGCATGCGCTGGTTGGTGATGCCGGTGGTGATCAGCACGCCCAGGCCGCCGCCCCCGCCGAAGGTCGCCAGGGTCGCCGTGCCCACGTTGAGGACGAGGGCCGTCCGCACGCCGGCCAGGATCAGCGGGACGGCCAGCGGCAGCTCGACCTTGCGGAGCACGCCCAGCGCGGACATCCCGATGCCACGGGCCGCCTCCAGCAGCGTCGGGTCGTTCGACTTCAGGCCCGCGATGGTGTTCGCGAGCACCGGCAGGATCGCGTAGGCGATGATGCCGATCAGAGCGGCTTTCGTGCCCGTGCCCAGCCAGATCACCAGCAGGGCGAGCAGACCGATGGCGGGCGTCGCCTGCCCCATGTTGGCGACGGCCATCGCGAACGGTGTCGCCCTGCGCAGCGAACCCCGGGTCAGCAGGATGCCGAGCGGGATCGCGATGATCAGCACGAAGAAGGTGGAGATCACCGTGAGCTGCACCTGCTGCCACAGCGCCTTGGACACCTGCCCGTTCGACAGCGCGTTCTCCGAGATCGGGTCCAGGTCCGCCTGCTGGAACCACAGCCAGGTCGCGAGCAGCAGGGCGACGAGGAAGGCGGGCAGAAAGGTCAGTTTCTGCCAGGTGAGGCGACGGCGGGGCGGCGCCGGTGGGGTCCTGGACTCCTGCAGCCCGTCCTCGGCCTCGTCCCGCGGCCCGGGAGTCCCTTCCGGGCCGGCGATCTCGTGCAGGTCGGGGGTGCTCACGCCTTCGCCTCCCCGCCCGGGCCCTCCTGTTCCGCGTGCGTCTGCGCGGCCCGGGCCTCCTCCAGCTCGTGTTGGGCCTCCAGCGCCTCCAACCGGTCGGCCTCCAGCAGCTCGTGCACGGAGTTCAGCAGCGTCTCCATGTCGACGACCCCGGTGTACTCGCCCCGCCGCCCGGTGACCGCGACCCGCCCGGTGTTGTCGGTCAGCACCGCCTCCAGCGCGTCCCGCAGGGTGGCGTCCTTCGTCACCGTGTCGCTGACCAGGGTTCCGGCCCGCGCCAGCGAGCCCCTGGCCCGCATCAGGTCCCCGCGGCGCAGCCACTTGTAGGGGCGTCTGCGCTGGTCGAGGAGCAGGATCTCGTTCGTGCCGCTGGAGCGGAGCTTGTTGAAGATGGTCTGGAGCGGGTCGTCGACGGTCACCGTCGGGTAGTCGGTGATCTCCACGTCCCGTACCCGGCTCAGGTTGAGCCGCTTCAGCGCCGCCCCCGCCCCGACGAACCCGGACACGAAGTCGTCCGCCGGGTTGGTGAGGATCGCCTCCGGGGTGTCGAACTGGGCGATGTGCGAGCGTTCGCGCAGCACCGCGATCCGGTCGCCCAGCTTGATCGCCTCGTCGAAGTCGTGGGTGACGAACACGATCGTCTTGTGCAGCTCGTGCTGGAGCCGGATCAGCTCGTCCTGGAGGTGGTCGCGGGTGATCGGGTCCACCGCGCCGAACGGCTCGTCCATCAGCAGGACGGGCGGATCCGCCGCCAACGCCCGTGCCACACCGACCCGTTGCTGCTGCCCGCCGGACAACTGGCGCGGATAGCGGCCGTGGAACTCGCCGGGGTCGAGCCCGACCAGGTCGAGCATCTCCTCCACCCGGTCCCGGATCCGGCCCTTCGGCCAGCCGATCATCTTCGGCACGAGCGCGATGTTCTGCGCGACCGTCATGTGCGGGAAAAGCCCGGACGACTGGATCGCGTACCCGACCTTGCGGCGCAGCTTCACCGGGTCGATGTCGGTGACGTCCTCGCCGTCGATCCGGATCCGGCCGCCGCTCGGCTCGATCAGCCGGTTGATCATCTTCAGTGTGGTCGACTTCCCGCAGCCCGACGGGCCGACGAAGATGACGGTCTCGCCCGCCTTGATCTCCATGGTGACGTTGTCGACTGCGGGGTTGGGGTTGCCCGGATAGCGCTTGGTGAGGTTCACCAGCTCGATCGTCGCCCCGTGGGCGCCGCCCCCGGACTCGGTCTCAGACACGGATCCCCCTGGGAATCGTCAGCCGTCCGATGAGGACGTACGCGGCGTCGAACAGCAGGGCCAGGACGATGATCCCGAGCGTGCCCGCCAGGACCTGGTTGAGCGCGTTCTTGCTGCCGAGCGAGGCGATGCCGCGGAAGATCTCGTTGCCCAGGCCGGGCCCGGAGGCGTAGGCGGCGATGGCCGCGATGCCCATCAGCATCTGTGTCGAGACCCGGATACCGGTCAGGATCGGCGGCCAGGCCAGCGGCAGCTCGACCCGCAGCAGCCGCATCGCCGAGGACATCCCGATGCCCTTGGCCGCGTCCACGAGCGTGGGATCGACGCCGCGCAGCCCCACGATCGCGTTGCGCACCACCGGCAGCAGTCCGTACAGGGTCAGCGCGATCACCGTCGGCGGTACGCCGAGCCCCACGAGCGGGATCAGCAGACCGATCATCGCGAGCGACGGGACGGTCAGGATCGCCGAGGTGCCGAGGGTGGCGAGGTTGCCCGCCCAGCCGCTGCGGTAGGTGACGACCCCGATCACGACACCGATCGCGGTCGCCATGAGCATGCACTGGAAGACGAGGCTGGCCTGCTGGTAGGCGTCGGTGAGCAACTGCTGGTGACGGTTGCCCAGGTACTCCCAGAAGCTCACGCGCCCTCACCGCCCCATGTCGACCCGACCCGGACCAGCTCCGGGTCAGGTCCGCTGGGTCAGGGCCTGTCCCGGTCGTCCTCGGCCGCCTGCTCCACCAGCGGGATGATCCGCAGCGGAACGGGGTTCTCCATCACGATCGCGGTGGAGGCCCGGACAATGCCATCAAAACCGACGACCAGGTCGATCACCCGCTGGAGATCGGCGTTGGAGCGGGCCACCAGCCGGCACAGCATGTCCCCGCTGCCGGTGGTGGTGTGCAGCTCCAGCACCTCCGGCACGGTCCCCAAGTGGGCCCGTACGTCGGCTCCTTGTCCCTGCCGGATCTGAAGCGTGGCGAACGCCGTGACCGGGTAGCCGAGCGCCGCCGGATCGACCTCGGGGCCGAATCCCCGGATGACTCCATTCGACTGAAGCCGGTCGAGCCGCGCCTGCACCGTCCCCCGGGCCACTCCCAGCCGCCGGGACATCTCCAACACCCCCAGGCGCGGTTCCCGGGCCAGCAACACGATGATCCGGCCGTCCAGTCGGTCGATCGCCATACCCGCCCGCCTCCGAGATGGTCACCCTGTACAGAAAGCCGGTCGAAACCGCCGTACCGCTGAACACATTGCCCAGCCATGAAGCGAACTATTGCGCACCTTGCTGCCCGGCGCGAGGCTTCGGCTATGACGCAGACCACACACCACACTCCCGACACCGCCCGGCAGGCCGACCCCTTCCCGGTCAAGGGAATGGACGCGGTCGTCTTCGCCGTGGGCAACGCCAAACAGGCGGCGCACTACTACTCCACCGCCTTCGGCATGAAGCTGGTCGCCTACTCCGGACCGGAGACCGGCAGCCGCGAGACCGCCTCGTACGTGCTCACCAACGGCTCGGCCCGCTTCGTCCTGACCTCCGTCATCAAGGCCGCCACCAGCCACGGCCACTTCCTCGAGCGGCACGTGGCCGAGCACGGCGACGGCGTCGTCGACCTGGCCATCGAGGTCCCCGACGCGCGGGCCGCGTACGCCTACGCGATCGAGCACGGCGCCCGCTCGGTCGCCGAGCCGTACGAGCTGAAGGACGAGCACGGCACCGTCGTCCTCGCCGCGATCGCCACCTACGGCGAGACCCGCCACACCCTCGTCGACCGCTCCGGCTACGACGGCCCCTACCTCCCCGGCTTCGCCGTCGCCGAGCCGATCGTCGAACCGCCCGCCCACCGCACCTTCCAGGCGATCGACCACTGCGTCGGCAACGTCGAACTCGGCCGGATGAACGAGTGGGTCGGCTTCTACAACAAGGTCATGGGCTTCACGAACATGAAGGAGTTCGTGGGCGACGACATCGCCACCGAGTACAGCGCCCTGATGTCGAAGGTCGTCGCGGACGGCACGCTCAAGGTCAAGTTCCCGATCAACGAGCCCGCCATCGCCAAGAAGAAGTCCCAGATCGACGAGTACCTGGAGTTCTACGGCGGCGCCGGCGTCCAGCACATCGCGCTCAACACCAACGACATCGTGCAGACGGTACGGACGATGCGGGCGGCCGGGGTCCGGTTCCTCGACACCCCCGACTCCTACTACGACACCCTCGGCGAGTGGGTCGGCGACACCCGCGTCCCGGTCGAGACCCTGCGCGAGCTGAAGATCCTCGCCGACCGCGACGAGGACGGCTATCTGCTCCAGATCTTCACCAAGCCGGTCCAGGACAAGCCGACCGTCTTCTTCGAGATCATCGAACGGCACGGCTCGATGGGCTTCGGCAAGGGCAACTTCAAGGCCCTGTTCGAGGCGATCGAGCGCGAGCAGGAGAAGCGCGGCAACCTGTAGCGCGGCAACCCGTAACGGCTCTGATCACGCGTGACGGCGCTGATCACCCGCGACGCGCCGGGCACCCGCGACGCGTCGATCGGGGTGGGCGGCGGTGCCGGAGGGTGGCGGTGCGAGCCCTACTCGGGCAGCTCGGCCGGGGCCGGTTCGCCGCCCAGCCGGGCCACCGCCGCCCGGGCCACCGGGCCGAGCAGCGGCGAGAAGTACGGGTTGATCTGCAAGGCCTCCTGGAGGTGCCGCCGGGCCGGCCCCGGCATCTCCAGCGCCCGCTCGATCATGCCCCGGTGGTACATGTACGGCGCGCTGTGCATGGCGCCCCCGTGCACGCGGTCGGTGGCGATCATGGCGAACTTCAGCGCCTCCTTGTCGTCCCCGGCCCGGTGCAGCGCCCAGCCCAGCGCGTCCGCGACCGCGATCCCCGGCTGCAGGCGCCACTCGGCCCGCAGCCGCCGTACCGCCGAGGCCGGATCCCCGTGGTCGGCCTCGAACCGGCCGAGCACCAGCTGCCCGTCCACCCCGCCCGTCGCGTCCTGCCGCACCCGGGCCCGCAGCAGGTCGTACTGCACGCGCGCCGCCTGCGTGAGCCCAAGCGACTCGTACAGCTCGCCCAGCTCCAGCGCGTAACCCGGCGACGGCTGCTTGGCGAGCGCCACCTGGTACGCGTTCAACGCCTCCGAGGTCCGCCCCAGAGCCGCCAGCGCCCGCCCCTGCCCGGCCTGCGCGGCCCGTTGGTCGGGGTCGATCCTGACCGCCTCCTGGAAGTGCCGCAGGGCGTCCGCCCGCTCACCGCGCTCCCAGGCCAGCTGCCCCGCCCGCTCCAGCCAGGCCGCCTGCTCGGCGGGGGAGGAGGCACCGGCCGCCGCGTCGGCCAGCGCGGCCTGCGCGTCCTCACGCCAGCCCCGGTCCCAGTAGACGCCCGCCGCCCGGGCCCGCACGGCAGGACCGGAGTGCAGCGCCGTCAGCGAGTCGAGGGCCTTGCGGGCCTTCTTGTGGTCGCCGAGGCCCGTGTACGCGTCGATCAGCTGCGGATACGTCGTCCAGCGCTTCGGCGCCAGCCTGCGCGCGGCCTCGCCGAAGGACAGGGCCGCCCGGAAGTCACGGCGCGCGTTCGCCAGCGCCGCCAGACCGTCGAGGGCCTCGGCGTTGGCCTTCGGGCGCACCTTCAGCGAGGTCCGCAACGCCTGCTCGGCCTTCGGGTACAGGGCGGCGGCATCGGCGGTGCGCCGACCCTGCTCGAGGTAGGCCGTGCCCAGCACCGCCCAGGACCGCGCGTCCCGTGGATGCGCCCGCACCCGGCTCTCGCGCTCGTCGATCAGCACCGCCAGATCCGGCAACGCGGCCGGCACCCCCGCACGGACCGCCGTGCCCGCCTGCGCCCCCGGAGCCGCCGCGGGCGCCCGACGCACCGCGGGCTGCCCACCGGGCAGGCACAGCAGCACTCCGCCGCCCAGCGCGAGACACCCCACGAGCGAGCCGACGAGCAGCCGCCGACGCAACCGGGAAACCGTGCCGGTGGCCGCGGGAGCCGCGTCGCCCGCGGCGGCCGCTTCGGGGGCGGTGCGCTCTTCGGCGGCGCGCTCTGCGTTCTCCATGGCGCTGTTCTCCATGGCGCTCACTGTGCGTCAGTACGACGACCGTATGACGTCAGCCGAAGGGTCGGGCGGACGGGGTTCACACCGATGGCCCCGGGTGCGAACCTGTGATCATGAGCCGTCACCTCGTCGACCGTCTGCTCGTCGGCCTGCCCCCCGAGGCCGTCCTCACCGACCCGGACATCACGGGCGCCTACGCCAACGACATGGCCAGTTTCTGCCCGGCCGGCATCCCCGCCGCGGTGGTGCTGCCGCGCACCGTCGAAGAGGTCCAGCACGTCATGCGCACGGCGACCGAGCTGCGTGTCCCGGTCGTCCCGCAGGGCGCCCGCACCGGACTGTCCGGGGCCGCCAACGCCTCCGAGGGCTGCGTCGTCCTCTCCCTGACGAAGATGGACCGGATCATCGAGATCAACCCGGTCGACCGGATCGCCGTCGTCGAACCGGGCGTCGTCAACGCCGCGCTCTCCCGCGCGGTCAACGAACACGGCCTCTACTACCCGCCCGACCCCTCCAGCTGGGAGATGTGCACGATCGGCGGCAACATCGGCACCGCGTCGGGCGGGCTGTGCTGCGTCAAGTACGGGGTGACGGCCGAGTACGTCCTCGGCCTGGACGTCGTGCTCGCCGACGGCCGTCTGATGACCACCGGCCGCCGCACGGCGAAGGGCGTCGCCGGATACGACCTCACCCGCCTGTTCGTGGGCTCGGAGGGCTCGCTGGGCATCGTCGTCCGGGCGGTCCTCGCGCTCAGGCCGCAGCCGCCGCGGCAGCTGGTGCTGGCGGCCGAGTTCGCGTCCGGGGCCGCCGCCTGCGACGCGGTGTGCCGGATCATGGCCGGCGGACACGTCCCGTCCCTCCTCGAACTCATGGACCGCACGACGGTCAGAGCCGTCAACGAGCTGGCCCACATGGGGCTCCCGGAGACCACCGAGGCCCTGCTGCTGGCCGCCTTCGACACCCCCGACCCGGCCGCCGACCTCGCCGCCGTCGGCGCGCTGTGCGAGGCGGCCGGCGCCACCCAGGTGGTCCCCGCCGACGACTTCGCCGAGTCCGAACTCCTGCTCCAGGCACGGCGGTCGTCGCTCGTCGCCCTGGAGGCCGTCAAGGGCACGACGATGATCGACGACGTGTGCGTGCCCCGGTCCAGGCTCGGCGAGATGCTCGAAGGCGTCGAGCGCATCGCGGAGAAGCACCGGCTGACCATCGGGGTCGTCGCCCACGCGGGCGACGGCAACACCCACCCCACGGTCTGCTTCGACGCGGCGGACCCCGACGAGTGCCGGCGCGCCCGCGACTCCTTCGACGAGATCATGGGCCTCGGCCTGGAACTCGGCGGCACCATCACCGGCGAGCACGGCGTGGGCGTGCTGAAGAAGGAGTGGCTGGCACGCGAGATCGGCCCGGTGGGGGTGGAGATGCAGCGGGCGGTCAAGGCGGCCTTCGACCCGCTGGGCATCCTCAACCCCGGCAAACTGTTCTGACACCGCCGCGACGGCGACCGCGACCGGCACCGGGGCCGTGACCCGGGGCCGCGCCTCACTCCCCGTCCACGGACTCGTCCGACGGCCACGGGTCGCACAGCCACAGGTCGTCCGCGGGAGTCGGGGCGAGCAACTCGGCCAGGCCGTCGTCGATGCCGAGCTGCTCACCCTCGGTACCCGGCGGCACCACCCGCAGCGTCCGCTCCAGCCAGGCGGACACCTGCGCCGCGGGCGCCTCGAGAAGCGCGTCCCCGTCGGGCGAGCTCAGCGCCATCAGCACGACGCTGCGCCCCTCCACCTTCGTCGGCCACACCCGCACGTCCCCGTGCCCGCACGGCCGGAACACGCCCTCCACGAGCAGTTCACGGGCGAACGTCCAGTCGACCGGGTGCTCGGAGTTGATGTGGAAGGCGACGTGGACGGCGAACGGGTCGTCGCTGCGGTAGGCCAGCCGGGCCGGGACCGGGATGCTGCGCTCCGGCGACAGGATCAGCTTGAGCTCCAGTTCGCGTTCCACCACGGTGTGATGCATGTCGGTTCCCCTCTCGAGACGGACCTCGCGCGGACCCGCGGTGGGCCCGTACGAGTGGAGAGCGGCCCGGCCCGGAACCATTACGCGGGTTCGGAGAACTTTTTTCGGCGGGTTCGGGTCCCGGGCTTCGGCGGGCGTTCCGAACGTGTGAAGAGCGTGCACGGGGTTGCCCGGAAAGGGGCGGGTCCGACAGGACTGGCAGTGGGGCTTGCGTCGGTCTGATAGATGTGGAGCCCCCCATCCCACCCCCGAGCAGATACGGGACGACGGACATGAGCGCCCCAACCCCGGCACCCGGCGACGACAGGCCCCGCGAGGGGTACTACCCGGACCCGTCCATCCCTGGATACGTCCGGTACTGGAACGGTGCCTCCTGGGTACCGGGCACCAGCCGGCCGGCGCCCTCCGACGGCCGCCCGCTCACGCCCCCGTCCGGCGCGCCGCAGGCCTCCGTGGAGGAGACCGGCCCGCACTTCTTCGACGAGGACCCGGCACCGGCGGACCCGTACGGCGGTCGTCCCGAGCCCGCCTCCGCGTGGGGCGCCGACCGTGCCCACCAGTCCGGCTTCGGCGGCGACCAGGACCGCCGGGTCTCCTGGGGCGCCCCGCAGGGCGCCGACCCGAGGGTGCCCTCGCCCGCCCCGGCGCAGCCCGAGGGCGTGTCCACGAGCACGGACGGCACGTCGACGATCCCGCCCGCGGAACCGGAGGAAGACGCCGCCGCCGGGGACGTGGTCTCCGGGGGTACGTTCGTCTTCCGCCGGCCGACGGCGGGCGGCGGCGCCGCCCCCGCGTCCGGTACCTCCGGCCCCCCGGGGCTCGTCCCCGACGAGGGCACGGTCACCTTCCGCGCGCCGGCCCCGCGCACCGGCCACCAGGACGGCGCGTCCGGCGCGCGGCCGACGGGCACGCCCGGCCCGGCGGGCAACGCGCCCGCGTTCCCCGCCGCCGCCCAGGGCCCCGGCCCCGCGTCGGCCCCCGGGACCCCTGGAGCCCCCGCGACCCCTGCGTTCGGCGACCCAGCCCCAGCCGCCCCGGCCGCTTCCGCCGCCTTCGGCGCGCAGGGTCCGGTCGGGGCGCCGGCCGGACCAGGCGCCGCCCCCGCCAAGCCCGGCTTCGGAGCCGGCAAGGCGGCCGCCGACCGTGCGGCGGCGGGTCAGCCCCCGGGCGTCCCGGCCCCGCAGGGCCCGGCCCACGTCGCGGCCGCCGCACCGGCCCCCGCACCCGCTCCCGCCCCCGCGCCCGTTCCGGCCCCCGCGCCCGTTCCGGCTCCGGCTCCGCAGGGCCCCGCGGGGTTCCCGGCCGCGCAACCCGGCGCCCAGGCGCCCGCGTCCGCCCCCGGCCCCCAGCAGGGCGCTCCGAGCGTGCCCCAGCAAGCCGGCGGCCCCCAGGCGCGGTCCCCGCAGGGCGCCGTGCCGATGGCCGCCGGTCCCGGCGGCGGGCAGTCCTCGTGGGCGCAGCAGGTGCACCAGCTCGCGGGAGCCGAGGACGGGCCCGTCGCACCCTGGAAGCCGCCGGTCGACGACATCTTCCAGGCGGCCGCCCGGCGGGCGTCCGAGGCCCGTCCCGCGGGCCTCGGCAAGCGACTGGCAGCCCGGCTCGTGGACACGCTCGTCGTCGCGGCCGTCACCGCGGCCGCCGCCGTGCCGCTGGGAGTGAAGGCCCTCGACCATGTGACCGCGAAGGTCGACGCCGCCAAGCTCACCGGAGAGACCGTCACCGTCTGGCTGCTCGACGGCACGACGTCGGTGTACCTCGGGATCGTCCTCGCCGTACTGCTGGTCTTCGGGATCGTGTACGAAGCCGTGCCGACCGCGAAGTGGGGCCGCACGCTGGGCAAGAAGCTGTTCGGTCTGCAGGTGCGGGACATCGAGGGCGGCGAACCCCCGTCCTTCCGGGCGGCGCTGAGCCGCTGGCTCGTCTACAGCGTGCCCGGTCTGCTCGTCGTCGGTGTGGTGGGCGTCGTATGGGGCCTGTTCGACAGGCCGTGGCGGCAGTGCTGGCACGACAAGGCGGCGCACACGTTCGTCGCCGGCTGATACCCACACCCCTGTACCCGGCACCCCCGGTAGGGCCGCGGTAGGGCCGCACCCCCGTAAGGCCGCACCTGCGTGCCTCCGCGTCCGGGCGCCCCGTCCCCCGGACGGCCGCTCGCCGGGTGCGGAGTCCGCGGGTTCGCGGTCGACTCGGGGGCATGACCACCGAACCGCCCCCCGGCTCCGGCGGCGGCGAGCCGCCGGAGGACGACCCGTTCAGGAAGCGGCCCCCGCAGCAGGAGCCCCCGCAGCCCCCGTACGGTCAGGGTCAGCCCCCGTCCGGTGCGGGGCAGGGCTCGCCGTACGACGCATCGCACGATCCGTACGGCAGTGGGGCGGGTCAGCCCCCGCCCTTCGGTGGCGGTCCGTACGGCGGGGGTCCGCAGGGCGGCGACCCCTACGGCGGCTACCCGGCCGACCCGCTCTCCGGGATGCCCCCGCTCGCCGACAGCGGCAAGCGCACGCTGGCCCGGATCATCGACATGATCCTCGTCTTCATCGTGGTGTCCCTGCTGGCCTGGGCCTTCGGGGTCGCGCAGTACACGGTGGACGCGGACGACATCGAGTTCGGCAAGACCTTCGGGCGGGAACTCCTCGCCGCGATCCTGTACGTCGCGTACGACACGATCCTGACCGCCAAGTCGGGCCAGACGCTGGGCAAGAAGTGGCTCGGCATGCGGGTGGCCAACCTCGACAACGGCTCCACGCCCTCCGCGCAGACCTCGCTGATCCGCGCCCTGGTGCTGTGGGTGCCGTTCGCCTTCTGCTGCGCCTGTGTGTGGACGGCGATCTGCGGCGGCTGGAGCTACTTCGACAAGCCCTACAAGCAGGGTCTGCACGACAAGGCGGCCAAGACGGTGGTGGTCAGCACGCGGTGAGCCGGCCGCGCGCACGACGGAGGGCCCGCACCACGAGGTGCGGGCCCTCCGTCTCTGCGCACGTGTGTCAGGGGGCCGTGGGCTCCCGGACGGGCTCGGAAGCGGAGGCGACCGAAGCCCGGACCGAAGCGTGCACGGGGGCGCGCGCGGGAACGGTGACGGGCTCGGGCCGGCTCGCGGGCACGCTCGCCGTGGAGCGGGCCGCGGGTCGGATCACGGAACGGGTCGTGGAGCGGGCCACGGGGGCCCTGGACGGCTTCGGCACCGGCACCGTCATGGCGACGAGCACGCCGAGCGCGACCGCGGCGACGACGACGACCGCGATGCCGGGGCCCGAACTCGTCTGTGACAGCAGCAGCATGGCGAGCGTCGAGCAGATGACGGTGCAGGAACCGTACGTGAGCTGTGCGACAGTCGGACGAGGCATGGCAATCGGTGTCCTCGGAAGCGGGGGCGGTCTCGACTCTATTCGGCTGCATGCCCGAGCGGAACGAACGGTAAGCGTGACCTAACCCACGGTGCCGGTGCACAGGGGGCGCACGGAGTCATGGCGTCCATCAAGTGGACTGTCCTGCGCGCCTGTCGAGGCCTCCGTCACGTTACAGTCGCATGTCCGCAATGCGAACACACGCTCCCAATAATGCAGTTGACTTGTTCAAGTCAAGGTCTGTCTTTTCTCGTAAACCAGTAGTCAAATGGCGTCACTTGACTACACGCGTATAACAGCGCGCGGACCTTCCTTGACAGGGATCCCCCCTTTCCGCGCGTCCGGACGCGTGCGTGGGAGGACATCAAGTGACCAGTAGATCCTGGACGTTCAGGACGGCCGCCACGGTCGTCGCCCTTGCGGCGGCCTCGGCGACGTTCTCGACGTTCGCCGTGGCACAGGCTGCCGACAACACCTCGGCGAAGGCCCCGGCGGTGGACCGGCAGGACCCGCAGCCGGCCAAGGCCAAGGAGCACGACTTCGACGGCCCGCTCAGCAAGACCCAGGAGGCGCAGCGCGAGGAGGCCATCGAGCAGGTCATATCCGGCGAGGCATCGGTCAAGAACCGGGACGGCTCGAAGGTCGTCCAGCTCAAGAGCCGGAAGGGCGACAGCAAGTACGTCGAGCTCGGCCGCGAGAAGACCGACAAGATCTTCACGATCCTCGTCGAGTTCGGCGACCAGGTCGACAGCCGCTACGGCGGCACGGCCGGCCCGCTGCACAACCAGATAGCCGCGCCGGACCGCAGCAAGGACAACTCCACCGCCTGGCAGGCGGACTACAACCAGAAGCACTTCCAGGAGCTGTACTTCGGCACCGGCAAGAACACCGAGTCGCTGAAGAAGTACTACGAGAAGCAGTCCTCGGGCCGCTACTCGGTCGACGGCGAGGTGACCGACTGGGTCAAGGTCCCCTACAACGAGGCCCGGTACGGCTCCAACAACGCCTCCACCGGCGCCTGGTACGCGGTCCAGGACGGCGTCAACGCCTGGGTCGCCGAGCGTGAGGCGGCCGGCGCCACCGCCGCCGAGATCAAGGCGGAGCTGGCCGAGTTCGACCAGTGGGATCGCTACGACTACGACGGCGACGGCGACTTCAACGAGTCGGACGGCTACATCGACCACTTCCAGATCGTGCACGCCGGCGAGGACGAGTCCGCGGGCGGCGGCGCCCAGGGCGAGGACGCCATCTGGGCACACCGCTGGTACGCCTTCGGCACCGACGCCGGCTCCACCGGCCCGGACACCAACAAGCTCGGCGGCGCCCAGGTCGGCGACACCGGCATCTGGGTCGGCGACTACACCATCCAGCCGGAGAACGGCGGACTCGGCGTCTACGCGCACGAGTACGGCCACGACCTCGGCCTGCCGGACGAGTACGACACCTCCGGCGGCGGCGAGAACTCCACCGGCTTCTGGACGCTGATGTCGTCCGGTTCCTGGCTCGGCACCGGCAAGGAGGCCATCGGCAACCTTCCCGGCGACATGAACGCCTGGGACAAGCTCCAGCTGGGCTGGCTGGACTACGACGTGGCCAAGGCGGGCGTGAAGTCCACGCACACGCTCGGCGTCGCGGAGTACAACACCAAGAACGCCCAGGCCCTCGTGGTCCAGTTGCCGGAGAAGGAGGTCACCACCGAGGTGGTCGCCCCGGCCGAGGGCGCCACGCAGTGGTGGAGCGGCAGCGGCGACGACCTGCGCAACACCCTGACCCGCGCGGTCGACCTGACCGGCAGGACGTCGGCCTCGCTGTCCCTGGACGGCTGGTGGGACATCGAGCAGGACTACGACTACCTGTACACCGAGGTCTCCACCGACGGCGCCAACTGGACGCCGGTCGACGGCACCCTGGCCGACGGCAGCGCCATCCCGCGCGACGGCAGCGGCAAGCCCGCCCTCACCGGCACGGTCGACGCCTACCAGAAGCTGACCTTCCCGCTGAACGCCTACGCGGGCCAGAAGATCAGCCTCCGCTTCCGGTACGCCACCGACGGCGGCGTGGCCCAGAAGGGCTTCGCGGCCGACGAGATCAAGGTGACGGCGGACGGTGCCACGCTGTTCTCCGACAACGCGGAGACCGCGGACGCGGCGTGGACGGCGACCGGCTTCTCCCGGATCGGCGCGTCCATCACGGACGACTACGCCCAGTACTACATCGCCGAGAACCGCCAGTACGTGTCGTACGACAAGACCCTCAAGGTCGGCCCGTACAACTTCGGCTTCTCGACGACCCGGCCCGACTGGGTGGAGCACTACGCCTACCAGAACGGTCTGCTGATCTGGAAGTGGGACACCTCGCAGGCGGACGACAACACCAGCCAGCACCCGGGTGAGGGCCTGATCCTTCCGGTCGACTCGCACCCGACCGCGCTGAAGTGGGCCGACGGCTCCGCGATGAACGCCCGACTGCAGAGCTTCGACTCGCCCTTCAGCCGGTACCGGACGGACGCGATCACGCTGCACAAGGCGGACGTCGCGGTCAAGATCAAGTCGCGTCCGGGTGTCCCGGTCTTCGACGACGGCAAGTCCACGTACTACGACGCGACGACCCCGCTCGCGGGCGTCAAGGTCACTGACACCAACACCTCGATCAAGATCGTCAACGAGCCGCTCAGCGGTTCCACGATCAAGGTGAAGGTCGGTCCGTCGACCAAGTAGTCGATGTTTTAGCAGGTCAGACGCGTATCGGCGGCAACCCCTCTGGCGGGTTGCCGCCGATCGTGTTTAGGTGCCTCCTGTGCCCTTCTTATTGACACCTGCATCGACACCGACATCGACAGCGACCTCGGCGCCGGCCCCGGCGACGACCTCGATACCGACGCGCACGGGGGTGTGACCGCATGGCCGCAGGAGGCTTCTGCAAGCTGCCCGACGGCATGGTGGTGGTGGCGTTGAACCTGCCCAGCCCCACCGCCCGAGAGGGCCTGCCGGGCCCCTCCACGGACGTCCGCGTGCTGGTCCACGCCCAGAACCGGGCCCGAGCCCTGACCAGGCTCCGCAACCTGGGCCTGCGGGCCGTCTACCTGCGCGGCAACGCGGCGCCACCCACCCCGGACGAGGTCACGGCGGTGCTCCACCACCCGGACGGCCTGATCTGGCGCACGGCCCCCGGCAACGGTGTCCCGATCGACGTCGTGGCCGCACCGGAGCTGTGGCGCCCCATCCGCTCGCTGCTGCGGGGCACGGCGGCGGCCGCCTAGGCGCGGGCGCCACCGGAACGCGGTGCGCGCCTCAGTACGCCTCGACGACCCGTACGTCCTCCTCCGTGACCACCGCGTCCACGATGCGGAACGAGCGGAACTGGAACTCGCCCCCGCCGTCCGTGTCCGCCGTCGACACCAGCACGTAGTGCGCGCCCGGCTCGTTCGCGTACGAGATGTCCGTGCGGGACGGGTACGCCTCCGTGGCGGTGTGGGAGTGGTAGATGATCACCGGATCCTCGTCGCGGTCGTCCAGCTCGCGGTAGAGCTTGAACAGGTCGCCCGAGTCGAACTCGTAGAACGTGGGCGACATGGCCGCGTTCAGCATCGGGATGAAACGTTCCGGGCGGTCCGTGCCCGCCGGACCCGCGACCACGCCGCACGCCTCGTCGGGGTGGTCCTTGCGCGCGTGGGCGACGATCTGGTCGTGCAGGGCCTGGGTGATGGTCAGCATGGTCGCCAGGATAAGCAAAGGGGCCGTTCCGTACCGGGGAGTGGTACGGAACGGCCCACATCGCGGACGTCCTGAGCGGCTGCCGCAGGGGGCGCCACGAGTGCTCCCTGCGGCCGGACGTCCCGGGGGTGGTCGACCGGTCGGTCAGCCGACCTTCTCGAACTCCGGCTCGCGCCGTTCGGTGATGTCCGGGTTGCGGCCCTTCAGGACCGCCCAGCCGATGCCGAGCGCGACCGCCCAGCCCGCCATCACGTAGAGGCAGACCCGGGAGTCGGCGTCGTACGCGATCAGGCCGGTGACGAAGAGCAGGAAGGCGATGGCCACCCAGCTGAACGCCGAGCCGCCCGGGGCCGGGAAGGACGAGGCCGGCAGCCGGCCCGCGACGACCGCGCGGCGGTACAGGACGTGGCTGATCAGGATCATCAGCCAGGTCCAGATGCCGGCCGCGGTGGCCACCGAGGTGACGTAGCCGAAGGCCTTCTCGGGGACGACGTAGTTCAGGACCACGCCGATGCCCATGAACAGCACCGAGACCGTGATGCCGAAGGCGGGGGTCTTCGTCGACGACAGCTTGCGGAAGACCGCGGGGGCCTCGCCGCTGTCGGCCAGGTTCCGCAGCATCCGGCCCGTGGAGTACATGCCCGAGTTGCAGGAGGACAGGGCCGCCGTCAGCACGACGAAGTTCACGATGCCGGCGCCCGCCGGGATGCCGATCTTCGCGAACGCCTCGACGAACGGGCTCACGCCCGGCGCGAACTCCGTCCACTTCACGACGCAGAGGATGACCGTGAGCGCGCCGACGTAGAACAGCGCGATTCGCCACGGCAGGGTGTTGATCGCCTTCGGCAGGGTCTTCTCCGGGTCCTGCGACTCGCCCGCCGTGACACCGACCAGCTCGACCGCGAGGTAGGCGAACATGACGCCCTGGAGGGTCATCAGGGACGAGCCGACGCCCTTGGGGAAGAAGCCGTCGAAGGCCCACAGGTTGGAGACCGCGGCCGTGTCGCCGGCGCTGCTGAAGCCGAAGGTGAGGACGCCCAGGCCGATGACGATCATGCCGATCAGCGCGGTGACCTTCACCATCGAGAACCAGAACTCCAGCTCACCGAAGAGCTTCACGGAGATCAGGTTGACCCCGAACAGGATCACCAGGAAGACCAGTGCGGTCACCCACTGGGGGACGGCCGGGAACCAGTAGTTGACGTAGATCGCGGCGGCCGTCAGCTCGGCCATACCGGTCACGACCCACATCAGCCAGTACGTCCAGCCGGTGAAGTAGCCGAAGAACGGGCCGAGGAACTCGCGCGAGTACTCCGCGAAGGAACCCGAGACCGGGCGGTAGAGCAGCAGCTCGCCCAGTGCCCGCATGATGAAGAAGATGATCCCGCCCGCGAGGGCGTACATCAGGATGAGGCTGGGACCGGCCTTGGCGATGTTCGCCCCGGCCCCCAGGAAGAGCCCGACGCCGATGGCGCCGCCGATCGCGATCATCTGGACCTGGCGGCTGCCGAGTCCGCGCTCGTACCCCTCTTCGGGAGTGTCAGTGACAGCGGTGTCAGTGACCTTCTCAGAGGTCATGTGTGGTGCGCCTTTCTCCATGCCGAACCGGGCCTCTCGTCGGCCTCGGATCGGGTTTCGATCCCCCCGGATTGATGGAGCGATGCCTGGCCGGCGATCAACCGGCTCGGTGGCGCACCCGGCCGAACATGCGGGTGGTGTTCGCCGGGCGGTCGTGAAGATTTATCACGCCCGCAATATGGATCGCCCGGGAGGGCTGTGGCGCACGACACAAGAAGAAGCGGATGAACGAGACACAAAGAGGACACTCCCGGCCGTCGCGTTGACGCGATCGTTATCCGGATTTGAGCGTCCTCTGAGCGAACAAAAAAGCGAAGGAATCAGGGCAGAAGGGTCGTGACCAGGGTCTCCTGGAGTCCGCCCAGCCACAGGTACGCCATCACCATCGGCTTGCGCGGGTCCTCGTCCGGCAGCCGGTAGAGGAGATCGGTGTCGTCCTCGTCGGTGATCTCCAGGCGGGAGCCGATCGCGAGGCGCAGGTCGTTCAGCGCGCGGAGCCACTGCTGGGACTCCTGAGGCGTCAGCTTCAGCACCGCCCCGCCCGTGCCGGCCGCCTCGGAGGCCAGCTCGTCCAGCGAGCGGACCACCGTGAGGGCGTTCTCGCGCTTGCCGGCCCGCAGGTCGTTCTCGGTGTAGCGGCGGAACTCGGCGGAGTGCGCCTTCTGCTCGCCCGCCCGCTCCGGCCCCGGGGTGCCCTCCGGGTCGGTGTAGGCGTCCGGGAAGAGGCGGCGCAGCACCGGGTCGGCGGGAGGCTCGCTCGGCCCGTCGGCGAAGAGCTCGGCGAGCGGGTCGTCGGGGGCGTCCTCGGCCGGGCCGGGGCCGATGAGCTCCAGGAGCTGCACGGCCAGCGACCGGATGATGGAGATCTCGACGTCGTCGAGTGCGACGGCCGCGCCGCCGCCGGGGAGCGGTTCGAAGTGTCCAGGCATAGGAGGGGAGGCTACTTCCGGTCCTGCTGGAGGGTGGCCCACAGGCCGTATCCGTGCATCGCCTGCACGTCGCGTTCCATCTCCTCGCGCGAACCGCTGGAGACGACGGCGCGGCCCTTGTGGTGGACGTCCATCATGAGCTTGGTGGCCTTGTCCTTGCTGTACCCGAAGTACGACTGGAAGACGTACGTCACGTAGCTCATGAGGTTGACCGGGTCGTTGTGCACGATCGTGACCCAGGGGACGTCCGGCTCGGGTACGGCGAAGACCTCCTCCGCCGACTCGGTGCGTTCGATCTCAAGGGGAGCGGGTGACGTCACAAGCCCATGCTGCCACGCATCCGGGAAATCGTCACACCGACGAAAAGGGAGTACGATCCATTGCCATGAACACAGCGGACCTTGGGCTGCCGGTGGATGTTCCGTCGACGGCGCTCTTCACGGACCAGTACGAACTGACGATGCTCCAGGCAGCCCTGAAAGCGGGCACGGCCGAACGGCGCAGCGTGTTCGAGGTCTTCACCCGGCGGCTGCCGGAAGGCCGGCGCTACGGCGTCGTCGCGGGCACCGGGCGGGTCCTGGACGCCGTCGAGAACCTCCGGTTCGACGCGGACGTCCTCGGCTTCCTGCGCGAGCGGAACATCGTCGACGACGAGACCCTGGAATGGCTCGCCGGATACCGCTTCTCGGGTGACATCTGGGGCTACCCGGAGGGCGAGGTCTACTTCCCGGGCTCGCCGATCATGCGCGTCGAGGGCTCCTTCGCCGAGTGCGTGCTCCTCGAGACCGTGATCCTCTCCATCCTCAACCACGACTCCGCGATCGCGGCCGCCGCCTCCCGGATGTCCTCCGCCGCGGGCGAGCGCCCCCTGATCGAGATGGGTGCCCGCCGCACCCACGAACTGGCCGCGGTCGCCGCCGCCCGCGCCGCCTACATCGGCGGCTTCTCCACCACCTCCGACCTGGCCGCCGGCTTCCGCTACGGCATCCCCACCGTGGGCACCAGCGCCCACGCCTTCACCCTCCTGCACGACACCGAGCGGGACGCCTTCCAGGCCCAGGTCGACTCGCTCGGGCGGGGCACCACCCTGCTCGTGGACACGTACGACGTCGCCGAGGCCGTCCGGACGGCCGTCGACGTCGCCGGACCCGAGCTCGGCGCGGTCCGCATCGACTCCGGCGACCTGCTCCTCGTGGCCCACCGGGTGCGCCAGCAGCTCGACGAGCTCGGCGCGACGAGCACCCGGATCGTCGTCACCTCCGACCTCGACGAGTACGCCATCGCCTCACTGGCCGCGTCCCCCGTCGACGCGTACGGCGTCGGCACCCAGCTGGTGACCGGATCCGGGCACCCGACCTGCTCGATGGTCTACAAACTGGTCGCCCGCGCCGGATCCGCCGACCCGCGGGCACCGCTGGTGCCGGTGGCGAAGAAGTCCTCCGGCGGCAAGACCTCCACCGGCGGCCGCAAGTGGGCGGCGCGCCGGCCCGACGCGCACGGGGTGGCCGAGGCCGAGGTCGTCGGCACCGGCGCCGTCCCCGCCGCACTGGCCGGCCACCAGCTGCTCGTCGAGCTGGTCAAGGGCGGCGAGGTCGTCGGCCGCGAGCCCCTGGACACCGTCCGCGACCGCCACATCGCGGTCCGCGCCGGCCTGCCCCTCTCCGCGACCCAGCTGTCGCGCGGGGAACCCGTCATTCCCACGGAGTATGTACAGGGCCTGCCGGGTAACTAGGGCGTGTACCCGGCGCACACCGGGCGACGCCCCCTCCCGCGGGGCCGACAAAGTCTCTAGGCTCAATTACTTCACCCTCAGTCGAAGGACACCGACCATGCGCCGCGCCTTGATCGTCGTAGACGTGCAGAACGACTTCTGCGAGGGAGGCAGCCTCGCGGTGGCCGGCGGCGCCGACGTGGCCGCCGCCATCACCGAGCTGATCGGGCAGGCGCCCGCCGGCTACCGGCATGTGGTGGCCACCCGCGATCACCACATCGCGCCAGGCGGTCACTTCGCCGACAACCCCGACTACGTGCACTCCTGGCCCGCGCACTGCGTGGCGGGCACGGAGGGCGTCGGCTTCCACCCCAACTTCGCGCCCGCCGTCGCCTCCGGCGCCATCGACGCCGTCTTCGACAAGGGCGCCTACGCGGCCGCGTACAGCGGCTTCGAGGGCGCCGACGAGAACGGCGCCACGCTGGGCGACTGGCTGCGGGACCGCCAGATCGACGAGGTGGACGTCGTCGGCATCGCCACCGACCACTGCGTACGCGCCACCGCCCTGGACGCGGCCCGGGAGGGCTTCCGCACCCAGGTCCTGCTGGACCTCACCGCCGGCGTGGCCAAGGAGAGCACCGACCGGGCCCTGGAGGAACTGCGCGCGGCCGGCGTGGAACTGACGGGCAAGCCGGTCGTCTAGGGCGGGCCCCGGCGCCGCCCCCGCCCGACGGTTACCGTTTCCGCAAGGTGCACGCACAACTCGCCCCAACGGAGATGGTGTTGACGCAACGCTCGCACGTACGGCGGCCCACGCTCGAAGACGTCGCCCGGCAGTCGGGAGTCTCGAAGTCGACCGTGTCCCGGGTGATCAACGGGGAGGCCCGGGTCCGGGCGGAGGTCGTCGAGCGGGTCCGCCGGGTGATCTCCGAGCTGGGATACGTCCCCAACCAGGGTGCCCGGCAACTCGTCACCCACCGCACGAACGCCGTCGCCGTGGTCGCCGCCCAGCCCGAGAACCGGCTCTTCATCGACCCCTTCTTCGACCTCCTGCTGCGCGGCATCCGTCGCGAACTCGCACTCCACGGCGCCCAGGCCGTCCTGCTGTTCCTGGAGGAACCCGACGACTACGCGCGCGTGGCCGACTACCTCGGCGGCGGCCATGTCGACGGCGCGATCCTGTTCTCCCTGCGCCCCGGCGACCGGCTGGCCGAGATCATCGACCGGCTCGGCCTCCCCGCCGTCTTCGGCGGCCGCCCGCTGCTGCGCGACGGCGACCCCGTGCGTCCCGGCCAGGCCCACGTCGACGGCGACAACCGCGGCGGCGCCCGGCTGGCCGTCCAGCACCTGGTCGCCCTCGGGCGGCGGCGGATCGCGACCGTCACCGGGCCCTACGACCAGGAGAACTCCGCCGCGGACCGGCTGGCCGGATACCGGGACGTGCTGCGCGACACCGGCGCGCCGCCCCTGGTCGAGCGGGCCGACTACACCCGGCAGGGCGGCGCCGACGCCATGGCCGCACTCCTTGACCGCCACCCCGGCCTCGACGCCGTGTTCGTCGCCTCCGACCTCATGGCGTCCGGCGCCCTGCAGACCCTGCGGGAGCGCGGGCACGGGGTCCCCGAGGACGTGGCCGTCGTCGGCTTCGACGACCTCACCTCCATCGCCGAGACGACCGACCCGCCCCTCACCACCGTCCACCAGGACATCGAGGAGATGGGCCGGCTGATGGCCCGGCTGCTGATGGCCCGGGAAGACACCCCGGACGGGTCGCCGGACGGGCCGTCCGTGATCGTCCCCACCCGCCTGGTGCGCCGTGCGTCGGCCTAGCGGCACGGTGACATCTCACTCCCCGGCCCCATGCCGTCCGCGATGTGGGATCACATTCCGGGAGCCGGACCGGGAATCGATACGATGAGCCCATGGTTCTGAACGACGTGAGCGAGAAGACGCCGGGCGCACTGCTCGTGGCGCGGCTGCACGTCGACCTGTGCAGGCTCGCCAGCGCCATCTGTTGACGCACCACCCGCCGCCGTACGGCCGTGAGCCGATGGGGGCATGCCCGCGCGAGCGCAGCCGAGCGTGGGGGAGCCACACACGCACGAACCCGCGCCGCCCACACACCTTCCGACAGGAGCCCTGAACCATGGCCATCGAGGTCCGCATCCCCACCATCCTCCGCCAGTACACCGACGGTCAGAAGGCGGTGGAGGGCACCGGTGACACCATCGCCGACCTGTTCACCGACCTCGAGACCCGGCACACGGGCATCCAGGCCCGCATCGTGGACGACGGAAAGCTGCGCCGCTTCGTCAACGTGTACCTGAACGACGAGGACGTCCGCTTCGTCGACGGCATCGACACCAAGCTGACCGACGGCGACACCGTGACCATCCTGCCGGCCGTGGCCGGCGGCATGGCCTGATCGGCCGCCGGACCCCATGCGTTACGACTCCCCGCTGGCCGCGGTGGGCAACACCCCTCTGGTGCGCCTGCCGCGGCTCTCGCCGTCCGCCGACGTCCGCATCTGGGCGAAGCTCGAGGACCGCAACCCCACCGGCTCGGTCAAGGACCGCCCCGCCCTGCACATGGTCGAGCAGGCCGAGAAGGACGGCCGCCTCACCCCCGGCTGCACCATCCTGGAACCGACGAGCGGCAACACCGGCATCTCCCTCGCCATGGCGGCCAAGCTCAAGGGCTACCGCATGGTCTGCGTCATGCCCGAGAACACCTCGCAGGAGCGCCGGGACCTGCTCGGCATGTGGGGCGCCGAGATCATCTCCTCCCCGGCCGCGGGCGGCTCCAACACCGCCGTCCGGGTCGCCAAGGAGCTCTCCGCCGAGCACCCCGACTGGGTGATGCTCTACCAGTACGGCAACCCCGACAACGCGGGCGCGCACTACGCCACCACCGGACCCGAGATCCTCGCCGACCTCCCGTCCATCACCCACTTCGTCGCCGGCCTCGGCACGACGGGGACGCTGATGGGCGTCGGCCGATTCCTCCGCGAGAACAAGCCGGACGTGAAGATCGTCGCCGCCGAGCCGCGCTACGACGACCTGGTCTACGGCCTGCGCAACCTCGACGAGGGCTTCGTACCCGAGCTGTACGACGCCTCCGTCCTCACCACCCGCTTCTCGGTCGGCTCGGCGGACGCCGTGACCCGCACCCGCGAACTCCTCCAGCAGGAGGGCATCTTCGCGGGCGTCTCCACGGGCGCGGCCCTGCACGCGGCGATCGGCGTCGGAAGGAAGGCGCTGAAGGCGGGGGAGAGCGCCGACATCGCGTTCGTCGTCGCGGACGGCGGCTGGAAGTACCTGTCCACGGGCGTCTACACCGCGGCCACCACGGAGGAAGCGATCGAGACCCTCCAGGGCCAGCTCTGGGCGTAGGGTTTCAGGTAGCCAGGTGACGGACCTGGTCCCACAGGACCGGGTCCACCACACCCACCCTGCGCCGGAAGTCGCTCACCCGGACCTGGCGCAGCTCGTCCGTCTCCAGGAAACTCGGCCGCCCCTGCGCGTCCCCCACGGCACCCGGCGGCAGCGGGATCACCCCGGCCCGCTCGTCGTGGTACTTGCTGGTGATCTTCGCGACGGTGGCGCGGTCACCGCGCACCATGAGCACCAGACACGGCCGGTCCTTCACTCCCGGGCCGTCCTCGAACGGCACGTCCGCCCACCAGATCTCCGCCGGCTGGGGACGGCCGGCCAAGCCGTGGCCCCGGGTCGACCGGCCCGAAGGCCGCCCCGTCGTCCGGCCCGGCGGCCGGGTCCCGCGCCGCTTCGGCCGGCGGCCCCGCCCCCAGCCGTCCACGAGCGTCGCGACCAGCGCGAGCAGTATCACCGCCGCGAGCGCGAGCCACCAGGACGTGTCCATACGACGACGTTACCGGCGTGCGAGCGCCGCCGCGCGCCCCATCACCACTTCCCGTGCCCCCGGTCCAGCCGAACCGGTGACACCACAGGTGAGTTCGCCCACAACGGCCCCTGGCGGAGGAGCGACCCGGGGTTTTGCGCCTTACGCTCGACGCACCGCACGACCCCCGTCGCCCCATGTAACGATCATTCGTTCCACGATCCGTCCCCCGGACCTCACCCGGTACTTCTCGGTTTCCCGCCAGCGGAGGTTTCGCCTTCATGAAGCTCACCGTCGTCGGCTGCTCGGGGTCGTTCCCGTCCGCGGAATCGGCCTGCTCGAGCTACCTCCTCGAGGCCGACGGCTTCCGGCTGCTTCTCGACATGGGCAACGGCGCCCTGGGCGAGTTGCAGCGCCACTGCGGTCTCTACGACCTCGACGCGATCTTCCTGAGCCATCTGCACGCCGACCACTGCATCGACATGTGCGCCTACTTCGTGGCGCGCTACTACCGGCACGACGGCGGCCGCTGCGACCCCATCCCGGTCTACGGCCCGGAGGGCACGGAGCACCGCCTGACCACGGCCTACGCCGACACCCCGTCGGCCTCCTCCATGAGCGAGGTCTTCGACTTCCACACGGTCAAGCCGTCCACCTTCGACATCGGCCCGTTCACCGTGCACACCGAACGCGTGGCGCACCCGGTGGAGGCCTACGGCATCCGCGTCGAACACGGTGGCAGGTCGCTGACCTACTCCGGCGACACCGGAGTCAGCCCCGCGCTGGAGGACCTCGCCCGCGACACCGACCTCTTCCTGTGCGAGGCCGCCTTCACGCACGGCAAGGAGAGCATCCCCGACCTGCACCTCAACGGCCGCGAAGCCGGCGAGACGGCGAGCAGGGCGGGCGCGAGGAAGCTCGTACTGACCCACATCCCGCCGTGGACCGACCCCCGGGTCAACCTGGCGGACGCCCGCGCGGTGTTCGACGGCCCGGTGGAACTGGCCGCGCCACGGCAGACGTACGAGATCTAGAGCAGACACCACGCAGAAGGCCCCCGGAGCGGTTCAGGGCTCCGGGGGCCTTCGCATGTCCTGCGCGGGCGCGCTGCGTACCTACGCCTTGGTGAGGTCCTCGAGCTCCTCCTCGGGCTCACGGCCCGGGGTGGGGAGGTTGAACTTCGTGATGGCGAAGCGGAAGACGACGTAGTAGATCGCGCCGAACACCAGGCCGATCGGGATGATCAGCCAGGGCTTGGTGGCCAGGTTCCAGTTCAGCGCGTAGTCGATGAAGCCCGCGGAGAAGGTGAAGCCGGCGTGGACCCCCAGGGCCCAGGTGATCGCCATGGACAGGGCCGTCAGCACCGCGTGGATCGCGTACAGCAGCGGCGCGATGAACATGAACGAGAACTCGATGGGCTCGGTGACACCGGTCACGAAGGAGGTCAGCGCGAGCGAGATCATCATGCCCAGCACGGCCTTGCGGCGCTCGGGGCGGGCGGTGTGCGCGATGGCCAGGGCGGCGGCCGGCAGACCGAACATCATGATCGGGAAGAAGCCGGACATGAACTGGCCGGCCGTCGGGTCACCGGCGAAGAAGCGGTTGAGGTCGCCGTGGACGACATCGCCGGCCGCGTTCGTGAAGTCGCCTATCTGGAACCAGGAGACGGTGTTCACGAACTGGTGCATGCCGACCGGGATCAGCGCGCGGTTGATGAGGCCGAACAGACCCGCGCCGAACGCGCCGAGGCCCGTCATCCACTCGCCGAAGTTCGAGATGACCTCACCGATCGGCTCCCAGACCAGACCGAAGAAGACACCCATCACCGTGCCGACGAACGCCATGATGATCGGCACCAGACGGCGGCCGTTGAAGAAGCCCAGCCAGTCCACCAGCTTCGTGCGGTGGAACCGCTGCCAGACCACAGCGCCCAGCAGACCCATCACGATGCCGCCGAGGACACCGGGGTTGTTGTAGGTCGCGGCTATGTCCGCGCCCGCCTGGACCTTGGCCTCGGAGACCGGGAACGCCTTCAGCACATTGCTGTAGACCAGGAAGCCGACCAGCGCCGCCAGTGCCGTGGAGCCGTCCGACTTCTTGGCGAAGCCGATCGCGACACCGATACAGAACAGCATCGGCAGGTTGTCGAAGATCGCACCGCCGGCCGTCGCGAACACCGCCGTGACCTTGTCGGGCAGGTGCAGCTTGTCGTGCACGTCGGCCTGGCCGAACCGGAGCAGCAGGCCCGCCGCCGGCAGCACGGCGATCGGGAGCTGAAGGCTTCGGCCGACCTTCTGCAGGCCTTGCAACAGGCCGGATCCCCACTTCTTCGAGGGGGCCGCCGTGGGCGCGGTGGCGGTGCTCATAGACTTCCTCCATCGGTGATGGTCTACACCACTCAGTGGTGTAGACCATGTTGTAGCACGGTGAAGGCGATATAAGGAACCCGTCAAACCTGCAACCGGAGCGCTACGCGCCGTGCCGGATCCCGGACCTCCTCCCGCCCTGCGCGGGGCATGCGAAAGGGCCCCCGGAACCGAGTTCCGAGAGCCCTCGAGCCGTGCGGCGGCAGGCCGCCACAGGCCTCCGCTCACGCCTTCGTGACGTCCTCCAGCTCCTCCTCCGGCTCCCGCCCGGGAGTCTTCAGATCGAACTTCGTGATCGCGAAACGGAAGATCGCGTAGTAGACGACCGCGAAGCACAGGCCGATCGGGACGATCGCCCACGGCCGCGTCGCCAGGTTCCAGTTGATGACGTAGTCGATGAGCCCGGCGGAGAAACTGAAACCGTCGTGCACACCCAGCCCCCACGTCACCGCCATCGACGCCCCCGTCAGCACCGCGTGCAGCGCGTACAGCAGCGGCGCGACGAACAGGAACGAGTACTCGATCGGCTCGGTGATACCGGTCACGAACGACGTCAGCGCCACGGACAGCATCAGACCGCCGACCTCCTTGCGGCGGGACGGCTTCGCACAGTGCGTGATCGCCAGCGCCGCCGCGGGCAGCGCGAACATCATGATCGGGAAGAAGCCCGAGGTGAACTGCCCCGCGTCCGGGTCGCCCGCCAGGAACATGTTGATGTCACCGTGCACCACGGTGCCGTCCGGCTTCGTGAAACTGCCGAACTGGAACCAGATGGGCACGTTCAGGAACTGGTGCAGACCGATCACCAGCAACGCCCGGTTCGCGACACCGAAGATGCCCGCACCCCACGCGTCCAGCCCGTCCAGCCAGTCGCTGAAGCTCTCCAGGGCGTCACCGATCGGCGGCCACACCCACAGACACAGCGCGGCGAACGCGATCGCCACGAACGCCATGATGATCGGCACCAGCCGGCGGCCGTTGAAGAAGCCCAGCCAGTCCACCAGCTTCGTGCGGTGGTACCGCTGCCAGAAGAAGGCCGTCAGCAACCCGATGACGATCCCGCCGAAGACCCCCGGATTCTGGTAGGCGAACGCCCCCACCGTGTTGTCGGTCGCCTGGCACCCGATGTTCGGGATCACCTTCGAACCCGGCTCGCAGTCCTCAGGGAACTGCCGCAGCACGTTGTAGTAGACGAGGAAGCCCGCCACCGCCGCGAGCGCCGTCGAACCGTCCGCCTTCTTCGCCATGCCGATGGCCACACCCACACAGAACAGCAGCGGCAGCCCGAGGGAACCGTCGAGCAACGCCGCGCCCGCCCCGGCCATCACCTTCGCCACGTCCGTCCAGCCGAGCCCGTCGTCCCCGAACACGTCAGGCTGACCGAGCCTGTTGAGGATGCCCGCGGCCGGCAGCACCGCGATCGGCAACTGAAGACTGCGCCCCATCTTCTGCAGGCCCTGGAACGCGGTGTGCCAGCGCCGGCGGGCCGGGCTGATCTCGGTCTCGGCGCTCTCGGCACTCATCGTTTGGCGACCGCCTGTCAGGTGGTGTAGACCAGCTACGGACGATTGGCTTGCTGCGACGTCATCACTGACGTCATCCTTCGGCACACCCGGCACAATCGCTCGCGAAGTTGGGCCAACTGTGGGTTACTGCGAAAAGCGGTTCACATCGCGGTTCGCATCAGGGAATTCAGGGAGACGGAACATGGCCACCAAGGCTGAGAAGATCGTCGCCGGACTCGGCGGCCTCGACAACATCGAAGAGATCGAAGGCTGCATCACCCGGCTGCGCACCGAGGTCAACGACGCCTCACTCGTCGACGAAGCCGCCCTGAAGGCCGCCGGCGCCCACGGCGTCGTCAAGATGGGCACCGCGATCCAGGTCGTCATCGGCACCGACGCCGACCCGATCGCCGCGGAGATCGAAGACATGATGTGAGCCCTCGCGCTCACACCTGAGGGCTCACCACCGAAGGGGCTCCTCCCACCACCGTGGGAGGAGCCCCTTCCGCAGGTACGGCTAGCATCAGCGCCATGTCTCGAATCGACGGCCGCACCCCCGAACAGCTCCGCCCCGTCACCATCGAACGTGGCTGGAGCAAGCACGCCGAGGGCTCCGTCCTCGTCTCCTTCGGCGACACGAAGGTCTTCTGCACCGCCTCCGTCACGGAAGGCGTCCCCCGCTGGCGCAAGGGCAGCGGCGAGGGCTGGGTCACCGCGGAGTACTCCATGCTCCCCCGCGCCACCAACACCCGCGGCGACCGCGAGTCCGTCCGCGGCAAGATCGGCGGCCGCACCCACGAGATCTCCCGCCTCATCGGCCGCTCACTGCGCGCGGTGATCGACTACAAGGCGCTCGGCGAGAACACCATCGTCCTCGACTGCGACGTCCTCCAGGCCGACGGCGGCACCCGCACGGCGGCCATCACCGGCGCGTACGTCGCGCTGGCGGACGCCATCACCTGGGCCCAGGGCAAGAAGCTCGTCAAGGCCGGCCGCCAGCCCCTCACCGGCACGGTGAGCGCGGTCTCGGTCGGCATCGTCGCAGGAGTCCCGCTCCTCGACCTCCGCTACGAGGAGGACGTCCGCGCCGAGACCGACATGAACGTCGTCTGCACCGGTGACGGCCGCTTCGTCGAGGTCCAGGGCACCGCCGAGGCCGAGCCGTTCGCCCGCGAGGAACTCAACTCCCTGCTGGACCTGGCCGTTCTGGGCTGCACGGAACTGACTGTCCTCCAGCGCACGGCACTTGATACGGTCCTCGAAAAGTAAAGGGAACACCAAGAGGGGTGGCGGGCGCGAGCAACCGGCACGCCCGCCGACGCGTCTTGGCCAGTACACCAACGGGGGCCTCCTGGGCCTGGCAAGGGGAGGAACACACTGATGTCCACGGCCGCGAGCCGACGCCCGAAGCGGCGTCGCCGAACCGTCATAGCCGCCACCACGGCGGCCGTCGCCCTCACCGTGGGACTGACGGCGACCGGCTGCGACGCAGTCAACAAGGCCCTGGACTGCGTCCAGACCGCCGACTCCATCGCCGACAGCGTCACCGACCTCCAGCAGGCCGTGGAGAACGCCGCGAACGACCCCACACAGACGGAGGAGTCGCTGACCTCCATCGAGAACAACCTCGACAAGATCGGCGACAAGACGGACAACACCGACGTCAACAAGGCGGTCGACGACCTCCAGACCGCCGTCGCCAACGTCCGCACCGCCGTCGAGAACGGCGACAACACCCCCGACCTCAGCCCCGTCACCGATGCAGCGGGCGAGCTGACGAAGGTCTGCACCCCGTAGGAGACGCCGGGCGGAACTGGGGATACTGGGCGCATGACCCGCCTGATCCTCGCCACCCGCAACGCCGGAAAGATCACCGAACTGAGGTCGATCCTCGCCGACGCAGGCCTGCCCCACGACCTCGTCGGCGCGGACGCCTACCCCGACATCCCCGACGTCAGGGAAACCGGCGTCACCTTCGCCGAGAACGCGCTGCTGAAGGCCCACGCCCTCGCGCAGGCGACGGGGTTGCCGGCCGTCGCCGACGACTCGGGCCTCTGTGTCGACGTCCTGAACGGCGCCCCGGGCATCTTCTCCGCCCGCTGGGCCGGCAAGCACGGCGACGACCGGGCCAACCTGGACCTGCTCCTGGCCCAGCTCTCGGACATCGCCGAGGAACACCGGGGCGCCCACTTCGCCTGCGCGGCGGCCCTGGCCCTCCCGGACGGCACGGAACGCGTCGTCGAGGGCCGCCTCACCGGCACCCTCCGCCACACCCCGACCGGCACCAACGGCTTCGGCTACGACCCGATCCTCCAGCCGGCCGGCGAGACGCGCACCTGCGCGGAACTGACGCCGACAGAAAAGAACGCGATCAGCCACCGCGGCAAGGCATTCCGGGGGCTGGTGCCGGTGGTTCGGGAGTTGCTGGGCTGAGCCAACGAACCAGGCCCTGCACCTTGGAATCGAAGGTGCAGAGCCTGTTTCTTTTGTACGCCCGGTCGGATTCGAACCGACAGACACAACTACCTAAAAGTTGCCGCTCAGCCCTTGGCGTACGGGCGCCAGTGCTGCGGCCTACTTTACTGGGCTAGGTCGCTCTGCGTCCGCCCCCTCTGCACCAGGTGTCGGTGACGGCGTGGCAGTTAGGACACAACAACCGCGGGTTCTCCCAGCGGTCATCGCTCCAGTCCCCGTTGATGTGATCGACCTCCAGGGTCATGGGCTTGCCGAGCCACTCGGGGCCCGTGCCGCAGTCCGCGCAAGCCTCAGGTACGCCGACCTCGTGCAGTGCTCGGCGCAGTAGGCAGGTCCTGGTCCGGCGCTTGCCGTCGTGCTGGACAAGGATCTCTGCGGGCCGTCTCCACATGTCAGGCCGAGTCTTGCCCCGCTGGTGGGCTTGCCCCAAGAAATGCGCGGTTTCGAGACCTTCCTCGGCGATCCACTGACGCAACAGCGCGCGTTGCCCGCCGTTGTCCGGGCGTTCCGGACGGCGTAGAGCCTCGGCGATGGACATGGACTCGCCAATGGCAGCTCGCAACTCATCGGGTGTGGGGCGGAGCCGCCTGCCGCAGCCGCTGAAGTGCGAGATGTCGATGCCGAAGTGAGCGAATCGCCGGGTGAGGTAGCGGTTGAGCTGTGCGTAGGGTCGGGTGCCGAAGAAGGCGATGACCTCTTCGAGGTTCGAGCACTGTGCGGAGGCCTCCGCCAATCGCTCTCGGGTGTATTGCGTGCCGCTGGTCACGAGGTACGAACCTTGCCGCGACCTCGGTAATTGGGCGTCGTCGAGTGGCAGTTGGGACACAGGAAGCGCAGGTTCTCGATACGGTTGTCTCGCCAGTTGCCGTCGATGTGGTCCACCTCCAGCGGTAGCGGACGCCCTTGCCGTACCGTGCCGACCTGGCACAGGGCACACTGCTCCGAGATGCCCAAGGCTGTCATTGCCCACCTGAGGCGGTCGCTCTGGATGCGTCGAGCGCCGGTCGGAGGTTGCTCGACCAGCAGCTTTTCTGGCGTCCGAGGGCGCCGTGCTGCACCCCGCCGGGTCTGCAACTGAAAATGCGACGTGTCGATCCCGTACGCCTTGATGCGGCGGCTGATGTGCGTGTGGTGCCCGCCGACGATCTCCAGGCCGAGCTGCCGCAACACCTCGCTCATGTTCGCCGAGGTGGCCACCGCAGACTCCAGGATCTCCCGCGTCCACTTCACCCCCTACCGCTCGAAGTGCGATGTATCCACCCCGAGCTTGCGCATCCGCTCCCGGACATAGCGCCGCGTCGAACTTCCCGGTTCCACCCCCAGCCTCCCCAAGGCCTCCGTCAGCGTCCGAGCCCCCCGGGCCGCCTCCTCCAGTCGTTCCCTGGTGTATGCGCTCGCGCCCATCGAACCCCCTCCGTCCCCGACCACCCGTTCGTGGTCTCGTACGGAGTAACGAACCGTTTATCGGACAGTCACGCCCGAAAAGTGAAGCGGCCCGGGTCGGGGTTCCGACGCGGGCCGCCTGGGGGAGTGAGGGGCTCAGATGCCCAGGTCCTTGATGATCTTGGCTACGTGGCCGGTGGCCCGGACGTTGTACAGGGCTCGTTCGACCTTGCCGGTCTCGTCGACCACGATGGTGGAGCGGATGACGCCCATGTACGTCTTGCCGTAGTTCTTCTTCTCGCCGTACGCCGCGTAGGCCTCGGTGACGGTCTTCTCGGGGTCGGCCAGCAGGGTGACCTTCAGGGACTCCTTGTCGCGGAACTTGCCCAGCTTCTCGGGGCTGTCGGGGGAGATGCCGATGACGTCGTACCCGGCGCCGGTCAGCAGTTCCAGGTTGTCCGTGAAGTCGCAGGCCTGCTTCGTGCAGCCGGGGGTAAGCGCCGCCGGGTAGAAGTAGACGATGACCTTGCGGCCCTTGTGGTCCGACAGGGACACCTGGTTGCCGTCGGCGTCGGGGAGGGTGAAGGCGGGGGCCACGTCCCCGGGCTGGAGTCGCTCGCTCATCGGGCCAGCGTAACCGGGGGTCCTGACAGTGCGACGGCGGGCAGAGCTGACAGACTGTCCAGAACAAGACACAGCTGACTTCGGAGGCCTTACCGTGGCGGAGACGTCGGACACCAGAACCCCGGCGCAGATCGAGGCGGACATCAGGGCCCGCCGCGAGGTGCTGGCGGAGACGCTGGACGAGATCGGGGTGCGGGTGCATCCGAAGACCATCGTCGGGGACGCCAAAGCCAAGGTCGTCGCCAACGTCGATCACACGCTCGGGAGGGCCTACGTCCAGGTCAACCGTGCCGTGAGCGAGGTACGGGCGCAGTTCGTGAACGAGGAGGGCGCGCCCCGGCTGGAGCGGGTCGTGCCGGTGACGCTCGTGGTCGTCGGCGTGGTGGGGCTGCTCGCGTTCAGCGGGCGGCGCCGCAAGGGCTGATCCCCTGCGCTCCTCGTGCGTCTGCGCGGGGTAGGTTCAGTGGTGTGAGCGCCAAGAGAGACGACCTGAGTACCACGCACGACAAGCTGCCCATCCGGATGCTGCACGACCGTGTGCTCGTGAAGCAGGAGACCGGTGAGGGTGAGCGGCGTTCGGGTGGCGGCATTCTGATTCCCGCCACCGCGGCCGTCGGTCGTCGTCTGGCGTGGGCCCAGGTCGTCGCCGTGGGGCAGAACGTGCGGACCGTGGAGCCGGGGGACCGGGTGCTGTACGACCCCGAGGACCGTGCGGAGGTCGAGGTGCGGGGCGTCGCGTACGTGCTGATGCGGGAGCGCGATCTGCATGCCGTGGCGGCCGACCGGTTCGAGGGCTCGGAGGACTCGACCGGCCTGTACCTCTGACCGGCCTGTACCTCTGATGTAGTCGGCGAGAAGGGCTGGTGACCATGGTCACCAGCCCTTTTGTCGTTTCTTTGCTACGTTTGGAAGGAGCCCGACGAGACGCGCCGTACCGGGATGCCGCAGGAAAAGACGACGCATCGCTGTGTCAGTGCGTTCGCGCTCGCGTCTCGGAGGTGTCTTTCCATGGCCTGGGTTCTGCTCGTCGTCGCCGGTCTGCTGGAAGTCGGCTGGTCGGTCGGGATGAAGTACACGGACGGGTTCACGCGGCTCGTCCCGAGTCTGTTCACCGGCGCCGGCATCGTGGCCAGCATGCTGCTGCTGTCGTACGCCGCCCGTTCCCTCCCCATCGGTACCGCCTACGGCGTGTGGGTCGGGATCGGGGCGGCGGGGGCCGCGGTGGTCGGCATGGTGGTGCTGGGGGAGCCGGCGACCGCGGCCCGGATCTTCTTCGTGTGTCTGCTGCTGGTCGCCGTGGTGGGGCTGAAGGCGACCAGCGGTCACTGAGGGACGTCAGTCCCAGCCGGTGGCTGTCAGCTGGGGGCCGGTCGTCGTGCCCACCGTGTTGCCGGTGTCTCCGGTCGCGCCGTCGGAGGTGCCGGTGGACGTGTTGCCTGCGGTGGTGCCGGAGCTGGTGCCCGAGGTCGTTCCGCTGGTCGCCGTGCCGCCGTCGGTGGTGCCGGTGGACGTGTTGCCGGTCGTCGTGCCGCCCTCGGTGGTGCTGCCGGAGGTGGTGCCTGCGGTGTTGCCGCCGGTGGTCGTGCCGCCGTTCGTCTGTCCCTGGGTCTGGCCCTGCGTCTGGCCCTTGGTGGCGTCGGTGTCCGGCGAGCTGCCGTCGGACTCCTCGTCGGTGGGCTCGTCCTCGGAGGGCGGGGCCGAGGGGTAGGCGGACTGCTCGCCGCCCTCCTGGATCTGGAGGTTGAAGTCCGTGGCCGGTTCGCCCTTCAGGGCGTTCTTGGTGAACTGGGCCCAGATCTCGGTGGGTGCGCCGCCGCCGTTGATGCGGGGCAGGCCCATCGCGCCCCTGAGGGACTTGTGGGCGGCGGTCTGCGGGTCCTGGCCCATGACGGCGACCACGGTGGCGAGGTCGGCGGTGTAGCCGGCGAACCAGGCCGCGGTGTCCTCCTCGGCGGTGCCGGTCTTGCCCGCGGCGGGCCGGTCGGCGGCGAGGGCCGCGGTGGCGGTGCCGTTCTGGACGACGCTGCGCAGGACCGAGGTGGTGGTGTCGGCGGCCTCGCGGCTGACGACCTGGGAGGACTTCTGCTCGGGCAGGTCCACCACGTCGGAGCCGTCCTTGGTGACCTTCTCGATCAGGGTGTACGTGCCGTGCTTGCCGTGGTTGGCGAGGGTGGCGTAGGCCTCCGCCATGTCCAGGACGCTGGCGTTGGCCGTGCCGAGGGCGATGGAGGGGTAGGGCTGGAGGTCGGGGGTGTCGGTGGGCAGGCCGAGCGCGATCGCGGTCTGCTTGACCTTCGCGGGGCCGACGTCGACGGCCATCTGCGCGTACACCGAGTTCACCGACTTGTCGGTGGCGGTGCGTACGTCGATGTTGCCGTAGTTGACGTAGTCCTCGTTCTCGGGGGCGTAGGTGCCGCCGGACCAGCCCTGGATGGGGCGCTTGTTGGTGCCGTCGTAGATCGTGTTGGGGGTGATCTGGCGGCCGTCCTGGGTCTCGGAGTCGTTCTCGACGGCCGAGGTGAAGACGAACGGCTTGAAGGTGGAGCCGACCTGGAAGTCCTGGCGGGTGGCGTTGTTGGTGTACTGCTTGACGTAGTCGATGCCGCCGTACAGGGCGAGGACCTTGCCGGTCTTGGGTTCGACGGCGGCGCCGCCCGCGCGGACGTAGGTGTCGACCTTGCGGTTCTTCTTGTCGAGCTTCTTCATCAGCTTGTCGTTGACGGCGTCGACGAAGGCGTTCTGCTTCTTCTTGTCGATGGTGGTGGTGATGCGGTAGCCGCCGGCGTCGAGTTCGTCCTGGGTGACGATCTTGTTCTCGCGCAGGTAGTCCTTGATCGCGTTGACGAGGTAGCCGCGCTGTCCGGACATGCCGGTGTCGGCGCCCGAGGTCTCCTTGACCGCGGGGAACTTCATGCCGGTGCGCGCGGACTCGCTGAGCCAGCCCTTGGTGACCATGCCGTCGAGGACGTAGTTCCAGCGGGCCTCGGCGGCGGCCTTGTTCTCGGGGTGGGCGATGATGTCGTACTCGCTGGGCGCGTTGACCAGGGCGGCGAGGTAGGCGCCCTGGGCGGGGGTGAGCTTGGCGGCCTCGACGCCGAAGTAGGCCTTGGCGGCGGCCTGCATGCCGTAGGCGTTGCGGCCGAAGTAGCTGGTGTTGAGGTAGCCCTCGAGGATGTCGTCCTTGGAGGTCTCGCGGTCCAGCTTGATGGAGATGAAGAACTCCTTCACCTTGCGGGTGACGGTCTGTTCCTGCGCGAGGTAGTAGTTCTTCACGTACTGCTGGGTGATCGTGGAGCCGGACTGCTTGCCCTTGCCGGTGGCGGTGTTCCAGCCGGCCCGGAGCATCGCCTTGGGGTCGATGGCGGACTCGGTGTAGTAGTCGCGGTCCTCGGCGGCGAGGACGGCGTGCTGGGCGTCCTTGGAGATCTGGGCGAGGTCGACGTTCTCGCGGTTGACGGTGCCGTCGCGGGCGATCTCGGTGCCGTCGGCGTAGAGGTAGACGTTGGACTGCTTGGTGGCGAGCGCGTTGGCCGGCGGGATCTTGACCATGGAGTAGCCGAGGAAGAAGAGTCCGGCGAGCACGAGGACGCCGAGGACGAACGTGCCGAGCACCATCCGCCAGGTGGGCAGGAGCCGGCGCAGTCCGGTCCGCTTGGGTCGCTTCATCTTCTTGCCTTCCTCGCCACTTCCTCCGTCACCCGCCTCGGGGGCTCCGGGTGCCGAGCCCTCGGTGGGCTGCTGCGGCTGTGGCTCGTCACTCATGTGTTGCTGGACTCCTGTTTCGCGTCGTACGTTCCCGTACGCCTCTTAAGCCTCGTAACGCCTTCTGCGTCCCCTGTTGAAGACTCTCGCACCAAGCTTTCCGTTCCCGACAATCGGCGCGCGTTCGGTCACACGTCGTGCCCGGAAAACGCGTGGCACGCGGCGGGAGCGGCGCACTAGGCTCCTGCGCTTCGGTGTCGAAGAGGGCACCAAGGGTGACTAGCGGGCGAGGAGGACGGTTGCCTTGGGATCGGCGCGGTTGTACGCGACCGTCGCGGCGGGGGGTTTCAGAAGGTACGCGACCTATCGGGTGGCGACGGCCGCGGGGGTGTTCACCAATACCGTTTTCGGCCTGATCCTCGTCTACACATATCTGGCGTTGTGGGACGAGCGGCCGCACCTGGGGGGCTATGACCAGGCGCAGGCGGTCACCTATGTGTGGCTGGGGCAGGCGCTGTTCGCGACGCTGGCGATCCAGGGCGGCGGTTTCGAGACCGAGCTGATGGAGCGGATCCGTACGGGTGAGGTCGCCATCGACCTGTACCGGCCGGCCGATCTCCAGGCGTGGTGGCTGGCGGGTGATCTGGGGCGGGCGTTGTTCCAGCTGCTGGGCCGCGGGGTGCTGCCGTTCGTCTTCGGGGCGTTGTTCTTTCCGGCGGCGTTGCCCCACGATCCGGTGATCTGGCTGGCCTTCGCGGTGACGATCGGGCTGGCGATGGTGGTCAGTTTCGGGATCCGGTTCCTGGTGGCGTTGAGCGGGTTCTGGTTGATGGACGGTACGGGTGCGGTGCAGGTGCTGATGGTCACCGGGATGTTCTTCTCGGGGATGGCGCTGCCGCTCAACGCGTTTCCTCAGCCGCTGGGTGACATCGTGACGCTGCTGCCGTGGTCGGCGTTGCTGCAGATGCCCGCGGACGTGCTGATGGGGCGGACGGATCCGCTGTTCGCGTTCGTCTTCCAGGCGGGTTGGGCGGTGGTGCTGCTGGCGGTGGGCCGGCTGGTGCAGGGGGCGGCGACGCGGCGGGTGGTGGTGCAGGGTGGGTGAGGGCGGCCGGCTGGTGGAGGGGTTGCGGGCCTATCGGCTGATCGCCGGGATGTGGATCCGTTCGACGCTGGCCTACCGGGTGTCGTTCGTGCTGACCGTGGTCGGTGGTCTGCTGGTGACCGGGCTGGACTTTGTCGCGATCTTGCTGATGTTCTCGCAGGTGGATGTGCTCGGCGGTTACACGCTGCCGGAGGTCGCGTTTCTGTACGGGTTGTCGGCGACCTCGTTCGGGCTCGCCGACCTGTCGATCGGTTCGGCGGGCCGGCTGGGTTCGCGGGTGCGGGACGGCACGCTCGACACGTTGCTGGTGCGGCCCGCGCCGGTGCTGGCCCAGGTCGCCGCGGACCGGTTCGCGCTGCGTCGGGTGGCCCGGCTGATCCAGGGCACGCTGGTGCTGGGCTACGCGTGGGTGGCGCTGGACGTCGACTGGACGCCGGCGAAGGTGGCGCTGGTGCCGGTGATGCTGGTGTGCGGCGGGTTGATCTTCGCGGCGGTGTTCGTGGCGGGCGCGGCGTTCCAGTTCGTGGCGCAGGACGCGTCCGAGGTGCAGGCCGCGTTCACGTACGGCGGTCAGACGTTGTTGCAGTATCCGCCGACCGTGTTCGGTACGGAGCTGGTGCGCGGGGTGACGTTCGTGCTGCCGTTGGCGTTCGTCAACTGGGTACCGGCGGCCTATGTGTTGGGGCGGCCCTATCCGCTGGGGCTGCCGGAGTGGGCGGCGTTCGCTCCGCCGCTGGTGGCGGTGGCGTGCTGTGCGGTGGCGGGGTCGGCGTGGCGGGCGGGGCTGCGGACGTATCGGAGTACGGGGAGTTGAGGAGAGCCGTGTCTGAGGGTGCGACGGTGTCGGAGAGCGCGTTCATCGAGGTGGACCGGGTCGAGAAGGTCTTCGACGTGCGCAGGAGGACCGGTTTTCTGCAGCGGGAGCTGCGGCGGGTGCGGGCGGTGGACGCGATCTCGTTCACCGTGGCGCGCGGTGAGATGGTCGGGTACATCGGGCCGAACGGCGCGGGGAAGTCGACGACGATCAAGATGCTGACGGGGATCCTGACGCCGAGCGGGGGCCGGTTGCGGGTCGCCGGGATCGACCCGTCCCGTGAGCGGACGCGGCTGGCGCATCGCATAGGGGTGGTGTTCGGGCAGCGTACGACGCTGTGGTGGGACCTCCCGCTGATCGACTCCTACCGGCTGATGCATCGCATGTACCGGATCCCGGACGGCCGTTACCGGGAGAACCTCGACCGGCTGGTCGAACTACTCGATCTGTCTGCGTTGTTGGAGGTGCCGGTGCGTCAGCTGTCGCTCGGCCAGCGGATGCGCGGGGACATCGCGGCGGCTCTGCTGCACGATCCCGAGGTGCTCTATCTGGACGAGCCGACGATCGGTCTGGACGTGGTCTCCAAGGCGCGGGTGCGGGAGTTCCTGCGCGAGCTGAACACCGAGCGCGGCACGACGGTCCTGCTCACCACGCACGACCTCCAGGACATCGAGCAGTTGTGCTCGCGGGTGATGGTCATCGACCACGGTCGTCTGGTCTACGACGGTGCGCTGGCCGGGCTGCACGAGGCGGGGGAGAGCGAGCGGACGCTGGTGGTGGACCTGGAGCGGGAGCTGCCGCCGGTCGAGGTGGGGGAGGCGGCGCGGGTGGTGAAGGTGGACGGGCCGAGGCAGTGGCTGGCGTTCCCGGCGTCGGAGTCGGCGGCTCCGCTCGTCGCCCGGATCGCGGCGGAGTATCCGCTGGTGGACCTGTCGGTGCGGGAGCCGGACATCGAGGCCGTGATCGCCAGGATGTACCAGGACCGGGAGACGCCGAGGGAGACCGTAGTGCCGGCGCCCGGGAACTCGTAGGCTGCTGATATGACCGACGACGCAGCCCCGGGCCTGCCGGATCTCCGTGCCTCCGACGCCGATCGCGAGCGGGTCGCCGAGGTCCTGCGGGACGCCCTCGCGGAGGGCCGGCTCGACATGACGGAGTTCGAGGAACGGCTGGAGGAGACGTACAAGGCGCGCACGTACGGGGAGTTGGCGCCGATCACCCGGGATCTGCCGGTCGCCGGGGTCATGCCGCCGCCCGTCGTGTCGCTGCACAAGGAGCCGATCGAGGAGGGGAGTTGGGCCGGGCGGATCGTGGGCGGCGAGGGTTCGTCGGCCTGGGCGGTGGCCGTGATGTCCGGCTTCCAGCGCAGGGGCCGCTGGACGGCGCCCCGGCGGTTCAACTGCTTCGCCTTCTGGGGCGGTGGGGAGATCGATCTGCGTGAGGCGAACTTCGCCGCCGGTGAGATCGAGATCAACTGTGTCGCGATCATGGGCGGGGTGCAGATCACGGTGCCGCCGGGGGTCGAGGTCGTGGTCCGCGGGATCGGCGTGATGGGCGGCTTCGACCAGCGGGAGACCGGTGTTCCCGGTGACCCGGGCGCGCCGCGGGTGGTCGTCGGCGGGTTCGCCTTCTGGGGTGGGGTCGGCATCGAGCGCAAGAAGACGCGGGCCGCCCGGCGGCAGGAGAAGCTGGACCGCAAGGCGGCGAAGCGCGAGCTGCAGTCGTCGGCCCGGGACGACGAGGGGGAGACCCACCGCCGGATACTGGAGGACCACAAGGACCTCCTGCACGGGCACGGCCTCGGCCGGGGCCACGGTGCGGCGGCCGGGCCCCGGGACGAAAAGCGCGAGCGCCGCTACGAGGACTGAGCCCGTCCCGGGAGCCGCTCGCTCTGAGCCCTGCGTGGGGCTCGGCGGATGTCACAGCCGGGCGGGTGCCGCTCCCGTCAGTTTCGCCAGGTCGACGGTCTCCGCCATTTTGCGGTAGCCCCGGTCGCTGGGGTGGAGATGGTCGCCCGAGTCGTACTCCGGGCGCAGGCTGCGCGGGTCGTACGGGTCGCGCAGCGCACGGTCCAGGTCGACGACGGTGTCGAACACCCCGTCCGCCCGGATCGCCTGGTTGACGCGTTGCCGTACGTCCTCGCGGCCGTCGTTGTAGCCGCGGTGGCCGCGGAACGGCATGAGGGTGGTGCCGACGACCCTGATGCCGTGGGCGTGGGCGCGGTCGACGAGGGTGCGTAGGCCGTCCACGACGGTCTGCGGGTCGGCGAGCCCCGGGTCGCGCAGGATGTCGTTGATGCCGAGGTCGATGACGACGACCTTGACGTCGGTGCGGCCGAGGACGTCCCGTTCGAAGCGGTTGACGGCGGCGGCGCCGCGGCGGGAGTCGTCGGTGAGGACCCGGTTGCCGCTGATGCCCTCGTTGACGACGCCGTAGCGGGGCGCGTCCCTGCCGGCGGCGACGCTCGCCCGCAGCCGGTCGGCGAGGACGTCGGGCCAGCGGCGGTTCGCGCCCGCGGTGGAGGTGACGCCGTCGGTGATGGAGTCGCCGAGGGCGACGAGAGTGCCGTCGGCCTCGTTGCTGAGCACGTCGAGGGCGGTCAGGTAGCGCCAGCGGTCGCCGGCCGCGGTGAACGCGGCGCCGCTGGCGTCCTCGGTGGACTCGCCCTCGGCGACGTAGTTGGTCTGCCGGGCGTGCGGGTGGTAGGTGACCGGCCCGGCGGAGGTGGGCGAGTAGGTGCTGACCAGGACGTCGGAGTCGTGCGGGACGACGACGGTGACGGCGTCGCTGACCGTCTGCCCGCCGGCCGGGACGACGACGGTGGTGGCGCCGCCGAAGGTGAGCCGGCGCAGCGTGTCGGGGACCGCTGCCGCGCTCCCGCCGCCGGCCGAGACGGCGAGGGTGGCGTGTGTCACGGTGAGCGGTCCGGTGCCGTAGAGGTTGGACAGCGTGACGCGGGCACTCGTTCCGCCGACGCTGGTGTGTACGACGTTGCGGACCGTGCGGCCGGCCATGCCGTCGGTCTCGGTGCCGGGTTCGCCGCTGACCGGGGAGGCCGCCCAGGTGCCGACCCAGACGCCCGTCGAGATGGGGGCGGCGCTGCCGGGGCCGGGTGCCGCGGCGCGGGTGACGGCCCGGGGGTCGAGTCCGGGACCGTGGTCGGAGGCGGCGGAGACGTATATGGCGGCGGACAGGCCCACGACAAGGGCGATGATCGCCGACAGGAGGGCGCCGTGTCTTGTGGGGGACACCCCCACACCCCCAACGTGTGGCCTGGTCATGCTGGGGGTTCTCCTCGGTGAAGGGAGCGGCGCGGCTCCGGATCATGCGGTCATGCGTGGATGCGTTCAGCGTTCATGCGGTGATGTGTTCACGCAGGAGTTCGCCGTTGAGCTCCCCACCTGAGAGACGCCGGGAACTCTTGTTCCGTTCCAGGAGTCGGTCAAGCAGGGACAATATCTGCGTGCGGGACACGGGTGGCACGGGGCGTCGACCGGAACGGATGGAACGGATGGATCGTACGGAAGCGGAGCGGCCGGCCGGCACCGGGGCGGCGCGCACGATGACCGTCTTCAGCGCCGCCGACGAGGAGAAGCGGCGCGGGGTGCGCCGGATGAAACTGACCGCGGCCGGGCTGCTGCTGTTCGTGGCCGTGGTGTACGTGCTCGCCGAGTGGGCCTCCCATCGGGGCGCGGGCCCCTGGGCGGGTTATGTGGCGGCCGCCGCGGAGGCGGGCATGGTCGGTGCGCTCGCCGACTGGTTCGCGGTCACGGCACTCTTCCGCCACCCGCTGGGCCTGCCCATCCCGCACACCGCGATCATCCCGAACAAGAAGGACCAACTGGGCGTCTCGCTGGGCGAGTTCGTCGGGGAGAACTTCCTCTCCGAGGACGTCGTACGGCAGCGGCTGCGCGCGGTCGGCATCGGCACCCGGCTGGGCGCCTGGCTGGCCGATCCGGAGCACGCCGACCGGGTGACGGCCGAGCTGGCGACGGCGCTGCGGGGCGCGCTCACGGTGCTGCGCGACTCGGATGTGCAGGCGGTGGTGGGGGAGGCGATCACGCGGCGTGCGGACGCGCAGGAGATCGCGCCGGGCATCGGGAAGATGCTGGAGAAGGTCGTCGTGGACGGCGGTCACCGGCGGGCCGTGGACCTGGTGGTGACCCGGGCGTACGACTGGCTGGTGCTGCACGGCGACTCGGTGATGGGCGCGGTGGAGGGCGGTGCGCCCGGCTGGACCCCCCGTTTCGTCGACAAACGGATCGGTGAGCGCGTCTACAAGGAGCTGCTGCGGTTCTGCGGGGAGATGCGGGACATGCCGTCCCATCCGGCCCGGGGCGCCCTCGACCGGTTCCTCACCGACTTCGCCTCCGACCTCCAGTCCGACACGGACACCCGGGCACGGGTGGAGCGGCTCAAGGGCGAGGTGCTGGGCCGGGGCGAGGTGCAGGACCTGATCGCGTCCGCCTGGACCGCCGTGCGCTCCATGATCGTCGCGGCGGCGGAGGACGAGCGCAGTGAGCTGCGGCTTCGGGTGCGGGCCTCGCTGCTGTCCCTGGGGGCCCGGATGGCCACCGAGCGCAAGGTCCAGGAGAAGGTGGACAGCTGGGTCGAGGGCGCGGCGGTGCACGTGGTGACGACGTACCGGAGGGAGATCACCTCCCTGATCACCGACACGGTCGCGGGCTGGGACGCGGAGCACACCACCCGCAAGATCGAGGCCAACATCGGCCGCGACCTCCAGTTCATCCGGATCAACGGCACCGTGGTGGGCTCGCTGGCCGGGGTGCTGATCTACACCGTGGCGCGCGCCCTCGGGGCGTGAATCGGCCGGTCGCGGGAACCTGATCCGCGTGCCGCCCGATGGGGAGCGTGCCGAGGAGGGAGCCCATGACCAGCGCAGACGCCGCCGTGCCGGCCGAGAAGGACCGCACGATCACCACCGACATCCCTGCCCGCCTCGACCGGCTGCCCTGGTCGCGCTGGCACTGGACCATCGTCTTCGGACTCGGCACCGTGTGGATCCTGGACGGCCTGGAGGTCACGGTCGTCGGGAACATCGCGAGCCGGCTGTCGGAGCCGGGAAGCGGCCTGCCGATCACCTCCGGGCAGGTCACCGGTATCGCGGCCGCGCTGTACGTGGCGGGCGCCTGTATCGGCGCCCTGTTCTGGGGCCGGCTGACCGACAAGTGGGGCCGCAAGAAGCTGTTCATGATCACCCTCGCGGTGTATCTGGCGGCCACCGCCCTGACCGCGATCTCCTTCGACACCTGGTGGTTCCTGCTCTTCCGGTTCCTCACCGGTTTCGGCATCGGCGGCGAGTACGCGGCCATCAACTCCGCGATCGACGAGCTGATCCCCGCGCAGTACCGGGGCCGCGTCGACCTGATCATCAACGGCAGCTTCTGGCTGGGCGCGGTCGCGGGTTCGCTGCTGTCGATCGTCGCGCTGAACACGGACATCTTCGCGGCGGACGTGGGCTGGCGGCTGACGTTCGCGCTGGGCGCCGTCCTCGCCCTGGTGATCCTGCTCGTACGGCGCCACGTCCCGGAGAGCCCGCGCTGGCTGCTGATCCACGGCCGGGACCGGGAGGCCGAGGAGATCGTCACCTCGATCGAACGGCAGATCGAGGAGGAGAACGGGGAGCGGCTGCCCCGGGCCGAGGGTGAGCTCACCATCCACCAGCGCCGCAGCGTCTCCTTCGTCGAGATCGCCCGTACGGTGTTCTCCTCCTACCGGCGCCGCGCGGTCCTCGGCTTCTCCCTCTTCATCGGGCAGGCCTTCCTCTACAACGCGATCACCTTCGGCTTCGGCGCGATCCTGACCAAGTTCTTCGACGTGCCGAGCGGCAACACCGGCTACTACTTCGCCGTCATCGCCATCGGCAACTTCTGCGGTCCGCTGCTGCTGGGCAAGCTGTTCGACACGGTGGGCCGGCGGGTGATGATCTCCTCGACGTATCTGCTCTCCGGTGTGCTGCTGTTCGGCACGGCCTGGCTGTTCGACCAGGGCTCGCTGACCGCGACGACGATGACGGCCTGCTGGTGCGCGGTGCTGTTCTTCGCCTCGGCGGGCGCGTCGAGCGCCTATCTGACGGTGTCCGAGGTCTTCCCGATGGAGACCCGCGCGATGTCCATCGCCTTCTTCTACGCCCTCGGCACCGCGGCCGGCGGCATCAGCGGCCCCCTGCTGTTCGCCGAGCTCACCGACACGGGCAAGGTCGGCGACACGGTCCTCGCCTTCTGCATCGGCGCGGCGCTGATGTGCGCGGCGGGTGTGGTGGCGGTGTTCCTCGCGGTCAAGGCCGAGCGACGCTCCCTGGAGGACATCGCCCAGCCGCTGACGGCGGCGGCGAAGGCACGCGAGGCGACGACTCCGGGTGGGCCGACGCCGGGTGGGCCGCGGAAGGCCACCGCCTGAGGGTGCGCGGTCGCTCCGGCGGCCGCCCCACGCGGGTGCCCTCGACGCCTCCTGCCCCTCCTGCCTGCCCCTTCTGCCCCTCCTACTGGGCCTCGCCCGCGGTCCCGCCTTCGGCGTCGTCCCTGGGCCGGCCCCGTCGGCGCAGCAACAGCAGGCCGCCGGCCAGGGCGGTGAGGCCGGTGGCCGCGGTCCACGCGACGAGGTCGGTGGAGCCGGTGGAGGCGAGGCCGCCGCTCTTTGCGGCGGCGGCCTCCGTACCGGTCGGCGCCGCCGGGGCGGAGGGCGCGGCCGATCCGCCCGACGCGGCGGCGTCCGATGGCGCGGCACCGGACGGGGACGGGGAGAGGGAGGAGGACACCGAGGGGGACGGACCGGTCGAGGAGCCGCCCGCACTCGTCGTCGACCGGTCCCGGGTGAACGCCAGTGTCCCGAAGCCGAGTTGGTCGTAGCCGCCGCTGTTGGGTCCGTAGTCCCCGCCGCCGCCCTCGGGTCCCGCCTGGGCGGCGATGCGGGTGAGGTAGGACGCGGACAGCCCCCGGCGCTTGGTGTAGTGGTTGGCGATCATCGCCCAGATCGGCCGGGTCATCGCCGGGTCGACGCCGGCCGCGCCGGAGGCGGTCTCGCTGCCCGACCAGCCGCCCACGGCGCCCTTCGCCCGGGTGTTGGCCGTGTAGGCGACATCGCCGCCGAGGCTCCACTTCGCCACGTACTGGGCGCCCTTGAGGAAACGGTTGTCGTCGTAGCCGTAGAGGTCGATGCCCTGGTTCCAGGCCATCTCGCAGAAGGTGCCCATGAGGCCGACGCCGAGCAGCGCGTGCCCCTGGTCGCGGCCCGCCTCCAGCCACTCGGCGAGACCGTCGTCGTGCACCACGGGGATGGCCTTCCTGACGGCACCGAGCCCGGAGCCGCTCTTGAAGTACTCGACGGCCTGTTCCACTCTGGCGCCGTCGTCGCAGAAGATGCCGGTGGCGAGGACGCAGGCCATCGCGGTGAGGTCCCAGTTGGGCCAGTAGTTGGTGATCACGGCGCCGTTGTGCCCGACGAGGAAGCTCTCGCTGAGCGGCGAGAAGACGGTGGTCAGCATCATCCGGAAGCGTTCGAGCTCGAAGCCGGCGTGGTCGCGGACGAGTTCGGCGGCGTTGGCGGCCTGGTAGCCGTACAGCCCGGCCGCGAGGAACCGGTCGGCCGAGCCCGCGAGCGAAGTGAGCTTCGCCGACCAGGCGTTGAGGATCGCGACGGCGGTGTCGGCGTACGCGCTCTCACCGCTGACGTGGAACCGCAGACCGTTCTGGTAGGCGGCGTGGAGATCGTTGTAGAGGATCGTGTAGTTCTGCGGTGAGCCCGAACCCCGGTACACGGTCGCCTGCGGGTTGGCCGTCCAGCCGCTCTGCGCATGCCGGTTGGCGGTGAGCCGGGCGTATCCGGCGGTGTAGGGCGCGGCGCCGGCCTTCACCTTGGCGGCCATACGGGCCAGGTCGGCACCGGTGTGCAGCAGGCCCGGGTGCGCGTATCCGACGGCGGCGGCGGGGGCCGCGGGGAGAGCCGCGGCCACCCCGACGGCTCCGGCCGCCGTGCCCGCGGCCTTCAGCAGGCCGCGGCGGCTGATCTGATGGCTGCCGGTCTCGTAGCGGCCGATCCGGCCGCGGCCGGTCTGTCCGGGTCGGGTCAGGTGCGGTTGCAGATGCATGCCGGGGAGACGGACGAGGGGCCGCGCCGATAACGAAAACCTGGCCGGCGGCCGGCGGCCGGTTTGGGGTCAGGCGCCCGTCGTCGACCCCGGCCGGACGATCATCAGGATCGTCACGGTCGCCCACAGGAGGTTGAACACCCCGGTGAACATGGCGAGTCGAACCGTGGTCTCCCGTGCCCCCGCGCCCTCGACGAGCACCTCCTGCCGGGGCAGCACGAGGACCAGCAGCACACCCGCGGCCAGCACGGTCAGCACGATCGACGCGATCAGCCAGGGGTCGCCCATCACGCCCATCGCGCCCGCCGTGGCGAACCCGAACACGGGGACGGCGAGACCGACGGCCGCGTACACCTGGCAGATGCGGTGCAGCAGCCGTACGGTCTCGCTCGCGCGGGCGTCGTCGGGCGCGGCCAGGGCGCGGCGCGCGGCGGGCGGGAACATGCTGGCGGCGACGGTGACGGGCCCGATCGCGACGATCGCGGCGAGGACGTGCACGGCGAGGAGGAACTTGGTCACGCACCGACGCTAGGCGGCGCGAGCGTCCCGCAGAAGCGGCGGAAATGCCAGAAGGCGACGGGTTCTCGCCAGGGGGTCGGGGTGGCCGTAATCCGTCGTACACCTACTCTTTTGCCATGCACACCGTCGTCGTACTGGTCCTGGACGGGGTCGTCCCGTTCGACCTGTCCGCCCCGATCGACGCCTTCGGCCGGCCGCGGCTGCCCGACGGGCGCCCGGCATACCGGGTCAGGGTCTGCTCGCCGTCCCCCACCGGGGAGGTGAGCGCGGGGGCGTTCACCGTGCGGGCGCCGTACGGGCTCGAGGCGCTGGCCGAGGCGGACACGATCATCCTGCCCGGGGTGGCGGACCCGCCGGACGAGCTGCCGATCGGCGTCGCGGAGGCCCTGCGGGACGCGGCGGCGGGCGGCACCCGGATCGCCTCGGTCTGCGTCGGCGCGTTCCTGTTCGCCGCGACGGGTCTGCTGGACGGACTGCGCGCGACGACGCACTGGATCGCGGCGCGGGAGCTGGCCGAGCGCTACCCGAAGGTGACGGTCGACCCGAACGTCCTCTACGTCGACAACGGCCGGTTCCTCACCTCGGCGGGCGCCGCCGCGGCCCTCGACATGTGCCTGCACATGATTCGCGGCGACTACGGTTCGGCGGTCGCCGCGCAGGCGGCCCGGATGTCGGTCATGCCGCTCGAACGGGAGGGAGGCCAGGCCCAGTTCATCGTCCACGACCTGCCGCCGACGCCCGCCGGGGCGACCCTCGAACCCGTGCTGGCCTGGCTGGAGGACAACTGCGGCCGGGAGGTGACCCTGGAGCAGATCGCCGGGCGGGCCGGCATGAGCACCCGCACCCTCAACCGCCGCTTCCGCGAACAGACCGGCACGACACCGCTGCGCTGGCTGCACCGGGCGCGGGTGCGGCGCGCGCAGTACCTGCTGGAGTCGACGGCGTACCCGGTCGAACGCATCGCCACCCAGGCGGGTTTCGGCTCCCCGACGGCATTCCGCGAACGCTTCCGCAAGGTGGTCGGCACCAGCCCCCAGGGGTATCGGCGGGCGTTCCGGTCAGGGGAGGGACCCGAGGGACCCGAGGGACACAGGGACACAGAGGGACGCAGGGGGACGCAGGGACAGTTGGCGGCAGCCGAGCCCGAGGGAGTAAAGATCGTATAAGGTGATCCGCCGAACGTCTTGGTCAGCAGCGACGGCAGGGATCTCAACGGCATGTTCCGTACGGTTCGCGAGTTCCTCGAGATCGGCGCCGGGGCCGCCGACCCGCGCCCGGGCCGGATCCAGGATCCGGTCATCGAACGGCTCCGGTCCGGCCGTACGCTGGCAGGGTTCACGGCGACGGGATGGATGCTGGTGTCCTACCCGCTGGCCGAAGGGCGCGCGGAGTTCGTCCTGGGCAAGCTGGTGGACCTGGTGGCCGGTTTCGGAATTCTCTGCGTGGCCGGTCTTCTCGCCGTGGCGGTCTTCATCACCGCGACGCGTCCCCCGCTGCGTCGCGTCTACGTCAGCCGTCTCAAGGCGCCGGGAGAGACGCTTCGCGCTCTGCTGATCGGCGCGATCATGGCCGGTGGCGGTGGCACGCTGCTGGCCAAGCTGCTGCGGGGGGAGATCATCCCGTGGAGCGAGATCCACTCCCACGGCATACTCGCCACGGTGGCGGCGTTCGTGCCGTTTCTCGTCCTCGTCCTCCCCGTCTGCCTCGTCCTCGTGGTCATGGGGGCTTTCTCGGTGCTGAGTTGCGTCTGGTACTCCTTCAACTCCTGCTTCCGTGTCGGCGATGTGCACGAGTTGCTGCCCGCGCTGGTCTCCCCGGTCCTGGTGTGGTCCCTGTTCGTCCTGAGCTGCCTGGACGGCCCCGAAGTGGCCGCACCGCCGCTCGTCCTCTACCCGTTCCTGCTGGGCGGTCCCCTGTCGGTGACGGCTCTGTCGGTGTGGGAGATACGACGGCTCGACCAGCGGTACGGGATGACGTTCACGTCGGCGCTGGGACGAGAGCCGCGGCGGGCGCCGGATCCGGAGTGGGAGCCGACGGCGCCGGTGGCGGGCCAGGAGCCCGGCTACGGAGCCCCGTCGCCGTACGCCGCGCCCTCGGCCCCCTCGACGCCCTACCCTCCGTACCCGCCGTCTTCGCCCTGAGCCAGGCCTCCGCTCAGGCGCGCCGGTCGGCGACGGCCCACGACGCGAGCGCGACCGCGCCCGCCACGCCGAACACCGACGGCCAGGCGCCGACCTTCTTCGCCAGCGGATGCGACCCCGCGAAGGCGGCGACGTACGCGACGGTCAGCGCCCCCGCCGCCTTCCCGCCCGCCTGCCGCCGCCACTGCTGCGCGGCCGCGGCCCCCGCGACGGCGAGGACGGCCCCGCCCAGCGGCCGCTTCCTCGTCCACCGGGCCACGCCGTACCCGCCGACCAACCCGCCCGCTGCGATCACCGCACTGGGAACCTTCGCCATGTCTGCCTGCCCTCTCCTCGGTCGCCCCGAGGCTAACGCGCGGACCCGCCGACACCACGAACATGAGCCGAGGCTTGTCAACTTTCCTCCCGCGAGCTATATAAGAAGGCGTAGGGCATCGCACCCAGCACCCAGGAAAGGAGTGACCCGTGATGCTCATGCGGACCGACCCGTTCCGTGAATTCGACCGACTCGCCCAGCAGTTCTTCGGCCCCGGCACCGCCGCAGGCACCGACCACCACCCCGCGGCGATGGCGATGGACGCCTACCGTTCGGGCGACGAGTTCCTCGTCCACTTCGACCTCCCCGGCATCGACCCGGAGACGATCGAACTCGACGTCGAACGCAATGTCCTCAACGTGCGCGCCGAGCGCCGTTCCCCCGCCCCCGAGGGAGCTGAGCTGATCGTCGCCGAGCGTTCGACCGGCACCTTCACCCGCCAGCTCTTCCTGGGCGAGACCCTCGACACGGACCGCATCGACGCGTCCTACGAGGCAGGCGTTCTGACCCTGCGCATCCCGGTGGCCGAACAGGCCAAGCCGCGCCGTATCCAGATCACGGGCGGCGCGAGGAGCGACCGCAGGCAGCTCAGCGGATGACGGGTGCCTGACGGGCTCGGGGGAGCGCCGAGGCAACCACATCCCGACGCTTCCCCGAGCCCCAGCACCACCGGGGGTGCCAGGCCCCGCCCCCACCGGCACCGGGCCGCCGGCCCCCGAACTCCCGGGCAGCCGGGGCGCCGTCCGGCGTCAGGGGCTAGCCTCGCCCGGTCCGGCGCCGCTCACCCGGTTCCTGCCCGCTCCTGTCGACGACGGCCCGCTCCAGCACCGCACTGGTGTCGTAGACCGTCCCCGCCTCGGCCCGCTCGGTGTCCCGGCTGAAGACGGTGCGTACGCCGAGGTAGTCGAGCGTGCCGGGATCGAAGATCCACTCGGTGCGGGTGCCGTGCCGGGTGTCCTCCCGGGCGATGGCGATACCGTGCCGGCCGACGGCGTCCACCGCGTCGGCCACCTCGGTCACGCCGGGGATCCGGGCGGTGGCCTTGTAGAACGCGGCCGCGGTCGCGGACGGCATGATCTGCTCGCCGATGAGATCGCCGATCCGGCCGAAGACCTCCTGATCCTCGTCCTCCCCCTCCTCGACCCGGGTATCGGCGTAGAGCAGCTTCAGCAGGGCGTCGGGATCGGTGGGCAGCGCGGCGAGCCAGGCGTACGTGGGCCGGTCGAACCCGGCCGGCACCGCGGCGTCCTTCGGATCCGTGCCGTCCGGCACACCGACCTCGATCGGCCAGTCCTGCCCGTACTCGCGGATCAACCCGACGTCGGTCACGGGCCCCTGCCGCTGCGAGAACCACACCTGCCGCTCGTGCATCTTCCCGAGCACGACGGGCCCGTCGAAGACGCCCTCGTTCCCGGCGCCCCTGCTGCGCACGTACACGAACTGACCGTCGCCCACGGGCTCGACGTCCGTCCGCAGGGCGACCGCGGCGATACGGTCGAGGATCACGACCGCGCCACGGCTTCCGCCCCCGCCCGCCGTACTGCTCGCACCGGGCCGGGCCGCCGTACCACCGTCGCCCCGCCCCGCACCGATGCCGACGGTGAGCCCGACGGCCAACGCGACGGCGACGGCGACGGATCCGGCGACGAGAGCGGGCCGCGGAAGCCGCGCAAGCCGCGGGCGGGGCCGCACCGGCGAATCGGCGTCGCCTCTCTCGTGGTCGCGGTCGATGAGCTGCATCAGAACGTCCTTGTGATGGGAGCGACGCCCGGGAGACAGCACCTGCCGCTCGACGGGACCGGCCGGCAACAGCCGCCGCAGTTCGTCGAGTTCCGCGCGCTCCTCCTGCTCGGACCCGGCGGGAGTGGCGTTCATCGGGCTTCCTCCTGAATGGGCAGGACCGCGAACGCGGTCTCGCTCTCTACCTCTCCGCGGCGGGAGCGGGGTTCCGTACGCCGTTCTGTACGTCGCTCCGTACGCCCGGACTGCCGGGTCTCCCGCTCGACGATCTCCCGAAGCCGGGCACGAGCCCGGGACAACCGGGACCGAACGGTTCCGACGGGCACGCCGAGCGCCTCCGCGGCCTGCGCGTAGTCGAGCCCGCCCCACACGCACAGGGCGATGACCTCCCGCTCGTGGCGCCGCAACCGCCCGAGCACCCGCCGCACTTCCGCGAGCCGCCGGGCGTCGTCGATCCGCCCGACGACGTCCTCGGCGAAGTCACCGACGGCGTCGTCGCCTCCGGTACCGGCTCCGGCCTCGGCCCGCCGGGCGAGAAAGGCGAGCCGACGACGAAGACTCCGGTCGGCGTTGCGCGCCTTGTTGGTGGCGATCCCGAACAGCCAGGGCCGCAACGACCCGCCCTCGGCCTCCACGGCCCCGCGCCCCCGCCACGCGGCGAGGAACGTCTCCGACATGACCTCCTCGGCGACGGACCAGTCACCGGTCAGCCGGAGGGCGTGGTGGTACACGGCCGCCGCGTACAACTCGTAGAGCTCGGCGAACGCCGCCCGCTCCCCACCCCGCACCCGCGCCCGCAGACGCCCGTCGTCGTCACGCCCGTCGTCGTCACGCCCGTCGTCGTCACGGCCATCACCCTCACGGCTCTCGCCATCGTCATCGTCATCGCCATCGTGGGAACTCACACCCCTACCTCTCCGGCCCGGGGGAGACAGTTCCAGTGCCGTGGATCACACTCCTCCGAACCGGGGCGGGCGTGGGCTACCAGGGCAGTGTCCCCGCCGCGTCGAAGTACCCGCCGGTCGGCCCGTCGGGACCCACCTGCGCCATCCGGACGATGATCTCGGCGCCCTCCTCGACGCTCTGGACGCCGGTGTTCCCGTTGAGGTCGGTCTTGGTGAAGCCGGGCTCCACCGCGTTGATCCGCATGGCCGGGAACGCCTTCGCGTACTGCACGGTGATCATGTTGACCGTGGTCTTCGAGGCCGGGTAGGCGACGCCCGGATAGGCGTACGCCGGGGTGCCCGCGTCGGTGACGCGGCTCAGGGAGGCCAGTCCGCTGCTGACGTTGACGACGACCGGCGCGGCGGAGCGCCGCAGCAACGGCAGGAACGCGTGGGTGACCCGCACGACGCCGAACACGTTCGTCTCGAACACCTGACGCATGTGCTCGGCGGTGACCTCCGCGGCACCGACGATGCCGTTGTCGGCGCCCCGGCTCTCGATGCCCGCGTTGTTGATCAGTACGTCCAGGCCGCCGTGGGCCTCGATGGCCTTGGCCGCGGTCTCGACGGAGTCGTCGTCGGTGACGTCGAGCCGGACCCACCGCGCGCCCAGCCGTTCGGCGGCCCGCCGCCCGCGCTCGGCGTCGCGGCTGCCGACGTAGACGATGTGCCCCGCGCCGACGAGTCGGCGAGCGGTCTCGAAACCGAGCCCCTTGTTGCCCCCGGTGACGAGTGTCGTGGTCCTGTTCGTTGTTGTCATGGCTCCAGGCTGCGGCCGAGGGCGGCGGAGCAGCCAGGAGCCCCGTCTTCCTGGGACCGCCGGTACCAGGAAGACCCGGCCGGGCCGGTGCACAGTGGAGACATGGCGAGCACGGACTTCGGACGTACGGTACGACGGTGGCGGGACCGGGTCGCGCCGGAGGCGGCGGGACTGCCCTCGGGCGGCCACCGGCGCGCCCCCGGACTGCGCCGCGAGGAACTGGCGATGCTGGCGGGCATCTCGGTCGACTACGTCACCCGCCTGGAACAGGGCCGGGCGGAGAACCCGTCGGAGCAGGTCGTCGAGGCCCTCGGACGGGCGCTGCGCGTCTCCCCGGCCGAACGTGAGCACCTTTTCCACAGCGCGGGCCTCGTACCGCCCGGACGGGGCACGGTCCCGGCGTACATCGCGCCGAGCGTCCACCGGATGCTGGACCGCCTGACGGGCACACCGGTGGCGGTCTCGGACGCGTCCTGGACGCTGCTCCTCACCAACCCGCTCTACACAGCCCTCATGGGCGAACGGCACGGCCGCGAACGCAACGGCGCCTGGCGCGCGTTCCTCGGCTCGGGCGGCCGCGTCCGCCACACACCGGAGTCCCGCCGGGCCCTGGAGGCCGCGGTCACCGCCGACCTGCGCACGGCGGCGAGCCGCTACCCGGCGGACCGGCGTCTACGCCAGCTCATCGCGGATCTCCGAGCGAACAGCGCCCGCTTCGCCGAACTCTGGGACTCCGGGGTCGTCGGCCACCACGAGGCCTCCCGCAAGACGGTCGACCACCCCCAGGTGGGCACCCTCACCCTGGACTGCGACGTCCTCACCGTCGCCGGCACCGACCTCCGCATCATGATCTACACCGCCGAACCGGGCACGGAGGACGCGGAACGCCTGGAACTCCTGGCGGTGTTGGGCCCTCAGCCGCTCGTCGAACAGCCCGACGTCAGTGATTCCTCGGCATGGTGATCCGGCCGGTCATCAAGGATTCGTGATTGGCGAAGAGCATCTCGAGTCCGACGTGCCGACGGATGTACGCCGTCCACGAGGTGTCCGGCAGGTCCGTGTACGCCATGACCATCCGGGCGCGGCTCGCCTGGGTGAGAATCCATCGGGCCTGGTCGCCGACGTTGAGGCGACCGCCCAGGACGCGTGCCAGCCGCCACAGTTCGTCGCCGTCGCTCTGATCGTCGACGACCATGACGAGCCCGACGTCGCCCAGTCCGCGGGTGTCGCTGGAGTGGGTGGTGTAGGCGACGCTGAGGCCTTCGAGGGGAAAGACGGTCACGCGGCTGATCGCGGTCAGCTCGGTCAGAGACACGGGCGCGAGTCCGTTCTGGCGTGAGGCGGGGCGGGCCGACCGTGGGGACGGCCGGCGCGCATGGCAGGGAACGGGGACGCTCAGCAGCAGGGGCCGTCGCCGCAGCAGGCGGGCGGGTTGCACTCGGCGGCCGTACCCCACAGCCGTTCGTCGACGTCGAAGCCCGCGGCCCGGATTCTGCCGACGACGTCGACCATCAGCCCGCGCGTTCGGACCTTGGAGTTCGGCTGGTGGTGCAGGAAGTAGCCGAAGCTGCGCTCGCACCAGTCGGCGTACCAGCCGGTGTGCAGGATGAGCGTGTGCCACCCGGGGTCGACCTGCTGCGACGGCGCCATGCTCATGCCCTCACCGCTCGACCCCATGACGAAGACGAGAGCGAGGGCCTGGTCGACGACCCGGTCGGCGACACAGCGCTCCAGGCCGTACTCGTCGGCACAGAACGCGGTGAGAGTCTCGAACTCGACATCGGTGACGAGTGAGCGGCCGGTGCGGGTCGCGGTGGCGTTGGCTGTGGGAGTCATCGCGTGACCTTCTTCGCACCGGCACCGTTGCTGGACCAGGCCGAACCGCAGGGTGCGGAGGGGAGTAACAGGGTGATGTGGAACATGAGTTCACCTCGCGGTCGGAAGACTTCGGACAGCCCGCTCCCGGAGTGCCGCATGCCTGTCGCGTGCTGGGGGGAGGGGCGCTTGCACCCGCCGCGTGGCATGGCGAAGGCCGTGGGCAGCGGGAAGCAGTGAGGGTGGGATCAACCGGAAGGCCGACGGCTGCTCACAGCCGCATGCCGATGGCGATCCAGTCGGTGCCGGCCAACCGGATCATCGCCTGGAGAACGATCTGCAACCGGTGCTCGCCGAGGTACTCCACCGCGGCGAGGGAGCTCCGCCGAGCACCCACGATTGACAGCACCAAGCCAAGAAACTCGCGCTCACTGTCGTCGAACCCAAGAGTGTGGAGGCGCTTGGCAAGGGCTTCCCACCGGCAGGTCATGGCGCCGTCGCGTTTCGTCACGAGCGCTGTACGCAGGTTGTCCCGGGCGAGGAGCTCCTGCTCTTCGACGAGAGCCTGCACCGCGACGCGTTCGCGCAGACCGACCGACGATCGCAGCAGAAGCTCGCCGAGCGTCGGACTGTCACTCTCGTCAGCCGCCGTGTCTGCGGAGGCTGTAGGAGTCGTCACGCGAGTGCTTCCGTGAGAAGCCGTTCACTCACGCCGAACGCGACACCGAGGGCTGCCGGGTCGGTGAGGTGGCCGGAGCCGTCCGGGTGCTCCAGCCATCCACGCTCGCCGATCGGGCACAGGACCGGTGGACTGACGAGCGGCCAGCCCGGCGAGTGCACGGTCAACAGCGGCACGTCGTCCAGTTCGTCACTGAGACCCGCAGCCAGAAGCCACCAGGACCGCCCCACCCTCACATCCACCAGAACAGGGCCGAGCCGCCGACCGCCCAGGTGTTTCATGGCTCTGAGCGATGGGAGCAAGGGCCCCTCGGCTACGCGCCAGTGCTCCCCGCTGGGAATTCGCGCAAGCTCCTCGGCGGCCCACGCGCGACACACATCAGAAGGGTTTCGAGTGCAGGCCAGGAGCCAGTCCTGGCCTGCCTGCCGGGTGGACCGGGCGGGCTTGATGACCATGACCTGGACGTTAGGCGGCGCAATTGTGCGTATGCGCGCCGATTGCGCGTGATTGCCGACGCTGGTGTGACGCTTGCGGCCGATTGCCTACGGGAGAGCCAAGGACGCCCTCGCGCGGCCGATCAGGCGACGCGCGGGCGCACCGTACTCGGCCGACTCGGCCAACCAGTCCCATGCCCTCTCGTACAGCTGGATGTCGTCCTCGCCGTTGAGCCACAGCTCTTCGCTGATCGTTTCGACGATGACCAGCCGCCGGTCGTAGATCCAGAAGGCATGCGGGGCCGTGCGCCGGAGCTGCGCACCGAAGGGCAGGATGCCGAGCTCGATCCGGCTTCGGCCCACCAGGTTGTACAACCGGTCCAGTTGCTCGGCCATCACGTCCGCAGGACATGCGCGATGGTAGAGGGCGGCCTCGCACACGAGGAATCGGAACGACTTCTCCGTGTCGTACAGGGCCTCTTGGCGGCGCATCCGGGCTTCGACGGCAGCCTCGGTCGTTGGTTTGATGGCCCGGAACTCCGCGTTGGCGTCGAAGATGACGCGGGCGTACTCCGGCGTCTGGAACAGCCCCGGAACGCGCGAGACCTCGAGCCCGCGGATCGACTTCGTGGTCTCGGTCTGCCGGACGGCGATCTCCTGGCGGCCTCGGTGCCCGCCTGCCAATTGGCGTCGCCAGGAGCGGTGCCGCTGCTTCATCTCAAGCCCGGCCAGCAGGCCCTGGAGTTCGGCCTCGGTATCCGGCCTGCCACAAGCCGACGCCCACGCGGTCAGGTCGGCTGCGGCCGGGGTCTGTTTGCCGTTCTGAAGACGGGAGACCTTGGAAGGCTGGCAGCCGAGCTTGGCGGCAAGATGCCTGCCCTCCAGGCCGGCCTCGGCGCGCAGCTCGCGCAGTCGCGCGCCCAGGGCTTCTCTGGCGGTCTGGAAGTCCGTGCTCACATGCTGGAACGTACCCGCCGGGCGAACTCTTCGGAACGGTCTCCGAAACGGATGGCATGATGCCAGGCGGCATCTCTGGCCTGGCAGGCGGCGAGCACCTCCGCCGAGTCTTCGGTCACGTACACACCCAGGGTGGTGTCGTGGTCGTCGAACGCGAAGCGGGCGAGGACCTTCGAGTCCAAGAGCCAGAAGTCGCTCTCCGGCAGCCTCAGTTCCTGTGCCTGGGCGCGAGTCAGGTTGCGGATGTCCTCGCCTGCGGCGATGTTGCCGGGCGCGGTCGCGAGAAGAAACTCCTGCCCTTGGCTGAGCGGTTCGTCGACGACGCGCACACGCTCGAACCGCTTGCCTTGTGCCGTCTGCGTACGGACGTTCTTCCGCCAGGCGTTGTCCGGATCGCGGGAGACGTCTTCGCCCGCGAGGAATCGGGCCCACTTGGGACTGTTGCGGTCAGAGGCATATCCGCGGCGGGTCTCCAGACGCCAAGCGGTGTGCTTGAAGTCCCGGAACAGCCCGGAGACCGAGGAGAACGGCTGGAGTTCGGGGGCTTCGCTCCTGGGTGCATAGCGGGTCAGCAGGTTGCGGGGGACGCGGACGAACGTCTCCGACTCCTTGACGTCCCGCAGTTGGACCAGGTGCTCCGGGTCGGTCTCTCGCTCACCCTGGACGAGGATCTCGTCCGTGCCCTCGATGTCGTACAAGGTGGGGCAGTCGCCGTCCTCGCTGGTCGTGCCGATGAACCTGAGTGGCATGTCACCCTCCGTTTGTGGTCACTGGAATACCAGGATGGGTGGACGGCCCCCAGACGTACCCATGGATTACAGCGGATTGTGCCCACCAGGCGACAGTCCGAGATTGCGCGCAAGTGGTGTTGGTGCTCCGTAATCCCCACCAATCGAGGCGTAAGAGTTCACATCGGCAGGAAGCTCGTGGTGGAGATCCCGGGTGATCGCCATGGGTTTGCTGCCGGTGTGACCCGCCCCGGAAAAGTGGGGCCGGATCAGACCATTAACGCCAGCATGCCCACATCGGCCAGGCAGTCCCCGCCCCGCGCCACCGCCAGGGCCACATCCAGCTCAATCTTGCCTGGATCGTGCACAGCCCGAGGACACCGCCACGGTGCGAGCGCCGCCGATATCGCTCGGTCCAGGCCGGTCTTGCGGACCGTCTCGATCAGCTTCTTCACCCGGAGAGTGCTTCTTTCAGGCGACGACCTGGACCCTAGAAAAGTCCCATCGTTGCAGGTCAGGAGTACTCTCTGCGTTTCTGATCACCCATCGGACGCCCTGCACGCGAAAGCGCGAGGTTAAGCCGACACTCCCCGTCCGGGACGCGCTCGTCCGCAAGTTCTTGCAACGTGAGCCGATCCGGTGGCTGGCGTACCGGCCCCGAACGGCCAAGGCGTCAGCGAGTGAAGAAGCCTGGCACTCGACCGTCCGGTGTCCCGACGAGGGCCGCCCGGTCGAGCAGGATGTTGTTGTTCTCGCAGCTCGTCTCGGGGAGCAGTAGACAGGCATGGCAGGCGGCCACGTTCAGGCTGTCCGCGCCGCTCGACTCGGACTCCATGCACAGGGGGTCATTAGAGCACCAGCTTGCTCTGTGCAGGGCAGCCCGGAGCGAGCCTTCGAGACGGTCCGGTTCACCCTGGGCGACGACGCCGCCGAGGCTGCCGGCGGAGTCGCTGGTGGCCGTGTAGACGAGTACGCCTGCCATGTCTTCCTCGCCGTAGATCCGCTCGCGAAGGGAAGCTGCCGGGTAACCGCCGTCCAGGCTCCACTCGTTGATCAATATGTGTGCCAGGGCATGCAGAAGGAGAAAACGGGGCGTGGCGGGGGAGGGCGGAACCGGCTTGTCCGAGTCGCCGACGCGTGCTGCCAGCAACCTCTCGTGATTTTCCCGGATCCGGGCGGCGCGAGCGACCTGCCCCGGTTCCTGCTCCCAGACTCGCAGCCGCTCGGGGTTGAGACGAACGAACACCCCTTCACCGCTCACTTCGAAAGCCGGCAGCCAACTAGGCCGGTCCAGAGAGATCGCGGCCTCGCGCAGTGGTGAGTCCGCCGGACTCGGTTCCTCCACGCGCCGGAACGACTGCAGTGCCCGAACCTCGCGCAGCCGCTTGACCAGCATCACCTGAGCCAGGCCACGGGACGAGAGCAGAGCACCGATCGGAGTGGTGGGGGGCTCGCAGACGAACTCCTGCTCCTGGTCCGCGACCTCGGGGTGCGGCGTGGACAGGCTCTGGTACTCGCCCTCGTAGATCTCCTGCCGGTAGTTGCGTGCGTGCTTGGCGATCTTCGTACCATCGGCCGGCTCCGTCGCGGCGGCCTCGGCCGTGCGCCTCCGCTCCACCTCGGCCACCACGTCCTTCCCGGTGTACTCCGGGTGGTGACGCAGCAGTTTCTGCATGCGCACGTACGCCTCGATGGAGGCGGCATCCTCATGCTTGAAGATTTCGTAGTACGGCGCGACGATCTTGGCGATGCCTTGGCTCCACGGGGGGATGGACAGAGCCGAGTACATGACCGGGAACCACACCGAGGAGGAACCGCGCTGGAGGGTGCGCGGTGGCTCCTGGCAGCTCACGGCGGGAGCGTCCTTGAGCCAGGGGCTACGGCCGGCACACCGGATGCCGAGGTCCCTGAGGGCCTGCCGTCGGAACGACCCTTCCATGGACACCTCCTCCACCCCACAACTGCAACCGATCAACACGGCACGCAGTGATGCGGTCGAGCCGTCGGCCCGGAACGTCAGTTGCCCCCCGCAGGCCCCGGATGTCGTCCGGTTGCCCCTATGGAGCCACTTCCAGTAGGGGAAATCCTCCAGATGGCCGTGCGTGCACGCGATCACGAAACGGGACGGGACCAGGTTCTCCTGACAGGTCGAGCACTCGGCCCGACCGGCGGGCGAGTTGAACTTGCGGAAGGGCTGCAGTTGATGGCAGTTGGGGCATGAGTACATCTCCGGGAAGCGCACTGCCCGTACGCCGTCCCGGGCCTTGTCGGGATCGGGAGCCGGTGGCATCCGGAAGCCGGAGACGCCCAACTGCCAGGCCAGACGGGGCTCCGAGATGACGGGAGCCTCGGAGATGTCCCACGAGTCGATGCCGCGGACGAGGAAGGACTCGTTCTCCACCGCGATCATGGCTCCGACGCCGTACGTCGTGATGAGCTGGGCCCGGCGGATCTCTCCGAGCCTGCGGGCGGTACGGGCCGGGGTCGACGGGAGGCCACGGCGACGGGTGCGAGGCGGGGCGGGGCTCATGGTTCAGCGCTCCTCGAAGACGGTGGACGAGGCGTCGACGTCGCGCAGACTCCACAGTGTCTTCCACGGCGAGGCGTCGGGTGACTCGTCGTCGTAGTTGGCCAAGAGGGCGGGCACGCGGGAGCCGCGCGGAGCCTCGTACACGAGGTTCGGGCTTGCCAGCGCTTCGTCCTGCCACCATCCGACGAAGTCCTCGAAGGCCGCTGTGGTGGACTCGAGCTCGGCCGGCTCGACCACCGCCACCCGGTCGAGCACGAGGGTACCGACCGTCTCGCGGAGGTCCACCACGAAGTCCTCCACGCGTGATGCCGCGTCGTTGTCCCGTGCGGCCGGCAACATCAACCGGGCCAGAGCCACCACCACGGAGTGCAGTCCTCGGTCGCGGGCCCGGGCGGAGAAGGGGGTCACGCTGGTGGACTCCACCTCGCGGTACAGGGCCGAGTGGAAGCTCTGGAAGTCCTCGTAGTGCGAACGGTCCCGTGAGCGAGTGGAGTTGAGCATGATCGCGACGAGACCGGGATGTTGCCGGCCGACCCGGCTCGTCGCCTGGATGTACTCCGCAGTGGTCTGCGGTTGACCCATCACTGCCATCAGCCCCAGTCGGTCCACGTCGACTCCCACGGAGATCATGTTGGTGGCGAGCAACACATCCAGTACGTCCGGCATAGGGAGATGTCGTTCCATGGCCTTGAGCCGGCGGGAGATGTCGCTGGAATTCGCCCGGCTGCTCAACTCTGTGAGGGCGTCGGCGCGGCGTACTTTGACTCCGTCACGCAGCGCGAGGTGTCCCAGACGCTCTTGGACGTCGTCAAGGACCTGGAGCTCCGCCGCGGAAAGCAGTCGCAGGCTGTTGAAGTAGCCGATCAGGGTCCAATACGCGTCCTTCACCTCAGGCGGAGCATCATGAGTGTGAGCCCGATGGAGCAGCGACGCGTACACCCGGATCAGCAACGTGGCCTGACTGGTGCTGGAGGTCAACAGGCCGACGTAGCGGCGGGCCGCCTTCCGCTCCCGTGGCGTCTCCACGGCGAACCAGGAATCCCGGGAGTCGAGGCCCGAGGGCGGAAACTGCTCCACCGAACGGGCGAACAGTCGGGTGCCCTGCTCGTCGGCGCGTCGGATGGTCGCGGTCGAGGCGACGACCTTGGGGCCATCCGCCAAGGCGTCCACGGCCGTCTCGTACAGGCCGGTCAGCGTGCCGAGCGGGCCCGAGATCAGATGGAGCTCGTCCTGGACGATGAGCTCGGGCGGTCGCACTCCGTCCACGTCCCGGTTGAACAGGGCCGCCGACGCGGGTCGCCACGGCATCGAGGCGAACTTGTCGACCGTTGCGATGACCAAGGTCGGTCGATGGGCGTAGATGGCTTCGTCGATGAGGTGTATCGGCAGTCCCCCCCAGTGGAAGTCGCACGTGCCGGAGGGGCAGTTGACGGTCATGCGAACGGCGCTTTCATCGACCGAGTAGTCCGCCGCCCGCAACGATTCGCCGCACCAAGGGCAGTTGCGCAGTTGGACCGGGTTCTCGGTCTCCAACTGGAAATTCTCGTTGCGCACGAGATCGGCCAGCTTGCTCGTGGCGACCGCCAAGGTGTTGGGGGTCGCCGAACGACCCACCCACATGCCGATGGAGATCTCCTCGTGCCCCAGGCTCGCCGGGTCGGCTGCCCGCAGTAGTTCCATCGCGCAGATGAGCGCCGCTGCGCGCTCGAACTGTTGGAGGGTGAGTAGTCGGAGCGTGTACCGCATGAGCACCGTGACGCCGGCCCCGGCATCCCCGCCCCGGAGGCGCCTCAGGAAGGTGGTGAAGGCGATCAGGCCGAGGTACGCCTCCGTCTTGCCACCACCTGTGGGGAACCACAGCAGGTCGGAGACCTTTCGGTCTTCGTGGTCCGGAGCGACGATCCCGGCCAGGCAGAGCAGGATGAAGGCGATCTGGAAGGGCCGCCACCGCCCGGCCTGGTTGTCCGGTTCGCCTGACCTGCCGTCCTTGATCCACGCGGTACGTGCCCGCTGGTCGGCCATCGCGAGGTTCGCCAGCCGGAACGCGCGCAGAATGTTCGGCTGCTCGGTGTCATCCAACAGATCCACACCTTCGCGCATCCGGCGCAGGGCTTGCCGGCAGAGCCGGACCTGTTCGGCCGCGATCTTGCCGTGCTCCGTGTCGTGCAGCAGGCGAGCCTGACCCTCTTGGGTCTCGATCCACCGCTCGTATCCGCTCAGCAAGGTACGAAGGGCCGAGACGACCTCGTGGGCCGGGTCGGTTCCCAGCCGGTACATGGCCAGCGCCTTGTCGTCGATCTCCGGGTTGGAGTCCGTCAGCAACACTTCCTGGGAGGGGACGAACTCGGTCCGCAGGGTGGCAACGGCCGGACGATCGGTCGATACGGATCCCACCGGAGGTGGCGGCCAGTCCCAATGCGCCGCGCAGCCATGGCCGGTGGCGAAGCTCGGAGCATGGCGGTACAGGAGGCGGCTCAGCGCATGTTCCGAGTCGACCGCGTCCAGAGCGGTCGGCCGTGCCACGAACACGGAGCTGCTGCCGTCCTCAGCGGTGACGATCAGCTCCGGTTGGTAGAAGCAGTGCGCGTCCCGGAGGTCGAACTGGCCGACCTGCAGACTGTTGACGACCGTGGCCGTCACGGTCACCGTCCCGTCCGACTCGGACCGGGGGCGGACCAGTACACGCAATTCCAGCCCGGGATGGAGGCCGAAGGGGGCGAGCAGGCCGGACTGCGTGACGTCCACGTCGACGGGTTCGATCCGCAGGGCGGAACGACGCCAATGTTCCCGCTGGGCCTTCGTGCTGCGTGCCTCGGTCCGCTTGGCGGACACCGGGTTTCCCTCGGCGTCCTCGGGGGTGTAGACGGCAGTGTGTACGGTCAATCGAATTCGCCCCGATACGGTCGGGTCCACGGCGAATGTCAAACCGATGGACGACGGCATCCGGACGTTCGCCAGCGAGACGCCCAGATCGCCGGGGCCTTCCTCGATGTCTCGACGGGTGCCGAGTGACACCACGTCGAGCCCGTCCCGCTCGTACTCCAGCTCCCCCTGTTCGGCCGGACCACTTTGGGGCGAGACACCGGACCGGTCCGGCTGCGAGCGCGGGAAGAGCACGCCGATCGGGTACATGGTGATTGGCGCATCGTCCGTGAGAACCTCGTCCGGACCACCCACGGGGCCGAGCAGGTCTTGCCGCAGGGCGCCGAGGAGCGAATCGCACACCTCGTAATGTGCCTGGTGAGTCGACCCGCTCATCCTTCGTTCCCTTTCGGTCCGTCCGTGTGCCAGTGGAAGCGCCCCAGACCGCACAACCGGGGTGCGACCCACGCGCCGTGCCTACCCAGCCCGGCGGCGTCTGTCGCCGCAGGACTGCCCGCCACGCTCTCCACGCATTCGACCCGTATACCCGTGATCAGCGGCGGCCAGCGATCGACCTCAGAGTGCGCGGTGCGGCGCAGCATTCGGTGCAGGTCGGTACGGAAGCGCTCCGACATCACCGCGATCTGTCGGCCGCCGACCACCACTGCGTACGGTGGGGACTGGTCGGCGGCGACGGGGATGCCGTGCAGCAGCACGAGCTCCGCCTCGGCACCGGCGGTGACGTCGGCCAGGAGGTACCGTGACACCTCCGCAGCGTCCTGGTGAATTCCCTCCGTGCCCGGAGGCTGCTCGTGGGACACGTCCGAGCCGATCAGCTCGATGCCGTTGCGGGCCCAGGTGCTGCGACCACCCAGGTACCAGCGGTCGATCCTCTTGTCCTTGCGGAGGAGCCACGAGTTGGGGGCGTCCAGGACGTACAGATCGTCCCGGGTCCGGGTCATGGCCACATACAGCAGCCGGGCTTCCGCCGCCGGGTCGTAGTCGTACTTCTTCTTCCGGACTTGGGCCGGCTCTTTCAGCACGCGTGGTTCGACGATCAGGACCCGGTCGAACTCCAGGCCCTTGGCCCGGTGCACGGTCGAGATCACGAGCGAGGACGACTGAGCCGCAGTGAGCTCGTCGGGCAGCCGGCCCTCGACGAGTGCCCGGTGCAGCCCGACGACATCGACGGTGCGGCGGCCGCTGCCCCGCGCCACCTTGCGCACCGACCGCCAGAGCGCCTCCGGTGTGCTGCCGTCAGGGACTCTCAGGTCGACCAGCAGTTCTTCGAAGCGCTCCCGGCTCAGAGTGGAGGCGCCGGTCGAGGCGAGGAGTTCGGCGATCCACACAGGGGCCGAGCGCTCGCGCGCCGACCGCTGCAATGTGTGGGGGACATCGGCTTCGGCCAACATGCCGGACAACGTCAGTGCCTGGCCGTTGTCGCGGCACAGGATGGTGGTGGTGTCAGGATAGTCGCGCAGCGCTGCCAGCACGAACTCGTCCTCCAGGCTCCCGAAGTTCGGTGCCGAGAGCAGCAGAGCACGCAGGTCGCCGTGGATACGCTCGGCCTCGGCGGCGGCCACGGCCCGATCGCGGGGCAGCCGCTGCAACCGGGCGCCGTAGGGCAGGGCCATTCGGGCAGCCTCGCTGCGGGCCCGGAAGTTGTCGCCCAGGTGGAGTTCCACCAGGTCCTCACCGAAGGTGGCACGCACCCAGGCCAGGAAGCGGTCGGTCTCCTCGGCCCGCTGATCCGGATCGGACACCTGGAATCCGTACACCGCCTGAGCCGAATCACCCACCACGGTGAAGCCGCTGTTCTCCTGGAATCGGTCGAGCAGGGCCTCGACCATCTCCCGACGGACCCCCACGAGGTCCTGAACCTCATCGATCACCACATGGGCGGGCAGGTACTCGCCGCCCTCGACCGCCCCCTTGTCGATGGCCTCAGTGGCGGCCTCGATGCGTTCGTCGAAGGTGTATGTTCCCCAGTCCGTGTCCGGGTAGGCGCGGTTGAGCAGGGCTGCGGCCCAGGCGTCGAAGGTCTGCACACGAATCCGCTGCGCGGCGGCGGCGTGCCGCTCGATCCGCTCGGTGAGTTCGCGCACGGCGGCACGGGAGAAGCTGAGCACCAGGATCTCCCCGGCCTCCAGTTCCTCGCGCTCCACCAACACGTCGAGCCGCCGTACGAGGGTGTGCGTCTTGCCGGCGCCGGCACCGGCCGTGACCAGTACCCGGGCGTCCCAGGGCTGGTCCACCACGGCCTGCTGTGCGGCGGTGAGCCGATGCTCGGCGAGCGGGGTGAAGGTCACTGGGCCTCGTTCCACAGGTACTCGAACTCGGTGAAAGCGAGTTCCTCACCGAAGTTCGTGATGTTGTCCCGCACGTTCAGGATCAGGCAGCTCTCCTTGCCACCGTTCTTCGGGCCGCGCAGACCGCGTCCGATCATCTGCTGGTAGATGTTCGGGCTGTAGGTCGGACGGGCTACTACCACGACACGGGTGGCCGGAGCGTCGAAGCCCTGGGTGAGCACGCCGTAGTTGGTCAGGACCTGGATCCTGCCCTTGCGAAAGTCGTCGATCTGCTTACGGCGTTCATTGGGGGGCGTGGTCGAGTCGATCGCGGCGGCCTTGATGTCCCGGTCACCGAGCTTGGCGGCCAGCAGCTTCGCGTGGGCCACGGAGGTGGCGAACACCAGAACAGGCCAGTCGGAGGGCATGGCGGCGATCTCGTCGACGATTCGCTGGCTGCGTCCGTGGTCCTCGGCCAGCCGCTGCTCGGCGCCCTTGGGCAAGGTCGAGAACTTCTCAGACTGGGCACGCTCGTCCGCCGTCAGCGCGATGTCGGCGCCCACCAGCTCTCGGTGCTTGACCTGGGACAGAACACCGATCTGTTGTAGCCCCTTGATGGCGACGGACAGATCGCCGTCGAAGACGCCGGTGTCGAGGCGGTTGCCGAACCGCTGCACCAGCAGCCGGGTCAGTTCCGCATTGTTCCGGTACGGGGTCGCGGTGAGTCCGATCAGGTGACGACCGGTACGGCGGTGCGTGAGGTCAAGCTGTTCGAGCAGTCGTGTGTAGCGCGGCGACATCGCGGTGTGAGCCTCGTCGATGATGACGAGTTCGGCTGCTTCCCGCAGCCAGGCGTAGTCCTCCTTTTCCAGGCAGCTGTCCAGTTTGGCGTCGGTGGCGACGACAAGGTGCGGACGTCCGTCGACGGGCGTCGCCTCGTTCGAGGCCCAGAGCCGGCTGATGACCAGGGGAAGCTCGGGACCCACCTTCGACCAGACAAATTTCCAGCTCTGCACGGCCTGCTCGCACAGCTCTTCGGTCTGGGCGATCCACAGGACCGGACCGGGTAGATCCTTCCGATCACGGATCCACCGGATCACTCCCTCCGCTGTGACTCGGGTCTTGCCGGATCCGGTCGGCAGGCTGAGCATGCCGCGCTGGGGCATGGGGTTCTCCAGCACAGCGAGCAGCGCCTGCGCGAGTTCCTCCTGATAGGGATGCAGGGAAGGGAACTCGGACGGACCGTCGACCTCGAGGCGGGGCTCCAGCGAGGGCACCTGGGCGCCCGCGAAGGAGTCCGGGAACCCGAGGTCGGTGACGAAGCGCAAGGCCTTCGTGTTCCCGGTGAAGGAGCTGGGGGCGCGGGTGGGGAAGTCCAGAGCAAGATCCCGGGAGTGGACCCGAAGGATCGCTTCACCGTGGGCGTTGAAGGCCATCTCAGCGATGCGCCGAAGGTTCGGCTCGGTGCCCTGCTCCTGGATCTCGCTCTCCATGAGGCCGGGCGGAAGTTCGCCACGCAGGGCTTCCTCACCGATCAGCAGAGCGATCTTGTCGATGACACTCTCGCTTTCCCGCACAGCGCGCAGTCGCCCCAGCAGGGCTTGGTCCTGCTCCTGCCTGTCCTGGAGAGCTAGAGCCTGGCTGCAACCGGCCATGCCGAAACCCCACTTGAACTCCTCATCGGCGGCGCGCAGAACCTGCAGCCGGTCAAGGGAGTCCAGTACGAAAAGGGTCTGGCCCTTCCTCGCGAACTTGAGCGACTTCCGCTTGCTGCCCATGGGTGTGCGCACCACTTGCTCAAGCTCGGAACAGCGCTGGATCTTGTAGCTGCTGCCCGCCTGACCGAGGCGGGCCTTGACCGTCGTGAACTCCTCGAACAGCGACACGGCCCGCCCGGTCTTGACGGGCTCGATCTCTCTGCTGATGACGTCGGAGACCTTGAGCATGCCCCATTCCTCGATCATCTCCTTCGCCGTGGCCACGTCCGCCTTGTCGGTGACCAGGAGCGCGGGGAGGCGCTCACGGACGAGCTCCTTGAACTCCACCTCGTTCAGCGCGACGGCGATCTCGCTGTCGGGGCGTCCCTCCCAGGCAGCTCCCACGCGGCATCGGGTGGGAACGCCTTCCGGGAACTCGAAGCCGACCCTGTGCAGGAGGGCGTAAGCGCGGCCGATGAACGCGTCGTCCTCGCTCTCGAGCACAAGGTCCAACAGCTTGTTCCAACGCCGGGTGGGCACCTCGTCGGAGGTCGTGGGCATGTTGAGCCTTCGCGCCGCCTCCTCCGAGATCTCGGCGACAGGGAGAACAGCACGAAACGCCTTGAGCTGCGGACCGACGGCCTCGGCCACCCGGGTCAGTCCCAAGGAGGTCTTCACGAGGCCGTGCTTGGAGATCATCCAGCGCAGCGGGGACATCACGGCCTTGCGGGTACTGGCGGTGGTTCCGTACTGCAGCTGCCAGTGCTGCGAGATGTCGGATGCCGGCAGCGCCGCTACGAAGGCCGCGCGGCCCTCCTCGGACAGCGCGGGCAGCAGGTGCAGCGGTCCCAACGTCGGAGCACCCTCGACGGAAAGGCGGGAGATGCTGGGTCGGGGAGCGGCGCTCGGCAGACTGCGGAGGTGCTGGTCGTGGACGATTCGCCGGAATTCCTCGAACCATGTCTCCTCCTGGGGCCGGTATCCCCCGGTGGGGCGGTCGAACAGCCCGAGGTCGCGGAAGACCGCTCTGTCACTCTCGTGGAAATCCAGGTCGACGGCGATGGCCTCGTCGCGGCTTCCGTCGCCGGGCACCACCGGTCCGGGCAGGAGACAGTCGCGCATCAGCCTGTAACGACCGTCCATGGTACGAACGCGCAGCGTCGTCAGCGGCCTGGGCACCTTGGCACGAATGCGGTCGACGTTCGCGCTGCCGCCGGCGCTGCGCAGCAGGATCCAGAAGTTCGACCATGCGTTGTTGTCGTAGTTGTCGAAGCCCTGATCGAGGACGCCCTCGAACCGTCCCTGCGCATCGGCGACCCGGATGCCGATGTTGTGCAGATGCCGCGCCATTTCGGGGCGCTCGGAGATCGACGGGTGGACGTAGACCATGTCATCGCGGAGGCTGTCGGCGGAGGTCCGGTGGAAGATCTCACCGGCTACGGGGGCGACGACCCCGTGCTCCTCGGTCAGCACGACTCGGGCCCTGCGAGCCTCGGCAGTGAGATCGGAGTCCCCACGCAAGCGCGCGGCCTGATCCTTGAGCACCATCAGCGACAGGATCTCGATGGCGTGGCACGAGGCCTCTGCGGAGCCGTCGGCGACGAGCGCCTCGAGCCAGTCCTTGACGTTTTCGGGTGACTTCCCTGCTGCGTCCAGGATCTGCTTCATCTTGCCGCGGCGAAGGGCAGTGTCGGAGGCGTCGACGGATGCGTGCAACCAGTTGGTGGGGCGGCCGGTGTACTCCGACCAGATCCGGACCCATTCCTTGTCAAGATCCGACGGCGTGATGAACAGGTCCCGAGGGACCTGGAGTTCACCGTTCTGATCAGGTAGCGAGGGGCGCTGGGCAGCTATTTCCCATACTTGCCGGAGGAAATAATCGTCGGCCCAGTTGAGCTTCTCCTTTGTGCGGCCCGGCAGCAGGGGAAGGTATGCGGCAGGGTCCTCGGTGGGCACGAGTTGGGGCAGGGTATCGATCACCAACCGGGCCGCGACCTGCAGCAGCTCCCGGTTGAAGGGGCTGCCGTCCAGAAGGTGCTGTCGGTCCTCGTTTGTCTTCCACGGGGCGTTCAGGATGCCTGTCAGCGACACCTCATACTTCGTCGGGAAGAACGCCCAGAATGATCCCCTGCCGACGGGAGTGGTGTACAGGCCGTTGCGGACGGTGTATTCAGGCACAGCCCAAGAGATCTCCAGCACCGGTCGGTTGTGCAACTCGCCAGCGCTGTCCGCGACATTGGCGGTGGGGGAATGGGCGACAGAGAACACCTTCCACTGCTCGGTGGTCTGCTTGGCGCCGCGTGCCACTTCCTTGAGGGTGCGGTGGATGCCCTTGGGTTCGATCGAGATTTCCCGCCGTGCGGGCGGCATGGTCCGCTCGTCGTGCAGCAGTACCTGGCCCACGTGGGAGGAGAACAACTGGAAGTGAGCGGGAAAAGCTTCCGTCACTCGCCCACTGCGGCTCCTATACCCGCTGATGTCCCGTCCGAGACGCTCTGCCGCACCGGGCTTGAGGGGCAGGCGGACGACGGTGGTGGCCCAGCGCAGGAGCTTGTCGAGCACGTTGTCGTCGGCGCGCTCCTGTTCGACATCGAGGGGCCGGGCCATACGGAGCACCGGGGTGTCCATTCCAATGTCGCCCTGCCGGCCGATGGCCTGGGCGATCTCGGCGGTGGACCAGTCCCGGTCGAAGCCGAAACCGAAGGCACCGTTCCCGCTGAAGAATTGGGGCGAGTCGCTCACGGAGAGCACGGACTTGACGCCGACGCCGAAGCGGCCGATCTGCCCGCCGCGCTTGCGCGAGACACTCATGCGCAGGATGGTCTCGGCGCCCTCCGGCGTGACCGGGGTGCCTTCGTTCGCGCAATAGAGGTGGTTCTCGGTCAGGACGACGTGCAGTTTGCCGCCGGGTGATGCCGCGATCTCGTCCGCCGCGTTCTGGACGAGTTCGAGCAATTGCCTTTCGCCGTAGCCACCCTGGGTAATACGGCGCTCACCGTTGGCATGCTCCTGTATCAGCCCCGGGTCGACCTGATACGTCTTCAGGACGGTCGAGGACTGTCGGATCACGGTGTCGATCACGGGCGGGAGCGAAGGGTCGGCCAACTGCCGGTCGGTCATGAGGCACCTGTCTCGAACGAGAGAAACGAACCGAGGACACCGTGGGGGAGGGGGTACCGGTTATGAAGCCGGCACCCCCGGCTGAAGCAAATCAGGACAGCTTATGAGGAATGAGGGGGATCAGCTGTCGATGGTGGTGACCGTGGTGACGGTCGTGATCGTGGTGAAGGTCGTCGTCACGGTCACGACCGTCGCGGTCCGCTTGGCCGAGCGGATCCTCTTGGTGCGGGTGACCTTGATCTGGTAGGTGCGGGGGCTACCGGCGCGCCGAGGTGTGGTGGGGCGACGGGTAGCACGGGACGTGCGGGGCACGGGCGGGACGAAGGGGGTGGTCGTCTGCTCCGTGGGCTTGCTCTGTGCGCGGCGGGCGAGATGCCGCCGCTCCGACGCGAGGACCTGGGGGTGGATACCGTGACACATCAGGAGCTCTGCGCGGAGATCGGGGTCCTCCGTGTTGTCGTACTCCTTGATGAACCACGCCATCCAGGTCTCATCGTCGTTCATGTGGGTCCCCTCCCTGTGGGCGTGCCAACGAGCGCCCGTGACTGGATGACGCAATGCAAACAAAACTGTGCAACTGGTCTGAGGACAGAGCTCTCCGCCCCCCGGAGCAAGCGCATCCTCAACGGCCTTTGCCACGTGGGGAGTTGCCCAGGAGGAGCCTAGCACGCAGCTTGTGTGCCGATCTGAAGATCGGAAGAAAATTCAATCCACCCTCGCTGGCGCTCGAATCGATCGCGTATGTCTATTGAAATTTGACAGTGCCGTTGACGTCAATCGCGGTGCTATCGTGACGCTGCCCGGAACCGATGGGGAAGTGGGGCTATGGAGGACGACACCGAGGACTTCGGCCTGTGGCTTGGGCGCCAGCTGCGCCGCAAGGGGATCTCGCAGGCGGAGTTTGCCAAGCAACTGGGGGACCTGACGCGCGCGGCGGTGTCGGCGTGGGTCACCGGCAGGGCACGGCCGCGGGCGGAGATGATGGTCAGGATCGCCGAGATCCTGGAGACGGACGTTGCCACCCTGGTCACCAGGGACGCCGACGTCGGATCGGCCCGACCGATTGGCTGGTATCACCGGATCGCCCATCACGACGGAGGTCGGGAGTACGGCAACGCGGCCGCCTTCGCATTCGACGCGAACCTGGCCGTGCTGGCCCGGGAGGTCACACAGAACTCCCTGGACGAGCGGCTGGACCCGCGACGCCCGGTGCGCGTGCGCTTCACCCTGCATGAGCTGACCGGCGAACACCTGCACTCCTTCCTCTCCGCGCTGAAGTGGGACGAGCTGGAGCCCCATTACACGGCGGCGGCACAGTCTCGGCAGAAGGTCGGCCGGGTCCTCGGCGAGGGGCTACGGGCGTTGCGCGAGGGGTCCTCTCTTCTGCTTCTCCGGGTGGACGACTACAACGCCTCGGGGCTGACTGGGCCCGAGTACGGGGACGGCCGATACGCCGCTGTGGTTCGCCGGCAGCTCGACAGCCACAAAAGCAACGACCGGGCCGGTGGTTCGTACGGGCTGGGGAAGGCCACCCTGTGGGCAGCGAGTCGGCTGGGTCTGGTGCTGATCAACAGCACCCTGTCCGAGACGCATGAGGGGCGGACGGCGCGTCGGGTAGTGGGACGTCTCGACCTTCCTTGGCGAGAGGTCGACGGAGTCGCATACGCAGGGCCTGCATGGCTCGGTGAGGCGGACACGGAGAAGGAGCACGAAGGTGTCTCCCGCTCCTGGTGGGCGGACGAGCGTACCGTCGCCGATCTGCGACTCGATCGGGACAGCGACGATCCGGGAACTTCCTTCCTCGTCGTCGGCGCCCACGACGCGGCCGGCAACAACGACACCCTGGAAGATCTGCACGAGGCCCTCAGCCGGGCGCTGGCCGACAACTTCTGGGCCGCCATGACCTCTGGCCGTACGACGTCGGCCGTGCTGGAAGCATCGGTCCGTGCTCTTCGCAACGGCGAATCTGTGGTTCCGGAGCAGCGGGTCGATCCGCTCGATCGGCACCCGGCGCTGGCCCACGCGCTCCGGGCGTACATCGACGGCGAGACGGTCGACGAGCTCACGGCCACCGGACAGGTCGCCGCCGTGGACGTCGCCCTCGTCGTCCCGCCGCTGCGGGCCGCCGGGCGTAGGGCTGAAGGACACAGTCACCGTGCCGTACTCCTGGTCACTCCAGCCGCCGACAAGGACGAGGAGCACAGCCGTATCACCTGCATGCGCGGCACTCGGATGACTGTCACGGCCCGGCGTCCGCGCGGCCTGCGGCCGGGAGGGGACCCCTTCCAGGCTGTTTTGCTCGCCGGTTTCGCCACTGGCGACGACGGCGTGGCGACCCATGCCGCCGAAGCGTTCCTACGGGCCGCCGAGCCGCCGGAGCACGACAGGTGGGGGGCGACAGAGGAACTCACCGCCGCCTATGCCAACGCACCTCGGCGATTGACCGAGTTCAACGCGGCCATGGACGCAGCGTTGCGGGGCGTGATGGGGCGGCGGACTGCCGGTCAAGAATCGGCCGGATCCGAGGTCCTCCGGAGGCTGCTGCGCCTTGATGCGCCCGCCGCGGTGAGTGGTCGTCGTGGCCAGGGACACCCGCTCGTGGACCGGGTCGTCGGGAAGGTGGACAGAGACGGGGCCTGGACCTTGGACGTGACGCTGACCGTCCCGCAGCGCGACGACCGTTGGCAGCTACTGCCGGTGGTCAAGTTCGATGTGCGATCAGGGGGGCGTCCTTCATTGGAGTGGGCGGAACTGTCCGCGAAGGAGAACTGCGAGATCGTCGACGGCAGGCTGCTCATCGATCCGGACGTGCGGTCGGCGCGCTTCGGTGGCGTCACGGCTGTCGGCAGCCACCCGGTGGCCGCCGCCATGGCCGGTGTGATCGTGGATATCCAACAGGCACGGGAGGCTTCTGCGTGAGCACCGTGTACGCGTACCCGACTTTGGTGGGGAAGATCGAGGTCACCGTCCGAGGGGCGAGCATAGATGGGAAGCCACTGCAGCTCTCGCTGATCTCCCAATGCGATCAGGTCGTCGCCCTTCATCAGATCGAGCGGAACGACTGGACCGAAGGCGTTCTCGATCTCGAAGTCTCCCTCCCCATGGATGAATTGGCCGACGGCCCATGGTCCGGAGTCACCTGCGTCGCCGTACTGTCCGAGGGAGCCACCAACACCCGCAGAGTGAGTCGTCTGGAACGCCGTCGTGACGACACCCATTGGCGAGGTGAGGTCCGAGTACGCCGCTCCACGCATGTGGCGCGCGCCGTCCTGGACGTATGTGTCGTCGGCAGTCACGGTGGAGTTGACGGGCGTGTCCTCGGTACCACGGATACGCCCTGGATCGTGGAGCTCCTTGCCCGCACTCCCACGAGACAACGCGATCTGGAGATCCTGGAGGAGGATTTCCGGGACGGTCCGCAGGAGTGGCTGCGTCCGTTCATGGATGCGCCTTGGTTGATCGACACCACCGGAGACGTGCCGGCCGTCCTGCTCAACACGTCCTTCGAAGGTCTTCCCGAGCTGCTGTCCGGTGCTCGTGGCCCGTTGGAGAAGGCAACCGCGGGACTGGTGGCCGCACAGATTGCGGGAGAGGCCTGGGCGACGATGTTCCACTCCGCGCTGAGCGACCTCGAATGCGATGAAGATGGCACCCCGCGCTTTCCTGGTGGATGGCGGGAGTCAGTGCTGCGCTCCATGCTTCCCGAGGTGTTTCCCGGGCTGCCCCTCTCCGAGGCCTTGGGCGAGGCCCACAGCCGTCGAGGTGACGGCCGAGGATGGGCAGAGGTCCAGTCGCGGATTCAGTTCGCAGCCGGAAGACGCGGCCAGGTGCCCAAGAATCTGACGGCGGCCATCCGTGCCGTAACCCGTGCCCAGGAAGTGAGCCGATGAGCCGACTCCGCATCGAGCCCCCCGAACGGCTCGCGCTGCTCCCCGGTCACCTCGGCACGGCCTTCCTCACCCATGGGGTACGCGCGGGGCAGGAGGGCCTGCCACAGGTGGCGATTCTCCGGGCGAGCACGCAGATCGAGAGTGACTCCGTCCGGTGGAGCGCCGCCCCGGTGCGGGAGATCGTCGAGGAGGCCATGCACAGGTTTGATGCGGCGCGGACCGACGCCGATGCCTGGCTGGCGCCTCGGCTGCACGCGACCCTGCGGATGACCCGTGCTGAGGCGGCGACCCCGGATCTGTGGAACTTCCTGGCGTTGGCCGTGGCACCGGACTTTGTCTTGTGGCGGCACATGCCGCCCGGGGAGGCCGGCGACGGCACGCCCAGGAAGGTCAACAGCGCCAGATTCGTAGGCCCTCACTACAGCCAGGCCTTCGCCCGACTGTGGTGGGCCGCCGAGATGTTCCGGGACGGGCCTGATTACACCCCCGCGGAAATCGCCTGCCGCAATCAGGACATGACCAACACTGCGCTCCGGCTCGCTGTCATCGATCACAAGCCCACAGCACTGGCCCTGGTGCGGGTCCTCAAAGGGCTGGCCGACGAGGGGGCCACACGACTCGGGGATCGGGTCAACGCGCTCTGTACGGCAGTCAATACGGCCGGCAGCACGCTCATGTACGAGGTGATCGCTCCGGACGAGGCGCCCGACCACCACGCACTCACCGACTGGATCGACGATGCGGAATCGGCACCGGCGGTTCCGTGGGACCGGCTTCCCGGAGGGCCGGACGACGGCACCGCCCGGCGTTCCTCCTGCGAGGTACTGTCGCGGATGTTCGAGCGATTCGCCGCAGAGGCGCCGTTGCGTGACCGGGCTCGGTCCGGGACGGCGCACGCTTAGAGGGACCGCAGGACGGAGAGGGCGCGTTTGCGGGCGCTGGGCGCAGTTCGATGCGCGCTCCGGCCTGCGTCCCACCATCGCGTGGGCCGAACTCGGCGGAGTGGACAACTGCTGAGTGGTTGATTTGAGGATGAGGAAGGCATGGCAGTGCACCACCGCCCTCTCCCTGTCGGGCCTGCCGAGAGGAGCGCGCCCCCTACGATTCGGTGGAGCGCTTGACGGATCATTTCGCGGACGCGCCCGTACGAGGTAAAGAAGAGAGCGAGAAGGGGCCGGAGGATTCCTAATGGAGTTGTCAAGCGGCGGACGTGACGGGCGGTATGGGGTTGTAGCACCGTCCGTCACGCAGGAGGGCCCACCGGACGTTGACCCGTCGGCCGGCGAGCGCGAGTACGGCTTGGACGTTTACCTTTGTCGCGCTTGCGGTCGTAGAAGCGGCGGGACTCGTCGCAGCAGCGGATGCTGATCAACGCGGAGGTGTAGAGGACGCGTTGGAGACGTCGGCTGTAACGCTTGGGCCGGTGCAGATTGCCGCTGATCTTGCCCGAGTCACGTGCGGCGGGAGCGACGCCGGTGAACCCGGCGAGGCGGTCGGCGCTGTCGAAGGCGTCCATGTCGCCGCCGGTGGCCGCGAGGAACTCGGCTCCCAGCAGGGGCCCGATGCCGGGCATGCTGGTGATCACTTCCGCGTGCCGGTGCTCGCGAAACCGGCCCTCGATGAGCTTATCGGTCTCGGTGATCTTCTCGTTGAGGGCCATCACCTTCCGTGCGAGGGAGTGCACGACCTGAGCGGTGATCTTCTCGCTGGGAACGGCGGTGTGCTGGTTCCCGGCGGCCTGGACGGTTGGGGCGGCGAGCTGGTCGGCGCCGCGGACCTTGCGGTTGCGCAGCCAGGCGGCCAGCCGCCTGACGCCCGTGCGACGGATGGCTGCCGGGGTCGCGCTCCAGACCGAGGAAGATCCCGTCATAGGCCCACGCAGCCGGTTGACGGCTCCCGTGCGGTCGTCGCTGAGGTCACGGTGGCGGCCGGTGAGCACCTTCAGCTCGGTGACCAGCTCGTCGCTGGGCCGCAGGGGCATCAGGTCACGGCGGACGCGGGCCTGGTCGGCGATGAACGCGGCGTCCTTGGTATCGGTCTTGCCGTCGTCCCGGTAGCCCTCGGAGGCCCGGTTGACGGCCCGGCCGGGGATTTAGCAGGTGCTGGCCGTGGTTGAGCAGGACCGCGATCACGAGGCCGGCCCCGCCGTCGGCCAGGTCGATGCCGCAGGCCGCCACCTTGCCTAGGTCCAGAACGTCGCCGAGGAGCTGGAGCAGTTCTGTCTCCTCGTTCGCCACCCGCCGGGACAGCAGCCGCCGGCCGGTGTCGTCGATCACCACGCAGTGGTGATGGGTCTTGCCGGCGTCGATACCGGCCCAGATCGCTGTCACTCGCTTCTCTGCAGGTCGTGTTCGTACAGGTACCACGGACGACCTCGCTGTCGAGTCCCTACTGAGCGATCAGTGCCGCAATTCCTAATGAGCAGCCGAGTCGTCGTGGGGGCCCGGCGGCGAAACCTCGGTAGCCACCAACGGCAGAGAACTGAAAGCCACACCCGGACCCCCTGGGTGAGCCAACCCTACGAATGGCTCGCTCATCTCGAACAACAAGGTAGGGAGGACTGATCCGAGCCCTTCGTCCTACAGGTGGGGAGGGCGCCAGGACTTCAGCGCCTCGATGGCTCGTTCCTTCCGGCTCTCGTCCAGTCCCAGTGCCGTGCACAGGACGTGGAGGGCGAGGAGCGGCGGGATCGCGTTGCCGATCTGCTGTGCGACGTCGGTGCCTTGCCAGGGGTACTCGACCGGGAAGGTCTGCAGCAGACCGACCTCGCGGAACGTGAAACGGTCCTGTTCCGGACCCAGTTCGGGCTCGCCGTCCGCGTTGAAGCCCTTGAGGCCGAACACCGTGTTGCGGCGCACCTTGCCGGTGACGGTGGCGGACGGCACGTCGGAGGCGCGGAGTCCTCGCTTCTTGGGGTCACCGCCCGACCCGTAGTTGGAGCGGACCACGAAGTCCGTGGAACGCGAATCCTTGAGCGCGTCACCCATGGAGACCCATGGCTTCACCGACTGGGCGGCTGGCGCCGGGGGGTCGAAGAGCGGGCTCTGCTGGAGGGCCTGTGTCCGCACCGTGGGTTCCGGAACCGCAGGGAGGCGCTTCGCCCCCTTGCGATAGCGCTGATGGGTCAGCGGCGGGAACTCGACACCTTGGCCCCTGCCGTCCCCCTGGTATCGGGCGATCAGCACCGCGCGACGACGCGTCTGTGGCACCCCGTACTCCTCGGTGTGCAGAATGTGACAGTCGGCGTCATATCCGAGTTCGCGAAGGATCTCGCGATACTTCTTCCAGACGGGGAGGACGGTGGGGACCTGCTCCAGCACCACCACCTCGTAGGGGTCGGCCTTGAGCTTCTTCTCGACGATCCACCGAAGCGGTTGGAGCACGAGCCCGGTGCGCTCGTCGGCCCAGGCCAGTTCGTGGGCCCTCCGCTCCACCTCGGCCCAAGCCTTTTCCAGCTCCTCGATGCTCTTGCCGTTCCCCACGATCTCGGCCAGGTCCATCACCTCTTCGAGGGCTTTGTGGCCCTCTCGGTTGCCCGCCACCGAGTAGGTCTGGCAGGGCGGACCCCCGGTGAGGACGCTGGCCGAGCGAACTTCGGGGTCGAGTGGGTTCACCTTCGCCACGTCGCCCACTTCGGTGGTGCGTAGACCGGCTGCGTGCCGGGTCGCTCGGGTCGACTTCTCCCACTCCACACCGATGCTGGGTACTCCGAGTACCTCTGCCGCGATGTCCAGGCCACCCGGTCCCGCGAAGAGATCGACGATGACGGGCGGATCCTGCTTCGCGTCCGGATGAGGTGCTCGGGCCATGAGGTGAAAGTGTAGCCGGCCGGGGAAGGTGCCTACGTCCGTATCGTGAGGCCGGTGGAGGGCCCGCGATTTCTGCTCTGACCAGGAAGTTCTTCGTTCAGGAACGGAGTGCGTGGGCGCTCGCCAACCCGAGCGCCTCGCCCACCGGCGGCGGGGAGGCGTGGCCGATGATCTGCCGGTAGCGGGCCGTCTTCCTTCCGGCGATCTCCCAGTCCTTCGGGAAGCCCTGGAGCAGAGCGGCCTGGTTCACTGTGAGCCGCACCATGCCGTCCTTGCCGAGCTCCGGGGACCACACGAAGTCCGGTCCGGGGATCTCGTCGCCCAGTGAGTGAGCGTTCACCCCCATTTTCTCCCATTTTCGTTTGGTTCCGGCAGGCTCCAGGTCGGCTCCACCTCGATTCTTCGACCCACCGACCAGTGTCGGAGCGACCGAGGTCGCCTGGGCCGCCCATCGGTCGGCGTCCCTCCAACCAGCCGACCGCATGGAGGATGCCAGGGTCTCGCCGGCCGACACATGGTCCGTCACCGTGGGGGAGGGGGACCGGAACGAGGAGAACCACCCCTTCTTGAGCCACCAGAATCCCCTGCTTGCTCTTGCGGTCCTGCGAAGTCGGCGGCGTTGAGGACGAACCAGCTGAACTCGTATCCGAGATGCTCCAGCTCGGCCCGGGCGAACTCACGGAAGTCGTGGAACCTGTCCGAGTCCGCGAGGGCGGGCACATTCTCGAGGAGCAGGGCCCGAGGCCTGACGGCGTGGGCGAGGTAGACGGCGGCCGTCAGCAGCCGTTCCTCCTCGCCCGACTCCGTCCTGGCGGCCGTGGCGTTGGACTTCACCCGGGGCAGTCCCGCGGACAGCAGGTCTACGTCGTAGCTTTCCGGGTGCTCGCTGGGGTCGAGGTCCATGAGGTCCGCTTGCAGCACATTCCATTACGGTCGGTTGGTCCGTAGGGTCCGGCAGGCGTTGGCGTCCTCGTCCAGGAGCAGTGTCGGCTCGAAGCCCGCCCGCTCCAGTCCCAGGCCGAGCCCACCCGCCCCTGAGCACACGTCGACAAAGGTCAGCCGGCTCATCGATTCGTCACCCGTCCCCGTTGGGCCCTTCGGTGCGTCACCGCCGCCGCGATGCGAAGGGCCACATCCTCCGGAGCCTCATGCTCCCAGAACCGCAGGACTTCCCACCCGGCGGCCATGAGGTGCTCCGTGGTCTCCATGTCCCGCGCCATGTTGCGTTCCAGCTTGGTCCGCCACCACTCCGCGTTCGACTTGGGGTGGGTGGCGTGCAGCGGGCAGCCGTGCCAGAAGCAGCCGTCGATGAGGACCGCCACCTTCGCCCGGGGGAACGCCACGTCGATCCGCCGTCGCGGCATGCCGGGGACGGGGTACTCCACGCGGTAGCGCATGCCGGTCGCGTGGAGCAGACGTCGTACCGCCAGCTCGACACCGGTGTCCTTGCTCGCCTGCCTGCTCATGCGGGCCGAGACGCCGGGAGAGGAAGGCGTCACGCTGTTCACTGTCGTCTCGCCTCAAGAATGCGTGTGGTCACGGTCGATGATCGTCTTGCGCAGAGAATCAGGCCGTCGGGGCGCCGTGACACGCTTCGTAGCTGTTCCCCGACCCGCACCAGCAAGCAGCCCCCCGCTCCGGCGGCCACCCCACAGCCCGTCCGCGGGCCGCCAAGGTCGTGGCGTACTGCGGGAGCAGGTCCGTGTCGGCCGGGGACGTGCCCTCCGAGGCTGCGAAGGCCTCGTAGGACGGGACCGTGCCGGTGACGATGCCGAGGTTGGCCGTGCCCGAGGCGGCCAGTTCGGTCAGGGACGCCTCTATGCCGGCCAGGTGCTCGCCGTGGGAGGGGTACTCCTCCGACAGGGACGGGTACGCGGCGATCAGCTCCGCCAGTTCGTCCGCCGGCCAGTGGAGGACGGCGACCGGGAAAGGGCGGGACAGTTCCTCCCGGTACGCGCCCAGCTCCGCGCGGAGGCGGGAGATCTCGGCTTCCAGTTCCGCCGGGTTGTCCGAGCCCAGGGACCAGACGCGCTTGGGGTCGTGGAGCTCGTCCAGGGAGACGGGCAGCGAGTGGAGGGTGTCCGCCAGCAGGTCCCATTCGTCGTGCGCCGCGCCCAGCATCCGGCGTACCCGGTGGCGGCCGAAGAGCAGCGGGTGGGCGGCGTGCGGGGGTTCCGGCACGTCCGCCAGGAGCAGGGTCGCCCCCTCCGTGAACGTCTTCTGCGCCGCCTCCAGCTCGTCGTGGGCTTCCAGCGACTCCGCGACGATGACCCAGGGGGCCGGGTCGCGGGGGGCCGTGGCCCGGATGCCGTCGATGATGGCCCGGGCCTCGGCCTCGTGGCCGTACTCCCACAGGTTGGCGGCCTTCAGGGCGCGGACCAGGTGGGGGGCGTCCAGGTTCTCCGGACCCTCCGCGGAGGACAGGAGACGGTCGTACAAGGTCGTCGCGGCGGGGCGATCGCCGGCCAGTTCCAGGTGGGCCGCGGCCTGCAACAGCAGGGCTTCCGCGTCCTCGGGGTACAGACCGGCGGTCCGCTCCAGGCGTGCCGCTTCGGCGGTGTGGTCGACGTTCTCGGCAGGCGTGTCGGGGCGCATGCACGACACCGTACTGCCCGCCGCTGACAAAAAGGAGATAGGTGCAGGCCAGGGCCGACCCCCGGCTCGCGCTCCCTAGATCGTCACCCCGTCCACCTGAAGCGTCTGCACCGCGCCCGCCGCGAACGGCACGCTGATCGTCTTGCCGCTCAGGTAGGTGTCCGAGCGGGCGGTGTAGAGGTCGCCCGAGCCGCTCGTCACGGTGTTCCAGCGGGGGACCAGGCCCGACGAGCCGCCCGTCACCGTCGTGAAGCGGGAGAGGTCGAAGGTCAGGGTCTGGGCCGAGGTGGAGGTGTTCGCCGCGACGATCACCAGCCGCTTCGCCGTCTTGTCGATCGCCGCGGCCGCGTAGCTCACGCCCGTGTCGAGGATCGTCATGCCGGGGCGGATGTGCCGGCTGAACTGGGCCATCACGTAGTACTTGGTGGTGACCGCGCCCGCCGCCAGGGTGCTCGCGTCGTACGCGATCATCGCCCAGTTCGCCGACGGATCCATGACCTGCCAGTAGACCCAGGCCGTCGGGTGCAGCCAGCGGAAGTCGTAGAGCAGGTTGCTCGCCATCGACAGGCCGGTGCCGTCGTTGTCGCCCGTTTCCGAGTTCCACAACGCCTTGCCGGCCGTGGTCACCACGTCGGTGTAGAGCAGGTCGCGGCGGCCGCCCGAGCCCTGGTAGCCGTGCACGTTGACCCGGTTCACGTACCCCTTCGTCGTCGACGAGAAGGAGTTCCACGTGGTGCGGGCGAGGTCGTAGCTCGTCTCGTCCGACGCCGAGATCTTCGTCGCGGTCAGGCCGCGCTTGTCCAACTCGCTGCGCATGTACGGGAGTACGGCCGACTGGACGGTCGCGTCCATGTGGCAGCCCTCCTGCGTGCCGGTCGCGGTCCACCAGGACGACGACGGCTCGTTGAAGGGATCGACCGTCGCGAAGTTCACGCCCCAGTTCGACTTCGCGTACAGCGCGACCGCCGCCAGGTGGGAGGCGTGCTGGCGGTAGTTCCAGGTCTGGAGGTTGTTGCCGCCGCCCGAGGCGCCGGAGGGGTTGTGGTTCGAGCACATCCACCACATGGGGGAGTTGGCGAAGAGCTCGGTCGTCGCGCCGCGCGACACCGCTTTCTGGAGCATCGCGCGCTGGGCCGCGTCCGCCGTCCAGTCCCAGGCCGAGGAGGTGGGGTCCTCGTTGTTCCAGTCCTGCCAGTAGCCCTCGATCTGCTTGAACCCCGGGATGTTGGCGGAGGCCACCATGCCGGCGCCGCTGACCGTGTTCCAGCTGCACGCACCCAGGTTGTAGCGGGCGATGTTGAGGCCGAGACCGGGGAGGGTCTTGCCGTTGTAGGACACCGACTTGGTCGTGAAGAAGATGTCGGCGAAGTCGTCCCGGGCGCCGAAGACGTTCGCCCACCAGGCGAGGGAGGTGCCCCAGCCCTCCCAGGTTCCGGACGTCGTCGACGGGTTGACGGAAATCGTCGCGTCGGCGTGGGCGGTGCCCGTCGCGAGGGCGCTCCCGAAGAGCGCGCCGCCCGTGGCCGCCAGCAGTGTCCTGCGTCGGATCATCACTTCTCCGCTTCGATCACGTGGAGCAATCGGCTCGTTCCGATCGACTCCCGGTTGTCCCTGCCGGCGGCGATCGGGTGCGTGAGCGCACTGGAGGCTCAGTGCGTCACGAAGCATCGGGTGCGGTCCGTGGTGTTGTCGAGAGTTGTGACAGCCCTTTCTCAAACCTGTGGAGAAAGGGCTGGGAAGGGGTTCGAGGGGACGAACGGGCGGGGTGGGAACGGGCCGTGTATGTACGGGTCTGGAGACCTTGTCCCCCTCCCCTTATGGTGCCCGCGTGCGGATTCCCCTCGTACGGCGGAGCTTTCTCGGGCAGCGGATCCCCCTTGTGCAGCACAGCACCAGGCGGCGGCACGCCCGTTACCGGCGGGTGCTCTGGAGCGGTGCCGAAGTTCTCGTCACGGCAGGGGTGTTGGTGCTGCTCCTCGTCGCGCATCAGCTGTGGTGGACCAACCGGGAGGCGAAGGACGGCGCCGAGCGGAGGGTGGAGGCGCTGGAGCGCGAATGGGGGGCCGTCACGGGCACCGGTGACTCCGGCGGTACCGGCGGCGAACCCGGGACCGGCCCCGCCACCGGGGACGGGGCCGACGAGGCCGGGGGTGCGCCTTCGGTATCCGGCGGTGGCACCGGGCAGGGCGGGGCGAACGCGTCGTCCGTCGAGCCGCGCTCCTCTCAGGCCTACGCCGTGCTCCGCATCCCGCGGCTCGATCTCCGCGTCCCCGTCGCCGAGGGCACCAGCAAGCAGAACGTGCTCAACAAGGGGTACGTCGGGCACTACGCCGGCACCGAACAGCCGGGTCAGGAAGGCAACTTCGCGGTCGCCGGGCACCGCAACACCCACGGTGAGCCCTTCCGTTATCTCAACCGCCTCAGGAAGGGCGACAAGGTGGAGGTGGCGACCAGGAAGGCGACCTACACCTACCTCGTCGACAAGATCCTGCCGCAGACCTCACCCCGTGACTCGGGCGTCATCCGGCCCGTGCCCCGTTCCCTCACCGAGCCCGCCTACGGCTACGACACCCCCGGCCGCTACCTCACCCTCACCACCTGCACGCCCGAGTACACCTCCCGGTACCGCCTGGTCGTCTGGGGCAGGCTCGTCGCGACCCTGCCCCGGGGCTAGCGCGCCGTCGCGCCGCCCGGTCCCGCAGATGACGAAGGTGACGCTGATCAGCAGGGCCCAGGAGACCCACTTGGACACCGACACGGGTTCCCAGCCGTGGAGCTGGTACGGGTATCTCCAGGCTCCGAGGTACGTGGCGATGTTCTCCGCCAGCCAGAGGAAGAAGCCGATCAGCGCGAAGGACACCGCCAGGGGCATCCGGTGCCGGCGCTCGACGACCGTGTAGTGCACCCAGGTTCCCGTGGTCGCGGCCAGCAGCAGGGCGCCGAGGGGCAGTCGCAGGTCGGGCAGCCAGTGATGGGTCAGGAAGTTGAGGTACAGCAACACGGCCAGCGCGGCGGTGGCGCGGGCGCGGTAGCCGGTGACGGCCAGGTCGAGCAGTCGCCGGGCCCGGCAGACATAGCTGCCGACGGCCGCGTACATGAAGCCTCCGTACAGCGGCACCCCGGCGATCTTCGCCAGTCCCGGCTCGGGGTAACTCCACGACCCCACACGCACCTTGACCATCTCGAAGGCGAGCCCCAGCACATGGCAGGCGGCGACGACCGCGACCTCCCGCCGGGTCTCCCAGCCGAGCAGGAAACCGACGGCGGTCAGCAGCACGCCGTAGGCGAGCAGCAGGTCGTAGCGGGTCACCGGCAGGGACGGGAGGAGTGTCGAGACGGCCATGCCGCCGAGCAGCGCGACCGCGAACGCGCAGCAGCGCGCCTGGAGCAGGCCGAAGCGCACCAACTGCCGAGCGAACGTTTCTGCCCGCTGTCTGATCCCGCGCGCGGTCGTCGCGCCTGCGGCTGTTCCGGGCGTGGCCATCGCGCCTGTGGCCGTTCCGGGCGTGGCCGTTCCGTCAGCGGCTGTCACGGGTATGCCCGTCGCGTCCGTGGCTGCTCCGCATGCTGCGGTTGCCGCGCCCTGGTCGCTTCGCCCCTGGTCGCTCTGCCCGTGGTAGCTCCGTGCGTGGTCGTCCTGTGCATGGTCATGTAGAGCGGTGTGGCGGGGGCGGCGGTTGCGCGGTGCGTCGCGGGTCTGCGCCCGTGGCATCGCGGCCTCGGTTGCCGCCCCGGTTTACGACCCTTCCTCCAGTGCCTCTCGTACGGCGGTCAGGACGGCCTCGGTGTCCGCGCCGAGGGCGCGGGCGGAGGAGGTGAAGTCGCGAGCCAGAGTGGCGAGTTGGTCGGGGTCGGGACGGGCCGGCTCGGACGGGGGCGCCGCCACCCGGGTGCCCGCGCCCCGACGGGTGCGGATCAGCTCGGCGGCCTCCAGCTCGCGGTAGGCGCGGGCCACGGTTCCCGGCGCCAGACCCAGGTCGGAGGCCAGCTGGCGCACGGTCGGCAGGCGTTCGCCCTCCGTCAGTCGGCCGGTGACGATCAGGGCGGCGAGCTGGGCTCGGATCTGCTCGAACGGCGGCACCTGGCTCGTGGTGTCCACACGGACCGCGGGTTCACTCATCGCCGACGGCCCGGGGGATCACGATGGTGAACAGGCACCAGCCCAGCGAGAACAGGCTGAGCAGGCCCAGGGGGTAGATCACCAGGGCGGTGACGTTGCCCAGCATGCCGGCGCAGGTCGTACGGGACAGCACCCTGCCGATCATGCCGAGGACGAGCAGCAGCTGGCTGGAGACCAGCAGTCCCCAGGCCGCGGTGATCGCCCACGAGCGGTCGTGGCGCTGCTGGTTCTCGCCCGGGCGGTGGGCGATGCGACGCAGGGCCCACACGCAGGCGGCGGTTCCGAGGGCGAGGGAGGCGAGGATCGGGGTGGCGTAGAAGATGCCGGGCCAGGGGCCGAGGGGTCTGGTCACGCCCCGGCACGTCACGGTGACGGCCCGGCCCGCCCGGCCCATGGTGTCGGGAGAGGCCGCGGCGGCCCCGATCGCGAGGAGGACGACGAGGCACGCCGTCTGGAAGAGCAGCAGGGGTGCCATCCGGGGCGGTACGTGGTCGCGGACCCGGCGCGGGGCGAGGCTGGCGGTGCGGACCGCTTCGAGGGGGGCGGGGGTGAGGGAGTCGCCGAGCAGCACGCCGCCGACCGCGCACAGTCCGAACGCGGTGACCGCGCTGAGGAAGGTCATGGCGCCGTCGTCGCTGTCCCGCACCGCCAGTTGCTGTGCGACGACGGCACCGAGGGTCAGCCCGGCCCAGCGGGCGCAGAGGTCGGCGCGGGCGAGCAGTCGCTCAGGTGGAACGGTGTCCAGCATGTCGGGTCCCCCGGTGAGTACTTGTATCAAGTGGTGAGTACAAGATGCCGGGAGCCGGATCTTGTGTCAATGAGTTGATACAAGTACTCGGCTCGGGGGTGACTGTCCGTCAGACCCGTCAGACCCGTCAGCCGTCACCCGTCAGCCGTCAGCCGTGAGCCGTCGGCCCCGTCAGGTCCGGTCCCGGGAACCCGACGTGGCCAAGCCCCTCGCCGCGGCCGCCGTGCGCGCCACGCCCAGGGCACCCAGCACGCCCACCGCCCCGAGGATCGCCAGGCCCGCCGACACCGTCATCGCCACGTCGGTGCCGTGGGCGAGCCCGCCGCCCGTTCCGGTGGCGATGGCGATGGTCAGCGCCACGCCGGCGCACGAGCCGACGTAGCGCAGTGTCTGCTGCGCGCCCGATCCCATCGCCGCGCGTGCCGCCGGCACCGACTCGACCGCCGGCAGGGGCAGCGCCGCGTTAGGAGGCCGCTGCCGATACCGGCGAGGACGAGACCCGGCAGCATCCGGTGCCAGGAGCTCGCGTGCACCGCGCCGAGCATGGTCAGGACGCCCGCCGCGTGCAGGGTGAGGCCGAGGGCGAGCTGGACCCGGGTCGGGACCCGGCCTGCCGGCCGGCGGGCCTGGAGGGCGACCACGAAGGACAGGCCGGACCAGAGGAGGAACAGCCAGGCGGTGGCCATCGGGGACGTTCCGTACGGCGAATGTCCCACCTGCGGAACTGTCGTACCGGTCCCGGACGTCCTCATGGTGCCGGGGCCGGGGCTCGACCCCGATCCGGCGGATCCGGTCAGCCGGGCGCTGCTGAAGCCCAAACGGCTGCTGGAGCCGATCGAGGCCGGTCAGGTATAACCGACATCAGACAAACAGACAGAGACCGGAGCCGAAGAGCGTCCCAGGGCGCCAAATGGCACCGGAGAGCGCCGGGGAGCCCGGGGAGGGAAGGGGGGAGAGAGTGATCCGCAGTCGGTTCGTCCCGCGTCCCGCCCTCGTCCTGTTCCTCCTCTTCCTGGACGTCGTCCTCCTGGACGCCGGCAGCCTCTCCGCCGCCGTCGCGCTCGCCGCGACCGCCGCGGCCGGCTCCGCCCTGGCCGTCTGCACCCTCGTCGCCGCGCGCAGCGCTCCCGCCGTCCCGCCCACCCGGGTGCGTACGGCCATCAGGGACCGGGCCCGCCGTACGGCCTTCCTGCCGCAACGCGACCCCGACGCCTCCGGCCGCCGCCGGCCCAGGGCGCCCGGCCACGCCCTCCCGACGACCGTCGCGTAGGGCCGCTCTCCACCTTTCACGTGGGTGACCCGCGCGGGTCGTCATGCCGTCATCCCGTTTCCCGGCACGACGAGACCCCCGGAGGGCTCCCCACCCATGTCCGTTTTCGCCAGTCTGGTCGAGCGGCTCGCCGACCTGCTCGACCCCCTGTTCGGCGCGACCGCGGCGGCCGCCGCGATCGTCCTGTTCACCGCACTCGTACGACTCCTCGTGCACCCCTTGTCCCGCGCGGCCGCCCGCGGCCAGAAGGCCCGTACGGCGTTGCAGCCGAGGATCGCCGAACTGCGCAGGAAGCACTCCGAGAACCCCGAGAAACTCCAGCGGGCGGTGCTGGAACTGCACGCCGAGGAGAAGGTGTCGCCGCTGTCCGGACTGCTGCCCAGCCTCTGCCAGATACCGGCCTTCTTCCTGCTCTACCACCTCTTCTCCAGCTCCTCGATCGGCGGCGAGGACAACGGCCTGCTCGGTCATCGGCTGTTCGCCGCGCCCCTCGGCGACCGCTGGGCGGACGCGCTGGCGGGCGGCGGGGTGTTCGGCGCGGCCGGACTGGTCTACCTCGGGCTGTTCGCCGTCGTCGCGGCCGTCGCCTCCTTCAACTTCGTCCGGGCGAAGCGGGTGCCGCTGCCCCAGGTCGGCGGCGGTGAGGAGCTGCCCGGGGTCGGCACGATCGCCAAGGTCATGCCGTTCCTGTCCTTCTTCACGCTGGTCACCGTGGCCGTGGTACCGCTGGCCGCCGCGCTGTACGTGATCACGAGCACGACGTGGAGCGCGCTCGAACGGGCGGTTCTGTACAGGTGAGGGCCCCGAGCAGGTGACGGTCCAGTCCGTGAACGGGGGCTTGCGGACCGAATCGCGAGCTTGGAGGATCGACCAGTCCTCCGATGGCTGCACCCATCGGACGGGTGCCCCGCGATCGAGGGAGATAGTGACCATGAAGCTGCTGCGAGTCGGTACGGCGGGAACGGAGCGGCCCGCGCTGCTCGACCCCGAGGGGGCCCTGCGGGACCTCTCCGGGGTCGTCCCGGACATCGACGGGGCGCTGCTCGCCGACGACGAGGCGCTCGGCCGGGTCCGGGAGGCCGCCGAGTCCGGGGAGCTGCCGGTGCTGGACGCGACCGGGCTGCGGATCGGGCCGCCGCTGGCCCGGATCGGCAAGATCGTGTGCATCGGGCTGAACTACCACGACCACGCCAGGGAGACCGGCGCCGAGCCGCCCGCCGAGCCCGTCGTCTTCTTCAAGGCGGCGGACACGGTCGTGGGTCCCTACGACACCGTCCTCGTGCCGCGCCGGTCCCTCAAGACCGACTGGGAGGTGGAGCTGGCGGTCGTCATCGGCCGCACGGCCCGCTACCTGGAGTCGGCGCAGGACGGGCTCGCGCATGTCGCGGGATACGCCGTCGCGCACGACGTGTCGGAGCGGGAGTTCCAGATCGAGCGGGGCGGGACCTGGGACAAGGGGAAGAACTGCGAGACGTTCAATCCGCTGGGCCCGTGGCTGGTGACGGCCGACGAGGTCGCCGACCCGCAGGACCTCTCCCTGAAGCTCTGGGTCAACGGGGAGTTGAAGCAGGACGGGACCACGCGTGAGCAGATCTTCCCGGTGGGGGAGGTCGTCCGGTACGTCAGCCAGTTCATGACGCTCTACCCGGGGGACGTCATCAACACCGGGACGCCCGCCGGGGTCGCCCTGGGCGAGCCGGAGCCCAAGCCGTACCTGCGGGCCGGGGACGTGGTGGAGCTGGAGATCGCCGGGCTCGGACGCCAGCGCCAGGAGTTCAAGGACGCGTAAGCGCTCCGCCGGGGTGCGGGGAACCGGGTCGGTTGTCGGCTGCGGGCCGGTCCGTGGCCGGTCGCGCAGTTCCCCGCGCCCCTGCGGGCGCAGTTCCCCGCGCCCCGTCGGGCGCGCTTCACCCGCGCCCCTGCGGGCGCGTCAGTTCAGGTACTTCTCCAGGAACTGTTCCAGCACCTCGACCACGAACCGGTGGTCCTCCAGCTGGGGCAGGCCCGACACCGTCACGGCGCCGATGATGCCCACGCCCTCCACGTTGACGGGGAAGGAGCCGCCGTGCGCCGCGTACTCGTCGGGGTCGAGGCGGGAGGAGTCCTCGAACGTCGTGCCCTTGGCGCGGAAGCGGGAGCCCACCAGGTAGGAGGAGGCGCCGAAGCGTTCCACCACCCGGCGCTTGCGGGCGATCCAGGCGTCGTTGTCGGGCGTCGAACCGGGAAGGGCCGCGTGGAAGAGCTGCTGGCCGGCCCGGTGGATGTCGACGGCGACCGGCGCCTGGCGCTCGCGGGCCAGCTCCACCAGCAGTGAGCCGAGCTCCCACGCGTCGTCGTTCGTGAACTGGCGGAAGACCAGCCGGCGTTCCTGGGCCTGGAGCTCCTCCAGGGTCGGGGTGATCTCCGGGGTGAACTTCGGGGTCATCTGGTGGGTTCCCATTACAGCGTCACCGCCACCTTGTCTCGTGCCGAACGGCGGGCCGCCTCCAGTACGTCCAGGGCGGCGGCCGCCTCGGCGGCGGTCACCGGATTGGGTCCGCCGTCGATCAGTGCCCTGGCCACCGCAGCGTAGTAGGCCGGGTAGTCGCCGGGGAGGGTCTGTTCGGGTCGTCCGCCGCCGGTCAGCGGGGACTCCCCGGCGCCGACGCGGCCCCACAGCTCCGCCGGCTCGGTGCCCCAGCCGGGGGTGCCGTCCGGCCGCGCGCCCTCCCGCAGGGCCGCCTCCTGCGGATCCAGGCCGTACTTCACATAGCCCGCCTTCGAGCCCAGCACCCGGAAACGCGGGCCGAGCTGGGACGTCGTCGCCGAGGCGTAGAGGTGGGAGCGGACACCGCTCGCGTGCGTCAGGGCGATGAAGGTGTCGTCGTCGGTCTCCGCGCCCGGCCGCCGGACGTCCGCCTCGGCGTAGACGGAGACCACCGGGCCGAACAGCACCAGCGCCTGATCGACGAGGTGACTGCCGAGGTCGTAGAGGAGACCTCCGATCTCTGCGGGGTCACCGGACTCCCGCCAGCCGCCCTTCGGCAGCGGCCGCCACCGCTCGAAGCGGGACTCGAAGCGCCATACGTCGCCCAGTTCGCCTTCGGCGAGCAGCTTGCGGAGGGTCAGGAAGTCGTTGTCCCAGCGGCGGTTCTGGAAGACGGAGAGCAGCAGTCCGCGCTCCTCGGCGAGGGCGGCCAGCTCGCGCGCCTCGGCCGCGGTGCCGGCGACCGGCTTGTCGACGACGACCGGCAGCCCGGCCTTCAGTGCGGCGGTCGCGAGCGGGACGTGCGTCTTGTTCGGGGACGCGATGACGACCAGGTCCAGCTCGTCGGCCCGGGCGAGGAGGTCGTCGGGGGTGGCGGCGACGCGTACGTCCGGGAACTCGGCGCGGGCCTGCTCCTGCCGCTCGGGGTTCGAGGTGACCACCGTGTCGAGGGCGAGGCCCTCGGTCGCGGCGATCAGCGGGGCGTGGAACACGGAGCCCGCGAGGCCGTAGCCGATCAGGCCCACGCGGAGCGGGGCGACGGCCGGGTGGGTGCCGGATCCGGTGCCGGTGTCGGGGCCTGTTTCGGAGCCGGTGTCGTCAGTCGTGCGTCCAGTCATGCGGACCACTTTGGCAACGCTGTTGCCAAAGTGCAAGCGCGAGGGACAATGGCATGGTGAAGAGGACGAACGACGGAGGCGACACGGACCGCCCGCCGGAGTCCGGGGCGGAGCCCGCGACGGGGTCCGGCGCGGGGTCCGCATGGGGACTCCCGCCGGACCATGAGCCGGGTCCGGAAACCGGCCGCGCGCCCGAGCGTCCGGCGGATGCCGCGACGCGCCGGGCCGCGGGCGTGAACCTGCTGGCCCTGCGCAGCCACAACGCCGCGCTCGTGCTCGACCTGCTGCGCACAGCCGGGCCCGAGGGCATCAGCCGGCTGGAGCTCGCCGAACGCTCCGGTCTCACCCCACAGGCGGTCAGCAAGATCACCGCCCGGCTGCGGGAGGAGGGACTGGCGACGGAGGCCGGCCGGCGCGCGTCCACCGGCGGCAAGCCGCGCACGGTCCTGCGGCTGGTCCCCGAGGCCGGTCACGCGGTCGGCGTCCACCTCGACCGGGACGAACTGAGGGTGGTGCTGGTCGACCTCGACGGACGCGTGGTGGGCGAGCGGCGTGCCCCGCTGTCCCTGGGCGCCGGGGCGGAGGCGGTCCTGGACGCGCTGCTCGGCGAGGTGACGGAGGTCCTGTCGGAGGCCCTAGGGAGCGGCGCCCTCGCGGCTCCGCTCGGCGTCGGGGTGGCGCTCCCGGGTCCGCTCGACCATACGCGCGGGGTGCTGCACCGGGTCACGGGCTTTCCCGAGTGGGACGGTTTCCCGTTGCGGGACGTGCTGGCGGCCCGGCTCGGCGTGCCGGTGGTGGTCGACAAGGACACCAACGCCGCCGCGCTCGGCCTCGCCGTCGGCGGCGAACGCGGCTCCTTCGCCTGTCTGTACCTCGGGACGGGCCTCGGCGCCGGTCTGGTGATCGGCGACGTCGTGCACCGGGGTGCCCGCACCGGCGCGGGGGAGTTCGGGCACCAGGTCATCCAGCTGGACGGGCCGCTCTGCTCCTGCGGCAACCGGGGCTGTGTCGAGGCGCTGTGCCTGGCTGCCATGGACCGGGGGGACGTGGCCGAGGCGGCGCGGGTGCTCGGCGAGGGCGCCGCGAACCTGGCCGGCCTGCTCGACATCGACGCCGTCCTGCTCGGCGGGCGCACCATCATGGCCGCACCGGAGCCCTTCGTCCGGGGGGTCGCCGTCGTCCTCGAGGCCCATGCGCGCCGCGAGGGATCGCGGGAGGGCGCCGTGCCGGTACGTCTCGCCCCCGGCGGGGCCCGCGCCGTCGCGGAGGGCGCGGCACAGCTGCTGCTGGGTCCGGTGTTCGGACGGCGGGACGGCTGAGCAGACCGATCGGAGCCGCCTCCGCCGAACGAGGGGATTCGTACGGTCGTACGGTGTGCCGTCGCTGCTGGGCGGGTTCCCTCGTGCAGGCTCACGTGTTCATGCGACTGTGCCCGCCTGTCTCCCTCTGCCTCGCCGTGGCCGCCGCCCTGCTCCCCGCGCCCGCCCAGGCGGTGGCCGGCCCGAGTTGCGCCGGTCCCGACGGCGCGGACTTCCCCCTCACCACCCGGCTGCACGGGGGTCCGGACTCCTACCGGGCCGGGGGTGGTTACGGCATCTGGTATCTCGACCTCACCAACACCACCCGCCTCACCTGTGACGGGATCCACCCGGTCGTCGTCCTGGTCGACACCGGGCGCACCCTGAAGCCGTCCCAGGCGCGCCTGGAGTTCTACGCCGACGGACAACCGCACCCGGTCCACTTCGATCCCACCGACGAGGACGAACTGGTCGGAGCCTTCACCGAGGGGCCCACCGGCGGTCCCACCGACGCCCCCGCCGCCGGGGAGGCCGACGGGCAGGCCGACGGTGCCGGTGGCTTTCCCGGATTCACCGTGGGCCCCGGCCGGACCCTCACCGTCAAGCTGCGCCTCGCCCTCACCTCGGACACCGCGCCCAACGACATCACGGCCAACGCGGCGGTCGTCCAGCGGCACGGTGACGACGGCGACTGGGTCGGACAGTCGAACGACTACCGCTTCGCCGTCGAGGCCGGCTCCGGCCCCGGCACCGCCCCTGACGCCGATGCCGACCCTGATCCCGATGCCGATCCCGGCACCGCCCCCGGCCTGGACCCGGCCGCCCCCACCCCCGCTCCGACTCACGCCCCCTCCGCCACCGCCACCTCCTCCGCCACTCCCGCCCCGAACGCCTCCGCCGCGGACACCGGCCGGCTCTCCCTCGCCGACGAGGCCGAGGAACTCGCCCGCACCGGCCTCGGCTCACCCGCCGTACTCGTCGGCGCCACCGCCTGTCTCCTCGCCGCCGGGACGGCCCTGCTGCTGGCCCGCCGACTGGCCCGGCGGCGCCGTTGAAGCGAGGCCATCCCAGCCGGTGGACGCCTCACCACCGGCCATTCCCTCAAGATCGGGCCTGTGCTTAGGCTGGGGCGCACGCGGCAACCGCGTGCCGGCGCAGCACCGCGCACCGGCGCGGCCACCGCGTACTCGCGTTCGCGTACGGCAGGGAGATCCCGCACATGGCAGACCGCAAGCCCATCGAGTCGTGGCTCACCGACATGGACGGTGTGCTCATCCACGAGGGCGTACCGATCCCCGGCGCCGACGCCTTCCTCAAGAAGCTCCGCGATTCGGGCAAGCCGTTCCTGGTCCTGACGAACAACTCGATCTACACCCCGCGCGACCTGCACGCCCGGCTGCGCCGCATGGGCCTGGACGTGCCGATCGAGAACATCTGGACGTCCGCGCTCGCCACCGCCCAGTTCCTGGACGACCAGCGGCCCGAAGGCACGGCGTACGTCATCGGCGAGGCCGGTCTGACCACCGCGCTGCACGACATCGGGTACATCCTCACCGACCACGAACCCGACTACGTCGTCCTCGGCGAGACCCGCACCTACTCGTTCGAGGCGATGACGAAGGCCGTCCGGCTCATCAACGACGGCGCCCGTTTCATCTGCACCAACCCGGACGAGACCGGCCCCTCCGCCGAGGGCGCGCTGCCGGCCACCGGAGCCGTCGCCGCGCTGATCACCAAGGCGACCGGCAAGCACCCGTACTTCGCGGGCAAGCCGAACCCGCTGATGATGCGCACCGGTCTGAACGCCATCGGCGCCCACTCCGAGAACAGCGCGATGATCGGCGACCGCATGGACACCGACGTCCTCGCGGGCATGGAGGCCGGCATGCAGACGTTCCTGGTGCTCACCGGGCTGACCCGGCCCGAGCAGGTCGAGAACTTCCCGTACCGCCCGTCGAAGGTCGTGGACTCGATCGCGGATCTCGTCGACCGGATCTGAAACCCGCAGCTCCGAAACCCGTAACACGGTGTGAGCCACCCGTACGGAGCAGTGATGTCCCGCCCGGGGATGCGCGCCGGGCCCCGGCGGGGGAGTCTCCATCTAGCTGGAGGTTCACGATGGGTTCATTGAAAATCACTCTCTGTGCGGGGGTCGCGGCCGTCGCCGCGGTGCTCATCCCGACGGCGTACGCCTCGGGCGAAGGCAGCGGGGACAGAGGCGGCAGCGTCTCGATCACACCGTCCACGCCCGCACCCGGCGCCGAGGTCACCCTGAAGGTCAGCGGCTGCGGCGGCCGAACGGCCACCGCGGCCTCGGTCGCCTTCGTCGCGGACGCGCAGCTCGCCGGCGCGGGCGGCACGCTCGTCGGCGACACCCGGGTCCGCTCCTCGATCGGGGCGGGCACCTACGACGTGCAGATCACCTGCGTCGACTTCAAGGTGAAGGGCCGTGTCAAGGTCGTCGCCTCGTCGCCCGCCGAGTCCTCGCGGACGTCGGAGCCGTCGAGGTCGTCGGACTTCGGGTCGTCGGAGCCGTACGAGCCGTCCACGCCCGCCTCTCCCGTCGCCCCGGTGCACGCCGGCGGCGGCGGTACCGCAGCCCTCGCCCCGCTCGCCGCCGCCGACGAGGCACAGGCGGAGGGCCATGGTCCCGGTACCGCGCAGGCGGTCGTCGGGCTGGTGCTCGCGGGTGTCGCCGCGGCCGCCGTCGTCTTCCGCGGGGTGCACCGGAGACGCAGGACGGATTGAGCATGTCCGACCGCGAACGCTCTTCCGGCCGCTTCCTCACCGGCCTGGCCTGGGCGGTACTGCTGCTCGGGCTGTGGCTGTGGGGGCGCGAGGTGACCGACGTACGGCACGGCGCATCCGCCCCGGCCACCGGTGACATGGCCGCGGTGGGCCGCCCACCGGATGCCGAACTGCCGCCCGCCGCGAAGCCGTTGGGGCAGGCGCTGCCGCAACGTATCGACATCCCCCACCTGGGTGTGCAGGCGCCGGTCGTCGCCCGCGGGCTGGACCCCGAGGGGGGTATCGACCCGCCGCCCTTCGACCAGGCGGGCGTCGTCGGCTGGTACGCCGCCGGCGCGAAACCCGGCGCCCGGGGCACGGCCCTGCTGGTCGGGCACGTCGACACCGAGACCAGGCCCGCCGTCTTCTACAAGCTCAGCACGCTCAAGGCCGGCGAGACGGTACGGGTGGTCCGCGACGACGGGAAGGTCGCCGAGTTCACCGTCGACGACGTCGAGGTGGTCAGGCGCGATCGCTTCGACGCCCGCCAGGCCTACGGCCCCCGGCAGCCGGACCGCGCCGAACTGCGTCTGATCACCTGCGGCGGCACCTTCGACCGGGTGAGCCGCAGCTACACGGCGAACGTGATCGTGTCGGCGTATCTGACGGGCACGGGCGTCTGATCCGACGTCACCTGGCCCGGTCGACGGCCCGCTCCCCCGAAACCGCCGACCGGGCAGGTCCTCGACCGCGCGCGCCCGGGCTGCGGGAGTAGCCCGGCGACCGGCGCGGGAGGCTGTGGGGTTCCTCTACCCCGTGGACGGCGGTGACGACCGCTTTCCGGCACTCTCGTGGGAGTCGCCGCTCCCATGCCAGGGTCGAACAAGGGGGTTATGGGACAGACGGGTCAATTCAGCCATCGCCGGGCAGCGGGTCGATGCCGACCTGGTGCGCCGACTGGCCGAGCAGGGGCACGAGCCCCAGGCCACCTGGGCCGCCGGCGGGCTCCTGACCGAACTCGACCGCCGCATCGCCTGGAGCAAGGCGCACCGTCATCCGGTCGAGTAGCCGATTCGCCGGTCACGGCCCGTGCTGGTGCGGCTCACGGGCAATGGCGGGCCCGGCCGGCCGCGCTCGGTCCGGCGCGCATACGAACGAAGGCCCCTCGCTTTCGCGAGGGGCCTTCGGTGTCTGTGCGCCGCCAGGGACTCGAACCCCGGACCCGCTGATTAAGAGTCAGCTGCTCTAACCAACTGAGCTAGCGGCGCCTGCTGACGGGATAACTCTACAGGACCTTGGGGGGTGCCCCGGACCACCCGGCCGCCGGTCCGCCGCGGCGCTGGGCCGGGCGGGTGTCGCGTACATCATTCGGACCGTCAGCATGCGCGTCGGGAAGACAGTTGAGAAACTGGCGAACGTGCACAGTCGCGGACATTTCCAGCTGGAGTGTGAGGGGAATCGCATGGGCTCTCCGGTATTCGAGGAATTCGATCCGGAGAGCGACTGCGAGTGCCCCGGATGCGTATCCCGGCGGCGGGTGGGGTCGAATTCCCCGCCCGCCCGGTTCGGCGGTCACCCGGCCGCCCATCGTGTCGTGGTCGTCGCCACGGCGGCGGCCGCGGCGCTCGGCGCCGCCCACGCGGTGCCCGCCCTCGCGGCCCCGCAGACCTCCGACCGGCCCGGCGTACCCGCAGGTGACGAGCCCGAGACCCCGCAGGGCGGCAAGGCGCCGCTGCACGGTCCCGCCGGGCAGCCGGCCCGGCCGGGGGGACTGGCGGGACCGGTGAAAACGCCCCCGACGACCCGGGCGGACATCATCAGGCGGGCCAAGGAATGGGTTTCGGCAGAGGTCCCGTACAGCATGAGCAGCTACTGGTACGACGGTTACCGGCAGGACTGCTCCGGCTTCGTGTCCAAGGCCTGGAACCTGTCCGGCAACGAGTGGACGGGCAGTCTCCACCAGTACGGGACACGGATTACCAAGGAGGAGCTCCAGCCCGGCGACATTCTGCTGTTCCACAATCCGTCCGACCCCGAGAAAGGCTCGCACGTCGTCATTTTCGGAGGCTGGACGGACTACACGCACAGCTACTACCTCGTCTACGAGCAGACCCGCCCGACCACGCGCCGGCAGACCACTCCCTACGCCTACTGGAGCAATTCCGACCGCTACGTGCCCTACCGCTACAAGGGCCTCACGACGGTCGCTCCCGGCGCCGGGGAACAGGTCGGCACGAGCACCGGCGGCGGGAACAGGCCCGGCGCCGGGGGTACCGCCACGACGACGCCGTTCCCGGGGCGGGCGGCCTTCGGACCCGGTGCGAACAACCCGTACGTCACCCAGCTCGGCCGGCTCCTCGTCGAGCGCGGCGGAGCGCGCTTCTACGCCTCGGGTCCGGGCCCGAGGTGGTCGGCGTCCGACGGCTGGGCCACCGTGGCCTTCCAGGAGGCCCAGGGCTGGCGCGGCGCCGACGCCGACGGCATCCCCGGCCCGAGCACCTGGGCCCTGCTGATCTCCGGCCGGGGCAGGGACATCGACCCCGGACGGCCCCCGACGACCGGCACCGGCCAGGGCTCCGGCGGCGCGATCGGCGGGTATCCCGCGACCGGGGCGGCCGGCGCGCCCGCGTCCCCGCGCGTCCCCGCGTACCCCGGCCGGGGCATGTTCCGGCCCGGCGCGCAGAACGCGTACGTCACGCAGCTGGGGAGGCAGCTGGTGAAGAAGGGGTTCGGCAAGTACTACACGACGGGGCCCGGACCGCGCTGGGGCGAGGCGGACCGGCGAGGGGTCGAGGCCTTCCAGCGCGCCCAGGGCTGGCGGGGCGGCGCGGCGGACGGCTACCCGGGCCCGGAGACCTGGCGGCGGCTCTTCTCGTAGCCCGGTTCTCGCGGCCCGGCGCGGCAGCCGCACGAAACCCGCTCGGGACCTGCCGGGGCCCGGTCACTTTCCTGATCCCTCTCTGATCGCTCGATCCATCTCACTGTCATGGCGTATCTGGCGCGGAGGCTGGAGGCACGCAATGAACACGACCACTTCACAGACACCCGAGTCCGAGGGACCGTCCAGACCCACTCGGCTCATCCAGAACGAGGTGACCACCGAGATCCCCGTCCATCTGCTGTTCCGGGACGAGCCCGAGCCGCGGCCCGTGCCGCTCGGCGCGGCCGTGGTGGGCAGCCGGACGGGCACCGGCGAGCAGCCGCGACTGCGCCGGCCGACGCCGGCCAAGCCCCGCCCGGTGGCGCAGGTCGACCCGGACCTGGCGGAACGGCCGGCCCGGGTGCTGCCCGGCGCGGCGGGGGTGTTCGCCGGCATGTGCGGGGCGGCCGGTTGTGTGGCCGCCTCCTGGTGGGCCGGGGTGCTGCCGTCGCACGCTTCGCAGGTGCTGCGGCTGCCGGAGTTCGCGGGCGCCGGTCTCGGTCCGGCGCAGTGGGCGGCGTACGCGGGGGCGGGCGCCCTGGGGCTGTTCGGCTTCGGCGGTCTGGCTCGCGGGCGGACCGGACGGGCCTGGGTGCTCGGTCTGTTCGGCCGCTACCGGGGGACCGTGCGGCGCACCGGCCTGCTGTGGGTCAACCCGCTGCTGCTGCGCCGCCGGGTGGACGTACGGCTGCGGCACTGGCGCAGCGAGCCGCTGCCCGCCGCCGACGGCAGCGGGGTCGCGCTGCGGGTGGTGACGCTCGTGGTGTGGCGGGTGCGGGACACCGCGCGGGCCACGCTCGGCGTGGAGGACCACGAGACGTATCTGCGCGAGTGCGTCGAGGCGGCCCTGGCCCGGATCCCGGTGGAGACGCCCGGAGCGGGACGCGGTTCGGTGGAGGCGGCGGGGGAGGTGCTGACCCGGCGGGTCGCGCAGGACGCGGGCGCGATCGGACTGGAGGTGTTCTCGGTGCGGCCGCTGCGGATCGAGTACGCCCCCGAGGTCGCCGCCGCGATGCACCGCCGCCGGATCGCCGCACTCGACGCCCAGCACCGGGCGAGCGTGCTGACCTCGGTCGTGGACTCGGTGGAGGACACGGTGACCCGGCTGACCATGCGCGGACTCGTGGAACTCGACGACTACGAACGCAAGGCGCTGGTGAAGGACCTGACCGTCGCCTTCTGCTCGGGGCGCGGGGAACAGGGGCCGTGACGGGCGGCCTTGACGCGGGCGGCCGCGACGGGGGCCGGACGCGTCTTTGATATGGACACAGCCAAGAAACGGCAATAATCTCGAACTTGGTCTAGACCTGCACGCATGAGCTCACTGAACTCCTCACCGAACTCCCCACGTTCTCCAGGAGCGGCAGCATGCGCAAAAAGACCAAGTGGTACGCCGCCGCGCTCGGACTCACCACGGCGGGAGCCTTCGTGCTCACCGCCGGGGGTGCGAGCGGCCACGGCTACACCGACCTCCCCATCAGCCGGCAGAAGCTCTGCCAGAACGGCTCCGTCCCCAACTGCGGTGACATCCAGTGGGAGCCGCAGAGCGTCGAGGGCCCGAAGGGCTTCCCGGCGTCCGGCGCGGCCGACGGAAGGATCTGCTCCGCGAACAACACCCGCTTCGCCCAGCTCGACAGCCCGAAGACCCCCTCGGGCGCGGCGTGGCCGGCCACCAAGGTGACCGGTGGCCAGAGCTACACCTTCCGGTGGCAGTTCACCGCCATGCACGCCACGAGCGACTTCAAGTACTACGTCACCAAGCAGGGCTGGAACCAGAACCACAACCTGGCCCGCTCCGACCTCAACCTCACCCCGTTCCTGACCGTGCCCTACGGCGGTCAGCGGCCCCCGTCCACCCTCTCGCACAGCGGCACGCTGCCGTCCGGGCTCAGCGGACGTCACGTGATCGTCGCGGTGTGGACGGTCGCCGACACGACCAACGCGTTCTACGCCTGCTCCGACGTCACGTTCTGAGCATGGCTTGAGCTCCCCCGGGTCCGCGCGCGGGTACGTTCCCTGCACGCCGGCACGACCAGGTCGGCGACCGGACCTCGGGGGAGCTCATGGAAGCCTTCTTCTACCTCGTGCCGTCGATCATGATCGCCGGCCTGCTGTTCGGCGTGTTCGGGCTGGTCCGCCGCTCCCGGCGGGTCGCCCGGGCCTGGAACGGCGGCCTCACCGCGCAGGCGCGCTGTCTGCGGTCGTACACGACGACCAGCGGCGGCGGCGACACCATGGTCAGCACGACCCTGCACCACGTCTACGAGTTCACCACCCGCGAGGGCCGGGCCGTCCGCTTCGAGGAGGCGAACGGCCCGGGGACGACGATCGAGGGCGACATCGTCACCGTCCACTACGCGGCCGGGCACCCCGAGGAGGCCACGGCCAAGGCGCCCGCCCGCGGCAGGCTCCTCGCCGAGTCGGGCTGTCTGCTGCTCTTCCTCGGCGTGGCCATCGCCTTCTGCGTCTTCTTCATGGTCACCGCCCACTGGATGTTCGCCGAGGCCGACGACTTCATGCCGTAGCCCTCCACATCTGACGGAACGTCAACTACCGTGCGCCGCCATGGAGTCCGTCGCCGAACTCGTAGCGGCCCGGTGGGGCGACCACCGTCCCGGGCTGTGGTGCCAGAACCCCGGGAACCCCGAGGGCACCGGCAATCCCGAGGACACCGGGAGCACCGTCCTCACCCACCACCAGGTCGCCGCTGGTGCCGCCGCCCGTGCGGCGCTGCTGGCCGACCTGCTGCCGTCGGGCGGTCCGCCCCATGTCGGGGTCCTGCTGGACAACACCTTGGAGTTCCCGCTCTGGCTGTCGGCCGCCGCCCTCGCCGGCGCGGCCGTCGCCGGGATCAACCCCACCCGGCGGGGCCCCGAACTGGCCCGGGACATCCTGCACACCGAGTGCGGGCTGCTGATCACCGAGCACACCCATCTCCCCCTCCTCAGGGGCCTCGACCTGCCCGGGGTCCGCCTGCTGATCACCGGCACCCCGGAGTACGACGACCTGCTCGCCCCGTACGCGGACGCCCGCCCCGACGCCTCCCGGGCCGGCCCCGCCGACCGGCTCCTCCTCTACTTCACCTCCGGCTCGACCGGCGCGCCCAAGGCGGCGATCTGCACCCAGGGCCGGCTGGCCGCCGCGGGGCGCTCGCTGGCCGGACACTTCTCCGTGCGGCGGGACGACGTGCACTACGTCTGCATGCCGATGTTCCACGGCAACGCGGTGATCGCCGACTGGGCGCCCGCGCTGGCGGCCGGGGCCGGGGTGGCGCTGCGGCGGCGGTTCTCGGCGTCCGGGTTCCTGGCGGACGTACGGCGCTACCGGGCGACGTACTTCACCTACGTGGGCCGGGCGATCCAGTACGTCCTGGCCACCGAGCCGCGCCCGGACGACCGGGAGCACACCCTGCGGCTCGGTTTCGGCACCGAGGCGGGGGCGGTGGACGCGGCGGCCTTCGAGCGACGGTTCGGGGTGCGGCTGGTGGAGGGGTACGGCTCCTCGGAGGGCGGGGCGGCCGTGCAGTGGTCGCCGGGGACTCCGGCGGGGGCGGTCGGGCGGGCGGCGCCCGGTCTCGTCGTCCTCGACCGGGAGACCCGCGCCGAGTGTCCGCCGGCCGTTCTCGACCCGGCCGGTCGGCTGCTGAACGGCGAAGAGGCGATCGGCGAGCTGGTCAACCGGGGACCCAACCCCTTCGAGGGCTACTGGCGCAACCCGGCGGCCGAGGCGGAGCGGCGCCGGACCGACGGGGAGTACTGGACCGGCGACCTCTTCTACCGCGACCGCGAAGGCTTCCTCTACTTCGCGGGCCGCACCGACGACCGGCTCCGCGTCGACGGCGAGAACCTGGCCGCCGCGATGATCGAGAACATCCTCGCCCGGTACGAGGGGGCGGCCGCCGTGGCCGTCTACGCGGTGCCGGATCCGGTGACCGGGGACCAGGTGATGGCGGCGCTGGCGGGATCCTTCGATCCGCTCGGTTTCGCCGAGTTCCTGCTCGCCCAGCCGGATCTGGGGACGAAGATGGCGCCCCGGTTCGTACGGGTCCTGGAGCGGATGCCCGTCACCGCCACGAACAAGATCCACCGGGCACTGCTGCGGCGGGAGGGGATCCGGTGCGCCGATCCGGTGTGGTGGCGGCCGCCGGGCGGGGCGACGTACCGACGGCTGACGACGGCGGACGCCGACAGCATGGGGACCGGGGGGAACGCCGAAGGGCCCCTCGTGTCACGAGAGGCCCTTCATCGGTGCGCCGCCAGGGACTCGAACCCCGGACCCGCTGATTAAGAGTCAGCTGCTCTAACCAACTGAGCTAGCGGCGCATGACTCCCGTCCTCCGCCTTCGGCGGCTGACGACGGAGAAAATACTACCCGGTCCGCGGGGGTGCTCCGGACCATGCCGGGAGCACCCGCCGGGCCAACGGTCGGACGGGCGTCAGATCGCGAGCGACAGCAGTACCGGTGCCGCGTTCCTGTTCAGGGTCTCGGCGGCCTGGCGGAGCCGGTGGGCGTGCTCGACGGGCAGGGAGAGGGCGAGGCAGCCCGCCATGGAGCCGGCGGTGATCGGGACGGCCGCGCAGACCGTGCCGATCGCGTACTCCTGGAGGTCGAGCGTCGGGACGGTGGGCGGCTGGGCCTCCAGGCGGGAGAGCAGCAGCTTGTCGCTGGTGATGGTGCGCGAGGTGAGCCGGGCCATCTTGTGCCGGGAGAGGTGGTCGCGCCGGCCGTTGTGGTCGAGCTGGCCCAGCAGGCTCTTGCCGAGCGCTGTGGCGTGCGCGGAGGAGCGGAAGTCGACCCACTCGTTGACGGACGGTGTGGCCGGGCCGTCGGCGTACTGGGTGATCGTGACCTCGCCGTCGACGTACCGGCTGATGTAGACGGCGGCGCCGACGGAGTCACGGAGCCGGTCGAGGGTGTGCTGGAGCTGGTCGCGCAGGGCCTGCGCGCGATGGTGCGCGGAGCCCAGGCGGGTCAGGGCGTCGCCCGTGACGTACGCCCCGTCGGCGATCTGCTCGACGTAGCCCTCGCGGCGCAGCATGCGCAGGAGCGCGGTCAGCCGCTCCGGGGTGAGTCCGGTCTGGCGGGCGAGTTCGGCGTCGGTGACACCGGTGGAGTGCCGCGCCACCGTCTCCAGGACGCGCAACGCTTCCTGGGCCGAGTGGTACGGCACGGTCGGCTCGTGCTTCAGCGCCACGGTTTCCCCCCTGGTCGCCTCATGGCCGTGATCCCTGATCCTGCCAGCGAATCACCCTCCACGATATCCGGCAACCGGCTCGTGGGGAGGGGTGTTGAGGGGATTACCCCCTCGCGGCAAGGGGGTTGCTCCCATGGCATATGTCAGCAGCATGCCTGGGTCCGGGCGGGGGTTTCCGCGCACCGAGTGATGCGGGTCGCCGGGGGAGAGGGAGGGGCGCCACTCGGGGTGGCGCCCCTCCCCGAGCCTCACAGCACGGCGCTGAGGAACTCCCGCGTCCGCTCCTGCTCCGGTTCGCTGAAGATCTTCTCCGGCGGGCCCGACTCGATGACACGACCCGAGTCGAACATCAGGACCTGGTCCGAGATGTCCCGGGCGAAGCTCATCTCGTGGGTCACGCAGAGCATCGTGATGTCGGTGGTGCGGGCGATGTCCCGCAGCACGTCCAGGACGCCGGCCACCAGCTCCGGGTCCAGCGCGGAGGTCACCTCGTCCAGCAGGAGGACCTGCGGTCGCATCGCCAGCGCCCGGGCGATCGCCACCCGCTGCTGCTGGCCGCCGGACAGCTGGGTCGGGTACTTGTCGATGTGCTCCGTCAGGCCCACCAGTTCGAGCAGGTCGCGGGCCCGCTGCTCGGCCTCGTCCTTGGACAGGCCGAGGACGGTGACCGGAGCCTCGGTGATGTTGCGCAGCACTTTCATGTTCGGGAAGAGATTGAACTGCTGGAAGACCATCCCGATGTTCTTGCGGACCTCACGGATGTGCTTCTCGCCGGCCCGGACCAGCTTCCCGTTCCGCTCCTCGTGGGTCAGGTAGTCGCCGCCCACCCTGATCGTGCCCTCGTCGGGCTCGGTCAGGGTCATCAGCAGCCGCAGGATCGTCGTCTTGCCGGAGCCCGACGGGCCGATCAGTGTGACGTGCTTGCCGGAGTCGACGGAGAAGTCGAGCCGGTCGAGGACGGTGTTGTCGCCGAAGCGCTTGGTGACCTTGTCGAACCGGATCAGTTCACTGCCGTCCACCGGCGGATTGGCGAGGAGTTCGGTGTTCTCTGCGGGATTGGTGTCAGCGGACAAGGCGTCGCTCCAGGGCTCGGATCAGGAGGGAGGCGGGGTAGGCGATGACGATGAAGGCCACGCCCACGACGGTGAGCGCCTCGGTGGTGAAGGTCTCGTTGCTGAAGGCCTGGGCCTCGCCGAGCATGTCGAAGGCCCCGATGGTCGCGATCATCGGGGAGTCCTTGAGCATGGCGACGACGTAGTTGCCCAGCGGCGGGACGACGCGGCGGATCGCCTGCGGAAGGATCACCGCCCGCCAGGTGCGCCCCTTGGACAGGCTCAGCGCCGTGGCCGCCTCCCACTGGCCGGCGGGCACGCCGTCGATGCCCGCGCGGTAGACCTCCGCGGTGTAGGTGGAGTAGTGCAGTCCGAGGCCGACGATGCCGGTGGTGAGCGGCGACATCGACGGGCCGAAGTTGGGGACCACGTAGAAGAGGAAGAAGAGTTGCACCAGCAGCGGTGTGTTGCGGATGAACTCCGTGACGGCGACGACCGGCCAGCGCACCCAGGCCTGCGCGGACCGCTGTGCCAGCGCCCACACCAGACCGAGCGCGAAGGCGATCAGGGTGCCGATGGCCAGGGCTTGCAGGGTGACGAGCACGCCGTCCCAGAACCGCGGCATGAAGTCGTCCACGACGTTCCAGTCCCAGCTCATCCCATACCTCCCGCGGACTGCGAACCGGCCTGCAGGCTTTCGCCGCGGGCGCCGGGTTTCCTGGTCGTCCCGCCGTTCTTCACCGGCAGTTGCCCGATGCCGGCCTTCGCCCTGCGCTCCAGCAGCCGCATGCCACGGGTGATCAGGAAGGCGAGAACGAAGTAGAGGACCAGCAGCAGGGTGTAGACCGGGGTGGTCTCGTTGGTGCCCAGCCGGAGCAGATTGCCGGCGAACGTCATGTCGGCCACGGTGATGACCGACACCAGGGCGGTGCCCTTCAGCAGCTCGATCAGCAGGTTGTTGAACGGCGGCACCATCTCGGGCCACGCCTGGGGCAGTTCGATCAGGCGCAGCCGCTGCAGGCGGGTGAAGTTGAGCGCGATGCCCGCTTCCTTCTGGGCCGGCGTGACGGCGGCCAGCGAACCGCGCACGATCTCGGAGCCGTAGGCGCCATAGGTCAGGCCGAGCGCGCTGACGCCGGCCCACATGGGCACCAGCTGCCAGCCGAAGAGGGGCAGCGCGAAGAACATCCAGAACATCAGCACCAGCGCCGACATGCCACGGAAGACCTCGAAGTAGGTCCCGGCGAGGAAGCGGACGATCCAGAACTGCGACCCGCGGGCGAGACCGATGCCGAACGAGATGGCGGCGCCGAGGGCCGCGGAGAGCACCGTCACCTGGACCGTGACCCAGACCCCCGGCAGGAACCAGGTGGTGAAGAACTCGGAAGTCATCATCAGCCGCACAGCTCCTTCGCCGTGAGGTCCGTCATGTCGGCCTTGGCGAAGCCGAAGGGGCCGACGATCCGCAGGAGTTCCCTGTAGTCGTCCTGCTTGAGCTTCAGCAGCTCCTTGTTGAACGCGTCCCGGAAGTTCTTCTCGGACTGCCGGAAGGCGAATCCGCCGGCGCCGTAGGCGGGCTTGCCGTCGACCACGGGCTGGAACGGCTCGGTGGCCGACACGCGTCCGGAACCCGCCACCGCCGACTTGACCGTGATGCGCGTGCCCGCGAAGGCGTCCACCCGGCCCTGCGCCACCGCGTCGAGCCCGGCCACCTGGTCCGGCAGGACCAGCACATCGGAGATGCCCGCGGCCTTGGCGTAGTCGATCTGGGCGTATGCCTTGCCGGAGGCCAGCTTGAGGCCCTTCTTCTTGACGTCCTCATACGTCTTGATGCCGTGCGGGTTGCCCTTCCTGACGATGAAGGCGTCCAGCATCAGGTAGTCCGGGTCGGCGAACAGCACCTGTTCGCACCGCAGGGGATTGATGTACATCCCGGCCGACACCACATCGAACTGCCGGGCCTTCAGCCCGGGTATGAGGGCACCGAAGTCCACCGGCACCGGCTTGACCTCGTCGATGCCGAGTTTATTGAAGATCACTTTCGCGATCGCGGGTGCTTCTCCGGTGGCCTGTCCGTCGTCTCCGACATAGCCGAAGGGCGGTTCGCTGGCGATGCCGATCTTCACGGATCCCTGATCCCGCAGGGTGTCCAGGAGGCTGCCTCCCAACACCTTTCCGTCCCCCGGGACGCGGCTGCAGCCGACCACCCCGAGACCCCCCGCAGCGCTCAGCGCCGCTCCGGCGAGCAGCGAGCGGCGGCTGAGTCTTCCGTGGCGGCCGTTGTCGGTTCCTGATCGATGCGCGTGTGGTCGAGCCATAGGCGCGCCGCTACCCGACTTCATGCGAGTTACACGGGTCGCTTTCGGCCCCGGTCGTCACCGAGGCCGCCTTGACCGCGGGTGGACCATGGAACGCATGGCTGACCGATACATCGAAGTCTCGCTGGTCAAGCGCGGAATCACCGCCACGGCGCAGCTGCTCGACGATCGTGCGCCGATCACCTGCGCGGCCGTCTGGGATTCCCTTCCGCTCGCCGGAGACGTCTACCACGCCAAATACGCCCGTAACGAGATCTACGCCCTTTTCCCGCCATTCACGACATCCGAACCACCGCTGGAGAACCCGACCGTCACTCCCATCCCGGGAGATCTCTGCTATTTCTCCTTCGCGGGAACGGAACTCGGCACCCAGGCCTACGGCTACGACCGCGAGGTCCGCCCCGGCACCACGGTCGTCGACCTGGCCCTCTTCTACGAACGCAACAACCTGCTCCTCAACGGCGACGTCGGCTGGGTCCCCGGCATCGTCTGGGGGCGGATCGTGGAGGGCCTGGAGGAGATGGCGGAAGGGTGCAACGACCTGTGGCGAACGGGCGCGGCGGGAGAGACGCTGCGGTTCCGGCGCTCCGGCCCGCCCGGGGGCGCCCCTGCCGGGTGAGGGGCCGGGGTGAGAGCGGGTGGCGAGGGCGAGGGGCGCGGGCTACGACCACCCGCGCAACGCGTGCCCCGCCCGTAGCACCAGGTCGTCCCGGTGGCGGGCGGCCACGATCTGCAACCCCACCGGCAGCCCGTCGCCGTCCGTGCCCACCGGGACGGTGGCCGCGGGCTGCTGGGTGAGGTTGAAGGGGTAGGTGAAGGGGGTCCACCCCGTCCAGCGCCGATGCCCCGACCCGGCCGGCACCTCGACTCCCGCCTCGAACGCCGTGATCGGCAGCGTCGGGGTGAGGAGCAGGTCGTAGGTGTCGTGGAAACGGCCCATGCGGCGGCCCAGTTCCATCCGGACGTCCACCGCGGACAGATAGTCGAGGGCGGAGTACCGCGCGCCCTCGGCGCAGATCTCCCGCAGCCCCGGGTCGAGCGTCTCCCGCCGGTCCGCCCGCAGCCGTCGGGTCACCTGGGCGGCCCCGGCGAACCACAGGGTGTGGAAGGCGTCCACCGGGTCGGTGAAGTCCGGGTCGGCCTCCTCGACGTACGCGCCGAGCTCCGCCAGCCGCTCCACGGCCCGCCGCACCGCCGCCGCGACCCCCGGCCGTACCGCGACCTGTCCGCCGAGCGACGGCGAGTACGCCACCCGCAGTCCGCGCACGCCCCGGTCGAGCCCCGCCCGGAACGACCCGTCCGGCGGACCCAGCGCCGACCAGTCCCGTGGGTCCGGCACGCCGATCACGTCGAGCAGCAGCGCCGCGTCCGCCGCGTCCCGGGTCATCGGACCCACGTGCGCCAGCGTGCCGAAGGCGCTCGCCGGGTACAACGGCACGCGGCCGTACGTCGGTTTCAGCGCGAAGATCCCGCAGAACGCGGCCGGGATCCGGACGCTGCCCCCGCCGTCGGTCCCCAGCGACAGCGGCCCCGCGCCGAGCGCCACCGCGGCCGCGCTCCCGCCGCTGGAACCGCCCGCCGTGCGCGACGGGTCGTGCGGGTTGCGGGTCACACCGGTCAGCGGGGAGTCCGTCACCCCCTTCCAGCCGAACTCGGGCGTGGTCGTCTTGCCGACGAAGACCGCGCCGGACTCGCGCAGCCGGGCGACGGAGGGGGCGTCCTCGTCCCAGGACCCTGACGGGTCGACGGACTTCGAGCCGCGCAGGGTCGGATGGCCCTTCAGCAGCAGGATGTCCTTGACCGTCACCGGCACCCCGTCGACCGGCCCGGCCGGCTCCCCGCGCCGCCACCGCTCCCGAGAGGCTTCCGCCTGCGCCCGCGCCTCGTCGGCGAGGATCCGTACGAACGCGTTCACCTCCGGCTGGATCCGCTCCGCCCGGTCCAGGGCCGCGCGGGTCGCCTCCACGGGGCTGAACTCGCCCTTGCGGTAACCGTCGAGGAGCTCGGTCGCCGTGAGTGTGGTGAGGTCGGTCATGCACCCTCCCGAAGCCGGGGACGTCAGTGTCCGGGCACGTATCCGCGCTGCTTGTCGACCACGTTCTTCAGCGGCCGGCCCGCCGCCCACCGCTCGAACAACTCCACGAACTGCGCGCCGAGTTCGTCCCGCCAGCCGACCGTGTCTCCGCTCATGTGGGGCGAGATCAGCAGCCCCGGGACGTGCCACAACGGGCTGTCGGCGGGGAGGGGCTCGGTGGTGAGGACGTCCAGGGCGGCGCCCGCGATCCACCGCCGTTCCAGGGCCCGCACCAGCGCGTCCTCGACGACCAGCGGGCCGCGGCCGACGTTCACGAAGCGGGCGGAGGGCTGCATCACGCCGAACCGCCGGGTGTCGAACATGCCGTGTGTCTGCTCGGTGAGCGGGGCGGCCGCGATCACCCAGTCGGCGCGGGCGAGGAGTCGGTCCAGGTCCTGGGGGCCGTGGATGCCGGTGCGCGGGACGCGGCCGACGACGGCCGTGGTCATGCCGAGCGCCTTCAGGGTGCGGGCGATCGCCCGTCCGATCGGCCCCGACCCGACCACGACGGCCCGGGTCCCGGAGACCCGCCCGCCCTCCCGGTGCCGCCACTCGCCCCGCTGCTGAAGCTCCCAGCTCCGCGGCAGATCCTTCGCCATCGCCAGGACCAGCGCGGCGACGTACTCGGCGATCGGCTCGTCGAAGATGCCGCGGGCGTTCGTCACCACCGTGTCCGAGGCGGCCAGCTCGGGGCAGAGCAGGTGGTCCACGCCGGCGCTCGCCGTGTGCACCCAGCCCGGCCGCGGCCCCTCGCCGGGCCAGGCGGCGCGCACGGCGTGCGAGGTGAAGTCCCAGACCAGCAGGACGTCCGCCTCGGGCAGCCGCGCGGCGAGGGATGCCTCGTCGGTGTGCAGCACCCGGGCCCGCCCGGTGAGACGCCCGAGCCGGGGCAGGGGATCGCTGTCCAGCACGAGAACCGTGGGCAGGGCTGCGGGGACGACGGCCATCCGATGCCCCCTCCGTCCGTGACCAAGTGCCTGACGTGCGCGGATTGACCACGTTCGCACCCGAACCTACCGTCGTCAACACGGCCGTGCGTACGGCTCGTTGCGCATCCTGTCTCCCGGTGAGGGCGGTGCCCGCAATGGACGTCACCTTTCTCGGCGGCCCCCGCGCGCAGCGCGGCCTCGGGGTCGTCGCCCCCTTCGACTTCGCGCTGGATCGCGAGTTGTGGCGCTGGACGCCGGACGACGTCTCGCTCCACCTGACGCGCACGCCGTACGTCCCCGTCGAGGTCAGCCTGGATCTCGCCCGCCGGGTGAGCGAGCACGAGACCCTCAGGGACGCCGTCCGCACCCTGATCGCGGTCGCCCCCGAGACCGTCGCCTATGCCTGCGCCTCGGGCAGCTTCGTCGGCGGGCTCGCGGGGGAGCGGGCGATGTGCGAGGCGATGACCAGGGCCGGTGCGACACCGTCCGTGACCACCTCGGGCGCGCTGATCGAGGCCCTGACGGAGCTGGGCGCCCGCCGGGTGGCGCTGGTGACGCCGTACACGGAGTCGGTGACGCGCTCGCTCGAGGAGTACGTGGCCGAGGCGGGCGGCACGGTCACCGGACGCGCGTTCATGGGCCTGACCCGGCACATCTGGAGGGTTCCGTACCGGGAGGTGGTGGAGATGGCCCACCGGGCGGTGCCCGCGCCCGCCACCGCCGACGTCCTGTTCATCTCCTGCACCAACCTGCCGACCTACGACGTCATCCCCCAACTGGAGGCCGAACTGCGGATACCGGTGATCTCGGCCAACCAGGTGACCATGTGGGCGGCGCTGCGCCGACTGGGTACCCGAGCGGTGGGACCGTATCAAGCGCTGCTGGACACTTCGGCACGTGTGTGGCCCCCCGGGCTGCCGGACACCCGGGTACCGCGGGAACTTCCCGTGCCGCAGGAACCCCCGGTCCTGCCGGACGAAGAGCAGCAGGAAGGCTGGACATGACCGCACTCGGTTTCCTCTATCCGGGCCACTCGGCCGAGGACGACTACCCCCGTATCGAGCAGCTCCTGGGCAGTGACATCCGGTTGGACCTGGTCCACACGGACATCGGCGAGGACGCGCACAGGGTCGACGCGCTGCGCGAGATGGGTGCGCCGCACCGGCTGGCGAAGGGCGTCGAGCAGCTGCGGCTGGCCGGCGCCGAGGCGGTCGTGTGGGCCTGCACCAGCGGCGGCTTCGTGCACGGCTGGGAGGGCGCCCAGGAGCAGGTGCGCGCCCTGGCCACGACCGCCGGGATGCCGGCCTCCTCCACCTCCTTCGCCTTCGTGCACGCGGCCCGTGAGATCGGCGCCGGGCGGGTCGCCGTCGGGGCCACGTACCCGGACGACGTGGCGGCACTGTTCGCCGGGTTCCTGCGGGCGGGCGGAGTGGAGGTGACCGGCGTCCACAGCGCCGGGATCGTCACGGCGGCCGAGGTCGGCACCTGGGGCGAGGCGGAGGTGTTCGCCCTCGCACGGGCGGCCGACGCGCCCGACGCCGGGGCGATCCTGCTGCCCGACACCGCCCTGCACACGGCCGCGTTCCTCCCCGCTCTGGAGAAGGAGTTCGGCAAGCCCGTCCTCACCGCCAACCAGGTCACGGTCTGGGAGGCCCTGCGCCTCACCGACCGCCGGGTGAACGCCACGGGCCTGGGCGTCCTGTTCACCCGGGAGCCGATCGTGCAGGTCTGAGCGGTCGGTCGCGCCGGTCGGTCGCGCCGGTCGGTCGCGCCGGTCGGTCCGGCAGGCCGGCCGGGAATAAACGGGGACACCCTCCTGTTAACCGCCCGAGGACAGTGCACGGTCGACAACAGGAGGACCCCCGTGGCGGCGGACGAGACGGTGAGCGATGTGACGGAGGCGGACGAGATCCGAGGGGTGGCCCAGGGCGGCGCACCGGTGCCGCTCTCCGTGCTGGACCTGGTCACCGTCGGCTCGGGTCGCACCGCCACCGACGCCCTGCGCACCAGCGTCGACCTCGCGCGGTTCACCGAGTCGCGCGGCTTCCACCGCTACTGGGTCGCCGAGCACCACTCGATGCCGGGCGTCGCCTCCTCCTCGCCCGCGGTGATCCTCGCCCACCTCGCCGCCCACACCGACCGCATCCGGCTCGGCTCGGGCGGCGTGATGCTGCCCAACCACGCGCCCCTCGTCATCGCCGAGCAGTTCGGCACCCTGGAGGCGCTGGCCCCCCGCCGCATCGACCTCGGCCTCGGCCGCGCCCCGGGCACCGACGGCGCCACCGCCGCCGCCCTGCGCCGCACCGCCACCCTGCACGAGGGCGCCGACGACTTCCCCGAGCAACTCGCCGAGCTCACCCGTTTCCTGGACGACGACTTTCCCGACGGTCACCGCTACCGCCGTATCCACGCGATCCCCGGCCCGGTCCAGGGCACGTCCCCCGGCGGGGTGCAGTCGCCGCACCGGCCGCCCGTCTGGCTGCTCGGCTCCTCCGGCTTCAGTGCCCGGCTGGCCGGTGTGCTCGGCCTGCCCTTCGCCTTCGCACACCATTTCTCGGCGCAGAACACCGTCCCGGCCCTCGACCTGTACCGGGAGTCCTTCCGGCCGTCCGAGGTGCTCGCCGAGCCGTACGCGCTGATCGGCGTCTCCGTGCTCGCCGTCGACGACGAGCGCGAGGCCCGCCGCCAGGTCCTGGCCACCGGCCTCAACATGATCCGGCTGCGCGGCGGCCGCCCCGGCCTGTTCCCCTCCCCCGAGGAGGCGGAGGCGCACGAATTCAGTCCGCTGGAACGGGAGTTCGTCGACTCCTGGGGCGCGAACATCATCCACGGCACGGCCGACGAGGTGCGCTCCGGCCTCGACGACCTCCACAAGCGCACGGGTGCCGACGAGTTGATGCTCACCAGCCACGCCCACCGCGGTGAGCTGCGCCTGCGCTCCTACGAACTCGTCGCGGACGCCTACGGGTTGCCGACGGCGTAGGTCTCGGTCCCCATCAGCTCGGAGATACGGTCCGGCGACACCGGACGGGAGTACAGCCACCCCTGTCCGGTGTCGCAGCCGATGCTGCGCAGCCGGGTCGCCTGCGCGGAGGTCTCCACGCACTCGGCGGTGACGGTCAGTCCCAGCCGGTGGGCGAGGTCGATCATCGCCTCGACGACGACCTGGTCGGCCGGGTTCGGCGGGGAGCCCGCGCCCTCGTACTGGAAGCCGCGGACGAAGGACCCGTCGAGCTTCAGCACCGACACCGGCAGTCGGCTCAGGTAGGCGAGGTTGGAGTAGCCGGTGCCGAAGTCGTCGATGGCGATGCCGACGCCCATGTCGCTGAGGGCCTGGAGCGCCTGGAGCGGCCGCCCCGCCGAGCCCATCACGGCCGACTCGGTGAGTTCCAGCTGGAGCAGGTGCGGCGCGAGCCCGGTCTCGGCGAGGATCTCCGCCACATCCGCCACCAGGTCGGAGTCCCACACCTGACGCACCGCCACATTGACGCTGACGAACAGCGGCGGATCGTCCGGATTGTCCAGCTGCCACTGCCGTGCCTGGCGGCAGGCGGTGGCCAGAACCCATCGGCCGAGCGGCACGATCGAACCGTCCTCCTCGGCCAGCGCGACGAACCGATTCGGCGACAGCAGCCCGAACCGGGGGTGATCCCAGCGGACCAGTGCCTCCACACCGCGCAGCCGGCCGTCCGACATGCCGACCAGCGGCTGGTAGTCGAGGCGGAACTCGCCGCGCTCGATGGCCGGACGGAGCGTGGAGGCCAGCGCCTGCCGGGTCATCAGATGGGCGTTGCGCTCCGGGTCGAACAGGGTCCAGCGATCCTTGCCGTCCACCTTCGCCCAGTACAGGGTCGTGTCCGCGGCCTGCATCAGACCGGTCGCCGTGGTGCCGGCCGCGTGCCGCTCCACCACCCCGATCGACGCGGAGACGTTCAGCCGGTGCCCGGCCAGGTCGAAGGGGGCCTGGAGCGCCTTGAGCACGGACTCGGCGAGGTCGGCCAGCTGCTCGGTGCCGGTGGAGTCCTCGACCAGCAGGGCGAACTCGTCGCCGCCCAGCCGGGCCACCAGCGGCACGCTCGGCCGGGTCTGCCCGGCCTGCTCGGCGCTCTCGGTCAGCCGTTCGGCGACGGCGGCCAGCAGCAGGTCGCCGACCCGGTGGCCGAGGGTGTCGTTGACCGCCTTGAAGCCGTCCAGGTCCAGGTAGCACAGGCCGATCCGGCCGGTCCCGCTCTGCTCGTACGCCTCCGCCTCCAGTGCCGCGGACACCCGCTCGAAGAACAGGGTCCGGTTGGGCAGCCGGGTGACCGGGTCGTGCATCTGGAGATGCCGCAGTCTCGCCTGGAGGTCACGGTGAGCGCTCACGTCGGCGACCGACAGCAGTACGCCGGGCATGTCCGCGTCGAGCGGGGACACGGTGACCTGCGCCCACAGTGAGCGCCCGTCGGGCTGCTTCAGGCGCCGGGTGCAGCGCAGTCTCGCCTGACGGCCGCGCAGCACCTCGCGGTAGGCGTGCCAGGTGCGCGCGTCGGAGGTCAGGTCCAGCAGGTCGGAGGCGACCCGTCCGACCAGGCCCTCGCTCCCGCCGCCGAGCAGCGCGCCGAGCGCGTCGTTGGCGTCGACGATGCGACCCTCGCCGTCGACCACGGCCATGGCGAGGGGTGCCGCCGCGAAGACGGAACGGTAGGCCGGTGGTCGGTTGACCAGGAGCCCGCTTTCCGTACTGTCGATGTCACTCTCTGTGACGGCTGACCGGTCGAGGTCTGCCGCGGGCGTCGGCCCTTCGGACGTTCCGCTCACCGCTCGCTCCCGCAGTGCACTCGATCGCTGTCCGTGCAGGAAAGTCTGCCGATCATAGAGGCTGCCCCCGGACCCGCGCAGCCACTGCCCAGTGTCCCCGAACAACCGGCCTTTCTGACAGATCGTTTCTGCCCGCACCTGGCCCGGTTCTGTGGGGGGACGACCGCTTGTGACGTTCCGTGAGAATTCCGGGGGTGTCGAGGTGATGCCCGCTTTCTGCCTTCTCACTCGTCTGGGGCAGACAAACAGGGCGTAGTACGACAATTTCACACAGGCTGGGTGGCGGTGTCCTGTGAACCGCCTTCCGGAGGTCTCTGTGCCGCGACTGCCGCGACGTGTGCGACTGCTTCCGCGCCCCCGACTGCGCAGTACGGCGGCCGTGTTCACCACCCTCTCGGCGCTGGTCGCGAACTCGCTCGTCGGCGGCCCCTCGGTCGCCGAGCCCTTCTCACCCGCCCCGTGCGCCCTGACCCGCACCGCGGCCCACCACTCGGAGGGCGTGGACACCTGGAACAGCGCCTACCCCCGGCCGGCCCGTTCCCTCGACGCCGTGATGGTCTTCCTGTCCTTCCCGGACCGGTACCCGACGACCTCCCCCGACGAACTGGCCGCCGACCACTTCCCGGCCACCAGCACCTTCTTCCGGCAGGCGTCCTACGGGAAGTTCGCCCTGCGCGCGCATCCGCTGAAGCGCTGGATCGGCATGCCGAAGCCGTCCACCGCGTACGCCATACAGCGCGACTGGGACGCCGACAGCCGGGCCGCCTACCTGCACGACGCGCTGGCCGCCGCCGACCCCCACGTGGACTTCTCCCGCTACGACGTCGTCTACTTCGTGGCCGACCCGGACGCGCCGGGCGTCGACTCGGACGCCACGAAGGTCGTCAACCTGGACACCCCGCTGAACGCCGACGGCGCGGACATCCGCCGGGTCGTCACCGTCTTCGAGCAGCATCCCCCGGACCGTCTCGTCCTCGCCCACGAGACCGGCCACGTCTTCGACCTGCCCGACCTCTACCACCGCCCCGTCGACGGCAAGGGCGACTGGGACACCTACGTCGGCGACTGGGACCTGATGGGCAGCCAGTTCGGCCTCGCCCCGGACCTCTTCGCCTGGCACAAGTGGAAACTGGGCTGGCTGGACGAGCGCCAAGTGGTGTGCGTACGGGGGCCGGGTCCGACCCGGCTGACCCTGGAGCCGCTGAGCGCCGGGCCGGGCGTGCAGGTCGCCGGCGCCTCGGGAGCGCCGTCCTTCGGGCTCGGCAACGGGCCCAAGCTGGCCGTGGTGCGCACCGGCCCCGACAGCGCGCTCGCCTTCGAGGCGCGCGGTCCGGCGGGCAACGACCGGGCGGCCTGCCGCACCGGCATCCTCGTCTACCGCGTCAGCAGCGGCGCCCGGTCCGGCCGGGGCCCGGTCGAGGTGATCGACGCCCATCCGCGCACCGAGGCCTGCTGGGAGGACTCGGTCTACCCGCCCCTCGCGGACGCCCCGGTCGCCCTCGGCGAGAGCTTCACGGTGCCGGGCAACGGCGTACGGGTGGACGTGGAGGGGCGCACGGTGTCGGGGGAGTGGACGGTGAGGATCACACCGGGGACGAAGCTGTGACCCCTCCTGCGGCGTCCCGGACGTGACCCGTCCTGGACCTGCCCCTCCCGGACGTGACCCGTTTAGGACACGCGAAAGGCCCCTCGCTCTCGCGAGGGGCCTTTGCTGTCGGTGCGCCGCCAGGGACTCGAACCCCGGACCCGCTGATTAAGAGTCAGCTGCTCTAACCAACTGAGCTAGCGGCGCCTGCTGACGTCGTAGACCTTAGCATCCTGGTCCTGGGGAGGAGAAATCGAAATCCGCACGGCCGAACGGGCCGCCCGGACGGCCGCCCACAGCAGGATCTCCGGGCCGGGCAGCCAGGGATGACGGGTGTCCGGGGCGACCATCCAGCGCGTCGACGCACCGTCCCCGGCGGGGGTGAGCGCGGGCACGGTCACCGCGTCGCCCGTGCCGTGACACAGCAGCGGCGGCACCGTCGCGGTACGGCCGTCCCGGCGGCCTTCGGCGCTCCACTCCTCCCACTCCAGCAGCGAGGGCAGGCGCTGGGCCGTGCCCGGCGCCGCGAACAGCAGCGTCCGCCCGCGGAACGCCGCCACCGGCCCGGAGCCCGGCCCCTCGCCCCACAGCCGGTCGAGCATCAGCCGCCCGAACATCGAGGGCGCGCTGACGATGTCGAACGCCGAGCCGCAGGGCAGCACCACCGGGGCCTGCGGCCGCTCCTCCCAGAAGGCGAGCGTGCTGCGCGGATATGTCCCGGCGGAGGCCAGCCAGGCGGCGCCGTCCGGGGTGACGCCGATGGGTTCGTCGCATGCGCTGCTCATACCGCCAGGTCTACCGGGGGTGAGCGGACGAATTCACAGGGTTGCGGGAAACCGGGACGGGAGGGGACGGGGAGGAGTATCTTGCCCGCCCGGCATATGCCAGGCGGGCAGGGCGGACGCGGCGCGGCGGGCGCGGCGCTCAGACGGGGTCGGCGTGCCCCCGACCCTCGGTGTCGCCCCGCAGCAGATCCCGGCCGAACTCGACCATCTTCTTCGCGTAGTCCTCGGTCCACTCGGCCCGTTCGCCGATGTCCGCCGGTGTCAGCCGGTCGAAGCGGCGCGGATCGGCGAGCTGTGCGGCGGCCATGGCCTGGAACTCCACCGCCCGGTCGGCGGCCGCCCGGAACGCGAGCGTCAGTTCCGTCGCCCGCGCGAGCAACGCGGCCGGATCGTCTATCGACTCCAGGTCGAAGAAGTGCTCCGGATCACCGGCCGCCTCGGCGGGCTCGAAGAGCAGGGGCGCGGGGCGAAGCCGCGGTTCGTTCCGACGCGGCGTGGGCTCCGCCATGTCTTCTCCTCCTCGTACGGTTCGGATGGTTCCACGGGTGGACAGCACCGGTGGAGTGGACCACCCTCCATTGTCCCCCGGTCGCGCAAGAGGCCCTCGGCCCCGCAGTCTCAAGGCTCCCGGCCGCCCCGATGTTCCCGCCGGGTCACGGCCTCGGGCCCCCGATACTCCCGCCCGCTCAGGGTCTCCAGCGCACCCGGTGTTCCGCGAGGTGCGCCAGCACCGCGTGGTTCGCCTCCCAGCCGTCCGGGAACTTCACGAGGGTTCCCAGCTGGACCGGTTCCGTCGACGGGTAGGAGTCGAGGAGGTCGCCCACGCCTGCCCGGCACACCACCACGCACGCGTGCCGGTGGCGGGAGGCCAGGACGCACAGGCGGCCTGTCTCCAGGTGGAAGGCGGTGGCGTCGGGGCGGCCGGAGAGCGGGTGGAGGATCACCGTCACGTCGAACTCCATGCCCTGGAGCCGGTTCGCCGTGTCCACGGTCACGTCCGCGACGCCCAGCTCCGCCAGTGCCGCCCGCACCGCCGCCGCCTGGTCGCGATGGGCGGTGCCGACCGCGACCCGGTCGGCGGTCAGCGGGGTGGGGTCGGGGGAGAGCTCCGAGGTGGCCGCGCCGCCCCGGTCCAGCAGCCGCCGGACGACCGTCGCGACCGCCCGCACCGCCTCCGGGTCGGTCCGGGGCGTGTGCCGGGCGGGCAACTCCAGCAGGCCCCAGCCCGACTCCGCCGCCTCGTCGATCACCCGGTCGGTGCCGGAGCCGTCCGGCGGCACCGCGAAGGACAGCCTCCGGTCGCCGTGTCCGGTGCCGCTGCGGAACGGGGTGTACGGGTAGAACGCGTCGGAGACCAGGGGCGCAGCCGACGCCGGAAGCCGCCAGGACACCGGCAGCCGGTGCTGCGGCAGCTCGGGGTTGTGGGCGAGCAGGGTGCTCACCGCCGAGGCCGACGGATCGTAGGACAGGCCCGCCCACTGCTCGCCGCCCACGATCGAGAACGGGTCCAGCTGCCCCGGGTCGCCCACGAACAGCGCCCGCTCGAACAGCCCGGCCACGGCCAGCAGCCCGTCCGACCGCATCTGGTACGCCTCGTCCACGATGGCGTGCCGCCACGGCTCGTCGACCTTCACATGCGCCCACTTGGCGGCGGTGGAGATCACCACCGGCAGGCCGGCCAGCTCCGCCGCCTTCGCCGACTTCCGTACGTTCGGCAGCTCGTCGAGCACCTTGTCGTACGGGTCGGCGTCGCTGCTGTGCAGGCGGCCCACCGGCAGCTCGGGGTTCTTCACCGCGAGCCGTACGACCAGGTCGTCGACCTGCGCGTTGGTCTGCGCGACCACCATCAACGGCCGCCCCGCGTCGGCCAGTTCCAGCGCCGCCCGGACGACGAGCGTGGACTTGCCGGCGCCGGGCGGGGAGTCGACGACCACCCCGCGCGCGGTGCCGTGCAGTGTGTCGCGCAGGATCGCGTCGGTGGCGCGGGTGGCGGCGGTACCGGGGTCGAAGGCGGCCTCGGTGGTCACAGCACATCCTCCTGGGTGACGGAATCGGGGACCTCGGGCGCCTGCTCGCCCGGCGGACCGCCGTGCGTCCACGGCGTGTCCTCCGGATCGGGCAGCTTGGCGCCGCCGCGCTGCTCGTGTTCGAAGAGCGTGAAGCAGAGCCGGTCGCCCTTCTCGGGCACGGACCCCACCTCGGGCTCCTTGCCGCGGCCCATCTTGTCGACGATCCGGAGCACCAGCAGGCCGTCCTCCTCCTCGCCGTCGCGCCCCACGAACTCGGCCGCCTGCGGCTTCCCGCCCAGCGACCGGAACACCTTCGCCCGCTCCCCGAGATGCGGCCGGTCGTCCGTCCGTACGGTGACCAGCGGGCGCGGGCTCGGCCGCTTGCTCTCGCTGTACGCCATGACCACGTCGACGACCTCGCCCGCGAACGCCTCCCCGGCCAGCCGCCGTCCCGCCATCACCAGCGGGTCGTCCAGCGCCTCCTGCGCCTCCAGCCGGGCCTGTTCGCGCTCGCGGGTGGCGAGCTTGTTGGCGGCGGTGACCGCGTCGTCGCGGCGCGGCTGCGGGGGCTCACCGGCGACGACCCGGTCGCGGTGGCCGGTGAACGACCAGCGGTCGCGCGTCCACCGCTCCTCGACGTGCGCGCCCTCCGGCAGCGCCCGCAGCAGGTCCAGGCCCTCCCACACCCTGTTCCAGGTGGGCAGCGTCCGGCTCTTCACCAGCTCGCGGATCTCCTGCTCGGCCGCGGTGAGGGCGCCCAGCCGGTCGTCGGCCTGGAGGCCGTCCTCGGCGGTGGCCAGGGCGGTACGCGCGCGGTCGTAGCGCTCGATGGCCGGGGCGAGCAGTTTGTTGTCGAACGCCGGGTCGGTCGCCGGACCGGCCGGCGGGCACCGCAGCTGTCCGGCGGCGTCCCGCGCGAGTTCCGCGCGCAGCGCCGCCTGCGCGCCCGTCTCACCCGGCGGCGGGGCGATCCAGGCGAGCTGCGCCCCCAGGTGCTGGTCCTCCAGGCTGGACTGTCCGGTCGCCCAGTGCCGCCCCAGGACCTCCGTCATCGCCGTCAGCAGCGAGGAGCCGGGCACCCGGGAGCGCTCCCCGAAGTGGGTCAGCCACCGGCCGAGCAGCGGCACGCGCGAAGGCGCGGGATACGGAGTCTCCGGGTCCTGTTCCGCCGTCCGCCGGAAGCGCATGGAGCGGCCCAGGAGGCGTACGAAGTCGACGCCCGCACGGCTCGGGACGATCAGCTGGGGCGCGTCGGCGCACAGCTCGACCTCGACCTTGACGCGCTTGCCGGTCTCCGGGTCGGTCTCGCTGCGCTCGGCGGCCTCGACGACGTCGGCGTAGGAGTCGAGGTACGGCAGGACGACGTCGGCCAGTTCGGCGAGGAACGCGAACCTCAGCTCGCGGTCGCGCGGCTGCGCCACGACGAGCAGCCGCGGCGCCTCCCGGTCGGTGCCGACCAGCGCGCCCAGCGGGGCACCGGCCTCACCGGCGGTGGTCAGCGGCACGAAGACCAGCGGCCGCTCGGACAGGTGCCGGTGCCGGACGGTGGCGGTGGGCTGGGCGCGGCCGGTGGTGACGGCCTCGAGGCGGGCGAGCGTGGTGATCAGTGACACATCGTCCCCAGGGCCTCGGTGCGCAGCCGTGCCGCCCGGCGCAGGGCGGCCACCGCAGGATCCCGCGGGTCGCCGCTCTCGCCGCGCGCCGCCGCCAGGACGTCCTCGACGGTCGTCAGCCCGCCCAGTTCGGCCCGCACGGAACGGCCCAGGGAGGTGACCGCGCCGGCCGCGCGGGACCGCTCACGGCAGTGGAACGCCAGCTCGCAGGCGGCCAGGCACTCGGGCGCGTACGCCGCAGGGACCGCCTCGACGGCCGCCGTGAGCTGCTCGGCGGGCAGCTCGGGGGAGAAGCAGGTGCCCTCGGGGAGGGTGTCGGCGATGTCCTCGATGCGGGTGAGGCGGGCCAGCTGGCGGCTGGTGACCGCGCGCTGCTTGCGCACGTCCACGGCGGAGGCGGTGGGCAGGTTGGAGAAGTCCTTGGGGCAGACCAGGAGCACCCGGTGGCGCACGCGCGGGGCCGGATCGAGGCGGGCGGCGACCGCCTCGAGGGCGAGCACGTACACGGCGGCCTGCCGGGCGGCCGCACCGACCTTCGCCGGGTCCGCCGAGCCGTCCAGCATCGGGAAGGACTTGATCTCCACCACCGTCCAGCTGCCGTCCGGGTGCACCACCACGGCGTCCGGCTCCAGGAAGGCGGGGGAGCCCGCGACGTCGAGCGCGATCATCGGATGGTCCAGGAGCGTCCAGGTGCCGGTCGCCCCGGTGGCCTCGCGCAGCGCCAGCGCGGTGCGCGCGGTGCGGCCCTCGGGGCCGATCGCGGACAGGTCGGGCAGGGCCGCGCCGACGGGCGGCGCGGCGCCGGGATCCAGCCGCTCGTGCACCAGTCGCAGCAGTTCCGCGCCGCCGTCCGCCTTCACCTTCGCCTCGAACGCGTTGCCGCGGGTCAGGGCGAACTGGGACTGTCCGAAGGCCGAGGGCGAGCCCAGCGCGTCCGCCAGCGTCGCCTTGTCCACCCCGGCGCCGTCGAGGATCGCGCGGCGCTCGCAGCCCGGGTTCGCCGCCAGCGCCGCGAGGGCACGGGCGTCCAGCGCCTTGGCCGGAACGTCGGGGCCGCGCAGCTCAGCGAGCCGCTGCCGGAGCGCCGTCCCCCGCGTCCGAGGGGGTGGCACCCGGCTCGGCTCCTGGGCCGAACCGTGACTCGCGCTGCCGTGGAATTCGCTCACCCGTCGAAGTCTGGCATCCGCCACTGACAATCGAGGCCGATGCGGTCGGAGAGGCCGCCGCGACCAGGGGGACACGGCCCGCGAACCACACCCGGGCCCGGTCCGCGCCGCGCATCACCAACGGCGTCAGCAGCAGCCCGACGGCCATCACGGCCGCGCCCGCGACCGCGTCGAGGAAGTAGTGGTTGGCGGTGCCCATCACGACGAGCGTCGTCACCAGCGGGTAGACGACACCGGCCGTCTTCGCCGTACGCGTGCCCCCGTGCCGCCACAGCATGACGCCGCACCACAGGGCCCAGCCGACGTGCAGACTCGGCATCGCCGCGTACTGGTTGGTCATGCCGCCCATGCCGCGCGGCGCGCTCGCCTCGCCGCCCCACCAGCCGTACGAGCTGTACTGGGCCATGGTGTCCACGAAGCCGTGGCCGGCCGACAGCAGCCGGGGCGGGCAGGTGGGCATCAGCGTGAAGCCGATGAGACCTATGAACGTGGACGTCATCAGCCAGGTGCGGGCCGCCCGGTAGAGCTGGGTCCGGGACCGGAACAGCCAGACCAGGATCACCGGCGTCACCACGTAGTGCAGTGACGCGTACCAGAAGTCGGCCGGTACGCCGATCCACGCCTCGGTCCTGAACAGCCGGTTCAGCGGATGCTCGGCGTTGATGTGCAGGAACTTCTCGACGCGCAGGATCGCCAGGCCGTGGTCGACGGCGGTGGTCACATCGCCCCGCGCGAGCAGCCGGCCCGCGGAGTAGCAGGCGTACACCAGCAGGAGCAGGGGCACCTCGGTCCACCAGCGCAGCCGTGTCCGCGGGGCCGCCTCGGTGCCTGGTGTCTCGGTCTGCGGCATCCGATTGCCTCCCCCTTCGTGTCGCTGTCTCGTCGCTGGTGTGCCAGTGGCTCGGGACGGGCCACTTTACGGCGCGTGCGCGCGCCCCTCGTGGGCCCCCCGGCTCTCAAAGACGCTGAGATCGCCCACCGGGTTGCCCCTGTTCAGGGTGAGCGATGATGGAAGGGCTCCGCCCCTGGTTTCTTCCCTGATCCCTCTCAGGGTCTCCCCGGAAAGGTCCCCCATGGCACCGCGCATCCTGCTGGCCCGGCACGGACAGACGGAGTGGTCGCTGTCCGGCAAGCACACCGGCAGGACCGATGTGCCTCTCCTGGAGGAGGGCCGCCGCGGCGCCAAGCTGCTCGGCGAGCGGCTGCACCGGGCCCCGTACGACGGCCTGACGGACGTGGAGATACGCACCAGCCCGCTGGCACGCGCGCGTGAGACGTGCGAGCTCGCCGGCTTCGGTGAGCGGGCCACCACCTGGGACACCCTGATGGAGTGGCACTACGGCGCCTACGAGGGCATGACCCCCGCCGAGATCCAGGCCGTCCGGCCCGGCTGGCTCATCTGGCGCGACGGCGTCCCCGAGGGGGAGACGCTCGCCGAGGTGACCGCCCGCGCGGACGAAGCCGTCGCCTGGGCCCGCTCGGCGGACCGGGACGTGCTGGTCTTCGCCCACGGGCACATTCTCCGTTCCATCGGGGCGCGCTGGCTGGGCCTGCCGCTGGACTTCGCGGCCCGGATCCGGCTGAACCCGACGTCACTGTCGGTCCTGGGCTGGGCCTACGGCGAACCGGCGATCGAGAGCTGGAACGACCTCGGGCACCTCGGGTAACCGCGGGCACCTCGGATGATCGCAGGTGGTCGCGGACGGCAGCGGTGACCGCGGGCGGCTGCGGAGGCCGGGTCTCACACCATCCGCGGTGTCGAGGCGTGCCGCTCCAGGAAGGTGGACACGCCCCCCGCCCGCCGGTGCGGCAACAGCACTCTGGCCGTACCCGCGAGCATCGTCTGGATCCGGGAGGACTGGACCTGGTCCAGCAGGTCCAGGACCCGCATCCCGGCCACCGCCGCCTCGTCGGGAAGGCCCCCGCGCGCGAGGTCGTCCGCCAGCTCGGCCGTGTACAGCGCGATGTTCCGGGAGAAGTGCGGGTCCTGGAGGTCCGCCGCCCGCTTCGCGTGCCGGGCCGCGCGGGGCCAGTCGCCCAGCGTCGACCAGCACTGCGCCTCGAGCCCCTCGAGCTCGGCCTCGCCGTAGAAGCTCATCCACTCGGGGTCGCTGTCGCAGGGACCGCGGTCGTAGAGGGCCTGCGCGCGGACGAGGGCCTGTTCGCAGCCGGTGCGGTCGGCGAGCCCCGCCCAGCCGCCCGCCTCGCGCAGCGCCAGCAGCGACATCAGGCGGGGTGAGCCCAGGGGGCGGGCGACGCGCTGGGCGGCCTGGGCGGCACGGACGGCCTCGCGGGGCCGGCCCGAGTCCCGCGCCAGGAACGCCGTGTTGCAGAAGGCGTGCGCCTCCAGCCCCTGGTCCCCGGTCACCCGGGCGGTCGCCAGCGCCTCCGCGTAGTGTGAGCGCGCGTCGTCGAACCGGCCCGAGTCGTGTGCCAGCCAGCCCACCGAGATGGCGAGTTCACCGGCGCCCGAGTGGAGCCGGTCGGCGGTCGTCTGCCGGGTCGTACCGGCGTCCAGCAGCGCGTAGGCAGCGCGTAGCGGGGCGGCCGCGCGCCGGTAGAGCCCGTCGGCCCCGTGCCGGTCGTCCAGCAGCCGGATCCTGCGGACCGCTTCTTCGAGGGCGCCGGCCTCGCTCGCTCCCGCGCGGCGCACGGGACGGGCCGTGGACGCGTCGTGGGCGAGCCCGAGGGGGCCCAGCGTGGCGGCGGCCATCGTGGCACCTCCGCCGGTCATGAATGCGCGACGCAGCACGTCGCTCTCCTCGTGGTCGTGGTACTTGTCGTACGGGTCCTGCGTGTCATACGGCTGGTGCGTCCCACCCGTCTCAGCCGTGTTCCGCTCGTCACTGGTAGTGCGCTCCGGTCTGGTGGTGTGCGCGCAGGGCTCGTCCTCAGGGGTGCGCGCCCCTCGTCCGCGCACGGACGCGCGGGGCGCGAACCCCAGATCGGTGAGCGTGCGGCCGGGAAACATGTGCAGGAACACCCGCTCGTACGCGTAGTTGGGGCAGCGGATCTCGCCCGCCTCGACGCGCCCGATGTAGCGCGCGTCACAGCTGACGCACTCGCCGATCTCCCGCGCCGCCCGCCGCACGAGTGCGGCGAACTCGGCGGGTGAGCGATGTCCGCGCAGGTGGCGAAAGGCGAGGTTGGGCCGTGCCGGCCGGTCGGGCCGAGGTGGGGTCACCGTTGACGACGCCATGGCCGGGTCCTCTCGTGCGAACCGTCGAACCATGCCGGAATAGGGATGAGTTGTCCGTGTGGCACCCTTGTTCCCGGCGGGCAAGAACGTACCTGCTGTGGTCGGGCCGCCATGCGGTGTTTGGCTACAAACCGGATATCTCATCCGTGATCTGCCATGAACTGCCATCCTTTGCGGCGGACTTCCGCCGTAGCCCTTGACGCCGTGAGGCGTTGAACCTTGTGGACTACAGGCGGGCTGCGCGGTGGAGGCCGGGATGGAGACCAGCCAGAGCAACGTTCCTTCTATGGCATCGGTGGCGGCGTGCGACCTGGTGACGGTGTCGACCCGTCAGGGGTTGGAGGCGGTCGACATCCTGCGAAGGGGGTCGACGGGAGACGGGGTGGGGCCCGTCCTGCACGACGACGGCGACGACACGCTCGGCTTCGTGGTGCCGGCCGGGACGGCGGCGGCCTGGGACATGCCGGGCAGTACCTGTACGAAGACCGACGGCAGGGGGCTGCGACTCGCCCCCGAGGCGCCGGCCCAGGGCTCGGACTGGCTGGTGCCCCCCGGTGAGGCCGACCTCGCGACGGATCCGGCGGTGCTGCGGCGGGCGTTGGGTGAGGCGGCCCGGCTGATCGAGGCGGCGGACAGCTGCCGGTGAGGACGCCTCCCGATGTGACCGGCGAGGCATCCGGCTGCGCGTGGGCCCGCGAGCGCACGCGCGTGTCCGTGAGCTCCGCGACCGCTCGTCCGGCTCCCGCTCGCCCGGCCTGTGCCCGCCTGCTGGTGCGGCCCGTTCCCGCTCGCCGTCCGGCCCTGACCGGCCGCTGTCCGTTCGCTGTCCGGTCGCCCTGAGCCGGGCGCGCGGGGAGCGTCCGCGGCCTGCGAAAATGCTGTCATGGCAAAGTCCAGGAACACCCGGCGCGAGCGGGACGCCGACGCCGTCGTCGAGCCCGTCGACGGCGGGCTCGCCCAGCTCGTACCCGACCGGGACCGGGCGCGGGCCTGGACGCTGCTCATCGACGGAGCCCCCCAGTCGCACGTCGACCTCGACGACCCCGCTCACCTCTCCTTCGAGTACCAGCGGCGCCTCGGTCATGTCATCGACCTCGTGGCACCGCCCGGCAAGCCCCTGCACGTCGTGCATCTCGGCGGCGGCGCGTTCACCCTCGCCCGGTACGTCGCCGCCACCCGACCCCGCTCCACCCAGCAGGTCGTCGAACGGGACGCGGCCCTCGTCCGACTCGTCCGCCGGGAGCTGCCGCTGGACCCGGGGGCGCGTATCCGGGTGAGGTCGGTCGACGCACGCGAAGGGCTCGCCAAGGTGCCCGACGGGTGGGCGGATCTCGTCCTGGCAGACGTGTTCAGCGGCGCCCGGACCCCCGCCCACCTCACCTCGACCGAGTTCCTCGACGAGGTCCGCAGGGCGCTCAAGCCCGGCGGGGCCTACGCCGCCAACCTCGCCGACGGCCCTCCGCTCGCGCATCTGCGCGGCCAGATCGCCACCGCCGCCGCCCGGTTCGCGGAACTCGCGCTGGTCGCGGACCCGACCGTGCTGCGCGGCAAACGGTTCGGCAACGCCGTGCTGGTCGCCTCCGACCTGGCGCTGCCCACCGCCGAACTGACCCGCAGGGCCGCCTCCGACCCCCACCCCGGCCGGGTCGAGCACGGCAGGGCGCTCACCGACTTCACCGGCGGCGCGGTACCGGTCGTGGACGCGTCGGCGGTGGCCTCACCGGCCCCGCCGCCCTCGGTCTTCCGCTAGGGCGTTCCCCAGGCCGACCCGTCGCCCGGAGCTCCGGCCGTCAGTACGTGCCCACCTCCACCCGGGGCGGCCCGTCGTGCCAGGTGCAGAACACCGACACCCGGTCCGCGCCGGAGCTGAACTCCACCCGGATCCACGACTCCGTCTTCCACACCTGCATCGACCAGCCCGCGCCCGGCGTCGCCGAGACCAGCGACGCGGAGGCCTTGCCCAGGTCGAAGACGACCAGCCCGCCGTCGGTGTCGTAGCTCTTGACCGTGCCCCGGTACGTGCCCCGGGGCGTTCCGGAGGCGCTGGGGGAGGGACCGGCGGTCGACACCGTCCGGGAGGGGGAGGGGGGTGCCGGGGTCCGGCTCGGGGTCGGGGACGGGCTCCGCGACGCGGACGGGCCGCTCGTCGGCGAGGCCGGCGGCTTCGACTCCTGCGTGATCGTGTCGCCCGCGGTGAGCGGCAGGGCGCGTGGCGGGTCGTAGGCCGTGCCCGCCATCACCGTGTGTACACCCCACCACGACAGCGTGACCGCCGCGCCCGTGGCGAGCGACCAGGCCAGTACGTGTACGAGTCCTCTGCGCATCGCGGGCCATCTTGCCCCACGCGCCTCACCCGTGTCGCACGGATGTGCTCGGCCGTTCCCTCGGCCGCGCACGGTCGACTCACCGGTCGTCCACAGGAGCCGAGTTGTCCACAGGCCCGAATGACCCTCGCCCGCATGGCGTAGGTTGCGGCGCATGGCAAGTGTGCTCGTGGTCGAGGACGACCAGTTCGTACGCTCGGCGCTCATCCGGCAGCTGACCGACGCCTCGCACCTCGTGCGCAGCGTCGGTACGGCACTGGAGGCGCTGCGCGAGGTCGCCCATTTCCGCTTCGACGTGGTCATCCTCGACCTCGGCCTGCCCGATCTGGACGGCTCCGAGGCCCTGAAGATGCTGCGCGGCATCACGGACGTGCCGGTCATCATCGCCACCGCGCGTGACGACGAGACGGAGATCGTCCGGCTGTTGAACGCGGGCGCGGACGACTACCTGACCAAGCCGTTCTCGGTGGAGCACCTGTCGGCGCGGATGGCGGCCGTGCTGCGGCGGGCCCGGTCCGGTGCCGCGGAGCCCTCGCCCTCCAGCGTCATCAGGGTCGGCGGTCTGACCGTCGACCCGCTGCGCCGCCAGGCCGAACTGGACGGCGTACGGCTCGACCTCACCCGCCGTGAGTTCGACCTGCTGGCCTTTCTCGCGGGCCGGCCGGGGGTCGTGGTCCCGCGCCGGGAACTGCTGGCCGAGGTGTGGCAGCAGTCCTACGGCGACGACCAGACCATCGACGTCCATCTGTCCTGGCTGCGCCGCAAGCTGGGCGAGACGGCGGCGCGGCCGCGCTATCTGCACACCCTGCGGGGTGTCGGCGTGAAGCTGGAGCCGCCCGTCTGCGACTCCGGGGGGACGGGACCGATCCGATGAGATGGGCACTGGTCAAGGTCTGTCTGGCGGTCACCACGATGGTCGTGGTCGCCTTCGCCGTCCCGCTCGGCCTCGTCATCAAGGAGATGGCACGCGACCGCGCGTTCTCCAACGCCGAGCGGGAGGCCGCGGTCGTGGTCCCGGCGTTGTCCATCACGACCGACCGCGACCAGTTGGAGCGGGTCGTCGCCTCGGCGGGCTCGGACGACGGCATGGCGGTGCATCTGCCGGCGAGCGACGGCCGGGCCGCCGTCGACCTCGGCCGGCAGCGCGCCGCGGACGCGGACATCGCGGCCGTACGGAAGCTGGGCCGCGCCTCCACGACCGAGGTCGCGGGGGGTTCCGCCCTGCTCCAGCCGGTCGCGCTGAGCCTGGGGACCGTGGTCATCGAGGTGTACGTCCCGGAGTCCGAGGTGAGCAACGGCGTCGGCACGGCCTGGGCGGTGCTGGCGGCGGTCGGGGCCGCGCTGGTCGTCGGCTCGGTCGCCGTCGCCGACCGGCTGGGCGTACGGATGGTGCAGCCGGCCAGGCGGCTGGTCGAGGGGGCGCACGAGCTGGGGGAGGGCAAGCTCGGGGCGAGAGTGCCCGAGGAGGGGCCGAACGAACTGCGGCTCGCGGCGGTGGCGTTCAACTCGATGGCGGATCAGGTCGTCCAACTGCTGGCCAACGAGCGGGAGCTGGCGGCGGATCTGTCCCACCGACTGCGGACCCCGCTGACCGTGCTGCGGCTCAACGCGGCCTCCCTGGGCGAGTCTCCGGCCGCCGAGCAGACGAGGACCGCCGTCGCCCAGCTGGAGCGCGAGGTGGACACGATCATCAGGACGGCGCGCGAGGCCAAGCCGCAGACGGCGGCCGCCGGTCCGGGCGCGGGCTGCGACGCGGCGGAGGTGGTCCGGCAGCGGATGGCGTTCTGGTCGGCGCTCGCGGAGGACGAGGGCCGCAAGGTGCGCACGGCCGGTGTGGACCGCCCGGTCCGCATACCCGTGGCCCGTACCGATCTCGCCGCGGCACTGGACGCCCTGCTCGGCAACGTGTTCCGGCACACCCCGGAGGGCACGGCCTTCGCGGTCGACGTCCACAACGGCGAGGACGCGGTGATCGTCCTCGTCTCGGACGCGGGCCCGGGCATCGCCGACCCCGAGGCGGCGATGGCGCGCGGCCGGGGCTCGGGCACCGCGGGCTCGACCGGCCTCGGCCTGGACATCGTCCGTCGGCTCGCGGAGTCGACGGGCGGTGACGTCCGCATCGGCTCCTCGGTACTGGGCGGCACCGAGGTGCGGCTCTGGATCCAGCTGGACGGGCGGGAGCCGGTGCGCAGGGGCCACCGGGGAGCTGTCCGCAGACGGCGGCGGGCGCTCGTCGGCCGTTCCTGAGGGGCGAATTGGTCTCGACCTTTAACCGCCCCCGATGTGTTCCTTAAGCGCTCCCTAAGAACCTCGACGGCCGTCCCTGTCAGGCGGTTTGCCCGGTTCGGGATCGCTAGCGTGCTGCCGCACCCCCCTCGGGATCCCCGTGAGCAGTGAAGGCAGGCACGTGATGAGCACGCATCGGCGCAGGATCAGTGGCAGGAACAAGATGATCGGCGGCGCGGTCGCCGCGGCCGTGGTGGGCGGCGGGGCCGTGCTGCTCGGCGGTACCGCGCAGGCGGCCGGCATCGGGGCCGCCTACACCAGGACCAGCGACTGGTCGACGGGATACACCGCGCAGTACGTCGTGACGAACAACAGCGGTCGGGTGAAAGCGGACTGGAAGCTCGAGTTCGAGCTGCCGGCCGGGGCGAAACTGAGCTCCCTGTGGAACGGCGAGTCCGCCGTCAGCGGGCAGCACGTCACCGTCTCGCCGCCGAAGTGGGACACCGACGGGCTCGCCGTCGGGGAGTCCGTCACCGTCGGCTTCGTCGTCACCGGCAGCGGGGATCCGGCCGGTTGTCTGGTCGACGGCGCCCAGTGTTCCGCCGACGACGGCGCCACGCCCGAGCCGAGTGGCAGGCCGACCCGAAGCGCGAGCCCCACCACGGCCCCGAGCCAGACCGCCACCTCCTCGCCCACCTCTTCGGCGACCACTTCTCCCGCCCCGAGCGCCAGCGCGAGCACGGGTACCGGCACCACCGCCTCCGCCGGGTTCGCCCCCTACGTCGACACCTCCCTGTACCCCGCCTTCGACCTCCTGGCGAGCGTGAGCGCGACCGGCGTCAAGGACTACAACCTGGCGTTCGTCACCGACGGCGGTGGCTGCACGCCCAAGTGGGGTGGTGTGACCGACCTCGCGAGCGACGGTGTGGCCGCTCAGATCGGGGCGCTGCGGGCCAAGGGCGGTGACGTCCGGGTCTCCTTCGGCGGCGCCTCCGGCTCCGAGCTGGCGACGACCTGCTCCTCGGCGGACGCGCTGGCGGCGGCGTACGGAAAGGCGGTGGACGCCTATCAACTGACCAAGGTGGACTTCGACATCGAGGGCGGCGCGCTGCCCGACACGGCGGCCAACACCCGCCGCGCCCAGGCGATCGCGAAGCTCCAGCAGCAGCACCCGGATCTGAACGTCTCGTTCACCCTCCCCGTGATGCCCGAGGGGCTGACGCAGGACGGGGTGAACCTGCTGGCCGGCGCCAAGTCCGCCGGCGTCGGGATCGACACGGTCAACATCATGGCGATGGACTACGGGCCGGCGTACAGCGGCGACATGGGGACCTATGCCGAGCAGGCCGCCACCGCCACCCAGGCGCAGGTCAAGAGCGTCCTCGGGCTCAGCGACGGCGCGGCCTGGAAGACGGTCGGGGTCACCCCGATGATCGGTGTGAACGACGTCACGTCCGAGATATTCAAGGTCGACGACGCCACCCAGCTCGTCGCCTTCGCCAAGGCCAAGGGGCTCGGCCCGCTGTCGATGTGGTCGGCCACCCGGGACAAGCAGTGCGCGGGCGGGGCCAAGAACTACGCGGACGCGACCTGCAGTTCGATCGTCCAGACCGACTCCGCGTTCTCGAAGGCGTTCGTCGCCTACAAGTGATCGATGCCTACAAGTGATCGTCGCCTATAAGTGATCAATCAAATGATCAAGAAGGAGAGCGGGAGTTGATCACTTAAGCGATCAAGGTATGTCGATTACGTTTCGACAAATGAAGCCAGCGGCTCTTGACGCATGACCGGACATACGGCTGTTATTGCGCCACCCCGTGTTCGGTCAAGTTGATTTCTGGTCGATTGCGACCGGCTTTCAGCCACACGCTGTGGCCGAACCTCGCGTCAGGAGCCGCTCATGCACCACCTCTCCCCCTCCGGCCGCCTCGCTCTCCCCTCCCCGAGCCGTCGTACCCTTCTGCGCGGTATGGGCGGCGCGGCCGTGCTCGGCGCCGGTATACCCCTGCTCTCCGCCTGCGGCGGCAGCGGCACCGCGGCCGACCCGAAGACCGTCACCCTCGGCTCCAACGCCTCCGACGCCGTCCCGAAGAAGGCCTTCGCGGAGATCTACGCGGCCTTCAAGAAGCAGTCCGGAATCACGGTCGACGTGAACACCAAGGACCACAACACGTTCCAGGAGCAGATCAACTCCTACCTCCAGGGAACCCCGGACGACGTGTTCAACTGGTTCGCCGGCTACCGCATGCAGTTCTTCGCGGCCAAGAAGCTCGCCACCCCGATCGACGACGTGTGGCAGCAGATCGGCGGCGACTTCCCCGACGCGATGAAGGCGCTCAGCAAGGGCGAGGACGGCAAGTACTACTTCGTGCCGCTGTACACGTACCCCTGGGCGCTCTTCTACCGGAAGAGCGTCTTCCAGCAGCACGGCTACACCGTCCCCACCACCTGGGACCAGCTCGTCGCCCTGTGCAAGCAGATGAAGAAGGACGGGCTCGTCCCCATAGCCTTCGGCGACAAGGACGCCTGGCCCGCGCTCGGCACCTTCGACCAGATCAACTTCCGCACCAACGGCTACGACTTCCATGTCGAGCTGATGGCGGGCAAGGCCTCCTGGACCGACGCGAAGGTCCGCAAGACCTTCGACCACTGGGCCGAGCTCCTCCCCTACCACCAGGACGGCGCCGTCGGCCGCACCTGGCAGGACGCCGCCCAGACCCTCGTCTCCAAGAAGGCCGGCATGTATCTGCTGGGCACCTTCGTCGCGCAGCAGTTCACGAACCAGGCCGACGCCGACGACCTCGACTTCTTCGCCTTCCCGGAGATCGACCCGACCTACGGCCAGGACACCGTCGAGGCGCCCACCGACGGCTTCATGCTCTCCAAGGCCCCGAAGAGCAAGGCGTCCGCCGTCAAGCTCCTGCAGTACCTGGGCACCCCGGAGGCCGAGGCGATCTACCTCAAGGCCGACCCGAGCGTCGTCGCCGCCTCCTCCAAGGCCGACACCTCCTCGTACACCGCCCTGCAGAAGAAGGCGTACGCGATGATCAGCGGCGCCAAGCACCTCACGCAGTTCATGGACCGTGACAGCCGGCCCGACTTCACCTCCACGGTGATGCAGCCCGCGCTCCAGAAGTTCGTCCGCGACCCCAAGGGGATCGACAGCCTGCTGACGTCGATCGAGCGTCAGAAGAAGACGATCTTCGCGTCCGGCTGAGCCGCGTCGCCCGAGGCGGATGAGCACCGACACATGAGCTCCGAAACGACCACGAAGATCCCGGAGGCGGCCGCCGAGCCGCCTCCGGGCACCACGACCCCGAAGAAGCGCGCTCCGCAGGGCCACCGGCGCCTGCTGACCCGCCGCGACCGGCTCACGCTCGGCCTGATGGCCGGCGTGCCGACGATCCTGCACGTGGCCCTCGTCTGGGTCACCGCCCTCGCCTCCGTCGCCCTCGCCTTCACCACCTGGGACGGCATCGGCTTCGACTCGATCAAGTGGGTGGGGCTGGACAACTTCAGGGAGCTGTTCAGCAACAACCCGCAGTTCTGGCCCGCCGTCCAGCACAACGTCGTCTGGTTCGTCGTGCTCATCCTGATCCCGACCCCGTTCGGGCTCTTCCTGGCGGTCCAGCTGGACAAGAGGATCCGGTTCAGCCGGGTCTACCAGACGGCCTTCTTCCTGCCGGTCGTGGTCTCCATGGCCGTCATCGGCTTCGTCTGGCAGCTGGTCTACAACCCGGACACGGGCCTGATCAACAGCCTGATCGGCGCCAACGAGCCGGGCCACTACATCGACTGGATCGGCGACCCGGACCTCAACCTCTGGGCCATCCTCATCGCCGCCTCCTGGCGGCACGCCGGCTACATGATGATCCTCTACCTGGCCGGCCTGAAGAGCGTCGACCCGGCCCTGCGCGAGGCGTCCGCACTGGACGGCGCGAACGAGTGGCAGACGTTCAAGAACGTCGTCTTCCCGACCCTGCGGCCCACGAACACCGTCGTCCTCGTCGTCACGATCATCGAGGCCCTGCGCGCCTTCGACCTGGTCTTCGTCTTCAACAAGGGCGCCCAGGGGACCGAACTGCTGTCGATCCTGGTCACCAACAACATCATCGGCGAGTCCAGCCGCATCGGATACGGATCGGCGATCGCCGTCGTCCTGCTGGTGATCTCCCTCGCCGTGATCATCCCGTACCTGATCGCGACCTTCCGGAAGGAGCGGCGAGCATGAGCGCGACCCTCGCGTCCAAGCAGCGCACCCCCGTCCGCCCCGCCCGGATCCTGCTGCACACGTTCCTCGTCGTGACGTCCCTGGCCTGGCTGGCGCCCCTGCTGTGGGCCCTGTTCGCGGCCCTGCGCCCCTACGCGGAGACCAGCGAGAAGGGCTATGTCTCCTGGCCCGACAAACTGAGCCTCGACAACTTCACCGACGCGTTCCAGCAGTCGGACATGCTGCACTACTTCGGGAACACGCTGCTGATCGCGGTCCCGGCCGTGCTCGTGACCCTCTTCCTGTCGTCGTGCGTGGCGTTCTACGTCAGCCGCTTCGACTTCCGGGTCAACCTGTTCCTGCTCCTGGTGTTCACGGCCGGCAACCTGCTCCCGCAGCAGGTGATCATCACCCCGCTGTACCGCCTGTACCTCCTGGTCGACCTGCCGGGCATCACGGTCAGCGGCAAGCTCTACGACTCCGCGCTCGGCCTGGTCCTGATCCACGTGGCGTTCCAGTCCGGCTTCTGCGCCTTCGTGCTGAGCAACTACATGCGCTCGCTGCCGCACGAGCTGACCGAGGCCGCGCTGGTCGACGGCGCGTCCGTGTGGCGGCTGTACTGGCAGATCGTGCTGCCGCTGTGCAAGCCCGCGATGGCGGCCCTGGCGACCCTGCTCTCCATCTGGATCTACAACGACTTCTTCTGGGCGATCGTGCTGATCTCCACCGGTGAGAACATGCCGATCACCTCGGCCCTGAACAACCTCTCCGGCCAGTACTTCACCGACCCCAACCTGGTCGCCGCCGGCGCCCTGCTGACCGCGATCCCCACGCTGATCGTGTACTTCGTGCTCCAGCGCCAGTTCGTCAGCGGCCTGACCCTGGGCGCCAACAAGGGCTGACGCCCGCCTCCTCCGTCTGGGCGCGCCCCTCCCTGGCGCGCCCCCTCCTCGGCGCGCCCCACCCCGCGCCCCTCCCCGTGAAAGAGAACCCCGTGCACCACCCCTTCACCCCGGTGGCCGCCGTCCCCGTGGACCCGCGTCGAGCCCGCGTCCACGAGGAGGGCTGGCAGTCCTGGAGCCCGAGCGGCTCCTACGCCCTCCGCGACACCCCGTACCGCCCGACGAACGACAACTGGGCGACGGTCTGCTACCGCCCCGGGGTCACCGTCCCCGCGGGAGCCTTCCAGGGGGAGGGGCTGCTGGCCCTCGACCCCGGCGACGGCTCACCGGTACGGCTGTGGGCGGCGCCGGACCCGGCGTCGGAGGTGCCGTCCATCCGCCTCACCCGGGCCGGATCCGTGGCGGAGATCAGCGCCGACGGCCCGGTGAAGGAGTACACGGGCACCGGCATCCAGGCGCTCCTGTCCGACTGGGCCGCCGGGCTCGGCCTCCCGGCCCCCCGCCCCGCGCCGACCGTCTGGTGCTCCTGGTACGAGTACTTCACCAACGTCACCGAGGACGACATCCACGAGAACCTCCGCGCGATGGACACCCTCGACCTGCCCGTCGACGTCGTCCAGATCGACGACGGCTACCAGCGCGCCCTCGGCGACTGGCTCGTCCTCTCGGGCCGCTTCCGTTCCCGTTCCGGCATCGCCGACGCCATCCGTGCCCGGGGCCGCCGCGCGGGCATCTGGACGGCACCCTTCCTGGTCGACCCGAGCAGCGAACTGGCCGCCCGGCACCCCGACTGGCTGGTCCGCTCGGCCGACGGCGGCTTCGCGCACGCCGGCCACAACTGGGGCCACGACCTGCGGGTCCTCGACACCACCCACCCCGAGGCGGCGGCCTACCTGACGGACGTCTTCCGGACTCTGCGCGCCGAGGGCTACGACTACTTCAAGGTCGACTTCCTGTACGCGGGCGCGCTGGACGGCGTACGGCACGACGACACCGTGGACGCGCTGACGGCGTACCGCTCGGGCGTCGAGCTGATCCGCGCGGCGATCGGCCCGGACGCGTACCTCCTGGGCTGCGGCGCGCCGATCCTGCCCTCCCTCGGACTCTTCGACGCGATGCGGGTCAGCCCCGACACGGCCCCGCACCGCCGTCCCGAGGCCGACGACTACAGCCAGCCCGGCCAGGACCCGGCCGAGTTCACCGGCGCCGGCCGCCAGTGGCAGCACGGCCGGCTCTGGACCAACGACCCGGACTGTCTGATGGCCCGTCCGGCGGTGGAGACCCGCGAGCGGTGGGCCGCGCACGTGGAGGCGACCGGTGGCCTGATGGCATCCAGCGACCGGCTGCTGTCGCTCGACATCTGGGGCGTGGACACCACCCGCCGTCTGCTGTCGGCAGACGACCGATGACGCGTCGCGTGCGGTGACGCCGACCACCGGGTGACGTCGACGACCCGGGCACGCCGACCGCCTCTTCGACGGGGGCCGGTCAGTCGGGCGGGGCGGGGGCTGCCGGCCGGGGCTCGGTGAGGCAGGCCCCCAGCGCCCCGGCGAACGCCGCCCCGTCGTCCACGGGCCGGCCGAAGAGCTCCTCGAACTGGTCGACGCAGATCAGCATGCGCTCGCCCCCCGCGGCGCTCCAGCACCGCGGCCACCACATCGGCCATCGCGCCCCCGGCCAGCCGCGAGGCGAGCCTCTCCACGGACGGGCCCGAGGCCTCCCGGTCCGGCTCCGGCAGCGTGTCCAGCGCGAAGGCCAGGGCGTTCAGCGGCGTACCGGCGTCGGAGGGGCGGAGCGTCACCACCATCAGCCGCTCGTGCCGGGCGCGGAGCCGGGGGACCACACCGGCGTGCCACAGGGAGGACCTGCCGGGCCCGGAGCCGCCGATGACGCAGATCACCGGTACGCCGTCACCGATCCTGCCGACACCTTCGGCGACAGGAGGTCGTGGGCGCAACGAGCGTGCCACAGATCCCGCCGACCCGGACGGAAAGTGGACAGGAGCGATCAACGGCGAAGGGCGCGGCAGGCCCCCCAGCCCACCGCGCCCTCTCCCCGCTCCCCGGGTCAGTTGGTCTCGGTCGGCGCCAGGGTGCCCGTGCGGGCCGCCTGGCTGTACCACAGCGCGCTCGACTTCGGCGTGCGGGTCAGCGTCGCGTAGTCCACGTACACCGCGCCGAACCGCTTCTCGTAGCCGTACGCCCACTCGAAGTTGTCCAGGAGGGACCAGAGGTAGTAGCCCCGCACGTCCGCGCCGTCCGCGATCGCCCGCCGGACCGCCGCGAGGTGGCCGTTCAGGTAGGAGATGCGCTCCGGGTCGTGGACACGGCCGTCCGAGTCGGGCTTGTCGTCGTAGGCCGCGCCGTTCTCCGTGATGTAGAGGGGCAGGCCCGGCGCCTCCGCCGTGTAGCGCATGATCAGCTCGTGCAGGCCGGTCGGGTCGATGGACCAGCCCATCTCCGTGCGGTCGCCGGGCGTCAGGTGGAAGGCCACGTCGTCCGCGCCCGGCCACGGCGAGTGGTCGCTCGCACCGTGACCGTCCGAACGGGGGCCCCGCACCGACGCGTCCGCCGCCGAGACCAGGGTGGGCGTGTAGTAGTTCAGGCCCAGCGCGTCCAACGGCTGGTGGATGGCGCGCAGATCGCCCTCCTGGACGTAGGACCAGTCCGTCAGCGACGAGGTCGCCGCCAGCAGCGTCTCCGGGTAGGCGCCCCGCAGGATCGGGCCGTGGAAGACGCCGTTGGCCAGGTCGTCGATCTTCTGCACCGCGGCCAGGTCCGCCGGGTCGCCCGGGGAGAGCGGGCGCACCACCGAGGAGTTGAGGCTGATCGCCACCGAGTTGCGGGCCGGCATGGCCGCGCGCAGCGCCGACGTGCCCAGCCCGTGCGCCAGGTTCAGGTGGTGCGCCGCCTTCAGCGATGCCACCGGCTCGGTACGGCCCGGCGCGTGCACCCCGGACGCGTAGCCCAGGAACGCGCTGCACCACGGCTCGTTCAGCGTGATCCAGTTCTCCACACGGTCGCCGAGCGCCTCGCCGACGATCTGCGCGTACTCCGCGAACCGGAACGCCGTGTCCCGCTCCGGCCAGCCGCCCGCGTCCTCCAGCTCCTGGGGGAGGTCCCAGTGGTAGAGGGTGACGGCCGGCTTGATGCCCGCCGCCAGCAGCTCGTCCACCAGGCGGCGGTAGAAGTCCAGGCCCACCTGCACCGCGGGGCCGCGCCCGGTCGGCTGCACCCGGGACCAGGAGATGGAGAAGCGGTACGTGGACAGGCCCAGCTCCGCCATCAGCGCCACGTCGTCGCGGTAGCGGTGGTAGTGGTCGACAGCGATGTCACCGGTTTCGCCACCGGCCGTCTTGCCCGGCGTATGGCTGAAGGTGTCCCAGATCGAGGGGGTACGGCCGCCCTCGCGCACCGCCCCCTCGATCTGGTACGCGGAGGTCGCGGCACCCCAGAGGAAGGCGGGCGGAAAGGTCACCGGAGTAATGGGCTCAGGCATGGAAGCGCTCCCATGGGTGGTCGTCGAGACCGACGAGGTCGGGGGGGAAGTGGTGGGGAAGGGGCCGGGGCGGCGGTGACCCGGCCCCCATGAAGTCACGGACGGACGGGAGGGCGGCGTAAGGAGTCGTAAGGCGTCGCACGAAGCCGCGACGCGTCCTCAGCCCTTCACGGCGCCCTGCATGATGCCGCCCACGATCTGCTTGCCGAAGATCGCGAAGACCAGCAGCAGCGGCAGCGTGCCCAGCAGCGCGCCCGCCATGATCAGGGACTGGTCCGGGGTGTACCCGCGGCCGAGACCCGCGACCGCGACCTGCACGGTCGGGTTGCCGGTCTGGCTCAGCACCAGGAACGGCCACAGGAAGTCGTTCCACGTCTGCACGAACATCAGCATGCCGAGCACCGCCATCGCCGGGCGCGCCGCGGGGAACACCACGTGCCACACCACGCGCCAGCTGCTCGCGCCGTCCACCCGGGCCGCCTCGATGATCTCGTCGGGCAGCGCCTGGATGAGGTACTGCCGCATGAAGAACACACCGAACGCGCTCACCAGCGACGGCAGGATCACCGCCTGGAGCTGGTCCGTCCATTCCAGCTTGGCGACCATCATGTACAGCGGGATGATGCTCAGCTGCGGCGGCACCATCATCGTGCCGATCACGATCAGCATCAGCGCGCCCCGGCCCCGGAACCGGAGCTTGGCGAAGGCGAACCCGGCGATCGTCGACAGGAAGACGATCGTCGCCGCCGAGGTCCCCGCCACGATCGTCGTGTTGACGAACGCCTTGCCCAGGTTCGCGTCGTTCCAGGCCACGTCCAGGTTGTGGAAGAGGTTGGAGCCGAACACGAACGGCGGCGGGTTCTGCGCCAGCCGGTTGTTGTCGCGGGACGCCGCGATAGCCGTCCACACCAGGGGGAACAGCGAAACGATGGTGAACACGCCCAGGATGATGTAGGCGATCGGTCCGCCGTGCATCTGCCCGCCGGCCCGCGCGGACTTCGGCCGGCGCACCTTCCGGGCCGTCGGCACTGCGTCCTTGGGTTCCACGGACTTCGCGGTCGTTGTCGTCGTCGTCACGGCCGGTACTCCTAACTACTGGCGCGCAGCCGGCGCGAGATGACGTAGTTGACGATGCCGATCACGATCAGGATCAGGAACATCGTCCAGGCGATCGCCGAGGCCCGGCCCAGGTGCTGGTTCACCCAGCCCTGCTCGTACAGGTACAGGCCCAGCGTCTGGAACTGGTGCTCCGCGCCGCCCGACGCGCCCTTGTTGGCGTCGAACAGCAGCGGTTCGCCGAAGACCTGACTGGCGCCGATCGTCGAGACGACGACCGTGAACAGGATCGTCGGCCGCAGCGACGGCAGCGTCACGTGCAGGAACTGCTTCCAGCGGCTGGCGCCGTCCAGCGCCGCCGACTCGTACAGGTCCTGCGGGATCGCCTGCATCGCGGCCAGGTAGATGAGCGCGTTGTAGCCGGTCCACCGCCAGATGACGATCGACGAGACGGCGATCTGCGACGGCCACTTGTCGTTCTGCCAGTCGATCGCGTCGATCCCGACGAAGTGCAGCGCCCAGTTGATCATGCCGTAGTCGCGCCCGAAGAGCAGCACGAAGACCAGCGAGGCGGCCGCGATCGAGGTCGCGTACGGCGCGAGCATCGCGACCCGGTAGAAGGTCGAGGCGCGCAGCTTGTAGTTGAGGATGTGGGCGAGGCCCATCGCCATCAGCAGCTGCGGAACGGTCGAGATGATCCCGATCGTCAGGGTGTTCTTCGCCGCGTTCCAGAAGAAGTCGTCGTCGAAGATGCGCGTGTAGTTGCGCATCCCCACCCACTCCATGTCGGTGGGCGCGGTCAGCTCCACCTGGTGCAGCGACGCCCAGCCGGTGTAGACCAGCGGGAACAGGCCGAACGCGAGGAACAGCAGGAAGAACGGCGAGACGAAGGCGTACGGGCTCCAGCGCTTGTCCCGCTGCCAGCGGCGGGAGAGCCGGGCCCGATGCCGCTGCTCCGCCTCCGTGGGAACGGCGGCCGGGCGGCCCGGGGCCGCGCCCCCCTCCTTGGTGGGGGGCGCGGCGGTGTCGTGGCGGGTGGCCATTCGGGTCACTTGTCCAGGTTGTTGTCGATGGTCTTGGTGGCCGTCTCCCAGGCCTCCGCCGCCGACTTGCCCTTCGTCACGAGGATGACGCCGTTGTCGGTCAGGCCCTGCTGGATGATCTGGTCCTTCGGACCGATCACCTGCACCGGAGCGGTCTTGGCGGCCTCGGAGAAGACCGTACCGATCGGCGAGTCACCGGTCATGTCGTTCTTCGCGCCGGTCACCTCGGGCATCGTGTACGCGCTCGGCGTGCTCGGGAAGGAGCCCTGCACCTTGAACAGCTTCGCCTGCTGCTCGGGCGCGGTCAGCCAGGTGATGAACGCCTCGGCCTCCTTCACGTGCTTGCCGCTCTTCGGCACGCCCAGGAAGGAGCCGCCCCAGTTGCCGGACTTGGGCGCGACGGCCACGTCCCACTTGCCGGCGTCCTCGGCCTTCGCCTTGCCCTTGATCGTGCCGAGCATCCACGGCGGGCAGGCGATGGTGGCGAACTTGCTGTTGGCGATCGTGGTGTCCCAGGCCGCCTGGAACTGCGTCTGGGCCTGGACCAGGCCCTCCTCGGCGGCCTTCGCGGTCAGGTCGAAGGCGGCCTTCACGGCCGGGTTCGACTTGTAGATGATCTCGCCGGAGGAGTCGTAGAACTTCTCCTTCTCACTGCTGAGGATGGCGTTGATCAGGCCGCCGGGGGAGTCCATGAAGAAGGTGCCGGCCTTGGCCTTCTTCTTGTACTGCTCGCCGGTGGCGATGAACTTGTTCCAGTCACCCGCCCACAGCTTGCCGACCGCCTCGCGGTCGGTGGGCAGACCGGCCGCCTGGAAGAGGTCCTTGCGGTAGCAGAGGGCCATCGGGCCGACGTCGGTGCCGAGCGCGATCGTCTGGCCGTCCTTGGTGGTGCCCTGCGACCACTTCCAGTCCAGCCACTTGCTCTTGTCGACGCCCGAGACCTTGGACATGTCCTCGAACTTGGCCGCCTGGGTGGCGACGACCTCGGCTATGTTGCCGACCTCGATGGCCTGGACGTCCATCAGGCCACTGTTGGTCGTGAGGTGGTTCAGGAGCGCCGGGTAGTAGTTCTCGTTCCGCTCCGTGACGTTCTCGGCGATCTTGATGTCCGGGTGGAGCTTCTCGTACTCGGTGTAGAGACCGGCCTCCTTGAAGCCCATCGTGCCGAACAGACCCAGCGTGATCGTCGTCTTGCCCTTGCCGCTGCCCGACGACGAGCCGTCGGAAGCGTCGTCGTTGCCGTCGTCGGCACAGCCGGCCAGCAGCCCGGCGCCCAGCGACGCTACGGCCGCCAGGACCACCACCCGGCGGGTGGTTCGGGTACGTGCTCGCATTGCGTCCTCCTGTTGCCCTGACGTGCCGACCCCCCGGCCAACTGCATTGTTGGGCCCGTTAGTTACTCGCTGCGGCTCGGGCGGGGAACGTGCGGGATGTGTATGTGTCAGGTACCGTGGGAGCGCTCCCACAGGTGATGTGTTGAAGAGTCGTCGGTTCGGGCGGGGGTGTCAAGGGTGGGAGCGCGGAGAGATGCGTTCAGTTATCTGCCTGTTAGCTAACTCGGGCGGACAGCGCTTTCCGGCCGTGAGCGGCGACGGACGAGCCCTCCGGTGGCGGGGAGTCGGGTGCGCCCGGCGTCCTGAGCCGAGGCCCGTCCGGCGTACGGATGCGGGCCCCCGTGGCACCGAGGCGGGTCCCCGGGGGACGGCTGCCGTCGGCGAAGATGGGCTGAACGGACGGGGCTGTTAGATTCCAGGCCAGCGTGAACGACGGCGGGAAGGCGGGGCCCATGGCAAGCCACGGAGCGCGGAGCCGGAGCGGAGGGCGGCCGACTCTCGAAGAGGTGGCCGCACGCGCCGGTGTCGGCCGCGGCACGGTCTCCCGGGTGATCAACGGCTCGCCGAGAGTCAGTGACGCCACCCGCGCGGCCGTCGAGGCAGCCGTCGCCGAGCTCGGCTACGTCCCCAACACCGCGGCCCGTGCCCTGGCCGCCAACCGCACGGACGCGATCGCGCTGGTGGTCCCCGAGCCGGAGACCCGCTTCTTCGCCGAGCCGTACTTCTCGGACATGCTGCGCGGCGTGGGCGCGGAGCTCTCCGACACCGAGATGCAGCTGCTGCTGATCTTCGCGGGTAGCGATCGCGAACGACGCCGGCTCGCCCAGTACCTGGCGGCGCACCGCGTCGACGGGGTTCTCCTGGTCTCGGTCCACGCCGACGACCCGCTGCCCGACCTGCTGGCCCAGCTGGAGATCCCGGCGGTGATCAGCGGCCCGCGCTCCGCCGCGGAGACCCTCCCGTCCGTGGACTCCGACAACTACGGCGGCGCCCGCTCGGCGGTGGAACACCTGCTGTCCCGGGGCCGCACCCACATCGCCCACATCACCGGCCGCCTGGACGTCTACGGTGCCCAGCGCCGCGTCGACGGCTACCGGGACGCCCTGCGCGACGCGGGGTACCCGCCGGACGAGGGCCTGATCGCGCCGGGCGACTTCACCGAGGAGGGCGGACACCGCGCGATGGGGGAACTCCTCGCCCGCAACCCCTCCCTCGACGCGGTCTTCGCGGGCTCCGACGTCATGGCGGCCGGCGCCCGCCGGGCACTGCGCGAGGCGGGCCGCCGACTCCCGGAGGACGTGGCGATGGTCGGCTACGACGACTCGGCGATCGCCCGGCACATGGACCCGCCGCTGACGAGCGTCCGCCAGCCCATCGAGGAGATGGGCCGCAGGATGCTGGACCTGCTCCTCACGGAGATCGCGGACCGCCGTCCCGCGGTGTCGCGGGGCCTGGAGCGACGCCAGGTCGTACTGGCGACGGAGCTGGTGGGGCGCTCCTCCTCCTGAGCGGGGCACGGTTCACGGCGCGACGACCAGCCGCCACCGCACCTCGCCGTCCTGCCGCTCCGCGGTGGCCGACAGCCCGGCGGCGCGGGCCACGGCCGCGGACGCGTGGTGGTCGGGGTGGACGTGGGCGACGATCGTGCGCACGCCCTGAGCCCGTAGCCGGCCGACGAGTCCTGCGGCCGCCTCGGAGGCGAGGCCGCGGCCCTGCCAGGGGGTGCCGACGACCCAGGCGATCTCGGCGTGGTCCCGCCCGGTCACGGTGGCCTGCAGGGTCCCGGCCGGCCGGTCGGCGTCCCGCACCCACAGCACCCAGTTGCACCAGGAGATCGAGGGGTCCGGCGAACCGGCGACGAGCCGTTCGTAGCGGGCGCGCAGGGCTTCGGGTGTGCTGGGGGCGCCGCCGGTGAAGCTGTGCAGCGCGGGATCGCCCAGGACGACCGCCATCTCCGCCGCGTGGTCGACGCGCAGCGGGACGAGGTCGATCCGGGCGGTCGCGAACGGCTCGGCCGGGACACTCGGGCGCATGACCCCTCCCGGGAACACGGGAAACACATCAGCCGGTGACCTCCCTTGCGGGAAGTCACCGGCTGATGACTCAGGGTGAGTGACGGGACTTGAACCCGCGGCATCCTGGACCACAACCAGGTGCTCTACCAGCTGAGCTACACCCACCACGCCCGGCAGTCGGATTTTGCGGTCTCCCGCGTTCTCCCTACCGGCCGAGAAAAAGTGTACAGGGTCCGAGGGGGTGCTCGTGCACGCCTTTTTCGGGGCCCCGTCAGCTGCTGGGCAGGACGTGTTTCGCGGCGATGGTCCTGGCGGTGTCGGAGTCCGGCCCGGGCTGCGGCACGAAGACCGCCTCACGGTAGTAGCGCAGTTCCGCGATGGATTCGCGGATGTCGGCGAGGGCGCGGTGGTTGCCGTTCTTCGGGGGGCTGTTGAAGTACGCCCGCGGGTACCAGCGCCGGGCGAGCTCCTTGATCGACGACACGTCGACGATCCGGTAGTGGAGGTAGCCCTCCAGGGAGGTCATGTCCCGCGCCAGGAAACCGCGGTCCGTGCCGACGGAGTTGCCGCACAGCGGCGCCTTGCCCGGCTCCTTCACGTGCTCCCGTACATAGGCCAGCACCTGGGCCTCGGCCTCGGCGAGGGTCGTCCCGCCCGCCAGCTCGTCGAGCAGCCCGGACGCGGTGTGCATCTCGCGCACCACCTCCGGCATCGTCTCCAGCGCCCGGGCCGGCGGGCGGATGACGATGTCGACACCGTCGCCGAGCACGTTCAGCTCGGAGTCGGTGACGAGGGCGGCAACCTCGATGAGAGCGTCGTCCGACAGCGAGAGGCCGGTCATCTCGCAGTCGATCCAGACCATGCGATCGTTCATGCGACCACCCTAAAGCTGACGTCGCCTTTTGAGGTGCCCCGCGTGGGCGCTCTCGTGCCCGGGCGCCGGCCGGGCCGGTGGGCCCGGCCGACGCGCGAGAGGTTCCGTCGTCCGCTCAGGTACCGCTGCGCTGCCCCGGCAGACTCGCCCGCGAGGTCGCGTACGCGTCCCGCGCGTGCTCGGACGGCAGGGTCGCCGACGAGCCCATCGCACCGGCCGTGGCCGAGGCGGTACGCCGCAGCTGCGGCGGTACCGGTCCCGGAGCGTCCGGGTGCAGCGCCTGCGGCGCCGGTGGCGGCGACGGTTCGTTGTCCGCGAGCCGTTCGCCCTGGGGCCTGCGGGCCCGGTAGGCCGCCCGGTACGCCGCCGGGGACGAGCCGAGCTGCCGGCGGAAGTGGCCGCGCAGGGCCACCGGCGAACGGAAGCCGCAGCGCCCCGCGACCTCGTCCACCGAGTAGTCCGACGTCTCCAGCAGGCGCTGGGCCTGGAGCACCCGCTGGGTGATCAGCCACTGGAGCGGTGCGCTGCCGGTCAGGGACCGGAAGCGGCGGTCGAACGTGCGCCGGCTCATATAGGCGCGTGCCGCCAGCGTCTCCACGTCGAACTGCTCGTGGAGATGCTCCAGCGCCCAGGCGACGACCTCGGCGAGCGGGTCGGCGCCGATCTCCTCCGGTAAAGACCGGTCGAGGTAGCGCTCCTGGCCGCCCGACCGGCGTGGTGGGACGACCAGCCGCCGGGCCAACGCGCCCGCGGCCTCGTTGCCGTGATCCGTCCGCACGATGTGCAGACAGAGATCGATTCCGGCCGCCGTCCCCGCCGACGTCAGCACATCGCCGTCGTCGACGAACAGTTCACGCGGATCCACGTGAACCGACGGATAGCGCTTGGCCAGCGTCGGCGCGTACATCCAGTGGGTGGTGGCCGGGCGGCCGTCCAGCAGACCCGCGGCGGCCAGCACGAACGCGCCGGTGCACAGGCCCACGATGCGGGCACCCTCCTCGTGCGCCCGGCGCAGTGCGTCGAGCGCATCCTCCGGCGGCGGCGAGGTGATCGAACGCCAGGCCGGCACGACGACCGTGCCCGCCCGTGCGATCGCCTCCAGGCCGTGTGGCGCGGTGAGTTCCAGGCCCCCTGTGGTCCGCAGCGGGCCTTCTTCGCCACCGCACACCAGCAAGCGGTAGCGCGGTACGCCGGCGTCCTGGCGGTCAATCCCGAACACCGACAGTGGAATGGAACTCTCGAAAATGGGGCCGCCGCTGAACAGCAGCACCGCGACGATCTCCTTGCGGCGTCGCCCGGAGAGTTTCCGGGCCGCGGCTTCCGGCGCGGCAGTGGAGTCGTGGCTCATCCTGCTAAGCCCCCCTCGGTGGTCGCGGCTCCTCGGTTGTGTCGCTCCTGCACGTTTCCCCTCGGTCCTGCACGAGTCCCCCGCCGTAGACAGTCAAGATCGAATCTAACGTGTCGCACAATGCCGGCGTGGCCAGTTCGCCACCCGGCAGATTGTCGACATGGCAACTTGGCGTGAAGCATTCGATCACGAAGCGTTGCACTCGTGGGCCGTGCAGGGAAGTGCGCCTCGGTGTGGTGGCCAATCCCCGTAGGGTGCGCAGGGCCCCTGAGGCCCTTTCCGTGCAGGTGGAACGGGGGGTGGGGGGTGGTTGGGGCAAGGGATGCGCCATCACCGGAAGTTGGCTGAAAAGAAGCGGGTCCGTGCGTGAAAACCGGTCAACCGACCGGTGAGTTTCCACCAGAGTGACGACCGCCACGGTGTGACCCCGTCCCGGTGCGCTGATGGCGCCCCCGGGGGTGCGCCTGTGGCGCCGGCTCCTCGTCGAGCAACCGGGCCGCGCACCGCTCGGACCGGCGCAGCAGCACCCGGCAGGCGGCCGTGACGGCGGCGAGGCCGAGGGCGGTGCCGGTGGCGCCGGCCAGCGAGGTGCCGTACCAGAGGAGGACCACCGGGACCAGGAAGCAGCTGAAGGCCGCCCAGCGGATCAGGTCGGTCGACCGGTCGTCGCCGGGGCGGGGCTCGGCGGTGGCGCGGGGCGAGGGCACGGAGCGGGCTCCTTCCTGGGGCGGCGGTGCGAGGGGCGGGGTGGCGGCGGTCGGACGGGGTGCGGGGACGGCGGTGCACGGGGTTCAACGCCTGTTCGAGCGGTCGGTCACTGTCGGCGGCGGTCCCGCGTAAGTGAATCCTGTGCAAACCGCCTGTACGGGGCAGCAACCATTGCGTTACGGGCGTCCGCTCGTGCATGCTCCCTGGAACCCCCACCGGGGGCGTGCGGGAACTGGGCCTCGGAGGCGTGCCGCCGTACCCTTGGGGGTATGGGGTTGGGAAGATGATTCCCGGACAGCTCCTTCGCTCACACCGCCGCGTCCCACCCGTATAAGGATCAATACGCCGAGACAGCCATGGCCGGTCACGAATTCTTCGAACCCGCGGACCGCAAGCGGCCCGTCGCCGACCCTACGGCGGCCGAGCCCCAGGCGGCGGAAGACGCACGCCACTCCTGCGATCCAGCCTTCAAGCACGGCGTGGTCGTCGGCTTCGACGGCTCCACGTCCAGTGAACGCGCGCTCGCGTACGCCATCGGCATGGCCCACCGCTCCGGCTCCGGCCTGATCATCGTCCATGTCGCCAACCGGCTGCCCACCACGGTGTGGGCCGGCTGCGAGCCACCCGTCTTCGTCGACGTGCCGGACCACCGCACCGAGGTGCTCGGTCTGGAGCTCGCCTGCGCGGAGTACCTCGCCGAGGTGCCCTGGATCCTGGTCGAGCGCGGCGGCGACATCTGCCACGAACTCGAAGAGGTGGGGCGGGAGTACGAGGCCGACGCGATCGTCGTCGGCTCGACCCACGGGATCGTCGGCCGGATCTTCGGCTCGGTCGCCGGGCGGCTCGCCAAGCGGGCCAAGCGGCCCGTCGTTGTCATTCCGTAACTCGCCGCCCTCCCAGGTGAGATGAGATCCGGGTACACCCGTCCCGCCTTGCCGCGCAGCATAAATCTACTGGTGCGTAGGGGTGTTTGTGCCTTTGTGAAGGGCATATACCGCTCACACAACTGCACGTGCATGAAGGGAGCCCGCCGTGGACAACGACGTCTCTGCGGGAAGCAGCACCACCACGATCGCCGGCCGACTCGCCCTGGGTGTCACCCTGTTGGCCTTCGGGCTCGGGTACACCGACCTCATCGACGGCGTGACGGCGGCGGACGCCGTATCCATCGCCCACTACGTCGGCGGCGTCGCACTGTTCGTCGCCGGCCTGCTCGCACTCCGCGACCGCGACGCGGCCGCCGGTACCGCCTACACCGTCCTCGGCGCCTTCTGGTTCACCTGGGCGGTCTCCGCCGGCACCCAGGTCTCCGACAACGCCGCAGGGCTCTTCCTGCTCCTGTTCGCCCTCGTGGCGCTCTCCCTGACCCTCGCCGGTGGCGACCAACTCGGCCAGGGCACCTACGGGTTGTTCTGCGTCGGGCTGGTGCTGATGGCCGTCGCCCGGTTCGCCGACAGCGACGGGCTCACCAAGGTCGGCGGCTGGTTCGCCGTCGCGGCGGGCGCGGTGGCCTGGTACGCGGCGACCGCGGCGCTGGCCCACTGGCCCACGGCAGTTCCGCGACGTGCTGCCCGCCCCGGCGTGACGGCCACGGGCTGATCGGCAGCCGGCGCCGGGGAGTTGGGCGTCCCCGGCAGGAGAACGGCCCCCCACGCGCGGGTGGCGCGCGTGGGGGGCCGTTCTGTGCGAGCGGGGAGGGCTACTCCACCGTCACCGACTTCGCCAGGTTGCGCGGCTTGTCGATGTCGCGGCCGAGCGCCTTCGCCGTGTAGTAGGCGAGGAGCTGGAGCGGGATGCCCATCAGGATCGGGTCGAGTTCGTCCTCGTTCTTGGGGACGACGACCGTCTGGTCGGCCTTCTCCTGCTCGCGGTGGGCGACCGCGATGATCTTTCCGCTGCGGGCCTTGATCTCCTCCAGCGCGGCGCGGTTCTTCTCCAGCAGGTCGTCGTCGGGGACGATCGCGACCGTCGGGAGCGCGGGCTCGATGAGGGCCAGCGGACCGTGCTTGAGCTCGGAGGCCGGGTAGGCCTCGGCGTGGATGTACGAGACCTCCTTGAGCTTCAGCGAGGCCTCACGGGCGACCGGGTAGCCCCGGACGCGGCCGATGAAGAGCATCGAGCGGGCCTCGGCGAGCGTCTCGGCCAGCTTCTCGATCTCCGCCTCCTGCTCCATGATCTCGGCGATCTGCGCGGGCAGCTTGCGCAGGCCCTCGATGATCCGCTTGCCGTCGCGCACCGAGAGGTCGCGGGTGCGGCCCAGGTGCAGGGCGAGCAGCGCGAAGGCGACCGTGGTGTTGGTGAAGCACTTCGTCGAGACGACGCAGACCTCGGGGCCCGCGTGCACGTACACGCCGCCGTCCGCCTCGCGGGCGATCGCCGAGCCGACCACGTTGACCACGCCCAGCACCCGGGCGCCCTTGCGCTTCAGCTCCTGGACGGCCGCCAGCACGTCGTACGTCTCACCGGACTGCGAGACGGCGATGTACAGGGTGTCGGGGTCCACGACCGCGTTGCGGTAGCGGAACTCGGAGGCGGGCTCGGCGTCCGCGGGGATGCGGGCGAGCTCCTCGATCATCTGGGCGCCGATCATGCCCGCGTGGTACGAGGTGCCGCAGCCGAGGATCTTCACCCGGCGGATCTGGCGCGCCTCGCGGGCGTCCAGGTTGAGGCCGCCGAGGTGCACGGTGGAGAAGCGGTCGTCGATGCGGCCGCGCAGCACGCGGTCCACGGCGTCGGCCTGCTCGTGGATCTCCTTGTGCATGTAGGTGTCGTGGCCGCCCATGTCGTAGGAGGCGGCCTCCCACTCGACGGTGGTCGGCTCGGCCGTGGTGCGGGTGCCCTCGGTCGTGTAGGTGCGGAAGTCGTCGGCCTTCAGGGTGGCCATCTCGCCGTCGTCGAGGGTGACGATCTGGCGGGTGTGGGCGACCAGCGCGGCGATGTCCGAGGCGACGAACATCTCCTTCTCGCCGATGCCGAGGACGACCGGGGAGCCGTTGCGGGCGACGACGATCCGGTCGTTGAAGTCGGCGTGCATCACGGCGATGCCGTAGGTGCCCTCGACCACCCGCAGCGCCTCGCGGACCTTGTCCTCGAGCTTCTCGGCCTGGGCGCGGGCGACGAGGTGGACGAGGACCTCGGTGTCCGTCTCGGAGAGGAACTCGACGCCGTCGGCCTCGAGCTTCTTCCGCAGGTCGGAGGCGTTGTCGATGATGCCGTTGTGGACGACGGCGACCTTGAGGTCGGCCGACATGTGCGGGTGGGCGTTCACGTCGGAGGGGGCGCCGTGCGTGGCCCAGCGGGTGTGGGCGATGCCGGTGGTGCCCTTGAAGCGCGCCGGGACCTTGGCCTCCAGGTCGCGGACCCGGCCCTTGGCCTTGACCATCTTCAGGCCGGCCGTCTTCGGCGAGGTGACGACGATGCCCGCCGAGTCGTAGCCGCGGTACTCGAGCCGCTGAAGGCCTTCGAGCAGCAGCGGGGCCACGTCACGCCTGCCGATGTATCCGACGATTCCGCACATGTATAGGTATCCCCAAGCTTTCGATCACCCGTAGACGATGCGCCGCAGTTGCCTGAGCGTGAGCTCGGGCGGCGCCACCGCACGGTATTTCAGGTCCGCCTCGACCCGTTCGAAGATCTCCGCGTTGACCAGGCCCTGGGCCTGGAGCTCGCGGTGGCGGCGACGGACGTAGTTCTCGGTCGTCTCGTCGAAGTAGGCGAGCACGTCCTGGATCACCCGTAGCGCCTCGCCCCGCTGGAGGGGCGTGGAGCGCGTCAGGTGATCAACGAGTTCGTCGTGCACCCGGTAGATCCTGGGGTACGCGAGCCGGTTTCGCAAGAATCGTGCCCGATTTCGGGCAGACGCCTGTTAAGGAGCCTTGGGGGAACCTTGAATGTGTTATGAGCTGCCGTTCCCCGGCCGTCCATTCGGCGGCTCGCGGCCCGTCGCCCGAGGCGACGAGTTTCAGACGTCATGGACACTCCTCGCATGGGCGTACCCGAGCAGCTCGCCGACCGCATGAGCATGGCCGAGCAGCACGAGTACCTGCGCGCCAAGTTCTCCCGGCGCACGATGATCAGAGGCGGCGCCGTCACCCTGGGCGCCGTCACGGGCGGCGCGTTCGTGACCGGCGCCACGGCGCAGGCGGCTGTGCCGACGCAGACCCCGAAGACCACGCCGGCCGCCGAGCACGTCGACGGCGCCCTCGTCGCCCCCTTCGGGCGCCACCTCGCCTACGGCAAGGACCCGCGCACCGAGATCACGGTCTCCTGGCAGGTGCCGGTCGCGGTGAAGAAGCCCTTCATCCGGATCGGCGCCCACCCCTGGGACCTCTCCCGCAAGATCGAGGCCGAGGTGCGCACCCTCCACACCCCGGCCGGTGTCGGCGCCGGCGGCGACCACACCCAGTACTACCTGCACGCGGAACTCACCCACCTCAAGCCCGGCAGGACGTACTACTACGGCGTCGGTCACGCGGGCTTCGACCCGGCCGCCGCCCACCTCCTCGGCACCCTCGGCACGTTCACCACCGCCCCCGACCACAAGGCGCCGTTCACCTTCACCGCCTTCGGCGACGAGGGCGTCGGCTACCACGGACTCGCCAACAACAGCCTCCTCCTCGGCCAGAACCCGGCCTTCCACCTGCACGCCGGCGACATCGCCTACGCCGACCCGGCCGGCCAGGGCAAGTCCGCCGACACCGGCTTCGACTCCCGCGTCTGGGACCAGTTCCTCGCCCAGACCGAGTCCGTCGCCAAGTCCGTCCCGTGGATGCCGGCCTACGGCAACCACGACATGGAGGCCTGGTACTCGCCCAACGGCTACGGCGGCGAGGACGCCCGCTGGAGCCTCCCGGACAACGGCCCCGACGCGAAGAACCTCCCGGGCGTCTACACGTTCGTCTACGGCAACACGGCGGTGATCTCGCTCGACGCCAACGACGTCTCCTTCGAGATCCCGGCGAACCTCGGCATCTCGGGCGGCACCCAGACCAAGTGGCTGGAGACGCAGCTCAAGAAGTACCGGGCGTCGAAGGACGTCGACTTCGTCGTGATCTTCTTCCACCACTGCGCCTACTGCACCTCCACCGCGCACGCCTCGGAGGGGGGCGTGCGCCAGGAGTGGGTGCCGCTGTTCGAGAAGTACACGGTGGACCTGGTCATCAACGGCCACAACCACCAGTACGAGCGCACCGACGTCCTCAAGAAGGGCGCCGTCACCAAGAAGCTCCCGATCGGCGGCACGGCGTACCCCGAGACCGACGGTGTCGTGTACGTCACGGCGGGCGCGGCCGGCCGCAGCCTGTACGCCTTCAGCGCCCCGCTCTCCTACGAGGGCCACGAGAACGAGGTCGACTCCGTCGCGTCCTTCATCAACACCAAGGACGGCAAGGTGAACGAGACCGTCACCTGGTCGCGCGTGCGCTACCTCGACTACTCGTTCCTGCGGGTGGACGTGACCCCGGCCGCGAAGGGCCGCACGGCCACGCTGACCGTGCGCGGCATCGCCGAGACCGGCGACCAGGTCGACCACTTCACGGTGGCCCGCAAGGCGAAGTAGTCCCGGCACAGGCGGTCCTCGTCGCGCTACAGGCGCCTGAGGACCGCCTGCTTGGCCATCGCGAACTCCTCGTCCGTCAGGACGCCGTCCCGGCGCAGCTCGCCGAGTTCGCGCAGCCGGCGCAGCAGCGCGTCGTGGTCGTCCCCGCCGGCGGAGTCCGCCTCGCGCTGCGCGGGTACGGACTCCCGGGGTCCGGCCGCCGGGTGGGGCAGCCTGGCCTGCACGGCCGCCGCGACGAGCGCCATCAGCGGGTCCTTCCTGAAGCCCCACAGCTCCACGGCGTTGGGGTCGTACTTGGCCGGTGCCTTCGTCGGCGCGTGACGCAGCCGGAAGCGCAGACAGCCGTTCTCGAGGCCGACCGCGGGCTGCCACTCCACCGCCTCGATCTCCGCGATGCCGATACTGCGCGCGCCGGCGGAGGCCTTGGACTCCTCGGTCTTCCAGTTCCACTCCAGGCGTACCCGCTCACCGTCGAAGCCCGCCGTGCCGTCCCCGGCGGAGGCGGACAGGGGCACCGACGGGCCGGGCAGCAGATACGCGTCCACCGGGTCGGTCGGCACCTCGTCGAGGAGCAGTGCCCGGCGCACCTCGTCCACGAGGTACTCGGCGACCCCGTACCGGTCGGACTCGACGAGCAGCTGATACGGATCGTGCGGCTCGGTCAGCCGTCCGCCGGTCGCCTGGAGCAGGGGATCGGCGCCGTCCCGCAGCCGTAGCCGCAGCCGCCCGGTCTTCTTTCCCTGCTCGAACGACAGCCCGGCCAACGCGCCCAGGGGGACGATCAGTTCACCCAGTTCCCTGCGGAGCGGGCTGACGTTCTTGTCCCGGCCCGGGGTCAGCCGCAGGGCATCGCCGTCGAAGACCCAGGTGCCGTCCTTCTGGATGATTTCCGCCATGCTGAGGATTCTTCCAAACATGGCGACGGGCGCCCCCGAGGACCGTACTCGGGGGCGCCCGTCTGCCCGGATCAGAACCCCGCGACGGGATTCTTCAGGGTTCCGATCAGCTGGAGGGCGCCCGACGGGTCCGCCAGGTCCACCATCTGCTGGTTGTTGCGCAGCTGGAGACGGTTGAGGCAGGACAGGGCGAACTCGGGGGCGAACATGTCGTACTGGCGGAACCTGTCGGCCAGTTCGGGGTTCGCCTCCTGGTAGGCGCGGGTGACCTCGGCGACCGTGCGCCAGAAGTCGTCCTCCTCGAGGATCCCCTCGGTGGCGAGGCCGGCCGCGAGGAAGCGGAAGAAGCAGTCGAAGACGTCCGTGAAGATGGACAGGAGCTTCTTGTCCTCGGGCACCTCGACGCGGATGCGCCGGACCTCGGGCGGCAGCACCGCGTCCGGGTCCATGACCGCGATCTCCTCGGCGATGTCCTTGTAGATCGCCCGCTGCACCGCCCCGTCCTTCAGGACCAGGATCGTGTTCTCGCCGTGCGGCATGAACACCAGGTCATAGGCGTAGAAGCTGTGCAGGAGCGGGGTGTAGTACGCCTGGAGGTAGCCGCGCAGCCACTGCGTCGGCGTCAGGCCCGACTGTTCGATCAGCGTGCCGGCCACCGACCTGCCCTCGTGGTCCACATGGACCAGGGAGGCCATGGTCGCGAGCGACTCGCCGTCCCGCAGCGTCGGCACCGGGCTCTCCCGCCACAGCGCGGCCAGCATCTTGCGGTACGGCGAGTAGCGGTCCGTGGCGGCCTCGTACTCCAGGTGCCGGTAGCCGACGGCCGCCCGCTCCCGGATGATCGACAGGCCCGTCGAGCGCAGCACCGGGTCGTTGTCGATGAGCTGGGCCAGCCAGTCGTTGATGGCCGGGGTCGCCTCCATGTAGGCGGCCGAGAGCCCGCGCATGAAGCCCATGTTGAGGACGGACAGGGCCGTCTTCACATAGTGCTTCTCGGGGTGCGAGGAGTTGAAGAACGTCCGGATGGACTGCTGCGCCAGGTACTCGTCGTCGCCCTCGCCCAGGCAGACCAGGTTCCCGCGGGCGATCTCGGCGGCGAAGGTGACGGTGAGCTTGTTCCACCACTGCCAGGGGTGGACGGGGATGAGGAGGTAGTCGTCCGGGTCCCGGTCCTGCTCGCGCAGGACGGCGTCGAACCGCTCGACCGTCTTCTCGCCCAGTTCCTCCCGCACGAACGACTCGTACGCGATGCCGACGCCCGCCGTGAACGCGGCCCGCGAGCGGTGCGCGGCCAGCCACACCAGCCGGACCGGGCTCGCCGTCTCCGGGGCGTACGACAGGTACTCGTGGATGCCGAAGCCGAGCCGCCCGTTGTTGGCGACGAAGCAGGGGTGGCCCTCGGTCATCCCGGTCTCGATGGCCTGGAAGCCGCTCCTGACCAGCTCCGCCGACGTGATCCGCGGTTTGGTCAGTTTGTAGCAGGTGCCGGAGAGGGTGGAGGAGATCTCCTCCAGGTAGACCGGCAGGATCTCCTCGCTCAGGCCCAGCGTCTTCTTCAGCTCGATGAAGAAGTCCATTGCGGCAAGCGGGAGTTCGGCGCCGTCGCGGGTGCGGGTGATCGAGTCGGCGTCCACCTGCCAGTGGTCGAGGGCGTGGCGGACGGCGGTGAAGCGGTAGTAGGTCAGCCCGTCGTCGCTGCGGACGACGAAGCGGCCGTCCTTCTCCTCCGGGGTGATCAGGCGCTCGTGCGCGAACTCCGCGAGGGCTTTGCGGACGAGCAGACGGTTGGCCTTCTCCCAGCGCTCGGGGGAGAGGTGGGCGACGGCGCCGGCGAGGCTCATGCCCGCACCCCCGTCGCCGCGACGAACTGCTCGCGGGTGCAGAAGCTCAGCAACGCCTGCTTCTCCGGCTTCTGGATCTCCCGCTCGGGCACGAACCCGACGGCCTCGTTGAGGGCGTGCACGGCCGTGTTGGAGACGTCCGGCTCGACGACGACCCGGGAGGTGGCCGGGTCGTCGAAGAGGCGCGCCATCACGGTGGTGATCACGGCCCGCGTGAACCCGTGCACGGGCCGGTCGGTGGGGGCGACCAGGAAGTGCATGCCGACGTCGCCGGGCCTCGGCTCGTACAGGCCGACCAGCTCACGGTGGGCCGGGTCGTAGTACTCCATCAGGAACGCGGGCTCGCCGTCGTGCAGGCCGATGAGGGCGTGGCTGTGCTCGTCGGCCGCGATGTCCATGTAGGCGCGCTCGACGTCCACCAGTTTCGCGTTCTGCATCATCCAGTACGCGGCCTTGGGGTGGGTGACCCAGCCGTGCAGCAGCTCGGCGTCCTCGACGGGGTCGAGCGGGCGCAGGGTGAGACGGCCGACGGCGGCCGTGGTGGTGCTCATACGGCGAACTCCTGGAACGCGATGGTCTTCTCGACCGGGTAGTACTCGCTGCCGAGCAGGTCACGGATGATCGAGCTGTTGCGGTACGCCCCCATGCCGAGGTCGGGGGAGGTGATGCTGTGGGTGTGCGCGCCCGCGTTCTGCAGGAACACGCCCCGGCCCGTGGTGTCGATGGAGTAGTTGCGGGCGACGTCGAAGTTGCCGTGGGAGTCGTAGCGCAGTCTCTCCCGGACGGGTGCGAGGAACTCCGGCTCGGTGTACTGGTAGCCGGTGGCCAGGACCAGCCCCTGGGAGCTCAGCTCGAAGTCCTTCCCCTGCTCGTCCTGGCGGAAGCCGAGGGTGTAGGTGCCGTCGGCGTAACGTGCGCTCGTCAGTGAGGAGTTGGTGAGCAGCCGGGTGGGCACCGGGCCGCCGAGGTTCTTCTGGTAGAGCAGGTCGAAGATCTCGTTGATGAGATCGCCGTCGATGCCCTTGAAGAGGTTCTTCTGCTCGGCCGTCAGGCGGTAGCGGGTCTGCTCCGGCAGCTCGCGGAAGTAGTCGATGTACTCCGGGGAGGTCATCTCCAGCGTGAGCTTGGTGTACTCCAGCGGGAAGAAGCGCGGGGAGCGGGTGACCCAGTTCAGCCGGTAGCCGTGGACGTCGATCTCGCTGAGCAGGTCGTAGTAGATCTCGGCGGCCGACTGCCCGGAGCCGACCAGCGTGATCGACTCCTTCTTCTGGAGTTCCGCCTTGTGCCGCAGATAGCGGGAGTTGTGCAGGAAGTCGCCGCCCAGGTCCGCGCAGGCCTGCGGGACGTACGGGGGCGTGCCGGTGCCGAGGACCAGGTGACGGCCGCGGTACCGCTCGCCGGCGGTGGTCCGCACGACGTACACGTCGTCCTCGTACGTCACTTCCGCGACCGTCGTCGAGAAGCGCACGCTGCTCAGCTTGTTCGCGGCCCAGCGGCAGTAGTCGTCGTACTCGACCCGCAGCGGGTAGAAGTTCTCGCGGATGTAGAACGAGTACAGCCGGCCCTTCTCCTTCAGGTAGTTGAGGAAGGAGTACGGCGAGGTCGGGTCGGCCAGGGTGACCAGGTCCGACATGAACGGCGTCTGGAGGTGGGCGCCGTCGAGGAACATGCCGGCGTGCCACTCGAAGTCCGGCTTGGACTCCAGGAAGACGCCGTCGAGTGTGTCGATGGGCTCGGTGAGGCAGGCGAGGCCGAGGTTGAAGGGGCCGAGCCCGATCCCCACGAAGTCATAGGTGTGGCTGGCTTCAGGAAGCGCGGTCAAGGGACTCTCCCAGGTACTGCTCGGCGTGGCCGGCGATCAGATCGAGGACGGCGGCGATGTCGTCGGTCGTCGTCTCGGGGTTCAGCAGGGTGAACTTCAGGTAGTGGCGGGCGCCGACCTTCGTGCCCGCGACCACCGCGTCACCGGACGCGAACAGGGCCTTGCGGGCGTAGAGGTTGGCGCGGTCGATCTCGGCCGGGTCGGTGACGGCGGCGGGGATGTAGCGGAAGACGAGGGTGGAGAGCGACGGCCGGACGACCACGTCGAAGCGCGGGTCGGCGGCCAGCAGGTGCCAGCCCTCGACGGTCAGGTCGCAGACCTCGTCGAAGAGCTGCCCGATGCCGTCGGCGCCCATGGTCCGCAGGGTCATCCACAGTTTGAGCGCGTCGAAGCGGCGCGTGGTCTGCAGGGACTTGTCCACCTGGTTGGGGATGCGCTCCTGCACCATGCGGCGCGGGTTGAGGTACTCGGCGTGATAGGTGGCGTGGCGGAGCGTGGCCGCGTCGCGGACCAGTACGGCCGACGAACTCACCGGCTGGAAGAAGGACTTGTGGTAGTCCACGGTGACGGAGTCGGCGCGCTCGATGCCGTCGATCCGGCCCCGGTACTTCACGGAGGCCAGCAGCCCGCAGCCGTAGGCCGCGTCGACGTGCATCCAGGTCTCGTACCGGTCGCACAGCTCGGCCGTCTCCGGCAGCGGGTCGATGGAGCCGAAGTCGGTGCTGCCGGCGGTGGCGACCACGGCCATGGGTGTCAGACCGGCGTCCTTGCACCGCTCCAGCTCGCGGGCGAGCGCGACGGTCTGCATCCGCTTTTCGTTGTCGACCGGGATGGACACCACCGCGTCGGGTCCGAGGCCCAGCAGTTTCGCGGACTTCTTCACGCTGAAGTGGCTGACCTCGGAGGCGAAGATGCGCAGGTCGGCGAGAGACTGCGCCTTGGCCTCCTCGCGGGCGAGCAGCAGCGCCTGGAGGTTGGACTGGGTGCCGCCGGAGGTGAACACGCCGTCGGCGGCCGGGCCGAGGCCGATCCGGGCCGTCGTCCAGTCGATCAGTTTGCGCTCGATGAGGGTGCCGCCGGCCGACTGGTCCCAGGTGTCGAGGGAGGAGTTGACGGCCGACAGGACCGCCTCGCCCAGCACGGCGGGGATGACCACCGGGCAGTTGAGGTGGGCGAGGTAGCGGGGGTGGTGGAAGTAGATCGCGTCGCGGAGGTAGACCTCCTCCAGCTCGTCCAGGACGGCCGTGGTGTCGTGCAGCGGCTTGTCCAGGTCGATCCCGTCGATGCGGGGCGCGAGGGCGTCGACCGAGACGCCGGTGAACGGACGGTCGGTGGCGGCGATTTTGGCGGCCACCCGCTCTACTCCTTCGGTCACGGAGCGGCGGTACTGCTCCGCGGTCGTGTCATTGAGCAGGTGCGAGCGCATGGTGGAGGTCCTCCGGGGGGTGGGGACGAGGTCTGCTGCGGGACGGGCTCGGGGACGGAGCCGCTGATTCAACTTAGGTTAGCCTAACCTAAGTAACGCAGGAGGTGCCCTGCCTCTGCCGTGACGGTGATCACGTCGATGCCCCCGCACAACTGCCTGCGGGGGCACGGGTGGTGGCTACTCCGACGCGCGGAGCTGTTCCTCGTTCATGCCCTGGCGCCAGTACCCGACGAAGGTGATGCGGCGCCGGTCGATCCCGCGTTCCCTGACGAAGTGGCGGCGCAACGCCTTCACACCCCCCGACTCGCCCGCGATCCAGACGTACGGGCGCTCGGCGGCCGGGAGCCGGGCCTCGCGGACGGCGTCCACGGAGCTCTCCCCGACCACCCAGGTGATCTCGGCGTCCGCCGCGGTCGCCAACTCCCGCACGTTCCCCATGTCGTGCGCCTCCAGCCAGACCCGGACGCGTTGTCCGGCCGGCAGGGACTCCAGGATCGACGCGACGGCCGGCAGGGCGCTCTCGTCACCCCACAGCACGATCAGGTCGGTGTCGCCGGGCGGCCGGAACCGGATCGCCCGGTTGTCGGCCAGGGCCGGCCCCAGCAGGACGACCCGGTCCCCGGCACCGGCGCCCGCGGCCCACGCGGAGGCGGGCCCGGCCGGGGCGTGCAGCACGAAGTCGATGTCGATCTCGGTGGTGCGCCCGAGCGCGTCCCGGCGAAGGGCCCGGAGCGTGTACGAACGCATCACCGCCCGTACGTCGTCCGGCAGTTCACGCCACGCCTGCCACCAGCCGTCCCCGAGTTCGAAGGGTACCTGCGGCTCGCTCTGCCCCGGGTGCGGCAGGAACAGCGACAGCGACTGGTCGTGTCCGTCGGAGAAGAAGTGCTCGAGATCCTGCCCCGTGAAGGTGACCCGGACGAGCGACGACCCGACCCGCCGGGTCCGAACGACGTGGAGGGAGAAGAACCGGAAGGGCGCGACAACGGCGGTGGTCACGGGGGGCTCCTGTAAGCGTGGGTAGGGGTGGCTCACCTGCTTCTGGGGGCGCGGGGAACTGTGTGACCAGCCACAACGGACCGCAGCTCACCCACGACCGGAGCCACCGCTATGTCAACTGACCTTCTTCGCCTTCTCGAGAGCCTCCGCGAGGTTCTCGAGAAGCGGTACACACTTCGCGTAGGAAAGAATCGGCTCCGGCGACCGCGCGATGACCTGACCGGCCTTCACCGCGGGCAGCTTCTTCCAGGTCGCCTCGGTGATGTCGGCAGGCTGGATGGTCGAGGAGCGGTCGTCCATCATGATGATGTCGGCCGCGTACTTGTCGACGTTCTCCCAGCTCAGCGACTCGTACCAGCCGCCACCCTCCGCCTTCGCGCTCTCCGGCGGCTCGACGAAGTTCACGCCGAGGGCCTTGAAGTACTCCAGGTCGATGGAGAGGTTCGTGCCGGAGACGTAGAAGAGCGCCTCGCTCGCGGAACCGGCCAGCACCTTGATCTCGGGCTTGGCCTTGGCGGCGGCGCGCAGCCGGGCGGCCGCGTCCTCGAACTTCTTCTTGGCGTCGGTGACCGCGGCCGCCGTCATGTCGGCGCCGAGCGACTCGGCCAGTTCCCACATGCGCTGGAGCGGAGCGGTCAGTTGACGGTCGTAGACGGAGATGCCGACGCTCGGGGCGAGCTTGGCGACCTTGTCCTTGGAGGCCTCGGGGACGTACCAGAGGGTGCCGGCGTTGTCGAACATCGTGGAGATGAGCACCTCGGGCGCGAGGGCCGCGTACTTCTCGACGTTGAACTCGTCCCAGACGTTGCCGAGGACCGTCACCTTGCTGACGTCCATGTCGCCGGCCTGGACGTCGGCCTTGCCCGCGGCGGTCTTGGTCGGGCCGAAGACGCCCTTGACCTGGATGCCGTAGTCGTACAGGGCGGCGCCGACGCCGGTGAAGGCGACGATGTTCGCGGGGATCTTGTCGAGCTTCACCGTGGTGCCGCGGTCGTCCTTGAAGGTCCAGGGACCGGACTTGGCCGAAGCGCTCGCCGACGACCGGGAGCCACTGCTGCTCGCGTCGTCGTCCCCGCAGGCGGCGAGGGCGGCACCGAGGCCCAGTGCGCCACCGACGGCGAGGATGCCACGGCGGGTGGGACGAGCGGCTCTGGCGTTGGGCATGTCTCTGGCTACTTTCGGACGGGGCGGATCACCCGAGGACGGTTCGAACGTAGGTTAGCCTAACCTCAGCTCGTGTCCAGAGGGTGGTTCGGGGTTGCGGAACGCCCGCCTCGACGCATGCCCGCTTTCTGTGCCCGTCCTGTGGATCAAAGGTGTACGGGGTGTCAGGAGACTTGAACGGGCCTGGAGTTGCCGCTCGCTCCGAGGATGTGAAGCGCGGTCAGGCCGCCTCGGAACATGCCGAGGAGGCCGTCGTACCGGCCCGGAGCGGGCGGTGCGGCGACCTCCTGTGGATATCGGGTCGGCGGTGTCAGGTCGACTTCCGGCCATCGCGCGAACGCGCCCCCGTCGGCCCCCGTCGGCCCCCGACGGCCGCCGCGGTCCAGCGCGCACCGCCTCGCGCCCTGGGCCACCGGGGCTAGCCGGGCATCCCCAACTCGCGTGCGATCAGCATCCGTTGCACCTCGCTCGTGCCCTCCCCGATCTCCAGGATCTTGGAGTCGCGCCACATCCGGGCCACCGGGTACTCGTTCATGAAGCCGTAGCCGCCGTGCACCTGGGTGGCGTCGCGGGCGTTGTCGACGGCGATCGTCGACGAGTAGAGCTTGGCGACGGCGGCCTCCTTCTTGAAGGGTTCGCCGGCCACCAGCCGCGAGGCCGCGTCCCGCCAGGCGAGGCGGGCCGTGTGGGCCTTCATCTCCATGTCGGCGATCTTGAACTGGATGGCCTGGTTGGCGCCGATCGGACGGCCGAACGCGTGCCGTTCCTTCGCGTACTTCACCGACTCGTCCACACATCCCTGCGCGAGACCGGTCGCCAGCGCCGCGATGGCGATACGCCCCTCGTCGAGGATCCGCAGGAACTGCGCGTACCCGCGGCCCTCCTCGCCCAGCAGGTTCGCCGCCGGGACACGCACATCGGAGAAGGACAGCTCACGGGTGTCGGAGGCGTTCCAGCCGACCTTCGAGTACGGGCTCGCGACCGTGAAGCCCGGCGTGCCGGACGGGACGATGATCGCCGAGATCAGCGGCCGGCCGTCCGGCCTGCGGCCGGTCACCGCCGTGACCGTGACCAGCCCCGTGATGTCCGTGCCCGAGTTGGTGATGAAGCACTTGGTGCCGTTGATCACCCACTCGTCCGTCTCGGGGTCGAGCCGGGCCGTCGTACGCGTCGCGCCCGCGTCCGAGCCGCCGTCCGGCTCGGTCAGACCGAAGGCGCCGAGGACCTCGCCGGAGCACAGCCGCGGCAGCCACACCCGCTTCTGCTCCGGCGTACCGAAGAGATGGATCGGCATGGCGCCCAGCGAGACGCCCGCCTCCAGGGTGATCGCCACGGACGAGTCGACGCGCGCGAGTTCCTCCAGCACGATGCCGAGCGCGAGGTAGTCGCCGCCCATGCCGCCGTGCTCCTCGGGGAACGGCAGCCCGAACAGGCCCATGCGGCCCATCTCACGGACGATCTCGTACGGGAACTCGTGCCGCTCGTAGAAGTCACCGATCTTGGGCGCGACCACGTCGTGCGCGAACTCCTCCACAGTGCGGCGGAGTTCTTCCAGTTCGGGGGAGAGACGGTGGTCCATTTCGGGTCACTGCTCCTTGTGGGGCTGTGTCGTGCCGCCGAGTGCTCGGACGGTGCGGGAAGGGCTGGGTCGGCCCAGTCGGCCGGCCATCCACTCGCTCGTGGCGACGAGACGGCCGAGGTCCACCCCCGTGTCGATGCCGAGGCCACGCAGCATCCACACAAGGTCTTCGGTGGCGAGATTGCCGGTGGCGGACTTCGCGAACGGGCAGCCGCCGAGTCCGCCCGCCGAGGCGTCGACGGTGGTCACGCCGTGCTGGAGCGCGGCGAGGGTGTTGGCGAGCGCCTGGCCGTACGTGTCATGGAAGTGCACGCCCAGCGCGCCCGTGGGCACGCCCCCTTCGTTCAGCGCGGTCAGCAGGGCCCGGACGTGACCCGGGGTGGCCACGCCGATCGTGTCGCCCAGGCTCAGCTCGTCGCAGCCCAGGTCGAGCAGGGCCCGGCAGACCCGGACGACCTGGTCCACCGGGACCGCGCCCTCCCACGGATCGCCGAAACACATGGAGAGGTAGCCCCGCACATGCACGTCCCGCGCCTTGGCCCGGGCCACCACCGGCCCGGACATCGCCAGCACCTCGTCCACCGAACGGTTGAGGTTGGCCTTGGCGAAGGACTCCGTGGCGCTGGCGAAGACGGCGACCCGGCGGGCGCCCAGGGAGAGGGCCCGGTCCAGGCCGCGCTCGTTCGGCACCAGCACCGGGAGCGCCACATCGAGGCCGCTCACACGCGGGAACAGTTCCTCGGCGTCCGCGAGTTGGGGCACCCAGCCGGGGTGGACGAAGCTGGTCGCCTCGATGGTGGTGAGACCCGCGTCCGCGAGGCGGTGGACGAACTCCGCCTTGACGGCCGTCGGCACGGTCGCCTTCTCGTTCTGGAGGCCGTCGCGCGGGCCCACCTCGTGGATGCGCACCCGCGCGGGAAGGCCCTCGGCCGGTACGGCCATGGGAAGTGTCACTGGTCCTCCTGTGCCCTTGCCGGTGCCTCCGGCGGTGTTTCCGCCGGTGCGATGACGGCCAGCACCTGGTCCATGGCGACCGTCGTGCCCGGCGTCACGTCCAGTTCGGCGACCGTGCCGGCGTGCGGGGCGGAGATGACGTGCTCCATCTTCATCGCCTCGACGACCAGCAGGCTCTGGCCCGCGGTCACCTCGTCGCCGACGGCGACCTTCACCACGGTGACCGTGCCGGGCATGGGCGCGGTGAGCGAGTCGGCGCCCGCGTGAGCCCCTCGGGACAGGGAGTCGGCGACCGGATCGTGGTCGCGCACATTCCAGGCGTCGCCGTCCCGGCCGAGCCAGGTGCCGTCCGGCAGTGCCGCGAAGGACTGGGCGACGCCGTCGAGCCGGCAGGTGAACCGGGGATCCCCTCCCGGCGCCGGGGGCGGGCCCCCGGCACCCCGCAGCGGGGTGTCCGTCCCGTCCGGCAGCACCTCGGCGGTGCCGTCCGCCGTGCCGCGCACGCGGACGGTCACCGGGTCGTGCCCCGGCACGTGCAGGTGGTGTGCCGTCCAGGCGGGCTCGCCGCCCAGCCGCCAGCCGTCCGCGACGGCGAAGGGGTCCACCCAGCCCGGGCCGGGCGCGGGGGAGAGCGCGGCCTGGCGCAGCAGCGCCGCCGCCGCGTAGACGTCCTGTGGCACGTCGGCCGCGACGAGCGTCGAGGCCTCCCGCTCCACCAGACCCGTGTCCAGCTCGCCGGCCACCACCGCCGGATGGGCCAGCAGCCGCCGCAGGAACCCTGCGTTGGTCTGCACGCCCAGCGTGACCGTCTCGGCGAGGGCCGCCCGCAGCCGACGCAGCGCGGTCTCCCGGTCCGGACCGTAGGCGATCACCTTGGACAGCATCGGGTCGTAGAGGCTGCCGACCTCGGTGCCCTCGCTGAGCCCGGAGTCGGTGCGTACGGCGTCGCCCTGGGGTTCGCGCAGCCGGAGCACCGTCCCGCCGGAGGGCAGGAACCCGCGCGCGGGGTCCTCGGCGCAGATCCGCGCCTCGACCGCGTGCCCGGTCAGCCGGACGTCGTCCTGGCCGAAGGACAGCGGCTCACCGGCGGCCACCCGCAGCTGCCACTCCACCAGGTCCATACCGGTGACCAGTTCGGTGACCGGGTGCTCCACCTGGAGCCGCGTGTTCATCTCCATGAAGTAGTACGAGGACGGGTCGTTGCCCGGCACGATGAACTCCACCGTGCCCGCGCCCCGGTAGCCGCACGAGCGCGCCGCCTGGACCGCCGCCTCGCCCATGGCCGCGCGGGTCTTCTCGTCCAGCAGGACCGAGGGCGCCTCTTCGATGATCTTCTGGTGCCGGCGCTGGAGGGAGCACTCGCGCTCTCCCAGGTGCACCACGTTCCCGTGGCCGTCGGCCAGTACCTGGATCTCGATGTGCCGGGGCCGGTCCACCCACCGCTCGACGAGGAGCGTGTCGTCCCCGAAGGAGGCGCGGGCCTCACGGCGGGCGGCGGCGATCTCCTCGTCCAGCACGGCCAGGTCCCGGACCAGACGCATGCCCTTGCCGCCGCCGCCGGCCGACGGCTTGAGCAGCACGGGGGTGCCGATCTCACGGGCCGCGTCGGCGAGTTCGGCGTCGGTGAGTCCGCTGCCGCTGGACCCGGGCACCACCGGCACCCCGGCCGCCTGCACGGTCTCCTTGGCCCGGATCTTGTCGCCCATCAGGGAGATGGCGTCCGCGGACGGTCCGATGAAGACCAGCCCGGCGTCGGCGCAGGCGCGCGCGAAGCCGGCGTTCTCCGCGAGGAAGCCGTAGCCGGGGTGCACCGCCTGCGCGCCGGTGCGGGCGGCCGCCGCGAGCAGCCGCTCCACCGACAGGTAGCTCTCGGCCGCCGGCGCCGGACCGATGCGGACGGCGGTGTCGGCCTCCCGGACATGCCGGGCGTCCGCGTCGGCGTCGGAGAAGACGGCCGCCGAGCGCACGCCCAGCGCGCGCAGGGTGCGGATGACGCGGACGGCGATCTCGCCCCGGTTGGCCACAAGCACGGTGTCGAACATCATTGCTCCCCTCCTCACATCCGGAAGACGCCGAACTGGGGGTCACCCAGCGGCGCATGGGCACAGGCGGTCAGGGCGAGGCCCAGCACCTGCCGGGTCTCCAGCGGGTCGATGACGCCGTCGTCCCAGAGGCGGGCGGTGGCGTAGTAGGCGTTGCCCTGCCGCTCGTACTGCTGCCGGACCGGTGCCTTGAAGGCCTCTTCCTCGTCCGCGGGCCACTCCTGGCCCCGCGCCTCGAGCTGGTCCCGCTTGACGGTCGCGAGGACGGAGGCGGCCTGCTCACCGCCCATGACGGAGATCTTGGCGCCCGGCCACATCCACAGGAAGCGGGGCGAGTAGGCCCGGCCGCACATGGAGTAGTTCCCGGCGCCGTACGACCCGCCGACGACGACCGTCAACTTGGGCACGCGCGTGCACGCCACGGCCGTCACCATCTTGGCGCCGTGCTTGGCGATGCCGCCGGCCTCGTAGTCCCGGCCGACCATGAACCCGGAGATGTTCTGGAGGAACACCAGCGGAATCCCGCGCTGGTCGCACAGCTCGATGAAGTGGGCGCCCTTCTGGGCGGACTCGGAGAACAGGATGCCGTTGTTGGCGACGATGCCGACCGGGTGGCCGTGGATCCGGGCGAAGCCGGTGACCAGGGTCTGCCCGAACTCGGACTTGAACTCCGCGAAGCGGGAGCCGTCGACCACGCGCGCGATGACCTCGCGCGCGTCGTAGGGGGTGCGGGAGTCGACGGGCACCGCGCCGTACAGCCCGTAGGGGTCGACCTTGGGTTCGACGGACGGCCGCACCTCCCAGGGCAGGGGCCCGCGCGCGGGGAGTGTGCCGACGATGTCGCGGACGATCCGCAGCGCGTGCGCGTCGTCCTCCGCGAGGTGGTCGGTCACGCCGGACACCCGCGCGTGCACCTCGCCGCCGCCCAGCTCCTCCGCGGTGACGACCTCGCCGGTGGCGGCCTTCACCAGCGGGGGCCCGCCCAGGAAGATCGTGCCCTGGCCGCGGACGATGACGGCCTCGTCGCTCATGGCCGGGACGTAGGCCCCGCCGGCCGTGCACGAGCCCAGCACCGCGGCGATCTGGGGGATTCCGGCCCCGGACATCCGGGCCTGGTTGTAGAAGATCCGCCCGAAGTGCTCCCGGTCCGGGAACACCTCGTCCTGCATGGGCAGGAAGGCCCCGCCCGAGTCCACGAGATACAGACAGGGCAGCCGGTTCTCGAGGGCGACCTCCTGGGCCCGCAGATGCTTCTTCACCGTCATCGGGTAGTACGTGCCGCCCTTGACGGTGGCGTCGTTGGCGACGATCACGCACGCGCGCCCGCCGACCCGCCCGATCCCGGCGATGACCCCGGCCGCCGGGGCCTGCCCCTCGTACATGCCGTCGGCGGCCAGGGGGGCGAGCTCCAGGAAGGGCGAACCCGGGTCCAGGAGGGTGTCGACCCGGTCCCGGGGCAACAGCTTCCCGCGCGCGGTATGGCGTGCCCTCGCCTTCTCCCCACCCCCCAGCCGGGCCGCGGCCAGCTTGCCGCGCAGCTCGTCGACGAGTGCGCGGTGCGCCGCCTCGTTGGCCCGCCAGGCCTCCGACGCGGGGTCTGCCGCGCTCGTCAGCTCCGGTGCCTGCTCCATCCTTGCGGTCCCCTCACCCAGTGATCGACTGTTAATGAGCGTTAACCATTTCCTTCAGGTTAACGACCGCTAACCTCCCTGTCTAGAATTGCCTTCATGGCCACGAGAACCGACGCCCCCACCCGTCGCGAGCAGATCCTCAGGGAGGCCGCGCGGCTGTTCGCCGAGCGCGGGTTCCACGGCGTGGGGGTGGACGAGATAGGCGCCGCCGTCGGCATCAGCGGGCCGGGGCTCTACCGGCACTTCCCGGGCAAGGACGCGATGCTCGCCGAGCTGCTGGTCGGAATCAGCGGCCGGCTGCTGACCGGTGCGAAGCTGCGCCTCCAGGAGGCCGACGGCGTATCGCCCGAGGCGTTCCTCGACTCGCTCGTCGAGGGCCACATCGACTTCGCCCTCGACGACCGTCCTCTGATCACCCTGCACGACCGTGAGCTGGACCGCCTCCGTGACAGCGACCGCAAGCTGGTCCGCCAGCTCCAGCGGCAGTACGTCGAACTGTGGGTGGAGGCCCTGCGTGCCGTCTATCCGGGCCTCGCCGAGCCGACCGCCCGTTCCGCGGTGCACTCCGTCTTCGGTCTGCTGAACTCCACCCCGCACCTCGGCCGACCGGGTTCCCTGCCGGGCCGCGCGACCACCGCCGCCCTCCTGCACCGGATGGCGCGGGGGGCCTTCGCGGCGGCCGTGGAGTGACGAGCGTTACCCCCGCCCCACCCTGGACGCTCTTCGTACTCGCCGGTACGGTTGTTCTCTGAGCAAGCGCTTAGCCATGGGGTCGCGGCAATCGATCGAGCACCCCGACGGCGAGCGACCACATCCGCGAGAGCGGCGCCGGCTTAGGCGCAGAGAGGGGCCGGCGGTGCGCCGTACGGTGTTCAACGAGGATCACGAGGCGTTCCGGGAGACCCTCCGGGCCTTCATCGAGGCCGAGGTCGTCCCCGTCTACGACGAGTGGTTCGCGGCCGGCCAGGCGCCGCGCGACTTCTACTACAAGCTCGCCGAGCTCGGCGTCTTCGGCATCCGCGTCGACGAGGAGTACGGCGGCGCCGGCATCGACTCGTACAAGTTCGAGGCCGTGCTGTACGAGGAGACCGCCCGCGCGGGTGTCTCCTTCGGTGGCTCCGGTGTGCACGTGCTGCTCGGTCTGCCGTACATCAAGCTGCTCGCCGACGACGAGCAGAAGAAGCGCTTCCTGCCGAAGTTCGTCTCCGGCGAGGAGATGTGGGCGATCGCGATGACCGAGCCGGGCACCGGCTCCGACCTCGCGGGCATGAAGAGCACCGCCAAGCTCTCCGAGGACGGCACGCACTACATCCTCAACGGCTCCAAGACCTTCATCACCGGTGGCGTGCACGCCGACCGCATGATCGTCTGCGCCCGTACCGCCGCGCCCACCGCCGAGGACCGCCGCCACGGCATCTCCCTCTTCGTGGTGGACACCAAGGCCGAGGGCTACTCGATCGGCCGCAAGCTGGACAAGCTCGGCCTGAAGACCTCCGACACCGCCGAGCTGGCGTTCGTCGACGTCAAGGTGCCCGTCGAGGACCTGCTCGGCGAGGAGAACAAGGGCTTCTACTACCTCGGCCACAACCTCGCCTCCGAGCGCTGGGGCATCGCCTACGGCGCGTACGCGCAGGCCAAGGCCGCCGTCCGGTTCGCCAAGCAGTACGTGCAGGAGCGCGTGGTCTTCGGCAAGCCGGTCGCGCACTTCCAGAACACCAAGTTCGAGCTGGCCGCCTGCCAGGCCGAGGTGGACGCGGCCGAGGCCGTCGCCGACCGCGCCACGGAGGCCCTGGACGCGGGCGAGCTGACCCCGGCCGAGGCCGCCAGCGCCAAGCTGTTCTGCACCGAGGTCGCCCACCGGGTGATCGACCGCTGCCTCCAGCTGCACGGCGGCTACGGGTTCATGAACGAGTACCCGATCGCCCGCCTGTACGCGGACAACCGCGTCAACCGCATCTACGGCGGCACCAGCGAGATCATGAAGTCGATCATCGCGAAGGACATGGGTCTGTAAGCAGCCCGCAACTACGGGCCGCTACAACCAGACGCCATGAGCCAGGCACTACAGGATCTCCTCGATCTGCTCGACATCGAGCAGATCGAGGAGAACATCTTCCGCGGCCGGTCCCGCTCCGCCGTCGTCCCGCGCGTCTTCGGCGGGCAGGTGGCGGCGCAGGCGCTGGTCGCCGCCGGACGGACGGTCCCCGAGGACCGGCTCGCCCACTCCCTGCACGCGTACTTCCTGCGCATGGGCGACCCGGGCGCGCCCATCGTCTACACGGTCGACCGGATGAACGACGGCCGGTCCTTCACCGCGCGCCGCGTCGTCGCCGTCCAGCACGGACAGCCGATCTTCGCGCTGTCCGCCTCCTTCCAGCGGTACGAGGAGGGCTTCGACCACCAGACCCCCATGCCGCCCGCCCCGGACCCGGCCACGCTGCCGACCTCCGAGGAACGGCTGCGCGGCTACGCCCACCTCGATCCCGAGGTCGTCGAGAGGTTTCTGGAGGCCCGCGAGGCGGTCGACCTGCGCTATGTCGACGAGCCGCCGTACGGCCGGTTCGGCGCGCCGCGCGAGCCGCACTCCCAGGTCTGGTTCCGCGCCAACGGCAAGCTGGCCGACGACCCTCCCCCGAACTCCGTTCGGGGGGACCCCCACCTGCACGTCGTCCTCGCCACCTACGTCTCCGACATGACGCTCCTCGACTCGGTCCTGCTCGCGCACGGGCGCGGCGGCTGGGCGGTCGGTGACGTGGTGGGGGCGTCCCTGGACCACGCGATGTGGTTCCACCGCCCGTTCCGCGCCGACGAGTGGCTCCTCTACGACCAGGAGTCGCCCTCCGCGCACGGCGGCCGGGGCCTCGGCCAGGCCCGCATCTACACCCAGGACGGGCGGCTCGCCGTCTCGGTGATCCAGGAGGGTGTGGTTCGCGCCCCCCGGGGCGACTGAGCACCCGGCGCCGCACCCGCGCGTGCGGCGCCCTCTCCCGGGGCTTCGACCTCGCCTACTCGGTCAGCCCCGCCTCCGCCAGCAGGTACGCCGTCATCACGTCGTAGTGACGCGGGCTGACGACGTGGTCGTCGAGGGGGACCGCCACCTGGACGGTGCCCTCCGACTCGGCGATGAACAGCGCCGGGTCGTTGCAGTCGGCGTAACCGACGGAGTCGACGCCGTGCTGCCCGGCGTAGCCCGCCCAGCCGTGGTCGGCGACGACCAGGTCGGGCAGCGGCCGGCCCTCGCGTTCGAGCGCGGTGAGGATCGCCTTCATCGGCTCGCCCGAGTGGGTGTGCCAGAGCGTGGCGCCGTGTTCGAGGACCGCCACGTCGGCCAGCTGCCAGACGTACCCCTCGTCCGTCTGGAGCCCCTCCGGGATGACGACGATCTCGCAGCCGGCCGCGCGCAGGGCCGCGGCGGTGGCGCGGTGCACGTCGAGGAGACCACCGGGGTGGCCGGTGGCGAAGAGGACCCGCTGGCGTCCTTCGGCCGCCTTGCGCAGCCGGGCGGCGAGCCGGTCCAGGCCGTCGACCGTCAGCTCGGGGTCGATGGTGTCCTGGCCGTAGCGGTACTCGGGATCGTCGTTCACGCCGACCCGCTCGGCCATCACCGCGAGCACGTCCTGCTCGTCGGTCCAGCGGTCGCCGAGTTCCAGGCCGAGCCAGAAGTTGCGGACACCGTTGGCGAGCTGGCGGTAGTGGGAGAGGTTGTTCTCGCGGGGCGTGGCGACGTCCCCGGCGATACGGGTTCTGACGAGATGGTCGACGAGTTCGGCGCGGCTGGGCGTCCCGGGTATCGGCATGGTTTCCATTGTGAGGCAGCGGGCGGTGCGCGTCTGTGCTGTTCCGGACGCTGGGACACGCGTCACTCACTGTTGTTTCAGGGCGAACCACAGCTCCATCCGGACGTCCGGATCGTCCAGGTCGGTCCCCAACAGGGCCGCGCAGCGGGCGATCCGCTGCCGCACGGTGTTGCGGTGCACGGACAGCGCCACCGCCGTACGGTCCCAACTGCCGTGCAGGGAGAGCCAGGTGCGCAGTGTCTCGAGCAGCGCGGCGCTCGCTGCGCCCGTCCGGATCGGGGCGAGGAGCGCCCGGGCGTGGGCCCGGGCCTCGTCGTCGGGCACCAGGTCCCGCAGTCCGGCCCCGGAGCCGTGCCGGACGAGCGCCGTGCGGGTGGCGCGCGCCCGGGCCAGCGCGCGGGCCGCCTGCGCGTCGGCGGCCGGCCAGTCGGCGGGGGCCGCTTCCGCGCTGACGCCGAGGGTCCAGCCCGGCTGCGGCCGCGGCGGGCCGTCGGCCGGGACGAGGACCCGTACGACGTCGTGCGCGAGGTCGACCAGCGGTGATCCGAGGCCGGCGCCCAGCGCGGAGGCCGCCACCGGGTCGACGGCCTGCGCGTCCGGACGGGCGTGCACGACGAACCACCGATCGCCCCCCAGCAGCGGGGCCACCTCGGCGGGCACGGCCCCCAGCAGCAGCCGTACGAGCGCCGACGAGCGGGCCGCCCCAGAGCCGCTCTGGTGCTCGCCGGTGAGGAGCGAGAGCAGGACGGCGGCGACGGAGGCGATGGTGTGGTCACCGGGGTCACGCCGGGGCGCCGCCACCCCGAGCACGAACCCGCGGCCTGCCCCGAGCGCGTAGGCGGCGAGATGGGTGCCGTCGGGGGCGGTGTCGCCGGCGGTGACGGAGGCACGGGAGAGAAGGACGCGGGCGAGCCCGGCGAGGGGCGCGTCCGCGGACGTCCGTCCCGCCCCCGCGATCTCCGTCCCCTCCGGCCCGTACAGCACCGCGCGCCCCCCGACCCGCTGGGCGAGCTGCCGCAGGACGGACGGGACCGGGTCCGGACGGGAGGCGGCGGCCGCGAGGCTCTGCTGGGCCTCGGTCACCCGGCGCAGTTCGGCGGTGCGGGCCCGTTCCATCAGCTGCCAGACCGCGCGGGCCACGGCCGAGAACGTCGTCTGCGGGGGCACCTCCAGGAGCGGCAGCTCGTACGCCTCGCAGGCGGCGACCAGTGCCCTCGGCACGGTGTCGTGCACCGGCGCGACCCCGAACCCGAGCGCCGCGCCGCCCGCCGCGACGATCCGCGAGACATAGTCCGCGAAGTACGTCCCCGACCCGGCCGCCTCGGGGATGTGTACGCCCGCCGTCAGCAGCAGCTCGCCGCCCAGCAGATACGGGTACGGGTCGGCCATCTCCGAGGTGTGTGCCCCGTGCAGCACGGTGCCGGGATCGGCGGGCCCGGCGATCTGCCGCAGGGCGAGGTCCTCGCGGGCGAGCAGGGCGGCGAGCGGGACCGGTGGGGTGGGAGGTACGGCGGGGGGTACGGCGGGCTCCGGCACTATGGACGATCCCTCTACTGAGCGCGGGTCGAATGGATGAAACGTACACTTCCAGGGCACTTTTCGGCCACCTAGGGTCAACTCCCGAACCACCTCAGCCATCGAGAAGGGTGGGCCCCCATGGCCGTCGACTACACCGTGATCGCCGTCTATCTGGCCGGCATGCTGGCCATGGGCTGGTGGGGCATGCGCCGCGCCCGCTCGAAGAGCGAGTTCCTCGTCGCCGGGCGCCGCCTCGGGCCCGTCATGTACTCCGGCACCATGGCGGCGATCGTCCTCGGCGGCGCGTCCACCATCGGTGGCGTGGGTCTGGGATATCAGTACGGGCTGTCCGGCGCCTGGATGGTGTTCACCATCGGCCTGGGCCTGCTCGCCCTCTCCGTCTTCTTCTCGGCCCGGATCGCCCGCCTCAAGGTCTACACGGTCTCCGAGATGCTGGACCTGCGCTACGGCGGCCGGGCCGGTGTGATCTCGGGCGTGGTGATGTGGGCGTACACCCTGATGCTCGCCGTGACGTCGACCATCGCCTACGCCACCATCTTCGACGTCCTCTTCGACATGAACAGGACCGTCGCGATCGTCCTCGGCGGCTCGATCGTCGTCGCGTACTCGACGCTCGGCGGCATGTGGTCGATCACCCTGACCGACATGGTGCAGTTCGTGGTGAAGACGATCGGCGTGCTTCTGCTGCTGCTGCCGATCGCGGTGGTCAGGGCGGGCGGCTTCGGCGAGATGAAGGCGAAGCTGCCGACCGGCTACTTCGACCCGCTGGGCATCGGCGGCGAGACCATCTTCACCTACGTGCTGATCTACACCTTCGGCATGCTCATCGGCCAGGACATCTGGCAGCGCGTGTTCACCGCCCGCGGCGACCGGACGGCGAAGTGGGGCGGCACGGTCGCGGGCACCTACTGCCTCGTGTACGCCCTCGCCGGCGCCGTCATCGGCACGGCGGCCAAGGTGCTCTACCCGAACCTCGCCTCCGCGGACGCCGCCTTCGCGACCATCGTCAAGGACGAACTCCCGGTCGGCGTGCGGGGACTGGTGCTGGCCGCCGCGCTCGCCGCGGTGATGTCGACCTCGTCCGGCGCGCTGATCGCCTGCGCGACCGTCGCCAACAACGACATCTGGTCCCGGCTGCGGGGCGTCGCCGGCGCCGTAGGCGAGGAGCGCGACGAGGTCAGGGGCAACCGCCTGTTCATCCTCCTGATGGGCGTCGCGGTGATCGTCACGGCGATCGCCCTGAACAACGTCGTCGAGGCGCTGACGGTGGCGTACAACCTGCTCGTCGGCGGGCTGCTGGTGCCCATCCTCGGCGGACTGCTCTGGAAGCGCGGCACGGTCCACGGCGCCCTCGCCTCCGTCGTGGTCGGTGGCGTCGCGGTGATCGGCCTGATGGCCGGCTACGGCATCCTCGCCAACGAGCCGGTCTACTACGGCCTCCTCGCCTCCCTGGCCGCCTACCTCGCCGTGTCCCTGGCGACCCCGGCCACCGACCCCGCCGTACTGGCCGCCTGGCGCGAGCGACTGGCCGGACGGACCCCCGGGACGGCCGGAACCTCCCCCGTCCCGGTGTCCCGGTAGACGTCCCAGTACAGTCATACGAGTAGTAGTACATACGCGACGAAGCGTAAGAAAGAGAGCATTTCCATGAGTGGCAACGAGACACCCCGCGGCCCCGTCGACTCCTCCCGCGTCCCGCGGTACGCCGGTCCCGCGACCTTCGCCCGGCTGCCCCGCCTCGACGAGGTCGGCCGCGCCGACGTCGCCGTGGTGGGCGTGCCGTTCGACTCGGGCGTCTCGTACCGGCCGGGCGCCCGCTTCGGCGGCAACGCGATCCGCGAGGCGTCCCGGCTGCTGCGGCCGTACAACCCGGCGCAGGACGCCTCCCCCTTCGCCCTCGCCCAGGTGGCGGACGGCGGCGACATCGCGGTGAACCCGTTCAACATCCACGAGGCCGTGGAGACGATCGAGGCGGCGGCCGACGACCTGCTCGGCACCGGAGCCCGCCTGATGACCCTGGGCGGCGACCACACCATCGCGCTGCCGCTGCTGCGCTCGGTCGCGAAGAAGCACGGGCCCGTGGCCCTGCTCCACTTCGACGCGCACCTCGACACCTGGGACACGTACTTCGGCGCGGAGTACACCCACGGCACGCCGTTCCGCCGGGCCGTGGAGGAGGGCATCCTCGACACCGAGGCGCTCTCCCACGTCGGCACCCGCGGCCCGCTGTACGGCAAGCAGGACCTCACCGACGACGAGAAGATGGGCTTCGGCATCGTCACCTCGGCCGACATCTACCGGCGCGGTGCCGACGAGGTCGCCGACCAGCTGCGGCAGCGCATCGGCGACCGCCCCCTCTACATCTCCATCGACATCGACTGCCTCGACCCGGCGCACGCCCCCGGCACCGGGACCCCGGAGGCGGGCGGCATGACCTCGCGCGAGCTCCTGGAGATCCTGCGCGGCCTGGCCTCGTGCAACCTGGTCTCGGCGGACGTCGTCGAGGTGGCCCCCGCGTACGATCACGCGGAGATCACGTCGGTGGCCGCGTCCCACACGGCGTACGAACTGACCACGATCATGTCCCGACAGATTGCCGAGGCTCGCGCGAAGTGACCCACGACCACGACCTGGTACTCCGCCCGACGGAGGCGCAGACCGCCGCTGCTCTGAACCCTCCCTCCGGTCGCAACGGCGGGGACCTGGTCGTGGAGACCCTGGCCGGGCTCGGCGCCACCACCGTCTTCGGGCTGCCCGGCCAGCACGCGCTCGGCATGTTCGACGCGCTGCGCCGCTCCTCGCTGCGGTACATCGGCCTGCGGGTGGAGAACAACGCGGGGTTCGCGGCGGACGCCTACGGCCGCATCACGGGGGAGGCGGCCCCGCTGTTGCTGTCGACCGGCCCGGGCGCGCTGACCTCGCTCGCGGCGCTCCAGGAGGCGGCGGCCGCCTCGGCACCGGTGCTGGCGATCAGCAGTCAGATCCCGACCGCCGGCCTGGGCGGCGGCCGCCACGGCTATCTGCACGAACTGCCCGACCAGGCGGCCTCGTTCCGTGGCGTGGTGAAGTCGGTCCACACCGTCCGCACCCAGTCGCAGATCCCGTCCGCGATCGAGGCGGCCTGGAAGTCCGCGCTGAGCGTGCCGCACGGCCCGGTGTGGGTGGAGATCCCGCAGGACGTGCTCCTCGCGCAGACGCGGATCCCGGTGGTCACCGGCGGCGACGCCTTCCCCGAAGAGCTGCCGCCGCGCCCCGAACTGACCGCCGTGGCGGCCGACCTGCTGTCGAGGGCGGCCCGTCCGGCGATCATCGCGGGCGGTGGGGTCGTACGGTCGGACGCCTCGGGCAAGCTGAAGCAGCTGGCGGAGGCCCTGCAGGCCCCGGTGGTCACCACGCCCGGCGGCAAGGGCGCGTTCCCCTGGACGCACCCCCTCTCGCTCCAGTCCTGGATCGAGGACCGGCACACCACGGACTTCCTCGAGGACGCGGACGTCCTGCTGGTCGTCGGCTCCGGGCTCGGTGAACTCTCCTCCAACTACTACACGTTCAAGCCGCGGGGCCGGGTCGTCCAGATCGAGGCGGACCTGGGGAAGCTGGAGTCGAACCATCCGGCGCTCGGCATCCACGCGGACGCGCGACTGGCGTTGCAGGCGCTCCTCGAGACGGTGGAGCCGGTGGTGGAGCGGGCCCGGCCGGAGGCCGCCGAGCGCGTCCGTGAGGTCCTCGCGAAGGTCGCGGACCGCATCGCCGCCCAGGAACTCACCCTGGAGCAGGAGGTGTTGGCGTCGGTCCGCAAGGCGCTGCCGGCCGACTCCCCGTCCTTCTGGGACATGACGATCCTCGCCTACTGGGCCTGGTCGGCCTTCGACGCGAAGGGCCCCAACCACATGCACTCGGCCCAGGGCGCGGGCGGCCTGGGCTACGGCTTCCCGGCGGCGCTGGGCGCGGCGGCGGCCGACCCGACCCGCCCGGTGCTGGCGGTGTCGGGGGACGGCGGCGCCCTGTACTCGATCGCGGAGCTGGCGACGGCCCGGCAGTACGACCTGAACGTCACCTGGCTGATCGTCGACGACGGCGGTTACGGCATCCTGCGCGAGTACATGACCGACGCCTTCGGCGAGCCCACGGCCACCGAGCTGACCCGCCCGGACTACGTGGCCCTGGCGGAGTCCTTCGGGGTACCGGGGGTGCGGACGTCTCCGCAGACCCTGGAGGCGGACCTGGCGAAGGCCTTGTCCACGCCCGGCCCTTCGGTGGTCCTCCTCCCGGCGGTGCTGCGGATGTTCGCGCCCACGCACCTGTCCTAGGCAAGGCCGTTGATACGGTCCCGCCATGTCTGAAGCACACGGATCACCCGGCCCCGTCACCGCCGACGACGTGCAGGAGGCGGTCCGGTCGGCGGTGGCCGCGCTGCGCGGGGCCGAGGCGGCCGACTGGGACGCCAAGGCCGGTTCCCTGGAATGGAGTTGCTGGGAGACCGTCGAGCATCTGGCCGACGACCTGTTCGCCTACGCCGCCCAACTGGGCCCGCGGGGCGAGCCCTCGGACGCCGAGGTGCCCTTCGTGTGGCGCGCGGAGCGGCCCGGTGCGCCGGCGAACGTCGTCTTCGCCGACCGCAGGGCCGGGGCGGCCGGACTCGCGCAGGTGCTGGAGGCCTGCGGGGCGCTGCTGACCGCGATGGTGCGGACCACGCCGGCGGGCGTCCGGGCGCACCACGTCTTCGGCGTCTCCGACCCCGAGGGGTTCGCCGCCATGGGGGTCGTCGAGACGCTGGTCCATCTGCATGACGTCGCCGAGGGGCTCGGTGTCCGGTGGGAGCCGGACGCCGGACTGTGCGACCGGGTGCTGGCGAGGCTCTTCCCGGACGCCCCGGCCGGCACCGACCGGTGGCCCACCCTGCTGTGGGCCACCGGCCGGGGAGAGATCCCGGGTCACGCGCGTCTCAGCCGGTGGCGTTGGTACGGCGCACCCCGCGGTGAGGGCGAGCGATAGGACCGAGCGGGAGGGCCGAGCGGGGGATGGCGAGCGGCGGGACGGGGGCAGAGGTCAGCAGGCGCCGGGGCCCACCGCGTCGATCCGGCCGCCGAAGTCGCCCAGGTAGCGGGTGCGGTAGTCGGCGTTGAAGACGTTCCGCTTCTCCACCGGGCCCCAGTTGATGAAACAGGCGCGGGTACTGGAGACGAAGGAACCCACGTGGTCGTGGAGGGCGGGCGGCATGTCGCGGTAGCCGCTGCGGGCGGTCCACTCCCAGCTGCTGCCGCGGAAGTTCTCGCCGCTGTAGAAACAGATCGATCCGTCGGGACAGGACGGCGCCGCGGCCGCCGAGGCGCTCTGGGCGGGCAGGGCGAGAGCGGTGAGGGCGAGAGCGGCGGCGAAGGACCAGGCGCGAAGCTTCATGAGCGTCTCCGGGAAAAGGAGTCGGGATCGCTCCCGGCGGATCTGCCGAGGCGCCCCCAGCCTCGCGCCCGGGCCGGGCGACATGCCCGGGACGAAGATCCGACTTCACCGGTGTGAGGGAACTAGTCGTTCCATCACACCGACTCCTTCGGTGCGTGCCCCGGTACGCCGAGAGGGGCTGAACCCCCCTTTCGTCAAGGGAAGTTCAGCCCCTCCTCGATCTCGCCGCGGGTCCTACCAGATCGCCTCGACCCACTCCGGGTGGTCGATGAACGGGTTGCGGTTGTGCTGGTAGGTGTCGTAGATGACCTGGTTGCGCTTCTCCTCGAAGGCGCTCGGCGGGTCCGCCTCGTTCCACGCCTTGAGTACGGAGAGCTTGCCCATGTAGGGGTTGCTGCCGTTGCCCACCTTCTCGTTGGGCTCCAGGTTGGCGAAGCCGTCGTCACCCTCGTAGCGCACGGCCATGTAGAGGATCATGCGGGCCACGTCGCCCCGGTCCGCGGCGCGCGGCGCGAAGGAGTCGGAGTCGACGGTGCTGCCGCCGCCGTTGGTGACCGCGCTGCCGCCGTTGTCGAAGTCCAGGTTGCCGCGGATGCTGTTGACCTGGACGTCCGCGGGACGCAGGTGGTGCAGGTCCGTGCCCGGACCGGTCACCTCGCCGAAGTCGCCGTGGGACTTGGCCCAGGTGTGCTCGCGGTTCCAGTCGCCGACGTCACCGCCGTTGAGGGACTTGGCTCGCGAGACACCGCTGTACAGCAGGATGACGTTGCTGCTGTTGTTGGGGTCCTGGTCGGTGGCCTTCAGGGCTTCCCAGACCGCGGAGTACGAGATCTTCGTCTGGCTGCTGATGATCGTGTGCAGCGAGGACTTCAGGCTCGTGCCCGTCTTGCCGACCGCGTTCTTGTAGTACGTCGCGTCGTAGGCCGTCGTGGTCGCCGCGGCGGGGGTCGCGGTGAGCGCGGGCGCGGTGAGACCGACCAGGACGGCAGTGGTGGCAAGCGCCACCGACTTCCATCGGCGTATGCGTGTCGCCAGCATGTGGGGTGTCCGATCTACGCGGGTTGATTGGAGGCGGCAATCGGGAGAGTGACATGCACATGCGGTCATGGCAATGAATCTGACATGTCCATCAGGTGACGGGAACCGGCAAATTGCCCCTTGTCTACGCGAGTTGAACGCGCTTTCTTACGACGAAACGGCCCCCGACAGTGAAGTCAGGGGCCGTTCTGGACCGTTGGGCCGTGCCGGTCAGCTCACGTCCGAGGCGTCCAGCCGGTAGATCGTCGACTGGTTGCTCTGCGACGAGGTGTCCGTGCCCGAGGCGTCCGAGCCGGAGGGCTCAGAGCCCGTGCCGGTCGCGGAACCGGAGCCGGTCGCGGAGCCGGAGCCGGTCGCGGAGCCGGAGCCGGTCGCGGAGTTCGACGTCGAGCCGTAGGCGCTCTCCGGCACCGCCGTGCCGTTCTTCTGCACCCAGGCGGTGATCTCCTGGTTCAGGCTGCTGTTGCCGCCCATACCGCCGCCGCCGAGCTGGATGTAGTGCAGCTCGCCCTTCTTCACCAGTTCCTTGAGCTTGGCGAGGGTCATCGCCTGGTCGCTGCCGGTGAAGCCCCACATGGAGATGACGGGCTTGCCGCTGCTGAGGATCATCTGGCCCGCGCTCTGCGAGTTGGAGACCGCGATCAGCCAGGTGGCGCCGTCCTGGTGCTTCTCCAGGTACGAGATGAGCTCGCTGTCGGCGCCGCCCATGCCGCCGCCACCGGTACCGCCGCCGGGGCCACCACCGGTGCCGCCGCCCGGAGCCGTGCCGCTCTCGCCGCCGTCCTGCGCGCCGCCGGGCAACCCGCCGTTCGTGCCGCCCTGTTGGCCGCCCTGGCCGCCGCTCGGCGCGCCGCTGGGTGCGCCGCCCTGCGGGAGTTCGCCGTTGCCGCCGCCCGCGCCGCCGGGGAACTCGCCGCCGGCCTGGCCGCCCTGCTGGGTGCCACCGGGCGCCTGGCCGCCGGGACCACCGTTGCCGCCGCCGAAGCCGCCCCGGCCACCGCCGCCGCCGGGACCGCCCATGCCGCCACCGGTGGACGGACCCGCGGTCGGGTTGGTGCCGCCCATCATGCCGCTGGAAGAACCGAAGGCCGGCGAGGCGGCGTACGCCGTCGGACCGGCGAGGGCCGCCACGATCGCCGCGGCGACGGACGCGCCGAGCAGCCGGACCCTGACGCCGGAGCTCGCGGAGCGCAGCACGAACAGGCCCACGATCGCGAGGACCATGACCACGCCGACGACCGGCCACAGCCAGGTGTTCCAGCCGGTGGCGCGCCGCAGCAGCACGATCGCCCAGACGCCGGTGACCGCGAGCCCCACGGGCAGCACCCACGACCAGCGGGCGTCACCGCCGCGCAGGGCACGCCACAGCATGATCCCGCCGCCACCGCACAGCGCCGCGATGCCCGGGGCGAGCGCGGTCGTGTAGTAGGGGTGCATGGTGCCCTCGGCCATGGCGAAGGTCAGGTAGTGCAGCACCAGCCAGCCGCCCCACAGCACCAGCGCGGCGCGGGTGGGGTCGGTGCGGGGGGCCCGGCCGCGCAGCACCAGGCCGGCGACGAGCGCGATGCCCGCGAACGGGATCAGCCAGGAGATCTGGCCGCCGAGGACGTCGTTGAACATCCGGCCGATGCCCGCGGTCCCGGCGAAGGATCCGCCGCCTCCGCCGCCCCCGCCGTTGCCCTCGCCGCCGAGGACCCGGCCCAGGCCGTTGTAGCCCATGATCAGGTCCCAGGCGCTGCCGTCGGTCGAACCGCCGATGTACGGCCGGTCGTCGGCGGGCACCAGGGACACCGCCGTCGCCCACCAGAAGCTGGCCGCGGCCAGCGCCACGGCGGCCAGCGCCAGGTTCACGGCCTTCTTCTTCCAGCCCGGCCTCGACGCGTACAGGTACACGGCGAAGACGGCCGGCAGGGCGATGTAGCCCTGGAGCATCTTGGTGTTGAAGGCGAGCCCGAAGCAGACCGCGGAGCCGAGGAGCGGCAGCAGCCGGTCGTCGCGGGTGGCCCGCAGGGCGAGGGCCGCGCCGGCCACCATCAGCAGGACGAGGACGGTGTCCGGGTTGTTGTCGCGGTTGATGGCGACGGTGATCGGCGTCAGCGCGAGCACGAGGGCCGCGACGGCGGCGGCCGCGTGTCCGAAGACCCGCTTCACCGAGGAGTGCAGGATCCAGATCGTGCCCAGCGCCGCCGCGACCTCCGGCAGCATCATCTGCCAGGTGCCGAACCCGAAGATCCGGCAGGACAGGCCCATGATCATGAGCGCGAACGGCGGCTTGTCGACGGTGATGAAGTTCCCGGCGTCCAGCGAGCCGAAGAACCACGCCTTCCAGCTCTGCGTACCGCTGTAGATCGCGGAGCTGTAGAAGCTGTTGAGGCTCGACCCGGACAGGTTCCAGGAGTACAGCACGCCCGCCAGGATCATGATCGCGATCAGCACGGGCAGCGACCAGCGTGGCGCCCTGTCCGGCGGGGGCGTCGCGGGGGCCGTCTCGGAGGTCGTCGGCGGGGCCCAGTCCGGGGACACGGCAGGGGGCACGGTCGGGTGGGGGAGTGGATCGGTGGCAGATGTCACCCTGCGCATGCTGTACGGCAGTTGTGGGTGGTCGCTGTGGTCGAGCTGGCCGCCGCCTGTGAGAACGCATAGGCCGCGGTAACGCGTTGCCCAGGCTTTCCCCAACACCCGAGGTGACGCACGCGACCCTGGTGACGCACACGACCTTGGTGACGCATACAACCTTGGCGATGCGTACAACCTTTCGTGCGAACTTGTGTGTCAACAGGTCATGACTCACCGGACACGAAGAAGCAGAAGGCTGCTCGGCGCCGGGCTCACCGCCGGCGTCCTCATAGGCGGCGTGGCGGCCGCCACGCCCGCCGCGGCCGCCACCCCCACCGTGAGCTGTACGTCGGCCAAGGCCGGGCTCGCGGCCAAGCTGAAGAAGGACATCACCGCCGCACTGGCGAACCGCAAGGGCACGGTCGCCGTCGGCCTCTACGACCGCACCACCAACACCACTTGCACCCTGCGTGCCTCCACCGCCTTCGACTCGGCCAGCGTCGTCAAGGTCACCGTCCTGTCCGCGCTGCTGTGGGACGCGCAGAAGACCGGCCGGGCGCTGACCAGCCGTGAGAAGACCCTCGCCACGGCCATGATCACCAAGTCGGACAACGCCTCCACCTCCACCCTGTGGAAGCAGCTCGGCACGACGAAGATCAAGAACTTCCTGACGGCCGCGAAGATGACGCAGACCAAGCCCGGCGCGAACGGCTACTGGGGCCTGACCCAGATCACCGTCACCGACCAGCAGAAGCTGCTGAAGCTGCTGACCGCCAAGAACACGGTCCTGACCGACGTCTCGCGCGCCTACGTCAACACGCTGATGGGCAAGGTCGTCTCCGCGCAGCGCTGGGGTACCCCCTACGGGAGGCCGGCCGGGGTCAGCTGGCACGTCAAGAACGGGTGGCTGTCACGCGCCACGCACGGCTGGCGGGTGCACAGCGTCGGCACCTTCAAGGGCGGCGGCCACGACTACGTCATGACCGTCCTCACCCACGGCAACAGCACCATGAACTACGGCATCACGACCATTCAGGGCGTCGCCAAGGTCATCCACAAGGACCTGGCCGCCTCCTGAACGAGCCTTTACTCGGTGTCCCACCGCACGTCACCGACCCGGCCTACGGTGACGCCCATGCGCCTGCGAACCGTACTCGCCACCCTCACCGTCGGCCTGGCGGCGGCCACCACTCCCACCGCCGCCGGGCCCGCCGACGCCCACCCGGCCACCAGCACAGCCACGCACACCGTCGCCAACACGGCCACGGACAAGGCCTGTTCACCGGCCGTCTCCCTCGACGGCTTCTCCGACGCCCTCGACAAGACGACCTTCGACGGTACCTTCGTCGGCAACTTCTCCGCGCTCGCCCTGGACCGGGACGGCTCCCTCGCGGCCCTCTCCGACCGCTCCTCGCTCTTCGGCCTGGACGCGAAGACCCTCGCCCCGAAGTCGGTCGTCCCGCTCGCCGACGAGAGCGGCGCCGCACTCGACAGCGAGGGTCTCGCCATCGACGGTGACGGCACCCGTCTGATCACCTCCGAGACCGAGCCGTCCATCCGCCGCTACAGCCGCGACGGCAGGATCCTCGACCGTCTTCCGGTCCCGTCCTCGCTCCTCGTCGCCCCGGCCGGCCGTGCCACGTCCAACCAGACCTTCGAGGGCCTGACGCTGCTGCCCGGCGGGCGGACCCTCCTCGCGTCGATGGAGTACGCGATCTCCGGCGACAGCGCGGGCATCGTCCGTTTCCAGACCTGGCGGCGGCAGCACGGCGGGTTCGCGCTCTCGGTCCAGTACGCCTACCGCGCGGACTCCGGCCTCGGCGTCCCCGAGATCCAGGCCCTGCCCGACGGCCGGCTCCTCGTCCTGGAGCGCGGCTTCACCGCCGGCGTCGGCAACACGGTCCGCCTCTACCTGGCCGACCCCCGCCACGCCACGGACACCGGCGGCATCGCGGACCTCACCGGCCAGGGCGGCGTGCGCCTGGTGAAGAAGACGCTCCTCGCCGACATCGTGAACTGCCCGTCACAGGGAGCGACCGCCGAGCAGCCCCAGCCGAACCCGCTGCTCGACAACATCGAGGGCATGGTGATCACCGGCCGGGCCAAGGGCCGCCTGGAGGTGCTCCTGGTCAGCGACGACAACCAGAACGCGGCCCAGACGACCCGCTTCTACCGGCTGCGCGTACGCGTCTGACCGCGTCCGGCCACCGCTGACCGGCTGTGACCGTGCGTCCCCGACTGTTGCGGAGGGATGAAATCCGCTTCTTTCGGCGTTGGTGCCTTCCGGCAGAACAGGACGACCGGGCGACCGGGACGGCCAGTGACGACAGGAAGGCACCGGCGTGGCAGTGCAGCAGGGGGAGCAGCGGCGAGGATGGGCGCGCAGACTGGCCGGGTACGCCTGGCGGCACCCGGTGAACGTCGTGCTCGCGCTCGGCTCCTCGCTCGCCGGCATGGCCGTCCTGGCATTGGTCCCGCTGGTCACCAAGGTGATCATCGACGATGTGATCGGCGACCACAGCCGGGACATGGGCCCCTGGGCCGGAGCCCTGATCGCCGCCGCCGTCCTCGTCTACGTCCTCACCTACGTGCGCCGCTACTACGGCGGACGCCTCGCCCTCGACGTCCAGCACGACCTGCGGACCGAGATGTTCGAGACGATCACCCGCCTCGACGGCCGGCGTCAGGACGAGCTGTCCACCGGCCAGGTCGTGGGCCGGGCCACCAGCGACCTCCAGCTCATCCAGGGTCTGCTCTTCATGCTCCCGATGACGATCGGGAACCTGCTCCTCTTCCTGATCTCGCTGGTCGTCATGGCCTGGCTGTCCCTCCCGCTCACCCTGGTCGCCCTCGCCGTGGCACCCGCCCTCGCGTACATCGCCAGGCGCAGCCGTACCAGGCTGCACCCCGCCACCTGGTACGCCCAGGCCCAGGCGGCGGGCGTCGCGGGCGTGGTCGACGGAGCCGTCAGCGGCGTCCGGGTCGTGAAGGGCTTCGGCCAGGAGGACCAGGAGACCGGCAAACTGCGCGAGGTCGGCCGCCGGCTCTTCGCCGGCCGGCTGCGCACGATCCGTCTGAACTCGGCCTACACCCCCGCCCTCCAGGCCGTCCCCGCCCTCGGCCAGGTCGCCATGCTGGCGCTCGGCGGCTGGCTGGCCGTGCGCGGCCACATCACCCTCGGCACCTTCGTCGCGTTCTCCACCTACCTGGCCCAGCTCGTCGGCCCGGTACGGATGCTCGCCGTGGTCCTCACCGTCGGCCAGCAGGCCCGCGCGGGCACCGAACGCGTCCTGGAGCTGATCGACACCGAACCGTCGATGAAGGACGGCACCAAGGCACTGCCCGCGGACGCCCCCGCCACCGTCGAGTTCGACGACGTGAGCTTCGGCTACGACCCCGGCCGACCGGTCCTCGACGGCCTCACGTTCGAGATCCGCCCCGGCGAGACCCTCGCGGTGGTGGGCTCCTCCGGCTCCGGCAAGTCCACCGTCTCCCTCCTGCTGCCCCGCTTCTACGACGTCGGCAGGGGTGCCGTCCTCATCGGCGGCCACGACGTCCGCGAGCTCACCCTCGACTCGCTGCGGGCCGCGATCGGCCTGGTCCCCGAGGACTCCTTCCTCTTCTCCGACACCGTCCGCGCCAACATCGCGTACGGCCGTCCCGAGGCCACCCAGGAGCAGATCGAGGCGGCGGCCCGTGCCGCCCAGGCCGACCGGTTCATCGCCGAGCTGCCCCACGGCTACGACACGACGGTCGGCGAGCACGGTCTGACCCTCTCCGGCGGCCAGCGCCAGCGGGTCGCGCTCGCCCGCGCGATCCTCACCGACCCGCGGCTGCTGGTCCTCGACGACGCGACCTCCGCCGTGGACGCGGCGGTCGAGCACGAGATCCACGAGGCCCTGAAACAGGTCATGCAGGGCCGCACGACCCTGCTCATCGCGCACCGCCGCTCCACCCTCAACCTCGCCGACCGCATCGCCGTCCTGGACGCCGGCCGCCTCGCCGACCTCGGCACCCACGAGGAGCTCCAGGAACGCTCCGCGCTCTACCGCCGGCTGCTCACCGACCCCGACGAGCTCGGCGGGGTCTCGCCCGGCCACGCCCAGCCCGGGGCGCCCGGCGAGGACACCTCCGCCCGCGACGAACTGCGCGACGAACTGGACGCCGAGTTCGACGCCGAGCGCGGGGTCACCCCCCGGCTGTGGACCGGCGACCGGGAGCCGAAGGACACCGCCCTCTCCGGGATGCCGGCCACCCCCGAGCTGCTCGCCCAGATCGAGGCGCTGCCGCCGCTCGTCGACACCCCCGACGTCGACGAGCGGCAGGCGGTCCGGCCGGAGGCGTCCTACGGCCTGCGCAGGCTGCTGCGCGGCTTCGGCGCGCCCCTTCTCGTCAGCCTCGCCCTGGTCGCCGTCGACGCCGGGACCAGCCTGCTGCTGCCGGTGATGATCCGGCACGGCATCGACCAGGGGGTGACCCGGGCGGCGCTGGGGGCCGTCTGGGCGGCCTCGCTGCTCGCGCTGCTCTCCGTAGTGGTGCAGTGGGTCGCGCAGACCGGGGAGATCCGGATGACCGGCCGCACCGGCGAACGCGTCCTCTACACCCTCCGGCTGAAGATCTTCGCCCAGCTCCAGCGGCTCGGACTCGACTACTACGAGCGGGAGCTGACCGGCCGGATCATGACGAGGATGACGACGGACGTCGACGCCCTCTCCACCTTCCTGCAGACCGGCCTGGTCACGGCCTTCGTCGCGATCGTCACCTTCTTCGGCATCATGGGCGCCCTGCTGGTCATCGACGTACAGCTCGCGCTGGTCGTCTTCGCGACGCTCCCGCCCCTGGTCGTCGCCACGTACTTCTTCCGCCGGGCGAGCGTGAAGGCGTACGAGCTGGCCCGCGAGCGGGTGTCGACGGTCAACGCCGATCTCCAGGAGTCGGTGTCCGGGCTCCGGATCGTGCAGGCCTTCGGGCGCGAGCGGGACGGCGCGGCACGGTTCGCGGAGCGCAGCGACAGCTACCGCCAGGCGCGTATCCGGGGACAGTGGCTGATCTCGATCTACTTCCCGTTCGTGCAGCTGCTGTCGTCGGTCGCGGCGGCGGCGGTGCTGATCGCGGGCGCCGGCCGGGTGGACGCGGCGACCCTCACCACCGGTGCGCTGGTCGCGTACCTCCTCTACATCGACCTGTTCTTCGCCCCCGTCCAGCAGCTGTCCCAGGTCTTCGACGGCTACCAGCAGGCGACCGTCTCCCTGGGCCGGATCCAGGAGCTGCTCCGGGAGCCGACGTCCACGGAGTCCGCCGACGAGCCGGAGGAGGTCCTCTCGCTGCGCGGCGAGATCGCCTTCGAGGACGTGCACTTCCAGTACGGCTCCGCCGACGAGCCCGAAGAGGCCCTGACCGGCATCGAGCTGCGCATCCCGGCCGGGCAGACCGTCGCCTTCGTCGGTGAGACCGGCGCGGGCAAGTCGACCCTGGTCAAGCTGGTGGCCCGCTTCTACGACCCCACCGGCGGCCGGGTCACCGTCGACGGCACGGACCTGCGCGCCCTCGACCTCACCTCGTACCGCCACCGGCTGGGCGTCGTCCCGCAGGAGGCGTATCTCTTCCCCGGCACCGTCCGCGACGCCATCGCCTACGGCCGGCCCGACGCCACCGACGCCGAGGTGGAGGCGGCGGCCAGGGCGGTCGGCGCGCACGAGATGATCGCCACCCTCGACGGCGGCTACCTGCACGAGGTCGCCGAGCGCGGCCGCAACCTCTCCGCCGGCCAGCGGCAGCTGATCGCGCTGGCCCGCGCCGAGCTCGTCGACCCGGACGTCCTGCTCCTCGACGAGGCGACGGCCGCCCTCGACCTGGCCACGGAAGCCCAGGTCAACCAGGCCACGGACCGCCTGACCGGCCGCCGCACCACACTGGTCGTGGCCCACCGCCTGACCACCGCCGCCCGAGCGGACCGCGTCGTGGTGATGGATCACGGCCGGGTCGTCGAGGACGGCACCCATGACGCCCTCCTGGCCCTGGACGGCAGATACGCCCGCCTCTGGCGCACCTTCGTCGGCGAGGACGAGCCCGCGGCGGTGTGAGGGCAACCATTCGGCGTGTGCCGTGCGTCCGTACATCAGTACGGCGATCGTGCGTACGGCGGACGTGGGAGGGGCGGGACTGTGGGCACAGGTGCGAGAAGCGGGACGGTCCGGCGGCTGGTGCTCGGGCTGGTCGTGACGATCGTGTCCGCGCTGCTCGCCGTCGTCGCGCCGGGCAGCGCCCATGCCGCGACCTCCGCCGGGTCCTGCCCGGGCCGCAAGGTGCGGACGCTGCCCTTCTCCACCGGCTCCGTGCTGGTCTACAAGGGCAGTGGCTACGTCTGTGCCGTCACCGTCCAGAAGAACCCCGGCACCAGGCGGCTGGTCTCGGTGAGCGTGCAGGCACGTGGCCATGTCGCCGTGTCGAAGTCGCGGAAGCACACGCGCAGTTCCCCGCCGGCCAGGGTCTACGCGGGGCACCGGTGTGTGCGGGTGACCGGCGCGGTGGCCGGCGGTTCGTACCGCTCCGGCTGGATCCTCTGCTGAGCCGACCCGCGAGGTGACGGCACGGTACGTCAATCCCCTCTGGTGTGACGGGTGTTGCTCCGATAGCTTCCGGCGACGCACATCTGTCTCACAGGGAGGGTGCACGCGCATGCGCAAGGCGCTCAGATGGCTGCTGGCGCTCACGGTGCTCATAGGCACCTTGAGCACGGCGGCCACGGCAGGGGCGGCCACCGCCGCCGAGCCCAAGGCCACCGCCGGCACGGACATCAAGGACCGGCTCCTCGCCGTACCCGGCATGAGCCTGGTCGAGGAGAAGCCGTACCCCGGCTACCGCTACTTCGTCCTGAACTACACCCAGCCGGTGGATCACCGGCACCCCGCCAAGGGCACGTTCCAGCAGCGGATCACCGTGCTGCACAAGGACACCGCGCGCCCCACGGTCTTCTACACCGGCGGCTACAACGTCTCCACCACCCCCAGCCGCCGCGAGCCCACCCAGATCGTGGACGGCAACCAGGTCTCCATGGAGTACCGCTTCTTCACGCCTTCCCGCCCCGACCCGGCCGACTGGTCCAAGCTGGACATCTGGCAGGCGGCGAGCGACCAGCACCGCATCTTCAAGGCGCTGAAGAAGATCTACACCAAGAACTGGATCTCCACGGGCGGGTCCAAGGGCGGCATGACGGCGACGTACTACGAGCGCTTCTACCCCAGGGACATGGACGGCGTGGTGGCCTACGTGGCCCCGAACGACGTCGTCAACGACGAGGACTCCGCCTACGACCGCTTCTTCGCGGGCGTCGGCACCAAGGAGTGCCGCGACCGCCTGAACGCCGTACAGCGCGAGGCGCTGGTGCGCCGGGAGCCGCTGGAGAAGAAGTACGCGGACTACGCGTCGGCGGAGGGCTTCACCTTCACCACCATCGGCAGCCTGGACCGCGCCTACGAGGCCGTCGTCCTCGACTACGTCTGGGGCTTCTGGCAGTACAGCCTGCTGGCCGACTGCGAGTCGATCCCGGCCGACGCGGCCACGGCGACGGACGACGAGATCTGGACGTCCATCGACACGATCTCGGGCTTCTCGTTCTACACGGACCAGGGCCTGACCCCGTACACCCCGTACTACTACCAGGCGGGCACCCAACTGGGCGCCCCCACCATCCACTTCCCGTCCATCGAGAAGAAGTACATCCGCTACGGCTACCAGCCCCCGCGGAACTTCGTCCCGCGTGACATCACCATGAAGTTCCAGCCGTCGGCGATGCGCGACGTGGACACCTGGGTCAAGCACAACGCCCATCACATGCTCTTCGTCTACGGCCAGAACGACCCGTGGGGCGCGGAACGCTTCCGGCTCGGCAAGGGCGCGAAGGACAGCTATGTCCTCACGGCCCCCGGCCTGAACCACGGAGCGAACGTCGCCGGTCTGGTCGCCGACCAGAAGGCGCTGGCCACGGCCCGGATCCTGGCCTGGGCGGGCGTCGCGCCCAGCGCCGTCTCGCAGGCCCGGCCGCTGGCGAAGTTCGACGCGAAGCTGGACGTCCGGGACGTGGAGCGGGAGCCCGCGCTGCGTCCGTGACACTCACCAACTCGCCGCGCACAGCGGCCCCGACGGCCGGCCGGCTCACATGCCGGTCGGCCGTCGTGCCGTTCACCGGTGAGGTGACTGCGCGCCCCGGAACACCGTGAGCAGGTCACCGGTCTTCGAGCGCGCGCGGTGCGGGGACACGCCCCGGCGGTCGGCGTGCGGCCAGGGCGCGGACACGACCTAGTACGTCAGGCCGTGCCCGATCGGGTACAGCACCTGCGTCGGATCGTCCGCCCGCCGCACGGGCACCGGCAGCTTCCCGCGCGGTCCGACCACCCCGGCGATCACCCGGGCGGCGGCCCGCAGTTCGACGTCGGTCCAGCAGTAGGCTGCCAAGCAGGCGCGGACGAAGGGGAGTTGGGCCACGTCGTACGGGTTGCGGACGGCCACCGCCACCACCGGCCGGCCGGTCGCCGCCAGTCGCCGCACCAGCGTCCGCTGCGCGTCGGCCGCCGTGACGTTGTAGGTCGCGACCACCACGGCGTCCGCCCCTCCCGCGGCCGTCACCGCCCCGGCGATCGTCTCGGCGGACGGGGCCATGCCTGTGGCCAGGGCCGTCGCCCTGAACCCCAGTGCGGTGAGAGCGGCGGCCAGGACGCCGGTGGGCGGGCCCGTGGTGCCGGTGGGGGAGGCCGGGTCGGCACCGACCACCAGGAGCCGGGGGTGGGTCCGGGGCGAGAGCGGCAGCAGCGGTCCCTCGTTGACCAGTAGCGTCGTGGTCCGCTCGGCGATCCGGTCGGCCGCGACGAGGTGCTCCGGCGCCCCGACCGTCCGCCCCACGTCGGCCGGGCTGACGTACGGCTCGTCGAACAGACCCAGCCGTGCCTTCAGCCGCAGGATCCGCAGGACCGATGCGTCGAGCCGCCGCTCCGCGAGCTCCCCGTCCTGGACGGCCTTCAGGACGGCGTTCCAGGCCACGTCCAGGTCCGGCGGGTTGAGGAGCTGGTCGACACCGGCCTTCAGCGCGAGCACCGGCACCCGGTCGTCGCCGTACTTCGTGCGCACCCCCGCCATGTCGAGGGCGTCGGTGACCACGACCCCGTCGTAGCCGAGCTTCTCGCGCAGGATGCCGGTGACGATCGGACGGGAGAGGGTGGCGGGGTCCCCGGAGGCATCCAGGGCGGGGACCAGGATGTGCGCGGTCATGAGGGAGTCGACGCCGGCCGCGATCGCCGCCCGGAAGGGCACCGCGTCCAGCGTCTCCCACTCCTCGCGCGAATGGGTGATGACGGGGAAGCCGGTGTGGCTGTCGACGGCGGTGTCGCCGTGCCCGGGGAAGTGCTTGGCGGTCGCCGCCACTCCCGCCGCCCGGTAGCCCTCGGCCTCCGCCGCGACCAGGGCGGCCACCGCGGTCGGGTCGGCGCCGAAGGAACGGACGCCGATGACCGGATTGGCCGGGTTCACGTTGACGTCGGCGACGGGGGAGTAGTCCTGCCGGATGCCCATCGCCCGCAGCTCACGGCCGGCGAGGCGGCCGAGGGTACGGGCGTCGGCACGGCTGCCCCCGGCGCCGATCGCCATGGCGCCCGGGAAGAGGGTGGCGGGGCGGCCCACCCGGCAGACGGCGCCGTGCTCCTGGTCGGTGGAGATCAGCACCGGCAGGCCGCGCGGCTGTTGGAGGGAGGCCCGCTGGATACCGTCGGAGAGGTCCGCGATCTGCCGCGGGTCCCGGGTGTTGTGCGCCCAGGCGAAGTAGATGATCCCGCCGAGCCGGTAGCGGGCGAGCAGCTCGGCGGCCGTGCGGACGCCGTGTTCGCCGAGGTTGGCGTCGATGTCGGCCTGGTCGGGCGCGGTCGCCGAGTGGCCGTACACCCGCGAGACGAAGACCTGGCCGACCTTCTCCTCCAGGGTCATACGGGCGAGGAGTTCGTCGGGACGACGGTCGTCCGCGTGCGCCGGACCGCCGACGGCGAGGGCTGCGGTGACGCCCGCGCCGGCGGCGAGGACGGTGCGTCTGGAGGGCATGTGCGCTCCTTCCGGTGGGGGGCCGGTCCGGTGGCGCACGCTACCTGCGGGAGGCGCCGCCATCGGCGCATTGGAGGGGGGGCGCGCCGATGACGGCTCGGCCGCCGGGCCGCGGTGCGGCGGAGAGGGTGGGTCAGCGATCGCAGCCAGCAGCGAGGGCCGACACCGCACCGAGGTGACTCGTCCGACAGCTTGGAAGTTGGACGAGTGGGGTTCGAACAGGGTTCCCGGTCGCACCCCGTTTCACGGAAGTCGATACGGGTGCGGCAGGAGGGACCGGTGCAACGACCACCCGAGCCCGGACCGTTGACGTCGAACCGCCCGGGGCGGGGCCGCCACCCGGCCCAGGCCATCGGGTGCGCGATCGCCCGACGGGCGGCCCCCGGCGCCCGGCCGCCCGGCTCCGACGGTCCGGTGCGTGGCCACGCCGAGGACGGCGTGCGACTCGGGCGACCCGGTGCGCGGGGCCGGGGGCGCGAGGCCGGGCCCGGAGGCTCGATGGTCCGGAGGCTCGATGGTCCGGAGTCCCGTGGTCCCGTGGTCCGGGTTGGTCAGTGTGCTGACGCTCTTGGCCACTCCTCACGCAGTACCCGCACCGTCTCCGCGATCGCCGGACGCCGGGCCGCCCCCGTGCGCCACAGTGCGTACAGCCGGCGTACGGGCGTCGGGTCGAGCGGGACCTCCACGACGCCGGCCGGCAGCGGACCGCGTCCGAGGCGGGGGATGAGCGCCACCCCGAGACCGGCGGCCACCAGGGCGACGAGGGTCGGATTCTCCTCGGCCGTGTGGACGAGGTCGGGCTCGTGCCCCGCCGCCCGCAGCGTGCGCACCAGCCAGTCGTGACAGACCCGGCCCGGCGGCTGGCAGATCCACCGCTCACCGCCCAGCTCCTCCCGCCGTACGCCCGTCCGCCCCGCGAAGGGGTGCGCCTCGGGCACCAGCAGATCGCACGCGTCGTCGCCGATCACCGCGTGCTCGACACCCGCCGGGGCGGGCAGCGGCGCGATGTCCCAGTCGTGCGCGACGGCGAGGTCGACGGCCCCCTTCGCCACCAGGTCCACGGACAGGTGCGGGTCGACCTCGGTGAGCCGGGCGTCCAGAGCCGGGTGCCGACGGGCCAGGTCGGCGAGGACGGACGGCAGCAGTCCGCGCGCCGCCGAGGCGAACGCGGCGATGGTCAGCCGCCCGGCCGGCACCCCGCGCCGCTCCTCGAGCCCGGTCTCGGCCCGCTCGACGATCGCCAGCAACTCCTTCGCCGTGGCGGCGAGTTGAAGTGCCTCGTCGGTGAGCCGGATGCCGCGCCCCGCCCGCTCCAGCAGCACCGTCCGGGTCTCCCGCTCCAGCTTGGTGATCTGCTGGGAGACCGCCGACGGGGTGTATCCGAGGGCGGCGGCCGCGGCGCCCACGGTGCCGTGGACGGAGACGGCGTGCAGGGCGCGCAGTCGCTGGAGATCGAGCACCGTGAGTCCAATCGGTAGCGTTCCTTCATCCCACCATGCAGCAATCATCGCTGGTGCTTCACGGTCCGGGCGGGTGATCCTCGGCGCATGCGCCCCGCTCACCTCGCCCTCGCCGTCCTCGTCGCCGCCGTCTGGGGTGTGAACTTCACCGTCGTCGAGATCGGCCTCGGTCACTTCCCGCCGCTGCTCTTCTCGGCCCTGCGTTTCCTGGTGGCGGCACTGCCCGCGGTGTTCTTCGTGGGCCGCCCGAAGGTGGCCTGGAAGTGGATCGTGGCGGTGGGTCTCGTGCTGGGGGTGGCGAAGTTCGGGCTGCTGTTCGTCGGCATGGACGCGGGCATGCCGGCCGGCCTGTCGTCGCTGGTCCTCCAGATCCAGTCGGTGTTCACGGCCGTCATCGCCTTCGCGGTGCTCGGCGAACGCCCGACCCGCGTCCGGCTGCTGGGCATGGCCGTGGCCCTCGCCGGGATCGGGGTGGCCGCGGCCGACGAGGGCGCCTCCGGTTCGCTCGGCGCGTTCGCGCTGGTCGTCGCGGCGGCGGCCTGCTGGGGCGCGTCGAACGTCCTCACCCGCAAGGCCTCCCCGCCGGACCCGCTGAACTTCATGGTGTGGGTGAGCACGGTCCCGGTGCTGCCCCTGCTGGCCCTCTCCCTGCTGACCGAGGGCCCGTCGCGGGACCTGGCCGCGCTGCGCGCGCTGGACTGGCAGGGCGTCGGCACGCTGGGCTATGTCGCCTGGGTCACCACGGTCTTCGGCTTCGGCGCGTGGGGCTGGCTGCTGCACCGACACCCGGCGTCCACGGTGGCCCCCTTCTCCCTCCTGGTACCGGTCTTCGGCATGACGTCGGCCGCCCTGTTCCTGGGCGAGCCGGTGAGCGGCCTGCGCTGGTGCGCGGCGGCGCTGCTGGTGGGCGGGGTGGCACTCACCTCGCTCGCACCGGCCGCTGCAACTGCCGTCCCGTCTGCCGTCCCACCGGCCGCCACACCGGCCGCCGCATCTGCCGTCCCACCGGCTGTGCAGCCTGCTGCTCAACCCGCCGACCAAGCCCTTGACCAGCCCGCCGACCAGCCCGCTGTTCCACCTGTTGTTCAGCCGGAGGGAACCGCCTGGACCTCCGTCCATCCCGTGGACGTACCGGCGCCGGAGCGGACCGGCGCGGGATCATGAGGGGCATGGCCCTCGTCGACATCCCCGGTTCCAAGTCCCTCACCGCCCGCGCCCTGTTCCTGGCGGCGGCAGCCGACGGCGTCACCACCCTCCAGCGCCCCCTTCGTTCCGACGACACCGAGGGGTTCGCCGAGGGCCTGACCCGGCTCGGCTACCGGGTGGGACGGACGCCGGACGCCTGGCAGGTCGACGGCCGCCCGCAGGGCCCGGCGCTCGCCGAGGCCGACGTCTACTGCCGGGACGGCGCGACCACGGCACGCTTCCTGCCGACCCTCGCCGCCGCCGGCCACGGCACGTACCGCTTCGACGCCTCCCCGCAGATGCGCCGCCGCCCCCTCCTCCCGCTCACCCGCGCCCTGCGCGACCTGGGCGTGGACCTGCGGCACGAGGAGGCGGAGGGCCACCACCCGCTGACCGTGCGGGCGTCCGGCGTCGAGGGCGGGGACGTGGTGCTGGACGCCGGCCAGTCCTCCCAGTACCTGACCGCCCTCCTCCTGCTCGGCCCGCTCACCCGCACCGGCCTGCGCATCACGGTCACCGACCTGGTCTCGGTGCCGTACGTCGAGATCACGATCGCGATGATGCGGGCGTTCGGCGTGGAGGTGGGGCGCGAGGGGAACACGTACGTCGTTCCGCCGGGCGGCTACCGGGCCACGAGCTACGCGATCGAACCCGACGCCTCCACCGCGAGCTACTTCTTCGCGGCGGCCGCGCTGACCGGCGGCGAGGTGACCGTGCCGGGCCTCGGCGAGCGCGCGCTCCAGGGCGACCTGGGATTCGTGGACGTACTGCGGCGGATGGGCGCCCGGGTGGACGTCGGCGCGGACCGTACGACCGTGTCCGGGACCGGCGAACTCCACGGCGTCACGGTCAACATGCGGGACATCTCCGACACCATGCCGACCCTCGCCGCGATCGCCCCCTTCGCCTCCGGGCCCGTACGCATCGAGGACGTGGCGAACACGCGGGTGAAGGAGTGCGACCGCCTGGAGGCCTGCGCGGAGAACCTCCGGCGGCTGGGCGCCGAGGTGGCGACCGGCCCCGACTGGATCGAGATCAGGCCCGGCGCGGCCGGTTCCGGTGCGGGCGGCTCCCTCGCGGGCGCCGACATCAAGACCTACGGCGACCACCGCATCGTCATGTCCTTCGCGGTGACCGGACTGCGCGTCCCCGGAATCTCGTTCGACGACCCCGGCTGTGTCCGCAAGACTTTCCCCGGATTCCACGAGGCGTTCGCGGAACTGGCGAAGGTACTGCGGAAGGACAGCGACGGGTGAGTTTCAAGCTGGAGGGACCGGTCCTCGAAGGCGCGCTGGTGCGCCTGGAGCCGCTGGAGCAACGGCACACGGCCGAGCTGGCGCTGGCGGCGGAGGAGAACCGGCAGACGTACGACTTCACCTGGGTGCCGAGGGCGCACGAGGTCGGTGACTACGTCGAGGCCCAGCTCGCCCGCGCGGCGACCGGCAGACTCGCGCCCTACGCCCAGATCTCCCTGGCCTCCGGCCGGGCGGTCGGCGCGACCTCGTACTGGGAGCCGCGTTCCTGGCGGAGTGACGAGCAACTGGACGCCGTCGAGGTCGGTTTCACCTGGCTGGCCGGTTCCGCCCAGGGCACCGGCATCAACGCCGAGGCCAAGCTCCTCCTCTTCCGGCACGCCTTCACGCAGTGGCGCGTCTCCCGGGTGGACCTGAAGACGGACGCCCGCAACACCCGCTCCCGCGCGGCCATCGCGAGCGTCGGCGCCCGCTTCGAGGGCGTCCTGCGCAACTGGTCCCGCTCCTGGGCGCCGGGGGAGGACGACCGCCTGCGCGACTCCGCGATCTTCTCCATCACGGCGGAGGAATGGCCGAGGTGCGAGCGGCGGCTGGTGGAACGGGTGGCGGGATTCCCGCCGCGGGCGCGGTGAGCGCCGCCGGGAACGCGGCACGGCGGTTCGTCCGGCCCGGGGAGGTGCTGTCCTCGGCGCTGGAAACCGTCGTCACGGCCGGCAGCGTGCTCCTCTGGTACGCCCTCGCCATGCTCCTGTACCTGGAGAACCACGCGCGGGAGCCCTGGGACCCGGACCTTCCCCGCGAAGGCCCCGTCTTCCTGCTGGCCTCCGTGGCCGGTGCGTCGCTGCTGCTCAGCCGGGCGCTGCGCGCCCTGCCGGCCGGCCGCACCGGTCGGCTGGGCGGCGTCCTCGACCGGGTGGCCCTGGCCAGAGGGGCCGCGGTGGCCGTGATCTGGGTGACGCTGGTCGTCATCGCCGCCGTCACCTGACACAAGCCCCCCGGGGACCTGACACAAGCCCCCCGGGGTCATGCCGGCAGGCGGGCGGCAGCCGTACGCAGTTCCTCCCGCACCGCCGCGACGACCGGATCCCGCTCCGCCCCGGCCCGTACGGCGACGAAGACGTTCCGGGACGGCGGCTCGCCCTGTGCCGGGCGCAGGGCCAGTTCCCGGTGGGCGTACAGCGACCGCACCAGCCGGGGCACCAGCGCCACCCCCTGCCCCGCCTCCACCAGACCCGCCAGCGCGGCCCAGTCGTTCACGGCGTGCCGGATGTCGGGCGTGAACCCGGCCGCCGCACACACCGAACGGGTCACTGCCCCGCAGCAGCTGAGGGCGTTGCCGACGATCCAGACGTCCGTGGCCAGCTCCCGCAACGGCACCTCGGCGCGCTCCGCGAGGGGGTGGTCGGGCGGGAGGGCGAGGTCCAGGACGTCCGTCAGCAGGTCCTCGCGGGTGTAGCGGCGGTCGGTGTGCGGGGGAGCGGCCGCGAAGTCGACGGCGACGGCCACATCGACCTGCCCGCCGTCGAGCGCGGTGAACAGATCCGGCGGCTCCGCCTCCACGACGTCCAGGCGCAGGTGCGGAAGCCGGTTGCGCAACGCCCGCAGCGCGGCCGGCAGCAGCCCCAGGATGCCGCTGGAGAAACAGCCGACGGTGACCGAGCCCCGGCCGCCCTCCCCGTACACCGCCAGGTCGGCGCGGGCCCGCTCCAGTTGGGCGGCGATGACCTCGGCATGCGCGAGCAGGACCCGGGCCTGACCGGTGAGGCGTACGCCCCTGCCGTCCCGTTCCGTGAGCGGCACGCCCAGCTCACGGGCGAGGGCGGCGAGCTGCTGGGAGACCGCCGAGGGTGTGAGGTGCAGGGCCTCGGCCGTCCGCGCGAGGCTGCCCCGGCGCTCCAGCTCGCGCAGGACGGTCAGGCGGCGCAGGTCGATGGAGAAGGCCGTGTCCAGGAGCCTGCCCGGCGGCTGACTCGCGGGCGGGCCCGAGGGCCGGCTCGACGGCTGGATTAAGGGCTGGCTTACGGGTTCCACCGGAAAAGATTAACTGGACCTTGCGTGACGGGATCGGAAATCATCGGACCCATGACCACGCGCTCCTTTCTCATCCTCCACGGCTGGCAGAACCACCGTCCCGAGGACCATTGGCAGCACTGGCTCGCGGACCGCCTCACCGAGCTCGGCCACGAGGTCGTCTACCCGCAGCTGCCCGACCCGGACGACCCCGACCTGGAGGTGTGGCTGACCGAGCTCGCCCGCCACCTCGACGGGCTCGCCGCCGGCTCCGAGCGGGTGGTCGTCGCCCACAGCCTCTCGGTCCTCCTCTGGCTGCACGCCGTCGCCCGCGACCTGCCGGGACCGGCGGGCGTCGACCGGGTGCTGCTGGTCGCTCCGCCGTCCGGCTCGGTCCTCGCGCGGTATCCGGCGGTCGAGGGGTTCCGGCTCGCCGGGAACCTCCCCGGGCGGCTCGACGGCCGCGCGCTCCCGCACCCCACCCGGCTCGTCGCCGGGGACGACGACCCCTACCTCCCGGAAGGCGTGCAGGCGGCCTACGGCGACTTGCCGGGCCTGACCGCCGAACTCCTCCCGGGCGCCGGCCACCTCGACCTGGACGCCGGTTACGGCTCCTGGCCGTCGGTACTGGAGTGGTGCCTGGACGGGGAGGCGAAGCTCAGGGTGCGGTAGCGGGCGGTGCGGTGGCCGACGGCGTGGTGGCCGACGGTGTGGTGGCCGGCGGTGCCTTGGCGGGGGCCGGTGGGGTGACCGGTGGCGCGGCGGGAGTGGCGGCCTGCGGCCCGGGGGCCTGCGGATCGGTTCCGCACGCGCGGCCGCCCCGCAGCTCCGGAGTCGTCGTCCCCACCGCGGTGACCGCCGCCAGGCACATCAGGCCGCCGGTGATCAGCGCGGTCGTGCCCGAGGTCCAGCCGGCCACCACACCGCCGCGCAGGTTGCCGAGGTTGGGCCCCGCCTGGCCGACGATCGCCTCGGCCGCCGTCACCCGGCCCAGCAGGGCGTCCGGGGTGCGGGTCTGCACGATCGTGGCCCGGGACAGCACCGCGACCGAGTCCGCCGCACCGGCCACCGCCAGCATCCCCAGGCCCGCCCAGGCGCTGGTCGTCAGGCCGAAGAGGGCGAGGGCCGTGCCCCAGACGCCCGCGGAGCAGAGCATCACCGGGCCGGGGCGGGCGAGCCGGGTGACCGGTCCGGAGAGGGCGGTCGCCGCCACCCCTCCCACGGCGAGCGCGGACAGGAACAGACCGAGCGTGCGCGGGTCGCCGCCGAAGCGTTCCTCGTTGACGAGCGGGAACAGACTGGCGGGCATCGCCAGCACGGTGGCCGCCAGGTCGACCAGCAGCGCGCCGCGCACCGCCCGGTGACCGGTCAGGAACCGCAGGCCGTCCAGCACGCCCTGGACACCGGGGCGGGACTTCTCGCCCTCGGGCGGCAGCGCGGGCAATCCGTAGGCGCCGTAGAAGGCCATGCCGAAGGTGAGGGCGTCCACCAGGTAGCAGACGCCGACGCCCCACCAGCCGAGCACGACACCGGCGACGGCCGGGCCGAGCAGCATCATCGCCTGGCCCGTGACCTGGTTCAGGGCGAGACCGGCGGCCACCTGGTCCTTGGGCAGCAGCCGGGGCAGGAACACGCCCGCCGCGGGCGCGCCGATCGCCCCGAACGACGACTGCACCGCCACCAGCCCCAGCACCGCGGCCACCGGCACCTGCCCGGTGAAGCCCTGCACGGCCAGCAGGACGGAACAGACCGCCGAGCCGACGGTGCTCAGGAGATACGCGCGGCGCCGGTCGGCCCGGTCCACCCAGGCACCCGCGAACAGCCCGACGCCGATCAGCGGCAGCGCCTGTGCCAGCCCGACCGCGCCGCTCCAGACCGAGCTGTGGGTCGTGTCCCAGACCTGGTACATGACGGTGACCATGGTCATGAAGCCGCCGAGCGTGGACACCGTGCGCCCGATCAGCAGCCGCCGGAAGACGGGGGAGGAACGCAGGGGACGAACGTCGACCAGGGCCCTGGACAGAAGACTCATGACAGAACGACGGCGCCGCACGCCGCTGGCTGCTGATACACGGCGCGGAGGCTAACCCGCACACCACCCGAGGTGCCACTCGATTACCCGGCCCCGCACGCCCCGCGGGGTGCCGGGCCGCCGGCTGCCGGCCTCGGCGCCAGACCGTACGCGCGCCGGATGCCCTGCCGGTACCGGCCGGATCCAGGCCACACCCTGCCGAACACCCGGCGCAGGCTCTGCCCGGCCCCGGACCGAAGGCCGGACCGCACGCCCCGCCGGATGTGGGCCGAATACGGGCCGCGCGCCCTGCCGAACGGCCGGGCCGGAGGTCTTGTTCGGCGCCAGGCCGTAAGCCGGGCCGTACGCCCTGCCGGGCGTCGGCCGGATACGGGCCGTGCGCCCTGCCGGGCCTCAGCCCGAACGCCCCGTTCTCACGCGGAGTCGTTCAGCAGGCGGGCGAGATGGTCGCGCCCGGCGTTCAGCAGTCCGGGCAGTGGCTCGGCGTTCTCGTACCAGCGCCGCTCGTACTCCCAGCACAGCCATCCGTCCCAGCCGTGCCGGGTCAGGACCTCGACGCAGTCGGCGAGCGGCAGCACCCCGGCGCCGAGGGCCAGCGGGGTGCTGTCCTCGGCCGAGGCGATGTCCTTGACCTGCACGTATCCGAGATAGGGCGAGAGTGCCGCGTAGGTCTCCTGCGGCTGCTCGCCGCCCAGCCAGGTGTGCATGACATCCCACAGCGCACCGACCTGCCGATGCCCGACCAGGCCGAGCACACGGATGGCGTCCGCGCCGGTGCGGTGCGAGTCGTGGGTCTCCAGCAGGATGCGTACGCCGAGGTCGGCGGCGTACTCGGCGGCGGTGCCGAGCCGCCGGGCGGCGATGGCGTCGGCGTGCTCGTCCTCGCCGCCGGGAAAGACCCGGACGAAGGGCGCCCCGAGGTCGCGGGCGAGGTCGAGGAGGACCCGGATCTCCTCGATCACGGGCTCGTCGTCGCCCGGCGCGGCGACCCGCGGGTAGCCCGCGAGCCCCAGGATCTCGACGCCCGCCGCCTTGAACGCGGCGGCGGCGTCGGACCGTTCGTCCGGACTCAGCCCCGGATGAACCGGTTCCTCCGGATGGGCGCGCAGCTCCACGCCGTGATACCCGTGCGCGACCGCGAGCCGCAGCACCTCGGGCAGGGGAACACCGGGAACACCGAGGGTGGAGAAGGCGAGCTTCATGGTCACCACTGTCACCCCGGTACGGGGTTCGGGTCCAGTGGGGGCCGCCGACGCCTCACCCGGGGCCGCCGACATCTCACCCGGGGCGGCCGATGTCTCCCCCGGGGACACAGGCGCGGAACCGGCGCAGCAGCTCCCGTCCGGCCGCACTCTCCGCTGCGAAGTCCTGGTGCCGCTGCTCCTCCGTGACGTCACGCCCCCAGAGCCGGGCTCCGTTGCACCGGAAGCAGAACGCGATCTCGAAGAGCGGCTCGGGATCGGTGTCGTCGTAAACGCGGATGCCCCAGCCGGGGAGGAAGCAGCGGTACTTCTGGCTGTCCGGGAGCTCGCCGACCAGGCGCAGGAGCTGCCGTACCTCCTCCCCTGCCCAGACCTCGACGACGTCACCGGCCAGATCCCGCGAGGTGAGGTGCCTGGCGGGATCGCCGATCCGGACGACCTCGATCAGCTCGGCCCGGTCGTGCGCGAGGGGCAGTCTCACTCCCGTGGCGCTCCGGAGGACCCCCGCACCATCAACTCGCCCCGTACCGTGGCGATCCCGCCGGGCGGCGGCTCCTCGCGGCCCATCGCGATGCGCCCCGCCCGCGCCCCCGCCTCGGCCAGCGGCAGCCGCACCGTCGTGAGGGAGGGCACCGCGTCGATGCTGAAGGGGAGGTCGTCGAAGCCGGCGACCGAGACGTCGTCCGGGATCCGCAGGCCGGAGTCGCGCAGCGCCGCGCAGGCGCCCAGGGCGACGGAGTCGTTGGCGGCGACGACCGCCGTCAGGGAGGGGTCCCGGCGCAGCAGTTCCAGCGTGGCCTCGTAGCCGGCCCGGCGGTCGTACCGTCCGTGCACGGTCCAGCGGGGGTCCTCCTCGATGCCGGCCGCGGCCAGCGCCGCCCGGTGGCCCTCCAGCCGGTGCCGGGTGGTCGTCCGCTCCTCCGGGCCCGCGATGTAGCCGAGCCGCCGGTGCCCGAGCCCGATCAGATGCTCGGTCAGTTCCCGCCCGCCCCCGCGGTTGTCGAAGGTCAGCGCGATCGCCGCGGTCTCCGGGGCCGGCGGTCGACCGCACAGCACGATCCGCGTCCCGGCCTCGCCGAGTCGGCGCAGCTTCGCCGCCACCGCCGCCGCGTGCGGCTCGTTCTCCATGGCTCCGCCGGTCAGCACCACGGCCGCGGCCCGCTGCCGCTGAAGGAGCGTCAGGTAGGTCAGCTCGCGCTCCGGCGAGCCCCCGGTGTTGCAGACCACCGCCAGCCGTTCGCCGCCGGCCCGCCCGCCCGGCCCCCCGATCTCCGACTGGATCGCACTCGCCATGATCCCGAAGAAGGGGTCCGCGATGTCGTTCACCAGAATGCCGACCAGGTCGGACGTCGCCGCGGCGAGTGCGCTCGCCGGCCCGTTCAGTACGTAGTCCAGCTCGTCGACCGCCCGCAGCACCCGCTCCCTGGTGGTAGCGGCGACGGGGTAGTTCCCGTTCAGCACGCGCGACACCGTCGCGGGCGAGACCTGCGCGCGGGCCGCCACGTCCGCCAGGGTCACCGTCATCTCGTCTGTCCTCCGGTCACGCATCTCGTCGTACGTCGTCGTACGCCCTGGTAGACAGCTGCCTCAAGGGCTTGGTTCCGGGCGTGTCGAGCAGACCTTACGGCCCATGACCCCCGCTGTTCGCCCCCTCGAACAACTCGAGATGGACACGGTCTTGTCCGGACCGCTGGTCAGAGGCTAGCTTCTCCTTGTATAGAAAGCGCTTGCTGTCACGCTGATCAGGAAGAGGCGTACGCGGCGCGCACAACCGCGTACTACGCCTACGAAGGGACCGACGTGACACGCAAGACGGTGCGTATCGCCATGAACGGCGTGACGGGGCGCATGGGCTACCGCCAGCACCTCGTCCGCTCCATCCTGGCCCTGCGCGAGCAGGGCGGGCTCGACCTCGGCGACGGCACCGTGCTGTGGCCGGAACCGATCCTCGTCGGCCGCCGCGAGCACGCCCTGCGGGCGCTCGCCGAGCGGCACGGCCTGGAGCACGTCTCGACGGACGTCGACGAGGTCCTCGCCGACCCCACCGTCGACATCTACTTCGACGCCCAGGTCACCTCCGCGCGCGAGGGGGCCATCAAGAAGGCGATCGCCGCAGGCAAGCACATCTACACCGAGAAGCCGACGGCCACCGGCCTCGACGGCGCCCTCGAACTCGCCCGCCTCGCCACCGCCGCGGGCATCAAGCACGGCGTCGTCCAGGACAAGCTGTTCCTGCCGGGCCTGCTGAAGCTCAAGCGCCTCATCGACGGCGGCTTCTTCGGCCGGATCCTGTCCATCCGCGGCGAGTTCGGCTACTGGGTCTTCGAGGGCGACTGGCAGGCCGCCCAGCGCCCGTCCTGGAACTACCGCGCCGAGGACGGCGGCGGCATCGTCGTCGACATGTTCCCGCACTGGGAGTACGTCCTGCACGAGCTGTTCGGCCGGGTGAAGTCCGTCCAGGCCGTCGCCACCACGCACATCCCGCAGCGCTGGGACGAGAACGGCAAGCCCTACGACGCCACGGCCGACGACGCGGCCTACGGCATCTTCGAACTCGACGGCGGCGCCATCGCCCAGATCAACTCCTCCTGGGCGGTCCGGGTCAACCGCGACGAGCTCGTGGAGTTCCAGGTCGACGGCACGGAGGGCTCGGCGGTCGCCGGTCTGCGCAACTGCCGTGTCCAGCACCGCAGCGCGACCCCCAAGCCCGTCTGGAACCCGGACATCCCCGCCACCGAGGTCTTCCGCGACCAGTGGCAGGAGGTCCCCGACAACGGCGAGTTCGACAACGGCTTCAAGGCCCAGTGGGAGCTGTTCCTCAGGCACGTCTACGCCGACGCCCCCTACCACTGGGACCTGCTGGCCGGCGCCCGTGGCGTCCAGCTCGCCGAACTGGGCCTGAAGTCCTCCTCGGAAGGCCTGCGTCTGGACGTCCCGGAGGTCACGCTGTGACGATCCAGCTTCCCGGCGCCGCCGGGGCCCTGCGGACCTACGAGCCCCGCACCGAGCCCCTCGCGCTCACCACCGGGGCGCCCTTCACCTCCCGTACGGTCTTCTCGGCGGCGCACGTCGTCGCGGACCCGTTCGCGGACACCACGCCCGACTCGCCCGCCGCGATCGACTGGGACGCCACCCTCGCCTTCCGCCGCCATCTGTGGTCCCACGGGCTCGGCGTCGCCGAGGCGATGGACACCGCCCAGCGCGGCATGGGCCTGGACTGGGCGGGCGCGGCCGAGCTGATCCGCAGGTCCGCCGCCGAGGCGAAGTCCGTGGGCGGCCTCATCGCCTGCGGCGTCGGCACCGACCAGCTCACCGGCCCGGCGGGCCTCGCCGAGGTCCGCGCGGCCTACGAGGAGCAGCTCGCCCTCGTCGAGGCCTCCGGCGCCCGGGCCATCCTGATGGCGTCCCGTGCCCTCGCGGCGGCCGCGGCGGGCCCCGAGGACTACCTCGACGTCTACGGTCACCTCCTGCGCCAGTCCGCGGAGCCGGTGGTCCTGCACTGGCTGGGCCCGATGTTCGACCCGGCGCTGGAGGGCTACTGGGGCTCGTCGGACCTGGACGCGGCGACGGACACCTTCCTGGAGGTCGTCGCCGCCCACCCCGACAAGGTCGAGGGCATCAAGGTCTCGCTGCTGGACGCCGGGCGGGAGATCGACATCCGCCGCAGGCTGCCGCAGGGCGTGCGCTGCTACACGGGCGACGACTTCAACTACCCCGAGCTGATCGCGGGCGACGAGAAGGGCTTCAGCCACGCCCTCCTCGGCATCTTCGACCCGCTGGGCCCACTGGCGGCGGAGGCGGTCCGGGTCCTCGACACGGGGAACACGGCCGGCTTCCGCGAACTCCTCGACCCCACCGTCGAGTTGTCCCGCCACCTGTTCCGGACCCCCACCCGCTTCTACAAGACGGGCGTGGTGTTCCTGGCCTGGCTGGCCGGCCACCAGTCGCACTTCACGATGGTCGGCGGCCTCCAGTCGGCCCGTTCCCTCCCGCACTTCGCCCGCGCCTACGAACTCGCCGACGGCCTGGGCCTGTTCCCCGACCCCAAGCTGGCCGAGGAACGGATGAAGAACCTGCTCGCCCTGTACGGAGTGACCCAGTGAGCAACCCGGATCTGACCCGCTTCTCCATCAACCAGATGACGGTGAAGCACCTGTCGATGCCCGAACTGGCGGACGCCTGCCGGGAGTCGGGCGTGACCAACGTCGGCCTGTGGCGCGAGCCGGTGCAGACGTACGGCGTGGAGCGGACCGCCAAGCTGGTCCGCGACGCGGGCCTGACGGTGACGACACTGTGCCGCGGCGGCTTCTTCACGGCGATCGACCCGGAGGAACGGGCCGCCGCCCTGGCCGACAACCGCCGGGCGATCGACGAGGCGGCGACCCTCGGTACCGAGGTGCTGGTCCTTGTCTCCGGCGGTCTGCCCGCCGGCTCCAAGGACCTGCACGGCGCCCGCGAGCGCATCGCCGACGCGCTGTCCGTCCTCGGCCCCTACGCCGAGGACCACGGGGTGAAGCTGGCCATCGAGCCCCTGCACCCCATGTACGCCTCCGACCGCTGCGTGGTCTCCACCCTCACCCAGGCCCTGGACCTCGCGGAACGCTTCCCCGCCCACCAGGTCGGCGTCACCGTCGACACGTACCACATCTGGTGGGACGACCAGGCGCCCGCGCAGATCGCCCGGGCGGGCGCGGAGGGCCGTATCCACACCTTCCAGCTCGCCGACTGGACGACCCCCCTCCCGGAGGGCGTCCTCAACGGCCGCGGCCAGATCGGCGACGGCGCGATCGACATGCGCGAGTGGCTGGGACATGTGACGGCGGCCGGATACACCGGCGCGATCGAGGTCGAACTGTTCAACGACGCCCTGTGGGCGAGGGACGGCAGGGAGGTGCTCGCCGAGACCGCGGAACGCTTCGTGACGCACACGGCGGACTGACGGCACCGCGCCCTGCCGGCGGTCCCCCGGTGTCAGCGCTCCCTGTCCGCCGCCATGATGCCGACGCATTCCTCGAGCGCCGCGTGCAGTGACGGTACGAAGGCGGCGAGTTCGGCGTCGGACGACCTGGCCGCCGCCAGTACGGCGCCGACGACCGTCACCAGGACGGCGGCGGCCTTCAGGGCGTGCGTGTCGGCGAGTTCTTCGAGGAGACCGCCCGGTCGCGCGACCACGAAGGCCTCCTTGCCGGTGGCGGGGTCGATGCCGAGGCTGCGGAAGCGCCGGGTGCTCATGCGGCCCTGCCTTCCTGAGCGCGTCCCGTGCGTTCGCGTTCCAGGACGGCGAGGTACGGCCTGACCAGGGGCAGGCCGTCGGCGAGGATCACGTCCGCGGGGTACGGCAGCGCCCGGCGCGCGGGAAGGCGCGGGTAGGCGGCCGGGAACGCCGGGACGCCGGGGGCGCGGTGCGCTCCGCGAGGAGGCAGGAAGAGGCTCAGGACCGCGGTCAGCAGGCCCAGTAGGCTGCGCACAGGTCGACTCCAGTTCAGTCGGCTCAGCCCCGGCATGGAAGCTGTCATCTTCCCGCCGGGGCGTCTTCGTTTTCCTGGACTGTATCGCGAGAGCGGTAGTGGTAGGTAGTGGTTGGTAGTAGTACTAAGTAATGCGCGGTGGAAGGTAGCGGCTTACGGTCAACGCGTGGACAAGATCAGCCCCGATTCACCTCAGTACGTCTATGAACAGCTCGCCGCGATCATCGAGCGGAAGATCCGTTCCGGCGCGTACCCTCCGGGCACGCGACTGCCGGGCGAACTGACCATGACGCACGAGCACAAAGTCGGTCCGGGTACGGTCCGCCGTGCTCTGGACATCCTTCGGGACAGGGGGCTGGTGGTGACCGTACGCGCCCGAGGCTCGTTCGTGGCCGACCCCCTGCCACCCTCCCCCGAGGCGCCCGCGCCTTCTGTCTAGCCGGGGCCGAGGGGGCCGGGCCTGCGGGCCGGGCCCCCTCTGAAGGGATCAGTGCGGCAGCCGGTCCATCAGCCAGGTGCAGAGCTCCTCGGTGATCCCGGTGTGCGGCGTGGTCGTGGACGAAAGCACGAAGTCGTCCAACTCGCTCTCCTCCGGGGGCAGTTCGTCGGCCTTCGCGTACAGGTCGGCTTGTGTCTCGATGTCGCGGATGGCGACCGCGCTCACCGACGGCACGAAGCACACCTCCTCATGGCGCAGGTCTACCGTGCCGCCGAGCTTCTTCATCGCGTCGGCGAGGATCTTGTACGTGTGCAGGGTGCCGCCGGGTGCGCCGTCCAGCTCCGGGAAGCCGTCGGTGGTGATGGTGCCCTCGGCCTGGGGGAGGCGCCGGTTCAGGTAGGCGACCGTCACGTCGTCGCCCTGGGCCTGGGTGTAGAAGGTGGTGCCCGGGTAGATCCGGTCGATCCGGAGCGCGATCTCACCGGGTGTGACATCCGGCAGGCCGATCCCGTCGCCGCGGCCGTTGGCGATGGCGATCGTGCGCGGGATCCGCGGCCAGCCGCCCATCCGGTCGAGCGCCGCCAGGAACTCGGTGCGCTCCTTGGCGACCCCGATCTTCCCGGTGTCCTTGTCGTAGTGGCGCCACAGCATCTGGCGTGCGGCCGGGCTGTTCATCTGCCTCGCGAAGTCGTTCGGGAACGGGATGAAGTACGAGAACGCCTGCACGCCGACGGGGATGGAGGCGCCGCGGTGCGGGCTGTCGTACGAGAAGTACAGCGCGGTCTGGTGGTGCATCCGCTGCGTCTCCAGCTTGGCCAGCGCATAACGGGTGACGATGCCGCCCATGCTGAACCCGCCGACGACCAGGGGAGCGTCGCCCTGCTTCTCGGCGTTGGCCCGCATGACGGCGGCCACGGCGGCTTGCGCGTTGTCCAGGATGGACGCGCTGCGCTCCTCGAAGCCCAGCAGGATCACGTCCCGGCCGCGCCGGCGCAGCTCGCTGACGAACGGGAAGTCGCCCGTCTCCAGCCCCTGATAGAGCTTGTCGAGCTCGCTCCGGCCGAGGTTGAAGCCGTCGGCCATGATCACGGGGCGGCTGAGGCCGCCGGTGTTGCCCTCGCCCGGGAACACCCAGGCGAAGCCGTTCGGCAGCGTCCATTCCTCGTGTTCGGGAATCTCGACCGCGGCGAGGGTCTCGACGGCCGGCGAGGCGCCGAGGGTGAACGTACCGACGTTGGGCTCGGCAGTTTCCGACATGGTCGTCTCCTGGTGGGAGGGGGGTGGGGAACGACCACATCATGAGGGGCGATTTGCCCTCGTCACCCGTTTGACCTGCGCGGTTCATTACAAGGGATGCAATGCGCCCGGCAGGTGTTTGATGCGCCTGGCATGTGCCGGTGGCCTGTTCTGTTCGCTCGGCCGTTCGCGCCGGACGGGCTGCCGGAAATTTCCCGGAAGCCGTACAACCCTTCCGCGCTTCCGCCTGTCGTACGTGGCATCAGGGCTTCTGGAGGGGGATCCGGGGGGATCGCGGGGGTTCTGGTACGGAGGGGAAAAGCCGAGGGGGCCCGGTCGACGGACCGGACCCCCTCGAAGCTTTTCCGCCGCGGTCGGTGGACCTCGGAAGAACATCGGCGGACCTCAGAAGAACACCCCGCACCGGAGCAGGACGTTCGCGTACGGCCGTGCCTCGCCCGTGCGCACCACCAGCCGGGCCCCGGCGGACAGTCGCTTCAGCTCCTCGTGCGGAACCAGGGCCAGCCCGGGGAAGTGTCCGTCCAGCAGCCCGGCCGCCGCGGGATTGGCCTCCCGCACCTCCGTCGCCGCCGTGGCGCCCTCCACGACCAGCTCGGCGAGCAGCCCGTCGACCACCTCGGCGAACGACGGGACCCCCGCGAGGAACGCGAGGTCGACCACCTTGGGCCCGTCCGGTATCGGCATACCGGCGTCGCACACCAGCACCCCGTCCCCGTGCCCCAACTCGGCCAGCGCACCGGCGAGATGACGGTTGAGGATCCCGGCCTTCTTCACCGGGAGTCACCTCGCCGAGCGTCCTCGGGCACGCTGCCCGACCCTCGGCCGGGGGCCCGGGGGGCGTCCCCCGGATCGGCGCCGCGCAGGGCCTCGACCTCCTGAGCCGTCGGGAACGACTCCTGCGCCCCTCGCCCGGTCACCGCCACCGCCCCGACCCGCGCCGCGTAAGCCGCCGCCTCGGCCAGGCTGGAACCCGTGCCCAGCCGCCAGGCCAGCGCCGCCGTGAAGGAGTCGCCCGCACCCGTCGTGTCCACCGCCGCCACCTTCACGGACGGCACCCGGGAGACGCCCTCCACCGACGCCACCAGCGCGCCTTCCGAACCCAGCGTCACGACCACCGACCTCGGCCCCTTCGCGAGCAGCAGCCGCGCCCAGTCCTCAGGGTCCTCGCTCACGCCCGCCTCGCCGAGGATCACCTTCGCCTCGTGCTCGTTGACGATCAGCGGGTCGCAGGCCGCCAGCACCTCGGCGGGCAACGGGCGCGGCGGTGACGGGTTCAGCACGAAGCGGCTGTCCGGCGCCAGGTTCCGGACGACCTCCACGACCGTCTCCAGCGGGATCTCCAGCTGGGCCGACACCACCCGGGAGGCGTGGAGGAGGCCGGCGGCGGCGCGGACGTCCGCCGGGGTCAGCCGCCCGTTCGCCCCCGGTGACACCACGATGCTGTTGTCGCCCGACGGGTCCACGGTGATCAGCGCGACGCCCGTGGGCGCCCCGCCCACCAGGACGCCTGCCGTGTCGACCCCGGCCGCCCGCTGCGAGTCGAGCAGCAGCCGCCCGTACGCGTCGTCGCCGACCCGGGCCAGCAGGGCCGTACGGGCCCCGAGCCGGGCGGCCGCGACGGCCTGGTTCGCGCCCTTGCCGCCGGGGTGGACCGCCAGGTCCGAACCCAGCACCGTCTCACCGGCGGCGGGCCTGCGCTCGACGTCGATCACCAGGTCGGCGTTGGCCGACCCTACGACCAGAAGGTCGTAGTCGTACATGAAGTGACTCCCCTGATACGTGACTCGGGGCGGACGGTCCCCGGAGGTGTTCCCCCGGACGGCCGTCCGCCCGCTCGCCGAATGTCAGCCGCTGAAGCCGGCCACGTTCTCCTTCGTGACCACCTTCACCGGCACCTTCACCGTCTTCTCGACCTTCTTGCCCTGGAGTGCCTTCAACGCGTTGTCCACCGCGATCCTGCCCAGCTGGGACGGCTGCTGCGCCACGGACGCGTACAGCGTGCCGTTCTTGACGGCCGTCAGCCCGTCCGGGGTGCCGTCGAAGCCGACGACCTGCACGGACTTGCCCGCCTTGGCGCCCAGCGCCTTGATCGCGCCGAGCGCCATCTCGTCGTTGGCGGCGATGACGCCCTGGACGTCCGGGTGCGCCTGGAGCAGGTTCGACATCACGTCGAGGCCCTTGGTGCGGTCGAAGTCGGCCGGCTGCTGGGCCAGCACCTGGATGCCGGGGTAGGCCTTCAGACCCTTGGCGAAACCTTCCGCCCGCTCCCGCGCCGCGGAGGTGCCCGCCTGGCCCTGGAGGATGACGATCTTGCCGGTGCCGCCCAGCTTCTCGGCGACCGTCTTGGCCGCCAGCTCACCGCCGGCCACGTTGTCGGAGGCGACCAGCGCGTCCACCGTGGCCTTGTTGACGCCCCGGTCGACCGCGATCACCGGGATCTTCGCCTTGTCGGCGGCCTTCACCGAGTTGCTCGCCGCGTCCGAGTCCACCGGATTGACGATGATCGAGTCGAGGCCGGAACTGGTGAAGTTCTGGAGCTGGTTGGCCTGCTGCGAGGCGTCGTTCTGCGCGTCGGTGACCGTCAGGTCCACACCCAGCTTCTTCGCCTCGGCCTTCGCGCCCGACTGGATCTGCACGAAGAACGGGTTGTTGAGCGTGGACAGCGCCAGACCGACCTTCGGGTTGGCGCTCGACGAGTTGCCGCCGTGCAGGAAGGAGGTCGCGCCGACGATCGCCACGGTGACCACGGCCGCGAGACCGTACGTCGCCGCCTGCCGGCCCTTGCCGCCGCCGCTGCCCGTCCCGGCCGCCATCGGGGTCGCCCCCGCCTTGCGGCGCACCGTGTCGAGGAGCACCGCCAGCGCGATGACGACACCGATGACGACCTGCTGCCAGAAGGCGGAGACGGACAGCAGGTTCAGACCGTTCCTCAGCACCGCCAGGATCAGCGCGCCGATCAGGGTGCCCGAGGCCTTGCCCGTACCACCCGCGAGGGAGGCGCCACCGATGACCACCGCGGCGATCGCGTCCAGCTCGTAACCGTCGGCGGCCTGCGGCTGCGCGGAGGACAGCCGGGAGGCGAGCACGACGCCCGCCGCGGCCGCGAACACGCCGGACAGCGCGTAGATCGCGAGCTTCTGCTTCTTCACCCGCAGGCCGGACAGGCGTGCCGCCTCCTCGTTGCCGCCGATGGCGTACATCGAACGGCCGATGTACGTCCGGCCGAGCACGAACGCGGCGATCAGCCCCATCACGACCATCACGAGCACCGGTACCGGCAGCCAGCCGCCGAGCGTGTCACCGAGGTGCGAGACCGAGTCGGGGAAGGCGATCGGCGAGCCCTCGGAGATCACCAGCGACAGACCGCGTGCGACCGACAGCATCGCGAGCGTCGCGATGAACGGCGGCAGCTTGCCGTAGGCGATGAGGAATCCGTTCACCAGGCCGGCCGCGATACCGGTCGCGACGGCCAGGACCACCGCGAGCACCACCGGCACGCCGTGCTGCGTGGCGCTCCAGGCCAGCACGGTGGCCGACAGGGCAGCCACCGAGCCGACCGACAGGTCGATGCCCGCCGAGACGATCACGAAGGTCACGCCGAAGGCGAGAATGGCGGTCACGGCCGCCTGGACACCCACGTTGAGCAGGTTGTCCGTGGTCAGGAAGTCACCCGACAGCGCCGACATGGCGATGACGAGGACGATCAGCGCGGTCAGCGCGCCGTTGTCGAGGAGCAGACGGCGGACCGCCGTGGCGCCCCCGGCGCCCGTCCCGCTCTTGAGCGTCTCAGCGGCCACGGCCGGCCTCCAGTTCTTCGGTTTCGTCGTTTTCGTGGTCTTCGTCGTGAAGGGCGGTGCTGACGGCGAGCGCCATGACCGAGTCCTGGGTCGCCTCGTCCGCCGACAGCTCGCCGGCGATCCGGCCCTGGGCCATCACCAGCACCCGGTCGCTCATGCCGAGCACCTCGGGCAGATCGCTGGAGATCATCAGGACGGCGGCACCGGCGGCCGTCAGCTCGTTGACGAGCTGGTAGATCTCGACCTTCGCGCCGACGTCGATCCCGCGCGTCGGCTCGTCGAGGATCAGCACCTTGGTGTCGGCCAGCAGCCATTTGCCGATGACGACCTTCTGCTGGTTGCCGCCGGAGAGCGTGCGCACCTGCTGGCCGAGGCCCGCCATCCGCACGCCCAGCTGCCCCGCGATCCGCGCCGCCGCCTCGTGCTGGCTCTTCAGGTCCACCAGCCCGCCACGGGTCGCGGCCCGCATGGTGACGAGCCCGAGGTTCTCCTCGACCGACTGGTCGAGCACCAGCCCCTGGCCCTTGCGGTCCTCGGGCACGAGCCCGATCCCGGCCGCCATCGCGGCGTTCACGTCGTACCGGGGGAGGTGCGCGCCGCCGACCCGGACGGCTCCGCGGTCGTACGGGTCCGCCCCGAAGACGGCCCGTACGACCTCGGTACGACCGGCGCCGACGAGCCCTGCGACACCGACGACCTCACCGGCGTGCACCTCGAAGCTGACGTCGTGGAAGACGCCGTCCCGCGTGAGTCCCTCGACGGACAGCAGCGCGGCGCCCGTCTCGGCGCGCTCCCTGGGGTACTGCTGCTCGATGGAGCGGCCCACCATGAGCCGCACCAGCTCGTCCTCGGGCGTGATGGCCGGGACCTGCCCGACGCTCCTGCCGTCGCGGATGACCGTGACCCGGTCGCCGAGGGCGGCGATCTCCTCGAGGTGGTGCGTGATGAACACGATGCCGACGCCGTCCTCGCGCAGCCTGCGCACGATGACGAAGAGCTTCTCGACCTCCTCGGAGGTCAGCACGGCGGTCGGCTCGTCCATGATCAGCACGCGCGCGTTCAGGCTGAGCGCCTTGGCGATCTCGACCATCTGCAGGCGGGCGATGCCGAGTTCACGCACGCGCGTGCGGGGCGAGACGTTCACCCCCACCCGTTCCAGCAGGACGGCCGCCTCGCTCTCCATCCGCTTGCGATCGATCATCCCGAAGCGGCGCGGCTGCCTCCCCAGGAAGATGTTCTCGGCGACGGTGAGATCGGGAACGAGGTTGAACTCCTGGTAGATGGTGGCGATCCCGAGGCGCTCGGAGTCCTGCGCGCCATGGATGCGCACCTCCTCGCCGCCGGCCAGGATCCGCCCGGCGTCGGGCCGGTAGGCACCGGAGAGCATCTTGATGAGGGTGCTCTTGCCCGCGCCGTTCTCACCGAGCAGCACATGCACCTCACCCCGGCGCAGGTCGAAGTCGACGCTGTCGAGCGCGACCACACCGGGGAAGGTCTTGCGTATGCCTTCGATGCGCAGCAACTCGTCCGCGTTGCTCACGTCTGGCTCCTGTTCATTGCGGGGGACGGCTCCACGGAGGCGGGGAACTCCTCGGGAGCGGGCGGCTCTTGGGGGCCCGGCTCGCCGCACGAACGGCGCACGACGAGCCGGGCCGGGAGGGTGACGGACTGCGGGGGCCGTCCCTCGATGCGGTCGACGAGCGCGCGCACGGCGGCCCGCCCCAGTTCGCCCGTCGGCTGGGCGATCGCGGTGATCGGCGGGTCGGTGTGCACGAACCAGCGGATGTCGTCGAACGCGGCCAGCGCGATGTCCTGCGGAACCCGCAGCCCACGCGCGCGTACGGCGTCCAGGGCGCCCAGTGCCATGAGGTTGTCGGCGGCGAACACGACCTCGGGCGGTTCGGGCAGGTCGAGGAAGCCCTCGGTGACCCGCCGGCCGCTCTCCGCCTGGAAGTCGCCCTGGCCTGTGTAGGCGTCCGGGAGGGGGAGCCCGTACTCGGCCATGGCGGCCCGGAAGGCCTCGACGCGCTCGCTGCCGGTGGTGGTGGCGGCGGGGCCGGCGATGATGGCGAGCCTGCGGTGCCCCAGCCCGTGCAGATGCGCGACGAGGTCCCGCACGGCCGCGCGTCCGTCGGACCGGACCACCGGCACGTCGACGCCCGGGATCCACCGGTCGACGAACACCATCGGCGTCCCCGCGCGCGCGGCGTCGAGGATCAGCGGCGAGCCGCCGTCGGTCGGGGAGACGAGCAGGCCGTCGATCCGGCGGTCCAGCAGGGTCCGTACGTGGTGGTCCTGGAGGTCGGGCCGCTCGTCGGCGTTGCCGATGATGACGCTGTAGCCGAGCGCGCGGGCCTCCTCCTCGACGGAGCGGGCCAGCTCGGTGAAGTACGGGTTGAGCACGTCGCTGATGACCAGGCCCAGGGTGCGGGTCTGGTCGGTGCGCAGCGACCGGGCGACGGCGTTCGGGCGGTAGCCCAGCGCCTCGACGGCGGCCAGCACACGCGTGCGTGCGTCCTCGCTGACCGACGGATGGTCGTTCAGGACGCGCGACACCGTGGCGACGGAGACCCCCGCCTCGGCCGCGACGTCCTTGATGCTCGCCATCGCCGCCCCACCTCCTTGTGGACTCGGTTCATGAACGTCGAGGTCATGGAATCGATTACATCGACGTGTAGGAAGGATTGGAATCGATTACACAGGGGTTAATCAAGCCCTCGACCGCATCCCGAGACCGGATCGTGATGAACGGCGCCGGGCGGGCGGCCGGCGGTCGCCCCCCGGGGCCTGTCGGTGGCGGGCGGTAACGTCGGATCATGACCGAACAGGCGGGGGCCGCCCAAGCGGGAGAGCGGCGTACGGCCACGCTGGAAGGCGTGCTCGAGCGCATCACGTACGCGAACGAGGAGAACGGCTACACGGTCGCCCGTGTCGACACCGGCAGAGGCGGCGGCGACCTCCTCACGGTCGTCGGCGCGCTGCTCGGCGCCCAGGTCGGCGAGTCCCTGCGCATGGAGGGCCGCTGGGGCTCCCACCCGCAGTACGGCAAGCAGTTCACCGTCGAGAACTACACGACCGTCCTGCCCGCCACGGTCCAGGGCATCCGCCGCTACCTCGGCTCAGGACTGGTCAAGGGCATCGGCCCGGTCTTCGCCGACCGCATCACCCAGCACTTCGGCATCGACACCCTGCAGATCATCGAGGAGGAGCCGAAGCGGCTCATCGAGGTCCCCGGCCTCGGCCCGAAACGCACGAAGAAGATCGCCGACGCCTGGGAGGAGCAGAAGGCGATCAAGGAGGTCATGCTCTTCCTCCAGACCGTCGAGGTGTCCACCTCCATCGCCGTCCGCATCTACAAGAAGTACGGCGACGCCTCCATCTCGGTCGTGAAGAACCAGCCCTACCGGCTCGCGTCCGACGTCTGGGGCATCGGCTTCCTCACCGCCGACAAGATCGCCCAGTCCGTCGGCATCCCGCACGACAGCCCGGAGCGCGTCAAGGCGGGTCTCCAGTACGCCCTTTCCCAGGCCACCGACCAGGGCCACTGCTACCTCCCCGAGGAGCGGCTGATCGCCGACGCGGTGAAGCTGCTCCAGGTCGACACCGGCCTGGTCATCGAGTGCCTCGCCGAACTCGCGGCGCCGCCCGAGGAGGGCGAGGACCCCGGAGTCGTCCGCGAGAAGGTCCCGGCGCCCGACGGGGGAGAGCCGGTCACCGCCGTCTATCTGGTCCCCTTCCACCGCGCCGAACTCTCCCTCTCCGCACAGCTGTTGCGCCTGCTGCGCACCGAGGAGGACCGGATGCCGGCCTTCCGTGAGGTGGCCTGGGACAAGGCGCTGGCCTGGCTGAAGTCCCGTACCGACGCCGCACTCGCGCCCGAGCAGGAGGCGGCCGTCAGGCTCGCGCTGACCGAGAAGGTCGCCGTTCTCACCGGCGGCCCCGGCTGCGGCAAGTCCTTCACCGTCCGCTCGATCGTGGAGCTGGCCCGCGCCAGGAAGGCCAAGGTCGTGCTGGCCGCGCCCACCGGCCGCGCCGCCAAGCGGCTGGCCGAGCTGACCGGCGCCGAGGCCTCCACCGTCCATCGCCTGCTGGAGCTCAAGCCCGGTGGCGACGCGGCCTACGACCGGGACCGGCCGCTGGACGCGGACCTGGTGGTGGTCGACGAGGCGTCGATGCTGGATCTGCTCCTCGCCAACAAACTGGTCAAGGCCGTACCCCCGGGCGCGCACCTGCTCTTCGTGGGGGACGTCGACCAGTTGCCCAGCGTCGGCGCGGGCGAGGTGCTGCGCGATCTGCTGGCCGACGGCAGCCCGGTGCCCGCCGTGCGCCTCACGCGCGTGTTCCGCCAGGCCCAGCAGTCCGGCGTGGTGACCAACGCGCACCGGATCAATGCCGGACAGCACCCGGTCACCGACGGCATGAAGGACTTCTTCCTCTTCGTCGAGGACGACACGGAGGAGGCCGGCCGCCTCACGGTGGACGTGGCCGCCCGGCGCATTCCGGCGAAGTTCGGCCTGGACCCGCGCCGGGACGTGCAGGTGCTCGCGCCCATGCACCGCGGCCCGGCCGGCGCGGGCGCCCTCAACGGCCTGCTCCAGCAGGCCGTCACCCCCGGTCGCCCCGACGTGCCCGAGAAGAGGTTCGGCGGCCGGGTCTTCCGTGTCGGCGACAAGGTCACCCAGATCCGCAACAATTACGACAAGGGGAAAAACGGTGTCTTCAACGGCACCGTGGGCGTGGTGACCTCGCTCGATCCGGTCGACCAGCGCCTCACGGTGCTGACCGACGAGGACGAGGAGGTTCCGTACGAGTTCGACGAACTGGACGAACTGGCCCACGCGTACGCGGTCACCATTCACCGTTCACAGGGAAGTGAATATCCCGCCGTGGTGATCCCCGTCACCACGGGGGCGTGGATGATGCTTCAACGGAACCTCTTGTATACGGCCGTGACGCGCGCCAAGAGGCTGGTCGTCCTCGTCGGCTCCCGCAAGGCGATCGGTCAGGCGGTGCGCACGGTGTCGGCGGGCCGTCGCTGCACGGCCCTGGATCACCGGCTGGCGGGCCGTTGACGGCTGGTTCGTGCGGGATCGTCGGAACATCACAAAAAATGATCGATCAAATGAGTCGTGAAGGTCACAGAGCACTTCCCCAAGCGTGACGAAGGCGGCAGGATGAGCTGGTTGGCGGCACTGAGTGCCGCCGATGAGCCCAATGGTCGACCCCGAGTGCACTCTCGTGCGCCAAATGGGGGATGGTTAGAGACAGTCAGGGCAACCTCGAAGAAGAGGCACAACGTCGGTGAGGGATGACGTGAGCGAGCACACCAACAACGCTGTAGTACTGCGGTTCGGCGATGGCGAGTACACCTACCCGGTGATCGACAGCACCGTCGGCGACAAGGGCTTCGACATCGGGAAGCTTCGCGCCCAGACCGGTCTGGTGACCCTGGACAGCGGCTACGGCAACACCGCCGCCTATAAATCCGCCATCACCTACCTCGACGGCGAGCAGGGCATCCTCCGGTACCGCGGCTACCCGATCGAGCAGCTGGCCGAGCGGTCGACCTTCCTTGAGGTCGCGTACCTGTTGATCAACGGCGAACTGCCGACCGTCGACGAGCTGTCCGTCTTCAAGAGCGACATCACCCAGCACACGCTCCTGCACGAGGACGTCAAGAACTTCTACCGCGGCTTCCCGCGCGACGCCCACCCGATGGCCATGCTGTCGTCGGTGGTCTCCGCGCTGTCCACGTTCTACCAGGACAGCCACAACCCGTTCGACGAGAAGCAGCGCAACCTCTCCACCATCCGGCTGCTCGCCAAGCTTCCGACGATCGCGGCGTACGCCTACAAGAAGTCGATCGGTCACCCGTTCGTCTACCCGCGCAACGACCTCGGCTACGTCGAGAACTTCCTGCGCATGACGTTCTCGGTGCCGGCGCAGGAGTACGAGCTCGACCCGGTCGTCGTCTCCGCGCTCGACAAGCTGCTGATCCTGCACGCGGACCACGAGCAGAACTGTTCGACGTCCACGGTCCGCCTGGTCGGCTCCTCGCAGGCGAACATGTTCGCCTCGATCTCGGCCGGCATCTCCGCGCTGTGGGGCCCGCTGCACGGCGGCGCCAACCAGTCCGTGCTGGAGATGCTCGAGGGCATCCAGGCCAACGGCGGCGACGTCGACTCCTTCATCCGCAAGGTGAAGAACAAGGAGGACGGCGTCCGCCTGATGGGCTTCGGCCACCGGGTGTACAAGTCCTTCGACCCGCGCGCGAAGATCATCAAGGCTGCGGCGCACGACGTCCTCTCGGCTCTCGGCAAGTCCGACGAGCTGCTGGACATCGCGCTGAAGCTGGAGGAGCACGCGCTCTCCGACGACTACTTCGTCTCGCGCAACCTCTACCCGAACGTCGACTTCTACACCGGCCTGATCTACCGGGCCATGGGCTTCCCGACCGAGATGTTCACGGTCCTGTTCGCCCTGGGCCGCCTCCCGGGCTGGATCGCCCAGTGGCACGAGATGATCAAGGAGCCCGGCTCCCGCATCGGCCGCCCGCGCCAGATCTACACGGGTGTCGTCGAGCGCGACTTCGTCCCGGTCGAGGAGCGCTGACACCTGCCGGTGGGGGCGCCGCTTGATCGGGTGCTCCGCCACTGGTGAATTTCCTGACTGCCCGGGACCGATGTCCCGGGCAGTGGTGTGTGCGGCCCCGGTGGTCCTGCGTCCCGGCAGTGGTCGTCGGCGGACTCGTGCGCGGTGGCGCGGTGGCCGGCTGCATGGGCGTCCGGCGGTCGGGTGCGCAGGGCATACGGAAGGCGCCCCGGCGCCAGTCCCCCCACGGGCCGACGACCAGGGCGCCTTCCCATGTCCCGGTGCGGATTCCCCCCACGGGATCCGGCCGGGCGTTGTGAGAACAGCGCCTGAATTCGCTGTTTGTGACCATCTTCGGTTGTCGTGCCTGCGGTTGAGCAGAACGAGCAGAACTCGTCCCACCACCGCCGTGTGCGATCTGCCGGGACAGCGCACGCTGGGAGGGCCGCTCAAAGCTTCCCGGTGTGCGTGCCCCGGCAACGCATCTCTGAGGAAGTCCCCCAAGACATCCTCAGACGTCAGGTCACGCCCCCCAAGACGCTTCCTGACATCGTCAACTTAGACCTTCGAACCCCTTCGATGGTTACGTTCACATCACTGTGATCTGTGTCTCTTGCGTATGTCCGTTAGATGCGCAAGAGACCGGATACGGCGATCGGGGCCCAAGCGTAAGGATGATGCGCGAGCCTTGTGAAGAGCTTATGTGAGGCTCGCGCAGGACTCCAGGGGTCTCCCTGATCGGCAACGACCTACTCGGCGGTATTACTTGAAGGCGCGCAGCCGCAGGCTGTTCGTCACGACGAACACCGACGAGAACGCCATCGCCGCCCCCGCGATCATCGGGTTCAGCAGCCCGGCGGCGGCCAGCGGCAGCGCGGCCACGTTGTACCCGAAGGCCCACACCAGGTTGCCCTTGATCGTCGCCAGGGTCCGCCGGGACAGTCGGATGGCGTCCGCGGCCACCCGCAGATCCCCCCGCACCAGCGTCAGATCGCTCGCCTCGATCGCCGCGTCCGTGCCCGTCCCCATGGCCAGCCCCAGATCGGCGGTGGCGAGCGCGGCCGCGTCGTTGACACCGTCCCCGACCATGGCGACGACCCGCCCCTCGTCCTGCAGTCGCCGTACGACGTCGACCTTGTCCTCGGGCAGCACCTCGGCGATCACCCGGTCGATCCCGACCGCTTCCGCGACCGCCTCCGCGACCGCCCGGTTGTCCCCGGTCAGCAGCACCGGGGTGAGCCGCAGCGCCCGCAGCTGCCGTACCGCCTCGGCGCTGGTCTCCTTGACCGCGTCCGCGACCGCGAGCACCCCGCGCGCCACGCCGTCCCACCCCACGACGACGGCCGTGCGGCCGCCCCGCTCGGCCTCCTCCTTGGCCCGGGCCACCTCGTCCGGAACCGTCTCGAAGAGGCGCCCCACGGCCACCTCGTGGCCCTCCACCAGCCCGCGCACGCCCCGCCCGGGCACGTTCTCGAACCGCTCGGCCGCCGGCAGCTTCCCGGCCCTCTCCTCGGCGCCCGCCGCCACCGCCCGGGCGACCGGGTGCTCGGAGGCGTGCTCCAGGGCGCCCGCGAGCCGCAGCAGCTGCCGCTCGTCGGTGCCGTCGACGACGTACACGTCCTGAAGGGTCATCCGGCCGGTGGTGACGGTCCCGGTCTTGTCGAGTACGACGGTGTCGACACGGCGCGTGGACTCCAGGACCTCCGGTCCCTTGATGAGGATGCCGAGCTGGGCGCCGCGCCCGGTGCCGACCATGAGCGCGGTCGGCGTGGCGAGCCCGAGCGCGCACGGGCAGGCGATGATCAGGACGGCGACGGCCGCCGTGAACGCGGCGACCGTGTCACCCGTCGCGCCGAGCCAGCCGCCGAAGGTGGCGAGCGCGATCAGCAGCACCACCGGTACGAAGACCCCGGAGATCCGGTCGGCCAGCCGCTGCACCTCGGCCTTGCCGGTCTGTGCGGCCTCGACCAGCTGCGCCATGCGCGCGAGCCGGGTGTCCGCGCCGATCCGGCCGGCCTCGACGACCAGCCGGCCGCCGGCGTTCACGGTCGCGCCGGTGACGGCGTCGCCGGGCCCGACGTCCACCGGGACCGACTCGCCGGTCAGCATCGAGGCGTCGACGGCGGACGTGCCCTCCACGACCGTCCCGTCGGTGGCGACCTTCTCCCCGGGCCGTACGACGAACCGGTCCCCGACGGCCAGCAGGTCGACCGGGATCCGCTCTTCCCTCCCGTCCCGCAGCACGGCGACGTCCTTCGCGCCCAGCTCCATGAGCGCCCGCAGCGCCGCCCCCGCGCGCCGCTTGGAGCGGGCCTCCAGGTAGCGGCCGAGCAGGATGAAGGCGGTGACGCCGGCGGCGACCTCCAGATAGATCGTGGAGGCGCCGTCCGTACGGGAGACGGTGAGTTCGAAGGGGTGCCGCATGCCGGGCATGCCCGCGTCGCCGAAGAACAGCGCCCACAGCGACCAGCCGAGCGCGGCCAGCGTGCCGACCGAGACCAGCGTGTCCATGGTGGCCGCGCCGTGCCGCAGGTTCGTCCAGGCGGCCGTGTGCAGCGGGCCGCCGCCCCAGACGACCACGGGCGCGGCCAGCGTCAGCGAGAGCCACTGCCAGTTGTCGAACTGGAGTGACGGGACCATCGCGAGCAGGACGACGGGCGCGGCGAGCAGCACGGAGACGAGGAGCCGGTGCCGCAGGTCCGCGAGCTCGGGGTCCTGGGGGGTGTCCTCCAGGACCGGCTCCGGGGCGGGCACGGGTTCCTCGGCCGTGTACCCGGTCTTCACCACGGTCGCGATCAGGTCGGCGACCTCGGTCCCGGCCGGGTAGCTGACCTTGGCCTTCTCCGTCGCGTAGTTGACCGTCGCGACGACGCCGTCCATGCGGTTGAGTTTCTTCTCGACGCGGGCCGCGCAGGAGGCGCAGGTCATCCCGCCGATGAGCAGTTCGACCTCGGCGGTCGGCGCGGGCGGTTCGGCTATCGGGGTTTCCGTGGTGGTGCTGGTCATGTCCGTGCTCCAGGAAGCGGACCGGGCCGTACGGAACCAGTATCAGCTGGTCGGCACGGCCCGGTGGGTGGAGGAGGGGTGTCGAGGAGAGGTGCTCGGGGTGCGGGTGCCTCAGGCCTGGCCGACCAGTTCGAAGCCCGCCTCGTCGACGGCGGCGCGTACGGCCTCCTCGTCGAGCGCGGCGGCGGAGACGACCGTGACCTCGCCGGTCGAGGCGACGGCCTTCACCGAGGTGACACCGGCGAGGTCGGAGAGCTCGCCGGAGACGGCGCCCTCGCAGTGGCCGCAGCTCATGCCGCTCACCTTGTAGACGGTGGTGACGGAGCCCGGGGTGTCGGTTTGAGCGGTCATGTCGTTCTCCTCGTGGAGGCAGGTGGGGCGGGCGGGGCCGCGAGAGGTCTCCCGTCAATGGAGACTATACCCCTAGGGGGTATGAATCAAAGAACAGGACCCGCCGCGCGGAGGGTGTGCGGATGCTTCCGGCAGAGGAGGCGGGTACCCGGACTACCGGGCCGTAGTGGCCCCGGCGCCGCTGCTCTCGACACGGCCCGGCCGGTCGCCCACCAGTGGCTCCAGATAGCGGATCAGCACGTGCTTCAGCTCCTGCACGTACGCGTCGCGCTCGACGCCCTCGTGGCCCAGGACCAGCTCCAGGCCCGCCTTGTACAGCCCCAGGCACATGTGCGCCGTGCGGGTCAGGTCGGCGGGCGGCGAGTCCGGCAGCAGGGAGGAGAGCAGGCCCTCGATACGGGCGAGCAGGGTGGCGTGCAGCGCGTCGTGCTCCTCGGCGATGTGCCCGGGGATGTCGGGCCCGTGCATCAGGGCGAAGAACACCGGATGGTCGCAGTTGAAGGCGATGAACCGGTCCACGGCCGCGCCGACGGCCTCCTCCAGCGGGGTCGCGGGGTCGACCGGGGCGAGCGCCTCGCCGAAGGCGTCGCGCATCTCGTGCATGAGGCGGTCGCCCAGCTCGATCGCGATCGCTTCCTTGTTCGGGAAGAACTGGTAGAGCGTGCCCGGTGAGACGCCGGCCTCGCGAGCGATGGCGTTGGTGCTGGCGGCGGTGTAGCCGGTCGTGCAGAAGACGCTGGCCGCGGCCTCGAGCAGCTGCGCGATACGCCGCTCGCCGCGCGCCTGGCGCCGGCGCGGCTGTTCCTTCTCCTGGCTCTCGGCCACGCGTTTTCCCCAGCTTTCCCGGACCCGATTGACAAACGCGAGTGGTCGCTCGCATTCTGGGATCAGAAACGCGAGCGCTCTCTCGTGTTTGCCATTTTACGGCTTGCACGACTGCTTGCAGGGTGAAGGGGACACCGCACGATGACCGAAGTCAACAGCCCACCCCGTCCCGGAGGCTGGACCCGCTTCGTGACCGCCCGGCCCAGGCTGTCGCTGCTCGCGGCCCTGGTGCTCACCGTGCTCGCGGTGCTGGCCGGCAGTGGGGTCGCCGAGCGGTTGGGCAGCGGTGGCTGGGAGGATCCGGGCGCGCAGTCCACGTACGCGACCAAGGCCCTGGAGCGTGAGTTCCCCGGCTCCCAGCCCAACCTTCTGCTGCTGCTCGACGCGGGCCGGGCCTCCGTCGACGACCCGGCGGTCGTCGCCGAGGCCAACCGGCTCACCGCGAGCCTGGCCGCCGAGAAGGGCATCGTCGGCGTCGGCTCCTACTGGCAGGCCGACGCGGGAGCGGCCTCCGCCCTGCGCGCGCAGGACGGCCACGAAGCGCTGATAGCCGCCCGCATCACGGGCGACGAGAAGGCGATGGGGGAGACCCTCGACCGCATAGCCCCCGCACTGCGCGGCACGCACGGGCCGGTGGAGGTGAAGATCGGCGGCGGCGTCGCCGTGCGGCACGAGATGCAGACCATCATCCAGGAGGACCTGACCCGCGCCGAGATGATCGCCCTGCCGATCACCCTGGTGCTGCTGGTGATGGTCTTCGGCAGCGCGATCGCCGCCCTGCTGCCGCTCGGCATCGGCATCGTCGCGATCCTCGGCACCAACGCCGTCCTCAGCGGCCTCACACGGTTCACCGACGTCTCGATCTTCGCGATGAACCTCACCACGGCCCTGGGTCTCGGCCTCGCCATCGACTACGCCCTGTTCATCGTCCGCCGCTTCCGCGAGGAACTCGCCGCCGGCGCCGACCCGTCGACGGCCATCGGCACCACCCTGCGCACGGCCGGCCGCACGGTCCTGTTCTCCGCGCTCACGGTCGCGGTGTCCCTGGCGGCGATGCTCCTCTTCCCCCAGTACTTCCTGCGCTCCTTCGCCTACGCCGGCATGGCCGTGGTCCTGCTGGCCGCCGCGGCCGCCCTGATCCTGCTCCCGGCGGCGCTGATCCTGCTGGGCGACCGGGTCGACTCCCTGGATCTGCGCCGCCTGTTCCGCCGGGGCCGGCCCGCGCCGGCGCCCGGTGACGAGGGCGGCAGGGCCTGGGGCCGCACGGCGAGCCTGGTCATGCGCCGCGCCCCCTTCTTCGCCCTGGCCACCACGGCCGTCCTCGTCCTCCTCGGACTGCCCTTCCTCGGCGTGAGGTTCGGCACCGCCGACGACCGCCAGCTGCCCTCCTCGGCCGAGTCCCACGTCGTGCAGCAGCACATCAGGGACGGCTTCCCGGGCAGTCCCGGCGGCGGCCTCGAGGTCCTCGCCGAGGGCACGGCGACCCAGGCCCAGTACGCCGCCTACAAGCAGCGCGTCGCCGCGCTGCCGGAAGTGGCCCGGGTGGACGGCCCGCTGGTGAACGGCGACTCGGCGTACTTCACGGTGCTGCCCAAGGGCGAGGCGGTCGACGACGCGGCCCAGAACCTGGTGGGTGAGCTGCGCGCCACATCCGCTCCCTTCGAGACCGCCGTGACCGGCACGGCGGCCGTCCTGGTCGACTCCAAGCACGCGATCGGCGCCCAACTGCCGTGGGCGGTCGCCTTCATCGCCATCGTCACCCTGCTCCTGGTCTTCCTGCTGACCGGCAGCGTGCTGATCCCGCTCCAGGCGGTGCTGCTCAACGCGCTCAGCCTGACGGCGATGTTCGGCGCGGTGGTCTGGGTCTTCCAGGACGGCCATCTCTCCGGCCCGCTCGGCTTCACCAGCCCCGGATCCATAGAGACCACCCTCCCGGTCCTCATGTTCTGCGTGGCCTTCGGCCTCTCGATGGACTACGGCGTGTTCCTGCTCTCCCGCATCAAGGAGGAGTACGACCGCACCGGCGACCACGAAGGGGCGGTCGCTCTGGGCCTGCGGCGCACCGGCGGCCTGATCACGGCGGCGGCGGTCATCCTGGCGGTGGTGATGGTCGCGATCGGCACCTCGCGGGTCACCAACACCAAGATGCTCGGCCTGGGGATCGCCCTGGCGGTCCTGATGGACGCGATGGTGGTGCGCAGCCTCCTGGTCCCGGCCATCATGCGCCTCACCGGCAGGGCCACCTGGTGGGCGCCGGCACCGCTGCGCAGGTTCCACCGGCGGTTCGGACTGAGCGAGGGGGAGTCGGTGCGGCAGGCACCGGCCGCCGCGCCGGAACCGGCGCCGGACGAATCCGCGCCCGACGGGCCCGGGCGGGACAAGGTCGACGCGCACGGTTAGCGTTCGCGGAGATCCATGGTGGACGGAGGTCCGCGGGTCACCGTGGGTCTCCGCGGGGCACCGCCGGTCTCCGCGGGCGAAGGCGAGGGTGAGGGCACATGCGGGCTGTGGTGTTCGAGCGGTACGGGGAGCCGGCCGAGGTACGCGAACTGGCCGACCCCCGACCGGCCCCGCACGGAGTCACCGTGCGCGTCGAGGCCACCGGCCTGTGCCGCAGCGACTGGCACGGCTGGATGGGCCACGACCCGGACATCGCCCTGCCGCACGTGCCCGGGCATGAACTCGCCGGTGTCGTACAGGAGGTCGGTGCCCGGGTCACCGGGTGGCGGGCGGGCGACCGGGTCACCGTCCCCTTCGTGTGCGGCTGCGGCAGTTGCCCGTCCTGCGCGGCCGGCGACCACCAGGTGTGCGAGCGGCAGACCCAGCCCGGCTTCACGCACTGGGGCTCCTTCGCCCAGTACGTGGCCCTGGAGCACGCCGACGTGAACCTGGTCGCGATCCCCGACGGCCTGTCGTACGCCACCGCCGCCTCCCTCGGCTGCCGGTTCGCCACGGCGTTCCGGGCGGTGGTGCAACAGGGCCGGGTCGCGGCGGGGGAGTGGGTGGCGGTGCACGGCTGCGGAGGCGTGGGCCTCTCGGCGGTGATGATCGCGGCGGCGAGCGGGGCACGGGTGGTGGCGGTGGACGTGTCCCCGAAGGCCCTGGACCTGGCGCGGAAGTTCGGCGCGGCGGAGTGCGTGGACGCGCGGGGCGTGCCGGACACGGCGGAGGCGGTCCGTGAGCTGACCGGGGGCGGCGCACACCTCTCCCTCGACGCGCTCGGATCCCCCGCCACCTGCGCCGCCTCGGTGAACGGGCTGCGCCGCCGCGGCCGGCACGTCCAGGTCGGCCTGCTCCCGTCGGCGGACGGCACCACCCCTGTCCCGCTGGCCCGTGCCATCGCCCTGGAACTGGAGATCCTGGGCAGCCACGGCATGGCCGCGCACACCTACCCGAAGATGCTGGAGCTGGTCCGTGCGGGGGTGTTGCGCCCCGATCTGCTGGTGACGTCCACGATCACACTGGACGAGACCCCGGCCGCCCTGTCCGCGCTGGGCAGCGCCCCGGGAGCCGGGGTGACGGTCATCGATCCGTGGGCCCGAGCGCGGCCCACTCCCGGTCCAGGATCGCCATGAGCACCTCGTCCACCCACACCCCGTCGCGCAGCGCGGCCTCCCGCCGCACCCCCTCGACCACGAACCCGACCTTCTCGTAGACGCGCCGGGCCCGTTCGTTGTCGCCGTACAGCTCCAGCTGGACGCGGTGCAGGCCCAGTTGCTCGAAGCCGTGGCCGACGATGAGCCGGGTCGCCTCGGTGCCGAGCCCGCGGTCGCGGCCCCGGGCTCCGAGCAGCGTGCGGAAGGTGCAGCTGCGGGCGTCCGGGTCCCACTCGTGCAGCACGACCTCGCCGACCAGTTCGCCGGTGTCGCGGACGGTGACGGCGAGGTCCAGCCGGTCGGGCTGCTCGGTGCGGGAGCCGTACCAGGAACGCACCCGCTCCCGGGTGAGGTCGCTGTTCGGCGGGAAGGTGAAGCGGACGACCTCGGGGTCGCCGATGATCTCCCACATGGTGTCGGCGTCGGCCTCGGTGAAGGGCCGCAGCACGGTCTTCGGGCCGGAGAGCAGCGGTTTGACGGAGAAGTTCACCCGCAGCACTGTGCCCCACGTGTCCGTGAGGCACAGCCGGTTTTTTCTCCGCCGAGGGTCAGTCCAGAGCGCGTCCCCGGTTGCCCGGCCGGGAGGCGACCCAGGCACGCACGGTGTCGGCGTACCAGAAGGGCTTGCCGCCTTCGACATGGTCGGGCTGGGGCAGCAGTCCGTGTTTGCGGTAGGACCGCACGGTGTCCGGCTGCACCTTGATGTGCGCCGCGATCTCTTTGTAGGACCAGAGCCTTCGGTCGGTCATGAGTTGCACCTCCCTGCGCGCGCGGGGGTCGGCGGCCGGGAGGCCGCCCGGGGGAGCCCGGCACTGCGCTGGCGATCACCAAGCCTGTGCCCGGTGAACGACACCCGGTGACCGTGAGGAAGCGGCTGTTGACCTCGTGTGACACAAGACCCGCGTATGCGCGATATGTGTGACATAAAAGGGGAGTTTGTGACACAGGTGAAGCAGAGAAGTGTGCGGGGCCCATGGGAGGGGCGTGTTGACAACTGCCCCGAGGTCGTCGACAGGAGGCGGGCCGGGCCCGCTGCGACAGGCCCGACCCGTTCCCGCTCCCCGCCATCCCCCCGGAACGACCAGAACGACCGAAGAGTCCGGAGTGCTCGAAGCACCGGAAGACTCGAAGCACCCGGAACGGCCGGAAATCGCCGGATCAACTGGCAGACCCCCAGCCTGTATTCAGCCAATGCGGCGGGTCTTGGAAAAATACGCACCCGGTCCGGACCAATCGTCCGGGCGGGCCGGCAGGACCAGGCTCGTCGCCTCCCCGCTCAGCCGGTCCGCGGCCGGCGACACCTGTGCCGGAAGCCGCCTGGCCTGCGCGAACTCCCTCGGCGTGCACCCCGTCATCGCCTTGAACTCGCCGCTGAGATGGGCCTGGTCGTAGAAGCCGCAGAGGGCGGCGGTCTCTGCCGCGCTCTGCCCCTGCGCCAGCAGCCGACGAGCCCGTTGCAACCGCAGCACCCGGGCCGCCGCCTTGGGGCCGAGCCCGATCTGCTCACGGAAACGGTTCTCCAGGTGCCGTACGCTCCAGCCGACCTCCTCGGCCAGCCGGGGCACCGGTATCGTGCCGCTCGTCCGCACCAGCAGCGACCAGGCCCGCGCCACCCGCTCCGAACTCGGCGTACCGGCCTCCCGCCACCGGGTGAGAACCTCGTCCAGCAGCCCGAACCGGTCCGCCCAGCCGGGTAACGCGGCCAGCGCGGCGGCGAGTTCACCGAGGGGCGACCCCAGGGAGTGCGGCAGCTCGTCGGGATCGACGGTGCGGTTGACGAGCTCGTGCTGGGGCGTGCCGAAGAGGGTGAACGCGGCCCAGGGCGTCATGAGCACCTCGATGCCCGAGAACCGCCCGCCGTGCTCTCCGACGGCGGGCGTGGTCGTGGGCCCGCAGTACACGGACACGAGCGTGTCCGGCGTCCGCCCCGCCCGCGAGATCCGCACCGGCTGCTCGAACCCCAGCAGCAGGGTCGAGGCCCCGATGGGCGTCTCGAGCCGCCGCCGCGGCCCGTTCATGGCGAGCCGGATCCCGCGGTAGCTCATCACCCCCGGCCGCAGCCGCGGATGGGGCCGAGCCGCGGCGAACTCCCAGGAGCCACCGGGCCCTTGTCCAGACCGGGTGCGTACCACGCTCGCAGTCATGGGCACCCATGCTAGAAGCGGCCACCGCAGTTCCCCAGGGGTGCGGGGAACTGTGCGGCCAACCCCCACTCGACCGCAGACGAAGGACGGGACGAGTAAGTCCGAACCCCGCCTGAGTGGCGGTGCGTGTGCATCGCCGCGATCGTTCCGTTTACAGAACGTTCTGTTCATGGAACGCTGGTCGCGTCACGACCATGCATCACCGGCGCGGTAGGGGCGGAAAGCTGTGGAACTGGGCCAGGAGGTGGGCGAGCGGCTGCGCCGTCTGCGCCAGGACGGCGGCCTGTCGCTGTCGGAACTGGCCCGCCGCTCCGGCGTCGGCAAGGGCACGCTCTCGGAACTGGAGACCGGCCGGCGCAATCCGACCCTGGAGACGCTGTACGCGCTGACCACGGCCCTCGAGGCGCCGCTGAGCGCGGTCGTCGGCCCCGCCCCGGTGCGGGGCGCGGCGGTGCACGCGGTGCTGACGGACCGCGTGCAGGACGCGGCTGCGGTGTCGGAGGTGTATCGCATCCGCATCCAGAGCGGCGCGGTGCAGCGCTCGGCCGCTCATGTGCCGGGCACGGAGGAGCACTTGCTGGTCTTCAGCGGCACGGCGCTGGTTGGTCCCGCCTCCGCCCCGTTCGAGGTGGGCCCGGGCGGCCACGCCCGGTGGGCGGCGGATGTACCGCATCGGTACGAGGCGGTGGGGAGGGATGTGGAGGGGGTGTTGGTGGTGCGCTACCCGGTGAAATGAGATGCCTACGCCGCACCGCCCCGCGCCAGGCCACGACCACCGCCGATCGGTCGTGGGATCCACTGCCGCGGCAGGGGGCCGACGGTATCCAGTCCGTAGGCCCGGGTCAGATGGTCGGACTGACAAGGGCAGGAACAGCCAGGCCTGCCGGTGCCACTGGGTGGCGATTTCATGCAAAGCCAGCTACGTCATCGAGAGACAGGATGATCCCGGTACATGCTTGTACGTATAGCGCGCCCCGTCGAACTACCCGCCCTCGTCCAGCACTCCGACCAGCCCGAGCGCAACGCCGGGACGGCCGCCTACCTCACCGACCTCCTTGCCAAGAAGTGCACCCGGCCGGAGTGGTGCCTGGTCGCGGAGGACGAGGCCGGTCGGCTCACCGCGGCCACCGCGCTATGGACCCTTCCCGGGAAAGACGTCCCGATGGCCCTGGTGCTCCTTGAGGCACCGTGGGACGAACCCGGCCTGGCCACCGGCCAGGCGCTGCTGGCCGAGGCCGTCGCCCTGGCCGACTCGCTCGGCGCCACGGAGCTGGAGCACGTCACCGACTCGCCGACGCAGCCGCCGCAGTTCCAGGCGGAGCCGGAACGGCGCGCCGAGCTTCTCCGTCTGGCGGGCTTCGAGCGGGCCCGTGACGGTCGCCGCTTCCGCCGCCGCTCCGGGGTGGAACTCACTGCGCATGATGACCGACTGACCTGGCATTCCCTGCCCGGTCTGGGCCGTGAGCCGTTCATCGCTCTCCTCGCCGAGGCGCTGCCGACCAGTGCCGACGCCCAACTCGCCGCCAAGGTCGCCCGACATGGCCCCCGGCGTGCCGCGGAGAGCCTCTTCGCGGACATGGAGGAGTTCTTGTACGAGCCCTCGTGGTGGGAACTCGGCTACGCTCCGGACGGCACGCCGGCTGCCCTCAGCCTCCCCGCCCGAAACCCCTCGACCGCGGTGATCGGCCTGGTGGCGGTGTCTCCCGCCTGCCGCGGCAACGGCTACGCGACGGCGGTGGTGGCCCGCGGCACGCGGCTGCTGGTCGAAGCGGGCGCCGAGGAGATCCGCGGCGACTGCGACGCGGCCAACACCGCCATGATCATGGCTTTCGAACGGGCAGGCTACGAGAACTTCGCCGACCGCCAGGAGTTCACCCGCCGGTTGTGAGCGGGGGCCGCTCCCGCGCCGTGACGAATGCTGAGCGGCCCCTCCCCACCCCGGTCGGTGGGGCTGGACGGGTGGTTTCCCGTACCTCCCTCAGCAGTTCGGCTGCAACGAGCGGCTGCGGTCCGCGCTCGGCCTGGTCGAGCGGGTCATCCGGATGCCGGCGAAGTCGAGCGACTTCCGGCTGGACGACTGCTGGATCGTGGACTCCACCCCGGTGCCCTGCGGGATGTCGCGGCCAACGGTGAAACGCTCGGACCCGGCCGGATGGGCGGGCCATGGGTACCGCGCCGGCCACTCGCGGTGCCACTGAGGGCTGAAGCCGTATCCGGTGTGCACTCCGTCCGGGATGCCGATCCTGCGGGCCTTGGCCGATCCGAAGATCGGCGAGCGCGAGGTGCCGGCCTCGATGCACGAAGTCGAGGCCGGCCCGCTGCGGCGAACCCGATGCTCAAGAAGGTGCGGCAACTGATCGAGTCGGTGAACGACACCCTCAAAGGTCGGCTCGACCTCGACGACCACGGCGGCCGCAGCTGCGCGGGAGTCGCGATTCGCGTCGCTCGGCGCATCCTCGCGATGGCCGCCGCGATGTGGCACGACAACGCAACCACAGCCCCGATCACCCGGTCACCGATCGCATAGGACCACTGACCGGGGATCAGACCTGCTCGTCTAGGCGCCGCAGCTCCGAAGAAACGCCCGCGTACGTTGCGCGATGGGCAGCGGAGCGTCCGGCTCGCACGGATACATGTCCTGCTCGACGATCGCGAACAGATCGACATCCAGCTTCCGCGCGGCCTCCAGCACCGGCCCCAGCGCGGGCACACCGGCGGGCGGCTCGCACATCACGCCCCGCGCGACGGCCGGCCCGAACGGCACCTGGTCGGCCCGCACGTCCGCCAGGATCTCCGGGTCGACCTGCTTGAGGTGCAGGTATCCGATCCGCTCGCCGTAGGTCTCGATCAGCTTGACGCTGTCGCCGCCGCAGTACGCGTAGTGCCCGGTGTCCAGGCACAGCGACACCAGGTCGGAGTCGGTGCCGTCCAGGAAGCGGACCACGTTCTCCTCGCTGTCGATGTGGGTGTCGGCGTGCGGGTGGACGACGATCTGCAGGCCGTACCGCTCCCGCACCTCCTTGCCGAGCCGCTCGGTCAGCGAGGTGAGGTTGCGCCACTGCTCGGGCGTGAGGGTGTCCGGCTCCAGTACCTCGCCGGTTTTGTCGTCCCGCCAGAAGGACGGGATGACGACCAGGTGCTTCGCGCCCATCGCCTGGGCGAGCACCGCGTTGTCCGCGACATGCGCCCAGGTCTTCTCCCAGACGGCCTCGCCGTGGTGCAGGCCCGTGAAGACCGTGCCCGCCGACACCTTCAGGCCACGCTTGGCCGTCTCCTCGGTGAGGAGTGCGGGATCGGTCGGCAGGTACCCGTAGGGGCCGAGCTCGATCCATTCGTAGCCGGACTGCGCGACCTCGTCGAGGAAGCGCTGCCAGGGGACCTGGGCGGGATCGTCCGGGAACCAGACGCCCCAGCTGTCGGGGGCGGATCCGACACGGATGCGGGAAACACCGGAAACTGGTGACTGAGGTGACAACGACGTCATGGGCGTCAGCGTGCTGTCTCACCGAAGGGGTGTCAAGGGCTGGTCCGAATGTCTGGACAAAACATTGACAGGGCCCGCCGCGCGGGGCTAGAAAGCCGTGAGAGCCGATACGGGACGTGTGCCGGGGACGTCCACGAGCGGCGCCTCGGGGCCGAGTCGACGAACGAACCGATGTGAAGGGAACTCGATGGCGTACGACCTGATCACCATGGGGCGGATTGGGGTGGACCTCTATCCGCTACAGACGGGCGTCCCACTCCCGCAGGTCACGTCCTTCGGGAAGTTCCTGGGCGGATCGGCGACCAACGTCGCGGTCGCCGCAGCCCGCCTCGGCCGCGAGACGGCGGTGATCTCCCGCACCGGTGACGACCCCTTCGGCACCTATCTGCACGAGGCCCTGCGCGGCTTCGGCGTCGACGACCGCTGGGTCACCGCCGTGCCCGGACTGCCGACGCCCGTCACCTTCTGCGAGGTCTTCCCGCCGGACGACTTCCCGCTGTACTTCTACCGGCAGCCCAAGGCGCCGGACCTGGAGATAGACGCCCACGAACTCGACCTCGACGCCGTCCGCGAGACCCGTATCTTCTGGGTCACCGGCACCGGCCTGAGCGAGGAACCCAGCCGTACGGCGACCCTCGCCGCCCTGGCCCACCGGGCCAAGGCCGGCACCACGGTCTTCGACCTCGACTGGCGCCCGATGTTCTGGAGCCACCCCGACACGGCCCGCCCGTTCTACGTCGAGGCCCTCAGGCACACCACCGTCGCCGTGGGCAACCTCGACGAGGTGGAGGTCGCCACCGGAGTGCGCGAACCCCGCGCCGCGGCCCAGGCGCTGCTGGACGCCGGTGTCGAACTCGCGGTGGTCAAGCAGGGCCCCAAGGGTGTCCTGGCCGTCAACAGCAAGGGCGAGTCCGCCGAGGTCCCGCCGCTCCCGGTGAGCGTCCTGAACGGCCTCGGGGCCGGTGACGCCTTCGGCGGCTCCCTCTGCCACGGTCTGCTCGCGGGCTGGGACCTGGAGAAGATCATGCGTCACGCCAACGCCGCGGGCGCCATCGTCGCCTCCCGGCTGGAGTGCTCCTCCGCGATGCCGACACCGGACGAAGTGGAAGCCGCGCTCAAGGCGGGGGCCGTCCTGTGACGACCGTGGACATCTCCGAACTCGTCCGCCTGCGCACGCAGCGCCCCGAGGCGATCGCCGAGGCGGCCGCCCGCCGCCCGCGCAGACCGCTGCTGGGTGACTCCGGCCGCCTGATGATCGTCGCCGCAGACCACCCGGCCCGTGGCGCGCTCGGCGTCGGCGGCGACCGGCTGGCCATGGCCAACCGGGCCGGGCTGCTCGAGCGCCTGTGCCTGGCCCTCTCCCGGCCCGGCGTCGACGGCGTCCTCGCGACCGCCGACATCCTGGACGATCTGCTCCTCCTCGGCGCCCTCGACGGCAAGGTCGTCATGGGCTCGCTGAACCGCGGCGGCCTCCAGGGATCCGTCTTCGAGCTGGACGACCGCTTCACCGGCCACCGCCCCGAGGACATCGAGCGGCTGAACTTCGACGCGGGCAAGCTGCTCGTGCGCATCGACTACGACGACCCGGGCTCGCTCACCACCCTGGAGTCCACGGCCCGCGCCATCGACGACATGGCCGCCCGTAAGCTCCCCCTCTTCGTCGAGCCGTTCATCAGCCGCCGCACCCCCGACGGCAAGGTGGGCAACGACCTCTCCGCGGAGGCCGTCACCAAGTCGATCGCCATCGCCTCGGGCCTGGGCGGCACCTCGGCCTACACCTGGCTGAAGCTCCCGGTCACCGACAACCCCGACGACATGGCCGAGGTCATGCAGACGTCCACGCTGCCCGCCGTCCTGCTGGGCGGCGAGGTCGGCGAGGACCAGGACGGCGCGTACGAGAAGTGGCGCGGGGCGCTCCAGCTCCCCACCGTCCGGGGCCTGGTGGTCGGCCGTTCGCTGCTCTACCCGGCGGACGGGGATGTCGCCGCCGCCGTGGACACCGCCGTAGGACTGCTGTGAGGGCCGCATGACACACACAGAGCCGCACCACGACCTGTATCTCCCGCACGGCACCACGGCCGGCGCCGACTACACGCTCGACATCGATCCGAAACGAGCCGGCTGGGGTTACTGCAGTCTGCGGATCGTCGAGCTGGAGCCGGGTGGCACGCACCTGTTCGGCACGGGTGACAGTGAGTGGATCGTGCTTCCGCTGAAAGGCGGATGTACCGTGCAAACAGCCGGTGAAGAGTTCCAACTCCTGGGCAGGGAGAGCGTTTTCGCGTCGGTAACCGACTTCGCGTACGTTCCCCGTGACGCCCGGGTCCAGATCGCCTCCGGCGCGGGAGGCCGCTTCGCCCTGGCAGGAGCGAAGTGCGAGCGACAACTCCCCGCCCGCTACGGCCCCGCGCCGGAGGTCCCCGTCGAAGAGCGCGGCAGCGGCAACTGCGCCCGTCTGGTGCGCAACTTCGCCTCCGCCGACGCCTTCGACTGCGACAAGCTGATCGCCGTCGAGGTGATCACCCCGGGCGGCAACTGGTCCTCGTACCCGCCGCACAAGCACGACGAGCACCGACCGGGCGAGGAGGCCGAGCTCGAGGAGATCTACTACTTCGAGATCGACGGCCCGAACGGGTTCGGTTATCAGCGCGTATCCCCCTCACGCGAGGGCGGATCCGACGTCCTCGCCGAGGTCCGCTCCGGCGACGCCGTGCTCGTCCCCGACGGCTGGCACGGCCCGGCCATCGCCCAGCCCGGCCACGCCATGTACTACCTGAACGTCATGGCGGGACCGGGCGAGACACGGGAGTGGCGGATCTGCTTCCACCCGGACCACGTAGAGAGCACAGGGGGTTACCGATGACGGCGCAGACCTCGACGACGAGGCTGACGGTCGCCCAGGCACTCGTCCGCTTCCTCGCCGCCCAGTACACGGAGCGCGACGGCGTACGGCAGCGGCTGATCGGCGCGACCTGGGGCATCTTCGGCCACGGCAACGTCGCCGGCCTCGGCCAGGCGCTGGTCGAGTACGGCGACGACATGCCGTTCCACCAGGGCCGCAACGAGCAGTCGATGGTCCACGCGGCCGTCGGCTACGCCCGCCAGTCGAACCGGCTGTCCACCCACGCGGTGACGACGTCGATCGGCCCCGGCGCGACCAACCTGGTCACCGGCGCCGCCCTGGCGACCGTCAACCACCTTCCGGTCCTGCTGCTGCCCGGCGACATCTTCGCGACCCGCGTCGCCGACCCGGTGCTCCAGCAGCTCGAGGTCCCCTACGCGGGCGACGTGTCGGTCAACGACACGCTGCGCCCCGTGTCGAGGTACTTCGACCGCGTCACCCGCCCCGAGGCCCTGATCCCGGCGGCCCTCCAGGCGATGCGCGTCCTCACCGACCCGGTGGAGACGGGCGCGGTCACCCTCGCGCTGCCCCAGGACGTCCAGGCCGAGGCCTACGACTGGCCCGACGAGTTCTTCGCGGAGCGCACCTGGGTCGTACGCCGTCCGGGTGCCGACCCGACCGAACTCGCGGAGGCGGTCCGCGTGATCCGGGCCGCCCGCCGCCCGCTGATCGTCGCCGGCGGCGGGGTCCACCACAGCCGCGCCGAGGAGGCGCTCGCCGAGTTCGCCGAGACCACCGGCATTCCGGTCGCCTCCACCCAGGCCGGCAAGGGCTCGCTGCGCTACGACCACCCCCAGGACGTGGGCGGCGTGGGCCACACCGGCACGGCGACGGCGGACGAACTCGCCCGCACCGCCGACCTGGTGATCGGCGTGGGCACCCGGTACACGGACTTCACCACCGCCTCCAACACCCTGTTCGCCGCCGACGGCGTCCGCTTCCTCAACCTCAACATCGCGCCCTACGACGGCCACAAGCTCGCCGGTCTGCCGCTCGTGGCCGACGCCCGCAGCGGCCTCGGCGAGCTGACCGCGGCCCTCCAGACGCACGGCCACCGCGTCACCGACGCCTATGTCACCGAGTACTCGGAGGACAAGGAGCGCTGGGAGCAGCGCGTCGACGCCTGTTACGAGGCCGAGGAGCCGGACGTACGGCCGACCCAGCCGCAGGTGCTCGGCGCCCTGGACGCCCTCGCCGACGAGTCGGACGTGATCATCAACGCGGCCGGTTCACTCCCCGGTGACCTGCACAAACTGTGGCGGGCGCGCTCCCGTGACCAGTACCACCTGGAGTACGGCTACTCCTGCATGGGGTACGAGATCCCGGCCGCGATCGGCGTGAAGCTGGCCGCTCCCGAGCGCAACGTCTGGGCACTGGTCGGCGACGGCACCTATCTGATGATGCCGACGGAGATCGTGACGGCCGTGCAGGAGGGGATCGCGATCAAGATCCTGCTCGTGCAGAACCACGGCTACGCCTCGATCGGCGGTCTGTCGGAGTCGGTGGGCGGCGAGCGGTTCGGCACCGCGTACCGCTACACCTCGGACGACGGCACCTTCACCGGGGCCCCGCTGCCCGTCGACCTGGCCGCCAACGTGGCCAGCCTCGGTATGCGCGTGCTGCGCGCGAAGACCGTCCGTGAACTGCGCGAGGCCCTCGCCGAGGCGCGCCGCGCCGACACTCCCACATGTGTCTACGTCGAGACGGAAACGGCCGACACTGTGTCGGGCCCGCCGCCCGCGCAGGCCTGGTGGGATGTACCTGTGGCCGAGACCGCGACCCGACCGTCCGCGGTGAAGGCACGTGAGCTGTACGAACGGCACGTCTCCACCCGTCGCCGCCATCTGTGAAGGAGTACTCGGTCATGACGAAGATCGTCAACCACTGGATCGGCGGCAAGACCGTCGAAGGCGCGTCGGGTACGTACGGGCCGGTCACCGACCCGGCGACCGGCGCCGTCACCACCAAGGTCGCGTTCGCGACCGTCGACGAGGTCGACGCCGCGGTGGCCGCCGCGAAGGACGCCTACGCCACCTGGGGCACGTCCTCCCTCGCCAAGCGGACCACGATCCTGTTCAAGTTCCGGGCGCTGCTGGACGCGCACCGGGACGAGATCGCGGAGCTGATCACCGCCGAGCACGGCAAGGTGCACTCGGACGCGCTGGGCGAGGTCGCGCGCGGTCTGGAGATCGTGGACCTGGCGTGCGGGATCACCGTGCAGCTGAAGGGCGAGCTGTCGACCGAGGTGGCCAGCCGGGTGGACGTGTCGTCCATCCGCCAGCCGCTGGGTGTCGTCGCGGGCATCACGCCGTTCAACTTCCCGGCGATGGTCCCGATGTGGATGTTCCCGATCGCCATCGCGACGGGCAACACCTTCGTGCTGAAGCCGTCCGAGAAGGACCCGTCGGCGTCCCTGAAGCTCGCCGAGCTGCTGGCCGAGGCCGGGCTGCCGGACGGTGTCTTCAATGTCGTCAACGGTGACAAGGTCGCGGTCGACCGCCTCCTGGAGCACCCGGACGTCAAGGCCGTGTCGTTCGTCGGCTCGACGCCGATCGCCCGGTACATCCACACCACCGCCGCCGCGAACCACAAGCGGGTCCAGGCGCTGGGCGGCGCGAAGAACCACATGCTGGTCCTGCCGGACGCCGACCTCGACGCGGCGGCGGACGCGGCCGTGTCGGCGGCCTACGGCTCGGCGGGCGAGCGCTGCATGGCGATCTCCGCGGTCGTGGCGGTCGGCGCGATCGGTGACGAGCTGGTGCAGAAGATCCGCGAGCGCGCCGAGAAGATCAAGATCGGTCCCGGCAACGACCCCACCTCCGAGATGGGCCCGCTCATCACGAAGGTGCACCGCGACAAGGTGGCGTCCTACGTCACGGGCGCGGCGGCCGAGGGCGCGGAGGTCGTCCTGGACGGCTCCGGCTACACGGTCGAGGGCTTCGAGGACGGTCACTGGATCGGTATCTCGCTGCTGGACAAGGTCCCGACGACCGCGAAGGCCTACCAGGACGAGATCTTCGGCCCGGTGCTGTGCGTGCTGCGCGTGGACACCTATGACGAGGGTGTGGCGCTGATCAACAGCTCGCCGTTCGGCAACGGCACGGCGATCTTCACCCGGGACGGCGGCGCGGCCCGTCGGTTCCAGCTGGAGATCGAGGCGGGCATGGTCGGCGTGAACGTCCCGATCCCGGTCCCGGTGGGTTACCACAGCTTCGGCGGCTGGAAGGACTCGCTCTTCGGCGACCACCACATCTACGGCAACGACGGCACCCACTTCTACACCCGCGGCAAGGTCGTCACGACTCGCTGGCCGGACCCGGCCGACGGCCCCGGCGGCGTGGACCTGGGCTTCCCCCGCAACCACTGAGGCTGAGGCCCGAACGCGCCTGTCCCCCTCGCGAGGGGGACAGGCGCGTTCGTGTCACCGTGCGGCGCCGGCTTCCTTGATCGCCTCGGTGAGGTCACCGGTCTGCGCGGCCGGCGGCGCCTTCACCTCGGCCGTGGCGCCGAACTTCTCGAAGTCCATGGTGACCTTCATGGTGCCGATCTCCTGGATCATGCGTACCGGCAGGTCCTCGGCTCCGACCCAGACATCCATGGTGATCGAGGTCGCGCCGCCGGTGAGCGAGCCGAAGAGGTTGTCCTCGTTGCCGTAGGCCTCCTTGTACTTGCCCATGCCCTTCCGGTCGACGACGGCCCGGTAGTGGGTCGCGGTCTTGCCGTTCACCGTCTCCGAGCCCAGGTCCTCGACGTTGTCGGCGTACTTCAGGCCCTTCATGGACGCCGACGGGCTGCCGCCGCTGCCGCTGAGCGCCTGCGCGCCCTGCCGGCCGAAGACGGCCGAGCCGTCGATCTTCATCCACTCCTTGCCCTCGAGCGGGCCCGAGGCCTGCGGGTCGACGTCGTAGTAGTACGCGCCGTCCACGAAGAGCATGCGCATCTTCGGATCGTCCTGCATCTGCTGCATCTGCGCGGCCGCGGTGTCCATCAGGACGTCGAACGCGAATCCGTCGCCCCAGGAGTAGGTGCCGTCCATGGTGACCGGGGTGCCGGTGCCCATGGAGGTGGTCATCCTCACCTCCGCCGAGCCCACCTGCTCGGTCCGGTCGGTCGCCCTGCCGAGCGCCGCCATGATCGCGTCGGTGCCGTCCACGGCCTCGGCCGTCCCCTCGGCGGCCTCGGTGCCGCACCCGGCCGTCGTGATCAGCGCGGCCGCCGTGACCGCCGTCCGGACGGCCGCGTACTTCAGCTTCATGAGTCCCCACCCTGTGCTTCGTCTGTGATCCCCGAACCCTGGAGGGACACACTGACACGTCCACATCCCGAACGTCCGCACGTTTTTTTGGCGCCCGCCCTGCGGTTCCCGCACGTCCCGAGGGGGTTGAACGGTCCGCCCGTAAGTGTCAGATCCGTGACCAAGAGGTGCTCCCGGCAACGGATTCCGTAGGTGAACACCTATTGACGCACCGGTTTCCGTCGGGATTCCATGCAGCCGCCGGGAGCGGACGAACGACGTACGACCAAAGCCGCCGGAGGCGATAGCGCTCCCGCCTCACCCCCGCCGCACGAGTCGATCGGAATCGCCGCATGACCGACACGCTCCGCCCTGTCGAGGCCGCCCTCCCTCAGGTGCCCGACAGTCCCCAGAAGCTCAAGCGCTCCATCGGAGTCGTCGGCGGCACCCTCCTCACCCTCTCCTGCGTCACCCCGGCCTCCACCCTCTTCGTCGTCGTCCCGGACCTCTTCGGCTCGCTCGGCACCGCGACCGCCCTCACGATCGCGATCGGCTCACTGCTCTGTATCGCCGTGGCGTTCTGCTACTCGGAGCTGGGCACCCTCATCCCCAGCGCGGGCGGCGAGTACGCCATGGTGTCGACGCTGGCCGGGCGGCTCGCCGGCTGGCTGGTCTTCGTCCTCTCCCTGCTCGTCGTCATGATCGTCCCGCCGGTGATCGCGATGGGCACGGCCGACTACCTGGCCCCGGTCGTCCACCTCGACCCCTCGCTCGCGGGCGCCGGCGTCATGCTGCTCGCCACCCTCGCCGGCCTGCTCGACCTGCGCGCCAACGCCTGGATCACCGGCGTCTTCCTGGTCCTGGAGGTCATCGCGGCGGCCGTCGTCGCGGTGCTGGGCTTCGCCCACGGCCACCGCGGCGCGGGCAGCCTCGTCTCGATGCAGGTGGCCGGCGCCGACGGCCACACCGACACCGTCACCGCCATGCTGGTCGTCTCCGGCCTCGCCATCGCCCTCTTCGTCACCCAGGGCTTCTCGACCGCCGTCTACCTCTCCGAGGAGCTGGAGAACCCGCGCCGCAACGTCGCCCGCACGGTCCTCGCCACCCTCGCCATCTCCTCCGTGATCATCCTGGTCCCGGTCGTCGCCATCACCTTCGGCGCCTCCGACCTCACCGAGCTGACCGGCGGCGACATCGGCGCCATGGTCACCGCCTGGTCCAACTCGGCCGTCGGCACCTTCGTCAGCCTCTGCGTGGCGCTCGCGATCATCAACGCAGGCATCGTGATGGTCATCCAGAACTCCCGCGTCCTGTTCGCCTCCGCCCGCGACAAGGCCTGGCCCCGGCCGGTCAACGACCTCTTCGCCAAGCTCGGCCGGTTCGGCTCCCCCTGGGTCGCCACCCTCGCCGTCGGCGTCCCCGGCGCGCTGCTCTGCTTCGTGAACCTGGACACCCTGTACGGCGTCACCGGCGTCTCCGTGACGGGCATGTACCTGCTCGTCGCGGTCGCCGCCCTGCTCTCCCGCCGCGGCCGCCACAAGGACACCCACGCCTGGCGCATGCCCCTGTGGCCGGTGCTGCCGGTCCTGCTGATCGTCGTCCTCGGCTACATCCTCACCCAGCAGGAGACGGCCTACCTCGTGTGGACCGGCGGTATCACCGCCGCCGCCACCCTCTACTGGGCCTTCTACCTCCGCCCCCACCGCGACACCCGCTGGCTGGTGTCGATCCCGGAGGACGCCCGGGACACACCGGTCTGAGTACCGCGGCTGGTGTAGGGCGAGACGGCTCCGTACGCCGCCGGGATGGCGACGAGTTCGGTCTGCGGTCGACATCTCCACGACAGGTTGACCCCGTACGGTTGAAGCATGGATCTTCGACTGCCCGGTCTGCGAGGACCACGGCGGCCACGACGGATCGTCTCCGCCGTGGCCGCCGTGGTCGTACTCGCCGGTGCCGGTACCTGGACGGCCGTCGCCTCCGACGACGACACGCCCGCGGTGCGCCACACCGACCGGGTCATGGCGGTGGACGGCGTGAAGCTGGACACCTCCTACTTCACCGCCGGGACCGGCCGCCGCCCCGCCGTCCTCCTCGGGCACGGCTTCGGCGGCAGCAAGGACGACGTACGTCAGCAGGCCGAGACGCTGGCCCGCGACGGATACGCGGTGCTCACGTGGTCGGCGCGCGGCTTCGGCAAGTCCACCGGCAAGATCGGGCTGAACGACCCGAAGGGCGAGGTCGCCGACGTCTCCCGACTCATCGACTGGCTCGCGAAACAGCCCCAGGTGCAGCTCGACAAGGCAGGCGACCCCCGGGTGGGCGTGGCCGGCGCCTCCTACGGCGGCGCGATCTCCCTGCTGGCCGCCGGCTACGACGACCGCGTCGACGCCATCGCCCCCGCGATCACCTACTGGAACCTCGCGGACGCCCTGTTCCCCGACGGCGTGTTCAAGAAGCTGTGGGCCGGCATCTTCGTCAACACCGGTGGCGGCACGGCCCGCTTCGAACCCGCCCTGGCCGCGATGTACGACCGCGTCGCCGAGTCCGGGACTCCCGACAGCGCCGCCCGCGCGCTCCTCGAACAGCGCTCGCCGTCCGCCGTCGCCGACCGCATCAAGGTCCCCACCCTGCTCATCCAGGGCCAGACCGACTCCCTCTTCACGCTCGCCCAGTCCGACGCGGCCGAGAAGGCGATCCGCGCCAACGGCGCCCCCGTCGACGTCGACTGGATCGCGGGCGGCCACGACGGCGGCGACATGGAGGGCGATCGCGTCCAGACACGCGTGCGTGCCTGGTTCGACCGCTATCTCAAGGACGACAAGGCCGCCGACACCGGCCCCGCCTTCCGCGTCACCCGCACCGGAGGCGTCGACTCCACCGACGGCGCCGCCCAGCTCAGGGGCGCCAGCGCGGACAGCTACCCCGGCCTGGAGAACGGCGAGCGCTCGTTCCCCCTGACCGGCCGCCGCGAGGAGCAGTCCTTCGCCAACCCGCCGGGCGCCAGCCCGCCCGCCGTCTCGGCCCTGCCGGGACTCGGCGGCGGAGGCCTCTCCCAGCTCTCCTCCCTCGGCGTCGGCGTCTCCCTCGACTTCCCCGGCCAGTACGCCGCCTTCGCCTCCGCCCCGGTCACCGGCGGCCTGCGGGTCACCGGTTCCCCGACGGTCACCGTCCACGTGAAGTCGACGTCCGACACCGCCGTCCTCTTCGCCAAGGTCTACGACGTCAGCGCCAGCGGCAGCCAGGTGCTGCCCTCCCAGCTCGTCACCCCGGTCCGCGTCGAGGGCGCCAAGGCCGGCAAGGACGTCACGATCACGCTCCCGGCGATCGACCACAAGGTCGAGGAGGGCCACCGGCTGCGCCTGGTCCTCGCCTCCACCGACCTCGGCTACGCCTCCCCGATGACGCCGGCGACGTACACCGTCTCGATGAAGGGCGACCTGAAGGTCCCGACCGCCCCCGCCGTGACGACCGCGGCCGCGCCGCTCCCGTCCTGGGTCTGGTGGCTGCCCCTCGCGGGCGCGGCGATCGCGCTCGCCCTGCTGCTGACGGCCCGCCGCCGCACCGCCGGCCCCGCCCCCGACCCCGCGCTCGCCGAGGTCCCGCTCCAGATCACCGACCTGAGCAAGAAGTACGCGAACGGCGACCGCTACAGCGTCCGCGACCTGTCCTTCCGTGTCGAGAAGGGCCAGGTCCTCGGTCTCCTCGGCCCGAACGGCGCGGGCAAGACGACGACCCTGCGCATGCTGATGGGTCTGATCAGCCCCGACGGCGGCGAGATCCGGGTCTTCGGCCACGCCATCCGCCCGGGCGCGCCCGTCCTCTCCCGCGTCGGCTCCTTCGTCGAGGGCGCCGGCTTCCTGCCGCACCTGTCAGGCCGGGAGAACCTGGAGCTGTACTGGCGGGCCACCGGCCGTCCCGCCGGGGACGCCCACCTGGCGGAGGCCCTGGAGATCGCCGGCCTCGGCGACGCCCTCGCCCGCGCCGTCCGCACCTACTCGCAGGGCATGCGCCAGCGCCTCGCCATCGCCCAGGCCATGCTCGGCCTCCCGGACCTGCTCATCCTCGACGAGCCGACCAACGGTCTCGACCCGCCGCAGATCCGCGAGATGCGCGAGGTGATGATCCGGTACGCGGCGGCCGGCCGCACGGTCATCGTCTCCAGCCACCTCCTGTCCGAGGTCGAGCAGTCCTGCACGCACCTCGTGGTCATGGACCGGGGCCGGCTGGTCCAGGCGGGCCCGGTCGCCGAGATCGTCGGCTCCGGCGACACCCTCCTCGTGGGCACCGCCACCCCCGTGGAGGAGCCGGTCGTGGAGAAGATCGCCGCGCTGCCGGGGGTGGCCTCGGCAGCCCCCACCGCCGAGGGCCTGCTGGTCCGTCTGGACGCCGACGGCAGCGCCCAGCGCCTGGTCGCCGAACTCGTCCGGCTCGACGTGCCCGTCCAGGCGGTCGGCCCGCACCGCCGCCTGGAGGACGCCTTCCTCACCCTGATCGGAGGTTCCGCATGAGCACGCTCACCGAGGTCGCCTCCGGCTACCAGGCGGGCCGCACGCTGCCGCTGCGCGTCGAGCTGGTCCGCCAGCTCAAGCGCCGCCGCACGCTGGTCATGGGCGGCATCCTCGCTGCCCTGCCGTTCGTCCTGCTCATCGCCTTCGCGATCGGTGGCGAGCCCGGCGGCCGCAACAACCAGGTGACGCTGATGGACACCGCGACGGCGTCCGGCGCCAACTTCGCCGCCGTCAACCTGTTCGTGTCCGCGGGCTTCCTCCTGGTCATCCCGGTCGCCCTGTTCTGCGGGGACACGGTCGCCTCGGAGGCCGGCTGGTCCTCGCTGCGCTACCTCCTCGCCGCCCCCGTGCCCCGGGCCCGCCTGCTGTGGTCCAAGCTCGTCGTCGGCCTCGGCCTCAGCCTGGCCGCGATGGTCCTGCTGCCCGTCGTCGCCCTCGTCGTCGGCTCCGCCGCCTACGGCTGGGGCCCCCTGGAGCTGCCCACGGGCGGCGCGCTCGACTCCGGCACGGCGGCCCAGCGGCTGGTGATCGTGGTCGGGTACGTCTTCGTCTCCCAACTGGTCACCGCCGGGCTCGCGTTCTGGCTCTCGACGAAGACCGACGCCCCGCTCGGCGCCGTCGGCGGCGCGGTCGGCCTGACCATCGTCGGCAACGTCCTGGACGCCGTCACCGCCCTCGGCGACTGGCGCGACTTCCTGCCCGCGCACTGGCAGTTCGCCTGGGCCGACGCCGTCCAGCCCACCCCCGAGTGGTCCGGCATGATCCAGGGCACCGCCGTCTCCGTGACCTATGCCCTGGTCCTGTTCGCCCTGGCCTTCCGGGGTTTCGCCCGCAAGGACGTGGTGTCCTAGGTCACCGGAGGGTCACCCACCGGTCTCGAAGGACCGCCCTCGTGCCCGGTTCGAGACGGATCCGCAACACCGCGTGTCGCACGTTCCGGCCCCCTGTCCCGTCACAGTCACAGACGTCGACGGACACAGGGGGAACGCACATGAAGACACGCCGGACACACCGGACACACCGGATACCACGACTCTTCGTCGTCGCCGCGGCGGCCACCGCACTGCTGCTCACCGGCTGCGGCGCGGACGGCTCGGACGCCGACAGGGCTTCGGACGGAGCGGCCCGCGGCAGCGAGGCCTTCCCCGCGCCGAGCGCACCCCGCGGGGACACGGACGGGAACACGGACGGGGGCGCGGACAAGGAGACGGACGAGGACGGCAGGACGGCCGCCCCCGACCACCTCTCCACCTTCGCCCTCGACGTCGACACCGCGTCGTACGGCTACGCCCGCCGCACCCTCACCGAGGGACAGCGCCCGGACCCCTCGACGATCCGCCCCGAGGAGTTCGTCAACAGCTTCCGCCAGGACTACGAACGCCCCGACGGCAACGGATTCTCGGTCACCGTCGACGGCGCCCGCACCGGCGTCGACGACTGGTCCCTGGTCCGCGTGGGCCTCGCCACCCGCACGGCCGAGCAGCAGGGCGAACGCCCGCCCGCCGCCCTCACCTTCGTCATCGACGTCTCCGGCTCGATGGCCGAACCGGGCCGCCTGGACCTGGCCAGGTCAGCCCTCGGCACGATGACGGACCGTCTCCGCGACGACGACTCCGTCGCCCTCGTCACCTTCAGCGGCGAGGCCGAGACCGTACTGCCGATGACCCGCCTCGGCGACCACCGCGACCGCGTCCACCAGGCCATCAGCGGCCTGGAACCCACCGACTCCACCAACCTCGGCGCCGGTGTCGAGACCGGCTACGCCGCCGCCGTCGAGGGCCTGCGCGAGGGCGCCACGAACCGGGTCGTCCTGGTCTCCGACGCCCTCGCCAACACCGGGGACACGGACGCCGACTCCATCCTGGAACGCATCTCCACCGCCCGCCGCGAACACGGCATCACCCTCTTCGGCGTCGGGGTCGGCAGCGACTACGGCGACGCCCTGATGGAACGCCTCGCCGACAAGGGCGACGGCCACACCACCTACGTCTCGACCGAGGACGAAGCCCGCGAGGTCTTCTCCACCGACCTCCCGCGCAACATCGACCTGACCGCCCGTGACGCCAAGGCCCAGGTCGCCTTCGACCCCGAGACCGTCGCCGAGTTCCGCCTCATCGGCTATGACGACCGCCGGGTCGCCGACGACGACTTCCGCGACGACCGCGTCGACGGCGGCGAGGTCGGCCCCGGCCACACCGTCACCGCCCTGTACGCGGTACGCACCGAGCCCGGCGCCGACGGCCGTCTCGCCACCGCCACCGTGCGCTGGCTCGACCCCGACACCCGCACCCCGCACGAGAACTCCGGCCGACTGGAGACCGGCGCCCTGCACGACCGGCTCACCGACGCACCCGTCCGCTTCCAGGTCACGACGACCGCGGCCTACTTCGCCGACGCCCTGCGCCGACCGGAGATCCCCCTGCCGGACGCCCCCAGCCTGGGCGAACTCCGTGAAACCGGCGAAAGGTTGGCGAACGAGACCGAGGACAAGGACGTCCGCGGCCTCGCGGACGCGATCGACGACGCCGGCCGTCTCGACCTCTAGTGCAGAACCTTACGCGTGAGTAAGTTACTCACCCGGCACATGCAGCCGCACGCGACCGGGGAGCCGTCATGGGCGTACGCAAGGATCTGAAGCGGGCGAGGAAGCGCACCGACCTGGCCTCCCGCACCCGGGTCGACCTGCTCAGGGACGACACCGGCACCGTACGGGAGGCCCGCACCGCGCCCCTGGTGGCGCCGCCCACCACCGGCAGCACGGCCGACCTCCCCTTCACCAACGCGGCCGAAGCCCCCGAGGCGGTGGTACTGCGCCGCCGGAGGCCCGCCGGCTGGCACCCGGTCACCGCCGCCGCGTTCGCCGCCGAGGTCACCGCGACGGCCAAGGGCCTGATCGCGCACGGCCTCGCGCAGGGCGGCCGGGTCGCCGTGATGTCCCGCACCCGCTACGAGTGGACCCTCCTGGACTTCGCGATCTGGGCGGCCGGCGGCCAGACCGTCCCCATCTACGCCACCTCGTCGGCCGAGCAGGTCGACTGGATCGTCCGGGACTCGGGCGCCACCCTGATCGTCGTCGAGAACGCCGACAACGCCCGTACGGCGACGACCGGCACGGCACACCACCCGCTGCCCCCGCGCATCCTCGAACTCGACGCGGGCGCGGTCGCCGAACTGCACGCCCTCGGCCGCGACCTCCCCGACGAGGAGGTGACCGAGCGCCGAGCCGCCCTCACCCCCGGCACCACCGCGACCCTGTGCTACACCTCCGGCACCACCGGCCGCCCCAAGGGCTGTGTCCTCACGCACGCCAACCTGCACGCCGAGGCCGCCAACACCCTCGAACTGCTCCACCCGATCTTCAAGGAGGTCACCGGCCAGACCGCCTCCACCCTCCTCTTCCTCCCGCTCGCCCACATCATGGGCCGCACCCTGCAGATCGCCTGTCTGATGGCCCGCATCGAGACCGGCCACTTCCCGAGCGTCAAACCCGACGAACTCCGTCCCGCTCTCAAGGAGTTCCGCCCCACCTTCCTGGTCGGCGTCCCCTATCTCTTCGAGCGCATCCACGACACCGGCCGCGCCACCGCCGAGAAGATGGGCCGCGGCGCCTCCTTCGACCGCGCCGAACGCATCGCCGTACGTTTCGCCCAGGCCTACCTCGACAAGTTCCTGAACGAAGGCGAGGGCGTAAGCGGAGACGGAGACAGCGACGGAGGCAAGGGGGAAGCCAAGGGGAACGCCAAGGGGAACGCCAAGGGGAAGGTCAAGGGCCCCGGGCCGGGCCTCTACGCCGCCTGGGCCCTCTACGACCTCCTGGTCTACCGCCGCATCCGCAAGGAGCTCGGGGGCCGCATGCGCTACGCCATCAGCGGCGGCTCCCCCCTCGACCGCACCCTCAGCCTCTTCTTCTACGCGGCCGGCATCATCGTCTACGAGGGCTACGGCCTGACCGAGACCACCGCCGCCGCCACCCTCGTCCCGCCCCTGAAACCCCGGCCCGGTACCGTCGGCCGGCCCGTCCCCGGCACGGCCGTCCGGATCGCCGACGACGGCGAGATCCTCATCGAGGGCGGAGTGGTCTTCGACTCCTACTGGAACAACCCGGCGGCCACCGCCGAGGTCCGCACCGACGGCTGGTTCGCCACCGGCGACCTCGGCTCCCTCGACGACGACGGCTACCTCACCATCACCGGCCGCAAGAAGGACATCCTGGTCACCTCGGGCGGCAAGAACGTCTCCCCGGCCGTCCTGGAGGACCGGCTGCGCAGCCGCACCCCGGTCGGCCAGTGCCTGGTCGTCGGCGACAACCGCCCCTTCGTCGCCGCCCTCGTCACCCTCGACCCCGACGCGATCGTCCACTGGCTGACCGTGCGCGGTCTCCCCGCCGGCACCCCGCTCCCCGAGGTACTGCGCGATCCCCGCTTGCGTGCGGACGTCCAGAAGGCCGTCGACTACGCCAACGAGGCAGTCTCCCGGGCCGAGTCGATCCGCGCCTTCACCCTGGTCGAGGGCGAGTTCAACGAGACCAACGGACTGCTCACCCCGTCCCTGAAGGTCAAACGGCACGCGGTGACGGCCAGATACGCCGAGGAGATCGAGCAGCTGTACCGCAAGTGACACCGCGAGACGTCCGCGGGTGAACACACGAAACGGCGGGCCACCGGAGAACCGGTGACCCGCCGCAGCGGTACGTCAGGCTGTTGCTCAGCCGTTGCCCGCGCCGTTGCCGGCCAGGACCGAGATGTCGTCCAGGATGTGCGACAGCGGCTCGTCGCCCTTGGCCTGGGTGCTGTTCTCGACGCACTGCTGGTTCTGCGGGGCCGACAGGATCGGGATGTCCTGCACGCCGATGTTCAGAGCCGCGATGAGCGACTGGGCGTTGAGCTTCGCCGGCAGGCCGATGCACGGCTTGTTCAGCGACCCCTGGACCAGCGAAAGCTGCGGGCTCTGGTCACCGAAGGTGGCCGAGTTGCCGAACTCCGACGAGGCGCCGTTGCCGCTGGCGGACGTGGTGCCGCTGTCGTCACCGATGGCGAGGGCCTGCGGGGCGCTCATCGCCGCAAGACCGGCGACGGAGGCGGCGAGGGCCGCGGTCGCCCACAGCTTCTTCATGTTCGTTCCCTTCGAAAAGGCGGACTCCGGGGGAGGAGCTGCGTGATCAACAACGCCCCGTCCCCGCCCGGGGTTGCGCGCTGTGCCCCGATCGGCGCAGCGCATCGCGCACGACAACCGTGCGCCCCTCAGTGGCACGCGTACGCGCTCCCCCGTACCGGGAACGGCCTGCCGAGGATGTCCGGTGGGTCTTTCGGCTTCGGCTCCGCACCCCGCTCGACCAGCGGCCGGTCGTCGCGCACCTTGGTGAAGAGGGTGTCCGCCTCCTTCAGGTCCCAGGCCAGCGCCGCTCCGATGCCCAGCCGGGCCGGGGCGAATCCAGCGATCGGCACGGTCGTGAACTCCGTGGCCGAGTCCGGCAGCCGGTGCAGCGCGGCCGCCAGTTCGATGAGCTCGCCGGCCTGGAAACCCTGCCGACCGGAACCGAGCAGCATCTCCGCCAGGTGCGTCATACGCCTCGGATGGGTGAGCAGCTTCCGTTCCCGCACCTCCCGCCAGGCCTGGACCAGGAAGCGTTGCTGACGCTGGATCCGGCCGAGGTCGGCGCTGCCGTCGACATGGCGTGAACGGACGTACTGCAACGCCCGTCCGCCATCGAGCCGGTGTTTGCCGGGCTTGAGGTCGAGCCTGGTCGCGGAGTCCTTCAGCCGCCGCGGTGTGCACACCTCGACGCCCCCGACCGCGTCCACGCTGTTCATGAAGCGCCGGAAGTCCACCTGGAGGAACCGGTCGATGTTCAGCTTGGCCATCGACTCCACGGTCCGGATCATGAGCTCCGGACCGCCCTCCTGGTAGGCGGCGTTGAGCTTCGCCGGATGCGGCGGGCGTTCCCTGGCGCCGGGCTTCTCCCGGTACGGCGGGATCTCCGCGGCGGAGTCGCGGGGCATGCCGATCACGCTGACCCGGTCCCGTCGGGCCGAGACATGGATCAGCATCAGGACGTCCGAGCATCCGCAGGGCTTTCCACCGGCGTGGAACTTCTGCTTCTGGTGGGCGGTGAGGGTGTCCCGTTCGTCGGTGCCCATCAGCAGGATGTTGAGCCCGCGCGGGGCGGGTGCCCGGCCGTGGAGTCCGGGCAGTGAGGGGAGGGCGGAACTGCCGAGCAGCGCGCCCGTGGCGGCCAGGACGATTCCGGGAATCGCCAGGCGGCGTGGCCAAAGGTTTCTCTTCATCGTCACGCGCCGCACGCTAGAACAGCGGGCCGCCGATGATCCGGCGGCCCGCTGTCCGGGCGGAGAAACCACCCAGGGGCTCAGGAAATGAACCCGTTCACCACGTCGGACTCAGTGGTTGGCGGCACCGTTGCCCGAGAGGGCCGAGATGTCGTCCAGGATGTGCGACAGCGGCTCGTCGCCCTTGGCCTGGGTGCTGTTCTCGACGCACTGCTGGTTCTGCGGGGCCGACAGGATCGGGATGTCCTGCACGCCCACGTTGACCAGGGCGAGGATGGACTGGGCGTTGAGCTTCGCCGGCAGACCGATACAGGGCTTGTTGAAGGAGCCCTGGATGAGCGCCATCTGGGGGCTCATGTTGCCGAAGGTGGCCGAGTTGCCGAACGACTGGCTGGCGCCGTTGCCGCTGGCGGACGTGGTGCCGCTGTCGTTGCCGATGGCGAGGGCCGGGGCCGCCGCGGCGGCGGAGATGCCGACGACGGAAGCGGCGACCGCAGCGGTGGCCAGTACCTTCTTGATCACTTGTTGAGTCCCTTCGGTGAGAAGCCCCGTCCACCGGAGCGTTCGGATTAACTTCACCTGACCTGTTTGGTTGCTCCGATTCACTCCGATGGCCTATTGCGGCGAACTCCGGCTGCCGGGACGGGAAAACCGATCGGGTGACTGGCCGCAACCAAATACGGCGCTTCCGGTTGGTTCGGTGGCAGGCACATGGTCCTGACCGGAAGTCAGGACAGGGAAAGGAATAGCGAAATGCTCAAGAAGGCAATGGCCGCGGCGGCGGTCGCCGCTTCCGTCGTCGGTATGTCCGCGGCGGTCGCCCCTCAGGCGCTTGCCATCGGGGACGACGCCGGCACCACCTCCGCCAGTGGCAACGGTGCGCACGAGGCGTTCGGGAACTCGGTGACCAAGGGCGACATGAGCCCCCAGGCCACCCTGGTGCAGGGCACCGCCAACAAGCTCTGTGTGGGTCTGCCGGTCAAGGCTGACGTGCAGTCCGTTCTCGCCGTCATCGCCAACGTCGGCGTCCAGGACATCCCCGTCCTGTCCGCCCCGCAGAACCAGCAGTGCGCCGAGAACTCCACCCAGGCCAAGGGTGACGAGCCGCTGTCGCACATCCTGGACGACATCTCCGCGCTCTCGGGCAACGGCGTCGCCAACCACTGACGTCCCCGGCACTGTCCGCCGGGCGGCCCGTTCCGTTCCCCGGCGGGCCGTCCGGCCGGAGCATTCTTCATCCCGCTGATGTCCTGCCATTTTCTTCGCGATTCAGGCGAATCGTTTCCTCTCCAGTGGGCCGTTCGTGTTAATCACCCGAAGGCGTTCGAGTGAATTCCCGTGCGACGCGCGTTCGTTGGTTTCTTCGGCTGTCTATCTCTCGTTTGCAGCTTGCGGGTCATGGTGCGAGCCGTTCCAGTTGCGCTCGCTCGGTTTCGACCGTCATCTGGGCATGACCGCAGAGAAGGGAAAGTCATGAAGAAGAGCGCTGCTGTTGTCGCGGGTCTGATCCTGGCCCTCGGCGGGGCTGCCCCCGCCTTCGCCGACGCCGGTGCCAACGGTGCGGCCATCGGCTCGCCGGGTGTCCTGTCGGGCAACGTCGTCCAGGTTCCGATCCACATCCCGGTCAACGTGTGCGGCAACTCGATCAACATCATCGCCGCGTTGAACCCGGCCGGCGGCAACGTCTGCATCAACGACTGACAACGCGACACGCCAGCCGTACGGCTGGATCGAGGCCGGCCCCGGACGACACACCTGTGGTCCAGGGCCGGCTTTTCCCACTTCTACCAGCAGGAAGACAACGAGATTGCGACAGACCCTGAGCAGGGGAATGGTCGCGGCCGCCGCCGCGACGGGCATTCTGTCCCTGTGCGCGGGCGGCAACGCCCTCGCCGACTCAACAGCCCAAGGAGCCGCCAAGGGTTCGCCCGGGGTTCTGTCGGGCAACTCCGTCCAGGCCCCGCTGCACGTCCCGGTGAACGCCTGCGGCAACTCGGTCGACGTCATCGCCGCGCTCAACCCGGTGTTCGGCAACTCCTGTGCCAACCTCTCGGACGCGCACGGACACCGCTCACACGGCACACCACCCGGTGACGGCGAGTCCGGTTACGGGGACTCCGGTGACGGCGAGTCCGGTCACGACGAGTCCGGTTACGGAGACTCCGGTCACGACGAGTCCGGCTACGGCGACTCCGGTCACGGGGACTCCGGTTACGGGGACTCCGGTCACGACGAGTCCGGCTACGGCGACTCCGGTCACGGGGACTCCGGTTACGGGGACTCCGGTCACGACGAGTCCGGCTACGGCGACTCCGGTCACGGCGACTCCGGTCACGGCGACTCCGGTCATGGGGATTCGGGCTACGGCGAATCCGGGCACGGGGGTGCCGGGCACGAGGGCCACGGTTCCGGGGACGACTGCGGTGGCTACGGCGACACCTGCGGCGGTGGCGGTCACACGACCCCGCCTCCCGGAGGGGGCCACACGACGCCGCCTGGTGGGGGTCACACGACGCCGCCTGGTGGGGGTCATTCGACTCCGCCTCCGCATGGTGGTGGGAGTACTCCGCCCGGTGGGGGTCATTCGACTCCGCCTCCGCATGGTGGTGGGAGTACTCCGCCCGGTGGGGGTCATTCGACTCCGCCTCCGCATGGTGGTGGGAGTACTCCGCCCGGTGGGGGTCATTCGACTCCGCCTCCGCATGGTGGTGGGAGTACTCCGCCCGGTGGGGGGCACTCCACTCCGCCTCCGCATGGTGGTGGGAGTACTCCGCCCGGTGGGGGGCACTCCACTCCGCCTCCGCACGGTGGCGGCGGCGGTCAGCCTCCGCACGGCGGGCACACCACGCCTCCGGAGGGTGGCGGGGAGCACAGTTCGCCGCCGCAGCTGCCGCACACCGGCGGTGAGCGCGCCGCTCTGCTGGCCGCCTCCGGCGTCAGCGCGGCGCTCATCGCGGGCGGTGCCGTCCTGTACCGGCGAGGCCGAGCCGCGTCCCGTAGGTGAGAGCAGCGGGTGCCGGACGCCCTCGCGCCCGGCACCCGCGCCCCATCCGGCTCAACGCCGTACGGTCTCCGCCGCCCCGTGCCGACCCGGTGCCGGGATCGCCCCGCTCGGCACACCCAAGTGCAGCCGGCGCCGTACGCCCCGGACGAGGGTTCCCGCCGTGAAGCTCGCGCCGTACACGAAGCGCATCGCCGGGCCGAAGCCGGCCGCCGTCACCAGTCCGGCCAGGAACAGGCCGGGGTGGGACGACTCGAAGTCCCGGCCCACCTCGGGGGAACCGTCGGACACCGCGGCCAGCGCCCCGCGCAGTTCGCCGGAGAGCAGTCCGAGCCGGTCCCGGGTCGCCTTGAAGCCGGTGGCCGCGATCACGTGCTCGGTCTCGAAGGAGTCCCCTCCGGCCACCTCGAGCCGTACCCCGCCCGGGACCGCTCGCGCCGCCGTCACCTCGTGGTCGAGACGTACCCGCACGGAGCCCTCCACCCGGTCCCGCACCCACCAGGCGCCGGCCGGCCCGAGCGCCGTCGCCGCGATGCGCGCCCGGGTCGGTTCCGGGAGCCGGCGGTAGATGCCGGGGCGTTCTGCGTAGAACCAGTTGCGCCAGCCGCAGCCGAGCCCGCTCTGCGGGGAGCGGACCGACTGCCACCACGGGCGCTCCCACGGCGCGGGCACATCGTTCCAGCGCAACCGGTCGGCACGGGCCAACACCCTTACGCGCGAACCCTGTTCGGCGAGCAGGGCGGCCGTCTCCAGAGCCGCCTGGCCGCCGCCGATCACCGTGACGTCCCGGCCGCGGAAGCGGTCCAGGTCACCGTGGTGGCTGCTGTGCGAGACCAGGTCGCGGGAGAGTCCGCGCAGGGCGGCCGGGATCTCGACGAACGGCATGACGCCCACGGCGAGCGCGACCGTCCGGGCCCGCACGGTCTCGCCGTCCGCGGTGACCGCCTCGAAGCCGCCCGGCCGGGGCACGATCCGGGTCACCGTGCGCTCGTCGACCTCGGGGACGGCGTTGTGGGCGAACCACAGCCCGTACCGGGCGAACATCTCCACCGGGATCGGCTCCCCGTGCCGGGCCGTCACGCCCTGGGTCGCGCAGTACGCGTCGAGCCGCCAGCGGGCCGCGGGGTCGGAGAGGTTGGAGGCCCACGGCTCGGACTTCAGGAACATCCCGCCCGGCATGTTGTCGCGCCAGGAGGCCATCGGCCGGCCGAAGACGCGCAGCTTCAGCCCGGCGGCCGCGGCGTGCGCCGCGATGGACAGGCCGTACGGGCCCGCGCCCACCACCAGCAGGTCGTACATCAGCAGCTGCTCGCTTTCTCGTCGTCGGTCGGTGCGGCCGGAGTGGGCGCGGTCGGGGCCGGTGCGCCCGGCGGCGGTTCGGCCAGGTCCGTCAGGGACGGCGTGGGCGGCGTCGCCTGGCGGACCACGCGGGGCCGGACCCCCGCCGCGCCCGAGGCACCGGCCCGGCGCAGCCGGTCCAGCAGCCGACGGGCGACATGGGCGCCCCACAGGCCCCACATGGCCCGGCCGGGAGCGGTGTCGTCGACCGCGTGCCAGGCCAGCTCACGGCCGTGGCGGGCGGGGCGCAGCGCGGCCAGCGGCGCGTAGTTCTCCACGACGAACGCCCGGCCCGGCTGCGGCACCCCGGCCGGCAGCGGACGGTAAGTCAGATCGAGGTGCTGGGCGCGGACGACGTCGAGTCCGGTGCCGTCGGCGAAGAGCCGGAACTGGGCGCCGGGGCGCGGGTTGAAGTCGAGCAGGTGGTAGTCGCCCGTCGCGCCGCAGCGGCGGAAGTCGAGGTCGAAGATGCCCCGGTAGCCGAGTTCGTCGGTGAGCCGTTGGGCGAGCGTGCGCACCTGCGGGTTCTCGGTCCACTCGCCCACCGCCGTGAGCCCCGCGCCGCGGGGCCAGGCGCACAGTTTGCGGCCGGGGCCGCCGCCGCCGACCGCGCCGGAGCGGTCGGCGTATCCGTGGAAGAACCAGTCGCGGTCCGGGCCCGGCGGCAGGAAGGCCTGGAGCAGCAGTTGGCTGCCGGCCTCGGGGGTGCGCAGGTACAGGTCGCGCGCCTCCTGGGTGGAGCGCACCACGACCGTGCTGCGCAGCCCCGAATCGGCGGGCAGCAGCCAGGGCCGGCTCCACTTCGCCACCACCGGCAGACCGAGCCGCCAGGCGGCGGAGGCGGCCTTCGCCGCGCTGTCCGGGATCACGGTGAGCGGGTGCGGCACGTCCGCCGCCGCGCACAGCCTGGTCAGCTCCGCCTTGTCGGCGACCCGTTCGGGCACCGATCCGGGCTGTTGCGGCAGCAGGTAGGCGGGCGCCAGCTCCTCGCGCAGCCGGCTCACCGCGACCGCGCCGGCGTCGTCCATCGGGATCAGCACGGCCGGCCGCTCGATGCGGGCGGCCACCCGCAGCAGCGTGGCGGCGATGTCGGCGAGGGTGGCGCCGGGCGGCGGCGGGGGATGCAACTGGCGTACGAAACGGGACTTGCGTACGGGACTTCCCGTGGAGTCGGCGACCACGTGCACGTCGATTCCGGCTCTGCCGAGAGAGCGCACGGCACCCAGCGTTCCGTGGTGAAAGGGATTCCGGTCGATCCGCAGAAGAACAGCGGGGACGCGGGTGTCGAGCAGCGACTCGGGCATGTGTTTCCGGGTCCTTCGGTTCAGTTCACCGGTACGGGCGATCGAGACACTCGAAAGCCGTAGCGGCGGTGGCGTAATTCCTTTTCGTGTGACTTTCATATGACTGAGTGTCAGTAACGCGCGGACCTTGCGCGTTACGTGAGAGTGGAGAAAGGAGCAGGCATGGCTCCACAGCAGCGTCGCGCGCGGTCCCGACGGCTGGCCGTCGTCGCGGCAGCGGTCGCGGCGTCGGCCGCCCTGGCGTCCGGACCTGGATTCGCCGCGGGCGCGGGGGTGGTGCGGGTCGCTGATCCTCCCGCTCCCACCCCGACCGTCCCGACGGCCGCGGCAACCCTCCCCGCACCCGCCGAGCCCGGCCCGGTCGTACCCGTCCCGGGCGTGACACCAGCGGCACCGGTGACTCCCGAGGTACCGGTGACCCCCGCGACGCCGGTGACTCCCGAGGTACCGGTGACCCCGGCGGAGACCGTCACGCCGTCCGCCCCGGCCGTGCCGCCCGCGAAGAGCGCCCCCGCGTTCGGCGCCTACCTCGACTACGGCGCCCGGGGCGTGGCCCGGATGGCCCAGCTCAGCGAGTGGCTGGACGGCGCGGAGCTGCGCGTCGGCCACACCTACCTGCCGGGCGACCTGTGGCACAACATCGAAGGTCCGCCCGGCTTCCTCGACGTGTGGGCGGACTGGAGGCTGGAGAAGGACGACCGCATGCTCGTCCTCAACGTGCCCATGATGGAGCGCAACGAGGAGGGGGTGTCCGACGAGGAGGTACGCGGGCTCCTGCGGCAGGGTGCGGCCGGGGAGTTCGATCACCACTTCAGGGCTCTCGCCGAGCGGCTGGTCGCGCTGAAGGTGCCGGACACGGTGATCGTGCTCGGCTGGGAGATGAACGGCATCACGTACACCCATCGGTGCGGGCCGGACCCGGAGGCCTGGAAGAAGTACTGGAACAGGATCGTCTCCACCATGCGCTCGGTGCCGGGCCAGAAATTCAGGTTCGACTTCACGCCGACCCGCGGCAAGGACGCCGTTCCGTGGACCGAGTGCTATCCGGGGGACGACACGGTCGACATCCTCGGAATGGACTCCTACGATCAGCCGACCGGCCTGTCCTTCGACGAGCAGGTGAAAGAACCCTACGGGCTCCAGGCGCACGTGGACTTCGCCAAAAGCCATGGCAAGCCCATTTCCTATCCCGAATGGGGACTCTTCCGCAACGGTGACAACGCCGAATACATGCGGCGCATGCTCGCCTGGATGGACGAGCACAAACCGCTGTACAACACGGTGACGGACTACTGCCCGCACGGTGTGTGGCAGTGCGGGCAGAACCCGCAGGCGTCCGCCGTCTACCGCTCGCTGATGTCCGGCCGCACCGACGAGCCGAGCACGCCACCGACGAGTCCGGCACCCTCCGTGGAGCCGTCGCCCCCGGCGCCCTCGACGGATCCCACGACCGAGCCTCCCGCGGAACCCACGGCGAACTGCACTCCGATGGACCTGGGCGACTGGGTCGAGTACTGGATCGGCGGCAAGTTGTGCTTCCGGCTGGACTGGTGGTCGGACGACGAGTGAAGCGAGGTGCGGTGGCGGCAGGCCCGCGTCAGGACCTGCCGCCACCGTCACGCTCCCTCCGCTGCTCCAGCCGGAGCAGCAACTCCTTGCCCCGCCGTCGCGCGGCCACGTCGCACACGACCGCCGACAGCAGCGGCGCGGTACGCCCGCGGGCCAGCAGCAGCCGCTGGTTGACGACCGGTTCGGGACGCCAGTGATGCTTGTAGGGCTCGTTGCCGCGCAGCAGGCTGAGCGCGGCGCGGCCCCCGCTGCGGGAGTGCTCGGCGCACGCGTCGAGCAGCATCACCGCCACGTCCGCCTTGCGTTCGCGCAGCCGGGGATGGGCTCCGTAGAGGTAGCCACCGGCCAGCCGTCGCGACAGCAGGGTCAGATCGACGGCCACCACGTCGTCGTCGAGCCGGAACTCGGTGACCACCGCGTCCCCGGAGCGCACCATCGGCCCGACCGAGCGCACCAGGTGCTCGCAGAACCGTGTCCGCAGGTGCTCGCCCGTCACCTTCCGGCCCTGCCACTGCAACTGGTGCAGTTCCAGCAGCCGGCGCAGCGCCGAGTCGACCTCCTCCGGACACACGACCTGACGCTCGACGCCCAGCGCGGTCAGCTTGCGCAGCTTGGCGCGCACCCGCTGGGCCTTCGCCGACGGCAGCCGCGCCACCAGTTCGTCCATGGGCACGGCGGGCAGCTCCAGGCACACCGAGTCGCTCACCCGCCGTCGGGGGCCGCGCCACCGCTCGTAGACCTGCTCCACCGCGCCGCCCGGCCGCACCTCGCGGAAGTCGATCAGCGCGGTGCGGGCGGCCGCCGCCAGGCCCTCGGTGAGCGCGGCGACGGCACGCTCGCCCTGTTCGTCGTCGACGAGGACGTCCCCGTAGTCGGAGATCGCCCCGCCGAGCGGCACGAGCGCCGGCAGCGGTCGGCGTACGGCCATCAGCGGGGCCACCGCGACGAGTTCGGCGCCGTCGCGGACCAGCAGCAGACGCAGCCGGCCGCGCCTGCCGTACGACAGCCACCACGAGTGGAGCCAGGCATGGCTCTGGAACGGGGTGGCACTCGCGCACCGCTGGTACAGCCGGCCCCAGGCCAGAGCCAGGGCGGCGAAGGCCCGCTCGTCGGTGACGAGTTCGGTGGTGAACGTCGGCTTCACAGCGCTCCGTGGGCGTCGGCGGCGAAGGCCGGGCCGGGGACGGCGGCGGGGCGCGCGGCCTCGTCCTCCCGGCCCCGCTTCGGCCGTACGAGCAGCAGCAGCCCGCCGAGCAGACCGCCCGCGCTCGCCCCCACCAGACCCGTCACCGCCGGCGACACCGAGGAGGGGCCGGTCGGCCGGACCGCGCGGGCGAACTGCTGGAGCTCGACGTTGGTGGCGGCCTTGGAACTCTTGGCGTGCTGGGTCAGCGAGCGGGAGACCGCGTTGGCCATGTCGGCGGCCAGGTCGGCCCGCGAGGAGGTCGCCGTGATCGAGACCATCGGCGCGTCCGGCGAGGTCGCCGTCTGCACGCTCTGCTGGAGCGTCTTCACCGGCACGCCGGCCCACACCTGCGCGTCCCCGAGCACCGCCAGCTGCGTGGCGACCCGGCCGTAGGCCTGCGCGAAGCCGAGCGCGGACGCCGGGTCGGACTTCTCGGTGGGGACGGCGACGACATAGGCGGTGGCCGTGTACGCGGGCGGCTTGAGGACGCCGTACGTGCCGCCGAGCAGTCCGCCGGCGACGGCGCCGACCGCGAGCAGGGACCAGGGCGGGAGCGCCTTGGCGCGGCGCAGGGCGGCGGGGCGGCGGGGGTTCTCGGTCATGGGGAACTGACTCCCTGGGGTGTCGGGGTGGCGGGGGAGAGCAGGGGCGGTCCGGAAACGGTGGCCGCGTACACGTCCATGAGCTGGGCGGCGCTGCGGGTGATGTCGTAGTGGCGGGCGGCTTCGGAGACGGTGCGCGGGCCGGGGGGCTGCGCGCGCGCCTCGGTCAGCGCGCGGACGAACGCCTCGATGCCGCCGGTCACCCGGCGGGCGCCCCTCGCGCGGGCGGGCAGCTGCTCGATCGCGGGGCAGGAGGCGTAGAGCACGGGCAGACCGCAGGCCAGCGCCTCGACGACGGCCAGACCGAAGGTCTCCTCGGGGGAGGGGGAGACGAACAGGTCCATGGCGGAGGTGAGGGAGGGCAGGTCGGGGCCGGGGGTGCCGTCGGGGACGCAGGGGCGTTCGCCGGTGAACAGGACCCGGTCGGCGACCCCCGCCTCGTGCGCGGTGCGGCGCAGCACGTTCTCCTCGGGACCGCCGCCGACCAGCAACAGCCAGTGGTCGGCGGGGAGCCGGGCGAGGGCGTGGATGAGGACGTCGAAGCGTTTGCTCGCCGTGAGCCGTCCGACGCCGCCGACGACATAGGCGTGGTCGGGCAGGCCGAGGCGGCGCCGGGTGTGCCGGCGGGCGTCCGGGTCGAAGCGGAAGCGGGCCAGGTCGATGCCGTTGGGGACGACCTCGATCCGGGGGGCGGGGACCCCCCAGCCGCGCAGTCGGTCGGCGACCGTGGGGGAGACGGCGACCGTGGTGCGGCCCAGCCGTTCGCTGGCCAGGTAGAGCGCGCGGACCCCGGAGGTCAGTTTCCGCCCCTCCATCTGCGAGTCGCCCAGGGAGTGTTCGGTGGCGACGACCGCGCGGACCCCGGCGAGCCGTGCGGCCAGCCGGCCGTACACGCAGGCCCGGTAGAGGTGGGTGTGGACGAGGTCGTAGCCGCCGGAGCGGATGATCCGGACCAGGCGGGGCAGCGCGGCCAGGTCGCGGTTGCCGGCCATGCCGAGGTGGACGACCCGGACCCCGTCGCTCGCCAGCCCGTCGGCCACCGTCCCCGGGTTCGTCAGCGTCACCACCTCGCACTCGACCGGCAGGTGCCGCAGCAGCAGCCGCAGCTGCTGCTCGGCCCCGCCGACGCCGAGCCCCGTGATGATGTGCAGTGCCTTCACCGCAGCCCCTCGACGGGCTGTCGGCGCAACCGGTGCAGCCGGTACTTCACGTGCATGCGGAGGAAGTTGTCGCTCTGCCCGATGTGCAGGCGGGGAAGGGCGTGGAGCCCGTTCAGCGAGCCGGGGTCGATCGCGCAGGCGTAGCCGTAACCGGCTTCGCGCACGGCGTCCATGGCGCGCTGGTCGATCGTCCCGTACGGGTAGCAGAAGCCGTCGACCTCGGTGCCGAGCAACGAGGTGAGGGCCGCGCGGCTCTCGACGGTCTCCGTCTTGAGGGTGAGGTCGTCGGCCTTGGTCAGATCGACGTGGGTGAGGCCGTGCGAGCCGATCTCGACGCCCTCGTAGGCCGCCCGGCAGATGCCGTCGGCGGTCAGCAGCGGCTTGCGCGGGCCCAGCGGGTCCCAGGCGTTGTCGCCGCCGAGCCGGCCGGGCAGCACGAACAGGGTGGCCGTGCAGCGGTGGCGGCGCAGCACGGGCAGCGCCTCGGTGAGGAAGTCCGCGTACCCGTCGTCGAAGGTGAGACCGACCAGGTTGCGGCCCTCGCCCCGGGCGCGGGCGGCGAGCAGCTTCGCCATGGAGACGCCGCGCAGCCCGCGCCTGCGCAGCCACATCAGCTGCTTCTCCAGCCGCTCGGGGGTGACGGTGATGCGGTACGGATCCTCGGAGCAGTCCCCCACGGAGTGGTACATCGCCACCCACGGGACGGGAGTGCGTCTGCTGTTGTCAGGAGCGGACATGGGAGAACCTTCGGGTCGCGGAACGTACGGAACGGAGTGCGGAGACGATGCCCTGGGAGCCCAGGGCACGGCCGAGCAACAGGAAGACGACGGTCACGGTGAGCCCCCCGGCGGCCAGGCCGGACAGGGGGTCGGTGAACCGCCCGGCGGCGAAGGACCCGGCCAGGGTGGCCACCAGCGCCGCCCGCACCGGGCGGCTCAGTTCGCGCAGCACGCCCCGGACCTCGACCGGAACGCTACGCGGGCCCATCCCGGCCAGCAGGACGAGGGCGGTGACGGTGATGCCGATCGCGTTGGCGGCGGCGATCCCGTACACGCCCCAGGTGCCGACGCCGAGCGCGCCGATCCAGGAGGTCACGACGATCCCGGAGGCCATCGCGCCGACCGGGTACCAGGAGCCTCGGCCGGCCGAGAAGTACGAGCGGACCAGCACGCCCACCAGGGTCTGGCCGAGCAGCCCGAGTGCGTAGACCCGCATCACGCCCGCCGTCGCCGCCGTGTCCTTCGCGGTGAACGCGCCCCGCTGGAAGAGGACCTCGATGATCTGCGGCGAGCAGGCCAGCACGGCGGCCGTGCCCAGCAGCACGACACACGCGGCCAGCGCCAGATCCCGCTCGACCCGGGAGCGGGCCCGCTCGGTGTCCCCTTCGGCCAGCGCCCGCGCGACCACCGGGAAGGTGACCGTGCACACCATCACCGACAGGATCATCGGCATCTGCGCGACCTTCTGCGCGTAGTTCAGGTGCGAGATCGCCCCGGCCGGCAGCTGCGAGGCGAGGAAGCGCTCGATGAGGACCTGGGACTGCCGGCACAGCGCGAACAGGAGCACGGTCGTGAGGAGCAGGGTGTCGAGGGGCCGGGCCTCCTCCTGCGCGGAGGCCTCCTCGGCCGGCCCGCGCTTCCTCAGCCGACGCAGCAGGGAGGGCAGCTGGACGAGGACCATCAGCAGTCCGCCGACCGCGACCCCGGCCGCCGCCGAGCGCACCCCCCAACGCCCGCCGAGCACGAACATCCCGGTGATGATGCCGACGTTGTAGGCGACGTAGATCGCCGCGGGAGCTCCGTACCGCCGGTGCGCGCGCAGGGCTGCGCTGCAGTACCCGGCGAGCCCGAAGCTCACCACGCAGGTGGCGGTGAGCCGGGTGCAGTCGACGGCGAGCGCCGGGTCGGGCAGGCCCGGGGCGAGGACCTCGACCAACTGCGGTGCCAGGCCGATGAACAGGGCGCCCACCGCGACGAAGGCCAGCGACAGGCGGGGCAGCGTGCCGGCGACCAGGGCGCGGACCGGGTCGCCGGGGGCGCCCTGGGAGCGGCGGGCCAGCGCCATGCTGAACGCCGGGATCAGGGCGAACGCGAGCCCGTCCTCGATGAGCAGCGTGGCCGCGAACTCGGGCACGGTCCACGCCACGAGGAAGGCGTCGGTGTCGCTGCCCGCCCCGAACAGCCGGGCCAGCGCCTGGTCCCGCACCAGCCCGAGCAGGGCGCCGGCGACCGAGAGGACGGCGGTGACGAGCGTGGCCCTGGCGAGGAACCGACGGGAGGCCGGGGGGAGTTCGCCGCCTTCCTGCCCCGCGATCTCCAGCCCGCCGCCCTCCTTCTCGTCGGCCGCCGCCGCTGCGGCGGCCGCGTCGGCCGTCTCCCCGGACCGGGCGGCGGACCGCGCCGACGGCACGGAGGCGGGACCGTCCGTGCGAGGCGTCCGGGGAGGGGTGACCGTCATCGGGCGAGCGCTTCCTCGCGGCCGCCGGCGCCGACCAGCGCCCACCAGGCCACGGCCCCGAAGACGACGGCGGTCAGCACGGTCGAGGGACCGCCGATGTCGGCGTACGTGAAGTCCACGAGCTGCCAGATCAGCAGGCCGCAGGCGACGAGCGCACAGTCGAGGCCGGGGCCGGAGTGCCGGACCCGGAACCATCCGCGCAGCCCGCAGGCCAGCATCGCCAGCCAGCCGCCCGCGAGGGCGAGCAGCCCGATCAGGCCCTGCTCGCTGAGGATCAGCAGGTACATGTTGTGCGGGGAGAGCAGCGGCTGCTTGACGAATCCGCCGCCCCCGCCGTCGGTGTCGCTGCCGGAGGACAGCGCGAGCGAGGCGTGGCCGTCGCGGTGCTCGGGGAAGCCCTTCAGCCCGACGCCGGTCAGCGGCTGGTCGCGCCACATGCCGACCGCGGCCGCCCACATCGTGTACCGGTCGGTGACCGACTGGTCGGGCGCGTCCCTGACCTGCGTGATGCTGGTCACGCGCTCCTGGAGCATCGCCGAGCCGATCCCGAAGCCGCCCACCAGGATCACCCCGGCCGCGGCCGTCACCGCGCCCACCTTCAGAGCCCGCCGCGGTCCGGCGAGCGCCAGCTGGATCGCGCAGGTCAGCACGGTCGCGATCCACGCGCCCCGGCTGAAGGAGAGCGCGAGCGGCACCAGCAGCGCGAGCGCCGAGCAGGCGGCGATCACCCGCTGCCGTACCGGGGTCCGGCCGAGTGCCAGCCCGACGGCGCAGATCAGGCCGAACGCCACGACGGTCGCCATGCCCATCACGTCCTGCGGCCCGAAGGTGCCGACCGCCCGGATGTTCTCGCCCTGGTAGGAGGCGCCGGTCCCGGTGACGAACTGGTGGACGCCGACCGCCCCCTGCCACCCCGCGAGCCCGACGAACGACCAGGCCAGCACCCGGAAGTCGGCCCGGTCGCGGACGAGGAGAACGACGGCCGCCGGGACGAGCACGAAGATCTGGAGGTAGCGGCCCAGACCGGAGAGCCCCGCCCCCGGCGAGGACGCGCCCATCGCGGCGAGCGCGAGCCCGACCACCGGCAGTCCGAGCACCAGGGCGGCCGTACGGGACAGCGGGCGCCGCCGCTGCCGCAGCAGCCGGACCGCGCAGAACAGCACGACCAGCGCGGACAGCGCGTCGGCCGGTCCGGCGCCGCCCTCGCCGCCGGGGCCGATCGGCAGGCCGAGCAGGGCGACCACGGCGACCACGGGCAGGACGGGTGACAGCGTCCGGGCGCGGGGCAGGGGCAGGGCGAGGGTCATCGGCGATTCAGCTCCCGGTCGGTCGCACGAGGGCGGCCGCGGTGCGCAGCAGGATGCAGATGTCCTGCCACAGCGACCAGTTGTCGATGTACGCGTTGTCGAAGCGGGCCCGGTCCTCGATCGAGGTGTCGCCGCGCAGCCCCTGGACCTGGGCGAGGCCGGTGATGCCGGTCTGCATCCGGTGGCGGGCCGCGTAGCCGGGGTAGGTCTGGCTGAACTGACCGACGAAGTAGGGACGTTCGGGGCGCGGGCCGACCAGGCTCATGTCGCCGCACAGGACGTTCCACAGCTGGAGCAGCTCGTCCAGCGAGGTCTGGCGCAGGAAGCGGCAGAAGCGGCTCATCTCCCGCTCGCCGGCCACGCTCCACCGGGTCGCGGCCTCGTGCTCGTCGACCGGGCGGTGGGTGCGGAACTTCAGCAGCGTGAAGGGCCGGCCGTCCTTGCCGATGCGCTCCTGCCGGAAGACGACCCCGGGCCCGTCGGTCAGTCGCAGCACCACCGCGCACACCGCCAGCAGCGGGCTCAGCAGCAGGAGCAGCGCCCCGGAGACCGCGATGTCCAGCAGCCGCTTGCCGAGACTGCCCCGGCGCCGGGTGCCCATGTCGAGACGCCGGCAGGAGAACCCGGCGAGCTGTTCGCGGCTCGCGTACGAGGGGGTGTCGGCGTCGACCTCCCACACCGCGCAGCCCGACTCGGCGAGCGCCCGCAGCAGCGGGCCCTGCACGGTGCGTACGGCGGGGTGGACGCACAGCACGTCCCGGACGCCGTTCTGGATGAGGGCCCGCTGCACCTCCTGACCCGTGGTCAGCACGGGCAGCCCGTCGGCGCCGTCCGGCCGCTCGGCCACGATGCCCACCGGCTGGACCCCGGACCTGGGGTGCCGCAGCACGGCGGCGGCCACCCGCTGCGCGGTCGCGGCGGGGCCGATGACGAGCGCGGCGTGCGGACGGCGCAGCAGCGCCCGGCGGTGCCGCAGATGCACCAGCGCGCGGCCCGCGCAGCCGGCCGCGGCCTGCGCCGCGCACCCGAGGACCAGCGTGCGGACCGACAGCGCGTGGGCCGGGTTCCACGCCGCGACGAGCGTGCCCAGCGCCAGCCAGGCCACCGCGATCCGGCCGCAGACGGTGGGCAGTTCGTCCAGCACCCCCGCCACCGGACGTGGTCGCTGCGGGCGCAGCAATATGGTCGCCGCCACCAGCAGGGCCACCAGCAGGGGGCGGCGCTGCGCCCCGGTCAGTGCCAGCGCGCCCACGAACGTGGCGAGGCCGTCGGTGAACAGCAGCGGCAGCGGCGACGCGGGGCGAGCCGGGGGCCGCCGGGTGGGGAACCGGAATCCCGCTCCGCTCTCCCGTCGCGGAATGACCGAGACGGGCGAGTACCCGGGCTGCGCGCCCGGAGAGGGGACGGTGCTTTCCGCAGTCACGAGTGGATGGACTCCCTGCACTCGGTGGGCGCGACGCGCGCCCCTTGTGTGGTCGTGAGCAGTTCGCGGTACACGCCCGCGACCGCCTCGGCCGTGCGCCGCACGTCGTGCGTGGTCAGGACGTGCCGGCGCCCCTGCTGGCCGAGCGACTCGCGCAGCAGCGGGTCGAGCAGCAGTCCGGCGACGGCACCGGCCAGCGCCGCCGGGTCTTCGGCGGGTACCAGACAGCGGGGCGCGAGTGCGGCCGGCAGGCTCTCCCGGGCGCCGTCCACGTCGGTCACCACCACGGGCCGTCCGCACGCCAGCGCCTCCAGCGGGGCCAGTGCCATGCCCTCCCAGCGCGAGGGCAGCACGACCAGGTCGGCGGCCTGGTACCAGGGCACGGCATCGGCGACGGCCCCGGCGAACAGCACCGACTCCGGCGCACGCGGCCGGAGCCGCTCCCCGTCCGGGCCGTCGCCGACCAGGACCAGCCGGGCGCCGGGCACCTTCCGTGCGATGTCCGTCCACGCCGCCAGCAGGACGTCCTGCCCCTTCTGCCGGCACAGCCGCCCCACGCACACCACCAGCGGTGCGGCCGGGTCGAGTTCGGGCAGGAGGGCGGCCCGTACGGTGTCGACGGAAGCCGGGTGGAAGCGCTCGGGATCGATGCCGTTGGGGATGACGCTGACCTGCCCGCCGATCCGGGCGCGCAGGCCGGTGGTGCGCTCCGCCTCGCTCACACACACCAGCCGGTCCGCCCAACGAGCGCCGAACCGCTCCCACTTGAGCGCCAGGGCCGCGGTGGTCCCGCCCACCGCCTCGAAGGACCAGGCGTGCGGCTGGAACACGGTCGGGATCCGCCCGCGTACCGCGAGCCGCCCGGCCAGTCCGGCCTTCGCGCTGTGCGCGTGCACCAGGTCGGGGCGTACCTCGGCGAGCAGGCGTACGAGCCGTCGTACCTCACCGGGAAGCGAGGGACCCGGCGACCGGCTCGCCGCCCAGTGCCGCACGTCCGCGCCCAGGGACCGCAGGTCCCCGGCGAGCCGGCCGGCCGGGCAGGCCACGGTGACGTGCAGTCCGTCCGCGACCTGGGCCCGCGTCAGATCCGTCACGACCCGGGCGACCCCGCCGTCCACGGGCTGGGTGAGATGCAGGACCCGGGGTCTGGCGTCGGGTTCTGGCTGGTGCATTGCGCGGTTTCCTCGCTCACGGTGGCGCTCGGGACGGGCGGGAACGCGCCTACTGCTTCTTCCGTGTGTCGACGGCGACGAAGAGCGCCCCGGCCCACGCCGCGTCCCGGTGGGAAACGAGCCGGACGGTCAGCTGGTCACCGCCGCGCCGCAAACCGCCGCTCAGATCGAACACATCGGAGTCGTAGCCGAGGGTGTTGACGTACGCCGGTACACGCGCCGCCGGAGCCTCCCCCGGCTCGCTGATCGTGGAGTTCAACACATCGTCAGATGGGTTGACCGCGTCCGTGAGCGGGACGGCCGGTCGGCCACCGGTCGAGAACATGAGCGAATCACCCGTTCGGCCGCGGTCACCGTCGTACGCGACGAGCCCCGCCCGGCCTCCCGCGCCCTGCGGGATGGCGAGCCCGCGCAGCCGGATCTCCTTGCCCGCGGGGGAGCCGAGGGTGTCGAAGCCGTCCCAGACGGACAGGTCGCGCAGCGGCTCCGTCGGGTTCTCGTACGCCACGACCAGCGTCCAGCCGCCCCACGCGCCGGCCGCCGAACGGCCCATGGCCACGTTGATCTGGGCGACCGTGTACAGGCCCTGACCGCTCGCGCGTACCAGCGCGGTGACGTCCGCGGAGGCCTGGAAGGCGTCGGCGCCCTGGGCCACCCGGTGGCCGACGACCGTGTCCGCGAGCACCGCCTTGTACTCCCCGCCGGGCTCGGCGATCAGCACCCGCCCGTTGTCCTTCGGTGGCTTCTGCTCGCCCACGCGCAGGTTGCCGCCCCAGTACAGCCGCGCGTACGACACCCGCGCGCCCTGCGGGAGCCTGACCTCGGCGCGGGAGGAGTTGTAGGTGTTCGGGTCGCGGTCCACGTCGACGTAGAACATGTCGAAGGCGTTGTTGACGGCCGCCCCGCCCCGGCGCACGGCGGGACAGGCGGGGGCCGCCTTGCCCGTGGGAGTGGTGGTGGTGCGGCAGCTGATGGCCGCGTTGGCCGCGCGGACGATCCCGCCGTGCTGAGTCGCGTGGTAGCGCTGTGTGAAGGCGAGTTGCTGCGCCTCCGCGGCGGGCGGCGCGCCGGCCGCCCGGGCGCCGCCGGGTGCCCAGAGGGCGGTGAGGGCGAGAACGCCGACTGTTGCGCGGCGTAGCAGCGGACCCAGGGAATTACGCATGACCGGCGGTGCCCTTTCGTGCGATTTGCTTGCTATAGGCGTACGTCGGATGGGGCGCAACTCTAACCGCTGTCCGGATTAATCCGCAGAAACCGGACAAGTGTGTCGGAATGGTGAAGTCGGGGTCCGGTGACATCACTCGTTTGGCGGCACAACCCCCGCGAGCCCCGCGCGTTGACTTCAGCGCCGGGCATCCCCGCCCGGGTGTTTGTGTCAAAACCCCAAGGAGCATCTCTCCATGTCGCGTATCGCGAAGGGCCTGGTCCTGACCTCCGTTGCCGCCGCGGCCGTCGCCGGCGCCTCCGGCATCGCCGCCGCCGACAGTGGCGCGAACGGCGTCGCCGAGCACTCCCCGGGCGTGCTGTCGGGCAACGTCGTCCAGGTTCCCGTGCACATCCCGGTCAACGTCTGTGGCAACACGATCAACGTGATCGGCCTGCTGAACCCGGCGTTCGGCAACACCTGCATCAACGACTGACGTCCCTCTTCTTCCTTTTCGAGGTCACGACACGTCATTCGCCGAACGGCCGCCCTCCTGCCAGGAGGGCGGCCGTTCGTGTTGGCGAGGGGGTCGCCGACGCCTTGCCCCGAATGGGGGGACGCCGTCCCGACACGCTCGGTGAGCCTTGACAGGCCCTCTCACCAGGGGTGATGCGAGTGAGCTGGGAGAACAGCCGTCACACAAAGCGATCGATCTGTTGCGGAGGGCGACGGTCGTTTGCACGGTGGGGATGAGACCCGACGCAATCGAAAGGATTCCCCCATGCGTGGTCTGCCCGTACGGCGTATTGCTTCCACCGCACTTTGCGCCACCCTTGTCCTCGGCATCGCCGGCCCCGCCGCCATGGCGGCCGACGGAGCCGCTGCCCGTGAGCGCAACGTCGCGGCGTCGAATACGCCCGTCGCCGGCACCGACGCGCTGCTCGCCCAGGCCCAGGGCCTCGGTGAGCTCGGCACTGTCATCACCCCGGTAGCCAACCTCCTCGACACCGTCCTCAAGGCCGACGACGGCCAGCTCACCGCCGACCAGGCGGCCGAGCTCGGCGACGCCGTCAAGGCCGCCGTCGCCAAGATCACGGCGACGACCCCGACGACCCCGGCCACTCCGGCCACCCCGGCGACTCCGGCGACTCCGGCCGACCCCGAGGCGGAGCCGGCCGACCCGGCCGCCGAGGTCCCGGCGAAGCCCGAGGTCCCGGCCGACCCCGCTGCCGAGGTCCCGGCGAAGCCCGAGGTCCCGGCCGACCCCGCTGCCGCGGTCCCGGCGAAGCCCGAGGTGCCCGCCGACCCCGCTGCCGCGGTCCCGGCGAAGCCCGCGGTGCCCGCCGACCCGGCCGTCGTGCTGCCGGCGAAGCCCGCGGTGCCCGCGGACTCGGCCGTCGTGCTGCCGGCGAAGCCCGCGGTGCCGGCCGACGCGGCCGCCGCTCTGCCGGCCAAGCCCGTGCTCAGCAAGGGCGGTGACGACGCCAAGGCGAAGGCCGCCGCAGACCCGGTGTCCGACGCCGTCGCCGCGCTGGACAAGGCGGTCGCCGCTCTTCTCGCGGCCGCGACGTCCCTCGACGTCAGCCAGGTCGCCCCGGCGGTGACCGGGGTGGTGTCCAGCCTGCTCGACCTGCTCAGCGCCACGCTGGCCGGCGCCGGTCTGACCCTGCCGACCCTGCCCGTCGAGGCACCGGCCGCGGCCGTGCCGGCGCTGCCCACCAGCTGACGGTCGCTCCCTGATTTCCGCACCCCGGCATTCCGCCGGGGTGCGGAAATTTTCTGCGTACACGGTTTCCGCTCTCGGCGGGGCTCGTTAGGCACGACGTCAGAATTTCCCCGGTGACTCGAGTAGCCGATTCGCCAAGTGGCCGATTCGCCGGGTCGCCGAAGAAAGGAATCCGATGAAGTCCCTGAAGGCTGCCGCTGTCGTTGCCGGATCCATGGTCCTCGCCGGTGCCGCCGTGCCCGCGTTCGCGACCCCCGCCGACCTCACGCCCACCAGCCTCAACGGTGCCGTGGACACCCTCACCAGGGGGCCCATCAACCTGGAGGACGCGATGCCCGTCCAGCACCAGTCGGACGCGCTCGACACCGAGAACAAGGACTCCGTGCTCAGCACCGTCAAGGGCGCGACGGGTGCCCTCAACAACCACGACGCCCTCCTCGGCGGGCTGCCGCTGCAGGGCTGAGTCGCCTTTCCCGAGAGGGCCGGTCCCGTCACCGACGGGACCGGCCCTCGGCGCTGTTCGAGGCGGGTCGAGCGGCGCGTCCCTCGTTCGTGTGGAGCAACGGACCGGCGTCCTCCGGTCGGGTGAGAACAGGCCCGAACGCCCCCCTGTGCGTCGATAGGGTCGCGCGGTGACCTCAACCCCGAGCGCAACCCGCCCCTTCCGCGTGGCCGACCTTGGCACCCTCGTCGTGATGCCGTGGAGCGGCGAGGCCCCCGACGGCAGCGACATGCCCTACCTCCTTGCCTACTCCCTCGGTGACACCGCGGAAGGCCCCGAGGGGACCGCCGTCGCCGTCGCGCGTCTGCTCACCGACAACGGCATGCCCGTCGGCGGGGACGTCGTCGACGGCACCGAGCGGTCCAGCCTGCCGTTCACCCTGCTCGTCCAGTCCGGTGCGGCCGTCCTGAGCATGCCGGGCCTCAACGCCCAGTGCCTCCCGCCGCAGGAGTGGCTCGCGGCCGTCGAGCAGCGCGGCTACGCCTACCTCGTCCTCACCACCCGCGCCTGGCCGGAGGCCGTGCCCGGCCGGGCCGTCACCCCCGACCAACTGGCCGCGTTCGCGGGCGCCCACGAGACCCTGAAGGCCGCCGCACACATCGTCCTGCCCGCTCGCAGTCTGCGCGGCTGATGCGCCGGCCGCACCCGCCGCCCGCGGGCGGCGGCCGCGCGTACGCCCTGTTGCTCGTCCTCACCGGTGCGGCCGGACTGCTGGCCGCCTGGGTCATCACCCTCGACAAGTTCAAGCTGCTGGAGGACCCCGGCTTCACCCCCGGGTGCAGCCTCAACCCGGTCGTCTCCTGCGGCAGCGTCATGACGAGCGACCAGGCCTCGGCGTTCGGGTTCCCCAATCCGATGCTGGGCCTGGTCGCCTACGGGATCGTCGTGTGCGTCGGCGTGAGCCTGCTGGCCGGTGCCGTCTTCCCGCGCTGGTACTGGCTGACCTTCACCGGCGGCTGTCTCTTCGGTGTCGGGTTCGTGTCCTGGTTGCAGTTCGAGTCCCTGTACCGGATCAACGCGCTGTGTCTGTGGTGCTGTCTGGCCTGGGTCGCCACGATCCTCATGTTCTGGTACGCCGTCGCGTTCGACGTACGCCACGCGTTCCTGCCGGCCCCGGCGGGAGTGCGGAACTTCCTCGCCGAATTCACCTGGGTACTTCCGCTGCTGCACATCGGGGTGATCGGCATGCTGATCCTGACCCGATGGTGGGATTTCTGGACTAGCTGACCATCACTCCGTCGTACCGATGTGCCCTTAGCTCTGTATGGCATGAGCACTATTACGGCACTCGGGGGAATTGTGAACTGATGTCGTTTTCCGGCTCGTTACCCGGTACGGACGCAACGCCCCCCGAACCCCTCCGAAAGGGCCCGTACCCGAGATGAAGTCGACCACCCGAGGAACCCTCGCCGCAGTCATCACGTGCGTGGCGGCCGCAGCCGGTGCCGCCGCCTCCGTGACCCCCGCCGCCGCGATCGGCACGGTGCCCGTTCCCGTACCGCTCGACGGCGTCGAGAAGTCCCTCAACGTGGAACTGCCCACGATCGGCGGCGAGATCCCCCTGCCGACGCCCGGTGCGCCCGAGGGACCGCGTTTCGTCGAGGGCCGGCTCATCCCCGACCGGGTCGTTCCGCAGCTGCCGGTCGCCGCGGGGCTGCCCGGTGTGGGGCTGCGCGCGCCCCTGCCGGAGGTCCTGGGAAGCGACTTCAACCACCTCGGCCTAGACGCCCCCGCCTCCGACCTGCGCACGCAGGGCCCGGGCCTGACCCTGGACGCCCCGCTGACCGCGCCCAACCCCGACCGCTTCGGCCTGCCGGACCTCCAGCTGCCCCAGGCGGGAGTGATCAGCCCGGTCCTGCGGACGGTGCCCGGCGCGGACCTCGGTGTGGGCGAGGGTCTCTAGCCCCTTTGGCGGACGAACCGCCACGAACCACGGGCCCGGACGCCGTCGTCCGGGCCCGTCGCCGTGTCCGGATCCGTGCCCCCGGCGGACCGTTCGGGCGCCTGCCGGTGACCAGGAGGGCCGCCGGGCGGTTACTCCCATGGAAACGCTGCGGAAAGCCGCTACAGAAACCCGCCATGCAGACCTGCTGCAGAAACCCGTTACAGAAACCCGCTACGGACAGCCGGACCGGATCAGCGAACCGGGCCGGTGCACCGGACGAGGAGCACACCATGGTCGTCAGCGTCGACGGAGTACCCGTGACCGCAGTGCCGGTGGTCACGGGCAGACCCGTCGCGGCGCGCGGCGCGCGGCGACGGGACCTGCTGCGCGGGCTGCTCGGCGCCGCCGCGGCCCTCGCGATCGTCCCCGTCGTCACCGCCTCCCGGCCCTCGCGCCCGGTGGACGGCGGCCCCACGGACTCCTTCGACGAGACCTACCGGGGCCGGCACATCCAGGGCGTCCTCGCCTCGACGGGAACCGCGACCGCGGCGGAGGTGAGGTGGGACATCACGGTCGACGGCCGCCCCCTGCACCTCATGCGCCGCGCCGACGGCACCTGGCTGAGCATGGTCGACCACTACAGCTCGTACGCCACCCCGCTGGAGGCGGCCCGTGCCACCGTGGACGGGCTCGGCCCGGGGGAACGGCTGCGCGCGGCGGATCCAGCACACCGACACCCGCACATGGGGGGAGACCATGGCCTACACCCGTAAGGACGTCAGCACACTCACCGGCGCCGAACGACGGCGCTTCGTGAAGGCGCTGCTGGAGATCAAACGGAAGGGCGAGTACGACGAGTTCGTCCGCATGCACATCGACTACTACGTGTCCGACGGCGACGGAGGCTTGCGGACGGCCCACATGGCGCCCTCGTTCCTGCCCTGGCACCGCAGGTTCCTGCTGGACCTCGAGCAGGCACTGCGCCGGGTCGACTCCTCGGTGACGGTGCCCTACTGGGACTGGACGCGCGACCGCACCGCGACCGCCGCGCCCTGGACCAAGGATCTCCTCGGCGGCAACGGACGGCGCTCCGACCACCAGGTGACGACCGGGCCGTTCGCCTACGCCACCGGCGACTGGACCATCAAGGAGAACGTGACCGACGGGGAGTTCCTCACCCGGGACCTGGGCCGGGCCGCCGCCCCGATCGACTTGCCCACCGGGAGCGACGTGGACCGGGCGCTCCAGGACCCCGTCTACGACACCGAGCCCTGGGACTCGACGGTCACCCGTGGCTTCCGCAACAAGCTGGAGGGGTGGGGCACCGGATCGGGCAGCGCCGCCTGGCGCAACCACAACCGGGTGCACCGATGGGTCGGCGGGGTCATGCTCGGCGGCGCGTCGGTCAACGACCCCGTCTTCTGGCTGCACCACGCCTTCGTCGACCTGCTGTGGACCCGCTGGCAGAGCAGGCACCGCGAACACCGCTACCTGCCCGCCGAACCGCCGGGGCCGACCAGTAGCCAGTACCGCCGGGTCGTCGCCAGGCAGGAGAAGCTGCCCCCGTGGGACGTGACCCCGGACCAGTTGGAGGACGCGTCCCGGATCTACCGGTACGCCTGAGCGGGTCGCGGTGAGCCCGTCGTGGTGAACCGCCCGCGGACAGCGGGAGAGCCCCGGCGCTCGAGGTGCCGGGGCTCTCCTGGTGGTACGTACGCGGGGTACGACCGGGGTGTACGTCCGGGACGTACGGGGTGAAGCTCAGCCGCCGTAGCCGCCGTGCTTGTCACCGTGCTTGTCGTGGTGCTTGTCGCCACCCTTGTCGTGGTCGCTGACGTTGGCGCAGGTGTTGCCGAAGGCGGGGTTCAGCAGGCCGATGACGCTGATGCTGTTGCCGCAGACGTTGACCGGGATGTTGACCGGAACCTGGACGACGTTGCCCGACAGGACACCCGGCGAACCCACGGCCGCGCCCTGCGCACCCGCGTCCGCCATGGCCAGGCCGGCTCCGCTGACCACCACGGCGCTGGTGCCGAGGGCAACAGCGGCCACCTTCGCGATGCGAGACATCACGTTCTCCTTAGGGATTCGGTTCGTGCGATGGCAGGGGGCGCCGCCGCACTCCCCGTTCAACGCCGACACCGTGAGCGGGTCACGGTGCGTTCGGACGGATCACCCTTTTTGAACAGGACGGTCGTACAGTCGGGTGGCTAGTGCGACTGGAGATGTGTCGCGACGAAGTCGGTCAGGGTGGCGATCGACTGGAGGCTGTCCAGGCTCAGATCCAGCGCGGCCACGTCGACGCCGTAGCGCTTGTCGACCGTGCCCAGCAGGGTCACGCCGGCCAGCGAGGTGAGACCGATCTCCGGGCCGAACAGATCGGTGTCGGCGGGGAGTTCCGCGACCACCGCCTCGTCCAGACGGGCCGCCTCCGCGATCAGTGAACGGAGCTCCCGTTCCACCGCGGCCCGTTCTTGGATGTCCGTCACGCTTCGGCGTCCTCTCGGTCGGATACGTGCAGCCACGCGGGTGACCCGGGCAGGTCGCCCTGAAGTGTCCTGCCCAGGACCGCCGAATCCGCGGCGGTGGCAGGGGCGGCGGTGGTGGTGCTGGTGGCGGTGGCGTCCGTGCGGCGCAGGCCCGCCTGGCGCAGCAGGATGCGCATCTCCAGGTTGGCGTCCGTCGGGCGCAGGGTGACCCGGAACTCCTCGGCGCCGGCCTCGCGGGCCCGCTCCATCAGCCGGAACAGGAAGGCCGCCGCCGCGCCCCGGCCGGCCACCCGGCAGGAGAGGGCGAGCAGCGGGACGGACCAGGTGGCGGAGGCGCCGCCGTCGGCGCGCTGCGTGCGGTCGACGAGGGCGGCGCCGATGATGCCGTACTCGCCGAAACGGTCCGTCATGCGGGCGGTGTAGAGCTCGTGTCCGTCCGAGGAGGCCAGCTCGCGCAGGCGGTCGGGGGTGAGACCGGAGGAGTTCAGCCGGTGGGTACGGGCGGCGAGCTCCAGCGCGCGCGGGATCTCGTCGGCCGTGGCCGCGCCGACGGTGAGGCGCATGTCGCACCAGCGCAGGAACTCCTCGCGCGAGCCCTCGAAGCGTTCGCCCTCGGCCCTGCGGGTCTCCTCCGTGCGGTAGCGGCGCACGCGTTCCCGGGACTCGGCGGTGACCTCCCGGCCCTCGAACGCGGCCAGCAGCGCGGGCACGTCCTCGGGCGCGAGGGTGCGCACGCCCGGCAGCAGGGCCTCGACCTCGGCGCGCTCGTAGGGGGAGTCGTCGACCAGGACCAGGGCGTCCACCGCGATGCCGAGGTCCTTGGCGATCCTGCGCAGCGACTCGCTCTTGTCCTGCCAGGACACCTGCGGGGCCAGGAAGCGCGCCCGCACCTGCGGCACTGCGTCCAGCCGGTCGAGCACCGAGGGCGCGCTGCGGCTCGCGATGCTGCTGAGCACACCGCGGGCCGCCAGGGCGTCGATCGCGGCGAGCGCCGCGGGGCGGGGCGTGGGCAGGTCGTCGGTGGCCGACTCGACGGCGATCTCGTCCCACAGGGTGCCGTCGAGATCCCAGACGACGCACTTGACGCCGTCGGGATCGAAGCCGTCCGTGACGCTCATCGGGCGCTGCCTCCCTCCGGCTCGCCCTCGGGGAGGAACAGTTTCATCGACAGGCTGGTGGGGTCGAAGCCGAACTTGCGGTACACCGTGCGCATCGGGACGTTGCCCACGTGCACTCGGCCGACGACCTCGGTGATGCCGCCGGCCAGGCAGAACTCCAGACCGGCGGTGAGGAGGAGTTCGGCGACGGCGCTGCGGTTGTCCACCGGGGACACCGCAAGGGAACGGAAGTTGGCGTAGCGGTCGCCGGTCATCGCGTTCTGGTTGATGCTCACCCAGCACCAGCCGACGGGTTCCTCGCCCGGGCCGTGGGCGACGATCATGCCCTCCTTCGACTTCTCCATGGCACGTCCGAGGCGGGACGCCCACCGCGCGGGGTCGTCGATGGCGTCCTCGCCGAAGGAGACACGGGCGATCTCGGCCTCGAACCTCCCGATGGCCGGCAGATCACGCTCGTCGGCCTGGCGAGTGACGTACGGCCGGGCCCGCTCGGCGAGGGCGGCACGGTCCTGCTCGGCCGGCGGACGCCAGCCGTAGGTACGTCCGACGGGAGCGGCGGGCGCCGGAGCCGGAGCGGATGCCGGAGCCGGTGTGGGGGCTGCCTGCTGGACGGGGGCCTGGACGGGAACCTGGACTGGGGCCGGGGGCTGCTCGGCCGGGGGCGCCGGATCCTCCGCCGGGACCAGGCGACCGGGGCGGAAGGGGCCCTTGCCGCAGTTCGGGCAGCCCTCCTCGCGCAGGGCGGCGACCGCGGTCCAGCGGGCGCCGGGCCCGACGCGGAGCCGGGCGTCGCACGCCACGCACGTGTACTCGCGCTGCCGGGTCCGCTTGTCGCCCGTGTACAGGGGACCGCTGAACTCGCCCGCGTGGGAGGGAGCCGTCGAGGTGGTGGTGAGCAGGTGCTGGAAGAAGCCGACACCGCCGAGGATGCCGCTGCCCTCGTACTCGTTGAAGTTGCGGACGAAACCGTTGGTGACCAGGCCCAGCCCCATGATCTCCCGCTGTACCTCCAGCATCTCGTCCGGGCTCTTGCCGCCGAACGAGAAGAAGACGCTGTGCGAGGGGCCGGGCCGCAGCCCCTCCACGGCACGGGAGAGGAAGAGGCGGGCGCCTTCGGCGGTGTACGGCGGGTCGGTCATGGCCACGTCGTGCTGCTCGTGGAGCTCGGCGGGCAGCGGCAGGCGCAGGTCGTGCTGGACGGTCTCGACACGGGTGCCGAGACCGGCCGACACCTTCTGGATGTAGTCGAGGATCTCCGGGGAGATGTCCACGACGGTCACCCGCTCGACGATCGGAGCGCCGAGCACGTCGCCCACCACGGCGACGGCGAGGGACACCAGGTCGTCGTCGCCGATCAGCAGCAGGGAGCCGCCGGGCAGCGCGCCCGCCGTGAGCAGCGCGAGCACCCGGCGCACCTTGGTCTCGGCCGTGCAGTGCGACTGGTCGATCGCCATGTCCGCGGCGGGACCCGACTCCATGAGGGCACGCAGCCGCCGTACGGCTTCGTCCAGGACGTCGGGGATCACGAGCTCGCGCCCGTCACAGGTGGTGCAGGTGGCGTCGAGGGTCAGGTCCATGCCGAGCTGGGCGACGAGGTCCAGACCGGCCTCGGTCAGCCGGGACGGACGCTGTGTGGTGACGAATCCCCGGCGGCGCAGTTCGTTCCCCAGGGCGGCCACGATCGGGACGGGCAGCCCGGTCGCGCGGCTGAGGTCCTTCGTGGACGCGGGCGCCAGACGGCGCAGGGCGCGCAGGACGGACCGGACTCCGGGCGGGCCCTCCTGGAGCCGGACCGCTTCCGCGACTTCCGTGAGCACGGAATCCGCGGTGGTGCTCCGAGGGTGCCGACGCGCGTTCGTCACAATGCTGCTCCAGGCAAGCTGATTGATGGATTCCGGGACTATCGAGTATACGGGCTGGTACGCAGGCCTTCGGACCCGCTCGGACGGTGGGGAATCGGCGGGGAAACGATGCGGAATTCGAGTGGCGTCAGGGCGGGTTCCGGGGAATCCCGTGAAGGCTGCGCATGTTCCGAATGGAATTCTGTTCGCTGTGCTGCCGTGACGTTCGAGGGTGAGTTTGGAAAAGGGTTCCCGGAAGGGGTGCGGTGGGTTTTCGGGTGAATTCCCCGGACCCCCTGCCCTCTCCTTGACGCGGTGCACGCGCGAGCCCTGGAGCGCCCCGGATGCTACGCTGGGTACCATCGAGCGCCGCTTACCGGCCTCGCAACCTTCCCCTTTGGCCGCGCGGACCAGCGCAGATCTATGTGAAAGGAGACGGGGGCAGCGGTTCGTCACCCCCGGTTTCCCCATGACCAACTCCGCCAACCTCGCCACCGAGGGTATAAACGTCGACGATCTGTGCTCTTATGCCGTCGATGTATGGGTGAGCGATCACAGCATCCTGACCGACGAGGAGCGCCTCCTCCAGGTGCTGCGCACGGCCGCTGAAAAGGGAAACGCCACGGTTCTCGGCGAGGCGTCGCACGTTTTCCCGAACGGTGCCGTCACCGCGATTCTCCTGCTTTCCGCATCGCACCTGAGCATTCACACCTGGCCCGAATTCAGCCTGGCCAACGTCGACCTGCTCGCCTATGGCCGGCTCAACGGCGAGCGGATGATGCAGAGCGTGGAGGTCGGCCTTTCGCCGACGCGGATCAACGTGACGCGCATGCTGCGCGCGGTGCACTGACCTGCTTCGACGGGTTTGGCTCGTTCATCTGATCCGACCGGCTCGACCGATTCACCGAACTGCTTTCCGACCTGCTCAGCCGCAGGCCCCACAGCCCTCACCGCCCTTACAGCCACCCCGACAGCGACTCGACGAAAGCGTCGAACCGGTCCCGGTGGATCGCGTGCGGCGCCTCGGGCACGGTACGCACCTCGAAACCGCGTCGCACCAGTTCCGCCCGCATCTCCGCGCTGACGAGCATGCTCGGGTCCGAGGTCTGGACGAGAGAGGGCACCAGAGCCTTCTGCGGCGTGTGGTCGATGTGCCGGTGGGAGGAGAGCGCGAGCGCCGTTTTCTCGTCCCATCGGTCGAGGGCCTGGCGCTCGGCCGCGGCCCGCTTGTCGAGTCGCTCGTCCGGTTCCCCGTCGCGCGGCGGGCGGGAGAGGGCGGCCAGAGCGCGGGACGAGCGCTTGAAGAGCGTGAAGAGGGCCGGATCCAGGGACCCGTGGGCCCCGGCGAGTTGCCAGGCCGGTTCCGAGTAGACGGCGCGGGCCGGTTGCAGGTCCGCCACCGCCAGGGCCAGGGCCAGCGCGCCCAGCGAATGGCCCAGCGCCACTTCCGGGGCGTGCGGCAGCGTGTCGAGGAGATCCTCGGCGAAGAGCCGGGGCTCGTACTCCCCGCGCGCGCTGACGCCGTGCCCGCGCAGGTCCACGGCGAGGACGCGGTAGCCCCGTCCGGTCAGAACCGGGATCAGCTCGTGCCACGTGCGGTGGTCGGACATGATGCCGTGGACGAGGACGGCGACGCGCTCGCCCGTTCCCCACTCCTGTGTGTGCAGTCGCATGCGGCTGCCCCTCGTGTGGTGTGGTGTGAGCAGGAGTGTAGTGGCGTGGGCTGATCATCGAACCAGGACGAGGCGCTGTGACAGGACACCCGGTGCAGGTGTGGTGGGCCCGTCTGGAGGACGCCCGGACGGGTCTGCGGGCACTCCTCGATCCCGTGGAACGCGTCCGGTACGAGTCGACCGTCGACCCTGCGGGCAGGGGGCGGTTCCTCGTCGGCTGCGCCCTCAGCCGTCTGGTCCTCGGCGAACTGCTCGGGCTGCCCCCGGCGGACGTCCCCCTGCGCCGCGTGTGTCCACGCTGCGGCGGGTCACACGGCAAGGTCCACCTCGCACTACCGCCGGACGACCCTGCGGGCACCCCTCCGGCCTACGACCACTCCGTCGCCTTCTCCGTCACCCACAGCGGCGCGCTCGTCGGCGTGGCGGTCTGCCGGGGTGGTGAGGTGGGCCTCGACGTAGAGGAGTCCCACGCCGACATGGACGTCGACTCCGCCGCCCGTGTCGCCCTGTCCGACGCGGAACTCGCCGCGCTGTACGCCCGCCCGGCAGCCGAACGGCAGCCGGCCTTCCTGCGCACCTGGACGCGGAAGGAAGCCGTGCTCAAGGCGCTTGGCGTGGGGCTGGCGGTGCCGCTGCGCGAGCTTGAGGTATCCGGACCCGAGCAACCACCGGCCGTCCTCGCCTGGCCCGCCCGACTCGCCACCCGGCCCCACATGATGAGCATGGCGGACATGGTCGTCGACGGCATGCATCCCGCGGCGGTGGCGGTCGCCGGGGCGGGGGATGGGGGTGGGCGAGGGGAGGCCGACGGGGTGCGGGTCACCGTGCACGACGGCTCGGGGACGCTGGCCGCGTACGACCGTTGACCACCCGGTCACGCGGATCCTCGGCAGAAAGCCGGCTCGGGCTACGCCCGTCCAGTCGGGTGCAGTCGGATGTCAGCGGAACAGCTCTGGCACCGGGCAGACCTCCGATGCCTCCTCCGGCCGGTCGGCCCAGCCCCACCAGGCATGCCTATCGGCACACCTCCACAGCGACCGGCAGGCCCGTAGGCCGTCGTCCTCCCGCCCGGACAGTACGAGGCCACCGGATTCCATGGGCCGGCCGCAATCAGGACAGGCAGGGGCGTCGTTGGTCATGCGGCGGATCCTGGCGGAGCGACTGCCGCGTCCCCGAGTGACGAGGTCGGGCGCCGTCCCGAGAGGCGCTGTCACAGGGCGCGGCTACGTTGCGCGCATGACTGATATGGCTGACATGACTGGCAGGGATCCGCTCGTGCCGGCGCTCACCGGGATGCTCGTCGATGTCGTGTGGTGGCTGGAGAGCTGCGGGGACGAGGAGGTGGATCCCGATTCCGCGGTGAAGATCATGGAGAGCGTCGGCGGGGAACTGCTGCGCCTGCCCTCCGGCCAACGTGAGCGGCTCGTGCAGGTGCTCGTGGCCTTGGCCGAAGCGGAGCAAGACCCTGCGAGGCGCGACTTCCTGAAGGGATTCCCCTTCGCCATCGGCATGGTCGAGGACGAGGACGGCTCAGGACGCGGCTGCCTGACCTGAAACAGTGCCTGGAGGCTGCCGAGGGGCTGCCCGAGCCGGCCTACGGAGACCGAGGCTTCGCGCCGAGAATTTCGACACGTATTCGACAGGGCCACCCGCGAAATCCCGGTGACAGCCGGACAGCCCCGGAACCTTCCCTTGATCGTCGGGGGAGCCTCCGGGGCCGCGCCATGTCGCACGAAACGTGCTCTGAACAGCAAAAATGCCCTCCCGAAGGGAGGGCGGAGACTTGCGCCCCCGGCAGGACTCGAACCTGCGGCCAAGCGCTTAGAAGGCGCCTGCTCTATCCACTGAGCTACGGGGGCCGGGTGTGGTGGCCTCGTACGTGCTGCCCGGGTGTGGGCTGATCCGTGACGTTGCCGGGGACAAGGATAGGGCTCCCGGTTCCTTGTCCCGGTTGCTTCGCCTCCGTGGCTCAATGTGGAGGTTCGGTGAAGCGGTCCTGATAATCGCAGGCAGGTGCGAATCGTGCATCGCTTTTCGCGTCCCGGGCCACGGGTGTTGTGCACTCGTTATGCCTGCGCTGTGCCTCTGTCCCAGTCGTACCTTCCGCCCCTTGTGTCCTGTCGGCGCGCAGACATGCCTATATGCTTCATAAATCCCCTAAAATTGGGCATTCTTCGCATGTGGTGACCTTGGACGTACGGCCTCAGCTGCTCGACGCACTTTCCGCCCTGCGCGACCGTGTCGCCGCCGCACGCTTCCCGCTTCCCCTGGCGGGGGCCCCACGCGCGCGTGCCAACCGCGACGAACTGCTCGCCCAGCTCGACGACTATCTGGTGCCCCGGCTCAAGCAGCCCGACGCGCCGATGCTCGTCGTCGTGGGCGGTTCCACCGGCGCCGGCAAGTCGACCCTCGTCAACTCCCTGGTGGGCCAGCGCGTCAGCGAGGCGGGCGTGTTGCGGCCGACGACACGGACTCCGGTCCTCGTGTGCCATCCGGAGGACCAACACTGGTTCAGCGGCATGCGGGTACTGCCGCGGCTCACGCGCGTGTGGGCGCCCCATCAGGAGCCCGCGGACGATCTGCTGCTGCCCGGCGAGGACGGCAGACACGTGTTGCGGATCGAGACCGCAGACACCCTCCCACCGGGCCTCGCCATCCTGGACGCACCCGACATCGACTCCCTCGTGGCCGACAACCGCGTGCTCGCCGCCGAACTGATCTGTGCCGCCGACATCTGGGTGATGGTCACGACCGCCGCCCGATACGCCGACGCCGTGCCCTGGCACCTGCTCCGTACCGCCAAGGAGTACGACGCCATGCTCGTGACGGTCCTCGACCGGGTGCCCCACCAGGTGGTCTCCGAGGTGTCCCGGCAGTACGGCGCGCTGCTCACCAAGGCCGGGCTGGGCGACGTACCGCGCTTCACGGTGCCCGAACTGCCCGAGTCCGCGTGGGGCGGGGGGCTTCTTCCGGCCACCGCCGTGGCGCCGCTGCGGAACTGGCTCGTCCACCACGTCCAGGACCCCGGCTCCCGCCGCCATGCCCTGGCCCGTACGGCCCAGGGCGTCCTCGACTCCCTCAAGGCCCGGATGCCCGAACTGGCGGGCGCCGCCGCCTCGCAGCACGCCGCCGCGCTGCGCCTCACCTCGGCCGTCGACACGGCGTACGACACCGAGTACACGCGCGTGCGGGGCCGTCTGCAGAGCGGTGCCGTGCTCGCCGGCGACGCGCTCAAGCGCTGGCGGGCCTTCCCGCTGGACTGCACCGCCGGTGAACTCCTCGACGCCCTGGTGGAGAGCCTCGGCGCCCTCCTGCTGTGCGCCGTCACCGCCGCCGACGAACGCGTCGACGATGCCTGGCGGCGCGAACCGGCCTCGGACGCACCGGAGCTGACGGAACGGGATCCATCGTCGGAGAGCACCGAGCACCGGATCGGCCTTGCCGTACGACGGTGGCGGCGCGAGCTCGAGGAGTACGCCGAGGACGAGGTCCGCGGCCTCGAACGCGGTGTCGCGCCCGATCCGGAGTCGGTCGCCGCCCTCGTCGCCACCGCCCTGCTGGGAGGGCGCAGGGCGCGTTCGGCCGGGGAGGGCCTCGCCGAACGGATCGGTGCCCACGGGGCGCTGCGGCTGCGCGACCGCGCCGGACGGCTGCTCACCGAACACCTCGACCGCGTGCTGCAAACCGAGCGCGAACGGCGCCTCGCGCCCCTCGACGGGCTCGAAGTCCACCCCGAACCCCAGGCCGAACTCATCGCCGCGCTGTCCGTACTTCAGAAGGAGAGGTGACCGGTGACCGCCGTCACTGACCAGGACCACACGGACAACGACCACATGAACAACGACCACATGCACAACGACCACGCGGACCACGATCAGACCGACAGCGGCCGGATCGACAATGATCGGAAGAACAGCAAGGACAGCACGGACAGCAGCTCGGGCACGGGGGAGAACCCGGAAGCCGGGAAGCAGGAGCAGACGCGGGCGCAGGACCGCGTGGGTGCTGAGGACGGCGGTACGGCGGAGAAATCCGCGAAGGTGCCCGCGAGGTTGCCCGTGAGGAACTCCGCGAAGGAGCCCCGCGAGCAGGAGGCGGCCGTCCACGCGCGCGTGTCCGACGCCGACGGGGTCACCGCCCCACGCACGGCCGCCGGCACCGGCCCGCACGCGCCCTCCCGCAGGGAACCCGGTTCCGAACCCGGTACGGAACCGGGGGCAGATACGGGTGCGGACGCGGGTGCCGAACCGGGTTCGGACTCCGACGGGGCCTGGGACGACGGGCTCATCGCCCGCCGCTTGAGCGAGGCCTCCGCCGCCGAGCAGGCCGCCGTCATGGAGACCCGGATCGGCGGTGGCGGCGGGAGCACCCTGCCGTCGACCCCGCTCACTTACGACGCCCCCCTGCGGTCCCGGCTCGACGCGCTGCGTGAACTCGTGGGGCTCTCCCGCGCCCGGCTCGACAGCCGGACCCTCGCCGAGGCCGGCCGGGTGCTCGACGAGGCGGCGGCCCGGCGCAGGCTCTCCGGTCAGCACACCGTCGTCGCCATCGCGGGCGCCACCGGGAGCGGCAAGTCGCAGTTGTTCAACGCCCTCGCCGGAGTGAACATCTCGGAGACGGGCGTACGCCGCCCGACCACCTCCGCACCCATCGCGTGCAGTTGGAGCGACGGCGCGTCGACCCTCATCGACCGGCTGGGCATCCCGGGCCGGTTGCGCAGGCGGCCGGTGCAGAGTCAGGACGCCGAGGCGCAGTTGCGCGGGCTCGTCCTGATCGACCTGCCCGACCACGACTCGGCGGCCGTGCAGCACCGCGAGCAGGTCGACCGCGTTCTGGCACTCGTCGACGCCGTCATCTGGGTCGTCGACCCCGAGAAGTACGCCGACGCGATCCTCCACGAGCGCTACCTGCGGCCCATGGCGGGCCACGCGGAGATCATGTTCATCGTCCTCAACCAGGTCGACCGGCTGCCCGGCGAGGCCGCCGAGCTGGTCCTGGACGACCTGCGACGCCTGCTCGACGAGGACGGAGTCGCCCTCGGCGAGTACGGCGAGCCGGGCGCCACCGTGCTCGCCCTGTCCGCGCTCACCGGCGACGGCATCGGAGAACTGCGCGAAGTGCTCGGCCAGTTCGTCACGGAACGCGGCGCCGCGGCACGGCGGATCGCCGCCGATGTGGACGCCGCCGCGTGGCGGCTGCGGCCCGTCTACGCCACCGGGCGACGCACCGGGCTCAGCGAGGAGGCGCGGGACGAGTTCGCCGACTGCCTGGCGGACGCCGTGGGCGCCACCGCCGCGGGCGAGGCCGCCGAACGCGCCTGGCTGCGCAACGCGGGCCGGGCGTGCGGGACGCCGTGGCTACGGCTGTGGCGGTGGCAGCAGGACCGGCGCGACCCTCCCACCGGACGGCTGCCGCTGCGTGCTCCGGCCGACGAGGAGGCCACGGCACGGCAGCGCGTCGAGCAGGCGGTGCGCACGGTGTCCGAGCGGGCCTCGGCGGGGCTGCCCATGCCGTGGGCGCAGGCCGTGCGCGAGGCGGCCGTACGCGGGGCCGGCGGGCTGCCCGAGGCGCTGGACCAGCTGGCGGCGCGGGCCGGGCTGCCGCCGGGGCGGCCGCCGCGGCCGGGCTGGTGGCCGGTGGCCGTGCTGGCGCAGGCGTGCATGACCCTGCTCCAGGTGGTCGGCGGGCTGTGGCTGCTCGGACAGATCGTCGGGGTGCTGGCGCCGAACCTCGGGGTTCCGGTGCTGCTGATGGTGACCGGCATCATCGGCGGCCCGCTCGTCGAGTGGAGCTGCCGACTGGCGGCACGGGGGCCGGCCCGGCGGTACGGGCAGGACGCGGAGCGCCGGTTGCGGGAGGCGGCGGCCGGGTGCGGCCGGGCCCGTGTACTGGATCCCGTCGCCGCGGAACTGCTGCGGTACCGGGAGGTCCGTGAGCAGTACGGGCGGGTCACGGGGGTGGGGGCCGCCGCTCGGTGAGGTGCCGTGGTGATCCGCGACGGTGATCCACGAGGGGTGATCCGCGAGGGGTGATCCGCGAGAGCTGATCCGAGTTGGGTGATCCACAGTGCGCGGCGCGTGGATCACTCGTCCGGGTGGTGGAGTTTTCCACAGGCGGTGGGTGGTCCACAGCGCTCGGCGGGCCCGGTCCGACGGAGGCAGTCTGGCTTCGCGGTGATCGCGACGGATGCGGTCGCCGTGAGGGCGGTGACGGTACGCGGCGAAAGGGCCGCGGCTGTCACGGCGGACGCAGCCGTGCGGGACGGGCCCGTACGTGTACCCGGGCGGGGTGACCGTCCGGCGAGGAGGGGTTCACGATGAACGAGACGATGGTCTGCGCGGTCGGCAACGTGGCGACGCAGCCGGTCTACCGGGACCTGGCGGCGGGGGCGTCGGCGAGGTTCCGGCTGGCGGTGACCTCGCGCTACTGGGACCGCGAGAAGGGCACCTGGACCGACGGGCACACCAACTTCTTCACGGTGTGGGCCAATCGGCAACTGGCCACCAACGCGGCGGCCTCGCTGAACGTCGGCGACCCGGTGATGGTGCAGGGCAGGCTGAGGGTGCGTACGGAGTCGCGCGAGGGACAGCAGAGCCGGACGTCGGCGGACATCGACGCCGTGGCGATCGGCCATGACATCTCGCGGGGCACCTCCGCCTTCCGGCGCTCGGGCCAACCCGAGCCGATGGCCGTCGGCGCACCGGCGCGGCCCGAGCCCGAGTGGGAGACAGCGGCCGCCGATGCCACCGAGCCCGAGCCCGATACCCCAAAGAGCCGGCGGCGCGAGCCGGTGGCGGTGACATGAGCTGAGGGGCAGGACGGGGTTGGGCGGCGCGGTGCGGGAGGGAGCGAGGACGCGATGTCATGCGACGGAGTGGTGACGGACCGTCAATGCCGGTGCCGCGCCGACGCCGACCGAACTGTGGCTTATCGGCGTATGCGGTTCGAGCAACCAAGTGGATTTGTCGATAAGTCAGGCCTCTGGACGATCTTGGGGATAACGATTCCGAGTCGGATCGGCGATCCGATGAGATGACCGGGAAGCGCACTGCGCGACGTCTCTAGGATGCCGGACGTGGCTCACGGGGCTTCTGATTCTGCTGGTGGGACCCGTACCCCCCACATCAACGGGTCCTGCTCGAAGGGGAATTGTGTGATTTGTTCGTTCTCCGCGCCGCTCGCACGCGGGCGAGGGGCGGTCCGCCTCGCCGCGGCGGCGTTGGCATCCGGCCTCCTCGCCGTCGGTGCGATCGCCGGCGCGGGCACGGCCGCCGCCGCCGAGGTGACGCAGAGTCAGGGCGGGGCCACCGCGACGATAGGCGGCCTCAAGACCTACGGCACCGCGGTGATCCACGCCGACGGCGGCGACCAGGAGGTCTCGGCCGGCCTGTTCGAGATGTCCGTCGAGGGCGGCGGCACCTTGCAGACCTACTGCGTCGACCTCTACAACCCCACGCAGAAGGACGCCAAGTACCAGGAGACGCCCTGGAGCGGCACCTCGCTGGGTGCCAACAAGGACGCGGGCCGCATCCGTTGGATCCTTCAGCACTCCTACCCCCAGGTGAACGACCTGGCCTCGCTCGCGGACAAGGCCGGCATCGACGGCGGTCTCACCGAACAGGACGCTGCCACCGGCACTCAGGTGGCCATCTGGCGCTACTCGGACGGCGCGGACGTCGACGCCGTCGACGCGCAGGCCGAGCGGCTCGCGGACTACCTCCAGAAGGCTGCCCGCACCGTGGCGGAGCCCGAGGCGTCGCTGACCCTCGAGACGCCCGCCGTCTCCGGTCACCCCGGCGAACTCCTCGGCCCGGTGACCGTGCACACCAACGCGGGCGGTGTGACGGTGACGCCTCCGTTGGACGCCGCCACCAGCGGCGTGCGGATCGTCGGCAAGGACGGCAAGGTGGTCACGTCGGTGACGGACGGCAGTCAGCTGTTCTTCGACGTGCCGGCCGATTCGGCCGACGGCTCGGCCGAGCTCACCGTCCAGGCCTCGACCACTGTCCCCGTCGGCCGCGCCTTCACCTCCGAGAGCCGCAGCCAGACCCAGATCCTGGCCGGCTCCAGCGAGTCGACGGTGTCGGCGACGGCGAGCGCGACCTGGGCGAAGCAGGGCGCCATACCGGCACTGTCCGCGGCGAAGAACTGCGCGAAGAGCGGAGTGGACATCACGGCCGTCAACCAGGGCGACCAGGTGTTCACCTTCGAGCTGATGGAGACCGAGTACACCATCGCGGCCGGTGAGTCCCGGACGGTGACGATCCCGCTCCAGGAGGACCAGGCCTACGCCTTCACGATCAACGGTCCGCAAGGCGTCGAGAGCCGCTTCACCGGCGTCCTGGACTGCGAGACCCAGGCCGACGAGACCGCCGGCCTGACGACCCAGACCCTCAGCGAACCGAGCCCGGCCACCGTGGGCGGCACCTCCACCACCGACGACACCAACCTCGCCGCGACGGGGGGCACCAGCGCCACCCCGCTGATCGCCGGCACCGCCATCGGCCTGGTGGTCATCGGCGGAGCGGCCCTCCTGCTCGTGGGCCGCAAGGAGAACGAGACCCGCCACTGAGCGGAGTCGGCGGGCAGCGGCAGGCGCAGGCGCAGGGGCATCGAGGACACAATGCCGAGGTGCCCCCGACGCTCTCGGCGCCCTCGGTGCCGTCGACGTCCTCGGAGCCGTCGACGCGGAGAACTGGTCGGAGGTACCCCATCCGGCCTGGCATGGCTGGACCTGGTCGAACACGGCCCGGGGCCCCGGGTGAAGTCCGCGGCCCTCGGGCTGCTGTCCGAAGCGCATGGGGCGGGTGCTTACGTCACAGCGCACTGAATGAGTGGCGGACCGCCGACCAGTGATCGCCGCCGGGCCGTCCCTGGGCAGTCCGAGGTCAACCAAAGCGGACAGAGGCTGCCCACAGGTGAACGCCCCCACCCTGCACAGGCGAGAGGCACACCGGCGAGAAGCCGTGTTCATCTCGGCGCGACGATGCCGAGCCAATCGGTGATCGCGGAGAAGTCCGCGTCGGTGAGGCCCCGGGCCGGTTCTACGCGATGGAGCAGCGACGGCCCGGGGTGCTGGGCAGCGACCCAGTGGCGGTCCATGGAGCTGATCTCGTCGTCGACCCAGATGAATGGCCGGCCGTCGGCGTACTCGACGAGGCGGCGGGTCTTCCAGTGCAGGCCACGCGGGTCTGGCTCGGTGTCCGCGGTGGTGTCCGGCCACTCCGCCACAGGCAGGGTCGGGAGTCCGATCCGTGGGGCGACCACCACGTTCGCATTCTCCATCCAGGTCGTGGCCCATACGAGGTCGCAGCAGAGGGCCAGGAGGCGTGCCCCGATCCCGGGGGCAAGCCGCTCCAGCAGTGGGTTCCCCTGATCGGCAGGCGTCGGGACCCCGGTAGTGGCGGCCTGTGGGTGGCCGGGCACTGTCCCGAACGGGATGAGTGGACCATCGACGTCGAGGAAGAGGAGAGGACGCTGTGCTGCGCGTGTCACAGGCGCACGATAGCCCCGCCCGGTGAGGGAGTGGCGTCCTTGGGCTGGGCCGTCTTGGGCGGTCCCGGGTTCCCCGAGGGTGCTCGGCGGCGACCGACAGTGGCAGGTCGGCCACGGCCGTGTACGACGAAAGCCCAGCTCACAGCCCCCCGGCCGAATGGGTTAACACCCAGGGCTGGACCTCAGGCAAGATGGGGTGTATCTGCCCACCTGCCCACTGCCAGATCTCAAGCTGCCGGACGGTTTCTCTTGGCTGAGTACATCTACACCATGCGCAAGACGCGCAAGGCACACGGCGACAAGGTCATCCTTGACGACGTAACGCTGAGCTTCCTGCCCGGCGCGAAGATCGGTGTGGTCGGGCCTAACGGTGCCGGTAAGTCCACCGTTCTGAAGATCATGGCGGGGCTCGAGCAGCCCTCCAACGGAGACGCGTTCCTGTCGCCCGGGTACAGCGTCGGGATGCTGCTCCAGGAGCCGCCGCTCGACGAGTCCAAGACCGTTCTGGAGAACGTGCAGGACGGCGCGGCCGAGGTCATGGGCAAGCTCAAGCGCTTCAACGAGGTCGCCGAGCTGATGGCGACCGACTACTCCGACGCGCTGCTGGACGAGATGGGCAAGCTCCAGGAGGACCTGGACCACGCCAACGCGTGGGACCTGGACACCCAGCTGGAGCAGGCCATGGACGCCCTCGGCTGCCCGCCCGGCGACTGGCCCGTCACCAACCTCTCCGGTGGTGAGCGCCGCCGTGTCGCGCTGTGCAAGCTGCTGCTCGAGGCCCCCGACCTGCTGCTGCTCGACGAGCCCACCAACCACCTGGACGCCGAGTCCGTGCAGTGGCTGGAGCAGCACCTCGCGAAGTACCCCGGCACCGTCGTCGCCGTCACCCACGACCGGTACTTCCTCGACAACGTCGCCGAGTGGATCCTGGAGCTCGACCGCGGTCGCGCCCACCCTTACGAGGGCAACTACTCCACCTACCTCGACACCAAGGCGAGCCGCCTCAAGGTCGAGGGGCAGAAGGACGCCAAGCGTGCGAAGCGTCTGAAGGAAGAGCTCGAGTGGGTGCGGTCCAACGCCAAGGGGCGTCAGGCCAAGTCCAAGGCACGTCTCGCCCGGTACGAGGAGATGGCGGCCGAGGCGGACAAGATGCGGAAGCTGGACTTCGAGGAGATCCAGATCCCGCCGGGCCCGCGCCTGGGCTCCATCGTCGTCGAGGTCAACAACCTCTCCAAGGCCTTCGGCGAGAAGGTGCTCATCGACGACCTCAGCTTCACGCTGCCGCGTAACGGCATCGTCGGGATCATCGGCCCGAACGGCGCCGGCAAGACCACCCTCTTCAAGATGATCCAGGGACTCGAGGAGCCGGACTCCGGGTCCATCAAGGTCGGCGACACCGTCAAGATCTCGTACGTCGACCAGAGCCGCGAGAACATCGACCCGAAGAAGTCGCTGTGGGCCGTGGTCTCCGACGAGCTCGACTACATCAACGTCGGGCAGGTCGAGATGCCGTCCCGCGCGTACGTCTCCGCGTTCGGCTTCAAGGGCCCCGACCAGCAGAAGCCGGCCGGTGTGCTCTCCGGTGGTGAGCGCAACCGCCTCAACCTCGCGCTCACCCTCAAGCAGGGCGGCAACCTGCTCCTCCTCGACGAGCCGACGAACGACCTCGACGTCGAGACGCTGTCCTCCCTCGAGAACGCGCTGCTGGAGTTCCCGGGTGCGGCCGTGGTCGTCTCCCACGACCGGTGGTTCCTCGACCGGGTCGCCACGCACATCCTCGCCTACGAGGGCGAGTCCAAGTGGTTCTGGTTCGAGGGCAACTTCGAGTCGTACGAGAAGAACAAGGTCGAGCGGCTGGGAGCGGACGCGGCTCGTCCGCACCGCGCCACCTACAAGAAGCTGACCCGGGGCTGATCGATCTTGCGGCACATCTACCGCTGCCCACTGCGCTGGGCGGACATGGACGCGTACGGCCACGTCAACAACGTGGTGTTCCTCCGCTATCTGGAGGAAGCCCGTATCGACTTCCTGTTCCGCCCGGAGAAGGACTTCAAGCAGGGGTCCGTGGTGGCCCGCCACGAGATCGACTACAAGCGGCAGCTCGTCCACCGGCACTCCCCGGTCGACATCGAACTGTGGATCACCCAGATCAGGGCGGCGTCCTTCACCATCGCCTACGAGGTGAAGGACGGCGACCAGATCTATGTCACCGCCTCCACCGTGATCGTGCCGTTCGACTTCGAGGCACAGCGGCCGCGTCGGCTCACCGCCGAGGAGCGTGACTTCCTCGCCGAGTACCGGGACGACGACGAGGAGGCCGTCGCCGCATGACGGTGCTCCACCTCGCCGACGAGGGGGAGGCGGCGGATGTCGCGGCCTTCCTCTCCCGGCTGCTCCACTACGACCGTGGAGCGGCGGTCCGGCTCCAGGCGGCCGGCACCGCGCTGGCCGTCTTCGGTCGGCCGCCCTCCTTCGAGGTGCTCGCGATCCGTGCGGTCCGGCTGGCCAAGCCGTACGAGAACGGCCTCGACGTCAGGCTGGACGTGACCGTGTCGGCGGGGGAGCTGCTGGAGTCGGTCGACGAGAGTGCCGCGACGGCCGTCGTTCCCGCGGCCGTCACCGGGCCGCCGTGGGCCGGTGTGCTGCCGCCGCGCGGTGGCTGGCGGCCCGAGGCGGGGCTGCCGGCCGCGGACGCGCTGCGTGCGATGGTCGGTGCGGCCGTCGCCGAATTCCGTTCCCGTACCGAGGAGTTGACGGCCGAGCAGCGGACGCGGGCCGAACTCGACCGGATCGGGCGGGAGATCTGGTCCCGCACGGTCGGCGACACCGGACTTCCCGTGCGCGCCGTGCACGCGGCCCAGTCGCTCGGATTCCTTCGGCCCTCCACGGGTTCGGAGGAGCTGAAACTGGTCTCCTTCGGCGCGTGGCTGCGGTTGCGCACACCGTACGGGTCGATCGCCGTACGGCGGGCGGGACGGCTGGGGATGCTCGACATCAGCGTCCGCTGAAGCGCGCCGTCCGCGGCGCCAGGTCCCCGGCCACGTGCCCTGTCCGTTCGTCCCCCGTCACGCCCCGGCGCGGTCTACTCCGGGGTGTTCACCATCGACGCCGCCGCGTACGTCAGGTAGTTCCACAGGGTGTGTTCGTGCTCCTCGGACAGACCGAGTTCGTCGACCGCGACCCGCATGTGCTTCAGCCAGGCGTCGTGCGCGGCCCGGTCCACGACGAAGGGGGCGTGCCGCATGCGCAGACGCGGGTGGCCGCGGTGCTCGCTGTAGGTCGTGGGACCGCCCCAGTACTGCATGAGGAACAGCGCGAAACGCTCCTCGGCCGGACCCAGGTCCTCCTCCGGGTACATGGGCCGCAGGATCGGGTCCTCGGCGACTCCCTCGTAGAAACGGTGGACCAGCCGGCGGAAGGTCTCCTCCCCACCGACCTGCTCGTAGAAGGTCTGCTCCTGAAGCGTGCCGCGCCGAATCTCTTTCACGTCTCCCATGGTCTCAGACCGGGAGACGGAGGACTTGAGGCTTAGGACCGCCCCCTGCGGTCACTCCCGGCGGCTCGCTTCCCGGGGCCGCGCGCCGCACAGTGGAGTCATGAGCGCGGACGCACTCGACAAGGAGCTGGCAGATCTCGCCACATCGGCGCGGGCGGTGTTGCTGCGCGAGATCGAGGCGAGCGGGGCCTTCGGCGCCGATCCGCGCTGGGCGGAGGCCTTCGCGGCGGTCCCGCGCCACCTCTTCGTGCCGTACTACTACGTCGGCGGTGTCGGCGGCTATGAACGGCGCTGGGGCGGGAGCCCCGACCCGCGCGCCCGGGAGCGCTGGGTGCGGGGCGTGTACGAGGACGTCCCACTGGCCACCAGGCTGCGCGACGGCGTGCTGCTCTCCTCCAGCAGCCAGCCCTCGCTGATGGCGCTGATGCTGGCCGAGCTGCGGGTCGCGGACGGCGACCGGGTGCTGGAGATCGGCGCGGGCACCGGCTACAACGCGGCGCTGCTGTCGTACCGGCTCGGCGACGGGAACGTCACCACCGTCGACCTGGACCCGGAGATCACCGAGTCCGCCCGCCGGCACCTCGACGACGCCGGGTACCGGCCGACCGTCGTCACCGGGGACGGGGCGCGCGGGGTACCCGAACGCGCTCCCTTCGACCGGATCATCGCGACCTGCACGCTGGCGTCGGTCCCGCGCGCCTGGCTCACCCAGTGCGTCCCCGGAGCCCTGATCCTGGCGCCGCTGGCCACCGGGCTGATCGCGCTGACCGTGCGGGACGCCGGACACGCCGAGGGCCACTTCCTGGAGACCCCGGCGTACTTCGTGCCGTTGCGCGGGTCGGAGCGGCCGGAGCCGGAGCAGGTGGCACTCGCCGGAGTGCCGCACCGGGCCAGGGAGAGCGACACGTTCCGCTTCCTGCTGGCCCTGACCCGGGGCACCCTCGACCCGCAGGAGGCGTCCGCCCTGTGGGAGCGCGAGGGCATGCCGGGGCGGGAGCGGTACGGCATCACGGTCGGCGCCGAGCACGCGTGGGCGTGGCTCGACGAACCGGAGGGGCCGTACGCGTGGCCCCTGCCGGGTTCGACGGGTAGGACGGATATGTCGGGGCCGGGCCTCGTCGAGGCCTAGCCGCGGCGGATCGTGAGCGTCGTCCAGGCGCCGACGTGCACCTGGTCGCCGTCCTGGAGCGGCACCGGGACGAACGGCTGGATCGGTTCTTCCGAGCCGTTGACCGTGGTGCCGTTCGTCGAGTTCTGGTCGACGACGGCCCAGCTGCCGTCCGGCTGCTGGACCAGCACCGCGTGCTGGTGCGAGACGCCCGGGTCCTCCGGCGGCACCGACAGGTCCAGGTCGGGGGTCTCCCCGGTGGAGTGGCGACGGCGGCCGATGGTGAACTGGTTGCCGGTGAGCATGCGCTGCTGCTCGGGCGAGTACGCGGGCAGGTTGAGCCCCGCGGCCTCGGGGCCCGAGCGGTGCATCATCGCCATGAAGTACGCGCGGTCCGGGCCGATGGTCACCGACCAGGTCGCCGGCTGCTGCTGGTAGGCGGGGCCGGGCGGGGGCGGTGCCTGGTTGGTGCCGGGCTGCGGGTAGCCGTAGCCACCGCCGCCCTGAGCCGGGCCGGGGCCACCGGGGCCACCGGGCGCGCCCTGACCGGGGCCGGTGTGCGACGGCGGGGAGATCACCCAGTCGTCGTCGGCGCCGCCGAAGGGTCGGCCGCCGGGCTGCTGCGGACGACCGGTCTCCGGCGGGAAGCCGGACGGGGCCGTCGGGCCGGACGGCTGGAAGGCCTGCGGAGCCCCGGGGCCACCCTGGTTCCCGGGACCGCCCTGGTTCCTGGGGTCGTTCTGGTTCCTGGGGTCGTGCTGGCCGCCACCGAAGCCGCCCTGGCCCGGTATGCCGGGACCGGCCGTGGGCGTGGGCCCGGGTGGCTGCGGAACGGGTCGCGAGGGGTCGGCGCCGAAGGCGGACGGGCCGCCGGGGCCGGGCGGACCCGATGGACGGCCGCCGGGACCGCCCGGCTCGCGCCCGAAGGGGTCGCCGCCGGGACCGCCGGGCTCGCGCCCGAAGGGATCGGAGGCCTGTCCGCTCTGCTCACGTCGGTAGGGGTCCGAGGGCGGACCCGAAGGCTCACGCCCGAAGGGATCGCCGGGCGGGCCGGGAGGACGGCCGCCGGGGCCGGACGGCTCGCGCCTGAAGGGGTCGCCGCCCTGGCCGGAGGGGTCGCGTCCGAAGGCGCCCGGAGGCGGACCACCGGCAGGACCGCCCGGACCACCCTGGCCACCGGGCCTGCCCTGACCGCCCGGGCCCGAGGGCTCGCCGCCGAACGGCGGGATCGGCTCGGCGGGACGGTTCATCTGGGACGGGCGGGAGCTCTGGTACTCGAACGAGTCACTGCCCCCGTAGGAGGGAGGCGGCGGCTGGAAACGCCCGCCGGGGCCACCGGGGCCACCGGGGCCACCGGGGCCGCCAGGACCGCCGGGACCCGGGCCGCCCGGACCCGCGCCGGGGCCCGGCGCCGGTGGGCGTGGGGCGGCCGGGGTGTAGGAGGTGGCCGTGTTGGTCAGGAAGTTCCACCGGCACTCCTCGCAGAACGGCGCACCGCCCTCACGGGGCGTACGGCACTGCGGGCAGAGCTCCGGCTCGTGGTCCGGCACGGAGGACAGGTGCCGTCCGCCGGGCTGGCCGCCCTGACCCTGGCCGGGCGGCGGGAAGCCGTAGCCGCCGGCGGTTGGCGGCGGTGGGGGAGGGGGCGGAGGTACGGCACCGGCCATGCGGTGACCGCAGACCTCGCACCAGTCGTCGGAACCCGACTGGTGTCCGTTCGGGCAGGTCGGCATGTCGGCGCGTCCCCCTCTCTCCTTCGGTGTCCCAAAAGCGGGTTCAGGTCACTTCTTTACACGAACAGTCTTTGTGGACCGGGTCTCGAGCGTCATCTCGTCGGCGTCCGTGACCTTCGCCTTCAGTCGCACAGTACCTGTCGTGGCATCGACCACGTCCACCACCTTCGCAAGCAGTTTCGCAGTATCACCGTTCCCCGAGGCGCTCGCGAGCTGAACGGCCCGGCCCAGTTTGGCCGTTGCTCCATCCATATCGCCCGCTTTGCGAAGGTCGAGCCCCTGCTGGATGACCTGTGCCAGTTCGGCCTGCCCCGTGTAGTGCGCGACCTGAGGGTTGATCGACGTGGAAGCGGACATGTCGTCGGTCCACACGGCCCGCACGAGACCCTGCGCGCCGAGGTTCTGGACCGTCCCTCCCCCACTCTCGGCTCCGCTCGAGCGGGAGGTGCCCCCAGATTGCGGGATCACCAGCGAGACCCGGGCGGCGAGCATCTCCTGGCCGACGTTCGCGGCCGGGACCTCGACGCACACGTGGTAGTCGCGGGACTCGTCGCCCCAGGAACCGGTGGGGTAGTCGCCCGCGCGCGGGCCCGCCTCCGTCCGGCGTTGGGTCAGCTCCTCGACCGTCGGCGCGACCTGCTTGACGAACTTGATGGCGGTGCCGACCGGGGTCCACAGGCGCAGCGCGACGTCCGCGACCTCCTTGCCCATCGCCGTCTCCATCATCTGCGTGAAGTCGGCGGCGAGGCCGGCCGGGTCGGCGACGATGTCGGCGGTGCCGAGCAGGGCGGAGGCGATCCCTGTGACTTCTTTCACTTCCCAGTCGGTGCCCACTCCGCGGGCGTCACAGGTGAAACGGCCGGCGCAGTCGTCGAGGGCGGTCTTGAGGTCCTGCGGCGACTCGTGCTCGTTGCGGCCGTCGGTGAGCAGAATGCCGTGCCGGATGGCGACGTCCGCCGTGGACAGCAGCCGGTCGGCCAGCCGCAGCCAGGTGCCGATCGCCGTGCCGCCGCCCGCGCTCAGCCGGCGCAGCGCCTGCTTGGCCTGCTCGCGGGTGGTCGCGTCGGCGACCGCGAGCCGGCCCCCGCCCGGATAGACCTCCTTGGCGACATGGGTGCCGCCGATCACCGAGAAGTGCACGCCGTCGCGCAGGGTGTCGACGGCGGCGGCGGTGGCGTCGCGGGCGTTGCGCATCTTGGTCGGCGGGTAGTCCATCGAGCCGGAACAGTCCACCATGATCGCCACGGCGGCGGACGGGCCCTGGCTCGGCGAGTACAGATGGGGCGCGGCTGCCGCGCTGCCCACCGTGCCGCCGCCGGTGGCGGTCACCGTGACGATCGCGTTGACCTCGCGGCCGCCCTCCGGCAGGTACTCGTTCTGGTAGACGTCCACCGAGAACTGCGGCACGTTCGACTTCGAGAAATTGGCCATGCCTACTCAAATCCCCCTCGGAAACCCCGCGCTCGCGGGGCGATGTCTGAATACGGACCGGTCCCCACCGGTCCGATAGGCGTGCTTCCCCGTGCTTCCCGTGTTTCCCCGTGTTTTCCGGTGTTCTCCGGTGTTCTCCGGTGTTCTCCGGTGTTTCCCTGTTTGCGGCCTCAGGCCGATCCTGCCCCCTGCGCGGGGGCGGGGAACGGCACGACGGCCACTGTTACGTTGTCGTGGCCCCCGCCGTCCAGGGCGTGGCCGACCAGGACGCGTGCGCTGTGCAGCGGCCGGGCGGAGGCGTCCGGCGGGAGGACCTCGGCCATTTCCTCGGCCGCCTCCGCGTAGTTCCACAGACCGTCCGTGCACACCACCACCACACCGGGCCGGTCCGGCTTGAAGGAGGCGGTGTGCGGCTCCAGTTCGTAGGCGTCGGCGCCGAGCCAGCCGGTGATCGCGTGGGCGCGCTCGTCGGCGTAGGCCTCCGCCTCGCTCATCAGGCCCGCGGCGACCATCTGGGCGGCCCAGGAGTCGTCCTCGGTGAGCCGGGCCGGGGGTGAACTGCGGTCCGCCGGGACCCAGTAGGCGCGGCTGTCGCCGACCCAGCCGACGACGAGCAGTCCAGGTGTGACGATCGACCCCACGAGGGTGCAGGCCGGGGCGTTCTGGTGCGGGGCGTGCTCACGGGCCGTGGCCGGCTCGTCGGCCAGCGCGTTGACCGCGTATGAGGCGGCGACGATCGCCTCGTGCATGGCCTGCTGCGGGTGCGTGCCCTGCGGCAGGGCGGCGAGCAGCGACTCCCGTGCCGTCTTCGACGCGGCGAGGGAGGCGTCGTCGGGGCGGGTGGCGGAGGACACGCCGTCGCAGACGATCGCCACGAGCGCGGGCGAGCCGTCGGGCAGGGCGGTGCGGCCGAGGCCGAAGGCGTCCTCGTTGCGGTGGTGGCGCAGACCGCGGTCGCTGACGGCGGCCAAGGGCCCCGACTCCAGCTCCATGTGGTCGCGTTCGCGCGGCTGGGCGTGCCCGCAGTTCTCGCAGTACCCGTCGTCGTCGACCCGGCCCGCCCGGCAGGCCACGCACACCTGGGCGGTCTCGGCCACCACGGCGGCCTCTGCGGCCACCCGGGGGTCCGGCGCCTGAAGGGCGTACTCGTCGGGCTCCGAGGGCCGGTCGAACCGGACACCGGAGACACCGGCGCCTCCGGAGTCCCCGGAAGCGGGGGAGGCGGCGGGACCCGACGGCGGTGGCACACCGGGACCCTGCGGCCCGGACGCTCCGGACGCATGCGGTACCGGCGCACCGGAACCCGGCGGCACCGGTGCTCCCGAGCCCGACTGCGGCGGCAGTGCCGCGGCGGCGACACCGTTGAAGCCGGCACCGTTCGCCCTCGCGCCGATCGGGCCGGTACCCGGCACGGCCGTACCGCTGACCGTCGGGCCCGTCGGCCCTGCCGCCGCCTGCGCGGGAGGCTGCTGGGCCGAGCCGTTCATCGTGAGGGTCGGATGGTCGTCCGGGCGCGGCGGTACGGCGGACAGGTCGTATCCGCACGCGCCGCAGAAACGGTCACCCGCGTCGAGCGGCTCCGCGCAGCTCGGACACGTCGGCAGGGCGGCCTGCCGGGGCATCTGGGACATCAACTACACCCACGTCCGGGGGCGGTAACGATTGGCACGTTCCACCAGGTCGATCCTTTCCTCGCCGCCGGTCGCCAGCCGGGCCAGCGTGCGGTACGAGCGCTCCAGGCCGAAGCGCAGCCCCCGCTCGTCCAGTTCGCTGCCGAGCAGCACCGGTGCGGTCGAGCCCGCGCCCCGGCCACCGGAGAGTATCCAGTCGAGGGCACAGCCGAGGACTTCCGCGGACAACTGCTCGCGCCGCGTCGGGTCCAGACCGTACGCGTCCAGCGCCTCGACCTGGGCCGCGGCGGCGGTGAGGTCCTCCAGGAAGGGTACGTCGGAGGCGAGGGCGGTCCGCTCCCGGAGCCGGGCCCGTACGGCCGCCACCCGGGCCGCCGTGTAGTGGATGGAGGACTCCGGCACCGATTCCAGCGTCCGTACGGCGCTGCGGCGGTCCCCGGCCGCGAGCTGTACGCGGGCCAGGCCGAACGCGGAGCTCACATAGCTCGGGTCGGTCGACCACACCAGGCGGTAGTACTCGGCGGCGTTGTCCAGTTGCCCCAGCACCTCCGCGCACAGGCCGAGCGCCAGCTTGGGCGTGGGCTCGCCCGGGAAGGCGTCGTAGATCGCGTCGAAGGCGAGCGCGGCGCCCTCGTGGTCGCCGGTGACCAGCGAGGTCACGCCCCGGTACCAGACCACCCGCCAGTCGTCGGGCCGTTCGCCCTCCAGTTTCTGGAGGGACATGAGGGCGGCCTGGTGGTCGCCGTTCTCCAGCCAGGCGCGGATCTGCCGCAGCCGGGTCTCGACCGAGGGCGCCGGCGCGGCCGCGAGAGCCGTGATCAGCTCGGCGGGCGCGGACGCCAGCAGGCCGGCCAGGAAGCCCGCGTTGGGGTCGGTGGCGTCGACGTGCGGAACGGGCAGCGCGAGTGCGGCGGCGGGCGCGGGGACGGTCTTCACGAGGCCGGGGGCGGCAGCGCTCGGGGCGACGGTGCTTCCGGCGCCGGCGCTACCGGTTCCGGGCGACGCGACACCGGGCAGCCCCGAGCCGCCGACGAAGGCGGGGGTGGCGCCGGACAGTGCGGGAGCCGCGCCGGCGAAGGCGGGAGCGGCGCCCGGCAGGACGGGGGGAGTGGCGCCCGGCAGGGCCGGAGCGGTGCCGCCGGGTGCCGCGGTCCCGCTGCCCGGGCCGCGGGTGAGGACCGGCGCGGAGGCCGAACCGCCGAACGGACGCGACGACTTGACGGCGACCCGCGCCCCCAGCCGTGACACCTCGCCGGTCGGCTTCGGGAACAGCTCCGTGTCCGTGACCTTGACCTCCGGCCCGAACAGGGTCGACAGCGCGGGCCGCGCCCGGCCGCTCTGCAGCGAGACGACCTCGCGCAGCACGCCCGTCAGCTGCTCCGCCATCTCCTGCGCGGAGGCGAACCTGCGGGCCGGGTCGGGGTCGGTGGCGCGGACCAGCAGCCGGTAGAACGACTCGTACTGGCGGAAGACCTCGATGTTGTCGGGGTCCGGCAGCGAGTCGACGAAGACGGTCGTGTAGCCCTGGAAGTCGAAGGTCAGGACGGCGAGCGTACGGCCCACCGTGTACAGGTCGGAGGCGACCGACGGCCCGACCTCCGCGACCTCCGGGCCCTGGTAGCCGACCGTGCCGTAGATGGCCGACTCGTCGTCGTCCATTCTCCGGACCGCGCCCATGTCGATCAGCTTGAGCTGGTCCTCGGTCTGGATCGCGTTGTCGACCTTGAAGTCGCAGTACAGCAGGTTGCGGCTGTGCAGATGGCCGAGCGCCTCGAGCGCCTCGATGCCGTACGCGCACGCCTGCTCCACGGGGAGCGGATCCCGCTTGCCCTGCGGGGTGCGGCGGTCGTTGGCGATCTCCTTGAGGGACTTGCCGCCGACGTACTCCATGACGATGTAGCCGTCGAGCGAGCCGGTGCGCTGGTCGAGGTGTTCGACGAAGTTGTAGATCCGCACGATGTTGGCGTGCTCGATCTCGGCGAGGAAGCGCCGCTCCGAGATCGCCGCGGCCATCGCGTCCTGGTCACCGGTGTCCAGGAGGCCCTTGAGCACCACCCACCGGTCGGAGACCGCCCGGTCGACCGCCAGGTAGACCCAGCCGAGCCCGCCGTGCGCCAGACAGCCCACGACCTCGTACTGGCCGTGCACGACGTCGCCGGCCTTCAGCTTCGGCACGAAGGAGTACGGGTGGCCGCACTTGGTGCAGAAGCCCTCCGTGCGTCCCTCCCGCTCGCCGCGCGAACGGCCCACCGGGGCACCGCAGTCGGAGCGCGAGCAGAACCGCTTGCGCTCCGGCACCTCGGGGTTTTCCTGCACCATCCCGCGCGGGTCGGGCCGCGGCACCTGCGGCACCGTGACCAGGCCGGCGCCGAGCCGGGCCCGCCCGGAGGAGCCGGCAGTCGAGCCGGAGCTGCGCACCGACACCGAACGGCCCGTCGACTTGCCCGAGAGCGACCGGGACAGCCGCCCGGACACCGAGCGGCGCGACTTCGACGACTGCGACGACGTACGGGTACTGCGGGCGCTGCGCCCGCTGGACCGTGAACTGGCGCTGCCCGCCGAGCCCTTGCCGCCCCCGGTCACCCCGGTCGGCGGTGAGCCGATCAGACCTCCCCCGGAGACGACCGGGGCCAGACCGCAGGTGTCGCAGTACAGCTCGCCGCCGCCCACATCCTCGTACGACCCCTCGCAGCCCGGCCGCTGACACGCCTGCCCTGCCTGACTCATGGCTACTGCTCCCCCCTACGGTCCTGAGGTCCGCCCTGCTCCGGCACGCGCGGTGCCGTGAGCAGTTCGGCGGCCGCCTGCTGGTAGCGCAGGACGGCCTGTCCGGCCACGCGCAGATCACAGGGCGCGCTCCACAGCATGCGGCGCGCCGCGTCGTAGCGCTCGATGAGGAACGGGTCCTCGGCGAGCCCGTGCCGGGCGACCTTCGCCTTGTACGCGTCGAGACGGCCGCGCAGCTCCGCGCGGACCGCCAGTGGCTGGGTGACCGCGGTCAACGACTCACGGGCACGCAGCAGTTCGTCCTCCGCCTTCTGCTCCAGGGCTTCCAGGAGCGGCGACAGGCGGTGCCACTGGGCCTGCCGGCGGTATTCGGCGGCCGTCGCGAGCTGCTCCTGGAGCACGGTCGGCGGGCCGCTGACCACCGGCACCTCCGTCGCGGCGATCTTCGCGAGCACCTCGCCGCGCGCGGTGCGCGCCTCGGCGAGCGTCCGGTCGGCCCGGCTGAGGATGTCCCGCAGCTTCACCAGCCGCTGCTCGGCATCCTGACGGACCGTCAGTACCGCGTCGATCTCCCGGCGCACGTCCTCCAGGGCGCGTGCCTCACGGTCGTACACCGTGGTGTCCGGACGGCCGCCGCCCGGCGCCGAACTGCCCTGCGCGCGTACCCAGAAGGCGAGCGGGTCCGACACCACCTGCTCGCGCAGCGAGGTCAGGGTGTGGGTGATGCGCTCCAGGTCGTCGCCCGCCGGGTGCTCGCCCGGGCGGACGCCGACGGAGTGCGCGAGCGCGCGGGTGCGCTGGAGCTCCGCGGCCAGTAAATCTATCCGGGCGGGCAGCGCCGACCACACCGCGTCGGCCGTCACGACCATGTCGAGCGAGGACGCGTACAGCTCGTTCATCCGGTCGACGAGGGTGGTGAGGGAGAAGCTGTGGCTGAGCCGGCCCGCGCCGTGCAGCGTGGGCGCGTTGGCGGTGGCGGCCGTACCGGCGGCCGAGCCGGCCACCGTGACCGACTCGCCGCGCAGCAGTTCCGTCAGCTCCGCCAGGTCCTCACGGCTGGACCAGCGGCGGCGCGAGCGGATGTCACGGGCGCCGCGCAGCGCGTCCGTGTACGCGTCGAAGTACGTCCACAGCAGCGTGATCGACGCCTCCGCGGACGCCCAGCGCTCCTTGGTGACACCGGTGAGTTCGGCGCCTTCGAGGAGCCTGCGGCCCGCGTGGTCCTGGAGGGCGAGGAGCGAGGTCTCGATCGCCTCGTGCTCCGCGCCGAGCCGCGCCAGCGCACGGTCGACCTCGTCCCGGTCCATCACCGGCCCGGGGGGTCCCGTGACGCCCATCGATCACCTCTCGCTGCTGTCGGTCTTCCCGGCTCTGTCCGCCGCCTGCCCTGCCGTCCCGCCCGCCGGTCGTCAGCTCGTGCTCAGGTACTGGGGGGCGGGCGGCTTCGACTTCGTCGCGTCACTGCCCAGTGTCGCCGACAGCCACTTGTCGTACGAGGCCTGCCAGCCGCTCGCGCGGTACTCCACCAGGATCTGGTTGACCCGGCGTACCAGATCCGTCGCGTTCTTCTTCATGGCCACGCCGTAGTACTCGGTCGTGAAGGGGGCGCCCTTCAGTTCGACCGTGGGGTCCTGGGCGGCCTGACTGGCCGCGAGCGCGCCGTCGGTGACCACCGCGTCGACCTCGCCGAGCTGCAAGCGCACCAGGCAGTCGAGCTGGTTGGGCACGGGGGTGGCGATCACGACGCTGGAGGCGATCCTGCCCGCCTTCTTGTCGTCGACCAGCTTGGTGTTGGCCGTCGAACCGGTCGCCGTGCAGACCTTGTTCTTCGCCAGCGTGTCGTCGTAGCCCTTGATCGTCGAGGACTTGGGTGCGAGGACCTGCTGTCCCGTCTTGAAGTAGGGCGCGGAGAACGCGACATCGGCGAGGCGGGTGCAGGAGATCGTCATGGTGCGTACGACCATGTCGACCCGGCCCTCCTGGATGGCCGGGATGCGCTGGTTGGTCGGGATGGCCTTGAACTGGACCGCGTTCGGGTCGCCGAGGATGTCCTGGGCGATCCGGTGGACCAGGTCGATGTCGAAGCCCTCCAGCTCCGCGCCCGTGTTGTTGGGGTCGCGGTAGCCCCAGCGGTAGCTGTTCTGGTCGACGCCGACGATCAGCTTGCGCTTCTCGCCCGTCCGGGCCTTGATGGCCGCGATCGTCGGACCGTCGGCGCTCGACGGCGTCGGCGTCCGCTTCTCCGGGTCGGTGCAGTCGGCGTCGGCAGCCTGGGTGCCCGCGGCGACGCCCTGGCCGGCCCGGCCGGTGCTTCCGTCGCCGGGCGACCGGGTCGTCCACGGCAGCAGCAGGACGAAGGACAGCGCGAGGGCGCACAGGGCCGCCATCGCGCCCACCCCGCCCCAGCCCTTCAGGCCGGCCCGCACTCGTCGCACACGCATCGTCACGCCCCCTTCCACCGGTACGCCTCCTTCCGCCGGTTCGCGCCCGTCCACCGACACGCTCCTGCCCACCGGCAGACGCCTGTTCACCGATCCGCGCCCGTTCACCGGCAGACGCCCGTTCACCGGTACTCCGACAGCCTGCGGCCGATGCCGACGACCGCGCCCGCGGCACCCAGCACGGCGAGCACGGCGGCGCCGATCGGCAGGCCGGTCATCGCGCCCAGGCCGTCCCCGGCCGCCTGCCGGAACTCGGTCTGCTCGTGCGCCAGCGCGTCCGCGAGGTTCTGGTCGACGTTGTCGAAGCACGCGCCGGTCGCGTCCTTGCCGCCGATCACCAGGGCCAGCGCCTGCTCGTAGTTGCCGTTGTCGTCCTGCGCGCGGGCCGCGGTGTGGCGCTTCTTCCACTCCGCCATGTTGCTCTCGGCCGACGCGACCGGCTTCTCGCCCGCCTGGTCGTCGGCGAGCTTCGCCGCGAGGGTGAGGCCCTTGCCGAGGGTGGTGATCTCGGTGGTGAACTCGTGGTCGTACTTGTCGAGCGTCACCTCCTCGCCGTCGGCGGCCACCTTCACCGTCTCGGCGCCGCGCGCCACCAGCGTCAGGTTCTCGTTGCCGCGCGCCTTCAGGGAGGCGATCCGGGCGTCGTGCAGGACGTTCAGCGAGCGGACGCCGTGGTCGTAGGAGTCGTCGAGCCCCGCGCGGGCCACGCTGTGGCCGACGACCAGCCAGAGCAGCACGATCGTGGTGGTCGCCGTCGCCGCGACCAGGCCGTGGTTCAGGACCCGGTTCGTACGGCGGTAGTTGCGGTGCTGCGCCCAGGCGAGGCTGGCCAGCGCGAGGACGCCCAGTCCGATCGCCGCCCACGGGTAGGGGGTGGCGTCGCCGTAGTCGTCCTGGAGGCGCTGGTTCTCCTTCGTGTAGAGATCCTGGGCCGCCGGGAGCATCTCCCCCTGCATCTTCTGGTTCGCGTACCGCAGATAGGCGCCGCCGACCGGGAAACCCTGCCGGTTGTACGTCCGCGCGCGCTCCACCAGGCCCTTGTACTCGGGCAGCAGTTTGTTCAGCTTGGTGATGAACGCCGTCGAGGGCGAATCGGGGTCGGCGTTGTTGGCCGCCGTGACGAGCTTGGAGGCGGCCTCGTCGATGTCCTCCTCGTAGCGGGACCGGGATTCCGCCGTCTCCTGGCCCCCCGCCAGGAATCCGCTGGAGGCCGCCGTGTTGGCGTCGGCCAGCGCACGGTAGATGTCGGCCGCGGCCGTGCTGAGCGGCTGGCTCTTGTGCAGCACGTCGTCGGCGGCGGCCGCGCGGTCGGTCGTCTGCCAGGCCGTCACGGCGCCGAAGGCGAGGACGAGCAGGGCGAGGAAGGCGCCGATGATGCGGAGCCGGCCCGGCTCCGTGGTCGCCGCCGCGCGCGCCCTGTCGACGCCCTCGGCGAACGCCGTACGGCGCGTCGGCGGTGGCGCCGAGGCCGGCGCAAGTGGCGCTACGGTGCTGCCTGGTGCCGGGTTTGCCACGTTTGACCTCCCCCATGGTCATCTACCGCCGCCAGTATCGCTGGCGGGACCGGTCATGCGCACCGGCCTTCACTGGATCTTGATCAGATCGCAGTCACCCCTGTCCATGAATACGCGTCGGGTGGGTGTTCGGTTCCTTCGTGGGGGCCCGTGTCGTGTTCGGGGGCGCATGCGTCACTCACCCCGCGTGGAAGTGGCTGCGCACCCTTCGTTGCACGTCGGCGTCCGCCCCCAGCCGGTCCAGGCCCAGCAGCGCGGCCCCCAGCACCGGGCGCTCCCGTACGACGCTCGCCACCGCCTTCGGCGCCCGCGCGGCCAGGAGTTCCCGTACCCCGTCGTCCAGTTGCCCGTGGCCCGCGGTGAGAACGCCTCCCCCCAGAAGTACCGGCGTCTCCTCCTCCAGAAGGTCCAGTCGGGTCAGGGCCACCGTCGCCATGGACACCACCTCCTGCGCCAGCCGGTCGACGATCGTGCGCGCCACCGCGTCCCCGTCCCGCGCCGCCCCGAAGAGGACCGGGGTCAGTTCGTGGCGGCGGGACGGGGCGATGTGCTCCAGGTGGAGGGCCTCGATCAGGGCGTACATGGACGGCAGGCCGAAGTGGGACGGGAGCGCGTCGGTGAGGGTGGTCGGTCCTCCCCGGCCGTCCTCCGCCCTCGCCGCGTGCCATATCGCCTCCTCGGCGAGGCCCCAGCCGCCGCCCCAGTCGCCCGAGAGGCGGCCGAGGGCCGGGAAGCGGGCGGTGCGGCCGTCGGGGCGCATGCCGACGCAGTTGATGCCGGCGCCGCAGACGACGGCCACCCCCCGGGGTTCGGCGACGCCCGCCCGCAGGATGGCGAACGTGTCGTTGCGGACGTCCACGGAGGTGCCCCACGCGCGTGCGTGCAGGGCCGCAGCCAGCTGCTCCTCCTCCACCGGCAGGTCGGCGTTGGCCAGACAGGCCGAGACATGGACGGCGGAGTCGACGCCGGCCGCCGTGTACGCGCGCGTGACGGTGTCGGCCAGGGCGTCCACCGCCGCCGTCACGCCCACGGCGGGCGGGCGGAAGCCGTCGCCACGGGCCGTGGCGAGGACCCTTCCGTCGACCGCCACGACCGCGACGTCCGTCTTGCTGTTGCCCGCGTCGATGGCGAGCACGCTTGCCGTCAGGCCCACGCGAGATGCTCCCGGTTGTGTGCGATCAGCTGGTCGGTCAGCTGCTCGGCGTACTCGTACTGGGCGACCAGGGGGTGGGACAGCAGGGCTTTGAAGACCCTCTCGCGGCCGCCGTGCAGGGCCGCCCGCAGGGCCAGGTCCTCGTACGCCGTCACGTTCGCCGTCAGGCCGCTGTAGAGCGGATCGAGGGGCGGCACGGGGAGCGGGGACGGACCCTTGGGCCCCACCGCCGCCTGGACCTCGATCACCGCGTCGTCGGGGAGGAAGGGCAGCGTGCCGTTGTTGAGCGTGTTCACCACCTGGTACGGACTGCCGGAGCCGGTGAGCAGTGCCGCCGCCAGGTCCACCGCCGCCTCCGAGTAGTAGGCGCCGCCGCGCTTCGCCAGCAGCTCCGGTTTCTCGTCCAGGGCCGGGTCCGCGTACAGCGACAGCAACCGGCGTTCCATCGCGGCCACTTCCGCCGCCCTGGACGGCTTCGTGCGCAGCTCCCTTACGACCTCGTCGTGCGCGTAGTAGTAGCGCAGGTAGTAGGAGGGGATCGTGCCCAGCCGGTCCAGGATTACGCGGGGCAGGCGCAGGTCGGCGGCGATCGTGTCGGCGTGGGCGGCCAGGAGGCCCGGCAGCATGTCCTGGCCCTCGGGACCACCCAGCCGTACCCCGGTCTCCCAGGTGAGGTGGTTGAGGCCGACGTGGTCCAGGTGGACGTCGGCCGGGGCGACGTCGAGCAGTGCGGCGAACTTCCGCTGGAGACCGATCGCCACGTTGCACAGGCCGACCGCCTTGTGGCCGGCCTGGAGCAGGGCGCGGGTGACGATGCCGACCGGGTTGGTGAAGTCGATGATCCAGGCGTGCGGGTTGGTCCGGCGCACCCGTTCGGCGATGTCCAGGACCACGGGGACGGTACGCAGCGCCTTCGCGAGGCCGCCCGCTCCCGTCGTTTCCTGCCCGACGCAGCCGCACTCCAGCGGCCACGTCTCGTCCTGCTCGCGCGCCGCCTGGCCGCCGACGCGGAGCTGGAGCAGCACGGCGTCGGCGCCCTCGACGGCCGCGTCCAGGTCGGACGTCGTCACGATGCGCCCCGGGTGGTCCTGCCGGGCGAAGATGCGGCGGGCCAGGCCGCCGACGAGGTCCAGGCGGTCGGCCGCCGGGTCGACGAGGACCAGTTCCTCCACGGGGAGGGTGTCCCGCAGGCGTGCGAAGCCGTCGATGAGTTCGGGTGTGTAGGTCGAGCCGCCGCCGACCACGGTGAGTTTCACTGGCGAGTGCCTCGCTTCCGGGTGCCGGGGGCGGTGTTCGAGGGCCGGGGGGCCGGGGGTTGTCCCCCGGGAATCTGCGGCATGCGGCGGGCCAGGCCGCCGACGAGGTCCAGGCGGTCGGCCGCCGGGTCGACGAGGACCAGTTCCTCCACGGGGAGGGTGTCCCGCAGGCGTGCGAAGCCGTCGATGAGTTCGGGGGTGTAGGTCGAGCCGCCGCCGACCACGGTGAGTTTCATGGCTTGTTAACCCTTTACTCCGGTGAGGGTGACACCTTCGACGAACGCCTTCTGGGCGAAGAAGAACACGAGGATCACGGGGGCCATGACCAGCACGGTGGCCGCCATGGTGAGGTTCCAGTCGGTGTGGTGCGCGCCTTTGAAGGACTCCAGGGCGTAGGAGAGGGTCCATGCGTCCGGATTTTCGGAGGCGTAGATCTGCGGGCCGAAGTAGTCGTTCCAGGCGGCGAAGAACTGGAAGAGGGCGACGGCGGCGATACCGGGCTTCGCCATCGGCAGCACGACCTTCAGCAGGGTGCGCAGGTCGCCGCAGCCGTCCACCTTCGCCGCGTCCAGGTACTCGTTGGGGATGGTCAGCAGGAACTGGCGCAACAGGAAGATCGAGAACGCGTCGCCGAACGCCAGCGGGATGATCATCGGCCACAGGGTGCCCGACAGGTCCAGCTGCTTCGCCCAGAACAGGTACATCGGGATGACGACCACCTGCGGGGGCAGCATCATCATCGAGATCACCAGCATGAGCGCCAGATTCCGGCCCCGGAAGCGGAACTTGGCCAGCGCGTACGCCACGGGGACGGACGAGACGACGGTGAGGACCGTGCCCAGCCCGGCGTAGACCAGCGTGTTCCGCCACCAGGTGAGGAAGCCCGGGGTGTCGAAGACCTTCCGGTAGTTGGCCCACTCCCAGGTGTGCGGGATCAGGTCCCGGCTGAGTGCCTGGGAGTCGCTCATCAGGGACGTCAGGAACACGAACACGAAGGGGAGGGTGAAGAAGAGGGCCGCGGCCAGGCCGAGGGAGTGGACCGCGATCCATTCCAGCAGGGCCCTGCGGCGGGCGGTGCGCTCGGCGGGGGAGGAGGGCGTCCGCAACTCCGCGGGACGGTCGAGTACTTGGGTCATGGGGTCAGTCACCTGCCTGGATGAGACCGCCCCGGCGCCGCATCAACAGCGCGGTGAACGCCATCGACAGGGCGAACAGGACCAGGGCCACGACACAGGCCGAGCCGTAGTCGAAGCGCTGGAAGCCGAGGTTGTAGACGAGTTGGGGAAGGGTGAGGGTGGAGTGCTCCGGATAACCGGGCTCGAACATGGTGCCCGCGCCCTGGATCACACCCGAGGCGACCTTTCCGGCGACCAGGGGCTGTGTGTAGCACTGCATCGCCGCGATCACGCCGGTGACGACCGCGAACATGATGATCGGCGAGATGTTGGGGAGGGTGACGAACCGGAACCGCTGCCAGGCCGAGGCGCCGTCCAGTTCCGCGGCCTCGTACTGCTCCTTCGGTACGTCGAGCAGCGCGGCCATGAAGATGACCATCAGGTCGCCGACCCCCCACAGGAACATCAGGGTGAGGGCCGGCTTGGACCAGCTCGGGTCGTTGAACCAGCCCGGCGCCGGGATGCCGATCTTCTCCAGGATCGAGTTGACCGGGCCGGTGCCGGGGTTGAGGAGGAAGGCGAAGGCCATGGTGGCCGCCACCGGTGGGGCCAGGTAGGGCAGGTAGAAGAGGGTGCGGAAGACACCCGTACCGGTCTTGATCTTCGTGATGAGCATGCCGATCCCGAGTCCGAACAGGACGCGCAGGGTCACCATGATCACGACGAGCCAGAGCGTGTTGCGCAGGGCCGGCCAGAAGAACGGATAGTGCTCGAAGACGTACGTCCAGTTCTTCGTGCCGCTCCACGTCGGCGGCTTGAAGCCGTCGTAGTGCATGAACGAGAAGTAGACCGTCGAGATCATCGGGTACGCGAAGAAGACCGCGAAACCGATCAGCCAGGGAGAGAGGAAGGCGAGGGTGCGCAGCGCCGAGCGCCGGTGCTTCGCCCTCAACGTGTGGGTGGTCATCGCTACTTCGCCTGCGCGATGTCCGTGTCGATCTGCGCCGCCGCCTTCTTCAGGCCGGCCTTCAGGTCGGTGACCTTGCCGCTCTCGTAGTCGTAGCCGAGCTGCTGCACGGTGGTGAGGTAGACGCCGCCGTTGATCGACGCCGGGGAGGTGGTCGAGTTCGGGTTCGCGGCGATGTCCAGGAACGTCTTGAAACGCGCGTCGTACTTCAGGTCCGGGGACTTCAGGGCCGCCAGGGTGGACGGCACGTTGTGGATGGCGTTGGAGAAGGCGACGACCGCGTCCGTGTCGGTGGTCATGTACTTCACCAGCTCCCAGGCCGCGTTCTGCTTCTTGCTGGTGGCGGCGATACCGGCGATGGTGCCGGTGATGTAGCCCTTGCCGTACTGGGCCGCCTGGTCGTCCGGGACGGGCAGTGGGGCGACCCCGATCTCGAAGTCCGGCTTGGCCTCCAGGGCCATGCCCAGCCGCCACTCGCCGTCGAGCTGCATGGCGACCTGACCGGTCTGGAAGGGGTGCTTGGGGCCCCACTCGTCGCCGAGCGTGGAGCGGAAGGTCTCCAGCTTCTTGAAGCCGCCGAGGTCGTCGACGAGCTTCTTCTGGACGGTGAAGGCGGAGGCGACGGCCGGGTCCGTGGCGATGGTCGACTTGCCGGCCGTGTCGAAGTACGTCGGGGAGAACTGGCCGAGGTAGTGCTCGGTGGTCGTCTCCCAGCCGTGGTAGTTCGGCATGAAGCCGAGCTGTTTGAACGTGTTCCCCTGGGCGATCGTCAGCTTCTTGGCGTCGGCCTCGAACTCGGACCAGGTCTTGGGGGGAGCGGTGATGCCCGCCTTCGCGAACGCCGTCTTGTTGTAGTAGAGGCCGTACGCGTCGCCCAGCAGCGGGACGGCGCAGCGGTTGCCGTCGAACCGGGTGTACTCGTTCATGGCCTTCGGGAAGGTCGTGGACGGGTCGATGTCCGCCTTCTCGAAGAAGGGGTTGAGGTCGACGAGGGCGCCCGACGAGCAGAACTTGCCGACGTTGTTGGTGGTGAACGACGAGATGACGTCCGGTGCCTTGGTGCCGCCCGCGCGCAGCGCCTGGTTGATCTTGTCGTCGGTCATGTTGCCGACGACGTTCACATGGATGTTGGGGTGCGCCTTCTCGAAGCCCGCGATCAGCGACTTCACGGCCTTCACCTCGTTCGGCGCGCTCCAGGCGTGCCAGAAGGTGAGGGTCGTCTCCTTCGACGCGTCGTCGTCGGAGCCGGTCGCGGACTGGCCGGTACAGGCGGTGGTGCTGAGCAGGAGTGCCGTGGAGGCGGTGAGGGCAAAAGCCGCCTTTCGGACGACTGCGGGTATGCGTGTGGGCATGGCGGAGCCTTCCAGGGACAGGGCAGGGTGAGTGGAATGCGGTGAGGTGAGGTGGAGCGGGGTGGAGCGGGGTGAGGTGCGGGTCCGGGGGAGGGGGTGGTGGTGCGGCTAGCGCGAGGTGTCGAAGACCTCGTCGCGGGTGGCCGCCAGCGCGCTCTCCAGCGCGCCGCGCAGCACGGGCCGTTCGGTGACGTCGCCCATGACCAGCTTCGGCCGGGACGCGGCCAGTTCCTCCAGCTCGTCCTGGACGAGGGCGCGCAGCACCTCGCCGCCGGCGGTCAGGGAGGCGCCGCTGAGGACGACGAGTTCGGGGTCGAGTACGGAGACCAGTGAGGCGAGACCGGTCGCGAGCCGGGTCGCGTACGTCTGGAGCAGCTGCCGGTGCGGGGCGGTGTCCTCGGCGGCGGCCCGCCCGACGAGTGCGGCGGCGGCCTCGGCGTACGGTCCGGACGGGAGGTCGGTGATGCCGAGCTCCCGGGCCAGCCGGGGGACGGCCTGGGAGCCCGCCAGCTCCTGGAAGCCACCGCTGTTGGCCTTGGTGACCTGCCGGACCAGGGGTGCGCCCGGAACCGGCAGGAACCCGACCTCGCCGGCGCCGCCGGTCCAGCCGCGGTGCAGCCGGCCGCCGAGGACCAGAGCGGCGCCGAGACCGCCCTCGTTCCACAGCAGGACGAAGTCCTCGTGGCCGCGTGCCGCGCCCAGGCGCTGCTCGGCGACGGCGGCGAGATTGACGTCGTTCTCGTACTCGACCGGCATCGGCAGGGCCGCGGCGAGATCGTCGAGCAGCGCGGGGGAGTGCCAGCCGGGCAGGTGGGAGGCGTAGCGCAGCCGACCGGTGGTGGGGTCGAAGGCGCCGGGGGTGGCGACGACCAGCCGTCGCACCTCGTCCCGGGTGAGGCCCGCGGCCTTCACCGCGCCGTCGAGGGCGTCGGTGACCTGCCGCACGACGGCGTCGGCGGTCTTCCGGCCGGGCGTGGGCACCTCGAACGTGCCCACGGTGCGGCCGGTGGCGTCGGCGACGGCGGCCAGGACGCGTTCGGGGGTGACATCGAGCCCCGCGGCGTACGCGGCGGCCGGATTGACCTCGTACAGCTGGGCGTTGGGGCCGGGGCGCCCCTCGGTGGTGCCGGTCGCGAGCACCAGTCCCGCCGCCTCCAGTCGGGCCAGCAGCTGTGAGGCGGTGGGCTTCGACAGGCCGGTGAGCTTGCCGATGCGGGTGCGGGACAGGGGGCCATGCGCCAGCAGGAGGTCGAGGGCGGCGCGGTCGTTCATGGCGCGCAGGACGCGCGGGGTGCCCGGCGTACCGGCGATTCCTGCCATGGGGGCGACACCTGCCTTTCTGAACTGCCCAGCTTCTCAAGTACGCCGGACGCAAGTCCACATCCGGTCACTGTTAGGAAAGTTTCCTATCGGCTGGCAGGAACGTAGACCCGTCACGAAGGGGACGTCAAGGAGGGAAAGGGGAAACGCCCCCGAGGCAACAGAGTCGTTACTTCTGGGGCGCAAAGGTCGTCGGAGAGGCCGTCGGCAGGTCGGCAGGGCCCGCTGGACGCCGGAAGGCCGCACCCGGATCTCTCCGGGTGCGGCCTTCCGATGTGCGGGCTACTTCGCCGGGGTCACCGGCCGGGGCTGCGCGATCGGGGTCGCCGCCGCCGACTGGGGCGAGTCCGCGTTGGAGAACACCGACGGGGCCGCGACCGCGGCCGTCGGGTCGGCCGGGTCCTCCGTGGCGGGGGCCGTCGCGCCGCCCACGATGCGGATGTCGGCCGCGTCGAAGGCACGCTTGACGCGCCAGCGCAGCTCCCGCTCGACGGCCAGGGCCTTGCCGGGCATCGTCTTCGCGGAGACGCGGACGACCATCGAGTCGAGCAGGACGCTGTCCAGGCCGAGCACCTCGATCGGGCTCCACAGGAGCTCGTTCCAGGGCTCTTCCTTGCTCATCTTCTCGGCGACCTCGTCCAGGGTGGCCTTGACCAGGTCGAGGTCCTCGGACGCCTTGACGGTCACGTCGACGCCGGCCGTCGCCCAGCCCTGCGAGAGGTTGCCGATCCGCTTGACCTCGCCGTTGCGGACGTACCAGATCTCACCGTTGGCGCCGCGCAGCTTCGTCACGCGCAGTCCCACCTCGATGACCTCGCCGGTCGCCACGCCCGCGTCGATCTGGTCACCGACGCCGTACTGGTCCTCCAGGATCATGAACACACCGGAGAGGAAGTCCGTGACCAGGTTGCGTGCGCCGAAACCGATCGCCACGCCCGCGACACCGGCGGAGGCCAGCAGCGGGGCCAGATTGATCTCGAAGGTGCCCAACACCATCAGGGCGGCCGTGCCGAGGATCACGAAACTCGCCACCGAACGCAGCACCGAGCCGATCGCCTGCGAGCGCTGACGCCGCCGCTCGTTGTTGACCAGCAGCCCGCCCAGCGCCGTGCCGTCGACCGAGGAGACGGTGCGGTTCATCCGGTCGATCAGCTTGGTGATCGCCCGCTGCACCACCACTCTCAGCACCACCGCGATCACCAGGATCAGCAGGACGCGCAGACCGATCGCCAGCCAGGTCGACCAGTTCTGCTCGACCCAGCTGGCCGCGTTCGTCGCGCTCTCCTGGGCGTCCTGGAGGGACGGCACGGTCACCGCGGTCGGCGACTGCGAGGGAGTCGGCGACGGTGACACGTCGGCGGCCGGCAGGGCGGCGGGCAAGGACACGGCAAGTACCTCCAGGTGCTGCACTGCTCCATTCGGCGCGGCGGTCAAGGGCGACACGCGCTGCGAGGTCACGGAAAGGTCACCGGACGGGCAGAACCACCACACTAACGGGGCATTGTGTGTGGTCCGGCGTGTTCCGTGAAGGAGAGACGGTCCTCACCCGCGCTTGAACAGGCCATGATCCTGGGGAGACAACAGGGTGTGGTCGAAAACACTCCCAGCCCGTTACCGGGACATGGTGGCGCGTCCACCAGGCAAGAGGGGAGACTGACCACAGATCGTCCCGGCGCGAGCCACGCGCCGCCGACGCCCAAGGAGGCATCCGTGCCGCATGTCCTGGTCCTCAACGCGTCGTACGAGCCGCTCGGCGTCGTACCGCTCCGCCGCGCGCTCGTCCTCGTCCTGGAGAACAAGGCGATCTCCCTCGAGGAATCCGGCGCCTTCCTGCACAGCGCGACCGTCACAGTCCCCGCACCCAGCGTGGTCCGGCTCAAGCGATTCGTCCGGGTTCCCTATCGGGGGCCCGTTCCTCTGACCCGTCGGGCGCTCTTCGCCCGGGACGGGGGCCGGTGCATGTACTGCGGTGGCGTCGCAACCAGCGTCGACCACGTCATCCCGCGCAGTCGCGGGGGCAAGCACGTGTGGGACAACGTCGTGGCGTCCTGCCGTCGCTGCAACCACACCAAGGCCGACCGGCACCTCGTCGAGATCGGCTGGCGGCTGCGCCACAAACCCGCTCCACCTTCCGGACTCGCCTGGCGCATCATCGGCACCGGGCATAGGGACCCGCGCTGGCTGCCGTACTTGCAGCCGTACGGCGCCGACGACGCTCTGGCCCGGATCGACGGCATCTCCGCCTGACGATCCGGGTCTTCGTATTGCGTCGTCCGCGTCATCGCACCGCGTCACCACGGCCTCCGAGCCGGGCGCGACCGGCTCCGGGGGTCCTGTGTGCCCCCGGAGCCGCAGCGTCGTCGCCCGTGGCGCAACCCGGCCTGAACGGACTGGTCCGGTGGGCGCCGGTCTGGTGGGCGGGGTCCGGGCGGCGGCAGGATGGAGCCGTGCCCACCGAGTCGGACAAGATCGAGCTGAGCGAACACGAACTGCGGGAGATCGCGGGCTACGCGGCCCGCTGCGCACGCAGAACGCTGCCGCTTTTCGAACAGAGCCTTCCCGCGGACCCGCGCCCTCGCGAGGCCGTCGAAGCGGCGGAGGCCTTCGCCGGCGGCGGCCGGCGCACGGGCGCCCTGCGGCAGAGCGCGTGGGCGGCCTACCGGGCGGCACAGGACGCCGCCGTACCTGCTTCAGCCGCCTCACCCGCCTCACCCGCCGCGGCCGACGCGGCACGAGCGGCGAGTCATGCGGCCGCCGCCGCGTATCTGCATCCCCTGGCGAACGCGCATCAGGTGAAGCACGTGCTCGGTGCGGCGGCCCACGCGGCGCGAGCGGAGGAGTTGGCGGCGGGTGACTTGGCAGCGGGAGAGGCCCGGCCCGTCGCCGTGGGTGACCCTGCCGCGGGGAGGAGCCCCGTTGCCGGTGTGGGGACCCTGGACTGGGCGTGTCGTCACGCGCCGCCGGCGGTCGCCGCGGTGCTCGGCCGGCTGCCGGCCGCACCTCCCGGAGGCGGACGCGTGGGAGAGCTCATACGCGATCTCGACGCCGCGCTGCGCGCTTGAGGGCGGTCTGGGGGCGGTCTGGGGGCGCCCTGGGGGTGCTCTGGGGGGCGTCGTCGTTTCGGCGCGCCGGTCCGCCGTGTCGGCGCGGGCCGCGGGAGGGGGTGGCGGCGTGTAATGACGTGAGGACGTCTGTCCCCGCGTCCGCTGGGTAGGGCTGGGGTATCCGATGCCGTACTGATGAGGAGGCCACCGTGATCGCACCGGCCCGCTCCAAACGCCTGGCGGAGCCGTCCGCCGCCACCCCCGTCGAGTTCGAGGACCCCTACCTCGGCGCCTTCAGCGCCGAGGGGACCTCTGCCGAACCCCCGCTGACCAGCGAACCTCCGTTGCCCGACGCCGAGCCCCTGACCAGCGAGCCGCCACTCGCCGTCACGGACTCCGACTCCACGAGGCCCTAGATGACCGCGCCCCCCGGAGAGGAGCTCGCCCGGCTCGCCACGCTGCACGGCGTCGCCACCTCCTACCAACCCTCCCCGGACCGCACGGTGACGGCCTCGGCCGGTGCCGTCACCCGCGCCCTGGCCGCCCTCGGCGTCGACGCGGGCACCCCGAAGGCCGTACGCGCCGCGCTCGCCGCCCGGGAACGGGCGCTGCGCGAGCGGCTGCTGCCGCCGACCGTGGTGTGCTGGCGCGGAAGCCCCTGTGAAGCGCTCGCCGCCCTCCCCGAGGGCACCGCCCTGCGGGTGGAGACCGAGCAGGGCGAGTGCCGCGACTCCGTCGGGCAACTCCCGCTCGGGGTGCATCAGCTGACGGTCACCGCACCCGACGGGCGGACCGGCCGCGCCCATCTCGTCGTCGCCCCGCCCCGTCTGCCCACGCCCGCGGGACGCTCGTACGGCCTCCTCGTCCAGCTGTACTCCCTGCTCTCCCGACGCTCCTGGGGCATGGGCGACCTCGGTGACCTGGGCGAGCTGACCTCCTGGGCGGGGCGGGCGCTCGGTGCCGGGTTCGTACAGGTCAACCCCTTGCACGCGGCCGTGCCCGGCACCCCGACCGATCCCTCCCCGTACCGGCCCTCCTCGCGCCGTTTTCCGGACCCGGTGCATCTGCGGGTCGAGGACGTCCCCGAGTTCGCGTACGTCCGGGACGACGACGATCCGCGGTCCGCGTTGCTCGACCGCGCCGGACGGCTGCGCGAAGCCGTCCTGGAGAAGGGCGGGTTGATCGACCGGGACGCCGTGTGGGAGCTGAAGCGGGAGGCGCTGGAGCTGGTCGCCCGGGTACCGCTCGGACCCGGCCGGCGCGCCGCCTACTGCGACTTCCTCGCCGAGCAGGGCCAGGCCCTGGAGGACCACGCCACCTGGTGCGCGCTCGCCGAGGTGCACGGGTCGCAGTGGCGGCGGTGGCCGGCCGGGCTCCGGGACCCGCGCTCCGCCGAGACCACCCGCGCCCGCGGCGAGTTGATGGACCGCGTCGACTTCCACTCCCGCCTCGCCTGGCTCACCGACGCCCAGCTCACCGACGCCCAGCGCGCCGCCCGCGAGGCGGGCATGCCGGTCGGGATCGTGCACGACCTGGCGGTCGGCGTGCACCCCGAGGGCGCCGACGCGTGGGCGCAGCAGGAGTACTTCGCCGCCGGCATGTCGGTGGGCGCACCGCCGGACGCCTTCAACGCGCGCGGCCAGGACTGGGGCCTGCCGCCCTGGCGCCCGGACCGGCTGGCCGCCTCCGGCTACGCCCCCTACCGGCGGCTCCTCAAGGCCCTCTTCCGGTACGCGGGCGCCCTGCGCATCGACCACGTCATGGGCCTGTTCCGCCTCTGGTGGGTCCCACAGGGCGAGCCGCCGACCGAGGGCGCCTACGTCCGCTACGACGCCGAGGCCATGCTCGCCGTCCTGGTCCTGGAGGCCTCCCTGGCCGGTTCGGTGGTGATCGGCGAGGATCTCGGCACCGTCGAGCCGGGCGTGCGCGAGACGCTGCGCGAACGTGGGGTGCTGGGTACCTCCGTGCTGTGGTTCGAACGGGACTGGGACGGCGACGGGCGCCCCCTGTCGCCCGATCGCTGGCGCGACGACTGTCTGGCCACCGCCACCACGCACGACCTGCCGTCCACCGCCGCCCGGCTCACCGGCGAGCACGTCGAACTCCGGGACCGGCTCGGCCTGTTGACCCGGCCCGTGGAGGAGGAACGCGCCGAGGCGGCCAACGACGCGGCGGAGTGGCTGGGCCTGCTCACCCGCCTCGGACTGCTGGCCGGCACCGGCGGCGGCGATCGCTCCTCCGAGGAGGCCGAGGTCCAGGCCGTCCACCGCTTCCTGCTGCGCACGCCCGCCCGCATGATCGGCGTCTGGCTCCCGGACGGCGTCGGCGACCGCCGCCCGCAGAACCTCCCCGGCACCTGGGACCAGTATCCGAACTGGCGGCTGCCGATCGCGGACGCGACGGGCCGCCCGGTGACCCTGGAGGAGTTGGCGGCCTCGCCGAGGCTGCGGGCGCTGATCGAGGTGCTGAGGGAAGAGCACGGCCGCGACCCCGCCGGCAGCAGCCCCGCCGCCCGAACCTCTGCCCGATCCTCGGCCCAAGCTTCTGCGGAAGCCTGAGCGGGGGCATGGGCGGGTGCAGGAGGAGGAGCTTGAGCGGGGGCCTGGGCGGAGCGTGGGCGGGAGTTCGAGCCGCGTGCGAGCGGGAGTCCGAGGGCGAGGTGGACGGGGCCTTTCGGAGCCGCGACCGAGCCGCGACGGGGGTGCGACGGGGGTGCGACGGAGCCGCGACGGCGGCAGTCCCGCGGGCGGCCGTGCGAGCGCCCCGCGCCTCATACGGCACCCCGGGCGCGCGCTCCCCGACACCGTTCGCTAACTTGGGCACCGTGGACAAGAAGAACGCCCTGCGCGCCGGCGCCCTGGCTGCCGGTACGACGCTGATGATGCTGCTCATGTCGTCCCCCGCGCTCGCGCTGACCCGCGACGACGGTGACGACCCCGGCCCGGGTCTGAGCGTCGGCGAGACGCTGGGCCTCTATGTGGTGGCCCCCATCGCGCTGTTCCTGCTCATCGCCGGCCTGGTGTGGGTCCTGGACAAGTCGAAGGACAGGGGCGACACCACCAGCTCCAACATCACCGTCAAGGGCCGGGCGAAGGCCAAGGCCTAGCCTCGCCGGCCCCCTGACTCCCGGCCCGGATTCGGGCCCGAGGGCGTCGACTCCCTCCGCGTGCGCACATGCCGTACGCGGAGGAAGCCGACGCCCTCGACGCGTTTGCGGCCCCGCGCCGCCCCCGCCCGGCCGGGACCTGGACCCGCCCGGGACCTTATGGGTGGGGTGCCGTCAGATACCGCTGCACCGTGGGCGCCAGCCACGCGACGGCCTCCTCCCGGGGCAGCGTCACGACCGGCGGGAAGCGCAGGACGTAGCGGGTGAGCGCGAGCCCGAGCAACTGGGTCGAGCAGAGCGCCGCCCGGGCCGGGACCTGCTCGGGGTCGGGGCAGACCGTACGGGCCACCGGCAGGAGCTGGTCGCGGAAGATGCCCTGCATCCGCTCCGCCCCGGCCTCGTTGGTCACGCCGACCCGGAGCAGCGCGGTGAGCACCTCGTTCTCCTCCCACATGTCGAGGAAGTGGGTCACGAGAGCCCGGCCGATCTCCTCTCGGGGAAGCGCGGTGAGGTCGGGCAGCTTCAGGTCGACGGCGACGGCCGCCGCGAAGAGACCCTCCTTGCTGCCGTAGTAGCGCATCACCATCGACGGGTCGATGCTCGCGTCCCGCGCGATGGCGCGGATGGTCGCCCGCTCGTAGCCGTCGGCGGCGAACCGTTCGCGGGCGGCGTCGAGGATGGCGGTGCGGGTGGTGTCGGAGCGGCGGGGGGAGCCGGGGGGCTTGCTGTCTGGCATGCCAACAAGCGTAGGCCAACATGTGTAGGCCAACAAGCGTTGACATCTGCTTCGTCGCAGTCCTATGTTTGCCAACAAGCGTTGACCAACAAGTGTTGACCAACAAGCGTTGGCACCCCAGGAGGCCACGATGACCGGCACCACTGGAACCACTGGAACCACCGGCACCACTCCCCGTCCCGTGATCGTCGTCGGGTCCGGTCCCACCGGGCTGCTCCTGGCCGGTGACCTCGCCACCGCCGGTGTCCCGGTCACCCTCGTCGAGAAGCGCCCTCACCACCTCAGCAACCTCTCCCGCGCCTTCGTGCTGCACGCCCGTACCCTCGAACAGCTCGACGCCCGCGGCCTCGCCGACGAACTCGAGCAGGCCGGCCGGCCCCTCGACCGGCTCCGCCTCTTCGGCCGCCTCACCGTCGCCCTCGACACGCTCCCCTCCCGCTTCAACCACCTTCTCGTCCTCCCGCAGTACGAGGTGGAGAAGGCGCTGCGGCGGCGCGCCGTCGAGGCGGGCGTGGAGTTCCGGTACGAGACCGAGGTGACAGGCCTGAGCCAGGACGCGGACGGCGTGACCGTGCAGGTCCGCACCGCCGCCGCCACCGCCGATACCGCCACCACCGTCACGGCCGGTGAGGCGCCGGGCGAAGAGCTGCGCGCCGCGTACGTCGTGGGTACCGACGGCATGCGCAGCGTCGTGCGGGACGCGATCGGACTGCCCTTCCCGGGCCGCTCCGTCATCCGCTCCGTCGTTCTCGCGGACGTCAGGCTCGCGGAGGAGCCCGAGACGCTGCTCACCGTCAACGCCGTCGGCGACGCCTTCGCCTTTCTCGCGCCGTTCGGCGACGGCTACTACCGGCTGATCGGCTGGAACCGCGCCCGCGACGTCCCCGACAGCGAACCGCTCGACCTCGACGAGGTCAAGGAGGTCACCCGGCTCGCCCTCGGCCGTGACTTCGGGATGTACGACGCCCGCTGGATGTCCCGCTTCCACAGCGACGAACGTCAGGCGCCCGCCTACCGCGTCGGCCGTGTGTTCCTGGCCGGCGACGCCGCGCACGTGCACACCCCGGCCGGCGGCCAGGGCATGAACACCGGGCTCCAGGACGCGGCCAACCTGAGCTGGAAGCTCGCCCAGGTGGTCAACGGTCACGCGCCCGCCGACCTCCTCGACACCTATCAGGCCGAACGGCACCCCGTCGGCAGGTCCGTCCTGCGCAGCAGCGGCGGCATCGTGCGCCTCGCCATGGCCGAACGCCCCTGGACGCTGGCCCTGCGTGCCGCGCTGACCGGCTTCCTCGGCGTCGCGGCTCCCGTCCGCCGCAGGGCCGTCGGTCAGCTCACGGGCATCGGCTACCGCTATCCCGCTCCCCGCGGCGCCCACCGGCTCACCGGCACCCGCGTCCCGGACGTCGCTCTCGCCGAGGGTGCCCGCCTCTACGAGGAGCTGCGGGGCGGCCGCTTCGTCCTGATCACCCCGGAGGCCCACGGCGACCGCGGTGCCGACGCCCGCCGCAAGGACCGGCTCGCCGTGGCGCACTGGGCGAGCGACCGCCGTACGGCACTGCTCGTACGTCCCGACGGCTATGCGGCCTGGGCGTCCGACACCGCCGAGCCGGGCGCCGTGGAGGCCGCCCTCGCGACGCACGTCGGCTGAGAGTGCGCCGGGAAGCACCTGTGCGCGGCGGTGCCGGTAATTCCGTCGACAGGCCGTGTGCCGGCTGACAGGCTCCTGCGCATGACCTATCGAATCGAGTTCCCCACCGCTCGGTGAGCGCCCCGGCTGTGCCGTCGCCCGCCCTGTACGACCAGGTACGGCGCTTGAGGCAGGAGTCGCCGGACGGGCTCCCGCCCGGCCGTGGTTTCGACCTCCCCGCCGACTCTTCCACCGACCTCCGCACCGGCTTTCCCGCCGACCTCCCTTCGGAGCGCCCTGAGACGCGGCTGTCCCGCAGGGAGATGGCGGGTGTCGTCCGGGAGGCACTGAACCCGCTGCCGGAGGATCCGGCCACCCTGCACCGTCGCTTCGCCGAACTCGGCGTCCGGGGCCGACACCGGAATCTGATCGGGTCGGCCGTCGCCGCCCTGCCGCTGCCGGCCGACGAGCACGCCACCGCGCGCGCACTGGCCAGGCAACTGACCCGGACCGGCAGCACCGTGCCCGCCGTCACCGCGGGCCTCGCCCTTCTCACCCGCCTCGGCGAGCCCGAGGATGTCCCGTACCTCTCCACCCTCGGCCTGCTCCGGTCGCTCACCGGGCCGGCCGTGCAAGCCCTCGACGCCCTCGACCGCCGGTCCGCCGCCGTCCTGTGGCTGGTGACCTCCGTCAGTCGTGGCGAACTGCGGCCGCTCGTCCGTGCGTTGGGGGCGGGGGACGACCGGGCCGTCCGCTCGGAGCTGGTGGCCTTCCGGGCCGAACCCCGTTTCCTCGGCGCCACGACCGCCCGCCGTATCGCGGAAGCCGCCCGGTTGCCCGACCTGCTCGCCGGGCATCCCGCCGACCCGGCCCTGCTCGCCCGGGTGGCCCGGCTGCTCGTCCGGATGGGGTGCGCGAGCGACAACACGACCGAACTTCTCACCTACCGCGAGGCACCCGCCGTGTACGAAACCGTTGTCACCCGGGCCGGTCTCCTGCCGCCGACCGTCGAACAGCACGCCACGCTGCTCTCGCTCGCCCTCGATCTGAGCAGCGGTCCCGGAGTGCTGCTGGACTGGCCCTCCGGCTGCCGCGAGACGCTCCTCGCATCCCTCGGCCGACAGCTGGCGGAGCCCTCCTGGACCGCCACGGCCACGGCCGGACTCGCCCCGGAGGGCCCGGCCGACGTGGCCCGGCGGCTCCGGGCCGGCTGGATCCGGCGTACCGGACGGCGGCCGTTCAGGCGTCCCGCCGCGCCCGACATGGGACTGCGCGTCGAGATCGTGGCCGGAGACCCCGTGGACCGGGCGCCCGTCGAGACCCGCGTTCTCGTCGACGGGCGGCCCCTCGTCCCGGCGGTCTTCGCGCACGGGCCCGCGCACAGTCCGGAGGAGCTCCTCGACGAGGGTCTGCTGCGGGCCGGCCCGGAGCCCCGCCGGGTGCGGCTGGCGGAGGCCTGGTGCAGCGAGGGGTGCTGTGGCGCGCTCCACGTCACCATCCGCCGCGACGGCGACCGAGTCGTGTGGGAGGACTGGCGGCGGCCGCCCCCGCCGGGCAGCCGCGGTCCCGCGCCCGAACTCCCGGTCCTCCGGTTCGACGCCACCGCCTACGACGCGGAGATCGCCCGCGCGGAGGAGGACCGGGCCTGGGCCTGGCCGGCCCGCACCGTGGCCCGGCTGATCAAGGCGGGGCTGGTCGAACGACCGGAGCTGCTGAGCCGCTGGGATGCACGCCGGGGCTGGATCAGCACCGGCCACGAGGAGCCGGACACCGCCCAGGTGCACTTCTGGTACCAGCCGGGACTCGGCGCGGGGCGCCCGGAAGGGGATCCGCTCGTGTTCCGCTGGACCGTCCCGGACGACGGCACCCCGCCCGAGGCGCAGGCCGCCGCAGCCCTGCGCCGACTGGCCGAGGAGGATCCGAAGAGCTACAGCCGGGTGAGCGGCGGCACTCGCAAGCGCGCCGAAGAGCTCGGCTACACCTGGCCCTTCGACGGCTGACCGGCCCCCGGTCGACTCCCCGGCCGGCTCCCGGTCGGCTCCGGCGACTCCCTGGTCGGCTACGGGGCCGGATCCCCGGTCGACTCCCGGCCGGATCCGGTCGGCTTCCCGGTCGACTCCCGGCCGACCGGGTCGGCTCGTCGAGTGCCCGGTCGCGGTGCCGGTCGGAGTGCCGGTCGCGGTGCCCGGCTCAGCTCCTCGACGTCTCCGTCGTCAGCAGCAACTCCCGCAGCAGGTCCGCCAGTTGACCGGCCCGCTCGGTGTCCAGGGCGGCGGCCAGGGCGTCGGTCTGGGCGGCGAGACCCGCGCCGACGGCCTGGTCGACCAGGTCGAGCCCCTTCTCGGTCAGCGTCACCTGGAGGCCCCGGCGGTCGTGCGGGTCGGGGGAGCGGCGCAGCAGTGCGGCCCGTTCCAGTTTGTCGAGGCGGCCGGTCATGCCGCCGGTGGTGAGCATGAGCGTCGCCGACAGCTCGCGGGGCGAGAGGGTGTAGGGCTCGCCGGAGCGGCGGAGGGTGGCGAGTACGTCGAACTCGCCCCGTCCGATGCCGAGTGCCGCGTACGCCTTCTCCATCCGGTCGCCCATCGCGCGTGCGAGCCGGGAGATCCGGCCGAAGACCTCCATGGCGCCGGTGTCGAGGTCGGGCCGGACCGTCGCCCACTGTTCGATGATCGCGTCGACGGGATCCTTGCGCGGGGGCTGCGGGCTGCTCATGGGACGAGTATCCCCCCGATTACGGTCACCCACGAGAAAGTGGCTCTCCGCTAAGCCGATCTACGCTAAGTCACTTGCTGCTAAGCCGATCTGCACTAAGCCGCTTGACGCTAAGTCGCTTAGCGCTAAGCTAATTCCATGAAGAGGTCCACGACCGTCCTGCTCACCGCTCTCGCCCCGGTCTCCTGGGGCACCACCTACGCCGTCACCACCGAGCTGCTCCCCGCCGACCGCCCGCTGTTCACCGGCCTGATGCGGGCCCTGCCCGCCGGGCTGCTGCTGCTCGCCCTCGGCCGGGTCCTGCCGCGCGGTGTCTGGTGGGGGAAGGCCGCGATACTCGGCGCGCTGAACATCGGCGCCTTCTTCCCGCTCCTCTTCCTCTCCGCCTACCGGCTCCCCGGCGGCATGGCGGCGGTCGTCGGTTCGGTGGGACCACTGTTCGTCGTCGGTCTCTCGGCGCTGCTGCTGGGGCAGCGGCCGACCGCCCGGACCGTGCTGGCCGGGGTCGTGGCCGCGTTCGGCGTCAGCCTGGTGGTGCTGAAGGCGGCCGGGGCGCTGGACCCGCTCGGCGTCCTCGCGGCGCTCGCCTCCACCGCCTCGATGTCGGCCGGGACGGTCCTCACCAAGCGGTGGGGCCGTCCGGACGGCGTCGGCCCGCTCGCCCTCGCCGGCTGGCAGCTCACGGCGGGCGGCCTGCTGATCGCCCCGCTCGCCTTCCTCGTCGAGGGCGCCCCGCCCGCCCTGGACGGCCGCGCGGTCGGCGGCTACCTCTATCTGGCCCTGGCGAACACGGCCGTCTCGTACTGGCTCTGGTTCCGTGGCATCGGCCGGCTCACCGCCACTCAGGTCACCTTCCTGGGCCCGCTCTCCCCGCTGACCGCGGCCGTCGTCGGCTGGGCCGCCCTCGGCCAGGCGCTGACGCCGCTCCAGCTGACGGGCATGGCGCTGGCGTTCGGCGCGACGGTGGCGGGCCAGCTGAGGACCGGCGGCGGGACGGCCGTGCGCAGGTTCGGGCCCGCTGGGCGGAAGGCTCGCGCAGACCGGGACCGGCCCGGACGGGACAGGTCCGGCGCTCCGGCGCTCCGGCGGTGAGAGCGACGCGGCCCGGGTACGGCGGAGGGCGCCCGATGAGACATCGGGCGCCCTCCGCCGCGTAGGGACTGCCGGGAAGGACTACTGCGCGTCGGCCGCCTGGGCCTTCAGCGCACGCTCCACACCCGCGCGTGCCTCGGAGACGAGGCGGCGCAGGGCCGCGTTCGGCTCGGCCGAGGCCAGCCAGGCGTCCGTCTTGGCCAGGGTCTCCCGGGAGACCTGGACCGTCGGGTAGAGGCCGACCGCGATCTGCTGGGCGATCTCGTGCGAACGGGAGTCCCAGATGCTCTTGACGACCTCGAAGTACCGGTCCGTGTAGGGAGCGAGCAGTTCACGCTGGTCGGTCTGGACGAAGCCGCCGATGACCGCCTCCTGGACGGCGTTCGGCAGCTCGTCGGAGTCCACGACCGACGCCCACGCCTCCGCCTTGGCCTCCGGGGTCGGCCGGGCGGCCCGCGCGGTGGCCGCGTGCCGCTCGCCGGCGGCCGTCTTGTCCCGCTCGTACTCGGCGGCGATGTCCGCCTCGTCGAAGGTCCCCACGGCCACCAGCCGCTGCACGAACGCCCAGCGCAGCTCGGTGTCGACGGCCAGCCCCTCGATGGTCTGGCCTCCGTCGAGCAGCGACTCCAGGAGGTCGATCTGCTCCGGCGTACGGGCGGTGGCCGCGAACGCGCGCGCCCACGCCAGCTGGTGGTCGCTGCCCGCCGTGGAGGACCGCAGATGCGCCAGCGTGGCGTCCGTCCAGCGGGTCAGCAGGGCCTCGCGGGTGGCCGGCGCGGCGTACAGGTCGATGGCGAGCTTGACCTGGCGGTGCAGCGACTGGACCACCCCGATGTCGGACTCCTTGCCGATGCCGGACAGCACCAGGGACAGGTAGTCGCGGGTGGGCAGCTCGCCGTCCCGGGTCATGTCCCAGGCGGACGCCCAGCACAGGGCGCGCGGCAGGGACGACTCGAAGTCGCCGAGGTGCTCGGTGACGAAGGCGAGCGACTGCTCGTCGAGGCGGACCTTGGCGTACGAAAGGTCGTCGTCGTTGAGCAGGACGACGTCCGGACGGCGCTTGCCGACCAGCTGCGGTACGGCCGTCAGCTCGCCGTCGATGTCCAGTTCGACGCGCTCGTCCCGCACCAGCTTGCCGCTGTCGTCGTCGAGTCCGTACAGACCGACGGCGATGCGGTGCGGGCGCAGGGTCGGCTCGCCCTTGGCGCCGGCCGGGAGCGCCGGGGCCTCCTGACGGATCGCGAAGGAGGTGATGACACCGGCGGCGTCCGTCTCGATCTCGGGACGGAGGATGTTGATGCCGGCGGTCTGGAGCCACTTCTGCGACCAGGTGCCGAGGTCACGGCCGGAGGTCTCCTCCAGCGCGCCGAGGAGGTCGGACAGGCGCGTGTTGCCGTAGGCGTGCCGCTTGAAGTAGGCCTGCACGCCCGCGAAGAACTCGTCCATGCCGACATACGCCACGAGCTGCTTCAGGACGGAGGCGCCCTTGGCGTAGGTGATGCCGTCGAAGTTGACGAGGACGTCGTCCAGGTCGCGGATCTCGGCCATGATCGGGTGGGTGGACGGCAGCTGGTCCTGCCGGTACGCCCAGGTCTTCATGGAGTTGGCGAACGTGGTCCACGAGTGCGGCCAGCGCGACTGCGGGTGGTACGCCTGGCAGGCGATGGAGGTGTACGTGGCGAACGACTCGTTCAGCCACAGGTCGTTCCACCACTCCATGGTGACCAGGTCGCCGAACCACATGTGGGCCAGCTCGTGCAGAATCGTCTCCGCGCGCAGCTCGTACGCCGCGTCGGTCACCTTGGACCGGAACACGTACTGGTCCCGGATGGTGACCGCGCCCGCGTTCTCCATCGCGCCCGCGTTGAACTCCGGCACGAACAGCTGGTCGTACTTCTTGAACGGGTACGCGTAGTCGAACTTCTCCTGGAACCACTCGAAGCCCTGCCGCGTGACCTCGAAGATCGCGTCCGAGTCGAGGTGCTCGGCGAGGGAGGGTCGGCAGTAGATGCCGAGGGGCACCGACTGTCCGTCCTTCTCGTACACGCTGTGGACGCTGTGGTACGGCCCCACGATGAGCGCGGTGATGTAGCTGGAGATCCGGGGGGTCGGCTCGAAGGCCCAGACGTCGTCCTTGGGCTCGGGCGTCGGGGAGTTGGAGATGACGGTCCAGCCGGTCGGCGCCTTCACCGTGAACTGGAAGGCGGCCTTGAGGTCCGGCTGCTCGAACGACGCGAAGACACGGCGGGCGTCCGGAACCTCGAACTGCGTGTACAGATAGGCCTGCTCGTCGACCGGGTCGACGAACCGGTGCAGACCCTCACCGGTGTTGGTGTACGCGCAGTCCGCGACGACCCGCAGGACGTTGCGGCCCTGCAGCAGGCCCGGCAGCGCGATCCTCGAGTCCTTGAAGAGCCCCGCCGCGTCGAGGGTGTCCCCGTTCAGCGTGACCTCGTGGACGGTGGGCGCCACCAGGTCGATGAAGGACTCCGCGTCCCCCTCCGCGACGTCGAAGCGCACCGTCGTGACGGACCGGTAGGTCCCTCCCTCCTGGGCACCGGAGAGGTCGAGATCGATCTCGTACGAGTCAACGGTGAGCAGCTTCGCCCGCTGCTGCGCCTCTTCGCGAGTCAGGTTTGTGCCAGGCACGCGGTCATCTCCTCGGATATGTGTCGGTTGCGTCATCCTTCCACGGGACGGCTGCCTGGGGCGACGACCTTATGGGCGGCCGTCCGGGCCGTCCGGCCGTCCGCCGAGTCGATGGTCCGGTCGACGTCGTCGGGACCGCTCTCGAGCACGACGTCCGGAAGCCGCCGGTCTCCTCGGCCGCCCGGCGCCAGGGTGGAGGTATGACCTTCACAGTGAACGTGAACGACGTGGCCTGCGCGCCACGGGCCATCCCGGGCGGTGTGCTCGACGAGCTCCGGGTCGTCGACGACGCCGGACGGCGGACGGAACCCTTCGCCGACGAGGAGGGCGGCGCCCCGCTGCGGTGCTGTCTGGGGCGCAGTGCCGTGGGGGAGCGGATCGCGCTCGTCTCGTACGCGCCGCTGCGTCGCTGGGCGGCCGGCGCGGGGGTCGACCCCGGGGCCTACGACGAGCAGGGGCCCGTGTTCGTCCACGCCGACGGCTGCGCGGGGTTCGCCGGGGACGACCACCCCTTCGACCAGGCGCACCGCACCGTGCGGCGGTACTCGGCCGAAGGCCGCATCCTGGGCGGCGCGCTCGTAGGCGTCGGCGGGCTCGACGAGGCGTTCCGGGACGCGTTCGACGACCCGGACGTGGCGTTCGTGCACGTCCGGGCCGTCGAGTACGGCTGCTTCCTCTACGAGGTCAGGCGGACCTGAGCTCGGCCGCCACCAGCTCCGCGATCTGTACGGCGTTCAGCGCCGCGCCCTTGCGGAGGTTGTCGTTGGAGATGAACAGGGCGAGACCGTGCTCCACGGTCTCGTCCTCCCGGATGCGGCCCACGAACGACGGGTCCTTGCCGGCCGCCTGGAGAGGGGTCGGGATGTCGCTGAGGGCCACGCCCGGGGCGCCGCCCAGCAGCTCCGTCGCGCGCTCGGCGCTGATCGGACGCGCGAAACGGGCGTTGACCTGGAGGGAGTGGCCGGAGAAGACCGGGACGCGCACACAGGTGCCGGAGACCTTCAGCCCGGGGATCTCCAGGATCTTGCGGGACTCGTTGCGGAGCTTCTGCTCCTCGTCGGTCTCGTTCAGGCCGTCCTCGACGATCGAGCCCGCGAGCGGGATCACGTTGAAGGCGATGGGGCGCTTGTAGACCTGCGGCTCCGGGTAGTCGACCGCCTCGCCGTCGTGGGTCAGCCGGTCCGCGTCGGGCACGACCTTCTGCGCCTGCCCGTGCAGCTCCGCCACGCCCGCGAGGCCCGAGCCGGACACCGCCTGGTACGTCGCGACGACCAGCGCCTCCAGACCGGCCTCCGCGTGCAGCGGCTTCAGGACCGGCATCGCGGCCATCGTCGTGCAGTTCGGGTTGGCGATGATGCCCTTGGGGCGGTCCACGATCGCGTGCGGGTTCACCTCGGAGACGACCAGCGGCACCTCGGGGTCCTTGCGCCACGCCGACGAGTTGTCGATCACGACCGGGCCCTGCGCGGCGACCTTCTCGGCCAGTGCCCGCGAGGTCGCGCCACCGGCGGAGAACAGGACGATGTCGAGGTTCGCGTAGTCGGCCGTCGCCGCGTCCTCCACCGTCACGCCGTCCAGGACCGTCCCCGCCGAACGGGCCGAGGCGAACAGACGCAGCTCCGTGACGGGGAAGTCACGCTCCTTGAGGATCCTGCGCATGACCGTGCCGACCTGACCGGTGGCTCCGACGATTCCGACCCTCACGGCGACTCCTTGCTCTGTTCACGGCTCTTTACGGACTTTTCCATCATGCGGCCGACCCCGGCCCACCTGTCCAATTCTTTGCCCACCATGCCCGAGGACTGGGACACGCGCCGGTGTGACGTATGCCTCCCGAGGATTTCCCGCGGTGGCGCCGAACGTTTTCGCGCGCCACGGCGTCGTAGAGGAAACGCGGTAGAGAGGGGTGGCTGTGCTGCGCAGAAAGGCCCGGCGCGCCCAGGGGGACGGGGCCGGACAGGGCGACGATCCGCTGGACGCGGCGCAGGAACGCCGGGTGCGGGCGGTGCTCGCGCTGGGCGGGGTGCCGCAGGCGGATCTGCCGGACGGGGTACAGCAGGTCCGCCTGCGGCTCCTGGAGCGCGCGGCGAAGGGGTACGAGACGCCACGAGACGTCTCCGCGTGGGCGGCCGTCGTCGCCTCCAACCTCGCGATGGACTGGCACCGCGCCAAGCGCCGCCAGGAGCGGCTGGGGGAGCGGCTGGCCTCGCTGCGCCAGCACGAGCACCCGTCCGGCGAGGACACCAGCGTGCTCTCCCTCGCCGTCGCGCAGGGACTGGACGACCTGCCCGACGCCCAGCGCCAGGTCGTCGTCCTGCGCTTCTACGCCGACCTGCCGGTGCGCTCGATCGCCGTGGAACTGGGCGTCCCGGAGGGCACCGTCAAGAGCCGCCTGCACACGGCGGTCCGGGCCCTGCGCGCCCGCCTGCACGAAGACGAGGTGGTGTGACGTGACCGCCCTGCCCGGACAACCCGGACGACCCGAACAGCACGGGCGACCCGGACACGGATACGAACCGCACGAAGACGACCATGACGAAGGCCGCGACGAGACCCACGACGAAGGCCACGACGAGACCCACGACGAAGGCCACGACGAAGGCCGCGACCCGTACGAGGGCCAGGACGGACAGGAGGGTGAGGACAATATGGACGCGCTGATGGCCGCCGTCCTCGGCGTGCCCCTCTCCGGCCTCTCCGAGGAAGCCCGCGCCGATACCGCCTACCTGGCCGCCCACCGCTCGGCGACCGCCGACGTGGCGCTCCTGCGCGAGCAGCTCGGCGTCCTCGCGGACGTCCTGACGGAGCCGGTGCGCGAGCCGGGACGCGAGCCGGCGCGCGAGCCGGTGCGGGTCCCGGAGACCGCCCCGGTGCGGCAGCTTCGCCCACCGCGCCGGGTCCGTCCCCTCGCCCTGCGGCTGGCCGGTGTGGCCGCCGCCGGTGCGCTGGTCCTCGGGGGCGGCTGGGTGGTCGTCCAGATCGGCCAGGGGGTGGCCAACGTCGAGTCGGACAAGAGCGCCGACAGCGCGGCCGGATCCGACGAGAAGGCCGACGCGTCGGCGGGCGGCGGCGCGAGCCTCCTCGGCGACCCCGGCTATCTGGCCTGCGCCCGGCTCGTCGTCGAGGGGGACGTCACCGCCGTCGACCAGGTGGCGGGCACCACCCGGGAGCGGGTCACGCTGCACGTCACCCACGCCTACCGGCCGGCCGAGAGCGGGCCCGAGGCCGACTTCGTGATGGAGGCGGACATGGACCCGCTGCTGCGGGAGGGCGACCACGTCCTGGTCGCCCTGTCGAAGGGGTCCACCACCCCCGACGTCTGGGCGGTCGGCGAGTCCGACATCCTCCCCGAACGAGAGGCGCTCGCCCGGGCCCTGCCCGAGGCGGAGGGCGTCACCTGCGAATAGGCGGGACGCCGTGACACGGCGAAGGGCGGGCGCCCCGATGGACGCCCGCCCCTGTTCGACCGCTGTCGGTCGATCGTTTGACCGGTGGCGCTACCGGTTACGGAGTGACCTTCTCGATGGCCACGTTGCCGATACCCGCGACGGTGCCCCGCGCGTTCACCAGCTGGACCTGGCCGAAGAAGGCCCGGCCCTCGGGCGCGGCGGCCGCGGCGGTGACGGTCGCGGAGACCGACGCCGAGGCACCCGTGCCGAGCTTGACCGGCGTCGACTCGTCGACGTCGACGGTGCCGAGCGTGGACGAGAAGAACACGTCCAGGTAGTCGTACGCCGTCGTGCCGGCCGGGACCGAGTAGCCCGCGACCTCGATGGTGTACGTGCCGGCGGCGGGCGACGGGATGGAGACCGCCTCCTCCGAGTCACCGTCGGCCTGCTGGGCGACCTGGTTGCCGGCCGCGTCGTAGACCGTCAGGTCCAGGTCGGCGGAGGCGTCGGAGACGTTGCCGATGGAGACGTCCAGCGACTTGGCGCCGGCCGGGACCTCGACCGTGGTGGTCTCGGTCGCGCCGTTCGCGATGGTCGGGCGGGCCGCCTTGGAGGAGCCGAGCGGACCGCCGGCCAGCTTGCCGTCGATGGCGGCGAAGTTGTTCTTGACCTTCCAGGAGACGGGGGCCGGGGTGCCGACCTTCGCCTCGGGCACGGTCACGGTCGCCGGGTCGAAGGCCGCGCCGTAGACGGTGGCGTCCAGCTTGTACGGGTTGTCGAGCAGCGGCGAGGTGCGGCGCGACTCGACCTCGATCTCCCAGACCCCGGGCTGCGGGTTCTGGTACGAACGGGCGTCGGGCTTGCAGCCGTTGCCGTCGAGGTAGTTGTTGTAGCAGTAGATCGTGGAGCTGTCCTCGACCGCGACACCGTACGGGTGGATCGAGATGAACCGGGTCTGGCTCTTGTCCTTCAGCCCGCTGATCGCGACCTCCAGCGACTGCGCGCCCTCGGGCACGGTCAGGAAGTAGGACTGCGAGCTGTTGCGCTGCACGGTCTTCGACGCGTGGAACGTGTAGTTCACCGGGGTCGAGACGACGACCGTGTTGAGGATCTGCTTGTCGATGCCCTCGGTCCTCGGGTCGTCGACCTCGAGGATCGCGCTGGCGATGCCCGCGGCCCTCGGCTGCGCCTGGATCTTGACGGTGACCGGCTTGTTCAGCGACAGCTTCACCTCGTCCGAGCCGAGGATCTTGAAGGTGCCGGCCGCGTTGTTCTCGAGGTGCAGCTCGTGGCGGATCGCCTTGTCGGCGCCCGACGTACGGGTGATGGTGACGTCGTACGTCTTCTTCTGACCGGCCTTCAGGCCGCCCTCGCGGTCGTAGATGCCGGTGCCGAAGCCCGGCGTCTTCAGCGCGAAGTCGAGCGCGGTGTCGACCGGCGCCTTGACGGCGTAGTCGTGGGCGGTGGCGCCCTTCCTGATGGACTTCCAGGCGTCCACGATGTTGATGGCGCCCGCGCCCTCCTCGTACGCCTGAAGACCCTTGATGTGGTCGGCGGTCGAGGTCAGTGCCGTGCGCAGGATCGCCGGGGTGAGCGCGACCTTCTGCTGCTTGGCGGCCGAGATCAGCAGCGCCGAGGCGCCCGCCGCCTGCGGGGAGGCCATCGAGGTGCCCTGGAGCATGGAGTAGCCGGCCGGCAGCGGGTAGCCCGCCTCGGCGACCGGGGCACCCTCGAGCCAGGTCTGCGTGGTGTTGATCGCGGCGCCCGGGGCGACGAGCGTCGGCGTGAAGCCGCCGTCCTCACGCGGGCCGCGCGAGGAGAAGGGCAGCAGCGCGTACTTCTTCGTCACCTGCGAGCCGTAGTTGGCGGCCCAGGTCTCCTTGGAGATGGCCGCGCCGACCGAGATCACCTTGTCGGCCAGACCGGGGTCGCCGATGGTGTTGGCGCCGGGGCCCTCGTTGCCGGCCGAGATGACCAGCTGGACGCCGTAGGTGTCGATGAGGCGCGTGTACAGCTCGGCGCGCGCGTTGTTGCCGTCGTTCAGACCCGGCAGACCGCCGATCGACATGTTGACGATGTCGACACCGCGGTTGGCGACCAGGTCGATCATGCCCTCGGTGAGGGCGACGTTGGTGCAGCCCGGGCCGAAGACGCAGGCGCGGGAGGAGACGATCTTCGCGCCGGGCGCGGCGCCGTTCATCTTGCCGCCGAACAGTCCGTTCGCGGCGGTGATGCCGGCGACGTGCGTGCCGTGCTCGCTGGCGATGAGACCGATGTTGGCGAAGTCGGCCTTCTTGCCGACCCAGTCGCCGCCGTACGGGTCCATCGGCACGTCCTTGCGGATCTGCACGACGAACGGCTGCCGCTCGGCGACGTCGGTCGCCGGGTTGTCGGTGCCGAAGTACCCGATCTGGTAGCCGTCCTTGTACGGCTTCATCGCGGTGTCGTCGGTGAAGTCGCCGTTGTTGTTCACGTCGACGGTGACCGTGCCGGCGGCGGCGTCGTACAGGACGCCCCACACGTCGGTGGTGTCGCCGTCGCGGTTGACGTCACCCTTGGCGTCACCGCCCGCGGTGGCGGACTCCCGGAAGAGGTTGACCTGGTAGGAACCGGCCTTCGCCGTCCAGGTCCGGCCGCCGAAGGTGAAGCTGGGCCCGGACACGGAGGTCGTCATCGCGCGCCAGGAGGCGTCGCTGTCGATGATCGGGTCGGTCGCCGTCACCCAGTCGACGATCTTGCGCTCGCCGGTGGTGGTCTTCTGGAGCGCGGGGTGCGCCAGGTCCACACCGGAGTCGAGGATGCCGATGGTGACGCCGCGGCCGTCCGCCTTCGGGTTCTTCTTCACGAAGTCGACGGCGCCCGTCTCGAAGGACGGGTTGTACGGGTTCTCGGCGGGGGTCTTCTTGTCCGGCGCGGCGTAGGTCTTCGTCTTCGCGGCGGAGCCGGCGCCCTTCGCGGTGTCCGCGCTCGGCGTCGGGTCGTCGAGGGCGATGTCCTGCCGCAGGTCGATGGCGTGCACCGAGGACAGCTTGACCGCGGCGGCGATCGCCGAGTCGGCCTTGCCCGTCGGGACGGTGGCGCGGACGTAGCCGACCTTGTCGTAGGACTGGCCCACGGAGCCGCCCTTGACCGCGTCCAGCTCCTTGGCGACCTGCTCGGTCTGCCCGGGGGCGGTCGCGACCATCAGCGTGACGTTCTTGTCGCCGGCGGCCTTGGCCTCGGCGAGGAGGTCGGCGTCGTCGGAGCCGAGCTTGTCGTGGGCGGACTTCGCGCCCGGGTCGGCCGAGGCCGGGGCCTGGCCGGAGTCGGCCGAGAAGGCCATGGGTATCGGACCGGCCGCGGACAGCGCGGCCACCAGGCCCGCGGCCACGGCTATCCGGGCCACACGTCTTGCGCCCGATATCGGTTCACGCTGGGGGGTGAGGGTCATCGGCATCCCTTGTAGGTGAAGGAACGAGCACCACGTGACCAGGCCGTTCCTTCCTGATCACGGTCGTCCGGAATGCGGTCCCGGATGACCGCAAAGCTTTACCTAAGGGGCAGCTGTTTGGGGAGAGTTGACCGAATCGATATGGATGTATGGGGAAAACCCTCTACGAGCCCCCTGTGCGAGGGCTGTCCGCCGGTGGTGCGGATTGCGGCCGGGTCAGGCGTCCTTGGCGCGGGCGTAGTGCCGGGAGGCCTTCGCGCGGTTGCCGCAGGCCGCCATGGAGCACCAGCGGCGGGTGCCGTTGCGTGAGGTGTCGAAGAAGTGCAGCACGCAGGCCTCGTGCGCACAGCGGCGGATCCGGTCGGGGGCGGTGGAGAGCAACTCCAGGTAGTTCCGGGCGGCCAGCCAGCCGGGCCCCCAGGTGTCGTCCCTGAACTCGGCCCGCTCGCCGGGCCCTTCGGCGGTGAGGGTGGGCCGGATCCGCCCGTGTCCGAGCACGGTGTCGACGCCGACGGTGTCCGCCGGGCCGTCCACCGCGGCCTCGATCGCGTCCCGCGCCCGGAGGGTGTGCCGCAGGGTCGCCGCGTCGGCCGCGAAGTGCCCGTCCAGTCCGTTCGCGGCGAGCCACACGGCGAGCCCTTCCGGGTCCCGCAGCAGATCCTCGACGGCGCCCTCCCGTACCCACCGCGTGTTGAGCAGGTCGAGCGCGAGGGGCTCGCCGGTGAGGGGGCGGGGATCGGGGGCGGTGGCGGACATCGGGGCTCCTTCCGTGCTAACCGCTCAAGGGTATGTGACCGGTTGACATGGTGGGGTCTAACCTTTAAAGTGAGTATCAGGGGTTATTTTTCTGTGGGCTGCTCGCGCACCGTCCGAGGGGTCCGCCGGTGCCGAGGAGGTCGAGCGACTCATGGGCGTCTACCACTCCGGCTCGCGGGCGGTTCAGGACCGCGTCGGGGTCCGTGACCTCGCCGATCACCTGGGCCGGGCGATCGGTGAGGGCATCAGGCCGGTCGTCGCCGCCTTCCTGGAGCTCCAGCCGCTGCTGGTGCTGGGCGCCGCCGACCCGGTCGACGGCCGGGTCTGGGCGTCGGCGGTCACGGGCGCCCCCGGCTTCGTCCGGGCCACCGGACCCCGCAGGATCTCGGTCGCCACCGGCACCTGCGGGGGGTCGGGCGGTGCGGACGCGCCCTCGTCGGCAGACCCCCTCGCGACGGCACTGGCGACCCCCGGGACCCCGGTGGGCACCATCGTCCTCGATCCGCGCACCCGTCGCCGTATGCGGCTGAACGGCCGGCTGCTGCCCACCCCGCGCGGCTTCGCCGTCGAGACCGACCGGGTGTTCGCCAACTGCCCCAAATACATACAGCGCAGGGAGGGCTACGAGACGGTCGACCGCACGCCCGGCAGCCCACTCCGCGGCACCGAACTGACCGGAGAGCAGCGGGACTTCCTCGCCGCCGCCGACACCTTCTTCCTCGCCACCCTCCATCCCGACGGCGCCGGCGCCGAACTCAGCCACCGCGGCGGCAACCCCGGCTTCGTGCACGTGACTTCACCGCGCACGCTCATCTGGCGCGACCACCCCGGCAACTCCATGTTCCTCACTCTGGGCAACCTCGCCAGGGACCCACGCGCCGGCCTGCTGTTCCTCGACTGGACGACGGGCCGCACCCTCCAGCTCACGGGCGAGGCCGCCACCCGGTTCGCACCCGACGGCGAGCGTACGGTCCGCTTCACCGTCACGGAGGCGGTCGACACCCCCGCCGCGCTGCCGCTGCGCTGGTCCGCGCCGGAATACTCCCCTGCGAACCCGGACCCGACCGGCTAACGTCCCTCCATGCGCAAGAAGTTGAGGGTGGCGGCCTATGCCGTCTGCGTCCGTGACGGACAGCTCCTGCTCGCTCGCTCGCCGGCCGCCGACGGCACCCCCGAGTGGGTGCTGCCCGGCGGTGGCATGGAGCACGGCGAAGACCCCCTCGACACCGTCGTGCGCGAACTCGACGAGGAGACCGGCTACCGCGTCGAGGTGACCGGCCTGCTCGGCATCGACTCCTCCCACCGCACCTTCCGCCGCGGGGGACTTCGCCGCGCCGTGGACCACCACGGCGTGCGGGTCGTCTACGAGGTCCGGGTCGTCGGCGGCGAACTGCGCAACGAGGTGAACGGCTCCACCGACCTGGCCGCCTGGCACGACCTGGACGCGGTCCCCGCCCTCACCCGGGTCGCCCTGGTCGACATCGCGCTGCAGCTGTGGCGCGAACGCCCGGTGGAAGGACGGGTGTTCGCGCCCCCGCCGGCCGTCCCCTGAGCATCAGCCGAACCCCGTGCGCGATACCCCGCGAACGTCACCCCTACCGCAGCCACGGCACCCACTCCCTCTCCGCCCTCTTCGAGCAGAAGATCCAGGTCGTCGACGACCACATGGCCGAACCGGCCGCCCTCCGCGCCGAACTCGCCGATCGCGTCGGCACCGACCGTCCGCTGCGCGCGGCGGGACGGCATGAGGAGGGGCCGTCGGGTCACACCCGACGGCCCCTCCTCTCCCCTCCTGGGACCGCCCCGGTCCGTCCCTACCGGGGCAGCACCACGACATACGCGGCCGGGTCCCTGTCGCCCGACGCCATCAACGCCGTGCGGACCACCGCCGCCTGCTGTTCCATCGCGTCCCTCAGCTTCTTCGGCGTGATGTACACGACCGTGATGCCGAGCCGCTCCAGATGCTCACGCTTGCGGGCGTACTCCGACCAGAGCGCGTCCTCGTCCTGTCGCGGTGCCCGGGTGTCCAGTTCGACCGCCACCGCCTGCTCCGGCCAGTACGCGTCCAGACCGCCCAGGTGGGGACCGCCCGGCAGGCGCAGGTCCACGTTCCACACCGGGTCGGGAAGGCCGTAGTCGCACACCATCGTGTACAGCCGGTCCTCCGCGAACGCGCGCCCCTCCGCGAGCAGCGAGTCCACCGCGTCCACCACGTGCGGGCGGCTCAGCAGCTTGGCGTTGTTCAACTCCCGTACCACCGCGGTCGGTTCGCAGTGGCCCCCGCGTACCGCCTCGGACAGCAGCCGCTGCACCACTGCCGCGTCCGTCAACTGGGCCACCGCGTCGGCCAGCGCGCGGGGCACCGGCGCCACCGGAACTCCCGTGGCCTGCTCGGGAGCCGGAAGGGAGCCGGTACGGACGACGTGGGCGCAGCCCGTCGAGCGCAGCCGGCGCAGCCGCGGGACCAGGACGTCGATGTGCTCCAGGGACGGCAGCGGGGGAGCGGACGAGAGCCCGTGCAGGTTCAGGGCCGCCAGCCCGGTGATCATCGCCTCCTTGTACACCGGCCGGTGCGGATCGCCGGCGCCCGGCTGGCTCGGCACCGCGGGCGGCGGCGTCGCCGTGTCGCGGCCCGCGTACATCAGCACCGCGTGCAGCCGCTCCTCGCTGGTCGGCGGGCCCGGGTGGAGCAGGTACACGCCGGGGAGGAGCTGCTGCCAGGGGCCGCCGGGACGGCACTGCTCGTTCGCCTCGGCCACGGCGACGCCCTGCGCGCGGAGCCGGCCCGCCGTCGTGACGCGGCACTGTACGTCCGAGAGGTGACGGACGGGGCGGGGGGACGCCGAGGGAACCTGGGGGAGCGGGGTGTTGTGGTGGTTCATGCAACGGGGATTCCGCGTCCGGCCGGTCTCTTAACCGCTGTTACACACCCGTCGACAAATCCGGACAAGCTCGTCCTAAAGGACGGGTGTTCGGATGCCGATGGGGCGCCGAAAACCCCTGGTCCCGAATGGGGGAGCCAGGAGTTACGGGTCGGAATACCTGAATTCCGTAACGGTGACCGTCAGCGGAATTCATGGCCAAAGCTCAAGGCCGGAGCGCTCGGTCGGTTCAGGCCCCCGCGCCGCCCGCCTGCGCCCGCAGCGACCGCGCCAGGTCGTCGCGCGCCTCCAGTACCAGCCGACGCAGCGCCGGGGCCGCCGACTCGTGCGCCGCGAGCCACGCGTCGGTCGCCTCCAGCGTCCGGGGGGAGTCCTGGAGCGACGGGAACAGACCCTTGACGACGGTCATCGCGATCTGGATCGACCGCTCGGCCCAGATCCGCTCGATCGACGCGAAGTACTTCTCCGTGTACGGCACGAGCAGCTCCCGCTGTGAGGGCTGCGCGAATCCCGCGATCGTCGCCTCCACCAGCGCGTTGGACAGCGAGTCCGACTCCGTCAGCTGGGCCCACGCCTGCGCCTTGACCGCCTGCGACGGGCGGGCCGCGAGACAGCGGACCTGATGCCGCTTGCCGGACGCCGTGTCGTCCCGGGCCAGTTCGGCCGCCAGCGCCTTCTCGTCGGCGTACCCGTGTGCGACCAGCGGCTCCACGAACACCCAGCGCAGCTCCTGGTCCACCTCCAGGCCGTCGATCGTCGCCACGCCGTCCAGCAGTCCCCGGAGCAGCTCGAAGTCGGAGTCGGAGGACGCCACCGTCGCGAAGAAGCGCGCCCAGGCGAGCTGGTGCTCGCTGCCCGGCGCGGCCGCCCGCAGATTCCGCAGCGCGGTGCCGGCCAGCAGCTCCTCGCCCGTCCGCCGCCAGGACCGCGGCGCGTAGTGGACCAGCGCCGAGTCCGCCCACGCGTGCAGCATCTGGAGGACGCCGATGTCGGACTCGTGGTGCCCGAAGCGCACCACCAGGTCCACGAAGTCGGGCGCGGGCAGCAGCGCGTCCCGGGTCAGGTTCCACAGCGCCGACCAGCACAGGGCACGGGCCAGCGGGTCGGTCATCGAACCGAGGTGCTCGCGCAGCGTGGCCAGCGAGGTCTCGTCGAAGCGCACCTTGCAGTACGTCAGGTCGTCGTCGTTGACCAGCACCAGCTCCGGGGCCTCGGCACCCGCCAGCTCCGTCACGACCGTCCGCGGACCGTCGACGTCCGTCTCGGCGCGCGCGTACCGCACGAGACGACCCTCCTCGCGGCGGTACAGGCCGATCGCCACCCGGTGCGGCCGCAGTTCGGGGTACGCCTCGGCGGCCTCCTGGACCACCGCCAGCTCGTCGATCCGGCCCTGCGGGTCCAGCAGCACCTGCGGGGTCAGCGAGTTCACACCCGCCGTCTGGAGCCAGGACCGCGCCCAGCCGCCCATGTCCCGGCCGCTGGTCTCGGCGAGCACCGACAGCAGATCACCGAGGCGCGTGTTGCCGTACGCGTGCCGCTTGAAGTAGCGCCGCGCGCCCTCGAGGAACGCGTCCTGGCCGACGTACGCCACCAGCTGCTTCAGGACGGAGGCGCCCTTGGCGTAGGTGATGCCGTCGAAGTTCAGCTTCGCGTCCTGGAGGTCGCGGATGTCGGCGGTGATCGGGTGGGTGGAGGGCAGCTGGTCGGCGCGGTAGGCCCATGCCTTGCGGCGGTTGGCGAAGGTGATCCAGGCGTCGGTGAAGCGGGTCGCGCCGACGTTCGCGAACGTGCCCATGAAGTCGGCGAAGGACTCCTTCAGCCACAGGTCGTCCCACCACACCATGGTGACCAGGTCGCCGAACCACATGTGTGCCATCTCGTGCAGGATGACGTTCGCCCGCGCCTCGTACGACGCCTGCGTCACCTTGCCCCGGAAGATGTACTCCTCGCGGAAGGTCACCAGACCCGGGTTCTCCATCGCGCCGAGGTTGTACTCGGGCACGAACGCCTGGTCGTACTTGCCGAACGGGTACGGGTAGTCGAAGTGGTCGTGGAAGAAGTCCAGACCCTGCTTGGTGACGAGGAAGACGTCCGCGGAGTCGAAGTGGGGCGCCAGACCCTTGCGGCACATCGCGCCGAGGGGGATCTCCAGCGTCGTACCGTCACCCAGGTCGCGCGTGTACGTGTCCGTCACATAGTGGTACGGGCCGGCCACGACACAGGTGATGTACGTCGAGATCGGCTTCGTCTCCGCGAAGCGCCACACCCCGTCGGTGCGCTCGCCGACGCCGTTGCTCCACACCACCCACTCCTCGGGCGCCCGTACCTCGAAGCGGAACGGGGCCTTGAGGTCGGGCTGCTCGAATCCCGCGAAGACCCGGCGGGCGTCGGCCGGCTCGTACTGGGTGTACAGGTACACCTCGCCGTCCTCCGGGTCGACGAAGCGGTGCAGGCCCTCGCCGGTGCGGGAGTAGGCGCACTGGGCGTCGACGATCAACTCGTTCTCCGCGGCCAGGTCCTCCAGCAGGATCCGGGCGCCGTCGAAGACCTCGCCGGGGTCGAGGTCGCGGCCGTTGAGGGAGACGGACGTCACACTCGGCGCGATCAGGTCCACGAAGCTCGACGCGCCGGGCTCGCTGCTGCGGAAGCGGATCGTGGTGACCGACCGGAAGGTGCGAGGCTCGTCCCCGGTCCGGTCGCCGACCGCCGACCTGATGTCGAGGGACACGTCGTACCCGTCGACGGACAGCAGGGCGGCCCGCTCCCGGGCCTCGTCGCGGGACAGGTTCTCACCGGGCACGGCGGTACTCCCTCAGTGCTTGAGCATGGGCTTTCGGACAGGAGTGATCCTGCCACGCGCCCCTGACGCGGGGCAGCAGGGAATGTGCGGCAGGAACGCCGGTGTTCACGGGGGAAACGCTTATCTCATGAGGATTGCTCAAGGAGAGACATGTCGGAGAAGACCCCCGTCGACTTCTGGTTCGACCCGCTCTGCCCGTGGGCCTGGATGACCTCCCGGTGGGTGCTGGAAGTGGAGAAGGTCCGTGACATCGAGGTCCGCTGGCACGTGATGAGCCTCGCCGTCCTCAACGAGAACAAGCTCGACGAGCTGCCCGAGGAGTACCGCGAGATGCTCGCGGTCAAGGCCTGGCAGCCGGTGCGCGTGGTCACCGCCGCCTGGCAGCTGCACGGCGCCGACGTCCTCGGCCCCCTCTACACCGCGCTCGGCACGCGCATCCACAACAACGGCGAGGGCCCGACCGTGGAGGCCATCGCCGGCGCGCTCAAGGACGTCGGTCTGCCCGCGTCCCTGATCGAGTACGCCGAGCAGTCGGACTTCGAGTTCGACGCCCAGCTGCGCGCCTCCCACAAGGAGGGCATCGAGAAGGTCGGCCAGGACGTCGGCACCCCCGTCATCGCCGTCCCCGGCCCCGACGGTGAGCAGATCGCCTTCTTCGGTCCCGTGGTCACCCCCGCGCCGAAGGGCGAGGAAGCCGCCCGCCTCTGGGACGGCACCCTCGCCGTCGCCTCGGTCCCCGGCTTCTACGAGATCAAGCGCACCCGGACCAAGGGCCCGGACTTCAGCAACCTGTGACGGCAGTGGTGCCCCGCGAGCATTCTCGCGGGGCACCATGGACCCCATGACGGAGATCGACACCTCGGTACCGCACTCGGCCCGGATCTGGAACTACTGGCTGGGCGGCAAGGACAACTACCCGGTGGACGAGGAGGCCGGCGACGCCTACACCGCCGTCTTTCCCGGCATCGTCACCATCGCCCGCAGCAGCCGGGCGTTCCTCGGCCGCAGCATCGGTTACCTGGTCGAGGAGGCGGGCATCCGCCAGTTCCTCGACGTCGGCACCGGGCTTCCCACCGTCGACAACACCCACGAGGTCGCCCAGCGCCTCGCGCCCGAGTCGCGGATCGTCTACGTCGACAACGACCCCCTGGTCCTCGCCCACGCCCGCGCGCTGCTCACCTCCACCCCCGAGGGCTTCACCGCCTACGAGGACCTGAACCTCTACGAGCCCGCGCGCATCCTGGAAGCCGCGGCCCGCACACTCGACCTGACCCGCCCCACCGCCCTGATCCTCAGCGGCATCCTCGGCCACGTCGAGAACTACGACCGTGCCCGCGACCTCGTCGGCGCCCTGCTGTCCGGCCTGCCCTCCGGCAGCCACCTCTGCGTCAACGACGGCTCCCGTGGCACCGATCCCGCCTACGAGCGGGCCCAGGACGCCTACAACGAGACGGGGGCCGTCCCGTACTTCCTGCGCCCGGTCGAGCAGATCGAGGGCTACTTCGAGGGGCTCGACATGGTGCCACCGGGCGTGGTGTCCGTCCCGATGTGGCGCCCGGACGGAACGCCCCCGCTGCCGATCGGCCAGCACGGCGGTGTGGGCCGCAAGCCCTGAGTCACGGCGGGCGCAACAGCCCCCGCTCCATGGCCACCACCACCGCCCGGGTCCGGTCGTTCACGTCGAGCTTGGCGAACAGGCGCAGCAGATGGGTCTTGACGGTGGCCTCCGAGATCACGAGACGCCGGCCGATCTCGGCGTTGGTCAGCCCGTCGGCGACCGCGCCGAGGACGTCCGTCTCCCGGGCGGTCAGCGCCTCCTGGACCGGGCGCCGCAGCCGGGCCACCAGCTTCTGGGCCACCCGGGGCGCGAGCACCGTCTCCCCGCGTGCCGCCGCCCGGATCGCGTCGACGAGCTGCTCGCGCGTGGTGTCCTTCAGCAGATAGCCGATGGCGCCGGCCTCCACCCCGCGCTCGATGTCCGCGTCCGTGTCGTACGTCGTCAGGATCAGTACCCGGGTGCGCGGATGGCGGGCGACGATCTCGGTCGTCGTGGTGACCCCGTCGAGCACCGGCATCCGCAGATCGACCAGGGCCACGTCGGGGTCGTGCCGCTCGACGAGGTCGAGGGCGGCACGGCCGTCGCCCGCCTCGCCGACGATCTCGATGCCGTCCTCACCGGCCAGCAGGGCCACCACCCCGGCCCGCATCACGGTGTGGTCGTCGACCACGACGACCCGCAGCGCCGTCACCTCGCTCATGCCGCTCCCTCCGTGCCCTGGGCCAGCGGGATCGACGCCAGGATCCGCGTCCCGTCCCCGACCGAGCTGGTCACCGTCAGCCGTCCGCCCAGTTCCGCCACCCGCTTGCGCATCCCGTCCAGTCCGAAGCCCCTCGACTCCTCCACCACGAACCCGGCGCCGTCGTCGGTGATCTCCAGCTCCACCCCGTAGGGGCGCCGGGCCAGCACCACCCCGACCGTGGAGGCGCGGGCGTGCTTGCGCACATTGGCCAGGGACTCCTGGGTGCAGCGCAGCAGCGCGATCCGGGTCCGCTGGTCGCAGTCGAGGTCCGCCAGGTCGGCGTCCACGCTGAGCCCGGTGTCCTCGACGAAACGGTCCAGGACCCGCCGTAGCGCCGGCGCCGCGGAGCCCGCCACCGCGGCCCCCGCCTGCCCGTCCGGGCCCACCAACTCCCGTGCCTCCGCGAGGTTCTCGCGGGCCGTCGACGCGATCGACCGCAGCTGCTGGGCGCTGCGCCCCGGATCGGCCGCCATTCCGGCCCGGGCCGCCTCCGCCAGCACCACGATCGACGCGAAGCCCTGCGCGAGGGTGTCGTGGATCTCGCGCGCCAGCCGCTCCCGTTCGTCCGCCGCGCCCTGCCGCTGGTGCGCCGCGGAGAGCTGCGCCTGCGTCCGCTCCAACTCCTCGATGAGCAGCGCCCGTTCGGTGCTCTGCGCGACCACCGAGTGCGCCCACAGCCCGATCAGCACCCCCACCGCGACGACGATGAGGGTGGACACGGCCGTCTCGCCGAGGAACTCCGCCGACCAGCCCTGCAGGAGCCAGCTGCCCAGCAGCGTCGAGGCGGTGGCGAGCCCCAGGAACCCCATCGAGATCCTCGGGGTCCGCCCGAACATCCAGTAGTGGGGCAGCGTCACCATGAACAGCGCCGCGTAGCTGGTGCGCAGATACGCCAGCCCGCCGAGCGCGAGCACCAGCACCGTGAGATAGCCGTGCGGCCGTACCACGGGATTGTCCGGGAAGCGGTCGAGGATCGCGTAGCACAGCACCACGCTGCCCAGCAGCGCGAGCGCCTCGTACATGCCCCCACCGGGCCGGCCCAGGGCGGCGATCCCGACGGCCATCGCCGCGAACAGCACCCAGCACACCGCGTTCCAGCGGCGCAGGGAGGTGGCCCAGAAGGCGTCGGCGGAGGGCCCGGCGAGAGCGGTCATACCGATCAACGTACGTCGGCCACCGGGCGCCCGGTGGGCGCTTGGGCCCGCGGCTCCGCCGTCCCCCGGTCCGGCCGCGCCGGCCACCAGCTCCGCTCGCCCAGCAGCAGCATCGCCGACGGCAGGATCAGAATGCGTACGACGAAGGCGTCCAGCAGGACGGCCGCCGCGAGCACGAACCCGATCTGCTTCATCTCGATGATGTGCAGGAAGACGAAGCTCACGAACACCGTCGTCATCACGACCGCCGCGCTGGTCACCACGCTCGCCGACCGGCGGACCCCGTCGAGCACCGCCTGCCGGGTCGGGGCGCCCGCGAGCACGGCCTCCCGGATCCGGCTGACGACGAACACCTGGTAGTCCATGGAGAGTCCGAAGAGGATCACGAACAGGAACAGCGGGACCCGCGACCCGATCGACCCGGTGGAGCGGAAGTCCAGCAGCCCCTCGGCCCAGGTGTGCTGGAAGACGAGGACCAGCAGCCCGAGCGCGGCCGCCGCCGACAGCAGGTTCAGCACCACGCCGATCAGCCCGAGGACGACGGAGCGGAACGCGTACAGCGTCATCAGGAAGGTCACCAGCAGCAACGCCCCGAGGACGAGGGGCAGTTTGCCGTTCTGGTGTGCCGGATAGTCGGTGTACCGGGCCACGTCCCCGCTGACGCCGTACTCGGCGCCGGCGATCCGGCCGACGGTGGCGGGCAGGTAGTCGTGACGCAGGTGGTCGAGCGAGTCGTAGGCCTGGTCGGAGTCGCCGAGGTACGGCACGCGCAGTTCGAGGGTGCTGACACGGTGGTCCGCGGAGGTGCGGAGCCGGGGCGTGCCGGTGAACAGGGGGTCGGCGTCCGCGAGCCGGGTCACTGCGTCCAGGGCCTCGGCGACCTCGGCGGCCCGTGCGGCGTCGGCGCGCACGACCACCTGGTGGGTGACCCGGTGCTGCGGGAACGCCTCGTTGAGCCGGTCGTACACCCGCATGGCGGGGATCTCCCGGGAGTGGGTGTCCCGGCTCATCTCCGTGATGTGCAGGCCCGCCAGCGGGACGACGAGCGCGAGCAGGGCGAGGACGGAGACACCGAGGGTGGCGAGGGGGTGCCGGGCGGCGGGACGCAGCAGCGCGGTCCAGACCCGGCCGCCGCTCTCACCCCTCTCACCGCTTCCGTCGCTTCCGTCGCTTCCGCCGCTTCCGCCGCTTCCGCCGCGGAGGCGGCGGACGGGCCTGCCCCGCTCCGCCCGGCGCGCGGCCCTGCGCTCCGCCCGCTTCCCCAGCACCGTCAGCAGCGCGGGGAGTGCCGTCAGGGAGCTGGCCATCGCGACCAGGACGACCACCACGGTGCCCGTGGCGAGCGAGGAGAAGATGACGTCCGAGGCCAGGTACAGCGTGGTGGTGGAGGCGACGACCGCGAGCCCGGAGACCATCACGGCCCGGCCCGAGGTGGCGGCCGCCAGCTCGACCAGGGCCTGCGAGCTCAGCAGCCCCCCGGAGCGGGCCCGCTCCTCGCGCTCCCGCTTCAGATGGAAGAGCGTGTAGTCGACGCCGACGGCGAGGCCGATCATCAGGATGACGTTCGTGCCGACCCCGGTGTCCGGGGAGACGTGCGAGGCCACCATCGACAGCCCGACGGCCGCCGCGATCGACGACAGTGCGAGCAGCAGCGGTACGGCGGCCATGGTGAGCGAGCCGAACACGGCCAGCAGGGTCAGCAGCGTGACCGGCAGGGTGATCTTCTCGGAGAGCGCGAGGTCGTCACCGCGCTGTTCGTCGACGCCCTTGCTGATGGAGGGGCTGCCGGTCTCCTGGAGCAGCAGCTCCGGGTGGGCCCGCTGGACGGCCGTGGTCTGCGCGGTGAGCGCGTCGACCTTGTCCTTGGCGTCCCGCTCCTCGCCCCGCAGCGTCACCTCGACCATGAGGATCCGGCCGTCGGCGGAGCGGACCGGCGCGGCCACCTCGGCGACCTCGGGCCGCCGCTCCATCCGGGCGGTGAGGTCCCGGACGGCGGCGCGGGCCGCCTCGGTGCCGAGGGTGCCCGACCGCGCGGAGATCAGCACCTGCTCGGCGGATCTGCGTTCCAGCCGCCCCTCGGCCGCCATGGCCTCGGCCCGGCCGGCCTCGCCGACCCGGTAGTCGGCCGTCCTCGCGCTGTTCATCCCGACGGCACTGCCCACCGCCAGGCAGAGCGCCACGAAGACCAGCCAGCCGACGATCGCCCGCCAGGGGTGCCGCGCGCTGGAACGCGCCATGCGCACAGTGAGTGAGTTCATGCCCAAAAGCCTGTCCGGCCTGGGCAGTTGGCGGACAGAGGTGCTCGGTTGAACTTCCCGTCCACCGATCGGTGGACCCGGAGTCTGGGGAGATCCCCCGACGGGGCCGGGGGATCTCCCCTAGGTGGTCGGCTGCGGAGACGTCCGGAACTCCTCCGGAAGGTCGAAGCCGGACCGCCAGTTGAAGTAGGACTGCACCCGCACACAGCCTTCGCGGGTGCAGCGCCGGTACTTGTCGAGATCCGCCCGGTGCGCCGGCACCTGCGTCTGTGTCAGGGCGAAGGCCCGCTCGGCGCCGCGCAGGTGCCGGAAGTGCTGTTCGGTGTCCCCGCAGTTGGGGCAACGCCTCTTCGGAAGACCCATGCGGGCCACTGTCGCCCCCCGACGCGGTCCTTGGGAAGCCCCCGGCCAGGGCGTACGGGAGCGGCCCCGCGAGTCATGTCCTCGCGGGGCCGCTCCTGCACTCCGCCTGCCGCCGTGAAGGGTGAGAAGACGATCACGAGGCAGGACGCTTCACGCTGCCTCAGGGGGCGAGCAGCAGGACGTCCGTGCGGGACTTCGCGGCCTCGTATCGCCGGGCCACGTCCTGCCAGTTCACGACGGCCCACATGGCCTCGATGAAGTCGACCTTCTGGTTCTTGTACTGGAGGTAGAAGGCGTGCTCCCAGGCGTCGAAGACGAGGACCGGCACGGAACCCTGGCCGACGTTGCCCTGGTGGTCGTAGACCTGCTCGACGATCAGCCGGCCGCTGAGCGGCTCGTAGGCGAGGACGCCCCAGCCGGAACCCTGCGTCGTCGCGGACGCCTTGGTCAGCTGGGCCTTGAAGCCGGCGAACGAGCCGAAGGACTCGGTGATCGCGTCCGCGAGGTCGCCGACGCCGTCCGCCGCGAGGGGCTCACCGCCGCCGTCGCCGGTCATGTTGGACCAGTAGATGCTGTGCAGGATGTGGCCGGAGAGGTGAAAGGCCAGGTTCTTCTCCAGGCCGTTCAGCGCCGCCCACTGCTCCTTGTCCCGGGCCTCCGCCAGCTGCTCCAGCGTGTCGTTGGCGCCCTTCACATAGGCTGCGTGGTGCTTGTCGTGGTGCAGCTCGATGATCTCCGGGCTGATCACGGGGGCGAGCGCGGAGTAGTCGTAGGGCAGTTCGGGCAGCGTGTAGACGGGCATGGCGGGGTCCCCTCAAACCTCTTATTGCAAGTAACTTGCAAGTGCAGGCTAGCAACAAGAAGGGGGTTCAGGGCAAGCCCGCCGGGCCTGGCGGCAACGGAAAGGCCCCCACGCGTCTTTCGCGTGAGGGCCGGTGGGGGAGGGGGGAGCGGGTGAGGGGCGGGCAGGTCAGTCCGTGGCCCGCCCGTGCTCCCGCCGTCGCCGCCGCTGCCATGCGTACCCGACGGCCGCCAGGAACGCCGTCATCCCGCCCGACCAGTACAGCTGCACCCGGGTGCCCGGCTCCCGCGCCATCAGGACGAAGATCGCCGCCATCCCCGCCAGGGCGACCCAGGTGAGCACCGGGAACGCCCACATCCGGACGGCAAGCCGCTCGGGCGCCTCCCGCTCCAGACGGCCGCGCAGCCGCAGCTGGGAACACGCGATGAAGATCCAGACGACCAGGATCACCGCGCCGATCATGTTCAGCAGCCAGGGGAACACGTCGTCCGGACGCCAGTAGCTGAGCAGCACGCAGCCGAAGCCGAAGACACAGGAGACGAGCACCGCGACCCGGGGTGCGCCGCTCGACACCCGGCCCAGCGCCTTCGGGCCGTGGCCCCGCTCCACCAGCGAGTACGCGATGCGCGAGGAGCCGTAGACGTTGGCGTTCATGGCGCTGAGCAGCGCGGCCAGCACCACCACGTTCATGACCTGGCCGGCCCCCGGGATGCCGAGACGGTCGAGCGCGGCGACGTAGGGGCCCTGCTCGACGACCGCCTTCGCGTCCCAGGGGACGAGCGTGACGATGACCGCCATGGAGCCGACGTAGAACAGCGCGATGCGCCACATCGCCGTACGGACCGCGCTCGCCACGCCCCGGACCGGGTCCTCCGACTCGGCGGCGGCGATGGTGACCGTCTCCAGGCCGCCGTACGCGAAGACGGACGCGAGCAGGCCGACGACCAGGCCCTGACTGCCGTGCGGGAAGAGTTCGCCCAGATGGGAGGCCCCCGGGGAGTCCGTGCCCGGCAGGACGCCGGCGACGGCCAGCACGCCCAGCACCAGGAACAGGGTGATCGCGCCGACCTTCAAGGCCGCGAACCAGAACTCGAACTCGCCGAAGTTCTTCACGGCGGCCAGGTTCGTCCCGCAGAACACCACCATGAACAGGGCGACCCAGGCCCACTCGGGGGTGCCCGGCAGCCAGCCGGTGACGATCTTCGCGGCGCCGATGCCCTCCAGGCCGACGGCCGTGCACAGCAGGACCCAGAAGGCCCACCCCACGGTGAAGCCCGCCCAGGGGCCGAAGGCCCGCTCGGCGTGCGCGGAGAACGAGCCCGACGAGGGATACGCGGCCGACATCTCGCCCAGCATCCGCATCACCAGCATCACGAGCAGGCCGGAGAGGGCGTAGGCGAGGACGATCGACGGACCGGCGGCGGCGATACCCGCGCCCGAGCCGACGAAGAGACCGGCACCGATGACGCCCCCGAGGGCGATCATCGACAGATGGCGCTGTTTGAGGCCGTGGGACAGGGTGACGTCCGGCTCCGGTGGAGTCCCGACGGTGGTGCTGCTGGGCATGGGCGCGGCTCGTCCAATGCGTGAGATGGGCAAAAACGCCCACAGTCTGGGCAGCCCCTCCGCACCGGCGGAGGGGCTGCCCAGCATCCGGACGGACCGGATACGCGGTGTGTCTAGGCGGCTACGGACGTGTAGTGCGCCGCGTCGCCCTCGATCGAGTAGCTCTCCTTGCCGTCGATGCCGACCGGGATGTCACCCGCGACCGTCACCCGGTGCAGCCGGCGGGGCCGGCCGTCGTAGTTGTCGACCGCGTAGTGCTGGGTGATGCGGTTGTCGAACAGGACCAGCTGGTTCTCCGACCAGCGGTGGCGCAGGATGTTCTCCGGCCGGGTGACGTACGACTGGAGCAGGTCGAGGATCTTGCGGGACTCGCCCGGCGACAGCCCCACGATGCGCTGCGCGAACCCCCCGATGAACAGGCCGCGCTCCCCGGTCAGCGGGTGCACGCGGACCACCGGGTGGACCGTGCGGTACTTGATCGAGGTGAACTGGGCGCGCGCGGCGGCCTGCGCCTCGTCGACCGTCTCCTCCGGCACCGCGTAGTCGTAGTCGTTGGTGTGCTCGGCCCACAGGGTGTCGGCCAGCTGCCTGAGCGGCTCCGGCAGCTGACGGTAGGCCGCCGCCGAGCTGGTGATCAGCGTCTCGCCGCCGTACGGCGGGAGGACCAGGCTGCGCAGGGTGCTGGCCTGCGGCGGGTTGAGGACGAAGGTGACGTCCGTGTGCCAGTGGTTGGCGGCGCGGCCGCGCTCACTGTCGACCGGCAGCACGTTCGGGGAGCCGTCGACGGCAGGCACGGTCGGGTGGGCGGTGGTGAGGTCGCCGAAGTGGCGGACGAAGGCCTGCTGGCCCGCGTCGTCCAGGTTCACGTCGTCGAAGACCAGGGCCTTGTGGACGTTGAGCGCCTCGCGCAGCGCGGTGGAGGTCTCCTCGTCGAGGGGCTTCGCGATGTCGACGCCGGACACCTGGGCGCCGATGTGCGCGGTGACCTTGTGGATCTCGATGCTCATGGGAGGTTCCTTTCGGACGAGGGTCGGACGAGGACGGGTGCGGGAGCGTTCACGTACTGGTTGGCGGGGCGCGGCAGGCCGTACCTCTCGCGCAGGGTCTTGCGGGGGCGGCCGTCGTACTCCGTCCGCAGCAGGCCACGGGCGCGCAGGATCGGCACGACGTGGTCGACGAAGGCGTCCAGACCCGAGGGCAGCACCGCGGGCATGATGTTGAACCCGTCGGCGGCGCCCTGGGTGAACCAGCTCTCGATCGCGTCGGCGACCTGCTCCGGCGTGCCCGCGAAGGTGAGGTGCCCGCGCCCGCCACCGAGCCGCCCGATCAGCTGCCGCACGGTGAGGCGCTCGCGCCGGGCCAGCTCCACCACGAGGGTGTAGCGGCTCTTGGCGCCCTCGATCGCGCTCTCCGGCGGCAGGTCGGCGGGCAGCTCGGCGTCCAGCTCCAGGGCGCCGGGCTCCAGCTGGAGCAGCTGCTCCAGCCGCTGGACCCCGTGCGTGTGCACGATGTGGTCCTCCAGGACCTGCTCGTTTGCCCGCGCCTCGGCCTCCGTCGATCCGATCACCGGGACGATCCCGGGCAGCACCTTGATGTGCTCGGGATCCCGGCCGGCCTGCCGGGTACGGGACTTGAGGTCGGCGTAGAAGGCCTGCGCGTCGGCGAGCGTCTGCTGCGCGGTGAACACCGCCTCCGCGTACCGGGCGGCGAACGCCTTGCCGTCCTCGCTCGACCCGGCCTGCACCAGCAGCGGGTATCCCTGCGGGGAACGCGGGACGTTGAGGGCGCCCTCGACACTGAAGTACGTCCCCCGGTGCCGGGGCGGGTGGACCTTCGCGTCGTCGCCCCAGACGCCGGCCGCCTTGTCGGCGACGACCGCGTCGTCCTCCCAGCTGTCCCAGAGCTTCAGGGCCACGTCGAGGAACTCGCCGGCCCGGGCGTAGCGCTCGGCGTGCGCGGGCTCGGCGTCCAGACCGAAGTTGCGGGCGGCCTCGGCGCCGGCGGTGGTGACGATGTTCCAGCCCGCCCGGCCACCGCTGATGATGTCGAGCGAGGCGAACTTACGGGCCAGGTTGTAGGGGGAGTTGTAGGAGGTGGAGGCGGTGGCGATGAGGCCGATGTGCCGGGTGGCCGTGGCCAGCGCGGTCAGCAGCGTGAGCGGTTCCAGGGCGCCGGCCGGGCGCTGGGCGATGGTGCCCCAGAGCTGCGGGCCGTCGGCGAGGAACAGGGAGTCGAAGGTGCCGCGTTCGGCGATCCGGGCCAGGTGGACGTAGTGGTCCAGCTCCACGTGGGCGTACGGGTCGCTCTCCGGGAGCCGCCAGGACGCCTCGTGGTGGCCGGTGTTCATCAGGAAAGCGTTGAGGTGGAGCTGTCGTCCGGGGTGAGCCGTGGTCACTTGTGGTCCTCCGTGACGCCCAGGGCGGCGAGCAGCCGTTCGCGGTACTCGCCGAGCAGCGGGTCCCGGTACGAGCGCGGGTGCGGGCGGTCGATGGTCAGGTCGAGGCCGATACGGCCGTGGTCGAGGACGAGAACCCGGTCGGCGAGCACGATCGCCTCGTCCACGTCGTGGGTGACGAGCAGCACGGAAGGCCGGTGGCGCTCCCACAGCTCGCGCAGCAGGGTGTGCATCTTGATCCGGGTGAGAGCGTCCAGCGCCCCGAACGGCTCGTCCGCGAGGAGGAGTTCGGGTTCGCGGACCAGTGAGCGGGCCAGTGCGGCCCGCTGCGCCTCACCGCCGGACAGCTCGTTGGGCCAGGCCCGCTCGCGGCCCTTCAGCCCCACCTCGGCGAGGGCCTCGCGACCCTTCTGCTCGGCCTCCTTGCCGTCGAGACCCAGGAGTACGTTGTCCAGCACCCGCCGCCAGGGCAGCAGCCGGGAGTCCTGGAAGACCACCGACACCCGCTCCGGGGCCGTGAGCTGCCCGCTGCCGACGACCTCGTGGTCGAGGTGGGCGACCGCCCGCAGCAGGGTGCTCTTGCCGGACCCGCTGTGCCCGAGGAGGGCCACGAACTGGCCGGCGGGGATGTCCAGGTCGATGCCGTCGAGAACCGTGCGGTCCTCGAACGACCGTGTCAGGCAGCGCAGTTGGACGGCGGCGGAGCGGGTCAGCTGCTCAGTGTGCGGCGCCACGACAGCACCCTCCGTTCGATGAGACGGACCGCGGTGTCGGAAAGGAGACCGAAGACGCCGTAGATGAGGAGGCCGACGAGGATGACGTCCGACTGGCCGTAGTTCTGGGCCTGGAACATCATGTAACCGAGGCCGCTGGTGGCGTTGATCTGCTCCAGGACCACCAGTCCCAGCCAGGAGCCGGTCACCCCGAGCCGGAGTCCCACGAAGAATCCGGGCAGGGCGCCGGGGATCACGATCTGCCGGATGAACTGGACCTTCGACAGGCCCTGCACCTCGGCGAGTTCGACGAACCGGTGGTCGATGCCGGACAGCGCGGCATGCGTGTTGAGGTAGATCGGGATGTAGACGACGATGGCGATGATCGCGATCTTGAAGGTCTCGCCGATGCCCAGCCAGAGGATGAACAGCGGGATCAGACCGAGGGTCGGGATCGCCCGGTTGAGCTGCACGGTCCCGTCGATCAGGGCCTCCCCGGACCGGGTCAGCCCCGAGGCCAGCGCGAGCGTCACCCCGGTGGTCAGGCCGATCGCGAAGCCGTAGGCGGCGCGCTCCAGCGAGGTGAGGACGTCGGTGGTCAGCGTCCCGTCGGTCCACAGGTTCACGCCGGTCCGCAGCACCGTCCAGGGCGCGGGGATCGCCCCGGTGTCCAGCTGCCCGGCGGCCGAGGCGGCGGCCCACAGGACGATGAGCAGCAGGGGTCCGACGAGCCGGGAGGCCGGCCACGGTTTGCCGGGAGCCAGTCCACGGCGTCGTTGTCGGCGGCGGACCCGAGGACCGTCGTCGGCGGTGACGGCGACGGCGGGGACCGTGGTCGCGGTCGTGCCGGTGGTCGTGCTCGTGCTTGCACTGGTGGTCATGGCGGTCAACTCCGGTACTCGGCTGCCACGGACTTGGCGGCGATGCCCTCGAAGCGGTGGTCGAACAGCGAGGAGACGTCGAACTTCTTCACGAAGCCGCCCTCCGCGAGGAGGTCCGCGGTCTCCTGCTCCCACTTGATGGCCTCGTCCCAACTCGGCGGGAAAAGCGGCTTGTTGGCGAGCGCGGTGATCGACTGGGCCTGGTCGAGGGTCAGGTTCTGCGTCTTGACGTAGAACTCCTCGTTCCAGGCGTCCGGGTTCTCGTAGCTCCACACCAGGCCCTGCGCCCACCGCGGGATGTACGCGGCGACGGCGGCGGCCTTCGCCTTGTCGTTCAGCACGGACGCCGGCGCCCACAGCAGGCTGAGCAGGTCGACGACGTCGGTGGTGATGATCCGGGCGCCCTTGGACTCGTACTGCTTGAGGTAGGCGGGCGACTGGGTGTTGCCGAGCGGGGCGATGTCCACCTGGCCCGACTGAAGGGCGGTGAGGAACTGGTTGCTGGTCAGCGGGACCAGCTTCACGTCGTCGTACTTCAGGCCGGCCTTCTTCAGCGCCCGCAGCAGGACGACGCCCTGCGCCTGCCCCTGCGAGAACGCCAGCTTCTTTCCGCGGAAGTCGTCGACGGCCTTGATGTCGCTGCCCGGCTTGGTGGCGAAGACGTAGTTCGGCTTGCGGGTGATGTTGATCGCGACGATTTTCGCGTCGAAGCCCTGGTAATGCGCCTGGATCGGCGGAATGCCCGCGTTGTTGGCGACGTCCAGGGACTTCGCGCGGAAGGCGTTGATGACGTCGGGGCCGGCCCCGATGTTCAGCCAGTTCGACACCGTGAAGGGCATTTCGGGCAGCTTCGCCAGCTTCAGCTGCAACTGCTGCGCGCCCTGGTAGGAGGCGATCTTCAGGCTCGTGCCGGCGGGCACCTTGTCGGCGAGCGGGGCCGTGGCGGCGCCCTCGCCACCGGTGGCGGCACTGCTCTCGGCGCAGCCGCTGAGCCCGGCGACACCGGCGGCGGCGCCCAGCAGCGAGGCGAGGAAGAGACGCCGGTCGACACCGGGCGTACGGGAAACAGGCACGGGAGAACCCCCAGGGGAAAACGGAGACAAGGCAGGCGGAAGCCGGCGGAGGAAAGCGGGTGTGGCAGAGGCCGCAAGGGCCTGCGGGAATCGAGAGGAATTCGCAAGAAGTCCGCAGGAGGCCCGCGGAAGACCCTCGGAAGATCCGCAAGGAATCCGCAAGGAATCCGCAAGGAATCTGCAAGGAATCTGCAACAAGACCGAAACGAAGCCTGCGGCTAAAGGCAGGAGAAGGGCGCGCTCCCGGCGCGCCGGGGCGTCAGCAACAGAAGGTGCGACAGCTCATGAGAAAGATGTTCCTGTCCACGTGTGGGGCCTGTCAACATTCGGAGTTTCTGAATTAACTCGGCTCAGGTGGGACGCCCGCGGGACGCGGCCGGGACGAGGCCAGCGGATCCCGGTAGAGCACGTCCAGGGCCACCGCCCCGCCCGCCACGGCCAGCACGGAGTCGCGGAAGCTGCTCGGCGAGACGGCGGCGGAGCGCCCCGCCCCGACCTCGTCCCGCAGCGCGGCGAGGCAGTCATCCCGGAACAGCACGCCCACCTCGGTGACGACGACCCGCTCCGGATTGAGTACGTCCAGCAGCAGCCCGGCGGCCCGGCCCACCATCCGCGCCCGCTCCCGCAACAGCCGTACGGCCACCGGGTTCCCGGCGTCCGCCGCGGCGACCACGTGCATCGGGTTCACCCCGTCGATCACCCCGGCCTGCCGGGCCCGTCGGCACAACGTCCGCTCGCTGAGCTCCACTTGGAGGCAGCCGGCCCGGCCGCATGCGCAGGGCTCCGTGCCGCCGGCCAACGGCAGATGCGCGATGGCGCCCGCCTGCGAACGCGGCCCGTGGTGCACCTCGTCGTGCGTGGCGAACGCCGCGTCGACCACGTTCCCGACGAACAGATGCAGCACGCTCAGGTTGCCGCGTGCCTGCCCGAACAGCCGCTCCGCGTTGACCAACGCGCGGGCGTGGCCGTCCACCTGGACCGGCAGCCCGGTGTGCGCGCCGACCGCCTCCCGCACCGGCGCGTCCCGCCACCCCAGCAGTGGATGCTCGACGACGGTCCCCGAATCGCGGTCCACCCAGCCGCCCACGGCGACCCCCACGCCGAGGGCCCGGCAGCCGGGGGCCTCACCCAGCAGCGCGCCGAGCCCGTCGGCGGCGCGCGCCAGCACCCCGGACGGTTCGAGCCGGCCCCGATGCTTCAACTCCCGCCGTGCCACCACCCGGCCGCGCAGATCCAGCAGCGACACGGTCGTGTAAGGCACCGCCACATGCACCCCGCCCACCACGAACCGCGAGTCGTCCAGATCCACGGGAACGTGCGGCCTGCCCACCCCGTTGCTGCGCCGGGGCACCGCCGCCTCCCGGAGCAGCCCGAGCCCGGTGAGCCGGGCACAGTGGTCGGTGACGGAAGCGGGGGACAGCCCGGTGAGCCGGGCGATGGTGGAGCGCGCGACCGGCCCGTGCTCCAGCACGGACCGCAGGATCACGCTGGCGCTGGTACGCCGCCGGTCGCTGTCGGCGACCCGGGTGACGGGAGAGGGCGGGGCGGGAGGAGCCGCGGTACGGGGCATGGGGAACTTCCTCGGAAGTCGGGAGCCGGTCCGACACTGCGCCGTCTGTGGAGCGCGGCGCGCCGGATGATCGGCTCCGCCCGCCTCACACCGGAGGGCGACAGGCGGCCGCGCCCACGCGTCGCAGGTCGACGTGGCGACGCGACGAGAAGTTCAGGGCCTGGGCCTGGGCAACCATGGCTCGAAGCTAGCAAAGGGGCTCGGCCCTGCCCAGATGGCGACCGACGGGCGAGACGGCCCGCCGTTCGGTTGGCGAAACCCTACAGAGACCGCCCGGGGCACCCGCGTATCCCGGACCACTCCACCTCAGTGACCAGGGTCACCCCGTACCGCGTGTAACCCCCACCCTTTGTCAGGAGCCCACCAACCTCGGGTTCGACCGTTTGTCGACCGCGGACGGTGATCGCCCCGATCGCCCTGGGATAGCGTCGCCGTGTCCCGTCCGTCCCGATCTCGCGGAGTCCCCATGAGCACCGCCGCCGTCACCCCCGCTCGTCCCGGAAAGGTCCTCGCCGACCTCCTCCCCGCTTCCCGTGTCCGGGACATCGCGCTCGTGCTCGGCGGTGCCGCGCTCACCGGCCTCGCGGCCCAGATCGCGGTCCCGGTCCCCGGCTCCCCGGTCCCGGTGACCGGCCAGACCTTCGCGGCGCTGCTCGTCGGCACCACCCTCGGCGTCCGCCGAGGTGTCTCCTCCCTCGCCGTCTACGCGGTGGCCGGTCTCGCCGGTGTGCCGTGGTTCGCGAACGGCAGCTCCGGTGTCTCCGTCTCCTTCGGCTACATCCTCGGGATGATCCTCGCGACCGCCGCCGTGGGCGCCCTGGCCCGCCGGGGCGCCGACCGCTCCGTGCTGCGCATGGCGGGCACGATGCTGCTGGGCGAGGCGATCATCTACCTCGTCGGCGTCCCGTACCTGGCCTACGCCGCCGACATGAGCGCCTCCGCCGCGATCGCGGCCGGCCTCACGCCGTTCCTGATCGGCGACGCCGTCAAGGCGGCCCTGGCGATGGGCCTGCTCCCGACGGCCTGGAAGCTCGTCAAGGAGTAACCGCCCTCGGGCGATGACAAAGGGGTTCGCCGGGCCGGGTCGCGTCACGCGACCCGGCCCGGCGAACCCCTTTCGCGTGGGGCCCGGTCAGCTCTCCCGCCGCTCCGGCCGCCGCTGGGACCACCACAGTCCGGCCGCGCCCGCCGCGAGCAGTGCGCCTCCGGCCGCGCCGAGCGGCAACACGTTTTGCCCGACACCGGTCTTGGGCAGTTCGTCGCCGCCGGGACCCACCGGCGTGTTGTCGGTGCCGAGGAGCAGCGGAGTGGCGGGCGCGTTCGGCGACGGGTTCGTCGTACCGAACGGCACCGGGCCCTGCTGCCAGAACGTCTTCTTCCCGTCGGCGGTCTGGACGGGCAGACAGATCTTCCCGGTCTTGCTCAGGTCGAAGGTCGCGTCGACGGCGTACGACTTCGACGCCCCGGCCGCGAGATTGTCGATGGGGCAGGAGAAACCGCTGTTGGATCCCTCCGGAAGATCTTTCTCCGCGATGGCGTCACAGCCCTGAACGCTTTTGACTGCGAGGCCGTCGAAACCGACGACCAAAAGCTTTATCTGTCCGCTGTCCTTGGTCCCCTCGTTCTTCACGGTGGCGGTGATCGCCGTTTTCCCGGAACTGTTGTCGACCGAGATCCGCTCCGGCAGTGTCGTCGTCGTCTTCACGCCCGTGGGCGCCTCGTCGACGGGCTTTCCCCCCTTGCCGCTTCCCGGCCCCTGATCGTCCGCCCCGGCAGGGAAGGAAAGGATCAACACCGCCGAGAAAGATGCCACGACCAGCGATCCGGCGACGGTCGTCGCACGACGAGAACTCATGTTCGCCCCCCCTTGGCTGCGCCTGAATTCGCAGTACTGGAAGAGGTACCACAAGATTTCTCCACACTATGCTGATAGGGCCTTAAGTGTGACTATTGTGTTCCGGAGCCGGGCAATGGAGGGGGTGCAGCGGATTGCCGGGAAATGCGGGAAACGCAGAGAAACCGGGGAATGCAGAGAATTTCGGGAGCGGTGGTTTCTCCGGGTTACTGGTGACGGGGCGCTACCGGCTGGTCGAGAGTATCGGCCAGGGCGGAATGGGGCGCGTGTGGCGAGCCACCGACGAGGTGCTCGACCGGCAGGTCGCGGTGAAGGAGATGCGCATCGACGGCCTCGACTCGGAGGACACCCGCACCCGCCGCGAACGCACCCTGCGCGAGGCCAGGGCCACCGCCCGCATCGACCATCCCAACGTGGTGCGCGTCTACGACGTCGTCGACGAGGGCGAACGTCTGTGGATCGTCATGGAGTTGGTGGCCGGCCGCTCCCTCGAACGGATCATGGCCGAGGAAGGCCCGCTGGGCCCACGTGAAGCCGCCCGGATCGGCCTGGGCCTGGTCACGGCCCTGCGCCAGGTGCACGCGAGGGGAGTACTGCACCGCGACATCAAACCGGGCAACGTGCTGGTGGAGAGCGGGGAAAGCGGGGAAAGCGGAGGGGACAGCGGAGGCGTGGGCAACGGGGAGACCGACGTCCGACGGATCGTGCTCACCGACTTCGGCATCGCCGCGATCCAGGACACGAAGGCGTTGACCATGGTCGGCATGCTGGTCGGCTCCCCGGACTACATGGCCCCCGAGCGCATCTCGGGCCACCCGCAGGGCCCGCCCTCCGACGTGTGGTCCTTGGGCGCGACCCTCTGCGCCGCCCTGGCCGGCCACTCGCCCTTCTCCCGGGACACCACCCTGGCGACCCTGCACGCGGTCCTCTACGAGGAGCCCCGACTCCCGTCCAACGCGGGCCCGTTGTACGACGTCCTCACCGCCCTCCTGGCCAAGGAACCCACGGCCCGCCCCACCCTCACCGACCTGGAATCCACCCTTGAGCGCATAGCCTGCCCGCCGCTCGCACCGACGCCGACGCCGACGCCGGAAGTGGAGGTGGTGGAGGAGGGAGCAGAGGAGGTGGTGGACACCGGCGACGCCGACAGCGGGGAGGGGGTCGCGGGGATCGCGGGGATCGCGGGGACTGAGGGGAACGAGGAGGCCAAGGGGGCGACAGGGGGCCGGTGGCCGGAACCGCTCTCGGACGTGGGGGAGTTGCCATTGCGGGAAGCGCCGACTCGCGTACTCCTGAACCCCATCAAGGCGCCCCACTCGCCCCGTCCGCCCCACTCGCCCGACGAACCCCCTGTGGCAGCCGATGCTTCTGCCGATGCCTCCATAGGTGTCTCCAACCGTGCCTCCGCCGAGGCCTCCAGCGAAGCGGCCTCGGAGATGCGCTCGGAGTCGGGCTCCGAACCTCCGTCCCCGAGCCCGCCGCGAACCCCGCCCTCGCGCTCCGGCATCTCGCTCGCCCGCTCCCGAGCGGTGACGGAACGCAACCCGGCCCCGGACCAGGCCCCGCACCCGGCCCCGGACCAGGCCCCGCACCCGGCCCCGCACTCGTCGCCGACCCGTCGAGCGGGCCCGCCAACCGGCGGTGAGCTGCCCGGTCCGGCTGTCCCGGCCACTTCCGCCGGGCGCCGTACGGGGGGCTGGACGAGGGGCTGGACGGGGCGCCGGTCCGGCGCGGTCGCCGCCGTCGGTGTCGTCGTCGTGGCCACGGTCCTCGCGATCGTGCTGGCATCGGCCCCCGGCTCGCACGACGGCGGCAACCAGGCAGACGGCTCCTCGCCCGATCCGTCCCCCGTCGCCGGTTCGAGCACCGGCACCGGTTCCGGTTCCGGCTCCGGTGCGACTCCCTCGGCGTCGCCCACGGTCGAGGGGACGTTCAGGCCCCCGAGCCTGCCCCCGGGCACGCACCAGGAGGCCGGAGGCTTCGCGTGGGCGACGCCCAAGGGCTGGCGGCGGGACGTGAAGACGGGAGCGGAGGTGCACTACACGTCACCCGACGGCAGCCAGGAACTCGTCGCCAAGTCCTCCCTGGCCCGGGGCGACCTGATGGACACCTGGCGGACCTCCGAACGGAACGCCCACCAGGGCCGGGACTACAGCAAGATCCGCCTTGAGGAGACGACGTTCCGAGGCCTGCCTGCGGTCGTCTGGGAGTACACGTTCACGCTCCAGGGCACCCGCTGGCACGCCCGGCTCCTGGGCTTCGACGAGAGCGGGAAGTCGTACCAGATCAACACCTGGTACCAGCCCGCGGCCGAGGTGGCGGCCCAGAAGACGTACGAGAAGGTCAAGGACAGCTTCACCGTGATGTGACGTGACGATGGCGATGACGACGAGAAGGGGCCCGCCGAAGCGGACCCCGTTCATCGGCCTCCGGGGGAAGCTACTCGACTTCGCGGCCGCCGGTGCCGGTGCCGGTGCCGGTGACCGAGTCAGAGCCAGAGGCAGAGACAGAGGCGGGGGCAGGAGCCCCGGCCCCGGCCCCGGCCCCGGCCCCGGCCTTGGCCTTGGCCTTGACCCGGCCCTCCTTCAGGAAGGCGACGGCGACGACGAGGGCGGCGACGAGCAGAGACAGCAGCACGGTCGTCCGCCCGCTGCTCTCCCCCTCGGTGTCGGTCAGCATGTAACCGAGCACGAAGACGATCAGCGCGGCCGTCGCCCAGGTCAGATACGGGTACAGCCACATCTTCACGACCAGCTTCTCCGGCGACTCGGCCTGGATGATCTTCCGCATCCGCAGCTGCGAGAAGCAGATCACGAGCCAGACGAACAGGGCCACGGCGCCGCTGGAGTTCACGAGGAAGAGGAAGACGGAGTCCGGGAACTTGTAGTTGAAGAAGACGGCGACGAACCCGAACGTCACCGAGGCGACGATCGCGGCGAGAGGAACACCACGGCTCGTCGTCCGGGCGAAGATCTTCGGCGCGTCACCCCGCTCGCCGAGCGAGAAGGCCATGCGGGAGGCCGTGTAGAGGCCGGAGTTGAGACAGGACAGCACCGACGTCAGCACGATGAAGTTCATGATCTGACCGGCGTGCGCGATCCCGAGGGAGTCGAGGGCGGCCACGTAGGAGCCCTGCTCCTTGATGGCCGCGTCGTCCCAGGGCAGCAGCGTGACGACGACGAAGATCGAACCGAGGTAGAAGACGCCGATGCGCCAGATGATGCTGTTCGTGGACTTCGTCACGGCACGCTGCGGGTTCTCGGACTCGCCGGCCGCGAGGGTGGCGATCTCACTGCCCATGAAGGAGAAGACGACGAGCAGCACACCGGTGAGGATGGCGCCGGGTCCGTTGGGCAGGAAGCCGCCGTGGTCGGTGAGGTTGCCGAGTCCCGCCTTGTCGCTGTCGACACCGGGCAGCACGCCGAAAACGGCGAGCCCGCCGACGATGATGAAGGCGCCGATCGCGACGACCTTGATCCCGGCGAACCAGAACTCGAACTCGCCGTAGGACCCGACGGAGACGAGGTTGGTGGCGGTCAGCACCACCATCACGATGAGCGCCCATCCCCATTGCGGTACGCCGGGCATCCACCCTTCGAGGATCTTGGCCCCGGCGGTGGCCTCCACCGCGAGCACGACGACCCAGAAGAACCAGTAGAGCCAGCCGATGGAGAAACCGGCCCAGCGGCCGAGCGCCCGGTCGGCGTGGGCGGAGAACGAACCGGAGGTCGGATTGGCCGCGGACATCTCGCCGAGCATCCGCATCACCAGCACCACGAGCGTGCCGACGAGAGCGTAGGACAGCAGAATGCCCGGCCCGGCGGTGGCGATACCGGAACTGGAACCGACGAACAATCCGGCTCCGATGACCCCGCCGATGGCGATCATCGACAGATGCCGGTTCTTGAGCCCTGCCTGAAGTCCGGACCCGGATCCGCTTCCGGGTTCTCCGGAACCTCCGGGGCCGTGGTCGGCCTTGGTGAGGGTCGGCTGCGAAGTCATGAGGATGGTTTTCCTTTGCGCCGCGTGAGGGGAATCAGGTGCGTCGTGCGTGGGGGGCGTACAAGCCGGTCCAGTGAATCCGAGGCGAATGAATTCGGGAACCTTTGATTCCAGATCGTTACTTGAGGTTTTCCTGAGCTTCTATGGGATTGCTCAGGGATTTCGGACGCGGCACCCGGCGCTGCTACCCCGCAACACTCGTGTCACACTCATCCCATGCGCGTGTATCTCGGCTCGGACCATGCCGGCTTCGAACTCAAGAACCACCTCGTCGAATGGCTGAAGGCGGCGGGTCACGACCCGGTCGACTGCGGGCCCCACATCTACGACGCCCAGGACGACTACCCGCCGTTCTGCCTCCGCGCCGCGGAGCGGACGGCCGCGGACCCCGAGTCCCTCGGCATCGTGATCGGCGGCTCCGGCAACGGCGAGCAGATCGCGGCGAACAAGGTGAAGGGCGTTCGTGCCGCCCTGGCCTGGAGCGAGGAGACCGCGTCCCTCGGCCGCCAGCACAACAACGCCAACGTCGTCGCGGTCGGCTCCCGCATGCACACCCAGGACGAGGCGACGAAGTTCGTCGAGACCTTCCTCGCCACCCCGTTCTCCGAGGACGAACGCCACATCCGCCGCATCGACATGCTGTCGTCGTACGAGACCACGGGCGACCTCCCGGCAATCCCGCCCCACCACCCGCAGCAGTAGCCGCGGACGAAGCCTCGCGCGGCGACGAAGCCTCGAGAGGCTCCGCCGGGACGGAGGGCAAGGCCCCGCCGGGGTGGAGAGACGAAGCCTCGAGAGGCTCCGCCGGGACGGAGGGGCAAGACCCCGCCGGGGTGGAGAGACGAAGCCTCACCGGGGCGGAAAGGCAAAGAGCCGCCGGGGTGCTGGGGCGAAGCCCCGCTCCGGGCCCAGGGATGAAGCCCTGCCCCGGGCCCAGGGGTAAAGCCCTGCCCCGGGCCCAGGGGTGAAGCCCTGCCCCGGGCCCAGGGGTGAAGCCCTGCCCCGGGCCCAGGGGTGAAGCCCTGTCCGGAGTGCAGGGGTAAAGCCCTGTCCGGGCCCAGGGGTGAAGCCCTGCTCCGGGGTGCAGGGGCGGAGCCCCGCTGGGGGTGCGGGGGGCAGAGCCCCCGCGGAGCCCCGGACCTCCACCTCTCACCTGACCGAGTCGGGTGGGTGGGTGGGAGAGTGAGGGGTCGGGGCGGAGCCCCGGCGTGGGTGACCTGTCAACTGACCGAGTCGGGTGGGCGGGTGGGAAAGAGAAGGAGACCCCGGTGCCGGAAGGGCACACGATTCACCGACTGGCGCAGGACTACGCCCGCTTCACCCACCACCCCCTCCAAGTAACCAGCCCCCAGGGCAAGTTCACCGACGCCGCCGCCCTCCTCACCGGCACCCCCCTCACCCGCACCGAGGCCCACGGCAAACACCTCTTCCTCGGCTTCACCGGCGACCGGTGGATCCACATCCACCTGGGCCTCTTCGGCAAGGTCACCTTCGGCCCGGCCCCCGCGCCACCGCCCACGGACACCGTCCGTCTCCGCCTCGCCGACGTCACCTCCTATGTGGACCTCCGCGGCCCCACCACCTGCGCCCTGATCACGGGCGACGAGAAGCAGGCGATACACGCCCGCCTCGGCGCCGACCCCCTCCGCGCCGACGCCGACCCCCGGGCCGCGTACACCCGCGTCTCCCGCAGCCGTACGACGATCGCCGCCCTCCTCATGGACCAGAAGATCATCGCCGGCGTCGGCAACGTCTACCGGGCCGAGGTCCTCTTCCGGCACCGCATCGACCCGTACCGCGCGGGCAGGGACATCACCCCCGCCGAGTGGGACGCGATCTGGGCCGACCTGGTCGCCCTGATGCGCGAGGGCGTCCGCAACAACCGCATCGACACGGTCCGCCCGCAGCACACCCCGGAAGCGATGGGCCGCCCGCCGCGCGTCGACGACCACGGCGGGGAGGTGTACGTCTACCGCCGTACCCACCAGCCCTGCCACCTCTGCGGCGACGCCGTCCGCACCGCCGACCTCGCCGCCCGCAACCTCTTCTGGTGCCCGACCTGCCAGAAGAACTGACCGCCGGCACCCGACCTGCCGGCGGAACCGACCGCGCGGCCCCGTCGGAAGCAGACCGTCAGAACCCGTGCGGCAGCCAGGGGGCGGCGGTCGCCCCGAACCCGACGGAGGCCTCCGCCAGCGCGCCCTGCCGCAGCTCCCGCACCCGCCCGGCCCCCGCCAGCGAGGCCAGGCTGACACCCCCGAGATACGCCGCCCCCAACTCCCGTACGGACAGAGCGAGATCGGCGGCGTCGGAGGTGCGCCCGCACACCGCGCCCTTGGCATCCCCCGACAGCCGCCAACGCCCGGAGTTCCAGGGGCAGAAGGCGTCCTCGACGTCCAACACCACGTCCACCGGCGCCTGATACGTCCGTGCCTCGAGCGCCGCGCCCACGTCCACCGGCCGCACGTACAACGAGTCCCGCACCCGCAGCTCGCACCGCCGGATGTCGGAGACGAGATGCTGCCACGCCTCGTCCATCGGCCGCCCCCGCACCTTCAGCGAGGTCGTGAGGTCGATCCCGAACAGGAACCGCCACAGCGCCGCCTCCGACACCGGATCGACCCCCACCAGGTCCTGGAGTCGCACCTGCCCGTTGTGCCCGCTGTCCCGCCACTCGGACCGCACCCGGAAGCGGACGTACCCGGTGACCTTCCCGTCCCGCTCGGCGAGCACGCACTGGAGCGGCGACGCCCCGCCCCGCTCGCTCTCCGGATCGAGCAGCCCCAGCCGCTCCCAGCCGGGCCGGCGCGCGAGCATCCCGGCCCGGGCGGGCACGGTCCGCGCGTACACCGCCTCGCACACCTCGAGTTCCGCGCCGGGGTCGACGTACCGCAGCCGTACGTCGTCCGTGCCGGCCGGGACGGACAGCCGTACCCGACTGGTGTCGATCTCGGCGTGCAGTCCGAAGGTCGCGGCGGCGTACCCGAACCGTCCGTAGATGTCCGGTTCGGAGGCGGTGAGGATGGCGAGCGGCTCGCCCCACGCCCGTACATCGTCCAGTTGCCGCCGCATCATCGAGGTCAGCACCCCGCGCCGCCGATGGGTCGCGCTCACGCCGACCATCGTCACGCCCGCCGCGGGCACCGAGGCCCCGCCCGGTACCGTCAGCCGGAAGTCGTACGCCCCCGCCGTGGCCACGCACCGGTCGCCGTCCCACACGCCCAGGGAGCGCTCGTACGAGGTGAGCGCCCTGAAAAGCTCCCGTTCCTCGGTCGAGTCCCCGATCCCGCCGAAGGCGCGGAGCAGGGTGTCGTACCACTCGTCCCATTCGTCCCGGCGCAGCACTCGTGGTTCCCGCGACTCCCGCATCTCCCGCACCTTCCGCTTTTCCCGGCGCTCGGCCGCGGAAGAGGTCGCACGGCCCGTCGCCTCACTCGTCATGGACTCATGCCTAGCAGTCCCATGCGGGACGAGCCAGCCAATTTCTCCCTCCTCGGGGCGCGAGCGCTTTCCGTGAAGTTCACTGTGAAGTTGAGCCTCGGAGGGGGGACAAGTGGGACCTCCCGTGCCAAGCGGCGGGTTCGATGGATAGGGTCCCGAACTAATGGCAGTAGGACGGCAGCGGCGCGCGGAAGCCGAGACGTTGACGGCCCGGTTGAAGCACTTGATGCACCGGGTCCGCACCGGCCTGCGCAGAAGCGCCGTCGACTACTTCCGCGGCGACGGTTCGGACTGGATCGCGCTGGCGTTCCTGCTGCTCACGGTTCCGCTGATCGCCGTCACCACGCTCGCCAACTCGGTGTGGTGCTCACCGGCCGCACTGGTCCTGCCGATCGTCGCCGGCGGACTGCTGCTGCGCCCGTCGAGCCTGCTCGGCCTGTACGCCGCGGCGGCCACGGCCCTCATCGTGGAGTCGGTGCAACTGGGCCCGTACACGGAGGGCCCGTCCAGAGTCACCCCCGGCGTGGTCCTGGTCGTCGCAGCATGCGGTTTCTTCGGATTGCTCATCGCCCAGTTCCGCAGCCGGGTCGGCGTGCCCTGGCGGCGCGGCGGCACCATGCTCTTCGACCTCCGCGAACGTATCCGGGTGCAGAGCAAGCTGCCGAGCCTGCCGCACGGCTGGCACCGCGAGATGGCGCTGCGGCCGGCCGGGGGCCAGTCGTTCTCCGGTGACTTCGTCGTCGCCGCGCGGACGAACGGCGGCCGCACCATGGAGGTCGTCCTCACCGACGTCTCCGGCAAGGGCATGGACGCCGGTTCACGAGCGCTGCTGCTGTCGGGCGCCTTCGGCGGCCTGCTCGGCTCGCTGCCGCCGCACGCCTTCCTCCCGGCCGCCAACGGCTATCTGCTCCGCCAGGACTGGGACGAGGGCTTCGCGACCTCCATCCACCTGGTCCTCGACCTCGACTCCGGCGACTACGAGCTCTACTCGGCCGGCCATCCGCCGGGCCTCCAGCTCAGCGCGGGCAGTGGCCGCTGGGAGGAGAAGGCCGCCGAGGGCCCGCTCCTCGGGGTGTACGACGGCGCCCAGTTCGACCCCGTGAAGGGTTCGCTGCGCCCCGGCGATGTGCTGATGCTCTTCACCGACGGCCTGGTGGAGACCTCCGACCGGGACATCGTCGAGGGCATCGACCGTCTCACCGGCGAGGCCGACCGGTACGTGGCCGGCGGCTTCCAGGGCGCCGCCTGGCACCTGATCGAGGCGGTGGCGAAGGACGTCAACGACGACCGCGCCCTGCTGCTGGTCTGCCGCGAGGGCCCGACGTCCCAGTCGTCCCCCCTGTCCTGAGCTCTCCCGTACCGCCCTGGGCTCTCCCGAACCCTCCTGAGCTCCGCCGGGGCTCCCGACACCCCCGAGGGGGCCACCCACGATGCTCACCCTGTCCGAGGTCGAGAGCCTCGCCCGCGCCGCCCATCAGGGACAGACCGACAAGGCGGGCCGCCCCTACGCCGAGCACCTCCAGGCGGTCGCCGAGGGCGTACGCGCGCGGGGCGGCGACGCCGATCAGATCGCGGCCGCCTGGCTGCACGACGCCGTCGAGGACGACGCCCTGTCCGAGACCTGGCTGGACGAGGCGGCGCTGAGCGACCGTACGAAGGCCGTGGTCCTGGCGGTCACCAAACGGGCGGGGGAGACGCCGGAGGCGTACGCGGGGCGCGTTCTGGCCACGCCGGGCGCGTTGCTGGTGAAGGAGGCGGACCTGGCGCACAACGCGGACCCGGCGCGGCTCGCGGTCCTGGACGCACCGACCCGGGCGCGGCTGACCGAGAAGTACGCACGGATGCGCGCGCTCCTCGGCCTCACGGCCCGGCGGGACGAGGGCGTCTAGCCCGCGACGTCCGCCGGCCGCTCCTGCTGTCCCCGCACGCCGGGCGTCTGCCGCTGCTCGGCCTTCTCGGCCTGCTCGGCCTTTTCACGCTCGCGGGCGAGCTCGGCGGCGTCCCGCTTGAAGGCCCAGTCCATCTTCGGTTCCACCACGCACCGCAGCACCCGCCGCACGGGCGCGGTGCACAACAGGGTGACGGCTGCGGCCGCGGCGACCGTGGCCGCGATCTCCCCGAGCGGGCGGTGCAGCGCGGGGTGATCGAACCAGCCGCGGTAGTCGGCGGTCTTGAGCAGCAGGCCGTGCGTCAGGTAGCCGTAGAGCGTGCCCGCGCCGAGCGCCGTGAACCACATCGTGCGCCCCGGCACCCAGGAGAGGAAGCAGGCGGTCAGCAGCAGGGAGCAGCCGAACAGGGCGAGCTGCATGACGGGACCGACCCACCACGGGACGCCCAGCTCCTGTGCGGAGTTGCGGTGGTAGAGCCATCCGCTGTTCATCCGCGGCACCGCCCACCAGGCGAAGGCCAGCGCGAAGGCGAACACCGGCACCGCCGCGATCCGGAACGAGCGCCGGCGCACCAGCGCGAAGTGCTCCGGCTTCAGGATCAGTCCCAGCACGAAGAACGGCAGGAACTGAAGGACGCGCGGGAGGTCCAGGTCACCACCGATGTTCGGGGTGGCGGACGCCAGCATGGCGATGCCCAGCGCGAGCGGCAGCGGATACCGGACCAGCTTCCAGATGGGTGTGGTCAGCCGCCAGATGAACAGTGCGCACAGGAACCAGGTCAGGTAGTAGGGGTCGAGCAGACTGATGTCCTGGGGGGAGCCGTCGACGTACGTCTTCAGGAGCGGATAGGCGGTCTCGAAGACGACGTACGGCACGACGATGCCCGTCACCAGCCGCTTGAGCTTGCCGGGGCTGCCGTCGAAACTGCGGGAGAAGAAGCCGGAGATGACGATGAAGGCCGGCATGTGGAAGGTGTACACCAGCACGTACGCCGCCGTGAGCACCCGGCTGTCGCCCTTCAGCGGCTCCCAGGTGTGTCCCATGGCCACCAGCACGATCGCGAGGTACTTCGCGTTGTCGAAGAACGCGTCGCGCTTCGCGGCGGGCCGCGGGGACGGCCGTCCGACGGATCTGTCCCTGGGCTGGTCGTGCTCGTCGTGCTGGTCGTGCTGGTCGTTCTGGTTCTGGCGCGAGCGGGTGCTCGGAACGAGAGACGAGGCGGCGTGGAACATTTGAGGCACCCTAGCGTCGCGCGCGCGTATTCGTAAAACGCCCCAGGTCATTCCTTGTTATTGCCCTGAGGATTGCCTGCCGCATTGGCCCCGGGGCGTGGTGGCCCGGTGATGGCCAGTGCGCATCCGGCCTTGATGTCACGATTCATCCCGACTAAAAGGTGCATAACGCCGGTTGTGCACCTGTGTTGATCGGGCTGCGGCCATAATTCGAATTACCTGCGCAGGCGTTGTGTGGACACGGCAACGAACTGCCCCAATTCCCTGTGCGGGTACGTCCTCGAATTGCTGTGCGGCGCACCCTCGGCCGGACGCGTCCGCGCGATGATGTGTCACGGGCCGCATAGGGAGGCCCCGTTGGTGGCACGATGGTCTCGGGAGTGCGGACCGACCGAGGGTGTGTGATCAGTTGTGGCCATTTCACTGTCAGTGGTGCTGCTGTTGGCGATCATCCTGGTGGTGCTCATCCGGGGAGGGTCGATCAAGGCGGGGCCGGCGATAGTCGCGATCCTGTTCGGCTTCTTCCTCGCCTCGACCGGCATGGCCCCGTCGATCAACCGCTTCCTCGACTCCCTCGCGGACACCATCAACTCGATCAGCTTCTGAGGCCCGCCCCCGCGTGTGGGCGGGCGCCCGAACACGACGGGGGCCGGGTCGCAGAAGTGATCTCCGACCCGGCCCCAGTCGTACAGAGCGGGCGACGGGAATCGAACCCGCGTAGCTAGTTTGGAAGACTAGTGCTCTACCATTGAGCTACGCCCGCACATGACGCGCCGCAGGTCAGCGACCGCGGCACTGCAGGCATCGTAGCGGGTCGGCACCCTGCCGCGCACACCCCGTTTCCCGGACCCGCGGCGGCGCGCTCCGAGGCTGGGCAAAAGCGGCGGTCAGGCGGCCTGCGGGCATGTACCCTACGTGTCGCACCAGACGGGGTGTGGCGCAGCTTGGTAGCGCGTCCGCTTTGGGAGCGGAAGGCCGTGGGTTCAAATCCCGCCACCCCGACCAACGACCGGCCGTGCGCGGCCACCGAATCGGCCGGTACGGCCATCACCGGCCACCGACCCGGCCATCGGTGACCACCGAACGGCCATCACCGGCCGTCAGCGGCCATCTGCGCGGTCACCTCGCTTGATCGCCTTTGGGGCGTGTCGTCGCTGCCGTTACTATGCAAGCTGCACGCCCGTGTGCCTCATCCTCTGGTAGGTCCTCCGGGCGGCGAATCCGCGGGAGCCGGTCTGGCTCCTGCAGAAACCAAGAAGTCAGCCCCCAAGGAGACCGAACCGTGAAGAGCGCCGTGGAGACCCTGAACCCGACTCGGGTTCGGCTCAGCATCGAGGTGCCCTTCGAGGAGCTCAAGGACAGCCTCGACGCGGCGTACAAGAAGATCAACCAGCAGGTCACGGTGAAGGGCTTCCGCAAGGGCAAGATCCCCGCCCGGGTGATCGACCAGCGCTTCGGCCGTGGCGCCGTGCTGGAGGAGGCCGTCAACGACGCGCTGCCGAAGTTCTACACGGAGGCGGTCAACGAGGCCGAGATCGACGTCCTCGGCCAGCCCGAGGTCGACATCACGGAGCTGAAGGACGGCGAGACGCTGAACTTCACCGCCGAGGTGGACATCCGTCCCGCCCTCGAGCTCCCCGAGGACTTCTCCTCCATCGAGGTCGAGGTCGACGCCGTCGAGGTGTCCGAGGAGGACATCGACAAGGCGGTCGAGCAGCTCCGTGAGCGCTTCGCCTCGACCTCCCCGGTCGAGCGTGCCGCCGAGGACGGCGACGTCGTGACCGTCGACCTGGAGGCCAAGGTCGACGGCGAGATCCTCGAGGACGGCGTCGCCAGCGGCGTCTCCTACACCATCGGCTCCGGCGAGCTGCTGGAAGGCATCGACGAGGCCGTGAAGGGCCTGGAGGCCGGTGGCGAGGCCACCTTCACCTCCGAGCTCAAGGGCGGCTCGGCGGCCGGCAAGGAGGCCGAGGTCACCGTCAAGGTCACCCAGGTCGCCGCCCGCGAGCTCCCCGAGCTGGACGACGAGTTCGCGCAGCTCGCCTCCGAGTTCGACACCCTCGACGAGCTCAAGGCCGACAGCCGCAAGCGCCTCGAGAACACGAAGCAGTACGACCAGGCCACGCAGGCCCAGGAGCGCGTCCTGGAGAAGCTGCTGGAGCTCGTCGAGGTGCCCGTCCCCGAGAAGCTGCTCGAGGACGAGGTCAACACCCGCAAGCACAACCTGGAGCACCACCAGCTCGGGCAGATGGGCCTGGACCTCGACAAGTACCTGGAGATCCAGGGCAAGACCGCCGAGGAGTTCGAGACCGAGACCCGTGAGGCCGCGGTCAAGGGCATCAAGACCCAGTTCGTGCTCGACGAGCTCGTCAAGCGCGAGAAGCTGAACGTCAACCAGGAGGAGCTCACCGAGCACCTCATGCGCCGTGCCGCCTCCTCCGGCATGTCCCCCGACCAGTTCGCCCAGGCGGTCGTCGAGGGCGGCCAGGTTCCGCTCCTGGTCGGCGAGGTCGCCCGCGGCAAGGCTCTGGCCACGGTCGTCGAGTCCGCCACGGTGAAGGACACCAACGGCGAGGTCATCGACCTGGACGACGAGGAAGAGGCCGAGGAGGACGCCGCCGAGGCGACGACCTCCGAGGAGAACACCGAGGCCTGAGCGGCCTCGCGTCACCTCTGACGCAGACACGAGGGGCCCCGGAGCGGTATGCGCTCCGGGGCCCCTCTGTCATGGGACCGACCGGGGTCGGCCGTGCGTGCAGGGGCCCGACCGTTCGCAGGGCGGCCTGCAAGCCGGGGTGTCGGGGTGCCGTTCCGCGCGGCGGCCCGGGTGGCGCCGGTGCGGCCTTCGCGGCGGCGAAGGCGTGGCCCCGCTGCGGGGCGCGACCGTCCGCGGACGGCCCGTGGCCGCCCACGGACGCGGGTCCCACGTCTACGCCCCCGGCGAACACTCTCCTCTCCGGGATTCCCCGAAGGGACCCGCGCGTTAGGGTCCATGAGTACGAGGGCAGGGGACTCTCCGTTGCCCCCGGCAGTACACGTGAGACGGCCCGGCGCCGTCGTAAGACGAGCAGGTGGATACGTGACGAATCTGATGCCCACAGCCGCCGGCGACCCCATCGGTGGTGGCCTCGGCGACCAGGTCTACAACCGGCTGCTCGGCGAGCGGATCATCTTCCTCGGCCAGGCGGTCGACGACGACATCGCCAACAAGATCACCGCACAGCTGCTGCTCCTTGCCGCCGATCCGGACAAGGACATCTACCTGTACATCAACAGCCCCGGCGGCTCGATCACGGCCGGCATGGCGATCTACGACACGATGCAGTTCATCAAGAACGACGTGGTGACCATCGCCATGGGTCTCGCGGCCTCCATGGGGCAGTTCCTGCTCAGCGCGGGCACGCCCGGCAAGCGCTTCGCGCTGCCGAACGCCGAGATCCTGATCCACCAGCCCTCCGCGGGCCTGGCGGGCTCGGCCTCCGACATCAAGATCCACGCCGAGCGGCTGCTGCACACCAAGAAGCGCATGGCCGAGCTGACCTCCCAGCACACCGGCCAGACGGTCGAGCAGGTCACCCGCGACTCGGACCGCGACCGCTGGTTCGACGCGTTCGAGGCCAAGGAGTACGGCCTCATCGACGACGTCATCCCGACGGCGGCCGGCATGCCGGGCGGCGGCGGTACCGGGGCGGCCTGAGGACCACTGACGGCAGCAGGGCCACGCAGGGCGCTCCCCGGAGCCCCCTGAGTGCCCGCGCCCCTTCCGGAGTCTCCGGGAGCCCCCGGACCCCTGCGGAGTTCCGAAAGCCCTCAAGGGCCCCCGGAGTTCCGAAAGCTCCCGGGAGTGCCCAGAGGCCCCCGGAGCGGGAGCACCTCGGAGGTCCCTCGGGCCTCCCGGACTTCCGGGAGGCCTCACGGAGGCCCCCGCGGTTCCAGGAGCCCCGAGGAGGCCCCTGGGTGGCCCTCGGAGCCACTCAGGGGCCCGCGAGGCCTCCCGGGTCGCCGAGGATCCCGGAAGCCGTCAGCGCCCCATCCAGCCCCTCCAGCCCACCGCCCCAGTCCTCTTTCCAGGAGACACCGTGAACGACTTCCCCGGCAGCGGCATCTACGCCCGCACCGAGGCCGAATACACCGGCCCTCGCGCCGAATCCCGCTACGTCATCCCGCGCTTCGTCGAGCGCACCTCGCAGGGCGTCCGCGAGTACGACCCGTACGCGAAGCTCTTCGAGGAGCGCGTGATCTTCCTCGGCGTGCAGATCGACGACGCCTCCGCCAACGACGTCATGGCGCAGCTGCTGTGCCTGGAGTCGATGGACCCGGACCGCGACATCTCGGTCTACATCAACAGCCCGGGCGGCTCCTTCACGGCGCTGACCGCGATCTACGACACGATGCAGTTCGTGAAGCCCGACATCCAGACGGTCTGCATGGGTCAGGCGGCGTCCGCCGCCGCGATCCTGCTGGCCGCCGGTACGCCGGGCAAGCGCATGGCGCTGCCGAACGCGCGCGTGCTGATCCACCAGCCGTACAGCGAGACGGGCCGCGGCCAGGTCTCCGACCTGGAGATCGCCGCCAACGAGATCCTCCGGATGCGCGCGCAGCTGGAGGACATGCTGGCCAAGCACTCGACCACGCCGATCGAGAAGATCCGCGAGGACATCGAGCGCGACAAGATCCTCACGGCCGAGGACGCGCTGGCGTACGGCCTGATCGACCAGATCATCTCCACCCGCAAGCTGAACAACAACTCGCTCGTTTGACGCACGGGGTCGTCCCGTTCGGGCCCCCCTCGGGGCGGTGTGACACGGTCCACGTCACAGTGAACCGTGCCAAGGGGGGCCCGAACGGGGGGCCAGGCAAGGTACCGTCGGAATAAGGCAGCACCAGGAGCCGCTGGATTCGTAAGCGTCCAGTCGTCTCCCAGGCGAAGGGGAAGCACACCGTGGCACGCATCGGTGACGGCGGCGATCTGCTCAAGTGCTCGTTCTGCGGCAAGAGCCAGAAGCAGGTCAAGAAGCTCATCGCAGGGCCCGGTGTGTACATCTGCGACGAGTGCATCGATCTCTGCAACGAGATCATCGAGGAAGAGCTCGCGGAAACGAGCGAGGTCCGCTGGGAGGAACTCCCGAAGCCGCGCGAGATCTACGAGTTCCTCGAGGGCTACGTGGTGGGCCAGGAGCCCGCCAAGAAGGCCCTGTCGGTAGCGGTGTACAACCACTACAAGCGCGTCCAGGCCGGTGAGAACGGCGGCGGCCAAAGCCGCGAGGACGCCATCGAGTTGGCGAAGTCCAACATCCTCCTGCTCGGCCCCACCGGCTCGGGCAAGACGCTCCTGGCACAGACCCTGGCGCGCATGCTGAACGTCCCGTTCGCGATCGCCGACGCCACGGCGCTGACCGAGGCGGGCTACGTCGGCGAGGACGTCGAGAACATCCTGCTGAAGCTGATCCAGGCCGCGGACTACGACGTCAAGAAGGCCGAGACCGGCATCATCTACATCGATGAGATCGACAAGGTCGCGCGCAAGAGCGAGAACCCCTCCATCACCCGTGACGTGTCGGGCGAGGGCGTGCAGCAGGCCCTGCTGAAGATCCTGGAGGGCACCACCGCCTCGGTCCCGCCGCAGGGCGGCCGCAAGCACCCGCACCAGGAGTTCATCCAGATCGACACGACGAACGTGCTGTTCATCGTGGGCGGCGCCTTCTCGGGCCTGGAGAAGATCATCGAGACCCGGGCCGGCGCCAAGGGCATCGGGTTCGGCGCGACGATCCGCTCCAAGCGCGAGCTGGAGTCCAAGGACCAGTTCGAGGCCGTCATGCCGGAGGACCTGGTCAAGTTCGGCATGATCCCGGAGTTCATCGGCCGTCTCCCGGTCATCACCTCGGTCCACAACCTGGACCGCGAGGCGCTCCTCCAGATCCTGATCGAGCCGCGCAACGCGCTGGTGAAGCAGTACCAGCGGCTCTTCGAACTCGACGGTGTGGAGCTGGACTTCGAGCGGGAGGCCCTGGAGGCCATCGCCGACCAGGCCATCCTCCGCCAGACCGGCGCCCGCGGCCTGCGCGCGATCATGGAGGAAGTCCTCCAGGCGGTCATGTACGAGGTCCCCTCCCGCAAGGACGTGGCCCGCGTGGTCATCACGGCGGACGTGGTCCTCTCCAACGTCAACCCGACCCTGATCCCGCGCGACGCCCGCGGCGGCCGCGGCCCGGGCGAGCAGAAGACCGCCTGATCCGCACCTGTACCGATCCGCATCCGTACGACGAAGGGCCCCGGTCGAGCGACCGGGGCCCTTCGACGTCGGGTCGGGCGGTCCAAGGCGTCAGGCCTTGACGCGGACCTCGTCACGCAGCTTCGTGGTGATGTCGATCGCCGCGTCCTTGGTGATGCTCTTCGTGTTGTCGCCCGGGGACACCATGGCGATCGTGCTGTAGTCGGACCAGACGCAGAACCAGTCGGTCGACTCCTTCTTGGTCAGCGAGTTGGTGCTCTTCGCCGACTGGCACTTCATGAGCGCGCCGTCGATGTCGGCCTCCTCGGGCTGGCCGATCAGCTCGGTCTTGCCCTCGGTAGTGCTCGACGAACTGGAGGAGTTGCTGTCCTCGAGTTCCTTCTGGATGGCGACGAAGTACTTGTCCAGGGCCGCCTCGGGGTCCGCGATCTCGCCGTAGCCGCCCACCAGGGTGATGCCCTTGGCGGTGAGCAGTTCCGCCTCGCTGGGCAGGTCGGAGGAGTCGGGGTTCTCCGGGTCGTAGTCGCCGAAGTCCGCCGTCGACCACTGCCCGACGACGGCCTTGCCGCCCTTGACGCCGCTGGCCGTCAGATACTTGGTGGTGTCCGAGTCGCTGCTCTCGGCGCCCTTGCCGACCTGCTTGTACTCGCTGATCACGGTCGCCGGGGTGTTCAGCGTGTGGGCGCCGTCGTCCTCGAGGCCGCCGCCGCCTCCGCCGATCACGAAGTACGCGCCCACGCCGATCGCGGCGACGACCGCGATGGCGCCGATGATGATGCCCGCCTTCTTGCCGCCGCCGCTCGGGGCCGGGGGCTGCGGGAAGCCGTACTGCGGCTGCTGGCCGTAGGGGGGCTGGGGCTGGCCATAGGGCGGCGGCTGCTGGCCGTAGGGCGGGGTCTGCGGGGGGACGCCCTGCGGGGGCTGCTGCGGGTAGCCGTAGCCGGGCTGCGGGGCGGGGGGCTGCTGGGGGTAGCCGTAGCCGGGCTGGGGCGCCTGCGGCGGCTGGCCGTACGGGCCTTGCTGGCCGTACGGTCCGGGCTGCTGGGGCGGCCCGCCGTACGGGCCCGGCTGGTTGTGACTCATTTCTGGGTTCCCCTCCAGATGCTTATGTGATTTTCACATCCTGGCTCAAAGCCAACACCTGCACGGCAGCGGGGCCCCTACCGTTACAGAGCAAACACGTTTCGGGACGGCGCCGTGACACCCCTAAACTGGCCCCGTGACCGAGAACGCTCAGCAGCAGCCATCAGCGCCCCACACCGAACTGCCGACCCAGTACGCGCCGGCCGATGTAGAGGGGCCGCTGTACGAGCGCTGGGTAGAGCGGGGCTACTTCGAGGCCGACGCGAAGAGCGAGAAGCCTCCGTACACCGTCGTCATCCCCCCGCCGAACGTCACGGGCAGCCTGCACCTCGGGCACGCCTTCGAGCACACGCTCATCGACGCCCTCACCCGCCGCAAGCGCATGCAGGGCTTCGAGACGCTGTGGCAGCCCGGCATGGACCACGCCGGCATCGCCACGCAGAACGTCGTCGAGCGGGAGCTGGGCAAGGAGGGCAAGTCCCGGCACGACCTCGGCCGGGAGGCGTTCGTCGAGCGCGTCTGGCAGTGGAAGGGCGAGTCCGGTGGCCAGATCAGCGGCCAGATGCGCCGCCTGGGAGACGGCGTCGCGTGGTCGCGCGAGCGCTTCACCATGGACGAGGGCCTCTCGCAGGCCGTCCAGACCATCTTCAAGCGGCTCTACGACGACGAGCTCATCTACCGCGCCGAGCGCATCATCAACTGGTGTCCGCGCTGTCTCACCGCGATCTCCGACATCGAGGTCGAGTACCAGGACGACGACGGCGAGCTCGTCTCCATGAAGTACGGCGAGGGGGACGAGACCATCGTCGTCGCCACGACCCGCGCCGAGACGATGCTCGGCGACACGGCCGTCGCCGTCCACCCCGACGACGAGCGCTACCGGCACCTGGTCGGCAAGCAGATCCGCCTGCCGCTGACCGACCGGTCCATCCCGGTCGTCGCCGACACGCACGTCGACCCGGCGTTCGGCACGGGCGCGGTCAAGGTGACCCCGGCCCACGACCCGAACGACTTCGAGATCGGCCAGCGCCACGACCTGCCGTCCCTGACCATCATGGACGAGCACGCCGTCATCACGGCCCACGGCCCCTTCCAGGGTCTGGACCGGCTCGAGGCCCGTTCCGCCATCGTCGCCGCCCTGCGCGCCGAGGGCCGGATCGTCGCCGAGAAGCGGCCGTACGCCCACTCCGTCGGCCACTGCTCGCGCTGCAAGACCACCATCGAGCCGCGCCTGTCCATGCAGTGGTGGGTCAAGGTCGGCCCGCTGGCGAAGGCCGCCGGCGACGCCGTCCGCGACGGCCGCGTCAAGATCCACCCCCAGGAGATGGAGAAGCGGTACTTCGACTGGGTCGACAACCTCCACGACTGGTGCATCTCGCGGCAGTTGTGGTGGGGTCACCGCATCCCGGTCTGGTACGGGCCGAACGGCGAGGTCGTCTGCGTCGGACCCGACGACGAGGCGCCGACCGGCGAGGGCTGGCGTCAGGACACCGACGTCCTCGACACCTGGTTCTCCTCCGGCCTGTGGCCGTTCTCCACGCTCGGCTGGCCCGAACAGACCGAGTCGCTCGCGAAGTTCTACCCGAACTCCGTCCTGGTCACCGGCTACGACATCCTCTTCTTCTGGGTCGCCCGGATGATGATGTTCGGCCTGTACGCGATGGACGGCACCCCGCCGTTCCACACCATCGCCCTGCACGGCATGGTCCGCGACCAGTTCGGCAAGAAGATGTCGAAGTCCTTCGGGAACGCGGTCAACCCGCTGGACTGGATGGACAAGTACGGCTCCGACGCGCTGCGGTTCACCCTGGCCCGTGGCGCCAACCCCGGCGTCGACGTCCCGATCGGCGAGGACTGGGTCCAGGGATCGCGCAACTTCGCCAACAAGATCTGGAACGCGACGCGCTTCGCGCTGATGAACGGCGCCACGGTCGACGGCCCGCTGCCGGACGCCTCGCGGATGTCGGCGACCGACCGCTGGATCCTCTCCCGTCTCAACTCGGTCGTCGCCGAAGTGGACGCGCTCTACGAGGACTTCCAGTTCGCGAAGCTCTCCGACGCGCTGTTCCACTTCGCCTGGGACGAGGTCTTCGACTGGTACGTCGAGCTGTCCAAGACGACGTTCATGGCCGGCGGTGAGCCCGCGAAGGTCTCCGGCCGCGTCCTCGGCGAGGTCCTCGACGTCACCCTCAAGCTGCTGCACCCGGTGGTCCCGTTCGTCACCGAGACGCTGTGGACCACGCTCACCGGTGGCGAGTCCGTCGTCATCGCCGAGTGGCCCGAGGACAGTGGCTTCCGGGACGCGGCCGCCGAGCAGGAGATCCGGAGCCTCCAGTCCGTGATCACCGAGGTCCGCCGCTTCCGCGCCGACCAGGGACTCCAGCCCGGCCAGCGGGTCCCGGCCCGGCTGACGCTCGACGGCACGGCGCTGGCGCCCCACGAGACCGCCATCCGCCAGCTCCTCCGCCTCCAGCCGGAGGGCGACGCCTTCTCGGCGACGGCGACCCTGCCGGTCGCGGGCGCCACGGTCGCGCTGGACCTGTCCGGCACGATCGACCTGGTCGCGGAGCGCAAGCGCCTGGCCAAGGACCTGGCGGCCGCCGAGAAGGAGAAGGCCCAGGCCAACGCCAAGCTCGGCAACGAGGCGTTCCTGGCGAAGGCCCCGGACAACGTGGTCGAGAAGATCCGCGCCCGCCTCGCCAAGGCGGACGAGGACATCGCCCGCATCCAGACCCAGCTGGAGCGCCTGCCGCAGGCGTAGGCACCGTGGGGCGCCCTGACGACGCCCGACGACGAAGGCCCCCGGGACCGTCACGGTTCCGGGGGCCTTCGCCTACGTCTGTCACCGGCCGTCCGTAGACTGGCCCCGTGAGCGAGCTCCCCCCGAACGGCAACCAAGACGACCTGCCCGACCCCCTCGATCCCTTCGACGAGATCATCGCGGAGGAGACCGACCGCGACCCCGATCTCGCGGTCATCGAAGCCGGCAGCCGCACCCTGCGCACCCAGGGCGGCGCGCCCCAGGCCGATGTGCCCACGCGTCCTGAGGACCCCGAGGTCGACAAGGCCCTGCGCGAGGTCGAGGCGGAGCTGGCCACCCGCTGGGGCGAGACCAAGCTGGAGCCCTCGGTCGACCGCATCGCCGCGCTGATGGACGTGCTGGGGGACCCGCAGCGGTCGTACCCCTCGATCCACATCACCGGGACCAACGGCAAGACCTCCACCGCCCGCATGGTCGAGGCCCTGCTGGGCGCCTTCGACCTGCGCACGGGCCGGTACACCTCCCCGCACGTCCAGTCGATCACCGAGCGGATCAGCCTGGACGGCGCGCCGATCTCCGCCGAGCGGTTCATCGAGACCTACGACGACATCAAGGCGTACGTCGAGATGGTCGACGGCATGCAGGAGTACCGGCTGTCCTTCTTCGAGGTGCTCACCGGCATGGCGTACGCCGCCTTCTCGGACGCGCCGGTCGACGTCGCCGTCGTGGAGGTGGGGATGGGCGGCTCGTGGGACGCGACCAACGTGATCGACGGGGACGTCGCCGTCGTGACGCCCATCGACCTGGACCACACCGACCGGCTCGGGGAGACGACCGCCGAGATCGCCGCCGAGAAGGGCGGGATCATCAAGCAGGACGCCACCGTCATCCTGGCCCAGCAGCCGGTCGACGCGGCCCAGGTGCTGCTGAAGAAGGCCGTCGAGGTCGACGCGACCGTGGCCCGGGAAGGGCTGGAGTTCGGGGTCGTCGCCCGCCAGGTCGCCGTCGGCGGACAAATGGTGACGCTGCGCGGCCTGGGCGGCGAGTACCCCGAGGTGTACCTGCCCCTGCACGGCCCCTACCAGGCGCACAACGCGGCCGTCGCGCTCGCCGCCGTCGAGGCGTTCTTCGGCGTCGGCTCGCAGCGCCCCGAGCCGCTCGACATCGACACGGTCCGCAAGGCCTTCGCGGCCGTCTCCTCGCCGGGCCGCCTCGAGGTCGTACGGCGCTCCCCGACCGTGGTCCTCGACGCCGCCCACAATCCGGCCGGCGCGCGGGCGACCGCCGAGGCCGTCGGCGAGGCATTCGACTTCAGCCGGCTGATCGGTGTGGTCGGGGCCAGCGGCGACAAGAACGTGCGGGGCCTCCTGGAGGCCTTCGAGCCGATCTTCGCCGAGGTCGTCGTCACGCAGAACTCCAGCCATCGCGCGATGGACGCCGACGAACTGGCCGCGATCGCCGTCGAGGTGTTCGGTGACGACCGCGTCCAGGTCGAGCCGAGGCTGCCCGACGCTCTGGAGGCGGCGGTCACGCTCGCCGAGGAGGAGGGCGAGTTCGCGGGTGGCGCGGTGCTGGTCACCGGTTCCGTCATCACGGTCGGCGAGGCCCGACTGCTTCTCGGAAAGGGCTGAGGTCCCCCATGCGTACGCTCTGCTCCTCGACCTTGATCGGCGAGTTCTTCGTCATCGGCTTCGCCGGTCTGGTCGCCATGAAGGACGCCGACCTGTCCACCGGCACGGTGTGGACGGTGTGCGGCATCGCCATGTTCTTCAGCGTGCTGCTGTGCGGCATGGTCACCCGGCCCGGGGGCGTCGCCCTCGGCTGGGCGCTCCAGATCGCCCTTGTCGCGTCCGGCTTCTTCGTCCCGATCATGTTCTTCCTGGGGGTGCTGTTCGGGGCCCTGTGGTGGGCGTCCGTGCACTTCGGGCGGAAGGTCGACGAGGCGAAGGCGCGATTCGCCGCACAGGCCGCCGCAGCCTCTGCGGATACCGCTGACGCTGCGTAACAGGTGTCAGGACACGCCCTGTAACCTCATCCCACCGCACACACCGGCATGAGAAACACACCGGCAGTAGAAGGAGTCACCTCGTGAGCCAGCGCACCCTCGTCCTGCTCAAGCCCGACGCCGTCCGTCGTGGCCTGACCGGCGAGATCATCAGCCGTATCGAGCGCAAGGCCGGCTGGCAGATCACCGCGCTGGAGCTGCGGACCCTGGACCAGGACACGCTGGAACAGCACTACGGCGAGCACAAGGGCAAGCCCTTCTACGAGCCGCTGGTGGAGTTCATGGCCTCCGGTCCGGTCGTCGCGCTGATCGTCGAGGGCGACCGGGTCATCGAGGGCGTGCGCGCGCTCGCGGGTCCGACCGACCCGATCGCCGCGGCCCCCGGCTCCATCCGCGGCGACTACGGTGTGATCGTCCGCGAGAACCTGATCCACGCCTCCGACTCCGAGGAGTCCGCCGAGCGCGAGGTGAAGATCTTCTTCCCCGGCCGAGCCTGATCCGACGGCGTCCGGAGCGGCTGAAGCGGGCGATCGAGGGAACGTGAGTCCCCGAACGCCCGTCTCCAGAAGCGAACCCTCACAGCATCTGCAAACAATGGCGGAGACCGCTCCGCAGTGTTCGTGCAGGCGCGTTTACGATGGAAGCCTTCACGTCACAGCACCCACCTCGCCGACCTGATAAGCCCTCAAAGCTCATGGAAGGCCAGTCGAATCCTGATGGGGAACTCAATGTCGTTCATCGGCCGTGACATGGCTGTCGACCTCGGGACCGCCAACACGCTGGTGTACGTCAGGGGTCGCGGGATCGTACTCAACGAGCCGTCCGTCGTCGCGATCAACACCAACACCGGTGGCATCCTCGCGGTCGGCGCCGAAGCGAAGAAGATGATCGGGCGCACGCCCGGCAACATCGTTGCCGTGCGTCCGCTGAAGGACGGCGTGATCGCCGACTTCGAGATCACCGAGCGGATGCTCCGCTACTTCATCCTGAAGATCCACAAGCGGCGGTATCTGGCTCGTCCGCGGGTCGTCGTCTGCGTGCCCTCGGGCATCACGGGCGTCGAGCGCCGCGCCGTCATCGAGGCGTCGACCCAGGCCGGCGCCCGTCAGGTGCACATCATCGAGGAGCCCATGGCCGCGGCCATCGGCTCCGGCCTGCCGGTCCACGAGGCCACGGGCAACATGGTGGTGGACATCGGCGGTGGCACCACGGAGGTCGCGGTCATCTCGCTCGGCGGCATCGTCACCGCCCAGTCCATCCGCGTCGCGGGCGATGAACTGGACAACGCGATCATCCAGCACATCAAGAAGGAGTACAGCCTCCTCCTCGGTGAGCGGACGGCCGAACAGATCAAGATCACGATCGGTTCGGCCTACGACCTCGACGACGACCAGCACACCGAAATCCGCGGCCGGGACCTCGTGTCCGGGCTGCCCAAGACCGTAGTCATCTCGGCCGCCGAGGTGCGCAAGGCGATCGAGGAACCCGTCAACGCGATCGTCGACGCCGTGAAGACCACCCTCGACAAGTGCCCGCCGGAGCTGTCCGGCGACATCATGGACCGAGGAATCGTTCTGACCGGCGGCGGAGCCCTGCTGCGCGGTCTGGACGAGCGGCTGCGCCGGGAGACCGGCATGCCCATCCACATCGCCGAGGACCCGCTGGACAGCGTGGCGCTCGGCTCCGGGAAGTGTGTCGAGGAGTTCGAGGCGCTCCAGCAGGTCCTGGACGCCGCGCCCCGCAGATGACGTAACGCTTCGATTCCGCCGTACGGGATGATCTCCTCTCGTGCGGCGGATCGTTGATATTGAGGCATAAGCTCCCACAAAGCGCCCTTGGTCATCTTGGCCCGGGGCTACCCCAATTCCAGATCCTGCTTCCTGATTCCTGTTCTTGGTTTTTTCTCGAGGAAGGGCACGGCCGCCGCACGTGAGGGACACACGAGAGAGCCGGCTGCTCCTGGTGCTGCTGATCGCCGTAGCGTTCGCGCTGATCACGGTGGACATCCGCGGTGGGGAGGATTCCCCGGTCGACGGTGCCCGGCAGGCCGCGGCCGCGGCCTTCGGTCCGATCGAGAACGGCGTGTCGTCGGCGGTGGATCCCGTCGGCAACGCCGTCTCCGCCGTCCGGGACTCCGGTGAACGCCACGACCGGCTCACCGACCTGGAGAAGGAGAACGCGGCTCTCAAGGCGAAGCTCGGCAGCGACGACCGCAACCGAAGCCGGCTGGCGCAGCTCGACAAGATGCTGAAGATCGCCGGCACGGGCCAGTACGGCATCAAGGGCGCCGAGGTCATCGCGATAGGAGCGGCCCAGGGCTTCTCCTGGACCATCACCATCGACGTCGGCGCGAACGACGGCGTCAAGCGCGACATGACGGTCCTCAACGGGGACGGCCTGGTCGGGCGGGTCACCACCGTCGGGCCCAACACCGCGACCGTCCTCCTGGCCAGCGACCCCGACTTCACCGTCGGCACCCGGATGGAGGCGTCCGACGAGCTCGGTTTCGCCTCCGGACAGGGCGACCGGCCGCTGCGCGTCGAACTCCTCAACGGCAAGGCCGAGGTGAAGAAGGGCGACCGGCTGGTCACCTTCGGCTCGCAGGCCGACAAGCCCTTCGTGCCCGGCGTCCCCGTCGGCGTCGTCTCCCGCGTCGACCCCTCCGGCGGCGACCTCACCCGCACCCTCTACGTCACGCCGTACGTCAGCTTCACCAAGCTCGACATCGTGGGCGTGGTCGTCGAGGCTCCGAAGAAGGATCCGCGCGACACCGTGCTCCCCTCGAAGCCCAAACCGGTCCCCACGCCGACGGTGACCGTGACGGTCACTCCGAACGCGAACGCACCCGTAGACGGCCAGCAGCAGTAGGAGCTGACAACCCCATGCGCGTCAACCGGATCCTGCTCTCCGTCCCGCTGGTCGTCGTCGCCCTGGTGATCCAGGTGAGCGTCCTCGCCCGCCTCCACCTCCCCGGCGCCGTCCCCGACCTCCTCCTGCTCACCGTGCTGGGCCTCGCCATGGTCTACGGCCATGTCGGCGGCGCCCTCATCGGCTTCGGCGCCGGTCTGCTCGCCGACCTCGCGCCGCCCGCCGACCACGCGGCCGGGCGCTACGCCCTCGTGCTGTGCGTGATCGGCTACCTCGCCGGGCTCATCAAGCCCGAGAGCGGGCAGATCAAGTCGGCCACCGGCCCGATGGTCGTGGTCGTCGGCGCCGCGATCGGCTCCACCCTGCTGTACGCCGGGGTGGGCGCCCTCGTCGGTGACACGGCGGCCCGCCATGTCGGCCTCACCGGGCTGCTGTTCACGGCGGGGCTGTACGACCTGCTGCTGGCCCCGTTCGTCGTCCCCGCGGTCATGTTCCTGGCGCGGCGCGCCGACAACGATCCCCTCGCGGAGACCAACTCCGCCGCCAAGAGCCCGGACATCTCGTCCGGCTGGCTCTCCTCCGGGACGGGTCTCAGGATCGGCGGGCAGCGCAACGGACTGAAGCTGAAGGCGGCCCGCTCACGCGGGGCGCGCGCCGGCCGGATCAAGGGGGTCAAGCGGCTGTGAGCGCGGGCGCCGGTGCGTGGAGCGCGCCAGGGGATGGATCACCCGAACGGGGAGCTTCTGCCGGAACGAGGCCTCACAGGCTGATCGTTCATCATTCGTCCGCGCACACACGATCGCGTACCGACTCCGGGTACGGAGAGGGGGAGGCACCGCAGTGACCAACATTCCCGAGACCGGTCGGACCCCACGGGTCCAGATCAGGCTCGTCGTGATCCAGATCCTCGTCCTCTCCCTGCTCGGCACCCTCGGCGGCCGCCTGTGGTACCTCCAGATCCGGGAGGGCGCGGAGTACGCCAAGGAGGCCTCCGGCAACCACGTCCAGCAGGTCGTCGAGCCCGCCGTGCGCGGCTCGATCCTGGACGCGCGCGGAGTGGCCCTCGCCGACAACGAGACGCGGCTCGTGGTCTCCGCCTCCCGCACCGACCTGCTGAAGCAGAAGGACGACGGCAAGGCGGTCCTGACCAAGCTCGCGGGTGTCCTCGGCATGAAGCCCGAGGAGGTCGAGCAGAAGGTCCGGCTGTGTGACGCGAAGACGCCCCAGCCCTGCTGGAACGGCTCGCCCTACCAGCCGATCCCGATCACCGACGAGGCCACCGCCAAGCAGGCCCTCCAGATCCGCGAGCGCGCCGAGGACTTCCCCGGCATCACCGCCGAGCCCGAGGCCGTACGCCGTTACGCGGCCCCCGGGAACGCCAACACCGCACAGGTCCTCGGTTATCTCTCCCCGGTGACGGACGACGAGATCACCAAGGCCCAGGACACCGACTCGCCGTATCTGCGCTCCGACCAGGTCGGCCGCAGCGGCCTGGAGCGCCAGTACGACAAGGAACTGCGCGGCAAGGCCGGCGTCACCCGCTACGAGGTGGACAACCTCGGCCGTGTCATCGGCCAGGCCGAGGCGGACGCGGCCCAGCCCGGCTCCAACCTCGTCACCAGCATCGACGCCCGCGTCCAGCGGGTCGCCGAGTACGAGCTGAACAACGCGATGAAGATCGCCCGCACCCAGTTCGACAAGATCACCGGCGAGAACTACAAGGCCGACTCCGGAGCGGTCGTGGTGATGGAGGCCAAGACCGGCCGTGTCGTCGCCATGGCGTCCGCGCCGGCCTACGACCCCAACGTCTGGGTCGGCGGCATCTCCGCCAAGGACTACAAGAAGCTCACCGGGAAGAACTCCGACTACCCGCTGCTGAACCGGGCCATACAGGGTCAGTCCGCGCCCGGTTCGACCTTCAAGGTGGTCTCCACGGCCGCCGCGGTCGAGGCGGGCTACGAGTGGGACGGCGGCTACCCGTGCACCAGCTCGTACTCGGTGGGCGGCCAGGTCTTCAAGAACTTCGAGGGCGAGAGCTTCGGCCCGATCTCCCTCGGCCGGGCCCTGGAGGTCTCCTGCGACACCGTCTTCTACGGTCTCGCGGACCGGGAGTGGAAGAAGGACGGCGGCATCAACCCGGCCAAGGGTGAGCCCAAGGACTACTTCTACAAGGCCGCCCACCAGTTCGGTCTCGGCAAGGAGACCGGCATCGACCTGCCCAACGAGGTCACCGGCCGGGTCCCGGACCGTCAGTGGAAGGAGTCCTACTGGAAGGCCAACAAGGACTCCTGGTGCAAGTACGGCAAGAAGGACGGCAGTTACGTCGAGAAGATCGCGTACGAGAACTGCCTCGAGGGCAACAAGATGCGCGAGGGCGACTCGATCAACTACTCCATCGGTCAGGGCGACACCCTCGTCACCCCGATCCAGGAGGCCGTGATCTACGGGGCGCTCGCCAACGGCGGCACGATGTACACCCCGACCATCGGCAAGGCGATCGTCAGCGCCGACGGCAAGACCGTCCAGGAGATCAAGCCCAAGGTCCAGGGCAAGCTGCCGGTCGACAAGGCGACGATCAAGGGCATGGACGCCGCGCTGGAGGGCGTGGTCACGCGCGGTACCGCCGCCTGGAAGTTCGGCGGCTGGCCGCAGGAGGAGATCCCGCTGCACGCCAAGACCGGTACCGCTGAGGTCTACGGCAAGCAGACGACGTCCTGGCTCGCCACGTACAGCAAGGACTACACGGTCGTGATGACGATCGCGCAGGCCGGTACCGGTTCGGGCGCCTCCGGTGAGGCCGTGCGGCACATCTACAACGCGATGTACGGCGTCGCCGACGACGGCAAGGTCGACAAGAAGAACGCCCTGCTGCCCACCCCGCAGACCAGCCTGCCGAAGGTCCAGGCGGACGGCACGATCAAGGCCCCGAAGGTCTCCAAGGACCCGGCGAAGGAGCAGCGCGTCAGCCAGGAGGGCGCGCCGGAGCCGGACGAGACGCAGCCGGGTGCCACCGTGCAGCAGAACACGGGCACCAACCGCGACACCCGCCGGCGACGGCGGAAGAGGGGAAGCCGGAGGATGTGCACATGACCGGCGCGAACGGTTTCTCCGTCTCCGGATACGGGCCCGAGCGGGCCGGCTGGACCCGGGTCTTCGCCCGTGACTCGCTGGCCCGGCGGCTGGACTGGCCGATACTGATGTCGGCGATCGCCCTGTCGCTGATCGGCTCGCTCCTGGTCTACTCGGCGACCCGCAACCGCACCGAGATCAACCAGGGCGACCCGTACTACTTCCTCGTCCGGCATCTGATGAACACCGGTATCGGCATGTGCCTGATGATCGGCACGATCTGGCTCGGCCACCGCACCCTGCGCAACGCCGTGCCGGTCCTCTACGGCCTCTCGCTCATGGGGATCCTGGCGGTGCTGACGCCGCTGGGATCGACGGTCAACGGCGCGCACTCCTGGATCGTGGTCGGCGGCGGTTTCTCGCTCCAGCCCTCGGAGTTCGTGAAGATCACGATCATCCTGGGCATGGCGATGCTGCTCGCGGCCCGGGTCGACGCCGGCGACAAGCTCTACCCCGACCACCGCACGGTGCTCCAGGCCCTCGGGCTCGCGGCCGTCCCCATGCTGATCGTGATGCTGATGCCCGACCTCGGGTCGGTCATGGTCATGGTGATGATCGTGCTGGGTGTGCTGCTGGCCTCCGGCGCCTCCAACCGCTGGGTCTTCGGACTGCTCGGTGCGGGCGCGGCCGGCGCGATCGCCGTCTGGCAGCTGCACATCCTGGACGACTACCAGATCGCCCGCTTCGCCGCCTTCGCCAACCCCAGCCTCGATCCCGCGGGCGTCGGCTACAACACCAACCAGGCGCGGATCGCGATCGGCTCCGGCGGCCTCACCGGCGCCGGGCTGTTCCACGGCTCGCAGACGACAGGCCAGTTCGTCCCGGAACAGCAGACGGACTTCGTCTTCACCGTCGCGGGCGAGGAACTGGGCTTCATGGGTGCGGGCCTGATCATCGTCCTGCTCGGGGTGATCCTCTGGCGTGCCAGCCGCATAGCTCGTGAGACCACGGAGCTGTACGGCACGATCGTCGCCGCGGGCATCGTCGCCTGGTTCGCCTTCCAGTCCTTCGAGAACATCGGGATGACCCTGGGGATCATGCCGGTGACGGGTCTGCCGCTGCCGTTCGTCTCCTACGGCGGCACGTCGATGTTCGCTGTCTGGGTGGCGTTGGGGTTGCTCCAGTCCATCCGGGTGCAGCGGCCCATGTCGGCGTGAGAGGCACGAGACAGCGTCAGACCTTCTGTTTTCCCCTGGTCGGGTCGTGATTCGGGTCCGGTGCACACTGCCGTTCGGGCCCGACTCCGACTAGGTTCGATTCATGACGGAGACGAAACGCGAGATCGAGCGCAAGTACGAATCCGATGAGAGCGGGCTGCCCGACCTGACCGGTGTCGCCGGGGTCGCGTCCGTTCTCGACAAGGGCGTCACCGAGCTGGACGCGACCTATTACGACACCTCCGACCTGCGCCTGGCTTCTGCCTCGATCACCCTGCGCCGCCGCACCGGGGGTTCCGACGCCGGCTGGCATCTGAAGCTGCCGGTGGGACCCGGCGTCCGGGACGAGATCCGGGCCCCGCTCTCCGACGCCGTACCCGACGAGCTCGCCGGGCTGGTCCGCTCCCGCGTCCGTGAGGGACAGCTCGTGCCCGTGGTGCGGCTGCGCTCCAGCCGGGACATCCGTGAACTCGTCGACGCGCAGGGCCGGCTGCTCGCCGAGGCGAGCGTGGACGCCGTACGCGCGGACCGGAAGTTCGGCGGCGAGGGCAGCGCCCAGTGGACCGAGATCGAGGTGGAGCTCGCCGACGGCGGCGATCCGGTCCTGCTCGACAAGGTGGAGAAGCGGCTGCGCAAGGCGGGCGTACGGCCGTCGAAGTCGGCGTCGAAGCTGGCGCGGGCGCTGGCGGAGACGAAGGGCGGGCATCCGCGACCGAAGGACAAGCGCCCCGCCGAGCCCGTCACCGCCGGCGACCACGTCCTGGCGTACATCCGTGCCCAGCGGGACGCGATCGTCGAGCTGGACCCGGCCGTGCGCCGGGACGCCGAGGAGTCGATCCACGACATGCGGGTCGCCACCCGCCGGCTGCGCAGCACGTTCCGATCCTTCCCCAAGGTCCTGGACCGGGAGGTCACCGACCCGATCGCCGACGAACTGAAATGGCTGGCCGGGGAACTGGGCGTGGGCCGCGACCACGAGGTGCTGGCCGAACGGCTGGACGCGTCCCTCGACGAACTGCCCTCCACCCTGGTCTCCGGCCCGATCCGCGAACGGCTGCGCACCTGGGCCGAGGCCGGGGAGCACGGGTCCCGCCGCCGGCTGCTCGGCGTACTCGACTCCCAGCGCTATCTGACGCTCCTCGACAGCCTGGACGCCGTGGTCACCGACCCGCCGGTGCTCAAGGCGGCCGGCAGGAAGCCGGACAAGGTGCTCGCCAAGGCCGTACGCAAGGACTTCGGGAAGGTGTCCGCGCTGGTCGAGGAGGCCATGGAGCAGGAGCCGGGTACCGACCGCGATCTCGCGCTGCACGAGGCCCGCAAGAAGGCCAAGCGGACGCGGTACGCGGCCGAGACGGCCGGCCCGGCCCTCGGCGGCACGGCCAGGACGCTGGTCAAGTCCATGAAGTCGCTGCAGAGTCTGCTCGGCGACCACCAGGACAGCGTCATGGCCCGCACCACCCTGCGGGAGCTGTCCGCCGTGGCGCACGCGGCGGGGGAGAGCACCTTCACGTACGGCGTGCTGTACGCCCGTGAGGAGCGGCGCGCGGAGCGGGTCGAGGAGGCCTTGCCGGCGGAGTGGAAGAAGACCAGCGGCTCGATGGAGGTCTAGCGCCGTGAGCTTCGCGGACGGGGGAGTCCGCCGAGCGGGTTACGCTTGATGGTCACCCCTGTCCCCGTCAGCTCACGAAGGTAATGCCGCGATGTCTGTCGAGTCGGTCTTCCCGCAGCTAGAAGCCTTGCTCCCGCATGTGCAGAAGCCGATCCAGTACGTGGGCGGCGAGCTCAACTCCACCGTCAAGCCCTGGGAGTCCTGCGACGTCCGCTGGGCGCTCATGTACCCGGACGCCTACGAGGTCGGGCTGCCCAACCAGGGCGTCATGATCCTCTACGAGGTGCTGAACGAGCAGGAGGGGGTCCTGGCCGAGCGCACGTACAGCGTGTGGCCGGACCTGGAGGCGCTGATGCGGGAGCACGCGGTCCCGCAGTTCACCGTGGACGGCCACCGGCCGGTGAAGGCCTTCGACGTGTTCGGACTGTCCTTCTCCACGGAGCTGGGCTACACGAACATGCTCACGGCGCTGGACCTCGCGGGCATCCCGCTGGAGTCCAAGGACCGCGGCCTCGACGACCCGATCGTGCTGGCGGGCGGTCACGCGGCCTTCAACCCCGAGCCGATCGCCGACTTCATCGACGCGGCGGTCATCGGCGACGGCGAGCAGGCCGTGCTGGACATGACGAAGATCATCCGCGAGTGGAAGGCGGAGGGCCGGCCGGGCGGCCGCGAAGAGGTCCTCTTCCGTCTCGCGAAGACGGGCGCGGTGTACATCCCGCGGTTCTACGACGTGGAGTACCTCCCCGACGGCCGGATCGCCCGTGTGGTGCCGAACAAGTCGGGCGTTCCGTGGCGCGTGTCGAAGCACACGGTCATGGACCTGGACGAGTGGCCCTACCCCAAGCAGCCGCTGGTCCCGCTCGCCGAGACGGTGCACGAGCGCATGTCGGTGGAGATCTTCCGCGGCTGCACCCGCGGCTGCCGTTTCTGCCAGGCCGGCATGATCACGCGCCCGGTGCGCGAGCGGTCGATCACCGGTATCGGCGACATGGTCGAGAAGGGCCTGAAGGCGACCGGCTTCGAGGAGGTCGGCCTGCTCTCGCTGTCGAGCGCCGACCACAGCGAGATCGGCGAGGTCGCGAAGGGGCTCGCGGACCGCTACGAGGAGGACAAGATCGGCCTGTCCCTCCCCTCCACCCGCGTGGACGCCTTCAACGTCGACCTGGCCAACGAGCTGACCCGCAACGGCCGCCGGTCCGGCCTGACCTTCGCCCCCGAGGGCGGCTCGGAGCGCATGCGCAAGGTCATCAACAAGATGGTCTCCGAAGAGGACCTGATCCGGACGGTCTCCACCGCGTACGGCAACGGCTGGCGTCAGGTGAAGCTGTACTTCATGTGCGGTCTGCCGACGGAGACGGACGAGGACGTCCTCCAGATCGCCGACATGGCGATGAAGGTGATCGCCGAGGGCCGCAAGGTCTCCGGCCAGAACGACATCCGCTGCACGGTCTCGATCGGCGGGTTCGTGCCGAAGCCGCACACCCCGTTCCAGTGGGCGCCGCAGCTCTCCGCCGAGGAGACCGACGCGCGTCTCACGAAGCTGCGGGACAAGATCCGGGGCGACAAGAAGTACGGCCGCTCGATCGGCTTCCGCTACCACGACGGCAAGCCGGGCATCGTCGAGGGTCTCCTCTCGCGCGGTGACCGCCGTATCGGCGCCGTCATCCGCGCCGTCTACGAGGACGGCGGCCGCTTCGACGGCTGGCGCGAGCACTTCTCCTACGACCGCTGGATGGCCTGCGCGGACAAGACGCTGCCCGCCTTCGGCGTGGACGTCGACTGGTACACGACTCGGGAGAAGTCCTACGAGGAGGTCCTGCCCTGGGACCACCTGGACTCGGGCCTGGACAAGGACTGGCTCTGGGAGGACTGGCAGGACGCCCTCGACGAGACGGAGGTCGAGGACTGCCGCTGGACGCCCTGCTTCGACTGCGGGGTGTGCCCGGCGATGGACACCCACATCCAGATCGGCCCGACCGGCAAGAAACTGCTGCCGTTGACGGTGAAGCAGCCGGCGGGGAGCGCGGCGCACAGCCACTGAGGATGCGCGGCGGCCCTGCGGGGTATCGCGACCATGCCCGGAGGTCGGACGGCGGACCTCCGGGCATCGCTTTCAGCGTGGTGCCGCGTCCGTCACGAGCCGCCGTTGACGGCGCCGACGAGCGGCTGGAGGGTCACCTTGGTCCAGGGGTTGGGCAGACCGTTGGCGTCGTTGCAGTTCAGCGTGGCCGGGTTGGTGACGCCGACCGCGACGCAGGTGGTCTCCCAGACCTGGCCGGTGGTGGTCATGACGTCGAACTTGACGGGGTTCCCGGCATTGGCGTTGTGCCCGTTGACGGCGGCTCCGCAGACGAAGCCCACGTCACGTCCGTCGGGGTCCAGGCCGCCCGCGGGGTAGTTCGGGTGGGTGCTGAGGTCCGTCCACAGGAACGGTTGAGGCGTGACGCGGAGGTCGTGGATGCCCGCGTACGTCACTCCGCCGGTCAGCGCGACCCTCAGCTCGAAGCCGTTGGCGTCCTGCGAGGCGTCGATGTCGGAACAGGGGCCGGTCGCCCCGGTGGCTCCGGTCGCACCTGTCGGACCGGTGGCGCCGTCGACGCCGTTCGTACCCGTGGCTCCGGTGGCTCCGGTGACGCCGTCGATGCCGTCCGCACCGGTCGCGCCGGTGGCTCCCGTCGCGCCGGTGGCTCCCGTCGCGCCGTCGACGCCGTCGGCGCCGGTGGCTCCGGTGACGCCGTCGATGCCGTCCGCACCGGTCGCGCCCGTGGCTCCGGTCGCGCCGTCGATCCCGTCGATCCCGTCCGCACCGGTCGCGCCCGTGGCGCCCGTGGCGCCCGTCGGTCCGGTGTGGCCGGTCGCGCCGGTGACTCCGTGGTCACCCTTGGGGCCCTTCGGACCCTTGGGGCCGGTGGGACCCGTCGGGCCCTTGCACTTGTCCTTGCCGCCGGCCTCGATCGCCCGCGGCTTGTGGTGGTCCGGCTTGTGGTGCCCCGGCTTGCACTTGCCGCCAGGGGAGGGGAGCTCCGCCTGCACTCGGTCGGTGACGCTGCGGGCCGCCGCCGCAGCCGGGCTGATCACGCCGGCCGCCAGGATCACGGCGAGCGAAGCCACCATGCCGGCCCGCTTGCATCGGTGTCGGGCCACCGGCCCGAGGAGTGAGTACGGTCCGAACTCTGGGCGCATTCAAGTGCTCCTTGCGTCGAGCGGCCGGGGCGCTCCCCGAACCTGAGGGTGAGCTTGACCTGACCGGACCGGTTCCCGCGAGGCACAAGGTCCGAAAGATATTTTTTATCGACGTATCGGACTAATAGGTGCGTGCTGATGGGGTACTCCCCGCGTGGAGCGGGCGGCTGGGAGACGGACCTGTGTCACCTTGACGCCCGTGACGAACCAGACCCTGTGCCTGTGCATGATCGTCAAGGACGAGTCGCGTGTGATCGAACGCTGCCTGGAGTCCGTACGGCCCCTCATCGACTACTGGGTGATCTCCGACACCGGTTCCACCGATGGCACTCAGGACCTGATCCGCAAGGTGCTCGACGGCATTCCGGGCGAGCTCCACGAGGAGCCCTGGGTCGACTTCGGGCACAACCGGACGCTGAACATCCAGCACGCCCGCGGCAAGGCCGACTACCTGCTCACGCTCGACGCCGACCACGTCATGCGCCAGGACGCCCCGCTGCCCCGGCTCACGGCGGGCTCGTACATGCTGCGGTACGACACCCCGGGCACCCAGCACCGCTTCAAGCACCTCATGCGGGGCGACCTGGCCTGGCGCTACGAGGGTGTCACCCACGAGTACCCGTGCACCGACGGCCCCGACCGCCAGGAGAACCTGGCGGCGCTCGTCATCGAGGACCACGCGGACGGCGGCTGCCGCAGCGACAAGTTCGAGCGCGACGCGCGCCTGCTGCGGGGCGAGTTGGAGCGCGACCCCACCAACGCGCGCACGGTCTTCTACCTCGCCAACACCGAACGCGACCTGGGCCATGTGGACGAGGCGATCGCCCTGTACGAGCGGCGTGCCGAGCTCGGCGGCTGGGGCGAGGAGGTCTACTGCTCGCTGCTGGAGGCAGGGGTCCTGCGGGCGGACAAGGCGGACGACTGGCCCGGCGCCATGAACGCGTTCTCCCGCGCCTGGGAGTCCCGCCCGGCCCGCCTCGAAGCCGTCTACGAACTGGCCTCACGGCTGCGGCTCCAGAGCCGATACCACACCGCGTACGCGCTGCTCGGCGCGGTCGTCGGCCGGAGTGAGCCCGACGACCTGCTGTTCACCAGGCCCTGGGTGTACCGGTGGGGTCTTCTCTTCGAGTACTCCATCTGCGCCTACTGGGTCGGCGACCACCAGACCGCCGTCCGGGCGTGCGACACCCTGCTGGCGATGCCGGACCTGCCCGATGCCGTCCGCCGGCAGACGCGGACCAACCGCGAGTTCTCCGCGCCCCACCTCCAGGCCGTCCCCCGGCCGGCCGGCCCGGAGCGCCGTCCGAAGGCGTCCCGGGCGGGGAAGGCGGCGCGGCCCCGGAAGAAGTGACCCGCGCCTGACACATCCTCAACAGCGCATCCACCGGGGTGGTTGTAGCGTCTACGTCGTTATGGACCTGGAGAAACCGCGCGCCGGACAGCCCGCCGGACAGCCCGCGCAGCCGCCCGTACGGGCGCCCGAGGGGTGCCTCGTGGTGGCGATCCGGCTGCCCGTGCGGATCGTCGTGCTCGTGCTGGTCGTGCCGCTGCGCATGGTGTGGGACGCGCTCGTCGTGGTGGGGCGGCTCCTGCGGGACGCGGTCCTCCGGCCGCTGGGACGGGCCCTGCTGTGGCTCGGGAAGGCGCTGTTCGTCTGGCCGTTCATCGGGCTGTGGCGCTATGCCCTCGTCCCGGTGGGCAGGGCGCTCGGGTGGCTCGTCAAGGTGCTGCTCGTGGTGCCGGTGGTGTGGTCCTACCGGTACCTCCTGACTCCGGTCGGGCACGGGATCGCGTGGCTGGCGCGCGGGATCGGGGCCGGGCTGGCGTGGGTGTACGCGCGCGTGCTGACGCCCCTCGGGCATGCGGGCCGGTGGCTGCTGCAGGGGATCGGGGCCGTTCTCGCGGCCGTCGGCGTCGGCGCGTACACCGTCGTGGCGTGGCTGGTGCGCCACCTCGTCGTCGTGCCGGCCGGCTGGGTCCACCGGTGGATCCTCGCGCCGGTCGGGCGGGCGATCGCCTGGTGCGCACGCGGGGTGTGGCGGCTCGCGGCGCTGCTCGTCACCGGGATCGGCCTGGTCCTGTACTGGACCGCCCGGATCCTGGTCGTGCTGCCGGTCCTCGCCCTGTGGCGCTGGGTGCTCGCCCCCGTCGGCCGTTTCCTGGCGGTCGTCGCGCGGGAGGTGGGGGAGGCCCTCGGGCACGCCTGGCGGATCGCCGGACGGATCTCGCGGGCCGTCGGACGGTTCCTCGGGACCCTCCTCCGGTGGATCTTCGTGGAGCCCGTGCGCTGGGCGTACCGGACCGTCCTCACGCCGGTCGGGCATGTCGTCCGGGACGCCGTGCTGCGTCCCGCAGCCCGCGCCGCGCGCAGCGTGGGCCGGGCCACCCGGCAGACCCTGGCCGCCGCCCGGGAGACCGCCCGGCAGGCCCGCGCGGACGTGCGCCGGATGCTCTTCGGGGAGCCGCGGGAGCGGGAGGAGGTCGGCCGGCGGGAACCATCGGGGGCCGAGGCACGTACTCTTGGTAGGAGTACGACCGCTCTCACGAAGGACTGAACGACACTGGGCAAGCGACAGCCCGAAGGCCCGCCGCCCGCACCCGCGGTGCAGCGCATCCGACTGCGCTACACCAAGCGCGGCCGCCTCCGGTTCACCAGCCACCGTGACTTCCAGCGCGCCTTCGAGCGTGCGTTGCGCCGTGCCGAGGTGCCGATGGCGTACTCGGCGGGGTTCACGCCGCATCCGAAGGTGTCGTACGCCAATGCCGCACCCACCGGCACGGGCAGTGAGGCGGAGTATCTGGAGATCGCGCTCACCGCGGCGCGTGACCCGGAGAAGCTGAGAATCCTCCTCGACGAGTCGCTGCCCACCGGGCTCGACGTCGTCGACGCGGTCGAGGCCCGGACCTCGGGCCTCGCCGACCGGCTGACCGCCTCCGTATGGGAGCTGCGGCTGGACGGGGTGGACCCGGCCGACGCCGATCGCGCGGTGGAGGCCTTCAACCAGGCCGACGCCGTCGAGGTCCAGCGAATGGCCAAGAACGGCGTCCGAACCTTCGACGCCCGCGCCGCCGTCGTGCAACTTGAGACGCACGGTGAACCTGCTGATAGGCCGACGGACCAGCCCTGTGCGATACTGCGGCTGGTTGTTCGGCACGTGACGCCTGCCGTACGACCCGACGACGTCCTGTCCGGTCTTCGCGCCGTGGCCGACCTGGCGCCGCCGGTCCCCGCTGCGGTGACCAGGCTGGCGCAGGGGCTGCTCGATGAAGAGACCGGCACGGTGACCGACCCGCTCGCGCCCGACCGCGAGGCAGCTCAGGCCCCCACAACGGCCGAACCCGCTGCCGCCGCGAAGGCGCCCGCGTAGGGAAGGTTCCGCGAAGGAACGTACGTCGTAGCGCCGCCCTCGTACTCGGGAGCCACCTGGGTCGGGCGGCGAACCGACCAGAAGACTTTCGCCAGGCCGTACGCATTCGGCGTACGGAACCGGCGAGACAGGACACAGAGAGCTCCCGTGCGGCGCCCGCGCCCCGGACGGCGGCACCGCGCATCGCGCGAGCCGCGGACGTCAACGGCGATCGATCCCCCGTGATCGACGCCGGACCAGGCGCGGCGCCCGGGAGCCTGACGGGAGAAACGCCCGCATGCTCGAGCCAACCGAATCCGCAGAGTCCGCCACGGACTCCGACAACACCCCCAGCGACACCCTGCCGCCGCGTCGTCGGCGCCGTGCCGCCTCCCGGCCGGCGGGTCCGCCGGTCGCCGCCGCCGACACCTCGGCCGAGATCACCACGCCGGCCATACCGGCCGTGGAGTCCGCCGAGCAGTTGGCGGAGGAGGACCTCGCAGACGAGGTCACCGAGGCCGCTCAGGCCGACGGCACCGCCGACACCGAGGTCGGGGAAGCCGCCGAGGCCGCGCCGCGTACCCGGCGCCGGGCCACCCGCCGTGCCTCCGCGCCCGCCGGGGCTCCGGCCGCCGCCGAGGCCGCCGAGACCGTGCTGCCCGTGGCCGCCGAGGTGAGCGCGCCCGCCGTGGAGGAAGCCCCCGCCGAGGAGGCCGCCGCCGAGGACGCCGCTCCCCGCCGCAGCCGTCGCCGGGCCACGCGTCGCGTCGCGACGCCTTCCGAAGCCGCTGCCGAGGTCGTCGAGCCCGCCGTCGAGCCCGAGCCCGTCGTCGAGCCCGAGCCCGTCGCGCAGGTGGCGGACGAGGCGCCCGCCGAGGCCGCCCCCCGTACGCGGCGCCGTGCCACCCGCCGGGCGACCGCGCCCGCCGGTGCGCCGGAGGCCGAGACGCCCGCCGTCGCCGCCGAGGCAGAGGCTCCGGCCGTGGCCGACGAGGCGCCCGCCGAGCCCGCTCCCCGGACCCGCCGTCGCGCCACCCGTCGGGTGACCGCGCCCGCCGAGGTCGCCGAGCCGGTGGTCGCCCCCGTCGAAGAGGCGAAGGCTCCCGAGGCGCCTGCCGCCCCGGCCGAGGCCACGCCCGCCGCCGAGACAGCTCAGGCCGCCCAGTCCGCTCAGGCCGACGAGGACGCCGGTTCCCGTCGTGGGCGCCGTCGTGTGGTCCGCCGGGCCGCCGGAGGCTTCTCCGCGCCCTCGCAGGAGAGCGCGGAGTCCGACGCGCCGCGTCGTCCGGCGCGGCCCGCGGTCGCCGTGTTCCAGGCGCCTGTGTTCGCCGAACCGCAGTTCCAGACACCGCAGCGGGCCGCGGCCGAGGCCGCCGCCGCCGGGACCGAGGTGCCGGAGGCCGAGGAGCCCGAAGAGGCCGAGGTCACTCAGGAGGCTCCCGAGGAGCCGACCGGGTCGCGTCGTCGCCGTCGTCGCCGCGCCGCCGGTTTCGGCGACGAGGCCGAGACCGGCCGGACCGCCGCGGCCGCCGCGCCCGTCGCGGCCCCCGCCGCGGACGAGTCGGAGACCGAGCCGGACGAGGCCGACGAGGCCGAGGACGTCGTCGACAGTGACGACGACACCGAGGAGACCGGGTCGCGCCGCCGCCGCCGTCGTGGTGGCCGTCGCCGCCGTCGTGGCGATGCCGCCGACGGCGAGGGGGACTCCGGCGAGGCCGAGTCCGACGACTTCGCCGCCGAGCAGGCCGTGCAGGACGCCGAGGACACCGCCGAGCAGGAGGACGAGGACGCGGAGGACGCCGAGGAGGACGCCGGTGGCTCCACCGCCGGCAGCCGTCGTCGCCGTCGCCGTCGTCGTCGTGCCGGTGACTCCTCTTCCGACGCCGAGCAGAGCGACGGGGACCCGGAGCGCACGGTCGTCAAGGTCCGTGAGCCGCGCAAGCCCTCCGAGCCGTCCGACGAGGTGCAGTCCATCAAGGGCTCGACCCGTCTCGAGGCCAAGAAGCAGCGCCGCCGGGAAGGCCGTGAGCAGGGCCGCCGACGGGTGCCGATCATCACCGAGGCCGAGTTCCTGGCCCGCCGCGAGGCCGTCGAGCGGGTGATGGTCGTCCGCCAGAGCGGCGAGCGCACCCAGATCGGCGTCCTGGAAGACAACGTGCTCGTCGAGCACTACGTCAACAAGGAGCAGGCCACCTCCTACGTCGGCAACGTGTACCTGGGCAAGGTCCAGAACGTGCTGCCGTCGATGGAGGCCGCCTTCATCGACATCGGCAAGGGGCGCAACGCCGTCCTGTACGCCGGTGAGGTCAACTTCGAGGCGCTCGGCATGGCCAACGGGCCGCGTCGCATCGAGGCCGCCCTCAAGTCGGGTCAGTCGGTCCTCGTCCAGGTGACGAAGGACCCGATCGGCCACAAGGGCGCCCGGCTGACCAGCCAGGTCTCGCTCCCGGGCCGCTACCTCGTGTATGTGCCCGAGGGCTCGATGACCGGCATCAGCCGCAAGCTGCCCGACACCGAGCGGGCCCGGCTGAAGACGATCCTCAAGAAGATCGTCCCCGAGGACGCGGGCGTCATCGTGCGCACCGCCGCCGAGGGCGCGAGCGAGGACGAGCTGCGCCGTGATGTCGAGCGGCTGCAGGGGCAGTGGGAGGACATCCAGAAGAAGGCGAAGAACGGCGGCAACGCGCCGACGCTGCTGTACGGCGAGCCGGACATGACCGTCCGGGTCGTGCGCGACATCTTCAACGAGGACTTCTCCAAGGTCATCGTCAGTGGTGACGAGGCCTGGTCGACCATCCACGGGTACGTCTCGCACGTCGCGCCCGACCTGGCCGACCGCCTGAACAGGTGGACCTCCGAGGTCGACGTCTTCGCCACGTACCGGATCGACGAGCAGCTCGCCAAGGCGCTGGACCGCAAGGTCTGGCTGCCCAGTGGCGGTTCGCTGGTGATCGACCGGACCGAGGCGATGGTCGTCGTCGACGTCAACACCGGCAAGTTCACCGGGCAGGGCGGCAACCTCGAGGAGACGGTCACCAGGAACAACCTGGAGGCGGCCGAGGAGATCGTGCGCCAGCTGCGGCTGCGCGACCTCGGTGGCATCATCGTGATCGACTTCATCGACATGGTGCTGGAGTCCAACCGGGACCTGGTGCTGCGGCGCCTGCTGGAGTGCCTGGGCCGCGACCGTACGAAGCACCAGGTCGCGGAGGTGACGTCGCTGGGGCTCGTGCAGATGACCCGTAAGCGGGTCGGCCAGGGACTGCTGGAGTCGTTCTCCGAGACCTGTGTGCACTGCAACGGGCGCGGGGTCATCGTCCACATGGAGCAGCCGACCGCGGTCGGTGGCGGCGGCAAGCGCAAGAAGCGCGGCCGCGGTGGCGACGGACAGGGTCACGACCACGAGCACGACACGGTGACGGTCGACGTCGCCGAGTCGCTCGCGGGCGCCGGCCAGGAGACGGAGAGCGAGGCCGAGGTCGCCGCGGAGGTGGCCGAGCCGGTCGCGCTCGCGGCCCCCGAGTTCGCGCCGGACGAGGAGCTGTACAGCAGCATCGCCGAGGCGGAAGCCTCTGCCACGCGTGGCCGGGGTCGCCGTCGGGCGAGCCGCCGGGCGTCCGCTCCGGCGGGTGCGCCGAGGGGCGGCGCGTCGCGCAGGGCAGGCGGCTTCGAGGAGAGCGCCACGGAGGAGCCCGTCGAGGCCGCCGTCGAGGCGCCCACCGCGCAGGACGTCACCGCCGAGGCGGAGGCCGAGCGTCCGGTGCAGCCGGCCGAGGCCGTCGCCGCGCAGGCCGAGCCGGTCGCCGTCGAGGACCCGGTCGTCGAGGCCGCGGCCGCCGAGGCCCCCGTCGACGAGGCCGCGCCCAAGGGCCGTACCCGTCGTCGCGCCACCCGCAAGGTGTCCGCGCCGGCCGGTTCGCCCGCCGGGGCGGAGGCCGCCGTGCTGACGGTCGCCGAGCCGTCGGTCGCGCCGGCCCCGGCCGCCGAGGCCGCTCCGGTGGAGCAGGCCGAGCCGGAGCAGGTCGCCGAGCCCGTCGTCGAGAGCGCGGCTCCGGCCCGCCCGCGGCGCCGTGCCGTGCGCAAGGCCACCGCGCCGACCGCGTCCGAGGAGACGGCCGTCGTGGTCGTGCCTTCGGTGGCGGAGACCCCCGTCGAGGAGACCGAGGCGTCCGCCGAGGAGGCGGAGGCCGCTCCGGCGAAGAAGGCGGCCGCGCGCAAGACGGCGAAGAAGGCCACGGCGAAGAAGGCCGCCACCAAGAAGACGGCGGCGGTGAAGAAGACGGCCGCGAAGAAGACCGTCGCGAAGAAGACGACGGCGAAGAAGGCCGCGAAGGCGGTGTCGAAGACCACGGCGGCGGCCCAGCAGGGCCAGCCGACGGTCTCGGCCTCGACGGAGGAGTGACTCCGGTCCTTCCGGTTCCTTCCGACTCCGTCTGACTCCTCGTGATTCTGGCTGAGTCCGGCTGAGTCCGGCTGAGCGTCACGCGGGCACCCGGTATCCTCCGGGTGCCCGCGTCGCATTGCGTTCAGCGGCGAGTTACCCTGTGTCTCGCTTGTGACGGAGCGCACGCTCTCCGTGAGTTTCACTGTGGTAACCCTTGGGAAAATCGCTGTCCGCGTGCTGGTAACGTGCACTGTGGTCCCGGTGGCCAAAGATATGCACACCGTGACCCCGGCCGATGAGCACATCCGGTCTTCCAACCGGACACGGCTGACTTCCCGCAAGGAGCCCTCAGGGGGGCGGGGTCCTGTGTACAACCCGTCCGCCCCGCTCACCGGCAGCGGCGGACAACACCAGGGATGCGGCCGTGCTGAGCATCGACACGGCTCTTCCCGACCATGCAAGACGTGGTGCGGCTTAGAGGTCGCCGTAGAGGAGGGGATGTCGATGACCGACGCCCATGAGTTCGTACCGGCCGCCAAGCCCGTGATCGGCGAGGAGGAGATCGAGGCCGCGGTGCGCGTACTGCGCAGCGGCATGGTCGTCCAGGGGCCCGAAGTGGCCGCCTTCGAGGAGGAGTTCTCGGAGCTCGTCGACGGGCGTCACTGCGTCGCGGTCAACTCCGGCACCTCCGCGCTGCACCTGTCGCTCCTCGCCCTCGGCCTCGGCCCGGGCGACGAGGTCATCGTGCCGTCGTTCTCCTTCGCCGCCTCCGCCAACGCGGTACGGCTGGTCGGCGCCGACGTGGTCTTCGCCGACATCGACCCGGAGACGTACTGCCTCGACCCGGCCGCCGTCGAGGCCGCCCTGTCGCCGCGCACCGCCGCGATCATGCCGGTGCACCTGTACGGTCACCCGGCCGCCATGGACAAGATCATGGCGATCGCCGAGCAGCACGGGCTCGCCGTGATCGAGGACGCCTGCCAGGCCCACGCGGCCGCGCTCAACGGCACCCCGGTCGGCGCCTTCGGTGCCGCGGGCACCTTCAGCTTCTACCCGACGAAGAACATGCACAGCCTCGAGGGCGGCATGATCTCCACCGGTGACGCGGAGACCGCCCGCACCCTGCGCCTGCTGCGCAACCAGGGCATGGAGAAGCGCTACGCCAACGAGATCGTCGGCGCCAACGTGCGCATGACGGACGTGTCCGCCGCCATCGGCCGCGTCCAGCGCGGCAAGCTGAACGGCTGGACCGAGCAGCGCATCGCCAACGCCGCGTACCTCACCGAGCACATCACCGCGCCGAACGTGATCACGCCGAAGGTCGCCGAGGGCGCCCGGCACATCTACCACCAGTACACGGTGCGCGTCCTGGGCGACCGCGACGCCGCCATGGCCAAGCTGACCGAGGCCGGCATCGGCAACGCCGTGTACTACCCGACTCCCATCCACCGGCTGAAGCCGTACTGGGAGCCGGACCAGAAGGCGGGCCGTGACTGGGACCTGCCCGAAACGGACCGCGCGGCCGCCCAGGTAGTGTCCCTGCCCGTGCACCCGGCCCTGTCCGCCCAGGACCTGGAGCGCATCGTCACCGCCGTCAATGCTCTGGGGGAGCAACTGTGAGTACCGGGAAGTCGCTGCGAGCGGGACTCGTCGGCCTCGGTTCCATGGGGCGTCACCACGCCCGCGTCCTGTCCGGTCTGGAGGGCGTCGACCTCGTCGGCGTCGTCGACCCGATGGGCGACAAGTTCGGTGCCGCCCAGGGCGCGCCGATCCTGAATACCGTCGAGGAGCTCATCGCGCTCGGCGTGGACTACGCCGTCGTGGCCTGCCCCACCGCTCTGCACGAGCCGGTCGGCCTGGCGCTCGCCGAGGCCGGTGTGTGCGCGCTGGTCGAGAAGCCGGTCGCCGACACCGTCGAGGGCGCCCGTCGTCTCGTCGACGCCTTCGAGTCGCGCGGCCTGGTGGCCGGCGTGGGGCACATCGAGCGCTGCAACCCGGCGCTGATGTCGCTGCGCGCCCGCCTGGAGGCCGGTGAGCTCGGTGACGTCTACCAGGTCGTCACCCGCCGCCAGGGCCCCTTCCCGCACCGCATCGCGGACGTCGGCGTCGTCAAGGACCTCGCCACCCACGACATCGACCTCACCGGCTGGGTGACCGGACGCCAGTACGTGTCCATCGCCGCGCACACCGTCTCCAAGAGCGGCCGTGAGCACGAGGACATGGTCTCCGCGGTGGGGCGTCTCGACGACGGCACCATGGTCAACCACCTGGTGAACTGGCTGAGCCCGCTCAAGGAGCGGTTCACCTCGGTCACCGGTGATCGCGGCTGCTTCATCGCCGACACCCTCACCGCCGACCTGACGTTCCACTCCAACGCCGCCGTGACCACCGAGTGGGAGGCCCTGCGGGCGTTCCGCGGAGTGTCCGAGGGCGACATGATCCGGTACGCCATCCCGAAGCGCGAGCCGCTCCAGGTCGAGCACGAGCTGTTCCGGGACGCGGTACTCGGCAAGCCCGCCGACATCTGCACCCTGCGCCAGGGCATGCGTACCGTCGAGGTGGCGGCCGCGGTCCTCGAATCGGCGAACACCGACCGCAGCGTGTCCCTTCTGCCGGAGGATCTGGCCGCAGATGGCAGCTGAGCATCACACATCGGGGGAACGGTGCGTGCTCGGCAGGACTCCTATGTTCTGTGAGACTTTCCCCGCAGGACCCAGCCGGCCGTCGGCTGTCGGAGACCAGGAGTCGGAGCATGTCTGCTGCGCCTGACGTCAGCGTCATCGTTGCCGTCTACAACACGATGCCGTACCTGACGGAGTGCCTGAACTCCCTCGTCGGGCAGAGCATCGGCCGTGAGCGCCTGGAGATCGTCGCCGTGGACGACGGCTCCACCGACGACAGCGGCCCCGAGCTGGACCGGTTCGCGGCGCTGTACCCGGACACCGTCAAGGTGCTCCACCAGCCGAACTCCGGCGGCCCGGCCGCGCCCAGCAACCGGGCGCTGGAGGTGGCCACCGGCCGTTACGTGTACTTCATCGGCTCCGACGACTACCTCGGCGAGGAAGCGCTGGAGCGGATGGTGGACTGCGCCGACCAGCACGGCTCCGACGTCGTGGTCGGCAAGATGGTCGGCACCAACGGCCGTTACGTGCACCAGGCGCTGTACAAGCAGAACGACCCGGACGTCAGCCTGTACCACTCCGCGCTGCCCTTCACGCTGGCCAACACCAAGCTGTTCCGCCGGGACCTGGTCGAGAAGTACAAGCTGCGCTTCCCCGAGCACCTGCCCGTGGGCAGCGACCAGCCGTTCACCATCGAGGCGTGCGTGCGCGCGAAGAAGATCTCGGTGGTGGCCGACTACACCTGCTACTACGCGGTCAAGCGCGGCGACTCCAGCAACATCACCTACCGTGCCGACCACCTGGCGCGGCTGCGGGCCGCCGCCGAGATCATGGACTTCACGGCCGGTCTCGTCGAGGCGGGACCCGAGCGGGACGCGCTGCTGCGCCGGCACTTCACCTGGGAGCTCGCCAAGCTCGTCCAGGACGACTTCCCGGGCCTGGACCGTGAACTCCAGCGGCAGATCTGCGCGGGCATCGCGCGGCTCGCCGACGTCTACTTCACCGACGGCATCCGTGACGCGATGGACGTCAAGCGCCGGGTGCGCATAGCCCTGGCCCGGGCCGGCGCTATCGACGAGCTCGCCGAGGCGATCAGCTCGGAGAAAGAACACGGGGCGCCGCCGTTCGTCCTCGAGGGCGAGCGCGCCTACGCCCGGTACGCCGGATTCCGCGACCCGCGCATCGGTCTGGCCGACCGGGTCTACGAGCTGGTCGGGGAGTCGGTGCCGGGCCGCCTCGCCCAGGGCACCGAGCTGCTGGCCTCCGGCTGGGAGCAGCAGGGCGAGGCGCTCACGTACACGCTGTCCGTCCGGGTGCCGGTGCTCGGCGACGTCGACGGCGCGGTGCTGCGGCTCGCCGACAAGGCCATGCCCAAGTCGGCCGACAAGCCCGGCGCGCGCCGGCTGAAGGCGGACCACGTGCTGCCGGCGCCGGTGGGCGAGGTCACCCTCGAACCGTCCGAGGACGGCGCGGCCACCGTGCTGCACGCCCGGGTCCCGCTGGCGTACGTCACCGCGAAGCGGGGCGTGCGGGTATACCTGGACGTGGCCGGTTCGACGTACGAGATTCCCGTACGGGGCAAGGACCTGCCCATGCCGCTGGCGCGCCAGTGGGGCCGGGAGGGGGACCCCTACCGGGCGTCGGCCGTGGTGAACGACAAGGGGCGTGTCGTGATCGACACGGCCCAGATGTACCCGCCGAAGATCGCGGTGCTCCGCCGGGGGCTCGAGAGACTCGTGCGGAAACTGAAGTCCGGGGCCGGCCGCCTGAAGCGGGCGGTCGGCGCCAAGAAGTCCAAGCCGAACGGCTCCAAGAAGCCGACCGGTTCCAAAAGGAAGTAGCGACCCTCCATGAACATCTGTGTAGTAGCACTCGGCAAGATCGGCCTGCCGCTGGCCGTGCAGTTCGCCTCCAAGGGCCACCGGGTCATCGGCGCGGACGTCAACGAGAAGGTCGTCGAGCTGGTCAACGCCGGCGTCGAGCCGTTCCCCGGCGAGCACGACCTCGACGTCAAGCTGAAGCAGGCCGTCGACGCCGGGCTGCTGAGCGCGACCACGGACACCGCGTCCGCCGTCGCCGAGTCCGAGGCCGTCGTCGTGGTCGTCCCGCTGTTCGTGGACGCCGAGGGCACCCCGGACTTCGGCTGGATGGACTCCGCGACGAAGGCGATCGCCCAGGGCCTCAAGCCCGGCACGCTCGTCAGCTACGAGACCACGCTGCCGGTCGGCACCACCCGCACCCGCTGGGCGCCGATGCTGGCCGAGGGCTCGGGGCTGACCGCGGGCGAGGACTTCCACCTGGTGTTCTCCCCGGAGCGCGTGCTGACCGGCCGGGTCTTCGCCGACCTGCGCCGCTACCCCAAGCTGGTCGGTGGCATCGACGAGGCGTCGAGCGCCCGTGGTGTGGAGTTCTACGAGCAGGTCCTGGACTTCGACGAGCGCGCCGACCTGCCCCGGCCGAACGGCGTGTGGGACCTGGGCACCGCCGAGGCCTCCGAGCTGGCCAAGCTCGCCGAGACGACCTACCGGGACGTCAACATCGGCCTGGCGAACCAGTTCGCGCGCTTCGCCGACAGCAACGGCATCGACGTCAAGAAGGTCATCGAGGCCTGCAACTCGCAGCCCTACAGCCACATCCACCAGCCGGGCATCGCCGTCGGCGGTCACTGCATCCCGATCTACCCGCGGATGTACCTGTGGAACGACCCGGCCGCGACCGTCGTGCGCTCCGCCCGTGAGGCGAACGCCGCGATGCCCGAGTACGCCGTTGACCTGCTGGCCGCCGCCTACGGCGACCTGACCGGTGTGAACGTGCTGGTGCTGGGCGCCGCCTACCGCGGTGGCGTGAAGGAGACCGCCTTCTCCGGCGTGTTCCCGACCGTCGAGGCCCTCAAGGCGCGGGGCGCGGTGCCGTTCGTCTCGGACCCGATGTACACGGACGGGGAGCTCGCCGCCCACGGTCTCACCCCGCACGCGGGCGAGAAGGTCACGGCGGCGATCCTCCAGGCCGACCACGCCGAGTACCGCACGCTGACCCCGGCCGACCTGCCGGACGTCACGGTCCTGGTCGACGGTCGCCGTACGACGGACCCGGAGGCCTGGAAGGGCGTCCGCCGCGTCGTCATCGGCGGCTGACGCTCGTACGCGAACAACCTCGTGGCCCCGTCCCGTGTCTGGGGCGGGGCCCTGGTGCAGGAAGGTTTTCCCATGTCCTGGCTGATCACGGGCGGCGCCGGTTTCATCGGCTCGCATGTCGTGAAGGCGATGACGGACGCCGGTGAGCCGGTCGTCGTCCTCGACGACCTGAGCACGGGCCGGGCCGAGCGGCTCCCGGACGGTGTGGTGCTGGAGGTCGGCACGGTGCTCGACGGCGACACCGTCGAGCGGGTGCTGCGCGAGCACGGCATCACCGGCATCGTGCACATCGCGGGCAAGAAGCAGGTGGGCGAGTCCGTGGACCGGCCGCTGTACTACTACCGCGAGAACGTCGAGGGCATGCGGGTCCTGCTGGACGCGGCCGTCGCCGCGGGAGTCCGCCGGTTCCTGTTCTCCTCGTCCGCCGCCGTGTACGGCATGCCCGACGTCGACCTCGTCACCGAGAAGACGCCGTGCGCGCCGATCAACCCCTACGGCGAGACCAAGCTCGCCGGCGAGTGGCTGGTCGGGGCGGTCGGTGCCCGGCACGGGATGGCGACCGCCTCGCTGCGCTACTTCAACGTGGCGGGCGCGGCCACGCCCGAGCTGGGCGACGACGGCGTCTACAACCTCGTTCCGATGGTCTTCGAGCGGCTGGAGGCGGGTGAGGCGCCGCGGATCTTCGGTGACGACTATCCGACGCCCGACGGGACCTGCGTCCGCGACTACATCCACGTCGAGGACATCGCCGCCGCGCATGTCGCCGCCGCCCGCCGGCTCGCCGCCGATCCCGAGGCCCGGCTGGTCCTCAACATCGGCCGTGGTGAAGGTGTCTCGGTCGCCGAGATGATCGGCGTCATCCAGGACGTCACCGGCCGCGCGCAGTCCGGGCCCGACGTGTCCGCCCGCCGTCCGGGCGACCCGGCCCGGGTCGTGGCCTCCGCCGACCTCATCCACCAGGAGCTCGGCTGGAGCGCGGAGCGCGGCGTGCGGGAGATGGTGGAGTCGGCGTGGGCGGGGTGGCGGCTGCGGCACCCGTGAGCGCACGAGCAGGCGCATGAGTGAGGGCCCCCGGGATCATCCCGGGGGCCCTCACTCGTACGGCGAAGACGGCGAAGAGCCGGTCAGCCCTCTTCGAGGAGCAGCTTCTCGAAGTGCTTCTGCACCACGGGCCAGTCCCACACGGTCAGCGCGTGCTCGGTGGCGAGCTTGCCCGCCGCGCGCCAGGACTCCTCCGTGGCCGTGATCTTCAGGATCCGCTCGGCCGCCTCGGCGGGGGAGGCCACGACCCAGCCCTCGGGGTAGAGGGTGCGGGCGCTGTTGGGCTTGCCCGCGTAGAACGGCCAGTCGCGGGCGACGGGCACGGCACCGCTGGCCGCGCCCTCCATCAGACCGACGTGGCAGCCCTCGCGCACGGAGGAGCTGATGATCGTGCCGATCTCGACGAGCTTCGACGGGACGTCGTCCGTCGGGCCGAGCCGGACCACCGCGCCGGACTCCTCCAGCGGGGCCAGCAGCTCCTCGAACTCGGCCAGGTAGTCCTTGGTGGCCTGGCTGGTCTTCGGGTCCATGTCGCCGCCGACCAGGAGCAGCCGGTAGCGCTCGTCGTGCCTGCGGACCCGCTCCAGGACGTCCAGGGCCCACTTCGGGTCCTTGGCGACCTGGCTGATGCCGACCAGACCGAGGTTGAAGCGGGCCTCGGCCGGCTTCGTGCGGTTGAAGCCCGACAGGTCCATGGCGTTGTCGATGAGGTGGAACCGCGGGGCCTGCTCGCCGCGCAGCGTCGGCACCAGCGAGGCGGTGAGGTCCTTCACGTGCGGGGCGACGAAGACGAGGTCGTCGATCCGGGAGAAGTCCGTCATGTGCGGCCAGCGGGTGAACGCCTCGTAGCTGTGCAGGCGTACGACGATCCGGGTGTCGCCCGGGTCGATCGTGGTGAGCATGCCGGCCGGACCGGCCGCCCACTCCAGGAACACGGTGTCGGCCCAGTCGAGGTGCGGGCGCATCAGGCGCTCCACCTCTTCCTGGTAGTCGCTCGTGTCGCCAGCCAGCCGGTCCTTGAGCATCCGCGGGGCGGCCCAGGAGATCCGCTTCAGGTGCTTGTTCGCGGCCAGGTCGAGGTAGCGCAGCTCGACGCCCGGGTGGTCGGCGAAGTGCTCCTTGATCAGGTGCAGGAAGTTGTCGTTGGCGCTCGTCGTCACCAGCAGCCGCAGCGGGCGGTCGGTGGGGGCGGGCGCGGCGGGCACCTTGCGGCCACGGGGGCGGCTCAGTGCCTGGAACGCCTTGGAGCGGTGCAGCGGGGCGACGAAGCCCTCGGCGTCCTTCGCCAGCGGCGACGACAACTGGTCGATGTGCAGCACCCGGTGGAAGTGCAGGAACAGGGTGCGGTTGAGCGCCTCGGCCGCCTCGTCGGTCCTGCCCTTGGCGAAGAGCGCGTCGGCGTTCGCGAGCTGGGCCGCTACCGCCTTGCCCAGGAAGCGGGGGCTGATGCCCTTCTTCAGCTCCTGCATGACGCCCTCGTTGTAGAGGTCCGCCCGCAGCTGGAGGTCCGGGATCTTCGAGGCGGCGTCCGCGAGGGTGAGCGCGGCACCGCTGGTGCGGCCCGCCCACTGCATGCCCTCGGCCACGTACCGCGAGGTCGCGGCGCGCACCTTTATGGGCATGCCGGGCGCGGTCACGGCCGAGCGCCACAGGCGGGCGCCGACGCCGGAACGCATCACGGGCCGCGGGGTCACGGTGCGGACCAGCTGCGCGGGCAGCCGGTCGACCGAGCGCTTCACATCACGGGCGACGGCGCTCAGCGGCGGCAGGACGGTCGAGTGGCGGGCCGTGGTGCCGCCCTGCGCCTCGAGCTCCTCGACGGCCTTCAGCGCGGGCGCCAGCCCGAACCTGGCCGCGGCGGTGCGGTTGTACTCGGCGAGCCGCCACACCGTGTACACGGCGGCCACGTCCAGGGCGACGAGCACGTCGGCCTTGCGGCCGTGGGAGCGCAGCCACGAGTCGCTGCGCACCTGCGTCCAGTTGCGCAGGCCGCGCGGGGCCTTGCCGAGCCGACGGCGCACGGCCTGGCTGCGGTGCTTGAGGGTGCGCGGCAGCTGGTGCGCACCGGCCAGCTCGACCTGGGCGAGTTCCTCCGGGACGCCCTCGGCCTCCAGGTGGAACATGCCCGCCAGGTGCACGCGCGCGCCCTGGGCGTTGAACTTGCGCACCGTGTCCGCGAGCACGCCGAAATTCGGCCGGACGGACGCCACGAGCAGGACTTCGGTCACTTGGCGAGCTCCTCGACAAGGTTCTTGACGGCGACGGACATCAGCGCCTCACGAGTGAACTGGTCGGCGTGGGCCATCGCGTCGGCGTGCTCCTCGTCGGTGGTCTCCACCGCCATGTGGGCGGCCTTGATGAAGGACTCGGTCAGGCCCGCCTCGTCGATGCCGGGGGCGCCGGTCCACAGCGGGTGGCCCCTCAGCACGTTCGAGGCGTCGTGCTCGACGGCGTGCGCCGACACGATCGGCAGGCCCGTCGCCATGTACTCGTACACCTTGCCGGAGGTAACGAACCGGCCGCCGATGAGGATCAGCACCATGGCGTCCCAGCTGGCGTAGATCGAGGAGACCTCGGCCTTGGCCGCGGGACCGCCGAAGACGACGCCGTCGGCCTCGGCCTCCTTGAAGACCTCGGCGTGTCGGTTGGCACCGCGGGTGGCGCCGTTGCCGAGATGGCCACGCAGCTCGAAGCGCGCGTTCGCCAGCAGCGGCTCCTTGGCGCGGGCGGCGCGCCAGGCGTTGAGCACCGTCTCCAGGTGCGGGACCGTGAAGTTGACCGTGCCGAGGTAGCCGAAGACGAGACCCGACTCGGCGTCGGGGTTGTGCGCCCGGCCCGGAGAGCTGTCCGCGTCGTAGCCGTTGCGGACGACGTGCACGCGGTCGGCGAAGTCGGGGTAGCGCCGCCGGTAGTGCTCGGCGATGGGGTCGTTGACGACCCACAGCGACACCGCGTGATCCAGGATCTTCTGTTCCCAGACGCCCTCGGCGGAGTCGCGGGCGAAGGCCTCGACGCCGTCGATGACGTCGATGGACCAGCCGTCGCGGAAGTCCACCGCGTACGGCACCTTCGCTTCCTCCCACAGCTTCCAGGCCGCGGCGAGGTTCACGTACGGCACGCAGCTGGCGAGCAGCAGGTCCGCCGGGTTCTCCCGGTGGATGCGCAGCACGGCCTGCTCGAGGTCGTCGCGCCACTCACCGAAGTTCGGCTCCGGGAAGTTCTCGGTCTGGCGCTTGCGGAGCTTGGCGACCCAGCCGTTGGGGTCGAGGGCACGCGCCTCGTCGAAGAGGCGGATGTCCGTCTCGAGGTCCTCGCGCGCCAGCGGCAGTTCGACGATCTTCACCCGGGGGTCGACCTGGTCGAGCAGGGAGAGGTCGATGCCCGAGTCGAGTTCCCAGGACTCCCGGGCGATGTTGACGACCGTGACGTCCCAGCCGACCTTCACGAACTGGTTGGCGGTCTCGCGCATCCGGTACGTGGAGCTCTTGGCGGCCGGGGGGAACCCGATGGCGAGATAGATGACGTGCGGTCGCTTGCCTTCCGCAGGCGGCCCGGACGGGGGAGACGATGACATAGCGGTTGACGCTAGCACGCTGACATGCACGGACTGTGGGTCACATGTGGCCGTCCGCAGGCGGACGGCCACGTTCCCCTGTTCCGATTCTCATGTCAGGCGGGCCGGCTGCCCCCCTTCCATTCCTCCATGAGACGGACGACGTTGTGCGCCGCGCGGCCGTCGCCGTACGGGATGCCAGGGTCGTCCGTCGGCACGGTGCGGGTCACGGTCTCGGCCCATTCCTGGGGCGACAGCGTGTGCGGGTCGGGTACAAGGACGTTCCAGCCCGTGTTGACGGTTTCCACCCACTCGGTCTCCGGGCGGATCGTGGTGCAGATGCGCTCCAGCAGGAACGCCTCCTTCTGGAGACCGCCGGAGTCCGTCACCACGCCCACGGAGGCCAGCACGGCGGCGACCAGGCTCGCGTACGGCAGCGGGCGGCCGACGTGCAGGTTGCCCTGGGCCAGGTCGATGCCGTGCTCGTGGGCGCGGGCGACGAGCCGCGGGTGGGCGGCGAGCGCCACCGGCACCGGCAGCTTGGCGAGCGAGTCGACGATCGCGGCGAGCCGCTCGGGGTCGTCGGTGTTGTCCGGGCGGTGCAGGGTCGCCAGCAGGAAGGGCTGCGTCGGGTCGATGCCCTCGGGCAGTTCCGGCGCCGGGAACTCGCCGGCGCGGACCTGGTCGCGGATGCGCAGGCAGATGTCGACCATCACGTCGCCGGCCAGTCGGGCGCGGTCGGCGAGGCCCTCGTTGGCGAGGTGGCGCATGGCCTCCTCGGTGGGCGCGAGGAGCAGGTCGGCGCTGTGGTCGGTGAGGACGCGGTTGTGCTCCTCCGGCATCCGCCGGTTGAACGAGCGCAGTCCCGCCTCGAGGTGCGCCACGGGCAGGTGCATCTTCACGGCCGACAGCGCGCCGGCGATGGTGGAGTTCGTGTCGCCGTAGACGAGCACCCAGTCGGGCTGCTCACGGTCGAGGACCGGGTCGAGCGCGGAGAGGACGGCGCCGGTCTGCACGCCGTGGCTGCCGGAGCCGACCCCGAGGTGGACATCGGGATCCGGGATGCCGAGTCCGGAGAAGAAGACGTCCGAGAGGTCGGCGTCGTAGTGCTGCCCGGTGTGCACGATGACGTGCTCGTGCTCGGTTTCGGCGAAGGCGGCCGCGATGGGTGCGAGCTTCACCAACTGGGGACGGGCGCCGACGATGCTGATGACTTTCACAGAGCACTCTTCTTCTGGGGCGGGCAGGTGGGGGGCGAGCAAAGGAAATGGTAGGCAAAGGGTTGGACGCGCCGGATCCGCAGTGGGTTGCCCTGTCGGGGGAGCGCGTCCTGTCGTGTCCTGTCCATGTCCGTCCAAGCCGTGGTCAGAACACGGCTTTCGGGCTTCGGCCCACTCGCATAACGATTTCGTGAACCTTGCGTTTACGGGTGCGTAAATAGGGTCAACGCGGACGGGCCGCCTACGCGGTGCGCTCGACCAGCGTGCCGTCCTTCTCGTCGTAGCGGGAGCCGGTCTCCGGGCACTCCCACACCCCGGGCTCCCCGTCCCGCTCCACCAGCCGGACGCCGGCCCGCCCGACCCAGCCGACCCGGCGGGCCGGGACGCCCACGACCAGCGCGAAGTCCGGCACGTCCTTGGTGACGACGGCGCCCGCGGCGACCATCGCCCAGCGGCCGATGGTGAGGGGCGCGACACACACCGCGCGCGCCCCGATGGACGCCCCGTCGGCGATGCGCACGCCGACGGCCTCCCAGTCGCCGCCGCGCTTCTGCTTGCCCTCGGGGTCCACGGAGCGCGGGTTGTGGTCGTTGGTGAGGACGACGGCGGGGCCGATGAAGACGCCGTCGCCGAGCTCGGCCGGCTCGTAGACCAGCGCGTAGTTCTGGAGCTTGCAGTTGTCGCCCATGCGGACACCGGAACCGACGTACGCCCCGCGGCCGACCACGCAGCCCTCGCCGAGCCGCGCGCCCTCCCGGATCTGGGCGAGGTCCCACACACTGCTCCCGGCGCCGATCTCGGCACCCGCGTCGACCTGGGCGCTGGGCTGGACCCTGTAGTTCACTTCTCCGCCTTCCGGTGTCTGGCTACGCCTGGCGAGCATACGGGCAGGGGTGGCGCCCCCTGCGAGGACGGCCCCTGCCCGCACAGGCGCGTGCGGGCAGGGGCCGTCGGCGGTGACCTGGGCGGCCGTATGAACGGTCGAGAGGGTCGATGCCGGGCGGACGGCCCGGTTTGACCCCTCAAGCCGGGGCCCGTAGCCTTGACCCTCGGCGTGTCGGCTGACATGTCACATCCCCGTAAACCCTCTTCCTCCCGGGTGCCGGTTACCTCGGTGGTCGGGAGAGGCCGTCCGTGTTCGATCCCGGGTGGCTGGACTGCGGGGATGCCGTCCCAGAGCGAGAGAGTGAGATCCGCGTGTACGCCATCGTGCGCAGCGGTGGTCGCCAGCACAAGGTTGCTGTCGGCGACATCGTTGAGGTTGACAAGATTTCCACTGCCAAGGTTGGCGACACGGTCGAGCTCTCGACCCTGCTCGTTGTCGACGGCGACGCTGTGACCAGCGACCCGTGGGTGCTGGCCGGCATCAAGGTCCAGGCCGAGGTCGTGGACCACCACAAGGGCGTCAAGATCGACATCCTTCGCTACAAGAACAAGACCGGCTACCGCCGTCGTCAGGGCCACCGCCAGCAGTACACGGCGATCAAGGTCACTGAGATCCCCGCGGCTGCGAAGTAAGGGACTGAGGAGACATGGCACACAAGAAGGGCGCATCGTCCACCCGGAACGGTCGCGACTCCAATGCCCAGCGGCTCGGCGTGAAGCGCTTCGGCGGTCAGGTCGTCAACGCGGGTGAGATCCTGGTCCGCCAGCGCGGCACCCACTTCCACCCCGGTGCGGGCGTCGGCCGTGGCGGCGACGACACGCTGTTCGCGCTGAACGCCGGTGCGGTGGAGTTCGGTACCCACCGTGGCCGCAAGGTCGTGAACATCGTTCCGGTCGCCTGATCGGAAGCTTTCGCGAGGCGGACCTCACTTCCCGTGTGGGAAGGCGGGTCCGCCTTTCGCGTGTTAGGCAGTAAGAAACCCGTACGTTTTCGCAGTGCTGGAGGCACCTACCATGACCACCTTCGTGGACCGCGTCGAACTCCATGTCGCCGCGGGTAACGGAGGCCACGGCTGTGCCTCCGTCCACCGTGAGAAGTTCAAGCCGCTCGGTGGCCCCGACGGGGGCAACGGCGGCCGTGGCGGCGATGTGATCCTGGTCGTCGACCAGTCGGTCACCACGCTCCTCGACTACCACCACAAGCCCCACCGCAGCGCCACCAACGGCAAGCCCGGCGAGGGCGGCAACCGCTCCGGCAAGGACGGCCAGGACCTGATCCTGCCGGTCCCGGACGGCACCGTGATCCAGGACAAGGCCGGCAACGTGCTGGCGGACCTGGTCGGCCACGGCACCTCGTTCGTCGCCGCCCAGGGCGGCCGCGGCGGCCTCGGCAACGCCGCGCTGGCCTCGGCCCGCCGCAAGGCGCCCGGCTTCGCGCTGCTCGGCGAGCCCGGCGACCTCCAGGACATCGTCCTGGAGCTGAAGACGGTCGCGGACGTGGCCCTCGTCGGCTACCCGAGCGCGGGCAAGTCGTCGCTGATCTCCGTCCTGTCCGCCGCCAAGCCGAAGATCGCGGACTACCCGTTCACGACCCTGGTCCCGAACCTGGGCGTGGTGACGGCCGGCTCCACCGTCTACACGATCGCCGACGTGCCGGGCCTGATCCCGGGCGCCAGCCAGGGCAAGGGCCTGGGTCTGGAGTTCCTGCGCCACGTCGAGCGGTGCAGCGTCCTCGTGCACGTGCTGGACACGGCCACCCTGGAGTCCGAGCGCGACCCGCTCTCCGACCTCGACATGATCGAGGAGGAGCTCAAGCAGTACGGCGGCCTCGGCAACCGGCCGCGGCTCGTGGTGCTGAACAAGATCGACGTACCGGACGGCAAGGACCTCGCCGAGATGGTCCGCCCGGATCTGGAGGCGCGCGGCTACCGCGTCTTCGAGGTGTCCGCGGTCGCCCACATGGGCCTCAAGGAGCTGTCGTTCGCCGTCGCCGAGATGGTGGGCGCCGCGCGCGCGGCCAGGCCGAAGGAGGAGGCGACCCGGATCGTCATCCGTCCCAAGGCGGTCGACGACACCGGCTTCACCGTCACGCTGGAGGAGGACGGCCTGTTCCGCGTCCGGGGTGAGAAGCCCGAACGCTGGGTGCGGCAGACCGACTTCAACAACGACGAGGCCGTCGGCTACCTCGCCGACCGGCTCAACCGCCTCGGTGTGGAGGCCGCGTTGATGAAGGCGGGTGCCCGGGGCGGCGACGGCGTCGCCATCGGCCCCGAGGACAACGCGGTCGTCTTCGACTGGGAGCCGTCCGTGACCGCCGGCGCCGAGATGCTCGGCCGACGGGGCGAGGACCACCGCTTCGAGGAGCCGCGTCCCGCGACCCAGCGCCGCCGGGACAAGCAGGCCGAACGTGACGAGGCGACCCAGGAGTTCGAGGGCTTCGAGCCCTTCTAGCCTCTCCGGGCCTTCTAGCCTCTCCGGGCCTTCCGGCCCCGTTTTCCGGACCCGTGGTGGTCGGCCGTCCTCCGGTCGGCCGCCACGGGTTTCTCGTTGTCCCCCCACTTGTCATGCACGCGAATTCCTGAGTTCAGCGGGCCGACCCGCGCCGCATGACAGCCTCGCCGTGTCCAAGGGGGCCGAGGGTCCCGGGGCCCGGTCTCCCGAAGGCCAGGTGCCCAAGAGACGGGTGAGGCAAGGGAGTTCAACGGATGGCCGCCGACCGTCGCCGTTTCCTGACCGCGGGCGCCGCCGTGGTCGGTGCCGCCGCCTCCGCCCAGCTGTGGCTGCCCGCCACCGCCCGCGCGGCCGAAGCACCGCTGCCCGCCGGGCTGTTCAGCCTGGGCGTCGCCTCCGGAGACCCCCTGCCCGACGGCATCGTCCTGTGGACCCGGCTCGCCCCGGACCCGCTGAACGGCGGCGGCATGCCCGACCGGACCGTCCCCGTGCAGTGGGAGATATCGCCCGACCCGCGCTTCGCCGCCTCCGTCCGCAAGGGCACCGCCCAGGCCCTGTCCGCGTACGGGCACAGCGTTCACGTCGATGTGCGAGGGCTCCGTCCGGGCAGCGTGTACTGGTACCGCTTCCGGGCCGGCGGCCAGCTCTCGCCCGTGGGCCGCACCCGCACCGCGCCCGGCCTCCTCGGTTCCGGCGGCCCGCTGCGCATCGCGCTCGCCTCCTGCCAGAACTGGCAGCACGGCTACTTCACGCCGTACGCCGACATGCTCGCGCAGGACCCGGACCTCGTCCTCTTCGTCGGCGACTACATCTACGAGTCGGGCCCCTCGGCCACGGCCGTACGGCGGCACGAGGGAAGCGGTGAGCCGTACTCGCTCACGCAGTACCGCAACCGGTACGCGCAGTACCGCTCCGACCCCGACCTGAAGCGCATGCACGCCCACGCGCCCTGGGTGGTCACCTTCGACGACCACGAGGTCGACAACGACTACGCCGGGGAGATCCCGCAGGATCCCGGTCAGCAGGGCCACGACGCCTTCGTGGCCCGGCTGACCGCGGCCTACCAGGCGTACTACGAGCACATGCCGGTCCGGGCCACCGCGATCCCGGACGGGCCGCACATCCGCATGCACCGCCGCTTCCAGTTCGGCCGGCTGGCCCGGCTCAACGTGCTGGACACCCGGCAGTACCGCACCGACCAGGCCACCGGCCAGGCGGGCGCCCAGGATCCCGGGCGCACCATGCTCGGCGCCGAGCAGAAGCAGTGGCTGCTCGACTCGCTGCACGGCTCGGGCGCCCGCTGGAACCTCGTCGCCTCGCAGATCATGCTGGCGGAGGCCGATCTGCTGGCCGGCCCCGGCAAGCAGTGGTACTACGACGCCTGGGACGGCTACCAGGTCGAACGCAACGCCCTCCTGCAGGAGTTCGCCTCGGTCCGCAACCCGGTCGTCCTCAGCGGCGACCGGCACCTGACCATGATCAGCGACCTGAGGAAGGACTTCGCCGACCCGGGCTCCGCCGTCGTCGGCGCCGAGTTCGTCGGCACCTCCGTCTCGAGCAACGGCGACCAGGACCAGGCAGCCTTCCACGCCCAGTGGGACCCGCTGAAGGCCGACAACCCGCACTGGAAGCTGATCGACGCCCACCGCGGCTACCACCTCTTCGACATCCGGGCCGACGCCGTCGACGCGACCGTCCGCGTCGTCGACACGGTTCTCAAGCCGAAGGCGACCGCCCGTACGCTCGCGAGGCTGCGGGTGGCGGACGGTAAGAGCGGGGTGCGGCGGGTGTGAGAACCCCGAGGGGGAGAACGCCGACCGGGGCCCGGGACCACGCCCGGGACTCATCTGTGCCCCAGGCTCCTCTCAGGGTCCCCTAAGGAACCCCTCTTACCGTCTTTTGACCATGGAGACGGACTGTACGACCACGAACCCCGCGGACTGTACGAACCCCTCGGACCGTGCGAGCGACGGCGCCCCGGTCCCCGGGAAGGCCACCCCGCTGCCCGCCGGCACCCGCCTGCTGCACATAGGGCCGCACAAGACCGGGACGACCTCGATCCAGGGCGCCCTCTTCGCGGCGAAGGAGGCGCTGCCGGCGTACGGCGTCGCGTACCCGGCGCAGAGCAGACACCCCATGCAGGCCGTGCTGGCGGCCTGCTCGCGGACCGGGATGATCGGCGACAGCACGCCCACCGAGCGGCACTGGGCGCGGCTCGTGGACCAGGTGCACGCCGCCGGCCGCCACACCTGCGTGATCAGCAGCGAGTTCTTCGCCGACGCCCCGGACGACGCGACCGCCGAGCGGATCGTCGAGCAGCTCGGCGGGGATTCGGTGCACGTGCTGGTCACCCTGCGCCCGCTGGTGCGGATCATGCCCTCGCAGTGGCAGCAGTACGTGCAGAACGGCCTGCGCATGGGCTACGAGGACTGGCTGGAGCACATGCTCCGCAAGGCCCCCTACGAGAAGCCCAACCCCAGCTTCTGGCGCCGGCACCGGCACGACCGGCTGGTCGAGCGGTGGGTGCGGGTGGTCGGGGCCGACCGGGTCACCGTCGTCGTGGTGGACGACCGGGACCGGGGCGGGCTCATGCGTGTCTTCGAGGGACTGCTCGGACTGCCCGCCAATCTCCTTCAGCCGGTTCCGGACACGGCGAATCGCTCACTCACCCTCGCCGAGACCGAAATGCTGCGCCACCTCAACAAGGAATTCCGCGGTAATGGCCTCCCCGACGAGCTCTATTCACTGCTCGTTCGTAACGGCGCGGTCATGCATATGAAGAACACGTGCAGTCCCACCTCACAGGACGTGAGGATCTCCACACCCGACTGGGCCGTCCGGGCGGCCACCGGCATCGGCGCCGAGATGGCCGACGGGATCGGGTCGACGGGGGTACGGGTGATCGGTGACCCGGCCCTGCTGTCCGCTCCGTCCGCTGTGCCCGAGCCCGCCGGGCAAGGGCCGGGGGAGGCCCGGATCGCTCCCGAGGTGGCCGCTCAGGCCTTGTACGGGGCCCTTGCCGCGGTGGCCGCGGCGCCCGGCGGGGGCTCGGTACGCGCGGTCCACCAGACCTCGTCGAAGGAGCTCGTACGGGTTCTCGGGCACCGCTGCCTCAAGCGGTTGCGGCGGCACTGACGCCGTCCGGCGCCGCTCGTGTCCGGGGTTTCCGTGGCGCTCCGTCACTCTCGGCAATGACATACTCCTTGTGGAGTAACTCACAGGATTTCCAGGGACCATCCATGGGAAGCCGCGCCGGTGTCCAATCAATCACCGGCTACGCAAGGTGAATGGCGGGTTGCGTGAACATTTGCAGCGAACGGCGCTCACCTTGCATCGCGGTTACCGCAAGTGGGACCATTTCCCCCGTTCCCTGTCGCCCCAAGGTAGGTCCTCTGTGTCCCAGCACATAGCCAAGCCCCTTACCACCGCAGTGATCCTGGCCGGTGGCACCGGTCAGCGGGTGGGTCTGTCGATCCCCAAGCAGCTGCTGAAGATCGCCGGCAAGGCAGTCATCGAGCACACCCTGACCACGTTCGAGAAGGCCGACTCGGTCGACGAGATCATCGTGCTGATGGCACCGGGCTATGTGCCGGACATCGAGAAGATCGTGTCCAAGGCCGGTTTCAAGAAGGTCCGGAAGATCATCGAGGGCGGCTCCACGCGGAACGAGACCACCGAGCGCGCCATCGCGGCCCTGGGCGAGGAGCTGGCCGACGGCGAGGATCTCAACGTCCTCTTCCACGACGCCGTGCGTCCCCTGCTCTCGCAGCGGGTCATCGACGACTGCGTCACGGCGCTGGAGCGCTACCAGGCGGTCGACGTCGCCATCCCGTCCGCGGACACCATCATCGTCACGCGCACGCACGGCGAGGACGGCGAGTTCATCACCGAGATCCCGGACCGCTCCCGGCTGCGCCGCGGTCAGACCCCGCAGGCGTTCAAGCTGTCCACCATCCGCCGGGCCTACGAGGTGGCGGCGGGCGACCCCAACTTCCAGGCCACCGACGACTGCACCGTCGTGCTGCGCTACCTGCCCGACGTGCCGATCCACGTCGTGGCGGGTGACGAGTACAACATGAAGGTGACTCAGCCCGTCGACGTCTTCATCGCCGACAAGCTCTTCCAGCTGGCCTCCTCCGCCACCCCCGAGCAGAACGGCGAGGAGGTCTACCGCGAGCTCCTGACCGGTAGGACCATGGTCGTCTTCGGCGGTTCCTACGGCATCGGCAAGGACATCGCCGAGCTCGCCGAGGGCTACGGCGCCACGGTCTACGCCCTGGGCCGCTCCACCACCGGTACGCACGTGGAGAACCCGGAGGAGGTCGACGACGCCCTGTCCAAGGCATACAGCGAGACCGGGCGCATCGACTACGTCGTCAACACGGCGGGCGTCCTGCGCATCGGCAAGCTGGCCGAGACCGACAACGCGACCATCGAGGAAGCGCTGAAAGTCAACTACCTGGCACCGGTGCAGATCGCACGTTCGGCGTACAAGTACCTGGCGGAAACGAAGGGTCAGCTGCTGCTGTACACCTCCAGCAGTTACACCCGGGGACGTGCCGAGTACAGCCTGTACTCCTCGACCAAGGCGGCCATGGTGAATCTCACCCAGGCGCTCTCCGACGAGTGGGCCGGTGACGGCATCCGGGTGAATTGCGTCAACCCGGAACGGACGGCCACACCCATGCGTACGAAGGCCTTCGGGCAGGAGCCCTCGGGCAGCCTGCTCTCCTCCGAGGCCGTCGCCCGCACCTCGCTCGACGTGCTGCTCTCCGAGCTCACCGGGCATGTGATCGACGTCCGCCAGCAGGACCCGACGGCGGCCGCCGGCCGGGCGTCGGGCTTCGAGGCGGCCCTGGCCGGAGTGCTCGACCGACAGGATGGCATGGCATAATCCAGCGGAAATAGCCATCGATTTTTCAGGCCTCTGTGACTCCCTGTTTACGGAGAATTCACAGAGGCCTGAGCCGTAAAACTCCCGAAACCTTCACAAAGGATTTTCCGGACTTTTAGTACCTCTGACCGGCCCCCTCCCAGAGCAGGTTTCTCCGTGATATCCACCGCTATTCGCGTAGCCCGGGTGGGCAGCGCGGCCGAACTGGCCGCGGCGGTCCTCATGATGCTGGGCTACCCCGGCCTCATGGCGGCCGCGCTCGTTCCGAGCGCCCCCGCCTTCGCCGCCGCGGCCGCCGTTACGTACCTGGCGGACCTTTACCTCCACCGCAAAGGCAGTCGCCTCATCGCCCTCCTGGGCAAGGTGCGGGCCGGTCTGTCCACCCGGTTCCTGGTCCGCGAGCTGCTGCTGATCCTGCTGCTGGCGAGACTCGACCTCTCCCAGGAGCCGGTCTTCTACGCGGCGATCGCGTGCTTCACGGTGTTCTTCGGTCTCCAGGCCCCGCACGGCGCGCTGATCACCCTGATCGGCAAGCGCCGTCAGATGCCGGTCGTGACCAGGAACGTCGACCTGGCCTCCAGGCTGCGCATTCCGGACGCGCCGCCGCGCCGGCTGCTGAGTCGCGCCACCGTGAAGATGCTCCACCTCGACCTCGCGGCCGTCGTGGGTCTCCTCGTCAGCGCGGTCACCGACTCCGAGGCCGCGGGCTTCGCCGGCATCGCCGTCACCCTGGGCCTGGGCACGCTGTACGTGCTGGTGCTGGTGCCGCACCTGCGGGCGAAGCGGCTGCCGCCGAAGGCCGACAAGGTGCTCGGCACGGTCAGCGCCTGGCTGCGCGAGTACCGGCCGCAGACGGTGCTGTACTTCTCCGGCTCCGACGACTCCGCCTACCAGGTCAACATGTGGCTGGAGACCATGGAGCAGATGGAGTCCCGCCCCCTGGTCATCCTGCGTGAGCGCACCGTCCTGGAGAAGATGGCGCCCACCTCGGTCCCTGTCGTCTGCGTGCCCGGGGGGGTGCACCTGATGAACATGGACCTGTCCATGGTGCGGGTCGCGTTGTACTGCGCGAACGTCGGCAAGAACATCCACCTGCTGCGGGTGCCGACCATGAAGCACGTCTTCATCGGCCACGGCGACAGCGACAAGCTCGCCAGCGTCAACCCGTTCAGCAAGGTCTACGACGAGGTGTGGACCGCCGGCCGCGCGGGCCGCGACCGCTACGCCATCGCCGACGTCGGCATCCGCGACGAGGACATCGTGGAGGTCGGCCGTCCGCAACTGGCGCCGATCAGGACCTCGCAGGGCACGCCCGCGGGTCGTATCGCGACGGTCCTGTACGCGCCCACCTGGGAGGGCTGGGACGACAACCCGGGCAACACCTCGCTCCTGCTGGCCGGCGAGAACATCGTGAAGAAGCTGGTCGCGGCCGATCCCCCGGTCCGCGTCCTGTACAAGCCGCACCCCTTCACCGGCACCCGCAGCGCCAAGGCGGGCGCCGCGCACCGGCGGATCACCGCCCTGATCAAGAAGGCCGCCGCCCAGCGCGCGGGCGACCCCCGCTTCACCGCGGACCCGGCGTCCGAGGCCGAGGCGAAGGCGGAACTGACCCGCCTCAAGGCCCGGCTGGACGGTCTCTCCCTCGCGTTCGACGAGCGCGCCGACGAGGCCGTGACGAGCCGTGACGGCATCGTCGACGTCCGCAAGCACCAGGAGGCCGCCCGGCTGCGCGCCGAGTGGAACGAGGCCTACTGGCGCTCCTTCCCCTCCTTCGAGCACCGGGTGATCACCGGCACCGGACCCCTGCTGTACGACTGCTTCAACGCCTCCGAGGCGATGGTCTCGGACATCTCCAGCGTGGTCTCCGACTTCATCGCGAGCGGCAAGCCGTATGCGGTCGCGGACTCCGCGGAGCTGGGCGCCGAGGAGTTCAGGCGGCAGAACACCGCCGTGCGCGCGGCGGTGATCCTCACCAACAGCGCCGCCGAGCTGGACCAGCTGCTCGACGCGGTCGGCAACCCGGCCGCCGATCCGCTGGCCAAGGACCGCAAGGAACTCAAGGAGTACCTGCTCGGACCCGACGAGCCCACCTCGCTCGAACAGTTCGACACCGCGATCACCGACCTCGCGCTGAAGGCCGAGGCACGCAACGTGGGCCAGGAGTCGCACGCCTCCGCGGCGGACAACGCGGTCGGCGCCGCGCCGGACGACGCGACGGAACTGCCCAAGGATGCCAAGGGCGTCACGGCCGGCTGACGCCCGTATTTCCTGAGGCCGGGCCCCCGGAGAGTTCTCTCCGGGGGCCCGGCCTCAGTCGCGTTCTGTGATGTGGGACACGTACCGAAACCCAGGCAACCCACCCCGTTCATCCATCGTCTACCGGGTATCCAAAGTGTTCATGCGGGGGAACCGGTGCGTGATGAGAGGGAAAAGTGACCACTGCGCAGCCTGACGTCACGGTGGTCATCGGGGCGTACGAAGCGATGCCGTACCTGGTCGAGTGCCTGGCATCGGTCGAGGCACAGACCCTGGACGCGGCGCGCCTGGAGGTCATCGCGGTGGACGACGGCTCCCGGGACGGCACGGGGGAGTACCTGGAGGAGTTCGCCGCCCGCGTGCCCATGGCCGTCACCGTGATCCGCCAGGAGAACTCCGGCGGCCCCAGCGGCCCGCGCAACGTCGGCCTCTCCAAGGCCACCGGGCGCTATGTCTTCTTCCTCGACGCCGACGACCGGCTCGGCGCCGAGGCCCTGGAACGCATGGTGGCCATGGCCGACCGCAACGGCACCGACGTGGTCCTCGGCCGGGTCGAGGGCATCAACCGCAAGCCGCCGAAGTCGATGTGGGGCGAGACCCTCGACCGTACGGACGTCTACTCCTCCAACATCAAGTTCACGCTCAGCGCGCAGAAGCTGTTCCGCCGGGAGTTCCTGGAGCGCCACGGCATGCGCTTCGACGAGTCGCTGTGGACGGGCGAGGACGCCCTGTTCACGATGGAGGCCTATCTGCGGGCCGACGGCGTCTCCGTGGTCGCCGACTACACCTGCTACTACCTGGTGGGCCGCAGCGACGGCAAGCATGTGACGAAGAGCGGGAGTTACACCCTGCGTTTCGACTCCGCGCGCGCCCTGATGGGCCTGCTGGAGCGGCTCGTCCCGCCCGGCGCCAAGCGGGACGTGCTCATGGTCCGCCCCTTCCTCGTCACCGTGCTGCCGCAGTTCGGGCCCGTCTTCCTCAGGAACGACGAGGAGATCCGGCGCACCAAGATGGAGCTGGCCAAGCCGCTGATGGACGCCTACTGGAACGAGGGCGTCGCCCAGCGGCTCAGGGTCCACGAGCGGCTGCGCCTGGAGCTGGTGGCCCGGCAGCGCTCCGAACTCCTCGTGGACGTACTCGAGTTCATCAAGGCCAAGAGCGAGCCGGTCCCGGTCCTGAAGAAGCGCAACACCCAGCTCTACCTGGCCTACCCGCACTACGGCTCCCGCACGGCCGGCCTGCCCGACCGGATCTACCTGGCCGAGCCGCGCGAGGCGAAGGACTTCCCCGGCTGGCGCAAGGACCCGACCGAGACCTTCCTGCGCGGCTTCGTCCGCAAGGTCCGCCGCAGGCTTCGCCGACGCCGGCGTCCGATGCGACCGGGCGGCACGGCGGCCGCGTGAGCCCGCGTGGGGTTCCGCCCGCCCGTGGTGTCGCCCGGTCGTGCTCGGCGGGGCCTACTTGCTCGGCTTCAGCGCCCGGCGCAGCGGGCCGCCCACGGCACGCTTCGCGCGACGGTAGATCGACGGGGCGGGGATGACCGCGGCGGCCTTGGCCGCGGCCTTCGCGCCGGGCCGGTTCTTCGCCAGGTCCCGCTTCAACTGGGCGTTGTGGGTGTCCAGTTCGGTGATGCGCTGCTGGAGCCAGCCGAACCGGCCGGCCAGCGAGGCGAGGTCCGCGTCGTTCCAGGGGCGCACGCCCGGCGGGAAGGAGAGCGAGCGCAGCTTCTTCTCGAAGGCCACGCCGCCGTCGCCGTGGGTGAAGGTGTTCGGCAGCCCGTTCTTGTCCAGGAACGCGGTGAAGCGGTCGAAGCGCTCCTTGTGGTTGCCGGTGAGCCCGCTGAAGTCGGCCTCCTCGTAGAGGTCGGCCGGGTCGAGGTCCGCGCTCACCTCGCTGAGCAGCCGGTGCGGTATCTCGAAGTAGCGGCACAGCTCCAGCGTGCGCGAGTCGAAGGCCAGCACCGTCGCGGGCGTGCCCGCCAGCAGCGCCGCGATGTTGCCGTGGATGCGCGAGCCGAACGAGTAGTCGAACTCCCGCAGGTCGTCGATCCAGGTGATCGGGTCGATGTAGACCCGGGCCTTGTCCTCCCGGTACATCGGGTGGTCGGGGTGGGTCGGCATCTCGGTGATCCGGCCGGCCGGGGAGTCCACGTCCCGCCAGTGCAGCTGCTTGGCGTCGGTGAGGTTCTGGCCTATGTAGCGCAGGTTCGGGTAGCGCTCGTGGGTGCGGGTGATGACCTTGTGCAGACCGCCGCCGCGCACCGCGGTGTGAGAACCGTTGATGCCGATCCGCGACTCCGCGGTCAGTGTCGGCGTCTTCTTCTCGACGGGCAGCCGGTCGCCGTGCATGAACATCGACGGGCAGCCGATGACCTCGACGTCCCGGAAGCCCATGTCGTTCAGGTACTGCTCGGTGAACTCGCCCCGCACGCCTATGGAGGCGCTGTGCTCCAGCACCGCCGCACAGAAGGCGCGCACGCTGGCCTCCATGGGCTTCAGCCGCGCCGGGTCGTAGGTCACACCGGTCTGCGCGCCGACACCCATCACCACGACCGGGATCTTCAGCTTCCCGATGAGCCTGGTCAGCCGCTGGAGCGGCTGCTCGAAGGTCGGCCGGAAGGCGTTGGCGAGGGGCACGACGAAGGCGTCGTACTCCTCGTTGATCCGGGCCGCCGCGCTCACGTCCGTGCGCATGCCGTTCGAGAAGACCTCGGAGTCCGGCGTGGTGAGGATCTTGTGGGCGGCATCACTGAAGATCAGGTTGCCGGAGTTGGTGGCGATGACGTCGCGGTGGAGGGCTTCCTCGACGGGGACGACGTCGAAGGGGCTCTTCCCCGATCTCAGGAGTATGCGCTTCACAGGGCGAACTGTAGGTGACACAAACTTCAAAATAAATTTGTGTTCTCTTCAAATCAGATGGGGAACCAGTACAACCTTTTTGCCGTACGCAAAGCGTGAGCGAACGGTTACACCGGCGTACCGTCCGCGAGGTGAAACTCCTGCGCGGCCTCCGCCCCTGTTCGCGTAGATTGCCAGGCGGGCAGCCGTCGACCTACGCAAGGGGCGAAGAACAAGGTGGCAGGGGCAAGGCAGGCCGTGAGCGAGGCCCGCAGGATCGTCGTCAAGGTCGGCTCCTCGTCGCTGACCACCGCCTCCGGCGGGCTCGACGCCGACCGGGTCGACGCGCTCGTCGACGTCCTCGCCAAGAGCCGCAGCGGGGGCGAGAAGGAGATCGTGCTCGTCTCCTCGGGCGCCATCGCCGCCGGCCTCGCCCCGCTGGGTCTGCGCCGCCGCCCCCGGGACCTCGCCCGCCAGCAGGCCGCCGCGAGCGTCGGCCAGGGTCTGCTCGTGGCCCGCTACACCGCCTCCTTCGCCCGCTACGGCGTCCGTGTCGGACAGGTGCTGCTGACCAGCGACGACATGAGCCGGCGAGCCCACCACCGCAACGCCTCCCGCACCCTCGACGAACTGCTCGCGATGGGCGCGTTCCCGATCGTCAACGAGAACGACACCGTCGCCACCGACGAGATCCGCTTCGGCGACAACGACCGGCTCGCCGCCCTCGTCGCCCACCTCGTCCACGCCGACCTGCTGATCCTGCTGTCCGACGTCGACGGCGTGTACGACGGAGACCCCGGCAGGCCCGGCACCTCGCGGATCGCCGAGGTGCGGCGCCCCGAGGACCTGGCGCACGTCGAGATCGGCAGCGCGGGCAAGGCGGGCGTCGGTACCGGCGGCATGGTCACCAAGGTCGAGGCCGCCCGGATCGCGGCCGCAGCCGGCATCCCGGTGGTCCTCACCAGCTCTGTCCACGCTGCCGACGCCTTCACCGGCGGCGACACCGGCACCTACTTCCACTCCACCGGCAAGCGTTCCGCCGGCCGGCTGCTGTGGCTCCAGCACGCCTCCACCCCGCAGGGCTCGCTGACGCTGGACGACGGGGCGGTGCGCGCGGTCGTCGAGCGGCGCACCTCGCTGCTGCCGGCCGGGATCGCCGCCGTCGAGGGCGAGTTCAGCGCGGGTGACCCCGTCGAACTGCGCGACACCCGGGGACGCGCGGTGGCCCGCGGGCTCGTCAACTTCGACGCCAAGGAGATCCCCCGGCTGATCGGGCGGTCGACCAGGGAACTGGCGCGGGAGCTGGGCGCGGAGTACGAGCGCGAGGTCGTCCACCGGGACGACCTGGTGATCCTGCACCCGTAAACCCGCTCGAACGGTCCGTACCGGTGGGGGACGTTCCGTGAAACCGCCCCACGGAGCCGTGCGGCCTGCTCAACTTTGTTCCAGGGACAGAGAACGCGGGACACATTCCGCACGAGCGCTGCGTAAAGGAGGCCGTCGTGAGACGAGTGCGCCCTGGGGTGGCAGCGACCCGTGGGAGTACCGGCGAAACCGGTTCGGCGGCGCCGCGTGCGGCCGGTCCGGCGTCGTCACGCGCCGCGAGTCCGGCACCCTCGCGCGCGCCGGGTGAGGAGCGCGCCCTGACCAGCGTGGCGGCGGGCGACCGGTACCTGGCCCAGGAGGGCGCCGAGTCGAAGGGCGGACAGCCCGTGGACGTCCCGCGGCTGTGGCATGTCACCCTCAGCGTCTCCGGTGAGGAGGCCCCGCTGAAGGAGGTCCGGCGGGCCCTCGAGCAGCTCGCCCACGACCATCCCTTCCTCCTGACCAGCAGGTACGCGGGCGACCACGCCGAGATCCGGTACTGGGAGGAGGCCCGCGACCTGCACGACGCGGCCGCCGTCGCCCTGCGGCTGTGGGGGGAGCACCGCCAGACCGCCGGGCTGCCGCCCTGGGAGATCGTCGGCCTGGAGGTCATCGACCGCCAGACCTACCACCAGCGCATCGCGGAGGGCTACGGACCGGCCCCGGCGACCCCGGTCGGCGTCCACCCGTACTGAACCGCTCGCCGACGCGCCCCGGGGCGTCCCGGCGGCACATCTCGGGGTGTGGAACGAACGGTGGACCGGCCCGCGCGGCGCACTACCCTTCCCTTATGACCACGCTCTCGCCGTACGACTCCATGTCCCCGGTCACCCGCGCCGCCTACCGCGCCAAGGCGGCCGCCGCCGACCTCGCGCCGCTGCCCAGGGCCGCCAAGGACGACGCGCTGCTCGCCATCGCGGACGCGCTGGAGGTCCGTACGAGCGAAATCGTCGAGGCCAACGCGAAGGACATCGCCAAGGCCCGTGAGGCGGGCACCAGCGAGGCGATCGTGGACCGGCTGACCCTCACCCCGGAGCGGGTACGGGCCATCGCCGCGGACGTCCGGGACGTCGTCGCGCTGCCCGACCCGGTCGGCGAGGTCGTCCGCGGTTCCACCCTCCCCAACGGCATCGACCTGCGCCAGGTCCGCGTCCCGCTCGGTGTCGTCGGCATCATCTACGAGGCCCGCCCGAACGTGACCGTGGACGCCGCCGCCCTCTGCCTGAAGGCCGGCAACGCGGTCCTGCTGCGCGGCTCGTCCTCCGCCTACGAGTCGAACACCGCCCTCGTCCGGGTGATCCGCGACGCCGTCGGCGGGGCCGGGCTGCCCGCCGACGCCGTACAGCTGGTGCCCGGCGAGGGCCGTGACAGCGTGCGCGAGCTGATGCGGGCCCGCGGCCTGGTCGACGTCCTCATCCCGCGCGGCGGCGCCTCGCTCATCCGGACCGTGGTCACGGAGTCCACCGTCCCGGTCATCGAGACCGGCACCGGCAACTGCCACGTCTATGTCGACGCCCACGCCGACCTCGACATGGCGATCGACATCCTGATCAACTCCAAGGCGCACCGGGTCAGCGTCTGCAACGCCGCCGAGACCCTCCTGGTCCACCAGGACATCGCCCCCCGGTTCCTGCCGCGCGCCCTGGACGCCCTCGCGGAGGCGGGCGTGACCGTGCACGCCGACGAGCGCGTGCTGGCCTATGCCAAGGACTCCAAGGCGACCGTGGTCGAGGCCACGCCCGAGGACTGGGAGACGGAGTACCTCTCCTACGACATCGCCGCCGCCGTCGTCGACTCGCTGGACCGGGCCGTCGAGCACATCCGGCTGTGGACCTCCGGCCACACCGAGGCCATCGTCACGACCTCGCAGCAGGCCGCCCGCCGCTTCACCCAGTTGGTGGACTCCACCACGGTGGCCGTGAACGCCTCCACCCGCTTCACCGACGGCGGCCAGTTCGGCTTCGGTGCGGAGATCGGCATCTCCACCCAGAAGCTGCACGCCCGGGGCCCGATGGGCCTCCCGGAGCTGACCAGCACCAAGTACATCGTCACGGGCGACGGGCACGTACGGCGCTGAAACCCCCTTCGGGACTGTCGTGAGAGGTGTCTCATCCGGCGGATGAATTTCCCTACCGACTGCCCAAATTGACCCCCCAGGTCTACTCTGGATTTGTGCCGGAGGACGTGGGGGGTACGCCGTTCCCTGACGGCTGGGAGCCCGACGACGACCACGACCGCGGGGTGTCGGACGAAGAGTTCGCCTCCGTGGTCTTCGACGAGGCGTTCGTCAAGGCGGCCGTCGTACACGAGCCGACCGCCGTGGAGCGCCTCCTGGCCGCCGCGGAGGCGAGAGCCGAGGCCTCCGAGGCCGAGGCCCGCCGGGCCCGCGCCAGCGGCGACCACTACGACGATGGCTACGGTTCCGACGGACCCGGCGATTTCGGCCATGATCCCGATCTCGACGAGCTGGACGACGCCGAACTCCCCGAAGCGTGGGAACGCCGCTACGGCGCCCCCGGGGCGTACGGCAGGCAGGTCCGCTGGCATCGCCCCGTCGCCTGGATGCTCGCCCTCGTCATGGGCGTAGGCATGGTCGCGCTGGCCTTCGCCGCGGTCTACCGGGGCGCCTCGTCGAGCAGCCGGGACCAGCTGCCCTCGCCCGCCACGACCGGTCTCGAACAGGGGAGCGTGCCGCCTCCCTCGGCGTCCGCCGACCACTCCCAGCCACCTGTCTCGGCGGTTCCGCGCACGCCCTGAGCGGCTGTCAGAAGTTGTCGTGCGGCAGGGCGTTTACCTGAGGTCCCTGCGACCTACTCTGAAAGTATGGCCGGGCCTGGAGACCCACCGGAGGGGACACCCGAGGGCACTCCCGGAGGTGGAGAGGACGAGTACCGATCCGTCGTCTTCGACGAATCGTTCGTCCGCGCTGCCCGCATCCAGGAGTACTCCGCGCAGGAGCGCATGGCCGACCACGCGCCCGCCGTCCGTCGCCGGCCGCCCCGGCGCCGGGGCCTGTCGCGGCAGGTACTGATCCTGGTCATGCTGATCGCCGTCGCCTTCGGGACCGCCATCTACATGGGCGTACGCAACCCCTACCAGAGCGCCGTGGCCCGTCGGTCCGTCGAGCCGCTGCGGATGACCGTCATCCCGCTCTCCCCGCAGGGCGTCGTGCCCGGCGCGGCCGACGCCGAGTCGCTGTTCGCGCACAGTCCCGCCGCGCAGTTCCGGATCGGCGCCGAGGGCATCCCGCTGCCCGCCTCGCGGCGCACCGCCCACTTCTCCGACAGCCAGGTCGTCACCGCCCTGACCGCGGCCAAGGAGTACATCGTGCACTCCTCCCTCTACCCGGAGGTGCTCACCCGGCAGCAGGTGCGGCCCGTGCGGGCCCTGGTCGCCGCCGAGCAGCTCGACCAGTTCGACGAGAGCTTCAGCCACCCGGTCGCCGACGGCCGGCACGCGCCGACCGGCTGGCTGGTCCGCTTCGACCCCGCCCAGGCCCAGCTGGCCGACAGCAGCATCCGCGTCCAGGGCACGCTCCAGGCCGCCGAGACCGACGCCGCGACCCTCGAGGTCACCGCGGACCACACCTTCGTGTACGCGCTGCGGCCGGCCGGCGCGGGCGCCGACACCTCGGCCTCCCTCTTCACCGTCCGCCGCGAGCTGCACTTCCGCTTCGACCGCACCGACCTGCGCACCCACCAGGTCCAGCTGATCGTGTCCTACGTCCAGGCCGGCCCGCTGTCCTGCGCCGAGGACTCCACCAACCACCTGCGTCCGCTGCTGGCCGGCCAGACCGCGAAGACGGGCGGCCCGGCCGGCACGGACCCCTACGCGACGGGCGGCGCGACGGCCCTGTGCGGATCGCTCGCGACGAGCGCACAGCCGAAGGTGTGAATCCGCTCAGGGCCGTGCTCCGGATCAGTTGTCGGCGCGCGGCGGCGTGTCCGTAGTCCCGTCCCAGCCGTCCGAGCCGTTCCTCGGCGGCTGGTCCTCCGCCGGAGCCGAGCCCGCGAACCCGCCGAAGCCGCGCCGCACCCGGCCACCCAGGTCGCCCGCCCCGCCCGCGATATCGCTGACCAGCTTCATCAGCGGGTCCTTGGAGCTCTTGACGCTCGTCGCGTAGTGGCTCGCGGACTCACGGAAGGAGTCCGTGACCGACGTGTCCTTGTCCTCGGTGCGCCGCGGGTAGTGGCCGTCCATGATCCGCTGGTGGTCGCGGGACTCGGCCCACTTCTTCAGCTCGGCCGCGCGCACGGTGGTGAAGGGGTGCGTGCGGGGCAGCACGTTGAGGATCTTCAGGACGGAGTCGCGCAGGTCGCCGCCCGCCTCGTACTCCTCGGCCTGCTTCAGGAACGCGTCCACGTTCATCTCGTGCAGGTGGTTGCCGCCGGCGATCTTCATCAGGCCGCGCATCGAGGCCCTCAGGTCCTGGCCGACGAGAAGACCCGCCCGGTCGGCGGACAGCTCCGACTTGCGGAACCACTCGCGCAGCGCCGTGACGATCGCCATGATCGCGAGGTTGCCCAGCGGGATCCACGCGATCCGGATCGCCAGGCTCGTCAGGAACAGCAGGATCGTGCGGTACACGGCGTGCCCGGAGAGGGCGTGGCCCACCTCGTGGCCGACGACCGCGCGCATCTCCTCCTCGTCGAGCAACTCGACGAGCCCGGTGGTGACCGCGATGATCGGCTCGTCCAGCCCGATGCACATCGCGTTGGGCTGCGGGTCCTGGGTGACGTACATCGGCGGGACCTTCTCCAGGTCCAGGATGTAACAGGCGTCCCGCAGCATGTCGTTGAGGTGCGCGAACTGCTGGTCGGAGACCCGCACCGAGTCGGACAGGAACATCAGCCGCAGACTCCGCTCGGGCAACAACCCGCTCAGCGCCTTGAACACGGTGTCGAAGCCGCTCAGCTTGCGCAGCGCCACCAGGGCGGAGCGGTCGGCCGGGTGCTCGTACGCACGGGAGGAGATTCCCGGGAAGCGCCTGCGCTGCCTGCTGGGCACGCTCTCGTGGCCGGTGCCGTTCTGCTCGTGGCCGTCGTCGGACATGTCTTCCCCCATGTGCGTCTGTGTGGCCGCTACCTGCTGTGTGGCCTCTGCCTGACCCTTTACGGACCCTTGTGCGGCCCTTTGCGCCCCCGAAGCGGATCCCAGCCTAGGCGGAGTTACCGTGGACGGGCACTACACCGAAGGAGTCCCGCCCCATGGAGCACCGCCCCGCAGCCGCCTGGCTCACCGAAGCAGCCGGCGCCGCTCAGCAGCAGGGGGCGGGGAATCTGCTCCGCGTCGTACTGGTCGTGATGATCCTGGGCTGTGTGCTCACCGCGTGGTTCCTGCTGCGGGGCTACAAGCGGAAGGACGACTGAGTCGCCGGGAAGGTTCCCGATGGCGGAGTCGGCGTGATCGCCGCGCGGGCGCCCGCTTACCATGGGCCGACATCTTTATCCCGCCCACCGGATAGGTCCTGCCGAAGATGAGCCTTCACAGCACCGCTGCCCAGCTGGTCACCCTCGCCGCCGAGGGCGAGGAGCACGGTGGCAACCACGAGAGCCTCAGCCCGTACATCACCGGCGGCGCGGCTTTCCTCATCCTGCTGCTCCTGCTGTGGATCACCACCCGCTTCAACCGCGACCGCTGAGACACGACGTGTTCACCGACGGGCAGTCCGGCATAGCGGGGCGCTCCGGGCATCCGCCGGCCGGGGCCCCGGGACCGGGCCGGTAGGGTCTGCACGCATGGGAGAGCAGGACATGCCTACCGGCCCGTCGAGCCCGGGAAGGCGCCGTCTCGGCGTCATGGGCGGAACGTTCGATCCGATCCACCACGGACACCTCGTGGCGGCCAGTGAGGTCGCCGCGCAGTTCCGCCTGGACGAGGTCGTGTTCGTCCCGACCGGCCAGCCGTGGCAGAAGAGCCATCGCAGTGTCTCCCCGGCCGAGGACCGCTACCTGATGACGGTCATCGCGACCGCCGAGAACCCGCAGTTCTCGGTGAGCCGTATCGACATCGACCGCGGTGGCCCCACGTACACCGTGGACACCCTGCGCGACCTCCGGGCCCTCAACCCCGAGAGCGACCTGTTCTTCATCACCGGCGCCGACGCCCTGGGCCAGATCCTGACCTGGCGGGACAGCGAGGAACTGTTCTCCCTCTCGCACTTCATCGGCGTCACCCGGCCGGGACACAACCTGACGGATCCCGGTCTGCCCGAAGGCGGTGTCTCGCTCGTCGAGGTGCCCGCGCTCGCCATCTCCTCCACAGACTGCCGTGCGAGAGTCGCCAAGGGCGACCCCGTCTGGTATCTGGTGCCGGACGGAGTCGTGCGCTACATCGACAAGCGCGAGCTGTACCGCGGCGAGTGAGCCGAGAGGGGTACCGGTGAACGACCGATACGACGCGGGGTACGGGGGCGACCAGTACGAGCTCGTCGGCTACGACGAGTTCGGGCAGCCCGTCTACCGACAGGTCCCGGCGCAGCAGGTGCCACAGCAGTCCTACGACCCGTACGGGCAGCAGGGGCAGCAGGTTCCACAGCAGGGGCAGCAGGGGCAGCAGGGGCAGCAGGGGCAGCAGGGGTACGGCTACGACCCCTACGGCGCCGGCGGGCAGCAGCAGACGCCTGCCTACGACCCGTACGACACCGGCCGACAGGCTCCCGCCGCCTACGACCCGTACGACACCGGCCGACAGGCTCCCGCCGGCTACGACCCCTACGGCACCGCGACGCAGGCCCCGTACGACCCCTACGGGCAGACCGCCACCAGTGGACAGCAGCCCCGGGTCGAACAGCCCCGCGCCGCCGAGCAGACCGCCTACATCCCGCAGCAGGGCGGTCCGGTCGAGACCGAGGCCGAGGCCGGAACCGGCAGCGACGCCGACGGACGCCCCGGTGCGGCGGCGCCCGGGCGCGGCGCGCCCGCAGCCCCCGGTCAGTCCCAACGGGATTACGAGACCGAGCAGTTCGCGTTCGTGGAGGAGCCCGACGGCGACTCCGAGGACGTCATCGACTGGCTGAACTTCACCGAGAACCGCACCGAGCGCCGCGAGGAGGCCAAGCGCCGCGCCCGTGGCCGACTCGTCGCCCTCGCCGTGGTCCTGGCGCTGGTCGCGGTCGGCGGAGTGGGCTACCTCTGGTACGCCGGGAAGCTGCCCGGCCTGTCGTCGTCCTCGGACTCCGGCACCGGCACCACGACCGCCACCGCGGCGCAGAAGCGTGACGTGGTCGTCGTCCACCTGCACAACACCACCGGCGGCGGCACCTCGACGGTGCTGCTCGTCGACAACACCACCACCAAACAGGCCGCCACGGTCCTGCTGCCCAACTCCCTCGTCGTCACGGACGAGGACGGCACGACGACGACCCTCGCCAAGTCCGTCGACGACGACGGCTCGGCCGGCACGCGCGACGCGCTGGACACCGTCCTCGGCACCGACATCGAGGGCACCTGGCGGCTCGACACGCCCTACCTCCAGAACCTCGTCGACCTCGTCGGCAACATCGACGTCGACACGGACGTCGCGGTGCCCGACCCGGCCGCCAAGAAGGGCGGGGCGCCCCTCGTCAACAAGGGCGAGAAGCAGACCCTCAGCGGCAAGATGGCCGTCGCCTATGCCACCTACCGCGCCACGGGCGAGGCCCAGAACGCCCAGCTGGAGCGGTTCGGCCAGGTGATGCAGGGAGTGCTGCGCAAGGTGTCGTCCGACGCTCAGGGCGCCACCGTCACCGTCCAGACCCTGGCGCAGATCCTCGACCCCTCGCTGACCGACAAGGACCTCGGCACCTTCCTGGCCAAGCTCGCGGACCTCGCCAAGGGCGGCGACTACAAGACCGCGCTGCTGCCCGTGCAGACCGACGGCACCCTCAACGCGGAGGCCAGCGCGAGCGTCGTCAAGGACGTCCTCGGCGGCGCCGCGAAGAGCCCCGACAAGGACGCGGCCGTCAGCGTCTCCGTCCAGAACGCCAGCGGCACCAAGGCCAACACCGAGGACGCGCGCGTGGTGCTCCTGAACGGCGGTTTCACCTTCTCGGAGGCCGGCACCCCGTCGAACACGAAGGCCACCTCCCAGGTCCTCTACGCGGACGCCGCCGGCAAGGAGAACGCCACCGAGGTCGCCAAGACCCTGGGACTCGACGCCGACGCGGTGAAGAAGGGCACGGTCTCCGCGAACGCCGACGTCGCGGTCGTCCTGGGCGAGGACTACCGGCCCTCGTCGGCCGGGTCGGCCGACTGAGAGCACGCGTGGGGGCCGGGCCGAAGCGGCCCCCGCGCGGGTGATCCCTCCATCACGTGGGGTGCCGTCGGCGGACCGTGAGACCCTTGGGGACAAGTGTCCGCCGACGGAAAGCCACGTAGTGACCGCCACCGACCGCTCCATCGAGCTCATCCAGACCGCCGCCCAGGCGGCTGCCGACAAGCTCGCGCACGACATCATCGCGTACGACGTCAGCGACGTGCTGTCGATCACGGACGCCTTCCTGCTGGCCTCCGCGCCCAACGACCGCCAGGTCAAGTCGATCGTCGACGAGATCGAGGAGCGCCTCAACAAGGAGCTCGGCGCCAAGCCGGTACGCCGTGAGGGCGACCGCGACGCCCGCTGGATCCTGCTCGACTACGTCGACATCGTCGTCCACGTCCAGCACAGCGAGGAGCGTGTCTTCTACGCTCTCGAGCGGCTCTGGAAGGACTGCCCCGAGCTGGATCTGCCCGCCGACGCCAAGGCGACCCGCGGCAAGGCCCAGGAGCACGCCAAGCTGCAGGCCGAGGCCGAGGAGGACGACACGGCCGGGTTCGGGGAGCTGCGGTGAGCGCTGCCGCGGAGAACGCCGCCGACCTCAAGCCGGGCCGTGGCCGCCGGGTCATCCTGTGGCGGCACGGCCAGACCGCCTGGAACGTGGAGCGCCGCTTCCAGGGCACGACGGACGTGGAGCTGACGGAGACCGGCGTGGCCCAGGCCCGCCGTGCCGCCCGGCTGCTCGCCTCCCTCCAGCCCGACGCGATCATCTCCTCGGACCTGTCGCGGGCCGCGAACACGGCCGCCGAGCTCGTCGCCCTCACCGGCCTCCAGGTGACCCACGACGAGGCCCTGCGTGAGACGTACGCGGGACTCTGGCAGGGGCTGACGCACGATGAGATCATCGCCGGCCACGGCGACGAATACGCCGCGTGGAAGCGCGGTGAGCCGGTCCGTCGAGGCGGCGGCGAACTGGAGTCCGAGGTCGCCGACCGTGCCGCTCCCGTGGTGCTGCGGCACGCCGAGAAGCTGCCCGAGGACGGCACGCTCGTCGTGGTCAGTCACGGCGGCACCATCCGCACCACCATCGGCCGCCTCCTCGGCCTGGACGCCCACCACTGGGAGGCCCTCGGCGGTCTCTCCAACTGCTGCTGGTCCGTCCTCGGTGAGGGCGCTCGGGGCTGGCGCCTGCTCGAGCACAACGCCGGCACCCTGCCCGAGCCGGTGCTCGGCGACGACGACTGAGCGCCGTGCGGCCGCCGGGACCCGGATTTCACTTTCCGGCAGGTCGCAGGCTAAAGTTCTTCTTGTTCGCCCGCCGAGCGGGAAGAACGCAAGGGGCTATAGCTCAGTTGGTAGAGCGCCTGCATGGCATGCAGGAGGTCAGGAGTTCAATTCTCCTTAGCTCCACGGATCACCTGGCCTGTCGGTCGAAACTCTTTTGAGTTGTCAAAGATCGGTAGCGGCCGGTTGAGGTCTGTTCGCGAAGATCCCGTCCCCTCAGGGGGCGGGATCTTTCGTTGCTCCGCTCCGCAGCATGGCCGCGCGGCGCTCCGTCTCCTCGTCGTTGGGCGTGTACACGACGATCCGGCACTCCGGCATCCCGTTGATCGACAGGGACGTCGACGTCATCCGCAGCTCGCCCACCGCCTCGTGCCGGAAGACCTTCACACGGCGGCCGGGCTCCGCCACGTCACCGGACTCCCACAGCCGTGCGAACAGCGGGCTCGCCTGCGACAGCCGGCGTATGAAGTCCTCCCAGCCGGGCTCACCGGCGTGCAGCCCGTACGACGCCCGCAGGGTCGCCACCATCACCGGCAGCTCCTTGTCCCGGAACAGCAGCGGGCAGTCCTGCTCCCGGACCGTGAACAGCCGCCACAGCGCGTTGTTGGGCCCCGGCGCACAGTCGTCCACCGGCGTGATGAACAGGTCGTGGTAGACGGGGTTGGTGGCCAGGATGTCGTAGCGCGAGTTGTAGACCACCGCCGGTCGGGGCGCCAGGGCGTCGATGATGCCCTGGATCTCCGGACCCACGCTCTGCGCCAGGGCTTCCGGCACGTACGCGTAGGGCACCTCCGCCAGGTGGTACAGATGCTCCCGCTCCGGCGGATCGAGCCGCAGGGTGCGCGCCACGGCGTCCAGGACCTGCGCGGAGGCGTTGATCGGCCGGCCCTGCTCCAGCCAGGTGTACCAGGTCACGCCCACGCCCGAGAGCTGCGCGACCTCCTCGCGCCGCAGTCCCGGAGTGCGGCGCCGCAACCCGGGTGGCATCCCGACGTCACCCGGTGTCACCCGGGCCCGCCTGCTGCGCAGGAACGCGGCCAGCTCGGGTCGGCGTCGATGCGACGACCCCGCCGCGGGCCTCGGCTCCGGTCCCGGCTTTGTCTTCGTGCCTGTTCGCGTCACCGTCGTCACGTCCCCCGTCGTCACGTCCCCCATGGTCGCTCCCCCGTCCGTCCCCTGCCAGGTGCCGTCAGTACCAGCATCAGCGGGCTCTCGGCACCCGTACCGGATCCCCCTCACGCTCGACGGCATGACGACGACACCTCGGCCGAGCCCGATCCCCGCGCCCGTTCCACCCGCTTCAAGTCCTGCTGCCAGTAAAGACCCTGGCACTGACAATCGGCCTCGGCTGCTGCTGGCGGTCGTGCTCGCAGCCCAGTTCATGGCACTGCTCGACGTCTTCATCGTGAACGTCGCGGCCCCCACGATCGGTTCCGACCTGAACGCCTCCGGCGCGGACCTCCAACTGGTCGTCGCCGGATACGCCATCACGTACTCGGTGCTGCTGATCACCGGCGCCCGCCTCGGCGACCGGTTCGGGCACGGCCGCGTCCACCTCGTCGGGCTCGCTCTCTTCACGGCCGCCTCGCTGGCCTGCGGGCTGGCTCAGGGCAGTACCGAACTGATCGTTTTCCGGCTGGTGCAGGGGGCCGGGTCGGCGGTGATGATCCCGCAGGTGCTCAGCCTGATCCAGCGCACGTTCACCGGCGAGGCCCGGGTGCGGGCACTGGGCGTCTACGCGGCGGTCCTCGCCGTCGGTGCGGCGGCCGGGCAGGTGGTGGGCGGTGTCCTGGTCGCCGCCGATCTGCTGGGCACCGGCTGGCGGCCGGTGTTCCTCGTGAACGTGCCGGTGGGTCTGGTCCTGCTGGTCGCCGGCCGGCGCGTCCTGCCCCGTGGTGGGGGAGCGGGCCGCGCGGGGGCGGGCGCGGGGGCGCGGGCAGGGGCGCGCGAGATGGACTGGCCAGGCCTCGTGCTTCTGGGCGCCGCCGTGTCACTGATCACGGTGCCGCTCGTGCTCGGGCAGGAGGAGGACTGGCCGCTGTGGTCCTGGGTGTCGCTGGCCGTCGGTGCCCTCGCTCTGGCGCTGTTCCGTGGCTACGAGGCCCGGCTCGCCCGGCGGGGCGGCGCCCCACTGATCGCGCCCCGTGTGCTGCGTCACCCCGGGATGGGTCTCGCCGTCCTGCGCGTGCTGGCCGTCATGGCGGTCAACGGGGGGTTCCTGTTCGTGCTGACCCTGCACGTCCAGGGCGGCCTCGGCTACAGCGCGCTGCGCGCCGGCCTCACCTTCGCGCCGACCGCCGTGGTCTTCGGGCTTGTCGGACTGACCTGGCGCAGGTGGCCCGCGTCCTGGCAACGGTCCCTGGCCCCGGCCGGGTTCACGCTCACCGCGCTGTCCGTGCTGGGAGTGGGGCTGGCCTTCCGGGGCGGCGACCACGGCGGTGCCTGGCTGTACGCGGCGTACGCCGGCGTGGGCGTCGGGCTCGCCCTCGCCTTCAGCCCGACGCTCACCGGGGCGCTGGCGGCGGTGCGGCCCGAGGACGCGGCGGACGCCAGCGGACTGCTCGCGACGGTCACCCAGCTAGGGCAGCTGATCGGTGTCGCGGCCTTCGGCACACTGTTCTTCGAGCGGCTTGAGTCACTTGGGGCCCCAGAGGCGTATACCTCTTCGGAAGCGCTTCTCACATGCATGTTCGCGCTCGCTACGACAGCTGCCCTGGGTGCCGTGTCCGGACTGGTACTGAGGCGTCGCTGACCGTATTGGCCCGGCCGTGGCAGAATCAAACGGCCGGAAGGGAGCGCGGCCCGACGGGAGGGAGTAGCGATGCCTGCGAGCATCCTCGGAGAGGTCGGTGACCTCTCCGAAGCGGCGGTGACACCGGACAAGGCCACCCGGCTCAGCTGCCCCTCCTGCGGTTCCGGTCATGTGGCCCAGGTTCTCGGTGACAACGGCGGGATTTCCTACGTGTGCACGGCCTGCGGCCACAGCTGGAGCTGATCGATGGGTGCACACAGGCGGAAGTGCGACTGGTGCGGCAGCGGCACCCCGATCGTCCGTGACATGGAGCCGGTCAACCCCGACTACCAGTACTGGTGCGAGGAATGCGCGCGGGCGCTGATCATAAAAGGCGACCCGATCGAGACGTACCGTGAGCTGGAGGGCGAGCCGATCTACGGGCGGCTCCTCGAGGAGCACTGCACGCTCAAGCGGTTCTACTCGTTCGTCACCGCTTGACCCGCATAAGGGTTGAAACCGGACAGGGTGGAAACGATTTGGTGGTCCACGCTCCGGGCCGGTAATGTTGGCGTCGCCGCCGGGGAAACCGGGCGACACGGTCGGTACGCGGCTTCGCCGCTTGGCCACGAGGGGCTATAGCTCAGTTGGTAGAGCGCCTGCATGGCATGCAGGAGGTCAGGAGTTCAATTCTCCTTAGCTCCACAGCAGATCCCGCCGGATCGGATGCGATCCGGCGGGATCTTTTTGCGTTCGGTCGGCGTTCCGGCCTTCCCTCTTCGGACATTCCGTCAGGACCGACGCTTCGGGGCCGCCTCGTCCGAGGCGGCCCCTTGTCGTCTGTTGTCCGTCGTTCGTCGTCGGCCGACGCTCAGCGGCCGAGGGCGCGGCGGCCGCGGCCCTGGGAGAGGACCGGGAGGTTACGGGCGGGCGCCTGCGCGCGCGTGTCCTCCTCGACGCGCAGGGCGAGGGCCGGGCAGCGGCGTACCGCGCGCAGCGCCTTCGCCTCCGCGTTCTGCGGAACCTTCGCCTGTGCCACCGTCGGGAAGCCGTCGGCGCCGAGCTGGAAGACCTCCGGGAGGATGTCGGCGCACAGGCCGTGCCCGCGGCACAGCGTCCAGTCGACGAAGATCTTCTGGCGGCTCGAGCCGCTGTCCTCCGGCGGGTTGCCGCTCGTGATGGCCGCCGGGGCCATGCCGGCCTCGAAGAGCGGCAGAACGCCCTCCACGGGGCGTCCGCACCCGTTGCCGAGGACATGCGCGGCCAGGTCGTCGGTGAACGCCTTGATGGTCGACTCCAGGAACATCGCGGAGCCGTCCGGGTGCGAGCACGCACCGCGCCGCTTGACGTTCTTGGCGACCTGTTTGAGCGCCTCCAGGGCGGCCGGGCCGCCGCCGTTGATGATGTCCTCCATGCCGCGCGCGGCGGCCGGCAGGCCGAGGTAGCAGGGACCGCACTGTCCCGCGCTCTCGTCGGCCAGCCACTGGGCCACGCGCAGCGACTCCCCCAGCGGGCAGGTGTCCTGGCTGATGGGCAGGATCGCGCCGGCGCCGAGCGCCCCGCCCACCGCGTCGAGGGAGTTGCGGGAGACGATCGCCTCGTTGACCGTGGCGGCGTCGATCCACTTGCCGTGGTAGCCGCCGGTCAGCACGCCCTGGGGCACCGGCGGGGCGCCGGCGAGCTGAAGGACGTAGCGCAGCGGCACGCCCGTGGGCACCTCGATCACCATCGGGCGGGCGACCGCGCCGGAGACCGTCAGCATGACGGTGCCCGGCTCGTCGTACAGGCCGGTGTTGCCGTAGCGCTCCGGGCCGATGCGGGCGGCGATGGCCAGCTGGGCGAACGTCTCGGCGTTGGAGAGCAGGGTCGGCGCGCCGCCGACGCCGTTCTGCGAGGCGCTGACCTTGCGGCCGGGCGGGATCGGCGGGCCGCCGTCGATGGAGCGGATCAGTGAGGCGGCGGCGCCGGTGACCATGCGGATCGGGTTGCGTTGGACGAATGCCTTGAGCGCCGATCTGCGGCCGTTGCTGAGGCCGCGCTCGGCGAGCGCGGCCTCCATGGAGCGCTGAGTGGATTCGCGGGTGACCCCCACCACGAGCGTGCGGGCACCCAGCGCCTCCGCGACCAGCAGCGCGCCGTCCAGGATGAGGTGCGGGGCACGGTTGATGAGCACCGTGTCCTTGCGGCAGGCCGGTTCGTCCTCACTGCCGTTGACGACGACGACCGGCCGTACGCCGCGCTTGATCGCCGCCTCGGCGACCGAGCGCAGCTTCTTGTGGAAGGGGAAGCCCGCGCCGCCGCGGCCCTTCAGGTTGATGTTCTCGGAGAGCTTCGCGAGTGCCTCTCCGCCCAGGGGTTCGAGCGGCCCGTGCACCTTCAGGTGCATGGGTAGATCAAGTCTTTCGACAAGGTCGAAGCCCGACGTGAGCTGCGGAAGCCCGACCACGCGGACTTCTGGGACGTCGGGCAGGGCCTCGTTCACCTATAGCCTCCGGAAGGCGTGTTCCAAGGTTCGCCCGAACCCGGTGCGTCGAACGACGAGCCAGGTGATGGTTCATTGGCGGGACCGCTGTTGTACGTGTCGTTCTGGTTGTACGTCCCGAAAGAGGGGTTCGTCTCACCGGTGTCGTATACGTCACGTCCGCCGTACCCAGCGGTGCCCGAATTGTCATAGACCGGGATGTTGAATCCCGTGTCCTGGAGCGGGTCGTAGGCCGACGGGGGTGCCTCGCCGACCGGCGGCGGGGACGGGACCGGCCAACTGCCCGAGGTGCTGCCGCCGGTGTCGACCCGTGGGATGGCCTCGGTGGCCTGGATGTCGAACGGCAGGTTCATCCGTGCCGTCTGGTCGGCCGCGTAGGGCTGCTGCTGGCCGCGTTGCGGTGTGTTGACGGCGCGGTAGGCGGCCGCGAAGCCGTTCGCGGGCTCCTGGGCGGCGGGCGCGGGTGTGTCGTACAGCGGCGACGCCGGCGGGGACATCCGGGTGGAGCCCATCGTGTCGGTCAGCGGTGAGCGGCCGGAGCGGCCCTCGTAGCCCGGCAGCGCGGACGATCCGGTCTCCGACCGGCGCGCGCGTGACGCGTCCAGGCCGTCCATCGCCGAGCGTTCCTGGGTGCCGAGGATCGCGGCGATCTGGTCGGCGACCTTGCGCTTGAACGGGCGCGGGGCGGAACGCAGGGCGAGGGCGGCCATGACGCCGGCCAGGCACAGCTCGTACGAGACCATGAAGAACGGCTTGGCCGCGCGCCCCGCGAACAGGCCGTGGATCAGGGCCGCGCACAGCGCCGGGTAGGCCAGCATGTGCATCGCGCGCCAGCGGGCGGCCACCTCGGCGGGCGCGGAGAACCGGTTGCGCAGTGCGCCGGTGATGCCGACGAAGATCATGAGCAGGGCGGCCAGGGAGCCGAGGCCGATGAGTCCGGCGGCGCCCTTGATGCCGAGGCTGAAGGGGATCAGTGCGGCGATCAGGACGGTGTGCTGCAGTACCAGCTTGACGGAGATGTGGACGACGAGGAAGGCGATGGAGCCCACGGCGGTCACGCGGTGGATGGCCTGCGCGATGATCCGCTGACGCGTGTTGAGGATGAGCCGGTCCTGGGCGACGAGGCCCCAGATGACCGAGCAGGTGAGGCATACCAGTGACAGCACGCCCGCACCGAAGTTCAGGAATGCCTGGAACTGGTCGCCGCCGACCAGCACGACCACGGGTATGAGGACCAGGACGACAGCTGTCGCCACCCCATAGACCGACCGGCCGGGCTTGGGGAGCGAGCTGTTACTAGGACGAGGGTTCATGGGGGCAACTCCGAGCAGTTTCGGGAAAGCGGTCCCGCTGCCGAACTCTAAGTGGCTCCATACCGATGGGTACGAGGTTTGAGTTATTGCGCTGTTATCAAACGACAATGTGGCTGTTGTGATGTCCCTTAGCTACTGTTACGCGAAGTAACCCTTGACCTTGATTCAGTTCCGGCCTCGCCATTCTGGTCGCAGCAACGTTGTCGCGACCATGCATACGTACGAACGTCGCGGCTTGCTCAAGGCCTGCGGTACCCTAACGCCATGCGTGCTGTACGCCTTCTGCTTAGCGAGCCGCGCTGATCAGTCCCGACCGCCGGTGAACGGACGGTTCGGAATCGGCGCGGCGTCCCCTCCTGTGCGAGGGGATTTTTCGTTTCCTGGACGACAACCCGCTGGCAGAGACGATCGATGGAGCTTTGAGGACCATGAGCGAGACGAACCCCGCTGCCGCCGCTGCACCGGCGGAGGCCGCGCCGCACCGCTACACGGCTGCCATGGCCGCCGAGATCGAGGCACGCTGGCAGGACTTCTGGGACGCCGAGGGTACGTACGCCGCACCGAACCCGAAGGGCGACCTGGCCGGTGACCCCGAGCTGGTGGCCCGGCCCAAGAAGTTCATCATGGACATGTTCCCGTACCCCTCGGGTGCGGGCCTGCACGTCGGCCACCCTCTCGGCTACATCGCGACCGACGTCTTCGCACGCTTCCAGCGCATGACCGGCCACAACGTCCTGCACACCCTGGGCTTCGACGCCTTCGGCCTGCCCGCCGAACAGCACGCCGTGCAGACGGGCGAGCACCCTCGGATCACCACCGAAGCGGCGATCAGCAACATGAAGTCCCAGCTGCGCCGGCTGGGTCTGGGCCACGACAAGCGCCGGTCGTTCGCCACGATCGACCCGGACTACTACAAGTGGACCCAGTGGATCTTCCTGCAGATCTTCAACTCCTGGTACGACGGCGAGGCGGACAAGGCCCGCCCGATCGCCGAACTGGTCGCCCAGTTCGAGTCCGGTGAGCGCGGCGTACCGGGCCACACGCGCGCGTGGAACGAGCTGACCGCCACCGAGCGCGCCGACGTCCTGAGCGAGTACCGCCTGGCCTACGCCTCCGACGCCCCGGTCAACTGGTGCCCCGGTCTGGGCACCGTGCTGGCCAACGAGGAGGTCACCGCCGACGGCCGTTCCGAGCGCGGCAACTTCCCCGTCTTCAAGGCCAAGCTGCGCCAGTGGAACATGCGCATCACCGCCTACGCGGACCGTCTGCTGGACGACCTGGACGCCCTGGACTGGCCCGAGGCGATCAAGCTCCAGCAGCGCAACTGGATCGGCCGCTCCGAGGGCGCCCGCGTCGACTTCCCCGTGGACGGCGAGCGCATCACGGTCTTCACCACGCGCCCGGACACCCTGTTCGGCGCGACCTACATGGTCCTGGCGCCCGAGCACCCGCTGGTCGACAAGTTCACCCCGGACGCCTGGCCCGAGGGCACGCACGACGTCTGGACCGGCGGCCACACGACCCCGGCCGAGGCCGTCGCCGCGTACCGGGCGCAGGCCGCGTCGAAGTCCGACGTCGAGCGCCAGGCCGAGGCCAAGGACAAGACCGGCGTATTCACCGGCGTGTACGCCACCAACCCGGTCAACGGCGAGCAGGTCCCCGTCTTCATCGCCGACTACGTGCTGATGGGCTACGGCACCGGCGCGATCATGGCCGTCCCGGCGGGCGACCAACGCGACTTCGAGTTCGCGCGCGCCTTCGAGCTGCCGATCCACTGCATCGTCGAGCCGACCGACGGCCGGGGCACCGACACGTCGACGTGGGAGAACGCCTTCGGGTCGTACGACGCGAAGATCATCGCCTCGTCCAACGAGGAGATCTCGCTGGACGGCCTGAGCGTCGTCGACGCCAAGGCCCGCATCACCGAGTGGCTGGCCCGCAAGGGCATCGGCGAGGGCACCGTCAACTTCCGCCTGCGCGACTGGCTGTTCAGCCGTCAGCGCTACTGGGGCGAGCCCTTCCCGATCGTCTACGACGAGGACGGCGTCGCCCACTCGCTGCCCGAGTCGATGCTGCCCCTGGAGCTGCCCGAGGTCGAGGACTACTCGCCCCGCACCTTCGACCCGAACGACGCGGACACCTCCCCGGAGACGCCGCTGTCGCGCAACGAGGACTGGGTGAACGTCACCCTGGACCTGGGCGACGGCAACGGTCCGCGCAGGTACCGCCGCGAGACCAACACCATGCCCAACTGGGCCGGTTCCTGCTGGTACGAGCTGCGCTACCTGGACCCGCACAACAGCGAGAAGCTGGTCGACCCGGAGATCGAGCAGTACTGGATGGGCCCCCGCGAGGGTCAGCCGCACGGCGGTGTGGACCTGTACGTCGGTGGCGCCGAGCATGCCGTGCTGCACCTGCTGTACGCGCGCTTCTGGTCCAAGGTCCTGTTCGACCTGGGACACGTCTCCTCCGCGGAGCCGTTCCACAAGCTGTTCAACCAGGGCATGATCCAGGCCTATGTCTACCGCGACAGCCGCGGTTTCCCGGTGCCGGCCGCCGAGGTGGAGGAGCGCGACGGCGCGTACTTCTACCAGGGCGAGAAGGTCAGCCGCCTGCTGGGCAAGATGGGCAAGTCCCTGAAGAACGCGGTCACTCCGGACGAGATCTGCGTCGAGTACGGCGCCGACACCCTGCGCCTGTACGAGATGGCGATGGGCCCGCTGGACGTGTCGCGGCCGTGGGACACGCGCGCGGTGGTGGGTCAGTACCGCCTGCTGCAGCGGCTGTGGCGCAACGTCGTCGACGAGACCACCGGCGAGCTGAGCGTCGTCGAGGCCGAGCCCGACGAGGACACCCTGCGGGCCCTGCACAAGGCGATCGACGGAGTGCGCCAGGACCTGGAGGGTCTGCGCTTCAACACCGCCATCGCCAAGATCACCGAGCTGAACAACCACCTGACCAAGGCGGGCGGCGCGGTGCCGCGTTCCGTCGCCGAGCCCCTGGTGCTGCTGGTCGCCCCGCTGGCCCCGCACATCGCCGAGGAGCTGTGGCGCCGGCTGGGCCACACCGACTCGGTCGTCCACCGGGACCTGCCGGTCGCCGACCCGGCGTACGTCGTGGACGAGAGCGTGACCTGCGTCGTGCAGATCAAGGGCAAGGTCAAGGCGCGCCTGGAAGTGTCCCCGGCGATCTCCGACGAGGAGCTGGAGAAGGTGGCGCTGGCCGACGAGAGTGTCGTGAAGGCGCTGGGCGGGGCCGGCATCCGCAAGGTCATCGTGCGGGCGCCGAAGCTGGTGAACATCGTTCCGGCGTGAGCGTGAGCGCAGGCGTGAGCGCAGGCGTGAGCTTGAACGTGACGGGGCGGTACGCATGAGCGGGCTGCACGGACGACCATGACCGGGTTCTGTGCATGACCGGGCTGTGGGCGACCGGGCCGCACGCACGGCCGGGCCGGGTGTCGCGGGCCGGTGGGTGCGGCTCCGGGTAGTCCCCTACGGGCAGGTTCGGGGTTCTTGTGGAACTCCGAACCTGCCCGTCTCGTTTACCGTGTGAAGTGCGGCGTGCCCTGTGCGGCGCCGGATGTGTCGTGGCAGACCGCAGGAGGAGCTCGTGGAAGCAGTGATCGCAGTAGTCGCCCTGCTCTTCGTGCTCTTTGTGGTGCTCGGCGCCTACGCCACCGTGAAGGTGATCGGAGCCGCCAAGCGCGGCGTCGACCGCACCATCGACCAGGCCAGGCGCACGGTCGAGGACCACACCCTGCGGGCCAAGTCCTTCGCCCAGTTCGGACCCGCCGGCGAGATCGCCCAGCTGAGGCTCAAGCTGCGCACCTCGATGCGGGCCACCCAGGACGCGCTGCACGCGGGCGTCACCGAGGACGAGTCCCTCAAGGAGTCCCTCGCCCTGTTCCACAGGCTCAGCGCGCACGGACACGAACTGGACACCGAGCTCAAACGCCTGGAATCGGAACCGGACCGGACGACGCTCGCCGCGCGGCTGCCCTCACTGCGCGAGCGCACCGAGCGCCTCGTGGGATCGGCGGACTCGCTGCGCTGGGCGGCCCGCGACCGGGCCCGCCGTTTCGCGGACGACGACCTCGACTCCCTGAGCGCCCAGATCGACGTCGAGGCCGGTGCTCTTCGCCACTGGACCACGTCGGACTCCTCCACGCAGACGCCGCCGCCCCCGTGGCCCGAAGCACCGGCCGCCGACGGTGCGGCGCAAGGACAGACGTGGCCGCAGACACCCGGCGCACGCCCGCCGCAGGAGCCGACCCGGCCCGCCATCACCCCACCGGGACCGCGCCCCACCTACCCGTGGCAGAAGAAACCGCGCCCCGAGAGCACCACCTGAGGCCGGGGCCGGATTCCTGCCCTCCGGGGCCCCGGTTCGTCAGGTGACGGGGTCCTGGATCGGGTGCCGTCAGGCGTGGTACTGGATTCGGTCAAGGGCGGTCCAGCTGCGAGGGGCCGGGCTGCCGCACAGGGGCTACGCCAGGTAACCTCCAGGTCATGTCCCGCCATGTCGCGATCGTCACGGATTCAACGGCCTACTTGCCGCAGCGGACGATGGAGCGTCACGGCATCACCTCGGTGCCCCTGACCGTCGTCCTCGGCGACCAGGCTCTTGAAGAGGGCAACGAGATCTCCACCCGTTCCCTCGCCCAGGCCTTGCAGAAGCGACGCTCCGTCACCACCTCGCGTCCCAGCCCCCAGCTCTTCGCCGAGACGTATCGCAGGATCGCCGAGTCCGGTGCCACCGGCATCGTCTCACTGCACCTGTCCGCCGAACTGTCCGGCACCTACGACGCGGCGGTGGTCGCGGCGCGTGAGGCGCCGGTGCCGGTACGGGTGGTGGACACCGGCATGGTCGCGATGGCGCTCGGCTTCTGCGCGCTCGCGGCGGCCGAGGTCGCCGACGCGGGCGGCACGGTCGACGAGGCGGTCACCGCGGCGGAGAAACGGGCCGCCGGCACCTCCGCCTACTTCTACGTCGACACCCTCGAGTACCTGCGCCGCGGCGGCCGGATCGGCGCCGCCCAGGCCCTGTTGGGCTCCGCGCTCGCGGTGAAGCCGCTGCTCCAGCTGAGCGGGGGGCGCATCGACCTCCTGGAGAAGGTACGGACGGCGTCGAAGGCGATCGCCCGCCTGGAGGAACTCGGGGCGGAGCGGGCGGGCAGCGGGTCGGTCGACATCGCCGTGCACCATCTCGCCGCCCCCGACCGGGCGTCCGCGCTCGCCGACCGTCTGCGGTCCCGCGTGCCCGGACTCGCCGACCTGCATGTGAGCGAGGTCGGCGCGGTGATCGGGGCGCACACCGGACCGGGGCTGCTGGGCGTCGTGGTCTCGCCGCGCTGACGGCTGGGCGCACTCGTGTGAGTGCTCACTCGTGTGAGTGGTGGAGTTATCCACAACTGGGCTTTCATCCACGGAAATTGAGCAAGATCATCGCGGCGCGGCGAAGTGTCCGATCCTCGTCGCATGGCACTTCGATCACGTCCACGCAGCCCGAACGCGACCAGCGGCCCCGGCCGGGGCCCTGGCTCCGACGGCCGTTCGCACCGTCTCCGTCCCCCTGGCACCGGTCGGACCGGACCCCGGCACGCTTCGGCGGAGGAGATCCGCCGCCGGGCGAAGGTGCTCTTCGCCGAACGGCCCCGGGAACAAGGAGAGATGGGGATGGGACCGCCGGGTGGGGGCGGTGGGGATGGTGAGAGTGCTGTCCTGGTTGGTGCGTCGGGTGCGTCGGGTGCGTCGGGTGCGTCGGAGTCGGCGGGTGGGGCAGTGTCGGTGGCGGCGGGGGTGCCTGTTGCCCCGGGTGTTCTGAAGAGGTCGGGTGCGCCGCAGGCAGATGTGGCCGACGGCGAGGGCGTATCGCATGTCGATGCCGGCAGCGACGGCTACAGCGACAGCGGTATCGGCATCGGCGGCAGCGGCGATGAGATGCGTAAGGGGCGTGCTCCTCGTGTCGCCGAGCCCTGGCAGGGGCGGGTGGGGCTTGCTCTGCGGGAGCGGATGCCGGTGTGGCTGCTGGCGCGCTGCGGACTGGAACGCAGGAGTGTGCTCGCGCTCTCGGTGCTGCTCGTCGTCGTCGCCGCCTTCGCCGTGCAGCACTTCTGGGTCGGCCGGGTTCAGCCGGTGCGGGCACCGGAGGTGGTGCGAGCCGCCGCGCCCTACGAGGCGGGAGGGCTGAACCCGGCTGCCGGGCCTGGCCCTTCGGCAGGTCCGCCGGGCGTCGGCAGCACGGTCGGGGCCGAGATCGTGGTGGACGTCAGCGGCAAGGTGAGGAAGCCCGGCATCCACCGACTCCCGGCCGGTTCACGCGTGGTCGACGCACTGGGCGCGGCCGGTGGTGTGCGACCGGGCACCGACACCGACGGTCTCAACCGTGCGCGTTTTCTCGTGGACGGGGAGCAGGTCGTCGTCGGTGTCCCCGCCCCGCAGACCGGAGCCGCCGGGACGGGAGCGGGGTCGGCTGCGGCGGGTTCCACCGGTGCCGACACAGGAGCCGGGCCCCCGGCGCCCATCTCCCTCAACACGGCCACCGTGGACCAGTTCGACACGCTGCCGGGCGTGGGCCCCGTGCTGGCGCAGCACATCATCGACTACCGGGCGCAGCACGGCGGTTTCCGATCGGTGGACGAACTGCGCGAGGTCAACGGCATCGGCGAGCGACGCTTCGCCGACCTGCGGAACCTCGTGCGGCCATGAGGCGCGAAGACATCGAGGCCGTGGGCGTTCGGGCCGGGCCCGGCTCCGCTGCCCGCCGCGCCGTGCACGCGGCCTCCGGGAAGCGGCTGGGCGACGCCCATCCACGCCAGGAAGGGCCGGTGGATCTACGGCTCGTACCGCCCGCGCTGGCGGCCTGGGCGACGGCGGCGCTGACGTTGGACGCGTCTCCCGGGGTGGTGGGTGGCGTCGTGGCCGTCTGCCTCCTGGCCGCCGGTGCCCTTCTGATCGTGGGCCGGCGTGCGGCGGGGCGTGGTGCGGGTCCCGTTGCCGAACCTGTTGCAGGGCCTACTGCCGGTAGGCGCATGTGGCCCCGGGTCACCGTCGCCGCTTCGATGCTCTGCGTGGGCGCGGCTGCCGCGTCGGCCGGGCTGCACGGGGCCGATCTGCGCCGGGGGCCGGTGCCGGAGTTGGCGCGGGAGTACGCGACCGTCACCGCCGAGGTCGAGATCACCTCCGACCCACGGCTCACCCGGCCCCGGGTCAGAGGTGACCACGTGACCCCGGACTCCGTCCTGATCAACGCCGAGGTGCGCAGCGTCGAGGGAACGCCCCGGGCGGCCGTGGCGACGCGGGCCCCGGTGCTGGTGGTGGTGGACGTCGGCTCGCGCCGGGCCGAGAGCGGGGCCCGGGTGAACCCCTGGAGCCGCGAGACGCCGGGCCGTCTGATGCCCGGCGGTGTGCGGGGATCCGGGATGCGGTCCGGAATGTGGTCCGGGGCGCGGTCCGGGGTTTCGTGGCTGGGGCTGTTGCCGTCCACACGGGTGCGCGTTACCGGGCGGCTGGTGCCCGCGCTGGCCGGCGGGGACCGGTTCGCGGCCGTGCTGCGGGTGCGGGGCCGGGCGGTGCCGTCGGTCGTGCGGGAGCCCTCGGGCGCGCAGCGGTCGGCGGGGCGGCTGCGGGCGGGGCTGCGGGCGGCCACCGACGGACTCCCGGCGGACGCGAGGGCGCTGCTGCCGGGGTTGGTCGTCGGAGACACCTCGCGGATCACGCCCGAACTGGACGAGGCGTTCAAGGCGACGGATCTGGCCCACACCCTCGCCGTTTCCGGGAGCAACCTCACGATCATCCTCGCGCTGCTCCTCGGCCCTCCCGGGCTGGCCCAGCACGTCGAACGGCGCGGTCTGGCACCTCGCCTCGGCGTCCCGCTCCGGGCGACCGCGCTGCTCGGCGGCGCGCTCACCCTGGGCTTCGTGGTGGTGTGCCGGCCCGACCCGAGCGTGCTGCGCGCCGCGGCCTGTGGAGCGATCGTGCTGCTCGCGCTGGCGACCGGCCGCCGTCGGTCACTGTTCCCCGCGCTGGCGACGGCGGTGCTGCTGTTGGTGCTGTACGACCCGTGGCTGGCCCGGAGTTACGGGTTCCTGCTGTCCGTCCTCGCCACCGGGGCCCTGTTGACGCTGGCGCCGCGCTGGAGTGCCGCGCTGCGACGGCGCCGGGTGCCCCCACGGCTCGCTGAGGCGTTGGCGGCCGCGGGAGCCGCGCAGGCGCTGTGCGCGCCGGTCGTGGCGGTGTTGTCGGCTCGGGTGAGTCTGGTGGCGGTGCCCTGCAATCTCCTGGTGGAGTTCGCGGTCGCGCCGGCGACGGTACTGGGCTTCGCGGTGCTGGCGACGGCTCCCGTGGCGATGCCGTTGGCCGAGGCACTGGCGTGGGGTGCGAGTTGGCCGGCCGGGTGGATCGCGGGTGTGGCGCGGACCGGGGCGGCGCTGCCCGGCGGGGGAGTGGACTGGCCGGGGAGCTGGGGCGGGGCGTTCCTGCTCGCGCTGGTCACGGGCGTGGTGGTGCTGCTCGTGCGGCGGCTGTCGCGGCACCCGTGGCTGTGCGCGGTCTGCGGGGTGCTGCTTCTGCTCGTGGTGGTTCAACCGCCGCCGCTGACCCGGGTGCTCACGGGCTGGCCGCCCCCGGGCTGGCGGCTCGCGATGTGCGACGTGGGGCAGGGTGACGCGACGGTCCTGGCGGCGGGCGGGGGCGCCGGCGTGGTGGTGGACGCCGGGCCGGATCCGGCACTGGTCGACCGGTGTCTGCGCAAGCTCGGGATCACCCGGGTGCCGCTCGTCGTACTGACCCACTTCCACGCGGATCACGTGGCCGGGCTGCCGGGGGTGCTGCGGGGCCGGGAGGTGGGGGCGATCGAGACGACGGGGTTCGAGGAGCCCGTGGACCAGGTGGAGTTCGTACGGAGGGAGGCGGAGGCGAGGGATGTGCCGGTGGTGCGGGCCGCGGCCGGGGAGCGGCGGCGGGTCGGTGCTCTCGACTGGGAGGTGCTCTGGCCGCCACCGCACCCGGCGCCGCGCCCGGACGGGCCGAACGACGCGAGCGTGACGTTGCTCGTGCGGGCGGCCGGGCTGCGGATACTGCTGCTCGGCGACCTCGAACCCCCGGCCCAGCAGGCGTTGTTGCGATCGTCGGCGGCACCGTCGGTGCGTGGGGTGGACGTGCTGAAGGTGGCCCATCACGGCTCGGCCTACCAGGACCCCGACCTCATACGCGCCGTGGCGCCACGGCTGGCGTTGATCTCGTGCGGCGCGGACAACCCGTACGGGCATCCCGCGCCCAGCACGGTCGCGGCGCTGCGCGCGGGAGGGGCGGCGGTGCTGCGGACGGACCGGGACGGGGCGCTGGCGGTCGCCACCGGTACGGACGGGGAGCTGCGGGTGGCGCGGGACTGAGGGTCGAGAATCTCTCGGCCGAAGGCTGGTGTGACCGTCCGGGGCGACCGGTTGGAGGACTGTCCGGGGCGCCCGGTTGAGGCACTGTCCGAGTGCTGCCGCGGCACTGCCTGGGCACTGCGTGGATACCGCCTGGGGGCTGTCTCCCGAGCGTGTCGGAAAATGGTGCGGTGAGTGATGTGAGACATGTGCTGGTGCTGCCCGATCGCGATGCCGCGGAGGAGGTGGCCCAGGCGCTCGGGGACCGGTTCGGGGTGCGCGAGGAGCCGAGGGTCGTCCGGGACGCGTTGGCGGGGGAGGACGACGCGGAGGACGCGCAGTGGCTCGTCCTGCTGCGGGACGAGGAGGCACGCCTCGACGCGGCGGCGCTCGACGAGTTCGTGGGGGAGTGGGAGGGCTGGCGGGAGGAGCCGTGACCGTGGCCCGTCGGCGGCTCGTCGGTGGGGGTCGGGTTGTCAGTGGCTCGTGGGATGCTTTCGGTGATGGCAAGGAAGACTGCGAATGACGACCCTCTCGCCCCGCTGACGCTTGCCGTGGGCCAGGAGGACCTCCTGCTCGACCGTGCCGTGCAGGAGGTGGTGGCCGCGGCCAGGGCCGCCGACGCCGACACGGACGTGCGCGACCTGACCCCGGACCAGGTGCAGCCCGGCACGCTCGCCGAGCTGACCAGCCCCTCGCTCTTCGCGGAACGCAAGGTCGTGGTCGTACGCAACGCGCACGACCTGTCCGCCGACACGGTCAAGGACGTCAAGGCGTATCTGGGGTCGCCCGCCGAGGAGATCACGCTGGTGCTGCTGCACGCCGGCGGAGTCAAGGGCAAGGGGCTGCTGGACGCCGCGCGCAAGGCGGGGGCGCGGGAGGTGGCCTGTCCGAAGATGACCAAGCCGGCGGACCGGCTGGCCTTCGTGCGGCAGGAGTTCCGGGCCACCGGGCGGTCGGCCACGCCGGAGGCGTGCCAGTCGCTCGTCGACGCCATCGGCAGCGATCTGCGGGAGCTGGCCTCGGCCGTGTCCCAGTTGGTGGCCGATGTCGAGGGGACCATCGACGAGGCCGTCGTCGGGCGGTACTACACGGGGCGGGCCGAGGCATCGAGCTTCACCGTCGCCGACCGGGCGGTGGAGGGGCGGGCCGCCGAGGCGCTGGAGGCGCTGCGCTGGTCGCTGGCGACCGGGGTCGCGCCGGTGCTGATCACCAGTGCGCTGGCGCAGGGAGTGCGGGCCATCGGCAAGTTGTCCTCGGCGCGGGGTGGCCGGCCGGCCGATCTCGCGCGGGAGCTGGGCATGCCGCCCTGGAAGATCGACCGGGTGCGCCAGCAGATGCGGGGCTGGACGCCGGACGGAGTGTCCGTCGCGCTGCGGGCCGTCGCCGAGGCGGACGCGGGAGTGAAGGGCGGCGGTGACGACCCCGAGTACGCCCTCGAGAAGGCCGTCGTGGCGGTCGCGCGGGCGGCGCGGTCCGGGGGGCGCGGGTAGCCGTCCACCCCACGCACCGACGGTGCCGCCGGGGTGATCCAGTAGCCGTTCCCCTGGCGGGGAGGAGAATCGGGGGTACCAGCCGCACATCGCCGGCGCATGGGAAAGGTGGCGATCGACATGGCTGAACACCCGCACGCGGCACTTGTCCGCAAGGGATACGACGCCTTCACCCGCGGAGACATGGACACCCTGCGCGGGATGATGACGGGGGACTGCACGCACCACGTGCCCGGTTCCCACATGCTCTCCGGGGACTTCAAGGGCCTCGACGCGGTCATGGACATGTACGGCAGGCTGTTCTCGGAGACGGGCGGATCGTTGCGCGTCGACCTGCGCACCGTACTCGTCGACGGTCGTGGGCACGCCGTCTCCCTGCACCGGATCACCGCCGACCGCGACGGCAAGCACATGGACGACAACGGGGGCATCGTCTTCCGGATCGTCGGTGACAAGATCAGCGATCTCGACGAGTGCGTCGAGGACATCGACACGAGCAACGACTTCTGGTCCTGACGGGCCCTGCCACACCTGTCTCGGCAGACCGAAGGCCCCCGCGCCCGCCCTGGGGAAGGGCTAGCCGCGGGGGCCTTCGGTTCATGCTTCAAGCTGTTGGATCGCGCCCGCGTGGCGAACGCAGGCCGTGCGCGATCCGTAGGGTGCCGGTCGGGGGCGGATGAGAGAGGGCCCGCCCTGGTCCTTCCGGCGATCAGATCTGAGGGATTCAGCCCTTGAGGGTCTCGACCTTGGAAGCAAGCGCCGACTTCTTGTTGGCGGCCTGGTTCTTGTGGATGACGCCCTTCGAGACGGCCTTGTCGAGCTGACGCGCGGCAGCGCGCTGGTACTCGGTGGCCTTCTCGACGTCACCCGCGGCAGCAGCCTCACGGGCCTTGCGGATCGCGGTCTTCAGGGAGGACTTGACGGCCTTGTTGCGCAGCCGAGCCTTCTCGTTGGTCTTGATCCGCTTGATCTGGGACTTGATGTTCGCCACGAATGAGCCTTTTCAGGTTCAGGCACGGGCCCGTACGGGTCCCGTACCGATGAGTTTCCGAGATGCCTCGAAGTTCCCCGAGAAGTGTTGTCCGGGAAGTTCTCCGAGGAGATGTGCCTCGTGCTGAGAGGGCAAGAGACACAGCTGCCCAGACTACCAGTGGCTCCCCGAGTGGCCCAAACCGGTTCCCGGTCGCCACCCGTGGGACCATGGAGCCTACGTATCGATCCGACCCGAGGCACAAGGCGCCTCAAGAGACAGGACCCTGCGTGCCCGCGACCCCTAACAATGTGCCCGAGCCGAGCCGTACCGACCCGGCTCTGATCCGCAATTTCTGCATCATCGCGCACATCGACCACGGCAAGTCCACGCTCGCCGACCGCATGCTCCAGCTGACCGGAGTGGTCGATCAGCGCCAGATGCGTGCTCAGTACCTCGACCGCATGGACATCGAGCGTGAGCGCGGCATCACGATCAAGTCCCAGGCGGTCCGACTGCCCTGGGCCCCGACCGGGGAACCGGGCAAGACCCACATCCTCAACATGATCGACACCCCCGGGCACGTGGACTTCACGTACGAGGTGTCCCGGTCGCTGGCCGCCTGTGAGGGGACCGTCCTCCTGGTCGACGCCGCCCAGGGCATCGAGGCCCAGACTCTCGCCAACCTCTACCTGGCGATGGAGAACGACCTCAAGATCATCCCCGTACTGAACAAGATCGACCTTCCGGCCGCCCAGCCCGAGAAGTTCTCCGAGGAGCTCGCCAACCTCATCGGCTGCGACCCCGCGGACGTGCTCAAGGTCTCCGCCAAGACCGGTCTGGGCGTCGAGGCGCTGCTGGACCGCGTCGTGGCCGATGTGCCCGCACCGGTCGGCGTCCAGGACGCCCCCGCGCGCGCCATGATCTTCGACTCGGTGTACGACTCCTACCGCGGTGTCGTCACGTACGTGCGTGTCATCGACGGTCAGCTCAACAAGCGTGAGCGGATCCGCATGATGTCCACCGGCGCGACGCACGAGCTGCTGGAGATCGGTGTCTCGGCCCCCGAGATGAAGTCGGCCGACGGCCTCGGTGTCGGTGAGGTCGGCTATCTGATCACCGGCGTGAAGGACGTCCGCCAGTCCAAGGTCGGTGACACGATCACCACCCTGCACAAGGGGGCCACCGAGGCGCTCGGCGGTTATAAGGACCCGAAGCCGATGGTCTTCTCGGGTCTGTATCCGCTGGACGGCTCCGACTACCCCGAGCTGCGCGACGCCCTCGACAAGCTCCAGCTCAACGACGCCGCGCTGGTGTACGAGCCGGAGACCTCCGCCGCCCTCGGCTTCGGTTTCCGCGTCGGCTTCCTGGGTCTGCTGCACCTCGACGTGATCCGCGAGCGGCTGGAGCGCGAGTTCGGGCTCGACCTCATCGCCACCGCGCCGAACGTGGTCTACCGCGTCGTCATGGAGGACGGTTCCGAGCACACCGTCACCAACCCGAGCGAGTTCCCCGAGGGGAAGATCGACGACGTGTACGAGCCCGTCGTACGCGCCACGATCCTCGCCCCCTCCGAGTTCATCGGCTCGATCATGGAGCTGTGCCAGACCCGGCGCGGCACCCTGCTCGGCATGGACTACCTCTCCGAGGACCGGGTCGAGATCCGCTACACGCTTCCGCTCGCGGAGATCGTCTTCGACTTCTTCGACCAGCTGAAGTCCAAGACGCGCGGCTACGCCTCGCTGGACTACGAGCCCACCGGCGAGCAGGCCTCCAGCCTGGTCAAGGTCGACATCCTGCTGCACGGCGACAAGGTGGACGCCTTCTCGGCGGTCACGCACAAGGACGCGGCGTACGCGTACGGCGTGCGGCTCGTCGCCAAGCTGCGCGAGCTCATCCCGCGGCAGGCCTTCGAGGTGCCCATCCAGGCGGCCATCGGCTCCCGGGTCATCGCCCGCGAGACGATCCGCGCCATCCGCAAGGACGTCCTCGCCAAGTGCTACGGCGGTGACATCTCCCGTAAGCGGAAGCTGCTGGAGAAGCAGAAGGAAGGCAAGAAGCGGATGAAGATGGTGGGTTCCGTGGAGGTTCCGCAGGAGGCCTTCATCGCCGTCCTGAGCAGTGACGACAACCCGGGATCGGGCAAGGGCAAGAAATAGCCACGATTCCCGCAGGTTTTCAGGGCCCGTCGCGCGACAGCGCGGCGGGCCCTGTGGCTGTATTCAGGAGAAAGTGACTGCCCGGAGCCCCTTACGTGCTGGCCAGTCGCCCTCTACTCTGATCCCTGCTCGGTAGTTACTCGTGAGTTAAACAACAGCCGCCGTCAACAGCCGCCGCTGTCAACAACCGCCGCGTCGAACGACGCCGCAATGAGCCAGCCGCATCGTCGCGGGCCCGGAGGATGTCGTGAGCGACACACAGACACTGATCGAGAACCGTCCGCCGTCCGTCGCGGGCCTCTTCCTGGAGCGCGTGGCGGCCACGCCCGACGCCGAGGCGTACCGGTATCCGGTACCGGCCGCGTCCGGCGAGGGCCCCGACGACTGGAAGTCGCTGAACTGGGCGCAGGCCGCCGAACGCGTCTACGCGATCGCGGCCGGCCTGATCGAGCTGGGCGTGCGGGCCGAGGAGCGCGTCGCGCTCGCCGCCTCGACCCGGCTCGAGTGGATCCTCGCCGACCTCGGCATCATGTGCGCCGGGGCCGCCACGACCACTGTCTACCCGCAGACCAACGCCGACGAGTCCGCGTTCATCCTCGCGGACTCCGAGTCCAAGGTGCTGATCGCCGAGGACGCGGCCCAGCTCGCCAAGGCGGTCGAGAAGCGCGCCGAGCTGCCCGCCCTCACCCATGTGGTCGTGATCGACCCGGCCGGTGTGGAGACCGCCGACTGGATCCTCACCCTCGACGAGCTGGAGAAGCGCGGCGCCGCCCGGCTGGAGAAGGAAGCCCAGCTGATCAAGGAGCGGGTCGGCGCGATCACGAAGGACCAGCTCGCCACCCTGATCTACACCTCCGGCACCACCGGCCGGCCCAAGGGCGTCCGCCTGCCGCACGACAACTGGTCGTACATGGCGAAGGCGATCGCCGCGACCGGTCTGGTCGGCCCCGACGACGTGCAGTACCTGTGGCTGCCGCTCGCGCACGTCTTCGGCAAGGTCCTCACCTCCGGCCAGATCGAGGTCGGGCACGTCACCGCCGTCGACGGTCGAGTGGACAAGATCATCGAGAACCTGCCGATCGTCCAGCCGACGTACATGGCCGCCGTGCCGCGCATCTTCGAGAAGGTCTACAACGGGGTCGCCGCCAAGGCCCGTGCGGGCGGCGGGGCCAAGTTCAAGATCTTCCAGTGGGCCGCCGAGGTCTCCCGCGAGTACGCCAAGGCCGCCCAGGACAACTTCCGGCGCACCGGCACCGCCGCCGTCCCCTTCGGGCTCAACGCCAAGCACAAGGTCGCCGACGCGCTCGTCTACGCCAAGATCCGCGAGGCCTTCGGCGGCAACCTGCGCGCGTGTGTCTCCGGGTCGGCGGCGCTCGCCCCGGAGATCGGCTACTTCTTCGCCGGCGCCGGCATCCACATCCTGGAGGGCTACGGCCTGACGGAGTCCTCCGCGGCCTCCTTCGTCAACCCCGGTGAGGCCTACCGCACCGGCACGGTCGGCAAGCCGCTGCCCGGCACGGAGGTGCGGATCGCCGACGACGGCGAGATCCTGCTGCGCGGCCCCGGCATCATGGAGGGCTACCACGGGCTCCCGGAGAAGACCGCCGAGGTCCTGGAGGCCGACGGCTGGTTCCACACCGGCGACATCGGCGAGCTGTCGCCCGACGGGTACCTGCGCATCACCGACCGCAAGAAGGACCTCATCAAGACGTCCGGCGGCAAGTACATCGCGCCCGCCGAGGTCGAGGGACAGTTCAAGGCGGTGTGCCCGTACGTCTCCAACATCCTCGTGCACGGCGCCGACCGGAACTTCTGCACGGCGCTCATCGCCCTCGACGAGCCGTCCCTCCTCGACTGGGCGAAGGACAACGGGCTGGCCGGAAAGTCGTACGCGGACGTCGTCGCCTCGCCCGTCACCGTGGAGCTCATCGACGGCTACGTCAAGCAGCTCAACGAGGGACTCCAGCGCTGGCAGACCATCAAGAAGTTCCGGCTGCTGCCCCGGGACCTGGACGTCGAGCATGGCGAGATCACGCCCAGCCTGAAGCTGAAGCGGCCCGTCGTGGAGCGGGAGTACAAGCACCTCATCGACGAGATGTACGCCGGATCGCGCGAGGCGTAGCACGCGAGCGCGGGGGCGCGACGGCGCGGAGCACGGCGCGTCGGCGCGCGGCCGGGGCGGAGTCCGAATGCTCGGATTCCGCCCCTCAAGCGTGCCTCATCGAGCACATGCGGACAGTGGCGTAGCACGGTTCTCGCTCAGGACGGCCCACTTCGGTAACCCAGCGCTCATGGCCGGGACCGGTCTGTCACCCTGTGGACATCCGACCGCCCGGGGAGCTGCGCATGGGGGCCATTCCGACGCAACGGGAGACCGTGTCCCGTGCCCAGGGCGCGCCCGCGCACCCGAGTGCGCACTCGATCGCGCTCCCGCACATCCGCGCGACCCTGAACGGCAGTCCCCTCGCGCCCGGCGCCGCCCGCGAGCTGGTGCGCTCCGCGCTGGCGGAGTGGGCCGGTCTCGGCCTGCTCGGCGCGAAGGGGGTGGGGGAGGCCGGGCGCACCGGGCAGACCGGGCAGACCGGGCAGGCCGGGGAGGCCGGGCAGGCCGGGGAGGCCGGGGAACCCGGAGAGCGCCTGGCCGAGGACACCACACTCGTCGTGAGCGAGCTGGTCACGAACGCCGTCGTGCACGCCGGCACCGACGTCGAGCTGGCATGCCGGCTGGAGGAGGATCCCGAACACCCCGGGCACCCCGGTGGCTGCCGCGCGGTCGTCGTCGAGGTCTCCGACCATCACCCCTCCCGCGCCCCGCGCGACGGCACCGCCGAACCGTCGTACGGGACGCCGGAGTACGGCCGCGGCCTGCGCCTGGTCGCCGCGCTCGCCGACGCCTGGGGGGTGACGTACCGCAGGGGGACGAAGACGGTCTGGGCCCGGCTGCTGCCGACGGCCCCCGAGTCCCACGACGCCGACCGGCCCGGCCGTGCCGACCAGCCGTGTCCCGGCCCCGAGCACGACGTCCCCGGCCAGGCGGGACACCTGGGATGCTTCGGTCCCGCCGGCCTCACCGCCCACCCGGACCGCCCGCTCGACTCCGGCCCGGGTCTCCTCGAAGCCCTGGCTCCGGTCCCGCAGCAGGTCGGGTCACGGGACCGGGACTGGCTCAACCGCGGTGCCCTCTCCTTTCTCGCCGAGGCGTCCGATCTGCTCGCCGGGCAGCTCGACGAGGATCTGGTGGCCGCGCTGACCGGCCAGCTGCTCGTGCCGCGGCTCGCCGACTGGTGCGCGGTGTGGCTGGAGGACGAGGTGAGCGGGCGCGGTGAGTGGGCCGGAGGGCCCGGGCCACGGCTGGCCAGGGTCTGGCACGGCTGCGAGAGCCGCGTCGAGGAGCTGCGCCGGGCCCTGGAGAAGGATCCGCCGTGTCCGCCCGACGGCGGCCCCCGCTCCGGACCCGAGTCCTTTCCCTGGCCCGGCGCGGCGCTCGGCCCGCACGGCACGGCCCTCGCCTACCGGCTGATCGCCGGCGGCCGACCGCTCGGCACCCTGGTCATCGGGCAGGCCGGGCTGCCCGCCTTCGCCGACGAGGTCACCGGGCTGGTCGAGGATCTCGGCCGCCGGGTGGCGCTGGCCATCGGGGCGGCCCGCCAGTACGCCCGCCAGGCCACCATCAGCGCCGTCCTGCAACGGGGGCTGCTGCCCGGCGCGGTCGCCGAGATCCCCGGGGTGCGCAGCGCCCTCGTCTACGAGCCGCGCGAGCAGGGCGGCCCGAGCGGTGACTTCTACGACCTGTTCCCGGCGGGCGACGGCCGCTGGTGCTTCGCGGTGGGTGACGTGCAGGGCAAGGGGCCCGAGGCGGCCGTGGTCATCGGCCTGGCCCGGCCCTGGCTGCGGCTGCTGGCCCGCGAGGGCTATGGCGTGGCCGATGTCCTGGACCGGCTCAACCAGCTCCTCCTCGACGACGCGACCGAGGCCGCCGACGCCGCCGCCCGCGCCTTCGTCGGCCCCGCCGGGCCGGGCGACGGCCCGCAGACCCGCTTCCTGTCGCTCCTCTACGGCGAGCTGGCCCCCTTCGAGGGAGGGGTCCGCTGCACCCTCGCCTCCGCCGGGCATCCGCTGCCGCTGCTGCTCGGCCCGGACGGCTCGGTCGCCACGGGCGGGCGGCCGCAGACCCTGCTCGGAGTCATCGAGGAAGCCACGTACACCAGCGACAGTCTGGAGCTGCGGCCCGGCGACAGCCTGCTGTGCGTCACCGACGGCGTCACGGAACGGCGGTCGGGCCTGCGGCAGTTCGACGACGAGGACGGTCTCGCCGCGGCGCTGGCGGGGTGCGTCGGACTCGACGCGGAGCTGATCGCGGAGCGGATCCGGCGGCTGGTGCACGAGTTCGGCGACCAGCCGCCGGAGGACGACCTGGCCCTGCTGGTGCTTCAGGCGGAGTAGGCACCGCTCGCGCCTGTCGGCCTGGGGTGGAGCCGGGTACGGCGGTGGCGGGGCCGGACGCGGTGGTGCGCGGCCGGGAGAGGGCTGGGGGTGTCGGGTGGGGCGGGGGAGACCGGGCGGTCGGTCTTGCGGATGTATCGTCCGGTTCGTGCAGAAGGCGACGAATGCCGTATCTGGAACGCCCACCCGTCGACGGGTCCTGATCGCCGGAGCGGGACTCGGGCTGACCGTGACCGCCTGTACGCGTGACGCCGATCCGCCCGAGGACGCCCGCGGGCCCGGCTTCCACGGCCTGCGCCAGGCAGGGGTGACGACCCCGCGGCAGGCCACCGCGCTGCTCCTGGCGTACGACCTCGACCCCGCCCTGAACGGCGCGGCGGGCGTGCGAGCGCTGAAGGCAGTGCTCGGCGGGTGGACCCACGCCCTCGCCGAGACACTGGAGTCGGACAGCTCGCGCGCCGCCCGCCTCACCGCGACCCTCGGCATCGGCCCCGCTCTCCCCGCGCGCCTCGGCCTGCGGGCCCCGGCCGCCCTGCGTGAGCTGCCCGCCTTCACCGGTGACCGGCTCGACCCCGACCGTTGCGGCGGCGACCTGCTGGTGCAGCTCTGCGCCGACACCGCGGACGCCACCGAGGCGATCGCCGCGACCCTGACCCGCCTGGCCGGGGAGACCCTGTACCCGCGTTGGCGGCAGGACGGCTTCCTGCCCCCGTCACCCGACGGCGGCACCACCCCGCGCAATCTGCTCGGCTTCAAGGACGGGCCCGCCAACCCGACCCCCGAGGAGTGCGAACGATGGGTGTGGTCGGGCAACGCCACCTATCTCGTCGTACGACGAGTCCACCTGCGTCTGGAGGACTTCGCGCGGCTCGCCGTGCACCGTCAGGAGGAGATCATCGGCCGCGGCCGCTCGACCGGCGGCCCGCTGGACGGCGCTCCGTCGGCCGGCGGCCCCGAGGCGGCCGCCCCGCCGCGCTCCCACGTCCGGGCCGTCAGCCCCCGCCTCGACTCGGGGGCCCGGATGCTGCGCCGCGGCTACTCCTATGCCGACGGCCCCACCGACCAGGGCCTGCTGTTCCTCGCGTTCATGCGGGACCCCGCGCTGTTCGCACGGGTGCAGCGCCGGATGGCGGCCCAGGACGAGCTGAGCGGGTTCACCGAGGCCCGGGGCTCGGCGGTGGCGTACGTCCTGCCGGGCGCACGAGCGGGACGGCCGCTGGGTGCGGAGCTGCTGGACTGACCGCCCACCGGCGTCCGGCGCCGGTTCGGTATCCGGCATCGACCCGGCGGCCGGTGTGCGGGTCCGGTGCGAGTGGTCCGGACCGGCGGGCATCCGGGGGTGGGGCGGACGTACGGGACAATGGGTTGCATGCCTTCCGCACTTCCCGACGGTGAGCCGGTTCCCGACGACGGCGCGCTCCCCGCGCACGCGCTCGCCGGCGCCGCCGATCGCCCCCTCGGGTTCTATCTGCACGTCCCGTACTGCGCGACCCGCTGCGGCTACTGCGACTTCAACACCTACACCGCCACGGAGCTGCGCGGCACCGGCGGAGTGCTCGCCTCCCGCGACAACTACGCCGACACCTTGATCGACGAGGTCCGGCTGGCCCGCAAGGTGCTCGGGGACGACCCGCGCGAGGTCCGCACGGTCTTCGTCGGCGGCGGAACGCCGACCCTGCTGGCCGCCTCCGACCTGGTGCGGATGCTGGGCGCGATCCGTGACGAGTTCGGGCTGGCGGCGGACGCGGAGGTGACGACCGAGGCGAACCCGGAGTCCGTCGACCCCGCCTATCTGGCCACCCTCCGCGAGGGCGGCTTCAACCGGATCTCCTTCGGCATGCAGAGCGCCAGGCAGCACGTGCTGAAGGTGCTCGACCGCACGCACACCCCGGGCAGGCCCGAGCGCTGTGTGGCGGAGGCCCGGGCGGCGGGCTTCGACCACGTCAACCTGGACCTGATCTACGGCACCCCGGGTGAGTCGGACGACGACTGGCGGGCCTCGCTGGACGCCGCACTGGGCGCCGGTCCCGACCATGTCTCGGCGTACGCCCTGATCGTCGAGGAGGGCACCCAGCTCGCCCGCCGGATCCGCCGGGGCGAGGTCCCGATGACCGACGACGACGTCCACGCCGACCGGTACCTGATCGCCGAGGAGACTCTCGCCGCGGCGGGCTACGAGTGGTACGAGGTGTCCAACTGGGCGACCTCCGAGGCGGCCCGCTGCCTGCACAACGAGCTGTACTGGCGCGGCGCCGACTGGTGGGGCGCGGGCCCGGGCGCGCACTCGCACGTGGGCGGCGTCCGCTGGTGGAACGTGAAGCACCCCGGGGCGTACGCGGCGGCGCTGGCGGCCGGACGGTCGCCGGGGGCCGGACGGGAGCTGCTGCCGGCCGAGGACCGCCGGGTGGAACGCATCCTGCTGGAGCTGCGGCTGCGGGAGGGCGTACCGCTGGCCCTGCTGCGGCCGGAGGGGCTCGCGGCGTCACGACGGGCCCTGGCGGACGGACTGCTCGACAGCGGCCCCTACGGCGAGGGGCGTGCCGTGCTCACCCTGCGCGGGCGGCTGCTGGCCGACGCGGTGGTGCGGGACCTGGTGGACTGACCCCGGACCCCGGACCCCGGACCCCGGACCCCGGACCCCGGACCCCGGACCCCGGACCCCGGACCCCGGACCCCGGACCCCGGACCCCGGACCCCGGAGCCCGGAGCCCGGACGGAGTCCCGAGACCGGAGCCCGGCGACGACCGAGCCCGGCGACCGGAGACCCGAGACCGGAGCCCGGCGACGACCGAGCCCGGCGACCGGAGACGGAAGACCCGAGACGGAAGGTTCGGGCCGGGTGCGGAGGCCCGAGCCCGGAAGCGTCGAGCATGGAGCCCCGAGCCCGGAAGCCCGTTCCCGGGCCCCGGAGGCCCGCGGCTCAGGGCGCCGTCACGAAGTCGATCAGTTCCTCGACGCGGCCCAGCAGTTCCGGTTCGAGGTCCTTGTAGGTGCCCACCCGCTTCAGGATGGCCTGCCAGACCGCCCCGGTGTTCTCCGGCCAGCCCAGGGCCCGGCACACGCCCGTCTTCCAGTCCTGGCCGTGCGGGACCCGGGGCCAGGCCTCGATGCCGACGGCCGACGGCTTCACGGCCTCCCAGATGTCGATGTACGGGTGGCCGACGACCAGGGCGTGCTCGCTCGTGACCGACCGCGCGATGCGCCACTCCTTGGTGCCGGGGACGAGGTGGTCCACCAGGACGCCCAGCTTCGCGTCGGGTCCCGGCGCGAACTCGGCGACGATCGCCGGCAGGTCGTCCACGCCCTCCAGGTACTCCACGACCACGCCCTCGACGCGCAGATCGTCGCCCCACACCTTCTCGACCAGCTCGGCGTCGTGCCGGCCCTCGACGTAGATGCGGCCGGCGCGGGCCACGCGCGCGCGTGCCCCGGGGACGGCGACCGAACCCGAGGCGGTACGGGTGGGACGTACGGGACCGCCGGACGCGGGCCGTACGAGGGTCACGGCCCTGCCCTCCAGCAGGAAGCCGCGCGGCTCCAGCGGGAACACCCGGTGCTTGCCGAAGCGGTCCTCCAGGGTCACCGTGCCCGCCTCGCAGCGGATCACCGCCCCGCAGAACCCGGTGCCGGGCTCCTCCACCACCAGCCCGGCCTCCGCCGGGACCTCGGGGACCGGTTTCGGCCGCTTCCAGGGAGGGGTCAGGTCGGCGGAGTACTGGCGCATTCGCATGACGATAGGAGAAGCGCCGGGCCGAGGGACACACGATCAGCGCGACACGCCGAAACGGGCCGCCAGCGCGTCACGTTGCGCCCGTACGAACGCCGCGTCCACCACCGCCCCGTGACCGGGCACGTACAGCGCGTCCTCGCCGCCGAGTTCGAGGAGGCGGTCGAGGGCGGCGGGCCAGTGGGACGGTACGGCGTCGGGGCCGGCCTGGGGCGCGTCGGACTCCTCGACCAGGTCGCCGCAGAACACCGTCTCGGGGCTGCCGGGGACCAGGACCGCCAGGTCATGGGCGGTGTGGCCGGGGCCGACGTTCGCCAGCAGGACCTGCCGGCCGCCGCCCAGATCGAGGGTCCACTCGCCGCAGACGAGGTGCCGGGGCCGGACGAGCGTGTCCGCGGCCTCCGTCGCCGCCGTCTCGTCGAGACCGTTGCGCACCGCGTCCGCCCGCAGCTCCTCGGCCGGCACGGTGTCGACCCCCACCGCCCCGAAGACCTCCGCGCCCGCGAACGCCGCAGCCCCGAACACATGGTCGAAGTGGGGGTGGGTGAGGGCGAGATGGGTCACACGGGAGCCGGTGAGTTCCTCGGCCCACGTCCGCAGCCGCGCCCCCTCGGCCAGGCTCGACCCCGCGTCGATCATCAGTACCGCGCCCGCCCCGACGACCAGCCCCGCCGTGCAGTCCCAGCCCGGCAGCCGTACCCGTCCCACCCCGGCCGCGACCCGCTCCCACCCCAGCTCTTCCCAAGTCACCGTCATACCGCGACGCTAGCCCTACGACGCTGCGCCGGGGGCCGACCTTGCCCCGGGTGTACCCCACAGCCGTACACTGGGCCGGGGAACGCTGGCACTCGGATGTGAAGAGTGCCAGACGGGGCTCCCAGGGGACTGGGGACGACTGCTGGAGGTGTGCGCGCGATGCTGAGTGAACGCAGGCTCCAGGTGCTGCGCGCCATCGTCCAGGACTACGTCGGCACCGAGGAGCCCGTGGGGTCGAAGGCGCTCACCGAGCGGCACAGCCTCGGCGTGTCCCCGGCGACGGTCCGTAACGACATGGCCGCCCTGGAGGACGAGGGGTACATCGCCCAGCCGCACACCAGCGCCGGGCGGATCCCCACGGACAAGGGCTACCGGCTGTTCGTCGACAAGCTGGCCGGCGTCAAGCCGATGACCGGTCCCGAGCGGCGGGCCATCCAGAACTTCCTCGACGGCGCCGTCGACCTCGACGACGTGGTGGCCCGGACCGTACGGCTGCTCGCGCAGCTCACCCGGCAGGTCGCCGTGGTGCAGTACCCGTCGCTGACCCGCTCGACCGTGCGGCACGTGGAGCTTCTCTCGCTCGCGCCCGCACGCCTGATGCTCGTGCTGATCACGGACACCGGGCGGGTCGAGCAGCGGATGGTGGACTGCCCGGCGCCCTTCGGGGAGGCTTCGCTGGCGGATCTACGCGCGCGGCTCAACAGCCGGGTCGCGGGCCGGCGGTTCGCGGACGTGCCGCATCTGGTGGAGGATCTGCCGGACGCGTTCGAGAACGAGGACCGCGGCACGGTCACGACGGTGCTCTCCACCCTGCTGGAGACGCTCGTCGAGGAGAACGAGGAGCGGCTGATGATCGGCGGAACCGCCAATCTCACCCGCTTCGGACATGACTTTCCCCTCACCATCCGACCCGTCCTGGAGGCACTGGAGGAGCAGGTCGTGCTCCTCAAGCTCCTTGGCGAGGCGGGGGATTCGGGCATGACCGTACGCATCGGTCACGAGAACGCCTATGAGGGACTCAACTCCACTTCGGTGGTGTCGGTCGGCTACGGTTCGGGCGGCGAGGCAGTCGCCAAGCTGGGCGTGGTCGGACCGACCCGCATGGATTACCCGGGAACGATGGGAGCGGTACGAGCGGTGGCACGGTACGTCGGACAGATCCTGGCGGAGTCGTAGGTGGCCACGGACTACTACGCCGTTCTCGGCGTGCGCCGCGATGCGTCGCAGGAAGAGATCAAGAAGGCCTTCCGGCGGCTCGCGCGCGAGCTGCACCCGGACGTCAACCCGGACCCGAAGACCCAGGAGCGGTTCAAGGAGATCAACGCCGCCTACGAGGTGTTGTCGGACCCGCAGAAGAAGCAGGTCTACGACCTCGGCGGCGATCCGCTGTCGCAGTCGGGCGGCGGAGGCGCGGGCGGCTTCGGCGCGGGCGGCTTCGGGAACTTCTCGGACATCATGGACGCGTTCTTCGGTACGGCGTCGCAGCGCGGTCCGCGCTCGCGCACCCGGCGCGGCCAGGACGCGATGATCCGGCTGGAGATCGACCTCGAGGAGGCGGCCTTCGGCACGACCAAGGACCTCCAGGTCGACACGGCGATCGTCTGCACGACGTGCAGTGGCGAGGGCGCTGCCCCCGGCACCAGCGCCCAGACGTGTGACATGTGCCGCGGCCGCGGCGAGGTGTCGCAGGTGACGCGGTCCTTCCTCGGGCAGGTCATGACCTCGCGGCCGTGTCCGCAGTGCCAGGGCTTCGGCACCGTCGTGCCGACCCCGTGCCCGGAGTGCGCGGGCGACGGGCGCGTGCGCTCGCGCCGCACCCTGACGGTGAAGATCCCGGCCGGTGTCGACAACGGCACCCGGATCCAGCTCGCGGGCGAGGGCGAGGTCGGCCCCGGTGGCGGCCCCGCCGGCGACCTGTACGTGGAGATCCACGAGCTGCCGCACGCGCAGTTCCAGCGGCGCGGCGACGACCTGCACTGCACGGTGACCCTGCCGATGACGGCGGCGGCGCTCGGCACCAAGGTGCCGCTGGAGACGCTGGACGGGCTGGAGGAGGTCGACATCCGGCCCGGTACCCAGTCCGGCCAGTCGATCCCGTTGCACGGCCGCGGTGTCACGCATCTGCGGGGTGGGGGACGTGGTGACCTCATCGTGCATGTCGAGGTGCAGACGCCGAGCAAGCTCGACCCCGAGCAGGAGCGGGTGCTGCGGGAGCTGGCCAAGCTGCGTGGTGAGGAGCGGCCCACCGGGCAGTTCCAGCCCGGACAGCAGGGGCTGTTCTCCCGGCTGAAGGACGCGTTCAACGGGCGGTGACGGTGGGTGTGCGGGGGCCTTCTCGCCCCCGCCGCCCCTTCCCTTTCCCGTCGCTGGGGGCTGCGCCCCCAGGCCCCCGTATCGGCCCTGAACGGGCCCCGTCCTCGAGCGCCGGTCGGGCTGGATCTGCCGGCACGTGCAAGCACGTGCCGATGGGAAGGGCCGATTCGGACTTGTTCGGAGGACGTGACAACATGCCGTCATGTCCTCCGCACTGACCGATCTCTTCCCGTATCCGATCGTGCAGGCCCCCATGGCGGGCGGTGTCTCCCTCCCGCGGCTCGCGGCCGCCGTGTGCGAGGCCGGCGGGCTCGGATTCCTGGCCGCCGGGTACAAGACGGCCGACGGCGTGTACCAGGAGATCAAGCAGCTGCGGAGCCTCACCGCCCGCCCCTTCGGCGTGAACCTCTTCATGCCGCAGCCCGAGTACGCGGAGACGGGCGCCGTCGAGGTCTACGCCCACCAGCTGGCCGGTGAGGCCGCCTGGTACGAGACCGAGCTCGGGGACCCGGAGAGCGGCCGCGACGACGGCTACGACGCCAAGCTCGCGGTGCTGCTGGACAACCCGGTGGCGGTGGTCTCGTTCCACTTCGGCGTCCCGAGCGCCGAGGTGCTCGACTCCCTGCGGCGCGCGGGAACGTTCACCCTGGTCACGGCGACCACTGCCGCGGAGGCGCGCGCGGTGGAGCGGGCCGGCGCTGACGCGGTGATCGTGCAGGGTGTGGAGGCCGGCGGCCACCAGGGCACCCACAAGGACAACCCGGAGAACGACCGCTCCGGCATCGGGCTGCTCGCACTGATCGCCCAGGTCCGCGAGTCCGTGAACCTGCCGATCGTCGCCGCGGGCGGGCTCATGCGCGGCAGCCAGATCGCCGCGGCTCTCGCGGCCGGTGCCGACGCGGCCCAGCTGGGGACCGCGTTCCTCGTCACGCCCGAGTCCGGCGCGCACGCCGTGCACAAGCAGGCGCTGACCAACCCCCTCTTCGTACGCACCGAGCTGACCCGTGCCTTCTCCGGCCGCCCGGCCCGCGGCCTGGTCAACCGCTTCGTGCGCGAGCACGGCCCGTACGCGCCCGCCGCCTACCCGGAGGTCCACCACCTCACGTCGCCGCTGCGCAAGGCGGCCGCCAAGGCGGGCGACGCGCAGGGCATGGCGCTGTGGGCGGGACAGGGACACCGGCTGGCCCGCGAGCTGCCCGCCGGGCAACTGGTGGAGGTCCTGGTGTCCGAAATCGCCGAGGCGCGGACGGCGTTGGCGGAATTCCGGGCTCGTGAGGGCGGTGCCTCGTGACGGCGCCCGTCTTCGTCGTCGACGAACTCCCGGCCTCCCGCTCCGCGTTCGTGCTGGACGGTCCCGAGGGCCGGCACGCCGTCTCCGTGAAGCGGCTGCGGACCGGCGAGGAGGTCGTCCTCACCGACGGCGCCGGGCGCTGGGCGCGGGGCGAGGTCGTCGCCACCGAGGGCAAGGACCGGCTGGCGGTGAGCCTGGGGGAGGTGGTCGAGGAGCCCGCCGAGGCGCCCCGGATCACCGTCGTCCAGGCGCTGCCGAAGGGCGACCGGGGCGAACTGGCCGTCGAGACGATGACCGAGACCGGCGTCGACGCGATCGTGCCGTGGGCGGCCGCGCGCTGCATCACCCAGTGGAAGGGCGAGCGCGGCGCGAAGGCTCTCGCCAAGTGGCGGGCCACCGCCCGCGAGGCCGGCAAGCAGTCCCGTCGGGTCCGCTTCCCCGAGATCGCCGACGCGTCGACGTCCCGGCAGGTGGCGGAGGTGCTCGCCCGTGCCGACTTCGCCGCCGTCCTGCACGAGGACCGTGACTACGGCAGCGAGCCCCTGGCCACCGCCGAACTGCCCACCACGGGCGAGATCGTGCTCGTCGTGGGCCCCGAAGGGGGCGTCTCGCCCGACGAGTTGGCGCTCTTCGCGCAGGCGGGTGCGAAGGCGTACCGGCTCGGGCGGAGCGTCCTGCGCACCTCGACCGCCGGCACGGCGGCCGCGTCCCTGATCCTGGGCAGGACCGGTCGCTGGTCCTGACCCCGCCCGTCCCTCCGGGAGGACATCGTGGAATTCGTCCAGGTAAGGCTGCTGGTCACCGACTTCGCCGCCTGCTATCGCTTCTACGCCGACGTCCTCGGCCTCAAGCCGCAGTCGGGGGCGGAGCGGGGACCGTACGAGAAGTTCTCGCCCGCCACCGGTGCGACGGGGATAGCCATTCAGGACCGGAAGATGATGGCGGAGGTGCTGGGCGAGCTGGGCGACACGGCGAACGGTCACCGCTCCCTGGTGGCCCTGCGCGTCGACGACCTGGACGCCCTGTGCGCGCGGATCACCGCCCGCGGCGCCGCCCTGATCCACGGCCCCGCCCCGATGGCCGACCGGATGCGCGTGGCCTACCTCAAGGATCCGGAGGGCAATCTGGTGGAACTTCAGGAGTGGTTGCTGCTGCGCGGCTGAGCGCGACGGCGGTGAACAGCTCCCAGCCGTCCAACTCGCCGTTCAGGGGCAGCAGTTCCCGCTTGACGGCCTCGTCGACGAAGGCGCGCACCACACCGGGTCGGTTGAGGTTGAGGTGATGGTGGCGGTCGCCCACCCCGCCGCTGTGCCCGTATGCGACGCTGCCCACGTAACGCCCTTCACCGTCCTGGAACACGATGTGGGTGCGCACCCCGTCCCGGTGAAGGGTGAGCACCTCCTGGCAGGGCCCTCCGACCACGTGCCGGTGGCGGACCGTCCACACATAGGTGGTCGTCTCGTCCACGACGAGGGTTCTCCGGCGGCGCTGGTCGCTCATGCGCCCAGCGTAGGACCGGCGCGGAACGTGACCGCATACGGGCTACCGCACCGCCCGCCCGAGTGGCACGCTGCGGTCCATGGGGGCGTTGAGGCGCATTTGGCTTCTCCCGTCGGTGGCCGTGGCGGCGGTGGGCGTCGTGGCGTGCGAGCCGGGCGGGCTGAGCAGCATGTCCGTGGCGTACACCACCGACGAGGCCGCGACGGCCGAGATCCAGCGGCGGGACGTGGACGTGCGCTGGCTGACCTGCACGGCTCGGTACGAGGACCAGGAGAAGGCGGGGACCGTCGCCGCCGTGGACTGTCAGGGGAAGACCGCGGACGGGCGGGACATCACGGTCGAGGGTCAGGTCGCGCGGGCGGTCGACGGGGCCTGTGTGCGCGGGGATCTCACCGCCGTCGTCGGGAAGAAGCAGCTGTTCCGGGTGAGCGGTCTCGGCGACTGCAAGTCCGCGACGCCGTCGCCGGTCGAGCCGTCCGAGTCCGACCGGCCCGGCGGGCGGCCGACGGTCACCGTGACCGTCACGGTCACCGAGACGGTGAGCGGGGACGGAGGCGGGGGCGGCGGCGGAAAGAAGTGATCGAAACCCCTGACCTGCGGTCCCGCCGGTGCATACAGTGATTCGGTGACACAGCCCGCGACGCCTGCCGCATACCTCCGATACCCCCATCTGCACGGCGAGTCGGTGGCCTTCGCCGCCGAGGACGACGTGTGGCTGGCCCCCCTCGACGGCGGCCGCGCCTGGCGGGTCAGCGCCGACAACGTGCCGGTCACCCTGCCGCGTATCTCGCCCGACGGCACCACCGTGGCCTGGACCTCCACCCGCGACGGCGCCCCCGAGGTGCACATCGCCCCCGTCGACGGCGGCCCGTCGACCCGGCTGACGTACTGGGGGAGCTGGCAGACCCGGGTGCGGGGCTGGACCCCGGACGGCCGGGTCCTCGCCGTCAGCACCTACGACCAGGCGACCCTGCGCCGCAGCTGGGCCCGCGCCGTCCCGGTCGACGGCGGACCGGCGACGACGCTGCCGTACGGGCCGGTCGGCACGGTCGCGCACGGCCCGCACACCGTGGTGCTGTCCGCGCCGATGGGACGCGAGGCCGCCCACTGGAAGCGCTACCGGGGCGGTACGGCGGGCAAGTTGTGGATCGACCGGGAGGGCGACGGGGAGTTCGTCCGGCTGCACGAGGAGCTGGACGGCAACATCGAACACCCCGTCTGGGCGGGGGAGCGTCTCGCGTTCCTGTCGGATCACGAAGGCACGGGAGCCCTGTACTCCTCCCTCGCCGACGGGTCGGACCTGCGGCGGCACACCCCGCTCGAAGGCTTCTACGCGCGGCACGCCGCCGGTGACGGTACCCGGGTCGTGTACATGTCCGCGGGCGAGCTGTGGCTGCTCGACGACCTCGACGGGGCCGAACCGCGCCGGCTCGACATCCGCCTCGGCGGGCAGCGCACCGACCGCCGCCCGTATCCCGTCGCCGCCTCCCGCTGGCTGGGCGGAGCGGCGCCCGACCACACCGCGCGGGGCAGCGCCGTGGAGGTGCGCGGCGCCGTCCACTGGGTGACCCACCGCTCCGGACCCGCCCGCGCACTCGCCGCCGAACCCGGCGTCCGGGCCCGGCTGCCGCGCACCTTCCGCACGGAGGGCGAGGAGTGGGTCGTCTGGGTGACCGACGCCGAGGGCGAGGACGCGCTGGAGTTCGCCCCGGCCACCGGCACGGCCCCCGGTGCCACTCCGCGCCGGCTCGCCGCCGGACGGCTCGGCCGGGTCCTGGAGCTCGCGATGGCACCCGACGGCAGCCGGGCCGCCGTCGCCGCGCACGACGGGCGGCTGCTGCTCGTCGAGCGGGAGACCGGTGAGGTCCGCGAGGTCGACAGCAGCCCCGACGGCGAGGTGTCCGACCTGGTCTTCTCGCCGGACTCGGCCTGGCTGGCCTGGTCCCACCCCGGGCCGCGCCCGCTCAGCCAGCTCAAGCTCGCCAACGTCACCGACCTGTCGGTCACCGAGGCGACCCCCCTGCGCTTCCGGGACTACGCGCCCGCCTTCACCCTCGACGGCAAGCACCTCGCGTTTCTCTCCGCACGCGCCTTCGACCCGGTCTACGACGAGCACGTCTTCGACCTGTCCTTCGTGGCCGGGGCCCGCCCGCACCTCATCACCCTCGCGGCGACGACCCCGTCCCCCTTCGGCCCGCAGCGGCACGGCAGGCCCTTCGAGGCCCCCGACAAGGACGAGACACCCGACAGCGAGGGCACCCCGACCACCCGTATCGACCTCGAAGGCCTCGCCGACCGGATAGTCCCCTTCCCGGTGGAGGCCGGCCGGTACTCCGGGCTCGCCGCGGCGAAGGACGGCGTGCTGTGGCTGCGGCACCCCGTGCGCGGTGTCCTCGGCGCCTCCCGGGCCACCCCGGACGACCCCGACCCGCACACCGAACTGGAGCGCTACGACCTCGCCCAGCAGCGCATCGAGCACCTCGCCGCCGACGCCGACGGCTTCGAGGTCAGCGGCGACGGCAAGCGGCTGCTGCTGTGGACCGACGGCAAGCTCAAGGTCGTCCCGAGCGACCGGCGCGCCTCCGGTGACGAGGACAGCGACAGCAACATCACCGTCGACCTCGGGCGGATCCGCCGCACCGTCGACCCGGCCGCCGAGTGGCGGCAGATGTTCGACGAGACCGGCCGGATCATGCGGGACAACTTCTGGCGCCCCGACCTGGGCGGCGTCGACTGGGACGGCGTCCTGGACCGCTACCGGCCCGTGCTGGAACGGGTCGCCACCCACGACGACCTCGTCGACCTGCTGTGGGAGGTGCACGGCGAACTCGGCACCTCGCACGCCTACGTCATGCCGCGCGGCGGCCACGGCGGCGGCGCCCGGCAGGGTCTGCTGGGCGCCGACATCTCCCGTCACGAGGACGGCAGTTGGCGTATCGACCGGGTCCTGCCCTCGGAGACCTCCGACCCCGACGCACGCTCCCCGCTCGCCGCGCCCGGCGTCGCGGTGCGGGCCGGTGACGCCGTCGTCGCCGTCGGCGGGCAGCCGGTGGATCCGGTCGCCGGGCCCGGACCGCTGCTCGTCGGCACCGCGGGCAAGGTCGTCGAGCTGACGATCTCGCCGTCCGGCGGGGGCGAGCCGAGGCACGCCGTCGTCGTCCCCGTCGCGGACGAGGAGGCGCTGCGCTACCACGCGTGGGTCTCGGACCGGCGGGCGTACGTGCACGAGGCCTCCGGCGGGCGGCTGGGGTATCTGCACGTGCCCGACATGCAGGCGCCCGGGTGGGCCCAGATCCACCGTGACCTGCGGGTGGAGGTGGCGCGGGAGGGGCTGATCGTGGACGTCCGGGAGAACCGGGGCGGGCACACCTCGCAGTTGGTCGTCGAGAAGCTCGCCCGGCGCATCGTCGGCTGGGACCTGCCGCGCGGGATGCGGGCGTCCAGCTATCCGGAGGACGCGCCCCGGGGGCCCGTCGTCGCCGTCGCCAACGAGTTCTCCGGGTCCGACGGGGACATCGTCAACGCGGCGATCAAGGCGCTCGGGATCGGGCCGGTGGTGGGCACGCGCACGTGGGGCGGGACGATCGGGATCGACAGCCGGTACCGGTTGGTCGACGGGACGCTCGTCACGCAGCCCAAGTACGCGTTCTGGCTGGAGGGGTACGAGTGGGGCGTGGAGAACCACGGTGTCGACCCGGACGTCGAGGTGGTCTGTGCCCCCCAGGACTACGCGGCGGAGCGGGACGTCCAGCTGGACGAGGCGGTCTCGCTGGCGCTGGCCGCTCTTGAGGAGACCCCGGCGAAGGTCCCGCCCGTTCTGCCGTGAGCCGGGTTGCCGTCCCGTCCGGGGGGCTCCGCCCCCTGGACCCCCGGACCTGTGCCCACCCTCCCCCACGCTCGGCTGCGCTCGCGCGGGGGGACCCCCATCCCGACTCGGTGGGGAGAAGGGCGAGCAAACCCGGGGGGCGGCAGCCCCCCGCTACCATGCCCCCGTACTGATCAACCGTCTGAGGAGGAACCCGCATGGCAGGGGAACCGCAGGACGACTGTCTGTTCTGCAAGATCGTCGCGGGGAACATCCCGGCGACGATCGTGCGGGAGACCGAGACGACCATCGCCTTCCGGGACATCAACCCGCAGGCGCCCACCCACGTCCTGGTGATCCCGAAGGCGCACTACCGGGACGCCGCGGCGCTGGCCGCCGGCGCGCCGGAGCTCGCCGCCGACGTGCTGCGCGAGACGCAGGCGGTCGCGGACGAGGACAAGCTGGAGAGCTACCGCGTCGTCTTCAACACCGGCGCGGGCGCCGGTCAGACCGTCTGGCACGCCCACGCGCACGTCGTCGGCGGCCGGGGCCTGCACTGGCCCCCCGGATAGGCCGCCGTGTCCGTACGTGAACTGGTGGTCCTCGGCACCGCCAGCCAGGTCCCCACCCGGCATCGCAACCACAACGGCTACCTGCTGCGCTGGGACGGCGAGGGTGTCCTCTTCGACCCGGGCGAGGGCACCCAGCGGCAGATGCTGCGCGCCGGGGTCGCCGCGCACGACCTCAACCGGATCTGCGTCACGCACTTCCACGGCGACCACTCCCTCGGTCTCGCCGGTGTCATCCAGCGCATCAACCTGGACAAGGTCGCGCACCCGGTCACCGCGCACTATCCGCGCTCCGGGCAGCGCTTCTTCGACCGGCTGCGCTACTCCACCGCCTACCGCGAGACCGTCGGCATCACCGAGGTCCCGGTGGACGCGGACGGGGTGCTCGCCACCACCGCGTCCTACCGTCTCGAAGCCGCCAGGCTCTCCCACCCCGTCGAGTCCTACGGCTACCGGATCGTCGAGCCGGACGGCCGCCGCATGCTGCCCGAGCAGCTGGCCGCGCACGGCATCAAGGGGCCGGACGTCGGCCGGATCCAGCGGGAGGGTGCGATCGGCGGGGTGTCGCTGGACGAGGTCAGCGAGGTGCGGACCGGACAGCGGTTCGCGTTCATCATGGACACCCGGCTGTGCGAGGGCGTGCACGCGCTCGCCGACGGCGCCGACCTGCTCGTCATCGAGTCGACCTTCCTCGACGAGGACGAGCAACTCGCCGTCGACCACGGTCATCTGACCGCCGGTCAGGCCGCCCGGGTGGCCCGTGACGCCGGGGTCCGGCATCTCGTCCTCACCCACTTCAGCCAGCGCTACGCGGAGCCGGAGGAATTCGAGCGGCAGGCGCGGGCGGCCGGGTTCGAGGGCGAGCTGACCGTGGCGCACGACCTGCTGCGGGTGCCGGTTCCGAAACGCCGATAAAACGGTCGTACGATGCTTTGATGCCCCTCCCCAAAGCTGAACTGCACCTGCACATCGAAGGAACCCTGGAGCCCGAGCTGGCTTTCGAGCTGGCCGCCCGCAACGGGGTCGCACTGCCGTACGCCGATACGGACGAGCTCCGCAAGGCGTATCAGTTCGAGGACCTCCAGTCGTTCCTGAACCTGTACTACGAGCTCATGGCGGTCCTGCGCACCGAGCGCGACTTCGAGGACCTCGCGAACGCCTACCTCGCGCGGGCCGCCGCGCAGGGCGTGCGGCACGCGGAGATCTTCTTCGACCCGCAGGCCCACCTCGCCCGCGGGGTGAGCATGGGCACGGTCGTGGACGGGCTGTGGCGCGCGCTGGGCGGCAGTGAGGCCGAGCACGGCATCTCGACCCGTCTGATCCTGTGTTTCCTGCGCGACGAGTCCGCCGAATCGGCGCTGGAGACGCTGGAGGCGGCGCGGCCCCACCTCGACCGGATCACCGGTGTGGGCCTGGACTCCGCCGAGGTCGGGCATCCGCCGGTGAAGTTCCGCGAGGTGTACGAGGCGGCGGCCGCTCTGGGACTGCGGCGCGTCGCGCACGCCGGCGAGGAGGGGCCGCCGGAGTACATCACCGAGGCCCTGGACGTGCTCGGCGTGGAGCGCGTCGACCACGGGCTCCGGTGCATGGAGGACCCGGCCCTCGTCGAGCGGCTGGTGCGGGAGCGGATCCCGCTGACGCTGTGCCCGCTGTCCAACGTGCGGCTGCGCACCGTCGACGTCCTCGCCGACCACCCGCTGCCCGCCATGCTCGACGCAGGGCTGCTGTGCACGGTCAACTCCGACGACCCGGCCTACTTCGGCGGATACGCCGGCGACAACTTCGACGCCGTGGGCGCCGCCCTGGGCCTGGGCGAGGAGCGGCTGCGCGAGCTGGCCCGCAACTCCTTCGTCGCCTCCTTCCTGGAGGACGACGAGGAGCGGCGGGCGCGGTATCTCGCGGAGGTCGACGCCTACAGGTTCTAGGCCGGTCCCGGTCACGCCCGGCGGGCGGGCGGTCTCAGCCTGATCCCGGCGCGGCACCCGCCCGCCGGGGTCCGGCCGTGCCGTACGCGTCCCGGACGGGTACCGCCGAGCCCTCCACCGGAATCTCCACCACCTGCGGCTCCGGGGTACGGCCGCGCCGCCGCACCGAGCCCGCGACCTGCGGGCCGCCGCCCGTGCGCAGGGCTACGGCGGTCATCGGCACCGCGACGACGAGCAGCCCGGCCCCCAGCAGCAGGCCCATCACCGGGAACCCGGCCCACGCCGACAGCACGCTCCCGGTCAGCGGCCCCGCCGCCGTCCCCAGTGAGGACGCCGACCCGACGAGCACCGCCCAGCGGCCGCGCGGGTCGAGCGAGGCGGCCAGTCCGATCAGGTACGACAGCACGATCGGGTAGAGCGTGTTCCAGGCGATCTCGCCGGCCGCGAAGCTCACCGGCCCGGTAGCGGAGGCGCTGGCGACGACACAGCCGGCGATCAGGACGGTCCCGGCGCCGATGGGCACCGCCCGCCCGAGCCGCGTCCCGAGCGCCCCCGCGCCCAGCACACCCGTGAGCCCGGCTCCCAGCGCCACCGCGAAGACGACACCGACGCCGGCCTCGGTGAGGTGCGCCTGGGTCAGGCCGATGCGTCCGCTGACGCCCCAGAGGGAGTTCTGGACCAGCGACCAGCAGGGCATGGCGGCGGCCAGGACGAGTCCGGCCCGCAGCCGGGGAAGCCGCGACCGGTCCTCGCGGCGGGTCCGGACCGGGGCCGCCCGGCCGGGCAGACGCCCCGTCAGCGGCCAGACGGCGAGCGCGGTGAGGGCGATCGCGGCCAGCGGCTGACCGTGCCCCGCGCCCAGGTGCGGCACCGTCAGGTAGACGGCGCCCGCGAGCGCGGAGACCCCGAGCAGGCCCGCCGTGGAGACGCGGTGCGGGTCGGGATGGGCGGCGATCCGGGTGGCGGCGACCGTGGTGACCGTGCCGGAGCCGAAGCCGCCGAGGACCGCGCCCGCGATGACGGCGGTCACCCCACCGGCGAGGGCGGCACCGCCGTAGCCGAGCACGGCGAGGGTCAGGCCGATCCGGGCGAGGGTCCGCGCCCCGATGCGCTCGACACGGGAGGCGAGCAGGAACCCGGCGGCGGCCGAACCGAGCAGCAGCGCACTGCCGACGGCTCCGGCCTCGGTGGCGGACAGCGGCAGCCCGGCGTCCAGTCGGCCGACCACGGTCGGCAGCAGATAGGGGGCGAGGTACCCGGCCGTGAACAGGGCGACGACGGGCCAGGGCAGGGTGGTGCGTGGGGCGAACACGGGCGTTCCAGGGCATGCGAAAGGGACGGCTCGGAAGGGGCCGGAGGAGGGGTGGGGCGCCGACCGTCGACGGACAGGAACGCGCGGGCAATTTGTATCAAGCACGCGGTGCGAGCTGAAGGGCAGGGTGAGTGATGTGGATCACCATGCGTTTTGGGGCGCTGGAGAGCGGGTAACGGCGAGCGTCAACGCCAGTCGGCGGCGCCGCCGGAACCCGGTGCCGTCGCCTCGATCTTCGCCCTGATCTCCCGCATCACCGCGACGATCCGCCCCTCGTGCTCCGGCGTCAGCCGGGCCACCGGCACCGAGCAGCTGACCGCGTCCTGCGCGGGGGTGTCGTAGCGCAGCGCGAACCCGAACCCGACGATGCCGAGGACGCCCTCCTCGCGGTCCACGGAGTACCCGCGCGCCCGCACCCCGGCGAGATCGTCGAGCAGCGCCTGCCGGCTCGTGCGGGTGTGCGGGGTGAACGCCTCGTACGGCCCCTCGGGCAGTTCGCTGTCCGGCCGCTGCGCCAGCAGCGCCTTGCCGAGCGCGCCGACGTGCGCCGGGAGCCGCCGCCCGACCCGGCTGATCGTGCGCAGGTACTCGTGCGACTCGCGCGTCGCCAGATACGCCACGCCCCGGCCGTCCAGCCGGCCCAGGTGGATCGTCTCGCCCAGCGCCTCGGACGCCTCGTCGAGGTAGGGCCGCACCAGCCGCACGCGCGGGTCGGAGTCGAGATAGCTGGTGCCGGTCAGCAGGGCGTGGATGCCGATGCCGTAGAGGGAGCCGGTCACGTCCGTGCGTACCCAGCCCCGGCTGATCAGGGTCTGGAGCAGCGCGTACATCGAGCTGCGCGGTACCCCCAGCTCGTCCGCCAGCTCCTGGAGCCGCGCCGGCCGGTCGCCGCGCGCCGCGAGCAGTTCCAGCAGCTCGACCGTGCGCGCCGCGGACTTCACCTCGCGGACGCCGCCTGTCTCCGACATGTGCCGATCGTAAGGGTGTGCGGGTCGGGGGAGCGCGCACCCATTGACGGTCAGCGTTCGCGTATCTAACCTCCATCTTCATACGTAGATGACATCCACATAGGGAGATGACCGAGGGTGAGCCTCGACAGGGAAACGGTCCGACGCCTGAGGGACGGCATGGCACAGGGGGTGCTGTCGTTCCCGCTCACGAGCTTCCACGACGACGGCTCCCTCGACCCCGACGGCTTCCGCGCGCATGTCGCGGCACAGATCGCGACCGCACCCGGCGCCGTCTTCCCCGCCTGCGGCACCGGAGAGTTCTTCTCCCTCGACGAGGACGAGTACCGCCAGGTGGTCACGATCGCCGTCGAGGAGGCGGGCGGCCGCCTGCCCGTCGTCGCCGGGGTCGGCTACGGCTGGGCCCAGGCCGCCCGGTTCGCGCGCATCGCGGAGGAGGCCGGCGCCGACGCCCTCCTCGTCCTGCCGCACTACCTCGTCGCCGCCCCGCAGGACGGCCTCGTCGCCCAGCTGGAGCAGCTCGCCGCCCGCACCCGGCTGCCCCTCATCGCCTACCAGCGCGGCCAGGTCACCTTCACCGCCGCCGCGCTGCGGCGGGTCGCCGCCATCCCGGGCGTCATCGGCCTCAAGGACGGCCACAGCGACCTCGACCGCCTCCAGCGGCTCACCCTCGCCGCGCCCGACGGCTTCCTCTTCTTCAACGGCGCCGCCACCGCCGAGATCCAGGCCCGCGCCTACGCCACCGTCGGCGTCCCCGCCTACTCCTCCGCCGTCCACGCCTTCGCCCCGGAGATCGCGAACGCCTTCTTCACCGCGCTGCGCGACGGCGACGACAAGTCGGTGGACCGGCTGCTGCGCGACTTCTACGTCCCACTCGTCGAACTCCGCGACCGGGTACCGGGATACGCCGTGTCCCTGGTGAAGGCGGCGGCCCGGCTGCGCGGCCGCCCCGTCGGACCCGTCCGCGCCCCGCTCACCGACCCCTCGCCCACCGACCTCGCCGAACTCGGGGCCCTCCTGAGCGCCGGCCTCGACCTCGTAGGAGCCGCGCTGTGAACCTCACGATCACCGACGTCCGCCTGACCCCGATCCTGGTCGCCGACCCGCCGCTGCTCAACACCCAGGGCGTGCACCAGCCGTACACGCCCCGGCTGATCGTGGAGGTCGAGACGGCGGACGGGGTCACGGGCGTAGGCGAGACGTACGGCGACACCAAGTACCTGGAACTGGCCCACCCGTTCGCCGAGAAGCTGCACGGCCGCCCGGTGAGCGACCTGAACGGCCTGTTCACCGTCGCCGACGAGGTGGCCGTCGACAGCTCCCGGGTCTCCGGGCAGGTGGACGTCGGCGGGCTGCGCGGCGTGCAGACCGCCGACAAGCTGCGGCTGTCCGTCGTCTCCGCCTTCGAGGTCGCCTGCCTCGACGCCCTCGGCAAGGCGCTCGGCCTGCCCGTGCACACCCTGCTCGGCGGCAAGGTGCGCGACGCGGTCGAATACAGCGCCTATCTCTTCTACAAGTGGGCCGACCACCCCGAGGGCGTCCCCGCGGAGAAGGACGACTGGGGCGCCGCCGTCGACCCGGCCGGGGTGGTCGAGCAGGCCAGGCGCTTCAAGGAGCGCTACGGCTTCACCTCCTTCAAGCTCAAGGGCGGCGTCTTCCCGCCGGACGAGGAGATCGCCGCCGTACGGGCGCTGGCCGAGGCGTTCCCCGGCCACCCGCTGCGGCTCGACCCCAACGGCGCCTGGTCCGTGGCGACCTCACTCAAGGTGGCCGACGAGATCGGCGGCATCCTCGAATACCTGGAGGACCCGGCCCTCGGCACCCCGGCCATGGCCGAGGTGGCCGCGCAGACCGACGTGCCGCTCGCCACCAACATGTGCGTGACGACGTTCGCCGAGATCAAGGAGGCGTTCACCCGCGACGCCGTCCAGGTCGTCCTCTCCGACCACCACTACTGGGGCGGACTGCGCAACACCCGGCAACTCGCCGAGATCTGCCGGACGTTCGGCGTCGGCATCTCCATGCACTCCAACACCCACCTGGGCATCTCGCTCGCCGCCATGACCCACGTGGCGGCCACCGTGCCGGACCTCCACCACGCCTGCGACTCCCACTACCCCTGGCAGTCGGAGGACGTCCTCACCGAACGCCTCACCTTCGACGACGGCAAGGTCACCGTGTCGGACGCGCCCGGCCTCGGCGTCCAACTCGACCGGGACAAGCTCCGGTTCCTGCACCGGCGCTGGCTCGACGACGACGGCGCCCTGCGCGAGCGCGACGACGCGGCGGCCATGCGCCTGGCCGACCCCGACTGGGTCACCCCGGCCGTCCCCCGCTGGTGACTTCGCGCCGGTGGCCCCGCACCGGCAACTCCCCATCCCCTGGCCGCGATCGGAGCCGCTCGTGTCAGCAGCAGTCCCCGAAACCGTCCGCTCCCGCCCGGCGAAGTACCCGGCCGCCCCGGCGCCCCCGGCCCCCGAGGCCACCCCGGGCGCCGCCCGCGCGATGCCCCCGCGCCCGGCCACGGCCTGACGGAACGGCGCCGGGCGGGGCCGAGGAGGCGCGGTACGATCCGCGCCCGACCGCCGCGGCCCGGCTGCCGTCCGGCGCCGACCGGTCGGCGAGGCGAAGGGGACGCGTGACGTGACGATCATCGCGGTGACCGGGCACATGGACCTGACCGAGGACAGCCTCCCCCTGGTCCGCTCGGCCCTGGACGGCCTGCTCGGGCGGTACGCCCACGACGGCCGGCTCGTCGGCGTCTCCTGCCTCGCCAGGGGCGCCGACCTGCTGTTCGCCGAGGCCGTCCTCGCGGCAGGTGGACGCCTGACGGTCGTCGTCCCGTCGCGGGACTACCGGCTGAGCCAGGTGGGGCCCGCCGACGTCCCCCTCTTCGACCGCCTGCTCGAAGCCGCCGCGGAGATCCTCGTCCTGCCTCGGGAGAAGGCCGGCCGGCAGGCGTACGAGGCCGCCAACACCGTACTGATCGAACGCGCCGACCGGCTCGTCGCCGTGTGGAACGGCGAACCGCCCTCCGGCCGGGGCGGCGGCACCGCCGACACCGTCCTCGAAGCGCGGGCGGCGGGCCTGCCGGTGGACGTGGTGTGGCCGGAAGGCGCTGTCCGCGGCGGTTGAGGTGATCTCCGTACCTCAGCAGCCCCGTACCCCGCACATCCCGTCCCCTCCGCATCTCCCGCCCCCGCTGCGTACCGAAGGGTGGTTGTCCCCGGCTCGCGTGTGACGGACCGCGTGTTGTCGGTGGGGTGGTGCACACTGGCCAGATCGGCACCACGTCAGGGAGCGCACCGTGACCGCGTCCAACGCGTCCACCGGAGAGGGACACCACCGCCGGACCGGCAAGGCCGGCCAGATCTGCCAGGCTGCCCGGGTCGACCCCCTGGCAGTCCGGCGCGCCCCCGACGATCCGCCGTGGGACGTCTACCTCACCGGCACCGTCTTCCTCGACATCATCTTCACCGGGCTCGACTCCGCCCCCGTGCGCGGGACCGAGTCCTGGGCGCGCGGAATGGGCTCCAGCCCCGGCGGCGTCGCCAACATGGCCACCGCGCTCGCCCGGCTCGGCCTGCGCACCTCCCTGGCCGCGGCCTTCGGGGACGACCACTACGGCGAGTACTGCTGGGACGCCCTCGAACAGGGCGAGGGCATCGACCTCAGCGCCTCGCGCTCCGTCCCCGGCTGGCACTCGCCGGTCACCGTCTCCATGGCCTACGAGGGCGAGCGGACCATGGTCTCCCACGGCCACGAACCGCCCGTCGAGGCCGTGCTGACGCAGGAAGGGGCGCCCGAGCACCCGCCGCACGCCCGCGCCGCCGTCGCCTCCCTCACCCCCGGCAAGCCCGCCCCCTGGATCGAGCGGGCCGCCGGTCGCGGCACCCGCATCTTCGCCGACGTCGGCTGGGACGACACCGGTGCCTGGGACCTGGCCGGCCTCACCGACCTGGCGCACTGCGAGGCCTTCCTGCCGAACGCGGAGGAGGCCATGCGCTACACCGGCGCCACCTGTCCCCGCGCCGCCGCCCACGCCCTCACCGAGCACGTACCGGTCGCGGTCGTGACCCTCGGTGCGGAGGGCGCCTACGCCGTGGACCGGCGCACCGGCGAGTCCGCCGAGGTCCCGGCCATCGCCGTCGAGGCCCTCGACCCCACCGGCGCGGGGGACGTCTTCGTGGCCGGCTTCGTCACCGGCACGCTGGCCGACTGGCCGCTCGCCGACCGCCTCGCCTTCGCCGGCCTCACCGCGGCCCTCTCCGTGCAGGAGTTCGGCGGCTCGCTCTCCGCCCCCGGCTGGCCCGAGATCGCGGCCTGGTGGCGCAGGGTCCAGTCGGTCGACAGCCAGGACCCCGAGGCGCTGCTGAGGTACGCGTTCCTGGACGCCCTGCTCCCGGCGCTGCTCCCGGCGGCCGAGGAGGCCGGCCCGTGGCCGTTGCGCAGAGCGGTGCCGACGATCGGTTTCGGCCGCTCGGCATAGCGGCCGGGACGCGGTCGCCGGCCCCCTCGTCCGCCCCCTCGCCGGACCCGGAAAAGCCCTACGGCGTTGTCAGTCCCCTGGCGTACCCTTGAACTCGCCAGGCCGCCCTCGTGGCAGGCGAGACGCATCCGGGAGGACGTAGAGGCCCTCGGGCCGGCCTATGACTCAGACACCCACAGCTCACACGCCCGCGCAGGGCAAGGCGAGAGCACAGTTCACCGTTCCCGCCCAGCACCCCATGGTGACGGTGCTGGGATCCGGAGACTCCCTCCTGCGCGTGATAGAGACGGCCTTCCCGGCGGCTGACATCCATGTCCGGGGCAATGAGATCAGCGCGGTCGGCGACCCACGGGAAGTCGCTCTCGTCCAGCGCCTGTTCGACGAGATGATGCTGGTGCTCCGCACCGGACAGCCGATGACGGAGGACGCAGTGGAACGCTCGATCGCCATGCTGCGGGCGAGTGAGAACGGGACGAGTGACGGCCAGGAGACCCCGGCCGAGGTTCTGACCCAGAACATCCTGTCCTCGCGCGGTCGCACCATCAGACCCAAGACCCTCAACCAGAAGCGGTACGTCGACGCGATCGACAAGCACACGATCGTCTTCGGCATCGGCCCGGCCGGTACCGGCAAGACCTACCTGGCCATGGCCAAGGCGGTCCAGGCCCTCCAGTCCAAGCAGGTCAACCGCATCATCCTGACCCGCCCGGCGGTCGAGGCGGGGGAGCGGCTCGGCTTCCTCCCGGGCACGCTGTACGAGAAGATCGACCCGTACCTGCGCCCGCTGTACGACGCGCTGCACGACATGCTGGACCCGGACTCGATCCCGAAGCTGATGGCCTCGGGCACGATCGAGGTCGCCCCGCTGGCCTACATGCGTGGCCGTACCCTGAACGACGCCTTCATCATCCTGGACGAGGCCCAGAACACGAGCCCCGAGCAGATGAAGATGTTCCTCACCCGGCTCGGCTTCGACTCGAAGATCGTGATCACGGGTGACGTGACCCAGGTCGACCTGCCGAACGGCACGAAGTCGGGTCTGCGGCAGGTTCAGGACATCCTGGAGGGGCTCGACGACGTCCACTTCTCCCGCCTGTCGTCGCAGGACGTCGTCCGGCACAAGCTCGTCGGCCGTATCGTCGACGCGTACGAGCAGTACGACAGCGAGAACGGTACGGAGAACGGCACCCACAAGGGCGGCCGTAACAAGCGGAAGTAGACAAGCCAGCACCATGTCGATCGACGTCAACAACGAGTCCGGAACCGAGGTCGACGAGCAGGCGATCCTCGACATCGCCCGCTACGCGCTCGCGCGGATGCGCATCCACCCGCTCTCCGAGCTCTCGGTGATCGTCGTGGACACCGATGCCATGGAGCAGCTGCACATCCAGTGGATGGACCTGCCGGGGCCGACGGACGTCATGTCCTTCCCGATGGACGAGCTGCGTCCGCCGTCGAAGGACGACGACGAGCCCCCGCAGGGCCTCCTCGGCGACATCGTGCTGTGCCCCGAGGTCGCCGCCCGGCAGGGCACCGAGGCGCCGACGCGGCACTCCATGGACGAGGAGCTCCAACTGCTCACCGTCCACGGGGTGCTGCACCTGCTGGGGTACGACCACGAGGAGCCCGACGAGAAGGCCGAGATGTTCGGTCTGCAGGCCGCCATCGTCGACGGCTGGCGTGCGGAGAAGGGCCTGACCGGCCCGTCCCCGGCCCCGACCGTCTCATGAGCCTCACCCTCGTCGCCGGCGCGATCGCCCTGGTCGTGGTCGCCTGGCTCGCCGCCTGCGCGGAGGCGGGCCTCGCGCGCGTCTCCAGTTTCCGCGCCGAGGAGGCCGTACGGTCCGGCCGACGGGGCAGCGCCAAGCTCGCGCAGATCGCCGCCGACCCCACCCGCTATCTGAACGTGGCGCTGCTGGTCCGCGTCGCCTGCGAGATGGCGGCCGCCGCGCTGGTCACCTACGCCTGCCTCCAGGAGATCGACGGCACGACCGGGGCCCTGTTCGCGGCGATCGGCGTGATGGTCCTCGTCTCGTACGTCGCCGTCGGCGTCTCCCCGCGCACCATCGGCCGCCAGCACCCGCTGAACACCGCGACGGCGGCCGCGTACGTGCTGCTCCCGCTGGCGCGGATCATGGGCCCGATCCCGTCGCTCCTGATCCTCATCGGCAACGCGCTGACCCCCGGCAAGGGCTTCCGCCGGGGTCCCTTCGCCTCCGAGGCGGAGCTGCGCGCGCTGGTCGACCTCGCCGAGAAGGAGTCCCTGATCGAGGACGACGAGCGCCGCATGGTGCACTCCGTCTTCGAGCTCGGCGACACCCTCGTGCGCGAGGTCATGGTCCCGAGGACCGACCTCGTCGTCATCGAGCGGTACAAGACCATCCGCCAGGCGCTGACCCTCGCCCTGCGCTCCGGTTTCTCCCGCATACCGGTGACCGGGGAGAACGAGGACGACATCGTCGGCATCGTGTATCTGAAGGACCTGGTCCGCAAGACGCACATCAACCGGGACGCCGAGGGCGAGCTGGTGTCGACGGCGATGCGGCCCGCCGCCTTCGTGCCCGACACCAAGAACGCCGGTGACCTGCTGCGGGAGATGCAGCAGGACCGCAACCACGTCGCCGTCGTCATCGACGAGTACGGCGGCACGGCCGGCATCGTCACCATCGAGGACATCCTCGAGGAGATCGTCGGCGAGATCACCGACGAGTACGACCGTGAACTCCCGCCGGTGGAGGAACTCGGCGACGACCGTCACCGGGTCACCGCCCGCCTCGACATCACCGACCTCGGCGAGCTGTACGGCCTCGAGGAGTACGACGACGAGGACGTGGAGACCGTCGGCGGGCTGCTCGCCAAGGCGCTGGGCCGGGTGCCCATCGCCGGGGCGTCGAGCGTGGTCGACCTGCCGGACGGGCGCGCGCTGCGGCTGACGGCGGAGGCCGCGGCCGGTCGCCGCAACAAGATCGTCACGGTGCTGGTGGAGCCGCTGGAAGCGGCGGACCGGCCACAGGACGAGACGAAACCGGAGTGACGGAGTGACACCTCAGGAACTGCGCGCCTTGTGCCTCTCCTTCAACGCGGCGGTGGAGGACTTCCCCTTCCGGCCGGAGATCTCGGTCTTCAAGGTCGGCGGCAAGCTGTTCGCCCTGACGACCCTGGACGCGCGGCCGCTGACGGTGAACCTCAAGTGCGACCCGGACGACGCGGTGCGCCTGCGCGGGGAGCACGAGGGGCTGATCGTCCCCGGGTGGCACATGAACAAGCGGCACTGGAACACGGTGACGGTCGACGGGGAGCTCCCGGACCGGCTGGTCCGGGAGCTCGTCGAGGACTCCTACGACCTGGTGGTCGCCGGTCTGCCGCGGGCCGAGCGGCTGCGGCTCGACCGTCCCTGACGCGGTGCGCGGATCGGTTCTTCGTATGCTCGGGGCATGACCGACAGCAACGCGCTCGACCCCGAGGACCGCAAGATCGTCACCCTGGCCCGCTCCGCGCGGGCCCGCAACGGTGTGCCCGAGGGGGCCGCCGTACGGGACGAGACCGGACGTACCTATGTCGCGGCGACGGTGGAGCTGCCGTCGCTGCGGTTGAGCGCGCTCCGGACGGCGGTGGCGATGGCGGTGGCCTCGGGGGCGGAGTCGCTGGAGGCGGCGGCGGTGGTGACCGCGTCGGAGACGGCCGACGAGGCTGATCTGGCCGCCGTGCGGGATCTCGGCGGGGTGGGGACGCCGGTGCTGGTGGCCGCGCCGGACGGGACCGTGCGGCACACCGTCTCCGCGGGCTGACGGCCGGCCCGGGGCGGTCCACGGCGGGTCGCCGGAGGCACGCCGGAGGTAGGCCGGTTTTCAACCTTGCCGTTCTCGCATCGCTCGCGCATCAATGGAACCGCAAGTTCCGACGGACCGTCAGATACTGACGTCGGATCCGGATGTCGGATCCGGACGTCAGATCTCCACCTGGGCAGGGTGTCCGCACCCATCCCTCCCGGGCGGTGGTCCGTCGGCATCTCCCGTCCATCCACCCCCCACATGGATTCCCGAATTCGGGAAGGGAGCGGATCCCATGAGAGGCAAGCGAATCGGATCAGGTGCGGCAATGCTGGTCGGGGCCCTCGCGGTCACCGGACTGGCCCTCGCGCCCTCGGCTGTCGCCGTCACCCCGCTGACGGCGACCGTCACCGCCAACTGCGGTCTCTTCGGAGGCGGCGCAGCCACCCTCACGGCCACCCAGACGGGTACGGCCGCCACCCTCAAACTGTCGTCCACCGCCATCACCGCGCCGATCCCGATCGGCGCGAACAGCATCAGTTCCACGCTCACGATGGCGAACTCGACCGGTGCCGCCAGGGTCTTCTCCGGCGCCGTGAACCCCGCCATGGCCACCGGCGACCCGATCACGGTCGGTCCGCTCAACGGGACCGTGGCCTCCGGTGACAGCCTGAACTTCTACGGCGGCTCCCTGAAGATGGTCGTCTTCGGGATCACCGTCACCTGTACGGCGAACGCGGCACAGGCGCCGGGTCCGTTCGTGTTCAGCTGATAGCGGTTGGAAACTGAGCCGACAGGCCGTCAGTTTTCCGGCTGAACCGGAGAGCTGACGGCCCATCAGTTCACCACGTGATGTCCATTGACTTCTCACGCGATCCGCACCTCAATGCCCCCTGTCGGCGCAGAAGAGCCGCTGCGCCCGCACCCTGGAGGAGGGGGCAACATGGGTTCACCCCGAAGTTCCGGAAGCACCCGAGGTTCCCGAAGACGGCGCTGGGCGTCGCTGCTCGGGGCGACCGCGCTCGCGGTCACCGCCGGCGGGGCGCTGGCGGCGGCCCCGGCCGTCGCCGCGTCCAACGTCGACTTCGACACGCACTGCATCCCGCCGGCCATCGCGGGCCTCCCGCCGATCGACGGCACCACCACCGCGAAGATCACGGCGGACAACACCAGTCCGCAGGTCGGCGACACCGTCACCGTCACGTACACGGTGGTCACGCCCGCCGCGAGCAACCCCACCGACCTGGCCCTGCCGGCCGACATCATGACGCCGACGGGCAAGGTCACCCTCGGTGGCGCGCAGACCGGCAGCGTCACGGTCACGGGGCCGAGGCAGAACCCCCCGGTACCCGGCAGGGGAGCCTTCCCGTCGTTCTCCATGACCGGCACCTTCACGGTCACCACGCCCGGCGCGATCACCCTCTCGCCCGGTGACTACAACATCCACACCAGCTACATCCTGGAGCTGGACACCCCCTGCACGGTGACCAACCCGCCCGCCCCGGTCTCGGAGACCGTCACCGCCGCCGACAACCCGCCGGCCAACACCCGTGCGATCTCGCTGGGTTCGGCCTCCGGCAGTCCGGGCGCGGCCGTCGCCGTCACCGGCAGCGGCTTCACCGCGGGCGCGACCGTCACGCTGGCCGGGCGCTCCGCGTCCGCCCAGACCGCGGACACGGCGACCGTGACCGCCAACGCGCAGGGCGGCATCTCCGGCTCGCTCGTCGTCAGCGACCTCACCACGACCGGTGTCGTGGCGTACGAGGGCGGCGCGTGGAGCTCGGACCTCGGTGCCGGGCCGGTCGCGTACGTCGTCATCGACGACCAGCCCGTACCGGAGGGCAGCCAGAAGGTGACCACCACGGTCCGGGCGGGCACGCTGTCGATGTCCCAGGCCGGGGACGCCGTCCAGCTGTCCGCGGTCGACTTCGGCCAGGGCGGGGCCTCGACCGGCGCGCTCCAGACCGTGACCGTCAAGGACTTCCGCGGCGGACCCGCGGGCTGGTCCCTGACCGGCAAGGTCACCGACTTCAGCGGCCCCGGCGCCAAGATCGACGCCGGCAAGCTGAGCTGGACGCCCGCGTGCACCACCAAGGCGGGCAGCCCGAGCACCTGTCAGGCCGGTTCGGCGGGCACGGTCGGCGCCGCGGGGGCGACCCTGGCGTCCACACCCGACGGCACGGCCACCGGCGGCGAGTTCACCACCGGCGCCCAACTGTCCCTCGACGTACCGTCGTTCACGCCTCCGGGCAGCTACGCCGGCGTCCTGACCCTCACGCTCACCTGAGCCGTACGCACCACGTCCACCGGTGGCCGGGCGCCCGCCCCACAGGTCCGCACCCGCCCGACCACCCAGCCCTCGAAGCCTGTTCGTGAAAGCCCGCTCGTCGAAGCCCGCTCGTCGAAGCCCGTTCGCCGGGGCCCGCCTGCCGGGGCCCGTCCGCTGGGGGGTCCGCACCCATGCGCAAGCCGTACGTCCTCCTCCTGCCGCTGCTGTTGTTCCTGACGCTCGCGACCCCCGCCCGCGCCGCCGACAACGGCAGCTGGTCGGTCTACCCCGTCTCCTCGGCCGTCGCCGCGCGGCCCTATTTCTACGTCTCCGCCGATCCCGGCCAGACGATCGAGGACAAGGTCGTCGTCGCCAACAAGACGGCCGAGCCCCTCACCTTCCGGCTGTACGCGGCCGACGCCTACAACACCGCGCGCGACGGCGGGTTCGCCGTGAAGTCGCTCGGCGAGAAGATGCGCGGCGTGGGCGCCTGGGCCGAGCTGCCGAAGGACCGGGTCACCGTGCCCGGCCGGGCGACGGTCACCGTGCCGTTCACCGTCCGGGTGCCCGAGGGGGCCGAGCCCGGTGACCATCCGGGGGCCATCGTCGCCCTCGACGAACGGGTCGAGCAGGGTGACGGCGGGGTCGCGCTGGGCGTCCAGCGGGCCGTCGGCGCCCGCGTCTACCTCCAGGTCGGCGGGCCCACGCTGCCCGCGCTCGCCGTCGAGAACGTCACGGTCGGACATGACCAGCCGCTGGTCCCCGGCCTCGGCGACAGCACGGCGACGATCTCCTACACCCTGCACAACACCGGCAACGTCACCCTCGCACCGAAGGTGGAGCTGAAGGCGAGCGGTCTGTTCGGCCGCACGCTCCTTGCCCGGGACCTGACGAAGCTCCCCTCCCAGCTCCTCCCGGGCCAGCGCGTCCGCCTCACCGAACGCTGGCGCGACGCCCCCCAGCTCGACTGGACCGACGTCAAGCTGACGGCTACCGCCAAGAACACCGAGGAGTCGGCGACAGCGTCCTTCGTGGCGGTGCCGTGGCTGGTGGTGGGGACAGCGGCGGCGGCGATCGCAGCAGGGGGGTGGTTCCTGATCAGAAGGCGGCGAGGGCCCGCAGGGCCCAGCCGCCCAGGGGCGCGGGGAACTGCGCGACCGGCCCCGGCGGACCCGCAGCCGAAACTGAGCCGAACCGCCGGAGGTTAAAGCGCGTCGGGCCCCCGCTCCCCCGTCCGCACCCGCACGACCGTCTCGACCGGCAGCGCCCACACCTTGCCGTCACCGATCTTCCCGGTATGCGCGGCACGCACGATCGCGTCGATCACGGCCTCGGACTCCGCGTCGTCGACGACGACCTCGATGCGCACCTTGGGCACGAGGTCGACCTGGTACTCGGCGCCCCGGTACACCTCGGTGTGGCCGCGCTGCCGGCCGTAGCCGCTGGCCTCGGTCACGGTCAGGCCGTGCACGCCGAGCTCCTGGAGGGCCGTCTTGACCTCGTCGAGGCGGTAGGGCTTGACGATCGCGGTGATGAGCTTCATTCCTGTGGCTTGACCTTCTGGGCGGAGAGGACGGAGTGCGAGCCGACCGGGGCGCCGTGGCCCAGGACGCCGTGATCGTATGCCGTCTCGGCGTGCACCGTAAGGTCCAGGCCGGAGTGCTCGTGGTCCTCGTGCGCGCGCAGGCCGATCGCCTTGTCGAGCACCTTGGCGATGCCGTACGTGACGGTGAAGGCGTACCCCCCCACGACGACCACGGCGACCAGCTGCCTGCCGAGCTGACCGAGTCCGCCGCCGTAGAGGAGGCCCTCGGCGCCGCCGGTCATGGTGTCCACCGCGAAGACGCCGATGAGGAGCGTGCCGATGATCCCGCCGACCAGGTGGACCCCCACCACGTCGAGGGAGTCGTCATAGTTCAGCTTGAACTTCCAGCCCACCGCATAGGAGCAGACGACACCGGCCGCGAGGCCGACGACCAGGGCACCGAGCAGGGAGACCGAGCCGCAGGAGGGCGTGATGGCCACCAGGCCCGCGACCGCGCCGGACGCCGCGCCCAGCGTCGTCGGATGACCGTCGCGCCGCTGCTCGACGAAGAGCCAGCCGAGCAGACCGGTGCAGCCCGCGGCGAGGGTGTTGAGGAAGGCGGCCGCCGCCAGACCGTTCGCGCCCAGTGCCGAGCCCGCGTTGAAGCCGAACCAGCCGAACCAGAGCAGACCCGCGCCCAGCATCACCATGGGGAGGTTGTGCGGACGCATCGCGTCCTTCTTGAAGCCCAGGCGCGGGCCCAGGACCAGGCACAACGCCAGCCCCGAGGCACCCGAGGTGATCTCGACGGGGAGGCCGCCGGCGAAGTCGAGGGCGCCGAGCCGGTCGAGGATCCAGCCACCGGGGCCCCACACCCAGTGCGCCACGGGAACGTATACGAGGAGCGCCCAGACCGGCACGAAGACCAGCCAGGCGCCGAATTTCGCCCGGTCCGCGATCGCGCCGCTGATCAGTGCGGCCGTGATGATCGCGAAGGTGAGCTGGAAGGTGGCGAACAGGAGGGTGGGGACCGTGCCCTGCACGCTGTCCGGGCCGAGGCCCGCCATCCCGGCGTGCTCGAGGCCGCCGATCAGCCCGCCCCCGACGTCGTCGCCGAACGCGAGCGAGTAGCCGGCCGTCAGCCACACCACCGTGACCAGCGCGATCGACACGAAGCTCATCATGAGCATGTTGAGGACGCTCTTCGTGCGGACCATGCCTCCGTAGAAGAGGGCGAGACCCGGGGTCATCAGCAGGACGAGGGCGGTGGCGGCGAGCAGCCAGGCGGTGTCGCCGGTGTTCGCGTGGGCGGCGGCCAGAGTCACGGGAGTCTCCAACGATGCGGGGGCTCGTCAGAGGTTCACCGCTCCCGGTTTCCGGTCGCGTACAGGTGTGTTTCCGTGACGTTTCGTTGCGTGGAGGTTTCCGGTAGCTCACGGTGGAGGGTGCTGCCGCTCGTGTGTGCGGCGGGGCTTCGTGGATCAGGGAGAATGGGGGCCATGAGCGTTCGTAACCAGTCATCCGAGCAGTCGGCCGAGGCCATCCACCGCGCCGGCTTCGCCTGCTTCGTGGGCCGTCCCAACGCGGGCAAGTCCACCCTCACGAACGCTCTGGTCGGGAAGAAGGTGGCGATCACCTCCAACCGTCCCCAGACCACCCGGCACACGGTGCGGGGCATCGTGCACCGCCCTGACGCCCAGCTGATCCTGGTCGACACGCCGGGCCTGCACAAGCCGCGCACCCTGCTCGGCGAGCGGCTCAACGACGTCGTGCGCGCCACCTGGGCCGAGGTCGACGTCATCGGCTTCTGCCTGCCGGCCAACGAGAAGCTGGGCCCCGGCGACCGCTTCATCGCCAAGGAGCTGGCCGGGATCAAGCGGACCCCGAAGGTCGCGGTCGTGACGAAGACCGACCTCGTGGACTCCAAGACGCTTGCCGAGCAGCTCATCGCGATCGACCAGCTCGGCAAGGAGCTGGGGTTCGAGTGGGCGGAGATCGTGCCGGTCTCGGCGGTCGGCGACCAGCAGGTCGGACTGCTGGCGGACCTGCTCGCCCCGATGCTCCCGGAGAGCCCGCCGCTCTACCCCGAGGGCGACCTGACGGACGAGCCCGAGCAGGTGATGGTCGCCGAGCTGATCCGCGAGGCGGCGCTGGAGGGCGTCCGGGACGAGCTCCCGCACTCCATCGCGGTGGTCGTCGAGGAGATGCTCCCGCGCGAGGACCGTCCGGCGGACAAGCCGCTGCTCGACATCCACGCGAACATCTACATCGAGCGGCCCAGCCAGAAGGGCATCATCATCGGCCCCAAGGGCAAGCGCCTGAAGGACGTCGGCATCAAGTCCCGCAAGCAGATCGAAGCACTGCTCGGCACACCCGTCTTCCTCGACCTGCACGTGAAGGTCGCGAAGGACTGGCAACGCGACCCGAAGCAGCTGCGCAAGCTGGGGTTCTGAGGACCGGAGCCTCCGGGCCCCGGCTCCCCGGGGCTGTCCACCCCCGGCCGTTCACACCGGCCGGGGCGCCGGCGCGGAGAGCTGGCCGGTGGCTGCGAGGGCCAGCCGCGAGAACAGGGTGCCCGATGAGCTGCAGATCCCCTTCGGGGGTGATCTCGCCGTGTCCGGACCAGGCGACCACGGCAGGACCGTGTCCCCCGTCGGCCCGCCACCCGGCCGACCACTGCGCGAGTCCGGTGGTCAGCAGGTCCTGGTCCGTGTTGGTGAGGGCAGTCAGCCGGTAGCCGAAGGGGCTCAACTCGTCCGCCAGGTCATCGACCTGTCGCACCGCGCCCCGGAGCGGCGCGAAACGGGGATCCTGGTAGGTGTCGTACACCACGACCAGCAGCGTTCCGTCCTGCGCCGACGGTGCGTTCTCGCTCATACGTCCCCGTCTCCCACCAGCACCAGTGCCGTCACCGCCCGCGTCGCGTCGTCCCCCACCGCATGTGCGGACACCCGGTACGCCCCGGGGCCCAGGTTCCGGAACGCGCCGCCGTAGCGGCCGTCGCCGAGGTTGGTCAGCGTGCCCTGGGTGCGCGAGCCGTCGGGGTGGTCGAACGCCGCCAGGACGGCCAGTTCGTCCGCTCCCGGGCGGGCCGTGGCCGCCACCGCCTCCACCGTCAGCGGCTCGTTCGTCGGCGACTCCTCCGGGACGCGCAGACTCAGCGGGTACGCCGTGCCTACGCCGCGGTAGACGCGAGGGCTGGGAGCCAGCCAGTCGAACAGGTCCTCCCGTACGCCTGCGTGGGTCTTGATCGCGCCATGGGTCGCGAAGGCCGACCGGGCTGCCGGGCTGTTCATGGGGACTTCGTCGGGGAAGGCCGCGAACCGCGGCACCCGTCCGTCGCCGCCCTCGTCCTCGCCCAGGATGGTCTCGATCAGCCGCAGGCGTTCGCCCTCCAGCGCCGCGGTCGTCGCCGTGGGCTGCCGTACCCCGATCACCGGCAGGCATTGATGGTCGCTTCCGCCTCGCCGGACGCGCTCCCGTGCGGCCTCGCGGATCTCGGCGTGGAACGCCCCCGCGTCCTGGAGGAGGGAGGAGTCGGGTCCGGGCAGGCCGCCGGGCACTTCGCGCGGGTGGAGCAGGCCCCCGGGGCTGTCCAGGCAGGCGTAGTCGGGGGTGAGCTGGTGCAGGGACGGGAGGCTGCGGGCGAAGCCCGTGAGCGGGCCCACCCTCGGCCCGCGCCGACTCAGGCGGGGGCCGCTCAGCAGCGAGTCCAGCGCGCCGATGGTTCCCCGGTGCGGGGTGCCGAGGGTGATCAGCTGACGGGTGACCTCCGCACCACCCAGGCACTCGACGTAATAGCGGCCGACCAGACCGCCCATGGAGTGACAGATCAGCCGCACCTTGGCGTTCGTACGCCGTGGGTCCGATGCCTGCCAGCGGCCCAGCGCCTCGTCGATCCGGCGGGCCAGGAGACCGGCGTTGTAGCGACACGACAGCCGCCAGTCGTACGCGAACCCGATCAGGTTCGACGAGGGCCGGAGCGTGAACATGCGCTGCAGCCAGATCAGGAGGGTGTCGTATCCGTCGGTCAGCGGCCACACTCCGGGTAAGGCGTGGAGCGCCGGGAACAGTCCGACCGGTTTGACGCCGTCCCCCGGATGGCCGTCGCCGACGTCCTTCGGCAGGGTCAGCTGCCGCACCGATCCCGAGAACGTCCTGATGGCCTCCCACACGGCCCCCGCCGATGGCCCCCACACCTCGCGTCCGTCGACAGCCAGACGGCTGCCCATGATGCCCGGGACGACCACCACCAGGTCCTCGACCGACTCACGCCGCATTGCGCACCCCCCGTTCACCGTGCGCAGCGTTTCTAGCAGCCGGGTGATGCCCGAGGGGGGCGTATGCCCAAACAGCGACCCATGGGTGATGCGACGCGGTGGGGCGCCTGGGGCACCCGGACACCCGTCGCCTCAGTGACCGCCGGCCTCCACCCCGCTGTGGGTGAAGTCCTGCAACCCCACCACCCGGAGCAACTGGAGCCTTTCGTAGGCCTCCGTGCCCGGGCGGGCCGTGTGGATGACCAGGAGTTGGTGGTGCTCGTGGCTGAGGAGGACCTCACAGTCCAGTTCCAGCAGGCCGACCAGCGGGTGCAGGAAGCGTTTCGTCGCCTTGTGACGCAGGGACACCTCGTGTTCGTCCCAGAGGCGGGCGAACTCCTCGCTCGATGAACGGAGTTCGGCGACCAGCGCGGCCGGTTCGGGGTCGTCGGGGCGGGCGGCGGCCACCGCGCGCAGGTTGGCCACCTGGGCGCGGGCGTGGTCCGGCCGGTCCTCCTCCGGGAACAGGCTGCGGGCCTGCGGATCGAGGAAGTAGAGACGGAGCAGGTTGCGCTCGCGCCGGGGGCGGGACATCACATCGCGGGTCAGCGCCCTGCCCATCGCGTTCTGGGCCAGGACCTCGCCGCAGTCGGTCACGACCTGCGCCGGGGTGTCGTGCAGTCGGTCCAGGACCAGCATCAGGCCGGGCGGGACGTGCGCCGACGCCGTCTCACGGCGCGGGGGCTCCTCGCCGGTCAGGTGGAACAGGTGGTCGCGCTCGTCTTCGGTGAGGCGCAGGGCGCGGGCCAGCGCCGTCAGCATCTGGCGGGACGGACGCGGGCCGCGGCACTGTTCCAGACGCGTGTAGTAGTCGACCGACATGCCCGCCAGCTGGGCCACCTCCTCGCGACGCAGTCCGGGTGTACGGCGGCGGGCACCCGGCGTCAGACCCACGTCCGACGGGGTCAGACGGGCCCGGCCACGGCGGAGGAAGTCGGCGAGTTCGGTTCGGTTCACCCCTCCAGGCTGCGGCAGTCCGCCCGTCTTATCCAGGGACTGCCGGTCCCCTGATCGACGGGTCTCTCCCGGTCGTCCCGGCTCCGTCCGAGGCTGGTGGCACCGGACGAAGAGGAGTGAACGACGATGTTGACACTGGTGACGGGTACGACGGGACAGGTCGGTCGGCGCTTTGTGCCGAGGCTGCTGGCGCAGGCCGCGGCGGGGGAGAGGGTGCGGGTCCTGGTGCGGAACGCGGCACGGGGGGAGCGGTTCGCGGAGCTGGGCGCCGAGGTCGTGCTCGGGGATCTGCGGGACGCGGAGGTGCTCGGCAAGGCGGTGGCCGGGGTGGACGCGGTCGTGAATGTCGCGGCGTCCTTCCGCGGGGTGCCGGACGAGGAGGCTTGGGCCGTCAACCGGGACGCGGCGGTGGAACTGGGCCGCGCCGCGCTGGCCTCGGGTGTGCGGCGCTTCGTGCAGGTCAGCACGGGACTGGTGTACGGCCTCGGGCGGGGCCGCCCGCTGGTCGAGGACGACGAGGTCCGGCCCGGCGGCGGCGCGATGTGGGGCGCCTACCCCGAGGCGAAGGGGGTGGCCGAGCGGGAGTTGTTCGCGCTGGACGGCCTGGACGTGCGCGTCGGCCGCCTCGCCTTCGTCTACGGCGAGGGCGATCCGCACCTCGCCCAGTCGCTGATGTGGGCCGGCGACTGGGCGGCGGCGCAGCGGCTGCACATGGTCCATCACGTGGACGTCGCCCAGGGACTGCTGCGTCTGCTGCACGCGCCGGGAGCCGCAGGACGGGCCTACAACATCGCCGACGACGCCCCCGTCACGGCGGTCGAACTGCACCAGCTCAACGGGGTCGAGGTGCCCGCCGAGCTCTACGAGCGCACCGACCCCGACCCGTTCTTCCAGCTGACCTCCACCGAACGCATCCGCCGCGAGCTCGGCTTCCGCCCGCTGTACCCCAGCGTCTACGCGGCCCGGGACGCCGGAGCCCTCTGACGGGTCAGTCCACCCCCCTGATCCGGCCCACCAGCACCGCCCCCGCCAGCCCGACCGCCGCCGCCACCAGGTACAGCACCCGGTAGCCGCCCAGGTAGGTGACGATCGGCGCGGCGAGGGCGGGGGCCGCGACCTGGGGCAGGGCGTTGGCCACGTTGATGACGCCCAGGTCCTTGCCCCGGTCCCCGGCCTTCGGCAGCACGTCGGTCATCAGCGCGAAGTCGACCGACGTGAACACGCCGAAGCCGACGCCCAGCACCGCCGCCGCGACGATCGCGCCCGGCCAGGTCTGCCAGACCGCCAGCCCGGCCGTCGCCACCGCCATCAGCACGCCCGACCAGATCACGAACGGCTTGCGCCTGCCGACCCGGTCCGACCAGGCGCCCCCGACGACCACCGTGGCGAGCAGCGTCAGCCCGTTCACCGCGGTCAGGATCAGCACGCCCTGCTCGGGGTCGGAGTGGTGCAGGCGGTCGCGCAGGTAGTAGAGCAGGTACAGCAGCACCAGCGCGTTGCTCAGGTTCATCAGGAAGCGGGTCAGCCACGCCCAGCCCAGGTCGGGATAGATGCGCGGGCTCAGCCGGAAACCGGCCGCGAAGCCCCGCCAGGACCAGGCCGGCCGGTCCTCCTCGGCCAGCCGCAGATCCTCGTACCGGAGCACGTACGGCAGCACGCCCAGCGTCGTGAACACCGCGCACGCCACGTACCCCGCCCCGACGCCCCCGGCGGCCGTCGCGAGCCCGGTGCCGCCGACCACGCCGAGGATCTGCGCGGCGCCCAGCCAGCCGCCCACCGAGCCCCGTTGGAGCCGGGGGACCCGGTCGGGGACGGCGGCCGTCACCGCCGCGAAGGCCGCGTTCAGCGTCAGCTGGACCAGACACCAGCCCGCCGCCATGGTCCAGACGCCGTCCGCTCCCGCGAGCAGCAGGAGCGAGAGGGCGCCGCCCGCGGTCCCCGCCACGATCCACGGTGTACGGCGGCCCCGGCGGGACGTCGTACGGTCCGACAGCGCGCCGAAGAGGGGGTTCGCGGCCAGGGACACCACCGCGCCCACGCCCGTCACCCAGGCCAGCATGGTCTCCTTCGACATGCCCGAGCCGGGCGCGAAGTCCTCGGCCTGGGAGGCCAGCAGGATCTGGAGGGGGCCGTACCAGCCCACCCAGATCGCTCCGTTGGCGAGGGACAGGGCCGAGGTCCAGCCCCGGCCGACCCGCTCGACGGGCTCGGCCAGCGCGGCGGCCGGGGCCCTGTCCGCCGTCGTCATCTCTGCGCCCGCAGGACGTCCCGCAGCCAGGCGTACGACGCCTTCGGGGTCCGGGCCAGGGTCTCGAAGTCCACGTGGACCAGGCCGAAGCGGCGCTCGTAGCCCTCCGCCCACTCGAAGTTGTCCAGCAGCGACCACACGAAGTAGCCGCGCACGTCGACGCCCGCCTCCACGGCCCGGTGCAGGGCGCGCAGATGACCGTCCAGGTAGGCGATGCGCTCCTGGTCGTCCACGCCGTCGTAGCTGCATCCGTTCTCCGTGATGACGATCGGGGGGAGCCGGTCGCCGTAACGGTCGCGGAAGGTGGTGAGGAGTTCCGTCAGTCCCTCCGGGACGACCGGCCAGCCGAAGTCCGTCACCGGGACGTCCGCTATCTGCTGGACGGAGAAGGGCAGTTCGGCCGGCATGCGGATGCCGCCGAACTCGATCTCCGTGCCCTGCGGGGCGCCCACCTTCGTCGGGGCGTAGTAGTTGATCCCGTACCAGTCGAGCGGCTCCGAGATCACCTTGAGGTCGGCCTGGACGTCCCCCGGCATCAGATCGCCGAGCCCTTCCGGGTATGCGCCCAGCAGCACGGGCTCCGCGAACAGCCGGTTCAGCAGGAGGTCGTAGAAGGCGGCCGCCTCCACGTCGGCGGGTTCCCGGGAGGCCGGCCAGGTGGGGCCGTGCGAGTTGGCGATGCCGATGTCCGTGGCGCCGGCCGCGCGCAGCGCCTGGACGGCGAGGCCGTGTCCCAGCAGCTGGTGGTGGGCGGCCGGGAGCGCGTCGAACAGCAGCTGCTTGCCGGGCGCGTGGGTGCCGAGGGCGTGCCCCAGCAGGGTGTGCTCGGCAGGCTCGTTGACGGTGATCCAGTTCGTCACGCGGTCACCGAGGCGCCCGGCCACCACGGACACGTACTCGGCGAAACGGGCCGCCGTGTCCCGCTCCAGCCAGTCGAGCCGGACCGGCAGGTCCCAGTGGAAGAGGGTGGGGACCGGGCGGACACCGGCCGCGCACAGCTCGTCGACGAGCCGGTCGTAGAAGTCGAGGCCGCCGGGCGAGTTCACCCTCGGCCACGAGATCGAGAAGCGGTAGGCGTCCACGCCCAGGCCCGACAGGAGTGCCACGTCCTCGGGGTAGCGGTGGTAGTGGTCGCAGGCCACCGCCGCCGTGGAGCCGTCCTTCACCCGTCCCGGCGCGGCGGTGAAGGTGTCCCAGACCGAAGGTTCGCGCTGGTCCGCCGCGCCCTCGATCTGATGCGCGGAGGTGGACACGCCCCACAGGAAGTCTGCCGGAAACCGGGGCATCGGGTTCGCCGCGTCGCGCGGATCGTTCGCCATGGGCGGGATCATCCTTACCGCTGGGTAAGGAAGTCAACGTCCCGGCGTGAACTGCCAGTTATGCCCCTCCCGCCGGCCTGCCGCAGGCGCCCCGCAACCACCCCGCGCGCCCCCGGCGAGCCCCCTCAGGCCCCTTCCTTCAGCACCCGTGAGATCAGCTCGCGCTGCTCCTCCGTGAGCCGGGGATCGGCCGCGTACACCGTCCTGCCGTCCACGGTGATCTCGTAGCTGAAGCCGTCCGGTACGCCGACCGAAGGCACGCCCCGGCCGGCGGCGACCGCCCGCTCGGCCAGGGCGTGCCACTCGTGGGCGTCGGGCCGTCCCGAGGTGTCCACCTCGGCACGGCGCTCGATGCCCGCGAACCCGCCCGTGCGACTCACCTGAATACGCATGGGTCCCTGTCTATTACGGACTCAGAGAATCCGCACCCCCACCTGCTCCCACGCCTTCTCCACGGCCTGGAGCTCCTCCCCGCCGCTGCCGAAGCGCTCGCGCGCGGCCTGCACCGTCAGCTTGGCGAAGTCGGTGAAGAAGGCCCGCTCGGAGAGCTCGCCGCCGGTCAGGACGTCGTACCAGATCTGTCCGGCCTTCTCCCAGGCGTAGCCGCCGAGGGCCGTGGCGGCCAGGTAGAACGCGTGGTTGGGGATGCCGGAGTTGATGTGGACGCCGCCGTTGTCGCGCCCGGTGCGGACGTACTCGTCCATCGTCGCGGGCTGCGGGTCCTTGCCGAGGACGTCGTCGTCGTACGCGGTGCCCGGCGCCTTCATGGAGCGCAGGGCGGTGCCGGTGACCTCCGGGGCGAGCAGGCCCGCGCCGATCAGCCAGTCGGCCTCGGCGGCGGTCTGGCCGAGGGAGTACTGCTTGATGAGCGAGCCGAAGACGTCGGACATCGACTCGTTGAGGGCGCCCGGCTGGCCGTTGTAGGTCAGGTTCGCCGTGTACTGCGTGACGCCGTGGGTGAGCTCGTGCCCGATGACGTCGATGGAGTTGGTGAAGTCGACGAAGATCTCGCCGTCGCCGTCGCCGAACACCATCTGCTCGCCGTTCCAGAAGGCGTTGTTGTAGCCCTCGTCGTAGTGCACGGTGGCGTCGAGGGCCAGGCCGTCGCCGTCGATCGAGTGGCGCCGGTAGGCCTTCAGGTACAGGTCGAAGGTGGCGCCGAGCCCGGAGTAGGCGCGGTTGACGGTGGCGTCCCGGCCGGGGTCCTCGCCCTCGGCGCGGACCTTGGTGCCGGGCAGCGAGGTGCCGTGCTCGGCGTCGTAGATCGTGCGCAGCGGCTGGTCCGACGGTGCCTTCGCCGTCGGGGCGGCCAGGAGGCCGTACTCGGTGTTCACCTGACGCAGGGCGCGCAGCTCGCTGTCACGCAGGATGGTGCGCCGGGCGGGACCGGAGAGAGCGGGGTTGTCGTTGCGCGCCAGCCGGTCGAGGACGTGTGGCGGTACGACGGTGCAGAAGACGGGCTCGAAGCCCCCGTGAGTCGTCATGCCCGGCACCATTGCACTGCGTTATGCGGCTGTCACCACCGGCAACCATGATTGGTGAAATACGGTGACAAAGGGGCCTGATCTGCGGCGCCGGATGGTATGGCGGAAGGGTGACGAGTGGCGTGGCGCACGTTCTGCACCTTTTCCTATGGTTCATCCCGCCGGTCCCGCATACTGGAACGAACCCGCGCGACCGGAGCGGCTCCGCTAGGCTGCCGAGCACTATGCATTTCGGGCTGCTTCTCCTTAGCTGCCGCGGCGAGGGCCTGTAGTCGAGGCCGACCCCCTCCCCGCGGTGCTTGGTGTTGCGCGTCGGCCGTCCTTCCGCCCGGACATTCTCCGGTCACCCCGAGGAGCCCACGCCCCATGGCGAACCGCCAGCAGCCCAGCCGCATGCCGATCCACAAGTACGGACAGTACGACCAGGTCGACATCCCCGACCGCACCTGGCCCGACAACCGGATCACCGTCGCCCCCCGCTGGCTCTCCACCGACCTGCGTGACGGCAACCAGGCCCTGATCGACCCCATGTCGCCCGAGCGCAAGCGCCGGATGTTCGACCAGCTGGTCAAGATGGGCTACAAGGAGATCGAGGTCGGCTTCCCGGCCTCCGGCCAGACCGACTTCGACTTCGTGCGCTCGATCGTCGAGGAAGAGGGCGCGATCCCGGACGACGTCACCATCTCCGTACTGACCCAGGCCCGCGAGGACCTGATCGAGCGGACCGTGGAGTCCCTGAAGGGCGCCAAGCGGGCGACCGTCCACCTGTACAACGCCACGGCGCCCGTGTTCCGCCGGGTCGTCTTCCGCGGCTCCAAGGACGACATCAAGCAGATCGCCGTCGACGGCACCCGGCTGGTCGTCGAGTACGCCGAGAAGCTGCTGGGCCCCGAAACGGAGTTCGGCTACCAGTACAGCCCCGAGATCTTCACCGACACCGAGCTGGACTTCGCCCTGGAGGTCTGCGAAGCGGTCATGGACGTCTGGCAGCCCGGCCCGGGCCGCGAGATCATCCTGAACCTGCCGGCCACCGTCGAGCGCTCCACGCCGTCCACCCACGCCGACCGCTTCGAGTGGATGAGCCGCAACCTCTCCCGCCGCGAGCACGTCTGCGTCTCCGTCCACCCGCACAACGACCGCGGCACGGCCGTCGCCGCCGCCGAGCTGGCGCTGATGGCCGGCGCCGACCGCGTCGAGGGCTGTCTGTTCGGGCAGGGCGAGCGCACCGGCAACGTCGACCTGGTCACCCTGGGCATGAACCTGTTCTCCCAGGGCGTCGACCCGCAGATCGACTTCTCCGACATCGACGAGATCCGTCGTACGTGGGAGTACTGCAACCAGATGGAGGTCCACCCGCGCCACCCGTACGTGGGCGACCTGGTCTACACGTCCTTCTCCGGCTCCCACCAGGACGCCATCAAGAAGGGCTTCGACGCGATGGAGGCCGACGCGGCCGCCAAGGGTGTCACCGTCGACGACATCGAGTGGGCGGTCCCGTACCTGCCGATCGACCCGAAGGACGTCGGCCGCTCCTACGAGGCCGTCATCCGCGTCAACTCGCAGTCCGGCAAGGGCGGTATCGCGTACGTCCTGAAGAACGACCACAAGCTGGACCTGCCGCGCCGCATGCAGATCGAGTTCTCCAAGCTCATCCAGGCGAAGACGGACGCCGAGGGCGGCGAGGTCACCGGCGGCGCCATCTGGTCGGTCTTCCAGGACGAGTACCTGCCGAACCCGGAGAACCCCTGGGGCCGCATCCAGGTCCGCGCGGGCCAGTCCACGACCGACACCGACGGCGTCGACACCCTGACCGTCGAGGCCACGGTCGACGGCGAGGACACCGTCCTGACCGGCACCGGGAACGGTCCGATCTCGGCCTTCTTCAACGCCCTGGAGTCCGTCGGCATCGACGTACGCCTGCTGGACTACCAGGAGCACACGATGAGCGAGGGCGCCTCCGCGCAGGCCGCCTCCTACATCGAATGCGCGATCGACGACAAGATCCTGTGGGGGATCGGCATCGACGCGAACACGACGCGTGCGTCGCTGAAGGCGGTCGTCTCCGCCGTCAACCGCGCGACCCGCTGACCGGCCTGACCGGGACTTTCGGGGCCCTGACCGCTGTATACGGCGGTCGGGGTCCCGTCGTTTATCGGCCATCCCGCTGTGGAGGTCACGGGAAGGTCTCGTCCTGGGTGCTGACTACACCTCATGGATGTGGCTAACATCACGGAGGCGTGCGGCGATGTTGCCGCGGGGTTACGGAGGTGCGACGTGCTGCCAGAACGGGGACGTGACGGCCGTGTCACCGGGCTTGCCCGCATCCTGGGGACCCGCACCGCGTGGACGCCCGCGGGCGACGGTGAGTTCTTCTGTCCGGGCTGCGGAGGCGACCGCAACTACCAGCGGCTGACCGGCCACCGCCGCTTCACCCTCCTCGGCATGCCGGTCGTGCCACGCGGCGAGACCGGCCCGGTCGTCGAGTGCGCGGCCTGCCGCCGACACTTCGGCACCGACGTCCTCGACCACCCCACCACCATCCGCTTCTCGGCGATGCTCCGCGACGCCGTCCACACCGTCGCCCTCGCGGTCCTGTCCGCGGGCGGCACCTGTTCCCGTACGTCCCTGGAGACGGCGGTGGGCGCCGTGCGCGCGGCCGGCTTCACCGACTGCACGCAGGAACAGCTCGCCGCGCTCGTCGCCGCCGTCGCCTCCGACACCGGCCAGAACTACGGCGAACCGTACGGCGCGGGCCTCGCCATAGAGCTCCACGAGGCCCTCGACCCGCTCGCCCCGCACCTCGCCGCGGTCGGCCGCGAATCGATCCTGCTCCAGGGCGCCCGCATCGCCCTCGCGGACGGCCCGTACACCCCGGCCGAGCGAGAGGTCCTCACGACGGTGGGCGCGGCCCTGACGATCCGCGCGGAGGACGTGACCCGCCTGCTGGTCGAGGCCCGGACGCCGTCCTGATACTCCCCAGGGAGTAGTCCCCCCGCCCGGACACCCCCGGCAGTACTCCCGAACTCGCCCTCACGCGCGACGATCCGCCCCCCGCGTACCGGAAGTCTGGAGAGCGCAACCAGACAGCCGTGCCGAAGGGAGGGCCCGAATCATGGGGGCCGGAGATTTCATGGGGGCCGGGAAGGCGAAGAGCCGGCGCAGCGCCATCCCCTGGGTGGTGCTCGCACTGTGGGTGGGCGTGCTCGCCATCGCCTCGCCGTTCGCCGCCAAGCTCGCCGACGTACAGCACAACCGGGTCACCGACTACCTGCCGGCGAGCGCCGACTCGACCAGGGTCGCGAAGCTCCAGGAGCAGCTGCCCGGCGGTGAGAGCACCGAGCTGGTGCTGGTCTACCACCGCGACGGCGGCCTGACCGCCGCCGACCGGACGACGGCACAGGAGCAGGTCGCCCGGGTCGCCGGGGACCACGCGCTGACCGGAGCCCCGCGGGGCGTCCCGTCCGCCGACGGCGCCACGCTCATGTACCCGGTCGCCACCAACGAGCCCGGCACCGACGAGAAGAAGCGGGACGCCTTCGTCGAGGACGTGCGTGAAGTCGTCCACAGCGAGGGCGGGCTGAGCGTCGAGGTGGGCGGGACGGGCGCGCTGGCCACCGACGCGAGCAAGGTGTACGAGTCGCTCGGCGGACCGCTGCTCTACACGACCGTCGGTGTCGTCGCCGTCCTGCTGATCCTCATCTACCGCAGCCCGGTGCTGTGGCTGGTGCCGCTCGCCGTGGCCGGGATCGCCGACTACCTGTCCATGGGCGTCGCCTACGGCCTCAACCAGGGCTTCGGCACCTCGGTGTCCGGGCAGAGTTCGGGCATCATGACCATCCTCGTCTTCGGCGCGGGGACGGACTACGCCCTGTTGCTCGTCTCCCGCTACCGGGAGGAACTGCGGCGCGTGGAGCGGCCGTACGACGCCATGCGGGCCGCGCTGCGCGGCTGCGGCCCCGCCGTGCTGGCCTCCTCCGGCACCGTCGCCGCCGGGCTGCTGTGCCTGCTCGCCGCCGACCTCAACTCCAACCGGGGCATGGGACCGCTGGGCACGGTGGGCGTGCTGTGCGCGCTCGTCACGATGCTGACGCTGCTGCCCGCGCTCCTCGTCCTGCTGGGCCGCCGGGTGTTCTGGCCGCTGGTGCCCGCCTACGGCAGCACGCCCAAGGTTCGCCGGTCGCTGTTCGCCGCGATGGGCACCTCGGCCGGGCGGCGGCCGCGGACCGTCCTGGCGGCCGGCGCCGTCCTGCTCGGCGCCCTCGCGCTGGGCATGCTGAACCTGTCCGGTGCCGTCAAGCAGCAGGACTCCTTCGTCGACCGGCCCGAGTCGGTCGTCGCCATGAAGACCCTGGCCGAGGCCTTCCCGGAACAGTCCGCACAGTCCATCGAGGTGATGACCCCGGCCGGCCGGACCGAGGCCACACTCGCCGCGATCCGGGACACGGACGGCGTCGCCGACGTACGGCAGGGCCGTACCGGAGAAGGCTGGACGGAGATCATGGTGACCGCCGCCGCACCGCCGCAGTCCGCGGCCGAGACGGCGACCATCGAGGCACTCCGGGACAGCCTGACCGGCTCCTACGTCGGCGGGCCGAGCGCCCAGCAGATCGACCTGGTGGACACCAACGCCCGCGACCGGCTGGTCGTCGTGCCGCTCGTCCTCGTCTCCGTCCTGCTGATCCTGATCGCGCTGCTGCGGTCGCTCGTCGCGCCGCTGATGCTGGTGGCCGCCGTGGTCGCGGTGTGGGGTGCGGCGCTCGGCCTGGGCGGGCTGATGTTCGGGCCGGTGTTCGGCTTCGAGGGCACGGATCCGGGGCTGGGGCTGCTGTCCTTCGTGTTCCTGGTCGCCCTCGGCGTCGACTACGGCATCTTCCTCATGCACCGGATGCGGGAGGAGTCGATGCGCGGCGCCGATCCCGTCGCCGCGGCCCTGACCGCGCTGCGGACGACCGGCGGGGTCATCGCCTCCGCCGGCCTCGTCCTCGCCGCGACCTTCGCCGTGCTGACGAACATGGGGCTCGTCCAACTCGTCGAGCTGGGCTTCGTGATCGCGGTCGGGGTGCTGCTGGACACCTTCCTCGTCCGCACCTATCTCGTGACCAGCGCGAGCGTGGCGCTGGGCCGCAAGGTGTGGTGGCCGGGGCGGCTGTCGCGGGCGCCGGAGACGGCGCCGGAGCAGCCGGGCCGGCCGGAGCGGCAGACGGAGCCGGTGTGAGCCGCTCGCCGACCGACGGGGCGTCCCTCCTCTCCCGGAGGGGCGCCCCCGTGCCGCAGGATGAACCCGTGCAGGAGACCACGACGGCAACGGTGCGGCCCCGTCCGGGCGAGCGGATCATGGCGGCGATCAACCGCGACCCCCGCACCGCCCCGCACGGCACCCGCAACGACGTACTGCTGGCCTTGACGACGGCCGCCCTGTCCACGGCCCTCGCCCTGATCGGCGGCGACGGGCCCCGGCCCGACGCGCTCGGCTGGACGCTGCTGCTCACCGCGAACGTGCCCCTGGCCTGGCGCCGCCGCAGTCCGCTGCTGGTGCTGATCGCGGTGGCGGCCTGCGTCGCCCCGTACCACGCACTGGACTACAACCACGTCGCGCCCCTTCCCGCGACCATGGTGGCGCTCTACACGGTCGCGGCGACCGGCACGGTACGCCAGACACTGATCACCGGGGGCGCCATCCTCGGCCCGACACTGATCCTCAACTTCCTCGGCAACCCGGAAAAGGCGCTGGAGTTCCTGCGGATCTCCGGCTGGATCATCGCCATCCTCTTCTGCGGCATCGACGTCCGCTACTACCGCCGCTATGTCGCCGCCATCGTCGAGCGCGCCGAGCGCGCCGAACGCACCCGGGAGGAGGAGGCCCGCCGCCGCGTCGCCGAGGAACGCCTGCGTATCGCCCGTGACCTGCACGACCTCCTCGCGCACACCATCACCCTGATCGGTGTGCAGACCTCCGTCGCCGCGCACGTCCTTGCCGCCGACCCCGACCGCCTGGACCGCGCGGCCGTCGCCAAGGCCCTCGACGACATCGCCGGGACCTGCCGCAGCGCGCGCGGCGAACTCCGTACGACACTGGAGGTGTTGCGCGACCTCGGCGCATCCGACGCCCGGGGTTCGCTCCCCGGTCTGCACGGTCTGTCCGATCTCGCGCAGACGGCCCGTGCGGCCGGTGCGCGGGTCGAACTGACGGTACGGTCCGGGGAGGTACCGCCCGCGGTCGGCGCGGCCGCCTACCGGATCGTCCAGGAGGCACTGACGAACGCGGTGCGGCACGGCGGCCGGGGCGGCGGACCCGACGACCCGACGGCGGGGGTCGGGGTCCGGGTCCGGGTGTACGAGGAGCAGGACGCCCTGCGGCTCAGGGTGACGGACGACGGAGCGGGCGTGGACACGGGGGGAGACGGCGGCATGGGGGGAGGCGGCGCGGGGGGAGGCGGCCGTGCGGCTGAAGGCGGTCGTGCGCCCGGTTTCGGGATCGTCGGGATGCGGGAGCGGGCGCGCAGCGTCGGCGGCTCGCTGCGGGCCGGACCGCGCGACGACGGGAAGGGCTTCGAAGTGAGCGCCGTACTGCCGCACGGGAAGGACCGATGAAGCCGCTCAGAGTGCTGCTCGCGGACGACCAGACCCTCGTGCGGGAGGCGTTCGCGATGCTCGTCGAGTCGGCGCCGGACATGCGGGTGATCGGGCAGGCCGGTACCGGCCGGGAGACGGTGGCGCTGGCCCGCGGTGAACGCCCCGACCTGGTGGTGATGGACATCCGCATGCCTGACCTCGACGGCATCGAGGCGACCCGGCTGATCGCCGCCGACGAGGAGTTGGCCGGGGTACGCGTCCTCGTTCTGACCACGTACGACACCGACGAGAACATCGTCGAGGCGCTGCGTGCGGGGGCGGCCGGCTTCCTCGTGAAGGACACCCGGCCCGCCGAGCTCCTCGACGCCATCCGCACGGTCGCCGCCGGCGAGGCGCTGCTGTCGCCGGGGCCCACCGCCCGGCTGATCGCCCGGTTCCTGCGCGGCCCCTCCGGACCGCCCACGGCGGGCGGCCCGGAGTGTCTCTCCGAACGGGAGTGCGAGGTGCTGGCCCTGGTGGCCCGTGGCCTGACCAACGCCGGGATCGCCGAGGAGCTGGGTCTCAGCCCGCTCACCGCGAAGACCCACGTCAGCCGGATCATGGGCAAGCTGGGCGCCCGGGACCGGGCCCAACTCGTCATCGTGGCCTACGAGTCGGGGCTGGTCACGCCGGGGCCGAGCGCGCCCTAGGGCAGCGTGCGCTGGTACGTCCCGTCCTGGTCGGAGTCGTAGACCAGCTTGCCGGAGCCGTCGTAGCCCTTGACGTGCGGGGCCAGCGTGACCTGCTGGTTCAGCTGACCGGCGACGGCGAACCAGCCGTGGTCCAGGGTCGCGGTCACGGGACCGCCGTCGCCGTAGGACACGGTCACCTTGGCCACCGACGCCTCGACGGTGCCGATCATTCCCCACCTGAACGGCAGCTTCCACCTGCCCTTGTCCATGAACGACTGCTGGTACAACTGCTCGCCGTTGCTGTCGACCACGACCGGGCCCGTGCCCGGCACCCCGGTGTCGATCGTGCCGGCGCTGATGCCCGAGGCCACACCGTCCTTGATGGAGCAGACCACCCAGCGGCCCGCGGACCGCTTCTCCACCGCGGTGACGTAGATTCCGTCGCCGGGGGAGTTGGAGTCTCCGGTGCTCCTGATCGCCAGGATGATCCGGTAGTTCTCGGCCTCGCCCAGATCCGCGGCGCTCCCGGGCGGCCCGCCCTCGGCGGCCAGGCACTTCTTCAGCCCGTCCGCCGCCTGCGCGAAGGTGATCCCGTCGAGCAACTGCCCGCCGGTGGCCGGCTGCGCGGGCCCGGCCGCCGTGCCGCCCGCGGTCGCCCGCGGGCTCCCGGCCGGGCTGTGCGGGGCGCTGACCGACGGCTTCGGTGCCGCCGTGTCCGCGCCCCGCTCCCCGTTCCCCCCGGCCACGGCGTACGCCCCCACGGGCACCGCGGCCAGCGTCATCAACGCCGCCCCGGCCATCGCCACACGCCGCCGCCGCTCGGCCAGTCCACGCCGTCGGATCGCCGGATACGGCGCCGACGAGGGCTGGATGGTGTACGCGTCCTCGGCGAGCAGTTCACGCATCCGCTCCTCGAACCCGAAGTCCCCCTGGTTCACCCGCTCTCCCGCCCCGTTCACCTGCTGCCTCCCTGAACCTGACCCTGAATCGGAACGTGACTGTGGCCCTCACCCCGAGGGCCCTGACCCGGCCCCCGACCACCGGACACCGTGCGGTCGGCGGCCAGCCCCGGATACCTGCGCAACTTCGCGAGCCCCTTCGACGCCTGGCTCTTGACCGTGCCGGGGGAGCAGCCGAGCACGTCGGCCACCTCCGCCTCGGACAGGTCCTCCCAGTACCTCAGGACCACCACTGCCCGTTGCTTCGGCGGTAGTTGGGCCAACCCGGCCAGCAGGGAGCCGCGCTCCTCCACCCGCCCCGCACCCTCGTCGCGCCCCGCCCGCTCCGGCGGCGCCGCGGTCAGCGCCTCGGCGACCCGCCGCTTGCGGAACCGGTCACTGTTGCAACTGACCAGCATCCGCCGCACATACGCCTCCGGGTTGTCGGTGCGCGAGATCCGCCGCCACGACCGGTACGCCTTGGCCAGCGCGGTCTGCGTCAGGTCCTCCGCGTGGTGGACGTCCCCCGTGAGCAGATACGCGGTCCGTACGAGCCGGGACCACCGGGCTCTGACGAACTCCTGGAACCGGTCTTCTTGTTCGGCCTGCATCAAGCACCCTCCTCGCCCTCCAGACCACCGGTTGCGCCGAATCGGTTGCCCGTCCCCCGTGACCGCGTTCGAATGGGGAGATGAGAAACGACGCGTGGGTCTGGCGTGAGGGTGACCCCGGGGTGCTCCTGCTGCCGTCGGGCCGCCTGATCCGCGGCCGCGGCCTGCGCCGCCCGCTCGACCGTACGGCCCCCACCCCCGCGTACGGCGTCTATCTCCTCGGCGCGCGGCCCCCACGGCCGCCCTGGGAGTCCCGCTGGCTCCGCTGGCCCGACTTCCGCCTCCCGAGCGACCGCGCGCAGGCCCGTGCGACCCTCACCGAGGCGTGGCGCCGCGCTGCCGACGAACGCGTGGAGATCGCCTGCGCCGGCGGCCGCGGCCGCACCGGAACGGCCCTGGCCTGCGTGGCGGTCCTGGACGGCGTACCGGCGGCCGAGGCGGTGGACTACGTCCGCCGCCACTACGACCGACGCGCGGTGGAGACGCCCTGGCAGCGCCGGTATGTGCAGGGGTTCGGGGAGCTCACCGAGTGAGCTTCACGGGGTGAGTCTTACAGGGTGAGCGTCATGAGGAGACGGTCCTCGCCCGGGCCGAAGTAGTCCGCGCGGGGCCCGCCGGGATCCGGGACGAAGCCCAGGGAGCGGTACAACGCGATGGCCGAATCGTTGCGCGGCTCCACGGAGAGCCGGACGGAATGGGTGCCCTTCGTCCGTAGCAGGCCGAGCAGTTTCGTCATCAGCTGCCGGCCGAGACCCTTTCCGCGCAGCCCGGGGGTGATGGCGAGGCTGAGAACCCAGCTCTGCGCGTCGTTCGGCGAGGTCGCGAGCACGTATCCGTAGAGGTCCGTGCCGTCGTCCACGACGTACACGAGGCCGGCGCAGGCGGCGATGAGCTGGCGCAGGACGAAGTAGGGGTAGGGGCCGTGAGGGAACGCGTCGGCATCGAGGCGCACGATATGGGGTAGATCCGCCTCGGTGACCGCTCTGATCCGTAAGGGTCTTTCTCCGGACATCTGGCTCATTATCGAACCGGTGCCCGACGGAAAACGATCTCCGGGAAGAGGAGTCATACCGTCCCCTTGTGAATGTCGACAAATCGAATTGCAGCCAGTGCGATTTGCGTACCTGATCTCCATCATTGCTCTGTGCACCCACTCCTTCAAGACCCATGCGTCCTGCTACGCTGAATCATGACCTCGGTACCGCCCACAGCTGACCAAAAGCTGAATGATGACGTGCTCTGGGACGACTTCGATCCCGGCGTGTACATCAGCCACAATTACCTCGAGATGCAGGCCGTGGACGAGGAGATCCTCTCCCATGTGCGCGATCACTTCAGTGATCACTTCCGAGGACGTGGGCGAGTGGCTTCCGGTATCGATGTCGGCGCCGGACCCAATCTCTATCCGGCCCTTGCCATGCTTCCCTGGTGCGACCGGATCACGCTGCTGGAGCGGTCCTCCCGGAATCTGGAGTATCTCCGGAGGCAGTGCCCCGACTACGCGCCCCACTGGGATCAGTTCTGGAACGTCCTGTGCAAGGACGAGGCATATGCCACGCTCGGCATGACGCCCCGGGTCCGCTTCAAGGAGGCCGTCCAGCAACCCGAGTCGGGCAGTCTCTTCGATCTCTGCGCCGATACGCGGCGCTGGGACCTCGGCACGATGTTCTTCGTCGCCGAGTCCATCACCACCTCGCTCGCCGAATTCCGGCGAGGGGTGGGGTGTTTCATGAACGCCCTGAATTCTGGTGCGCCATTCGCCGCCGCGTTCATGGAACATTCCGAAGGGTATCGCGTCGGTTCTCACGAATTTCCCGCCCGGGATATCGACGAATCCGAAGTCCGGGCGGTTCTCGGCGGTTACGCGGACCATGTGGAGATTCACCGCACGGCCAATCCGAAGCAGCTCGTACGGGACGGCTACACGGGTATGATCCTGGCCTGCGGGCAACGTAAAGAGCGGCGCGACGAATAAGATGTCGGAGTTCTTTCACATGGTGATGGGCCTGTGCGAGGGGAATGGGCATGCAGATCAAGCCGAGACAGAACCTGCTCGAGGTGTGGCAGGCCATCGCTCGTCATTCTTTCGACAACGGAGAATGGCAATGGGGTGAATGGGGCGGCCGCAGCAGCGTCGCCGACGCGGAGCGCCTGCTATGCCTTCTGTACCCCGCCACCGAAATCGAACCGTTCCGTCTGGACGACCCCGACACCACTCAGCTGGACGTGGAGAGGGCCCTCAGGAACGCGGGTGACTCCAGCGAGATTCCCATGAACCTCCTGGAGATCCTCGGCGACTTCATGGAGAACCACCGCGGCGAGGAGAGTCCGACCTTCGCCGGCGGCTACTACTTCGCCCCGGAGAACCCGGAGCACGAACTCTCCAAGGAGCAGGAGGAAGTGGGAGTCGTCGACTCCTACTCCATGTCGATCACGCTCTGCCTGGCCACCCTCGGCTTCCTCAAGGTGTACCGGGGCAAGACCCAGCGGGCCAGCACCCTCGCCCGCATCGACAAGCTGAAAGAGGCGACCAGCGCCCGCCTGACCGCGGCCATGGTGAGCCTGCTGCGCTCCTTCACCGTCAACGTCGTCGACATCGCCTCCGACCAGGGGCAGGCGCTCGCGCGGCTGCTCGGCCGGGGCCGGCTGTCCGACCGGCAGGTCCTGCAACGCTTCCAGGACCGGTTCAAGTCGCTGCGCGCCCTCATCAGCGAGAGCGTCACCCTCGGCCTGGACACCGATGTCGCCGACCAACTCCGCAACGAGAACCGGCTGTTCGAGTGCGGCTGGGCCTGGAGCCTGGTGAAGGACGCCCCCGAGGTCGAGGTCGAGGCGCAGACCGCCCAGGACATCGGCAAGCAGCCCCAGGGCGTCGCCCACGCCGTGCCGTACCTGTACTTCACCGTCGTCGCCCTCGACGGCATCCCCGACCTGTCCTCCGAGCGCACCCTCGTCCTCGGCCTGCTCACCGCCGAACAGCAGAAGCTGGCCGACGCGCTGCGGCTGCGCTGGGAGATCACCCAGCAGTACTGGTCGGGCATCGCCCGCTTCGACGCCGCCACCTGGCCGCTGGAGGAGATCCCCTGGCGCACCACGCTCCAGCAGCTGGAGTCCGAGTACTTCTCCCTGTCCGTGGCCTCGATCCTCGTCCACGACCTGCTGCGCCGCCGTGCCACCGACGACGACCTCACCCGCACCGTCGCCGTCATGGAACGCCTCGCCGAACGCGGCCGCATCACGAGCCGCACGGCCCGTGAGGACCCGGCGATCGGCCTGCACAACCCCGGCGTCACCCTCCCGCTGCTGGGCAGTGAGGAGATCGGCCCGGCCATGAAGTGGACGATGGGCGACTTCTCCGCGCAGCTGCTCAAGCGGACGGTCCAACTGTGCGCACTGTCCCGGAACATCGGCTCGCAGGACCGTCTGCTCGCGCTCGCCGAGAACATCCTCGACCACCTCTGGGCGCGTCGCGTCAGTGACGGCGAGGGTGTCGGCCTGTGGGACAACGTGCACGCCGTGTACCCCGAATCGCCGGTCCGCACAGGACCGTTGTCCTGGAGCATCACCGAGCGGGTCACCGAGTGCATGGTGGCCGCGCACGCCCTCTACGCGCAGGATCCGATCCGCAGCTCCGAGATGACCGCCCTGGCCCAGGCGGCGCTCAGCGAGGCAGCCCACCTGTTCGGCAAGGAGCAGCTGGAGCAGCCCGCTCCCGCCCCCAAGAGTCCCCAGGGAGAAGAGATCAAGGGCATCGAGGCCGATCTGCGTCGCGCCCGTCAGCTCGTCGACAAACAGCCCGGCACCGCCCACGCGCTCGCCCTCGGCGTCCTCGCCCGGCTCTACGCCCTGGCCCGCGCCCGGGGCGCAGACGCCCGGGGGGTGTGAAGGTGCTCGTCTTCGCCGCCTCCGACAAGGGAGGCACCGGCCGGTCCGTCACCAGCGCCAACCTCGCGTATCACCGCGCGCTGGACGGGGACGACGTCTGCTACCTGGACTTCGACTTCGGCTCGCCCACCGCCGCCGCCGTGTTCGACCTGCCCGACGTCCTCTCCGAGGCCGAGGGGCGCGGACTGCACTCGTATCTGAAGGGCAAGACGGGCGAGCCGCTGCGGGTCGACGTCTGGGCGCGCACCGAGCACCCCGTGCTGCGCGGCAGGCCCGGTGGCTCCGGGCGGCTGGTACTGCTGCCCGGCGACCGCACGGCCGGTGAATTCGTCACCGACGAGGAGAACCTGCACCGTTGTGTGGATCTCGTCCTTCGGTTGAAACGCGAATTCGACGTCATCATCATCGACCTGAGCGCCGGACGCAGTTATGCGATGGACCTGGCACTCGCCGCCACCTCGCCCCGAGGCGGACTCGGCCGCCTCAAGAACCGCTGGCTCGTCTATCACCGGTGGACCCGCCAGCACGTCATGGCGGCGGCCGAACTCGTATTCGGGAAACAGGGGATAGTGCAAGCCGGTACGGCCATCGGACACGACCCCGACGTGCTGGGCGGCGCCATCAGGTTCGTCCGCGCCGCGGTGCCCGATCTCGAGTCGCCGTTGTGGTCCCAGGTGTCGCCCGCGCAGTACGCGTGGATGCGGCAGTGCGACAAGGAACTCGAGGAACTCGCGGCCGGCCGAGGCATCGGCAGAACCCGGGTGCTGGCGTCCATTCCGCTGGAACCCGTCCTCCAGTGGCAGGAACGCCTCATCACCGACGAGGACGTGCACGACCGCCGGATCGCCAACAACGAGACCTGGCAGGCCATCGGGGATCTCGCGCAGCGGCTGACCGACGACAAGTTCTGGGGGCAGTTGTGAACGGGCCGGGCACCGTTTTCCGGGAGAGCAGCGCCGACCCGCGCACCGAATCCGTGCCCTTCTCCCATCTCTCCCTGGAATTAGGCCACTTGTACATGGAGGACTTCGCTAAGGGGGCGGCACGGCTGCGCCGCCACTTCGCCGGCGTACGGCCCTGGGTGGAGGCCGCGCGGGCCGGTCTGGGCCCGCTGCCGCCGGGCCGCCGGCCCCGGATCAGCACCTGCTTCCTGATCGACGACTACTTCTCCCGGCTGGCCACCCCCGCCGAGCTGATCCCGCCCCTGCTGGCGGCGGCGGCCGAGGCCGGGCTGACCATCGACTACCTGGCCCGCGAGTCGGGCTGCGCCGGCCCCGCCCCCGGCCCCGGCGGCTCCGACCACCGCGACCGGGCCCGACCGGCCGAGTCCGTCCTGCACCGGCTGGTGGAGTCACCGCCGCCCGGCAGCAACGGCTTCCGTCCGCCCGTCGGCCGCACCGGCTGGCTCACCAACGGCCGCCGCACCCCCTCCCAGCGGACCTCGGCCGCCCTGGACGCCACCGGCGTCTGGCAGCCGCCGAGCGAGACCGAGGCCCGCGGCCACTCCGTGTTCCTGGACGTCGAACTGTGGAACGGGCCCGAGGACGCGCGCACCTGGTCCTGCGCCTTCCTGGCGTCCGTCTGGCAGCTGGTCCGGCTCGGGCTGCTGCGGGACAACGGCGCGGCCGTGCTCACCCCCACCCGCTGGCAGGGTGCGGAGTTCCCGGCCGAGTGGGACGCGCTGCCGCCCGTCCTCCAGCTCAACCCCGCCGCGACGCCCTTCACCGCCTACGTCACGTGCAGCGTCCTGCCGACCCGGTTCCTGCCCGTCGAGCACGCCGTACACGTCATCCTCGACCAGGTCCACGTGGAGGCCGAGGCGCTCCAGCAGGTCGCCGCGCGGTCCGCCGGTGAGGGCTTCACCGTGCCCGCGGGGGTCGTGGACCGCACGTCCTACGTGTTCCCGCCGGGGTTGTGACATGAGCGGCCTGGGCACGACCGCCGGTCCCGCCCTCATCTGCGGTGAGGTGCGGACCTGCCTGCTGCCCACCCGCAGGGCGGTGGACGAGCGGACGGCCGTGCTGCTGCTGCGGCTGCGCGCCGACGAACCCGTCCGGACCTCGCGGCGCCCCAACCGGCACGCCCTCTCCCCGGACGTCCTCACCGGCGTCGACTGCCGGCTGCCCACCGCCACCGGGGCCAAGGTCCGCGCGGTCGGCACGGTGGCCGCGCACGCGGGGCTCGTCGAGGGCCGCGTCCTGCAGTCGACGGCGTACTTCTCCGCCCCGGCCACCGGGCCCGACCGGCGCCGGCCCTGGGGGTACTACCTGGTCCGGCCCGGTTCGCTGGTCCCGGTCGGCAGGCTGCCCGAGAAGTCCGTCACCGAGGGCTTCCTGACCGGAGATCAACAGGACCGGCTGGACGTCGGTTCGATCGCCGAGTCCCTGCTGGCGAGGATCTCCCGCAGGCACGACCTCCTGGACCACGACGCTCCGCTCACCACCACCGACACCAGCCTGCGCTGGACCGCGTCACCGGCCGACGACGGCGAGCCGGCGTCGGCCCTCTTCACCGAACTCGGCTCGGGGCGGCGGATCGTCGAGCTGCGGCTGCCGCGCGGGACCACCCCCGTGGCGGCGGCCACGCTGTGCGAGGACCTCGCCCTGCACGACTGGCTGCTGACGACCGTCGGCGACAAGCTCGACGGCCTGCCGCCCGGCTCCGAGAACCAGGCGGCCGCGATGAAGGTGCTGCGTCCGCTCGTCGACCATCTGCTGCACCTGTGGATGCCCCAGGCGCGCCTGGACCGGGCCCTGAGCCCGCCCTGGGAGGAGCTGGAGCGCCACCCGGGGTTCAGCAGGCAGTGGAACACCATGGCACAGCGCATCCGGGACCAGCTGGCACTGCAGAACCTCGTCCGGGGTGAGGTGCCTGCCCTGTCCTGACGGCAACACGACAGCTTTTCGCGCAGCATCCCGACGGGGGGAGACAGAGAGATGCATGCACCGACGAACCCGAACTTCCGGGGCGACCGGATCCGGGACGCCGAGGGCGCCCGGCACGTGACGCAGAAGATCCTGATCACCGTGGTGACGGGTGGCGGCGTCTACCTGCTCACCAATGTCGTCGGACCGTCCGAGGAGGACGGCCCGTGGCAGCTCGTGCTGTCCGTGCTGTGCGGCGGCATCGTGCTGATCGTGCAGTTCCTGGCGTCCTTCGTCAGCCAGCTGGGCGATCTCAGGGAGTCGGTCGACAAGCGGTTCGCCGACATAGGCGAGGCGACGAAGCTCTTCACCGAGGTGGAGAAGCTGCGCGGCGACGGGGTGCCCCGGCTCGCCGAGCACGCCACCAAGGTCGTGGCCATGGGGCCCGACATCCTGCACGAGTTCGCGCATACGGAGATCGACCGTCTCGCCGCGCAGATGGAGGACTTCACCAACCTCAGCGCCGAGTGCGCGGGCGAGAACCACGACTGGCTCCTGACCCTCACCAAGTGCGCCAGGACGAGCATCGACGCCATCAGCACCACCGTCGTCGACGACGGGTTCTGGAACACCGAGCCGGCCGGACGCTATCTGACCGCCCAGCGCGAGGCGATCCTCGAACGGCAGATCTCGGTCCGGCGCCTGTTCATCGTGAAGCGGCCCGAGGAACTGGCCGCCCTGGAACCGATCTGCGCGGAGCAGCGGGAGATGGGCATCCAGGTCCAGGTGGTGGCCCTGGAGGAACTCCCGCTGTACCTGCGCCGCGGCAAGATGATCGACTGCATCGTCTTCGACGGGGTGCTGTCGTACGAGATCCACGCGGACCAGCTCAGCGTGAACACCTCGACGACGGTGAACGCCCGGGCCGACGAGGTCCAGCCCCTGATCCGCCGGTTCGACCAGCTGTGGGAGGCCGCCGCCCCGGGCACTTCCCCGAACGGCGTTCCCGACAGCGTCCGGCTGCGGCCCGACGGATCCTAGGGCCTGTGGCCTGTGGTGAGGCCTGCGGGCTGTGGGTTGTGGGCTGAGGCCTTCTCCGGCCCTAGCCCAGTGTCTCCGCCAGCACCCCCGCCGTCTTCACGATCAGTTCGTTGTCGTAGGCCGCCTCCCGGTCCGGCTTGGTGAGTTGGACGACCAGGACGACGGGGGCGCCGTCCGGGGTCCACGCGATTCCGGCGTCGTTGTTCGCGCCGTACCAGCCGCCGCCGGTCTTGTCGGCGACCGTCCAGGTCGGGGGGAGTCCGGCGCGGAACCGGTTGGCGCTGGTGATCGTGCCGAGCATCCAGTCGGTCAGGCGTCGGCGGTCGGCCGGGGCCAGCGCGTCGCCGAGGACGAGCCGGGCATAGGTGCGGCCGATCGCGTACGGGGTGGTGGTGTCCGTGACCCGGTCCGGTTCGGCCGAGTTGAGGTCCGGCTCCCAGCGGTCGAGGCGGGTGACGCGGTCGCCGACGGAGCGGGCGAAGCGGGTGATCGCCGTGGGGCCGCCCAGCTCGCGCAGGAGCAGGTTGCCGGCCGTGTTGTCGCTGCGCTGGATCGCCGCGGCGGACAGTTCGGCGATCGTCATGCCGTCGGCCACATGGTCCTGGGTGACGGGGGAGTTCTCCACCACATCCGTCGACGTCCAGAAGACGCGGCGGTCCAGTGTTCCCTCGGGCAGGTCCCGCAGGACGGCCGCGACCGCCAGGGTCTTGAACAGGGAGCAGACCGGGAAGCGTTCGTCGGCCCGGTAGCGGACCGAGCACCCGGTGCGGACGTTGTACGCGAACACGCCGAGACGGGCGCCGTGCGCGGCTTCGAGGTCGCGCAGGCGGTCGGTGACGGGGTCCGTGGCGGCCCCGGCGGGGCCCGCGGTGAGCAGGACGGCCGTGGTGGCCGCGCCGGCCGTCAGCAGGGTGCGGCGGGAGGGCCTGGGGGAAAGGTGCGAGCTTAAGATCGTTCTCTCCGTCCGTCGAGGATCATGGTCTCCTCTGTCACGGACGTCACTCCGCTCCCATTGGTTGCGCCGTCGATTGCGCCGTCCCTGGTCGTGGGCGCCCCGTCCGAGGGATCGTGGCGGGCGGGCACACCGCTCCCGCGGCGTAGGCGAGAATGGGCGCATGAGCCTGTTCCGCGACGACGGCATCGTGCCCCCCACCCGCCGGCCGGGTGCGGCGGACCGCGGCATGCCGCACCCCCGGCAGGCCGCTCCCGGCGGTGCCCGATGAGTCTCTTCCGGGACGACGGCATCGTCCTGCGGACCCAGAAACTCGGCGAGGCCGACCGCATCATCACGCTGCTCACGCGCGGGCACGGGCGGGTGCGGGCCGTGGCACGGGGGGTACGGCGGACGAAGTCCAAGTTCGGCGCCCGCCTCGAACCCTTCTCCCACGTCGACGTGCAGTTCTTCGCGCGGGGCAGCAGCGAACTGGTCGGACGCGGGCTGCCGCTGTGCACGCAGAGCGAGATCATCGCTCCCTACGGTGGCGGGATCGTGACCGACTACGCCCGCTACACCGCCGGGACGGCCATGCTGGAGACCGCCGAGCGGTTCACCGACCACGAGGGCGAACCGGCCGTCCAGCAGTACCTGCTGCTCGTCGGGGCGCTGCGCACCCTGGCCCGCGGGGAGCACGCCCCGCACCTCGTCCTCGACGCGTTCCTGCTGCGGTCGCTGGCCGTCAACGGATACGCGCCGAGCTTCGGCGACTGCGCCAAGTGCGGAATGCCGGGACCCAACCGGTTCTTCTCCGTCGCGGCCGGTGGCTCCGTCTGCGTCGACTGCCGGGTGGCCGGCAGCGTCGTACCCTCGCCACAGACCCTGGTCCTGCTGGGCGCGCTGCTCACGGGAGACTGGGAGACGGCGGACGCGTGCGAGGCGCGGTACGTCCGGGAGGGCAGCGGGCTGGTGTCCGCCTATCTGCACTGGCACCTGGAGCGCGGGCTGCGCTCACTCAGGTACGTAGAGAAATAAGCAAGCGAGAATCAGAGGAGACGAGAGGCACATGGTGGTACGCGGGTTCCTGGGGCGGCAGCGTCGTGAGTACCGGACGCCGGAGCCGCACCCGTCCGGCGCGCGCCCGCCGAAGCTCCCGGGCGAGCTGGTCCCCGAGCATGTGGCGATCGTCATGGACGGCAACGGCCGCTGGGCCAAGGAGCGCGGGCTGCCGCGCACCGAGGGGCACAAGGTCGGCGCCGAACAGGTCCTCGACGTGCTGCAGGGCGCGGTCGAGATGGGCGTGCGCAACATCTCGCTGTACGCCTTCTCCACCGAGAACTGGAAGCGCTCGCCCGACGAGGTCCGCTTCCTGATGAACTTCAACCGCGACTTCATCCGCAAGACCCGCGACCAGCTCGACGAGCTCGGCATCCGGGTGCGCTGGGTGGGCCGGATGCCCAAGCTGTGGAAGTCGGTCGCCAAGGAGCTCCAGGTCGCCCAGGAGCAGACCAAGGACAACGACCGTCTCACCCTGTACTTCTGCATGAACTACGGCGGCCGGGCGGAGATCGCGGACGCGGCGCAGGCGCTCGCCGAGGATGTGAAGGCGGGCCGGCTCGACCCGTCGAAGGTCAACGAGAAGACCCTCGCGAAGTACCTGTACTACCCGGACATGCCGGACGTCGACCTGTTCCTGCGGCCGAGCGGCGAGCAGCGCACCTCCAACTACCTGCTCTGGCAGAGCGCGTACGCGGAGCTGGTCTTCCAGGACGTCCTGTGGCCCGACTTCGACCGCCGCGACCTGTGGCGGGCGTGCGTCGAGTTCGCGTCCCGGGACCGTCGCTTCGGCGGCGCGGTCACGAATGAGGAACTCTTGGCCATGGAGGGGAAGACTCCGGACCAGGAGGCCACCTCCTAGCCTCCGTGCGTTCACCCGGCCCGTCGACGCTGCGGGAGATCAGTCCGACTCCGGTCTCCCGCTCGCTGAAACGGCCCGCACATGAACCGCGTCACCCCCGCCCTCGCCACCGCCCTCGGCGCGCTGGTGCTCACCGCGCTGCCCGCCCACGCCGCCGACTCCGGCACACACCTCGCGCACCGCGACAGCTACGGCACGAAGGCCACCTACGCGCCCGAGCAGAGCGCACGCTCCTACCAGCGGCCGCCGGCCGGCTTCACCCCCGTCTTCACGGAGAACGTCTCCCGGCACGGCTCCCGCTCCGCCACCGACAGAGAGGACGGCGACCTGATCCTCGCCCTCTGGGACAAGGCCGAGGCCGCGGGCCAGCTCACCGGCAAGGGCGAGGAGTTCGGCCCGAAGGTGCGCGCCCTCCAGGCAGCCATGGCGAAGGTCGGCTACGGCAACCTGAGCGGTCTCGGCAAGGAGGAGATCCAGGACACGGCCGCCCGCACGGCAGCCCGGCTGCCCTCCCTCTTCGCCGGGATCGCGCGCGACGGCGAGAAGATCGACGTCGTCAGCTCCGGCCAGGGCCGGGCCACCGACAGCGCTGATCTGTACGCGGGCGCCCTCGCCGACGCCGAGCCGGCCCTCGGGCCGCTGATCGGCGCGACCCGCACCGACAAGGACCTGCTCTACTTCCACAAGGCCGACGGCGGCGCGGCCTACCGCGACTACCTCGCGCACGACCAGCGCCTCGCGGACACCCTGGCGAAGATCACCGACCAGCCGAAGACCCACCGGGCCGCGTACAGCGTCCTGCGGCGCCTGTTCAAGGCCGCCTTCGTCGATCAGCTCGCCGACGCCGACCGGGTCGCCGCGGCCCAGGCGGTCTACAACCTGTACGCCATCGCCCCCGCGATGAGCGAGGAGAGTCCGGGCGGTGAGGGCTGGGGGATGCAGCGGTACCTCTCCACCTCCGACGCCGCCTGGTTCGGGTACCTGAGCGACGCCGAGGACTTCTACGAGAAGGGTCCCGGCTTCGCCGACAGCGACATCACGTACAAGATGGCGGACGTCCTGCTCGACGACTTCTTCCGGCAGGTGGAGGCCAAGCGGTCCGGTACCGGCAACCTGGGCGCCGAACTCCGCTTCACCCACGCCGAGGAGATCATCCCGCTGGCCGCCCTGATGGGCCTGCCCGGCAGCACGAAGCCGGTCACCGCCACCCGGCCGTACACCTACGCCTCGAACCCGTGGCGCGGCGCCGACGTGGCCCCCCTCGCCTCGAACATCCAGTGGGACGTCTACGAGAAGAACGGCCGGTTCCTGGTCCGCATGCTCTACAACGAGCAGGAGACGCCCTTCAAGGCCGCCTGCACCCCGATGGCCAAGGGCAGCAAGTTCTACGACCTGGACGAACTGGAACGCTGCTTCGACCGCAGCTGAGTGTCTTCAGCCCGTCCGGCGCTTGAGGACGAGGCCCGTTCAGGGCCGACAGCGGGGGTCCGGGGGCGCAGCCCCCGGGGTCCGGTCACCCCACCCGACCCGCACCGCACAACCGCTCAGCCGCCGGCGGCACCCGCGCAGTCGGAACAGGTGCCGAAGATCTCCACCGTGTGGGCCACGTTGACGTAGCCGTGTTCCGCGGCGATGGCCTCGGCCCACTTCTCCACCGCCGGGCCCTCCACCTCCACGGCCTTGCCGCAGACGCGGCAGACGAGGTGGTGGTGGTGCTCGCCGGTGGAGCACCGGCGGTACACCGACTCGCCGTCCGAGGTGCGCAGGACGTCGACCTCGCCCGCGTCGGCGAGGGACTGGAGGGTGCGGTAGACCGTGGTCAGACCCACCGAGTCGCCCTTGTGCTTGAGCATGTCGTGCAGATCCTGGGCGCTGCGGAACTCGTCGACCTCGTCGAGCGCCGCCGCCACGGCGGCACGCTGCCGGGTGGAACGGCCCTTCACGGGCGGTCCAGCGGTTGTCACCGTTGCCTCCTCACGTCTGCGGCTTGCCGGGCCATTGTGCCAGCCCCGACTGTGCGCGGTCAGACGCCGACCTCGTCCCCCGCCGCCCGGGTGGCCGGAATCGCGCACTCCGCCGGATCGCCGGCGGGTTGGGCCGCCGCCAGCGCGCGGGCGCGGCGCCGGGCCAGCGGAGCGGCCAGCACGCTCAGCGCGATGAACGCGGCGATGGTCAGCAGCACGATCGTCGCACCGGGCGGGACGTCCTGGTAGTAGGAGGTGACCGTGCCGCCGATGGTCACCGTCACGCCGATCGCCACCGCGATCGCGAAGGTGGCGGCGAAGCTGCGGCTGAGCTGTTGGGCCGCGGCCACCGGGACCACCATCAGGGCCGACACCAGCAGCAGGCCCACCACCCGCATCGCCACCGTCACGGTGACCGCCGCCGTGATCGCCGTCAGCAGGTTCAGCGCGCGGACCGGCAGGCCGGTCACCCGGGCGAACTCCTCGTCCTGGCTGACCGCGAAGAGCTGGCGGCGCAGGCCCAGGGTGACGACGACCACGAAGGCCGCGAGCAGGCAGATGGCCGTGACGTCCGACTCGGAGACGGTGGACAGCGATCCGAACAGGTACGACGTCAGGTTGGCGTTCGAGCCGCCCGGCGCGAGGTTGATGAACATCACGCCGCCGGCCATACCGCCGTAGAAGAGCATGGCGAGGGCGATGTCGCCGCGGGTTCTGCCGTACCAGCGGATCAGTTCCATGGTCACCGCGCCCAGGACCGAGATGGCGGTGGCCATCCACACCGGGGACCAGGACAGCAGGAAGCCCAGGCCGACACCGGTCATCGCGACATGGCCGATGCCGTCGCCCATGAGGGCCTGGCGGCGCTGGACGAGGTAGATGCCGACGGCGGGGGCCGTGATGCCGACCAGGACGGCGGCCAGCAGCGCCCGCTGCATGAAGGCGTAGTTCAGGAAGTCCATCAGCTCAGCAGTCCCGTGCGGATCGGTTCGGCGCCCGCGGGTGCGTGCGGGTGTACGTGGTCGTGGCCGGGCAGCGCGTGCTGGCCGAGGGCGCGCGGGGGCGGGCCGTCGTGCTGGACGCAGCCGTCGCGCAGGACGACCGCCCGGTCGATCAGCGGCTCCAGGGGGCCCAGTTCGTGCAGGACGAGGAGCACCGTCGTATCGGCCGCGACCTGGTCCTTCAGGGTCTGCGCCAGGACCTCCTGGCTGGCCAGGTCGACGCCCGCCATCGGCTCGTCCATGATCAGCAGTTCGGGTTCGGCGGCCAGCGCGCGGGCGATGAGCACGCGCTGGTGCTGGCCGCCGGAGAGGGCGTCGACGTTGTCCCTGGCCCGGTCGGCCATGCCCACGAGGTCCAGGGCGTGCCGTACGGCCTCCCGGTCGGCCTTGCGGAAGACGCCGAAACGGGTGCGGGAGAGCCGGCCCGAGGAGACGATCTCCGTCACCGTGGCCGGGACCCCGCCGGCGGCCGTCGTGCGCTGCGGGACGTACCCGATCCGCGCCCAGTCCCGGAACCGGCGCTGCGGGGTGCCGAACAGCTCGACCTCCCCGGCGCTGACCGGGACCTGCCCGATCACGCTGCGCACGGCGGTCGACTTGCCCGAGCCGTTCGCGCCGAGCAGGGCGACGACCTCACCGCGCCGCACGGTGAGGTCGATGCCCCGCAGGACCGGGCGCGAGCCCAGCTCGGCGCGGACACCGCGCAGCGAGATGACGGACTCCGACGCGACGGAATCCGACGCGACGGACTCCGGGACGGACTCCGATGAGACGGACTCGGCCTTCGCGCCGGTGACGCTCGCGTCCATGACGCCCTCCGTAGAGATCACTTCGTTCCCAGGGCTGTCTTCAGCGCCTTGAGGTTGGCCTCCTGGACCGAGAAGTAGTCCGTGCCCCGGGACTTCTTCGTGATGCCCTCGATCGGGTCGAGGACGTCGGTCTTGAGGTTCGCGTCGGAGGCGATGGTCTTCGCGGTCTTGTCGCTGACGAGCGTCTCGTAGAACACGGTCGTGACGCCGTCGGCCTTCGCCATCTTCTCAAGCTCCTTCACGCGGGCGGCGCTGGGCTCCGACTCGGGGTCGAGGCCGTTGATGGCCTCCTCGGTCAGGCCGTAGCGCTCGGCGAGGTAGCCGAAGGCGGCGTGCGTGGTGACGAAGACCTTGGTCCTCGTGTTCGCCAGTCCGTCCTTGAACTGTGTGTTCAGGGCGCCGAGCTTCTTCACGAGGGCCGCGGTGTTCGCCTTGTAGGCGGCCGCGTGGTCCGGATCGGCCTTCTCGAAGGCGTTGCCGACACCCTCGGCGACCTGGGAGTAGCGCACCGGGTCGAGCCAGATGTGCGGGTCGAGGCCGGACAGCTCCTCGTTCTCGTGGTCGTCGTGCTCGGCCGCGTGGCCGCCGACCTCGTTGCCGTGCTTCTCCAGCGTGGTGAGGGAGGCGGCGTCGATCTTCGTCTTGATCTCGGACTGGGCCACAGCGTCGTCGACGGAGGGCTGCAGGTCCTTGAGGTAGAGCACCGCGTCGGACTCCTGGAGCACGGCGGTCTGCTTGGCGCTGATCTCCAGGTCGTGCGGCTCCTGGCCGGGCTCGGTGAGGCTGGTGACGTTCACATGGTCCCCGCCTATCTGCTCGGCGAGGAAGGCCATCGGGTAGAACGACGCGACGACGTCGAACTTGTCCGTGTTGGCCGCGGCCGCGCTGTCGGAGGAGCAGGCGGAGAGGGTGCCGAGGCCGAAGGCCGTGACCGCCGCGACCGCGGTGCCGGATATGAGTCGTCGTCGTACGTTCATGACAGTCATTTTCAACAAATATGGAAACCGTTGTCAACAAGGCCTGGTAACGGCTGGGTAAGGGTCTGGGTAGGGATCCGATTTGGTCGAGGGGGAGTCCCCGCCGGTACCCTGAAGTCTTCTCTGGAAGCGCATCTCGCTTCGCCGCCCGTCGTCGTTATGAAGAGAGCACCGTGGCCGCCGACAAGATCGACACCATCGTCAGCCTGAGCAAGCGCCGTGGCTTCGTATTCCCGTGCAGTGAGATCTACGGCGGCCAGAAGGCCGCCTGGGATTACGGACCGCTGGGTGTCGAGCTCAAGGAGAACCTGAAGCGCCAGTGGTGGCGCTACATGGTGACGTCGCGCGAGGACGTGGTCGGCATCGACTCGTCCGTCATCCTGGCCCCCGAGGTCTGGGTGGCCTCCGGCCACGTCGCCACTTTCTCCGACCCGCTGACCGAGTGCACCTCCTGCCACAAGCGGTTCCGCGCGGACCACCTGGAGGAGGCGTACGAGGCCAAGCACCACCGCCTGCCGGAGAACGGCCTGGCGGACGTGAACTGCCCCAACTGCGGCAACAAGGGCCAGTTCACCGAGCCCAAGCAGTTCTCGGGTCTGCTCTCCACCCACCTCGGCCCCACGCAGGACACCGGCTCCATCGCCTACCTGCGCCCCGAGACCGCCCAGGGCATCTTCACCAACTTCGCCCAGGTGCAGACCACTTCGCGCCGCAAGCCGCCGTTCGGCATCGCGCAGATGGGCAAGTCCTTCCGCAACGAGATCACGCCCGGCAACTTCATCTTCCGCACCCGCGAGTTCGAGCAGATGGAGATGGAGTTCTTCGTCAAGCCGGGCGAGGACGAGAAGTGGCAGGAGTACTGGATGGAGCAGCGCTGGAACTGGTACACCGGCCTGGGCCTGCGCGAGGAGAACATGCGGTGGTACGACCACCCGAAGGAGAAGCTCTCCCACTACTCCAAGCGCACCGCTGACATCGAGTACCGCTTCCAGTTCGGCGGCAACGAGTGGGGCGAGCTGGAGGGTGTCGCCAACCGCACCGACTTCGACCTCTCCGCCCACGCCAAGGCCTCCGGCCAGGACCTCTCCTACTTCGACCAGGAGGCCCAGGAGCGCTGGACCCCCTACGTCATCGAGCCCGCGGCCGGTGTCGGCCGCGCGATGCTGGCCTTCCTCCTCGACGCCTACATCGAGGACGAGGCGCCCAACGCCAAGGGCAAGCTGGAGAAGCGGACCGTTCTGCGTCTGGACCACCGTCTGGCCCCGGTGAAGGTCGCGGTCCTGCCGCTGTCCCGTAACCCGGAGCTGTCGCCCAAGGCCAAGGGCCTCGCCGCCGCGCTGCGCCAGAACTGGAACATCGAGTTCGACGACGCCGGTGCCATCGGCCGCCGCTACCGCCGCCAGGACGAGATCGGTACGCCGTACTGCGTGACCGTCGACTTCGACACCCTGGACGACAACGCGGTGACCGTCCGCGAGCGTGACTCGATGAAGCAGGAGCGGGTGTCCCTCGACCAGATCGAGAGCTACCTCGCCGGCCGCCTGATCGGCTGCTGACCTCGTATTTCCTCTTCGTTGCCTGAACGCCGGTGCCGGGTCCCTTCCGAGGGGCCCGGCACTCGTCATGCGGGGTGTGCCCGCTTCTGATGGCCGCGCAGCAGCACGTTCGCGTCGGTCTCCGCGCTGTAGTCGTGCGCGGCGCGGGCGCTCTCCCGGCGCGACGCCAGGTCCTCGCACTCGGCGCAGTCCGGCTCCGGGGCGGGCGGACGGGGCGTGCCGATGCCGACCATGAACGGCGCGTCGGTCCGTGCGCGCCGGTTCGCCGCCCGCACGCCCGCGCTCAGCCGCTCCTCGGTCGTCGCCGGCCGCAGCGTCGCCGGGTCGGCCTGCCACTCCCGGCCGCCGCCGACGGGCCGCAGCATCGCGTAGGGCCCGGACCGGTCCTGGTACTCGCCGACCTTGTCCGTCGCGGGGTCGTAGAGCAGGGCGCCCGGCTCGTGCTGCGTGTCGTGCATGTCTTTCGCTCCTTTCACCCAACTTACATACTAATTGTGACAGTTGGGCTACTCTGCGTGGTGGGGGTCGTCGTCAGGATGGCCCGAGATCGGGATCGGCGCGCCGCTGACGTGGGGCTGGGCGTCGTCGGACAGCGCATATTCCACAAATTCCGGAGGGTTGGATGCCGTCCAGGCGGGTGATCACGGGCCGTAGCCAGGAACCCCGGCGACGTTTCGCGGAAGAGCTGCGCCTCCTGCGGACCGAGAAGGGGGACAGTCTGCGGCAGTTGGAGGTGGTCCTGGGCTGGAACGCGTCGACGTTCGGAAAGATGGAGGGCGGCCAGAGCCTGGGCAGCCCGGAGATCGTGGAGGCGCTGGACCAGCATTACGGCACGGCCCCGATGCTGCTCACGCTGTGGGAACTGGCGGTGGCGGATCCGTCGCAGTTCAAGGAGCAGTATCGGCGGTACATGGAGTTGGAGGCCGAGGCGGTCAGTCTGTGGCACTACGCCTCGGCGAACCTGCACGGCTTGTTGCAAACCCCGGGCTACGCCCGCGAGTTCCTGGAAGCGGGTGGCTTGGATGGGGAGGAGCTGACAGGGCAAGTCGAGGCACGCATGGGGCGCAGCCAGCTGCTGGTGGCGGAGGATGCGCCGCGCTTCCGTTCGATCCTCTCCGAGTCGGTGCTGCGTACGACGCTGCGCGACTCCGGCGAGTGGCGTGGGCAGTTGGAGCACCTGTTGGCTATGGGTGAGCGCAAGAAAGTGACCCTTCACGTCCTGCCGTTCTCGACTGGACTTCACGCCTTGTCGAACACCGACACAGTCTTCTTGCGGCAACCTGACGGCAGTACCGTTGCCTGGGTGGAGACCGGTTACGCGGGCGAGCTGGTTCAGGAAACGGCCAAGGTCGAACGGCTCCAGCTCAGATACGATCTGGTACGCGATTTGGCCCTTTCCCCGGACGGATCGCGTGTGTTCATCCGGCGATTGTTGGAGGAAGTTCTGTGCGAGCCATCGACCTGAGCGGTGTTGTGTGGCGCAAGAGCAGCTACAGCAATCAGGACGGCGGCGCCTGCCTCGAAGTCGCCGACCATCACCCCTCCCTCGTCCCGGTCCGGGACAGCAAGGACCCCGCCCGAGGGGTGCTGGCGTTCGGCGCGGACGCCTGGGGCCACTTCGTCCGTGTCTACAGGTCCAGGTCCACGTAGAGCGCCGCGTGGTCGGAGGCCGCGGTGCCCTTCGAGGTCACCGTGTCGAAGGACTTGATGTCCTTCGCGAAGATGCCGCGGGTCTCCAGCCCGACGTGCTGGACCTCCGGCCACAGCTCGGGGGAGAGCAGGAGATAGTCGAGCTTGTCCCGCTCGCTCTTGCACTCCCCGTGGGTGCCGGGCAGTCCGCGATAGGCGCGGTGACTCATCACGTCCCGCAGACCGGTGTCCCGTAGGACCGTCGCGGGGTCGCTGTCCGGGTCGTCGTTGAGGTCCCCGGCGACGATGACGTGCGGGGTGCGCTCCAGTGCGGCCCGGTAGATCTCCGCGACCCGCTCCGCCTGGGCCAGACGCAGGTCGGGGTTGTCCTGGAACTTGCTCTTCAGGTGGTTGCCGAGGAGCACCAGGGGTGTCCCGTTGAGCTGGATCTCGAACTCGGGGCAGTCGCGGCTGAAGAGGCGCAGGTCGGGACGTTCGGGGCCGGTGTCGAAGAGATGGGTTCGCACGGACGTGATGGGGTGCCGGCTGAGGATCCCGATGTCGATACCCCGGGGATCGTTGCCGTCGATCAGGAGGGCGTAGGGGTACGGCCGCCGGCCGAGCGCCCCGGCCAGCACCTGCGTGTTGAAGCGCTCCAGGGTGAGCCGGTCCTCGACCTCCACGGTGAGCAGGATGTCGGCGTCCACCTCCGAGACCACCCGGCCGGTGTTGCGCACCACGGTCAGCTCGAAGTCGTCCTGCCCCAGCTCGGCCCAACCGGCCCACGCGGAACGGCCCTTGGCGGTGACCTCGACGTGTGTGCTCTTTCCCGACCCCGTCGTCTTGAACAGTCCGGAGTCCTTGCCCGGACGTGACTGGTTCACGTAGATCGGCGGCGGGTCCTTCGGGTCGATGTCGTACGCACGGTGCTTCTCGATGACACCGGCGATCTTCGTCTTGTCGTCGTCCGTGTACACCGGCAGGTCGAGGAGTGCGACCAGCGTGGCGAAGTCGTCGAGGATCTCCTCGCGCTTCGCCGGGTCCTCGATGCGGAAGGCCGTGGGTCGGCGGAAGAGGTTCTCCATGTTGAAAGTGGCTATGCGAATGCTCATGGCAGGCCTCCACGGCGGCGCGGAAGGGCCGCTCGGTCGGCGGCAGGCGCCGCCGGGGTGACTGCGCACCGACATCTCTCATTGTCCTCGGCGCTCCGGCCCCGTCGACCGGACAGATATCGGATGACGGACGGCAGATGACGGACGGCAGATTACAGATGTCAGATGACAGATGTTGAAATCTGTCATCTGTCATGCCAGGCTGGTGGGCATGACGATGCGAACCCGTTCCCTCGGCACCACCGGTCCCCAGGTCTCCGCCCTCGGCCTCGGCTGCATGGGCATGTCCGCGCTGTACGGCGACGCGGACCGGACCGAGGGGATCGCGACGATCCACGCCGCCCTCGAGGCCGGCGTGACGCTGCTGGACACCGGCGACTTCTACGGCATGGGCCACAACGAGCTGCTGATCGGCGAAGCCCTGCGCTCCGCACCCGCCGCCCGCCGCGAACAGGCGCAGGTGAGCGTGAAGTTCGGCGCCCTGCGCGACCCGGACGGCGGCTGGAGCGGCTACGACGGCCGTCCGGCGGCCGTGAAGAACTTCGCCGCCTACTCCCTCCAGCGCCTGGGCGTCGACCACATCGACGTCTACCGCATCGCCCGGCTCGACCCCGACGTACCGATCGAGGAGACCGTCGGCGCGATCGCCGAGCTGGTCGAGAAGGGGCACGTCCGGCACATCGGCCTCAGCGAGGTCGGCGCCGAGACCATCCGCAAGGCCGCCGCCACCGCGCCGATCGCCGACCTCCAGATCGAGTACGCGCTGATCTCGCGTGGCATCGAGCGGTCGATCCTGCCGGTCACCCGGGAGCTGGGGATCTCCATCACGGCGTACGGCGTGCTGTCGCGCGGGCTGATCTCCGGGCACTTCACCCCCGACCGCAAGCTCGCCGCGAACGACTTCCGGGCCTACTCGCCGCGCTTCCAGGGCGACAACCTCCAGCACAACCTGAACCTGGTGGAGGCCCTGCGGAAGATCGCCGAGCAGAAGGGCGTCTCCGTCGCGCAGATCGCGATCGCCTGGGTGCTGGCCCAGGGCGAGGACATCGTGCCGCTGGTGGGCGCCCGGTCCAGGGAACGGCTGGCGGAGTCGCTGGGTGCGCTGGACGTCGTCCTCGAGGCCGCCGACCTCGCCGCGATCGAGGCCGCCGTCCCGGCCGACGCGGCCGCCGGTGAACGCTACTCGGCCGCCGCGATGGCCCACCTCGACAGCGAGCGCTGACCCGCCCTCCGGGTACGGTCTGAGCATGTCACCGACCACCGAGACCCTGACCGCCGAGCGCATCCTCGAGGCGACCGAGGAGGTGCTGCGCCGCCACGGCCCGGCCAAGGCCACCGTGGTCGACGTGGCCCGCGCGCTCGGCGTCAGTCACGGCAGCGTCTACCGGCACTTCCGGACGAAGGCGGCGCTGCGCGAGGCGGTCACGAAGCGGTGGCTGGACCGTACGTCCGAGACCCTCTCCGCCATCACCGCCGACGGGACACGTGCCCCGGAGACCCGGCTGCGCGACTGGCTCGCGGCCCTCTTCGAGGCCAAGCGGCGCAAGGCGGGCGACGACCCCGAGCTGTTCGCCACCTACATGGTCCTGACCGGGGAGAGCGGCGAGGTGGTCGGCGAGCACCTCGCCGACCTGACCGGCCAGCTCACCCGGATCATCGAGGCGGGAGTGGCGTCGGGCGACTTCGCCGTCCCCGACCCGAGGACCACCGCCGGCGCCGTCTTCCAGGCCACCGGCCGCTTCCACGACCCCGGCTACCACCGGGTGTGGGAGCGACCGGGTGCCCAGGAGGACTTCACGGCGCTGGTGGACCTGCTGATGCGGGGACTGCGGGGGCCGGCCTGATGGCGCCGACGATCCGCCGGGCCGTGATCCCCGCCGCCGGCCTCGGCTCGCGGCTGCTGCCCCTCACGAAGGCCATCCCGAAGGAGATGCTCCCGGTCGGCGACAAGCCGGTGATCGAGCACACCGTGCGCGAGCTGGTGGACTCGGGCATCACCGACATCACCATCGTCGTATCCGGCGGCAAGAGCCTGATTCAGGACCACTTCCGCCCCAACCCGGCCCTCGTCGAGCAGCTCCGCGCCGACGGCAGGACGTCCTACGCGGACGCGGTCGAGGAGGTCGGCGAGCTGGCTCGCAGGGGCCACATCACCTATCTGGACCAGCGCGGTCCGTACGGCAACGGCACGCCGGTGCTGAACGCCGCCCGTTCCTTCGGGGACGAGCCGGTCCTGGTCCTGTGGCCCGACGACGTCTTCGTCGCCGAGACCCCCCGCGCCCAGCAACTGATCCGCGCCTACGAGCAGACCGGCTGCCCGGTGCTGGCCCTGCTGCCGATGGACCCCGCCGACTCCCAGCGCTACGGCGTCCCCGTCGTCAAGGAGGACCTCGGCGACGGCACCCTGCGCATCACCGGCCTCGTCGAGAAACCCGACCCCGCGCGGGCACCGTCGGCGTACGCGGCCATCGGCGGCTACGTCGTCACGCCCGGCATCATCGACGAGCTGCGCGAGCAGACCCGCCGCTGGTACGAGCACCGGACCGGTGAGATCTACCTGACCGACGCCATCAACGCCTACGCCCGCGGCCGCGCGGTGTACGGCCAGGTCATCCAGGGCCGCTGGTACGACACGGGCAACCCGGCCGACTACCTCGTCGCCCAGCTGGCCCACGCCCTGGCCCACCCCGAGTACGGGCCGGTGCTGCGGCGGCTGGTCGGCGACCTCGACGCCCGCGACGACCGGGCCGCTTCCCTCGCACCGACCGAGGAACGATCAGGTCGGTCCCCGCTCGCGTAGACGCGAGGGGTTCAGTGCGGCAGCACCCAGCCCGGCGCCCAGGTCCCGGCGGCGCCGTGGCCGGCCGCCGTGGCGTCGAGGTGGGCGCGGAGGGTGGCCAGCGCCGGGTGGGGGTTGTCCCGGTGCCAGAGGAGCGAGTGCGGATAGACGGGCGTCGGGTCGGTCACCGGGATGAGGCGCAGGCCGTGGCCGGTGGGCCAGACGAGACGGGTCTGCCCGCCCATGAAGGTGGCCAGGGCCGGAGTGTCGGCGATGGTGTCGAGAAGGGCGTCGGAGCCGAAGTTGGGGCCGGTCGCCTCGATGGTGAGGCCGAACTCGGCGATCAGGTCGTCGTAGTAGGCGGTCCACTCGGTTCCGGGGGCGAGGCCGGGCATCCAGATCCGGTGCCCGGCGAGCTGGGCCAGGGGCACCGACCGGGCGCCCGCCAGCGCGTGGGCGGAGCCGGTGAGGAGCTGGAGCGGCTCGTCGAGCACCCGGACGGACGCGATGTCCTCGGGCAGCGGCCTGCCGGGCGCGGCGACGGCGCGGAAGGACGCGTCGATCGCACCGGACCGGATGGCGGCTACGGCCCTCTCGATGTCGAACAGCATCACCACGTCGAGGTCGATCTCGGGGTGTGCGCGGTGGAAGCCGCGCATCAGGCCCGTCGCCGCGCCGCGTGAGGCGATCACGTCGACGCGCAGCGGACGGTGGCCGGTGCGCACGGACGCGACCGCGCGCTCGGTGACGCGCAGCAGCTCGCGTGCGTGGGGCAGGAACGCCTGCCCGTCGATGGTGAGTTCGGCGCCGCGTGGGGTGCGGGTGAACAGCCGCACCCCGAGATTGCGCTCCAGCGCGGCGATCCGCTTCGAGACGGCCTGCTGGGTGATCGCCAGCTCGGCGGCGGCCTCCTGGAACTGCCCCGCGTCGGCGGCGACGACGAAGGTCCGGACGGTGTCGAGATCCATGGCGGACACCCTATGGATACAACCGATGGTTGTGTTCGCATGGTCCTGCGGTTGTTTGATCCCGGGGTGGGTTGCTCGCTTTGATGCTTCCGGACGCGGATCGGTTGTGCGGATTAGGGGCGAGGGGCGGCGGGCATGAGGAGCGGGCACCGGCTGGGGCGGCGCTTCGGGTGGCTCTGGGGAGCGTACGGAACCAGCGCGCTCGGCACCTGGCTCGCCTTCGGCGCGTTCCCGCTGATCGCCGTCCAGGTGCTGCACGCCGGACCGGCCGAGGTCGCCGCGCTCGCCTCCGTGGGGGCCGCGGTGGGCGCGGTCGTGGCGGTACCGCTCGGCCCGTGGGTGGAGTTCCGCGGCAAGCGGCCGGTGCTGATCGCGATGGACCTGGTGCGGTGCGCGGCGCTGCTGACGATCCCCGCCGCGTTCGCGTGCGGCGTCCTCTCCTTCGTTCAGCTCCTGCTGGTCTCGGTCGTCGTCGCGGCGGCCGACATCACCTTCCGTGCCGCCTCCGGCGCCTACCTGAAGACACTGCTGCCGGCGGAGGACCTGCTCGTGGCCAACGCCCGGTTCGAGTCCACCACCTGGACGACCACGATCATCGGCCCGCCGCTGGGCGGCGTGGCGATCGGGCTCCTCGGTCCGGTGGCGACGGTGGTGGCCGACGCGGTCAGCTACCTGCTCTCGGCCCTGGGCCTGCGCGCGATGGGCGGGCACGAGCCGCCGGCCGAGCGCCGGGAGGCCGTGCGGATGCGGGCCGGGGACCTGCTCGACGGCTGGCGGTACATCCTCGCCGACCCGACGCTGCGTCCCCTGTTCTTCAACACCGCCCTGTTCAACGGCCTGGTGATGGCCACCCAGCCGCTGCTGACCGTCCTGATGCTCGGCCGGCTCGGCTTCGCGCCGTGGCAGTACGGCCTCGCCTTCGCCGCGCCCGCGATCGGCGGACTGCTCGGCTCGCGGCTGGCCCGACCGCTCGTCACCCGCTTCGGGCAGCACCGGATTCTGGCCGGGGCGGGGGCGCTGCGCGCGATCTGGCCCGTCGGCCTGGCGTTCCTCGGGCCGGGCACCGGCGGGCTGCTGCTGGTGATGGGCGTCGAGCTCGGGCTCATCTTCTGCTGCGGGGTCTTCAACCCCGTGTACGCCACCTACCGCCTCGAGCGCACCGCGACCGACCGGGTCGCCCGCACACTGTCCGCCTGGGCGGTGACGACCAAGGCGTCGACCGCGCTCCTGACCGCCGTCTGGGGCGTGCTGGGCGGCCTGCTCGGCCCACGTACGGCCATCGGCCTGGCCGGTGTGCTCCTGCTGGCCACCCCGCTGCTGCTCCCCCGCCGCGCGGCAGCGCATCTCTCTGAGCCGGAGCCGGAGCCGGAGCAGGGTCCGGGGCCGAAGCAGGGTCCGGAGCCCGAGCCGGAGGCGGCACCGAACCGTGCCTGATGGCTCCGGCGATCCCGCCGGAGGTCAGCTCCCCGCCGTGCACCGCCAGAAGTCCCGCATCAGGGGCGTGGGCGTCGGGTTCTCCATCGCCACCTGGGTGAGGAGGATGGTGACCGTGCCCGTCTGCGGGACGATGTGGGCCGTCGTTCCCGTGCCGCCGACCCAGCCGTAGCGGCCGGGCACGTTCCAGGGGTCGACGGGGGAGACGTCGACCCCGCCGCCGTAGCCCCAGCCCTGGCCCTCCAGGAACAGGGAGCCGAACTCCCTTTGCCGTGCCGTCAGGTGATTGGTCGTCATGCGACGCACGGAGGTCGGGGAGAGAAGGGTGCGGCCGCCCGCCTCGCCGCCGCTCAGGAGCAGACGGGCGAACGCCAGCCAGTCGTCGGCCGTGGACGCCAGCCCGCCGCCGCCCGACGGGAAGGCCGGGACGCGGTGCCACCCGCCGTCCGGGGTGTCCGCCACCGCCAGCGAACCCGCGCCGTCGGGACGATAGGCGGTGGTGAAGCGGTCCCGCTTCTCCTTCGGGACCTCGAACGCCGTGTCCTTCATGCCGAGCGGCTCGAAGATCCGTTCCGCGAGGAACTCGGGCAAGGTGCGGCCGGACGCCCGTGAGATCAGGATCCCCTGGAGATCGGAGGCGGTGTCGTACAGCCAGGCCTCGCCCGGCTGGTACAGCAGGGGCACGCGGGCCAGCTCCGCCAGCCAGGTGTCCGGGTCCGGGTAGGCCTGCGGGGCCCGACCGTCCTTGTGCATGCCGAACAGGGCCTGCACCGCCGGCAGCGAGAAGTCGGCCGGGAAGCCCCAGCCCGGACGGGAGCTCAGCAGGTCCTCGACGGTGATCGGGCGGGCCGCCGGCACCACGTCCTCGACGGGAGCGGACGGCGTACGGACCACCACCGGGTCAGCCAGTTCGGGCAGCCACTCGGCCACCGGCGAGTCCAGGGCCAGCCGCCCCTCCTCCACCAGCATCAGCAGTGCCGCCGCCGTGACCGGCTTGGTGATCGAGGCGATCCGGAAGAGGGACTCCCGGTCCATCGGGGCGGTGCCCTCGCTGTCCTGCGAACCGGCGGTCACCACCTCCACCGAGCCGCCGCGGGCCACGAGGCCCACCGCTCCGGGGACGGTGCCGTCGTCGACGTACCGTCGCAGGGTCTCGTGCAGAGCGCTCATGGGCCGGCCTCCCGGTGCGATGTCCATTCGTCGTCCCTATGACCTCCGGGACGGCCGGAAGTCATCGCGGCTCGCGGCCCTCCGAGGGATCCACCGTCGCCTGGTGCGCCTCGGCGAGGTGTTCCTCGGCCTTCAGCCAGGGCAGGAACTGCGCCCCCTTGCGCCAGCCGCACGTGTCACATCTGATCGTGCGCTGCACTCCCGCGCGCCGCACTCTGACGACATGCTCCCGCCCGTGCTGGTCCCAGCGGCTCACCTTGCTCGTATTGATCTCCAGCACCACGCCTCCCGAAATCTCGGCCAGCAAGGAGTGTGCAGCAATACCAACATCAACAGGGGTTTCGTCCCGTCGAGTTGTCCAAGCCGTTCCCGAGGCCGGTCCCGGGCGCCGGAGTCACCCCACCCTGCGCGGCAGCCGCAGGCTCAGCAGCCCCGTCACGACGATCCCGCCCAACTGCACGGCCAGCGTGGTGACCAGGGCGTCCCTTATGCCCATCCCCGGGACCAGGGACAGGAACAGGGTGCCGAGAGTGGCCACACCCAGCGCCAGCGAGGCCTGTTGGGTGGTCACCATCACCCCGCTGCCGACGCCCGCGCGGGCCGGCGGCACCTCGGACATCACGATCCGCATGACGACGGGCAGTTGGAGAGCCTGCCCCGCACCGGCGACCGCCGCGCCCGGCAGCAGCTCGACGAAGCCGACGTCCGGCCAGTCGGCGCGCACCGCCAGCAGGATGAGGACGACACCCACGCCCTGGACCACCGAGCCCGCCGTGACCACCCGGGACCCGAACCGCGCCACCAGCCGTGGCCCGGCCAGCGAGACGAGGAAGAAGGCCAGGGCCATCGGCGTGAGCGCCAGACCGGCCGGCACCGGGCCCAGCCCCGCCCCGCTCTGGAGCGCCACGGCGATGACGAACATGAACCCGCTGAAGCCGATCGCGAACGGCACCATGATCGTCAGGCCGCGCCGCAGCGTGGTCAGCGCGAACAGGCTCGGCGGCACCAGCGGGGTACGGCCCTGCCGGTCGGCCCGCCGCTCCACCGCGAGGAACGCGCCCGTCACCAGCGGAAACGCGGCCAGCGACAGCCACGTCCACAGCGGCCAGCCCGCCGCCCGGCCCTCGGTGAGCGGGGCGAGCAGCGTCAGCAGGGCGGCGGCGAGGAGCACGGTGCCGGGTCCGTCAGCGGGCTCGGGGTGCTGCGAGCGCGTCTCCGGGACCGTACGGACGGCGAGGACGAGCCCGACGACCACGACCGGGACGTTCACGAGGAACACGGACCGCCAGCCGCTGCCGGCGAGGTCCGCGGCGACGAGCACGCCGCCCAGGATCTGGCCCGCGACCATGGCCAGCCCGGCCGTCGCGCCGTACAGGCTCATCGCCTTGGCGCGACGCGGCCCCTCGGTGGACGACTGGATGGTGGCCAGCACCTGCGGAACCATCGCGGCGGCCGACGCGCCCTGCGCGACCCGCGCCGCGACCAGCGACCACGCGTCCGGCGCGAGTCCGCAGGCCAGCGAGGTCAGGCCGAAGGCGGCCATGCCGCCCAGGAAGAGCCGGCGCCGGCCGAACAGGTCGCCGAGCCGGCCGCCCAGCACGAGCAGAACGGCGTACGCGAGCCCGTACCCGGCGACGACGAGTTCGAGGACGGACTCGCTCGCGGCGAGATCCCGGCCCATGGTGGGCAGGGCGACATTGACGATGAAGAAGTCGATCAGGGGCAGGGCCGCGCCGAGCAGCACGGTGAACAGCCCGAGCGAGCCGAGCGCGTGGGGCGCCGCGACCGTCCTTGCGGCGGCTGGGGTGGCGATGGTTTCAGTCACGCTCCCGAGCCTGCGCCGCCGCTCAGACGGGTACCAGATGCTTCTTATCCTGGTAGAAGGAGTACCTGGCAACAGGGTCCGGGCGGCCGCACGCTGGAGGCATGACGACGATGGCCCAGGAGACACGCGCGCGCGAGGCCCAGCGGATCCGCGAGACCCGGGGAAACGGTGAGGTCCAGGGAAACCGCGAGGTCCCGCGGGTCCGTGAGGCGGGGGAGGGCCGCGAGTCGCGCGCGGCCGGCGGCTCGGAGATCCGGCGCCACGAGCTGGCCGCCTTCCTGCGCAGCCGCCGTGAGCGGATCACGCCCGAGCAGGTGGGTCTCCCACGCGGAGCGCGCCGCCGGACGCCGGGGCTGCGTCGCGAGGAGGTCGCCCATCTCTCGGCGGTGGGCGTCACCTGGTACACCTGGCTCGAACAGTCCAGGGACATCCAGGTCTCGGTCCAGGTGCTGGACGCCCTCGCCCGCACACTGCTGCTCGACCCGAGCGAACGGGCGCACCTCTTCCAACTGGCCGCCGCGACCGACCCGACCCCCGCCTCGTCGTGCACCGGGGTCACCGACGCCGTACGCGAGGTGCTCGACCAGCTCGACCCGCTGCCGGCCTGCGTCCAGAACAGCCGCTACGACATCCTGGCCTACAACCGCACCTACGCCCGTCTGCTCTGCGACCTGGACGCGATCCCGCCCGAGGACCGCAACTGCATGATCCTCGTCCACACCCACCCGCAGTGGCGCGAGTCGGTCGTCCACCTCGACGAGACCATGCGTCTGATGGCCGCGAAGCTCCGCGCCTCCATGGCCGGCCATCTCACCGAGCCCGCCTGGAAGATGCTGGTCAAGCGGCTCCAGGCGGAGTCCCCCGAGTTCCGCGAGAACTGGGAGCGCTACGAGGTCGTCGCGACCCGCAGCAAGACCAAACAGTTCCGCAACCCGCACGTCGGCCTCCTGGACCTCACCCACACCGACCTCTGGCTGAGCCCGGAACTCGGGGCGCGGCTGGTGACGTACGCACCGGCGGACGAGGTGACGCGGGAGCGGCTGGAGAAGCTGTACGCGTTCGCGCAGGTGTCTTCCGCGGAGGCCGAGGAGGGCGGTGGGACCGCGGAGATCGCCGAGGTCACCGAGGCCGTGGAGCGCAGGGTCAGGCGCTGAGGCTCGCGGCCTCCCGGACCTCCGGCGACTCCAGCCGCCGCGCGGTCCGTTCCGCCGTCCGCCGGGCCCAGGACCCGGTGGTCACGGCGCCCAGGACGAGAACGACGGCACCGCAGCCGGTGAGGATCCACCAGCCGGGGACGGCGGCGGAGACGAAGGTGGCGCGGTACGCCGAGGTGCTCACGCCCGCCGCCAGGACCGCGCCGATCACCGCGACACCCAGCGTCTGGCCCAGTTGGCGGCTGGTGGAGGCGACCGCCGCCGCGACGCCCGCCTGACCGCGTGGCATGCCGGACACCGCCGTGTTCGTGATCGGCGCGTTCACGAACCCGAAGCCCACGCCGAACAGCACGTACCCGAGGAACAGCGTCACGTCGGAGGTCTCCGCCTCGAAGACGGCGAACAGCAGCCCGCTCGTCGTGATCGCGGCGCCCGAGATCAGCAGCGGCAGCCGCGGTCCCCGGCTGCCGACCAGCCGCCCGGACAGCGGGGCGCACAGGAACATCGGCACGGCCATGGGCAGCATCCACAGCCCGGCGTGCAGGGCGTCGAGGCCCCGCACGTTCTGGAGGTAGAGCGTGGACAGGAACAGGAACCCGCCCAGCGCGGCGAACGCGGCGACCGCGACCACGGTCGCCCCACTGAACGGGACCGACCGGAAGAAGCGCAGGTCGACGAGCGGTTCAGCGCGCCGGGGCTCGTACCGGAGCAGGCCGATCAGCGAGGCCAGCGCCACCGCGGCGAAGGGGAGGCTGGTCGAGGCGCCCGCCTCCGGCGCCTCGATGATCGCGTAGGTGAGGGGGCCGAACAGGGCGATGACCAGCAGCTGGCCGACCGGGTCGGGGCGGCGGGCCTTCGGCGCGCGGGACTCGGGGACGTACCGCAGGGTCGCCAGCAGGGCGACCAGGCCGATCGGCAGGTTGAGCCAGAAGATCGACCGCCAGCCGACGGACTCCACCAGGAGTCCGCCCAGCAGCGGCCCCGCGGCCATCGAGATGCCCACGACCGCACCCCACACCCCGATGGCGCGGGCCCGCTCGCGGGGGTCGGTGAACGTGTTGGTGATGATCGACATGGCGACCGGGTTCAGCATGGAGCCGCCGACCGCCTGCACCATCCGGGCCGCGACCAGCAGCTCCAGGTTCGGGGCGAGCGAGCACAGGAGCGAGCCGATCGTGAAGACGACCAGCCCGGCCATGAAGACCTTCTTGCGGCCGATCCGGTCGGCGGTCGATCCCGCCAGCATCAGCAGCACCGCCAGCACGAGCGTGTACGCGTCGATCGTCCACTGGAGGCCGGCGGTGGAGGCGTGCAGATCGCTCTGCATCGCGGGCAGGGCGACGTTGAGGACGGTGACGTCGAGGCTCACGATCAGCAGGCTCATGCAGCAGATCGCGAGCACCAGGAGCCGTCGGCGAGGGCTGAGCTCGGGCATGCGGTTCATCGTAGCCGACATCAATAGTGCGCCTAACTAATGGTCGATACATGGGATGCCTGCGGTCGCGGGGGTGGTGACGGTTGCGAGTGCGAGGTCCGGGGCTGCGGGTGGAGGTGGGGTGTGTGTGGGGGGGAGTGGGGTGGGGGCGCGTGCACGGGTGAGGGGGAGGGGGCGGGGAGGGAGTCGGGTGCGGGAACCTGCGGCCGGGCACACCGTCCGATGCGTGACAATGGGTGGATGCCCACGACCGCGCCCACGCAGAACGCGACCCTCCGGATCGGCCCGCACACCGTCACCCCGCCGGTCGTCCTGGCCCCCATGGCCGGGATCACCAACGCTCCCTTCCGGACCCTGTGCCGGGAGTTCAGCGGGGGCAAGGGCCTGTTCGTGAGCGAGATGATCACGACCCGGGCGCTGGTCGAGCGCAACGAGAAGACCATGCAGCTGATCCACTTCGACGCGACCGAGAAGCCGCGCTCGATCCAGCTGTACGGCGTCGACCCGGCGACCGTCGGCAAGGCCGTCCGCATGATCGCGGAGGAGGGCCTCGCCGACCACATCGACCTGAACTTCGGCTGCCCGGTCCCCAAGGTGACGCGGAAGGGCGGCGGCTCCGCGCTTCCCTTCAAGCGCCCTCTGCTGCGCGCGATCCTGCGCGAGGCGGTGAGCGGGGCCGGCGACCTGCCGGTGACGATGAAGATGCGCAAGGGCATCGACGACGATCACATCACCTACCTCGACGCGGGCCGTATCGCCGTCGAGGAGGGCGTCACCGCGATCGCGCTGCACGGACGCACCGCCGCCCAGCACTACGGCGGCACCGCCGACTGGGAGGCGATCGCCCGCCTGAAGGAACACGTCCCGGAGATCCCCGTCCTCGGCAACGGCGACATCTGGTCGGCCGAGGACGCCCTACGCATGGTGCGCGAGACCGGCTGCGACGGCGTGGTCGTCGGACGCGGCTGCCTCGGCCGGCCCTGGCTCTTCGCCGACCTCGTGGCCGCCTTCGAGGGACGGACCGAGGACATCGCCCGGCCCTCGCTCCGCGAGGTCGCCGACGTCATGGTCCGGCACGCCACCCTGCTCGGCGAGTGGATCGGCGACGAGCCGCGCGGGGTCATCGACTTCCGCAAGCACGTCGCCTGGTACCTCAAGGGCTTCGCGGTCGGCTCCGAGATGCGCAAGCGGCTGGCCATCACCTCGTCGCTCGCCGAACTCCGGGCCGGTCTCGACGAGCTGGACCTCGACCAGCCCTGGCCCACCGGCGCCGACGGCCCCCGGGGCCGCACCTCCGGCAACAACCGGGTCGTGCTGCCGGACGGCTGGCTGAAGGACCCGTACGACTGCGCGGGCATCAGCGAGGACGCGGAACTGGACACCTCGGGCGGCTGACGCGACGCCCCGCCCGGCGCTCAGCCCGTCGTCGGGTGCGGGGTCGAGCCGTACGCCTTCAGGAACCTGTCGCGGAAGGAACTCATCTTCCACACCGGGGCGTCGTGGGCCGGCTTCAGGCCGTCCGTCCAGTTCCAGGCGGCGATCTTGTCGAGGACCTTCGGGTCCTTGGCGACGATCGAGACCGGCACGTCCCGGCTCGCGTTGTTGCCGCTGACCCGGCTGATGGGTTGGTGGTCGCCGAGGAACACCAGGACGGTGTCGTCGGTGCCGTAACGCTCCAGCCACTGGGTCAGGGCGGTCACCGAGTACTGGATGGACCTGCCGTACTCCTTCTTGGACTTGTCGGAGTCGGCGATGACGTCGGACGCCTTCTCGCCGTCCGCCTGGATGTCCTCGAAGACCGAACCGTCGCCGAGCTCGTCCCAGCCGACCATCTTCGGGATCGGCGCCCAGGGCTGGTGACTGGAGGTCAGGATGATCTCCGACATCAGCGGCTTGTCGCGGTCGGTGCGGCCGTGCTCCAGCCGCTGGAACGCCTCCAGGGCGTACTGGTCGGGCATGGTCGACCAGCTGAACTTCGGACCCTGGTAGCCCATCTGGAAGGCGTTGTAGACCTTGTCGAGGCCGTAGAACTTCTGCTCCGGCCAGCCCTTCTGCACGCCCGGCATGATGCCGACCGTGTCCCAGGCGCCGGTCTTCTGGAACACCTTGGTCAGGGACAGGTGGTCGCTGGCCATGACCGTGCGGTACCGCTGCTGGGTGTCGACCCACAGGCCGGACAGGGTGGTGGAGTGGCCGAGCCAACTGCTGCCGCCGTACGTCGCCGAGGTCAGCCAGCCGCTCTTCGCGCTGAAGCCGGCCTTCGTCAGGGCCGCGGTGCTGGTGCTCAGCGTCTCGTCGACGCCCGGCGCCATGCCCGGGTCCTCGACGGCGCTGCGGCCGTAGCTCTCGATGAAGGCGAAGATGACGTCCTTGCCGCGCAGGTCCGGCACGAGCTGGGCGGCCGGGGTGGCCCCGAACGTGTCGCTGCGGGCCACCTTCCCGAACGTCGCTTCGTCCTGGAGGGTCGCCCGCACCCGCCTGGCCTCGGAGGTGAGCGAGTTCACGACCTGGTCGGAGGCGACCGGCAGCCCGGCGAACTGGACCCCGAGGACCGAGCAGGTGATCCAGACGGTGCCCGCGATCAGCGTGCCCCGGGTCGCCCGCCGGGTGTCGCGCACCAGGAGCCCGCTCAGCCGGACCGTGGCCAGCGCCATGACGGCCATGATCAGTACGACGAGGATGATCAGCCCGATCGTCGCGGCCAGCGCGACGGTCCCGCCCATCGAGTCCGCCACGTAGGACTGCGCGTCGTCCAGCAGGATCCAGTCCAGGACCAGGTCGAACGGGCGGCCCAGGTACTCCACGAACTGCATGTCGAGCACGTTCAGTATGGTCAGCGCGCCGAGGGCCGCGCCGGCCAGCGCCGCCAGCGCCACCCGGGGCCGGCGCGGCAGCGCCAGCAGCGCGGCCGCTCCGATGATCGCCTCACCCGGCAGCCGCACGAACCGGCTCAGGTGCAGCGCGAAGAGACGATTCGGCATGGACAGCGCCCCGAACACGAGCAGCAGAGAAGCGACGGTCGCCGCCCACCACACCACCCGAGCGGCCCGCGGATGCCGCCCCCGCCACCCGCGCCAGTACGAGACCCGCGCCCGAATCCCCCGAGGCTCGACCACCTCGGCGTACTCACCGGCCTCGGTGTCCTCGGTGTTCTCGGTGTTCTCGGTGTCTTCGGTGGCTTCTGTGCGCTTGCCGGGCCCGACCAGCTCGGCGGGCTTGCCGACCTCGCGGTCCTCGGCGGCCTCGCGGTCCTCGGCGTCCTCGGCAGGTTCGGCGGGGTCGCCGGGCTCGGTGGACTCAGTGGGCTTGTCGGGCTCGGGGGCCTCGGTGGGGTCGGCGGACTCGCCGACCTCGGTGGGGTTGCCGACCGCGTCGGGCTCGCCGGGGGCGGCCGGGGTCCGTTCCGATGGGATCTCGGCTGACGCGGTCTCCGCCGGCAGGGTCTCGGGGTCTTGCGGTGTGGGCGGCTGGGATGAGCGAGTGGTGACAGGCACCCGAGGGTCCTTCCGTACGAAGCCCGGCGGTTCGGGGGATCCGGCATGGGGCCGGATCCGCCACAGTTTCGTACGGCCTGCCTTGGGCTCGCGTTCAGCCGCCCTCGGCCAGCGCTCGGCAAACACCGCGCAAACGGCGCGCCAAGCAGCCGGTCACGCGCCCCCGACCGCCGTGAGCAGCGCCAACGGGGCCGCCGCCGAACGGGACTCCCGTACACACGCGTGCGGGTACGGTACCGGCTCCGCGTGGGTGTCACGGCCGTAGCCCGCGAGAACCTCGGGGAGACGGTGCCCGGTCGCGGTCGCCGCGTCGACCAGCGCATGGGCGACCGTCCGGGCCTCGTCGTGCAGGCCGTAGCGGGCGAGGCCCAGCGTGATCAGCGCGTTGTCGTGCGGCCAGACCGAACCGCGGTGGTAGGAGAGCGGGTGGTAGGCCGGCTGCCCGGACGCCAGGGTGCGTACGCCCCAGCCGGAGAAGAAGTCCGGTTCCAGCAGCCGCCGGCCGACCAGCTCCCCGTACTCCTTGTCCAGCAGGCCCGACCAGAGCAGATGCCCGGCGTCCGAGGCGAGCGCGTCGACCTGGCGGCCCTCGCCGTCCAGGGCGATCGCCGGGAAGGAACGCTCCCGCATCCAGAAGTCCCGCTGGAACCGGTCCCGCAGGTCGGCGGCCGCCTGTTCCAGCAGGGCCGCGTACTTCTCGTCCTCCCACACCGTGCGCGCCACCCACGCCGTGCGGCGCAGCGCGTCGTACGCGTAGCCCTGGGCCCCCGCCGCCATCACCGCTCCGGTCGCGCGGGTACCGTCCGCGGAGCAGATGGCGCCGGGGGAGTCCTTCCAGTTCTGGTTGGCCAGACCGCCCTGGTCGGCCCGGTACACCAGGTAGCCGCGGGAGGTGAGCCCGCCGTGGTCCAGCATCCAGCCGATCGCCGCGCGGGCGTGCGGCTCCAGACGGCGGGCGAGCGTCACATCACGGGTCTGCTCGACATACGCGCCGAGGAGGACCAGGAACAGCGGGGTCGCGTCCACCGAGCCGTAGTAGCGGCCGTACGGGACCTGCTCGAAGTGGGCGAGCTCGCCGTGCCGCACCTCGTGCACGATCTTGCCGGGCTGGGACACCGTACGCGGGCCGGTCTCGGTGGCCTGGGCCGCGGCGAGCGCGAGCAGCGTGGCGGCGGCCGGGCGGGGCCGGTAGGGGAGGGTGAACAGGGAGGTGAGCAGGGCGTCACGGCCCAGCAGGGTCAGGAACCAGGGGGCGCCCGCCGCCGGGACGCGCAGCTCCTCGCCGTCCGGCCCGGTCGCCTGGACCTGGAGCGAGGCCAGGTCCGCGAGACCGCGCGCACAGGCCGCGGCCAGCTCGGGCCAGCCGGTCGGGAAGGCCACGCCCTCCACGAACTCGCCTTCGTGCGCGAGGAGTTGTCCGGTGACCGAGGCCGGTGAGCGGGGCACCCGCAGGGCCCGCTTCTCGCCGTGCGGCCGGGCCATCACCCGCAGGGTCAGCTCGGCGGAGCCGTGCGGTTCGAGCTCCAGCTTCCACACCAGCCGGCGGGCGCCGGTGCCGGTCTCCTCGATGCCGTCCGGCACGGGCTCGGCCGTCACCGTCGTACAGGACTTCCACTCGCCGCGCCGGTAGGTGAACTCCACGCCGTCGTCGAGGATCTGGCGGCGGCGGACGACGCCGGTCTTCGCGTACGTACGGTGGTCGGAGCGCAGTTCGAACTGGTCGGTGAAGTCGGCGTCGGCGGTGACCGCGAGACGGACCGTCGTCGGCACCGGGCGGTTGCTGACCACTCGCAGCGATTCCACGAACGAGCTGTCACCGACGGCCTGTTCACGGAACAGCGTGCAGGACGGCGGCTCGTTGCGGCCGCCTCGCGGGACGAGCACGCACCGCGTGGTGTCCCCGTCCGCGACCGGCGAGAGCACCTCCGGCACGGCGCCGTCGACCGTCAGCTGCCAGCGGCTGAGGTGCCGGGCGTCCCGGACGAACAACCCCTCGGGGGATCCCGCGGCCACCCCGGAGCCCCGTACGCCGCTGATGTCCCCGCGGTCGCCCACGGCGGCGAACGTCCCGCCGTACACGAGCAGATGATGTCGGTCCGTCATCCCCGGTCCCCTCCCTTGAGAGCCGTGATACCCGTGCCGGCCGGGATTCCCGGGCCGGCCATGACACCCGTGCCTGACGTGGTGTCGTCGTGCAGCAGGTCGAGCGTGAGCGCCGCGGTCCAGCTGAAGCCGGTCGCGCCGCAGGCCTCGCCGGTGTACGGGTCGACGTACTCCGCGAAGTCGGAGGTGTCCGCGATGTCCAGAACGGCCCCGCGCAGCGCGTCCGCACCGGCCTGGTCGCCGTGCAGCCTCAGGCCCCGTTCGAGCAGCCAGCTCGTGTTGAACCAGGCCGGGCCGCGCCAGTAGCGGTGCGGGTCGAAGGCCTCGCCGAGCAGGTCGTAGCTGGGTGCGAGGCGGGTGGTGGTGCCCAGGCCGAAGTGCGGGCCGCGCAGGGTGCCCACGAGAGCGGCGGCCACCTCGCGGGGCAGGCCCGGCAGCAGAAGGGGGACGAGGCCGGAGACGCCCCGCTCCGGGACGAGGGCGCCGGTGAGCGGGCGCCGGCCCGGGTCCGGATCCCCGCCGCGCAGGTCACGGCAGAAGAACATGCCCTCCGCCGGGTCCCACAGCCGCTCGACGAGCGCCGCCGTGAGCCGCTCCGCGCGCGCGTGCCGGGCCGTGCCGGTCGCGCCCAGCTCGTGCGCGATACGCGCGAGGGCGTGCTCGGAGGCGATGAGCAGCGCGTTGAAGGCGGGATCCTCGACGGCGAACTCCGCGCCCCCGGCGCCGCCCCGGCCCCCCGCACCGGACGCGTCCTCGTAGCCACCGCCCAGCTTCCGCCCGTCCCGCGGCCTGCCGTCCTCGTCCCGACCGTCCTCATCCTGGCCGCCCTGCTCTCGACCGTCCTGCTCCCGCCCGTCCTGGGGCCGGCCGTCGCGGTGTCCGCCGTCCCGTACCCGGCCGTCGCCGTGTCCGCCGTCCCGCACCCCGCCTTCGCCGTACGCGCTGTCGCGCACTCCGCCGTCGCGGTATCCGCCGTCCCGGTACTCCGTGGCCAGCCGGACGTACCGCCCGTAGTCCAGGTCCGTCGGACGGTCCTCGGGCGCCCCGTGGTCGAGGTCGGCGCGCCGGAAGGAGCGGGCCGGGGCCGGGGCGACCCGGGAGAGCGGCGCGTCCCAGCTCGGCGCGTTGTCCATGCCCTGCTCCCACGGATGGACGACGGACACCAGCCCGCCCCCGCCCAGGTCGCGCCGGTGCAGCAGATAGCGGTGCCAGGCGGCCAGCCGGGGGTACACCCGGGTGAGGAAACCGCGGGCGCGCGAGAGTCCCGGGTCGGCGCAGTGCACCAGCCAGGCCGCGAGCGCGTGCACCGGTGGCTGCACGATGCCGGAGGTCTGTACGGTGCGCGGGGCGCCCGCAGCGCGCCCCGCGGTCGAGGAGCGCCAGAAGTCCGGGCTCGGGAAGTACGCGTCGAGCGGCACGGAGGGGTTGAACACGATGTGCGGGATGCGTCCGTCGTCCCACTGGGCGGCCAGCAGCGTCTCCAGCTCCGTCTGCGCCCGGCGCGGCGAGACGTGCCGCAGGCCGATGGCGATGAAGGCCGAGTCCCAGGACCACTGGTGCGGGTACAGACCGGGTGAGGGAACCGTCGACGTACCCGTCCAGTTGCCCGCCAGCACGCTCGCCGCCCTGCGGCGCAGAGCGCCGAGGTGCGGAGTACCGGGTGCCGGGGCCCCGAGCTGCGGCGGACCCGGTGGACCCGACGGATCGTATGCAACGGCGTACTCCGCCGGGCGGGCGATGAGCTGGGCGGTGCGATCCACTCGGGGCTCCCCGAAGACGACAAGGCCGACCGGTTCGGCAGTGGCTACCATAGGGTTACGTCTATTTAACACGCAAAACTCAATATGTAATGCAGGCTTGAGAAACACAAGGGGGTGCGCATGACGGGACGAGGCCAGGCCAGCTCCGGAGATCTGCTCGAACTGGTGCGCAGGGGACGGGCGACGACACGTGGTGCCCTCCAGCAGGCCACCGGCCTCTCCCGCGCCACCGTCGGCCAGCGCCTGGACCGGCTCTTCCGCGCCGGCTGGCTGCGCGAGGGGGCCGGCGGCCCGGTCGACTCCCCGCTGGGTGGCCGTCCCTCGATCACCCTGGAGTTCGACGACGCCCACGCCGTCGTCCTGGCGGCCGACCTGGACACGCGGCACGCGCGCGCGGCCGTGCTGACGCTGACCGGGGAGATCCTGGCCGAGCACGGCGGCACGCTGGTCATCGAGGACGGGCCGGACGCGGTGCTCGGCGAGCTGGGCGGCTGGTTCGCCGAGCTGCTGGAGAAGGCGGGCCACCGGCCGGACGAAGTGTGCGGCATCGGACTCGCCGTGCCCGGCCCGGTCGACAGCGAGACCGGCCGGGTCGTCCAGCCGCCGATCATGCCCGGCTGGGACGGCTACGACATAAGGGGCCGGCTGTCCCGCGCCTTCACCGAACGGACGGCGGGCGGGAACGCGGGCGGATACGGCGGCGCGGTCGCGGTCCCCGTCCTCGTCGACAACGACGCGAACCTCATGGCGTACGGCGAACAGCGCACCGGATACGCCGACTGCTCGGCGTTCGTGCTGGTCAAGGTATCGACAGGCATAGGCGCGGGGGTCGTGGTCGGCGGCTCGATCTTCCGCGGCATCGACGGCGGGGCCGGCGACATCGGGCACATCCGGGTGGGCGCGGAGGCGCTGTGCCGCTGCGGTTCCTACGGCTGTCTCGCGGCGGTCGCCAGCGGTGGCGCCGTGGCGCGGAGGCTGGCGGAGTCGGGTGTCCCGGCGTCCTCGGGATCGGATGTGCGCGATCTGCTCGCGGCCGGTCACCCGGAGGCGGCCGCCCTGGCCCGTGAGGCCGGGCGCCGGGTCGGGGACGTACTGGCGACCGTCGTGACGCTGCTCAACCCCGGGGTTCTGATGATCGCCGGAGATCTGGCCGGAACCGCCTTCCTGACGGGTGTGCGCGAGTTGCTCTACCAGCGCGCGCTGCCCCGCTCCACGGCCCGCCTCGATGTGGTGACCTCGCGGCTGGGGGAGCGGGCGGGCCTGGTGGGAGCGGGTGCGCTGGTCGTGGAGCACCTGTACGCGCCGGAGCGGGTCGAGGAGCGGTTGCTGGCGCTCGGGGTGTGAGGGACGCTCGTGTGACGGGACTCCCGGGAACCCCCGGGATCCTCGTGTGACGAGCAGGTTTCCATCCCTGGACGGGTCTTCGGGTGCGTCCGCATCGTGAAATCGGGGCGTCCGCACAAGGCTGATTCCAGCGTGATTCTCGCCACCCCTGAGGGGGGCAGTGCTCAGATGAGCGAATCAAGGGCGACTGCACTTCTCCAAGGGGTGGCACTCAGTGCCACCCCTTGATCGTTCATCGATCGAAATCAATCGTGCCGCACAGTGCTCATCTGAGCGTAATATGGGGCATGCGAGAGGCCGTCGGGAGGTGCTTGCGTTCAAGAAGTGAAAACATCGACGGCCGTGCGCTTGCCAAGCCTTGACTTTCGATCCGCTGGCGGACGGTTGGTTACGGGCACATGACGCGCGAGTGGACGTACCCAGGAGCCTTCGATCTGGGTATGTTCCTGGCCGTCAGGGCAGCCACCGCGTCCTCGAGGAGTCGAGACCCGTGTCGGAAAACAAAGATCTCCAGGTAGCCGAGCAGGCCGCGACCGTTGAGGGCGTGAAGTTCGTCTACGACTTCACCGAGGGCAACAAGGACCTCAAGGATCTCCTCGGCGGCAAGGGCGCGAACCTCGCCGAGATGACCAACCTGGGCCTTCCGGTCCCTCCGGGCTTCACCATCACCACCGAGGCCTGCAAGGTCTACCTCGACAGCGGCGAGGAGCCGGCGGCACTGCGTGACGAGGTGAGTGCGCACCTCGACGCGCTGGAGCAGCGCATGGGCAAGAAGCTCGGCCAGGCCGACGACCCGCTGCTGGTCTCGGTCCGCTCCGGCGCCAAGTTCTCGATGCCCGGCATGATGGACACGGTCCTCAACATCGGCCTCTCCGACAAGTCGGTCCAGGGCCTCGCCAAGCAGGCAGGCGACGACCGTTTCGCCTGGGACTCCTACCGCCGCCTGATCCAGATGTTCGGCAAGACGGTCCTCGGCGTCGACGGCGAACTCTTCGAGGACGCGCTGGAGGCCGCGAAGACCGCCAAGAAGGTCACGGTCGACACCGAGCTGGAGGCGGCCGACCTCAAGAAGCTGGTCACCAAGTTCAAGCGGATCGTCAAGACCGAGGCCGGCCGCGACTTCCCGCAGGACCCGCGCGAGCAGATGGACCTCGCCATCCACGCGGTCTTCGACTCCTGGAACACCGACCGCGCCAAGCTCTACCGCCGCCAGGAGCGCATCCCGGGCGACCTGGGCACGGCCGTCAACGTCTGCTCGATGGTCTTCGGCAACCTGGGCCCCGACTCGGGTACCGGCGTGGCGTTCACCCGCGACCCCGCCTCCGGCCACCAGGGCGTGTACGGCGACTACCTCCAGAACGCCCAGGGCGAGGACGTGGTGGCGGGCATCCGCAACACCGTCCCGCTCGCCGAGCTGGAGACGATCGACAAGAAGTCGTACGACCAGCTGATGCAGATCATGGCGACGCTGGAGAACCACTACAAGGATCTCTGCGACATCGAGTTCACCATCGAGCGCGGTCAGCTGTGGATGCTCCAGACCCGCGTCGGCAAGCGCACGGCGGGCGCGGCCTTCCGCATCGCCACCCAGCTCGTCGACCAGGGCCTGATCGACGAGGCCGAGGCGCTCCAGCGGGTCACCGGCGCCCAGCTCGCCCAGCTGATGTTCCCGCGCTTCGACGACGAGGCGAAGGTCCAGCAGGTCGGCCGGGGCATCGCGGCGTCGCCGGGCGCGGCGGTCGGCAAGGCGGTCTTCGACTCGTACACGGCCGTCAAGTGGTCCCGCTCCGGCGAGAAGGTCATCCTGGTCCGCCGGGAGACCAACCCCGACGACCTGGACGGCATGATCGCGGCCGAGGGCATCCTGACCTCGCGCGGCGGCAAGACCTCCCACGCGGCCGTGGTGGCCCGAGGCATGGGCAAGACCTGTGTCTGCGGCGCCGAGGAACTCGAGGTCGACACCAAGCGCCGCCGGATGACGGTCCCGGGCGGTCATGTGGTGGAGGAAGGCGACCTGATCTCGATCGACGGGTCGTCGGGCAAGGTCTACCTGGGCGAGGTCCCGGTGGTCCCGTCCCCCGTCGTGGAGTACTTCGAGGGCCGGATGCACGCGGGCGCCAACGACGCCGACGAACTGGTCGAGGCGGTCCACCGGATCATGGCCTTCGCGGACCGGAAGCGCCGTCTGCGGGTCCGGGCCAACGCGGACAACGCCGAGGACGCGCTGCGCGCCCGCCGCTTCGGCGCCCAGGGCATCGGCCTGTGCCGTACGGAGCACATGTTCCTCGGCGACCGTCGTGAGCTGGTCGAGCGCCTGATCCTCGCGGACACGGAGACCGAGCGCGAGGAGTCGCTGAAGGCACTCCTGCCGCTCCAGAAGCAGGACTTCGTGGAGCTGTTCTCCGCGATGGACGGCCTCCCGGTCACGGTCCGGCTCCTGGACCCGCCCCTGCACGAGTTCCTGCCCGACATCACCGAGCTGTCGGTCCGGGTGGCCCTGGCGGAGTCCCGTCAGGAGCCCCACGAGAACGAACTCCGGCTCCTCCAGGCCGTCCACCGCCTGCACGAGCAGAACCCGATGCTGGGCCTGCGCGGCGTACGTCTCGGCCTGGTCATCCCCGGCCTGTTCACCATGCAGGTACGGGCGATCGCCGAGGCCGCCGCCGAGCGCAAGACGGCGAAGGGCGACCCGCGCGCGGAGATCATGATCCCGCTGGTCGGCACCGTCCAGGAGCTGGAGATCGTCCGCGAGGAGGCCGACCAGGTCATCGCGGAGGTGGAGGCGGCGACCGGCGTCCAGCTGAAGCTCTCGATCGGCACGATGATCGAGCTGCCGCGCGCCGCGCTGACCGCCGGTCAGATCGCCGAGGCGGCGCAGTTCTTCTCCTTCGGCACGAACGACCTGACCCAGACGGTGTGGGGCTTCAGCCGCGACGACGTCGAAGCCTCGTTCTTCACGGCCTACCTGGAGAAGGGCATCTTCGGCGTCAGCCCGTTCGAGACGATCGACCGGGACGGCGTGGGCTCCCTGGTGAAGCTGGCGGTGGAGGCCGGCCGCGCCACCCGCCCCGACCTGAAGCTCGGCGTCTGCGGCGAGCACGGCGGCGACCCGGAGTCGGTCCACTTCTTCCACGAGGTGGGACTCGACTACGTCTCCTGCTCACCGTTCCGGATCCCGGTGGCGCGGCTGGAGGCGGGCCGGGCGGCCTCGCAGTCGACGGGCAGCGACCACCGCTGACGCCCCGATGACCCCGGAGCCGCCGCCGGTCCCCGACCCTCACCGATCGGCGACGGCCCCGGCGCACCACGGAGGACGGCACCCTGTGCGGGGGTGCCGTCCTCTTGCGTTGTCCGTGCGCGTCGTCCTCCCGCGAGATCCGCATGCGCTGATCAATTCACGCAGGTCAATGGGGCACTCCTAATGAACACCAAGGAAAAAATGCAAGGTTGTTTTCACAGCATGTTTTCGCGCATTGAATTCCGAGTTTCTCTCGGGCCCTGACGGTGCGTGTCAAGTTCCTTCTCGTCGGGCGGCGGGATCGCTCAGGGTGACGACCCTGCCGGTGACGACAACGGCACGCCCCCGGCACCCCCCACCCTCTCGCCCCGCACCGCCTTCCGCCGTTTCTGGCCCATGACCAAGGGGCTGCGAAGCCGGCTCGTGGGTGTCTGGCTCTGCACCGTGCTGGGCGCGCTCGCGGAGACCGCCGCGATCCTGCTGTTCGGCGACCTCACCGACAACGCGCTCCAGAACGCGGCCCAGTGGCTCGGCATCGCCGTGGTCGGCGCGGCCGTCGGGTACGCGGGTGGCTCCCTCGCCGTCCGGGTGTCGGAACGGTTCGTGATGCGCCTGCGCGAGCACGTCTTCGACCATGTGCGGAAACTGCCCCCGCGCTTCTTCCAGCGCCACCGCCAGGGAGATCTCCTCTCCCGGCTGACCGGCGACGTCGAGGCGATCGAGCAGATCGCCGTCTCCGGGCTGATCGGCACGGCGTCCGCGATGTTCAGCGCCGTCGTCTACGCGGCGGCGGCGTTCTGGCTGCGCTGGGAACTCGCGGCGGCGACCTTCGTCCTCGCCCCCTCTTCTGGCTGGCCGCCCGGAGGTTCGCCGCCGGTGTCCGGTCCGTCGCACGCGAGGGCCGGGGTCGCCGACGGCACGGTCACCTCCGTGGTGGAGGAGTCGCTCGGCAACCTCGTCCTCACCCAGGCGTACGGCCGCCAGGACGCCGAGCGGCGCCGGTTGAGCCGGGAGGCCACGGCGTGGTTCCGGGCCGCCGTCCGCTCGGGGGGACGCTTACGCGTGGGTGGCGTCCTGAGGTGCAGGGCCAGGTGTCGGTGGCGCGAGGGTGGCTTTTTTTGTGGCGACGTGGCTGGAAGTCGATCGCCTGATGTGATGGTTGTGGGGCGATAGATCGTTTCTGTCAACTTACGTGCCGCTACAGTCCGTTACTACCAGCGATGGTTGCGTCGCTGATGGTTACGGGAGGCATGCATGAAGAGGGCAGTGCTCGGCTTGGCTGCGGTTGGTCTGATGTTCGGCGGGGTGGTGGCGGCGCCTGCTACGCCTGTAGGGGGAGAACTCCCGGCCTTTGAGTCGACTGGCGTTGAGTTCAGCAGCGGGAAGTACAAGTTCAACCGGCCCGGGACCAACCATGGAGCCTTTGAGTGGTGGGGACAGCTCACGGACACGTCTCCCGGTGATCGCCATAACGTCTACGCCGAAGTCAAGGTTCAGGGCCACGACTGGGTTCGCTACTACGGCAAGCAGGGGCGTTCTGTCCGACTGCACAAGTCCAACTGGGATGGGGCGCAGCGCTACACGGCAAAAGTGAGGTTCCGAGTGTGCCGAGACCGTGGTGCACTTCGCCCGAACAACTGCGCGCCGGTGCGACTCTACACGCACGACTGGGACCGTGGCTGAGCCTGTCCGACTTCCCGAGCCCAGGTACGTCTACCCGGGCTCGGGCTCCTGATGGGAGAACGCGATCAATACGTCAGAAGTCCTGTCCGCCAAAGGAGTCGACCTCTTCTATGGTGAAACGTCAGCTGTCCTAAATGCGAACATCTCCTTGGGGCGGGGAGACGTCGTGGCAATTACCGGTCAGAGCGGGTCCGGAAAATCTTCACTGTTGTATTGCCTAGCTGGAGTTTTGCCGGTGGCCCGTGGTGAGGTCTGCTTCGAAGGGCGCTCGTTCGGTGCTCTCGATGACGAGGAAATCAGTGCCATTCGCCGAGAACGCTTCGGATTCGTGTTCCAGTATGGCGAACTCCTGCCGGAGTTGACTGTGGAGGAGAACGCTGCCCTGCCGCTGCGCCTAGCTGGGCAGCGCAAGGCGGAGGCGTTGACCGCGGCCGGTGAAGTGCTGGAGCGGCTGGGGCTTGCCGACCTTCGGCAGCGACGGCCTTCACAGGTTTCTGGTGGGCAGAGTCAACGAGTGGCTGTCGCACGTGCATTGGTGCACCGACCGACCGTCGTGTTCGCCGATGAACCCACTGGCTCGCTCGACAGCGGCAATGCTGAGGCTGTGCTAGACGAATTCCTCGGCCTGGCGCGGTCGCAGGGGACAGCTGTAATTCTTGTCACGCATGATGCACAGGTGGCAGCTAGGGCCGATTACCTCTACACCATGTGCGACGGTGTGCTTACAGCTCAGGTGCGGGAAGCGTCGTGAAGGAACTTCTTCTGGGTTTGCGGTTGTTGGTGGGGAGCGGTCGAGGCAACCGTGTGCGCTTTCTACTCATGACAGTCGGAAGCGCGATCGGTGTGTGTTGTCTGGCTGTAGTGCTAGCGATTCCGGGAATCCTAGCCGCACAAGATGCCCGGAAGGCGGATCGCGAGCCGGATTGCTCGAATGGAAGGGGCAGTTGCGCCTCAACAGCGAGTAGAGCTCCTGGCTTGGCCCTCACCCGAATGGACCCCTACGGTTCAGAACCCCTGACCCGGATCTTCGTGGCTCAGACAGGCGTGGCACCCATCACCCCGCCACCTGGGCTGCCTGAACTTCCGGGCCCCGGTGAGGTGTTCGTGTCCCCTCGGCTGCACGAGCTGCTGAACAGAGATCCCGGCCTTTCTCAACTTCTGCCCGGGGACGAGGTCGGCCTCATCTCCGCCCAGGGGCTGGCCCAGCCTGACGAGCTTTACGCGTACGTCGGCGCCAGACCCGAAGAGCTGAAGGGGGGTGGCCACTTGTCGGAGTTCGGTTGGAAATATGCGCGCTTCCCGACCGTGGAGCCCTCCACGCTCGACATTTTGCGCTTCACCTTGGCCGGTGTCGTACTGCTGCCGCTGGCAGTTTTCCTTTCCGTGTGTGCCCGGCTGTCCGCCGCTTCCCGTATGAGGCGGCTGGCCGCGTTGCGCCTGCTCGGGCTGAGCGCAAAGGGCACACAGCGTGTCAACGCGGCCGAGACCGTCGCTGCCGCGCTGCTGGGAGCCGTGCTCGGTCTGGGTGCCTATTGGGTCATCAACCAATTGGTGGCGCGGATGGGGCTGCCCGGGTTCAAGTGGTACCCGGCCGATGGTGCGCTGCCCGGGACGGCGCTCCTCGTCTGTCTGGTGGGTTGTCCGGCGTTGGCCTGGTTCGTAGGTCGGGTCGGAGCGAAGAAGGCCGCGGCCAACCCGCTGGCCGTGCGGCGCAGCGCCGTGGAGAAGCCGCCGCGTCTGTGGGGCCTGCTCCCGCTTGTTCCCGGACTGGGCATCGTCATCGGATACTGCGCGGCCGGCGCGACGGGGAATGTACCCACGGACACGTCGTTCTCCGCGATCCTGATGCCGCTCGCCGTCGTGCTGGTCGGTACTGGCCTCGTGCTGTCGTTGCCGATCCTCTCGCGCGTGCTGGCCCGGACAGTTGCCCGGGTCACGAGTTCGCTGTCTCTGGGTCTCGCCATGCGCCGCAACGAAGTGGAACCGGGCGGTGCTCTCCGCGTGGCGACCGGCCTGGTGTTGCTGGTCTACGCGGCGTCACTCACGCAGGGCGTGCTCATCGAGCTGAACCAGGTCTCCAAGAACACCTCGCCGGTTCAGCTCTACACCATGGCGCTAGACGATGTTCCCGAGAATGAGGAGCGGGCTCTCACCCAGGTCCCGGGCGTCCGTAGCCACGCCATTCAGGCGCAGTCGTGGACGGAACCCAGCAGCGAGGTGTTGACGAGTATCAGTGCCGTGATCGCCACTTGCGGGCAACTGCGCAGGATGGCGTCCTTGGTCGAGAACTGCGTCGACGGACGTCCCGCCCGGCTGATGGTTCAGGGTCACACGTACGACGAGGCCAGCAAGCCGGGAAAGAGCTTTCCCTTTCACTTGCGTAACTCCGAAGGCGAGCGCCGGGTCGTCAACGTGGAAGTGCCGCGTCAGACGATCAAGTATCACGACGACACGGCAGCACAGATGGTCAGCAGCGGCGCTGTTCTGATTCCACCGTCCCTGTTCCCCGCCGGTTTCCGTCCTGAGGACCGAGCCACCCTCAAGCTCCTCAGCAGCGCCGCCCCCGGGACCGTTCGCTCCGTACTCGAAGGCATCGCCGGGGTCGACCCCACGATCGAGGTCGAGACGGACGGCGTGGACGCCGCCGCTCTTCAGCAGATCACCGTCATCAAGACCCTCCTCGCCGTAGGCATGATCCTGGGCCTGATCATCGGGGTGGCGGCGTACCTCGTTGCCGCCACCGATCGAGCTGTGGAACGCCGACCGCAGGTCACTGCCCTGGCGTTGCTCGGGGCCAGGCCTCGGACACTCCGTGCCGTTCAGGTCGCGCAGGTTGTGTTGCCCCTGGCCGTCGGGCTCGTGCTCGCGGTGGTGACCGGGAAGATGGCGGAGTCCAGTTACCTGGTGACCGGTGGCGGGGCCGTCTTCTGGGACGGGGCCGGGCTGCCGCTGCTTCTCGCCTCCGCGCTCGGTGTTGTGGTCGTCGCCGCGCTCGGCGCGCTGCCCCTGATCGGGCGGCGGATCGATCCGGAGTTGATTCGGCGCGATTGATGGGTGGCGGTCGGATGTGGATGGGGGCGGCACCCTGTGTGAGGGTGCCGCCCTTTGTGGTGGTGGGGGTCAGGGTTTCGGCAGGGTGGACAGCCAGGTGGTCAGGAGGTGGTTGGTTTGTTCGGGGTGTTCCTGTTGGAGCCAGTGGCCGCAGTCTTCGAGGATGTGGGATGAGGAGAGGCCGGGGAGGGTCGCGGGGAACGCTTCGATCGCGGCGGCCAGCCAGGTCGTGGAGGCGTCGAGGGCGCCGCCGATGAACAGGGACGGCTGGGTGATCGGGGCGCCGTTGAAGGGCGTGAGGTCCGCCCAGTCGCGGTCCATGTTGCGGTAGCGGTTCAGGGCGCCGGTCAGGCCGGTTCGCTCGAACTCCGCCGCGTAGACGTCGAGATCCTCCTCGGTGAGCCAGGCGGGGAGCCCCCCGGTGGGGAAGCGGTCGCGCAGCTTTCCGCCCCGGGTGACGAAGTGGGGGTCCGGGGAGCCCGCCGCCGGCATGGTGTCCGCGGACAGGGCGGCGTAGAAGCCGGTGAGCCAGCCTCGTACGTCGGGCTCGATCTCCGCCTCGGCGCGGCCGGGTTCCTGGAAGTAGGAGACGTAGAACTCCTCTTCCCCGCCCGTCGCGCCCATCTGAGCGAAGACCTCGCTCGGCATCGGTCCGCCCGGTGGGGTGTAGGGGACGCTCAGCAGACCCACCGCGTGGAAGACGTCCGGGCGCAGCAGGGCGGAGTGGGCGGCGATCGTCGCGCCCCAGTCGTGGCCGACGATCGTCGCCGACCCCTCACCCAGGGCGTGCACGACCGCGGCGTTGTCCGCCACCAGTTCCCGCATGCGGTACGCGTCCGTGGGCCGGGGTTTGGAGGAGCGGCCGTAGCCGCGGACGTCGAGGGCGGCCGCGCGGTACCCGGCCGCGGCCAGTGCCGGCAACTGGTGACGCCAGGAGTACCAGGATTCGGGGAAGCCGTGTACGAGCAGGACCAAGGGGCCCTCGCCCTGCTCCACCACGTGGACACGGCCTGCGGGCGAGGGGACCAGGCGGTGTTTCACGTCGTTCGCGGTCTGCTGCGGCATCGACCCTCCGAGACTTGAGATCGTCTATCGGTCCCGAGGGTGCGGTCCCGGCGAGCGCGTCGCGAGTTCTGTTGCCGGTTCGGCAAACGGCCGGCGGTCGCCGAGGCGTACCGGGTCCACGACTCCGGCGGCGGCTCGCGACTTCGTTCCCTCTTCCCCTCTTCCTATTCGCAGCCCACACCGTCGCCGTCGCGGTCCAGGTGGCGCCCGTAGCCCGGGTCGCCCACGCGGACCGGGGCGGCGCCGGCCGCGCGGGCGGCCGTGCAGTTGGCGTAGTAGGCACTTCCGGAGTCGGCGGAATCGGCTGAGTCGGCGGAATCGGCTGAGCTGTCGGACTCGTCGGATCCGGCCCCGGAGCCTGCTTCGTTCGCCGCCGCCTTCGCCGTGACCGTCTTCGTCACCTTCACCGTCTCCGTCGCCGTGACGGTCACCGTGCCCGCCGGCTCGGGGACGGCGGTCTCCGTCGTCGTGGTCGTCACGGTCACCGTGGGCTGCGGTTCGGCGGACGTCGGCTTCGCCTCCGTCGTGGTGCCGCCGTCGGCTCCGCCGATGCCCGCGCCGAGGAACAGGGCCAGGGCGAGGGCGGGCAGGACGTACCTCTTCCTGGCCCACCGGGGGGTGGGGTTCTGGGTGGGTGCGGTGGTGTACGGGTTGCTGCTGCTCATGTGTCCCCCCGAGCTGTGGTGTGAGGGGACGACGGTATGGGCGTTTTGCTCGGGGTGTGGGAGGAGTGGCCGTTCTGTTACTTTCTGTGCGCATCACCCCGGTCGCCGGGGAGGGGCGGCACCCGCGCTCGTCGAGTGCCGCCCCGGCGGGCCGGACGGTTCGTCAGATGGAGACCGCTACCGCCGTGAACGTCGTCTCCGGGAGCTGCGGGCTGGTGAAGCGCGCGTTGACCAGGTACAGGCGGTCGCCGTAACGGGCGGCCGTGGTGGGGACGTCGAAGCGGGGGTCGGTGATCGTGCGGGTGAGCGTGGCGGTGGTCGCCGTGCGGTCCAGGGACCAGACGCTGATCAGGTTCAGACGGTTCTGGACCACGTACAGCGTGCGGCCGATGCGGTAGAGGCCGTCGCCGTTCACCACGTCCGACGCGCCGACCAGCGTGATCCTCGTGGCGTGACCGGTCCTGAGGTTCACGTTGTACAGCTCGCCGGGTGTGCTCTTGACGACGATCAGACCCCGGCCGTCCGGTGTGCCGACGATCCCGTTGGCGTTGTTCACGTCGGGGAGCTGGACCCAGTCGCCGATGAGCGGAAGGGCACGGATCCCGCCGTCGGTCCGGCCGCGCGGGACGCCGTACAGCACGGCGTCCCGTGAGTCGGTGAACCAGGCCCGGTCGCCGAGCAGGGTCACGTCGTTGATGAAGTGGCCTGCGGCCGGGCTGAGTTGGTGGGTTGTCAGCAGCTCGCCGGTGCGGGAGTCGATCACGCGCGCCACTCCCGTGCTGCCCGCCACGTACAGCAGGCCGTCGTGGTCGAGCTTCAGGCCGACCGACACCTGGCCGGTGCCGCCCGCGTACAGGACCGTGCCCTCGCCGGTGCGCAGGTCGGTGCGGAGGATGCCGCCGTCGGCGCGGGAGCCCTGGTAGGCGTACGGCTTGCTGCCGATGGCGATGCCCTCGGGGAGCCAGCCGTCGGGGAGGGAGTACTCGGTCGGCCAACCCGCCTCACCGGTAAGGAACTTCGCGGCATCGGCAGGGGAGTTGGCCGCGGTCGCGGCGGGGGCCGCCGCAGCCGTCAGGGTGAGGGCGGCCAGGGCCGCGCCGCCGAGGACGGTGCGGCGGGACGGGGTGGGGGCGGGCGTGGGAGCGGGGATCATGGTTACGTGCCTCCGTGAGTGGGGTGCGGGCGGCGAACGGCGTAACTCTGCGAACGGTGTGATCTTCGAACCGGTGTGACCCTGCCAACGATGTGACTCTGCCGACGGCGTGACTCCGCGTACGGCGCGACACGGCGAACCGTGGCCATGCCCGGTGGGGCCGTGGCCGCCGGTGTGTGGTCTCACTCCGCTTGGACTTCGTTGGCGAGTAACGAGCCGCCGCCCGACCGCGTTCCTCCGTTCTGCTGTCGAGTTCCTGTCAATCCTGGCCCGGCCCGAGCCGAAGTGCCTGCCCCAGGCGTCCCTATGTCCGGAACGGCCCCTTCACCTCGTAGGTGATCCCGCCCGACGAGCTGCCGCTCGTGCCGCGCTGGCTGGAGAAGTACAGACGGGTGCCGTCCGGGGAGAAGGCCGGGCCCGTGATCTCGGAACCCGACTGGCCGTCGACGCGCAGGAAGGGCGCGACCACGTCGTCGGGGGTGATGAGGCAGATGTCCATGGTGCCGCCGTCCTCCGCCACGAACAGGTCGCCGGAGGCGGAGCCCGTGACGTTGTCCACCCCGGTGAGGGGAGCCGTGCCGGACGTCACCAGCGAGTCGTCGTAGGCGAGTTCGATCGTCTGGGCGGCCGCGTTGTACTGCCAGACCCGGTTGTCGCCCTTCGTCGTGAACCAGCAGGTGTCGTCGGCGTAGTGGCAGCCCTCGCCACCGTTGAAGCGCTTGGCGCCGGAGACCTGGTTGCGGGTGGCGGTGGCACCGGTCGGGTCGGGCACCGGGGACCAGGTCACGGGGCCGCTCGTCGCCGTGCCGGCCACGAGGACCTCCAGCGTCCCCGAGGACAGGTCGCCCCAGCTCGTCGGCCGGAAACGGTAGAAGCAGCCGTCGGTCACGTCCTCGGTCAGGTAGAGCACCTCGCGGACCGGGTCGGCTGCGGCCGCCTCGTGCTTGAAACGGCCCATCGCGTCCCGGCGGACCGCCGCCTTCGTGCCCCAGGGGTCGGTCTCGTAGACGTACCCGCGATCGACCTCCTCGCAGGACAGCCAGGTGTTCCACGGCGTCTTGCCGCCCGCGCAGTTCTGGCGGGTGGCGGAGAGGATGCGGTACGCGGCCGTGATCGTCCCCGTCGCCGAGAATCTCACCGCGCTCGCACCGCCCGACGGGTTGATCTCCGAGTTGGAGACGTAGATCCAGCCCGTGCCGTCCGCGTAACAGGCTCCGCCGTCGGGGGCGTTGTGCCAGGCGTACGAGGTCCCGGACACCGTCTGGCCGGAGCGGGCGATCACCCGGCTGGTGAAACCGCTCGGGAGCCGGATGCCGTTGGCGTCGGCCGTGCCGAGGGCCCCGTACGGGCCCGCGCCGGGCTGGGCCGGGGCGGCGTGGGCGGCGCCGCGCCAGAGGGTTCCGCCGAGTACGGCGGAAAAGCCGCCGATCGCGGCCGCACGCAGGAAGGTACGACGTTCCACGCTCACTCCCAGGGGTGGTGTGGTGAACCGGCCCGCCCGCCGGTCCCGGCGACGGGGTCGTTCAGGGTCGTGCGCTGCCGAACGCTAGAAGCGCAGGGTAGCCATGTCGTGGACATGTCGTAACGGGGAGATGCGGGATGGGTGACCGGGAGCGCCGTAGGCTGCCCGTGCACACCGCGGGCCGTGCACCGCTGCCCGGGCACGCCGCGGGCCGTGCACACCGCGGAGGGAGTACGGCCATGTCCGGCTGGAGCGCGCACGACATCCCCGACCAGGGCGGTCGCACCGCCGTCGTCACCGGGGCCAACAGCGGGCTCGGGTACGTCACCGCGCGCGAGCTCGCCCGCAAGGGGGCGCGAGTGGTGCTCGCCTGCCGCAGCGAGACGCGGGGGCGGGAGGCCGTCCGGCGACTGCATGAGGAAGTGCCGCGTGCGAAGGCGGAGTTGCGGCGGCTCGATCTCGGGGACCTCGCCTCCGTAAGGGAGTTCGCGGACGGCCTGCCCTACGACCGGCTCGACCTGCTCGTCAACAACGCGGGCGTGATGGCGATGCCGTACGGCACCACCGCCGACGGGTTCGAGACGCAGTTCGGGGTGAATCATCTCGGGCACTTCGCCCTCACGGGGCTGCTGCTGCCCGCGCTGCTCGCCGCGCAGGACGCACCGGCCGGGGCGACGCGGATCGTGACCGTCTCCAGCATGGTCCACCTGCTCGGCAACATCGACCCGGACGATCTCAACTCCGCACACAAATACCGGCGTTGGATTGCCTACGGACGTTCGAAGACCGCCAACCTGCTCTTCACGCACGAGCTGGCGCGCAGGCTCACGGCGGCCGGGGCCGGAGTCGTCGCGGCGGCCGCGCATCCGGGGTACGCGGCGACCAACCTCCAGACGGCGGGGCCCCGGGCGGAGGGGCGCCGGGTCGCGGAGCGGCTGATGGCGCTCGGCAACCGGGTCTTCGCCCAGCCCGCCGAGGCCGGCGCGCTGCCCGCCCTGTACGCGGCGACCGCGCCCGGTGTCCGCCCGGACTCGTTCACCGGGCCGTCCCTCGCCATGTGGCGCGGGGCGCCGGCGCCGTCGCGGCGAGCACCCTGGACCCTCGACGACCGGGCGGGGGAGCGCCTGTGGGCCGCCTCCGAGCGGCTGACCGGGGTGTCCTTCGAGGCACTCAAGGGCTGAGCCCCGGCCGCTCACCGTCACGGTGGAGTCCTTCGGGCAGCCGCAGGCAGTGCTCCCGGGAGTCCGGCAGACCCGTGGCCGCGCCCGTGCCCGCGGTTACGCCTGCCCGCGCGCGAACCCGGACGGGTACTCGTCCGCGTATCCCTCCGAGTAGCCCCGCGGGTAACCCTCCGCCCACCCCGGGGCGTACTCCTCCGCATACGCCGGGGCGTACTCCTCCGCGTACCGCTGCGCGAAGTCCTCCGGCATCGGGGTGGTGTCCAGGTAGAACCACTCGGCGGTGGGGCCGGGAGCGGATCCGGAGGCGGCGGAGACGGTGGCGGGCGCGGGGGCCCTCCGGCGGCGGGGCAGCGGGTCGGAGGGCTGGAGGTCGGAGAGCCGGGGGCCGGCCGCCACGGGTGTCGCTTCCTCCTCCGCGGCGGGTCGTCGCGCCGGGCCCGGCATCAGCAGTTCCACCCGCAGGCCCTTGCCGCGTTGCTGGGCGGTGAACTCCTCCACCTGGCTGCGGCAGGCGTGGTCGAGGTGGGTCACGCCGGTGAGGTCGAGCCGGATGCGGGGTCTGCCGGCCTCGGCGGCGGACTCCAGGGCCTCGATGACCTGGGGCAGTCGCAGGAAGGTCGCGTTGCCGGCCATCACCACCTTCGCGGTGTCGTCCTCGGTGTGCTGCCGGATGACCGTCTGGGACATGCGCACCGCGGCCAGCACGATGCCTGCCGCGAGGCCGATCAGGACGCCCTCCAGAAGCGCCGTCGCCACGATGACCAGGGTGGTGATCATCATGACGGCGAACTCGCCCCGGTCCTGCCGCCACATCTTCGGGAACTCGTCGGGAGCGAAGAGCTTCCAGCCGCTGTGCACGAGTACGCCCGCCAGGACCGAGATCGGGATCAGGGCCAGCACCTGGGGGAGCAGCAGCGCGAACGCCAGCAGCCACAGGCCGTGCAGGGTGCGGGAGAGCCGGGTCTTGGCGCCCGCTTGGACGTTCGCCGAACTACGGGCCACCACCGCGGTGATGGGCAGGGCGCCGAGGAGTCCCGCGAGCGTGTTGCCGGCGCCCTGGGCGATCAGCTCGGGGTTGTAGCGGGTGCGCGGACCGTCGTGCATACGGTCCACCGCCGCCGCCGTGAACAGTGATTCCGCCGAGGCGATCACGGTGAAGGTCAGGATCGCGGTGATGATCCCGGCGTCCGCCAGACCCGCGAACTGTTCCGCCCCCGGCACGTCGACGGAGGCCAGCAGATTGCCCACCTGGAGTGTCTTGACGTCGACGCCCGGCAGCGCGGCGACCGTGATGCCGATGCCCACCGCGACCAGGGCCGCCGGCACCTTCTTGACCGGTCCCGGAGCCTTCTTCCACAGGAAGCTCAGGGCGACCGTGGCGATGCCCAGCCCGGCGGCGATCATCGCCTGCGGGTCGGCGACCGTGTCCGCGAGCAGGCCGGGGATGCCGGCCATGTTCTCCAGCGGGGTACCGGGGGCCTTCGCGTCGGCCACCGGGTACGCCTGGCTGAACATCAGCGGCAGGCCGATGCCCGCGAGCATGCCCTGGACGACGGCCAGGGAGATCGCCTGGAAGAACCGGCCCAGTTTGACCAGGCCGAGGACGATCTGGAGGAGGCCGGAGAAGAGCACGATCACGCCGAGCATGGCCACGCCGTACTCCAGCACGGTCTCCGCGACCAGCGCGGCGAGACCGGCGGCCGGGCCGCTCACCTGAAGCGTGCTGCCGCGTGCCGCGCCCACCACCAGGCCGCCGATGACGCCCGAGATGATGCCCAGCTCGGGGGAGACGCCCGAGGCGACGGCCACGCCGATGCACAGCGGGAGCGCGACCAGGAAGACGACTAGGGACGCGGTGATCTCGGTGGCCAGGTCACCCTTGGGCGCAGCCGCTTTCAGGGCGGCCATCGCCGAGCCCTTCGCCGAGCCCTTCGCCGTGCCTGCCGCTGTGCCCGGCACCGCGTCCTTCGAGGCGGCCTTCGCCGTGTTCTTCGAAGCGCCCTTCGCGGTGGTGTCCCACCCGGTCGTCGGTTTCTGCGTGGGTGTCGGCGCGGGCGGGGGCGTGGGCGTCGGAGGGGCCATAGGCCGCGGTGGTGGCGCCGGCCGGGGCGGCGGACCGGTCAGCCCGGCCGCCTGCCCGAATGTGCGGCCCCTTCCGTCACTGGCCCCGGAACTCCAGTCCGCGCCCGTTCCCCGGTCGGTGCCCGTGTCCCGGTCGGCGCCCGGGTCCCACTCCGCGCCCGGGGCGGTGCCCGTGCTCGTTCCCCGGCCCCGGGCATGCCTGGCGTGTGCGCCGCTCATGCCGCGTGCACCCGGAACAGACCGTCCTCGTCCAGCTCGTGCACCTGCCCGGTGTGCACCTCGTAGTACCAGCCGTGCAGGCGCAGTCGCCCGGCGTCGAGACGTCGCTGCGTCGCCGGGTAACTACGCAGCACCGCAAGCTGGTTGACGACGTTCAGCTGGGCGACGTCCGGCATCGACGGATCCTCGACGTCGCCGTCCAGGACGGGCGCCAGCCTGGGGCGGGCCAACTGGAGCCAGGCGTCCACGCCGGGAAGGGCGGACAGGTCGTCGCCGGACTTGAGGGCGCCCATCGCACCGCAGTGGGAGTGGCCGCACACCACGATGTCCTGAACGCCGAGCACCTCCAGTGCGTACTCGATGGTGGCCGCCTCGCCGGAGGCGCCCTGCCGGCCGTGCGGCGGAACGATGTTTCCCGCGTTTCGCAGCTCGAATATCTCACCGGGCCGCGCGCCCGTGATCAGTGCGGGTATCACCCGTGAGTCCGAGCAGGTGATGAACAATGCCTCGGGATATTGGCCTTCGGCCAGTCGCCGGTATTCGCCGCTTTCGAAGGCGACCCGTCGTTTGAACGAGCGGGCGCGGTCCAGCAGTGCCTTCACGGATCCTCCCAGGTCAGAGCTGGTCGGCATGAGGGTCCGACCAGTTCCTCATCACCGTAGAGGAGCCAATGCCAGGCGAAGGTTAGAGGAACACTAAACCGCCGACAAGAAGGGGACAGTTTTCGTCCGGAGTTGAGCCGCTGCTCACATTGTCCGGGAGATCTGAGGTGTATTCCTGACCGTTCTTGTAGCGTGACGGATCCACGGAACACGTGAATTCGGTGCACAGGAGAGACGGGAACGCATGGGTGTACGAGTCCTGCTCATCGAGGACGACCGGACGATCGCCGAGCCGCTCGTCGAGGGCCTCGGGAACTTCGGGCTGGCGGTGCGTCATGTCGGCACCGGCGGCGAGGGGTTGAGGGGGCCGTACGGCGATGTCGTCCTGCTCGACCTGGGGTTGCCCGACATCGACGGCATCGACGTCTGCCGGGGCATCCGGCAGAACTCCGACGTCCCCATCATCATCCTCAGTGCCCGGGGGGAGGAGGCCGACCGGGTGCTGGGTCTGGAGCTGGGCGCCGACGACTACCTGGCGAAGCCGTTCAGCATGCGTGAGCTCGTGGCGCGGGTGCGTGCGGTGATCCGGCGGACGCACCGAGGCCTGGCCGAGCGGGAGTTCACGGGGCAGGAGCCGGTCGGCGGGGAGTCCTTCGCGCCGGCGGCCGCCACCCCTCTCGCCTCCCCGACGTCCGGGACGAGCGGAGCGTTCGGGACGACCGGAGCGTTCGGGACGAGTGAAGCCTTCGCGGCGAACGGAGCCTTCGAGGCCTTCGAGGCGTTCGAGGGCGCCACGACGGCCACTGCCGCAGTCGCCGCCACAGCAGCCGCCCCGACAGCCGTCACAGCCGCCGCCGGTCCCCTGGTCGTCGACCGGCGGACCCGGCAGGTGTGGGTGGGGGAGGAGGCGGTGGCCCTGACACCCAAGGAGTTCGAGCTGCTCGCGCTGCTCACCGAGGATCCGGGGGCCGTGTACTCACGCCAGCAGATCCTCGACCGGGTCTGGGACCCGCACTACCAGGGGCCGACCAAGACGCTGGACGTCCATGTGGCCACTCTGCGAAGGAAGTTGGGAAACCCGGCCTGGATCCAGACGCTGCGCGGAGTGGGTTTCCGGCTGGCGGTGCACACCTCCTCCCCGAGCGCGCGACAGCCCTACGAACCATCGGCTTCCGCCCCGCCGGCCACGGCTCCACCGGCCTTCGCCCGGCACGCTCACCCCCGGCCCGCCCATCCCCAGAGCGCCTACGAGCCGTCGGCCCCCCAACCGCACGTCCATGCTCCGCACGCCTACGACCCGCAACGCTACGACCAGCACTCGGCGGCCTACCGATGACCCGTCGGCTGCTGCTCAGCTATCTCACCCTCGCCGCCCTGGTCCTGCTCTGCCTGGAGATCCCGCTGGGCTTCGTGTACTCGCGCGGCGAGCGGGAGCGGGTGATCAACGCGGCGACGGACGAGGCGGAGTCGGTCTCGGCGTTCGCCTCGCTGTCCATCTCGGCGGGCCGCGCGGCGCAGGACCTGCCCGAGCGGGCCGCGCACTGCGCCGAACGCATCGGCGGCAAGGTGCTGATCGTCGACGGGAGCGGCACCCTGCTGGCCTCCTCGCATCCGCTCAACCGAAGGGAGGAGAGCGGCCTCGCCTCCTGGCCGGGCATCGCCGCCGCCCTGCGCGGTACCGCGACGGCCGACGTGCGCACCTCCACCATCGGCGGTGTGCGGTACCTGGCGGTGGCCACCCCGGTACGCCACGGCGTCGAGGAACAGGGCGCCGTCCGGATCACCGTGCCGACCCGGATGGTGTCCGAACGGGTGCACCACGTCTGGCTGTTGCTGGCCCTGGGCGGACTGGCCGCGCTCACCGCGGTGGCCGCTCTCGGGTTCGTCATCGCCCGCTGGACCGGTCGCCCGATCCGTGAACTGGAGTACGCCACGCACGAGTTGGCGATGGGCGGTACCGCGGTCCCGGTGGCGATCACCAACGGGCCGCCGGAGGTCCGCAGTCTCGCCGCGACCTTCAACCGGACCGCCGCCCGACTGGAACACCTGCTGGCCTCCCAGCGGGCCTTCGCCGGTGAGGCCTCGCACCAGCTGAAGACGCCCCTCGCGGCGCTGCGGCTGCGGCTGGAGAACCTGGAGAACGACATCGCCCTCGACGCGCGGGGCTCGCTCACCGCCGCGCTGACCGAGACCGACCGGCTGGCCCGGATGGTCGAGGGGCTGCTCGCGATGGCCCGGCTCGACGAGAGCGCCGTGGAACGGGAGCCGGTCGACCTGGGCCGGGTGTGCGCGGAGCGGCACCGCGCCTGGACGCCGCTGTTCGAGCAGCACGGCGTGTGGCTGGCACTGGCGGGGGACTACGCGGGCGGGGTGCTGGCGCTGCCCGGGGCCGTGGAGCAGATCCTCGACAACCTGCTCTCCAACGCCCTCAGGGTGGCGCCCCCGGGCTCCACGGTCTCCGTCGACCCGCGCCACCACCCGCCCCACGAGCGCCGCTTCCCGCACCGCCACCCGCATCGGCATCCGCACCGCCCGGCCGGTCCGGGCTGGGTCGAGCTGCACGTCATGGACGAGGGTCCCGGCATGACCGAGGAGCAGCGCCGGCGTGCCTTCGACCGCTTCTGGCGCGCCCCGGACGCCCCCAAGGGCGGCACCGGTCTGGGCCTCGCCCTGGTGCAGCGCCTCGCCCACGCGAGCGGTGGCGAGGTGGTCCTGCGGTCCGCGCCGCGCGGCGGCCTCGACGCGGTGGTCCGGCTCCCGGCGGTACCGGCCCGGCCCGGCGGCACCGGGAACGCGGGCGGTACCGGGGACAACGGCGGCAGCGCGAACACGGTCGCCGGCGCCGGCACCCCCGGCCGGCGTCCGGTCAGACGCCTCCAGTCCACGACACCGGGCCGGCGGTAGGCGGCGGACGAGCGTCAGGCGGTGCGCACCCGGTAGGTGGCGATGCGCACCGTGTCGTCGTCCAGGCACTCCCCGCTCAGCAGGTCGAAACGCTGCTTGAGCAGCGGGGAGGCGACGAACGTGCGGCCCTCGTGGGTGCCGGTCAGACCACGGGAGAGGACGGCCGCGCCGCCGAACGGATCGCGGTTGTCGACGGCGTACACCTCACCGGCCCGGTCCCGGAACAGGGCGACCTGGCGGCCGTCGGGCAGCAGGGCGGCCACCCCGCGGCCGGGGATCAGCTGGCTGAGGTCACAGACCGTGAACCACTGCCCCTCCAGCTGAAGTTGGACCTTGAGGTCGGTCGTCTCGAGTGCCAGGGTCATCGCTGGGCGCTCCCTTCCAGGGGACGGTGGCCGATGGACAGCAACGGCAGGTCGGGCTTGATCTGGTCGCGCTCGGGCACGAAGCCGACGACCGGGTCGGGGGTGTCGGGCGCGTTGACGAAGGACACGAACCGGGCGAGCTTCTCCGGGTCGTTGATGGTGGTCGCCCACTCGTCGGCGTAGTGCGCGACGTGGTCGGTCATCAGGGACTCCAGCTCCTCGCAGATGCCGAGCGAGTCCTCCACCACCACGTCCCGTACGTGGTCCAGCCCGCCGGGGATCCGGTCCAGCCAGGTCGAGGTGCGCTCCAGGCGGTCGGCGGTGCGGATGTAGAACATCAGGAACCGGTCGATGAGGCGTACCAGTTCGGTGTCGGTGAGGTCCTGGGCGAGCAGGTCGGCGTGGCGCGGGGTGGCGCCGCCGTTGCCGCCGACGTAGAGGTTCCAGCCGTTGGAGGTGGCGATGATGCCGAAGTCCTTCGACTGGGCCTCGGCGCACTCGCGGGCGCAGCCCGACACCGCCGACTTGAGCTTGTGCGGGGAGCGCAGCCCCCGGTAGCGCAGCTCCAGGTCGATCGCCATGCGGACGGAGTCCTGGACGCCGTAGCGGCACCAGGTCTGGCCGACGCAGGACTTCACCGTGCGCAGCGACTTGCCGTAGGCGTGACCGGACTCGAAGCCGGCGTCCACCAGCCTGGTCCAGATCAGCGGGAGTTGTTCGACGCGGGCGCCGAACATGTCGATCCGCTGGCCGCCGGTGATCTTCGTGTAGAGGCCGAAGTCGCGGGCGATCTCCCCGATCACGATCAGGCCCTCGGGGGTGATCTCACCGCCGGGGATGCGCGGGACGACCGAGTAGGAGCCGTTCTTCTGGAGGTTGGCGAGGAAGTGGTCGTTGCTGTCCTGAAGGGCCGCCTGCTCGCCGTCCAGGACGTAGCCGCTCGCGCCGATCGTCGGGGCGAGGGAGGCGATGATCGAGCCGACGGTCGGCTTGCAGACCTCGCAGCCGTCGCCGCCCCGGGCGCTGTCCCGGCCGTAGCGGTCGAGGAGGTCCTGGTAGGTGTTGATGCGCAGGGCGAGGACGATCTCGTACAGCTCCTCGCGGGTCTGCGAGAAGCAGCCGCACAGGCCCTTGTCGACCTCGACGCCGCTCGCCTCCAGCTCGGCGGTGACCAGCTGGCCGAGCACCTTGACGCAGCTGCCGCAGCCGGTACCGGCCTTGGTGCACTTCTTCACCTCGGGCACGGTGGTGCAGGAGTGCTCCGTCACCGCGCCGCGGATCGTGCCCTTCGACACGTTGTGGCAGGAGCAGACGATCGCCTCGTCCGGCAGTGCGGACGGGCCGAGCTGGACGGACTCGCCGGCACCGGCCGGCAGGACCAGCGACTCGGGAGCGACGGGCGGTACGGACCCGGTGAAGGCGCGCAGAGTGCCGTACGCCTCCGCGTCGCCGACCAGGATGCCGCCGAGCAGCGTGCCGTCGCGGCCGATGACCAGCTTCTTGTACAGGCCCGAGCGGGAGTCGGAGTAGACGACGTCGAGGCAGTCCTCGGCGGTGCCGTGCGCGTCACCGAACGACGCCACGTCCACACCGAGCAGCTTCAGCTTGGTGGAGAGGTCGGCGCCGGTGAAGGTCAGCTGCTCGGACTCGTCGGCGGCGATCGTCGCGGCGACCGTGATGGCCTGCTCGTAGCCGGGGGCCACCAGGCCGTACACCCGGCCGTCGGCGGCCAGCGCGCACTCGCCGATCGCGAACACGTGCGGGTCGTTCAGCGTGCGGCACTGCTCGTCGACGGCGATGCCGCCACGCTCACCGACCGTCAGGCCGGACTCGCGGGCCAGCTGGTCGCGGGGACGGACACCGGCGCTGAACACCACCAGGTCGGTGGCGAGTTCGGAGCCGTCGGAGAGCTTCATGCCGGTGACGGCGCCGGACTCGTCGACGACGATCTCCTGGGTGCCCACGCCCGTGTGGACGGACAGCCCCATGTCCTCGATGGTGCGCAGCAGCGCGGCGCCACCGCCCTCGTCGACCTGGACCGGCATCAGGCGGGGCGCGAACTCCACGATGTGGGAGGTGAGCCCGAGGCCCTTCAGCGCACCGGCCGCCTCCAGGCCCAGCAGCCCACCGCCGACCACGGCACCCGTCGTCCGCGTCCTGGCGTACTCCTCGATCGCGAGGAGGTCCTCGATCGTGCGGTAGACGAAGCAGCCCTCGGCGTCCTTGTTCGGGACGGGCGGCACGAAGGGGTAGGAGCCGGTGGCCAGGACGAGGATGTCGTAGTCGACCGCCAGTCCCGAGCGGGCCGTCACCTTGCGGGCCTCGCGGTCGATCGTCTCCGCGGGGTCACCGACGTACAGCTCGATGCCGTGGTCGGCGATGAACCGCATGTCGGTCATCGACAGGTCCTCGGGCGTCTTGCCCGAGAAGTACGAGGTGAGCTGCACGCGGTCGTACGCGGGACGCGGCTCCTCGCAGAGCACGACCACGCGGTGCGTGGCGGTCAGGCCGCGCTCGGCGAGCGCCTCGAGGAAGCGCTGGCCGACCATGCCGTGGCCGACGAGCACGATCGTGGGGGTGCCCCCGGGGGTGGCGGTCATCAGGAGCCTCCATCGTTGGTGAGCAGGTGGAGCAGGGGGCCGCCGTCGGAGGGGAGCGGCTCTGCTCCCTCCCAGGCGCGCGCCAGCGCGCCGACGGTGCCGAGTTCGCCGACGAGGACCCCGCCGACCAGGCGGTCGTCGCGGACGACGACCTTGCGGTAGGTGCCCCGGGTGGCGTCGGCGAGCTGTACGACGTCGTCGCCGGGGCGCGGCTCCGTCTCGCCGAAGGCGGCGAGGTCGAAGGCGCTGTTCCCGGCGAGGGTGAGCCGGGTGAGGGCGCGGGTGCCGGCGTACCGGGAGCCCGTGTCTCCGGCGAGCGACTCGGCGAGGACGTCCGCCTGTTCCAGCGCGGGTGCGGCCAGCCCGTACACGTTCCCGTCGTGCTGTGCGCAGTCGCCGATCGCCCGGATGTACGGGTCGGACGTGCGGAGTTCGTCGTCGACCAGGATTCCCTTGTGGACGGCGAGCCCCGCCGCCTTGGCGAGTCCGGCGCGCGGAGAGACCCCGCAGGCCAGCACCACCAGGTCGGCGCCGAGGGTGTACCCGTCGGCCATCTCCACCGAGCGGACGGCGCCGCCGACGCAGCGCACGTCGCGGACCCGGCACTCGGTATGGACCTCGACGCCGAGGTCCCTCAGGTGCCGGAGCACCAGCTTGGACGCGTTCGGGTCGAGCTGGCGTTCCATGAGCCGCTCGGCCTGCTGGGCGAGGACGACCTGGGCGCCGCGTACCGCGAGCGCACGGGCCGCGGAGACCCCGAGGAGCCCGCCGCCGATGACGACCGCCCGCACGCCCGGCCGTACCGCCTTCGACAGACCGAGGCAGTCGTCCATGGTGCGGAAGGCGTGGACGCCCTCCGGCAGGACGTGATCGGGGGTGAACAGACCGCGCAGGGGCGGCAGCACCGGGTTGGAGCCGGTGGCCAGGACCAGGGTGTCGTATGCGATCTCCGAGCCGTCCGCGCAGGCCACGGTCCGCCGGTCGCGGTCGATGCCGGTGACCCGGCCCCGGACCAGTCCGGCGGGCGCGGGCAGCGCGATCACCTCGGGGGCGTACCGGCCGGCCAGCACCTCGGCGAGCAGGACCCGGTTGTAGGGCCGGTGCTCCTCCTCGCCGATCAGCAGCGCGGGCGTGCCCAGCTCGCCGAGCCGGCGGGCGAGTCGTACGCCCGCGAGGCCGGCGCCGATCACCACCACACGCGAATTCGAGGTCATGTCCAGGAGCGTGCGTTGTCGACGTTACCCGACCGCATCACCGTTGTTTCCCGCGAGGAACGCTGCCCTCAGCGGGGCCTGGGCGGGGGTGTGAGGGTTACGACCCCACCCCCACCCGGACACGACCCGTCCGCCTTGGCTCCGGCACACCTCCACCTGGGCACGGCCCCGCCCCACCCGGGACGGGCCGCCCCGTTGGGCCTGGGGCCCGTCATGCGGGTGGGCCGCCGTCAGGCCTCTGTCGCGTGGACGTGCTCGTACCAGTCGCTGCCGCCGTTCGCCGGGTCGTGGCCCGGGTCCTGCACCCACTCGCTCCTGTCCACCTTGAAACTCGCGCCCGGCATGAGCAGGACCTCCGCCTCGGTGCCCTGGTACTGGTGGAACGGGTCGATGTCACGGCCGTACTTCCCGGTGAGTGTCAGCTCCAGGAGGATCCGGTGCGTCTTCGTGCCGGAGACCCGCTGGCCGCGCATGAAGCCCAGCCCCACGGACTTCTCCCGGCTGGTGCTGTCGAACGAGGTCGTGAAGACGGAGCCGGGCCGGTAGTTCAGCGCGGCCTGCTTGCCGAGCCGGTAGATCGAGTCGTCCCCGCCGAGATTCCAGTCGCCGCGGTAGACCTTGCCGGTGACCGGAGGCAGCCGGTTGAGCGCCTCCATCGAGGCCGGCTGCCCGGTCACGCGCGCGAGGACGTGAGATGCGCGAAGACGACGACGTTCCCCTGATAGCCGGTCGACTTCGTATAGCCCCCGCCGCAGGTGATCACCCGCAGCTCCGGCCTGTTCGCCGCCCCGTACACCTTCTCGTCGGGGAAGTCGCGTGCCTGGTAGACCTCGACGGCGTCCACGGTGAACACCGCGACGCTTCCGTCGCGCCGGTCCACCTCGATGGCACTGCCCTTGCGCAGGGCGCCCAGGTCGTAGAAGACGGCGGGGCCGTCGGCGTTGTCGACATGGCCGGCGACGATCGCGGTGCCTCTCTCGCCGGGAGTGGTGCCGGCCTCGTACCAGCCGGCCAGGTTCTTCTTCTCGGCGGGCGGGACGTCGAGGCTGCCCGACGGGGTGAGCGCGAGGCCCGTCAGCGGGGCGTCCACATGGATCGCGGGGATGCGGACGCGGTCGGGCGGGGAGGGCGGCAGCGCCGGGGCGGACCGGCCCGGTGCGCCCGGACCGGCCGAGTGGGCCTGGGCCGCGGACGGCTGCGGCGGAGCGTGTGTCTCGGCGCCGCTGTGCAGCAGCCACGCGCCGCCGCCGAGAGCGATCACGGTGACGGCCGCTATGGCGGTGTTGCCGACCCTGCGCATCCCAGGACCCTTCTGCGTGACTCTTCGCGCGGACGCTTTCCGTGAATCTCCTGGCCAGGGGGGACCCCGTTCCCCCTCCGGGCCGCGAGGGGCGTCGGACCCGGAGGGGGAGGGGACATGCGGTACCGGCGGACGGACAGCGGAGGGTGTCCGTCAGATCCCGTCGCCTCTCGCCCGGCGATGCAGGAGCCAGGTACCGCCCGCGGCGGCGACGGCGAGAGCCGCCACACCGGCCGCGGTCTGTACGGGGTCGGGGCCCAGTGCGCCGCCGACCCCCGTCTTCACACTTCCTCGCGGATGCACCGGCTGCCGGTCGGAGGCCAGCACGACCACCAGGTCCCCGGTGACGCGCCGCCCGCCCGCGGCGCACTCCGCGACGATCTCGTACGTTCCCGGCTGCGAGCTCGGCGGCACCCGGAACCGTCCGATCGCCTCGCCCTCGTGCGCGCTGGGCGCCAGCGGGAAGCGGCCGGCACCCACCGCCCCGGCGTCGCCCGTCGCCGCTCCGCCGTCGCCGCACGCCGCCGTGTTCACCGAGACCTGCCCGCCCGGCACCGCGGTGGACGGATACACCTCAAGACTCCCGGCACGGGTACCGGAACCGGCACTGGCGCTGACACGGGCACCGGCACCCGCATCGGTGCCGGCGCCCTGAGCGGGTGCGGCGAACCCGGCCGTGGTGATGACGGTGAGCGCGGTACCGGTCAGCACATGCGCGGCACGACGTGCGGTACGACGGGCGGTGCGTCGCATCGGTGCTCCTTCGAGCTCTTCGAGTCTCCCTGCCCTTCCGAGGTAAGTCGCAGCACGGCGAGCGCGCTTCCTGAGGGAGCGTCAGGAATGGGATGAATGGGTGTCAGATGCGCGCGCGGTCGGGTGGCCCGACGAGGGTTTCACCAGGTCACCGGCGTGCGGAGGGCCCGGTATGGAAAAGCGCGCATGGGGCGGGTGAACGGGTGACCGCCGCCGGGGGTGGCCACGCCGGTACGGGCCGGACGGCTGCCGCGGGGTCGGGTGAGTGCCGCCGCGGGGTCGCCGGGTGCGGTCGCCGCCGCAGGTCCGGGTGAGGTCACCGCCGGGTGAGCCAGTCCCCGCTCTCGATCAGCTTGCCCCGGGCCCGCAGGCGGTCGGCGACGGCGGGCGCGGCGACGTACACCCATGCACGTACGACAGGACTCGCACCCCGAAGAACCGCTCCCCCCTCCTCCCCGTCCCCATCTCCACGTCCATCGCCACCCCTTGGCGCCGTCGTCACTGGTGGCGCAGCCACCTCGCGCTCGACCCGCTCGTACAGGTTGCGCGGGTCGCCCGGCACGTACTCCTCCAGCCGGTCGAGCTCGGCGAGCAGTCGCACGTAGGTCCGGGGGAGGGGCGTGACGAGTTCGCCGGTGATCGTCCCGCCCGGCTCCTCCACCGCGTAGGGATAGCCGGGCCCCTGGTAGAGCACCGCCCCGGCCAGCCGGGCCGGTTCCTCGCGGAGGGTGCGACCGCGCAGGAGGAGGTCGTGGTTGACCTCGCCGGGGCGGAGGGTGCCGTAGACGAAGAAGGGGAGTTCCGGGGCGCTCACGGAAACGATTCTCTCCCCTCACCGCCCCCTCACCGGTCCATCGCGCATGCGCTATGGACATGACATGTCATGGCCTCTTAAATGCCAGGACGACATCAGCGCCACCTCCACAGGCCACCCACAGGCCACCCCCACACGCGCCCCCCACGGCGCCTTCTCGAGGAGACCGAAGACACTGATGAGTCGGATACGGCAGCACGTCCGAGGTTCCCGTCTCGCCACCGCCGGTATCGCCGCCACCACGGCCACGCTCCTGGCCGCCGTACTCTCCCCGGTCGCCGACGCGGCGGACAGGCCGACCCGGGCGACGGCGCTCGACAACGCGGCGGCGGTACTCGCCGACTACGCGGCGACCCTGGGCCTCACCTCCGTGCAGGGCACCTCCGTCCGTGACGTGGTCGTCGACAAGGACGGCACGCAGCACGTCCGCTACGACCGCACGTACCGCCAACTTCCCGTACTGGGCGGTGACTTCGTCGTCCATCTGGCACCCGACGGCGCGTACCGCAGCGCGAACCGGGCGACGAGGGCGACGATCTCGCTGACGAGCATCACCCCGAAGGTGTCCGCCCCCAAGGCCGCAGACGTCGCCGTGAACGCCCTGCGCGCCGCCAATCTCGGCGAGACGCTGAAGCAGGTGAAGGCCAAGCCGCAGCTGGTCGTCGACGCGCTGCACGGCGCTCCGAAACTGGCCTGGCGGACCGATGTCGTAGCCCTGGACACGCTCGGCAACCCGGTCGCCCGCGCGGTGCTGACCGACGCGCGCACCGGCGCCCAGATCGACGCCTGGGACACCATCGAGACCGCCACGGGCGACGGCAAGTCCCTGTACGGCGGCACGGTCCCGCTGGAGACGACCCTCTCGGGATCGACTTACCAGCTCAAGGACCCGACCCGCGGCAACACGTACACCGGTGACGCGGCCAACAAGACCGACCTGTGCATCTTCGGCATCTGCATCAGCCGCGCCCCCGCGACCCTCTTCACCGACACCGACAACCACTGGGGCACCGGCGCCACGGCGGACCGCTCCACGGCTGCCGTCGACGCCCAGTACGGCACCGACGTGACCTGGGACTACTACAAGAACGTGCACGGCCGCAACGGCATCGGCAACGACGGCAAGGGCTCCTACAACCGCGTCCACTACGGCAACAGCTACAACAACGCCTTCTGGGACGACAGTTGCTTCTGCATGACCTACGGCGACGGTGACGGCACCCAGCTGGGCCCGCTGGTCGCCCTGGACGTGGCCGGCCACGAGATGTCCCACGGCGTGACCTCGAAGACGGCCAAACTGACCTACTCGGGCGAGTCGGGCGGCCTGAACGAGGCGACCTCCGACATCTTCGGCAGCCTGGTCGAGTTCTACGCCGGGAACTCCTCCGACACCGGTGACTACCTCATCGGCGAGAAGATCGTCCGCTCCGGCTTCGGCCGGGACGCCCTGCGCTACATGGACAAGCCGAGCAAGGACGGCAACTCCGCCGACTACTGGAGCAGTTCGGTCGGCAACCTCGACGTCCACTACTCGTCCGGCGTCGCCAACCACTTCGCCTACCTCCTCGCGGAGGGCAGCGGCACGAAGACCGTCAACGGCGTCACCTACAACTCCCCGACGTACAACGGCTCGACGCTCACCGGCATCGGCCGCGACAAGCTCGGCGCGATCTGGTATCGCGCCCTGACCGTCTACATGACGTCCTCGACGAACTACGCGGCGGCAAGAACGGCCACCCTGAACGCGGCCCGCGACCTCTACGGCACCGGCACCACCGAGTACAACGCGGTGGCAGCGGCCTGGACCGCGGTCAACGTGAACTGACCCGCCCCCAGCAGCGTGACGCGGCCGCCCCGAACCCGAACCGCGGAACCGGGGCGGCCGGCAGCGCTTCACCACCCCCGGCGTCGACAATGCACCCGTGGACGAAGAGACCGTGCGTGATCAGGCCGACCTGATTCCCCTCGTGCTTCAGCATCTTCACGCCCCGCTCGTCGGGGCGTCGTACGTGCGCGGGGTGCTGCCCGCCCCCGCCGGCGCGGATGCCGTGCGGGTCGCCGTCGGGCCCGTAAGTGCTGTGGGCACAGGGGAGTTGACGCTCTACGAGATTCCTCTCCTCGTCGGTGAGGACGGTGTGACGGCGTATGACGTCATCGGGATGCTGCGCACGCTGTGCGGGGAGGGCGGCCGGCCGGGGGCGGCACGGTGATGGGGATGCCGCTCGTTCCCGTGGACCCGGCGGTCGTGCCGCGCGCCGACGAGACGGCCGTCGATCGGGGGCTGCGGTTGGTGCGGACCCTGGCCCGGGCCACGTGCTTCGACGAGGACCACTCGACGGACCCCCTCCTGCACGGCTTTCTCTTCCTGGACCAGGACCGGGTGCGGCTGTACTTCCGGGCCGACGGCCTCCCGGGGGTGACCGCCGCCGACGTCCGGACGACCGGGGCGCTCACGGCGCTGATCTCGGCGCTTCCCTCGCTGGTTCGGGGGGAGGCGGAGCAGACGGTGGCGGACGACGGGGATCCGCACTGCGCACGGGTGCTCGATGTTACTCACTGGTGAGGAACTCGCTTCCCCGTGGCTGGATCACCCGTTACGCTCCCCCCGCGCGCATCCGGCGCGAGCAGGGGGTACCGGGGGTAATGGGGGACATGGCCGAGATAGTTGCCGCGCCCGAGAAGGGCCCGAACGCATGGGCTCAAGCCATCGCGGCGCTGGTGGTGGTCGGGGCGCTGGGGGGCGGGCTGTACGTGATCCAGAAGAGCGACGCCGCGGCCGCCGACAAACCGGCGGTCTGCCGCCTCGACGACGAGGACAAGAAGGCCGCCGAGAAAGCGCACGCGGCGCACCGCATCTCCGGGACGGAGCTGTGCACCGCGCTGAACCGCGCGGACCTGCCGGCGCTGCTCGGCACTCCGCAGGAGCACGCGCTGACGGCCTACGGCAGTGACGGCTCGGTCAAGATGGCGAGCGGCACGGAGATCCCCAGTCCCGAGGGGACCGTCCAACTGGACACCTACACCGTGAAGCTCTCGCGGTCCTACGACGACCTCCCGGTCGCGGGGATGGAGGGCCTGCTGAACGAAGCCGAGTCGAAGACGATCGCGGGCCACCCCGCGGTGCTCTACTCGAGCCAGACGATCGCCTTCAGCTTCGACCTCGGCGGCGGCAAGTCCGACACCGCCCCCGGCGGCATCGCCCGTGCGCTGGCCGTCGCCCCGGACACCAAGGACGGCGGCGGCTCCTACGAGATCGCCATCTGGCGCCAGGACAACGTGCGGCCGGACGACGCCGCCCTGCTGAGCATCGCGCAGAAGGTCCTGCCCGCGATCCCGGGCTGGGCGGCGGCAGGCTGACGGCGTCGGACGAATCCGGTTGGCTGACGGCGGTCGGGGGCCGGTTACTCGGCGATCTCCACCCGCACCGCGCACACCTTGAACTCCGGCATGCGCGAGGTCGGGTCCAGCGCCGGGTTGGTCAGCGTGTTGGCGCGGCCCTCGCCCGGCCAGTGGAACGGCATGAAGACGGTGTCGGGGCGGATCCCGGTGGTGATCCGGGCCGGGGCCACCGCGCGTCCGCGGCGCGACACCACGGCCAGCGGGTCGCCCTCGGACGCTCCGAGCCGCGCCGCCAGCCGGGGGTGCAGCTCCACGAACGGGCCGGGCGCGGCGGCGTTCAGCTCGTCCACGCGGCGGGTCTGGGCGCCGGACTGGTACTGCGACACGACCCGCCCGGTGGTGAGCAGGACGGGGTAGTCGTCGTCCGGTTCCTCGGCGTTGGGCCGGTGCGAGACCGGCACGAAGCGCGCCCGTCCGTCCTCCGTGGCGAACCGGTCGAGAAAGAGCCGAGGCGTACCGGCCGCCGGCCGGTGCCCCAGCCGGCCTCCCTCGGCGCCCTCGCTTCCCTCTTCGCCCCCGACGGTCGGCGCATCACCCCCGTCGGTCACCGCATCGCCCCCGGCACCCGCACTGCCCCCGGCCCGCGCCTCGCCCTCCGGCTCCGCGGGGCAGGGCCAGAACACCCCGGCCCCGCTCTCCTCCATCAGGCGCGCGTAGGTGATGCCGGAGTAGTCCGCGACGCCGCCCGCACTGGCTCGGCGGAGTTCCTCGAAGACCTCCTCGGGGTCGGTCGGGAAGCCCTTCTCGACGCCGAGTCGAGCCGCCAGCTCGTGCAGGACCTCCAGGTCGCTCCGTACGCCCTCCGGGGCGGTGATCGCCTGGCGGCGCAGCAGGACCCGTCCCTCCAGGCTGGTCGTCGTCCCCGTCTCCTCCGCCCACTGGGTGACCGGCAGGACGACGTCCGCGAGGGCCGCCGTCTCGGACAGGACGACATCGCAGACGGCGAGGAACTCGAGGGACTTGATGCGCTCCTCGATGTGCGCGGCGTGCGGCGCGGAGACCACCGGGTTCGACCCCATCAGCAGCAGTGACCGGACGTCGGACCCCAGCGCGTCCAGCAGCTCGTACGCGCTGCGACCGGGGCCGGGCAGCGAGTCCGGGTCGACGCCCCACACCTCGGCGACGTGCCGTCGGGCCGCCGGATCGTCCAGCTTGCGGTAGCCGGGCAGCTGGTCGGCCTTCTGGCCGTGCTCGCGCCCGCCCTGCCCGTTGCCCTGCCCGGTCAGACAGCCGTAGCCGCTGAGCGGCCGCCCGGCCCGTCCCGTCGCGAGGCAGAGGTTGATCCACGCGCCGACCGTGTCGGTGCCCTTGGACTGCTGCTCGGGCCCCCGCGCTGTGAGCACCATCGCGGCCTCGGGTTCGCAGAACAGCCTTACGGTCTCGCGGAGTTGTGGAACGGACACCCCCGTGATCCGCTCCACGTACTCCGGCCAGTGCGCCATGGCGGCCGCCCGCGCGTCCTCCCAGCCGGTGGTCCGTTCCCGTACGTACTCCTCGTCGACCCGCCCCTCGGCGACGATCAGGTGCAGCAGACCCAGCGCCAGCGCGAGATCCGTTCCCGGCCGGGGCGCGAGGTGCAGGTCGGCCTGCTCGGCGGTCTTCGTGCGGCGCGGGTCGATCACGATCAGCGTGCCGCCGTTCTCCCGCAGCTCGTTGAAGAACCGCAGAGCGGGCGGCATGGTCTCCGCGAGGTTGGATCCGACCAGGATCACGCACCCCGTCCGCGGGATGTCCTCCAGCGGGAAGGGGAGCCCCCGGTCGAGCCCGAACGCCTTGATGCCGGCCGCCGCCGCGGACGACATGCAGAACCGGCCGTTGTAGTCGATCTGCGAGGTACCGAGCACGACCCGCGCGAACTTGCCGAGCGTGTACGCCTTCTCGTTCGTCAGCCCGCCCCCGCCGAACACGCCGAGCGCGTCGGCACCGTGCTCGGAGCGCACCCTGCCGAGCTCCCCGGCGATCCGGTCCAGTGCCTCCTCCCAGGTGGCCGGCACGAGCGAATCGCCGGACCGCACCAACGGGGAGGTCAGCCGTACCCGGGAGGAGAGCACCGCGGGCGCCGTACGGCCCTTGCCGCACAGTGCGCCCCGGTTCACCGGGAAGTCCGGGCGCTCGACCACCTCGACGCCCCCCGTGGGCAGGGGCGACAGGGCCATCCCGCACTGCAGGGCGCAGTACGGGCAGTGGGTGGGCGTCGAAGTGGTCGGCATACGCTCCAGCGTGCTTCGGCCGTGTTACGCGCCGTGCGGTCTCCTGTTACGGCGGTGTGGTGGTGCCCTCCTCGCCGGACCGGACCCACCGTGAGGCGCCCGGCGGAGCGGGACTGCCGCACGCGGGGCGGGCCCGCTGCCTGGCCCGCCGCCCCACCCGCCACCTCACCGGTCGTCGGCGAGGGCCCTCGTCACTCCCGGTTCCTTCGGTCCGAGGAACCTGGGGTCCGGCTCGAACACCGCGTCCAGGGCCGCCTTGCCGGCCGCGAGAATCTCCCGGGTGCCCCCGTAGTACCAGGTCACGTCGTGTTTGGCGGCGACCCCGACGCCGTACGAGTCCACCCCCGCCGCCTCGCACAGGGCGACGGCCCGCCGGATGTGGAAGTCCTGGCTGATCAACACGGCCTTGTCGACGCCGAAGATCTTCTTGGCGCGGACGCAGGAGTCCCAGGTGTCGAAACCGGCGTAGTCGCTGACGATCCGCTCGGCGGGCACCCCGTGCCGGGTCAGATAGGTGCGCATGGCGTCGGGCTCGTCGTAGTCCTCGCGGCTGTTGTCCCCCGTCACGAGCACGACCTCGATACGGCCCTCCCGGTACAGCTTCGCCGCCGCGTCCAGCCGGTGCGCGAGATACGGCGAGGGCTCGCCGTCCCACAGACCGGCGCCGAACACGACGGCGACCTCGGTGCGCGGCGCGTCGGCGGTCGTACCGAGCCGGTCGGCCGTGGAGACGTACAGCCAGGTGGCCGGCAGCAGCGCGAGCACGCACCCGGCCATCACGGCCTGCACCAGCCGTCGCCGGCCGGCACGGGTGCGCGGCAGCCGCGGTCGACGGATGTCCATACGGTGATCCCCCAGGTCGAAACAGGTCGAACAGGCGAGCGGGTCGCAAGCCCCCTTCGGCCCGAGAAGACGCAGCCGACGGTGATCCGGTTCGTTCCCGCACCACGAGCGACATCTCACACCGCCCCCGGGCCCGGCGTGAACGACCGGAAAACACTCGTGACGGTCAGGCAACGGGGGTGCAACCTCGTGCCGTCAGGATCTGTTCATGAAGGCGTCGCCCGCTCAGTACGACGAGTCCGAAGTCCACGACGAGTCCGAAGTCCACCTCGACAGTACGGCGCACATCATGAACCGGATCAGCTCCCAGCTCGCCAGCCAGCTCAGCCTCGTCCAGCTCGACGGCCGCCGGCGTCCCGGCCCGCCCGCGCTGGTCGTCGTCGCCCACGGCAGCCGCGACCCGCGCGCGCTGAGCACCGTCCGTACGCTGCTGGACCGCGTCCGCGAGCAGCGCCCCGGTCTGCCGGTGCACCTCGGTCACATCGAGCTCAACGAGCCGCTGCTGACGGACACCCTCGCCGACCTCGACGCCCACGGCACGACGGACGCCGTCCTGGTCCCGCTGCTCCTGGCCCGCGGCTACCACGTCAAGCGGGACATCCCCGAGATGGCCGCGAAGGCGCGGGTGCACACGCGCGTGGCCGCACCGCTCGGCCCGCACCCGTTCCTCGTGGAGACCCTGCACACGCGCCTGGTCGAGGCGGGCTGGCGCACGGACCTGACGCAGGAGGAACGCCGGACGAGTGCGGTCGTCCTCGCGGCGGCGGGCTCCCGCGACCCCGACTCGGCCGTCGACACCCGCCGTACGGCCCGCCTCCTGGCGCGCCGACTGGGCGTCCCGGTGGTTCCCGCCTACGCCTCGACGGCGACCCCGACCGTTCCCACGGCGCTGCGGGCCCTGGCCGCGCGCGGCCGTGACCGGGTGGCGGTCGCCTCCTATTTCACGGCCCCCGGCCGCTTCGCGACCGAGTGCGCGCAGGCGGCCCCCTGGATCGCGTCCGCCCCGCTGGGCACCCACCCGGCGATGGCGAGCCTGCTCCTGCACCGCTACGACCAGGCCTGGGCGACCCCGGCGAGCACGGCCCCCGAACTGGCGTCGGCCTGAGCCCCCGGGGCGGCCCGGACCCGCCGACGCACCGGACGGACCCGCCGGCGTGCCGGATCCGACAGCCGGGCAGGCGCCCGGTACCACCCGATTGTCACCCCCGCCGCTTACTGTCGAGACATGGAAGGCACCGCACACCTCGACACCGCCTATGACCCGACGTCAGTCGCCCGCTGGGCCCCCGAGCCGGACAAACGCCCCGGCCGGACCGCCTTCCAACGAGACCGTGCCCGCGTCCTGCACTCCTCCGCGCTCAGAAGGCTCTCCGGCAAGACCCAGGTGGTCACCCCGGGCACCCGCACCGACGCCTGGGACGCCACCCCCCGCACCCGCCTCACCCACTCCCTGGAGTGCGCCCAGGTGGGCCGCGAGCTGGGCGCCGCACTCGGCTGCGACCCCGACCTGGTCGAGGCGGCCTGTCTCTCCCACGACCTCGGGCACCCCCCGTTCGGGCACAACGGCGAACAGGCGCTGAACGAGTTCGCGCGCGACTGCGGCGGCTTCGAGGGCAACGCCCAGTCGCTGAGGCTCCTCACCCGCATCGAACCCAAACGCTTCACCGCCGAGGGCTCCGTGGGCCTGAACCTCACCCGGGCCGCCCTCGACGCCGCCACCAAGTACCCCTGGCCCCGGGACGCACATCCCGTCGATCCGGCGTCCGGCAAGTTCGGCGTCTACGAGGACGACAGGCCCGTCTTCGACTGGGTCCGCGAAACGGCCCCCGGTACGCGTACGTGCTTCGAGGCGCAGGTCATGGACTGGGCCGACGACGTGGCGTACTCGGTGCACGACGTGGAGGACGGCCTGCACGCGGGGCACATCGACCCCAACTGCCTGCACGCCGAACCGGAGCGCCGGGAGATCTTCCGGGTCGCCGTCGGCCGTTACGTCCCCGCGGGCACCGATCCGGCCGAACTGGCCGCCGCCCTCGACCGCCTCCAGGACCAGGACTGGTGGCCGCACGGCTACGACGGCACGGCGGCCGCCCAGGCCCGGCTGAAGGACGCCACCAGCCAGCTCATCGGCCGTTTCTGCCTGGCCGCCGAGGGCGCCACCCGCGCGCGATGGGGGTACCACCCAGGCCGTCCAGGCACTGGGGGAGGCACCGGGAGTCTCACCCGCTACGGCGCCGAGCTCGTCGTACCCGAAGAGGCGCGCCTGGAGTGCGCGGTCCTCAAGGCGGTCGCCGACCGGTACGTCATGCAGCGCGCCGAACAGGAAGTCCTGCGCGCCGACCAGCGCATCGTCATCAGCGAGCTCGCCGAGGCGCTCACCGCCCGCGCGCCCGACGGCCTCGACCCCCAGTTCCGCGCTCTGTTCGACCAGGCACCCGACGACCGCGCCCGCAAGCGGGTCGTCGTCGACCAGATCGCGTCCCTCACCGACGCCTCGGCCCGCTCGCTGCACAGCCGTCTGACGGAGCGGACGAGATCCTGACAAGTGCGGACCGGGTGCGCCCGAACGGGCCCGGAACGTGACCCGACGTGCCCTGATCGGGCACGTCCCCCTTCCCCCATCACGCTGCGTGCGGGACGCTCGCATGTGGCGGCACGCTCAGTGTTCTCTGGGGGACCACCCCCCAGAAACCCGGTAGGAGGCATCACGTGGTCGACGCGGATCAGACATTTGTCATCGTCGGAGGAGGCCTGGCCGGCGCCAAGGCGGCCGAGACGCTGAGGGCGGAGGGCTTCACCGGCCGCGTGATACTGATCTGCGACGAACGCGACCACCCCTACGAGCGGCCGCCGCTCTCCAAGGGCTTCCTGCTGGGCAAGGAGACGCGGGAGAGCGTCTTCGTGCACGAGCCCGCCTGGTACGCGCAGAACGACATCGAGCTGCACCTCGGCCAGACCGTCGACGCGATCGACCGCACCGCGAAGACGGTCCGCTTCGGTGACGACGGCACGCTCGTCCACTACGACAAGCTGCTCCTCGTCACCGGCGCGGAACCCCGCCGGCTGGACATCCCCGGCACCGACCTCGCGGGCGTGCACCATCTGCGCCGGCTCGCGCACGCCGAGCGCCTCAAGGGCGTCCTGGCCGCCCTCGGCCGTGACAACGGCCACATCGTGATCGCCGGCGGCGGCTGGATCGGCCTGGAGATCGCGGCGGCGGCCCGCGACTACGGGGCCGAGGTCACCGTCGTCGAACCGGAGCCCACCCCGCTGCACGGCGTCCTCGGCCCGGAGCTCGGCTCCGTCTTCGCCGACCTGCATCGCGAGCACGGCGTCCGCTTCCACTTCGGCGCCCGGCTCACCGAGATCGTCGGCCAGGACGGCATGGTCCTCGCCGTCCGCACCGACGACGGCGAGGAACACCCGGCGCACGACGTCCTCGCGGCGATCGGCGCGGCCCCCCGCACCGGCCTCGCGGAGGCGGCGGGCCTCACCCTCGCCGACCGCGCGCACGGCGGCGGGATCGCGGTCGACGCCCGGCTGCGCACCTCCGACCCCGACATCTACGCGGCCGGCGACGTCGCGTCCTTCCCGCACGGTCTCTTCGACACCAGGCTGCGCGTCGAGCACTGGGCCAACGCCCTGAACGGCGGCCCGGCGGCCGCCCGCGCGATGCTCGGTCAGGACGTCGCCTACGACCGCGTGCCCTACTTCTTCTCCGACCAGTACGACCTGGGCATGGAGTACAGCGGCTGGGCCCCGCCGGGGACGTACGACGAGGTGGTGATCCGCGGTGACGCCGGCAAGCGGGAGTTCGTCGCGTTCTGGCTGAAGGAGGGCCGCCTCCTCGCCGGGATGAACGTGAACGTGTGGGACGTCACAGAGCCGATCCAGAAGCTGATCCGCTCGCGCGAGCGGATCGACACGGAGGCCCTGGCGGACCCCCGGGTGCCGCTGGACGGCCTCGGCGCCTAGGCCGGGTTCCGGTCGTCCGCGGGGCGTGTGCGGCCGCTCGCGCCCCGCGGGCGAGCCGCGCATGTCACGGCCCCGCGCACCCCAAGGGCGCCACGGCCCGCCGGAGATGTCGGCGCGCCCCCGTAGAATCACCTCGTGGCAGGACGGATCAACGACGAGGACGTGAAGGCGGTACGGGACGCGGTCCCGATCGACGCCGTGGTGTCCGAGTACCTCCAGCTGCGCAACGCGGGCGGCGGCAACCTCAAGGGCCTCTGCCCCTTCCACGACGAGAAGTCGCCGTCCTTCCAGGTCAGCCCGAGCAAGGGACTGTTCCACTGCTTCGGCTGCCAGGAGGGCGGCGACACCATCACGTTCGTGATGAAGGTCGACCACCTCACCTTCTCCGAGGTGGTCGAGCGGCTCGCCGCCCAGGCCGGCATCACCCTGCGCTACGAGGAGGGCGGCTACAACCCCGCCCACCAGCGCGGTGAACGCATCCGCCTCGTCGAGGCGCACAAGATCGCCGCCGAGTGGTACGCGGAACAGCTCGCCACCGGATCCGAGGCCGACACCGGCCGGATCTTCCTCGCCGAGCGTGGCTTCGACCAGGCCGCGGCAGTGCACTTCGGCGTCGGCTACAGCCCCCAGGGGTGGGACCACCTCACCCGCTATCTGCGCGGCAAGGGCTTCACCGACAAGGAGCTGCTCCTCTCCGGGCTCTCCCAGGAGGGGCGCCGCGGGCCCATCGACCGCTTCCGGGGCCGGCTGATGTGGCCCATCCGCGACATCGGCGGAGAGGTCGTCGGCTTCGGCGCGCGCAAGCTCTACGAGGCCGACAACGGACCCAAGTACCTCAACACGCCCGACACGGCGATCTACAGGAAGTCCCAGGTCCTCTACGGCATCGACCTCGCGAAGAAGGACATCGCCAAGTCCAGCCGCGCGGTCGTCGTCGAGGGCTACACCGACGTCATGGCCTGCCACCTGGCCGGTGTCACCACGGCCATCGCGACCTGCGGCACGGCCTTCGGCGGCGACCACATCAAGATCCTCCGCCGACTCCTCATGGACAACGGCAGCGCCCGCGTCATCTTCACCTTCGACGGCGACGCCGCCGGGCAGAAGGCCGCCCTGCGCGCCTTCGAGGACGACCAGAAGTTCGCCGCCGAGACGTACATCGCCATCGCGCCGGACAACATGGACCCCTGTGACCTGCGCCTGGCGAAGGGCGACGAGGCGGTCGCCGACCTGGTCGAACCACGCACGCCGCTCTTCGAGTTCGCGCTCCGCCAGATCGTCGTCCGCTACGACCTGGACACCCCCGCGGGCCGCGCCGCGGCCCTGGACGAGGCCGCGCCGATCGTCGCCCGCATCAAGAACAGCGGCGCCCAGCACGAGGTCGCCGTCCAGCTGGCCGGCATGCTCGGCATCCTGGACACCCAGTTCGTCGTCAAGAGGGTTGCCCAGCTGGCCCGTTGGGCCCGTGACCGGGGCGGCAAGGGCCCGGCGCCGACCCGTGGCCCCCAGCCGTACGAGTCCGCCTCCCGGCCCGCCGCGGGCGGCCCCGCCCTCAATCTCCGCAACGCCGTCTACGCCACCGAACGCGAGCTGCTGAAGCTCGCCCTCCAGCGCCCCGAACTGGTCTCCCCGGCCTTCGACGCGTACGGGATCGACGAGTTCACCGCCGCGCCCTACGCCGCCGTACGCCAGGCGATCCAGGACGCGGGCGGCGCCGAGTTCGGCGTCAAGGACGGGCAGGAGTACCTGGTCCGGGTCCGGGAGGCCGCGCCCGACGACGCGGTCCGCGCGATGGTGACGGAGCTCGCGGTCGAGGCGATCATGCGCCGCACGGTCGACGAGAACTACGCGGGGGAGCAGCTGGTGACGGTCCGCCGCAGGGCCGTGACCCGCAGGCTCACCGATCTCCAGGGCACGCTGACCCGTCTCGGCCACACGGACCCGGCCCAGTCGGCCGCCGTCCAGAACGAGATGATGATCCTGACCAGGTACGACAGGGCGTTGCAGCACGAGGGCCCGTCCGCTCTCTGAGCCGCCGACCGCGGCACGGTAATCACGCGGTCACGGACCGGACTCAAAAAGTCGTCGCACGCCCCTCGTGGCGGCTGTGTGTCGTACTCCACACTGGGGGCGGTGCCTGAGTCCTCGGAGCGCGGCCGATCCCGGACGGACGCGGCGTGGCCGCCGACTCCGCCCCCGAAGTACCGCTGCTGCTCACCTCAGCAGCGATCATCCTGGAGGTCGCCCCCGTGCAGACCCAGACCCTGACCCAGACCGTCAGCACTGCCGAGAGTACGGCCGGTACCACCGGTGCCGGCACGGCCGACGGCACGGAACCGGACGCCGAGACCGACGTCCTGGCCGCCGTCCCGCCGCAGAACCGTGCCGCGCACCACCCCGAGACCCACCCCGGGACGCAGGCCGAGTCCGAGTCCGAGACCGAGTCGGAGCCGCCCGTCGAGGCTCTGGAGGACGTTCCCGAGGACGCCCCCGAACCCGTCCCGCCACCCCGCACCCGCACCACCGACAGCGGCAGCCCCTCCTCGGACCTGTTCCGGCAGTACCTGCGGGAGATCGGCCGCATCCCGCTGCTCACCGCGGCCGAGGAGGTCGAGCTGGCCCGGTGCGTGGAGGCCGGCCTGTTCGCCGAGGAGAAGCTGAGCGGCGCGACCGACCTGGACAGTCAACTGGCCCTCGACCTCGACCGGCTGGTCGTCCTGGGCCGGATGGCCAAGCGGCGGCTGATCGAGGCCAACCTGCGGCTCGTGGTCTCCGTCGCCAAGCGGTACGTCGGGCGCGGGCTCACCATGCTCGACCTCGTCCAGGAGGGCAACCTCGGCCTGATCCGGGCGGTCGAGAAGTTCGACTACGCCCGCGGCTACAAGTTCTCCACGTACGCCACCTGGTGGATCCGCCAGGCCATGTCCCGCGCGCTGGCCGACCAGGCCCGCACCATCCGCGTCCCGGTCCACGTCGTCGAGCTCATCAACCGGGTCGTCCGCGTCCAGCGCCGGATGCTCCAGGAGCGCGGCTACGAGCCGACCGCGGAAGAGGTCGCCGCCCAGCTCGACCTCCTGCCGGAACGCGTCGGCGAGGTCCTGCGGCTGGCCCAGGAGCCGGTCTCGCTGCACGCCCCGGTCGGCGAGGAGGACGACGTGGCCCTCGGCGACCTCATCGAGGACGGCGACGCGGCCAGCCCCGTCGAGTCGGCGGCCTTCCTGCTGCTGCGCGAGCACCTGGAGGCCGTGCTCTCCACCCTCGGCGAACGCGAGCGGAAGGTCGTCCAGCTGCGCTACGGACTGGCGGACGGCCGGCCGCGCACGCTGGAGGAGATCGGCCGCATCTTCGGCGTGACGCGCGAGCGGATCCGGCAGATCGAGTCCAAGACCCTCAACAAACTCCGCGACCACGCCTTCGCGGACCAGCTGAGGGGCTACCTCGACTGAGCGGGGCCGCTCACCGTCACCCGGTGCGAGCGGCCCCCGCCGGTCCCGCAGACGCCCCGGAGGCGCCCCTGGGACGCCTCCGGGACGGGACCGTCAGTCGACCTCGGCCAGTGCCTGCGCGAACTGTGCCTTGTACAGCCGTGCGTAGGCCCCGTCCGCCGCCAGCAGGTCGGTGTGCGCACCCTGCTCGACGATCGAGCCGTTCTCCATCACCAGGATCGTGTCGGCGTCCCGGATGGTCGACAGCCGGTGCGCGATGACGAACGACGTACGCCCGTGCGCCAGCTTCGCCATCGCCTTCTGGATCAGCACCTCGGTGCGGGTGTCGACGGAGCTGGTCGCCTCGTCGAGCACCAGGATCGTCGGGTCCGACAGGAACGCCCGCGCGATGGTGATCAGCTGCTTCTCACCGGCGGAGACCCCGCTGCCCTCGTCGTCGATGACCGTGTCGTAGCCGTCCGGAAGGGTGCGGACGAACCGGTCGGCGTGCGCGGCCCGCGCCGCCTCCTCGATCTCGCCGCGGGTGACCTCACCCGACGCCCCGTACGCGATGTTCTCCGCGATGGTGCCGCCGAACAGCCAGGTGTCCTGGAGCACCATGCCGATCCCGGCGCGCAGTTCGTCGCGGGACATCCTCGCTATGTCGACACCGTCGAGGGTGATGCGCCCGCCGGAGACGTCGTAGAACCGCATGAGCAGGTTCACCAGCGTCGTCTTGCCGGCCCCCGTCGGGCCGACGATGGCGACCGTGTGGCCGGGCTCCACCGTCAGCGACAGGTCCTCGATCAGCGGCTTCTCCGGGTCGTACCGGAAGGACACGCCCTCCAGCGCCACCCGCCCGCGCAGCTCCGCGGGCCGCTCGGCCGCCACCGGGTCCGCCTCCTGCTCCTCCGCGTCCAGGAGTTCGAAGACCCGCTCGGCCGAGGCGACGCCGGACTGCACCAGGTTCGCCATCGACGCGAGCTGCGTCAGCGGCATCGAGAACTGGCGCGAGTACTGGATGAACGCCTGCACATCACCGATGGACAGGGAACCCGACGCGACGCGCAGCCCGCCGACCACCGCGACCAGCACGTAGTTGATGTTCGACACGAACATCATCAGCGGCTGCATGACCCCGCTGTTGAACTGCGCCTTGAACCCGGCCTCGTACAGCGCGTCGTTCTGCTCGGCGAACTGCTGCGCCGACTCCTCCTGGCGGCCGAACACCTTCACCAGCGTGTGACCGGTGTACATCTCCTCGATGTGGGCGTTGAGCTTGCCGGTGGTGCGCCACTGCTGCACGAAGTGCGGCTGCGACCGCTTGCCCACGCGGGTGGCGACGACGAACGACAGTGGCACGGTCACCAGCGCGACCAGCGCCAGGATCCACGACACCCAGAACATCATCGCCAGCACGCCGATGACGGTCAGCAGCGAGTTGATCAGCTGGCCCATCGACTGCTGCAGCGTCTGCCCGATGTTGTCGATGTCGTTGGTGGCGCGGGACAGCACCTCGCCGCGCTGACGCTTGTCGAAGTACGACAGCGGCAGCCGGGACAGCTTCGTCTGCACGTCCTCGCGCATCCGGAACATGGTGCGGTTGACGGACCTGTTGACCAGCCGCGTCGCCACCGCCATCAGCAGACCGGCGACCAGGAACACCCCGAGCGCGAGCAGCAGGACCTCGCCGACCGAGCCGAAGTCGATGCCCTTGCCGGGGGTGAAGTCGGTACTCCTGAGCATGTCGGCGACGCTGCCCTCGCCGCGTTCCCGCATCGAGTCGAGGACCTGCTCCTTGCTCGCCCCGGCCGGCATCTGCCGTCCGACGATGCCCGCGAAGACCAGGTCGGTGGCCTTGCCGAGGATCTTCGGCCCGACCACGCTGAGTCCGACGCTCAGCGTCACGCAGGCCAGCATCGCGTAGAGGGTGAACCGCTCCGGCTTGAACTGGGCGAGCAGCCGCCTGCCGGACACCTTGAAGTCCAGCGAGTGGCTGTCGGGACCGGTGCCGGCCATCATGCGTCCCATGGGCCCGGCCATCAGGCAGCCTCCGCTTCCGTGAGCTGGGAGAGCACGATCTCCCGGTAGGTCTCGTTCGCCGCCATCAGCTCGCGGTGGCTACCCGTGCCGACGACGAGGCCCTCGTCGAGGACGATGATCCGGTCGGCGTCGCGGATGGTGGCCACCCGCTGGGCGACGATCACCACGGTCGCCTCGGCGGTCTCCCGCCCGAGCGCCGTCCGCAGTGCCGCGTCGGTGGCGTAGTCGAGCGCGGAGAAGGAGTCGTCGAAGAGGTAGATCTCCGGCCGCTGCACGAGGGTCCGGGCGATCGCGAGCCGCTGCCGCTGACCGCCGGAGACATTCGTCCCGCCCTGCGCGATGGGGGAGTCGAGCCCGTTCTCCAGACCCTCCACGAAGCCCTTGGCCTGGGCCACCTCCAGCGCGTGCCACAGCTCCTCGTCCGTCGCGTCCGGATTGCCGTAGCGCAGATTGGTCGCCACCGTGCCCGCGAACAGGTACGGCCTCTGCGGTACGAGTCCGACGGTCTTCGCCAGCAGCACCGGGTCGACCTCGGCGACGGCCACGCCGTCCACGAGCACCTCGCCCTCGGTGGCGTCGAACAGCCGGGGCACCAGCCCGAGCAGCGTGGACTTGCCGCTGCCGGTCGAGCCGATCACGGCCGTCGTCTCACCCGGGCGCGCCACGAGCTCGATGGACTTCAGGACGGGCTCCTCGGCGCCGGGGTAGCGGAATCCGGCCCCCCGGATCTCCAGGTGCCCGTGCCGGCGCAGCTCGGTGACGGGAGCCACCGGCGGCACCACGGACGACGAGGTGTCCAGCACCTCCTGGATGCGCTCGGCGCACACCTCCGCGCGCGGCACCATCATGAACATGAAGGTGGCCATCATCACGGACATGACGATCTGCATGAGGTAGGCGAGGAAGGCGGTCAGATCGCCGATCTGCATCCCACCGCTGTCGATCCGATGGGCACCGAACCACACCACGGCGATCGACGACAGGTTCACCGTGGTCATGACCACCGGGAACATCAGCGCGAGGAGGTTGCCGCTCTTCAGCGAGACGTCGGTGAGGTCGGCGTTGGCCTTGCGGAACCGCTGCTGTTCGAACTCGTCCCGGACGAAGGCGCGGATCACCCGGTTGCCGGTGATCTGCTCACGCAGCACCCGGTTCACGGTGTCCAGCTTCACCTGCATCGAGCGGAACAGCGGCCGCAGCCGGCGCACGATCAGCGTCACGCAGATGCCCAGCACCGGCACCACGGCGACGAGCACCGCGGACAGCGGCACGTCCAGGCCGAGCGCCAGCACCACCCCGCCCACGCACATGATGGGCGCCGACACCATCAGCGTGAACGTCATCAGGGCCAGCATCTGGATCTGCTGGACGTCGTTCGTCGTCCGGGTGATCAGCGAGGGGGCGCCGAACTGGCCGACCTCGCGGGCGGAGAAGGACTGCACCCGGTCGAAGACGGCCCCCCGCACGTCCCGGCCGAGCGCGGCAGCGGTTCTGGCGCCGTAGTACACGGCGCCGATGTTGCACACGACCTGCGCCAGCGAGATGGCGATCATCACGCCGCCGAAGGACAGGATGTATCCGGTGTCTCCCTCGACGACGCCGTTGTCGATGATGTGCGCGTTCAGTGTGGGCAGGTAGAGGGTGGCGCAGGTCTGGAGGAACTGGAGCCCCACGAGCAGGGCGATGGGTTTCTTGTAGGGCCTGAGATAGGTCCGTAGTAGTCGTATGAGCACGCTACGTCTCTCGGAGTCGGCGGGAAGGGGCATTGGTTGCCCCTGGCCCCTATCGTTGAACGCTCCACCGGCGTTACCTCAACTGATTAAGCTGAGAGCAGTGCTTTTACGGCCGTCTGTGTGAGCCGGATGCACACCTGTACACCCGATGCGCCTCACGCACCCCACGCACCCGATGCGCCCTGTACGCCGCGTGCGCCTCTGGCCGCGGAGCCCTCGCCCCTATCCGCGGAACGCTCCCGGATGCGTCTGCTCCCGCACCGACACGTACTGCTGCCGCACCGCCTGCCCGACGGCCAGCTCCTCGCCCGGGTCGAGGACCTGCGCGGCCGCCCCCTGCCAGGCCGGCGGGGTCCGCGGGTCGAGGGTGCCCTGCGACGCTCCGAGCGCCCACGCGGCCTGCCGGGCGGCACCGATCGCCGCGTAGTCCGCCGGCTGCGGCACGACGACCTGCGCGCCGAACAGGGCGGGTGCCGCCGCCTGCACGGCCGGCAGTTCGGCCGCCGCCCCGAGCAGGAAGATGCGCCGCACCTCCACACCCCGTCCGCGGAGCACGTCGAGCGCGTCCGCGAGCCCGCACAGCATGCCCTCGAAGGCGGCCCGCGCGAAGTGTTCCGGCTTCATCGACTCGCGGCGCAGGCCCGCCAGCGTCCCGGCCGTGTGCGGCAGGTTCGGCGTCCGCTCGCCCTCCAGGTAGGGCAGCATGACCAGCCCGTGCGACCCCGGCGTCGACTTCATCGCCAGGTCCGACAGCGCCTCCAGATCGGCCGCCCCGATCAGCTCGGCGGCCCCGCGCAGGGTCCGTACGGCGTTCAGGGTGGTGACGACCGGCAGGTGCATGCCCGTCGCGTCCGCGAGCGAGGTGATCATCCCGCTCTGGTCGACGAGGGCCTCGTGGTGCACGGCCATCACGGACCCGGAGGCACCGAGGGAGACGACCGCGTCCCCGTGTCCGATTCCGAGCCCCAGCGCCGCGGCCATGGTCTCGCCGGTCCCGGCCGAGATCAGCAGTCCCTCCGGCGTCGTGCCGGCCGCTTCGGACGGTCCGATCACCTCGGGAAGCATGGCTTGGTGACCGAGCGCCAGCTCGACGAGATCTGGCCGATAACCGCCGGTGGCGGCGGACCAGTACCCGGTCCCGGAGGCCCCGCCGCGATCGGTGGTCCTGCGTACGGGCCGCCCGAGGAGCTGCCACACCAGCCAGTCGTGGGCCTGGAGCAGTACGGCGGTCCGGGCGGCGGCGTCCGGTTCGTTCTTCGCCAGCCAGCGCAGCTTGGTCACCGGCTGGGCGGCCTGCGGGACGCATCCCACCGCCTGCGCCCATGCCTCACGCCCGCCGACCGCGTCGATCAGGTCGGCCGCCGCGACCTGCGCCCGCTTGTCCCCGCCGACCATCGCCGGCCGCACGGTGTTGCCCTGCGCGTCCAGCGGCACGACGGCGTTCTGCTGCGAGGAGACGCCGATGGCCTGCACCCCCTCGAGCAGCCCACCGCCCGCGGCCTCGCCCAGGGACAGCAGCCAGGCCTGCGGATCGACATCGGAGGGCCGCCCTCCCGCACTCTCGGCGCCTTCCATCGGATGCGGCGCATACCCCTGCCGGAGCACGGCTCCGGTGTCCGCGTCGCAGACGACGATACGAGTGAAATCGGGTGAACTGTCCAACCCGGCGACTATCCCCATGGCGAAAATTCTGCCGCACGCGCCGCTCGGGTGCGGCCGCGGAGACCGCGGGGGTGTCCCACTCCCGCCCGAAGCGGGGCGTTGTGGCTGGTCGAGCCCCCGCGGCGGAGCCGTATATGTCACATCCCCGCGGCCCCTGGGCGACCCTCCCGGCGCATCGAGGAGCCGCTAGGTGTTGCTGGTGCCCCAGTCGTCCCCACCCGCGCCGTTGCTGTTGCGGTCGCGCAGGGACCGCACCCGGCCCACCACCGATTCGGGCATCCGGTCGCCGACCTTGTCGCTGACCGCGTGGTACGCCTTGCCCGCGTACTGGCGGCCCTGGTGGGCGGCGGTCTCCGCGGTGTTGCGCACGGCGGGGTTCTGGGCGACCTGCCGCGCGGACTTCTTCAACTGCTCGTAGCGCTCGCGCCCGGCACGCGTGCCCAGTACGTAACCCGCAGCCAGCCCGACGACGAACGTGAGCTTGTAGCGCATGACGGCCATCCTCTCCTTGCGTAGTCCCTGGCACGACATGGGCGCCGGGGGAACCGATTGGCGGAGCACCCCCCTGCTTGCGCTAATGTATGTGTCGCAGCGAGCGAGCGCTTCCTGGCGAATACCCAGGCAGGTACGTTCGATGCAAACGAGGCATTCCCCTGTAGCTCAATTGGCAGAGCAGCCGGCTGTTAACCGGCAGGTTACTGGTTCGAGTCCAGTCGGGGGAGCTCGGTCCCCTGTAGCTCAATTGGCAGAGCAGCCGGCTGTTAACCGGCAGGTTACTGGTTCGAGTCCAGTCGGGGGAGCATCGTGAACGAGGACCCCGTGGGGGTCCTTTTTCATGTCGGCGGGAACCGTGCAGGCCAGGGGCGCTGTCCCCATGGTCGTGCAAGGTCCACCAGCCGAAGCGTGAGATCGTATGAGCGGCTATGCTGCGGCAGACGGCGCGCACACATGTACGCGACACGCCGCTATGGGGCGGTAGCTCAGCCGGTTAGAGCAGCGGACTCATAATCCGTCGGCCGTGGGTTCGAGTCCCACCCGCCCCACCTGTGCAGGTCTCTGACCTGCGGAAACGTTCATTTTTGGGTGTCGGGGCGTCAACTTCGCCTGAACGGACTGGATCCGCTGCTCGTGGGTTTGGGGTCCGGCGGTGCTCGGGGGAGTTCAAGCCCTCTGACCTGCGGCGGAGCAGGTGATCGAGATTGCCGCTCGCGGTCCGGGTGACTGTCCCGAGGGCCGATGGCAAGACCCAGGGGCCGTACAGGGGCCGGGAGGGCGCGACCAGGGTCAGGCCGAGGGTGTTTCCGGACCGATTCGTTGTCCCGTTTGTCGGTTTCGTGGCATGGGCTGTCGTCCCCGTGTGCAGAGTCGAGTGCTGGGTCGGCACCGAAGGCGGCGCGGATGCCGGCGTCTGGCACACAAGCAGGGGCCAGGGAAACTGCCCGAAGAGGAAACGGCCCCATGGACGGCGCACCGCGTTCATCAGGGCCCCGTTGACCGCGCCACCACAGTCCCCTTGAGCGACGACCGTCCCGATGCGCCGTCGAGCAGGCTCCGGACCGGGATGCCTCTCGCTCTCGTGAACACCGACCCGGCCTGATCCAACCGCCTTCCGAAGGCAGTGAACAACCGCTGCGGCACCAGACCGAGACGGCGACCGGCTCCGGCCCGGGTTCGCGTACCGCTTGGGCGACAAGCAGGATGCTGACCATCGCGCTGGCCGCGATCTGACCGTCACGCTGGAGGGTCGCCGACACTTGTGCGCAGGCGGGTCAGTGGCTGCGGGGTGCGTACATGAGGACGGCCATGCCGGTGAGGCAGATGAGGGCGCCGGTGATGTCGTAGCGGTCCGGGCGGTAGCCGTCGGCGACCATGCCCCAGGCTATGGAGCCGGCTACGAAAATGCCGCCGTAGGCGGCCAGTACGCGGCCGAAGTTGTCGTCGTTCTGCAAGGTGGCGACGAACCCGTACAGGCCGAGTGCGATGACACCAGCTCCGGCCCAGATCCAGCCTTTGTTCTCACGGACGCCCTGCCAGACCAGCCAGGCGCCACCGATTTCGAACAAGGCGGCAACGACGAACAGGGCAACGGAGCGCACAACGGTCATGGGAGGGACCTTACGCAGGTCACCGGCGCCCTCCGAGGCCGGTGCAGCTCTGCCGCCGTACTCGCACGGATCGCGCGGCCGAGGGGAGCAGGAGCAGCCGACTCAGGTCCGGCGTCGGCCCAGCCGCCATGTCCCAGCTGCCGCGCCGGCCAGGGCAAGAGCGAGGGCGGGCAGCCGACCGACGTTCGTGTCATCTCCATCAGGTCAGGAAAGCTCGGACGCTTTCAGGACCGCTCGCGTGGTCTCGTCGTCGATCCGGTGGCCGAGCTGTGCCAGGACGTCCGCGCCTTGGCGGAGCGTGCCGCGTTCGACGGAGCGGCGGACGCCGGTGTCGAGCTCGTGCCAGATCAGAGGGTTCGCGGCAAGGACGCGGGGGTCGAGTTCCAGGCGCCCGCCGTGGAGGTCGCACAGGACCAGGTGCGAGGAGACGCCGCTGTACTGCCGTACGGCCACCAGCGCGTCCGTATGCACCAGGTGTCTGCGCCAGGGTGTGCGTACCGCCAGCCGGCCGGCCCCCGCGGTCACCCGGTGTGGGAGCAGGACAGTGAAGACGATGACGGACATGGTCAGCCACAGCACGGCTCGCGGGAGCGTCAGCGTCTCAGCGTCCCAGTCCACGAGCAGGGAGAGCGCGCAGAACGCCAGTGCGCAGGTGGCCGCCAGGCGGGCGCTGCCACGCCAGTGGCGGTCGCCGGCCGCGGCCCACGGGTCCGTCCGAGTCATGTCGCCGACGCTAGGCGGCTGCGCGCGGCGGGGAGGCCGGCGCTGACGGGGTCCTTACGCCGACGGGCGAATCCTGACGGGGTTCTGACGCGGTGCCGATTCAGCCGGTGTGGACGCGGGGGCGGCGGGCCCGGTCCGGTTCGGCCTCGCGCAGGACCTCCCGGGTGACAGGGGCGACCTCGCCCTGGCCGAAGAGGAAGAAGCGCAGGAAGTTGGCGAAGGGGGTGCCCTCGGTCCACTCGAAGTAGATGTGGGGGATGCAATTGGTCTCGTCGCGGACGTGGAGGAGCAGCGCGGCAAGGGCGTTGGGGATGGAGGCGGACTCCAGGGTCAGGACGCGGTAGCGGTTGTGCAGGACCTCGCCGCGTACCGTCAGGCCCGCCTCGAACTCGGAGGGGTCCGTCACCGTCACCTCGACGAAGACGAAGTCCTCCCGCTCCGGCATGTCGTTGTCCTGCCGGATCTGTTCGATCTTGTCTCGGTACTCGGCCTTGTCGCGCTGGTCCGGCTCGTTGGCGATGAACCGTATCTTGCGGCTGGCCATGTCGCGGATGAATCGTTCCGCCATCGGGTCGAGCGTCATGCTGGTCACGCGCAGCTCGAAGGCGCGGGCCAGCCGGGACAGCAGCGAGACCAGGATGATGCCCGCGATGAAGCAGGCGCCGATCTTCACACCGTCGGGGCGCTCGATGACGTTCAGGACCGTCGTGTAGAGGAAGACCGCCGAAATGACCCCGAACGCGACGGTCCAGTTGCGCTGGCCGGCCTTGTGGGCGGCGATCGTCACCGCGATCGCCGCCGAGCTGATGAGAACCAGGACGCCGGTGGCGTAGGCGCCGCCCTGGGCGTCGACGTCGGCGTCGAAGATCCAGGTGACCAGGAAGCCGATGAGGGTGAAGACGATCACCATGGGGCGGACGGCGCGGGCCCAGTGCGGGGCCATGCCGTAGCGGGGGAGGTAGCGGGGCATCAGGTTGAGCAGCCCGGCCATCGCGGAGGCGCCGGCGAACCACAGAATGGCGATCGTCGACACGTCGTACACCGTGCCGAAGGCGTTGCCCAGGTACTCGTGGGCGAGATACGCGAGGGCGCGCCCGTTGGCCTGGCCGCCGGACTCGAACTCCTTCTCCGGGATGAGGAGGGTGGTGATGAAGCTGGTGGCGATCAGGAAGACGCTCATGATCAGAGCAGCGGTCGTCAGCAGTTTCTTGGTGTCGCGAATACGGCCCCGGGGGTGCTCCTCGGTGTCGCCGTCGTCGCCCTTCACGTGCGGCATGACCGCGACGCCGGTCTCGAAGCCGGACAGGCCGAGCGCCAGCTTGGGGAAGACCAGCAGTGCCACGCCGACCATGGCGAGGACGTTGCCGTGTTCGGCGGTCAGCGCGCTGGACCAGTCGGTGATCACGTGGCCTGCGGTCGCGACGTGCCACAGGCCGACGATGACGACCACGACGTTCAGCGCGAGGTAGACACCCACCAGGACGACGGCGACGCCGATCGCCTCCAGGAAGCCTTTGAGGAACACCGCACCGAGCAGGGCGACCAGGATCAGGGTGATCAGCAGTTGCTTGTCGTGCAGGGCGCTTTCCAGGTGCGGGTTCTCGACCAGGTGGGTCGAGGCGTCCGCCGCGGACAGGGTGATCGTGATCAGGAAGTCGGTGGCGGCGAACCCGAGCAGGGTCAGGACGAACAGCTTGCCCTTCCAGAAGGACAGCAGTCGTTCCAGCATCGCGATCGAGCCCTCGCCGTGCGGACTCTCCTCGGCGACGCGCCGGTAGACCGGCAGAGCGCCGGCCAGGGTGACGATGACGAGCACGATCGTCGCGACGGGGGAGAGCAGGCCGGCCGCGAGGGCGGCGATGCCTGGCTGGTAACCGAGGGTGGAGAAGTAGTCGACGCCGGTCAGGCACATCACCCGGTACCAGGGCTGGCCCTTGTGCGGCGGCTCCGGCTCGGCGTGCGGTCCCGTGTGGCCGCCGTGCTTGCCCATGTCGGACAGACCCTCCAGCATCCAGGAGCGCAGACGGCTGGGCGGAGGGTGCTCGGTGGTGGCCATCGGCGTGCTCCTGATGCGCGGATCGGCGTGTGGTCTTCGGCCATCACGCGGACGGCGGCACCAGCGTATGCAGAGAGTGACGTGCGGGCCCACGGATGAGACCGCCCGTGGGCGTCAAGCTTCCGTTAAGAGAGACGCTGTGAGCGTTGGTGGCACATCAAGACGGCGACGTCTCGGTTGCGGGGCGTGAACTGGGCCATATGGGTCGTGCGGGCCGCGGATCAGGCGCGGATACCCAGCGTCATCTCGTACGCCGTTCCACGGGCTCCCCGTACGAACGTGATGCGGACCTGGAGGGCGCTCGCGTCCGGACCGAGGGCGGGCCATGCCGTGGGTGATCCGTCGGTGTGGCTGCCGTCGGGGCTGGTGCCGCAGGCGCCGCCGTGTCGCGGGTGGCACCTACGCGCTGAGTCGATCACGTGCCACGGGGCCGCCGACCGCGTAGTGGACGTACTCGCGGTCCAGGCGGAAGCCCGCGGTCCAGGCCAGAAGGCGGCTTGCGCGGTCGTGGAGCGAGCAGTTCCAGCTGGGGATGTGGCCGCGCGCGGTGATGTCCGCGCACAGGGAGGCGACGCAGGCCAGGGCGAGGTGGTGGCGTCTGCGGCCGGGGACGGTGTACACCGCCACATCCTCGTGGCGGGCGCCGCGGAAGTAGGTGCAGGCGACGGCCAGAACGCGGCCGCTCCTGCCGACGGCCGCCCAGCCGTGCCCCGAGGCGGCGAGGCGCTGGGGCCCGCCCCAGCTGGCCGAGATCCACGAGGAGTCCGGGCCGAGGGCGTTCAGGGCATCGGTGTCCCCGGTCCTCAGGCGCCGTACGGTCACGCTCGTCGGGACGGTGGCGCGCTGGGGATCGGCCTGGAGCGTCCAGATCATGCGCTCCCCTGGTGTGAGCCTTTCGAAGGCCGCGCCGAGCGCGGGGAGGAAGCGGGCCGGAGCATCGATGAGGCTGTCGGCCATGGGCGCGAGCCCTTCGGGCGTGAGGGCTTCGGGGGTGCCGCGCAGGACGACGTGTCCGGCGCACGAGACGGCGACGGCGCGCGGCTGGTCGGCGTGGTCGGCCCACCAGCAGCCGATGCCGGTGCTCAGTACGTGCTCGCCGATGGCGGCCGTGCCCGGGGAGCCGGCGGGAAACCATCGGGTGAGCGGTGGCAGGTGACGTGGTGAGAGTTCGATCATCGATACCTCGAGGACAGAGTGCGGGAGTACGGGCGCCACGGCGGGCGAGGGGGCGCAATGTGCCGCTCCCTCTCGCCCGCCGTGTGGTGCTCACTGCTTGCGGTCGGCGGCCAGGGACGGGGCGCTCGGTCAGCCCTGCCCGGCCTTGCCGCCGTGGTTGGCCTTCTTCTTGCGGCGGGCCCTCTTCTTGCGGGCGCGCTTGGACATGGTCATCAACTCCGTTGAGTGGAAGCCGCGTTCAGGCAGCGTTGTGGCCGACCAGCAGGTCCGCCAGCTTGGTGAGGCGCTTGACCGTGCGGTCCTCGGTCGCGGCCGGAGCCGGCTCGGCCCGTGCGTCGCGCTCGTAGTACGCGCCGTTGACGATCTCGACCGCCGGGTCGCACAAGCGGACCACGTGCGCGGCGCCCTCGGCGGGCGAGACGCCCTCGTGGGCGTACAGCGGGAGCAGGGCTGTGTCGCAGACACCCGGGTGCACGGAGACCGCGCTGACGCGCGGGTCGGCCGCGAACACGGTCAGCGCCAGCTGGGACTGCGCGTAGGCGGCGAGCCTGGAGTAGCGGCGGGCGCGGTTGGGGTCGGACCACTGGATGGACGCCGTGCGGTGCAGCGCCGAGGACACGTTGACCACCCGGCCGCCCGGGTCGCTGGTCAGCGCGGGCTCCAGCAGGCAGGTGAGGAGGTAGTGGGCGAGGAAGTTGACCTGGAAGGCGATCTCGTTGCCGTCGGCCGTCACGGTGTGACGCTCGGGGGCGGCGATGCCCGCGTTGTTGACGAGCATGTGCAGGCGCGGGTGCTCGGTGACGACCTCGCGGGCGAGGGTCTCCACGTCGTCGAGGCGCGCGAAGTCGGCGCCGTACGTACACAATCGGGAGGCGTCGATGGCTGCCGTGGCGACCAGACGGTCGGCGGCGGCGCGGGCCTCCTCGGCGGTGCGGCCGTGCAGCAGCACGGTGGCGCCGCGTTCCGCGAGCTGCCGCGCGGTCTCCAGGCCGATTCCGGAAGTGGCGCCGGTGACGAGAACGGTACGGGACGAAAGGGCAGAGTCGGACATGGTCCATCCAGGGTTGGGGGCACGCGAACGAGACCCCGGCGAGGGGTGGCGGGCCTGCGGGTACGGAGACGGGGGCGGGGCGCCGGACGGGAGTCACGGCGCCCCGGGGGATGCGGAACGCGTCAGCGGGACACGGACGCGGGCATTTCCGCACAGCGCGGCGCACGACGGAGCGGCCGAGCGGGACTCGGCGGCCGGTCGAAGAGGAGCCAGACGCTGTTCACAGGTTCCATGGAAGCCGTTCAGCAGGCCCCGGGCAAGCCGTTCAGCCGTTCCCTGACACGCCTCTGACGTGCGCATACGGGCCCTTGACGGTCGAGTCGCGCGAGCGGTCAACCAAGGCCGGGCACCCCGGAGACCAGCAGGTCGATGAGCTTGATGCCGACGAAGGGGAGCACCAGCCCGCCCAGGCCGTACCGGAGCAGGTTGCGGCGCAGCAGGTCGTGTGCCGACGAGGGCGTGTACCGGACGCCGCGCAGCGCGAGCGGGATCAGCGCCACGATGATCAGCGCGTTGAAGATGATGGCCGAGGTGATGGCGGAGGTGGGACTGTGCAGGCTCATCACGTTCAGCGCGTCCAGGCCCGGGTACGTGCCCGCGAACATCGCCGGGATGATCGCGAAGTACTTGGCCACGTCGTTGGTGATGGAGAACGTGGTCAACGCGCCCCGGGTGATGAGGAGTTGCTTGCCGATCTCGACGATCTCGATGAGCTTGGTCGGGTTGGAGTCGAGGTCGACCATGTTGCCGGCCTCCTTGGCGGCCGATGTACCGGTGTTCATGGCCACGCCGACGTCGGCCTGGGCGAGAGCGGGTGCGTCGTTGGTGCCGTCGCCGGTCATCGCGACCAGCTTGCCGCCCTCCTGCTCACGTCTGATCAGGGCGAGTTTGTCCTCGGGGGTCGCCTCGGCCAGGTAGTCGTCCACGCCCGCCTCTTCGGCGATGGCTCGGGCGGTGAGCGGGTTGTCGCCCGTGATCATGACGGTGCGGATGCCCATGCGGCGCAGCTCGGCGAAACGTTCCCGGATGCCGTCCTTGACGACGTCCTTGAGGTGGATCAGGCCCAACACTCGCGGTCCGTGCCAGTCATGCACGGCGACCAGCAACGGCGTGCCTCCGGAGGCCGCCACCGAGTCCGCGAACAACCGTGCCTCGGGCGGGACATGGCCGCCGTACATCTGCACCCAGTCGACGACTTGCTGGGCGGCGCCCTTGCGGATGGCGCACACGGCTCCGTTGTCCCAGCGCAGGTCGACGCCGCTCATCCGGGTCTGTGCGCTGAACGCCACCCATCGTGCGTTCCCCAACTCGCCCTCGGCGGGCGCCCGTAGGCCGTGGAGCCGCTTGGCGAGGACGACGACGGAGCGGCCCTCCGGTGTCTCGTCGGCGAGGGAGGACAGCTGGGCGGCGTCGGCGAGCTGCCGTTCGTCGACGCCGGGCAGCGGGACGAAGGCGGCGGCCTCACGGTTGCCGAGGGTGATGGTTCCGGTCTTGTCCAGCAGCAGGGTGTGCACGTCACCGGCCGCCTCGACGGCGCGGCCGGACATCGCCAGCACGTTGCGCTGCACGAGGCGGTCCATGCCGGCGATGCCGATCGCGGACAGCAGCGCGCCGATCGTCGTCGGGATGAGGGTGACGAGGAGGGCGACGAGCACGGTCGTGGACTGGGCGGCGTCCGCATACGCGGCCATGGGCTGGACGGTGACCACGACCAGGACGAACACGATCGTGAGCGCGGCCAGCAGGATGTTCAGGGCGATCTCGTTCGGGGTCTTCTGCCGAGCGGCCCCCTCGACGAGGGCGATCATCCGGTCCAGGAAGGAGTGCCCGGGGCGGGCGCTGACCCGTACGACGATCCGGTCGGACAGGACCGTCGTGCCGCCCGTCACGCCGCTGCGGTCGCCGCCCGACTCGCGGATCACGGGCGCCGACTCCCCGGTGACCGCCGACTCGTCGACCGCCGCCACCCCGTCGATGACGTCGCCGTCGGCCGGGATCAGCTCGCCCGCCTCGACGAGTACGACGTCGAGCGGCTTCAGGGCGGTGGCGGCGACGGCCTCGGTCTCGGCGCTCCGCAGGTCGGTGCCGTAGCTCCAGTGGCGCAGCCGCAGCGCGACCGTGTCCGTACGCGCTCTGCGCAGAGACTCGGCCTGGGCTTTGCCCCGGCCCTCGGCCACGGCCTCCGCGAGGTTCGCGAAGATCACCGTCAGCCACAGCCAGGCGCTGATGACCCAGGTGAAGACGGCCGGATGGAGGACTGAGGAGAGGGTGGTGAGGACGGCTCCGACGGAGACGACGAACAGCACCGGGTTCTTGACGAGTGTGCGCGGGTGCAGTTTGCGCAGTGCCTCCGGGAAGGACTGCACGAGTTGCGCGGGTTCGAACAGTCCGCTCGGTGCGCGGCGCGTCGCTCCTCCTTCCGATCCGGACCGGGGAGCGCGCTGCGGGCGGGACGGCGGAGCCTGCTGGGGAGCGGCGGAGAACATGGGGACCTTCATGCCTCGGTGGAGGACCGGACGCACGCGCGCAGGGGCACACCGGCGACCGGTCGGGCTGACAGAGCGTGTGGTGGCCGCCGGGTCCTGCGGTGCCGGAGGCCCCGGCACCGCAGGACTGTGCTCGCACGCCGGCGGTGGCGGGGACGACGAGACGCCGTCGCGTGCTCGGAGAAACCTAGCCGGGCCGGACACCCGAACTACCCCTGTCGGCACGGAATTTGCGCCTCCCTGACGACCGTCCGGAGAGCGCCGTCAAGCTTCCGTCAAGGTCCCCTGAGAAAGCGTCAGGAGCGCATCAACGTGCGGCCTCCGTGGCCGAAACCGGTCGCAGACTGATGGGCACGGGGGACACGGGCGACCGTCCGTGACGTGATGTTGGAGGGCTCGTGGCGCTCACGGCCAGACCCATGCGCAGTCCTGAGGCGGAGGCCGGGACCGGCGTACAGGCACCTCACGAACCGGTCGCCCCGCCCGGAGAACGGCCCGGTCCGCGGCCCGGAGGGGGGTCGCGGCCGGGCGCTCCGGGCCCGCGCTTCCGTCGGCGGACCGTGGCCGCGCGGGCCGCTCTGCGCCGCCGCTTCTGGGCCACCGTGCCCGCGCGGCTGCGCTTCCTGCGCGCGGCCACGGTCTTGCTCGCCGCCGCCCTCGCCGTGCTGCTCCTGCTGGCGGGGCTCGCGGCCATGGGTACCTGGGGCGCCGTCGCGGGACGCGACGCACCCCGCACCACCAGCGCCGCCGACCTCAACCTCGCCCTCAACGACATGGACGCCCAGGCCGCCAACCTCCTGCTGTCCAACGGCGACGCGGGTGAGGGGCGGCTGAAGACCCCGTACGAGAAGGCCGTCGGCTTCTACGGCGACGCCCGCCGCGAGATCAGCCACGACCTGCGCACCCTCGCCGTCGCCGCGCAGGGCGACAGGGCCGACGAGCGGACGGTGGAATCCCTCACCGACGACTTCGCCGAGTACCAGGAGGCCATCGGCCGGGCCCTGGAGAACGACGGCCGCACCGGCGGCAAGACGTCCGCACTGGCCGACTACCGCACGGCCACGGACCTGCTTCAGCACCGACTTCTACCGGACGCACGGGAGTTGGTGTCCTCCAACGACCAGGCGTTCAACGCCCAGTACGCCCAGGCCCGTTCCACGCTCTCCGCCCAGCTCACGGCAGTCGTCGCGATCGGTGTGCTGCTGCTCGTCGCGCTCGGTGTCCTCCAGTGGTACCTGGCCCGCCGCTTCCGCCGGATCCTCAACCCCGCCCTGCTCGCCGCCACCGCCTTCGCCCTGCTCGCCGTCGTCCTCGGCACGCAACTGCTGTCCGCCTCCGCCGAGCACCTGCGCGGCGCCCGCCGCGACGCCTTCGACTCCGTCGTCGCCCTCTCCCGTGCCCGCGCCATCGCCTACGACGCCAACGCCGACGAGAGCCGCTACCTCCTCGACCCCCAGCGCCGCGACCGGTACGCCGACACGTTCCTCGCCAAATCCCAGGAGCTGTACGGCATCCAGGGCGCGACCCTCTCGTCGTACGACTCCGCGCTCGCCGTCACCTGGCAGGCGTACGAGTCCGACCACGACGACCTGCGCTTCACCGGCGAGTTCCGGCGCGAGCTCGACAACATCACCTTTCCCGGGGAGCGGGCAGCCGCCGAGCGGACGGTCGAGGCGTACGCCGTCTATCAGCGCGACGACCGGAAGATCAGGGCCCTGCTGGCGGCGGGTAAGGAGCGCGAGGCCGTGGAGTTCTGCATGGGCTGGGGGCCGAGCACGTCCAACGCCCACTTCGGGGCGTGGATGACCGAGCTGGACAAGGTGACCGACATCAACCGCCGGCACTTCACCGACTCCGTCGCCGCCGGACGCTCCACCGTGGGTGGTCTGCTCCCGTGGATCGTCGGGGCCCTCCTCGCGACGGTCGCCCTCACCGCCGTCGGGCTGCGGCCGCGGCTGGCCGAGTTCCGCTGAACCCGACACCCGCTCACGCGTCCGCCAGCCTGGCTTCCTCCAGGTCCAGCGAGCGTTGCAGCCGGCGCCGCGTGGTGTCGCTGATGCGGTGCTCGTCGTACAGGCGCTGGAGCTCGGCTTCCTCGACGGTGATCAGATCGCGGCGCAGCTGGCGGTAGGTGAGGTCGGCGGACTCGGCCGACGGGCCGGCGCCGTCGGTCTGCGCGAGGCGGTCGCGGGCGTCGTCCACCCTGGCCGTGAGACTGCGGCGGAGCCGGTCGAGGACGACCTCCGGAACGGCTTCGAGGTCCGCGATCTGCTCCAGGCGGCTCAGACCGGCGCTCGCGAGGCCGCACCGGGCCTCGGCCTCTTCGCGTTCCGTGTGGTCGGGCTCCAGAGCGATGCCGGAGCGGCGGACGACGGGTGCCAGGGTGAAGCCCTGGACGACGAGAGTGGTGACCACGACCGAGGTGGTGAGGACGAGGACCAGCGGGCGCTCCGTGAGCAGGGTGCCGGCCTCAGTGGTCACCGGGATCGACAGGGCCGCCGCCAGCGGGACGACCCCTCGGGTGCCGGCCCAGGTCAGGACCACCGGCACCCGCCAGTTCATCCGCTGGATGCCGCCCTTGCGCTGCACCACCGCCGACAGCGGCGCCAGCCACAGCATGCGCATGGCGATCAGAGTGGCGGCGACGGCGAGCGCATACAGCGGCCAGGCGCGGTCGCCGTCGGAGAGTGCGCTGACCTGCTCGGGCAGGGCCAGACCGATGAGGGAGAACACCACGCTCTCCAGCAGGAACACCACCGTGCCGTACACCGCGTGCAGTTGGAGTCTGATGCGGGCGTTGGTCAGCCGGTCGCCGCGGCCGCCGAGGATCACCCCGGCGACCACGACCGAGGTGACGCCCGACGCGTTCGCCGCCTCGGCCAGGACGTAGGCCGCGTACGGGGTGACCAGGGCGATCACCGTCTCCAGGACCGGGTCCTCGGTGCGCCGCCGGATCAGCGCCACCAAGCCCGCCACGGCCGCGCCGATGACCATGCCGCCGCCCGCCAGCAGCGCGAACTCGCCGGCCGCCGCTCCCCAGCCGCCCGCCGCCGACGCGACGGCGACACTCACCGCGACCCGGTAGAGGACCAGCGAGGTCGCGTCGTTGAACAGGCTCTCCGCCTGGACGAGCATCTGCACCTTCGGCGGCAGCGCGAGTCTTCGGCCGAGGGCTGTGACCGCGACCGGGTCGGTGCTGGCCAGGACCGACCCGAGCACGAAAGCCATCTGCCAGGACAATGGGGTCACCAGCGACGCCACCGCGCCGACCGCCGCCGCCGAGGCGAGCACCAGCCCTATGGACAGCACCCCGACCGGCTTCCACACCGCGCGCAGCTCGCGCCAGGACAGTTCCTCGGCGCTCGCGTACAGCAGAGGCGGCAGGACGACGAGGCCGATGATCTCGGGGCTGATCTCGATCCGTGGGGTGCCCGGCAGCAGGGCGACGGTGAGTCCGGCGACGACGAGGAGGGAAGGCGCCGGGATGCGCCACCGGCGCGCGAACGTCGCCACCAGCGTGGCGAGGACCACGAGAGCCAGGACCGTTCCTACGCTGCGCATGCCGTCCCCTTGGTCAAGAGAAGGAGGCCTTGTGGCTCCCTGCCGACCAGACTTCCCGGCACACCGCTCTCACCCTATCGGGCGCAGGCTCGTCAAGGCGGTGTCAACGTCCCGGAGAGCGCCGCCAAGGATGCGTCAAGAAGCGTGCCGAGAGACCTGCGGAGAGGCTTCGGTGGGAGGAAGTAAGCCTTTGCCCAGGGGAGTTGATCATCGGTATGAGCGCGGTACCGCCCGGGACGGGTGACGTGGTGCCCGGACGACTGAAGGTCTACCTCGGGGCGGCCCCGGGGGTGGGCAAGACCTACCGCATGCTCGACGAGGCCCGGCGCCGGGCCTCGCGCGGCGCCGACGTCGTCGTCGGGTTCGTGGAGTGCCACGGCCGTGCGCGCACCGAGTCGATGCTCGACGGACTGGAGGTCGTCGCACGTGCCCCCTGCGGCTACCGGGGAGGCCAGTTCGAGGAGATGGACCTCGCCGCGGTCCTCGCGCGCCGGCCGCAGGTCGCGATCGTGGACGAGTTCGCCCACAGCAACGTCCCGGGCGGCGGCCGCAACGCCAAACGCTGGCAGGACATCGAGGAACTCCTCGCCGCCGGGATCGACGTCATCAGCGCGCTGAACATCCAGCACCTGGAGTCCCTGAACGACGTCGTCGAGAAGATCACGCAGGTGCCGCAGCACGAGACGGTGCCCGACGAGGTCGTACGGCGCGCTCATCAGGTCGAGTTGGTCGACATCCCGCCCGAGGGGCTGCGGCGGCGGATGGCGCACGGCAACATCTACGCCCCCGAGAAGGTCGACGCCGCCCTCGCAGACTACTTCCGGCCCGGCAACCTGACCGCCCTGCGCCAGCTGGCCCTGCTCTGGGTCGCCGACCGCGTGGACGAGGCCCTCCAGTCGTACCGCTCCGAGCACGGCATCGGCGGGGTGTGGGAGACGCGGGAGCGGGTGGTCGTGGCGCTGACCGGCGGGCCCGAGGGCGACACCCTCATCCGGCGGGCCGCCCGCATCGCAGACCGGTCGGCGGGCGGCGATCTGCTCGCCGTGCACGTCACGCGCAGCGACGGTCTCGCCGCGGGCGCCTCCCACGCCTCCCTGGCCCGGCAGCGGCGGCTCATCGAGGACCTCGGCGGCAGCTACCACTCGGTGGTCGGCGACGACGTCGCGACCGCCCTGGTGGAGTTCGCCCGCGCCGAGAACGCCACCCAGCTCGTGCTGGGCACCAGCCGCCGCGGCCGGCTGGAACGCTTCGTCACCGGACGCGGCACCGGCGAGACGGTCGTCGAACTCTCCGGTGACATCGACGTCCACAAGGTCACGCACGAGCGCGCCGGCCGCGGCACTCTGCTGCCCTCGCGCAGGCGCACCCTGTCGACCGCACGCCGCATCGCGGGCCCGGTGACCGGCCTGCTGCTGCCGATCGCGCTCACCTTCCTGCTCGACCTGGACGTGGCCCGCGGCAGACTCAACCTCACCAGCGAGGCACTGCTGTTCCTGCTCGCCGTGGTGGGGGTCGCCTGCATAGGGGGCGTGGCGTCAGCGGTCATCGCGTCGGTGACGGCCTCTCTGCTCCTCAACTACTGCTTCATCCCACCCATCGGCCAGTTCACACTGGACGACCCCAACGCCCTGATCGCCCTGGCCGTCTTCGTCGTGGTGGCCGCCGTGGTGGCCGTTGTCGTCGACCGATCCCTGCGCCTGTCCCGGCGCTCGGCCCGCGCCACCGCCGAGGCCGAGACGATGTCCTCGCTGGCCGGCACCATCGTGCGCGGCGGCGCGACGATCCCGGCGCTGGTGGAACGTACCCGCGAGACCTTCGGCATGGACTCGGTGGAGCTGGCGGAGCCGGTGGACGAGCCGCCCGACACCGACCATGCCACGGTGGTCCCCGCGGGGCCCGGCGCGTTCCTGGTGCTGCGGGGCCGTACGCTCCCGTCCTCCGAGCGACGCGTCCTCGCCGCGTTCGCCGCGCACGTCGGCGCCGCCGTGGAGCGGGCCAAGCTCGCCGAGGCCGCCGCCGAGATCGAGCCGGTCCGGGCCGCCGACCGGATGCGTACGGCGCTGCTGCGGGCCGTCGGCCACGACCTGCGCACCCCGCTCGCCGCGGGCTGGGCCGCCGTCGCCTCCCTGCGCAGCAGCGATGTCGAGTTCTCGCCCGAGGACCGCGAGGAACTCCTCGCCACCGCCGACGAGTCCATGGCCAGGCTCAACCGCCTGGTGGAGAACCTCCTCGACCTCAGCCGCCTCCAGGCGGGCGCCCTCACCCTGAACCTGCGGTCCACGACCCTGGAGGAGGTCCTCCCGGCGGCACTGACCGACACCCCCGAGGTGGAGGTCGGCGACCTGGAGGAGATTCCGGCGGTGCTGGCCGACCCACCGCTGCTGGAGCGCGTGATCGCCAACCTCCTCGGCAACGCGGCCCGACACAGCCCGGCCGGGCGCAAGCTGCTGCTGACCGCCAGCGCCCACGCGGGCCGCGTCGAGGTACGGGTCGTCGACCGCGGCCCCGGGCTGCCGCCGGGCAGCCGCGACCGTCTCTTCGAGCCCTTCCAGCGCCTCGGCGACACCGACAACACCACCGGACTCGGCCTCGGACTGGCCCTCGCCCGGGGCCTGACCGAGGCGATGGACGGCACCCTCACCCCGGAGGACACTCCCGGCGGGGGTCTGACCATGGTGGTGTCCCTGCCCTTCGCCGAGCGGGTCGGGCACCCCAGTGGTACGCAGAGCGTGGCAGGGGGCGTGTGAGCTCCGAACGGCGCCCGAGGGCACGTCGGCCCTCGGCGCCTCGATGGATGCAGGGTCGGTGAATTCAGGACCGGTGACACAGGAGGTGAAGGCGTGATGACCGGCTATCCGCTCAGGGACAGACTCGCCCTGGTGGCGGGCCTCGTGGGGCCGTTTCTGGTGGCGCTCGTGCTCGTGCCGTTCCGTACGGACCTGTCGCACACGAACGCCGCGCTGATCCTCGTCGTGGTCGTCGTCGCGATCGCCGCGCTGGGCAGCCGCGCCGCCGGCGCCCTCGGGGCACTGTCGGCGGCGGCCTGGTTCGATTTCTTCCTCACCCGCCCGTACCAGACCTTCGACATCGACGCGTCCGAGGACATCGAGACGGCCGTTCTGCTGCTGGCCGTCGGTCTGATCGTGTCCCAGCTCGCGGCCCGCGCACGTCGGCTGGAGGTGATCACGGTGACGGAGGCTGCGTATCTGACCCGTGTCCACGACACGGCCGAGCTCGCCCAGTCCGCCAGGTCCGGCGACACGGTGGTCGACCACGTCCGGCGCGAACTCACCGAACTCCTCGGGCTGCGCGCCTGCCGTTTCGAGTACGGCACCCTGATGGGGCGGCCGCCCCGGCTGGAACAGGACGGAAGTGTGGCGGTGGGCCGCAGACGCCGAGACGTCGACATCGACGGCTGGCCCGAGGGCGAGATCGAACTGCGTACGTACGGCAACGGCCGCTACCTCGGCCGCTTCATGCTCACGCCCGGACCGGGTCCCGTGCCGCCGCTCCAGGCGCGCCTGGTCGCGGTGACCCTCGCCGACCAGACGGGAGCGGCTCTGGACACGGCGGGGCCGATGCGGGACGGCTGACACTGGAGCCGCGGGCCGCCGGAAACCCGGGCCGACGCCAGGAACGTCCACCGCACCGGCGGACTGCGTGACGCCCTCACTCCAGGCCGGAGACCTTGAAGACGGTCAGAGCGGTCTCGCGGTCGATCCGCTGCGAGATCCGGCGCAGAACGGTCTCCCCGCAGGTCAGCGATCCGCGGGCAGCGGACTCGTGCGCGTCCCGTTCCAGGTGGTGCCACAGGGCGGGATTGTTCACCAGGACCTGGGGGTCGATTTCCACCCGGTTGCCGAGCACGTCCCGCAGGCGGAGACGTTGGGAGACGCCGTCCAGGACGCGCACCGACACCAGCAGATCGGTGCGGACCCGCCGCCCCCGCAGGAGCCCGCGCGAGACCAGCCAGCCCTCACCCGCAGTGACCCGGGGCGGGAACAGGACCAGGAACAGCAGCCCGCCGAGACCGACCCACAGACCGCCGCGGACGACCGTGAGGCGGCCGGCCCCCCAGTCGATCAGCAGAAGCAGCGAGAGGATCGCGGCCGAGCACAGGATCGCGCTGCGCAGATCCCCGGCCCAGCGGCGGTCGTACGCCACTCCATCAGAGGCCTCCCCATCAGGGAGGACCACATCGTCTCGCGCGTCGTCGAGGTGTCCCATGAAGCCGACGGTAGAGGCCTTGGCGGCGCGGACCTCGTACCTTGACGCGACTCTGACGGACACTCCACCCCCTTCTTGACGCCTGGTCATGGCGAGGCTCGGCGACGACGTCCCGGGCGGTTTCGCTCGCCCGAAGTCGTGCGGGTCACACCGTCGTCAAGGCCGCGTCAAGGTCTGCGCCTCGAGCGCGAAGAAGGCGCAAGGAGGGCTCGAAACCGGCGAGGGAAGGGCAGAACCTGGATCCACCCGCGTATCGCCTCCCCGCGTGCGCGGGCCTTTTGCGTGAAGGAGCACGGATTCCATGTCTGTCCTGACCATCGAGTCGGCGGGCGCGTCCCCGGCCGACGAGGAGCCGCCGGATACCGGCGAACGCCACCGGCTGACGGCCGTCACCGGGCTCGCCGCCCTGTCCCTGGACGCGATGGCATCGGTGGCCTACGGCCCCGAGGCGATCGTCCTCGTCCTGGCCGCCGCCGGCGCGCACGGCCTGGGGTTCACCCTGCCGGTGACCCTGGCCATCGCCGCGCTGCTTGCGGTGCTGGTTGCCTCGTACCGGCAGGTGATCGCCGCCTTCCCGGACGGCGGCGGGTCCTACGCCGTGGCGAAGACGCACCTGGGGGCACGCACCAGCCTGGTCGCGGCGGCCTCGCTGGTCCTGGACTACGTGCTCAACGTCGCGGTGGCGGTCACGGCCGGCGTGGCCGCCCTGACCTCGGCTTTCCCGGAACTGTACGACGACCGGCTGTGGCTGTGCCTCGCCGTGCTGGTGCTGATCACGGCGGTGAACCTGCGCGGGATCGTGGAGTCGGCCAAGGCGTTCATCGTGCCGACCGCCGTCTTTGTCGGCTCCATCCTCGTGCTGATAGTGGTCGGCCTGTTCCGGTCCGCGCCCGTGAGTACCGCCGCCGCGGAGGGCCACGCCTCCGTGCTCGCGGACAACGCCACCACCGTCGGCGCCCTGCTTCTGCTGAAAGCTTTCGCCTCCGGGTGCGCGGCCCTGACCGGTGTGGAGGCCATCGCCAACGCCGTCCCGTCCTTCCGCGTCCCGCGCGCGAGGCGGGCCCAGCACGCGGAGGTCGCGCTGGGCGCGGTCCTCGGTGTGATGCTGATCGGCCTGTCGGTGCTGATCTCCCGCTTCCATCTCCAGCCGGTCGAGGGCGTCACGGTCCTCGCCCAACTCGCGGACGCCTCCCTCGGCCACAACTGGGCGTTCTACGTCATCCAGTTCGCGACGATGATCCTGCTGGCACTGTCGGCCAACACCTCCTTCGGCGGGCTCCCGGTGCTGCTGAAGCTGCTGGCCCGGGACAACTACCTGCCGCACGTCTTCGCCCTGAAGGCCGACCGGCAGGTGCACCGGCACGGCGTGCTCGCCCTGGCCATCGTGTCGGCGGGCCTGCTGGTGTTCTCCGGCGGTGACACGAATACCCTCGTGCCGCTCTTCGCGATCGGCGTCTTCGTCGGCTTCACCATCGCCCAGGTGGGCATGGTCCGGCACTGGCGCCTCGAAAGGAGTCCCGGTTGGCAGGGCAAGGCGCTGCTCAACGGCTTCGGCGCGGTCCTGACAGGCGTGGCGGCGGTCGTGGTCACGGTGTCCAAGTTCGAGGACGGTGCCTGGCTGATCGTGATCGCCCTGCCGCTGCTGGTCGCCGCCTTCACGGCCGTGCACCGCGCCTATACCCGCATCGGCGAGCGCCTCGGCCTGGGCCGCATCCCGGAGCCGCCGCACCGCGACCGCTCCGTGGTGATCGTCCCGGTCTCCAACCTGTCCCGGCTCACCTGTGAGGCGCTGAACGCCGCCGCCTCCCTCGGCGACGAGGTGCGCGCGGTCACCGTCTGCCATCCCGATCCCGAGGACCGCGCCCACGCCCATGCACTGGCGCGTGCCTGGGCGGAGTGGGACCCGGGAGTGCCGCTGATCCAGCTCACCTCCGCGCGCCGCACCCTGGGGCGCCCGGTCGCCGAGTACGTGGGCGAGACGGCCGCCGCCCAACCCGGTGCCCGCGTGACCGTGCTGATCGCCGAGGTCGAGCCGGAGCGGCTGTGGCAGCGGCTGCTTCAGAACCAGCGGGGCGCGGTTGTCGCGCACGCCGTACGCCGGGACACGGACGCGGTGATCTGCCGACTGCGGTTCCGGATCTCCTGATCTCACCGCCTCCGCGTTCCTCGGCACCTGACCGTTTCACGTCGGCCCGCCCCTGCCCGGGGCGGGCCGGCGTGCTGTTCAAGCGGACGGGTGGACTCGTTCCCGCAGCTGGAGGAGCCGGCCGTAAGAGTTCCGTCAAAGCCGGACCCGTTGCCGTAAGGGAGGTGTCAACGGCGACCGAATCCGGCCATGGAGGCGGTTTCCTCTAATCGTCCGTTCAATCCGAACCTCATCTAGGAGCTCGCGATGGCCGACCTGGCCTTCGTCGTCACCACGATCGCGGTGTTCGCGCTGGTGGCTCTCGTCGCCAAGGGGGTGACCAAGCTGTGACCGCCGAGAACATTGTCGGCCTCGTCGTGGCCGTCGCCCTGCTGGGCTATCTCGTCCTCGCCCTGATCTTCCCGGAGAGGTTCTGACCGTGACACTTGCTGCTACCGCAGCGGGCGATATGGGTCCCGTACTTGCCGGTGTGCTCCAGCTGCTCGCCCTGATAGGGGCACTGGCGCTCGCCTACATCCCGCTCGGCGACTACATGGCCAAGGTCTACTCCTCCGACAAGCACCTGCGCGTCGAGAAGTGGATCTACAAGGGCATCGGCGCCAACCCGAACACCCAGATGCGCTGGCCCGCGTACCTGCGCGGTGTCCTCGCCTTCTCCGCCGTCAGCGTCCTCTTCCTCTACCTGCTCCAGCGTCTCCAGGGCCACCTGCCCGGCTCGCTCGGCTTCGCCGCGATCGACCCGGACCAGGCGTTCAACACCGCCGCGTCCTTCGTGTCGAACACGAACTGGCAGTCGTACTACGGCGAGCAGGCCATGGGCCACGTCGTGCAGACCGCCGGTCTGGCGGTGCAGAACTTCGTCTCCGCGGCCGTGGGCATCGCGGTGGCTGTCGCCCTCGTGCGCGGTTTCGCGCGTTCCCGTACCGGTGAGCTCGGCAACTTCTGGTCCGACCTGGTGCGTGGTGTCGTCCGTATCCTGCTGCCGATTGCGGCCATCTCGGCGGTCGTCCTCGTCGCGTGCGGCGCCATCCAGAACTTCTCCGGCATCCACGAGGTCGGCCAGTTCATGGGCGGCTCGCAGCAGTGGAACGGCGGTGCGGTCGCCTCGCAGGAGGCCATCAAGGAGCTGGGCACCAACGGCGGTGGCTACTTCAACGCCAACTCCGCCCACCCCTTCGAGAACCCGACCCCGTTCACGAACATCTTCGAGATCTTCCTGATCCTGCTCATTCCCTTCGCCCTGACGCGCACCTTCGGCCGGATGGTCGGAAGCCTCAGGCAGGGTTACGCGATCCTCGCGACGATGGGCGCAATCTGGGTCGGCTTCATCGCCCTGATGTGGGCGACCGAATTCGCCCACCACGGCCCGGCGTTCGACATCGCCGGCGGCGCGATGGAGGGCAAGGAGACACGCTTCGGCATCGGCGCCTCCTCGATCTTCTCCATCTCCACGACGCTCACCTCGACCGGTGCGGTGGACTCCTTCCACTCCTCCAACACCGGTCTCGGCGGCGGCCTGAACCTGCTGGGCATGCAGCTCGGTGAGATCGCGCCCGGTGGTACCGGCTCCGGCCTCTACGGCATGCTGATCATGGCGGTCATCGCGGTGTTCATCGCGGGGCTCATGGTCGGCCGTACGCCCGAGTACCTGGGCAAGAAGATCGGGACCCGCGAGATCAAGTTCGCGGCCTGCTACATCCTCATCACCCCGGCGCTGGTGCTCGTCTTCACCGCCGCGGCGATGGCATTGCCCACCCCGGGCAACTCGATGACCAACAGCGGGGCGCACGGATTCTCCGAGATCCTGTACGCCTACACGTCCGGCGCCAACAACAACGGCTCGGCCTTCGCCGGTCTGAACGCCGACACGCAGTGGTTCAACACCACCATCGGGCTGGCCATGCTGCTCGGTCGGTTCCTGCCCATGGTGTTCGTCCTCGCCCTGGCCGGCTCGCTCGCCGAGCAGAAGCCGGTGCCCGCGACCGCAGGCACCCTGCGCACCGAAAAGCCGCTGTTCACCGGCCTGTTGGTGGGTGCCATCCTGATCATCACCGGTCTGACCTACTTCCCGGCACTGGCGCTGGGCCCGCTGGCCGAGGGGCTGGCGTCATGAGCACTCGTATAGAGAAGCAAGAGGACTCCATGTCCACAGCCACTCCGGCCCGCGCGCCGCACAGCGATGTGCCGACCGGTCACAAGGACGAAGGACGCGTCGGTGCGGGCCTGTTCGACCCGAAGCAGCTGCTGAAGTCGCTGCCGGACGCGTTCCGCAAACTCGACCCGCGGGTGATGGTCAAGTCACCCGTGATGTTCGTGGTGTGGATCGGCTCCCTGCTCACCACCGTCTTCTCCTTCAAGGACCCGGGCGACTGGTTCGGCTGGACCATCAGCGCCTGGCTGTGGCTGACCGTCGTCTTCGCCAACCTCGCGGAAGCGGTCGCCGAGGGCCGGGGCAAGGCGCAGGCCGACACCCTGCGCAAGGCCAAGACCGACACCGTCGCCCGGAGGCTGGTGGGGGACCACGAGGAACAGGTGCCCGGCACCGCACTGCGCATCGGCGACCTGGTCGTCTGCGAGGCCGGCGACATCATCCCCGGCGACGGTGACGTCGTCGAGGGCGTCGCGTCCGTCGACGAGTCGGCGATCACCGGCGAGTCCGCCCCGGTCATCCGTGAGTCGGGCGGTGACCGCAGTGCCGTCACCGGTGGCACGAAGGTCCTCTCCGACCGGATCGTCGTCAGGATCACGACGAAGCCGGGCGAGACGTTCATCGACCGGATGATCAGCCTGGTCGAGGGCGCGGCCCGGCAGAAGACGCCCAACGAGATCGCGCTGAACATCCTGCTCGCCTCGCTCACGATCGTCTTCCTGCTGGCGGTGGCGACGCTGCCGCCCTTCGCGGACTACGCGGGCACGCACCTGACGATGGTCGTGCTGGTGGCGCTGCTGGTGTGCCTCATCCCGACCACGATCGGCGCGCTCCTCTCCGCGATCGGCATCGCGGGTATGGACCGCCTGGTGCAGCGCAACGTCCTCGCCATGTCCGGCCGGGCCGTCGAGGCCGCAGGTGACGTCTCGACCCTGCTGCTCGACAAGACCGGCACCATCACCCTGGGCAACCGTCAGGCGTCGGAGTTCGTGCCGGTGAGCGGGACGACGGAGGCTCAGGTCGCCGACGCCGCCCAGCTCTCCTCGCTGGCCGACGAGACCCCCGAGGGCCGTTCCATCGTCGTCCTGGCGAAGGAGAGGTACGCACTGCGCGAGCGCCGGCAGGGAGAACTCAAGGGCGCCGGGTGGATCGCCTTCACCGCACAGACCCGGATGTCGGGCGTGGACGTCGACGGGCGGAGGATCCGCAAGGGCGCGGCCGGTTCGGTCGTCGCCTGGGTCAAGGAACAGGGCGGCACTGTCTCCAAGGACGCCGACACGCTCGCCAACCGCATCTCCGAGGCCGGTGGTACCCCGCTGCTCGTTGCGGTCGAGGACGACAGGGGTGCCCGCGTGCTGGGCGTGATCCACCTCAAGGACGTCGTCAAGGACGGCATGCGTGAGCGGTTCGACGAGCTGCGCCGGATGGGCATCAAGACCGTCATGATCACGGGCGACAACCCGCTCACGGCGAAGGCGATCGCCGAGGAGGCAGGTGTCGACGACTTCCTCGCGGAGGCCACTCCCGAGGACAAGATGGCGCTCATCAAGCGGGAGCAGGCGGGCGGCAAGCTCGTCGCGATGACCGGCGACGGCACCAACGACGCGCCCGCCCTGGCCCAGGCCGATGTCGGAGTGGCGATGAACACGGGTACGTCGGCCGCGAAGGAGGCCGGCAACATGGTCGACCTCGACTCCAACCCGACCAAGCTCATCGAGATCGTCGAGATCGGCAAGCAACTCCTCATCACCCGGGGCGCGTTGACGACGTTCTCCATCGCCAACGACGTCGCCAAGTACTTCGCGATCATCCCGGCGCTGTTCGCGGCCGTCTACCCCGGCCTGGACAAGCTCAACATCATGGGCCTGACCTCCCCGGACTCCGCGATCCTGTCCGCCGTCGTCTTCAACGCGCTGATCATCATCGCCCTGGTCCCGCTGTCCCTGCGGGGCGTGCGGTACCGGCCGGTCAGCGCGGACAGGATGCTCCGCCGCAACCTGACGATCTACGGCCTCGGCGGCCTGATCGCCCCGTTCATCGGCATCAAACTCATCGACCTGCTCATCTCCCTCATCCCCGGGCTGTAACTATTCGAAAGCGTGCTGATCCCATGAACAACTCGGTATCGAACACCGCCCGGTTGCTGTGGGCGGGGCTGCGCGCACTGCTCGTGCTGACGGTGGTGACGGGCGTGATCTACCCGCTGGCCGTCACCGGCATCGCCCAGGGACTCCTCCCCGGCAAGGCGAACGGCTCGGAGATCAAGGCAGACGGCAAGGTCGTCGGCTCGTCGCTGATCGGGCAGTCGTACAACCTGCCGCTGAAGGAAGGCCAGGAGACCCCGGAGCCCGACCTGAAGTGGTTCCAGGGCCGCCCGGCCAACGGCCTCGGCACCAACAGCGTCAACACCCAGTACAAGCTGATCCTCTCCGGCGCCACCAACCGGTCCGGTGACAACAAGGACCTCATCGACTGGGTGACCGCCGCCAAGGCCGCCGTCGTGAAGGACAACTCGGTCGACGGCTACACGGTGCAGCCCTCCGACGTGCCCGCCGACGCGGTGACGTCTTCAGGCTCAGGGCTTGACCCGAACATCTCGCCCGACTACGCGGACATCCAGGTCCACCGGGTCGCCGAGAAGAACGGCCTGTCCGTCGCCCAGGTGCAGAAGCTGGTCGACGAGCACACCGACGGCCGCACCCTCGGCTTCATCGGCGAGCCCCGGGTGAACGTCCTGGAGCTCAACATCGCACTCAAGGAACTCCTGGCGAAGAGCTGATGGGCTTACGTGCACCATGCGGGAGTCGGCGGAACGGGAGACACCCCGAACCGTCGACTCCCGCCGCCATAGGGCCGGTTCTGCATGATCCACACGATCCGGTCCTTCGTACAAGCAGGAAAGGCGTACCCCGATGACCCGGGTACTGGTGGTGGAGGACGACCCTCAGCTCGTCCGGGCCCTCGTGATCAACCTGAAAGCCCGCCTGTACAGGGTGGACCCTGCGCCCGACGGCACCACCGCGCTCCGGCTGGCCGCGGCCCGCCAGCCGGACGTGGTCCTGCTCGACCTGGGCCTGCCCGACATGGACGGCACCGACGTCATCAGGGCGCTGCGCGGCTGGACCCGCGTGCCGATCCTGGTGCTGTCCGCACGCCGCGCCTCCGACGAGAAGGTTGCCGCGCTCGACGCGGGCGCCGACGACTACATCACCAAGCCGTTCAGCATGGACGAGCTGCTGGCCCGGCTGAGGGCCGCCGTCCGCCGTACCGAGGAGGCACCGCTCGCCCCCGAGACCGTCCTGGTGACCACCGACGACTTCACCGTCGACCTGCGCGCCAAGAAGGCCACCCGCGCGGGCCACGACGTCCGTCTCACCCCGACCGAGTGGCACCTGCTGGAGATCCTGGTCACCAACCCCGACCGGCTCATCACGCAGAAGCAGCTGCTCCAGGAGGTCTGGGGAGTCTCGCAGAGCAGCAAGACCAACTACCTGCGCGTCTACATGGCGCAGCTGCGACGCAAGCTGGAAGCGGACCCCGCCCACCCCCGCTACCTCATCACCGAGCCCGGGATGGGCTATCGCTTCGAGAGCTGAACGTCCTCCCGCTCCGCACCGCCCCGCACCCACACCGCGGCCCCGACCGCAGAGACGAAGAGACGAGACCATGGCACGCGGCAAGCTTCGCATCTACCTCGGCGCGGCACCGGGCGTCGGCAAGACCTACGCCATGCTCTCCGAGGCGCACCGCCGCGTCGAACGCGGCACCGACTGCGTGGTCGCCTTCGTCGAGCACCACCACCGACCGCGCACCGAGGTGATGCTGCACGGTCTGGAGCAGATGCCGCGCAGGGAGTTGGAGTACCGCGGCGGCACGTTCACCGAGATGGACGTGGATGCCGTCCTCGCCCGGCACCCGCAGGTGGCCCTGGTCGACGAGCTCGCGCACACCAACATCCCAGGCTCCCGCAACACCAAGCGGTGGCAGGACGTGGAGGAACTGCTCGCCGCCGGGATCGACGTGGTCTCGACGGTCAACATCCAACACCTGGAGTCGCTGGGCGACATCGTCGAGTCCATCACGGGCGTACGCCAGCAGGAGACGGTGCCGGACGAGGTGGTGCGGCGGGCGGACCAGATCGAGCTGGTCGACATGTCGCCGCAGGCGTTGCGGCGCAGGATGGCGCACGGCAATGTCTACAAGCCGGACAAGGTGGATGCGGCCTTGTCGAACTACTTCCGGCCCGGCAATCTCACCGCTCTGCGCGAGCTGGCGCTGCTGTGGGTGGCCGACCGGGTCGACGCCTATCTCATGGAGTACCGCAGCGAGCACCAGGTGTCGGCGATCTGGGGTTCACGTGAGCGGATCGTGGTCGGGCTGACCGGCGGCCCCGAGGGGCGGACGCTGATCCGGAGGGCCGCCCGGCTGGCGGAGAAGGGGGCGGGCGGCGAGGTACTGGCCGTCTACATCTCCCGCAGCGACGGCCTGACCTCCGCCTCGCCCAAGGAACTGGCCGTCCAGCGGACCCTGGTCGAGGACTTGGGCGGCACCTTCCACCACGTCATCGGCGAAGACGTATCGGTTGCGATCCTGGACTTCGCCCGCGGGGTGAACGCCACCCAGATCGTCCTCGGAGTCTCCCGTCGCAAGGGATGGCAGTACGTCTTCGGGCCGGGCGTCGGTGCCACGGTCGCCCGCGAGTCGGGCCCCGACCTGGACGTCCACCTGATCACCCACGACGAGGCCGGCAAGGGGCGCGGACTGCCGGTGGCCCGCGGGGCGCGGCTCGGGCGGTCCCGCGTCGTCTGGGGCTGGCTGATCGGTGTGGCCGGCCCCGCCCTCCTGACGCTGCTGCTCACCAGCGTCACGCCCGAGGTCGGCCTGGCCAACGACATGCTGCTCTTCCTCACGCTGACGGTGGCCGCGGCCCTGCTGGGGGGTCTGTACCCGGCGCTGGCCTCGGCGGTGGTGGGTTCCCTGCTGTTGAACTGGTACTTCACCCCGCCCATACACACCCTGACGATCGCCGATCCCAAGAACATCGTGGCGATCGCGATCTTCGTCGGTGTCGCCGTGTCGGTGGCGTCCGTGGTGGACCTGGCCGCCCGGCGCACACATCAGGCGGCCCGGCTGCGCGCCGAGTCGGAGATCCTCTCCTTCCTCGCCGGCAGCGTGCTGCGCGGCGAGACCAGCCTGGAGGCACTCCTCGAACGTGTCCGGGAGACCTTCGGCATGGAATCGGTCGCTCTGCTGGAGCGGGAAAGCGACGTGGAACCCTGGACCTGCGCCGGGCGGGCGGGGACAGGACGGCCCGTGGAGCGGCCGGAGGACGCGGACGTCGACATGCCTGTGGGCGACCACCAGGCGCTCGCGCTGACGGGACGGGTGCTGCCGGCCGCCGACCGCCGGGTGCTGGCAGCCTTCGCCGCCCAGGCCGTCGTCGTACTGGACCGGCAGCGGCTCCAGTCCCAGGCCGCCCAGTCCCGCGCGCTGGCCGAGGGCAACCGCATCCGTACGGCTCTGCTGGCCGCCGTCAGTCACGACCTCCGGACACCCCTGGCCGGCATCAAGGCGGCGGTCTCCTCGCTGCGCTCCGACGACGTGGAATGGTCGAAGGAGGACCAGACGGAGCTGCTCGAAGGCATCGAGGAGGGCGCCGACCGCCTCGACCACCTGGTGGGAAATCTGCTGGACATGTCCCGCCTCCAGACCGGCACCGTCACCCCGATCATCCGGGAGATGGACCTGGACGAAGTGGTGCCGATGGCACTCGGCGGGGTGCCGGAGGACAGCGTGGAGCTGGACATCCCCGAGACGCTGCCGATGGTCGCCGTCGACGCTGGGCTCCTGGAGCGGTCCGTGGCCAACCTGGTGGAGAACGCCGTGAAGTACGGCCCGCCGGGCGAGCACGTCCTGGTGTCCGCCAGTTCCCTCGCCGACCGGGTCGAGGTGCGCGTCGTCGACCGGGGACCCGGCGTTCCGGACGAGGCCAAGGGGCTCATCTTCGAACCGTTCCAGCGTTACGGGGACGCGCCTCGCGGTGCCGGGGTCGGACTGGGTCTGGCGGTGGCGCGAGGCTTCGCCGAGGCCATGGGCGGCACCCTCGACGCCGAGGACACCCCGGGCGGCGGGCTCACCATGGTGCTCAGCCTGCCGGTCGCGCCCGGCGTCCAGCCGAGTCGGTAGCGATCCGACATCGAGGTGCCCCCTACAGGCCGATGTCCCGGCGGCTCATGTCGTCCAGTGATTCGCGGCGGACGAGCGTGCGGGCGAGCCCGTCCGTGACCGCGACCACGGGCGGACGGCCGACCAGGTTGTAACCGGAGGCCATGGACAGGTGGTAGGCGCCGGCCGCCGGGACGGCGAGGAGATCGCCAGGGCGTATGTCTCCCGGGAGCGCGACGTCTTCCGCGAGGACGTCGCCCGCCTCGCAGTGCCGGCCCACGACGGTGACGAGCCGGGGCGGTGCCGTCGACGGGCGGCCGATGAGCCGCGGCGCGTACCGGACCCCGTACAGCGCGGGCCTGGGGTTGTCGCTCATGCCGCCGTCGACGGCGACGAAGACGTGCTGCCCGGTGCGCTTGACGGAGAGGACCCGGTAGACGGCGATGCCCGCGGGGCCGATGATCGCCCGGCCCGGCTCCAGGGTGAGCCGGGGCACGGTCAGGCCGGCGCGGGCGCAGCCCTCCTCCAGTTCGGCGCGGACCCGGCCGGCCAGGACGCCCACGTCCAGGCTCTCCTCGCCGGGCCGGTAGGCGATGGCGTGCCCGCCACCGATGTTCAGCTGCGGGAGGCTGACGCCGTGGTGGTCCCGGATGCGGGCCATGAGGCCGACCATCCGCCGTACCGCCGCGACGTACGGCTTGACGGAGTCGATCTGCGAGCCGATGTGGCAGTGCAGGCCGACGAGTTCCAGATGCGGCTGGTCGAGTATCCGGGTGACCGCGTGCTGTGCGGAGCCGTCCGTGATGGACAGACCGAACTTCTGGTCGTCGGTGCCCGTGCGGACCTTGGCGTGCCCGCCCGCCGCGACGCCGGGCACCACCCGCACCATGACCTTCTGGCGGGTGCCGGCCGGGGTGAACGCGGCCAGCCGGGCGATCTCCGAGGCGCTGTCGACGACGATGCGTCCGACGCCGAGGCGCAGGGCGGTCCGCAGATCCTCCGGGCTCTTGGCGTTGCCGTGCATCACGATCTTCTCCGGCGGGAAGCCGGTGGTGACGGCGAGCGCCAGCTCCCCGGCGGAGCACACGTCCAGGCCCAGACCCTCCTCCTGCACCCAGTGCACGATCGCGCGGCACAGGAACGCCTTGGCCGCGTAGACGATGTCGGCGTCGGGGAAGGCGGTGCGGTACGCACGGCAGCGCGCGCGGACCTCCTCCTCGTCGAGCACGTACAGCGGAGTGCCGAAGCGGTCGGCGGCCTCGGCGAGCGAGACCCCGCCGACGGAGACGTCCCCGTCGGGCTCGGGGCGCGCCGAGCGGGGCCAGACGGACAGGCCGTCGGTGCCGCCGAGGAGCCGCGACAGGGCCTGGGGATCCGCGGGCAGAGAGGACGGGAAGGGGGTCGGGAGCGACGACGGTACGGAGATGGACATGGCGCCTCCTCAGCCGATCAGCAGGTTCAGGCATGCGACGAGGGCGGCGGCTCCGGTCACCCGCAGGACGCCGACCTGCTGAGGGGTCCAGTCCTGCCAGGACCGCCCGCGCTCGAGGTCTTCGTGGTCCTCGGAGGAGGACGGTCCGACGACGGCGGATACGGCTGCGGGAGCGGAGAGCAACGGGTCGACGGTGAGCGTGGTGACGCCCAGGGGCGCGGCGAGCGCGCGCAGTGCGGGTTCGGAGAGCCTGATGCAGCTCTGGTCCGTGCCGAGGGTGGCGGTGAGCTTGTCCGCCGAGGTGAAGCCGACGGCCGTACGGTCACCCAGCGGCGTGCGGAAGTAGCGGGCCGTGCAGCCCATGGGCCCCGACCGGACGGGGACGAAGAGAAGTCCGGCCGGGACGCGTTCGGAGGGCTCGGGGTCCTCGCAGAGGTCCATTGCAGACATGTGTGCTGCTCCTAGGGTCGGTGCAGGAGGGGGTGGTGCGAGCTGCTCGGCCGGTTCGGCCGGGCACCTCGGTGACGCTATGCCCGCCGGTCCGGAACCCGTCCCCGTCGCTGACGGATGCTTGACGGGGAGCCCGGCAGTCCTAACAGGACCATGACGGCGGACCGGTCAGGACGTGCCGTCGGTCAGCTCCAGGGCATCAAGGGGCAGCCGGAAGCCGACGCGGCGGTGCAGGGACGTCAGGTCGCCCGCCAGGGGTGAGGGCGGTACGGCCAGCACCGCACAGGCGGCGCGGGCGAGGCAGTACCGGGCCACCGACGGACACAGGGCACGGCGCACCCTGCCGCGACAGCCCGCGCCGACCACCAGGAGGTCGTCGGCCCGATCGGCGATCTCGAGCAGGGCCCGCCCTGGAGTGCTGCGAACCGCCCGGATGCTGACCGGGGGGGCCTCGGTGACGACGGTGGTCACGGGCGTTGGCGATCCCGCTGACCAGAGGTGGGACCGTCTCCGCGTGGAAAGGGACTCCGCTGTGCGTAAGTTCCATCCTCTTGGCTGGACTGGGCGGACGCGGCTGCTGCTGTGGCGAGTGACCGTCTCGAAGGCCCTCAGGGGCCATTGAGGGGCCACAAGGACAGGAACAGGCCGACAAGCACTGCACAGGGCTGACACGGATCAGCACGTCTGACCTGCAAGAACGGCGTGAATCGGTAATGATCGGCAAGGGCCGCCAAGATCCCCAAGGGACTCATAATCCGTCGGCCGTGGGTTCGAGTCCCACCCGCCCCACCTGTGCAGGTCTCTGACCTGCGGAAACGTTCATTTTTGGGTGTCGGGGCGTCAACTTCGCCTGAACGGACTGGATCCGCTGCTCGTGGGTTTGGGGTCCGGCGGCGGCCGGGCGAGGCCGAGTCCCTCTGACCTGCGGCGGAGTGGGTGTTCGAAGTTGTCGCTCGTGGTCCGGGTGGCTGCTCTGAGGGCCGATGCCAAGACCCAGGGGCCGTGCAGGGGCCGGGGCGGCGCGGTCGTGTTCAGGCGACGGTGTCTACGGGGTGAATCGGTGTCCCATTTGCCGGTTGCGCGGCATGGGCTGCCATCGCGATGTGGAGACACTGTCGCCCTCGCGTCGCTCGATCTGTGATGACGTCCAGAGGTGGGGAAACTGCCCCAAGAGGAAACCGCCCGGATGGGTTACTCGCCCCTCTTACGCAGAGCCCTGCGGTTCGACTGGTCAGGCCGGTGGGTGGGACGGTCACCAACAGGCCCTGTCCGCTGTGGATTGTTGCGAACGGGTGTGCGCCGGCTGCGCGGTAGCGCCTGCGCCTTCGAGCGCCCCGGGCCAGAGCATGGCCTCCTTCAGTGTGGGTGGTAGACCGTGCTGGCACGATCGGCGCCGGCGTCGGCGAGCACGTCCAAGGGGGGAGCACGTGGGTTCCCGCGATCCTGGAGGTTCCGGCGGGTGAACCCGTATACGGACGGCTCCTGGCTGTCCGTCCAGGCGGGGGTTCGGGTGGTTTGGCGATGGGTCTTGACCTTCGAGTTGTGTCGAGGCTTTACCGTCGGTGGTGCGACGACCTACCGCATATCGCAGCTGGCCGAGCGCCTCGGCATCCGGCCGCAACGCTGCGCTTCTACGAGACCACTGGACTACTGCTGCCGAGCGGACGGCGTCCGGAGATCGCGGGAACGGAGATCGCGGAGGTTTCTGCCCAGGGCGGGTTCGCGCCGGGGACTGAGCAGGTCAGGGCAGCGACGCGGGCGGCGAAGGAACAGGCGTCGGTGAAGTCTTCGAGGTTCAGCCGGTCGAGTCGGCCGCCGAGGTGTCCCAGGGCGGCGAGGCGGTGGAGCAGACCCGCGGTGAAGGAGTCCCCGGCGCCGACGGTGTCGACGACGTCCACGGCCGGGGCCGGGACGGTGACGCGGAGGCCGTCGAGGGAGGCGAGGGCGCCCCGTCCGCCCAAGGTGATGATGACGAGGCGCGCGCCGGCGGCGTGCCAGGTGTCGCACGCCTCTTCGGGGCTGGCGCCGGGCAGGAGCAGCGCGAGGTCGTCCTCGCTGAGGCGGAGGATGTCGGCGAGGGTGCACCAGTGGGGGAGCCGTTCGCGGTAGGCGGTGGGCGGTACGAGCAGGGGGCGGACGTTGGGGTCGATGGACACGGTGAGGTGCTCGCGGGCCTTGGCGAGGTGGTCCTCGATGCGGGTGCCGCCGGGTTGGCGTATGAGTGCCAGGGAGCCGGTGTGCAGGCAGGCCGCGCTCTCCCACCCGGTGGCGGCGAGTTCTTCGTCGGTCCACTGCCAGTCGGCCGCGCTGTCGGCGTAGAAGGTGTAGGTGGCCTGGCCGGTCTCGTCGAGGTCGGCGACGGCGAGGGCGCTGGGCTCGGGGGCGGTCAGGCTGCCGGTCAGGTCGACGCCGGAGGCGCTGAGGCGGGCACGGAAGAGGGTGCCGAAGACATCCGTGGAGAAGCGCCCGAGGAAGCGGGTGGGGGTGCCGAGCCGGGCGAGGGCGACGGCGGTGTTGGCGGGGCCGCCACCGGGCAGGGCGCGCAGCGCGAGTTCATCGGAGCTGGACCGGGCGGGGTCGGTGAAGGCGTCGGCGACGCACTCGCCGAGGACGGTGACGCTGACGGGGACCTGGGGTCGGGCCATGGTGACTGTCTGCCTCTCTCAGGAAGAGTGCGGGCGCGAAGGGCACCGGGATCGGTGGCCTGATGCAGCCCTTGTACAGGTATTGACATGCCGCTCAAGACGGACGTAACTTCCCTGCCACAAGGAAGTAACGCGCGTTATTAAAGCGCGAAACCGGAGGCGGTGTCTCGCCTCCGGTCAGCCGAAAGGGACCTGAAGTGCCCACGAACAAGACGCATCGCGTGACCATGAGCGATGTGGCCCGCCATGCGGGTGTCTCGCGGACCACGGTCTCCTTCGTCCTGAACGACAAGCCCGGCGCCGCCATCCCCGAGGAGACCCGTCGGCGGATCCTGGCGGCGATCGCCGAGCTCGGCTACCGGCCCAACGCTGGGGCGCGGGCGCTGGCCGCGAACCGCAGCGGGTGGTTCGGGCTGATCACCGAGATCGTGACTGGCCCGTTCGCGGGGGAGATGATCACGGGCGCGCAGAGCCGCGCCTGGGGTGACCGGAGGTTCCTGCTGATCGCTGCGAGCGAGGGCGACCCCGCCCAGGAGGCCGCCGCGCTCGACCAGATGCTGGAGCACCGGGTGGAAGGGCTGCTGTACGCCACCACCTGGCACCGCGCCGTCACGCTCCCCAAGGCCGTCCGGGAGGTGCCGACGGTGCTCGTCAACTGCTACGACGCGGCCGGTGAGCTGCCGTGCATCCTGCCCGACGAGGTGTCGGGCGGATACAAGGCGACCCGCCGGCTCCTGGACGCCGGTCACACCCGCATCGGGTTCATCAACCTCGACCCGGCGATCCCGGCCGCCATCGGCAGGCGTGAAGGGTACGAACGTGCCCTGCGCGAGGCCGGGATCACCCTCGACCCCGCCCTCGTCGTCCCCGGCTGGGCAACCGCCGACAGCGCCTACACCGCCGCCGGCGAACTGCTGGACCGCCCGGCCGGCGCCCGGCCGACCGCACTGTTCTGCGGAAACGACCGGATGGCGATGGGCGCGTACGACGCGATCAAGGAACGTGGGCTGCGCATCCCGCACGACGTGGCCGTGGTGGGGTTCGACAACCAGGAACTCATCGCCGCCTATCTGCGGCCGAAGCTGACGACGCTCGCCCTGCCCTTCGAGGCCATGGGCACCAAGGGCATCGACATGCTCGCCGCCCTCGCAGCAGGGCAGCCGATCGACACCCACCGGGTGACGATCGACTGCCCGCTGCTCGAACGCTCGTCGGTCTGACCACTAATCAGCCCGCCGAGGAATCCCATCCCGTCTTCGCCCTGTGTGTTGAAGAGAGGAAAAGAGTCTCCATTATGGCACCCTCCCGCATACCTTCACGGCGGCCACGAGCCGTCCTGAGAGCGGTCACCGCGACCGCCGCCGCGGCCCTGGTCCTGTCCGCCTGTACGGGTGGCTCGGGCGCCGCCGGCGCCGGTGACACTTCTGGCAACCAGCTGCTCACCATCCCGCGCGAGGATCTGGCGACGTTCACGCGCAACTTCAACCCACTCTCCCCGCAGGCCGCCCCCATGACCCTCCAGTCGGTCTACGAGCCGCTGGCGGTGCACAGCATGGCCGACGCCAAGGACACGCCGTGGCTGGCCACCAAGTGGGAGCAGGCCAAGGACGGCAAGTCCCTCACCTTCACGCTGCGCGACGGCGTCAAGTGGTCGGACGGCAAGCCGCTCACCGCCGACGACGTCGTCTACACCTTCGAGCTCCAGAAGAAGGTGCTCGGCGGCTTCGACTACCTCGACAAGGTCACCGCGGTCGACGCCCACACGGTGAAGTTCTCCTTCGACAAGGCGTTCTCGACCGCCTTCTACGAGATCAGCGGCCACTACATCCTGCCGAAGCACATCTGGTCGAAGGTGAAGGACCCGGCGAAGTTCACCAACCCGGACCCGGTCGGCACCGGCCCGTACACCAAGATCGAGAAGTTCCAGAGCCAGTCGTACGAGCTGCGCAAGAACCCCGACTACTGGCAGCCCGCGAAGCAGCAGATCGCCGGCATCCAGATGCTCGCCTTCTCCGGCAACGACAGCGCCAACATCGCCTTCACCAACGGCGAGGTGGACTGGACGCAGTCGTTCATCCCGGACATCGAGAAGTCCTTCGTCGCCAAGGACAAGAAGCACAACCACTACTGGTTCCCGGCCACCGGCGCCATGATCAACTGGCAGCTGAACACCACCAAGGCGCCGTTCAACGATCCGGCCGTGCGCAAGGCGCTCAGCATGGCCGTCGACCGTGACCAGATCACCAAGGTCGCGATGAACGGCTACGCCGAACCCACCGACTGCACGGGCCTGGCCCGCACGTACGACAAGTGGCGTGACACATCGCTGGCCGCCTCCTGCACCTGGACGAAGTACGACAGCACCGAGGCGGCCAAGGCCCTCGACGCGGCCGGCTATAAGGAGAGCGGCGGCAAGCGGAAGCTGAAGAACGGCAAGAACTTCACCCTCGACATCTCCGTCGGCTCCGCCTCCTCCGACTGGATCTCGGTCGCCAACATCATCAAGCAGGACCTGGCGAAGGTCGGCATCACCGCCACCGTGAAGACGCCTGACTGGTCGGCGGTCTCGTCCTCGTACAACACCGGCACCTTCGACACCGGCATCGTGTGGAGCAACAACGGCGCCACCCCCTACGAGTACTTCCGCGGCGTGATGTCGACCAAGATGGTGCAGCCGGTCGGTAAGCAGGCCACGGAGAACTACCACCGCTTCGGCGACAAGAAGGCCGACAAGCTCATCGACGCCTTCGCCGCCGCCACGGACGAGAAGACGCAAGCCGAGCAGATGAACGGCCTGCAGGAGCTGTACAACAAGGACGCGCCCGTCGTCCCGCTGTTCACCGGCCCCGAGTGGGGCGCGTACACGGACGCCCGCTTCACCGGCTGGCCCACCGAGAAGAACCCGTACGCCACCCTCGGCAACCGCAACGGCAGCACGATCCTCGTGCTCACCTCGCTGAAGCCCGTCAAGGGCTGACGCCGCCCGCGGACCGGCGGCCGCCCTCCTCCCCGGACGGCCGCCCCCGCGCACCGAGCCACACGTTCACCCCCCACCGACAGGGAGCACGACCCGTGCGTCTGATCCTGCGCAACCTGGGGTTCTATCTGCTCGCCTTCTGGGCCTCCATCACCCTGAACTTCGTTCTCCCGCGCTTCATGCCGGGCGACCCGGTCTCCCGGATGTTCGCGCAGGCCCAGGGCACCATGCAGCCCGACCAGATAGCCCAGCTGCGGAAACTCTTCGGCCTCGACAACCGCCCCCTCTGGGAGCAGTACGTCTCCTACGTCAAGAGCGTCTTCACCGGCGACCTCGGCATCTCCATCTCCCGCTTCCCGACCCCGGTCTCCGACGTGATCGGCTCGCAGATCGGCTGGACCCTGCTCCTCGGTGGCGTCGCGCTCGTCATCGCCGCCGTGCTCGGCAACCTGCTCGGCATCGTCGCCGCCTGGCGGCGCGGCGGCGTCCTCGACTCCGCCTTCCCGCCTCTGCTGATCTTCGTCGGCTCGTTCCCGTACTTCTGGCTGGCGATGGGCGCGCTGTACCTGTTCGGGGTGAGCCTGGGCTGGTTCCCCATGCGGCACGCCTACGACGTCGGACTGACCCCCGGCTTCAACGCCGAGTTCGTCTCCAACGTCGCCACCCACCTGGTGCTGCCCGCGCTGACCATCGTGCTGGTCTCCATCGGCGGCTGGATGCTCGGCATGCGCAACACCATGATCGCCACAACGGCCGAGGACTACATCACCATGGCCGAGGCCAAGGGGCTCAGCCCCTCACGGATCATGTTCCGCTACGCCGCTCGCAACGCGATGCTGCCCTCCGTCACCAACTTCGGCATGGCCCTCGGCTTCGTCGTCGGCGGCGCCCTGCTCACCGAGGTCGTCTTCGCCTACCCCGGCATCGGCTACCAGCTGCTGATGGCCGTCCAGGGCCTGGACTACCCACTGATGCAGGGCATCTTCCTGACGATCACGGCGGCGGTACTGATCGCGAACTTCCTCGTCGACCTCGTCTACGTCCGCCTCGACCCGCGCGTCCGCGTCCGCTGAGGAGGTGCCGACATGACCGCCATCGAAATCGCCACGGCCACCACGCCGACGGCCCCCGCGCGTGCTTCCCGTCGGCGCGGACTGCTGCGCCAGCTCATCGACAGCAAGAAGGCACTGACCGGGCTGATCCTGCTCGCTCTCTTCGCCCTGCTCGCCCTGCTCGCACCCGTCCTGGCACCCAGCGACCCGTCGCTCATCAACTCCACGGGCAGCCAGGCCCCCTCGGCCGCGCACTGGTTCGGTACGACCGCCAAGGGACAGGACGTGCTCGCCCTCACCCTCTGGGGTGCGCGCAGTTCCCTCTTCGTCGGGTTCACCGTGGGGCTCGTGGCGACCGCGGTCGCCATCGTCGTCGGCCTCGCATCCGCGTACTTCGACCGCGTCGTCGACGACGCGCTGACTCTGGTCACCAACATCTTCCTGCTGCTGCCCGGCCTCCCGCTGCTCATCATCCTGGCCGCGTTCCTGCCGCCCGGGACCTCCACCGTGATCCTGGTCCTCGTCGTCACCGGCTGGGCGGGCTCGGCCCGGGTCCTGCGCGCGCAGGCCAAGTCGATCCGCGGCAAGGACTTCGTGGCCGCCGCCGTCGTCACCGGAGAACGCCCCTTGCGGATCATGTTCCGCGAGATCCTGCCCAACATGGCGTCCGTGGTGATGACCACGCTGCTCGGCTGCGTGATCTTCGGCATCGGCGCCCAGGCCGGCCTGGAGTTCCTCGGCCTCGGCGACAGCAGCGTCGTCAGCTGGGGCACCAACCTGTACTGGGCCGGCAACGACGGCGCGCTGATGACCGGCGCATGGTGGGTTTTCGTCCCCTCCGGGCTGTGCATCGCCCTCGTCGCCTTCGCCATCGCGCTGGTCAACTACGCGGTCGACGAGATCACCAACCCCAGGCTGCGCAACCGCCGTGCCCGCCGTGAGAGGAGGGGCTGAGCCATGGAACCCGTACTTGAGGTGAACGGCCTGCGCGTCGAATACCGCGGTGACGGACGCACCGTCGTGGGCGCCGACGACGTCTCCTTCTCCATCGGCGTCGGAGAGGTCTTCGGCCTCGCCGGAGAATCCGGCTGCGGCAAGTCGACCATCGCCAACGCGGTGATGCGACTGCTCAAGCCCCCGGCGGAGATCACCGCGGGCAGCATCCGCTTCCAGGGCAGGGACGTCCTCGCCCTGAACGAACGGGAGCTGCGCGCCTTCCGGTGGCGGGAGATCGCCATGGTCTTCCAGTCGGCGATGAACTCGCTCAACCCCGTCCTGACCATCGGCGAGCAGATAGTCGACATCTTCACCACCCACGAGAAGCTGAAGAAGCGGGCGGCGCGTGAGCGGGCCGGCGAGCTGCTGGAGCTGGTCGGCATCGACCCGGGAAGGCTGAAGGCGTACCCGCACCAGCTGTCCGGCGGCATGCGCCAGCGCGTGGTCATCGCCATGGCCGTCGCACTCCACCCCCGGCTGCTGATCATGGACGAGCCGACCACCGCGCTCGACGTGGTCGTGCAGCAGGAGATCATGGCGCAGATCCGCGACCTCCAGCGGGAGCTGGGCTTCTCCATCCTCTTCATCACCCACGACATGTCCCTGATGGTCGAGCTGTCGGACCGCATGGGCGTGATGTACGGCGGACGGATCGTCGAACTCGCCGACGCCAAGGACCTGTTCGCCCATCCGCTCCACCCCTACACCGAGGCGCTGATGAACGCCTTCCCGCCGCTGACCGGCCCGCGCCAAGAGCTCACCGGCCTCTTCGACGCCCCGCGCACCGCCGACAGCTGCGGCTTCCACGTCCGCTGTCCCGAGGACCGCTCGGACTGCTCCATGAACATCCCCGACCTGCGCGAGATCGCCCCCGGCCGGTGGGCGGCCCAGAGTGCCCAGGGAGCCCCGCGATGACCCAGCCCCTGCTGTCCGTACGCGGTCTGACCAAGGACTTCCAGGTCGGCACCGTCTTCTCCCGGCGTCGTGTCCGAGCCGTCAACGACGTCTCCTTCGATCTCCCGGCTGGCCGGATCACCGCCCTGGTCGGCGAGTCCGGCAGCGGCAAGTCCACCATCGCCCGCTGTCTCGCCCGCCTCGAACAGCCCTCCGCCGGACAGGTGCTGCTCGACGGCCAGGACGTCCTGCGCACCGAGCGGCGCCGGGCGTCACGGGCGTACCGCCGCAAGGTCCAGATGGTGTTCCAGGACCCCTTCGGCTCACTCAACCCCGTCCACCGCATCGAGCACTTCCTCACCCGGGCGCTCGTCCTGCACGGCCACTCCGCCACACCAGAGGCGCTGCGCGAGCTGATGAAAACGGTCGGCCTGACCGAGGACATGCTCCAGTCCTACCCGCACGAACTCTCCGGCGGCCAGCGTCAGCGCGTCTCCATCGCTCGCGCGTTGGCGGTGGAGCCGCGCCTCATCCTGGCCGACGAACCGACGTCGATGCTGGACGTCTCCGTGCGCGTCGGCGTGCTCAACCTGATGCGGCGCCTGCGCGACGAGCGGAACATCGCCATGCTCTACATCACCCACGACCTGGGCTCCGCCCGCTACCTCGCCGACACCACGATGGTCATGTTCGCCGGCGAACTCGTCGAGGGCGGCGACGCGTTGGCGGTGATGGACGCCCCCGCCCACCCCTACACCCGCCTGCTGCTGTCCGCCGTACCCGACCCCGAACGGGCCGGCAGCTACGACCCCGTCGAGCGCGCCCGCCTGCGCGAGGCGATCCTCAACCCCACGTCCTGCCCCTACGGCGACGACGGCGCGTGCAGCCGCACCGACCCCGTCCGCCACATCGTCGGCGAAGACGACGGCCAGCCCCACTGGGTGCGCTGCCATTTGCGCGCACCCGCCTCCGACATCGCCCGCCGCGTCCTGAAGGCCACCGACCGGCCGGACGGCGAGGCCACCGACGCCACCGACGCCACCGACGTCACTGAGAAAGCGGAGACCACCGCCGCATGACCCACGACCTCACCCTCCCCTCCGGCAGCCACACCGCCGAGGGGCTGGCCGAACGCGCCCTGCGCGACCCCCACCGCCCCCGCTTCCACTTCACCTCGCCCGGCGGCTGGCTCAACGACCCCAACGGGCTGAGCCACTGGAACGGCGTCTACCACCTCTTCTACCAGTACAACCCGCTCGCCGCCGCCCACCACCGCATCCACTGGGGCCACGCCACCAGTACCGACCTCGTGCACTGGGCCGATGAGCCAGTCGCCCTGATGCCAGGCTCGGACGGCCCGGACCGCGATGGCTGTTGGTCCGGTGTCCTGGTGGACGACGGGGGAGTACCGACGCTCGTCTACTCGGGCAGGCACGGAGACCACGAACTCCCCTGCGTGGCCAGGGGATCGGCCGACCTGCGGTACTGGACCAAAGACCAGGCCAACCCGGCCATCACCGCCCCGCCCGAGGGCATCGACATCACGGCCTTCCGCGACCACTGCGTCTGGCGGGAGGGCCAGGTGTGGCGCCAGCTGGTGGGCTCGGGCATCCGGGGCGTCGGCGGAACGGCCTTCCTGTACGAATCCGACGATCTGCGCAGCTGGCGCTACGTCGGCCCCCTGCTGACCGGCGACGCCTCGCAGAACCAGGGCGAGCTCGACTGGACCGGCACGATGTGGGAATGCGTCGACCTCTTCCGGCTCGGCGAGGACGAGGAGGCCGGCAGCACCGACGTGCTGGTCTTCTCCGCCTGGGACGAGGGCACCACCCACCACCCCCTGTACTGGACCGGCCGCTACCAGGGCGACACCTTCAACCCGACCGCCCTCCACCGCCTCGACTACGGGGGACGCTACTTCTACGCCCCCCAGTCCACTCGCGACGAGCACGGCCGCCGCATCATGTTCGGCTGGCTCCAGGAGGGACGGACGGACGAGGCGAACGCACAGGCCGGCTGGTGCGGCGTGATGTCCCTGCCGAGGGTCGTCACGCTCGCCACGGACGGCGGCCTGCATCAGGCCCCGGCGCCGGAGCTGACCGAGCTGCGGCGGGAGCGCGTAGAGGTGGCTCCGGGCCGGCAGGCCGACCGGTACACCCGGCTGCCCGCCGTGCGCGGGGACCAGCTGGACATCGAGACGACCTTGCGTCTCGCTCCCGGAGCGACCGCCCGGCTCGTGGTCCGCGAGACACCGGACGGCGCGGAACGCACGGTCGTGGAGGTGAGCAGGGCGCAGGACGGAACGGGCGGCACTCTCCGCCTGCGCCGCGAGACCAGCAGCCTCGACCCGACGGTCGACGCCGAACCCCGGTACGGCGAACTGCCGTTGGACCCCGACGGCCGGGTCGACCTGCGCGTCCTCGTCGACCACTCCGCACTGGAGATCTACGCCAACGGGCGTGCCTTGACCGCCCGGATCTACCCCACCCGCCCGGACGAGGCCGTAGGCGTGGGTATCGGTGCCGACGGCGACGTGGCCCTGGAGCGGTTCGACGCCTGGCAGATGGCGTCGGTCTTCACCGACGGACCCCGGCCGCTGTGGCCGTGACGGTCTTACAGACGGCCACGGCCCGCGGGCTGGACATCCCGCGGGGCCGTGGCCCACCCTCGCCTGTTCTCCCTCAGGAGCCGCCATGAGCGTGTCCCGCCGTACCCTCCTGCTCGCCGGAGGAACCGCCGCCACCCTGCTGCCTCTCGGAGGCATCCTCCCCGCAGCACAGGCCGCCCCGAGCGCCGCCGGAGCGACCCCCGCCGCCACCCCGATTCCCGACCCCATCCCCGTCACCGGCACCTGGACCCGCACCTCCGACGGGGGCCAGAAGGCGGCCGCCGACAGTCGCGGGCCCGCCCTCGCCCTGTCCGAGCAGCAACTCGCGGCCAAGGGCACGTACGCGGCCCGCGTCACGCCCCAATCCTCTTCCGCCGTAGGCGCGTTGGTGTTCCGGGCAGCCCTGGACGGCTCGACCGGATACGCGGTCGCCCTCGACCCCGGCCGCGCCCGCATACGGCTCTACGACCTGGCCGACGGCGACACACTCGCCACCGCTCCACTTCCAGGCGCGCGGACCGCAAGACCCTATGACCTCGAAGTGGCAGTCGACGGGCCCGAGCTGACGGTGCATGTCGACGGCAAACGGCTCCTCCACACCGAGGACCACCGCCACGACACCGGCTCGGTGGGCCTGCTCGCCCAGGGCGGCACGGTCACCTTCGGCCCGCCGTCCCTCTCCTCAGTCACCACCAACCTCACCGGCTGGACCACGAGCGGCGGCACCTGGACGGCGAGTCCGCTGGGCTGGCGCGCGGCACCGACCCTGGGAGCCACCGCCCGCGCCCTCACCACGACCAAGACGTACGACACCGCGCTCCAGGCCGACCTGCTCCTGCACGACGCTTCCGCCATCGCCTCACTGCTGGTGCGCACCGACGCCACGGCCACGCACGGCTACGGCGTCCAAGTCGACGCGGACCAGGGCAGGCTGAGGCTCTACCGCATCGACGGCAACGTCACCCTCGGCACCTACGCGACCACCATCAAGGCCGACACGGTCTACCGCCTGCGCGTCGAAGCCGAACGCGACGAACTGCGCGTGCACTGGCAGACCAACTTCCTCTCTCCCGACGGCTATAGCCCCGTCATCACCGCCCAGGACTCCACCCACGCCAAAGGCCGACTCGCCGTCACGGCATCGGCTGGAGCGGTGTCCTTCGAGAACATCGCCGGGGCCGATCTCGCCACCGGCCTCCAGGGCTGGACGGCCCGCTCCGGCACCTGGACCCCCGACCTGCGCGGCATCCGCGGCGAGAACGGCCTGCGCACGGCCCCCTTCACCGACGGCGACCTGGTGGCGAGAGCCGACATCACACCCGGCGGCCCCTCCTCCTCGGCCGGCCTCGTCCTGCGAGCGTTCGCGAACGGCTCCGGCGGCTACGAAGCCCGCCTGGAAGCCGGCCGCAACGCCGTCGTCCTGCTGGACCGCTCCTCCGGCACCCGCCTCGCCTCCGCCTCCGGCCCGGTCCGGCGCATCACGGCCGGAGGCACGTACCGCGTCGAGGCCCGCGCGACGGGCAGAACCATCGAGGTGTACGTGGACGGCGTACGGGCGCTGAAAACCCGCGTGTCCCGCACCAAGGGCGCCGCCTTCGGCACCGCGGCCGCGCACGGGACGTCGTACTTCCAGAACGTCGAAGTCCGAAGCACCGCCGACCACTTCACCGAGCCGTACCGCCCCACGTACCACTACTCCCAGCTCACCGGCTCCACCAGCGACCCCTGCGGCCTGCTGCACCACGACGGCGAGTACCACCTCTTCCACCAGGACGAGGGCCGCTGGGCACACGCGGTCAGCACCGACCTCGTCCACTGGCAGCCCCTGCCGATAGCCCTGCCCTGGAACGCCTACGGTCACTGCTGGACCGGCTGCGCGGTCGTGGACGCCGACGACACCTCCGGTCTCTTCGACGGCGGCTCGGGCCTGATCGCCTATTACACGAGCTACCACCCGGACAAGCCGGGCGGGAACGCGAGCGTGCGCATCGCGTACAGCAAGGACAAGGGCCGATCATGGCAGCTGCACGGCGGCTCGAGTCCGGCCGTGCAGAACCCGGGCGGCCCGGACGCCGGCTGGACCTTCCGCGACCCGAAGGTCATCCGCGACGAGGCCCACGACCAGTGGCTGATGGTCGTATCCGGCGGCGACCACATCCGCTTCTTCACCTCCACCGACCTCCTCACCTGGACCCAGGTCAGCTCCTTCGGCTACGGCGACTGGGCCGCACCCGGGGTCTGGGAGTGTCCCGACTTCTTTCCGCTCCCCATCGACGGCGACGAGGACAAGGTGAAGTGGGTTCTCACCCTGAGCACCGGTGCCGTACGCGCCACGAACGGCTCGGCCGCCCAGTACTTCACGGGCGAGTGGAACGGCGCCGGCTTCAGTCCCGACCAGAAGGCCGGCACGGTCCTGCGCGCCGACTCCGGCCGTGACTACTACGCCGCCATGTCCTTCTACGGCCTGACCGACGACCGCCGCGTCTGGCTGGGCTGGATAAGCAACTGGGACTACCCCTTCAGCGCCCCGACCGGCGGCTGGAACGGCCAGCTGAGCACCCCCCGCGAACTGACCCTCACGGACACCGCCGACGGCGTACGCCTGGCGCAGCGCCCGGTCCCGGAGCTGGTCACGCTGCGCACGTCCACCACAACCCGCAAGAACCTCGCCGTCGGCCCCGACTCCGCGAACCCGCTCGCGGGAGCCCGGGGCACCGCCTACGAGATCGAGGCCGAGATCACCCTCGGAACCGCCACGGAGATCGGCTTCCGGCTCCGGACCGACGACGACCAGCACACGACAGTCGGATATGACGCCGAGGCGCACGAACTGTTCGTGGACCGCTCCGCATCGGGCCTGAGCGACTTCACGCAGTACTTCGCGGGCCGCACGACCGCGCCGATGAAGACGACCGACGGCCGCGTGACCCTGCGCGTGTACGTCGACTCGTCCTCGGTCGAGGCGTTCGGCGCGGACGGACAGGCCGCCGTGACCAGCCTGATCTTCCCCGGCCCGGACGCCGACGGCATGGCCTTCTACGCCAAGGGCGGCACCGCACACATCGAGTCGCTCAAGGTGCACAGGCTGGACAGCACCTTCCGCCTGGTGGATCGGGTGAAGCCGCTGGTGGCCGCCCCGGCCGGCGGTGAATTCCGCTCGAACCTCGGCAAGTTGACGATCACCCCCGCCGGCCGCTGGTCGACGGACAGCGCGGGCCGCGCCGGAAGCTTCGACAAGGACTCCAACGCGATCTCGGCCCGCACGGCGACGGACCTGGACCTCACCACTCTGGTCCGGCTCGGCGGCCCCGCCCCGGACACGGGCGGCGCCCTCTCCCTCCTCTGGCGCGCCTCCTCCGACGGCGCCGACGCCTACTGCCTCAACATCGACCCCGACCTACGCGTGATCCGCCTGGTCGCCAAGGCCAACGGCTACTTCGACGACGCCAAAGCCCTCGCCCGCGTCCCGGCTCTGGTCCGCCGCGGCACGACCTACCCCGTCCGCATCCTCACCGAGGGCGACCGCATCCAGGTGTTCCTCAACGGCACCCGGATCATCGACGTGACGGACACGACATACGCCGATGGCCACATCGCCCTGAATGTGTTCGGCGGGAGGGCGGCGTACCAGGACACCTACGCGCAGGAGCTGTGACCGCCGGTCAAGCCGACAAACAACCGCGACCGCGGAGACTCCGCCCTCCCCGCACTGGGGCGGAGCCTCCGCACGTGGGAAGGAGGATCCGCTGTACGAAGGTTCTCTCTCCTCGGCTGACCTGGGCGGACGCGGCTGCTTCTGTGATACGTGTCCAACTCGAAGACGCTCAGGGGCCATTGAGGGGCCACAAGGACAGGAACAGACCGACAAGCACTGCACAGGGCTGACACTGATCAGCACGTCTGACCTGCAAGAACAGCGTGAATCGGCAATGATCGACAAGGGCCGCCAAGATCCCCAAAGGACTCATAATCCGTCGGCCGTGGGTTCGAGTCCCACCCGCCCCACCTGTGCAGGTCTCTGACCTGCGGAAACGTTCATTTTTGGGTGTCGGGGCGTCAACTTCGCCTGAACGGACTGGATCCGCTGCTCGTGGGTTTGGGGTCCGGCGGTGCTCGGGGGAGCTTCAACCCTCTGACCTGCGGTGGAATAGGTGATCGAGGTTGTCGCTCGCCGTCCGGGCGGCTGCCCTGAGGGGCGATGCCAAGACGCAGGGGCCGTATAGGGGCCGAGACGGCGAAGTAGTGGGCGGACCGACGGTGCCTCCGGCCGATTCGCTGTCCCATTTGATGGGGTGCGAGTTGGGATCGCGCGGAGCGGGTGGATGCTCGGCACTTCGTGCGGTGGATGCGGATCGCGGACAAGCCGGTGCGCGTGCAGTGGCGGTCTCGCACCATGGGCGAAGCGGTGATCAGCGATATCAAGGGATCGCTCACCAACGGCTCGTGCGCCTCACCACGTTGCACATGGTCTTGCTTCAGGAGAGCCTGCATCCGCTGCTCCATGATCCGCCCCGAGCCCAGCCGGCGTGGCCGCCTGGTCGAGATCCGTGACAACCTCCCGGCCAGCATCACCGAGGCCGAACTCGATGGACAAGCTTGCACAGCTGGACGCCGAACAGAGCCGCCACAGCACCGCTGTGGACCTCGGCATCCCTACTTACCGAGAGATCGCCGGCCGGGACGGCACCTCACTCCTGCGACGGATGAGGCCCCCTCAGCACACCACGTGATGTGTGGAGGTACGCCCCGTGTGCAGTCGGTCCTCTCCGCCCGCACCGTCGTCTTGGTGTGGGCGGTCGGCTGCGCTGGATGGCGTGGCAGGCCGCCCGCGGAACTGGGCGGCTTGCCACGTGCTGCCAGCCGGGTGCCGAACGCCTCGGCCAGGTCCGGGCCCGGTGATCGCCGGGTACTGGCCGACGGAGACCACACCGGTGACGTCCGTGCGCTCGAACAGGGCGACGGCGACATCGGCGATGTCCAGGTGGGAGGCCCATGAGACGGGGAAGTCGGCCCGGATCGCGTAGGGCAGCACGCCGCGCTCACGGACCGAGTCGAGGGCGTAGGGCATGAGCAGGTTCTCCAGGTACGGCTCGGGCGCGATCACCGCATGGGACACGCCACTGTCGGTCAGGCCGGCAACCAGTGTCGCGGCGGCTCCGCCGATGGCGGGATCGATGGGGAAACCGCTGGTGGAGAACACCACGCGGGCCGGCTGGGCGGCACGGACGGCGGTGAGGATGTTGCCCGCGAAGATCCGGCGGTCCTCTTCCGAGGTGACCGGCAGGTGGACCGCGAAGTGGGGCAGGAGCGGGCCGACGAACGCGAAGGCGGGGATGCCGGCCTCGCGCAGTTCCGTGAGGGTGCGCAGTCGGCGGGAGGCGAGTGGCGCGCGCACCTCCAGCCAGCGGCTGACCTCGTAGTCCGCGGTGGTCACCGTCGTGCCGACCTCGGCGCGGGGCAGGCTGGTGAGCAGGTCGATGCCGCGGGTGACGACGGGGCGACTTGGTCAGGATGCGGACCAGGCCCGGGTACTCCCGTCTTCAGCTCGCGCAGGATGCCGCGGCTGAGCCGGTACTTCGTCTCGTGGCCCTGGTACGGGTCGGTGACCGAGCTGAGCAGCATCGTGCCGTGGCGCTTGTGCTCGGGCATCCGGGCCAGCTCCTCGCGGGCCAGGTCGGCGGCGTTCTTCTTCATGTACAGGTAGTCGCCCCACTCCCTGGCCGATCGGCCGAACTGCCGCCCCGCGAAGGAGGCGAAGCAGTACGCGCAGCAGTACACAGCCGGTGTAGGAGTTGATCACGTAGTCGTTCGACGGGGTCTTCGACTTCTGGATCAGGGTCTTCGCCTCGATCTCGACCGGTTCCATGACGGGCTTCCTCTCTGCTGTCGGCCGCCCGCGCCCGGGTCGACCTCGTTCCTGTGCCGTGCGCGGGGCGAGGTGACTGGACGCCAAATCTGCATCACATGGAACAATAATCTCTGGAAGTTGATTCCATGGAATCTAAATGGTTTGCTGGTGGGCGGCTGATCCGGGGCCTTCGTTGCCTGCTCCGGCAGGCAGGCCCTGTGAGCCTTCCGGCGGAGCGCGGCAATCACACTCCGGTTCAAGCGCGCCCTGGAGAGTCATCTTTGTCCCGATGTGAGGCTTTTAGGAGTGAGTGTCATGACTGTTCCCGCCTTCAACTCGGTCGCCTGGTTCGAGTTCGGCACCGACCAGCCGGAGAAGGCCAAGGAGTTCTACGGAGAGCTCTTCGACTGGAACTACGTCCTCAACACCAACACCCCGGGCGTCACCTACCACTCGGTGATGCCGCCCGGTGCCCAGCAGCCGGCGGGCGGCGTGTGGGAGTCCGAGGGCAAGTTCCCCAACTACGCGATCTTCTACGTCCTCGTCCAGGACGTCACCGCGACCGTCGGGCGCGCCGGCGAACTGGGCGCCGAGGTGCTCATGGAGCCGGTCTCCGACTCCGCGGGCTTCACCTTCGCCCGGCTGCAGGACACGGCCGGCAACCACTTCGGCGTCTTCTCCGCACCCGCCCCCTGACCGGCCGCGCAGGCAGCCGCACGGCACCCGCCGGATGACCTGTGCTGCAGCATGGCCGACGGCCCTTCTCCTTCCGCCCCTTTTCTTCTCGCCCCTTCCCCTGCCGGAGCCACCCGCAGGGTTCGCGTCCTCACAGTTCCCCGACCGGGAGGTCCCAGATGTCCGGCACCAGCGCCGTCGGCGAAAAGATCCCCGTCCACGCATACGGCGGCCCGACCACCCTGATCGAGTACGGCGGGCTCAGGTTCGTCACCGACCCCACCTTCGACCCGCCCGGCGAGTACCCCATGCCTCTCCCCGGTGACCACAAGCTCGTCAAAACCGCACCGTCGCCAGTCACCGCCGCCGACCTGGGCGGCATCGACGCCGTCCTGCTCTCCCACGACACGCACGACGACAACCTCGACAACGCCGGCCGCGCCTTCCTGCCCGAGGTCCCCGTCGTCTTCACCACCGAAAGCGGCGCCGGTCGTCTGGGTGGCAACGCACAGGGGCTGGCCTTCTGGGAGACCGCAGAGCTCTGGCGGCCCGACGGCGGCACCGTGACCGTCACGGGCGTTCCCGCCCGGCACGGCCCCGTCGGCTGCGAACCGGTCACCGGCGACGTCGTCGGCTTCATCCTCACCTCCGACGACCTGCCCTCGGTGTACGTCAGCGGCGACAACGCCGCCCTGGAGCACGTCAAGGAGATCGCCGGGAGGTTCGCTCCCGTCGACACCGCGGTCCTCTTCCTCGGTGGCGCCCGCATGGCCTTCGCCTTCGAAGGCGCCCTGCTCACCCTCGACAGCGCCCAGGGCGCCGAGGCCGCGAAGCTGCTCGGTGCCCGCCGGGTCGTCCCCGCGCACTACGACAGTTGGGCCCACTTCAAGGAAGGCCGACACGAGATCGAGGCCGCGTTCACCGACGCCGACCTCGCCGACCGCCTCGACTTCGCCCGATAGCCACCAACCCCGTACACGAACCCAAGGAGCAAGCGGCATGACCAGTTCGAACATCGACATCGCCCGCACCTATTTCCAGGCCGTCCAGACCGGAGACATGGCCGCTCTTGGCGACCTCCTCGATGCCGACATCGTCTGGCACCAGCCCGGCGCCAACCAGTTCTCCGGCGACCACAAGGGTCAGGGCGCCGTCTTCCAGATGCTCGGCAGCATGATGGAGACCAGCCGGGGCACCTTCGCCATCGACAAGATCCACACCCTCATGGGCAACGGCGACCTGGTCGCCGCCACCATCCACTTCACCGGCCGTCATGACGGCGCGTCGATGAGCATGGACGGCGTCGACCTCCTGCGGATCGCGAACGGCAAGATCACCGAGATGTGGCTCTTCTCCGCCGACCCGGCCGCCGAAGACGCCTTCTGGGGCTAGAACCATGGTGCCCGGGGCTGACTCGGCCCCGGGCACCCACGAGCCGTTCCGTACGCACACGAAAGGCACCCGCATGCGGAAGATGACCGGGCAGCAGTGGTGGGCGCTCGTCACGTACGGCACCCGCACCGGCAAGCCGTCGACCAGCCGCGCGCGCCCGGGAGACCGCACCAGCGCAGCATGCCATCCGGGTCCTCGGAGATCGTCGCGCGGCCCTGGAGGAGGATGAACGCGTACGGGGGCCGGTGCTCATCTACGCAGAGGGCGAACCGTCCGTCGCGGGCGAGGTTGCGGCCCTTGACCCTGTTCTTCTCGGTGGTGAGCACGATGTCGTCGCCGTCGAGGAGGAACCAGACCGGTGTCACGTGAGGGCTGCCGTCGCGGTACATGGGCGACGACCGTACCGAGGAGTACGCCGCACGCAACGGTGGCCCCGGCAGCTCCTCGTCCGGAGCCGCATCGACAAAGTCATTGCCTTCGCCGGTATCGCCGACCGAATCGTGGGCTGATGGGCCGGGGCCGGGGGCTGTGTTCATCCGGCCCCGGCTGATCAACCCACGGGCCCTGCCGAGCCGTCTCGGCTCACGATGCCGGTCGGCCGGGCTGCTTCGGCGCCCGCATGGCCGGCACCGGCGTCTGCGCGGCGGCCTTCCTCTCCGCGTCCAGGGCGCGTCCGGCCGCCCGCAGTGTGCTGAGGACCGCGGTCACCTCACGTACGGACTGCTCGGGAATCACCGACCCGATACGCAGTTCCAGCTCCTCCTCGAAGACCTTCAGCGCCCCGTCCACCAGCTTCCGTCCTTCGGGCGTCAGTTCGACGATCGAGGAACGGCGGTCGTTCGGATTGGCTCGCCGCTCACACAGGCCCGCCGCCTCAAGACGATCGACCACCTTGCTCGTGCCGCCCACCGTGATCGAGAACTCCTCCGCGATGTCCTGGATCCGCCGGCCGGGCTGCTGCCGCAGCAGGTGCAGTACCTCGAACGAGGTCAGCGGCAGGTCGTACGCTGCCCTCAATCGCCCCTCGATGCCATCCCACAGCTCGATCTCCAGCGAGACCAGCTCCCGGTACAGCAGCTTCAGGTCGGCGTCAGCCATCAGTCAGCTTCCGAAGAATTATCTTCCATGGACAGTTAATTGTAGGCCACTGCCATCCCCGTCCTGCGGGGAGCAGGCGTACGCGGAGCATCTGAAGCGAATCGATGGAGAGGGCGGGGCGTGATGACTGATCACCTAAAGGACCCGCAGGCCGTCTCCTGGGGAGAGCTGGCCGAGGATTTCGCCTCCACCGATGCCGGGAAGGACCAGATCCAGAAGGTGGCGCAGGCGATGGTCCTGGCCTCCTGTGTGCACCGCCTCGCCGAGTTGCGGAAGCGGCAGCACACGACACAGGTACAGGTTGCCGAAGCCATGGGTGTCACCCAGGCCCGTGTCTCGCGCATCGAGAAGGGTCAGTTGGAGCGCAGCGAGGTCGACACCCTCGCCGCCCTCGACTCCAGCACCGTCGACCGGCTCGCCCGCCGACACCCAGCGAGCCGTGCCGGGCGTGCGTCGAGCAGCGTGTGCAGCGCAAGGCTGACCAGTTCGCCGGGCCGGTCCCCGCGCAAGACCGCGGGCCGCCAACGCGCGGGCCGAGTACGTCGAGTGGGGCGGCTCTGTCCCGGCGACGTCCAGGCCGACGCCGTGTGCGAGCCGCGCCCCGAGGAGTCCGAGGCCGAACCGGGTGCCCCGGGAACTCAGGCCGGCCACGTTCCGCGCGGAGATCCGGCACACGGGTCCCGGTACGCCCAGTGAGGCGGACCGGCGACTGCGGTGCGAGGCGGAGGTGGCCACGCGGGCCGAAGCCCCCGTCGCCCCGGTCGTGGATCCTCGTTGGGGCTTCTTCCGGTCAGCCCTGCAGCTGCTCGGTCAGACCCAGCTGGCTCATGATGGCGCCGGTGTCCAGATAGGCGCGGCCTTCCTTGATCTTGTTGTCCTTGACCTCGTAGATGTCGCACGCGTGCACCGTGACGTGACGCCCCGTGGCGGGCACAGTGCCCGCGTGCAGGACCAGATCCCCGGTCTGCGTCCCACTGCCCGTGTACTCGACGACCACCGTGTCCCCCTGCGACGTGAGGTGGTCGAGGGTGAACTTACCGTCGGGCATCGCATCGAACATGGCCTTCGCGAGCTGGGTGAAGCCCTCAGGACCCTGCAGCGTCCTTCCGCTGCCCTCCTCGACGAGGGTGCAGTCCGGAGCGACGGACCCGGCGATGGAGTCGTAATCCCGGTCGTTCCACGCCCGGAAGAGATCGCGGACAAAAGTTTCGTTGTCAGTCATGGGAACCTCCACTCAAGAACATCCCTTTCTTTCCATGCTGACCCGCCGCGTCCGACCGTGCATTCGCTCTGGGACGGCGGGCTGTTCTGTCAGGGGAGGTCGCGGACGGTGACAGGGCTCACGGCTGATTGATCTTGAAATGGGTGAGGGCCTGGGGCCTTCTGGCTCGGTGCGGATTGCGTCATCTACGCGCACGCAGGCCGCTGCTGCCGGGGCTGTCAGCCCCGACCAGACCGTGCGGGGCACTGGCGTAGACCTTGAGAGTGCCGTTGGGTGGGGCTTGATCGACTCGTGGTCGGCGGCCACGATGGGGACGATCCGGTCGTCGTCTCCGTGCGCCACCAGCACCGGGATGTCGATCTTCAGGTTCTCGGTGAAGTCCGTCTCGGCGAAGGCCTCGATGCAGTCCGGGGCTCCCGTGGTGGAACTGCGACCGATCGGCGGCGACGCCGGCGCGGATCGCGTCGAAGGCCTCGACAGGCAGGCCCTTGGAGTTGTCCTCGGTCTTGAGTATCAGTGGTGGGAGCACCTCGCGGTCCGTTCCCGTTCCCATTCGCGGCCGGATCGCCGGGAGTCACATGGCGCTGATGCGGACGCGGCGCCCGCCGCAGACGGGTCCCACGTGGACGTGTGTGGCGCCGAGCAGAAGTGGACCGGCTCGCTCCCACGTGCCCCGCCTGACGCCTGACGCCTGACGGGCTGATGTCTCCTGACGCCTGGTGACTTGACGCCTGGTGACCCGGACGCCTCCTACTGTGCGGGCCGAGTCCGGCGGGGCATGAGCAGGTACGCCGCTACAGCCAGGGCGAGCGGCAGGAGGCTCACGGCCAGCATGGTGAGCCGCAGGCCGTTGGTGAAGTCCAGCCCGAGGTCCAGTCCGGACTGCCGGAGCAGGTTCGGGTCGTATCCGGCAGTGCCCGGACTGTGCGCCATCGCGCTTCGCGTCGCGTCCACGGCCTGATCGGCCTCGGACACCGACATACCGCGCGCGTCGGCGTCGTTGAGCCACTGCCGCTGGAAGAAGAGGTTGAGAAGCAGGAGGTAGACGGCGGGGCCGAGCGCGTAGCCGGTCATTCCGAACGCGGGCTGGACGGAGGCCACGGCACCGGACTTTCCGGGCGGGGCGTGCGAAAGAATGGTCTCGGCCACTGCGGCGGAGGTCACCAGCGAGCCGAGGTTGGTCAGCCAGGTGGCCAGTACGACGATCCACAGCGCCATCGTGGGCGTAGCGGTGGCCGCCATCAGCAGCCCGCCCGCGACCATCACCAGCAGGCCGGTGATGAGGACCGGCCGTGGGGTGTACTTCCCGATCAGGCGCCCGGCGAGGATGACGGCGACCGCGATCGCCAGTGTGCCGGGCAGGAACAGCAGGCCGATCGTGCGCGGGGACAGCGAGAGGATCACACTGCCGAACTGCCCGAGGGCGAAACTGAACCCCGCGACGAGGAAGTTGAGTGTCAGGCTCGCCAGCGCGGCCACGGCGAACGGGCCGCTGCGGAACAGCGACAGGTCCAGGACCGGTTCCGGTGTCCGGCGTTCACGGAGCACGAACAGCACGCCGGCGACCGCACTGATCACCAGCGGCAGCCAGGCCTGGAGCTGGGAGATCCCGTTCTCCGCCTCGGCGACGCCGTGGACGAGGGTCAGCAGGGTGACGCCGACCAGGCTGACGCCGACGACGTCGACTCCGCGGCGCTTCAGGACGGGGGGTTCGGTGACGTACCGGGCCGTCAGCCCGAGCGCGATCAGCGACAGCAGTGGGGCAAGCAGGAAGAGCCACCGCCAGCCGACGGCCTCCACCACCCAGCCCCCGATCGCGGGGGTCACCCCGCACAGCACCATGTCGATGGCCATGAAGATGCCGATGGCCGCCGGCCGTCTCTCCGGCGGCACCGACACCTTGAGCAGGGCCATCGACACGCCCAGGATCGCGGCCAGTGCCAGGCCGTCGAGGAGGCGCGTCACCAGTAGGAACGTGTAGCCGGGGGAGATCGCGGAGAGCAGGTTGACGACGATGTCGCCGATCAGCCCCAGCATCAGCAGCCGCTTGAGCCCGAAGGCGTCCCCGAGACTGCCCACGGCGAGCACGGCGGCGGCCACGACCAGCGTCGCCGCGCCTCCTAGGAACCCGACGACGTCGGGCGGCACGTGGAGCGCCCGGCTGACCTGCGGCATGTTCAGGCTGAGGACCAGCGGGTCGATGGCCGTGATCGCGAAAGCGAGGGAGAGTCCCGAGATGATCGGGAGGATCGCGACAATGGACCGGGGCTCCGCAGTCGACACAGCAGCTCCTCCCGTACCTCGCCTCGCCTCGCCTCGCGTCGCGTCGCGTCGCCGTCGGTCGGCGCCGACCGCTCGCCGACCGACCGTAACCGGGCCACCGCTTCCAGCCCGTCCTCCTCGGGCCGACGCGCGCGGCTCGACACCTGGTCGGACCAGGAGGGTCAGTCGTACGTGACCAGGAGCGCCGGCCCGCTTCGGCGGAGTCGAGGGTGTACCGGGCCATGAGCGACGGACGGCCAGGGTGCTGACCGCCACCGCCACTCCCGCCCGACGCGGCGCATGGGCGGCGGCGAGCTGAACCTGGGCGCGGTGCCGGCGCACCTGGAGGAGTGGTCGAGTGAGATCGCCGCGCAGGCCGAAGCGAACGGGGGACGCATCGCGGAACTGACGGCGCAGCTCGAGGAGTTCGACCGGGGGGCGAGGAGGCCCGGATCACCCGCAGGACCCTGCTCCCGCTGCCCGGTCCGCCGACGCCGACGCCGACGGCCGCGAGGCTGCCGGACAGATCCGGCCGCGATCACGTGCTGTTGCCGGGCTGTGGCTGCGGTGATCTACTCGAAGTAGGCCCAACTCGCATGAATCGTCCTGCTTCGTATCCGATGCGGTACGGCGGGTGAGAGTGGCCGTCTCCCACGGAGAGCCAGAGGTGCCTTGTCGGCGGCCCGGCCCCGAGGGCGGCCGAATCGCGTGCCGCTGAGTCACAGACTGAGTCACAGAGAGGAGCGCGGTGATGGCTTCCGCAGGTTCGAGCCCCGCGCCGCAAGCGGTCAGCGACTGGCGTCGCGAATACGCCTACACACTGGGGGAGCAGGCCTTCGTCTACGGCTTCCCCTACATCTACAACGCCGAGCTGCGCCACGGGTGGGTGACCGAACCGGCCGATCCGAAGATGAGGATGCACTCCGCCGTCGACCACTTCTGGCATGCCCGGACGCTCTTCGATGCCTCCGACCAGGAAGGTCTGGCGCCCAACAACGACACCCTCTACTCGTGCGCCTGGGTCGACCTGAGCACGGAGCCCGTCATCCTCTCGCACCCGGAGATGGGCGACCGCTACTTCACCTTCGAACTCGTCGGGATCACCTCGGACAACTACGCCTACGTCGGTCGGCGTGCCACGGGGCCGCACGCCGGCGACTTCGCCCTCGTGGGTCCGGGATGGGAAGGAGAGCTCCCTGCGGGGGTACGTCGTACGGCGACCGCCCCCAGCCCGTGGATCCTGGTGCTCGGCCGCACTTTGGTCGACGGTGAGGACGATCTGCCCGCTGTGCACGCGCTGCAGGACCGGTACCGGCTGACGCCGCTCCACCTGTTCGGGAAGCAGGGCGTCGTCGTGCCGGAGCGCCGTGACGTGCTGGAGCCCGTCGATCAGGAGCAGGATCCGCTCGCGCCGTGGAAGACGCTGAACGCGATGCTGGCCGAGAACCCTCCTCCGGAGCGCCACGAGATCCTGCTCAGGCAGTTCGCGGAGATCGGCGTGGGCGCCGGCCTCGATGTGCAGGAGCAGCCCGAATCCGTCCAGCAGGGACTGATCGCCGCCGCCGCTGCCGGCCTGCCCATGCTCCAGGAGCAACTGCTCAGCGGAGACTGGGCCAAACTGATCAACGGCTGGCGTTACCCGCCGCCGGAGATGGGTCATTTCGGCGACGACTTCGTCAAGCGGGCCGCGGAGCAGGCCCTGTTCGGTGTCGCCGCGAACGATCTCGAGGAGACGGTGTACCTCGTCGCCTTCGACGACGCGGAGGGCGAGAAGCTGTCGACGGGCCGTTATGAGATCCGCTTCGGGGCCGGGTCGCTGCCCCCCGTCGACGCCTTCTGGTCCCTGACCGCCTATGACGAGACCAGGAACCTGATCGCCAACCCGATCGACCGCTACTCCATCGGAGACCGCACCCGCGGACTGGTCACCGAGCCGGACGGCAGCCTGACCCTCCATCTGCAGCCCGACTCACCGGGCTCCGACCGGGAGAACAACTGGTTGCCCACACCGCAACAGGGCATCTGGTTCGTCGCGCTGCGTATGTACCTCCCACGTCCCGAAGTCATCGACGCGCGCTGGCAGTGCCCGCCGATCAGCCGCGTCGGCTGACCGGCCGACGCCGCTTCGCCGCCTTGCCGGTGGCCGCCTGGGTGCGCGGCTACCGGCGGCAGTTGCTGCGCGGTGACGTACTGGCCGGCCTGACGGTGTGGGCGTTGATCGTGCCGGAGTCGGTGGCGTATGCGGAGATCGCCGGAGTCCCTCCGCAGAACGCGTTCTACGCTGCTCCGATCGCTCTCGCGGGTTACGCGCTGCTGGGGGGTTCGCGCTTTCTGATCGTGGGGGCGACGTCGGCCGCGGCCGTGCTGTCGGCGTCCACCGTCAAAGGCGTCAGCAGTGACCCGGGCGCCGTCGTCGGGTTGTCGGCGGCGCTGGCGGTGATCGTGGGCGCGGTGCTGGTGGCAGCCGGAGCGGCCCGGCTGGGGTTCCTGACCAACTTTCTGGCGGAGCCCGCCCTGGTCGGCTTCCTCTTCGGCATGGCGTTGACGATCATGGTGCGGCAGACGGGGAAGATCCTCGGTGTCTCCAGCGGAGAGGGCGACTTCTTCCAGCGCCTGGCGAAGCTGGTGAGCCAGGCGGGCGACTGGTCGTGGACCACGATCACCGTCGGCGTGGCCGCGGTGGCCTCGCTGCTGCTGCTGGAGCGCCTCCTGCCCCGGCTGCCGGCCTCGCTGATCGTGCTGGCCGCCGGCCTGATCCTCTCCCAGGCCTTCAACCTGCACGCCCACGGCGTGGAGACGGTGGGCAGGATCCCGGCGGCCGTGCCGGTCCCTCACCTGCCCGATATCACGGCCGCCGACTGGACCGAACTCGTCGGCGGCTCCCTCGGGGTGGCGCTGGTCGTCTTCGCCGAGTCCTACAGCATCGCCGGCCGCTTCGCCCGCCTCCACGGCGACGAGGTGAAGGCGGACCGAGAGATGGTCGCGGTGGGCGCGGTCAACCTCGCGGTGGGCTTCTTCCGCGGCTTCGCGGTCTCCGGCAGCGCGTCGCGCAGCGCCGCCGCCGAGGGCGCGGGCGGCCGCAGCCCGATGGTCTCCCTGGTCGCGGCAGTGCTGGTGCTGTTCACCGGGGCCTTCCTGACCTCGTTGTTCACCCCGCTGCCCGAGGCGGTGCTCGGGGCGATCGTGATCGTGGCCGTGAAGGGTTTCCTGCGTGTCGGGGAAATGCGCCGCTACGCCACGCACGACCGGCCCAGCCTCTGGATCGCTCTGACCGCCCTGCTCGGTGTCCTGGTCTTCGATCTGCTGCCCGGGCTGCTGCTCGCGGTACTGATGTCGCTGCTGCTGTTCATCGCCTATTCCAGCACCCCGCGTGTGGCGGTCCTGGGGTTGCTGCCCGGCACCGGCGTGTGGGGCGACCTGAAGGAGCACCCACGAGCCGTGGCCGCACCGGGAATCCTCGTGGCCCGGCCGGACGGGGCGCTCTTCTTCGGCAACGTCAATCGCGTCCGCACGGCCGTGAAGGAGTTGGTAGCGGCATCCGACCGCCCGCCCCGCGCCGTCGTGGTGGACCTGACGGCGAGCTACCGGCTCGGCCTGCCCGTCCTGGACACCCTGGCGGACCTCGCCGCGGACCTCGACCATCAGGGAGTCGAGCTCCATGTGGCTCGGGTCCGGGCCGGCCCCACGCGCTCGCTGTCCCGGCACCCCCTGCACGCGACCCTCAGCCCGGGTCGCCTCCACGCAACGGTGACCGACGCCGTGAACGCGCTGAGTGACGGATGGGGAACGTTGTGACCTGCGAGCCAGGTTGCCGGAGCAGGGACGCGCTGATGTACTCGAAGAGCGGGTGCGTGGGGGAGCACCCGCCCCGGTAACCCCAGCAGGCATGGCGCAGACGCCGCCGCGTGGCGCACCGGGAGGAGCCGGGACACGTCGTCGACGGTCGCCGGTTTCCCCAGTTCGCGTGGTGAGTTCGAGTGGTGACTGCAGGCTGTGCTGTTCAGCCTCACGAGAGGAACGCGATGGCATCCTCAGCCGACAGCAACCATCCCGGGCGACGTCTGCCCCACGATCTCGCCGCGGCGGCGGCCGGCATCGGCCAGGCGGCGGTCTCCACCGGAAGGGCCACTGCGGCGGCCGTACGTCACCCCGGGGACACCATCGACCGCGCCAGGAAGATGACGCGGGCACTGCCCGTCGCATGGCGAGCGGTGAAGCCGACGCTGACCGGCCGGGTGGACGACTGGCGCCGCGAGTACGCGTACACGCTGGGGGAGCAGGCCTTCATCTACGGCTTCCCCTACATGTACAACGCCGTGCTCCGGCACCGGTGGGTGACCCAGAAGCCCGAGACCGAGACGACGCCCTACGCCGCCGTCAACCACTTCTGGCATGCGACCAGGGTCTGGGACGCCTCGGACCGGGAGGGCGTGTCCCCCAACAACGACACGCTGTACTCCTGGGCGTGGGCGGACCTGCGGGAGGAGCCCCTCATTCTCTCGCACCCGGACATGGGCGACCGCTACTTCACCTTCGAGCTGGTCGCCTTCACTTCCGACAACTACGACTACGTGGGCATGCGGACGACCGGATCGACGGCCGGTGACTTCGCCCTCATCGGCCCGGGCTGGAGCGGCGACCTCCCGGAGGGCGTGCGCCGCACGGCGACCGCCCCCACTCCGTGGGTCCTGGTGGTCGGGCGGACCCTCGTCGAGGGCGAGGACGACCGCGCGGCCGTCCACGCGCTCCAGCAGCAGTACCGGTTGACGCCGCTTCACCTGTTCGGCCAGGAGGGCGCCACGCTTCCGGAACGCCGTGACGTGCCGGTACCGGTCGATCCCGCCGAGGACCCGCTCGGGTCGTGGAAGACGCTCAACGCGGCGCTGGCCGAGAACCCCCTGCCGAAGCATCACGACGTCCTGCTCCGGCAGTTCGCGGAGATCGGCATCGGCCCGGGGCTGGATGTCGAGGCGCAACCGGAGCCGGTGAAGGAGGGCTTGATCCGGGCAGCCGCCACCACCGTGCCCATGCTCGAACAGCAGATACTCAGCGGACAGTGGGGCGAGCTGATCAACGGCTGGCGGTACCCTCCTCCGCAGATCGGGCACTTCGGGGACGACTTCCTCAGGCGGGCCGCGGAGCAGTCCCTGGTGGGGATCGCCATCAACGATCCCGAGGAAGCGGTCTATATGGCGGCCTTCACCGACGGCGCCGGTGAGACGCTGGCCACCGGCCGCTACGAGTTGCACTTCGAGCCGGGGATGCTGCCTCCGGTCGACGCATTCTGGTCTCTGACCGCCTACGACGAGGAACGGAACCTGATCCCGAATCCGATCGACAGGTACTCCATCGGAGACCGCACCCGGGGGCTCGTCAGGGACGATGGCGGGGGCTTGAATCTCTATCTGCAGCCGGACTCACCGGGGCCCGAGCGGGAGTCCAACTGGCTGCCCACGCCGCAGCAGGGCATCTGGTACGTCGCGCTGCGCATGTACCTCCCGCGCCCCGAGGTCGTCGACGCGCGGTGGCACTGCCCGCCGATCAACCGCGTCGGTTGACGGAAGGCGGCCACATGGCCTTGAAGGCTGCTGAAAATCTCGGTTCTTGCCCCCGGCTGGGTGGAGTCGGGGGCAACGCACGCAGGCATGCAGGGGGCATGGGCAAAGGAACGGAGACCACCGTCCCGATACGCCCCCGAGAGGCTCCGGATCGGGTGCCTCTCGGTTTCGTGAACATCGACCCGGCCTGATCCAACCGCCCCCCGAAGGTAATGAACAACCGCTGCGGCACTACGCCGAGACGGCTACCAGCTCTGGTCCGGGTTCGCCCGCCGTGCGGGCGGCAAGGTATCGCTCGGCGTCCAGGGCGGCCGCGCAGCCACTGGCGGCGGCGGTGATGGCCTGGCGGTAGGTGTGGTCGACGACGTCGCCGGCGGCGAAGACGCCCGGGACGTTCGTGCGCGTGCTCGGGGACTGCACCCTGAGGTAGCCGTCCCCGTCCAGGTCCAGCTGGTCTTTGAACAGCTCGGTGCGCGGGTCGTGGCCGACGGCGATGAACAGGCCGGTCGCGTCGACGTCGCGGGTGGCGCCGGTGAAGACGTCGCGCAGGACGACGCCGCCGAGCATGCCGTTGCTCTCCTTGATCTCGACGACTTCGCTGTCGAACGCGAACGAGATCTTGTCGTCGGCGAACGCGCGGTTCTGCATGACCTGGGAGGCGCGCAGGGCGGAGCGACGGTGGACGACGGTGACCGAGCGGGCGAATCGGGTGAGGAAGGTGGCCTCCTCCAACGCGGTGTCACCGCCGCCGACGACCACGATGTCGCGGTCGCGGAAGAAGAAGCCGTCACAGGTCGCGCACCAGGACACGCCCCGACCGGACAGCTCCTCCTCGTTCGGCAGGCCGAGCTTGCGGTATCCGGAACCGGTCGCGACGATCACCGTCCTGGCCCGGTGGACGGTGCCGGCGGAGTCGGTGACCTCCTTGATCCGGCCGAGCAGGTCGACGGAGACGACATCGTCTTCGACGATCTCCGCGCCGAACCGCTCCGCCTGCGCCCGCATGTTCAGCATGAGGTCCGGGCCGTCGATGCCCTCGGGGAAGCCGGGGAAGTTCTCTACTTCGGTGGTCGTGGTGAGCGACCCGCCGACGAAGATCGCGCCGCCGAAGACGAGCGGCTTGAGCTGGGCCCGGGCGGTATAGAGGGCGGCGGTGTATCCGGCGGGACCGGAGCCGATGACGATGACCTCGCGTATGCCGGTGTCGGTCACCGAGGTCACGCCTTCTGCTCGGCGTCGATCTCGGCGATCAGGGCCTCGATGCGGGTCTTGATCTCGTCGCGGATCGGGCGCACGGACTCGACGCCCTTGCCGGCCGGGTCCTCCAGGGCCCAGTCGAGGTACTTCTTGCCGGGGAAGATCGGGCAGGCGTCGCCGCAGCCCATGGTGATGACGTAGTCGGACGCCTGAACGGCTTCCGTGGTCAAAACCTTCGGCTTGGCGTCGGCGATGTCGACGCCGACTTCCTTCATGGCCTCGACCGCGGCCGGGTTGACCTGGTCACCCGGGATGGAGCCGGCCGAGCGGACCTCGATCCGGTCGCCCGCGAGGTGGGACAGGAATCCGGCGGCCATCTGCGACCGGCCGGCGTTGTGGACGCAGACGAACAGCACGGAGGCGAGCGGGCTGGAGGACATCGGTTCTTCCTTCGTAGGTCGATCAAGATGTGTGTACGGCAGTCGGGTTCAGATGCTCGGCAGCGAGGCGAGCAGTCCGGTGACGTGGGCGTCGATCTCGTCGCGGATGCCGCGTACGACGGCAATCGGGGCGCTCTCGGGGTCGGTGACCGGCCAGTCCGGGTAGCGGCGGCCCGGCAGTACGGGGCACGCATCCCCACAGCCCGTGGTGATGACGATGTCGGCGGCCCGCACGACTTCGCTCGTCGGCGGCTGGGAAAACGCGTCCGCAAGGTTCACGCCGGCCTCGATCAGCACCTGCGCGACAACCGGCTCGACGTCAGGTGCGGGAAATGGTCTCCGGGGAGAAGCACCCGCGGTGGCGCGGGGCGAGACGGGCGATGCCTGAGGCGAGGCGATCGTCAGGCAGGACCGGGGGCGGAGAGGCGGTCATGGGATCCCCCTTCGGGGCATGGGTCTCCACGTGCGTGGGGATTTGGGTCCCAAGGATCACCCCGGACTGGTATCAGTCTGGAGTGATGTGAGAGTATCAGTCCATGATGATGTCAGTCGACACTGATCTGATGCGGGTTCTCGCGGACCCGGTCCGGCTCCGGATCGTCACCCTGCTCGCCAAGGAGACGCTGTGCAGCACGCACCTGATCGAGGAGACCGAGGTCAGACAGACCAACCTCTCCAACCATCTGAAGGTGCTGCGCGAGGCCGGGGTCGTGGAGACGGAGCCGTGCGGCCGGTTCACCTACTACCGGCTCAAGCCCGATGTCATCGCCTCTCTCGCGGGACAGTTCGCCGCTCTCGCCGAGACGGCGCGCGCCACCGCCGAGAACAACGTCAAGCGGTCCTGCCCCTGACCCGGCGGCCCGTCGCCGTCGCACGCACCGAGGAGTCCTGTTGACCGCCACCGAGGCCACCGAGAACGACAGGGCCGGGGAGGCCGCCGTCGCCTCCGCCGTGACGGGCCACGGCCCGCAGCCGGCCCCGGGTGCCACCCCGCCCCGTACGCCCCTGACCGCGCGGGCGACGGCCGAGTTCATCGGCACCGCCCTCCTGGTCGCCGTCGTGATCGGCTCCGGCATACAGGCCACCGAGCTCACGCGCGATGTCGGCGTGCAGCTGCTGGCCAACTCGATCGCCACGGTCTTCGGCCTCGGCATCCTGATCCTGCTGCTGGGCCCGGTCTCGGGCGCCCACTTCAACCCCGTGGTCACGCTGGCCGAGTGGTGGACGGCACGGCGCGGCGGCGACGGCGTCACGACCCGCGAAGTTGCCGTCTACGTCCCCGCGCAGGTCGTCGGAGCGATCGCCGGTGCGGTCCTGGCCGACGCGATGTTCGGCAAGCCGTTGGTGGAGTGGTCCACCCACGACCGCTCGGCCGGGAACCTCCTGCTGGGCGAGGTGGTGGCGACCGCCGGCCTGGTCCTGCTGATCTTCGGCCTGGCCCGCACCGGTCAACTCCGCTTCGCACCCGTCGCGGTCGCCTCGTACATCGGCGCCGCGTACTGGTTCACCTCGTCCACGTCCTTCGCCAACCCCGCGGTGACGATCGGGCGCACCTTCTCCGACACCTTCGCGGGCATCGCACCCGGCTCCATCGCAGGCTTCGTGGGCGCGCAACTCATCGGTGGCGTGGTCGGCTTGGGCCTGGTGGCGGTCATATTCCGCCCGGCGCGGTCCGCCGAATGACCCGCAGGAAGTAGGCGGCGGTGATCGGCGGCGGTCCGTCCGGGCTCGCCGCCGGTTCTGCCTACGCCGTCCTTGCGGGCCGTTCGAACGGCCCACTCAACCCAGGGAATTGAGCATCTGCCCCATCCCTGCCACCACCGACGGCTCCACCCGGTAGTAGACCCAGGTGCCGCGCCGCTCGGAGGTGAGCAGGCCGGCCGCCTTGAGCTTCTTCAGGTGGTGGGACACGGTCGGCTGCGAGACACCGACGTCGGAGATGTCGCACACGCACGCTTCCCCGCCCTCGTGTGAGGCGACCAGCGAGAACAGCCGGAGCCGCACCGGGTCGCCGAGTGCCTTGAACATCGCGGCGGTCCGTTCGGCCTCCTCGGCGGTCAGGGGGCGCTCGGTGAGCGGCGGGCAGCACGGCACGGCACCCTCGGCAACCTCTGGCTCCAGTAGCGGCAACGCCTTGATGTTCGACATGCGTCTATGTTGACACATGTCGAACCAAGCGGGTGGGGGTCGCTCGGCGGTACGCATGATCAGCGGCCGGGTGGCGGGCCACCCGGGCCGCGTCCCGGCCCGCGCCTCGCGGCGAATTGGACGAGAGGCTCCGCCGTCACCACCGCCGGTGGATCTTGCCGCAGGAGCGCATGGGCTGTGGCGAGTCCGGACCGACCGGCCCCGATGGCGACGACGTCGGTGGGTGCCGTGAAGGAATCCTCGCAGTTTCGATGAACGTCTATGTTGACGCTCATCGATACAGGTGCCATGCTGGGCCGCGCAAGCCATCGACAGATGTCGAAACAAGCAAGGAGTCGCCGTGAACGCGCCCGCCCTTACCGAGCTGCCCGTCGTCGTGGTCGGAGCCGGTCCCGCCGGTCTTGCCGCCGCCGCTCACCTCGTCGACCAGGGCCTGGAGCCGCTCGTCCTGGAGACCGGACCGGCCGCGGGAGCAGCGGTGCGGGAGTGGTCGCACGTGAAGCTGTTCTCCACCTGGGGCGAGGTGGTCGACCCGACCGCCGAGAAGCTGCTTGCTCCGACCGGCTGGACCAGGCCCGACCCGGCGACCTACCCGTCCGGCGGCGACTGGGCGGGGCAGTACCTGGAGCCCCTCGCCGAGGTCCTCGGCGAGCGTGTCCGATTCGGCGCGACCGTGACCGGCGTTTCACGGACCGGCCGCGATCGCATCGTCGACGCCGACCGCGAGAGCCAGCCCTTCGTCGTGCACGTCGAGTATGCCGACGGCCGGGAGGAGCGGATCTTCGCCCGCGCGGTGATCGACGCGTCCGGCACCTGGACCACGCCCTCCCCGGCCGGTGCCAGCGGGCTGCCCGCCCTCGGCGAGAAGGCAGCGGCCGACCGCGTCACCTACCAGGTCCCCGACCTGAAGGACCCCGCCGCCCGGGCCCGCCACGCAGGCAAGCGCACAGCGGTCATCGGCTCCGGAGCATCCGCCTTCACCGCGCTCGCCTACCTGGCCGACCTCGCCAAGGCCGACGACGGCACGGGCACGAAGGCGGTCTGGGTCCTGCGCCGTGGCATCTCCGGTTCCACCTTCGGCGGTGGCTCGGCCGACCAGCTTCCCGCCCGCGGTGCCCTGGGCCTGGCGGCGAAGGCCGCGGTGGACGACGGCCACGCCGACGCGGTCACGGGCTTCCGCACCGACGCCATCGAGCGCGACGACAGCGGCCGGCTGGTCCTGATCGCCGAGGACGGCCGACGGCTGGAGCCGGTGGACGAGGTCATCGTGCTGACCGGGTTCCGCCCCGACCTGTCCTTCCTCTCCGAGGTCCGCCTGAACCTGGACGAGCGCCTCCAGGCCCCGGTCGGGTTGGCACCGCTGATCGACCCCAACCAGCACTCGTGCGGCACCGTCTACCCGCACGGCCACCGCGAACTGTCCCACCCCGAACAGGGCATCTACCTGGTCGGGATGAAGTCCTACGGCCGCGCCCCGACGTTCCTGGCGATGACCGGTTATGAGCAGGTCCGATCCGTCGCCGCCGCCATTGCCGGCGACCTGGAATCCGCCGACCGCGTCGAACTCACCCTCCCGGAGACCGGAGTGTGCGGTGGCGCCGGACTGTTCGACGCCCCCGAGGCCGACCAGGACGCCGGAGGCTGCTGCGCGCCCGCGCCCGCTCTCGTCCAGATCGGTACCGTCCCGGCCGTCGAGTCGGACGAGCAGAACCAAGCGGGCGGTTGCTGCGGCTCGTGACCGACCTCCACGCCCTCACTGACGGGGCCGCGACCGGAAAAGGGGACCGGTCGCGGCCCCGTGCCGCCCTGCCCGCGCTCTGCGCCACCCAGATCACGAGCTGGGGCATCGTCTATTACGCCTTCCCGGTACTCAACCCGGAGATCACCTCCCGGACCGGATGGTCCGCAGGCACCACCACCGCGGCGTTCTCCCTGGCCCTGGTCGTCTCCGCGCTCGCGGGCATTCGCGTGGGCCGCATCCTGGACCAGCGCGGTCCGCGTCTCGTCATGACCGCGGGATCGGTCCTCGGCGCACTGAGCCTGGTGATCGTGGCCGCCGCCCCCGATCCGGCGGTCTTCTTCGCGGGTTGGACGCTGGCCGGACTCGCCATGGCCTCGACGTTCTATCAGCCCGCCTTTGCCGCACTCACCCGCTGGTGGGCCCCGGACCACATCCGCGCACTGACGATCGTCACTCTGGCCGGAGGCCTCGCCTCCACGGTCTTCGCGCCCCTGACGGCCGCGCTCGCCGACCACTTCAGCTGGCGGACCACCTACCTGCTGCTGGCCGCTGTACTGGCGGCCGTGACGATCCCCGCCCACGCCCTGGCCCTGCGCGGCCCCTGGCCCAAGGCTCCGCGCCCTTCCACCAGCCTGGTCGGCGGTACGGCGGCAGTCGCGCGCAGCCGCACGTTCTGGCTGCTGGCCACTGCCCTCACGCTCTCGTCGTTCGCGATGTACGCCGTGGTCGTCGCCCTGGTCCCGCTGCTCCTCGATCGCGGCTACAGCACGACCCAGGCCGCTTGGGCGCTCGGCCTCGGCGGCGCCGGCCAGACGCTCGGCCGCACGCTGTACGCCACCCTCGCCCGCCATATCGGAACCACCGCCCGAACGGTCACGCTCCTCGCGCTCGGTGGTGTGACAACCGCCGCGTTCGCCGTCGTCCCGGGCCCGTACGCCCTCCTGATCGCCCTCTCGATCGCGGCCGGCATGGTCCGTGGCAACCTCACCCTGCTCCAGGCCACGGCCGTCACCGACCGATGGGGCACCAGCCACTACGGCCACCTGTCCGGGCTCCTCACGGCTCCGGCAACCACGGCCGCGGCACTCGCACCGTTCGCGGGTGCCGCCCTCGCGGCACCCTTCGGCGGATACCCGCACCTGTTCGCGTTGCTCGCGGTAATCTCAGGCTTCGCCGCCCTCATCGCCACCGCGACCAGGCCACCACGGCCGTGTCAGGGGGCCGATGCTGCATCCAGGTACAAGGGGTGGAGCAGCTCGCGTCGGTAACGGACTGCGCTGTGTGCCGCAAAACGCTCCTCGCGAGCGGGGCGGGCAGATCCGCACGGTCCGCCCCCTGCCCGGCCACTGATAGGGGTGGGCCGAGACCCCCGAGACGCCGGTCTCAGACGGCCGGACGTGCTTCCCGCACCCGCAGCCGGTGCGCGAGCCGGCCGAGCAGTACGGCGTTGAACAGCCCGGCCAGCGCGGTACCCACGGCGAAGACCAGCGGGCTCAGCCAGGTGAGCGAGGAGTACTCCGCGGGGGTCGACAACAGGAAGGCGAGCAGGCTGAAGGGTGCCGTGGCCATGAGGGGCCAGATCCCGGCGAATCCCGCGTCGGGCAGCACGTACGCGGCGAAGAGGAAGAACCCCAGCGCCGCCGCGACCACGACGAGATAGCCGCGCGCGAGCCAGTTGTCCACCGCGGGCGCCAGCAGCGCCCGGACTCTCCCCGGCCGGGGGTGCTCAGCGGGGGCCGGGACACGGGGGAGGGGCGCGCGGCTGCCGGACGGTCGGGCGGCCGTGGGCTTCGCGACGAGGGCGCCGAGCACGGCGGCGTTCACGAGGGCGCACAGCAGGAGCCATGCGACCCAGAAGCCGGTGGCGAGCACCTCGACCGTCCCGCTGCCCTCGGTGCCGGGGCCGAAGGGGAGGACCACCCCCAGGAAGGAGAGGGGCGCGGTGAGCAGCAGGGGGCCTGCGGCGAAGCCGCTCTCCGGGAAGAGGAACATGACCGCGACGGAAGCGGCGACGACCGCCAGGTAGCCCCGGGCCTGCCAGTTGTCGGTGGCGAGCGCGAGGAGGCGGCGCGGGTCCGGGAGGCTGCGAGAGCGCGAGGCGTCGGTCATCGTGGATCCTTGAGGTCGGTCCGGGTCGGTGGTCTCCACGATGGATCAGGTCACGCGTTCGGGGCTGAGTACGGGTACTCAACCTCGCCTGGGGGTTTCGGGCGCCGCGGACGGGGCCGGTTCGGTGGACGCCGTGCTCACAGTTCGGCGAGCCGATCGAGGACGCGCCCGGGGAGTTCGGCCGCGGTCAGCCGGAACGGGGTCCAGCGGTCCTTGGAGTCCGGTTTCATGGAAGCGGAGAACCGGTAGCGGCCTCTGCTGTTGGGCTCGGTCACCATCGCTTCGAAGGTGGCGCTCGGTATCAGCCAGGCCGTCATGATCGCCCCGCGCTCCACGTCGACGGCGACGAACAGCATGTCCAGGTCGGACCGCGGCTGGAACGTCTGCGACCGCACGAACGCCATCAGCTTGCCCTGCTGGACCTGCGTTCCCGTGGACATCCGGGCTTTGACCTGCACGGCCAGGGTCGTGGAACCGCCCCGCCGGTGGAAGACGAGGTCCACCCCCTCGTCGTCCACGAGCGAGGTGGAGACGTTCAGTTCACCGCCCGTGGCGAGGATGCAGGAGGCCGCGACCAAGTACTCGGCGGCCTTCCCCATCCGCGCGGCGGCCGGGCTCTTCTCCAGGTACTCCTCGTCGTCACTCATGGCGGAAATCTACTGACCGTACGCCAGGTGTCAGGCGTCGGTGGGCCCCGCGCTCTCGCGGAGGATCAGGGCCGTGCCGGCGAACGTCGGAGCGGGGGGCCGGTAGCCGTTCTCCAGCCGGCCGCGCAGGAGGGCGAAGGCGTCGCGGCCGAGGCCCTGGAAGTCCATCCGGACGGTGGTGAGGGACGGGGTGACGAACTCCGCGTGCGGGGCGTCGTCGAAGCCGATGACGCTGACGTCTCCCGGCACCGACCGCCCGGCGTGGTGCAGGGCGCGCAGCACGCCCAGCGCCAGGTCGTCGTTGCCGCACAGGATCGCCGTGACCCCCGGGTCGCGGGCGAGTTCTCGTCCCTCGTCGTAGCCGACCCGCGCGTCCCAGCCCTTGCCGCCGTGGGGTTCGGGCGGGGTGATGCCGGCCGCTTCCAGGGCGGCCCGCCAGCCCTGCGCACGCGGCCCCTCCGAGCGCCGGGTGCCCACCGACGTCGGGATCGCGACGTAGTGGACGGTCCGGTGCCCGAGCTCCAGCAGGTGCGCGGTGGCGGCGCGGGCGGCTTCGCGGTCGTCGGCCCAGACGGCCGGACGGGGAGGGGTCCGGCCGTGTGAGGGCGCTTCGACGACCGCGGCGCACGGCACGTTCTCCGGGACCCGGTCCAGAGCCGAAGCGGCGAGCCGGTCGAAGCCGATGACCATCAGTCCGCCGCCGCCGCCGCCGCCGTCGGCCGCCGCCGAGGAGACGGTGCGGTCCAGGTCGTCCTCGGGCGTCAGCAGCTTCACACCCAGCGAGTAACCCGCGGCGCGGGCCGCTTCCTCCAGGCCCTGGAGGGTGGCCGCATAGCCGTAGAGGGTGGTGTTCGACGTCAGTACGGTGACCGACCGGGTGACTCCGCTGGCCAGCGCGAACGCGGTGGCGTTGCGTCGGAATCCCAGTGCCTCGATGGCCGCCTCGACCCGCTTGCGGGTCTCCTCGCGGACGTTCGGGTGGCTGTTGATGACCCGTGAGACGGTCTGGTACGAGACGCCGGCGGCCCGGGCGACGTCCCGGATGCTGGCCGCCTTACGCGGTTCCGGTCCGGGATCCGAGGGACTGCCGAGGCTTGTGTGACCGGTCACATCCATGTCACGATTGTGATCGGTCACAATGTCGACCGTCAACAGGAACCCCTGATCTGCCCGGCGATCGTAGCAGCGCACCCTGCGCGCCCTGCGCGCCGACGGACGCGGAGCCGCCGGGCGGGAGGCGCGGAGCCGCCGGGCGAGGCCGGCGGACGACGGGGGAGGGGCCGGTGGACGATCCGGGCGGGATCCGCGCGACATCGCCTATCGCCCATCGCGGTCCGTCGGACGCTCGCACCCCGCGGCGCGTCCGGACATCGCGCGCTGCGGCGCGTCGGACGCTCGCACCGCAACGAACCGCGAACGGCGCACCGCAACGAACCGCGCACCGCACACCGCACGCATCGGAGACCGCGCACCGCGACGAACCGCGCACCGCACACCGCACGCATCGGAGACCGCGCACCGCGGTGTACGTGGGAGACCGCACACGGCGGAAGGGGAAACCGCGTTGACCATCGCCGACGAAGCAGCCGAGAGGTCACTTGTCTGGTCGCACGAGGCCCTTGGGCTGCACGCCTTCGTGGATTCCGCCGGGTCGGTCAGGCTGGGCGTGCCGGGGCGGGACCGGGCCTGCCTGCTTCCCCTGGTCGAGGTCACGGCCACGGGGCACGGCCGGACCTGGTCGGGGGAGCGCTTCATCGACACCGCCATCGGCGACCGGCTGACCTACCGGGACCACGAGACGGTCGACGAGGGGGCCTGGCAGCGCACGACGATCCGGCTGGCGGATCCGGCGACCGGCCTCGCCGCCGACATCACCCTGCGGACCCGCCCCGGCGCCGGCTTCCTGCGCTCACAGGTGCGCCTGGTCAACGAGGGCCGCGCCCCGCTCCGGCTGGAGAGCGTGTCGACCCTGGTCGTCGGCGGCATCGTGGACGACTCGGGCGCGCCGGACGGCCTGACCCTCCACTGGGCGGACAACGACTGGCTCGCCGAGTGCCGTTGGCGGCACAGCGCGTTCCGCGACCACGTCGTCCCCCTGAGCCGGGCCGCCCACGGCCACGAAGGGCGCGGCTGCTTCGAGCGTTACTCGCAGGGCAGTTGGTCCTCGGGGCGGCACCTGCCGATGGCCGCGCTCACCGACGACCGGACTGGCCGGGCCTGGCTCTGGCAGATCGAGTCCAGCGCGGGCTGGCGTTACGAGACCGGTGAACGGGAGGGCGCCGCCTACCTTGCTCTCTTCGGGCCCGACGACTCCCACCACCAGTGGCACCAACTCCTCGCTCCCGGTGAGGAGTTCAGCACCGTCCCCGCCGTCCTTGTCCGGGCCGGGACCGGTGGCCTGGACGCCGCGTTCGGCGAACTCACCGCCTACCGGCGCCGGATCCGCCGCCGTCACCCGGACCACACGACACTCCCGGTGATCTACAACGACTACATGAACACCCTGATGGGCGACCCCACCACCGAAAGGCTCCTGCCGCTCGTCGAAGCGGCGGGAGCCGCCGGTGCCGAGGTCTTCGTCGTCGACGCCGGCTGGTACGACGACGACGCCCGGGGCTGGTGGGACGCCGTCGGCGCCTGGGACGCCTCGGACAGGCGTTTTCCGGGCGGCATCCAGCAGGTTCTGGACGCCGTCAGAGCGCACGGGATGACCCCGGGGCTCTGGCTGGAGCCCGAAGTGGTCGGTGTGCGCAGCCCGTTGGCCGACACCCTGCCGCCCGAGGCGTTCTTCCGTCGGGGCGGGGTCCGCGTCACCGAACACGGCCGTCACCACCTGGACCTGCGCCACCCGGCGGCCCGCGCCCACCTCGACCGGGTCGTCGACCGGCTCGTGGCGGAGTGGGGGGTGGGTTATCTGAAACTCGACTACAACATCAACATCGGCCCCGGCACCGAGAACGGCGGCGAGAGCGCCGGCGCCGGGCTGCTCGGGCACCACCGCGCGCACCTCGACTGGCTCGGCTCCCTCCTCGACCGGCACCCCGGACTCGTCCTGGAGAACTGCGCGTCGGGCGGACTGCGCATGGACTACGCCCAACTCGCCGTCGTCCAGATCCAGTCCACCAGCGACCAGCAGGACCCGCTGCGCTACCCGCCCATCGCCGCCGCGGCCGCCACCGCGGCAACCCCGGAGCAAGCCGCCGTATGGGCCTACCCTCAGCCGCACTTCGGCCTCGACGAGATCGCCTTCACCCTCACCGGCGCGCTGCCGGGCCGCATCCACCTGTCCGGGTTCCTCGACCGCATGAGTCCGGAGCAGTTCGACCTCGTCCGCTCGGGCCTCTCCGCCTACAAGGCGCTGCGCGCGGAGATCCCCGACAGCCTGCCGTTCTGGCCGCTCGGGCTGCCCTCCTGGGAGGACACCTGGCTGGCCTACGGCTGGCGCGGTCCCACCACCAGCTGGCTCGCACTGTGGCGACGAGAGCCCGCCGCGGGACAAGGGAGCGTTCCGAGCCGCCGCGACCGGCCCCCGGCCGACGACAGCACCTGCACCTTCACGGTCTCCCACCTGCGCGGCAGCCACCTCCGCCCCACGCCGCTCTACCCCGCCACGGCCGACGCGAACGCGACCTGGGACGCCGTCGACGGGCAGCTCACCGTCTCCCTGCCCCGCCCCGGCACCGCCGTGCTGCTCCGCCTCGACACGGCGTCACCCCCGCCGGAGGGCACACCGCCGGGCCCCTGACCGGCGGGTCGCACGCGTCATCGTCCTCCCGCGCGGGCCAGCGCGTCCTCTGCCTGCGCGGCGAGGGCGCCGACGAGATCGGCCGCGGAGGGCAGGTCGTCGATGAGGTCGATGCCCTCGCCGGCCCACAGCGGCAGAGCGGGGAACTCGCCCCGTGCCACGCCGTCCTGATAGGCCTGCCCGGCTTCGGGGTCGGCGGCCGGTTCCGCCTCCCGGCCCCGCCATCGGTCGAGAAAGGGGTGGCCGAGCGTACGGGCGGTGTACCGCGACGGCCACCGGGAACCCCGGGCGGTGTCGAGCACGCTGCTGCGCTCGGTCTCCTCTCCGCGTCCCCGGACGATGGCCCTGGCCGTAGAGGGGGCGACCAGGGCCTCGGTCGTGGCCTGGAAGCGGGTGCCGAGGAGTGCCCCGGCGGCGCCCAGGGCGAGCGCGGCGGCCACCCCGCGGGCATCGGCGATCCCGCCGGCCGCGAGCACCGGCACCGGTGCCGCCAGGTCCACCACGACCGGCACGAACGGCAGGGTGGACCGGCCGTGCCGGGCGCCGTGCCCCCCCGCTCTCGGTTCCCTGCGCCACGATGACGTCGGCGCCCAGGTCCACCGCCCGTCCGGCCTCCGCCAGATCGGTGACCTGGATGATCAGCGCCGCACCGGCCCGGCGGACGCGTTCGGCGTACGGGCTCGGGTCCCCGAACGACAGCATCACCGCCCTGGGACCGTGCTCCAGCGCGTGCTCCACCGCCGCGACGTCGATCCGCCAGGTCAGAAACCCGATCCCCCACGGCCCTGTGGTGCCCTCGGCCACGAGGGGCAGCTCGCGGGCCAGCCAGTCCCGGTCGCCGTCGCCGCTGCCCAGCAGTCCGAGCCCGCCGCCGCGGGAGACGGCCGCCGTCAGCGCGCCACCGGCCGAGCCGCCCATCGGCGCCGACGCGATCGGATGCCGCACACCGAACAACTCCGTGAAGGCCGTCGACAACGTCATGCCTTCATCTTCGCCCTCGCCGGGGCGCAAGGGCATCGGTTCCGTGCGGCACGGTGCGAAGGGCGGCGACTCGGGCGTCCGGCACTGTCAGAGCGAGGCGCTAGGGTCCACCTGGTCGCGTCACCTCCCTTGGGTGACAACGTTTTTGACTGTCTATCAGGAGCGGAACGCAATGAGCTTGCAGGCCACCTTCGCCGACTTCTCCGTCGACCCCGCCCGGCTGTCCAACGCCGTGGTCAGGCAGGACCGGGCCGAGTTCGGCGGATCCCACCTGACGCTGGGCGCGGGCGCAACGGTGACGCTGGACTTCGAGGTGGCGGACCCGGAGGACATCCCCGAGGCGACGCTCACCGTCACGGCCCTCGTCTCCAGGCTCGGCTCCGCACCGGGCTACGCCCCGATCGACGTACTCGTCCAGGGCGAGGCGCTGGCCGAGGACCTCACCGTGCCCGGCGGCGGAGACCTTCCGCAGGACAACGTGTTCGCGGTGCCGGCCGGCATGCTGAAGCCGGGGACCAACACCCTGGAGATACGCGCTTCGGCCGAGGCGCGCAGCATGCTCCGGCTCTACCGGATCACCCTGGACTCCGTCGACGAACGGGGTGCCTCGGAGCGCGCGCTGGCGGCGCTGGCCGCCCGGAACTCGGTGTTCGCCTACCGGACGGAACTCCGCGCCGCCCACGACTCCTCGGCGACGTCCTGGCAGGAGGCCCCGCGGCTGGTGTTCCACCTCGACCGGGACGAGCACTCGCTGCCCGCGCAGCTCGGCTGGCGAGGGGAGGACGGGACCGAATCGGCCATCAGCTTCCAGTCGAACATGTCCGACTTCCACGGCTGCCACCGCACCGCCGACGGTACGGCCTACGAGTACCGCGGCCGCCTCACCGGCGGCTGGTCCTTCCCCGAGGGTCTCGAGGAGACGTCGGCGGCCGGGCTGCACCGCTTCCGCACGGAGGAGGGACATGGCGGTGGCTGGCACAGCTCGCACGAACTGCGGTTGCTGGTGGACGACGGTGTGGCACCCGTGGAGCGGGTGACCTGGCGTGACCAGCGAGGCAACTCCGGAGTGGTCATGCTCCAGACCGTGCCGGGCGAAGCCGTCACCGACGCCCGGGTGGCCGACGTCGAGGCGAGCGACGAGTTCGAGGAAGTGGGGGAGACGGCGGACAACCTGTTGAACGGCTCCCGGTCCAAGTGGCTGGCGCACGACGACGCCCCCCGGCTCCACTTCACCCTCGCCCACTCCGCGGTCGTCACCTCCTACACGCTGATGTCGGCGAACGACAGCCCCGATCGCGATCCGCGCGACTGGACCCTCGAGGGCTCGTACGACGGCCGTACCTGGACGCGCTTGGACTCCCGCGCCGGGGAAACCTTCGACAGCCGCTTCGAGACCCGGGAGTTCCGCCTCCGCGCCCCCGCCTCGGGCTACCGCCACTACCGTCTCGACATCACCCGCAACTCCGGCGCGATCGAGACCCAGCTCGCCCGGGTCCGCTTCGTCGAAGGCGCCGTCGGCCGGGCGTTCACCGGTTACTACCAGCGCCACAACGAGGGCCCGATCGGCTATCGCGGTACGCCGGTCCCCGCACCCGCACCGGCATCCGCGCCCCTCGCCATCCCGGCGCCCCTGCTGGCCGCCGACCTGGAGGCGGCCGTCCGGTCCCTGACCGACACCGCCCAGACCCTGGCCGCCCTGGCGTCCCGCCTCCGCGACGACTGAGCGAGGCGGCCGCAGCCGCGGTCCGGCGGTCAGTCGCGCGTCGCGTAGACGATGAGGTTGTTCACCGGGTGTCCCTCGGCGTCGAAGTCGCCGTCGCAGGTGATCAGCCGCAGGGCTCGGTCGGCTGTCGGGCCGTAGACCTTCTCGGTGGGGAAGGCGCTCTTGGCGACGCTCTCGGTGCCCGTGACGGAGAAGTGTGCCGCATCTCCTCGTGCGTCGGTGACGGTGATGTCCGCGCCCTCGGTGATCTTGTTGAGGTCGTGGAAGACGGCCTTGCCGAACCGGGTGTCGTTGTGGCCGATGATGACGGCGGCACCGGGCTCACCGGGCACGGCGCCGCCGGTGTACCAGCCCGCGGTCATGCCCTTGTCGGCCGGCGGGACCTCGACGGTGCCGTCCGTGTCGAGGCCGAGCTCCATCAGGGGGCTGGTGATCCCGAGCGAGGGGATGGTCACCTCGGCGGGGGCCGGCGGCTGCCCGGCCCGCGGCGCGCCGCCGGACGCGGGGGTGCCCGCGCCGGCGGAGGCCCCCGGGGTGGCCGCGGCGGCGGTCTTCCCGGCGGCGGACGAGCAGCCGGTGAGCACGGCCAGCGCCACGGGTACGACGAGGGCGACGCGGACGAGCCGGGCGGTGGCCGGGGCCGGCCGGGTGGCGCTGCGGGGTACCGGACGGTGTACGGGGGACATGACGGGCTCCAAGCGGGGTGGGTGCGTGCGCGGCGACACACGGACGCACGCGGGGGTGCGAACGCGTCCGCGGAGGTGAGCGGGGCTGAGCGCGGGTACGCGGCGACACGCGGGCGCCGACGGAGGCGAGCGGGGGCCGTGGCGGTACGCCGCGGTGCGTGCGGACATACGGCGATGCGCGATGGCGCCGCCCCTGCAGGGCGGCGCCATGGTGTGTCGGTCGGTGCGGGGTCAGGCGTCGGTGCGGCCGGCGGCGCGGCGGCGTACGACGAAGGTGCCCGCGCCCGCGAGCAGCAGGGCACCCGCGGCCGAACCGACGAGAGCCGTGGTGCCGGAGCCGCTGTCGTCGGCCGTGGCCTCGCCCGCGTCGACGCCGCCCCGCGGCAGCTGCTTGGCGTCCTCGCCCCTCTTGGCCGCCGCGGCCGCTTCCTCCTTCGCCTTGGCCGCCTTGTCGGCTTCGGCCTTCCGCTCGGCCACGGCCGAGTCCGTGCCCGTGGCCGGCGCGGACGCCGCCGGGGTGGGGTCGTCCGCGAAGGCCGCGGTGGCGGGGGCGAGCAGTGCGCCGCCCGCGAGGGCGGTCAGTACGGCGAGACGCAGGATGGGACGGCGGGACATGTGTGACTCCAATTCCAGCCCGGCCTCGGTGGCCTCGGGCGTGACCGAAGACTTGCCGTCACTTGTGAAGAAGCTGTCAGAGCGTTGTGGTCATCGCATCAGGGTCGTTGGTGTCAGGGTCGCCGGGCAGGGCCGTACGTGCGGTCAGGGCCGGACGGCCGTTTCCTCGTCTGCCCTCGGCCGCTCGGCGTCCTCGTCGGTCATGGTCGGCAACCGCAGGGTGAAGACCGAGCCCTGCCCCTCGGTGCTCGTCACGCTCACCGTGCCCCCGTGCGCCTCGGCGAGCTTGAGCACGATCGCCAGCCCGAGGCCGCTGCCGCCGGTGCTGCGGTTGCGGGACTTCTCCGCCCGCCAGAAGCGGTCGAACACATGCGGGACGTCGCCCGCCGGGATGCCGCTGCCGGTGTCGGACACCTCCACCGCCACCTCGTCCCCGCCCTTCGAGACGTACGGACGCAGCGTCACCCGGCCACCGGGCGGGGTGTGGCGTACCGCGTTGGAGAGCAGGTTGCCGACGGCCTGGCGCAGCCGGACCGGGTCTGCCTCGACCGGCGGCGGGGGAGGGGAGCCGGGCGCCGTGGCGACCTCCAGGGCCACGCCCGCGGTCTCGGCCGGCCCCTGGTGAGCCGCGGCGACCTGGCCGAGCAGTTCGTCGACGAACACCGGCTCCAGATGCAGCCGCAGCGCGCCCGCTTCGGCCGCCCCCAGGTCCTGCAGATCGTTGATGAGGTGCTGGAGCTGCACCGCCTCGTCGAGGAGGGAGGAGACGAACGCCGGGTCGGGCTCGGCCAGTCCGTCGTGCGCCGCCTCCAGCCAGCCACGGATGTTGCTCAGCGGGGTACGCAGTTCGTGGGCGACGTCGCTGACCATCACCTTGCGCTGTTCCTCCAGCCGGGTCCGGTGCGCGGCCATGTCGTTGAAGGCCAGCGCCAGCCGTCCGATCTCGTTGTCCGGGCCGACCGGCACCGGCGCCGAGTCCAGGCCGTCCCGCATCCGCTGGGCGGCGCCGGTGAGCGCGTGCAGCGGGCGTACCAGCCGGGTTCCGGCGATCACCGAGGCGCCGACGGTGAGGGCGAGGACGAGGGCCGTGACCCCGGCGATGCGTGCGGTGTTGGCCGGGGAGAGGTCGAAACCGGGCACGCTGACGGCGCCGGGGCCGTCGATGAACAGCAGGGCGGGCGCGGCGACATAGGCCGTGAGCTGTTCCCGGCGGGCGCTGCCGACACAGGCGGCCACCGCCCGGTCGTAGCCGCTGCCGCGGGCCTGCGCCGCGCCGTCGGCGGGAACGCCCGCCGCGGCCCTCCTGTCCTCGGCTGCCTTGTCCTCGGCCGTCTTGTCCTCGGCCATGCGCCGCTCGATCGCCTCTTCCTTGGTGATGCCGGTCTCGGGCACGGGGACGGGCGCCGACGAGCCGACATCCGTGCCCTCCTGTCCGTATCCCCGGTCCCAGGACAGATCCAGGTTCAGTTTCACGCCCGTACGGCCCTGCCGTTTCAGACAGGCGTCGGCGAGCTGTTCCAGCGCGCGCAGGGCCTTCTCCTCGGTCGCGGTGGTCGCGGCGCCGTCGACGGACAGGCACTTCAGCTCTCTGTCGCGGTCGGTGCCGTCGCTCACGAACCGGACCCAGGGCCGCCCGCTGGGGCTGTCGACGACATCCGCGGCGATCCCCATCCCCGCGAGGCACTCCGCGCTGCGGGCGGTGGCCCTGCGCAGGACCGTTCGTTCCTTCGCGGGCAGCAGGAACGGCCCGACGGCTCGTGGGTCGACGCGGTCCGTGCCGACGGGTACGGCGTCCGGCACCAGCACGGTGTCGACCGACAGCGGGTCGACGACCGCCGAAGCCTGCGTCGGCAACTCGGCGGTGGGCGCGGTGCCGGCGGCGGAGTCGAGGAGCGGCTGCCGGTCCTCGGTGGTCAGCACGATCCGGCGCCCGGACTCCCGCGCCAGGTCCCGTACCGTGCCGCCGACGCCCGCCCAGTCGGGATGGCCGGCCGCGTAACCCAGCAGGGTGTCGTAGATCCGCGCGTCGGTGCTGAGGTTGCGCCCCTGCTCCTGACGGATCGCGACGGAGGTCGTCTGCACGGCGAGCCAGGCGGTGGCGGCGACCGAACAGGAGGCCACCAGCGCCGACACGGTGAGCAGTCGGCCGAGCAGGCTCTTGCGGAGCGGCAGCCGCGTCCGGCCCGTCCGCCCTGGCCCCGACCGCTCGTCACGACGACGCACGGCGGGCTCCCTTGGCGGGGTCGGTCAGCTTGTAGCCGACGCCGAAGACGGTGAGCAGCCGAACCGGCCGGCGCGGGGCCCGCTCGATCTTCTTGCGCAGATGCATGACGTGCACATCGACGGTGCGGCCGCTGATGTACTTGTCGAAGCCGTGCAGCTCCGCCAGGAGCCGCTGCCTGGTGAACACCCGGTCGGGCTCCGCCGCCATCGCGGCGAGGATGCGGAACTCGCCGGGCGTGCACACGACCGGCGCCCCGCCGACCGACACCTCGTGCCGGACCGGATCGACCCTGAGCGTGCCGACCGTCAGCGCGTCGTCGGCCTCGGCCGGGGCAAGGGCGGCGGGCGCGGTGCCGGGATCGGCGGCGGGGGAGGGGGCCGCGGTGCGGCGGTTGCGGCGCAGCAGGGTGCGGACCCGGGCCACCAGCTCACGGGGGCTGAACGGCTTGGTCATGTAGTCGTCGGCGCCGAGATCCAGCCCGAGCAGGAGATCGTCCTCCGTGCTGCGGGCCGTCAGCATCAGCACCGGTAGCTGCCGGTCCTCCGCGCGCAGGATCCGCACCACGTCGAGGCCGTCGGCCCGGGGCATCATCACATCGAGGACGAGCAGGTCGGGCTCCCGGTGCCGGACCTCCTCGAGAGCCGCACGGCCGTCCTCGACGACCGTGACCGCGTGGCCCTCGTGCTCGAGGTAGCGACGCACCAGTTCTGCCTGCTTCGCGTCGTCTTCGGCGACCATGATGTTTGCGCACACGCCGAGGATCGTAGCGAGCGCCCGAACCGGCACCTCGGCAAGTCGACTCGCGGCAGCGGGAGTTCGGCGTCGGTGCCGGTCAACGCAGGGCGGTGGTCCACTCCAGTTGGCGGGTGACTTCCTCGTCGGGCCGGGCCGGGGGCGGGCGCCCCGGGCTGCGGGGCGTCGGGGTGTGGACGCCGCGGGAGATGTTGCCGCTGACGGTCGTGTTGTGTTCCACGCGGGGGCGGCGGAGCTCCTCGTAGCGGGTGAGCGCGGACTCGGTGTCCGGGGCGTCGCGCAGGCACTTGGCGAGGATCACCGCGTCCTCCAGGGCCATGGATGCGCCCTGCCCGGTGGCGGGGGAGGCCGCGTGGGCCGCGTCGCCGATGAGCAGGGTCCGGCCGGAGCGCCAGGGCGTGCCGCCCGGCATCTCGGTCGCGTTGGTGACCAGGACGGGGGCCGTGGTGGCCGCGACGATCTCCGCGGCGGGCGTGGTGTCCTCGCGCAGCAACGCAATGAGCAGGTCCCGCCATTGGGTGGGGGTGGCGTGCGCGATCTCGTCGGCGGTCAGCGGGGCGTCGGCGCCGACCCGGGCGAACCAGTACGTCTCCCCGTCCGGCGACGTCGTGTGGCCGAAGGCGGCCGCGCTGCCGCGGATCATCGTGATGCACGCGGTCTCCGCCGGCCCGGCCGCCGGCGCGCTCGTGGTGTAGCCGTAGAAGACGCGCTGTCCCGCGTACCGGGGCTGTGCGGCGGGGGCGGTGGCCCGGCGGACCGTGGAGTTCAGGCCGTCGGCGCCGAGCAGCAGGTCGCCCGTCGCCGAGCTGCCGTCGGCGAAGTGCGCGGTGACGCCTTCGGAGCCGCTCTCCACGGAGGCGAGCCGGGCACCGTGGACGACCGCGATGCCACGGCGGGCGGCCTCCGTCTGGAGGGCCGCGTTGAGTTCGCCGCGGCGCAGGCACCGGTACCGCAGCCGGGGGTCCTCGGCCTCACCGAGCGGGGCGCGGGCCACCTCGCCGCCCTCGGCGTCCAGCAGCCGCATGCTGGTGAGCGGGAAACCGAGCGCGGTGACCGCGGGGGTCGCGTCGAGCTGCGCGAGGGCCCGCAGGCCGTTGCTCGCGAGGGTGAGGAACGCGCCGATGTCCTCGGCGGAGTCGGGATGCGCCTCGTACACGGCGACCTCCTGCCCCGCCTTGTCCAGCGCCAGAGCCGCCGCCGTGCCGGCGATCCCGCCGCCGATGACCAGTACGCGCGCCATGCCTCACCCCGCTGTTCCGCCCATGGACGCACGGCCCCGTCGTCGTACGCCACCCACGGGAGAACGCCCGGACGGCGGCCCGGAGTTCCGGCCGGGCACCGCACGACCGGTCCGGGCCGCCCTTTCACCCGTTCAGCGTCCGAAAGCCGTCAGCACGGCTTCCAGCTGGCGCAGCGGCTCGGGGCCGACGATGCGCAGGACGACGGTGTCGGCGCCGGAGTCCTTCAGGGCGTGGATGTCGGCGACGGCCTGCGCCGGGGTGCCCGAGACGGTGAACACCTCGTCCTGCGGGCGGCCCAGCCAGGCGCCGTGCCCCTCGGTGTGCGGGTGCAGGATCCGCGCGACCTGCTCGGGGTCGTCGCCCACACAGGCGAAGGACAGCACGGTCAGCGTGTGGTCGGGACCGGCCCCGCCCTTGGCGGTGAGGGCCCGGGTGTTCTCCAGATCCCGCGGTCCGTGCCCCTCGGCGATCAGGGTGCCGTCCGCGACCCGGCCGGACAGTTCGAGGGAACGCGGACGGACCACGCCCGCCACCACCGGCGGCACCCGGACCGGAGGGTGCACCAACCGCACGCCGTCCAGACGTACTTCACGCCCCTCCAGTTCGACGCGCTCACCGCGCAGCAGCGCGCGCACGGAGGTGATCGTCTCCTCCAGGAGAGCCAGCGGCGACCGGGGCGCGACGCCGACCGACTCCATCCACTCCCGCACCCCGTGCCCGATCCCGGCGACCAGCCGCCCGGGGAACACCCGCGCCAGCGTGGCCAGTTCCATCGCCAGCAACGCCGGACTGCGCAGCGGCGCCGGTGCGATCCCGATGCCCACCCGCAGCCGCTCGGTCGCCCCCAGCGCCACGGCCGCCGCCGACACCCCGCCGTTCCAGCCGAGGTCCTCGACCACCCACAGGTCGTCCACCCCGAGCGCCTCGGCCCGCCGCGCGAACCCGGGCAACTCCTCGGGAGCCCAGTCGCGGTCGTACATGACACCGACCCGTATGTTCGTCACGTTCGTCATGCCCGGAACCTATGGGGTGGGCGGCGGGTGGATCAACGGCGTATCCCCGGCCGGGGCCGCCCCCGGAGTCCGGGGCCGCCGCTCTCTCGTTCGGGGCGTTGTCAGTGGTGGCAGGCAGGATGTGAGGCATGACAACACCCGGTGCAGTGATTGTGGACGCCGTCGCCTACGCGCAGGCGATCGAGGACGCGGTGAAGGCGTCGGCCGCCTACTACGCGGGTGGCACCTCGGTGCTGGACGACGACGCCTACGACAGGCTGGTGCGCGCCATCGCGGCGTGGGAGGACGAGAACCCGGAGCAGGTGCTCCCCGACTCGCCGACCGGCAAGGTCGCCGGCGGGGCGGTCGAGGGCGATGTCCCGCACACGAGAGCGATGCTGAGCCTGGACAACGTCTTCTCCGCGGAGGAGTTCACCGCGTGGACCGCCTCGCTCACCCGGCGCGTCGGCCATGACATCACCGCGTTCAGCGTCGAGCCGAAACTGGACGGTCTGGCGATCGCGGCCCGCTACACCCGCGGCCGCCTGACGCGGCTCATCACCCGGGGCGACGGGACGGCCGGGGAGGACGTCTCGCACGCGATCGGCACCGTCGAGGGCCTGCCGGCCGAACTGGCGGAGCCGGTCACGGTCGAGGTACGCGGCGAGGTCCTGATGACGACCGCCCAGTTCGAGCACGCCAACGAGGTGCGCACCGCGCACGGCGGCGCGCCGTTCGCCAACCCGCGCAACGCCGCGGCGGGCACCCTGCGCGCCAGGGAACGCGCGTACACCGTCCCGATGACCTTCTTCGGCTACGGACTGCTGCCCCTGGACGACACCGAACCGGCGCCGGCCGCGCTGCTGGAGGAGAGCGCGCACAGCGACCTCATGACGCGGGCCGCCGGCTACGGCGTGAACACCACCGCGACCACGGCCGTGCCCGGCGTCACCGCGCGCAGCGTCGAAGAGGTCCTGGCCCGGGTGGCCGAGATCGCCGGGCTGCGCGCCTCGCTGCCGTTCGGGATCGACGGGATCGTCGTCAAGGCCGACCTCGCCGCCGACCAGCGGGCCGCCGGCTCGGGTTCCCGCGCCCCGCGCTGGGCGACCGCCTACAAGCTGCCCGCCGTCGAGAAGATCACCCGGCTGCTGGCGGTGGAGTGGAACGTGGGCCGCACCGGCATCATCGCCCCGCGCGCCGTCCTGGAGCCGGTCGAGATCGACGGCTCCACCATCACCTACGCCACCCTCCACAACCCGGCCGACATCACCCGCCGCGACCTGCGCCTCGGCGACCACGTCATGGTCCACCGGGCCGGGGACGTCATCCCCCGCATCGAGGCGCCCGTCGCGCATCTGCGCACCGGCGACGAACAGCCCATCGTCTTCCCCGAGGCGTGCCCGCGCTGCGGATCGGGCATCGACACCAGCGAGCAGCGCTGGCGCTGCGTCAACGGCCGCGACTGCCACCTCGTCGCCTCCCTCTCCTACGCCGCCGGACGCGACCAGCTCGACATCGAGGGCCTCGGCCACACCCGGGTCGTCCAGCTCGTCGAAGCCGGACTGGTCACCGACCTCGCCGGTCTGTTCGCCCTCACCCGCGACCAGCTCCTCGGCCTGGAACGGATGGGGGAGACCAGCACCGACAACCTCCTCGCCGCGCTCGCCAGGGCCAGGAACCAGCCGCTGTCCCGCGTGCTGTGCGCCCTCGGGGTCCGCGGCACCGGCCGCTCCATGTCCCGCCGGATCGCACGCCACTTCGCCACCATGGACCTGCTGCGCGCCGCCGACGCCGAAGCGATCCAGCAGGTCGAGGGCATCGGCACCGAGAAGGCCCCGTCCATCGTCGCCGAGCTCGCCGAACTCGCCCCGCTCATCGACAGACTCGTCGCCGCCGGGGTGAACATGACCGAGCCCGGCGCCACCCCGCCCGCACCGGCGACGCCCGACGCGGCCGACGGCGAGAGCGGGGGCGAAGGCACGCAGGCCGTCGCCGCCGGGCCGCTGACCGGGATGACCGTGGTCGTCACCGGCGCGATGACCGGGGCACTGGAGAAGCTCAGCCGCAACCAGATGAACGAACTCATCGAGCGCGCCGGGGGCCGCTCCTCGTCCAGCGTCTCCAAGAAGACCAGCCTCGTCGTCGCCGGCGAGGGCGCCGGATCCAAGCGGACCAAGGCCGAGACCCTCGGCCTCCGGCTCGCCGCGCCCGACGAGTTCGCCGCCCTCGTCGCCGACTACGTCGACGCCGGCCCAGGCGGGGAGCCGACGGTGTAGACGGGCAAGCCGTCACCGGGACGGCCGTCAGGTCGGCCGCCCCGGTGACGACGATCGCTCGGGCCCGTCCGTGGTCCCCTCGGGCGTGACGGGCCGGGCGCGGTGGGGGCCGCTGCCGGGCAGCCGGTCGGGCGAGGGGGCTCACGTCCGGACCCTCGGGCGCCTCAGCCCTTGACGGGCTTGCCTCGGCCCCATGCCCAGGCGAGGCGGTCGGCGCCCGACTGGTTGGTGGTGGCCAGCCAGGGGCGGGCGGTGGTGCCGGTGAGGGTCTGCAGCGAGTACGTGTCGTCGGTACGCAGACCCGGCCAGTACACGGAGCCCATCTTCAGCTCGCGGAAGGTGTCGGTGACGGCCTGGACGTAGTTGACGAAGTTGTCGTCCGGTGTCTTCACGTTGTAGTTCAGCCCGGTGGTCATCGGGGCCCCGAACTCGTCCGCGACGGTCCGGTTCGCGCAGTCGCCGATGCGCACCTTCAGGTCGGCCACCCACTGGTCGTAGGTCGCGTAGTCCTTCCAGAACCCGTAGTGGTGCAGGGAGAGGTACGTGCCCTTCAGCCGCGGGTCGGCACAGACCGTGGTGACGTGGTCGTTGTAGCCGGCGCCGCTGACGAACACCCGGTTGCGCGGGACCTTCGCGTACGCCGACAGCCACTTGGCCGCGATGTCGGCCCACTCGGTGTCGGTGTAGCCGTGCGGCTCGTTCATCGGCTCGAAGTAGACGCGGCTGTCGTTCTTGTACGCCTTGACGACGGTGTCCCACATCGGCCAGTACGTGGCCGTGTCGTCGATGAAGCCGTCCTTCTGGGCGCCCGTGCCCTCCCAGTAGGACACGATGACCTTGAAGCCCTGGTCCGAGGCCGCGTCGATGACCCCGCGATAGGACTTCCAGTAGGCGCCGTCGACCGTGTACGGGTTGATGGGCAGCCGCACGGTGTTGGCGCCGAGGTTCGCGCGGAACGCCGCGATGATCCGGGTCGCCTTCGCGTAGGTCTGCCGGTAGGTGTCCGTGGTCGAAAGACCGGACAGCTGGAGGAGGTCGTCGGCGAAGTTGTCGCGCGGGTCGGCCCAGTTCACGCCCTTGAACTGGGTCGTGTCGGTGGTCGGCGCGGCGCCGGAGGAGGCGGCGGCCGGGCTGCCGGCCAGGGTCGTGCCGGTGACGGCGGCGACGGCGACCGCGACGAGGGCGGCGCGCAGGCGGGGGGTGCGGGAGGCTCTGGTGGGGGTCTTGCGCATGACGTGCCCTTTCAGGAGAGGCGGCTCGGCGCTGGGGGACGCGCGGGCTGGGCGGCGGCCGCCACGCGATGTTTGCGTAAACATCAACGCCTTGGGGTGGCTGATGTTTACGTAAACATGGCGGCGCCGGAATCGTGGCACCCGGCGATGTGATCGTCAAGGTTTCCGGCGCGTAACGTCCGGGGCTCCGGTGACGGGTGGGCCGGGGTGGAGTCGGGCGCGATGGGGTGGGGCGGGAGAGGTGCGGTGGGGCGGGCGGGAGGGGTGCGGCCGCCCGGCCGTCGGTCCGGTGAGATGCCCGGGGGCCGGTCCCGTGGACGAGTCCGGCGGGCCGGTGGACGACTCCGACCGTCCCGCCCCGTGACGTGCTCGGTGGTCCGGTCCTGCTGTTCGGTCCCGTAGTCCCGTAGTCCCGCAGTCCCGCCGTTCGTTGGTTTCGTGGTTCGGCCGAGCCGTTCTCGACAGTGCGAAACGCGTCATGAATGCACGTGCTTTTCCGGCGTGGCGTCGGTTGTCGACCGTTGATTTCCGGTGGGCTTTCGGGAGGGAAAGCCATTGTGGCCTACCTGGCGGAAAAGCAGCGTCCGGACGGTTCCGTTTGTGAAGTCTGTTGAAGTCTGTTGGCTTCGGTGCGGGCTTCGTGGAAGCATTCGGAAAGATCAATTGCTCGTACCGAGAAGGGAAACAGCTGTGCCTTTCAAGCCGTCCCGTCCGGCCGTCGTCGCGGCGTCCACACTGTCCGTCCTGTTGCTGACAACGGTCGGTGTGCATGCGGAAGAGCCTGCTCAGGCAGGTGCGGCACCCGACCTCTCGGTCTCCAGAGTGATGCGGCACCTGGACGCGCTCCAGCGGATCTCGGACGCGAACAGCGGAAACCGCGCCCATGGCACGGCCGGCTATCAGGCCTCCGTCGATTATGTGAAGAAAAAGCTGGACGCCGCCGGATTCACCACCTCGCTCCAGGAATTCGAGTTCGGTGGAAAGAAGAGCTGGAATCTGATCGCCGACTGGCCCAGGGGCGGTCAGACCGGAAAAGTCCTCATGGTCGGGGCGCACCTCGACTCGGTGGAGACAAGTCCCGGAATCAACGACAACGGCTCCAGCGTCGCCGCGATCCTGGAGACCGCGCTGACGGTTTCCGCGAAGAACGTCACCCCTTCCCAGCACCTCCGGTTCGGCTTCTGGGGAACGGAGGAGGAGACCTACATCGGGTCCACGCACTACGTGAACACCCTGCCGGCGGCCGAACTGTCGAAGATCACCGCCTATCTGAACTTCGACATGATCGGCTCACCGAACCCGGGCTACTTCGTCTATGACCAGAGCCCGGAGGTCGCCCGGCACTTCGACCGGTACTTCGCCGCCAAGGGCATCCCCACCGAGCCCGCGACCGCCCTCAACGGCCGCAGCGACCACGAGCCGTTTCTGGCCAAGGGCGTTCCGGTGGGCGGAATCTTCACCGGATCCGCCGAGATCAAGACCCCGGAGCAGGCCGCGAAGTGGGGCGGCACCGCCGGTGAGGCCATGGACAAGTGCTACCACCAGGCCTGCGACACCCCCGCCAACATCGACAGGCGGGCCCTGGACGTCAACAGCGACGCCGTCGCCGCGATGGTGTGGAAGCTGGGCGTGCGCGGCTAGGACCGTGCGGCCGCGAGGGGGGTCGGGACATCCGGCGCCTGCCGGGTGTCCCGACCCCCCTCGGTTCGCCGGGTGTCCCCTCCTCCTCGGCTCTCAGGTCCGTCGGCGGTTCCGGGGGCGGGCGGCCAGACGGGCCAGCCGTTCCCGGTCGACCTTGCCGGTGGGGCCGACCGGCAGGGCCGGCAGGACGAGCACATGCTCCGGAAGCATGTAGCTGGGCAGGTTCTGCGCGAGGTGGCGGCGGACGAACCCGCCGCCCGGCGAGGGCTCCGATCCCCCCACCGCCACGGCAGCCACGATCTGCGGGCCGTCGTCGCCCCGCAGCGTGGTGACCGCGCAGTCGACCACCCCCGGCACCTGACGCAGGGCGGCCAGCACCTCGCCCAGTTCGATCCGGTAGCCGCGGACCTTGACCTGGTCGTCCCGGCGGCCCCGGAACTCCAGGTTGCCGTCGGCCATCCAGCGCGCCCGGTCGCCCGTGGCGTACATGGACTCGTCCGCCAGGCCGCCCACCGTGTCGGCCGTGAACTTCGCGGCCGTCAGCTCCGGATCGCCGACATACCCGTCGGCCACCACCACGCCCGCGATGTGGAGATCGCCCTCGACGCCGATCGGACACGGTTTGCGGTCGCCGTCCAGGACGTAGTAGCGGGCGTTCTGGATCGGCTTGCCGTACGGGACGCTCGTCCAGGCCGGGTCGATCTCGCCGACGTCGAAGTGGTTGGACCAGATCGTCGCCTCGGTCGCGCCGCCCAGCGCCACGACGTGGGCCCGCGGGAAGCGGGCCCGGACCCGGCCGGGCAGGGCCAGCGGTACCCAGTCGCCGCTGAGGAAGACCAGCCGCAGGCTCGGCACCGACCCGCCGTCCGCCGTCGTACCCGTCGTACCCGTCCCGTCCGTCGCGCTCGCCTCGGACGCCCTGTCCGTCCCGCCCGGCTCGTCGGCGAAGGACATCACCATGCCGAGCGCGGCGGGCGCCGAGTCCCAGAAGGTGATCGGCTCGCGCAGCATGATGTCCAGCAGCCTTTCACCGTCGGACAGTTCGGCGGCGGGGACCACACGCAGACTGGCGCCGGCCGCGAGCACGCCGAGCAGGTCGTAGACCGACAGGTCGAAGGTGAGCGCGGTGACCCACAGCAGACAGTCGTCCGGACCCACCGCGTAGGTCTCGTTCACCCACTGGATGACGTTGACGGCACTGCGGTGGCGCACCGACACGCCCTTCGGTACGCCGGTGGAGCCCGAGGTGAAGATGACGTACGCGGTGTCGTCGGCGCCGGGGCCGGCCGGCAGCGGCAGGGCGTGGGCCTCCTCGACGTCGCTCCAGGCGCTGATCACCGGCGTGTACGGGGTGGGCGTGTCGTGCGGCGCGAGGCGCAGGACGACGTCGTACCGGTCCCGCAGGACCGGCGGCCAGCCGTCCCCACCGCGTCGGTGGATCTCCGCCCGTACCGGCAGCCCGAGTTGGGCGGAGAGGTGCCCGAACCACTCGGCGGGCACCCGCAGATGACCGGAGTCGGGTCCCTCGCCCGGCTCCCCGAGGTCGGCGAGGTCCGCGAGCACCACCGCCCCGCCCGGCGCCAGGGCGCCCACGGCGTCCCGCAGCACGGACCGCAGGTACTCGAACCCGGGGAAGAACTGGGCGACGCTCGCGAGCAGGACGACGTCCGCGCTCGCCGGGGCCACCACCCGGCCGAGGTCGGCGGCCGCGGCCCGCACGAACCGTGCCCCCTCGCCGGCCTCCCGCGCCGCCCGCTCCAGCGCCACGGCCGACACGTCGACGCCCGTGTAACCGGCCACCCGGTCCCGCAGCGCACCCGCGATCAGACCGGCACCGCAGCCCACCTCGACGACCCGGGGCAGCTCCACCGTCGGAGCCGCCGACAGCACCAGGTCGCGCACGTGCGAGACGTACGTGTCGATCTGCGCCGCGGAGATCCCGTCGCCGGGGTTCTGATTGAAGCCCGAGGCCCGGGCCAGGTCCTCGTCCTCGGCGACGGTGTCCCACAGCAGGCCGACCGTCTCCGTGTCCAGCGGGTCCGGGGCCGCTGCCCGCAGATCCGTGCAGACCAGCCGCACGCCGGAGCCCGCGAGCTGCCCGGCCTCCTCCGCGCGGCGCGCCAGGGCGTGGCCGGTGACGAGCCAGTCGATGCCCGACTGACGTAGCGGCGCCGCGATCCGGGTGGCCGGCCAGCGCGCGTCCAGCGGCACGTAGGCGGCGCCGGTGCGCAGCACACCGACGACGGCCAGCACGCTGTCCCACGAGTTCTCGTGCAGGATGCCGACGAACGCGCCCCGGCCCACCCCGTGACCGGCGAGGAACCGGGCGAGCAGGCCCGAGTCGGCCCACAGTTGCGCGTACGTCCTGACCTCCCCCTCGCCGAGGCGGACGGCGGGAGCGTCGGGGGACTCCCGGACGCGCCGCTCGATCAGGTCGATCATGCTGACCTGGTCCTCGAACGGCCGCGCCGTGTCGTTCCACTCGGCCGGCGGCGGTTCCCAGGACTCCGTGGGCTGCCCCGCCGACTGTTCCGCCGGTTGCTCCGCCGGCTGATCTGCCCTCTGCTCTGCCATCTGCTCTGCCCTCCTTCGGCGGTTCACGGATGCGTGGGCGGGGTCAGATCACTCGGCCGTACTTGGGGTTGTCGCGGTGGATGACCCGCTCCCGGATGCGCAGTTCACCCTCCTCGCGCACCATCTGGTCCTCGACGCTGGACGAGGAGAAGAAGTGCACCTCGTCCAGCGTGTTCGTCTGGGTCACCAGCGAGTAGTAGGTGACGCGCAGGCCGTCGCCCTCGGTCTGCTCGATCAGGAAGTGGTCGAACCAGTGCCGGGTGACGAGCCCCTCGTACATCGGGAGCATGCTCTTCATCTTGGTGCGCATCGCCTCGCGGCCCTCCACCTTCTCGCCGCGGTGCGGGTGGGCGACCGAGCCGTCCTCGGTGAAGGTGGCGGTGAAACGCTCGATGTCCAGGTCGTCCAGGACGCGCATCTGGCGGGCGTAGAAGTTCTTGACCTCGATGTAGAGGTCGGCGGTGACGGACATGCGTGCTCCTCGGTAAGGAAAACGGAAACTGATGAGTGGTCAGTGGCCCGGCGTCAGTGGGCCGGGGCTTCCTCGAGGACGAGGAAGGCGTTGGTGCCGCCCACGCCGGCCGACATCAGGCCGGCCGTGCGTGGGCGGCCGTTCGTGGGCCAGGGACGGCCTTCGGGGAGGATGCCGAAGCGTTCGCCGCGCCCGGTGAACTCCTCGATGGGGACCTCGGTGTTCGGGGTCGCGGGCAGGAAGCCACGGTCGATCGCGAGGCACGTCTTGATCAGGGCCGCCATGCCGGCGGCGGTGTCGCAGTGACCGACGGAGGCCTTCACCGAGCCGACCGCCACCGGCGGCCCCTCGGTGCCGAGGGCCTCGATCAGGGCGGTCGCCTCGATCTGGTCGTTGAGGGGGATGCCGACGCCGTGCGTCTCGACGTAGTCGACGTCGGCCCCGGTCAGCCCCGCCGCCTCCAGCGCCCGGCGCACCGCGCGGACCTTGCCGTCGACACCGGGGATGACGAAACCGGGCTTGGCCCGCCCGTCGTTGGTGACGGCGCCGCCCCGGATGACGGCGTAGACCGGATCGCCGTCGCGCAGGGCGTCGTCCAGTCTGCGCAGCAGGACGGCCCCGGAGCCGTCGCCGGGCACCACGCCGTTGTGTCGGCGGTCGAAGGGGCGCACGATGCCCTCGGTGGAGTAGATGCTGCGCGGGGTCCGCAGATAGGAGCCGTCGGCGTCCTCCTGGATCGCCACCGCCCCGGCCAGCGCGTAGTCGCAGGCGTGCGCCCGCAGGCTCTGGCAGGCGAGCTGGACGGCCACGGTGGAGGTGGCGCACGCCGAGTCCAGCATCAACGACTCGCCCCACAGGTCCTGCAGATAGGAGAAGTAGGGCCCGGCGAACGTCGGGTCGACCTGCACCACGTCGTCGAAGGCGGCCCGCGGCACATGCTTGGTGCGGGCGCAGCCGGCGTAGACGGCGGTCCGGTCGGCGATCGCCGACAGCCTGACCCCGGCGTCCTCCGCCGCCTGCCACAGCGACTCCTGCAGGATGCCGTGCTGAGGGTCCAGCCCCTCGACGCCGACGAGCGTGTGGTCGTAGGTGTCTCGGTGCGGGGCGGTCCCCCACGAGTGGACCCGCAGCCGGTCCTCGCCCAGGTCCTCCACGACCGGGACCGGCTCCCGCCGGAAGCAGTCCCGGCCCGCGACGAGGTTGTCCCAGAACGCCCCTACGTCGGGCGCCCGGGCGAAGCGGCCGCCGACGCCGATGACGGCCACCGGGGCCGAGTGCTTGGCCAGTTCCGACATGCCTGTCCTCCCGTCAGCCGAAAGTGAGCGCGATCTTGACGACGTCGTCCTGCCGGTTGTGCGCGAGGTCGAAGGCGTCGGCGATGTTCTTGATGTCGAAGGTGTGGGTGATGTGGTCGTCGACCCGGATCGAGCCGTCCCCGATCAGTTCCAGCGCGGTCCGGAAGGAGGGGAGCCCGGGTTCCAGCTGGGCCCCGCCGACCGCGGTGATCAACTGCGCCTGGCGGACGAAGAGATGGGCGTACGGGATGCGCATGTCGTAGTCCTCGGGCATGCCGAAGAAGCCCAGCCGGCCGTGCTGGCCGACCATCCGCATCGCGTGCTCGCGCGCTCCGTCGGTGCCGGCCGCCTCCACGACCAGGTCGGCGCCCTTGCCGCCGGTCGCCTCCATGACGACCTCCTCGGCGCTCTGCCCGGGCACGTGCACGGTCGCGTCCGCACCGAGGGAACGGGCCACCGCCAGCCGCCCCGGCTCCAGGTCGACCGCGACGACCTTCTCGAACCCGCGGTGCTTGAGCAGTTGCTGGAACAGCAGCCCCGCCGAGCCGACGCCGACGACGGCGGCCGTCGACCCCTCCGGCACGGGCTCCGGCCAGAACCGTTTCAGCGCGAACACGACGGTCCCGAGCTGCTGCGCCATCAGCTGGACGGTCGGCGCCCCGGTGCCCTTCACCGGCAGCAGGAACCGGTCGGCGATCGTCTGGTAGCGCGCGAACGACGCCATGTAGGCGTGGTTGGGCACGGTGAGCACCAGGTCGCCCGGCGAGAAGCGGGCCGACCGGCTCTCGACGACCTCCCCGACGCCCTCGTGCCCCGGGTAGCCCGCCGGGCACGGATAGGGGTGGTCGCGCATGTCCCGGAAGAAGGGGGACTCGGCGCGCACCCGGTGCACATCGCTGCCGCAGATGGCGGCCACGGTGTTGCGGACGAGGACCTCTCCCTCGGCCGGCTCCCGGAAGGCGACCTCCGCCACCTCCAGGCGCCCGGGTTCGACGAGAACGGCGGCTTCGCCACGTACGTGCGACATGCGGACCTTCCTTCAGGAATGTACGGAGAGCGGGGACGCGGAAGACGCCCAGGACAGGGGGTGGCCGGGCAGACGCAGACGACGGGCCGGGCCGGCCGGTGTCAGCCGCGCCTCGGCGCCCTGGCACCACAGGGCCGCGAGGGCCGTCAGCAGGGCCCGCTCGTCGGGGTCCTCGGCCGTGAGGTCGAGGACGGCCACCTCGCCGAGCCGGTCACAGGCCGTCCGGAGCAGCTTGGCCGGCTCGGCCTCGGCCGACAGATGCTGTTCCTGCGGGGCGGGCCCGTCGGGGAACAGCGGACCCAGCGCGGTGGACCACAACAGGGCAGGACGGCGGGGTACGGGGATGTGTGCGCCGGCCCCGTCGGCGACCAGCCGTACACCTTCCTCGCCCTCCCCGGCCGTGAGCGCGCCGCTCACCACCGCGGCCGCGAACCGTCCCGTTCCCATGCCGTACACCGCCGCCGGGGTCACGCCCCGTTCGGCGAACCGGCCGGCCAGGCGCAGCTGGCGGGTGAGCGGTTCGGCGGCCCGGCCGGTGCCGTCCGGCGTGCCGTCCGCGAAGGCGAACACCACGGCCGGGGGCGAACCGGGGGCGGCGGGCGTCGCGGTGTGCGGGGCCCGCAGGGCGCGCACCGCCTCGGCCAGGTCGGACGCCACGACGGCGCACCGGTGACCGAAGTGCCGACGGCCCACCTCCAGCGTGTGGGCCACGTCCGCCAGTGCCAGGTCCGGGTTCGCCTCCAGATGGGCGGCCAGCCGTTCACGGGCGACGAGCAGGGCCTCGGCGGTGGCGGCGGAGAGGGCGACGATCCGCGGACCGGGAGCCGCCACCGGCGCCGTGCCGGCCGGCCGCGACGGCGTGCCGTCGAGGGGTCGTCGGGACACCGGCCCGGCCGGGGCCGCCGTTCCGCTCACGGGCCGGTGGGCCGTGGCGATCAGACGGGCCTGCTCGCGGACCGTGACATGGCGCAGCAGGTCGATGACCGGGAGGTCGGCGCCGGTTGCCAGCCGCAGCTGCTCCCGCAGTCTCACCAGCAGCAGCGAATGGCCGCCGGCGTCGAAGAAGTTGCGGTCGGGCCCGAAGCCGTCGTGCTCCAGCACCGCCCGCCAGGCGGCCCGCACGCCCTCCGTCACGGAGGCCGCGGAGGTCGCGGAGCTCGCGGAACTGAGGGGAGGGCCGGAAGCCATGGAAGCCGCGGATGCCACCGGAGGCGGCTCCGGTGCGAGGGCCGCCGTGGGGGCCGGAGCGGGGTCGGGCCGGGCGGACCCGGTCGCCCGCTCCGGGTCCGGCAGCCGGCGCCGGTCGATCTTGCCGGTCGGGGTGAGCGGCAGCTCCCCGACCAGCAGCAGGTGGCTGGGGACGGCGAAGGCGGGTAGCCGCAGCCTGGCGTGCCGACCGAGCTCGTCGGCGTCCGTGCCGGGCGTGGCCACCGCGTAGGCGACGATCTCCTTCTCGCCGCGCCGGTTGACGCGCGTCGTGACGAAGACCGACTCGACGGCCGGGTGCGCGTCCAACACCGCCTCCACCTCGCCGAGTTCGACGCGCTGGCTGCGGATCTTGACCTGGTTGTCGTTGCGGCCGATGAACTCCAGCAGACCGTCGGGGCGCCAGCGCACCCGGTCACCGGTCCGGTAGAGGCGGCTCGGGCCGTCGGTGACGAACCGGTCCGCCGTCATCCCGGGCGCGTTCAGATAGCCGTCGGCCAACCCCGCGCCCCCGAGCAGCAGTTCGCCCGGAACCCCGCGCGGCACCGGACGGGTGCCGCCTTCCTGCACGACCCGTACCTCGGTGCCGGGCACGGGTCGGCCGATGGGGACCGTCCTGGCGTTCGGCGCGAGGTCGGTGATCGGGAACCAGGTCGAGGTGAAGGAGTTCTCGGTGGGGCCGTAGCTGTGCAGCAGGACGCCCGGCCGGGACCAGCGCAGCGCACGGCGCATGTGCCGTACGGAGATCAGCTCGCCGCCGAAGTACACCCGCCGCAGCGACTGGAGCAGGTCCGGAGCGTCCTCGATGATCCGGTTGAGCAGCGGTGTCGTCACGAGCAGCGTGGTCACCCCGCGCTCGCGGACCACCGTCCGCATCTCACGGGGGCTGAGCACCAGGTGCTTGTCGAGGACGACCAGTTGGGCGCCGTGCGTGAGGGCGCCCCAGATCTCGTAGCTGGCGCCGTCGAAGTTGAGCGGGCACAGCTGCGCGACGACGTCCGTCTCGTCCAGCGGGAGGAAGTCGGGCCGTACGAAGAGCCGGGCCAGCCCGCGGTGCGGCAGCACGACCCCCTTGGGCCGGCCGGTGGTGCCGGAGGTGTAGAGCACGCAGAGGGTCGCGGTGTCGTCGTACGCGAGCTCGGGGGCGGACCGGCCGCGGGCCCGCGCGAGCGCCTCGTCGACCGGTACGGCGCTGCCCTCCGGCACGTCGAGGGTCTGTCCGCAGTCGGGGTCGACGACGAGGACCGCGGGACGGGCGTCGTCCACGATCAGCTGGAGCTGGGCCTGCGGATAGGCGGGGTCGAGGGGGAGGTAGGCGGCGCCGGCCAGGGCGGACGCCAGCCAGAACACCGGGGTCTCGACGCCAGGGGCGAGCAGCAGCGCCACGGTGTCGCCGGGCCCGACACCCCGGTCGCGCAGCCAGCCGGCCAACTCACCTGCACGGTAGGCGAGTTCGCCGTAGGTGAGGGTGCGCTCGCCGTGGCGTACGGCGATGGCGTCCGGGCGGTCGGCGGCGTGCCGCAGGACCAGCTCGGGGATGCCGGGCGCCGGTGACGCGACGGGCGCGCCGTGCGCGGCGACCTCGGACAGGCCCGGGTCGCAGGCGGCGAGCAGATCGCCGCAGGTGCTGTCCGGGGCGGTCACGGCGCGGGCCAGCAGCTCGCGCAGTTCCGCCGCGAACAGCTCGGCGGTGGCGGGGAGATAGCGGGCGGTGTCGTAGTAGACGCACAGCCGGGTACCGGCCGAGCCCTCCAGCACGTTGACCGAGAACTCGTACTTCGTCGACTCGTCCGGGTGGTCGAAGCGGCGGACGGTCACCTCTCCGGCCTGCCACTCGTCCTCGTAGGCGGGGGTGTACATGAACACCGTCCGCTCGACGCCCGGCCCGTCGGCCCGCGCGCTGCGGATCGCCCGCAGCCGCCGCACCGGGAGGTGGGCGTGTTCCATCGCGTCGAGCATCTGCTCGCGCAGCCGGGCCGCCACCTCCAGGAAGCGGTCGTCGAGGGACATCCGGTCACGCATCGGCAGCGCCCGGCTGAACAGGTCGACACGCTCGGCGTCGGCGTACCGGCGGCCGGCGAAGACCATGCCGAAGGTGCCCTCGGACTCCCCGGCCCACGCGTGCAGCAGTACCGACCATGCGGCGAGCAGCACGACGGCGGGGGAGCCGCGTTCGGCGGCGGCGAGCGCCTGGACGCCCGCGTGTACCTCGGCGGGCAGGAGCACCTCCACCCGGCCTGAGGGACCGGGGAAGCCGTCCTCCGGCACCAGGTCGTGCGGGGGCGCGAGGGAGGCGGGGGCGTCGCGCAGGACGGAGGTCCAGTACTCGTCGGCGTCGGCGTCGGCATCAATGTCGGCGTCGGCGTCGCGACCGCCCTGGACGCCGGCCTCGGCAGCAGCACCGGCACCGGCACCCGTACCGGTCCCGGCATCGATGTCGGCATCGATGCCGGACGACGGGCGCGGAGCCGGGACCGGGGCACCCGTCGTCCGGGCCCGGTACGCCGTCACCAGGTCCTCGGCGAGGATCCGGCTGGACCAGCCGTCGGAGACGATGTGGTGCATCGTGACGGCGAGCAGCGCGCCGCCCTCCCCGGCCAGCAGCGTCGCCCGCAGCAGCGGTGCGGTGGCCAGGTCGAAGGGTGCGCGGCCGGCGACGACCGCGCGGGCGAGGGCCTGCGCACGGTCGTAGCGGCCGGGGAGCCGGTCGGTGACGAACGCCATCGGAGGGTCGGTCTCGGCGGTGCGCCACAGCTCGCCGCCCTCGGTGGCGAAGGCGCAGCGCAGGGCCGGGTGGGCGGTCAGCACATCGCCGAGTGCGGCACGCAGCGCCGGTATGTCGACGGTCGGCGTGAACTCCAGGTCGACGGTGACGTTGTAGCGGTCGGACTCCGGTTCGCGCTGGCAGGCGAGCCAGACGTCCATCTGCTCGGAGGAGGCGGGTTCCCTCACTGCGGGACCGCCAGGTGCTCGCCGGCGGTGCCCGTACGCAGGGTGCGCACCAGGTTGGCCACCGTGCGCACCGAGTGGAAGTGGAGAGGGGTGAACTCGGCGTCCGTGATGGCCACGCCGAAGCGCTGCTCGCACTGGGCGCGCAGCTCCACGAAGCCGAGGGAGTCCAGGCCCAGCACGTCCTGGAGGCCGTCGTCGTCCCCGATGCGTTCGGTGGGCACGTCCAGGAAGAGGTCCTCGACGAGGATCTCCTTGAGGGTCGCTTCCAGGGTTTCGTCCAGTGTCTCGCCCGAACCGACTGTCATGGCGTTTCTCCCTTGCGGTAGGTGGATCGGTGCGGTGCGGGAACTTCCGCCGGCCGCTCCCGCTCCGCGGCCCTGCGGGCCAGTTCGGTCAGCGCGGGTACGGCCACGTGGTGGTCCCGGGCGCGGCGCAGCACCGGCTCGGTGAGCGCGGCGAGTTCGGTCGGCCGGACCCCGGCGGCGACGTCCCGGTGCAGGGAGGTGTCGGTCCGGCCGGGCAGGGTGTCCAGGGTGTGCAGCAGGTTCCGGTCGTCGACCACGACGGTGTCCGCGGCGGCGACGGCACAGGCTTCCCGGGCGGCGTCGCGCAGCAGGGCGGACAGCTCGGGCCGTCGGCGGACGATGCCGAGGGGGCCGTCGGCCGCGGTGGTGGCCAGCGCCAACGGCAGCAGGAGGACCAGCTTGCGCCACAGGACGCTCGCCGGATCCCGCTCCGGGGTGCAGCCGAGACCCGCGTCGGCGAGGACCTCGGCGAGCCCGCCGAGCCGCCGGCCGCCGGTGCCGACACCCCCTTCGGGACCGTCCCCGGCGTGGTCGCGGTCCTCGGGGCCGTCCCCGGCGTGGTCGCCGTCGGTGGTCGCGAGGCTGACCTCCGCGTACAGGGAGTTCCAGGTGACCCGGCCGGGCGCGGTGCGTTCCGCCTCGATGAGGATCGCGCCGACGAGTTGGCGGGGCCCGAACCTGGTCCGCAGCGATCGCGGATGGTCGAGTCCGTTGAGCAGGGGGACGACCGAGTCCGGGGTCAGCCGTGGGGCGACCCGGGCCAGGGCGGCGTCCAGCGCGGGCGCCTTCACCGTCACCCACAGGACGTCGACCGGCTCGTCGAGCCGCTCCACCGCGCGTGCCTCGACGGCGAGGTCGCCGTGCAGTTTGCTGTGGACGTCGATCACGCCGTGGTAGCGGGCTCGTGAGGACTCCCGCATCACCAGCACGACCTCGTGGCCGGCACGGGCCAGCGCCGCTCCGAGGGCGAGCCCGACTCCCCCGGCGCCCAGAATCGCATGCCTCAACACGCTTCCTTGATGCATCTCGTGACGAATGCCGCTGCCCGTCCAGCGGTGCGCGCACAGGTCTGCGCCGTGCGGCGGGCAGCGGTAGACAACACCGTGTGAATGATGGAAAAGGCCGGCTACGGCCTTTGAGGGATCAGGCGGCCACGGGTCAGGTGGTCACCGATCCGAGGATCATCGGAGTTCGAAAAGGACTCTGACGGAATATGGAACCGGTTGGTCGACCGGTTCTGTCTCCCCCGTTGCGGCGTACATCATTCCCCCTGTCACGCCGGTTGATGTCGGCCTCGAACGCAACCCTTGAAATACTGCGTTCACAATCGACTCATCGACCGTAGAGGTGCCGAGTTTCGGCCGTCAACCCGCTTTTCGGCCAACCGGATGGCCGATGCAAGTGAATCACAAGACGGGTTTACACCCAGCGTTGAAGTGTTGGCCAAAGGTGATCCCGGTGCTGGCTGGCCGACATTCGACCCTTGACTGGCTCGATGGCCGCTGCCTACTCTCCGATATCGGCAGTCTGCCGCCAGGTGAGCAATCACCTCAGGGACCGAACCGGTTTGACCCACCGGTGGAGCGTCCGTTTCTACGGGGGAAAACAATTGAAGCTCGACCCGGCCACGCCCATGCGCGGGGCCTTTCCACGGCTGCTCCGCATCCGGGGCGATCGACCGTGATCCGTCATGACACGGGGGAATTCTTTTGAGTGACGACGGCGTGAAAACACGTCCGGATCCGCATGCCGGGCAATCTTCCGGACCGCCTGGTGGGCGGCATTCAGGACTGCCTTCCGGGCCGGTTTCCGAACCGCCCGTGACACCGTCTGTGCGGGCCATGGAAGACCAGGTCAGAGCCGCGTGGACCGAGGTCCTCGGGCATGACGACTTCGACGACGACACCCCTTTCATCGAGGCGGGCGGTCATTCCCTGAAAGCCACGCAGGTGCTCATGCGGCTGCGCCGACAACTCGGTGTCCGGCTTCCCAACCGGCTGTTCTTCGACCACCCCACCGTGCGGGAACTGGCGGTGGCGGTGGAACACGTCGCCGCCACTTCGCCCCGCGTGTAACCGGTTGCCGCCGATTCGGGCGTCGGCATCGCCTCAAGCCGACTCCGGGCCGGCTCGACGTCGGTTCGACCGGAGCTCGGCATTCGACCGAAACAAGGAAGGCACTTCTCGTGACTGCTCCCCTTTCCCGTGACGGCCTCCAAGAGTTGGGTGAAAGCGTTTTCCGTCCCGCCGAATGGCAGGGCGCCGCGAACACCCCGCTCGATGCCGACACCGCCTTCAACGGATTCATCTCCACACATGTCGTTTTCGCCCTGGAGCAACTGGGGCTCTTCGCCTGGTTCGACGCGACCGACCGGCTCGACGTGCGCGAGTACTGTTGGCGACGACAGCTGGACGAAAGGGTTTTCCGTCAGTTGTTGTCGGCGGCGGAGGCCTTCGGATATCTCGACGTCCTCGACGACCGGGTGACACCCACGCCGGCCTGGGGCGACCTCCGTCGGAAAATAGGGTTCTTCACCTGGGGCGTGGGCGGGTACCACGACGTCTTCGCCAACGCCGCGTCCATCGCGCGAGGGGAACGCGCTTTCGGCAAGGACGTGTTGCGCGACGAGGCCATGGTGGCGCTCGGCTCGGCCCAGGCCGACATGGCCCTGATGCGGAACCTGCTCGACGAGCAGATCGCCGCACTCGACTTCTCCGTCATCGCCGACCTCGGCAGCGGGATCAGCGAACGCGTGTGCCGCCTCGTCAAGTCCCGCCCCGGCGCCCGCGGTCTGGGCCTGGACATCAGCGCCTCGGCCACCGAGCTGGCCGCCGGCACCGTCGAACGGCACGAACTGGCCGACCGCGTCCAGCCGATCTGCGCCGACGTCCTCGACATCCTCTTCCGGGGCCGCCGCATCGAGGGCGCCGACCAGGTGGACGTCGCGATGAGCTTCATGTTCCTGCACGACCTGCTCGTCGACCCCACCACCCGGACGGACGTCATCCCGGCGCTGCGCAAGGCGTTCCCCCGCGCGCACACCTTCCTGCTCGCCGACACCACCGTCCGCCCGCGCGGGGAGAAGGACACGCTGCCCGTCTTCTCCAGCGGCTTCGAGCTCGCCCACGCGCTGATGGGCGTCCCGGTCTACACGCGCGAGGAGTACGAGGACCTCTTCCACGAGGGCGGGCTGCACCTGCGCCGCACGGTTCCCTTCGGCGCCCCCCACACCTACCTGTTCGTCCTGGAGGCCCAGTGATGAGCGAACGATGTCCCGCCGGCCCCGAGATCGTGGAGGATCTGCCCATCCCCCTCGCCGTGGCCGGACATCACCAGCCCGCGCCCTTCTACCTCACCGCCGACATGTTCGGCGGCCTGCCCGTGCAGCTCGCCGGCGGTGAACTCAGCACCCTGGTCGGCAAACCGGTCGCCGCGCCGCACACCCACCCGGTCGACGAGCTCTACCTGCTGGTTTCCCCGAACAAGGGCGGCGCCCGCATCGAGGTCCAACTCGACGGCGGACGTCATGAACTGCTCTCCCCGGCCGTCATGCGGATCCCGGCCGGCAGCGAACACTGCTTCCTGACCCTCGAGGCGGAGGTCGGCAGCTACTGCTTCGGCGTCCTCCTGGGGGACAGTCTGTGACCCCGGCCGCGGGACAGGCCGCCCCGGCCGCCGGCAAGGCGTTCAACACGAGTGTCCCCGGCGCCGACGACCTGATCCGGCTGCACCTGAGCGAGAGTCCCCACGGCGCCAGCAAGGCGGCCGTGCGGGCGGCCGAGCGTGAACTGGGGCGGGTCAACGTCTACCCGGACCCCGAGCGGCAGGAACTGGTGCGGGCGCTCGCCGCGCACTGGGGTGTCGGCCCGGACCACATCGCCGTCGCCAACGGGAGTGACGAGCTGGTCCTGGCCACCGCCCTCACCCTCGGCGACCGGACCCTTCCCGGGCTTGTCACCGACGGGACGTTCCCCGGCTACCGGGCCTGTCTGGAGCTCACCGGGCGCGGCTGCGGCGCCGTACCGCTGAGCGGCACCGCCGTCGACGCCACCGCCTTCGCCGCGCGACTGCCCGGACACGGGATCGGCTATCTGTGCAACCCGCACAACCCCAGCGGCGCGGCCCTCACCCGGCGGGAACTGGCCGCGCTGGTCGACGCCTCCGGCCGCAGCGGGGTCCCGCTGGTCTTCGACGAGGCGTACATGGAGTTCGCCGACCCGGACACCCCGCAGACCCGCGATCTGCTGGACGAGGGCGCGCCCGTCGTCGCGCTGCGCACCTTCTCCAAGGCCTACGGCCTGGCCGCGCTGCGCGTCGGCTACGCCGTAGGCCGGCCCGAGCTGATCGCCGGGCTGCGGGGGACCCTGCGCGCCCTGCCCTTCAGCGTGAACCGGCTCGCCCAGGCGGCCGCGACCGCCGCCCTCGGCGACCGGGACTTCGTCGACGGGGTACGCCGGTCCACCGCCGAGCGGCGGAGCTGGTTCGTAGGCGAGCTGGACCGGCGCGGGCGCGCCCATCTGCCCTCCGTGACCAACTTCGTCGCCGTCGCGGCCCGGGACTGTGCCCGCGCGCAGGATCGTCTCGCCGCCGATTTCGGCATTCTCGTTCGCAATGCAGGACTGTTCGGATTTCCCGGCTACCTGCGCACGTCGCTCGGCGAACAAAAGGACCTCGCACGGTTCCTGGACGCCTTGGACGAGATCGAAAGCACTCCCTGAATTTCCACCGGAACGCCCGGCGAAACGACCGACCGAACGAGAACGACTGGAGGCTTTTGGTGTTCCGCCAAGACCCGTTGAACACGATCCTCGCCCTGGGCTCCGGGTTCACCCCGACCGCCGTGCGGGTGACCGCGACCCTCCGCCTGCCCGACCTGGTCGAGCAGGGACACCGGACCGCCGCCGCCCTGGCCGCCGAGACCGGCACCGACGAGCAGTCCCTGGGCCGCGTCCTGCACTACGTCAGCCTCCTCGGCCTCTTCGAGGAGACGACCGACAGCGCGTCGCGGCAGCGGACGTACGAGCTCACCGACGTGGGCCGGGTGCTGCTCGGCGACCACCCGAGCAATCTGCGCCGCTGGCTGGACTACGAGGACCCCAGCCGGCCCATGGAGGCCCGCTTCGAACCGGCCGTCGGGCGGCTCATGGACGCCGTACGCACCGGTCTGCCGGTGTACGAGCAGGCGCACGGGCGGCCCTTCTGGAAGGACCTGGAGGCGCACCCCGACATCGAGAAGTCCTTCAACACGGGCATCGCCCGGATCGCTGACCGGCTCGTGCCGGAACTGGCCCGTATCTACGACTGGGCGTCGGTGCGGCACGTCGTGGACGTCGGCGGCGGCAACGGCTCCCTGCTGCTGAAGCTGCTCACCGAGCACCCGGCGCTGCGCGGCACGCTGCTGGAGCTGCCGAGCGTCATCGACGAGGCCGGCGGGGTCACCGCCCCGGTGTCCGACCGCTGCGAGCTGGTCGCGGGGAGCTTCTTCGAGCCGGTTCCGGCCGGCGGTGATGTCTATCTGATCGCCAACACCCTGCACAACTGGAGCGACCGGGACGCCGCCCGCATCCTCGGCCGCTGCTCGGCGGCGCTCGCCCCCGGCGGGCGGGTCGTGGTGGTCGAGCGGCTGCTGGACAGCGGCAAGGACCCCGTGATGGCGAGCTACGCCGACCTGCTGATGCTGGTCCTGCTCGGCGGCCGCGAACGCAGCATGGACGACCTGCGCGACCTCGGCGCCGGCGTCGGACTCACCCTGACCGGCTCCACGAAGTTCGAGCTGCCCGGCCACTGGCTGGTCGAGTACACCAAAGAGGAGACCCGGTGAAGCGCTCGCTGAACCCGGACGAGCCCAACGCCCTGCTCTCCTACGACTTCGACCGGGGCAGCAACTACGAGAACGTCCTGCATCTCACCGACGCCCTCGGCGCCCTCGTCCCGGAGAGCGAGACGGAACACCCCGACCAGCGGTTCTTCCAGGTCACCCACCTCATCACCGAGTACGCCTGGGTACAGGTCCACTACGAGCTGCGCCGCGCCATCGGCCACCTGGACGACGACCGGTACCACCAGGCGGTCCGCATGTTCGACCGGGCCACCGGGCTCAGCGAGGTCACCGTCCAGGCGGTACGGCTGCTCACCGACCACCTGCCGCAGCACAGCCTGCTGATGATGCGCAACGCGCTCCCCGAGGACGCCACCGGCCTGGACTCGCCCGGCTACCGCAACCTGCGGCGGGTGGCCCGTCCGGTCTGGAAGGCCTACGAGCAGGCGGTGGAGCGCGCCGGGCTGTCCCTGCAGGACGTGATCGCCCAGCAGGACGACGGCTACGACGGCCCCCGCTCGTCCGGGTCGCAGTCGCTGGCCCTGGTGCGGGAGGCGATGCTGCGGCTGGACGGCAGTGTCCTCGGCTGGAAGCAGCACCATCTGATCATGGTCTGGTCGCAGCTCGGCGGCCAGCCCGGGCTGCGCAAGGGGAACGAGGAGGGCGACGACGAGTTCGAGCTGCCGCAGAGTCTGGGCGGCCGGTCCCTGGCGACGCTGGAGGCCCGCTCGCAGCTGGCGCTCTTTCCGGAACTGTGGCGCGCGGCGGAGGACGCGTACTGGCTGCTCGGCACCCGGCACGACACCGACGCCCCGGTGCGCGGCGGCGGGAACGGCTGTCCGGTGCAGCACTGACCAGCCCTGACCGGTAGCGACCAGCACTGACCAGCGCGGACGCCGCTTCTCCGGCATCCCCCTCCTGGCGCCGCCTCTCGCGAGCGGGCCGCCGACCGGTCTCGGTCAGCGGTCCGCTCGCTGTGTCGCGGCCAGGCCGAGCAGCCGGGCCGCGACCTCCTCGAAGCGTTCATGGAGGAAGAAGTGGCCACCGGCGAAGGCCTCGCCGACGTGCGTGCGCCGGGTGTAGTGCCGCCAGCCGGCCATCACCTCGGGCGGGGTGTCCGCGTCGCCGTCGCCGTACCAGGCGACGAGGTCGCTCGGCAGGGGCCGCGGCTCGGGGGCGGGGCGGTGCCCGGCGAGCAGCGAGAGGTCTCCGCGGATGACCGGTACGAACTGGTGCCGCATCGGTGACCGGCGCACCTCCATCGGGATCCGGCCGTTCTCCGCGAGGGCGTCGAGCAGGGCGTCGTCGTCCAGGGCGAGCAGGGGGCCGTAGGAGGAGGTGCCGAGGAGGTGTGGCGGCCGGGCGGCGGCGACCACGACGAACTCGGGCGCGGGCCGGCCCAGGGCGTGCAGGGAGAGAGCCGTCTCGTAGGCGAGCAGGCCGCCCATGCTGTGCCCGAGCAGCGCGTACCGGCCGGGCGGGTCCAGCCGGAGGGCGAGGTCGGCGGCGGCCGCCCGCAGGGTCGCCGCCCGCGGCTCACGGGAGCGCAGGCCCTTGCCCGCGATCTCCAGCGGCCGGGCGCGGAGCCCGGCCGGCAGCTCGCGCCGCCAGCGCACGAAGCTGCGCGCGGAGCCGCCGGCGTGCGGCACGCAGTACAGGGTGAGCGGTTCCGGGCCCGTCACTTGTGGTGCTCGCCCGCGCGCAGCGACCGGATCCGGACCGTCAGCGGCAGTTCGTTGCGGGTCAGCAGGGACCGCAGGTGCCGCCGCATCTCCGCCTCGGTGGGCGGTACGGCGTCGTCGACGAAGACGTCGAGTTCGAGGACGGCGGAGTCGTCGTCCACGACGGCGATCCTGGTCGCGGCACGGACCACCCCGGGCAGCGACTCGGCGGCCCGGCGCACGGTCGCCGTCGACACCTTCTCGCCGCGCACCATCGCGAAGTCCGACGAGCGGCCGTGCACGTACACGTACCCGTCGTCGTCGACGTGTCCGATGTCGCCGGTGGCCAGCAGGCCGGGCTCGATCAGATCGCCGCGCTTGGACGGCGCGGGCTCGCCGACCCGCCTGCGGTAGACGGTGTCGGAGCGCACGAGCAGCTCCCGCTCCCCGGTGTCGGTGGGCCGGGTGAGCACCTCGACGCCGTCCAGCGGCAGCCCCACCGAGCCGTGCCGGTGCGGGGGCTCCCGGTGGGCGGCGAGGGTGGACACCCGTGGTCCGGCCTCGGTCAGCCCGTAGGTGATGTACAGGCCCAGCTCGGGGTTGAGTTTGAGCAGGCGGGAGACGTACGACGGGTCGAGGGCCTGGCCGCCCACGGTCAGCGTGCGCAGCGGCGCGGGCAGTTCGCCGCCCGCGGTGACCACGGACTTGATCAGGCTGGGGGTGAGCGAGGAGAGGGTGACGCCCCGGCCGGCGACCGTGGCCAGGTAGTCGGCCACCGAGAACGGCGGTCCCGCCATGACGAGCCGTGAGCCGTGCACGAGGCCGCCGAGGACCTGGGCGACCAGCGCGTAGGAGTAGTAGACGGGCAGGCTGACCAGGGTGGTGTCGGCGGCGCGCTGGCCGAGGGAGCGGCCGTGGCGGCGGGCGTTGCGCAGCAGGGCGTCGATGCCGTGCAGGCATCCGGTGGCCATGCCGGACGTGCCGGAGCTCATCAGGATCACGTGACCCGGCCCGTGGTGCAGATACGGCCGGCCGGTGAAGAGGCCGACGTCGGCGCCGCCGGTGCGGGTGACGTCGGTGACGCCGTACGCGTCGGCCCGGACGGCCGCCCTGACCAGTGCGCAGGCGCCCAGTTCGCGCGCCACCTCGCGGACCCGGGACACCGGGGTGGACGGGGAGAGCAGCACGGGGGTGTGTCCGGCCAGCGCGACGGCGAAGAAGAACCGCAGCGCCCGGATGCCGTTCGGCAGCGCGATGACGACGACGGCGCCGGGCGGGGCCGGCAGGGCCGCGAACCGGTCGATCAGGGCGGGCAGCCCGGCCTGGCCGCCCGGATCCTCGGCAGGGGAGAGCTCCTCGACACGGCCGAGGAAGTCGCCGACGACGGCGGGGTCGAGGAGCGGATCGGCCAGGTTCGGTGACGTCGTGCTCGGGGTGGTCGTGTTCCGCGGGGTGGTGTTCTGCGAGGTCATGTTCTCCGGGGCCTCCGCGTGGGCGTCGGCCCACTGACGACCAGGCAGTGCGCCCGGTGCTTGCCTTCGTCGTCGACTTCGTGGGTGACGACCAGGACGTGTGCGGCGCTCGGCGGGTCGCCGAGCAGCCAGTCGCCGCACAGTGCTCTGGTGAGCGGCACGGCCGGGGTGAGGGGCATGGGCAGCATCGACACCGGCCCGTGGAAGCCGAACGCCGAGCAGACGACTCCGACGAGCGAGCCCGCTCCGGCGCCCGCGAACCGCATGGGGGAGATCCGGCCGCGGGGGACGGACTCGGCGAGCGCGCGCAGGGTGTGGCGCGTGGCCCGCTCGCTCACCCCGATGACCCCGACCTCCTCGGGACGGCTCGGCGCGGCGTCACCGCAGTTCTCCAGCGCGGCCGCCACGGTCTCGGCCATCAGCCAGGCCACGGGGTCGGCGTACATCCCGGGGACGCGGCGCCCGACCGTGCCCGGGTCGTCGGTCTCTACCAGGGCGGAGCCGGTGATCACGGCTCCCGCGGGGCACCACTGGGCCGGGTTCACGCGGCGCCCCCGACCGCGGTCCGCGGCTCGTCGGCCGCCAGCAGCAGGCAGGTGTTGAAGCCGCCGAAGCCGAGGGTGAGGCTGATGCCGAGGGAGCCGGTGAACTCCCGGGGGCCGTCCGCGGCCAGCGGCAGGGCCAGTTCCGGCATGACGGTGCGGGTGTGCGGGAGCGGGGGCGCGCTGCCGTGCCGCAGCGCGAGGAGCAGGGCGATGGCCTCCAGGGCGCCGGTGGCGCCGAGGGTGTGGCCGAAGGCCGGCTTGGTGGCGAACACGACGGCCTCCGACTCCGGGCCGAAGACGGTGCCGTAACACGCCGCCTCCGCCGCGTCGTTGGCGCGGGTGCCGGTGCCGTGGGCGTTGATCACCGCGATGTCCCGGGCGTCGGCCCCGGCCCTGGCCAGGGCGCGCCGGACGGCGAGGACCGCGCCCGCCCCGGTCTCGTCGGGGGCGGTCGGTCCCGTGCCGTCGTTGGACGCGCCCCAGCCGCGCAGCTCGCCCTGGATCCGGGCGCCGCGCGCGGTGGCCGCGGCCCGGGTCTCCAGCAGCAGGAAGCCGGCGCCCTCGCCGAAGAGGGTGCCGTCCCGGTCGGTGTCGAAGGGGCGGACGGTGCCGGACGCGGAGAGGGTGCCGAGCGCCCGGTGTCCGAGGAGCTTGCCCTCGGTGAGCAGGTCGATGCCGCCGCACAGACAGCGTTCCGCCTCGCCGCCGGTGAGCAGGGCCGCACCGGCCAGCACGGCGTCGGCGCCGGAGGAGCAGGCGGTGCTCACCGACGCGGACCGGGCCACGCCCAGCCGTTCGGCGACGGCGGACGTCAGGGTGTGCGGCGAGGTCCCGGCGGCGTCGTCCAGGTGCGGGCCGAGGCTGCTGCCGAGCACCAGCGTGTCGACGTCCCCGGCAGGGCAGCCCGCGTCGCGCAGGGCGGCGGCCGCGGTGGTCACGGCGAGTGAGATCTGCCGCTCGGACGGAGCCTCGGCCCGCCTGCCGTCCGGTCCGCCGTCCGGACCTCCGTCCGTCAGGAGGGCGGCGGGCGGACGGCCGTCACCCGCCGACTCCCGGATGCCGACGCGCCCGCTCGTCAGCTGCTGCCACACCTCGTCGAGACCGTCACCCAGCGCTGTGGTCCAGCCCATTCCGGTGATGCACACGGCCCGATCGCGGTCGGCTCTGCGGAAACCCCCCAATTAAATCCCCCCGGTGTTCCGATAAACGTTCTGAGCGAAGCTCTGCGGGATCCGCGTAACCCCGATTTGCCGATCGAAATTCTATTTGCATACAGCAATCGTATTTTAACGAAGGAGTTCTGGGGTGGCAAGGGACGCAGGTCGCGCTCACACCGGCGCCTGCCACGTCACGGTCGTCCCGTCGTCCCCGGTGCTCCCGGCGCTCCCGTCGTCGTGCACCGTGAGCCGTACGCCGACCCGGCCGTCCGGCAGGACGGCCGTCGCGTCGATCACCACCTCGACGCGGGAGACGTTCGGGCGGCCGGACGCGGCGGCCAGCGCGCGGCGCAGGGCGGTGAGGAGATGCCCGGCGGTCCGCTCCGGGATCCGGTTCTCGACCGGGCCGGTGAACCGGGTGGACGGCTGGAAGCCGAGGAGGGCGGCCGCGCCCGCCGTCTCGCGCAGCACCCGGCCGCGGAAGGCCGTCGGTGCCTCGGCGGGCGGCTGCTGGAGCGCGAAGATCGCCGTACGGACCTCCTGGATGGTCGACTCGAGTTCGTCCACCGCCCGGCCGAGGGTCTCGTCGACCTGCCGGTCGGTCTCCCGTGTGGTCCCGCGCCGGGCCGCCTGGAGCATCATCCCGGTGGCGAAAAGCCGTTGGACGACGAGGTCGTGCAGGTCACGGGCGATGCGGTCGCGGTCCTCGAAGACGGCGAGACGCTCGCGGCGGTGCCGGGCGTCGGCGAGCACCAGGGCGACGGCGGCCTGCGAGGCGAACTGGACGGCCAGCAGCTTCTCGACCTCCGTGTACGGGAGGTCGCCGCGCAGGCGGGGGAGCGCGAGCGTGCCGATGAGCTGTCCGTCGGCCTGGAGCGGCAGCATCATGCTGGGGCCGAAGCGGTGCCGGACATGGGTCGTCATCCGGGGGTCGGTCGCCGAGTCGTCGACGAACACGGGCTCACCGCCGAGGAGTTGGACGAGCACCGGGCTGCCCGGTCGGATGGTGGCGCCGACGATGTCATCCGGGTCACCGGCGTCACCGGGGTCGGCGATGCCCTCACGGCCGTCGGTGGCGGCGGGCGTTTCGTCGGTGTCGGCGACGACGATCTCCATGCCACCGTCCTCGGTGCGCTGCAGGACGACGCCCGCGGCGGCGTCGGCCAGGTGGCGGGCCCGTTCGGCGACCGTCAGCAGCGCGTCGGCGGCGCTCCCGCCGGTGAGCAGCGCGGTGGTGACGGCGGCGGCACCCTCGATCCAGCGCTCGCGCCGGCGGGCCGCCTCGTACCGGCGGGCGTTGCCGATCGCCAGACCGGCCCGGGCGGCGAGGACGTGCAGCAGCCGGACGTCCTCCGCGGTGAACTCCCGCTCACCGCCCTCCTTTTCGGCCAGGTGGAGGCGGCCGAACGGCTCGCCGTCCACATCGATCGGCAGCTCCCACGTGCCCGGCCCCTGGGGGACGTGCGGGGTCCGGGACGGACCGGCCGTGTGGACGCCGGTGCGGTCCTCGCGGCCCGGACCGGTCGTGGTGAGCGTCGCGTACCGGGCGCCGGTCAGCTCGGCGGCCGCGTCCACGACGCGCTGGAGGGTGGCGCGCAGTTCGAGCTCGGAGCCGACGCCGAGGACGGCGCGCGGCAGGGGCGGCGTGCCGGTCACGGTGGCCGGTCCCCGGGCTCAGGCGCCCAGCGGGTCCAGGGTCAGCGGCTCGATCTTGCCCTCCAGCATGGCGCCCAGGCCCTGGGCGGCGCAGATGTCGGGCCGTTCCGCGATGTGTACCGGCATCCCCGTGGCCTGACGCAGCATCTGGTCGAAGCCCGGCAGCAGGGCGGAACCGCCGACCATCATGATCCCGCGGTCGGCGAGGTCGGCGACCAGGTCGGGCGGGCACTCGCGCAGCACCCTGCCGATGCCGTCGAGCACGGCCGTCAGCGGGGTCTCGATCGCGTCCCGTACGGCCGCGGTGTCGACCTGCACGGAACGGGCGAGGCCGGTGGCGACGTCCCGCCCGTGGATCTCGGTGGACGTGGGGCCCTGCGGGGTGAGGCCGTTGCCGGAGAGGGCGACCTGCAGGGGCCGGACGGACTGGCTGGGCAGCATCAACTCGTGCTCGTGGCGCAGGTGCTGGACGATCGCGTGGTCCACGGCCTCACCGCCCACCGGGATCCGCTCGGCGGTCACGATCGAGCCGAGGGAGAGGACGGCGACCTGGGTGGCGGCCGCCCCGCACACCATGATCATGGTGGCCTCGGGGCGCTCGACGGGCAGCCCGCAGCCGACGGCGGCGGCGATCAGGGTGTCGACGAGTTCCACGCGGCGGGCGCCGAGCCCCACCAGGGTCTCGATCGCGGCGCGCTGGGCGAGCGGGTCGGCGTCGTGCGGGGTGCAGGCGGCGGCGCGCAGGAACGGCTTGCGGCGCAGCTGACGGCGGATCTTGTCGCCGAGCAGATGGCGCAGCATGCGCTGTGCCATCTCGATGTCGACGACCGTGCCGCCGGAGACCGGGCGCACGACGCGGATGTAGTGCGGCGTGCGCCCGGTCATCTTCTCGGCGAACTCGCCGACCGCGATCAGCGCACCGGTGCGGGTGTTCACCGCGGCGGCGGACGGCTGGTCGACGACGAGCCCGGCCCCCTTCACGTAGACCCGCGTCCGCGCCGCTCCCAGGTCGACGGCGAAGTGGCAGCGGCGCAGCTGCTCCAGACTGGCGGTCATGGCAGGTCCTCCCGAGAGCACAGACCGTGGGGGCTCGCCGGGCCGGCGGGCCTCTCGTGTGTGGGCCGCCGGGCGGTCGGCCTCCTTCGCATGGTGCGGGGGCGGGGAGGGGGCCGCCTTTTCTGGTGGGCCGGGCGAGGCGCGCCCGAATGGGGGTTTTGTCTCACTTGTTCATATTAGGTACGAAATACAGTCAGGTCGGGAAGGCGCGCGGCCGGATCAGCCGAAGACACCCTGCCCCGGGACGAGGATCCCCCGCGGGCCGTACGTCTGCTTCACGACTCCGGTTCCCGCCCGGCCGGGCCGCACGGTCCGGCCTGACCTGTAGCGCGCGGCCTGCCTACAGCGCGCGGGCCGCTTCCAGCACCGGGGTGAGGGAGGGGACCACCGCGTCACAGCCCGCCCCGAGCAGCGCCTGCTCGACGGTGGGATTGCGCGCGAGACCGAGGAAGCGCAGACCCGCCGCCCGGGCGGCGGCGAGCTCGGCGAGCGTGGAGCCGATCAGGAGGCCGGTCGCGGCGGGCGCGTCGACCGGCCGCAGGGCGCGCAGCAGCCGGTCCGGATTCGGCGTGAGCAGCCCGAGGTCGTCGTCGCGGCCGTGGACGCCGGCCGGCAGCGGAAGCCGGTAGGACTCCAGACAGCGGTGGACGGCCGCTTCGCAGACGTCCGTGGCCACCCCGACCCGGCGCCCGGTGTCGTGCAGGGTGCGGACGAGGACCACGGAGTGGTGCGTCCTGGGCGCGTCCGGGACGGCGCTCAGCTCCAGCCGGTCGAGACGGTCCCGCAGCAGCGGGCCCAGCCGGTCCTGGGCGAAGGCCCGCAGCACGTCCAGCGGATGCACGAACAGCTCCCGGCCCGCGGCGCCCGGGTCGCCCGGCGGGCGGCCCGCCAGGGCGTCCTCGGGGTGGCGGTGCTCGGCGACGATCCGGAGCAGGTCGAGCGCGGCCGCCCGCGCGGTCGTCGCCGTGAACAGCCGGGCCAGCGGGCCGTCGAAGCCGAACAGCACGGTCTCGGCGTCGGCGAGCAGGTCCTGGAGCGGGCGCCCGGAACGGCCGGCCGGCCGGCGCACCTCGGGGGGCGGGGCGTAGTCCGGCGCGAGCGTGACCGCGCAGGTCACCGCGAGACCCGGTACCGGCCACCTGCCGAGCTGGGAGTTCACCGCCCGCTGCGCGCCGGCCGCCCGGCGGACGGAGTGGTGGCGGGTGATGCGCGAGCCCGCCGTCAGCAGATGCGCCAGCAGCCGCTCGCGCACGCCCGCGGTCTCCGCCCGCACGAACGCCACCGGGTCGTCGACCCGCCAGGTCAGCTCGACGGCGGCGATGAAGGCGCCCTTCCCGGAGCTCGGCAGGGAGATCCGGTCCACGACGTGCTGCGGCGTCAGGTCGACCTCGTAGTACGTCGCCGGACGCGGCGGGCGGCCCTCGTAGGGCAGGACGGGGTCGAGGAGGGTGAGCGGGCTGTCGGGACGGGTGTGCACGATCGCGGTGCGGCCCGGCGCGGGGATGCCCAGCTGGCGGAGGTCCCGGGTGAGGAAGGGCCCGCGCACCGGCTCCCGCACGTCGTTGCGGTCGTCCGCCGCGTCCCCCGCGCGTTCCTCCGGCGGCAGCGGGCAGTACCAGGCGAGCGGCGGGGCGTCCGGGGCGTCGCCGAACAGGGGCCGGAAGCGGTGCGGCCCGGAGGCGGCGGAGCTGTCGGCGAAGGCCGCGTACAGAGCCGGGGGGACGCTGAGGAGAACCGGGGCGGCGCCCTGCTGGGGCGCGGGGGTCTCGGGCCCGTCCTGGAACGTCACCCGCAGACGCGGCGGTTCGGCCAGCTCGGCGAGCGGCCCGGGGAGCCCGCGCAGGGCGGCGGCGAGCACCGGGAGCAGATACGCCTCGGGCTGGATCCGCACGACATACCCGTTCGGGCGGACACGGACCTCGTACTGCTGAGGCGTGAGATCGCCACGGGCGAGGACTTCGTGGACGGCGTATTCGAGGGTGATACGGGCTTCGGGGCGCGCGGTGAGGTCGGCGCCGGCCTCGAAGACAAGAGCGTGCCGCTTGCCTGAGCCGATCACCGGGGGTTCGGTTGCCGGCGTGCCGGTCACCGGTCGTTCGGCTGCCGCTCGTTCGGTCACGGCCTGTTCGGTCGCGGTCTGTCGGGTCTCGGGCCGTTCGGCCGCGGGGTGTTCGGTCTCGGGGGCGTCGGGGGTCAACCGTGACGGCATCGGCTGGAGTTCGTCGGGCAGGGGAGTGGTCGGCAGGGCGGCGGCCGGGGCCTCGGGTGGTGACGCGGGGGGCTCGATGCTTCCGCCCAGCCTGCGTACCGTTTCCGCGCTCACCGTCGCGAAGGCACCGGCCGTGCCGTCGGCCCCGCCTGTCTCCGCGCGGAACTCGCCCGTCGTGAGGCCCGCGCGTTCGTCGATCAACCCGCCGATCCGGTCCAGGAGTTCGCGGGCGCGGCCGCGTGTCGTGCGTGGCAGGGTGCGCAGCAGCAGGTCGCGTACACCGGGGCGGAAGTCGTACGAGCCGGGCGGACCCGGGACGGTGGTCAGCATGCCGCTGAGGATCACCTCGGCCAGGTGCTGGGGGCGCGGGTCGCGGTTCACCGCACGCTGGACGAGGCGCATCACCGGAACCGAGGGGACGGCCAGGGCCAGATGGCCGGCCAGCCGGAACGCCTCCCGGGAGGCGGTGGCGCGGAAGCGCAGCACCAGGTCCTGGGCGGGCAGGGTGGCCGGGTCGGCGGCCTGCGGCCCGGCGGTCCCGGGCGGGGCGGGCGTCGGTGACAGCCAGGCCACCGCACCCGGGGTGCGCGCGCCGCCCGGACTCGCGACCAGTGCCGCCCAGTTGGCCAGCCAGGGCGCGCCCGGCTCCAGCACGGGGATCGGGAGGGCCGCGCCGGGCCGGGGCGCGGCCTGCGGGTCGTACGGGGTGAACGTGAGCGCGGAGAGCGGGGCCGCGCGGGTCGCGGAGAAGAGCAGACCCGGCTCGGCCGGGAGGGCCGTCGTGGACCACAGATGCTCCGGGAGCGGCTGGACGACGGCCAGCGGCATCCGGGTCGCCCAGTGCCGCAGGGTCCGGTACCAGCGCTCGCCCGCCGGTCCCGGTCGCCACTGCGGGCCCATGCAGTCGCTCACGATCAGGGTGACCGTCCGGCCGTCCGCGGGGTGGGGAACCTGCCGGGCCTCGCCGTCGGGTGTGGCCGGGTGCGGGGTGACCGTGCGGAAGACGCCCGACTGGGCGAGGACGGTGTGCAGTTCACGGATCAGGGGCCGCCAGACCGGCATCGTCGGGCCGGTGTCGTGGACGAGGTTGAGACGCAGCCAGCGGTCGCGCGCGGGACGCAGCACGGGCAGCCAGACGTCCGGGTGGGCGCCCAGCCGGGCGATGCGGTCGGCCGTCGCCCGCTCGTCGAGGAGGCGGGCCCGCGCCGAGGGCACCGTGCGTTTCAGCGGGCGCAGGGCCCGCTGGAGGGCGAGGGGATGCGGGAGCATCGGAGGCGCGGGCGCGAGGACGGGCCGGCTCCCGGCGCCGCCGCCGGAGCCGTCACCCGAATCGGCGGCGGGCGCGGGCGTGGGGAGGTGGAGCGAGACACGGTCGGCGGGGTCGCCGGGCGCGGACTTCGGCGACGTGCATCCCGCCGTACGGTCGGCGTCCGCGGGGTCGGGTCCGCTGCCGGTCCCGTCATCGGGTGTACCGCCGGTATCCCGCTCGGCCCGTGCGGCAGCCGCGGCGATCGTGTCCGGCACGGCCTGCTCGGTCCGCCCCGATGCCTCCTCCGGGTCGCTCGACAGCCCTGCGAGCCACAGCAGTTCGGCCAGCTCGCGAGGGGTGGGCGCGGTGTCCGCCGCGGCCGTCAGCAGTGCGGTCAGTCGCTCCAGGGCGGACATGTCACCCCCCGGTGTCTCCTCAGAAGCCATCGCCGTCCGCCGTGGCGCCGAGGTACGGCATCAGTCGCTCCGCCAGTGCGTCGCGGGAGTCGGCGTCCAGACCGGCCACCCCGGTGAGGTAGAGCGCGTTCAGCAGCTGGTCGGTGGCGAGTTCACCGTCGGCCGCGCGGGTCAGGAAACGGTCGATGAGGTGTTCCGCCTCGCCCGGCGGGGTGTCGAGGTGGGCCCGGACGATCTCGGTGAGCTGCTCGCGGCCGGGGCGGCGCAGCTTCAGCCGGACACAGCGGCGCAGGAAGGCGGGCGGGAACTCCCGCTCGCCGTTGCTGGTCAGGACGACGAACGGGAAGGCACGGCAGCGGACCCGGCCCCGGGTGACGGCGACCGGGTCGTCCGAGCCGTCGGCCAGGACCCCGGCGGTGACCTCCTCGGCGGAGTGCCGTGCCGCGCGCATGAGTTCGGGGATCTCGTACTGGCCCTCCTCCAGGACGTTCAGCAGGTCGTTGGGCAGGTCCAGGTCGCTCTTGTCGATCTCGTCGACGAGGAGCGCGCGGGGGCGTTCGTAGGGCAGCAGGGCCGTGCCGAGGGGGCCGAGGCGCAGATGGTCCTCGACCCCGCCCCCGGCGTCCCCGTCCCGTTCGCGCCACGCCGCCTGCCGGGCGGCGTACAGCCGGGACAGCGGGTCGTACTGGTAGAGGCCGTCGGCCAGCGTGGAGCGGCTGGTGATGTTCCAGCGCAGCACCGGGCCGAGCCCCAGCTCGCGCGCCACCGCGTACGCCAGCGAGGACTTGCCGGTGCCGGGCGGACCGGTGACCAGCAGCGGGCGGCGCAGCACCAGGGCCGCGTTGACGAGTTCGACGCTCTCCGGGGTGGCGACGTACGAGCGGGCGCGGTGGACGCGGTCCGGGGAGACGGCCGCCTCGTCGTCGGCGTCCCGGGGCGGCGGCACGACGGGTTCGCCGTCGAACGCCCGCCAGGGCGGCGGCTCGGGCAGCCGGTCGATGCCGTGGTGCGGCTCGCTGTTCCCGGTGTAGACGGACCAGTGCGGCATGGTTCTCCGAAACTCTGGTGTGACTCGTGGGGCTCGTGTGACTGGTGTGGATCGGTCGTGGGGGCGGGGGCGGGGGCGGGCGCGGCTCAGGTCACGGGGGAGTGGGGATGACCGGCCGCGTCGCCGTGCGGGTCGGCGAAGAGGCGCGGGTCGTCCCACAGCAGCTGGATGTCGTGCGCCCAGTGGCCGTCCTCCGCGTCGGCCTCCTCGCGCAGCGCCAGTACCCGGCGCGGGAGTTCGACGGGCGACACACCGGAGACACAGATGTCGAGTTCGTCCAGGAACGTCTTGCCCGCGCAGCCGTCCCCGCCGGCGCAGGACGCGTCGGGACCGCCCGCGCAGCCCTCGCGGGACCAGATCACCATCGGCGCGGGCGCGTTGAGTGAGGTGTCGAAGTGCGGGCGGGTGTGGGACGCGGCCGGGGCGGTCGCGAAGCCGGCGAGACAGGCGTCGTCCTGGCGCAGCCGCACCCGGAGCCGGCGGGGTTCCTCGGGGCTGCCGCACTCGACCCGGTGCACCCGGGCGCCGGGCGCCGCGTCGAGCCGGTTCCACACCCGGGTCAGCTGATGCCGGACACCCGCCCTGCGGCGCGCCTGGTCGGTGACGACGAGCGGGTACACACAGCCGAGCGGGGTGTCGTCGTCGGGCGTGCTGGCCCAGCGGTCGACGGGCAGGTCGATCCAGTCGCGGGGCAGCGCGAACGCGAGCAACTCGTCGCAGCCGGGCGTCAGATACCGGAAGGCGGCCTCGATCCGGTCCTGCACGAAGGCGCGCAGCCCGGCCTGCGGGACGGTTCCGGAGCCGACCGGATGCCGGCGCCCCCCGCTGTACGCGGACACCTCGACCCGGACGTGTCCGTCGCCCGCGCCGCTGTGCTGGAGGTCGACGAGGATGGGCGACCAGTCGGGTGCGGCGGCCGTCTCGGCGGCCGTCCCGACAGGTGCCTGGAACAGGGCCTCCACACGCGCGGTGAAGCGGGCGACGGTGGCCGCCGCGTCGCCGCCGTCGACCTCGCACAGCACGAACAGGGCCGCCGACCACAGCGAGTCGAACCCCTCCTCGGGTGCGTCCGGGTCCAGCGGTCCCCGGGCGGACTCGTAGAGCCGCACGCGCCGCCCCGGATCGCCGTCCAGACCCGCGCGCACGGCGCGTTCGACGAGTTCGCGCAGCCGGGCGCGGTCGGCGGTGCGGTGGTCCGAGGTGGGGACCAGGCCCTCCAGATCGGGCCAGTAGCGGGCCATGACCTCGGTGGGCATCATCCGCCCGTTGCGCACACCCCGGTCACCGGCGGCGGCGGTGACCATGCCGACGACCTCACCGGTGTCCGCCAGGGTGACCGCGGCGCCGCTGAACCCGGGGGCGAGCGGCTGGCCGCCGGGCTGCCAGGCCTCCAGCTGGATCCACTCGCGGTTGAGCAACTGCGTGGCGGTGATGCGGTATTCGGCGAGGGTGCCCTCGTCGAAGCCGACCGGGAAGCCGTAGACGACGAGCTTGCGGGGCCGGTCGGGCCGCCGGTCGTGGGCGGCGTCCACGGGGGCCAGCGCGGCCGGCGCGACCGGGACCTCGTGCGCCAGCTCCAGGACGGCCAGGTCGCCGAGGTCGGTTGCGCCGCCGCCCCAGCCGCCGTCGGCGACCACCCGGGCCGGTACGGCGGGGGCGCCGGGGCGTTCGGTGAACGTCACCGTCAGGGTCTCCGGATCGGCCTGCCGCACGACATGGGCGCAGGTCAGCACCCGGCGCGGGGTGACGAGGAAGCCCGCGCCCGCCACCTGGCCCGCGCTCTCGATCCGGGCGTGCCATTCGGCGCTGTTCATGTGGTGGGGGAGGCGGCGGGGGAGGAGGGCGACCAGGTCAGCCGCACGACGAGATGGCCCTCCGCCGTGCCCTTGGCGATGATCGCGCCGGTCTCCGCCGACAGCTTCACCCCGAACTCGATCTCCACCCCGTCGGGCCGCAACGTCCCGTCGCGGAACACCCGCAGCGCGGACTCGGCGGCCGCGCGCACGCCCTCCAGGGCGCCCTCGAAGGTGCGGGCCGCCTGGACCGTCCCGTCGCGGGCCACCAGCCGGGAACCGGGCCGCCCCTCCGTGACCGCCTCGACGGCGACCACGGCACCGTCGTCGGTCCTGAACTCCACCAGTCCGTCCACGGTGCCCCCGTAACTCCTCACCCATGTAGTCCTGCGGCTCTGCGCGCATCCATTGTCACGGACGGTACTGGAGATTGTCCTGCGTTCAGCGCGCCTCCGTGATCCGGATCACCCCCAGCTCCACCAAGTCCTGTGGCCGGATCCGGAGTTGATCGGCCGTCGCCTCCACCTCCGCCGGGGGCCGCTTGAGGATCGCCGCCGCCGACTCCGGCGCGATCACCGAGAAGTAGCTGTCCGGGGTGGCCCAGGTGCGGCCGGGCGCGGCCAGGGCCAGCGCGCCGCCGGAGCCGCCCTCGCCGATCACCAGCGTGGTGATCGGCGTGCGGGCGGTGGCGACCACGCCGAACAGTTCCGCGATCGCCGCGCCGGCCCCCTGCCGTTCGGCCTCGGCGTCGTTGGCCGCGCCCGGGGTGTCCACCAGCGTCAGCACCGGGATGCCGAGCCCGTCCGCGAGGCGGATCAGCCGGGTGGCCGTGCGGTACCCGGCGGGCCTGGTGGCCGCCCCGGTCTGGGCTGCGTAGCCGACCGTACGGCCCCGGTGGACGCCGAAGCCGCACAGCATCCCGTCCGGGTCGACCCCGCCGCACCGGTCCCCGGAGATCGCGAGCCGGTGGCTGAAGTAGGCGTCCAAGTAGGCCCGGGCGCGCGGCCGTTCCGCCGCCCGAGCCCGCCGGACCGCCTCCCACCCGGTACGAGGCGGATCCGCGACGCCGAGAGCGACAGGAACGGGCGCGGGTTCGCGAAGCGACCCCGACGGGGGCCCGTCCGGGGAACCACCCGCGCCGGGCACGGCGCCTGTCCCGGCGGCGGCCGGCTCGCCGGGGGTGTCGGGAGTCTCGGCCGGACGATGCGCTCGCGGCGTTCCGCCGGTCAGTAGACGCAGCCATCGGCCCAGTACCTCCCGCAGTTCCGCCGGGGGCACCACCGCGTCCGCCGCCCCGGCCGCGACCTGCGCCTCGGCCGTGTAGGCGGCCGGGTCGGCGTCCGGCGGCCGGACCCGTGAGCCCGCGAAGCCGACCTGGGCGTCCGGCAGCGCGAGCACCACGTCGGCGCCCGCGCCCAGGGTGGCCCAGCCGCCGCCGGTCGTCGGATCCCGCAAGACCGCGATCTGCGGCAGCCCGGCCTCCCGGGTGAGCGCCGACTGCCGGGTCACCCGCTGGAGTTGGGTGAGGGCGAGCATGCCCTCCTGCATCCGGCTGCCGCCCGTGGCGACCAACGGCACGACCGGCAGACGGTGTTCACGGGCGTACGAGTACGCCGCCTCCAGCCGGTCGCCGGTGCGCTCGCCCAGCGATCCGCCCAGGAAGCCGAACTCGAAGGCGATCAGCACGGCCCGCGTGCCCTCGACGCTCCCCGTGCCGCAGACGACGGACTCCGACTCGCCGGTACGCCGGGCGGCGCGCTCGCGCGAGGCGTCGTAGCCGGGCCAGCCGAGGGGTCCGTCGGGAGTGGCGGCCCGCTCCCCGCCGGGCGGGTCGGGGAACCGGGTGAAGTCGTCGGCGACGAGGGCGACGACCTCGCGGGCGCTCGCCCGCCGCGTCGTCATGACGGCAGCGCCCGCTTCATGATCTTCCCCATGTCGTTGCGGGGGAGCGCGTCGAGATAGCGCACCACGCGAGGCCGCTTGTGCGGCGCCAGCCGACGGGCCACGTGGTCGGCCAACTCGCTCTCGGCCGGCAGGGCTTCGGGATCCGCCGGCACGACCCACGCGACGATCCGCTCCCCGAGGTCCGCGTCCGGCTCCCCGGTGACGGCGGCCTCGCGCACTCCCGGATGCTCCAGCAGCGCGTTCTCGATCTCACCGGCCCCGATCTTGTACCCGCCGCTCTTGATGAGGTCGGTCGCCTTGCGCCCGACGATCCGGACGTAGCCGTCGGGGTCGCGCACGGCCACATCACCCGTGCGGAACCAGCCGTCGGAGGTGAAGGCGGCGGCTGTCGCGTCGGGCCGGTTGAGGTACTCGGTGAACAGGTTCGGCCCGCGTACCTGGATCTCCCCGACGCTCTCCCCGTCGTACGCCTCGACGGCCGCCCCGTCCTCGTCCACCAACCGCAGCTCCACGCCGGGCAGCGGCACCCCGACCGTCCCGGCCCGCGCCTCCCCGTCCGCCCGGACGCTGGTGTTCATCAGCGTCTCCGTCATCCCGTACCGCTCGATCACCCGCCGCCCGGTCGCAGCCGCGATCCGCTCGTGGTCGTGCACGGGCAGCGCGGCCGAACCGGACACCAGCAGCCGCGCCCCGGCGAGCGCCTTGGCCAGTGCGGGGTCGCCGGGCAGCGCCTCGGCGATGCGGTGGTACATCGTCGGCACCCCGAAGAGCATGCTCGCCCCGGTGCTCAGCTCCCGCGTCACGCCCTCCGTGCCGAACCTCCCGAGATGCCGTACCGACCCGCCGCGCCGCAGCGGCCCGAGGACGCCCAGCACCAGCCCGTGCACATGGAACAGCGGCAGCCCGTGCACGAGGACGTCCTTCCCGGTCCACTGCCAGGCGTCGGCGAGCGCGTCCAGGGTCGTGGCGATCGCGCGACGCGGGATCACCGCGCCCTTGGGCGGCCCGGTGGTGCCGGAGGTGTAGACGACGAGGGCCGGGTCCTCGTCACCCACGGACGCCACGGCCGGCACGGACGCCACGGACGCACCGACACCCTGCACGTCGGCGTCGGCCTCCACCTCGGCTTCCACCTCGACATCGATCCGTACCAGCTCCCGCAGCACGGCGGGCAGTTCGTCGCCGGGGGCCGCCAGGACCACCCGCGGCGCGCTGTCGCCCAGGACGTGCCCGAGCTCCTTGTCGCCGGACTTCGGGTTCAGCGGCACGGCGGCCACCCCGGCGAGCAGGGCGCCCACCACCGCGACGGCGGTCTCCAGCGACGGGGTCGCCCACACCGCGACCCTCCCCTCCTCCCGCACCCGCGCACCGACGGCACCGGCCGCCGAGGCGAGCTGCGCGTACGTCAGGGAACGCTCGCCGAACCGCAGGGCGGGGCGCCCGGACGGGTCGTCCGTCAGGGCCGGGAAGAGAGAGGACACGGAACGGGCTCCTTGAGTGGCTGCGGGACGCGACAGATCCGTTCCTACCCCACGCGCCCAGCCCTCACCTGTCAGGCCGCCGCCTCCACCACGTCCGCGACGACGCAACGGAGGTTGTCCGGCCCGCCGGTTCCGTTCGCGGCGCCCACCAGCGCGTGCACGGCGGTACCCGGTGTCCGGGTCGACCCGGGCGGGCCGCAGCAGGTCCGGCCCGTCGTACAGAGGGGCTTCCCCGAGGGGGAAGGTCGAACGGGTTGTCCCGGTCGCGGGGACGGCCGTTAACCTGCGGAGGTACCACACAGACGTACGAATACACCCGTACGTCTGTGCATCCGTGCGGACGTACGGATGCACAGACGTACGAGAACGGAGTCCCGTCGTGCCCCGAGTCGCCCTCGTCACCTACGACCCCCGGCCGGAGCCGAGCAAGGACCGCGACCTTCCCGGGCTGCGGGCGGCGCTGGCGTCGGCCGGTGCCGAGGCGGACGTCGTGTGCTGGGACGACGCCGATGCCGACTGGGCCTCCTACGACCTCGCCGTCATCCGCTCGACCTGGGACTACAGCTGGCGTGCCGCCGAGTTCACGGCCTGGGCGGAGCGGTGCGGCAAGCTGACACGACTGGCCAACCCGGCCTCCGTCGTGCGCTGGAACACCGACAAGCGGTACATCGGGGAGCTCGCTGCGGCCGGCGTGCCCACGGTCCCCACCCGCTATCTCGCCCCGGGTGACGCCGACGCCCCCGCGGGGCTGCCGGGCGACCACGAGTACGTCGTCAAGCCCACCTCCGGCGCCGGCGCGCGGTACGCCGCCCGCTACACGCCCGCCCAGCACGAGGCGGCCGTACGGCACCTCGCGCGGATGCACGCCGAAGGGCTGACGGCGATGGTGCAGCCGTACATGCGGAGCATCGACACCGGCGGGGAGCGCGCCCTTCAGTTCTTCGGCGGGCGCCTGCTGCACGCCAGCCGCAAGCGGGCCGTACTGGCCCCCGGCACCGCCTTCGACGCGGACAAGGTCGCCCACCCCGGCCTGGAGCCCTGGACCCCCACCCCGGCCGAGCTCGCCGTCGCCGAACGCGCGCTGGCCGCCGTACCGGACGCGCCGGAGCTGCTCTACGCCCGGGTCGACCTCGTGGACGGCGACGACGGGGAGCCGCGCGTGATGGAGCTGGAACTGGTCGAGCCGAACCTGTTCCTGTTCCTGCACCCGGAGTCGGTGCCGACCGTCGTGGCGGCGATCCTGGCGGCGGCCGCCACCCCCTGATCGCCCCCACTCCCGCGCCACCACCGGCCGTCGCTACTCCCGGACCCCCGTCCGTTGCAGCAGCCCCCAGGTGAACTCGGCGACGACCTCCCGTCGTACGCCCCAGCCGTCCGGGGCCGTGAAGGCCAGTCCCCAGCGGGTGGGGGCGGTGCCCTCCAGCGGGCGGGCCGGGGCGAAGGCGCGCGCGGCCTCGTCGACCGTGCAGGACCAGGGGGTGAGGTCGTCGAGGCTCGTCAGGCGCGGCGGCGTGGCTCCCGGGGCGCGGACCAGCCACTCGTTCCAGACGCCGCCGTTCGGCGCGAGGAGCACCTCGAAGCGCAGGTCGGGCCAGAGGGGCAGCGGCCAGAGCCAGGCCTCGCAGTCGAGGTCCCCGACGCGGCGGGGCGCCCGGAACTCCGGTTCGCCCAGGACCGAGCGGTAGCGGGCCAGCGAGCCCCGGGCGTGCGGGGAGTGGAGCATCGCCTGCCAACGCTTGTTGGCCTCCCGCATCTGTGCGAGGGAGACGCCCAGCGCATGGCGGGCGTCCTCCACCAGGTCAGGGTTGTGATCGGCCATGCGGCGCAACAGGACCTGTTGGAAATCGAGCGCCGTGAACGAGCCGGTTAGGCGTTTCTGGGTCGGCATGCTCTCCATCCTGGCCCACCCGGCGCCCTGTTCCGGGCCACTGTGCGTTTCCCGACCATTGCCCGGCACAACGCCGTATGACAGCCTGTGTTCGTCATGCCGATCGCCTGTTGAAATCTCGAACACAGGCACTGAGACGACTACCTAAGGGAGGGGGCCGGTTGTGGGACGCCTCGTACCTGCCGTGACCCGAGCTCTCGACATTCTCGAGCTCTTCCTCGACGGGGACGGTTCGCTCTCCGCCCCCGACATCGTGCGCAAGCTCCAGCTTCCGCGCACCACCGTGCACGAATTGGTGACCACACTCTCGGCACGGTCGTACATCGTGGCCGTACCGGGACAGCCCGGACGCTACCGCCTCGGCGTACGTCCGTACCAGCTCGGCAGCCGCTACGCCGAGCAGCTCGACCTCGCCGCCGAGGGTCAGCAGGTCGCGCGCACCGTCGCTGAGACGTGTGACGAGACGGTCCACGTGGCGATCCTGGAGGGCACGGACGTCATCTACATCGCCAAGGTCGACTCCACGCACGCGGTCCGGATGGTGTCGGCCGCCGGCCGCCGTCTCCCGGCCCACTGCACGTCCGTCGGCAAGATGCTGCTGGCCTCGCTCTCCGAGCCGGAGCTCAGCGCGCGCATCCCCGACGACGCCGACCTGATCCGGATGACCCCGAACAGCATCACCGAGCCCGGCGCCCTGCGTGAGGCACTGGCGGAGATCCGGGAGCGGGGCGTCGCGGTGGAGAGCCGCGAGTCCAACCCGGACGTCAGCTGTGTGGCGGCGCCGGTGCGCGACCGCACGGGCCAGGTCGTCGCCGCCCTGTCCATCTCCGTGCCGATGATCCGCTGGAGCGACGAGCGCCGCGTGGAACTGGAGCAGCTCGCCGCGAAGGGCGCCGCCGAGCTGTCCGAGCTGCTGGGCTACCGGAGCGTGGCATGACGACGACGTCGTACGAGGTGGCCGTGCGGGCCGAGGCCACCCTCGGCGAGGGGCCGACCTGGGACCCGGTCACCGGCCGGCTGCTCTGGCTGGACATACTCGGCTCCCGCCTGCACGGCTACGACCCCTCGACCGGCCGCCGCACGGTCCGGACGACCGACCAGCACGTGGGCGCGGCCAAGCCGCGCGCCGGGGGCGGCCTGGTCCTCAACCTCCGGGACGGCGTGGGCCTGCTCGACCCGGACGACAGCTTTCGCTGGCTGCACCACGAGCCGGTCCCCGGCCGCCGGGCCAACGACGCCGCCGTCGCGCCCGACGGCTCCCTCTGGGCCGGCACCATGCGCTACGACGAGGCCCCGGGCGGCGGCACCCTGTACCGGGTCACCGGCGACGGCCCGCCCGAGCCGGTCCTCGACGACGTGGCGGTCAGCAACGGCACCGGCTGGAGCCCGGACGGGACGCTGATGTACTACATCGACTCGCCGACGCGCCGGGTCGACGTCTTCGCGTACTCGGCGGACGGGCGGGTCGGCGACCGCCGCACCCTCGTCGAGATCGAGGACGGGGCCGGCTTCCCCGACGGCCTCACGGTCGACGCCGACGGCTGCGTGTGGGTGGCGCTGTGGGACGGGGGAGCGGTACGCCGCTACACCCCGGCGGGCGATCTGGACCGGGTGCTCACCCTCCCGACCCCGAGGGTCACGGCCTGCGCGTTCGGCGGGGCCGACCTGGCCGACCTGTACGTCACCACCGCCCGGGTGGGCCTGGAGTCACCGCACCCGGTCGCCGGCTCGCTGCTGGTGATACCGAGTGCCGGGAAGGGACTGCCGCAACCGCCGTTCGCGGGCTGACCGCGCACCCGGCAGGCGGCCGGACGAAGCCGGGCGATCGGCCCGGCGCAGTGCGGCCGGGGCGGTCGGCGGGGTGCGGGCTGTCGGGTCGGCGCAGGCGGGTGCACCGCCCCGCGCCACCCCGTCCCGCTCCGGCGGCCCCGTTTGCTCCGGCCACCTGTCCGCTCCGGCCGCCCCGAACTGCCCGGCTCCGTCCGCGCGGCACCGTCCGTCCGGGCGGCACCGTCCGCTCGTCCCGCACCGTCCGCCCGTCCCTGGCTACTCCAGTCCCGCCCGTTTCAGCTCGTCCCCGGTCAGCGGTGGTCCGGTCAGGGCCGGTTTCCATGGCCCCAGCGCGGCCGCCAGCAGCACCGACGGAGCCAGCAGGACCTCGGGCCCCCGCTCCAGCGACGTCACGTCCGTCACCCGGCGGGCGATCCGGCCGTTGCCGGTGGCCGTGAGCATCAGGCGGCCGACATACGCGGCCACGAGCCGGTCCCGGAGGCTGGGTCCGTCCTCCGTCGCGCCCGGGCAGAACACGTCCTGGCCGACGGCGAGGTCCCACGCGGTGCTCACGGGCCGGGCCACCGCCTTCTGCACCCGCCGGGACAGCCCGGCGGAGCCCCATCCACGCCGGCGCACCACGTCCCGCAGGATCACCGCGCTCTGGGCGGCGACGGCCAGACCGTGGCCGTAGAGCGGGTTGTAGGCGGCGAGGGCGTCGCCGACGACGGTCAGGTTCTCCGGCCAGGCCGGCATCCGCTCGTAGAAGTGCCGACGGTTGACGGTGGCCCGGGTGTACGCCACGTCGGACACCGGCTCGGCCTGCTCGAGGAGCTCGCCGATGACCGGGTGGCGCAGTTCCTCGCGGGCGAAGCGGACGAAGTCGTCGTTCTCGGTGGAGGGTTCGCCGCCCCGGGTGCCGTTGAGGGTGGCGATCCAGTGTCCGTCCTCGATGGGCAGCAGGAATCCCGCCCGTCCCGGCCCCCCGGCCCGCGGGTCGGGCTGCACGTTGACGATCGGATACCCGGACCGGGCCTGCTCCGGCGCGCGATAGAGACGACTGGCGTAGGCCAGCCCGGAGTCCACCTCGCGCCGCTCCACCTCGGGCAGCCCGAGCTCGGTCAGCCACCGCCCGACCCGTGACCCGCGCCCGGTCGCGTCGACCACCAGCCCGCCGGGAACCACCCACTCCGCGCCCGCGCCCGGGGTCGGCCCCGCGCCCGTGGCCGAGCCGGAGTCCGGTGCCGAGCCGGAGTCCGGTGCCGGGCCCGCGGTCGAACTCGCCGCCGAGCGAGAGTCCCCGACCGCTCCCCCGACCGCTCCCGACCCCGCATCCGCACCCGGCGCTGCGGCAGCGGTCGGCGCCGGGCCGCCCCGGGCTCTCACCCGTACCCCCGTGACCGCCCCAGCGTCGCCCGTCAGGCCCAGCACCTCGACGCCCGAGAGCAGTTCGATCCGGTCGTCGGCGAGAACCTGGGCCCGGATCGTCGCGTCCAGGAGGTCGCGGCCGGCCAGGATCACGTGGTGCGACTCGGGCCACCGTCGGAACCAGCCCCGTGCGCCCATGACGACCATGTCCGTGGTGACCGGCGCCCGGCGTGCCCCGGCGGCCAGGAGGGCCTCGGTGACGCCCGGCAGCAGTTCCTCCACCGCCCGCACGCCACCCGACCACAGCATGTGGGCGTGGCGGGCCTGGGGCAGGCCCTTGCGCGGGGCGGGGCCGTCGGGCAGGACGTCCCGCTCGACGACCACGACCCGGTCGGCGAGGCCGGCCAGGGCGCGTGCCGCGAGCATGCCCGCATGGGATCCCCCCAGGACTACGGCGGTTCTGGCGGGGGTGGAGGGTTCACTCATGCGTGGACATGCTCTCTGCCGGGGCGGCCGCGTGAGCGCGGACCGCCTGGATGTCGACGGGGTGGCGAAGGACGCGGGACACGGCCTGGATCTCCCGCAGGAGGTAGGTGGTGTCCGGACGGGCGGACCCGGACGGGTCCGCCGAGGTGGTGGGGGAGGTGGCGGAGGCCGCTGCGGCGGCCGAGGAGGCGGCCTCCGGGGGCTGAGGCTGCCGCAGCGACCGCTCCCGGGCCTCGACCGCGTCCAGGAGCGTCACGGCGGCGGCGAGGGCCTGCGCCCGGCCGCGCTCGAAGCCGAGGGCGACGCCGGCGTCGTAGGACCGCGCGCGCAGGCCGTCGTCGAGGTACCGGGCGAGTTGCAGCAGCGCGTCGCGGATGAACGTCTCGCGCCGGATCAGCCGCAGTTCCGGCGTGGCGCGCAGGTCGAAGGGCTCGCGGGCGCCGGTGACGCTCCGCATCAGCCGGGACAGGGGCCGCAGGCTCCGGTGCCGGCGGCGGATCCGCCACCGCTCCTGGAGGTATTGGCCGGCGTGCGGGACGATGAAGCCGATCGCGACCAGGGTGGCGGCGATGCAGGCGGCCGACGGGGCGATGTTGGTGTTCAGCCAGTCCAGGTCGTGCCCGGTCCAGCGGGCCCCGACGGCGGTCAGTTTGGCCGCGCTGAACAGCAGGTTCGTCACATAGCCGGCCCCCAGGAACCGCAGTCCCCAGCGCAGCCAGGCGTCGAGGCCCTCGGTGCGGCTCCAGTTCCAGACGAGCCGGGCGGTGACCGAGCAGGCCACCGTGTGCGCGAGCAGGTAGAGCAGGATCTCCTCGCGCATGAAGGGCGTGTTGGCGTAGTACGTGTCCAGGTCCCGGATCTGTTCCACGGGGACGTCGGCGAGCGCGAAGAGCACCCACAGCGCGACGACCACCCCCGCGTAGACGGAGACCACCCAGCGGGTCGCCCGCCGGGTCTGGGCCGAGCGCTCGGTACGGCCGTTGCGCCAGGCGATGATCAGCAGCAGCCAGGACGCGGAGAGCGCGGTGAGCAGCGAGTACACCCAGGGCGCCGCGATGTTCGGCACGCCGGTGACCCGGTTGGTCCAGGCGATGGTCTTGGGGGCCGCGAACACGAACACGGCGCAGGCGAAGACCAGCAGACCGCCGACGGCGCGCAGCAGCGGGTCCCGCCAGAGCTTGAGGATGCTGGGCAGCTTGATGGCGAGGGCCGCGCCCAGGACCACGGTGGGCAGCCAGAAGGAGACGTACAGCCCGTGACTCACCGCGTGGTGTCCCTGCGTCCGCGGTAGCCGAGGGTCCGCTGGACCGCGGCCGTCTCCCCGCCCGGCCCGGCGGCGGCCGGCCCCGAGTCGGACAGATAGCGCCGGAATCGGGCCGCGAGACGGTGGCCGAAGTCGTCGGCCTCGGCCTCGTCGTCCTCCCGTGAGCCGTTGCGGGCGGCGACGGTCAGCGCGAGGGAGTCCCAGCCGGACTGTCCGGCCAGCACGCCCGCGGCCATCGTGCCGACGCCGTGGTGGTGATGCCGGTGACCGGCGTGCAGATGCCACAACTCATGTCCGAGGATGACCAACTGCTGCACGTCCTCGGCCCGTTCCTCGACGATGACCAGGTCGAAGTCCTGGAACTCGACCCACAGCCCGGTCACCTCGATCTCGTCGGGGAACCGCTCGAACCGCACCTCGACGGGCCGCCCGCCACGCCGTGCGGACATCTCCTCGCACAGTGCCCGGCACACGTCCCGCACGCCGACCGGCCGACCGGGGCGGGCCCGTAGCGCGGCGGAGAGATCGCCGGTCAGCTCGCGCATGGCCGGTCCGGTTCTCGCGCGCCGCAGCGCCGAGCCGATCCGGGCCGCCCTCCCGCGCGCGCCCGCGATGTCCATCCGCTCCCCCTTCTCAACCGCCGTACGGCAGCCCGTTCGAGCCTACGCGGCTGGTTGTGCCCACGTCACGGGAAGTTCTCACGGGGCCGTCGGGGGTGCCGATAGAAAGCGCTGTCATAGATCCCGTCAAAACCATTGACGCGCGGGCGCATCGATTTTACGGTCCCGTTCGAAGTTACGAGCGGAATTCGAAATGTCGAACCAATAGAACGACAGGGGCAAGGTATGGGACAACCTGGCCTGAATCGCAGGCAACTTCTCGCCGCCGCCGGCGGGTTGGCGGTGGCGGGCAGTTTCGGCTTCGCCGCCCTCGGCACGGGAGCCGACGCGCTCGCCGCCGGGACACAGACCCGGGTCCGCTACTGGAACCTCTTCCAGGGCGGCGACGGCGCCAACCAGGTGGCGATGGTGGACGCCTTCCGCGACGGCCACCCGGACGTCGCAGTCAAGGACTCCACCCTCGCCTGGGGCGGCCCCTACTACACCAAGCTCGCCATGGCCGCCGCCGGCAACCGCGCACCCGACCTCGGGGTCATGCACCAGGGCCGCGTCCCCGGCTTCGCGCCCGGCCGCCTCCTGGACCCCTGGGACGTGGACCTCCTCGCCGAGCACGGCGTACGCGAGGCCGACTTCAACCCGGTGCTGTGGCAACGAGGGATCGTCGACGGCGAGCTGTACGCGCTGCCGCTGGACATCCACGTCCAGCTGAACTTCTACCGCAAGGACGTCTGCGAGAAGGCGGGACTCCTCGACACCGCCGGCCGCCTCCCCGCCGCCGGCTCCACCGACGAGTGGTTCGACATCCTGAAGGAGGCCAAGGGACAGCTGAAGAAGGGGCAGCAGACACTCGGCCTGCACGCCAACGACCAGAACTTCTGCTGGTGGTTCTTCGTCGCCTTCTACCAGCAGCTCGGCGGCACCTACTTCGACGACGACCACACGAGCGTCACCTTCGACACCGACAAGGCCACCCAGGTCCTGGAGTTCTTCCGCAAGCACGTCACCGACGGCTACGTCACCGTCGGCGAGGCGGACGGCGAGGCGTTCCTCGCCGGTTCGCCGTTCACCTGGGAGGGCAACTGGTCGGTGCCGTACTTCAACGGCGAGAAGGTCGAGTACGGCGCCCAGCCGCTGCCCCCGGTATTCGGCACCCCGGCCACCCATGCCGAGTCGCACTCCTTCGTCCTGCCCCACCAGGCCGACCGCGGCGGGGACGCCGACGAGGGCGCCTACCGGCTCGCCGCCTACATGGTCACCCACGCCACCACCTGGGCCAACGGCGGCCATGTCCCGGCCTATCTGCCCACCTTCAAGGACCCGGCCTACCTGGAACTGGCACCGCAGAGCGAGTACTCGCGCCCCGCCATGGACCACCAGGCCAACGAACCGCACATCTGGTTCGCCGGCTCCACCGGCATCCTCGCCCAGCGCGTCGGGCCGATCGTGGCCGCCTCCAACCTGGGCTCGGCCGCCCCGGACGCGGCCGCCCGCCGGATGAAGTCCGCGCTGGCGCAGCTGCTGGCGATGAAGAACCCGATGGACGGCCGCACGGCAGCCCAGGAGCCGAAGGGAGCCGGCGCATGAGCACGCTGGCGCACGTCGGGACACTGCCGCCGCGCACCGCGGTCGCCGCCGAATCCGCCCGCGCCCGCTGGGGCCGCCGCTTCCAGCACGGCGGCTGGTTCGTGGCCCCGTTCTTCGTCCTGTACGGACTGTTCGTCGTGCTGCCGGTCGTCCGCGGGCTCTACCTGAGCTTCACCGACGCCAACATCTCCGGCGACCACACCGGCTTCGTCGGCCTCGACAACTACCGCGAGGCCCTGAAGGACGACCTGGTCTGGGACTCCCTCTGGCACAGCGTGCAGTTCACGCTCTACGTGGTCCCGGTGATCGTCGTCGTGGCCCTGCTGATGGCACTGATCGCCCACCACACGGTGCACTTCAAGTGGCTGTGGCGGCTGTGCTTCTTCGCGCCCTTCCTGCTGCCCTCCGCGGTCATCGGCAACCTGTGGTGGTGGCTGTTCCAGCCCACCAACGGCATGGTCAACCACGTGCTCGGCCTGGACACCCCGTGGCTCACCCAGAAGTCCACGGCGATGCTCGCGGTCGTCGTCGCGACCCTGTGGTGGACGGTCGGCTTCTCCTTCCTCCTCTACCTGGCCGCCCTTCAGAACATCCCCCACCACCTCTACGAGGCGGCCGAGCTGGACGGGGCGAACGCGTTCCAGCGGATGCTGCACATCACCGTGCCCAACCTGCGCAACATCACCGGCCTGGTCCTCGCCCTGCAGATCCTCGCCTCGCTCCAGGTCTTCGACCAGGCCGTGGTGATGTACCAGTTCGGACCGGGACCGGAGGAATCGACCCGCACCTTCGTGCAGTACACCCTCGAACAGGGCTTCACCAGCTACCGCGTGGGCTACGCCTCCGCGATCTCCTTCATCCTCTTCATCATCGTCGCGGCCGTCGCCCTCGGGCGGATGTGGCTGCTGCGCAACCGCGAGGAGGTCGCCACCCGATGACGACGCTGCCCACGCCGACGACGCCGACCGCGCTGCCGACGTCCCCGACTCCCGCGGTGCGCAGGCCGGGCGGCACCTGGACCCCGGCCCAGATCGCCCTCACTCTGGTGGCGGCGGCCCTCTCCCTGGTCTGGCTGGCCCCGCTCGCCTGGGCGCTGTCGACGTCACTCAAGACCGCCACCGAATCGGTGACGTCCCCGCACTGGATCCCGCAGGACTTCACCGCGGAGTCCTGGAAGGCGGTGATCGAGGCCGGCAACATCCCCAACTGGTTCGTCAACTCGGTCGTCGTGTCCGTCTGCGTCACCTTCATCGTCCTCGCGGTCGCCTCCCTCGCGGGATACGGGTTCGCGCGCACGGAGTTCCGCGGCAAGTCGGCGCTGATGGCGCTGACGATGGCGGGCCTGATGTTCTCCCCGGCGATCCTCGGCGTCCCGCTCTTCACCACGGTCCAGTCGCTCGGCATGGTGGACACCTACTGGGGCATGATCCTTCCGCAGTGCGCGCCGGCCGCGATGGTCTACATCCTCTACAAGTTCTTCCAGTCCCTGCCGAAGGAGCTGGAGGAGGCGGCCTTCATCGACGGCGCGGGCCGCTGGCGGATCTTCTTCACGATCGTCCTGCCCCTGTCGAAGCCGTCCCTCTCGGCGGTCGGCATCTTCACCTTCATCGCCTCCTGGAACAACTTCCTGTGGCCCTACATGGTGACCAACAACCCCGATCTGATGACCATGCCGAACGGCATCGCCACCGTGCAGAACGCCTTCGGCATCGTCTGGCCCCAGCTCATGGCCGGCGGACTGCTGGCCGGCCTTCCGCTGATCGTCGTGTTCGTCTTCTTCCAGAGCCAGATCGTGCGGGGCGTGGCCCACACGGGTCTGGCGGGCCAGTGATCCGGAGACGGACCCCCGACTCCCGACGGACAAGCACCCCCTCCTCGAAAGGCGTACATGCGCACCGCACGTCTCACCCTCGACCCCGTCTTCACCATCGGCGAAGTGAACCCCCGTCTCTTCGGTAGCTTCGTGGAGCATCTGGGCCGGTGTGTCTACACCGGTCTCTACGAGCCCGGCCACCCGTCCGCCGACGAGGCGGGACTGCGGACCGACGTCCTGGAGCTGGTCCGCGAACTCGGCGTCACCGCCGTCCGCTACCCGGGCGGCAACTTCGTCTCGGGCTACAAGTGGGAGGACTCGGTCGGCCCCGCCGAGGACCGCCCGCGCCGCCTGGACCTCGCCTGGCGCTCGACGGAGACGAACCGCTTCGGGCTCTCCGAGTACATCGCCTTCCTGAGGAAGATCGGCCCGCAGGCCGAGCCGATGATGGCGATCAACCTCGGCACGCGGGGCGTGGCGGAGGCCCTGGAACTCCAGGAGTACGCCAACCACCCGGCCGGCACGGCGCTTTCGGACCTGCGGGCCGACCACGGTGACAAGGACCCCTTCGGCATCAAGGTCTGGTGCCTGGGCAACGAGATGGACGGCCCCTGGCAGACCGGCCACAAGACGGCCGAGGAGTACGGCCGGCTCGCCGCCGAGACGGCCCGCGCCATGCGCCAGATGGACCCGACGGTGGAACTCGTCGCCTGCGGCAGTTCCAGCCAGTCGATGCCGACGTTCGCCGACTGGGAGGCGAAGGTGCTGGCGGAGACCTACGACCTGGTCGACTACATCTCCCTGCACGCCTACTACGAGCCGCAGGACGGTGACGTCGACTCCTTCCTGGCCTCGGCCGTGGACATGGAGTCGTTCATCGAGAACGTCGTCGCCACCTGCGACCACATCGGGGCGAAGCTCAAGTCGAAGAAGAAGATCAACCTCTCCTTCGACGAGTGGAACGTCTGGTACATCTCGGGGTGGCACGCGATCGAGAACTCCGGCGCGCGGGACTGGGCCGAGGCCCCCCGGCTGCTGGAGGACAACTACAGCGTCATGGACGCGGTCGTCTTCGGCTCGCTCCTCATCGCGCTGCTGCGGCACGCCGACCGGGTGACGGTCGCCTGTCTCGCCCAGCTCGTCAACGTCATCGCGCCGATCCTCACCGAGCCGGGCGGCCCGGCCTGGCGGCAGACGACGTTCTTCCCGTTCGCGCAGGCGTCCCGGCACGGCCGGGGCACGGTCCTCGACGTGCGGGTCGACTCACCGACGTATGTGACGGCCAAGTACGGCGAGGCGGACCTTCTGCACGCCACCGCCGTCCGCGCCGACGACGGCACAGTCACCGTGTTCGCCGTCAACCGCAGCCGCACCGAGGCGCTGCCGCTCCACATCGGGCTGACCGGCCTCGACCTGACCTCCGTCGTCGAACACAGTGTGCTCGCGGACGCCGACCCGGACGCCCGCAACACCCTCGCCGACCCCGAGCGGGTCGCCCCGCACCCGGCCGAGGGCACGGCGCTGACGGACGGCGCGCTGACGGCGACGCTGGAGCCGCTGTCCTGGAACGTGATCAGGCTCGCGTGATCAGGCCGGCCTGACCGGAAGCGGCCGGGCGCGGCCGGGCGTACGAGGGGGATCGGCGCCCGGCCGTCCGCATTGCCCTAAACGGCACGCTGCTGAACGGGATCCCGGGATTCCGAGTGATCCGGACCATCGGCGGGGGCAGCCGCACGCAGCGCCGCCTCGACCCGGCGGTCGCTGGTCATGGTCGCGGTGATGGCGGTCATGGTGAGGAGGAGGCCGGCGGCGGTGTAGAGCGGGGTGCGTACGTCGTAGGTGCCGGCCAGCCAGCCGCCGAGGAAGGCGCCGAACGGGGCGGCGCACATGGCGAGCATCCGGGAGGTGGAGGCGACCCGGCCCATCAGGTGGGCGGGGACGATCGCCTGTCGGAGGGAGGGGCCGAGCACCATCGTGGCGCCCATGCCCGCTCCGCAGACGGCGAGCGCGAGGCCGGCGACGTACGGGTTCGGGGCGGCGGCGAGGCCCAGGACGGCGAGTCCCTCGACGGCGGCCGTGCAGGTCAGTGCGGTGCCGGTGCCGAGTCGTCGGCCGAGGAAGGAGGCGATGCCCGCGCCGAGCAGACCGCCGGTGGCCTCCGCCGTGAGGAGCAGGCCGAAGCCGAAGGTGTCGATGCCGAGACGATCGTGCGCGAAGAGGGCCAGTACGGTCTCCACGGCGAGGAAGGCGATGTTCCCCACCGCCGGACGCAGCGCGAGCCCGAGCAGCAGCTGATCCCGGAATACGTAGGAGGCGCCGGCCCGCGCCTGCCGCAGCAGCGACTCGCGGGCCTGCGGTGCGGGCCGGGGTGCGGCGGGCAGTGACCGTACGAGCAGTGCGGAGAGCGCGAACGAGACCGCGTCGGCGAGCAGCGGAACCGCCCGCCCGAGCGCGAGCAGGGCACTGCCCGCGGGCGGCCCGGCGAAGCCGGAGGCGGCGGTCTGGGTGCCGCGCAGGCGGGAGTTGGCGCGCTCCAGGAGCGCGGGGTCGCGCCCGAGCAGATCCGGCAGGTAGGCCGTGGCGGCCGTGTCGAAGAAGAGCCCGCCGAGGCCGAGGAGGAAGGCGACGGCCGCGAGCAGTGGAATGCTCAGCACGTCGAGCGCGGCCGCTGCCGCCGGTATCGCGAGCAGCACGGCACGCGCCGCGTCCGTGACCCACATCGTGCGCCGGCGGTCCCATCGGTCCACCAGTGCCCCGCCGAGCACCCCGAAGAGCAGCCACGGCAGCGTTCCGGCGGCCGTGACGACGGCGAGCGCCATCGGATCCCGCGTCAACGTCAGCGCGAGCAGCGGCAACGCGGCATGCGACACCCCGTCACCGAGCGAGGACACCGTCTGCGCGGTCCACAGCCGTCCGAACCCGGTCGGCAACTTCCGTATGGCTGAGGTCACTTGGCGTCCCCTTCGGCCTGCCGGCGCGATGCCGGGTGGAACAGTGCGAAGACGAGTGACGCGTCCGGCAGCGATGGATCGGACAGCTCCCGGTACTCGTCCGCCAGCGCCTGCAACCGCGCCCCCAGCTCGGCGAACTGCTCCTCGGTGAGCCGCAGATGCGCCATCCGTACGTGCCGCTCGGCATCCGCCGGCGCTGCCTCCAGGTCCGCCACCGCGTGCCGGATCAGCACATCCGGCCCGCCCTCGCCCGGATCCGGCAGCACGATCGCCCGCGCGGCCATCGCGTAGTACCGCTCGGTGACCCCCCGGACCTTGCGCGTTCGTACCACCTTCACCAGGCCGGCCCGTTCGAGCAGCCGTACGTGGTAGCTGGAACTCCCCTTCGCCAGGCCCACTCGCTCGGCGATCTGCGTGATCGTCGCGGGCTCGAAGCGGAGCACGGCCATGATCCGGTGGCGGGTGAGACTGGAGACGGCGCGCAGCTGCTCGTCCGTGGTGACGTGGAGGGCCTCGGGAACATCATCGGTGGGCATGGCCCAATGGTCAACACTTCTTGACCATTGGGCAAGGGGTTTTGCCCGAGCGTTCGGAATCGCCGGACACCTTCGTTTCCCGGTCGGGCGCGCCCGACCGGCCGACCGGTGGCGCCCGTCCGGCGCCGGGCACCGGATCGCGCCCGACCCGTGACGGCGGGCGGCTGACGGCACAATGGGCCCATGAGGATCTCGGCACGGGCGGACTACGCGGTGCGGGCGGTACTGGAGCTCGCCGTACGGCAGGGCGGCGACCCGGTGAAGGCCGAGTCGATCGCCGCCGTGCAGGACATTCCGCACAAGTTCCTCGAGGGGATCCTCGGCGACCTGCGACGCGGTGGGATCGTCGACAGCCGGCGCGGCGGAGGCGGCGGCTACCGGCTGGCCCGCGATCCGGCGGCGATCACGGTCGCGGACGTGATCAGGGCGGTGGACGGCCCGATCGTGTCCGTACGCGGAGAGCGCCCGACCGGCCTGACGTACACGGGCTCGGCGCAGCCCCTGCTGCCGCTCTGGATCGCGCTGCGGGCGAACGTGCGGCGGATCCTGGAGGGCGTCACGATCGCCGACATCGCGGCGGACACCCTGCCGGACCCGGTCCAGGCGCTCGCCGAGGAACCGGCGGCCTGGGAGAACCCGTGAGTCACGGCCACCACCCGCATCGCCCGACCCTGGGCGGCCGACAGGGAACCCGCCCGGCGCACTGCGTACAGATCTCCTATTTTCGAGCTTCGAAGAACCCGGAGCGGCCGCGATTCACCGCGTGACACGATCCTGGCCTGCCGGAGCGACAGGGCGAGAAGTCGAGACTCCGGCTGCACCGAAGGGGAGGGTCACATGGGCAGGTCGATCGTGCGCCGAGCGCGGCTGTGGGCCGCGGGGGCGATGACGGCGGCTGGTGTCGTCGGTCTCGCGGCTGCACCCGCGAGCGCGTGGACCGGCGGGAACGTCTGGGTCAACCTGGGCAGTTGGAACTGTCCGGCGGGCGGTTCGGTCGTCGGCGTGTACTGGGCGGTGGACGCCTATTCGAGCGGACCGGCCGGCGGCGACTGGGGCGACAACGTCATCTATCCGCGGGTCCGGGTGGGGGCCGGTGCCCACAACACACTCAGCTACCAGACCATCTGCAAGAAGTGGGGCTGGTACACCTACCGCGGAGTCGTCGGCCAGCGGTCCCTCACGCCCTACAAGTCGGGTCTGAGCTACACCTACTAGGACCCGGCCCGGCACCGGCGTGACGACCGCGGCCCGCACCTCGTACGGGTGCGGGCCGCGGTCGTCGGCGCCGTCCGGGCGGCGCGGCGGTCAGGCGGCGCGGCGGTCAGGCGGAGTCGACGCCGACGGTGATCGTCGCCCTGTAGCCGTCGGACACACCGGAGCCGAGGGCGGTCAGGGTGAGCAGACCGGAGGAGGCGCCCCCGTCGTCGTAGATGCTGTCGTCGGCGAGGGCCGTCTCCTTGGTGGTGTTCGCGGAGTACGGCGAGGTCGCCTGGATCTCCTCGTTGATGTCGGGGTCGAAGAAGAGCTGACCGGTGTGGATGACCTCGGCGTTGAGGGTGCAGACGCCGCTGGTGGTGGAGGTGCCGGAAGAGGCCTCGGCCGCGGCCTCGGCGGAGGACGCCGTCCCGTCGGTGGTGTCGGCCGAGGCGAACCCGGCGACGGCGAGCCCGCCGGCGGCGGCGACCGCCGTACCGCCGATCAGGACGCGGCGCCGCTTCATGGACGTGTCCGGCCGGTGCCTACCGGGCTGCCGGCTGTCGTCGGAGCTGATGGTCTCGTTCTCGTTGTGGTGCTCGGTGTTTCCCGTCATGTCGCGTGAAGCTAGGGGCGTTTCTGAGGAAACCCCTTATGCGGGGCTGTGCAAGGCCTGGGGATGCAACGGTCAACCACCCTTGTTTTCAAGCGAGTTCAGACGGCGTCGTGGCGGAGGCCGGCCGGCGGCGGGCGGCGGGGCGGGGGTGGGGCGCCCCCTCGCGCCCTGACCCGGAGCGACCGGGTGTGAACGGGCCGTGGTGAATGGCCGGAGTTCGGCCTGGGCGCGCCCCACTGCTCTCCCTACGATGCGATCGCCCCGGTTCTTCACAGCAACTCCATTGATTCTTCACAGAGTTGCTGTGCCGAGCCGGGCGCGCATCCACCCCCCACCGATCCGAACGAAGGACAGAGACCATGGCAAGTGGGCTGCTCCTGGGCGGTGCGGTCGCCGCTCTCATCACCGCGGCGATACCCGCGCACAACTCGTCCCCCGTGTTCGACAACCCGCCCCCGGACAAGATCGTCATCGACGTCGCCACGGTGAACGGCTCGGGCTGTCCCGCGGGTACGGCGGCCGTCGCCGTCTCCGAGGACAACACCGCCTTCACCGTGACCTACAGCGACTACCTCGCCCAGGTCGGCGGAGGCTCCAACCCGACGGCGTTCCGCAAGAACTGCCAGCTCAATCTGATCGTCCACGTCCCTTCGGGCTTCACGTACGCCATCGCCAAGGCGGACTACCGCGGCTACGCCTCGCTCCAGTCCGGCGCGACCGCCGTACAGCGGGCCTCGTACTACTTCCAGGGCTCGTCGCAGACCGTGTTCAAGAACCACAACTTCAGCGGCTCCCTCAACGACAGCTGGCAGGCGACCGACAGCACGGACTGGGCCCAACTGGTCTGGGCCCCCTGCGGAGTTCAGCGCAACTTCAACATCAACACCGAGCTCCGGGTGAACGCGGGCACGTCCTCGCCGAGCAAGGTCAGCTTCATGACCATGGACTCGACCGACGGCGACCTCAGTACGATCTACCACATGGCCTGGCAGGAGTGCCCGGCCAAGTGAGTCCGTCCCGACCTTCGGGTCACCTCGCCGCGTGGGCCACGAACCCGGCCCACGCGGTGCCCCCGGTGGGCACGCAGGCTCGCCCTGCCGGCGGACGGAGGGGGCGTGGGGGATGGGTCGCAGTCGCAGCGCGGTGGTCGTCGGCGGAGGTATCGGCGGGCTGGCCGCCGCGATCGGGCTGCGCCGGATCGGCTGGGATGCGACGGTCCTCGAACGCGCCCCCGCCTTCGCCGACGTGGGCGCGGGGATCTCCCTGCACGCCAACGGGATGCGGGCGCTGGACGCGCTGGGCGTCGGCGAGGCGATACGGGCCGTCGTCCGGCCGGTGTACACGGGCGGCACCCTCACCCCCGACGGCCGCATGCTGTCCCGGATGGACGGCGCGGCCCTGGAGCGCCGGCTCGGGACGCCCGTCGTCGGCGTGCTCCGCGCCGACCTCCACCGCGTCCTGCGCGAGGCGTTGCCCGCCGGGTGGGTGCGTACCGGGGTGGAGGTGACCGAGGTCGGCGGTGCGGGCGGCGACGCCGAACTCGTCGTCGCCGCCGACGGTGTCGACAGTCGGCTGCGCGCCGAGCTGTTCCCCCGGCACCCCGGAGCGGTCTACAGCGGTTCGACGGTCCTGCGGGCCGTCACCGCGCGTCCGCTCCACGACCTGCCCGATCTCGAGCTGACCTGGGGCAGGGGCGCCGAGTTCGGGCACCTCCGCTTCGCCGACGGACGGGCCGAATGGCACGCGGTGCTCACCGCACCGCCGGGCGTCAGACACGCCGACCCGCTCGCCGCGATGCGCCGGCGCTTCCACGGCTGGCACGAGCCCGTCCCCGCCCTCCTGGACGCGACCCGGCCGCAGGACGTCCTGCACCACGACATCCACGAACTGGTCATCCCGCTGCCCGCGTTCACCGTCGGCAGGGTCGCGCTGCTCGGCGACGCCGCCCACGCCATGACCCCGAACCTCGGGCAGGGCGCCAGTCAGGCGCTGGAGGACGCGACCGTACTCGCCTCCTGTCTGGCGACCGGGCCCACCACCGCGGCCGCGCTGCGCCGTTACGACGCGGTCCGCCGGCGGCGCAGCCGTTCCGTGGCCCGCGCCGCCCGCCTGGCCGGCCGGCTGGGGCACGGGCTGACCCACCCCCTCGCCGTGGCGCTCCGCAACGGTGTCCTGCGGCTGGCGCCCTCCGGACCGACCCTGCGGGCCGCCCTGCGGCATGCCGACTGGACGCCACCGCGGCTGCGGTGACGCCCAGTCGAACGGGGGACGGTCATGCGGTACGGGTCGTACGGGTCGTACCTGTGGTGCAGGTCGTACGGGTCGTACGGTGCCTCGTCGAGGTCAGTTCTCGACCCCGAGCGTCAGCGTTCCCGCGTACCCGGCGGACGTCGAGCTGCCCAGGGCCGTCAGGGTCAGCAGGCCAGAGGCGGCGCCTCCCTCGTCGTAGATCGAGTCCTGGGCCAGGGTGGTGCGGGTGACCGTGTTGGTCGAGTACGGGGAGATCTTCGCGACGGCCGTCGTGATCGTCTCGTTGAAGAAGAGCTGACCGGTGTGGAGCTCCTGGCCACCGGTGAAGGAGCCGTCCGAGGTCAGGGTGACGTTCGTGTGGACCTTGATGTGGATGTGGACGCAGCGGCCCCGGTACCAGCCCGGGTAGACCGTGGTGATGTTCGCGACGCCGCCGGAGTTCGTGAGGACACCGCCCCGCAGAAAGGTGCCGCTGTCCGGTTCGTTGTGGCCGTTGTTCCCGACGAAGCCGGAGTACTCGCCGAGGGCGTCGCAGTGCCAGATCTCCACGAGGGCGTTGGAGAGGGGCACGCAGGTGTCGTCGTCGACGACCGTGAGGGTCAGCTTCAGCGGGATGCCCGCCTTGCCCTCGGTGATGTCGGCGCGGACGTACTGTCCGTCGAGGTAGTAGGGGCCTTCGGTCATCTCCTTCGTGAGGGTGCAGACGGCCGCGGCGGCGACGGGGGCGGTGTCGGCGGCGTCGGCGGTGGGGGCCTCGGGCGTGGCAGCGGCGCCTACGGCCAGGGCCGCTGCGGTCGCGCCCGAGGCGACGAGTACGGTACGGCGCGCGACGGAGGGGCGCGCATCTGAGGTGTCTGTCATGAGCACGACACCGTAGAAACGCTTCCTGTCGACAGGCTGTCAGTTCGGCAAAGTGAGGCGCCGTCAAGCTACTTGCCGGGCAAGTGTCGACATGAGGGTGCCGCCCGTCGGCGGGCTGACGGGCGGCGGGGTGGCGGAGCGGCTCGAGCGGGGCTAGCCGATGTTCTTGAAGATCCAGGCCTGGTACCGGTCGCCGTACTCGGGAGCCAGGGCGACGCGCGGCGGGTAGATCCGCAGCAGGCTCAGACCCAGCCGCATGGGGGCGTCGACGACGGCGATCTGGTAGGTGTCGGGCTCCTGGCCGGGGATGAGGTTCCACTCGCGGGGCTCGAGGCGCAGGAGGGCCGGTTCGTGCGTGTCCGGTTCGCCGTCGTAGCTCGCGTGCATCAGCCCGTCGGGGAGGCTGATGGTGTAGGTGTCGCCGCCCTTGCCGGTCACCTTCCACTCCTGATGGAGCCCGTCCTCCTGCGGCAGGAGCATCAGCGGCGCGTCCGGCCGGGCGTCGGGTGCGGTGAGGAGCTGCTCGTTGGTGAAGAGGATCTGGTAGAGGCCGTCGGTCAGGGCTGCCATGTTCACTCCGGGTGCGAGGGGCGCGTGCCGGACGGCACAGTCCGTGAGGGAACCAGAGCGGATCGCCTCGAACCAGAGGAAACGCCGCATCACACACTTTCGTGTGTCATATGCCTGCGGCCGGGTTGAGCTGGGCACTCCCCGGGTGGGAGGAGTGTCGGTCGGGTGGTCACGGGAGCCGTCCACGCCGTACCGCGAGGGGCCGTGTGCCGTTTCTCGAAGACTTTCGGGTGCGCGCGCGAAGCATTGACGCGCGAGGGGTTCGATCCTACGGTCCCGTCCGACGACGCGAATGTTGTTCGGTATCGCGAACGAATGATTCCCCCACGAAGGAGCGTCCGCATGAGCCGCACCTCTCGCACGCCCCACACGCCCCATACCTCTCGCACGTCTCGCACACCCCACGCATCCCGCACATCCCGCACGCCCCGCTCGGCCCGCAGGGCCGCACTGCTCGCCGTTCCGGCGGCGGTCCTGCTCGCCCTGATCCCGTCCACCGCCTCCGCGTACCCCAACCCCGGTACGGTCACCGGCTCCACCGTCGTGCACGACCCGACGATGATCCGGACCTCGGCCGGCCGCTACCTCCTCTACGCGACCGGTGGCGGTCTGTCCTACCGCACCTCCACCGACCGCATCGCGTTCAGCGCGGGCGGTGACGCCTTCTCCACCCGGCCGAGCTGGTGGTCCTCCTACGGCACCACCGAGGCCTGGGCGCCCGACATCTCCTACCAGGGCGGCAAGTACCTGATGTACTACGCCGTCTCCACCTTCGGATCTAACAAGTCCGCGATCGGACTGGCCGGTTCGAGCACCGGACTCCCCGGCTCATGGACCGACTACGGCACCGTCTACACCTCCATCACGTCGAGCGACTACAACGCCATCGACCCGAACCTCTTCGTGGACGACGACGGCAAGTGGTGGCTCTCGTTCGGGAGTTGGTGGACGGGGATCAAGGTGATCCGGATCGATCCGGCCACCGGCAAGCAGCTCGCGTCCGACACCGCCCGGCGCTCGATCGCCTCCCGCCCCACCGGGACCAAGGCCGTCGAGGCGCCCTACATCGTGAAGCGCGGCGGCTACTACTACCTCTTCGCCTCCTACGACACCTGCTGCGCCGGCACCAGCTCCACCTACAAGGTGAAGGCGGGCCGCGCCACCGCCGTCACCGGGCCCTACTACGACAAGAACGGCGTCGCGATGACGAACAACGGCGGCACGGCGGTTCTGGAGTCCCACGGCAGCGTCATCGGCCCCGGCGGCCAGTCGATCCTGCACGACACCGACGGCGACCTGATCGTCTACCACTACTACGACGGCAACGACAACGGCACTCCCAAGCTCGGCATCAACCTCTTGAACTGGAGCAGTGGATGGCCCGTCGCCTACTGACCCTGCTGGCCGCGCTGCTGCTCGCCCTGGCGATCGGACAGCCCTCGGCGAGCGCGGCCACCGTCGCCAACCCGATCAAGGCACAGAAGGGCGCCGACCCCTGGATCGCGTACCACGACGGCAACTACTACCTGGTGACGACGAGTTGGACGAACGTCATCACCATGCGCAAGTCCGCCACCCTCGCGGGGCTCGCCACCGCGCCGAACATCCAGGTGTGGACCGGGGACGCCGCTTCGCGGTGCTGCAACATCTGGGCGCCCGAGATCCACTTCCTCAACGGCCGCTGGTACCTGTACTACGTCGCCGGGCAGAACGTCACCGACTACAACCCGACCCAGCGCACCCACGTCCTGGAGAGCGCGGGCTCCGACCCGACGGGTCCGTACACCTACAAGAACCAGCTCAACTCCGCCTGGATGCTGGATCCGACGGTCGCCACCATCAACGGTCAGCTGTACCTGTTCGGCAGTGCGAGCGGCGGGACGCAGAACCTCGTGGCGGCCCGGATGTCCAACCCGTACACCCTGGCCACCGGCTTCTCGACCATCTCCACGCCGACCAACTCCTGGGAGACGTCCGGAGGTTCGGTCAACGAGGGCCCGGAGATCCTGCAACGCGGCGGCAGGACCTTCCTGGTCTATTCGGCGAGCGGCTGCTGGACCCCCGACTACAAACTCGGCCAGCTCACCCTCACCGGCTCCGACCCGCTCGCGGCATCGTCCTGGACGAAGAAGTCCACGCCGGTGTTCCAGCGCAACGACTCCGCGGGCGTCTACGGCCCCGGCCACAACGGCTTCTTCAGCTCGCCGGACGGCACCGAGAGCTGGATCGTCTACCACGCCAACGACTCGGCCTCGGACGGCTGCGACAACGGCCGTACGACCCGGGCCCAGAAGTTCACCTGGAACTCCGACGGCACCCCGAACCTGGGCACGCCCGTGGCGCTGGGCTCGGCCGGCAGCGGCCCCTCCGGTGAACCTTCGGCCACCGCCACCACCTATCGGATCACCAACCGCAACAGCGGCAAGTGCCTCGACGTGGCAGGGAGTTCAGCGGCGGACGGCGCCGACGTCCAGCAGTACACCTGCAACGGCGGCACGAACCAGCGCTGGCGGATCGAGGACCAGGGCGACGACACCAGCCGACTGGTCAACGTGGCCACCGGCAAGGTCCTCGACACCGCCGACTGCTCCGCCGCGGACGGCGCCGACCTGCGTCAGTGGACCTGGCTGAACAACACCTGCCAGCGCTTCCGCTTCCTCACCACCGACAGCGGATACGTCCGTATCGTCAACCAGTCCACGGGGAAGGTCGCCGACGTCGCCGACTGTTCCACCGCGGACTCCGCCGACGTACGTCAGTGGTCCTGGCTGAACAACACGTGCCAGCAGTGGAGGCTGGAGCCGGTGTAGCCGGTGTGCGGTGAAGTTTCTGCCGACCCGTTGCGCCCCGAGCAGCCATCGGCCGTTCGGGGCGCAACGGGTCGGCGGTACGAAGTCCTATCCCGCCTGGCCCATGCCCGCCGCGTTCGGCCAGCTCTGAGCGTTCGGCCAGCCTGTCGCGGCGGCGGGGGAGAGGCCGTTGGTGCCCCGGACCTGGGCGGCCGTGAGGCCGCCGCGGGCCGGGACGCCGGGCGGGGTCGGGCCCATCGGCGGGGCGGGGGCCGGAGCCATGGCGGGGGCCATCGCCGCGGGGGCCATGGCCGCGGGGGCCATGGCGGGGGCCATCGCGGCCGGTGCCATCGCGGCGGCCGGTGCCATCGGCGGAGCCGCGGCCGGGACGGGGGCGGGGGCCGGCGCGGGGGCCGGGGTGGGCACCGACTGGGGGAAGATCTGGGCCGCTGCCGGCATCGGCATCCCGGCGCCGTCGGACGGAGTGGCCTGCGCCATCGCCGGGGCCATCGGCGGGGCGGGCATCGGCGTCGGGGCGCCGACGGCGGACGCCGTCGACGGCATCGCGACGCCCATGGCCTGAGCGGCAAGGTTGTGCATGCCGGACCCGTTGGTGACCAGCCGGTCCACCGCCGGCGTGCCCGAGCTGTAGCTGGTCCCGGTGCTCAGCTCGGGCACGGCGGCTCCCCTCCTGGTCCCGTAGAGCACCTGTTCCAGGCCGGACACCAGGCGACGAACGTCCACCTGGGGGCGCACCACGAGCCGCAGGAAGCGGCTGGACGAACCGATCTTGTTGCCGCACTCGCGGACCAGGATGCGATGCTCGGCGAGCAGCCGGTCGCGGACCACGGTGCCCTCGGCGCCGACGGGAAGGCGCACGAAGAGGAAGTTCCCCTGGGAGGGGTAGACGGTCAGCCCGGGCAGCGCGCTGAGCTGACTCGCCATGTCGAGACGGTCCCGGCGCACCTGCATCAGGCTCTGCGCGTACTCGGGGCCGTGCTCCTTCAGCATGAACACCACGTACTCGGCGAAGGCGTTGAGGTTCCACTTGGGCAGCATCGAGCGGACCCGGCCGGCGAGCGACGGGTTGGAGACCATGTAGCCGAACCGGATGCCGTGCAGACCGAAGTTCTTGCCGAGGCTGCGCAGCACGATGACGTTGGGCCGGATCATCGCCTCCTGCACGACGCTCGGTTCCTGCTCCGCGTCCGCGAACTCCAGGAACGACTCGTCGATGACGATCAGGTCCAGGTCGGCCATCGCGTCCATGAACTGCACGAGTGCGTGCTTGTGCAGGAAGCCGCCGTCGGGGTTGTTCGGGTTGCAGATGACGGCGGCCCTGGTGCCGCGGGTCCGGATGAACTCGGCGTACTGCGCGAGGTCCAGGGCGAAGCCGCTGGACTCCTGGAGCGGGAACATGTCGACCCGCTTGCCGGTCTCCATGGGCTGGTCGGTCCAGCGGCCGAAGGTGGGGACGGGGACGGCGAGGGACTCACGCACCAGCAGGTGGTCGATCCAGGTGATCAGCTCGGTCGATCCGTTGCCCATCGCGACCGCCTGCGGCGGGAGTTGGAGCAGGTTGCACAGCTCGGCCGTGATCGTGTCGGCGCCGCTCGGGTAGTACGTGATGATGTCCCGCAGCCGCGCGGCCATGGTGTCCATCATGGCCGGGGTGGGGAAGTAGGGGTTGCAGGGGATACAGAAGTCCACCGGGCCGACTCCCTCGCCGCCCTCTCGCGTCAGCGCCGCCATCGACGGGCTGTGTGCCGCGGTGTTGCGGAACAACGAGGAGACGTTGTCGGCCATGGAACCTCCGTATGGGGCGGGCCCGGCGGGGACGACCGGGCCCGTCGTCATTGGGTGGCCCGCGCGGGGGAGCGCGGGCCGCCCTTACATACGAAGGTTTGGGTGGCGCTGTTCAACCGCTGAGGAATCGGTAAGAACTTGTGGGCCACCTGTGAAGGCGTCGTGACCACGGCTCCCGGGGGCATCGCGAAAGGGCCCCGCCGGTGTCGGCGGGGCCCTGCCTGTCCTGGGCTGCGGACCGGTCCTGAGCTGCGGACCCGTCCTAGCGCTGCGGACGCGTCACGAACCGGACTTGCGCTTGTTCCAGACGTCGAAACCGACCGCGGCGAGCAGCGCGAGGCCCTTGATGACCTGCTGCCAGTCGCTGCCGACGCCGAGCAGGTTCATGCCGTTGTTCAGCACGCCGAGGACGAGACCACCGATGATCGCGCCGAGGACGGTGCCGACACCGCCGCTCATGGACGCGCCGCCGATGAACGCCGACGCGATCGCCTCGAGTTCGAAGTTCAGACCGGCCTTGGGGCCGGCCGCGTTCAGCCGGGCCGCGACCACGAGTCCCGCCAGGGCAGCGAGCGCGCCCATGTTCAGGAAGACGAGGAAGGTGACCTTCTTGTCCTTGACGCCGGACAGCTTCGCGGCCGGCAGGTTGCCGCCGATCGCGTAGATGTGACGGCCGAAGACGGCGTTGCGCATGACGTAGCCGTAGCCGACCACCAGCGCGCCCAGGACCAGCAGGATGATCGGCGCGCCCTTGTAGCTGGCGAGCAGCATCGTGACGGTGAGCACCGCGGCGACGATGGCGACGATCTTGAGCAGGAACAGGTTGCGCGGCACGACGTCCAGCGAGAACTCCTGCTGGCGCTTGCGGTCGCGCACCTCCTGGAGCACCACCATGACGATCACGGCGAGGCCCAGCAGCAGCGTGATGTTGTGGTAGTTCGTGGTCGGGCCGACCTCGGGGAGGAAGCCGTTGCCCATCTTCTGCAGACCGTCCGGGAACGGGCCGAGGGTCTGGCCCTCCAGGAAGATCTCCGTCATGCCACGGAAGATCAGCATGCCGGCGAGGGTGACGATGAACGACGGTATGCCGAGATACGCGATGAAGAAGCCCTGCACCGAGCCCGCTATCGCGCCCACGATCAGGCACAGCACCACCGCGACGGGCCACGAGACGTCGTGCTGCACCGTCAGTACGGCCGCGAACGCGCCGATGAACGCCGTCAGTGAACCGACCGACAGGTCGATATGGCCCGCGATGATCACCAGCATCATGCCGATCGCGAGGATCAGCACATAGCTGTTCTGGAGGACCAGGTTGGAGACGTTGCGCGGCAGCAGCAGGTCACCGTCGGTCCAGACCGCGAAGAGCGCGACGATCAGGCCGAGGGCGATCAGCATGCCGTACTGGCGCATGTTGCGGCGCAGGCCGTCCAGCACCAGCTGGAGCAGGCCGCCGTCGGCCGCCGGTCCGCCGCTCTTGCCGGGCGGCGCGGCTGCCGGGCTCTTGGTCACGTCGGTGCTCATCGCGATACCTCTTTGTCCTTCGTCATCTGACGCATCAGCACTTCCTGCGTGGCCTCGGCCCGCGGGAACTCGCCCGTGAGCCGCCCGGCGGCCATGGTGTAGATGCGGTCGCACATACCGAGCAGTTCGGGCAGCTCGGAGGAGATGAAGACGACCGCCTTGCCCTGGGCGGCCAGTTGGTCGATGACCGTGTAGATCTCGTACTTGGCGCCGACGTCGATACCGCGCGTGGGCTCGTCCAGGATCAGCACGTCCGGACCCGCGAAGATCCACTTGCTGAGGACGACCTTCTGCTGGTTGCCGCCGGACAGCTTGCCCACCGGCTCGAAGACGGTCGGCGCCTTGATGTTCATGGACTTGCGGTAGCCCTCGGAGACCTGCCGCTCCTCGTGCTCGTCGACGATCCCCCGCTTGGCCACCTTGTCCAGCGCGGTCAGCGAGATGTTGCGGTTGATCGTGTCGATGAGGTTGAGGCCGTAGTGCTTGCGGTCCTCCGTGACATAGGCGATCCCGTGCCCGACCGCCTCCGCGACGGTCTTCGTACGGATCTCCTTGCCGTCCTTGAGGACGGTGCCGCCCGCGTGCCGGCCGTAGGAGCGTCCGAAGACGCTCATCGCGAGCTCGGTGCGGCCGGCGCCCATCAGGCCCGCGATGCCGACGATCTCCCCGCGCCGCACCTGGACCGACACGTCGTCGACGACCTTGCGCTGCTGGTCGATCGGGTGGTGCACGGTCCAGTTGCGGATCTCCAGGGCCGGGGCGGCGCCCGACTCCGCCTCGTGCGGGGTGCGCTCGGGGAAGCGGCTGTCCAGGTCGCGGCCGACCATGCCGCTGATGATCCGGTCCTCGTTCGTCTCCGCCGACTTCACGTCGAGCGTCTCGATGGACTGCCCGTCGCGAATGATCGTCACCGAGTCCGCGACCTTGCGGATCTCGTTGAGCTTGTGGGAGATGATGATCGCGGTGATGCCCTGCTTCTTCAACTCCAGGATGAGGTCCAGGAGTTTGTCGCTGTCCTCGTCGTTGAGGGCCGCGGTCGGCTCATCCAGGATGAGCAGCTTCACCTTCTTCGAGAGCGCCTTCGCGATCTCCACGAGCTGCTGCTTGCCCACGCCGATGTCGGCGACGCGGGTCTCGGGGTGATCGCTCAGACCGACCCGGCGCAGCAGCTCGGAGGCGTGCCGCAGGGTGTCGTTCCAGTTGATCAGCCCGCGCCTGGCGTGCTCGTTGCCGAGGAAGATGTTCTCCGCGAGGGAGAGGTACGGCACCAGCGCCAGCTCCTGGTGGATGATGACGATGCCGCGCTGCTCGCTGGCCCGGATGTCCTTGAAGGAGACGGTCTCTCCCTCGAACAGGATCTCGCCCTCGTACGTGCCGTGCGGATGGACACCGGAGAGCACCTTCATCAAGGTGGACTTTCCGGCGCCGTTCTCACCGCAGATGGCATGGACCTCGCCCTGGCGGACGGTCAGAGTGACGTCCGACAGCGCTTTCACACCGGGAAAGGTCTTGACGATCGAGCGCATTTCCAGGACGGGTCCCGCCATGGTCGTGCCTTCCAATCCTTGAGGGTCGACGCTTACTTGAGCTGGTCGGCCGTGTAGTAGCCGCCCTCGACGAGGACCTTCTCGTAGTTGGTCTTGTCCACGCTCACCGGCTGGAGCAGGTAGGCCGGGACGACCTTGGTGCCGTTGTCGTACGTCTTGGTGTCGTTCGTCTCGGGCTTCTTGTCGTTGAGGACGTCGTCGACCATGGTCGTGGCGACCTTGGCCAGCTCACGGAGGTCCTTGTAGACGGTCTGCGTCTGGCCGCCCGCGATGATCGACTTCACCGAGGCCAGCTCGGCGTCCTGGCCGGTGAGGACCGGCAGCGGCTTGCTCGCGGAGCCGTAGCTGTCCGACTTCAGCGCCGACAGGATGCCGATGGAGATGCCGTCGTACGGCGAGAGGACCGCGTCGACCTTCTTGCTGCCGTACGACTTGGTGAGGATGTCGTCCATGCGCCTCTGCGCGGTCGCGCCGTCCCAGCGCAGGGTGGTGACCTGGGTGAGGCCGGTCTGGCCGGACTGGACGACGAGCTTCTTGCTGTCGATGTACGGCTGGAGCACGCTCATCGCGCCGTTGAAGAAGTACTTGGTGTTGTTGTCGTCGTTGGAGCCGGCGAACAGCTCGATGTTGAACGGGCCCTTGCCGGACTTCAGGCCGAGCTTGTCGACGATGTAGTTGGCCTGGAGCTCGCCGACCTTGCTGTTGTCGAAGGACGCGTAGTAGTCGACGTTCTTCGTGCCGAGGATCAGGCGGTCGTAGGAGATGACCGGGATCTTGGCGTCGGCGGCCTGCTGGAGGACGTTGTTCAGCGACTTGTTGTCGATGGCCGCGACGATCAGCGCCTTGACGCCCTGCGTGATCAGGTTCTCGATCTGCGAGACCTGCTGGTCGGGGTCGTCCTCGCCGTAGACCAGCTTGGTCTTGTAGCCCTTGGCCTCGAGGTCCTTGACGACGTTGGCGCCGTCGGAGATCCAGCGCTCGGAGGACTTGGTCGGCATCGCGATACCGATGGTCCCGCCCTTGGCGCTGTCCGAGCCCTCGTCCTTGCTGCCACCGTCACCGCTCTGGCCGCAGGCGGACAGAGTCAGGGCGAGGGAGGCGGCTCCGGCTATGGCGGCGAGGGAGACTCTACGGTTGCGCATGATCATCATCCTTGATGTGTGTGCAGGGGTCCGGTATCGCGGTGCGACGGCCGCTCCCGGAGCAACGCCGGGAAGAAGAGAAGAAGTGAAGAAGCGGTGTGTGGGATTCTGCGCGCCTGTGTCGGCTTCTGTGAAGCGGGGTTTCCGGAACGTTATGACTGGATGTCAAACCGCTTGAGTTCACCCGGCAGGCGCGAGCCCAGCGGCGCCATGTCGCCGTCCGCGCCGTGACGGGCGAGGAGGTCGAGGGCGAGCCGTCCGCGCCGCACCCGTTCCCGGGCCGTGGAGAGCGCCAGATCCCGCAGGTGGTGGCCGTACGGGTAGATTCCCGGGGCCTTGGACAGACCGAACTTCAGGTAGAGCGGTGCGCCGCGCCGGATCAGCTCGGCGACCTCGTACATCCGGATGTAACCGCCGAGATCGTCGGGGGCCTCGATGTACATGTCCATGGGGGCGCCGGAGACCCGGCGGATCTCGGTCAGGTGGTCCAGGGTGAGGTCGCTGGGCACGTTGACCGAGTCGGCGCCGAGCTGCTCGTACACCGCGTACGCCGCCGGGTTGACGGGGCCGATGAGCGCGGAGACCTTCAGCGTGGTCTCGGCCGGGATGATGCCGGCCGCACGGGCGCGGTGCAGCGTCCACAGGACGCCCTCGTCGGCGACGAGCAGGCACTTGACGCCCAGTTCCGTCGCCCGGACGGCGTCCTCGACGCAGCCGGCGACGGCGTCGTGGCCGCGGGCGCGGAGCCCACCGCCCCGCGAGTCGGTGCGGGTCGAGCCGCCGATGTCCCAGGTGCCGCGCGGCCCGGTGAAGAGGCAGAGCTCGATGTCACGCTCGCCGGTGGCGTCGACCATCTCGGTGATCTCGGCGTCGGTCAGCATCCACACGCCGCTGCCCTGGCTGATCCGGTGGATCGGCACGTCGAGGCGCGAGGCCTCCTTGAGGATGACGGCCAGCGCTTCGGGACCCTCGCACGAAGGGACCTCGGTGCGCCAGCGGCCGCCGCCCGGGAAGGTGTGGGCGGAGGCGTCGGCGGGGTCGAGGGCGGGCGCGCCCAGGCCGAGCGCGGTGAGCGCCTGCTCACCAGGTCGACGGGCTGCCGTGGCGGAAGCGTCGGTGGTCACATGCCGTCCTTCGTGTTCGGTATTTCGGTCAAGGTTCGCGGCTCAGGTCGTGCGGGGTGTGGGTGTACGCCGGTGCGGGGGCGGTCAGGTCGCCCCCGCACCGGCGTACGGCTCAGGGGCTTACGGCTTGAGCAGCACCTTGCCCACCTTCGGATCGCCTGATCCCACCAGGTCGATGGCCGCGGAGAACTCGGCGAGCGGCAGTTCGTGCGTGACCAGCGGAAGCGGATCGAGCAGCCCGGCTCCGAACACCCGGACGGTGTGCGACCAGGCGTCCGGCGGCGCTCCGAAGACGGTGTGCACCTCCAGCTGTCGTACGACCAGGTCCGTCGGGTCGAGTCCGTCGGCGCCCGCCGCCGGGATCCCGGTGAGGACCAGCCGGCCACCGCGCCGGAGCAGCGAGGCGGCGGTCCGGGCGGCGGACGCGGAGCCGGCGGTCTCGATGACGACGTCGAAGTCGTCCGGGAGCTCCTGGTCCCTGGTCCGGAAGTCGGTGGCCCCGAACTGCCGGGAGAGCGCCTCCCGGTCGTTCCGGGTGCCGACGACCAGCAGCTCGGCGGGCGATCCCGCCTTCAGGAACTGGACGGCGAACATGCCCAGCGTCCCGGTGCCGACGACGGCCACCTTCTCGCCCGGCAGTGCGTGCGCCTTGATCGCGGCGGCCGCGATGCAGGCGGCGGGCTCGAGCAGGGCGGCCGCGGTGAGGTCGGCGTCGTCCGCCAGGACGTGCAGCAGCCGGGCCGGCAGGGTGAGGGTGGCCGCCATGGCTCCCGGCTGGGTGAAGCCGGTCTCCTCGTACCCGTCCGTGCACAGCGTCGTCTCGCCCGCGTGACAGCGGTCGCAGACCTGGCAGTTGCGGAAGCCCTCACCGACGACCTTGCGGCCGACGAGTGACGCGGGGACCCCGGCGCCGACCGCCTCGACCGTCCCCGACCACTCGTGGCCGGGGGTCAGCGGGTAGCGGACGTAGCCCTCGGGCCGGTTGCCCTGGTAGACCTCGCGGTCGCTGCCGCAGATGCCGGTGGCGTGGACGCGGACGAGCGCCTCGCCGGGTTCCGGCCGCCGAGGCTCGTGCGGGACGAGCCGGTGCTCGCCCGGCGCCTCGACGACGACGGCTGTACTCACTTGCTGCTGCCCTTCGGCTTGCGCTGCTCCCAGCCCTCGGCCCAGAGGTCGAAACGGGCCTGCTGCTGCGGGAACTCGGCGGCGGCGTCCACGTCGAGTTCGACGCCGAGACCGGGCGCGTGGGACAGCTCGAAGTAGCCGTCGACGACCTGGGGAGCCCCCTTGACGACCTTCTTGATCTCCGAGTCGGCGAAGTCGTTGAAGTGCTCGAGGATCTTGAAGTTCGGGGAGGTGAACCCGACCTGGAGCGAGGCCGCGGTGAGGACCGGGCCGCCGACGTTGTGCGGGGCGACGAGCACGTAGTGCGCCTCGGCGGTGGCGGCCAGCTTCCTGGTCTCCCAGATGCCGCCGATGTGGCCGACGTCCGGCTGGATGATGTCCACGGCCTGGCTCTCGAAGAGCTCACGGAACTCGACGCGGTCGTGGATGCGCTCACCGGTGGCGACGGGGATGTCGACCTTCGCGGCGACCTTCTCGAGAGCCTTCAGGTTCTCGGGCGGGCACGGCTCCTCCAGCCACGCGGGCTTGAAGGGCGCGAGTTCGTTCGCGAGCCGGACGGCGGTGGCGGGGGAGAAGCGGCCGTGCATCTCCAGCATCAGCTCGGCGTCCGGCCCGATGGCGTCGCGCACGGCCTCGATGAGGGAGACCGCGTACAGGGTCTGCTGGTGGTCCAGCTCGAAGTGCCCGGTGCCGAAGGGGTCGATCTTGAGTGCCTTGTAGCCGCGCTCCATGACCCCCTGGGCGGCCTTGTGGTAGGCCTCCGGGGTCCGCTCGGTGGTGTACCAGCCGTTGGCGTAGGCCTTGACCTTGTCGGTGACCTTGCCGCCGAGGAGCTGCCAGACGGGTACGCCGAGGGCCTTGCCCTTGATGTCCCAGCAGGCCATCTCGACGACGGCGATGCCCGACATCACGATCTCGCCGGCCCGCCCGTAGTCGCCGTACTTCATCCGGCGCACGAGGTCCTCGACAGCGAATGGGTCGGAGCCGAGAATGTGGTTGGCCTCGGCCTCCTTCAGGTAGCCGATCAGCGCGTCGGTATGACCCAGCATGCGGGTCTCTCCGACACCCGTGATGCCCTCGTCGGTGTGCACCAGGACGTAGGTCAGGTTGCGCCACGGCGTCCCGACCACGTGCGTGCTGATTCCGGTGATGCGCACGGAAGTTACCCTTCGGCTGTTCGAGATTTCGTCACATGTTCGAAATGCTGGGCAGACAGTAAGGATTGCGCGAGGCGAGTGTCAATGGGTCGAACAGGTAACGGTTTCGGCAGTTTCGGTACTCCTTTCGAAACTTGGCCTGCCGTGCTGTGGTCCAGGTCACTCGAAGTGTCGCGCCGGTATGGCCGGTTTCCCACACAACTTTCACAGGTGAACCCGGGAACGCGCCTGTCGGGGAACTTAGTCTTCCCGCGTCATGGACTACTGCCACCCGTGCCGACGGCACCTCAACGGCGCCCTCGCCTGCCCGGGGTGCGGCGCGCCCGCTCAGCAGCTACGCGCGTATCCGCCCGGCGCGTCCGGACCCGAGCCGTACGCGCGGGACGCGTCGGCACACCGGACCTCCGGCGACCCGGACGACCACGGCGACCCGGACGACCGCGACGGCCGAGCCGACCAAGGCGCTCACGACGATCACGACGATCACGACGGGCCTGTCGATCACGAAGCCGGGAGCGGCGAGCCGCAGGGCCGGGCCGCGCGCCGCCGCGAGCAGGGTCGGGGCGGTCGGCGCGGCCCCCAGGGCGCGGCCGGCGCGCCGGAGGCGAGCCGCCGCGACCGCAAGGCCTCGGCCCACCGAAGACGCCGCAAACGCATCGTACTGATCACCGTCGGCTTCGCGCTCGCGGCCGGTGGCCTGAGCCTGGCCGAACTGGGCGTGGACGCACCGGGGTTCACCTCCCCCGGGAACCCGGCGGCGGCCGGGGGGGAGGCGTCCGAGGTCGACGGTTCGTCCTCGGGGCCGAGCGCGTCCGCGCAACCCCTGGACGACCGGACCGACACGGGCGGGGACAAGGCCTCGTCCTCCCCGAGCCCCTCCGTCTCCCCGTCGGCCTCGGAGTCCGCGAAGGACGAGTCGGCCACGCCGAGCCCGGACAAGGACGCCCAGTCGGCGACCCTCCCCGGCTCCCCGGGGTCGACCGCCGGATCGACCCCCTCGGACTCGGACTCCGGCTCGGACTCCACTGCGACCGCCGACCCGTCGGCGCCGGCCGAGTCCCCGAAACCGTCGCCCTCGCAGACGTGCACGCGCTTCCTGTGGTGGTGCTCGTAGGGCTCCGCCGGAGCAGGCCGTGCCGCGTCCGGGCCCGCCGAGCGGCCGTCATGTGGGCCGTCCAGGAGGGCGGGCCGGACGCCCAGGTATGGCCGAAATAGCTGTGCGCTGAAGCGGGTTGGGCGTGCTCCGGCCGCGCGACCCGTCGTCGGTCCGCTGCCCGGCGCCCGGCCTCGGCCGGCCTTTCGGCCTGTGACCAGGGGTGATGTCCCGCCCCAGGCAAGCGCGTTATGGAACCGTGACGAGCTTCCCGTGCAACCCCCTTGACCGCCATGAATTGTTAGCGCTCACAATGACCTCCGCATTCACCAGTCGGCGACGACGTCAGCACGGGGAGGTACGAGCGGTCGTGCCCGCAGCGTCCCCACTCGCTTTTCCCACCGGTGTCGTCGGGCCCACCGGGATCCCGGAGTGAAGCCCGTGGCGCGGAACCGTCCGCCCACACCGCAGGACTTACCGGACTTACCGACAGACGAGCGCCAAGGAGGTGCGGCCGTGACACACACCCGGCTCCGGCCGCCCACCATGGCCGACGTGGCACGCCTGGCCGGCGTGTCCCACCAGACCGTGTCCCGCGTGCTGGGGGAGCACCCCAACGTGCGGGACGAGACACGGGCCAGGGTGCTGCGGGCGATCGAGGAGATGGGTTACCGCCGCAACTTCTCCGCACGGGCCCTGGCCACCCGGCGCACCCGGACGCTGGGCGTGGTCGCCTCCGACACCACCCTCTACGGGCCGGCCAGCACGCTGTTCGCGCTCGAGGAGGCGGCGCGGGCCGAGGGGTATCTCGTCTCGACGGTCAGTCTGCGCGAACTGACCATGGAGACGCTCTCCGAGGCGCTGGACCACCTCAGCGAGGGCGGGGTGGAGGGCGTGGTCGCCATCGCCCCGCAGCGGTCGGCGGTGGACGCCCTGGCCGAACTGCGCCATCCCTTCCCGGTGGTGGTCGTGGGCGGCGAGCCGGGCATGGACATCCCCCGCGTCGGTGTCGACCAGCATCTGGGGGCTCGGCTGGCGACCGGCCACCTGCTGGCGGCCGGCCACCGCACGGTCTGGCACCTCGCCGGACCCGAGGACTGGCAGGAGGCGGCCGACCGGGCCGCCGGCTGGCGGGCCACCCTCGAAGCGGCGGGCGTCGAGCCGCCCATGCTGCTGCGGGGGGACTGGAGTCCGCTGTCGGGCTACCGCGCGGGCCAGGAACTGGCCGGCTGGGTGGGCCGGGGGCTGACCGCCGTCTTCGTCGCCAACGACCAGATGGCGCTGGGGGTGTTGCGGGCCCTGCGCGAGGCGGGCGTCCGGACTCCCCAGGACGTCGCGGTGGTCGGCTTCGACGACATCCCGGAGTCGGAGTTCTTCGCTCCGCCGCTCACCACCGTCCGGCAGGACTTCTCGACGGTGGGCCAGCGTGGCATCGCGCTGCTCCTGGAACAGATCGAGGGCCGACCGGCCTCCGACACGCCCCGGATCGCGATCGAGCCCCAACTCGTCGTACGCGCAAGTACGTTCCCGAGCGCCGCCCAACCGGAGGGCGCTCCCCGCTGACGGACCCCGTCGTACCCCTGACCAGCAGTGTGACCGAAATGCCGAACAGTGATCGACAGGCTGGACGCAGTGCGGCCGGTCCATCGAGTACCAGCAGGTCCATCCCCGGGCCGGCTCTTCAAAGGAGAAGAACATGCTCAGCAGAAGAAACTTCCTCACCGCGGCGGTCGGCGTGGCGGCGGCGGGCGGCCTGGCGGCCTGTGCCAAGGAGGACGACGGCGCGTCCAGCAGCTCTTCCGGGGACGGCGGCAAGGCCATCACGCTCGGCTTCTCCCAGGTCGGCTCGGAGAGCGGCTGGCGCAGCGCCAACACCGACTCGGTGAAGGCGGCGGCCAAGGAGGCGGGTTACACCCTCAAGTTCTCCGACGCCCAGCAGAAGCAGGAGAACCAGATCTCCGCGATCCGCAGCTACATCACCCAGGGGGTCGACGTCATCGCCTTCTCGCCGGTGGTCGTCACCGGCTGGGACGCGGTGCTGAAGGAGGCCAAGGCCAAGAAGATCCCGGTGGTCCTCACCGACCGCTCCGTCGAGACCTCCGACGAGTCCCTGTACGTGACCCTGGTCGGCTCCGACTTCACCGACGAGGGCCGCCGCGCCGCCAAGATCCTCGAGAAGGTCATCGCGAAGGCCGGCCTCAAGGGCGCGGTGAAGATCGCCCAGCTGGAGGGCACCACCGGTGCCGCCCCGGCGATCGAGCGCGCCAAGGGCTTCAAGGAGGTCATGGACGCGAGCCACAAGGACGACTGGAAGGTCGTCGTCAGCCAGACCGGTGACTTCACCCGCGCCGGCGGCAAGCAGGTCATGGCGGCCTTCCTCCAGTCCAACCCGGACATCAACGTCCTCTTCGCGCACAACGACGACATGGCCATCGGCGCCATCCAGTCCATCGAGGCGGCCGGCAAGAAGCCCGGCAAGGACATCCTGATCGTCTCGATCGACGGCGTGAAGGACGGCTTCGTGGCCATGTCCGAGGGCAAGATCAACGCCATCGTCGAGTGTAACCCGCTCCTCGGCCCGCAGCTGATGGACGTCGTCAAGAAGGTCAAGGACGGCGAGACGGTCGAGCGCTGGATCAAGACCGAGGAGGGCGACTTCATGCAGGACCAGGCCGCGGCCGCGCTCCCGAGCCGCAAGTACTGACCGACGCACCCACCGGCAGGGAGTCTCCGGCCGACCGAGCCGTCGGTCCCGGGGCTCCCTGCGGGCCTGAACGAATCTCAAGAGGAGCGCTGCCATGGCAGAGCCACGGCCCGTCCTGGAAATGACGGGCATAGTCAAGGAGTTTCCGGGGGTACGGGCTCTGTCGGACGTCGACTTCCGGCTCTTCCCCGGCGAGATCCACGCCCTGATGGGCGAGAACGGCGCCGGCAAGTCCACCCTCATCAAGGTGCTCACGGGGGTCTACTCCCTGGACGGCGGCACGATCACGCTGGACGGTGAGACCGTGCGGATCACCAGCCCGCTGGAGGCCCAGCAGGCCGGCATCAGCACCGTCTACCAGGAGGTCAACCTCTGCCCCAACCTGTCGGTGGCGGAGAACATCTTCATCGGGCGTGAACCGACCCGCATGGGCCGCATCCAGTGGAAGCAGCTGCGCCGGCAGGCGGCGGAGCTGGTGGACCGGCTCGGACTCGACATCGACGTCACCGCCCCGCTGTCGTCGTACCCGCTGGCCGTGCAGCAACTGGTCGCGATCGTCCGGTCGTTGGGCACCGGCGACGGCGCGGGCGGCGGCAAGGGGCCGGGCACCAAGGTGCTGATCCTCGACGAGCCGACCTCCAGCCTCGACCGCGACGAGGTCCTCCAGCTGTTCGCGCTGATGCGGCGGTTGAAGGACGAGGGCGTCGCGATCCTGTTCGTCTCGCACTTCCTCGACCAGATCTACGAGGTCTGCGACCGGATGACCGTGCTGCGCAACGGCACCCTCGTCGGCGAGCACATGGTGCGCGACCTCGACCAGGTCGGCCTCGTCCAGCTCATGCTCGGCAAGGCCATGGGTAAGCTGGACGAACTCCACGAACACCAACTGCACTCCGACGCGGGCGAGACCCTGCTCGTGGCGGACGGCCTCGGCCGGACCGGCGGCATCGCCCCGTTCGACATGGAGATCAGGAAGGGCGAGGTGATCGGGCTCGCCGGCCTGCTCGGATCGGGCCGGACCGAACTCGCCCGGCTGCTCTTCGGCGCCGACCAGCCGGACACCGGCAAGGTGTCCATCGGCGGCAAGCCGGTCTCGATGAGCGCCCCGAACGACGCGATCAACGCCGGTGTCGCCTTCTGCTCCGAGAACCGCAAGAGCGAGGGCCTGGTGCCCGATCTGACGGTGCGCGAGAACATCATCCTGGCCCTGCAGGCCGCGCGCGGCTGGACCCGGCCCATCCCGGTCGCCCAGCGCGACGAACTCGTCGCCAAGTACATCAAGGCGCTGGACATCCGGCCCGCCAACCCCGAGGCCAGGGTGGGCCAGCTCAGCGGCGGCAACCAGCAGAAGGTGCTGCTGGCCCGCTGGCTGATCACCCAGCCGAAGCTGCTGATCCTGGACGAGCCGACGCGCGGTATCGACATCGGAGCCAAGGCGGAGATCCAGAAGCTCGTCGTATCGCTCTCCGAGGACGGCATGTCGGTGCTGTACATCGCGGCCGAGCTGGAGGAGGTACTCCGGCTCAGTCACACCATCGGAGTGCTGCGCGACCGCCGGCTGGTGGCGCAGATCGCCAACGGGCCCGAGATCACCACGAGCCGGATCCTGGAGACCATCGCGAGCGGAGAGCACCAGTGACCACCTCTTCGACCACCTCTTCCCGGTGGCGAGCGCTGACCCACCACCACCTGTTCTGGCCGGTGGCGGTCCTGGTCCTGCTGCTGCTCGTCAACGTTCCCTTCACCCCCGACTTCTTCTCGATCAAGATGGCGGACGGCCACCTCTACGGCAGCCTCGTCTCGATCGTGCTGTTCGGATCGCCCCTGATCCTGGTGGCGGTCGGCATGACGCTGGTCATCGCCACCGGCGGTATCGACCTCTCGGTCGGCGCCGTGGTCGCCATCACCGGAGCACTGGCCTGCTCGTACATCAGCGACCAGTCCGACCAGGGCGCCCTGTCCGGCGTGCTGCTCGCCATGGGCCTGGGCCTGCTGGCCGCGGTCGTCTGCGGTCTGTGGAACGGCTTCCTGGTCGCCAGGATGGGCATCCAGCCGATCATCGCCACCCTGATCATCATGGTCGCCGGACGCGGTGTCGCCCAGCTGATCACCGACGGCCAGATCATCACCATCAACAGCGAGCCGTACAAGCTGATCGGCGGCGGCTACTGGCTGACCCTGCCGTTCTCCATCTTCGTGGTGGCCGTGGTCGTGGCCGTCACCGTGGTGCTGACCCGCCGCACGGCACTCGGCCTGCTGGTCGAGGCGGTCGGCGGCAACGCCGAGGCCAGCCGCCTGGTGGGCATCAGGTCCCGGCGCATCAAGATCATGGTGTACGCGTTCTGCGCGCTCTGCGCGGGCATCGCCGGCCTGATGATCAGCTCCAACACCTCGGCCGCGGACGGCAACAACGCCGGCCTGTGGATCGAGCTCGACGCGATCCTCGCCGTGGTGATCGGCGGCACCTCGCTCCTGGGCGGCCGGTTCTCCGTCGGTGGCACGGTGGTCGGCGCCCTCGTCATCCAGACCCTGACCACCACGATCTACACCATCGGCGTGCCGACCCAGACCAACCTGGTCTTCAAGGCCGCCGTCGTCATCGTCGTCTGCCTGCTCCAGTCCCCGAAGTTCCGCGCCAAGGTGTTCGGTGCCAGGTTCGGCGCCGGATCCGGCGCGAAGGGAAGCGGCAAGACGGCCGCGGCCCCGGCGGACCCCGCCGCGGCGTCCGAGGCCACCCCCAAGATGGAGGTGTCGTGATGAGCGCGACCACCCAGACCCCCACGGCCTCCGACAGCCGTACCCCGTCCACGGCCTCGCGTCTGCTCGGCGACCGGCGGCTGCCCGTCGCGGTGACGGCCCTGCTCTTCCTGCTGATGTACGGCGTGGGCCTGAGCCGGTACCAGAACTACGGGTTCGGCGAGCCGCAGGTCTTCCTGAACCTGTTCATCGACAACGGCTATCTGCTGGTCGCCGCGGTCGGTGTCACCTTCGTCATCCTGTCCGGCGGCATCGACCTGTCCGTCGGTTCGATGATCGGCTTCACGACGATGTTCACGGCCTGGCTGGTGGAGCGCCAGGGGCTGCCGCTGCTGCTGGTGATCCCCATGGCGCTGGGCGTGGGCGCGCTCGGCGGTTTCCTGATGGGCTATGTGATCCACAACTTCGAGATCCAGCCCTTCATCGTGACCCTCGCCGGCCTCTTCCTCTTCCGCGGCCTGTGCCTGGTCATCAGCAAGGAGTCGATCTCCATCAGCGACTCCTCGGTGAGCAGCATGGCCCAGGCGCAGGTGTCGCTGGGGATGGGCTTCCTGTCCATCGGCGCGATCGTCTCGCTGGTCGTCCTCGCCGTGGCGTTCTACGTCCTGCACTACACCCGCTTCGGGCGCCGGGTGTACGCCATCGGCGGCAACGAGCAGTCGGCCATGCTGATGGGTCTCCCGCAGGGCGGCACGAAGATCGCCGTGTACACCGTGAGCGGGTTCTGCTCGGCACTGGCCGGACTGCTCTTCACCCTGTACATCCAGTCCGGTGACCCGCTGCACGCGACCGGTATGGAACTCGACGCGATCGCCGCGGTGGTCATCGGCGGCACGCTGCTGACGGGTGGCTCGGGCTATGTGCTGGGCACCCTGTTCGGCGTGCTGGTGCTGGGCCTGATCAAGAGCATCATCCAGTTCGAGGGCACCCTCAGCTCCTGGTGGACGAAGATCGCCACCGGTGTGCTGTTGTGCGCGTTCATCCTGGTCCAGCGCTTCATGACGACCCGCAAGAAGACCTGAGGCGATGCGACGCTCCCGGCCCGGGCCGGGAGCCGTCGTCAGGGTGTCCCGGGCCGGCTCTCGGTCTTGAAGGTCACCCACACCGTCTTGCCCACGGGGTGTTCGGTGATGCCCAGGTCGTCCGCCAGTTCCCGGGCCAGGAAGAGGCCCCGGCCCGAACAGGCGTCGGGGGTCGGCGGGCACGCGGGCATGGGATGGTCACCGGTGTCGCGTACGGCGAGGCGGACCAGGGGGCCGTCGAGGGTGAGGGTCACGCAGTACTGCCTGCCGGGGGGCACCCCGTGCAGCAGGGCGTTCGTGGCGAGTTCCGACACGCACAGCTCTATGTCGTCCAGCCTGTCGACGCGGTCCCAGTCGCTCAGCACCTGGTGGACGAAGACCCGGGCGGCCCGTACGGAGGCGCGCGAGCGGGGGAAACGACGTTGCCGTGACAGGGGCACGGGGGCACCTCCGGTGGTTCTGGGGCGTCCTGCGGCGAAACCTTACTGTTATTCGCGAAAGGTAACAAGGCAGTGAAGGGTGGCTGAGGGTGGCGGTTGGCGGATGAGCCAAGTCGCCTACCGTGTAGGGCGGCAGGGTCGAAAGAACGGTCGGCCGTACAGGAGGAGTCGTGGGTGCGAGCGGATGGGTCAGCGCATCGTTGTCGTATCTGACGCCACGGGGCACCGGGCAGGGCGACGCCTGGGCGGCCGAGGCCGCCGCGCAGGGGCGGCGTGGCAGCCAGCGCATCCTGCACGCCGGTGAGGTGCCCGCCCCCGCCGACGTGGCGGCGCTGCTCGGCGTCCCCGAGGGCGAGCCGGTCGTCGTGCGCCGACGGCTGATCCTCCTCGACGAGGAGCCCAGCGAGTTGACCGACACCTACTACCCGACGGCCATAGCGGCGGGCACCCGTCTCGCCGGGACCGCCAAGATCCCCGGCGGAGCCCTCACCCTGCTCGCCGAGCTCGGGCACGTCGGCGTCCTCGTGCGGGAGGACGTGACGGCCGGGATGCCGGACGAGGAGGAGCGTCAGGCCCTGCGGACCGCCCCGGAGGAACCGGTCCTGCGGCTCGTCCGGCTCACGCTGGACCACGCCGACCGGCCGATCCAGGTCGACCGTATGGTGATGCCTGCCCTACGGCAGAGGCTGCGCTACCAGATCAGGATCGGATGACCGTGCCCAAGGCAGACCCGGAAGCCGTCGACCGCCGCTCCCTGCACGAGCGGATCGCGGCCGATCTGCGCGACGACATCATGAGCGGAGAGCTCGCTCCCGGCGCCAGCCTGCCCACCACCGCCCGGCTCAAGGAACGCTTCGAGGCGTCGAGCGCCACGGTCCAGAAGGCCCTTCAGCTCCTCAAGGACGAACGCCTGGTGGTCGGCAGGGCGGGCGCCTCCGTCACGGTCCGCGAGCACCGCCAGCGCACCGTCCGGCCCGCCGGCCTCATGCTGCCGGGCAGCCCCGGAGCGCCCTACCGCTGGCTCTCCGAGGCGGCCAAGCACGGTACGCACGCCCGCATGCAGCTCCTCGACGTGGCCGAGAACCGGCCGCCCGCAGACGTGCGCGCCGCCCTCGAACTCCCGGCCGACGGCATCGCGCTGCTCCGCGGCCAGATACTCCTCGTCGACGACGAGCCCGCCGAACTCGTGGAGTCCTACTACCCGCTGGACATCGCCCGGGGGACACCGCTGGCCGAGCGCCGCAGGATCAGGGGCGGCACCCCCGCGCTGCTGACCGCACTCGGCCACCCGCCCCGCCGCAGCACGGACCGGGTCTCCGCCAGGGTTCCCACCCAGGCCCAGTACCAGGCCCTCCGCCTCACCAGCGGCATGCCGGTCCTGCGCACCCTGCGCATGATCCACAGCGACGGCGGCCGCCCCGTCGAGGTCACCGTGATGGTGAAGGCGGGTCATCTCTACGAACTGCAGTACGAGTTCACGGGCGAAGAGGCGGGAGACGCGTGATCGTGCTTGCCCTGGCGGGGCTGCTGGTGCTCGTCCTCGGCGGCTGTGCCTGTGTCTGGTGGGCGGCGCGAGGCGGCCCGCGCTGGGCACGTGCCGTGGCCGTCGTGACCCTCGCGGCGGGCGAACCGGTCCGCGGAGCCAACCGCACGGACCGCGCGGGCGGGAATTCCGGCTCGGACGACTGAATCGCGCACACGCACGAGCGGCCCGGTGCGGTGGGTCGCACTCGTGCCGGGCGAAGGCGTACGGGCTCGGGTCCGGCGGGGTCAGGCGGCAGGCAGGTCCCGTGCGGTCAGGCCCCGCCGTCCTCCGCGCCCAGCATGCGCCGCAGCAGCCCCCGCAGGGCCACCCGCTCCTCCTCCGCCAGCCCGGCCAGCGGCTCCCGCGCGAACCGCAGCGATTCGCGCAGCCCCTTGGCGATCTTCCGGCCCTCGGCCGTGGCCGCCGCCAGCTTCACCCGGCGGTCGGCCGGATCGGGGCGCCGCTCGACCAGGCCGCGGGACTCCAGGCGGTCGACGATGCCGGTCACGTTGGACGGCTCACACTTCAGTTTCTGCGCCAGCTTCCGCATCGGCAGCGGCTCCAGCGAGAGCAGGCTCAGCAGCCGGGCCTGTGCGCCGGTGAGGGCGTGACCTGCCGCGGCTTCCTCGTAGTCCTCGTAGTAACGGGCCACGACCTCGCCGATCAGGCCGACGACCTCCATGGTCAGGGCGTCGGGGAGAGGGGCCGGATGTGGGGTGGGCATGGATCCAGGGTACCCCGTTACTTGACATCCTGAAATATTCAGGAGCATGGTTGTTTCAGGTAGTGAAGCATTTGCGAGCACAGGAAAGGCAGCCCCCCATGACCGAGTCGGCCCTCCCCACCACCAGCCGCGAATGGCGTCTGCTCAGCCGCCCCGTCGGCTGGCCGAAGCCCGAGGACTTCGAGCTGGCCGAGGCGGAGATCCGGCAGCCCGGCCCGGGTGAGGTGCTGGTGCGCAACGCCTACGTGTCCGTCGACCCCTACATGCGCGGCCGGATGAGCGCGGCCAAGTCGTACGTGGCCCCCTTCGAGCTGGGCAAGGCCATGCAGGGCGGGGCGGTCGGCGAGGTCGTCGCCTCCGCCGCCGAGGGCGTCTCGGTCGGCGATCACGTCCTGCACTTCGGCGGCTGGCGCGAGTACGCCACCTTCGACGCCAAGCAGGCCGTCAAGGTCGACCCCGAGGCCGCGCCCCTGTCCACCTACCTCGGCGTCCTCGGGATGACCGGTCTCACCGCCTACGCGGGCCTGCTGCGCACCGGCTCCTTCAAGGAGGGCGACTCCGTCTTCGTGTCGGGCGCGGCCGGCGCCGTCGGCAGCCAGGTCGGCCAGATCGCCAGGCTGAAGGGCGCCTCCCGGGTCATCGGCTCGGCCGGCTCCGACGAGAAGGTCAAGCTGCTCGTCGAGGAGTACGGCTTCGACGCCGCCTTCAACTACAAGAACGGACCCGTCGCCGCGCAGCTCCGCGAGGCCGCTCCCGACGGTGTCGACGTCTACTTCGACAACGTCGGCGGCGACCACCTCGAGGCGGCCATCGGCTCGCTCAACGAGAAGGGCCGGATCGTGATCTGCGGCATGATCTCCGTCTACAACAACACCGAGCCGGCTCCCGGCCCGAAGAACCTCGCCCGCCTCATCGCGACCCGTGGCCGTATCGAGGGCCTCCTGGTCGGCGACCACTACGACCTTCAGCCGGAGTTCGTCCGAGAGGTCGGCGGCTGGGTCCGTTCCGGCGAGCTGAAGTACCGCGAGACGGTCGTCGAGGGCATCGAGAACAACCTGGAGGCGTTCCTCGGGGTGCTGCGCGGCGACAACACCGGAAAGATGATCGTCAAGCTCTGATCCCCGGTCCGTGACACCGCCCTGACACCGGTCGTCGCGTACGGCGAAGGCCGCACCCCTGGACGTGGGGTGCGGCCTTCGCTCGCGTCGGCTCTCGCGCCGACGCCCCTCCGGTCGTACCGGCCGGTCCTCATGCCGGTCCGGGCTACGGCCGTGCCGTCAGCCGGCGGCGAGAGCCGCCCTGTGCACCGCCGCCGCCAGTCGGTCGTTCTCCGGCGCGGACCCGCCCGGGAAGGCGAACCGGCGCCGTGTGTAGCCGTAGGCGAGCCCGCTGCGCGGATCCGCGAAGGCCTGGCAGCCGCCCGCCCCGCTGTGCCCGAACGCCCCGGCGCCGAGGAACGGGTGCCAGAGGTCGGCGGTCGCCTGGAAGCCCAGCCCGTACGACCGGTGCGAACGCGCCACCACGTCGTAGCCCACCGAGTGCAGCTGCCCGAACTCCGCCGCCGTGTCCTCCTTCAGCAGCGGCACCTTCCCGCCGACCTCGCTGATCGCCGCCGCGTACAACCCGGCCAGTCCGCGCGCCGAGGCCACCCCGCCCACCGAGGCCGGCCCCCTGGCCCGGATCAGGGGATCGTTGGGCAGGAGTTCCAGATCGGTCGGCTCGGCGGCGTGCCGGTTGAAGGCGACGGCGGACAGGGTGTGCGGCCCGCCCGGCAGGGAGTCCAGCAGCGTCCGCTGCTCGGCGCTCGGGGCCATCGGCTGCGCGGTGCGGAACCGCGGCTCGTGCGCCGCGGGCAGCCCCAGAAAGAAGTCCAGCCCGTACGGGACGCGCACCCGCTCCTCGTACACCTCCTGGAGCGTGCGGCCCGTGGCCCGCCGTACGACCTCGCCGGTGAGCGCCCCGATGACCAGCCCGTGGTAGCCGAAGGCGGTGCCCGGTCGCCAGAACGGCCGCTGGTCGGCGAGGCGTTCGGCGATCTGCCGGTCGTCGGCCAGTTCCTGCGGCGAGAACCCGCTGTCCGTGCCGATCACCCCGGCCCGGTGCGCGAGCAGCTCGCGCAGGGTCAGCGCGCCCTTGCCCTCGGCCGCGAACTCCGGCCAGTAGTAGGTGACTTTCCGGTCCAGCTCCAGGGTGCCCTCCTGGACGAGGAGCGCGACCACCAGATGGGCGGCGCCCTTGGTGGAGGAGTAGACGCCGTAGAGGGAGTCGGGGCCGGCGCCGTCGCCCGGCGCCCACAGGTCGACGACCCGCCGTCCGTGCACATGGGCGCACAACTGGCCTTCGTAGTCGGGCCGCTCCTCCGCCACGAACGCGGCGAACGCCTCCCGCACCGCTTCGAATCCGTCGGCGACGCTGCCGTGGATCTCCTGCGTCGTCCGAGTCAATCGAGTCATTCGCTCTCCTCAACCAGCCCACTGCTTGCGTGTGCCATGGTGATCAACACCTGGCCGAGATCGTTGCTTCCGGAGATCGGTACGGCGAGGCGTACCTGTTCGACTCAACTGCATCAAGCAGGTGTTGGTGTCAGTGATGCCCCGGATGGCCTACGAGGGCCGCCGCGGGGACGCGCCGCGCACGGCACGCGGGCCCGGGCCGGCCCCGGGCCGTGAAATGTGCACGACCGATAGAGTTCGGCCATGCGCGATCTAGGGGCGGGGTTCACGTACCTCCTGAAGGGCCAGCGGTGGGTGGCCCGGCACGGCAAGCAGTACGGGTTCGGTCTCGTTCCCGGCCTGATCACACTTGTCCTCTACGCGGCGGCCCTGGTGGCGCTCGCGGTGTGGGGCGAGGACTTCGTCGGGTGGTCGACACCGTTCGCCGACGACTGGACGAGCCCCTGGCGCGGACTGTTCCGCGGCTTCCTCGTCGTCGTGCTGTTCGCCCTCGGACTGTTGCTCGCCGTCCTCACCTTCACCGCGGTCACCCTGCTCATCGGGCAGCCGTTCTACGAGAGCCTCTCCGAGAAGGTCGACCGGGACGTCTCGCCCGACGGCACGGCCCCGGAGTCCGGGCTGCCGCTCTGGCGCGAGCTGTGGATCTCCGCCCGCGACAGCCTCCGCATCCTGTGCCGCGCGCTGTTGTGGGCCGTGCTGCTGTTCGCCCTCGGGTTCATCCCGGTCGTCGGGCAGACGGTGGTCCCGGTGATCGGCTTCTTCGTCACCGGCTTCTTCCTCACCGAGGAACTCGTCGCCGTCGCCCTCCAGCGCCGAGGCGTCGACCTGCGGGCCCGGCTCGCCCTGCTCCGCTCCCGCAAGACCCTGATCTGGGGCTTCGGGACCCCCCTGGGGCTGGCCTTCCTGGTGCCGGTCGTCGCGGTGTTCCTGATGCCGGGCGCGGTCGCGGGCGCCACCTTGCTGGCCCGTGAACTGCTCGGCGAGGAGATCGACGAGGGCGACCGGACCGACGGCGCCGACACCCCGAAAGAGGAGAACGCCACCTCGTGACCGAGCTGCTCGCCGTCGCCCTCATCACCGTGCTGGCCGTCATCGCCCCCGGCGCGGACTTCGCGATGATCGTCCGCAACAGCTACCTCTACGGCCGCCGTACGGGACTGCTCGCGGCGACCGGAGTCGCCGCGGGCGTCCTCGTCCACGTCACGTACACGATGCTCGGCGTGGGTCTGCTGATCGCGTCGTCCACGTTCCTCTTCACCGTGATCAAGCTGGTCGGCGCGGCGTACCTGATCTACATCGGCGTCCGTACCTTCCGCACCAAGGGCGAGGTCGAGGTCGACCTCACCGGCAGGACCGGACTGACCCCGCTCGCGGCCCTGCGCGCGGGGTTCCTGACCAACGTCCTCAACCCGAAGACGACCCTCTTCGTCGTCTCCACGTTCTCCCAGGTCGTCAGCCCCGGCACGCCGGTCCAGGAGCAGGTCGGCTATGGCCTGTTCATGTCGCTGGCGCATCTGCTGTGGTTCGGCGTGGTAGCCGTCTTCTTCTCCCACGACCGCATGCGCACGCTGATGCTGCGCGGCCAGAAGGTCCTCAACAAGGTCATCGGCTCGGTCCTGGCGGGACTGGGCGTCAGCCTGGCGCTGGCGCCCTCGCACTGACCGGGGAACCGGGGGCAGCGCGCACCTACCTCCCGGCCGCCACGGCCACGGCCAGGATCGCCCGTACCTGGGCGACGATGTCCAGCCGGTTCCGCACGAACTCCGGATCGGTCACGTCCTGGGTGTTGCCCGCCGCGAACTGGAGGACCGGCGTGTGCACATGCCCGCCCGGCAGGCTGTCGTGCAGCCCCAGCCGGTCGCGGAGCAGGGTGGCCCGGTAGGCGATCTCGTTGGAGAGGTAGTTCCCGCCGCCCCCGGCCCGTGCGGTCGACCCCGCCGTCGGCCCGTCCGGCCGGACGACGGGCTCGGTGCCTCCCCCAGAGGGGGCACCCCCAACCGGTATCTCGGTGACGCTCGTGTTGTCGTAGACCGGGAACCGGCCCGTGTCCGCCGCCACGATCGCCGCGTACGGCAGCGTCGTGGTCGTCCACTGCGGCTGTGCGGCGGACTCGGTGACCGGGACCGTCTCCGTACGGCCGATGTTGTCGTTGTCGGGGAAGCCGCCGCGCCAGGCCCCGTTGGTGCGTTCCACGTCGAAGCGGCCGACGCGGCCCTGGCTGACGGTGGTGAACAGATCGACGTGCGGCAGATACGGCCGCAGCGCGCGCTCCACCGTCTGCTCCGCGAAGTCCTGCCAGCGCACCGGGAACACGGCGGTCTCGACCCGCGCCGGGCCGTCCGCGGTCCGGATCACCGTGCCGTCGAGGGCGAGCGCCGTCGCCCCCGAGGGGTTCGAGATCCGGATGTCCCGGTCCAGGGTGAACGGGTCGAAGCCGGTGACCAGAACGCGCTTGAGTCCCTTGGCGCGGGGCGGAAGGTGCAGGTCGGTCTGTCCGCGCGAGGTGCGCTCCAAGACGTCCATCAGGGCGGCCCGTTGGCCGTCGGTGAGCGTGAAGCCGGGCTGCCAGGTGCGCACTTGGCTCGTCATGCCGAGCCGCGCCCAGTACAGCGGCCGGTCGTCGTCCCGGCTGAGGTCCCCGCCGGCGGGGCCGCGCCCCTGGACCCGGTCCACCGCCCGCCGCCACAGGGCCGCGCCCTCGCGGGTGACGACCTGACGGGCCCGGGCGTAGGAGTGCGAGGCCTCCAGCAGCCGGGCCAGACGCGGCGCCACCGCGTCGAACCCGGACCGGGCGAGGATCTCCTGGGGAACGGCCTGCGTCAGACGCTGCTCCTCGACCGTGGGGGTGGGCACCGCCTCGGCGGCGGGGGTGGCGGCGGCGGTGGTGGTGGGAACGGCGAGCCCGGCCGACAGGGCCAGAGCCAGAACGCCGACGCGAACGCGCAGGGAACGCGCGGAGTATGCGGGATGCACGGGGGGCGGGTCCTTCCGTCGCTGTGGGGGAGAGCGTGGGGTGGGACGGCGGAAGTATCCCGTGACGGAAGTGGTCTACGCCATGGCGCCGGGGATCGCCGTCGCGGCCTCCCGCAGCGCGGCGGCGAACGCCACCGCCGCCGGGGCCGGTGACCGCCCCCGCTCCGTGGCCGCGACCTACCTCACGGACGTCGACAGGCTCGCCGAATGGGCGCCGTACGCCACGGGTTCCTCACCGGCACCCCGCCGACGAGCATGACCTTCGAGGTGTCCCCGCTGTTCCGGCCCGAGGCGCGGATCGAGATCGAGGTGGTGGCGGTGCCCGCGGCCCGGCGCGGCGGCCCTGGCACGGCTGCCTAGGCCGGCCGGTCGGGATCGTCCTCGCCCAGCAGCAGCAGGAAGTCCCGGAACGCCCCGGGCATGTCCACCGACTCCGGGTCCAGCAGCCACTGGTACTGGAGCCCGTCCATCACCGCCACCAGCAGCGGGGCCGTGCGCTCCGGGGTGAGGCCGTTCGGGAGGCGGTCGCCGTACTCGGTGCGCAGCACCGCCGCCATGCTCGCCCGCACCTGTGCGTACCGCTCGGTGAAGTACTCCCGCGCCGGATGCCCCTCCGTGACGCTCTCGCCGAGCAGCGCGGAGAAGGTCTGGATGATGCCGGGCCGCATGGCGTTGTACTCGACGAGCGAGGCCAGCAGATCCATCCGCCACCGGGTGTCCGGCACGGCGTCCCACTGGTCGCGTTCCTGGAGCACCGCCACCAGCAGCGCGTCCTTCGTCGGGAAGTGGTGCAGCAGCCCCTGCTGGGTCAGGCCCACCCGCTCGGCGACCGCGGCCAGGCTCGCGCCCCGGTAGCCGCGTTCGGCGATCACCCCGAGGGCGGCCCGCACGATCTCGGCCCGCCGCTCCTCGCTCCTGGTCCTGGCGCTCATGCCGTCACGGTACGGCATTCAGGCCCTTGAATATAACGGCAGGATAACGAAACCTACCGCCCTACAGGCACCCCGGGCACGATGGAGGCGTTGCACCGGCACTCAACGAGGAGGCACCGCCATGGCGGGAACCGAGGCGGGAACGGAAGCGGCCGTCGAGAAGGCCCTCGGCAGACTCGACCTGGACGCCAAGACCCGGCTGCTGGCCGGCCAGGACATGTGGTCGCTGCCCGAGCTGCCGGAGATCGGACTGCGGTCCCTCGTCATGTCCGACGGCCCCGTGGGCGTCCGGGGTGTGCGCTGGACCGCCGACGACCCGTCCGTCGCGCTGCCCTCACCCACCGCCCTCGCGGCCACCTGGGACCCGGAACTCGCCCACCGCGCCGGCGTCCTCCTGGCCCAGGAGGCCCGCCGCAAGGGCGTCCACGTCCTGCTCGCCCCCACGGTCAACCTGCACCGCTCCCCGCTCGGCGGCCGCCACTTCGAGGCCTACAGCGAGGATCCCCACCTGACCGGGGTGATCGGCGCGGGCTATGTGAACGGCGTCCAGTCCGGCGGTGTCGGCACCACCGTCAAGCACTTCGTCGCCAACGACGCCGAGACCGACCGCTTCACCGTGGACAACCTGGTCGGCGAACGCGCCCTGCGCGAGCTGTACCTGGCCCCCTTCGAGGCCATCGTCGAGAACGCCCGCCCCTGGGGCATCATGACCGCCTACAACACGGTCAACGGCACGACCATGACCGAGCACCACCACCTCGTGAACGAGGTGCTGCGCGACACCTGGGGCTTCGACGGCTTCAACGTCTCCGACTGGATGGCCGCCCGCGACACCGTTGGAGCGCTCAAGGGCGGCCTCGACGTCGCCATGCCCGGACCGCGGACCGTCTACGGCGAGGCCCTCGCGGAGGCGGTACGCGACGGCCGGCTCGACGAGTCCGAGGTGGACGAGGCCGTACGCCGCGTCCTGCGGCTGGCCGCCCGCGTCGGCGCCCTCGCGGACGCCGAACCGGCCGTCACCCGGCTGCCCGCCCCCGTCGACGGCGAGGCCCTCGCCCGCGAACTGGCCCGCCGCTCCTTCGTCCTGGTCCGCAACGAGGACGACGCGCTGCCGCTCAGGCCCGGCACCGTCGCCCTCGTCGGCGCGGCCGCCCGCGACGCCCGGGTGCTCGGCGGCGGCTCCGCGACCGTCTTCCCGGCCCGCACGGTCTCCCCGCTCGACGGCCTCACCGCCGCGCTCCCCGAGGGCACCCTCAGCTACGCGGTCGGTGCCGACCCCGCCACCGAACTCGCCGTCGCCGACAAGGGCTTCGCGCTGCGGGCGATCTGCCGCGACGCCGCCGGAACCGTCATCGGCACCCGGTCCGCGCCGAGCGGTCAGATCCAGTGGATGGGCACGGACCTCCCCGAAGGCGTCACCCACGACCGCGTCCACACGGTCGAACTGACCGGCACCTTCACCCCGCGCGAGAGCGGCCCGCACACCTTCGGCATCAAGGGCACGGGCGGCTTCACCCTCGCCGTCGGCGGGACGACGTACTACGACGACGTCCAGCGTCCCGCCGACGACGGCGACCCCTTCGAGGCGTTCTTCGGCGCCCCGGTGCCCCGCGCCGAGGCCCGGCTGACCGCCGGTGAACCGGTCGAGGTCTCCCTCACCCACGTCTTCGCGCTGCCCGAGGGCGTCCCCTTCAAGGCCATCGCCTTCGCCCTGGCCCACCAGGAGCCGCAGCGCGACCCCGACGAGCTGATCGCGGAGGCGGCCCTGGCGGCGCGGGCCGCCGACACGGCCGTCGTCGTGGTCGCCACCACCGAACGCGTCGAGTCCGAGGGCTTCGACCGCAAGGACCTCCGCCTCCCCGGCCGGCAGGACGACCTGGTCCGTGCCGTCGCCGCCGCCAACCCGAACACGGTCGTGGTCGTCAACGCGGGCTCCCCGGTGGAGCTGCCGTGGCGCGAGGACGTCGCGGCCGTCCTGCTCACCTGGTTCCCCGGCCAGGAGGGCGGAGCGGCCCTGGCGGACGTCCTGACGGGCACCCACGAACCCGGCGGCCGGCTGCCCACCACCTGGGGTTCCCTCGACGACGCCCCCGTCACCGAGGTCACCCCCACCGACGGCGAACTCGTCTACGAAGAGGGCGTCTTCATCGGCTACCGCGCCTGGGAGAAGGCGCACCGCACCCCGGTCCACCCCTTCGGCCACGGCCTCGGCTACACCGACTGGACGTACGAGTCGGTCGACATCACGGGCTCCACGGTCACCGTGCGGATCCGCAACAGCGGCGCGCGGCCGGGGCGCGAGGTCGTGCAGGTCTACCTCGCCCCCACCGGGACGGCCCCGGCGCCCGAACGCCCGGCCCGCTGGCTGGCCGGCTTCGCCGGCGTCGAGGCGGGCCCGGGGGAGAGCGCCGAGGTCACCGTGGAGATCCCGAAGCGGGCCTTCGAGGTGTGGGACGAGGCGGACCACCGGTGGTCCTTTGTGAAAGGTTCGTACGAAATCCAGGTGGGCCGCTCGATCGCCGACCGCAGGATCACCGCGACGATTAACGTGTGAACCGGCGCCCGACGCCCCACTGACAGCCCCGGTCCGGGACCTGACCCCTGGACCGGGGCAACATCCTTTACGACGCGCGCGCTCCGGGGGCCCCGCGCCCCCTACCTGACGGAGAAGCCGTACACCGTCTCCGACCGGTACGCGGCCCCCGGCCGCAGCTCGGTGCTCGGGAACTCCGGCCGGTTCGGCGAGTCGGGGAAGTGCTGGGTCTCCAGCGCGACGCCCTCGCCGGGCTCGAAGGGCTCGCCCAGATGGTCGGCGGTGTACAGCTGGAGCCCCGGCTCGGTGGTCGCCACCGTCAGCACCCGCCCGGACGCCGGATCGTGCAGCTCGGCCACCTCGACCGGAGTGTCCGTGACGCCCTTGTCGAGCACGAAGTTGTGGTCGTAGCCGGCGCCGACCTTGCGGGCCGCACGGAAGTCGAAGCGGCCGTCCGCCACCTGCGCGAGCTCGCCCGTCGGGATCAGGTCCGCGTCCACCGGCGTGTACCGGGACGCGGCGAGTCGCAGCTCGTGGCCGCCCGCGCCGCCGCTCCCCGGACCGCCCAGGTTGAAGTAGCTGTGGTTGGTCAGGTTCACCACCGTCGGCGCGTCCGTGACCGCCTCGTACACGAATCTCAGCGCCCCCGACGCGTCGAGCGTGTACGTCGCCGTGACCTCGAGCCGGCCCGGGAAGCCCTCCTCGCCGTGCGGTGCGACCCGGCTGAGCCGCAGCCCGTGCTCGACCGGCCGGACGTCCCACACCCGCTTGTCGAAGCCGTGCGCGCCGCCGTGCAGGGAGTTCGGCGCGTTGTTCGGCTCCAGCGAGTACGTCACGCCGTCCAACGGGAAGCGGGCGTGCGCGATCCGGTTGGCGTACCGCCCGATCAGCGCGCCGAGGAAGGGCTCCGGGTGCGCGAGATAGCCCTCCAGGTCCGCGAACCCCAACACCACGTTCGCCGCGTGCCCGTCCCGGTCGGGGACCTCGACGGACTGCACGATCCCGCCGTACGAAAGGACCCGCACCCGGGTGCCCGCCCGCTCCAGAGTCCAGCGGTGCACCACAGTGCCGTCGGAAAGTGTTCCGAAGTGTTCGCTCATGAGCGAAACCCTAAATCACGAGCCCTTCGCGGTGACCCCCTGATAGGCCAGCTCAGCGAGCCGCGCCTGTCCGTCCTTGCTCGGGTGGAACCAGTCCCAGTGGCTCAACTGGTCGGTTCCGAACCTGAAGTCGTACACCGCCCCGCCGTCGAACCGGCACCGCACGTCCTTCGCGCAGACCTCCGCCAGCACCGAGTTGTAGTCCTCCACCCGCTTCTGCACGGTCTCCCGCCGCGCGGTCGCCGCCGCGTCCAGCGCGTCCGCGTCGCCCAGCATCGACGGACACAGACCCAGCTTCCACACCTGCTTGCCCAGCACGTTCGTCCGCCCCTGCGACCACAGCCGCTTCAGGTTCGGCACGCTCGTCACATACACCTGCGTCTTCGGCAGCGCGCGGCGCAGCGTGCTCAGCGCGTCCTGGAACTCCGCGCGGAAGTCGGCCACCGACGTCATCGCCGCCGTCGACTCCCGGCACGCGTCGTTCGCCCCCGCCATCACCGTCACCAACTGCGGTTTCTCGGCCGCCGCCTGTGCCATCTGGGCCGGCACGTCCGCCATCCGCGCCCCGGTCGCCGCGTAGTTCCAGCTGTGCGTGGCCGCCTCAGCCGCGCCCAGCAGCCGGACGGCGAGGCTGTTCACCTCGGTGCTGGCGCCGGTGGCCCAGGACACCTCGGGGCAGTCCGCGAGCACCGTACACGCGTCGAAGCCGCGCGTGATGGAGTCGCCCACGGCCGCCATGGAGGACGGGCTGGAGTCCCACAACGGGGTCGGCGACGGAGACGGCTTCGCCTCCCGGGCCCGGGTGCCCGAGGCTCCCCCGGCATCGCCGCCCCCCAGTGCGTCACAGCCGGCCAGGCCCAGGACGGCCGCCGTCGTGCCCGCGAGCACGGCCCGCGCGTGCCGGTTCCGTTTCCGCATCCGCTGGTGTTCCCCTCGCTCCTCGAACAACGCCCCCCTATGACAACGCGCGGGAGTTCCCGGCGAATCACACCCACAAGATGGAACGCCTCACGCCCGCACAGGCGTCCTGCCGAGTGAATGGCGGAGGTTTCACGGCACTGGGACCGACGGTACGTCACACTCCTTGCGTCGCCGCACGGTAGCCTCGCCATCAACGCGGCTGCCTGCCACCGCAGCCATGCCGGCCTGCAAGACTGTCCCGCTCTGCCCGGAGGTCCCGGTGACGACACGTGGAGTTCTGTACGTGCACTCCGCGCCGCGCGCGCTGTGCCCGCACGTCGAGTGGGCCGTCGCCGGGGTGCTCGGCACGCGCGTCAACCTCGACTGGATCCGGCAGCCCGCCGCGCCCGGCACCTGGCGCTCGGAGTTCTCCTGGAAGGGCGAGGCCGGCACGGCGTCCAAGCTGGCCTCCGCGCTGCGCGGCTGGCACCTGCTGCGCTTCGAGGTCACCGCCGAGCCCTGCGCCACCGCCGAGGGCGAGCGCTACAGCTGCACGCCGGACCTGGGCATCTTCCACGCCGTCACCGGCATCCACGGCGACATCCTCATCCCCGAGGACCGGCTGCGCGCCGCCCTGCTGCGCAGTCAGCGCGGCGAGACGGACCTGGAGGCCGAACTCTCCAAGCTCCTCGGCAAGCCGTGGGACGACGAACTGGAGCCGTTCAGATACGCGGGCGAAGGAGCTCCGGTGCGCTGGCTGCACCAGGTGGTGTGAGACCGGAAAAGCCCGAAGGGGCCCCACCTTCGCAGGTGGGGCCCCTTCGGCTGTGTACAGGCGCCGCTCAGACCGTACGGAACGCCAGCACCACGTTGTGCCCACCGAACCCGAACGAGTCGTTCAGGGCGGCGATACGGCCCTCCACGGGCAGCTTGCGCGCCTCGCCCCGCACGATGTCCGCGGCGGCCTCGGCCTCGGGGTCGAGGTTCTCGACGTTGATGGTCGGCGGAGCGACGCGGTTGTACAGCGCGAGGACCGTCGCGACGGACTCCACGCCACCCGCGCCACCCAGCAGATGACCGGTCATCGACTTGGTCGCGGAGATCGCCATGTGGTCGGTGTCGTCACCGAACACCTTGCGCAGCGCCTTCAGTTCGGCCACGTCACCGGCCGGCGTCGAGGTGGCGTGCGCGTTGACGTGCACGATCTCCGCCGGGTTCAGGTCGGTGCTGTCCAGCAGGTTCTGGAGGGCGTGCGCGATACCGCGGCCCTCGGGCTCCGGCTGCACGATGTCGTGGGCGTCGGAGGAGATGCCCTGGCCGACCGCCTCCGCGTACACCCGGGCCCCGCGCTGCGCGGCGTGCTCGGCGGACTCCAGGACGATCACGCCGGCCCCCTCGCCCATGACGAAACCGTCGCGGGCGACGTCGTAGGGACGCGAGGCGCCCTGCGGGTCGTCGTTGTTCTTGGACATCGCCATCATGTTGCCGAACGCGGCGATGGGCAGCGGGTGGATCGCCGCTTCCGTACCGCCGGCGACCACGACGTCGGCGCGGCCCGTACGGATCATCTCGATGGCGTAGCCGATGGCCTCCGCGCCCGACGCGCACGCCGAGACCGGCGTGTGCACGCCCGCGCGGGCGCCCACGAGCAGACCCACGTTGGCGGAGGGGCTGTTCGGCATCAGCATGGGCACGGTGTGCGGGGAGACGCGGCGGACGCCCTTCTCCTTCAGCACGTCGTACTGGTCGAGCAGGGTGGTGACGCCGCCGATGCCGGAGGCGATGACCGCGCCGAGCCGGTCGGGGTCGACGTCGCCCTCGCTGCCGTCCTCACCGGCCTTGCCGGAGAAACCGGCGTCCTTCCAGGCTTCCTGGGCCGCGATCAGCGCGAACTGCGCCGAGCGGTCCAGCTTGCGGGCCTGCGGCCGCGGCAGGACCTCGAGAGGCTCCACCGCGACGCGGGCCGCGATACGGACGGCCTGCTCGGCCGCCCACTCATGCTCCAGGACCTTGACACCGGACTTGCCGGCGACCAGACCCTCCCAGGTAGAGGCTGCGTCGCCACCCAGCGGTGTGGTTGCGCCGATACCGGTGACGACCACGGTGCGATTGGTCGGGCTCACGGATTCTTTCTCCAACGTTACGAGGATTCAGCGGCGCCACCGCCGGGTGGCGGGGCAGTTCAGCCCAGGGGGCCGTTGGATCAGGCCTGGTTCTTGAGGATGTAGTTCGTCGCGTCGCCGACGGTCTTGAGGTTCTTGACGTCCTCGTCCGGGATCTTGACCTCGAAGCGCTCCTCGGCGGCGACGACGACCTCGACCATGGACAGCGAGTCGACGTCCAGGTCGTCGGTGAAGGACTTGTCCAGCTGGACGTCCTCAACCGGGATGCCGGCGATCTCGTTCACGATGTCGGCGAGACCGGCGACGATCTCTTCCTGAGTGGCGGCCATTTGGCGCTCCTTCTTTGATATTCCAGAGGGTGTGGCGTGGGGTGTCTCCCGCACCGGACCGGTTGATCCGGCACGGAGTGCCTAGGGGAGGGTAACGACAGTGGCGGCGTAGACGAGACCCGCCCCGAATCCGATGACGAGCGCGGTGTCGCCGCTCTTCGCCTCGCCGGTCGCCAGGAGCCGCTCCATCGCGAGCGGAATCGAGGCGGCCGAGGTGTTGCCGGTGGTGCGCACGTCACGGGCGACCATGACGGACTCCGGCAGCTTGAGAGTCTTCACCATCGAGTCGATGATCCGCTCGTTGGCCTGGTGCGGGATGAAGACGTCGAGTTCGTCGGCGGTGATGCCGGCGGCGTCGAGCGCCTCCTTGGCGACCTTCGCCATCTCGAAGACGGCCCAGCGGAACACCGCCTGGCCCTCCTGCGTGATCGCGGGGAACTTGGCGACCTCGCCGTCGCGGTAGTCCGTCCACGGCACGGTCTGCTTGATGGTCTCCGACTTGTCGCCCTCGGAGCCCCAGACCGTCGGACCGATCGCCGGCTCCTTGGACGGGCCGACCACGACCGCGCCCGCGCCGTCGCCGAACAGGAAGGCCGTCGCGCGGTCCTCCAGGTCGGTCAGGTCGGACAGCCGCTCGACACCGATCACGAGGACGTACTCCGCGGAGCCCTCGACGACCATGCCCTTGGCGAGCGTCAGGCCGTAGCCGAAGCCCGCGCAGCCGGCCGAGATGTCGAAGGCGGCGGCCTTGTTCGTGCCGAGCTTGTCGGCGATCTCGGTGGCGACGGCCGGCGTCTGCTTGAAGTGCGAGACGGTCGACACGACCACCGCGCCGATCTGCGCGGCGGTGATCCCGGCGTCGGCGATGGCCTTGCCGGACGCCTCGACGGACATGGCGGCGACGGTCTCCTCGTCGTTCGCCCAGTGCCGGGTCTCGATGCCGGAACGCGAGCGGATCCACTCGTCGGACGAGTCGATCGTCTCGAGGATCACCTCGTTGGGGACGACCCGGACGGGCCGGTAGCCGCCGACCCCGAGGATCCGCGCGTACGGGGAGCCCTTGCTGGGCTTGATCTTCGCCATCAGGGCTCCTCAGGCGACGCCGTGCTCGGCGATGAGCTCGCGAGCGGCGTCGAGGTCGTCGGGGGTCTTCAGCGCCAGCGTCTTCACGCCGGGCAGGGCGCGCTTGGCGAGGCCGACCAGCGTGCCGCCGGGGGAGACCTCGATCAGCGCGGTCGCGCCGAGCTCCTTGAAGGTCTCCATGCACAGGTCCCAGCGAACCGGGTTGGCGACCTGGCCGACCAGCCGCTCCAGGATCTCGGCGCCGGTGGCGACGGACTGCCCGTCGCGGTTGGAGACGTAACGGATCTTCGGGTCGGCCGGCGTGAGCTCCACGGCGGCCTTGGCGAGGGCCTCGACGGCGGGCGCCATGTGGCGCGTGTGGAAGGCGCCGGCGACCTTCAGCGGGACGACCTTGCGGACGCCCTCGGGCTTGTCCTCGTTCAGCGCCGCGAGCTGCTCCAGCGTGCCCGCCGCGACGATCTGGCCCGCGCCGTTGATGTTCGCCGGGGTCAGCCCCAGCTTCTCCAGGTGCGCGACGGAGACCTCGGGGTCGCCGCCGAGCAGCGCGGACATGCCGGTCTCGGTGATCGCGGCGGCGGCGGCCATGGCCAGGCCGCGCTTGCGGACGAGGGTCAGCGCGGCGGTGTCGTCGAGGACGCCGGCGAAGGTCGCGGCGGTGATCTCGCCGACGCTGTGGCCGGCGACCGCGCCGGGCGCGATGTCGCGGACGTCACCGAGTGCCGCGGCGGACAGGATTCCGGCGGCCACCAGCAGCGGCTGGGCCACCGAGGTGTCACGGATCTCGTCCGCGTCGGCCTGGGTGCCGTAGTGGGCGAGGTCCAGGCCGATGGCGTCCGACCACGCGGCGACGCGGGCGGCGGCACCGGGGAGTTCGAGCCAGGGGGTCAGGAAGCCGGGCGTCTGGGCGCCCTGGCCGGGAGCGACGAGTACGAGCACTCTCACACTCTCTCTTGTGGGCGGCCAAAGCCGCCCGTGGGGACAGGGACGAAGAACGGCAGGGGGTTTTGTGGAGCCCCGACAAAAGCCTAGGTCTGGGGATCGCCGTCGACCAGGCGCCCCAGGATCAGCGCGATCCGGAGCGTGAACGCGGAGCGTACATCCGAAGGCGACCAACCGGTGACGTCAGTCACACGTCGAAGCCGGTAGCGCACGGTGTTCGGATGAACGAAAAGCATCCGGGCGGCCCCTTCGAGGCTGGACGCCTGTTCGAGATAGACGGCGAGCGTCTCCAGGAGCGCCGACCCGGCCTCCTCGAGCGGTCTGTAGATCTCCTCCACCAACTGCTCACGCGCACCGGGATCACCGGCGATCGCGCGTTCCGGCAGCAGATCGTCCGCCAGCACCGGCCGGGGTGCGTCCTGCCAGGCGGAACCGGCCTTGAGTCCGGCCGCGGCGGCCTGTGCGGACCGGGTCGCGGCGAGCAGGTCGGGTACGACGGGTCCGGCCACCACGGGTCCCGCGGCGAACGGCCCGATCAGCGACCGGGCGACGGCGAGCGGGTTGTCGCTGCCACCGGCGATCACTACCAGCCGGGAGCCGAGCACCCCGGTGAGGACCTGGAGCTTGGCGTGTCGCGCGGCCCGCCGGATCGCCTCGACGGTCAGCTCGGAGTCCCCGTCGGGCGCGGTCCCGAGGACCACACACACATGCTCGGGCGCGTTCCACCCGAGCGCCGCGGCCCGGCTCACCGCCCCTTCGTCGGCCTCACCGCTCAGCACGGCGTTCACGACGAGCGACTCCAGCCGGGCGTCCCAGGCGCCGCGTGCCTCGGCGGCCTGGGCGTAGACCTGGGCGGTGGCGAAGGCGATCTCCCGGGCGTACACGAGGAGCGCCTCGCGCAGCACGTTCTCGTCGCCGGGGGCCGCGACCTCGTCGATCGCGGACTCCATGACCTCGATGGTGGTGCGCACCATCTCGACGGTCTGGCGCAGCGTGATGGCCCGGGTCAGTTCACGGGGCGCGGTCCCGAACACATCCGTGGAGATGGCCTGCGGGGCGTCCGGGTGCCGGAACCACTCGGTGAAGGCGGCGATGCCCGCCTGGGCGACCAGCCCGATCCAGGAACGGTTCTCCGGGGGCATCGCCCGGTACCACGACAGTGTCTCGTCCATCCGCGCGATGGCCTGGGCGGCGAGACTTCCGGAGGACTTCTCCAGCCGCTTCAGCGTCGCGGGGTGGGGGTGGACGGCGTGCGCCGCGGGATCGGGGTGACTGGTTTCGGGTTCGGGCACGGGACAAGACTGCCTTATCGGGACGGGGGCGTGCGCCGCCGGGTCGCGGGAGGGGGCGGCACGCGGTCGTCGCACGGTCATCGCGCGGGGGGCGGCGGGTCTACCGTGGACGCGTGATGGACGTACGGCGCGCCGACGCGCGCTACCGAGGCGGGGACCCGGCCGCCGGGATCGACACCCGGCACGCCTTCTCCTTCGGCCCCCACTACGACCCCGGCAACCTCCGCTTCGGTCCGCTGATCGCCTGCAACGAGGAGCGCCTCGCACCCGGCGCCGGCTTCGACGAGCATCCCCACAGCCACACCGAGATCGTGACCTGGGTGGTCGAGGGCGAGCTCACGCACCGTGACTCGGCCGGCCACGAGAGCGTGGTCCGCCCCGGGGACGTGCAGCGGCTCAGCTCCGCGGGCGGCGTACGGCACGTGGAACGCAACGACGCCGACGTGCCCCTGGTCTTCGTCCAGATGTGGCTGGCCCCCTTCGACCCCGGCGGCGAACCGTCCTACGGGACGGTCCGCGGCATCGCCGACTCCACCCCGTACGCCGTCCCGGAGGCGGGCGCGATGCTGCACGTACGGCGCCTGGGCGCGGGGGAGCGGACGGCGGTGCCGGACGCGCCGCACGTCTACGTCCACGTCGTACGCGGCGAAGCCCGCCTGGACGGCGAGGAGCTGGCGCCGGGGGACGCGGCACGCATCACGGACGCGAAGGACGTGGAGGCGGTGGGCGTGACCGACGCGGAGCTGCTGATGTGGGTGTTCGGCCCGGGAGACCAGGAGTTCAGCCCCGGACCTCCGCCAGCACCGCGTCCGTGAACGCGGGCCACGCCTCGACCGCCCACGGTCCGAACGCCCGGTCCGTCAGGGCGACCCCGGCGACGCCCGCCCCGGGGTCGACCCACAGGAACGTACCGGACTGGCCGAAGTGCCCGAAGGTACGAGGCGAGGAGGAACTCCCCGTCCAGTGCGGCGACTTGGAGTCGCGGATCTCGAAGCCGAGCCCCCAGTCGTTGGGGTTCTGGTGCCCGTATCCCGGCAGCACGCCCTTCGTGCCCGGGTACTGCACGGTCATCGCCGCCGCCACCGTCCGCGGATCCAGCAGCCGGGGCGCCTGCACCTCCGCCGCGAACCGCAGCAGGTCCTCGACCGTCGAGACGCCGTCCTTCGCCGGGGAGCCCTCCAGCAAGGTGCCGGTCATGCCCAGCGGCTCCAGCACCGCCTGCCGCAGATACTCCGCGAACGGGATCTCCGTGGCCTTCGCCAGGTGGTCGCCGAGCTGCTCGAACCCTGCGTTGGAGTACAGCCGCCGCTCCCCGGGAGGCGCCGTCACCCGGTGCTCGTCGAAGGCCAGCCCGGAGGTGTGCGCGAGGAGATGGCGGACCGTGGCCCCGGGCGGCCCGGCCGGTTCGTCCAGCTCGATCGCCCCCTCCTCGTACGCGACGAGGGCGGCGTACGCGGCGAGCGGCTTGGTGACCGAGGCCAGCGGAAAGCGCCGGCCGACCGGGCCGTGGGTCCCCAGGACCGTACCGTCGGCCCGTACGACACCCGCCGAGGCGGAGGGAACCGGCCAGTTCTCGATCAGCGCGAGGCTCTTGAGCGACATGCCGTCGAGCCTATGCCGTCCGGCCCGCGCGACTCACAGCAGCAGCTCCATCAAGGGATCCGGCTTGGGCCTGAAGCCCAGGGAGGAGTAGAGGGGCGCCGCGTCGGCGGACGCGGTGAGGTGGACCTGTACGACGCCCCGCGCCCGGAACCAGGCCAGCAGCGCGTCCATGCCGGCGCGTGCGTACCCTCGGCGGCGCGCGTCCGGGTCGGTGGCGACGCTGAAGACGAAACCGATGGTCCCCCGCGGGTTGCCGGCCCGGCCGATCCGGTACTCGACCGTCCCGACGACCAGCGCGGCCAGCGTCCCCGGCCGTTCCGGGTGATCCACGACGAAGGCCGCGAAGTCCCCGTCCGGCTCGGTCAGCCGCTCCCGCAGCGTGGGCAGCGACTCGGCATGCCAGCCGGTGGAGGTGCCCACCGGGGACACCGAAGACGTCGAGTCGATCATCACTTGGCGCAGCCGCAGTACTTCGGCGGCGTCCTCGGGCAGGGCACGGCGTACGAGACTCATGCCCCGCACGCTAACCAGCGTGATCAAGCCGCGTCCCCCGGTTTTCTTACCGATTCCGCTTGCTTGGAGCGCACTCCAAGGCCCTAGCGTGGAGGACATGACGGTGTTGCAGACCACGCCCGTGACCATCGAGCAAACCCCGGACCCGCCGGACGTCTGCTCCGCGCCACCCCCGCGGCACCCCCGTCCGGACGGGCAGGACAGTTACACGATCAGCGAGGTCGTCGCCTTCACCGGCCTCACCGCCCACACCCTGCGCTGGTACGAGCGGATCGGGCTGATGTCCCACATCGACCGCTCGCACACCGGCCAGCGCCGTTACAGCAACCGTGACCTGGACTGGCTCGACCTCGTCGGGAAGCTGCGGCTGACCGGTATGCCGGTCGCCGACATGGTGCGGTACGCCGAACTGGTGCGGGAGGGCGAGAACACGTTCCGCGAGCGGTACGAGCTGCTGGAGGCGACCCGGCGGGACGTCCGGGTCCGGATCGCCGAACTCCAGGACACCCTCGCCGTGCTCGACCGCAAGATCAATTTCTATGGAGACGCCACCGGCGTCCAGTACCAGGAAGCGGAAGGGACCGCCCGATGACCGACCACAGGATCCCGACGGCCCGACTCGGCGGACAGGGCCCCGAGATCGGTGCCCAGGGCCTCGGCTGCATGGGCATGAGCTTCGCCTACGGCCCCTCGGACGCGAAGGAGTCCCGGGCCACCCTGGAACGCGCCCTGGAGCTCGGCGTCACGATGTACGACACGGCGGACGCGTACGGCGCGGGCGAGAACGAGAAGTTCCTCTCCCCGTTCTTCAAGGCCCACCGCGACGAGGTCGTGATCGCGACCAAGTTCGCCCTGGCGGTCCCGCCGGACGACCCGACCCGGCGGATCATCCGCAACGACGCGCCCTACATCCGGCAGTCCGTCGAGGCGAGCCTGAGCCGGCTGGACGTCGACGTCATCGACCTCTACTACATGCACCGGCGCGATGTGTACGTGCCGATCGAGGACACCGTCGGCGTGATGGCCGAACTGGTGCGCGAGGGCAAGGTCAAGCAGCTCGGCCTGAGCGAGGTGACGGCCGCCGAACTGCGCGCGGCCCAGGAGGTCCACCCCATCGCCGCCGTGCAGTCGGAGTGGTCGCTGTTCAGTCGCGACATCGAGGCCCAGGTGGTCCCGGCGGCCCGTGAACTGGGCGTGACCCTGGTCGCGTACTCCCCGCTCGGCCGGGGATTCCTCACCGGCTCCTTCGCCGACGCCGACCAGGACCTCACCGCCGACGACTTCCGCCGTCGGCAGCCCCGCTTCACCGGCGACAACGCCGCCGCCAACGGGGCACTCCTGGACCCGATCCGCGCGATCGCGCAGGCCCACGGGGCCACGCCCGCTCAGATCGCCCTGGCCTGGGTCCAGCAGCAGTCCCGGGTCCACGGCCTGTCGGTGGTCCCGATCCCGGGCACCCGCAAGCCCACCCGGGTCGAGGAGAACACGGCGGCGACGGCCGTCGAACTGACGCCGGAGGAACTGGCGTCGCTGGAGCCCATCGCGGGCAAGGTGGCGGGCGACCGTTACCCGGACATGAGGTTCACCTCCGCCGGACGCGAGTGAGAGCCGGGGCCCGCCCGTTCGGGTCGGGCCCTAGAGCTCGGCCAGCAACTCGGCCTTCTTGGCGGAGAACTCCTCGTCGGTGACCAGCCCGGCCAGGTGCAGCTCCCCGAGGTGGCGGATCCGCTCGGCGATGTCGGCGGGGTCCCGGCGCGGCGCGACCACGGCCGCTGCCGGGACGGCCGCCGCCTGGACCGCCGCCGCGGATCCGCGCCCGCGGACCGCCGCGAGGACCGCCGCCGCGAACGGCAGCGACTCGTGCACCGGCCCGTACCCCAGCCCGAAGACGACGGTCGCCGGATCCTGGTCGGCCTGGGCCGGAGCGGCCTCGCCGCGCAGCAGCCGCAGATGCCCCTCGAACACCTCGGGTGACCGCCACTCGACCCCGGTCAGCGCGGACACGGCGAAACTCTGGTCGCCGGCCTTCCACTTCGCCGACGACGCGCCCGTCCAGAACCACCGGAACCGCACGGTGCGCCCGTCGAACGAGGCCTTCCCGTCGTACGCCTTGAACGACAGCGGCGCCTCGGGGGCGTCCACGAGGAACCGTTCCGCCGGCCCGGAGTCGGTCAGCCGCGCCCGCAGCTCGTCGGCGTAGTACTCGGCGAGCGTCTCCCGTTCGGCGGGCAGCACCAGCCGGTACGGATCGCACCCTTCCTTGAGCTGTCCCGCGGCCGCCTCCATCAACGGGTCGGCTCCCGGCCTCGGCTCCGCCTGGAGCACGACCGTTCCGCGCTTGCCGGCGGTCAGGGTCACCCGACCGATGGCCGCCAGCGGAATCCGGCGCTCGCCCAGTGCCGACAGCAGCTTGGGCGTGCGCAGCCCCCGTTCGTAGCGGATGAGGACGGAGTCGGAATCGAACTCCCAGGCGGCATGAATTCCGGCCAGTACGTCACCCATGCGGCTCATCGTATGCGGGACACCCATTCTTCGTCCCCTCCCCGCGCGCGCCGCAATTCCTGCGTCTCTACGCGCGTCCGGCCTCTGTCGTATCGGACAAACCCGCCGTGCAGGCGGCATCATCGTGGGCGCACTCCACCGAGCGGTACGCGCCAGTGCCGATCCGGGCGAAGTTGCGCAGGCTGTCCGTACCCGGTTCGAAGTAGCCGCCGTGGCCCTTGGCCTCCCGCGCCGACAGCACCCGCGCGCCGAACTCCCGCGCCATCGGGTCCTCGCCGTGTCCGAGACCGCCGACCTCCAGGTGCGGCACGTCCTGCACCCAGTCGTCGGCGTCCCGCATCGCCCACACCCGGGCGTCGGTGTCGAGCTGGGCCGCGTTCTCCACCCGCATCCCGGGGCTGCCGGCCACCGCGATGTCGGCCACCCGGTCCGGCATGGCGTGCGCGGCGACCCCGCACACCACCGAGCCGTAGCTGTGGCAGAACATCGAGACGGGCGCGCTGCCCGGCAGGGCGGTCAGCAGGGCGTTCAGCCGGACGGCGCCGCTCTCGGCGCGCATCGCGGTGGCCGAGTCGATGCCGAGGCCGTCGGGGGAGGTGTAGTCGGCCCAGGCGATCACGGCCGTGGGCGTCGAGGGGCTCGCCTCGCGCTCGGCCGACCAGAGGGCCTGGGCCATGCCGACCGGCGCCGAGTACTTGCGGTTCGTGCGCTGGAAGGTGAGCAGGTCGGTGTCGACGCCGGGGACGACGACGGAGATCCGCTCGGCCTTGTCGAGGCTGCCGAACACCTCGGCGACCCGGCCGGAGCCCTCCGGATCGAAGGCGAGGATCTGCCGGTCGGCGGTGGTCATCGACTCGTAGCGGTGCATGCGTCGGCCGGCCAGCTGCTGCCCCGAGGGCGTGAGCCGGTTGTCGTGCATGCGGGTGCGCTCGAGCCGGATCTGCTGGAGCAGCGCCACCCGGTTGGCGCGGTAGCGCAGTTCGACGGGGGCGCCGTTCATGTTGCCCACCGCGAGCGGGTAGTCGTGCACGAGCACGGTGCGCTGCGGGGCGGTCAGCGAGGCGAAGAAGCGCGCGAGCCGGGCGGGGGCGGAGCCGGGGTCCGGCAACCGGTGCCCGGCCAGCACGCCGTGCTCCCACTCCGAGCGCGACGTCTGCAGCGCGGTGGTCTCCCGCTGGTGGCGCAGGGCCGTCCAGCCGGTGGTCGCCAGCATCACGAACACCACGGCCAGGGCGGCCAGTGCGCGCCAGACGTTGAGTTGCGGGGAGGTGTCGAAGGAAGTCACTGAAAGGACACACTAGGAGAACGAGAGGGTCTCGGGTGACCCAAGTGACGGGGATCACGTTTCGATGGACGTGGCATGGGTCATAAAGGCCTTTAGGCCTCTATGTCCGCCAGGTCTCGCGTATGTCCGTCAGGCCTCGCGCCAGTCTCCCAGCAGGGCGGGACCCACCCCGTCGAGATACAGGGAAGTCAGCGCGCGGATCCGGTCCAGGCTGAAGTCCGCGCCGGTGGACCACTGCCGTTCGGTCACCCGCATCACCCCGCTGAACACGGCCACCGCCAGCCGTGGCCGCGGATCGGCGTCCACGTCGAGCCCCTCGCGCTCGGCGATCACCCGCGCGAGGTCCTCCTCCACCTCCACCGAGCGTCGCAGATGCGCGGCGAGCAGCACCGGCGTCGACTCGATCACGCGGTACATGCGCAGATACAGCTGCACGGGTACGACGGACTCGACGACCTCGTTGATCGAGTACCAGCCTTCCAGCACCGCCTGGCGCAGCGCCTCCAGCGGCGGCTCGTGCTGCGGGCGCGCGCGCACCGCCTCGACGAACCGCTCCACCGTCATCTCCACCAGGGCGAGCGCGGCCTCGTCCTTCCCTGCGAAGTAGCGGAAGAAGGTGCGCTGCGAGACGTCGACGGCGGCGGCGATCTCGTCGACGGTGGTGCCCTCGTAGCCCTGCGAGGTGAACAGCTCCACGGCGGCGCGCAGCAGCGCGTCCCGGGTGCGCTGCTTCTTGCGCTCACGCAGAGTTTCCATGATGTGTCAGTTACCGACTTCTGAACTCGTTTGTCAATTGTCAGCGGCTGTCACTAACCTCGAACGCATGACCAGTCAGACCACCATCGACGCGACGGGACCGGACGGCAAGGCGCCGGCGGACCCGTCGGACGGGCCGCCCGCCAAGGGGCTGCGCGGCCACCCGTGGTTCACCCTCATCACCGTCGCCGTCGGCGTCATGATGGTGGCCCTCGACGGCACCATCGTGGCCATCGCCAACCCGGCCATCGCCAGCGACCTGGGCGCCACCTTCGCCGAGGTCCAGTGGATCACCAACGCCTATTTCCTCGCCCTCGCGGTCTCCCTGATCACCGCGGGCAAGCTCGGTGACCGCTTCGGCCACCGCCAGACGTTCCTGATAGGCGTCGTCGGCTTCGCGGCCGCCTCCGGCGCGATCGGCCTCTCCGACAGCATCGCGCTGGTCGTCACCTTCCGCGTCTTCCAGGGCCTGTTCGGCGCCCTGCTGATGCCGGCCGCGCTGGGTCTGCTGCGCGCGACCTTCCCGGCCGAGAAGCTCAACATGGCCATCGGCCTGTGGGGCATGGTCATCGGCGCGTCCACCGCCGGCGGCCCGATCCTCGGTGGTGTCCTCGTCGAGCACGTCAACTGGCAGTCGGTGTTCTTCATCAACGTGCCGGTCGGCGCCCTCGCCCTGGTCCTGGGCGTGGTGATCCTGCTCGACCACCGCGCCGAGAACGCCCCGCGCTCCTTCGACCTCCTCGGCATCGCCTTCCTCTCGGGCGCGATGTTCTGCCTGGTCTGGGCCCTGATCAAGGCGCCGACCTGGGGCTGGGCCGACGGCCTGACCTGGGCGTTCCTGGTCGGCTCCGCGGTGCTCTTCGCGGCCTTCGCCTTCTGGGAGACGAAGGTGAAGGAGCCGCTCATCCCGCTGGCGCTGTTCCGCTCGGTCCCGCTGTCGGCGGGTGTGGTCCTCATGGTCCTGATGGCGATCGCCTTCATGGGCGGCCTGTTCTTCGTGACGTTCTACCTCCAGAACGTGCACGGCATGAGCCCGATCGACGCGGGTCTGCACCTGCTTCCGCTCACCGGCATGATGATCGTCGGCTCCCCGCTCGCGGGCGCGGCGATCACCAGGCTCGGCCCGCGCATCCCGCTGGCGGGCGGTATGGCCGCCACCGCGATCGCCATGTACGGCATGTCCACGCTGGAGACGGACACCGGCAGCGGTCTCATGTCGATCTGGTTCGCCCTGCTGGGCTTCGGTCTCGCCCCCGTCATGGTCGGCGCGACGGAGGTCATCGTGGGCAACGCCCCCATGGAGCTGTCCGGCGTCGCGGGCGGCCTCCAGCAGGCGGCCATGCAGATCGGCGGCAGCCTCGGGACGGCCGTCCTGGGCGCCGTGATGGCCTCCAAGGTGGACGGCGACCTGCCCGCCAACTGGAAGGGCGCGGGCCTGCCCGAGCTCACCCCCGCCCAGCTGGACCAGGCCTCCGAGGCGGTCCAGGTCGGCGTGGCGCCGGTGGCCAAGGGCACCCCCGAAGCGATCGCCGCGAAGATCACGGACGTTGCCCACGACACGTTCATCTCCGGGATGAGCCTCGCCTCGCTGGTCGCCGCCGGGGTCGCGGTCGTCGCCGTGTTCGTCGCGCTGCTCACCAAGCGGGGCGAGAACGCGGAAGCGGGCGCGGGCGTGGGTCATATCTGACGGAACTTCAACAACTTTCCCCTATCAGGGTGACAACGCTAAAGGTTCCTCGCATCCGGCACGCGCCGCAGGTCACAGTTAGTCAAGTCCTCCGGATGGGAGGACGGCCAGGGCCGCGGCGCGCTGCCGGAGGGGGACAGCGCGCCGACTGCCCGGCAACTGCGGGGAATGTTCCGCGTGTCGCGGGTACCCGAAGAACAACACATCCCCGGAATCCAGGGAGTTGTTCGATGGCCGACTTCGGAAACGGCACGCGCAGGTACCCCCGCTCACGTGGCCGCATGGGGTCACGGACCGGGCCGGATCGCGCGACGCTCGGCATCGTCGGCCTCGTCTGCGCGGTCGCCGGATTCTTCGCGCTGGGGATCATCCTCGGCCCGGCGGCGATCGTCTGCGGCTGGCTGGCCATGGGCCGCAGCTGGGCGGGTTCCCGCCCGGTACCGGCCCTGGTCGCCGTCGCCCTCGGCGCGATCGACACCCTGCTGGCACTCATCTGGCTGGCGGGAGCGGCCGGCACGGGCAACGGGCTGCTGTAGCGCCGCCCCTCGCCCCCCGCCCTGCGGCCTACCGGGACGGCTGGTGGGTCGGCACGGCGGGCGCGGACCCGGGGTGCAGCGCCCCCTCCGGCCCGTCCCGCAGGGCCCCTCCGGACCCGCCCCGCAGCGCCGCCACTTCCGCCCGCAGCGCCCGTACCTCCTGCGTCAGGGCCAGGATCGCCTCCGTCCGGGCGCGTTCCTCGAGGTCGTCCTTGTCGAACCGGGCGATGAACCACGCGGCGATGTTCGCGGTCACGACACCGAGCAGCGCGATCCCCGAGAGCATCAGCCCGACGGCGATGATCCGCCCCAGTCCGGTGGTCGGCGCGTGGTCCCCGTACCCCACGGTCGTCATCGTCGTGAACGACCACCACAGCGCGTCACCCAGCGTGCGGATGTTCCCGTCCGGCGACTCCCGCTCCACCGAGAGCACGGCGAGCGACCCGAACATCAGCAGCCCTACGACCGCCCCCACGACGTACGTCGTCATCCGGATCTGCGAGGCCATCCGCGCCCGCCGCCCCACCAGCAGCAGCGTCGAGACCAGCCGCAGCAGCTTGAGCTGCTGCGCCAACGGCAGCAACACCGCGCACAGGTCCAGCCAGTGTGTGCGCACGAACCGCCGCCGGTCGGACGTCAGCGCCAGCCGGACGACATAGTCGACGGCGAACGCGCCCCACACGACCCACTCGACCGCGGTGCAGGCGGCGGTCAGGGTGTGGTCGGCCGAGGTGTCCACGATCGGCACGGCGTAGGCGACGGCGAACACCACGGCGAGGCCCAGCAACGGGCGCTGGGTCCAGAGTTCCCACCGGCTCTGCGCCGATTGTTCTTGCATGCCCGCATCGTAAAGAACGAGTAAGGGGTGGTGAAGCCGCGGCTCCACCACCCCTTCGCACGCCGAGCGCTACGCGTCGCCTCCGGCCGCCCCCGGGTCCGCCGCCGACACGTCCAGCAGCTGGTACCGGTCGATGGCCTGCTTCAGCAGCGACCGGTCGACCTTGCCCTCCTTGGCCAGCTCGGTCAGCACCCCCACCACGATCGACTGCGCGTCGATGTGGAAGAAGCGGCGAGCCGCTCCCCGGGTGTCCGCGAAGCCGAAGCCGTCCGCGCCCAGCGACTGGTACGTGCCCGGCACCCAGCGCGCGATCTGGTCGGGGACCGACCGCATCCAGTCCGAGACGGCCACGAACGGCCCCTCGGCCCCGGCCAGCTTCCGCGTCACGTACGGCACCCGCTGCTCCTCCTCCGGGTGCAGCAGGTTGTGCCGCTCGACCTCGACGGCCTCGCGCCGCAGCTCGTTCCAGGAGGTGGCGGACCAGACGTCCGCCTTGACGTTCCACTCCTCGGCGAGGATCTTCTGCGCCTCGACCGCCCAGGGGACGGCCACACCGGACGCGAGGATCTGCGCAGGGATCGCCCCCGAGGTGCCCTCGCTGAAGCGGTGGACGCCCTTGATGATGCCCTCGACGTCCACGTCGTCCGGCTCGGCCGGGTGCTGGATCGGCTCGTTGTAGACGGTCAGGTAGTAGAAGACGTCCTCACCGTGCGGGTGCTCGGCGGAACTGCCGTACATCCTGCGCAGACCGTCCCGCACGATGTGCGCGATCTCGAAGCCGAACGCCGGGTCGTAGGCGACACAGCCCGGGTTCGTCGAGGCGAGCAGCTGCGAGTGGCCGTCCGCGTGCTGGAGGCCCTCACCGGTCAGGGTCGTCCGGCCGGCGGTCGCACCCAGCACGAAACCGCGCGCCAGCTGGTCCGACATCTGCCAGAACTGGTCGCCGGTGCGCTGGAAACCGAACATCGAGTAGAAGACGTAGACCGGGATCAGCGGCTCGCCGTGGGTGGCGTACGCCGAGCCCGCCGCGATCAGGGACGCCGTGCAGCCGGCCTCCGAGATGCCGTCGTGCAGCATCTGCCCGGTCGGCGACTCCTTGTAGGCGAGCAGCAGATCCCGGTCCACCGCCTCGTACTGCTGGCCGAGCGGGTTGTAGATCTTCGCGCTCGGGAAGAAGGAGTCCATGCCGAACGTGCGGTACTCGTCCGGCGCGATCAGCACGAAGCGCTTGCCGATCTCCTTGTCCCGCATGAGGTCCTTGAGGAGCCGCACAAAGGCCATGGTCGTCGCGATGGACTGCTGACCCGAGCCCTTCTTCACACTCGCGTACGTCTTGTCGTCCGGCAGTGCGAGCGGCTTCGAGCGCACGACACGGGTCGGGACGTAACCGCCGAGACCCTTGCGGCGGTCGTGCATGTACTGGATCTCCTCCGAGTTCCGCCCGGGGTGGAAGTACGGCGGGAGGCCGCCCTCCAGCTCCTTGTCGGAGATCGGCAGGTGCAGCCGGTCGCGGAAGCCCTTGAGGTCGGAGACCGTCAGCTTCTTCATCTGGTGCGTGGCGTTGCGGCCCTCGAAGTTCGGCCCCAGCGTCCAGCCCTTGACCGTCTTGGCCAGGATGACCGTCGGCTGGCCGGTGTGCTCCACGGCCGCCTTGAACGCCGCGTAGATCTTCCGGTGGTCGTGACCGCCGCGGCCCAGGTGCAGGATCTGGTCGTCGGTCATGCCCTCGACCATCGCGCGCAGCCGCTGGTCGTCGCCGAAGAAGTGGTCGCGGATGTAGGCACCGGACTCGGTGGCGTAGGTCTGGTACTGGCCGTCCGGCGTCGTGTTCATCCGGTTGACGAGGGTGCCGTCGCGGTCCTGGGCGAGCAGCGGGTCCCAGGAGCGGTCCCAGATCAGCTTGATCACGTTCCAGCCGGCGCCCCGGAAGACCGACTCCAGCTCCTGGATGACCTTGCCGTTGCCGCGTACCGGCCCGTCCAGGCGCTGGAGGTTGCAGTTGACGACGAAGGTCAGGTTGTCCAGGCCCTCACGTGCGGCGATGGTCAGCTGGCCGAGCGACTCCGGCTCGTCCATCTCGCCGTCGCCGAGGAACGCCCACACATGCGACTTCGACGTGTCGGCGATCCCGCGCGCGTGCATGTAGCGGTTCATCCGCGCCTGGTAGATCGCGCCGATCGGGCCGAGGCCCATCGACACGGTGGGGAACTCCCAGAAGTCCGGCATCAGACGCGGGTGCGGGTACGAGGACAGCCCGTTCGGCGCCTTCGACTTCTCCTGGCGGAACGCGTCCAGGTTCTGCTCGCTCAGCCGGTCGAGCAGGAACGCGCGCGCGTAGATGCCCGGGGAGGCGTGCCCCTGGAAGAAGACCTGGTCGCCGCCGTCGCCCTCGTCCTTGCCGCGGAAGAAGTGGTTGAAGCCGACGTCGTAGAGGGACGCGGAGGAGGCGAAGGTGGCGATGTGACCGCCCACCCCGATGCCCGGCCGCTGAGCCCTGGACACCATCACGGCCGCGTTCCAGCGGGTCGCGTTGAGGATCCGGCGCTCGATCTCCTCGTTGCCCGGGAAGAAGGGCTCGGCCCGGGTGGGGATGGTGTTGACGTAGTCCGTGCTGCGCATCTCGGGCACGGCCACACGCTTCTCGCGGGCCCGTTCGATCAGCCGGAGCATCAGGTAGCGGGCCCGCTCCCGGCCGCGCTCGTCGATCGCGGCGTCGAGGGAGTCGAGCCACTCCTGGGTTTCCTCGGGGTCGAAGTCAGGAACCTGACTCGGAAGGCCGCCAATGATGATCGGGTTGCGATCGGATCCGGAAGCCACGCTGTTCCTTACCTGTCAGAGGGCTGGGTGGGACGGTGTTTCTCGTTCGCGCCTCGCGGGTGCCTCGCGGGGTGACTCGCTGACTCTCCAGTGCCTGCACCGCCCCCATCGTGTACCTAGGGGCCGCAAACGTCATCTCTACCCCGAGGTAACCGGCACTCGTTCGAATCTCGTACCCTTGGATGGTTCTCAAATACGCAAACAGGGCAGATAGGTGTGGTGTACGTCACCATCCGTCCGAATCGCGTGCCTGGAGTTGCGTCGACACGGCCAGGATCGTCACCGTTTCGGCGGTCCGAACCGCCGGGTACTTGCGCGATCCGTCCCGTCCGTGTGGACTACGGCCAATGCTTCGCGCACGCGCGTGGCTGAGTAATTCCCCAAAACATGATCAGGAGGCAACCCGTGAGCGCGACCGCGGACCACGCGGAGGAGCGGACCAGCCCTGCCGTCAGGCTGGGTTTCCAGCCCGAGCAGGTGGTCCAGGAGATCGGCTACGACGACGACGTCGACCAGGAGCTCCGCGAGTCCATTGAGGAAGTCATCGGCAGCGATCTGGTGGACGAGGACTACGACGACGTCGCCGACGCCGTGGTGCTCTGGTTCCGCGACGATGACGGAGACCTGACGGATGCGCTGGTGGACGCCACCACGTACATCGAAGAAGGCGGGTCGATCCTCCTCCTGACGCCGAAGACCGGCCGTACGGGATACGTGGAGCCGAGCGACATCTCCGAAGCCTCGACGACTGCGGGTCTGTCGGCCAGCAAGAGCGTCAGCGTGGGCAAGGACTGGAGCGGCAGCCGGCTGGTGACGCCCAAGGCCGCGAAGTCCAAGAAGTGACGTCCAGGGAGTGACGTCCGAACAAGTGCTGTGAAGTGACGCCGGGCGGGCTGGGTCCTCGTACTCAGCCCGTCCCGCGCCCTTCGGTGGTCGCTGCGTAGGGTGGACTCACCCAGACAGCCCCACCGAAGGGACAACCAGGCGATGGCGATCCAGGTCGGCGACAAGGCCCCCGACTTCGAGCTCAAGGACAACCACGGCCGGGCCGTGAAGCTCTCCGACTTCCGCGGGGGCGAGAACCCTAAGAACATCGTCCTGCTCTTCTACCCCTTCGCCTTCACCGGCGTGTGCACCGGCGAGCTGTGCGAGGTGCGCGACAACCTGCCGAAGTTCGCCGACCGGGACACCCAGGTGCTCGCCGTCTCCAACGACTCCATCCACACCCTGCGCGTCTTCGCCGAGCAGGAGGGCCTGGAGTACCCGCTGCTCAGCGACTTCTGGCCGCACGGTGAGGTCAGCCGCGCCTACGGCGTCTTCGCCGAGGACAAGGGCTGCGCGGTGCGCGGCACCTTCGTCATCGACAAGGAGGGCCTGGTGCGCTGGACCGTCGTCAACGCGCTGCCGGACGCCCGGGACCTCGGCGAGTACGTCGCCGCGCTCGACACCCTGTGATTCTTCGGCTCCAGGGCCTGCGTGGTGCGGGAACCCGTCACTAGGATCGACTCGTTGATCCGATATCCGACGTACCAGGGGCTCCCCGCCCCAGGACACCAATGGAGGACTTGTGGGAGTCAGCCTCAGCAAGGGCGGCAACGTATCGCTGACCAAGGAGGCCCCGGGCCTGACCGCGGTCATCGTCGGTCTGGGGTGGGACGTCCGCACCACGACCGGCACCGACTTCGACCTGGACGCCAGCGCGCTGCTGCTGGACAGCTCCGGCAAGGTCGGCAGCGACGCCAATTTCGTGTTCTTCAACAACCTCAAGAGCCCCGACGGCTCGGTCGAGCACACCGGTGACAACACCACGGGTGAGGGCGAGGGCGACGACGAGGCGATCAAGGTCAACCTCGCCGGGGTCCCGGCCGACATCGAGAAGATCGTCTTCCCGGTGTCGATCTACGACGCCGAGAACCGGCAGCAGTCCTTCGGCCAGGTCCGCAACGCGTTCATCCGCGTCGTGAACCAGGCCGGCGGCGCCGAGATCGCCCGCTACGACCTCAGCGAGGACGCGTCGACCGAGACCGCGATGGTCTTCGGTGAGCTGTACCGGCACGGTGCGGAGTGGAAGTTCCGGGCCATCGGACAGGGCTACGCGTCGGGTCTGCGCGGTATCGCGCAGGACTTCGGCGTCAACGTCTGAGCCACCCGCAGCAACCGAAGGTCCGACCGTCCGGCGCCGCACCGTTTACGGGCGGCGCCGGACGTGCAGGACAACCGATGAGGAAGCACCTGAGCACCACCTAGGGGAGGACCAGCAATCATGGGCGTCACGCTCGCCAAGGGAGGCAATGTCTCCCTGTCCAAGGCCGCGCCGAACCTCACTCAGGTGATGATCGGACTCGGCTGGGACGCGCGCTCCACCACCGGAGCCCCCTTCGACCTCGACGCCAGTGCGCTGCTGTGCAACAGCGGGCGGGTGATGGGGGACGAGTGGTTCGTCTTCTACAACCAGCTCAAGAGCCCGGACGGCTCGGTGGAGCACACCGGCGACAACCTCACGGGTGAGGGCGAAGGCGACGACGAGTCGCTCCTGGTGGACCTCTCCAAGGTGCCACCCCAGTGCGACAAGATCGTCTTCCCGGTCTCCATCCACATGGCCGACGAGCGGGGGCAGACCTTCGGCCAGGTCGCCAACGCCTTCATCCGCGTCGTCAACCAGGCCGACGGCCAGGAACTCGCCCGCTACGACCTCAGCGAGGACGCCAGCACGGAGACCGCGATGATCTTCGGCGAGCTCTATCGCTACCAGGGCGAATGGAAGTTCCGGGCGGTGGGACAGGGGTACGCGTCGGGGTTGCGGGGCATCGCTCTAGACTTCGGAGTCAACGTTTCGTAAAACCGAGTACGGCGCGGGGGAGAACCACCCCCAAGCTTCGCTTGGGGGGACCCCCAGACACGATTGGGTAGCCAGTGCTTCTGAAAACCTTCGGCTGGTCGTTCGCGGTCACCGCGCTCGGCCTGGTCGCAGCGGTCTTCTACGGGGGGTGGGAGGCCTTCGGCATCGTGGCGATCCTCTCCATCCTCGAGATCTCGCTGTCCTTCGACAACGCGGTGGTCAACGCCGGGATCCTGAAGAAGATGAGTGCCTTCTGGCAGAAGATCTTCCTCACGATCGGTGTTCTCATCGCCGTCTTCGGCATGCGGCTGGTCTTCCCCGTCGTGATCGTCGCCATCAGTGCCAAGATCGGCCCGATCGACGCCGTCGACCTCGCGCTCAACGACAAGGACCAGTACCAGCAGCTGGTCACCGACGCCCACCCGTCGATCGCCGCCTTCGGTGGCATGTTCCTGCTGATGATCTTCCTGGACTTCATCTTCGAGGACCGTGACATCCAGTGGCTGCGCTGGATCGAGCGCCCGCTGGCCAAGCTGGGCAAGGTCGACATGCTGTCGGTCTGCATCGCGCTGATCGTCCTGCTGATCACCTCCTTCACCTTCGCGGCCCACGCCCACCAGCACGGTGGCGCGCACGCCGACAAGGCGGAGACGGTGCTGATCTCCGGCATCGCCGGTCTGATCACGTACATGGTCGTCGGCGGGCTCTCCGGCTACTTCGAGGACAAGCTCGAGGAAGAGGAGGAACGCGAGCACGAGGAGGAGGAAGAGGCCGTGCGCACCGGCAAGAAGCGGTCGCCGGTCGTCCTGGCCGGCCAGGCCGCGTTCTTCATGTTCCTCTACCTCGAGGTCCTCGACGCGTCCTTCTCCTTCGACGGCGTGATCGGCGCCTTCGCCATCACCAACGACATCGTGCTGATGGCGCTGGGTCTGGGCATCGGCGCGATGTACGTCCGTTCGCTGACCGTGTACCTGGTCCGCCAGGGCACCCTCGACGACTACGTGTACCTCGAGCACGGCGCCCACTACGCGATCGGCGCCCTCGCCGTGATCCTCATGGTCACCATCCAGTACCAGATCAACGAGGTGATCACCGGCCTCGTCGGCGTCGTCCTGATCGGGTGGTCGTTCCTGTCCTCCGTGCGCCGCAACCGCGCATTGGCGGCGGCCGAGGGAAAAGCCCAGGGCTCGGACGAGAAGACTGAGGTCTCGTCCGGGGTGTGATCACCTTTCGAGCGAGGAACGCTCTGAGCGGGGCGGCCGGTGAGGACGAGTCCTCCACCGGCCGCCCCGCCGGTTTTCATCAGTGGACGTGGGGGCGGGAATGGGCATCTTCGACGGGCTCCTGGGCAGCCGGGCCGCCGACTTCGACTCGGGCAACGCGGCAACCAACGCGATCGAACTGACCAAGCGGCATCATCAGGTCTCCCTGACCAAGCAGGGTGCCGCGACCGGCAACCTGCGCGTCAACCTGACCTGGCGGATGCGGACGTCCGACATCGGCGGACCGCAGCGGGAGAGCCTGCTGCGGCATCCCTTCAAGGCGCTGCGGCCGCCGGAGGTCGTCGGACACAGCCAGAGCATGGTGAACGTCGACCTCGACCTCGGCTGCCTGTACGAGCTGGCCGACGGGACGAAGGGGGTCGTCCAGCCGCTGGGCGGCCTGCTGGGGGACGTGAACGCGGCACCGTACGTGAAGCTGAGCGGGGACGACCGGTTCGGGTCGGCGTCCGGCGAGACGATGTACGTCAACCTCGACCACCGGGAACAGATCAAGCGGCTGCTCGTCTTCGTCTACATCTACGACCAGACGCCGGCGTTCGACCGCACGCACGCGATCGTCACGCTGTACCCGAGCAACGGGCCGCGGATCGAGATAGGCCTCGACGAACGGCACCCGCAGGCCCGGTCCTGCGCGGTGGTGATGATCGAGAACGTGAAGGACGAGCTCATGGTGCGCCGTGAGGTGCGGTTCGTCTACGGGTTCCAGGCGGAACTGGACCGCCTGTACGGCTGGGGACTGACGTGGGGCCGGGGCTACAAGGCGAAGGCCGAGAAGTAGCGCCCGAACCCCCGGCGGCTCACCGTCCGACGAACTGGGGGCCCTGCGGGGGGAGCCGGAAGGAGCCGTCCGGATAGCCGTAGCCGTAGGTCGGCAGACTGGCAGGGTAGCCGTACGCCGGCTGCTGCTGGGGGACGGCCGAGGTCGGCTGCTCGGGCGGCAGGGGCTGGGAGGGGCTGGGAGTCTGCGGGGCGGGTTCGGGAGCCGCGGCCGATGCCTCCTCCGACTCGTCCACCGAGATGCCGAAGTCGGTGGCCAGGCCCTTGAGACCGTTGGAGTAGCCCTCGCCCAGGGCGCGGAACTTCCAGCCCTCGCCGCGCCGGTACAGCTCGCCGCAGATCAGCGCCGTCTCCTCGCCCGTCTCGGGGCGGATGTCGAACGTGGCCAGCGGCTCGCCGTCGGCTGCCGCGTCGTACAGCACGATGGTGAGGGAACGTACGCGGTCGAACGTCACGCCGTCCGCCGAAGCGACCAGCAGAATCTGGCCGACGCCGGCCTCGACACCGGACAGATCTGTCTGGATGGTGTCCGTGAGGCCTTCGGCGACGCGCTTCTTGCCGAGCCGCCACACCTTCCCCGAAGGATGCCGGGGCTGGTTGTAGAACACGAAGTCCTCGTCGGAGCGCACACGGCCGTCGAGACCGAGGAGCAGCGCCGAGGCGTCGACGTCCGGGACCCCCTGCCCGGGGGTCCAGCGCAGCACGGCGCGTACCGTGGTGGCTTTCAGCGGGACGTTCGACCCCTTCAGCATCGCGTGCGTCATGCGGTCATCCTGCCTTCTCGGGCCTGCTCACGACAACGCGGGGTACACGGCAAGTCTCATCCGCGAGTTACCTGAAATTCATGCCGGGTGGGAACCTCTGACATGGATCCCTACGTACTATTACCGGCCACCTCATACCGAATCCACAGAGTTACCTTGCACCACGGGGGAGATTTATGCGTCATTTCGGGCACCTCGCCCCTGAGGTGCGACAGCGCCTCTTCTACCGGGAGCCGTGCGTCTTCGACACCGACTCGCCGGCCAGGCTGCTCTCCGCGGCCCTGGGCGCCACGCTGTACAGCCCGGCCACCCGGCCCCGGCTGGCGGACGACATCGTCAAGCAGACCGGGCGCGGCGTGGTGTCGATGGTGCTGTGCCTGGAGGACTCCATCGGAGACGAGGACGTCGAGGCCGGTGAGGAGAACCTGGTCCGGCAGTTCGCCGACCTGGCCGGGCGCAGGGCGTCGGAGGGCGCGGAGCTGCCGCTGCTCTTCATCCGGGTGCGGACGCCCGAGCAGATCCCCGACCTGGTCCGGCGGCTCGGGGCCACCGTGGAGCTGCTCAGCGGGTTCGTCTTCCCGAAGTTCACCGAGGAGCGGGGCATCCCCTTCCTGGAGGCGCTGGCGGGCGCCGAGACGGCGAGCGGACGGCGGCTGTTCGGCATGCCCGTCCTGGAGACGCCCGAGCTGATGTACCGCGAGTCGCGGGTGGACGCCCTGGAGGGCATCGCCCGCGCCGTCGACAAGTACCGCAGCCGGGTCCTCGCGCTGCGCCTCGGCGTGACCGACTTCTGCTCCTCGTACGGGCTGCGCAGAGCGCCCGACATGACCGCCTACGACGTCCAGATCGTCGCCTCGGTGATCGCCGACGTGGTGAACATGCTGGGCCGGGCCGACGGCACCGGGTTCACGGTGACCGGCCCCGTGTGGGAGTACTTCCGGGTTCCCGAGCGCATGTTCAAGCCGATGTTGCGGCACAGTCCCTTCCTGGAGGGGCAGGCCGTCGAGCTGCGCGAGAAGCTGATAGAGCACGCGATGGACGGGCTGCTGCGCGAGATCTCCCTGGATCACGCCAACGGTCTGCTGGGCAAGACCTGCATCCACCCCTCGCATGTGCCGGCCGTGCACGCGCTGTCCGTCGTCAGTCACGAGGAGTACAGCGACGCGGCGGACATCCTGCGGCCGGAACGCGGCGGCGGGGGTGTGCTGCGCTCGCAGTACACGAACAAGATGAACGAGGTGAAGCCGCACCGCGCCTGGGCCGAGCGCACCATGCTCCGCGCCGAGGTCTTCGGTGTCGCGCACGAGGACGTCAGCTTCGTCGACCTGCTCGCCGCCGGAATACCCGGCTGAAGAACCACCTCACTCACAAGGGACGCATGAACAACGCAGTGAACAACGGGGACGACGGGATCTGGTCCGGGACGTGGGTCGCCGAGCGGCTCGGTGTCGAGCTGGTGGGCGACGACGCGCTGACGGGCCTGCTGGGGCTGGCCCTGCGCCGCAACCCCAAGCGGGCGCATCTGCTGGTCTCCAACGTCCTGGGCAAGCACGTCCCGCAGTCGCCGTCCGTGGTGCACGGCCACGGGTTCGCCCTCGGCCGCCGGGTGCGTGAGCTGCTGGGCGCCGAGGAGACGGCCGAGGCGGTCGTCCTCGGCTACGCGGAGACCGCCACCGGCCTCGGCCACTCGGTCGCCGACGGCCTCGGCACCGCCCCCTACCTGCACTCCACCCGCCGCCCGGTAGCCGGGGTGGCGCAGGCGGGCGGCTTCGAGGAGTCCCACTCGCACGCGACCTCGCACCTGCTGCTGCCGGAGGACCCGGCGCTGCTGGCCGGGGACGGGCCGCTGGTCCTGGTCGACGACGAGTTCTCGACCGGCAACACGGTCCTGAACACCATCCGGGCCCTGCACGAGCGCTATCCGCGGCGGCGCTACGTCGTCGTCGCCCTCGTCGACATGCGGTCGGCGGCGGACGCGGGCCGTCTGGACGACTTCGCCCGCGAGATCGGCGCCCGCGTCGACCTGGTCACCGCCGCCTCGGGGACGGTAAGGCTCCCGGAGGGCGTGCTGGAGAAGGGCCAGGAGCTGGTCGCCCGCTACGAGGCTGCGGGTGTCGCGAGCGGCGATCGGTCGGCTGCGGGTGGGCGGGGAACCGCGCGACAAGCCACGACGGACCCGCACCCGGAAGACGACCGCATCCGGCGGACGCGGCCCCGCGGCCACCTGTCCCGCGTGGACCTCTTCTGGCCCCGCGGCCTCCCCGACGGCGGTCGGCACGGGTTCACACCGAAGCACCGGGCCCGGCTGGAGACCGCCCTCCCCGCCATGACGGCCCGTCTTGCCGAGGCGATACCCGAGGACGCAGCACGCGTCCTTGTCCTCGGTTTCGAGGAGCTGATGTACGCCCCGCTGAGGCTGGCCCGTGAGCTGGAGCAGGTGGTGGCCGCCGAGGTGCGCTACTCGACCACCACCCGCTCGCCCGTCCTCGCCGTCGACGACCCCGGCTACGCGATACGCAGCCGAATCGTTTTCCCCGCGCACGACGACCCGGCCGACGGCCCCGGCGAGCGTTACGCCTATAACGTCGCGGGCAGTGGCTTCGACGCCGTCGTCGCCGTCGTGGACTCCGTGGCCGACACCCGGGAGCTGCACGCTCCCGACGGTCTCCTGTCCCAGCTCGCCGCGCACACCCCGCACGTCGTCCTCGCGGTCGTGCCGTCGTACGTCCCCGAGCCGCTGTACGCAGCCGCCTTGTCGGAAGAGAGACCCGCCATGCTGCCCGAGCCCCTCCGCGGCCCCGCCTTCTCCTCGTACCCGCCCGAGGAGGTCGGCTGGCTGCTCCAGGACCTCTCGGACGTGACGCTGGAGGCGCCGACCGAGGAGCGGGAGGAGGCCATCCAGAGCGGCGGCGCGCACTACGCCGAGTCGCTGCCCGTCGAGTACCAGCCCAGCGAGCAGTACCAGGAGCTGTTCCACGCGGCGCTGGAGACGTCGGCGGCGCGGATCGCGCAGGCCGTGGGCGTGGTCACGGAGACGGTGATCGCCGAGCGCTCCCCCCGGCCCGTGCTCGTCTCGCTCGCCCGGGCCGGCACCCCGGTCGGTGTGCTGATGCGCCGCTGGGCGCAGTTCCGGCACGGCCTCGACCTGCCGCACTACGCCGTGTCGATCGTGCGCGGCCGGGGCATCGACGCCAACGCGCTGCGCTGGCTGGCCGCCCACCACGACCCGCGTGACGTGGTGTTCGTCGACGGCTGGACCGGCAAGGGCGCGATCACCCGGGAGCTGGCCGCGGCGATCGAGGAGTTCGAGGCGGGCGGCGGTGCGGCCGGCTTCGACGCGGAGATCGCGGTGCTGGCCGACCCGGGCTCGTGCGTGCGGACGTACGGCACCCGCGACGACTTCCTGATCCCGTCCGCCTGCCTCAACTCGACCGTGTCGGGGCTCATCTCGCGGACCGTGCTGCGGGCCGACCTGGTCGGGCCGAACGACTTCCACGGCGCGAAGTTCTACCGCGAGCTCGCCGGCACCGACGTCTCGGTGGCCTTCCTGGACGCCGTCGCCGCCCGCTTCCCCGAGGTCGCGGACGCGGTCGGCGGCGCGGTGAAGGAGCTGCTGGCCAGTGACCGCACGCCGAGCTGGGAGGGCTGGCGGGCCGTCGAGCGGATCAGCGAGGAGTACGGCATCCACGATGTGAACCTGGTCAAGCCCGGGGTCGGCGAGACCACCCGGGTGCTGCTGCGCCGGGTGCCGTGGAAGATCCTGGCGCGGGCCGGCGCGGGCGCCGACCTGGACCACGTACGGCTGCTCGCCGGACAGCGTGGGGTGCCCGTCGAGGAGGTCGGCGACCTGCCGTACACCTGCGTGGGGCTGATCCACCCGCAGTTCACCCGGGGCGCGACCGGTGCCGACGGCAAGGCGGTGACGGTCTGATGCCGGTTCTGGTGGCGAGCGATCTCGACCGTACGCTCATCTACTCGGCGGCCGCCCTGGCGCTGACCATGCCGGACGCGCGGGCGCCGCGGCTGCTGTGCGTGGAGGTGCACGAGGCCAGGCCGTTGTCGTTCATGACGGAGACGTCGGCGCAGCTGCTGACCGACCTCGGCGACCGGGCGGTGTTCGTGCCGACGACCACCCGGACGCGCAAGCAGTACCAGCGCATCAACCTGCCGGGCCCGGCGCCGAAGTACGCGATCTGCGCGAACGGCGGCCATCTGCTGGTCGACGGCGCGACGGACCAGGACTGGCACGCGAGCGTGCTGGCCAGGCTGGCCGAAGAGTGCGCGCCGCTCGCGGAGGTGGAGGATTACCTGGCGAAGACGGCGGACCCGTTCTGGCTGCGCAAGCAGCGGGTCGCCGAGGACCTGTTCGCCTATCTCGTCGTGGAGCGCGAGCTGCTGCCCGAGGAGTGGGTGAAGGAGCTCGCGGCCTGGGCGGAGAACCGTGGCTGGACCGTGTCGCTCCAGGGCCGCAAGATCTACGCCGTGCCGAAGCCGCTGACCAAGAGCGCGGCCGTGCGCGAGGTGGCCCGCCGCACCGGCGCGGAACTGACGCTGGCGGCGGGCGACTCGCTGCTCGACGCCGACCTGCTGCTGGTCGCCGACCGGGGCTGGCGTCCCGGCCACGGCGAGCTGGCCGAGGCCGCCTGGACGGCCCCGGCGATCACCGCCCTGCCCGAGCGGGGTGTGCTGGCCGGGGAGCGCATCCTGCGGGAGTTCCTGAAGAACTCCTGAGAATTCGCCGGGCGGCGGTCAGCCGCAGCATCCGCCGCCGCAGCATCCGCCGCCGCCTCCGCCGCCCGCCTTGGGCGCGGGGGCGGACTTCGTGCCGCCCACGGCCACCGTGGAGAGCAGTTTGACGGTGTCGTCGTGGCCCGCGGGGCAGTCGGCGGGGTCGGCGGACCGGGCCATCGGGCGGCTCAGTTCGAAGGTGTCGCCGCAGGTCCGGCAGCGGTACTCGTAGCGAGGCATGGCGTCAGACTAAGCCCCTATGCTCGGACGTGGTGTCAGCAGTTTCTGCTCTGTTCACTTCTGTCGATTTCTTCTGTGGAGAATTTGCGAAGAGCGCTGGTAATTTGAGAGCGCCGCGTTGAACTCCAAGGTCGGGAGGGTTCAAGGTTTGCGGCCGCGTCAACGGCAACCATGTCAGGCCCTCGTAAGTCTGTACGTCTGCCTGCGAGCAATACGGAGTGCGGAGGGAGACGCGTCGTGAGCGAGGCGGGGCAGGGGGACAAGCCCCAACAGCCTGACGAAACCATGCAGTTGAAGGTTCCACCGTCCTTCCGGGCGGACGAGACCATGCAGCTGCGGGTGTCGGACATACCGGCGATGCCGGAAATGTCCGAGGGTGGCGACGAAGAAAAGCCGCGTTCGTCGAAAAACCGGAGAAAAGCTCCACGACCTTCCCTCTTTGTGCGAATTTCTTCGCTTCTGGGTCCCCGGCTCGCCCCGCTCCTCGCCGTACTGGCCCCGTATGTGGCTCGTGTCACGCCCTACGCCCGCAAGCTCCGCCCGCAGTACCCGCGCCCGGGCCGTACCGACTGGCGGCGCTGGATACCCTCCTGGCGGCAGTGCCTCGGCGGCGTCCTCACGTCCATAGGGCTGAGCGGCATGTTCCTGGTCGTCGCCTACGCGGCCACCGACATCCCGGACAACATCAACTCGTACGCCACCCAGCAGGACAACGTGTACTTCTGGGCCGACGGGACGCCGATGGCCCGCACCGGCTGGGTGCAGCGGCAGGCGATGCCGCTGAAGGACATCCCCGAGGACGTCCGCTGGGCGGTGCTGGCCGCCGAGAACGCCAGCTTCTACAGCGACCCCGGCATCTCCTTCAAGGGCATCAGCCGCGCCCTGTTCCGGACCATCGGCCAGGGCGACACCCAGGGTGGCTCCACGATCACCCAGCAGTACGTCAAGAACGTCTACCTGAACCAGAACCAGACGGTGAGCCGTAAGTTCACCGAGGCCATGATCTCCCTCAAGCTCGACAACCAGATGAGCAAGGACGACATCCTCGAGGGCTACCTCAACACCAGCTGGTTCGGCCGCGGCACCTACGGCATCCAGCGCGCCGCCCAGGCCTACTACGGCAAGGACGTCGGCGAACTCAACGCCAGCGAGGCCGCGTTCCTCGCCTCCCTGCTCAAGGGCGCAGGCCTGTACGACCCGACCCTGAACCCCGCCAACCGCGCCCGGGCCGTGGAGCGCTGGTCGTGGACCCTGGACCGGATGGTCGACATCGGCAAACTGTCGAAGGCCGAGCGCGCCAAGTACACGAAGTTCCCCGAGCCGCTCAAGTCCAACCCGCTGTACGACACCGGTGAGCAGACCGACTACCTGGTGGAACTCGCCTCCCAGTACGCCAAGAAGGCCGGGAAGATCTCCGACAAGGACTTCGACCTGGGCGGATACCAGATCTACACGACCTTCGACAAGAAGCGCGAGACCCAGCTCACCGACGCCGTCACCAAGGCCCGCAAGGACGCCCTGAAGGACGACCCCAAGAACGCGAAGACCGCCCACTACGGCGCCTCCTCGGTGGCCTCCGACGGGCGGATCCTCGCCGTCTACGGCGGCCCGGACCACCGTACGCAGGGCTACAACGAGTCCAACGCCACCACCGTCTCGGCCGGCAGCGCGTTCCTGCCGTTCGTGTACGCCGCGGGCCTGGAGAACGGGATCCACAAGACCCGCGACGGGGACACCACACCGGTCACCGGGGAGACGCTGTACGACGGCGACGACAAGGTGCCGGTGAAGACGCCCGAGGGGCCCTACTGGGACCGCAGCGGCAAGGTGGTGGCCGCCAAGAACGACGACGGCGAATCGTACGGGCAGATCTCCCTGCACCGGGCGATGGAGCTGTCGGTGAACACGCCGTTCATGCAGCTCGGTATGGACGCCGGCCTCGACGTGGTGCGCGCCACCGCCGAGAAGTCCGGGCTGCTCTCCTCCAGCATCGGGGCACAGGTGCCCGCACTGTCCATGGGCAGCTCCACACCCAGCGCGATCCGCATGGCGAGCGGCTACTCCACCTTCGCCGCCGGCGGCAAGCACACCGAGCCGTACTCGGTGCGCCTGATCACCAAGAACGGCACCAAGCTCGTCCTGGACACCCCGGCCGTCGACCGCGCCTTCGGCGCCGACGTGGCCGAGGAGGTCAACTCCGCGCTCGCGGACTCCTTCAGCACCGCCCACCCGGACGACGTGCCCGCCTCGCAGGGGAACGCCGCCCGGTCCGGCTCGCTCGGCCAGGTGGCGGGGAAGGCCGGCACGACCCAGGACGACACCGCGGCCTGGTACGTCGGCACGGCCAAGGCCGTGTCCACGGCGGTCGTCGTCTACCGCATCGACCTGAGCAAGAGCCTCCAACCGCTTCCACTGAAGGGCATCGCCGGCACGACCGACGACAGCGTTCCCTACGGCATCTGGTCAGGTGCCATGAGCCCGCTCGGCTGACCACCGAGACGAGCACCCGCGTCCCCGAAATCCGGAGAATGATCCGCACATGAAGTCACCGTCGGGCCGCCGCCGCAAGGCTCCGGCAACGCGCCACCCCGCCACCACGCATCCGGGGTTCCTGACGCTGGCGGCGCTTCTCGTCGTCGCGTCCCTGGTGGCCGGCTACCTGGTGCTCAACCGCACGACGAACACCGCGCCGACCGCTTCCTCGGGGGAGAACAAGAAGGCGTCGGCGGAGGCCACCAAGGAACCGGAGTGGGACGGCAAGACGAAGGTCCTGGGGGACGGCTCCACCTCGTACACCGGGCCGCAGACCGGGCAGCTGAAAGCGGTTCCGCTCAAGCCGGGGGAGAAGCCGCCCCAGTTCGTGGTCTTCTCCTGGGACGGCGCGCTCATGGGCGACGACGGCCTCTTCGAGCACTACCGGAAGATGGCCGAGGAGTACAACGCCCACATGACCTTCTTCCTCACCGGCATCTACCTGCTGCCGAAGAGCAAGAAGGACCTGTACTCCCCGCCCCAGCACCCCAAGGGCACGTCGGCCATCAGCTTCCCCACCGACGAGCACATCCGCACCACCCTGGAGCAGCTCGGCGAGGCGTGGAAGGAGGGGAACGAGATCGGCACCCACTTCAACGGCCACTTCTGCGGCGCCAAGGGCGGCGGCGACTGGAGCGTCGAGGAGTGGAAGAGCGAGATCGACCAGTTCTACTCCTTCGTGGAGAACTGGAAGACCAACACCGGCTACACGGACATCGACCCGCTGCCCTTCGATTTCAAGAAGGCGGTCGTCGGCGGCCGCGCGCCCTGTCTGGAGGGCCAGGCGAACCTGCTGAAGGCCGCCAAGAGCTACGGCTGGCGCTACGACGCCAGCTCCACCGGTGACTTCCAGATCTGGCCGACGAAGAAGAACGGCATCTGGGACTTCCCGCTCCAGCTGCTCCCCTACGACGGCGGCAAGTACCAGGGCCTGTCCATGGACTTCAACTTCCTCTACAACCAGTCCGACGGCGAGGTCGACGGCGACGCGGCCCAGTACCCGACCTGGGAGCAGGAGACCGTCGACGCCTACATGGCCGGCTTCAACCGCGTGTACTACGGCAGCCGTGCCCCCCTGTTCATCGGCAACCACTTCGAGGAGTGGAACGGCGGCATCTACATGAAGTCCGTCGACCAGGTCATCGAGAACGTGTGCACCAAGAAGGACGTCAAGTGCGTGTCCTTCCAGGAGTTGGCCGACTGGATGGACGTGCAGACGCCGGCGACGCTCGAGCGGCTGCGCACCCTGGATCCGGCGCAGAACCCGGACTGGTCGACCGTCGTGAAGTAACCAAACCTCAACCCGGTCCCCTCTTCACAACAGCCACACACGCCATGCAAAGATGCCCTTCCCGGCATCCCTCCGCCGGGGCAAGAGGGGAAACATCAGTGAAGTCAAGGAAATTGAGGGCGACCCGCCGCCGCGTCGCGATACTCGGGGCAGCCGCCACCTCGGTCGTCGCCGGAGTGGCTCTGCTGCCCAACTGGTCCGCCGGTGCCGCCGTCGTCGACGACCCCAAGGTCGACGCCCGGACGAAGGCCACCTTCCAGCGGCTGGCGGACGCGGTCTTCACCGACCGTACCGACGCCCTGGTCGCCGGCAAGCAGGGCGACCGGGCGAAGCCGCTGACCGACGGCTTCTCCGGTGACGTCAAGCTGTCGTCCGGCACGGCCCGCACCGAGGACGCCGCCCTGTCCACGCTGGGCGACCGCAAGGACAAGCTGGCGAAGGCCGGTGAGAAGTACAGCAAGGCCAGCACCACCGTCACGCTGAACGCCACGCGCGTGACCGGCCGTACCGCCAAGGCCGCGGTCACCGAGAGCACGACGCTGACCTACGAGCAGGTCCGCGGCAACGAGCCGAAGAGCACCGGCTTCGAGGCCCACCACGAGCTGACGTTCAAGGCCGACCGGCAGGGCAACTGGCAGCTGACGAACATCCGCGACACCGACCAGGGTGGTCTCGCGGTGAACGCGCTCACCAAGCCGGTGTCCGTCAAGACGGCCACGACGGCCGACGACACCATGCCGAACGCCGCGCGCGCCGCCACCACCCGCAACCCGGCCGCCGTCCCGAAGACCGGCACCGCCTATGACTACAAGGCGATGGCGACCTACGCCGAGAAGTACTGGAACGTCTACAACAAGGACTATCCGGACTACAACGGCCACGGCGCCGGCGGCGACTGCACCAACTTCGTCAGCCAGTCCCTGAAGGCGGGCGGCTGGAAGCACGTCCCCGGCTACGTGTACGACTACACCAGGTGGTTCGGCAACGCCGACATCCAGTCGGACTCGTTCGTCGGCGTCAACGAGTGGTCCTGGTTCGCCCAGAACTCCAAGCGCACCACCGCGCTCGCCAACGTCTACCAGCTCGAGGTCGGCGACGTCCTCCAGATGGACTTCGACCGCGACGGGTCCAAGGACCACACGATGATCGTCACCGCCAAGAGCGGCGGCGTGCCGTACGTGACCTACCACTCGAACAACACCCTGCGCCGGTCGGTGGCGAGCCTCGTCTCGTCGTACCCGACCGCGTACTTCTACGCCTACCGCACCTGATCCGGCCGGCCCGTCACCCCTCGGGGTGGCGGGCCCGCCAGTACGGGTTGTCGTGCGGCAGGGCGGACCCCACCCTGCCGTACATCCCGAAGACGAGCAGCAGGATCCCGATCACGAAGCTGAGCATGCAGTTCTGGATCTCGAAGGCCAGGAAGTTGTAGTCCGTCTCCAGCAGGGCCATGTTCAGGAAGCCGCTCACGACGAACAGGCCACCGAGGGTCATGTTCAGTGTGGACGCGAAGTTCCCGCCGATCACCATGCCCACGAGCAGCAGCAGCCCGACGCCGACGGACAGCCAGCTGAGCGCCCCGTTGGTGTTGAGGCTCCACACCTCGTCCCCGCCGGTGTCGAAGAAGCCGATGTTGTGGACGATGCCGAAGATCCCGAAGGCGATCAGACCCAGGCCCATCAGCCCGGCGCCGATCCGGTAGACCAGGTTCAGACGGTGGTCGACGGGCAGGTGCTCGTCGAACCTGATGCGCCGCCTGGACCGGCCGTGCACTGCGTGTGTGGCCATCTCCGCCTCCCTGAGGGTGGATGCGCCGATGGAGGCCGTACGTACCTTCAATATCCGCCCGCCGGGCGCCCGCGGCAATGTCAGTGCCCCGTGCCGCGCTCCTCACGGATCCCGGACACCACATCCGCCACCGCCCGACGGACGGCCTCCGTCTCGGTCAGGAAGTGCCAGTAGTCGGGGTGCCGGCCCTCCAGCGTGCCGATCGCCCGCTCCAACCGGGCCACCGAGTCGTCCAGGGGGCGCGCGTGCCGGGGATCGGGCGTGTTGCGCCCCGCCATCGCCAGCCGCTGGGCGTCCCGGATCGCGAACCGGGTCCGGTCGATCTCCGCCTGCGGATCCTTCTGCACGGCGTTCAGCCTGGTCAGCCGGTCACCGGCGGCCGAGACCGCCTCGTCGGTACTGTTCAGCAGGGCGCGCACCGTCGACAGCAGCGCGGTGGCGTCCGGCCAGCGCTGCGCGTCCCGCGCGACGCGCGCCTCCGCGAGCTTCGCCTCGGCCTGCCGGACGTGCTCCCCGGCCTGGTCGGGGACGTGCTGGAGGTCCTGCCAGCAGGCGGCCGAGAACCGCCGCCGCAGCTCGCTCAGGATCGGCTCCACCTGCCCCGAGCGGGTCGTCAGCGCCTGGGCGCGGGTCCGCAGCGACACGAGCCGGTGGTCGATCTCGGCGGCCCGCTCCGGCAGCCGCTCCGCCTCCACCCGGACCGCTTCGGCCTCCCGCGCCACCCGCTCCGCCCGCTCCAGCGTCTGCGGCACGCCGTGCTGCCCAGCGCCCTGGTTCAGCTTCGTCAGCTCGGGCGCCAGCGCCGCCAGCCGCGCCGCGAGCCCGTCCGCCCGCAGCCCGCTCTCCCGTACGGCGTCCAGCGCGTTCGAGGCGGCCAGCAGGGCCTGCCGGGCCCGCTCCACAGCGGGCGCGAGGCGGGCCAGCTGGGTCTCGGCCTTGCCGAGCAGCGGGCCCAGCCCGTCGGCGAACCGGTCCAGCTCCTGCTTGACGCGGCCCAGCTCGTCCTTCGCGCGCGTCAGCTCGGTGCGCGCCTGGGCGGCCGCCGAGGCCTCCAGGTCGTCCCGGTCGAGGTCATGGGCGTCGACGGCGTCGATGTACTGGTGGCTGGCCTCGTCGATCCGCCGGCCGACGGCCTCGAAGTCGGAGACGGCGCGCCGGGCGGCCGGCGAGTCGTCCACGGCCCTGATCGTCTCGATCGAGATCCGCAGGTCGCGCTGGGCGGTGTCCAGCTCGTAGAAGGCGGCCGCCGCCGCGTCCTTGGCGGCCTGGGCCTCGGCCCGCTGTCCCTCCGCCCGCCCGCCGAACCAGCGCCGGGTGCCGCCGCCGGCGAACGCGGCGGGCAGCGCGAGGGCGGCCACGAGGGGGAGGGCGACGAGGGCGAGGGTGTCCCGGAGGGCATGCGGCCCCCGGCGCGCACGACGGCGCTGTGCGCGCGGCACCAACGGCGAATACGGCTGCGCTGGTGTCGCCGTCACATCCCTCTCCCGTGCTGTGATCCGCCCTGCCCGGTGTCATTCTCCCACCGGTTAAGGACGAACACACGGGTCGGTTAGTTCGCGTTCCGGACAGTGACTTTGCCGTCGGCGGTACGGGCGCTCACGACGTGCGTGCTGGACGCGTCGCGCGGTACGGACACGTCCACCCCGCCGTCGTCGGACTTCGCGGTCACCCGGTAGGTCGCCTCGGGCAGCGAGATCGTCACCGAACCGTCGTCGCTCACGGAGTCCACCCGGTCCGGTACGGCGGACAGCGTCAGGCGGACCGAGCCGTCCGCGGTGCGCGCGTCCACCGTGCGCGAGGCGACCTCGGCGCGTACGGAGCCGTCGTCACTGCGCAGCTCCAGTGCCCCGCTCGAGTCGGTGACGTGCACGGAGCCGTCCTCGGTGCGCACGCTCAGCGCGTCCCGGAAACCCCGTGCCCGGACGCTGCCGTCGTCGCTCGCGACCTTCACGGCGACGCCCCGGGGCACCTCGACACGGTGCTTGGCGGAGCAGTCGGCCACCACGCCGGAGCAGTGCATCCGCAGCGTCAGCCGGTCGTCCTTCATCGACCAGGTCACCTTCGGCTCCTTGCCGATGGTGACCGACCCCTGGAACCAACGGGTGACGTCGACCTTGCCCGCCTCGGCCGCGTCCGACGCGACGATCTCGAGCGCCGAGTCGTCGGAGTCGATGGTGAGCGTGCGGCCCTGCAGGGCGAAGGCCCGGTGATCGGGATGCTCGTCGTCGTCGGCGGCGGCGCAGGCGGTCGTGCCGACGGCCAGGGCCACGACGGCCCCGGTGACGAGGAACGCGCGGGCCGAACGTGACGTACGTGCCATGGTGATCTCCCCCTGGGCTGCCTGTCGTTGCCCTGACGACACTAGGGAGCCGCCGCCCGCGGGGGGATCCGGCACGCTCCCGGATCCGGGGTGGGGCTAACCCCCGGATACGGGTTTGCGGGGCACGGCCCCGGGCAATGTAGGCTGTCGACTCGTCCCGGGTGCGTAGCTCAGGGGTAGAGCGCCTGCCTTACAAGCAGGATGTCGGCGGTTCGAAACCGTCCGCGCCCACCAGGTGAGCGAAAGGGCCTCCGGAGAGATCCGGGGGCCCTTTCGCATGCCCTGGGCGCGGGTGCCGCGGAGGGTGCCGGCGATCCGGGTCCGGGTCGTCCCGGGCGGGGTCTAGGCCTCGTCCCCCGGCGGGATCTCCCGGGTGTGCTTGAGGTGCATGCGGGCCGCCACCCGGTCCGGGGTCGCGACCTCCGCCCAGAAGCGGTGGCAGGTCACGAACACCGCGAGTTCGTGTTCCCGCTGCCGGAGCTTCTCCACCTCGGCCTGCTCGTCGGCCGTCCAGCCGGGGGAGGCGGGGCGCTCGGTCTTGCGCCAGCCCGCGTCGTCGCTGAAGCCCTCCAGGGGCTCGACCGACCAGGGAAGTCGCTTCAGCAGGGCCGACAACTCGGCCCTGACCTGATGCAGCTCCTCCTGACCGGCGCGCAGGTCGCTGGGAAAGTCATAGGTCGTAGCCACGCGGCAATGGTACGCCTGTTCGAATTTGGGTGGCGAGCTCCTTGGGGGTGTTCGTGTGAACGTATGTTCGATTGTGTCTCAGGTGTCCCGGGTGGCCGTCCGGCTCCGTTCGAGGACGGTGAGGCCCATCCGGTCCGTCCCGTCCGGGTCGGCGTCGAGACGGTGGACGACCTTGGTGAGCGAGCCGATCTCGACGTAACGGTCGACGGCGTGACCGTCGGCGAGGGCGGGCGGTCCCCCATGGGTGAGGACGCAGGTCGGGACGCGACGACGAACGAGGGGCCTCACTCGCCGCGCGGCGGGACCGCGCACGCCGGGGTGGCGCCGGGCAGGCGGTGACGGTTGCGCGACACCCAGCGGTAGACCACGCGGGCGCAGCCCCGCACGCCGGGCAGTCGGAGGACGGCGGAGAGCGTGCGGTACGCGGCGGACGGCGAGGTGCCGAGCCAGCGGGCCAGCGCGTCGGCCCCGCCCGCGAGAACCGTGCCGCCGCGCAGCAACAGCACCTCCCGGTCCAGCCGTTCGAGATGCGGCGCGGTCGACTCCGCGGGCAGGAACTGCCACGGAACCGCTTGCAGCGCCGGAGCGGCGAGGTCGCGGATACGGTCGACGGACGCCTGGCAGAAGCCGCAGTCCCCGTCGTAGGCGAGTACGGGGGGCACGGATCGCGGGCCGTGCGGAGCGGGGTCGATCACTGGTTTCCCTCCACCGTTCCTAGGGACTGAGCGGGAGTGAGTCCTGTTTCCAGGATTCATGCTCGGCTGAACGCCCCGGACGGTGTTGGGCGTTCTGGTTGCCCGCGTTCGTTCCGCGTTCGTTCCGCGTCCGGTGCCGACGGATCGTGTCCGTGGTCCGGGGATGCGGGGGCGGGTTCCCTCACGCCCAAGGAATCCTGGTCCGGCCTGGACGGTCCGATGCCCCACCGCATCACTCCGGTGCTGTGGGGGCGGTGTCGTCCGTCGCCGGGCGCCTTCTTCGTCCCCTTCTGTCCGACCGGCAGCGCCAGCCGGTCCTCGATGGTACGGACACCGGTTTCCAGGTTCTGGATGTGCGCAAGCTGGCAGCGGCGGGCCAGCGCCCACTGGTCATGCGACGACTTGGTGATGCTGCCCGCCCACCGCGACGACGACAGCGGCGTCAGCTCCCGCTCACGCACCGCCCATCCCTCACCGGAATGCGACAGACCGTCCCGGCAGCGCGCCTTCAGATCCTTCGAGGCCAACGACCCGAGATGCCCGCCGACCAGACGCAGCACCTTCTCATCGTCCGGCGTCAGCTGCTTGAGGCGGGTCCGGACGGCCACGCCGGACGGCCCGGACGCGACGAACGGCGCCGCGACACTTCTCAGCCCACCCACCCTGTCACCCCCCATCCGAAGATCCCGTCGCCATGAGAAACGAGCACCATCCGCGAAGGTCACGCATTCGATGAGAGAACGTCAGTTCCCCACCGAAAACCGAGCCCACAGCCGAGACGCGCGACACGACACCGACCACCCACACTCACTCCCGCTCACCAGAACGCACTTGAACGCACGCCAGCGGCAACAGCTCCATACCCCCCACCCACGGTGGGGGCACTGACTGGTTCCTCCCCGCAGCCTCGCACGGCGGCGGGCGACCGCCGGTGTCGGACCCCGGCTCTAGGGTGACGCGCATGGACGAACGGGCCACGGGAGTGGAACAGGTGCGGTTGGTGCCCTGGGCGGAGGGCGACTTCTGGCTGCTCCGGCGGGCCAACAGCCCCGCGATGACGGAGCATCTGGGCGGGCCGGAGAGCGAGGAGAAACTCGCCGACCGGCATCGGCGCTACGTCGAGCCGTTCGCCGGGCGCATGTACCGGGTCACGCTCGCGGACACCGGGGAGACCGTCGGCTCGATCGGCTACTGGGAGCGCGAGTGGCGGGGCGAGACGGTGTGGGAGACGGGCTGGGGGATCCTGCCCGAGTTCCAGGGCAGAGGGCTCGCCGCGACAGCGGCCCGGGCGCTCGTCGACGTCGTACGGCAGCAGGCCGGACCCGGCGGCCACCCCACCCTGCACGCGTTCCCCAAGGTGGAGCACGCCGCGTCCAACGGGGTGTGCCGCAAGGCCGGGTTCACCCTGCTCGGGCAGGCCGACTTCGAGTACCCGAAGGGGAACCCGATCAGATCCAACGACTGGTACGTCGACCTGCGCCGGGGGTGAAGCGAATCTTGTGGTTGCGACGCGGAGCGTTGCGGTCTAGTTGCGGCGGAGCCGGACCCTGCTCGCGACGGTGACGGATCGTTCACACGTTCCCGGTGACGTCGCGGGTTCGACGTGCCTAGTGGGATCGTCATGCAGCTGCGGTACGCCTTCAGGTTGTACCCCGACGCCACTCAGCAGGCCGCGCTTGCCCGGGCGTTCGGGTGCGCCCGTGTTGTGTTCAACGACGCGGTGCGTGCCCGCGAGGACGCCCGTAAGGCCGGGCAGCCTTTCCCGACGGCCGGTCAGCTGTCAACGCGGCTGATCACGGAGGCGAAACGGACTGCCGAGCGGTGCTGGCTGGGTGAGGTCTCCGTGGTGGTGCTCCAGCAGTCCCTGCGGGACGCCGAGAGCGCCTACCGCAACTTCTTCGCCTCTCTCAAGGGCGCTCGGAAGGGGCCGAAAATAAGCCCGCCCCGTTCCAAGTCTCGCAAGGACGCCCGGCAGTCGGTCCGGTTCACCGCCAACGCCCGCTGGAGCGTCACCGGCAGTGGCCGTCTGAGCCTGCCGAAGATCGGCGCGGTGAAGGTGAAACGGTCCCGCACCCTGCCCGCCGTCCCCACCTCCGTCCCCACCTCCGTCATCGTCGTCAGGGACGCGGCCGGCAGGTATTTCGCCTCCTTCGTCATCGACACCGACCCGGATGCCGAGAAGGCTCGGATGCCGGAGACCGACCGCATCATCGGCATCGATCTCGGCCTCACCCACTTCGCGGTCCTCTCCGACGGCACGAAGATCGACTCCCCGCGCTTCCTGCGGCGCGCGGAGAAGAAGCTGAAGAAGACCCAGAAGGAGCTGTCCCGCAAGCAGAAGGGATCGAAGAACCGGGCCAAAGCCCGCCTGAAGGTCGCCCGCGCTCACGCCAAAGTTGCTGACACACGCCGTGAGTTCCACCACCAGCTCTCCACGAAGCTGATCTCCGAGAACCAAGGGATCGCCGTGGAGAACCTGTCGGTGGCGGGACTGGCCCGCACCAGACTGGCCAAGTCCGTGCACGACGCCGGATGGTCCTCGTTCATCAGCATGCTGGAATACAAAGCAGAACGGTACGGCCGCACCCTGGTCAAGATCGGCCGGTTCACACCGACCTCCCAGACCTGCCACGCCTGCGGTGCCGTGGACGGGCCCGAACCCCTCAACATCCGGGAATGGACCTGTGCCGCCTGCGGCACTGTCCACGACCGGGACATCAACGCCGCGATCAACGTGAAAACGGCCGCCGGACTGGCGGTATCGGCCTGCGGAGCGCCGGTAAGAGCAGGAGCAATCCCGGCACAGCGCGAAGAAGCAGGAAGCCACGGATTCCCAACCGGAAACCGTGCCGCGTAGCGGCACGGCAGCCAGTCAAGGAAGGCCAGAATCCTCGCCCTTCAGGGCGAGGAGCATGTCAACGGGTAGCGTCCGCCAACTCCCGTACCAGGCGCGTGGCCACCGGCACCGGAACCCCGTGCCGCTCGGCCGCGCGCAGCAACCCCCCGCCGATCGCGTCGAGTTCGAGGGGCCGCCCCGCCTCGGCGTCCCGCTGCATGGAGGACTTCGTGCCGGGGGCGAAGGAGTCGTAGCGGGCGAGTGCCTGGGCCGGGTCGGCGGGGGCGCCGCAGGCGCGGCTGACGGCCGCGGTCTCCTCGACCAGGGCGGTCAGTTCCTCGCGGTGCCTGGTGCGGACCTCGCCCAGCGGCAGACCGTACCGGGTGGTGAGCAGGGCGAACGGCGCGAGGAAGGCCATCTTCGCCCACAGGGCGGCCGTCTCGTCCGGCAGGACGCGGACGGCCGGGCCGGCGGCCTCCAGCGCCCGCGCGAGCGCGTCGAGGCGCGGGCGCGGCACGGCGTCGCCGGTCAGGTCGATCTCCGCGAAGCCGCTCCCGTGCTCGATCACGCCCGGCGCGACCCGGGTCGACTCGACCCGGACGACGGCCGGGGCGACCCGGTCCGGACGGTACAGGGCGCGCAGGACCGCCGGGTGCTCGACGCCGTTCAGGAACGGCACGAGGAGGGTGTCCTCGCCGACAGCCGAGGCGGGGACCCGGGCCAGGGCCGCGTCCAGGGCGGTGTGCTTGACGGTGATGAGCACCGCGTCGACAGGCGCTCGCAGCTCGGTGTCCGCCGCGACCCCGGCCGTGAAGTCGCCGAACGGGGTGCTGTGGACGCGGATGCCGTCGGCGCGCAGGGCCGCCGCCGTCTCCTCGCCGGCCAGGCAGGTCACCCGGTGGCCGGCGCGGGACAGCAGGGCCGCGAGCAGGCCGCCCACCCCGCCGGGGCCGAGAACGGCGACGCTGAGTATGTCCTTCGTCATGTGCTGTTGTCCCTCTCGTCGGTCGGCCCCGCGGGTGCGGTGGCCGCCTCGGAGCTGATCATGGCACGCGGGCGGGGTGCCGGGGGAGACTGGGAGACATGTGCCGGAGCATCAAGACGCTGCGTCCCCCCGTCCTGCCCGAGAAGGCGACGGAGGACGATGTGCGCGCCGCAGCCCTTCAGTACGTCCGTAAGGTGTCCGGCTTCCGGGCACCGGCCGAGCACAACCGGGAGGTGTTCGAGCGAGCGGTCGAGGTCATCGCCGCGGCCACGGCGGAGCTGCTGGACGGGCTGGAGGTGCGCGGAGCCGGCCGCGGCGCGGCAGCGCGCACCCAGGGCACGTAGGGCGCGTGGGGCACATAGCCACGTAGCCACGTAGGGCACGTAGGGCACGTGGGGCCCGGCCGGTGGCGCGCTACGCCGTCGGCTGCCGTCGCATGACGTACGCAGCACCGGCCCCCGCGCCGAACAGGGCGAGCACCGACACCCCCGTCGCCAGCCACGTCGTGCCCAGCCAGTGCGCGCCGAAGTAGCCCAGGGCGGCGCTGTAGCCCGCCCAGGAGAGGCCGGCCAGGGCGGACCAGGGGAGGAACTCGCGGGGACGGCGGTGCGCGGCGCCCGCGATGAGCGAGACGACGGAACGGCCGGCGGGGGCGAAACGGGCCAGCACGACCAGCGCGCCGCCGCCCCGGGCCAGCGCCTCGCCGAGACGTTCCTGCGCGGTGGTCAGTCGCCGGGAGCGGGAGATCGCCCGGTCCAGGCGCTCACCGCCGCGCCAGGCCAGCCGGTAGGCCACCAGGTCGCCCAGCACCGAGGCGGTCGTCGCGGAGAGGATGAGAACCATGATGTCCGGTACGTCGTGCGGTACCTGACCGGTCGCCGCACCCGAGCCCGCCGCCGCGGCGGTGGCCGCCGTGATGACGAGCACCCCGCTGGGCAGCACCGGCAGGAACACGTCGAGAAGGACCGACAGGCCCACCACCGCGTAGATCCATGGGCTGCCGAGCAAAGCCCCCACACTTTCGAACACCACTGACTCCCCGTGTCTCCCCCGTGACGGCCGACCGTGCCGCTGTGTCGCGGGGGAGCGGCAGGTGCGGCCAATGACAGCCATACAGCGTACGCCCGGAGTGTGACAGTAGATTCACGGGGGGCTCATGTGTTCGGTGCAGGACGTTCACCGAGAGCGTCCATCCCGTGCTGATCCGTGGTCAGACACGTGCTGATCCGCGGTCACCCGGGCGCCGTGAGGGCCCGGACGGCCGCGGATCACGGTGTCGTCGCAACCGGGTCAGGCGGAAACCGTGGCCTTGCGCGCCGCGGGCTCCCGCTCGGTGGCCGGGCGGCCGGCGAACAGGCGGTCGAGGCCGAGGGCGCCGGAGCCGGTGAACACCAGCAGCAGGAAGGCCCAGCAGAACATCGCGGAGGCCTCGCCGCCGTTCTGGATCGGCCACAGGGCGCTCGGCTGGTGCACGTCGAAGTAGGCGTACGCCATGGAGCCCGAGGCCAGGAGTGCGGCGGCGCGGGTGCCGAGGCCGAGCAGCACCAGGCTGCCGCAGACCAGCTGGATGACGGCCGCGTACCAGCCGGGCCAGGTGCCGGAGTCGAGCGTGCCGCCGTCGGTGCCCGCGGCGCCGCCGAGGACGCCGAAGAGCGAGGCCGCGCCGTGGCAGGCGAAGAGCAGGCCTACGACGATGCGGAAGAGGCCGACCGCGTAGGGCTGTGCGGTGTTGAGGCGAGCGGACATGGTGGGGGGTCTCCTTCGGTGTCGGTCGGACCGGTCCCGCATGGGGGGAAGGACCGGGTGGGGGCGGCGGTACCGAATGAGCGACACACGTTAGGCGCACCTAATCGATGCTTGCAAGTTCAACTTCTAGCCACGGTCCGGGTTGCGTCCGAGGTTCCGCCCGGCCTTCCGCCTGCGGTTCCGTCCGGGGCTCTGCCTGGGGTTCCGCCCCGGGTTCGAGCTCCCTGACCGCCGTGCACAGGGCGGCTCTCGCCACCGCGTCCGCATCCGAAAGTGTGACCGAATCCACCCCTGGGCGGGCGCCCGCCGCGGTGACCCAGTGCACGCCCTCCGTGGGCACCCCGAAGGCCAACCTCCTTGCGTGCGGCCGTCCTTGACGGTCTATCAGGTTATATGGACGCGGGGTCACGTCCAGGCCTCCGGTCACATAGCCGTCCACCGTGTGGGGACGGCACTGCCCGGTCTTCAGCAGCCGCGCCAGCAGGCCGTCGGCGGTGCGTCGCACATCCGGTTCCGGAAGCCGCGCCTCGACGAGGGTCGTCACCCGGACGGCCGATCCCGGCACCTCCGGCGCGTGTGCCCGCCAGGCCCCGTCCTCCTCCCGCACCTCCAGCCGGGGTCCGAGAACCTCCACCACCCCCGCCTCCACCAGGGCGGCCAGTTCCTCGACGCGGCGCCGCGGCGGGCCGATGGACAGGAACGCGTTGAGCGGGGTGTACCAGCGGTCCAGGTGGTCCCGGCGGGAGGCGCCGGTCAGACCGGCGTGGTCGACGATCAGCCGCAGTTCGTTGCGCAGGTCGCGCAGGACGTCCAGGGCCGCTTTCACGGGACCGTCCACATTGCCCCGGGCGGCCTCCTCCGCGTCCCTGCGCAGATGGCCGAGCAGCCAGTCCCGCCACTGTCCCGGATGCGCGAACCGCCGTCCCGTGTACGGCCGGGAGATCCGGTCCCAGCTCCAGCGGTCGGCCCGCGGTATCCCGAACCCGTCGAGCAGCACGGCCTCCCGGGCGTCGCGGTGCGGGACGGACGAGAACTCCCGCACGAAACTCTCCGCGGAGCCCGGCCGCGCCGGCTCCCGCAGCAGGGCCGCGTAGTAGACCGTCTCCACCTCCTTCGCCACCAACGGCCATATCTCGGCCAGGAAGTCGGGCGCCTCACCGGAGTCCGCGCGCTTGCGGAAACCCGCGATCACCTCCGGGGTCAGCACGAGCGGGCGATGACGGCCGTACGGCCCCTTCGCGTTGTCGCCACGGGCCTGGTACGGGATGCCGCGCCGGGAACCCGCGTACAGCCGCGGCTCATGACCGGAGGGCAGATAGCGCAGGGCCGCCCGCCCGGTGCCGACACCGGTACCGGTCTCGGCACCGGAGTGGGCGTGGGCGTGGACGAAGCGGCCGCCCCGGCCGGTGGTCAGCAGTGCCAGGTGGTCGAAGAAGTTCAGGCCGAGGCCGCGCAGCAGCACCGGTTCGCCGGGGGCGAGCGCGGCGAGGTCGACGTCGGCCGGGTTGGCGGGCGGGACGTGCCGCAGTCCGTGCTGTCGGGCGTAGGCGGTGTGGCGTCGCTGGGCGGTGTCGGCGACCACCGGCAGATGCCCCTGGGCGAGGACGACGGCGGACAGGCCGAGCAGGATCCGGCCGTCGTCCAGGGTGAGGACCTGGCGGCCGTCGGCGGCGTCGTCGAGCCGGACCGCGCGGGCCGCGTGCGTCTCGACGCGCACCGACGGCGGGGCCTGGCGCACGGTCCGGGCGAACACCCACTCCAGATAGCGGCCGTAGTGCGCGCGGGTCGGGTACTCGTCCGGGCCCAGCTCGCCGGCCGCCCACGCGTGCAGACTCGGACCCGGACGGATCGGTCCCGCGCAGTCCACGCTGTCGTCGGTGAACAGGGTCACCTGCGAGGCCACGGTGTTCATCAGCAGCTCCCGCGACTGCGCGGTGCGCCATACGCGACCCGGTCCCGGCGGGGCGGGATCGACGACGTGGACGGTCAGTCGCGCCCCGGGCGGAAGAAGGTCCGGCGCGGAGGCGCAGAGGCGTTCCAGGACGCTGGTGCCGCGCGGCCCGGCGCCGACGAGGGCGACGGAAACGGTGACCACCGGTGTCGCGTTCGCGTCCGGTGCGGGCTCTCCGACGCCGGCTTGGGCTGCGTTCACTGAGGGCAAGAGGGTGACTCCCGGGCGTGTGGGGCGCGATGGAGCGGACCGTCCACGGGACCGCGGTGGAAGCGGACGGTCCGCATCATCATGCCGTCGGCCGTCACGGAAGCCAACGCGGGCCCCGGGTACCCCGGTTGTCCCGCCTCAGGGAGTCCTCGGGGAGCCCTCAGGGGTGTTCTCAGGGGGTCAGGTCGGACTCCTGCACCGTCGTCAGCGATCCGTCACCGCGGGCCTGCTCCAGCCGCAGCCGGGCCGAACGCCCGCGCAGGGTGAGGAACATGAGCTGGTTGCCGAACCAGGGCCCGCCCTTCTTGCGCCAGCCGACGGGCGGCCGGGGACGGCGGCCGTGCCGACGCAGGCGGCGGCCGAGCGCCCGGGCCACGGCGCTCCAGCCGAAGCGGAAACCCACCCGGATCGACGCGGGGACGGAGTTGTGCACCGGGGAGCAGGTGAGCTGGAGCACCCGCGCGTCGGGGCCGCCGCCCTCGTGCCAGTACGGCTCCGCCACGTACGCGTGGTGCACGTCCCCGGAGAGCACGAGCACACTCGCCGGCGCCCCTGCCCCCACCCCCGTCTCGGCGATCAGCTCCGCCAGCGCGGCGAAGGACTCGGGGAAGGCCGCCCAGTGCTCCAGATCCGCCCCGCGTCGCACCTTCTCCCCGATGCGGGCCCAGCGCGCCCCGCGTTCGCCCCGGCACAGCGCCGCGTCCCACTCCTCGGCGTCGTGCACCAGGTGCGGCAGCAGCCAGGGCAGCGAGGTGCCGATCAGGAGGTGGTCGTAGGAGCCTGGACCGTCGAGGGTCTGTTCGCGCAGCCAGGTCCACTCGCCCGGGTGGAGCATCGAGCGCCCGTCCTCGTCGAGGACCCGCGCCGCCCGGCTGTCGACCATCAGCAGCCGCACGCGCCCGAAGTCACGCCGGTAGCTCCACCGCACGGACGCCGGGTCCGCGTCGGCACGGCAGGCGAAGGCACGCAGTGCGTCGGTGCCGTCGGGGGCCTCGCGTACGGCGGCGTAGAGCGGGTCGGTGGCCAGCTCGGCCGGGGAGAGGTTCCCGAGGTGCTGGTGCACCCAGTACGACATCAGGCCGCTCAGCAGCCGCTCACGCCACCAGGGGGTGGCCCGCATGTCGGCCAGCCAGGAGGCGGAGGTGTTCCAGTCGTCGATGACGTCATGGTCGTCGAAGACCATGCAGCTGGGCACGGTGGACAGCAGCCAGCGCACCTCGGGGTCGAGCCAGGACTCGTAGTAGAGCCAGGTGTACTCCTCGAAGTCCGCGACCTCGGCACCCGGCGCGTCGGTGAGGCCGCGGCGGGCGGCGATCCGCTCCCGGGTCGCGTCGGAGACCTCGTCGGCGTAGACCTGGTCGCCCAGCAGCAGCAGCACGTCGGGCCGTGGCGCCGCCGGATCGGCGGCGATACGCGCCGCCAGGCTGTCGAGGGCGTCGGGTCCCACGGGGTCGTGCCCGCCGGCCGGGGGCGCCGCCCAGCGGCAGGAGCCGAACGCCACCCGGACCTCGTCGCCGTCATCGCCGGCGCCGACCGCGGCGGGGGCGCGGATCTCCGAGGGCGGGAAGGGGGAGTCGGGCAGCGGCCACACACGGGTGCCGTCGAGGAGGACCTCGTACCCCGTGGCCGTGCCCGCCGTCAGGCCCGTCACCTCGACGAGGGCGTAGTGGTGGCCCGCCACCTGGAAGGTGTGGGCGGTGCCGCCCGCACCGTCCGCGCAGCGCACCTCGGTGGCGCACGGGCGGCTCGCCTCGACCCATACGGTCGCCGTCGAGCCGTCGGCATATCTCAGCACTGGTCCCAGCCGCAGTTCGGCCACGCGATCGCCCTCCTCCGTCGCCCCGTACGGTACGGAACGACGGAGGAGAGTGGGGAGATCCCTGCGGTCACGAGTCGATCAGCAGCTCGACAGGTAGCTGGTGAGCGCGCTCTTCTCGGCGGAGTCCACCGACAGGCCGTAGTAGTACTTCACCTGGACCCACGCGCGGACGTAGGTGCAGCGGTACGAGGTGACCGACGGCATCCACTCGGCCGGGTCCTGGTCGCCCTTGGACTGGTTCACGTTGTCCGTGACGGCGATGAGCTGCGGGCGGGTCAGGTCGTTGGCGAAGGCCTGGCGCTGGGCGGTGGTCCAGTTGCGGGCGCCGGAGTCCCAGGCCTCGGCGAGCGGGACCATGTGGTCGATGTCGACGTCGGCGGCGGCGGTCCAGGTGGCGCCGTCGTAGGGGGAGAACCAACTGCCGCTGGTGGCGGCGCAGGCGGAGCTGGTGACGACGTTCGTACCGTCGCGCTTGAGGACCGTCTCCCGGGTGTTGCAGGTGCCGGAGATGGTGATCCAGTGCGGGAAGAGGTCACGGCTGTAGCCGGTGCGGACCTCGGTCGCCACGGTGAGCGAGGCGAGGTAGGTGCGGGCGGTCGCGGCGCTGACCGGGGTGGGCAGAGCGGCGGAGGCGGTCGGGGAGTTGAGCAGCCCGACCGAGGCTATGAGGCCGGTGAGGGCGGCGAGTATGCTCAGCCGTCCACGCGCGTAGAACTTCGACATGCGAACTCCATGGGGGAGGCGGGGTGTTGGAGCGCGAGCGAGGGAATGCTCGCGGCCGCACATTGCGGGGAGATGTGCGCCCGGTGAGAAGTTAGTGACGTGGGCATGACACGACAAGGTTTATGGCAGAACGATCTCGTACAATGGGGAACGCAGAAGGGGAGTAGCTCTTCGCCGGACCGTCGACATACTGCTCAGCTCGTCTGAGCCGGCGCCCGGAGGCAGGCCCGTCACAGGGTCGGCCGGCGAGACCTTCGGCAAGCAGTGCACATCCGTGCCCCACGGCAGGGATGACATGTGTGCTGCCGTGCCGAGGTGTCTTTTTCTCCTGAAGCGTCAGGACTCTCGGTGGGGCGGCCCCCGACCGATTGAGGAACCTTGATCAGCATCACCGTGACGGCGCTCGTCTTCGGCGTCGTCTTCCTGGCCGAGCTGCCGGACAAGACCGCGCTCGCCGGCCTCGTCCTCGGCACCCGCTACCGCGCCTCGTACGTCTTCGCCGGGGTCGCCGCCGCCTTCGCGCTGCATGTCGCGCTGGCCGTCGCGGCGGGCAGCGTGCTGACCCTGCTCCCGCAGCAGCTCGTGCACGCGCTGACCGGTGTCCTGTTCCTGGGCGGCGCGGCGGTGCTGCTGCTGAAGAAGGACGAGGGTGAGGAGGAGATCCGGCGGCCGGAGAACCAGTCCTTCTGGAAGGTCGCGGGCGCGGGCTTCATGCTGATCCTCGTCGCCGAGTTCGGTGATCTCACCCAGATCATGACGGCGAACCTCGCCGCCCGTTACGACGACCCCCTCTCCGTCGGGCTGGGTGCGGTGCTGGCGCTGTGGGCGGTGGCCGGGCTCGGCATCGTCGGCGGAAAGGCGCTGATGAAGCGGGTGCCGCTGAAGCTGATCACGCAGATCGCGGCGCTGCTGATGCTGGCGCTCGGGGTGTGGAGCCTGTGGGAGGCGATCGCCGGCTGAGGCCGGGGCCGAGCTGAACGGCGGGTGAACGCTCCCCGGCGCCTCGCGGCCGGGGTGGCGGTGGACCCGCATTGTTTTGTACCGTAGAGAAACAAAGTGGCTCCCGCTCGTTTTCCCTGACCGGCGGGCGGGGCCGCCTTGTTCTCTTCCTACCTGGAGCTGCTGATGCCGGTCCTGACCGCCCGCGCCCTCCTGCTCGACATGGACGGCACCCTCGTGAACTCCGACGCCGTCGTCGAACGGGTCTGGCGGCGCTGGGCAGACGCGCACGGGCTCGACGGGGACGACGTCATGGAGGTCGTCCACGGCCGCCAGGGGTACGCCTCGATGGCCGTGCTGCTGCCCAGCCGGCCGGTGCACCTGAACCACGCGGACAACGCGCGGATGCTGGCGGAGGAGACCGCCGACATGGACGGCGTCGTGCCGGTGCCCGGCGCGCCGGAGTTCCTCACCTCCCTGCGGGGTGTCCCGCACGCGCTGGTCACCTCGGCGGACGTGCCGCTGTCGACGGCCCGGATGGCCGCGGCCGGCCTGGCGCTCCCGGACGTGCGCGTCACCGCGGAGTCGGTGGGCGCGAGCAAGCCGGACCCCGAGGGCTTCCTCAAGGGCGCGGCCGAGCTGGGGATCGCCCCGGCCGACTGCGTGGTGTTCGAGGACTCCGGCGCGGGCATCGCGGCCGGCCGGGCCGCCGGGATGCGGGTCGTGGGAGTGGGACCGCGGGCCGCCGCGCACGGACCCGACGTGGTGGTCCGCGATCTGCGGCAGGTGCGGGTGGAAACGGATGAGTCCGGGGTGCGGATCCACGTGGCGTGAGGCGGGGGCTACGGCTCTGTCGTCTCCGACTCCAGGCGGGTGCGGGTCTGTGCTCCGTAGGTGCCCAGGCCGTCCTCGGTCGTGCCGCGGGACCACTGGTAGTTGCGCAGGGCGTCCTCGACCTCGCCGGTGAACGTGCCGTCGGCCTCGCCGTTGTAGAGGAAAAGCTGGCGCAGCCGTAGCTGGAGTTCGGTCACCTCGGCGCCCTTGTCGCCGCGCCGCAGGACGACCGCCTCGCCGGAGTCGTCCTCGTTGTCCGCCCCGTTGCCGGGCGCCAGGGAGCCGGTCACACGGGCGGTCGGCGTGACCTGCCCGGCGTCGGCCGACGGCGACGCCGAGGGCGAGGCACTCGACTCCGACGCGGAGGGCGACGGACTCTCGCTCTCGGAGGGTGACGGCGAGGCCTCGGAGGCCGAAGGTGACGCGGAGCGACTCGGCGAGGCCGACGCCGAGGCGGCGCTGGTCGACGCGTCCGGCACGGCGGCCCGTACGTCCTCGGGGGCGGCCCCGTCCCGCGTCGGCTTCTCGTAGGTGAACAGCCCGGAGGCGAATCCGGCCGCCGCCACCACGGCCACGACGGCCGCGGTCGTCGCGATCAGCAGCGTGCGGCGGCGGCGCGGGCGGTGCGGTTCCTCGTCGTCGGGGTGCACCGCGCCGACGTCCGCCGCCTCGAACAGGCTGAGGTCGGTCGTGCTGGGCTCGGAGGCGGACGAGGCCAGGGGAGTGGGCAGCGCCGCCGTCATGTCCGGCGCCGGGCCGGCGGGGCGCACTGTGCGCAGGGGCATCGTCGCGTCGGCCGGAACGCCGGGAACGCCGGGAGCACCGGGAATCCCAGGGGCGCCGGGGACGGTCGGGAGCGGCATGGTCACGTCGGCCGCGCCGGCGGAGCCACCCCCGGCCTCGCCCCCGAACCCGCCCGCCGGTCCGCCCCCGCTCTCGGTTCCCAGCTCGACGTAGGGCCGTATCCGCAACGGATCGAAGTCCTCCGCGGCGGCCGCCTCCGACGTGCGCGTGTCGCGCTGGGCCTCGGAGGCGCGCTGGGCGCAGGCGCAGGACGGGGTGTTGTCGAGCGCGCGGAGCGCTCCGCACTCCGGGCACGGCAGCCCCTGCTGCCCCGAGTGCCCCTGGTGCCCCGTCGGATCGATCACGTGTTCGTCCCTCCCCATTCAAACTCCAGAGACTATGCAGATCCTTCACATGCCCCGCCGCCCGCGACCCCCGGAATGTCGTATTCCGTCAGAGCGCAAGGCGACTACAAGAGGCCATAACGGGTCACACCGATCACGATGGAGGGGGTCACCAGAGCCTCGGGAGGCATCCATGGTCTTGGACGCGCACAGCAGGGCGGCGGATCCGCGTGCGGAACACGTGTCCGGAAACGTTCTCGTCTCCATCGGCGCCCTCCTGCTCGGCATGCTGCTCGCCGCCCTGGACCAGACGATCGTGTCCACCGCCCTGCCCACGATCGTCAGCGAGCTCGGTGGTATGGAGCACCTGTCGTGGGTGGTCACCGCATACCTGCTGGCGTCGACGGCCGCGACCCCGCTGTGGGGCAAACTCGGTGACCAGTACGGGCGCAAGAGGCTGTTCCAGACCGCGATCGTCATCTTCCTGATCGGTTCGGCGCTGTGCGGAATGGCGCAAAACATGCCACAGCTGATCGCCTTCCGCGCGCTCCAGGGCCTGGGCGGCGGCGGCCTGATGGTGCTGTCGATGGCGATCGTCGGCGACCTCGTCCCGCCGCGCGACCGCGGCCGCTACCAGGGCCTGTTCGGCGCGGTGTTCGGCGCCACGAGCGTCCTCGGCCCGCTGCTCGGCGGCGTGTTCACCGAGCATCTGAGCTGGCGCTGGGTGTTCTACGTCAACCTGCCCGTCGGCGTCGTCGCGCTCGCCGTCATCGCGGCCGTCCTGCGCATCCCGCGCAAGTCGGCGAAGCACGTCATCGACTACCTCGGCACCTTCCTCATCGCCGCGGTCGCCACCTGCCTGGTCCTGGTGGCCTCGCTGGGCGGCACCACCTGGGACTGGGCCTCGCCGCAGATCGTCGGCCTGGCGGTGCTGGGCGTGCTGCTGGCCGTGGCGTTCGTGGCCGTGGAACGGCGGGCGGCCGAACCGGTGCTCCCCCTGAAACTGTTCCGCATCCGCACCTTCACCCTCTCCGCGGTGATCAGCTTCATCGTCGGCTTCGCGATGTTCGGCGCGATGACGTACCTGCCGACCTTCCTCCAGGTGGTGCAGGGCGTCTCACCGACCCTGTCCGGCGTGCACATGCTGCCGATGGTGGCGGGCCTGCTGCTGGCGTCCACCGCCTCCGGGCAGATCGTCAGCCGCACCGGCCGCTGGAAGGTGTTCCCGGTCGCCGGCACCGGCGTCACCACGCTCGGCCTGCTCCTCCTGCACCGGCTCGACGAGCACAGCTCCACGGGTGCGATGAGCGCCTGCTTCTTCGTCTTCGGTCTCGGCCTCGGCCTGGTCATGCAGGTGCTGGTGCTGATCGTGCAGAACGCCGTCGGGTACGAGGACCTCGGAGTCGCCACCTCCGGCGCGACCTTCTTCCGCTCGATCGGCGCCTCCTTCGGCGTCGCGATCTTCGGCACGATCTTCTCGGGCCGCCTCGGCGACAAGCTCACGGATGCCTTCGAGGGGGTGCAACTCCCGTCCGGGGTCTCGGTGGACGGACTCGAGTCCGATCCGCGCGGCATCGCGGAGCTGCCGTCGACCCTGCGACCGCAGGCCCTGGACGCGTACGCGTCCGCCATCACCGACGTCTTCCTGTACGCCGCCCCCGTCGCCCTCGTCGGCTTCGTCCTGGCGTGGTTCCTCAAGGAGGACCCGCTGCGCGGCTCGGTCACCGCGCCCGACGTGACCGAGACCCTCGCCAGCAACCCGGTGGAACGGTCCTCGTACGACGAGGTGTGCCGGGCGCTGTCCGTCCTCGGCACCCGTGAGGGCCGCCGCGAGATCTACCGGAAGATCACCGCCCTGGCCGGCCAGGACCTCCATCCGGCGTCGAGCTGGCTGCTGCTGCGGATCAAGCGGTACGGCAGCGTCGAGCCGAGCGTTCTCTCCGAGAACAGCACCGTCCCGCTGCCGGTGATCATCGAGGCCGTCCGTCAGATCGAGGGGCGCGGGCTCGCCGTACGCGAGGGACTCGACATGCTGCTGACCGCCGAGGGTCGCGAGGTCGCCGACCGGCTCGCCGAGGTCCGCGAGGAGTCGCTGGCCGAGCTGCTCGGCGACTGGTGGGGCCCGGACCGGCCCACCGACCTGGTCCAGCTCGTCAAGGAGCTGAACAGCGAGCTGTGCGGCTCGGACCGCGAACAGCCGCACGGCGGCCGGGTGGTGCCCGACCACCGGCTCAGCTGAGGGCGTGGCCGAGCGGCTTGCCGAACCAGTGCTCGGCGTACGGGTCCGCGTTGTGCGGCGCGGTCTCCGCGTAACCCAGCCGGGCGTACAGGGCACGGGCCTCGACGAGGTCGCCGCGGGTGTCGAGGATCATCCGGGTGGCGCCGAGCGCGCGGGCGGCGTCCTCCGCGCCCCGGACGAGAAGCGCGGCGCCGCCCCGGCCGCGCAGCTCCGCCCGGACGAACACCCGGGTGAGCTCGGCGGTGTCGGCGTCCCGCAGCCGTACGCCCGCGGTGCCGGCCGGTTCACCGCCGTACCGTCCGACGAGCAACCGTCCGCCGGGCGGGGCGAGTTCGGCACCGGTGTGGGCGGCGATCTCCCGCTCCAGCTCCACCGGGTCGGTCCTGCGCCCCTCGTGCAGCAGGTAGTAGCGGTCGCTGACCTCGGTGTAGTACGCCCGCCAGAGGGCGCGGGCGACCGGGGCGTCGAAGGGTTCGGCGGTGAGGGTCCAGGTCGGCGACGTCGTCATGCGGACATTGTCCGAAGACGGCCCGGCCGCCCCGCAACCGAATATGCGTCGGCACCCTCGTCCCGGTAAGTGCGCAGGCCGTTTGGGAGAGGCAGTCCGGGCAACCCGATGCGTGAACCGGCCCGTGGGGCCGACACATCGGAAGGCAAGGCATGTCCACAGGAGTGATCATCGCTCTGATCGTGATCGTGGCGGCCATCGTCGCCGTCGCGGCCGTTCTGGCCGTGCGGGCCCGCGGCTCGCACGGCGGACACGGTCTGAAGCGTCGCTTCGGGCCCGAGTACGACCGTGCCGTGGCCCGGCACGACGGGGACGTCAAGGCCGCCGAGCGCGAGCTCGACGCCCTCGTGGAGCGGCACGGCGGGCTGCGCGAGCGCCCGCTGGAGCCCGCGGAGCGGGAGAGGTTCGAGGCCCGCTGGACGGCCGCGCAGGAGCGGTTCGTCGACTCGCCCCAGGAGGCGGTCACCGAGGCCGACCGTCTGCTCGCCGAAGTGGCCGGCGCCCGGGGTTTCCCGGACGGCGACCAGTACGAGGAGCAGCTCGCCGCGCTCTCCGTCCACCACGCGCACCATGTCCAGGGCTACCGACGCGTCCACCGGGTCGCCCGCGTAGGCGTCAACGGCGTCGGCACGCACGACGCGAGCGCGACCGGTACGTCCGGCGCAGCCGGCACGGAGGACATGCGCGCCGCCATGGTCGACGCGCGCGCCCTCTTCGACGACCTGGTCGGTGGGGCCTCCCACGACGCGGGCCGTCGTCGCACGCAGGAGCGCGTGAGCCAGAACGGCTCCCGCTCCGGCCACCATCTGCCGCGAGGCTTCCACCGTCACCAGGCGAAGGAGGGCTGACCGCCATGCCGGACCTGACACCGAACAAGACGCCGAACCCGACGCCGGACACCACGCGGGACACGACACGGGACACGGGTGCGAGCCCGGACGCGATTCCGGAGGTGATTCCGGGCGGGACCGCGGAGAACCGCCGGCCGGCGGGCGACCGAGCCCGCGCGGCGAAGCCCGGCGACACCGCACGGGCCGCCGACACGCCGCGGTCCGGCGAAGCCGCACGCACCGGCGAACCCGCACGCGGCGCCGACACCGTACGCACCGGCGAACCCGCCCGCACCGGCGAGGCTGCCTCGCCGCGTGAGGCCGCTCTGCCGGGGGAGGCCGTCCTGCCGGGGGAGAGGGGACGGACGTCGGCGGAGCCGCGTGGTACGACAGCCGTGGGCGAGCCGACGCCGCTCGGCACCGGCACCGGCATCGAGACCGGCGCGGGCGGACCGGCACGCGGCCGGGCGGCCGGCGCCGGCCGGGACGCGGGCCCGCTCAGCGCCTCCGGCGAAGGGGCGCAGCCCCGGCACCGGGACGCGGGCGCGGTGGACACCGTCACGGGCCGCGAGCCGACGGCAGCCGCCGCCGAGCACCGCGGGCACGGCGCGTCCCTCCTGCCGGACGACGAGTGCGACCGGATCGCCTCCCGCATGCGGGACGCGGTCGTCGGGTTCGTCGACGGCCCGCGCGACGCCGTCGCCGAGGCCGACCAGGTGCTGGAGGAACTCGCCGCGCAGTTCACGGACGCCGTGGACCGCCGACGCCGCACCCTGCGCGGGTCCTGGCAGTCGGGGTCGGAGGGCGGCAAGGACCGCTCCGCGACGGCCGCCGCGACGGCCACCGACACCGAGCAGCTCCGGCTGGCCCTGCGGGACTACCGCGAACTGACCGAGCGGCTGCTACACCTCTGAGCCCTCGGCCCCTTCGGCCCTCGCGGCCGACCCACCTGCCGCCGCCCGGCGCTCCCGCCACTCCCGTACGACCGCTTCGACGTCGTACGGCTTCATGCCCAGCGGGGGGCCGGGCGGCGGCTTGAACATCATGTCGCGCACTTTGACGTTGACGTCCGTGATGATCTTCCGGACGAGGCGTTCCGAAGGCGCCGCGTAAGCCGCCGCGAGCGCGTCCTCCGCCTCCTTGCGCAGGGCGAGCGTCGGTGGCAGGACGGAGAGGCCCTCACGGGCCATCTTGCGCTTGATCCACCAGAGTTCGTCGTAGGTGATGTCTTCACCCGCAGGCAACGGCTTTCCCGCTCCCGCCAGTTGGGCGAACTCGCCGCGCTGCTCCGCGTCACGGATCTGCTTGTCGACCCAGGACTCGAACGGGACACCCGGTGGCTTTCGCTCGGTCATGCGTCCATTGTGCCGGACGCGGTGGGGCCGGGCGATTTATCATGCGGCCGCTGTACAAGCACACTTAGGACCCAGCACGCCGACAGGCATGTCAAAGACATTTCAAGGGGAGCGCACGTGCTCGAACTCACCATGGCCACCGTCTCCGGGACGGAAGAGGGCGCCACGGCCGGCATGCTGATGGCCGATTCGCCCAGCGACCCGGGTGCCGTGCTCCGGGTGGGCCGGGACAAGTCCGTGTGCCGCCTCGCGACCCCCGACGACTGGCTGTTCGTCTCCCGGGTGCACCTGGAGTTCCTGTGCGGTCCCGAGGGCACCTGGCAGGTCTCGTGGCTGCGCGGGTCGCAGGACGAGCCGTCCTCCGAGGTGCGGCTGGTGAGCGGCCAGTACGCCCAGCCGCTCGCCTACGGCGGGACCATGCCGCTGACGCGCGGCGGCTCCGGCGAGATCATCGTCCTCGACCGCACCGGGCCGCGCAGCGTCAACGTGGGCTTCTATCACGAGGCGTGACAATTTCGAGGGGAGGGGAGGGGCGGTGCCGCCGGGGCCCGTCCGCCCCGGTAGGAGCTAGGCCAGCACGCGCGCCAGCGCGAAGCCGTCGTAGCCCTTCGCCCCCACGGTCTGGACGGCCGTGCCGCTCAGCCTCGGGTGCGAGCCGATCAGCTCGATCGCGGCGCGGGTGCCGATCACGTCTCCCGCGTCGCTGCCCGCGTCCACGACCCGCCCGCCCCGTACGACGTTGTCGACGACGATCAGGCTGCCCACGCTCGTGAGCTTCAGCGCCCACTCCAGGTAGTGGGCGTTGTTGACCTTGTCGGCGTCGATGAAGACGAGGTCGAACGGCGGCGGGTTCTCGTCGGCCAGCAGCGGCAGCGACTCCAGGGCCGGCCCGACCCGCACCTCGACCAGTTTGTCCAGGCCCGCGCGGGCGATGTTGCGGGTGGCGACCTCCGCGTGCCGGGGGCTGTACTCCAGCGAGATCAGCCGGCCGTCGGCGGGGAGGGCGCGGGCGAGCCAGATCGTGCTGTAGCCGCCGAGCGTGCCGATCTCCAGGACGGTCCGGGCCCCCTGGATCTCGGCGAGCAGCTGGAGCAGCTTGCCCTGGTTGGCCGTGACGTTGACGGGCGGCAGCTCGGCGGCCTCGCTGTCGCGCAGCGCGGCCGCCGTCACCTCGTCGTCCGGGGCGAGATGGTCGGTGAAGTAGGCGTCGACGGCGTCCCAGGCCTGCGACTCGCTCATGCGCTCTGCCTCTCGTGTACCTGACATATCCGGCGGTATGTCTCGTCAGGAATGCTAAGTCGAGCCCCACGGATCCCCGGCCGGGGCTTTCAGCCGTTCGGCGCAGGGGGTGCGGCGGGAGGCGCGAAAGATGCGGAGGGCGCCGCACGTGGCGCGGGGGGCGTGCTGGGTGTGGGTGGGGGCGGAGTGGGGCGTGCGGAAGGCACGGGGGGCGTCCGGGGTGCCTGGGGTGGCGCGGGCGGCTCCGGCGGAACGGCAGCGGGAGCGGGGGGACGGACGGGAGGGGCGACAGGGGCGGGAGGGGCAGCCGGGACGGGAGGAGCAGCGGGGACGGGCGGCCGCGCGGGTCGAGGGGGCCGAGGGGGAGTGCGGCGCAGGGACGGCGGTCCCGGGGGCACCGGGGGCCCGGTGGGCGGGGCGGGCGCCGAGGACGCACCAGGAGGTGCGGACGACGCCGTGGGCCCGGCGGCAGCCGCCCCCGGTACCGCTGTCGAGCCCGGCACGGCCGCCGGCCCCGGCCCGGGCCGGTACGCAGGCCCCGGCACCGGCCCAGGCCTCCGTGCCGCCGGGCCCGGCACCGGCGTCGTCCCGGGTTCGGTGGTGGGTGTCGGGTGGAGGCCCGAGGCGTGGCGGGGGCGGGGCAGGGTCGCCCGGCGGGCCCGGCCCCAGCGGACCCCCAGCACGACCGCGACGGTGTTCAGGACGGCAAGTCCGCCGACGACCGTCAGCAGCCACACCGGGATCCCGGCCAGCGCGAGCAGCCGGTCCTCGTAGATCACCTGCCGGTACGCGGCGTCCGTCGCCGCCCGGCGCAGCTCGTGGTCCCCGGAGATCTCCGAGGGCCGCGGGAACTCCTGGGCGACGGCCGTCAGGAACGGTGTGCCCTTCGCCAGCGCGGCCAGCGGCCCCGTCGCCTTGTCGAGCGGCCCGGCGAACGTCACCCGGGGCCGTTCGCCGCCGATCCGCGAGGCCGGTTCCATGCGGTGCGCGGCGAGGACGTACAGGCCGAGCGACTGCGGGGTGGCCGCCAGCCGGGACAGCCGCATCGGGTAGACGAGGGTGTCGGCGGCGAAGGTGAGGTGCAGTGGCTCGAGCTCGCCGCGCAGCGCGGTCCCGCTGCTCTCGGGGGTCAGCCGGACGGCCACGTACTCCCAGCGCCGGTCGACGTACGGCTGGAGCGCGGTCTCGAGGCGGCCCGGGAGGGTGAAGTCGTTGGCGCGCAGCCACTCGTCGAGGTCCCCCGGATCGGTGGCGGTCAGCCGGGCCACGTCGAACGGGCCGAGCCGCTCGCGTCCGATCACGCCGACGCCTGGCCCCGCCCTGGGCGGCGGCGGGCCCGCCGCGTCACCGCCCGTGGTCAGCGGCCAGTCGCCGTCCTGCGGCCAGAAGTGATGACGGGTGCGGTGCACGGGGGCGGTGGCCGCGGCCAGCTGGTCGAACAGCTCCGGTGCGCCGAGCTCGACCGTCGCCCGGTGCGGCACGGGCATGATCCAGGCGGCCCGCTCGGCGTCCCCGTCGACCGTCAAGCGCATCACGATCTGTTCCTGCGCGCCGTCCCAGCGCACGACGGAGACCTCCCGGCCGACCACGACCTGCCGCTGGTCGCCCGGGAGCAGCGCACCGCAGCCGCAGGCGTAGGCCGGCGCGACGAGCGAACCGAGCTGGATCGCCAGCAGAGCCAGCAGCACGGTCGTGATCCGCCCGCGTAACCGTTTCCGCCACGCCAGCCGTCCCCGCGGGAAACCGCCCATGCCTCGTATCCCCTCCAGCACTCTCCGTACCCGCCAGCGCGCAATGCGGTGGCAACGACGGTACGGCTGAAGCCCCTGTTCCGTTCGCGGCCCCAGCCAATTCCCGCCCCCTGACGGCCCGCTGACGGTCCCGTACCCGACCCGTGTCCGGACCCGCGTCCCCTGCCGTATCGCGTCTCGCATCCCGGCCCGTGGAAACCGCGGGGCCCCGGGACCACTATCGTCTTCCGGACAAAAGGAGAGCGGACGTCAGGTGAAGTGGGGATGGCCTGCGTCCCTGTCAGGGGCGATGCGAGCCTCATAGGGTGCGATAGGACACTTCGTGCACGGGACGCGTGGGACGGACGGGGCGGGAGGCCGACGAGGCGTGGCGAATGCGGAGCACAGCGGGCGGCCGGCGGAGGCCTTAGGGTCGACGGCAGCCGACACGGCGAGGGCACGTCTGCGCGCGGCCCGCCTCGGCCTCTGGCTGCTCGCGGCGGTCCTCGCCGTACGCCAGGTGGCCGTCGTCCTCGGCACCCCGCGCGGAGAACGGCTGACGGACCTGGAGACCTGGGTCGGACCCGACGGCGTGCTGCACGTCAACGGCTCGCTCTACGACTCCACACGCTTCACGGGAACCCCGTTCGGCGGGCTCGTCCTCAAGCCCCTCACCCGGGCGGCCGAACAGGCCCTGGGCTGGGGCTGGACCTTCGGCACCCTGCTGCTGGTCGCCGCCCTCGGCCTGGTCGTGGCCCGTGCGCTGCCCCAGCCGGTCACCAGACGGACGGCCCTGCTGGCCGCGCCCGTCACGATCAGCCTGCTGATGCTGTCGCTGCCGGTGCGCAACACCCTCTGGCTCGGCCAGACCAGCATCATCCCGGTGCTGCTGGTCCTGCTCGGCTGCTTCGTCGTACGGGACTGGCGGGCGGCCGGCGTCCTGATCGGTCTGGCGGCGGCCCTGCAGCCCACGGTCCTGCTCTTCGCCGCACTGCTGTGGTTCACCGGCCGCCGCCGCGCCGCGGCCGCCACCGGCGCCTCGTTCGCCGCGGTCACCGCGCTCGCCTGGGCGGCGATGCCGCACGACTCGTACACCTACTGGGTGCACCACATGGCGGGCGTCGGACTCGGCGGCGAGGCCGACGCGCTCGCCAACCAGTCGCTGCACGGCGCCCTGCTCCGCCTCGGCCTCTCCGGCCCGCTGGAGATCGGCTTGTTCCTGTCGCTCGGCGCGGCCGTCGCCGCGCTGGGCGTCCGCCGGGCTGTCCGCTACGCCGGTGACGGCCAGCTGCTGCTGGCGGTGGCCCTCACGGGCTGCGCGGCGATCGTCGTCTCACCCACGACCTGGCAGCACCAGCTGCTGTGGGTGCTGCCGGCGGCGGTCGGCCGGGTCGGCAAGCGCGCCTCCGACCGCTATGTGTGGCCGGTGGCGGTGATCCTGGTGATGACCCTCCCGGCGAAGATGATGCTGCCGAACATGGCGGCCCTGTACCCCCTGCGCGACAACGCGGTGCTGCTGGCGGCCGTCGCGGCGGCCACGGTCGTCCCGTTCCTGCCGCGTACGTCCCCGTACTACCGCGCGCCGGTCCCCACGCAGTACGCGCAGCCGGTCCCCACGCGCTGGAAGCGCGTACCGCTGCTGCCCTTCCTGAAGCGGGTGCTGACCCGCCCGAACCTCCTCCTGGAGCTGCTGCTGATCCGCGTGACGTACGCGGCGTACCAGCAGGTCCGGCTGGGTGCGACCGGCGGCACCAACACCGGCGGACGGGCCCGTGCGGAGGCCCACGGCCGCCAGATCCTCGACATCGAGCGGTTCCTGCACATCGACATCGAGCACTGGGCCAACCACGCGGTGGTGAAGGTCGGGTGGCTGCGGGACTTCTTCGACTTCTATTACGAGTCCTTCCACTTCGTGGTGCCCCTGTCGGTCCTCGCGCTCCTGTACTGGCGCCGCCCGGTCGACTACCGCTGGGCCCGCGCCTCCCTGGGCTTCGCGACCCTGCTGGCCCTGGTCGGCTTCTGGCTCTACCCGCTGGCCCCGCCCCGCCTGATGCCGAACCTGGGCGTCATCGACACGGTCCACGGCGTCCAGGACTTCTCCAAGCCGGACTACGGGACGCTGACGGCGCTGACGAACCAGTACGCGGCGATGCCGTCCCTGCACTTCGGCTGGTCCCTGTGGTGCGGGCTGGTCATCGCGATCGTCGCCCCGAAGTGGTGGATGAAGGCGCTGGGCCTGCTGCATCCCTTCTTCACGGTGTCGGCGATCGTCGCGACCGGCAACCACTGGGTGCTGGACGCGGTCGGCGGCGCGCTGGTGGTGGGCGGCGGCTTCGGCCTGTCGTACCTGTTCATGGGGCCGCGGGCGCGGCTCGCCACGGCGACGGCGGCGGCGAGGGCCGTCGAGCCCGCGGTGCCCGAGGTGTCCGAGAGGGACCCGGCACGGAGATGATCCCGCTTCGGGCCCGGGCCCGACCGGAGCGGTGGGACAATCAGCGGGTGGACACGGGGGGGATCATGACGGATCGCGACTGGAACGACGACAGCGATTACCGCGACGCGGTCCGGAAGGCCGAACGCGCGGAACGGGCCGGGTGGACGGCGATCGCCGGCGCGACAGGCGTGATCGGCCTCGTGCTGATCGTCCTGGCCGTCGTCTGCGTGCTCGCGGTCATCGCGGGCCTCTACGTCGTGATGGCCGTCAACCGCTGAAGGCCATTCCCTTTCCTCTTTCTTTCATCCTTCCTTCTTCTCGCGCCCTGCGCGGACATTGATCCGTCGACAGCGCGTTTCTCAAGAGGCAGTTGACCGGCTTTGGTGCGTGAAGTGGTCATTGCGCACAGCGATAGTTCCTTGACCCTGGGTGAGAGAGGGGTTTGAATTCGCTTACTTTTTCGAGATCTTCTGACTCTGGGGGGCGGAGTTCAGTGCTTTCGGCACGGGGCGGTTCAGGCGCGTTCGGACGTCGTAGACACGGCAGACGCAGGGGGACGGGAGCGACGACGGCCGCGTTGGCCGTGTTGCTGGGGATGCTGGCGTTACCCGCGCAGGAGGCTGTGGCGGCTTCCCCGGAGGCGGACTCCGCGCCTTCGACCGAGGGCCAGCAGGCGCTGGCCGAGGCGGAGGAGTCCGGTCAGCGGGTGGAGGTGGCGGGGGAGCGGACGGACCGGACCACGGTCTACGCCAATCCCGACGGGTTCACCTTCACGCTGGAGCAGTCGGCGGTTCCGATACGCGTGGCCAAGGCGGGCGGTGGCTGGCAGGCACCGGACGCGACGCTGGAAAAACGCTCCGATGGTTCGGTGGGGCCGAAAGCCGCTGCCGTGTCGATCGCGTTCTCGGCGGGGGGTGACAAAGCGCCGCTGGCGCGGATCGAGGATCAGGGCAATTCGCTGGAACTGGAGTGGCCGGGCAAGCTTCCGGCCCCGCGGTTGGACGGCCCGAGCGCCGTATACGCGGAGGTACTGCCGGGTGTCGACCTGCAAGTGACGGCGACGCCGGAGAGTTTCCAGCCGGTGTTCGTGGTGAAGACGCCCGAGGCGGCGGCGAACGAGGAGTTGAAGAAGCTCACCTTCGGACTGAAGGCTCAGGGGCTGGACGTTCGCGAGGGTGCGGCGGGTAATCTCGCGGCCGTCGACGGCAGTGGTCGCACGGTGTTCAAGGCACCGCCGGCGCGGATGTGGGACTCGGCCGGCGAGACCGCCCTGACGTCACAGACGCCATCAGCGGCCGAGACGCCGAAGGCACGGGAGACGCCGAAGGCTGACGGGACGCCAGAGACCGCTGTGACGCCGGAGGCCCCGAAGGTCCCGGAGACGCCGGAGACGCCGGAGACGCCGGAGACGTCAGAGACCGCCGGGGCTCAGCCGCAGTTGCTGCGGGCGCAGGTGCTCGGCGAGGAGCCGGTGGAGTCGTCCGACCCTGCCGAGGTGGCGCCGTCGGGTTCGGGTCTGGAGCCCGGTCAGGGTGACAAGGTCGCGAGGATGGACGTCGCGGTCACCAAGGACTCGCTGTCCGTCGTCCCGGACACGGAGATGCTCACCACGTCCGACGCCTCGGCCTTTCCGCTCTTCATCGACCCGACGGTGACCTGGGGTGAGTCGGAGCGCACCTTGCTGCGCAGTGACGGCTACGAGTCGTACGGCTGGAGCAACGGCGACGACGACCAGGGCAAGGGTGCCGGCAAGTGCGGTACCTGGAACGGCTATTACTGCGGTCCGGGGTATGTGCAGAAGCTGTACTTCGAGTTCTCCCCGGCGAGTCTGAAGGGCAAGAAGGTCCTGGACGCGACGTTCCGGGTGACGGAGCCGTGGGCGTTCCAGTGTGATCCGCGCTGGGTGGACCTGGTCCGTACGAACAACATCTCCTCCGCGACGACGTGGTCCTCTCGGCCGGCGGAGCTGGACCTGATGGTGGACCGGAACGTCTCGGCCGGGCGTGGCTCGTTGTGCGACCCGGACGCGCCGGACGCGCCGATCGAGTTCAACGACAACCCGGACGAGACGAACGAGAACCTCACCTCGACGGTGTCGAACTTCGCGGCGGGCAAGTTCTCCCGGCTGACGCTGGAGATCAAGGCGCACGACGAGTCGGACACCGCCGCGTGGAAGCGGTTCAAGAACGACGCGGTGCTCGCCGTGAACTTCGTCGGCCTGCCCGACAAGCCGAGCGCGGTCGGCATCGTCACCGGCTCCGGCACGGTCTGCGAGACCGCCGAGAACGACCCGGCGATCGTCTCCGACCCCACCCCGACGCTGGCCGCGACCGCGCAGACCAAGTCCGGCGGTGAGAAGGACGCCCAGCTGCGGATCGCCTACGACCTCGACAGCAAGAGCGGCAGCACCTGGCTGGACACCACGCCGGGCAACGGCGACGCACGCCCCTCGACCGGCTACGTCGGGGACAACACGAAGGTGACGCTGACCTGGTCCACCCTCACGGACGGCACGCTCTACCGGTACCGGAGCTGGGTACGGTCGTACTACAACGGCGGCGCCAGCAATCTGCCCGGCCCGTCGAACGCCACCACCACCGGCTGGTGCTACTTCAAGGTGGACTCCAGCGCGCCCAAGGCCCCCGGCATCACCGTCGGCAGCCCCTACACGGCGTGCACGACCAACGACTGCACCGCTCACGGCGGGCCCGCGGTGAAGGGCACCTTCAAGTTCGGGCCCGCGACCGGCGACACCAACGTCGCCTACCAGTACAAGCTCTCCTCGACGGCCGCGTGGTCGCCGGACCAGACCGGAGCTTCGGTGTCGGTCGGCATCACGCCCACGAAGGCCGGCACGTACCGCTTGTACGTGCGGGCCAAGGACAACGTGGCCCGCTACGGTGCGCAGTCCGTCGTCGACTTCGTGGTCGCCGACGGTGAGAAGCCGGTCGGCCAGTGGCAGTTCGGCGAGGCCGACGGAACGGCCGTGGACTCCGCGACGTGGGACGGCGCGGACAACGCGACCCCGAGCGGTGGCGCGGTCCGCGACGACCGCGGTAGGCGCGGTCTGATCACGCGTGACGCAGCCGGTGTTCCGCTGGCCACGCCGGTGACGGACAAGGGGCTGGCCCTCGACGGCAGCACCGGCTACGCGGCCACGGCCGGCACGGTGCTGGACACGACGGGGTCGTACACGGTCGCCGCCTGGGTACGGGTCGACCCCGCCTCCACGAAGACCGTCACGGTCCTCAGCCAGTCCGCGGCGACGACGAGCCCGTTCACCAAGAAGTACAGCCCGTTCATCATCTCCTACGGCGGCAAGTGGAGCATGCGCGTGCTGGGCACGGACGGTGCCTTCCACGAGGCGGCGGCACCGAACGCGTCGCCCAAGGGGGTGTGGACGTATGTGGCCGGTGTTCATGACGCCGTTGCCAAGAAGGTCCACCTCTATGTGAACGGCAGGCTTCAGGCCTCGGTCGACGCGGGGACCGCCTGGCACGCGGACGGCGCGTTCCAGATCGGCCGCCTGCTGTACGCGGACACCTACGTGGACTACTTCAAGGGCAGCATCGACGAACCCACGGCGTGGCAGCGGGCCCTGTCCGCGGAGGAGATCGCGGACGACGCGCGGACGCTGACGTCGCAGGCGTACGCCGGTGTGGAACTGGTCGCCGACTGGTCCGCCGACCGGGGCGCCGACAGCACCGTCGCCGACACCACCTCGGGCTACGGCCGGTCGTTGACCCTCGGTGGCGGTGCCTCGCTGAACGGCGAGTCGATCGTGCTGGACGGAGTGGACGACGCGGCCACGACGGCGGGTCCGGTGGTGGACGACACAGGGTCGTTCACGGTCACGACCCTGGCGTCCCTGGATGCCACCGCGCTCGCCGCCAAGAGCGTCGGCTACACCGGCCAGGTGGTGGGACAGCGGACGGCCGACGGTTCGGCCTGGGGTTTCTGGTACGAGCTGACGGACAAGCAGACCGTGCTGGACGAGGAGACCCTGGAGGAGAAGACCGTCCCGGTGGGCTTCTGGCGCTTCGGCCGGCTCAACGCCAACGGCACGTTCAGCGCGGTGGCGTCCGACGAGGCCGCGATGGTGGACGGCACGGTCAGGATGACCGGTGTCTTCAACGCCCAGGACGGCACGATCGGCCTCTACCTGGGAGCCGTCCAGAACGGCGACGACGAGGCGTTCACGGCCAAGACCGGTTCCGGCGACTTCGCGGTAGGCAAGGACTTCGCCGGCAACGCCTGGGGGCACTACCTGCCCGGACGCGTCGCGGACGTTCGCCTGTGGGCGGGCGCGATGGCCGGATCCGAGCAGATCGAAGAGACCGTAGGCGACTGACGAGGAGGGGCAGGGGCGGCTCGCTCGGCGGGCTGCCCCTGCCCCGACTTTTCGGTGCCTCTCCGCACCTCTCCGCACCTCTCCGACCTCTCCGACCTCTCTGAACCCTCTCTGAACCTTCTCTGAACTCTTTCGACAGGACCGGGGGAAAATGACCATGATCTTTGGCAGGGGCACATCACATTGGCGAGGGGGTGGTGCCGGCCGGCACCGCTTCGGCCGGCTGCTGGTGCAGTCGCTGGCCCTCGCGCTCGTCGCACCTCTGGGCGCGGCGCAGCTGGCCCAGGCCGCGGAGACCTCCGGCCTGGGGCGGCCCGACGTGCCCAAGTCCCGGGTGAGCAAGGTCGAGACGGTCGACGGCCTCGGCGCGAAGGAAGCCCGGCAACGGGTCACCCAGGACAACAAGGCCAACAAGGCGCAGGCCGATCGGGCCCGTACGGAGCAGAAGGCGGTCTGGCCCGGGGAGGGCGAGGCCAGTCTCGCCCTCGCGGTCGGCAAGGCGGGGAAGGCCGAACCGGCCGGAGTCCCGGTCACGTTGGCGCCGTCCTCCGGGGACAAGTCCGCGGCGGCGGGTACGGCTCGTGTCACCGTGCTGGATCAGAAGGCCGCTCGTGCGGCAGGCGTCACGGGTGTGCTGCTGACCGCCGAGGCGGACACCGCGGGCAAGGCCGAAGTGAGCGTGGACTACAGCGGTTTCTCCTCGGCCCTGGGAGGCGGCTGGTCGCAGCGGCTGCGGCTGGTGCAGCTTCCCGCGTGCGCCCTGACGACCCCGGAGAAGAGCGAGTGCCGCGCCCAGCGTCCGCTCGCGTCGGACAACGACCCGGCTCACCGGTCGGTTTCGGCGGAGGTGAGCATCGCCGAGTCCACGGACGGTGCGTCGACCCAGCTCATGAAGGCCGCGGGCAGCGCGGCCCCGACCGCCACCGTGCTGGCCGTCACCGCCACCGCGGCCGGGTCCGGGGAGTCGCCCAAGGGCACCGGAAACTACTCGGCCACCCCGCTGTCGGACTCCTCGTCCTGGGAGTCGGGCGGCAGTTCGGGCGCGTTCACCTGGTCGTACGACTTCACCCTGCCGCCCGCGGCGGCCGGCCCGCTGCCGCCGCTGTCGCTGTCGTACGACTCGGGCAGCGTCGACGGCCGCACGGCCACGTCCAACAACCAGGGCACGTCGGTCGGTGAGGGCTTCTCGCTGACCGAGTCCTACATCGAGCGCACCTACGGCTCGTGCGACGAGGACGGCCACGAGGACATCTCGGACCTCTGCTGGAAGTACGACAATGCGCGGCTGGTGCTGAACGGCAAGTCGACGCGGCTGGTCAAGGACGACGATGACGGTCAGTGGCGGCTCGAGGGCGACGACGCCTCGAAGGTGACCCGGTCCAGCGGCGCGGACAACGGCGACGACAACGGCGAGTACTGGACCGTCGTCACCGGCGACGGCACCAAGTACGTGTTCGGTCAGAACAAGCTGGACGGCGCGGACGCCCAGCGCACCAACTCCACGGCGACCGTGCCGGTGTTCGGCGACGACTCGGGTGAGCCGGGCTACTCCGCGGGCGACGCCTTCGGCGACCGCTCGCTCACGCAGGCCTGGCGGTGGAGTCTCGACTACGTCGAGGACCTGCGGGGCAACGCGGCCACCTACTGGTACACGAAGGAATCGAACTACTACAAGAAGAACAAGGCCGAAACCGCCAACGCCTCCTACGTTCGCGGCGGTTACCTGGACCGGATCGAGTACGGCCTGCGCAAGGGCGCCCTGTTCACCGACAAGGCGGACGCGAAGGTCACCTTCGGCTACGCCGAGCGCTGCACCGCCTCGGACTGCTCCTCCCTGACCAAGGACACCGCCGACAACTGGCCGGACGTGCCGTTCGACGCGATCTGCGCCAAGGACGACGACGAGTGCAAGGCGGTCGGCCCGGCCTTCTTCTCCCGCAAGCGGCTGACCGGGATCGACACCTTCTCCTACAACGCCACCGCTGCCGCGTACGACGCGGTGGACTCCTGGGACCTGGTCGAGCAGTACCTGGACGGCGGGGACATCGGTGACAGCTCGGACCAGGTACTGACCCTGAAGTCGCTCAAGCGGACCGCGAAGGCGGATGCCACGAGCGTCGCGCTGAACCCGGTGTCGTTCACCTACCAGATGCGTCCGAACCGCGTCGACGGCACGGACGACATCCTGCCGCTGACCCGGCCGCGGATCTCCACCGTCGTCTCGGAGACCGGTGCGATCACGACGGTGACGCTGTCGGCGGCGGAGTGCGTGCGCAGCCAGGTGCTGGGCGCGGCCCCGGACACCAACACCCGTTCCTGCTATCCGCAGTTCTGGCACATCAACGGTGGCGAGGACGCCTCGATCGACTGGTTCCAGAAGTACCGGGTGCTGGCCGTCGGCGTCTCCGACCCGACCGGCAACAACGAGGCGGTCGAGCACGCCTACTCCTACAGCGGCGCCGCCTGGCACTACGGCGACGACCCGTTCGCGCCGAAGGCCGAGCGGACCTGGTCGGAGTGGCGCGGCTACGCCCAGGTGACCGCGTGGACCGGCGCGGCGGGCGTGACCCGCTCCCGCACCGTCTCCCTCTACCTCCAGGGCATGGACGGTGACGAGAAGAGCGACGGCACCGCCAAGTCCGTCTCCGTCGCCCCCTTGTCGACGCCCGCTCTCGGGGCCGCAGCCATCACCGACAGCGAGCCGTACTCGGGGCAGTTGCGCGAGCAGGTCACGTACGACGGCTCCACAGCGATCTCGGCGACCGTGAACGACCCCTGGTCGCAGGAGACCGCCCGCCAGAGCGTGTCCGGCGCCGGCGACCACGTCGCCCGCTTCGTCCGCCCGCAGAAGGTGCACAGCTACACCTACCTGACGGCCTCGCAGACGTGGCGCGAGCGCCTGACGAACACGACCTACGACAGCTACGGCATGCCCGTCACGGTCGACGACTCCGGGCAGGTCGGCAAAGCCTCGGACGAGACCTGCACCCGCACCTGGTACGCCCGCAACGCCGACGTCGGTCTCACCGGCCTGACCGCCCGCACCCGCACGGTCGCCCGCAGCTGCGCGACCGCGGACGCCTCGCTCGCCCTGCCCGCGACGATGAACCCGGCCGCCCCCGAGCGGGGCAGTGTGCTCTCCGACGTCGGCACCGTGTACGACACCGCGAACGCCACCACTTGGTCGGCGGCCCAGAAGCCCACCAAGGGCCTGGCGACCTGGACCGGCCGTCCCACCGGCTACACCGCGACCGCCGACACGGCAGGCGACCGGCTCCCGTCCGGCTGGCAGACGGCCACCACCACGACGTACGACACCCTGGGCCGCACCCTCAAGGTCACCGACGCGGTGGGGAACCCCACCAGCACCGCCTACACGCCCGTCGACGCGGGTCCGCTGACCAAGACCATCACCACGGACGCCAAGACGTACAACACGGTCACCTTCCTCGACCCGCGTCGCGCGGTGCCGCTGCGCACCTACGACGTCGGTCTCAAGAAGACCGAGATGGCCTACGACGCCCTCGGCCGGCTCACCGACGTGTGGCTGCCCAACCGGACGAGCGGCAGCCAGACCCCCAACCAGAAGTACGCGTACCACACGGACAGCGCCAAGCCGTCCTGGGTGTCGACCTCGACGCTGAGGAAGGACGGCGACACCTACAAGACCACCTACACGATCTACGACGCGCTCCTGCGCCCCCTGCAGACCCAGTCGCCCACCCCTGAGGGCGGCAGGCTGCTGACGGACACGCGCTACGACACGCGGGGGCTGGCCTACGAGACGTACGCCGACATCTTCGACAACACCAGCACGCCCAACGGCACGTACACGCGGGCCGAGTACGGCGAGGCGCCCCAGCAGACGGGGACGGTGTTCGACGGGGCGGGCCGTGCGACGACCAGCACCCTGTACACCTACGGCATCAAGAAGTGGGCCACCAGCACCAGTTACACGGGCGACTCGGTCGCGACCACGGCCCTGGAGGGCGGCTCGGCACAGCGCACGATCACCGACGTCCGCGGCCAGGTGACGGAGACCCGCGAGTACGCGAGCACGAGCCCGGCCGACGCCGCCTACGGCGGCAGCGCCGGCGCCTCGTACACGTCCATGAAGACGGACTTCGCCCTCGACGGCAGGAAGATGACGCTCACCGGCCCCGACGGCGCCAAGTGGATGTACGTCTACGACCTGTTCGGCCGTGAGGGCATCAGTACCGACCCGGACAAGGGCGTGACGCTCACCGAGTTCGACGCCCTCGACCGCCCGGTCAGGACGACGGACGCGCGCGGCACGGCCGTCGTGACCGACTACGACGTGCTGGGCCGGACCACCGGTACCTGGAAGAACTCCAAGACGGACGCCAACCAGCTCACCGGTTTCGTCTACGACACCCTCGTCAAGGGGCAGCTCACCTCTTCCACCCGCTACGTGAACGGCAAGGCGGGCGCGGCCTACACACAGGCCGTCACCGCCTACGACAGCCTGAACCGACCCACGGGTACCGAGCTGCAACTGCCGGACAGCGACCCGTTCGTGAAGGCGGGCGCATCCGCCACGCTGGCGTACGAGACCGGGTACAACGTCGACGGCAGCAAGAAGTTCAGCCGTGAGCCGGCCGTGGGCGGCCTGTCGTCCGAGATCGTCGAATACGGATACGACGACGTGGGCGACGTGACCTCGGTCGGCGGCGCGACCGGATACCTGCTGGACGTGGACTACTCGGCGCTGGCGCAACCGCAGCAGTTGACCCTGGGCACCGGCGGCACCGGCAACAAGAGCGTCTACGTGGCGAACACCTATGAGGAGGGCACCGGCCGCCTGACCAACAGCCATGTCACCGACCAGACCCACGGCTACATGCTCCAGGACCTCACCTACACCTACGACCAGACCGGCAACGTCACCGCGATCAGCGACCCGACCCTGCTGGGCGGCACCGGCTCCGCGGAGACCCAGTGCTTCACCTACGACGGTCACCAGCGCCTGACCGAGGCCTGGACGCCCGCCTCGCAGAAGTGCAGCGACACCAAGAGCGCGTCGAGCCTGTCGGGCCCGGCCCCCTACTGGTCCACCTACTCCTACAACGCCGCGGGTCAGCGGACCGCTGAGACGGTCCACAAGAGCACCGGCGACACCAAGACGACGTACTGCTACCCCACGACCCTCACCGCCCAGCCGCACACCCTGACCGGCACCACGACCAAGACCGACTGCGCCGCCCCGGAGCGTTCCTACGACTACGACAAGTCCGGCAACACCTGGCACCGCCCCGGCGCGAGCGGAACCCAGAGCCTGGAGTGGTCGCCCGACGGCAAGTTGAGCAAGCTCACCGAGGGTGGCGTGGCGACCGACTACCTCTACACCACGGACGGCACCCTGCTGATCCGCGGCACGCAGAACGGCGAGCGCGTCCTGTACACCGGCGCCACCGAACTCCACCTCCGCGCCAACGGCACCACCTGGTCGCAGCGTTACTACGGTGCCGAGGAACTGACGGTCGCCGTCCGCTCCAACCAGTCGGGCACCAACAAGCTCACCTACCTCACGGGTGACCAGCACCAGACCTCGACGCTGGCGCTCAACCCGGACACCGGCCAGACCTTCACCAAGCGCTACACCACCCCCTTCGGCGCCGATCGCGGCACGACGTTGAACGGGCCCTGGCCGGACGACAAGGGCTTCCTCGGCAAGACCCGGGACACGACATCGGGCCTGACCCACATCGGCGCCCGTGAATACGACGCGTCCATCGGCCAGTTCATCAGCGTCGACCCGCTCCTGGAATCCGGCGAACTCCAGAGCCTCAACGGCTACACGTACGCGGTGCAGAACCCCCTGACCCACAGCGACCCCACCGGCCTGGGCCTCGCCTGCGGCGGCAACGGCGACGACACGCCCTGCCCGACCCGCCCGGACGGCACCCCCGGCAACGGCCGCCCCAACGAGGCCGTCGACTACTCCAAGCCGCAGTCGCCCCACCCGTGCAACAGCAACTGCGGCACGGCGAGCGGCGACACGTGGACGCGACAGGACGAGTTGGGCCGTCGGGCCGCGGCCGCCTACCGCGAGCAGCTGGTGCTCAACCCGGAGGTCATCCTCAACCCGAACGCCACCCAGCTCACGGCCATGTGGTTCATGGGTGTCACACCGTCCGCCTACTACTTCGACAAGAACGACAAGATGACCCAGGCCGTCCAGGACCACATCTGGATGCAGGTCGTGCGCACGTTCCTCTCGCACCGCAAGAACACGAAGATAGGGCAGACCATCAAGGGGCTCGACTACAAGACCAAGTACGGCGCGGCCATGAACGATCTTCCCCTCAAGGGAATGATGGTGGGCGAAGTGTCCGACGCCCTCATGCAGCTCGCCGGTGACAACGACCCGGACACGGCGGCGGGCGCCACCCGCGCGGTGCTCGGCTCCTTCAACATGAAGGCGACCGTGACCGGATACAACAAGCTGAACCGGCGGGGAACGGTGCAGTTCGAGATCACACAGAAGATGACCGTCGAGTCACTGACCCGCGGGGTGTCGAAGGAAGGGTACGAGAGCGGAGCGAAGGACCCGATGGCGTCGGGCATCTCCAACACCGCCCGCGCGGTCTTCCCCGGCGGCCAGAAACCGTTGTCGATGACGTTCCGATGGACCGAGACCGTTCCGATGCCGGCGCCCGGCCGGTGAGCTGATCACTCCGGCGCGCTGCTCGCGGCCAGCCGCTCCTGGAGCCGCGCGTGCCGGAACTGGTAGACGGGGCCCGTCGCCCGCAGCAGATTGCGGCGACGGGCGTCCTCCAGGAAGTGCACCAGCCGTACGGGGGTGCCCTCCTCGTGGTGGAGCTGTACGGCGGTGAGGGCGGTGGCGACGGCGAGGTTGCCGGCGAGGACCGAGGTGGCGCCGGTCCACAGCAAGGCGGTGAGGGCGAACATCGCGCCCATGAGCGGGAATTGTGCCCAGCCGATCAAGGGTCCGATGTACAGCCCGAGGGCGAAGCCGGTCACCAGACCCAGGAAGAGGCGCAGCCCCATGTGGTGCCGCCACACGTCCCGCGGTCCCACCGACCGGGTGTCCACCACCGGGGGCCGCGCATAGCTCTCGCGCACCTTGTCGTAGCGCCCCGCGCCCACCGAGAGGAAGGGGGCGCGGGAGACGATCTCGTAGCCCCGGCCCGTGACCATCACCTCGCTGAAACCGAGCGGCAGAGTGACCAGGTACCAGAGCCAGAACGGCGGGGCGTGGTCCATCAGCAGGGGTACCAGCAGGCAGAGCATGGTGCCCACGAACATCCACTGCCACAAGCCCGCCCGCACCGTCTCCTGGGTGAAGATGTCGCGCCAGCCGGCGCTCGACAGCGGTTGCGGGACGCCGAGTTCCGCGACCCGGCGGGCGATCCCGTAGCCGCCCGCGATCGCCGAGAGGACACCGGTCACGACTATCGGCGGCGTCGGCGTCAGGCTCCAGGCCAGGATCGCTCCGGGCGGCCCGCACACCACCGCGGAGACGATCCACACGGCGATCATGCGGGGCCGGTGGTCCGTCCAGCCCGGTATGTGCCACCACCGCAGGTCACGGGAGTTCTCCTGGGTGAGGTGCCCGGCGATGTAGCGGAGGGTCCGTTCGGCGGTCTCGGGGGAGTAGGAGGGACGGGGGTGTCCCGGGCGTCGGGTGTAGGCGGCGACGACCGCGTGATCGAGGAGGTGGTTCTCGATGGCCGCCGGCGTGGGAAAACGGGCGGTGTCGAGCAGCTCGTCGACGGGATCGTCGTCACCGTAGACATCACGGACCAGAGCGATGGCGAGCGGTCCGGCGAGGGCGGCGGCCAGCGGCCCGGCGGTGGGCGAACCGGTCTCCGTGAGGAGCCGCCCGGTGAGCTCACGCCAGGCGGCGGACGGCGCGGAGGGCAGCCGGTTCAGCAGATACCCGGCGGCGTCGGCGGGCCGGACCGGCTGGATCTCCACCGCGAGGGCGCCGCCCAGCCGGGCCTTCTTCGCGGTGAGCACCGCCTCCCTGGCCCGCGACACCAGCACCAGCCGGAACGGCGCCGTCTCCAGCGCGCTCACCATGGCCCCGCGCAGTCGGCCGGTGACCTCGTCGAGGCCGTCGAGGAAGAGGGAGATGCGCCCCTGTTCGAGCAACTGACGCGCGCGGCCCCGCCCTCCCTTCCCGTGGAAGAGGGTGTACTCGCGGGTCAGCCGGTCGGCGGCCCAGTCGACGGCGGTCTCCTCGCCGGGGTTCCACCCGTCGAGGGAGAGCAGCACGGGCACGGGCACGCGAGCCCGGTCGGAGGGTGCGGCCCGCGCGGCCCGATGGGCGAGCGCGTCGAGGAGCAGCAGCACGGCGGCCGCGGTCTTCCCGGCGGCCGGCGGCCCGACGAGCAGCAGCCGTCCGGAGGCCAACCCGCCGTATACGGCGTGCAGTTCGGACAACCCGCCGCCGTCACGGAGCTGTGTCCGGGTGGTCGGTCCGATCCCCGGCAGCGGCCCGAACCGCGCCCGAGCCGCCCCCTCCGCGGTGGCTGCGACGACCCTGCCCGCCACCTTGCGCTCACTCACCCGCCACCGCACGGGCAGCGGCGCGGGGTCGAGCAGCCGCCGCAGCCCGGCCTCCTCCTGCCACTGCGCGCCGACGACACGCGCGAGCTCGTCGGCGGTGGTGTCGAGGGGGTCCACGGTGGTGGGGCCGGTGTGGGTGATGTGGTGATGGATGTTCTGGGTGTTGCGGTCACCGACCTGGAAGGTGGTGGGCCCGTGGAAGGCGTTGTCGTAGACGGAGTTCGCGTCGCGCGGGCCTCCGTCGCCGAGGTCCGACTCGGCGCTGCCGTTCTCGGGACGGGGGTCGCTCATCCGCCGGACCCGAAGTGGTTCTCCTGCCGGTTGTGATCGCCGGTCTGGACGGCGGTGGGCCCGTGAAAGGTGTTCCCGCTGACGGCGCCGCCCTGCGGCCGGTCATCTGCGCCGAACTCCTTGGTCAGCTGGACGAGTTGCTCGACGAGCCGATCCCGCTCCTCCTGCGCGAGCGCCTCCAGCAGCGAGGCGAACTCCCCTTGCCACAGCACCGCGTGCACGGCCCGCACCCGTTCCCGCTCACCCTCGTCGACGGCGCCGAGCACGGCCGCGGTCCGATCGAGCCGGTCCAGCGCCTCACGCTCGGCGTCGGCATCCCCCCGCCCGACGAGCCGAGCGCACCGCACCCGGAACCAGGCCCAGCTGTCCGCCCCCGCCGACTGCACGACGGCCATCCCCCCACCGGCCGCGGCCGCGGTCAACGCCTCGCTCAGCATGTTCCGTCCCCTCCCCGTGGGCACCCCGGCCCGCTGAGTACGCGCACGGGACAAAACGCATGGTACAGACGGCAGTTGGGGGTGACGGAGCGTTCTGATCACCGGGAGGGGGGAATCACGGCATGGTCGGGGAGAGGGTGTCGGGGAAGACGGTGTCGGGGAAGACGGTGTCCGGCAAGGCGGCGGTCGCGCTCGCGAACGCGAGGGCGTGGTGCGTGCGGCGGACGCCGGTCTTCTGGCTGACGCTCTCGGTGCTGTCGTGCGTGGGCCTGTTCCTCACGTGGTTCTGGGGAGCGTGGTCCGGCGGCCTGGACGTGGCGGAGACGTGCGCGCTCCGGGAGGGCCAGAAGTACGACGACGCCTACCGCAAGGAGCACTGGCGTGAGCCGTCGCGGGTCTTCCCGCTGCACAACAAGTGCAACGCCTCGTACGACCTCGTGCCGTTCTGGGTCAACCCGATGCTGGTCCTGCTGGCGTTCCTCGCCGTGGCCGGCCTGATCGCGGCGGTCTGGGCGACGGCCGTCCGGCTGCGGCGGCTCTGGCAGCGGCGGCGGCCGACCTCGGCGCTCTGAGCCGCCGACGGCCGTAACTGCGTCAGCTCACCCTCGTCCGGCGGGCAGGTCGGCGGACGGGCGTGCGGAGTCCCGCCGGCCACCCACGAGGCTTCGCAACCGACGTTCCGCGGGGTGTTCGACGCAGTGATAGGCCAGCGCCGCGAGGGTGAGGCTGACGACCAGCACCCCCGCCCAGAACACGACCGTCTCGCCGCCGGGCGCGGGCTTGCCCCACTCGAAGACGGCCACCCGGATCACGATCTCGTGGAGGAGATACCAGGCGAACGACCAGTGCCCCAGCCGGATCATCCAGGCCCCGCCCAGCCCGGTCCGCCGCCCGTCGAGGTCGGCACGGGCTGCTGCCCAGATCAGGGCCGCGAAGAGGGGCGCGGAGAGCAGCTGGGAGGCGGAGTAGGGGCTGTACCAGACGGCGTCCGGCACCGCGCCCGACCACGGAATCAGCACCAGATGCCAGGCGACGACGAGCCCGACGGCCACCGGCAGCGACACGGGCGACCGCCACCCGTGTTTGAGCGCGAGCCCGGTCACCACTCCGAGCACGAACTGCAGGGAACGGGTCAGCGGCAGATAGTCGAGCGCCCAGGTGCGCGTGGTGGCCGACGCCCCGGACAGTGCGGGCCACAACAGCAGAGCACCGAGGCTGACCCCGACCGCCGTCCACCCCCACACCCTGGCTCGCCGCTTGGCAAGCACGGCCAGCAGCACGGGGAAGATCAGATAGAACCAGGCCTCGTCACTCAGCGACCAGGCGGCGGGGTTACCCCCGGTGAAGATGACGGGCTGCGGGAACCAAGCGTGCACGAGCAGCAAGGTCGCGCCCACCGCCTTGACCGACACGGCCCGGTCCATGACCGCCCACCACACCCCGACGGACGCCCCGACACTGACGGCGAGCAACGGCCAGATCCGCGCGAACCGCCGCCACAGAAACACCCGCGCGGACACCCCCGCCCCGTCGTAGGTCCAGGCGAGCACGACCCCCGACAACACGAAGAAGAACGTGACCCCACTACGCCCGTACCAGACGACATCACTGACCCCCGGCACGATCCCGACCTGCCGCGACAGGTGATACAGCACGACAAGCAACGCGGCCCAGAACCGCAGCCCGGTGAGGGAGGGCAGACGGTCACGGGTGGGGGCCGGGGTGGGGGTCAACGGGGTCCTTCATCGTAGAAAAGCGCGAGACTAACATCTTGGTTCGACGGCGTGGACGGCCGGTTGGGTAGTGAAACGTTGGTGCGTCTCGTCTCGTCGCTCCGGGGGCTTGGGGGCTTGGGGGCTTGGGGGCTTGGGGGCTTGGGGGCTCGCTCCCGGAGAGCGTTCGCTTCCGGTCGGCCGAGGTTGAGCCGGCCCGGCTTGCCTGTTCGCTCCTTGACTCGAGATCGACGAGTTCGTGGCGCCCCCGGGACAGCACAGCGCCCGGTACGCCAGGCTGCTCGTGACGGATGCGGCGGGGGACGGGTTCGCGGTCTGCGGGTCGCTGCTTATCAACGAAGGCTGAGGTTCTCGCACTCCAACCAGGGCCGCCCTCCTGGTTGCTGCTGCGGGATTCCATGGGGGGGGGGGGACATGCGTCGCTGGGAAAAGGCGTTGCTGGCGGTCGACCGGGTCTTGGGGACGGGTGAGCCGCCTACGCGGCTGGAACTGGCGGCGGCTCGCCATCCCGTGCGCGTCGGGGTGACGAGCGGAACTGTGATGGCAGTGGCGTTTGCTGCGGCCTTGTCCGGCTTCGACGACCCCGTGATCCTGTTTCAGGCGACCCTGCTCGGTGCGGGGCTGGGGCTGCTCGGCTGGGCGGCGTGCCGCAATGCGCGATGGCTGCACGCCTATTACACGAGGACGGGTAGATACGAGGAGGTGCGGCAGAAGGCGCTACGGGCAAAGCCCCTCTCGCGGCGCGCGGTGATTCTACGGATCCTCGGCGCGTGGGCGGTCACATCAGGGATGTTCTGGCTGATCGCTCCCCATAAGGACCTTCCCAGGGGTTGGCTGTGGTCTCCCGCTTTCGGGGCCGGGCTCCTGGCGTTTGTCCACGCGGCCGCCTTGCTGAAGCAGAAGCGTTCTCGCCGGCAATTCCTTGTGGTCACGGCTACGAATTTGGATGATCAAGCGGTTCGAGTGACGACACGTGAAGATTTCGTCGCATTCCTCGCTGCCGCTCTGGCTGACCTACGGGATCGACCTGAGGAGTGGGAGAACCGCACGCTCGAGAACTTCCTTGAGGCATGGGGGGCCTGGGTGGGTTCCCTGCCCGGATGGTGCGAGAACCACGGCAAACAGACTCCGGATCAGCCCGACTGGAACCTCTTGGCCGCCATGGTCATGGCGGCACGAACATACGAATGAGTCACAGCGGCACTCGCTCGGTTCCATCGAGGGCACAGGGTTTGCTGCCCTGAGCTCGTAACGGGAGCATGGGTGGGCCTTCTTGAGGCGTCGCCGGCAGATGAGGCTGCATGCCAGGGAGACGAAGGCGTCGTGGAGTTCGAGGCGTCGTTCCCATCGGATGGCGAGGCGTTGGAACCGGTGGAGGAGGGCGAAGGCCTGCTCGACGACGTAGCGGAGTGTGTGACGCTCCGCCTGTCGTTCGCGAAGTCCAGCCGTGTGGCGTGCCTGCTACCGGTCGGCCGCGAGGAAGTCCTCCAGGATCTCGACAAACCGCGTCGGCTGCTCCTCGGCCGGGTAGTGGCCGCAGTCGTCGAGGACGACCTCCGTGATGTCGTCGGCCGCCAGCCGCATCGTCTGGGCGGCATTCGCGCCACTCCACAGCGCGCCGCCGACGGCGAGCACCGGCAGCGTCAGCCGGGTCTTGCCGCGCTGCTCGTTCTGCGCGATCGTCTCGTCCAGCGCCCGGTAGTACGCGAAGCTCGCCCGCAGCGCGCGAGGATCCGTGGTGATCGCGTCGACGTAGACGTCGACGGCGTACGCGGGGATCGCGGTCGGCGTGGCGGCCTTGGTGGCGAACTGCCAGCCGAAGAAGAGCCGCTCCCGTCCCCGGACCAGTTCCTCGTTGAGGTCGGTGAGCCGGTTGAAGCCGAACTGCCAGAGCTTCAGGTTGACCGCGGCCGGGCCGAAGAACGGCGGGGACGGCGTGAGACCGGGGATCACTGCTTCGAGTATGGCGAGTCGGCCCACCCGCTCGGGGTGATCGGCGGCGAGGGCGTATCCGGTCCACGTACCGATGTCGTGGCCGACCACGTCGAACCGGTCGTGCCCGAGCGCGGCCATCAACGCGACCAGATCTGCGGCGAGCGTGCCGGCGTCGTATCCGTCGTCGGGCTTGTCGGAGAGCCCGGCCCCGCGCGAGTCGACGGCGACGACGGTGTGCCGGCGGGCGAGCGCGGGCATCACCTCCCGCCAGGCGTACCAGGTCTGGGGCCACCCGCCGATCAGCAGCAGCGCGGGGCCGTCCCCGCCGGTGACCGCGTGCAGTCGTAGCCCGTTCACCTCCACGAGCCGGCTGGTGAAGACGTCAAGGAATCCGTCAGGCAGTCGCAGCGAACGCAAGCTTGTCATGCTGGCGACCATACCCATCTTTGAACGATCGGTACAAGATGTGTAGGCTGACGGACCATGGCAGGCCGCAAGCAATTCGACGTGGACGAGGCGCTACGACGTGCGATGCACGTCTTCTGGCGCTGGGGCTATTCGGAGGCCTCGATCGATCGCCTGACCGAGGGCACGGGCCTGGGCCGGGGCTCGCTCTACGGCACCTTCGGCGACAAGAGCGCCCTCTTCCGCAAAAGCCTCCAACGGTACGCGCAGACCTACCACCCGCTGTACGAGCAGGCACTGTCCGGCCCCCACCCGAGCCCGAGCGCCGTTGTGGCCTCCTTCCTGCAGGTTGCCCTGAACCGCATCGCCGACCCGACGGTCCCGGATGGCTGCCTGCTCACGGTGTCGGCAACGCAGTTCCCGGCCCTCGACGCGGAGGGCCGGGCGATGGTCCGCGCCATGATCGACGGTCTGCGGGCGAGGTTGGAGCAGGCGTTGCTGGCGGCGGGGGCCGGTGAGCCGGAGGCGTCAGAGCTGGCGTTGTGCACGCTGGCGACGAACAAATCTCTGGCGGTGCTGAGCCGCGCCGGCTTCTCGGGCGAAGACCTGGCAACCGTCGCGGCAGCCGCCGCCAAGAACGCCAAGGCTCTGCCGAATCGACCGGCCGAGCCGTCAGGGCCGCGATAGGCGGGAACGGCTCCGTCGCCAATGGATCTGCAGAGACCTTGGGGCGGCCGGCGGCTCGGCAGGAAGTGACTCGGCACAGCCCTCACGGGGGCTGAGCCGACCCGACGAGATCGCCCCACCGGGGGAAGAAGCTGACCTGAGCCGCCTCGGTCTTCGGGCTCTTGGAGCTCGTAACAGGAGCATGGGTGGGCCTTCTTGAGGCGTCGCCGGCAGATGTGGAGTGCCCTTCCCGTCGCAGATCAGATGGTGTTTGCTGCCAGTCTTCCGCCGGTCGACCGGCGACGGACCGGTCGCGTCTCCCCCTTTTTGGCGCGGACGTGGGAGCCGTCCACGCACGCGCGGGTCCAGTCGAGTTCGCCGGCCGTGTTCAGCGCCGCGAGCAGGATGCGGTGGAACCGGTCGAAGGCGCCTGCCTGCTGCCAGCGGTCCAGGCGCCGCCGGCAGGTCTGCCCCGGAGGCCGCTCGGGCCGAGGCGGCAGCAACGGCTCGATCAGCGCCCACAAGTCGTCGGGCCACGATCCACGGCCGAGTCGTCACACCCACCCGAACGATCAGAGCGTCACGACAGTCACGCCCGACCAGGACCGCTCAACAAGATCGTGTCACCTGTGCCCTGACGGCCGTTTGCTGCTCCAGCTCCAAGACCCCGGCGGGCCCGATCCTCGCGATCGAGCCCGCCGCGTTCTCGACGTTCCTCGCCTGGACCGGCGGTGGAGCTACAGGCGCTGAATGATCGTGCCGGTCGCCAGTGCGCCGCCCGCGCACATGGTGATCAGGGCGAACTCCTTGTCCGTGCGCTCCAGTTCGTGCAGGGCCGTCGTGATGAGGCGGGCGCCGGTCGCTCCTACCGGGTGGCCGAGGGCGATCGCGCCGCCGTTGACGTTGACCTTGGTCAGGTCCTGGTCGAAGACCTTCGCCCAGCTCAACACCACTGACGCGAAAGCCTCGTTGATCTCGACGAGGTCGATGTCCTTCAGGGTCATGCCCGCCTTGCCGAGGACCGCGCGGGTCGCGTCGATCGGGCCGTCCAGGTGGAAGTGCGGGTTCGCGCCCACCAGGGCCTGGGCGACGATCCTCGCCCTCGGCTTCAGCTTCAGGGCGCGGGCCATGCGTTTCGACGCCCACATGATCGCCGCCGCGCCGTCGCTGATCTGCGAGGAGTTGCCGGCCGTGTGGATCGCCGTCGGCATGACCGGCTTCAGGCGGGACAGCGCGTCGAGGGAGGTGTCCCGCAGGCCCTCGTCGCGGTCGACCAGGCGCCACATGCCCTGGCCGGCCGCCTGTTCGTCCTCCGTCGTCGGGACCTGGACGGCGAAGGTCTCGCGCTTGAAGCGTTCCTCCGACCAGGCCGCCGCCGCTCGGTCCTGGGAGAGGAGGCCCAGGGCGTCCACGTCCGAGCGGCTCAACCCCCGGTGGCGCGCGATGCGTTCAGCCGCCTCGAACTGGTTCGGGAGGTCCACGTTCCACTCCTCCGGGAACGGTTTCCCGGGGCCGTGCTTCGAGCCCGAGCCGAGGGGGACGCGGGACATCGCTTCCACTCCGCAGCTGATGCCCACGTCGATGACGCCCGCCGCGATCATGTTCGCCGCCATGTGGCTCGCCTGTTGCGAGGAGCCGCACTGGCAGTCGACCGTCGTCGCGGCGGTCTCGTACGGGAGGCCCATCGTCAGCCATGCTGTCCGTGCCGGGTTCATGGACTGTTCGCCGGCGTGGGTCACCGTGCCGCCGACTATCTGTTCCACGGCGTCGGCGGGCATGCCGGTGCGGCCGAGTAGTTCGCGATAGGTCTCGCCCAGGAGATAGGCGGGGTGCAGGTTGGCGAGCGCGCCGCCGCGCTTGCCGATGGGGGTGCGGACTGCTTCCACGATCACGGGTTCGGCGGCCATGGGTGCGGATCCCTTCGGAACTAGTACGTGTTCTAGTTCTCTGCTGTGTGCAGTCTGCTTACGTGATGTGCGTCACCGCAAGGGTCTTGCAGCCTCGAGGGTCCTGAACTACCTTCACGGCAATCTGTTTCTGATGAACCGTCAGATCGCATCGTCAGATGGCTGGAGCCGCCGATGCCCTGTCCAGCGCTTCCCGACGGGTTCGACTTCACCGATCCCGACCTGCTGCAACACCAAGTGCCGCTACCGGAGTTCGCCGAGTTGCGCGGTGCCGAACCGGTCCGCTGGATCCCTCAGACGGGCAATGTCGCCGGCTTCCAGGACGAGGGGTACTGGGCGGTGACCCGCCACGCGGATGTGAAGTACGTTTCCACCCACCCCGAGATCTTCTCCTCCTACCTCAACACCGCGATCATCCGGTTCAACGAGCACATCGAACGGGATTCGATCGACGCCCAGCGGTTCATCCTGCTGAACATGGATCCGCCCGAGCACACGCGCGTACGGCAGATCGTGCAGCGCGGGTTCACGCCCCGGGCGATCCGGGCGTTGGAGGAGCGGCTGCGCAACCGGGCCACGGCGATCGTCGAGAGCGCCCGTGCGCAGGACGGTTCCTTCGACTTCGTCACGTCCGTCGCCTCGGAGCTGCCCCTGCAGGCCATCGCCGAACTGATCGGCGTGCCCCAGGACGACCGCTCCAAGATCTTCGACTGGTCCAACAAGATGATCGGGTACGACGATCCCGAGTTCGCCATCACCGCCGAGGTCGGGCAGCAGTCCGCCGCCGAGATCCTCGCGTACGCCATGAACATGGCCGCCGAGCGGAAGCAGTGCCCCGCTCACGACATCGTCTCGACGCTCGTGGCCGCCGAGAACGAGGGCAACCTCAACTCCGACGAGTTCGGGTTCTTCGTGCTGATGCTGGCCGTGGCCGGGAACGAGACGACCCGGAACGCCACGACCCACGGGATGCACGCCTTCCTCACCCATCCCGAGCAGTGGGAGCTGTACAAGCGGGATCGGCCCGGCACCGCCGCCGAGGAGATCGTGCGGTGGGCCACCCCCGTCATCGCCTTCCAGCGGACCGCCACCCAGGACACCGAACTGGGCGGGAAGTCGATCAGGAAGGGGGACCGGGTCGGGCTCTTCTACTCCTCCGCCAACCGCGACCCCGAGGTGTTCGAGCGGCCCGACGAGTTCGACGTCACCCGGGATCCGAATCCCCACCTCGGCTTCGGCGGCGGCGGGCCCCACTTCTGCCTCGGCAAGTCACTCGCCGTGCTCGAGATCAACCTCATCTTCAACGCCATCGCCGATGCCCTGCCCGACCTGAGGCTCGTGGGAGACCCGCGCCGGTTGCGGTCCGCCTGGATCAACGGGGTGAAGGAACTCCGGGTCAGCGCGGAGTGACATGCGGCGGCCGGGAGCCGAGCCGTCGCGCTCCCGGCCTGCTTCCGGTTCGCCCCCGGGCCGCTTCCGGTCTGCGCCGGGTCTGCGCCCGGTCTGCGCACGGGCCTGCCTCCGGCCTGCGCACGGCCCGCTTCCGGCCCCTCACCTGCTACTCCCGGCCGGACGCCGTCAGCGCCAGTGCTCCCACGACCACCGCCCCGACCAGCAGCGGGACGGCGATGCCGTAGCGGAGTACCAGCCAGGCGCCGAGTGCCGCGCCGACGACCATGGCGATCACCGACGCCGTACGCCGGGGGGAGCGGTTGCCCGCGCCGCCGCCCGCCCGGGAGTCCGAGGCCAGGCCGGTGAGGGTCATCGTCAGGACGGTGGTCGTGAGGTCGGCCACGCCGAGCTTGCGTACGGTCGCGTTGCGCAGGCCCATCGCGAACGCGGTCAGGGTGATGACCGCGTAGACGGTGACGGGGGCGTCGTCCGGGGCGGCGAAGGCCACCGCTGCCGAGATGCCCACCAGTACCGCCTCCGCCGCCAGCGTCATCCTCGTCCACCTGCGGCGGGAGCCGGCCCCCAGGCGGCGGGACGTCCGCCCGCCGACGACCGCGCCCACCAGGAAGCAGGCCAGCGAGGTCACCGTGTGCGGGACGGAGAAGCCCGGGGCGCCGGCCGCCGCGAAGCCCAGCACGACGACGTTGCCGGTCATGTTGGCGGTGAAGACGTGGCCGAGACCCAGGTAGCTGACCGCGTCGATCAGGCCGCTGACCACCGTCAGGGCGAGCAGGACGGGGACCAGGGGGACGCCCCGTGTTTCGGCGTCCTGGGTGGGCTCGGTCGTCATCGGGTCAGTGGATCACGCGAAGGTGAGAAATCCCGAAGGCGGGAAACGCCGAAGGCGGCGGCCCCGGGGATCGGGGGCCGCCGCCTTCGACGGTACGGGGGCGCTTGTTCAGCGCGGTGGCGTGGCTCAGTACCAGCCGTTGGCCTGCCAGAAGTTCCAGGCGGCGACCGGGCTGCCGTAACGGGAGTTCATGTAGTCCAGACCCCACTTGATCTGGGTCTTGGCGTTGCTCTTCCAGTCGGAACCGGCCGAGGCCATCTTGGAGCCGGGCAGGGCCTGGACGAGGCCGTAGGCGCCGGAGGAGGCGTTCTTGGCGCTGACGTTCCAGCCGCTCTCGTGCTTCACGATGTTGGAGAAGGCCTTGTACTGAGCCGCGTTCGGGATCATCTTGTGCGCGATCGCCTGGGCCTGGGCGGCGGAGGAGGTCGTGGCGGCGTGGGCGGGGGCGGCGGACAGCGCCATCCCCGCGGTGGCGGCGGCCACGGCGATGCCGGTGAGGGCCTTCTTCGGGGAAGCGATGCGACGGATGACGGAGACGGACACGGAGAACCTTTTTCTTCGGAGACGATGGCGGTCGCTTGCATGCCGGAGTCACGCGGTGCGTGGCCGCACCGTGTGGTTGCGGTAGGTGGCTGCATGCCGTGGTGCCTGAGTCCGTGGACTCGGCGGCACCCTGCGACGTCATCCAGAGAAACAGGATCGAGCGCCGTCCGCAAAGACCCCTTTTGCTAGTTGTGGTCGTATTCGGGGGTTCGGCGTTCCGTGTGAGCTGGCTCTCAATGCCCAGGTCAGAGGGTGTTATGGCATGGGCATGGCGTCCTATTTGTCCGACTAGGTCGGGTAGTAGGTGATGTGAGTCATGTGGGGTGGTTCACCGGTCAACGGCCTTCTGGGCCCTTCCGTGGGGCCTCGAATGTGACCGCGGTCTCGAAGGCCGCGCGCCGGGTGGCTCTGCGTAGCGCCCTGAGCACCGCCGGGCCGAGGGTGAGGGTCAGCAGGACCGTGACCACCGCCCTGCCCAGGTCCCAGCCCAGTGAGGTCGCCACGCAGTACGCGGCGAAGCGGGCCAGGTTCTCGGGCACCGCGCCGTCCGGGTCGAAGGCGACCCCCGAGGCCAGCGCGCCCATGAAGGGCCACCCGGCCATGTTCATCGCCGTGCCGTACGCGAAGGCGGCCACGAAGCCGTAGGCCGCGAGCAGGGCCAGTTCGGCACGGCCACGGAGCCGGTCGCCGCCCGGCAGCAGGCCCGCGCCCATCGTGAACCAGCCCATCGCCAGCATCTGGAACGGCATCCACGGGCCCACCCCGCCCGTCAGCAGCGCGGACGCGAACATCGTGACCGAGCCGAGGACGAAGCCGAACCCCGGCCCGAGGACCCGACCGCTCAGCACCATCAGGAAGAACATCGGCTCGATGCCCGCCGTCCCCGCGCCGATCGGACGCAGGGCCGCGCCCGTCGCCGCCAGCACGCCCAGCATCGCCACCGCCTTCGCGCCGAGCCCCGACTCCGAGATCGTCGCCGCCACGACCGCGACCAGCAGCACCAGCAGGCCCGCGAACAGCCAGGGGGCGTCCTGGGAGTGCGCGTTCAGCGCGGAGGTGGGCGGGGCGAGGAAAGGCCAGCCGAACGCGATCACGCCCACCGCGCTGACCAGCGCCAACGCGGCGAGCGAACGGAGGCCCAGATGCACCGGACGCCGCCTGGGCATCGTCATCGCCGCTCCTCCCGCAGTGCCTCCGGCCGCTCCTCCCGCAGTGCCTCCGGCCGCTCCTCCCGCAGTGCCTCCGGCAGCTCCTCCCGCAGTGCCTCGCGCACCTGCGGGACCGTGAGCCACCCCTGCGGGGCCAGGATCTTCGTGACCTGCGGGGCGAAAGAGGGGGAGGAGACCACCACCTCCGCCGTCGGGCCGTCGGCGATCACCTCGCCCTCCGCGAGCAGCACCACCCGGTGGGCCAGTTCCGCGGCCAGCTCCACATCGTGGGTGGCCAGGACGATCGCGTGCCCGGCCGCCGCGAGTCCGCGCAGGACGGCGACCAGGCGCGCCTTCGCCGCGTAGTCCAGGCCCCGGGTCGGTTCGTCCAGGAGAAGGAGCGGCGGGCGGGCGGTGAGGACGACCGCCAGCGCGAGGGTGAGGCGCTGGCCCTCGGAGAGGTCGCGGGGGTGGGTGCCGTCCGTGATGCCGGGGAGGAGGTCCGAGACCAGGGCCCGGCAGGTGCCGGGGGCGGCCCCCGCGTCCCGGTCGGCGGCCGCGCACTCGGCGGCCACCGTGTCGGCGTACAGCAGGTCGCGCGGCTCCTGCGGGACCAGACCGGCGCGGCGGACCAGGTCCCGGGGCGGAGTGCGGTGCGGCACGAGACCGCCGACGTGGACCGTTCCCGCCGACGGCTCGACGAGGCCTACGAAGGTGTTGAGCAGCGTCGACTTCCCGGCGCCGTTGCGGCCCATGAGGGCGACGGTCTCGCCGGGCAGGACGGTGAGGTCCACCTCGCGCAGCGCCTGGACCCGGGCCCGGCGCACGGAGAGGGAACGGGCCTCGGCGGGGGCCGCGGAGGCGGACGGCGCGGGGGGAGGACGGCGGAAGCGGCGGCGGGCGGGAGGACCGGCCGGGGGCCCGGCGGGGAGCCCGGCAGGGGGCGCCGGGGGAGTGTCCACCCTCAGGGCAGCTTCCCGCCCTGCCAGACGTTCGCGCAGGTCACCGGCGCGTCGGCGGGCGTCCCGGACGGTCAGTGGCAGCGGGGACCAGCCCGCCAGCCGGCCCAGGCTCACGACCGGCGGGAAGACCGGGGACACGGCCATCATGTCCGCCGGGGTGCCGAGCAGCGGGGCCGCGCCCGGGGACGGCAGCAGGGCGACCTGGTCGGCGTACTGGAGGACGCGTTCCAGGCGGTGTTCCGCCAGCAGCACCGTCGTACCGAGGTCGTGGACCAGGCGGAGGAGGACGGCGAGCACCTCCTCGGCGGCCGCCGGGTCGAGCGCGGAGGTCGGCTCGTCCAGGACGAGCACGCGCGGGTGCGGGGTGAGGACGGAGCCGATCGCGACCCGCTGCTGCTGGCCGCCGGAGAGGGTGGCGATGGGGCGGTCACGGAGGGCGGCCAGACCGAGCAGGTCGAGAGTCTCCTCGACGCGGCGGCGCATCACCTCCGGCGAAAGGCCCAACGACTCCATGCCGTAGGCGAGTTCCTCCTCGACGGTGTCCGTCACGAAGTGCGAGAGGGGGTCCTGCCCCACCGTGCCCACGACGTCGGCGAGTTCGCGCGGCTTGTGGGTGCGGGTGTCGCGGCCGGCGACCGTGACGCGGCCGCGCAGGGTGCCCCCGGTGAAATGCGGGACCAGGCCGGACACCGTGCCGAGGAGCGTCGACTTGCCCACGCCCGACGGGCCCGCCAGCAGCACGAGTTCACCCTCGGGCACGGTGAAGTCGACGTTCTGGACGGTGGGTTCGGTGGCGCCGTCGTACGTCACGGAGACGTTCTCGAAGCGGATCACGACGGCTCCTTGGAGAGGAACGCGGGCAGCAGGCCGAGGAGTACGGCCGCCGCCGGCCAGAGCGGGAGGGCGGGGGCGGTCAGCGGGACCACACCGGGGTGCAGGGCAGCCGGATCGGCGGACGCGGCCACGGTGAGCAGGGCCGCGACCGCGACACCGGAGGCGGCGGTGAGACAGGCCCGCGGGGTCCAGCGGTCCGGGCGGTAGCGGGTGCGCGGGGAGCGGCGGCCGCCCAGCCGCAGTCCGGCGAGGGCCGCGACGACTCCGGCGAACAGCACCGGGAGGCCGTAGCTGCCGCCCGCCGCGGTGAGCAGGCCGTACGTTCCCGCGCAGACGCCGAGCAGACCGCCGAGCGTGAGGACGGCGGTCGTCCGGCGGACGGGGGCGGGGACGTCGGCGGTACGGCCGTAGCCGCGGGCGTCCATCGCGGCGGCGAGGGCGACGGAGCGTTCCAGGGCGCCCTCCAGGACCGGCAGGCCCACCTGGAGCAGGCCGCGCAGACCCGTGTCCGGGCGGCCCCGCAGACGGCGGGCGGCGCGCAGGCGGTGGACGTCCGCGATGAGGTTCGGGGCGAAGGTGAGGGCCACGACCACCGCCACCCCCGTCTCGTACAGGGCGCCGGGGAGCGTCTTGAGGAGGCGGGAGGGGCTGGCCAGGGCGTTGGCGGCACCCACGCAGACGAGCAGGGTCGCCAGTTTCAGGCCGTCGTAGAACGCGAAGAGCAGGCCCTCGGCCGTGACCGCGCCGCCGAGCCGGATGCCCTGCGCCCAGTGGGGGAGCGGGACTTCGGGAAGCGTGACGAGCACCTGAGTCCCGGGGATCGGGGATCCCAGGGCGACGACGAACACCAGACGGATGACGAGGACGGCGAGGGCGAGCTTGAGGAACGCGGAGTAGGAGCGGGACCAGGGGGTGTCGGGGCGGCACGTGGTGACGACGTAGGCGGAGACGGTGAGGAGGAGACCGAGGAGGAGCGGGTTGGTGGTGCGGGTGGCGGCGGTGCCGAGACCGAGGGCCCACAGCCACCAGGCGGCCGGGTGGAGCGGGGTGCGTGGTGTGCGGGGGCGGCCATCAGCGATCCGGCCATCAGTGATCGGGCCGTCAGCCATCCCTGCGGGATCCTCGCCGCCGGGCCTGCCAGAGCGCCGCCGCGCCCAGCACCGCCACCGCCGCCACGCCCGCGTACAGGCCCACGGACGGTCCGCCGTCCTTCTCCGGCTTCCCGGCGGACGTCGGCTCCTCGGCGCCCGACGCCTGCTCGGACGCCTGGCCCGACGCCTGCCCGGACACCTGCTCGCCGCAGCCCGTCTCCGGATACCCCGCGATCGCGCACAGCAGGGCGTTCGTGTCGTAGCGCAGCGGTTTGGCGACCGAGGCGAGCGCCTCGGCCGTCGTCGCGTCGGGCGAGACCCGGGCGCAGGCCGTGCGCGGTGACGGCGGGGTCTCGCCGCTCGGCGCGTCGGCCGTCGTGCCGAAGTCGATGACCAGGGCCACCCGCTTCGTGCCGTCCCTTGCGGGCGTCTTCGCGCAGATCGTCGCGAAGGACGCCGCGCCGCGCGGCTGCGACGCGTCCTGGGAGTCCGCGCTCACCGCGAACCGGAAGCCCTGGACGTCGCCGTCGGCGGGGCGGGCGGTGGACGGGCCCTGGGTGGCGTACGTCCAGCCGTCGCCGGAGCGGTCCCAGAACGACCAGTAGCGGTAGCCGGCGGCCTGGGCCGACTGGACCGTGCCGGTCAGCGACAGCAGCAGCGCGGCGAGGACGAGGGCGGCGCACCGGCGCTTCACGGCTGCCGCTTCCTGCCACGGACGCTGATCAGGAAGCCGATGCCGATACCGGCGACGAGGAAGACGCCGACGATCCACCAGACGCCGTAACCGGAATCCGAGTCGTCCTTCTTGTCGGCGTCGGCGGCCTGATCGGTGGCCTTCGCCGTGGCCTGCGGGGTCGGACCCGTCGCGTCGAGCTGCGCGACGAGGTCGGAGCCGCCGAAGTGGCGGGGGTCGGCGCCCATGGCGTGGGCCGCGAAGATCAGCTGGGCGTAGGCGGCGGGGCCGCTCTGCTTCGCCCAGCCTGCGGAGTTCTGCTCGAGCCAGGAGAGGGCCGTCTTCGCCTGCTCGGTCGCACCCTGCGCGGCGAGGGCGACGACGGCGTCGGCGGTGTTGCCGTAGTCGGGCTGGTCCTCGGCGCCGGGGAGCGCGGACTTCAGGTAGCCGGTGTCGTGGACCGACTGGGCGAGGTATGCGGAGCCGTTGCGGGCGAGTCCGCTCGGGGTGCCCGCAGTGGCGGGGTCGCAGGTGGGGGGCGCCGACGTCTTGCCGGCCGTCGTCACGAACCCCTTGCCGAGGACCCCGAGCACGCCCGCCGCCGTCGCGTCCGCGTTGGCCGCGAGGGCGCCCTTCTTGTCCGGCTGGTACGCGAACGCGCCGCCGTCGGGGTCGATGTCGCACTTGATGGAGAGCTTGAGGAGAGCGTCGTACGACGACTTGCCGCCCTTTCGCACCTCCGAAGTCTTCTCCCCGGCCGCCGCCATCGCGCCCGTCACCACGGAGGTCGAATTCGCGTCGCTCGCGCCGCCGGGGGTGTAGCCCCAGCCGCCGTCGGCGTTCTGGACCGACTTCAGCCAGCCGACGGCCTTCTCGGTCGCTGCCTGGTGGCCGCCCAGCGCGGCCAGTGCCTGGACGGCCGCCGCGGTGCTGTTGGTGTCCACCATCAGCTTGGCGTCGCACGCCTTGGCGGTGTCCGCGCGGAACGCGGCGAAGGCGCCGGACGCGCACTGCTGTCCGGCCAGCCAGGCCACGGCCCGGTCGGCGGGGGTGACGCCCGTGGTCCGCTGCGCGAGCAGGGCCAGCGACTGGCGCCAGACGCCGTCGTACGTCGGGTCGGTGGTGCCGTACAGACCGTCGGGTATCGCCACCGACGGGGTGGGGGACGGGGTGGCGGCGGCGGGGACCGCGGCACCCAGCACGACGGTGGCGGCGGCCAGTGCGGCGGCGCTGCGGCGGATGTTCATGATCGGCGGGTGCCTCTCCCGGTCGGTGAGGTCACGCAGCCGGGCAGCACGGGACATCCCGGCGGCTCGGCTCCGTATACCTCGACGGTGCCGTGCGACGACGGGCCTGCCGACGCACGTGAGCCGGTCACGGTCCCGTACCGGGCGATCCGGCTCTCACGGTTGCGGGTCAGCGCCGGAATTGCACCGGCTTCCCCCTGTACGGGCGTGATGACGACGCGGCCACTCTACCGGCAGGTAGCCGGGCGTCCGAGGGGCGGCTGTGAAAGCGCCCCGGAGGGGGCGGAAGCCGCCGATATGTTGTGACCATGACGCATACGGGGAGGGTGTCGGGCGGGCTGCCGGCCGGGGTGCCGGGCGGGCCGCCGGGCCGGTTGCTCGGCTCGGGCCGAACGGCCGACGTGTACGAGATCGACGAGGCGTGGGTGCTGCGCCGTGACCGGGAGGGCTGGGAGGACTCGGCCACCCTCGCGGCGGTGATGACACACGTGCGCCGGCACGGCTACCCCGCACCCGCCGTACGGTCCTCCGGCTCACGCGCCGACCTGGTCATGGAGCGGCTGAACGGGCCGACGATGCTCCACGCGTTCGGGGCGGGCACGCTGGACGCCGAGGAGGCGGGGGCCGTCCTCGCCCGGCTGCTGCGCGAGCTGCACGCCCTGCCCGGACGGGTCTCGGCCGACGCCCGCATCCTGCACCTGGACCTCCACCCGGACAACGTGATCCTCACGCCCGACGGCCCCCGGGTCATCGACTGGGCCAACGCGGAGGAGGGCGACCCCGGGCTCGACTGGGGCATGTCCGCGGTGATCCTCGCCCAGGTGGCCGTCTCTCCCCAGCCCATCGCCGACCCGGCCCGGGCGATGCTGACCGCGCTGCTGGCCGACCCCTCCGACCTCACCGAGGAGGGCCTTGCCGAGGCCTTGCGGAGGCGCGCGGCCAACCCGACGATGAGCCGCGAGGAGACCGAACTCCTACTACCGGCAGCCGAGTTGATCAGGTCGACGGCGGGCCGCTGATTAGGCAGCCCGCCAGACCGTCATGTCCGCGGTCACGAAGGCGATGTCCGGCAGTGCGGTCGACTTCACCTGGATCACGAGCAGGGCGATGTCTCCGGAGGGGTGCTTGACGCAGATCTCGCTGCCGGCCGCCGCCGCGGCGAGGGGAAGCCGGTGACTCTTGGCGCCGGTGAGGACGATGCGGCACGAGTCGAGAGAGCCGCCGGGATCGCCGTACAGCATGTTGAACACGCTGGTGTCACTCTCCAGCGCGCAGCCGGTCTGCTCGCAGGTGAAGCGGATGTCCCCCTTGCTGTCCTCGCGCCGGACCGGCTCCTTGACGTCCAGTGAGGTCTTCGCGTCCAGCCACTGGAGGGGATACGCGGTGGCCTGCGGCGTCTTGGGCACGGTCGAGGCGGAGCCCGCCCCCTGCGATGTCCGGTCACCGGCCGCCGAGTCCGGCGCGGCTGTCGACGAGGACGCCGACGACCTCGCGGACCTGGACGGGCCGGGCGTCGAGGAGGCCCCGGTCGTGTCGTCCCGGTGGCGGAGCCGGTCCGCAGCCTCCACGACCGTCCACGTCAGACCGGTCAGCACCAGCGCGCCCGCGGTGACGGCGGCGGCCGTGACCAGCGCGGTGCGCCGACGCCGGGCCGGCCGCCCGTCCGGCCGCGTGAGCTGCGACCGTACCGGCGCGATCAAGGGCATCGCGTGCGGGGCCATGGCGTGCGGAGCCATCGCGTTCGAGGGCATCGCGTCGGTGGGCACAGCGTGTCGGGATGTCTCGTGCTGCGGCGTCTTGTGCGAGGGCCGCGGGATCAAGGGCAGCGTGTGCACCGGGGTGGGATCGGGGACCGGAGACGGAACCGACACCTCCGGCCCGGTGATCTCCCGCCAGACCGCCGGCCCGGCGCCGCTGTCCGCCTCTCCGCCCAGACGTTGCCTGCACCATTCGACGATCTCCGCCGGAGTGACCCGCTCCGCCGGATCGGCGGCCAGGCAGCGGGCGATCAGCGGACGGAGCGGTTCGGGCAGCAGGGACAGGTCGGGTTCCGAGTGCACGATCCGGTACAGCACGCTGACCGAGGGACCGTCCCCGTACAGCGGCTCGCCCAGGGCCGCGAACGCCGCCGTCTGGCCGAGCGCGAACACATCGGTCGCCGCGGTGACCTCGCCCGCGGTCGCCTGCTCGGGAGCCATGTACTGCGGTGTGCCGACGGCGAGGCCGGTGGCGGTGTTCGAGGTGACGTCGGAGGCCAGCGAGATGCCGAAGTCGATCACGCGCGGTCCGTCGGCGGCCAGCAGCACGTTCGACGGCTTCAGGTCCCGGTGCACGATTCCCGCACCGTGGATGGCCTGCAGCGCCTCCGCCACCCCCGCCATCAGCCACAGCACCGCGGGCACCGGCAACGGCCCGCGCCGGGCGACGGCCTCGGCCAGCGAGGGCCCGGGTACGTACAGCGTGGCCAGCCAGGGAGGTACGCCGTCGGCGTCGGCGTCGATCAGTTCGGCGGTGTACGCGCCGCGGACCCGCCGAGCGGCTTTGATCTCCCGGCGGAACCGCCGCCGGAAGGCCGGGTCGTCGGCCAGTTCGGGGCGTACCACCTTGATGGCCAGTGGCCGGCCACCCTGTGTGTGCGACAGGTAGACCCGTCCCATGCCGCCCGCCCCGAGCCGGGCGGCGAGACGGTAACCGGCCACCACGGGCGGATCGTCCGCCTGGAGTGGCTGGAACACCTCGGTCGCATGATTCATCGGCCCTCATCCCCCTCATGACCCCGGCCCCCCGGCCACGGCTCCTGATCCCCATGATCCGACGACCCGGCGACCTGACGATCCGGTGATCCGATCAAGTCAGCAGCCTACGTGGGGTGTCGGTCCGCCGAAGGGGAGGAACAGCACCCGGGTCTCCAGCAGCCACACCCCGTCGACCTGGCGGAACGCGTCCTGGTAGTGCCCGACCTGGACGGGCGGTCCGGCGGGGACGACGCCGCCCTCGTAGCCGTCGACCCGGTACGTCGAGAAATACGAGGTGGCCAGGGCGGTGGCCGGTGCGGTCGGGGTGACCAGGATGTTCGACATGAGGCGGCGCGAGAGCCGGTCGGCGGGACGCGAACCGAAGTGCTCCCGCAGCGCCGTCCGCCCCGTGACCAGCCGACCGCCCGCCGGCCACTCCCAGGTTCCGTCCTCGGTGAACAGCTCGGCCACCGAGGAGGGTTCGCCGAGATCCAGCCGGTGGACGAAGTCGACGACGAGGCGCTCGCAGGCGCGTTCGGCGAGCAGCCGCTGCAGCGGGTCCATGAGGGCGTTGGTATCAAGGAGCCCTCGTCGGCCGCGAGCGATTTACCCGGCCACGTACGTCACCGGGTCGCTCCCGGTCACCGCCTCAGCGCGTCCCTGCTTCACCAGTCGCCGTAGATGGGCCTCCGCCTCCGAGACCGCGATGTTCCGTGAACCGTAGGGAATTTGCGGCCAGGGGCGGTTCCACTCCATGCGTTCCGCGAGCTGCCAGGGGGTGAGCGGGGTGGCGAGGAGGGCGAGCAGTCCGGTGAGACGGTCCTCGTGGTGGGTGAGCAACTCCCTTACCCGGAACGGCGCGTCGGTGAAGGCGTACTGGTGGGCCGGGAGGATCTCCGCGGGGGCGAGCCGGCCGACGCGTTCGAGGGAGTCGAGGTAGTCGCCCAGGGGATCGGTGACGGTGGCATCGTCGGGATCCTCGTACAGGCCGATGTGCGGGGTGATCTCCGGCAGCAGGTGATCGCCGGAGAACAGGCGCCCGTGGCCCGGGAGTCGAGCGGGATGGTCCTCCTCCAGGTGGAGGCAGACATGGCCGGGGGTGTGGCCCGGCGTCCAGATCGCGCGCAGCCGGCGGCCGGGCAGGTCGAGGAACTCACCCGGGACGATCTCGCGGTCGGGGAGGGCGGGCGCCAGGCCGGGGAAGGGGCGACGACGGGCGGGAGGCGTGCGGAGCGGGGCGATGTGCTCCTCCGGGGCACCGGCGGCGGTGAGCTTGGCCGCCATGTACGTGTACCAGCGCTCGGGACGCGTCTCGCGGGTCCGCCGCACGATGGAGGTGTCCGCCGCGTGCATCGCCACCCACGCCCCGGAGGCCTCCCGCACCTGGCCGGACAGGCCGTGGTGGTCGGGATGGTGGTGGGTGATCACGACTCCGCACAGCTCCGAGACGGACGTGCCGCACGCGGTCAGTCCGGCGGTCAGCGCCGCCCAGGACGCCGGGTCGTCCCAGCCCGTGTCGATCAGGACCGGCCCACGGTCGGTGTCGACGACGTACACCAGGGTGTGCCCCAGCGGGTTGTCCGGGATGGGCACCCGGAGCGAGCGGACACCGCCGCCGTGGTCGTACGTGGTGGGTTCGCCCTGACTGCTCTTCATCTGCCCTCCGTCACACGGCCATTGCCCACTATAACTAGAACTGGTATCAGTTTCTGAAACACCGTCAGAAACGCAGACGAAGGCAGTGGTCATGGCCGAGCTCGTGGAACACGGACAGCTGTTCATCGGCGGGGAACTGATCGACCCCCTGGGCAAGGACGTCATCGAGGTCGTCTCGCCGCACACCGAGGAGGTCATCGGGCGGGTGCCGCACGCGTCGGCCGGCGACGTGGACCGGGCGGTCACCGCGGCGCGGCGGGCCTTCGACGAGGGGCCCTGGCCCCGGTTGTCGCTCGACGAGCGGATCGCCGTCGTCACCCGCATCAAGGACGGCATCGCGCTGCGGCACGAGGAGATCGCCCGGGTGATCTCCTCCGAGAACGGCTCCCCGTACTCCTGGAGCGTCCTCGCGCAGGCCCTCGGCGCGATGATGGTGTGGGACGCGGCGATCACCGTCGCGCGCGGCTTCACGTACGAGGAGCGGCGCGACGGCGTGCTCGGGAAGATCCTCGTGCGGCGCGAGCCCGTGGGGGTGGTCGCGGCCGTCGTCCCCTGGAACGTCCCGCAGTTCGTCGCGGCCGCCAAGCTCGCGCCCGCGCTGCTCACCGGCTGCACGGTGGTGCTGAAGCCGTCGCCGGAGTCGCCGCTGGACGCGTATGTGCTGGCCGAGATCGCGCGGGAGGCGGGGCTGCCGGAGGGCGTGCTGTCGATCCTGCCGGCGGACCGTGAGGTGAGCGAGTACCTGGTCGGGCATCCGGGCGTCGACAAGGTGTCGTTCACCGGCTCGGTCGCGGCCGGCAAGCGGGTCATGGAGGTGGCGTCCAGGAACCTGACCCGCGTGACCCTGGAGCTCGGCGGCAAGTCGGCGGCGGTCGTCCTGCCGGACGCGGACATCGCCACGTCCGTCCCCGGGATCGTCTCCGCCGCCTGGATGAACAACGGGCAGGCCTGCGTGGCCCAGACCCGCATCCTCCTGCCGCGCTCGCGCTACGACGAGTTCGCGGACGCCTTCACCGCCGCGGCGGCCGCACTGATCGTCGGCGACCCGCTGGACCCGGCGACCCAGGTCGGCCCGCTGGTGGCGCGGCGGCAGCAGCGCCGGAACCTCGACTACATCCGGATCGGGCAGGAGGAGGGCGCGAAGATCCTCACGGGCGGGGGACGTCCGCCGGGTCTGGAGCGCGGCTGGTATGTGGAACCGACGCTGTTCGGTGACGTCGACAACTCCATGCGGATCGCCCGCGAGGAGATCTTCGGGCCGGTGATCTGCCTGCTGCCCTACGGCGACGAGTCCGAGGCGCTGAAGATCGCGAACGACTCCGACTACGGGCTCAGCGGCAGCGTGTGGACGGCCGACGTCGAGCACGGCATCGAGGTCGCCCGGCAGGTCCGTACCGGGACGTACTCGGTGAACACCTTCAGCCTCGACATGCTCGGGCCGTTCGGCGGCTACAAGAACTCCGGGCTGGGGCGGGAGTTCGGGCCCGAGGGCTTCGGCGAGTACCTCGAGCACAAGATGATCCACCTGCCGGCGGGATGGGAGGGCTGACGGGCCATGGGCGATCGTTGGCACGTCGAGGTGGACCGGTCCCTGTGCATCGGATCCGCCCAGTGCATCCACCACGCGCCCGACGGCTTCCGGCTCGACACCGCGCGCCAGTCCCACCCGGCCGACCCGGACATGGACGCCAACGAGCGGGTGCTGGCGGCGGCGGAGAGCTGCCCGGTGGAGGCGATCATGCTCACGTTGGTGGGCAGCGGGGAGGCGGTGTTCCCGCCGGAGGAGTGAAGAAATTTCCCGATAGGGTATTGCGTCACGTTTGCGACGTTCTATCCTGGTAGTGGCCTACGAGGCGAATGAGGGGGTCCGACCGGAGTAGCCGACTTCTGCGTGACGCGAAGGCATCCGCCGAGGCCGACGTCGACGGACGGACCGAGGGACCTGAAGGTCGCGGGACAGGACCTGAAGGAAACCCTCTCGTCTCGTAGGTCCTCTTCGCGTGTCCTCCTCGTGTGTCCTACCCGTGTGTCCCGCTCGTGTGCTGTCCGGGGTCCGTCACGTCGATGAGCCGGCACACCGTCTCGATGTCGATCCGCACCTGGGCGATGGACGCGCGCCCCGACAGCCAGGTGATGAGCGCCGAGTGCCAGGTGTGCTCGATGACGCGGACCGCCGAGAGCTGCTCCGGGGTGGGGTCGGTGAGGCCCATCGAGTCGAGGATGATCGCCGTCGTCTGCCGGGAGACCTGGTCGACCTCCGGTGAGACGCTGCGGTCGGCGAAGGTGAGCGCGCGGACCATCGCGTCCGCCAGGTGCGGCTCGCGCTGGAGGGCGCGGAAGGCGCGCATCAGCGTCTCCGCGACGCGGTCCGCCGCCCGCTCGCCCGTCGGGGGCTTCTTCCGCAGCGTGCCGTGCATGTGATCCAGCTGGTCCTGCATCGTGGCGACCAGCAGGTGCACCTTGGAGGGGAAGTAGCGGTAGAGCGTGCCCAGGGCGACCTGTGAGGACTCCGCGACCTCCCGCATCTGCACCGCGTCGAACCCGCCCCTGCTGGCCAACTGCGCGCTCGCGTGCAGGATGCGGCGCCGACGCTCCTCCTGCCGCTGGGTGAGCGGGGAGTGGGCAGGGTGCTGAGTGCTGGCTTCCGCAGACATGGGTCCCGTTCCGTGACAGTCGGTGAGGCTCAGTGGGCGCACGGCTCGACGGGGCGGTCGGCCGTGGCGTGAATCACCTGATCCACTGCTCACAGCTCTCCTACCTGCCGGTAGATTCAGAGCCTCCCGAACGATCAAGTCTGAAACTTGTTCTAGATTAGCGTCCCGTCGTAGTCTCGCGGGACAATGCAGGCAGAAGGGGGCCCGGAGTGACCGCTGAGGCCAGTCAGGCAGGGCCCCGGCACGACCTCGCCGCCGACGGCGGGAGATCGCTCGACATCGCTCTCCTCACCTATAAGGGGAACCCGTTCTGCGGGGGTCAGGGTGTCTACGTACGGCATCTCTCGCGTGAGCTCGCCCGTCTCGGTCACCGCGTCGAGGTGATCGGCTCCCAGCCCTATCCGGTGCTGGACCCGGGCCACGACGACCGTCTCACCCTCACCGAGCTGCCCAGCCTCGACCTCTACCGTCAGCCGGATCCTTTCCGCACCCCGAAGCGCGGCGAGTACCGCGACTGGGTCGACGCCCTGGAGGTCGCCACGATGTGGACCGGCGGCTTCCCCGAGCCGCTGACCTTCTCGCTCCGGGCCCGCCGCCATCTCCGCGCGCGCAGCGGTCAGTTCGACATCGTGCACGACAACCAGACCCTGGGATACGGGCTGCTGGGGGACATCGGCGCACCCCTCGTCACCACCATCCACCACCCCATCACCGTCGACCGGCAGTTGGAGCTGGACGCGGCCGAGGGACGGCGGCGCCGGTACTCCGTGCGCCGCTGGTACGCGTTCACCCGGATGCAGAAGCGGGTCGCGCGCCGGCTGCCGTCCGTGCTCACCGTCTCCGGCACCTCCCGCCAGGAGATCGTCGACCACCTCGGCGTCCGTGACGACCGCGTCCACGTCATCCACATCGGTGCCGACACCGACCTGTTCTCGCCGAACCCCGCCGTGCCCGTCGTACCGGGCCGGATCGTGACGACGTCCAGCGCGGACGTCCCGCTCAAGGGCCTGGTCTTCCTCGTCGAGGCGCTGGCCAAGGTGCGCACCGAGCACCCGCACGCCCATCTCGTCGTCGTCGGCAAGCGCCCGCAGGAGGGGCCGGTCGCCCAGGCGATCGAGCGGTACGGCCTCGAAGGCGCCGTCGAGTTCGTCAAGGGCATCTCCGACGCCGAACTGGTCGACCTGGTCCGCTCGGCGGAGGTCGCCTGCGTGCCGTCGCTGTACGAGGGCTTCTCCCTGCCGGCCGCCGAGGCCATGGCCACGGGCACCCCGCTGCTCGCCACGACCGGCGGAGCGATCCCCGAGGTCGCCGGGCGCGACGGCGAGACCTGCCTGGCCGTGCCGCCGGGCGACTCCGGCGCGCTGGCCACGGGTCTCGGACGACTGCTGGGCGACCCGGAGTTGCGGGCCCGGCTCGGTGCGGCCGGACGGCAACGGGTGCTCGAACGGTTCACCTGGGCGCGCGCCGCCGAGGGGACCGTGGCCCGGTACCGCGAGGCGATAGCCGACCGCGGTCGCTCACGGGTCGCCCAGGCTTCCGCGGCGTCCGCCGCCCCCGAAGCCGTCGAGTCCGTCGGTGCCGGGGCCGGTGCCGACACCGACGCCGTATCCGAAGCATCCGATCGCGATCGCGAAAGCAGGGCCACGTGCTGACCGTCGACTTCTCCCGGTTCCCGCTCGCCCCGGGCGACCGAGTCCTGGACCTGGGCTGCGGTGCCGGCCGGCACGCCTTCGAGTGTTACCGGCGCGGCGCGCAGGTCGTGGCCCTCGACCAGAACGCCGAGGAGATCCGCGAGGTCGCCAAGTGGTTCGCGGCGATGAAGGAGGCCGGCGAGGCCCCCGAGGGTGCCACCGCGACGGCCATGGAGGGCGACGCGCTCGCCCTGCCCTTCCCCGACGAGTCCTTCGACGTCGTGATCATCTCCGAGGTCATGGAGCACATCCCGGACGACAAGGGCGTTCTCGCCGAGATGGTGCGGGTGCTCAAGCCGGGCGGCCGGATCGCCATCACCGTCCCGCGCTACGGCCCCGAGAAGGTCTGCTGGACCCTCTCCGACGCCTACCACGAGGTCGAGGGCGGCCACATCCGCATCTACCGGGCGGACGAGCTGCTCACGAAGATCCGCGAGGCGGGCCTGAAGCCGTACGGCACCCACCACGCCCACGCGCTGCACTCGCCGTACTGGTGGCTGAAGTGCGCCTTCGGTGTCGACAACGACAAGGCGCTGCCGGTACGGGCGTACCACAAGCTGCTGGTCTGGGACATCATGAAGAAGCCCCTCGCCACCCGGGTCGCCGAGCAGGCGCTGAACCCGCTCATCGGCAAGAGCTTCGTGGCGTACGCGACCAAGCCGCACCTGCCGCGACTCTCCGAGCAGGCGGAGAACGCCGAGCAGGCGGAGAAGACCGAGCAGGCTGAGAAGACCGGGGCGGACGCCAAGTGACGACACCCCGGACAGAGCACCTCGTCCTGCCCGGGGTCCTCACCGCCGAGCAGGCCGCCGAGACCGTCGCCGGCATCCTTGCCGTACAGCGTGAGGACGGCGCGATCCCGTGGTTCCGGGGCCACCACCTCGACCCGTGGGACCACACCGAGGCCGCGATGGCGCTGGACGCGGCGGGCGAACACGAGGCCGCCGAGCGGGCGTACACCTGGCTGGCCCGGCACCAGAACGACGACGGTTCCTGGTTCGCGGCGTACGCGGACGGCGCCTTCGACGACGTCACCGACCGAGGGCGCGAGACGAACTTCGTCGCCTACATAGCCGTGGGCGTCTGGCACCACTACCTGTCCACCGGCGACGACACCTTCCTGGACCGCATGTGGCCGGCCGTCTTCGCGGCCGTCGAGTACGTGCTGCGGCTCCAGCAGCCCGGCGGCCAGATCGGCTGGCGGCGCGACGACGACGGCACCCCGACCGCCGACGCGCTGCTCACCGGCTCCTCCTCCGTCCACCAGGCACTGCGCTGCGCGCTGGCCATCGCCGAGCAGCGGGAAGAGCCGCAGCCCGACTGGGAGTTGGCGGTGGGGGCACTGCGCCACGCCATCCGCCGGCACCCCGAGCGGTTCCTCGACAAGGACCGCTACTCGATGGACTGGTACTACCCGGTGCTGGGCGGGGCGTTGACCGGCACGGAGGCCAAGTCCCGGATCGAGGCCGAGTGGGAGCGGTTCGTGGTCCCGGGTCTCGGCGTGCGCTGTGTCGTCCCCAACCCGTGGGTGACGGGCGGCGAGTCGGCCGAACTCGCCCTCGCGCTGTGGGCGATGGGCGAGTCCGACCGGGCGCTGGAGATCCTTCAGTCGATCCAGCACCTGCGGGACGCGGAGTCGGGCCTGTACTGGACCGGGTTCGTGTTCGACGACGAGGCGATCTGGCCCCGGGAGCTGACCACCTGGACCGCGGGGTCGCTGCTGCTCGCCGTGGCGGCCCTCGGTGGTCACGAGGCCACCTGCGCCGTGTTCGGCGGGGAGCAGCTGCCGTCCGGGCTGTCCGGGCTCGAGGCGGACTGCTGCGCCTGACCTGTTCCCGGGACGGGTTTTGGGACCCGCCCCGGGAGTTGCCTTAGTGGCGGTGGACCCGGTTGGCGATCGCGTGACCGATGAACAGGTAGACGACCGCTGCCAGGCCGTAGCCGGCCACCACTCGTGCCCACGCCTCGTCGAACGTGAACAGGTCACGTGACCAGCCGGCCAGCCAGTTGGCCGCGTCATGCACGAACTGGACCAGGTCGTTGCCCCGGTTGGCGTCCAGCAGGTACATGAGGATCCACAGCCCGAGGATGACGGCCATGACGTCCGCGACCACCGCTATGACCGTTCCGGCGGAGTTGGAACCACTGCGATATCGAGACATGACTTCCGTCTGGCCCCGGAATCCCGTTTGAAACGTGGAGTGTTCGCTCTCCGTGCGCCCGTGGCTATGAGTTGAGCTCCGCCAGCACCCGGAGGGTCGTCCGGTCCGGGGCGACGACCAGCAGGTCCGTCACCGGCCCCTTGCGCCAGGACTCCAGCCGCTCGGCGACGCGTTCGCGCGGGCCGACCAGGGAGATCTCGTCGGCGAAGGCGTCCGGGACGGCCAGCACCGCCTCCTCGCGCCGCCCGGCCAGGAACAGCTCCTGGACGCGCCGGGCCTCCTCCTCGTATCCCATGCGGGCCATCAGGTCGGCATGGAAGTTGCGGGTGGCGTGGCCCATGCCGCCGATGTAGAAGCCGAGCATGGTCTTCACGGGCAGCAGGCCCTCGCCGACGTCGTCACAGATCCGTGCCTGGGCGAGGGGCGCGACCCGGAAACCGTCGGGCAGCTCCGCGACCGCCGGGCCGTACACGTCCGGCCGGTCGGGCGACCAGTACAGCGGCAGCCAGCCGTCGGCGATACGGATCGTCTGGGCGACGTTGCGCGGACCCTCCGCGCCCAGCAGCACCGGCAGGTCGGGGCGCAGGGGGTGGGTGATGGACCTGAGCGGTCTGCCGAGGCCGGTCGCGTCCGGGCCGCGGTAGGGATGGGAGTGGAAGCGGCCGTCCAGTTCCACCGGCGCCCGGCGGCGCAGCACCTGGCGCACCACGTCCACGTACTCCCGGGTCGCGGTCAGGGGGGACTTGGGGAACGGCCGGCCGTACCAGCCCTCGACGACCTGGGGGCCGGACAGGCCGAGCCCGAGCATCATCCGGCCGCCGGAGAGATGGTCCAGGGTCAGGGCGTGCATCGCGGTCGTGGTGGGGGAGCGGGCCGCCATCTGCGCGACCGCCGTGCCCAGTCCGATCGTCGATGTGCGGGCGGCGATCCAGGTGAGAGCCGTGAAGGCGTCCGAGCCCCAGGACTCCGCCGTCCACACGGAGTCGTAACCGAGCCGTTCCGCCTCGCGCGCCAGCTCCACGTGGTCGGGGGAGGGGCCGCGGCCCCAGTAGCCGAGCGCCAGACCGAGCCGCATGCCCGCCTCCTGACGGTATGTCAGACAAAGGGAGGCTGCGACTGTACGACAACGGCCCCCCGCCCGGAAGGGCGAGGGGCCGTGCGTGAAGCGGTGCGGGAGCCGGGGCTCAGCCGCGCTGGATGCCGGAGGCGTCCCGCAGGACACCGCGGCGGCCGTCCTGGGTCTGCGCGACCAGACCCTGGGCGCCCTGCTCGACCGCGAGATACCAGGTACCCGGCGCCAGTTCGGCGATCGGCATCGGCGCGCCGTCCTCCGCGTACAGCGGACGCGGCACCGGCACGGCGAACCAGAACGGGGAGAAGTCCCCGCCCGACGGCTGCGCCGGACCCGGCTGGGCGCCGAACGGCGGCTGACCCGGCTGGCCCTGCTGCGGCGGACCGCCGAACGCCGACGGCTGCTGCGGGGCGCCCGGGTAGCCGTAACCGGCGGGCGGCTGCGCGCCGTACGGCTGCGGGGCGGCCGGCCTGGGGGCCGGCACGAGGGCGGCCTGCAGGGCGGGCACCAGCGGGGTGGCGACCGCGCCGGCGGCCAGCAGCAGCGCGGCGATCAGGCCCAGGATCAGACCGGAGCCCGTCTCGATGTCGGTGCTGCCGAAGGTGTCGCTGAACGCACCGAGCGGGTCGATGATCGTCCAGAACGCCGTCCACGCGGCGAAGACCGTCAGCGCGACACCGAACTGCCCCAGGTCGATGCCGGCCACCTTGCGCGGCTGCGGCAGCGCGCGGGCGACGACGATCAGGGCGGCACCGATGATTCCGCCGAGATACATGCTCATTACGAGGCCGAGGTTGTCCCAGGCGTTCGGGACGTCACTGCCGGAGCCGTCGAACGTGTCCAGGAACGACGCGATGAACAGCAATACCGCTGCTCCGATCACCACGCCGTCGCCTCGAGTGAGGGAGCGGATATTCACTTCAGGTCCTTCGTCAGTCGTCTCGTCATCGGTACACGCATACACATATCGGTAGAGGCGTCGCTGTCACCATGTCGCCGTCAGGCCCCTGTGTGAAGCGCGGGGGTGGCCCCTCATCGTAGGGACGACACTATCGTCACCACGATCGCGCTGTCCGCCGGGATGAGCGCCCTGATCACTACCCGCGCAGGAAACTCACGATTCCCTCAGAGATCCCCTGCGCCGCCTTCTGCCGCCAGGCGCCACTGGTCAGCAGCGCCGCGTCCTTGGTATCGCGCATGTTGCCGCACTCGATGAACACCTTGGGAACCGTTGACAGATTGAGACCGCCCAGGTCCTCACGCGTGACGAGACCGGTGCCGTCGCCGACGTAGTCGGACGGTGAAGTGCCCGTCGCCCGGGTGAAGTCGCCCGCGACGAGCTTCCCGAGGTCCTTCGACGGGCCGACGATGGCGCGGGTGTCCGCGCCGCCCTCGTGCACCGCGCCCGGCAGGATCACATGGAAGCCGCGCTGCCCGGCCCTGGCGCCGTCGGCGTGGATCGAGACGACCGCGTCGGCGTGCGCCGCGTTCCCGATCCGGGCGCGCTCGTCGACACACGGGCCGAACGGCCGGTCCCCGTCCTGCGTCAGCCGCACCGTGGCGCCCTGCTGCTGGAGCAGTGTGCGCAGCCGGTGGGCCACGTCCAGCGTGAACTCCGCCTCGCTGTAACCGGAGTTCGTGGACGTACCCGTCGTGTCGCACTCCTTCCGGTTGGTGCCGATGTCCACCTTGCGATTGATGTCGGCGGTGTGCTGGTAGTTGGTGGGGTTGTGGCCGGGGTCGATGACGACGACCTTGCCCCGGAGCGAGGTCGCGCCGGAACCGGCGGGGGCCGAGGCGGTGCCCGTACCGACACCCGTCTTCCCGTCACCGCCCGCACCGCCGCCGCTCCCCGCACCGTCCGAGCCGTTCGCGGGGGAACTCAGGACACTCGGCGCCGCTCCCGCCCCTGGCCCTTCCGTCCCGCCGTCCCCGGTTCCGCCCAGCGCCCCGTACGCCAGCCAGCCGAGCAGCGCCCCGGGCACCAGCGCGGCGAGCGCCACGGTCAGCGGGCGGCGCAGCGGCGAGCGGCGCGGCCGCGGAGGACCGAAGGGATCGGAGGGATCGAAGGGACCGGGGTTCGAGCCTGCGTACGACACGCCTGCCACCCTAACGGCCACCCCGAGGAGCTCCAGCGGGACGACGCCGGACGGATGACGGAGGCGGATGACGGGCGGCGGCCGGTCGACGGACGGATGCGGTTGCGGACGGCGGTCGGTCGGCTCGGCCCGGTCGGTCGGCCTCGGCGGTCGGTCCGCTTCGGCCGATCGGTCGGCTCCGCTCGGCTGTCAGGCGGCGGAGGGTCGGCGTGGCAGCCAGGTCAGCATCAGGACCGCCCCCACGAGCAGTACCCCCGTCCCGGTGCGGAAGGCCAGTGCGTAGCCCTCCGTCAGCGCCTCCGGGGTCCCGCGTCCCGCGGTGCGGGCGGACGCGAGCGTCGACAGCACCGCGAGGCCCAGCGCGCCGCCCATCGTGCGGGAGGTGTTGACCAGGCCGGAGACCAGACCCGCGTCGCCCGGTGCCGCGCCCGAGATGGCCAGCGAGGCGAGCGGGGTCGAGGCCAGGCCCGCGCCGAGCATCATCAGGACGCCCGGCAGCATGATCCCGGTGACGTACCCGCCGTGCGCGCTCATCGTCGATTGCCAGGCGAACCCGGTCGCGGCGAGCAGCGTGCCCAGCGTGGCCACGGTGCGTGCCCCGGCCGTGCGCATGAAACGGGGCGCGAGTTTCGCGGCGAGGACGATGGCCAGCGAACTCGGCACGAGCGCCAGGCCGGCCTCCAGCGGGGTGTAGCCCAGGACGTTCTGCGCGTACAGCGTCATGAAGAACCACATGGAGAACATGGCCGAGCCGCTCACGAACATCGCCGCGTTCGCCGCCGACACCGCCCGCAGTCGGAACAGCCCGAGCGGCATCAACGGGTCCGCCGTCCGGACCTCGACGGCGAGGAACAGGCCGATCGACGCGAGCCCGGCGGCCAGCGGGACGAGGGTGGCCGGCGCCGTCCAGCCCTCCGCCTCCGTCCGCGAGATGCCGTACGCCAGCGTGGCGAGGCCGGCCGTGACCAGCAGTGCGCCCGGCAGGTCCGGGCGGCGGCCGTCCCCGGCCCGGCTCTCGGACAGCCACCACAGCGAGCCGGCCAGCAACAGCACACCGACCGGCACGTTGATCAACAGGACCCAGCGCCAGGACATGAGGTCCACCAGTGCCCCGCCGACGAGCCCGCCCGCGGCCCCACCACCCGCGCCGACGGCCGTCCAGGTGGCGATGGCCCGCGCCCGCGCGGCGCCCTCCGGTACGGCGGAGGTGACGATCGTCAGCGTCGCGGGCGCGAGGATCGCCGCGCCCAGACCCTGCACGGCCCGCGCGAGCAGCAGTTGCCGTCCGTCCAGCGCCAGGCCACCGGCCAGCGAGGCCAGCGTGAACAGGGCGAGGCCGGTGAGGAACATCCGCTTGCGACCGTAGAGGTCGCCCGCCCGGCCGCCGAGCAGCATGAACCCGGCGAAGGCGATCGAGTACGCGTTCACCACCCAGTGCAGGCCCGAGGCACTCATCCCGAGATCCGCCCGGATCGACGGCAGCGCCACGTTCACCACGGACACGTCGAGCACGACGAGGAACTGTCCGGCGCAGGCGAGTGCCACGAGCAGCCAGGCGGGAGCGGTGGGAGGGCGGGATCTCCGGGCGCGGGCGGTGTCGGCGGTTTCCAGCATGGGCGTCATGGTCTCAACCGGGTTGCGCCCCTTGCATCGGGATTTCGACCCAGGGCGCGGGTGGGAGGTCGCCCCGGGACGCCGGTGGCTCAGGAGGCGGTGAAGTCGGCGATGTGGTCGGTGGCCCAGACGGTGAAGGGGCGGGCGGGGTGGCCGGTGAGTTCCTCGACGGTGCGGGTGAGGGCGACGGGCCTGCCGTCCGTGGACTCCCACCAGGCGAGGAGGGCGTCGGCGTAGACGGCGGGGATGTGCCCGCCGGTCTCCTTCTTCCACTCCTCGGCGGTGACGTGCTTGACCGCGATGGCACGGCCGGTGACGGCGGCGAGCCGGTCGATCTGCTCGGCGAACGTCAGCGACTCGGGTCCGGTGAGGGTGAACCGGCCGCCGCGGTGCCGGGGGTCGGTGAGGACGGCGTGGGCGGCCTCGGCCAGGTCCCTCTCGTGGAGGGGGTCGGTGTGGGCGCCGGGGAAGGGCAGGCTGACGGGCTGTCCGGCCCTGACGGGCCAGGCCCAGGACGCGGCGTTGGAGGCGAAGGAGCCGGGTCGCAGGAGGGTGGTGGAGATCGGGGAGGCGAGCAGCGCCCGCTCCACGGCCAGATGCGAGCCGGCCAGTGGGTCGTCCTTCGGCTCGGAGTCGAGCACGCCCAGGACGCTCGAGCTGGACAGCACCACGACGTGGGTGACGCCGGCCCGGTGGGCCTGGTCGACGAACTCGGTGACGTGGTCGGGGGTCGCGTAGAGGAAGACGGAGGTGACGCCGGCCAGGGCGGCGGGGAAGGTCGCGGGGTCGGTGAGGTCGAGGGTGACCGTCTCGACGCCGGGAGGCGGGGTGAGGTCGGCCCGGGCGGCCGAGCCGACCCGCACGGGTATGCCGTCGGCGTGCAGGAGGGCGAGCAGCCGGGTGGCGACCGCGCCGCGGCCTCCGGTGATCAGGATCATGACGGTTCCTTTGCTGAGTGCTGTGACTTCTCGGTGCCGTGACTTCTCGGTGTCGGGACGTCTGGGTGCTGCGAGTTCCGAGGTGCTGCGAGTTCCGAGGTGCGGCGAGTTTCAAGGGTCGCGAACGCCGTTCGTGGCGAACGCTGTTCGTCAACGTATCTCGACACTAGGGAGCGAACGATGTTCGTGTCAAACGTTGTTCGTCACGGTCGTCGTTCGTGGCGACCGGCGTTCGTGCCCGTTGCCACTCCCCGCTACCCTCTCCACGTGACCCCCGAGCCGATCAGCCGCCGCGCGCGGCCCGCCAAGGCCCCTCTCAGCCGCGAGGCGATCGTGCGTGCCGGGCTGACCATCCTCGACCGCGACGGGCTGGACGCGCTGACCATGCGCCGCGTCGCCAAGGAGCTCGACACCGGGCCGGCCTCGCTCTACGTCTACGTCGCCAACCGCGACGACCTGATGGCCGCGATGCTGGACGAGGCTCTCGCCCGGGTCCCGCTCACCGCGGAGGGCACCTGGCGGGAGCAGCTGCACGCGCTGGTCGCGGCGACCGTCGAGGCCATGAGCCGGCACGAGGGGCTGGCCGCCGTCGCCCTCGGCGCGATCCCCACCGGCGCCAACGCCCTGCTCGTCATCGACCGCATGCTCGCGCTGCTCAAACAGGGCGGCCTCGACGACATCACCGCCGCCTGGGCCGTCGATCTGCTCCATCTCCACAGCGCGGCGGCCGCCGCCGAACAGAGCGCCCACCTCACCAAGGGGGGCAAGGAGGAGACCGTCGTGGCGGACGCCGACCGTCACTACGCGGCCCTGCCCGCCGACCGCTATCCGATGATCACCGCCCTGCGGCCGGCCCTGTTCTCGCCCGGCGACCGCGACACCTGGGGCCTGGACGTGCTGCTCAGCGGCATCCTCCGGACCCCCGCCCGCTGAGACGCGGCGCCGCCCCCGGTCGACTTCCGGCCGTCGCTCGCGCGGGGCGACCTTCAGGGGAACCTCAGGGCGACCTTCAGGGGAACCTTCAAGAGAAGATAAAGAAATCGTTAGTACGCCGAAGCATCGGAATAGTTGCCCATGCATACAGGTTCGGTCTCCATGTATCCCTGACGCACCGCCCCCGGAGGCCCCACCTCATGACGCACACGACGACCGGCAGGCCCACCCGCGAAGCGAGCGGAGCCGTGGTCCCGGTACTCGCCTTCGCGGGCATCGTGGTCGCGGTGATGCAGACCCTGCTCGTCCCGGTCATCAAGGACCTGCCCCAGCTGCTGGGCACCGCGCCCAGCAACGCCACCTGGGTCCTGACCTCGACCCTGCTGTCGGGTGCCGTGGCCACGCCGATCATGGGCCGCCTCGGCGACCTGTACGGCAAGCGGCGCATGCTGATAGCCAGCCTCGCGGTGATGGTCGTCGGCGCGCTGGTCAGTGCCCTCACCAGCGACCTGATCACGATGATCGCCGGCCGCACCCTCCAGGGCTTCGCGATGGGCGCGATCCCGCTCGGCATCGGCCTGATGCGGGACATGCTGCCGCGCGAGAAGCTCGGCTCGGCGATGGCTCTGATGAGCTCCTCGATCGGCGTCGGCGGCGGCCTCGCCCTGCCGCTCGCGGCCCTGATCGCCCAGCACGCCGACTGGCACGCCCTGTTCTACGGCGCCGCCGGCCTCGGAGCCCTCGCCATCGCCCTCACCCTCCTCGTCGTCCCCGAGTCCCCGGCGCGTGCCGAGGGCACCTTCGACGTAGCCGGCGCGATCGGCCTCTCCACCGGTCTGGTGCTCTTCCTGCTGCCGATCACCAAGGGCAGTGACTGGGGCTGGACCTCCGGCACCACCCTCGGCCTCTTCGCCGCCGCGGCCGTCGTCCTCGTCCTGTGGGGCGTGATGGAGCTGCGGCTGAAGGCCCCGCTCGTCGACCTGCGCACCACGGCCCGGCCGGCCGTCCTCTTCACCAACCTGGCCTCGATCATGGTCGGCGTCTCGTTCTACGTCGTCTCCCTGGTCCTGCCGCAGCTGCTCCAGTTGCCGAAGTCCACCGGCTACGGCCTCGGCCAGTCGATGGTCACCGCCGGTCTGCTCGTCGCGCCGCTCGGCCTGACGATGATGTTCACCGCGCCCGTCTACGCCAGGCTGTCCGCCAAGTACGGCCCCAAGTTCACCCTGATCCTCGGCATGCTGATCATCGCGATCGGCTACGGCGCGGGCCTCGGCCTGATGAGCGCCGCCTGGCAGAGCCTCGTCATCGCCGTCGTCCTCGGCGCGGGCATCGGCCTCGCGTACTCCTCCCTGCCCGCGCTGATCGTCGGCGCGGTCCCGGCCTCGGAGACCGGCGCGGCCAACGGCCTCAACACCCTGATGCGGTCCATCGGCACCTCGGTGTCCAGCGCCGTCATCGGCATGGTGCTGGCCAACACCGCGAACAACGTCGGCGGCGTCGCCGTACCGACCATGCACGGCTTCCGCGTCTCCTTCCTGATCGCCACCGCCGCCGTCGCGGTCGGCCTGCTCCTCGCCCTCTTCCTGCCCAGGCAGCAGCGCCCGTCGGCCGTGCCGCAGCTGCGCGCCAGCAGCGAGGAGGAGGCCAACCTGAAGCACGCCGAGGAGGTCCTGCGGGGCTTCCGCGGCCGGGTCCTGGACGCCGACGGCGTCCCGGTCGCCCGTGCCAAGGTCACGCTCATCGACCGCCGCGGCCGCCAGGCCGGCGCCACCCTGTCGCAGGAGGACGGCAGCTACGCCCTCGCCGTCCCGGCCCAGGGCGCCTACGTCCTCGCCGCCAAGGCCACCGGCCACGGGCCGCTGGCGAGCTCCGCGACCCACGCGGGCGACGAGCGTCCGGTCGACCTGGACCTGGCCCTGCCCGGCGAGACGGTCAGCGCCTGACCCCACCGGGCCCGGCCCGCGCGCCCCGGCCCGCCGTTTCCGCACCCCCTGTCGCCTCGGCGGCGGGGGGTGCGGCAGCATGGGCGGCCGTACGCACGGACCACCCGCGCGCACGGACAACCACCGCAACCACCCCCACGGCATGCACCACCGCGCACGGACCCCGGAGGACCCCTATGCCCGCGGCACCCAAGCCCGAGATCCTGGCCGCGTTCGAGGCGGCGAAGGGGTTCATGCCGGTCGACGAGGGCCTCGCCCTGTACGCGGCCGCCGTCGAGGCGGGTGCGCTCGGGCTGCCGCTGCTCGAGGTCGGCACCTACTGCGGGCGCTCCACGATCCTGCTCGCGGACGCGGCCCGGCAGACCGGGGTCAGCGCGCTCACCCTCGACCACCACCGGGGCAGCGAGGAGCAGCAGCCCGGCTGGGAGTACCACGACCCGGAGACCGTCGACCCCGAGGTCGGTCTGATGGACACCCTGCCCACCTTCCGCCGCACCCTGCACCGCGCGGGCCTGGAGGACCATGTGGTCGCCCTGGTCGGACGTTCGCCGCGCATCGCCGCGTTCTGGAACTCGCCCCTCGGCCTCGTGTTCGTCGACGGCGGTCACACCGACGAGCACGCCACCTCCGACTACGAGGGCTGGGCACCGCACGTCGCCGAGGGCGGGCTCCTCGTCATCCACGACGTGTTCCCCGATCCGGTCGACGAGTTCACCGGCCAGGCCCCCTACCGCGTCTACCTCCGCGCCCTGGACTCCGGCGCCTTCACCGAGGTCTCGGACACGGGCTCGCTGCGCGTGCTGCGACGCACGGGCGCGGGCATCTAGGGCGCGGTCACGACGGTTTCGCGTTGCGGCGGCGGCGACGGAGGTACGCCGCCGCCAGGACTACGAGGACCAGGGCGCCCGCGGCCCAAGCCCAGGGGTGACTGGAGACCCGGTAGGGCGAGGCGGGCGAGGCGGGCGAGGCGTCGAGCGGGATGACGGCGACGTCGTTGGCCGGGGTGCGGTCGAACGGGTTGTACGTGCGGATGGTGCCCTCGGCCCCCTGGACCCGACGGTCGATGCGGATGTGGAAGTCGATCGCGGTGGTGCCCCCTTCGTGCCGCGCTTCGTAGAGGCCGTCGTCGCCGATCTCGCAGACGAACGCCCCGCCGGGCTTCTCCGGTCGCCCGCAGGCCCACTTCCCACCGTCCCCCTCGAAGACGTACGGGATCGAGGTGACCGTGGTGCCCTCCGGCGGGACCACCTCGAAGCGGCCCTGATCCTCTTCGCCCAGCACCCGGCCGGGACCGAGGTCCTCCAGCCCGAGTCGCACCTGCACCGTGTCACCGACCCGGCCCCGCACGATCGCGGTGACCGGACGGTAGTCGACCTGCACGGTGGTGGTGATCCCGAGCCTGCCGTGCGTGTCGTCGAAGTCCTGGGCGGCCGTGCGGACCAGGGTGAGCGGGGCGCCGGTGCCGCGCACGGTGTGGTCGGCGGGGCGGGCCGGCGGCGACGACCAGGTGTAGGTCACCTCGCCGGTCAGTCTCCCGGGCGGCGTGACCGTGTAGACCAGCGGCGCGCTGGCGCGGTAGGCGGCGCCCGCCGCGGCCTTCGTGGGGAAGGTGCACCAGGCGGAGGTGGGCGCGGGGCCCGCGTAGAAGCAGTTGCTGTGCCGTGCGGTCAGCGTCAGCCCCTCCGACACGTTGACCTGGAGGGCGACGCCCGCCTCCGTGGGGAAGCGGGTGTTGTTGGCCAAGCGGGCCGTGACGTTCGCGGACCTTCCCGGTGCCAGCCCGCTCACGCCCTTCTCCTGCCCGGGCGCGGTCAGTGTCGGACCGCCGACGGTCATCCGGGTGGTGCCGGTGACGGTGGGCGCGTTGTCGGCGGTCGCGGTGTACGTCACCGTCCCGCTGTCGCCCGGCTCGACGCCGTCCACCCCGAGGAGGGCGAGGGGGTTGTAGCTCTCGCCGTCGCCGTTCTGCACGTTGCCGTACTCGCAGGTGTAGATCGGGCCCTCGGCCTTGCACATGCCCCCTTCACCGAGCCGGGCGACGCCTCCCAGGCCCGACGCGTCCACGACGACCCGGACATTGCGGGCCGGTTCGCCGCCCTTGCTCCGCTCGACGAAGACGGGGACGGGGAAGTCGTTGTTCGAAGCCGCGGCCCCCTGGTCGGCGTTGTACATGACGTACGTCTCCGGCGTCTCGAACCGCATGACGACCTGCTCGGAGCCGCCGCCGGCGGCGGCCGGTGCCACCGCCGTGGCGAACAGTGCCGCGACACTCGCCGCCAGCGCGGCCGGACGCCTGAGGATCCGTATCGGTAAAGACATGCGGGCACTATGCCAGCGCCGGTCCGGTCCTCTGCGGCCACCTCTTGCAACCGGCCCTCACCGCAGGCCTTCACGCCCGGCCGGCCTTTGCGGCCGGTCCTCACAGCCAGCCCTGCTGCCGAGCCTCCCGCATCGCCTCCATGCGGTTGCGGGTCCCCGTCTTCCCGATCGCGGACGACAGGTAGTTGCGGACCGTGGACTCCGAGAGGTGCAGCCTGGCGGCGATGTCGGAGACGGTCGCGCCGTCCACCGAGGCCTTCAGGACGTCGCACTCGCGGGCGGTGAGCGGGTTCGGGCCGGCGCTCAGCGCGGCGGTGGCCAGTGCCGGGTCCACGACCGTCTCGCCGGCCAGCACCCGGCGGATCGCCGCCGCCAGCTCCTCCACCGGGCCGTCCTTGACCAGGAACCCCGAGGCCCCGGCCTCCATGGCCCGGCGCAGATAGCCGGGCCGGCCGAACGTGGTCAGGATCAGCACCCGGCAGCCGGGCGCCTGGTCGCGCAGCTCGGCGGCCGCGTCCAGGCCGCTGATGCCGGGGAGTTCGATGTCGAGGAGCGCGACGTCCGGCCGGTGGAGGAGCGCGGCGTCCACGATCGCGTCCCCGGTGCCCACCTGCGCGACGACCTCGATGTCGGTCTCCAGCCCCAGCAGCAGGGCCAGCGCCCCGCGCATCATTCCCTGGTCCTCCGCGAGCAGCACCCTGATGGACTTGGCTGGGCGGTGGTCGTCGGGCATCTCGTTCACGGGCCAACCCGGCATCTCGGTCACGGGCCAAGGTTAGGGCCGGCGGCCACGGACGGCACGGTGTCCGCGGACTGCGTGGCCGCGGCGGACCGTGTCCCTTCGGGTTCGGTGGCCTTGCCGGTGCCGGTGCCGGTGCCGGTGCCGGTGCCGGTGGCAGTGACAGGGGCAGGGGCAGTGGTGGTGGCGCCCACGTGTGGCATCGGGAGTTCGACCGGCAGTTCCGCCGTGACCGTGAAACCGCCGCGTGGTCCCGGGCCCGCCGTCAGGGTGCCGCTCGCCGCCGCCAGGCGTTCGCGCAGGCCGGTGAGTCCGGTGCCGCCGCCCGGCGCGCAGCAGCTGTCGCCGCCCGTGTCACCGTGGTCGCAGTCGCCGCCTCCTCCACTGCTGCTGCTGATGCTGCTGCTGCCGTCGTCCGTCACCGTCAGCCGGACCCGCTCGGGGGTGCCCGAGACCGTGATCCCGCAGTGGCTCGCGTCGCTGTGCCGGACGACGTTGGTGACCGCCTCGCGCACCACCCAGCCGAGCAGGGCCGCGGTCCTCGGGTCCGGCGGCGGCCCGGACCGGCTCACCGACGGTTCGACGCCCGCCGCCGTCAGGGCCGAGCGGGCCCGGTCCAGCTCGCCGGCCAGGCTGCCCTCGCGGTAGCCGGTGACCGCCTCGCGGATCTCGGTCAGCGCCTGGCGGCCCACCGCCTCGATGTCGGTGACCTGGGAGAGGGCCGCGTCCATGTCGCGCGGCGCCAGCCGCCGGGCCGCCTCCGACTTCACCACGATCACCGACAGGGTGTGGCCGAGCAGGTCGTGCAGATCGCGGGAGAAGCGCAGCCGCTCCTCCTCCACCGCCCGGCGGGCGAGTTCCTCACGGGCGGCGCGCAGCTCCCGTACGGCCTCGGAGAGGGAGAGGATCGCGGCCGTCACCATCGTCGAGATCCAGGTGGCGTAGGCGATGGTGAGACCGTCCCAGCCGTCGCGGACGCAGGCGACCGCGCCCGCCAGGACGGCGACGGCGGTACCGATGCTCCGCAGCTGGGGGCCGCGCAGTACCGCACCCGTCGCGAGGCCGAACAGCGGGAGGAAGAGCAGCCAGCTGCCGCCGTAACCGAGGGCGAGCCCGCAGGTCACGAGGCCCAGCAGCACCAGCGCCACCCGCGTGGACGTGGCCTCGCGGGCCTCCTTCACGAAGGCGCGGAAAGCGACGTAGATGTAGAGCGAGTTGAACGCCAGCAGGCCCAGGCTGCCGATCCACGGGTCGGCGTCGCCCTGGAAGACGTTGGAGAACGCGCCCATCCCCATCAGCAGCCACGGCAGCAGCGTGAAGCCGCTGGCCGGCGGGCCCGGGTCCTCGGGAATCCGCCCGGCCCGGCGGGCGCTGCGGTACTCGGCCTTGAAGCGCTCCTTGTCCGCTCTCCAGTGCCGCCGGTGCTCCCGTGCCGTACGGAACGCCGAGCGCCAGGCGTCCCGGCGGCAGGTCGCCGCGCGGCGCCGGTCCTCGAATGACCTGGTCATATGTTCGTCCCCCGTTCCTGCGTCTTCCACGGTCGTGGCCTGTCTTCGACGCTACGTTTCCGCGCCCGCTCGCGGCAGTGCCGGATGTACGCGGTCGGGCAGGACAAATGTCATCGGCACCCGTTTCTGACATGCCGTCAGGTGTCTTCACAACTTCCGGGGCCTGGGCTATACAGGGGGTCGCCGCACTGGAACGCGTTCTAGATCCGTTCTGGGTAGGGCGGGTTCCGCGGCCCCGTGACGGCCTCGGTGCGGCCGATCGGTGCGGACGGCCGTGCCGAGGTCTTGGAACCATCCGATCCATCCGATCGATCCGAGCGATCAGGAGCTCCATGCCCATCGACGCAGCCAAGGCGCTCGCCGCCGAACCCCGGACCGGCGAGATCACCTGGGACCGCCGGGACGTCCAGCTGTACCACCTCGGCATCGGCGCGGGCGTCCCGGCCACCGACCCCGACGAACTGCGCTACACGCTGGAGTCCCGGCTCCACGTCCTGCCGAGCTTCGCCACCGTCGCCGGCTCCGGCTCGCCCGGCGTGATCGGCGGACTGTCCATGCCCGGTGTCGAGGTCGACCTCGCCCGTGTCCTGCACGGCGGCCAGCGGCTGGAGATCCACCGCCCCATCCCGGTGACCGGCCGGGCGACCGCCACCGGACGCATCGCCGCCGTGTACGACAAGGGCAAGGCCGCCGTCCTCGTCATGCGCACCGAGGTCGCCGACGCGGACGGGCCGCTGTGGACCAACGACGCCCAGATCTTCGTCCGGGGAGAAGGCGGCTGGGGCGGCGACCGGGGCCCCTCCGCCCGGCTCGAGCCGCCCTCCGGTGAGCCCGACAAGGTGGTCGAGCGGGCCGTCCGCGAGGACCAGGCCCTGCTCTACCGCCTCTCCGGCGACTACAACCCGCTGCACGCCGACCCGGAGTTCGCGAAACTCGCCGGATTCGACCGGCCCATCCTGCACGGCCTGTGCACCTACGGCATCACGCTCAAGGCGGTCGTCGACACGCTGCTCGACGGCGACGTCGGCCGGGTGCGCGGCTACGCCACGCGCTTCGCCGGTGTGGTGTTCCCGGGAGAGACCCTGCGGATCCGCATGTGGCGCGGGGAAGACGCCGTCCGGGTGGCCGTGAGCGCCGTACAACGCGACGACGCGCCCGTCCTCGCCGACACGCTCGTCGAACACTCCTGAATCACCCGGACCACCGGGACCACCGGGACACCTGAATCACCGGGACCACCGGGACACCTGAATCACCGGGACCACCGGGACACCTGAATCACCGGGACCACCGGGGCACCTGAACCACTCGGACCACCGGGGTCGCAGAACCACTCGCACCACCTCCAGCAGCAGCTGAATTCACCTCCGCAACCGCCCAGCATCCGAGGGGACCCGAGGGGAGCCGCACCATGCGCGCAGCCGTACTGCACGAGATCGGCCAGGACAAGCTGGAGGTCCTCGACGACGTCGAGGCGGTGGGCTTCGGCCCCGGACGGGTCAGGATCCGGGTGCGGGCCACGGGCCTGTGCCACTCGGACCTGTCCGCGATGGGCGGGGTGCTCCCGCAGCCCGCGCCCTTCGTGCCCGGTCACGAGGGTGCGGGCGAGGTCCTGGAGGTGGGGGAGGGCGTCACCCGGGTGAAGCCCGGTGACCGGGTCGTCGTCTGCTGGCTGCCGGCCTGCGGGGCGTGTCCCGCGTGCAAGCGTGGCCAGACCGAACTGTGCCTGGCCGGGTTCATGAACGCGGGCACACCCAACTTCCGTCGCCCCGGCGGCGACGTCTTCGGCTTCGCCGGCACCGGAACCTTCGCCGAGGAGGTCGTGGTCGACGCGGGCTGCGCGGTCCCGATCCCCGACGACGTCCCCTTCGACATCGCCGCGCTGATCGGCTGCGGAGTGACCACGGGCCTGGGCGCCGCCCTCAACACGGCTGACGTGGAAGCCGGTTCGTCGGTCGCCGTCATCGGCTGCGGAGGCGTCGGCATCTCCGCGATCCAGGGCGCGCGGCTCAAGGGCGCCGCCGAGATCGTCGCCGTCGACCCGGTCGCCTCGCGCCGGGAGGCCGCCCTCGCCTTCGGCGCCACGAAGGCCGTCTCGCCGGACGACCTGCCCGGAGCGAAGCAACTGGTCACCGGCGGCGAGGGGTTCGACTACGTCTTCGAGGTCGTCGGCCGCTCCGCCACCGCCCGCACCGCGTACGACAACACCCGGCGCGGCGGCACCCTCGTCGTCGTCGGCGCGGGCGCCCTGGACGACTTCCTCCAGCTCAACATGTTCGAGCTGTTCTTCGACGAGAAGCGGATCCTGCCCTCGATGTACGGCGGCGGTGACGTCCTGCGTTCCTACGAGCGGACGATCGCCCTGTGGCGGGCCGGCCGGATCGACCTGTCGGGCCTGATCACCCACCGGGTGGCGCTCACCGAGATCAACGAGGCGCTGGACCAGATGCGTACCGGGGCGGCGCTCCGTACGTGCATAGAGATCTGAGGGGTGACCGTCCGGATGGCACTGCCACTTGAGGGGCTGGCCGCGATCGTCACCGGTGCCGGGCGCGGCCTCGGCCGGGCCGAGGCGCTGGAGTTGGCGCGGCTGGGCGCGGCCGTCGTCGTCAACGACTACGGTCAGCCCGGCCGGGACGGGTCGGGCGAGGCGTCGGCCGGCCCCGCCGAGGAGGTCGCGCGGGAGATCCGGTCGGCCGGCGGCACCGCGCTCGCCCACACCGGGGACGTCGCCGACTTCGAACAGGCTCGTGCGCTCGTCGAGTTGGCGATCAGCGAGTTCGGCAAGCTGGACATACTGGTCAACAACGCGGGCATCCTGCGTGACCGCATGGTCTTCTCGATGGCCGAGGACGAGTGGGACGCGGTCGTCCGGGTCCACCTCAAAGGCCACTTCAACACGACCCGTTTCGCCGCCGCACACTGGCGCGACCGGTCCAAGGCGGCGGGCGGTCCGGTGTACGGGCGGATCGTGAACACCTCCTCGGAGGCGTTCCTCGCGGGCTCGGCCGGACAGCCCAACTACGCGGCGGCCAAAGGGGGAATCGTCGGCCTGACGACGTCCACGGCGCTCGCGCTCGCCAAGTACGGGGTGACGGCCAACGCCATCTGTCCGCGCGCCCGCACCAGGATGACCGAGGACGTCTTCGCCGGGTTCGCACAGCCCGACGAGGGCGGCCTGGACCCGCTCGCACCCGAGCATGTGGCCCCGCTGGTCGGCTACTTGGCCTCGCCGGCCGCCGCTCGGATCAACGGACAGCTGCTCGTCGCGCACGGCGGCATGGTCGCCGTCGTCGACCGGCCGCGGGTGCGGGCGAAGTTCGACAGCAAGGAGGACGTGTTCGGCTACGAGGAGCTGGACGCCGTCCTCGGCGCGCACTTCGCGGACCGGCCCCGGGGGGAGACGTTCGCCGCGGCGGAGGTGCTGGGACTGCGGCGAGGGCAGGAGTAAGGGCGGGCGGGACGTATACGAAGGGGCTCCGGTCGTCCAGAGACGACCGGAGCCCCTTCGGTGTACGGCGTACCGTCAGACCGTTGCCTCGGACCTGTCCTGGGCCCAACCGTCGGCCCAGCTGTCGGCCCTGTTCTCGGTCGGCTTGCGGTGCCGGCCGTGTGGGGCCGAGTCACCGTCCTGGGACGAGACCGGGCCCCGGTGCCGACCGTGTCCGGCCGCCTCCTGGGAGTCGGCGGACAGCGGCTGCCTGGTGCTTGTGTCGCTCATCGGAAGAATTCACCCCGTCAACATGATCTTTCTTTACAGCCGGACGATTTTATCCGGCGCACCGAGGGGCTGATCCAGGCGGCCACGCCAACCGCTGCTACTTCGTTACAAGTCGGCCGAGTGGGGCTTGCTGAAGGGGGACCGGACGGGCCACGGAGGGCGCCGGCCGCGGCGGTTCCTCCCATGGCGAGGCCCCTTCTGACGGTGACGGTGACGGCGCCGACGAAGGCGGTTCGGTGAGCGGCGCCGTCAGCGGTGCCACCCCGCACGGCTCCGCCTCCGTGGCGTACGGCAGCCGCAGAACGCCCTCCGGTGTCCACACTCCACTGCCCGCCAACCATCCCTCAGGTGCTCGGAGTTGATGCAACCGGCGATCGGCGGGACGCCATACGCCCACCCAGGTGCCGAAGGGGCCGTCGATGCGGAGCGCCACCGCGCAGGCCTCGGGGACCAGGGCCTGGCCGGGCTGGCTCGCGAAGGGGGTGAGAGCGAGGTCCGGCGGGTGCAGCGACTCCGGGAAGCGGACCGGCAGCGTGCTGCCGAGAACTCCCCAGCCCAGCCGTGCCTCACCCGGCGAGGGCGCGTCCGAGCGGATGAGCAGCAGCCCGCTGTCGGGGTCGGCGAGCAGCAGACGGTCGTCGCTGTCGGCGGCGATCTGCAGCAGGGGCGACACCTCGCCGCCGCGCTCCAGGTCCACGACGATCGTCTTGGTGCGGCCGCCGACCTCACGGTCCAGCGCCAGCATGCGGCCCGTACGGTCCAGCCAGACGCCGCCCGAGCAGCGGCCGGGGATCTCGGCGAGGTACTCGGGGCCGAAGGTGCCGCCCGCGACCAGCCACACGGTCGTCGTGCGGCGGCCGACGGCGAGGGCGTACGCGCGTTCGCCGCACGGGGCCGGCGGGAGCAGGCGCAGCCGGGTGCCCTCGTCCGGGCACTCGACGGCGCCCAGCGGCAGCTCGCCCGTGCCGGGGCCGGTCGGATACAGCAGCGAGAAAGCGTGCCGTCCCTCGATCGGCCGCCGGATCAGGACCCGGCCGTCGGCCATCGGCTGCACCTCGGTGCCGGGCTCCTCCGGCTGGTTGCCGGGCAGCGGTACGGCGTACGGCTCGGGGCCGTCCAGGGTCCATCGCTCGGGGAACCAGGAGTCACCGGCCCGGGCGAGCCGCGCGGCGTAGGCACCACCAGCCGTGATCACGCAGTCCGCTGCGCGCCCGCGGTCACCCGTGAGCAGGTGGTCCGGGTCGCTTCCCCGGCCGACCGTGAGCAGGCGGTCAGCCTCGCTGTCACGGACGGCCGTGGTCATGCGGTCGGTCTCGCTCCCACCGACGGCCGTGGTCATGCGGTCGGTCTCGCTCCCGCCAACGGCTCTGGCCACGGGGTCGGTGTCGGTTCCACGGCCGCCCGTGATCACGTGGTCGGACTCGCTCTCACGGCCGCCCGTGAGCACACGGCCTGTGACGGTGTCCTGGTTTCCCGTGAACCCGAGGTCGTCCGTGATCCCACGGCCCTCAGAGGCCACGTAATCCGTCGCGATCACGTGATCTGTCGCGATCACGGGATCCACCGTGATCGCGTGGCTCGCGTATCCCTCCACGTGCTCCTCCGCGCATGGCGTGGGCTCGGGGGCGCCGTCCTCGGGGTCACTCCCGTCCGCAGCGGTGGGCTCGATCGCACAGGCCGGCATCGTCATCGTTCGGTCACCTCCGGCGACGAAGCTAGTTTTCGTACGCACGGACCTGGGACCGCCGGGCGGCCTTCTTCCCTCATAAGAGTGGTGCAGAAGCGATTCGCCTGAGGGTGGTGGGAGGCGTGTGCATCGACCTCCCGCTCACTCCCGGTCGGCGACCGACGTGGCCGCGACGGCATCGGCGGCACCGGTACGTGCCGGTGAGACGGCCAGGTAGCCTTTCCCCGTGCCCCGTCTGTCAGAAGTCATCGCCGCGCTGGAGAACCTGTGGCCCGCCGAGCGGGCCGAGTCCTGGGACGCGGTCGGCACGGTCGTGGGCGACCCCGAGCAGGAGGTCACCCGGGTTCTGTTCGCCGTCGATCCCGTCCAGGAGATCGTCGAGGAAGCCGTCAAGCTCGGCGCCGGGCTGCTCGTCACCCACCATCCGCTGTATCTGCGCGGGACGACGACCGTCGCGGCCTCCACCTTCAAGGGCCGTGTCGTGCACACCCTGATCAAGAACGACATCGCCCTGCACGTCGCGCACACCAACGCGGACACCGCCGATCCCGGCGTGAGCGACGCCCTCGCCGGTGCGCTCGACCTGCGGGTCGTCCGGCCTCTGGTGCCGGACCCGAGCGACCCCGAGGGGCGGCGCGGCCTCGGTCGCGTCTGCGAACTCGACCACCCGCTCACCGTCCGTGAGTTGGCCGCCCGTGCCGCCGAGCGCCTGCCCGCCACCACGCAGGGCATCCGGGCGGCGGGCGACCCGGAGGCGCTGGTGCGGACCGTCGCCGTCAGCGGCGGCTCCGGCGACAGCCTGTTCGACCACGTCCGTGCGGCCGGCGTCGACGCCTTCCTCACCGCGGACCTGCGCCACCACCCGGCGTCGGAGTTCATCGCGGACCGCGCCCACGGCCATTCACCTCTCGCGCTGCTCGACGCGGCGCACTGGGCCACCGAGTGGCCCTGGTGCGAGCTGGCCGCCACCCAGCTCGACGAGATTTCCGACCGGCGGGGGTGGGGCCTCCGGGTCCACGTCTCCCGTACGGTCACCGACCCCTGGACGGCCCACGCGGCGTCCAACACCACCTCTAGCTCAATGGGAGCCCCCAACTGAACGCCGCGCCCGCCGACCAGATCCGACTCCTCGACGTCCAAGCCCTCGACGCCCGTCTCCAGCAGCTCACCCACCTGCGGAGGTCCCTGCCCGAGCACGCCGAGATCGAGTCGCTGAACAAGGACCTCACGCAGCTGCGCGACCTCCTTGTCGCGGCGCAGACCGAGGAGAGCGACACCGCCCGCGAGCAGACCAAGGCCGAGCAGGACGTCGACCAGGTCCGCCAGCGCGCCGCCCGTGACCAGCAGCGGCTCGACTCCGGGGCCGTCACCTCCTCCAAGGACCTGGAGAACCTCCAGCGGGAGATCGTCTCCCTCGCCAAGCGCCAGGGCGACCTCGAGGACATCGTCCTGGAGGTCATGGAACGCCGAGAGAGCGCGCAGGAACGCGCCGCCGAGCTGACCGAGCGGGTCGGCTCCGTCCAGGGGAAGATCGACGCCGCCCTCGCGCGCCGGGACGCGGCCCTGGAGGGTTTCGACAGCGAGGCCGCCAGTGTCGCCAAGGAGCGTGAGGTCATCGCGGCCTCCGTGCCCGCCGACCTGCTCAAGCTCTACGAGAAGCTGCGCGAGCAGCAGGGTGGCGTCGGCGCGGCCAAGCTCTACCAGCGGACCTGCCAGGGCTGCCGCCAGGAGCTCGCCATCACCGAGCTGGCCGAGATCCGCAAGGCCCCGTCCGACACGGTCGTACGGTGCGAGAACTGCCGTCGCATCCTCGTGCGTACGTCCGAGTCCGGCCTGTAGTCGGCCGTCGGCAAATCGGCAGTCCGTATCCGGTAGTCGGCAGTCGGCAGTCGGCAAATCGTCCGTCGGCAGTCCGTAGCCGGCAGTCGGTCGTCGACACTCGGCCGTCGGCAGTCAGTAGCCGGAGACACAGGCGGTCGCAGTCGTAGTCGTAGTCGTAGTCGGTAAGGGGCGTACGTCGTGCGGGAGTTCATCGTCGAGGCCGACGGCGGGTCGCGGGGCAACCCGGGCCCCGCGGGCTACGGCAGCGTGGTGATCGACGCGGCGACGGGGGAGACGCTGGTCGAGCGCGCCGAGTACATCGGCGTCGCCACCAACAACGTGGCCGAGTACCGGGGTCTGGTGGCCGGTCTGCGCGCCGCCCGTGAGCTCGACCCGTCGGCCACGGTGCGGGTGCGCATGGACTCCAAGCTGGTCGTCGAGCAGATGTCGGGCCGCTGGAAGATCAAGCACCCCGACATGAAGCCGCTGGCCGCCGAGGCGGCCCGGATCCTCCCGCCCGGGCAGGTCACCTACGAGTGGATGCCGCGCGAGCGGAACAAGCACGCCGACCGTCTGGCGAACGAGGCGATGGACGCGGGCAAGCGGGGCGAGCAGTGGGACGCCGGGGCGTCGCGTGCCGAGCTCGACGCCCGTGTCCCCGTGACCCCGGCCGCACCCGAGCCGTCGGGCCCGCCCGGCGACGCCACGGCGGGCGCGGCGAAGGCCCGCGAGGCCCTGGCCCGGTCCCGCCCGACCGCCGACCCGACCGCGGACGCGGACGCGGTCCAGGAGAAGGCGATGACGACGACCGACGCCGATCTCCGCGCCGCCCGCACGGTCGCCACCCCGGCTCCTGCTCCGGCTCCCGCGTCGGCTCCCGCTCCTCCTCCCGCGTCGGCTCCCGCTCCTCCTCCCGCGTCGGCTCAGGCGTCCGCCTCTCCCGTCGACTCCGCCCACGCCACGCCCGCAGTCGCCCCCTCCGTCGGCTGGGGGGCGGCGCCCGATCTCGGGGCGCCCGCCACCTTCGTGCTGCTGCGGCACGGCGAGACGCCGCTCACGCCGCAGAAGCGGTTCTCCGGCAGCGGCGGCACCGATCCCTCCCTCTCGGACGTCGGCAGGGAGCAGGCCGAGCGGGTCGCCGCCGCCCTCGCCCGGCGCGGGACCGTCCAGCACATCCTCGCCTCCCCGCTCGCCCGCACCCGCGAGACGGCCGCGGCCGTGGCCGCCCGCCTCGGCCTCGAAGTCACCGTCGAGGACGGACTGATCGAGACCGACTTCGGGGCCTGGGAGGGGCTGACCTTCGGCGAGGTCCGCGAACGTCACCCCGAGGACCTGAACGCCTGGCTGGCCGATCCGGAGGCGGAGCCGACCGGGGGCGGCGAGAGTTTCGCGGCGACGGCCACCCGGATCGCGGCCACCCGGGACAGACTGGTCGCGGAGTACGCCGGCCGCACGGTGCTGCTGGTCACCCATGTGACGCCGATCAAGACGTTCGTACGGCTCGCCCTGGGTGCCCCGCCCGAATCGCTGTTCCGCATGGAACTGTCGGCGGCCTCCCTGTCGGCGGTGGCCTACTACGCGGACGGCAACGCCAGCGTCCGGCTGTTCAACGACACGTCCCACCTGCGGTCCTGAGCAGCGAGGCGGTCCGCGCGAGCGCCTCGACGCGCGGCCAGTCCCGCGCCGCCACCGCGTCCGCCGGGACCATCCAACTTCCGCCCACGCAACCGACGTTGGGCAGGGACAGGTACTCCGGCGCGTTGTCCGGGCCGATCCCGCCGGTCGGGCAGAACCGGGCCTGGGGGAGCGGTCCGGCCAGTGACCTGAGGTAGGCCGTGCCGCCCGCGGCCTGCGCCGGGAAGAACTTCATCTCCCGCACCCCGCGTTCCAGCAGCGCCACGACCTCCGACGTGGTCGACACACCGGGCAGGAAGGGCAGCCCGCACGCCCGCATCGCCGTCAGCAGGGCGTCCGTCCAGCCGGGACTCACCAGGAACCGCGCGCCGGCCGCCCCGCACGCCGTCACCTGGTCCGGCGTGATCACGGTCCCGGCCCCGACGACCGCCTCCGGGACCGACCCGGAGATCTCCCGGATCGCGTCGAGCGCGGCGGGTGTCCGCAGGGTCACCTCGATCGCGGGCAGCCCGCCCGCCACCAGCGCCCGCGCCAGCGGTACGGCGTCGGCGGCGTCCTCGACGACCACCACGGGTACGACGGGGGCCAGATCCAGTACCGAGGCAGCCGAAGAGGAGGGCAGGGGTGAGGTCATGCGCCTCATCCTGCCCCCGGCGTGCAGCCCGCGCAAAGGGCATTGCACATGCTGCAACAGTGTGCGGGGGTGTGTCAGAGCGGTGCGTCAGTGCACCTCGTCCACCAGCACATCCAGGGTCCAGGCGGCCGCCCCGGCCTTCGCCTTCGGGGGCGCCTTCTCCTCCACCACGTATCCGAGGTCCCGCAGCGCCTCCACCAACTCGGCGGGACCCGCGGGGTCGATCCCCGCCGTCAGCAGACTCCGTACGATCCGCCCCTTGGTCGCCTTGTTGAAGTGGCTGACGACCTTCCGGGTCGGCGCGTGCAGCACCCGCACGCTCGCCGTCCGTCCCGCGACCTCGCCCTTCGGCTTCCAGGGCGCCGCGTACGCCGCCGACCGCAGGTCCAGCACCAGCCCGTGCCCGGCCGCCTCCGGCAGCACGGACGCCATCGGCGCACGCCAGTACGCGCCCAGCGCCCCCAGCCCGGGCAGCTTCACGCCCATCGAGCAGCGGTAGGACGGGATCCGGTCCGTCACCCGTACGGCGCCCCACAGCCCCGAGAAGACGAGCAGCGACCTGGCGGCGCGCCGCTTGGCGGCCGCGTCGAGGGAGGCCAGGTCGAGGGCGTCGTACAGGACACCCGTGTAGATCTCCCCGGCGGGCCGGGCTCCCGCCGTGCGCAGCTCCGTGTTCTTCGCGACCTCGCCGCGCAGCCCCTCGCTCAGCCCGAGCACCTCGCGCGCCTTGTCCTCGTCGGCCGCGCACAGCTCGACCAGCTCGTCGAGGACGGCCTCGCGGGCTGCGCCGAGCCCCGGCAGGGAGAGCGACTCCGGCTTGAGCGGGGCGCCACGCCCGGAGGACGCCTTGCCTTCGGAGGGCGGCAGCAGGACAAGCACGGGAAATCTCCTTCAATAGAGCTCTGCTGCGACAGCGTACGACGTGCCACGGGACGCCCCGGCCGAGGTCCGTACCTACCCTTCCGCCCATCCGCCCGCTCACCCGGCACCCGCCCGTCGGCATGAACCGGGGGCCGAAGGTGTTGCACCCGTAGAGGCTCGGACACGGGTCACATGGCGGGGTCACACGGGGGTGGCGCGTGAGTCGTGAACAGGCGTTGTGGACCAGAGCCCGGCTGGGGCGCTGCGGCCCGCCCCTGGACCTCCTCACCGCGCGCTTCGACCGGCACGTCTACGCCCCGCACGCCCACGAGGAGTTCACCGTCGGCGTCTGCGTGGGCGGCTCGGAGATCATCGCCTACCGCGGCGGTCACATCCGTACCGGTCCCGGCTCCATCGTCGTCCTGGCCCCCGGTGAGACGCACACCGGCGGGCCGGGCAACGACACCGACGGCTACGCCTACCGCGCCCTGTACGCCGGCCCCGCCCTCCTCACCGAAGGCACCCTCGGCGGAGTGCCGCACTTCCGTGAGCCCCTCCTCGACGACCCGGAGCTGGCCGCCGCCCTGCGCCGGACGCACACGGAACTGGCCGCCTGCCCCGACCCCCTGGAGGCCGAGTCCCGCTTCCCCTGGCTGCTGACGGCCCTCGCCCGACGCCACTCCACGGCCCGGCCGGTGTGCGACACGATCCCCGGCGCCGAACACCTCACCCAGGCCGTCCGCACCCGTCTGGCCGACGAACTGCTCGCCCCGCCCTCGCTGGCCGACCTCGCGGCGGACCTCGGCCTGTCCCGCTACCAGCTGCTGCGCGCCTTCCGCACGACGACCGGGATGCCGCCGTACGCCTGGCTGGCCCAGTACCGGGTGGCCCGGGCCCGCGGCCTGCTGGAGTCCGGACTGCGTCCCGCGGAGGTCGCCGGCCTCGTCGGCTTCGCGGACCAGGCCCACCTCACCCGCTGGTTCCGCCGCGTGCTGGGCGTGACCCCGGCCGCCTACCGCAACAGCGTTCAAGACACCTGACCGGGGCCCGGCCGACACTGCCCCTATGACTGCACGCGGCTGGTTCCTGTTCTCCCTGATGGGAGTGGTGTGGGGCATCCCCTACCTGATGATCAAAGTGGCGGTGGAGGACCTCTCCCCGTCCATGGTCGTGTTCACCCGATGCGCGCTGGGCGCCGCCCTCCTGCTCCCCTTCGCGCTGCGGCAGCGGGGCCTGACGCGGACGGTACGGGCGCACTGGAAGCCCATGCTGGCCTTCGCGGTCATCGAGATCATCGGGCCCTGGTTCACCCTCACCGACGCGGAACGCCACCTGTCGAGCTCCACGGCGGGCCTGCTGATCGCGGGCGTGCCGATCGTCGGAGTGACCCTCTCCCGGTTCTTCGGCGACACGGAAACGCTGGGCGTGCGGCGGGTGACGGGCCTGGCGCTGGGCCTGGCCGGTGTCGGGGTCCTCACCGTCCCGCACCTCACGGGCGGCGACACCCTCTCCCTGGCCGAGGTCCTGCTGACGGTCCTCGGCTACGCGACGGCCCCGCTGATAGCCGCCCGCCACCTCAAGGACGTCCCGTCCCTCCACCTCACGGCTCCCTGCCTGGCCCTGGCCGCCCTGGTCTACGCACCGGCCGCGGCCGCCACCCGGCCCGCGGAGCTGCCCGCCCCGTCCGTGCTGGCGGCCCTCGCGGGCCTGGGCGTCATCTGCACGGCGGTCGCCTTCGTCGCCTTCATGGAACTGATCAAGGAGGCGGGGCCCACCCGCGCCACGGTCATCACCTACGTCAACCCGGCCGTAGCGGTGGCGGCGGGCGCCCTGTTCCTCGACGAACCCCTGACGGCGACGATCGTGGCCGCCTTCACCCTGATCCTGGCGGGCTCGGTCCTCGCGACGGCCTCGGGCCCGAAGAGCGACGCACGCCCGGTAGCATGGTCGACACGGCAGACGAGCCGGGCGGACGGCCGCGTGGAGTCCCTCACGGGACTTCCCGAGGAACGTCCGGGCTCCACAGGGCAAGGTGGTGGCTAACGGCCACCCGGGGTGACCCGCGGGACAGTGCCACAGAAAACAGACCGCCGGGGACCTCGGTCCCCGGTAAGGGTGAAACGGTGGTGTAAGAGACCACCAGTGCCCAGGGTGACCTGGGCAGCTAGGTAAACCCCACCTGGAGCAAGGTCAAAAGGAGCCGCCGTAAGGCGCGCTCTGCGCGGACGTTCGAGGGCTGCCCGCCCGAGTCCGCGGGTAGACCGCACGAGGCCGGCGGCAACGCCGGCCCTAGATGGATGGCCGTCTCCCCGGCCGCCGCGAGGCAGCCGGGCGACAGAACCCGGCGTACAGCCCGACTCGTCTGCCGCCTCCTTTGGCTTCGCCTTGGAAAGGGCCTCTGATCTGCGACGGAGGGCCTCTCCGGGCTTTCTGGGACTACCCGCATCTGAGCTGGCGGCGGGCCGCCCGGCTCGTGGAACGCCGCGCAAGTACCCGAAGAAACGCCCGCGTTGGACGGGCGGACCGTTGAGGTCGTGGGGACGGCCTGAGGTCTGCTCCACTCGGCGTTCCTGAAGGGGCTGATGGCCGGGCGCACCGAGACTTCGTGACCGCAGAGGAAACCGGTCTGTAGTTAGCGCTTCACGCATTGGTGAGCTGACCATAGAATTCCGTATCCAGGGGGATCAGCGGGACTTGTGCGGCCACCAGGACAGTACGGACGTCCGTGGCCGCGCTTTGCGTTGACGGCAGTGGGGACTGCCGTCAACGCCGGTGCTCCGTCGGCCCAGAAGCGACGACATTCAGGGACCAGCGTGACGAACTCGGGTGACTTCGGGGGCAGCCAGGAACTCGACCGCCTCAAGGCGATGCTCGAGAGCTGGCGCACCTCGCTGGTGGACCTGAGCGGCCGCAACCGGCTGCTCAATTTTCGCCACACCAAGTCGGCGACACTGGAGATCTCGACTCCATCCGCACAGGAGCTCATCAAGGGCCTGACTCGCGGCTGGGACTTCGCGCCGCTCCCGGACGAGGAACCGGAGGCCAGTGAGGGCATCGGATCCGGCGATGTGGTCCTCACGAAGAAGGGTGACCGCACCGACGGCATCGTCACCCAGAAGACCACCGCGCCTGCTCTCCTGCGCGCGTTGAACAGTCTTCGCACCAAAGCGACGCAAGTCTTCAACGACTACGGTCTGTGGACCCTCAACCTTGGCGTCGGCATGCTCCGCTGGCGTGAGGATGGAGCTGAGACGGCCAGCGACGCCCCCCTGATCCTGATGCCAGTGGTCATCGAGCGCGCGCGCAACGGTCGGATCCGCCTCAGGGCGAGCGATGACGAGGAACCGCGCCTTAACCCGGCCCTGAAAGTGAAGCTGCAGCAATTTCACATCGACTGGACACAGGTCGCCGAACAGGACCCTTCAGATCTGCAGGCGGTGCTCTCCGCCGCGGCTCGCGCGGTGGCGGGCAAGGCCGGATGGCAGATTTCCGACCGCGTGGTGCTCGCACTCTTCGCCTCCCACAAGGAGTCGATGTACCAGGACCTGCTGGACAACGAGGACCGCGTCCTCGGCAGTGACCTCGTACGAGCGATGGCGCTCGGCCCTTCCGGACTCGGCTCCGACCGTTTCGACTTCGAGGAGATCAAGCTCGATCGGATTGACGAACTGAGCCCGCCCGAGGACAGCCCCCTGGTGCTCGACGCCGACGCCTCGCAGCGGCAGGCCGTCGCCGCAGCCGTGGCCGGACAGTCGTTCGTCCTGGACGGTCCGCCCGGCACCGGCAAGAGCCAGACGATCACGAACATGATCGCCGGCCTGATGCACGCGGGCCGCAGTGTGCTGTTCGTCAGTGAGAAGGCTGCGGCCCTCGACGTCGTCCTCGACCGGCTGAAGTCGGTTGGACTCGACTCATACGCGATGGCCCTCCACAGCCACAACACCAGCCGCAAGGCGGTGGCCCAGGAGCTGGGCCGGGCGCTTGCGGAGGAGCCGCGCGCACCGCAACTGTCACAGCAGACCCTGGCGCAGGCCAGAGAACTGCGCCTCGCACTCAGCGCCTACGCCGAAGCGATGAACGAGGTCCGCGACCCACTGGGACGGACTCTGCACGACGTGATCGGTCGGGTCGGCCGGCTGTCCGAGGCGCCGGTGGCCTATCTGAGCCATGGCGACGATAACCCCAAGGGGGTAGAGGCGACGTTTCGCGCTGAGACGCTCAGTGACGAGGACCTGCGCCTGATCGTCGAGGCGACGAACACCATTTCCGACGCTTGGGAGGCGGTCGCCGACCCGTCCTTCCCCTGGCGCGACTTGCGAGTCGGCCTGCCGCATCCACGTCCTGTGCTAGAGCAGGCGCAGGCGGCGCGGGACGCGCTCACGACGGTGGTCGCCCGGTACCGAGATCTTGCGCCCGGGGGAATGCCCGTCACGGACCAGAGCGGAATCGACCGTCTGATCGCGCTCCTGCGGCTGCTCGACATGCGGAGTCCTGTGCCGGAAGCGTGGCTGATCACGGATGCCTTCGCCGACGAGGTGGACGACCGAGCCGACGCCTTTCTGGCGGAACTGCGCAAGGTGCAGCGTACGAGCACTGCCGTCCGTGCGGCGGTGGGCGAGCGTTGGCAAGAGCTGTCCACCAGGCTGACGGCTGTGCCAGGGAAAACCGAGAAGGCGCTCTCGACGATGGCACCGCGCGGCCTCGACCTCGCCGGACTCACGGAGGAGCGAGCGCGACAGCTCGCCGGGGAGTTCGACACGACCGCTGGTGTGCTGGAGCGGACTCTGCAAAGCCTCACCGGTGTCAGCCACCTCACCGGGCTCACGAATCCCGACAGCCCCGAGGAAGCACGTCATCTGTGTGACGTGCTCGCCGTGGCCGGCACTGAACACCGTCCTCTCGAGCAGTGGCTGGTCCATGACGGCCCCGCGCGGGCGGAGGAGGCGGCCGTCGGGGTCGCCGCCGACGCACTGAGCGACTTCTTCCTACGACGGGACCAGGTACTCTCCGCACAAGCCCTCGCGACGAACCACGCGGGCCCGGGATGGGCCGAACTTCGTCGGGAAGTGAGCTCCGAGAGACCGGCCAACGAGCAGGCCCTCGCTGCACTGGAACCGCCAGGCGCCGACATCGCGGCACTGACCGGCCGGGAGGCCGCGGAGCTGGCCGAGCGGTTCGACACGCTCGCCGACGCCCTTGAGATGGCCGCCGGGCACGCCCACTCGGTGGCCGAGCGCCTCGGGTGTGACCGGCCGAAGGCGACGTCCGAGGCGGACGATCTGGCCACGCTCGTGGAGCTGGCCACAGCCTCGGACCGCACGCTCGAAGCATGGCTCGATCCCCGGGCACTCCCCGATGTTCGGGCAGCCGTCACGGAGATCTCCTCGGCCGCCGAAGACCTGGCTGCCGCGGAGGAGGCGGCCCGCGACACGTTCCGGCCCGAAGTCGTCTCCACACCCGAACTGTCCGAAGCAGTCCACCGGCTCCTGGAAGGCCGCCAGGGACTTGCCGGCATGCTGTCCAGCGGCATCCGGGCCGACCGGAAGCTTTTGGCCCGGCTGACGCACGGCGGTTCGTGGCGCGGAGAGCTGAACGACAAGCTGCCACTCGCCGACGCCTGGTGCGCCGCGCACCGGAGGCTGCGGTCGCTGGCCACGACCCACGCCGAGCTGATCGGCCGCTATCGGGGCACGGCTTTGCCCGACCTCCCGGCGCTGCGCAAGGCACTCGCGCACGCCGAAGCGGTCCACGCACTCGCGCCGGTAACCGTCGCCGACCCCTACCGCCGGAGTCTGCTCGCCACTCACCTGGCCGACGGCCGAGAGTCGCACCCCGCACTCGTCGAGCAGGGCACGGCGCTGCGCAGCCATCTCGCCACGTGGCGAAGGGATTTGGACGGTCCGTCGCTGGCGCCGCATGCGGCCGACCTCGCCAAGCAGCCGCTCGGCGAGGCCGCCCGCTGGCTGCGCGCCCACCTTGCCCCATTGCGACAGGCCGTCGCGTTGCTGGACACCGTGGCCTCGGTCGGTCGCCGGGACAGTGGCCCCGGTTCCGAGCACACGCTCGCCTCCGTGCGCACCGCGGTCACGGCCGCGCACGCGGCGCAGAAGGAGACCGCCGCGTTCGCCGCTCAGGCCGTAACCGACCGTAGCCTTCTCGGCCCCTGGTACCAAGGCCTCGAGACGCAGATGGACGACCTGCACGATGCCGCGCCCAACGGTGTGACGGGCTACCAGCACGTAGGGCAGCTCCTGCGCCGCGGCCTTGATCTGACGCGACAGCAACCGGGCCCGTACGCCACGGAGCAACAGCGCGAGTTTCTGGGCCGGTACGCCCCGGAAGGGCACCCCCGTACCGAGGCCTTGTGGGCCGCCCTGGACGCCGCCCGGCTGATCGTTGGTCTCGCACCTGACACGCTCACGGAACCAGCGCGCCGGATCAGCCTCGTCGAGGTACTGGCCGACGGTCGACCCCAACCGCGCGAACTCCTCGCACAGACCGACCAGATCCGCCGTGACCTGGACCTCTGGCAGGAGTACACCGGGCAGCCCCACGTCGCGACGGTAGGCACAGCGCTTGCTGCCCGCCCCTTCGAACGGGCCGCGAGTTGGCTCCGCGCGCATGTGGAGCCCTTCGAGGACGCGGCCGACCTCATCCGCTCAACCGCCCGCGTCATGGACAAGGAGACGGGCCTCACCCTGTCCCGGGCCAGAAAAGCGGTGGCCGCCGTCGCCTCCGCCCGTGCCGCCGAGTCCTCTTTCGCGGAGAACGACTCCTTGTACCGAAGCCTTCTCGGTTCCCTCTACCAGGGCACCGAGACAGACCGTGATGCGATCCTGGACGCCCTGGACTGGGCCCAGAAGGTCCGTCGTACCGCACACGGCGGCCACTCCGCGCCCCTGCCCGAGGCAGCGGCCCGGCTGATGCTGGCCGCCTCAGCCGACTCGTCCGTCGCGGCCCGCTCCAGCGATTGGAGCGCTCAACGCGAGTTGCTCGCCGGGTATTTCGAGCCTGAGCGGGCTGAGGAGCTGCGACGCGAACTCGCCGAATCCCTCACCGCGGCCCAGTCCGTCCTGACCCGCCTCGACCACGACCCCTTCGGGCCCGAAGCATGGATCAGCTGCGCCGAGGCACTGACCATGCTGCGCCGCTACCACCTCGACAGGCTGCCCGACCAGCTTGCACGCCGCGAGGTTTCCGCCGAGGACTTCCCCGCCGCCATGGAGCGTGCGGTGCTCACCGCGTGGGTCGAGCACCAGCTCGCCACGGACCAGAGGCTGAAGCCGATGCGGGCCGTGGAACGCGACCAGTTGGTGGAGCGCTTCCAGAGGGCGGACCAGGACCTGGTGGCAGCGGCACACGCCGAGGTCATCGCAGCGTGCAACTCCCGCCGCCCCCGCCGGACGTCGGTGGGCCAGGCCGCCGTGATCCGGCGCGAGTCCGAGAAACAGCGTCGCCACATGCCCGTACGGCACCTGCTGCAGCAGACCCGCGACGTCGTGCGGCTGGTCAAGCCCTGCTTCATGATGAGCCCTCTGACGGTCAGTCAGTTTTTGCCGCCTGAATTCGAGTTCGACGTTGTCGTCTTCGACGAGGCATCCCAGGTGCTGCCCCAGGACGCGGTGAACTCCGTCTACCGGGGCAAGGCCCTCATCGTGGCGGGCGACCAGAAGCAACTGCCGCCGACCTCGTTCTTCAGCGCGGCCGGCGACAGTGACGACGGCGATGAGTGGGACGAGGACGCCACCGACGGCTTCGAGTCCATTCTCGACATGTGCAAGGCCAGCGGAGTCCTACGCGGGCTGCCCCTGCGCTGGCACTACCGCAGCCGACACGAGAACCTGATCGCCTTCAGCAACCACGACTTCTACGACAACTCCATGGTCACGTTCCCGGGCGCGCTGGAACAGGGACCGGACATCGGCGTGGAGTTCATCAAGGCGGACGGCGTCTACGACCGAGGCGGGAGCAGCGACAACCCCCTTGAGGCCACGAAGGTCGCCCAGCGCGTCATCCACCACTTCGACACCCGCCCCGAGCACACGCTCGGCGTGGTCGCGCTGTCGAAGGCGCAGGCGGAGGCAATCGAGGAGGCGGTGCAGAAGGCGAGGGCCGCCCGCCCGGACCTCGACCACCACTTCACGGAGGGCCGACTCGACGGTTTCTTCGTCAAGAACCTCGAAACCGTCCAGGGAGACGAGCGCGACGTCATCATCCTCTCCATCGGCTACGGCCCCGACCACCGGGGCAAGCTGCTGTCGACATTCGGCCCCATCAACAGAGAGGGCGGCTGGCGACGCCTCAACGTGGCCGTGACCCGGGCCCGGCGCCGCATGGAGGTCATCGCCTCCTTCCACGCAGGCGATCTGCCGGACAGCGCCAACAAGAGCGTGCAGCATCTCAAGCGGTACCTGCAGTACGCCCAGCACGGTCCTGCGATCCTCCAGGTGGAGGCCGCCGATCCGGACGCGGCTCCGGAGAGCCCCTTCGAAGAAGAGGTCATCGACACCCTGCGCGGCTGGGGATATGAGGTCCAGCCGCAGGTGGGGGTCGCCGGATTCCGTATCGACATGGCGGTACGACACCCGGGTGCGCCCGGCACGTACGCGCTGGGCATCGAGTGCGACGGCGCCATGTATCACTCCTCGCGGGCGGCTCGGGACCGCGACCGGCTCAGGGAAGCGGTCCTGCGCGACTTGGGTTGGAGGCTGCACCGAATCTGGGGCACGGACTGGTACCGGAACCGGCGGGATGCGATGGCGCGGCTACGGGCCGCGGTGGAGCAGGCGTGTGCGGAGGATCCGCATGCGGTGCGAGTGGCGCCACCCGTGGGGATGGACGGCAGTGGCGGCGACCTTGGCAGCGGTGACAGTACGGCGGAGGCGGTGGAGGGCCCCATGAGTGCGGGGCGCGGAGAGCCTGCAGAAGGGACAGCAGGTGGTCCGGCAGTCCCGCGAGTGGAGTTCGTGACGGTCGACGCCGGCCCTGCACCTTGGAGCCGTCCTTACCAGGAGGTCGACCCTGACCTGTTGGCAGAGGTACGTGACCGATCGAGCAGCCAGCGAGGCATGCGGAGCGTGGAGTTGCAGGACCCCGAAGCCCTTGAGCTGGTGGCGGACGTGGCGCTGTGTGTGGTCGAGGTGGAAGGGCCCGTTGAGAAAGAGGTGATCTACACCCGGGTCCGTCTCGCGTGGGGCCTCGGACGAGCCGGCCAGGTGGTGCGCGACCGTATCGACCGAGCTCTTCGCCGTCTGCTCAGGCAGGGCAAGATCGTCCACGTCGGTACGGCCTACGACAGGCCCGGCCACGAGACGGAGTTCGCCCGCACGCCGACGGAGCGGTGCGCCCGACGAGTCGCGGAGGTTCCCGTGGCGGAGCGGCAGCTCGTGCTCAGAAACGTCGTCGACGAAGGACCGGGCGTGCATCGCGAGGACCTGCTGCGGGAAGCCGCTCGATTCTTTGGGTGGGCGCGGCTCGGAGCCGATATCCGGGACGCGCTGACTGGCGACATCGACGCGTTGATCGCCGCCGGAGACTTGATCGAGTCGGAGGGCGGTCTGATGCCCGCCGAGGGTTCTTGATTCGTTGCGGTGGGCTCTCCTCATATCGTTGAAGTCCTCGTCGTCGCCTCCGTAGAGCAGCCGTCCGATGTCCACGTCGGGCGGTGCAGGGTGAGGCCGGGGCCCTGGCCGCCGTTGCGTTGGCCAGGCTCCCTTGCGGCCTGTAAGCCCCGATACCGGCCGCGTCCGCTGGGATGACCCGGACGCTACCGAGGTTGACCTCGCCGACTCCAGGGGTCTGAGCCCATGCACTCGGTATCCGGATGTCGGTCGGGGAGACCGGGCACGCGGTCCGCTGCCTCCAATGCGGCCACTGGTACGACTGCCAGTACCGCCAGGTACCCTCAAACACATCGTCATCGCGGCCCGACGGGCTTCCGCTCCACTCCGGTGGAGTCTCGAAGGACATGCCCCCACCCGCACGAGTCTTTTCGTGCTGCCTGGGGGAAGTCCTTGCTGTTCCGCGCGTCCGCGAAAACGGTCGCCGTCATGGCACTCGACGGTTCGCTGTTCCTGCACCTCACCGACAAGTTCGTCCACATGCATGGCTATCGGCCCGGCGATTCAGAGGTGCGTTCCTGGGAGCGCAGCATCCCGCTTCTGACCGCCGCGCTGAACGAGGCCGGCCTGGGCGACGTCGAGGTCATGCTGGAGTATGCGCTACCGCTGAACAGCAAGCGTGCCGACGTCGTCCTCGCCGGCTTGCACCCGGTCACACAGGAGCCGTCCTACGTTGTGGTGGAGCTGAAGCAGTGGAGCCAGGCGGCTCCGCACGAGGACGACCCCACCCTGTGCCATGTCGATGCCTACGTGCACCCCGTGCTCAACCCGATCGAGCAGGTGCGGCGATACTGCGACTACCTGATCAACTTCAACGGTGCGGTTGCCGAGCACGGCGAGCGGATCCACGGAGTGGCCTTCCTGCACAACGCCACCGAGCTCGGGGTCGCGGGGCTGCGGGAGATCGAGCGCGACGGGCAGGGACTGCTCTTCACGGGGGAGCGTCGCGGTGCGTTCCTGGACCACCTCCGGTCGAAGCTGAGCGACAAGCACCCGGGGGCCCGTGCGGCGGACGAACTGCTCGCGGGCGCCACCGTGCCGTCTAAGCAGTTGATGTCCGTGGCAGCTCAGGAAGTGCGGGAGCGACAGCAGTTCGTCCTTCTCGACGAGCAGCAGGTTGCCTACCGCATTGTGCTCAACGCGTTGGAGAGGGCGAAGCGCGCCGACCACAAGGAAGTCGTCATCGTCACAGGCGGCCCCGGTACCGGGAAGAGCGTGATCGCGCTCCAACTGCTCGGCGAGCTCTATCGGAGGGGCGTTGCTGCGGTTCACGCGACCGGCTCGCAGTCGTTCACCAAGACGATGCGCAAGGTGGCCGGCTCTCGCAAACGGGAAGTCCAGGATCTCTTCAAGTACTTCAACAGCTTCATGACCACGGAGAAGAACAGCCTGGGTGCTCTGATCTGTGACGAGGCGCACCGTATCCGGGAGACCTCCGCCAACCGCTACACCCGCGCGGCACTGCGGACGGGCAGGGCGCAGATCGACGAACTCATCGACGTCGCCCACGTACCGGTCTTCTTCCTGGACGAGCACCAAGTGGTGCGGCCCGGTGAGATGGGCACCGTGGACGAAATCCGTGAGGCCGCGGCCAGACGAGGCATCGACTGCCATGTCGTCCCCCTGGAGAGCCAGTTCCGCTGCGGAGGCAGCGACGCCTACCTGCGCTGGGTGATCCGGCTTCTCGGCCTCGAGCCCGGCGGGCCGGTCGTGTGGGAGCCCGACGACCGCATGCAGTTGCTGGTCGCCGACAGTCCGGAAGAACTGGAGGCGTTCCTCGACGCCCGCCGCGCCGAGAAATACGGTGCCCGGATGTCCGCGGGCTACTGCTGGCGGTGGTCCTCCGAGCCCAAGCCCGGCGATCCACTGCCTCTCGACGTCGTCATTGGGGGCTGGGCCCGGCCTTGGAACTTGCGCGGAGACCGGTCGGTCTCCGGCGCGCCCCCGTCCGCGCTGTGGGCCACCGACCCTGCGGGCTTCGGGCAGATCGGTTGCGTCTACACCGCCCAGGGATTCGAGTACGACTGGTCCGGCGTCATCATCGGCCCGGACCTTGTTTGGCGAGGCGACCGCTGGGTCACCGACCGCACCGCGTCCAAGGACCCGGTGTTCAAGAAGTCCACACAGGACACCGATGTGGACCGTCTCATTCGGAACACGTACAAAGTGCTGCTGACGCGGGGCATGGTCGGCACGATCGTGTACTCGACCGACCCGGAGACCCGGGAGAAGTTGCGGGACCTGGTGTCCGGTCGACAGGAGCCACAGCCTGCCGCGATCGAGGAGCCCCTTCTGCGGCGCTGAGCACGTGATATCCGGCCATGATGCCCGTGCTTCCAGCCGACCGATGTGTCATATGCGTTGGGAGGGACTTCGCTTCCTTAAGATCCCAGACGTCATTGCGGCCCGACGGGCTTCCCCACGTGGACATGCCCCCATCCGCACGAGTCACTCGTGCCCTGGGGGATCCACCTCGTGTCCATGCTCCTGCTGAAACTGGCAGCGCGAGATCTGCTGAACCTGAACTCAAGACGCCGTATGGTGCCCCACCTCGCCGCGAGGTGGAAGCACTTCCTCAGCACCGACGCTTCGTTGACCGAACGTTCCGCCTGGGCAGAGAGCCTGGTGCATCTCGCCGAGGATCTGGTCGCCGCCGACCGTGGGAACGTCGAGATGGTCGTCGAGTGCGCGGCCACGCTCGACGAGGCCGACCGCGCTGGGGACCCGCGGCTCATCGACGTCGTCCTCGTGGGCCATCATCCCGAGGAGAACGGGCTGTCCGTCCAACTCGTCGAGCTGAAGCGTTGGTCGACGGTGACCCGAGTGGAGCGAGCCACCGCGGAGCTGGTGCATGTCCCCGGCATGGGGGAGAAGAAGCACCCCGCGCTGCAACTGCGGGAATACTACGAGGCGTTCACGGGTGACAGAGGGCCCTTGCACGGACTGGACTACGAGTGTGGCGGCTTCGCCTATCTGCACAACGCCACCGACGCCTCGGTGCTCCCACTGGTCGGCGTGGACGCGCCGACCGGTTCCTACGCCCGTGTCTACACGAACGACCGTCGCGCCCAATTGGTGTCGGACCTGCGGAGCAGCTTTGCCGCCGACGGCGCCGACTCGGCGGCCGAGATCCTGCTACGGAGCATGGGCCTGCGCAACACCCCGCTGCTCGACGCAATGATCCGCTCCAGTGGTGAGGACACGGTCTTCACCCTGCGCGGCCGTCAGAAGAAGGTCGCGGACCAGATCCTTGAGACGGCCGCCCAAGTACTTCCGGATCCGCAGCGACCCGCTCTCCTTCCCGACGCGCGACGGGTGGTCTTCCTCGTCACGGGCGGTGCCGGCACGGGTAAAAGTGCCATCGGCCTGCAGCTCAAGGCCGAACTGGAGGCGGAGGGCCGCACGGTCAAGTATGCGAGCGGCAGCCGGGCCTTCAACGGAGCCCTACAGGAGCATGTCGGTTACGGAGACCGGGAGTTCAAGGAGACCTTCACCTACTTCAGCAACTTCGTCACCCCGCCCGACCCTCCCCTGGACGTGTTGATCTGCGACGAGGCACACCGCCTGCGCGACCGCTCCACCAACCGCTTCTGGAAGCCCGAGGACTGGGGTACCAAGCCACAGGTGGACGAACTCCTCGACGCCTCCCGGCTGACGGTGTTCTTCCTCGACGAAGGGCAGTCCGTGCGTCCGCAGGAGGTCGGCACGGCCGCCCTCGTGGAGGACGCCGCGAAGCGCTACGGCGCCGTCCTGCTCCGTAGCAGCCTCCGGGAACAGTTCCGGTGCGGCGGCAGCGACGCCTACATCCGCTGGGTGCGTGGTGCACTGGGGGTGTCGGACGCGAAGCCGGAGTTGTGGACCCCGGATGGACTGATGCACGTCGAGGTCGTGGACAGCCCGGAGGAACTCGAGCGGATCATTCATTCCGAGGCGGGGGCGGGTGCGTCCGCGCGCATGGTCGCCGGTTACTGCTGGCCCTGGACGAAACCCCTGGGCAAGGAGAAGCGACTTGAGCCCGACGTCCGGATCGGTGACTGGCACCGGCCGTGGAACGCGGACAGCGAGTCCTTCTGCGAGAACAAGACCGTCCCGCCTTCCAAGATCTGGTCCGTGCACGAGAACGGCCTCGGCCAGATCGGCTGCGTGTACACCGCGCAGGGTCTGGAGTGGGACTGGTGCGGCGTGATCATGGGTGAGGACATGGTGCGCCGGGGTGACCGTTGGGTGTTCCGCCGGGGCAAGGAGATGGCGGACAAGGAGGCGGGCGTCAAGCGGGTTGCCGTTCCCGGGTCGTTCGATCCCAAGGTGAAGCTGAAGAGCGTGGACGAGGACGAGTTCGCCAGACTTGTCCGGCACGCGTACCACGTGCTGATGACCAGGGCGAGCCGGGCGACCGTGCTCTACTCAACGGACGAGGAGACCCGGGCCTACCTGAAGGGGCTCGTCGGCGATGTCCAGATCCACGGTCTGAGACCCACCTGGGAGAACCTGCCGGAGCAGGCGCGACAGCCACATCTGCCCCGTCCCGCCCGAGGACGGCGCCGCCGCAGGAAGCGTCAGAAGAAGGACACTCCGCCCGGAGAGTTGCGTCTTTTCTGAAACGGTGCACCGGTACGTGGAGTGGCGGGCTCCCGGGCCCGCCACCTGCCGGTCAGAAGACCAGGCGCGCTACCACGATGAGGGCCGTCACCAGCAGATTGGTGATGACTCCCACCGTGACGTCGACCAGAATCTGACGAATCCGGTCACGACGTGCAAGCTTGTACTCAACGGGGTCCATCGGTTTCCACTCCTGAGCGTGAGCTGGGAATGGCAGGGATCGCCCTACCGGGCATCCGCAGTCACATCGCGTGTGGCACGCGGTGGAGACCACTCGTCGCTCATCGCCGAGGACCGGCACCTGGAACACCGCCGACGTACCCTCCGGGAAGGTGCGTAGCGGGTAACCAGGTTAGTGCACGTGCCGGTTGACGCAGACCGAATCAGGACCTCGCGGTGTCTCCAGCCGGCTGCCGGACGCGGGCGTATCGGCTGTGTGGAGTTTGTGAGTCTCCACCTGAAGGCGTTGGCGGGGCTCCGGGATGTTAGTAGTCCGCCCACGACAAGTCACTCAGCTGCGTGCCATCTGTTGAGATCGCAGAGAGTCCGGTGGTACTCCAGGTGTGCTTCGTCGATGTGGTGACTGTCGTGCTGACGAAGCCGCCCCACGGATTTGCCCCCGTGTGTACGCTTCACGACGCCGTCGACATCGACGTAGATTTCGAGCCCGTCGAAGAGGACGTGGTGATTGGGGCACAGGCAGAGCAGGTTCGGCAGCTCGTCCGGACCGTTGTGAGGCGTTCCGAGACCACGTATGTGAGCGGCCTCGCTGTACGGTCTGCGCTTGTACTGCAGGCGTGTCTCGCAGATCTGGCAGGCGTGGCCGTGCAGCTCCTTGACCCGTGTGGTGATCGCGGCGTCGCGAACAAGCTGTGAGGAGGTGCGCGTCCGTCGTGCGGTTGGACCGGTCGCGCGCTCGGTCGCAGCGGCACCCTCTTGGCCGTCAGCGTCCTCGTCCTCGTCGACCAGGCCATCAGCCGTGGCGTATCCAGAGAGTCCTACCCGATTTAGCAACTCACGCTGGTCGACACCGTCGAAGTACGTGCTGCACAGCTTGATCACGGCCTGCAGGCGGATAAGGGGGTCCCTCAGCAGCTCAGCGCTTGTGTGGGTCAGTCCGGCGACGGGCTGGTGCGTGTCGAGGGCACCTGTTCCAGGGGCAGTACCGGCGTCACGCTCCATCCCGTGCACCTCCCAGAGGTCGCTGCCACGCAGGTGCCAGAAGGGGTACTCGGGGGTGACTTTGGAACCGGGGAGTCCGAACTCGGCGAGGAGCGGACTCACCTCCGTCCGGAAGAGGGCCCACGGTGTCAGGCGTGGCCTGTCCGCGGAAATCCGGGATATCGCCCACAGCAGGGCCAATGGCTGGTGGCGGCTGGGCGTTTTGCTTCCTGGTTGACGATGAGTGCGGAGGGAGCCGAGCCGCTCCAGCAGACCCTCCGCGGTGAGCTGGTCGGCTGTGGCTGTGGCTGAAGACGGCGTCAGCGGTGACGGAACCACCGGCCGGCTCTTCGCCGGTAGCAGCGGGAGAACGCTGCGGTAGCTCTCGGGGGACCGCAGAGTAAGGCTCCACAGAGGTGCTGGAACGTTCATCTGGCGCAGCACGGGCGCTGCGAGGACAGGAGTGGGAAATTCCTCGACGTCACCCAGCGCCATGATGTGTTCCCAGGTGGCGTTGTCACTGTCGACTCCCCAGACCCTCCGTGCCACAGGCGAGCTGGTGAACAGGTGGAGAATGCGTGCGCGAGCGAAGAAATGGTTCGCCGTGTAGAAATACACATCGTCACCGACGCGACGATCTCGCAGTGCTCGTGATTTTTCGTTGTTGTCTTGCGCGGTGGGAGTGGCACCCCACAATCGAGCGATTCCGTCTGGATACAGGGCATTCAGTGTGGTCGCCTGGTCACCGAGCACATCCTGGATGTCCGAGATCCGGATGCCCTGGTGTACCGACTTGGCGAAGTTCTGTGCCCCTCGAAGCCGAGCCCCGCCGCGAGGCTGGAGGAGTATCTGTGGCTCTGCCTGCGGCGGGCGGTCCGCAGCGGTGCTTCCGTCCTCCACGGTGAAGCCGAGTGCTCGCAGACGGTGTGCCACTGTGCGTGCACCTCCGCTGAAGTCGTCGGCCGACAGCAGAGCTCCGACTGAGTACAGATGAGCTACGCCGGCTATGGCCTTCGAGTCGTAGCTGTCTCCGTCTACGACCAAGACGTATGTCAATGCCCTGCCGAAGCCGTATCGGCGGCGAAACGTCTCGCGCCCCAAGCCCTGACACTCCGCGACTGCAGCCAGCACGCCTGCGCGCGTGATATCCCCAAGTCCCATGTCGAGGACATTAGTAGTTAGGTATGACAAGTGCTGCCGCGTGCCTGCCTGTTGCCTCGATACCGGCCGCCTGTGTCCTCACTCCTGTTGTGCATGGGGGTGCAAGGGCAAGGGTCTGCCGCGACTGGCGCGGTAAAGGGGTGTGGTGGAGGGGGTATCGGCGCGAGTGCCCTCAGTGGCCCGCGGAGTGCCTGAACCAGCAGGGGCGGCTCGGCTCGCAGTGCCTCTGAATGCCTGGGTCGAGTCCATCGCTTGCCCCGCAAACTTCCTTTCCGTGACAAGAGGGGTAAATCGACTCAGGGTATTTCGCTATGTGAGGTGAATGTCCTGTAGTCCCGCTCTTCACGACCTCTTCTCATGTCACTGGCACCCACTAGGATCTGCGTGAGGGGTCTGACCTTGGGCTGAGGCGACCTCGAGGGATACGAGGAGCGGGGAACAGGCATGCGGGAAGGCCGGTGGGTCACGGTCACCGAGTCCGAGTTCGATCATGAACGCCGTGGCCTGGACGCGATCCGGGAGAAGCTGCCGGACTCCGACCCCTGGCGTGCCTGGTCGAACTTCACCTTCACCGCGAACACAGGCCACGTCCGCGAGGTCGACCTGCTGGTCGTCGCCCCCGGCGGCGTCTGCATGATCGAGCTGAAGGACTGGCACGGCTCGGTCACCTCGGAGAACGGCACCTGGGTGCAGACCACTCCCGGTGGCCGCCGCCGTACGCACGGCAACCCGCTGCACCTGGTCAACCGCAAGGCCAAGGAACTGGCCGGCCTGCTCGCGCTGCCCGGCAACAGACGAGTCTGGGTCGCCGAGGCCGTCTGCTTCACGGACAACAGCCTTCGTGTACGGCTGCCCGCCCACGACCAGAACGGCGTCTACACCATCCACCAGCTGGTGGAGATGCTCAAGGAGCCCCCGCGCGACGAGCGCCGCCGCATCACGGCGATCGGCTCGCGCGAGATCGAGGCGGCCCTCAAGAACATCGGCATCCGCAAGAGCGACGCGCAGTACAAGGTCGGCCCGTACGAGCTGGAGCGGAAGTCCTTCGACTCCGGGCCCACGTGGGCGGACTACCTCGCCCGGCATAGCGACCTGCCCGAGGCCGCCCGCGTCCGCATCTATCTCAGCGAGCGAGGCTCGGACGCCTCCCTGCGCCAGTCCGTCGAGAACGCGGCCCGGCGTGAGGCCGCGGTGCTGGGCCGTTTCAAGCACCCGGGCGTGGTCGAGCTCAAGCAGTACTTCCCCTCCGGGCACGCCGCCGGCCCCGCGCTGATCTTCGACTACCACCCGGACACCCTGAAGCTGGACGAGTACCTGGTCCAGTACGGCGAGAAGCTGGACATCCTCGGCCGGATGGCGCTTGTCCGCCAGCTCGCCGAGACCATGCGCTCCGCGCACTCCAGCCGCATCCACCACCGGGCGCTCGCCGCCCGCTCCGTGCTCGTCGTCCCCCGGCCGCGCGGCGGGAAGGGCCGGGCCGTGGGGGAGGAGGCCGCCTGGCTCACCCCGCACCTCCAGATCTCCGACTGGCAGATCGCCACCCAGCGCAGCGGCGACTCCTCCCAGGGCCAGGGCATGACCCGCTTCGCGCCGACCGCCCTGTCCTCGATGCACCTGGCCGACGACGCCGACGCCTACCTCGCCCCCGAACTCACCGCCCTCAACCCCGACCCGGTCCACCTCGACGTGTACGGCCTCGGCGTCCTCACCTACCTGCTGGTCACCGGCAAGGCCCCGGCCGCCAGCCAGGCCGAGCTGCTGGCCCGCCTGGAGGCGGGGGAGGGCCTGCGCCCCAGCTCCCTGGTGGACGGCCTGTCGGAGGACGTGGACGATCTGGTGCAGGCCGCCACCGCCTACCGCCCCGGCCAACGCCTGTCCAGCGTGGACGAGTTCCTGGAACTGCTGGAGGTCGTCGAGGACTCCCTCACCGCCCCGGCCCAGGCGGCCACCGCCCCGGAGGGGCCGGCCGACGAGGACGACGAGACCGCCGCCGACAAGGACCCGCTGGAGGCCGTCGCCGGTGACGTGTTCGCCGGCCGGTGGGAGATCCGCCGCCGCCTCGGCACCGGCTCCACCAGCCGCGCCTTCCTCGTCCGCGACCTCCAGGCCGAAGCCCGCAGGACCCGCCCGCTGGCCGTGCTGAAGGTCGCCCTCTCCGACAGTCGCAGCGAGATCCTCGCCCGCGAGGCCGAGGCCATGGGTCGCCTGCGCCCCCACTCCGGCATCATCCGCCTCGTCGAACCCGAGCCGCTGCACATCGGCGGCCGTACCGTCCTGGCCCTGGAGTACGTCGGCGACGAGCGCGACGACAGCGGACAGGGCACCGAGGGCGGCGCACGCCCGCGCCGCCGTGAGGAGACCGTCTCCCGCCAGCTCCGCGAGAACGGCCGCCTCCAGGTCGACCAGCTGGAGGCGTACGGCGACTACCTCTTCGGAGCCGTCGACTTCCTGGAGGGCGAGGGCGTCTGGCACCGCGACATCAAGCCCGACAACATCGCCATCCGTATCCGCCCCAACCGCACCCGCGAACTCGTCCTCATCGACTTCTCCCTCGCCGGCTACCCGGCGAAGAGCACCAACGCGGGCACTGACGGCTACCTCGACCCCTTCGTCGACGTCATCACCCGCGGCTCCTACGACTCCCACGCCGAGCGGTACGCCGTCGCCGTCACCCTGCACCAGATGGCCTCCGGCGAGCTGCCCAAGTGGGGCGACGGCAGCGTCCTGCCCCGCATGACCGATGCCAAGGAGTGGCCGTACCCGACCATCGCGGCCGAGGCCTTCGACCCGGCCGTACGGGACGGTCTCGTCGCCTTCTTCCAGAAGGCCCTGCACCGCGACGCCGGCAAGCGGTACCCCGAGCTGAAGCCGATGCGGGACGCCTGGCGCAAGGTCTTCCTCGACGCCTCCCAGACCGTCCCGTCCAGCCACCGCTCCCGCCACCCGGCCCCCGCGACCACGGGGGAGGGGACACCCGCCGAGGGCGCCGCCGAGGTGGCGATCGCGGACGCCGAGCCGGAGACCGCCGAGCAGCAGCGCGACCGCCTCGCCGCCGAGGTCACGCGGGATACTCCGCTGACAGTCTCCGGGCTCACGCCCGCTGCCCAGTCGTTCCTGTACGGCCTGGGCATCACGACTGTCGGTGAACTGCTCGACTACAGCCGCCGCAAGCTCGTCAACGCCCCCGGACTGGGAGCGAAGACCCGCAACGAGGTCCAGCAGCGGCAGCGCGAGTGGGGCGAGCGGCTACGCGAGATCCCCGTCTCGCCGCTCACGCCGAAGGGCCGCGCCGAGGCCAGGGAGGAGCTGGAGCAGCTCACGGCCGCCGAGTCTGCGTTGGTGGGCCGCCTCGCGACGGGTGAGTCGGCGGGCGCGCTGCCCGCCCGCACGCTGCGCTCGGTCAGCCTCGACACCCTCGCCACCGTCTTCGTGCCCGCCGTCAACAACAACGGCTCCAACCGCAACAAGGCGGAGATGGTGCGGCTGCTGCTGCGCCTGCCCGACGAGCACGGGGTTCTGCCGGACATCGGCGTCTGGCCCAAGCAGAAGGATGTCGCGGAGGGCCTTGGGCTGAGCCACGGCCGTATCCCGCAGATGCTCAAGGACGAGCGCAAGCGCTGGAAGGCGGAGCCCGCCGTCCAGGCACTGCGCGAGGAGATCATCGACCTCCTGGTGAGCATGGGGCGCGTCGCCTCGGCGGTGGAGATCGCGGATGCCCTGGCGGTCCGGCGCGGCACGCATCTCGCGGGGCGTGAACAGCGGCGGGCGATGGCGCTGGCGGCCGTACGGGCCGTGGTCGAGGTCGAGCAACTGCTCCCGCAGGAAGCCGAGTTCCAGCACCAGCCGAACCGCAAGGCGACGGACGAGTCCCTGGGCGCCGGCCTGCTCGCGCTCGACGTGCGCGAGAACGACGGCCCGGACACCCCGACGGCCCCCGGCCTGCTGGAGTACGCGACTCGCCTCGGCAAGACGGCCGACCGGCTCACCAAGCTGGACACCTTGCCGACGGCCGCGACCGTCCTGGCCGAGCTGAGCGCGCTGACGGTGCCGCCGGGCACGGTCGACTGGGATGAGCGGCGCATGGTGGAGCTGGCGGCCGCGGCCTCCGTGAACGCCGCCGCCACGCCGCGCCTGGAGATCTACCCGCGCGACCTGCCGCTGGTCAGGGCGCTGCGTCTCACGCAGGCCGGGCTCGTCCGCTGGATCCCGGGTATGCCGGAGGGGCAGCAGCCGGGCCTGACCGGTGAGGCCGTGCACGAGCGGGTCCGTGCTCGCTTCCCGGAGATGGTCGTCCCCGACGGGCGTGGCGGCACGACCCACGAACTACCGACGGGCGGCCCGCTCACCAAGGCGTTGCGCGACGCCGGCTTCGAACTGTCGCTCAGCATGCACGAACGCGAGGGCGTGCTGCGCTACCTGCCGACGCGGGTGGACGACGCGTCGAGCTACCTGACGACGGGTGCGTGGCGGCAGTCGACGCGTACGGGCGCGGTGACGCGGTACGCCGACGACCCGCAGCTCGCGGGCGCGGTTCGCGCGGAGGAACGGCTGCTCGCGTCGGCCCGCCGGGACGGGTACCGGGTGTTGACCGTACGGCAGCAGCTGGTGCGGGACGCGGTGCGGGAGCTGGGCGCCGGGCGGCTGGGCACGGACGCGGTGTCGGTGACGGAGCTGTTCCTGGAGGCCCTGCACGCGCAGGTCACTCCGGGCACCAAGCCCACCTGGGAGACGCTGCTCAAGGCGGACGCCGCCGAGCCGGGTTCGAAGGGTGCGGTGCGGTTCGCGGAGTACGTGCGGACGGCGTGGGGCGCGGTGGAACCCCGGATCGCGGAGCTGCTGGGTGATGGTGGCGGCGGTGGCGGCGCCGGTCCTGTTGGGCCTGCCGGTCCTGTGCTGCTGACGGAGGCCGGGGTGTTCGCGCGGTACGACGCGATGGGCGTCCTGGACCGGCTGGCGTCGGCGGCCCGGCGCGGCGGGCGGGGGTTGTGGCTCCTGGTCCCGCAGGCCGACCCGTCGCGTGAGCCCCGGCTCGGGCAGGTGGCCGTGCCGTACCAGGCCGGCCTGGGGGAGTGGATTCAGCTTCCGGACACGTGGGTGGGCAACGCCCATCGGGGGTCCGGCGAGGTTGTGGCAAGTGCTGGTGCCAGTGGTGTCGAGGGAGACGCGAAGTGATCGACCGCAAGGCTCTGTTGAACGACCTGAAGCAGCAGGTCAAGGCGGTCGAAGCCGACCTCGGGCGCCAGGTGAAGGCGCTGGGCGATGTCGGCGCACGCCTGAGGGCCGAGTACGACCAGGCACGCAAGCTGGGGCGTACGGCGGCGACATGGACCTCGTGGCTGGACGAGCGGGTCACGCAGGTCGCGGTGGCGTGGGTGCTGGGGACTGTCTTCGTACGGTTCTGCGAGGACAACCGGCTGATCCCGGAGCCGTATCTGACGGGGCCGGACGGTGACCGGCGGGAGCTGGCGGAGTCTCGGTACGACGCGTATGTGGAGTCGGACGAGGATCCGACGTACCGGGGGTGGCTGCGCCGAGCCTTTGCAGAGTTGGGCGACGGGCAGGCCGGACGGCTGCTGTTCGACAGTGACCACAACCCGCTGTACCAGATCCCGCTTTCGCACGACGGCGCGCGGGAGTTGGTTGAGTTCTGGCGGCAGAGGGACGAGGCGGGCGTCCTTGTCCACGACTTCACCGACCCGCTGAACGAGGACGGTACGGAGGGCTGGGACACCCGGTTTCTGGGCGACCTGTACCAGGACCTGAGCGAGGCCGCCCGTAAGACGTACGCGCTGCTCCAAACGCCTGAGTTCGTGGAGGAGTTCATCCTGGACCGGACGATGAATCCTGCGGTTCGGGAGTTCGGGTACGAGGAACTGAAGATGATCGACCCTACGTGTGGGTCTGGGCACTTTGTGTTGGGGGCGTTCCGGCGGTTGGTTCGGCTGTGGGCGGAGGGGCAGCCGGGTAAGGACGTGCACGAGCGGGTGGCAGCCGCGCTGAGGTCGGTGCACGGTGTGGACGTCAATCCGTTCGCGGTGGCTATTGCTCGGTTCCGGTTGTTGGTTGCGGCGATGGCGGCGGGGCGTGTGCGGACGTTGGCGAAGGCGGCAAAGTACGACTGGCAGGTGTCTCTGGCGGTCGGAGACTCGCTGATCAAGTCCCGCCGCTCACAGCAGGACAACTTGTTCGGCGAGGTCGATGCGGGCTTCGTCGACGAGTTGGCCGAGTTCAAGTACGCCACGGAGGACGTTCATGAGTACCAGGACATCTTGCGGCCGGGGCGGTATCACGTGGTGGTGGGAAATCCGCCATACATCACGGTAAAGGACAAGAAGCTCAACGAGCTGTATCGCGAACTGTATCCGGCCTGCGCGGGCACATATGCGCTCTCGGTTCCGTTTGCCCAGAGGTTCTTTGACCTGGCCAAGCGTGGGGATGCCGAGGGACGGGGGTACGGCATGGTCGGGCAGATCACCGCCAACTCCTTCATGAAGCGTGAGTTTGGGACGAAGCTAATTGAGAGCTACTTCGGGCATGCAGTGGAGTTGACCGAGGTCGTCGACACGTCAGGTGCCTACATTCCGGGGCACGGGACGCCTACGGTCATCCTGGTTGGCAAGCAGCGAGGCGGAGCCGGTCGATCGCCGGTCATTCGGACTGTCCGAAGCGTGCAGGGCGAGCCTGCCGCGCCAGAGAACGCAGAGGAGGGGCTGGTCTGGCGAGCAATCGTTGAGCAGATCGACAAGCCGGGCTCGGTGAGTCAGTGGGTGTCCGTGGACGACCTGGACCGAGCGCGATACTTCGCCAAGAAGCCCTGGATCTTGACTGACGGCGGATCGGAGTTGGTGGAAGCGCTGGCAACGGCTCGTGTGTCAGCGCTCAAGCCGCACATCGTCCGGATCGGATTCTATGGGGATACCCATGCGGACGACGCGTTGACGATGCCAGCTCGGACGCTTGAGCATCGAGGTGCTGAGCCGGAGTTCGTCAAACGAATCGGTGTCGGAGACGAAGTCCGGGACTATGCGATCGCTGGCGGCAACTCCGTGATTCATCCATACGACTTGAGGCGTTCCATCGTACCCCTCAACTCGATGCCCAGTATCGCTCGTCTGCTGTGGCCGAGCCGGACCGAGTTGGGTAACCGCTCGACGTTCACGGGAGGGACCTACTTCAGAGATGGTCGGCCGTGGTGGGAGTGGCACCAACTGCCCAAGGATATGGGCGCGCATCCGTGGTCTCTCAACTTCGCTTTCGTCGCCACACATAATCACGTGGTGCTGGACCGTAGTGGGCATGCCTTCACTAGGACCGCGCCCGTGATCAAGTTGCGGGAGGGGGCGAGTGAGGAGGATCATCTGCGGCTGCTTGGGCTGCTCAATAGTTCCACGGCTGGGTTCTGGCTCAAGATGGTGAGCCACGACAAGGGCAGTCAGGGCGTAAATGAGGGCTATAAGTCGCAAGTATGGGAGCGCTTCTACGAGTTCACCGGTACAAAGCTCCAGGAGTTCCCACTACCTGCCGAGTGCCCTACTGCCCTTGCCGCCGCCCTCGATACCCTCGCCCAACAGCTCACCGTCACCAGCCCCGCAACCGTGGCAGCCAAGTCCGCCCCCACTGCCACCGTCCTCCGTGAAGCCGGGGCCCGCTGGAAAACGACCCGCGCCCGCATGATCGCCCTCCAAGAGGAACTGGACTGGCAGGTCTACTCCCTCTACAACCTCCACTCCGAGGATCTCCGCGTCCACGAAGACCCCGACGACCCCAGCATCCCCGAACTCGCCCTCGGCGAGCGCGCCTTCGAGATTGTCCTCGCTCGCCGCGTCGCGGCAGGCGAAGCCAGCGGCGAGTGGTTCAGGCGGCACAACTCCACTCCCATCACGGAAATCCCCGCCCACTGGCCCGCCCTCTACCGCGAGGTCGTCCAGAAGCGCATCGACGCCATCGAGTCCAACCGTGCCATCGGTATGGTCGAGCGCCCGGAGTACAAGCGCCGTTGGGCCACCGAGGGTTGGGATACGCTCCAGGAGAAGGCCCTGCGCTCCTGGCTGTTCGACCGGATGGAGAACCGCGACCTCTGGTTCGACGAGAATGGTCAGCCCACCATCCTCACCCTGTCCCGGCTCACCGACGCCCTCTCCCGCGACGAGGACTTCGTCTCCGTCGCCAAGCTCTACGCGCCCCGCAAGGAACTCGCGAAGGTCGTCTCCGAGCTGATCACCGACGAGCACGTGCCGTTCCTCTCCGCCCTGCGCTACAAGCCGTCCGGGCTGAAGAAGCGCGCCGACTGGGAAGAGGTCTGGAACCTCCAGCGCAAGGAGGACGACGCTCCCGACGAGCCTGCCAAGCGGAAGATCCGGGACTCCATCCCCGTACCGCCGAAGTACACCTCGGCCGACTTCCTCCGCCCCTCCTACTGGAGGGCGCGCGGCAAGCTCGACGTGCCCAAGGAGCGGTTCATCTCCTACGGGCAGACCAACGCCGCCACCCCCGAGCTGTACGGGTGGGCCGGCTGGGACCAGCGCGAGCAGGCGCAGGCCCTCGCCACGTACTTCACCAACACCGCGCTGTCCACCGAGGAGATCACGCCGTTCCTCGCCGGCCTGCTGGAACTCCAGCCGTGGCTGTCCCAGTGGCACAACGAGTTCGACATGCTCTACAGCGGCTCCCCGGCGGACTTCTTCGCCGGTTACCGCCAGCAGAAGCAGGGTGAGCACGGACTCACTGACGACGACCTCCGTGGCTGGCGTCCTCTGGCCGCGACCCGAGGTCGTCGCGCAGCAGTGAAGCAGTAGCCAGGAGTAGATCGAGGTCCGTCGGTTCAGGGGCCACCCAGTGCGTGAGCGGGTGGCCCTTGGTCCGCGCGTGCAGCTCCGCCCACACTGTCTTGCCCGGAGCGGCCCAACGAGGGCTGACACCCCAGTCGTCCGCGAGGACGGCGACGAGCAGCAGGCCCCGGCCGGACTCGGACAGCGAGTCGGTCGTCGAGGGACTGGCCAGAGGCTGTTTCTCGGCGCGAGTGTCGGTCACCTCGATGCGGGCGATGCCCTCGGCCAGGGTGAGATGGAGGTGGAAGTCCCGGCCGGGGACGTGGCCGTGGCGTACGGCGTTGGCGGTGAGTTCCGCCGTGATGAGGGTGAGCGTCTCGTTGACCGGGCTCGTGTAGGGGTGGCCCCAGTCGTTCAGGCGGTGCGAGACGAGTCGGCGGGCGAGGCGGGCGCCGCGTGGGGTCGAGGTGAAGCGCATGGTGAACGCGCGTTCGAGTGCCGAGGGCTGTGGCATATGTCCGTTCGGGGGAGTTGCTGACTTCATGGGGTTAACGGTCGCGGACTCTGCGTAGCGTTGACCAGGAGCGATGCGCTGACGGGTGCGGGCTGTACACGTCGGCCGTGCGCTTGTACGTGGGTCGGGCGTGACCGGTTCCCAGGCCGTGCGTTGGGCGGGCGGAGTCCGGTGGCTGTGGTGGTCGTACGGGAGGAGTCGCGGCGTGGACGACGAGGTTCAGCAGCCGGAGTATGAGGTCGGGACAGGCGTGTTGTGCGTGTTCGGACGGCAGTTGAAGCTGTTCCGGGAGCGGGCGGGGATGGACCGCGCGAAGCTCGGGTCGCTGACCGGGTACTCGGCCTCGACGATTGCCTCGTTCGAGCAGGGGAGACGTATCCCGCCGCCGAAGTTCATCGACCGGGCGGATGAAGTGCTGGACGCGGGTGGGGTGTTGAGCGCGAGCAAGGAGGAGGTGGCTCGGGCTCAGTATCCAGCCTTCTTCCGGGATGCGGCCAAGTTGGAGGCCGAGGCCGTCGAGCTGCATGTGTATGACACTCAGTTGGTCAACGGCCTGTTGCAGGCGGTGGAGTACGCGCGAGCGGTGTTCGCCATGTGGCAGCCGCTGTTGGACGAAGCGCTCATGGAGCAGCGAGTAGCCGCACGACTGGCACGGCAGGAGATCTTCTCCCGCCGCCCTGCGCCGCATCTGAGCTTTGTGATCGAGGAGGCTGTCCTGCTCCGGCCACTCGGCGGAGAGGCTGTCTGGCGAGGCCAGTTGGAGCACCTCATGCTGATCGCGGAGAAGCGCAACGTGGTAATCCAGGTGATGCCGTTGTCCCGCCAGGAACATGCGGGACTCGCTGGACCGTTCACCTTGATGGAAGCCAAGGATGGGCGCAGGATCGCGTACACGGAGGTACAAGGCGACAGCCGTGTGCACACAGAGCGTCACAAGGTGCGGCAGCTTGAGCGTACGTACGGGATCCTTCGCGCGCAGGCCCACACTCCGACAGAATCGCTGGCGTTGATCGAGAAGTTGCTGGGAGAGAGATGAGCGGGGAAGAGACAGGGCCGGACACCGATGCCCTGGCATGGTTCAAGAGCAGCTACAGCGCTGGCGACGGGGGCCAGTGCGTCGAGGTCGCCGTCCGCCCCACCAGGGTCCACGTCCGCGACTCAAAGGACACAACCCGTGCCCCACTGACCGTAGACCCCACGGCGTGGACCGCGTTCATCGAGTTCGCGGCACTCTGACAGGCGCTGGGCCCTCGGCAGGTGTGCACGTGCCGAGGGCCCAGCGCTTCTCTCAACGGGGGGCAGACCCTCCCGCGTTCGGCATCAGGGCTACGGGCCCTTGTCCGCTATGGGGATGAGCGGCTGCCCGTAGGGGAGGGGCTGGTGCGCGAGCTGATGAGAGTCGCTCCTCTGAAGCATGGCCTGCCGTCCGGATCGGTCAGTGCAACGCCCGCCGCGCCGCACTGATGAGACGGTGCGCGTCAACGCCGTACACCGCGGACTCCCGGAGTGTCCTCCAGGTGCGCAGATAGGTGTCCACACCGGCTTCGTCCTCGATCCACAACTTCGCGTGCCAGTTTTCGACGATCACCTTGCGGTCGTCGTAGATCCAGAAGGCGGTGGCCGGAGGGATCTTGAGGGCGGCGGAGAGCGGGATGATCCCCAGTTCGACCGTGGTGAGGCCGATGACTCCCATGAGGCGGTCGAGCTGGGCGGCGAGCACCGACGGAGGGCAGATCTGGGCGTGCAGGGCGGCTTCCCACAGGATGAGGTGGAAACGCTTCGGCGAGTCGTAGAGCGCTTCTTGCCGTTTCATCCGGGAGCGCACTGCCTGCTCGGTGTCGCGCGGCGATCTCTGTAGCTCCGCGTATCTCGTGAAGATCGACTGCGCGTAGTCCGGCGTCTGGAGAATCCCGAAAATCATGGACGACTCCCAGCCACGGAATACAGAGGCGTCGGCATGGGCGCGTAGATGAGTGTCCTGGACCGCCTTGTGCCCAGAGGCCAGTTGTCGCCGCCATGACCGTATGTGCGACTCGAAGCCCCGCAGCCGCCCGAGCAGTTCGTCGTACGCCTCCGGTTGGCCGGTTGCCTCCGCCCACCTGCGCAGGCAGTCGGGCGTTGGTGTAGTCCGGCCGTTCTCCAGCTTACTGACCTTCGACTTGTGCCATCCACACCTGTCGGCGAGTTCGGTACCGGTGAGACGGCCACCGGGGGCTGACAGCCGAAGCTCCCGGAGGCGTATCCCGAGGGCTTCGCGTGCCTTCTGGTAGTCCGTGCTCACCGGTACGCACCTGTTTCTGTTACTCCTTCACGGCCAGGCCGGCCGCGAACTCCTCGTAGGGGACGGCGTGATGCATGGCCGCGTCGCGCACCATGGAGTACCGCACCACTTCGGCGGGCTCCGTGATCAGTTCGACACCTACCAGGTTGTCGGCATCGTCGAACTTGAGCAACGCGACCATTCGTGAGTCGAAGATCCAGAAGTCTTCGGAGGGGAGGTGCAGCCGGTCGGCGTCAACGCGCCGGAGATTCATGATCCGCTCGCCGACAGCGCTGTTGCGGCGTGCGTTGTCGAGCAAGTACAGCTGTCCTGTCGTGGGCGGGTCGTCGACGATGCGCACCCGTCCCACTCGCTTGCCGAGCGCGGCTTGTGCGCGCCGGTTGGCACACCATTCCGAGTCCTGGTCGTCCCAGTCCACCGGCTCACCTCGGGTGAACTGGGCGTAGGTCTCGGTGACCTCGTCCGACGCGTAGCGACGCCGAGTTTCCAGCCGCCAGGCCGTGTGCTCGAACTGGGTGAAGAGCCGGTCGAACTCGTCCAGGCCGATGACCTTCGCCTTGCGGGTCATATCCTTGGGCCCCCAATCCACGAGGAGTTCGCGTGGCACCACGACCGGCACCTCACCCTCGCCCAGGTGCCGGAGCCGGGCGATGTCCTCGGGGTCGGTGAGCGGCGGGCCGTGCACGATGACCTCGCCCGTGTCGAGGTCCTCATGGACAGACGGACACCCGTTGACGCCGCTACCCGTCCCGTTGAAGCGCAGCCTTCGCACCATGAGCAGTTCCTTTCGCGGGGGACCAATGTGTCAAGCCTCCCCACGGGCAGCGCCTCATGTGCGCTGTTCAGACGGGCCATATGAGGAACTTCGGGGAACTCACTCGCGAAGTCAAGCAACTTCGAGGAACTTCTCTGTCTCCCAGTCCCTGCCCTTCCCTACCGTCTCGTTCATGGCCAGCCCAGGAGAGGCCGACAGGCGGCACGGGCTCGCATCCGAACAAGCACGACCTTTGTCCGAAGGAGCAGTCCATGACCGTCACGCTCGACCGGCCCGTGAGCACCCGCACGCGGGACCCGAAGGAACTCCTCAACGCCGTCCAGCCCCGCATCAAGCACCTGACCATCAACGTGCTGGACGGCGGCATGACCCTCTGGGACCGCGAAGTGGCCCTGCTGCTGCGCGACCACACGATGGTCCGCGACATGGCCGAACGCGTCCTCGGCAACGCCGTCATGTACACCATCGGCTGCATGGAGCACCCGGAGGTCCATCTCGGGGTCGGCAAGCTCGTCGACATCGGCGTTCACCAGCTCATCCTTGACACGCCCGTGTGGTGGGCCCTCTGCGAGGCGTACAACGCGGGCCGCTACAAGCACCACGCCCCGTTCATCGAGCGCCGTCGCGACGGTCTGTGCCTGCGCACGGCGGACTTCCTGAAGTCCATCGGCTTCGACACCGACGAGGAGCTGTGGGCGATCGACGGCACGGACTGCTCGCCGTGTGACAACAAGGTCCCCGACAGCCACTGAACAGCCCTACGCTGGCCCCTGTCCTCGGTCCCCAGAAGGACAGGGGCCAGCCCTTGCGAAGAGGAATCGACTTGCCCGCACAACACGACATCGCCGCCGAGACGGAGCTGTGGGACACCTTCGCCGCTTCCGCCTTCAAGGAAGACGCGGAGCCGGGCTTCTGCTGGACCCAGTACGCCGGTCACGGACCCGGCCCGGAGCTGCTGGGTGACCCGCGCTCCGTACTGGAGATCGGCTGCGGCACAGGCCGCACCCTCGCCCACCTTGCTGAGCGCGGCATCGCCGCTCGGGGTGTCGATCTGTCTCCCGTCATGGTCGAGAAGACCACCACGAAGTGGGCCGGCACCGGCGCGGAGTTCGTGTGCTCCGAGGTGCTGGAGTACCTGAGCGAGCACGAGGAGCTGTACGACGCGGTCTACTCGATCTTCGGAGCCGCCTGGTTCACAGACCCGGGCCGTCTCTTCCCCCTTGTCCGCCAACGGCTCAAGCCCGGCGGCGTCTTCGTGTTCTCGCAGCCGCCGGCCATCCCCGGCGCATACGGGCCGCAGGGCATGTACAAGGGAGGTTTCGCCGGAAAGGCGATGTTCACCTACCGCTACAGCTACCGCCCGGCCGTCTGGGAGCGCCTACTCACCCGGGCCGGGTTCGCCACGGCCGACGCGCGGGTCCTCGGCGCGCCTCACCCCAGGCACATCGGGACGCTCCTCGTCCGCGCGGTCGCTCCGTGACGGACAACGGGCGAGCGCGTCTTCGTGCTTCGATCCGCGACGGCTCGTCCGAGGAGTCGGCGGGCGAGGCGGGCCCCGTGTGGGGTTGAGATGAAGGGCATGGTGAACTCCCTTTCGAGTGCGGGACGCTGTGGCATGTGCCGAGGGCCCAGTGCATGTCCGCCTCCGCAGCACTTTTAGCAGCCCTCGCGCCTTGCTCGCCGGGTGCCGCGCATGCGCTGGCTGCCACGGCGATCAACGTCCGCCCAGAGACGCTCGATTCACGACGGCGGTCGCTGTCCCAAGTGACGATCGACATCGTGATGCACCCAGCCCGCACGCCACTGTCACTCACATAACAAGGCCCCAACGGAGCTGGCACAGTGCGGCCCTTGGAGCGCGGAGCTGCTGTAAGTTCCTGCCATGAAACAGGGCAAAGACATCGAGAACCCCGAGTCGCGCTTCTCCGCGGTGCTGCTGGCGGCAGCGAAGCTTCCCGGCGTGCGTATCAACAGGGAGACGTACCTCCGAAGTGCGCTGGCTCGGCACTGCTCCGAGGACGACATCCGGAGAGCGATAGAAGAGACCCCCGCTGCGGCGGGCATCCCTGTCGAGGTTCTCGACAAGGTGGCCAACGACTCCATCCGCTTCGAGACCGGCAAGGTCAGCGCTCTCTCCGCCGCTGCCGGGATCCCCGGTGTCCTCGCTCTTCCCGCCACAGTGCCCGCCGACCTGGCCCAGTACTTCGGCCACATGGTGCGTATCGCGCAGAAACTCGCCTACCTCTACAGCTGGCCCGACCTGTTCTCCGACGACGGCGATGACGTCGATGACGCGACCATGGGGGTGCTGACGCTGTTCTTCGGCGTGATGTTCGGCACCCAGTCGGCGAACACCGCCGTGGGGAAGGTCGCGGGGATGATGTCGAAGCAAGTAGCCAAGAAGCTGCCCCAGAAGGCACTCACCCAGGGTGTCATCTACCCGATAGTGAAAAAGGTCGCGGCTTACCTCGGCGTCCAGATGACGAAGCAGTCCTTCGCGAAGGCCGTCTCGAAGGCCATCCCTCTCGTCGGGGCCGTTGTCTCCGGCGGGCTCACTCTTGCGACCTTCCTTCCGATGGCCAAGAGGCTCAAGAAGCATCTCTCCAGCCTGCCGCTGGCGGAGCCGTCGCACCGAGTGATGGATGGGGAAGTCGTGGAGGGCGAAGTCGTGGAAGACCACGGACCTTTCGCCACAGCACACGCTGACCAGCACGGCGCGGACACCACTGCCATCAAGCTGGAGGAACCTCAGCCATGACAGGGCGAGCGCCCTCCTGAATGCCGAAGGGGTGGCCCGAGGCGGCGTGCGTTCTCGTCATCGCCGCCGGGGGCGGAGATCTGTTGGCATGAGGGCTCGCTCGGCACCCCGCCTACCTGATCACCGCGAACCGCGAAGACCAGTCTGAGCGCCGGACACCCGGGGCGGAGCCAGGGTGACGATCTCCCGGTCGAAGAAATCCTGGAATCCCTCACCGCGCTCATAAAGCGCATCGAATCCGGCGTTCGTTTCTCGGATCAGTGAGCCGTCCGTGTAGCGGTTGGCTCCGGCCGCATTTCCGTCCTCGTCGTAAACGACCTCATACATGGCCACATCGCCGAGAATCACCACCTCTGGAACCGGGCGACTCCGCTCGATGTTCGAAATATCGCGAGCGTCCAGAACCTTGATGTCATCGCCCACGTCCACACGTACGCGCAGGACGAACAACTCCCATTGCACATACGGCGTGACCGGGAATTCCACGACACGGAGGCGGCGGTGTGTGACGCCCAGTTCCGACGCCCGCCGGATTTCCCGGGCGTAGTCCTCGCGCCTCTCGTCGGCCAGGGACAGAGCCCTCTCCCAGTCGCCGCCGGCGAAGGCCTCCCAGCTCGGGAAGCCACGCTCCTTGAAGTGCTGGCCGCGCTCGAGCTTGTTGAGGAAGCCGATCCCGTTGGTGTAGAGCCGGCCCAAGTCCGCGTGGTACGTGGGGCGGTCAAGGCGTTCGGAGGTACCGCCGGGGAAGGAGTCAAACACTGGGGATGTCCGGCTTCGCCGCGATGAGCATGTTCCTGGGGATGACCACGAGGCGTTCGTCCGACCCGATCGAGACCCCGTCGGGCAGGTTCCTGCCGAGTGACTGGGTGAGGTCCCGGCCGATGACGGCGATGTCGCCGTTGGTGAGTTCCCAGATGTCCGGGCAGTCAGGAGTTCCGGTGGTGTTTCCGAGTTCCTGGGGTGTTTTTCCCAGGCGCCGCTTGAAACTCGTGTCCGGATCCGCTTCCCATGGCCTGGCCATTTCCGTCGCCCCCTCGATCGGTCGGGATGCCTCACTGTAGCGTGCATCTTGCCCGCCTGACGATGTGTTGGAGCCGCCCCATCGGGGTAATGGCGAGGATTGATTCCTCCTTGTCTCATGTCGCTCAGGGCTGGAATGATATTGATCGGGAAGAAAATCACGTCAACGCCTGACAGGTGGCACTTTCCATCTGTGCTGTCGGAAAATCGGGTGAACGGAGGGGCGGCTGTGGACTCAGAAGTGACCCTGCTTGCGCAGAGCGCGGGGGCCACGTTGGTCACGTTGATGGCGACCGATGCCTGGCACCGTGTGCGTGACGGGATCACACAGCTCTGGCGCCGGACACAACCCGAGCGCGCCGAGACCGTCGCCGCCGAGTTGGAGGCCGGCCGCGAGGACGTGCTGACCGCCGTGGCGGCCGACGACCAGGAGACCCTGGACGAACTACGCCTTCAGTGGCAGGGGTTGGTGCGGCGGCTTCTCGTGGCCCGGCCCGCCGCCGTCGAGGAGATGCGCGCGCTGCTGGACCAACTCGATCCAGGTGGCTCGGCCACCCGGCAGATCACCCAGCACGCCACCGCGTCCGGTCAGGCCCGGGTCTACCAAGCGGGACGTGACCAGCACATCGCAGAGCGATGACGGGCGGGACGGACGGCCACGCCGAGGACCAGGGACGTGTCTACCAGTCGCGGGGCGACCAGCACATCAGCGAACACCACCACTACGGCGGGGACGGGCCGGCACTCGGCGGGCCGGACTCGGTGCGTCGCCCGGCGGTCGGCCGGCTCCCCGTCGCGCTGCGCGACCGCAGTGAGGTGATGGAGCGCCTGCGGGCGAGCGTCGAGGCGGAGCGTGGCGGGCAGGTCTACGTGCTGTACGGCATGGGCGGCTCGGGCAAGACGGCGGTCGCCTGCGCCCTGTTCCAGGAGGTCACCGGAGAACGGGGCCGGGTGGGCCTGTGGGTCAACGCCTCCGACCGGGCGAGCCTGCGTGCCGGCATGCTCGCCGTCGCCGCCGACCGAGGGGCGGGCGACGGCGAACTGCTCGCCGCACGCAACGGCCTCAGACCTGCCGCCGATCTCGCCTGGACGTATCTCGACCGTTCCGCCGAACCCTGGTTACTGGTCCTGGACAACACCGACGAGCCGGAGATCCTGCGGGACGGCAACTGGCTGCGCACCAGCCCGCGCGGCACCGTCCTGGTGACCACACGGCGAGCGGCGGCCCGGTGGTGGCCCGGCGCCGAGCTGCAGTACGTCGGCGTACTGCCGCGGGAGGACGCCGCGCTCGTGCTGCGCGATCTCGCCCCGCACAGCGGTACGGCGGAGCAGGCGGCGCGGGTCGCGGATCGGCTCGGGCGGCTGCCCCTCGCCCTCACCCTGGCGGGCGGCTTCCTCTCCCACCAGGTCATCGACCCCTGGACGATGGACGCCTACGGGGACCAGCTCGACGGAGACGAACGGGTCCAGCTGATCGACCGGGGAGCCGACGCGCTGTCCGAAGCGGACCCCCGGCATCTGGTCGGCCTGACCTGGCAGCTGACCCTCGACGCGTTCGAGGCGCGCGGACTGCCGGAAGCGGCGGCCCTGCTCAGACTGCTCGCCCGGTTCGCCGCCGAGCCGCTGCCGCTGACTCTGCTCAACCACACCGACATCGGCGCCGTACTACCTCGTGCCCGAACCGAGACGGCCCTCAGAGCCCTCCTCGACCAGTCCCTGTCCGAACTGGTCGACGCCGCCGGCGCGCGCTGCGTACAGAGTCACGGCATCCTGCTCGACAGCGTCTCGGCGGCGACCCCCGCGGATTTGGTGCCCGCCCTCGACATGACAGCCGTCCGGCTGCTCGACGCGGCCGTGCCCGCCGTGCCCGACGCGGGGCCGCACGATCCGCGACTGCGCCTGCTGGTACCGCACGCGCTGGCCCTGCTGGGGCACATCGGCGGGCCGTTCGCCGCCCATGCCCTGGCCGTCGCGACCCGGCTGTCGGTCGCCCTGCACCGGACCGGTGACTACCTCTCCGCCTGGGAGACCGCCCGCACCGCGGCGGACCTCGCACAGCGACTCCTCGGCGCGGACCACCGGACGGTCCTCGCCGCCCGCTCCAGGGCGGGGCGGGCACTGTTCCGGCTGGGCAGGTACGCCGAAGCCGAAGCGGCGCTCCGCGCGGTCCGGGACGCCCAGGAGCGCCTGTTCGGCCCCGACGACCCCGACACCACGGACAGCGGCTACGGCCTCCAGCTCGTGCTGGCGAACCTCGGCAGACGCGAGGAATCCGTCGCGCTGCTCCGCGGCACCGTCGCCGGGCGCCGTTCGGCGCTGGGCCCCGCGCATCCGCTGACCCTGCGGGCCCGCGCCAGCCTGCTGGAGATGCTGCCCGCCGCCGAAGTGGTCACCGAGGACAGCGGCTCACTGCTCACGCTGCCGTCGGAATGCGATCGGTCCCTCGGCCCCGACCACACCGTGACACTGGGCGCCCGACACAACCACGCGTGGGCGCTGCATCTCCTGGGCCGCTTCGACGAGGCCGACCGTGAGATCCGGCAGGTCGCCGAGACGTACGCGCGGCGCTTCGGGCCCGAGCATCCGGTCGTGCTCGCCGCCCGGCAGCTCCTCTCCCGGACCCGGGCCGCGCTCGGCCATGTGGAGGAGGCGATCGAGCTGATGACCGACGTCGTCGCACGACGGGAACGCGGCCTGGGCCCCGATCACCCCTTCACGGTCGCGGGCCGGCGGCTCCTGGACATGTACCGGTCGGGCCGATGACGTGACGGCTCTTGCCGCGACGGGCAGCGGTGGCCTCAGTAGTGGTAGCGGGCCTTGAGGATCTTGACTTCCTTCTCGTCCACCCGGTAGACGAGCCGGTGCTCGTCGTCGATCCGGCGTGACCAGTAGCCGGACAGGTCGCCCTTCAGAGGCTCCGGCTTGCCGATGCCGGTGAAGGGGGTGCGCTGGATCTCGGCGATCAGCCGGGTGATCCTGCGGGCCATGGCGCGGTCCGAGCCGAGCCAGAACAGGAAGTCCTCCCATCCGGCCGGGTCGAAGTGGACGCTTCTCACCCGTCACCCGCCAGCTCTTCCAGCTCTGCCATGGTCCTGGTGACCACGGCCTCGCCGGCCCTGTCCCGTGCGACGGCTTCCATGAGGCTGCGCGCGTTGGCGGGGGAGCGCAGCAGATAGACGGTCTCCTGCCAGGAGTCGTAGTCCTCGGCGGACATCAGTACCGCGTCGCCGCTCTTGGAGCTGATGCGCACGGGGGTGTGGTCGTCGTTGACGCGCTTGATGAGCGGGAAGAGATCCTTGCGTGCCTCGCTGGCGCTTATGGTCATCTGCGGCACCCTCTCCTGGTGGTACTGGAAAATGGTACTGCAATGGTACAAGGTTCTGGTACGGGTCGCGGAGTGAGGCGCCTTCGGTAGCCCCGATCTGGTTCCGGTGGCCAGGGGTGCGAGGGCCGCCGGTTGATCGATCGGTATGAAGGCGGGTATACAGCGCAAGGGGGAGTAAGCGCCTGCCCGGCGGCCGGACGCTTCCGGTGCGGGTGGGCGGCGGCCCGCCTTCGCTGTGGTCGGTCGGCTTCGCTGTCCCCGTTGGTCGGCCGAACAGGCAGCGGACATCCCGCACGATCGAGGACGAGCGGTGGCGGAGACCACCAGATGGAGAGCGTGACCGGTAATGGCCCAGCAGCCGCCCCTCCTCCGCGATGTCATCGACATCAAAGAGAACATCTCCACCTCGGACTTCGTGCTGTCGCTCGCCGAGGCGACGACACCCGAAGGCGCTCAGAACGCGCTCAAGGACTACGTCGTCACCGAGCGGCTGCTGGAGAACTTCGACGAGGCGCTGGCGCTCATCAAGTCCTCGCTCGACGGGCACCGCTCCAAGGCGGCCTACCTGCACGGCTCGTTCGGTTCCGGTAAGTCGCACTTCATGGCCGTGCTCTACGCGCTGCTCAGCGGCGATCAGGCCGCCCGTGCCCGTACCGAGTTCGACCCTGTGCTGACCAAGCACGAGTGGCTGACCACGGACGGCAAGAGGTTCCTGCTCGTGCCGTACCACATGCTCGGCGCGAAGGCCCTCGAACAGCGGGTGCTCGGCGGGTACGTCACGCACGTCAAGAAGCTGCACCCGGACGCGCCGACCCCGCAGGTGTACCGGACCGACTCCCTCTTCGCCGACATCCGCGCCAACCGTGCCACCTATGGTGACGAGGCTGTCATCCGCGGCCTGGGCGGCGGCGACGCGGGCGACGGCGAGACGGACGAGTGGGGTGAGGGCTTCGCCTGGACCCCGCAGCTCCTCGACACCGCCCTCGCCGCCGAGGAGAACCACGAGGGCGGCACCCCGCTCAACCTCCGTAACCCCTCCACCCCCGCCGAACTGCGCGCCAAGCTGGTCAACGACGCCAGCACGAACCTCTTCCCCGGCTTCGCCAAGAACGCCGCCGAGAACGAGCACGGCTTCATCTCCCTGGACGCCGGTCTGTCCGTCATCGCCGAGCACGCCAAGTCGCTCGGCTACGACGGCCTGATCCTGTTCCTGGACGAGCTGATCCTCTGGCTCGCGACCCTCATCCACGAGCAGAAGTTCGTGGCCCGCGAGGCCAGCAAGATCACGAACTTCGTGGAGGGCGGCGACGCCCGACGCGCCATCCCCGTCGTGTCGTTCATCGCCCGCCAGCGCGACCTGCGTGAACTCGTCGGCGAAGAGGTGTCCGGCGCGGCGGAGGCCTCCATCCAGGACACCCTGAACCTGGCCTCCGGCCGGTTCGACAAGATCACCCTGGAGGACCGCAACCTCCCGCAGATCGCTCACGCGCGCATCCTCAAGCCGAAGGACGCCGAGGCGGAACGGCTCATCGACGCGGCCTTCGAGCAGACCAAGCGGGTCGGCACGCAGGTCTGGGACACCCTCCTCGGTTCGGAGAAGGGCACGACCGGCGCGGACGCGGAGTCGTTCCGGCTGACGTACCCGTTCTCGCCGGCGTTCATGGACACCCTTGTCCACATCTCGTCCGCGCTGCAGCGTTCCCGTACCGGTCTGAAGCTGATGGGCGAACTCCTCGCCGACCACCGGGGCGAGATCCGGCTCGGGCAGCTCATCCCCGTCGGCGACCTCTACCCGGTGATCGCCAAGGGCGGCGACAAGCCGTTCACCGACAGCCTGAAGGTCGTCTTCGAGGCCGCCGACAAGCTCTACAGGACCAAGCTTCGGCCCTACCTCCTCAGCTCGTACGACATCACCGAGGACGACGTCGAGCAGTACGTCAACCGGCCCGAGGCCATCACCGACCCGCAGCGCCTCAACCGCTGCCGCATGTTCGTCGGCGACAACCGCCTCGTGTGCACCCTGCTGCTGTCGGCGCTCGCGCCCAGCGTGCCCTCCTTGGCGGAGCTGACCGTCCGGCGGCTCGGCGCGCTCAATCACGGGTCGGTCCTCGCGCCCATCCCGGGCGCCGAGGTCGGCATCATCAAGAGCAAGGTCGCCGAGTGGGCGGCCCGGTTCCCCGAGATCAAGGAGACCGGCACCGACGCCAACCCCGGCGTACGGCTGGAGCTGTCCGGCGTCGACGTGGACTCCGTCATCGCCAACGCCCAGGTCAACGACAACCCCGGCAACCGGGTCGCCCTCGCCCGGCGTCTGCTGTCCGAGGAACTGGGTGTCGAGCACGGGCAGTTGAGCGACCAGCTCGGCTTCAGCTGGCGCGGTACCTCCCGCACCGCCGAGATCGTGTTCGGCAACGTCGCCGACGAGGACGAGCTGCCCGACCACGACCTGATGCCGCAGGAGGACGGCCGCTGGCGTATCGCCATAGACCTCCCCTTCGACGAGGGCGAGTGGGGGCCGGTCGAGGACGTCAACCGCATCCAGCGGCTGCGCGAGCGCCAGCAGGGCGAGCGGTCCCGTATCGTCGCCTGGCTGCCCGCCCACCTGTCCGCGCAGCGCTTCGCCGACTTCCGGCGTCTCGTCGTCATCGACAAGGCCCTCGCCGACGAGCACCGCTTCGACACCCAGTACGCCGGCCACCTCAACGCCGACAACCGCAGCCGCGCCAAGGGCCTCCTCGAAACCCAGCGCGAGGCTCTGCTCAAGCAGGTCAAGGGCGCCTTCAAGCAGGCGTACGGGCTGGCCCAGAAGCAGGCAGCCGACGTCGTCCCCGACTTCGACGACCACCTCGTCCCGCTGCCCGACGTCGACGGCCTCACCCTGTCCTTCGGGCAGAGCCTGCACGACGGCATCCGGCATGTCGCGGGCAAGCTGCTCGCCCACCAGTACCCGGCGCACCCCGACCTCGACCCCGACGCCACCGGCACCGCCGTCAAGTCGATCGACACCAAGAAGGTGTTCACCCACGTCCGGTCCGCCGCGGAAGCGCGTGACGGGCGGGTGGAGGTCCCGGCCACCGACCGCAAGCTCATGCAGCGGATCGCGGGACCCCTGCGCCTCGGGCAGCAGAAGGAGGCGTACTTCGAGCTGTCCCGCTACTGGGCCGACCACTTCCGCCAGCTCGCCAGCGCCCAAGGGGTCACCGGGGACCTGTCCCTGATCACCCTCACCGACTGGACGGACAAGCCCGACCCGCGCGGTCTGCCCGACTTCCTCGCCCGGCTCGTCGTCGCCTCCTTCGCCGAGATGGACGACCGGGTGTGGGTGCGCGGCGGCACCGTACTGGACCCCGCGCCCGAACTGTCCGCGATCAAGGACCATGACGCGCTGCGCAGCCAGCCGCTGCCCGCCGACTCCGACTGGGACACGGCACGGCAGCGCTTCGAGACGATCTTCGGGCAGAAGGCTCCCGCCCTGCGGCGCGGCCGGATGGTCAACCAGTTCGCCCGCCAGATCATCGAGGCTGCCCGCGCCCACCGGGACCACGCTGCGGACCTGGTGCACCAGCTGGAGGCCCACGCCTCCTTCCTCGGCCTCGACCAGACCGCCGACACCGGACGACTCGCCCTCGCCCGCCGCTCCCTGCAACTGCTGGACGCGCTCACGGCGGAGGCCGGCAAGGGCGCGGCCGGGGCGAAGAAGACCGTGGAGGCCCTCGCCTCCTTCGACCTGGGCGAGACCAGCGCCGACCGGTACGGCACCTCCATCAAGCAGGCCCGCGGCGTCGCGGAGGCCGTCGCCTCCGCGCCCTGGAGCACCCTCGAACTCGCGGCCGGACTCGGCCCCGAGGGCGCGGCACTGCTCGACTCGCTGCGCAACGTGGCCCGCGACGACCAGCGCACCGCGGACCTGCGCGACGCCCTGGCCCGCACCCAGCGCGAGGTCGTCGCCCTGGTGAAGCGCAGCCAGGCCGCCGCCACCCCGCCGCCCGCGCCCGTCGCGCCGCAGCCCACGGCCGACGACCTGTCCCTGAATACACCGACCAGCGACCCGCGCATCCCCTACGCCCCTCAGGAGAGCCCCACACCGGCTTCCTCCGGCGGCTCCGCGCGAACGGCCGGTGGCCGCCGTACGACCGTGGCACGCGCCGCCGCCGACCTCCAGGCGGAACTGTCCGAACTGGCCGCCCGCCACCCCGACGCGACCATCGAGATCACCTGGAAGGTCGTCGAATGACGGACACCGTCGCCGCCGTCCCGGGCGCCGTCCGGCTGAACACCGCGACCGTCACCCAGTACCTGTCCTCGCAGTCCTCCCTCGCCGCCTCCCTCACCGGAGACGGCGGGGGCAGGCGCCGGGTCGTGCTGCTGCGGTCCGCGCCCCAGTGGGACGGGCCCGCCGAACCCGGCTGGGGCGAGGGCCGGACGGCCGGCGTCGCGGTGGCGCCCTCTCCGCTCGCCGTCCACGAACTCGTCCTCGACCACCTGACGGGCCGACGCCCCGGCCCCGCCGTCCTGGTCGTCCTCACCGACCGCGAGCAGAACGAACTCGACCCGGCGATCACCGCACGCGTCCACAAACAGCGCATCGACATGGTCGACAGCTGGGACGTCGTGCGGGAGGCGTTCGGCGCGCGGCAGATCGACCCGCGCCTGAAGGACGTCAACTGGGCCGCCGAAGCCCTGCTCGACGCCACCCCGCCCGGCGGCTGGCCGCCGGTGCCCGGCGGCTGGCTGTCCCGGCAGTACGCCCTCACCGCGCTCGCCCAGCGACGCCTGCGCCTCGGCCGTTACGACATCGAGGGCGGCACGCGGCGCCCGGGCGAGGACCGGCTCGACGCGCAGACCCTGCTGCACTGGTCGACCCGGCCCGGAGCCCCCGAGCGCCTGCCGGGCCTGCGGGGTCCCGAGCGCGCCGGGATGACCGCCTTCCTCGGCGAGGAGGACCAGGCCGGTCTCGCCGGACGCGCCCTGCTCGCTCTCGTCGACGCCGAGCGCGGCGCGGACGCCGCCGCCTTCGGCCTCGTGTGCGAGGCCCTGTGGCAGCACGCCGAGCCCGCCCCCGAGACGTATCAGGCCCGGGGCCGTGCCGAACGCTACTTCGGCGATCAGCCCCCGGCCGTCGGCGAACAACTCGACGCTCTGGTGGGCGTCTTCGGCCGGTCCGCCGAGGAGTACGTGAGCGCGCTGCTGACGGCCGGCCACCGGGGCGGCGGCGTCGACGCCGACCAGGCCCGCGAGGCGCGCCGCACCAGCGGCATCGTGCTCGACCGAGCCGCCGTTCTGGCCCGCCAGTTCGGCGCGGAGGCGGCTGTCGCGACGAGCCCCGTCCTGCGCGGCGGACTGGAGGCCCGGTTCACCGCCGTCGGCCAGGCCCTCGCGGCGGGCGACGCGGCCGCGGTCACGGAGACCGTCCGACTGCTCGCGGACCACCGGCTCGCCGCCGACCCGGAGGAGTCCGCCCGCATCGAACGCGCCCGCATGGGGCAGCGCCTCGCCCTCTGGCTGGCCACCGACCCGTCCGCCGACGCCCCCACCGTCGCCGACGCCATACAGCGGCACATCGCCGAGACCGGCTGGGCCGACCTCGCCCTGGAGCACATCGAGGCCGGCGGCGACCCGGACCCCGTCCTCAAGGCCGCCTACGACACGCTCGGCACGCGCGTCAGGGACCGGCGGCGGCAGATCGACGCGTCCTTCGCGCGCTCGCTGGCCGGCTGGACACAGGACGGCACCCGGCCCGGCGGCATGCTCACCGTCGAGACCTTCCTCGACCGGGTGGTCGGACCCGTCGTCCGGCGCGGGGAGGAGCGGCGGGTGCTGCTGCTCGTGCTCGACGGCATGAGCGCGCCCATAGCGAACGAACTCGGCGAGGAACTGCGCCGCTCCTGGGCGGAGTTCGACCCGCTGGCCGATGACACCCCGCGTCGGCGGGCGATGGCCGCCGCCCTCCCCACCGTGACGGCCGTGTCCCGGACATCGCTCTTCGCGGGCACCCTGATGAAGGGCACCCAGGCCGACGAGAAGAGGATCTTCCCCGCGCTGAAGCTGTGGAGCGGGGCACCAGCCGCCGTCTTCCACAAGGACGACCTGCGTACCGAGACAGCGGGCGACACCTTCGGCCCGGCCCTCACAGAAGCGCTCACCGACGGCAGGACTCACGTCGCCGTCGTCCTCAACGCCATCGACGACCGCCTCGCCAAGGAACAGAAGCTCGGTGACGGAGCCTGGCGGGTCGGCGACGTACCCGGCCTGCGCGATCTGCTCCGGGTGGCGGCGGCCCAGGGCATGGCGGTCATCGTCACCAGCGACCACGGCCACGTCGTCGACCGGCACGGAACGAAGGCCGACGCGGCCACCGAGCCCGCGTCCGCGCGCCATCGCCTGCCCGGCGGCCCGCTCGGCGAACGGGAGATCGCCCTGTCCGGGCCGCGTGTGGTCTGGCCCGAGCCCGGCGCGTCCATCGTCGCGCTCTGGGACGCGGACTCCCGCTACACCGCCCTCAAGGCCGGCTACCACGGCGGGGCCTCCCTCGCCGAGTTCACCATCCCGGTGCTCGCCTTCCTGCCGTTCGGGGCGGAACCGCCCAAGGGGTGGCGAGAGTTGGGAGACCAGCGGCCACCCTGGTGGGCTTCGAAGGAGACGGGCAGGCCGGTGTCGGGCGAGCGTTCGGCTCAGCCGGCCGGCGCGGCTCCGAAGAAAGGGGCGGCGAAACCCCGGAAGAAGCAACCCGAGCCCGGGACGCTGCCCGACGCGCTCTTCGACGTGGCGCTCACCGCCGGAGGAGACGACGCCCTGCTCACGCCGGTCGTCGTCTCCCGGACCGAGGCGCTCGTCACGGCGCTGCTCGACTCGGAGACGTATCAGGTCCAGCTCGAGGGTCTGGCCCGCAAGCCGCAGCAGGAGCAGGTCCACAAGGCCCTCGCCGCCCTGCTCGACGCGGGTGGCACATTGCCCGTGACCGCGCTCGCCCAGCGGGCGGGCATGCCCACCGCCCGGGGCGACGGCTTCGCCGCCGTCCTGAGGCAGCTCCTCAACTACGACGGCGTACAGGTGCTGGAGACCTTGCCGGACGGGCGCACGCTACGGCTCCACGAGGCGCTGCTGCGTGAGCAGTTCGCCCTCTGAGCAGGTTGACAGTGTTCGGGGTGCCTCTGGCGTTCGCGGCGAGGCACCCCGGAGCTGTATCTGGTGGCGTCCTGGGCCGAGCGGTGGGCTGCGAGGTGCTGGACGTCTGCGGCCCCACCACGCGGCACCCCTCTCCTGGTACTTCCACCCACCGCCTCAGGCTACGAACGCGCGCAGCAGCTTCGCGAAGGTGGTCAGCTCGTCGAGCAGCTCCTGCGGAAGCGGCTTTTCGTCGAAGTGGGCGATCCGGTTGCGGATGTCCTTCACTCGTTCCAGGCGGCCGATGAACTGTTCCCTGGGCATGTTGGGCCACTTCAGGGCTTCCCAGTTGGCATCGGCGCGTTGGGCCAGCGATGTCTTCGTCTGGTCGCCGTCAAGGAGTCTCAGATAGTCGCCGAACATGAGGTCGGAGACCTGGCCGGTGCGGTGCTCGGCCTTCTTGTTCGTCTGAACGGCTTTGATGGTCTCCTCGTCCAGTGCCGCGCCCAGGCAACGGCGCAGCAGGGACTCGATCTCCCCCACGATGAAGAAGGGCCTTGCCGCGCCCTCGAAACGATCCGTGACGTCGGCGGCGGTGACCACACCCGAGAGGCAGCCGTCGTCGCCGCGGACCAGGACGTAACCGTGTTCGCGGATGACCGGCAGGGCTGAGAAGAACTCCTGGCGGGTGTCGGCGACCGGAAGGGAGTCCTTCTCCATCGCGTTGTCCAGCGTCGGCTGCTTGCCCGCCTCGTACATCTTGGCGACAGACCCCCAGGTGACCACCCCGTGGATCTGCGCCATGCCGGTGGTCACCGGGACCTGCGCGAGGCCCTTCGTGCGCATCAGGAATGTGGTCTGCGCCAGGGGTGTCCCGGGACCGACGGACACCAGCCCGCGCCGTGCCGACGGGATGTCCCCGAGCAGCAGACGCTGTGGAAGGGCGGCCGAGGGCAGGGCCTCCTCCGTCTCGTCCTCTTCCGCGTCGGCGGGGGCGGCCTGTGCCGGAATGGACGCGAGCGGCACCACGTCGACGTTGCTGCGCAGGCCGCAGACAGCGAAGTCCGGCAGTGTCGTCAGCCCGGCGTCCGTGAGCGCCTGCGAGATGCGGTGCACCGTCCGGTGATCGCGGACTCTGACCTGGAACAGGTCGAGGATGTCCTGCACGGGCACGGTGCTGCCCTTGAGCGCGGCGAGGTCGTGCCCGTTCGGTGCGGTCGTCATCGGGCGTCGCCCTCCGCGAGGTCACGGAGCATCGTCCTCTTGCCCATGGCGGCGTGTACGAGGTCCTGCAACTGCTTGGAGCGGTCGTTGTAGAACCGTTCGTAGTCGTTGTCGCGGAGTGCTTCCGCATCGATGAGGTGGGTGGCGAGCACATCGTCGAACCACTCGGGGCGCATGTCGGAGGCGGCGACCATCGTGGACAGGTAGGACGCCGGCGCCCCGGTCATGTCCATCGCCGCGCGGTAGGACAGAGGGGTCTTGTTCACGATGGAGTTCGTCGGCAGGTCCTGGCTGTTGCCCCGCCGGAACCAGGTCTTGGGGAAGATCTGCCGGACGTCCACGCTGTACTCGTCCAGCCTGCCGGGCTTGAGCGGGCTGTCCGTGTAGTGCCAGTCCACCGCCCCCTGCTTGACCAGCAGGGCGTAGATGCCCTTGTAGGCGGCGCTGTTGCGGGTGGTGAGGCTGTCGAGGCGGTCGGCGAAGAAGAACGCGTCCGTGACGGTGTCGGGCGCTCGGTCGTCCTGCGCGATCCAAGGGACCAGCTGCTCGACGTCACGGGTGAAGCGGGTCTCGGTGGAGCCGCCGTACATCTCGCCAAGGACTCCGCACCAGTACCACTGCTCGGTCTTCTCCTCCGCTCCCAGGCCGTCCAGCGCCGTGTCGAGGATGGCACGGACGGCCGCGAGCGGTACGAGCTGCGTCTTGTACGGCAGGTCGCTCGGGCGGACGATGCATTGCCGTTCCAGGAAGTCGCCCACCCAGACGAAGGCTTCCGCGAGTTTCGGCGCCAGCCGGACGAAGTCGGCCAGCGGGAGGTCGAGCAGATCCCGGCGCTTGCACGACACCGTCGCCCCCGTGCCCGACTGCTTCCGCTCCCAGGTGCGTACCAGGGCGATGGCCTGCAGGAAGTCGATGCTGCTCAGCCCGTTCTCGATGCCGCCGTCCAGTCGGCCGAAGACCGGGTACTTGGCCGCGAGGCCCTGCTTGATCTCCCGCCACACTTCGGGGAGCTGGTAGTAGTCCCCGGTCCGGTCCACGTACTCGCGGTCCCCGGCGTACGTCGCGGTGAGCAGTTCGAAGACGTTCAGAGGTACGCCGCCCGTGTTGACCCGCTCGAACACCGCGCACACGGCGTCCATGGAGGTGGTGGCGGCCAGCCGGATCATCGGGACCTGGAAAGCGCGGATCTGCTGGAGGACCAACTCGTCGAACTGCCCCCACAAGTTCCAGTTCCGGTCCTCGTCCGCCTTGACGTACGACATCATCCACTGGTTCACACGCTGGGCGTCGAAGACGAGATGCAGAGGGAAGACACCAGCCGCGCACTCGTTCTCCGTGGTGCTCAGATCCAGCACCACTGTGCGGTTGAAGTCGGTACGGAGCACCTTGTCCGCCGGGACGGACAGGATGGCCTCGTCGCGGTCCGCGGGCGGCCCGACTGCCTTCGCGATGTCGACGTAGTACCACCGCTCGATGGGCTTGTTGCGGGCGTCCGCGGTCTCCACCGGGGCGTCCAGCCACAGGGCCTGGAAGAGGGAGGTGAGACGCTGCTGCCCGTCGAGCAGGAGGAGGTCCGCGGCCGGATCCCCGTCCGGGTGTGCTCCGGTGAGCGTCCGGGAGCGGAAACGGGTGGCGCCGCCGGTCTGCAGCGTCATCACCACGCCGAGCGGATAGTCCAGCGTCACCGTCGCGATGATCGCGCGGATTCGGTCGTCGTCCCACTTCCAGTTCCGCTGGAAGTCGGGCAACTGTAAGGAGCCCGACGCCACGTCCGCGAGTACGTCCTTCAGTTTCACATTGTCGAGTGCCGCCACGTTCGTCCTACTCCCACCCTGGTGTATGTACGGAGAGTGATTCCAGCAGCGTCTCCGGGTGACCGTCAACCGATTCAACGAAGTGGGGGCTCGCCACGGTGCCGCGGGTAGCGCGGACCGACCGACGGCCGCCTTTCGGTCCCCGTACGGCACACCCGTACGGGGACCGACCGACGGCCGCCTTTCGGTCCCCGTACGGGTGTGCCCGGGGAAATGGAAGACTGGTTCCTGTGAGCACCACCGGATCCCAGCGCCCCGCACAGGTGAGCGCAGCCCGCCGCCGTACCGTCATCGACGCGTTGCGGCGCGGTGCCGTGCCTGACAGCGGACTCGACCTGCTGGCCACCGGACTCGACCGGTTCGAAGCGGCCCTGGACGCGGAATTGGACGCCGTGGCGTCCGGAAGCTCCGTGTTCAAGGCCGTGCGGGGTGAGTACGGGTCCGGCAAGACGTTCTTCACCCGGTGGCTGGGGGAGCGGGCCAAGCGTCGTAACTTCGCTGTGGCCGAGATCCAGGTCTCGGAGAACGAGACCCCGCTGCACCGGCTGGAGACGGTCTACCGGCGGCTCACCGAACGGCTCACCACATCCAGTTTCCCGCCCAGCGCGCTGCGGCCCGTGATCGATGCCTGGTTCTACGCCCTGGAGGAGGACGCCCTCGCGGCCGGCGCGACCGAGGACGAGCTTCCGGGCGAGGTGGAGAAATTGCTTGCCGCGCGGCTCGCCGAGGTCTCCCGGCACGCTCCGTCCTTCGCCACCGCTCTGCGCGGCTACCGGGCCGCCCTCGCCGAGGGGGACGAGGCGACCGCCGCGGCCGTCCTGGCTTGGCTCGGCGGTCAGCCGCACGTCGCGGCCTCCGCCCGCCGGACCGCCGGGGTACGCGGCGACCTCGACCACTTCGGCGCCCTCGGATTCCTACAGGGGCTCCTCACCGTGCTGCGCGACTCCGGGCACACAGGGCTGTTCGTCGTCCTCGACGAGGTGGAGACGCTGCAGCGGGTCCGGTCGGACGCCCGCGACAAGGCACTCAACGCGCTGCGGCAGCTCATCGACGAGGTCCACTCGGGCCGCTTCCCCGGCCTCTACCTGATCATCACGGGCACCCCGGCCTTCTACGACGGTCAGCAGGGCGTGCAGCGTCTGGCTCCCCTCGCCCAGAGGCTGGCCACCGACTTCACCACCGACCCGCGCTTCGACAACCCTCGCGCCGTGCAGATCAGGCTTCCCGGCTTCAACCAGGATTCCTTGGTCGGACTCGGCCTCACCATCCGTGACCTGTACGCCGATGCCGCAGAAATGCCCGAGCGCGTGAGGAAGGTCGTCGACGACGCGTATGTCGCCGACCTCGCGGTGGCCGTCGGGGGGGCGTTGGGTGGGAAGGTCGGGGTGGCCCCCCGGCTGTTCCTGAAGAAACTCGTCGGGGACGTGCTCGACCGCGTGGACCAGTTCGACGACTTCGACCCCCGGCAGCACTACCGGCTCACCGTCGCCGGCAGCGAACTCACCGATGTCGAGCGGAACCTGGCCGCCACGGTCTCCGGAAACTCTGCGTCGGCCGATGACATCGACCTGGAGCTGTGATGGCGGACGCGGGACTCCCGACCGGGAGGGAACCGGGTGACGAGGATGCCGACGTTCTGGACCGACTCGACGCCGTCGTCCTGCACCACATCGTCAACACCCTCGGCTGGCCCGATCTGCGTCCACTGCAGCGTGCGGCGATCACGCCGCTCATGGAGGGACAGGACGCCGTACTGCTGGCTCCGACGGCGGGGGGCAAGACCGAGGCGGCCTGCTTCCCCCTGCTGTCGGCGATGACCGAGCAGAAGTGGACCGGCACATCCGTGCTGTATCTGTGCCCGCTCAAGGCACTCCTCAACAACCTGGTCGGCCGCGTTGATGGGTACGCCCAGTGGCTGGGGCGACGGGCCGCGCTCTGGCACGGTGACACCAAGGAATCGCAACGGCAGCGCATCCGGGCCGAGGCGCCGGACATCCTGCTGACCACGCCCGAGTCGCTCGAAGCGATGCTGATCGGCGTCAAGACCGACCACGCCCGCCTGTTGGGGAGTGTGCGGGCTGTCGTCATCGACGAAGTGCACGCGTTCGCAGGGGATGACCGGGGATGGCACCTGCTCGCCGTGCTCGAACGGTTGGAGCGGGTCACCGGACGGCCGATCCAGCGCGTCGGGCTCTCGGCGACCGTCGGCAACCCGGCCGAGTTGCTGCACTGGCTGCAAGGAGCCGGCATCCGCAGCCGCACCGGTCAGGTGGTCGCCCCTGGAGTGCACCTGCCGGACACAGACGGCAGCGGACACGGCGGCAAAGCGAGTCCCGAGCCGTCCAGCAGGCCCGCGGGCGAAGTGGAACTCGACTACGTCGGCTCCCTCGACAACGCCGCCAAACTCATCGCGGCGCTGCACAGGGGAGAGAAGCGGCTCGTCTTCTGCGACTCGCGCCGCCAGGTCGAGGAGTTGGGCGCGGCGCTCCGCGCACGCGAGGTGACTGTCTTCCTGTCCCACGCCTCGCTGTCCGTCGATGAACGCACCCGCTCCGAGCAGGCTTTCGCGGAGGCACGGGACTGCGTCATCGTCTCCACGTCAACCCTCGAGCTCGGCATTGACGTCGGTGACCTCGACCGCGTCATCCAGATCGACTCACCGGCCTCCGTCGCCTCGTTCCTGCAGCGCATCGGTCGCACCGGCCGCCGTCCCGGGACTGTGCGGAATTGTTTGTTCCTCACCACCCGTAAGGACACACTGCTGCAGGCGGCGGGCCTGTTGCTGCTGTGGTCGCGGGGCTGGGTGGAACCGGTCGTCCCCCCACCAGAGCCCCGTCACCTGGTGGCCCAGCAACTGCTTGCCGTCACCCTGCAACAGCACAAGCTCGGCGACCAGTTGTGGGACCGGCAGTGGAACGGCCTCGTTCCTTTCGACAAGTCGGCTGCTCCTATCCTGCGCTTCCTCACCGAGGAGGGCTTCCTCGACAGCGACGGGGGGATGCTGTTCGTCGGCCCCGAGGCGGAACGCCGCTTCGGCAAAAGGCACTTCATCGAACTCACCGCCTCCTTCACCGCACCTCCGCAGTTCACCGTCCTGTCCGGACGCACCGAGATCGGCCGCACCGACCCGAGCGTGCTCACGGAGGAACGCCCCGGCCCCCGGCGGTTGCTGCTCGGTGGACGCAGTTGGCAGGTCACGTACATCGACTGGCTGCGCAAGCGCGTCTTCGTCGAACCGGCCGACGGCGGCGGAATCGCCAAGTGGATGAACGGCGGCGTCGCGGGACTGTCGTACGCCCTGACGCGTGCCATGCGCGAGGTGCTGCTGGGCGCGGCCCCGCCCGTCTCCCTCACCCGGCGTGCGGAGGCGTGCCTGGCCGAACAGCGCGAAACCGACGCGCCTGACACCGTCCACCCCGGCGGCACGTTGATCACGCGCGTCGGCTCCGACGTCCGTTGGTGGACCTGGGCCGGCTACCGTGCCAACGCCACCCTGGCGGCCACCCTCCAGTCGGTCACCGACCCCCTGCAACGGCCTACCGACAGCTGGCTGCGCCTGCGCGAGGATCTCACCCCGGACGCCTGGCGAGTGGCCCGCGAGAACGTCGGCGAGAACCTCGTCCTGCCTGACGTGGACCGCCGGGCCGTACGCGGCCTGAAGTTCTCGGCCGCCCTCCCGGAACGTATCGCCGTGGCCACGGTGGCGGCCCGCCTGGCCGACTTCGAGGGCGCCCGCTCGGTGCTCGGCGAGCTGGCGCGCTTTCAGTACCACGGCTGAATCGGACAAGTCGCCAAGGACGCTTCAAACGGACGCCAGGTGTTTCACCCGCCCCAACTGCTCCGTTACCTCGAGTACCCGAAGCCCGGGTACGTCGTCGACTGGATCGACCTGCCGGCGGTCTCGGGACGGGGGCCGGTGTCGCTGGGTGTGGCTCTTCTTCTCCCCTTTCGCCTGTATTCCTGCGGAACACTCCACCGCGTGAGTCGTGGTTCCCTACAGGTCGTCCAAGGTCTCGCCCGCTCGTTGGGAGCGGTCGCGGCCGATGACCTGCCTTCGTTTCCACTCGCGGCGGATCTCGGCTTCCAGTCGTGAGTCGGTGCGGGACGCGATGTACTCGTTCTCGCGCAGGAGCTTGCGGTAACTGTGGAGCCTGCGTTCGGAGAGTCCGCCGTCGGCCATCGCGGAGAGCACCGCGCAGCCGGGCTCCGCGTCGTGTGCGCAGTTGTGGAAGCGGCAGGAGCGGGCGAGTTCCTCGATCTCCGAGAACACCTGGGCGATGCCGCTCTCCGCGTCCCACAGGCCGACCCCGCGCAGTCCGGGGGTGTCGATGAGGACGCCACCGCCGGGAAGCGGCATCAGATCCCTGGTGGTGGTCGTGTGGCGGCCCTTGCCGTCCGAGTCCCGTGCGGCCTGGACCTGCTGGGCGTCCTCGCCGAGCAGTGCGTTGGCCAGGGTCGACTTGCCGGCGCCGGACTGGCCGAGCAGGACCGCCGTGCCGCCGGCGACGGTGCTGGCCAGCTCCTCGACGCCGGTGCCGTTCTCGGCGCTGACGGCCAGGACGCGGACGCCTGGCGCGGCCGCTTCGCAGTCGGCGACCAGGTATCCCAGCGAGACGGGGTCCTCGACGAGATCCGCCTTGGTCAGCGCCAGGAGCGGCTGCGCCCCGCACTCCCACGCCAGCGCCAGAAAGCGTTCCATGCGGGCCAGGTCGAGTTCGACCGCCATGGAGACGGCGATGACGACGAGGTCGATGTTGGCGGCGAGAACCTGCCCGTCGGACCGTTTGGAGGAGGTGGAGCGGACGAAGGCGGTACGGCGGGGTAGGAGGGCCAGTACGGCGGGAGGGTCGGCCTCGAGGTCCACCGCCGCCCAGTCGCCGGTGCAGACGGTGCGCAGTCTGCCGTCCGAGGGCTTCGCGAAGAGCGCCGTCGGCACGTACGGGTCGGAGCCATGCGAGGCCAGTGGACCGGTGACGGCCTGGACGGTTCGCGTGCCCCCTGCCGCGGTGGGGACGACGACCGAGCAGCGCCCCCGGTCGACGCGTACCACCCGCGCGGGGACCAGCCCGTCGGCGAGATGGGGTGTGAAGCCCTCGGCCACGTCCGCCGCCCAGCCGTAGCGGCTCAGCGGGTGTGTGTCCGTGTGACCAGTCATCAGAGCGACCCCTTCGAAGTGCCGTCCGGCAGGCGGTTGAGGCGTCGTCCTGAGCGGTTTCGCCTGGCCTCGGCCGCACCGCTGTCCGGCGCCTGCCTCCCGAGACTAACCGGCGGTCGGCGATACGCGTGCCTTTTCCGCGCCGGTGACAAGGCTGTTGACGACATGTCATGTCGGGACTGCGTACCGGCGTAAACGCTGCGTTGAATTCGTGTTCCGGTGCTGCACGCAGCGATGCGAGAGCGTCCTTCATTCGATGAGACGGCTCCACGTCACTTCGGCTACCCCCTGTGTTCTTTGCGCTGTTTTGGGGTGGCATGTTCGGTGGTTGTGATCGAACGGAGACAAAGGAAACGGGGTCTGCCGACAGGGGATGGCCGACAGTGGGGCGCCGTGTGCCGGTGAATCCGGGATTCGTCCTCGCGGGGGTGCTGATGCGTGTCCACGGAGGAAGTGACAGTGGCGGAGGGGGAATTCCATGCGGGGTTCGAGCCGTGTGAAGGTGAAGTGGTGTGCCGGAATGTTGGCCGTCGGACTCGCCGCGAGCGGGTGCGGAGCCGACAAGAGCGGTGACGGGGGTGACGGCCCGGCCGGCGGCACCTTCCGGTTCGGTCTCATCGAGCCCGCCACCATCGACCCGGCGCTGGCCGCCGAGACCCCGGGTCTGGTCTCCGCGGAGGTGCTCTTCACCGGGATGTACCGGGTGGGCCCGGAGGGGCAGATGGTGCCCAAGCTGGCCGAGTCCGCCACGCCGAACGCCGGTTGCACCCAGTGGACCTTCAAGATCAAGGGCGGCACGAAGTTCACGAACGGTGAGCCCGTGGACGCCGCGGCCTTCGTCCGCGGGTGGTCCCGGGCGGCCGGCAAGGCCATGGCCTCCGACGTCGCCTACCACCTCGGCGGCATCAAGGGATTCCAGGAACTCCAGGACGGGAAGACCACCGCCTTCAGCGGGCTCAAGGCGGTCGACGCGACCACACTCCAGGTCGATCTCACCGCGGGCGACTGCGAGTTCGACAAGAAGACCAGCCACACCGTGTTCAGCCCCATGCCCAAGGCGGCCGGGACCGGCCCGAACAAGAAGTTCCAAGAGGCCCCGATCGGCAACGGCCCGTTCAAGATGCAGGGCAAGTGGCAGCACAACAAGCTGATCACGCTGGTGCGCAACGACGACTACGGCCTGGAGAAGGCCAAGCTGGGCAAGGTCGAGATCTATCTGCTCAACCCCACCAGCATGTTCGACCTGGAGTACCAGGGTTTCCAGACGGGCCAGTTCGACTACGCGCACGTGCCGACGCCGCAACTGAAGACGGCCGAGGCCAAGTACAAGCCGCGGGGTGAGTGGATCCGCAAGGAGACCAACGGCATGAACTACCTGCTGCCGATCACCGACCGAGGCCCCCTGAAGAGCAAGGACGCCCGGCTGGCGATCTCGTACGCGATCGACCGTTCCCTCATCTCCAAGAGCGTCTACCAGGGCTTCCAGAAGCCGTCGAGTTCCCTCGTCCCGGCGGCACTCCCCACCTCCTACCAGCCGGGGATCTGTGCCTCCTGCCTCAAGCAGGACCCCGCGAAGGCCAAGGCGCACGCCAAGGCGGCGGGGCTGGAGCCGGGCGACCCGCTGAAGCTGACCTTCAACGCCGGCGCGGGCCACGAGGACTGGATCCAGGCGGCGGGCAAGCAGATCGAGGAGGTCCTCGGCCTGGACGTCGAGATCGAGGGCCTGCCGTCGAAGCAGGTCTTCGAGGGCGAACAGAGTCCGGACGCCACGGGCCTCTTCCGCTACTCCTGGGGCGCGGACTACCCGACGCCCGACTCCTACCTCTACCCACTGCTGGACTCCGCCTCGATCAACCGGGGAGCGGACGGTTCGGTGGTCGGTGACAACCGGGCCCGCTACAGCAACCCCGCCTTCGACGCGCTGATCGGCAAGGCCCGGGCCACCACCGACGAGAAGCAGCGCATCGCGATCTACAAGCAGGCCGAGAAGGTCGCGATGGACGACATGGCGCTCATCCCGACCTTCACCAGGACCGAGTACCGGGTGGTGCGGACCGACAGGTTCGACGGCCTCGACGACATCAACTTCGGGGAGACGCCGAACCTGGAGAACATCTCGCTCAAGAAGTGACCGGATCCGGGCGGCGCGACAGAGAGGTCCTTCGTGGGAAGGTATGTGGTCCGAAGGCTCGGGCAGTTGGTCGTGGTTCTGCTCGGCGCCACGGTCATCATGTTCACCTGTCTCTTCCTGGTTCCGGGAAACCCCGTCGGACCACTGGCGGGTGACGCGAAGGCGAGCGACCCGGTGGTGGCCTCCCAGTTGCGGGAGCAGTATCACCTGGACAAGCCGGTGTACGAGCAGTACGCCATCTACGTACGCAATCTGGCCACAGGCGACCTGGGCGAGGACTTCGTCCAGCGTCGCCCGGTGACCGAGATCCTCGGGCCGAAACTGGTCAACACCGGGGAACTGGCGTTGGCGGCGATCGTCATCGACGTCGTGCTGGGGATCTCCGTCGGAATGGTCGGCGCGCTGTTCAGATTCAGTGTCTGGGACATCCTGACGACCTTCTCCACCACGCTGGCCGTCGGCTTCCCCACGTTCGTCACGGGCTTTCTCCTGCAGAAGTTCTTCGTGGTGCAACTCGGCTGGTTCCCGCTCCTCAGCCAGGGGGATCTGCAGTCGCTGGTGCTGCCGGCGTTCAGCCTGGCGATCCTCGACGCCGCCCTGGTCGCCCGCCTGATGCGGGGCACCATGCTGGAGGTGCTCAGAGCGGACTACGTCAAGACCGCCATCGCCAAGGGGCTGCCGCGACGCACGGTGATCACCCAGCACGTGCTGCGCAACTCGGCGATCCCGGTCATCACCTACCTGGGCATCTCCTTCGGGCTGATGCTGGGCGGCGCGCTGATCACGGAGGCCATCTTCAACTGGGACGGCGTCGGACTCGCGCTGGTCTCCGGGGTCCAGGAGCAGAACAACCCGGTCGTCCTCGGCGTGGTCACGTACGGCGTCGCCGTGTTCGTCGTGCTCAACCTCGTCGTCGACTTGGTCTGCGCGGCCCTCGATCCGCGCATCCGATTCGAGTAGCCGGCCCTCGTAGTGACGGAAACGAGCTCATGACCGATCTGACCGATCTGACCAAGCGGCGGGGAGCCGGTGGCGTCGAGACACCCGCGCCGCCCGAGGCCCTGATCCCCGCCACCACGCAGTGGGGGGACGTGCGCTACCGGTTCCTCCAGAACAGACTCGCCGTGGTGGGGCTGGTGATCGTCACCCTGCTGGTGCTCGTCGCCGTGTTCGGCCCGTGGCTGGCCCCGCAGGACCCGTCCGCCCAGGACCTGATGAACACCCTGGCGGGCCCGTCGGCCCAGCACTGGATGGGCACCGACGCGCTCGGCCGCGACCTGTTCTCCCGGCTGGTCTCGGGGACCCGGATCGCGATGCTCGTCGGGTTCGCCGCCATGACACTCAGCTGTTTCCTGGGCATCGCGATGGGCGTGCTCGCCGGCTGCTTCGGCAGATGGGCGGACACTCTGATCATGCGGACCGCGGACATCTTCTTCGCCTTCCCGCTGCTCATCGGAGCCATCGCGATCATGCTGGTGGTGGGTCAGGGCATCACGCCCGTGATCATCTCGCTCGCCCTGTTCTCGTGGGCCACCATCGCCCGGCTGCTGCGCAGTTCTCTCCTCGTCACCCGCGAGATGGACTACGTGCACGCCGCCAGGGCGCTGGGCGCGAGCCGGGCGCGGATCATCCGGCGGCACATCCTGCCCAACTCCCTGACCGCGGTGCTGGTGTACGCCACGTTCAACGTCGGGACGGCGATCGTCGGCGTGGCATCGCTGTCGTTCCTCGGCATCGGGGTCGCGCCGGGAGTTCCGGAGTGGGGCAACATGCTGGCGTCCGGCCGCGGCTTCGTCGGGGTCAAGGACTACCTCTGGCTCTGCCCGGGCTTCGCCATCGTGCTGACCGTGCTGGGTTTCGTCTTCGTCGGAGACGGACTGCGCGACGCCCTCGACCCCAAGCTGCGCTGAGGAGAGGAGAACTCCGGTCATGACCATCCTGGAGAGCCCGGCCTCGGCCGGGGAGGCGCAGGAGGCGGCGCCCCTGCTGGAAATCCGCGATCTGCACGTCGAGTTCCGCACCCGCGACGGCGTGGCCAAGGCGGTCAACGGCGTCGACTACCGCGTGCACAGCGGCGAGACGCTGGCGGTGCTCGGCGAGTCGGGCTCCGGCAAGTCGGTCACCGCGCAGGCCGTGATGGGCATTCTCGATGCGCCGCCCGGCCGTATCACCCAGGGCCAGATCCTCTTCCGCGGCCGCGACCTGCTGACCATGACGGGTGAGGAGCGCCGCAGGCTCCGCGGCCGGAGGATCGCCATGATCTTCCAGGACGCGCTCTCCGCGCTCAACCCGGTGCTCAGCGTGGGCCACCAGCTCGGTGAGATGTTCCGGGTGCACCAGGGGCTGTCGAAGAAGGACGCCCGGGCCAGGGCGGTCGAGCTGATGGACCGGGTGCGGATCCCGGCGGCCGCCACGCGGGTCGGGGACTACCCGCACCAGTTCTCCGGCGGAATGCGCCAGCGGATCATGATCGCGATGGCCGTGGCCCTCGAACCGGATCTCGTCATCGCCGACGAGCCGACGACGGCCCTGGACGTCACCGTGCAAGCCCAGGTGATGGATCTGCTCGCCGAGTTGCGTCAGGAGTCCGGCATGGGGCTGATCCTGATCACGCACGACCTGGGGCTGGTCGCGGATGTCGCGGACCGGATCGCGGTGATGTATGGCGGCCGGATCGTGGAGAGCGCGCCCGTCCACGACATCTACCGGCGGCCCGCCCACCCGTACACCGAGGCCCTGCTGGAGTCGATTCCCCGGCTGGACCGCAAGGGCGACCGGCTCCGATCGATCGACGGTCTGCCGCCCAGCCTGCTGCGGATGCCCGCCGGGTGCGCCTTCCACCCGCGCTGTCACCGGGCGAGCGACCGGTGCCGCACCGACGTGCCGGCCCCGGCCCGGGTGGACGCGGAGCGGACGAGCGCCTGCCACTTCTGGAAGGAGACCTTCGGTGAGTGAGCTGCTCCAGGTACGGGACCTGGTCAAGTACTACCCGCTGACCCGCGGCGGCCTGCTCAGGAAGCGGATCGGGGCGGTGAGAGCGGTCGACGGGGTCTCCTTCGACCTGCGTCGGGGCGAGACCCTCGGCATCGTCGGCGAGTCGGGTTGCGGCAAGTCCACCGTCGCCAAGCTGCTGATGCGCCTCGAACAGCCCACCGCCGGGAAGGTGCTGTACAAGGGCGAGGACATCGCCCGGCTGTCCGGCAAGGCCCTCAAAGCGGTGCGCCGCAACATCCAGATGGTCTTCCAGGACCCGTACACCTCGCTCGACCCACGCATGACGGTCGGCGACATCATCGGCGAGCCGTACGAGATCCACCCCGAGGTGGCCCCCAAGGGCGACCGGCGCCGCAAGGTACGGGAACTCCTCGACGTGGTCGGTCTCAACCCCGAGTACGTCAACCGCTACCCGCACCAGTTCTCCGGCGGCCAGCGGCAGCGCATCGGCATCGCCCGCGGCCTCGCCCTCAACCCCGAGATCATCGTCTGTGACGAGCCCGTCTCGGCGCTCGACGTGTCGGTGCAGGCCCAGGTGGTGAACCTGATGGACAGGCTCCAGGCGGAGTTCGGGCTGTCGTACGTGTTCATCGCCCACGACCTGTCCGTGGTCCGGCACATCTCCGACCACGTCGGGGTGATGTACCTGGGGCGGATGGTGGAGACGGGTGATGTGACCCAGATCTACGAGCACCCCACCCATCCCTACACCCAGGCGCTGTTGTCCGCGGTCCCCGTGCCGGATCCGGAGGCCGGGCGGCGGCGCGAGCGGATCATCCTCACCGGCGACGTCCCCTCACCGGCGGATCCGCCCTCCGGCTGCCACTTCCGGACGCGATGCTGGAAGGCCGAGGACCGCTGCGCGGCCGAGGTGCCGTTGCTCGCGGTGCCGGCCCGGTTCGACGACGCGGCCGGGCCCGCGGCTCACCCGAGTGCCTGCCACTTCGCCGCGGAACGGAGAACGGGTGACGCGGACACAGCCGGTGACGGCGGGCGGCGTGCTGCTAGGACATCGACATCTGCATGAGGCCCGCACGGAAGGCGAAGGAGACGAGTTGAGCCCGGTCCCTCAGCTCCAGCTTGTTGCGCAGCCGGTAGACATGCGTCCGTACGGTCGCGTTGCCGATCGTCAGCTCGTCCGCGATCTCCTCGGTCGACATGCCCTTGGCGATGAGGACCAGGATCTCGCGTTCGCGCGGGGTCAGTGCCGTCAGGACCGGCTGCAAAAGCTCCTCGGGCTGGCTGTCCTGACGCCGGAACCAGTGCACGAGCCGCTGGGCCACCCGGGGCGCGAGCATCACCTGACCGCGAGCGGCGGCGTGCACGGCACTGCGGAGTTCCTCACGACTGACCTCCTTCACCAGAAGTCCACACGCGCCGGCATGAATGACGTCGGCCACGATGTCGGAGCCGTCGTTCATGGTGTAGACAACCACTCGCGGAGAAGGCTCGACAATTTCCTGATTGAGTCTCCGGATCATTTCTATTCCCGACAGACCCTTGAGTGAGAGTCCGGTAAGAACAACGTCCGGGCGATGTTTGCGGACCAGCATGATTGCGTGTATTCCGCTGTCGGTCGTGTCGACGACGTTGATGTCGCTCTCGCTGGAGAGCAGCGCGCGTAGACCGTCGCGCACCACAGGCAACTCGTCGCAGATCAGCACGTTGATGGTCATCCGTGAAAATCCCCCTTGAGGACACGCCGCGAGTGTGGCGGGCCCCCTTCCAGTCCATGTAGGCGAAAGGGAAAGTTCCGGATGGTGCGTTTTGGGCCTGTTCCCGTTGTTCTTATCCCCGTCGCCGCTGGTCAAGCTTTGCTACAGCGTGTTCGTTGCACAGGCTGTCAGATTGGCTGACGCAAAGCAAGGGTTGGCTAAATCTCATCGCTGTCATGCTTAAGGGCGCCGTCATGTGCCGCGCAGGAAATGATGGCCTTCGCGCGCAAACGTGACGACGCCCCCCGTGCGCATGCTGACGGGCAGAGCATTTGCACTGTTTTCCTTTCAGTCTCCTTTCGGCATTCGCCGTGGTCGTCCGGGTCGGTATCAAGCCGTGGCGCGTTCGCTGCCGTCGGGTTCCGGGGCGATCTCGTCGGTGGGGTCGTCCGCCGGCTCGGGGTCCTCGTGCACCGCCTCCAACATGCGTGCCGAGCGCACCACGAAGAGCAACGCGGGCGTGAGGAACATCCACACCGCGCCGATCGTCAGCATCGTGGCAGGAGAGGTGAGCCCGCCGGCCGGCCCCGCGAGAGCCTGACCGACCGGCAGCAGACCGATGCTGCCCAGCCACTCGTACGAACTCACCCGGCCCATCGAACCGAGCGGCACGTTCTGCTGCATGGCGGTCAGCGAGAAGACGTTGAACATGGACAGCCCGATATTGCTGACCAGGGCGGCGGCCGCGATCACGGGGACGGGGGCGAGCAGCGCCAGCATGAGCAGCTGCAAGCCGTAGAGCCCGAGCGGAAGGAACGACGCGCGCATGATGTAGCGGGGACGCATACGAAGGGCGATCACACCGCCGAGGACCGAACCGATCCCGCTGCACGTGGTGATGAGGGCCCACGCGGGTGCCCCGCCCAGGTGGGCGAGCGCCTCGGTCGGACCGAAGACCTGCCAGGCGGGAAGCACCAGCAGGTGGAAACTGGCGGCCCAGGCCACCATGGTCCACAGCCAGGTGCGGGAGCGGAACTCCTGCCAGCCCAGCTTGAGGTCGGTGAGGATGCTGGAGGCCTCCTCACCGTCGGCCGCCTTCTTCGGGCCGAGCCGCAGCATGTACAGCGCCACCGCGCTGACCGCGTACGTCACACCGTCGAAGATCAGCGCGGACCCGGGGGAGACGAGCGCGACCAGGACGCCGCCGAAGGCGGGGCCGACCGTGTACGCGACGTTCTCGCTCAGCCCGACGAGTCCGTTCGCACGTTGCAACTCCCCCGCCTTGACAACCTCCGGCAGCAGGCCGGAGGCGGCGGGCTGGAAGAAGGCCGCGGCGGTACCCGCGATCAGCTGCAAGGCGATCATCCACGCCAGGGACGCGTGCCCGGTCACGAGCAGGACACCCAACAGCAGTTGGGAGACGAAACGGGCCGCGTCGCACACGAGCATCAACCGACGGCGCGCCATGCGGTCGGCTATCACCCCGCCCAGCAGCAGCAGGACCACCGTGGGGAGGATCCTGGCGGCCAGCACGAGCCCCAACGCCGATGCGGAGTCGGTCACTTCGAGTACGGCGAAGGCGAGGGCGATGGGGACGATCGCGTCACCCACCACCGAGAACGTCTGGCCTATGTACAACAACCGGAACTCGCGCTGCCGTAGCAGCGCCGTGATTCCTTCCCGGTCGGCCGTGCGCCGCTTGCTGCGGATGTTCATGCGGTCCTTTCCTGGTCCGGCCCGCCTTCGGCCGGCGTGCGGGACTGGTCTTCCTGCCCCGTGAGCAGCGACTCCAGTTGGGCCGGATCGGCCTCGCTCAGCAACGCTTCCACCACCGTGACCGCCAACCCCTCGACGCTCGGAGCCTCGAGCAGGGCCCCCACGCGCAGATCGACCCCGAAGGCGCGCCGGACCCGGGCCATCACGCGCATCGCCAGCAACGAGTCCCCGCCGAGGTCGAAGAAGCTGTCCTCTATTCCCACGGGTTGCTCGGGAAGCACTTCGGAGAAGAGTTCCACGAGCGTCGTCTCGACAGCGTCCCGCGGCTCTTTGCGGGTGGAGGTGGGGTGTTGGGTTGTGGTGGTGGGTGGGGGGAGTCGGGTGGGGTCGAGTTTGCCGTTGGGGGTGGTGGGGAGGGCGGGGAGGGGGGTGAGGGTGGTGGGGATCATGTGGGTGGGGAGGTGGGTGGTGAGGTGGGTGCGTAGGTCGGTGAGGGTGGTTTCGGTGTGGTGGTGGGGGGTGGTCAGGACGGTGTAGGCGGCGAGTTGGGGGTGGTGGGGGGTGTGGGGGTTGAGGATGACGGTGGCGGCGTGGACGGCGGGGTGGGTGAGCAGGACGCGTTCGATCTCGGCGGGTTCGATGCGGAAGCCGCGGAGTTTGATCTGGTGGTCGGTGCGGCCGAGGTAGTGCAGTTCACTGCCGTGGTCGGCGGTGATCACCGTGCCGGTCCTGCCGGTGCTGGTGGTGCTGGTGGTGCTGGTGGTGCTGCCGGGGTTGTGGGTGGTGGTGGGGTGGTCGCCGGTGGTGGCAGTGGTGGTGGCGAGGTCGCCGGTGCGGTAGCGGCGGCTGCCGGGGGGGCCGTCGGGGTCGGGCAGGAAGCGTTGTGCGGTCAGTGCGGGACGGCCGAGGTATCCGGCCGCGACCTGGGGCCCGCTCACGAACATCTCCGCACCCTCAAGCCCACCACCGTCGCCGGCGCCCCTACCGTCGCCGGCGCCCGTACCGTCGGTGGCGCCCGTACCGTCGGTGGCGCCCGTACCGTCGGTGGCGGTGCCGCAGGGGTCAGCGCTGGTGCTGGTGCTGGTGCTGGTGTGGGGGTGGAGGGTGATGGTGAGGCCGGGCAGGGGGGTCCCGATCGGGCTGACCGCCTGTTCCTGGTCGGCGGCGGCCAGGGGCCGGTAGGTGACGTGGACGGTCGTCTCGGTGATCCCGTACATGTTCACCAGCCGCGGCCCGCGCCACCCGTACGCCGCGCTCCAGGCCTTCAGACTCCCCGGCCGCAGAGCCTCCCCGCCGAAGACGACCGTCCGCAGTGCCGTGGCCGGGAACCCCTGCGCCGCGGCCGCCGCCACCAACTGCGTGAACGCCGTCGGCGTCTGACTCAGCACCGTCACCCCCTCCCGGCACACCAGCTCCCACATCGCCGCCGGATCCCGCGTCACCGCATACGGCACCACCCGCAACCGGCCCCCCTGCAACAGCGCCCCGAACACCTCCCACACCGAGAAATCGAACGCCGCCGAATGAAACATCGACCACACCTCGTCCCCGCCCCACCCCCCGAACGCCTCACCACAGGCGGCGAACAACGCCAGCACATTGCCATGCGTCACCACCACACCCTTCGGACGCCCCGTCGAACCCGACGTATAGATCACATACGCCGTATCCCCCTCCACCACCCGAGCCCCCACCCACCGAGCAGCCGCCGCCACCTCCACCGCACCCACCGGATCATCCAGCCCCACAAACGCCACACCCTCGGCGCCGTCCAACACCCCCGCCCAACCCCGCTTGCCCAACACCACCCGGCAACCCGCGTCCGCCACCGTCTCGCGCAACCGCTCCACCGGAAAACCCGGATCCAACGGCACATACCCCGCACCCGACTTCAACACCGCCACCATCCCCACCACCAGATCCACATCCCGCTCCCCCACCAAAGCAACCAACACCCCCCGCCCCGCACCCGCAGCCACCAACCGCGCCGCCACCACCGACGACAACCGGTCCAACTCCCCATACGACAACTCCCGCACCCCGTCCCCCACCGCCACCCGACCCCCACACCGAGCCACCACCCCACCCAACACCCCATGCACACCGCTGTAGGAGGAGACCGTGGTGTTCTCGGGTGTGTTCAGCACAGCGTTCACCTTCGTGGAAGCGGGGCGGGCGGAGGACCTGTCGGCGGGGGACGGGCGGTGCCGGACCGGGGCGGTCAGTCGGCGGGGGTGGCCACCCAGATGTAGTACTCGGAGTCGGCGTCGAACGGGCTCTCGTCGTATCCGCCGTACTCGCGCTCGATGCGCAGGCCGGCCTTCTCGAAGAGCCCGCGGATCTGGTCGGGGAAGCGGTAGTAGTTGGTGCGCAGGTCGTGCCGTCGCTGCACGACGAGTCCCTGTTCGTCGAGGAGTTCCGTGACGCGCCGCCGGGTGATGGACTGCACGTCGAAGTCGAAGGCGCTGTAGTCCCAGATCGCCACGCGCTGCCCGGTCGACGGATGGCGGACCTCGTCGACGAACAGATAGCGCTGGTCGTACTTGTCGAAGTCCTCCTGCTGGAACACCGGTACGCCCGCGACGAACCTGCCTCCGGGGGCGAGATGGCGGCGCACGGAGTCCAGCGTCCGCGCCCAGTCCTCGTCGGTCGGCATGTGGAACAACGGCTGTCCGCCCGCGATGATCAGCGGGAAGCGCTCTCCCAGGTCGAAGTCGCGCAGGTCGCCCTCGACGAGACGGACCTTGTCCTCGGGCACCCCGGCGGCGTCGGCGGTGGCGCGGGCCTGGGCCAGCATCGACGGCGAGCGGTCCACTCCGACCGCCCGCTCCACGCGCTCCGCGCAGGGCAGCAGAACCCGCCCCGTACCGCAGGCCAGCTCCAGCAGGGGACCGCCGAACTCCTCGGTCTTTGCCAGGATGAACGGCAGGTCGAGGGTGTTGAGATCGGCCCACAGCAGGTCGTACAGCTCGGCCTCGAAGAGGTAGTCGTCGGCGGAGCCGTCGATCCGGGTCGTGCGCGGTCCCGCCGTCTCGTCCGTCGTCGACGTGGTGGTGGTCTCGGTGTCACTCATCGTGTGCTCCTGTGCTGAGGCGGTGTGGTGGCGGGCCCCGATGCCGGGGCCGGGGAGCGTGGGGCAGGAGAGTCCGGCACGCCGGCGGCCTGCCCGAGTGCCTCCGCGACCCGGTGCACCGTCGGTGGCCGGAGCACGGAGAAGTGGTCGCCCGGCACGCGCAGTACGGTCGGCGCGATGTCGCGGGCCAGGGCGGTCCAGGTCTCCGGGTACGCCTGGGAGTGCTCGGCGTGCAGCAGGGTGAGGGGGCCGGAGCGGGAGCGGGGGCGATGGCGCTGCATGGCGGCGGTCGCGTGGGTGAACACCGTGTAACGGTCCGTCATGTCGGCCTGCGGCAGCCCGAGGTCGAGGCCCCGGGCGGTCAACTGCCGTGCGGCGGCGGCCAGCGCGTCGGGTACCGGCAGCTGCCACACCGCGGGCTCGACGGGAACGCGGTCGACCGTCACACCGCCGGAGCCGAGCAGGTCCTCGACGAACATCTCCAGCATCGTGGCCCGGCTCCACGCGCCGGTCTGCCGCGGCCAGGGGGCGGAGTCGATGAGCACGACGGGGACGCCCCCGTCCTGGGCGGGGGTACCCGCGGGTGTGGTGTGGCGGCGCGCCATCTCGTAGGCGACCACACCGCCGAACGACCAGCCGGCCAGGACCGCGGGCCGATCGACGCCCCGGTCCCGCAGCAGGCCCAGGTAGTGGTCCGCGAGTTCCTCCACCGACGGCGGTGCGGCCTGCCGCAGGAACCGATCCGCCGCGAGGCCGATCACCTCCCGGTCGCCGGGGATCAGCCCGCTGAGCTCGGCGTAGCAGAAGACGCCGCCCCCGATCGGATGGACGAGGACGATCGGCTCCCCGCTGTCCGCCGCACCGCTCCTGAGCCGTACCGGCCCACCCGCCGACGCCGTCGGGTCACCGGAGGTGGCGCTCTTCCGCCGCCGGGCCAGCGAGTCCAGCAGTGCCCTCTTTGCCGGTGACAGAGCCTCGATACGGGCGGCCGGCACCTTCTCGGCACCTTGCTCCGCCATATGCGTCCCCCTCCGCCGAAACGTGTCGGTCAGACCGCGACCCGATGGTCGTACAGGTATTGGTAAAAAGGCAGTTGATTCCGGTAGTAATCGGCGAGAACGGCGTGGTTGTCGACGGTGTCGGCGTATTCCTTCGGCTTTCTGGTGAATCCGGAACTGTTTCCGGCATCGACGTGCCAGCGCTCCGTGAGCTGCCAGTCCTTCGGAATTCCGGGATTCCATTGCAGAGTGTCCGGACGGAATCCGAGGCCGGTGTGCAGGCAGTAGGTCCTGACGATTTCCTCGGTGTGGTCGAGAAGATCGTCCGAGTCGACCACCAGAGGATCCGAACCCTGCGCCTCGGCCACCGCGAGATACAGCTCATGGAGCCGGGAGAAACCGACGTCGTCGCGCTTCAGCTCGGGGTTGAGCGCATAGTGCGAGGCGATCACCTCCCGGGGATCCCGGATGATGAACGTGTGCGCCACCTCCCGCAGGAACGCCTGGTCGGCCAGCACTCCCGGGTACCTGAAGTCGGTCGTGTCCTTGAAGAAGACCGTCGTGTCCCGGGCGAGTTCACGGATCGCGGCGATGAGATCGGCCTCGGTGCGCACCGTCCGGGAGCCGACCTCGGCCTCGCCGAAGTCGGCCAGCCGGCAGAACGGCTCGTGCAGGGAGACGACGTCGTCTCGCTCCATCATCATTTTCAGAAAAGCCGTGGAGCGCGACCGAGGGGCACTCCACAAAGCGATGATCGAGGGCTTGGGTCGATCGGCCGAATCCTGATCGCGCACGTTTGATACTCCTCCCCGGGTGACTCGCCGACCGTCCGCCGACGTTACCCATCGCACCCGTGTGTCCCGGCCACATTAGCCATGAGGGGGCGGTTGGGGAACACCCGCCAGACAGCCGGGACGGGCCGTGGAAGGCGAAGTAATTACCATGCTTACCCGTCGTGAAACGCGGTGCGGACTTTCGTGACGGCCGCATACACGCGGGTGCACGTCGCGAGCACCGAGGAATCAACGCCGCTATGGAAGACGGCTCCGGCCGCCCCTCCTAATGTCAGAACTCGTGGCCGAAGCCGGCGTGGTGCACACCCGCCGCGACGACGGCCACGGCCGTGCGGCGTGAGGAGATTTCCGGTCATGAGCGAGATGATCAAAAGGCTGGCGCGGTTGCCCGAGGACCGAAGGGCCGCGTTCATCGCTCAGCTCCGCGCGGGCGGCAACCAGACGGGGCCGCGGCAGGCCGCCGCGGCCCCCACGCCCGCCGGCCGTCCGGCACCGCTCTCCTTCGCCCAGGAGACGCTCTGGTTCCTCGACCAACTCTCCCCGGGCCGGGCCACGTACAACGTGGGCACCTCCTACCGGATCGCGGGAGCGCTCGACGTCGCGGCCCTGCGCCGGGCCCTGCGGGCCACGGTGGCCCGCCACGAGACGCTTCGCACGGCATTCCGACGCGGCCCGGACGGCATGCTCCAGGACCTCCTGACGGTGCAGGAGGCCACGGCCGGCCTGCTGTCCGAGGTACGCGACGTGGCTGCCGGACCGGCGGCGGCCGGGTACGAGGCCGCCCGGCGCCGCGCCACGGAACTGGGCAGGCTTCCCTTCGACCTGACGCGCGGACCGCTGTGGCGGGCCGAACTGCTGCGTCTGTCGGACCGCGACCACCTGCTCGTCTTCGTCGTGCACCACGTCGTCTTCGACGGCTGGTCCGGGGAGGTGTTCACCGACGACCTCGCCGCCTCCTACGCCGCGGAGACCGGGACCGGGGCGCCGCCCCCGTCACTGCCCGTCCAGTACGGCGACTACGCGCACTGGCAGCGCGAACGGCTCTCCGGCGCCACCTACGAGAACCTGGCCGCCCACTGGCGGGAACGGCTCGCCGGCGCACCGACCCTGGACCTGCCCACCGACCGGCCGCGGCCGGCGGAGACGACCTACGACGGAACGTACCGCCGAGGCGTACTCGCGCCGGGGACGGCGGACGCCGTGCGGACGTTGGCGGACTCGGCCGGCGTCCGGCCGTACGTAGTCCACCTCGCCGCGTTCCTCGTGCTGCTGCACCGCTACACCGGCCAGGAAGACCTGGTGATCGGCACCCCCATGGCCAACCGCGACACCGTCGAGGTGGAGCGGCTCATCGGCTTCTTCGTCAACATGCTCGTGTTGCGCACCGACCTCTCGGGTGCGCCGTCCTTCCGCGAACTGCTCGGCCGGGTCGACCGGACCGTCCAGGAGGCCTTCGAGCACGGCGAGTTGCCGTTCGAGCGGGTGGTGGACGCGGTCCGTCCCCCGCGCGACCCCTCGCGCTCACCCCTGTTCCAGGTCGTCTTCGCCTTCCAGGACGGGGTCGACGCGAAACTGAGTCTGCCCGGCCTCACCGTCGAGCAGGAGTCGCTCGACCCCGGAACCTCACGCTTCGACCTCAGCTGGAACATCTCCTCCCGCCCCGAAGGCCTGGTCGTCGAGGCGGAGTTCAACTCCGACCTGTTCGACCCGGAGAGCATCGACCAGCTCCTCGCCCACTACGGACAGGTGCTGTCCTCGGTCACCGCCGACCCGGACGTCGCCGTCTCCCGGGCGACACTGCTCACGGCCGACGAGCGAACCGAACTGCTGACCCGCTGGAACGGCCCCCGGCTCGCGCTGCCCGAGGTGTCCGTACCGGAGATGTTCCGTTCCCGGGCCAGGACGGCACCCGACGCCGTGGCCCTGGTGGTCGGCGACGAACAACTCGACTACGCCGAACTGGAGCGCCGGGCCAACCGCCTCGCACACCTGCTGCGCCGGCACGGAGCCGTCCCCGGAGAGCGGGTGGCACTGTGCCTGAACCGCACCCCCGACCTCGTCGTGGCCGTCCTCGCGGTCCTCTTCACCGGGGCCGCCTACGTCCCGGTCGACCCCGGCTACCCGCCCGCGCGGATCGCGGCCATCCTCGACGACGCGACCCCGGTCGCCGTCGTCGCCCACGCCGGGCCGGCCGGGAAGCTGGCCGACGCGGACGCGCCGCTGCTCGTCCTGGACGGGCTGGCGGAGACGCTCGCCGCCCAGCCCGACACCGCGCCCGCGGTGGAGATCGCCCCCGACGATGTCGCCTACGTCCTCTACACCTCCGGGACGACCGGCCGCCCCAAGGGCGTCCTCATCGAACACCACTCGGTGATCGCCTTCGTCAGGGCCGCGCAGGAACTGTTCGGACTCACCGAGACGGATCGCGTCCTCGGTTACGCCTCGGCCAACTTCGACGTCTCCGTCGGGGAGATGTTCAACGCGTTGCTCACCGGCGCGCGGTTGCACCTGGTCCGCGACGACGAGCGACTCGACATGGCGCGACTCCAGGAACTGCTGGAGACGGGCGGCATCACCGTCACCGACCTGCCGCCCACGGTCATGGCGCTGCTCGACCCGGAGCGCCTGACCGCGCTGCGCATCGTCTTCGTCGGCGGCGAGGCGTTCCCGGGCGAGCTGGTGAACGCCTGGAACGCCGGGCGCCGCTTCTTCAACGGCTACGGCCCGACCGAGTGCACCGTCACCATGATCGTCCACGAGTGCCCGGGGCACTGGAACTCCTCCCCGCCGATCGGCCTGCCCATCGCCAACCACGTGGGGCACGTCCTCGACGAGCACTTCGAACCCGTGCCGTACGGCGTGGCGGGCGAGCTCGTCATCGGTGGCGCGGGTCTGACCCGCGGCTATCTCGGCGCGCCCGGGCTGACCCGGGAGAAGATCGTCCCCGACCCCTTCGGCAGCACACCGGACGGGCGCCTGTACCGGACCGGAGACCTGGTCCGCAGACGGCGGGACGGCAGCCTCGTGTTCGTGGGCCGGATCGACCAGCAGGTCAAGATCCGCGGTCTGCGCATCGAACTCGGCGACGTGGAAGCCGCGTTGGCTACCTTCCCCGGGATCGGCCAGCTGGCCGTCGTACCGTGGACCGACCCGCACGGTGAACGCCACCTGGTCGCGTACACGACCTTCGGGGGAGACCCCGCGCCGGAGGCAGGGGCGATCCGCGCCCATCTCGCGGACCGGCTTCCGGCCTACATGGTCCCGCCCTTCCACGTGACTCTCGACGCGCTGCCGCTGACGGTCAGCGGCAAGGTCGACCACCGCCGACTGCCCGCCCCCGAGACATCCGCCGACACCTCCGGGAGCGGCGCGGAGTCCCGGCCGCGGACGGACACCGAACGCGTCCTGGCCACCGAGGTCTTCGCCGAGGTGCTGCGTCGCGAGACCGTCGGCGTCCACGACCACTTCTTCGAGCTCGGCGGCAACAGCCTCCAGGCCGCCCAGCTGATGTCCCGGATCGGCGAGCGCTTCCAGGTCCGTGTCGGTCTCGCGGAGTTCTTCCGCTCGCCCACCGTCGCCCACCTCGCCGCGATCGTCGACCGGCTGCGCCTGGAGGCGGCGCCGGAGGTCGACCTGCTCGCACTCATCGAAGGACTCTCCGACGAAGAGGCCGAACGGCTCGCCACCTTCGAGGGCGAGGCCTGAGCATGGACTTCGGCTTCACCGCGGCCCAGGACGCCTTCCGCAAGGAGATCCGCGCCGAACTCGCCGCCCGCCACATCCAGGAGGAACTGGACCGGCTCGCGCTCCGCGACGACCGCGAGCCGGACGTCAGGCCGCTGTACCGGGCCCTCGGACAGAGCGGCCTGCTCGCCGTCAACTGGCCCTCGGAGTACGGAGGCCGGGACACCGGACTGGCCGAGGCGTCGATCGTCGCGGAGGAACTGGTACGGGCCGGCGTCCCGGACACCCTGCACGTCAACACCATCCAGATCGTCGGCCTGTTCGTGCTCCTCGCCGGCAGCCCCGACCTCAAGTCCCGCTGCCTGCCGGACCTGGCGGCCGGCCGGCGTTTCGCCAGCGTGCTCTACACCGAGCCCGAGGCCGGCTCCGACCTGGCCGGGCTGCGGACCACCGCGGTGCGCGAGGCCGACGGGGACGGCTATCTTCTGCACGGGGTGAAGGCGTACAGCCTCAAGAGCGACATCACCGACCTCGCCCTGTGCGCCGCCCGCACCGGCGACACCGAGGACCGCTACCAGGGCATCAGCCTCTTCCTGGTGGACCTGCACGCGCCGGGGGTGCACCGGGAGACGATCCCCGGCATCGCCGACGAGCAGTTCCACCGGGTCGTCCTGGACGGGGTCCGGGTCCCGGCCGCGGACCGGGTGGGCGCGGAGGGCGCGGGCTGGCCCCTCCTCACCAGCGCCCTCGCCATCGAACGCACCGGCCTGGACTACGCGTTGAAGGCGGAACGCTGGTACGCGGCCGCCCTCGACGGAGGCCTGGAGCCCGAGGACCTCGTCGAGGCGGGCCGGTACGGCGCTGCGGTGGAGGCGGCCAGGCTGCTGTCGTGGCGGGTGATCGGACAACTGGCCACGGGACTGGACGAGGTCGACGACACCCTCGCCGCGACCGCGAAACTGCTCACCAGTGAGCTTGCCCGGTCCGTGGCGGGCTGGGCCGCGACCCTGCCCGCACCCGTCGGCGCCGCGCGCCGCCGGGCCGCCGGGATGCTGGAGGCCGCCTACCGCGAGGCACCCGGGTTGACGCTGTCGGCGGGGACCTCCGAGGTGATGCTCCAGATCATCGCCGTCGGCGACACCGACGGCATCAAGCACGACGACGAGGAGTTGCTGCTGCGGCAGGTGCGCGGTGAGGTGCGCCGACGCCTGCGGCAGGCGACCCAGGACCGGGACCGCGACCCGGTCACCGCGGTGCACGGACCTCCCGCCGCGCACGACGACCGGTGCCCCGCCTGGCCCGCCCTGGTGGAACTGGGGGCGCCCGGATTCGAGGTGCCGGCCGAGGCGGGCGGCCTGGACCTGGGGCTCGCCGGCTCACTCGCCGTCTGCGAGGAACTGGGCCGCGCGGGACTGAGCGGACCCTACCGAGGCGTCGCGCTCACCGCCGACGTACTGCGCACCGCGGTGCAGGACGGACCGGGGCCGGCCGGCGCGGGCCGGGAGGCGCTGTTCCTGCTCGCCGCCGGTGAACTCACCGTGGACTGCGGCGACTTCGACCTCGAACGGCCCTTGCGGACGCGGGCCGCCGCCGACGGCGTGCTCGTCGACGGGCCCGTCACGCTGGACGGCCCGAACGCCCACCACCTGCTGCTGCCGGTCCACGTCGACGGCACGACCGCACTGGCGCTGGTGCCCGCCGGCCGATCCGCCCGGCGCACCGAGCGGATCGGCCAGGACACCGTGGTGACGCTCGAAGGCGTCCGGATCGCACCGCGGGACATCGTCTGCCGGCCGTCCGGCCCGGACCTCCGCTCCCTGACCGCACGACACCGCGTCCGGCAGGCCGGATACCTCCTGGGACTGGCTCGCGGAGCGCTCACGGCCGCCCGTGCCCACACCGCCGAACGGCACCAGTTCGGCGTGCCCCTCCATGATTTCCAGTCCATCGCCTTCCGGCTCGCCGAGGCCGCCGCCCAGCTGGAACTGGTACGCCTCGCGGTCCACCGCGCCGCGTGGCTGGCGGACGAGGGCCGCCCCGTGGAGCGGGCCGCCGTGGACGCGCTGGGCCTCGCCGCCGAAGCCGTCACGCGCACCACCTCGGTCGCCGTGCACGTCTGCGGCACCAGGGGCCTGACGGCGCAGCGGCCCGTGCAGCGGTACTACCGGCTGGCCCGCACCGAGGCCGTACGGCTGGGCACGCCCGGCCGGCTGTGGCGGGAGGCAGCCCTGATCCGGCTGGCGGGACGCGACGACCTGGAGATGCTGACCCGGCCGACGCTCGCGGAGACCGGCGGGCGCCCGCCCGAAGACAGAAACCCGAAGTGGACAGGAGGCCCCCAGTGACCGCAGCGGCAGAATCCGCCCCCGAGGCCGGGATCACGTATCAGGTCGTGATCAACCACGAGGAGCAGTACTCCATCTGGCCCGCCGACCGGGAGCCGCCCGCGGGCTGGCGCGCCGACGGGGTGACCGGACCGGAATCGGTCTGCCTGGAGCACATCGAGGCCGTGTGGACCGACATGCGCCCGCTGAGTCTGCGCCGCAGCCTCGGCGAGACACCGCACGGCACCCGATGAGCGTCGGCCGCTGGTTCCTCGGCGGGACGGAGCCGGACGCCACGGCGCGGCTGTTCGCCTTCCCGCACGCGGGTGGCGCGGGCGGCGTCTATCGCTCCTGGCAGGGCCGGATGAGCCCCCGGGTACACGTACGCCCGGTCCAGTATCCCGGCCACATGGGCCGCTTCGGCGAGCCCCTGATCACCCGCTGCGGACCGCTGGCCGAAGCCGCCACCGCGGCGGTCCTGCCGGAGACCGACCTGCCGGTCACGCTGTTCGGGCACAGCATGGGCGCCCTCGTGGCGTTCGCCGTCGCGGCGCGGCTGGAGCACGAGCACGGCGTCAAGCCCGCCCACCTGATCGTGTCCGGTGCCCCTGCCCCGCACCTGCCGTCCCGGGCATCGGTCAACGCGACCCTGCCCGACGGCGAACTGATCGCGTGGCTGCGGGAGATGGGTGGCAGCGACCCGTCCGTCCTGGCCGACGACGAGCTGCTGGGGATGCTGCTGCCCGTCCTGCGTGCGGATCTGGCGGTCGGCGACACCTTCCGCCCGTACCGGGGAGCCCCGTTGAGCTGCCCGGTGACGGTCCTGCACGGCAACGGGGACGCCCTGGTGGACGTCGCGGAACTGGACGCCTGGGCCGAGCACACCAGCGGGCGGACACAACGGTTCGCCCTGCCCGGCGGCCATTTCTACCTGCACGAGGAGAGCGCCGACGCCGTCGTACGGCGGGTGCTCGACGTGATCGACGAACAGTAGGAGCCGCCGCGCGCCTTCGGGCGGCGGGCCATGGGCATGGTCGGGCGGGGCGATGGGCCCGGTCCAGGAGCGAGGGAAGACACGTGGGACACGGGGACAGCGCCGAGCAGTCGGTCCATCAGCTCTTCGCGGCACACGCGGCCGAGACTCCCGAGGCCGTCGCCGTCGTCGACGGTCCGACCCGGTTGACCTACCGCGAACTTGACGAACGCGCGGAAGCCGTCGCCCGTCTCCTGGCATCTGCCCGCCCCACCGCGACCCCGTCCGACCCGGGTGGCCAGGCCGGCTCGGCCGGTACGGCCGAAGTCGTGATCGCCGTCCGGCTGCCGCGGAGTGCGGCGCTGGTGACGGCGCTCCTCGCCACGCTGAAGTCCGGCGCGGCCTACCTGCCGCTGGACCCCGGGCTGCCCGCGGAGCGGACCCGTCGACTGCTGGAGTCGGCCGGCGCCCGGCTGCTGGTGACCGACAGCCGCCTCCTCCCCGGCCCGTCCCTAGGGGGTCCGGATGCCGACGCCGTCCCCGTGCTCGACCTGGCCGACGTCCGCCCGGCCAGGCCCGCCGACGGCGCCCGCCACCCCTTGCCGACCGTGTCGCCCCACGCCCTCGCCTACCTGATCCACACCTCGGGGTCCACCGGCCGCCCCAAGCCCGTCGCCGTGGAACACCACTCGCTGGCCCACCACGCCCTCGCCGCGCGGGACAGGTTCCGGCTCACGGCGGACGACCGGGTCCTCCAGTTCACCAACCCCGGCTTCGACGTACTCGCCGAAGAGGTCTTCCCGACCCTGGCCGCGGGCGGCCGCGTCGTGGTGCTGCCCGACACCTCGGTGTCGCCCCTCGAACTGGAACAGTTCATCCGCGAGAACGGCGTCACGGTCGCCAACCTGCCCACGCCCTACTGGGACCAGTGGGGCGCGGACCTGGACCTCGGCCCCCGCGAACTGCCTCCCACCCTGCGGCTGCTGGTGGTCGGCAGCGACACCACCTACACGCGCTCGCTGGCCGCCTGGCACCGGCACAGCCGGATCCCGGTGATCAACGCCTACGGGCTCACGGAGACCACCATCACCGCCACCACCGGGCGGTACCCGGCCGAGGCAGGCCTCCCGGACACGGCCACCTTGCCCATCGGCGCCCCGCTGGGCAGGACCGAGGTACGCGTCCTCGACGCCGCGACGCGCCCGTGCCCGACGGGCGAGGCAGGCGAACTGTACGTGGGCGGCGCCGCGCCTGCCCGCGGTTACCACGGCCTTCCCGGCCTTACCGCCCAGCGCTTCGTACCGGACCCGTTCACCGACCGCCCCGGCGCGAGGCTCTACCGCACCGGTGACCTCGTACGGCAACTCGACGACGGCTCACTGGAGTTCCTCGGCCGCGGCGACCAGCAGGTGAAGATCCGCGGGCACCGGGTCGAACCCGCCGAGGTCGAGGCCGTACTCGCGGAACTCGACGGGGTACGTCAGTGCGTCGTCGTCCCCTCCGGGACGGGCCCCGAGACCGTACTCATCGCCTACGTCGTCGGCGACACGGACCGGGCCGCCCTGCGCGAGCGGGCCGGCCAGGTCCTGCCCGTGTACCAGGTCCCGGCGGACTTCGTCCTGCTCGACGCCCTGCCCGTCACCGCCCAGGGCAAGGTAGACCGCCGCGCCCTGCCCGCCCCGGACGCCGGATCACGCGAGGAGTCCGGGCGCTCGGAACCGCCGCGGGGGCCGATCGAGGAACGCGTCGCCGCGATGTGGAGCGAGGTGCTGGACGGCCCGGCCATCGGCAGAAACGACGACTTCCGCACGCTCGGCGGCAACTCGCTCGACGTGGTCCGGATCCTCGGACGGCTGCGCCACACCTTCGGCGTCCCGCTGACCACGAGGGAGTTCCTGCGGGCCGCCACCGTCGCCGGACTCGCGGCACTCCTGCGGGACGGCGGGCCGCGGGACGGCGGTGCCGAGGCGGCCGTCGCGCCGCTGCCCGCCGTCTCCACGACCCCGGTGGCACCCGGCATCGTCTCGACCCACGAGCAACGCCTCTGGTTCCTGGACCAGTTGCACCGTGGCGCGGGCATCGCCTACAACGTCCCCGTCGCCCTGCGGCTGCGCGGCGAACTGGATCTTTCCGCGCTGCGGTCGGCGTACCAGGAGACCGTCGACCGGCACCCCCGCCTGCGTACCTCCTTCGTCTCCCTCGACGGACGGGTCACAGCCGAGGTCGCGGAGTCCGCGCCGGGTGACCTGCCGTTGGTCGATCTGTCGCACCGGCCGGACGCCGAAGCGGCGGCCCTCGCCCGTGCCGAACGCCTGGCCGGGGAGCACATCGACCTCGGACGGGCGCCGCTCGTGCGCGCGGAGCTGACCCGCGTGGCGGTGGACGACCACCTCCTCACCGTGGTCTTCCACCACCTGGTCGCGGACGGCCTGAGCGTGGACGTCTTCGACCGCGATCTGGCCGCCGCCTACGCGGCCCGCCGAACCGGAGCCGACCCGCGGCCGCCGACCGGCTCCCTCGGTTACGACCACTTCGCCCAGTGGCAGCGGGACGTCGCCGAATCACCCGCCGCCGACGCCGCCCTCGCCTACTGGCGCACCGGGCTGAGCGGCGCCCCCTTCGTCCTCGACCTGCCGACGGACCACCCCCGGCCGGCCGTGATGAGCTACCGGGGACGGCGCTTCACCCGCGCCGCCCCGACCGGCCTGCTCCACGGCGTCCGCACCCTGGCCCGCGCCGAGGACACCACGCCGTACTGCGTCGTCCTCACCGCCGTGGGGGCCGTCTTGAGCGAGGAGTGCGGGCAGTCGGAACTCCTCGTCGCCTCGCCGACGGCCGGCCGGCCGCACCCCGAGCTCGACGACGTGGTCGGCTTCTTCGTCAACACCGTGATCCTGCGCCTGCGCCGTACCGACGGCACGACGTTCCGCGGCTGGCTCGGCGAGGTGCGCGAGACGGCCCTGGACGCCTTCGAACACGAATACGTGGCGTTCGACCGTCTCACCGCCGAGTTCGCCCCGAGCCGGGACCTGTCCCGACCCCCGCTGGTGCAGTTCGCCCTCGCCTACCAGGGCGAACGTCGGCCGCAGGCACGTCTGGCGGGCCTGGACGCCACCCCGGTGCCGCTGGACAACGGCACCGCCAAGTTCGACCTCACGCTGGAGGTCGAGGAGGTCCACGGCGAGCTCGTCCTCACCGCCGAGTACAGCTCCGACCTGTTCGAGCCCGGCACGGTCGAACGCATCCTGGACCGCGTCACCGCCTGCCTGACGGCCGCGGTGGCCGCCCCCGACGCGGTCCTGCCGGCACTCGACGCCCCCGCGTCGGACCGGAACGCCCCCCACGGCACCGGTGTGCATGGGGTGTTGGGTGGGGTGGTGGCTCGGTGTGGGGGTCGGGTGGCGGTGGGGGACGGGGTGCGGGAGTTGTCGTATGGGGAGTTGGACCGGTTGTCGTCGGTGGTGGCGGCGCGGTTGGTGGCTGCGGGTGCGGGGCGGGGGGTGTTGGTTGCTTTGGTGGGGGAGCGGGATGTGGATCTGGTGGTGGGGATGGTGGCGGTGTTGAAGTCGGGTGCGGGGTATGTGCCGTTGGATCCGGGTTTTCCGGTGGAGCGGTTGCGCGAGACGGTGGCGGACGCGGGTTGCCGGGTGGTGTTGGGCAAGCGGGGTTGGGCGGGGGTGTTGGACGGCGCCGAGGGTGTGGCGTTTGTGGGGCTGGATGATCCGGTGGGTGCGGTGGAGGTGGCGGCGGCTGCTCGGTGGGTGGGGGCTCGGGTGGTGGAGGGGGATACGGCGTATGTGATCTATACGTCGGGTTCGACGGGGCGTCCGAAGGGTGTGGTGGTGACGCATGGCAATGTGCTGGCGTTGTTCGCCGCCTGTGGTGAGGCGTTCGGGGGGTGGGGCGGGGACGAGGTGTGGTCGATGTTTCATTCGGCGGCGTTCGATTTCTCGGTGTGGGAGGTGTTCGGGGCGCTGTTGCAGGGGGGCCGGTTGCGGGTGGTGCCGTATGCGGTGACGCGGGATCCGGCGGCGATGTGGGAGCTGGTGTGCCGGGAGGGGGTGACGGTGCTGAGTCAGACGCCGACGGCGTTCACGCAGTTGGTGGCGGCGGCCGCGGCGCAGGGGTTCCCGGCCACGGCACTGCGGACGGTCGTCTTCGGCGGGGAGGCTCTGCGGCCGGGGAGTCTGAAGGCCTGGAGCGCGGCGTACGGGTGGCGCGGGCCGCGGCTGGTGAACATGTACGGGATCACCGAGACGACCGTCCACGTCACCTACCGGCCCCTGGCCGCCGCCGACCAGGAACAGGCGGTCAGCCCGATCGGGACCCCCCTGCCCGGCCTCACCATCACCCTCCACCCCCACACCAGCACCAGCACCAGCACCAGCACCAGCACTGACCCCTGCGGCACCGCCGGCGACGGTAGGGGCGCCGGCGACGGTGGTGGGCTTGAGGGTGCGGAGATGTTCGTGAGCGGGCCCCAGGTCGCGGCCGGATACCTCGGCCGTCCCGCACTGACCGCACAACGCTTCCTGCCCGACCCCGACGGCCCGCCCGGCAGCCGCCGCTACCGCACCGGCGACCTCGCCACCACCACTGCCACCACCACCCACAACCCCGGCAACCCCGGCAGCACCGGCACGGTGATCACCGCCGACCACGGCAGTGAACTGCACTACCTCGGCCGCACCGACCACCAGATCAAACTCCGCGGCTTCCGCATCGAACCCGCCGAGATCGAACGCGTCCTGCTCACCCACCCCGCCGTCCACGCCGCCACCGTCATCCTCAACCCCCACACCCCCCACCACCCCCAACTCGCCGCCTACACCGTCCTGACCACCCCCCACCACCACACCGAAACCACCCTCACCGACCTACGCACCCACCTCACCACCCACCTCCCCACCCACATGATCCCCACCACCCTCACCCCCTCCCCGCCCTCCCCACCACCCCCAACGGCAAACTCGACCCCACCCGACTCCCCCCACCCACCACCACAACCCAACACCCCACGCCCGAGGGCGCTTTGGTGGCACTCGGGGACTCGTCGGGGGAGCGGGCGCTGCGGGCCGTATGGGCCGCGGTGCTCGGTGTGCCCGAGCACCGGATCGGGCCGGACGACAACTACTTCGCTCTCGGCGGCGACTCGATCACCGCGCTGCGGCTGATCGCGGAGGCGCGGACGGCCGGGGTGCCGCTCAGCCTGGAGCAGCTCTTCCTGCATCCGACGATCGGCGAACTGGCGGCGGCGATGGCCGACATCGAGGACCCGCGGGCCGCGGAGCCGGCCGAGGGGGCATCGGCGACGGGCGCCGCGTCGACCGGCGTGCTTGCCGAACTCGACCCGGCCCTGGTGCCGGAGGGTGTCGAGGCGGCCTACCCGCTCGCGGATCTCCAGCTGGGCATCCTCTACCACGTCGAGTTGAGCGACGACTCGCGGCTCTACCGCGACCTCACCAGCGTGCGGGTCACCTCGGACTGGGACGAGGCCGCGCTGCGGGGCGCGCTGGACGTGCTGTGCGGGCGGCACGAGATCCTGCGGACCTCGTTCGATCTGGCCGAGTTCGACGAGCCGATGCAGTTGGTGCACCGCGTCGCCACCGTCCCGCTGGAGGTGGAGGAGGCGTTCGGGGTGCTGGACGAGCGTGCGCAGGAGGTTCGGCTGCGCGCCTGGTGGGACCGTGAGTCGGCCACGGCGTTCGACCTCGACGCCCCGCCGCTGCTGCGTGCCCACGTGGTGCGTTGGTCGGCGGACACGTTCCAGCTGTCGCTGTCGGTGCACCATGTACTGCTCGACGGCTGGAGTTTCGCGCGGTTCACCACCGAACTGCTGGTGGAGTACGACAGCAGGCTCGGCTCCGGCGGCGGGGCCCTCGAACGGATGCCGCAGATCCGGTACCGGGATTTCGTGGCCGCCGAGCAGCGCCTCAGGGAGTCCCGGGAGGCCCGGACCTTCTGGCGGGACCTGCTCGCCGGCGCCGAGCCGTTGTCCGTCCCGGAGGCCGACCGGGATGACGGGGACGACGGGGACGACCGTGGGCAGGGCCCGGCGACCCTGCTGCTCCCGGCGGAGCTCACCGCCGGAGCCCGTCGGGTGGCGGACGAACTGGGGGTGCCGGTCAAGAGTGTCTATCTGGCGGCGCACCTGTGGGCGTTGGGCACCTGGCGGGGCGTGACCGACGTGGTGAGCGGACTGTGCGGCAACGGCAGGCCTGAGACGGAGGGCGCCGATCTGCTGCTCGGCCTGTTCCTGAACGTGCTGCCCGTGAGGATCGAGATCGCCACCGGCACCTGGGCCGACCTGGTACGTGCCGTGTTCGACGCCGAGCGGCAACATCTGCCGTTCCGCGCGTACCCGTTGGCGCGCATCCAGCGTGAATTCGGGCGGCCCCCGTTCGCCGTGATGTTCAACTACACCGACTTCCACGCCTCCGACGCGCTGCACGGGCTGCGTCACGTCACGGTGGACGGCTGGCGGTACGAGGACCGCACCAACTTCCCCGTCCTGGTCGAGGTGAACCGGCTCCAGGACGGGGAGGGCGTCGAGCTGAGCGTGCGGGTGGACCCGGACGAGACGTCCCCGGCCGGCGAAGCCCGGGTGGCGGAGCTGTTCGTCGAGGCGCTCACCGCGCTGACGGGCGATGTCAAGCGCCCGGTGCCGAAACCGAGTTGAAGAGAGCACGGCGGGGACACACCGCCTCTCGCCGGCACAGCAGTCAACACAACCGTACGAGGGAAGGCAAAGGCCTTGGCCATGGCTGAGAGCAAAGCGGTAGAGGAGCTGGCGGACATCGACCTGATCACGGACGCGTCCGGTGTTCCCACGGTCGGGGACAACATCGAGTTGCAGTCCCCGAGGTGGAGTTTCTCGGGGAACACGGCCGATCACTTCGACGAGCACGTGTCCCGGAGCATCCCGGGGTACGAGGCGGGGCACGAGATCATCGCGCAGCTGTCCGACTTCTTCGTCACCCCGGGCAGTCGGGTGGCCGAGATCGGCTGCTCCACGGCGGCGCTCACCGCCAAACTGGCCGTGCGTCATCGGGAAGCGGATGTGAAGTTCTTCGGCATCGACATCGTGCCGGAGATGGTGGCGCAGGCGCGTCAGCGCTGTGTGGAGCTGCCCAACGTCAACATCGAGCTCGGTGACGCCCTCCGGGTGGACTACAGCGACTGCAGCTTGGTGATCATGTACTACACGCTTCAGTTCGTACCGATCTGGAAGCGTCCGGCGCTGATCAAGCGGATCTGCTCGGAGATGCTGCCGGGGGGTGCGCTGATCCTCTTCGAGAAGACCCGCTCGCCCGAGGCGCGGATGCAGGACATGTTCAACCAGTGCTACGAGGAGTACAAGCAGAACAAGGGCTTCACGGCGGACGAGATCCTGGGCAAGTCACGCAGCCTCAGGTCGGTGCTGGAGCCGTTCACCACCGAGGAGAACATGCGTCTGCTGTCCGAGGCGGGCTTCGCCTCTCCTCAACTGGTCCAGAAGCAGATGGCGTTCGAGGGCATCATCGGGGTGAAATCCGTTCTCGGGTCCTGAGTGAACTGAAAGGTGATCGGCTGTGCAGTATCGACGTTTTGGCCGGCTCGGCTGGCAGGTCGGCGAGGTCGGCTACGGAATGTGGGGCATCGCCGGTGGGGAGGGCGGCTGGACGGGGGCGGACGACGACGCCGGAAGTGAATCCCTGCGGGAGAGCGTCCGGCTCGGCTGCAATTTCTTCGACACGGCGTGGATCTACGGGCGCGGACACAGTGAGGAATTGCTCGGGAAACTGCTGAAGGAGAACTCGGGAAATCCCGGGAATCGATGCTACGTCGCCACGAAGATTCCTCCCAAGGACCGGAACTGGCCGTCGACCCGGGAGTCGAGACTCGCCGACGTCTTTCCCGGGGACCACATACTCGAGTACGCCCACAAGAGCCTGGCGAACCTGGGCGTGGAGACGATCGACCTGCTCCAGTTCCATGTCTGGGAGGACTCCTGGGCCGATGACGAGCGGTGGCAGGAGCCGATCCGGCGGCTCAAGGACGAGGGGCTCGTCCAGGGCGTCGGCATCAGCGTCAACCGTTGGGAGCCCGAGAACGTCCTGAAGACGCTCGACACCGGCCTGATCGACGCCGTCCAGGTCATCCACAACATCTTCGACCAGGCGCCCGAGGACGAGCTGTTCACCGCCTGCCAGGATCTGGACGTCGCCGTGATCTGCCGGGTGCCGTTCGACGAGGGCACGCTCACCGGGACGCTCACACACGAGTCGACCTGGCCCGAGGGTGACTGGCGCAACTCGTACTTCGTACCGGAGAACCTGCACGCCAGCGTGGAGCGGGCGGAGCGGCTGAAGCAGGTGGTGCCGGAGGGTATGACCCTGCCCGAACTGGCCCTGCGGTTCATCCTGCGCCATCCGGCGGTCGCGACGGTGATCCCCGGGATGCGTAGCGTCGCGCACGTCCGGGCCAACCTCGGGGTCAGCGGCGCGCAGCCGTTGCCGGACGATCTCGTCGCGGAGCTGCGGCGGCACCGCTGGGACCGTACGCCGACGGCCTGGTCCCAGTAGCCGCGAAGAGGGCCGGCCCACAGCGGGCCGGCCCTCTTCGCGTCCGGGTCGTCCGGGTCAGGGCCTGGCGGCCATCACCGGCTCCAGCTGCCAGTGGTGGCCGCCGCCCGAGAAGCGGGTCTGGCGTGCCGTGCCGGGTGCGGCGGGCAGCCCGGTGAGCCGCTGAACGGTGACGTTCCCCTTGTACAGCTCCACCTCGACGGTGCCGCCGATACCCGCCGCCAGGGTGTCGGCCGCCGCGGCCGCAGCCCTGCCGTACGGGTCGTGGAAGCGGCCCTCGTACACGGCCACGCCGAGCGCCGCGGACAGGCTCTTCAGCAGTCCCGTCGCGGGCTTGTCGAGTCCGACCTGGTACAGCGCGGTGAGGCAGTGGCTGAGCAGGTCGAGCCCCGGCGCCTCGTACACGCCACGGCACTTGGTGCCGTTGACCCGGTTCTCGACGACGGTCCGCATCGACAGACCGTGCCGTCCTCCGGCGGCGTTGGCGCTCAGTACCGCGTCGAGCGGGGACACCGGACGGCCGTCGATCTCCACGGGGCGGCCCCGTTCGAAGCGCACCGTGAACGTCTCGGCCGTGTCGGGCGCCTCGTGCGGCCAGCGCGTCAGCAGGGGACGCAGGCCGGTCGGCGGCGTGCTCAGCGACTCGAGGGCATCGCTCTCGTGCGAGAAGCCCGCCATGCTGCCGTCCACCGAGTACGTCGCCCAGTCGGTGAGCCGTTCGGGGAAGCCCACCTCGGCGAGGCAGGCGGACATGGAGCCGCGGTCGGGGAAGCGCTCCAGCATCCACGGCGTGGTCCACGGCGTGAACACCGGCAGGTCGGGCACCAGAGCGGCGCCGTACCGGGCGAAGCGCGCCTGGTCGTTGCCGCCGCCGACACAGCCGTGGGCGAGGACGGTGCGCTCGTCGGCGCGCAGGGCCTGGGCCAGGCCGGCGACGAGGACCGCGCGGGAGGCGCCGGTGGTGTTCCAGTACCCGCCCTCGTAGCTCGCCTGGTACGTGACCAGGTCGAGCGCCATCTCCGCCATGTCCGTGCGCAGGTCGACGGTGTGCGCCTTCAGCCCCATGCGGGCGAGAACCGAGGTCAGTTCGTCGGCGGGCATCGGTGTCTCCTGGCCGATGTCCGCCACGTAGCAGACGGTGTCGACACCCTTTTCCGTGAGCCAGGCCGCCACGGCGGTGGACGAGAGCCCACCCGACACCAGGAGACCCACCCGCTGATTTTTCAGGTCATTCAGTTCCATAATGCAGTTCAACCCCCTGTGGAAATGCGCTGGCAATCATTCCGCTCAGTCAAGCATTCCGGATATACAAGTAATCGAGTAAGCGCCAGGGTTACATGTTCTGTAATCGCTGGACGGTACCCGGAGTGCGGGCATGCGATTAGCGTGAGTGGTCATGCCGGGGATTCGCTCATCGAGGGGGCGTTGGACTTTGAATAGCGCGTCGCGGGCTCAAGTGCAGGGAATTGCGGGGCGCTCGGTCGCCTATCCCGTGGACCGGACCGTGCTCCAGCTGTTCCAGGACCGGGCCCGGGCCGTCCCCGACGCGCCGGCCGTCACCTTCGGCGGCCGCACGCTCTCGTACCGCGAACTCGACCGGCGGGCCAACGATCTGGCGGAGCACCTCGGCCGACTCGGCGTCCGGCGGGGCGACTTCGTGCCGCTGGCGGTGGACGGCGGGCTGGAGCTGCCCCTCGCCATGATCGCGGCCATGAAGCTCGCGGCGCCCTTCGTGCCGATCGACGACACCGCGCCGGCCGACCGGGTCACGCGGATGATCGAGACCCTGGACGCCAAGGTGGTGGTCCGCTCGCGCACCGGCCGCCCCCTGCCGCTGGACGTACCCTCGGTGCACGTCGACGTCACCGCACTGCGGGACCGGCCGACGCCGCCGGCGGTGGCACCGGCCGGCCTCGACGACCTCGTGTACGGGTTCTACACCTCCGGCTCGACCGGCGTGCCGAAGTGCACCCTCAACATCCACCGCGGTCTGCTCAACCGCTTCACCTACATGAGCCGCCACCTCAGCGACCGCCCGGACGAGGTGGTGCTCCAGAACAGCCGGCACCAGTTCGACTCCTCTCTGTGGCAGCTGCTGTGGCCGCTCACCACCGGAAGCCAGGTCGTCATACCCGAACGCTCCGGGATCCTGGACCTGGCCGCCACCCTCGACGTGATCGACCGCCATGGCGTGACCACCACCGACTTCGTGCCGTCGATCTTCAACACACTGGTGGAACTGCTGCGGGTCCAGCCCGAGTCGGCCGACCGGCTGCGCTCGCTGCGCCGGTTGCTGATCGGCGGGGAGGAGATGACGGCGGACAGCGTGCAGACCTTCCGGTCCCTGCTGCCCGGTGTCGCGATCGTCAACACGTACGGGCCGACGGAGGCGTCCATCGGCTCGGTCTTCCACGTGGTGACCGACGCCGACCACGACCCGATGCCCATCGGCCTCCCGATCGACAACACCTACGCCGTGATCGTCGACGAGCGGATGGAACCCGTCGCGCCCGGCGAGACCGGTGAGATCTGCATCGGTGGCGAGTGTCTGGGCCTGGGCTATCTGAAGGACGCGAGGAAGACCGCGGCCGCGTTCGTCGGCAACCCCTTCCCGGAGATCCCCGGCACGCGCCTGTACCGCACCGGTGACCTGGGACACCGGCGGCCGGACGGGCTGCTCCAGTTCGTCGGGCGCCGGGACCAGCAGGTCAAGATCGGCGGCGTACGCATCGAGCTGACCGAGGTCGAGGCCGGGCTGCTGAGCCACCCTCGGGTGCGTGAGGCCAAGGTCGTCGTGCACGAGAGCCACGAAAACCGGTCCCTGGTCGCCTTCGTGACCGTACGCCCCGCCGAACCCGACGGCGCGCCGCACGCCGAAGCCGAAGCCGATGCCCAGGCCCTGCGGGCGCACGCCCGCGAGGTGTTGCCGGCGTCCCTGGTGCCGCGCCGTTTCCTCGTCCTGGACAAGCTGCCGCTCACTCCCAACGGCAAGGCGGACCGCAGGGAACTCGCCCGGATGGCCGCAGCGACGGCGGTCCGCGAGCCGGCCACGGCCGACGAGGGCAGCGTCGCTCCGGGCGGGACGGAGGCCGCGGTACTGGCCGCGTGGCTCGATCTGCTGCCGGTCGGCACGGTCGGACCGGACGACGACTTCTTCGACCTCGGCGGCGACTCGCTCTCCGCGCAGCGGCTCGCCGTCATGCTGACCGAACGGTTCCGGCGCCGGGTCTCGGTGCGGGACGTGTTCGAACGGCCGACGCTCGCCGGACAGACCGCCCACCTCGAAGGCGCCTTCGAGGAGGGTCCAGGCGACCCCGGCCCGGCCGGCCCGCACCATCCGCCCCACGAGCAGTTCGACACGGACGGCGAGCTGCCCGAGGACATCCGGGTGAGCGCGGCGGTCGAGGTAATCGCCGGGCAGGCCCCGCGCAGCGTTCTGCTCACCGGAGCGACCGGCTTCATCGGCGGTCATCTGCTGCACGATCTGCTGACCGGAACATCGCTGACGGTGCACTGCCTGGTCCGGGCCGCCGACGAGAGCACCGCCCGGCAGCGCGTCGTCGCCAACCTGACGCACTACCAGCTGTGGGACGAGCGGTTCGCGGACCGGATCAGCGCCGTCCCGGGCGACCTCGGCCGGCCCCGGCTGGGCCTGGAGGAGACGGCGTACCGGCGGCTGGCCGGGGAGATCGACACCGTCGTCCACAACGGCGCCATGGTCAACCTCGCCCGCAGCTACCGGGCGCACCGGACGACCAATGTGCTGGGCACCGTCGAGATCCTCCGGCTGGCCACGACCCGCCGGCTCAAGGCCGTGCACTTCATCTCGACGCTCGGGGTGTTCCCGGCGGCCGCCCCCGGCGCCGGGCGGTGTCTCGAGGGCCCGGTGGGGAACGAGCGTCCGCCGTCCGACGGCTACACCCGGTCGAAGTGGGTCGCCGAGCGGCTGGTCGCCGAGGCCGCCGAGCGGGGCGTGCCCACGGTGGTCCACCGGTTCGGTGAGGTCATGCCTCACTCGCGGCACGGCGTTCCGAGCCGCTACGGCCTGCCCGACCTGCTGGTGAGAGCCTGTCTGCGTACCGGAATGTGGTTCCCCAGCCCCATCGTCACCGACTACACACCGGTGGACTACGTGAGCGGTCTGGTGGTGGCGGCCGTCGCGGGCGGCGAGCGCGGCTGGTTCCACACCGTCCAGCCGCGCGCCGTGAGCCTCGACGAGCTGATGGCGGTCTTCCGGGAGGAGTTCCGCCTCGCCGAGGTGCCGTACCGTACCTTCTGGGAGACCGTGCGCCGCACGGCGGTCGAGGAGCCCGACAACCACGGACTCGCGAGTGTCCTCGCGCTGATCCCGGAACCCGCCGACAGCGACACGGGCGAGGTGCTGGTCAAGGAGACCCTGGCCGGGCTCTTCCGGGACGACCCCGCGGCCTTCTCCAGCACCCACGCCACCGCGCTGGCGGCCCGCGCCGGACTCGACTGGCCGCCCGTCGGCGCCGCCGTCCTCCACCGGTACGCCCTGTACTACCGCTCCGCGGCCGGCGCCGCCACACTTGTCGGCGACCGCCCGGCCCCGTCCGAGGCCGTGGTGGGCGAGTGACGGACGGCCGGAACGCCGAGCCGGTGACACCCGAGGAGGCCGACGCGGCGTGCCGCGGCGCCACGGTGTGGCTCACGGGCCTGCCGAGCGCGGGCAAGACCACGATCGCCCGTGCGCTGGCCGAGCGGTTGCGCGGCACGGGCCACCGGGTGGAGGTGCTCGACGGCGACGAACTCCGCGCGTTCCTCTCCGCGGACCTGGGGTTCACCCGCGCGGACCGGGACCGCCACGTCCGACGCGTCGGCTTCGTCGCCGAACTCCTCGCCTCGCACGGCGTCAAGGCCGTCGTCCCCGTCATCGCGCCCTACGCCGACAGCCGCCAGGCGGTCCGTGAGCGGCACGAGCGGCACGGCACCCCCTACCTGGAGGTCCACGTCGCCACCCCGGTGGAGGTCTGCTCGACCCGGGACGTCAAGGGCCTCTACGCCCGGCAGGCCGCCGGTGAGCTGACCGGACTGACCGGAGTGGACGATCCGTACCAGCCGCCCGAGACCCCCGACCTGCGGATCCGGACACACGACCGAGGCGTCGAGGACTGCGCTGCGGCGCTGCACGCGCTGCTCGGCGAAAGGGGACTGGCATGACGATCGCTCCCGAGCGGGCCGAAGCGGCCCGCCCGCCCGGCGCGCTGTCGCACCTGGACACGCTGGAGTCCGAGGCGGTGCACATCCTCCGGGAGGCGGTGGGGGAGTTCGAGCGGCCGGTGATGCTGTTCTCCGGCGGCAAGGACTCCGCCGTCATGCTGCACCTGGCACGGAAGGCGTTCGCCCCCGCCGCGGTCCCCTTCGGCCTGCTGCACATCGACACCGGGCACAACTTCCCCGAGGTCCTGGAGTACCGCGACCGCACGGTGGCCGCGCACGGTTTGCGGCTGCGCGTGGCACGCGTGCAGGACTACCTCGACGAAGGGCGGCTGCGCGAGCGCCCGGACGGCACCCGCAACCCGCTCCAGACCGTGCCGCTGCTCGACGCGATCGGCGCGGGGCGCCACGACGTGGTCTTCGGCGGCGGGCGGCGCGACGAGGAGAAGGCCCGCGCCAAGGAGCGGGTCTTCAGCCTGCGCGACGAGTTCGGCGCCTGGGATCCCCGCCGCCAGCGCCCGGAGCTGTGGCAGCTCTACAACGGTCGGCACACCCCGGGCGAGCACGTCCGGGTGTTCCCGCTGTCCAACTGGACCGAACTGGACGTGTGGCAGTACATCGCCCGGGAGCACGTCGACCTCCCCGTCCTCTACTACGCCCACGAACGCGACGTCTTCGCCCGCGACCGCATGTGGCTGACCGCGGGCGAGTGGGGCGGACCCGGGGCCGGCGAGAGCGTCGAGCGCCGGCTGGTCCGCTACCGCACCGTGGGCGACATGTCGTGCACCGGAGCCGTGGACTCCGACGCCGGCACGATCGCCCAGGTCATCGCCGAGATCGGCGGCAGCCGGGTCACCGAACGAGGGGCCTCGCGCGCGGACGACCGGCTGTCCGAGGCCGCGATGGAAGACCGTAAACGCGAGGGGTACTTCTGATGACCGCCACCGTCGAGATCCCGGCGGCCACGCTGCTGCGCTTCGCCACCGCCGGGTCCGTGGACGACGGCAAGTCCACGCTGGTCGGACGCCTGCTGCACGACTCCAAGTCGGTACTCGCCGACCAGTTGGAGGCGGTCGAGCACGCCTCCCGGCAGCGCGGCCTGGCGGATCCGGACCTGGCGCTGCTGACCGACGGGCTGCGAGCCGAACGCGAGCAGGGCATCACCATCGACGTCGCCCACCGCTACTTCGCCACACCGGCGCGGCGGTTCATCCTGGCCGACACCCCCGGGCACGTGCAGTACACCCGCAACATGGTCACCGGCGCCTCGACCGCCGACCTGACCGTGATCCTCGTCGACGCCCGCAACGGCATGGTCGAGCAGACCCGCCGCCATGCCGCGGTCGCCGCCCTGCTGCGCGTCCCGCACTGCGTGCTGGCCGTCAACAAGATGGACCTGGTCGACCACGCCGAAGCCGTCTTCCGGGCGATCACCGAGGAGTTCGCCGCCTACGCCGCGTCGCTCGGCGTCGGTGACGTCACCGCCATCCCGGTGTCCGCGCTGACCGGGGACAACGTGGTGGAACGGTCCGCCGCGATGGACTGGTACGACGGCCCCACCGTGCTCCAGCACCTGGAGCGCGTGCCGGCCGGCCCCGCACCCACCGAAGCCCCGGCCCGTTTCCCCGTGCAGTACGTCATCCGACCGGGCACCGCGCGGCATCCCGACTACCGCGGTTACGCCGGACGGATCGCTTCCGGTGTGCTGCGCGTGGGCGACCCGGTCACCGTGCTGCCCTCCGGCGCGACCAGCACCGTCAGAGGCATCGACGCCCTCGGCACGAGCGTCGAACAGGCCTCGGCGCCGCAGTCGGTCACCGTGCTGCTCGCCGACGACCTCGACATCTCCCGTGGCGACCTCATCGCGCCGACCGCCGGGGCGCCCGCGATCACCCACGACATCCGGGCCACCGTCTGCCATCTCCACGAACGGCCCCTGCGCGAGGGCGACCGGGTCCTGCTCAAGCACGGTTCCCGCACCGTGCGGGCGGTCGTCCGGCAGTTGCTGCACCGTGTCGACCTCAGCGAAGGCCTGGCCCGGGAACCCGACCCCGCAGCACTCGACGTCAACGACATCGGCGCCGCCGTACTCCGCACCGCCGAGCCCCTCCCGCTCGACACCTACGCCGAGTCCCGCCTCACCGGCTCCTTCATCCTCATCGACCCCGAGGACGGCAGCACGCTCACCGCGGGCATGGTGGGAGAGGCCTTCCCGCCTCAGGACACCCCCGCCTCCTGATACTGCCCCAGATACCGGAACGCCCCGTTCGTAGCCCCGAACAGGAACATCGCGTCGTGGTTGTAGCCGTAGCCCTGCTCGTACTTGACGGTCCGGGTGATGCCGGAGTACGTGATCTCGGGCATCCGGCGGGTGATCGCGCCCCGTTCCGTCAGCGCCGCGCCGTCCTTGGTGCAGGCCTCGGCCAGGAACATGACGGCGTCGTAGGCCTCCGCCGCGTACCAGCCGGGGGCGGTGCCGTACCGGGTGCGGTAGGCCTTGGTGAAGGCGCGGGTCGAGGGGCGGGCCGTCGGGTCGGTGAAGGAGGTGGCGAAGACCCAGTCGGTCGCGGCGGCGCCGGCCGTCGTGAGGAAACGTGGGTCGAAGGCGCGTTCCGTCGCCATGCGGGTACCGGTGAACCTGGCGGTCCGCAGGGCCGAGGCGAGGCCGGCTGCCCGGGCCGCGTCGCCGCTGAAGAGGACCGCGTCCGCGCGGGCGGACATCACCTCGGCGGCGAGCGACGCGTAGTCGATCTTCCCGGCGGCGACCTGGGTCACCGTGACGTCGCGACCGTCCTGCCGCAGTGCCCGCTCGGTCTGCTCGCACAGGTTCCAGGCGAAGTCGTCCTGCGCCCGGTCGTCCACCAGGAACGCCCTGCGGGCGTCGACGTGGTTGCCGAGGTAGGCGGCACAGGGGGCGGCGAGGAACCCGTCCGCGACGCGCAGCGCCGCATGCGAGTGGAAGGTGCTCATGTCGGCCGTCGAAGTCTGGGTGTCGGTTCCCACCGAGACGGACACGACGGGCATCACCGCTTTGGTGTACATGGCCTCGGACGTGACGAAGCAGGCGTCGGTGGTCGGTCCCAGCACGGCGAGCACGTCGGCGTCCTTCGCCAGCCGGGTGGCCAGCTCGGCGGCCCGCTTCGTGTCGCCGCCGTCGTCGTTCGTGCGCAGCTCGAGCCGGAAAGGGTGGGCATCCTTGGCGTTGATCTGTTCGACGGCGAGGCGGGCCCCGTTGAGCTGGGCGTTTCCGAGCTCCTTGTGGGCCCCGGTCAGATCGCCGTGGAATGCGACGACGAGGTCGGGGCGCGGACCGCCGGTTCCGGACGGTCCGGACGGTCCCGGTTTCGACCGGGTGGTCCACCACCAGGCCGCGCCACCGCCCGCTGCCAGGACTCCCGCCGTCGAACCGAGGCGCAGGAAGCCGCGGCGGCCGAGGGCGCGGGTGGGGAGCGGGGTGGCCGTGACGGACGTCAGCGTCGCGGCCTCCGGTGACACCGTGCCGTTCGTACCCGCCGTACTCGCCCTGCCGGCCGTACTCGCCGTATCCGTCGGCGTGGACACCTGGGTGGGCTCGATCGTGCCGATGGTGAGCACGGCTGCGGACCGGTCGTTGATCAGCCGGGTGACCTGCGCCGGCAGCCAGTCCGATCGCCCGGCGGAACCGGTCTGCGTTCCCTCCCCGAGCTCCTCGCGGAGTCGGGCCAGGCTCGGGCGGCCGGGCGGATCCTTGTCCAGGCAGGCCCTCAGCAAAGGAGCCAGGCCGTCCGGGAGCGCCGCCGGATCCGGTTCCTCGTAGACCGTGCGCAGCAGCATGCCGGCCGCCGCGCCGCCGCCGAACGGCCGGACGCCGGTCGCCGCGAAGGCCAGCACGCACCCCAGCGAGAACACATCGCTGGGCGGGCCGATCTCGCCGCCCCGCGCCCGCGCCTGCTCGGGCGACAGGAAGCCGGGCGAGCCGACGATCACGCCGCTGGAGGTCAGCGCCGTGGCCTCCGGCGCGCGGGCGATACCGAAGTCGATGAGCCGTGGCCCGTCCGGGGCCAGCAGGACGTTCCCCGGCTTCACGTCGCGGTGCACGAGACCGGCCCCGTGCACCGCCTCGAGCGCCTCGGCGAGCCGCACGCCCAGTACCCGCACGGAAGCCGGCGACAGCGGACCGAAGGTGCCCACCGTCTCGGCGAGCGAGGGGCCCGGTACGTACGAGGTCGCCAGCCACGGTGTCTCCGCGTCGGCGTCCGCGTCCAGCAACGGGACCACCCACGGGCTGCGCACCTGCCGGGCGGCCTCGATCTCGCGGCGGAAACGGGTCCGGAAACCCGTCTCGTCGGCGTACGAGGACCGGACCGTCTTCACCGCGGCGATCGCTCCGCCCGGCGCCCGGCCCAGGAAGACCACGCCCATGCCCCCGGCGCCCAGCCGCCGCAGCAGACGGTACCGGCCGATCCGGGACGGGTCGCCGGTGCGCAGCGGCTCCATCAGACGGTGATCGGCGCGGGGCCGCCGTACACGAAGTCGCCCTGCTCGACCCGCCAGAGGAAGCCGCCGGTGCCGTCGATGACCATCATGCCGGTCTTGTCGAAGGCGAACGTCTTCGTGATGCCCTGGTACTTCCCCGCCCGCACGGCCGCGAGCAGATTCTCCCGGGTGCGGCTCTTCGCCGGCAGCCCCGACAGGGCCTTCAGCAGCATCCCGGTCACGTCGTAGGCCTCCGCCGCGTACCGGGGCGGCGCCTCCTTGAAGCGCTCGCGGTAGGCGGCGGCGAACTTCTTCGCCTCGGGCTTGATGGTGGCGTCGATGACCGGGGCCACCATCACCCAGCCCTCCGCAGCCTCCTGGGCCTGCGTCAGGAACTGCCCGTCGAGCAGCGCCGGGCCGGACACGCGAGCACCCTGGAAGGCACGTTCGCGCAGTGTCGCGGCGATCAACGCCCCCCGGTCGGGCAGACCGGCGAAGAAGACCGAGTCGGCGCCGGCGGAGAGCACCGTGTCCACCGCACTGCCGAAGTCGCGGCGCATCGCGCTGACCACTTCGGGCACCGACGGCTGTTGCACGTTGTGGAGCTCGTTGCTGAGGGAAGTGGCGAGCTGCGCGGCGTAGTTGCCGGCCGGGCGGTCGAGTACGACACCGACCTTGCGTGAACGGGCCTTCCCGCGAAGGTAGTTACTGACATAGATGGAAAGCACCGAGTCAGGCAACCGCCCGAGCAGGAACGAGCGGAACCCCTGGAGGACGAGGACGATCCCGCCGGGGGACACAGCGACGACCGGCAACAGTCCGGCGTCGTACTTCGCGAGCGCCGTCTGCGCCGTCGCATCGGTGGTCGGGCCGACCACGGCGAGGACCGCCGGGTCCTCCGTGAGTTCCGCGGCGAGCCGGGCCGCGGCCACCGGATCACCCCCGTCGTCGACGGCCCTGACCTTCACGGTGAACGGCGCGTCGCCTCGCGCGTTGAACTCCGCGACGGCCAGCCGCAGTCCGCGCTCCTGGGCCCGGCCCGTCTCCGAATGCGGGCCGCTGAGGTCGCCGTGCAGCGCGATGGTGTGCACCGGGCGGCGCGAGGACGCGGCGGCAGGGCCGGCGCCTCCCGCGTCGTCGTCCCGGGTGACCGCCCACCAGGCCCCGCCCCCGCCCGCCGCCAGCGCCACGGCCCCACCGGCGAGCAGCAGGAAACGGCGTCGGCCGGCCGGGCGGGCGTCCTGCGGCTCCGGTGCCCCGGACGTCTCGCGGGTGTCGGGTTCCGCCGGGCCGGGATCGACCGGCGCGTCGGACGGCGCCAGCGTGTGCTCGATGTCCGGCAGCGCGAGCGCTGCGGTCGAGCGCTCGGCGATCAGCCGGGTGACCGGGTCGGGCAGCCAGTCGGCCGCCTCTCCGTCCTGCGGAGCGTCGTCGGCCGCCAGTTCCCGCACCAGTTCCCCGGCGTCCGGCCGCCGGGCCGGATCCTTCTCCAGGCAGCGGCCCAGCACGTCCAGCAGACCCGCCGGCACCCCGTCGAGGTCCGCCGGGTCGTGCACGGCCCGGTACAGCAGTGCGTCGACCGCTCCACTGCCGAACGGCGCCCGGCCGGTCGCAGCGAACGCCAGGACACACCCGAGGGAGAACACGTCGCTCGCCGGGCCGATGCCGTCCCCACCACGTCCCTCGGCCTGCTCGGGCGACAGATAGCCGGGCGTGCCGACCACCATCCCGGTCGCCGTGAGCGTCCTGTCCTCCGGTGCCCGGGCGATACCGAAGTCGATGAGCCGCGGCCCGTCATGGGCGATCAGCACATTGCCCGGCTTCAGGTCCCGGTGCACCAGACCGGCCCGGTGCACCTCGCCCAGCGCCTCCGCCAGCCGGGCGCCGAGCAGCCGCAGTCCGCGCTCGGTCAGCGGCCCGTACGCGGCCACCGCCTCGCCCAGCGACGGGCCGGGGACGAACGCCGTCGCCAGCCACGGTGCCTCGGCGTCCGCGTCGGCGTCCGCCAGCGGAACCACCCAGGGGTTGTCGACCCGTCGGGCCACCTCGACCTCACGGCGGAACCGCTCCTTGAAGCCCGGCTCCTCGGCGTACTCGGCGAGCAGCACCTTCAGCGCCACCAGGGCGCCGCTCGGCGTGCGCGCCAGGTACACCACTCCCATGCCTCCGGCGCCGAGGCGGCCGAGCAGGCGATGGTCCGCGATACGCGCGGGATCGGAAGAACGCAACGGCTCCATCAGTTCCCCACTCCCAGCTCGGACTTCACGCGGTCGAGCATCGCGACGAGGGCGTGCGACGAGTACTGCGTCAACTCGTCGTCCGAGTAACCCTTGGCACCCTTCACCGACGTGGTCACGACCACCGTGCCGATCCGCGCGACCTGCCAGCGGTACGTCTGCTTGCTGTTGCCGGTGAGGTAGGAACCGATTTCCAGAACGTCGTCGTCGGCGTAGTTGTTGTTGCCCTGGCCGTAGGGAGTGGCGAGCGACATGAGCCCGGATATCCGCTCGTCGGTACGGACCTGCTGCTCTCGGCAGCGCAACGGTTCCTCCAGCGTGGTGGACAACTGGTCGTCGGCGTCGAGCACCGTGGCGTGCACGGTCACCCCCGCGGTCACCTTGATCTTGCCCTTGTCCGCGGTGGCGGGAATCTCGCTGTAGCGGGACAGCGAGGCCAGGACTCCCTGGGGGAGTGCCCGCCGCTCCCACCGGCACTGTTCGTCGAGCACGGCGGCGGTGCCCGGGGTGCTCGCGGCCGGCTGCTGGGCCCCGAAGTCCGCGCCCCACGCCTCCGGCTCGAGCGCGACCGCCGCCGCCAGCGCCTCGGCCTGCTGCTTCGTACGGGGCACTCGGGCGGGGTCCGCCCGGAAGGGGGAGAGCGACGTCGAGTCACCACCCGTCGCGGATGCCGAGGGGGAGCCGGACGAGGCCGGAGGCGCGGACCCCGAGGACGCCGAGGGGTTCGGCTCGTCCGCCTTGTCGTCGTCGTTGTCCCCGGAACCGCAGCCGCCGAGCACCACGGCCGCCCCGGCGACCGACGCGGCGACTCGCCATGGCCAAGCCACCCTGCGTCCACCGGTGTTGTCGTCCATCCCCGCCCCCTCCGCCTACGGCCCCCGCCTCGCGTGCGGTGATCGTACAGAGGGACGCGAGGGGTGGCCGGGCGGTTCGCGGAAGAGAGGGGGCGGGCGGGATCAGCGCGCGCCTGCCCCGTCCTCTCCCACGCGCCCCACCGACCGCTCCGCCACCCGCGCCAGATGTCCCGCGAACACGCCCTCCGCCTCCGGCGTCAGCGTCCGCAGCGCCACCAGCGCCGTGATGGCCACGTCGCACAGCTCGCCCTGGACGTCCTCCCACGTGTGGGTGACGCCCTTGCGGGGGTTCTGGCCGGTCGCGCCGATGACCGCCTGCGCGACCTCGCCGACCTCCTCCGACAGCTTCAGCACCCGCAGCAGCAGGCCCTCGCGGCCGCCGTGTGCCGCGTCGGCGTCCAGCCAGCTCCACAGGGCGTCGACGGTGGTCCAGAGATCGGTGGGGCCGGCGGCCTCGGGCTCGGTGGGTGCGGACCTCGGGGGCTGGGGCTGGGAGCTCATGGAGGAAGGGTGTCAGGTCACGTCCCGCGACGGTGACGTCCGTCAGGTCACGTCCGTCAGGTCACGTCCGTCAGTCACCTCCGGCCCCCGGCAACTCCCCGGCCGCCCCCGGCAATTTCCCAGGAGCTCACTCCTCGAACAGCGCCTCCTGCTCGCCCTCCTCCTGCCTGCGCAGCCGCTTGTTCCGCATGCCGATGACCACCGTCGTGACCGCCGCCGTCGCGCCGAGTGCCACCGGGACCATCCAGCGGCGGTCGACCGTGTGGCCGAGGGCGTGGTCGAGGGAGAGGCGGCCCGGGCCGGTGATGGCGAGGCCCGCGGCGGCCAGGCCCAGGGAGGCCGCGTGCTCGTAGCCGCCGCTCTGTGCGAAGAAGCCGTTGGGGACGTGCACCGCGGACGCGCCCGCCATCGCGCCGGCCGCCGCCGCACCCGCCGCCGGGGTGGCCAGGCCCAGCGCCAGCAGCGTGCCGCCGCCGGCCTCCGCCAGGCCCGCCGCCGTCGCGCTGGCCTTGCCGGGGGCGTAGCCGACGGACTCCATGAACTGGCCGGTCCCCTCCAGGCCGTGCCCGCCGAACCAGCCGAACAGCTTCTGCGCGCCGTGGGCCGCCAGCACTCCGCCGGTGCCGAGCCGGAGCAGCAGCAGTCCCAGATCACGACGGTCGTAACAGGTCACGGTGACTCCCTGGGCAGAGAACGGCGGACGTAGGAGAACAGGAACAGACGGGAACAGACAGGAACAGGATGGAACAGACGGGAACAGGCTGGAACAGAACAGAAGCAGCCCCCTCCGTGTTTCCACCGTCGCACCACTCACACCCGTCCGGCCCGTCCTGGGCGCCGTTCGGGTGGCGGGGCCCGGACCGCGATGTGAGGGTGGCCCGTATGGCGATCCAGATCGACAGACTCAGCGACCCGGCCGTGCGGGCCTTCGTCGCCGCCGTCAACGCCCATGACGAGGAGGCGTTCCGCAGCCTGCTCACCCCCGACGCGACCATGGCGGACGACGGCTCCGACCGTGACCTCGCCCAGTGGGCCGACCGGGAGATCTTCTCCTCCCACGGCCACATGGACGTCACCAAGGAGTCGGCCGGAGGGCGCGCCCTCATCGCCGACTACCGCAACGACGCCTGGGGCGAGATGCGCACCAGGTGGAGTTTCGTCGTCGAGGACGACGGCAGGATCTCCCGTTTCGAGACCGGCCAGGCGTAGCGAGGGAGCACGGCCGAGGGGCCGTTCACCGCCGGGCAGGCGGTCAACGGCCCCTCGGGCTGCGGGAGTTCACCAGGAGCGGGCGACCGCCTGCTCCGTCAGGGTGAGCTGACCCGCCTTGATGGTGGCCAGGCGCGGGGCCCGGCGGGCGATCGACGAGTCGTGGGTGACCATGATGAACGTCAGCCCGTACTCGTGCCACAGCCCTTCGAGGACCTCCATGATCTCGTCGCGCATGCCCTCGTCGAGGTTGCCCGTGGGCTCGTCGGCGAGCAGCACCTTCGGCTTCTTGACCAGCGCGCGGGCGATCGCCACGCGCTGCTGCTGGCCGCCGGAGAGTTCCGCCGGGGCGTGCGTGAGACGCTCGCCCAGGCCGACCGAGCGCAGGGCCTCCGCCGCGCGCTCGCGCCGCTCCGCGGGCTTCACCCCCAGCGGGACGAGCGCCGTCTCGACGTTCTCCTGCGCGGTCAGCGTCGGGATGAGGTTGAACGACTGGAAGATGATGCCGATCTTCTCGGCGCGCAGCCGGGTCAGCTTCGCCTCGCTGATCCGCGCGAGGTCGACGCCGTCCAGCTCGACGCTGCCCTCGGTCGGGCGGTCGAGGCCGCCGATCATCTGGAGCAGCGTCGACTTGCCGCCGCCCGTGGGGCCCTGGATGACGAGCTGGTCGCCTTCCGCGATCGTGAGGTCGATGCCGCGCAGCGCCTCGACCGTCTCCTTGCCGCGCGTGTAGCGCTTGGTGACGCCGGTGAGGTTGTACATGGGGTCTCCGGGTTCTCCGTGTTCTCCGTGAGGGATGTGACGACTGGTCGGGGGGCGGGTCAGGAGACGCTGCGCAGGGCGTCCGCCGGGCGCATCCGGGAGGCGCGCCAGCCGCCCATCGCGCCGGCGATCAGACCGCCGGCGACCGCCAGGCCCACCGCGAGCGCGATCGTGGTGACGGAGACGGGGGCCGAGAGGGCGATCTCCATCGTGTTCGACGCGGACTGCTGACCGGGGCCGCCGCCGGGGCCGCCACCCATGCCGCCACCGCCACCGCCGCCGGTGTTGCCGAGCTCGGCGGTCAGCTTCGGGCTGATCGCCGTCACGGTGTACGCGGCCGCCAGGCCCAGGCCGATGCCGAGGGCGCCGCCGAGGAGACCGTTGACCATGGACTCGCCGACGACCTGCCGGGTGACCCGGCGGCTCGGCCAGCCGAGCGCCTTCAGGGTGCCGAACTCGCGCACCCGGCGGGACACGGCCGAGGAGGTGAGCAGCGCGGCCACCAGGAACGCGGCGACGAGGACGGCGATCGACAGCCACTTGCCGACGCTGATCGCCAGGTTGGAGGCGGTGGAGAGGGAACCGGAGACCGTCTCGGCCAGGTCGGCGGAGGTGGTGACCGTCGTGCCGGAGATGTTCTTCGTGATCGTCGCCTTGACGGTGTCGATCTGCTTGGAGTCGGTCGCCTTGACGTAGATCGTGGTGACCTGGTCCGCCGCGTCGGCGAGGGTCTGCGCCTGCTTCAGCGGCAGGTAGACGTCCGTGGTGGAGTCACTGCTGTCGGGGGTGGCGATACCGATGATCTTGTACTTGGTGCTGGAGATCGTCAGCGTCGAACCGACCTTGTACGAGTTCTCCTTGGCGTACGACTTGCTGACGACGGCGACCTTGGCGTTCGCCTGCGCCGAAGTGAACGTCACACCCGAGGAGATCTTCGAGCTCGCCAGCGGGCCGAGGTCCTGGTTGGTGACGTCGACACCGGCCACGGAGTACGAGTTGACGTCGAAGGAGGCGCCGCCGCCCTGGACCTGCGGGGCCGCGGTGGACCCGCCGCTGCTGCCGCCGCCGGGGCCGCCCTGGCCGCCGTTGCCGCTGGTTCCGCTGGAGCTCTGCGCCTTGCCCTGGGTGAAGGAGCCGTCGACCTTGGTGACGTTCAGGGTGAGGGCGCCGACCGCGGCCGCCACGCCCTTCTGGTCGGCGACCTGCGTGACGAGCGCGGCCTTCAGGACCTGACCGCCCTGCGTCGAGACCCGGTCCGAGCTCTGCTGCGTGTCGTCGTCGTCCTCGCCCTTGGCGTCGAACTCGAATCTGGGGCCGCCGGAACTGTTGGCCGTGGGCGCCGTTCGGGCCTTGGTGACGGTCATGTCGGTGCCGAGACCGTACAGCGACTGAAGGACCTTGTCCTGAGCCTGTGTCATGCCGGCCGACACCGAGTTGACGGTGATGACCAGCGCGATTCCGAGCGCCAGACCCAGTGCGATGACCAGGGCGGCCTTCTTGCGCCGGCCCAGTTCACGCTTGAGATAGATGCCAAACATCCCGTTCCCTAAGGTTCTTGGCGCCCTCTGTGGGCGCGGCCACAACCTAGGGAGAAACCTTTGAGTCATCCTGAGTAAAAGATGTGTAAGGACTGAGAATGCGGAGCGCCGGATCAGAATTCCTTGAGACAGCTGATTCCTAGGCTGTGGAGGGGCTTTTCCCAGGTGACAGCGGTTGGCTGAGGATTTCCTTTTTCCCCGAATCCCCTTGTACGGTCCCGCAGTGCACGCATTCTCGCGCCCTTCCCCGCGCCTGTCCCGGCGCTCCCTGCTGGCCCTCGCGGCCACCGCGCCACTGACCGCCGCACCGCTCGCGGCGACACCGGCCGCGGCCGCCTCCGACGTGGTGGTCGGCGGCGCGCGGCTCGTCGCCGACGGTGTTCAGGTGAACGGGGGCGGCGCCCTGCCGAAGAAGCTCACCGCCCGGGCCTGGCTGCTCGCCGACCAGGACAGCGGCGAGGTGCTCGCCTGCTATCGCGCGCATCTGCGGGTCGCGCCCGCCTCCACGCTGAAGATGCTGTTCGCGGACACCCTGCTGGACAGGTTCGAGCACACCGAGCGCTACCGGGTGACCGACGCGGACCTGGCCGGCATCCCGTCCGGCTCCAGCCTCGTGGGCGTCAAGGCCGGGGTCACCTACACCGTCGGGCAGTTGTGGCAGGGCGTGTTCCTGCGCTCGGGCAACGACGCCGTGCAGGTGCTCGCCCGGATGAACGGCGGGGTCGCGAAGACGGTCGCCGAGATGCAGGCGAGGGCGGTCGACCTCCAGGCACTGGACACCCATGTCGTCAGCCCCGACGGCTTCGACCACGACGGCCAGCTGTCCTCCGCCTACGACCTCGCCCTCTTCGCCCGGCACGGGCTGCGCGACGCCGACTTCCGCGCCTACTGCGGCACCAGGACGGCCGAGTTCCCGGCCGGCGGCGGGAAGACCTTCCGGATCGAGAACACCGACCGGCTGCTGTCGGGCACGTACGGGGTGACGCCGTATCCGGGCCTGATCGGCGTGAAGAACGGCTTCACCAGCAACGCCGGCAACACCTTCACCGGCGCCGCGACCCGTGCGGGGCGCACCCTCGTCGTCACCGTGCTGCATCCGAAGAGCGGCCACAACGCCGTCTACGAGGAGACGGCCGCGCTGCTCGACTGGGGCTTCGCGCAGGGGAGTTCGGCGCGGGCGGTGGGGACGCTGGTCGAGGCGTTGAGCGAGGGCGGGACCAGGGCGAGCGGGTCGTCCGCGGGGAGGGCGCCGCATGCCGGGGCGCAGGCCTCGTCGGTGGACGGCGCGGGCCCGGACGGCTGGGGCGCGCTCGGCGGGGCCGGGGGAGCGGTGGCGCTGCTGGCGGGCGGGGCGTACGCGCTGCGCCGGCGTCGGCGCCGTTCCGGCGAGGTGCCGCCGGCGAGTTGATGGTGCGGCAGCCGTCCCACGGCGCCGGTGCGTACCTCGCGGTCCCGGCGAGGTCCACCCCCACCCGGTGCCTTGGGACGGCTGCCCCTCCCCCTCGGTGTGGCTTGTGGTGGTACGGGGCGGAACTGTCGTACTTCAAGTGTGAAGTTATCGTGGAGAAGAGTTGAGCATAGGTCCGCCACCGGCCGCAATGGTGCGGACGGAGAAACTCCGCTTGTGCAGGTTGACGAGTTGACGACCGGCGCGCCGACCACGGCCCGCCCTCGGCGGGTGCCCTCAGCCCCGTCCCACGTACGGCATCGCCGTCGCCAGCACCGTCGCGAACTGCACGTTCGCCTCCAGTGGCAGCTCCGCCATGTGCCGCACCGTGCGCGCCACGTCGGCGACGTCCATCACCGGTTCCGGCGCGGTCTCGCCGTTCGCCTGCAACGCGCCCGTCTGCATCCGCGCCGTCATGTCGGTGGCCGCGTTGCCGATGTCGATCTGGCCCACCGCGATGCCGTACGCCCGGCCGTCCAGCGAAAGGGACTTCGTCAGGCCGGTGAGGGCGTGCTTGGTCGCCGTGTAGGGCGCCGACAGCGGGCGGGGCGCGTGCGCCGAGACGGACCCGTTGTTGATGATCCGGCCGCCCCGCGGATCCTGCTCCTTCATCTGCCGGTACGCCCCCTGTGCGCACAGGAACGCCCCGTTGAGGTTGGTGTCCACCACGTGCCGCCAGGCGTCGTAGGGGAGTTCCTCGAACGGCACGCCGCCGGGACCGAAGGTACCGGCGTTGTTGAACAGCAGGTCCAGCCGCCCGAAGCGGTCCCGCACGGCGTCGAAGAGGGCCGCCACCTCCTCCGGGCGTGAGACGTCCGTCCGTACGGCGAGATGCGTGCCCTGGGGTACCAGTGCGGCCGTGGCGTGCAGGGTCTCGGCGCGCCGCCCGGCCAGCGCCACCGACCAGCCCGCGCGCAGCAGTTCCACGGACACCGCCCGTCCGATCCCGGAACCGGCGCCGGTGACGATCGCGATCTTCGGCCGTCCGGCGGATCGACCGGCGGCCCGGGGGCCCTGGGTGCCCTGGGTGCCCTGGGTGCCCTGGGCTGCCTCGGTGGTCTCGGTGGTCTCGGGGTTCTCGGGGTTCTCGGCATTCATGGGCCCGCAGCGTACGTGAGCCCCCACCCTCGGATCCGGCATGCGGGACGCACGCGTCCGACATCCGACTGTTGTGTACGCGCCAACCCGACGATGCCCGCGAGCCGTCTCCGGCCACTCCAATGCCTTCTGCCGCCACTTCTCAGGGGAGGACCGGAATGACACCCGCAGCCCACCAGTCCCAGCACGCCCCCGAACTCCGTGCCACCGCACGCCACTTGGGGCGCCGTCGCTTCCTCACCGGTACCGCGGCCGCGGCCGCGCTCGCCTTCACGGTGAACCTGCCCGCCGCCGGTACCGCGGCCGCCGCCGAACTCGACCCGGCGCGGCTCACCGCCGACCCCTTCACCCTCGGCGTCGCCTCCGGCGACCCACTGCCCGGCTCCGTCCTCCTCTGGACCCGCCTCGCGCCCGTCCCGTACCAGGCGGACGGCGGACTGCCCGCCCGGCGGATCACCGTGCACTGGGAACTGGCCCTCGACGAGACCTTCCGCCGGCCCGTCAGACGCGGCACCACCCTCGCCCACCCGGAGTTCGGCCACAGCGTGCACGTCCAGGTCGACGGCCTCGGGAACGACCGGGTGTACTACTACCGCTTCAAGGCGGGCACCTGGATCAGCCGTACCGGCCGCACCCGGACCGCCCCCGCCCCCGGCGCGAAAGCGGCCGCCCTCACCGTCGGCGTGGTCTCCTGCCAGCGCTACGACCAGGGCTACTTCACCGCGTACAAGCACCTCGCCGAGGACGACGTGGACCTCGTCCTGCACCTCGGCGACTACCTCTACGAGTACGCCGTCAGCGGTGTCGGAGGCGCCCGCGCCTACCCGGCCGGGACCGTGCCCGCCGTCTACGGCCACGAGATGGTGACGCTGGACGACTACCGCCTCAAGTACGCGCTGTACAAGTCCGACCCGGACCTGCTGGCCGCGCACGCCGCCCACCCGTTCGTCGTCACCTGGGACGACCACGAGACCGAGAACAACTACGCGGGCGCGGTGTCGGAGAACGACGACCCCGCCGAGGAGTTCCTCATCCGCCGGGCCGCCGCCTACCGCGCCTACTGGGAGAACCAGCCGCTGCGCCGCCCGCAGCTCCCCGACGGCCCCGACCTCAGGCTCTACCCTCGCCTCCACTGGGGCAGGCTCGCCCAGTTCGACGTCCTCGACACCCGCCAGTACCGCTCCGACCAGGCGTACGGCGACGGCTGGAAGGTCCCGGGCCCCGAGTCGGTGGACCCGGCCCGCACTCTGACCGGCGGCGCCCAGGAGCGCTGGCTGATCGACGGCTGGCACCGCTCGCGCGCCCTGTGGAACGTGGTCCCGCAGCAGGTCACCTTCGCCCGGCGGTACAACTCCACCACCGTGCCCTCCCAGGTCTCCATGGACTCCTGGGACGGCTACCCGGCCTCCCGCGAGCGGATCCTGACCGGCGCCCAGGCCGCCGGCGTCGAGAACCTGATGGTCCTCACCGGCGACGTCCATGTGCACTACGGCTTCGACATCAAGAAGGACTTCGACGACCAGGCGTCGAAGACGCTCGGCACGGAGATCGTCACCTCGTCGATCTCCAGCGGCGGCAACGGCTCGGCGAAGCCCGCCAACTGGGCCACCTTCATGGCCGCCAACCCGCACCTGAGGTTCTACAACGGCCTGCGCGGCTACGCGACCGTCTCGCTCGGCCGCGACCTCGCCCGCGCCGACTTCAAGACCGTCCCCCACGTCACCACGCAGGGCGCCCCCCTCACCACGGCCGCCTCCTTCGTGACGGAGGTCGGCGACCAGGGGCTCAAGCCCGCCTGAGCCGCCTGCGCCGCAACCACGAGGCTCACGACGCTCACGGGGCCGGCGGCCAGGCATCGCCCCAGTCGGCGTCCCGGGCCGCCCGGTACAGGTCGCCGTGCCTCTTCGTCACCGTCGTACGGCTCAGCCGCTCCTCGGCCTCGCACAGGTCGAGGAGCACCTGACCCTTGCGGATCTGCGGTCGCCGGACCACCCGCGAGGAGACGGGGGAGACGGGGAACCGGGCCGCGGCGACATAACTGAACTTCTCGTCCTCGTAGGGCAGCGAGCCGCCCTTGACCTGCCGGTGCAGGGAGGAGCGGCTGACCCGCGCCGAGAAGTGGCACCAGTCCGTGCCGGGCACGATCGGACAGGCCGCGCTGTGCGGGCAGGGCGCGGCGACCCGGAACCCGGCGGCGATCAGCCGGTCGCGGGCCTCGATCACCCGGGCGTAACCGTCCGGCGTGCCCGGCTCGACGATCACCACGGCCTGCGCGGCCGACGCGGCGGCGTCCACCAGCACGGCCCGGTCGGCGGCGGCCAGCTCGTTGAGGACGTAGGAGACAGTGACCAGGTCCGTGGGTTCCAGGGCGAGGGCCGTGCCGATGCGGGCGCGCTGCCAGCGGGCGCCGCGCAGCGCCGGGTGCGCCGCGGCGACCTCGCGGCCGAGCGCAAGGGCGGGCTCAGCCCAGTCCAGCACGGTCACCGGGCGCGTCCCGTCCCAGGTGGAACTCACCGCCCAGGTCGCCGCGCCCGTGCCGCCGCCCACGTCCACATGACTGGCCGGCGACCACTGCGGCACGGCGTCCGCGAACGCCTCCAGCGCCGACCGCACCGCCTCGAAGGTCGCCGGCATCCGGTACGCGGCGTACGCGACCACGTCCGCCCGGTCGCGCAGGATGGGGGCGTCGGTGGGGGTGGCGCCCCGGTAGTTGGCGATGAGCCGCTCGACGGCCTGTCCGGCCTGCTTGGGCGGCAGCCCGTCGAGCAGGTCCGTCAGGGCACCGCGGAGGGTCTCGGAAACGGATACGGAGACGTTCACCCCCGGATTTTCTCAGGTCCGGGCCACTGCCCTCACCGCACCGGCCTTCACCGCACCGCCATCGCCAACCGCGTCCCCACCAGAGCCCGCGGCCCGCTGTCCGGCACCCGTCGCCTCGGATGCACCGTGTTCGCCAGCAGCACCACGAACGTGTCCGTCGCGGGATCCAGCACCAGCGAGGTCCCGGTGAACCCGGTGTGCCCCGCCGCACCCTCACCCGCCAGCTCGCCCATGAACCACGACTGGTCCACCGCGAAGCCCAGCCCCGGCGGGGTCAGCAGGAGCTCCACGAAGTCGGGGCCCAGGATCCGGGCGGTACCGTACGAACCGCCCGACAGCAGGGTGCGGCAGAACACCGCGAGGTCGTGGCCCGTGGAGAACAGCCCGGCGTGACCGGCCACCCCGCCCAACGCCCAGGCGTTCTCGTCGTGCACCACGCCCCGCAGCATCCCCCGGTCCGCCTTCGCCCACGGCCGCCGCTGGTCCTCGGTCGCCGCCGCGCCGGGGCACGGGCCGAAGTCGGTCGAGGCCATGCCCAGCGGACGGGTGATCCCCTCCCGCACGAGGACGTCGAGGGTGCGGCCGGTCAGCCGCTCCAGGAGCTGCTGGAGCAGCAGCATGTTCAGGTCCGAGTACATGTACGTGCCCGGTGCGCCGACCGGCGTCTCCGCGCGTAGCAGCGCCCACCGCCGGGCGTCGTCCGCGCATTCGTACAGGGGCAGCTCGGGGCGCAGCCCGGAGGTGTGGGTGAGGAGCTGGCGGACGGTGATGCCGTGGGCGGCGGCCGCGTGGAAGTCGGGCAGATAGGCGCCCACCCGGGCATCGATGCCGAGCGTGCCGCGCTCGATCTGCTGCACCGCCGCGACCGAGGTGAACAGTTTGGTGAGGGACGCCAGGTCGAAAGGGGTGTCGACGGTCATCGGGATCCGCGCCCCGGCGGGGAGCTCCACCCCGGCGTCGGCCGCCGGGTCGTACGCCGAGTACCGCACCGCCCAGCCCACCGCCTCCCGCACGGCGATCACCGGGCCACGCCCGGCGACCACGACGGCACCCGCCGCCCAGGGCCGGTCGCCGGTGGTGAGGTCCACGACGTCGCGGACGAGGAGTCGCGTCTCCGCGGGGTCGAGCCCGGCCCGTTCCGGTGTGTCGACGCGCAGTCTCGGTGCGCTCAGCTCACTGCTCCTTCCGCGCCCGTCTTCGTCCAGGGACGGCACATTCCCACGAAGCAGGCCACCGCCACCAGTGCGGCGGCCAACTGGACGACGGCCATCGGGACGGCCGTGTGCTCGCCGGCGATCCCGACGAGCGGCGAGGCGATCGCGCCGATGAGGAAGGAGGACGTACCGAGGAGCGCGGAGGCGGACCCGGCGGAGTGCCGGACCCGCATCAGGGCGAGGGTCTGCGCGTTGGGCAGCGTGACGCCCATCGCGGACATCAGGACGAACAACGCGGCGGCCACCGGCGCCAGCCCGACCTCGCCGAACACACCCGTCGTCATCAGCAGCAGGGCGGTCGCGGCCAGCACGATCACCGCGAGACCGACGGCCAGGACCCGGTCCAGCCGGACGCGGCCCACCAGCACCCTGCCGTTGACCTGGCCGATCAGCACCAGACCGACCGAGTTCACACCGAACAGCAGGCCGAACGTCTGCGGGGAGGCGCCGTAGATCTCCTGGACCACGAACGGTGAGGCGCTGATGTACGCGAACAGCGCGGCGAAGGTGAAACCGCCCGTGAGCATGTACCCGGTGAAGGGCAGGTCGCCGAGGAGTCGGCGCATCGAGCGCAGGGCCTCGCCGACCCCGCCCGCGTGGCGCTCGGCGGCGGGCAGCGTCTCCGGCAGCCGGGTCCACACCACCACCGCCAGCAGCAGCCCCACCCCCGTCAGGAGCACGAACACGCCCCGCCAGTCCGTCGCCCGCAGGATCTGCGCGCCGATCAGCGGCGCCACGACCGGGGCGACCCCGGAGATCAGCATCAGGGTGGAGAAGAACCGGGCCATCGCCACGCCGTCGTACAGATCGCGTACGACGGCCCGCGCGATCACGATCCCGGCCGCGCCCGCGAGCCCCTGCAGCAGCCGGCAGGCGACCAGGAGCTCGACGGTGGGCGCCAGGGCGCACAGGGCGGTCGCCACGACGTAGACGACGAGTCCGGCCAGCAGCGGGCGCCTGCGCCCCCACCGGTCGCTCATCGGGCCGACCACCAGCTGCCCCAGCGCCATACCGGCCAGGCACGCGGTCAGCGTGAGCTGCACCGTCGCGGCGGGCGCGTGCAGGGAGCGGGTCACCTCCGGCAGCGCCGGGAGGTACATGTCCATCGAGAGCGGGGGAGTGGCGGTCAGCCCGCCCAGCACGAGCGTGACGAGCAGCCCGGCCCGGCGCCGGGCGGACAGCGTCGGCCCCGCTCCCTCGCCCGTGCGCGTACCCCGGTCCGTCACGGCCTCCGGCGCCGCGTCAGGTATGGCCCCACCCTCCGGCATCCGGCCGTCCCTCCCTCTCCGACATCTGTGCCGCCTATGCTCTCAGCTCGAACACACTGCTGGGACGGCACGAGGACGGGGCGGGGTATGACGACGGACACGGTGCGGTGGGGCATCCTGGCGACCGGCGGGATCGCCGCCGCGTTCACGGCGGATCTGATCGACCTGCCCGACGCCGAGGTCGTCGCGGTCGCCTCGCGCTCCGAGGTCTCCGCGAAGGCGTTCGCCGACCGGTTCGGCATACCCCGGGCCTACGGCGACTGGGCCGCGCTCGCCGCCGACGAGGACATCGATGTCGTCTACGTCGCCACCCCGCACGCCGCCCACCGCACCGCCGCCGGACTCTGCCTGGAGGCCGGGCGGAACGTGCTGTGCGAGAAGGCGTTCACGCTGAACCTGCGCGAGGCCGAAGAGCTGGTCGCGCTGGCCGGGGAGCACGACCGCTTCCTCATGGAAGCCATGTGGATGTACTGCAACCCGGTGATCCGCCGCCTCAAGGCCCTCGTCGACGACGGCGCGATCGGCGAGGTCCGCACCGTGCAGGCCGACTTCGGCCTCGAAGGCCCCTTCCCGCCCTCGCACCGGCTGCGCGACCCCGCCCAGGGCGGCGGCGCCCTCCTCGACCTCGGCGTCTACCCGGTCTCCTTCGCCCACCTCCTGCTCGGCGCGCCCTCGGGCATCGCCGCCCAGGCCGTCCTGTCCGCCGAGGGCGTGGACCTGCAGACGGCGCTGGCCCTGTCCTGGGACTCAGGCGCGCTGGCCGCCCTGCACTGCTCCCTGACCGGCGGTACGGGCACCACCGCCTCCGTCACCGGCTCACGCGGCCGGATCGACATCCCGTCCGGCTTCTTCCATCCCGACCGCCTCGTCCTGCACCGCGACGGGCGTGACCCCGAGGAGTTCGTCGCCGACCCGGCCGACGGACCCCGGACGACGTTCCGGCACGAGGCCCGCGAGGTCATGCGCGCGCTGCGGGCAGGCGAGACCGAGTCCCCGCTGGTCCCGCTCGACGGCAGCCTCGCCGTCATGCGGACCCTCGACACGGTCCGCGAGCGGATCGGCGTGCGCTATCCCGGCGAGGGCGCGTGACAGTTCGCGAGACGTCCCGTCTCACCCGCTTGGTACCGTCGACCCATGGTCACCCAGTCCGGTAAGCCGGCCCCCGACACCACCCGCCGCAGCGAGCGGTCCCGGCGCGCCATCTACGACGCCGCGCTCGCCCTCGTCGCGGAGACCGGCTACGCGAAGACCACGATCGAGGGAATCGCCGCCCGCGCGGGCGTCGGCAAGCAGACCATCTACCGCTGGTGGGGGTCGAAGGCCGACGTCCTGCTGGAGGCCTTCCTCGACCTCAGCGAACAGGCGGCGCGGGACGCGGGGGCCTCGGCGGAGGAGCCGTACGTCATCCCCGACACCGGCGACCTGGCCGCCGACATCAAGGCCGTCCTGCGGGCCACCGTCGACCAGCTCACGGACCCCAGGTTCGAGGCGCCCTCCCGGGCCCTGGCCGCCGAGGGCGTGGTCAACGAACAGGTCGGCCGCGAGTTCACGGCCAAGCTGATGGAACCGTCCATCCGGCTGTACGTCGACCGGCTGCGCGCCGCGCAGGAGGCCGGCCAGGTCCGCGCCGACCTCGACCCGCGCATCGCCCTGGAGTTCTTCATCTCCCCGCTCGCCCAGCGCTGGCTCCAGTACACGGGCCCGATCTCCTACGAGTACACCGACACCCTCGTCGACTACGCCCTGCACGGTCTCGCGCCCCGGTGAGCATGCCGCACATAGGCCACTCTGGCCCCACCCGTCCCACCTGCCCCGATTCACGGCTACGGCCCCCCGATGCGCAGGATGGTGGGACCATGAGGCATGCTGTCCGCACCACAGCGAGGCGAGGGGACAGATGAGCGCGGAGTTCGGCGGCCGGACCGGCCTGTGGGGCAAGATCTCGGAGTGGCTGCGCACGAGCGGCCCGACGGAGGCCGCCGACGACGGCGACCGTGAGGCCCTGCTGCTGGCCGCCGCCGGAGCGGGCTTCCCGCTCGCGCCCGCCGCGCACCCGGCTCCCGGCTACGGCTGCTCCTGCGACCGGGTCGGCTGTCCGACCCCCGCCCGGCACCCGGTGTCCTTCGCCTGGCAGACGCAGTCCACGACCGACCGCGCGCAGATCGAGCGCTGGGCCCGCCATCAGCCGCAGGCCAACTTCATCACCGCCACCGGCATGACGCACGACGTCCTCGACGTGCCGCTGGAGGCGGGCCGGCAGGCCCTGGAGCGGCTGCTCGACTCCGGCGTCGACGTCGGCCCGGTCGCCGAGAGCGACGACGGCCGCATGCTGTTCTTCACCCTCACCCGCGGCACCCCCGAGGACGAGGACGAGTGGTGGCCGTGCGCCCTGGACTGCCACCCCGAGACCATGGACGAGCACCCCGGCCTGCGCTGGCACTGCCGTGGCTCCTACGTCCTGGTACCGCCCGCCCGGCTCCCCGGCGACGACGGCCGTCGCGTGCACTGGCTGCGCGGACCCGAGCACGCGCTGCCCGACCCGCTGACCCTCCTCGAAACCCTCACGGACGCCTGCGCCCGCCACGCCGGCCAGGAGCCCGACCACGCGAACACGGCCTGGCCCTCGCGTCACTGACAGCCGGCGCGGGCCCAGCAAGGGGCGCGGGGAACTGCGCGACCGGCCACGACGCACCAGCAGGTGCCGACGCACCCGCAGGTGGCTCACCATGCGGCCCGCGGAGCGCTACGCGCCCTTCGCCGCCGTCAGCCCCTCCAGGCGGCTGAGCATCGACACCTTGCCGTTGCCCGTGCCCTTCGCGGGGGCCAGGGCGACGTCGTTGGCGACGAACTCCATCGTCAGGGACTGCTTGATCTCACCGGTCGTCAGCGCGGCCACGTTCTTGTTCGGCGTGGGCACGGCGGCGCCCGCCGCGGCGGTCTGCTTCATGTAGTGGTGTGTGGTGAAGAAGACCAGCGCCCCGCCGTCCGCGGTGCGCAGCGCCAGCGGCGCGTAGTCGCCGCCGGTCAGCGGCTCGTCGATGTACTGCGTGGCCAGGCCCGGCTTGGTGGCGTTCTTCGCCCGGGTCGAGCGCAGCGTATTCGTGTACGCGCCGTCCGCGAAGGCACCCTTGCCGCTCTGCAGGTACGCCGCGTAGTCCTTGCTCAAGTCCTCCGGGGCGACGGCCAGTTCGGCGGAGTCGGCGGGTACGGCCTCGGCGTGGCCGTCCTTGCCCGCCTGCTTGAACTCCGGTACCGAGCCCGGCGCCACCAGCGTCAGATAGGTCGCCTGCCACCGCTCCGCCCGCTCGCCCCGGCTGAACACCATCAACCAGCGTGCGTCGCCGCCCTTGTTGCCCTTCGCGTCGGCGACGAACCAGCGCGGCCAGCCCGCCTTCTCGACGATCGTGTACTTCACGTCCGACAGCACCAGCGGTGTGTGCTGCGGGTTGCCGTCCGGGTTGGTGACGCGACCCGCCTTCAGCCGCGCCTCGTCGATGATCCCGAGGGCACCGGTGGTGTAGTCGGCGTCCAGAGAACTGTCGTACGCCGCGTCGGCCTTGTTGTAGGCGGACGTGAACTGCTCGACGGCCTTCACGGCTTCCGCCTTCGTGGCGGCCGGGAGCAGTTCGAGCTCCCCGTGGACGACCACGCAGCCGCTCGCCGTGAGCGAGACGGCGGTGAGTGACGCCGCTACGAGTGCGTACCGGTCACGTGCGCGGAGCCTTCGACTGCGCGGAACCCCGGTCGTCAGGCTGCGTTCCCTGCTCATCAGGCGACTTCACCTTCCCCTTCCCGGAGGCGAACCCTACCGGGGCGAGGAACAGCGCGAGCGTCGGGACCAGGTACAGCAGCCACACCGTGACCTGGAGGACCGTCGGATCGGGCTGGAAGTTGAACACGCCCTTCAGCAGGGTGCCGTACCAGGTGTCCGGCGGAATGGTGCCGGTGATGTCGAAGGCCAGGCTGTTCAGGCCCGGGACCAGGTCGGCCTCCTGGAGGTCGTGGACGCCGTACGCCAGCACGCCCGCGGCCACCACGACGAGCATGCCGCCGGTCCAGGTGAAGAACTTGGCGAGGTTGATCTTCAGCGCGCCGCGGTAGAACAGCCAGCCGAGCAGGACGGCGGTCGCCAGGCCCAGGGCCACGCCGATCAGCGGGCGCGGGGTGCCGTCGCCGGCCGCGTGCACCGACGCCCACACGAACAGGGCGGTCTCCAGGCCTTCGCGGCCGACGGCGAGGAAGGCGGTGGCGACCAGGGCGCCGGTGCCCATCGCGAGGGCCGCGTCCAGCTTGCCGTGCAGCTCCGACTTCAGATGCCGGGCGGTGCGCCGCATCCAGAACACCATCCACGTCACCAGGCCGACCGCGAGGATCGACAGGGAGCCGCCGAGCGCCTCCTGCGCCTGGAACGTCAGTTCCTGGGAGCCGAATTCGAGGACGCAGCCGAAGCCGAGCGCGAGCGCGACGGCGACGCCGATGCCGATCCAGATCGGCTTGAGGGCGTCCCTGCGGTCCGTCTTCACCAGGTAGGCGATGAGGATGCAGACGACGAGGCTGGCCTCCAGGCCCTCGCGCAGTCCGATCAGATAGTTGGAGAACACGGGCTCAAGCCTCCTTGGAGAACAGCGTCCGGCCCCACCAGTCGTCCTTGTCGCGGACGCCCGGCGGGACGGCGAAGACGGCCGAACCCACGTGCTGGATGTATTCGTTGAGGGCGTCGGTGGCGAGGTTGCGCTGGACGCGGACGAACCCCTCGCGCACATCGCGCTGATAGGCGAGGAAGAACAGCCCCGCCTCCAGCCGCCCCAGACCGTCGGTGCCGTCGGTGAAGGAGTAGCCGCGGCGCAGGAGCGTCGCCCCGTGGTTGGAGTCCGGGTGCGCGAGCCGGACGTGCGCGTCGGGCTTCATCGCCTTCAGGAACGGCTCGTCGCGCTCCTTGGCCTTGCCGACCGGAGCGCCCTCGCCCTTGTCGCGGCCGAAGATGTCCTCCTGCTCCTGGAGCGAGGTGCGGTCCCAGGTCTCGATGTGCATCCGGATCCGGCGGGCGACGAGATAGGAACCGCCCACCATCCAGGCCGAGTTCTCCTTGACGTCCTTCTCGCCGACCCAGACGAACTTCTCCAGCCGGTCGGTCTCGGTGCCCGCGATGTTGCGGGTGCCGTCCTTGAAGCCCATCAGGTTGCGCGGGGTCTGCGCGTCGGGCGTCGTGGACGAGGTCTTGCCGAAGCCGAGCTGCGACCAGCGGATGACGACCTTGCCCATGCCGAGCCGGGCCAGGTTGCGGATCGCGTGCACGGCGACCTGCGGATCGTCGGCGCAGGCCTGGATGCACAGGTCGCCGTTGCTGCGGGCCGCGTCGAGCGCGTCCCCGGCGAACGTGGGCAGGTCGATCAGGGCGTCGGGCCGCCGGTCGGCGAGGCCGAACTTGGTGAACAGCGACGGCCCGAAGCCGACCGTCAGGGTCAGCCGGGACGGCTTGAGCCCCAGGGCCTCGCCGGTGTCGTCCGGCGGCGCCTCGGCGAGACCGCCGAAGGCGCCCTCGCCGACCGCCTTCCCGGCCGTCATCCGGCGGGCCGCCTCCGTCCAGTCCTTCAGCAGCCGGACGAACTCGGCGCGGTCCGTGGTCGTCACGTCGAACGCGGCGAAGTGCAGCCGGTCCTGCACGGGCGTGGCGATGCCCGCCTGGACGCTGCCGTGGAAGCCGACCGCGGCGCCCGCCTCGGCGGCCGCCGGATCGACGTCTTCGCCGGTGCGGGTCATCGCGACCGCGCCGCCGGCCGCGGCGGCACCGAGCGCGAGCCCGGCACCGCCCCAGCCGATCAGCGACCGGCGGGAAGGCACGCTGCCCTGGGTCTGGGTCATGTCCTGGCTCCTCGGTTACTTCGCCACGGCGGCGGCGAGCTTGGACAGCGGCTCGGCGAGCGCGTTGACCGCGTCGGACAGTTCCTTGCGGTCGGCGGCGGCGACCTTGTCGTACGCGGTGAACACGTACGAGGACGTGTTCGGGCGGTACTTGTCCAGCAGCGTGTTCAGCGCGGCGAACTGCTTGTCCAGCTCGGTGACCAGGGCCGCGTCGTTCTCCTTGGCGACCGGCTTGAGCAGCTCGTAGGACTTCTGGGCGCCCTCGACGTTGGCCTTGAAGTCGACGAGGTCGGTGTGCGAGTAGCGCTCCTCCTCGCCGGTGACCTTGCCGGTGGCGACCTCGTCGAGGAGCTCCTTGGCACCGTTGGCCATGGAGGTCGGGGTGATCTCGGCCTTGCCGACCCGCTTCTGCCAGTCGGTCAGGTCGGTGGTGAGCTGGTCGGCGAGGGTCTTCTCCGCGGCGGTGATCTTCTTGTCCTGCCAGAGCGCCTTCTCCAGCCGGTGCCAGCCGGTCCAGGTCTGGCCGGCCTCCAGGCCGTCCGCGCGGACGTCGACCTTCGGGTCGATGTCGCCGAAGGACTCCGCGACCGGCTCGGTGCGCTCCCAGCCGATACGGGAGGGCGCGTAGGCCGCCTTGGCCGCTTCGAGGTCGCCGGCCTTGACCGCCTTGACGAAGGTCGCGACGAGCGGCAGCGTGGCGTCGGCCTGCTCCTGCGCGTACTCGCGGTAGGCGGCGACGGCCTTGTCCAGGCGCGGGTCACGCTTGGCGACCGAGCCGCCGGTGACCTTGAGGTCCTGGCGTATGCCGGTGCCCTTCATGCCGGGCTTGCAGGCGATCCGGTAGTCACCGGCCTTCACCTCGGCGGTGACCCGCTGCTTGGTGCCGGGGCCGATGTTCTCCCGCTCGCTGACGATCCGGTCGTCCGGGAAGAGGATGTAGACCTCGGTGACCTTGGAACCCTTGTTCTCGATGGCGAGCTCGACGTGTCCGGCGGAGATCTCCTTCTTGGAGGTCACGCACTTGGTGTCGGTGGCGGTCACGCTGATGACGCGGTCACCGTCTTTCGCGTCGCTCTTGGAGGTGCAGCCGGTGACGGCGGTCAGTGCGGTCACGGCGGTGACAGCGGTGACGACGGACAGTCTGGCGGCTCGCATTCGGGCTCCCAGCGATGGCTGAATATGGGCGTGACGCGGCCCACAAGGGTTGGTGAGCCTCGCCTAACTTATCCAAGGCTTACCTGCGTGATACCCGCCCGTGCAGTGATTCACCTCTCATGGACGCCGTATGAGCACGAGCCGATCACGGTGACTCAAAACGGACCCCAAGGGATGGTCAAAGGAGATTCAAAGATTCCGCTTCGGGGTCACCGGTACGGCTCCCGTCCGGGGGTGTGCGAGCACCTCGACCGGCTGGTCGTAGACATCCGAAAGCAGCCGCTCGGTGAACACCTCGCCCGGCGGACCGTCCGCCGCCGACCGCCCGGCGCACAGGACCGCGACCCCGTGCGCGCAGGCGGCGGGGAGCCCCGGATCGTGCAGCACCACGACCCGCGCGTCCCCCGGTGATCTGCTGGATCGCCGCCGTGTCCGCGAAGAAGAGGCGCAGCCCGATCAGCGCGCCCGCGAAGGCGTTCACGGCGATCCCGGTGAGGATTCGGCGTCACCACCTCGGTGCGGCCGCCGGAGCGCGACATCACGTACACCAGCAGGACCGTGCCGAGCCCGGCGGCGAACGCGAACGCCGACACCGTCCAGTTGCCGAGGAAGTTCAGGCCGAACGCGATCGAGGCGACCGCGCCGACCACCGCGCCGGAGGAGATCCCGATGACGCCCGGTTCGGCGAGGGGGTTGCCGAAGACGCCCTGCAAGGGGGCTGCGGGGGTGGCGTTCTCGGCGGAGCCGCCGGTGTCGGCGGGCTTGTCCAGGACGCTCATGGCTGAAGGTTAGGCTAGGCTAACCTTCACCCGCCGTGGCTCGGCTGCCCCGGCCGGCCGACGGTGCTTCAATTCCCCGGTGACTGATTACGACGTGCTCCGCGTCTTCTGCGCGCCGAACGGCGGCTACGGCAACGAACTGGGCGTGGTCCGCGAAGGTTCGGTGCTGCCGGACCGCGAGGACCGGCAGGACCTCGCGGCCAAACTCGGCTTCGGCGAGACGGTGTTCGTCGACGACCCCGAGCGCGGGATCATCGACGTCTACACGCCCACCCGGCGGCTGTCCTTCGCGGACCACTCGTGCGTGGGCGTCGCCTGGCTGCTCGACGTGCCCGAGCTCGTCACGCCGGCCGGCGCCGTGGGCACCCGCCTGGACGGCGAGTTCACCTGGATCGAGGCGCGCGCGGAGTGGGCCCCGCCGTGCGTGTTCCACCGGTACGCCACCGCCGCCGAGGTCGACGACCTCCCCGTGCCGCCGGCCGGCGACTGGATCTACGCCTGGGCCTGGGAGGACGAGCCGGCCGGCCGGATCCGCGCCCGCGGCTTCCCCGGCCGCGGTGACGGCGTCGACGAGATCGAGGCGACGGGCGCGCCGGCGCTGCTGCTCACCGAGCGGCTCGGCCGTGCGCTGAACATCACCCAGGGTGCGGGCTCCCAGATTCTGACGGCCCCGCAGCCGTACGGGTGGGTGGAGATCGGCGGGCGCGTGTTCCTCGAGCGCTGAATCATAGGGCCGGTCGCGGGCGTCCGCGTACTTCTACGCGGCCGTACGGGTGGTCTGGCGTGTGCGGGAGGAGGCGAACGGGGACCTCTGGGCGTGACACTCGAGCCCCGTGAGAGGAACGCCATGCGTATCCGTTCAGTTCTGGCCGCCACCGTCCTGGGCATCGCCCTCGCCGCCACCGGTGCGACGACCGCCACCGCCGACGAGGGTCCCCGCCAGCACCACGAGGAGCCCCGCGAGCACCACTTCGGCGGGGACGAGGGTGTCTGCAGCCCGTACATCGGTGCGGTCGACACGTCCTCGGCCGACATCTTCTGGGCCGGCAAGCACTGCGACCGATTCTGATCAGGCGCCGGGCCCCCTCGCCGTGAGTGCGGCGAGGGGGCCCGCTCCGTTTCCGTCCGCCCGTGCAGACCGCTCACGCCGACAGCGAGAACTCCTCGCCCAGGGCCCGGAAGACGTCGGTGTTCAGCGCGAAGGCGCGCTTGCACTCGCCCACGATCCGCTGCTTCTCCAGGTCGTCCGCGCGCACCCCGTCCAGCAGTTCCCGGTACCCCCGCTTGAAGGCCGCCGGGTTGCCGATCTCCTCGAAGACGTAGAAGCGGACGCCGTCGCCCTTGCGCTCGAAGCCCCAGGTCCGTTCCGCCTTGTCGCGGATGATCTGCCCGCCGGAGAGGTCGCCCAGGTAGCGCGTGTAGTGGTGGGCGATGTACCCGGCCGGCCAGTGCTCGGCACACTCCCGCACCCGCGCCGCGTACGCCTCGGTCGCCGGCAGCGCCGACGCACCCGACCGCCATCCGGCGCCCCGCAGATGCGCGAGATCCCGCTCCAGCGCCGGCAGCCGGAACAGCTCCGACCGGATGAAGGGCCCGGCCACCGGGTCCGAGGCCAGCCGCTCGGCGCCGGCCTCCAGCGCCTCGTAGACGAACCAGAGCTGCTCGGTGTAGCGCGCGTACGCCTCGACGCCGAGCCTGCCGCCGAGGAGGTCGCTCATGAACGTCGAGGTCTCGGCCTCCACGTGCTGCTCGTGGGAGGCCGTGCGGATGAGTGTCGAGAACGAGTCCATGCCCACATCCTTTGAGGTAAGGCTTACCTAAGTCAATGGGTTTGCCGACGCCTTGTCGGTAAAAGCGTACAAGAAAAGACCCGCCCCCAGCAGGGAGCGGGCCTTCGGTCGTGTCACGGCAGCGTGAGGATCTCCGCGCCCGTCTCGGTCACCACCAGCGTGTGCTCGAACTGGGCCGTCCGCTTGCGGTCCTTGGTCAGCACCGTCCAGCCGTCGTCCCACATGTCGTACTCGTGGGTGCCGAGGGTCAGCATCGGCTCGATCGTGAACGTCATCCCGGGCTGGATGACGGTCGTCGCGTGCGGGCTGTCGTAGTGCGGGACGATCAGCCCGGAGTGGAACGAGGAGTTGATCCCGTGCCCCGTGAAGTCCCGCACCACGCCGTACCCGAACCGCTTGGCGTACGACTCGATGACCCGTCCGATGATGTTGATCTGCCGGCCGGGCCGGACCGCCTTGATCGCCCGATCGAGGGACTCCCGCGTCCGCTCCACCAGCAGCCGCGACTCCTCGTCGACGTCCCCGACCAGGTACGTGGCGTTGTTGTCGCCGTGCACCCCGCCGATGTACGCCGTCACGTCCAGGTTGACGATGTCGCCGTCGCGCAGGACCGTCGAGTCCGGGATGCCGTGGCAGATGACCTCGTTGACGCTCGTGCACAGGGACTTGGGGAAGCCGCGGTAGCCCAGCGTCGACGGATAGGCGCCGTGGTCGCACATGTACTCGTGCGCCACCCGGTCCAGTTCGTCGGTGGTGACCCCCGGCGAGATCAGCTTCGAGGCCTCCGCCATCGCCTGCGCGGCGATCCGGCCGGCCCGGCGCATCGCCTCGATGGTCTCGGGCGTCTGCACCTCCGGCCCGGTGTACGGCGTCGGGGCGGGCTTGCCGACGTACTCGGGGCGGCGGATGTTTCCGGGCACCGAACGGATGGGGGACAGCTCCCCGGGGACGAGCAGCGACTGGCCAGACATGCCAGTGAGTCTAACGAGCGGCTGTGGGGGAACATGTCGATGGCGAAAGGAGCCGTCATGCCCCTGTTCAAGAAGTCGACCGCCGGCAAGCCGGGCGAGTGGTACTACTGCCTGGAGCACAAGGAGGTCGAGGAGGGGCCGGAGTGCCCGGCCAAGGACCGATTCGGCCCGTACGCCAACCGCGCGGAGGCCGAGCACGCGATGCAGACCGCCCGCGAACGCAACCTCCAGTGGGAGAACGACCCCAAGTGGCACGACGCCCCGGCGGGCGGCGCCACCGACGACGACTGATCACCCGACCGGTCACGCGATCCACCACGCGCCGGCAGCCCCACCGCGCCCACGCACAGCGCCCTTCCCGACCGCTGGACCGGTGGCGGATCGTGGGCAGGCGGGGCAGGGCAGGTCACCAGGGGGGAGGCGGCGGTGCCGTCAGGCGTTCGGCCAGGTGGGAGAGGCGGTCGGCGAAGCGCCGGCGCCCTCTCGTCGGGGGCAGCGTCTCGCCGGCGGCCGCGCTCACCAGGTGCTGCACGGTGTCCAGGTCCAGCTCGGAGCCGTCCGGCACGGCCAGCGTCTCGTGGGCCAGGGCCGTCAGCTCCCCCTCGCCCGGGCCGAGGGCCAGGATCATGACGCCGGTCCGCCGCGCGTCCGACACCCGCTCGAGCAGCGGTGCGTCCCCCGACGGCGACGCCACCAGCAGCGTCTCGCCCCGCCTGGCCGCCTCGATCCGGCCCAGGCCGACCGCGAGATGCGCCGGGTCGGAGGGACGCGCGGCATGCCGGACGAGGGTCGGCGCCAGCTCCGGCGTACCCGACCACGCGGCCTCGTCCACCAGATGCGCCGCGAGATGCCAGGGCTCGTACGCCGCCGTGCCCACCAGCAGCAGCCCGCCCCCGTACGAGACGACCGACCCGCGCAGCACCCCGGCGAACCTCCGGGTGGCCCCCAGCCACTCGGTCCCGGCGAGCACCTCACGCAGCAGCGCGACCCTTACGGCGTCCATGCGGCCGTATCGTGCCGCAACCGGCCGCCGCCCGCCCGGGGTTCGCCCCTCGTTCACCCGACATGACGAAGGGCCGCTCGGCACGCCCACGTAAAGTCGGCCCATGACCTCTACCGACAGTGCACAGAACGCCACCGCGGCCGCCCCGGCGAAGGCCCCCGCCAAGGACCCGTGGGACCTCCCCGACGTCTCCGGACTGGTCGTCGGCGTGCTCGGTGGGACCGGCCCGCAGGGCAAGGGTCTCGCCTACCGGCTCGCCAAGGCCGGCCAGAAGGTGATCATCGGTTCGCGTGCCGCCGACCGCGCCCAGGCCGCCGCCGACGAGCTCGGGCACGGTGTCGAGGGCGCCGACAACGCCGAGACCGCGCGCCGCAGCGACATCGTGATCGTCGCCGTACCGTGGGACGGCCACGGCAAGACCCTGGAGTCCCTGCGCGAGGAGCTGGCCGGCAAGCTGGTCGTCGACTGCGTCAACCCCCTCGGCTTCGACAAGAAGGGCGCCTACGCGCTGAAGCCGGAGGAGGGCAGTGCCGCCGAGCAGGCCGCCGCCCTGCTGCCGGACTCCCGGGTCGCCGCCGCCTTCCACCACCTCTCGGCGGTCCTCCTCCAGGACCCGGAGATCGACGAGATCGACACCGATGTGATGGTGCTGGGCGAGGAGCGCGCCGACGTGGAGCTCGTACAGGCGCTGGCCGGCCGGATCCCCGGCATGCGGGGTGTCTTCGCCGGGCGGCTGCGCAACGCCCACCAGGTCGAGTCCCTGGTCGCCAACCTGATCTCCGTCAACCGCCGCTACAAGGCCCACGCCGGGCTGCGCGTCACGGACGTGTGAGCGTATGGGGGACACTGGTCGGAGCAGCCCAGCAGTGTCCCCCGACAGGAGAACCCGGAGCCATGTCCTCCCTTCCCCCGCCCAGCCCGGCCCGGCGACTCGCCCTCTACACGCTCGTCGTCTGCGTACTCGCGGTGGCCGCGGCGGTCGTCTCCTTCGTCCAGGGCAGTCTGCTGGGCATCGTGTGGGTGCTGCTCGCGGGCCTGTCCTCCAACATGACCTGGTACTACGTGAGGCGGGACAAGCTGCGCAGGGCCGCGGACGCCGACGTCACCGGCTGACCGCGCAGAACTCGTTCGTGCCCTGCCAGAAGCGGTACAGCGACTGACCGCAGTACGTCTCGACGTCGCCGATCCCGAGAGCGCGCAGCACCGCGTCGACCATGTCGAAGAAGACTCCGTTGACGGACGGCACCCACAGCAGCGCGAACACGAACAGCAGCCCGAACGGCGCGAACGGCTCCACCTGCCGCTTGACGTCGTACGACAGCCAGGGCTCGATGACCCCGTAGCCGTCCAGACCGGGGACCGGAAGGAAGTTCAGGATCGCCGCCGTGACCTGGAGCAGGGCGAGGAAGGCGAGCGCGAACCGGAAGTCGGCCGGCACGCCGTCCAGCGCGTCCAGCCAGAACGGCGCCGTGCACACCACCGCGAACAGCACGTTCGTCAGCGGACCCGCCGCCGAGATCAGACTGTGCCGCCACCGCCCCCGGATCCGCGCGCGCTCGATGAAGACCGCACCACCCGGCAGACCGATCCCGCCCATGATCACGAACAGCACCGGCAACACCACACTGAGCAGGGCGTGGGTGTACTTCAGCGGGTTGAGCGTGAGATACCCCTTCGCGCCGACCGAGATGTCACCGCTGTGCAGGGCGGTACGCGCGTGTGCGTACTCGTGCAGACACAGGGACACGATCCAGGCGGCCGTCACGAACAGGAACACCGCCACGCCCGGCTGCTCGGCGAAGCCCGTCCAGGTCGCCCAGCCGGTGACCGCCGTCACGGCCAGGATGCCGAGGAAGACGGGACTGATCCTCCGCTCGGCACTGCGGGTGGTGGCGGTGGTCATGGGGCCCCCTGAGCTCGTACGCGTGTGTGGAACTGCCCGACCGTACCCGGCCCGGGCATACCGGGAAAACGTCCCGTGGCCGGCGCCCGGTTCCTGGGGCACGAAACGTGCGGGCAACCGGCTCGCGCCACCCCGCCGGAACCCCGTGACCGACGTCGATCCCACCGGAGAGAATGGACCCCGTGCGCTATCGCATCCTCGGCACCACCCAGGCACTCCGTCCGGACGGTGTCCCCGTCGCCGTCGGCGGAGCGCGGCTGCGTGCCCTGCTGGCCGTGCTGGCGCTGCGGGCCGGGCGGAGCGTACCCGCCGGGCTGCTGGTCGAGGAGGTGTGGGCCGGTGACCCGCCCGCCGACGCGCCGGGCGCGCTCCAGGCGCTGGTCGGCCGGCTGCGCCGGGCCCTCGGGGCGGGCGCGATCGACTCCGCCGAGGGCGGCTACCGGCTGGCCGCCGCCCCGGACGACGTCGACCTGCACCGCTTCGAGCGGCTGACCGGCGACGGCATCCGCGCGCTCACCGACGGCGACCCCGCCAAGGCCGCCGTCGTCCTCGACGACGCCCTCGCCCTGTGGCAGGGGCCGGCCCTCGCCGACCTGCCCGACCGCGCCGCCGAGGCGGCCCGCTGGGAGGCCCGCCGCCTCGACGCGGTGCGCGCCCGGCACACCGCCGCGATCGCCCTCGGCCAGGCCGAGCGGTCGCTGCCCGAACTCACCGCGCTGTGCGACGCCCATCCGCTGGACGAGCCCCTCCAGGCCCTGCGGCTGCGCGCCCTGCGCGAGGCGGGCCGCACCGCTCAGGCGCTGGCCGCGTACGACGAGGTCCGCCGGCTGCTGGCGGACCGCCTCGGCACCGACCCCGGCCCCGAACTGCGCGCCCTGCACACGGAGCTGCTCACCCCCGGAGATCCGGGAGGCGCCGGCGATCCGAGAGGCCCCGGCGCTTCGGCAGGCCCCGGGAAAGGGGCCCGTCCCTTCGGGCCCGCGAGCCCGAACGGGGCGCCGTCCGCACCGGATTCCTCCGCCCTGCCGCCCCCGCCCCTCGGCAACCTCCGCGCCCGGCTCACCTCCTTCGTCGGCCGGGAGGCCGACATCGCCGCCATCCGGGGGGACCTCGCGAGCGCGCGGCTCGTCACCCTGCTCGGGCCCGGCGGGGCAGGCAAGACCCGGCTGTCCCAGGAGGCCGCCGAGACCGTACGGGACACCGCGCGCGACGGCGTCTGGCTGGCCGAACTCGCGCCCGTCGCCGACCCGGACGCCGTGCCGCAGGCCGTCCTCACCGCCGTGGGAGCCCGCGAGACCGTGCTGTACGGCGCCGGCGCCGAGGAGATGCGGGTCGCCGCCGAGCGCCACGACGACCCCCTGGAGCGTCTCGTCGAGCACTGCGCCCGCCGCCGCATGCTGATCGTCCTCGACAACTGCGAGCATGTGGTCGAGGCCGCCGCCCGGCTCGTCGAGGAACTGCTGGCGCGCTGCCCCGAGGTGACGGTGCTGGCGACCAGCCGTGAGCCGCTCGGTGTGCCCGGGGAGGTGCTGCGCCCGCTGGCTCCGCTGCCGGAGCGGGTGGCGCTGCGGCTGCTCGCCGACCGGGGCGCGGCCGCCCGCCCGGGATTCCGGCCCGACGCCGACGACGACACCGCGGCGGCCTGTGCGGAGATCTGCCGTCGGCTCGACGGCCTGCCGCTCGCCATCGAGCTCGCCGCCGCCCGGCTGCGGATGCTGACGCCCCGTCAGATCGCCGGCCGGCTCGACGACCGCTTCCGCCTCCTGACCTCCGGCAGCCGCACCGTCCTGCCCCGCCAGCAGACCCTGCGGGCCGTCGTCGACTGGTCCTGGGACCTGCTCGACGAGGACGAACGCGACGTCCTGGCCCGCCTGTCGGTCTTCGCCCGCGGCTGCGACCTCGCCGCCGTCGAGGCGGTGTGCGGCCCGGCCGCCGCCTCCCGCACGGGCCACGACTCCCTCGCCTCGCTCGATCTGCTCGCCTCGCTCGTCGACAAGTCGCTGGTCGTCGCCGCTCCCGACCCCCGGGGTGACATGCGTTACCGGCTGCTGGAGACCGTCGCCGAGTACGCGGGCGAGCGACTGGACGAGTCGGGGCGGCGGGCGGCGGCCGAGCGGGCGCATCTGACGTACTACCGCGAACTCGCCCGCACCACCGAGCCGTTGCTGCGCGGCCCCGGGCAGCGGGACGCCATCGACCGCTTCCAGCTGGAGTACGAGAACCTGCGCACCGCGCTGGGCCGCGCCGTCGCGGCCCGGGACGAGCAGGAGGCGCTCTGCCTGACCCTGTCACTCGTCTGGTACTGGCAGATGCGCGATCTGCGCATCGAGGCCCGTACCTGGTGCGTCGAGGCCATGGCCCTGAGCCCCGACCCGTTCGCCGAACCGCTGCGCCCGGCCGCGCCGGTGTGGAAGTCCTGCATCGACGCCCCGCCGCCGATGACCGGCGAGGTCCTCGCGGAGGCCAGGCGCGGGGTCCACCTGGCCCATCTGGCCTGTATGGACACCGAGATGGAGACCTGGCAGACCGCGACGTCGCAGGCCAAGCTGCGGCTGATCGCCGAGACCTACGAGCCCGGACTGCCGCAGACCTGCCGCGCACCCGGCCTGCTCTGGTTCTTCGCCGTGATGATGACCGGCGCTCCGGACCGCATCCGCGCCATCATCGACGCCAACGTCGACACCTGCCGCCGGACGCCCGGCTACGAGTGGGAGCTCGCCTCCTGCCTCCAGTTGCGCGCCAACATCCTCGCCAACCGCGCCGACTGGGCCGGGAGCGCGTTCGGTGACGCGGCCGAGGCCCTGGAGATCTTCCAGCGCCTCGGCGACGCCTGGGGCACCGCCGAGGCCCTCTCGGCCCGTGCCGAGGCGCACGAACGCCTGGGCGCGTACCTCGAGGCCGCCGCCGACTACGAGGGTGCCATCGAGCAGGCCGAACGGCTCGGCGCCCGCTCCCAGTCCGCGGTCCTCGCCGCCCGGCTGGGCAGCGCGCTGCTGGAGGCGGGTGACGAGGAGCGGGGCGAACGCGTGCTGCGCGAGGTGATCGCCGGCGAGGAGCGCGCGGTGAACGAGGCCATGCACATCGCCCGCCTCTTCCTCGCCGGCTGGCTGGCCGCCACCGGTCGCCGCACCGAAGCCCGCGAGCAACTCGACCTGCTGCGGGAGGAGTTCGACTTCGGTCACTTCGCGGTCTTCCACTCCTTCATCCTGGGCGCGGAGGCCTGGCTGGATGCGATCGACGGCCGGTCCGCGCAGGCCCTGACCGGCATCCGGGCCGCACTGGAACGGGCCACGGATCCGCTGTCCGTGGCCATCGCCCCGCAGATGCGCTCCTTCTATCTCTTCATCGCCGCGACCGCCCTCGTAGGTGTGGACGGCGGCGGCCGCGCCGCGGACGCCGCCCGCTGCCTGGGCTCCGCCGACACCCTGCTGCCGCCGCGCCACGTACCCCCGCGGGTGGAGCGCGAGGCGCGCGACCTGGCCATGGCCCGGACGCGCGGCGCGCTCGGCGACGCGGAGTTCGAGAGCGCGTACGCCGAAGGCGGTGGCCTCTCCTACGAGGAGGCCACCGCCCTGGTGTGAATCGTCCTGATGCGTCCCGACGCGCGTGCTGCCACGTCCCGACGCGTGTCGCCGCGTCCCGACGTGACCCGTTCGGCGTCCGGCTCAGGTCTTCGTGCGGAACTTGTGGATCGCGACCGGTGCCATCACCGCGGTGAGCCCTATCGACCAGGCCAGCGTCACCCACAGCCCGTGCGCGACCGGCCCGCCCACCATCAGTCCGCGCGCCGCGTCGGCGAGCGAGGACAGCGGGTTGTACTCGGTGAAGTTCTGGAGCCAGCCCGGCATCGACTGGGTGGGGGCGAAGATCGACGAGCCGAACTGGAGCGGCATCAGCACCAGGAAGCCCATCGCCTGCACGGACTGCGCGCTCTTCATCATCACGCCGAGGGTGAGGAACACCCACATCAGTGCCGAGCCGAACACCGTGGCCAGCCCCACGGCGGCGAACAGGCCGGGCCAGTTGGTGATGTCGAAGCCCACCAGCACGGCCACCACCACGAGGATCACGCACGCGACCAGCATGCGCATCAGCTCCACGACGATCTTGGCGAAGAGCACCGAGCCCCGTCCGATGGGCAGCGACCGGAAGCGGTCCATGACCCCGGAGTTGAAGTCCGTGTTGAAGCCGGTGCCCACGCCCTGCGCCATGTTCATCCCCATCATGGCCAGCAGCCCGGGGATGACGTACTGCACGTACGCCTCCTGCCCGCCGCCCAGCGACTGCCCGATCGAGCCGCCGAAGACGTACACGAACAGCAGCGTGAAGATCACCGGGAAGAGGACCGCGTCGAACATCGACTCCGGGTCCTGCCGGATCCACAGCAGGTTGCGGCGGATCAGCGCGCCGGTGTGCCGCAGGTGGCTGCGGAACGGGATGCGCGCGTCGGTCGTCGTGCTGATGTCGATCGTGGCCGCGCTCATACGGCGACCTCCTCGCGGGTCTCGGTGGGCTGGGCGTCCTGCGGGGCACTCGCCCGGTGGCCGGTGAGGGACAGGAAGACCTCGTCCAGGCTGGGCAGTTCGGTGGTCAGGGAGGTGAGCGTGATGCCGCGCGCGCTGACCGCGCCGATCACGGCGGTCAGCTGCTCGTCGCTGAGCACCGGAACCAGGACGGAACCGCGCTCGGCGTCCACGACGGTGGTGGCGAGCCCGGTGATGCCGAGCTCGTCGAGCCAGCTCGCCAGCGGCCGCAGCTGAAGCGGGTCGGCGGGCCGCACCCGCAGCGTCCGGCCGCCGACCCGGGCCTTCAGCTCCTCGATGCCGCCGCCGGCGATGACCTTGCCCCGGTCGACGACGGTCAGCTCGGAGGCGAGCTGCTCGGCCTCCTCCATGTACTGGGTGGTCAGGAGCACGGTGACCCCGTCCCCGACCATCGCCTTGACCTCGGTCCACACCTCGTTGCGGGTGCGCGGGTCGAGCCCGGTGGTCGGCTCGTCCAGGAACAGCACCTGCGGCCGGCCGATCATCGACGCGGCGAGGTCGAGCCGGCGCCGCATACCGCCGGAGTACGTGCCGACGGGCCGCTTGGCGGCGTCCGTCAGCGAGAACCGCTCCAGCAGCTCGTCGGCCCGGATCCGGGCCTCCTTGCGGGGGAGGTCGAGCAGCCGCCCAATGAGGTACAGGTTCTCCCACCCGGGGAGCTTCTCGTCCACGGAGGCGTACTGGCCGGTGAGCCCGATCACCCGGCGCAGCTGCCGGGGCTGGCGTGCGACGTCGTAGCCGGCGACGGTCGCCTGCCCGTTGTCGGCGGCCAGCAGGGTGGACAGGATCCGCACGAGGGTCGTCTTCCCGGCGCCGTTCGGCCCGAGCACCCCCATCACGGTTCCGGCCCGTACATCGAGGTCGACGCCGTCCAGTGCCTTGGTCTCGCCGTAGTGCTTGACCAACCCCCGAACGGTTACAGCGCTTCCCGCGCCACTGGGGTTCTTGTCGATTCGCGTCATGACAGGAACTCTGCCGACCCCCACCGACAAACCACCGACAGGACGCCGACAGCACCGACATCCTTCCGACAGCCACCGGCGCGAAAGAGCGCAGCCCGCCGACGGGGGAAGATCGGCGGGCTGCGGTGGTGCGGAAATGGCTCAGTGGACGCTGTGCTCGTCCAGCGGGAACGTTCCGCCGACGACGTCCTCGGCGAAGGCCTTCGCCGCGTCGCCCATGACCTCACGCAGGTTCGCGTACTGCTTGACGAACTTCGGCACCCGGCCCCCGGTCAGCCCGAGCATGTCGGTCCACACCAGTACCTGGGCGTCCGTCTCCGGCCCCGCGCCGATGCCGACGGTCGGGATGTGCAGCACCCGGGTGACCTCGGCGGCCAGCTCGGCCGGAACCAGCTCCAGCACCACCGCGAACGCGCCCGCGTCCTGCACGGCCTTCGCGTCCCGCAGCAGCTGCTGGGCCGCCTCCTCGCCGCGTCCCTGCACGCGGTAGCCCATCGCGTTCACGGACTGCGGAGTCAGGCCGATGTGCGCCATGACCGGGATGCCGGACTCGACGAGGAGCTCGATCTGGCGGTGCGAGCGCTCACCGCCCTCCAGCTTCACGGCCCCGACCCCGGCCTCCTTCACCAGCCGGGTCGCCGAGCGCAGTGCCTGCACCGGTCCCTCCTGGTAGGAGCCGAACGGCAGGTCTCCGACGATCAGCGCACGGCTGGTGCCCCGTACGACCGCCGCCGACAGCATGGTCATCTCGTCGAGGGTGACGGGCACGGTCGTCTCGTACCCCAGATGGCAGTTGCCCGCCGAGTCGCCCACCAGCATCACCGGGATCCCGGCCTCGTCGAAGACGGAGGCGGTCATCGCGTCGTAGGCGGTGAGCATGGGCCACTTCTCGCCGCGCTCCTTGGCGAGGCCGATGTCGCGAACGGTGATGCGGCGTGTGCCCTTGCCTCCGTACAGCGCCTTGCTGCCGTCGGAGGCATTCGTGCGGGCAGCCGAAAGCTGCGTCATTGCAACGGCTCCTTACGTCATCTCGAGGCGCCCTCACGGCGTCCCCGGACCACCACCCATGGTGGCACTTCGTGCCAGGGAGGGCCAGAGCGCCCCCTGTGGGTAAAGCCTCAGTAAGAAAACCGGTAAGAGGAATCGATACGAGACGGTCTCGTATCGGAAGTGTCCTACGCTCGACGCCATGACTACTCCTGCCGTCCCCACCGCTCCGCGGATACCGGAAGCGGTGCACCGGCGTCGTTGGGCGATCCTCGGTGTCCTGATGCTGAGCCTGCTGATCGTGGTGCTCGACAACTCGATCCTGAACGTCGCGATCAAGACGATCTCGACACCTGCCCCGACCGGCCTCGGCGCCACCCAGAGCGAGCTGGAGTGGGCGATCAACTCCTACACGCTCGTCTTCGCGGGACTGCTGTTCACCGCCGGTCTCCTCGGTGACCGGCTGGGCCGCAAGAAGGTCCTGCTCGGCGGGCTCGCCGTCTTCGGGATCGGCTCCGCGCTCGCCGCGGAATCCGGCTCGCCGGCCCAGCTCATCGCGTTCCGCGCGCTGATGGCCGTCGGTGCCGCCTTCGTGATGCCCGCGACCCTCGCCGTCCTGATGAACGTCTTCGAGCGCGAGGAACAGCCCAAGGCGATCGGCATCTGGGCGGGCGGTGTCGGGCTCGCGATCGCCATCGGCCCCATCACGGGCGGTCTGCTGCTCGACCACTTCTGGTGGGGGTCGGTCTTCCTCATCAACGTGCCGATCGTGCTGCTCGCGTTCGGGCTGATGCTGTGGCTGGTGCCCGAGTCGCGTGACCCGAACCCCGGCCGCGTCGACCTCGTCGGCGTCGTCCTGTCGGTCGTCGGCCTGGTCCTGCTCGTCTACGGCATCATCAAGGGCGGCGAACTCGCCGACTTCACGGACCCGACCGTGCTGGCGACCATAGCGGCCGGCCTGCTCGTCCTCGTCGCGTTCGTGGTGTACGAGAAGCGCAGCGACCATCCGTCCGTCGACATGGACTACTTCAAGAACAAGGTGTTCTCGGCCGCGATGGCCGTCATCACCCTGGTCTTCTTCGCGCTGATGGGCGTCACCTTCTTCTCGGTCTTCTACACCCAGAGCGTGCGCGGCTACTCCCCGCTGCAGTCCGGTCTGCTCCTGCTGCCGCTGGCCGCCGCCCAGCTGATCTTCGCGCCGCGCGCCCGGCTGGTCGTCGACCGCTTCGGGGTCCGGGCCACGACCACCGGGGCGATGGTCGTCCTCGCGGCGACCCTGGTCGCCTTCGCCACGCTGGACGCCGACACCCCGATCTGGCTCCTGGAGATCGTCTTCTTCTGCATGGGCACCGGAATGGCCCATGTCATGACCCCCACCAGCGTGGTCATCATGCAGGCGCTGCCCCGGGAGAAGGCAGGCTCCGCCTCCGCGCTCAGCAACACCTTCCGCCAGCTCGGCGGCGCGCTCGGCATCGCCGTACTCGGCTCGGTGCTGTCGGCGTCGTACCGCAACGGCATCGAGGGGCACCTCGGCACGCTGCCGGCGGCCCTGCGCGACACCGCGGGCGAGTCCATCGAGGCGACGCTCGGGATCGCCGCGAAACTCGGCGACCAGGGCAAGGTGCTGGTCGCCCCCGCCAACGACGCCTTCCTGCACGCCATGCACATCACCGCCCTGTGCGGGGCCGGGGTCGCGGCTGTGGGCGCGGTCGTGGTGGCCGTGTTCCTGCCGGGCAGGCCGAAGCCCGCGCCGCAGGACACGGCGGAGGAGGGGGAGTTGATGCGGACGAAGCCGTAGGGGGCGAGGGCCGGGGCGGCCGGGAACAGCCGCCCCACCCACCCGCTGGGCGACAATTCCCCCACCGCGACGAAAGGATCGAACACGTGAGCCTCGGCGACAGGGGGACCACCGTCACGGCGGCCGGCGTGAGCGGGGAGCAGCCCGTCCGGGGGCGGCCCCGCAGCGAGGCCGTCGAACGGGCCATCATCGAGGGCACGATGAAGCTGCTGGAGGACGGGGTCTCACTCGCCGAGATCTCCATCGAGCGCATCGCCCGTACCGCAGGCGTCGGCAAGGCCGCCATCTACCGCCGGTGGAGCGGCAAGGAGGAACTCTTCGTCGACGTGCTGCGCGCCGCCGAACCGCAGGACCCCGAACTCCCCGGCACCTCCATGCGCGACGACCTGGTCGTACTCCTCGAAGCGCTGCGGCGGAGGGGTCTCGCCAACCGTTCCTCGGCGATCCTGCACAACGTCCACGCCCAGATGAAGAGCAGCCCGAAGATCTGGGCGGCGTACCACAACACGGCGATAGAACCCCGGCGCAGGATGGCCGTCGAGGTCCTGCGCCGGGGTCAGGAGAACGGCGAACTGCGCGCCGACCTGGATGTGGAACTGGTGAACGACATCTTCGTGGGCCCCATGCTCGTCCGCGCGATCATGCGCCCCGACGCCGATCTCCCCGCCGACCTCCCCGCGCGCATCGTCGACACGCTGCTCGCCGGGCTACGCCCCGTCAGTTCCTCGACGCGGTAGCCCCCATGTGCGCGTTTCGTCACAGACCGGGCCCTGTGGCCCGGGGCCGGAACCCGTGGGACCACACCGGTCGTCCTCGTGCCCGTACGGCCGTCACGGGACGGCGAGATCAAAGCCGATCATCCCCTAGGGTCGTACCCGGGGGAACGGACGGTGTGCAAGGCAGGCAGTGAGGCGACGGTATGGCGCAGCAGGCGTACATGACGGAGACGGACGGCAACGGAGGCTCGGGTCCCGAGCCTCGGGGAGTTCGGCTCCGGCGCCTGATCGGCACCCTGTTCGGTCGGATCGGCGCGGGCTGGCGAGGTGATCCGCGCATCTGGCGGCGGGGTCTGGTCCTCACCGGGTTCGCGCTGGTGTTCTCCCTGGTGATGGGGCTGCATTCACGCATCCCCAACCGCTACGGCAACCTCGGCAGTCTCACGGAGACGTTCCTGCCCTGGATCGGTGTGTTCGTGCCGGTGCTGCTGGTGCTGGCGCTGGTGCGCAAGTCGGCGATCGCGCTGATCGCCGTCGTCCTTCCGGCCGTGGTCTGGCTGAACCTCTTCGGCGGACTTCTCGTCGACCGGACCGGCAGCGGCGGCGACCTCACCGTCGCCACCCACAACGTCAACGCCGACAATCCGGACCCGGCCGGCACCGCCCGTGACGTGGCCGCGTCCGAGGCGGATGTGCTGGCCCTGGAGGAGCTGACCGCCACGGCGGTGCCGGTGTACGAGAAGGCGCTGGCGGCGACGTACAAGTACCACTCGGTGCAGGGCACGGTCGGCCTGTGGAGCAGGTACCCGCTGAGCGCGGTGAAGCCGGTCGACATCAAGCTGGGCTGGACGCGCGCGATGCGGGCGACGGTCACGGCACCGGAGGGACAGGTCGCCGTCTACGTCGCCCACCTGCCGTCGGTGCGGGTGAAGCTCCAGGCCGGGTTCACCGCCCGCCAGCGCGACAAGAGCGCGGACGCGCTGGGCGAGGCGATCGCCGACGAGAAGCTGACCCGGGTGGTCCTGCTCGGCGACCTCAACGGCACCATGAACGACCGCTCGCTCAACGCCGTGACCTCCCAGATGCGCTCCACGCAGGGCGCGGCGGGCAGCGGCTTCGGCTTCAGCTGGCCCGCGTCGTTCCCGATGGCGCGGATCGACCAGATCATGGTGAAGGGCGTGGAGCCGGTCACCTCCTGGACGCTGCCGCAGACGGGCAGCGATCATCTGCCGGTGGCGGCGCGTGTGAAGGTCACCACACCTTGACCAGGGGGTCACTCGCCGGAATAGCGGGCCGAGGAGACTTTGTTCCGTACTTGAACATACGACACGTATGCTGAACGGAACCCACTCTCCCTGAAAGGTCAAGTCCTCCATGCCCCTGGCCCTGCTCGCCCTGGCCGTGGGTGCCTTCGGAATCGGCACCACGGAGTTCGTGATGATGGGCCTGCTGCCCGACGTCGCGGACGACCTGCATGTCTCGATCCCGACGGCCGGACATCTGGTCTCGTCGTACGCGCTCGGCGTCGTCATCGGCGCGCCGCTGCTGGCCGCGGTCACGGCACGGATGTCCCGCCGGACCGTCCTGATCTCCCTGATGAGCCTGTTCGTCGTGGGCAACGCCCTGTCGGCCTTCGCCCCCGGCTACGACTCGCTGCTGGCCGCCCGCTTCCTCAGCGGTCTCCCGCACGGCGCGTTCTTCGGCGTCGGCGCGGTGGTGGCCACCAACATGGTCGCCCCGGAACGCAAGGCCCGCTCGGTGTCGCTGATGTTCCTCGGCCTGACCGTCGCCAACATCGCGGGTGTCCCCGTCGCCACCCTCATGGGCCAGCAACTCGGCTGGCGCGCGACCTTCCTCGGCGTCAGCGTGATCGGCCTGGCGGCGATCGCCTCCCTGGCCCTGCTGATCCCGCGCGACCACGCCCACGCGCCCGCCGTCGGGCTGCGCCGCGAGCTGGCGGCCCTGCGCTCGCTGCCGGTGTGGCTGGCCCTCGGCACGACGGTGGCCGGCTTCGGCGCCCTGTTCTCCGCCTACAGCTACATCACCCCGATGCTGACGGACTCCGCCGGTTACGCCGACTCCAGTGTGACGCTGCTGCTCGCGCTGTTCGGCGTCGGCGCGACGATCGGCAATCTGCTGGGCGGGCGGCTCGCCGACCACGCGATGCGCCCGACCCTGTTCGGCGGCCTGACCTCCCTGGTGGTCGTCCTGGCCCTGTTCCCGCTGCTGATGACGACCGCGTGGGGCGGCGCGCTGGCCGTGGTCCTGCTGGGCGTGGCGGCCTTCGTGACCGGTTCGCCGCTCAACCTGATGGTGATGGAGAAGGCGGCCGCTGGCCCGTCGCTGGCCTCCTCCGCCAACCAGGCCGCGTTCAACATGGCCAACGCGGGCGGCGCCTGGCTCGGCGGCCTGGCCCTCACGGCCGGCCTCGGTGTGACCTCGCCCGCACTGGCGGGAGCGGTGCTGGCGGCCCTGGGCCTGGTCGTGGCAGGCGTCGCGGCCGCGGTCGACGCCCGCCGGACCCCGCGGGCCACCGGCCGCGAGCGCGTCGTCGCGACACACGTGCCGCGGACCGTCGAGGCGGGGGTCCGTCACTGACGTCCCTCCAGGAGTGAAATGCGGTGGCCCGCGACGCGCGGGCCACCGCATCTCAGGTTTCCGGACGGGCCAGGCGGCCGAGCAGGGCTGTCACGTCGTCGCGGGACACCGGCTGGAAGAACAGCGCGTCGGCCTGCTCGACCGCGGCGATCGCCCGCGGGGCCAGGTCGGCGCCCGTATCGGTGACGCGCAGCCGTTTGGCGCGGGTGTCGGCCGGGTCGACCTCACGCTCGATGAGCCCCTTGTTCTCCAGGGTGCGCAGCACCTGGGAGGTCATCTTGACGTCCGTGCCGGCCTGCTGGGCGAGGGCCAGCTGATTGGGGTGCTCGCCCTGCCCGTTGAGCCACCAGGCGCAGGCGAGCAGCACGAACTGCACGTGGGTGAGGTCCAGGGGGGTCAGGGCGGCGGCGATCTCGCGCTGCCAGCGCAGTGTGGTGTGCCACAGCAGGAATCCGGGGCTCTCGCCGGGGCTGAGGGGCATCAGCGCCGAGCCCGTCCGACCAGCGCGGCCATGGTGTCGGGCCAGTCGGCCGTGACGGCCGGGCCGATCTGCGGGCCGGCCTCGTCCGCGCCGGCGCCGGTGATCTCCATCCGGTACACCACCCGGACCCTGCTCCGGTCGATCGGGTCGATCGGGTCGATCCGGTGGACGGTGCGCAGCAGCAGGTCGCCGAAGCGGGCCTCGTCGACGAACCGTTCCCCTACGACGGCCTCGGCGACGCGCAGCACGATCGCGTCGTCCCCGGGCGGTGTCATGGTGATCAGCGCGCCCGCCGCGAACGGACCGTCGATCTCGATCTTCTCGATCTCCGCGTTCCAGGTCACCCAGTTCGGCACATCGGCCCAGAGCTGCCAGATCGCCTCGGGCGTGGCGTCGGTCTCGATGCTGTGCTCGTACTCCCACATGCGGGCCCCCTCGATCAGATGATGTATCCGTAGATTATCTGCGCGCAGACTAAATGTCGAGCGTGCGGCGACGATCACCTCGGTGGGTCGGTGGCCGCGCGGAGGGACCCTGGCGGGTTGCCTGGTGGGTGGCGGGGTCGTCGGCGGGGCTGCCGGAGTACGTACGTCGCCGCGCAGGCCACGCGGCTGCCGCCCGGCATCCGCCACAGGCTCGGGTCGACGCCGTCCGCCGGCCCGGCAGGGGCGATCGGAACCCGGGCGGACGATCGCCCGCCCTGTCCCGCCCCGCCCCGTGCCGCCCCGCGTCCGTCAGGAGGGTCGGCCGACGTCACACCTGATGCGGGCGGCGATCGCTCGCGCGCAGTCCAAGGACTCGGTGTGGGTGGTGTCCACCTCCAGGTCGTAGTCGACGCCCTGGTGGACCAGGTCCGCCTGGGAGGCGGCCATGCCCGGGACCCGGTCCCCGCGGGCGAGTTCGCGGCCCGCGGCGACCGCGCTCTCGCATCTGACGCCCACCCAGAGCACGTCCAGTCCGGCGAGGACCTGCCGCCACTCCTGCCGGGACGCGGCTCCGCCGAGGAAGACGTCGTCGATGACGACCCGGGCGCCCGCGCGGACCGTCGCGGCCACCCCCTCCCGCCACGCCGTCTGGAGCGTCCGGAACTCCGGCCCGACACTCACCCCGCCGTCCGCGGTGAACTCGATGCCCGCGGCCGAGGCCCGCAGGGACGCGGGCATGGCTTCGAGCAGCGAGTCGACCCCGACGGCGAGCCACGGATCCGGCAGGACCGCCTGGAGACACCGGACGATCCCGGACTTGCCCGAGCTGGAGCCGCCGTTCAGCACGATCACCTGAGTTGTCATCGCGCCACCGTAGGGGCGCCGCGGACCCGGGCCGAAACGTATTTCGGAGCGCGGGGAGGGGTGGCCGTCAGACCGACTCGCGCCAGCCGTTCGTGATCGGCAGACGGCGGTCCTTGCCGAAGCCCTTCGCCGAGATCTTCGTGCCCGGCGGGTACTGGCGCCGCTTGTACTCGGCGGTGTCGACCATGCGGAGGGTCTTGACGACCAGCTCACGGTCGTACCCCGCCGCGACGATCGCGTCCGCGCCCTGGTCCCGGTCGACGTACAGCTCGAGGATCGCGTCCAGGACGGGGTAGTCCGGGAGCGAGTCGGTGTCGACCTGGCCGGGGCGCAGCTCCGCGCTCGGCGGCTTGGAGATCGAGTTCTCGGGGATCGGCGGGGTCTGGCCCCGCTCGGCCGCGGCGCGGTTGCGCCACTCCGCGAGCCGGAAGATCCACGTCTTGTAGACGTCCTTGATGGGGCCGTACGCGCCGACCGAGTCGCCGTACAGGGTCGAGTAGCCGACCGCCAGCTCCGACTTGTTGCCGGGGGCGAGGACGATGTGGCCCTCCTGGTTGGAGACGGCCATCAACAGGGTTCCGCGCAGCCGCGACTGGAGGTTCTCCTCCGCCAGGCCCGTCAGGCCGAGCGAGCCCATGTAGGCGTCGAACATCGGCTCGATCGGGACCGTGCGGAAGTTCAGACCGGTCCGGCGCGCCAGCTCCGCCGCGTCGCCCTTCGAGTGCTCGGACGAGTACTTCGACGGCATCGACACGCCGTACACGTTCTGCGCGCCCACCGCGTCGCACGCGATCGCCGCGACGAGCGCGGAGTCGATACCGCCCGACAGCCCGATGAGCACCGACCGGAAGCCGTTCTTCGCGACGTACGCGCGCAGGCCCACGACCAGCGCCGAGTAGATCTCCTCGGCGTCGTCCAGCCGCTCCGCGTACCCGCCGCTCAGCTCGGGCTCGTACGCCGGGACGGGGTCCTGCGACACCACGACGCGGTCGATGCGCAGACCGTCGTCCACGACACCCGTCGGAGCGTCGGCGGAGGCCGCGGGCAGGTCGAGGTCCAGGACCACGCACCCTTCGGAGAACTGCGGCGCCCGCGCCACGACCTCGCCGTCGCGGTCGACGACGATCGAGTCGCCGTCGAAGACCAGCTCGTCCTGGCCGCCGATCATCGCGAGGTAGGCGGTGGTGCAGCCGGCCTCCTGGGCCCGCTTGCGGACCAGCTCCAGACGGGTGTCGTCCTTGTCGCGCTCGTAGGGGGAGGCGTTGATGGACAGCAGCAGACCGGCCTCGGCGGAGCGCGCCGCGGGGACCCGGCCGCCGTCCTGCCAGAGGTCCTCGCAGATCGCGAGGGCCACGTCGACGCCACGCACCCGCAGCACCGGCATGGTGTCGCCCGGCACGAAGTAGCGGAACTCGTCGAAGACGCCGTAGTTCGGTAGGTGGTGCTTGGCGAAGGTCAGGATCACCTCGCCGTTGTGCAGCACCGCGGCCGCGTTGCGCGGCGAGCCGGCCGGGCGGCCGAACTTCGGCCGGCCGCCCTCGGACCGGTCGAGGTAGCCGACGACCACCGGCAGTTCGCCGAGGCCCTCGTCGGCGAGGCGGACGGCGAGTTCGCGCAGGGCCGTGCGGGAGGCCTCGACGAACGAGGAGCGCAGGGCTAGGTCCTCGACGGGGTACCCGGTGAGCGCCATCTCCGGGAACGCCACGAGATGCGCTCCCTGCTCGGCGGAGTGCCGGGTCCAGCGGAGGATCGTTTCGGTGTTGCCGACGAGGTCGCCGACGCGCGAGTCGATCTGGTTCAGAGCGAGACGAAGTTGAGGCACGCGCATCAGTGTAATCGTCAATGCGACGCGATGGGGGGGCGCGGGGTGTCGGATACCCCACGCCCCCTCCGCGTCCGACGTGCGCACGGCACGCGGACGACCTGCTCAGCGCCGGCGGTACGACTTCACGTAACCGTTTGCGGGCGTACCCACGCCGGTGACGTCGTCGTAGCCCTTCACGGCGGACAGCGAGCTGTCCTTGCCGAGGCTGCGGACGGAGGTCAGCAGCCCGTCCGTCGCGTCGTAGCCGTTGGCGAAGTCGACGCGCGCGACCGCGAGCCCGGACCCGGTCGGGTTGTCCGTGACGTCGTGGTAGACCCGCGAGCCGTACTTGGAGTAGATCGTCGGGTTGGCGAAGCCGATCGCCTTGCCGCCGCGCGCCTCCTGGCCCAGGGCCTGCACGGCCGCGATGACCGGCGCGGCCAGCGAGGTGCCGCCGATGCGGTACTCGCTGTACTGCTCGGTCCCGTCCGGGAAGGTCTGGGTCTGGCCCACCCTGAAGCCGGTGTTCGGGTCGGCGATCGCCGAGATGTCCGGGACGACGCGGTTGCCGGCGGCGCTGTTGGCCGTGGCGAGCGCCTTCGGGACGACACCCTTCTGGTAGTACGGCTCGGCGACGGTCTTGCTGGTGCCGCCGCCCGCACCCGAGGTGTACGCGCCCGGGAAGTCCGTCCAGCTCTTGCCGTCGGCCGACAGCGAGGCCTTGTCGGTGCCCCAGCCGGTCTCCCACAGGTACTTGTCGTTCTTGCCGACCGCCAGCGAGGTACCGCCGACCGCCGTCACCCACGCGGAGTTGGCCGGGGTGTCGACCTGCTTCGTGCCGGTGTTGGCGACCTCGTCGCCGTTGTCGCCGGAAGAGAAGTAGAAACCGATTCCCTCGACCGCGCCGAACTGGAAGACCTGGTCGTAGGCGGCCGCGAGGTCCGGCGTCTGGTTGGCCTCGATGTCGCCCCACGAGTTGGAGACGATGTCGGCCAGGTGGTTGTCGACGATCTTGCTGAGCGAGTCGAGCAGATCGTCGTCGTAGCAGGACGCGGCGCCCACGTACGTGACGTTCGCGGCCGGTGCGACCGCGTGCACGGCCTCGACGTCGAGGGTCTCCTCGCCGTACCAGCCGGCCGCCCCGCACTCCTCGGTCCGGGTGTAGTCCGACGGCAGCACCTGGGTCAGCTGCCCGGTCTTCCAGCGCGCGTCGCCGTGCGCCTTCGCGTAGGTGGCCGCGTCGTAGGCGATCGTCGGCGAGGCGTACGCGTCGGTGATGGCGATGCGCACCCCCTTGCCGGTGTACCCGCCGGCGCCGTACGCGGCCCGCAGCTGCTTGCCGGTGTACCCCTGCACGGCGTACGGGATCTTCTTGCCGTATGCCGAGGGCAGGGTGCTCGCGGTGTTGGAGCCGTAGTACGAGGAGAACGGCCCGGAGTTCTTGAACACCGCGTCCGGCGGCGGGAGCTGGTCCTTGGACGCGGCCTTGTGCGGTGCGTTGTCCAGGCCGGTGACGGTCAGGACGGCGCCGTCCAGGCTCGCGGGAGCCGAGGCCGACTTCGACGGCGCGCGGTAGGTCCGGCTGCCCTTGGTGTAGTTGTGCAGCTGGGTGCCGAACGCCTTCTCGACGGCTGCCACCTCACCGCTGACCGAGACATAGTGCCGGGTCGTGCCGGTGATCTTCAGACCGGCCGCCGTCAGCCACGACCTGACCGCGGCCACCTGGGCCTCGGTCGCGCCGAAGCGGGCCTGGGACTGCCGGGCGGAGAGGTACTTGCCGTAGGCGGGCGAGGCGGGGTCGGACACGGCCTTCGCGTACGCGGCGAGGCCGGCGGCGTCCCGTCCCGCGAGGTAGACGCGGGCGGAGACCTGGGCGCTGTCCGAGGTCGAGCCCTTGTCCGCCTTCGCCGTGGCCCACGCGGGCTTGGTCCCGGCCAGCGTGTCACGGGTCGGGCTGTCCGCGGCGTGCGCGGCGGGTATGCCGAGCGCCAGCGCGCCGGCGATCATGGGCAGCGTCGCCGCCATGCTCGCTCCGGCGCGCAGCGCGGCGCGGTTGGATCTCATAGGACCCCCTGTATGTGGTTCGACGCGAGTGGATCACTCGGTGTGCTGGCCACTCTTGCGATGAACCGTTCATGCCAGGGGAATGCGAACACCAAGAAGCGCCCAAGTGACCGCTTGCTGGGCTGATTTGACGGATACGTCCGTGAAATCGAGGGAAAACCCTATGGGTTGTTCCCGTGGGTCGGCCGAGTCAGGTCCTAAGGCTTGGCCCCGCGCGCCTTCAGCATGTCCGTCATCAGGTCGATCTCCGACTGCTGTGCCTCGACCATGCCCTGCGCGAGCCGCTTCTCCACACCTACCGTGCACTTGTCCACACAGCCCTCGGCCATGTGGATACCGCCCTTGTGGTGCGCGGTCATCAGCTGCAGGAAGAGCACCTCGGCCGCCTTGCCGTTCAGCGTCCCGAGCTTCTTCAGCTCGGTGTTGGTCGCCATGCCAGGCATCAGCGCGCCGTCCTCGCCGTCGGCCATGTCGCCCATGCCCATCCAGCTCATCGGCGCCTTCGAAGACACCTTCGGGAGCCCCCACAGATCGAGCCAGCCCAGCAGCATGCCGCGCTGGTTGGCCTGCGTCTGCGCGATGTCGTAGGCGAGCCGCCGGACGTCCTCGTCGGTCGTCCGGTCCCGCACGATGTACGACATCTCGACGGCCTGCTGGTGGTGCACCGCCATGTCCCGGGCGAACCCGGCGTCGGCGGAGTCGGCGGCGGGCGCGGCGGTGTCCGCCGAGCCGTCCTCGGCGACGGAGTAGGTGACGGCCCCGGCGGCGACGAGCACCCCGGCCACGGCCACCGCCACTCCCGCGTACCTCACTTCGACAGACCACCCGTGCAGGCGGCGCCCGGTTCGGGCGTCTGCTCGCCCTGCACGAACTTCTCGAGGAACGCGTCCACGTTCGCGTCGCTCGCGCTCGTCACCGTGCGCTGGTGCCCCCATGCGGTGAGCATGATCGGGTCGGCCTGGGCGTCGTCCGGGCTCATGAGCGTGTAGGGCGTCTTCTCGACCTTGGCGGCGAGGGCGTCGACGTCGGCCTTGCTCGCCTTGCTGTTGTACGTCACCCAGACCGCGCCGTGCTCGAGCGAGTGCACGGCGTTCATGTTGTCGAGGGCCTTGGTGTAGACGTCCCCGTTGCAGTTCATCCAGACCTGGTTGTGATCCCCGCCGACGGGGGGCTCGGTCGGGTACTTCACGGTCTTGGTGACGTGGGTACGCCCGAGCGTGCCCTTCCACGTCTTGACCCCGTCCGCACCGGTGACGAAGCGACCCGAGGCCGCCTTGCCGTCGGCGGCGGTGTCCTTGTCGTCGCCGGACTGCGACTTCACGACGAACACACCACCGGCGACCAGCGCGACCACGGCGACGACGCTGCCGCCGATCACGAGAAACCGGTTACGCCGCTCACGGCCCTGCTCGGCCCGCCGCATCTCCTCTATGCGCGCCTTGCGCGCCGCGCTGCCGGTCTTGTTGGCGGAACCCATGTGGCCTGTCCTTCTGGGGGAAAGGGGCGGGACGGACGGGGTGTGCGAGTCCGCTGATCGTAATGGGGAGACGGGGAAAGTCGTAGACGGGTCACAGCCAAGAGAGGGGCGAGGGGGAGGGCGGGCGAATAATTTGAATCGAAGATGCGCATTATCTACGCTTCCTCCCATGCGGCTGTTGCGATCCACCGACCTGGCACTGCGCGTCCTCATGCGACTCGCGGTCGCGGGCGACACCCCGGAAGCGACCCCCACGACCCGGGACGTGGCGGCCGCCATGGAGGTCCCCTACACCCACGCGGCCAAGGTGGTCGCCGAGCTCCAGCACATGGGCCTGCTGGAGGCCCGGCGGGGCAGGGGCGGCGGCCTGGCCCTCACCGAACGGGGCCGCGCCGCCTCCGTCGGCACGGTGGTCCGCGCCTTCGAGGGGGACGGCGACGTCGTCGACTGCGAGGGCGCCACCCCCTGCCCCCTGGCCTCGGCCTGCCGGCTGCGCGGCGCCCTGCGCCGGGCTCAGGAGGCGTTCTTCGCGTCCCTGGACCCGATCACGGTCGCGGACATCGTGGCGGAACCGACGGGGCCGCTGCTGCTGGGGATCTCGAGGTTCGCCTGATTCCACGGGCGTCGCGCGGGCCGGCGCCGTGCGGCGACGAGGACGGGCGACGCGCACGTCGCCGTGGATCGCCGTCGTAGAGGCCGGTGGGCCCAGGACCGCGGCGCAGCCGCGTGACCGCAGGCGGATCCGTGTTCGCGCCCCACGTCAGCCGTGGTTTCCGGGTCCCGTCCGCCCCATCCTTCACGCTTCCCCCCTGCCAATGCGGTTGTCGCCACATCGCCCGGCCGGATTGGATGGCCCGATGGAACGCATCGAAGCAGAGCTCTTCACCGCCGGCGGCAACAACGCCGTAGTCCGCCTGCCCGGCCGACGCTTCCCCGGGGTTCTGGTGCAGGGCGACTCCCTGCACATCCTCCGCACCGACATGGCGGAGCTGGTGGAGGCGTGCGACCGCGGTGACCTGGGCGACGCCCGCGACGCCGCCGGGCTTCTCCTGGCCGGCCTCGACGCCCTGCTGGAGCGCTACGGTGCCGCGTTGGACGAGCACGAGATACCGCGGCCGTACTGAGCCGGGCCGCCCGCGCCGTCCCGCCCGACGTCGCGCCCGAACTCGCCCCGGACCCCGTCCCGGACCTCGCCCGGGATCCCGCCCCGGACCTCGTCCCGGACCTCTTGCAGGACTTCGCCCACGCTCTCGGCCGCTCCTGTGCCGCCGGTACCGCCTCCGCACCGCTGTCCGAGCTGTCCGGTGCCCTCGACCGGGCCCGGCGGATCGGCAGGGCGGCGCCGCTGCGGCGGGCGTCGACGCGACTGCGGCCGCACACGCTCGCGGACGTCTTCGTCGAACTCACGGTCGCGGACGTGCGGTTCGTCGACGAATGGCTCCGAACGGTGGCCCGGAGCCTGCGACCGGGCCCGGACCCGCTCGTCACCCTCGACGCCTACTACCGCCACGACATGAACCGCGGCTGAGCCGGGAGGGTGCGGCGAGGGCGGGTCCGGGCGTCGTGCGTGCCCTTTCTCAGGCCCGTGCCAGCCACAGGTCCGGGCCGAACACCTCGTAGTGCACGTCCGCCGGGGCGACCCCCTTCTCGATCAGCTGCGCCCGCACCGCCCGCATGAAAGGCAGCGGACCGCACAGGTACGCGCGCGTGCCCGGCGCGACGGGGACGTCCGTGAGGTCGGCCAGACCGGTCCGGGCATGGGCCGGCGCCTCCCGCTCGTACCAGAGGTGCACGGACGCCTCCGGCAGCTTCGCCGCGTACGCCTCGTGGTCCGTGCGCAGGGCGTGGTCCGCGGGGGAGCGGTCGGCGTGGACGACCGTGACCGGCGCGTCGTGGCCGGTGGCGGCGAGGTGGGCCAGCATCGCCACGATCGGGGTGACGCCGATACCGGCCGAGGCGAGGAGCAGGGGGGTGCCCACGGCGTCGGCGAGGACGAGATCACCGTACGGCTCGGAGAGCTCCAGCACGCTGCCCTCACGCACGCGCGCGTGGAGGTGGTTCGAGACCTCGCCCTCCGGTGTCGTCGCCCCGCCGGGCACCCGCTTGACGCTGATCCGGCGCACGTCGGCCCCCGGTGCGCCGGAGAGGCTGTACTGCCGTATCTGGCGTGCTCCGTCGGACAGTTGCGTGCGGACGGACACGTACTGGCCGGCACGGAAGTCCCGTACGGGTGCGCCGTCGACCGGGCGCAGGCCGAAGGTGACGACGTCCTCGGTCTCCCGGACGCGTTCCACGACCTCCCACTCGCGCCAGGCGTCGCCCCCGCTCTCCTCGTACAGGCGGCGCTCGATCGCGATCAGCGCGTTCGCCATCAGCCAGTAGACCTCGTTCCAGGCCGCGGCGACCTCGGGGGTGACCGCCTCGCCCAGGACGTCGGCGATGGCGGCGAACAGGTGCTCGTGGACGACCTCGTACTGCTCGGGCGCGATGCCGAGGGAGGCGTGCTTGTGGGCGATACGGGTGAGCATCGCGTCGGGGCGGTCCTGCGGGCGGTCCTGCGCGGGCTGGACGAGACGCGTGGCGAAGGCGGCTATGGACCCGGCCAGAGCCTGGCGCTGGGTGCCCGCCGCCTGGTTGCCGCGGTTGAACAGGTTCCGGAGGAGGTCCGGATGCGCCGCGAAGAGGCCGGCGTAGAAGCGCTCGGTGATCTCACCGATGGCCGCGCCCACGGCGGGGAGGGTGGCGCGGACGGTGGCAGCGGACTGTTCGGACAGCATCGGGGCTCCTCAAAGCTCACTCGGTGTTCTGCTGTCCGGCACGCTAGTAAAACTTGCATCTAAGATGCAAATTAAATGGGTGTGACGGGACGGAGGGGGTGGGGCATTACGGATGTCGGTGCGAGCAGGCAAGATGGGGCAGAGCAGTACGCCCGCCGGACGCGAGGCAGTGCATCTGCCGGACGTGCGGCGTTCAGGCCCGGGTCGCCGAGGCGATCATGGTCGGCAACGCGCATGAAATGGTGTTGTGGTGTGATGCTCGGGTGCCCGACCGCCTCTCCGTGGGACGGGAAACAGGCGGCCTGACCAGCAAGGATGGGGAAGCGCAAGATGGACAAGCAGCAGGAGTTCGTGCTCCGGACGTTGGAGGAGCGCGACATCCGGTTCGTACGGCTGTGGTTCACGGACGTGCTGGGCTTCCTCAAGTCCGTCGCCGTGGCCCCGGCCGAGCTCGAACAGGCCTTCGACGAGGGCATCGGCTTCGACGGCTCCGCGATCGAGGGCTTCGCCCGGGTCTACGAGTCCGACATGATCGCCAAGCCGGATCCGTCCACCTTCCAGGTGTTGCCCTGGCGCGCGGAGGCCCCCGGTACCGCCCGGATGTTCTGCGACATCCTCATGCCGGACGGCTCGCCGTCCTTCGCGGACCCGAGGTACGTGCTGAAGCGCGCCCTGGCGCGCGCCTCCGACCTGGGCTTCACCTTCTACACCCACCCGGAGATCGAGTTCTTCCTGCTGAAGAACAAGCCGACCGACGGCTCCCGCCCGACCCCGGCCGACAACTCCGGCTACTTCGACCACACCCCGCAGAACGTGGGCATGGACTTCCGCCGCCAGGCGATCACCATGCTCGAGTCGATGGGCATCTCGGTCGAGTTCTCCCACCACGAGGGCGCCCCCGGCCAGCAGGAGATCGACCTGCGCTACGCCGACGCGCTCTCCACGGCCGACAACATCATGACGTTCCGCCTGGTCATGAAGCAGGTCGCGCTGGAGCAGGGGGTCCAGGCGACCTTCATGCCGAAGCCGTTCTCCGAGCACCCCGGCAGCGGCATGCACACGCACCTCTCCCTCTTCGAGGGTGACCGCAACGCGTTCTACGAGTCGGGCGCGGAGTACCAGCTCTCCAAGGTCGGCCGGTCCTTCATCGCCGGTCTGCTGAAGCACGCCGCCGAGATCGCCGCCGTCACCAACCAGTGGGTCAACTCCTACAAGCGCATCTGGGGCGGCTCCGAGCGCACGGCCGGCGCGGGCGGCGAGGCGCCGTCGTACATCTGCTGGGGCCACAACAACCGCTCCGCGCTGGTCCGCGTGCCGATGTACAAGCCCGGCAAGACGGGCTCCGCGCGCATCGAGGTCCGCTCCCTCGACTCCGGCACCAACCCGTACCTGGCCTACGCCATGCTCCTCGCGGCCGGCCTCAAGGGCGTCGAGGAGGGCTACGAGCTTCCGCCGGGCGCCGAGGACGACGTCTGGGCCCTGTCCGACGCCGAGCGCCGCGCGATGGGCATCGAGCCCCTCCCGCAGAACCTCGGCGAGGCCCTGAGCCTGATGGAGCGCAGCGACCTCGTCGCCGAGACCCTCGGCGAGCACGTCTTCGACTTCTTCCTGCGCAACAAGAAGGCGGAGTGGGAGGAGTACCGCTCCGAGGTCACCGCCTTCGAGCTGCGGAAGAACCTGCCGGTGCTGTAACCGCAGGTCGGGGCGGTTCTACCGCTGTGACGACACGAGGGGCCGGCGGTCATGGACCGCCGGCCCCTCGGTGTCTCACCGGTTCCGGGCCGTCCGGGGGCCCCGCCGGGGCCCTACCGGGCCGACAGTTTCGCCAGGACCTGGTGGAGCGGTTCCGTCTCCCGGCGGCGGTACTCCTGGATCGCCCAGCCGTTGCCGTCGGGGTCCTTGAAGTACATGAAGGTCGCTCCGTCCTGCGGTGCGAACTGCTGGGGTTCGCTGACCTCCAGGCCGCGGCCGGTCAGTTCCTCGTACGCCGCCTTCGCGTCCGTCACGCAGAGCTGCATGCCGTGGTAGGTGCCCGGCTGCGGGGTTCCCGTCGGCACCTGGAGGCCGTCGACCAGGGCGATCGAACAGCCGGAGCCGGGTGGGGTGAGCTGGACGATGCGTACGCCCTCCATGACCTCGCCGTCGAGGTCGACGTGGAAGCCGACCTTGTCGCGGTAGAACTCCTTGGCCCGGTCCACGTCGGACACCGGCAGCAGGATCACCTCTAGGGTCATGTCCATGGCTTGACTCCCTTGTCGCGGCCGTCGCTCTGTCTGTACAGAACCGAGGTCCCGCGGCGCCGAAGGCCCGCGGAACCCGAAGTACCACAGAACCGGAAACCGCGCCGGGGCGCCACCGAAAGGCCCGGGTTACGCTCAGGTGCGTACGACCTTGATCCGAGGGAGGGCCGGGGATGATGGCGCCGGGGCGCAGGAGCAGCACCTTCACACGGCTGCTGCGGCACGGCTTCACCGACCCGTCCGCCGCCGAGCGGCTCCTGGACGGGCCCGAGCTGTCGCCGGTGCGCGACGACCCCTTTCTGCTGGAGGCGCTCGGCGCCACCGCCGATCCCGATCTCGCCCTGCACGGTCTCGTCCGGCTGCTGGAGGCCCAGCCCGGGCCCACCGCCCGTCGCGAGCTGCTCGACACGCTGATAGCGGCCAAGCCGCTGCGCGACCGGCTGCTGGGCGTGCTGGGAGCGTCCGCCGCCCTCGCCGACCACCTCGCCCGGCATCCGCGGGACTGGGAGGCACTGGTCACGTACGAGCCGCGGGACCTGCATCCCGGGGTGGAGGAGTTCGAGCGGGGCCTGGCCGAGGCCACGGACCCCGTGTCGCTGCGCGTCGCCTACCGGCGCTGCCTGCTCTCCATCGCGGCGCGTGACGTCTGCGGGACGACCGATCTCGCCGAGACCGCCGCCGAGCTCGCCGATCTCGCCACCGCCACGCTGCGCGCCGCCCTGGGACTCGCGCAGGCGGCCGCGCCCGACGACGCCGCGTTGTGCCGGCTCGCCGTCATCGCGATGGGCAAGTGTGGCGGGCACGAGCTCAACTACGTGTCGGACGTCGACGTGATCTTCGTGGGGGAGGCCGTCGACGGTGCCGACGAGGGCAAGGCGCTGCGGGCCGCCGCCAAACTGGCCGCGCACCTGATGCGGATCTGTTCCGAGACCACCGTCGAGGGGTCCATCTGGCCCGTCGACGCCAACCTGCGGCCCGAGGGACGCAACGGGCCGCTGGTGCGGACGCTGTCCAGCCATCTCGCCTACTACCAGCGGTGGGCCAAGACCTGGGAGTTCCAGGCCCTGCTGAAGGCGCGGCCGGTGGCCGGCGACCTGGCCCTCGGGGCCGAGTACGTCGCCGCCGTGGGGCCCCTGGTGTGGCAGGCCGCCGAGCGGGAGAACTTCGTCGTCGACGTGCAGAAGATGCGGCGGAGGGTCGTCGAGAACATCCCGGTCGCGGAGGTCGAGCGTGAACTGAAGCTGGGGCCCGGAGGGCTGCGGGACGTCGAGTTCGCCGTACAGCTGTTGCAGCTGGTGCACGGGCGGGCCGACGCGTCCTTGCGGAGCGGGACCACGCTCGACGCCCTCCAGGCCCTCGCCGCGGGCGGTTACGTCGGGCGTGCCGACGCCGAGCAGCTGGACGTCGCGTACCGCTTCCTGCGCTCCATGGAGCATCGGATCCAGCTCTACCGGCTGCGGCGGACCCATCTGGTCCCCGAGGCCGAGACCGACCTGCGGCGGCTGGGCCGCTCACTCGGACTGCGCACCGACCCGGTCACCGAGCTCGGCCAGGAGTGGAAGCGGCACGCCGCCGTGGTGCGTCGGCTGCACGAGAAGCTGTTCTACCGGCCGCTGCTCGACGCCGTCGCCCAACTCGCGCCCGGTGAGACCCGGTTGAGCCCGAAGGCGGCCCGCGAGCGGCTGGTCGCGCTCGGGTACGCCGACCCCGCGTCAGCGCTGCGCCACCTGGAGGCGCTGGCCTCCGGCGTCACGCGCAAGGCGGCCATCCAGCGCACCCTGCTGCCGGTTCTGCTCGGCTGGTTCGCGGACTCCGCCGACCCGGACGCGGGCCTGCTCAACTTCCGCAAGGTGTCGGACGCGCTCGGCAAGACGCCCTGGTACCTGCGGCTGCTGCGGGACGAGGGCGCCGCTGCGGAGAACCTCGCCCGGGTGCTGTCCGCCGGGCGGCTCGCCCCCGATCTGCTGATGCGGGCACCGGAGGCGGTGGCGCTGCTAGGCGACGGCGACGGCGGCGGGCTCGAGCCGCGCGGGCGGGCGCAGTTGGAGCAGGAGATACTCGCCGCGGTGCGACGGGCGGACGGTGTGGTGCAGGCGGTCACCGCGGCGCGTGGGGTCCGCCGGCGTGAGCTGTTCCGCACGTCCGCCGCCGACATCGTCGCCTCCTACGGCACGGAGGCGCAGCCGGTCGAGGCGGATCAGGGCGCCCTCGTGGACCTGGTGGGCGGGGCCGTGTCGGACATCACGGCCGCCACGCTGGCCGGCACTCTGCGCGCGGTGGTGCGGGACGGGTGGGGCGACACGCTTCCGACGTCCTTCACCGTCATCGGCATGGGCCGCTTCGGCGGTCATGAACTGGGCTACGGCTCCGACGCCGACGTCCTGTTCGTGCACGAGCCCCGGGACGGCGTCGACGAGCGCGAGGCCGCGGAGGCCGCGAACAAGGTCGTCTCCGAGATGCGCCGGCTGCTGCAGATCTCCAGTGCCGACCCGCCGCTGCTCATCGACGCCGACCTGCGTCCGGAGGGCAAGTCCGGTCCGCTCGTCCGTACATTGAAGTCGTACGAGGCCTACTACCGTCGCTGGTCACTGGGTTGGGAGTCGCAGGCCCTGCTGCGCGCCGAAGTCGTCGCCGGGGACGAGGAGTTGGGGCGAAGGTTCATCGAGCTGATCGACCCCCTGCGGTACCCGGCGGACGGGCTCGGCGAGGAGGCCGTCCGGGAGATCCGGCGGCTGAAGGCCCGTATGGAGTCGGAGCGGATGCCCCGGGGCGCCGATCCGAAGCTGCACACCAAGCTGGGCCCCGGCGGCCTGTCCGACGTCGAGTGGACCGTGCAGTTGGCCCAGATGCGGCACGGCGCGACGCATCCGGGACTGCGGACCACCCGCACCCGTGAGGCCCTCGCCGCCGCGCGCGACGCAGGCATCCTCCCGGGCGAGGACGCGGCGACGCTGGACGAGGCGTGGGTACTGGCGACCCGGGTGCGCAACGCGGTGATGCTGGTGCGCGGACGGGCGGGGGACACCTTCCCGTCCGACCCCCGGGAACTGGTCGCGGTGGGGCGGTACCTGGGGTACGGGCCCGGGCGGGTGGGCGACATGCTCGACGACTACCGGCGCACCGCGCGGCGGGCCCGGGGCGTGGTGGACGAGCTGTTCTACGGCGGCTAGGGCGCTTCTTTCGGCCCCGGGCTGATCCAACAGAAGCGCCCTATGGCCGCTGGACGACGGGCCGGGTCGCGCCGTCGCGCCGCGTGTCCGCCGGTCCGGGCGTACGCGACGCCGTGTTCCGCCGGGTCAGCCCCACGCCCACCAGCACCACCGCCATGCCCGCGAGAACGCGTACGCCTGTCTGCTCGTCCAGGACCGCGGCGCCGAGCGCGACCGACACGACCGGGAGCAGGTAGCCGACCGTCGCCGCCGTGGTGGGGCCCTCGTCCGCGATCAGGCGGTAGTTGAGGTAGAAGGTCACGCCCGTGCCGAGGACGCCCAGCGCGGTGACGGCGAGCAGGGCGGTGGCGTCGGGACGGAAGGGGCCGGCCGCGGGGAGGGCCAGGGTGCTCCAGGCCGTGGCGGTGAGGAGCTGGGCCGCCGACATGGCCATCGGGTTCTTCGAGGCCGTCAGGTGCCGGGCCATGTAGGCGAAGGCCACCGCGTAGCTCGCCGCCGCGGCCAGCAGGTACAGGGCGGGCAGGCTGAGCAGGCCCTCGTGGTGCCAGGGGGCGAAGATCAGGACGGTACCGGCGAAGCCCAGGACGAGACCGGCCAGCCGTACGGGACGCAGCGCCCGGTCCGTGCCCAGGCCGATCCCGATGAGGAGCGACCAGAGGGGGGTCGTGGCGTTGAGGACGCCCGCGATGCCCGAGTCGAGGTGCTGCTCGCCCAGGGCGAAGAGCGCGAAGGGCAGCGCGTTGCAGAACAGGGCGGCCACGGCGAGATGACCCCAGACGGTCCGGGACCGGGGGAGGCGCTGGCCTGCCCGGCGGGCCAGGAACAGCAGGACGGCCGTGCCCAGGACGCACCGGGCGACGGTGATCTGGGCGGGGGTCAGTCCGTGGGTCAGGGCCAGCTTGATCCAGAGGAAGCCGGAGCCCCAGAAGAGGGCGAGCGCGGCCATGCGGAGCGTGGAGGCGAGGGGCATGTCCCTACGGTGGTCCGCCTGATCTGTGAGGACAAGTGAAATGTTCTGGATGGTTCGTTAAGCTGTACTGCATGCTTGATGTGCGGCGGATGCAGGTGTTGCGGGCGGTCGTCGGAAACGGGTCCGTGACGGGGGCCGCGGCGGTGCTGGGGTACACGCCGTCCGCCGTCAGCCAGCAGATCGCCGCCCTGGAGAAGGAGGCGGGGGCCGCGTTGCTGGAGCGGGTCGGGCGGGGCGTACGGCCCACGGCTGCCGGACTGCTGCTCACCGAGCACGCGGAGGCCATCGGGCGGCAGGTCGCCGAGGCCGAGGCGGCGCTCGCCGACCTGCTCGCCGGGCGGACCGGGCGGTTGGGGGTGCGGTACTTCGCCACCGCGGGGGCCGGGCTGGTGGCGCCGGCCGTGGCGCGGCTGCGGGAGGCGCATCCCGGCGTCCGGATCGAGCTCAAGCTGACGGTCGATCCCGAGGACCCGGTGGCGGCGGTGCGCGAAGGGCGGGCCGATCTGGCGTTGCTGGTGAGCGGGGAGGGGCGGCAGGACAGTGGCGTACGGCTGCTGCATCTCCTCGACGATCCCTATCTCGCCGTCCTGCCGCGCGGGCACCGGCACGCCGGGCGGCGGAGTGTGCGGCTGGCGGAGCTGGCCGAGGAGGCGTTCGTGGGCAGCGAGTGGCCGGGGCCCTGTCTCGACGCCCAGCTGGACGCGTGTGCGATGGTCGGGTTCCGGCCCCGGTTCATGGTGCAGAGCGAGGACTACGTGACCGCTCAGGGGTTCGTCGCCGCCGGTCTGGGCGTGAGCCTGGTGCCCCGGCTGGGGCTCGGCAGCCGGCATCCGGGGGTCGTCGTGCGGGAGGTGCGTGACCCGGTGCCGGTACGGGCCATCCAGGCGGTGGTCCGTGAGACGGCGCCGGCGCAGCCCGCGCTGGACGCGTTCATCGACGCGCTGAAGGGGGCCGCGGGAGCGCCGTGAGGGTCCGTGCGACGCCGGCCGGGCACGGCGGCGTCGATCGGGCCGCCCGGCCCCCATCCGTCCGCGCGCCCCCATCCTGCCGGGATCCGTACCCTCGACCCCGCCCGGCCGTACGCCACCGCCGTCAGGCCTTCGTGGGGAGCAGGGGCCTGCCCTGCCCCTTCGGCGGCACCCTTCTCGGCAGGGCGTACGGCAGGGTCCCGTACCAGACGCGGGCCACCGCGAAGCCGAAGGCCAGGCAGAGGACGCCGCCCACGGCGTCCAGCCAGAAGTGGTTGGCCGTCGCGACGATCACCACCAGGGTCGCCGTCGGGTACAGCAGGCCGAGGATGCGCACCCAGGGGAGCTTGGCCAGCGCGAACACGGTCAGACCGCACCACAGGGACCACCCGATGTGCATGGACGGCATCGCCGCGTACTGGTTCGACATGTGCTTGAGGTCGCCGGAGGCCATCGAACCCCAGGTCTGGTGGACCATCACCGTGTCGACGAAGTCGGCGCCCGGCATCAGCCGCGGGGGCGCCAGCGGATACAGGTAGTAGCCGACCAGGGCCACGGCGGTGGTGGCGAAGAGCACCAGGCGCGTCGCCGCGTAGCGTCCCGGGTGGCTGCGGTAGAGCCAGACCAGGACGGTCAGCGTGACGATGAAGTGCAGGGTCGCGTAGTAGTAGTTCATGCCCACGATGAGCCAGGTCACCGAGTTCACCGTGTGGTTGACCGACTCCTCCACGGCGAGTCCGAGGCTCTGCTCCACGCGCCAGATCCAGTCCGTGTTGCGCAGTGCCTCGGAGCGTTGTTCCGGGACCGCGTTGCGCACCAGCGAGTACGTCCAGTAGCTCACGCCGATGAGGAGGATCTCGAACCAGAGGCGGGGACGGCGGGGGCTGCGCAGCCGGTGCAGGCGGCGCTGCCGGGGCGCGGTCGTGACCGGTTCTGGAAGGGCCTGGTCACGGCCTTCCAATGGCGTCACAGTCGGTTCACCCATGGACACAAAGTCTGCCAGAAAAGACCTCTTGGCCCGATCATCCCTCGGTCGGGTTCGGCCCGCACTTTCTACGACGGCCGGACCGCTGCGCCTACTGCCGGCGTACCGGGGAGAAGTCGGACGTCTCCGACCTACGGACGATTGCGGTCCCCGGGCGCCGAAGCGGTCGAACCGCGCACCACCAGCTCCGGCATGAACACGAACTCGCTGTGCGGCGCCGGTGTCCCGCCGATCTCCTCGAGGAGCGTGCGGACGGCGGCCTGGCCCATCGCGGGGACCGGCTTGCGGACGGTCGTGAGGGGCGGGTCGGTGAAGGCGATCAGCGGGGAGTCGTCGAAGCCGACCACCGAGATGTCCTGGGGCACCGCCAGACCGCGCTGCCTGGCCGCGCGTATCGCGCCCAGCGCCATCATGTCGCTGGCACAGACGATCGCGGTACAGCCCCGGTCGATCAGGGCCGTGGTCGCCGCCTGGCCGCCTTCGAGGGTGTAGAGGGAGTGCTGGACCAGGTCGGTCTCGATCGTCTCTGGGTTGAGGCCCAGCTGTTCCTGGACCGCCCTGACGAAGCCCTCGATCTTGCGCTGGACCGGCACGAACCGCTTGGGGCCGAGCGCCAGTCCCACCCGGGTGTGACCGAGCGAGACGAGGTGGGTGACCGCCAGGGTCATCGCCGCCCGGTCGTCGGGGGAGATGAACGGTGCCTGGACCTTCGGGGAGAAGCCGTCCACCAGCACGAAGGGGACGCCCTGCGCCCGCAACTGCTCGTAGCGCTGCATGTCGGCCGTGGTGTCCGCGTGCAGGCCCGAGACGTAGATGATGCCGGCGACCCCGCGGTCGACCAGCATCTCGGTCAGTTCGTCCTCCGTGGAGCCGCCCGGTGTCTGGGTGGCGAGGACCGGGGTGTAGCCCTGGCGGGTCAGTGCCTGGCCGATGACCTGGGCCAGGGCCGGGAATATCGGGTTCTCCAGCTCGGGCGTGATCAGGCCGACCAGCCCCGCGCTGCGCTGGCGCAGCCGGACCGGGCGCTCGTAGCCCAGGACGTCCAGAGCGGCGAGCACGGACTGGCGGGTGGTGGCGGCGACACCGGGTTTGCCGTTGAGAACGCGGCTGACGGTCGCTTCGCTCACCCCCGCCTGCGCAGCGATGTCGGCAAGCCGTGTGGTCACAGGGGTGGACTGTACCGGTCGGTTGCTGACTTGCACACCGAGCGGACGCCGTGGGCGACCTGTTGAACGGCCCGCGGGCTGCTGCGTCATCGCGCTCCCTCATGAAAGTGATGGCAAGGGCTTGCAGAGTCTTGCACAGCGGCCCCGTGCCCCGCTGCGAGGCCCCTCAACCGCGACAACTACGGTCTCACGGCGGTCGAGGGGAGGTCACGCACGGATCACGCGCGGATAACTTCGGTGATGTCTTGCACTTTTTTTCTGCAAGGTCTTTCGTGCCGCTTACATCGCTGTTACGTTCACGTCGCCCGACGGCAGCAACGGCGCGGTCGGAGTCGGCAGGACAGCGGACGGGACCGCTTCCTGTAGCTAAACGGGCTCTCACCCTCAAGGAGAAACTCATGCGGCGTGGCATAGCGGCCACCGCGCTGGTGGCGTCCTTCGCCCTCGCGGCGACGGCCTGCGGCGGGGACGACAGCGGCAGCGACAACTCGTCCGGGCCGGTCACCATCACCTGGTGGGACACGTCCAACGCCACCAATGAGGCGCCGACGTACCAGGCCCTGGTCAAGCAGTTCGAGGCCGCCAACAAGGACGTCAAGGTCAAGTACGTCAACGTGCCCTTCGACCAGGCGCAGAACAAGTTCGACACGGCCGCCGGTGCCTCCGGCGCCCCGGACGTGCTGCGCTCCGAGGTCGGCTGGACCCCCGCCTTCGCCAAGAAGGGCTTCTTCCTGCCGCTGGACGGCACGGAGGCCCTCAAGGACCAGTCCAAGTTCAAGTCGAACCTGATCGAGCAGGCCAAGTACGAGGGCAAGACGTACGGCGTGCCGATCGTCACCGACACGCTCGCGCTGGTCTACAACAAGGCGCTCTTCGCGAAGGCCGGCATCGAGGCGCCCAAGACCTGGGACGACCTGAAGACCGCCGCCGCCACCATCAAGGCGAAGACCGGCGTCGACGGCTACTGGGGCTCCACCCAGGCCTACTACGCCCAGTCCTTCCTCTACGGCGAGGGCACCGACACCGTCGACGCCGACGCCAAGAAGATCACCGTCAACTCCGCCGCCGCGCAGAAGGCGTACGGAACCTGGCTGGGCCTCTTCGACGGCAAGGGCCTGCACAAGGCGGACACCACCGCTGACGCGTACGCCCACATCCAGGACGCGTTCGTCAACGGCAAGGTCGCCGCGATCGTCCAGGGCCCGTGGGAGATCACGAACTTCTACAAGGGCAGCGCCTTCACGGACAAGAACAACCTCGGCATCGCCACCGTCCCGGCCGGCTCCGCCGGCAAGGCGGGCGCCCCGACCGGCGGCCACAACCTCTCGGTCTACGCCGGCTCGGACAAGGCCCACCAGGCCGCCGCGCTGAAGTTCGTCAACTTCATGACCTCGGCGGCGAGCCAGGCGACCATCGCCCAGAAGAACTCCACGCTGCCGACGCGTGACGACGCCTACACCGCCGCCGTCAAGGCCGACCCGGGCATCGCCGGCTACCAGACGGTGCTGTCCGCCGCCCAGCCGCGCCCGGCGCTGCCGGAGTACAGCTCCCTCTGGGGCCCGCTCGACACCGAACTGCCCAAGATCGCGGGCGGCAAGGAGACCCTCGACAAGGGCCTGAGCACCGCTGAGACCGCCATCGCCAAGCTGGTGCCGGACTTCAGCAAGTGAGCCGGTGTGGCCGCCGGATCTCCCACACATGGGGGGAGAGATCCGGCGGCCACCTGCCTGTGAGCAGTACCACCCCGTCGAAGATCCAGCGTGAAGATCCAGAAGGTGTCGAACCATGACAGTCGCCATCGACCGCGCGACAGGCAAGCGCCGCGGTGACCGTGAGCCGAAGCCCGGGCCGGCCGGGCGCCTGAGGCGCGGCTACCAGAAGCACTGGTACGCGTACGTGATGATCGCCCCGGTGGCGGCCGTCCTCGGCGTGCTCGTGCTGTACCCCCTGGTGTACGGCCTGTACCTGACGCTGACCGACGCCAACAGCCTGAACACCGCGCGCACGATCGGCGTCAACCACATCGACGCCACCTACAAGTTCATCGGCCTCGACAACTACGCCGACATCCTCTGGGGCCCGACGGCCTACGACCGCTTCTGGTCGCACTTCATCTGGACGATCGTCTGGACGGCGGCCTGTGTGGCCCTGCACTACGGCATCGGACTGGGCCTCGCGCTCCTGCTCAACCAGAAGCTGCGCGGGCGGACCCTGTACCGGCTGATCCTGGTGCTGCCGTGGGCGGTGCCCACCTTCGTCACCGTCTTCGGCTGGCGGTTCATGCTCGCCGACGGCGGCATCATCAACTCCGCGCTCGGCGCCCTGCATCTGCCCTCGCCACTGTGGCTGGAGGACACCTTCTGGCAGCGGTTCGCCGCGATCATGGTCAACACCTGGTGCGGTGTGCCGTTCATGATGATCTCGCTGCTCGGCGGCCTCCAGGCCATCGACGCCTCCCTCTACGAGGCCGCCGAGATGGACGGCGCCAGCGCCTGGCAGCGCTTCCGGTACGTCACCCTGCCGGGCCTGCGGTCCGTCAGCTCCACCGTCGTCCTGCTGGGCATCATCTGGACCTTCAACCAGTTCGCCGTGATCTTCCTGCTGTTCGGCAACACCGCCCCCGACGCGCAGATCCTCGTCACCTGGGCGTACTACCTCGGATTCGGACAGCAGCCGCGTGACTTCGCCCAGTCCGCCGCCTACGGCATCCTGCTGCTGGCCATCCTGATCGTCTTCACCTCGTTCTACCGCCGCTGGCTGAACCGCAACGAGCAGCAGCTCGCGATCTGAGGCAGGAGTTCCCATGAGTAGCACCACCGCCGAGACCTCCGCCCCCGTGAGCGAGCAGCGTCCCAAGACCCCGCGCGCCCGGCGCCGCGGCGAGAACACCCTCGCCGGCTCCCTCGCCTCGCACGGCGTCCTGATCGTCGCGAGCGTCATCGCGCTCTTCCCGATCGCCTGGCTGGTCTATCTGTCCCTCGGCCCGGACACGGACGACTACCTGCACCCGGGCGGCATCTGGGACAAGATGACGTTCGACAACTACACGTTCGTCCTCCAGCACACCCAGTTCTTCGACTGGCTGAAGAGCTCGCTCATCGTCACGCTCGGCACCACGGCCATCGGCGTGCTCATCGCCGCCACCACGGGCTACGCCGTCTCCCGCATGCGCTTCCCCGGCTACAAGAAGTTCATGTGGGTGCTGCTGGTCACCCAGATGTTCCCGGTGGCCGTGCTGATGGTGCCGATGTACCAGATCCTCTCGGACCTGCAGCTCATCGACAACTACTTCGGCCTGATCCTCGTCTACTGCACGACGGTCATCCCGTACAGCGCCTGGCTGCTCAAGGGGTACTTCGACACCATCCCCTTCGAGATCGACGAGGCGGGACGCGTGGACGGGCTCACCCCGTTCGGCACCTTCTTCCGGCTGATCCTGCCGCTCGCCAAGCCCGGTCTCGCGGTGGCCGCCTTCTACAACTTCCTCACCGCCTTCAGCGAGGTCGCCTTCGCGTCGACGTTCATGCTGAGCGACGACAAGTACACCCTTGCCGTCGGTCTGCAGTCCTTCGTCAGTGAGCACGACGCCCAGCGCAACCTCATGGCCGCCACGGCGGTGCTGATCGCGATACCCGCCGCCGTGTTCTTCTACCTCGTGCAGAAGAACCTGGTGACCGGCCTGACGGCGGGCGGTACGAAGGGCTGAGCCCCTACGAGACTCCCGCGCGCCGAAAGACGCGCGGGTGGCGGCCGCGGTGTCCATCCGACCCCGCCGGCACCGCGGCCGCCTCATCCACCCGTCTCGTCGACTCGCCTCGAGTCCACTCGCCCTCGCAACCGAAGCGAGCACCAACACCCCATGTCAACAGCCCCTCCCCCCGCTCGAACGCGCTCGAGCGGGGGGACCCCCATCGCCCCAAGGACGCCATGAGCCAGCAGCCCGCAGCCCCGGCCCCCACCTCCACCTCGGCTGTCGCCACCGTCGCCAAGCGCCGTGACTGGTGGCGGGACGCGGTGATCTACCAGGTGTACCCGCGCAGCTTCGCCGACAGCAACGGCGACGGCATGGGCGACCTGGAAGGCGTACGCTCCCGTCTCCCGTACCTGCGCGACCTCGGTGTGGACGCCGTGTGGCTCAGCCCCTTCTACGCCTCCCCGCAGGCCGACGCCGGTTACGACGTCGCCGACTACCGCGCGGTCGACCCCATGTTCGGCAACCTCCTCGACGCCGACGCGCTGATCCGGGACGCCCGTGAACTGGGCCTGAGGATCATCGTCGACCTGGTCCCGAACCACTCCTCCGACCAGCACGAGTGGTTCAAGCGGGCGTTGCGGGAAGGCCCCGGCTCCTCCCTCCGGGACCGCTACCACTTCCGGACCGGCAAGGGCGCGAACGGCGAACTCCCGCCCAACGACTGGGAGTCCATCTTCGGCGGCCCCGCCTGGACCCGGGTCACGGAGCCGGACGGCACCCCCGGCGAGTGGTACCTGCACCTCTTCGCCCCCGAGCAGCCCGACTTCAACTGGGAACACCCGGCGGTCGGCGACGAGTTCCGTTCCGTCCTGCGCTTCTGGCTGGACATGGGCGTCGACGGCTTCCGTATCGACGTGGCCCACGGCCTGGTCAAGGCGGCGGGTCTGCCGGACCTCGGGGCCCACGACCAACTCAAGCTGCTGGGCAACGATGTCATGCCGTTCTTCGACCAGGACGGCGTCCACGAGATCTACCGCCAGTGGCGGCTCATCCTCGACGAGTACTCGGGCGAGCGCATCTTCGTCGCCGAGGCCTGGACGCCGACCGTCGAGCGCACCGCGAACTACGTCCGCCCCGACGAGCTCCACCAGGCCTTCAACTTCCAGTATCTGTCCACCGAGTGGGACGCGGAGCAGCTGCGCGAGGTCGTCGACCGCACCCTGGAGGCGATGCGCCCGGTCGGCGCCCCCGCCACCTGGGTGCTGTCCAACCACGACGTGACGCGGCACGCCACCCGCTTCGCCAACCCGCCCGGCCTCGGCACCCAGATCCGCACGGCGGGCGACCGCGAGGCCGGTCTGCGGCGGGCGCGGGCGGCCACGCTGCTGATGCTGGCGCTGCCCGGTTCGGCGTACGTCTACCAGGGCGAGGAGCTCGGCCTGCCGGACGTCGTCGACCTGCCCGACGAAGTGCGCCAGGACCCGGCGTACTTCCGCGGCGCCGGCCAGGACGGCTTCCGTGACGGCTGCCGGGTCCCGATCCCGTGGACGCGTGAGGGCTCGTCGTACGGCTTCGGCGACGGCGGCAGCTGGCTGCCCCAGCCGTCCGGCTGGGGCGAGCTGAGCGTGGAGGCGCAGCAGGGGGTGCCCGGTTCGACGCTGGAGCTGTACCGCTCGGCCCTCGGTATCCGGCGTTCGCGGCCCGACCTGGGCGCGGGCGACTCGGTGGAGTGGCTGAAGGCCCCGGCGGGCGTACTGGCCTTCCGGCGCGGGGAGTTCGTGTGCGTGGCGAACACCACGGGGGAGTCGGTGACGACCCCGGCGTACGGGCGGGTGCTGCTCGCGAGCGACGAGGTGACCGAGACGGACGCCGGCGAGGCCAAGCTTCCGGCGGACACGACGGTGTGGTTCACGACGGCCTGACACCCCACTTCGAGGTCCGCCGCTCTTGGGGGAGCGGCGGACCTTTCGTGTTTCACAATGCCTTCTCCGACTCCCTGTTCTTTCAGCCGACGAACCATTAACATCGCGCCACTGCAAGGTTGCTGAAAGATTGCAGCAAGAGCCTTCAACGGAGAAGGAACCCCCACATGGCAAGCAGCAGACCCCTTTCGGGCGCCCTCGCCCTGGCCGCCGCAGCCGTCGTCATGGCTCCCACCGCCGTGTCCGCCGCCCCGCCCGGCACCAAGGACGTCACCGCCGTCCTCTTCGAGTGGAACTTCGCCTCGGTCGCCAAGGAGTGCACCAACACCCTCGGCCCGGCCGGTTACGGATACGTCCAGGTCTCCCCGCCCGCCGAGCACATACAGGGCTCGCAGTGGTGGACGTCGTACCAGCCCGTCAGCTACAAGATCGCGGGCCGGCTGGGCGACCGGGCGGCCTTCCGGAGCATGGTGAACACCTGCCACACGGCCGGCGTGAAGGTCGTCGTCGACACGGTCGTCAACCACATGTCGGCGGGCAGCGGCACCGGCACCGGCGGCTCGTCGTACACGAAGTACGACTACCCGGGCCTGTACTCCTCGTCCGACTTCGACGACTGCACCTCCCAGATCAGCAACTACGCCGACCGCTGGAACGTCCAGCACTGCGAGCTGGTCGGGCTCGCCGACCTGGACACCGGCGAGGAGTACGTCCGCAAGACCGTCGCCGGGTACATGAACGACCTGCTCACCCTCGGGGTCGACGGCTTCCGCATCGACGCGGCCAAGCACATCGACACCGCCGACCTCGCCAACATCAAGTCGCGGCTGACGAACCCGGGCGTGTACTGGAAGCAGGAGGTCATCTACGGCAGCGGAGAGGCCGTCCAGCCGACCGAGTACACCGGTAACGGGGACGTCCAGGAGTTCCGCTACGCCTACGACCTCAAGCGGGTCTTCAACAGCGAGAACCTCGCCTACCTGAAGAACTACGGCGAGGGCTGGGGATACCTGAGCAGCTCCGCCGCCGGTGTGTTCGTCGACAACCACGACACCGAGCGCAACGGATCGACCCTCAACTACAAGGACGGCGCGAACTACACGCTCGCCAACGTCTTCATGCTCGCGTATCCCTACGGGTCCCCGGACATCGACTCCGGGTACGAGTGGTCGGACGCGGACGCCGGGCCGCCCAATGGCGGAGCCGTGAGCGCCTGTTGGCAGGACGGCTGGAAGTGCCAGCACGCCTGGCCGGAGATCCTGCGCATGGTGGCCTTCCGCAACGCCACGCGGGGCGCGGCGATGACCGACTGGTGGGACAACGGGGGCGACGCGATCGCCTTCGGGCGGGGCAGCAAGGGGTATGTCGCGATCAACCACGAGAGCGCTTCCCTCAGCCGGACGTACCAGACGTCCCTCGCCGCCGGCACCTACTGCAACGTGCAGAACAACACGACCGTGACCGTGAACGGCTCGGGCCAGCTCACGGCGACCCTCGCCGCCAACACGGCGCTGGCGGTCTACGCGGGCAAGTCGAGCTGCTGAGTTCCCTCCCCGGCCGTCACGGGCGCGTGCGACACGCTCCCGCGGCGGCCGGCCGCTCTCGCTCTGCCTCAGGACTCGGCGGGCGGCGCGGCCCGCGCCGCGCCGCAGCCCACCGAGCCGGGCGCGTCCCTGCACGTGGACGCGTTGGTACGGGAGGCAACAAGGCGTGCGCGTGGGGTGGTTGAGAAAGGCGCCTCAAGGAACTGGTGAAAGTTCTTTCCGCCGGTTGCAAGCCTCTTGCTGTAAGCCTTTCGTGAGCGATACGGTCACGCGGGCGCCCGGCGACGAAGCCGTCCCGCGGCGTCGGGGTCGGACCCGAGAGAGCCGTAATCGCAAGGAGTTCCCGCCTGTGATACCGAGATGGCCGGCGCCCCCGACGCGCCGCACCGCGCCACCCGCCCGACGGATCGCGGCCGTCGCCGTGGCCGCGCTGGCCGCCGCCCTCGTGCAGCCCCTCGCGGCGCACGCGGACAGCCCGCCCCCACCGCCGTCCGACGCGAAGCTGGCCGCCGCCCCGGCCCGCCACGAGGACACCCGTGAGCAGTTCTACTTCGTCATGCCGGACCGCTTCGCCAACGGCAGCACCGCCAACGACAAGGGCGGACTGACCGGCTCACGCCTCACCACCGGTTACGACCCCACCGACAAGGGCTTCTACCAGGGTGGTGACCTCAAGGGCCTGACCCAGCGGCTCGACTACATCAAGGGCCTCGGCACCACCTCCATCTGGATGGCGCCGATCTTCAGGAACCGGCCCGTGCAGGGGACCGGCAGCAACGTCTCGGCCGGCTACCACGGCTACTGGATCACCGACTTCACCCAGGTCGACCCGCACTTCGGCACCAACAAGGACCTGGAGACCCTCATCTCCAAGGCGCACGCCAAGGGCATGAAGGTCTTCTTCGACGTCATCACCAACCACACGGCCGACGTCGTCGACTACGAGGAGAAGTCCTACGACTACCTGTCCAAGGGCGCGTTCCCGTACCTGACGAAGGACGGCGAGCCCTTCGACGACGCCGACTACGCGGACGGCGGCACGAAGTTCCCGGCCGTCGACGCCGGCTCCTTCCCGCGCACCCCGACGGTCACCGCCGCGCAGCGGAACGCGAAGGTCCCGTCCTGGCTCAACGACCCGACGATGTACCACAACCGCGGCGACTCGACCTACGCCGGCGAGTCGACCACGTACGGAGACTTCTCCGGGCTCGACGACCTGTGGACCGAGCGCCCCGAGGTCGTCAGCGGAATGGAGAAGATCTACCAGCGCTGGGTGCGGGACTTCGACATCGACGGCTTCCGGATCGACACCGTGAAGCACGTGAACATGGAGTTCTGGACCCAGTGGGCCACGGCCCTCGACGCCTACGCCGCCAAGCAGGGCCGGGACGACTTCTTCATGTTCGGCGAGGTCTACTCCGCCGACACCTCGATCACGTCCCCGTACGTCACCCAGGGCCGCCTCGACGCCACGCTCGACTTCCCCTTCCAGGAGGCGGCCCGCCAGTACGCCTCCCAGGGCGGCAGCGCGCGGAAGCTCGCCTCGGTCTTCGCCGACGACTACAAGTACACGACCGACAAGGCCAACGCCTACGAGCAGGTCACCTTCCTCGGCAACCACGACATGGGCCGCTTCGGGTACTTCCTGAACCAGGACAACCCCAAGGCCACCGACGCCGAACTCCTCGCCAAGGACAAGCTCGCCAACGAGCTGATGTTCCTCAGCCGCGGCAACCCGGTCGTCTACTACGGCGACGAGCAGGGCTTCACCGGCTCCGGCGGCGACAAGGACGCCCGTCAGACGATGTTCGCGTCGAAGACGGCCGACTACCTCGACGACGACGAGATCGGCACCGACCGCACCCACGCGAGCGACGCCTACGACACCGGCGCCCCGCTGTACCGGCAGATCGCGGCGCTCGCGAAGCTCCGCAAGGCGAACCCCGCCCTCACCGACGGCGTCCAGACCGAGCGCTACGCGGCCGACGGCGCCGGCGTCTACGCCTTCTCCCGCAACGGCACCGGCAAGGACACGACCGAGTACGTCGTCGCCTTCAACAACGCCGGCACGGCGCAGGAGGCGACCTTCGCGACCGGTTCCGCGAACACCGCGTTCCGCGGGATCCACGGCACCGACAAGACGGTTGCCGCCGGCGCCGACAAGAAGATCACCGTGACCGTTCCCGCGGGCTCGGCCGTCGTCCTCAAGGCCACCCGCGCACTGCCCGCCCCGGCCGCCGGGCCGACCGTCGCCCTGCACGCCCCCGCAGCCGGCGCCACCGGCACCGTCGAGCTGAGCGCCGACGTGGACGGCGGTCAGCTCAACCGCGTCGTCTTCGCCGCCCAGACCGGCAACGGCAGGTGGCAGACCCTCGGCTCCGCCGACCACGCCCCCTACCGGGTGACGCAGACCGTCGACGCGGACGTACCCGCGGGAACCGCCCTGCGCTACAAGGCGGTCGTCGTCGACTCGGCCGGACGCACGGCCAGCGCCACCGCGGCCTCCGTCACCGGCACCCCGCCCGCCGAGCAGACCCCCACCGCCTCCTCCCGGGACTACGCGATCGTCCACTACAAGCGCACCGACGGCGACTACGCCGACTGGGGCCTGTACGCCTGGGGCGACCTCGCCGACGGCGAGTCGACCACCTGGCCGGACAGCCACCCCTTCGTCGGCCGGGACGCTTACGGGGCCTTCGCCTACGTCAAGCTGAAGCCGGGCGCCTCGTCCGTCGGGTTCCTGGTCATCGACAAGCAGGGCGACAAGGACGTCTCCGCCGACCGCACGATCGACGTCACGAAGACCGGCGAGGTCTGGATCGAGCAGGGCAAGGAGGGCCTCCTCACGGAGAAGCCCGAGTACCCGGCCCAGGACACCGGCAAGGCCGTCCTGCACTACCACCGCGCCGACGGCGACTACACCGGCTGGGGTCTGCACACCTGGACCGGCGCCGCCGACCCCACCGAGTGGTCGAACCCGCTGAAGCCGACCACGACCGACGCGTACGGCGCGGTCTTCGAGGTGCCGCTCACCGCCGGCGCCACCAGCCTCAGCTACATCCTGCACAAGGGCGACGAGAAGGACCTCCCGACCGATCAGTCGCTGGACCTGACGAGCAACGGGCACGAGGTGTGGCTGCTGAGCGGGCAGGAGAAGTACCTGCTCCCGCAGCCGACCGGCTCCGCGGCGGCCCTCGACCTGACCACGTCCAAGGCGGTCTGGATCGACCGGAACACCGTCGCCTGGAACGGCTCCGAGGCCGCCGCCTCGACCCAGCTGCTGTACAGCGGCAAGGGCGAGATCGCGGTCAAGAACGGCACCCTGACCGGGGCCGCCAAGTGGCTGCGGCTGACGAAGACCACCCTCACCGACGCCCAGAAAGCCGCCTACCCGCACCTCAAGGCCTACACCGCCTGGTCCGTCGACCCGCGCGACCGGGACCGGGTGCGTGAGGCGCTGAGCGGTCAGGTCGTCGCCTCCCAACGGGCCGCGAACGGCGCGGTGCCGGCGGCGACCGGTGTACAGATCGCGGGCGTGCTCGACGACCTGTACAGCGGTGCGACCAAGGCGCGGCTCGGTCCGACCTTCCGCGACGGCCGGCCCACCCTGGCCGTCTGGGCCCCGACGGCACAGCAGGTCTCCCTGGAGCTCGACGGCTCCACCGTGAAGATGAAGCGCGACGACACCACCGGCGTCTGGTCCGTCACCGGCCCCAGGTCCTGGAAGAACAAGCCCTACCGGTACGCCGTGACGGTGTGGGCGCCCAGTGTCGGCAAGGTCGTCACCAACAAGGTCACCGACCCCTACTCGGTCGCCCTCACCACCGACTCCGGGCGCAGTCTCGTCGTCGACCTCGACGACAGGACCCTCGCCCCCGGCGGCTGGTCCACGCTCACCAAGCCGAAGGCCGTCCCGCTGAAGGACGCCCAGATCCAGGAACTGCACGTCCGGGACTTCTCCGTCGCGGACACCACCGTCCCCGCCCAGGACCGGGGCACCTACCTGGCCTTCACGGACCGGGACAGCGACGGATCGAAGCATCTGCGGGAGCTGGCGGCGGCGGGCACGTCGTACGTCCATCTGCTGCCCGTCTTCGACATTGCGACCATCGCCGAGGACAAGGCCGCGCAGTCGACCCCCGGCTGCGACCTGGCCTCCTACCCGGCCGACTCCGAGAAGCAGCAGGAGTGCGTGGCCGCGACCGCCGCGAAGGACGCCTACAACTGGGGGTACGACCCGTACCACTACACGGTCCCCGAGGGTTCCTACGCCGGCGACCCGGACGGGACCGCCCGTACCGTCGAGTTCCGCCGGATGGTGAAGTCGCTGAACCAGGAGGGCCTCAGGGTCGTCATGGACGTCGTCTACAACCACACGGCGGCGAGCGGCCAGGCGGCGACCAGCGTCCTCGACCGGATCGTCCCCGGCTACTACCAGCGGCTGCTCGCCGACGGCTCGGTGGCGAACAGCACCTGCTGCGCGAACACCGCGACCGAGAACGCGATGATGGGCAAGCTGGTCGTCGACTCGATCGTCACCTGGGCCAAGGAGTACAAGGTCGACGGCTTCCGCTTCGACCTCATGGGACACCACCCCAAGGCCAACATCCTGGCGGTGCGCAAGGCGCTGGACGCGCTCACCCTCGCCAAGGACGGTGTCGACGGCAAGAAGATCATCCTCTACGGCGAGGGCTGGAACTTCGGCGAGGTCGCCGACGACGCCCGGTTCGTCCAGGCCACGCAGAAGAACATGGCGGGCACGGGCATCGCGACCTTCTCCGACCGGGCACGCGACGCCGTGCGCGGCGGCGGTCCCTTCGACGAGGACCCGGGCGTCCAGGGCTTCGCGTCCGGGCTCTACACCGACCCCAACTCGTCGACGAACAACGGCACTTCGGCCGAGCAGAAGGCCCGGCTGCTGCACTACCAGGACCTGATCAAGGTCGGGCTGAGCGGCAACCTCGCCTCGTACGGCTTCACGGACACCGACGGCAAGGAGGTCACCGGCGCCGAGGTCGACTACAACGGCGCCCCGGCCGGCTACGCGGACGCGCCCGGCGACGCCCTCGCCTATGTCGACGCGCACGACAACGAGTCGCTGTTCGACGCGCTGGCGTACAAGCTGCCGGGGGACACCTCGGCGGCCGACCGCTCCCGTATGCAGGTCCTCGCCATGGCCACCGCCGCGCTCTCCCAGGGCCCGGCCCTGTCCCAGGCCGGCACCGACCTGCTGCGCTCCAAGTCCCTGGACCGCAACTCCTACGACAGCGGGGACTGGTTCAACGCGATCCACTGGAACTGCGCCGCCGGCAACGGCTTCGGCCGGGGACTGCCGCCGGCCGTCGACAACGCCTCCAAGTGGCCCTACGCGAAGCCCCTGTTGACCACCGTCGGGGTCGGCTGCCCGCAGATCACCGCCGCCTCCGCCGCCTACCAGGATCTGCTGAGGGTCCGCACCACCGAGAAGGTGTTCTCCCTCGGGTCGGCCGCGCAGGTGCAGTCGGCGCTCTCGTTCCCGCTGTCCGGGAAGGACGAGACGCCCGGGGTGATCACCATGGAACTCGGTGACCTCGTCGTCGTGTTCAACGCGACGCCGACCGAGCGGAAGCAGACCGTCGACACGCTCGCCGGGACCGGATACCGGCTGCACCCGGTGCAGGCGGCGGGGTCGGACCCCACCGTCAAGGCCGCGTCCTACGTGACGGAGTCCGGCACGTTCGCCGTGCCGGGCCGGACCGTCGCGGTGTTCTCCCGGACGACCCCCTAGACAGGGGCATTACCTTGGTGGAGCAGGCCTTGCATCCGGCCTGCTCCACCGGTGAGTCCGAGGGCCGACACCAGATGAACGCCGACGTCAGCGACAGACGGACCGACACGACCGTGCTGGTCGTGGACCGTACGGCGGCCGGCCGGTTCGCCCTCGGGGTGGTGCTGCGCCGCGCCGGTCACCAGGTCGTCGCGGTCGGCACCGGCCACGAGGCCCTCGTCGAACTGGACGTACGGCGGCGCAAGGGCGCCCTGCCGGACGTGGCCCTCGTCGACGTCGAGCTGCCGGACATGAGCGGCTTCGAGCTGTGCCGCCGGCTCAAGGCCCGGCCGCACATGGCCGGGCTGCCCGTCGTGCACTTCTCGGCCGGTGAAGTGGCCCCTGGCGACCGCGGGCAGGGGCTGGACGCGGGCGGCGAGGCCCACCTGGCGATGCCCGCCGAGCCCGAGGAGATCGACGCGGTGGTCCGGGCTGCCGTGCGGGCCGCGCGACTTCGGGCCGACGACCAGGCGGCGGCCCGGCGGCTGTCGCTGCTGTCGGAGGCGATCGTCGGCATCCAGGCGGCGCGCTCCCCGCAGGAACTGGCCGACGCCGCCGCCGAGGGCACCGCGCGGATCACCGGCTCGCCCGCCGCCGTCTTCGTCCTCGGCCCGGACGACGTGCTGCACCGCGGCACCTCCAGGAACCGCACCTCGCTCGCGCTGCCGGACCAGGAAGCCCACCAGACCGTCGTGGCACTGCTGCGGCGGCTCACCCACGGCCAGGCGGGGGTGCGGATCACCACGGTGGCCGCGCCGCTGTGGCCCGCCGGGTTCTTCCGGCCCGGGGTGCCGCACGACGCCCGGCTGGTGCTGATCCCCACCCAGGACGGCCGGTCCTCGGTGTGTCTGGCCACCCCCACCCGAGGGGTCCGCCGGGTGGACCCCGAGACCGAGTCCCGGCTGGCCCGGCTCGCCCAGGCCACCGCGCTCGCCGCCGAGCCGCTGCTGAGGTACCAGGCCGAGCGGCACGTGGCGCTCACCCTTCAGCACAGCTTCCTTCCCCGGCCGCAGCGGCTGCCCGAGCTGCCGGGCGTCGACGTCGCCGTCCGCTATGTGCCCGCGTCCCGGGAGGCGGAGATCGGCGGTGACTTCTACGCAGCCCTGCGCACCGGGGAAGGGGTGCTGGCCGCGGTCGGCGACGTCGTCGGGCACTCGCTCGAGGCAGCCACCGTCATGGTCGAGATCCGGCACGCGCTGCGCGCCTACTGCGTCGACGAGAGCGACCCGGCCGTGCTCGCCGAGCGCCTCGACCGGATGCTCCGGCTCTACCACCCCGGGGTCACGGCGACCGTCTGTCTGGTGCTGATCGACCCCGGAACCGGGCGTGTCCGGATCGCAAACGCGGGGCACATCCCGCCGCTGATCGTCCGGGACACCGGCGGCGCCGAGTACGCCAAGGCGGCCGGCCCGCTGCTCGGCCCGGGCGTGCCCCACCCGCCGCCCACCGAACTGTTCCTCGAACCCACCGACCGGCTCCTCATGGTCACCGACGGTCTGATCGAGACCCGGGGCACCGACCTCGCGGTCTCGATGGAGCAGCTGCGCGCGGCGGCCATCGGCGCCATGCCGGGCCTGGACGCGCTGTGCGACACCCTCCTCACCAGCTTCGGCCACGACCGGGAGGACGACATCGCGATGCTGGCCCTGCGGCTGACGACTTAGGCTGATCCTTGTTTCCCTGGAACAGGAGTGCGCCCATGCCGCAGATCACCGTCGACTACTCGACCACGATGGCGTCCGCCTTCGACCGGAACGGATTCGCTCGGGCCCTGCACACCTCGGTCGTCGAGATCGCGGCCGCCAAGCCGGAAGCCTGCAAGACCCTGTTCCGTCCCGCCGAGTTCACCGCGTTCGGCTACGACGATCCCGAGGAGCGGGGGCACGCGGTCGTCCACGTCACGCTGGGGCTGCTGGCCGGACGTACCGACGAGACGAAGACGAAGCTGACCGAGGCCGTACTGGAGCTGCTGCGCAAGCACGTGACGCAGGACGGTTTCGTGCTGCACGCCTCCGCCGAGGTGCGCGACCTCGACCCGTCGTACCGCAAGTACGAGAGCTAGGCCGTCTCCGCGGAGTCCCGCTTCAGGAGGCCAGGGCGATGAGCCGGGTGACCAGGTCGCCGAACGGCCCGTCGGCCGGCTCGTCGCCGAGCACGGGGCGCAGCAGTGTGCGCAGCTCGTCGTCGTGGGCCGCGCCGACGGCCGTCAGCGCGGCGAAGTCCTGCACGAGCTGGACCTCCAGTTCCTCGCGCGGGATGCGCCGCCCGTCCAGCCAGATCAGCGCGGTCGACTCGGCGAGCGATATCCAGGAGCGGACGATCAGCTCCAGGCGCGGGGGAGCGTCGGTGATTCCCAGGTGCGACAGGATCTGTTCGTAGGCGTTCTGGCGGACGGCGTCGATGAGGGCGTTCGTGGTCGAGGAGCCGACCGCCGGGCCGCCGCGCATGAGGGCGGAGAAACCCGGGCCGTGCGCGTCGACGAAGTCGAAGTAGCGGCGCATCACGCGGAGCAGCCGGGAGCCGAGCGGTCCTTCGCGCGGCTCGGCGAACCGGCCCGCGAGATCTTCTGACGCCCGCTTCAACGCGGCCTCGTACAGGCTGAGTTTGCCGGGGAAGTAGTGGTAGACGAGGGGACGCGAGATGCCCGCGGCCGCGGCTATCTCGTCGATGGAGACCTCGTCCGGCGAGCGCTGGGCGAACAGTTCGAGGGCGACGCCGATCAACTGCTGCCGACGCTCCTCGACTCCCATTCTGCGACGAACCCCGGTAGTCATGCGAACACCTTACCGATCGGTTCCGGCCCAGAACGGACCGGACCGGTGCAGACGTTCACCCCATCCGTCACTTAACCGACTGCTTGTCCGGTCACATGTCAGTCATTTTTCGCCCCGTCCTTCGCGTCACCGTCGTTCCGTGCGGGCGAGCGGAGCGCGGGGCCGCGTGCCGGGTCACATGTCCAGCACCAGGCGCTCGCTGCGCGCCCGGGAGACACAGATCAGCATCGAGTCGTCGCGCTCCGCGTCGGTGAGCAGTTCGTCCCGGTGTTCCACCTCACCCGCCAGTACCCGCTGTTGGCAGGTCCCGCAAAAGCCCTGCTCGCACGAGTAGAGGGTGTTCGGCAGTTCGGCTCGGACGGCGGCCAGCACGGTCGAGTCGGCCGCGACGGTCACCACTCGCCCGGTGCGCCTGAGTTCGACCTCGAAAGGGTCGCCGTCCCGGACGGTACGCGCCGCGAACCGCTCGACCCGGACGTGCGGCACCCGCTCCTCCACCGCCGCCATCAGCCCTTCCGGGCCACAGCAGTAGACGGCCGCCCCCTCGGGCAGGTCCATGAGCAGCGCGTCGAGACCGGGCCGCCCGTCCACCACCGTCACCCGGCCGCGGTTCTCCCCGCCGAGCTTCTCGACCTCCTCCAGGAACGGCATCGAGGCCCGGGTCCGACCGGCGTAGAGCAGCCGCCACTCGGCGCCTTCGGGGAGGGCCCGCAGCATGGGCAGGATCGGCGTGATGCCGATGCCCCCGGCGACGAAGACGTACGAGGGTGCCTCGACGAGCGGGAAGCGGTTGCGGGGCCCCCGCACCTCGACCGCCATCCCCTCCCGCACCTGCTCGTGCACCTCGCGCGAGCCGCCCCGCCCGTCCGTGACGAGCCGCGTGGCGACGGTGTAGGAGGAGGTGTCCTGCGGGTCCCCGCACAGCGAGTACTGCCGTACCAGGCCCGAAGGCAGCACCAGGTCGAGATGTGCCCCCGGCTCCCAGCGCGGCAAGTCGCTTCCCTCCAGCCGCAGTCGGACGACACCCTCGGCGATCTCGTGCCGCGCGGTGACCAGCAGCCGCAGTGCCCGCGACCGGGGCCGGCCGGAGACCGGTTCGGCCAGCGCGGGCATCGGCCACAGCGGCGAGACCCGGATCCGGCGGCGCAGCGCCCGCCGGACGAGCAGTGCCGCGCCCGCGACGGCCACGGCGGTCAGCGGCTTCGCCATCACGACGCCCCCTCTTCGGCGGCGAGCGCGGCCAGCGCGGCGGGGGAGGAGGCGAGATAGGCGACCGCCTGCTCGGTGGAGCCCTCCTGCGAGGGGTGGTACGCGCGGCTCAGATAGCGCGGGACCGACCTCAGCAGATCGCCGGTCGCGGGCAGCGTGCCCCGTCTGCCGCGGACGTAGAAGTCCTTGAAGGAGGCGCGGCCGTCGGTCAGGGTCGGGTCGTTCTCCATGAAGAAGCGGGTCCCGCGCTGCCACAGGAACACCAGCGCCGCGAACGCCGTGGCCCAGGTCCGCACCCGTCGCCGGTAGCCGCCGTCGAGGTGGGTGAAGAGGTCGAAGGCGACGGACCGGTGCTCGACCTCCTCGGCCCCGTGCCAGCGCAGCAGGTCCAGCATGGTCGGGTCGGCGCCCCGCCGGTCGAGCTCCTCGGCGTTCAGCACCCAGTCGCCGAGGAACGCGGTGTAGTGCTCGATGGCCGCGATCAGCGCCACCCGCTCCATCAGCCACCAGCGCCGGGCCCGGCCCGGCGGCAGGGTCCGGTCACCGAGGAGCTTCTCGAAGAACCAGTCGACCTGCGCGGTGTACGGCGTCGGGTCGAGCCCCTGCTCCCGCAGATGCGGCAGCACCTCGTCGTGGGCCTGGGAGTGCATCGCCTCCTGCCCGATGAACCCGATGACGTCCTCGCGCAGCCGCTCGTCGCGTATGTACGGGAGCACCTGCCGGTAGACGTGCACGAACCAGCGCTCGCCGGCCGGCAGCAGCAGATGCAGCACGTTGATGGTGTGCGTGGCGAACGGGTCCCCCGGCACCCAGTGCAGCGGGGTGCCCTCCCAGGAGAAGGACACCTTGCGTGCCTTGAGCGTGACACGCTCGTCCGGCCGTCTCTCGGGCTTGTTGGACATGATGTCAATGTACTGACGGGTAGGGCGGGGGTGAACCCCTGTGCGACAACTCGCCCGCACCACTTGCTCACCCGGCTCGTCCCACCGAGGTGCCCGCGGACGGGGTCAGCGCAGTCCGCTGATCGACCGACCGTCCTTCAGCCGGCCCTCCAGGCCGGCCTGCGCGCCCTGCTTCGTCGGTACCGCCAGCAGGTTGCCCTGACCGGACCCGGTCACCCCGCCGGTCGCCCGGACGGACGCCGTCGCCTTGTCGCCGGCGGCGAGGAGGTACCAGTCGCCGCCCTTCGACTTCCACAGCACCCCGGCCAGCACATGCGGATCGCGCGGCCCGCACGCCGGTACGTCCCCGGCCTTCGCCACGGCCGCTCCGAACAGCCCGCCCGGCGTGTGGAACTGGGCCAGCACCCTGCTTCCGTCGCCCCGCCAGGTCTCGGCCCGGGTGCACACCCAGGTCGCCGCTCCGTTCGCGTCGGGCAGCTGCTGCCGGGTGTAGCCCCAGGCGTTGACCGTCCGTACGCCCTGTCCGCGGGCGTCGGCCAGTGAGCAGGCGAACGGCGCCCAGGTCCGCAGCGCCGCCGCGCCGCTCGCCTCCTTGGGCGCGGCCGGGCGCCCCGCGGTGAGGCGGGCGGGGACGAGCTCGCCGAGATCGCTGAGCAGATGGGTGCCGGAGGCGTCCGTCAGCTGGAGCACGTTCCAGGTCGTGCACGTGCCGGTGTGGGTGGCCGGGCTGGACAGCGGCGAGGTGATCCCGTCGGTCAGCGTCAGGTCCATCACCCCGGCACCCGGCTTCGACAGGTCCCGCTCGCCGGCCTTCGTCACCCAGGGCGCCGTCAGATAGCGCACGTTGCCGTCCGCCCGGCCCAGCACCAGCGCGCCCGCCTCGGGGCCGGTCGCGCCGTCGACCCGCGCGAAGTCGAGGGCCGCCCCGGCGGTGCCGTCCTTCGGCTCGGCGTAGCGGGCGATGCGCAGACCGTCGTGAAGGACCACCACGCGCGCGTTGTCGACCTCGCCCGCGTAGAGGAGCTGGGGCGGTCCGGCGGGGCCGCCCAACGGTGTCTCCGGGGTGGCGGAGACGTGCACGGCCTTCCCGGGGCGGGCCCAGACGGCGAGGGCGCGGCGCAGCAGCGCGCTGTCGCGGGTGAGGGGCCCACGCGCGGGCCAGACCGAGAAGTCCGTGCGCGCGGAGGTCTTCCAGGCGGCGGGGGACACCTTCACCAGCCGCCCGGGGTCGAGTGCGGCCTCGGCGGCCGGGTTCTGCGCGTACAGCGGGGCGGCGGCGCCGTCGGGTCCCCAGCCGCCGCCGGGCAGCGCGACCAGGGCGCCGCACACGGCGAGCGCGGCCGCGGCGGCCAGCGCGGCCCTGGTGTGCCGGCGGCGGCGCATCAGATCGGTGGGCCGGACCTGGAGCGAGCAGGCGTCGAACTCGGGGGAGTCGAGCAGGGTGTACCGGTCGGCGGGGACCTGGCCCGCCTCGCGCAGGGCCGCCGTCACCTCGGCGCCCGGGACGCCGGACCCGGTCAGCACCTCGCGGACGTCGCCGTCGGGGAGCCGCTCCAGACCGCGCAGCACATAGGCGGCCCGGGCCGGGCCCGACAGGGTGGCCAGGCGCTGGTCCAGGGCGAGCTCGTCGGCGCCGCCGGAGCGGGGGAAGAGCCGCAGACCCCACACCCGGGGGAGCAGCGGCGGGAGCTGCGCGCGCCTGCGCCGGGCCCGGAGCCGCAGCGGCAGTCCCGCCTCCAGCGCCGCACGCACGACCTGGAGGCGGATGTAGGCGTACCCGGGGTCGCCGTCACGGCCGTCCCCCGCGCCCCCGTTCTGGGCCGGGATGACGGGGGTCGAGGCGCTGCCGCGGGGCAGGGCGCGCTGGGCGAGGGCGTGGGCGGTCAGGACGCGCCGACCGCGGCCGAGGCCGGAGGGCAGCACCAGATAGGCGAGCCGGACGAGCCGCGGGTAGTGCTCGACGAGCGCGGCCTCGGCCTGCTCGACGTCGACGGTCCGGTCGGCGGAGGATCCGGGTGCGGGGCGCGGGGCGACATCCTGTGACTGCACGTCCAGCAGAACGAGCGAAACGGAGGATGGTCACCCCGGGCGGGTCAGTCCTCCCGCAGCGCCTTCGCGTAGTTGGCCATCGACCGCTGGTAGCGCGGCAGATGGGGGGCCAGGGCGCCGAGCACCAGGGACAGGCCCTCGCGGTCGCGGCCGAGGCTCGACAGGCACAGGGCCAGACAGGCGCGTACGGCGTCGTCCAACTCGTCCGATGGAGCGTCCAGTTCGGGGGTCAGCAGCTTGACGCCCTCGTCCGCCTGCCCGATGTTGCGCAGGGAGCTGGAGAGTTGGATCTTGGCTCGCCGGCCCTTGTAGCCGCTCACCTCGCTCAGCCCGCGCGCGAGCGCGTCCCGGTACAGCGGGGCGGCCCGGTCCGAGTGGCCGGTCGAGTCCCAGGCGCAGGCCTGCTCGAACGGGCCCAGCGGACTGCCCTCGGGGAGTTCGGCGACCAGCTTGTCGATCACGGCCCGGAACTCGGCCGCGCGCTCTTCCGGATACTCGTCGAAGCCGGCCCAGGCGGCGGTCACGCGATCTTCCCAGTCTTGGTTCACCGGCACACTCTCGCACGGGTGTCCCCACCGGGCAGGGGTATTTTGAGCGCACCGCGCGTGAGAGCCGTATCCAGTGCGAGGCTCTTGCAGGGAGGAACGGATGAAGATGACCCGACCGATGCTCGCGGTGGCCGCCGCCGCGGCGGCGCTGGTGCTGACGGGCTGCGGTTCCGGCGGGGCCGAGGAGACCGTCCCGGTGACGGCGACCGGCAGCCTGGAGCACCTGGCCGCCGAGGTGAAGTGCACGCCCGACATGCAGACCGACGCCGACGAACTCCGGCAGGCCCTCTGCAAGAACGGCGACGGCAAGTTCATCCTGCTGACCTTCGCCACCGACCGCGGTCAGCGCGAGTGGATCAACGGGGCCAAGGACTACGGCGGCCACTACCTGGTCGGCCGCAAGTGGATCGCCGTGGGTGAGGAGACCAGCACCGTGACGGCGCTGCGCAAGACCCTCGGCGGTGACATCGAGGAGGGCACGGACCACTCCGCGCACGTGTCGGGCGAACCCTCCGAAGGCGCCTCGCACTCCGGTCACTGACCGGACCCCGCGTCCGCGCCGCGCCCCGCGCACCCGGCGCACACCGGAAGGCCGGCGGTGAGGAATCCTCACCGCCGGCCTTCTCGGTCGGCCCTGCCGTTCGGTTCTACCGGCAGGCTCTACCGGGCGGCCCGCTCAGCGGGTCACTTGCACTTCTTGCCGGTGTTGATGCAGTTGACCATCTTGTTCATCAGGTTCGTCGAGAAGAAGTTGATGAAGTCGTTGTGGTCGGTGATCGGCTTGTGCAGGTTCTCCGGGAAGCTGTCCACCGCGTACGGCTGCACGACGGTCCCGTTCTGGAGCTTCGGGGCCGGGACGTTGTAGACGAGCCGGACCTGGAGCTGGGGGATCGCCTTGAAGCCGTTGGCGCAGGTGCCGTCGGCCTGGGCGAAGGCCACGTGCGTGCGGTGGTTGGCGCTGTCGATGTTCTGACCGTCCCAGCAGCTCTGGAAGTTGGTCGTCCGCACCACCTGGCTGCCCTGCGGGCAGATCGGGTACTGGGTCTCCAGCTGCACCTTGTTCTCGAAGCCGGTGCAGCTCCAGTTCACGTTCGCGTTGGCGTTGCCGTTGACGAAGGCCTTCGCGTCACCGGTGATGATGCGCAGGGCCGTCGGCATCGCGACGACCTTGCCCCTCTTGTTGCCGACGAACTTGATCTGCGCCTGGGCGGGCTGCAGGATCTTGCCGACGTTGCCTTCCTTGCCACCGCCGTCGTTGTTCTGGTCGAAGTCCTGCGAGCCGTCCTGGACACGCAGCACCGGCCAGAAGTACGAGGACTTGTCGCCCTGGTTCTGGCAGCTGGTGCCGGCTCCCGCCAGCTCCTGGTCGCTGGCGAACGCGTCGTTGTTCTGGTTGCCGACGTAGTCGTGCAGGTGGTGCGCGCCGTTGGTGACACCGGGGGCGACGATCACGTTGTCCGTGTTGTGGTTGTCGTTCCCGTTGGTGCCGCAGCTCGAGGTGAAGGTGCCCCGGGAACCGCCGTTGCCGTTGGCCTTGGCGCCGTTCGCGCCCACGCCCAGTTGCGCGTTGGCCTGGACCTTCGTGATGTCCACGAAGTCCGCGGCGACCGGGCCGTTGCCGCCCTGGCCGTTCTGCGCCTGGCCGGCGTTGCCACCGTTCTGCTGGCCGCCGTTCTGCTGGCCACCGTTGTTCTGCTGGCCACCGTTCTGCTGGCCGCCGTTGTTCTGCTGGCCGCCGCCCGCCTGGCCGGCGTTGGTGTTCGCCGCCTGCGTGGTGCAGGCCGCCAACTGGCTCAGCGAGCTGTTGAACTGGCCGCCGGATCGCTGGATGTTGATGCGGATCCGGTCGATCGTGGCCGCGCGCTTCTCCTTGAGGGGACCGGTGATCGCGTTCTGCACGAAGCTGGCGTCGTTGGTCTGGGCCTGACGCGTGGAAGCGAGCCGGGCGTAGGCCTCGGTGATCTGCTTGTCGAGGTTGGCCAGCTCGGTCGCGACACCCTGTTTCGCGCCGTTGGGCACGTTGGTCAGCTTCTGCCCCACATCCGGGCAGGAGATGGTGGCGACCTGTGCGGCCGCGTTGGCGGCCTTGGTCGAGTTCTGGCCCGAGTTCGACTCGTGCGCCGAAGCGTAGAAGTTCGCCCAGATCAGCCCGCCCCCGCCGAGCGCTAGGGCCGCCGATGCTGCCACGGCCTTCGTGGCCATCGACGAACGGCGTTTACGTATGTTGCGTCCCATGGAACTCCTCTGACTTCCTTGCGGGGCAGCATCGAGGCGCCCGACAGGAGTGAAGCTGAAGCTGCCCCCTCACTTACGCGCGTGGCCCCGGAGGTGTTCAGCCCGCTCAGAAATTGATGAGAGCTCCGTACGACAAAACAACCCCAAAACCCTCACACAACGCAGCAGTTGGTGAGGTCAGCGATCCCGGTCCAGATAGGCCAGCACCGCCAGCACCCTGCGGTTGTCGTCGTCCGAGACCTCCAAACCCAGCTTCACGAAAATGTTCGCGGTGTGCTTGGCGACCGCCCGCTCGGTGACGACCAGTTTGCCCGCGATCGCCGCGTTCGACCGGCCCTGCGCCATCAGCTCCATCACCTCCCGCTCGCGCGGCGTGAGCCGGTCCACCGGCCCCTGTCCGTCACCCGAACGCCGGGCCAGCAGCTGCTGGATCACCTGCGGGTCCATCGCCGTACCCCCGGCCGCGACCCGCCGTACGGCGTCCACGAACTGTTCCGCGTCGAACACCCGGTCCTTCAGCAGATAGCCGATCCCGCCGGTGCCGTCGGCGAGCAGCTCGCGCGCGTACAGCTGCTCGACGTGCTGGGAGAGGACGAGCACCGGCAGTCCGGGCCTTCTGCGGCGGGCCCGGAGCGCGCACTGGAGGCCCTCGTCCGTGTGCGTGGGCGGGAGCCGGACGTCGACCACGGCGACGTCCGGCTCCAGTTCGGCGAGCGCCCGCTCCAGTTCGGGCCCGGTCTCGACAGCGGCGGCGATCTCGAAGTCGTAGGCCTCCAGCAGCCGGACGAGACCGTCCCGCAGCAGGAAGAGGTCCTCGGCTAGGACAACACGCAAGGGATCTCCATGGTCACCATGGTGGGACCGCCGGCAGGAGAGCTGACGGCCAGGACGCCGTCGAATGTACCCAGTCGCCGTTCGACACCGGCGAGACCCGAGCCGGCCCCGATCGCCGCACCGCCCGCGCCGTCGTCGGTGACCGAGATCCGCAGCCGGCCCGCACCGTGATGGAGGTCGACCCAGATCCGGCCGGCGCCGGAGTGCTTGACCGCGTTGGTGAGCAGCTCGCTCACCGCGAAGTAGGCCGCCGACTCCACGGGCGCGTCCACCCGGCCGCCTTCGAGGTCGACGCTCACCTCGGTGGCGACCGGCAGCTGCAGTGCCAACGCCCTTACGGCGTCGCCGAGTCCACGCTCGGCCAGTACCGGCGGGTGGATGCCGCGCACCAGGTCGCGCAGCTCGGAGAGCGCCTCGGCCGACGACCGGCGGGCCTGCGCGAGCAGCGCCTTGGCCTTCTCCGGGTCCTTGTCGACGAGCATCTCGACGGTGCCGAGGTCCATGCCCATCGCGACCAGCCGGGCCTGGGCGCCGTCGTGCAGATCCCGCTCGATGCGGCGCAGTTCGGCGGCCGAGGTGTCCACGGCGTCCCGCCGGGTCTCCGTCAACACCCTTACTCGCTCGGCCAGTTCGGCCTGGCTCGGGGTGAGCATGGCCTCCGTGAGACGGAAGTGGACCTGGAACACGCTCACCGTGTACCGGTGGGCGACGAAGAGCAGGGCGGCGGCCAGGGCGCCGGCGCCCAGCGCGGTGGCCTGGCTGTCCACGGGCACGAAGGCGTACCAGTAGGCGCCGCCGTCGCCGTCACCCACGACCCGCCACAGCCCGGCCGCCAGCGCCAGCCCCTCCAGCGGATAGAGGACCAGGACGGCCGGCAGCAGCGCGGTCAGGTACCCGGCCGTCATGTCCACCAGGAGCCACCGCAGGTCCCGCCAGGTCGCCGGGTCGCGCAGCAGCGCGTAGGTGCGCCGGAACGGGTTGGCGGTGGCGGGAGCCGGCCGGTACGCCGACGGGACGCGCACCCCGCCCCACCGCTCGGCGAGCGCCCGCCGACGCTCGGCGTAGGCGCGCACCCCCTTCACCACATAGGGCGTGGTGAGGGCTCCGACCCCGATCGGTATCAGCGCCATCGACACGAGGGAGAGGCAGAGGCCCAGGATGCTCAGCGGCAGTGACCCGACGGCCAGCGCGAGCCCCCGTCCGGCGGTGAGCAGCATCCCGCGCGCCCTCGAACCGCCCTCGCCGCTCTTCGTGTTGGTGTTCATGCCCTCAAGTCTGGCCGAGCCGCGGACGGACGGTCACTGGCCCGACGCCCCGGTCAGAGGGTGGTGCCAGGTACACCTTCGGGGCCCGGTCCGCCGGTGCCCGCGGCGAGGACCTTCGCCTCCACCTCCGGGTCGAGGCCCTTGCGGGTGCGGTCCGGACGCTGGGGTGCCTCACCGCCGATCGACCTCAGCCACGCCCAGGTGTCGGCGACGGTCTCCTCGACGGGACGGCAGGCCAGCCCCGCCTCCACCGCCCGGGAGACGTCGGCCGCGTGCAGGGCGTCGTGCATGTCGCTGCCCGGCGGTACCCACACGGGCAGTTCGGTCCACGGCTCGATGCCCGCGTCGAGGATGATCTCCGGCGCCGTCCACCGCAGTTCGGCGTCCGAGCCGGTCGCCCGCACGCACGCCTCCAGCAGCCCGCTCATCGTCGCGTGGCCCTGCGGGCTCATCAGGTTGTACGGCCCGCTCAGCTCCCGCTCGACCGCGCCGAGGATCCACTCGGCGAGATCGCGGACGTCCACGTACTGCAGGGGCAGCTCGCGTGGGCCGGGCGCGAGGACCGGACCACCGGCGGCTATCCGGGTCAGCCACCAGGGCAGCCGTCCGACGTTCTCGTACGGGCCGAGGATCAGCCCGGCCCGTACGAGAACGGAGGACTGCGCGCCGAAGGCGTCGACGACGGCCAGCTCGCCGCCGCGCTTGTCCCGTGCGTAGTCGCTCTGTCCGGCGTCGGGTTCGGCCCCCTCGACGACGGGCGCGTCCTCGGCGTACCCGGCGGGCGGGGCCCAGGTGTACACCGAGCAGCTCGACACGTACACATACCGGCGGGCGCGACCCCGCAGCAGCCGCGCCGCCTCGTGCACCGCGCGGGGCGCCGCCGACCAGGTGTCGACGACGGCGTCCCAGTCGCCCTCGGCCAGCGCGTCGAGGCCGCCGGGCGAGGTGCGGTCACCGGTCAGCGACCGGGCACCGGGAGTGGATGCGAACCGCCCCCGGTTGAAGACCGTCACGTCCCAGCCGCGCCCGAGGGCCGCCTCGACGACGGCCCGTCCCACGAACTCCGTACCACCCAGCACCAGAAGTCTCATACCGGTGACTGTGCCCGGTCCGGACGCGGCGGGGAACCGTGCTCTGCCGTCGGCAGACCGAGTGGGTCAGTTGCCGGTCGGCGGGGTGTACTTGTAGCCGACCCGGCGCACCGTCTGGATCGACTGGCGGTGCTGTGCGCCCAGCTTGCGGCGCAGCCGGGCGATGTGCACGTCGACCGTACGACCGTCGCCCACGTGCCCGTAGCCCCACACCGTGGTGACGAGCTGGTCGCGGGTGTGTACCCGGTTCGGGTGCGCGACCAGGTGCGCGAGCAGCTCGAACTCCAGGTAGGTGAGGTCGAGTTCCTGACCGTCGACGGCGGCCGTGCGCTGTACGGGGTCGATCCGTACGAGCGGACGCCCGACGCCCTCGGGCTCGGCGGCCTCCTCGGCCGCCGGCCGGTCCGGAACCGCCACCGGCAGGAACGGCGGCTGCTGGTCGGCCGGGACGAGCACCAGGTAGCCGACCATCGGCGGCTGACCCGGCAGGGCGGGCAGGGTGTGCGGGGGAGCGGGCAGCCAGGTCGCGCCCGGCGGCAGGAAGTCGGTGACGTCGACCACCTCGTCCCGGTCGACGGCCCGCAGTCGATGGCGGGCGGTGCCGTTCGGGGTGGCGGCGGTGAGGCTGGGAGCGGAGGAGAGAGAGCGAGTGTTCGCCATGAGAGGTCAGCTCTTTCGCGCGAGAAGTTCGTCGGGGAGGACGACGGCCGCGATTCGTGGTCGGGCTCGTCGAGGACGTACGTCGTGCGCGCTGGCCGAAGGCCGGGGTGTACGGCTTTAGAGGGCCGGCGCGTTCACCGCGCGGCAACACACCCGGTCGAAGTCATGGTGCTGGCGGGAAGGCCAGAAGGGCTCGAGGTCGTGACGACCCGTCGCGGTGCACTTCTGGAAGCTGGCCATGGGCCCATTGAAGCAGACACCCGCCCGTAACAGGAGCCTCCGCTCGCAGCTTGGACGATTCCTGGCGCGAAGTCGGCGTCAGCCGACCACGCGCGCCGTCCCGATGAGCCCCCGGACGGCGGCCCGCAGCACGTAGTCCGGATGCGTAGCGTCGCCGTACATGAGGTCCTTCACGAACCGCCGTGGTGCCTCGGCCCCACGCCGCAGCGGTTCCACGGCGAAGCGGGGGAGGAGCCCCATCTCCGTGAGCGTCACCACCGGGTGGGGCGGGTCCGGGTGGCGCCTCCGCCACTCGAGCGCCTCCCGGGCCAGGGGCTCCACGGTGTCCTCGGTCCTGCCGGTGATGCGCCAGACGGCCAGTGCGGCCGCGGCCCGGGTGCCGGACGGGGTACGGGCCGTGAGAAGCGGCTCGATGAACGGCAGCAGCGGTGCGGCGGCGGCACCGAGCCGGCCCGCGAGGTTAGTCGCCCAGGAGGAGGTCGAGGCGGTCAGTTCCCGGCGGAGGAACGACAGCGCCGGCTCGGGGTCCGAGGCGACCGGCCAGAGCGCCACCGCGGCCTCCGCCGAGACCGAGGAGTGGACACCCTCCCTCGCGCAGATCCGCAGGGCCCGTTCGCCCACGTCGCCCGCGGCGCGCCCCAGCGCGGTGAGCACGGCGACCGCGGCGGACGGGTAGCCGGTGCCGTGGCGGGTCAGCAGTCCGGCGAGCTCCTCGACGGCGTCCGCCGCCACCTCGGGGTACCGCGTCAGCACCTTGACCAGCTCCGAGTGACCGTCCCCCGACTGCCGGGCCACCGCCCGCGCCACGGGCGCCGCCGCGGTCCCGAACTCGTCGGTCACCGCCTTGACGGCGCGGACGGTGTCGTACGCCCCGGGCGCCTCCCCGATCAGCCGCAGCGCCTGCTCGACCGCAAGCGCCACCGGCACGCGCGCGCGGGCCAGCGCGGTGACCGCCCCGGCCCGCACCGCCGGGCTGTCGTCGGCGAGGTACGGCAGCACCCGCTCCCGCACGCGCGCGTGCAGTTCCGGCGGCAGCGCGCAGGTCAGCTGCGCCAGCCGGTACAGCTGCCAGGCCTCGCCCTCCGTCTCGCGCAGCGCCCACGGGAGCACGTCGGCCTCCCGGTCCCGCCAGCGCTCGGTGATCCCGAAGGCGAGTGGCATCCCTCGGCCGAGGGCCCGCAGTGCGGCCTCGGGGTCCTCCAGCAGCCGCTCGGTGAACGGCTGGTGGTGCCCCGGCCACAGCGAGGTCTCCGGTTCCTCGGGCTGCTCCGCGGCGGCGGTGTACGCCCGCGCGCAGGCGTCCACCAGCGGGTGCGGCAGGGGCGGTTCGGTGGTGCGCAGCAGGTCCTCCGCGGCGGCGAGCGCGACCCGGGGCTCGGGGTCGGCCAACAGACGGTGTCGCCAGGCGCCGTCGCCCGGCTCCAGCAGTCCGAGCGCCGTCACGACCCGGGCACGCACCCGCGGGTCGCTCTCCTCGGCGAGCCGCTCCCGCAGCAGGGGCGCCGTCGCCGGGCCGGACTCCCGGCCGCACGCGGCGATCAGCAGCACCATCGACTCGCGTACGGCCGGGTCGGCGTCGTGTGCGAAGGGGATCAGGGACGGCATCGCCTCCGCCACGGCCCGCCGGGCCCGCTGCCGTTCGTCCCGGTGCCCGGCCCAGTTCGCGAGGTCGGCCAGCAGACCGAGCAGTTCGGCCCGGGGGCCGGCGCCGTGCAGGGCGAGCCGGATCAGCTGCGGCACCGCGGGTGCCGTGGGGATCTCCTCCCGGAAGCACAGGGAGGAATGCAGCCGGTCCATCGCCCGCTCGCGCACGGCCCGGTCCGTGGACTCCAGCGCCCGCAGCAGCGCGGGTACGTCACCCGTCGAGCCGTAGGCGCGTTCGAGACTCGCCCGGTCTCTCTCCGTCCCCATGGGAGCGCAGGATATGCGCAAGGGGCGCCCGCCGAGTCGGCGGGCGCCCCTTCGCGAGAGCCGCGGAGCGGATCAGACCTGGCCGGCCTTCTCCAGCGCCGAGCAGCAGGTGTCGACGATCAGACGCGTCACCAGGTACGGGTCGACGTTCGCGTTCGGACGGCGGTCCTCGATGTAGCCCTTGCCGTCCTGCTCGACCTGCCACGGGATACGGACCGAGGCGCCACGGTTGGAGACACCGTAGGAGTACTCGTTCCACGGGGCGGTCTCGTGCAGGCCCGTCAGACGGTCGTCGATGCCGGCGCCGTAGTGCTTGACGTGGTCGAGCGGCTTCGAGCCCTCACCCAGGGACTCGCACGCGGTGATGATCGCGTCGTAGCCCTCGCGCATCGCCTTCGTGGAGAAGTTGGTGTGCGCGCCGGCGCCGTTCCAGTCGCCCTTGACCGGCTTCGGGTCGAGGGTGGCGGCGATGCCGAAGTCCTCGGCCGTGCGGTAGAGCAGCCAGCGGGCCACCCACAGGTGGTCGGATACCTCGAGCGGGGAGACCGGGCCGACCTGGAACTCCCACTGGCCGGGCATGACCTCGGCGTTGATGCCGGAGATGGCGAGACCGGCGGCCAGGCAGTTCTCCAGGTGCGCCTCGACGACCTCACGGCCGAAGATCTCGTCCGCGCCGACGCCGCAGTAGTAGCCGCCCTGCGGGGCCGGGAAGCCGCCCTTGGGGAAGCCGAGCGGGTAGCCGTCCTGGAAGAACGTGTACTCCTGCTCGATGCCGAAGATCGGCTCCTGCGCGGCGAACTTGTCGGCGACCTCGGTGAGCGCGGCACGGGTGTTGGACTCGTGCGGCGTCATGTCGATGTTGAGGACCTCGCACAGGACGAGGATGTCGTCGCCGCCGCGGATCGGGTCGGGGCAGGTGAAGACCGGCTTGAGGACACGGTCCGAGGAGTGGCCCTCGGCCTGGTTCGTGGAGGACCCGTCGAAGCCCCAGATTCCCAGCGCGTCGAGACCGGCGGGCTCACCCGCGATGATCTTCGTCTTGGAACGGAGCTTCGCCGTCGGCTGGGTGCCGTCGATCCAGATGTACTCAGCCTTGAAGGTCACGGGCCACTTCCTTCGGGGTGTGTCTGACGCACGTGCGGGTGCTGCGGCGCTGCGGCACTGGGGCGCCGCCTTGTCTGCCGGGCAGACTGTCAACAGGCGATTTCCCGGTCGTTGCTCGAATGTGAACCCCGTGTTACCTGGTGGTTCTGTGGTGCGGCTCACGGTGTGAGCGGTGGATCGGTGGGTTCGCCGAACGCGCCGGTCCTGCTGCCCGTGGCCGCGAGCAGCAGGACCGATGACACGTACACCCTCAAGGGGTGTTCCGGAGGGTGCCCCCGGTGCACCGAGGTGCCCGGTGGCCGGACGTCACCCCACCTTCTCGATCAGGGCCCGGCGGATCAGGAACTTGCCGGGCTCACGGACCAGTTCGAAGGCCGCGTTGTTGAGCAGCGCACAGCTGCCGGAGACCGAGGTCACCTCGACGGTCGTGGACTTGTTGTTGTCCAGGTTGGTGACCTTCAGCTTGGTTCCCGCCGGGAACTGGTTACTCGACGCGGCCGGGGCACCGCCCTCGCCGGAGAGCGTCACCGTGGAACCGTTGCAGACCTGCTGGCCGGAGGCGGCACCGCCGCCGTTTCCCGCGTTACCGGCGCTACCCGTGTTTCCGGCCGGGGCGGAGGCCGCCGGGGCGGAGGCCGCCGGAGCGGAAGCGGCCTGCGAAGGCTGTGTCGCCTGGGAGTCCTGAGCCGACTCCCCAACGACGCAGCCGGACGCCTGCTGCTGGACCTTGATCTGCGCGATGACCGCCTCGCGGTTGGCGATCCGGGCCTCGGACTGCGCGTCCGGGTTCGTCCTCTGGCCCTCGATGAACTTCTCGTTGTTGCCGAGGGCCGTGGCGAGTCCCGCGCAGACGGTCGAGTCCCCGGCGGACAGCGTCCTGGCGTCCTGCCCGCTCTGTGAGGCGTTCGAGGTGGACGCCATGGCGAAGGCGCCGGCGCCCGCCACCGCCGCGGCGCTGACGAGCAGCGCGATCTTCTTCTTCGTGCCGAGACTTCTCCTGCGCGACATGCGCGCCTCCTGAGGGGTAGGGGAGCGTACGCCGCTATGTACGAGATACCGAACGAGGTTACTCAGCGGTTACAGGAGTCAACCGAAGTGGTGTGCGTCACACCCGAGTTGGGGTGGGGGACCGAAGTCAGTTCCTCCCCTCCTCGTACGCCGTCACCGTGTCGTCGGCCCGCCGGAGCAACCCCTCGGTACGGGAGGCGAGTTCGGCCTCCCCGGTCTTCGTGCCGCCGCCCCACCGCCCGTTCGCGAACACCACCGACCGGACGGTCATCGCGCGTCCGGAGACCGTGGCCGAGCCCGGCGGGACCGTCGGCAGGCCGGCCTGCGGCGGCGGATCCAGCGGGTCCACCCGATACCTCACCGGGTCCGCCGAGGCCATCGTGAACACGCGCGAGGCGTCCTCCACCCGCTCGAAGCTCAGCACGGTGACCGTCACCTGCGAGCGCCGTTCGGTGTCCGTGAACAGGGCCGCCGTCGACCGGGAGCACCCCTCGCCCTGTTCGACCAGCCGGGCGAGCGCGGGCGATGCGCCCCGAGCGCAGTCGACGGTGGTGGACAGGTCGACGCGGGCGTACCGGGAACCGTCCGGCAGCCGGACGCTCGTCGAGGGGAACGCCTGCTCAGGCCGGACGATCGGGCGGGCGAGCAGGGAGGGGAGCGCGCTCGGAGCGCCGGACGGGAGGCCCGCGTCGCCGGACGGTACGGCCGCGAGACCCGAGGCGGTCGTGGTCGCCGGGGGAGCGGACGTGGTCCGGTCACCGTCGTCCTCGTCCGCGATCAGCAGGGTGCCGACGGCCGCGGCGGCGACGAGGGCCACGCAGGATCCGACGGCCGCCGAACGCCCGGTCCGCCGGCGCCGTCGTATTCGCCCCTGCTCGGGAGGGAACCCGAGCCCTTGATCACCGAAGGTCATGGCGGCGGAGGGTAGCAGTGCGCGGCGCGCCGACTCCCGCCGCCGGGCGGATCGTCGTCCGTCCGGCCGGCGCGCCGCTAACGGGACAACGCGTCCCGTACGGCTTCGTCGGTGCGGGCCACCAGCGCGGTGCCGTCGTCCGCCGTGATGATGGGGCGCTGGATGAGCCGGGGGTGCGCGGCGAGCGCGGTGATCCAGCGTCCGCGCGTACTCGCGTCCCGCGCCCAGTCCTTCAGGCCGAGCTCCGCGGCCACGGTCTCCTGGGTGCGCGTGATGTCCCAGGGTTCCAGGCCGAGGCGGTCGAGTACGGCCGCGATCTCGTCCTCGCTCGGCACGTCCTCCAGATAGCGCCGGACGGTGTAGTCGGCGCCCTCGGCGTCGAGGACGGTGAGGGCGCTGCGGCACTTGGAACAGGCGGGGTTGATCCAGATCTCCATGCGGCACACGGTAGCGGTCCGAAGCCCCGAAAGCCCTTGTGATCAGGGGCGATTGTCAGTGGTGGGCAGTAGAATAGAAGCAGTGTTCGAGGGTTCGCCGGAGGTTCCGGACCGGGCCCTGACCGCGACAGGAGGATGCCTGTGCCCGCTGCCGCACTGAAGCCGAAGCCGTTGCCGACCCAGTCCACCGCGAAGCGTTCCGTCCAGCTCGACCTGCCCTATGTGCCCGTCGAGAAGCGGCCGTTGCCGCCCGGGCGACCGCGCGAGTGGTACGTCACGCACAACCGTCGCCTGAAGGCGATGCGCCTCGCCATCGCCCTGCTCGACCTGGGCGTGTATATGCCGAACCAGGCCCGTAACGAGAAGATCCGCAGCACGGCGGAGCTGATCGGCGTTCATTCGCCGTCGGACACGACGTGCCACATGGTGCGGGCGCTGCTGCGGTACTCACGCTGAACCGGGCGCCGGGTGCCGTTCCCGGTGACGGCACCCGGCGTCGGCGTCCAGGGGCGGGGACGAGGGCAGCGACTCCGGGGACGGACGCGGGGACCGGGGTCACCTCACCAGGTCCTTCTCCACCGGGGTGCGGAACCTCGGTGTCACCCGGGTCGCCCCCAGCCACGACTCCAACCGTGCCGCCTCCGCCTCGATCGCCGCCTTCGCCTCGGCACCCACGCCCTCGCCGCCGCCCTTGTCCTCGCCGGCCAGGATCCGCCACACGATCTCGCCGTCGGCCCGTTGCGCCCAACTCCCCACCACCCGGCCGTTCCACCACACCGTCGGGCCCACGTTCCCGCTGTAGTCGAACAGGGCGGGGCGCAGCCCCGGGGCCAGATACCAGTCCCTGGCCTGCCAGCCCATGGCCGTCGGGTCGAGGCCGGGCAGCAGGGCCGCCCACGGTTCGCCGGGGGTGGGCACGGCATCCACGTCGTCCTCGACGACGTACCCCGTCCCCTCGTCCAGCGTCACCGCACGCGCCCCGATCGCCGTCAGCGCACGGCGGACATCCGTCACCTTCCAGCCCGTCCACCACTTCAGGTCGGCCTCCGTGGCCGGGCCGCACGCCGTCAGCCAGTGCCGCAGCAGATCCGACTGGGCCTGCGCCAGCGGCAGTTCGGCGTGCTCGGGGGCCAGAGCCCAGCGGAACTGGCTCGACGTCCACGAGCCCAGGGGGCGCCCCCTGACCACCTTGCCCTCCACCCCCAGCACCCTCAGCAGCCGCGTCACGACGGTGTGGACGCCCTCGTAGGGCTTCCCCGCCGCGTACACGAACTGCTCCCGCAGACGCGGCTCCTCGCGGGCCAGCTCGGCCGCGGTCGCCTGGCCGAGCCGGGCCAGGGCGGCCAGCGCCGACTCCTCGACCTCCTTCAGCCAGGCCGAGTCCGGTGCGCCGGCCTTCGCCATGTCCTTCACCAGGGCGGACCGCTCCCGCGCGGCGACCGCGAGGCCGGTCGAGGCGTGCACGACCGCCGTCGACGCCGCCGGGAAGACGAAGACGGTGTGCCGCATGCCGTGCATCCGGACGAGGCTCCGGTCCTCGTACAGCGCCCGGTCGGTCTCCGCCACCGTCACCGCCGGGTCGGCGAGGCGGGCGCCGACCGCCAGGTACACCGTCGCCGGGTCCGAGCCGTGCAGGGCGAGGAGCGCGTCGGCCACCGCCTCGGGTGTCGCGACCCGCGCCTGCGGGGCCAACCTGTGCCGCAGGGCCAGCCGCGCCCGCCGCTCGGCCACACCGATGTACCGCAGCCCGTCACCCATTACCGGCCTCCACCCCTCGTCGCCCCGTCGCCGTCCGGCACTCGTCCCTGCCCGCCATCCTTCCCGACACCACTGACAATCGGGTCCCGGCGCCCGTGACGCCGACGGCACCCGAGCCCCCGGGGCGCTCCAGGACCGCCGAGGCGGCCGGGGCTGCCGGGCGCGCCGGCTGTCACCCGTTCGACGTACCCGACATGCGGGCGCTCCCCTCCCGGCCTTCACTGCGAACAGGAGGCCGGGAAATGTGGTGAACCGGGAGGCGGATGTGGTGCGAAGGCGACGCGGATGACCACCCCCACCGACCGTGCCCGACGCGGCCGGGACGCCCGCAAGCGCGTCTCGCGTTCCGCCCACGCCCTCTGGGTCCCGTCCGTCGACCGGCCCGACCCCGTCGCCGTGCTGGAGCGGCAGGGCCGGGACAGGCTGCCCGAGCTGCTGCCGATCCGGTACGGGCGGATGGCCGTCTCGCCGTCCGCCTTCCTGCGCGGCTCCGCCGCCCTCATGGCCGCCGACCTGGCGTCGCAGCCGCACACCGGGCTGACGGTGCAGCTGTGCGGCAACGCCCATCTGCTCAACTTCGGTTTGTACGCCTCCCCGGAGCGAGGGCTGCTCTTCGACCTCAACGACTTCGACGAGACGTTCCCCGGGCCCTTCGAGTGGGACGTCAAACGGCTCGCCGCCTCGGTCGCGGTGGCCGCCCGCGAGAACGGCCACCCCGAGCCCAGGGTGCACCGCGCCGCCCTGGAGGCCGCGGCCGCCTACCGCACCGCCATACGCAGGCTGTCCCGGCTCGACGAGCTCGCCGTCTGGTACGAGCGCATCGACGCCGAACGGCTGCTGCCCCTGCTGCGCGCCGCCCGGCGCCGCGGACGGGCCGGGGGCAGCCTCACCCGCGCCCGCCGCCGCACCAGCCTTCAGGCCCTCGGCAAACTCACCGAGGTCGTCGACGGCCGCCGCCGCATCATCCACGACCCACCGCTCATCGAGCCCGCCGGCGCCTCCGACAGCGCCGCCCTGCGCAAGATCTTCAGCGACTACCGCTCCACCCTCACCGAGGAGCGCCGTCTGCTGCTGGACCGCTACCGCTTCGTCGACGCCGCCCGCAAGGTCGTCGGCGTCGGCAGCGTCGGCACCCGCTGCTTCATCGTGCTGCTCGCCGGGCGCGACACCGACGACCCGCTGTTCCTCCAGATCAAGGAGGCCCGCGCGTCCGTCCTGGAGGAGCACCTGCCCAGCGGCCCGTACGTCCATCCCGGCCACCGGGTCGTCGCCGGGCAGCGGCTGCTCCAGGCCGCCGGTGACGTCTTCCTGGGCTGGATGACCGGGCCGCAGAGCCGCGCCTTCTACTGGCGTCAGCTGCGCGATCTGAAGAACCCCGGGGGCGTCGCCGGGATGTCCCCGGCCGACCTCGCGGAGTACGCCCGGCTGTGCGGCACCGCCCTGGCCCGCGCCCACGCCCGGTCCGGCGACCGCGTCGCCATCGCCGGTTACCTCGGCGGTGCCGACACCTTCGAACGCGCCGTCGCCGACTTCGCCCTGACCTACGCCGACCGGACCGCCGCCGACCACGCGATCCTGGGCGCGGCGGTCGTGGCGGGGGTGGTGAGCGCGGCGCCGGGCGTCTGAGCACCGCAAGGCGCCCGGCCGGTCAGGAACGCGTCGCCGTCCCCCCGCCCTCGTCCGGGCCGGTCAGCACGGCGGTCACGAACGCGCGCCGGTCGTCCGCGTGGTCCTGGAACCACAGGCCCAGCCGGTGTCCCGCGGCGGGCAGTTCGAACCTCGTGTACCGGGCGCGGGTGGCGAGCGCGACCTGGACCGCCTCGGTCACCTGCGGCGGGATCACCGTGTCGGTGCCCGGCACGGCGAGCACCGCCCGGCCCTCGTACGCGCGCAGCACATCGAGCGCGGGCGCCTCGCGCCAGCTTCCGGGTCTGCGGATGATCGCGCTGAACTCCCCGTTCCCCTCGCCGAAGGGAACGTCCCATGCCCGGGCCGCGTACACCGCGGGCGCGCACAGGCCGAGCGCCGTGACCCGGTCCCGGTAGAACGCGGCCAGGTCGGCCACCGTCTGCCCGCTCATGCTGAACCCGACGAGCACCAGCCTCCCGTCCGCCGGGACGTACGCGTCGATCACGGAGACCGCCTGCTCGAAGCGTCGGCGCAGGCTCGACTCCCTCAGTTCGCCGCTGCTTTCCCCGTGTCCGGAGAAGTCGAGGGCGAGAGCGCGGCAGCCGCGGCCGGTGAACTCGTGGGCCAGCGGCAGGAGTCGCTCCTTGCTGCCGTTGCCGGCGCCGTGCAGCAGAACGGCGGTGACCGTTCCCGGACCACCGCCGTGCACCCCGCTGAGCCGCTCACCGTCGTACGCGTGCGTGAAGGGAGACAGTTCGCTCATGGGCTCCATTCACTCATGGGCGGGTTCCGCCCGGGCACCCCTTATGGCGGTTGACTGCCTGTCGAGTCCATTTCGCCCGACTCCAGGCCCGCGGAAAAGCAGATGCACGTTGAGTGACGGACTCCCTACGCTGAAGGCACCACCCCACCCCCCTCGCCACGCTCAGTCACCGTCCCTGCCCAGGAAGGAGGTACACCATGGGCACCGTCGTTCTCTCCGGGGCCGTCGTCCTGGTGGTCCTGGGATTCGGAAACCCGCTCTACTGGCTCGCCGCGGCCGGCGTGCTGTTCCTGTACGTGCGGTACGGGCTCGACTCGTCCGCACCGTCCGCGCCCGGCTCCGCGCCGAGCGCGGGAACCGCGCCGACGTCGTACAAGGCGTACCGCGACCGCCGTGACAAGCAGGCCAAGTGGGAGCGCCGCTACCGTCGCGAGCGCCCCCTGGAGTCCCGCCGTCAGGAGCGCGAGCGCAGCAAGTAGGGCCCGCCCGGTCCGTCTACAGGCCGGGGGCTCCCCACACCGGGAACCAGCGGGCCAGGTCCTGCTCGATCCGCAGGTCGCCTGTGAGGGCGGCCTGCACCTGCAGCTCCAGTGCGCCGTCGCGCCGCTGCCCCGGACCGGGCAGCGGCGCGAACGGGTAGAAGGAACCCCGCTTGTACAGGTACACGAGCGCCAGCCGACGGCCGCCCGCCTCCTCCGGCCCGTCCCGACGGTCCTCGAACCCGGCGAGGGAGCACAGCAACTGCGGCCCGAAACCGTTGACCTCCATCGCGCTGTTCACCGCGTGCAGGTCGTTGACCAGCAGCGGCAGCTGGTCGGGGGTGCGCTGCGAGAGCAGCCAGGAGTAGCCGAAGTCGTCCCGCACGAGCCGCACCGGGGGACCGGTGCGCTCGGTGTCCGCGTCCAGCAGCGCCTGTACCTCGCGATGCGTCTGCTCGAAGGCCGACCCCTCCACGGTCGCGAAGCACACGGCACCCTGTCCGGTCGGGGTGAACCCGGCCGCCGCCTCCAGCGTGACGGCCGCCGAAGGCAGCGCGAACAGCTGGTCCAGGTCGGGCACGACCGGCTTGGTCCGGCCGAGCAGGATGTCCAGCAGCCCCATGATCAGCCCGCCTTCCCCGGCGCGGCCGCCTCACCCAGCTCGGTGGAGATCCGCCCCAGCTGTTCGAGCCGCTGCTCCAGGCTCGGGTGGGTCGAGAACAGCCCCGCCAGGCCGGGCTCGGAACCCAGCGCCGGGGTGAAGTAGAAGGCGTTGAAGGCCTGGACCGTCCGCAGGTCCTTCGTGGGGATGCGGGCCAGGTCGCCGGAGACCTTCGTCAGCGCGGAGGCCAGCGCCGAGGGGCGGCCGGTCAGCTGCGCCGCCGCCCGGTCCGCCGCCAGCTCCCGGTAGCGGGACAGGGCCCGGATGAGCAGGAAACTGATCGCGTACACGGCCGCCGAGACACCCATCACGGCGGCGAAGACGACCGCGGCGTTCTGGTCCCTGCGCGCGCCGCCGAACACCTGCGAGTAGAACGCGAAGCGCACGATCAGCCCCGCGATCACGCCCAGGAACGACGCGACCGTGATCACCGCCACGTCCTTGTGCGCCACATGCGACAGCTCGTGCGCGAGCACGCCCTCCAGCTCGGCCGGCTCCAGCCGGGCCAGCAGCCCGGTCGTCACGCAGACCACCGCGTGGTCCGGATTGCGCCCCGTGGCGAACGCGTTCGGCATGCCCATCTGCGAGACGGCGACCACCGGCTTGGGCATGTCCGCGATCGCGCACAGCCGGTCGATCACGGCATGCAGCTCGGGATACTCCTCGCGCTCCACGACCCGCCCACGCATCGCGAACAGCGCGACCCGGTCGGAGAACCAGTACTGCGCGCCCAGCATCGCCACCGCGACGACCGCGACCAGCACCCACGACTTCAGCAACACGATCAACGCGGCGACGAACGCCACGTACAACAGTCCGAGCAGGAACAACGTGACCGTCATCCGCACGGTCAGCTGTCGGTCGCTCCGGAAACGGCTCTGCATCTGCATCACCCCGCAGTCAGGCACTCGCCCCACTGCCAGTGTGCACCGCCTCACCCCCATGAACGGTCCCCGAACGAACCCAGGCGGAGCAAAGACTCCCCGAGCCCGCCCGCCTGCCACCACCACCGGCGCGGATCCACCCCCGAGCCGACTCCCGTTCCGCTCCGGTCTCAGCGTCGTGCGGCCCGTGTCGCCCGCAGCCGCAGCTCCTCGTCGGGATCGGCCCGCAGCGCGGTCAGGGCCCGCTGCCCCGCGGCCCCACCCCGCTCCGCAAGCAGCCGGAACGCGGCGATCCGCACCGCCCGTGGCCACCCGGTGCCGAGCCGTTCGACGAGCCACTCCTGCGGCAACAGCGCTGCCGAGGGCAGCACCGCCGCGGTCACCTCCCGCACCACTCCGGGCGCCGGGTCGTCGAGCATCGGCAACAGCCGCCGCGCGTCGGCCGCGTCCAGCACGCGCAGTCCCGCCACGGCCCGCGCCCGCACGCCCGGGACCGGATGCCGGACGAGCGACCACAGCACCTCGGCGTCGCTTCGCTCCCCGCACTCCGCGAGCCCGGCGGCGGCACCCGGCGGCAGGGCGGGATCGCCCGGCTCCGCGCACCGCTCCCGGTACCAGGACAACGGATCGCCCCCGTGCTGCCGTACGACATACCGCGCGCAGGCCCGCACGAGCTCCGCCCGGTCGGCCAGGAACCCCACGGCCTGCTCCGCCCGCCCCGCCCGCCGCAGCGCGGTCACCCCGGCGGAACGGACCCGCGGGTTGCGCGCGGCGAGCAACGGCTGGAGTACGTCGTCGGGGTCCTCGTCCACCATGGCGGCCAGGGCGGCGTCCGCGCACAGGTTCTGGACGACGGTGTCGTCGTCGCCGGCGGCGACCCGGGCGAGCCCGCCGGGGGAGAGGAGCCGTTGCGCGACCGCGAGCCGGTACGCGAAGCGGCGTACGGCGCGATCGGGGTGCGCATACAGACACGCGAGCCGTTCACGGGGCGCCCCGCGGAACACCTCGGCGAGCAACTCCGTCGCGAAGGCGCCCTGGCGCCGGCGCCCGAGGAGCAGGATCAGCGGCGCGAGCGTGACGGCGGCACCGGGGTCGAGAACCTCGCGGAGCACCTTTCGGGCGCGCTCGCGCACCGGTGCCACCCAGTCGGCGCACCGCAGGACGACCAGCGGCAGCAGGTCGGGGTACCGAGCCGCCGGCCCCAGCGCCGCCTCACGCGTCCAACCGTCACGATGGCAGAGGGCGAGTGCCAGCCGGGGCTCGTCGAGCAGCGACGGATCGGCCGGCAGCTGGGCGGCTTGCTCCCACTGCGGCAGACCTTCGAGGTGGTACGGGAGCACCACCCGCGCCGCCTCGTCCCACGCGATCCAGGCCCGTGGATCCGCGACGACGAGCGCGTTCGCCAGGGGCATGCCCCCGGCGAGCCGCACCGCTGCCGCCGACCCGCCCCTGATGTCCTCCCGTACTTCCCGCACCTCAGTACTGCGCCCGGAACCGCGTGTACCCCAGCAGGAGGATCACCGCGGCCACGCAGCCCAGGACGAGCGCCGTCGACAGCCAGGACGAGCGGGGCGATGCCACCCGGTCCGGGTCGCAGCGGAACGGGACCGGCTCGGGTGGGTTCTCCTTCCAGCGGGCGGCCAGCATCCTGGCCCGCGCCGAGGGTTCCTTGTGCGCCGCGTCGTCCGCCCACCTGAGGTCGAACTCCCGCTCCACATCATCCTGTTCGGGCATTCCCGTCTCTCCCCCGTCACCTCTGTCGAGGCCTTCCAGTCGAACAGCAGTGCCAGAAACCATACGACGACGCCCCCGTCCCTGAGAAACAGGAACGGGGGCGGACCCGAAGGCTCACGGACCTGACGGCCCGGGGTCGATCACACGTCGTAGTACAGCTCGAACTCGTGCGGGTGCGGGCGCAGCTGGAGCGGGGCGATCTCGTTGGTGCGCTTGTAGTCGATCCACGTCTCGATCAGGTCGGACGTGAAGACGTCACCGGCGAGCAGGAACTCGTGGTCCGCCTCGAGGCGGTCGAGGACGGCCGGGAGCGAGGTCGGGACCTGCGCGACGCCCGCGTGCTCCTCGGGAGCCAGCTCGTAGAGGTCCTTGTCGATCGGCTCGGCCGGCTCGATCTTGTTCTTGATGCCGTCCAGGCCCGCGAGCAGCAGGGCGGAGAACGCCAGGTACGGGTTGCCGGAGGAGTCGGGCGCGCGGAACTCGACGCGCTTGGCCTTCGGGTTGGAGCCCGTGATCGGGATACGCATGGCCGCGGAGCGGTTGCGCTGCGAGTACACCAGGTTGACCGGCGCCTCGAAGCCCGGGACCAGACGGTGGTAGGAGTTCACCGTCGGGTTGGTGAAGGCCAGCAGCGACGGGGCGTGCTTGAGGATGCCGCCGATGTAGTAGCGGGCCATGTCCGACAGGCCCGCGTAGCCGGCCTCGTCGTAGAACAGCGGGGAGCCGCCGGTCCAGAGCGACTGGTGGACGTGCATGCCCGAGCCGTTGTCGCCGAAGATCGGCTTCGGCATGAAGGTCGCGGTCTTGCCGTTGCGCCAGGCGACGTTCTTCACGATGTACTTGAAGAGCTGGAGGTCGTCGGCCGCGGCGAGCAGCGTGTTGAACTTGTAGTTGATCTCGGCCTGGCCGGCGGTGCCCACCTCGTGGTGCTGGCGCTCGACCTGGAGGCCGGACGCGGCCAGCTCCAGGGAGATCTCCGCACGCAGGTCGGCGAAGTGGTCGACCGGCGGGGTCGGGAAGTAGCCGCCCTTGTAGCGGACCTTGTAGCCGCGGTTGTTCTCGAGCGCACCGGTGTTCCAGGCGCCGGCCTCGGAGTCGATGTGGTAGAAGGACTCGTTCGCCGAGGTCTGGAAACGCACGCTGTCGAAGACGTAGAACTCGGCCTCGGGGCCGAAGTACGCGGTGTCGGCGATACCGGTCGACGCCAGGTACGCCTCGGCCTTCTTCGCCACGTTGCGCGGGTCACGGGAGTACTGCTCGCCCGTGATCGGGTCGTGGATGAAGAAGTTGATGTTCAGCGTCTTGTCGCGGCGGAAGGGGTCCACGCGCGAGGTCGACAGGTCGGCGCGCAGCGCCATGTCGGACTCGTGGATGGCCTGGAAGCCCCGGATCGACGAGCCGTCGAAGGCCAGCTCCTCGTCCGGGTCGAACGCCTCGACCGGCAGCGTGAAGTGCTGCATGACGCCCGGCAGGTCGCAGAAGCGGACGTCGACGAACTTGACGTCCTCGTCCGCGATGAACTTCTTGGCCTCGTCGGCGTTCTGGAACATCCAGCTCCTCCTACTCCCGGCCGTCGAGCCGGGGTGGTAGTTCGTTCGTGCGGCCAGTGCGGTGGCACACGCTGTCATCGACCCTAGGGACGGGTGATTTCTCGGGCGTGACCCATTTGTTTCGCACAAGTTAACCGGAGCCCGCCCGGTGTACCCCACCTGTCCGTATCGCGAAACGGGCGCAGTACCGTGGTCGGGTGGACAACAGGGATGCAATCGGCTCGTGGCTCTCGGGCCCCCGCGCGGCCGCCGAGGAAGCCGGTGTCGACTTCGGATACAGGGGTGAGCAGCTCGGTCTGCCGGAGGACGGGCCGGGCTCGATCGCCCGCCCCGGCCGGCGGCTCGGTGCGCTGGCCGTGGACTGGGGTTTCGGCGTCTTGATCGCATACAGCTTGATCACGGACGGCTACCGCCCGGCGACAAGCAACTGGGCCTTGCTCGTCTTCTTCGTGCTGAGCGTCCTGACGGTCGGCACCGTCGGCTGCACCCCGGGCAAGCGCCTGTTCGGCCTGCGTGTGGTGTCCGTCGACACCGGCGCGGTCAGCCCCGTGCGCGCCGTGGCGCGCACGATCCTGCTCTGCCTGGCCGTCCCGGCCCTGATCTGGGACCGCGACGGCCGTGGCCTGCACGACCGCCTGGCCCGCACCGTGGAGGTCCGGATCTGAGTTCCCGGTCCGGCCGGCGGGTTCCGGTACGACGAAGGGGGCGCCCGGAGTGATCCGGGCGCCCCCTTCGTGACGTGGGGAAGGTGACTCAGCGGGCCTTGCCGCCGCCCTTCGGCAGGCGCATGCCCTTCGGCATCGGACCCTTCGGCAGCGGCATGTTGCTCATCAGGTCGCCCATGGCGCGCAGCCGGTCGTTGGTCGCGGTCACCTGCGGACCGGCCAGGACCCGCGGGTACTTCAGCAGGGTGGTGCGCAGCTTCTTCAGCTCGACCTGGCCCTCGCCCGTACCGACGATCACATCGTGCACCGGCACGTCCGCGACGATGCGGTTCATCTTCTTCTTCTCGGCGGCCAGCAGGCTCTTCACCCGGTTCGGGTTGCCCTCGGCGACCAGGACGATGCCGGCCTTGCCGACGGCCCGGTGCACCACGTCCTGGCTGCGGTTCATCGCCACCGCGGGGGTCGTCGTCCAGCCGCGGCCGATGTTGTCGAGGACGGCCGCGGCAGCGCCCGGCTGGCCCTCCATCTGACCGAAGGCGGCCCGCTCGGCCCGGCGTCCGAACACGATCGCCGTCGCGAGGAAGGCGAGCAGGAAGCCCAGGATTCCCAGGTAGACCGGGTGGCCGATCAGGAATCCGATCGCGAGAAAGACGCCGAAGGTGATGAGGAAGACACCCGCAAGGACAAAACCGATCGTCTTGTCGGCCTTGTGGGTCATCTTGAACGTCAGGGCGATCTGCTTCAGTCGCCCGGGGTTAGCGGCGTCCGCCGCACTGTCACTTCTCGCCATGCCACGAAGTCTACGTGGCCCCGGAAGCGCCTACGACGGCAGGAGGGGAGGTGTGGGGAGGTGTGGGGAGGGGGTGGGTCAGGGGCGGGCGGTGGTGACCGCTTCGAGGACGCGCTGCGCCTCGACCCGGTCCTTGGCGCGACGGCGGTCCTCCAGCACGGAGGTCCAGGCGTTGCGACGGGCGGTGCGCTGGCCGCTGCTCATGAGCAGCGACTCGACGGCGCGCAGTGCGGTGCTGAAGGTCGGGATCGCGGTGGCGCGAACGGGCGCGGCCTGCATGGTGGGTGTCCCCCTCGGACGGCTTCGGGTACGGGGCTGGCTGGTGCACCTGATGTGATACCAGCGTCACTGATTGGTGTTACCAGGGCGTGACCGACCGGTCAAACACGAATGAAACCTTGATGCGCAGGGCCGAAACGCTGACGCGACCCCGGCGTACGCCCTCATCTGCGAGGACGGCCGGGGCCGCGTCATATCGGTCACTACTGGTCGGTAGTATCTTGTGCGCGAATTCACACAGTCGGCCTGCGACCGTACGGTGCAAGAGAGCTGACGTAGCGTCAGACGGCCTGTGAGGCGATGAACGCGCCGCGCTTCTCGATGGCCATCCGGTACAGGCGCCCGGCACGGTAGGAGGACCGTACCAGCGGGCCCGACATCACGCCGGAGAAGCCGATCTGCTCGGCCTCCTCCTTCAGCTCCACGAACTCGTGCGGCTTGACCCAGCGCTCCACCGGGTGGTGGCGCACGGAGGGCCGCAGGTACTGCGTGATGGTGACCAGCTCGCAGCCGGCGTCGTGCAGCTGCCGAAGCGCCTCGCCGACCTCCTCACGGGTCTCGCCCATCCCGAGGATCAGGTTCGACTTGGTGACGAGCCCGTAGTCGCGGGCCGCCGTGATGACGTTCAGCGAACGCTCGTAACGGAAGCCGGGGCGGATCCGCTTGAAGATCCGCGGGACGGTCTCGACGTTGTGCGCGAAGACCTCGGGCCGCGAGGAGAAGACCTCGGCCAGCTGCTCCGGCACGGCGTTGAAGTCGGGGGCGAGCAGCTCCACCTTCGTGCGACCGGACTCGCGCTCGGCGGTCTGCGCATGGATCTGCCGGACCGTCTCGGCGTACAGCCAGGCCCCGCCGTCCTCCAGGTCGTCGCGGGCGACGCCGGTGATGGTGGCGTAGTTCAGGTCCATCGTGACGACGGACTCGCCGACGCGCCGCGGCTCGTCACGGTCCAGCGCCTCGGGCTTGCCGGTGTCGATCTGGCAGAAGTCACAGCGCCGGGTGCACTGGTCGCCGCCGATCAGGAAGGTGGCCTCACGGTCTTCCCAGCACTCGTAGATGTTGGGACAGCCGGCTTCCTGGCACACGGTGTGCAGGCCCTCGCTCTTCACGAGGTTCTGCATCTTGGTGTACTCGGGACCCATTTTCGCCCGGGTCTTGATCCACTCGGGCTTGCGCTCGATGGGGGTCTGGCTGTTGCGGACCTCCAGGCGCAGCATCTTGCGTCCGTCGGGTGCGACTGCGGACACGTCGGCTCCCTGCCTGTCTGCGTAGACTTTCGATTCTTCGGCGTACACCAGGGTACGCCCGTGTTTACCGGGTCCTGCTGTGAGGCCAACCTCAGGGACGAGGGGGCCATTCCCGGTCAGGCGGTCGCCTTCTCGATCTCCCGCGGCTTCGGTTCCGCGGTCTCGAGCACATCCTTCAGGTGTCGCTCCACCACCGGCAGCACCTCGTCGATCGTGACGTCCCGGCCCAGCTCGTTCGCCAGCGAGGCGACCCCCGCGTCCCGGATCCCGCACGGGATGATCCGGTCGAACCACTTGTTGTCCGGGTTCACGTTGAGCGCGAAACCGTGCATCGTGACGCCCTTGGCGACCCGGATCCCGATCGCCGCGATCTTGCGGTCCTCGCGCCGCTGGCCCGCGTTCGACGGGGCGTACTCCGGGCCGTTCAGCCGCGGATCGAACTCCTCGTCGGTGAGCCGGGGGTCGAAGTCCAGCGACAGCCCGCCGAGCGAGGGGCGCCGCTCCACCGGGTCGCCGAGCACCCACACCCCGCTGCGGCCCTCGACCCGGGAGGTCTCGAGGCCGAACTCCGCGCACACCCGGATCAGGGCCTCCTCCAGGCGCCGCACGTGGGCGACGACGTCGACCGGCCGTGGCAGCTTGAGGATCGGGTAGCCCACCAGCTGCCCCGGCCCGTGCCAGGTGATCTTGCCGCCGCGGTCCACGTCCACCACCGGGGTGCCGTCCAGGGGGCGCTCGTCGTCGGCGGTGCGCCGGCCCGCGGTGTACACCGGCGGGTGCTCCAGGAGCAGCACGGTGTCCGGGACCTCGTCGGTGAACCGCGCCGCGTGCACGCGGCGTTGCTCGTCCCACGCCTCCTGGTACACGACGGCGTCGCCGCCGAACCCCATCCGGACGAACCGCAGCTCGCTCACGGCAAGCGCCTCCCTGGAAAGTCGTCAGGCACGTAACGCGCCCAAGCCACTGTACGTCCGCGCGTTCCGCGTCAGCCCCGGGGTCAATCCTCACACGATCGGATGAATGAACGTCGATATGTGCGACCGGCTGCTTACGCTCCGCTACATTCGCGCCGTTCGCGAGGCCAAAAGGGCTGCTCACAGCAGCAGAGCACTTCATCCGGGCACGTCAAAGGCCCGGCAGGCAGGAGACCGCACCGCAGATGACGGAACGACCCGCGCAGCGCACTCCCAACCGCCAGCTCGCCGCGCTCATCGCAGAAGCGGGCTTCTCCAACGCGGGACTGGCCCGTCGCGTCGATCAGCTCGGCCTCGAACACGGGCTGGATCTCAGATACGACAAGACGTCCGTCACCCGGTGGCTGCGTGGGCAGCAGCCTCGGGGGACCACTCCCGCGCTCATCGCCGAGGTCTTCACCCGGCGTCTGGGCCGTCGCCTCACCGCCCAGGACCTCGGCCTGGACGCCTGCGCCCCCGTCTACGCGGGCCTGGAGTTCGCCGGTACCCCCGAGGAGGCCATCGACATCGTCGGAGGGCTCTGGCGCAAGGACTCCGGCAGCCATGCCGAGCTCCGCAAGATCGCCTTCACCCCGGCGGGGCTCGTCGTGCCGAGCCGCGACTGGCTGATCGGGCGGGCCGACGAGAAGGTCGCCCGCAGCGAGCCGCCCGCCCGGGTGCCCGTCCAGAGCCGTTCGGGGCCCCGGCCCGCCGCACCCCAGCAGCGCGCGTCCGCGCCGCCCGTGATGGCGCAGGCCCAGGTACTGCCGGGTCCTGCGGCCGTCCCCCGGCAGCGCGGCCAGGGCAGTGAGCGGGGCCTCGGCCAGCGGGTCACCGGCGGCGACATCTCCGCGCTCCGCTCGGTCGGCGAGCTCTTCCGCACCCTCGACGACCGGTACGGCGGCGGTCACGCCCGCCAGGCCCTCGTGCGCTACCTGGAGCACGAGTGCGAGCCGATGCTGCGCGGCGCCTACGGTGAGCAGACCGGCCGTCGGCTCTTCGGCGCGGCCGCCGACCTGACCCGCCTCGCGGGCTGGACCTCCTTCGACATCGCCGCGCACGGCCTGGCCCAGCGCTACTTCGTCCAGGCCCTGCGCCTCTCCCAGGCGGCCGGGGACCGGGCGTACGGCTCCTTCGTCCTCGTCACGATGAGCCGTCAGGCCGTCTATCTCGGCCACGGGCGCGAGGCCGTGCAGCTCGCGCGGGTGGCCCAGCAGGGGGTCGGCACGGGCGCCCCGGCCGTCGTGCAGGCGCTGCTGCACTCGGCGGAGGCGCGTGGGCACGGGGTGCTCGGCGAGGTGCGTGCCTCGACCGCCGCCCTCGTCCGCGCCGAACGCGCGCTGGAGGCGGCCAAGTCCGGCGACGAGGTGCCGCACTGGGCGCGCTTCTTCGACGAGGCGCAGCTCGCCGACGAGTTCGGGCACTGCCACCGAGACCTCCAGCAGTTCCGGGCGGCCGCCCAGCACGCCGAACGCTCCCTCCAGCTGCGTCCCGCCGCGCACGCCCGCAGCCGGCTGTTCTGCCGGGTCGTCCTCGCCTCCGCCCGGCTCGGCCTGGGCGAACTCGACCAGGCCTGCCAGCTGGCCGCGGAGGCCGCCGGGCAGGCGGCGGAGATGAGGTCCGTGCGCGCACTGGAGTACGTCCGGGACTTCGAGCGCCGACTGGAGCCGTACAAGGACGCGGCCCCGGCCCGCACCTACCGCGACAAGGTCTCGGCCCTGGGCTGACCTCGGCCGCCGGGGGATGCCGCCCCCAGACCCCCGTAGCGGCCCTGAACGGGCCTCGTCCTCGAACGCCGGACGGGCTGACAGGTGCTGAACTGGTTCTTCGGTACAGGCCGGGGGGCGGAACCCCCAGGGGCACCCGCCCCCGGCCCACCTCTCACGCCGCTGCCTGCTCCTCGTGGGCCGTCGGCAACGGTTCGGCGGCGTGCAGGGAACCGGCGGCGCCCAGATCGGAGACGATCGCCGACGCGGCCCGGTGCGCCGAGTGCAGCGCGCCCTGCACGGTGCTGGTGTCCCGATGGTCGCCGCACACGTACAGGCCCGCCAGCAACCGCACGGCCCGCCGCAGGTCGTGCGGCGCCCGCATCGCCGGCACGGCCTCGGCGGTGTGGTGCACGGCCAGCGTCTCCCAGCGCGCGGTCGAGGTGCCGTACAGCCGGGACAGATGCATGCGTACGGCGGTGTCGACGCCCGGCGGCGGTGTGCCGAGGACCGTGGACGAGATCAGCGCACGTCCCGCGGGGGCGCGGCCGGGGTCGACCCGGCTGACCACGGCCGTGTGCGCGACCGGCCCGCCCCGGTCGGCGTCGAGGAGCAGCGACGCACCGGTCCCGGGCGGGTCGTCCGTCGTGTGGTGGACGACCGTCACCGGATGGAAGTCGGGCACCCGCAGCCCGGGCAGCAGCTCCGCCGCGGTGCGCGCGTCGGTGGCCACCAGTACGGCGCGGCAGCGGAACTCACCGTGCTCGGCGGTGGTCACCGAGGTCGTGGAGACCGAGGTGACCCTTACCCCGGTGTGCACGGTGCCCGGCGGCAGCGTCCGGGCGAGCAGCTCGGGCAGTACCTCGGCCCCGCCCTCCGGCAGTGACAGCCGGCCGGCCGCGAAGGCGCGCAGCGCGAGGTCCGCGCACCGGCTGGAGGTGGTGAGGTCGGGGTCGCAGAGCAGCGCGGCGAGCAGCGGACGCAGGAAGCCGTCGATCGTGCGGGCGGGCAGACCACGGGTCGCGAGGGCCTGGGCGGCCGGCGACTCCGGACGACGCATCAGTCGTTCGGCGGGGGTGACCGCGAGCCGGGTGAGCGCGGCGCCCAGCCGGGCCTGGTCCACGGCGGTGCCCAGCGGCGCCCCCGCCCGGACCCTGGGTGGCGGCGCCGGCCGTACCCGCGCGGCCGGGGAGCCGCCGGCGCGCGGCCTGGGCACCCCGCCCGGCCGGGGAACGCTCGCCAGGGCGCGTACGGCGTGCAGTGCGCCCCTTGCGCTCCCCGTGCCCGCCTGCGCGCCCGCGCGGTGATGGCGCCCGTCGCTGTGCAGCAGGACCCCCGGCGCGAACGGACGCAGGACGAGGGCGTCCAGCCCCGGTGTCAGGTCCAGTTCCGGATACGCCGTGGACAGCAGCTGCCCGATGCGGTCGAGTCGGAACCCGTCGACCTTCTCCGTCGACATGCGGCCGCCCACGTAAGGAGCGGCCTCCAGGACTACGGTCGTTACTCCTGCGCTGGCCAGCCGGTGCGCGGCGGAGAGTCCGGCGACACCGGCTCCCACCACGACGACGTCTGCCTGGTACGCGGGCTCAAGCACGTGCCCCTCCTCGAGGTTGCGCGGCCGGTGGAGACGTCATGCCCCCAACAGCCGTCCCGGATACCCGAGTTCGGGTCGAGGTTAGGGCCGTGATCGGTCAGGAACAGTCGCGCATGGACAGGGCACGGTCGCACGGCGGTCGCATACGGTCACGTGAAGGATCAGGCTGCCCGGATGGCGTCCTCGATCCCGGGGAACGCGAAGGTGAACCCGGATTCCAGCAGTCGCTTCGGCACCACCCGTGCGCTGCCCAGCACGTCCCCGGCCATCTCGCCCAGTACCGAGCGCAGCACGGGAGCCGGCACCGCGAACAGCGTCGGCCGGTGCAGCACCCGTCCCATCGCCTCGGTGATCTCCCGGTTGGTCAGCGGCTCGGGCGCGGTCAGGTTGAACGGCCCCGACAGGTCGTCCCGGTCGAGCAGATGCCGGATCGCCGCCACCTCGTCGTGCAGCGCGATGTACGACCAGTACTGCCGGCCGTCGCCCATCCGCCCCCCGAGCCCGGCCGTGAAGAGCGGGAACAGCTTGCCCCAGGCGCCGCCGCCGCGGGCCACGACCAGCCCGGTCCGGGTGAAGACGGTACGGACGCCCGCCTCCCGGGCGGGGCCCGCGGCGGCCTCCCACTCCACGCACAGCTCCGGCAGGAAGCCGCTTCCGGCGGGCGAGTCCTCGTCCACGATCCGGTCGCCCGTCTCGCCGTACAGACCCATCGCGCTGCCGTTCACGAACACCCGCGGCCGTTCGTCGAGCGAGGCGACGGCCTTCGCGAGCGCCGTCGTACCGTGCACCCGGCTGTCATGGATCCGCTTCTTGTACGCCTCGCTCCAGCGCCGGTCGCCGACCCCCGCCCCGGCCAGATTGACCACGGCGTCGCACCCGGCGAGCCCTGCCGTGTCCACCTGTCCCCGTTCGGGGTCCCAGCGCACCTCGTCCGCGCCCCGGGGCGCATGGCGCACGAGGCGTACCACCCGATGCCCGTCCGCGGTCAGGGACCGCACCAGGGCGCTGCCGATCAGGCCGGAGGCACCGGCCACCGCGATTCGCTCACGTTCCATGCGGCCATCCTGCCCGCTGACCCGGTAAAATCCCGGTCCGGGCGCCGTTCGTCCGCCATAGGGTGACGGCCATGCCCGAGCCTTCCGTACCCCGCATCCGCACCGCACGGTCCGCCGACGCCGAGGCGCTGGCCCTCGTCGACCGTCTGACCTGGTCCCCGCTGCACGCGGTCATGCCCGAGCCGGAGCCGCCGTACGCCCCCTTCTTCGACGAGCGCCACGTCCCCGAGGACTATCTGGTCGCCGAACTGGACGACCATGTCATCGGCTACGTCCGTCTCGCCCTGCCCACCCCGCTCGCCTGCAACGCGCACGTGCGGCAGATACAGGGCCTCGCCGTCCTCGACGAGGGACGCGGTCGGGGCGTCGGACGGGCGCTGATCCGCGCCGCCATCGAGGAGGCCCGCAGACAGGGAGCCCGCCGGATCACCCTGCGCGTCCTCGCCCACAACGCCCCGGCCCGGGGGCTCTACGCGTCCGAGGGGTTCGTCGTGGAGGGCGTGCTGCCGGAGGAGTTCCTGCTGGCCGGGGAGTACGTGGACGACGTGTTCATGGGGCGCCCGCTGTAGAGCGCCGCCGCGGCGCAGCGGCGCTCTGGGCTCACGAGGTCGCCAGCTTTCCGGTGTCCACCGCTTGCGTCGCCTTCGCGGCCCGCTCGGCGTCGCCCGCCACCTCGGCCGCCGTGAGCACGTACCCCGTCTCGTCGTCGGAGGTGGAGCGGGCGAAGACGACGCCGTAGACCCGGCCCGCGGTGGTCAGCAGCGGGCCGCCGGAGTTGCCCGGCCGGACGGTGGAGCGGATCGAGTAGATCTCCCGGGTGACGATCTCGTCGTTGTAGATGTTCCGGCCGGTGGCCTTCACCCGGTTCGCGACCGTCGCCGCCTGGAGGTTCAGGTCGCCGTCCTGCGGATAGCCGGCGACGACCGCCGAGTCCCCGCGCGAGGCGTCGTCGTCGAAGCTCAGCACCGGCGCTTTCAGGTCCGGCACGTACAGCACGGCCACGTCCTTGTCCGGGTCGAAGAGCACCACGCGCGCGTCGTACGACCGGCCGACGCCGCCGATCCGTACGGTCGGGTCGTCGATGCCCGCCACCACGTGCGCGTTGGTCATCACATGCTCGCTCGCGTACACGAAACCGCTGCCCTCGCGGCCCTGGTCGCCCGAGACGCCCTCGATCTTCACCGTGCTCAGCTTGGCCGCCTCGGTCGCGCTCGGCGTGACGCTGTCGCCGGTGGGCTTGGCGACCTCGGCCGTCGACTCGTTCTCGAACGGGTTGAAGACCTGCGGGAAACCCGCCTGGGTCAGCGCCGAGGTGGCCCGCGAGAACCAGGTGGGCGTGGTGTCCGGCATGGCGTCCTGCACGGCGCCCAGCAGCCGGGAGTCCCGTATGGACGACGTGACCACGGGGGACGAGGACGCGCCCAGCACGCTCGCCGCCACCCACGCCACGATGAGCACCGCCACCGCGTTCGCCGCCGCCCCGCCGACCCCGTCGGCCACTCTGAGCGGCCCGCGGTCCAGTTCCCGCCGCAGCCGCAGCGCCAGCCGCCCCGCCAATTCGTGTCCGGCCACCGCGGGCAGGAGCACCGTGACCACCGCCGTGACCGTCGCCGCCGTGGTCCCCGGTGTGACCAGGTCCATCAGCCACGGCAGGACCCACACGCCGATCACCGCGCCGCCCACGAACCCGGCGAGCGAGACACAGCCGGCCACCAGTCCACGCCGGTAGCCGGAGCCGGCGTAGGCCAGGATCACCAGCACCAGCAGGATGTCGAGCAGGTCCACACGGCCGCCTTTCTCTTGGAACCCCTGGTCGGTGAGTACGTGCGGGAAGGGCCCAGTGATCAGCTACATCGATCACCCGCGCGTGACCGGCCGAACCGGCCACGCGTGCGTGCCACCCCGGAAAACGTCGTGGACCGGGACGATGGTTCCACCAGGTGGCACAGCACACATCGCGGACGGACCGGAACCGGTCGACAGTGGGTTCATGTGTGCCCTCCGACCGGCCGCCCGCGGCGCGCGGGGAACGCGAGGACGGCGCCCGGCGCGGATACCGGGCCCGCTCCTCGTGCTCCTGGGCTGCCTGCCCGGGTTCGCCGCCATGGCTGCCCTGGGGCTGTGCGCGGGTGGCGTCGACGACGCCACCACGGCGGCGTCGGGCCCCCGCTCGCCCGCCGCCCGGCCCGCCGCCGTCCACCCGGCGGCCCGGCCGCCCGTCGTGCCCCGCGCCGCCTGGCTGGACGACCTCGCCCGGCACGCGCAGCCTCCCCCGCGCTACGACGACAAGGTCGTCGCCGTCTTCGTGCACCACACCGACTCGCCCAACGGCTACGCGTGCGCCGACGCGCCCCGGATCATCCGCTACCTGTACGCGGGTCAGATCGGCGCCCGGGACTGGGACGACATCGGCTACAACTTCCTCGTCGACCGCTGCGGCACGATCTACGAGGGCCGCGCGGGCGGCGTCGACCGGCCCGTCACCGGCGCCCACACCCAGGGCTTCAACCACCGGACGGCCGGTATCGCCGCGCTCGGCACGTTCACCGCCGGGGTGCCGGTGCCGCAGGCGATGGTCGACGCGATCGCCGCCCTGACCGCCTGGAAGCTCGGGCTGTCCGACATCGACCCGCGCGCGGACGTCCGGCTCACCTCCAGCAACAGCCGCAGCCGGTACGCCGCGGGCACCACCGCCACCCTCCCGGCGCTGGCCGGCCACAAGGACGGGTACATGACCAGCTGCCCCGGCGCCGCCCTCGCCGCGCGTCTGCCGGAGATCCGGGAATCGGCGGCCCGGCTCCAGGGCAGAGCGTCCGCCCGGGCCGCCGGGAGTCTCACAGGAACGCCTTAGGCGGCGTTCAGGGTTCTCCCATTCCCGCGTCCTACGGTCATGCACAACACAAACCGACTGGAGGCGGGGATCATGAACAGCAGTCGTAACCGGTCCGCGGGGAACACGGGAGACTCCGGCAGGAAGGGAGACCCGGGGAGGGCGGCGGGGAACGCGGGGAGCACGGGAAGCTCCGTGTACGGGGGAGATCCGGCGTACGCGGAAAGGACGGGAGCCACGGGCGGCGCCGCCACCACGGAGCGGGGCCCGGCCTGGGCCAAGGCCGCCCGCAGCCCCTGGACCGTGCTCTGCGCCGTCGCCGCGGTCGTCCTGGGCCCGGCCGCGACCACCGCCTCCGCCCTGGAGCAGGCCAACAAGGCACCGATGCACCACGCGGTGCGGGTCGATCAGGCGCAGGCCTACATCCCGACGGACAGCACCCGCCGCAAGCTCGCGGTGTGACCGCCGGCGCGGGTCACTCCCGTCACTCCTTGAAGCGCTGCCACAGCCGGGGATACCGCTCGGCCAGCGCCCCCTCGTTCTCGAAGACGACCGGTGTCCCCTCGGGTTCGGCGGGCGCGGGCGGAATGCCCAGGTCCGGGGCGACGGTGCCGGTGAGCTGCTCGTAGGCCTCGTCGGCCGCGTAGCCGAGTTCCTCGGCGTCGCCGTCGATCTCCTCGTCGAAGTCGTCCAGCAGATCGGCGAGCGCGTCCGGGTCGCCGTGCAGGGCGCCCTCGAAGACCTCGCGTCCCTGCCCGATCAGCCAACACCGGAAGAAGTCGAAGGCGTCGTCGCTCGCCCCGTCCAGCAGCAGCCAGGCAGCGCCCCACAGGTCCCAGCGGTAGGCGCGGTTGTAGCGGGACTCGAAGTGCCGGGCGAAGTCGAGCACGGAATCCGGATCCAGCCGGAGCAGCCGCTCCACGAGCTGGTCGGCCTGCTCCTCGGGATCGCCCTCGGCGGCCTCGCGGGAGGCGTCCACCAGCTCCCAGAACTCCGTCTCGTCCATCACGCGTCCAGCATCGTGCCTCGAAGTGCGCCACGCACCCGGAGTGCGGGGGATTCCGGCGGGATTCTCACCCTTCCCGACGCCCGTAGAGCTCGGTCAGCCGTCTCGCGTCCGCGGCGAACCGCTCCCGCAGTGTGGCCGGGAAGAGCACCTCGGCCTCCGGTCCCAGCGCCGCGAGCTGCGTGTGCGCCACCTCCTCCGACTCGACCCGCAGGGTGACCGTCGCCCAGCCCGTCGCGTCCGGCCCCGGGACACCCGCCAGCGCGTCTCTGGCGGCCACCGGATCCACGGCGTGCGGCAGGTTGCGCACCCCCGTCGCGGAGAGCCGCAGGACCACCTCGGCCCGCAGGATCGACCGCGCGAACCGCTCGGCCTGCTCGCCCCAGAACCCGGGCAGATCGAAGCCCTCGTCCCTGCTGAAACGATCCTCCATGACGTCGACACCGACGAACCGGTCGATGCGATAGGTCCGGAACGCTCCCGTTCCCGCCTTCGCCCCCTTCGCCTCCGTCTCCGCCATGCGGACCCGGGCGCACAGGTACCAGACCCCTGCCTTGAGGACGAGCCCGTACGGCTCCAGCTCCCGCACCACCTCGCTCTCCCCGCGCCGGTAGCGGGCACTGAGGCACCGGTCGTCCCACACCGCGTCCGCGACCGCCGGCAGCAGGGCCGGCGCCGCCGGCTCCCGGAACCAGGCGGGCGCGTCCAGATGGAACCGCTGCGCCGCCGTACGCGGGGCGTCCCGCAAGGAGGGCAGCAGAGCCGCCGACACCTTCAGCCGTGCGGCCGACGCGATGTCCTCGAGCCCCATCTCCCGCAGCGCCCCCGGCACCCCGCTCAGGAACAGCGCCTCGGCCTCGTCGCGCCCCAGCCCCGTCAGCCGCGTCCGGTAGCCCCCGACGAGCCGGTAGCCCCCCGCCCGCCCGCGCTCCGCGTACACCGGCACGCCCGCCTCGGACAGCGCCTGCGCGTCGCGTGTGACGGTCCGCTCCGACACCTCCAGTTCGCGGGCCAGCTCGGACGCGGTCAGGGTGGGCCGGGACTGGAGAAGGAGCACCATCTTGATGAGGCGGGCAGCACGCATGGGGACATGATGCGGGGCGCATCGCCGGCGGGGCGGCCCGGGTGCGGAAAACCCGGCTCGGGCCGGCGCCGGATCGGACACGCCCGCCGAACGGTGAAGGGGGCCGGTGGCATCAGCCACCGGCCCCCTTCACCGTTGAACCCGAGCGGGCTTACAGCCCGTACCGCTCGCGCGCTTCCTTCACCGCGGTCGCCTTGACCTCGCCGCGCCGGGCGAGCTGGGCCAGGGCCGCGACGACGATCGACTCGGCGTCGACGCCGAAGTGGCGGCGGGCCGCCTCACGGGTGTCGGAGAGGCCGAAACCGTCCGCGCCCAGCGAGGACCAGTCCTGCTCGACCCACTGCGCGATCTGGTCCGGGACCTGGCGCATGTAGTCGGAGACCGCGAGGACCGGGCCCTCGGCGCCCTGGAGGGCCCGCCGGACGTACGGCTGGCGCTCCTCGCCGCGCAGGAGGGCCGCGTCGGCCTCCAGCGCGTCGCGGCGCAGCTCGGTCCAGGAGGTCGCGGACCACACGTCGCAGGCCACGCCCCACTCCTCGGCGAGCATCCGCTGCGCCTTCAGGACCCAGTGGATCGCCGTGCCGGAGCCCAGGAGCTGGATGCGCGGGGCGTTGGCCGCAGCCACCTCCACGCCCGCCGACTCCGCCGTGTTGAAGCGGTACAGGCCCTTGAGGATGCCCTCGTCGACACCGGGGGCGGACGGCTTGGCCGGCTGCGGCATCGGCTCGTTGTAGACCGTCAGGTAGTAGAAGACGTTCTGGTCCTCGCCCGGGGTCGCCTCGCCGTACATCCGGCGCAGGCCGTCCTTGACGATCGCCGCGATCTCGTAGGCGAACGCCGGGTCGTAGCTGAGGGCGGCCGGGTTGGTCGCGGCGATGACCGGGGAGTGGCCGTCGGCGTGCTGGAGGCCCTCGCCCGTCAGGGTCGTGCGGCCGGCCGTGGCACCGACGAGGAAGCCGCGGCCGAGCTGGTCGCCGAGCTGCCACATCTGGTCGGCCGTGCGCTGCCAGCCGAACATCGAGTAGAAGATGTAGAACGGGATCATCGCCTCACCGTGCGTGGAGTACGCGGTGGACGCGGCGATGAAGTCGGCCATCGAACCGGCCTCGGTGATCCCCTCGTTGAGGATCTGGCCGTTCTTGGCCTCCTTGTAGTACATCAGCTGGTCGCGGTCGACCGGCTCGTACGTCTGGCCCTTGGGGGAGTAGATCCCGAGCGAGGGGAACAGGCTCTCCATGCCGAAGGTGCGCGCCTCGTCCGGAACGATCGGCACCCAGCGCCTGCCGGTCTCCTTGTCGCGGACCAGGTCCTTGACCAGCCGGACGAAGGCCATGGTGGTGGCCACGTTCTGGGTGCCGGAGCCCTTGTCGAAGGAGGTGAACGTCTTGTCGGCGGGGGCCGGCAGCGGGGCCAGGGCGTGCGTACGGCGGGCCGGGGCCGGGCCGCCGAGGGCCGCGCGGCGCTCCTGGAGGTAGCGGACCTCGGGGGAGTCGGCGCCCGGGTGGCCGTAGGGGACCACGCCGTCGACGAACAGACTGTCCGAGATCGGCAGCTCCAGCAGGTCGCGCATCGCCTTGAACTCGTCCACCGAGAGCTTCTTCATCTGGTGGTTGGCGTTCTTCGACGCGAAGCCCTCGCCGAGGGTGTGGCCCTTGACCGTCTGGGCCAGGATGACCGTCGGGGCACCCTTGAACTCCACCGCCGCCTTGTAGGCCGCGAACACCTTGCGCGCCTCGTGACCACCGCGGGAGAGGTGGAAACACTCGAGGATCTTGTCGTCGCTCAGCAGCTTCGCCATTTCGGCGAGCGCCGGGTCCTTGCCGAAGAAGTCCTCGCGGATGTAGGCGGCGCCACGCGTCTGGTACGTCTGCACCTGGGCGTCGGGTACCTCGCGCAGCCGGCGGACGAGCGCACCCGTGGTGTCGAGCTGGAACAGCTCGTCCCAGGCGGAGCCCCACAGCGACTTGACGACGTTCCAGCCCGCGCCGCGGAACTGGGCCTCCAGCTCCTGCACGATCTTGAAGTTCGCGCGGACCGGGCCGTCGAGGCGCTGGAGGTTGCAGTTGATGACGAAGGTCAGGTTGTCCAGGCCCTCGCGGGAGGCGAGTGCGAGTGCCGCCGTCGACTCGGGCTCGTCCATCTCGCCGTCACCGAGGAAGGCCCACACGTGGGACGCGGAGACGTCCTTGATGCCGCGGTTGGTGAGATAGCGGTTGAAGCGCGCCTGGTAGATGGCGGAGAGCGGGCCGAGGCCCATCGACACCGTCGGGAACTCCCACAGCCAGGGCAGGCGCCGCGGGTGCGGGTACGACGGGAGGCCGTCGCCGCCCGCCTCCTGGCGGAAGTTGTCGAGGTGCTGCTCGGTCAGCCGGCCGTCGAGGAAGGCGCGGGCGTAGATACCGGGGGAGGCGTGGCCCTGGATGTAGAGCTGGTCGCCCGAGCCGTCCGCCTCCTTGCCCTTGAAGAAGTGGTTGAAGCCGGTCTCGTAGAGCCAGGCGGCGGAGGCGAAGGTGGCGATGTGGCCGCCGACGCCGTGTTTGCTGCCCCGGGTCACCATCGCGGCCGCGTTCCAGCGGTTCCACGCGGTGATCCTGCGCTCCATCTCCTCGTCACCGGGCGCGGACGGCTCGGCGGCGGTGGGGATGGTGTTGACGTAGTCCGTCTCGAGCAGCTTGGGCAGCGCGATGCCGTTGCCCTCGGCACGCTCCAGCGTGCGGCGCATCAGGTATGCGGCACGGTGCGGCCCGGCCGCCTTGGCGACCGCGTCCAGGGAGGCCTGCCATTCGGCGGTCTCCTCCGGGTCCCGGTCGGGGAGCTGGTCGAGCGCGCTCGGCTGGATGGCCTGGGGGTCGGTCATGTCGCCGCCTTCCTCAGTCGAAGGGGGTTCCCTGTGAGGGTGTTCCTGGGGGTGCCCTTGGTCTTTGGCAGGACAGGGCGCGGGCTCCGGCGCGATGCCATGGGTGGCTTCGGCCGCGGCCCGTCGGCGACTGTAACCCCCTGATCGATGATCGATCAAAGGGTTGAAGGGTAAAACCTCTCGATTGCGAGAAAGTAGGCACGGGGTGCCTTTCGGGCAGGCACCCCGTGCCGCGGCAATTCGGGGTTTTCGCAGGTCGGGGGCCACGTATGAGCGCGTGTACGCTCCACTGAAACTCCGCTGAAACCGGAGCTGCCCTGCTAAGCCCGGGGAGCACACCCGAGGACGTGTGCCTTCACCAGCTCGGCGATCCTCGGGTCCCGCCGCCGGAACGCCTGGACGAGCTCCTCGTGCTCCTCCGCGTACGACTGCTGCACGGTCCCCAGCCAGCGGATCGACAGCGCCGTGAACACCTCGATGCCGAGGCCCTCCCAGGTGTGCAGCAGCACCGAGTTGCCGGCCGCCCGGACCAGTTCCCGATGGAAGCCGACCGTGTGCCGCACCTGGCCCGTGCCGTCCGCGTCGCGGTCCGCCTCGTACAGCGCGGCGACATGCGGTTCGAGGGCCGAGCAGTCCTCCGCGAGCCGCTGTGCGGCCAGCTCCGCCGCGATCGCCTCCAGGCCGGCCCGGACGGGGTAGCTCTCCTCCAGGTCCGCGGCCGTGAGGTTGCGCACCCGCACGCCCTTGTTCGGCGCGGACTCGATCAACCGCAGCGACTCCAGCTCGCGCAGCGCCTCCCGCACCGGCGTCTGGCTGACCTCCAGCTCGGTCGCGATCCTGCGCTCCACGATCCGCTCGCCCGGCTTCCAGCGCCCGCTGACGATCCCCTCCACGATGTGCTCGCGGATCTGTTCGCGCAGCGAGTGGACGACGGGCGCGGTCATGAGGGCTCCTTTGAGGAGGGGCCGCACGGGCCCCCGGGGGCGTTTGACGTTTAGACAATACGGCCGGGGGCCCGCGGAGGAGAGGCGCACGGGGGCGCTTTCAAGCAGGTGAGACGAGACTTACACACCCATACGGGGGCTCGGCTGTAAAGACCACTACCGGACAGGTCCCGCCGCCGGCCGTGCTCCCGGTCGTGCTCCCCGCCGTGCTTGCAGTCCTGCTCGCGCCGTCCCTGCAACCGGCAGACGGAAGCCCCCGCCCGGAGAGTTCCGGACGGGGGCACCCGCTGTCGAGCCCTGGGAGGTCAGAGGCCGAGTTCGACCTCGAACTCGCCGGCCTCCAGGATCGCCTTGACCGCGGTCAGGTAACGGGCCGCGTCGGCGCCGTCGACCAGACGGTGGTCGTAGGACAGGGTCAGGTACGTCATGTCGCGGACGCCGATGACCGTGCCCTCCTCCGTCTCGATGACGGCCGGACGCTTGACCGTGGCACCGATGCCGAGGATCGCGACCTGGTTCGGCGGCACGATGATCGTGTCGAACAGCGCGCCGCGCGAGCCGGTGTTGCTGATGGTGAAGGTCGCGCCGGACAGCTCGTCCGGGGTGATCTTGTTCGCGCGGACCTTGCCCGCCAGGTCGGCCGTGGCCTTGGCGATGCCGGCGATGTTCAGGTCGCCCGCGTGCTTGATGACCGGGGTCATCAGGCCCTTCTCGGAGTCCACCGCGATACCGATGCTCTCGGTGTCGAAGTAGGTGATGGTGCCCTCGTCCACGTTGATCCGGGCGTTGACGGCCGGGTGGGCCTTCAGCGCCTGGGCCGCCGCCTTCACGAAGAACGGCATCGGGGAGAGCTTGACGCCCTCGCGGGCCGCGAAGGAGTCCTTCGCCTGCGCGCGGAGCTTCATCAGCCGGGTGATGTCCACCTCGACGACCGAGGACAGCTGCGCCTGCTCGTGCAGCGCCTTGACCATGTTGTCGCCGATGACCTTGCGGATGCGGGGCATCTTGACGGTCTGGCCACGCAGCGGGGAGACCTCGAGCGCCGGGGTCTTCTTCGCGGCGCCCGCGGCAGGCGCGGCGGCGGCCGGAGCCGGAGCGGCGGCAGCGGCCTTCGCGGCCTCGGCGGCGGCGAGGACGTCCTGCTTGCGGATACGACCGCCGACGCCGGTGCCCTTGACGGCGGCCAGGTCGACGCCGTTCTCGGCGGCGAGCTTGCGCACCAGCGGGGTCACGTAGGCGCCGTCGTCACCCGCGGGAGCGGCGGGCGCGGGGGCGGCCGGGGCGACCGGAGCCGGAGCGGCCGGCGCGGGCGCCGGAGCGACCGGCGCGGGGGCCGGGGCGGCGGGCGCCGGAGCGGCGGCGGCCGGGGCGGCCGGGGCCGGAGCCGCCGGGGCGGGGGCGGCCGGGGCGGGAGCCGGGGCAGCGGCGGCGGGCGCCGGGGCCGGGGCGGCGGGGGCCGGGGCAGCGGCCGGAGCCGCGCCCGGGGCGCCGATGACGGCCAGCTTGGCGCCGACCTCGGCGGTCTCGTCCTCGGCCACGGTGATCTCGAGCAGCACGCCGGAGACGGGCGCCGGGATCTCGGTGTCGACCTTGTCGGTCGAGACCTCGAGCAGCGGCTCGTCCTCCGTGACCTCCTCCCCGACCTGCTTCAGCCAGCGGGTGACGGTGCCCTCGGTGACGGACTCGCCGAGCGCGGGCAGGACGACGTCCGTGCCCTCGGCGGAACCGCCGCCGGTGGCGGCCTCGGCGGTGGGAGCGGGGGCCGGGGCCGCCTGCTCGGTGGACGGCGCGGCAGCGGCCGGCTCCGGTGCGGGCTCGGCGACCGGCTCGGCGGCCGGGGCCGGAGCGGCGGCCGGGGCGCCGGTGCCGTCGTCGATGACGGCCAGCTCGGCGCCGACCTCGACCGTCTCGTCCTCGGCGACCTTGATGGAGGCCAGGATGCCGGCGGCGGGGGAGGGGATCTCGGTGTCGACCTTGTCGGTCGAGACCTCGAGCAGGGGCTCGTCGGCCTCGACGCGCTCACCCTCGGCCTTCAGCCAGCGGGTGACAGTGCCCTCGGTGACGCTCTCGCCGAGCGCCGGAAGGGTTACGGAAACCGCCATGGTTTCGGTTGCTCCTTACGAATTGCGGAAGTCTGTGTCGTCGCGGAGTCGCTTCTTCGACCGAGGGTCAGTCGTGCGAGTGCAGCGGCTTGCCCGCCAGGGCGAGGTGGGCCTCGCCGAGCGCCTCGTTCTGCGTCGGGTGAGCGTGGATGAGCTGCGCGACCTCGGCGGGCAGCGCCTCCCAGTTGTAGATCAGCTGGGCTTCGCCGACCTGCTCGCCCATGCGGTCGCCGACCATGTGGACGCCGACCACGGCACCGTCCTTCACCTGGACGAGCTTGATCTCGCCCGCGGTGTTGAGGATCTTGCTCTTGCCGTTGCCCGCGAGGTTGTACTTCAGAGCGACGACCTTGTCCGCGCCGTAGATCTCCTTGGCCTTGGCCTCGGTGATGCCCACGGAGGCGACCTCGGGGTGGCAGTACGTCACCCGGGGGACACCGTCGTAGTCGATCGGGACGACCTTCTGACCGGCCAGACGCTCCGCCACCAGCATGCCCTCGGCGAAGCCGACGTGCGCGAGCTGGAGGGTCGGGACCAGGTCGCCGACGGCGGAGATGGTCGGGACGTTGGTGCGCATGTACTCGTCGACCAGGACGTAACCGCGGTCCGTGGCGACGCCCTGCTCCTCGTAGCCGAGACCGGCGGAGACGGGCCCGCGGCCCACCGCGACCAGCAGGACCTCGGCCTCGAACTCCTTGCCGTCGGCCAGCGTGACCTTGACGCCGTCCGCGGTGTACTCGGCCTTGGAGAAGAAGGTGCCCAGGTTGAACTTGATGCCGCGCTTGCGGAACGCGCGCTCAAGAAGCTTGGAGGAGTTCTCGTCCTCGACCGGGACGAGGTGCTTCAGGCCCTCGATCACCGTCACGTCGGAGCCGAAGGACTTCCACGCCGAGGCGAACTCGACGCCGATGACGCCGCCGCCCAGGATGATGGCGGACTTCGGCACACGGTCCAGGACGAGGGCGTGGTCCGAGGAGATGATCCGGTCGCCGTCGATCTCCAGGCCCGGCAGCGACTTCGGCACGGAGCCGGTCGCGAGCAGCACGTGGCGGCCCTGGACGCGCTGTCCGCCCACGTCGACGGAGGTCGGGGAGGACAGGCGGCCCTCACCCTCGATGTACGTCACCTTGCGGGAGGCGATCAGCCCCTGAAGGCCCTTGTACAGCCCGGAGACGACACCGTCCTTGTACTTGTGGACGGCGGGGACGTCGATGCCCTCGAAGGTGGCCTTGACGCCGAACTGCTCGCTCTCGCGGGCCTGGTCGGCGATCTCGCCCGCGTGCAGCAGGGCCTTGGTGGGGATGCAACCCCGGTGCAGGCAGGTGCCGCCGACCTTGTCCTTCTCGATCAGGGCGACGTCCAGGCCCAGTTGCGCCCCGCGCAGGGCCGCGGCGTAACCGCCACTACCACCGCCGAGGATCACTAGGTCGAAAACGGTGCTGGCGTCGTTCGCCACGTCACGTCCTCCATGCATGTGCGCCACGCCGGTCTCCAGTGACCGGTCGGCGGCTGGTGTCCGGCCGCTCTGTCTCGGCCCTGTGGTGGGGGCCCTGTCCTGCCGAGCCCCATCCTCGCACTTGTCGGAGCCCGACGAGACACGGGGCCGGGGTGTGAGACGTCCCACGTTCAGATGAGCGCCCCGAAGGGGTGTGGGGCTGTCCCGATATGCGGCTCCGCCGCGTGGGCGCGACCAGCCCCCACGCGGCGGAGCCGCCATGCGACGAAATGGACCGACTTGTCAGGCGAACGTCATCCGAGATCGCCGGAGGCGGTCAGCTCGGCCAGCCGCACCAGCGTCCGCACGGCGGTCCCGGTACCACCCTTGGGCGTGTACCCGAAGGGGCCGCCCTCGTTGAACGCCGGTCCGGCGATGTCCAGGTGCGCCCAGGTGATCCCCTCGCCCACGAACTCGCGCAGGAAGAGGCCGGCCACCAGCCCGCCGCCCATCCGCTCACCCATGTTGGCGATGTCCGCGACGCTGGAGTCCATGCCCTTGCGCAGGTGCTCCGGCAGCGGCATCGGCCAGGCCGGCTCACCGACCTCCTCGGCGGCCTCGTGCAGCGCGGAGCGGAACGCGTCGTCGTTCGCCATGATCCCGAAGGTCCGGCTGCCCAGCGCCAGCATCATCGCGCCGGTCAGGGTCGCGACGTCGACGATCGCGTCCGGCTTCTCCGCGGAGGCCGCCCACAGCGCGTCCGCGAGGACCAGCCGGCCCTCGGCGTCCGTGTTGAGGACCTCGACGGTCTTGCCGCTGTACATGCGCAGCACGTCACCCGGGCGGGTGGCGGAGCCGGACGGCATGTTCTCGGCCAGCGCCAGCCACCCGGTGACGTTCACCTCGAGCCCGAGCCGCGCGGCGGCGACGACCGCGGCGAAGACCGCCGCCGCACCGCTCATGTCGCACTTCATCGTCTCGTTGTGCCCGGCCGGCTTCAGCGAGATGCCGCCGGAGTCGTACGTGATGCCCTTGCCGACGAAGGCCAGGTTCTTCTTGGCCTTGGAGGACGTGTAGGACAGCTTCACCAGGCGCGGGGCCGAGGCCGAGCCGGAGCCGACGCCGAGGATGCCGCCGTAGCCGCCCTTGGCGAGCGCCTTCTCGTCGAGCACCTGCACCTTGATGCCGTGCTCCTTGGCCGCCGTCTGGGCGAGAGCGGCGAACGCCTCGGGGTCGAGGTCGTTCGGCGGCATGTTGATCAGGTCGCGGGCGCGGTTGAGCTCCTCGCCGACGGCGGCGGCACGCAGCAGCGCGGCCTTGTTGGCGGCGTCGCGCGGCTTCCCGCCGAGCAGGGCGGCCTCGGCGAGCGGCGCCTTGCCGTTCTTGGCCTTGGCGTCGTCGCCGTTGTGCTTGTACGCGTCGAAGGAGTACGCGCCGAGCACCACGCCCTCGCCGATCGCGCCGATGTCGGCGGCGTCGGTCACCGGCAGGGCGAAGACGGCCTTCTTGGCGCCGGTGAGGCTGCGGGCGGCCGAGCCGGCCGCCTTGCGCAGCGCCTCGGGGTCGAAGCCGGCGTCCTTCTCGGGCTCCTGGCCGAGCCCCACCGCGAGCACGAGCGGTGCCTTGAAACCGGCCGGCGCGGGCAGCTTGGTCAGCTCGCCCTCGGCCCCGGAGGCACCGAGGGTTTCCAGGATGCCGGCGAGCCGGCCGTCGTAGGCCTTGTCGACGGCTTCGGCGCCTGGGGCAACGATCGGGCCTTTCGCGCCCTTGGCGACACCGATCACGATCGCGTCGGCCCGGAGGCCGGGCGCCGCGGCGGTGCTGAGAGTGAGAGCAGTCACGGTGGTGAATTCTCGCTTCCGATGTGGAGTTGCGGTGGCCGGAGTGTGTGGGTCGACCGGGCCCGACAGCCGACCCTAGATCCGGGTCGTGGGTGCGGTCGTATCCGGGGGTGTGCCTCACCGGCGCGGCGAACCGGCGTGGCGGATCCCGGAATGAGCGTACGCGTGCGTGTGCGGTCGCTCACGCACGCGCGTGTTCACCTGTCGGTGGCGTCGTAGCCACTTCTCGATCCTCGCACCCCGTGCACCGGGCCACACCCTTCGGGTCGGGGTGGGCCGACGGCACGCGGCCGACATGGGCGATCATCGTCGGACACGTCGCCGCACATCCTGGAGCCCGCCCGGTGAGACGCCCGATCCCGCTGCTGCCCCTGCTCGCCCTGCTGCTGGCGGGTTGCGCCTCCACGCCGGACGGCGGCCGGGACGACCGGCCGGACGACGAGACGGGCGTCGGGACGGCGGACGGCAGGATCTGGCGGCCGGCCCCCGGCATCGACTGGCAGTGGCAGTTGAGCGGCCGACTGGACACCGGCGTCGACGTGCCGGTCTACGACATCGACGGCTTCGACCACACCGCGGCCACGGTCGCCGGCCTGCACGACGACGGCCGCAAGGTCATCTGCTACCTCTCCACCGGTGCCTGGGAGGACTGGCGGCCGGACGCGGCGGATTTCCCCCGGGCCGTGATCGGCAAGGGCAACGGCTGGGAGGGCGAACGCTGGCTCGACATCCGCGCGTTGGACGTCCTGGAGCCCCTCATGGCGGCCCGTCTCGACATGTGCCGCGAAAAGGGTTTCGACGCTGTCGAGCCGGACAACATGGACGGCTACAAGAACACCACGGGCTTCCCGGTCGAGGCCGCCGACCAGCTCCGCTACAACCGCCTCATCGCCGAACTCGCCCACGACCGGGGCATGTCGGTCGGACTGAAGAACGACCTCGACCAGATCCCCGAACTCGTCGACGACTTCGACTTCGCGGTCAACGAACAGTGCGCCCAGTACGACGAGTGCGCGGACCTGACCCCCTTCATCGAGGCGGGCAAGGCCGTCTTCCACGTCGAGTACGAACTCCCCACGAGCGAGTTCTGCGCCGACTCCCGTCGGCTGCGCCTGAGTTCGCTGCTGAAGAAGTACGAGCTGGGGGTGTGGCGGGAAGCCTGTTAGCCGGTCAACGGCCCAGGCAGAACACCACGAGCGCGGTGGTCGCCGCCGCCTCCGCCAGACCGCCGAAGACGTCCCCGGTGACCCCGCCGAAGCGGCGCGTGCAGTGCCGCAGCAGCAGTTCGGCGACGGCGAGGGCGGCGAGGACCGCGAGCGCCGGCCGGACGGCGTCGTACGGCTCGAACGGGGCGCCCGGCTCGACGTGCCCGATCAGGACGACGACGCCGCCCTCGTACGGTCCGCACCACGCTCCCACGGCCGCCGCCGCCAGCGTCACGGCGACCACGGTGAGCACCGCACCCCGCACCGGGACCACTCCGGCGACCGCCGCCCCCAGCCCCTCCGGCCGCGCGGCCGGCACCCCGGCGCGTGCCGCCAGGGTCAGTGCGAGCCGGGCGGTGACCGCCGAGACGACGGCGGCCACCGCGCCCAGCGCCCACGAGGTGTCGTAGAGCTGCGTCAGTGCGGCCACCTGGGCGAGCAGCACGAGGACGAGCGTCAGCACGCCGAACGGGCCGATGTCGGACTGCTTCATGATCCGCAGCGCGTCCTCGGCGGGCTTGCCGCTGCCGAGTCCGTCCGCGGTGTCGGCCAGCCCGTCCAGGTGCAGACCGCGGGTGAGGACGGCGGGCACGGCGGCCGAGGCGACGGCGGCGAGCAGCGGACTCGCGCCCAGGTACAGCAGCAGCAGGCCGAGCCCGGCCGCGCAGCCGCCGACGACCAGCCCGACCACGGGAGCGCTCAGCATGCCCCCGCACGCGGCCTCCCGGTCCCAGCGGGTCACCCTGACCGGGAGCGCGGTGAGGGTGCCGAAGGCGAAGCGGAGGCCGTCGAGGGGCGAGGTCGTGGACACGGCGGCAGACTAGCCCGGACGCCCCGCCCACGAGGCAGTCGGCCCCCGGCCCCGGGAGACTGGTGACATGGTCCAGTGGGTGCAGCGCAACATCGTCGAACCGGGCAAGGTCCCGCTGCTCATCGCCCTGACCGCGTTCGTCCTCACCTTCCTGATCACCCGGATCATCACGCGCCTCATCCGGGCGGGCAAGGGCCCCTTCGGCAACATCAGCTCCGGCGGGGTGCACATCCACCACGTGGTCCCCGGGGTCGTCCTGACCGTCGCGGGCGGCTTCGGCGCGGTGGCGAGCGGCCGGCACGGCTTCGGGGCGGGAGCCTTCGCGGTGGTCTTCGGCATCGGCACCGGCCTGGTCCTCGACGAGTTCGCGCTGATCCTGCATCTCGACGACGTGTACTGGACGGAGGCGGGCCGCAAGAGCGTGGAGGCCGTGGTCCTGACGGCGGCGCTGGGCGGACTGCTGCTGGTGGGCTTCTCGCCGTTCGGCGTCAACGACATGAGCCAGGACGAGCTCCAGGACCGGGGGGGCGTCATCTCGACCGTCGTCCTCAACTTCCTTTTCTCCCTGGCCGTGCTGAGCAAGGGCAAGGCCAAGATGGCCGTGTTCAGCGTCTTCATCCCGTTCCTGGGCCTGGTGGGCCTGGTACGGGTGGCGCGGCCCGGTTCGCCGTGGGCCCGCCGGCTCTACCGGCGGCGGCCGAAGGCCCGGGCGAAGGCGGTGCTGCGGGCCTATCGCCACGACCGCCGCTGGGCGGGGCCGCGCCGGGTGGTGGGGGACTGGCTGGGCGGGAAGACGACCGCGGAGCTCGCTCAGTCCGAGGAGCGGAACTGAGGAACGCGGTCCGGACCGGGTACGTGGGCCGTACGGCGGCCGCGGGGCTTCGTGGCCGGCCGCGCCCCGTGGCGCGGCCGCGGACCGCCACCGCCCCGCGCGCCCCGGCGCAGCCGTGCGCCGGCACCGCCCCGCGGCCCCCCGGTGGGCCGCCCGGGCCCCCGGGTGCGCCCGCGGGTCTCCGCGACCGCGCACAGCACCAGCACCGCCGCGATCGCCGCCAGATGCTCCTTGCCCGCCAGGTTGTCCTTCAGCAGTACCTCCACCACCATCGCGACGATCACCGCCCCCGCCGTCACGTACGCGCGGTAGCGCCAGCCCAGGAACACCGCGAGGCCGACCACGGCGGCCGACGGGCCAGTGTCCACGATCCGGGCGTCGGCGGCGGGCAGGCCGAACGGGCTGCCGGGGCCGAGAGCGATGCCCACGCGCGCGTACAGGGTGCCCGCGAGCGTGGCGGCGTAGGCGATGACGAGGGTCCGCCACCAGCCCAGGCAGAGTTCCGCGATCCCGAACACCAGCAGGATCTGCGCGAGGGCGCCCCAGACCGGCAGGTCCAGCGCCGGCACGAACAGGGACAGCGGGGTGCGCAGCAGGGCGAGCCCGAGCGGGTCCTCGGCCCGCACCGCTCCGAGGGACTGGACCGGACCGTAGCCCCACGCCTGGTTCTGCACGATCTGGGTCACCGACGTCAGGCACACCGCCCCGAGGGTCATCGGGACCGCCCGCCACCGGCGCCGCACCAGGGGGATGCTCGCGGCCTCGTACAGAGGTCCCCACTCGGCGCGGGCCCAGCGGGCGACCGCGTTCACCGGTGGGTCTCCAGACGCCCCCGGCGCAGCCACTTCGGCAGCCCCGGCGCCTCCAGGAACCCCTCCGCGCGCGCCGACGCCACGCCGATGCGGGGCAGGTCCGCGCTCTTCTCGAAGAGCAGGAAACGGGGCTCCCAGATGGGCCGGTACTTGGCGTTGGCGCGGTACAGCGACTCGATCTGCCACCAGCGGGAGAAGAAGCAGAGCAGCGACCGCCACAGCCGCAGCACCGGTCCGGCGCCCAGGCGCGCGCCCCTTTCGAACACCGAACGGAACACGGCGAAGTTCAGCGAGACCTGCGTGATCCGGGCCGCCCGGTCGTCCCGCTCCTCGCGGGCGTGCCGGAGCAGCTCGATGACCATGAACTCCATCAGCCCGTTGTCGCAGTCGCGGTCCCGCCGCATCAGGTCGAGGGAGAGCCCGTGCGGTCCCCAGGGCACGAAGGAGAGCAGGGCCCGCAGTTCACCGCCGGCGTCGGCGCACTCCAGCATCACGCAGCGGCCGTCCCGCGGGTCCCCGAGCCGCCCCAGCGCCATGCTGAACCCGCGCTCGGTGGCCCCGTCGCGCCAGTCGTCGGCGCGCCGCAGCAGGGTGGCCATCTCGTCGGCCGGGATGTCCTCGTGCCGTCGTACCCGCACCGTGTACCCGGCCCGGCGAATCCGGTTGCAGGCCTGCCGGACGGTCCGCATGGCCCGCCCTTCGAGGGTGAACTCCGCGACCTCGACCAGGGCCTCGTCCCCGAGCTCCAGCGCGTCCAGTCCGTGCCGGGCGTACACGGTCCCGGCCTCCTCGCTCGCGCCCATCACCGCCGGGATCCACCCGTGCGCCCGCGCCTCGGCGAGCCAGGGCCCGATCGCCCCCGGCCAGGCCTCCGGATCCCCGAGCGGGTCCCCGGAGGCCAGCGACACCCCGCCGAGGACGCGATAGGCGACGGCCGCCTTCCCGGTCGGCGACCAGCACACGCTCTTCTCCCGCCGCAGCGCGAAGTAGCCGAGCGAGTCCCGCTCGCCGTGCCGGTCGAGGAGCTCCCGCAGCCGTTTCTCGTCGTCCTCGGTGAGCGGGTCGACGGCCCGCCGGGAGCGGAAGGCGGCGTACAGGACGGCGAGGACGAGCGCCGTGCTCAGCACGTTGACGGCGACGTCGACCCAGGTGGGCGGGGCGATCCCGGGGACCCGGTACTCGTCCGCGGCCACGGAGACCAGCCGCAGCGTGCCGTAGCGCCAGCGTTCGAGGAAGGTGGAGGGGGCGGACGCCCGGTTGGTGACCGTCACCAGCAGCGCGGCCAGCAGCGAGGCGCCCAGCAGTCCGCCGGCGCCGACGGCCGCGGCGAGCTTCGGATTGGACCGGTCGCCCTTCGCGTAGAACTCCCGGCGCCCGGCCAGCAATGCCACGACGAAGACGGCGGTCAGCGCGAGCGAGACCCAGTTCTGCGGGTGCCGCCGGACCTCCGGGAACGCCATGGCCAGCGCGAACAGTGCCAGAAACGCCCCGCTCAGGCCGAGGTTGAGGATCCACGCGGCCCGTTTGCGCCGCCGCATCGTGACGGCCAGGAACGCGGTGAACACCCCGGAGGCGAAGCCGGCCGTCAGCAGATACGGCGTGAAGAGGTTCTCCTGGTTGTGCCGCCGGACGTCCTGCCCCAGGGAGACCCACACCGCACTGAGGAAGTTGACGAACGCGACGGCACGCAGGTACCAGACGGCGAAGGCGGCGGCGCCCCGGGTGTTGCCCATGAGTGGTGATCATATGGGTGCACTTCGGGGAATCCGCTCTTTTGGCGCCGCCTGTCCCTTTATGCCGCTTCGCTACTCCGTTTCCCGCTTCTTCTCCCCGTGCTGCTCGCCGGAGACCGCGGACGTCTCGGGTGCCACGGATGCCACGGAAGTCCCGGATGCCTCCGGTGCCTGGGATGCCACGGAAGTCGCGGACGCCTCTGCCGCTTCCGGCTCCACCGGCTCCTGCGACTTCTCCGGCTCCTCCGACTTCTCCGACTTCTCCGGCTCCTGCGACTCCGCGGGCTTCTCGGGGAGTTCGGCCGCCAGTGCGGCGGCGGCCTGCACCAGCGGGAGCGCGAGCAGGGCCCCGGCGCCCTCGCCGACCTTCACGCCCTGGTCCAGCAGCGGTTCCAGGGCCATCCGGTCGAGTGCCTTCGCCTGTCCCGGTTCACCGCTCTTGTGTGCGGCCAGCCACCAGTCCGGCGCCCGGAACGCGACCCGCTGGCCCACGAGCGCGCAGGCGGCCGCCACCACGCCGTCCAGCACGACGGGCAACTTCCGTACCGCGCACTGGAGCAGAAAACCCGTCATGGCGGCGAGATCGGCCCCGCCCACCGTCGCCAGCAGCTGCAACTGCTCCCCGAGCACCGGCCGCGCCCGCCTGAGCGCGTCCCGGACCGCCGCACACTTGCGCATCCACGCCAGGTCGTCGATCGCCTCGCCGCCGCGCCCGGTCACCACGGAGGCGTCGGTCCCGCACAGCGCGGCCACCAGCGCACCCGCGGCCGTCGTCCCGCCGACGCTGATGTCGCCGAGCACGACCAGGTCCGTACCGGAGTCGGCCTCCTCGTCCGCGACGGCCACGCCCGCCCGGAAGGCCGCCTCGGCCTCCTCCGGCGTGAGCGCGTCCTCGATGTCGATACGGCCGCTGCCGCGCCGCACCCGGTGCCGTACGACGTCCTCGGGGAACAGGTCCGGATCGCAGTCCAGTGCCATGTCCACGACGCGCACGGGCACGCCGAGCCGGCGGGCGAGCACGGAGACCGGACGGCCGCCCTCGATGACCTCGCGCACCAACTCCGAGGCGCTGCCCGCCGGTCGGGCGGAGACGCCGAGCTCGGCGATGCCGTGGTCGCCGGCGAACAGCACCACCCGCGGCCGCTCGACCGGCCGCACCGGCGACGAGCCCTGCGCCGCCGCCAGCCACTCACCCAGGTCGTCCAGGCGCCCCAGCGATCCGGGCGGCACGATCTGACGTTCCCGGCGCGCCTCCGCGTCGCGGCGCACCCCACCGTCGGGGCGCTCGATCAGATCGGTGAAGTCGTCGAGATTAAGCGAGCTCATTCGCCGAACAGTACCGGCACCGATCGAACAGTTCCGCGCCACATCGCCACCACACCCGCGTGACGTCATTGCGCCCAAGATCGGTATCCCATACGTTCCGTTTTGCCGCTAATTGTCGTTCGCTCTCGATGTCATCCCCGGAGCCGCTCATGCCCCCCAGGCCCGTCCACGAGCCGCGCCGCGACGACTGCCCCTGGTGCGGCTCGAAGCGCCTGCGCACCCGGCTGCGCGCACCCGACCTGCGCCACCGCCGGCCGGGCACCTTCGTGGTCGACGAGTGCCGGGACTGCGCGCACGCCTTCCAGAACCCCCGCCTGACGCCCGAGGGGCTGGCGCTGTACGGCGCCGAGGGTGAGCAACGGTCCGACCGCGGGCACCTCAGGGCGACGGCACGGGCGATGCTTCCCTTCCCCGAGCCGGAGAGCTGGCTGGACGTGGGCACGGGGGACGCGTTCTTCCCGGCGGCGGCGAGGGAGCTGTTCACCTACACGGCGTTCGACGGGGTGGACCCGACCCCGAGGGTGGAGCGGGCGAGAGCCGCGGGCCGGATCGACGAGGCACACCGGGGCCCGCTGACGGCACCGGAGGTCCTGTCCCGCCTGCGCGGCCGCTACGACGTGGTCAGCATGCTCCACCACCTGGAACACACCCGGGACCCGAGGCGGGAGCTCGCGGCGGCGCTGACGGCCCTGCGGCCGGGCGGCCACCTCCTCGTCCAGCTCCCGGACCCGGCCAGCGCGTCCGCGGCCGTGCTGGGCAAGTGGTGGCACTCCTACGACCAGCCCCGCCACCTCCACCTGATCCCGCCCGCCAACCTCCGGGCCGAACTCGAGGCCCAGGGCTGCGAGATCGTCGTGACGGACCACCGCACCCCGCACACCCCGCACGACCTGTCGACGGCCGCCTCGCTCTACCTGAACAGGAGCCGGCTGCGCCGGACGGCCGGGCCGCTGACCGCCCTGGCCGCCGTACTCGACCACCTGCTGGCCCCGGCCCTGCGGCGCACGCGCTTCTCGAACGCCTACCAGGTCATCGCGCGCAGGAACTGACCGTCAGGCGCCGGGCACCGGTCCCCGCAACACCAGTGCCTGGCCCGCCACCACCAGGACCACCTCCTCGCACTCGGCGGCGACGGCCGCGTTCAGCCGCCCCAGCTCGTCCCGGTACCGCCGGCCCGACGCCGTGGCCGGCACGATCCCCGACCCCACCTCGTTGGAGACCAGGACGACGGTCCGCCGGGCCGAGCGCACCGCCTGCGCGAGTTCCACCACCCGCGCGCGCAGCGCCCGTTCGCCGCCGTCCGCCCACTGCGCGTCGTCCCACGCCCCGACGGAGTCCATGACGTCCGTCAGCCACAGCGACAGACAGTCGATCAGCAGCGGGGCGCCGTCCTGTGCCAGCAGCGGCACGAGGTCGCAGGTCTCCACCGTCCGCCACGACCCCGGCCGCCGGTCGCGGTGCGTGGCGACCCGGGACGCCCACTCGGTGTCGCCGCCCCGGGTCCCGCCGGTGGCGACGTACAGGACGTCCGGGAAGGACTCCAGCCGCCGTTCCGCCTCCACCGACTTCCCCGACCGGGCCCCGCCCAGCACCAGCGTCCGCCGCGACACGTCCGGCACGTCCTCGTACACCCCCACGGTCAACGTCGAGCCGTCCGGCACCGCCCGCGCCCCGGCCGCCGCGAGCCGCCGCCGCAACTCCGCGCCCGGCGGCACGTCATGGTCGAGGTGGACGGCGACCACGTCGGTGGCCGGCCCCACCGCGCCCACCGCCCGCAGCTTCGCCAGCGCGTCCGGGCGCCCCACCAGATCCGCCAGGACCATGTCGTACGGCTCGGCGGCCTCCGACCCCTCCTCCAGGCCGGCCGGCGCGCCGCCGGGCGGCAGATACAGCAGCCGCTGCCCGTCCGGGCCGGCCACCGCGTACCCGGTGCCGGGCGCGTCCATCGCCACCGCCCGCACCCGATGACCCGTCACCAGCGGCGACTCACGCCAGTCCGGCACCCGGCCGGGCTGCGGCAGCCCGGCCGGCACCTCCACCGGGGGCCCGTCGTGCGGATGCGTCAGCAGCACCTGCCGCACCCCGCCCAGCGAATGCCCGGCCCGCGCGGCCGCGAACGCCGCACCCGGCGTCAGATCGAGCAACAGGGCCCCGTCGACGAGCAGCGCGGTCGCCGCGCGCGCGTCAGCCCCGAGCGAGGTCGCGCACACGGCGCAGGAGCAGTCGGGGCGGGGCAGGCCCGCGGGGGCACCGGTACCGAGCAGAGTGACTTCCACGGAGCTGATTTTCGCGCGTCTGACCAGCTCTTGCGCATCCGACTAGGCTGCACAGCAGAAGCCGGACCAAGATCCGGCTTCTGCTCTGCACGTGGTCACAGCTGGGAGGCGTACATGGCGGCATGGACGTGGCGGTTCGAGAAGGCCGACGGGACGGAGGTCCAACCAGCGGTACAGCCCGAGGAGTTCACCACGCAGGGGGACGCCGAGTCCTGGATCGGGGAAGTGTGGAAGGACCTCCTCGAAGGCGGCGCGGACCAGGTGCGGCTCTTCGAGGACTCCGCGGAGATCTACGGCCCGATGAGCCTGCACGCGAACGAGGCGTAGCCCTGCGTCGGGGTGGTCGCCGCACGGCCACCCCGGCCACCGCTCACCCGGACGAGTGAAGAACGCCGGTCCGGCTCAGCCACGCACCCCGCACAGATGCAGCAGCGCCGCCACCTGCCGGTAGGGGTCGGTCCGCCCGGCCCGCTCCTCGGCGGACAGCAGGCTCTCCCACTGCTGCGGGTCCTGCGGGATCTCCGTCCCGTCCGCCGCCGTGTCCGTGAAGACGCGCACGCCGTACCAGGCCTGCAGCGGCGCCCCGATCCCGGCCAGCGCGTCGGTCAGCGTCACCAGCCGGTCCGCCCGTACGTCGAGCCCCAGCCGGTTGCGGTAGGCGACGGTGTCGAAGGCACCGAGCGCGCCCGTCCAGTCGCCCGACATGCCGGGCCGCATGGCCAGCGCGTCCGCGTTGCGCACGAGCAGCGACAGCAGCCCGCCCGGGGCCAGCATCCGCGCGAGCCCCGCGAGCAGCGCGTCCGGCTCCTCGACGTACATCAGCACGCCGTGGCAGAGCACCACGTCGAAACTGCCGGGCAGGAAGTGCACACCGGTGTCCCGGCCGTCGCCCTCGATGATCCGCATCCGCTCCCGGATGCCCTCGGGCTCGCCGCACAGGGCCTCCCGGGCCGCGGCGATCATCGTCGCGTCCCGTTCGAGCCCGGTCACCTGGTGCCCGAGCCGGGCCAGCCGCAGCGCCTGCGTGCCCTGGCCCATCCCCACGTCCAGCACCCGCAGCCGCTGCCCGACCGGGTAGCGCCCCGTTATCTGCTCGTCGAGCTGCCGGGCCACCAGCTCCTGTCGTACGACATCACGCAGCCCACCCAGCCTGTTCAACCAGGCCTCGGCCGCCCCCCCGGAGAAAGCCGCAGTGCTCAGGGCCGTGCTCCGCGCTTGATCTGCGGCTTGGGCAGCCGGAGCCGACGCATCTGGAGGGAGCGCATCAGCGCGTACGCCACCGCGCCCCGCCGGTTCTGGTCGGGGAAGCGCTCGGCGAGCTGCTTGCGCAGCCGGAAGCTCGTGACGAACGAGTCCAGCACGATCAGCACGATCACGACCAGCCACAGCAGCAGTGCGATGGTCTGGAGCGAGCCCACCCGCACCATGCTCAGCACGAGGATGACCACGGCCATCGGCAGGAAGAACTCCGCCACGTTGAACCGGGAGTCGATGAACTCGCGCGCGAACTTGCGCACGGGACCCTTGTCGCGGACCGGCAGATACCGCTCGTCCCCGCCGGCCAGCGCCTGGCGCTGCCTGTCCAGCTGGGCGCGGCGCTCGCTGCGCTGCCGCTTGGCGGCGTCCTTGCGGGACGTCGAGGTGTTGGCGACGCTGCGGCGCTGGGACTGGGCCTCACTGCGCTTGGGCGTGGGCCTGCCCTTCTTGGCCTGCGGGTCACGGGGCTGCATGGAGTCGGTCACCACGGCCTTGTCGGCGGGGGCCTTCTCTTCCTTGGCACGGCTACGGAACACAAAACCCAAGGGTAAGCGCTCGCGAGCATGGACCCCAGCCCGGAGGGGAACGATCCGGCAACACCAGTCGTCTGTAGAGGGGACAGACCGGGACAGGAGCGGGAAAGAGGGGGCGCAGGGTGACCGATCGCTCACCCTGAAGGTCACCTACTCCCTACGCCGGAGCAAGGTCTTGGTCAGTCGTCCTTGGGGATGAGCGCATCCGTCCCCGAACAGTGCGTCAATGGATGCAGGGCCCGTACTGTGGGTTCTGTCGCAGAGCTGGAGCTGGACGTCAGAAGGGGGCGCGCGAAGCCCATGAGCGGTGTCATGAAGCGTATGGGGATGATCTTCCGCGCGAAGGCGAACAAGGCCCTTGACCGGGCCGAGGACCCGCGCGAAACCCTCGACTACTCGTATCAGAAGCAGCTGGAGCTTCTCCAGAAGGTCCGCCGCGGTGTCGCCGACGTCGCGACCTCGCGCAAGCGCCTGGAACTCCAGCTGAACCAGTTGCAGTCGCAGTCCTCCAAGCTGGAGGACCAGGGCCGCAAGGCCCTCGCGCTCGGCCGTGAGGACCTCGCACGCGAGGCGCTCTCCCGCCGTGCGGCGCTCCAGCAGCAGGTCACCGACCTCGAGACGCAGCACTCCACGCTCCAGGGCGAGGAGGAGAAGCTCACCCTCGCGGCCCAGCGCCTGCAGGCCAAGGTGGACGCCTTCCGTACGAAGAAGGAGACCATCAAGGCCACCTACACCGCAGCCCAGGCCCAGACCCGCATCGGCGAGGCATTCTCCGGCATCTCCGAGGAGATGGGCGACGTCGGCCTGGCCATCCAGCGCGCCGAGGACAAGACCGCCCAGCTCCAGGCCCGTGCGGGCGCCCTCGACGAGCTCATGGCGTCCGGCGCCCTGGACGACCCGACGGGCATCGCGAAGGACGACCTCCAGGCCGAGCTGGACCGGCTCTCCGGTGGTACGGATGTAGAGCTGGAACTGCAGCGCATGAAGGCCGAGCTCGCCGGGGGCAGCTCGGCCGGCCAGCAGGCCATCGAAGGTGGCACGAGCCAGCCGCAGTCCCAGCAGCAGCCGCAGGACACCCCGCGCTTCGACAAGCAGTAGCCCTGCGCCGGGGACCGGAGCCGAGGAGGGCGACATGATCGTACGGATCATGGGGGAGGGCCAGTGGCGACTGGCCGACTCCCATCTCGTCGAACTGAACACGCTGGACGACGAACTGCTCGCGGAGATGGAGAGCGGCGACGAGGACGGCTTCCACCGCACCCTCGGCGCCCTCCTGGACGCCGTCCGCCGCCTCGGCGACCCCCTCCCGGACGACGCCCTGGAACCCTCGGAACTGATCCTCCCGGCCCCGGACGCGAGCCTGGAAGAGGTCCGCGAGATGCTCAGCGACGACGGCCTGATCCCGGGCTGAGGGCGGCGACCTCTCAGCGCCGGTCACGGCTTCCAGCCCGTCCGGCGATCGAGGACGAGGCCCGTGCGGGGCCGACAACGGGGTCTGGGGGCGGCAGCCCCCAGCTACGGCGAGGAAAGCGACGGCAACTAAAAAGTGACCCTCCTTTCCCGGGCCGAGTGCCGGCTCAAGGCACACCCCCTCGCCCTGGACGCGGGCCTGGCCGCAGGCGTGCTGCTCTGCATGCTGGCCGGCTCCTTCGTCGACCCGCACGGAGGGCACGGCGTCAGCTGGCGCATCCGCAGCCCGGACCCGCTCAGCCTGCTGCTGATGACCCTCTCCGCCGTCGCCCTGGTCTTCCGCCGCAGCGCCCCCATGACGGTCCTCGCCCTCACCGGCGCCGCCTCCGTGATCGAGTCCGTCACCGGCGATCCCCGGGCCCCCGTCGCCATGTCCGCCGTGATCGCCCTGTTCACCGTCGCCGCCTCCACCGACCGAGCCACCACGGTGCGCGCCGGTCTGCTCACCATGACGATCCTCACCGGCGCGGCCATGCTCGCCGGACCGCTGCCCTGGTACGCCCAGGAGAACCTGGGGATCCTCGCCTGGACCGGCATCGGCGCCACCGCGGGTGACGCGGTCCGCAGCCGCCGGGCCGTCGTCCAGGCCATCCGGGACCGCGCCGAGCGCGCGGAGCGCACTCGGGAGGAGGAGGCCCGCCGCCGGGTCGCCGAGGAGCGCCTGCGCATCGCCCGCGACCTGCACGACGTCGTCGCCCACCACATCGCCCTGGTCAACGTCCAGGCCGGAGTCGCCGCACATGTCATGGACAAGCGGCCCGACCAGGCCAAGGAGGCCCTCGCCCACGTCCGCGAGGCCAGCCGCTCCGCGCTCAACGAACTGCGGGCCACCGTCGGGCTGCTGCGCCAGTCCGGCGACCCCGAGGCCCCCACCGAGCCCGCACCCGGCCTGGACCGGCTCGACGAACTGGCCGGCACCTTCCGCAGCGCCGGCCTCCAGGTCGAGGTGGCCCGCACCGACCACGGGACCAAGCTCCCGGCCGCCGTCGATCTGGCCGCCTACCGGGTCATCCAGGAAGCCCTCACCAACGTCCAGAAGCACGCGGGATCCGAGGCGAAGGCCGAGGTCAGCGTCGTACGCGTGGGACCGAACATCGAGGTCACGGTCCTCGACGACGGGCGTCCCGCGGACGGCGGACCCCCGGCGGCCGGCGGCGGCCACGGCCTGCTCGGCATGCGCGAGCGCGTCACCGCCCTGCGCGGCACCCTCACCACCGGTCCCCGCTACGGAGGCGGCTTCCGCGTCCATGCGATCCTGCCGGTCAAGACCCGCACGGCCACCACGGGGGAGAACGCATGACCATCCGTGTCCTGCTCGCCGACGATCAGGCGCTGCTGCGCAGCGCGTTCCGCGTGCTCGTCGACTCGGAGTCCGACATGGAGGTGGTCGGCGAGGCGTCCGACGGCGCCGAGGCCGTCCGGCTGGCCAGGGAGCAGCGCGCCGACGTCGTCCTGATGGACATCCGCATGCCCGGGACGGACGGACTCGCCGCGACCCGGCTGATCAGCGCCGATCCGTCCCTCGCGCACGTCAGGGTGGTCATCCTGACGACGTTCGAGGTCGACGACTACGTGGTGCAGTCGCTGCGGGCCGGCGCCTCCGGGTTCCTCGGCAAGGGCAGTGAGCCGGAGGAACTGCTGAGCGCGATACGGGTCGCCGCCGGCGGGGAGGCCCTGCTCTCGCCGACCGCCACCAAGGGCCTGATCGCCCGCTTCCTGGCCCAGGGCGGCGCGCTGGACGACGACCACGACCCGGCCCGCTCCGCCCGGCTGGACGCACTCACCGTGCGCGAGCGTGAGGTCCTCGTGCAGGTCGCCGGAGGCCACTCCAACGACGAGATCGCCGAGCGCCTCGAGGTCAGCCCGCTCACCGTGAAGACGCACGTCAACCGGGCCATGGCCAAGCTGGGCGCGCGCGACCGGGCCCAGCTCGTGGTGATCGCGTACGAGTCGGGGCTGGTACGTCCGAGGGCGGAGTGAGCCCGGCCTTTGCGTACTGCGCCCGGAGTGGGCGCGGGATAAGCAAATGGACCTGGAGCGTACGGATCGCCGTACCGGTATGGCCCAGGGTGAAGAGGCCACGTCGTGATCGGCGGTCTGATCACCTCGACCCTGCTCACCCTGCCGCTCGTCCCGACGCTGTACGCGATGCTCGAACTCCGCAAGGAGCGCCGGGCGAAGAAGCGTGCCGCGAAGCGACAGCCGGCGCAGCCCGAGAAGACCCCGGAACCTGCCGGGGTCTGACACCGCGGCGCCGGTGCCCTTCCCCCGTACGGGTTCCCTATCCTGTGAACTCGAACTGCTCGGCGGGGGAAGGGGACCGGGGCGTTGGCGCTGCACAAGGACGACCCGAAGGCGCTCGGCGGGTACCGGATCGTGGACCGGATCGGATCCGGTGGCATGGGCGTCGTCTACCTGGGCCGGTCCCGTTCGGGGCGTGAGGTCGCCGTCAAGGTGGTGCACGCCCAGTACGCGGAGGACAAGGTCTTCCGGGCCCGCTTCCGGCAGGAGATCGACGCCGTCCGCAAGGTGAGCGGTGCCTTCACCGCGCCGGTCGTGGACGCCGACCCGGAGGCCGAGCGGCCCTGGATGGCCACCCAGTACGTGCCCGGACCGACGCTCTCCGCCCGGATCCGGGGCGCCGGCCCGCTGAAGGGCGCGGAGCTGCGACGGCTGGCCCTGGGCCTGGTGGAGGCGCTGCGGGACATCCACCGGGCCGGGGTGGTCCACCGCGACCTCAAGCCCTCCAACGTCCTGATGGCGCAGGACGGCCCCCGGGTCATCGACTTCGGCATCTCCCGGGCCACCGAGAACCAGACCCTCACCGAGACCGGCCACGCCATCGGCACCCCGCCGTTCATGTCCCCGGAGCAGTTCAAGGACGCCCGGTCGGTCGGCCCCGCCTCGGACGTCTTCTCCCTCGGCGCGCTGCTGGTCTTCGCCGCGACCGGCTGCGGCCCCTTCGACGCCGACAGCCCCTATCTGACGGCGTGGCGGGTGATGCACGAGGAACCGAAGGTGGACGCGGTCGCCGAACCGCTGCGCGCGATCATGACCCGCTGCCTGGCCAAGGACGCCGGTGACCGGCCCGGACTCGACGAGCTGGCCGGGGAGTTCGCGCAGGCGCTGCCCGAACCGGCGGCGGGTGACAGGGAGACGGTGACCCTGCGTGTGCCGCCCCCGACCGCGGCGGACGAGGAGCCGGAACCCGCCGTCGCCGCGCCCGTCACGGGCCGGCGCTCCCGGCTGCGCCGGTGGCCGGTCCTGGCGGGAGTGGCGGGTGTCCTGGCCGTGGCGGTCACCGGCTACTTCCTGTTCGACCCGTTCCGGCGCGGGGACGCGAGCGCGGCGTCCGACGGCACTGCCCCGAGGACCTCCCGCTGGGATCCGCTGCCCGCCGACTGGAAGCCGTGGCGGACCTCGGTCTACGGGTCCGCGCTCTCCGGCGTGACCCAGCCGATGAACGGCGACGGAAGTTCCTACGGCACCACGCTGTCCTGCGCGACGGGCGAGGGCGCCCTGTACTGCGGGGGCAACGGTGTCCTCCCCGTCCGCGTCGACGGGACCACCGGCCGGCTCGCCTGGCGCGCGGATTCCGTGCCCTCGGGAGTGCCACGGGAGGAGTACGACAGCACGGTCCTCGGGGAGCACGACGGTGTGCTGCTGGTCAGACAGTCGGTCGTGAGCAGCACCGGCGACGACACGGTGATCAAGGTCGTGGCCCTCGACTCCGGCACCGGTGAGCGGCTCTGGTCGCGCCCCATGGACAGCCGGGCCGTCCAGCCCGCCGTAGTCGGTGATCTGCTGCTGACCCCGGACGGCAAGCGCGTGACGGCCCGCGACCCGCGCGACGGAACCGCGCGCTGGACCACGGACCTGCCCGCAGGGCCGACCTATTCCTGTGAGTTCCACGACATCGGCGGCCTCCCGTACGCGGGCTGCGGCGACGCGGGCTCACCGTCGCGCACCGTGTTCTACGCCGTGGACCCGGCCGACGGCACGACCCGGGAGGTGAGCGTGCCGGACGGCGACCTCGAGCATGTCGGTGACCTCGACGGCGATCTGGTCTTCCTGGCGTTCGGCGGACGGGGCGAGCCGATGTCCGGGGACTCGACGTACACCGACGTCCTGTTGATCGACCCGGACACGGGGGCCGTACGGCGGAAGAAGCTGCCGAGCAGCCCACGGGGCCAGGCCGCGCTGATCGGCGGCGTGCTCTGCTTCGCCGCCTCCAGCGGCCTGGTGACCGCGCACGAGCCCGGGACGGGCAAGCGGCTGTGGGCCACCTCGACCACTCTTCAGCAGCCCGGCAGGCCCGTTCCCGACGCGCGGGGCCGCACCCTGTTCGCGGCCAGCGCCTCCGGGCGGGTGGCCGCGCTCGACACGGCGACGGGCCGGCTGCTGTGGGAGTCCCCGGCGCGGGCCGAGCAGGTCTTCCCGACGAGTTTCCACACGGCGCGGGTGTTCCGCGACGAGGGCGCCCTGGTGGTGCTCGCCCCCGACGGGACGGTCTTCACGCTGGACCCGGCCCACCCCGACCGGAAGCCGGTGTCGGGGTGATCCGGGCCGACGTCGGCCCCGCTACGGCAGTGCCAGCATCCGCTCCAGCGCCAGCTTCGCGAACGCCTCGGTCTCCTGGTCGACCTGGATCCGGTTGACCAGCTTGCCCTCGGCGAGGGACTCCAGGGTCCAGACCAGGTGGGGGAGGTCGATCCGGTTCATCGTCGAGCAGAAGCAGACCGTCTTGTCGAGGAAGACGATCTCCTTGCCCTCGGGCGCGAAGCGGTTCGCCAGCCGGCGCACCAGGTTCAGTTCCGTGCCGATGGCCCACTTCGAGCCGGCCGGGGCCGCCTCCAGCGCCTTGATGATGTACTCGGTCGAGCCGACGTAGTCCGCCGCGGCCACGACCTCGTGCCGGCACTCGGGGTGCACGAGCACGTTCACGCCGGGGATCCGGGCGCGGACGTCCTCGACCGACTCCAGGCTGAAGCGGCCGTGCACCGAGCAGTGGCCCCGCCACAGGATCATCTTCGCGTCGCGCAGCTGCTCGGCGGTCAGCCCGCCGTTGGGCTTGTGCGGGTTGTACAGGACGCAGTCCTCGAGGGACAGGCCCAGGTCACGTACGGCGGTGTTGCGGCCCAGGTGCTGGTCCGGCAGGAAGAGGATCTTCTCGCCCTGCTCGAAGGCCCACTCCAGAGCCCGCTGGGCGTTGGAGGAGGTGCAGATCGTGCCGCCGTGCTTGCCCGTGAACGCCTTGATGTCCGCGGACGAGTTCATGTACGAGACGGGCACGACCTGCTCGGCTATGCCGGCTTCGGTCAGCACGTCCCAGCACTCGGCGACCTGCTCGGCGGTGGCCATGTCGGCCATCGAGCACCCGGCGGCGAGGTCGGGGAGGACCACCTTCTGGTCGTCGGACGTCAGAATGTCCGCGGACTCGGCCATGAAGTGCACACCGCAGAACACGATGTACTCGGCCTCCGGGCGGGCGGCCGCGTCCTTGGCCAGCTTGAAGGAGTCGCCCGTGACGTCGGCGAACTGGATGACCTCGTCGCGCTGGTAGTGGTGGCCGAGCACGAAGACCTTGTCACCGAGCTTCTCCTTGGCGGCGCGGGCCCGCTCGACCAGGTCCGGGTCCGAGGGCGAGGGCAGGTCGCCGGGGCACTCGACGCCCCGCTCGCTCTTCGGGTCCGCCTCACGGCCGAGCAGCAACAGGGCGAGCGGAGTCGGCTGTACGTCGAGCTCCGTGGTCTGGGCGGTGGTCACGGCACGCACCCTTTCTACTTTTCGTCGATCTGACGTTATCTATCATAACCCGCTTCACGTCACTTTGACGATGGTCATCGCGTCGATGTGACGTGAATCCCGCGCCCCGGCCGGCGCCGCTCCGAAGGGCGCTGTCCGCCGCATCGCACGTGTGCGAGCATGAAAGGCAAGAAGAGGAAAGAAGTGGAAACACGACTCCTCGGCGCGGAATGAATCCGCGGCCCCGACGGTTGGAAACGTCGGCAAGCAGTCTCCGTACAACCCGGGAGAGATGTAGATGTCCGTATCGGACGAGAAGACCACTGTCAGCGACGGCATCCTCCTGTCCGACGCCGCCGCGGCGAAGGTCAAGGCCCTGCTCGACCAGGAAGGCCGCGAGGACCTGGCACTGCGCGTCGCCGTTCAGCCCGGCGGCTGCTCCGGCCTGCGCTACCAGCTCTTCTTCGACGAGCGCTCGCTCGACGGTGACGTGGTGAAGGACTTCGACGGCGTCAAGGTCGTCACCGACCGGATGAGCGCCCCGTACCTGGGCGGCGCCTCCATCGACTTCGTCGACACCATCGAGAAGCAGGGCTTCACGATCGACAACCCGAACGCGACGGGCTCCTGCGCCTGCGGCGACTCCTTCAGCTAGGTCGCCCGTTCGCCTCACTGAACGGCATGAAGGCGGCGGCCCCCTCCAACGGGGCCGTCGCCTTCGCGTTCGCGCCGCGCGAACCGCTGCCGGGCGTTACCGGACCTGCGGCAGCCGGGCGCCCGGCTTCTCCAGCGGGATCGCCGCGCCGTCCGACCCGACGACCTTCCGGCTGCCCAGCGACTCGTCCAGGTGCACGATCTGGTGGTACTCCTTGGCGATCAGGATGCAGACCTTGTCCTTCCACGGCGTCTCGGTCACGGTGACCTTCACCTCGTCACCGCTCTCGGTCGCCGTGGCCTTGTAGTCGCCGCAGACCCCGCCGGTGAAGCTCACGACCAGATCGTCGCCCTCGGCGGTGTAGCCGTCCACCTGCACGTCCCGCGTCCCCGACGATGCGGTCGGCGACGGCGCCGGCGTCGCGGCGGACTTCAGATACGCCGGCTCCACGGCCGGCTGCGTCACCGTGTAGCCGCCCGCGACCCCCGCGGCCTGCACGTCGAACAGCCAGGACGGTACGAGCACCTGCCGTCCGCCCGAGGCGTGCGGGGCCAGCCCGAGCACCGCGTCCTCGACCGTCGCCGTCTGCGCCCGGGGGGCCGCCGTGGACGCACCGCACGGACTCTCCAGCCGGTCCTTCAGCGGCACCGGACTGGCGCAGCCGCCGATGCCCATCCGGTGGTCCGTCCCCGGTGCCGCGTTCAACGCGTCCAGCGCCTCCCGCGCGCTCAGCACGGGGTACGTGTCGCCCTTCACGGGCGGTTCCAGCTGCCCGTTCCCGGCGACCACCGCGCCCTGGGCGTCGACGCTGATCCCGGTCGTCCAGCCGTAGGTGGGCAGCTCGCCGAACACCGGGTCGGCGTTCACCACCCGCTGGCTCCCCATGACCTGACTCGCGTCCACCCGGGCGCCGTCCTGCCCGACCGCCTCGAGAACCGGTGCCGCCGCCTTCTTCGCGGCCGCCTCGCTCACCGGGGCGCCGGATCCGGCCAGGGGGGTCACCGTGCACTTGTCGCTGCCGACCGTGCAGTTGTCGGTGCCGGGCGCGTACCGGGTGAACGTCCACATCCCCGGCGCCTGCCGGTTCACCCGCAGCACCGGACCGGAGCCGTCGTTCCCGGCGCCGACCTTCCACGCCTCGCCGTCGACGACCGGCGTCCCCTCGGCCCCCAGCGCCTTCGCCAGCCGGGCCACCTCGTCCTTCGTGACCTCGCCCTTCGCCCAGTACACGGGCGCGGAGCCGGGGCCGTCGGGAAGGGTGCCGGCGGCCTTGTAGGTCACCCCGTAGGGGTTCGGCTCACCGGGCGCGATGCCGCTCGTACCGCCCTCGGGGGTACCCGTACCCGTGGAGTAGCCGTCCAGGAGGAGCGCCGCCGGCGTGCCGTCACCGGACGGTGAACCGGCGCCGGCACTCCCACCGGAGCCGCCGACCGTACTGGAGGTCAGATAGGCCCCGCCCCCGCCCACCAGCAGCACGGCGGCCGCGACGGAGGCGATGAGAACGGGGGAGCGGCGGCGCGGGCCGGCCGGGGGCGCGTCGTCGGCCACCGGCCCGACGACGTGCTCGTCCGGCCCCTCGTCCGCGCCGGAACCGCAATCGCCCGGCACCTCACCGATCTCGGCCCCGACCCCGGCGCCGACCCCGGACGCGGCGGCCCGCTCACCGGCGTCCGCGGTGTCGGTGTCCGCGGTGGTGTCGGCCTCGGCGACGGCGGGAGCCCCGGCATCGGAGCCGACGGGAGCGTCGGCAGGGCCTGCCTCCTCGTCCGGAACGCCGGCCTCCGTGCTCGGCGCGTCCTCGGCCCGCGCCTCCTCGACCTCGGTCTCCCGGACCTCGGCCTCGGCCGTCTCCGAACCCGTCTCCTCCGGCTCGCGCGCGGCGTCGTCGTTCTCGGGTCGCTCGGTGTTCACCGCATCGCTCCTTCGGCTGCCCTGCTGGCGTACCCCACATCCCCTTTACGTGGGACGGCGATGGGACGCGACGGGGGAGCGCACGGTTCCCTCCCGAGCTCCGTTCCGAAGGAAATCGAGGGTTTGCCCCTAGTTGCCGTAGTCCGGCATCGCCTCCAGGAGCCGCGCCGACGTCGCCGGAACGATCACGCCGAGGATGAGTGACGGGGAGACCGGACGGGAAGTGATCTTCTCCGGGGCGGCCCAGTGCCGAGCCATCCGGGCGCCGTCACCGCGCAGCGACGCCAGGTCGCCGTCGAGATCGGCCGGAGCGGGGGCGTGGACCTTGAGGTTCGTCATAGCCGAACCGTATGCACGCCGGAGGCCGCGAAGAAAGATCTACTATCGGGTAGTTTCGGATGCTTCAGTGGCGCGGGTCGACCGGGTAGCGTGAACTGTCAATCCCCCTCCCCTCAGGAGAGTCCACGCCGTGCGCATCGCAGTCACCGGCTCCATCGCCACCGACCACCTCATGACGTTCCCCGGCCGCTTCGCCGACCAGCTCGTCGCGGACCAGCTGCACACGGTCTCGCTCTCCTTCCTGGTCGACAACCTGGACGTGCGCCGGGGCGGCGTGGGCGCGAACATCGCCTTCGGCATGGGGCAGCTGGGGACCGACCCGATCCTGGTCGGCGCCGCGGGCGCGGACTTCGACGAGTACCGGGCCTGGCTCGACCGGCACGGCGTCGACACCGGGTCGGTCCGTATCTCCGAGACCCTGCACACCGCCCGCTTCGTGTGCACCACCGACGCCGACCACAACCAGATCGGCTCCTTCTACACCGGCGCGATGAGCGAGGCCCGCCTCATCGAGCTGCAGACCGTCGCCGACCGGGTGGGCGGCCTGGATCTGGTCCTGATCGGCGCCGACGACCCGGAGGCGATGCTGCGGCACACCGAGGAGTGCCGCACCCGCTCGATCCCCTTCGCGGCCGACTTCTCCCAGCAGATCGCCCGTATGAACGGCGACGAGATCCGGATACTGCTGGAGGGCGCGACGTACCTGTTCTCCAACGAGTACGAGAAGGGCCTCATCGAGTCCAAGACGGGCTGGACGGACGCCGAGATCCTCTCGAAGGTCGGCCACCGCGTCACCACCCTCGGCTCGCGCGGCGTCCGTATCGAGCGGGCCGGCGAGGACCCGATCGAGGTCGGCTGCCCGGAGGAGGAGGCCAAGGTCGAGCCCACGGGCGTCGGTGACGCCTTCCGTGCCGGCTTCCTCTCCGGCCTGGCCTGGGGCGTCTCCCACGAGCGCGCCGCGCAGATCGGCTGCATGCTCGCCACCCTCGTGATCGAGACGGTCGGCACCCAGGAGTACCAGCTGCGCCGCGCCCACTTCATGGACCGCTTCACCAAGGCCTACGGCGACGAGGCCGCCACCGAGGTCCGCAAGCACCTGGCCTGACTCAGGACAGCCGGCGGACCACATAGGCCGAGCCACGGTCCGCCGGCTCCTCACCGACGTACTCCTGCTCCCGCATCTCGCACCAGGCGGGGATGTCCAGACGGGCCGCCTCGTCGTCGGACAGCACCCGCACCGTGCCGCCGACCGGCACCTCCCCGATGACCTTCGCCAGCTCGATGACGGGAATCGGACACCGCTTGCCCAGGGCGTCCACGACGAGCTCCTCGCCCCGTACGGCGGCACCGGTCGGCGCAACGGGCGCCCCGAGCTTCTCCCGCACCCCCGCCACCGCCCCCGGCAGCACGGCGAGGAACCGCTCGACGTCCTCCTCGGCGACTCCCGTCGGCAACGAAACCCGCACGTTTCCCTCACTCAGCACCCCCATCGCCTTCAGCACATGGCTGGGCGTCAGCGTGCTGCTGGTGCAGGACGACCCGGAGGAGACGGAGAACCCCTCCCGGTCCAACTCGTGCAGCAGCGCCTCCCCGTCGACGTACAGGCAGGAGAAGGTGACGATCCCCGGCAACCGCCGCAGCGGGTCCCCGACGACCTCCACGTCCGGTACGGCAGCCGCCACCCGCGCCCGGATCCGCGCCGTCAGCTCCCGCAGCCGTACCGCCTCGGCGGCCGCCTCCGCCCGCACCGCCCGCAGCGAGGCCGCCGCGGCCACGATCGCCGGAATGTCCTCGAACCCGGCCGCTCGCCCCGACTCGCGCTCGTCCACCGGCCCTTGGACGGCGAACCGCACCCCCTTGCGCACCGCGAGAAGCCCCACCCCGGACGGCCCGCCCCACTTGTGCGCGCTCGCCGCCAGCAGCGACCAGGGCCCCTCCACCGGCCCCCAGCCGAGCGACTGCGCCGCGTCCACCAGCAGCGGCACCCCCGCCTCCCGGCACAGCCCGGCCACGGCCGCCACCGGCTGCTCGGTCCCCACCTCGTGGTTGGCCGACTGCAGACAGGCCAGCGCGGTGTCGGACCGCAGGGCGTCGCCGTACGACTCGACGGAGACGGCACCGGTCCTGACCACCGGGACCCGGGTCACCGCCCCGCCCCCCGCCTCGAACGCCTCTGCCGAATGGAGTACCGAGGAGTGTTCGACGGCTGACACGATCAGGTGACGTCCGACCCGTCGGCGCCCGGCCAGCGCGCCCGCGATCCCGGTGTGCACGGCCCGCGTTCCGGAAGCGGTGAAGACCAGTTCGTCGGGCCGGCAGCCCACCGCCTCGGCGGCCGCCTCCCGGGCGGCGTCCAGCAGCATCCGCGCCCGCCTCCCCTCTCGGTACAGCCGGGCGGGATCGGCCCACCCCTCGTCGAGCGAGGCCAACAGGGCCTGGCGGGCCACGGGATGCAGGGGAGCGGCGGAAGCGGCGTCGAAGTAGGACACACCGCAACGGTAAAGCGCCGGTGAGGCCGGCACCCCAGGGGCGCGGGGAACCGCGCGACAGACCACAGCAGGCCCGCAGCCGCCATACATGCCGCATTGACGAGCTATTAGGCGCTATCAGACGCTCATCCCACCCCTTCGGGGTGACCCGCGGCGCGTATGCCACCCTCCCCGCGAACCCCCGGAAGGCGTCGGCTAGGGTTTGGTCCGCATAAACATCCAAACCCCTGCCCGACGCAGGGCGGCGACCGACCCGCGAGAAGGCAGGCCGCAGCCAACCGCGCGGGCGAGACTCTCGGGAAGGCGCTACGTGAGTCCCAACGGCTCCGACCGCTCGCCGCGGCGCCCGATGCGGCGGAAGCTGCTCCAGGCAATGACCGCGGGCCTGGTCCTGGCGACCGCCACCGGTTGCACATACAAGGACTTCCCCCGCCTTGGTATGCCCACCCCGGTCACAGAAGAGGCTCCGCGGATCCTCTCCCTGTGGCAGGGATCATGGGCAGCCGCGCTGGCCACCGGCGTGCTGGTGTGGGGCCTGATCCTGTGGAGTGCTTTCTTCCACCGGCGCAGCCGCACCAAGGTCGAAGTTCCTCCGCAGACCCGGTACAACATGCCCATCGAGGCGCTGTACACGGTGGTTCCGATCATCATCGTCTCGGTGCTGTTCTATTTCACGGCCCGTGACGAGTCGAAGCTGCTGAGCCTCGACAAGAAGCCCGATGTCACGGTGAACGTGGTCGGCTTCCAGTGGAGCTGGTGCTTCAACTACATCGAGAACGTCGACGGTTCCGACGGGAACGCGAAGACCGACAAGAACCTGGCCGCGATCCCGGACCGGTTCAAGGCGGACTTCCCCGACAACGCCGGCGGCGTCTACACCTGCGGTACTCCCGGTGAGCGGAACCCGCAGACCAACAACCCCGGCCCGACCCTCTGGCTCCCTGAGGGCAAGACGGTCCGCTTCGTCCTCACCTCGCGTGACGTCATCCACTCCTTCTGGGTGGTGCCGTTCCTGATGAAGCAGGACGTCATCCCGGGCCACACCAACTCCTTCCAGGTGACCCCCAACAAGGAGGGCACCTACCTGGGCAAGTGCGCCGAACTCTGCGGCGTCGACCACTCCCGGATGCTCTTCAACGTGAAGGTCGTCTCCCAGGAGCGCTACGAGCAGCACCTCAAGGACCTCGTGAAGAAGGGGCAGACCGGTTACGTTCCCGCGGGCATCGAGCAGACGAGCCACGAGAAGAACCGGGAGACGAACAACCTGTGAGCATCCTCAACGAACCCCAGGGTGCCTCCGCAGCTGAGGACTCGTACGAGAACGAGCTGCCGGTCAGGCGCAAGCAGCCCGGCAACGTCGTGGTGAAGTGGCTGACGACCACCGACCACAAGACCATCGGTACGTTGTACCTGGTCACGTCGTTCGCGTTCTTCTGCATCGGTGGCGTCATGGCGCTCCTCATGCGCGCCGAGCTCGCCCGACCGGGCTTGCAGATCATGTCGAACGAGCAGTTCAACCAAGCGTTCACGATGCACGGCACGATCATGCTGCTGATGTTCGCGACGCCGCTGTTCGCCGGCTTCACGAACTGGATCATGCCGCTCCAGATCGGCGCGCCGGACGTCGCCTTCCCGCGGCTGAACATGTTCGCCTACTGGCTCTACCTGTTCGGCTCGCTGATCGCCGTCGCCGGTTTCCTCACCCCGCAGGGTGCGGCCGACTTCGGCTGGTTCGCCTACGCCCCACTGTCGGACGCGGTCCGCAGCCCGGGCATCGGCGCCGACATGTGGATCATGGGTCTGGCCTTCTCCGGCTTCGGCACCATCCTCGGCTCGGTCAACTTCATCACCACGATCATCTGCATGCGCGCGCCCGGCATGACGATGTTCCGGATGCCGATCTTCACCTGGAACGTCCTGCTGACCGGTGTCCTGGTCCTGCTGGCCTTCCCGGTCCTGGCGGCCGCGCTGTTCGCCCTGGAGGCGGACCGCAAGTTCGGTGCCCATGTCTTCGACGCGGCCAACGGCGGCGCGTTGCTGTGGCAACACCTCTTCTGGTTCTTCGGCCATCCAGAGGTGTACATCATCGCCTTGCCGTTCTTCGGGATCATCTCCGAAGTGATCCCGGTGTTCTCCCGCAAGCCGATGTTCGGTTACATGGGCCTGATCGCGGCCACCATCTCGATCGCCGGTCTCTCGGTGACGGTGTGGGCGCACCACATGTACGTCACGGGTGGCGTGCTGCTGCCGTTCTTCTCCTTCATGACGTTCCTCATCGCCGTGCCGACGGGCGTGAAGTTCTTCAACTGGATCGGAACGATGTGGAAGGGCTCACTGTCCTTCGAGACACCGATGCTGTGGGCGACGGGCTTCCTCATCACCTTCACCTTCGGTGGTCTGACCGGCGTCATCCTGGCCTCGCCGCCGATGGACTTCCACGTGTCCGACTCGTACTTCGTGGTGGCGCACTTCCACTACGTCGTCTTCGGCACGGTCGTCTTCGCGATGTTCTCCGGCTTCCACTTCTGGTGGCCGAAGTTCACCGGCAAGATGCTCGACGAGCGCCTCGGCAAGATCACCTTCTGGACGCTGTTCGTCGGCTTCCACGGCACCTTCCTGGTCCAGCACTGGCTGGGCGCCGAGGGCATGCCGCGTCGGTACGCCGACTACCTGGCGGCCGACGGCTTCACCGCCCTGAACACGATCTCGACGATCAGCTCGTTCGTCCTCGGTCTGTCCGTCCTGCCGTTCTTCTACAACGTGTGGAAGACCGCCAAGTACGGCAAGCCGGTCGGCGTCGACGACCCGTGGGGCTACGGCCGCTCCCTGGAGTGGGCCACCTCCTGCCCGCCGCCGCGCCACAACTTCCTCACCCTGCCGCGGATCCGCAGCGAATCCCCGGCGTTCGACCTGCACCACCCCGAGATCGCCGCGCTCGAGCAGCTGGAGCACGCCGGCCACGGTGCCAGTGCCATCTCGGGCAGCAAGGAGGCCGGCAAGTGAAGATCCAGGGCAAGATGTTCGTCTGGCTGAGCGTCTTCGTCCTCGTCATGGCGATCGTCTATGGCGTGTGGTCGAAGGAGCCGGCCGGTACCACGGCCCTCTTCCTGGCCTTCGGCCTGTGCATCATGATCGGCTTCTACCTGGGCTTCACCGCCCGGCGGGTCGACGCGGGCGCGCAGGACAACAAGGAGGCGGACGTCGCGGACGACGCCGGCGAGCTGGGCTTCTTCAGCCCGCACAGCTGGCAGCCGCTGTCGCTGGGCATCGGCGGCGCCCTGGCCTTCCTGGGGGTCGCTGTCGGCTGGTGGCTGCTGTACTTCTCGCTGCCGCTGATCCTCATCGGTCTGTGGGGCTGGGTCTTCGAGTACTACCGCGGTGAGAGCCGCACCCAGTAGCACGCACTGAACGCGGGCTGAGCCCGGACACTCCGTCAGGAGGGTCCGGGCTCACGCTTTTGCCGCAACGGTGCTCCTCCGTCCGTGTCACTCAGCGCGCCGCGGCCGACCCGGCTCCCTAGCGTGAAGCCATGAGCCACGAACCCCGCCCTCGCACCGTCGTGGGCTGCACCCTGCTGGTGATCGCCCTGGGCGCGGTTGCAAGCGCCTGCGGCTCGGACGGCAACCCGCTCTCCGCGCGCCCCTACGACGCGACGGACCAGATCTCCTTCAACAACCTCGGTGGCGACGGGAAGAAGTCCGACCCGGACAAGCCCCTGGAGGTCACCGCGGAGGACGACGACCGCATCACGGACGTCACCGCCGTGGACGGCACAGGCCGTTACGTGGCGGGCGAACTCGCCGCCGACGGCAGCCGCTGGCACAGCACCGAGCCGCTGGCCGCGAACGCCCACTACACGGTCCGCGTGAGCACCGAGGACGACGACGGCGCCCCCGGCCGCCGGGTGCTCACCTTCGACACCGGCAAGCCCACCTCCAAGAAGCGCCTGGGCGTCGCGTTCGGCCCCGACGCGGGCGAGTACGGCGTCGGCCAGCCCGTCACCGCCAAGCTGGACCAGCCCATCAAGGACCCCGCCCAGCGGGCCGTCGTCGAACGCGCCCTCAAGGTCGACTCGACGCCGTCCGTGCAGGGCGGCTGGCACTGGGTGGACGACAAGGAACTCCACTACCGGCCGCAGGAGTACTGGCCGGCCCACGCCAGCCTCCGGGTGCACAGCAACCTGGACGGCATCAAGATCAGCGACCGGCTGTGGGGCGGTCCCACGAAGGACCTCAAGCTCACGATCGGCGACCGGGTCATCGCCGTCACGGACGCGTCGTCGCACTCCATGACGGTCTTCAAGAACAACGAGGAGATCAACCAGATCCCGGTGACCACCGGCAAGCCCGGCTTCGAGACCCGCAACGGCGTCAAGGTCGTCCTGGGCAAGGAGTACTTCGTACGGATGCGCGGCACCTCCGTCGGTATCGCGGAGGGCTCCTCGGAGTCCTACGACCTGCCCGTGTACTACGCCACCCGCGTCACCTGGAGCGGCGAGTACGTCCACGCCGCCCCCTGGTCCGTGGGCTCCCAGGGGTACGCGAACGTCAGCCACGGCTGCACCGGCATGAGCACGGGCAACGCCGAGTGGTTCTTCGACAACATCCGCCAGGGCGACGTCGTCCAGGTCGTCAACAGCTACGGCGACACGATGGAGACCTTCGGCAACGGCTTCGGCGACTGGAACCTGGACTGGAAGAAGTGGACCAAGGGCAGCGCGCTGACGGGCGGCAAGCAGAAGGCGGAGCAGGACACGTCGAGACTGCGGCCCGCCGCGGTGTAGGCACTGCCGGGGGCACGGCTGCCGGGGGCGCGGGGAACCCACGCCCCTGTGCCCCCGCTAGGCGCTCTGTGTAAGGCTCTTGCGCCGCATCAGGGACGCCAGGGCCGAAGCGAACTCCACGGGCTCCACAGGCAGCGTCACAGCCGCGTCAGCGCGGCTCCAGGTGGCGAGCCAGGCGTCCTGGGGCCGCCCGATGAGCAGGAGCACCGGCGGGCACCGGAAGACCTCGTCCTTGATCTGCCGGCACAGCCCCATGCCGCCCATGGGCACGGCCTCGCCGTCCAGGACGACGACGTCGACGCCGCCCCTGTCCAGCTCTCGCACCACCGCCGCGGGCGTCGCGCACTCCAGGAACTCCACCACGGGGACGTCCGGCGCGGGCCTGCGCCCGGTCGCGAGCCGGACCTGCTCGCGGGTGTTGGCGTCGTCGCTGTAGACCAGCACCGTGGCGGTCGCCTGCATGCTTCCTCCGTGACATCAGCGTCGTACGGACAGAACCGATGCCGCGGATGCTACTCCCTTGAACACGTCGTCAACACCGCTTGGAACACCACTTCGATGGGCCATACGGGCAGTACACACGGTGCGAACACTCCGAACGGCACCCCCCGGAGTGAGGGCGGGATAAGGGACCGACATAATGTCGGTCGTGGCGACAGCAACGACAGTAGAAACCGGGCACGCGCACCCGTCGGTCAATCGGCCGAACCTCACCAGTGTCGGAACCATCATCTGGCTGAGTTCCGAGCTGATGTTCTTCGCGGCCCTCTTCGCGATGTACTTCACCCTGCGATCGGTGACGGGTCCTGATCACTGGAAGGAAATGGCCGAGGCCCTGAACTTCCCGTTCTCGGCCACCAACACCACGATCCTGGTGCTCTCCTCGCTCACCTGCCAGCTCGGCGTCTTCGCCGCCGAGCGCGGTGACGTGAAGAAGCTCAGGATGTGGTTCATCGTCACCTTCATCATGGGTGCGATCTTCATCGGCGGTCAGATCTTCGAGTACACGGAGCTGGTGAAGAAGGACGGGCTCTCGCTCTCCTCCGACCCGTACGGCTCGGTGTTCTACCTGACCACCGGCTTCCATGGCATGCACGTGACGGGCGGCCTCATCGCCTTCCTGTTCGTCCTCGGGCGCACCTACGCGGCCAAGAGGTTCACCCACGAGCAGGCGACCGCGGCCATCGTCGTGTCCTACTACTGGCACTTCGTCGACGTCGTCTGGATCGGCCTCTTCGCCACGATCTACATGATCAAGTAGCCGGGCACGCTCGCTCCCGCACATCCCAAGCATCGACGCAGAAGATCCTGACACCGGGGTAATCCGTGAAAAAGCTCTCCGCACGACGACGCCATCCGCTGGCGGCGCTCGTCGTCCTACTCCTCGCGCTGGCGGCTACCGGGGGGCTGTACGCCGCGTTTGCGCCCGCGAGCAAGGCGCAGGCAGACGACACCGCCCAGTCCCTCGCCATCGACGAGGGCAAGAAGCTCTACGCCGTTGGCTGCGCAAGCTGCCACGGCACCGGCGGTCAGGGGACCTCCGACGGCCCGAGCCTGGTCGGCGTGGGCGCCGCGGCCGTCGACTTCCAGGTCGGCACCGGGCGCATGCCCGCGGCTACCTCCCAGGGCGCCCAGGTGCCCTCGAAGAAGGTCATCTACACGCAGGCCGAGATCGACCAGCTCGCCGCGTTCATCTCCTCCCTGGGCGCCGGCCCGTCCGTCCCGACCGACGCCGAGTACGGCCCGGAGGGTGCGGACATCGCCAAGGGTGGCGAGCTGTTCCGCACCAACTGCGCGCAGTGCCACAACTTCACCGGCAAGGGCGGTGCCCTCACCAAGGGCAAGTACGCTCCGACCCTCGAGGGCGTGGACCCGAAGCACATCTACGAGGCCATGCAGACCGGCCCGCAGAACATGCCTTCCTTCCCCGACACCACCCTGTCGGAGCAGAACAAGAAGGACATCATCGCGTACCTGCACGCGGTCAACAGCGACGAGACGAACAACCCCGGTGGTCTGGAGCTGGGCGGCCTCGGGCCGGTCAGTGAGGGCCTGTTCGCGTGGATCTTCGGTCTCGGTGCCCTGATCGCGGTAGCCGTCTGGGTCGCCGCTCGGACCGCAAAGGCCAAGAAGTCATGAGTAGCCAAGACATTCCAGAAGAGAACCTGCCCGCTGAGCAGGGCCACGCACACGGCAGCGCCGTAGGCGTCGCGGACGAGCAGAACCCGTTCGCGGACCCGGGGCTGCCCCCTCACGAGCATCGCATCCAGGACATCGACGAGCGGGCCGCCAAGCGGTCCGAGCGTGCGGTCGCCTTCCTGTTCACGCTGTCGATGCTCGCCACGGTCGGCTTCATCGCCTCGTACGTGGCGATCCCCGCCGACAAGTCGATCTTCGTGTTCCCGATCGGCCACCTCAGCGCGCTGAACTTCGCGCTGGGTCTGACGCTGGGCACGGCGCTGTTCACCATCGGCGCCGGCGCGGTCCACTGGGCCCGCACCCTGATGTCCGACGTGGAGGTCGCCGACGAGCGGCACGCGATCGCCGCGCCCCCCGAGGTCCGTGCGAAGGTCCACGCGGACTTCAAGCAGGGTGCCAAGGAGTCCGCGCTCGGCCGTCGCAAGCTGATCCGCAACACGATGTTCGGCGCGCTCACCCTGGTGCCGCTGTCCGGTGTCGTGCTGCTGCGCGACCTCGGCCCGCTGCCCGAGGACAAGCTGCGTCACACGCTGTGGGCCAAGGGCAAGCTGCTCGTCAACATGAACACGAACGAGCCGCTGCGTCCCTCGGACGTCGCCGTCGGTTCGCTCACCTTCGCCAAGCCCGAGGGCCTGGAGGAGCACGACGAGGAGTTCCAGAACGAGATCGCCAAGGCGGCCCTGATGATCGTCCGGCTCCAGCCGGACAACATCAAGGACAAGCAGGAACTCGACTGGTCCTACCAGGGCATCGTGGCGTACTCGAAGATCTGCACCCACGTCGGTTGCCCGATCTCGCTGTACGAGCAGCAGACGCACCACGTGCTGTGCCCCTGCCACCAGTCCACCTTCGACCTCTCCGACGGTGCCCGAGTGATCTTCGGCCCCGCCGGCCACGCCCTGCCGCAGCTGCGCATCGGTGTGAACGACGAGGGCTATCTCGAGGCGCTCGGCGACTTCGAAGAGCCCGTCGGTCCTGCTTTCTGGGAGCGCGGATGAGCACGAACGAGAACACCGAGAGCAACGAGTCCCGCGAACGCGGGAAGGCTCCGGCGGGCGAGCGGATCGCCGACTGGGCCGACGGTCGGCTGGGGATCTACTCCCTGGCCAAGGCCAACATGCGCAAGATCTTCCCCGACCACTGGTCGTTCATGCTGGGTGAGATCTGCCTCTACAGCTTCATCATCATCATCCTCACGGGTGTGTACCTGACGCTGTTCTTCCACCCGTCGATGAACGAGGTGGAGTACCACGGCAGCTACGTCCCGCTCCAGGGACAGCTGATGTCCGAGGCGTTCAGCTCGACCCTGCACATCTCCTTCGACGTGCGCGGCGGTCTGCTCATCCGGCAGATCCACCACTGGGCGGCGCTGATCTTCCTCGCCGGCATGTTCGTGCACATGATGCGCGTGTTCTTCACGGGCGCGTTCCGCAAGCCGCGTGAGGTCAACTGGCTGTTCGGCTTCCTGCTGTTCGTCCTCGGCATGTTCACCGGTTTCACCGGTTACTCGCTCCCGGACGACCTGCTCTCCGGCACCGGTGTCCGCTTCACGCAGGGCGCGATCCTGTCGACGCCGATCGTCGGCACGTACATCTCGATGTTCCTGTTCGGCGGGGAGTTCCCGGGCCACGACTTCGTGGCGCGGTTCTACTCGATCCACATCCTGCTGCTGCCGGGCATCATGCTCGGGCTGGTGGTCGGCCACCTGATCCTGGTCTTCTACCACAAGCACACGCAGTTCGCGGGCCCCGGCAAGAGCAACAAGAACGTCGTCGGCATGCCGCTGCTGCCGGTGTACATGGCCAAGGCCGGAGGCTTCTTCTTCCTGGTCTTCGGTGTCATCGGGGTCATCGCGGGCATCGCGCAGATCAACCCGATCTGGGCCATGGGCCCCTACCGTCCGGACCAGGTGTCCACCGGCGCCCAGCCCGACTGGTACATGGGCTTCGCCGAGGGTCTGATCCGCTTCATGCCGGGCTGGGAGATCAACATCTGGGGCCACACCCTGGTCCTGGGCGTGTTCATCCCGCTGCTCCTGTTCGGTGTCCTGCTCGCGATTCTCGCGCTCTACCCCTTCATCGAGTCGTGGGTCACGGGCGACAAGCGCGAGCACCACATCCTGGACCGGCCGCGCAACGCCCCGACGCGCACCGCGCTGGGCGTCGCCTGGGTCACGATGTACATGATCATGCTGGTCGGTGGTGGCAACGACCTGTGGGCCACCCACCTCCACCTGTCGATCAACTCGATCACCTGGTTCGTCCGGATCTTCTTCATCGCCGGACCGGTCATCGCGTACATCGTCACCAAGCGGATCTGCCTCGGCCTCCAGCGCCGGGACCGGGACAAGGTGCTGCACGGTCGAGAGACCGGCACCATCAAGCGCCTGCCGCACGGTGAGTTCATCGAGATCCACGAGCCGCTCAGCCAGGAGCAGCTGCACACCCTCACGGCGCACGAGCAGTACCAGCCGGCCGCGATCGGCGCCGCCGTCGACGACAACGGCGTCGAGCGCAAGGTGAAGGGCAAGGAGAAGCTCCGCGCCAAGATCAGCGGGGCGTACTTCGGTGAGGACCAGCAGATTCCGAAGCCCACCGCGGAGGAGTACAAGGAGATCACGAGCGGCCACGGCCACCACTGATCGCTGAGGCGTCGCCACGCCACGGGAAAGGGCCCCGTCCGGTCTTCGGACGGGGCCCTTTGCCGTGCCCACGGGCTGGATAGGGTGGGGTGCACCTTGTCACGAGGTGCACGACGGCACACGACGTACCAGACGAACACGACGACACACGCAGGAGCGGCTATGAGCGCTGTGACCCCCGCTGGAGGCGACACCGCGGCGGGCCGTTCCTGGCCCGAGGTGCTGAACGGTCTGCTGTACGGTCGCGACCAGGACGCCGACGCCACGTTCTGGGCGCTGGACCGGATCATGCGGGGCGAGGCGACCGACGCGCAGATCGCCGGGTTCGTGGTGGCACTGCGGGCCAAGGGCGAGACCGTCGCGGAGATCAACGGGCTCGTCCGGGCGATGTACGAGCACGCCAACCTGATCGAGGTGCCCGGCCGGACCGTCGACATCGTCGGCACCGGCGGCGACGGCGCGAAGACGGTCAACATCTCCACGATGTCGGCGATCGTCGTGGCCGGCTCGGGCGCCACGGTCGTCAAGCACGGCAACCGGGCGGCGTCCTCCGCGTCCGGCGCCTCCGACGTCCTGGAGAAGCTCGGCGTCAATCTGGAGCTGACCCCGCGGCGGGTGGCCGAGGTGGCCCAGGAGGCCGGGATCACCTTCTGCTTCGCGATCAAGTTCCACCCGGCGCTGCGTCATGTGGGCGCCGCGCGCGGCCAGCTGGGCATCCGCACGGTGTTCAACGTGCTCGGCCCGCTGACCAACCCCGCCAAGGTGCGGGCCCAGGCGGTCGGGGTCGCGGACCCGCGGATGGCGCCGGTCGTCGCGGGCGTCTTCGCCGAGCGCGGCAACTCGTCCCTGGTCTTCCGGGGCGACGACGGCCTCGACGAGCTGACCACGACGGCCACCTCCCATGTGTGGGTCGTCCGCGACGGCAAGGTCACCGAGGAGACCTTCGACCCGCGTGACGTCGGGCTCGAACTGGTCCCGGTCGAGGCTCTGCGGGGCGGGGACCCGTCGTACAACGCGGAGGTCGCCCGCCGACTTCTGGAGGGCGAGAAGGGCCCGGTGCGGGACGCCGTGCTACTGAACTCGGCGGCGGCGCTGGTGGCCCTGGAGCCGGGCTCCGGGACCCTCGCCGGGCAACTGCGCGACGGCATGGACAAGGCGGCCGAGTCGATCGACTCGGGTGCGGCCAAGCGGGCGCTGGACCGCTGGGTCGCCGCCACCCGGGCGTGACGCCCCACCGCTGACGGCCGTCCCGCGATCCGGACACGGGTTGCGGGACGGCGATCACTTCACGTAGTTTCCTGTATCAGGTCATGAGTGACAGTCATGAGGCCCCGGCCGACTGTCCGGCAACCCTCCGTCCGTGGCGGGGTGCCCCGGGTGAGGACCAGGTCGTAGGCAGCGAGGTCTACGGCAAGCGCGGACCCCTCGCACTCTTCTGAGTGAGTACCGCCAGGGGTCCTGGTCGTTCGAGGGAGCCTTCCGTGAGCAAGCGAATGCGATAGGGCGTAGAGCCCCGCCTCCGCACACCCCTTTCACCTTCCTCCGTGCTCGAGCCATGTCCGCTCGCACGGCGGTCCCCCCTTGCCTCTCACGGGAGTTCGCCATGTCTGTCCCCACCGCTGCCGCCGCCCGTACCGTTTGTGCGCCGCTGCCCGTTCTCGGCCGGGATGTCACGGTCCCGCTCGTCACGGGCGGCGAGGTCACCTACGCGGCGCTCGACTACGCGGCCAGCGCCCCCGCCCTCCAGCGCGTCTGGGACGACGTGGCGGCCTACGCCCCTTACTACGGCAGCGTCCACCGGGGGGCCGGCTACCTCTCGCAGCTGTCCACGGACCTCTTCGAGAACGCCCGCAGGACGGTGACCGAGTTCCTGGACTGCCGCCCCGACGACCAGCTGGTCTTCACCCGCTCGACGACGGACTCCCTCAACCTGCTGGCGCGCGCCCTCCCGGCCGGCTGCCAGGTCTTCGTCTTCGAGACCGAGCACCACGCCTCGCTGCTGCCCTGGCAGGACGCCCGGGTCACCTACCTGGACGCCCCGCGCACCCCGCGCCAGGCCGTCGAGACGCTGGAGCGGGCCCTCGCCGACCGTGACCCGCACGGCCCGGCCCTGGTCTGTGTCACCGGCGCCTCGAACGTCACCGGCGAGCTGTGGCCGGTACGCGAGCTGGCGGCCGCCGCGCACGCCCACGGCGCCCGGATCGTCCTGGACGCGGCCCAGCTGGCCCCGCACCACCCGGTCTCCGTGCGGGAGCTCGACGTCGACTGGGTCGCCTTCTCCGGTCACAAGCTGTACGCGCCCTTCGGCGCCGGCGTGCTGGCCGGCCGCGCCGACTGGCTGGTGGCGGCCGACCCGTACCTCGCCGGCGGCGGCGCCAGCCGCAAGGTCACGCGGCGCGAGGACGGGGGAGTGGACGTGGAGTGGCACGAGAGCGCCGCCCGCCACGAGGCCGGCTCCCCGAACGTGATCGGCGCCTACTCCATCGCCTCGGCGTGCAAGGCCCTCGCCGAGGCGGGCTTCGACGGCCTGGTCGCCCGGGAGGAGTACCTGATCGCGAAGGTGCGGGCCGGTCTGGCCGAGGTCCCGCAGGTCAAGGTGCTGTCCCTGTTCGGCGACGACGCCCCGCGGGTCGGCGTGATCTCCTTCGTCGTCGAGGGCTGGAACAGCTCCCACTTCGCCGCCGCCCTCTCCGCCGAGTACGGCATCGGGGTCCGCGACGGCCTCTTCTGCGCCCACCCCCTGGTCCGCACCCTGCTGGGCAGCGACCCCCAGACCCAGGGCGAGTGCGGCGCCCCCGAGGCGGCTCCCGGCGAGAAGTCCCTCAACGCGATCCGGGTGAGCTTCGGCGCGGGAACCCCGGACGAGCACGTGGAGCGCTTCGTGAACGCGGTGCGCGAACTGGTGAGCGAGGGCGCGCGGTGGCAGTACCGGACGGAGGACGGCCGCTGCGTGCCCGCGCTCTGAGCGACGGTCCGCCGGAGGCGGTGGTCAGCCGGTCAGGAGTCCAGCCCGATCGCGAACGCCGCCTCCAGGTCGTGCTGCGAGTAGGTGCGGAAGGCGACGTGCGTGTCCGTGCCCTCCACCCCGGGGATCTTGCTGATGCTGCCCGGGATGACCTCCGCCAGGTCCTCGTGCTCCTTCACCCGCACCATGGCGATCAGGTCGTACGTCCCGGTGACGGAGAAGACCTCGCTGACGGAGTCCAGCGAAGCGATCCGCTCCGCGATCTCGGGAATCCGGTCCACGCTGGTCTTGATGAGGACGATCGCGGTGATCACGGCTGGTTCTCTCCCTCGGGGGCCGGAGCTGGGGCGGGCTTCACTCTAGTCGCCCGCCCGTCACCCGCCGCCGCCCCTTCGAGGCCGCCCTTCGGGCCCGGCTTCTTCCCGAAACGGGCCCACGCGTAGAGGAGCCCCAGGCCGAAGCCCACCAGGTGCGCCAGATAGGCCACCCCCGGCCCCTGGGCGGCCTGCCCCGCCGCCACCCACTGCAGGGCCGCCCAGAAGGGCAGCACGACCCATGCGGGGAAGCGCAGCGGCAGGAAGAACAGGAACGGCAGGAGACTGGTCACCCGCGCCCGGGGGAACAGGTACAAGAACGCGCCGAGGACCGCGGAGATCGCTCCGGAGGCGCCGACCAGGGACTGCGACGACTCGGCGTTGGCGGCGGCGTAGCCCAGCAGGGCCAGGTAGCCGCAGCCGAGGTAGAAGAGCGTGAACTCGACGCGGCCCATCCGGTCCTCGGTCATCGTCCCGAAGACGTAGAGGAAGAGCATGTTGCCCAGCAGGTGCACCCAGCTGCCGTGGACGAAGAGGGCCGTGGCCGGGGTCAGGGCGGCCCGTGGCGCGCCCTCGAAGAGCTCGCCTGGCACCACGCCCCAGCGCCGGAAATAGGCGCGCTGTGCCGCCAGCAGCTCGTCGCCGGAGCCGTACGCCGGATTGAAGCCCGAGGCGGGCCCGATCAGGAAGATCAGGCAGCACAGGGCGATCAGTGCGTAGGTCACCGGCGCCGGGCGGTTGCGGACCACCCTGCCGACCGTCCCGTTCCAGTCGCCGATCATGAGAACAAAGCATGACGTAATCGGACGCACTCGTCCGGACCGCCTCGCCGCCGCGGACGGATGGGCGGCGAGTACCCGCCAGGCCGTAGGGTTACGAGCCATACGCGCGGGGGAGCCTCCGGCCCGTCCCCGGCAACCGGAAGCACGACACTAGAAGGAAGCGGATAGCCACGATGACGGTTCCCCTGCCGACCGCCGCGACGCGGTGGCGCTGCACGCTCTGCGGCAACCTCACGCGGTTCGACGTGACGCGCTCGTCGAAGGTCGTCGAGTACGTGCACCTCGACCTCGCCGGTGAGCCGAAGGTCGAGGAGCGCGAGGTGGTCAGTGAGACCATCGAGTCGGTGCGGTGCCGCTGGTGCAACGCCGTGGACCAGGTGGAACTCGTGGATCGGCCGGGCGCCGGTTCCTGACGATGGGGGTCCCCCCGCTCGAGCGAAGCCGAGAGTGGGGGAGGCCCGCACAGTATTGGGGTGTGACGGATGGTGGAGAGCGCAGGCGGGGGGCCGGGCGACGGCGCCGCCGAGATGCTCGACCGTCCGCTGCCGGACGGCGTGCGGCGCAGGGTCGTACAGATCGTCTCCGACGGCTTCGGCGGGCTGACCGTTGGTGAACTGCCCGTCCAGTTGCGGCAGTACGCCCGGTTCGCGCCGAACCGGCGGGCGAAGTTCGCGGGCAACGCGATGGCCGCCGCGCTGGAGACCGATCCGCTCTTCCGGCAGCGCATCGCCGAGAAGTTCAGAGAGGCCCAGCCGGAACTCGCCGGCGCTCTCGACTCCGGCTCGCCGACCCCGGCCGCGGACCCGCACGAAGTGGCGGCCGCGGCCTATGTGCTGCGGCCCCCCGGCTGGGTGAAGCTGGTCACCGCGGCCGGTGAGGAGGCCCAGCGGGCGGACGCCGAGCGGGCCGGCGAGGAGAGCCGGGCCGAACTGGAGCGGCTGCGCGAGGAGCTCGACCGGGCCCGTGAGCAGTCCCGGGCGGGCACCGAGGGGCTGCGCGCCGAACTCGACGCCGCGAAGAAGGAAGCGGAATCGCTCCATCGCAAGCTGCGTTCGGCCCTCAGTGACGTGAAGCGGGGCGAGGCCGCGCTGCGCAAGGTGCGCGGCGAGCTGGACACCGTGCGTGCCGAGGGGCAGGCCCAGGTGTCGGCCGCGGAGAGCGAGACCCGGCGGCTCAAGGCGCGGCTCGGAGAGGTGGAGGCGGCGCTGGAGGCCACCCGGCGGGCGGCGCGCGAAGGGCGCAGCGTCGAGGACATGCGGGTGCGGCTGCTGCTGGACACGGTGCTCGACGCGGCCCAAGGGCTGCGGCGGGAACTGGCGTTGCCGCCGGTGTCGGTGCGTCCGGCGGCAACCGTCGACGCGGTCGAACCGGGGCGAATGACCCCGAAGGACATCGCCACGCGTGCTCTGTCGGAGAACGATCCGGCCATTCTCGACCAGTTGCTCGCGCTGCCCCAGGCCCATCTCGTCGTCGACGGCTACAACGTCACCAAGACCGGCTATCCGCAGATGCCGTTGGAGAAGCAGCGGCTCCGGCTGCTCGGGCAGCTCTCGCAGCTCGCCGCGCAGACCGGCGCCGAGGTCACCTGTGTCTTCGACGGGGCCGAACTGGCCGCTCCGGTGCTGCTCGCGCCGCCGCGCGGGGTGCGGGTGCTGTTCTCCAAGCCGGGTGTCACGGCCGACGAGCTGATCCGTCAGCTGGTGCGGGCCGAGCCGCCGGGCCGGCCGGTCATCGTGGCCTCGACCGACCGTGAGGTGGCCGACGGGATCGCCAAGGCGGGTGCCCGACCGGTGGCTTCCGCGGTACTTCTGAAGCGGCTGTCCTAAACGTCGAAGTTCCAGGTTTATTGACCGAATTGGCTGGATCGTCACGCAACGTAGCGTCAATCGAGCATGACTACACGTGAGTTGATTGAAAAAACTGCGTTGCGTGATGGGTTTTTTTCTCCTGAGGATTTGAACTGATCACGGCGAGGTCACTAAGGTCAGGGCTCGCATCTCCAAACGGGTGATCACTCAAAAGAAGGAGCCCGTCTCCGTGGCGTCCCACCGTCGACCGAAGCAGCCGAGTCGCGCACGCGTGACCGTGCTGACCACCGCAGCCGCCGCTGCCGTCGTACTGAGCTCGCAGGCCGCCAACGCGGCGCCCAGCGAGAAGCTCACCAAGGACGAGGTCAAGACCAAGGTCGACAAGCTCTACGAGGACGCGGAGCAGGCCACCGAGAAGTACAACGGTGCCAAGGAGAAGCAGGAGAAGCTCCAGAAGGAGATCTCCACCATCCAGGACAACGTCGCTCGCGGTCAGGCCGACCTCAACGAGCTGCGCGACTCCATGGGTCTGGCGGCCGCGGCCCAGTACCGCACCGGGTCCATAGACCCCTCCTTGCAGCTGCTCCTCTCCTCGGACCCGGACGACTACCTGGACAAGGCGTCCGCCGCCGACCAGCTCAGCGCCCAGCAGGTCGAGGCGCTGAAGAAGATCCAGGAGAAGCAGCGCGAGCTCGCGCAGGAGCGCAGCGAGGCCTCCACCAAGCTCAAGGACCTCGCCACCACCCGCACCGAACTGGGCAAGAAGAAGAAGGAAGTCCAGGCCAAGCTCACCGAGGCGCGCAAGCTCCTCAACACGCTGACGGCCAAGGAGCAGGCGTCCCTCGCGGCCGCCGACGCCCGCGCCAGCCGCGACGCCGGCGACCGGGTGGACCTCGGCGACTCCCCGACGGGCTCCGGCCGGGCCATGGCCGCCTTCCAGGCCGCCCAGAGCCAGCTCGGCAAGCCGTACCAGTACGGCGCCACCGGCACCGCCACGTACGACTGCTCGGGTCTGACCTCCTGGGCCTACGCCCAGGCGGGCGTCTCCATCCCGCGCACTTCGCAGGCGCAGGCCAACGCCGGTACGCGCATCTACTCCCAGAGCGCCCTCAAGGTCGGCGACCTGGTCATCTTCTACGGCGACCAGCACCACGTCGGCTTCTACGCGGGCAACGGCCAGGTGCTGCACGCCCCGCGCACCGGCACCGTCGTGCGCTACGAGTCGATCAACAACATGCCCTTCCAGTTCGGCGTCCGGATCTGATCGGTCCCCGGACCGGGACACCATGCCGCCCGAACGGGCGAATTACGGCAACGAGAAGTGACCCCACGCCCCGCCGGTGACCTGCGTCAGCGGCGGGGCGTCACTGTGCGTCGCCGCCGAGGTCTTTGGCCGACCCCCCACCGCGGGGCTACTGTCTGCCGCGTTTCCCTGTCCGCCAGCGGAAGGAGCGCGGCATCCCGTGGGGTCCCATCGCCGCCTTGCACAGTCCGGGTTCGACCGGGGCGCCACCAGCGCCCTGAGCGTGCTGTCCGTCGCGGCCGCCGCGTTCGGCGCCGTGTCCGCCGTACCGGCCACGGCCGCTCCGCACGACGACACCCGCGCCGAGGTGGACCGTCTCTACGAGGAGGCCGAGAAGGCCACCGAGGCCTACAACACGGCCGACGAGCGCGCCGACACCCTGCGGGGGCAGGTCGGCGTGGCCCAGGACCACATCGCCCGGCAGCAGGAGCGCATCAACGGCCTGCGCGAGCAGCTCGGTTCGCTGGCCGGCGCCCAGTACCGCTCCGGCGGCCTCGACCCCTCCCTGGCGCTGCTGTTCTCCGACGACCCGGAGGAGTACCTGGCCAAGGCGTCCGTCCTCGACCGGATCACCGCCCACCAGGCGGGGGAGCTGAGGGAACTCCAGGGCGCCATGCGGGAACTCACCCAGGAGCGCGCCGAGGCCGCGGGCAAGCTCGCCGAACTGGAGAAGAGCCGCAAGGCCGTGGTGCGGCACAAGCGGACCGTGGAACAGAAGCTCGCCAAGGCGCGGGAGCTGCTCAACGCCTTGCCGTCCGCCGAACGCGCCGCCTTCGACCGGGCCTCCCGCTCCGGCCGGGACACCATGTCCGACCTGTCGGGCGCCGTCCCGGCCTCCGGCCGCGCGGGCGCCGCCGTGGCCGCCGTGCGCTCCGCGCTCGGCAAGCCGTACGTCTGGGGCGCCAACGGGCCCACCGGGTTCGACTGTTCGGGCCTCATGCAGTGGTCGTACGCGCAGGCCGGGATCTCGCTGCCGCGCACCTCGCAGGCCCAGGCGCACGCGGGCCGGCGGGTGCCGCTCTCCCAGGCCCGGCCCGGCGACATCGTCACCTACCGCTCCGACGCCAGCCATGTCGGCATGTACGTCGGCAACGGTCAGGTCATCCACGCCCCCTATCCGGGGGCGCCGGTGCGTTACGACCCGGTCGGGATGATGCCGGTCTCGTCCGTCACCCGGCCCTGAGCGGAGCCCGCGCGGGGCCGCCGCCGTACGATCGGGAGGATGGCTGGTCGAGGGCGGGCGCGCGGACCTGGGGTCCTGGGGCTCTGTCTGCTGCTCGTCTCGCTCCTCGTCTGTCTGGTCGGCTGCGGCGGGCGGCCCACGTCGGACCACGCGAAGGCCGATGTGCAGCGGGTCCTCGACCGGCGGGCCGCCGCGGTCCTGGACCATGACCAGGGCGCCTACGCGGCCACCGGTGCCGCCGCCGGGTACGCCGCGGTACGGGCCGTTCCGCTGGCGGCCTGGTCGTACCGCGTGACGGCGCTCCACCGCAGCGGGGACACCGCCACCGCCGACGCCGAACTGAGCTACCGCGTCGACGGCTACGACAAGGCCCCGGTGACCACGGCCCGCGTGCTGCGTCTGACCCGTGACGGGGCCGGCCGGTGGTCGGTGGCCTCGGACAGGCCGGCGACGAAGGCCGGCCAGCAGCTGTGGGACCAGGGCACGGTGAGTGTCGTACGGGGCGCGCACAGTCTGGTGCTGGGGGTCGGGCAGTCCGGGGCGCGGCTGCGGTCCTTCGCCGACCTGGCCGACGACGCCGTCCCGGAGGTCTCGGCGGCCTGGGGCACCGGCTGGGCGGGGCACCTCGTCGTCCTCGTACCGAAGTCGCTGGAGGGCATGGCGGGGTTGCTCGGCTCGCCCGCCTCCTCCTACCGGGGGATCGCCGCGGTCACCACGGGCGAGACGGGCGGCGGGGCCAGGACGCCCGCGGACCGGATCATCGTCAACCCGGACGCGTACGGCATGCTCGGCCGGGTCGGCCGGCAGGTGGTCCTCACCCACGAGGCCACCCATGTCGCGACGCGCGCGCACACCAACGCGGCCACCCCGCTGTGGCTGTCCGAGGGGTACGCCGACTGGGTGGGCTACCGCGGTACCGGCCGTACCCCCGCCGAGGTCGCCCCGGAGCTCCAGCACGCCGTCACGGACGGCGCCGTCCCGGCGGCGCTGCCCACCGACGGCGACTTCGGCTTCTCCGGCGACGCCGACCGGCTGGCCCGGGCGTACGAGGGCGGCTGGCTGGCCTGCCGGATGATCGCCGAGCGGTGGGACGAGGTGAGGCTGGACGCGTTCTACCGGGCCGTGGGGGAGCACCGGGAGCGGTCGGGGGCGGTGGAGGGCGCGCTGAAGAGCGTGCTGGGCACCTCCCTCGCGGAGTTCACCGCGGACTGGCAGGGCTACCTGAAGACTCAGCTCGCCTGAGTCAGCTGCTCGATCGCCTCGCGCAGCCAGGCCCGCTCCGCCTCGCCCGTCGCCCGGGCGACCCGCAGCATGCCCTGCCGGAACAGGTCCCCGGTCTCCTCCGCCCGTACGGGCTTGCCGTCGGCGTAGAAGAAGCTCGCGGGCGTCTCGAGGAAGTCCAGCCGGCGCCGTAGGACGGCTGCCTGCTCCCCGCGGTCGGGCAGGTGCCGCAGGAACGCGAGGACCGTGTTGAAGCGGACATGGTCGGTGATCTCCGGCTGCCGGGGGTGACGCAGGCGTTCCAGCAGGTCCGCCCGGCCCTCGTCGGTGAGGGAGAGCACCCGGCGGGGGGCCGCGCCCGCGCCGTCCTCCCGGTGCTGGTCGAGCTTGCCCGCGGTGACGAGACGGGTGATCGCCGGATACAGCGCGCCGTCGCTGACCGGGCGGACATGGCCGGTCAGCGCCTTGATCCGCTCCTTCAGCTGATAGCCGTGCAACGGCTCTTCGGCCAGGAAACCGAGGATGGACAGCTCGAGCATGACCCTCCCTTGCGGACGCGATGACGTCATGCTACCTCTTATCGAGCTACCTCGTTTAGAGGTAACTCGATAAGAGGCAATCTGTCAGAGGCAATCCGTTCAGAGGCTGCGCGTTCGGAGCTGCTTCGTTCGAGGGGGATCCGTCATGACCGGTCATCGCACGCAGCTCGTCTCGCTCGCCCGCCCCGTCTACTTCTCGCTGCTCGCCTCGGTCGCCACCGGGATCATCAACACGGTCTGGGTGTCCCGGCTCGGCGGGCCCGCGGTGGCCGCCGTCGCGGTCGCCACCAACGCCGAGAACGTGCTGCTCGGGGTCGCGCTGGTCTTCGCCTCCGGGACGACGGTGCTGGTCGCGCAGGCCCGAGGGGCACGGGACCCGGGGGCCCTGCGCGCGGCCGTGCGGGGCGGCTGGGCGCTGTGCGCGGTGGTCACGCCGGTCGTCGCGGGCGGGGGCTTCCTGCTGCGTGAACCGCTGGCCCGGCTGGTCCTCGGCGGGCACGACGGCCCCGCCCTGCCCCTCGCCGTCTCCTACTTCGCGATCTCGATGCCGGGCATCGCCGTCTTCTTCGGCCAGCAGCTCGTGGACGGCATCCTCAAGGGGGCCGGGGACACCGGGACCCCGATGCGGCTGGCGCTTCTCGCGAACGGTCTCATCCTGGTCAGCGACCCGCTGTTCATCCACCATTACGGCGTCCGGGGCGCCGCCCTCTCCACGGTGCTCTGCCGGTGCGTGGCGCTCGGGGCCGGACTGTCGGCCCTGCGGCGCGACGCCGTGCTGCGGACCGCCGCCCGGGTGGCGCCCGCGCTCTCCACCCGTGCCTCGCTGCGGCGCACCCTGACGACCGGGCTGCCGATGTCGGCCGACTTCACCCTGCGCCAGGGCGGCGCGCTCGCCCTGGTCGCCGTGGTGGCCCGGCTCGGGGTGACGGCGGTGGCCGCCTACTCGATCGCGTACAAGGTCATGTACGTGGCGACCATGGCCTTCTACGCCGTCCGCCAGGCCGCCTCCATCCACACCGCGCACACCCGGGGCGAGGGCCGGGAGGAGCGCCGGGCGATCGGGCGGCAGGCCGTGCTCGTCTCCGGGACCGTCGGCCTCGCGGCGGCCGTGCTGCTGTACGCGACGGCCCCCTGGATCATGGCCGCCTTCGGCGCCGGGCCCGCCGTGGCCCGTGCGGGCGTGCTGTTCCTGCGCTGTGTCGGCCCGTATCTGCTCCTCATGGCCGGGTTCATCGCCCTGGGCGGGGTCTTCGAGGGAAGCGGGGGCGCGCCCGTGCTGCTGCGGGTGACCGTGCTCGGCACGGCCGTCCAGCTGCCGTCGGCGTACGCGCTGTCGGGGCTCGGGCTGCCGGGGGTGTGTCTGGCGCTGGCGCTCGGCATGGCGGTGCAGTGCCTGGTGGTGGGGGTGGTGCTGCGGCGGGCGTGGCCCGGGCGTCAGGGCGAGACCGCGGGCTCGCTGGTGCGGGCGGCCTGACCGGCCGGGGGAGCGGGGACGGCGCCCGGCACCGTCGAGCGCCACAGCCGGACGGCCGCGACGATCGTGGCGGCCACCAGCAGGCCGTTGCGCAGGAACAGGAGGGTGACGCCGAGCGGGCTGCTCGCGACGACGTCCGCGAAGAAGACGGGGAACTCCAGCACCGTCACGAAGGACGCGGCCAGAACCAGGACGGCGGGCAGGGCCATACAGCCGGCGCGGAAGCACAGGCAGACCGCCGCGAGGCCGATCAGCCACACCAGGTACTGCGGGCTGATCACCCGGCTGGTGACGGTGAACAGCAGGACCGCCGTGAACGCCGCCTCCGCGAGGGTCTGCGGCGCGAAGCGCCTGGCCGTCAGCCGCCACAGCAGCAGCCAGCCGAACGCGACCGCGGTCAGCCCCAGGGCCACGTCGCTCACCACGCCGACGTACGGGCCGAGGAACTCCAGCGAGCCGTAGTTGAGCAGCACCCGGCCCTGCCAGCCGAACTGCCGGGCCACATGCAGGGCGAGCGCGCCCAGCGACTCCACCTCGGTGCCCCGGTCGCGCTGGAAGGTCACGAAGGCGAAGGCGCCGGGCATGATCAGGGCGAACAGCGCGGCCAGCGCGCCGACGGTCACCACGGCCGCGCCCCAGGCCCGCCTGCGCACGGCGCCCGCCAGCAGCAGCACCGGCCACACCTTCAGCAGCATCGCGAGACCCGTCAGCGCGCCCATCACCCGGGGCCGCCGGACGCCGGCCACCAGCGCGGCGACCGCCACCGCCGTCACCATCACGTCGTAGCGGGAGTAGACGGTGGGGCCGAGCAGGGGCACGCCCGCCACCCACATCCAGGCGCCGCGCAGCGACCGGCCGGCGCGCAGCCCCGTGTTCAGCAGCAGCATGAGGACGGCCAGGTCGGCGAGGAAGGCCAGGACGAAGAAGGCCGACGCGTAGTCGAGGAAGGGCAGCAGGCCGGGGGAGAGGATCGCGAGGGCGGCGGCGGGCGGGTACTGCCAGGTGACGTCGGCGGCCGGGAACGTGCCGCCGCTCAGCACCTCGTACCAGCCCTGGTAGGTGACGGAGATGTCGCTGGTGACGTCCGGTCCGGGGAAGAGGAACACCTTGAAGACGAAGAGCAGCAGCGCGAGCCGGGTCACGCCCCAGGTCGTCAGCAGGCACGTCAGGGGCCGTCCCACGGCCGTCGTCTCCATGGCCCACATGATCTCCCGCGGGGCTGTGAAGCGCGGTCGGGCGCGGCTGTGAATGGCGTTTGGATAAGGTCGGCTGCGATGCACAAGACCCTGATCGTGACGAACGACTTCCCGCCCCGCCCGGGCGGCATCCAGGCGTTCCTGCACAACATGGCGCTCCGGCTCGACCCCGACCGACTCGTCGTCTACGCGTCCACCTGGAAGCGTTCCCGCGAGGGTGTCGAGGCGACGGCCGCCTTCGACGCCGAGCAGCCCTTCACCGTCGTACGGGACTCCACGACGATGCTGCTGCCGACGCCCGGGGCGACCCGCAGGGCCGTCGGGCTGCTGCGGGAGCACGGGTGCACGTCGGTGTGGTTCGGGGCGGCGGCGCCGCTCGGGCTGATGGCGCCGGCGCTGCGCAGGGCGGGCGCCGAGCGGTTGGTGGCCACCACCCACGGGCACGAGGCCGGCTGGGCGCAGCTGCCCGCCGCCCGGCAGCTGCTCGGACGGATCGGCGAGAGCACGGACACGATCACCTACCTCGGCGAGTACACCCGCTCGCGGATCGCGACCGCGCTGAGCGCCGGGGCGGCCGGGCGGATGGCGCAGCTGCCGCCGGGCGTCGACGAGAAGACCTTCCACCCGGGGTCGGGCGGCGAGGAGGTGCGGGCGCGGCTCGGGCTGACCGACCGGCCGGTGGTGGTGTGCGTGTCGCGGCTCGTGCCGCGCAAGGGCCAGGACACGCTGATCCTCGCCATGCCGCGGATCCTGGCCGCCGAGCCGGAGGCGGTCCTGCTGATCGTCGGGGGCGGGCCGTACGAGAAGGATCTGCGCAGGCTCGCCCACGAGCGCGGGGTGGCGGACGCGGTGCGCTTCACCGGGGCGGTGCCCTGGTCGGAGCTGCCCGCCCACTACGGCGCCGGGGACGTCTTCGCGATGCCGTGCCGGACGCGACGGGGCGGACTGGACGTCGAGGGGCTCGGGATCGTCTACCTGGAGGCGTCGGCGACCGGGCTGCCCGTCGTCGCCGGGGACTCGGGCGGGGCGCCCGACGCCGTGCTCGACGGGGAGACGGGCTGGGTTGTGCGGGGCGGTTCCCCGGCCGACGCGGCCGAGCGCATCGTCGCCCTGCTCGGGGACGCGGAGCTGCGCCGCCGGATGGGGGAGCGCGGGCGCGCCTGGGTGGAGGAGAAGTGGCGGTGGGACCTGCTGGCGGAGAAGTTGAAGACGTTGCTCTAGCTCTGGCGACCGACAACTGCGGCCGGGTGAAGGGGTATTCGAAGCCGTACGTCACCCGACGGCTCGCTGGTGCCGGGCGCCGTCGCGGTGAACCCGTTCGCCACCGCCACCGCCCTCGCCGAACGCACGACGGCGCGGGTCCCCATCGAGGACACCGCGCCAGACGCTCCGTCAGGAGATGCTGAACAGCCGCTACTTGGCGTAGATCGCCTCGATCTCGCCCGCGTAGTCCTTCGCCACGACATTGCGCTTGAGCTTCAGCGACGGCGTGAGGTGGCCCGAGTCCTCCGTGAACTGGGCGGAGAGAATGCGGAACTTCCGCACCGATTCCGCCTTCGAGACCGCGGCGTTGCCGTCGTCGATCGCCGACTGGATGGCGGCCTGGAGGTCGGCGTCCCCGTGCAGCGACGCGGCGGTCGAACCCGCCGGCTTGCCGTGGTCGGAAGCCCAGCGGCCCAGGAACTCCTCGTCGATGGTGACCAGCGCGCCCACGAACGGCCGCCCGTCGCCCACCACCATGCACTCCGCCACCAGCGCGTGCGCCCGGATCCGGTCCTCGATCACGGCCGGCGCGACGTTCTTGCCGCCCGCGGTGACGATGATCTCCTTCTTGCGCCCGGTGATCCGGAGGTAGCCGTCCTCGTCGAGGGTGCCGATGTCACCGGTGTGGAACCAGCCGTCGGCCAGCGCCTCGGCGGTCGCGGCCGGGTTGTTCCAGTACTCCTTGAAGAGGTGCTCGCCGTGCAGCAGCACCTCCCCGTCGTCCGCGATCCGCACGACCGAGCCGGGCAGCGGCTGACCGACCGTGCCGATCTTCTGCCGGTCCCAGGGATTGAAGGCGGTGGCGGCGCAGGACTCCGTCAGGCCGTAGCCCTCCAGCACGGTGAAGCCGATGCCGCGGAAGAAGTGACCGAGGCGCTCGCCCAGCGGGGCGCCGCCGGAGATCGCGTACTCGCCCTTGCCGCCGAGGACCGCGCGCAGCTTGCCGTAGACGAGCCGGTCGAAGACCTTGTGCTTGATCTTCAGCTTCAGCGGCGGGCCCGCCGGGAGCTCCAGCGCCTTGCTGTAGGCGATCGCGGTGTCGGCCGCCTTGTCGAAGATCGCGCCCTTGCCGTCCGCCTGCGCCTTGGCGCGCGCCGAGTTGTAGACCTTCTCGAAGACCCGCGGCACGCCCAGGATGAGCGTCGGTCGGAAGGCGGCCAGCTCGTCGGTGAGGTTCTTGATGTCCGGGACGGTGCCCAGCTTGATCGGCGCCATCATCGGGGCGATCTGCACCAGCCGACCGAAGACGTGCGCGAGCGGGAGGAAGAGCAGCACGCTGCACTCGCCCGTGCGGAACAGCGGCCGCAGCCGCTCCACGACGTTCCCGCACTCGGCGAAGAAGCTGCGGTGGGTCAGCACACAGCCCTTGGGGCGGCCGGTCGTACCGGAGGTGTAGACGATGGTCGCCGGGTCGTCGGCCTTGGCCTGCGAGCTGCGCTCCTCGACGACCTCGTCGGAGACGTCCTTGCCGAGCTGCCCGAGCTCCTCGACACCCCCGGCCTCGATCTGCCAGACGTGCTTCAGCGCCGGCAGTGACTCGCGCACCGACTCCACGGCCGCCGCGTGGCTGTCCAGCTCGACGACGACGGCGGTCGCGCCCGAGTCGGAGAGGATCCACTGCACCTGCTCCGGGGAGCTGGTCTCGTACACCGGCACGGTGACCGCGCCGGCGCACCAGATCGCGAAGTCGAGCAGCGTCCACTCGTAGCGGGTGCGCGACATCAGGCCGACCCGGTCGCCGGGCTGGACGCCGGAGGCGATGAGGCCCTTGGCGGCGGCGTGCACCTCGGCCAGGAAGGCCGTGGCCGTCACGTCCTGCCAGGCGCCGCCCACCTTGCGGGCGATGACGGCGACGTCGGGATGCTGCGCGGCGTTTCTGCGGACGATGTCGGTCAGATTGCCGTCCGCAGGGACCTCGTACAAAGCCGGAAGGCTGAACTCGCGCAAGACTGCTGCTCCTCATAGGGCGCCGGCGCCACGACGTTGTGTGCTGCGACGATGCGGTCCAAGGCTCGGGACTGTGCTCGGGACCTCGGTGGATCTCGATGGTTGAAATCCTGAGCACGACTGGACTGCCCGGACGTTACCCGTCGGTATGGCGTCTTCGACAGGGGGGTCCGGCGAGATGTTCGCTGCGTCACACAGATTGGTGTTTCCCGGCCGACAGTAGTCCACCGCTTTACTGACTGGCCAGTAACCGGTATCCCGATCGACTCTGTTCACGTATGCCGCACACGCCTACCCTTGATCGCCATGGCATCCACACCGCCCGGAAACCGCCGGACACGCATCCACGTGGTCAGCGACGTGCACGGCAACGCGCGCGACCTGGCCCGGGCCGGAGAGGGCGCGGACGCCCTGATCTGTCTGGGCGACCTGGTCCTGTTCCTGGACTACGCCGACCACTCCCGCGGGATCTTCCCCGACCTCTTCGGGGTGGAGAACGCCGACCTCATCGTCGAACTGCGCACCGCCCGCCGCTTCGAGGAGGCCCGTGAGCTCGGCGCCCGGTTGTGGGGCGGCATCGGCGGCGACCGGGCGGCGCTGATCGAGCAGGCGGTCCGCAAGCAGTACGCCGAGCTCTTCCCGGCGTTCCCGAGCCCGACGTACGCCACCTACGGCAACGTCGACATGCCGCGGCTGTGGCCCGAGTTCGCCGGGCCCGGCACGACCGTCCTGGACGGGGAGCGGGTGGAGATCGGCGGCCGGGTCTTCGGCTTCGTGGGCGGTGGCCTGAGGACACCCATGCGCACGCCGTACGAGATCAGCGACGAGGAGTACGCGGCGAAGATCGAGGCCGTGGGCGAGGTGGACGTGCTGTGCACCCACATCCCGCCGGAGGTGCCGGAACTCGTCTACGACACCGTGGCCCGCCGCTTCGAGCGGGGCAGCCGGGCGCTGCTGGACGCCATCCACCGCACCCGGCCCCGCTACGCGCTCTTCGGGCACGTCCACCAGCCGCTCGCCCGCCGGATGCGGGTCGGCGCGACCGAGTGCGTGAACGTGGGGCACTTCGCGGGCAGCGGGAAGCCGTGGGCGCTGGAGTGGTGACCGAGCGACGACCCGACGCCGTCCTGACTCCGGGTGACGGCGGCAGGTCGGGCGCGCGGTAGCCTTCACGCTGCACACACGTGCGCGGCGGCTGGCGCACGGTGTCCTCTTCTCTACCTTTACCGGCCCGCATCTGGAGGAGCCACAGCGATGGCGGAACACACCAGCTCGAGCATCACGATCGAGGCGGCACCGGCTGAGGTCATGGCGGTGATCGCCGACTTCGCCCGCTACCCGGACTGGACCGGAGAGGTGAAGCAGGCGGAGGTCCTCGAGACCGACGGGCAGGGCCGCGCCGAGCAGGTCCGCCTGGTCATGGACGCCGGCGCCATCAAGGACGACCAGGTCCTCGGCTACACCTGGACCGGCGAGCACGAGGTGTCCTGGACGCTGGTGAAGTCCCAGATGCTGCGCCAGCTCGACGGCTCCTACCTCCTCAAGCCGGCCGGCGCGGGCGCGACCGAGGTCACCTACCAGCTGACCGTGGACGTCAAGATCCCCATGCTGGGCATGATCAAGCGCAAGGCCGAGAAGGTCATCATCGACCGCGCACTGGCCGGCCTGAAGAAGCGCGTGGAGTCGGGAGAGGCCGGCTTCGAGGCGCCCGGGAAGTAGCGCCGGCCCCAAGACCCGGGAGTCGGCGGGTGCGGGGGCGGGGCGAGGAGGTCGGGGGGCTGCCCCGACCTCCGTTACGGTTCACCCTCATGCGCACCATCCTGATCACCGGCCCCGGCGGCAGCGGACGTACCACCGTGGCGGCCGCCACCGCACGGCGCGCGGCAGCGGAAGGCACCCGCACCCTCGTCCTCAGCGCCGACCGCACCGACACCCTCGGCGTGGCGCTCGGAGTGCGCACCGGGGCGAGCCCCGTCCCGGTCGCCCCACGCCTCACCGCCTGGCGCCCCGACGCCACGGCCGGCTTCCGGGACGACCTCGCCGGTTTCCAGGACCGTGCCTCCACCGTCCTCGACCTGCTCGGCGCCTCCCGGCTCGACCCGGAAGAGGTCACCCCCCTCCCCGGCGCCGAGGAGCTGACCCTGCTGCGCGCGCTGCGGGACGCCGCCCTCGCGGACGGCGGTGACCTGCACGAACTCCTCGTCGTCGACCTGCCGCCGGTCTCGCAGGCCCTCGCCCTGCTGGCCCTTCCGGAGGAGCTGCGCCGCTATCTGCGGCGGCTGCTCCCGCCGGAACGACAGGCCGCCCGCGCCCTGCGCCCGATGCTCGGCCGCCTCGCCGGGGTGCCGATGCCCGCCGAGTGGCTGTACGAGACGACCGCCCGCTGGGACATGGAGCTGGCCGCCGTCGCGGCCGTCCTCGCCGACCCCGGCACCGCCGTACGCCTGGTCGCCGAGCCGGGACCGGCCGGCGCCGACGCCGTCCGCGACGCCCGCCTCGGCCTCGCCCTGCGCGCCCTGCCCGTCGAGTCGCTCGTCGCCAACCGCGTCCTGCCGGAGGCGGCGGGTGACGACGGCCTGCTCGGCCGGCTCGTCGCCCAGCAGCGCAAGACCCTGGGGGAGTGGGGCGAGGCGGCCCGTCCCGTCGCCCACCTCGGGTACGACCCCCGCGGCGCCGACGACCTCGCCGCGCTCGCCGTGCCCGCCGTCAACCCGGCGACCTCCCCGGTCGAGTGGCCCGTGGCCGACCGGCTCGCCGAGGACGGCGTGCTCGTCTGGCACCTCCCGCTGCCCGGTGCCATACGCGACGAGCTCGACCTCATCCGGCGCGGCGACGAACTCGTCGTCACCGCCGGGCCGTTCCGTCGTATCGTCGCGCTGCCCTCCGTGCTGCGCCGCTGCACCGTCGACGGCGCCGCGCTGCGCGACGGCGAGCTGTGCGTGCGGTTCGCGCCGGATCCCGGGCTGTGGCCGCGCACCCACTGAACGGCGTTCCGCCGTTCGGGTAACGTCGTAGGGACGAGCCGTCATCAGGCGTCGTCGACCAGGAGTCATCAGGAGTCCGCCATGAGCGAAGAGCGCCCCACGCCCGACGCCGCCGGGGAGCCCGCCGGGACATCAGGGTTCGACGAGCAGCCCCGCGCGACCGACGCCGACGCCTGGGCCACCGCCGCCGCCGAGGACCTGGCGGCGGAGAAGGCCCGCCGCCGTGCCCAGGACGACCGGCCCCCGGGCTCGGCCGCCGAGGAACTGCGCAAGCTCGTCGACGCCGTCGGCGACAAGCTGTCCTCGCTCCAGTCCCCGCTGCTCGGGGCGGTCGCCGGACCTGCCGCCCAGCAGGTGGTCCGCCAGGTCGTCGAGCAGGCCAAGGCCGCCGTGGAGCCCGTCATCGAGCGCAACCCGGACGTCTTCGACCACCTCGCGGCCGCCGGCACCGAACTCCTCGCCGCCTACCGCTCCGCCGTCCAGACCCAGGAACAACGCTGGACGACGGGGTCGAAGGACCCGCGGAACACCCCGCGCGATCAAGGTCGCGACGGCGACGACACCGGTCCCGGCCAGCGCATCGACTTGGACTGAAGCCCTCCGGGGGCAGGGCCTCGGGTACGGTTGGCCGTAGCGGGGCTCGACCGAAACTGAGGGATTCATGGGACTCACCATCGGCGTCGACATCGGCGGCACGAAGATCGCGGCCGGCGTGGTCGACGAGGAAGGCAACATCCTCTCGACCCACAAGGTGCCGACCCCGGGCACGCCCGAGGGCATCGTGGACGCCATCGCCTCCGCCGTGGAGGGCGCGCGTGCCGGGCACGACATCGTCGGTGTCGGCATCGGCGCCGCCGGCTATGTCAACCGCCAGCGCTCGACGGTCTACTTCGCGCCCAACATCGACTGGCGCCAGGAGCCGCTCAAGGACGAGGTCGAGGCCCGCGTCGGTCTCCCCGTCGTGGTGGAGAACGACGCCAACGCCGCGGCGTGGGGCGAGTACAAGTTCGGCGCGGGCAAGGGCCACCGCAACGTCATCTGCATCACCCTCGGCACCGGCCTCGGCGGCGGCATCATCATCGGCAACAAGCTGCGCCGCGGTCACTTCGGCGTCGCGGCCGAGTTCGGCCACATCCGCATGGTGCCGGACGGCCTGCTGTGCGGCTGCGGCTCGCAGGGCTGCTGGGAGCAGTACGCCTCCGGCCGCGCCCTCGTGCGCTACGCCAAGCAGCGCGCCAACGCGACCCCCGAGAACGCCGAGATCCTGCTGTCGCTGGGCGACGGCAACCCCGACGGCATCGAGGGCAAGCACATCTCGATGGCCGCGCGCCAGGGCGACCCGGTCGCGGTCGACTCCTACCGCGAGCTCGCCCGCTGGGCCGGCGCCGGTCTCGCCGACCTCGCGTCCCTCTTCGACCCGTCCGCCTTCATCGTCGGCGGCGGCCTCTCCGACGAGGGTGAGCTGGTCCTCGACCCGATCCGTAAGTCGTACAAGCGCTGGCTGGTCGGCGGCAACTGGCGCCCGGTGGCCGATGTCATCGCGGCCCAGCTGGGCAACAAGGCGGGCCTGGTGGGGGCGGCGGACCTGGCAAGAGAACCCGACCCGATCATGTAGTCGTACTGGGCATTGCTGCATATCGCGTCAACACGGGGGCCGCTCGCGGCCCCCGTTCGCTTTTCCGGACGTAGGGGACGCGGCGGCGTATCTTGATCGCTATGCCGACGACCTCGCCGCTACCCAACTCCCGCACCGAGCCCGACGGTTCGGCCGTCATCCGGGTCCTCAGCTACAACATCCGCTCCCTGCGGGACGACACCGGGGCCCTGGCCCGGGTCATCACGGCCTGCGCCCCCGACCTGACCCTGGTCCAGGAGGCACCCCGCTTCTTCCGCTGGCGCAAGAAGCTCGCCCGACTCGCGGCCGCGTCCGGCCAGGTGATCCTCACCGGCGGCGGCACGGCGGCCGGCCCGGCCGTCCTGTGCTCGCTGCGGGCGACCGTCGAACGCACGGAGGACGTCCTGCTGCCGCTCACCCCCGGCGAGCACCGCCGGGGCCTCGCGACCGCCGTGGTCCGCTTCGCCGGTGCCCGGCTCGGCGTGGTCGGCTGCCACCTCGGTCTGACGGCCGCCGAGCGCTACGAGCAGGCGGGCATGCTGCTCGACCGTCTCGCCGGGATGGGCGTGGAGCACGCGGTCGCGGGCGGCGACATCAACGAGAGCCCGGGCGGCCGCACCTTCGGCCGCCTGGCCACCGCGCTCCAGGACTGCCGCGCCGCCGCCCCGTGGGGCGCCGAGGACAGCTTCCCGTCCACCGGGCCGAACCGCCGCATCGACGGGATCTTCGTGACCAAGGGCGTGGAGGTGCTGGGCTGCGGGGTGCCCATCGGGCTTCCCGGAGTCACCGGGAGCGACTTGAGGGCGGCCACGGACCACCTTCCGGTCCTCGCCGCCCTCCGGGTCCCCGCGGACAGGCCCTAGACGACCGCTCCCCGCCCCGGGTCCCCGTCCTCCTCGTCGTCCGTGCGCATCCGCATCACCAGTGTGGCGAAGCCGCCGAGGAAGCCGCCGATGCCGACGGTCGACAGCCACCACGTCATCTCCCAGCCCAGCAGCACCGCGAGCAGGAGCAGCAACGGCCCGCCGATCACCCCGAGCCAGGCGAACTTGGCCGTGGTGTCGGCGGCGGGCAGCGGCGGCGGTTCCGGTGGGACGAAGTGACCCTCGTCGTCCCCGTCGAAGTCCTCCTCCGCGGCCTCGGGCGCCGTGTAGTCGCGCGGGCCGACACCGGGCGCGAAGGCGATCGATCCGCCCAGCGGCTTGGCCGGTTCCTTCTCCTCGCCGGGCTCCTTCGCGGGGTCCTTCGCGGAGCCGTTCGCGGGTTCCTCAGCGGGTTCCTGGTCGGATTCCGCCCCGGACTCCTCGTCGTTCGTCTCGACCTCGAGCAGCGCCAGGTCCTCGACCGACTTGAACGGCTTGGAGCCCGGCGGGTCCGCCGGCTCCTCGCCGTATCCCGCGACGATCGCCGCCCATGCGGCGGCCTCGTCGAAGGGCACGCTCTGCTCCTCCGACGCGCGGCCCTCCCGGCCCTCCGGGCCGTCCCGCTCGTCCCGGTTCTCCCGGTCCTCACGGTCGGAGTCGTGCTCAGCCACCTACGGCCGTCCCTTCCTTGCCGACACTGGGCGCGATCCGGGCGATGAACGCGTAGCTCTCCTCGAAGATCCGGTCCGCATCGTGGTCCAACGTTGCCACGTGGTAGCTCTGTTCCAGCAGGATCTCGGTCACGTCGGTCGACGACACCCGGCCGAGCACCCGGGCCGAGTCGGCGGCCGGTACGACATGGTCCTGGACGCTGTGCAGAAGCAGCAGCGGCTGGGTGACCTGCGGCAGTTCGCCGTCGATCATCCGCAGGAAGATGCGCAGCGAGTGCGCCGAGTGCAGCGGCACCCGGTCGTACCCGCTCTCCAGCACGCCCTCCTTCGCGATGTCGCTGGTGATCCCCTTCGTCGTCCGGACGAGATGGCGGGCCACCGGAAGGGCGTACGCGGACAGGCCGTGCACCCTGTTCGCCGGGTTGACGACGATGACGCCCTCCACCCCCTCCCCGTGCTTCGCGGCGAGCCGCAGGGCCAGCGCGCCGCCCATCGACAGGCCGGCCACGAACACCTGGGAGCAGCGGTCGCGCAGGGCGCGCAGCTCGCGGTCCACCTCCGCGTACCAGTCCGGCCAGCCGGTCGGCGCCATGTCCTCCCAGCGCGTGCCGTGTCCCGGCAGCAGCGGCAGCGAGACGGTCAGGCCCTGCCCGGCCAGGTAGCGCGCCCAGGGGCGCAGCGACTGCGGGGAACCGGTGAAGCCGTGACAGAGGAGCACCCCGACCTCTCCGCCCTCATGGCGGTACGGCTCGGCTCCAGGAAGGACCGGCACCTCGGTCTCCTGTCTTCGTCTGTTCTTCGTGGGAGGGACGTGTCCTTCACCGTACGCGACCGCACTGACACCGACCAGGGTCGTCGGAGCCTTTGCGGCCACTCCGGGTTAAGGTCTGAGCGACACAAACAGGAGGCACTCGCTTGTTGTACGGCGCGATGAAGGTCGCTATCGGGGGACCGCTGAAGGTCACCTTCAGGCCCTGGGTGGAAGGCCGCGAGAACATTCCCGCCGAGGGCCCCGCGATCCTGGCGAGCAACCACCTGTCCTTCTCGGACTCGTTCTTCCTGCCCGCGGTCCTCGACCGCAAGGTGACCTTCATCGCGAAGGCCGAGTACTTCACCACGCCCGGTGTGAAGGGCCGGCTGACGGCGGCCTTCTTCAAGGGCGTCGGACAGCTCCCGGTGGACCGCTCCGGCGGCCGCGGGGCCGGCGAGGCGGCGATCCGCAGCGGCGTGGAGGTGCTCGAGCGGGGCGAGCTGTTCGGCATCTACCCGGAGGGCACGCGGTCGCCCGACGGCCGGCTCTACCGCGGCAAGCCGGGCGGCCTCGCGCGCGTGGCGCTCGCCACCGGCGCGCCCGTGATCCCGGTCGCGATGATCGACACCGAGAAGATCCAGCCACCCGGGAAGGTGCTGCCGAAGGTCATGCGGCCCGGCATACGCATCGGCAAGCCGCTGGACTTCGCCCGGTATCAGGGCATGGATCACGACCGCTTCGTGCTGCGCGCCGTGACCGACGAGGTCATGTACGAGATCATGAAGCTGTCCGGCCAGGAGTACGTCGACATCTACGCGACCGCCGCCAAGCGGCAGATCACGGAGGCGGCGAAGGCCGAGAAGGAGGCGGAGAGGGCCGCGAAGGCGGCGCTCGCGCAGGCCGAGAAGGACCAGGCCAAGAAGGACAAAGAGCAGTAGTCCGGCGGCCGGTGGGCGGCAGTCGGTAGTCGGGGCCCGGGGGCGGGGGACGGATGGCCAGGCGCGAGAGAGTCATCAGGATGTCGGTGGAGCTGCCGCTGTGGCGTGCGCTCGCCGGCTATCGGGTGCTCACCATGCTGTACGCGGTGGGTTTCTTCGCCACCGCCTACGACGGGTTCGCCCGGCCCTGGGTCGCCGTCGGCTACTACTGCGTCCTGTTCGTCTGGACCGTGGCCACCCTGCCCAAGGTCGCGAGCGCGGCGAGCTGCACCAAGCGCTTCCTCGCCGCCGACCTCACCATCGCGCTCACCGGCATCCTGCTCACCACCGTGGCCGACACCCACGAGCGCATCCAGTCGGGCGGTCCGACACTGCCGTCGATATGGACCGCCGGCTCCGTCCTGGCGTTCGCCATCAAGGGCGGCTGGCGCTGGGCGGCGTTCGCGTCCACGGCTGTCGCGGTCGCCAACCTGGTCGAGCGCGGTACCCCGGCCCGCGACACCATCCACAACGTGATCCTCGTCTGGGTCGCCTCCATCGCCATCGGCTACGTCGTCGAGGTCGCCCGCGCCTCCGAACGCACCCTGGCCCGCGCGCTGGAGATCGAGGCCGCGACCCGGGAGCGGGAGCGGCTCGCCCGGGACATCCACGACGGCGTGCTCCAGGTACTGGCCATGGTGCAGCGGCGCGGCGCGGTGCTCGGCGGTGAGGCGGCCGAACTGGGCCGGATGGCCGGGGAGCAGGAGGTCGCGCTGCGCACCCTGGTCGCCGGCGGCCTGGTGCCCGTCTCGCGGGTGTCGCAGGACGCGGCCGAGGGCGCCGTCGTGCAAGTGGTGGAGGAGCCGGCGGAGCAGACCGGTCCGGTCGACCTGCGCTCGCTGCTCGCCCCCTTCGCCGCCGCCCGCGTCAACCTCGCCGAGCCGGGCGCCCCGGTGATGCTGCCCGCGCCCGCCGCGAAGGAGCTGGCCGCGGCGGTCGGGGCCGCCCTGGACAATGTACGCAGACACGCCGGGGAGGACGCCCGGGCCTGGATCCTGGTGGAGGACGAGCCCGACGAGGTGATCATCACCGTGCGGGACGACGGGCCGGGCATCCCCGAGGGGCGGCTCGCGCAGGCCGAGGGCGAGGGACGGCTCGGGGTCGCCCAGTCGATCCGGGGCCGGCTGCGTGACCTCGGCGGCAGCGCCGAGCTGATCTCCACCCCGGGGCAGGGCACGGAGGTCGAACTGACGGTGCCGAAGGAGAAGAACGTGCGGCGGGGGAAGGCGGAACAGCGATGAGCGGTCAGCAGGATCCGATCAGGGTCATGGTGGTCGACGACCACCCCATGTGGCGCGACGCCGTCGCCCGGGACCTCGCCGAGGCCGGTCTCGACGTGGTCGCCACCGCGGGCGACGGAGAGCAGGCCGTGCGCCGGGCCAAGGCCACCACGCCCGATGTGCTGGTGCTGGACCTGAACCTGCCGGCCAAGCCCGGCGTCCAGGTCTGCAAGGAGGTCGTCGCCGCGAACCCGGCCCTGCGGGTCCTCGTGCTGTCGGCGAGCGGTGAGCACGCCGACGTGCTGGAGGCGGTGAAGTCCGGTGCGACCGGCTACCTGCTGAAGTCGGCTTCCACGGAGGAGCTGTTGGACGCGGTGCGCCGCACGGCCGTCGGCGACCCGGTGTTCACCCCGGGCCTGGCCGGGCTGGTCCTCGGCGAGTACCGCAGGCTGGCCTCGGACCCCGGCCCCGCCGCGGGCGGCGGTGAAGAACCGAACGCGCCCCGGCTGACCGACCGGGAGACCGAGGTGCTGCGGCTGGTGGCCAAGGGCCTGAGCTACAAGCAGATCGCCGAACGCCTCGTCATCTCGCACCGCACGGTCCAGAACCACGTCCAGAACACCCTCGGCAAGCTCCAGCTCCACAACCGGGTGGAACTGGTCCGGTACGCGATAGAGCGCGGCCTCGACGACGAGTGACGACGGCCGCTCACGGCGGCGGCCAATTCCCCGGCGATTCAACGGAATTGAATCTGCCTAGCCATATCTGTGTGACCTGGATCACCATTACCGTGACCTTCGTCGGCCAACCGCGGCGAAGGGACACTTCCATGCGCGTCGGAATACTGACCGGGGGCGGGGACTGCCCCGGCCTCAACGCCGTCATCCGGGCGGTCGTCCGCAAGGGCGTCCAGGAGTACGGCCATGAGTTCGTCGGATTCCGCGACGGCTGGCGGGGCCCCCTGGAAGGGAGGTCGATCCGTCTCGACATCCCCGCCGTGCGCGGCATCCTGCCCCGCGGCGGCACGATCCTCGGCTCCTCGCGGACCAACCCCCTCAAGGAGGAGGACGGCATCCGCCGGATCAAGGACACCCTCGCCCGGCAGCGGGTCGGGGCCCTCATCACCATCGGCGGCGAGGACACCCTCGGGGTGGCGGCCCGGCTCTCCGACGAGTACGGGGTGCCCTGCGTGGGCGTCCCGAAGACCATAGACAACGACCTGTCCGCCACCGACTACACCTTCGGCTTCGACACCGCCGTGGGCATCGCGACCGAGGCCATCGACCGGCTGCACACCACCGCCGAGTCCCATATGCGCGTCCTCGTCGTCGAGGTGATGGGCCGTCACGCAGGCTGGATCGCCCTGCACTCCGGCCTGGCCGGCGGCGCCAACGTCATCCTCATCCCCGAGCAGCGCTTCGACATCGAGCAGGTCTGCGCCTGGGTGACCTCCCGCTTCCGGGCGTCGTACGCCCCGATCGTGGTCGTCGCCGAGGGCGCGATGCCCAGGGACGGCGACGTGGTGCTGAAGGACGGGTCGCTGGACTCCTTCGGGCATGTCCGGCTGTCCGGCGTCGGCGAGTGGCTCGCCAAGGAGATCGAACGGCGGACGGGGAAGGAGGCCCGCACCACGGTCCTCGGCCACGTCCAGCGCGGGGGCACGCCGAGCGCCTTCGACCGCTGGCTCGCCACCCGCTTCGGCCTGCACGCCATCGACGCCGTCCACGAGGGCGACTTCGGCACGATGGTCGCCCTGCGCGGCACGGACATCGTCCGCGTACCGATCGCCGAGGCCACCGCGAAACTGAAGACGGTGGACCCGGAGCTGTACACGGAGGTCGGCGTGTTCTTCGGCTGAGGTGCCGCTGGCCGGCCGCTACCGGGCCGGCCGCGGTTCGGCGCACACCCCGGCCATCAACTCCCGCACCACGGCAGCCCCGTTCAGCGTCAGCACCGACTCCGGATGGAACTGGACCCCGGCGACCGCGTTCAGGGGAGCGCCTTCGGCGCGCCCCGGCCCGCGCAGCGCGTGCACCTCGCCGTTCGCGGCCCGGCTCACCTCCACCCCGTGCGCGGCCAGCTCCTGCAGCGTCTCGTCGTCGCACAGCGCCACGAAGCTGTTGTAGAACCCGACGGTCTCCGCCCGTCCGAACAGGTCCACGGTCGTCTGCGCCCCCTGGTACGGCACCTGTTTCCGTACGATGTCCAGCCCCAGCTCCGCCGCGATCAGCTCGTGCCCGAGGCAGACCCCGAGGACGCCGTGCCGGTGCTCCCGGAGCACCCGCGCGGTCAGTCCCCGCAGCAACCGCATCTTCGGGTCGGTCAGGTCGGACGGGTCGCCGGGGCCGGGGCCCAGCACGACCGGCCCCTGGTGCGCGAGCACCGACTCCGTCAGCCCGGGTTCGTCGTAGCGCCGGACGCTCACCTCGAGACCGCTCGACCGCAGCACGTGCGCGAGCATCGCGGTGAAGGTGTCCTCGCCGTCGACGACGAGAGCGTGGCCGGTCAGCTCCTGCGTCCGCTCCTGCATCCGCAGCCAGAACGGCGCCAGCGAGGCCCGGCGCCCGTCCAGCGCCGCCTGCACCCGGGGGTCGTCGGCCGGCCGGGGCCGCGCGCCGTCCGTCCGCGGCCTGCCCGGCCGGACACCGAGCGCGGCCAGCACGCCCGCCGCCTTCGCATGCGTCTCCGCGACCTCGCCCGCCGGATCCGACCCACGCACGAGCGTGGCGCCCACCGGCACCCGCAGCCGCCCGGCCGCGTCGATGTCGGCGGTGCGGATGAGAATGGGGGAGTCGAGGGTCTGCGCCCCGCCCGGGTCCCGGCCCAGCAGCGCCAGCGCGCCGGCGTAGTAACCCCGCCCGACACCGTCCGGCCCGAGGGGCTCGTACCGCTCGATGACCCGGCAGGCGTTCTGCACGGGCGAGCCGGTGACGGTCGCCGCGAACATGGTCTCCTTCAGCACCTCCCGCACATCCAGCGAGGACCTGCCGCGCAGCTCGTACTCCGTGTGCGCGAGATGCGCCATCTCCTTCAGCCGGGGTCCGATCACCACCCCGCCCATGTCACCGACGGTGCACATCATCTTGAGCTCCTCGTCGACGACCATCGACAGCTCCTCGATCTCCTTGCCGTCGGCGAGGAAGTCCAGCAGCCGCTCGGGCGTCGGACCCTCCGCCGGATACCGGTAGGTCCCGCTGATCGGGTTCATCACGACCGTGCCGCCCGACATCCGCACATGTACCTCGGGGCTGGCTCCCACCAGCGTCCGGTCCCCGGTGTGCACGACGAACGTCCAGTAGGCACCCCGCTCGCCTTCGAGGAGCCGCCGGAAGAGGGCCAGCGCGTCGGCCCGGCCGAACCCCGGGATCCGCCCCCGGTAGGTCCGCCGGATCACGAAGTTGGCACCCTCGCCCCGGCCGATCTCGTCCCGCAGCACCCGCCCGACGATCTCCGCGTACTCCTCGTCGGCCACGTCGAAGCCGCCGTCCTCGACCCGCACGTCCCGCGCCGGCAACCGGTCCAGGGCCTCCGCCAGAGGCAGGACGTGACGCTCCTCGGGAACCAGCACCGCCAGCGGGGTGCCGTCGTCGCGGACGTCGAAGCCGCGCTCGCGGATCTGCCGGAAGGGGACGAGCGCCAGACACTCCTCGGGCAGCTCGGCGAGCCGGTCGTACGTGGCGACCGGGCCGAGCAGTACCTCCACCGTGTCCGCGTCATGGCCGGGAGTGCGGCGGCGGAGCAGGGCGAACGGGCGGTCGTCGTGGAGCAGCTGTGCCAGGTCCATGGGTTCCTCTTCCGTCGATCTCGATCTCGATCGATGTCGGTATGGGTGAGGAACAGCCCCGGACACGCCGAAGGCCGCCCCTCGGGCGGCCTTCGCGAAGTCTTGCGTACGCGCAGTTCAGTGGGCCGCCGGATGAGCGGTCCACCACCAGTTCTGGGTCGAAAGCGCGAACATGCGACGCACCTTACCCCACGCGCACCTGAGCACAGGGGCGTCTCACCTGTCGAGCCGGGCGAAAACGACTCGACACGACCCCGTAATGTTGAGGGCGTGACCGTGAACGCTAAGACCAGCGCCAGCGCTGGCAACACCTGGCGAGACCTGCCCGCGGCGCAGCAGCCCGAGTACCCCGACACCGAGGCTCTGCGCGCAGTGATCGCGGAACTCGAGTCGTATCCGCCGCTCGTCTTCGCGGGCGAGTGCGACCAGCTGCGCGCCCGGATGGCGGCCGTCGCCAAGGGAGAGGCGTTCCTTCTCCAGGGCGGCGACTGCGCCGAGGCGTTCGACGGGGTGTCCGCCGATCAGATCCGCAACAAGCTCAAGACGCTGCTCCAGATGGGCGCCGTGCTCACGTACGCGGCCTCGGTGCCGGTCGTCAAGGTCGGCCGGATCGCCGGCCAGTACTCCAAGCCGCGCTCCAAGGGCACCGAGACCCGCGACGGCGTGACCCTGCCGACGTACCGCGGCGACTCGGTCAACGGCTTCGCCTTCGACGAGGCGTCCCGTGTCCCGGACCCCGAGCGCCTGAAGCGGATGTACAACGCCTCCGCCTCCACGCTCAACCTGGTGCGTGCCTTCACCACCGGCGGCTACGCCGACCTGCGCCAGGTGCACGCCTGGAACCAGGACTTCGTGAAGCAGTCCCCGTCCGGTCAGCGCTACGAGCAGCTCGCCCGCGAGATCGACAACGCGCTGAACTTCATGCACGCCTGCGGGGCCGACCCGGAGGAGTTCAAGACCGTCGAGTTCTTCTCCTCGCACGAGGCGCTGCTGCTCGACTACGAGTCCGCCCTGACCAGGGTCGACTCCCGCACCGGGCGGCTGTACGACGTCTCGGCGCACATGGTGTGGATCGGTGAGCGCACCCGGCAGCTGGACCACGCGCACATCGAGTTCGCCTCGAAGATCCGCAACCCGATCGGCATCAAGCTCGGCCCGACGACCACGGCCGAGGAGGCGCTGCAGTACATCGAGCGCCTCGACCCCGACCGCGAGCCGGGCCGGCTGACCTTCATCGTCCGCATGGGCGCCGACAAGGTCCGCGACAAGCTGCCCGAGCTGGTCGAGAAGGTCAGCGCCTCGGGTGCGACCGTCGCCTGGATCACCGACCCGATGCACGGCAACACCTACGAGGCGGCCTCGGGTCACAAGACCCGCCGGTTCGACGACGTGCTCGACGAGGTCAAGGGCTTCTTCGAGGTCCACAAGGCGCTCGGCACGCACCCGGGCGGCATCCACGTGGAGCTGACCGGAGACGATGTCACCGAGTGCGTGGGCGGCGGCGACGAGATCTTCGTCGACGACCTGCACCAGCGCTACGAGACGGCCTGTGACCCCCGCCTGAACCGCAGCCAGTCCCTGGACCTGGCCTTCCTCGTGGCGGAGATGTACCGGGACCAGTGACCTTCGGTCATGGGAGTGGGGCGCGGATCACATACGATCCGCGCCCCACTCCACTTTTGCGTCCGTCGACCGCCGGGTAAGGTTAGGTTAGCCTTATTGATCTCGGCGGGAGGTGAATCCGCGTGTTCGTATGCAGCTGCTTCGGTGTGACCGAGGCGCAGGTCCAGCAGCACGCGGACAACGGAGCCTGCACCCCCCGCCAGATTGCCTCCGCCTGCAAGGCGGGCACGGACTGCGGCTCGTGCGTCCGTCGTATCCAGGCGATCCTCGGCCGGGGCGCCTTTCCGCGCCGCGACCTCGCCGACCAGGGCAGGCCGGTCGTCGCCGGACCCGAGGAGTACGAAGACCTCGAGGAAGCCGCCTAGTCAGGGGCTCAGCTCTCCGGCTGCTCGATCAGCTGCGCGAGGTACAGCGCCTCACCGAGCTTCTCCACCAGGTCGAGCTGCGTGTCGAGGTAGTCGATGTGGTGCTCCTCGTCCTCGAGGATCGACTCGAAGATGTTCGCGGACGTGATGTCACCCTTTTCGCGCATCACCTTGATTCCGCGCTTCAGCCGGTCGATCGCCTCGACCTCGACCTGACGGTCGGCCTCGAACATCTCCTTGACCGTCTGCCCGACCCGCACATGGAAGAGCCGCTGGTAGTTCGGCAGCCCGTCCAGGAACAGGATCCGGTCGGTGAGCACCTCGGCGTGCTTCATCTCGTCGAACGACTCGTGCCGGGTGTACTTGGCGAGCTTCGTCCAGCCGAAGTTCTCCTGCATCTTGGCGTGGAGGAAGTACTGGTTGATCGCGGTGAGCTCGCCGGTGAGCTGCTCGTTGAGGAACTCGATGACCTCGGGGTCGCCCTGCATCGCAGAGGCTCCTTCCACGTGGGGAATCGGGGTGGTGGGAATCGGGGAGGCTGCCGCCGCATGATTGCACCGGTGCCGAAGATCGTCCAGTAAGTGCGTACTTAGTAAGTTAGTGCGTGCTTAGTAGTAGTTGCCCGATTCGGGATATGCCCGGTCATGGCTGGTCATGTGCACCGTCCGGGGTCTGTCAGGATGGAGTCATGGGTCAGCCGGTGGAGCGCGAATCTGGAGAAGAAGCAGTGTCCGAGCTTCCGCCGGGACAGCGACTTCAGCGTGGATGGCCCGTCACGCACTACGGCCCGGTGCCCAAGTTCCGCCCCGAGCGCTGGGAGTTCAGGGTGTTCGGCGCCACCGCCGACGGTGAGAAGCGCTGCTGGAACCACGAGGAGTTCACGGCCCTTCCGTACGCGTCCGTCGTGGCCGATCTGCACTGCGTGACGAAGTTCAGCATGCTCGGCGCCGAGTGGGGCGGGATCCCGGCCCGCACCATCCTGGAGAGCGCTCCGCCCGCCCCGAACGTCACCCATGTGATGGTGTGGGCCGAGTACGGCTTCAGCTCGAATCTGCGCCTGGCCGACTTCGCCGCCGAGCGCACGATCTTCGCCACCCACAAGGACGGCGAGCTGCTCACCGCCGAGCACGGCTTCCCGCTGCGGCTGGTCGTTCCGCACCTCTACGCCTGGAAGGGCCCCAAGTGGGTCCGCGGAGTCGAGTACATGACCGCCGACCGCCGTGGCTTCTGGGAGGAGCGCGGCTACCACAACCTCGGCGACCCGTGGAAGGAACAGCGCTACTCGTACCAGGAGGGGCCGGGCGACGGCCCGGAGCTCTGACCTTCCCCGGAACTCTGTTTCCTCCGGAACTCCGATCTCCCCGGCGCGGCGTCAGCCGTCCCGGAGCTTCTTCAGCCGGGCCACGTCCGCCGCGTGCCCCTCCTTGCCGCCGGGCGTCTCGATGATCAGAGGTACGCCCGCGGTGGCCGGGTGGGTCATCAGTGCCCGGAACGGGTCCTCGCCGATGTGACCAGCGCCGATGTTCTCGTGCCGGTCCTTGTGGGCGCCGACCACGTCCTTGGAGTCATTGGCGTGGATCAGCTTCAGCCGGCCCTCGCCGACCGTGTCCACCAGCAGGTCGAGGGTCCGGTGCATACCGGCCGGGCCGGTCAGATCGTGCCCGGCCGCGAAGATGTGGCAGGTGTCGAGACAGACGCCCAGTTTGGGATGGGCGTCCAGCGCCTCGAAGTACGGCCCGAAGTCCCAGGTCCGGGAGCAGAGCGAGGCGCCCTGGCCGGCGGTGGACTCGAGCAGCAGGAACGGGTCGTCGTCGTGGGTCAGCTCGTCCAGCAGCGGCAACAGGTACTCCCGCACCTGCTTCAGCGCCACCGACCGGTCCCGCCCGCCCGTCGCGCTCCCCGTGTGCACGACCACGCCCAGGGCGCCGATCTCCCGACCGCGGCGCAGCGAGTGCCGCATCGACTCCACCGACCTCTCGGCCGTCGCCTCGGTGTGCGAGCCGAAGTTGATCAGGTACGGCGCGTGTACGTAGGCCGGGACCGACTGCGCCGCGCACGCCTCCCGGAAGGCCTCGTCCTGTCGCGGATTGCCGACCGGAGTGGCCCAGCCGCGCGGGTTGGCGACGAAGACCTGGACCGTCTCGGCGTCGAGGTCGTGCGCGTACGACATGCCCACGTCGTGCAGACCGCCGGCCACGGGGACATGACCGCCGATGGGGTTGCGGGAGGGGAGGGGTGCCGGAGAACTCACCCGTTCAGGGTGTCATGCCCCGCGCACCGCCCCGTCACCGGATGGTGATCGTGATCGTCGATCCCTTGGGCGCCGTGTCGCCGCCGTCCACGGACTGGCTCTTCACGGTGTCGCCGAAGATCCCGAGCAGCCCCCGGTCCTCCTCGACCTCGAACCCGGACTGCTCCAGGAGTGACTTGGCGTCGTCGACGCTCGCGCCGACCACGTCCGGGACCTCGACCATCTCCGGTCCCTTGGACAGCGTCAGTGTCACCGTGTCGCCCTCGGCGGCCTCGCTGCCCTCCTCCGGGGTCTGCGTCGCGACCCGGCCCTTGTCGAACTCGGAGTTGACCTGCTCGGTGGCGACCTTCACCTTCAGACCGGCCTCCTCCAGCTCGGCCCTGGCGTCGTCCACGGCATCGCCGGTGACGTCCGGGATGGCGACCGGAGCACCCTTGCTGACCACGATCGACACCGCCGTGCCCGCGCGGCGCTTCGTCCCCGCCTCCGGGTCGGTGCTGATCACGAAGCCCTTGATGACGTCCTCGCTGAACTCCTGGGTGACCAGACCCGGCTCCAGGCCGTCCGCCTTCAGCAGCTCCTCGGCCTTGTCCTGGCGGGAGCCCGTCACATCCGGCACCTTCACGATCTCCGGGCCGTCGGAGACGGTGAGCGTCACGGAGTCGTGCTTACGGATCCGGGCGCCCGGATCGGGGTCGGTGTCCATGACGGTGCCGCGCTTCACGGTGTCGCTGTGCTGGTGCCGCACCTTGCCGACCTCGAGGCCGGCGGCCTCCAGCCGTGTCCTGGCCTCCGCCTCCTTCTGCGTCAGCACCGCGGGGACCTTGGTGAACTGGCCGGAGTTGATGTACCAGACACCGGCGCCCACGCCGAACACCAGCAGGACGGCGGCGACGAGCGCGAGCACCCCGCGCCGGGGCCGCGCGGTCCGGCGCCGGGGCGGCAGGGGCGGCCCGCTCTGGAAGCGGGAGGTGTGGTTGAGCGGGTCCTCGCCGTCGGCGGGGTCGTCGTCGTTGACGGGCAGCGGGCGGGGCACGGTGAGCGAGCGCGGGATCACGCTCGTCCGGTCCTCGGCGTTGTCGTGTCCCGCGGAGACGGCCTGCGGCGGCATCGCGTCCAGCTGGTCCACGCTCAGCGGAGCACGCGCCTCCCGCACCAGCCCGAGCAGCGCGACGGCGTCGTACGGCCGGACGTCGGGGGTGCGGGCGGTGGCCGACGCCACGAGCTCGTCCAGCTCGAAGGCCATCCCGGGGACGAGGGCCGACGGCGGCGGAACGTCCTCGTGGAGGTGCTTGTAGAGCACGATCGCGGGAGAGTCGCCGTCGTGAGGTTTCTCACCGGTGAGCATCTCGTAGAGCACCACCCCGCACGCGTACACGTCGACGCGGGGGTCGGCGGCGCCGGGCTGCTCGATCTGCTCGGGGGCGAGATAGGCGACGGTGCCGAGCACGGCTCCCGTGGTGCTGGTCACGGTGTCGACGGACCGCACCAGCCCGAAGTCCGCGACCTTGACCCGCCCGTCGTCCCCTATGAGGACGTTCTCGGGCTTCATGTCCCGGTGCACGAACCCGGCCCGGTGCGCGGCGCCGAGCGCGGCCAGCACGGGCTCCAGGATGTCGAGCGCGGCCCGCGGCTGGAGCGCCCCGCGCTCCCGCAGCACGTCGCGCAGCGTGCATCCGGCGATGTACTCCATGGCGAGGTAGACGTACGACCCGTCGGCACCCTGATCGAACACCTGAACGACATTCGGGTGGGCGAGCCGGGCGACCGACTTCGCCTCCCGGATGAACCGCTCGACGAACGCCCCGTCGGCGGCGAGCGCCGGGTGCATCACCTTGAGCGCGAGCACGCGGTCCAGGCGGGTGTCCACGGCCCGGTAGACCGTGGCCATCCCGCCGACCGCGATCCGCGCCTCTACGCGATACCGGCCGTCGAGCAGTTGCCCGACCAGAGGGTCCTGAAGGGTCGTGTCCACGCAGGTGAGTGTACGAGCCGCCGCTGACACCTCCGCCGGTTCCACCGCGATCGCAGCGCGACTGGAGCCGACCTGTGACGCAACCCACGGGTCCCGCGACTCCCGTATCCGGAGACCGGACGGTAGCTCGGCGGAGGTCAGAACGCGGGGCGCTCCGGGTCCAGCACGGCCCGGCCCTCCACGGGCGAGGACGCCTCCGCGAAGTAGCGGGGCGGGATCCGTCCGGCGAGCCGGGCCAGCCTTCCCGCCTCGACGCCGGCCCGCATGGCCGACGCCATCCGCTCGGGGTCGCGCGCCCGCGTCACCGCCGACGCCAGCATCACCCCGGCGCACCCCAGCTCCATCGCCAGCGCCACGTCCGACGCGGTGCCCGCCCCCGCGTCCAGGATCACCGGCACGCGCGCGTGCTCGACGATCAGCCGGAAGTTGTGCGGATTGCGAATGCCCAGCCCGGAGCCGATCGGCGAGCCCAGCGGCATCACCGCCGCGCATCCGACGTCCTCCAGCTTCCTGGCCAGCACCGGATCGTCGTTCGTGTACGGCAGAACCGTGAACCCGTCGTCCACCAGCGTCTCCGCGGCCTCCAGCAGCTCGATCGGGTCCGGCAGCAGCGTGCGCTCGTCGGCGACGACCTCCAGCTTGATCAGATCGGTGCCCAGCGCCTCCCGCGCGAGCCGGGCCGTCAGCACGGCCTCCCCGGCGGTGAAACAGCCCGCCGTGTTCGGCAGCACCCGGATACCGAGGCGCTCCAGCACCGACAGCACGGAACCGTGCACCGAGGGGTCCACCCGGCGCATCGCGACCGTCGTCAGCTCGGTCCCGGACGCCACCAGCGCCCGCTCCAGCACCTCCAGGCTGGGCGCACCCCCCGTGCCCATGATCAGACGGGACGAGAAGGACCTGCCTGCGAGGACGAAGGGATCGTCGGCCATGGCTCAGCCCCCCTGGACCGCGGTGAGGACTTCCACCCGGTCACCGTCGCGCAGCGCCGTGGACGGCCACTGCGCGCGCGGGACGACGGTCTCGTTGAGCGCGGCGGCCACCCCGGAGGGCGCCGGGGTCAGGGACCGTACGACGCTGTCGAGGGCCGTACCGGCAGCGAACTCGCGCCGCTCTCCGTTCACCGAGACATGCACGGGTGCGTTCTCCCGGGCGTTCCCCCGGGCGTTGTCCTGGGCGTTCATGCGGGCTGCTCCGAGAGTGCGGCGGCGCCGAAGCGCCGGGGCGTGAAGGGACGGGCCTCGTCCGGGAGCTCCCCGGTGGCCAGGGCGTGCGCCATCGCGTCACCCGTCACCGGCGTCAGCAGCACGCCGTTGCGGTAGTGGCCGGTGGCCAGCAGCAACCCCGCCAGCTCCGTCGGTCCGAGCAGCGGCGCGTTGTCCGGGGACCCGGGCCGCAGCCCCGCGCGCGTCTCCGTGAGCGGCAGCTCGGTGATCCCGGGGACCAGTTCATGGGCGTCGCGCAGCAACTCGTACACGCCCCCCGCCGTCACCGTGGTGTCCCAGCCCAGCTCCTCGCTGGTGGCGCCCACGACCAGCTCGCCGTTCTCCCGGGGGACCAGATAGACCTGGCTGCCGCGCACCACGGCCCGCACGGTCCGGCTCAGGAACGGCGCGTACCGCGGCGGCACGGTCAGCCGCAGCACCTGGCCCTTCACCGGCCGTACGGGGGGCAGCACGTCCTGCGGCACCCCCGCGAGCCGTCCGCTCAGGCTGCCGCCGGCGAGCACCACCTGCCCCGCCTCCAGGGCCGTACCGTCCGGCGTGACGACTCCCGTGGCGCGCTCGCCCACGACGGACAGTCGCTCGGCCCGTACGCGGTGGAAGGCCACCCCGGCCCGCTCGCACGCTGCCACCAGCGCCGCGGTCAGCCTCCGCGGGTCGATCTGGTGGTCGCCGTCGACCCGCAGCCCGCCCCGCACCCCGGGCGCCAGCAGCGGCTCCAGGCGCCGGCACTCCCGTCCGGACAGCCACTCCGACTCCAGCCCCGACTGCTGCTGGAGTGCGTGCAGTTCGCGCAGATGGGCGCGGTCGTCGGAGTCCAGCGCGACCGCGAGCGTGCCGCAGCGCCGGTAGCCGAGGTCGTGCCCGGTCAGCTCCGTCAGCTCGGCCGCGAACTCCGGATAACGGCGGGCGGAGGCCAGGTTGAGGGCGAGCAGGGTCTGCTCGCCGTGGTGCAGTTCCGTGACGGCGGCCAGCATCCCGGCCGCCACCTGGGCGGCCCCGCCGCCCGGTGCCGGGTCGACCACCGCCGTGGCGAAGCCGCGCTGCGCGGCCCGCCAGGCCGTGACCAGCCCGATGATCCCGCCCCCGATGACGAGGACGTCTGACGTACGTGGAGACGACATGGGCGTCCAGCCCCTCCCTTCGCCGGCATGACCCGGATCAGGTTCGACGGTCGGAGGCCGCCAGCCTCCCTCTCAGCCCGGTGCGTCCGGACTCCCGCGTGTGCTCTAGGTTGGCCACCCTAGCCCGTGGTCCGGCGCCTCTGTAAGGGAGCCTTTCGTCATGCCCCGCTCGTTGGACGGCCTCGTCCTCGCGCCCGTCGCCGACCAGGCCCCGGGCCAGGTCGGCACCCGCACCCGCTTCACGTACCACGAGCGCGGTGGCGAGATCTGGGCGGAGTACGCGGGCGGTGATGTCGTACGCGGGCATCTGGTGGGTACCCGGGAAGGGGACCGGCTCGACTTCCGGTACGTACAGCTCAAGCACGACGGGACGACGTCCTCGGGGCACTGCGTCTCGACGGTCGTGGAGCTGGGCGACGGACGGGTGCGGCTCGAGGAGAGCTGGGCGTGGGAGTCGCAGGAGGGCAGCGGCACCAGCGTTGTGGAGCAGGTCACGGCGCACGACGGCTGACTGACGATTTGTCAGCCGTCTAAGGTGATCAGGTGAGCGAGCAGAGGCAGGAAGAAGGCGGTCCGTCCGGGCGGCGCGTGGTGGTCGTCGGCGCGGGCATGGCCGGGGTGCAGACCGCCGTGGCCCTGCGTGAACAGGGCTTCGACGGCACGGTGACGCTGATCGGCGCGGAGCCCCACCAGCCCTACGACCGGCCCCCGCTGTCCAAGGCCGTCCTGCTCGGCAACGCCGAGGGCTCCGCCTTCGACGTGGACTTCGAGGGCCTCGGCATCGAGCTGGTGCTCGGCCGCGAGGTCAGCGGCCTTCGTCCCGCCGACCACGAACTGGACACCGAGGCCGGGCCCGTCCCCTACGACGTCCTCGTCCTCGCCACCGGCGCCGAACCGATCCGGCTGCCCGGCGCCGAGGGCGTGCCCGGCGTGCACCTGCTGCGCACCCTGGACGACGCCGAACGGCTGCGGCCCGTACTCGCCCGGCAGCACGACATCGTGGTCGTCGGCGCCGGCTGGATCGGCGCCGAGTTCGCCACGGCCGCGCGGGAGGCCGGCTGCGCGGTCACCGTCGTCGAGGCCGCCGGGCGGCCGCTGGCCGGGGCCCTGCCCGCCGAGGTCGCCGCCCCGATGGCCGCCTGGTACGCCGACAGCGGCATCGAGCTGCGCACCCACGCGCGCGTGGAGCGCGTCGAGCCCGGTGCGGTCGTCCTGGACGACGGCTCCCGGCTGCCCGCAGGAGCCGTCGTGGTGGGCATCGGCGCCCGCCCCGCCACCGCATGGCTGGCGGGCTCCGGCGTCGCGCTCGGCGCTGACCGCGAGGTCGTGGCGGACGTCCATCTGCGGACCTCCGTGCCCGATGTGTACGCGGTCGGCGACTGCGCCTCCTTCCCTTCGGGGCGGTACGGCGAGCGGCTCCTCGTGCATCACTGGGACAACGCCCTCCAGGGACCGCGCACGGTCGCGACGAACATCGTCGGTGCCGCCACCGACGAACCCCTGGCCGTCTACGACCCCGTCCCGTACTTCTGGTCCGAGCAGTTCGGCCGCTTCGTCCAGTACGCCGGACACCACGCCGGCGCCGACCGCGTGCTGTGGCGCGGCGACCCGTCGGGACCCGCCTGGTCGGTGTGCTGGCTGCGCGGGGACCGGCTGGTCGCCCTGCTTGCGGTGGGCCGGGCGCGCGACCTCGCCCAGGGCAAGCGGCTGATCCAGGCGGGCACGCCCATGAACCCCCGGCTCCTCGCGGACCCTGCGAGGCCTTTGAAGGCGGCGACGGCGGCGGCCTGAGCGCCTGGTCGGACCGGCTCGGTTTCCGACTGTCAGCGGCAGATGGCAGGCTTGTTCCCGTGACCGAGATTGACGCAAAGACCGATGCTCTCGTCCCCGCCTGGCTCACCGTGCCGGACATCGCGGAGATGCTCGATGTCGACGTGATCCGCGTCCGGCAGCTGATCAAGGACGGCCAGCTCATCGCCGTGCGCCGTGGTGAGAACCGCGCGCTGCACGTCCCCGCCGCCTTCATCGACGGGGACAAGGTGGTGAAGGGCCTGGTCGGGACCCTGACCCTGCTGCGGGACGACGGCTTCAAGGACGAAGAGATGATCGAGTGGCTCTTCACCCCCGACCCGAGCCTGCCCGGCACCCCCGCGCAGGCCCTGAGTGAGAATCGCGGCACGGAGGTGAAGCGCCGCGCCCAGGCGCTCGCCGTCTGACCCGCGTATCCGGACCGACACACGCGGCGTACGGGGGCGCTCGCTCCCGTACGCCATCGCACTGGGGGGACCTTCGTATGCCCGACACCGCCCGCACCGGCCTGGCCGACGCCCTGCTGTACCTCTGCACGGACGCCCGCACCCGCCAGGGGGACCTCCCGGAGTTCCTGGACGCGGTGCTCGCGGGCGGTGTCGACATCGTCCAGCTGCGTGACAAGGGCATCGAGGCGGCCGAGGAGCTGGAGCACCTCGAGGTGTTCGCCGACGCCTGCGCCCGGCACGGCAAGCTGCTCGCGGTCAACGACCGCGCGGACGTCGCGCACGCGGCCGCCGCCGACGTGCTCCACCTCGGCCAGGGCGACCTGCCGGTCCCCGCGGCCCGCGCGATCCTCGGCGAGGAGGTCCTCGTCGGCCGCTCCACGCACTCGGAGGCGGAGGCCGGGGCCGCCGCCGTCCAGGAGGGTGTCGACTACTTCTGCACCGGCCCGTGCTGGCCCACCCCCACCAAGCCCGGCCGGCCCGCCCCGGGCCTCGACCTGGTCCGGCACACGGCCGCCCTCGGCACCGACCGCCCCTGGTTCGCCATCGGCGGCATCGACCTCGGCAACCTGGACGAGGTACTGGCGGCGGGCGCCCGCCGGGTCGTCGTCGTACGGGCGATCACGGACGCGGACGACCCCGGTGCCGCGGCGGCGGAGTTCGCGAAGCGGCTGCGCGAGGCGTGATCCGGCCGGCCGGCCGGCCGGCACGTCTGGTACGGCTGTCCCAAGGGGTGGACAAACAAGTCGACAAACCGGGCAAATTTCCCGCATCGGGTTGGGGGACCGCCCACCCCTGACTAACCTGCGGGTATGGCCCTAGGAACCGCATCCACCAGGACGGACCGCGCGCGCACCGTGCGCGACATCCTGGCGACCGGCAAGACGACGTACTCGTTCGAGTTCTACGCGCCGAAGACGCCCAAGGGTGAGCGGAGCCTGTGGAACGCGCTGCGCCGGGTCGAGGCGGCCGCCCCCGACTTCGTCTCGGTGACGTACGGTGCCGGCGGCTCCACCCGGGCGACCACGGTCAGGGAGACCCAGCAGATCGTCGTCGACACCACCCTCACGCCGGTCGCGCACCTCACCGCCGTGGACCACTCCATCGCCGAGCTGCGCAACATCATCGGCCAGTACGCCGACGCCGGGATCCGCAACATGCTCGCCGTGCGCGGCGACCCGCCCGGCGACCCCATGGGCGCGTGGGTACCGCACCCCCAGGGCCTGACGTACGCCGCCGAACTCGTCCGGCTCATCAAGGAGTCGGGCGACTTCTGCGTGGGTGTCGCGGCCTTCCCCGAGATGCACCCGCGCTCCGGCGACTGGGACACGGACGTCACGCACTTCGTCGACAAGTGCCGGGCCGGCGCCGACTACGCCATCACCCAGATGTTCTTCGAGCCCGAGTCCTATCTGCGGCTGCGCGACCGCGTCGAGGCGGCCGGCTGTGTGACTCCGGTCATCCCCGAGGTCCTGCCGGTGACGAGTGTGAAGATGCTGGAGAGCCTGCCCAAGCTCAGCAACGCCCACTTCCCGGCCGCCCTGAAAGAGCGGATCCTCACAGCCAAAGACGATCCGGCCGCTGTACGCTCCATTGGCATCGACTTCGCCACGGAGTTCTGCGCACGGCTGCTGGCCGAGGGAGTGCCCGGACTGCACTTCATCACGCTCAACAACTCCACGGCGACGCTGGAAATCTACGAGAACCTGGGCCTGCACCATCCGCCGCAGGCCTAGACCGGTCGCATCCACGTACGACACACTGCGTAGCGGCCACTGGGAGAGGGGCGTACATGGGCTGGACGGTCCTCTACATCGCGTTTGGCTTTGTCGCGCTGTGGCTGCTCGGCGAGGTCCTGCTGCAGTACAAGGCGCGGCTGCGCTGGCGGTTGCTGGCTTTCGTCGGCTTCCTCGGCGTGGTCCTCGGTGTCCTGATCCCGTCGGTCGTCGTCATCGCACTGGGCGCCGCCGCCTTCGCGGTCGGCCAGACCTACGTCACGCTGTCGTTCCGGCGCGGCTTCGCCGAGGGCTGGGCCTTCCGGCGCGGGGACGCGGATGCGGACGGTGAGGGCGGGGCCGTCACCAAGCGGCGCCGCGGCAAGGCCGAGCGCAAGGACCCGACGCTCGAGGTCTCCGGTCTGGAGGCGGGCGAGCCCGGTAGCGGCTCCGATGCGCAGTACGGCACCGACGACGTGGCGTTCGGCCAGGACAGGAACGCCTTCGGTGACAAGAGCGTCTTCGGCGACGACGACTACGACCGGGACGACGTCTTCACGCCCGCGGCCCGTGGCGCCGACCCCTCGGCCGCCGAGACCACGTCCGTGTACGAGCCGCAGCCCCTGCCCGACGACACCGGCTCCTACGGCATATACAGCGACACCGCGTACGCGGCCGCGGGCGGCCAGGGCCAGCCGCAGGGCCAGCCCCAGGACCAGTACGCGACGGCCGCCCAGGGCACGGACCAGAACTACGGGTACGACACGTACTCCGGGTACCACCAGCAGCAGTACGGCTACGACGCCACCGGTGAGCAGCAGTACGCCGCCTACTCCGACCCGTACATCGGCACCCAGACCTACGGCGGCGGTTCCTACGACGCCGGCTACGGCCAGCAGCAGTACGGGCAGCAGGCCTACGGCCAGGAGCAGTACGGCACCGGCGGCTACGGGGAGACCCCGGCCGGCGGCGTCTGGGTCCCGCAGCAGCGCAGCACCGACGACCCGCTGGGCGGCGAACTCCCGCCCGAGCAGCAGTACCCGTACCAGGGCGACGGCCAGCAGCAGCACGGCCAGGGCAACGGCTACGACGAGCAGTATCGGTTCTGACGGCCGCGTCTTCTCGGGAGCGCCTGCTGTCGGGGCGGCCGCCGGGAGGCCCGGTGGCTCACTGCGAGCCCCGGAACTGCGGGCCCTCCACGATCAGTCCGGACACCAGCGCGCCCGACATGCCCGCGTGCGGCAGTCCGCCGCCCGGGTGCGACCAGCCGCCGACCGTGAACAGCCCTTGCAGGCCTGTGGAGTTGGCGGGATGCAGCAGCCTCCCCCCGGCCGCGGCCAGTGCCGGCGCCGGGACCGCCCCGCCCGCCGCGCCGGTCTCCCGCGCGATGTCGGCGGGGGTGCGCACCTCGCGCCACAGGACGCGGTCGCGCAGACCGGGGACGGCTCGCTCGGCGGCCGCGACCAGCGCGTCCACGTGCGCCTCGTGAATCTCCGCGCCCGCGGGCACCACCGCACCGAGCGTGACCGCCTCGTGGGCGCCGTCCGGGACCAGGGCAGGGTCGTCGGGCCGCAGAACCGTCACCGTCGGCCGCGCGGGCACTGACGGCGCCGTACCGAAGAGGCTCTCCAACTCGCCGTCACGGTCCACCGAGTGCACCACCGTCCGGTGCGCGGTCCCCTCCGGCCGGGCGCCGCGCAGCGCGAGCAGTACGGTCAGCCGGCTCGGCAGGCCCTGCTGGGGCGCGACCTCGCCGTCCGCGCGGGCGGGCAGACCGCCGGCGCTGCCGGGGGCGACCACGAAGTCCGCCTCCCGCACCTCGCCGTCGGCGAGTTCCACGCCCACCGCCCGGCCGTCCTTCTCCAGGATCCGGGTGACCTCGGCGCCGAAGACGAACTCCACCCGGCGGGCCAGGCACCGCTCGTGGACCGCGCGGGCCAGCTCGCGCATTCCCCCGCGCACGTACCAGGTGCCGAAGGCGTGCTCCATGTACGGCAGCACGGCCGCGCTCGCCGGGGTGACCCGCGGGTCCAGGCCGTACGCGAGCGCGTGGCCCTCCAGCAGCGCGGTGAGCCGGGGGTCACGCAGCTCCCAGGCGCCGACCTCGGCGAGGGTGCCCGCCCGACGGGTGCGCAGCAGGCGCTTGTGCGGGACCGCCGGGTAGGGCTCGCGGGCGGCCAGCACCGACCAGTCGTCCCACAGGGGCTCCTCCAGGAGCGGACGGCGGGTGCGGTCCCAGGCCTCGCGGGCCCGGACCAGGAAGTCACCCCAGCGCTGCCCGGCCGGTGCCCCGAGCGCCGCGTCCAGCGCCGCGACGACCCCCGCGCGCGAGGCGTTCGGCAGCGCCACCTCCGTGCCGTCCGCGAAGACGTGCCGTGCGGACGGATCGACCTGGACCAGCTCGACGCAGTCCTCCAGCGGCTCCTTGCCGGTCTTGACGAAGAGGTCGCGGTAGACGGCGGGAAGGGGCAGCAGACCGGGACCGGTGTCGAAACCGAACCCGTCCCGCTCGAAGCGGCCCACCGCTCCGCCGTACGTCTGCGTACGCTCGTACACCGTCACCCGGTGGCCCGCGACGGCCAGCCGGGCGGCCGCCGTCAGCGCGCCCATCCCGGCGCCGATCACCGCAATCCCTGCCATGCCCGCGACTTTATCGGCCGCCACCGACAGTCACGCCGTCAGCCCGGTGGCGGCGGCCACGGGAGCCGGGCGAGCCGACGTTCCTCCCGCCGCTGCGCCCGGCGCCGCAGGAACCGGCGGATCCGCGAGACCAGCAGGAAGAGCACCGCCAGACCTGCCAGCAGCAGCGCCCCCGCGATGATCGCGGCCGCTTCCGGGTGGAACATCGCGAACGTCACGATCCCGGCGACCCCGAGATCCTCGGCCAGGCTCACGATCACGTTGCTGAACGGCTCCGGCGAGGAGTTCACCGCCATCCGGGTGCCGGCCTTGACGGCGTGGCTGGCCAGCGCCGTCGAACCGCCGAGCAGGCCGGCCGCCGCGTCGGAGAGCGAACCGCTCTGCCCGGCGAGCACCGCCCCGACCCAGGCTCCCGCCGCCGGCCGGACGACCGTGTGCACGGTGTCCCACGCGGAGTCCACGTAGGGGATCTTGTCGGCGACCGCCTCGCACAGGAACAGGAGGCCGGCGGCTATGAGCACCTCGGGCCGCTGGAGCGTCTCGGGGACGTCCTCGCTCAGCCCGGTCGCGCCGAACACGCCGAGCAGCAGCACGACCGCGTAGGCGTTGATGCCGCTGGCCCAGCCGCTGGTGAACACAAGGGGGAGTACGGACACGGACGCGATCGTAACCAGTCGGCCGCGCGGCGTCCTGGGGATGAGTGCGCAGAGCTGAGTACGCGTACCTAGTGAGTGAGTTGAGTACGCGCGCGGATGGGGGCGGACCTGCGCGAACGAGAGAGTGGTGGCACGGAAAGAGGCGCGGCTCCGGCACCGGCGACACGGGGCGCCGGAACGGAGCGGCCCTCGATCCGCTCCTTCCGCCGGCCGGTTCGGCGGGAGTGAGGCGCGGGGGGCACCCCGGGGGAACGACCGCACGGGGGAACGACGGGGGAGGGAACGGGGGAACGGGGGAACGGGGGAACGGGGGAGCACGAGGAAGCGCCGGTTCGAGGCGGCCCACGGGGGACGGGGCCACCGCGGACCGGCGCTTTCGTGTGCCCACGCGCGCGTGGCGCGGTTCGGACCCGCACCACGCGCGCGTGGGCTACCGGTGACCGCTCACCCGTCCCTGGAGCAGCCGGGACAGCGCCGAGTGGACGTCGTCCAGGGAGCGCTCCGGCTGGAAGGCCTGCCAGTCCAGGGCGGCCACCAGCACCATGCCCACCAGGGCGGCCGCCGTCAGCGGGACATCGATCTCGTCGCTGAACTCGCCGTTCTCGACGCCCTCGCGCAGCACCCCCTCGACGACGGCCACCGCCTCCTGCCGGACCACCATGAGGGTGGACTGCCAGGCACGGTTGGTGCGCCACAGCTCGGCCACGTAGAGCTGGGTGAAGGACGGGTAGCGGTCGATGAAGACGAGGCCCGCGCGGACCATCGCGTCCAGGGCGTCGACCTTGCTGCCGCCGTCCCGCGCGGTGCGCTCGGCCGCCTCCCGAAGCGAGGCGGTGAGGAGGCCCACGCCGTGCCTCAGCAGTTCCTCGAAGAGGACCGACTTGCTCGCGAAGTTGTAGTAGACCGTGCCCTTCGCGACGCCGGCCCGTTCGGCGATCTCGTCCACGGTCGTCGCGGAGAAGCCCTGCTCGGCGATGAGCGTGACGGCTGCCTCGTAGAGCTTCTGCCGGGTGGCCTCGCGACGGGTGCTGCCGCCCGGGGTGGTGCTGCTTTCCATGGTCCTGATTGTCACAGGAACCCGGCCCGCCGGACGCCGGATCGTCACAGGCTCAGCTCCGGGTGCAGTCGGTCCAGCGTCCACACCTGGCGGCGGCGCGCCGACAGGGCGGTCAGCGCGAGGGCGCCCGCGGTGAAGGCGACGAGCACCACGCACGCGTGCCACACCGGTGTCAGGCCGCCGCCCGTGATGAGCCTCCTGAGCGCGTCGACGACGTGACTCATCGGCAGGTAGGGGTGGATCGCGTTGAAGAAGCCGGGGCTGGTCTGCACCGGATAGGTGCCGCCCGCCGACGTCAACTGCAGCATGAGCAGGGCGAGTACGAGGATCCGGCCCGCCGCCCCGAAGCGCGCGTTGAGCCACTGCACGAGGGCCGCGAAGCACGCCGTCACCAGGAACAGGAAGCCCACCGTGCCGGCCGCCCGCGCCATCTCCAGGCCGATCGCCCAGTGCAGCACGGCCATCAGGGCCGTCGTCTGGAGCACCCCGATCGCGACCACCGGCAGCCAGCCCGCCAGCGCGATCCGCCACGCCGGGGCGCCCGAGGCGAGCGCGCGCCGGTTCATCGGCGCGATCAGCATGTACGCCACCATCGCGCCCACCCACAGCGACAGCGGGATGAAGTACGGGGCGAAGCCGGTGCCGTAGTTGGGCGCTTTGTGCAGGTCCTTGGAGGCGAGCTGCACCGGGTCGGCCATGACGGCGGTGCGCGCGTCGCGCTGCTGCGTGTCGTAGTCGGGAATCTGTTCGGCGCCGTCGTGCAGGCCGTCGGCGAGCTTTCCGGAGCCGTCGGAGAGCTTGAAGATGCCGCCGTTGAGGTCCTGGGCGCCCGTTTCGAGCTTGGTGACGCCCTCGTCGAGGTCGACCGACCCCGTCTTGGCCGTGCCGAGCCCGGTGTGCAGCTTCTTGGCACCCTTGGCGACCTTCGCGGCGCCCGTGTTGAGTGCGTTGACCTTGGTCACGGCGTCGTCGAGGTCCTCGGAGAGGTGCGGGGCGCTGTCGGCGAGCGACTGCGCCTGCTTCTGGAGGGCGGCGAGGTTCGTCCGGAGCGTCTTCAGGTCGCCGTCCTGGTCGGCGATCAGCGTGTTGAGGTCGTCGGCGACCTTCGCCACGTCGGCGGCCGCGTCCTTGGCCTTCTTCAGGTCGGCGCACGCCGGGTCGGGCAGTACCGGCGTCTCGCAGCGCGCTTTGTGGACGGCGGCGAGGGTGTCCGAGGCCGTGTGGGCGCCCTCGGCGGCGGTCGGCGCCAGCTTCACCAGGGTGGCGAGGTTGTCGCGGATCACCTTGGCCGAGTCGGCGACCAGTTGGGCGGTGTCCCCGATGGTCTTCTCGTTGTCCTTGACGAAGGGCCCCAGCGTGTCGGCGACCCCGTTCACCTTGTCGGCGAGCGTCTGGGTGCCGTCCGCGACCTTCTGTGAACCGTCCTCCAGGTCGTCGGCGCCCTTGTCGAGCTTCTTCAGGCCCTTCGCCAGCTTGCCGCTGCCGTCCTTGGCGTCGCTCAGCCCGTCGGCGAGGTCCTTGGAGCCCTTCTCGGCCTTCCCGATGCCGCCGGTGAGGTCGTCGGCCCCGTCGGCGGCCTTCGCCGTCGCCCCGTGGATGTCGGAGAAGGAGACGAAGATCTTGTCCAGGAAGGACCGCGAGGTCTTCGTGGACGCGGCCGTGCGCACCTCGCTGAAGACCGTCCGCGAGATCTGTCCGACGATGTAGTTGTTCGCGTCGTTGGTGCGCACCTGGAGGGCGCTCGTCTCGGGCGAGTCGCCCGCGCTGGAGGCGATCCGCCCGCTGAAGTCGGCCGGCATGGTCAGCGACAGGTAGTACCTGCCGTCCTCCACGCCCGCGCTCGCCTCGGCGGCACTCACCTCGTGCCAGTCGAAGACCTCGCTGTCGCGCAGGCCCTTGGTGATGTCGTCCCCGGCGGTGATCCTCTTGCCGTCGGCGGTGGCGCCCTTGTCGTCGTTCACGAGCGCCACGGGAATGCGGTCCAGGCGCCCGTACGGGTCCCAGAAGGACCACAGGTAGAGCGCGCCGTACAGCAGGGGCAGCAGCAGGAGCGCGACGAGGGCGGCCCGGGGAAGTTTGCCCCGGCCGAAGCGCCGCAGCTCAAGCGCGGCCAGTCTCGGCGATCGCATCCGTCTTCTCCTCTTCCTGCTCGGACCCGGTGGGCTCGGTGGACCTGGTGGACCCACCGGACTCGGTGGACTCGGCTGTCGTTCGGGCGGATTCGGCGGCGGGTTCGTCGCAGGACTCGATGCCGGCCCCTTGGCCACGGGCCTCGTCGGCGTCCTCCCGGTCAGAGGCCTCGTCGGCGTCCTCCCGGTCAGAGGCCTCGTCGGCGTCCTCCCGGGCACGGGCCTCGTCGGCGTCCTCCCGGTCGAGCGGGGCGGCCTGCGGGTCGGTGGAGACCGTGACCGTGCCCTCGGGGGCCTCGCCGCACACGGCGAGGACGGTCGTCCCCGCCTCGGTGAGGGATCCGAGCAGCGCCCAGACCTCCCCCCGCTCGGCGTCCGTCAGCTTCAGGTCGATGTCGTCGACACCGAGCAGCCCGGGGCGTCCGATGAGCGCCAGCGCCACGGACAGCCGCAGAGCTTCGATGCGCTCCAGATCGCGGACGGCGGTCCGTGAACCCTTGGGCAGGGCCTCCCGGTCGAGACCGGCGGCGGCGAGCGCGGTGTCGATCCGCAACCCCACCTCGGCCGCCCGCTCCGCGCGCGGTCGCAGCAACTCCCGTACGGGGCCGCCGAACCGCCGCTCCAGCAGCGCCCGTTCGCGCAGGTGCTCCCCGACGGTCAGGGCCGGGTCGAGGTCGGTGACCCCGGCGACGTGTGCGAGCGCGCTGACGCGCCGCACGGCGGCCAGTTGCTTCGGCAGCCGTGCCCCGCCCACGGTCGCCGTCCCCTCGTTGGCCTTCATCCGCCCGGTGAGGGCGAGCAGCAGACTGGTCCGCCCGGAGCCGGACGGCCCCTCGACGGCGATCAACGAGCCCGGCTCCGCGTCGAGGCCGACGCCCCGGAACGCCCATCCGCGAGGGCCTCGGAGCCCGAAGCCGTCGGCGGTGACACCGACTCCGTCCACAGGTCCCCCTGATTGACGACTATTTGAACTGACTGGTCAGTGCAAAAACTAGCCCGAACCTTCGATCGAAGCAAAAGCCCAGGTCAGAACGGATTGTCAGTGCCATACCCCACGATGGGCACATACGGCAACCCGTATCAGGGCGTGCCGTCACACAGACGACAGGAGGTTCGTCATGGCCACCTACCACGCAGCCGCCGCAAACCGGCGCCGCGCCGCCGGCCCTGCCCCCTCACTGAACGGCCCGGCGAGCGATGTGCACCCCGTGCTGCGCCGCACCACGGCCCCGCCCGCCGCCCTCGACCTGCTCGCCCAGGCCCGCGCCGGGCTGGACGAGGCGGCCGTCCTCGAAACCCCCAACGAGCGTTACGCCACGGCGCATCTGGCGGCCCTGCGCACCGCGGCGGCCGTGCTCGCCGCCCGGGGCCGCCCGGATCCCGCCCCGCGCCGCCGGGCCCGCATCCGGAGCGCCTGGGAAGTGCTCCCCGAGATAGCGCCCGAACTCACCGAGTGGAGCGCGCTCTTCGCCTCCGGGGCCCGGCGCCGTGCCCGGGCCGAGGCGGGCATCCAGGGCGCGGCCACCCGCCGGGACGCCGACGACCTGATACGCGACGTGGCGATGTTCCTCCGCCTCGTCGAACGCATGCTGGTGCTCCAGCCGGTCCTCCCGCAGCCGCGCCAGGAGGGGGACGACCCGAACGGCTCCGGTGCGGGGCGCGACCTGCCGGACGCGGGCTGACATGCCCTCCGCCGGGGCGCACCACCGTGACCGGGCGATGGCGCCGGAGGCAATAGGGTGGAAGACGCCTGAAGCCTTCCCTCGGCCCACCCCGCCCCGCCCGCTCACCGGGCCGGGTCGGATCGGGCCGGGAAGGCAGCCCGTTCGCTCCGCCGCGCAAGAGGCGGTGCCGCGCCGAGGAGTCAACTGCCGTGTCGGACCCGATGCGCCCGCCCGTCTCCCACCCCAGCCCGCACCCGACGCCGCTACGCTCCGACCCCCCTCGGCCCCGCGCCGCCCTCCGTACGGCCGTGGTCTGGGAGGTCCTTCAGGACGCCCTCGAGCGCCGGGTCAAGACGACCGGGCGTGAGTCGCTCGACGTCCTCGACACCGGCGGCGGCAGTGGGAACTTCGCGGTGCCCGTCGCCCTCCTCGGGCACCGGGTCACCGTCGTCGACCCCAGCCCCAACGCGCTGTTCGCCCTGGAGCGCCGCACCGCCGAGGCCGGCGTCGCCGACCGCGTGAAGGGCGTCCAGGGCGACGCCCACGGGCTCTTCGACGTGGTCGAGCGGGGCGGCTACGACGCGGTCCTGTGCCACGGCGTCCTGGAGTACGTGGACGACCCGGCCGAGGGCGTCCGCAACGTGGTGGCCGCGCTGCGTTCCGGCGGCGTCCTCAGCCTGCTCGCCGCCGGCCTCGGCGGAGCCGTGCTCGCGCGCGCCCTCGCCGGCCGCTTCAAGGAGGCCCGGCAGGCCCTCACCGGCCCGGACGGCCGCTGGGGCGAGGGCGACCCGGTGCCGCGCCGCTTCACGGCCGAGCAGCTCACCGCCCTGGTCGAGGGCGCGGGCCTGCGGGTCGGGTCGGTGCACGGCGTGCGGGTCTTCGCCGACCTCGTCCCCGGTGTGCTCGTGGACACCGAGCCCGGCGCCATGGAAGCCCTGCTGAAGCTCGAGGAGGCCGCCGCCGAACTCGCCGCCTTCCACTCCGTGGCGACCCAGCTTCATGTGCTGGGGGAGACGCAAGGGGCCGACGGGAGCTGAGCGCCTCCTGGGGCGCACCGCTGATCAGGGCCTTGGCAGCGCATGGAGTACGCCACAGGCCCCCCGTTCGGGCGCAGTGCGCCGTATGATCGAGGGAGACCGCCCGGCATGACGGGTCGGCTCCTGGGGAATGGAATCCTCAGCGGGCCGGGACGTCCATGACGGGCTCCGGTTGGCCAATTGGCGTAGAGGGGCGGGTTTCACGGGGGCGATTCCCTGCCTATCCTGAAGGGACCCCCCGGGTCGCCCCGGCGACTGCACGATGAGGAGGACTCCGTGCCGCTCTCGGAGCACGAGCAGCGCATGCTCGAGCAGATGGAGCGAGCGCTGTACGCCGAAGATCCCAAGTTCGCGTCGGCGCTCGAGGGAAGCGGGCTGCGTACGTACACCCGGCGGCGGGTCTACCAGGCGGTCGCAGGCTTCCTCGTGGGTATCGCGCTCCTCATGGCCGGCATGGTCGCCAAGCAGGTCTGGCTGAGCGTGGTGGGCTTCCTCGTCATGCTGGGCTGCGCGGTTCTCGCCGTGACCGGCTGGCGCAAGGCGCCCAAGCCGGGCGAGCAACCCGCGGCAGGTGCCGCAGGAGCCCCGGGTACCCCGCACAGTCGTGGTCAGGGCCGGCAGAAGCGCTCCATGATGGACCGGATCGAGCAGCGCTGGCAGCGCCGCCGTGACGAGCAGGGCGGTCACTGACCGCAGCACCACCCCCATGCGAAGAAACGTTGAGGGGGCGACCACCCGGCCGGGTGGTCGCCCCCTCAACGTTTCGGTTCCGCCGTCCCGGCCGCCGCGTCCGCGGCTCTTGCAGAGCCCGTGCAAGCCGTGCGGGCCCTGCTCGGCCGGTGCTCGGCACAGGTGGCGGTGCTCGGCACGGGCCGAACGGTGTTCAGGTCGGGCTCGGGCCTGGCTTACGCGGAGCTCGGGCCGAGCACGGGCCCATCCGGACGCCGGCTCGGCCCTTTCTCAGCCGCTCTGCTCCTGGCTCTGCGGCCCGGACGAGCGGCGCACGAGAGTCGTCAGACGGGCCGCCCAGGACGCCTTGAGGGCCGTCCAGCGGTCGTTGAGGTCCCAGACCGCACGGATGGCCGAACGCGGTGCCACGACGGCACGCACCCGCGTGGTCCAGCCGACCCGCTCGCGCAGGGCCCCCCGCACCTTGCGCACCTCGTCGGCCAGGCCGCCCTCGGCCCTGGGCTCCGGAGCGAACAGCACCTGCTCCACGGCGCCGGCGACCCGGTGCACCGAACGGCCCACCGACTCGTCCAGCTCCCCGATCCGGACGATCCGCGCGGCCGCTCGCCGCGGGGTCAGCGCGTCGTCCGGCTCGATGCCGTAGTCCCAGGCCGAGTCGGTGAGCTCGCGCCACACCGCCAGCACATGCCCGACGGCCGCCTCACCGGCCTCCTGCGGCGGCACGTCCAGCAGCACCGCCGGACCGGGGTCGCCCGGCTGCCGGCCGTCCCCGCCCGCACCGCCGTCCTTGCGCCCGCCCGGAGGTGCCCCGGCGGGCGAGGGGGCGGAGTGCTGGGCGGACGCCAGCCGCACCGCACGTCGTCTCAGCCGCCACAGCATCGGCAGCAGCGGCAGGGCGAGCGCCGCCGCTCCCAGCAGCGTCCAGCCGGCGACCTCGTACCAGGGGGTACCGCCGCCGTCCTGCTCCGTCGGGTCCAGCGGCAGCGCGGCGGCGCAGCCCTCGATCTTCTTGTCCTGGGCCGAGCAGGTGGTGCTCGCCGACGGCTCGGTCGAAGGCGCCGCGTCCGCCGAACGGGAGGCCTGCGGCAGGTCGGGGACGGCCTCGCCCGAACTGTCCGGCAGCGTGTACGTGGGCGTCGTGCCCCGGGTCGGGGTGGGCTCGAAACGGGTCCAGCCGACGCCCTCGAAGTACAGCTCCGGCCAGGCGTGCGCGTCCTTCAGGCCCACCGCCAACGAGCCGTCCGCCTGCGGGGACCCCGGCGCGAAGCCCACCGCGACCCGCGCCGGTATGCCCAGCGTGCGGGCCATCGCGGCCATCGCGAACGAGAAGTGGACGCAGAAGCCCTGCTTGTCCTTCAGGAAGCGGGCGATCGCGTTGGGGCCGCTGCCGACCTCGACCTCGGTGTCGTACTCGAAGCCCCCCGTCACAGCGAAGTAGTCCTGGAGCGCGACCGCCTTCTCGTAGTCGCTGGTGGCGCCCTTGGTGATCTCCCGGGCCTGCCGCGCCACCACCGCGGGCAGGGAGTCCGGGACCTTGGTGTAGGTGCTCTTCACGGAGCCGGGCGCCTCGGGCGCCGAGGCCAGCTGCTCCGCCGTCGGCTGCACATCGAGGCTCGTGACCTGGTACGTCTTGCCGCTGGTCTTCTGGCCGTGGTCGCCGACCAGGGTCATGCCGACCGGCTCGTACCGCCAGTTGCCCTTGATCTGCACGCTGCTCGGCGGGTACGGCATCGGCAGCCAGTCCTGGCCGTAACCGGCGGCGGCCGCGATCCGGGTCGTGACCTCCGTGCGCTTGACGTCCTGACCCAGACCGGTGGGAGAGGGGAACTCGTCCGGCACGGCGATGATGTGACGCTTCGCCGGCTTCCACGTCGTGCCGTCGAAGTCGTCCAGCGACACGATCCGCAGGTACATGTCCGAGATGTTGCTGGTGGTGGTGCGCAGGGTCAGGACCGTGCGGTCCTCGTCCACGTTCAGGCTGTCGCGCAGCGACACCAGCGGGTTGACCGCGGAGATCGTGCCCCCGCTGCCGTTGCCCGCGCCGACGCCGGTGCCCGCCCCGTCCAGCAGGCCGCCCTGTATCGCCGGCAGCGGCAGGAGCGGCACCACGAGGGCGACACCCAGCGCGGCCATGCCGATGCGGCGGCCGGTGCGCACCGGGGCCACCGGGCCGGACGGTGCGCCCGGACCGCGCGGTGCCCCGCCGAAGACCCGGCCCCACTGCGAGAGCCGTTCCCGGCCCTCGGCGAGCAGCAGCATCAGATAGCCGGCCGCGGCGACCAGGAACCACAGCCAGTCGGTCACCCCGTCGGACAGGCCCGCGGCGACCGAGTACAGCGCCAGCAGCGGCAGGCCGGCCGGGGCGGCGTTGCGGTAGGTCACCGCGAGGGTGTCCACCGCCAGGCCGATCACCAGCACCCCGCCGATCACCATCAGCCGGATGCCGTCGGACAGCGGGGCCGGGATCGCGTACCGCCCCACGTCGTCGGTGCCCGTCTGGAGCAGGTCACCGAAATGGCGGAAGGCCTCCGGGCCGGGGATCAGGCCGGCGAGGGCGTGCTCCCGGGCGAAGAGCAGGGTCAGCAGTACCAGCGTGACCAGGGTCTGGGCGGCCACGGTCAGCGGCCGGGCCAGCGGCACCCGTCGGGTCGCCGCGCCCACCCCGGACTGGACGGCCAGCAGGAACGCCGCCTGGAGGAGCCAGGTCGCCGGGGTGACAAGGGGCAGCAGGGCGCACGAGGCCATCAGCGTCGCCGCCGCCGAGCACAGCGTCAGTCGGGCCCGCCCGCTCATGACCATCCCTCCCCGCCGCTCGTCGTCATCACGCCCGCCCGCTCGCGGTCCGCCTGGCGCCACAGCTCGTTCAGCGGAGCGCCCCGCGGCACGCCGAGGGCCGTCCAGCCCGCCTCGCGCAGCATCCGCAGCCGCTCCTCCTGCCTGTTCATGGGATCGGAGGCGCCGTTCGGTTCACGCGCCCAGCTGTCGCCGTCCAGCAGGAAGGCGACCGCGCCTCCGCTGCGCTGGCGCATCTTCGCGGCCACCGCCGCCTGCTCCTCGTCGAGATCGCCGAGGAAGGCCACCAGCAGTCCCTCGTTGCCGCCGCGCAGCACGTCGTAGGCCCGGGACAGGCCCGTGCCGTCGGAGTGGTCGACCACCGCCAGGGTGTCCATCATCAGCCCGGCAGCGTCCGCCGACTCCTGGCTCGCTCCGGCGAACCCGTCGGAGCCCTCACCGGGCACCGAGTTGCCCGTGTCCGTCAGCAGCCGCACCGAGAAGCCCCGCTCCAGCATGTGAACCAGCACGGACGCGGCGCCCGAGACCGCCCATTCGAAGGCGGAGTCCGGGCCCGCGCCCTGGTAGGAGAGGCCCCGAGTGTCCAGCAGCACCGTGCAGCGGGAGCGTTGCGGCTGCTCCTCGCGGCGCACCATCAGCTCGCCGTAGCGGGCGGTCAGACGCCAGTGCACCCGGCGCAGGTCGTCGCCGTAGCGGTAGCCGCGCGGGATCACGTCGTCCTCGCCGGCCAGCGCCAGCGCGCGCAGCCGTCCGTCGCCGTACCCCTTGGCCTCGCCGCTCAGGCGGACCGGGGACAGTGGCTCCACGCGCGGGATCACGGTCAGCGTGTCGTAGGTGGAGAAGGCCCTGGTCAGTTCGCACATGCCGAAGGGATCACTCAGGCGCAGCTGCAGCGGGCCCAGCGGGTAGCGGCCGCGCAGGTCGGAGCGGACCCGGTAGGACACCTCGCGGCGGCCGCCCGCCTCGACCCGGTCCAGGACGAACCGTGGACGCGGACCGAGCACGTACGGCACCCGATCCTGGAGCATCAGCAGGCCGGTGGGCAGCCGCGAGACGTTGTCCATCCGCAGGTGGACCCGTGCCTCGCTGCCGGCGGGCACCCGCGCGGGAGAGAGCCGACGGCTGCCGGCGACCCGGTAGCGGGTGCGGTAGACGACGGCCGCGCAGATCAGCGGCAGCGCGGCCAGCAGCAGCCCGACCCGCAGCAGGTCGGGCTGTCCGAGCACATAGGCGCAGATGGCGGCCGCGATACCGGCGGCGAGGAAGGAGCGGCCGCGGGTGGTCAGACCGGCCAGGGCCGTGCGTGCGCCGCCCTTCTCCCCGTGGCCCGTGGACGGCTGCCCGGTGCCCCCGGCGGTCATCACAGCCTCCGCGACTGCTGGCCGTACGCCTGTGTGCCGTGGCCGAGTCCGTACCCGTGCTGCTGGGGGCCCGCGGGCACCGAGGTGCGCTGGATGATCTCCTCGACGACCTGCTCCGCCGTGCGGCGGTTCAGCTGCGCCTGCGCGGTGGGCAGCAGACGGTGGGCCAGGACGGCCACGGCGAGGTTCTGCACGTCGTCCGGGAGCGCGTAGTCCCGGCCGCTGAGGGCGGCGGTCGCCTTGGCCGCGCGCACCAGGTGCAGCGTCGCGCGCGGCGAGGCGCCGAGTCTGAGGTCCGGGTGGGTGCGCGTGGCGGAGACCAGGTCGACCGCGTAGCGGCGGACCGAGTCGGCGACGTGGACACCGCGGACGGCGTCGATCAGCTTCACGATCTCGTGGGCGTGCGCGACCGGCTGCAGGTCGTCCAGCGGGCTGACCCCGCCGTGGACGTCGAGCATCTGGAGCTCGGCCTCCGGGCTCGGGTAGCCGATGGAGACACGGGCCATGAAACGGTCGCGCTGGGCCTCGGGCAGCGGGTAGGTGCCCTCCATCTCGACCGGGTTCTGGGTCGCCACCACCATGAAGGGACTGGGCAGCTCGTACGTCGTCCCGTCGATGGTGACCTGGCGCTCCTCCAGCGACTCCAGGAGCGCCGACTGCGTCTTGGGCGAGGCGCGGTTGATCTCGTCGCCGATCACGATCTGCGAGAAGATCGCTCCCGGCTTGAACTCGAATTCCCGGCGCTGCTGGTCCCAGATGGACACCCCGGTGATGTCCGAGGGCAGCAGGTCGGGCGTGAACTGGATACGGCGGACCGAGCAGTCGATGGACTTCGCCAGCGCCTTGGCCAGCATCGTCTTGCCGACGCCCGGCACGTCCTCGATCAGCAGATGCCCCTCGGCGAGGAGCACGGTCAGCGAAAGCCGTACGACCTCGGGCTTGCCCTCGATCACTCCTTCCACCGAACTGCGGACACGCTCCACAGTGGCGGTCAGATCTGTGAGGCTCGCTCGCTCGTCATAGGTCGTCACCCGGCCCTCCTCGGCCCAAACTTTCTCCGGGCCGACGCTCTGTGCGGCAAACCGGCCCACCCCGAATCACGGACGCCGTGCACGAACTGCTCAGCGTGACGTCACACCCGCATTCTTGCTGCCGTTACCGATTCGTGTCACTCGCCTGTGGACAACTGTCCGCGTTATGTCGGTGTTATGACTATTTGGGCGTCCGAGGTGCCGAAATCAACAGCGAAACGACAGCGAACGACGGCGTCCGTGAACGGTCGCACAGGCCGGCGGTAGCGATCAGGCGGGGTCGATCTCGCGCAGCAGGCCCGTCTTCACGTCGAACACGAAGCCGCGCACGTCGTCGGTGTGCAGCAGGAACGGGGAGGTGCGCACCCGCTGCATCGACTGCCGTACGTCCTGGTCGACGTCCCGGAAGGCCTCCACCGCCCAGGCCGGACGCTGGCCGACCTCCATCTCCAGCTCGGTGCGGAAGTCCTCGGTGATCGCCTCGAGGCCGCAGCCGGTGTGGTGGATGAGGACGACGCTGCGCGTGCCCAGCTTGCGTTGGCTGATGGTGAGCGAGCGGATCACGTCGTCGGTGACCACACCGCCGGCGTTGCGGATCGTGTGGCAGTCGCCGAGTTCGAGGCCGAGCGCCGCGTGCAGGTCGAGGCGGGCGTCCATGCAGGCCACGACCGCGACGTGCAGAACGGGGCGGGCGTCCATGCCGGGGTCGGAGAAGGCGCCCGCGTACCGCTCGTTCGCCTCGACGAGGCGGTCGGTGACGGTGTCGTCCGTTATGGCGTCTTCGGGCCGTGCGGGAACCGATGCAGAAGTCGTCATACCGATGACGGTACTGGTCACGCGCGTTCCGGGCCTGCTGTGAGAACGGAAAAAGAGTGTCATCACGTGCTCTTTGTGAGGTAAGCCACAGAGGAGGCGGGGAGGGGGATCCCGTCGGGCCGCGCCGCGCAGGCCGGTTGATTGACCGCGAGACACCGTGGACTAAAGTGACGCGAAGCGGGAGGCGACGATCTCCCTGCTGGACTGAACCCCGTGAGACCCCGGCCCGGCCGCCGGAGATCTCCCCGCGGCGCCGGCAGGCCTTCCCTTCCTCAGGGGGCGGGGACCCGGCGATGCGTACACCCGCCGGATCTGAGAGGGCCCCTTGAGTCACAGTCGACACGTCCCGGTGATGCTCCAGCGGTGCCTGGACCTGTTGGCCCCCGCCCTCCGGCGGCCGGGATCGGTGGTGGTCGACTGCACGCTCGGCCTCGGCGGCCACAGCGAGGCCCTGCTGACGCAGTTCCCCGAGGTCCGGCTCGTCGCCCTGGACCGCGACAAGGAGGCGCTGCGCCTGTCCGGTGAGCGCCTCGCCCCGTTCGGCGACCGCGCCACCCTCGTGCACGCCGTCTACGACGAACTGCCCGACGTACTGGACCGGCTCGGCATCGCGCGCGTGCAGGGCGTCCTGTTCGACCTCGGCGTCTCCTCCATGCAACTCGACGAGGCCGACCGCGGCTTCGCCTACGCCCAGGACGCCCCGCTCGACATGCGGATGGACCAGACGACCGGCGTCAGCGCGGCCGAGGTCCTCAACACGTACCCGCCCGGTGAACTGGTGCGGATCCTGCGGGCGTACGGCGAGGAGAAGCAGGCCAAGCGGATCGTCTCCGCGGTGGTGCGCGAGCGCGACAAGGAGCCGTTCACCAACAGCGCGCGGCTCGTGGAGCTGATCCGCAACGCCCTTCCCCAGGCCGCCAAGCGCACCGGCGGCAACCCCGCCAAGCGCACCTTCCAGGCGCTGCGCATCGAGGTCAACGGGGAACTCTCCGTCCTGGAGCGGGCCATCCCGGCGGCGGTGGAGGCGATCGACGTGGGCGGGCGGATCGCCGTCCTGTCGTACCAGTCGCTCGAAGACCGGCTCGTGAAGCAGGTGTTCGCGGCCGGTGCCGCCAACACCGCGCCCCCCGGGCTGCCGGTCGTCCCCGAGCGCTACCAGCCCCGGCTCAAGCTGCTCACCCGCGGTGCCGAACTTCCCACCGAGGAAGAGATCGCCGAGAACCGGCGTGCCACCCCGGCGCGCCTGCGCGGGGCCGAGCGAATCAGGGAGTCCATCGAATGACGGGCGTGAGCCGAGGGTTCGGAATTCCGACCCGGGGGAGGCCGAGTGAGTAGGAAACCCGAACTGAAAGGGAGGGCCGCCCGGCTCGCGCGGCTTTTCCCGGCCGGCCCGCGGCAGGCGGCCCGCACCCCGTTCGTCCTCCTCGTCGTCCTTCTCCTGGGCGGCGGTCTCATCGGACTGCTCGTGCTGAACTCCGCGCTCAGCGAGGGCTCGTTCAAGATGGACGACCTCCAGAAGGACACCAAGAGCCTCACCGACGAGGAGCAGGCGCTCCAGCGGGACATCGACTCCTACTCCGCCCCCGACGCCCTCCAGCGCCGCGCGCGCGAACTCGGCATGGTCCCCGGCGGAGACCCGGCCTTCCTGAACCCCGACGGCACCGTGAAGGGCGTCCCCTCGCCCGCCGCCCAGCAGTCCTCGGAGGAGGCTCCCGCCGCCGTACGGCCGCCGGAGGCCCTCCTGCTCTCCCAGACGATCGAGGCGCCGCCGTCCCCGGCGACACCCCCGCCGAGCACCCTTTCCGAGCCGACCGAGCCCCCGGCCCCGAGCGCCGCCCCGACCGAAGCCATCCCCGAGACCCCCGGCAGGTGACGGAAGTGTCCGACAGGGAACCGCCGCGCCGGCGCGTGCCCGGCCCCGCACGGCCCTCCCGCCCCGCGTCCGCCCAGCGGCGGCCGGGCCCCGGCGCCCGTCCCGCCCGCCGCCCGACCGCACCCGCTCCACGCCCCGCGGCGCAGCGTGCCATCCGGCTCGGCAGCCCCCGCCCGCGTCTGCGGATGGTCGGCCTCGCGCTGGCCCTGGTGCTGATCGCCTTCGTCGTCCGTCTGCTCCAGGTGCAGGCCGTCGACGCGAGCGCCTATGCCGCCAAGGCCGAGCAGAACCGGTACGTCGGCCAGGTACTGGCCGCCGAGCGGGGCGAGATCACCGACCGCGCCGGCGTGGCCTTCGCGACCAGCGTGGACGCCTACGACATCACGGCCGACCCCACGATGTTCACGCGCGCGCAGCTGAAGGTCGACGACGCCCCCGAGCAGGCGGCCGCCCTCCTCGCGCCGATCCTCGGCCAGGACCAGTCCGCGCTCGTCAGGAAGCTGCGGCCGAAGGACGCGAGCCTGCGCTACGTCAAGCTGGCCGGCCGGCAGACCCCGCAGGTCTGGAAGCAGATCAAGGACCTGAGGTCCGCCCTGTCCACCAAGGCGGAGACGGACAAGTCCACCGTCAACGTCCTCGCCGGCGTCTTCTCCGTTCCCAGCAGCAAGCGCGTGTACCCCAACGGGAACCTCGCCGCCGGGATACTGGGCTGGGTCAACGCCGACGGCAAGGGTGGCGGCGGTGTCGAGCAGCAGCTGAACGCGACCCTGACCGGCAAGGACGGGAAGATCCGCTACGCCCAGTCCGGCGGCCGCCAGGTGCCCACCGTGGGCTCCACCGAGACCCCCGCGGTGCCCGGCTCCGACGTCGAGCTGACGATCGACCGCGACATCCAGTGGGCCGCGCAGAACGCCATCACGGAGCAGGTGGAGGAGTCCCGGGCGGACCGCGGTTACGTCATCGTCCAGGACAACCGCACCGGCGAGATCCTCGCCATGGCCAACTCGCCCGGCTTCGATCCGGGCGACCTCTCGCAGGCCAAGTCCGCGGACCTGGGCAACGCCTCCGTCCAGGACGCCTACGAACCCGGCTCCACGGCCAAGGTCATGTCGATGGCCGCCGTGCTGGAGGAGAACGCCGCCACACCGCTGACGCACGTCACCGTGCCCAACCGGCTGCATCGCGGCGACCGGCTCTTCCAGGACGACATCGACCACGCCACCTGGTACCTCACGCTCAACGGCGTGCTCGCCAAGTCCAGCAACATCGGCACCATCCTGGCCACCGGCCAGCTCGGCAAGACGCAGGCCCAGGCCAACCAGGTGCTCTACTCGTATCTGCGCAAGTTCGGCATCGGCAGCCAGACCGGACTCGGCTTCCCCGGCGAGACGAAGGGCATCCTGGCCCAGCCCGGCAAGTGGTCGACCTCGCAGCAGTACACGATCCCCTTCGGCCAGGGCATGTCGCTCAACGCGCTCCAAGCGGCCTCCGTGTACTCGACGATCGCCAACGGCGGGGTCCGTGTGGAGCCCACCCTGGTGCGCGGCACCAAGGGTCCGGACGGACGCTTCACCCCCGCCGAGGCGCCCGCGAAGACCAGGGTCGTCAGCCAGAAGACGGCGAAGACCCTCGCCCAGATGCTGGAGTCGGTCGTGGACGACGAGGAGGGCACGGGCGCCAAGGCGCGGATCCCCGGCTACCGCGTCGCGGGCAAGACCGGTACCGCCAACCGGGTCGATCCGGCCACCGGCACCTACAAGGGCTACACCTCCTCCTTCGCCGGGTTCGCGCCCGCCGACAACCCCCGGGTCACCGTGTACTGCGCCATCCAGAACGCCACCAAGGGCAGCTACTTCGGCGGCCAGATCTGCGGTCCCGTCTTCAAGAAGGTCATGGAGTTCGCCCTGAAGACCCTCCAGATCCCACCGACCGGCGCCAAGGCCGCGAGCCTGCCGGTCTCCTTCACTCCCTGACCGTCCCGCACCGCCCGCTCCGACCCTCGCCCGTCACTGTTCAGCGCCGAACAAGCCAGGAACCAGCCCGTGACCATGATCACTCCCGACCCCGGGACCCCCGCGCCGCCCGCATCGTCGTCCGCGGCCCCGCCCTCGCTTCGCCCGCAGGCGGGTACGCCCGGTACGCTCACCGCCGTGCCACACGCTGATCAGTCCCAAACCCCCCAGAAGGGCGCTTCCGTGACATATCCGGGACCGCCGCGACCGGCCCAGGTCTCCGCGACACCCCTCGCGGAGCTGGCCGATCAGCTGGGTGCCGAGCAGCCGGGAAGCGCCGCCGTCGACGTCACGGGCATCACCCACGACTCGCGCGCCGTCCGCCCCGGCGACCTGTACGCCGCTCTGCCGGGCGCCCGCCTGCACGGCGCCGACTTCGTCACCCAGGCCGCGGGCCTGGGCGCGGTCGCCGTCCTGACCGACCCCACCGGCGCGGAACGCGCCGCCGCGACCGGCCTGCCGGTCCTGGTGGTCGACGACCCGCGCGGACGGATGGGCGCACTGGCGGCCACGATCTACGGAGCCCCGGGCCGCGACCTGCTTCAGATCGGCATCACCGGCACCTCCGGCAAGACCACCACCGCGTACCTCATGGAGGGCGGCCTGAGGCCGGTCAGGTCGACCGGACTGATCGGTACCGTCGAGATGCGCATCGGCGACGAGCGGATCAAGTCCGAGCGCACCACCCCCGAAGCCACCGACCTGCAGGCGCTGTTCGCGGTCATGCGCGAGCGCGGTGTCGAGGCGGTCGCCATGGAGGTTTCCAGCCACGCCCTGGTCCTCGGCCGGGTCGACGGCTGTGTCTTCGACGTCGCCGTCTTCAACAACCTCAGCCCGGAGCACATGGAGTTCCACTCCGGCATGGAGGACTACTTCCAGGCCAAGGCGCAGCTGTTCACCCGGAAACGCAGCAAACTCGGCGTGGTCAACTTCGACGACGAGTACGGCCGTCGGCTGATCCGGGAGGCGGAGGTCCCGGTCGTCAGCTTCTCCGCCGAGGGCGACCCGGACGCCGACTGGCGCGCGGTCGACGTCGAGATCGGTCCGCTGGACTCGACGTTCACCGTCGTCGGCCCGGACGGGGTGCGGGTCGCCGCCAGGGCGCCGCTGCCGGGTTCCTTCAACGTGGCGAACACCCTCGCCGCGATCGTCGCCCTCGCCGTCGCCGGCATCGACCCGCGGACCGCCGCCGACGGTGTCGCCGCGGTACCGGGCGTGCCGGGCCGGCTGGAGCGCGTGGACGCCGGGCAGCCCTACCTCGCGGTCGTCGACTACGCCCACAAGACGGACGCCGTCGAGTCGGTCCTGAAGGCGCTGCGCAAGGTCACCAAGGGCCGGCTGCACGTCGTCCTCGGCTGCGGCGGCGACCGGGACCGCACCAAGCGCGTCCCGATGGGCGCCGCGGTGGCCCGGTTCGCCGACACCGCCGTACTGACCTCCGACAACCCCCGCTCCGAGGACCCCCTCGCGATCCTCGCGTCGATGCTCCAGGGCGCGGCGTCCGTGCCCGCGCACGAGCGCGGTGAGGTCCTGCTGTTCGAGGACCGGGCCGCCGCGATCGCCGCGGTCGTCGGCCGCGCGCACGCCGGGGACACCGTGCTGATCGCGGGCAAGGGCCACGAGCAGGGCCAGGACATCGCCGGGGTGGTCCGTCCGTTCGACGACCGCCAGGTGCTTCGCGAAGCTATCCAGCAGACCCAGGGATGAACTTGTGATCGCCCTCTCCCTCGCCGAGATCGCAGCAGTCGTCGGCGGGCAGACCCACGACATACCGGATCCGTCCGCGGAAGTCACCGGACCGGTCGTCCGGGACTCCCGTGAGGTGGTGCCCGGCAGCCTCTTCGTCGCCTTCGTCGGCGAACGCGTGGACGGCCACGACTACGCGGCCCAGGTCGTCGAGGCGGGCGCGGCGGCCGTACTGGCCTCGCGTCCCGTCGGTGTCCCCGCGATCGTCGTGGACGACGTCCAGACGGCGCTGGGCGCCCTCGCCCGGCACGTCGTGCAAAAGCTCGGCGCGACCCTCGTCGCGCTCACCGGCTCGGCCGGCAAGACCAGCACCAAGGACCTCATCGCTCAGGTCCTGCGGCGCAAGGCGCCCACCGTCTTCACACCGGGCTCGCTCAACAACGAGATCGGGCTGCCCCTGACCGCCCTGTCCGCGACCGAGGAGACGAAGTTCCTCGTGCTCGAGATGGGCGCCCGCGGGATCGGTCACATCCGCTACCTCGCCGATCTGACGCCCCCGAAGATCGGCCTCGTCCTCAACGTCGGCACCGCGCACATCGGCGAGTTCGGCGGCCGCGAACAGATCGCACAGGCAAAGGGCGAGCTCGTCGAGAGCCTGCCGACTGCCGATGAGGGCGGCGCCGCGATCCTCAACGCCGACGACCCGTTGGTACGGGCCATGGCCTCCCGTACGAAGGCGAAGGTGGTCTTTTTCGGAGAGTCCGGCGAAGCGGACGTACGGGCCGAGAACGTGCGACTCACGGACAGCGGACAGCCCTCGTTCAGCCTTCACACACCCTCCGGGTGCAGCGACGTGACCATGCGCCTGTACGGTGAGCACCACGTGTCGAACGCGCTCGCAGCGGCCGCCGTCGCCCATGAGCTGGGCATGTCCGCGGAAGAGATCGCCACCGCGCTCTCCGAGGCGGGCTCCCTCTCCCGCTGGCGGATGGAGGTCACCGAGCGCCCGGACGGCGTGACGATCGTCAACGACGCCTACAACGCGAACCCCGAGTCCATGCGAGCCGCTCTGCGCGCGCTCGCGGCCATGGGCAAGGGGGGCCGGACGTGGGCGGTGCTCGGCAAGATGGCCGAGCTCGGGGACGAGGCGCTCGCCGAGCACGACGCGGTCGGACGGCTCGCCGTCCGGCTCAATGTCGGCAAGCTCGTCGCGGTCGGGGGCAGGGAAGCCGCCTGGCTGCAACTGGGCGCATATAACGAGGGTTCGTGGGGTGAGGAGTCGGTGCACGTGTCCGACGCACAGGCGGCGGTCGACCTGTTGCGCAGCGAGTTGCGCCCGGGGGACGTCGTACTCGTGAAGGCGTCCCGTTCGGTCGGCCTCGAGAGCGTCGCGCAGGCGTTGCTCGCGACCGGCACCGAGGGTGAGGTCGCCGCCCGATGATGAATCAGATCCTGTTCGCGGGTGTGATCGGCCTCTTCCTGACGCTGGTCGGTACGCCGCTGCTGATCAAGCTGCTGGCGCGCAAGGGCTACGGCCAGTACATCCGCGACGACGGCCCGCGCGAGCACGCCAGCAAGCGCGGTACGCCGACGATGGGCGGTATCGCCTTCATCTTCGCGACGATCGCCGCGTACTTCCTGTCCAAGGTGATCACCGGCAAGCCCCCGACCTACTCGGGTCTGCTGGTGCTCGGCCTGATGACGGGCATGGGTCTGGTCGGCTTCCTCGACGACTACATCAAGATCGTCAAGCGGCGTTCGCTGGGTCTGCGGGCCAAGGCGAAGATGGCCGGCCAGCTGATCGTCGGCATCGCCTTCGCGGTGCTCTCGCTGCAGTTCTCCGACTCGCGCGGCAACACCCCGGCCTCCACGAAGCTGTCGTTCATCACGGACTTCGGCTGGACGATCGGCCCGGTGCTGTTCGTGGTCTGGGCGCTGTTCATGATCCTCGCGATGTCCAACGGCGTGAACCTGACGGACGGTCTGGACGGCCTCGCCACCGGCGCCTCCGTCCTCGTCTTCGGCGCCTACACCTTCATCGGTGTCTGGCAGTTCCAGGAGTCCTGCGCCAACGGCGAGACCCTGACCAACCCCAGCGCCTGTTACGAGGTACGCGATCCGCTGGACCTCGCGGTCATCGCGTCCGCACTGATGGGCGCCTGCCTCGGCTTCCTGTGGTGGAACACCTCGCCCGCCAAGATCTTCATGGGCGACACCGGTTCGCTGGCGCTCGGCGGTGTGCTCGCGGGCCTCGCGATCTGCTCCCGCACCGAGCTGCTGATCGCCCTCCTGGGCGGCCTGTTCGTGCTGATCACGATGTCGGTGGTCATCCAGGTCGGCTCCTTCAAGCTCACCGGCAAGCGGGTCTTCCGGATGGCGCCGCTTCAGCACCACTTCGAACTCAAGGGCTGGTCCGAAGTCCTGGTGGTGGTCCGTTTCTGGATCATCCAGGGCATCTGTGTGATCGTCGGACTGGGCATCTTCTACGCGGGATGGGCAGCGGACAAGTGACCGACTGGCAGGGGAAGAACGTCACCGTCGCCGGGCTCGGCGTCTCCGGCATCCCGGCGGCCAAGGTGCTGCACGGGCTCGGCGCGAAGGTCACCGTCGTCAACGACGGAGACGACGCACGCGCGCGTGAGCAGGCCGCCGAGCTTCAGGCACTGGGCGTCACCGTGCGCCTCGGTGACGGGGCGACCCTGCCGGAGGGCACCGAACTCATCGTCACCGCACCCGGCTGGAAGCCCGACAAGCCGCTGTTCACGGCGGCCCACGAGGCCGGGGTACCGGTCTGGGGCGATGTCGAACTCGCCTGGCGGCTCCGGGAACTGGACGGCCGCAAGGCCGCCCCCTGGCTGTGCGTCACCGGCACCAACGGCAAGACGACCACCACCCAGATGCTGGCGTCCATCCTGAAGGCGGCCGGCCTGCGCACGGCGGCCGTCGGCAACATCGGTGTCTCCCTGCTGGACGCCGTCCTCGGCGAGGAGCCGTACGACGTCCTCGCCGTGGAGCTGTCCAGCTACCAGCTGCACTGGGCACCCTCGCTGCGCGCCCACTCGGCGACCGTACTGAACCTCGCCCCCGACCACCTCGACTGGCACGGCTCCATGGAGGCGTACGCCAAGGACAAGGGCCGTGTCTACGAGGGCAATCAGGTCGCCTGCGTCTACAACGTCGCCGACAAGGCCACCGAGGACCTGGTACGGGAGGCGGACGTGGAGGAGGGCTGCCGGGCGGTCGGCTTCACCCTCGGCGCCCCCGCGCCGTCCCAACTCGGCGTCGTGGAAGGCATCCTGGTCGACCGCGCCTTCGTCGAGAACCGGCAGCAGAACGCCCAGGAGCTCGCCGAGGTCTCCGACGTCCGTCCGCCCGCCCCGCACAACATCGCCAACGCCCTTGCCGCCGCGGCCCTCGCGCGCGCCTTCGGGGTGCCCCCCAAGGCCGTACGGGACGGCCTGCGGGCCTTCACGCCGGACGCCCACCGCATCGCCCACGTGGCGGACGTGGGCGGCGTCGCGTACATCGACGACTCCAAGGCGACCAACACGCACGCGGCGGAAGCCTCGTTGGCGGCCTACGAGTCGATCGTCTGGATCGCGGGCGGACTGGCGAAGGGCGCCACCTTCGACGAGCTGGTCGCCAAGTCGGTGAAGCGGCTTCGCGCGGCGGTGCTCATCGGCGCCGATCGCGCCCTGATCCGTGAAGCCCTGGCGCGACACGCCCCGGAAGTACCCGTCGTCGACCTCGAGCGGACGGACACTGGGGCGATGCTCGCGGCTGTCCAGGAGGCTCGGCGCCTCGCCGTCGAAGGCGACACGGTGCTCCTCGCCCCGGCCTGCGCCTCCATGGACATGTTCGTCAACTACAACCAGCGCGGTGACATGTTCGCCCAGGCGGTTGGCGAACTCGGAACCTGACCCGGCCGCCTGCCGGGCGACCTTGGGAGGGACGCGTGGGACCGTCACGGCCGACGTACGGCGCGGCAGCCGGGTACAGCGGCTGCGCCGCGCACCGAGGAGCAGCGGATGCCCGGTAGCCGTACCGGGCGTCCGCCTGTCCAGCGGACCGTCCGCAGACCCGCGACAGCCTCCCGCCCGCTCCGCGACAACCCCGTACGACGGCTCCACACGCGTGCGCAGAAGGCCTGGGACCGGCCGCTGACCGCGTACTACCTGATCTTCGGCGGCAGCCTGCTGATCACCGTCCTGGGCCTTGTCATGGTCTACTCGGCGTCCCAGATCACCGCGCTCCAGATGTCGTTGCCGGGATCGTTCTTCTTCCGCAAACAGTTCCTGGCCGCCTCCATCGGGGCCGCGCTGCTGCTGGTCGCCTCCCGGATGCCGGTGAAACTGCACCGGGGGCTCGCCTACCCGATCCTCGCGGGCGCCGTGTTCATGATGGCGCTGGTGCAGGTGCCGGGGATAGGGATGTCGGTCAACGGCAACCAGAACTGGATCTCGCTCGGCGGCTCCTTCCAGATCCAGCCCAGCGAGTTCGGCAAGCTCGCGCTGGTGCTCTGGGGCGCCGATCTGCTCGCCCGCAAACAGGACAAGAAGCTGCTCGCGCAGTGGAAACACATGCTGGTGCCGCTGGTGCCGGTCGCGTTCATGCTGCTCGGGCTGATCATGCTCGGCGGCGACATGGGCACGGCGATCATCCTGACGGCGATCCTGTTCGGGCTCCTGTGGCTGGCGGGGGCGCCCACGCGGCTCTTCGTCGGGGTGCTGTCGATCGCGGCGACCCTCGGTGTGATCCTTATCAAGACCAGCCCGAACCGGATGGCCCGCCTGCAGTGCATCGGCGCGACCGACCCGGGCCCCGGCGACGCCTGCTGGCAGGCCGTGCACGGGATCTATGCCCTGGCCTCCGGCGGGATCTTCGGCTCGGGGCTCGGTGCGAGTGTGGAGAAATGGGGCCAACTGCCCGAAGCCCACACCGACTTCATCTTCGCCGTCACCGGCGAGGAACTGGGTCTCGCGGGGACGCTGTCGGTACTCGCCCTGTTCGCGGCTCTAGGCTATGCGGGTATCCGCGTGGCCGGACGCACGGAGGACCCCTTCGTGAGGTATGCCGCGGGAGGCGTGACCACCTGGATCACCGCTCAGGCGGTGATCAACATCGGTGCGGTGCTCGGCCTGCTGCCGATCGCCGGCGTCCCGCTCCCGCTGTTCTCCTACGGGGGTTCCGCCCTGCTGCCGACCATGTTCGCCATCGGGCTGCTGATCGCTTTCGCACGCGACGAGCCCGGTGCGCGGGCGGCGCTTGCGATGCGGCACCCCCGCTTTGGTAGAAAGCGGGGGACTGGGGGCTCCGCTTTCGACCGGAGCCCCCGGAGATGGAACACGATGAGACGGCGTGCCTCGGCGGCGCGTCCGTCCGGAGAGCGGTGAATTTCGGTGCATGTCGTACTCGCTGGTGGGGGGACCGCCGGCCACATCGAGCCCGCGCTCGCCCTCGCGGACGCCCTGCGCAGGCAGGACCCCACTGTGGGGATCACGGCACTGGGCACGGAGCGCGGTCTGGAGACCACGCTCGTTCCGCAGCGGGGCTACGACCTCGCGCTGATCCCCGCCGTCCCGCTGCCGCGCAAGCCCACCCCCGAACTGATCACCGTCCCGGGCCGGCTGCGCGGCACGATCAAGGCAGCCGAGCAGATCCTGGAGCGCACCAAGGCGGACGCGGTCGTCGGCTTCGGCGGGTACGTGGCCCTGCCCGGCTATCTGGCCGCCAAGCGGCTCGGCGTCCCGATCGTCGTGCACGAGGCGAACGCCCGCCCCGGCCTGGCCAACAAGATCGGCTCGCGCTACGCGGCCCGGGTCGCCGTCTCCACGCCCGACAGCAAGCTGCGGGACGCCCGCTACATCGGCATCCCGCTGCGCCGCTCCATCGCCACCCTGGACCGCGCGGCGATGCGCCCCGAGGCCCGGCACATGTTCGGGCTCGACCCCAACCTGCCCACCCTGCTGGTCTCCGGCGGTTCGCAGGGCGCCCGCCGCCTCAACGAGGTCGTCCAGCAGGTCGCGCCCTGGCTCCAGCAGGCCGGTATCCAGATCCTGCACGCGGTCGGCCCGAAGAACGAACTGCCGCAGGTGCAGCAGATGCCGGGGATGCCCCCCTACATCCCGGTACCGTACGTGGACCGGATGGACCTCGCGTACGCCGCCGCCGACATGATGCTCTGCCGCGCGGGCGCGATGACCGTCGCCGAACTCTCCGCCGTCGGGCTTCCGGCCGCCTACGTCCCGCTGCCCATCGGCAACGGCGAACAGCGGCTGAACGCCCAGCCGGTGGTCAAGGCGGGCGGCGGGCTGCTGGTCGACGACGCGGAACTGACCCCCGAGTGGGTCCGGGAGACCGTCCTGCCCGTCCTCGCCGACCCGCACCGGCTGTACGAGATGTCCCGCGCCGCCAGCGAGTTCGGCCGCCGGGACGCCGACGAGCTGCTCGTCGGCATGGTGTACGAGGCGATCGCCGCCAGTCGTGCACGCCGTTAGGAAACGCGTCGGCGAGTGAGCCGAAGGGGCGCGTCGGTGTCGGTGTCGAGGGGTCGAGTCCGCGGAGGCCCGAAGGGCTGAGCACGGCCGGGCTCTCGACACCGGCCGCGGCGCCCCGGAGGTGAACCGGGCCAGGAAAGGGAGTGTGCGTGGCCGGATCCGCCACCGCCGAGCGCGGTGCACGCCAGCAGGAGTCGTCCGGCCCGCCCCTCGTTCGGTGGTTGGGGCCGCGCCGACTTCGTACGATCATCATTCTCGCGCTGGCCGTCGTGCTCCTCGGCGCGGGCACCGGCTGGGTGCTGTACGGCTCGCAGTGGCTGCGCGTGGAGCGGGTCTCCGTGTCCGGCACGAAGGTGCTGACGCCGCCGCAGGTGCGCGAAGCCGCCGCCGTACCGGTCGGATCGCCGTTGGTCTCGGTCGACATCGACGCGATCGAGGCCCGGCTGCGTACGGAATTGCCCCGAATTCACTCGGTCGACGTGGTGCGTTCATGGCCCCATGGAATCGGCCTGAAAGTGACGGAGCGTACGCCGGTTCTCCTCGTGCAAAAGGGGTCGAACTTCGTGGAAGTGGACGACGAAGGCGTCCGTTTCGCCACGGTTTCCGAGGCTCCCAAAGGCGTCCCGATGCTGGAAATGGCCGTTTCCTCGTCGCGTTCGGCCGCCGCGAGCCTGCGCCGCTTCGGCGAGGCCCGGCTGGTGCGGGAGGCGGTGAAGGCGGCCGGTTCCCTGCCCGCCGGCGTCGCGCGGGCCACCCGGGTCGTCAAGGTCCGTTCCTACGACGACATCTCCCTGGAGTTGATCGGTGGCCGCACGGTCGCGTGGGGAAGTGCCGAGAAGGCCGCGGCGAAGGGTCGTACACTCACCGCTCTCATGAAAGCCGCCCCGGACGCCCGGCACTTCGATGTCAGCGCTCCCACCGCCCCTGCGTCAGCGGGGAGTTGACGCACGTCTGCGCAGGCCAGCACCCTGGTTGGGCAGTGACACGCCTGATCACATAGGGTGAAAAGAAAAACGGGAGGTTCGGCGTGTTCGTTGAACGGGCGCCACTTGTCGACTTAGTGTCCTGTTCAGAAGACTCCAAGGAACAGACACACTGGTAACCCTAAACTTCAGCGTTAGGGTTCGGGTCGGCGAAACGGACCGGCCCATTCGGCATCAGTCGTCGGATCGCATCACCTGCGAGGCGACGACACGTAACTCGAGGCGAGAGGCCTTCGACGTGGCAGCACCGCAGAACTACCTCGCAGTCATCAAAGTCATCGGTGTCGGCGGCGGTGGTGTCAATGCCATCAACCGGATGATCGAGGTCGGTCTCAAGGGCGTCGAGTTCATCGCCATCAACACCGACGCGCAGGCGCTGTTGATGAGCGACGCCGACGTCAAGCTCGACGTCGGCCGTGAACTCACGCGCGGACTCGGCGCCGGCGCCAACCCGGCCGTGGGCCGCAAGGCCGCCGAGGACCACCGCGAGGAGATCGAGGAGGTCCTCAAGGGGGCCGACATGGTCTTCGTGACGGCCGGAGAGGGGGGCGGCACCGGCACCGGCGGCGCACCCGTCGTGGCCAACATCGCACGCAACCTCGGCGCCCTCACCATCGGCGTGGTCACCCGCCCCTTCACCTTCGAGGGCCGGCGCCGCGCCAACCAGGCGGAGGACGGCATCGCCGAACTCCGCGAAGAGGTCGACACCCTCATCGTCATCCCCAACGACCGACTGCTCTCCATCTCGGACCGCCAGGTCTCGGTCCTCGACGCCTTCAAGTCGGCCGACCAGGTCCTGCTCTCCGGTGTCCAGGGCATCACCGATCTCATCACCACCCCCGGTCTGATCAACCTCGACTTCGCCGACGTGAAGTCGGTCATGTCCGAGGCCGGTTCGGCCCTCATGGGCATCGGCTCGGCCCGTGGCGACGACCGCGCGGTGGCCGCCGCCGAGATGGCGATCTCCTCGCCGCTCCTGGAGGCCTCGATCGACGGCGCCCGGGGCGTCCTGCTCTCCATCTCCGGCGGCTCCGACCTCGGCCTGTTCGAGATCAACGAGGCCGCCCAGCTGGTCAGCGAGGCCGCGCACCCCGAGGCCAACATCATCTTCGGTGCGGTCATCGACGACGCCCTCGGCGACGAGGTGCGGGTCACCGTCATCGCGGCCGGCTTCGACGGGGGCCAGCCCCCGGCCCGCCGGGAGACCGTCATGGGCTCGTCCTCGTCCTCGTCCTCGGCGCGGCGCGAGGAGCCCACTCCGGTGCGGCAGCCCGAGAGCCGGCCGTCCTTCGGTTCGCTCGGCAGCGTGACACCCAAGGAGGAGGCGCAGCCGGCGCCCGAGCCGGTGGCCGACCTGCCGGTCTCGCCGCCGGTGCCGCCGTCGCGGTCCTACTCGGACAGCGCGGCCGAGGAGCTGGACGTGCCGGACTTCCTGAAGTGATAGGACAGCGCGAGAGCGTGAGCGGCGCGCACTTCGCCTTCACCGACCGGTGGGGCGGGGTGAGCGCCGCTCCGTATGAGGAGCTCAACCTCGGCGGAGCGGTCGGCGACGACCCCGACGCCGTACGCGTCAATCGTGAACTGGCCGCCAAGTCGCTGGGTCTGGACCCCGGCCTGGTCGTCTGGATGAACCAGGTGCACGGCAACGACGTCGCCGAGGTCGACGGACCGTGGACCACCGGGCTCACCCCGCCGGTCGACGGTCTGGTGACCGCGACCCGTGGGCTCGCCCTCGCCGTGCTGACGGCGGACTGTGTGCCCGTCCTGCTCGCCGACCCCGTCGCCGGGGTGGTCGCGGCCGCCCACGCCGGGCGGCCCGGCATGGTCAAGGGGATCGTGCCGGCGGCGATCGACGCGATGGAGTCGCTCGGCGCCGTCCCCGCCCGGATCGTCGCCCGCACAGGACCCTCCGTGTGCGGGCGGTGCTACGAGGTGCCGGAGGCGATGCGCGCCGAGGTGGCCGCCGTCGAGCCGGCGGCGAGCGCCGAGACGAGCTGGGGCACTCCCGCCGTCGACGTGATCGCCGGGGTGCACGCGCAGCTCGACCGGCTCGGGGTGCACGACCGGGAGCGGTCGCCGGTGTGCACACGGGAGTCGAACGACCACTTCTCGTATCGCCGCGACCGCTCCACGGGGCGACTCGCGGGATATGTCTGGTTGGACTGATGGGACATGACGGACCGTAAGTACGAACTCACCGCAAACCTGGCGAAGGTGGAGGATCGGATCGCCGCCGCCTGCGCGGCCGCGGGCCGCGCGCGGGAGGAGGTGACCCTGATCGTGGTCACCAAGACCTACCCGGCGAGCGATGTGCGGCTCCTGTCGGAACTCGGTGTGCGCCATGTCGCCGAGAACAAGGACCAGGACGCGGCGCCCAAGGCGGCCGAGTGTGCCGAGCTGCCGCTGCGGTGGCACTTCGTCGGCCAGTTGCAGACCAACAAGGTGCGCTCCGTGGTCGGTTACGCGGACGTGGTGCAGTCCGTCGACCGGGCCCGGCTGGTGACGGCCCTGTCGAAGGAGGCCGTGCGGGCCGGGCGCGAGGTGGGCTGTCTGCTGCAGGTGGCGCTCGACGCCGGGGCGAGCGAACGGGGTGAGCGGGGCGGTGTGGCCCCGGGCGGCGTCGAGGAGTTGGCCGCTCTGGTCGCCGGATCGCCGGGGCTGCGACTTGACGGACTGATGACCGTCGCACCTCTGACCGGGGAGTACGCCGGGCGCCAACGCGAGGCCTTCGGGCGGTTGATGGATTTGTCGACTGACCTGCGCCGAGCCCATCCGGCTGCGAACATGGTGTCGGCAGGGATGAGTGCGGACCTCGAGGATGCCGTGGCGGCCGGAGCGACACATGTACGCGTCGGCACTGCGGTACTCGGAGTCCGCCCCAGGCTCGGGTAACGTCGCCAGGAAGTCGGACCACAGCAGAAAATATGGTCATTACCGCCGAAGGGCGGACACAAGGGCCACGTGGATCGCGGGACTTGGCAGTTGAAAGTCGATCCACCACAGAGCGGAGGACTCAGAGAATGGCCGGCGCGATGCGCAAGATGGCGGTCTACCTCGGCCTCGTGGAGGACGATGGGTACGACGGCCGGGGATTCGACCCCGACGACGACTTCGAACCCGAGCTCGACCCGGAGCCCGAGCGGGACCACCGGCGACACGAGCCGTCCCACCAGTCACATGGTGCGCATCAGTCCCAAAGGGACGAAGAGGTGCGAATCGTGCAGCCGCCGGCGCCGCGTGAGCCGGTGGCTCGTTCCGCTTCGCTAGGCGCGGAATCCGGGCGTCCGGCGCGCATCGCGCCCGTGGCATCCATCACACAAGAACGTCAGTCCCTGGAGAAGAACGCACCGGTGATCATGCCCAAGGTCGTGTCGGAACGAGAGCCGTACCGGATCACCACGCTTCACCCCCGGACCTACAACGAGGCCCGTACCATCGGGGAACACTTCCGTGAGGGCACCCCGGTGATCATGAATCTGACTGAGATGGATGACACAGACGCGAAGCGACTTGTCGACTTTGCGGCCGGTTTGGTGTTTGGTCTTCACGGCAGCATCGAGCGGGTGACGCAGAAGGTGTTCCTGTTGTCGCCTGCTAACGTCGATGTCACGGCGGAGGACAAGGCCCGCATCGCAGAGGGCGGGTTCTTCAACCAGAGCTGAGACGCTCGACCGGAAACGGCAGTACAGAGAAGCACGGAACAGGGGAGAGGGAAGCACCGAACATGAGCGTGGTCCTGGATGTCGTCTACATCGCGCTGATGGTCTTCCTCATCGTGCTCATCTTCCGGTTGGTCATGGACTACGTCTTCCAGTTCGCCCGCTCATGGCAGCCCGGCAAGGCGATGGTGGTCGTTCTGGAGGCCACCTACACTGTCACCGATCCACCGCTCAAGCTTCTGCGGCGGGTCATCCCGCCGTTGCGTCTCGGGGGCGTGGCGCTCGACCTGTCCTTCTTCGTACTGATGATCATCGTCTACATCCTGATCTCGATCGTGAGTCGGCTGTGAGCGATGTGAACTACCGTCTTGCCGATGCCGAAGACTACGTTGAGGTGAAGAGATGCCGTTGACCCCCGAGGACGTGCGGAACAAGCAGTTCACGACCGTCCGCCTCCGAGAAGGCTATGACGAGGACGAGGTCGATGCCTTCCTCGACGAGGTCGAAGCCGAACTGACCCGCCTGCTTCGTGAGAACGAGGACCTGCGGGCCAAACTGGCCGCGGCCACGCGCGCTGCTGCCCAGAACCAGCAGAACATGCGCAAGCCGCCCGAACAGGACCAGCAGCAGGGTGGCATGCCCCAGCAAGGTGGCATGCAGCAAGGCGGTATGCAGCAGGGCGGTATGCAGCAGCAGGGCATGCCCCAGCAGGGGATGCCTCCGCAGGGGATGCCGCAGCAGGGCATGCGAGGCCCGGGCGCCCCGGTGCCCGCCGGCATATCGGGCCCGCCGCAGCAGCAGATGGGTGGCCCCATGGGTGGCCCGCCCCAGCTGCCGAGCGGTGCGCCGCAGCTGCCCGCCGGTCCCAACGGCGGTCAGGGTGGTCCGCAGGGCCAGGGTCCGATGGGCCAGGGTCCGATGGGTCAGAACCCCATGCAGCAGCAGATGGGCCAGGGCCCCATGGGCCAGGGTCCGATGGGTCAGGGTCCGATGGGCCAGAACCCCATGCAGCAGCAGATGGGTGGCCCGATGGGCGGTCCCATGGGTGGTCCGATGGGCGGCCCCGGTCAGGGTCCCGGTGGCGACAGCGCCGCCCGTGTCCTGTCGCTGGCCCAGCAGACCGCCGACCAGGCGATCGCCGAGGCCCGTTCCGAGGCCAACAAGATCGTGGGTGAGGCGCGTTCGCGTGCCGAGGGTCTCGAGCGGGACGCCCGTGCCAAGGCCGACGCCCTGGAGCGGGACGCGCAGGAGAAGCACCGCGTCGCGATGGGCTCCCTGGAGTCCGCCCGCGCCACGCTGGAGCGCAAGGTCGAGGACCTGCGTGGCTTCGAGCGCGAGTACCGCACGCGTCTGAAGTCCTACCTCGAGTCCCAGCTGCGTCAGCTGGAGACCCAGGCCGACGACTCCCTCGCACCGCCGCGCACTCCGGCCACGGCATCGCTGCCGCCGTCCCCGGCGCCTTCCATGGCTCCGGCCGGCGCCGGTGCTCCGTCCTACGGCGGCAACCCGGGCATGGGTGCTCCCAGCCCGGCCGCCCCGTCCTACGGCGGGCAGCAGCAGATGTCCCCGGCGATGACCCAGCCGATGGCTCCGGTGCGGCCGCAGGGCCCGTCGCCGATGGGCCAGGCTCCCTCGCCGATGCGTGGTTTCCTCATCGACGAGGACGACAACTGACGGCCTGTAGTACGCCTTAGGCGTCGGCAGCGTTCAAAGGGCGGGACCCCGGATCACCATCCGGGGTCCCGCCCTTTTTACGCGTGTTGAGGACGATCATGCGTGTGATTGTCCCCGTGCGGAGGGCCCGGCCCCACACGCCGGACGTGCGGAGGGCCCGGCCCCCCTCGGGGGAACCGGGCCCTCGCGGAGGTGCCTTACGCCTTGCGCAGACGGAACGTCAGCGTCAGGGCGTCGTCCGTGAACGGGGCGCCGTAGGTGTCGTCCGCCTCACCCTGGGCGAAGTCCGTGGCGAGGACCTCGTCGGCGATGAGGCCGGCGTGGCCGGACAGGGCGTCGGCGGTCGCCGCGTCGGTCGCGGTCCAGCGCAGCGCGATGCGGTCGGCGACGTCGAGGCCGCTGTTCTTGCGGGCCTCCTGGATCAGCCGGATCGCGTCCCGGGCCAGACCCGCGCGGCGCAGCTCCTCGGTGATCTCCAGGTCGAGGGCGACCGTCGCGCCGGAGTCGGAGGCGACCGACCAGCCCTCGCGCGGGGTCTCCGTGATAATGACCTCGTCGGGGGCCAGGGCGATCGTCTCGCCGTCGACCTCCACCGAGGCCGTGCCCTCGCGCAGGGCGAGGGAGAGCGCGGCGGCGTCGGCGTTCGCGACGGCCTTGGCCACGTCCTGGACGCGCTTGCCGAACCGCTTGCCCAGGGCGCGGAAGTTGGCCTTGGCGGTCGTGTCGACCAGGCTGCCGCCGACCTCGGAGAGGGACGCCAGCGACTCGACGTTGAGCTCCTCCGTGATCTGCCCGTGCAACTCGCGGTCGAGGGCGTCGAAGCCGCTCGCGGCGATCAGGGCGCGCTTCAGGGGCTGGCGGGTCTTCACGCCCGACTCCGCGCGGGTGGCGCGGCCCAGCTCCACCAGGCGGCGGACCAGGACCATCTGCTTCGACAGCTCCGGGTCGATCGCGGCGAGGTCGGCCTCCGGCCAGGCGGCCAGGTGGACGGAGTCCGGGGCGCCCGGGACGACCGGCACGACGAGGTCCTGCCAGACCCGCTCGGTGATGAACGGGGTCAGCGGGGCCATCAGCTTGGTGACCGTCTCGACGACCTCGTGCAGGGTGCGCAGCGCGGCCTTGTCGCCCTGCCAGAAGCGGCGACGGCTGCGGCGGACGTACCAGTTGGACAGGTCGTCGACGAACGCGGAGAGCAGCTTGCCGGCGCGCTGGGTGTCGTACGCCTCCAGAGACTGCGTCACCTGGTCGGTGAGCGCGTGGAGTTCGGAGAGCAGCCAGCGGTCCAGGACCGGGCGGTCGGCCGGGGCCGGGTCGGCCTCGCTCGGCGCCCAGCCGGACGTACGGGCGTACAGGGCCTGGAAGGCGACCGTGTTCCAGTACGTCAGGAGCGTCTTGCGGACGACCTCCTGGATCGTGTTGTGGCCTACGCGGCGGGCAGCCCAGGGGGAGCCGCCGGCCGCCATGAACCAGCGGACCGCGTCGGCGCCGTGCTGGTCCATCAGCGGGATCGGCTGGAGGATGTTGCCCAGGTGCTTGGACATCTTGCGGCCGTCCTCGGCGAGGATGTGGCCCAGGCAGACGACGTTCTCGTACGACGACTTGTCGAAGACCAGCGTGCCGACGGCCATCAGCGTGTAGAACCAGCCGCGGGTCTGGTCGATGGCCTCGCTGATGAACTGCGCCGGGTAGCGGGATTCGAAGAGGTCCTTGTTCTTGTACGGGTAGCCCCACTGCGCGAACGGCATCGAACCCGAGTCGTACCAGGCGTCGATGACCTCCGGCACGCGCGTGGCCGTCCGTCCGCAGCCGTCGTGCGGGCAGGCGAAGGTGACCGCGTCGATGTACGGGCGGTGCGGGTCCAGCTCGGACTGGTCGGTGCCGGTCAGCTCGGTGAGCTCCGCGCGGGAGCCGGCGACGGTGAGGTGGTCGTCCTCGCAGCGCCAGATCGGCAGCGGGGTGCCCCAGTAGCGGTTGCGGGAGAGCGCCCAGTCGATGTTGTTGTTCAGCCAGTCGCCGTACCGGCCGTGCTTGACCGTGTCCGGGAACCAGTTGGTCTTCTCGTTCTCCTGGAGGAGGCGATCCTTGACGGCCGTGGTGCGGATGTACCAGGACGGCTGCGCGTAGTAGAGGAGCGCGGTGTGGCAGCGCCAGCAGTGCGGGTAGCTGTGCTCGTACGGGATGTGCTTGAAGAGGAGGCCGCGCTGCTGGAGGTCCTCGGTGAGCTTTTCGTCCGCCTTCTTGAAGAAGACGCCGCCGACCATCGGGACGGACTCCTCGAAGGTGCCGTCCGGGCGTACCGGGTTGACGACGGGCAGGCCGTAGGAGCGGCAGACCTTGAGGTCGTCCTCACCGAAGGCGGGGGACTGGTGGACCAGACCGGTGCCGTCCTCGGTGGTGACGTACTCGGCGTTCACCACGTAGTGGGCGGGTTCCGGGAACTCCACGAGCTCGAACGGACGTTGATAGGTCCAGCGCTCCATTTCGGCGCCGGTGAAGGTCTGGCCGGTGGTCTCCCAGCCCTCGCCGAGCGCCTTGGCGACCAGCGGCTCGGCGACGACCAGCTTCTCCTCGCCGTTGGTCGCCACGACGTAGGGGACCTCGGGGTGCGCGGCCACGGCCGTGTTGGAGACCAGTGTCCAGGGGGTCGTCGTCCACACGAGGAGGGCGGCTTCGCCGGCGAGCGGACCGGAGGTGAGCGGGAAACGGACGTACACGGAGGGGTCGACGACCGTCTCGTAGCCCTGGGCCAGCTCGTGGTCGGACAGACCCGTGCCGCAGCGCGGGCACCAGGGGGCGACGCGGTGGTCCTGGACCAGCAGGCCCTTGTTGAAGATCTCCTTCAGCGACCACCAGACCGACTCGATGTACTCGGGGTCCATCGTGACGTAGGCGTCGTCGAGGTCGACCCAGTAGCCCATGCGGGTCGTCAGCTCGGAGAACGCGTCGGTGTGGCGGAGCACGGACTCGCGGCACTTGTCGTTGAAGGCGGCGATGCCGTACGCCTCGATGTCCTGCTTGCCGGAGAAGCCGAGCTCCTTCTCGACCGCCAGCTCCACCGGGAGGCCGTGGCAGTCCCAGCCGGCCTTGCGGGCCACGTGGTAGCCGCGCATGGTGCGGAAGCGGGGGAAGACGTCCTTGAAGACGCGCGCCTCGATGTGGTGGGCGCCCGGCATTCCGTTGGCGGTGGGCGGGCCCTCGTAGAACACCCACTCGGGGCGGCCCTCGGACTGCTCCAGGCTCTTGGCGAAGATCTTCTGCTCGCGCCAGAAGTCGAGCACCGCGTGCTCGAGGGCGGGCAGGTCGACCTGGGCGGGCACCTGGCGGTACTGCGGCTGCGTATTCAACGAGCTTCCTCCGGCGGACATACTTCCTTCCGTCGGAGGGACGAGAGCCGACTTGCCTGTCTACGCCGTGTGCGGCGCGCTCCCGCGGTACCACCCTCCTTGGCCCTCCGGTGCGCTCCGTGCGCCGGTGAGCCCCCTCATTGGGGTCGCGATGCCGGTTCTACTGGCCCTCGCCTTTCGGCTGCGGCTTTCTTCCGGCGGCTCCGGGGTGATCTTCACGACGCGCTCGCCCCCGGGCTTCCACCGTCCCCGGGTCGCTCTGGGCTGCGTACGCCGCTACTCGTCCCCATCCACACTTTTCGCTCCGCCCAGTGTACGGCTCCCCGACGACAGCGGCCGACGGGTTTTCGGGGGCGCGGGACCCGGCCGACGACCCGGTCCGGAATCACCCGAATGGTGGCTGTGTGATGGTATGCGCGTTCGGATTCCGGGATGTCCGGCTCGGCGGATTACCGGGCGGGGAGCTGGGCACAACGGATGCAGGCTTGCCGCGAGGCGGGCGAATCGAGCGGTGCGCCCCGTTGCCGCGGGCTCCAAGTCGATTTATCGTCCCAGCACGATTCGCGTGCAAGATCACAATATGTGAAGGGGCCGCGGCCATGGTGGCGAAGAAGACCGCCGTACAGCAGTCGGCGTCCGGCAGCTCCACGAGTGCCTCCGGCGCCTCCGGCGGCGCGGCCAAGGAGTCCGGGGCCGTGAAGTCGGTGCGGTCCGCGACGGCCGGAGCACCGAAGAAGGCCGCGGCAAGGAAGTCGGCTGCCAAGAAGGCGGTGGCTCGAAGACCCGAGGAGGAGGAAGCGGCGGAGGCAGGGGCGGCGGAGCCGGTCGAGAGGGACGGACCTGCCGGGAAGGCGCCCGCCGCGAAGAAGAGCGCCGCGAAGAGGGCGGTGAAGAAGACGGCCACGGACGCGGTGGTCGCCACGAAGGCGGTCACTGGGAAGCCTGCCGCCAAGAAGACGGTCACCGGGAAGCCTGCCGCCAAGAAGACGGCCGCCAGGAAGACCGCGGCCAAGAAGGCGGCCGCGGCGGAGACGACGACCGCGAAGAAGCCGGCTGCCAGGAAGGCGGCCACCAAGAAGGTCACCGCCGAGAAGGCGGCGGTCGAGAAGATCGCCGGCGCCGAAGGCGTGACCGGGACGAGTGCGGGCAGGAAGAGCACGGCCAAGAAGGTGGGCGCGGCCTCGGCCGCGGAGCAGACGGGAGCCACGACTGTGGTTGCGAAGAAGACTCCGGGTACGGCCACTGCGGCGAAGACCGCTGTTCCCAAGGCGCGCTTCGCGGCGGTGGAGCCCGGCGAGCTCGCGGTGCGCCCCGGCGAGGAGCCGTGGACGCCGCAGGAGGTCGAGGAGGCCCGTGCGGAGCTCGAGTCCGAGCAGGGGCGGCTGCGGGCGGAGCTCGCCTCGTCCGAGGCGGCCCTGACGGGGCTGATGCGGGACTCGGGGGACGGCGCGGGTGACGACCAGGCGGACACCGGGACGAAGAACATCACGCGTGAACACGAACTGGCGCTGGCCGCCAACGCGCGCGAGATGCTGATCCAGACCGAGCACGCCCTGGAGCGGCTGGACGCCGGCACGTACGGCCTGTGCGAGAACTGCGGCCAGGCCATCGGCAAGGCCCGGATGCAGGCCTTCCCGAGGGCCACACTGTGCGTCGAGTGCAAGCAGAAGCAGGAGCGCCGGTACTGATCACCTGGCGGTCGGGGGGTGTGCCGTACCCTCGTCCTCAGTCAGGTACCTAGGTTGAGGGACTCACGTGGCAGAGGCGGAGCGCGTCATCGGTACGCCGGACATCCCAGAGGCGGGATCCGAGCCGGAGCAGTCGTCCGGCCCGGACGGGCAGGAGAGCACCGAGGCGCGGCCCAGGGGCAAGCGCCGGATCGCCGTGCTCTTCACCGTCGCCACGGTCGCGTACGTGATCGACCTGGTGAGCAAGATGCTCGTGGTCGCCAAGCTGGAGCACCACGCGCCGATCGAGATCATCGGGGACTGGCTGAAGTTCGAGGCCATCCGCAACGCGGGCGCGGCCTTCGGCTTCGGTGAGGCGTTCACCATCATCTTCACGGTGATCGCGACGGCCGTGATCGTGGTGATCGCCCGGCTCGCCCGCAAGCTCTACAGCCTGCCCTGGGCGATCGCCCTGGGACTGCTGCTGGGTGGCGCGCTGGGCAACCTCACCGACCGGATCTTCCGCGCGCCGGGCGTTTTCGAGGGCGCGGTCGTGGACTTCATCGCCCCGAAGCACTTCGCGGTCTTCAACCTCGCGGACTCGGCGATCGTCTGCGGCGGCATCCTGATCGTGCTGCTGTCCTTCAAGGGCCTGGACCCGGACGGGACCGTCCACAAGGACTGACCGCCCGGCGGTTGTCCACAGGGCCGTACGGCGGTACCGGAGCCGTCCGGCATACTCGACGGGTGAGCACGATTCCCGAGACCCGCACCCTGCCCGTGCCGGACGGCCTGGAGGGCGAGCGCGTAGACGCCGCCATCTCCCGCATGTTCGGCTTCTCCCGTACGAAGGCCGCCGAGCTGGCTGCGGCGGGGAAGGTCACGGTCGACGGCTCGGTGGTCGGCAAATCCGAGCGGGTGATCGGCGGGGCCTGGCTGGAGGTCGAGATGCCCCAGGCCCCGGCGCCGGTGCAGATCGTCGCCGAGCCGGTCGAGGGCATGGAGATCGTGCACGACGACGACGACGTGGTCGTGATCGTCAAGCCGGTCGGCGTGGCCGCGCACCCGTCGCCCGGCTGGAGCGGGACGACCGTCATCGGCGGGCTCGCCGCCGCCGGGTACCGCATCTCCACGTCCGGTGCCGCCGAGCGCCAGGGCATCGTGCACCGGCTGGACGTCGGCACCTCGGGGCTGATGGTGGTCGCCAAGTCGGAGCGGGCGTACACGTCGCTGAAGCGCCAGTTCAAGGAGCGCACGGTCGACAAGCGCTACCACACGCTCGTCCAGGGCCACCCCGACCCCACCAGTGGCACGATCGACGCGCCCATCGGCCGACACCCGCACCACGACTACAAGTGGGCGGTCACGGCCGAGGGCAAGCCGTCCGTCACGCACTACGACCTGATCGAGGCCTTCCGCGCGGCCTCCCTGCTGGACGTGAAGCTGGAGACGGGCCGTACGCACCAGATCCGCGTCCACATGGCCGCCCACCGCCACCCCTGCGTCGGCGACCTGACGTACGGCGCCGACCCCACGCTGTCCAAGCGGCTCGGCCTGACCCGGCAGTGGCTGCACGCGGTGCGGCTGGGCTTCGAGCACCCCGGGGACGGGCAGTGGGCGGAGTTCGCCAGTGACTACCCCGAGGACCTGGCCAAGGCACTGGAGCAGGTCCGCGAGGAGACCTACGGATGAGCGGCCCGCAGGGGTACACGGTGCGGGTCGCCGAGGACCCTGCCGACCGGGAGGCGTGCTTCGCGGTGCGCAAGGAGGTCTTCGTCGGCGAGCAGGGCGTGCCCGAGGACCTGGAGTACGACGCGCACGACGCCGACGCCGTCCATGTGCTGGCGGTCCGGGTGGACGGGCTGCCGCTCGGCACCGGGCGGCTGCTGTACGGCGAGGCGGTCGCCGACCGGACCGGCGGCGACCTGTCGGTGGGCTCCCTGGGGCGGCTCGCCGTGACACGCGAGGCGCGCGGGCTGGGTGTCGGGGTGGCGCTGGTGCGGGCCATCGAGGAGGCGGCACGCGCGCGGGGGCTCGCGGCCGTGGACCTGCACGCACAGACCCAGGCGCTGGGGTTCTACGAGCGGCTGGGGTACGCGGCGTACGGGCCGCAGGACATGGAGGCGGGGATTCCGCACCGGTCCATGCGGCGTTCTCTGTAGCGAACGGTGGTCGTGCGACGCTGGAGGTCTGGATGTTCTTGATCGTCTAGACCCGGAGCGCTGACCGTGGACCAGCTGGCCCTGTTGTTCGTCCTGTTGCTCGGGGCCGTGGTGAGCGTCCCGGTCGGGGACCGGTTCGGATTGCCCGCGCCGGTGCTCATGACCCTGCTCGGGATCGTCCTCGCGGTGCTCGACTTCGTGCCCAACGTGGAGATCCCGCCGGATCTGATCCTGCCCCTCCTGCTGCCGCCCCTGCTGTACGCGGCGGTGCGGCGGACCTCATGGCGGCAGTTCGCGGCGAACGTGCGGCCGATCTTCCTGCTGGCCGTCGCGCTGGTGTTCATCACGACGGTGTGCGTGGCGGCCGTGGCCCACACGATCGTGCCGGGTCTGCCGATCGCCGCGGCCGTGGCGCTGGGCGCGCTGGTCGCGCCGCCCGATCCGGTGGCCGCCACCGCGGTGGCCGGGCAGCTCGGGCTGCCCCGCCGGCTGGTGTCCATCCTGGAGGGCGAGGGGCTGTTCAACGACGTGACGGCCATCGTGCTCTACCACGTCGCGATCGCCGCGGCCGTGAGCGGGTCGTTCTCGCCGTGGCAGGCCGGTCTCGACCTGGTGCTGTCCGCGGTGGTGGCGGTGGCGGTGGGTGTCGCGCTCGGCTGGGGCGCGAACAGGCTGCTGGACGTCCTCGGGGACACGACGTTGCAGATCGGGCTGACGCTCCTGGTGCCGTACGCCTCGTACGTGCTGGCGGAGGAGTTCCACGGGTCCGGGGTGCTTGCCGTCCTGACCACGGCCATGTTCCTCGCCGAGTACGCCACCGACCCGGACGACGTGCTGACCCGGCTGGCCGGCCACACCTTCTGGGACATCATCGACACCCTCGTCACGGGCGTCGCGTTCGGGCTGATCGGCCTGGAGCTGCACAACGCGATCCGGACGGCGTCCGGGCGGTGGGGGGAGATGCTGGGCTGGGCCGGGGTGATCGTGGTCGTCGTGGTCGTCGTACGGCTGCTGTGGCTGCTCCCGGCGACCTGGCTGACGCAGCGGCTGCACGCCAGACAGGACCACCTCGAGGACATTCCGACGAACTGGCGGGAGACCCTCGTCATGTGGTGGGCCGGGATGCGCGGGGTGGCCTCGGTGGCGCTGGCGCTGGCCGTGCCGCTGAAGACCGACGACGGCGGGCCCTTCCCCGACCGGGACGAGATCATCTTCATCGCGTTCGGCGTGATCATGGCCACCCTGGTCCTCCAGGGACTGACCCTGCCGTGGCTGGTGAAGCGCCTCGACGTGCAGGCGGACAGCGACCGCGAGAAGGAGTTCGAGAAGGAGCTCGCGGTGCGGGCCGCGAAGGCGGCGAAGCAGCGGCTGCGGGAGATCGAGGCCGAGGAGGACCTGCCGGAGGAGCTGTCCGAGCAGATGCTGCGGCGGGCCTTCGACATCGGGTTGCGGATCAGCCCCGACGTCGGGGAGGACGAACGGCGCGAGGGCCACGACCAGCGGGTGCGCAGGCTGAAGCGGGTGCGGCGGATCCAGGGGGAGATGCTGAGCGCGGCCCGGCACGAGGTGGTCGCGGCGCGCAGCGAGCCGGGCTCCGATCCGGAGATCGTGGACCGGGTGCTGCGGCATCTGGACGTGCGCAGCCTCAGGTGAGGCGACCGGGCCGGGCGGCCCCGCCTTGCGCGGCCGCCCGGTTCATGGCATTCGCGTAAACCGCCATGACCCCTGTCGGTACTGCTCGTTACGCTCGGACCATGGCACGCAACGTGGTGATCAGTGGAGGCGGAACAGGGATCGGGCTCGCCGCGGCGCGGGTCTTCGCCGCGGACGGGGACCGGGTGCTGCTGCTCGGGCGGCGGGCGGAGGTGCTGGAGAAGGCCGGGGTGGCCGGGGCGCTCACCTACGCCGCGGATCTGAGTGAGCCGGAGCAGGTGCGGGGGGTGGCCCGGTTCGTCGAGGCGGAGTTCGCCACCGTGGACGTGCTGGTGCACAGCGCCGGGGGCGCCGGGCACCTGGAGCCGCCGAGCGACAGTGCGGATCCGCTCGACCGCGTCGCGCACCACTGGACCGTCAACTTCCGTAGCAACACCCTCAGCGCCGCCCTGCTCACCGAGGCCCTGAAGGACCGGCTCGCCTCGCCGGGCGGACGGGTGCTGTTCGTCAGCTCGATCGCCGCGTACCGGGGGTCGGGCAGCGGGGCGTACGGCGGCGCCAAGGCCGCGCTGCACCCGTACGCGCGTGATCTCGCCCGGGAGTTGGGGCCCCGGGGCATCACCGCGAACCTCGTCGCCCCGGGATACGTCGAGGACACCGGGTTCTTCGGGGACGCCATCGAGCCCGCGCGGCGCGAGCGGCTCGTCGGCGAGACCTTCACCGGGCGCGCCGGGACGCCCGGGGACATCGCCGCCACACTGCACTGGCTGGCCTCCCCGGGCGCCGGTCACGTCACTTCACAGGTCGTCCAGGTCAACGGGGGTGCGGAGCGCGGGAACTGACGCTCAGCGGGCCGTCCGCGGCGGCTCGTGGACGCGCCGGGCCGCACCGTCGGGGGAGTGGGACTGGCCGGGCAGGTGGCGGCCCGGGGGCAGCGCCGCGTCCGCCGTGTTGACCCTCGGGAGCGCGTACGGGTGCTCCTTGGACAGCCAGCGGATCATCTCCTCGCGGACCCTGACCCGCACCGTCCAGATGTCGTCGGCGTCCTTCGCCGTGACCAGGGCCCGCACCTGCATGGTGTTGGGCGTGGTGTCGGTGACGTCGAGCCCGCAGGCGCGGCCGTCCCAGGCCGGGCACTCGCGCAGGATGTCGCGCAGCTTCTCGCGCATCGCCTCCACCGGCGCCGCGTGGTCGACGTGCCAGTAGACGATGCCGGTCATCTGCGGGGTGCCGCGCGACCAGTTCTCGAAGGGCTTCGAGGTGAAGTACGAGACCGGCATCGTGATCCGGCGCTCGTCCCAGGTCCGCACGGTCAGGAAGGTCAGGGTGATCTCCTCGACCGTGCCCCACTCGCCGTCCACCACGACCGTGTCGCCGATGCGCACCATGTCGCCGAAGGCGATCTGGAAGCCGGCGAACATGTTGCTCAGGGTCGACTGGGCGGCCACACCGGCGACGATGCCGAGGATCCCGGCCGAGGCCAGCAGGGAGGCGCCCGCCGCGCGCATGGCGGGGAACGTCAGCAGCATCGAGGCCGCCGCGACCACCCCGACGACGGCCGCCACCACCCGCATGATCAGCGACACCTGGGTCCGCACCCGCCGGACCCGGGCCGGATCGCGGTGCACGCGCGCGTAGCGCGAGTACGACGTCTCGACGATCGCCGCCGCGATCCTGATCACCAGCCAGGCCGCCGAGCCGATCAGCACCAGGGTGAGGAACTGGCCGATGCCGGTCCGATGGTCCTCCAGCAACTGCGCGGCGTCGTATGACCCTCTCAGCAGCGCCGCGCACAGCACGAGCTGATAGGGGATGCGGCCACGGCGCAGCAGACCCCACAGCGGGGTCTCGGGGTGCCGCAGGTCGGCCTTGGACAGCAGGCGGTCGGTGGCCCAGCCGACGAGGACTGTCAGCACGACCGAGCCGCCGACCACGATCACGGGGCGGAGCAGGTTCTCCATGCCTTCGAACGTAACCGGGTCGGAGGGGTCCTGAACATGCGGTTTCTGTGAGGAGGCGCACGCACGGCGTTGTCGGTGCAGGCTGGCACCATGGGCACATGAACATCATGCTCTTTCACTCGACCTACGGTCCGCGGCCCGCGGTGCGCGCCGCGGCGGACCGGCTGCGCGCCGCCGGGCACGAGGTGTGGACGCCGGACCTCTTCGAGGGCCGTACGTTCGACACGGTCGAGGAGGGCATGGCGTACAACGAGGAGATCGGCAAGGACGAGCTGCTGAAGAGAGCCGTCCTGGCCGCCGCGCCCTACTCGGAGCGCGGGCTGGTGTACGCAGGGTTCTCGCTCGGTGCGTCGATCGCCCAGACCCTCGCCCTCGGCGACGCCGGAGCGCGTGGCCTGCTCCTGCTGCACGGCACCTCGGACCTGGCGCCGAACGTCTCGGTGGACGGCCTCGCGGTGCAACTGCACGTCGCGGAGCCGGACCAGTTCGAGACCGACGACTGGCTGAGCGCCTGGTATCTGCAGATGGGCAGAGCGGGCGCCGACGTGGAGATCTACCGGTACGCGGGAGCCGGGCACCTGTACACCGACCCCGAGCTGCCCGACTACGACGAGGAGGCGGCCGAGGCCACCTGGCGGGTGGCGCTCGGCTTCCTCGACTCGCTCTAGAGGGACCTGGAGCTCCGGAGGGACCTGGAGCTCCGGAGGGATCCGGAGCTCCGGAAGGGACTAGACCGGGTCGTAGGTCCGCTCCACCTTCTGCGTGCCGCTGCGCGTGCGGTACGAGCGGGACCAGGCTGAGGTCGCCGTGGTGGTGGTGCGGTCGGACAGGACGTAGTAGTCCATCTGCGCGCGCTCGGCCGTGATGTCCAGGACGCCGTAGCCGTGCCGGTCGGTGTCGACGAAGTGGACGTGCCGGTTGGCGGCCCGGATGACCGGGGAGGCGATCGCGGTGAGCGTGCCCTCCGGGACCTTCACCATGTCGTCGAGGTTGTCGGAGGTCACCGAGGTGACCACGAACTCCGTGGCGGCCGAGGCCGACAGCGGGTACGTCCCGGCGTCCACCGGCACGTCGTTGGCCCACGCCATGTGGATGTCACCGGTCAGGAAGACGGTGTTGCGGATGGCGTGGGAGCGCAGGTGGGCCAGGAGTTCGCGGCGGTCGTCGGTGTAGCCGTCCCACTGGTCGGTGTTGAGGGCGATGCCCTCCTGGGGCAGGCCGAGCAGCTTGGCGAGCGGCTTGAACAGGTCCGCGGAGAGCGAACCGATGGCGAAGGGCGAGATCATCACCGAGTTGCCGACCAGCCGCCAGGTGGTGTCGGACGCCTTCAGCCCGGCCTTCAGCCAGTCGAGCTGGGCGCGGCCGGTGAGCGTGCGGTCCGGGTCGTCCACGGTGCCGTTGCCGACGGCGACCTGCTGCGAGCGGAAGGACCGCAGGTCCAGCAGGGACAGATCGGCGAGCTTGCCGAAGCGCAGCCGGCGGTAGGTGGTGCCGGCGATGGCCGGCCGGACCGGCATCCACTCGAAGTAGGCCTGCTTGGCGGCCGCTTGCCGGGACGACCAGGCGCCCTCGGCGCCCTCGGTGTGGTTCTCGGCGCCGCCCGACCAGGTGTCGTTGGCGAACTCGTGGTCGTCCCAGATCGCGACGACCGGCGCCTTCGCGTGCAGGGCCTGAAGGTCCGGATCGGTCTTGTACTTGCCGTGCCGGGTGCGGTAGTCGGCGAGGGTGAGGATCTCGTGGGTGGGCGCCGTCTGCCGTACGACGGTTCCGCGCGTGCCGTACTCGCCGGTGCCGTACTCGTAGATGTAGTCGCCCAGGTGCAGCCAGGCGTCCAGGTCGCCGCGGGCGGCGAGGTGACGGTACGAGGAGAAGTAGCCGGCCTCCCAGTTGGCGCAGGAGACCACGCCGAAGCGCAGGCCCGGCACGGCGGCGTCCGCCGCCGGCGCGGTGCGGGTGCGCGCCACCGGGGAGTCGGTGCCGCCGGCCGAGAAGCGGAACCAGTAGTCGGTGGCGGGCGCGAGACCGCGGATGTCGGCCTTGACGGTGTGGTCGGTCGCGGCGGAGGCGCTGGTGGAGCCCTTGGCGACCACGTTCGTCAGCGCCTTGTCCGTGGCGACGACCCAGCTCACCTCCGTGGCCGGGCCGAGTCCGGAGCCGGGTATCGCCTCGGGGGTGGGCGTCACCCGGGTCCACAGCAGGACGCCGTCGGGCAGCGGATCGCCGGAGGCGAGGCCGTGCAGGAAGACGGGGGCCTCGGCGGCACGGGCCGGCAGCGCGGCGGCGAGCGGGCCGGCCAGCACCGCGGTGGCCGCCACGGCCTTGAGCGCCGTACGGCGGCGCGGCGACAGCGAGTTGGGGCGCTCTGACGGGGTGTCGGCGCTCTCGGAGGATCTGTATCGACTGGTCACGGACGATCAGATTACTGACCAGTACGACAAAAGAGCGGGCGAACTCCCAAAAGTTCGCCCGCTCTTCCTCGAAGCGTCGGATCAGGAGCGGGTCAGCCCTTGAGCGCCGCGTCGATCGCCGTGGTGAAGTCGGCCACCGTCATCGGGGCGTTGCCCTGCCCGTCGGAGCCGGTCAGCGTCTTGCCGTCCATCTTCAGCGTCGGGGTGCCCGAGACGCCGCTCTTGTCGAACGTCTTGGACATCTCCAGCGCCCACCGGTCGTAGGTGCCGTTCTTCACGGCGCTCTGGAACTTGGCGTTGCCCTTCAGCGCCGAGACCGTGTCCGCCACCTTGATCAGGTAGGAGTCGTCCTTGAACTTGTCCTCGGTCTCCTCGGGGTGGTACTTCGCCGAGTACATCGCGGTCTTGTACTCGAGGAACGCCTCGGGGCTGACGTTGAGCGCGGCACCCAGGGCGCTGAGCGCGTTCTTGGAGCCCTCACCCGTCAGGCTGCGGTCGAGGAAGGTCGCGCCGACGTACTCGATCTTGAACTTGCCGGCGTCGTAGTCGCTCTTCACCGTCGCGCCGACGGTCTGCTCGAACTGGGCGCAGACCGGGCAGCGCGGGTCCTCGTACATCACGAGCGTCTTCTTGGCGCTCGCCTTGCCCATGACGACCGTCGTGCCGTTCTTGCCGCTGGTGTTGGCCGGCTTGACCAGCTTGGCCTTCGCCGCGTCCTCCCAGTAGCCGGGCTTGTTCGCCTGGACGACGGCGTAACCTATGCCGCCGGCCGCTGCGAGCACGCCGACGACCGAGAGGGCGACGATGACCTGCCGCCTGGTCTTGACCCGCTTGGCCTCGCGCTCACGCTCGATGCGCAGCCGCTCCCGGGCCGCCGTCTTCGCCGCAGCGCTGTTCCGCTTGCTCATGGTGTTCTCCAAAGGGACGCGCACATGTCGTACGCGGAAGTTCGTGTGGGTACTGAGGGACTGAAGTGGTGCTCGGTTGCCGGGGCCTGCGCAGACGTGCGGGTCTGTTCAGACCGCGGCGAGCGAGCACGGCGGTCCACGCCGTCCCAAGGAGTGCACGAGAATCCGCTCGCGGACGGTGGTCGACCGGCGGGTGGGCCGCGGCAGGCGGCGGGCCGCCGGGGCGCGTCGTACGGCCACGGCGGCGACGGCCAGCAGCAGCGGCCGGAAGGTCGTCGCGGTCGCGGCCCGCAGCAGCTGGGCCAGCGCCCGCTCGCCCCGACGCAGCCAGGCGGCCGCGATCAGGCCGACGCAGACGTGCGCGCCGAGCAGCAGCCACGCGGCGGCCGGGTCGGGGTGGGCCATGAGCCCGCCCAGCCGGTCGGTGTCGGTGCCGGTGACCTGGGCCAGCGGGGTACCGACGGGAGTGCCGTCGCCGCACAGCACGTCCCAGCCGACCGAGGCCAGCGGGCCGGCGACCGGACCGCCCGCACGGCCGTAGCAGACGTGCTGGCCGGTGGTGAAGACGGTGTCGGCCGCCAGCTCCAGCGGGATCAGCAGGGCGGCGATCCGCCCGAAGCCGCACTCGCGGCCCGCGAGGACGTACGCGAGGGCGAACACGGCGGCCGCGACGGCGGCCACCGTGTTGAGCGGCAGCGGGGCCCGGGACAGCAGCACGTGCGACGCGGTGCTGAGCGTCACGACGCATGCCGTGAACAGCGCCGCGCGTACGGCTCTGAGGCGGGTCCCGGATATGTCCATAGCGGAGGAGAGTGTGTCACGTGCTCCTGTAGGAGACCCCTAAAGGGTCCCTGTGAGAAGGCGGACCGTTAGAGACCTGGAATCCGGCCGTTGCGGAACAGGTCGACGAAGATCTGGTGGTCGGTACGCGCGCGTGCGCCGTACGTGTGCGCGAAGTCGACCAGGAGCGGCGCGAAGCCGTCCTCGTCGGCCGCGATCGCCGCGTCGATGGCCCGCTCGGTGGAGAAGGGCACCAGGGACTCGCCGGAGGTGTCGTCCGCCGCCGCGTGCATCGTGGCCGTGGCCCGGCCCAGGTCGGCGACGACGCCCGCGATCTCCTCCGGGTCGTCGATGTCGCCCCAGTCCAGGTCGACCGCGTAGGGCGAGACCTCGGCGACCAGCTGCCCGGCGCCGCCCAGCTCGGTCCAGCCCAGCCACGGGTCGGCATGCTGCTGGAGGGCGCGCTGGGAGATCACCGTGCGGTGGCCCTCGTGCTGGAAGTAGTCGCGGATCGCCGGGTCCGTGATGTGCCGGGAGACGGCCGGCGTCTGGGCCTGCTTGATGTAGATCACCACGTCGTTCTCCAGGGCGTCGCTGTGGCCCTCGAGGAGGATGTTGTACGACGGCAGCCCGGCCGAGCCGATGCCGATGCCCCGGCGGCCGACGACGTCCTTCACGCGGTAGGAGTCCGGGCGGGCCAGGGAGGTCTCCGGCAGGGTCTCCAGATAGCCGTCGAAGGCCGCGAGCACCTTGTAGCGGGTGGCCGCGTCCAGCTCGATGGAGCCGCCGCCCGGCGCGAAGCGGCGCTCGAAGTCACGGATCTCGGTCATCGAGTCCAGCAGCCCGAAGCGGGTCAGGGAGCGCGCGTCGCGCAGCGCGTCGAGCAGCGGGCCCTGCGCGGTGTCCAGGGCGAAGGGCGGCACCTCGTCGCTCTTGGCGCCGGTGGCCAGCGCGTGGATCCGCTCCCGGTAGGCGCCCGCGTACACCTCCACCAGCTCGCTGATCTGATCGTCACCGAGCGCCTTCGCGTACCCGATGAGGGCGATGGAGGCGGACAGGCGCTTCAGGTCCCAGGTGAAGGGGCCGACGTACGCCTCGTCGAAGTCGTTGACGTTGAAGATCAGCCGGCCTGTCGCGTCCATGTACGTGCCGAAGTTCTCCGCGTGCAGGTCGCCGTGGATCCACACGCGCGAGGTGCGCTCGTCCAGGAACGGGCCGCCCCGCTTCTCGGCGTCGAGGTCGTGGTAGAAGAGGCCCGCGGTACCGCGGTAGAACGCGAACGCCGAGGCCGCCATCTTCCGGAACTTCACCCGGAACGCGGCCGGGTCGGCGGCCAGGAGCTCTCCGAACGCGGTGTCGAAGACGGCGAGGATCTCCTCGCCGCGGTGCTCGTCGTTGAGCTGCGGAACCGACATCGCTGGGTGCCTCCTGGTGCATGACATGTACGACAGCGCTTCTGTCGCATCCAACGGGCGGGGCCGGGCGGAAGTGCCCGCGGCCCCACCGTGAAGGTACGTGGGGAACGAGCCCGGGTGTCAGTCGCGAGGCATAGACTTCGACGCTGTCCCCCGATCCGTCCGTAACCGGTGGGACACCCGTTGCCGTTTGTTTCCCTTGGAGGCCGCAGCCGTGTCAAAGCCGCCGTTCACGCACCTGCACGTCCACACCCAGTACTCGCTGCTGGACGGTGCCGCGCGGCTCAAGGACATGTTCGACGCGTGCAACGAGATGGGCATGACCCATATCGCCATGTCCGACCACGGCAACCTGCACGGGGCGTACGACTTCTTCCACACCGCGAAGAAGGCCGGAGTCACTCCGATCATCGGGATCGAGGCGTATGTCGCCCCCGAGTCGCGGCGCAACAAGCGCAAGATCCAGTGGGGCCAGCCGCACCAGAAGCGCGACGACGTCTCCGGTTCCGGTGGCTACACCCACAAGACGATCTGGGCGGCCAACGCGACGGGCCTGCACAACCTCTTCAAGCTCTCCTCCGACGCGTACGCCGAGGGCTGGCTCCAGAAGTGGCCCCGGATGGACAAGGAGACGATCTCCCAGTGGTCCGAGGGGCTCATCGCCTCCACCGGCTGTCCCTCCGGCGAGCTCCAGACCCGGTTGCGCCTCGGTCAGAAGGAGGAGGCGCTGAAGGCGGCCGCCGACTACCAGGACATCTTCGGCAAGGACCGGTACTTCCTGGAGCTGATGGACCACGGCATCGAGATCGAGAGCCGGGTCCGTGACGGCCTCCTGGAGATCGGCAAGAAGCTCGGCATCCCGCCGCTGGTCACCAACGACTCGCACTACACGTACGCGCACGAGGCGACCGCGCACGACGCGCTGCTGTGCATCCAGACCGGCAAGAACCTCTCGGACCCGGACCGCTTCCGCTTCGACGGCACCGGCTACTACCTGAAGTCCACGGACGAGATGTACGCCATCGACTCCTCGGACGCCTGGCAGGAGGGCTGCGCCAACACCCTCCTGGTGGCCGAGCAGATCGACACCACCGGCATGTTCGAGGCGAAGAACCTCATGCCGAAGTTCGACATCCCCGACGGCTTCACCGAGGTCACCTGGTTCAAGGAGGAGGTCCGCCGGGGCATGGACCGCCGCTTCCCGGGCGGCGTCCCCGACGACCGGCAGAAGCAGGTCGAGTACGAGATGGACGTCATCATCCAGATGGGGTTCCCGGGCTACTTCCTCGTCGTCGCCGACTTCATCATGTGGGCGAAGAACCAGGGCATCGCGGTCGGTCCCGGGCGTGGCTCCGCGGCCGGCTCGATCGTCGCCTACGCGATGGGCATCACCGACCTCGACCCGATCCCGCACGGCCTGATCTTCGAGCGGTTCCTCAACCCCGAGCGCGTCTCCATGCCCGATGTCGACATCGACTTCGACGAGCGCAGGCGCGTCGAGGTGATCCGGTACGTGACCGAGAAGTACGGCGCCGACAAGGTCGCCATGATCGGCACCTACGGCAAGATCAAGGCGAAGAACGCCATCAAGGACTCCGCGCGCGTGCTGGGCTACCCGTACGCGATGGGCGACCGCCTCACCAAGGCCATGCCCGCCGACGTCCTGGGCAAGGGCATCGACCTCAACGGCATCACCGACCCCTCGCACCCGCGGTACAGCGAGGCGGGCGAGATCCGCGCGATGTACGAGAACGAGCCGGACGTCAAGAAGGTCATCGACACCGCCAAGGGCGTCGAGGGCCTGGTCCGGCAGATGGGTGTGCACGCGGCCGGCGTGATCATGTCCAGCGAGCCCATCGTCGACCACGCCCCCATCTGGGTGCGGCACACGGACGGCGTGACCATCACCCAGTGGGACTACCCGCAGTGCGAGTCGCTCGGCCTGCTGAAGATGGACTTCCTCGGCCTGCGCAACCTGACGATCATGGACGACGCCGTCAAGATGGTGAAGTCCAACAAGGGCATCGACCTCGACCTGCTGGCCCTGCCGCTGGACGACCCGAAGACCTTCGAACTCCTCCAGCGCGGCGAGACCCTCGGCGTCTTCCAGTTCGACGGCGGCCCCATGCGCTCGCTGCTGCGCCTGATGAAGCCCGACAACTTCGAAGACATCTCCGCCGTCTCGGCGCTCTACCGTCCCGGCCCGATGGGCATGGACTCGCACACCAACTACGCGCTCCGCAAGAACAAGCTCCAGGAGATCACCCCGATCCACAAGGAGCTCGAGGAGCCGCTCGAAGAGGTCCTGGCGGTCACCTACGGCCTGATCGTCTACCAGGAGCAGGTGCAGAAGGCCGCCCAGATCATCGCCGGGTACTCGCTCGGCGAGGCCGACATCCTGCGCCGCGTGATGGGCAAGAAGAAGCCCGACGAGCTGGCGAAGAACTTCGTCCTCTTCCAGGAGGGCGCCAAGAAGAAGGGCTACAGCGACGAGGCGATCAAGGCCCTGTGGGACGTGCTGGTCCCCTTCGCCGGCTACGCCTTCAACAAGGCGCACTCCGCCGCGTACGGCCTGGTCTCGTACTGGACCGCCTACCTGAAGGCGAACCACCCCGCCGAGTACATGGCCGGACTGCTCACCTCGGTCAAGGACGACAAGGACAAGTCGGCCGTCTACCTCAACGAGTGCCGCCGCATGGGCATCAAGGTGCTCCCGCCGAACGTCAACGAGTCGGTGCACAACTTCGCAGCACAGGGCGACGACGTGATCCTCTTCGGCCTCGAAGCCGTGCGCAACGTCGGCACCAACGTGGTGGAGTCGATCATCAGGAGCCGCAAGGCCAAGGGCAAGTACGGCTCCTTCCCCGACTACCTCGACAAGGTCGAGGCGGTCGCGTGCAACAAGCGCACCACGGAGTCGCTGATCAAGGCGGGCGCGTTCGACACCCTGGGGCACACCCGCAAGGGCCTCACCGCGCACTTCGAGCCGATGATCGACAACGTGGTCGCGGTCAAGCGCAAGGAGGCCGAGGGTCAGTTCGACCTCTTCGGCGGCATGGGCGAGGAGGAGACGAGCGAGCCCGGCTTCGGACTCGACGTCGAGTTCACGACCGACGAGTGGGAGAAGACGTATCTGCTCGCCCAGGAGCGGGAGATGCTCGGTCTGTACGTCTCCGACCACCCGCTCTTCGGCCTGGAGCACGTGCTGTCCGACAAGGCCGACGCGGGCATCGCCCAACTCACCGGTGGAGAGCACGCGGACGGCGCGGTCGTCACCATCGGCGGCATCATCTCCGGGCTCCAGCGGAAGATGACCAAGCAGGGCAACGCCTGGGCGATCGCCACCGTCGAGGACCTCGCGGGCTCCATCGAGTGCATGTTCTTCCCGGCGACCTACCAGCTCGTCTCGACCCAACTCGTCGAGGACGCCGTCGTCTTCGTCAAGGGCCGCCTCGACAAGCGGGAGGACGTGCCCCGGCTCGTCGCCATGGAGCTCCAGGTCCCCGACCTGTCGAACGCGGGCACCAACGCCCCCGTGATCCTCACCATCCCGGCCACCCGGGTCACCCCGCCGATGATCAACCGCCTGGGGGAGATCCTCACCCACCACCGGGGTGACAGCGAGGTCCGGATCAGGCTCCAAGGCCCGACCAAGACGACCGTTCTGCGTCTGGACCGGCACCGGGTCAAGCCCGACCCCGCGCTGTTCGGTGATCTGAAGGTGCTGCTCGGCCCGTCCTGCCTGGCCGGCTGAGCGCGGCAGAAGACGGGGGACCGACGGGGAAGAAACCTACGAGGGGCGCATCCGGTACCGGATGCGCCCCTCGGTGTGTGCGAGCCGCAACGGCCCCTCGCCGGGATGTCAGTTGTGGCCGAAGCGCTTCTGCCTGCCCTTGCGGGCGACATCGGCCGGCGTCACCTGTGCGATGCGCTGCTCGGCCTGCGACTCCATCGAGGACTGCTGGGCGGCCTGCTGACCGCGCTCGGACTGCGGCTGTTTACGCTCCTGCTTCTTGTTCTTGGCCATGGTGATCTGCCTCCTGGGGGGATCTGGGGGCCATCGACGGGACCAGACTCACATAGGCTGACTTACAACGCATTTCGGATAATTACCGTCTGTAACAGGGTTTGTCGGAGCGCAAGCCCCCGAAACGCCACGCCGAAGATCGAGTTCCGGCCGTTAACCTCCGCGTGGTCGGGCAGACTCGAAGAAAGCCCGATGCAAACCTCCCGGAAAGAGGGTGAGTCGTGTGGACCGCTGCATCGTCCTGGTGGACGCCGGGTATCTGCTGGGGGCCGCCGCCAGCCTCCTCGCCGGAGAGCCCTCGCGATCGAGGATCACCGTCGACCACTCCGCCCTCGTCCAGGGCCTGCGTGAACAGGCCGAGTCGGAGACCGAGCGGCCGCTGCTGCGCATCTACTGGTTCGACGGCGCCCCCGACCGCGTTCCCCAGCCCGAACACCGCAGACTGCGTGTGATGCCCCGGGTGACCGTCCGGCTGGGCGCGCTGACCCGCAGCGACGGCCGCTGGGCCCAGAAGGGCGTCGACGCCGCCATGCACGCCGAGCTGACCGAGCTGGCCCGCAACCGCGCCTGCTCCGACGTCGTCCTCGTCACCGGCGACGGCGATCTGCTGCCCGGCATGATGGCCGCCAAGGAGCACGGCGTCGCCGTCCACCTGTGGGCCGTCCAGGCCGCCGACGGCGACTACAACCAGTCCGAGGACCTGGTCGCCGAGGCCGACGAACGGCGCGTCCTGGACCGCATCTGGATCACCAAGGCCGTACGCGCCAAGGAGGTCGGCGGCAGCTGCGCCTCGCCGCCCGCGCCCCGGCCCGAGATCGCCGCGATCCTCTCCGCGCCGCTGCCCGACTCCGGCCTCGCCCGCGCCTCCGAGCGGAGCGCCGAGGAGACCGAGCACGCCTCCGCGGCCGGCGCCTCCGAGAACGGCACCGAGGAGCGCATCCCCGCGCCCAAGGGAGGCGTGCCGACCCCCAAGGATCTGGCCGCCCTGCGCACACCCGGCGCCCAGGCCGTCCAGCACCCCACCACGGCGACCCTGCGCTGGTCCTCCGACAAGGGATGGGTCGACCGTCCCGGGACCCCCGCCGAGCCCTCCGAGGTCGCCGCGATGCCGACGCTCGCGCAGCTCACCACTGCGGAGCAGCGGTGGGCCGACCGCGAGGAGGACATCACCACCGTCGGCGGCGACCCGTTCGAGGTGGGGCAGGTCTTCGCCCGCCGGTGGATGGCGCGCCTCGGCGAGCAGGGTCAGCTCCAGAAGCTGTCGGGCATGTACCCGCGGATCCCGCACCGCATCGACGGCGAGCTGCTGAGGTACGCGGCCCGCTTCGGACTGCTCGCGCACAAGGACGACCAGATCGACGAACACGACCGGTACGCCATCCGGGCGGGATTCTGGCGCGAGATCGACGTACGGACGGCCGCCGAGCACGCTCCGGCCGGGGACTGAACCGGCCGCCCGGAACGCCCCGAAGGCGAGCGACGGTCCGTGACCCCGTAGTCTCGTCCCTTGTGAGTACGCGCGCGGCACCGCCCATTCGGCACAGGGACGAGGTCGTGTGTGCCGTGCGCGGGCTGACCAAGACCTATCCGGCGGTCCGCGGCCGGCGCGGCACTCCCGCGACCCCCGAGGTCCGGGCCACCGACGACGTACGGCTGGACATCCGGCGCGGTGAGATCTTCGGGCTGCTCGGGCCGAACGGCGCCGGGAAGACCACCCTCGTACGGCAGATGACCGGGCTGATGCGGCCCGACTCGGGCAGCGTGGAGATCCTCGGGCACGACATCGTGCGCCACCCCGAGCGGGCCGCGCGGATCCTCGCCTACCTCGGGCAGGAGTCCACCGCCCTCGACGACCTCACCGTCTCGCTGGCCGCCGAGACCACCGGACGGCTGCGCGGCCTCGACGTACGCGCGGCGCGCCGGGAGCGGGACGCCGTCCTCGACGAGCTGGGTCTCACGCCGATCGCCGGACGGCCGCTGCGCAAGCTGTCCGGCGGGCAGCGCCGGCTGGCCTGCTTCGCCGCCGTGCTGGTGGGGGAGCGCCCCCTGCTCGTGCTGGACGAACCGACCACCGGGATGGATCCGGTGGCACGGCGGGCCGTGTGGGCCTCCGTGGACCGGCGGCGGGCCGAGCGCGGGACGACCGTGCTGCTCGTCACCCACAACGTCATCGAGGCGGAGACCGTCCTCGACCGGGTCGCCGTCATCGACCAGGGCCGGGTCATCGCCTGCGACACCCCCACGGGGCTCAAGGAGCAGGTCGCCGACGAGGTGCGGGTCGAACTGGTGTGGCGCGAGCGGGCGCCGCTGGACGTGCCCGAGGTCGCCGCGCTGCGCGAGCGGGCCGTGGAGTCGGGCCGCCGCTGGACCCTGCGGCTGGCGCCCGACGAGGCCCGCGCGGTCGTCGCCACCGTCACCGGCGGGGCCGCCTTCGCCGCCCTGGACGACTTCACCCTGGCCACACCGAGCCTGGAGGACGTCTATCTGGCGCTGGGCGGGGCGGCACGGCAGGGGCTGGTGCGGGCTTGAGGGCGGCGAGAGCGCGGGGCGCCGAGGTGAGCGAGCGAGCCTCCAGGCCCGTATGGGACGGTAGGGGAACCGTAGGGAAGAGGAGCAACGTCACGTGAGTGTCGTACCCGCCGAGGTTCTGCCGGGAAGCGCCCGGGCCGTCACGGAGACGGCGCCCCGCGCCGCCGCCGAGCTGGCCCCCCGCGCGCGGCTGTGGCCGTCGCTGGTGGCCGTGTACCGGGCCCAGCTGTCCCGGGCCCGGGTGGCGCGCATCCCGCTGCTGTTCGTGGCGACCTTCCAGTCGGTCGGCATCCTGATCATGATGCGGGGGGTGGTGGACGGGGGCCGCGAGGCGGAGGCCGTGGTGGCGGGCTCCGCGGTCCTCGTCGTCGCGTTCGTCGCGCTGAACCTGCTCGCGCAGTACTTCGGACAGCTGCGGTCCAGCGGCGGGCTGGACCACTACGCGACCCTTCCGGTGCCGCCCGCGGCCGTGGTGCTCGGGGCGGCGGGTGCGTACGCGTCCTTCACCGTGCCGGGAACCCTGGTGACCGCGGTCTTCGGATGCGTGCTGTTCGGGCTTCCGCTCACCCATCTGTGGATCCTCGCGGCCGTGATCCCGCTGGCCGGCGCCGCCCTGTCCGGACTCGGCGCGGCCTTCGGGCTGCTCGCGCCGCGGCCGGAGCTGGCCACCGTGCTGGGGCAGCTCGGCATGTCGGCGGCGCTGCTGCTGGGCGTGCTGCCGCCGGACCGGATGCCGGAGGCGGTGCGCTTCGCCCGCGATCTGCTGCCGTCGACGTACGGGGTCGAGGCGTTCGCCCGGACCTTCCGGGCGAGTCCCGACTGGGCGTTCGTCCTTGCCGACCTCGCCGTGTGCGCCGGGGTCGGCGTCGTTTCGCTGGCCGTCGCCACCTGGGCGTACCGCCGAGCCGCCGTCCGGTGACGCGCGGCACAGGCGCGCCTGGCACGATGTCAGAGTGACCGCACCGCTGACTCCGCCTCCGCCGCCGCACGAACCCTCCCCGCACACGGCCTGGCCTCCGCCGCCCGGCGGGCACGCGGGGGTGGCCACCGCGCCCCATGACGTCGCGTACGGACAGGACGGGCCCGGCATGAAGACCGAACTGCGCGAAGCCGCCGTCATCACGGTGGCGGTCGCGCTCGCCGGAGCGCTGCTCGGGCTGCTGTGGGTGTGGCTGGCGCCCAAGGTGCCGCTCGTCGGTGACCTGGTGGACGACAACTGGGTCGTCTACTTCAAGGACACCGAGGGGGAGCAGGCGATCGGCGTGGACGGAACGTTCACGCTGCTGGCCCTGGCATGCGGGGCCGTGAGTGCCGCGGCCGTCTTCCTGTGGCGGCGGCGCGGTGGAGTGCCGCTGGTGATCGCTCTCGCCGTCGGGGGATTCCTCGGGTCGTTGCTGGCGTGGCGGCTGGGGGTGTGGCTGGGGCCCGACTCCGATGTGATCGCCCATGCGCAGTCGGCGGGCAAGGGGGTCACGTTCTCCGCTCCGCTGAAGCTCGGTGCGAAGGGGGCGTTGCTGGCGTGGTCGTTCGCCGCGGCGCTGGTGCATCTGGGGCTCACGGCGTTGTTCGGGCCTCGGGATCCCGATCCGTATCCGGCGCACATGGGTGCGCCCAAGGACGGGTACGGGGCGCCGATGGGCTAGCGGGGCCTTCTCGCCCGGACGGCCTCGTCCTCAAACGCCGGACGGGCTGTCAGGGGCGGGCGATCGGGGCCTGTACCGCTTCGGTGAGCTTGGCCAGGTCCGTGGGGGACAGTTCTACCTCCAGGCCCCTGCGGCCCGCCGACACGCAGATCGTGGGGTGGGTCGAGGCCGAGGCGTCCAGGACGGTGGGGAGCTTCCTGCGCTGGCCCAGGGGGGAGATGCCGCCCCGGACGTAGCCCGTGGTGCGTTCCGCGAGGGTCGGGTCGGCCATCGCCGCCCGTTTTCCGCCCACCGCCGACGCCAGGGCCTTCAGGTCAAGGGAGCCGGCCACCGGGACCACGGCCACCGTCAGCGCGCCGTCCACGTCCGCGACCAGGGTCTTGAAGACCCGGTCGGGGGAGACGCCCATCGCCTCGGCGGCCTCCTCGCCGTAGGACGGGTGGCTCGGGTCGTGCTCGTAGGCGTGGACGGTGAAGTCCACGCCCGCCGCCGTCAGGGCCACCGTCGCGGGCGTGCCGACGGACTGCTGCTTCTTCGGCTTCTTCGCCATGCGGGCCTTCAGTTGAGACTGGTCGGGCCGCGCGTCAGGTCCGACGCGGGCAGCGAGGGCAGGCTGCGGATGATCGCCGTCTCCGCGCGCAGCAGTTTCAGCTCGTCCCGCAGCCGGGAGGCCGTGTCGGGGGCCTGGAGCAGGCGCTGCTTGGTGGGGGTGTCCAGCATCATCGCGGCCGCCACCAGGTACGACACCACCGACGGATCGTCCGGGAGATCCGCGCCGGTGGTCAGCGAGCGCTCGCGGGCGCCCGCCAGGCGCTTCTGGTACTGGCGGAAGGCGCGCAGCACGCCTTCCGCGAGAGCGCCCGCCTCGTCGCCCGGGTCCTCGGGCAGTTCCCGGAGCTCGGCGGTCAGGAACGGGCCCGACGAGTCCACCGACAGCAGCTTCACGCGGGTCGTGCCCGTCGCCAGCACCTCGAAGGTGCCGTCGGCGCGCTCGCGGATCGTCGCGGCGTCGGCCACACAGCCGACGTCGTGGAACGCCTTGAGCGGGTCGTCGCCGAAGCCGGCCGCGGGGCCGCGCTCGGGCAGCGCGGTCTGGTCGGGCAGGCCCTGGGAGCTGGGGGCCACCTCGTGGCCGTCGCGGACGGCCACGACGGCGAACCGGCGTGATTCGTCCTCGGGGGTCTTCAACAGGTCGCGCATCATGGCGCGATAGCGCTCCTCGAAGACGTTGAGCGGGAGCACGAGCCCCGGGAACAACGCCGAGTTCAGGGGGAAGAGCGGCAGACGGACGGTGGTCACGACGCTGAAGCCTAGTGGTCCGTGGAGTGGGCTCGTCCGCCGTGCCCGATCCCTGGACGCCAGAGGGGCCGCTCGGACGGTCCCGAGCGCACTTCCTCGCGTACCGCCAGGAAGTGGCCGAGCGGGTCGTCCGACAGCCGGCCCCAGGGGAAGGACGTGGCGTAGGGGCCGATGAGGCGCAGTTGCGCGAGGGCGTCGTCGTGGCGGTCCAGGCGGACCAGGACATACGTCAGCACATTGCGGATCTCGGCCGGCCACGGGTCGACGGACGGGAAACGGGCGGAGAGCGCGATGGCGCGGTCGGCCGCCGCGTCCAGTCGCTCGCGCGGCACCTCGGGCCCGCAGCCGTCGGTCAGGTACGCGAAGGCGGCCCGCGTCGGCAGCGCCTGGACGAGGGAGCCGGCCGGGGCGTCCTGCGCGGCACGGTCGGCGAAGTCGAAGCACTCCCGGTGGGAGCCGTGCCACGACTCGGCGAGATAGCGCTTGGCGGCGACATGGCAGCCGTAGTGGTGCGGGGCGCGGCGGACCGCGGCCGACCACAGTTCGCCGAAGTACTTGTGTCCGGCGCGGGTGCCGCGCGCGTGGTCCAGGGCGATCCGCCACGGCACCGGGTCGCGGACGTCGCTCTGCGCGGCGGCCGTGATCAGCGGGCTCACCTCGCGCAGCAGCTCGGCCCTGGCCGGTGAGCGCCAGGCCCGGTGCACCGCGAGCTGGGCGGCGACGAGCCGTACGTCCGGGTCGCGGGGGGCGGCGGCGCTCCACTCCTCGAACCACTCCGACCGGGAGTGCGCGAAGGACGCCAGCCGGGTGGCGTACCGGTCCCGGTACTCCCACTCGGAACGTTCCCGGGTCTGGGCCATGAGCCGGGCGGCGGGCGCGTAGGCGCCCAGTCCTGCGGCGACCAGGGCGGGACCGAGTCGGTCGTCGGGCACGTCGAGGAGCACCTCGTCGTCGGCGGGGAGCCCGGCGGCGCTGTGGGGGGCGGCGGCGTTCCGTGCCGTCCGGGATGCCCGGGAGGCGCGGATGAACGGGGGCAGCAGAGCCATGGTGTGGCCCATTGAAAAGCCGCGGGTTCAGATTGCGCCAGAGGGTTCCGGCACCTTCACGAAAGTTGTACACCGTACGGTCAAGGAGCGGTAAAAGGTGACTGTGGGCGACTGGGCGTGAGCCCGCTGTCCACCGGTCATCCCCGGCGCAGCAGTCGCGTGGCCCCCGCCGCGACCGTCGTCGCCAGGATCCAGCCGAGCAGGATCAGCGCCGACGACAGCCACTGCCAGCCGCCGCGCAGCTGCCACTCGCCGACCTGCCCGAGGTCGATGACCGGCAGCAGCAGGTCGAGGGCGAAGAGGGCGGGATTCCAGGGCGGGTGCCCGTCCCGGTGGACGGGCGGATGCGCGGCGTGCGCGAAGGCCAGCGAGCTCGCCGCCCACAGCACCGCCATCCACACCGCCGCGCGGCCCGGCCGGTACCCGTAGGCGACCGTCCAGTCCTGGACGTAGCCCCAGAGCTTCGCGGCCGGCGGCAGCGTCTCGCGGCGCCGCCGCTGCTTGGCCAGCAGTACCTCGCGGGCGTCCTCGTCCTCCCCGCCGGTCCGCAGCACGGTGGCCAGCCGTTCGTACGGCTCCGGGGCGTACTCGGCGGTCGCCGCGGCCACCCAGCGCAGCCGTTCGGCCAGCGGGAACGGGCCCTGCGGCACCAGGTTCTCGTACGCGAAGCCGCCCATGTGCACACTGCCGGGGCCCGGCCACGCGCTCGCCCGGTCCACCAGGTTGATCACCCGGGCGCCCGACAGCACCACCTTGCCGCGCGGCGGCCGCTCCCCGAGGAAGCGCAGCTCGGGCGTCTGCACCCGGCGCAGCGACAGCTCCTGGTCCTCCGTGAACACGAACCGGGCCCGTTCCAGGTCCACCGCGTCCCCGAACCGCCCGTCGTCCAGCCGCACCCCGCCCCGGCACTCGAAGCGCTGGATGCGGGTCCCGCGCGCGGGAGTCGTGCCGCTCAGCGCCTGGCCGCCGACACCGGCCGGGGTCAGGTACAGCGAACGCTCCACCGTCAGCTGGGGCGCGTTCAGCGCGAGCCGGGTGTACGGGTTGGCCAGCCGCGCCCCGCGCAGGCTCAGCGACACGCCGATCTTGGCGCTGCGCAGGCTCAGCTCGCCGTGCGATTCGAGCAGCTCGGCCTGGAGGTCCTGGCCGACCGTCAGGCCGTCGGCGGCGATCGAGCGGCCGCTGCGGTCGCGGTAGACGATCGCCTGGTTGAGCAGCAGGTCCGTGCCGATGTGCGCGTCGGTGAGCCGGACGCCGTTGTGGAAGCGGCAGCGGGGGAGGTGCAGATCGCCCTCGGTGTGCACCCGGGCGGCCTCCAGACGCGGCACCGAGCAGTCCACCATCCGCACGGTGGTGAACCGGGCCTCCGGCAGCAGCACCTCCCGCTCGAACCGGCAGCGCTTCATCTCCAGGTACGGCACCACCGTGCCGCCCGCGAGGTCCAGGGTGCCGCTGATCTGCACGCCCACCAGCTTCAGCGAGGCGACCCGGCCGGCCAGCGCGGGCGGCCCGTCCAGCAGCAGGCAGGCGACGATCCGCGCCCGCACGGTCCGCGACGCGCCCCACGGATGCCCGCCGTGCGGGTCGTCGACGACCGTGTCCCCGCTGCTCAGGTCGTACACGCTGCCGTTGCGGAAGGCCTGCCACATGCCGGCCTCGGCGGCGGTCAGGTCGTCCGGCAGATCGCCCGGATCGCCTCCCGCGCGGATGCCCGCCCCCTCGGTCACGCTCGTCACCCCCTTCGTCACTCACGGTTTTCGCACAGCTGTTCATGCCCGGTGGGCGACCCCCGAACGCTAGACCCGAAGCCGATCTTCCGGATTCCGGCCACGTTCTGTATCAGCCATTGATACGCGCGGACGACGCCCGATCCCGGTCTGAGAGAATTGACGGCGTGATCTCCCGAATCGATCTGCGCGGCGACGCCCTCCCCGAGGGACCCGCCCTGCGCGACCTGCTGCCCCGAGCCGACTTCGACGTCTCGGCCGCCCTCGAGAAGGTGCGTCCGATCTGCGAGGCCGTGCATCATCGGGGCGACGCGGCGCTGATCGACTTCGCCGAGAAGTTCGACGGGGTGCGGCTGGAATCCGTACGCGTACCGGCAGCGGCGATCGCCGACGCGCTCGAGCGGCTCGACCCGGCCGTCCGCGCGGCCCTGGAGGAGTCCATCCGCCGCGCCCGGCTCGTCCACCGCGAGCAGCGCCGTACGACGCACACGACGCAGGTCGTGCCCGGCGGGTCGGTGACCGAGAAGTGGGTGCCGGTCGAGCGGGTCGGGCTGTACGCGCCCGGCGGCCGGTCGGTCTACCCGTCCTCCGTCGTCATGAACGTCGTGCCGGCGCAGGAAGCCGGCGTCGGATCCATCGCGCTCGCCTCCCCGGCCCAGTCCGAGTTCGGCGGCCTGCCGCACCCGACGATCCTCGCGGCCTGCGCCCTCCTCGGCGTCGACGAGGTGTACGCGGCCGGCGGCGCCACGGCCGTCGCGATGTTCGCGTACGGCACCGAGTCCTGCCCGCCCGCCAACATGGTCACCGGCCCCGGCAACATCTGGGTCGCCGCCGCCAAGCGCTACTTCGCCGGCAAGATCGGCATCGACGCGGAGGCCGGCCCGACCGAGATCGCGGTCCTCGCCGACGGCAGCGCCGACCCGGTGCACATCGCCGCCGACCTCATCAGCCAGGCCGAGCACGATCCGCTCGCGGCCGCCGTCCTGGTCACCGACTCCGTCGAGCTGGCGGACGCGGTCGCGAAGGAACTGGAGCCGCAGGTCGCGGCCACCAAGCACATCGAGGACCGGATCGTCCCGGCGCTCGCCGGCCGGCAGTCCGCGATCGTGCTGGTCGACGGCGTCGACGAGGGCCTCAGGGTGGTCGACGCGTACGGCGCCGAGCACCTGGAGATCCAGACGGCCGACGCGGCCGCCGTGGCCGACCGGGTGAAGAACGCGGGTGCGATCTTCGTCGGCCCCTGGGCGCCGGTGTCCCTGGGCGACTACGCGGCCGGGTCCAACCACGTGCTGCCGACGGGCGGCTGCGCCTGCCACTCCTCCGGGCTGTCCGTGCAGTCCTTCCTGCGGGGCATCCACATCGTCGACTACACGCGGGACGCGCTGGCCGAGGTCGCGCGGCACGTGGTGACGCTGGCGGAGGCGGAGGACCTGCCCGCGCACGGCGCGGCGATCAAGGCGCGGTTCGACTGGAAGGTACCGGCGAGCAAGTGAGCTTCGGAATCGACGATCTCCCCGTACGGGACGAGCTGCGCGGCAAGTCCCCCTACGGCGCGCCCCAGTTGGACGTCCCCGTACGGCTGAACACCAACGAGAACCCCTACCCGCTGCCCGAGGCGCTCGTCGAGCGGATCGCGGAGCGGGTGCGCGAGGCGGCCCGCAACCTCAACCGCTACCCGGACCGGGACGCCGTGGAGCTGCGCACGCGGCTCGCGCGGTACCTGACGGACACCTCCGGGCACGAGGTCGGCCCGGCGAACGTGTGGGCCGCCAACGGCTCCAACGAGGTCATCCAGCAACTGCTCCAGACCTTCGGCGGACCGGGCCGCACCGCGATCGGGTTCGAGCCGTCGTACTCGATGCACGGGCTCATCGCGCGCGGCACGGGAACCGGATGGATCTCGGGTCCCCGCAACGAGGACTTCACCATCGACCTGGCGGCCGCCGAGCAGGCCGTCGCCGAGCGCCGGCCCGACGTCGTCTTCATCACCACCCCCAACAACCCCACCGGCACCGCGGTCCCTGCCGAGACGGTCCTCGCGCTGTACGAGGCCGCGCAGCGCGCCAAGCCGTCGATGGTGGTCGTGGACGAGGCGTACATCGAGTTCAGCCACGGCGACTCACTGCTGCCGCTGCTCGAAGGTCGGCCGAATCTCGTCGTCTCGCGCACCATGTCGAAGGCCTTCGGCGCGGCCGGCCTGCGCCTCGGCTACCTCGCCGCGCACCCGGCGGTCGTGGACGCCGTCCAGCTCGTCCGGCTGCCGTACCACCTGTCGGCCGTCACCCAGGCGACCGCGCTGGCCGCCCTGGAGCACACCGACACGCTGCTGAAGTACGTCGAGCAGCTCAAGTCGGAGCGCGACCGGCTGGTCACCGAGCTGCTCGCGATCGGCTACGAGGTCACGGCGTCCGACGCCAACTTCGTGCAGTTCGGGCGCTTCGAAGACGCCCACACGGTCTGGCAGCAGATCCTCGACCGGGGCGTCCTGGTCCGGGACAACGGCGTACCCGGCTGGCTGCGGGTCACCGCCGGAACCCCCGAAGAGAACGACGCGTTCCTCGACGCGGTCCGTGATGTGAAGAAGGAGCAGAGGCCATGAGCCGCGTAGGACGTGTAGAGCGCACGACGAAGGAGACGTCGGTCCTCGTCGAGATCGACCTCGACGGCACCGGCAAGGTCGACGTGGCCACCGGCGTCGGCTTCTACGACCACATGCTCGACCAGCTCGGCCGGCACGGTCTGTTCGACCTGACGGTGAAGACCGACGGCGACCTGCACATCGACTCCCACCACACCATCGAGGACACCGCCCTCGCGCTCGGCGCCGCCTTCAAGCAGGCCCTCGGCGACAAGGTGGGCATCTACCGCTTCGGCAACTGCACGGTCCCGCTGGACGAGTCCCTCGCCCAGGTCACCGTCGACCTCTCCGGCCGGCCCTACCTCGTGCACACCGAGCCCGAGAAGATGGCGCCGATGATCGGCGAGTACGACACCACGATGACCCGGCACATCCTGGAGTCCTTCGTCGCCCAGGCGCAGATCGCGCTGCACGTGCACGTGCCCTACGGGCGCAACGCGCACCACATCGTGGAGTGCCAGTTCAAGGCGCTGGCCCGGGCCCTGCGCTACGCCTCCGAGCGCGACCCGCGCGCGGCCGGCATCCTCCCCTCCACGAAGGGCGCCCTGTAGAACCATGAGCGGACTGTCGACCATCCTGATCGTCGTCGGCCTCTTCCTGGTCGGCGGCATCTACTCCTTCGTCAAGCAGCAGATGCCGAAGAGCCTGATCGTGCTGCTGTCGATCGGCGCCGCGATGTGCCTCGTCGCCGGCGTCGTGCGGCTGGAGGTGTGGAATTGAGCAGCGCCCCGAAGAGCCCGAAGAAGGTCGTCGTCTTCGACTACGGCTTCGGCAACGTCCGCTCCGCCGAGCGGGCCCTCGCGCGCACCGGGGCCGACGTCGAGATCACGCGTGACTTCGACACGGCCATGAACGCCGACGGGCTGCTGGTGCCGGGCGTCGGTGCCTTCGCCGCCTGCATGCGCGGCCTGAAGGAGGCCCGCGGCGACTGGATCATCGGCCGCAGGCTGTCCGGCGGGCGCCCCGTGATGGGCATCTGCGTCGGCATGCAGATCCTGTTCGCGCGGGGCATCGAGCACGGCGTGGAGACCGAGGGCCTCGACGAGTGGCCCGGCGCGGTCGAGCCGCTCCAGGCCGAGATCGTGCCCCACATGGGCTGGAACACCGTCGACGCCCCGGCCGACTCCGAGCTGTTCGCCGGACTGGACGCGGACGCGCGCTTCTACTTCGTGCACTCCTACGCCGTGCAGGACTGGTCCCTCGACGTGCACAACCCGCTGCTGCGGGCGCCGAAGGTGACCTGGTCGACGCACGGCAGGCCGTTCGTGGCCGCCGTGGAGAACGGCGCCCTGTGGGCCACGCAGTTCCACCCCGAGAAGTCCGGCGACGCCGGAGCCCAGCTCCTCACCAACTGGATCGGAACACTGTGAGCAAGCTCGAACTCCTCCCCGCCGTCGACGTCCGCGACGGCCAGGCCGTCCGCCTCGTGCACGGCGAGTCGGGCACCGAGACCTCCTACGGCTCCCCGCTCGAGGCCGCCCTCGCCTGGCAGCGCTCGGGCGCCGAGTGGCTGCACCTGGTCGACCTGGACGCCGCGTTCGGCACCGGCGACAACCGCGCGCTGATCGCCGAGGTCGCCGGCGCGATGGACATCAAGGTGGAGCTGTCCGGCGGCATCCGCGACGACGACACCCTCGCCGCCGCCCTGGCCACCGGCTGCACCCGGGTCAACCTGGGCACGGCCGCCCTGGAGACCCCCGAGTGGGTCGCCAAGGTCATCGCCGAGCACGGCGACAAGATCGCGGTCGGCCTGGACGTCCGGGGCACGACCCTGCGCGGCCGCGGCTGGACCCGCGACGGCGGCGACCTCTACGAGACGCTGGCGCGTCTCGACAAGGAGGGCTGCGCGCGCTACGTCGTCACCGACATCGCCAAGGACGGCACGCTCCAGGGCCCGAACCTGGAACTCCTGAAGAACGTGTGCGCCGTGACGGACCGGCCGGTCGTGGCCTCGGGCGGCGTGTCCTCCCTCGACGACCTGCGGGCCATCGCCGAGCTGGTGCCCCTCGGCGTCGAGGGCTCCATCGTCGGCAAGGCCCTGTACGCCGAGGCGTTCACCCTGGAAGAGGCCCTGGAGGCGGTCGCCCGGTGAGCGAGGTACGACGCATCACGACCGGCGCGCCCTGGGAGGAGACCTTCGGGTACTCCCGCGCGGTGGAGCTTCCCAACGGCCTGGTGCTGATCTCCGGGTGCACCTCGATCGTGGACGGCGAGATCGCCGGCGGCGGTCCCTACGAGCAGACGGTCAACGCCTTCGGTGTCGCCTTCGCGGCGCTGGAGCAGCTGGGCCTCGGGCGCGACGACGTCGTGCGCACGCGCATGTACCTCACCCACGCGCGGGACGTGGACGACGTCGGACGCGCCCACAAGGAGCTGTTCGAGACCGTCCGGCCCGCCGCCTCCATGCTCATCGTCTCCGGCCTCGTGGACCCCAGCCTGGTCGTCGAGGTCGAGGTGGAGGCCTATCGAGGAGGGTCCTCGGCATGACCCTTGCCGTACGAGTCATCCCCTGCCTGGACGTGGACAACGGCCGCGTCGTCAAGGGCGTCAACTTCCAGAACCTGCGCGACGCGGGCGACCCCGTCGAGATGGCCAAGGTGTACGACGCCGAGGGCGCCGACGAGCTGACGTTCCTGGACATCACCGCCTCGTCGGGCAACCGCGAGACGACCTACGACGTGGTGCGCCGCACCGCCGAGCAGGTGTTCATCCCGCTGACGGTGGGCGGCGGGGTACGTACCCCCGAGGACGTCGACAAGCTGCTGCGGGCCGGCGCCGACAAGGTGGGAGTCAACACGGCCGCCATCGCCCGCCCGGAACTGATCAAGGAGATCGCCGAGCGGTTCGGCAGCCAGGTGCTGGTGCTGTCGGTGGACGCCCGGCGGACCCCCGCCGGGACCTTCGAGGTGACGACGCACGGTGGCCGCCGGGGCACCGGAATCGACGCCATCGAGTGGGCGCACCGCGCGGCCGAGCTGGGCGCGGGCGAGATCCTGCTCAACTCGATGGACGCGGACGGCACGAAGGACGGCTACGACCTGGAGATGATCGCCGCGGTGCGCAAGCACGTGACGGTCCCGGTGATCGCCTCCGGCGGAGCCGGCAAGCTGGCCGACTTCCCGCCGGCCGTCGAGGCGGGCGCGGACGCGGTGCTCGCCGCGTCGGTGTTCCACTTCGGCGACCTGCGGATCGGCCAGGTCAAGGACGCGCTGCGGGAGTCCGGACACCCGGTGCGCTGAGTTCAGCCCTTCGGCTGGGTCAGCTGCACGAAGTTGCCCACCGTGTCGTCCAGGACGGCCGCGACGGCCGGGCCCTGGTCCTGCGGGGGATGGGTGAAACGCACACCCAGCCCCCGCAGCCGCTCGTACTCCGCATCGAGGTCGTCGACCGAGAAGACGATGCACGGCAGCCCCGCCTCCCGCAGGGCCGCCCGGTACGGCTCCGCGATGGGGCCCTGGCCGGGCTCCAGCAGCAGCTGGAGATCCCGCTGGGCCCCTTCCGCCGCGCCCACGGTGACGAACAGCGTGCCTTCGCCCAGATCCATGTGCAGACGCGTCTCGAACCCCAGGACCTCGGTGTAGAACGCGTGGGCCTTCGCGACGTCGTCGACGTACACGCTCGTCATGGCGACCTTGATCATGTACGGCCTCTCAGATTCCGAGCTGCTTTCCGCCGTGCAGCCTGGTGATCGCTTCCTTCTCGCCTTCCAGTTGCACCTCCGCGGCGCTCTGTCGGCCGTACAGGAACAGCAGCAGCTCCGACGGCTCCCCGGTGGCCGTCACGACCGGCGTGCCCCGGTTGGCGACCGCGGTACGGCCGTCCGGGCGCCGCAGCACCAGACCGGTCGGGGTGCCGCGGCCCATCAGGCGGGCGGTGCGCTCCAGGCGGGTCCACAGGGCGTCCTGGAAGACGGGGTCGAGCGCGCGCGGCGTCCAGTCCGGCCGGGCCCGGCGGACGTCCTCGGTGTGGACGTAGAACTCGATCGTGTTGGACGCCTCGTCGAGCTGCTTGAGCTGGAAGGGCGAGAAGCGCGGCGGACCCGTGCGGATCAGCTGGATCAGCTCCTCGTACGGCTTGGCGGCGAACTCCTCCATCACCTTGTCCAGGCGGGACGCGAGCTGTTTGATCAAGATGCCCCCGGCGGCGTCCGGGCGGCGCTCGCGCACCACCACGTGCGCCGCCAGATCCCGGGTCTGCCAGCCCTCGCAGAGGGTCGGGGCCTCGGGGCCCGCCGTTTCCAGCAGGTCGGCGAGAAGAAGTCGTTCACGCTTGGCGAAAGTCGACATGCCGTCAGCCTACGGCTGCGCGGAAGGTCCGCCCAGTGGACACGGGCCGTCACTGTCAGTGGCGCGCGGCACAATGGCAGACATGACCAGCACGCCCCCGCCCGCCCGTCGCCCGACCACCGGCCCCCATCGAGGGGCTTCGCCCCACGGTTCCCCATCCAGTCACCTCGACCCGCGGATCGCCGCGCGCCTCAAGCGCAGCCCCGACGGGCTCGTCCCCGCCATCGCCCAGCAGTACGACACCGGTGAGGTGCTCATGCTCGGCTGGATGGACGACGAGGCGCTGCACCGCACGCTCACCACCGGCCGCTGCACCTACTGGTCGCGCAGCCGCCGGGAGTACTGGGTCAAGGGCGACACCTCCGGCCACTTCCAGTGGGTCAGGTCCGTGGCCCTCGACTGCGACGCCGACACGGTGCTCGTCAAGGTCGACCAGGTCGGCGCCGCCTGCCACACCGGGGCGCGCACCTGCTTCGACGCCGACGTGCTGGTCGAGAACGCCGATTCCGGCGTACCCGCCACGGATCAGTAAGGTCAGCCGCCATGGACCTCGAGACGTTCCGCAAGCTGGCCACCGACCGCCGCGTCATTCCGGTCACCCGCAAGCTCCTCGCCGACGGCGACACCCCGGTCGCGCTCTACCGCAAGCTCGCCGCCGAGCGCACCGGAACCTTCCTCCTGGAGTCCGCGGAGAACGGCCGCTCGTGGTCCCGGTACTCCTTCGTCGGCGTCCGCAGCGCCGCGACGCTCACCGCGCGCGACGGCCGGGCCCACTGGCTCGGCACCCCGCCCGTCGGCGTCCCGGTGGACGGCGACCCGCTCGCCGCCCTGCGCGCCACCATCGAGACCCTCCACACCCCCCACGAGGAGGGCCTGCCGCCCTTCACCGGCGGCATGGTCGGCTACCTCGGCTACGACATCGTGCGCCGCCTGGAGAAGATCGGCCCCGGCGACCGCGACGACCTGCGGCTGCCCGAGCTGACCATGCTCCTGACCAGCGACCTCGCCGTCATGGACCACTGGGAGGGCTCGGTCCTGCTGATCGCCAACGCGATCAACCACAACGACCTCGACACGGGCGTCGACGAGGCCTACACGGACGCGGTCGCCCGGCTGGACGCCATGGAGGCCGACCTCTCCCGCCCGGTCGCCCAGCCCCCGGCCGTCCTCCCGCCCTCCGAACTCCCCGAGTACAGCGCCCTGTGGGGCGGCCCCGACTTCCAGGCGGCCGTCGAGGACATCAAGGAGCGCATCCGCGCGGGCGAGGCCTTCCAGGTCGTCCCCTCCCAGCGCTTCGAGACGCCGTGCACGGCGAGCGCGCTGGACGTCTACCGGGTGCTGCGGGCGACGAACCCGTCCCCGTACATGTACCTGTTCCGTTTCGACGGTTTCGACGTCGTGGGCTCCTCCCCGGAAGCCCTCGTCAAGGTCGAGGACGGGCACGCCATGGTCCACCCCATCGCCGGCACCCGGCACCGCGGGGCGACCCCGCAGGAGGACCAGGCCCTCGCCGACGAACTGCTCGCCGACCCCAAGGAGCGCGCCGAGCACCTCATGCTCGTCGACCTCGGCCGCAACGACCTGGGCCGGGTCTGCGAACCGGGCTCGGTCGAGGTCGTCGACTTCATGTCCGTCGAGCGCTACTCGCACGTGATGCACATCGTCTCGACCGTCACCGGGAAGGTCGCGGCGGGCCGCACCGCCTTCGACGTCCTCACCGCCTGCTTCCCCGCCGGCACCCTCTCCGGCGCCCCCAAGCCGCGCGCCATGCAGATCATCGACGAACTGGAGCCGTCCCGGCGCGGCCTGTACGGCGGCTGCGTCGGCTACCTGGACTTCGCCGGCCACTCCGACACCGCCATCGCCATCCGTACGGCCCTCCTGCGCGACGGCACGGCCTACGTCCAGGCCGGCGCGGGCATCGTCGCCGACTCCGACCCGGTCGCCGAGGACCAGGAGTGCCGCAACAAGGCGGCGGCGGTCCTGCGCGCCGTCCACACCGCCAACCGACTGGCGAAATAGGGCGCTTCCGGACAGACGGCCGGGGCACCTTTCGAAGATAGGACGCGTCTCACGTGAACCCCGGGTGACGGTTCGCCCGGGGTTCAGGCGATAGTGGAGTACGTGACTGCTGTTCCGCACCCCCGATCCGAAGCCGCCGCCCCCGCCGGGTCCGGCCGCCGAAGCCTCGCGCTCGCCCTGCTGTTCGGGGCGCTGGGCTCGGCCGTGACCCTGCTGTCCACCCGGCAGCGCTGGTCGGAGGGCACGGCCACGGTGGCCGGCGGTGCCTTCCCGCTGACCGCCAGGGGCAGCGACGTGACGGGCGTGCCCGCGGCGCTCGCCATAGCGGCCCTCGCCGCGCTCGTCGCCGTCTTCGCCGTCCGCAGGACCGGCCGCTTCGCGGTCTCCGCGCTGCTCGCGCTCTCCGGCGCCGGCATCATGACCGCCGCCCTGCTCGGCGCCTCCGACGGCTCCTCGCTCGACGAGCAGGCCGCCCGCGCCTCCGGCGACACCTCGGCGACCGTCGCCTCCTTCAGTCACACCGCGTGGCCCTACGCCGCGGCCGCGGGCGGCGCCCTGATCCTGCTGGCCGGCCTGCTCGCCCTGCGCTACGGCCGCCTGTGGCCCGCGATGTCCGGCCGCTACGAACGCGACGGCACCCCGCGCCCCCGGCGCGCGGCCAAGCCCGTCGACCCGGACCGGCCCGAGGACATGTGGAAGGCGCTGGACCGGGGCGAGGACCCGACGGGCGCGGATCCCGCCTGAACCCGACCGCGCGAGGAGCCCGGTCGACGTCCGGTCGCGCGGTTCCCGATGTGGTGAATCAGACGCGATCGGAGGCCACCCCCCGCGTCCGCGACGCGCGCCGGTACGGGACAATGGACGACGAGCGTCCGGCTCGGACGGACACAGAGACAGCAATGAGGAGCAAGTCATGGCGGGCAGCAGCCACGGACACACCCCGGCCGCCTGGACCGGCGTCACCATCGTCTTCATCGGGTTCACCGTCGCGGGCGCGTTCATGGTGATGGCCGAGCCGCTCGGCTTCTGGGCCGGCATGGCGATCGTGGCCCTCGGCGGTGTGGTCGGCGGCATCATGCGCTCGATGGGCCTCGGCATGCCGAAGGAGGCCCACCCGGTGCACCAGGTCACGGCCACCCGCGAGCCGGCGGCCGCCGAGGCCTGAGTCCCGACTACCTCGGCAGGGCTTCCGCAGGACCTCGTGAGGGGCGGCCGGTGCAACCGGCCGCCCCTCACGCGCGCGTGCTGCCCCGCCGGGGCACAATACGAGGCGTGAACGCCGACAGCCGGCGGGTGACACCCCGGCCGCCCCCGACGCCCCAGGCAACCCTGCTCGGACGACTCGTGGTGCCCGCCGGGACCCTCGCGGCCGTCGTCGCGGCCTTCGCGTACGTCGGGACCGTCGACCCCAACGAGCCCGGCCACTACCCGGTCTGCCCGCTCCTGCGCGTCACGGGCCTGTACTGCCCGGGCTGCGGCGGACTGCGCAGCGCGCACGCCTTCGTGCACGGGGACCTCGCCGCCGCCCTGCACGACAACGCACTGGCCGTCGTCGGCTATCTGGGTTTCGCGGTGGTGTGGACCGTCTGGGTGGTCCGCGCGGTGCGCGGACGCCCCGCGCGCGTGGAACCGACCTCGGTGCTGCTGTGGACGCTGGGCGCGTTCGTGCTGGTCTTCACGGTTGTCCGGAACCTGCCGTTCGGTGGCTGGCTGCATCCTTGATCAACCGGCGAACGTCCAGGTAGTGGGACCGGCGTCAACCGGATGTGAGGCCTTCGCCTTCCTCCGGATACCATCGCAGTGACCACCTCTTTTCTACTGGTCGCTGGAACTGTCAACCGTCTCTCAACCGCTGGAAGGGGGCCGCTCGCGTGAGTGTGCTCGACGAGATCATCGACGGAGTCCGTGCCGACCTCGCGGAGCGGCAGGCGCGCGTCAGCCTCGACGAGCTCAAGGAGCGCGCGGCGAAGGCCCCCGCCGCCAAGGACGGGGTGGCCGCGCTCCGGGGCGACGGCGTCAAGGTGATCTGCGAGGTCAAGCGCTCCAGCCCGTCCAAGGGCGCGCTGGCCGCGATCGCCGACCCGGCCGGGCTGGCCGCGGACTACGAGGCGGGCGGTGCGGCCGTCATCTCCGTCCTCACCGAACAGCGCCGCTTCGGCGGCTCCCTCGCCGACCTCGAGGCGGTCCGCGCGCGGGTCGACATTCCCGTACTGCGCAAGGACTTCATCGTCACCTCGTACCAGCTGTGGGAGGCCCGCGCGTACGGCGCCGACCTCGCGCTGCTGATCGTGGCCGCCCTCGAACAGCCCGCCCTCGAGTCGCTGATCGAGCGCGCCGTGTCCATCGGCCTCACCCCGCTCGTCGAGGTCCACGACGAGGACGAGGTGGAGCGCGCGGTCGACGCGGGCGCCAAGGTGATCGGCGTCAACGCGCGCAACCTGAAGACCCTCGAGGTCGACCGGGGCACCTTCGAGCGCGTCGCGCCCGAGATCCCGGCCCACGTCGTCAGCGTCGCCGAGTCCGGCGTCCGGGGCCCGCACGACCTCATCGCGTACGCCAACGCCGGCGCCGACGCGGTCCTGGTCGGCGAGTCCCTGGTGACGGGCCGCGACCCGAAGACGGCGGTGGCCGACCTGGTGGCGGCGGGCGAGCACCCCGCACTCCGGCACGGCCGCGGCTGATCTCCCGATAGGATCGGCCCCGATGACACCCACGACGACGGCCATGGACAGGTACGCCCGCCTCGCGCGCGGATGCCGCCCCCGTGGCTGCCGCGCGCCCGCCCGGCGGGTGCACGGCCGGCGCGTGCGGTACGTCATCGGAGACGAGCCCGGCCAGGTGAACGGCATGCGATGGCAGCGCCCCGTCAGGGGCGCGGGGCTCTTTCGGATGTGCGGCCACCGCCGCGCGGGCGCGACCAGCCACAACGGTCCCGCAGCCGACTGACCATCCCTGCCCCCCACGGCGACAGTGCCCACCACACACTCACCGTGAGGTTTCCGCATGCCCAGCGAGTTCTTCATTCCCGACCCCGAGGGTCAGGTCCCCAGCGCCGAGGGCTACTTCGGCGCGTTCGGCGGCAAGTTCATCCCGGAGGCCCTCGTCGCCGCCGTGGACGAGGTCGCCGTCGAGTACGACAAGGCCAAGCACGACCCCGAGTTCGCCCGCGAGCTCGACGACCTGCTCATGCACTACACCGGCCGGCCCAGCTCCCTCACCGAGGTGCCGAGGTTCGCCGAACACGCCGGCGGCGCCCGGGTGTTCCTCAAGCGCGAGGACCTCAACCACACCGGCTCCCACAAGATCAACAACGTGCTGGGGCAGGCGCTGCTCACCCGGCGCATGGGCAAGACGCGCGTGATCGCCGAGACCGGCGCCGGCCAGCACGGCGTGGCGACGGCCACCGCCTGCGCCCTCTTCGGCCTTGAGTGCACCATCTACATGGGCGAGATCGACACCCGGCGCCAGGCCCTCAACGTGGCGCGCATGCGCATGCTGGGCGCCGAGGTCGTGGCCGTGAAGTCCGGCAGCCGCACGCTGAAGGACGCCATCAACGAGGCCTTCCGCGACTGGGTCGCCAACGTCGACCGCACCCACTACCTGTTCGGCACGGTCGCCGGACCGCACCCCTTCCCGGCGATGGTGCGCGACTTCCACCGCGTCATCGGCGTCGAGGCCCGCCGCCAGATCCTGGAGCGCGCCGGACGCCTCCCCGACGCGGCGGTCGCCTGCGTCGGCGGCGGCTCCAACGCCATCGGCCTCTTCCACGCCTTCATCCCGGACGCCGACGTCCGGCTGATCGGCTGCGAGCCGGCCGGCCACGGCATCGACACCGGGGAGCACGCGGCCACCCTCACCGCGGGCGAGCCCGGCATCCTGCACGGCTCGCGCTCCTACGTCCTGCAGGACGACGAGGGCCAGATCACCGAGCCGTACTCCATCTCGGCGGGCCTGGACTACCCGGGCATCGGCCCCGAGCACTCCTACCTCAAGGACAGCGGCCGCGGCGAGTACCGCGCGGTCACCGACGACGCGGCCATGCAGGCGCTGCGCCTGCTGTCGCGCACCGAGGGCATCATCCCGGCCATCGAGAGCGCGCACGCGCTGGCCGGGGCCCTGGAGGTCGGCAAGGAGCTCGGCAAGGACGGGCTGATCGTCGTCAACCTGTCCGGCCGCGGCGACAAGGACATGGACACGGCCGCCCGTTACTTCGGCCTGTACGACACCGACGCCGAGGTCGCCGCCAACGCGGCCGACACCGCCGAGATCGAGGGGGACGCCAAGTGAGCGGGGCCGAATTCACCGGTGGGAACAGCGGGCTGCTGTCGGACACCCTCGCCGACGCCAAGGCGGAGGGCCGCGCCGCGCTCATCGCCTACCTCCCGGCCGGGTTCCCGACCGTGGACGGCGGCATCGAGGCGATCAAGGCCGTCATCGACGGTGGCGCGGACATCGTCGAGGTCGGTCTGCCGCACAGCGACCCGGTCCTCGACGGCCCGGTCATCCAGACCGCCGACGACATCGCCCTGCGCGGCGGGGTGCGGATCGCGGACGTGATGCGGACGGTCCGGGAGGCCTTCGAGGCCACCGGGAAGCCGATCCTCGTGATGACCTACTGGAACCCGATCGACCGCTACGGCGTCGAGCGCTTCACCGCCGAGCTGGCCGAGGCGGGCGGCGCGGGCTGCATCCTGCCCGACCTGCCGGTCCAGGAGTCGGCGCCGTGGAGGGAACACGCCCACAAGCACGGCCTCGCGACGGTCTTCGTCGTGGCGCCCAGCAGCAAGGCCGCGCGGCTCGCGCAGATCACCGAGGCGGGCAGCGGATTCGTCTACGCCGCTTCGCTGATGGGGGTCACCGGCACCCGTGAGTCGGTGGGCGCGCAGGCCCAGGACCTGGTCGAGCGGACCAGGGCCACCGGCACCGGCCTGCCCGTCTGCGTCGGCCTCGGCGTCTCCGACGCCAAGCAGGCCGCCGAGGTCGCCGGCTTCGCCGACGGTGTGATCGTGGGCTCGGCCTTCGTCAAGCGGATGCTGGACGCGCCGGACGACGCGGCCGGTGTCGAGGCGGTCCGCGAGCTCGCGGGCGAGCTGGCGAAGGGCGTCCGCCGACAGGCGTAGGCGGGGACAGACGTAACAGAGCGGGATATTTCTCCGGGTCACTCGAACGGGTGGACCTGGGGTCGGGGAGGCGCAATGCGCCTCCCCGGTTCGTTCTGGGGGTGTGAGCGAGAAGAATCGTGCGGGAAAGCGCACCGCCAGGGAGCGGCTGGCGGACGAGCGAGAGAAACAGAAGGCCGCGGAGCGGCGACGGCGGACGTTGATCGTCGCGTCGAGCGTCGTCTGCGTCCTGGGTCTGGCGGCGGTGATCGGGGTCGTCGCGGCGAACTCCGGCAAGGACGACAGCAGCGACAAGGCGGGGCCGGTCGTGGCCCCCTCGGGAGCGCAGGGCGAGGACGCGCTCGCGATCCCCGTCGGCAAGGACGGTGCCAAGTCCACGCTCACCGTGTGGGAGGACTTCCGCTGCCCGGCCTGCAAGGCCTTCGAGACGGCGTACCGCCCCACGATCCACGAGCTGACGGACGCCGGGAAGCTCAGGGTCGAGTACCACCTGGCCACGCTCATCGACGGCAACATGGGCGGCAGCGGCTCCCGTAACGCGGCCAACGCGGCGGCGTGCGCGCAGGACGCCGGGAAGTTCCCCGCGTACCACGACGTGCTGTACGAGAACCAGCCGGAGGAGACGGACGACGCCTTCGCCGACAACAGCAAGCTCATCGGGCTCGCGGCCAAGGTCGACGGCCTCGACACGCCCGCGTTCCGTACCTGCGTCGAGGACGGCACGCACAACAGCTGGGTCGAGAAGTCCAACCAGGCCTTCCAGAACGGCCACTTCGGCGGCACGCCGACCGTGCTGTTCAACGGCAAGAACATCTACGCCGACCAGTCGATGACACCGGCCAAGCTGAAGCAGATGGTGGAGGAAGCCGACAAAGGGTGACCAGGGGTGAGGCGCCTGCACACCCGCCCGTTATGGAGCCGTAGCCGGGCTGCCCGTCGTCGGCCCGGTCCGGCACGGTAGCGTCGACCCTGCCATGGAACTTGCCTACATTCCCAGCCCGTCGCACGGGGTGCTGTATCTCGGCCCCGTTCCGCTGCGCGGCTACGCGTTCTGCATCATCATCGGCGTCTTCGTCGCGGTCTGGCTCGGCAACAGGCGCTGGGTCGCCCGCGGCGGACAGACCGGCACGGTGGCCGACATCTCCGTCTGGGCGGTGCCCTTCGGACTGGTCGGCGGCCGGCTCTACCACGTGATCACGGACTACGAGCTGTACTTCAGCGAGGGCCGCGACTGGGTGGACGCCTTCAAGGTCTGGGAGGGCGGCCTCGGTATCTGGGGCGCGATCGCGCTCGGCGCGGTGGGCGCGTGGATCGGCTGCCGTCGCCGGGGCATCGCGCTGCCCGCGTACGCCGACGCCATCGCGCCCGGCATCGCCCTCGCCCAGGCGATCGGCCGCTGGGGCAACTGGTTCAACCAGGAGCTGTACGGCAAGCAGACCGACCTTCCCTGGGCGCTGCACATCACGTCCTCGGCGGACGGCCGGGTACCCGGCTACTACCACCCGACGTTCCTGTACGAGTCGCTGTGGTGCATCGGCGTCGCGCTCCTCGTCATCTGGGCCGACCGCCGCTTCAAGCTCGGACACGGGCGGGCCTTCGCGCTGTACGTCGCCGCGTACTGCGTGGGCCGCGCGTGGATCGAGTACATGCGGGTCGACGACGCCCACCACATCCTGGGCCTGCGGCTGAACGACTGGACCGCGATCGTCGTGTTCGTGCTCGCGGTGATCTACATCGTGATCTCGGCGAAGAAGCGGCCGGGACGCGAACCGGTGGTCGAGCCGGCTGCGGTTGCCTCCGGCGGTGCGACGGAAGCCGACGGCGAGGGCACGTCGGAGTCGGAGGACGCGGCCAAGGACAAGGCCGCGGCCAAGGACAAGGCTGAGGGCAAGGACAAGGCTGAGTCCGGCGCCGAGGCGAAGACCGGCGCGAAGACCGACGCGAAGAGGGACGGCGAAGCGAAGGCCGAGACCGACGCCGACGCCCAGGGCGAGACGGACGCCAAGGCCGCTGCCGGCGCCAAGGCCTCCAGCGATGCCGAGGCATCTGCCGACGTCAAGGCCGACGCCGGTGCGAAGGCGGACGCCGGCGCGAAGGGTGAGGTCGGGAAGGCCGCCGCGGTGAAGGCCGAGGACCCGGCTGAGGTGAAGGACGAGGTCAAGGACGGAGCCGAGTCGGCCGGCAAGAAGAGCTGACGGCTGGTTGTTCGTACGACGACGAGGGCGCCCGGGGTCTGCCGGGCGCCCTCGTCGTCCGTGTGCGACGGGGGAGGTTCAGTCCCCGCGGGCCGCGAGGGACAGAGTGCGCTGTGCCATCGCCACCACGGCCGCGTCGACGAACCGGCCGTCCGGGAGGGCTTGGGCGCCCTGCTCGGTGGCCGCCGCTTTCACGATCGTCTCGGCTTCCTCCAGCTCGTGCTGGGTGGGCAGGTAGGCCCGTTCGATGATCGGGAGCTGGCGGGGGTGGATGGCGGCGCGGCCCAGGAAACCCAGGGTGCGACCGTGGGCGCAGCTGGTGGCCAGGCCCTCCAGGTCACGGATGTCGGGGTGCACCGACTGGGGAGGGGGCGTCAGACCCGCGGCCCGGGCGGCGACCACGACCCGGGCGCGGGACCAGTCGAGGCCGGCGTCGTCGCGGACGCCCAGGTCGGCTCGTAGGTCCGCCTCGCCGAGGGCGATGCCGCGCAGCGAGGGGTGGGCGCAGGCGATGGCGAAGGCGTGTTCGATGCCGAGGGCCGTTTCCAGGAGGGCGTGGAGGGGGGTGGTTCCACGGTCCGCGGGCGGCATGGCCGCGGCGACGCGGGTGATCTGGTGCGGGGACGTCACTTTCGGCAGGCGCAGGGCGGAGACCCCGGGGAGGGTGGCCATCGTGCGGAGGTCCGCCGCGGCGAAGGGGCTGTCCAGGGCGTTCACCCGGACGTGGACCGGGACCGGCTGGGGCTCGCGGAGGCGTTCGGCGGTGGCCGTGCGGGCGTACTCCTTGCGGTCCGGGGCGACCGCGTCCTCCAGGTCGACGATGACGACGTCGGCGCCGCAGGCGAGCGCCTTGGTGACGGTCTGCGGGCGGTCGCCGGGGACATAGAGCCAGGTCAGAGGGGTCTTCGTCATACGGCGCCCGCCTCGCGGAGGGACGTCAGCTCGGCTTCGGTCAGGCCCAGTTCGGTCAGGACCTCCTCGGTGTCGGCGCCGTGCGGGCGGCCGGTCCAGCGGATCGCGCCGGGGGTGGAGGAGAGCCGGAAGAGGACGTTCTGCATGCGGATCCGGCCCAGCTCCGGGTCCTCGACCGCGGTGATCGTGTCGAGGGCCTGGTACTGGGGGTCCGCCATCACGTCGCGTACGTCCTGGATCGGGGCGATCGCGGCCTCCGCCTTCTCGAAGGCGGCGAGGACGTCGGTGCGGCTGCGGGCGGCGATCCAGCTGCCGACCGCCTCGTCGAGCAGGTCTGCGTGGGCGGCCCGGTCGGCGCCGGTCGCGAACCAGGGCTCGTCGATCAGGTCGGGGCGGCCGACCAGGCGCATCACGCGCTCCGCGATCGACTGGGCCGATGTGGAGACGGCGACCCAGTTCCCGTCGGCCGTGCGGTAGGTGTTGCGCGGGGCGTTGTTGGCGGACCGGTTGCCGGTGCGGGCCTGGACGTATCCCAGCTGGTCGTACCAGAGCGGCTGGGGGCCGAGGACGGTGAGGATGGGCTCGATGATCGCCATGTCGACGACCTGCCCCTCGCCGGTGCGGTCGCGGGCGGAGAGGGCCGTCATGACGGCGTAGGCGGTGGCCAGACCGGCGATCGAGTCGGCCAGGCCGAAGGGCGGGAGGGTCGGGGAGGCGTCCGGCTCGCCGGTGATCGCCGCGAATCCGCTCATCGCCTCGGCGAGGGTGCCGAAGCCGGGGCGATGGGCGTAGGGGCCGAACTGGCCGAAGGCGGTGACCCGGGTGAGGACCAGGCGGGGATTGGCCGCCGACAGAGCGTCCCAGCCGAGGTCCCACTTCTCCAGGGTGCCGGGCCGGAAGTTCTCGATGATCACGTCGGCGGTGGCGGCGAGGCGCAGCAGCGTGGCGCGGCCGCCGGGCCTGGAGAGGTTGAGGGTGATGGTGCGCTTGTTGCGGCCGAGGAGCTTCCACCAGAGGCCCACGCCGTCCTTGGACGGGCCGTGGCCTCGGGAGGGGTCCGGCTGGGTGGGGTGCTCGACCTTGACGACCTCCGCGCCGAAGTCGCCGAGCATGGTGGCGGCGAGGGGGCCGGCGAAGAGGGTGGCCAGGTCCAGGACCCGGACACCTTGCAGGGGAGCGGTCTTCTCGGGAGTCTTCGCGGTGGCCTCTTCGGTGGTCTTCTCGGTCATGACGCGTACTGCGTCTCGATCTCGGAGCGGTAGGGCATCGAGGCGGAGGCGCCCGGTCGTTGGACCGACAGGGCCGCCGCCGCGGATGCCCAGGCCAGCGCCTCCCGTACGGGCCGCCCCTCGCCGAGCGCGACCGCGAGGGCGCCGACGAAGGTGTCGCCCGCGCCGGTCGAGTCGACGGCGGTGACGCGCGGGGCGGGCACGGTCAGCGGCTGTGTTCCCCGGCTGGCGTACAGGCTGCCGGACGCGCCGAGCGTGATGACCACCTCCGGCACGCTGTCCAGCAGGGCGGTGGCCGCCTCGCGCGGGTCGGTGCGGCCGGTGAGCGTGGCCGCCTCGTGCTCGTTGGGGACCAACAGGTCGATGGCCGCGAGGAGTTCGGGCGGGAGCGGCTGGGCGGGGGCCGGGGTGAGGATCGTCCGGACGCCGTGGGCGCGGGCCGCCCGGGCGCTCGCGACGACCGCGGCGAGGGGGACCTCGAGCTGGAGCAGGAGCGCGTCGGCGGAGGAGATGAGGACCTCGTCGCCGGGGACGAGGTGGTCGACGGTGCCGTTCGCGCCGGGGACGACCACGATCGCGTTGCCGCCCTCGTCGTCCACGACGATGTGCGCGGTGCCGGAGGGGCTCTCGACGGTGCGCAGGTGGTCGGTGTTCACGCCGGAGTGCTCCAGGGTGGAACGCAGCCGGGTGCCGAAGGCGTCGTTGCCGACGGCGCCGATCATCGAGACGGTGCCGCCCGCGTGGGCGGCGGCGACCGCCTGGTTGGCGCCCTTGCCGCCGGGGATCGTACGGAACTCCCGTCCCGTGACGGTCTCCCCGCGCTGCGGGGGCTTCTCGACGTAGGCGACGAGGTCCATGTTCGTGCTGCCGAGCACGACGATGTCGGTCATGGCTGGGAAGCCTCCCGGGGGATGAGGGACCAGGTGAGGTGGGCCAGGGTGTCGAAGCCGACGCCGTCGAGGCCGGCGACGGAGGTGGCCAGGCGGTTCTTGAGGGGGGCCGTCCAGTGGTCGGGCAGGGCGGCCGGGTCGCCGGTGAGCAGGGCGGCGATCCCGCCGGCCGTCGCGCCGACCGAGTCGGTGTCCAGGGCGCCGGACACGGCACGGCCGATGGAGCCGGTGAAGTCGCCGTCCGCGTGGGTGAGGGCGGCGGCGATCAGGGCGGTGTTGGGGATGGCGTGGACCCAGTGGTGCCCCTGGTGGGCGGCGTGGAGTTCGTCCACCACGGTGTCGAAGTCGCGGTGTTCCCCGGCGAGCCGGACGGCGTGGGTGACCGCCTGCGCGAGACGGGAGCGGGGCGGGACGACGGTCAGGCCGGTGCGCAGACAGGCATGGACGTCATGGACGCCGGTCGCGGCGGTGGCGATGGTGGCCGCCGTGAACATCGCCGCGTAGACGCCGTTGGCGGTGTGCGTGAGGGTGGCGTCGCGGTGGGCCTGCTCGGCCGCCGCGGCCGGGTCCCCGGGGTTGGTCCAGCCGTGGACGTCGGCGCGGATGAGGGCGCCGATCCACTCGCGGAAGGGGTTGCGGTGGCGGGCGGTGAGCGGGGGCTCGATGCCGCAGAGGAGGTTGCGCAGGGCGAGGCGCTCGGCGGTGAAGGTGCGGCCCGCGGGGAGTTCGTCCAGCCAGAGCCGGGCCACGTCCGTGGTGGTGAAGTCCCTGCCGTGGCGTTGGAGCAGGAGGAGGTTGAGAAGCGGGTAGTTGAGGTCGTCGTCCTCGGGCATGCCGTCGATGTTCTCGGCGAGGGAGGTGGTCGCCGAGCGGCGGTTCCAGGGGTGCGCCTCGAGGAGGGGCTCGGGGATTCCCCGGGCGGTGAAGTAGCCGGCGAGGGGCCAGTTGCCGGTGGACCGGGCGAGTCGGCGGACGGCGTCCAGGGGGAGTTTCTCCACCGGTTTGCCCAGCAGGCAGCCGACGGCCCGGCCCAGCCAGGCCGCTTCCAGTGCGGCGGGGGCGGGGGTCTGCGCGGGCGCGTCGGCCGGACGGCTCGGCCACTGCGGGCACAGGGCCCTGATCTTCTCCAGTCCGGTCGGCTCGTGTTCCGCCGACCTGCTGGGCAGGTCGGCCAGTTCGTCCAGCAGGTCGTCCGCGAGAAGGCGCAGATAGCGCGAGGCCCGCTGCGGGGACGCCCCGGCCCGGGCGGGGGCCTCGCAGCCGCCGGCCGCTTTCCAGCGTGCGGCGATCGCCCACGGTTCCCGGCCGTCCTCGGCCGCCTGGCGCAGTTCGTGGCCGAGGAGGTCCTCGGGCTGGACCCAGGTCAGTCGGAGCATCGCGGACCTCCGATCGCGGAGAACGCCCGCTCGTGGGTGCGGCGGTGGTGGACGTCGCGGTCGAAGATCTCCCGGGTGACCTCGGTGAGCGTCGCCGCGGGCTGCCAGAGGTCGAGGCGGCTGGCCTCGCCGACCTGCTTCGACCAGTCTTCGGGGACCGGCGAGCCGAGGGCGCCGGCGACCGCTCCCGCCATCGTCGCGATCGAGTCGCAGTCGCGGCCGTAGTTGACCGCACCCAGGACCGCCTGCCGGTAGTCGCCGTCGGCCACCAGCAACATGCCCAGGGCGACGGGGAGTTCCTCGATCGCGTGGAGGCGGGACGGGCGGCGGGCGGCCAGGGAGGGCCGGCGGTAGTCGGGGCCGACGGTGTCGTACGGCGCCACCGCCTCCCGGAGCGGCACCAGCGCCGATTCGAAGTCGGTGTGCCGGGCCGCCGCTTCGCAGACCTTCTCGATCGCCGTGCGGGTCCCGTCCTGGGCCAGGGCCAGACAGGCCGTGACGACGGAGTCCGCCGTCGCGCCCGGCGTGCACGCGGCCGCCACCGCCGCCGCGAAGACTCCCGCCGCCTCGCGGCCGTACGAGGACTGGTGGGCGCCGGCGATGTCCAGCGCCTCGGCGTACGCACCCGCCGGGTTGGCCGCGTTGACCAGGCCCACCGGCGCCATGTACATCGCCGCACCACAGTTGACGATGTTGCCGACGCCTGCCTCACGGGGGTCCACATGGCCGTAGTGCAGCCGTGCCACCAGCCATTTCTCCGCCAGGAAGATCCGCTGGAGGGGGAGCGCCTCCGCCTCCAGCTCCGGGATCCAGCGGGGTGTCGTCAGCAGGTCCGGGACCAGGTGGTCGGCGATCGCGTAGGCGTCCAGGTGATCGCGGACCGTGGCGTAGACCCTGATCAGCGCGTGCGTCATCAAGGTGTCGTCGGTGACGTGGCCGTCGCCCTTGTGGTACGGGGCGATGGGGCGGGCGGTGCGCCAGTCGTCGCCGTTCCAGGGACCGACGACGCCGTGGACCCGGCTGCCGTGGCGCTGGAGGATCTGCTCGGGGGAGTAGCCCTCGACGGGGCCGCCGAGCGCGTCGCCGACGGCCGCGCCGACGAGGGCTCCGGTGATGCGGTCTTCCAGGGTTCCGCCGTTGCTTTCTTGTGCTTTGGGCGTCATGCCCCGAATCATCCTCCTGGAGGGGGCGGTTGCGTGGCTTCCAGGAGTTCGGCGAGTTCCACCAGGTCGGTGCCGGTGAGCCGGGGGAGAACACAGCCGGAGAGGACGCGGCAGCTGTCCCGCCAGGAGGCGGGGATCGCGGCGCCGCCGCTCAACGCGCCGGTCAGCGCGCCCGCCAGGGCCGGGGCCGAGTCCGCGACCCGGGACAGACAGGCCGCCGCCGGTACGGCTTCGCCGATACGGCCGCCGGACGCCGTCACCAGGGCCAGGGCCACCGGGACCGTCTCCGCCGCCGCGATGCCGTAGCTGTAGACGTGGTCGACGATCTGGTGCTCCAGGAGGGGGATGAGCGCGAAGGCGCTGTCGGCACCGCGGGCCAGTTCGAGGGCGTGACGGGCGTTGCGGCCGATCTCGGTGTGCTCGGGGAGTTCGGTGAGTGCCGCCGCCACGCAGGCGTCGGGGTCCGCGCCGACGAGGGCCAGCGCGAGGGCCGCCGCCATCGCGCGCGCACCGTGCACGCCGTCGCCGTCCTGCGTGTAGCGGGCGTCGAACTCGGCGAGTTCGGCGGCGAGTCGGGGGTCGCCGGGGTGGGCCACGGCCAGCACGCAGGCGCGCACGCAGGCCGCGTCGTCGAAGTAGTGGGGGTTGTCGTGGCCGGTGGCGGGCGGTCGCAGTCCCGCGGCGAGGTTGCCGAGACCGGCGCGGACGGAGATCCGGGCGCGCAGGGGGAGGACGGCGGACTCGATCTCGGGCGCGCGGTCGGCGGCGGCCGCGACCTCGCAGGCGATGGCGTTCCAGGTGAGGTCGATGGCGGCGCGCATCCGGCGTTCCCGGCTGAGGTCGCCGAGGGCGGCGTCGTCGCCGGCCCGCAGGACCGCCTCGGCCGCGAAGGCCGCCCACTCGGCGTCGTCGGAGGGGCCGAGGCGGAGGGGTTCGGGGGGTTGGTTGAGGGCGATGGGGACGGGGAGGGTCGTCGTCGCGTTGTGTTCGGCGAAGGTGTCGAGTTCGCGGGTGAGGCGCCGGGTCCACTCCGGCATCCGGGCGGCCCGGTGGCGGGCGGCGGGCCAGCCGGCGGCGTCGCCCGCGGCGAGGCCGAGAAGGAGCCCTTCGATGCGGGTTCCCCGCGGGGGCTCGGCGTTGCGGGACGCCTCGGCTGCGCCTTCGGCCCGGTTGTTCCCGTCCGCACCACCCGTGCGGCCTTCGTCGTCGGGTGCGGGTGGCCCCTGTGGGACGTTCCCGCCGTCGGCGACCGCGGGTCCGGTCGCAGCCACCGTCCCTGCGACTGCCGCTGCCAAGGCCGCCGCCGCTGCCGTCCCCGTCACCGTCGGTGTCCGGGTTGGTGTCGCGGTAGCCGGTGCGGCCGTCGCTGTCGACACCGTCGTCGGCACCGGCTCGGTGGATTCGGTGGGGTCCGGGGGTGGGGTTCCCGTGGACGTGTCCTCCTGCCAGGGGCCCGGTGGCCTCACAGCCGTACCTCCGCGGTGTCGTTCGTCGTCAGGGTGAGGGCGGTCGGGTCCGGCAGGGGGAACCGGGCGAGGCCCATCAGGTTGGGCACGAGGTCGTCCATGACCATTCCCTCGCCCCACTTTCCGCCCTCGCCCGGCACCAGCAACTCGGCCACGTCCAGCACGTGGTGGCCCGCCATGGACGGCAGGCAGCTGCCCCGTGCCGGGCCGATCGCCGCCGCCCACTCCGCCGGGATCGCCGACACGCCCTGCGTCGCACCGGCCAGGGCGCCCGCCACCGCTGCCGTCGTGTCCGCGTCGCGGCCCATGTTCACCGCCGTCAGGACGGCTTCGCGGAAGTCACCGTCGGCGGCCGCGTAGGCGCCGAAGGCGAGGGCGACGGCCTCGGGGGCGAGGTCGGTCCAGGGGTAGCCGCCGATGACGACGGCGGAGCGGACCGCCCGTTCGCCCCGGTGGGCCACCGCCACCGCCCGGCGCAGCGAACGCGCCGTCCAGGAGTCCTCGGGGACCACGGCGAGGGCGGAGGCGACCACCGAGATCGCCGGCGCTCCCGCCATCGCCGCCGCCACTCCCGCCGCGACCGCCTGGCCGCCGTAGATGCCCTCGCCGTCGTGGCTCACCGCGCCGTCGATCGCGACCAGACGGGCCGCTTCGGCCGGGCGGCCCGCGGCGAAGACGCCGAAGGGGGCCGCGCGCATCGCCAGGCCGTCGCTCCAGGCGTGCCGGTGCTGCGCCGAGATCGGCGCCGCCAGGCCTCGGCGGAGGTTCTCCAGGGTGCCGCGTTCGCTGAAGCCGGCGCCGCGGAAGGGGCCCTCGTCGAGATCGGCGATCCACTGGTGCCAGGCCGCCTCGACGTGGGCGGGGGTGAGCGCGGAGCCGTGGCGGGCCAGCAGCAGGCCCGAGAAGATCGCGTACTCGGTGTCGTCGGTGCCGGCCGGCCGGTCGGTGACGTAGCCCGTGATACGACCCCAGCGGGCGCGGATCTCGGAGGGCTTCATGTTCTCCGCGGGGGCTCCCAGGGCGTCTCCCACGGCCAGGCCGAGCAGGGCGCCGCGGGCCCGTTCGCGCAAGTCGGCGGCGTCCCCCGGCGCCGGGACCGAGGGGATGCGGGCGGTCGATGCCATACGCGACCTCTCCTCAGGGGCTCCGCACGGGGCGCGGAGCCCTTTTGCGGATGTGTCCCACCGTCGGCGGTTGACCTCAGCCTCGGAGGCCCTCATGTCACCCGGTCGACATCTGTGCGGGAAGTCGATCGTATGAGCATTCGAGGGTAAAGCCGCAGGTTAGCCCAGCCTCTCCTTCCTGGCGGGTGGGAATCTCCCGGCGTATCTTTTGGGTTGTCGAAAAGTGGAATCAGTCCAGACTTAGCTTTGCCTCAGCTTGCTGGGGCGCTGTGGAACACCCTGGGGGACCTCATGGCCATCATCGAAACCGAAGCCGCGCTGCACGAGGCGCACCGTGACAACCACACCCACCGGGACGTCAACGGGGGCTGGTTGCGGCCCGCCGTCTTCGGTGCGATGGACGGCCTGGTCTCCAACCTCGCCCTGATGACCGGTGTCGTCGGCGGTTCGGTGGGTCATCAGACCGTCGTCATCACCGGACTCGCCGGTCTCGCCGCGGGCGCCTTCTCCATGGCCGCCGGCGAGTACACCTCCGTCGCCTCGCAGCGCGAGCTCGTCGAGGCCGAACTCGAGGTCGAGCGCCGGGAGCTGAGAAAGCACCCCAAGGACGAGGAGGCCGAGCTCGCCGCGCTGTACGAGACCCGGGGTGTCGAGCCCGAGCTGGCCCGGCGGGTCGCCCAGCAGCTGTCGCGCGATCCCGAGCAGGCCCTGGAGATCCACGCCCGTGAGGAGCTGGGCATCGATCCCTCCGATCTGCCCTCGCCGCTGATCGCCGCCGTGTCGAGCTTCGGCGCGTTCGCGCTGGGCGCGCTGCTGCCCGTACTCCCTTATCTCCTGGGTGCCGCCTCGCTCTGGCCGGCCGTGCTGCTGGCACTGTTCGGGCTGTTCGGCTGCGGGGCCGTGGTGGCCCGGGTGACCGCGCGCACCTGGTGGTACAGCGGACTGCGGCAGCTCGCCCTCGGTGGCGCGGCGGCCGGTGTGACGTACGCCCTGGGCAGCTGGTTCGGAACGGCCGTAGGATAGTGCGGATGCTACTTATGCGTTGGGCCGCATAAGTAGCCGTTACTGACTGGTTTCGAGTGCTTAACCAGCGGGCATGAGCCGTAAGCGCTGTGGGCAATGACGCCTTCGGCGTACTCGCGAGGTGAACGACGCCGCTCTCCTCGCCTGCCGGACCGGCGGACACCGATCTGATCGATCTCGTCCCGTTCGGTCCCCACATACTTTCAGCCACGTGCGCGATACCCCCGTCGTGACACCGCGGCGTCCGCATGCTGGAACGGAGTATCCGGTTCCCGAGAACCGCTCCATCATGTAACCTGCACGAAATTTTGCGTTACGCAGAGGGCCAACGTCGTCCCTTCGCCAGCAGATATGCCACTTGAGACGACGACGGGAGAGCCGATGCGTACGCCGCGCCAGCCGTCCCAGCATTCCGCGAATGGCCAGAACTGGTCCTTCATGGATGCTCGCCCTGCTGCGCAGGGTATGTACGACCCCCGCAACGAGCACGACGCCTGTGGCGTCGGCTTCGTGGCCAACCTCACCGGCGAGGCGAGCCACACGCTGGTCGAGCAGGCGCTCACCGTTCTGCGCAACCTCGAACACCGCGGCGCCACCGGCTCCGAGCCGGACTCCGGCGACGGCGCGGGCATCCTGACCCAGGTCCCGGACGCCTTCTTCCGCGAGGTGGCCGGACTTGAGCTCCCCGAGGCCGGCGGCTACGCCGTCGGTATCGCCTTCCTCCCCGAGGACGGCATCCACGAGGTCGTCTCACAGATCGAGACGATCGCCACCGACGAGGGCCTCACCGTCCTCGGCTGGCGCGAGGTCCCGGTCGCCCCCGGGCTGCTCGGCGCCACCGCCCGCTCGACGATGCCGGCCTTCCGCCAGATCTTCGTCACGGACCACGCGAGCACGGGCATCGACCTCGACCGCAAGGCGTTCGTGCTGCGCAAGCGCGCCGAACGCGAGGCCGGCGTCTACTTCCCCTCGCTGTCCGCCCGGACCATCGTCTACAAGGGCATGCTGACCACCGGCCAGCTCGAGCCCTTCTTCCCGGACCTGTCCGACCGCCGCTTCGCCTCGGCCGTGTCGCTCGTCCACTCGCGCTTCTCCACGAACACCTTCCCCTCGTGGCCGCTCGCGCACCCGTACCGCTTCGTCGCGCACAACGGTGAGATCAACACCGTCAAGGGCAACCGCAACTGGATGACCGCCCGCGAGTCGCAGCTGGTCTCGGACCTGTTCGGCTCCGACGGGAAGTCCATCGAGCGGATCTTCCCCGTGTGTACGCCGGACGCCTCCGACTCGGCGTCCTTCGACGAGGTGCTCGAGCTGCTCCACCTCGGTGGCCGCTCGCTGCCGCACTCCGTGCTGATGATGATCCCGGAGGCGTGGGAGAACCACGACTCCATGGACCCGGCCCGGCGCGCCTTCTACGAGTTCCACTCCACGATGATGGAGCCCTGGGACGGCCCGGCCTGTGTCACCTTCACGGACGGCACCCAGGTCGGCGCCGTGCTCGACCGCAACGGTCTGCGTCCCGGCCGCTACTGGGTCACCGACGACGGCCTCGTCGTCCTCGGCTCCGAGGTCGGCGTCCTCGACATCGACCCGGCCAAGGTCGTCCGCAAGGGCCGCCTCCAGCCCGGCCGGATGTTCCTCGTCGACACCGCCGAGCACCGCATCATCGAAGACGACGAGATCAAGGCCCAGCTCGCCGCCGAGAAGCCCTACGCCGAGTGGCTGGAAGCCGGCGAGATCGAGCTGGTCGACCTGCCCGAGCGCGAGCACATCGTGCACACCCACGCCTCGGTCACCCGCCGCCAGCAGACCTTCGGCTACACCGAGGAAGAGCTGCGTGTCATCCTCGCGCCGATGGCCAAGACCGCCGGCGAACCGCTCGGCTCCATGGGCACGGACTCGCCGATCGCCGCGCTCTCCGCGCGCCCGCGGCTGCTCTTCGACTACTTCACCCAGCTGTTCGCGCAGGTCACCAACCCGCCGCTGGACGCGATCCGCGAAGAGCTCGTGACCTCGCTGCGCTCCTCCCTCGGCCCGCAGGGCAACCTGCTCGAGCCGAGCGCCGCGTCGTGCCGGACGGTCACCCTGCCGTTCCCGGTCATCGACAACGACGAGCTGGCCAAGCTCATCCACATCAACGCCGACGGCGACATGCCCGGCTTCAAGGCCGCGACGCTCTCCGGTCTGTACCGGGTGCACGGCGGCGGTGACGCGCTGGCCGCGCGCATCGAGGAGATCTGCGCCGAGGCCGACGCCGCCATCGACAACGGCGCCCGTCTCATCGTCCTGTCGGACCGCCACTCGGACGCCGAGCACGCCCCGATCCCGTCGCTGCTGCTCACCGCTGCCGTCCACCACCACCTCATCCGCACCAAGCAGCGCACCGAGGTGGGCCTGCTGGTCGAGGCCGGTGACGTCCGCGAGGTCCACCACGTCGCACTGCTGATCGGCTTCGGCGCCGCCGCCGTCAACCCGTACCTGGCGATGGAGTCCGTCGAGGACCTGCTGCGCGCGGGTACCTTCCTGGGCGGCATGGAGCCCGAGCAGGCGATCCGCAACCTGATCTACGCGCTGGGCAAGGGCGTCCTGAAGGTCATGTCCAAGATGGGCATCTCGACCGTCGCCTCCTACCGCGGCGCGCAGGTCTTCGAGGCCGTCGGTCTCGACGACGCGTTCGTCACCAAGTACTTCAGCGGCACCGCCACCAAGATCGGCGGCGTCGGCATCGACGTCATCGCCAAGGAGGTCGCCGCCCGCCACGCCAAGGCGTACCCGGCCAGCGGCATCGCGCCGGCCCACCGCGCCCTGGAGATAGGCGGCGAGTACCAGTGGCGCCGCGAGGGCGAGCCGCACCTGTTCGACCCGGAGACGGTCTTCCGCCTCCAGCACTCGACGCGCACGGCCCGCTACGACATCTTCAAGAAGTACACGGACCGCGTGAACGAGCAGTCCGAGCGCCTCATGACGCTGCGCGGCCTCTTCGGCTTCAAGTCGGACAGGCAGCCGATCTCCATCGACGAGGTCGAGTCGGTCGACGAGATCGTCAAGCGCTTCTCCACCGGCGCCATGTCGTACGGCTCCATCTCCAAGGAGGCGCACGAGACCCTCGCCATCGCCATGAACCAGTTGGGCGGCAAGTCCAACACCGGTGAGGGCGGCGAGGACGCGGACCGGCTGTACGACCCGGCGCGCCGCTCGGCGATCAAGCAGGTCGCCTCCGGCCGCTTCGGCGTCACCTCCGAGTACCTGGTCAACGCCGACGACATCCAGATCAAGATGGCCCAGGGCGCCAAGCCCGGCGAGGGCGGCCAGCTGCCCGGCCACAAGGTCTACCCGTGGGTCGCCAAGACCCGGCACAGCACCCCCGGTGTCGGTCTGATCTCCCCGCCGCCGCACCACGACATCTACTCGATCGAGGACCTGGCCCAGCTGATCCACGACCTGAAGAACGCGAACCCGCAGGCGCGGATTCACGTGAAGCTGGTCTCCGAGGTCGGCGTCGGCACGGTCGCGGCCGGTGTGTCCAAGGCACACGCGGACGTCGTGCTCATCTCCGGCCACGACGGCGGCACCGGCGCCTCCCCGCTCACCTCGCTCAAGCACGCGGGCGGCCCCTGGGAGCTCGGCCTCGCCGAGACCCAGCAGACGCTGCTGCTCAACGGCCTGCGTGACCGGATCGTCGTGCAGACCGACGGCCAGCTGAAGACCGGCCGCGACGTGATCATCGCCGCGCTGCTCGGCGCCGAGGAGTTCGGTTTCGCGACCGCGCCGCTCGTCGTCTCCGGCTGCGTCATGATGCGCGTCTGCCACCTGGACACCTGCCCGGTCGGCATCGCCACCCAGAACCCGGTGCTCCGCGACCGCTTCGCCGGCAAGGCGGAGTACGTGGTGAACTTCTTCAAGTTCATCGCCGAGGAGGTCCGCGAGATCCTCGCCGAGCTGGGCTTCCGCACCATCGAGGAGGCCGTCGGCCACGCCGAGGTCCTCGACGTCGAGCGCGCCGTCGACCACTGGAAGGCACAGGGCCTGAACCTGGCCCCGCTGTTCCACGTGCCCGCCCTGCCCGAGGGCGCGGCGCTGCACCAGGTCATCACGCAGGACCACGGCCTGGAGAAGGCGCTCGACAACGAGCTGATCAAGCTCGCCGCCGACGCCCTGGCCGCGGACTCCGCGACCGACGCCCAGCCGGTGCGCGCCCAGGTCTCCATCCGCAACATCAACCGCACGGTCGGCACCATGCTCGGCCACGAGGTGACGAAGAAGTTCGGTGGCGCGGGCCTGCCCGAGGACACCATCGACATCACCTTCACCGGTTCCGCCGGCCAGTCCTTCGGCGCCTTCCTCCCGCGCGGTGTCACGCTGCGTCTGGAGGGCGACGCCAACGACTACGTCGGCAAGGGCCTTTCGGGCGGCCGTGTCGTCGTCCGCCCGGACCGGGGCGCCGACCACCTCGCCGAGTACTCGACGATCGCGGGCAACACCATCGCCTACGGCGCGACCGGCGGCGAGCTGTTCCTGCGCGGTCGGACCGGTGAGCGGTTCTGCGTCCGCAACTCCGGCGCGACGGTCGTCTCCGAGGGCGTGGGCGACCACGGCTGCGAGTACATGACCGGCGGTCACGCGGTGGTCCTCGGCGAGACGGGCCGCAACTTCGCGGCCGGTATGTCGGGCGGCATCGCCTACGTGATCGACCTGAACCGCGACAACGTCAACGCCGGCAACCTCGGCGCCGTCGAGACGCCGGACGAGACCGACAAGCAGTGGCTGCACGACGTCGTGCGCCGTCACGCCGAGGAGACCGGTTCGACGGTCGCGGCGAAGCTGCTCGTCGACTGGGACACCGCCGCGGAACGCTTCAGCAAGATCATCCCCAGCACGTACAAGGCAGTGCTCGCCGCCAAGGACGCCGCCGAGCAGGCGGGACTCTCCGAGTCCGAGATCACCGAGAAGATGATGGAGGCGGCGACCAATGGCTGACCCGAAGGGCTTTTTGAACCACGGCCGTGAGGTCGCCAAGTCCCGTCCCGTCGACGTGCGTCTGAAGGACTGGAACGAGGTCTACGTCCCCGGTTCGCTGCTGCCGATCATCGGCAAGCAGGCCGGCCGGTGCATGGACTGCGGCATCCCGTTCTGTCACAACGGCTGTCCGCTGGGGAACCTGATCCCCGAGTGGAACGACTTCGCCTACCGCGAGGACTGGACGGCGGCCTCCGAGCGGCTGCACGCCACGAACAACTTCCCGGAGTTCACGGGCCGTCTGTGCCCCGCTCCGTGCGAGTCGGCGTGTGTGCTGGGCATCAACCAGCCGGCCGTCACCATCAAGAACGTCGAGGTCTCGATCATCGACAAGGCGTGGGAGACCGGTGACGTCGCCCCGCAGGCGCCCGAGCGCCTGTCCGGCAAGACCGTCGCGGTCATCGGCTCGGGCCCGGCGGGCCTGGCCGCCGCCCAGCAGCTCACCCGGGCCGGCCACACCGTCGCCGTCTACGAGCGCGCGGACCGCATCGGAGGTCTCCTCCGGTACGGCATCCCCGAGTTCAAGATGGAGAAGCGGCACATCAACCGCCGTATCGAGCAGATGCGCGCGGAGGGCACCCGCTTCCGTACCGGGATCGAGATCGGCCGCGACCTCAAGGCGACCGACCTGAAGAAGCGTTACGACGCCATCGTCATCGCCGCCGGCGCCACGACCGCCCGTGACCTTCCGGTCCCCGGCCGTGAGCTCAAGGGCGTCTACCAGGCGATGGAGTACCTGCCGCTGGCCAACAAGGTCCAGGAGGGCGACTTCGTGGCGCCCCCGATCTCGGCCGAGGGCAAGCACGTCGTGGTCATCGGCGGTGGCGACACCGGCGCCGACTGCGTGGGCACCGCTCACCGCCAGGGCGCGGCCTCGGTCACCCAGCTGGAGATCATGCCCCGCCCGGGCGAGGAGCGGGACGCGGTCTCCCAGCCGTGGCCGACCTTCCCGATGCTCTACAAGGTCACGAGCGCGCACGAGGAGGGCGGCGAGCGGGTCTACTCCGTCTCCACCACCCACTTCGAGGGCGACGAGGACGGCAACGTCCAGTGGCTGCACCTCAGCGAGGTCGAGTTCATCGACGGCAGGCTGACCCCGAAGCCGGGCACGGAGCGCAAGATCCCCGCCCAGCTGGTCACCCTCGCCATGGGCTTCACCGGCACCGACCGTGAGAACGGCGTGGTGGAGCAGTTCGGTCTGGAGCTCGACGAGCGCGGCAACATCGCCCGCGACGCCGACTTCCGGACCAACGTCCCGGGCGTGTACGTCGCCGGTGACGCCGGCCGCGGCCAGTCGCTCATCGTGTGGGCGATCGCGGAGGGCCGCTCGGCCGCCCGCGGCGTCGACCGGTTCCTGACCGGCGCGAGCGAGCTGCCGGCCCCGATCCGCCCGACGGACCGCTCGCTGCTGGTCTGACGGCTCCGGAGAGCCCCTCAAGAACGTCCCGTACAAAGGCGTACGGAACACAGACGGCGCCTGCCCCACAGTCCCCGACCGGACGACCGGGCAGGCGCCGCCGCATGTCCGCCTTCATCTCCGGCTGCCGGTCTGCCTGTCGCCCGGCTGCGGTCTGCCGGTCTGCGTACGGGTCGCTCTACGGCACTTGGTACGTCTCCCCGTACACCTGCCACCGCAGCGGGGGGCGCAGGCCGAGGTTGCCCTCGTTCAGGAAGCGGCGCTGGGTGGTGTCGACGCGCGAGGTGTCGATGCCGGGGTGCCGGGTGAGCATGGCCCGGCGGCGGGCGTCCAGGAAGGCGTCGAGGTAGTCGGTCTCCTTGCCGCCCCGCGCAGGGGTGCGGGCTTCTCGCATGGCGCGCGCCCGGATGCCGTCGAAGCTGGTCGGGCCCGCGCCGGGGCCGTGGAAGACCAGGGCGTCGTAGTAGATGAACTGGCCCAGCGCGCCCAGGCCGTCGACCCGGCCCCGGTGGACCGCCGGGCCGAAGTAGACACGGTCGCGCTCGACGTCCTGGGCGGCCCGGAAGGCGGCCACCCTCGACTCCGCCCGCCAGGCGGCCGGGAAGCCGGGGTCCAGACCGGCGTGCGAGGCGGAGCCGTCGACCCGGCGCAGGGCGGGGAGATAACGGGCGAGGGCGTTGCCCGGGTGGTCGCGCGTGTAACCCTCGACGAGGGTGAGTAGATCGTGGGTGCCGGTGCAGAAGCCGATCAGTCCCGCCGTGTAGCCCTGTCCGTCACCGATGTCCTCGACATAGCCGTACGCGCTGCGCCAGTTCAGCGTCCCGTTCTCGGCGCTGGCCACGATCTTCTGGGCCAGTTCCTTCTGGGTCGGGGCGGTGAGGCCCGGCCGGGTCGCCTGGACAACGGCCGTCGGCTGGGCGGGAGTGAACAGATACACCGTCGACGCTACGGCGGCGCAGACCAGGGCGGCGGCACGTTTCATGCCGGACACCCTAGAGCGGGAATGTCGTGTTCCTTGTCATTCCATCCTAATTAGTCGACGAACGAACAAAAGGGCGAAGGCCGGTGGGTGTGGGAGGCTGTGCGCCATGGTCGCGATCAGTCTCACCAAGGTCCAGGAGACGGCACCCGCGCTGGTCAACCTCTACAAGAGCGCCGGGGTCTCCCTCACCAAGCACGGTCTCGACGGCCAGCGGGCCGCCGTCTATCTCGTCGTCGACTACTCGGGGTCGATGAAGCCGTACTACCAGGACGGCAGTGTGCAGGCGCTCGCCGACCGGGTGTTGGGCCTGTCCGCGCATCTCGACGACGACGGCCGGGTGCCGGCCGTCTTCTTCTCCACCGACGTCGACGCCGTCACCGACATCGCCCTCGCCGACCATCTGGGTCGGGTGGACCGGATCGTGGCCGGGCTCGGGCACATGGGCAAGACCAGTTACCACCTCGCCATGGACGCCGTCATCGACCACTACCTCGACAGCGGCTCGAAGGACCCCGCGCTCGTCGTCTTCCAGACCGACGGCGGACCGATCAACAAGCTCGCCGCCGAACGCTATCTGTGCAAGGCCTCGAAGCTGCCCCTGTTCTGGCAGTTCATCGGCTTCGGCGACCGGAGCAGCAAGCAGTTCGACTTCCTGCGCAAGCTCGACGAACTGCCCGTACCGGCGAAGCGGGCGGTCGACAACGCCGGTTTCTTCCATGCCGGTTCGGATCCGCGCAAGGTGTCGGACGCGGAGCTGTACGACCGGCTGGTCGGGGAGTTCCCGACGTGGCTGAGGGCGGCCCGGGCGCAGGGGATCATCTCGTGACCGTCCTGCTGCCCGCCGCCGGGCGGGCGGCCACGGCCTGGAAGAACGGCGGCGGGGTCACCCGTGAGCTCGCCTGTTTCCCGGCGGGCGCGGGCATGGCCGACTTCACCTGGCGGGTCAGCCTCGCCGAGGTCGCCGCGGACGGCCCGTTCTCCGTGTTCCCCGAGGTGGAGCGGACGTTGACGCTGGTCGAGGGCGCGGGCATGGACCTGACGGTGGGCGGACGGCGACGGCTCGTCGACGCGGCCTGTGTGCCCCAGGACCTCCCCGGCGACGAGCCCACCGACTGCCGGCTGCTGGACGGGCCCGTCGTCAACCTCAACGTGATGTGGCGCAGGGGTGCCCCGGCCCCGACCGTCGCGGTCGTACGCGGCCGGCTCGGTCTGCGGGCGGCGCACGCCCTGATCGTCGCCCTCGGCGAAAGCGGGTCGGTCGACGTCGACGGGGTGCGGCTCGCCCGCCACGACGCCCTCCTGCTGACCGGGGAGGACGCGACTCTGCACGCGCACGGCCCGACGGCGGTGGTCGGCCTCACCCCGTGACGGCGGCGCCCGTGGCCCCGCCGGCACCATGCCGGTCCGCGTGCGCGCCTGCCGCTCCGGTCAGTTCTTGGGTGGCCAGTTGCGCAGCAGGGCGTCCAGGGCGTCCAGGATCCGGGTCCAGGTCTCCTGGGTGTCGGGGGCGCTGTGGCTGAAGCCGCCGCCGAGCTCCAGGCTGACGTAGCCGTGGAAGACGCTGCCCAGGAGCCGGACGGCATGGGTCTGGTCCGGCTCGGTGAGGTCGTAGCCGCGCAGGATCGCCCGGGTCATGCGCGCGTGCCGGGGTCCGGCGCTCGCGGCCGCCGTCTCGGGGTCGAGTCGCAGCTGGGCGGCGGCGTAGCGGCCGGGGTGTTCGCGGGCGTAGTCGCGGTAGACGTCGGCCAGGGCGGTGAGGGCGTCCTTGCCGGCCCGCCCGGCGAGCGCGAGGTCGCCCCGGTCGGCGAGCTCCTCCAGGGCCAGCAGGGCGATCCGGGTGCTGAGGTCGTCGGAGTTCTTCACGTGCGAGTACAGGCTCGCGACCTTGACGTCGAAGCGCCGGGCGAGCGCCGAGACGGTCACCTGGTCGAAGCCGACCTCGTCGGCCAGCTCCGCGCCCGCCCGGACCAGACGATCCGTGCTCAGCCCCACACGCCCCATACCCGTCCTCCTGCGTCTCGCCCCGCACTTCTCCACCGATAGCCATTATGCGTTTGCCTAAAAGCTTTAGGCAAATTAGCCTGCGTTATATGAAGCCGCTCACCGAGCAAGAGATCCGTGCCGCGTTCGTCAACTGCACCAAGGGCGAGGCCAAGCGCCTGGCCGTCCCCCGCGACCTGGCCGACCGGCCCTGGGAGGACCTCGACTACCTCGGCTGGCGGGACCCCCAGGCCCCCGACCGGGCCTACCTCGCCGTGGAGCTGGACGGCCGGCCGAAGGCCCTCGCGCTGCGCTCCGCCACCTCGGGCTCGTGGCAGGCGCGGCGCAGCATGTGCACGATGTGCCTGACCACCCACTCCGGCGGCGTCTCGCTGATGGTCGCGCCGAAGGCGGGCAAGGCCGGCCAGCAGGGCAACTCGGTGGGGGCATACATCTGCAGCGACCTCGCCTGCTCGCTGTATGTGCGGGGCAAGCGGGACGCGGGCGTCGGGGCCCGCCTGCCCGAGACGATCACGCTGGAGGAGAAGATCGGGCGGACCGTGGCGAACCTCGCCGCGTTCGTCGCCAAGGTGACCGGCTGAGGCTAGGTCCTGTCGTCTGGATCACGCCGCAGACGCGGGGTCCGGCCGCGGCCGCGCAGGACCTCCGCCCGGCAGTCGTCCGGGGTGCCCCAGGCCGTGCGCAGGGCGCGGGCCCTGGTGAGCCAGAGCGAGAGGTCGTACTCCGCCGTGTAGCCGATCGCGCCGTGCAGTTGGAGTGCGGTGCGCGCGGTCGCGTACGCCGCCTCGCAGGCGCTCACCTTCGCGGCGGCGACATCCGCCGGGCTCATCGTCACGGCGGCGCCCAGGACCAGGGGGCGGGCGAACTCCAACGCGATCTTCGCGTCCGCCAGCCGGTGCTTGACCGCCTGGAACGAGCCGACGAGGACGCCGAACTGCACGCGCTGCCCGACATACGCCACGGTCCGCTCCAGCAGCGCCAGACCCACCCCGAGAGCCTGCGCGGCGGTGGCGAGACGGGCCCAGCACAGGGCATGGTGCACGGGCGGGTCCCGGGTGAGGAGTTCGCCGCCCGGCAGCAGGCGGGTGAGGCGGCGGGCGGGGTCGAGGGAGGTGCGTACCGGACCGTGCCCGGGGGCCAGCCGGAGGCCGTCGGCGGCCAATGCCAGCCGTAAGGCCGCCGCCTCACCGTCCAGGGCGTACGAGCCCTCGGGCGCCAGCGTGGCCACCGACTTGCCCGCGGCCAGAGCGGGCAGGAACCGCTCGGCGGGGCCCGGATCGAGCAACAGGGCCGCCGCGGCGACCGTCTCCACCAGGGGGCCCGGCACCGCGTGCCGTCCCAGCTCGACGAAGGCGACGGCCAGCTCCACCGGCCGGGGCCCCAGCCCCTCGTACGCTTCCGGGACGGCCAGGGCGAACACACCCGCCTCGGCGATCCGCGACCACAGGGCGAGGCCGCTCGCCCGCTCGCCCCGGCTCCAGTCGCGGATCACGGCCGGGGTGTCGGCCGCGCTCAGCATCGCGTCCAGCGAAGCGGCGAACGCCCGCTGTTCGGTGTCCAGCAGGAACCGCATCGCCGGCGGAGCCGGCCTGGGCGAAGTCATCGAAGGCGTCCCCTCGGCAGGCCGAGCAGCCGCTCGGCGACGATGTCGCGCTGGATCTCGTTCGTGCCCGCGTAGATCGGGCCGGCCAGAGAGAAGACGTACCCCTCGGACCATTCGGTGTCGGCCGCCTCCCCTTCCGCGTCCTGCGCGCCGAGCAGATCCAGCGCCGTCTCGTGCAGCGCGATGTCGTACTCCGACCAGAACACCTTGTTCAGGCTCGACTCCGGGCCGAGCCGCTCCCCGGCGAGGAAGCGGGAGGCGGCGGCGTAGGTGAACAACTGGTAGGCGCGGGCGCCGATCAGCGCGTCGGCGACGCGGGCCGCGGTGGCCTCCGGACTGCCCCTGGCCACCCAGAGGGCGTGCAGGCGGTCGGCCGCGGCGAGGAAGCGCCCGGGGGAGCGCAGGGTGAGCCCGCGTTCGTTGGCCGCCGTCGACATCGCGATCCGCCAGCCCTGGCCCGGCTCCCCGATCACGTCCTCGTCCGGCACGAACACCTCGTCCAGGAACAGTTCGGCGAACGCAGGCTTCCCGTCCAGGCGGCCGATGGGGCGGACGGTGACTCCGGGGGCCCGCAGGCCGAACATGACGTAGGTGAGGCCCAGATGGGGTTTCGGGGCGTTGGGGTCGGTGCGGAACAGGCCGAAGGCGCGGTCGGCGAAGGCCGCGCGCGAGGACCAGGTCTTCTGGCCGCTCAACCGCCAGCCGCCGGCCACACGGACCGCCCGGGCGCGCAGCGCGGCCAGGTCCGAGCCGGCCTCGGGCTCCGACCAGGCCTGCGCCCAGACGACCTCGCCGGTGGCCATCGGGGGCAGGACCCGGGCCCGCTGTTCCTCGGTGCCGTGGTCGAGCAGGGTGGGGGCGAGCAGGCTCACGCCGTTCTGGTTGACGCGGCCCGGGGCGCCCGCCGCGTAGTACTCCTCCTCGAAGACCAGCCAGCGCATCAGCCCGCAGTCCCGCCCGCCGTAGCGCGTCGGCCAGTTGACCACCGACCAGCCGGCCGCGGCCAGTTCGGCCTCCCACGCGCGGTGCGCCGCGAAGCCCTCGGCGGTCTCCAGGGAGGGCAACGGCCCGGACGGCACCCGCGCGCGCAACCAGGCCCGGGCCTCGGCGCGGAACGCCTCGTCGGCGGGGGAGTGTGCGAGGTCCACGGGCGTCCTCCTCGTGCGCGCGTTCTTCCCTAACAAGTGTTTGGTAGGTTAGCGTGCCGTCATGAAGAACGTCGAGGGTCCGCCGTACGTTCCCGGGCACGCGCTGCTCGACGGCCGCAGCGCCGTGATCACCGCGGCGGCCGGCGCGGGCATCGGCGGAGCGACCGCGCGCCGCTTCCTGGAGGAGGGCGCGCGCGTGCTGATCAGCGACGCCCACGCACGGCGGCTCAAGGCGTACCAGGCCGAACTGGCCGCCGAGTTCGGCGAGGCGTCGGTGGCCGCCCTGCCGTGCGACGTCACCGACGACAGCCAGGTACGGGCCCTGTTCGACACCGCCGTGCGCGAACACGGGCGGCTGGACGTCGTCGTCAACAACGCGGGCCTCGGCGGGACCTGCGAACTCGTCGACATGACGGACGAGCAGTGGTCACGCGTCCTGGACGTCACGCTCAACGGAACCTTCCGGTGCACCCGGGCCGCCCTGCGGCTGATGCGGGAGACCGGCGGGGGAGTCGTCGTCAACAACGCCTCCGTCGTCGGCTGGCGCGCCCAGGCCGGACAGGCGCACTACGCCGCCGCGAAGGCGGGCGTGATGGCACTGACCCGCTGCGCGGCGATCGAGGCGGCCGGGTACGGCGTACGGGTCAACGCCGTCTCGCCGAGCCTCGCCATGCACCCGCACCTGGTGAAGGTGACCTCGGCCGAACTGCTGGAGGAGCTCACCGCCCGTGAGGCCTTCGGGCGGTACGCCGAACCCTGGGAGGTGGCCAACGTGATCGTCTTTCTGGCGTCGGACTACTCCTCGTACATGACGGGCGAGGTCGTCTCCGTCAGCGGCCAGCACGCCTGACGGCCGGAGCAGACGACAATGTGCTCGTGCCGACCAAGAAGAAGCCCCAGGTGACCGCGGCGCCCGCGCGTCGCCGTGAACTCCTCGACACCGCCGCCGAGGTCTTCGCCGAACAGGGCTACAACGCCACCACCGTCCGGAAGATCGCCGACCACGCGGGCATGCTCGCGGGCAGCCTCTACTACCACTTCGACTCCAAGGAATCGATGCTGGAGGAGATCCTGCGGACCTTCCTCGACGAGCTCTGGGACGGCTACGACACCGTCCTGGGCGCCGAGCTCGGACCCCGGGAGACGCTCGCGGCCCTGGTCACCGAGTCCTTCCGGGAGATCGACCGGCACCGCGCCGCCGTCGCGATCTACCAGAAGGAGAGCAAGCAGCTCGTGGTGCAGGAACGGTTCGCGTTCCTCGCCGAGTCACAGCTCCGGTTCGAGAAGGCGTGGCTGTCCACGCTGGAGCGCGGCGTCACGGACCGGGTCTTCCGCACCGACCTCGACATCCGCCTCGCCTACCGGTTCGTCCGCGACACCGTGTGGGTCGCCGCGTCCTGGTACCGGCCCGGCGGACAGCACAGTCCGGAGGAGATCGCCCGGCAGTACCTGTCGATGGTGCTGGACGGGATCGCCGTACGTGAATAGCCCTTTCCTGTGAGGGAGTTGACATGGCCGAGGCCTACATCGTCGAAGCGGTCCGTACGCCCGTCGGGCGGCGCGGAGGAGGACTGAGCACGGTCCATCCGGCCGACCTGGGCGCGCATGTGCTGAAGGAGCTCGTCGCGCGGGCCGGGGTCGACCCGGCCGCCGTCGAGGACGTCGTCTTCGGCTGCCTGGACACCGTCGGGCCGCAGGCCGGGGACATCGCACGGACCTGCTGGCTGGCCGCCGGGCTCCCCGAGGAGGTGCCGGGCGTGACCGTGGACCGGCAGTGCGGCTCCTCGCAGCAGGCCGTGCACTTCGCCGCGCAGGGCGTGCTGTCCGGGACCCAGGACCTGGTGGTCGCGGGCGGGGTGCAGAACATGTCGCAGATCCCGATCGCCTACGCCACCCGGCAGGCAGCCGAGCCCCTCGGCTTCACCCAGGGCCCTTTCGCGGGCAGCGAGGGATGGCGCGCGCGGTACGGGGACCGGCCCGTGAACCAGTTCGCCGGCGCCGAGATGATCGCCGCGAAGTGGGGCATCAGCCGTCAGGACCAGGAGGAGTTCGCCCTGCGCTCGCACCGGCGCGCGGTGCGGGCGATCGACGAGGGCCGCTTCGCCCGCGAGACCGTCGCCCTCGGGCAGGTCACCGCCGACGAGGGGCCGCGCCGGGACACCTCCCTGGAGAAGATGGCCGCGCTGAAGCCCGTCATCGACGGCGGGACCGTCACCGCCGCCTGTTCCTCGCAGGTCTCCGACGGCGCGGCGGCCCTGCTGCTGGCCTCGCAGCGGGCGGTGCGCGAGCACGGCCTGACGCCACGCGCGCGCGTGCACCATCTCTCCGTCCGCGGCGAGGACCCGATCCGCATGCTGACGGCTCCCATCCCGGCCACCGCGCACGCCCTGAAGAAGACCGGGCTCTCGGTCCACGACATCGATCTCGTCGAGATCAACGAGGCGTTCGCGCCCGTCGTCCTGGCCTGGCTGAAGGAGACCGGCGCGGACCCGGAGAAGGTCAACGTCAACGGCGGCGCGATCGCCCTGGGCCACCCGCTCGGCGCGAGCGGCGCCAAGCTGATGACCACCCTGCTGCACGAACTGGAGCGCACCGGCGGCCGGTTCGGCCTGCAGACCATGTGCGAGGGCGGCGGGCAGGCCAACGTGACGATCATCGAGCGGTTGTGAGCGGCCACGAAGGTGACGGTCGTCGGGCCGCTGTGACCGCCACGAAGGCGACGGTCAACGAGCGGTTGTGGCGACCACACCGGTGACGGTCAACGAGCGGCTTCCAGCCGGTCCAGGGAGGCGAGCGTCTCCGCCGCCTCCCGCATGATCCGGGCCACCAGCTCCGCGCACGACGGCAGGTCGTCGATCACCCCGGCGACCTGCCCGGCGGCCATCACCCCGGCGTCCGTACGCCCCTCCACCATCGCGGACCTGAGCATCATCGGGGTGTTCGCGGCCAGCAGTACCTGACTCCAGGCGAGGTCCTTGCCGTGGCGCAGGGCCAGGCCGTCGCGGACCATCTCCCGCCAGCTGAGGCCGGACAACCTGCGGAAGCCGGCCGCGTGCCGCACCGCCCGCACCAGGGCCGTGGCCCGGCCGGCGTCCTCCAGGGCGTCGACCAGAGCGGTGCGCAGCATGCGGTGCGGGAGGCCGTCCACCGCCCGGGTGACGGTGACGTCCCGGACCGTCGCCGCCAGGTAGCGGGCCTTCACCGCGTCCGGGACCGGCGAGTCCGAGGTGAGCAGGAACCGGGTGCCCATCGCGACCCCGGCCGCCCCGTACGCCAGCGCCGCCACCAGCCCCCGCCCGTCGAAGAAGCCGCCCGCCGCCACGACCGGGATGTCCACGGCGTCCACCACCTGCGGCAGCAGTACCGTCGTCGCCACGTCCCCGGTGTGTCCGCCGCCCTCCCCGCCCTGCACGATCACCGCGTCCGCACCCCACGCGGCGACCTTCTCGGCATGCCGGCGGGCTCCGATGGACGGGATGACCACCACCCCGCCCTCCTTGAGCTCCGCGATCAGCTCCGGGGAGGGCGCGAGCGCGAAGGACGCGACCCGCACGCCCTCGTCGAGGATGATCCGCACCCGGTCGCCGGCGTCCGCCGCGTCGGCCCGCAGATTGACCCCGAACGGCGCCGCCGTACGCGCCCGCACCTCGCGCACCGCCGCCCGCAACCCGTCGACCGTCATGGTCGCGGAGGCCAGGATGCCCAGCGCCCCCGCCTCCGCAGCCGCCGACACCAGGCGCGGGCCCGCCACCCATCCCATCCCGGTCTGCACGATCGGGTGACGGACCCCGACCAGCCGGGTGAGCGCCGTCTCCATCAGCCGGCGACCTCCCGGGCCCGGGTGTTCCCCGGATCGATCACCTCGCGGATCAGACGCAGTTCGCCCGCCGTCGGTTCACGGGTGCGCGACACCTCGTCCGGGACCACGAGGTCGAACCCCGTCGCCTCCCGGACCTGCTCGACACTCACCCCGGGATGCAGCGAGGCCAGCCGCATCGACCGGTCGGGGGTGGCGAAGTCGAACACCCCGAGGTCGGAGACGACCCGCGGGATGCGGTGGTGGCGCGCGCCGGCGGCACGGTCGTACCCGACCCCGCACACCATGTCGACCCGCTCCACGAACACCCGCCGGGAGTGCCTCGGTACCCAGTAACTCGTCGGGTTGTTCAGCGTGTTGACCGGCGCGCCGCGCACCCCGAGCAACTGCCGCGTGGGCTTCGCCCAGTCGCCGATGCACGAGATGTTCTGGTTGCCGTACCGGTCGATCTGGCTCGCGCCCATCATCACGTGCCGCCGCCCCCCGGTGACCAGCGCCAGATGCTGCCGGTACGGCAGCCAGCCCTCGACGGTGCCGTCGAGACCGACGAGCAGTGCCTCCCCGTCGGTCAGCAGCAGGTCCGGCGCGAAGGTGTGCCGGGCGAGACGGGCACCGACCGAGGGGATCAGGCCCATGGGGCCGGCCAGGATCTCGCCCGCGCCGCGCCACGCCTCCGCGCAGGCGATCACGCAGTACTCGGCACGCGTCACCTCGCTCACGCCCCCGCTCACGCCTTCGCTCACGCCCTCGCTCATGACTCCTCCCCGACGGCCGACCGGTACGCCTGCTCGTCCCCGGCGAGGAACCGCGCCGCGAACTCGGGCCACGGCGTCGTCGCGTACCGCTTCTGGAACGCCTCGTCCCGGCCGTAGTCGGGGGCGCAGGACGTGAAGTGCGCCCCGTTCGGGGCCTCGATCACCCCGGTCACCGTGTGCCGCTTGAGCAGCAGCGTCTGCGGCGCCGCCGCCTTCGTCAGCTCGGCGGTGTCGACGACCTGTTCGCAGCTGACGTACGCCGCGTCCGCCGCCTCGCAGAACAGGTCGTCGAAGTACGGATCCGGGCCCAGGTACTGTCCGTTGCCCAGCCGGTCGGCCCGGTTGACGTGCACCAGGGCCGCGTCCAGCCGCAGGGCCGGCATGGCCACGAACGTCTCCTGGTCCTCGTACGGCGAAGTCACCGTCCGCAGGCCGGGGTTGACCCGCATCACGTCCGAACCGAGGCCCGCCCGTACGGGCAGGAAGGGCAGCCGGTTCGCGGCCGCGTGCAGACCCCACATGAACATCGCCTCGTCGACCTCCGTCAGTTCGAAGGCCCCGCGCTCGCGGGCCGCGCGGTAGTGCGGCTCCAGGGGGATCGAGTCGAGGGTGACGAAGGCGGTGACCAGCTTCCGGATCCGGCCGGCCGCGGCGAGCATCCCGACGTCCGGGCCGCCGTACGACACGACGGTGAGATCGGTGACCTCCGACCGGAGCAGCGCCCTGATCAGCGCCATCGGCTTGCGGCGGGAGCCCCAGCCGCCGATGCCGAGGGTCATCCCGCTGCGCAGCCGGGACACCGCCTCGTCCGCGGACAGCAACTTGTCGTTTCTGCCTGCCCTGTCGGTCGTGTCGTCCCTGTCGGTTCCGCTCGTGCCGGTGGGCTTGTCGGCGTCGGCGCTCACTCAGTCACCGTCCCTTCCGAAGGTGTCACGGACCCGGTCGGCCACCCCGCCGACGCTCGCCTCGTAGGTGAAGCCCTGCTCGAAGCGGTAACTGCGGCGCACGTCGACCGGGTCGATGCCGTTGATGGCCGCCTTGGCCAGACGCAGCAGCTCACCGTCCTTCGCGGCGATCTCGCCGGCCAGCTCCAGGGCCGCCGCGCGGAGCCCGCCCGGCGGCACCACCCGCCACACCGAGCCGTGCCCGTGCAGTTCGGCCGCCGTGACCGTGCGCGAGGTGTAGTACAGGGCGCGCAGCAGGTGCTGGGGGACCAGCCGGGACAGATGCGTGGCCGCGCCCAGGGCGCCCCGGTCCAGCTCCGGCAGCCCGAACACGGCGTCCTCGCTCGCCACGATCACGTCCGCGTTCCCCACCAGGCCGACGCCGCCGCCCAGACAGAAGCCCTGCACCGCCGCCACCACCGGCACCTCGCACTCGTACACCGCGGCGAACGCCTCGAAGCAGCCGCGGTTGGCGCCGACGAGCGCGCTCGGCCCCTGCGCCTGGATCTCCTTGATGTCCACGCCCGCGTTGAACCCGCGCCCCTCGGCGGCCAGCACCACACACCGGGTGCCGGGATCACGGCCGGCCGCGCGCAGGGCGTCGGCCAGGGCGAACCAGCCGCTCACCGGCAGCGCGTTCACCGGCGGGAAGTCGACCGTGACGAGCGCGATTCCCTGGTCCGGCCCCTTTTCCGGGGACGAGGTGGAGACACCCATGGAAGCATCAGCTACCTTTCCACCAAACGTTTGTTAGGTGGAAGGTAGCAGCGAATGGAGCTGGACGGGAAGGTCGCCGTCGTCACCGGCGGCACGCGCGGAGTGGGCGCCGGCATCGCACGCTCCCTCGCCCGCGCGGGCGCCCACGTCGTGGTCTGCGCCCGCCGGCCACCGGAACACCCCCTCGAAACAGCCGAGTTCATACCGCTCGACGTACGGGACACCGACGCCGTACAGCGCTTCTTCACCGACCTGCCCCGGCTCGACATCCTCGTCAACAACGCCGGCGGCGCCCCCTACCGCCCCCTCGCGCACACCGACGCCGCACGGCACGCGCGCGTGATCGAACTCAACCTCCTCGCACCACTGACCGTCTCCCTCGCCGCGTACGACCACCTCGAGCACGCGAACGGCTCGATCGTGATGATCGGCAGCGTCAGCGGCAGCCGCCCCTCGCCCGGCTCGGCCGCCTACGGCGCGGCCAAGGCCGGCCTGGAGAACCTCGCCCGCTCCATGGCCGTCGAATGGGCGCCCCGGGTACGCGTGAACACCCTCGTCGTCGGCATGGTCCGCACCGAACTGACCCACCTCCACTACGGAGGCGAGGACGGCGTCGAAGCCGTCGCCCGCACCGTCCCGCTCGGCCGGCTCGCCCTCCCCGCCGACGTGGGCGCCGCAGCCGTCTTCCTCGCCTCCGACGCCGCCCGCTACATCAGCGGGGCGAGCCTGCTCCTGCACGGAGGCGGCGAACGGCCCGCCTTCCTCGACGCCGCAACCGCCAACAAGGAGACGTGAGATGAGCGGAATCTGCCACCGGCGCGTCGTCGTCGTCACCGGCGCCGGACGCGGCCTCGGACGCGCCCACGCGCTCGCGTTCGCCGCCGAGGGCGCCCGGGTCGTCGTCAACGACCTCGGCGTCGGCCTCGACGGCACACCCGGCGCCCACAGCCCCGCCGGGCGGGTCGTGGACGAGATCCGCGCGACCGGCGGCGAAGCCGTCGCACACGACGGGGACATCGCCACCCCCGAGGGCGCCGCCGGCCTCGTCGACGCCGCCCTGGACACCTACGGCCGCCTCGACACCCTCGTCAACAACGCCGGCTTCCTGCGCGACCGCATGCTCGTCAACCTGGCCGACGACGACTGGGACGCCGTCCTGCGCGTCCACCTCAAAGGACACTTCCTCACCCTGAAACACGCCGCCGCACACTGGCGCGCCGAGACCAAGGCGGGCCGCCCACCCACCGCCCGCATCATCAACACCAGCAGCGGCGCGGGACTGCTCGGCTCGGTCGGACAGGGCAACTACAGCGCCGCGAAAGCCGGGATCGTCGCCCTGACCCTCGTCGCCGCCGCCGAACTCGCCCGCTACGGCGTCCAGGCCAACGCGATCGCCCCCGCCGCCCGCACCCGCATGACCGAGGCCGTCTTCGCCGCGACCATGGCCGCCCCCGACAACGGCTTCGACACGATGGCCCCCGAGAACGTCTCCCCGCTCGTCGTCTGGCTCGGCTCCGCCGCGAGCCAGGGCGTCACCGGACGCGTCTTCGAAGCGGACGGCGGACGGATCACCGTCATGGAGGGCTGGCAGCCGGGACCCACCACCGACAAAGGAGCCCGGTGGACCGCCGCCGAAGCGGGCGAGGCCGTACGGCAACTACTGACGCACACGACACCACCGGGCCCGGTGTACGGGACCCAGGCCCCCTGAAACCCACGCACCCGGGACGCGAGCCTGACCACGGCCCACCTACGTGTCGCACTCCAGCACCGTCCGGCACAACGCGCACCGCGCCCTGACCCGGCCCCGTACCGGCACCCTGATCCGCTGGTGACAGGTAGGACAGGCGAACGTCACCCGCAACGCCCCCGGCGAGTCCGGAGCGAAGCTGTACGGGCCGTCCGGGGCCGCCACCGACGGATGGTCCTGGGCATGCCGGCGATCGCGCGCGTAACGCCGCCGCCCCACCCAGCCCGCCGCCGTCAGCGGAGGCTGCCGCTCGTCATGCCGGGCCCGCTCGAAACCCCGCCCGTACGCCGTGTACGCCTGCGCACTCGTGAACCACACCGACGGATCCTCACCGAAGACCAGCGACCGCTTCGCCAGCACGTACCCGAACTCCTCCGGAGTCAGATACCCCAGCTTCTGCGAGGACGCCGCGTCCTCCCGGTACGCGTCGAGCAACAGCCAGCCCGCCCCCAGATACGTCGTCGCCGTGTCCGTCAGGATCTCGTTGTCCCGCGTCCCCGGGAACGCCAGCCCCACCCGATGCAGATAGACATGCATGATCTCGTGCGCCAAAGCCGCGCCGATGTCCCGCCGATGCGTACGGAACCGGTCGTTCAGCTCGACGAAGTACTCCGGACCCGCCGTGAGTTCGACGTTCGCCGCATGCTCCATCGCACGGAACGCGACGATCATCCGGGCCTGAGGCAACCGGAAGTGCCGCACCAGCTCACGCGCCACCCGCTGCACCCCCAGATGCAGATCGTCGGTGTCACAGAACGCCACGTCCGCCGACACCACACTCGACGTGAACTGGTGGATGGTGTCGTACGACAACCGCCTGTACAACGCCGTGACAGCCGCCCGCACCGTCTCCAGGTGCGGGTACCCGTGCTCGACCGGCCCGCCGTTCGCCACGCCCGCACCCCCAAGACGCCGAGAACCCCACTCCACTGTAAGGGCAGGCCACCCCCGGAGCGGGCCCGGCGGACGCACTAGGGTGAACGCCCATGACCACCAGCAACACCCCCGGCCCCGGAGACGTCGACCCCGCCGTCCGCGAGGAACTCGCCCGGCTGCGCGACAGCATCGACAACATCGACGCCGCCGTCGTCCACATGCTCGCCGAGCGCTTCAAGGCCACCCAGCAGGTCGGCCACCTCAAGGCCCGCCACCAGCTGCCGCCCGCCGACCAGGCCCGCGAAGCCCGCCAGATCGCCCGGCTGCGCACCCTCGCCGAAAACGCCAAACTCGACCCCGCGTTCGCCGAGAAATTCCTCAACTTCATCATCGCCGAGGTGATCCGCCACCACGAGCGCATCGCCGAGGACGCCGTCAACGGCCCCGCACCCGCACCGAACTGACCCGCGGCGGGCGCCACCGAAGGTAACCGGCCGGGCACGAAGCGTCGGCGCCGCCCGCCGCGCCCACACCACCCCACGACCGGCACGGCGCTCCGGCGCGAGAAGGGACATAGGGCACGTACCGATCCGCCCCTGTGCCCGGCCAGCGGTATCAGGCAGCATGTCGTTCATGTCCGTACTGACGCGCGACGAAGCGCAGAGCCGTGCCCAGCTCCTCGACGTCCACCGCTACACCATCGAGCTCGACCTGACGACCGGCGACGAGACCTTCGAGTCCAGCACCGTCATCCGGTTCGCCGCGCGCGCCAACGGGGACACCTTCGTCGAGGTCAGGCCCGCAACACTGCACTCCGTCACCCTCGACGGCGAGCCCCTCGACCCGGACACCCTGGACGGAAACCGGCTCCCCCTCAAGAACCTCACCACCGGCGACCACGAACTGCGCGTCCGGGCGAGCATGCGCTACTCCCGCACCGGCGAAGGCATGCACCGCTTCACCGACCCCACCGACGGCGAGACCTACCTCTACACCCAGCTCTTCATGGAAGACGTCCAGCGCGTCTTCGCCGCCTTCGACCAGCCCGACCTCAAGTCCGTCTTCGAGCTGACCGTCAAGGCCCCCGAAACCTGGACCGTCCTCGCCAACAGCATCACCGAACACCTCGGCGAAGGCCGCTGGCAGGCCGCCCCCACCCCCCTCATCTCCACCTACCTCGTCGCCGTAGCCGCCGGCCCCTGGCACTCCGTCACCACCGAACACCACGGACTCCCCTTCGGCCTCCACTGCCGCCGCTCCCTCGCCCCCCACCTCGACGCCGACGCCGACGAACTCCTCGAGATCACCCGGCAGTGCTACGACCGCTACCACGAGAAGTTCGAGGAGCCCTACCCCTTCGACTCCTACGACCAGGCGTTCGTCCCCGAGTTCAACGCCGGCGCCATGGAGAACCCCGGCCTCGTCACCTTCCGCGACGAGTTCGTCTACCGCTCCGCCGTCACCGACACCGAACGCCAGACCCGCGCCATGGTCATCGCCCACGAGATGGCCCACATGTGGTTCGGCGACCTCGTCACCCTCCAGTGGTGGGACGACATCTGGCTCAACGAGTCCTTCGCCGAGTACATGGGCTACCAGACCCTCACCGAAGCCACCCGCTTCACCGACACCTGGACCGACTTCGGCGTCGCCCGCAAGCCCTGGGGCTACGAAGCCGACCAGCGCCCCTCCACCCACCCCGTCGCCCCCGAGAACGTCGACGACACCGCCTCCGCCCTCCTCAACTTCGACGGCATCTCCTACGCCAAGGGCGCCTCCGCACTACGCCAACTCGTCACCTGGCTCGGCGAGAAGGACTTCCTCGCCGGCATCAACACCCACTTCGCACGCCACCGCTTCGCCAACGCCACCCTCGCCGACTTCATCGACTCCCTCGCCGCCCACACCGACCGCGACGTCCACGCCTGGGCCGACGCCTGGCTGCGCACCACCGGCGTCGACACCCTCACCCCCACCCTGGGCGGCAGCAACGGCGACCACACCCTCACCATCACCCACCACGGCAGCCGCCCGCACCGCGTCGCCGCCGGCCTCTACGACCTCGACCTCACCGACGCGGGCAGCCTCACCCTGCGCGAACGCCTCGAGATCGACATCCCGCAGAACGCACCCCAGCCCATCGGCAAGCGCCCCGCCCTGGTGCTCCTCAACGACGGCGACCTCACCTACACCAAGGTCCGCTTCGACCCCGCCTCCTCCGAAACCGTCCGCACCAGCCTGTCCGGCCTGCCCGACCCGCTCACCCGCGCCGTCGTCTGGAACGCCCTGCGCGACGCCGTCCGCGACGGCGACCTCGCCCCCACCGCCTACCTCGACGCCGCCCGCGCCCACCTCCCCAAGGAAACCGACCTCGCCCTCGTCCAGGGCGTCCTCGCCTACGCCTCCGCACAGGTCGCCGACCGCTACGTCACCCCCGAGCAGCGCCCCGCCGCCGTCGCCACCCTCTCCGCCCTCTGCCGCGACCTCATCCGCCGCACCGAGGACGGCGACCACCCCGGCCTGCGCCTCATCGCCGTACGCCACTTCATCGACGTCGCCGCCCACCCCGACACCATCGCCGCCTGGCTCGCCGACGGCACCGTCCCCGGCGGCCCCGAACTCGACCCCGACCTGCGCTGGCGCGTCCTCGCCCGGCTCGCCGTCCTCGGCGCCACCGACGAGCGCGCCATCGCCACCGAACTCGACCGCGACCCCTCCGCCACCGGCCAGGAAGGCGCCGCCCGCTGCCGCGCCGCCCTCCCCGACGCGGACGCCAAACGCACCGCCTGGGCCGCCATGTTCGACGACGACACCCTCTCCAACTACCTCTTCACCGCCACCGCCCAAGGCTTCTGGCAGCCCGAACAGAGCGACCTCGTCGCCGACTACGTCCCCCGCTACTACCAGGACGCCGTCACCCTCGCCGCCCGCCGCGGACCCGCCATCGCCGAAGCCGCCGGCCGCTGGGCCTTCCCCACCCACGCCGTCACCCCCGAGACCCTCCACCTGGGCGAAGCCTGCCTCACCGACGCCGACCCCATCCCCGCCCTGCGCCGCAAACTCGTCGACCAACTCGACGACCTGGCACGCGCGTTGCGGGTACGGCAGGCGTAGGCCAACCGCGGCCCCCGGAAGCCCCAGGGGCCGCACTTTCGGCACCGGTCGGCAAATCCAGCCCGTCCGAGCCCCGGCCGCCGCGCCTTCAGCGCCGGTCCGCAATTCCAGCCCGTCCGGCGATTGAGGACGAGGCCCCGCCAGAGGCCGAAGCGGGGGCCCGGGGGCGGCAGCCCCCAGTGGCGCCCACGTCGGCCGTGGCGCCCACGTCGGCCGTGGCGCCCACGTCGGCCGTGGCGCCCACGTCGGCCGTGGCGCCCACGTCGGCCGTGGCGCCCACGTCGGCCGTGGCGCCCACGTCGGCCGTGGCGCCCACGTCGGCCGTGGCGCCCACGTCGGCCGTGGCGCCCACGTCGGCCGTGGCGCCCACACCCCCGAGTCCCGGCACCACCCCCAGGCCGGGGCCGACCCCACCTCCCACGCCGAGGCGCGAGCGCCGCGTCCCCCGTTAGGGTTCCCTCACCGGATCTTCCGGACGTGCCCCCGCAATCCCCGACAAGCTTGCACTCCCCGCTGCGGCCACCCGCCCCCGCGCCCCGGAGGAGCCCCCGTGAGCATGCCGCCCCTCGCCTCAGGACCCGAAGGCCCCGACGCCCTGAAGCCGTTGCTCGCCACCGTCCTCGACGCCCTCGCCACCGGCACCCGGGCCCGCGGCGGACCACTGCCCGCAGGCGGCCCCCCAGCAGTCGCCACCCGGGTACGGCACGCCGTGGGCGACATACTCCCCGAACACGGCGACCCCACCGCCCTCGCCACCCTCGTCCACGCCCTCGCCGAAGGCGCCGCCGACCCAGCCGACCCCCTCTGCGCCGCCCACCTGCACTGCCCACCCCTCGCCGTCGCCACCGCCGCCGACCTCGCCGTCTGCGCCCTCAACCCCTCCCTCGACTCCTGGGACCAGGCACCGGCCGCCTCCGAACTGGAGGCCCTCGTGACACGGACACTCGCCGCACAGGCCGGCATGGCCGACGCCCTCGTCACCACCGGCGGCACCGAAGCCAACCAGCTCGCCCTCCTCCTCGCCCGCGAAACCCACGGCCCCACCCTCCGGCTCGTCTGCGGCGCCAACGCCCACCACTCCCTGCCCCGCGCCGCCTGGCTCCTCGGCCTCCCCGAACCCGTGATCATCCCCACCCCCACCGGCACCCTCGACCCCACCGCCCTCACCCACACCCTCACCACCCTGCCCGGCCCCGTCCTCGTCGCCGCCACCGCAGGAACCACCGACGCCGGACTCATCGACCCCCTCCCCGCCATCGCCGCCCTCACCACCACCCACGGCGCCCGCCTCCACATCGACGCCGCCTACGGAGGCGGCCTCCTCTTCAGCGACCACCACCGCCACCTGCTCACCGGCCTCGACACCGCCCACACCGTCACCCTCGACCTGCACAAACTCGGCTGGCAGCCGGTCGCCGCCGGACTCCTCGCCGCCCGCGACGCCACGGACCTCACCGCACTCCACCACCACGCCGACTACCTCAACGCCGACGACGACACCGAAGCCGGCCTCCCCGACCTCCTCGGCCGCTCCCTGCGCACCACCCGACGCCCCGACGCCCTCAAGATCGCCGTCACCCTCAAAACCCTCGGCCGCACCGGCCTCGGCGCCCTCGTCGACCACGTCTGCGCCCACGCCCACGAGTTCGCCGACCTCGTCACCGCACACCCCGGCCTCGAACTCCACGCCCCACCCACCATCAGCACCGTCCTCTTCCGCCCCACCGGCGCCACCGACGACACCGTGGCCGAGATACGCCGCCGCCTCCTCACCCACGGCCACGCCGTCCTCGGCCGCGCCCGCCTCGACGGCCGGCTCTGGCTCAAGGCCACCCTCCTCAACCCCCACACCCGCCCCCACGACCTGGCCGCCCTCCTCGACCTGGTGGAAGGAAACACCCCCCGATGAACACACCCCCACACTTCACCGCCGACACCCCCCGCGACCTCGTCGGCATCGGCATCGGCCCCTGCAACCTCTCCCTGGCCGCCCTCGCCCACCCCCTCGCCGAACTCGACGCCGTCTTCTACGAACAACGCCCCCGCTTCGACTGGCACCCCGGCCTCCTCATCGACGGCGCCCGCATCCAAGTCCCCTTCCTCGCCGACCTCGTCACCCTCGCCGACCCCACCAGCCCCTGGACCTTCCTCAACTACCTCAAAACCCACCAACGCCTCTACCCCTTCTACTTCGCCGAGCGCTTCCACACACAACGCGCCGAATACGACACCTACTGCCGCTGGGTCGCCGACCAACTCCCCGGACTCCACTTCCGCCACCAGGTCGACGCCGTCCGCTGGAACCCCGAACGCGACGTCTTCGAAGTCGACCACACCCAACTCGACACCGACGGCGAAGCCCAAGCCCTCGGCCGCACCCACACCCGCAACGTCGTCCTCGGCATCGGCACCGAGCCCTACGTCCCCGACGCCCTGCGCCCCCTCGTCGACGCCCCCGGCGTCCCCGTCGTCCACGCCACCGACTACCTCACCCACCGCGACACCCTCCTCGCCGCCGGCCACATCACCGTCGTCGGATCAGGACAGTCCGGCGCCGAAGTCTTCCTCGACCTCCTCCGCCACCGCCCCACCGGCCACGAACAACTCCACTGGATCGGCCGCACCGACGCCTTCGCCCCCATGGAGTACTCCAAACTCGGCCTCGAACACTTCACCCCCGACTACACCCGCTACTTCCACGCCCTCCCCGAAAGCACCCGCGACCGCCTCACCGCCGCCCAATGGCAACTCCACAAAGGCATCGACGCCACCACCCTCGCCGCCATCCACGACGAGCTCTACCAACGCACCCTCGGCGGCGCCTGGCCCGACACCGTCCTCACCCCCGGCGTCCGCGTCCGCACCGCAGGACGCATCGCCACCACCAAGATCGAACTCCACCTCGAACACCTCCAGCAGAACACCCGCACCCGCCTCACCACCGACGCCGTCGTCCTCGCCACCGGCCACCGCGAACGCCCCCTCGACCGCATCCTCGCCGGCCTCGACCCCTACATCCGCCGCGACAACAGCGAACGCCCCCGCGTCGACGAACACTTCCGCCTCGTCCTCGACCCCTCCGTCACCGCCACCGGATGCAACATCTACCTCCAGAACGCCGAACGCCACACTCACGGCGTAGGCGCCCCCGACCTCGGCCTCGCCGCCTGGCGCGCCGCCACCATCCTCAACACCCTCACCGGCAAAGAGACCTACCCCCTCCCCACCCGCACCGCCTTCACCACCTTCGGACTCGAACAACCACAACCCCGAGTCCCCGCCGCCCGCCAGGCACCCACCCTCACCCCCCTCGTCGACCGGCGCTGAAGCCACGGCCGACACCCGGCGGCCCACATCCCCCAGCCCACGCACGCGAAAGGCGGTGCACCCGCGGTGACCGACCCGGCCACCGCACGAAACACCGCCCACCGCCCCGCAGGACTACCCGACCGCGGAATCCCTAGAAGACCGGCGTACCGTCACGCGTCAGCTTCCAGTCCACCGACGCGAAATCCTTCGGGTCCAGCACACCCTTCGCCGTCACCCACTCCGAAATCCGCGTACGGATCTCCGTCGACTCCGACCACAGCTCCTGCGCCGACGCCACATGCGGGAACGCGCCACCACCATTGGCCCGGTAGTTGTTCACCGCCAGCACGAACTGCTGCGCGTCGTCCAACGCCGCCCCGTTGTACGTCAGGTTCCTGATCCGCGAACCCGCCGCCTGCGCGATGTCGATCTCGTACACCAGACCCGACACATAGTCGTAGTTGTAGTCCGGACGACCCGCCGCGTTCGTCAGCTTCTCCGTGTCGACCACCGCACCCGCGGCCGTCTGCACGAAGTACTGCGCCGAGTACTCCAGGTACGCCCGCACCTGCGCACCCGTCATCAACTTCGCCACCAGCGTGTTGTCGTACACGTACAGGCTCGACAGATCCCGGATCGTCACCTCGCCGGCCGGGATCTCCGACGTCCGCGAGAACGGCGACGCCTGCGCGATCACCGGCAGCGAGGCGTACGACGTACCCGCCAGGGCCGCCTTGACGACGTCCTCCTGCACCTTCGTGATCAGGTCGATGATCGGAGCGTCCTTGTACCGCGCCTCCACCGTCGTCAACGTCTCCGTCGCCGAACCCACCACCTGGTTGACGTACGCCACGACCTTCGCGTGCTCGTCACCCAGCAACTTCGTGATCTTCGGGTCGTCCGCGACCGTGTTGGAGTTCAGCACCTTCGAGGAAACGGACTCGACCGCCCACCGCCCCTTCTCGAACACCAACTCCACATCGAACACCGACAGCCGCTCCGCATACGCCAACGGCTCCGACAACACGACCGTCTTCCCGGTCTTCGCGTTGACGACCTTCAGCTCCGGAATCTCCACATGCGCATGACCCACCAGCACCGCATCGATGTCCGGCACCTGCTGCGCCACCAACGCCGCCGAATTCTCCACATACGGCAGCTGATCACCGTACGACGACGTACCCGACGAACCCGAGTGCGCCGAAACGATCACCACATCCGCACCCAGCGACTTCAGCTTCGGCACCCACTTCGCCGCCTGCTCCTCCAGCCCCGGGAACGCCAGCTTGCCCTGCACATACGCCTTGTCCCAGATCGCGATACCCGGGTTCGTCAGCCCCAACACCGCCACCTTCACCGGCGGCGCACCCTTCACACAGAACGTCTTGATCACGTAGGGCGCGAACGCCGGCTTCAGCGTCTTCGCATCCACCGCGTTCGCACCCAGCAACGGGAACCGCAACTGCGACTCGAACTTCCGCAGCGTCTCGATGCCGTAATTGAACTCGTGATTGCCCAGCGCCGCCGCGTCATACCCGATCGCGTTCATCGCCTGCGCCATCGGATGCACCGGACCACCCTTGGCGGTGATCGGGTCCACCTTCGCGTAGTAGTACGTCAGCGGAGTGCCCTGGATCGTGTCACCCGCGTCCAGCAGCAGCGTGTTCTCGCGCCCCTTCTCCTTACGGATCTGGTTCACCAGCGTCGAGATACGCGCCAGTCCCTGCGCGTTACCGGCCGCGTCCTTGTACTCCGCGTCCTTGAAGTAGTCCCAGTTGAACACGTGACCATGCAGGTCCGTCGTCCCCAGCACCGTCAGCGCATACCGCTTCGGCTGCTTGACCGGCTTCCCCGGCCTCTTCGCCTCGGCGGCCCGCGCCGGAGCCGCCGCAGCACCCGCGATCGCCACCCCCGCCCCGGTCACAGCGGACTTCTTCAGGAACTTCCGGCGATTCAACGGCATGTCTCATGCTCCTCGGGGAAAGGTCAACGACGCGCGTAGATTCTGACCCGGACACGACCGACGGCAACAGGTCCAGGAGGTTGCGATCTGATGACCGGCACGGTCAACTCCCTCCAGAGGCCGGGGAAAGCCATGACAAGGTAGGACGTATGACCTCCCCGCAGAATCCCCCGTACGGCACACCCGACGCCCCCCTCCTCACCGTCCGCGGCGAGGCCGAACTCGAAGTCGACCCCGAGATCGCCCGCATCGGCATCACCCTCACCGCCCGCGGCCGCGACCGCCGCACCACCCTCGACGACCTCACCCGCCGCAACACCACCGCCCTCGACCTCCTCAAGTCCTACGGCGACACGGTCGAGAACCTCTCCACCGGCGCCGTCTCCCTCACCCCCGAACTCGCCCCCCGAGGCCGAGGCGAACGCGTCCGCACCTACCACGGCACCATCCACCTCACCGCCGAACTCACCGACTTCACCACCCTCGGCGAACTCACCACCCGCCTCGCCGACCTCGACCTCACCAGGATCGACGGCCCCACCTGGGAACTCCGCCCCACCTCACCCGTCCACCGCCAAGCCCGCCAACAAGCCGTACGCGAAGCCGTACAACGAGCCGACGAATACGCCGAGGCACTCGGCACCACCGTCGCCGCCCTCCTCGAACTCGCCGACACCGGCACAGCCGGCGGACGCCCCCGCTCCGCCTTCGACCGCCGCGCCGTCCGCTTCTCCATGGCCGCCGCCGACGCGGACACCACCACACCCGAACCCCTCGACCTCGAACCCCAGCGCATCCACGTCCGGGCCGAGATCAGCGCCCAGTTCACGATGAATCCACCGACCCTGTGAATTCACCCGTTCGAGGAAGCCGCGGCAAGAGCCGGAACAAAACCGAAAAGTGCTCATCAGAGCGGCCGCCCGCACAATTTTATAAATTGACGGCAGTCGACAACAACCCTTCACTCAAAGGTTGTTGGACGGCCATGCCCTCCGAATTCCCTACCCACCGGTAAGACATAAGCTCGAAACATGCGCCGAGCAAAAATCGTCTGCACCCTGGGCCCCGCCACCGACACATACGACCAGATCAAAGACCTGGTCGACGCCGGAATGGACGTAGCCCGCCTCAACCTCAGCCACGGCGGCCACGCCGAGCACGAGGAGCGCTACCAGCGCGTCCGCAAGGCCTCCGACGAAACCGGCCGCAGCGTCGGCCTCCTCGCCGACCTTCAGGGCCCGAAGATCCGCCTCGGCAACTTCGCGGAAGGCCCCGTACTCCTTGAACGCGGCGACACCTTCACCATCACCGTCGAAGAAGGCGTAGAAGGCGACCGCCACAGATGCGGCACCACCTACGCCGGCCTCGCAGCCGACGTCACCACCGGCGAACGCATCCTCGTCGACGACGGCAAAGTCTGCCTCGAAGTCACCGACGTCGACGGACCACGCGTCCACACCCGCGTGATCGAAGGCGGCGTCATCTCCGACCACAAAGGCCTCAACCTCCCCGGCGTCGCCCTCTCCGTCCCCGCCCTCTCCAAAAAAGACGAAGAAGACCTCCGCTGGGCGCTCCGCACCGGCTTCGACGTCATCGCCCTCTCCTTCGTCCGCACCGGCCGCGACATCGTGGACGTCCACCGGATCATGGACGACGAAGGCCGCCGCCTCCCCGTCATCGCCAAGATCGAAAAACCCCAGGCCGTCGAGAACATCGACGACATCGTCGCCGCCTTCGACGGAATCATGGTCGCCCGCGGCGACCTCGGCGTCGAAATGCCCCTCGAACAGGTCCCCATCGTCCAAAAGCGCGCGATCAAGCTGGCGAAACGCAACGCCAAGCCCGTCATCGTCGCCACCCAGATGCTCGACTCCATGATCGAGAACTCCCGCCCCACCCGCGCCGAAGCCTCCGACGTCGCCAACGCCGTCATCGACGGCACCGACGCGGTCATGCTCTCCGGCGAGACCAGCGTCGGCAACCACGCCATCCAGACCGTCCGCACCATGGCGAAGATCGTCGAAGCGGCCGAAGAGGACATCCTCGCCAAGGGCCTGCCCGACCTCACCGCGAGCAACAAACCCCGCACCCAGGGCGGCGCCGTCGCCCGCGCCGCCGCCGAGATCGGCGACTTCCTCGACGCCAAGTTCCTCGTCGCCTTCACCCAGAGCGGCGACACCGTCCGCCGCCTCTCCCGCTACCGCTCCCCGATCCCCCTCCTCGCCTTCACCCCGGAACCGGCGACCCGCTCCCAGCTCAACCTGACCTGGGGCGTCGAGACGTTCCTCGGCCCGCACGCGGACTCGACGGACGCGATGGTCGACCAGGTGGACGAGCTGCTGCTGAGGTACGGGCGCTGCCAGAAGGGCGACGTGGTGGTCATCACGGCGGGTTCGCTCACCGGGGTCTCGGGCTCGACCAACCTGGTCCGCGTCCACCACGTCGGAGAGGACGACAGCCCGAAGTAGGGGGATCGGGTCAGTACTTGGGGCCTACGTGGGTGTCCATGAGGGCTACGGCTGCTCTCCTGGCGATGGAGACGTTCCTGGGGTTCGCCATTTTCCATTCGACGCCCACGTGGTCCAGTGTGTCGGTGAAGAGGCGGACGATGTCGCCCGACAGGTTGCTGAAGAAGTAGCGCGGGTATTCGTAGCGCTTGCGTACACCGTCGATGGTCTTCTCGGTCCAGTTGGTGATGCGGCATCCGTCGGAGTGGATGAGACCGCGGATGAACTCCCAGGGATGCTCGTGGACGATGGCCTGCTGCCAGGGTTCCAGGGCGATCCGCCGTTCGTGCTTCTTGCCAGGGCCGTGCTGCGGGAACAGGTGGGGCCAATGTGGGTAGTAGCCGACCACTGATACGTAGCCCACTGCCTGGACGCGGTGCGCGGTGTGTGCGGGGCTGATTGCGCGGATGGCGGCTTCGCAGGCGTCGATGAGGCCCGGCCAGGCATCTGCACACGCAATGCGGAGGTAGTGGCCGGGGCCGCGCGGGTGGTGGCTGATGCACCCGTCACCCAGGTAGAGGCCGAGCAGGTAGGAGTACGCCGCTCGGTCGCTCGGTGGGTCGGGAAACGGGGCGGCCATTCGGGGCAGCGGTTCAAGTCGGGTCTGCCAGGAGCGAATTGCTGCGCGCGAGATGCCTGTTTCTCGGCTGACGGAGTTCAGACTGCGGCCCTGTTCAACCAGCGCGATTGCTCGCTTGCGTGTGCTGACGTCGTACATGCGATTGACTCTGTGTGAGTACTTGCGACGACACGCAGCAAAAAGCGGATGTTCACGAGAACGTGGACATCCGCTTCCTGGTGGAAACCTTGGATTCGAAGGAAAAGTGCCCCAGGTGGGATTCGAACCCACACTGTCCGCTGTTTGAGAGCGGCCTCTCTAACCGATTGGAGTACTGGGGCCTTGGAAAGGAAGGTAAAGTGCACCCCCTCGCGCACCTACTTTACCGCAGCTAGGTAGGCTCTTGTCAGCAGTACCCCTGTGCCCTGAACGAGGAGCCCCCGTGACCGCCCCCGAGTCGCCCCAGCCCGTAGACGCGCCCGACGACGACAAGTCGCACGTGCCTCCGCTGACGACCCGTGTCGTCATCGCCGAGGACGAGGCCCTGATCCGCCTCGACCTCAAAGAGATGCTGGAGGAGGAGGGCTACAGCGTCGTAGGCGAGGCCGGTGACGGTGAGCAGGCGATCGAGCTCGCGCGCGAGCACAAGCCGGACCTGGTCATCCTCGATGTGAAGATGCCCAAGATGGACGGCATCTCCGCCGCCGAGAAGATCGCCGAGGAGCGCATCGCGCCGGTGCTGATGCTGACCGCGTTCTCGCAGCGCGATCTCGTCGAGCGGGCGCGGGACGCCGGTGCGATGGCGTACCTGGTGAAGCCGTTCAGCAAGAGTGATGTCGTGCCGGCGATCGAGATGGCCGTCTCGCGGTTCACGGAGCTGCGGGAGCTGGAGAACGAGGTCGCGGATCTGACGCTGCGGCTGGAGACGCGCAAGCTGGTGGACCGGGCGAAGTCGATTCTGCAGACGGAGTACGGGCTGACGGAGCCGGCGGCGTTCCGGTGGATCCAGAAGACGTCGATGGACCGTCGGATGTCGATGCAGCAGGTCGCCGAGGCGGTCATTCAGGACGCGGACGAGAAGAAGTCGTCCAAGGGCTGAGCAAGCACGGTGGAGCAATAGACGAGGCCCGCGCCCGGAGAAGGGGCGCGGGCCTCGTCGTGTGCGAGGGGGTGCTCAGTCCTCGCCGAGGTACGCCTTGCGGACGGACTCGTCGTGGAGGAGGTCCTGGCCGCTGCCGGAGAGGACGATCTTGCCGATCTCCATGACGTGGCCGTGGTCGGCGAGCGACAGGGCGGCCTGGGCGTTCTGCTCGATGAGCAGGATGGTCATGCCCTGGGCCTTGAGCTCGACGATGGTGGACATGATCTTCTGCATCATGATGGGGGAGAGGCCCATGGAGGGCTCGTCCAGCATGAGCAGTTTGGGCTGGGACATGAGGGCGCGGCCCATGGCGAGCATCTGCTGTTCGCCGCCGGACAGGGTGCCGGCGGCCTGCTTGCGGCGCTCTCCCAGGATGGGGAAGAGGTCGTAGGCGCGCTGGATGTCCTTTTCGATGCCGGGTTTGTCGCTGCGGAGGAAGGCGCCGAGGCGGAGGTTGTCCTCGATCGTCATGCGCGGGAAGATGTGCCGCCCCTCGGGGGAGTGGGCGAGTCCGAGCGAGACGATGTCGTGGGCGGGGATCTTCTTCAGCGATTTGCCGTTGAATTTGATCTGGCCGCCGACGGGCTTGAGGAGTCCGGACAGGGTGCGCAGGGTGGTGGTCTTGCCGGCGCCGTTGGTGCCGATCAGGGTGACGACCTCGCCGGCCTCGACCTTGAACGAGATGCCTTTGACGGCCTCGATCTTGCCGTAGGCGACCCGGAGGTCCTCGACTTCGAGCAGTGCGGTCATCGGTCGTTCTCCTTGCCGGGCGCGGCGTCCGTCGGGGTGGCGGCGCTCTCGGCTTTCGCTTCGGCTGCCTCGACTTCGGCTATTTCTTCGTCGCCGGGGGCGTTTTCGAAGGGTTCGCCGAGGTAGGCGGCGACCACTCGTTCGTCGCCCTGGACGGTGGCGCTGTCGCCTTCGACGAGCTTCTCGCCCTGGACGAGTACGGCGACGCGGTCGCAGAGGTTGAAGATGAAGCGCATGTCGTGCTCGATGACGAGGACGGCGATGCCCTTGTCGCGGATGGCGAAGACGAGTTCTTCGGTGGCGCGGGTTTCCTGGGGGTTCATGCCGGCGGTGGGCTCGTCGAGGAGGAGGAGGCCGGGTTCGCTGGCGAGTGCGCGGGCGATTTCGAGCTTGCGCTGTTCGCCGTAGGGCAGGTTGCGTGCGAGGTGGTCGGCCTTCTTCTCGAGGCCGATGAACTCCAGGAGTTCCATGGCGCGTTCGCGGCTGGCTGCTTCGGCGCGGTGGAAGGAGGGGAGGCGCAGGACGGCCGACCAGAAGCCTTCCTTGGTGCGGGTGTGGCGGCCGACGAGGACGTTTTCCAGGACGGTCATGTTGGAGAACAGACGGATGTTCTGGAAGGTGCGGGCGATGCCTGCTGCCGTGACCTTGAAGGATTTGGGCGGCAGGACGGTGCCCTTGTAGCGGACTTCGCCCTCGGTGGGGATGTAGAGGCCGGTGAGGCAGTTGAAGAAGGTGGTCTTGCCGGCTCCGTTGGGGCCGATGAGGCCGACGATTTCTCCGGCGTTGACGTGGAGGTTGACGTCGCGGACGGCGGTGAGGCCGCCGAAGCGCATCGTGACGCCGCGGGCGTCGAGCACCGTCTCGCCGACAGGGGCGACAGGGGCGTCCTTGGTGGTGGTGTCGGTGGTCATGGTGGTCAGGCCCCTGCCTTGGTCAGGACGGTGGGAGCTTCCGCGTCCTCGTGGAATTCGAGCTGGCGGCGCCGGTTGGGGATGAGTCCCTCGGGGCGGAAGCGCATCAGCAGGATGAGGGCGAGGCCGAAGGCGAAGAGCTGGTAGTCGCCGAGGAACTGGAGCTTGTTGGGGATGAGGAAGAGCAGTGCCGCGCCGATGAGGGGGCCGCTGATGGTGCCCATGCCGCCGAGGACGACTGCGGCGAGGAGGAAGGCGGAGTTGGGCGGGATGGGGCCGGCGAAGAGGTACTGCTCGGGGGTCACGGTGTAGGTGACGTGGGCCTGGACGGTGCCGGCGAGTCCGGCGAGGGAGGCGCCGACGGCGAAGGCGATGAGCTTGACGCGGAAGCCGTTGATGCCCATGGCGAGGGCGGCGGTCTCGTCTTCGCGGATGGCGACCCAGGCGCGGCCGATGCGGGAGTCGCCGCTGCGTCGGAAGACGAGGACGACGATGGCGGTGATGACGAGCATCAGGAAGAAGTAGTTGGCGAAGCGGCCGATGGTGAATCCGGCGATGGCGTGTTCGGCTCCGAAGTCGAACCCGAGGATGTTGAGGTTCGGGATGGAGGAGATGCCGTTGGAGCCGTTGGTGATGTCGGGGCCGGAGGTGCCGTCGAGGTTGTTGGCGGTGATGCGGAAGATCTCGCCGAAGCCGAGGGTGACGATGGCGAGGTAGTCGCCGCGCAGTCGCAGGGTCGGGGCGCCGATGAGGACGCCGAAGACGAGGGATGCGGCGGCTCCGACGAGGACGGCGGCCCAGAACGGGAAGTGCACGTCGAAGGGGGAGCTGGGGGAGCCGGAGACCATGGCGGCGGCGTAGGCGCCGACGCCGAGGAAGGCGACGTAGCCGAGGTCGAGGAGGCCGGCGAGGCCGACGACGATGTTGAGGCCGAGGGCGACGGTGCCGAAGATGAGGATGTAGACGCCGACGGTGGCGTACTGGTCGTCGGTCTGGGTGAAGGGGAACATCGCGGCGGCGACGAAGGCGCCGCAGATGGTGATGTTCTGGTGGCGGGCGGTGATCTGGCTGGCCTGGGCGACGAGGCCGGACTTGTTGAGTGCGGCGAAGCCGAAGGCGGCGGTGATCAGGAAGCCGATGAAGAGTTCGTCGTACTCGGTGCCGATGCCGTAGGTGAAGACGGTGAGGCCGAGGCCGAGGACGGCGACGATGATCAGGATCTCGGCGTAGGAAGGCAGGGTGCCGAGGGTGCGGGCGGTGCCGCCGGCGAAGGCTGCCTTGGTGGTGTCCCGGCCGGCGCGGAGGCGGTGGCGGACGAGGTCCCAGCCGGTGTCGTCCGGGTCGTGGGGTTCGGGTTCGGGGCGCTCGAAGGGGAGGGCGAGGGCGCCGAGGAAGGCGGCGAGGGTGGCGAGGGCGGCGATGTAGCCGCCGGGCTCGAGGTTGACGACGCCGCCGAGGTCGACGGTGATGGCGATGACCGTGTACCAGACGGTGGCGAAGGCGGCGAGGGCGGCGAATTTGATCGCGCCGTCGGCGCCGGCCGGGGTGAGCCAGCGCAGGCCCTTCACGCCGTAGGAGGACAGGCCGAAGAGTGTGGTGAGGGCGCCGCCGATGAGGGCGAGGACCTGGAGGCCGCCGGGGTAGCCGTAGACGGTGAGGTCGCCGGGGAAGGCGGAGGTCCAGGTCCAGGCGAGGAAGGTGGAGACGACGGTGAGGGCGCCGCCGCCGGTGGCGAGGGCGCGGCCGAGGTGCGGCGGGATGCCGATGAGGCCGGTGGCCGGCCCGGAGGCGGGGGTGCTCGGGGTCTCGGGTGCGGTGGTCTGTGTGGTCATCGGTGTCACGCCCTGTCCGCGACGCGCTCGCCGAGCAGGCCTTGTGGCCTGAACAGCAGTACGAGGATGAGAAGTACGAAGGCCCAGACGTCGGCCCAGGACTGGCTGCCGAACTTGTCCATGCCGGGGATGTCGGCGATGTAGGCGGTGGCCAGGGTTTCGGCGATGCCGAGGACCACGCCGCCGATCATGGCGCCGTAGATGTTGCCGATGCCGCCGAGGACGGCTGCGGTGAAGGCCTTGAGACCGAGGATGAAGCCCATGCGGTAGTCGATCTGGCCGTACTTGAGGCCGTAGGCGACACCGCCGATGGCGGCGAAGACGGCGCCGAGGGCGAAGGCGATCACGATGATGCGGTCGGTGTTGACGCCCATGAGCTTGGCGGTGTCCGGGTCCTGCGCGGTGGCCTGCATGCCGCGTCCGGTGCGGGTCTTCATGACGAAGTAGGCGAGGACGGCCATGCTGATGGGGGCGGCGGCGAGGAGGAAGATGTCACCGGTCTGGATGGTGACGTCGCCGATGTGGAAGGGGCCGCCCTCGATCTGGGGGAAGGTGCGGGCCGAGGTGGCCTCGGGGTACCAGGCCCAGACCGCCTGCTGGAGGGCCAGGGAGAGGCCGATGGCGGTGATGAGGGGGGCGAGGCGGGGTGCGCCGCGCAGGGGGCGGTAGGCGAACCGTTCCGCTCCGATGGCGACGAGGACGGCGACCAGGATGGCGCCGATGAGCATGAGCGGCAGGGCTATCCACATGGTCGTGCCGTTCGGCAGTACCCAGAGGTAGACGGAGAGAGCCCCGAAGGCGCCCGTCATGAAGATCTCGCCGTGGGCGAAGTTGATGAGCTGGACGATGCCGTAGACCATTGTGTAGCCAATGGCGACCAGCCCGTACATGGATCCCAGTAGCAGGCCGTTGACCAGCTGCTGCGGCAGTTCGTTCACCGCATGTCCTCCGAGACGTTCGGATAATTTCGACGTGTGTGTCCGGATGTGAGTTCGCGCGGGGCGCCAGTGGAACAGCGCCCCGCGCGGCTCGTGTGATGCGGGGTGGGTCAGCCGGAGTAGGTGCCGGACTTGACCGGCTTCCAGGCGCCGTTCTCGACGGCGTAGACGGTGAGCTGCTTGTTGGTGGCGTCACCGAACTCGTCGAAGGAGACCTTGCCGGTCACACCGTCGAAGGAGACGTTCTGCATGGCGGCGGTGACCTTGGCGCGGGCGTCGTCGGGAAGCTTGCCGTCGTTGTCGTCGACGACCTTCTTCACGGCCTCGATGATCGCCCAGGCCGAGTCGTAGGAGTAGCCGCCGTAGGCCTCGTAGGCCTCCTTGTAGCCCTCGGTCTTGTAGTTGGCGACGAACTCCTTGGCGGAGGGGAGCTGCTCGACCGGTGCGCCGACGGAGGTGGCGAGGTCGCCTGCGGCGGTGGCGCCGGCCAGCTTGATGAAGTCGGCGCTGTAGATGCCGTCACCGCCGACCACGGGGATCTTGGCGCCGGCGGCCTTGATCTGCTTGCTCAGGGGGCCGGCCTGCGGGTACTCGCCGCCGTAGTAGACGACGTCGGCGCCGGAGGTCTTGACCTTGGTGGCGATGGCCGAGAAGTCCTTGCTGTCCGGGTTGATGTGCTCGGTGCCGGCCACCGTGCCGCCGAGCTTCTTGAACTCCTCGGTGAAGGTTCCGGCGAGGCCGGCGCCGTAGGTCTTCTTGTCGTCGATGACGAAGACCTTCTTCTTCTTGGCGTCGTTGATCAGGTACTGCGCGGCGAACGGGCCCTGGATGGCGTCCGTGGTCGCGGTGCGGAAGTACGACTTGTAGACGCGCTTCTTGGAGGTCGCCCAGTCGGTGCCCTGGGTGAGCGCCGGGTTGGTGTTGGCCGGGGAGACCTCGACGAGCTTGGCGTCGTCGAAGACCTTCTGCATCGACTCGGCGACGGAGGAGTTCAGCGGGCCGACGACGCCGAGGACGGACTTGTCGGCGACGAGCTTGGTGGCGTTCTGCTGGCCCGAGGACGGCTGGGCCTGGTCGTCGAGCGCCTCGATCTTGAAGGTGACGCCGTCGACGTACTTCTGCTTGTTGGCCGTCTTGGCGGCGAGGTCGACGGAGTTCTTGATGCCGAGGCCCAGCGCGGAGAGGTCGCCGGTCAGCGGGGCGTCGACACCGATGGTGACGGTGGTGCCACCGCTGTCGGAGCCCTTGTCGTCGCTGTCTCGCGAACCGCAAGCGGTGAGGGTGAGTGCTCCTGCGGACAGCGCGGCGGTAATGGCGATGAGCGAACGTTGACGCACGTTCCAGTCCTTTCCCTGGGCGGCTCTCCCCCCTGGAAGAGGCCGAGTCGAGCGCTGGGCCGAAGGGGTATTCCAGCCGCGCGGTGACTGGGCGTGACTCTAAGCGGGTGAAGCTGACGTGGAGGAGGGTCTGGCCGATGCTGTGACGCTCTTGTTATGACACGAGGTAATGCAGAGCGGTACTTGGTGGGTGGAACAGCTGAATTCAGGCCGATTCGCCCTGTCCGCATGGTGAGAACGTGCAGGACGAACCCGGGTGCGTTCAGGTGTCTCAGGCGTTTTGGTGATTACTTGATTCGTTGCTACAGGCGACTTGTAGGGCCGCGGAGAGGTCGTGCGCATAGCGCGTGCCGAGGATGAAACTGTGGACTTGTATTGCGCGCGCATTACGTAGAGTTACGTCCACGAAAGGGAGTCCGACGTTCTTCGGCACTTTTCCGCATTCCGTTACCCGCATGGTGATCACGACCTTGCGGGCGGAACCCGCTTTTGTCCTGAAGGGGGCCCGGGGGGTCGAGGTCAGGGAAAGCCCGGGGTACGGCTGGGCGAGTCGGGTCACGGTGACCGGCGGGCCGGACTCCACGCCGAACACGATGTCGAAGGCGAAGCTGCGCGGGCGGGCGCCGGGCGGTAGGGCGACCTCGCCGAGGTAGCTGACGTCCACCACCTGGGACGGGAACGGCGGTGCGGGGGCCGCCTGTTCGGCGTCGTGCGGCCGCGTCGCGTACAGGTAGCCGCCGCCCGCGAGGAGGACCGCCGTGGCGAGGACGGCCGACGTGGCCCGGCGGTGCGCGGCATGGCGGCGGACGAGCCCACGGAGCAGGCGGGCGGCGGCAGTTGAGGCGTCCGCGCCGAGGGCTTCGGAGGTGTCGGCGCGGCCGGACGCGTGGGCGGGTGCGTGGGCGGCCTCGGGGGTCTCCCACGCGTGTGTGCCCTCGCCGGGCTCCACGGGGCCAACGCCGCTCACTGCCAGGGACCCTCGGTCGGGCCGCCGGAGCGGTACCGCCGCGCGCAGCCCTCGGCCGCCTCGCGGCCGATCAACTCGTCTGCCGCGTCCGGCCCTTGACGCTGCTTCACGGCCCGCGCGGCGTCCACGACGGTCCGCAGGATCTCGTACTGCCCGTTCGACAGGCCCATCGACTGGTAGTCCCCGTAGGCGGTGCTGTCCAGGACCTCGCGCGACCAGTGGGCGACGATGCGGGTGCACAGTTCCTCGGGCGAGGTGGTGGACGCCGGTGGCGGCGACGGGGTGGCGCTCGCGCCGGCGTTCGCCGAGGCTCCGCAGCCGGTCGTCGGCAGCCCGGCCAGCAGCCCCGCCAGCAAGGCCGCCGACAACGCCGGTCCGCGCAGCCGCCCCGCCACCCCCGCCCGTGGGGCTCCTCCCGTGGTCATGCCCCGACGCTAGGCCGCCGCGGTGGCGGTGGGCAACGGCCGCGCGCGGGTGACCCTCCGCAGTGCCGGTGCCGTCAGTGAGCGGCGCGCACCTGCGCACCGTCGCCGGCCCGGACGTCCCGCAGCAGACAGGTGAGCCGCGCGGTGCACACGCGCCGGCCCTCCTGGTCGCTGATCACGATCTCGTACGTCGCCGTGGAGCGCCCCTGGTGCACGGGCGTGGCCACGCCGGTGACCAGGCCGGAGCGGACGCCGCGGTGGTGGGTGCAGTTCAGGTCGACACCGACCGCGATCTTGGTGCTGCCGCCGTGCAGCATGGAGCCGACCGAGCCGAGGGTCTCGGCGAGGACCGCGGAGGCGCCGCCGTGCAGCAGGCCGTAGGGCTGGGTGTTGCCCTCGACCGGCATGGTGCCGACGACCCGGTCCGCGGAGGCCTCGACGATCTCCACGCCCATGCGGGTGCCCAGGTGTCCTGCGGAGAACAGGGCCAGGATGTCGATGCCGAGGGCCGCGTACTCGTCGATGACCTCTTGCGGGAACTTCACGTGCTGCTGCTCGCCCATGGGGCCCGGCTCCGTTCGTCGATCACAGTCCAGCGTGACTTAAGCAAACGCTCAGTCGGTAGCCGATTGTTCCAGACGGACGATGACGGACTTGCTGGCCGGGGTGTTGCTCGTGTCGGCGGTGGCGTCCAGCGGGACCAGGACGTTGGTCTCCGGGTAGTACGCGGCGGCGCAGCCCCGGCTGGTCGGGTACAGCACGACCCGGAAACCGGGCGCCCGCCGCTCCACCCCGTCCCGCCATTCGCTCACCAGGTCCACGTAGGAGCCCTCGGCGAGCCCGAGAGCGCGCGCGTCCTCGGCGTTGACCAGGACCACCCGGCGGCCGTTCCTGATGCCCCGGTAGCGGTCGTCGAGGCCGTAGATCGTGGTGTTGTACTGGTCGTGCGAGCGCAGCGTCTGCAGGAGCAGCCGGCCCTCGGGCAGCCGGGGGTACTCGACGGGGGCCGCGGTGAAGTTGGCCTTGCCGGTCGTGGTGGGGAAGCGGCGCTCGTCGCGCGGGGCGTGCGGGAGGGTGAAGCCCTCGGGGCGGGCCACGCGCGCGTTGAAGTCCTCGAAGCCGGGGATCACGCGCGCGATGCGGTCACGGATCGTCGCGTAGTCCTTCTCGAACTCCTCCCACGGCACCTTGCTGTCCTCGCCGAGCACGCGGCGCGCGAGGCGGCAGACGATGGCGGGCTCGGACAGCAGGTGCGCGCTCGCGGGCGCGAGGCGGCCGCGCGAGGCGTGCACCATGCCCATGGAGTCCTCGACGGTCACGAACTGCTCGCCGCCGCCCTGGAGGTCGCGCTCGGTGCGGCCGAGCGTCGGCAGGATCAGCGCCCGCGCGCCCGTCACCACGTGCGAGCGGTTGAGCTTCGTCGACACGTGCACCGTCAGCCGGGCGCGCCGCATGGCCGCCTCGGTGACCTCGGTGTCCGGGGAGGCGGAGACGAAGTTGCCGCCCATCGCGAAGAACAGCTTCGCCTCGCCGTCGCGCAGTGCGCGGATCGCGCGGACGACGTCGAAGCCGTGCTCGCGCGGGGGCGCGAAGCCGAACTCCTTCTCCAGGGCGTCCAGGAAGGCGGGCGCGGGCCGTTCGAAGATGCCCATGGTGCGGTCGCCCTGCACGTTCGAGTGGCCGCGCACCGGGCAGACGCCCGCGCCCGGACGGCCGATGTTGCCGCGCAGCAGAAGGAAGTTGACGACCTCGCGGATCGTCGGCACCGAGTGCTTGTGCTGGGTGAGGCCCATGGCCCAGCAGACGATGGTGCGCTCGGAGGCGAGCACCATGCGCAGGGTCTCCTCGATCTCCGCGCGCGTGAGGCCGGTCGCGGTGAGCGTCTCGTCCCAGTCGGCGGTGCGGGCCGTGTCGGCGAACTCCTCGAAGCCGTGGGTGTGTTCGGCGATGAACGCCTCGTCGAGCGCGCCGTCGGTGTCGAGGACGAGCTTGTTGAGGAGGCGGAAGAGGGCCTGGTCGCCGCCGATACGGATCTGGAGGAAGAGGTCGGTGAGCGAGGCGCCCGCGGTGAGGCCCTTGGGGGTCTGCGGGTTCTTGAAGCGCTCCAGCCCCGCCTCGGGCAGCGGGTTGACGCTGATGATCTTCGCGCCGCCCGCCTTGGCCTTCTCCAGGGCGGACAGCATGCGCGGGTGGTTGGTGCCCGGGTTCTGCCCGGCGACGATGATCAGGTCGGCCTGGTAGAGGTCCTCCAGCAGGACACTGCCCTTGCCGATGCCGATGGTCTCCGACAGGGCCGAGCCGGACGACTCGTGGCACATGTTGGAGCAGTCCGGGAGGTTGTTCGTGCCGAGCTCGCGGGCGAAGAGCTGGTAGAGGAACGCGGCCTCGTTGCTGGTGCGGCCCGAGGTGTAGAAGACGGCCTCGTCGGGTGAGGCGAGGGCGGCGGTCTCCTCGGCGATGATGTCGAAGGCGCGCTCCCAGGTCACCGGTTCGTAGCGCTCCGCGCCTTCGGGGAGGTACATGGGGTGCGTGAGGCGGCCCTGCTGGCCGAGCCAGTAGCCGCTGCGCCCGGCGAGGTCGGCGACCGGGTGCGCGGCGAAGAACTCGGGGGTGACCCGGCGCAGGGTGGCCTCCTCGGCGACCGCCTTCGCGCCGTTCTCACAGAACTCCGCGGTGTGCCGGTGCTCGGGCTCCGGCCAGGCACAGCCGGGGCAGTCGAAGCCGTCCTTCTGGTTGACGCGCAGCAGGGTCAGAGCGCTGCGCTTCACACCCATCTGCTGCTGGGCGATCCGCAGGGAATGCCCGACGGCCGGCAGACCCGCCGCCACGTGCTTCGGCTCGGCGACCTGCGGAGCGTCCTGGACCGGATCAGCCTTGGGCGGCTTCGTTGCCATCGCGCGCTCTCCTTCGCTCGCCTGCGCCACACACCCCATGGATCCTCGCACGAGGCGCCCGCAATGGGGACGCGCGGACCGGTCGGCGGGCGGCAGCAAAGCTTGCGGCGGCCGGCGGGCGGCCCGCGGAACCCCGTGAGCCGTGGCGGCCGGGACCGAGTGTCAGTGGGGCGTGGCAGGATCGGGGGCGTGGCAGAGACAGCAGCGAAGAAGACCGACACCCCCGCCGGCAGCCGGCCCCGCCTGATGCTCATGGACGGGCACTCGCTGGCCTACCGCGCGTTCTTCGCGCTGCCCGCGGAGAATTTCACCACCGCGACGGGCCAGCCGACGAACGCGATCTACGGCTTCGCGTCGATGCTCGCCAACACCCTGCGTGACGAGGCGCCCACGCACTTCGCGGTCGCGTTCGACGTGTCCCGCAAGACCTGGCGCTCCGAGGAGTTCACCGAGTACAAGGCGAACCGCTCCAAGACACCGGACGAGTTCAAGGGCCAGGTCGAGCTGATCGGCGAGCTGCTCGACGCGATGCACGTGTCCCGGTTCGCGGTGGACGGCTTCGAGGCGGACGACGTCATCGCCACCCTCGCCACCCAGGCCGAGGCCGAGGGCTTCGAGGTGCTGATCGTCACCGGCGACCGTGACTCCTTCCAGCTGGTCTCCGAGCACACCACGGTCCTGTATCCGACGAAGGGCGTCTCGGAGCTGACCCGGTTCACGCCGGAGAAGGTCGTCGAGAAGTACGGGTTGACGCCCGCCCAGTACCCCGACTTCGCGGCGCTGCGCGGCGACCCGTCCGACAACCTGCCGGGCATCCCCGGCGTCGGTGAGAAGACGGCCGCGAAGTGGATCAATCAGTTCGGTTCGTTCGCGGACCTCGTCGAGCGCGTCGAGGAGGTCAAGGGCAAGGCCGGGCAGAACCTGCGCGACCACCTGGAGGCCGTCAAGCTCAACCGCCGCCTCACCGAGATGGTCCGCACCGTCGAGCTGCCGAAGACGGTCGTCGAGCTGGAGCGCGCCCAGTACGACCGCACGGCCGTCGCGATGATCCTGGACACCCTGGAGATCAGGAACCCCTCCCTGCGCGAGCGGCTGTTCGCCGTCGACCCCGGCGGCGAGGAGGCCGAGGCCACGCCGGTGATCACCGGCGGGGTGGAGCTGGACGGCACGGTGCTGGGCACCGGCGAGCTGGCCGGCTGGCTCGCGGAGCACGGCACCGACACCCTCGGTGTCGCCACCGTGGGCGCCTGGGCGCTGGGGGCCGGCTCGGTCGCCGAGATCGCGCTCGCCGCCGCCGGGGGAGCGGCCGCCTGGTTCGACCCGGCGGAGCTCGACGAGGCCGACGAGAACGCGTGGGCGACCTGGATCGCCGCCGAGGACCGCCCCAAGGTCCTGCACAACGCCAAGGGCGCCATGCGGGTCTTCGCCGAGCACGGCTGGTCCGTCGCCGGCGTCGGCATGGACACGGCGCTCGCCGCCTACCTGGTCAAGCCGGGCCGCCGCTCCTTCGACCTGGACGCGCTGTCCCTGGAGTACCTGGGCCGTGAGCTGGCCCCGGCCGCCGCGGCCGACGGCCAGCTCGCCTTCGGCGCGGACGACGGCGCCGAGGCCGAGGCCCTCATGGTGCAGGCCCGCACGATCGTCGACCTCGGCGAGGCGTTCCGCGGCCGGCTGGAGGAGGTCGGCGCGGCCAACCTGCTGCGCGACATGGAGCTGCCGACCTCCGCCCTCCTGGCCCGCCTGGAGCGGCACGGCATCGCCGCCGACCGCGCCCACCTGGAGGCCATGGAGCAGATGTTCGCGGGCGCCGTCCAGCAGGCCGTGAAGGAGGCGCACGCGGCGGCCGGGCACGAGTTCAACCTGGGCTCGCCCAAGCAGCTCCAGGAGGTTCTCTTCGGCGAACTGGGCCTGCCGAAGACGAAGAAGACCAAGACCGGCTACACCACCGACGCCGACGCCCTGGCCTGGCTCGCGGGCCAGACGGACAACGAGCTGCCGGTCATCATGCTCCGCCACCGCGAACAGGCGAAGCTGCGGGTCACCGTCGAGGGCCTGATCAAGACGATCGCCGCGGACGGCCGCATCCACACCACGTTCAACCAGACCGTCGCCGCGACCGGCCGGCTGTCCTCCACCGACCCGAACCTGCAGAACATCCCCGTGCGCACCGACGAGGGCCGGGCGATCCGCCGCGGCTTCGTCGTCGGCGAGGGCTTCGAGTCCCTGATGACGGCCGACTACAGCCAGATCGAGCTGCGCGTGATGGCCCACCTGTCGGAGGACGCGGGCCTCATCGAGGCGTTCACCTCCGGCGAGGACCTGCACACCACGGCCGCCTCCCAGGTGTTCGGCGTCGAGCCCGGCGCGGTGGACGCGGAGATGCGGCGCAAGATCAAGGCGATGTCCTACGGCCTGGCGTACGGCCTGTCGGCGTTCGGCCTGTCCCAGCAGCTGAACATCGACGCGGGTGAGGCCCGGGGCCTGATGGACGCCTACTTCGAGCGCTTCGGCGGCGTCCGGGACTACCTGCGCCGCGCGGTCGACGAGGCACGGGCGACCGGCTACACGGCGACGCTCTTCGGCCGCCGCCGTTATCTGCCCGACCTCAACAGCGACAACCGTCAGCGCCGCGAGGCGGCCGAGCGCATGGCCCTCAACGCGCCGATCCAGGGCACGGCGGCGGACATCGTCAAGATCGCCATGCTCAAGGTGGACGCGGCCCTGTGCGCGGCGGACCTCAGGTCCCGCATGCTGCTCCAGGTCCACGACGAAATCGTTCTGGAGATCGCCCCCGGTGAGCGTGCGGCGGTCGAGGAGCTGGTCCGCCGGGAGATGGCCGGCGCCGTCCGGCTCAGGGCCCCGTTGGACGTGTCGGTCGGCGCGGGTGCGGACTGGGAGTCGGCGGCGCACTAGCTCCGTTGGGGGCGGCCCGCCGCTCTCCCCGGAACAGCCGGAACAGCTGGAAGGGGCTCTGCCGACACCGGCAGGGCCCCTTCGCATGCCTCGTGGGAGCCGGTGGCGTACGAGGCGGTGCAGTACGAGGCGGTGCCGTCGCGAGAGGTCCGGTCACCGTCGGTACGTTCCCCGAAGGGCCCTCACCCGCGTGGCCCCCGAGAACAGGTCCCTGCCGGGTCCGGGCCACCAGGATGCCGCCATGGGTATACGCATGCTCCACCGCCGGAAGTCCCCCGCACGCGTTCACACGGCGGCCGCGGACACGCGGTCCGGGCCCGGCGCGGCTCCCCGGACACGGCCGCGTCCCGCCCTCGCGCCGGGCGCCGCCGGCCCCCGCATCCCGTGGAGCCCCGGCGCGGCTCTGCGCGAGGCCGCCGCACGGCTCCGCGGTCCGGCTATCACCCGGTTCCCGCTTCGGTTCCCGCCCCGGGTCCTGACCCGGTTCCTCGACGGATTCGTCTCCCGGAACGACAGCCGGTGGCGCCTGTGGGCCGAGGCGGTACGCGGTCACCCGGCGACGGCCCTCGGTGTCCTCGGCCGCCTCCGTGGCCGCCGTACGGTCCGTCGCATCCCCCTCTTCGTCGCGACGGCGCCCCCTGTCACCGAACGCCCGGGCGACTCCGCCGCACACTGACCCCACCTGCGCCTGCGCCTGCGTCCACGTCCGCTTCCGGAAGGGCCGGGCGGGCCGGACGAGCCGGGCGCCACAGCCGCACGCCGACCGCGTACAGCAGCACCCCCAGCACCAGCCCCGCGCCCGCCCCGAAGCACAGCGTCGGGATGAGCTCCCACGGCTTCGCCTCGCGCGCGCCCCAGTACTCCCACCACCGTGTCGCCCGCCGCACCGCCGCGACCAGTGCGCACCCGCCGATCACGGCACCCGCCCACCACCGGTCCCGCGCCGACAGCACCGCGACCCCCACCGGCTCGCCGGCCGGCGCCCGGCGCAGCGCGTACGTCACGAACGCGGCGAGCACGACCGCGGCCACGGCCGAACCGCCGTACTGGAGGTACCAGTACAGAGGCGAGCCTGCGATGTCCTCGCCGAGGACGGGGAACAGCCGCATGCCCCAGCGGTCGAGGTGCGTGAACGCGTCCCACACCACATGGGTCAGCGCGCCGAGCGCCGCGGAGACGTACCACCACCAGACGGTGGACGGCCGTACGCGCGCGCGTGGCGCACCGCAGCGGGTCAGCGTGGCCGTCCGGCCCTGCCGTGACCGCGGCAGCAGCCCCACCAGCGGCTCGCGCACCAGCAGCCAGAGCCCCACCAGCACCCAGGCGACGAGCACGTCCACCGTGAACACGCCGGGGAGGGAGTGCGTGACGTCGCCGAACTCCATGGCCCCGGACAGGACACTCGCCGCGTAGTAGGTCATGTCGGGAGCGAAGGAGCCCGCGACCAGGGCACCCGGGACGAGTCGCCCGCGGCCGGTGCCGTCGGCGCGCAAGGCGGGCAGCACGGCCGCCGCGTGACTCAGCGTGAACGGCAACGGGGCTCCCGGGGGCGGACGTTGACGGGCCGGCCGGCCCGGTGATCTACGACGTCCAGTATGCGGGGCGCGGTTCCCGGCCAACGGCGCGTGACCGGCTGGTGAAAACGGCACCCGAACGGGTGCCGGTGCAAAAGAAGTTGTCGTAGGGTCGCCTGGGTCGGTGTGCCCTCGGGTGCGTCGAACAGAAGAGCAGAGCAGGGCAAACCGCCCATGAGTGCAACCGTCGGAGCGGGTTGATCGTCACACCGGTGACGGCGGCGGCAACGGCAACGGCCACAACCGTGGCAACAGCCGTAACGGCAGGGTGCAGGCGAAGAGACGGGCGTACCGCGTCCACGGGAGGGTTTCACTTCATGTCGGCGCATTTCGGCACGAGGCTGCGCAAGGGAGCGGTCAACACGACCGTGGCCGCACTGGCGGTAGCGGCTCTGGCCGCGTCCCAGGCACCGGACGTCACGGCCGACGGCCAGGGCAGACAGACCGCCGCCGACACCCCGTCGTCCGCGGACAACGGCAGTGGTATCGCCGACAGCGCCACCGGCAACTCGCCGTACTACACGGACCTGCCGCCGCTGAAGAGTCCGAACCCCGCGCCGAGCGAGAGCTCCTCCACCACCCCGGCCGCCACCGGCACCACGGAGGCGGGCATCCCGGCGACCGTCCTGGACGCCTACAAGAAGGCCGAGGCGGAGCTGGCGCGGTCCAAGCCCGGCTGCAACCTGCCCTGGCAACTCCTCGCCGCCATCGGCAAGGTCGAGTCCGGCCAGGCCCGCGGCGGCAACGTGACCGCCGACGGCACCACCGTCTCGCCGATCCTCGGCCCGGTCCTCAACGGCGTCGGCTTCGCGAACATCAGCGACACCGACAACGGCGCGTACGACGGCGACAGCACCTACGACCGTGCCGTGGGCCCCATGCAGTTCATCCCGTCCACCTGGGCGTGGGCGGGCCGCGACGGCAACGCCGACGGCAAGAAGGACCCCAACAACATCTACGACGCCGCGCTCGCCGCCGGCCACTACCTGTGCCGTTACGACTGGGACATGTCGGCCACGTCCGGGATGCGCAGCGCGATCCTCAGCTACAACAACTCGACGGACTACCTGAACACCGTCCTGTCGTGGCTGGAGTACTACCGCAAGGGCACGCACGAGATCCCCAACGGCACCGGTACCGTGCCGGACAACCGCAGCGACGACGCCACCGGTTACACGCCCACCTCGCCGACCACCCCGTCGACGCCCAGCACCCCCGGTACGCCCAACACGCCGAACAAGCCGTCGACGCCCGGTACGCCCAACACCCCGACGACGCCCAGCACCCCGACGCCCACCCCGACCCCGACCCCGACGCCGACCGAGACGGTCGGTCACCTCGAGGACGCGGGTACGGCGAGCCTCACCGCCACGGCGGGCGACGCGTTCACCGAACGCATCAGCACCCGCGCGGAGACGGCGGCCGGCAAGGCCGTCGCCAAGGTCCGGATCCGCTTCACGGTCGTCGGCGACACCGACGCCACCTTCACGGGCGGCGAGAGCGTCGCCACGATCGTCACCGACGCCAAGGGCGTCGCCCTCGCGCCCGCCCTCCAGGCGGGCGAGAAGACCGGCGGCTTCACCGTCCGGGCCACGGTCCTCGGCCGTACGCTCTCCGCCCTCGACTACAAGGCCACCGTCACCGCCCGAGCCGCCGACACCCTCGCCCGCACCAGCAACACCGCGCTGACCTGCACCGCAGGCGGCAAGTTCGCCGACCGGGTCGAGGTGAAGGCCACCTACAAGGGCGCCGTCGCGGACAAGGTCGCCGCCACCGCCACCCTGATCAAGTCGGCCGACGACACGACCACGAACGACAAGGGCCCCTACTTCAAGGACGCCGCCGGCAACCCCGTCCGCGCCCTGGACCTCCAGACGGACGGGAACGGCCTGCTGACGCTGCCCGAGCTGTACGCGGACGACACCGCCGGCACCTATCTGCTGCGCATCACCACCACGGGCGGAGCGACCCTGACGGTCGAACTCACCGTCACGGCGGCCGAGACCTCGACGCCCACCCCGACGCCCAGCGAGTCGGAGTCGACGACCACCGGCTCGTAACCCTCCCGCGGACCGTGCGGCGGACTCCGCCGCGGGCCCCGCTCCGAACGAAGACGGCGGCGCCCCTGTCTCCACGGGGGCGCCGCCGTCGTGCGCTACGTGTTCTCATCTCGGCCGCCCGTTGCTACGGTGCCCGACCTGACGTCACGTCAGCTCCGGGAGGACCGTATGCGTGCCCTGATCGCCGCCGCGACCGGTCTCGCCGTCGCGCTCGCCCTCGTCCTCACCATCGCCGCACTGGGCACACCGGCCGGCCGGACCTCCCCGAAGCCACTGCTGACGACGGTCCCCGCACACCCCTAGCCGCCCCGCCCGCCGGTTCCGCCCGCGAAGGAGGCCGAGATGCGCCGCAAGGCAGGCCTGATCCTGCTCGCCCTCGCCGTGTTCTTCGCGGCGCTGTCCCCCCTGCTGCGCTGGTACGCCTACCCGCGCCTGGCCAAGATCCCGGCGAACGAATACCAGACCATGGTCCTGGAGGCCAAGAACGCCACCCTCCTCGACTACGGCAGCATGACCGCCCGCACCGTCCCCAAGGTCACCATCGTGCAGACCCTCAAGGGCGACGTGGAGGCCTCCGAGAAGATCGAGAAGACGGCCGGCCGGGACGTCGTCGTCTGGGACGGCCTGTCCTACGTCCAGGGACCCGACGGCAAGATGGTCTCCAAGGTCCCCGAGCGGTACATCTTCGACGCCCACACCCAGGAGCCCGTGCACGCCACCGGCGAAATGGTCGACGGCGACCCCGTACGCCGGGAGGGCATCGAGTTCAAGTGGCCGTTCCTGACGGAGAAACGGGACTACGAGTACTTCGACGCGCAGACCCGCACCACGGCCCCCATCCACTACCAGGGCACCCGGACCTTCCGCGGCCTGGAGGTCTACTACTTCGAGCAGACCGTCCCCTGGACCAAGGTCGCCATGCCCAGGACGATGCCGGTCGCGGGCATCACCCCCGAGACCGTCGCCAAGACCGGCACCACCCGCTGGTACACCACGGTCCGCAAGTTCTGGGTCGAACCGGTCACCGGCGCGCCCGTCTACGGCGAGGAGATCCACCAGGAGGAACTCCGCGGCGGCACCCTGCTCGGCGGCCGCGCGAAGGTCACCGCCTTCGCCGGGCACGTGAAGATGCGCGAGGACTACATCGAGCACACCGTGTCCGTGATCAAGGCCAACCGCACGCTGGTCCTGCTGCTGACCGCCTACCTGCCCTGGGGCTTCCTCCTGCTCGGCGTCCTCCTGATGTGCCTCTCCCTCTACCTGGAGGCCCGCTCACGCCGCCCGGACGGACCCGCCGCCGCCGAAGCCGCCGCACCGCAGCCCGTCACCGCCTGAGCCGCGCGTTGGTGAACCGGGTCGGCTCGGCGCCGGCCGGATCCTCGGGCCAGGGATGCTTCGGATACCGGCCGCGCAACTCCGCCCGCACCCCCTTGTAGCCGTCCTTCCAGAAGGAGGCGAGGTCGGCGGTGACGGCAGCGGGCCGCCCCGCGGGCGACAGCAGATGCACCAGCAACGGCACCCCGGCGACCCGCGGCGACTCCTGGAGCCCGAACATCTCCTGCAACTTCACCGCGAGGACCGGCCGCTCCGGATCGGCATAGTCGATCCGGATCCTGGACCCGCTCGGCACGGTGATCCGCTCCGGCGCCAGCTCCTCCAGCCGAGTCGCCTCGCCGGAGGCCCAGGGCAGCAACCGTCCGAGCGCCTCCCCGGCACCGATCCGCCCGAGATCGCTCCGCCGCCGGGCCCGGCTCAGCTCGGGCTCCAGCCACTCGTCCAGCCGCGCGTGCAGCGACGCGTCGCAGACGTCGGGCCACGGCTCTCCCCGATGCCATCGCAGGAACGCCAGCCGCTGCCGCAGGACCTCCGCCTCGGGCGACCACCGCAGCAGCCGCAGCCCGTCCTTCGCCAGCCCCTCGACCAGCGCACCGCGTACGAGCCCGGCGTCGGCGTTCCGCAGCGGACGCACCGCCAGCTCCACGGCCCCCAGCCGCTCCACCCGCCGTGCCACGACATCCCCGTCGGCCCAGTGGACCTCGTCCCGCTCGTCGAGCAGCGCGCCGGCCGCGAACCGGGCGACCTCCTCGTCCACGACCGCGGCGAGCTGCACGCGCGCGTGCCCCTTTCCCACCGGCCGGTCGGCGACGGCGACGGCGAGCCAGGGAGCCCCCCGCAGATCCGTGCCCTCGCGGACCTCGGCCCGGGTGCCGGAGACCATGAGGTAGGAACCCCCGTCCGACTTGGCGAGCCGCTCCGGGAAGGCGAGGGCGACGACGAGCCCGGCGAGCGCGTCCGAACCGGCAGCATCCCCGCCGCCGTTTCCTGCGCCGCCGTTTCCCGTGCTGCCGCCTCCTCGGGTGCCGCTTCCCGTACCGCTGCCTCCTCCCGCGGTGCTCCCGCCGGTGGTGTTCCCTCCGACGGCGGGCCCGGCCGGCGTCGAGCCCTCGGCGACGGCCCGCAGCCGGCGCACCTCCGCCCGCCACCGCGCGCCGTAGGCGTCACCCCCACGCCGCGCCGACCGCAGAGCAGCCGCCAGGTCGTCGCCGTACTCCCGCGGTGCCTCCTCACTGAGCAGCGCGACCACCTCGACGGCCCGCTCCACCCCCACCGTCGCGGCCCCGTCCAGCAGAGCCCGGCCCAACCGGGGGTGCAGCCCCAGCCGGGCCAGCCGCAACCCCCGCTCGGTGGCCCGGCCGGCGGAGTCCACCGCCCCGATCGCCGTCAGCAACGACCTCGCCGCCGCCATCGCCCCACCCGGCGGCGGATCGAGCAACGCCAGCCCGGAAGCGTCAGGATCCCCCCAGCACGCCGCCTGAAGGGCGAACGCCGTCAGGTCGGCCACCTTGATCTCCGGGGCCGGGAACGACGGCAGACGGGCATCCTCCGCCTCCGCCCAGCACCGGTACACCGCACCCGGCGCCTCCCGCCCGGCCCGCCCCGCCCGCTGCCGGCCCGCCGCCTGCGAGGCCCGCACCGTCGCGAGCGCGCTCAGCCCGCGCGCGTGGTCCACCCGCGGCTCCCGCGCCAGCCCCGAGTCGACGACCACCCGCACCCCCGGCACCGTCAGCGAGGACTCCGCCACGGAGGTCGCCAGGACCACCCGGCGCCGCTCCCCGGGAGCCAGCACCGCGTCCTGCACGGCCGCCGGCGCCCGCCCGTGCACCTGGAGCACATCCACCCCGGCCGGCGCACCGAGAAGCCCCGCGACCCGCGCGATCTCCCCGACACCCGGCAGGAAGCACAACACGTCCCCCGACCGCTCGGCCAACGCCCGCCGCACCACCGACGCCACGTGCGCCGGCAACGCGGGATCCACCCGCATCCCGTGCGGCGGCCGCACGGGACGCGCCGGGGGCGCCCAGACCACCTCGACATCGAAGACGGAACCCCGCGCCTCCACCACCGGTGCCCCGCCCAGCAGCCGCGACCAGCCCGCCGTGTCCGTCGTCGCCGAGGCCGCCACCAGCCGCAGCTCGGGCCGCAGCGTCTCGCGCACGTCCCACAGGAAGGCGGCCGAGGTGTCCGCGTCGAGATGCCGCTCATGGCACTCGTCCAGCACCACCACATCGACGCCCGACAGCTCCTGGTCGCGCTGGAGACGCTGGAGCAGCACACCGGTCGTGACGACCTCCACGCGTGTGTGCCGCCCGACGACCCGCTCCCCGCGCACGGTGTGACCCACGCTCTCCCCGGGCCGCTCACCCAGCAGCCAAGCCATCCGCCGGGCCGCCGCCCGCGCCGCGATCCGCCGCGGCTCGGCCACGAGCACCCGGCGCGCCGGGCCCTCGCCCAGCAGCCCGGCCAGCGCGAGCGGCACCAGGGTCGTCTTGCCCGTGCCCGGTGGCGCGGCGAGGACGGCCGTGCCGTGCCCGTCCAGGGCGTCGTTCAGGGCGGGCAGGGCGGCCCGCACGGGCAGCGCGTCCAGGGCGTCGTAACGGGGGATCACGCCCCCAGTGTCGTACGCCCGCGAAAACCACCCCGCACGCGCGCGTGCGTGTGCGGGGTGGGAGAGGAGGACGGACGGAGCGAGCGGGAGGCGGCTAGTCCCGCTCGCAGACGAAGACGGCCGTACCCGGGATCAGGTTCCCGCGCAGCGGGGACCAGCCGCCCCACTCCGAGGAGTTCCAGGCCGGCCACTCCGGCTCGACCAGATCCACCAGCCGGAAACCGCCCGCCACGATGTCGCGGACCCGGTCGCCCAGCGTCCGGTGGTGCTCCACGTACACCGCCCGGCCCTGGTCGTCCTGCTCGACATAAGGAGTGCGGTCGAAATAGGACGAGGACACGGTCAGCCCCTCCGGGCCCGGCTCGTCCGGGAACGCCCAGCGGATCGGGTGGGTCACCGAGAACACGAAACGGCCCCCGGGCCGCAGCACCCGCCGCACCTCCTCCAGGACCAGCACCGGGTCGGCCACGAAGGGCAGCGCCCCGTACGCCGAGCAGGCCAGGTCGAAGGAGCCGTCCGCGAAGGGCAGCGCGCCCGCGTCGGCGCACACCAGCGGGAACGAGCCGCCGATGCGCAGCGCGTGCTGGAGCTGGCGGTGCGAGAGGTCCAGGGCGACCGGACGCGCGCCCTGCGCGGTCAGCCAGCGCGCGCACTGCGCCGCGCCGGCGCCGATCTCCAGGACCGACTTGCCCTTCAGCTCCTCCGGCGGGCCGAGCAGCTCGGCCTCCACCTCGTCCAGACCCTCGGGACCCCATACGAACCGGTCGTCGCCGAGGAAGGTGCCGTGCTCGATCTGGTATTCGTCCGCGTTGCGGTCCCACCAGCCCCGGTTGGCCCGGGAGCTCTCGGTGACGTCGGCGTCACGTCGGGTGGCTTCGGGCTCGAAGGCCGGCTCGGACGATTCAGGCTCTTGGATGATCGGCTCCCTCGTCGTACTCTTCCGTGCAACCCGCCCGGCGGTGTCACCCGAGGTGTCACCGGTGAGGCTTCCTGCGGCCTGCGTGACCTCAGGAGAAGGGTTGTGTGCCGGGTATGCGGCGATCCGCCCCGGGTGTGCGCCTTCGCGCATTGACCCCGCCCGGCTGCCCCCGTATGCTACAAGTTGCGCTGCGGGCCTGCGCACCTCAGACGTAGCAGGCTGCGCTCGCATCTGTTGTTGTCCCCTCGGTTCTCGAGGTGCCATCACCGGGTTTCCGGTGGGGTGCTTCCTAAGCTGTCCGGCTTCTTCAGAGCGATCACGGGCTCCCGGCGTAGCAGTACCTACGACTCACTGTCCGTACCGGAGCCCTTTCCCACATGACGAGCAGCACCGAGACCACCTCTACCACGCCGCAGGTAGCGGTCAACGACATCGGTAACGAGGAAGCCTTCCTCGCCGCGATCGACGAGACGATCAAGTACTTCAACGACGGCGACATCGTCGACGGCGTCATCGTGAAGGTCGACCGGGACGAGGTCCTGCTCGACATCGGTTACAAGACCGAAGGCGTTATCCCGAGCCGCGAGCTCTCCATCAAGCACGACGTCGACCCCAACGAGGTCGTCGCCGTCGGTGACGAGATCGAGGCCCTTGTTCTCCAGAAGGAGGACAAGGAAGGCCGCCTGATCCTCTCGAAGAAGCGCGCCCAGTACGAGCGTGCCTGGGGCACCATCGAGAAGATCAAGGAAGAAGACGGGATCGTCACCGGTACCGTCATCGAGGTCGTCAAGGGTGGTCTCATCCTCGACATCGGCCTCCGTGGCTTCCTCCCGGCGTCCCTCGTCGAGATGCGCCGCGTCCGCGACCTCCAGCCGTACGTGGGCAAGGAGCTCGAGGCCAAGATCATCGAGCTGGACAAGAACCGCAACAACGTGGTCCTGTCCCGCCGTGCCTGGCTCGAGCAGACCCAGTCCGAGGTCCGCCAGACGTTCCTCACGACCCTCCAGAAGGGTCAGGTCCGCTCCGGCGTCGTCTCCTCGATCGTCAACTTCGGTGCGTTCGTGGACCTGGGTGGCGTCGACGGTCTGGTCCACGTCTCCGAGCTTTCCTGGAAGCACATCGACCACCCCTCCGAGGTTGTCGAGGTCGGCCAGGAAGTCACCGTCGAGGTCCTCGACGTCGACATGGACCGCGAGCGTGTCTCCCTGTCGCTGAAGGCGACCCAGGAAGACCCGTGGCAGCAGTTCGCCCGCACGCACCAGATCGGGCAGGTTGTTCCCGGTAAGGTCACGAAGCTCGTTCCGTTCGGTGCGTTCGTGCGCGTCGACGAGGGCATCGAGGGTCTGGTCCACATCTCCGAGCTGGCCGAGCGCCACGTGGAGATCCCGGAGCAGGTCGTCCAGGTCAACGACGAGATCTTCGTCAAGGTCATCGACATCGACCTCGAGCGCCGCCGCATCAGCCTCTCGCTGAAGCAGGCCAACGAGTCCTTCGGTGCCGACCCGGCCTCGGTCGAGTTCGACCCGACCCTGTACGGCATGGCCGCGTCGTACGACGACCAGGGCAACTACATCTACCCCGAGGGCTTCGACCCCGAGACCAACGACTGGCTCGAGGGCTTCGAGTCGCAGCGTGAGGTCTGGGAGAACCAGTACGCCGAGGCGCAGACGCGCTTCGAGCAGCACCAGGCTCAGGTCATCAAGTCCCGCGAGGCGGACGAGAAGGCCGCTGCCGAGGGTGGCGACGCCGCGGGTGCGGCTCCGGCCGCGTCCGGTGGCAGTGGCGGTGGCTCCTACTCCTCCGAGGGTGCCGACACGTCCGGCGCGCTGGCCTCGGACGAGGCGCTCGCCGCTCTGCGCGAGAAGCTGGCCGGCGGCCAGAGCTGAACTCCCCCGGCGGGGGTGACCCCAGCCGCTGAGGTTTAGCAGTGTGTCGAGGGCCCGCACCTTTCGAGGTGCGGGCCCTCGGTGCTGCCCGGACGCGGGACGCCGTTCACCCCGTGACCACCCTCGCGCGCGCCCTGCCACGGCCCGACCCCACTCGCCCCCCCACCCGCTTCCCGCCCACCCGTGAGGAGCCGGCCGCAGTCATTTGATCAAGGCGCGTGGACCGGGAATGCCCACGGTCCGGCGCACGTTGGACCAGAGGAACACGAGGGGAGCGGTCCAAGTGCTTGATCCGCAGGGTTTGTACGCATGGGAGCCGAAGGGCCTGGCAGTCGTCGACATGGCGCTGGCCCAGGAGTCGGCCGGACTTGTCATGCTCTACCACTTCGACGGATACATCGACGCGGGCGAGACCGGTGACCAGATCGTCGACCGGCTCCTCGACTCGCTGCCCCACCAAGTCGTCGCCCGCTTCGACCACGACCGGCTGGTCGACTACCGCGCCCGCCGCCCGCTGCTGACCTTCAAGCGCGACCGGTGGACCGAGTACGAGGAGCCGACCATCGAGGTCCGGCTGGTCCAGGACACCACCGGCGCACCCTTCCTGCTCCTGTCCGGACCCGAACCGGACGTGGAATGGGAACGCTTCGCCGTCGCCGTCAAGCAGATCGTGGAGCGGCTCGGCGTCCGCCTCTCGGTGAACTTCCACGGCATCCCCATGGGCGTCCCGCACACCCGCCCCGTGGGCCTCACCCCGCACGGCAACCGCACGGACCTCATGCCGGGCCACCGCAGCCCCTTCGACGAGGCGCAGGTCCCCGGCAGCGCCGAGGCGCTCGTCGAGTACCGCCTCATGGAAGCCGGGCACGACATCCTGGGCGTCGCCGCACACGTCCCGCACTACATCGCCCGCTCCACATATCCGGACGCGGCCCTGACCGTCCTGGAAGCGATCACGGCGGCCACCGGCCTGGTCCTGCCGAGCATCGCGCACGCCCTGCGCACGGACGCCCACCGGACACAGACCGAGATCGACCGGCAGATCCAGGAGGGCGACGAGGAACTCACCTCCCTCGTCCAGGGCCTGGAGCACCAGTACGACGCCGCCGCCGGCGCCGAGACCCGCGGCAACATGCTCGCCGAACCCGTCGACATCCCTTCGGCGGACGAGATCGGGCAGGAGTTCGAGCGGTTCCTCGCCGAGCGCGAGGGCGAAGGCTGAACGCTCCCGCCGAGCGTTCAAGCCGAGCCCTCCCCACCGAACGTTCCAGTTGAGCAGTGCGGCTGCGCCGGCCGAAGGAGCAGCACACAGGGGCCTGTCGGGTGCACCGTCACCGACAGGCCCTAAGCTTCCGCTCATGCTGACAGTGGGCCTGACCGGCGGGATCGGCGCCGGCAAGAGCGAGGTGTCACGGCTGCTCGTCGAGTGCGGGGCCGTACTGATCGACGCGGACCGTATCGCACGCGAGGTCGTCGCGCCGGGCACCCCGGGACTCGCGGCGGTCGTGGACGCCTTCGGCACGGACATCCTCGCCCCGGACGGCAGCCTCGACCGCCCCCGCCTGGGCTCCGTCGTCTTCGCCGACCCCGCGAAACTGGCGATCCTCAACTCGATCGTGCATCCCCTGGTCGGCGCCCGCTCCCGCGAACTCGAGGCGGCCGCCCCCGAGGACGCCGTCGTCGTCCACGACGTCCCCCTCCTCACCGAGAACGCCCTCGGCTCCCTGTACGACGTCGTGGTCGTCGTCGACGTGCCCCCCGAGACCCAGCTCGACCGGCTCGTCCGGTTCCGCGGCATGACGCAGAAGGACGCCCGCGCGCGGATGGCCGCACAGGCGACCCGCGACGAACGCCGGGAGATCGCCGACATCGTCATCGACAACGACGTACCGCTCGCGGAACTCCACCGGCGCGTGAAGGACGTATGGGCCGACCTCACGCACAGAGCCCACGCGCCGCACGGGACCGCTCCGGAATAGCGGCCCTCGCTCCGCGCGTTGAACCCACTGAGCAAGGGAAGGATTTTTCCGTGCCCGATACCAGCGGTTCGACCGGACGTACTCCGGAGACACATGTCATCGACTTCCGTGCCGCGGAGCACCTGCTCGCCGCACGGGACCCGCGGGGCGCGGTGAAGTTGCTCGACGGAGTCATCGCCGCGCACCCCGAGAACACCGCCGCCCGGCTGCTGCGCGCGCGTGCCTTCTTCGCCGCCGCCCAACTGCGGCCTGCCGAGCTGGAGTTCACCATCGTCCTGGAGCGCGAGCCGGACAACGCCTTCGCGCACTTCGCGCTCGGCCGCACCTATGAGCGGCAGGGCCGGAGCGACCAGGCCAAGCGCCACTTCCGGCTCGCCGCGGCACTGGACCCGAACCCGCAGTACCTCAAAGCGGCACGCTTCGAGAGCTGAGAACGGCCCGCCGCCGGGCCCTCGGCATCCGGATCTCCAGGCCCGCGGGCCTCAAGGGAGGCGGTGCTCGGGCGGCCGGTACGGCGGGATGTCGCGGCCCGGCTGATAGTGGGGACCCTGTCGCCGATGCCTGAGGATCATCGCCAGGTCGACCGTGATCACCAGCCACAGCACCCCGCACGCGGCCGCCCACCCCGGACGCCCCACGACAGCGAACGCGGCCGTCCCGAAGATCGCCCAGGCCAGGCCCCACAGGGTCAGCCACAGACGCATCCGCAGCGCACTGCGCGCTGTCACCGGCTCACTGCCCGTACGCATCCCGATCACCGCTCCTCCTTGCAACGTACTCCCCGGTCCGGATGTTCTCCAGGGGGCCGGTGCCCTCCGCCCCCGGCGCACCTCGAACACAGGGGGCATCCCTCGAACGGGTGAACCGACGAGGATGGGGAACGGCCCCACGAGGACGGGCCGTTGAACGGGCATGAAGCTGGAAATGCGAGACGGACACAACGGAACCGGTCCCGGTGCGATCACCCCGGACGGCTGCGCGGTCGAGCTCTACTCCCGCCTGCCGGTGGGGAACGAGCCGGAAGTCATCGCCGATGCGGTGCCCCCGGGCGCGCACATCCTGGAGCTGGGCAGCGGGGTCGGGCGAGTCACCCACGCCCTGCTGGAGCGCGGGTTCACGGTCACGGCGGTGGACGAGTCCGCCGAGATGCTGGAGCGCGTCCGCGGGGCCCGCACGCTGTGCAGCCCCATCGAGGATCTCGCCCTGGGCGAGACGTTCGACGTGGTGATGCTCGCGTCGTTCCTCGTGCACAACGGTGACGTCGAGTTACGGCGAAGGATGCTCCGGGCCTGCGCACGGCACATAGCGAAGGGCGGCTGCCTGCTGATCCAACGGGAAGGCGAGGACTACCACTCCAACGTGCCGCGGGAGCGCGTCGACCCGAGCGGCTTCACGATCCGGATCGTCTCGACCGAGCCCGTCGGGGACGGCGTCCACTCCGTACGCGCGGAGTACGACTTCCCGGACGCCGCGTGGACTCAGACGTTCCGCTCCCGACCACTGACCAAGGACCAGTTCGAGGAGGCCCTGGCCGAGGCGGGTCTGAGAGTGGAGCGCTATCTGACGGAGGACCGGATATGGGTGAAGGCGGTGCCCGTGACGGAGTAGAGAGGGGAGGGACGGCGGTAGGACCGGAGAAGACGCAAAGGGGCGGGGCGAGCGGGACGGCAGGGACGGCCAGGGGGCAAGGACGGCAAGGACGGCCAGGGCGGTGGTTCGCGGTGGTTCGAGAATGCCCGGCGGGGTGCGATGAGTTCGCTCAGAGAGGTCGGTCTACCTCCCTGACAGCACAACGGACCGCTCACCGCAGGAGACCCTCATGTCCGAGACCACGGCTTCCCTCACCGCCACCACCTCCGCAGCCGCTCCCCGGTCCGCCTCCGCGATCGCCCGAGGCCGCCGCGCCCGGATCGCCCTGCGAGGCTTGCAGGTGCTCCTCGCGCTCTTCTACGGGATCGCCAGCGCGCTGCCGAAGCTGATCGCGCACCCGTCGGCCGCCGACGCCTTCGACCAGCTGGGCTGGGGCAGCGCGGGCATGTACACCATCGGCGCACTGGAACTCGCCGGCGCGGTCGCCCTGCTCGTTCCGGTGCTCCAGTCCGTGGCGGCGGTGGCGCTGGGCGCGCTGATGGTGGGCGCCTTCGTCGTCCAGGTCGTCGTCTTCGACGGCCAGAACGCGGCGACGCCGCTCATCCTGCTCGTTCCGCTGGCGCTCATCGCCTGGAAGCGACGGGAGTCGAACACGGAGCTGCTGCGGTTGGCGCGGCGAGGGGCGTGACGAGAGGCGTCCGCGCGGTCTTACCGTGGAGACATGGACGCCTCCAAGGCCCCCTCCGAGTCCGCCCCCGACTTCGCAGCCTCCGCCTCCGCTCTGGTCATGCTCGACCGGCGGGTCGGGGGCTGTCGGGCGTGTCCTCGGTTGGTGGACTGGCGTGAGGAGGTGGCCCGTACCAAGCGGGCGGCCTTCGCGGACTGGACGTACTGGGGTCGGCCCGTACCCGGCTTCGGCCCGTCGGACGCCCGGCTGCTGATCGTCGGGCTGGCCCCGGCCGCGCACGGGGGGAACCGTACGGGGCGGATGTTCACCGGGGACCGTTCCGGCGATGTGCTGTACCAGGCGTTGTACGACGTGGGACTGGCGTCGCAGCCCACCGCCGTGTCCGTCGACGACGGGCTGGAGCTGTACGGCGTGCGGATCACGGCGCCCGTGCACTGTGCCCCGCCGGCCAACAAGCCCACCCCGGGGGAACGGGACACCTGCCGGCCCTGGCTCGTGCAGGAGCTGAGGCTGCTGCGGCCGACGTTGCGCGCGGTCGTCGTGCTCGGCGCCTTCGGTTGGCAGGCCGCGTTGCCCGCGTTCGCCGAGGCGGGCTGGACGGTGCCCCGGCCGCGTCCCGCCTTCGGGCACGGAACCCGGGTGAAGCTCGACGGCCCGGACGGCGCCGATGGCCTCGATGTCTTCGGCTGCTTCCACGTCAGTCAGCGCAACACCTTCACCGGCCGGCTCACCCCCGGGATGCTGCGCGATGTGCTGCGCACGGCCGCGGGGGCGGCGGGGCTGCCGTGAGCTTCGGTCAGACGACGCGTGCCGCGGTGACCGGTCGTGACGCGACCGGGTAGGCCTTGTCCTTGGCGGTGTTGACGCTCCAGCGGTAGCGGGAGAACTCGCCGGTGGTACCGGAGGCGTAGAACATCATGTGGCCGATGCCGACGCCCTCGAACTGCTCCTCCGCGAGGAGGCCGACCATGCGGGTGTCGGGGTATTCGGGGTAGTTGGTCAGGGCGTACACGCCGTGCGGCTCGGCCGTGCAGTCGATGACCTCGACGGCGTACTGGGTCTCGCCGGCGAAGTCGGCGACCCCGCTGAAGACGCCCTTGATCTCGCGGACCATGACGATGTGGCCGGTGTTGTCCTCGACCTGGCCGTTGTAGTCCACCGCGATCAGATCGCCGGGCCGGAGGTCGGCGACCTTGCGGATCTGCTGGAAGCGGGGGCCCGCGGTGCCGTTCGCGAAGGCCTGGCGGTAGTCGGCGGCCTCGGGGATGCGGTCCTGGAAGTACTGGGTGAAGTAGGCGTCGGTGGCCCATCCGTAGGTGTGTTTGAGTACCCAGGTGACGAAGGACGAGCAGCGGGCGCGGGCGATCCAGCTCGGCAGGTCGTCGGGCGTGCCCCAGGAGACGGTCGACGGGGAGCCGATCAGGTAGACGTTGTTGAGGCGGGCCGTGCGGCCGCTGATCAGGGAGATCTCGTCGGCGTTCAAGGCGCGGCCGTAGGCGCGCACCTCGTCGACGGAGCCCTTGAAGTGGTTCACGTAGGCGCCGTTCCAGCGGGCCCGGCCTATGTTGAAGCCCTGGGTGGCGGCCCAGGACAGGGTGGCGTCGGCGGTGCCTTCCGGTACGCCGTTGACGTACAGGTGGACCTTGGTGCCGTCCCATACTCCGGTCAGGTGGGTCCACTGGCCCGGCACGGGGGCGGTGGTGGCGAGGGCGGAGATCTTGGCGCTCTGGTCCTCGGCGCGCACCTTGAACGCCCAGGCGCCGGCGGTGTCGTCGTACTGGAGCAGGAAGCGGCTGCAGCCGGTGCCGTCCTGGCTGACTGCCGTGTACATGCTGGTCAGGGTGGCGTCGTCCGCGAGGCGTACCCAGGCGGAGACGGTGAACGGCGCCGTGGTGTCGAGCGCGGAGCCCGTGGCGGCGTAGGCCGCGTCGAGGGTCAGTTCGCCGCCGGCCCGCAGGGTGGTCCAGCTCGCGCCGGTGCCGAGGGTCACGGGGTGGTCGTGGCCGGAGCGGTCGGCGCCGGAGCCGTCCAGTGGCCAGTGTCCGGTGAGGCCGGTGGGCAGGTAGCCGGCCGCCAGGAGGCGCTGGTACTGGACCATCTGTTCGGCCTGGGCGAGATGGGGTGCGGCGACCGGTGTGAACGGGGTGTCCAGTGGGGCGTCGGCGGTCGCGCTTCCTGCGGCTCCGAGTACGCCGGTCACCGCTCCCGCTCCCACGAGTGCGGCTCCGCTCAGCAGTCCGCGTCTGCTCACCATGGTCGTTCTCCCCGTCCCGTTCGCAGTGTGCGCCTTCGGGCAGCTGTCCGAAGCGTCAGGGGATTGTAGGCGGAGCATGATCGGGGGAGGGCGGTGGCTGGGGAGGGTTGGTTTCCCCGAACAGGTGCCGGACCGTGGAGCGGTAGTTGGCCTGTACGTGGTTCAGGGCGTGGGCGCGGGCGCGGGCAGGGTCGCCGGATGCGATGGCGTCGTACAGGTCCTGGTGTTCGGTGAGGAGTTGGGGCCATTCCTCGTTGCGTCGGGTGAGCCATTGCAGGCGGCCGGCGACCGGTTCCATGACCGAGATCAACAGGGTGTTGCCGGCCATGGCGAGGAGCCGGTCGTGGAAGCGGGTGTTGATGTCGGTGATCGCCTCGGCGTCCCCGGCGTCGGTGGCGCTCGCCGCGTTCGTCAGGAGTTCGCGTAGTTCCGCGAGGTCCTCCGGGGTGGCCCGGGCGGCGGCCAGTCCGGCCGCGTACACCTCCAACGCCTCGCGCAGCTCGAAGAGTTCCTTCACGTCGGTGGGGCTCAGTGGCCGTACGACCGTCCGGCGCGGGGTCTCGAACAGGACGAAGCCCTCGGCGACGAGCGCCCGGATGGCCTCCCGGACCGGGACCCTGGAGACGCCGAACCGGTCGGCCAGCTCGCGCTCGACGAGCCGGTCTCCGGGACGCAGCCCGCCGGCGATGATCTCCTGCCGCAGGGACCCCAGGACGCGCTCGCGCACCGCTCCCAGGGGTTCGATCTTCGTCATGGGCCCATCCTCGCCGATGCGAGGGGGCTTTTACGGAGCCGTAACGGGACGGACATCGGTCAGAACGCTTGACGACGGGACCATGTCGGCAGTTTGGTATACCAAACGGTCCGGCCAGTAGTCCTCCTCCGTCCCCTCGCCCAGGGAGGCCCCGTGTCCCTCGCCGACAGCGCCGAAGCCACCGGCGCACCAGTGTTCGTCCCCGACCCCCGGCTCACCAACGAAGACCTCGCACCCGCCGAGAAGCGGAACTGGAAGGTATTCGACCTCTTCGCCATGTGGATGTCGGACGTCCACAACCTCGGCAACTACACCTTCGCCGCCGGACTGCTGGTCCTCGGGATGAACGTGTGGCAGATCTTCACGTCCCTCCTCGTCGGCTTCGTGCTCATCTACGTCGGCATGAACTGGATGGGCCGGATCGGCCAGCGCCACGGCGTGCCCTTCCCGGTGGTCAGCCGCATCAGCTTCGGCGTCTGGGGCGCCAACATCCCGGCCCTCATCCGGGCCGTGATCGCCATCATGTGGTACGGCATCCAGACCTACCTCGCTTCCGTCGCCGTCAATGTGATGCTGCTGGCGGCCTGGCCGGGCCTGGAGTCCTGGACGCACCACTCCTTCCTGGGCCTCGACGCGCTGGGCTGGCTGTCCTTCGTCTCCCTCTGGCTGGTCCAGGCGATGATCATCAGCCAGGGCATGGAGTCCGTGCGCAAGTTCCAGGACTTCTGCGGCCCGGCGATCTGGCTGGTGATGATCGCGCTGGCGGTGTGGGTGCTGTCCAAGGCGGGCTGGACCATCTCGCTCACCTCCACCCCGCACCCGGTTTCCGTGGGGGAGCAGTGGCGGCAATGGTTCGGCGCGATCGGCCTGATCCTCGCCACGTACGGCACGCTGATGCTGAACTTCTGTGACTTCTCCCGCTTCGCGCCCGACTACCGGACGGTCCGCCGCGGCAACTTCTGGGGGCTGCCCCTGAACTCGACGGCCTTCGTGGTCGTCTCCGTGATCGTCACCGCGGGCTCGCTGGAGGTGTTCGGCGAGGCCATCACCGACCCCGCGGAGCTGGTCGCGAAGGTCGGCAACACCTGGGTGCTCGTCCTGGGCGCACTCACCTTCGCCATCGCCACCATGGGCGTCAACATCGTCGCCAACTTCGTGTCGCCGGCGTACGACCTCGCCAACGTCTGGCCACAGAAGATCACCTTCAAGGTGGGCGGCATGATCAGCACGGTGGCGGCGCTCGTGGTCACCCCGTGGAACCTGTTCTCCAACCCCACGGTCGTCAACTACTTCCTCGGCGGCCTCGGCGCCTTCCTCGGTCCGCTGTTCGGCGTGATCATGGTCGACTACTACTGGGTCAAGCGCGGTCGCGTCGACGTGAACGAGCTGTTCGACGCCACTCCCGGCTCCCGCTACTACTACCGCAAGGGCGTCAACCCGAAGGCGCTGTGGGCGTTCCTTCCCTCGGCGGCGGTCGCGGCGGTGCTCGCGCTGGTGAAGACCTTCAGCGATGTGGCGCCCTACTCCTGGTTCATCGGGACGGCCCTGGGGGCCGGCCTGTATGTGCTGCTGTGCCGCAGGGAGCGGACGGCAGGGTCCCTCGTGGCCGCTCCCGACAAGCCCGTGGAGGTCTGAGAAGCGTGCGGATCGTCGTCACCAACTGCAACACCACGCGGGAGATGACCGAGGAGATCGTGCGAGGTGCCCGGGCCGCGGCAGGCCCGGGCACCACCGTGACCGGACTGACCCCCGCCTGGGGGCCCGAGTCGGCGGAGGGCTGGCTCGACAGCCTTCTCTCCGCCGCGGCGGTCATGGACGCGCTGCGGACGTACGACGGGGCGCCCTACGACGCCGTCGTCATGGCCGGCTTCGGTGAGCACGGGCGGGAGGGCGTACGGGAGCTGGTGGACGTGCCCGTCGTCGACATCACCGAGGCCGCGGCGCATCTGGCGTGTCTGCTGGGGCGCCGGTACGGGGTCGTGACCACGCTGGAGCGGTCCTGCGGCCAGATCGAGGACAGCCTGGAGCTGGCCGGGGTGGGCCGTAACTGTGCCGCCGTCGTGGGCACCGGGCTCGGCGTTCTCGATCTGGGCGACCGCGACCGCACCGAGGCGGCCTTTCTGGCGGCCGCCGAGCGGGTCCGGGCGGCGGGGGCCGAGGTGCTGGTCCTGGGGTGTGCCGGGATGACGGGACTGGAGCGGATGGTGGGGGACAAGCTGGGCCTTCCGGTCGTCGACGGGGTGGGCGCGGCGGTGAAGCTGGCCGAAGGGCTGGTCGGGCTGGGGCTGACGACCAGCCGGGCGGGGAGCCTCGCGAAGCCGGTGCCGAAGCGGAGGGTGTGGGGGGCCGGGTAGCCGGGCGGGATAACCGTTGGACGACCCCGAGCCGTACTCGCCATGCTGCGCCCATGCGGAGCAAGTACCTGGGCCGATTCACGGCGGCGGACTCCTTGCGGCCTCGCCGGAGATTCCGGCGGGCCCCTGGAGGTCTGCCATGTCCCGTACCGTCCATCACGTCCGTCCGCGGTACCGAGTCCGGCCCGATGACCGGCCGTCGCAGCGCCGGGGCTGGAGCACCGGCCATCGTCTCCGTGAACTGCGGTACAGCGAAAGGGAGTCGGCCCGGGCGCGGCGCGAGCGGCGTCGACCGGTACCCGATCCGCTGGTGCGCGTGTTCCGCTCCTCCACCTTCCCCCGGTCCCTGAACGCGCGGATCGACGGCCCGTACGAGTCCCGTGCGCGTGCCGCGCTGACCGTGTTCCGCTCGACCGCCCGCAACCGGCTCCGCGCCGCCCCGGCGGGCGGGCTGCTCTCCGTGGCCGAGGAGCTGGATCACCCGCCGACCCGCCACCGTCACCGGAACGTGTGGGACTGCTGATCGGGACCGCTCATGCCCTTCCGTCAATAACCCTTTGGGGTGATGGGGCGGGAGCCGCTACCGTCCTCGTCGTGGCGAAACTCAATCAGATCATCGCAGTCGAGAAGGGCATCAAGTCCAAGGCCCACCAGGACCTGAGCACGGCCCAGCACGGGCTCCAGAAGCCCGCGCTGCTGGCCGGTATCTCGCGGACCTACCAGCCCAAGGACGAGGAGGGCGAGCAGTTGCCGCCCGAGTCGACGCGGGTGCAGGTGAAGGCCGAGGACGTGCTGCGGGAGACCGCGGCCACGCTGACCCGGCTGTTCGACGTGACCGCCACGAAGGACTGGGCCAACTGCACCGCCCGCGCCGACGTGAAGGTCGACGGCCGGGTGCTCGTCGCCGAGGTACCGGTGTCCTACCTGCTCTTCCTCGAGAAGCAGCTCGTCGATCTGACCGCCTTCGTGCGCAGGCTGCCCGTGCTCGACGCCTCCGAGTCCTGGGCGCAGGACCCGTCCACCGACGCGTGGAAGACCGAGCCGGTGCGGACGCTGCGCACCAAGAAGGTGCCGCGCAACCATGTGAAGGCGGAGGCGACCGACAAGCACCCGGCGCAGGTCGAGGTGTACTACGAGGACGTGCCGGTCGGTTACTGGACGACCGTGAAGTTCTCGGGAGCCCTGCCCGCCCGCCGGGTCAACGAACTCCTGGCGCGCCTGGAGAAGGTGCAGCAGGCGGTGAAGTTCGCCCGGGAGGAGGCGAACGGCTCCGACGTCGTCGACCAGCGGGTCGGTGACGCCGTGTTCGGCTATCTGTTCGGGTAGCCTTCGAGACTCCCCGGTCCTTCGTGACCGGGGTGCGCGAGGAGCGCAAGCTGAACCTGAAGCTTGTCGTGACGAGCGAACCGTACCCGCCGAGCAATTCAGGGACGGATCGCGATGAATCTCAGACTCTTGCTCCAGACTCAGCATTCGCCGCCGATCGCCGGAGCGACCGGGCCCAGGCCCCCGGACGTCGAATTGCCGGTTCAAGTCCGGCCCGCGCAGCTCGATGCGCGGTGGTCCAAAGGCAGGACGCGACGACATCACGACTGACCTGGGTCCTCAAGTGCGCCGGTGTGCGACATGGGTGGCTCCACAGGGGCCGGGGGCAGGCTACGCCCCCGGCCCCGCTCCCGTTTCCGGCCTTGCGTTCATAAAGAACGCGGGATTCGGGCCAGGCGTCACCTCGCCGAAACGAAACCGCCCCCACCTCCGCAGGACCGCCCCGTACCGTGGACACCACAGCTCACAGCTGACCCGCCCCGGCCACCGTCGCCCGAAGGCACACCCCCGCCCTCGCCCCGACAGGAGCTCCGTGTCCCCGCGCCCGCACCTTCCCGCTCGCGCATTCCGTCCGCTCGCCGCTCTTCCGCCCTGGCTCGCCCATGCCCTGCGCGCCCAGCGCGGACCCGTCCCGTGGAGCGCGGTCACGCGCGGGGCGCTGGCCGCCGGGCCGCTGCTGCTCGTGTCCGTCCTCGTCGGCCGGACCTCTCTCGGGGTGGTCGCCGCCATCGCCGCGATGCTCGCCGGGATCAACGACCGGCCCGGCAGCAGGCGGACCGCCGTGAAGCGGCTCGGGGCGCCCGCCCTCGTGGGCGCGGGAGGGCTGCTCGTCGGGACCTACGTCGGGGATCACGTCGGCGCCGTCGCGCTGACGGCCGTCCTCACCGGGCTCGGGCTTCTCGCCGGCGGGATGAGCGCCATCGGGCCGGTCGCGTCCGGCGGCGGCACACAGCTGCTCGTCGCCTCGGCGATCGGGGCCGGGATGCCGGTCGCGGAGCCCGGGTGGGCGCGCGCCCTCGCCTTCCTCGCCGGCGCCGGATGGCTGCTCGCGCTGCGGCTCGTCCTGCCCACGCCCGGCGCGATGACCGGCGACTTCCGGTTCGACGGCGAGCGGGACGCGGTGGCCCGGGTGTACGACGCCGTCGCGGACCTGCTCGACGCGACGGGGACCGAGCACGCCACCGCCCGCCGCGCCGCGCTCACCGCGGCCCTCGACCACGCCCAGGACGCCCTCGCCGGACCGCGGCTGCGGCGTTACGCCAGCTCCTCCTCCGAACGGCGGCTGCACGCCCAGTACGCCGCCGCCCTGCCCCTCGCCGAGGCCGCGACCGCCCTCGCCTGGGCCGCGGAGCCGCTGTCCGAACGCGCCTCGGCCGGGCCCCGACGGCTCGCCGCCGCCGTCCGCGAGAACACCCACACCGGGCCGCTGCCCGCGCCCGCCCGGTCCGCCCCCGCGCTGCGCGCCCTCGACGACGCCCTGCTGCACGCCGCCGACGCCTTCGACCAGGGCGGCGGCGGTGACCTGCACGCCCGCAGGCACGGCGTGCGGTACCTGCTGCGCACCGGGTTCGGTGCGGGCGGCCGCGAGTACGGGCTGCGGGTCGCGCTCTCCTTCGGGGCCAGTGCCGCCGTCGCGCAGGCCCTCTACCAGTCCCAGTGGTACGGCCGGCACACCCACTGGTACTGGCTGCCCGCCACGGCCGTCTTCCTGGTCAAGCCCGACCTCGGGCCCCTGGTGTCGCGGGTGCTGTGCCGGGCCGCGGGGACCGTGCTGGGGGCGCTGCTCTTCGCCGGTTTCGCCGCCGTGCTGCCCCGGCCGGAGGGGCTGGTGGCGCTGGTCGCCCTGTGCGGCGCGCTCATCCCCGTGTCCACCCGGCACTTCGCCGCCCAGACGGCCGTCGTCACCGTCCTCGTGCTGTCGCTGGTGATGGTCGGCGGAGAGCCCCAGGCCTCCGCCGGCCGGATCGTCGAGACCCTGCTGGCCTGCGGGATCGTCCTGATCGTCGGACATCTGCCGATGCCGGGGAGGCGGGGCGGCCAGGTGCGCGCCCGGCTCGCCGCCGCCGTGCGTGCCGCGGACGCCTATCTCACCCATGTACTCGACGGTTCCGACGACCGCGCCGCCCGGTGGGCCCTGCGCCGCGAGGCCTATCGCGCGCTCGCCGAGGCCCGCACCGCCATCGCCCTCGCCGCCCACGAACTGCCCGCCCTCGCCCGGCACACGGAGGGCACGGACGAGGTCGCCGCGGTCCTGGAACGGCTCGTCGACACGACCACCGCCTGCGCCGTCCACCTCGACGACAGCGGACGGCTCACCGCACGGCACCGGGAGCGGCTCGCCGAACTCCTCGACGAACTCGCGGCGGGGCGGGACCGGGTGGGGCTGCGGGCGCCCGTGCCGGATCTGCCGGTGGCCGGGTAGCGCTGCCCCGCCCGTCAGCCGATCCGCACCCACACCGGCGCGTGGTCCGACCCCGGTTCGTTCCTGCGTGCCGCCGGATCGAGCCCCACCGACGGGAGCCGCAGTTCCTCCGGCGACCCCGTTCCCGCGTCCGTGCCCGTGCCCGCCGACGTCAGCCGGTGGACCAGGCGGTGGCTCGTCAGTACGTGGTCGATCAGCTCGCGGCGACCGGAGTTGATCCGCGAGTAGCGGCGCTCGGCGGGGATCAGCGGGGCCACGTCCCACAGGCGGGCCGCGTCGCCCTGGTCGGGCGTCTCGAACCCGCGGGTGCCGAGCTCCGAGCCGGGCGGGCCGAGCAGGATCTGCGTGGTCGCCGCCTGGACCTCGTCGTTCAGGTCTCCCAGCACCGCCACGTCCCGCTCGCGGCCGTCGCCGGCCAGGAGATCGTCGGCCAGGGCGCGCAGCGCCGTCGCCTCGGCGGCCCGCCGGTAGAGGGCGTAGGCGCCGTAGCGGGCCCGTTCGCCCTCGTCGCGCGGGAAGAAACGATCACCCGGGTACGACAGCAGCTTCGACTTCAGATGGGCCACCGCCACCCGCAGCGGCCCGGCCGGTGTGACGGTCTCCACCGCGAGGAAGCCACGGCCGGACCCGTCCGAGGTGGCCCCCGAGTCGTCCGCCTGCACGGGTCGCAGTCCCGCCGGGTACGCGCGCGTGTCGGCCAGTACCTCCAGGGGCGTACGGCTGATCACGCCGACCCGGATGCCCCGGCCGTCGGGGTGCGCGGACAGCGCCGCGTGCCAGGTGCCGCCCACCGTCTCCAGCAGGTCCGCCAGCGCCTCGGGCTCGCCGACCTCCTGGACGCCGAGCACGTCCGGGTCGAGCGCGGTGACGGCGGCGGCGAGCGCGGCGAGCTTCGCCTCGTAGGCGGCCTCGTCCTGCGGGCCGGACGGCCCTCCGGGCCGGTACAGGTTCTCCAGGTTCCAGGTGCCGAGGAGCATGCGGGGCTCCCTCCGGGGAGTGTCGTGGCGCCAGGGTGCCCGCCCGCCGGGGCCGGCGACAGGTTCGGGACAAGATGCGCGCCACGGCTCACTCGCGGGGACGACCCCGTCGTACGTTGACGCGATGACGCCTTCTCCGCCGCCGTCCCCGGAGCCCGGGCCCCCGGAGTCCCCAGAGCCCCGCCGTCCCGTACCGCCGATCTCGTGCACAGCGCCCGCTCCCGCGACGTGCGCACCACGATCGTCGACGGACGTGTCCTGATGCGCGACCGCGAGCTGCTGACGATCGACGTACCGGAGGTCGTGCGGGAACTGGGGCGGCGGATGCCCGCGCTCCTCGACCGCAGCCACGGCAGACGCGTTCAGGAGTGCGGCACCTGAAATACGTTCCGTGCCGGCGATGAGTTCCGTACCGCCCGGAAGTCACCCTTTCGACGGACCGTCGCACAGGAGGGGCAGCCATGGCGCATCCGGAGCTTCCGGAGATCGTCTCGCGCGAGGAGTGGCGCGCCGCGCGCGAAGAACTGCTGGCCAAGGAGGAGGCGGTGACGCGCGCGCGGGACGCGCTGGGCGCCGAGCGGCGCGGGCTGCCCATGGTCGAGGTCGGCAAGGAGTACGTCTTCGAGGGCGGGGACGGCAAGGCCCCGCTCCTCGACCTCTTCGACGGCCGTCGGCAACTCGTCGTCCACCACTTCATGTTCGCCCCCGAGTGGCAGACCGGCTGCCGCTGCTGCGCGGCCTTCCTCGACCAGGTCGGTCAGCTCGCGCACCTGAACGCCTGCGGCACCTCGTTCGCCGCGGTGTCCAGGGCGCCGTTCACGAGGATCCTCCCGTTCAAGGCGCGCATGGGCTGGACGGTGCCCTGGTACTCCTCGTACGACGACGACTTCAACGGCGACTTCGAAGCGACGGTGGGACAGCCCGGCGGCTTCGCCGAGCGGCCCGGGGTCAGCTGCTTCCTCCGGGAGGGTGACCGGGTCTTCCACACCTACTCGGTGTTCGACCGCGAACTCGACCGGCTCGGTCCGGCGATGAGTTTCCTGGACCTGACGGCGCTGGGGCCGCCGAGCGGTGCGCGGGTCCGCTACCACGACGAGTACGAGTTCTGACACGGAGCGTGTCCGAGATGTTCGTAAGGTGACCGGATTCTCACACTCGGCGTTGAACGCGTGTCAACTACGTCTCAGTCCCGCAACCGGCCGAGGCCTTCGCCCTCCCCAGAGCGTTAACTCCTACAAGTACGACGCTGAACGGAGGTGCGAGATGGTGAACGGGCGGACCGTGCTCGAGCGCTTTCCCGCGGGCGGGCCGCGGGGCTCGTGGCCGGCGGAGGAGTTCGCGCAGGCACGACGTATGGAGGGACTGGCCGCCGAGGTCGTCATGGACCTCGCCACCGACACCTTCCTGGTGGTCGTCCGGGGCGGTGACACCGCGCGGTGAGCCGTCAGCCCGCCTGTGACGGGGCGGGCACCGGCAGCTGCGCCGTGAACTGCTCGGCCTGTAGCGTGTACAGCTCGGCGTAGACCCCGCCGCCCGCCAGCAGCTCGTCCGGGGTCCCGGACTCCACCAGCCGGCCCTGGTCCAGGACGTGCACCAGATCCGCGTGCCGGACCGACGCCAGCCGGTGAGTGATCAGCACGACCGTCTGGCCGCTGTCGGCCAGCGCGCGGATCTTCTCGAAGACCTCCAGCTCGGCCCGGGCGTCCAGGGCCGCCGTCGGCTCGTCCACGATCAGGATGCGCCCGCGCCGGTACGCCGCCCGGGCGATGCCGAGGCGCTGCCACTGGCCGCCGGACAGCTCGTGACCGCCGCTGAAGTGCCGGGCCAGCAGGGTGTCCAGTCCCCGCGGCAGGTCATCGACCACCTCCTGGGCGCCCGCCTCCGCGACCGACGTGGCCAGCCGTTCCTCGGTGAGCGGGGCGGCGGAACGGCCGATCGCGACGTTGACGCGGGCCGTGAACGGCCACCGCTTGAAATCCTGCGCCACCATCGCGATGCGCTCGGCCAGCTGGTGCCGGTCCGCGTCCGCCGCGTCCACGTCGTCCCACAGGATCCGCCCCCGGTCCGGGTTGTACAGCCCCGCCAGCAGCTTCACCAGAGTCGTCTTGCCGGAGCCGTTCTCTCCGACCAGCGCGATGATCCGGCCGAGGGGGAGCGAGAGGCTGATGTCGTCGAGGGCCGGACGGGTCGACTCGCCCGGATAGCCGAACGTGACGTTCTCGAAGCGGATCTCGCGCGGCTCGTCCGGCAGGGCCGTGCCGCCCACCGGGATCGCCCGTTCGGCCGCCTCCACGTAGAGGCGCTGGAGGTCGCCCACGAACAGGGCCTCCTCGTGCAGCTGGTTGACCTCCAGGACGAGGGTGTTCAGGCTCGCGGAGCCGCTGCGGATCGCGATCACGGCCGTGCCCGCCACCGCCAGCGCCATCGTCCCGGTGAGCAGCAGCCCGCCCAGCGTGGCGTACGTCGCCAGCGTCGCCAGGCCCGTCCAGGTCGCCGCGAACAGTCCGGTGCGGGCCGCGAGCCGGGCCAGCCGGGCCTGCTCCGCCTCCGCCGTCTCCGACATCGCGCGGAAGTGCCGCAGCAGGAAGGGCCCGACGCCGTGGACGCGTATCTCGGGCGCGGCCGCCGGCTCGGTGAGGAGACCGGCGATCAGGTGACCCGCGCGCGCGTGCTGCACCCAGGTGTGGAAGGACTCGTAGCGGCGCCGGGCGTTGGTCAGGGCGCTCCAGGCGCTCGGCAGCGTCATCGTCACCAGCAGCGGCAGCAGGAGCGGGTGCAGCACGGTGAGGACGCCCGCCGACGCGGCCAGCGAGATCATCGCGTTCACCACGCGCGTGCCGTGGCTGATCATGTATCGGCTGGACCGGGCCCCGTACTGCGCGGTGTCCAGCAGCTTGTGGAAGGCGTGGTCCTCGATCGCGGCGAGTTCGACGGCGGCCGCCCGCTCCAGATACAGCTCGGTCGCCACCCGCTCCACCTTGGGCTCGAGCCGCCCGGTGGCGTACGTCGACGTGGCCCGCAGCAGCGCCCCGACCAGGAGGACGACGGCCATGGCGGCCAGGGCGGGGGCGGCGCCGCGCAGCCGGTCCTCGATCGGGCCGCCGGTGATGAGCCGACCCAGCACGGCGTTCATCGCGAGCAGGCCGATCGCCTGCGCCACGCCCCGGGCGATCTCGGCGGACAGTACGATCCGGGCGGCTTTCGGGTCGGCCTGCCGGGCCAGCCGGAGACTGGTGCGCAGGAGGGACGGCAGCCGGGTGACCATGGCGCGGAAGTTCAGCTCCAGAAAGGCGTCCCGGTGCTGGTTCCAGCCCATGTCGTAGCGGAGCGGGCCGCCGAAGAGGAGCCGCTCCGACCCGGACACGTCACGCTCGTCGGATCCGTGCGGTGTGCGTGCCTTTCCCGCCTCCCGAGCCTTTCCTGCCCTCCGAGCCGTGCCCGCCTCTCGTGCCTCTCCCACCGTCGGCCTCCCCCGGTCGCGATAGTCGACGAACGGCCACTATCGCGGGACGAGACGGGTGAGGGCAGGGCGCGGGGCGGGGGAGCCGGGACGCGCGGGCGTGCGCCGGGACGGCTCCGGGTTCGGCTCGCCCGGGGGCGGCGAGGCTACGCGCTGATCGCCCGTGACCAGGTGGGCGTCGTGCCCGTGAGGCGGCACAGGGCCAGGTAGAGGGGGATCGGCGGGGTGTACGGAAGCGTGCCGTCCGGCATGTGGATGAGGCCGGGGACGTGCGGGGAGTCCGGCAGGAGGGCGCCCGTGGCGTAGTGCGCGGGGGCGGGCCACTCCAGGGCGTAGTCGGAGTCGGAGGGCACCAGCCACCACCAGCGCGCCTCGTCGGCGTAGACGCAGCCCACGCGCGGCAGGCGCGGCATGAGCAGCGGGCCGAGGCGGGCGGGGACGGATATGGCGTCGCAGCCCAGCGGGGCCGTCATGCCGTCGGGCACGGCCAGCCGGCGCGGCGGCTCGGGGGTGTGCGCACCGCCCGGCCCGCGCTTGAGGCGGACGAGCGTGTCGAGGGTCAGCAGCGGAGTCCGACCGGAGACCGTGCTCATGCCCTTCCCCGCTCGCGGCCGTGCTCGAACGGGAGGGCTCCGGCGGAGTGGCCGGCCGGCCGTCCGTCGCGGCCGGCTTCGTATCCGCCGTGGCCGCCGGGGGCGCGGTGCCGCTGCGGGGCGATGCGGGGTCCCGGACCGTCGGGTGCAGGCGCGGGCTTGGCGGAGGTCACGGCGGGTGCGGCCGGCGGCACGGGGTGGGGTCGTCGGGCGGCCCGGCCTGCCATGGCGCGGTACCACTGCTCGGCCTGCTCGTCCTCGTCGGCCGGACCGTCGGCCGGTCCCGGCTTCGGGCGGGAGCCCCAGCCGAGGTCGTTGCGGGGCACGGCCGGACCGGTGTGCGGCTCCGCGGGACCGTCGTGGAACTCGTCCAGGGTGTCGAGGAGCTCGCCGAGGTCGGCGTGGTGCGGCGCGGCCGTGTCCAGGCTGTTGCAGGGCTCGGCGGGATCGCGGGGAGCGTCGGCCTTACGGGTCAGGTCGGCCCAGACCAGCAGGCCGGGCCCGTGCTCCTGGGCGCCCCAGGCGTGACAGAGGGCTTCGACGAGGAGCAGTCCCCTCCCGTGCTCCTCCTCGGGGCGCTGCGGGGAGGGATGGGGGTCACCCGGCGCACAGCCCTCGTCGCGCACGGCTATCCGCACCAGGTCGTCGCCGTCGTGCAGCTCGCAGACGACGACGTCGCTCGCGGTGTGCACGATCGCGTTGGTGACCAGCTCGGATATGACCAGGGCGGCGGTGTCGCAGGTGTCCTCGCACACCGACCAGCCCGTCAGCCGGGCCCTCGTCAGGCGTCTGGCCTGGGCGGGGGAACCCGGATGGGCGGCCAGTTCGAATCGGAACCGGCGCTCGGCAGCGGCCTGGTCTGGGCCTGCTCCCGCGCTGGCACCGAGACCCTGGGGGCGGCCTGCGGCGGCGTCTGTTCCTAAGGGCGCGGACGGAATCACGCTTGCCACTATCTCCCCGCCGTGAACACTTGGCAAGTGTCACTCTGAAAAATGCAGAGTGCTGTGTGACGCGGTGGGGGGCCGTGGCACACTGCTCGCAACAGCACGTTGAACGGCGCCAATTGGGATCGGTGAAGATCCGTACGTATGCGTACAGACCTTCGAATCGATCTTCGAGCGGCGCCGTAAGGCTGTCGGGATTCTTTTCGTGACCGGCCGGGTCGGGGCTCGTGCGGCCCCCCGCGTGACCGGCCGGCTCTTCGTGGAGGTGGAGCGTGAGCGAACCGCGGTCCGCGCCGACGGTCGGACAGGTCGTCCTCGGTCGGCGCCTGCTGGACCTGCGGGAACGCGCCGGGCTCAAGCGCGAGGAAGCAGCCCGCATCCTGCGCGTCGCGCCCGCCACGGTCCGTCGTATGGAGATGGCCGAGGTCAGCCTCAAGATCCCGTACCTCCAGCTGCTGCTGAAGGCCTACGGGGTCACCGATGAGGAGGCCGAGGGTTTCGTCCAGCTCGCCGAGGACGCGAACAAGCCGGGCTGGTGGCAGCGGTTCCACGACGTCCTGCCCGGCTGGTTCTCCATGCACGTCAGCCTCGAGGGCGCCGCAGCCCTGATCCGCCAGTACGAGCCGCACTTCGTGCCCGGCCTGCTCCAGACCAAGGACTACGCGCGCGGTGTCCTGAAGTCCGGAGCCATCGGCCAGACCCGCCCGGAGGACATCGAGCGCCTCGTCGACCTGCGCATGCAACGCCAGGATCTGCTCACTCGTCAGGACGCCCCCCGACTGTGGGTCGTGATGGACGAGACGGTGCTGCGTCGCCCGGTCGGCGGCCCGGAGGTGATGCGCGCGCAGATCGACACCCTGCTCGAGGCCGCGAAGCTGCCCAATGTGACGTTGCAGGTCGCCCCGTTCGAGAACGGGCCGCATCCGGGCACGTACGGGCCCTTCGTGCTGTTCCGATTCGCCATGCCGGAGCTTCCGGACATGGTCTACAGCGAGTACCTGACCGGCGCCGTCTATCTCGACGCCCGCACCGAGGTGGCGACCCACCTCGAGGTCATGGACCGCATGGCGGCGCAGGCCGCTACAGCACATCGCACGAAGGAGATCCTCCGGGATCTCCGCAAGGAGTTGTGAATGAATCACATCAGGACCCAGTCCAGGCCGAGGGTCCGCGCTCAGCGGATCTACAACGGCATGCCCGCCCGGGAACTGGGCAGCGAGGGCTGGCACAAGCCGTGGAGCGGCGGCAACGGAGGCAACTGCCTGGAAGCGATGAAGCTCGCCGACGGCCGGATCGCCGTCCGGCAGTCCACCGACCCCGACGGACCGGCGCTGATCTACACCTCCGACGAGATGACGGCCTTCATCGAGGGTGCCAAGGCGGGGGAGGCCGACTTCCTGCTGTCCTGAACGGACCCGTCCGGCGCTTCTTGCTCAGCTCACCCCCCACCCGTGTTCGCCCATCTGCCCCTTGCCTTCGCCTCAACTTCCTTAATTTGGTACTGACTTGAACACTATCCGCGTCACATGCTTACGGAGTGCCTCATGACCGGGCAGGACCCCACCGGAGCCGTCGAGATCGACACCAGCAAGCCCCATCCCGCACGGATGTACGACTGGTACCTCGGCGGGAAGGACAACTACCCCGTCGACGAGGCGATGGGCCGGCAGATGCTAGCCCTCGACCCGCGCGTGCCGGTGATGGCACGAGTCAACCGGGCCTTCATGCACCGCTCCACCCGTTGGCTGGCCACGAACGGCGTACGGCAGTTCCTGGACGTCGGCACGGGCATCCCGACCGAGCCCAACCTGCACCAGGTCGCCCAGCAGATCGCGCCGGACGCCCGGGTGGTCTACTGCGACAACGACCCGATCGTCCTGGCCCACGCGGCCGCCCTGCTGCGCAGCACGTCGGAGGGCGTCACGGAGTACCTCCAGGCGGACGTCCGCGACCCGGACGCCATCATCGCGGGGGCCGGGAAGATCCTGGACCTCGGCCGGCCGGTGGCGCTGTCACTGGTCGCGCTGCTCCACTTCGTCTCCGACGAGGACGGAGCGCACGAACTGGTGGACCGGCTGCTCGCCGCACTGCCCTCCGGCAGCTACCTGATGATGACCCACGCGACCGCGGACTTCTCCCCGGAGGAGTCGGCGGCGGCCACGGCGAAACTGAAGGCGGCGGGCGTCACCCTCGCCCTGCGGTCCCGCGAGGAGTTCACCCGCTTCTTCGACGGACTCGACCTGGTCGAACCCGGCGTCGCGGTGGTGCCCGAGTGGCACCCCGAGCTCGGCGAACCGGTGCCGGGACAGGACGACGGCGTGATCCCGGGGTACGGGGCGGTGGGCCGCAAGCTCTGAGGCCGCCGCATCCGGAGGCATGCGCGCCGCGGGACGTCCGTGGGACGTCCCGCGGCGCGTCTCATTCGGGGGCGGGGCCGCGCCGCCCGTCCGGCGGCGGCAGGATCCGGCACAGCGCGTCCAGGGCCGCCGCGTAGGCGTGCTCCGGCGGCGTCGCGTACCCGACGACGAGCCCGTCCTGCGGCGCCATGTCGGTTGCCGGATGCCGGAAGGCGGCCAGGCCGTCCAGGGCGACGCCCTGCCAGGCGGCCGCCTTGAGCGCGGACCGCTCGGTGCCGGGCGGCAGCCGCAGCACCGCGTGCAGACCGGCCGCGACCCCGGTGACCTCGACGTGCGGCGCCTGCGCGGAGAGCGCCTCGACCAGCCGGTCCCGGCGAGCGCGGTAACGCTGCCGCATGCGCCGTACGTGGCGGTCGTACGCCCCGGACGCGATGAGGTCGGCCAGACTCAGCTGATCCAGGGCGCTCGCCCAGGCCTCCCGCTCACCCTTGGCCGCGAGGACGCCGTCGACATACCGCTCGGGCAGCACCATCCAGCCCAGCCGCAGCGCGGGCGACAGACTCTTGCTGACCGAGCCGAGGTAGATCACCCGCTCGGGATCGAGCCCCTGAACGGCGCCGACGGGCTTGCGGTCGTAGCGGAACTCCCCGTCGTAGTCGTCCTCGAGCAGGACCCCGCCACGCGCGCGTGCCCAGTCGATCACGGCCGTCCGGCGGCTCGCGTGCAGGGGGCCACCGGTCGGGAACTGGTGCGCGGGGGTGAGCAGCACCGCCCGCTCGCGATCCAGCCGCTCCACGCGCGCACCGTCCGCGTCCAGGGCCAGCGCGGTCGTGCGCACACCCGCCGCCGCCAGCAGCCCCCGGTGGAAGTCCAGGCCGTACGCCTCCACGGCCAGCGGACCGCGCGGGAGCCCGCTGCCCGGGCCGAACAGAAGACGCAGCGCATGGGCGAAGCCCGAACAGATCACGATGCGCTCGGGCTCGGTGCGCACGCCACGCGCGCGTGCCAGGTACTCGGTGAGTGCCTCCCGCAGCTCCCGGCGGCCGGCCGGGTCACCGGGACCGAACACCTCGTTGGGCGCCTGCTGGAGGGCCCGCCGGTAGGAGGCCAGCCAGGCCGCGCGCGGGAACGACGACGCGTCCGGGGTGCCCTGCCGCAGGTCGTGCCGGGGGCCACGCGCGCGTGGCGGTGCCTTGACGGGCGTGCGCCGAGCCGGCCGCAGGGGTTCGGTCCGGTCGGCGACCCGCGTCCCCGATCCCTGCCGGGCGGTCAGCCAGCCCTCCGCGACGAGCTCCGCGTACGCGTCGGCCACCGTGTTGCGGGCGACGCCGAGGTCGGCGGCGAGCGAACGGTACGGCGGCAGCCGGGTGCCCGGCGGCAGGCGCCCGCCGCGCACGGCCTCGCGCAGCGCCCGGATCAGGGCGGCTCGCCGACCGCCCGGCCCGGACAGCTCCACATGCAGGTCGGCGCCGATCCGCTCCGCGGAATTGACCCACGAATCCACCATGGAAATGCACCCTACAGGGGGTCTTTCCGGCCCGTAGGTTGAGGGACATGACACATGGCATGACGACGAACGACGCGGGTAGCGGTGTGGTGGCGGCGGCGGAGGCCGGACGGTCCCGCCTCGACTTCGGGAAGACCGCGGGCAAGGCGTTCCGCGCCCTCATCGGCTTCGACGCCGCCGCCCGCGAGGGCCTCGACCCGGCGCTGGTCGAACTGATCCAGATCCGCGCCTCGCACCTCAACCACTGCGCCTACTGCCTCCACATGCACACGAGCGACGCCCGCAAGGCCGGTGAGAGCGAGGAGCGGCTGCACATGGTCGCCGTCTGGCGCGAGGCCCGCCATTTCTTCACGGAGAAGGAGCAGGCGGCCCTGGCCCTCACGGAGGCCGTCACGCTGGTGGCCGACGGCGGTGTCCCGGACGACGTCTACGCCGAGGCCGCCGCCCGCTTCGACGAGCGGGAGCTGGCCCAGGTGCTGGCCCTGATCTGCACGATCAACACCTGGAACCGGGTGGCCCTGGCGACGGGCAAGGTGGCCGGGACGGACGAGCGCCGCTGAAACGGGGACCGCTGAAACGAGGGCCGCTGAACCGGGCGCCGCTGAAACGATCCGGCCCCGTGCCGTCCCGGGCGCCACGTACGCGGGTGCCCTGTCCCGGACCTCCCGGGCTAGCTGCTCATCGGGCGGTCGTACGGGCCGATCGGCGCCGGCAGCCGTGAACTCCCCGTCAGATGGCGGTCGACGGCCGACGCCACCGCCCGCCCCTCCGCGATGGCCCACACGATCAGCGACTGCCCGCGCGCCGCGTCCCCCGCGGCGAACACGCCGGGGACGTTCGTCGCGAAGTCGCCGTCCCGCGCGATCGTGCCGCGCGGCTCCAGCGTCAGCCCCAGCTGCTCGACGAGCCCGTCCTCCCGGTCGGGCCCGGAGAAGCCGAGGGCCAGCAGCACGAGGTCGGCGGGGAGTGCCCGAGCGGTGCCCTCCACCGGCCTGCGCCGCGCGTCGACCTCGACGAGGTGCAAGGCCCGTACGTGCCCGGTTTCGTCGCCGGTGAAGCGGAGCGTGGACGCCGCGAACAGGCGTGCGTCCGCGTCCGCCGCCGGCGCGGACTCCAGATCGCGCGCCTCCTCGTGCGCCGCCGAGAGCCGGTAGATCTTCGGATACGTCGGCCAGGGGTCGGTGTCCTCGTCGCGCTCAGGACCGGGCTGCGCGTAGATGTCCAGCTGGGTCACGGACGCGGCGCCCTCGCGCACCGCCGTGCCCAGACAGTCGGCGCCCGTGTCGCCGCCGCCGACGATGACGACGTGCTTTCCGGCGGCGGACATCGGGGACGACTCCAGGTCCCCCTCGCCCACCCGGTTGGCCAGCGGCAGATACTCCATCGCCTGCTGTATGCCGGTCAACTCGCGCCCAGGCACGTGCAGTTCACGCCAGTCGGTCGCCCCGGTGGCGATCACCACGGCGTCGTAGCGGACCCGCAGATCCGCGGCCATGACGTCCCGGCCGATGGTGGTCGAGGTGCGGAACTTCGTGCCCTCGGCCCGCATCTGCTCGATCCGCCGCTCCAGGTGGTGCTTCTCCATCTTGAAGGAGGGGATCCCGTACCGCATCAGTCCGCCGATCCGGTCGTCCTTCTCGTAGACGGCGACCGTGTGCCCGGCCCGGGTCAACTGCTGTGCCGCGGCCAGCCCGGTGGGCCCGGAACCGATCACCGCGACCGTCTTGCCGGACAGCCGGTCCGGGGGACGCGGCGGCGTGAGACCGTCCGCCCAGGCCCGGTCGGCGATGGCGGCCTCGACGTTCTTGATGGTGACGGCCGGCTGGTTGATGGCGAGGACGCACCCCGCCTCGCACGGCGCCGGGCACAACCGGCCGGTGAACTCGGGGAAGTTGTTCGTCGCGTGCAGCCGGTCGCTCGCCGCCCGCCAGTCCTCCCGGGACACCAGGTCGTTCCACTCGGGGATCAGGTTGCCGAGCGGACAGGCCTCGTGGCAGAACGGGACGCCGCAGTCCATGCAGCGGTCGGCCTGCTTGCTGACGATGGGCAGCAGCGCTCCGGGGACGTACACCTCGTCCCAGTCCCGCACCCGCTCCTCGACCGGCCGCCGGGGCCAGTCCTCGCGGGGCGTGGTCATGAATCCCTTGGGATCGGCCATGGGCGTCTTCCTCGCGTACGCGTACGACAGGCCGAGCGTCATCGGGCGGCACTCTCTCGGCCACGATACGTCGCGTCGGCCACCCACGCAGAGTGGCGGACAGCGCTTTCAGCGGGGGGCGTCCGGGGCCCCGCCGAACATCCGTGTCCGGTCAGGCCAGAGCCAGGACGTACACGACCGCCGAGGCCGCGGACGCGACCGCGCGCACGTGGTTCCACCGCGTCCACTGACGCAGGTAGACCGGCCAGTACGTGACGGCCTCCGGCGTGCCCGGTTCCAGCCTCGCGAGGGCCTCGTTGCGCGGCACGTTGGCCGCCGCCGTCACCCCGAACGCGCCGCACAGGTACAGCGCGCTGCCCAGCAGCAGGTGGACCGTCCCGTCGTCCGGCCACAGCACGAAGGTCACCACGGCGATCACCGCGCACACCACCGCCGCACCGAGGAGCAGAACCATGAACGCCGGTGTCAGCGCCGAGGAGTTGATCGCGTTCATCGCCGCGACGCCCTGCGCGGGCGGCAGCGCGGCGAGACCCCGCATCACCAGGACCGAGAAGGCACAGAAGACCCCGGCCATCAGCCCCGTGGTCACCGTGCCCACCATCGCGAGCACCTCATAGGGTCCATCGATCATGACAACGTCAACTCCCACCCTCAGTGCGGAGATCTTGCCCGGGTCCGTCCCTCACCTCAAGTGAAATCCCGTTCATGATCGGTGACCATGGCCGAAACGCGCGGGGACATGCGTGGACGTCCACCAGGCTGCCGTCCGCGCTACCGAACCGTCTCGTCCGTCCCGCCGTCTCCCTCCCGCCACATCCGTATCCGGGCCTCCACATCCGCCGCGATCCGCCGGCGCGCCTCGTGCCGGGGCACGCCGCTCATCAGCAGCCGGTCGTACGGCGTGTCCAGATGCCGTACGGACGCCACGACCGCCGAGACCACGGCCCCCTCGGACAACGCCCGCCCGGCGGCGCTGCGTCCCACCCGGCCGCTGCCCCGCAGGGAGGCGTGCGCGGCGATCCCGCGCGCCCGGTCTCCCGGGCAGCCGGGAAGCAGCCGCAGGATCTCCGCCGCGAACGTCTGCGCGAAGCGCTCGTCCTGTGCCGCCCGGCGTCGCGCGTCCCGGGTCCGGCGCCGCTGCCGTGCCTCCGCGTCCGCCAGGCACCGCTCCTCGGCCCGGGTGAGCGCCGCCTCCTCGACCAGAACGCCCTGGCGTTCGTAACGCCCCCTGCGCCGGTTGAAACGGACCACCACCGCCGACAGCCCGCTCTCCTCCCGCGACCTGCGGGTCAGTGCCGTGTCCCCGCGCGGCAGGAACACCAGGTGTCCGAGATCGGCGCAGTCGAGGCAGCGCGGCGCGGCGTCCTCCAGGACCAGCATCGGCAGCGGCCCGCGACGGCACCCGGCGCAGTGCTTCCGCCGGACCGGCTGGACGACGAGAAACCCGGTGCGGGGCGCGGAAGCGGTGGGAGCTGCGACTGCCATAGGGCCTTCATGCCCTCTGGCGGACGCGTCGGCACCTGGTCGCCGGCCCGTGGGCGGGCGGGACGCGGGCCGACCGGCTCCGGCCACACCGGGCGAGGCGGCCGGACTGGCGCCTGACGCATCATGGGCCGTGTGCGACTCGAAGCGATCACCTGGGAACGGCTCGGCGACCTCCTCGCCGAGCGGCTGCTCGACCTGAAGCCCGACGACGGCATCCGTTGGCCACGCATCGCCTTCGACGGCGCACCGGCGGCCCGTCCCGGAGAGCTCGCCGCGCGGGTCGCCGAGGCCCTGCGCACCCGCGGCCGCCCCTCCAGAGTCGTGGACACGCACGGCTTCCTGCGCCCCGCCTCCCTCCGCCTGGAGTACGGCCATCACGACGTGGACGCCTACTACGACGGCTGGTTCGACACCGGCGCCCTGTGGCGCGAGGTGTTCGATCCCCTCGAACCCGGCGGCGACGGACGGATCCTGCCCGATCTCCGGGACCCCGTCAGCGACCGCGCCACGCGCAGCCCCTACGTCCCGCTCCCGCCCGGCGGCTTCCTGCTGCTGCACGGTCCCTTTCTGCTGCGGCACTGGTTCCCCTTCGACCTGACCGTCCACATCCTCCTGTCCCCGCCGGCCCTGCGCCGGCGCACCCCCGAAGCCGACCACTGGACGCTGCCCGCCTTCGAGCGATACGTCCAGGAGACCGACCCGGCCGCCGCGGCCGACGTGCTCGTCCGCGCGGACGACCCCCGCCATCCGGCCTGGGGCGGCTGATCCCGAGCCGGACGCCCCTGAGGTGTCGTGGGGCACAGTGCCGTGGGGCGGACTCCGCTCGGCGTGCCGGGCTCGGCGTGCCGCGCTCCGGGTGCGGGCGTCAGGTCACGCGGCAAGAATGTAGGGCGCCGGGACTAGCGGTGCCCCTCCCCGCGCCGCGCCGGCCGTCCGGCACCGGGAGGTACCTGATGACCACCGCCGGAGACATCATGCACCGGGGCGCCCAGTGGATCCCCGCCCACGAGACCCTCGACCGCGCCGCCCAACTGATGCGTGAACTGAACGTCGGCGCGCTGCCCATCAGCGACGAGAACGAGCGGCTCTGCGGGATCCTCACCGACCGGGACATCGTCGTCGGCTGCGTGGCCATGGGGCACGACCCCGCCAAGGTCACCGCCGGCGAGATGGCCCAGGGCACACCGCGCTGGATCGACGCGGGTGCCGACGTCGGCGAGGTGCTCCACGAGATGCAGGAACACCGGATCCGCCGGCTGCCCGTCATCGAGAACAAGCGCCTGGTGGGCATGATCAGTGAGGCCGACCTCGCCCGGCACCTGCCCGAGGAGCAGATCGCCACCTGGGCCGAGACCGTCTACGCCAGGTCCTGACCCGTCCGGCACTGCACGCTCTGGCGGTTCCGACGGCTCTGGCAGGGCTGACGGTTCTGACAGGTCCGGTTGCGGTGGCAGTGGTTGCCGGGGCCGGAGCGGTCGTTCAGAGCCAGCCGTTGCGCCGGAAGCCGCGGTACAGGACCCAGCAGGCGACGGATATCACGCCGACGACCAGGGGGTAGCCGAACCTCCAGTGCAGCTCCGGCATGTGGTCGAAGTTCATGCCGTACACGCCGCAGACCATCGTCGGCACGGCGATCACCGCGGCCCAGGCCGTGATCTTCCGCATGTCCTCGTTCTGCGCGACCGTGACCTGCGCCAGGTGCGCCTGAAGGATCGAGTTGAGCAGCTCGTCGAAGGCGGCGATCTGCTCCGTCGCGCGCAGCAGGTGGTCGGAGACGTCCCGGAAGTAGGCCTGTATCTCCGGATCGATCACCCGGACCGGCCGGTCCGCGAGGTCCAGGAGCGGACGGCCGAGCGGCACCACCGCCCGCTTCAGCTCGAGGAGTTCCCGCTTGAGCTGGTAGATGCGACCCGGATCCGCCCGTGCGCCGTTCGCCGCGAAGACCTCCGTCTCGACCTTGTCGATGTCCTCCTGCACGGAGTCGATGACATTGAGGTAGTCGTCCACCACATGGTCAGCGATCGCGTGCAGCACCGCGGACGGCCCCTTGGCCAGCTGAGTCGTGTCGGACTCCAGCTCCTCGCGCAGCGGGCCCAGCGACCCGTGCCGGCCGTGGCGTACCGTGATCACGAAGTCCCGGCCGACGAACATCATGATCTCGCCGGTGTTGACCACCTCGCTGGTCGCCGTGAGTTCCTCGTGCTCGACGTAGCAGACCGTCTTGAACACCGCGAACAAGGTCTCCCCGTACCGCTCGACCTTCGGCCGCTGATGGGCCTCGACGGCGTCCTCGACGGCCAGCGGATGCAGGTCGAAGAGCTCGGCGATGCCCGCGAACTCGTCGTTCGTCGGCTCGTGCAGGCCGAGCCACACGAAGCCGTGACCGTGCTTGCGCACCCGTTCCACCGTCTCGACCAGATCGCCGCCGCGCGGGGCGCGGACACCGTCCTGGTACGTCACGCAGTTCACCACCGAGGAACCCAGCGGGGACCGCGCGGGGTGACTCAGGTCGACCCGCGGCCGTCGCCGGGCCAGCCGAGCCACCCTGCGCAGGCCGCCGACCCTTCCGAGGCCGGTGACCTTCCGCAGATTCCCCGCCATGGTCATCTGGGTCTCCTTGCGTGTATCTCCGCGGGCCGCGTTCCCGCGTCCTGGCGCGCCAGTCTGCCAGGCCCGCGTATGCCGAGGGTAAGCCTGTGGACAGGGCCGGTTCCGCTTTGTTCCCGCCTGTGGACGACGGATGCCCCGGCCCGCTCGCGCGACCGGTGCCCGCCGGTTCCCGGTACGGTTCCCGCGCGTTCCCGGTAAGGGTTCCCGGCGTCGCCGACCGCATCCGGGCCGCGCTGTCCCGTCCCCCGTCCCGGCCGCGTCGACGACCTCCGGCGAGCGGGACAACTGGGATGATCGGCGCATGACGCGATCCGACGGGTACCTCCTGGACAACCGGCAGCCCGAGGCGGGGGAACGCTTCGACGCCTTCGCCGCCCTCTTCGACGCCACGACGCTCCGCCACTTCGAGGCGTTCGGGGTCGGACCCGGCTGGCGCTGCTGGGAGGCCGGCGCCGGCGGCACCTCCGTGGTGTCCTGGCTGGCGAAGAAGGTCGGCCCGACGGGCAAGGTCCTCGCGACCGACATCGACACCTCCCGGCTGACGTCGGTCGCCCGCCCACCGGTCGAGGTACGCGTCCACGACGTCGGCACCGAGGAACCGCCGATGGAGGGCTTCGACCTGGTGCACGCCCGGCTCGTGCTGGTCCACGTGCCGGACCGGGAGCGGGCGTTGCGATCGATGGTCAAGGCGCTGCGACCGGGCGGACGGCTCCTGATCGAGGACGCCGACCCCGCCCTGCAGCCCCTGCTCTGCCCCGACGAACACGGCCCCGAGCAGCAGCTGGCGAACCGCTTGCGGCACGGCTTCCGCAAGCTCCTGGCAGGCCGGGGCGCCGACCTCTCCTACGGTCGTAAGCTCCCGCGTCTGCTCCGCGAGGCCGGACTGCGTCGGGTCGAGGCCGACGCCTATTTCCCCGTCACCTCACCCGCCTGCGCGGCCCTGGAGTCCGCGACGGTCCGTCAGATCCGCGGCGAACTCGTCGGAGCGGGCCTCGCGACCGACGAGGAGATCGACCGGCACCTGGCGAACGTCGCCTCCGGAAGCATGGACCTGGCCACGGCGCCGATGATCTCGGCGTGGGGACGCAGGGATTAGTGGCGTGAGCGGGTAGGTGGCGCCGGCAGCGGCAGCGGCAGGGGTCAGCGGTAGGAGAGTCAGCGGCCGGACGGGTGAAGCACGTCGGCGGTGGCAGCGGTCGGAGGCGGCAGCGGTCGGAGGGGTGGGGCACGTCGGCCGTGGGGGCCCGCCAGGCGTGGTGCCCTCAGCCGGCGTGGGCGCGGTATGGCGTCGCCGCCGCGCCGTAGCCCCGCGCGGGGGGTCTGCCGCCCACCCGTTCCACCGCCCGGGCCCCCGCCCGGCACCCCTCGGCCGCCGCGGCCCCCGCATCGGTGCCCGCGAGCAGCGCGGCGAGGAAGGCTCCGGTGAAGGCGTCACCGGCGCCCGTGGTGTCCAGGGGCGTCGCCGGAGCGGCGGGGACGCGGACGAGCACCGTGCCGTCACGGGCCACCAGCGCACCGTCGGCCCCCTCCTTGGACACCACCAGCGGGACCATACGGCTCAGCGCGGCGGCGGCGTCCGCCCCCTCGGGCAGCCCAGTCAGCAGACAGGCCTCGGCACGGCTCGGCAGCAGCACGTCCACTCCCTCGACGAGGGACGGGAAGCGGTCGACGCCCAGGTCCTGCAGGAAGCCCGCCGACGCCGGATCGAGACTCACCGGCACTCCACGCGCGCGTGCCGCCGCCGACGCCGTGCCCACCAGCGCGCGCCCGGACTCCGAGAACAGCAGGTAGCCCGACAGATGCAGCCGGCCGACCCCGTCCAGGAGAGCGTCCGACCAGTCGTCAGGGCCGAGCCGCAGGGCCGCGCCGCTGTCGGTGAGGAACGTGCGCTCGGCCGCGGCACCGGTGTCGACCAGGCAGATCACCGTCCCGGTGGCCGCCTGCGGATCGACGACGAGCCGCGGCCGCACTCCGCAGGCGGTCAGCTCCCGTTCGTGCCAGGCCGCCGACTCCGCGCCCACCCGGCCGAGGAGCCGTACGTCCGCGCACCCCCAATGCGCCGCCCAGCACGCCACGTTGGCGCCCGCCCCGCCCGGCAGGGTCCGGATCACGGAGGCCGTGTCCGTACCGGAGGCGAGCGGGCCCCGATGGCGGGCGACGACGTCCGTCACGACGTCCCCGACGACCAGCAGCGCCCCGCCTCCCGAGCCGCCGACCGTGAGAGCCCCGGGCGCCCTCCCGCCCGGCTCCGAGCGTGATGCCGGCCCCGGCCACGATCCCGATGCCGGATCGGGCCTCGCCTCCGGCCCCGGTTCCGGCCTCGCCCCCGATCCCGCATCCCCGATCGGCTCGCCGGGGCCGCCGTGACCGCCGGCCGTCCCGTCCGGTCGGACGGTCATGCCTCGGCCCACGCCGTCGCGATCCGTGCCGCCAGCCGCACGTTGCCGCGCACCGCCGCCAGATTGGCGCTCAAGGACGCGCCGTCGGTGTGCCGGACCAGGTAGTCGAGCAGGAACGGTGTGACGCCCTGACCGGTGACGCCGGCCTCCTCGCACGCGTGCAGCGCGTCGGCGAGCACACGCGCGTGCAGTTCGGGATCGAGTTGCTCCTCCTCGGGAACCGGGTTGGCGACGATCAGCGCGGACTCCGGGACGCCGAGCGCGTCCTGTGCCCGCATCACGTCGGCCACCTGCCCCGGGGTCCGCACCGTCCAGTCCACGGGATGCCCCGAGTCGGAGAGGTAGAACCCCGGGAAGCTTTCGGTGTCGTAGCCGGCGACCGCTACGCCCAGCGTCTCCAGCCGCTGGAGGGTCGCCGGCACGTCCAGGATCGACTTCACCCCCGCGCACACCACCGTGATCCGGGTGCTCGCCAGCAGCCCCAGGTCGGCCGACTCGTCCTGGGTGACCGTCCACTCCCGGTGCACCCCGCCGAGCCCGCCCGTCGCGAACACCCGCACCCCCGCGAGCGCCGCCAGCAGCGCTGTGGCCGAGACGGTGGTCGCCCCGCTCGCCCCCGAGGCCACGGCGAGCGGCAGGTCGCGATGGCCCAGCTTGCGGAAGCCGTCCTCGTTGGCGACCCGATCCAACTGTTCCTTGTCCAGGCCCACATGGGGCCGCCCGTCCAGCACGGCGATCGTCGCCGGTACGGCGCCCTCCGCGCGTACGACCGCCTCCAGCTCCAGCGCCACCTGGAGGTTGCGCGGGCGGGGCAGCCCGTGCGAGATGATCGTGGACTCCAGGGCCACCACGGGTCGACGCGCGTCGACCGCGTCCCGCACCTCTTCCGACACCACCAGCACCACGCGCCCGCCTCCTGTCCGTCGGTCTCCCCTCATCTCTGGCGGGCGGCGCGCCCGGCCAAACCCTTGCGGCCTGTGGAGCAGGACACCAGCCTGGGATGTATGACGGACAACACGACACGTCTCGACCATGTCGTCCTGTGGGTACGCGACCCGATCGCCGCCGCCGACTTCTACGAGAAGGCCGTCGGCCTGGAGCCCGTGCGGCTCGCCGAGTTCGCCGCCGGAGAGGAACCGTTTCCCTCCGTACGGGTCAACGAGGAGGCACTCCTGGACCTCATGCCGTTGTCGATGGCCGAGAGGATGAAGATGCTCCCCGGATCCGCCGAGAGCGCGGGACACCCCGTGAACCACGTCTGCCTCGCCCTGCCGCGGGGCGACTTCGACACGCTGCTGGCCCGCCTGGAGGAGCGCGCCGTCCCCGTGTCGGGCGTCTCGCAGGGCTCCTTCGGCGCCCGCGGCGATGCCACGCGCAGCTTCTACTTCCGAGACCCGGACGGCAACGTCATCGAGGCACGCCACTACGACTGACCCGGCTACCACTGACCCGGCCAGCACTGACCCGGCCACCCCACCCGTGATGGGGCTACGACCGGCGTGGCTCCGACCCTCGTACCTACGACCGTCGTACGCCCGGCGGGCTGTCCTCCGCCGCCGCCCTGGACCTGGCTTCGTTCCCCTTCCCCTTCGCCTTTCTGCTCCCGGTCCGGGTGAGCAGCACCAGGGCGGCCAGCGGGACGAGCAGACTCGCCGCGGCGGCGTTGAGCCACGCGTAGCTCGCCTGCGCGACGATCAGCCCGGCGATCGCTCCGCCGAACCCCGCCGAGGTGTTCATCGTGAGGTCGGAGATCCCCTGGGCGGCGGCTCGCGCGGACTGCGGCACCGAGTCCGTCAGCAGCGCGGAACCCGACACGAGCCCGGCCGACCAGCCCAGCCCGAGCACGAAGAGCCCGGCGGCGGTCTGCCCGTGGCTGTCGCCCGCCGTCCCCGCCAGGAACATCGCGACGGCCAGCAGACCGGCCGCGAGTCCCGCCACGGAGAGCCGCCCCACCCGGTCCGCCAGGCGTCCCATCAGTGGCGCGAACGCGTACATGCCCGCGATGTGCCCGCTGATGACCAGCCCGATCAGGTCGATGCTCGCGCCGTGGTGCGTGAGGTCGAGCGGGGTCATCGACATGACCGAGACCATCGTCGTGTGCGACACGGCCACCGTCACGAGGGCGAGCCGTGCGCGGGGCGAGGCGGCGACGGCCGCCAGACCGGCACGCAGGGAACGGGCCTGCGGGGACCGCTCGTCCTGCGGCGCGAGCGCGCGGGCCGTCAGCAGCGGGTCGGGGCGCAGGAGGACGGCCACCAGGACCGCGGCCATGACGAAGATCCCGGCGGCCCACAGGAAGGGGCCCGCCGCCGGGGGTATGCCGAGTCCGGCGACGCTGCGGCCGGCGGGCGCGGCGATGTTCGGGCCCAGGACCGCGCCGATGGTGGTCGCCCAGACCACGTTCGAGATGGCCCGGGCACGCCGTTGTGGCTCGGCCAGGTCGGCGGCGGCGAACCGCGCCTGGAGGTTCGCGGAGGACGCGGCGCCGAAGGCGGCCATGCCGCACAGCAGCAGCGGATAGTTCCCGGCCCGCGCCGCCACCACGACGACACAGGCGCCCAGGGCGCCCACCAGATAGGCCAGTACCAGCCCCGGCCGGCGCCCGCGCGCGGTCATCAGCGCGGCCATCGGCATGGACAGCACGGCCGTACCGGCGACGGTGGCGGTGGGCGCGAGCCCGGACAGCGCCTCGCTGCCGCTGACCTGCCGGGCCAGTACGGCGGACAGTGCGATGCCGGTGGCGACGCCGAGCCCGCCGAGGATCTGGCTCGCGACCAGCACCCCGGTCGTGCGGCGCCGCAGCGCGGGCAGGAGAGCGGCGTCGACGGGCGCGGCCGCGGCGCGCTCGACGGCGGTCACGGCCCGCGCCGGACCGTCGCGCGGCCGTGGCGACGACCGGGGGATGTGGTCACCGGCGCAGTGTCCCCTCAGAACAGCGGCTCGGGTAGTACCCCTTCCAGCGCGAGCAGCTTCCGCTTGGTCTCCAGACCCCCTCCGAACCCGCCGATGCCGCCGTCGCTCTCCACCACCCGGTGGCAGGGCACGACGACCGGCAGCGGATTGGCGCCCATCGCCACTCCCACCGCCTGCGCCGCCAGCGGCTGTCCCACCCGCCTGGCGAGATCGCCGTAGCCGACGACCGCCCCGTACGGGACGCCGGACTCGAGCTCGCGGAGCACCTGCCGGTTGAAGCCCGAGATCAGCGACCAGTCCAACGGCAGCTCGAAGGCCCGTCGCTCACCGGCGAAGTAGGCCTTCACCTGGCGTATCGCCTCGGCCAGCAGCGGGGAGTCGGGCGCCTCGACGGGCTCCGTGCCCAGTCGGGCCGCGAGCCGGCCGAGCGCCTGGTCGCGTACCGCGTCGGTGGCGTGGAACACGACGTTGAGCAGGCCCTCACCGGTCGCGGCCAGCAACAGCGGACCGATGTCGGTACCGACGACGGTCCACACGACCCGCTGCTCGTCCTGCCCATGGCTGTCCATGCGCCCACCGTACGGCCTGCCACTGACAACGCCCCGGGGCGTCGGCACGGCCCGCTCCCGCACCGGGGCCGGCCGGCGTCAGTACCCGTACAGGGCCCGCCGCACCACGTCGGGCTTGTTGGTGATCACGCCGTCGACGTCGTACGCGGCGACGGCCTCGGCGGTCGCGGGGTCGTCGACGGTCCAGGCGAAGACCTTCATCGGCTTGCCGTGCGGCCCGGTGAGCGCGTGCACGGCGGAGACGTACGCGGGGGAGAGGGCGGTGTACGACGGGTTGATCAGGTCGGCGAAGCCCGCGTACCGGGGCAGCTCCGAGACGGCCGGCATCCCGAGCAGACCGGTCCGCACCCCCGGCTTCAGGTCGTGGAGGGTCCGCAGGCTTTCGGCGCTGAAGCTCTGCACGATCAGCCGGTTCGTGAGATGCCGCCGGTCCAGCCAGCCCTCGTTGCTCAGCACCTTGAGGGTCTGCTGCTCGATCCCCGGATAGAGCTCGGGGTTCTTGACCTCCAGGAGCAGCTTCTGGTGGTGATGCTCGACCCGCTCGACGTACTCCTTCAGCGTCGGCACCCGCGCGCCCGTGTACGCGGCGCCGAACCAGCTTCCCGCGTCGAGCAGGGCTATCTCGGCCGCCGTGAAGTCCCGCACCCTCCACGGGGCCCGGCCGGGAAAGACCTCCTCGGCGTCGGTCGTACGGCGGAGACTGTCGTCGTGGATCACCACGAGCTCGCCGTCCTTGGTGCGCTGGACGTCGTTCTCCACCCACAGGATGCCCAGCGAGGCCGCCTCGTCGACGGCGTCCAGGGTGTTCTCGGGGGCGTGGGCGGAGGCTCCCCGGTGGGCGATCACCGACGGCCGGAAGGCGCTGCCCGCCCGGGCGTCGTGAACGGGGAGCAGGAGGGCGACGGTGCCCAGGACCGCGGTGGTCGTGGCGGCAACTACGCGCGCGTGCATGCGTACTCCTCGCGTCGGGCCATCACATACAGCTCAACAGTGACAGCAGAGGGTCGACGCCGGGGGAGTACAGGACGACCACAGAAGGGAAGGAGGCCCCGGAGGCCGCTCACTGGTGCCGCACATGTGCGACAAGGGCGTGTTTCTTTGCCGGAAAATCGTTCGACCATTCCGGTGGGGGTCATACTCTCTCTCAGCCTTGACCGCGCTCAGCGGTCCCGGGGAGGGGCGAGTTTCAGAAGATCGAGCAACAGGGCGAAGGGCTACCGCGCATGCAAGGCACGGTCGACGGATTCAGCTACGGACTCGTCACACCGCTGGTGGCCTACCTCATGGCCTGCCTCGGCGGTGCTCTCGGTCTGCGCTGCACCACCAGAGCCCTGCTCGTCGCCCAGTCCTGGCGCCCCGGATGGCTGGCCCTCGGCTCGGCGGCGATCGGTTCCGGCATCTGGACCATGCACTTCATCGCGATGATCGGCTTCACGGTCGACGGAGCCCCGATCCACTACGACAAACCGATGACCTACGCGAGCCTGGGCGTCGCCATCGTCATGGTGGGCGTGGGGATCTTCATAGTCGGCTACCGGGGCGCGACCGGAACGGCGCTGTTCACCGGGGGCACCATCACCGGCCTGGGCATCGCGTCGATGCACTACCTGGGCATGGCCGGAATGCGCTTCAACGGGACCTTCGAGTACAACACGCTCACCGTCGCCACCTCCGTCGCCATCGCCATGGCGGCCGCCACCGCCGCCCTGTGGGCCGCGGGACAGGTCAGGGGCTTCCTGTGGAGCGTGGGCGCCAGCCTGGTCATGGGGCTGGCCGTGACCGGCATGCACTACACCGGGATGGCCGCCCTGAGCGTCCATCTGCACACGGGTGCCCCGACCGCGGGTGACTCTCCCGCCGCCCTCCTCGCGCCGATGCTGATCGGCCCCCTCGCCTTCCTCTGCCTCGCGGGTGTCGTCGTGATGTTCGACCCGCTGATGGTCATGGGCAAGCCCGACTGGACCCCCGCCGAGCACAAACCCGGCGTCCCGGCGCACCCGCCGGCCCCGCACCCGTCGCGCCGCTCCCAGCTCCGCAGCCGCCGGAAGGTGCCGCACCGCGAGTCCCGGACCCCGCAGAACCGCTGACTCCCGAACCCGCGCGACCCCGGGGCCGGTCCCCGCGAAACCCCTGATCGAACCCCGTTGTCAGTGGGGGGTCGTACGGTGGATGACATGCGGCCCGTTTCCCACATCGAACGCACGGTGGCGCCTTTCGAGGTCGTCAGCCCCTACCAGCCCAGCGGCGACCAGCCGGCGGCCATCGCCGAGCTGGCCAAGCGTGTCCAGGCAGGTGAGAAGGACGTCGTCCTGCTCGGCGCGACCGGCACCGGAAAGTCCGCGACCACCGCGTGGATGATCGAGAAGCTCCAGCGCCCCACCCTGGTGATGGCGCCGAACAAGACCCTGGCCGCCCAGCTGGCGAACGAGTTCCGCGAACTGCTGCCGAACAACGCGGTCGAGTACTTCGTCTCGTACTACGACTACTACCAGCCCGAGGCGTACGTCCCGCAGTCGGACACCTACATCGAGAAGGACTCCTCGATCAACGAGGAGGTCGAGCGCCTGCGCCACTCCGCGACCAACTCGCTGCTCACCCGCCGTGACGTCGTCGTGGTCGCCTCGGTCTCCTGCATCTACGGCCTCGGCACCCCGCAGGAGTACGTGGACCGCATGGTCCCGCTCCGCGTCGGCGACGAGGTCGACCGGGACCAGCTGCTGCGCCGCTTCGTCGACATCCAGTACACGCGCAACGACCTGGCGTTCAGCCGCGGCACCTTCCGGGTGCGCGGCGACACCATCGAGATCTTCCCGGTCTACGAGGAGCTCGCCGTCCGCATCGAGATGTTCGGCGACGAGATCGAGGCCCTGTCCACACTGCACCCGCTCACCGGCGAGATCATCAGCGACGACCAGCAGCTGTACATCTTCCCGGCCACGCACTACGTGGCGGGCCCCGAACGCCTGGAGCGGGCCGCCAACGACATCGAGAAGGAGCTGGGCGAGCGCCTGGCCGACCTGGAGAAGCAGGGCAAGCTCCTGGAGGCCCAGCGGCTGCGCATGCGCACCACGTACGACCTGGAGATGCTCCGGCAGATCGGCTCCTGCTCCGGCGTCGAGAACTACTCGATGCACTTCGACGGCCGCTCGCCGGGCTCCCCGCCGAACACCCTGCTCGACTACTTCCCGGACGACTTCCTCCTCGTCATCGACGAGTCGCATGTCACCGTCCCGCAGATCGGCGCCATGTACGAGGGGGACGCCTCCCGTAAGCGCACCCTCGTCGACCACGGCTTCCGGCTGCCCTCCGCCCTGGACAACCGCCCGCTGAAGTGGGAGGAGTTCCGGGAGCGCATCGGGCAGACCGTCTACCTGTCGGCGACCCCCGGCAAGTACGAGCTCTCCCGCGGGGACGGCGCCGTCGAGCAGATCATCCGCCCCACCGGCCTGATCGACCCGGAGGTCGTCGTCAAGCCGACCGAGGGCCAGATCGACGACCTGGTGCACGAGATCCGCACGCGCGTGGAGAAGGACGAGCGCGTCCTGGTCACCACGCTCACCAAGAAGATGGCCGAGGACCTCACGGACTACTTCCTGGAGCTCGGCATCCAGGTGCGCTACCTGCACAGTGACGTCGACACGCTGCGCCGGATCGAGCTGCTGCGCGAGCTGCGCGCCGGCGAGTTCGACGTCCTGGTCGGCATCAACCTCCTGCGCGAGGGCCTCGACCTGCCCGAGGTGTCCCTGGTGGCGATCCTCGACGCCGACAAGGAGGGCTTCCTGCGCTCCGGCACCTCGCTGATCCAGACCATCGGCCGCGCGGCGCGCAACGTCTCCGGTCAGGTCCACATGTACGCCGACAAGATCACCCCGGGCATGGAGCGGGCCATCGAGGAGACCAACCGCCGCCGGGAGAAGCAGGTCGCCTACAACACGGCGAACGGCATCGACCCGCAGCCGCTCCGCAAGAAGATCAACGACATCGTCGCCCAGATCTCCCGCGAGGAGGTCGACACGGAGCAGCTGCTCGGCTCGGGCTACCGCGCGAAGAAGGACGGGCGGGGAACCAAGGCCCCGGTGCCCTCCCTCGGCGGCAAGGCGGCCAAGGGCGCCAAGTCCGGGTCGGCCAAGGGCAGGTCCGAGGAGACGGTGCCGACGGACCGTCCCGCAGCTCAACTCGCCGAGCAGATCGAGGAGATGACGGAGCGCATGCGGGCCGCCGCCGCCGACCTCCAGTTCGAGGTCGCCGCCCGGATCCGCGACGAGGTCTCCGAAATGAAGAAGGAACTGCGCCAGATGAGAGAGGCGGGTCTGGCCTGACGGGCCCTTGCGGTTGCTGTGCCCCCGCCCCGCACGCCCTGTGTTGCAAGACCGACACAAAGTGCGGGCCTGGGTACGGCACTGTCAGTGCCTTTGCGTAGGGTTTCCGTCAACCGCGGGCTCGCGGCAACAGGGGACAGCTCGAGAGGGGAATCAGCGCGTGACCGTCAACATGACCAAGGGTCAGGCCATCAGTCTTCAGAAGCACGACGGGGGCAGCCTGACCGCGGTGCGCATGGGTCTCGGCTGGCAGGCGGCTCCGCGGCGCGGCCTGTTCGGCTCCCGGACGCGGGAGATCGACCTCGACGCCTCCGCCGTCCTGTTCGCCGACAAGCAGCCGGTCGACGTCGTCTTCTTCCGCCACCTGGTGAGTGACGACGGCTCGGTCCGTCACACCGGTGACAACCTCGTCGGCGGTGTCGGTCAGGGCGGCGACGACGAGGCGATCCTCGTCGACCTCGCGCGCGTGCCGGTCCACATCGACCAGATCATCTTCACGGTGAACTCCTTCACCGGCCAGACGTTCCAGGAAGTGCAGAACGCCTTCTGCCGTCTGGTCGACGAGACCAACGGCCAGGAGCTGGCGCGCTACACGCTGGCGGGCGGCGGCGCCTACACCGCCCAGATCATGGCGAAGGTGCACCGGGTGGGCGGGGGCTGGAACATGACGGCCCTCGGCGCTCCGGCCAACGGCCGCACCTTCCAGGACCTGATGCCCGCGATCCTGCCCGCGCTGTAGGGCGGGGAGCGGCACCGAGACAACATCACACGCGACGCAGGGGGACGACAGGCGATGACGGCCGAGCTGGTGCGGGGGCAGAACCACCCGCTCTCCCAGGTCCGCCTCGAGATCCGGGTCTCGGCCGGCAGGCCGGTCATGGCGGTTGCCACACTCGGTGACGAGAGCGGCAAGGTCCCCGGCGTCGAGTGGGTGGCCCACCCCGGCGTACCCACCCTGCCCGGCCTGGAGGTCTCCCGGCAGGCGGCCGCCGACCACCGTCTCGCGGTGGATCTGGACGCCGTGTCGGCGGCCGTGCACCGGGTCAGCGTGCTGCTCGCGCTGCCCACGGGTGTCGGCGGGCCGGTCAGCTTCGGCTCGGTCGCGGCCCCCTTCGTCGCGGTCACCGGCCTCGACGGCGCCGAGGTCGCCACCTACACCATCACCGGGCTGGACGCGGAGTCGGCGGTCGTCGCGCTGGAGCTGTACCGGCGGCAGGGCGCCTGGAAGGTGCGTGCCGTCGGCCAGGGCTACGCGGGCGGCCTCGCCGAACTCCTCACCGACCAGGGTCTGACGCAGGCGCAGCGGCTCGCGTCCGGCATCAACGACGCCGTGGTCCAGGGCCTGGCCCGCTCGGTGCAGGCGCCGCCGCGTACCGCCGAAGGCGACCGCTCCCGGCAGGCGGCCGCGTCCGCCCTCGGCCCGGACCAGAGCGGCTCGCCGTACGGCACGCAGGGCACCCAGGGCGGCGCCGGCCCGTACGGGGCGACCCCCAACCCGCAGGGCCCCTCGGCCACGGGCTACCCGGCGGGCGCCACTCCGGCGGATCCCGACGCCACCCAGCCGACGCCGACGACACCCACCGCCGGTGGCCCGATCGACTACAGCCATCCGCGTCGGCAGAACGCCGCTCCGCCCCCGCCTCCGCCCACCGCGCCCCCGTCCCGGCCCGGAGAGCCCGCCCGGCCCGTCGCGGGTGACGCGACCGGCTGGTCCATGGAGGAGCGGCTCTACAACCAGGTCTGGGGCATGTTCGAGGACCTGGCCCGCAGCACGGCCGCGTACCGCAGCGCCGTCGACTTCGCCGATACGCGGATGGAGAAGGAGCTGGACCAGGTCCTGTCCGACCCGCGCAGCAGGATGGGCGGCCAGGGCGACGCCGCCCGCGAGGCGGCCCAGGCCAAGCACATCCAGCTCGTCGACCAGGCCCGGGAGGCACTGGACCGGGATCTCGTCCAGCTCGGCGCCGAGGCCGACGTGGTCGAACCGGCGCTGCCCGCGGCGTACGCGCGCTGGGACAACCCGGTCTGGCACGCCTACCGCGTTCCCATGGAGATGCCCATGGCCGTGCGCCTGGGCGACCTGCACCTTCCCGAGAGCGACCCGCTGCGCATCCCGATGCTGGTCAGGCTGCCGCTCGAGCGCGGCCTGTGGATCGACAGCGGGCGGTCGGGCCTGTCCGACGGGTCGTTCGCCGACTCCCACGAGCTGCGCCGCCTCGCCATGGAGTCGGCCGTGGCGCACACGGCCCGGCTGCTGGCGGTGCATCCGGCGGACGAGTTCACCGTGCACGTCGTCGATCCGGCCGGTTCGGGCGCCCGGGAACTCGCGCCGCTGGTGCACAGCGGCGTGCTCGCGGCCCCGCCCGCGGTCGGCGCGGCCGGAGTCGCGGCGGTCCTGGGCCGGCTCACCGAGCGGGTCGACCTGGTACAGATGGCGGTGCGTGGCGGCATGGCCGACTCGCTGCCGCCCGGCTTCGACACGGCCCAGCAGCTCCTGGTCGTCAACGACTTCCCGCACGGCTTCGACGACCGTGCCGTGACCCAGCTGCGCTACCTCGCGGACGAGGGGCCCGGCGTCGGCGTCCACCTGATGATGGTGGCCGACCGGGAGGACGCCGACAGTTACGGTCCGTTGCTGGATCCGCTGTGGCGTGCGCTGCTGCGGCTGACGCCGGTGGCCGAGGATCACCTCGCCGACCCCTGGGTGGGGCACGCCTGGACGTACGAGCCGAGCCTGGTGCCGGCCGGTAGCCAGGTGCTCCAGCAGGTCCTCGCGCAGGTCGCGGCAGCTCGCGCCAAGTACTAGTAAAGTCCTCTGACCAGGGAACTTGGCCTTTCTTTTACCAATCGCTTTACCTTTTCTTGGTGCTTGGGGTACTGTTTTCCTCACGGAGGGGAGTACTCCCTGCTGCGGCGTACCCGTCAATACGGATCAGGCCTGATCCCGGGGCGTCGGCCCATCTCGGGTGGAAGAGACCTCCGGCAGCGCGACGACGCTGATCACCTGCCGTTACGTACTGTCGGAGGCGCAGTGAATGTTTCCCTGGCCCTATGGGTCCTGACCATCGTGGGCCTCGCCGCCCTCATCGCGGTCGACTTCTTCATCGGCCGCAAGCCGCACGACGTGTCGATCAAGGAAGCGGGGATCTGGACCGTCGTCTGGATCGCCCTGGCCGGGCTCTTCGGAGTCGGGCTGCTCGTCTTCAGCGGCGGTGAGCCGGCCGGCGAGTTCTTCGCGGGCTTCATCACCGAGAAGTCGCTCAGTGTCGACAACCTCTTCGTCTTCGTCCTGATCATGGCGAAGTTCGCGGTCCCGTCGCAGTACCAGCAGCGGGTCCTGCTCGTCGGTGTCCTCATAGCCCTGGTCCTGCGGGCGATCTTCATCGCCGCGGGCGCCGCGATCCTCGCCAGCTTCGCGTGGGTGTTCTACCTCTTCGGCGCCTTCCTGATCTGGACCGCCTGGAAGCTCATCCAGGAGGCCCGGGCGGACGAGGACGACGAGGAGTTCGAGGAGAACAAGCTGCTCAAGGCCGCGGAGAAGCGGTTCGGCGTCGCCGACCGCTACCACGGGACGAAGCTGTGGATCGAGCAGAACGGCAAGCGGGTCATGACCCCGATGCTGGTCGTGATGCTCGCGATCGGCACCACCGACGTGCTCTTCGCCCTCGACTCGATCCCCGCGATCTTCGGCCTGACGCAGGACCCCTACATCGTCTTCACCGCCAACGCGTTCGCGCTGATGGGCCTCAGGCAGCTCTACTTCCTGATCGGCGGCCTGCTGAGGAAGCTGGTCCACCTGAGCTACGGCCTGTCGGTCATCCTCGGTTTCATCGGCGTCAAGCTGGTGCTGCACGCGCTGCACGAGTCCGGGGTGCACGTCCCCGAGATCAGCATCCCGGTCTCGCTCGGCGTCATCTGCTCCGTCCTGATCGTCACCACGATCACCAGTCTGCTGGCTTCGAAGAAGCAGGCGGCGGCCGAGGCGGCGCGTACGGAGAGCGAAGGCGCTCCGAAGGACAGCATCGAGGCCTGACCACGCAGGACGTAGGAACAACCACCCCCGGGAGCGGTGCGCGGCGAATTGCCGAGCACCGCTCCCGGTGCTTCGTTGGGAGCTGGGCGTCTCCACCCGGGGACGCCGGTTCCGGGTGGAGGCACCGTGGGCACATCGCAGAGGTTCGTCCAGATCCTCGAGTTCGAGACCGACCGCATCGACGAGATGCGGGCGCTGGCCGAGGAGGGGGAGCAGCGCATCGCGGGCCGGGCCGACGGCCCGACGCGCCGCCTCGTCCTCAAGGACCGCGACCAGCCGAACCGCTACCTCGTGGTGGTCGAGTTCGACTCCCACGAGCAGGCCATGCGCAACAGCGAAGACCCGGAGACGGGCAAGTTCGCGGAGCGGATGGCCGCCCTCTGCACCCGGCCCCCGTCCTTCACCGACTGCGACGTCCAGGACACGACCGAGTTCAGGTGACGGCAGCCGCACAACCGCCCGTCCTGCCCGCACGGGCAGGCCGGGCGGCACGGCCAGGCCGGGCGGGACGGGCCGGAATGCGGAGCCCCTACGGCTCTGCGACGATCGCTGCATGATCGCTCGGCTCAGGTCGGTCACGACCCGGTGGACAGCCCTCGTGCCGGCGCTGGCGGTCGTCCTGCTGGTCCTGACCTGGGGACGCGACCTGCCGGGCACGGTCGTCGTCGTGGTGACGCTGGTCCTCGCCGGATCGGTCCTCGCCGCCGTGCACCACGCGGAGGTCGTCGCCCACCGGGTCGGCGAACCCTTCGGATCCCTGGTCCTCGCGGTCGCCGTGACGATCATCGAGGTCGCCCTGATCGTCACCCTGATGGCGGACGGCGGGGACAAGAGCTCGACCCTGGCGCGGGACACGGTCTTCGCGGCCGTGATGATCACCTGCAACGGCATCGTCGGCCTTTCCCTCCTGGTCGCCTCGCTGCGCCACGGCACGGCGATCTTCAACCCGGAGGGCACCGGAGCGGCGCTCGCGACCGTCGCCACCCTGGCCACGCTCAGCCTCGTCCTGCCGACCTTCACCACCAGCAAACCGGGCCCGGAGTTCTCCGCCGTCCAGCTCACCTTCGCCGCCCTGTCCTCCCTGGTCCTGTACGGCCTGTTCGTGACGACACAGACCATCCGGCACCGCGACTACTTCCTGCCGGTCACCCGGCAGGGAGACGTGATCACCGCCGACGACCACGCCGGAGCCCCCACGGCCCGCACCGCCCGGATCAGCCTCGGGCTGCTCGGTCTGGCCCTGATCGGTGTGGTGGGCCTCGCCAAGGGAGTCTCGCCCACGATCGAGTCCGGAGTGGAGGCCGCCGGACTGCCCCAAGCGGTGGTCGGTGTGATCATCGCGCTGCTCGTACTGCTCCCCGAGACGATCGCCGCGCTGCGCTCCGCCCGCAGCGACCGGGTGCAGACCAGCCTCAACCTCGCGCTCGGCTCCGCGATGGCCAGCATCGGTCTCACCATCCCGGCGGTGGCCCTGGCCTCCCTCTGGCTCTCCGGGCCGCTCGTCCTCGGGCTCGGCCCCACCCATATGGTGCTGCTCGCGCTGACCGTCGTGGTCAGCTCTCTGACGGTCGTCCCGGGACGGGCCACGCCGTTGCAGGGCGGCGTCCACCTCGTGCTGTTCGCGGCCTACCTGGAGCTGGCGATCAATCCGTAGCCGGCCGCACGGCGGCCACCCGCACCGGCCGGGTCTCCGGCAGCAGTGCGAAGCAGCCCAGACTGAGCAGCGCGATCCCCGTCAGGTAGGCGCCCACACCCCACGGGACCCGCCCCGAGCGCTCGGCGAGGGCGGTCGCCACGATCGGCGTGAGGGCACCCCCGAGGACCCCGCCCAGGTTGTAGCCGACCGCCGCGCCGGTGCAGCGCACGCGCGGCGCGTAGAGCTCCGGCAGATACGCCGAGATCACCGCGAACATGGTGACGAAGGCGAGCAGCGCCCCCAGGAAGCCGAGGAACATCGGCAGCGGCTCGCCGGTCGAGAGCAGCGCCACCAGTGGGAACATCCACAGCGCGGCCGCCGCGCAGCCGACGAGGCACAACGGCCGGCGGCCGAAGCGGTCGCCGAGCATCGCCATCACGGGAGTCAGTGAACCCTTCACCACCACGGCGGCCATGATGCAGACCAGCATGACGGTACGGCTGACCCCGAGCCGTTCCGTCGCGTACGCCAGGGACCAGGTCGTCACGGCGTAGAAGATCGCGTAGCCGGCGGAGAGCGCGCCGGCGGTCAGCAGGACGAGCCGCCAGTGGTCGCGCACGACCTCCACGAGCGGCACACGCGCGTGGTCGTCGATCTCCAGGAACCGGGGGCTCTCGGGCAGCGACGACCGCAGCCACAGCCCGAGCACGGCCAGCACCCCGGCCGCCCAGAACGGCACCCGCCACCCCCACTGCGCGAACTGCGCCTCTGTCAGCGTCACCGACAGGACCAGCACCACTCCGTTGGCGAGCACGAAGCCCACCGCGGGCCCCACCTGCGGGAAGCTCGACCACAGCCCGCGCCGCTCCGCGGGCGCGTGTTCCGCGGTCAGCAGTACCGCGCCGCCCCACTCCCCGCCGAGCCCGAGCCCCTGGAGGAAGCGCAGGACGAGCAGCAGCAGGGGAGCGGCCACCCCGATCGTGTCGTACGTCGGCACGCAGCCGACCGCGACCGTCGAGGCACCGGTCAGCAGCAGGGAGACGACCAGGACCGGCCGGCGCCCGTGCCGGTCCCCGATGTGCCCGAACAGCACCGAGCCCAGCGGCCGCGCCACGAAGCCCACGCCGAACGTCGCGAACGCGGCCAGTGTCCCCGCCAGCGGCGAGAACGTCGGGAAGAACAGCGGCCCCAGGACCAGCGCGGCAGCCGTCCCGTAGACGAAGAAATCGTAGAACTCGATGGCCGTCCCGGCGAGCGAGGCCGCCGCGAGCCGCGGCATGGAGAGCGCCTTCACGGTGTGTACGTCGTGCATGCCGCGTCAACTACCCACAGTGATCGCGGGTTACGGGGGCGTGTGGGGGCGCGGACCGCCGCCAGGGGGCTCAGTAGGTCACGGTGATGCGCCGCGCGGGGCCGTCGACGCGGATCGTGCCGCCGTAGGGGATGACGAGTTGCGGGTCGGTGTGGCCGAAGTCCACGTCGAAGACGGCCAGGGTCTCGGGGGCGTACGCGCGCAGCGCGCGTTCCACCGCCGCACGCTGGTCGGCCGCGTAACGGGCGCCTTCCTCCGGGCTGTTGGGGCGCTCGAAGGACCGGCTCTTGGCCCGGGCCATCAGCAGTGCGGGGAAGCGCCGCAGCAGACCGCGCTCGCCCATGTTGCGCAGGATCCGGAAGACCTCGGTGGCGCTCGGCAGTTCCTCCGACGTCTCCAGGATCAGCACCCCGCCGTCGTACACCGCCAGGTCGCGGGCGATCTCGCGGTCGGCCATCAGCAGCCAGGAGAGGATCTCCAGGTTGCCGCCCCAACTGCGCCCCTCCACCACGCGGTCGGCGTTGACCCAGCTCCAGCCGGCGCCGGGCCGGCCGTCGGGCTCCGACGCGAAGGTCGCCGGGTCGCCCCAGTCGCCGCCGAAGTCGTTCCACCGGTCGGCGGGCCGCAACTCGTAGGGGCCCGAGGTGAACAACGCGGCGCGCAACGAGTCGGCGGTCAGCGGGTGCATGGCTCCGGGGCGTCCCAGCTCGCACATCACGCTCGCGCCGTGGTAGGCGACGACGCCGGAGTTGTACAGGAACGCCAGCAGGTTGGTGTTGTCGCTCCACCCGAAGAACGGCTTCGGGTCGGCGCGCAGCAACTCCCGGTCCAGCAGCGGCAGTACGGTGATCTGGTCCTCGCCGCCGATCGACGCGATGACCGCCCGCACGCCCGGGTCGGCGAACGCGGCGTGGATGTCGTCGGCGCGCTCCTGCGGCGTCGCCCCCATCCTGCGCGTCGTCGGGTACTCGACGGGCTCCAGAGCGAACTCCTCGCGCAGCCGCTGCACGCCCAGCTCGTAGGGGCGCGGGAAGAGCCCGGGCAGGCCCGCGGAGGGCGAGATGACGGCTATGCGGTCGCCGGGCGACGGCTTCGGGGGATACGAGGGCGCGGTCATGGCGGGAGGGTACGGCCTGCTGCCCTGCGGTTTCACCGTGATAAACCGGTGTGAGCGGCGGCCTTGGACGGGCCGTCCACGAACGGACCGGAGGAACCGTGCCCCGCAGCCTGGCCAACGCCCCGATCATGATCCTGAACGGCCCCAACCTGAACCTCCTGGGCCAGCGGCAGCCGGAGATCTACGGTTCCGACACGCTCGCCGACGTCGAGGCGCTGTGCGTCAAGGCGGCGGCCGCGCACGGCGGCACGGTGGACTTCCGGCAGTCCAACCACGAGGGGCAGTTGGTCGACTGGATCCACGAGGCGCGGCTGAAGCACTGCGGCATCGTGATCAACCCGGGCGCCTACTCGCACACGTCGGTCGCGATCCTGGACGCCCTCAACACCTGTGACGGCCTGCCAGTGCTGGAGGTCCACATCTCCAACATCCACCAGCGCGAGTCCTTCCGGCACCACAGTTACGTCTCGCTGCGCGCCGACGGTGTCATCGCGGGCTGCGGGGTGCAGGGATACGTGTTCGGCGTGGAGCGCGTGGCCGCGCTGGCGGGGGCGGGCAAGGCGGACGCGTAAGCATCGCCCTCCAGGCCGTAGCCCCTTACCGCGCCCCTCAGAGGCGGCCCGCCTCCACGATCCGCCGCAGGAAGCGCTGTGTGCGCTCCTGCTGCGGGTCGCCGAAGAGCTGCTCGGCGGTGCCCCGCTCCAGCACGACGCCTCCGTCAAGGAAGCAGACCTGGTCGGCGACCTCGCGCGCGAAGCCCATCTCATGAGTGGCGAGCACCATGGTCATGCCGTCGGCCTCCAGGTCGCGGACGACGTTCAGGACCTCGCCCACCAGTTCGGGGTCGAGGGCGGCCGTGATCTCGTCGAGCAGCAGCAGCCGGGGACGCACGGCGAGCGCGCGCACGATCGCGACCCGCTGCTGCTGACCACCGCTGAGCCGGTCGGGATACTCGCCGGCCTTGCCGGCCAGCCCGAGCCGCTCCAGGAGCTCCCCGGCAGGCTCGGCGGACCCGCCTGGGCCGCCGGTCGAGGGCGGGGATCGTGGACCGGCGGCCCGATCCGCGCCGGAGCCGTCATCCCGCGCGGAACTGACACCAGTCGACCGCGCGACCACGAGTGCGGGGAGCGCGCGTGGGGGACCGGCATGTGCGCGCGATTCACACGGGGCGCGCGGTCGGCAACGCGCGCCCCCTGTCGTGCGGACTCACCACCCGCGCGCGTGCCACTCCGGAAGGTGCGGCCGCTCCGCGCCCAGCGTGGTGTCGTTGCCGTGCCCCGGATAGACCCAGGTCTCGTCCGGCAGCGCGTCGAAGATCTTCGTCTCGACGTCGTGGATGAGACGGGCGAACGCCCCGGGGTCCTTACGGGTGTTGCCCACGCCGCCGGGGAAGAGGCAGTCACCGGTGAACACATGGGGGTGGCCGTGCGGGTCGTCGTAGACCAGGGCGATCGAGCCGGGCGTGTGCCCCACCAGATGGCGCGCGGTGAGCTCGACGTTCCCCACCCGGATGACGTCACCGTCGTCGACCGGGACGTCGGTCGCCACGGGGATGCCCTCGGCGTCCTCCCGGCCGGCGTAGGTACGCGCGTGCGTGGCCGCCACGACCTCGGCGAGTGCCTGCCAGTGGTCGCCGTGCTGGTGCGTGGTGACGACGGACGCGATGCCGTCGTCGCCGATCGTGCCGAGCAGGGCGTGCGCGTCGTTGGCCGCGTCGATCAGCAACTGCTCGTCCGTGGCCCGGCAGCGCAGCAGATAGGCGTTGTTGTTCATCGGGCCGACCGCGATCTTGGTGATCATCAGGTCCTTGAGCTCGTGCACGTCCGCCGGTCCGCCGACCGTCACCTCACCGCTGTACGTCATGGCGGCAGCCTATAGCGGCGGAAGGGCCGGCAGCGGCCCGCCGTCCGCCGTCAGTCCGGAACCGTCGCGACGCCCGGCGAGCCAGCCCAGGAGGTCCGCGGGGGTGCCGGTGACGGTCACCTCGGGCCGCTCGGCCGCGCGGCCCGTGTGCCACGCGCGCGTGCCGTCCGTCAGGCGCGTCGGCGGCACGTCGGGACTCCCGGTGAACCGCTCCGCGAGGAACTCGATCTCCCGCGCGGTGAACTCCTCCGGCAGGTCCTCCAGCTCGTAGCCGATGCCGAGGTCCACGGAGTGCAGCTCCACCTCCACCCACCGCCGGAACGGCACGCGGGCCGCCGTGTCGACGACCCCGTTGCGCAGCTCCACCGTGCGTGACCAGTCCGCGGGCACGGCTCCCGTCGCCTGGAATCGGGCCGCGCTCTCCCTGACGTCCGTGAGCTGGACGTCCAGGGGGCGTGGGGCGTCCCGCTCGATGTCGGCGTCGCGGACGAAGGCGTCGGCGTACATGGGACGGCCCTCGAGGACGTTCGTGAGGGCATCCGCGTTGCGGGCGATGTGAGCCAGGACATGTCCGCGGCTCCAGCCGGGCAGGCGTGACGGCTCGGCCGCCGACGCGTTGTCCAGTTCGGCGACTGCGGTGAGGAGCCGCTCCGTCGCTTCACGTACAGACTCCAGGTCATGAGCGTGATCAATCATGGTGCTGACCCTAGCCTCGCCACCCCTTCGGGTGAAGGTGGTCGACCGAGCCCGCAAATCGAATGCACGTGCTATATGGTCGGTGGCGGCGTCGGGCATGCTGGAAGGCCGGGGATTGTTGTGAACCGGTGAATCCCGACCGGCGTTGTCAGTGGCTCGCCCTAGTCTGAGAAAGACGGGGGCCCCGCCCCTGTCACTTCTCTCAAGAAAGGTGCGGACCGGCGTGGCCGACCGTCTCATCGTCCGTGGCGCGCGCGAGCACAACCTCAAGAATGTCTCGCTCGACCTGCCACGCGACTCGCTCATCGTCTTCACGGGCCTGTCGGGGTCGGGCAAGTCCTCGCTGGCCTTCGACACCATCTTCGCCGAGGGCCAGCGGCGCTACGTCGAGTCCCTCTCCTCGTACGCCCGGCAGTTCCTCGGCCAGATGGACAAGCCGGACGTCGACTTCATCGAGGGTCTCTCCCCGGCTGTCTCCATCGACCAGAAGTCGACCTCGCGCAACCCGCGCTCCACGGTCGGCACCATCACCGAGGTCTACGACTACCTGCGCCTGCTCTTCGCGCGCATCGGCAAGCCGCACTGCCCCGAGTGCTCCCGGCCGATCACGCGCCAGTCGCCGCAGGCCATCGTCGACCGGGTCCTGGAGCTGCCCGAGGGAAGCCGCTTCCAGGTGCTGTCGCCGCTGGTGCGCGAGCGCAAGGGAGAGTTCGTCGACCTCTTCGCCGACCTCCAGACCAAGGGCTACTCCCGCGCGCGGGTCGACGGCGAGACGATCCAGCTGTCCAGCCCGCCCACGCTGAAGAAGCAGGAGAAGCACACCATCGAGGTGGTCATCGACCGCCTCACGGTGAAGGAGTCCGCCAAGCGCCGGCTCACCGACTCGGTGGAGACCGCGCTCGGCCTCGCCGGCGGCATGGTCGTGCTCGACTTCGTCGACCTCCCCGAGGACGACCCCGAGCGCGAGCGCATGTACTCGGAACACCTGTACTGCCCGTACGACGACCTGTCCTTCGAGGAGCTGGAGCCCCGCTCCTTCTCCTTCAACTCGCCCTTCGGCGCCTGCCCCGAGTGCTCCGGCATCGGCACGCGCATGGAGGTCGACCCCGAGCTGATCGTCCCGGACGAGGACAAGTCCCTCGACGAGGGCGCCATCCACCCCTGGTCGCACGGCCACACCAAGGACTACTTCGGCCGGCTGATCGGCGCCCTCGCGGACGCGCTCGGCTTCCGCACCGACATCCCCTTCGCGGGGCTGCCCCTGCGCGCCAGGAAGGCCCTGCTGCACGGCCACAAGACGCAGATCGAGGTCCGCTACCGCAACAGGTACGGGCGCGAGCGCGTCTACACGACCCCCTTCGAGGGCGCCCTCCCGTTCGTGAAGCGCCGGCACGGCGAGGCCGAGAGCGATGCCAGCCGGGAGCGCTTCGAGGGCTATATGCGTGAGGTGCCCTGTCCCACCTGTGAGGGCACGCGCCTCAAGCCGCTCGTCCTCGCGGTCACGGTCATGGGGAAGTCCATCGCCGAGGTCTCCGGGATGTCCATCAGCGACTGCGCGGACTTCCTGGGCGAGCTGAAGCTGGACGCCCGCGACAAGAAGATCGCCGAGCGGGTCCTGAAGGAGGTCAACGAGCGGCTGCGGTTCCTCGTCGACGTCGGTCTGGACTACCTCTCGCTCAACCGCGCGGCCGGCACGCTCTCCGGCGGCGAGGCCCAGCGCATCCGCCTGGCCACCCAGATCGGCTCCGGCCTCGTCGGCGTCCTGTACGTCCTCGACGAGCCGTCCATCGGCCTGCACCAGCGTGACAACCACCGGCTGATCGAGACCCTGGTCCGGCTGCGGGACATGGGCAACACGCTGATCGTCGTCGAGCACGACGAGGACACCATCAAGGTCGCCGACTGGATCGTCGACATCGGTCCCGGCGCCGGCGAGCACGGCGGCAAGGTCGTGCACAGCGGCGGCCTGAAGGAACTCCTCGCCAACACCGAGTCGATGACCGGGCAGTACCTGTCCGGCAAGAAGGCGATCCCGCTGCCCGACATCCGGCGGCCGCAGGACCCGTCCCGTCGGCTCACCGTCCACGGCGCCCGCGAGAACAACCTTCAGGACATCGACGTGTCCTTCCCGCTGGGCTTGTTCACCGCGGTCACCGGCGTCTCCGGCTCCGGCAAGTCGACGCTGGTCAACGACATCCTGTACACGCACCTGGCCCGTGAACTGAACGGTGCCAGGAACGTGCCGGGGCGGCACACGCGCGTGGACGGCGACGACCTCGTCGACAAGGTCGTGCACGTCGACCAGTCGCCCATCGGCCGCACCCCGCGGTCCAACCCGGCCACGTACACCGGTGTCTTCGACCACGTCCGCAGGCTGTTCGCGGAGACCACCGAGGCGAAGGTCCGCGGCTATCTGCCGGGCCGCTTCTCCTTCAACGTCAAGGGCGGCCGCTGCGAGAACTGCGCGGGCGACGGCACGATCAAGATCGAGATGAACTTCCTCCCGGACGTCTACGTCCCGTGCGAGGTCTGCCACGGTGCCCGCTACAACCGGGAGACCCTGGAGGTCCACTACAAGGGCAAGTCCATCGCCGACGTCCTGAACATGCCCATCGAGGAGGCGACGGAGTTCTTCGAGGCCGTCCCCGCGATCGCCCGCCACCTCAACACCCTGAAGGACGTCGGCCTCGGCTACGTCCGGCTCGGCCAGTCCGCGACCACCCTGTCCGGCGGTGAGGCACAGCGTGTGAAGCTCGCCAGCGAGCTCCAGCGCCGCTCCACCGGCCGCACGGTCTACGTCCTGGACGAGCCGACCACGGGTCTGCACTTCGAGGACATCAGCAAGCTGCTCAAGGTGCTCGCCGGCCTGGTCGACAAGGGCAACACGGTCATCGTCATCGAGCACAACCTCGACGTGATCAAGACCGCCGACTGGGTCGTCGACATGGGTCCCGAGGGCGGCGCCGGGGGTGGCCTCGTCATCGCCGAGGGCACGCCGGAGGAGATCGCCGCGGTGTCGACCAGCCACACCGGCAAGTTCCTGCGGGAGGTGCTCGGCGCCGACCGGATCAGCGACGCGGCTCCGGTGAAGGCCCCGCGCAAGACGGCGGCGAAGAGGACGGTCGCGGCGAAGACGACCGCGCGCAAGACCGCGACCGCCAAGACGACGACCGCCAAGACGGCCACGGCCCGGACGACCGCCGCGAACAACACGGCGGCCAAGAAGGCCGCCGGGGCGACCACGAAGGCGACCCCCGCGAAGAAGGCCACACGGGCCCGCAAGGCCTGACCCGACACGGGCCGCGCGGCCCGCTCAAGACCTGGGCCGAGAGGCCTGGCGAGCCGGTGAAAGGGACGGCGCCCCGCGGGAACTCCCCGCGAGGCGCCGTCCGTCGTTCCACCGGCTGCACCGGCTGCACCGGCTGCACCGGCTGCACCGGCTGCACCGGCTGCACCGGCTGCACCGGCTGCACCGGCTGCACCGGCTGCACCGGCTGCACCGGCTGCACCGGCTGTTCGGCAGCCCTACGACGGGTTCGGGAAGCCGCCCAGTTCGGAGGCGTACGGCGGCTCCGCGCCGGCCCGGGAGCAGGTGATCGCCGCCGCGCGGGCGGCGAACCGCAGCAACTGCTCCCACCCGTCGGCGCCCAGGCCCGCGAGACCGGCCGGGGACAGGGCGTCCCGCACCGAAAGGCCGTGCAGCAGAGCCGCGTTCACGGTGTCCCCGGCGCCGATGGTGTCCACGACGTCCACCCGCTCGCCCGGCACCGCGTACACGGCCCCGTCCTGCGTGAAGGCGGTCAGCCCGTCGCCGCCCTGAGTGATCACGACGGCCGAGGGACCGGCGGACAGCCACTCGCCCGGGGTGCCGCCCAGCCACGCGGCGTCCTCCTCGGAGAGCTTGAGCAGGGAGACCGAGGGCAGCCAGCTCTTGAAGCGGGCCCGGTAGGCGTCGGCGTCGGGGATCAGCCCGGCCCGGATGTTCGGGTCGAGCGCCGTGAACAGTCCCTGCGTCGCGGCGGTCCGCATCAGCTCCTCGTACGCGCTCGCACCCGGTTCGAGGATCAGGGAGCAGGTGCCGAAGGACACCGCGCGTGTGCCCGCGGGCAGCGTGGCCGGGGCCGTGAACAGGCGGTCGGCGGTGCCGTCGACGTAGAAGGAGTAGGCGGCCGAACCGTTCCCGTCGAGGGTGGCGACCGCGAGCGTGGTCGGCTCCGTGCCGCGCTGCACCGCGGACACGTCCACGCCCGAGTCCTGCAGCCCGGCGAGCAGTGCCTCGCCGAAGGCGTCCTGCGAGGTGCGGGAACAGAAGGCCGTGCGAGAGCCCAGGCGGCCGAGGGCGACGGCCGTGTTGTAGGGGCCGCCACCGAGCGCCGGCTGGAGACCGGCGAGGGCGCCCGCGCCCTGCGGTACCAGGTCGATCAGGGCCTCACCGGCGACGACGATCACGGGGCGGTTCCTCTCTCTGGCTGTCTGCGGCCGCTCGGACCGTGCCCGCGGGGGCAGCCGCACCGGGTGCGGCGGACGCAGGAACAGGTGAGCCGCAGGCCGGGAAGCTACCCCATTCCGGAGCCGCGCGGAAAGCCTGCGCCCTTCACTCCCAGTCCCAGCCGATGCCGACCATGCCCGACCGCACCCGAGGCTCGACGAGGTGCACCGAACGGTGCCGGCCGCTGAGCGGCAGCTCCTGGCGGCCGCCGCGCGGGGCCGCCGCCGAGTGCTGGGTGAACCGGTGGCAGCGCACGGGCACGGCGTTCTCGGCGAAGCGGATCTGGAGGGCGTACTGGCCGCCCGCCGCGCCGAAGCCGCGGACGTACTCACGGGACACGTCGGCGGTGCCGTCCTCGACGGCGTAGCGGAAGAGGAAGGTGTCGCCGGTCCTCAGCCGGGTGTCGAAGTGGAGTTCCGCCACGAGCACGCCGGTGTCGTGGTGGCTGCGGACCCGGCCGGCCCGGCAGTTCTCCAGGGCGTGCACCGTCATCCGTTCCGGTGAGCAGCCGGGGTCGCCGTGATGGACGGCCACGAAGCGGTCGACGCCGTCGCGGTGCGCGCGCACGATGTGCTGCGACTCGCGTCCCAGCAACTCGCGGCGCGACCCGATGCGGACCCGTTCGTGGTGGCCCAGGATGTGCAGCCCCCCGTCGACGGGGCACTCCAGTTCGCCGAGCAGTTGTTCGAGAATGCCGGAGGCCTTCAGCAGCGAGCGGTAGGAGCGGCCCGCGGACTGCCCGGTCGTCGCGCCGGCGTCCCCGCCGTCGGGCTCCGCGAGCAGCCGGATCAGCGACTCGTCCGGCAGGTGCAGGATCTCCTCCAGCGCACGCACGGCGCGCAGCGACTCGGGGCGCTGCGGCCGCCGGGCGCCCTGCTGCCAGTAGCTCAGACTGGTCACGCCCACCTTCACCCCGTACCGCGACAGATGGTGCTGGACGCGTTGCAGGGGCAGGCCACGGGCGGCGATCGCGGCACGCAGCGCCACATGGAAAGGACCGCCTCGCAGGGCCGTGTCCAGTTCCGCGGAGGTGGCGTCGACGGCGGCGTCCGCGTGCTGTGTGGCGTGCGGCATGCAGGGGCCTCTCTGTGAATGCTCACGACGGCTGGTCGGACCGTTCGTGCGGGTGGTCGGGGCCTTTTCCGGCGTCGCCGGGACTCCTTCACATCCGTAGGGCGGCCCTCAGGGCCCGAGTCCCCCCGCATTGAAGCGTGTTGACCAAGTCCCGACAACACCTGATGCCCGAGTGGCACATGCGTGTGGCCGAGTCGATGCCTCCGGGTCCCGCCCTCGGCACCTCGCTTGTTTACAGGCCGTCGGACACCCGGCCGTCGTCCACAGCCCGCCGGAGTGTCACCCCGCGCCAGTAGGGTGTGAGACATGGCCGACCCCTCCAGTTACCGCCCCAAGCCGGGACAGATCCCGGACTCCCCCGGGGTGTACCGATTCCGCGACGAGCACCGCCGGGTGATCTACGTCGGAAAGGCGAAGAGCCTGCGTCAGCGCCTGGCGAACTACTTCCAGGACCTGTCCGGCCTTCACCCGCGCACCCGCACGATGGTCACCACGGCCGCGTCGGTGGAGTGGACGGTGGTGTCCACGGAGGTCGAGGCGCTCCAGCTGGAGTACTCCTGGATCAAGGAGTACGACCCCCGGTTCAACGTCAAGTACCGCGACGACAAGAGCTATCCCTACCTCGCCGTGACGATGAACGAGGAGTTCCCGCGCGTCCAGGTGATGCGCGGGCACAAGAAGAAGGGCGTCAGGTATTTCGGGCCGTACGCGCACGCGTGGGCGATCCGGGACACCGTCGACCTGCTCCTGCGGGTCTTCCCCGTGCGTACCTGCTCCGCAGGCGTCTTCAAGAACGCCGCCCGCACCGGCCGGCCCTGTCTGCTCGGCTACATCGGCAAGTGCTCCGCGCCGTGCGTCGGCCGGGTCTCCGCCGAGGAGCACCGCGAACTCGCCGAGGAGTTCTGCGACTTCATGGCCGGCCGCACCGGAACCTACCTCCGCCGGCTGGAGAAGCAGATGGCGGACGCGGCCGAGGAGATGGAGTACGAGCGGGCCGCCCGCCTGCGCGACGACATCGAGGCCCTGAAGAAGGCCATGGAGAAGAACGCGGTCGTGCTCGCGGACGCGACCGACGCCGACCTGATCGCGGTCGCCGAGGACGAACTGGAGGCGGCCGTCCAGATCTTCCACGTACGCGGCGGACGCGTCCGCGGCCAGCGCGGCTGGGTGACCGACAAGGTCGAGGACGTCACGACCGGCGCCCTCGTCGAGCACGCCCTGCAGCAGCTGTACGGCGAGGAGCGGGGCGACTCCGTGCCCAAGGAGGTCCTGGTCCCGGCCCTGCCCGAGCCCGTCGAACCCGTCCAGGAGTGGCTCACCGAGCGCCGCGGGTCCAACGTCTCGCTGCGCATCCCGCAGCGGGGCGACAAGAAGGCCCTGATGGAGACCGTCGAGCGCAACGCGCAGCAGGCGCTCGTCCTGCACAAGACCAGGCGCGCCTCCGACCTGACCACGCGCTCGCGCGCCCTGGAGGAGATCGCCGAGGCCCTCGACCTGGACAGCGCGCCGCTGCGCATCGAGTGCTACGACATCTCGCACCTCCAGGGCGACGACGTGGTGGCCTCCATGGTCGTCTTCGAGGACGGCCTGCAGCGCAAGAGCGAGTACCGCCGCTTCCAGATCAAGGGCTTCGAGGGCCAGGACGACGTCCGCTCCATGCACGAGGTGATCACCCGCCGCTTCAGGCGCTACATCGCCGAGAAGGAGCGGACGGGGGAGTGGACCGACGGCGAGAACGCGCTCGCCGACACCACCGCGACGCCCCTCGCCGACGCGCCCCTGACCGACGCCGCCGAAGCGCCCCTCACCAGCAGCCTCAAGGACGATGACGGCCGCCCCAAGCGCTTCGCCTACCCGCCTCAGCTCGTCGTCGTCGACGGCGGACAGCCGCAGGTCGCGGCGGCCAAGCGGGCGCTGGACGAGCTCGGCATCGATGACATCGCCGTCTGCGGCCTGGCCAAGCGGCTGGAAGAGGTCTGGGTGCCGGACGACGACGACCCGGTCGTCCTGCCCCGCAGCAGCGAGGGTCTCTATCTGCTCCAGCGCGTGCGCGACGAGGCCCACCGCTTCGCCATCACCTACCAGCGCACCAAGCGGGCCAAGCGCTTCCGCGCCGGTCCCCTGGACGAGGTGCCCGGCCTCGGCGAGACGCGCAAGCAGGCACTGATCAAGCACTTCGGCTCGGTGAAGAGGCTCCGGGCCGCGACGATCGAACAGATCTGCGAGGTTCCGGGCATAGGCCGCAAGACGGCCGAGACCATCGCCGTGGCCCTCGCCCGGGCGGCATCGCCCGCCCCCGCCGTGAACACGGCGACCGGAGAGATCATTGATGATGAGGAACCCGATACGACGGCGGGTTCCCCCGGTGACCCGGTGACGACGGGCGCCCCGGAAGAACGACGGGGGCAGGAGACATGACCGAGCACGAGCACGACGCACACCCCGCAGCGGAACAGGAACAGGCGCCCACTACTGTGCCCACAGCCGCGCCCCAGCAGGGACCCAGGGAAGCAGGCGAGAATTCCACCCCGCACCCCGCGGTCCCCGACAGCCCTCAGCAAGAAGTACGCCAGGAAGACGGAGCACAGGTGAGTACGGACGTCACGCCGCCCGGGATCCCCGACGCGGCCATCCCCGAGCTGGTGATCATCTCCGGCATGTCCGGGGCCGGTCGCTCGACGGCAGCCAAGTGCCTGGAGGACCTCGGCTGGTTCGTCGTCGACAACCTCCCACCCGCCCTGATCCCCACCATGGTGGAGCTGGGCGCCCGCTCCCAGGGCAACGTGGCGCGGATCGCGGTCGTCGTCGACGTCCGCGGCCGGCGCTTCTTCGACAACCTCCGCGAGTCCCTCGCCGACCTCGAGTCGAAGGGCGTCACCCGGCGGATCGTCTTCCTGGAGTCCTCCGACGACGCCCTGGTGCGCCGCTTCGAGTCCGTGCGCCGCCCGCACCCCCTCCAGGGCGACGGCCGCATCGTCGACGGCATCGACGCCGAGCGTGAGCTGCTGCGTGAGCTGCGCGGCGACGCCGACCTGGTGATCGACACCTCCAGCCTCAACGTGCACGAGCTGCGCGCCAAGATGGACGCCCAGTTCGCGGGCGACGAGGAGCCCGAGCTGCGGGCCACGGTGATGTCGTTCGGCTTCAAGTACGGCCTGCCGGTCGACGCCGACCTGGTCGTGGACATGCGCTTCCTGCCCAACCCGCACTGGGTCCCGGAGCTGCGCCCCTACACCGGCCTCAACGAGGAGGTGTCGGCGTACGTCCTCAACCAGCCCGGCGCCAAGGAGTTCCTCGACCGGTACGCCGAGCTCCTCCAGCTGGTCGCCGCGGGCTACCGCCGGGAGGGCAAGCGCTATGTGACCATCGCGGTCGGCTGTACGGGTGGCAAGCACCGCTCGGTGGCCATGTCGGAGAAGCTCGCCGCGCGTCTCGCGGCCGAGGGCGTGGAGACGGTGGTCGTGCACCGGGACATGGGACGGGAATGACAGGACGTTCTCCACGGCTCGGCCGGCTGCGCAGGAACGCCTCCGACGGGCGCGTGGTCCGGCCGATCGAGGCACGCGGCGGCAAACCGCGCCGCCGCGGCACCCAGCCCAAGGTCGTCGCCCTCGGCGGCGGCATGGGACTGTCCGCCTCGCTCACCGCGCTGCGCCGGATCACCGGCGACCTCACCGGGGTCGTCACGGTGGCCGACGACGGTGGTTCCAGCGGACGGCTGCGTGAGGAGCTGGGCGTACTGCCGCCCGGTGACCTGCGCAAGGCGCTGGCCGCGCTGTGCGGTGACGACGACTGGGGCCAGACCTGGGCCCGGGTCATCCAGCACCGCTTCCAGTCGCAGGGCGAGATCAACGGCCACGCGGTGGGCAATCTGCTGATCGTCGCCCTGTGGGAGCAGCTCGGCGACCACGTCCAGGCTCTGGACCTGGTCGGCAAGCTGCTGGGCGCGCAGGGGCGCGTGCTGCCCATGTCCGCCGTACCGCTGGAGCTCCAGGCGCTGGTCAAGGGCCACGATCCGGAGCGGCCGGACGACGTCGACACGGTCCGGGGACAGGCGACCGTGGCGCTGACGCCCGGCGAGGTGCAGTCCGTGCACCTGGTGCCGCACGACCCGCCGGCCGTCCCGGAGGCGGTCGAAGCCGTCCTGGACGCCGACTGGGTGGTGCTCGGCCCCGGCTCCTGGTTCTCCTCGGTCATGCCGCACCTGCTGGTGCCCGATCTGCTGGACGCCCTCATGGAGACGAAGGCGCGCCGGGTGCTCTCCCTGAACCTCGCCCCGCAGCCCGGAGAAACCGACGGCTTCTCCCCGCAGCGTCATTTGGAGGTTTTGGGCCGACACGCCCCTAAACTCGCCCTGGACGTGGTGCTGGCCGACGTGGCCGCCGTGCTCGACCGCGACTCGCTGACCGACGCCGCCAAAAGGTTCGGGGCCGCGGTCGAGCTGGCGCCGGTGGCCCGGCCCGACGGAACCCCGAGGCATGACCCGGAGCTGTTGGCTGCCGCGTACGACCGTATTTTTCGGATGCATGGAAGGATCGGCCCATGGCGATGACGGCAGCGGTGAAGGACGAGATCTCCCGGCTCCCCGTCACCCGGACCTGCTGTAGAAAGGCGGAGGTCTCCGCCGTTCTGCGGTTCGCCGGCGGCCTCCACCTGGTGAGCGGGCGGATCGTGATCGAGGCGGAGCTGGACACCGCGATGGCGGCCCGCCGGCTCAAGCGGGACATCCTGGAGATCTTCGGCCACAGCTCGGAGCTGATCGTGATGGCCCCGGGCGGTCTGCGCCGCGGCTCGCGCTATGTGGTGCGGGTGGTCGCGGGCGGTGACCAGCTGGCCCGGCAGACGGGGCTCGTCGACGGCCGGGGCCGCCCGATCCGGGGGCTGCCCCCGCAGGTGGTCTCCGGCGCGACCTGTGACGCGGAGGCGGCCTGGCGCGGGGCCTTCCTGGCGCACGGCTCGCTCACCGAACCCGGCCGCTCGTCCTCCCTGGAGGTGACCTGCCCGGGCCCGGAGGCCGCGCTCGCGCTGGTCGGCGCCGCCCGTCGGCTGTCCATCGCCGCGAAGGCCCGTGAGGTGCGCGGAGTCGACCGCGTCGTGGTCCGGGACGGCGACGCGATCGGCGCGCTGCTCACCCGGCTGGGCGCGCACGAGTCGGTGCTGGCCTGGGAGGAGCGCCGGATGCGCCGCGAGGTGCGGGCCACGGCGAACCGTCTGGCGAACTTCGACGACGCCAATCTGCGCCGCTCGGCGCGTGCGGCGGTCGCCGCCGGGGCCCGGGTCCAGCGCGCCCTGGAGATCCTCGGTGACGAGGTGCCCGAGCACCTGGCGGCGGCCGGCCGGCTCCGGATGGACCACAAGCAGGCCTCCCTGGAGGAGCTGGGCGCGCTCGCCGACCCGCCGCTGACGAAGGACGCGGTCGCCGGACGGATCCGCCGGCTGCTGGCGATGGCCGACAAGCGGGCCTCCGACCTCGGCATCGCGGGTACGGACGCCAACCTCAGCGACGAGCTGGCCGACAATCTGGTCGGCTGACCCCGGCTCTCCTGACGGCTCTTCAAAACGCCGGTGGTATCGCCCCTTCGGGTGACACCACCGGCGTTTGCGTGGCTTTGAGGCGCTCTTGACTGGATCATCAAGTGTCATGAGCCTGGCAGAGTTCGCTGCTGGGGCGAACTCAGGCTAGGGGGGTTCATGAGACGAAGAGCGAGATCGATCCTCGCTGTCGGCGCGCTGTTGCTCGGCGGAGCGGCACTCGCACCCATCGCCCAGGCACAGCCCGGCACCACACCGAAACCCGACGCGGACGAGGTCAAGGTCTTCCGCGCCGAGGTCACCAAGCAGCAGGTACCCCTGCTGCTGGCGGCCGGCCAGGACGGTCACGAACTCAGCGAGCAGGCGCCCGAGAAGGGCAGCGCGACGGTCGAGGTCTACCTCACCGACAAGCAGGCGAGGAAGCTCGAGAAGCAGGGCGTCGCCCTCACCGAGCACACACTTTCGGCCAAGGCGGAGAACCGCGTCGAGGCCGCCGCCGACGGCGTGTTCCGACCGTACAGCGGCAGCGGCGGGCTCCAGGAGGAGATCCTGCGCACCGCCCGGGAGAACCCGGGCCTCACCAAGGTCGTCTCCATCGGCAAGACGGTCGAAGGCCAGGACATCCTCGCGCTCAAGCTGACCAGGAACGCGAAGAAGTCCAAGGACGGTTCCAAGCCCTCGGTCCTCTACATGTCCAACCAGCACGCGCGGGAGTGGATCACGCCGGAGATGACCCGGCGCCTGATGCACTACTACCTGGACAGCTACAAGACCGACCGGCGCGTCAAGAAGATCGTCGACTCCAGCGAGCTGTGGTTCGTCCTGTCGGCCAACCCCGACGGCTACGACTACACCTTCGAGAACACCGACAACCGCCTCTGGCGCAAGAACCTGCGGGACGTCAACGGCGACGGCGCGATCTCCACCGGCGACGGCGTCGACCTCAACCGCAACTTCCCCTACAAGTGGGGCTACGACGACGAGGGTTCGTCCCCCAACCCCACCAGCCAGACCTACCGCGGCGCGAGCCCCGGCTCCGAACCCGAGACCAAGGCGCTCGACGCCTTCGAGAAGCGGATCGGGTTCACGTACGGCATCAACTACCACTCCGCCGCCGAACTGCTGCTCTACGGCGTCGGCTGGCAGGTCGCGACCGACACCCCGGACGACGTCGTCTACAAGGCGCTCGCCGGCACCCCCGACAACTCCGCGGTCCCGGGTTACCACCCGCAGGTCTCCTCGGAGCTGTACACGACCAACGGCGAGGCCGACGGGCACGCGGCGAACGTCAACGGCACGGCGATGTTCACCCCTGAGATGTCCACCTGCCAGACCGCGTCCGGCATCGATCCGGACGACCAGTGGAACGCCTCCGACTGTCAGTCGGTCTTCAACTTCCCGGACGACGAGAAGCTGATCCAGGACGAGTTCGCCAAGAACGTCCCGTTCGCGCTCTCCGTCGCCGAGTCCGCGGCGCAACCCGACCAGCCGAAGTCCTCGGTCGGTCTGTCCGCCGCCGATTTCACCCCGGCGCCGTTCACCACCTCGTACTCGCGCGGCGCCGACCAGGAGATCTCCGTCGTCGTACGCAAGGCGATCCGCGACAAGGAGCTCAAGTACCGCGTCAACGGCGGCCGTACCCGGGACCGGGCGCTCAAGGCCTGGAAGGGCGGCGAGACCTTCGGCGGTGACGACAACCTCTACTACGACGAGTACCGGGCCAAGGTGCAGGACGGCGAACCCGGCGACAAGGTCGAGGTCTGGTTCACGGGCGAGACCAAGAACGGCAAGAAGGTCTCCAGCGCGCACTTCACCTACACGATCGCCACGCGGCCCAAGGCCGACACCCTCGTCGTGGCCGAGGAAGGGACGGCCGCCACACAGGCGCAGACCTACGTCGACGCGCTGAAGGCCAACGGCCACAAGGCGATCGTCTGGGACGTCGCCACCCAGGGCGCGCCCGACGCGCTCGGCGTGCTGAGCCACTTCGACACGGTCGTCCACTACACGGCCGCGAGCGTCCCCGGCAATCCGACCCAGCTCGAACTGCGTGCCTTCCTCAACGAGGGCGGCAAGCTGATCGAGGCGGGCGAGCTGGCCGGTGGCAACGTCGACCTCGGTGACGGCACCCCGTCGAACGACTTCAGCCAGTACTACCTGGGCGCCTACTCCCGTACGTCGACCCCCGGCGCCACCGGCTTCACCGGCTCCGGCAAGCTCGCCGGTGCCGGCGGGGCCCTCGGCCCGGCGACCGGCAACCCGCTCGACAGGGCGGGCACCTACGGCGTCACCTCGGACGAGCTGCCGGCCGGCGCGTACCCGCAGTTCGCCAGCGCGGGAGCCGGCCGGTTCGCCGGGACGGTCAACCCGTACGGGCCGTTCACGGGCTCGTACATGGCAGCCGCCGTGCACACCGACGACGGCTACAAGCGCCTCACCCGCACCATCGACCTCACCGGTGTCGGCGCGGCGAGCAAGCCGGCCCTGCGCACCCAGCTGCTGTGGGACACCGAGCCCGGCTACGACAACGCGATCGTCGAGATCCACACGGTCGGCGCCGACGACTGGACGACGCTTCCCGAGGCGGGCGGCGCCACCAGCACCGCCGTCCCCGCGGAGTGCGGCGGCGGCTTCTACATCGGCGAGCACCCGTGGCTGCGGCACTACCTCACCCTCGGCGCGGGTGACTGCACCGCCACCGGCAGCACCGGCTCCTGGAACGCCCTCACCGGTGCCTCCAGCGGCTGGCAGCAGGTGAACTTCGACCTGAGCGCCTACGCGGGCAAGCAGGTCGAGGTCTCGATCGCCTATGTCACCGACCCCGGCAGCGGCGGCCACGGCGTCCTCGCGGACGACACCTCGCTGGTCGTCGGCGGCACCGCCACCGGGACGGAGGGCTTCGAGACCTCGCTCGGCGTCTGGCAGGTCGCGGGTCCGCCCGCGGGCAGCCCGGCCGTCCTGAAGGACTGGGCGCGCACGGGCGCCCTGTTCCAGACCTACGGAGCGGTCACCACCGACGACACCGTGCTGCTGGGTTTCGGCCTGGAGCATGTCACCGCGGCGGCAGACCGTGTCGCGCTCATCAGGAAGGCACTGGCCTCACTTGAGAGCTGAGGAACGGCTGTCAACTCCGTGTGACAGTTCGTAATCACATCGAGCGATCGGGTCTTCCGGTCCGGGCGGTCCGTACCCCTACTGGCGGGTACGGACCGCCCTGCCGTGTATGGGCGAAGTCGATGTCACTCCGGCGGCCTCGGAGAGGTAGGGTCGTGGGTGGTCGGGGACATCCCAAATACAGCTCGCCGGCACCGCATAGCCGGCGTACCAACGAGGAGATCGGTTCGTGACGATCCGCGTAGGCATCAACGGCTTTGGCCGCATCGGTCGTAACTACTTCCGCGCGCTGCTGGAGCAGGGTGCTGACATCGAGATCGTGGCTGTCAACGACCTGGGTGACACCGCGACCACCGCACATCTGCTCAAGTACGACACCATCCTGGGCCGCCTCAAGGCCGAGGTGTCGCACACCGCCGACACGATCACCGTCGACGGTCACACCATCAAGGTGCTGTCCGAGCGCAACCCGGCGGACATCCCGTGGGGCGACCTGGGCGTCGACATCGTGATCGAGTCGACCGGCATCTTCACCAAGAAGGCCGACGCCGAGAAGCACATCGCCGGCGGCGCCAAGAAGGTCCTCATCTCGGCTCCGGCCAAGGACGAGGACATCACCATCGTGATGGGCGTCAACCAGGACAAGTACGACGCGGCCAACCACCACGTCATCTCCAACGCCTCCTGCACCACCAACTGTGTGGCGCCGATGGCCAAGGTCCTCGACGAGAACTTCGGCATCGTCAAGGGTCTGATGACGACGGTCCACGCGTACACCAACGACCAGCGCATCCTGGACTTCCCGCACTCGGACCTGCGTCGCGCCCGCGCCGCCGCCGAGAACATCATCCCGACCACGACGGGTGCCGCCAAGGCCACCGCCCTGGTCCTGCCGCAGCTCAAGGGCAAGCTGGACGGCATCGCCATGCGCGTCCCGGTCCCGACCGGCTCGGCCACCGACCTGGTCGTGACCCTCCAGCGCGAGGTCACCAAGGACGAGGTCAACGCCGCGTTCAAGAAGGCCTCCGACGACGGCGACCTCAAGGGCTACCTGGCATACACCGAGGACCAGATCGTCTCCTCGGACATCGTCGGCGACCCGGCCTCCTGCACCTTCGACTCCTCCCTGACCATGGTCCAGGAGGGCAACTCGGTGAAGATCCTCGGCTGGTACGACAACGAGTGGGGCTACTCCAACCGCCTCGTCGACCTGACGGTCTTCGTCGGCAACCAGCTCTGATCGTCGGATCAGGCAACTCGATGTGAGTGCAGGGCTCGGGCGGCGCAGGGACGCGCCGCCCGAGCCCTGACGCACGTACGGATCAGCCTTCCTCACGGTCCCCGGCGACCACGAGTGATCACGAGTACCACGAGCCCTCCTCAGGAGCCCCCGTAATGAAGACGATCGACGAACTTCTCGCCGAAGGCGTCGCAGGCAAGCGGGTCTTCGTCCGCGCCGACCTCAACGTGCCGCTCGACGGCGGCACCATCACCGACGACGGCCGCATCCGTGCCGTCCTGCCCACCGTCAAGGCCCTCGCGGACGCGGGCGCCAAGGTGGTCGTCGCCTCGCACCTGGGCCGCCCCAAGGGTGCGCCGGACCCGGCCTTCTCCCTCGCCCCCGCCGCCGCCCGGCTGGGCGAACTCCTCGGCACGGCCGTGGCCTTCGCGACCGACACGGTCGGCGAGTCGGCGCGGTCCACCGTCGCGGGCCTCACCGACGGCCAGGTCGCCGTCATCGAGAACCTGCGCTTCAACGCGGGCGAGACCAGCAAGGACGACGCCGAGCGCGGCGCCTTCGCCGACCGGCTCGCCGAACTCGCCGACCTCTACGTCGGCGACGGGTTCGGGGCGGTGCACCGCAAGCACGCCTCCGTCTACGACCTCCCGGCCCGGCTGCCGCACGCGGCCGGCTTCCTGATCGCCACCGAGGTCGGCGTCCTGAAGCAGCTCACCGAGGACGTCAAGCGGCCCTACGTCGTCGCCCTCGGCGGCTCCAAGGTCTCCGACAAGCTCGCCGTCATCGACCAGCTGCTCGGCAAGGCCGACCGCATCCTCATCGGCGGCGGCATGGCCTTCACCTTCCTCAAGGCGAAGGGGTACGAGATCGGTGCCTCCCTCGTCCAGGACGATCAGCTGCCCGTCGTCAACGAGTACGTCGAGCGCGCCGAGAAGAACGGCGTCGAGCTGGTCGTGCCCGTCGACGTCGTGGCCGCGGCCCGGTTCCCGGACCTGAGGACCAAGGCCCCGTCCGACCCCGTCACCGTCGCCGCGGACGCGATCCCCGCCGACCTGATGGGCCTCGACATCGGTCCCGAGACCGGTGTCCTGTACGCCTCGAAGCTCGCCGACGCCGGCACCGTCTTCTGGAACGGCCCCATGGGCGTCTTCGAGCACCCCGACTACGCCGAGGGCACCAAGGCGGTCGCCCAGGCCCTCATCGACTCCCCGGCCTTCACGGTCGTCGGCGGCGGCGACTCCGCCGCGGCCGTCCGCCTCCTGGGGTTCGACGAGAACGCATTCGGCCACATCTCGACCGGCGGTGGCGCCTCCCTCGAATACCTCGAGGGCAAGACGCTCCCCGGCCTCGCCGCACTGGAGGGCTGACCCCGCATGACCACTCGCACGCCGCTGATGGCGGGCAACTGGAAGATGAACCTCAACCACCTCGAGGCCATCGCCCACGTCCAGAAGCTCGCTTTCGCCCTGGCCGACAAGGACTACGAGGCCGTCGAGGTCGCCGTCCTGCCGCCCTTCACCGACCTGCGCTCCGTGCAGACCCTGGTCGACGGCGACAAGCTGAAGATCAAGTACGGCGCCCAGGACATCTCGGCGCATGACTCCGGTGCCTACACCGGCGAGATCTCCGGCTCGATGCTCGCCAAGCTGAAGTGCACGTTCGTGGCGATCGGCCACTCCGAGCGCCGCCAGTACCACAACGAGACCGACGAGCTCGTGAACGCCAAGGTCAAGGCCGCCTACAGGCACGGCCTGACCCCGATCCTGTGTGTCGGCGAGGAGCTGGACGTCCGCGAGGCGGGCAACCACGTCTCCCACACCCTCACCCAGGTCGAGGGCGGTCTGAAGGACCTCCCGGCCGAGCAGGCCGAGACCATCGTGATCGCCTACGAGCCCGTCTGGGCCATCGGCACCGGCAAGGTCTGCGGTGCCGAGGACGCGCAGGAGGTCTGCGCCGCCATCCGTGGCAAGATCGCCGAGCTCTACACCCAGGAGCTGGCCGACAAGGTCCGCATCCAGTACGGCGGCTCCGTGAAGTCCGGCAACGTCGCCGAGATCATGGCGCAGGCCGACATCGACGGCGCGCTGGTCGGCGGTGCCTCGCTGGACACCGACGAGTTCGTCAAGATCGTGCGCTTCCGCGACCAGTGATCCGAGCTGTGTGTATGCGGTAGCGGCGATCCGTCGTACCCTTGCGGGGGCATAGCGGTTGTCGCTATGCCCCCGTCGTTCGTCCGAGTCGTTATCCGAATCCGAGGAAGTTGGTCCAGCCGTGGTTTTGGGGTTCTCGATCGCCCTGATCGTCTTCAGCCTGCTGCTGATGCTGCTGGTGCTGATGCACAAGGGGAAGGGCGGCGGCCTCTCCGACATGTTCGGTGGCGGCATGCAGTCCTCCGTCGGCGGCTCCTCGGTCGCCGAGCGCAACCTCGACCGCATCACCGTCGTGATCGGTCTGCTGTGGTTCGCCTGCATCATCGTTCTCGGCATCGTCATGAAGACGAACAGCTGATCAGCTTCGCACAGTCACGCACATTCCGGTACGTAAGGCCCCATGTTCGGTACGCGCAGCTGAGCGCGGCCTATCATGGGGCTTGCGTCTAGGTGTGGAAGCTGTAACTCCAATCACTGGACGCGCGTTGGGCCTTACGTAGACTGAGGCGCTCGCAGCGAAGCGAAACGCCGACTCGCTTTGCGGCACCATCACGCAGGGAGTTACGACCGTGGCAAGTGGCAACGCGATCCGAGGAAGCCGGGTCGGGGCGGGGCCGATGGGCGAGGCCGAGCGGGGCGAGTCCGCGCCGCGTCTGCGCATCTCCTTCTGGTGCTCCAACGGACACGAAACGGTGCCCAGCTTCGCCAGCGACGCGCAGGTTCCCGACACCTGGGACTGCCCGCGCTGCGGCTTTCCCGCCGGGCAGGACCGGGACAACCCCCCGGACCCGCCGCGAACCGAGCCCTACAAGACGCACCTCGCCTATGTGCGGGAGCGGCGCAGCGACGCGGACGGCGAGGCGATCCTCGCCGAGGCGCTCGCCAAACTGCGGGGCGAGATCTGACGAATCGAGACCGGCCGGGTGCCCGAGGGTGCCTGGCCGGACGTGTTTCACGCGTGCATGTTCACCCGCGGGCCGTCTGACGACAGTGGTTCCCTTCACGCGCCCCTGCGGCGTGCCCTGGTGGACATCGAGGCCCTCGGCGGGGTCCACGCCTGCCTGATGACCGGTCACCCAGCCGGCCGGCGCACTGCCGGCCGGCCTGCTCGTGCGCGCCGATACGGCGACGCGGGCCCCGCTCGTGCCGCGCACTCGCCGTCGCCGCGTTGATACCCGTGGGCCGGGCGGACGTACCTGTTGTTGTCCCGTACGACCGTGGCCCGTCCGCTCACCCGACGCGCTGATCAACTAGGTTGGAACCGGCGGGGCAAGGCGTGCGCAGCACGGACAGATGAGGAAAGAGGGCTGAAGTCCGACATGAACGCAGACGGCCGTACGAGGCTCAACCAGACGCCCGAGTGGACCGCTCTGGCCAAACACCGCGAGGAACTCGACGAGGTGCGGCTGCGGGAGCTGTTCGCCGCCGACCCCGAGCGCGGCGCGGGATACACGCTACGGGTCGGTGACCTGCACATCGACTACTCCAAGCACCTCGTCACCGACGAGACGCTGCGGCTCCTGCGTGAACTGGCCGTCGCCACCGACGTCTTCGGCCTGAGGGACGCCCTGTTCCGCGGCGAGAAGATCAACACCACCGAGGACCGTGCCGTCCTGCACACCGCCCTGCGCGCCCCGCGCGACGCGGTGATCGAGGTCGACGGGGAGAACGTCGTCCCGGCGGTGCACGCCGTGCTCGACAAGATGGCCGGCTTCGCCGACCGCGTCCGCTCCGGCGCCTGGACCGGCCACACCGGCCGGCGCATCCGCAACGTGGTGAACATCGGCATCGGCGGCTCCGACCTGGGCCCGGCGATGGCCTACGAGATGCTGCGCGGCTACACCGACCGTGATCTCACCGTCCGTTTCGTGTCCAACGTGGACGGCGCCGACCTGCACGAGGCCACCCGCGACCTGGACCCGGCTGAGACGCTGTTCATCATCGCGTCGAAGACCTTCACCACGATCGAGACGATCACCAACGCGACCTCGGCCCGCAGTTGGCTGCTCAAGGGACTGGACGGCGACGACCGGGCCGTCGCCCGGCACTTCGTCGCGCTGTCGACGAACGCCGAAAAGGTCGCGGACTTCGGCATCGACACGGCCAACATGTTCGAGTTCTGGGACTGGGTCGGCGGTCGCTACTCCTTCGACTCGGCGATCGGCCTGTCCCTGATGATCGCCATCGGCCTGGACCGCTTCCGCGAGATGCTCGACGGCTTCCACCTCGTCGACGAGCACTTCAGGACCGCGCCCGCCGAGTCCAACGTGCCGCTGCTGCTGGGCCTGTTGGGCATCTGGTACGGCAACTTCCACGACGCGCAGTCGCATGCCGTGCTGCCCTACAGTCACTATCTGTCCAAGTTCGCCGCCTACCTCCAGCAGCTGGACATGGAGTCCAACGGAAAGTCCACAGACCGGGACGGCCGGCCGGTCGACTGGCAGACCGGCCCCGTCGTCTGGGGCACGCCGGGCACCAACGGACAGCACGCCTACTACCAGCTCATCCACCAGGGCACCAAGCTCATCCCCGCCGACTTCATCGGCTTCGCCGAGCCGGCCGCCGAGCTGAGCGACGAACTCAAGGCGCAGCACGACCTGCTGATGGCCAACTTCTTCGCCCAGACCCAGGCGCTGGCCTTCGGCAAGACGCCGGAGGAGGTGCGCGCCGAGGGCGTCCCGGAGGAGCTGGTGGCCCACAAGACGTTCAAGGGCGACCACCCCACGACCACGATCCTCGCCCGTGAGCTGACCCCCTCGGTCCTCGGCCAGCTCGTCGCGCTCTACGAGCACAAGGTGTTCGTGCAGGGCGCGGTGTGGAACATCGACTCCTTCGACCAGTGGGGCGTGGAGCTCGGCAAGGTGCTCGCCAAGCGCGTCGAGCCCGCCCTCACCGAGGGCGCCGAGGTCCCCGGCCTGGACGCGTCCACCAAGGCCCTGGTCGCCAAGTACCGGGAGCTGCGCGGCCGGTAGCGGTCACCGGACGGGGGAAACGGGAAGCGGGCGGCGGTCGGTCGTCCGCTTCCCGTAGACTCCCGGGCGATCATGAGTGGCGATCTCTCGGGGGAGAGCAACGTGACCGGTGCACGCAGGAGTTGGACCGACGGCTCGCTGTCCGGCCGCTCGTTCCTGAAGCCCCACAAGGCGGCGTGGGCGGTGTTCCACCCGGCGTGGATACCCCAGGCGCTCGATCCGACGGTGGAACGGCTCAAGCGCGGCAGGGTCATCGCCGGGGCGGTGGCGGCCGTCGGCGTCTACACCTTCGTCGAGGGCGGCTTCGCCTTCGAGGAGATGTTGGAGAACACGGCGATCGCCTCCGCCGTGCTGTTCTTCCTCACCCCGGTGACGGTCGGCGTGATGCTCTTCGTCTGGCGCCGCACCGGCACCGTCGGACAGCTGAAGAGACCGCTCCTCGACTCGCTCAAGCTGCTGCTGCTCTTCATCGGCTGTGTCATGACGACCGTGGGGATCTTCCGGTCGAGCGAGATGTTCGGGCTGGTGCCGAGGATGCTGCTCACCCTCCTGGGCCTCTGGATGGCCTTCTTCGTGATGGCCGGCGCCGTCCGGCTCTCCGGGAACTTCTTCGGTTCCGCCGCCGTGCACCGCTGTCTGCCGCCGCTGCTCGCCACGGTGACGACCTGGCTGATGGCCGTCCCCGATCTGATCACCGGTGACCTGCACGGCCTCAGCCTCACCATGGGCATCGTCTTCATCCTGGGCGCACCGGTGACGGTCACCGGGCTCGCGCTGCTGGAGATGCGCCGCCTCAAGCGGCGGTACGGCATCCGGCTGGCGGCCCACCCGGCCACCCTGCCGCCGACACCCGCCGGGGCGCCGCCCCAGGCCCCGCCGCAGGGAAACCCGTACGGACACCCGCAGGGAAACCCGTACGGACACCCGCAGGGAAACCCGTACGGGCAGCCGCAGGGAAACCCGTACGGGCAGCCGTACGCACCGCACCCGGGGCAGCCGTACCAGCCGTACCAGCCGTATCCCCAGGGCAACCCGCACGGGTCCTATCGGGCCCACAACGGGCAGAACCCGTACGGCGGTTGACCGTACGGGTTCTGTGCAGCGGTGACCGTGTCAGGCGGACGCCGGAGGGTACAGCGACCTCGGGAGCCGGGACGCCGCCGCCGTGTCCAGCAGCCACAGGGTGCGGGAGCGGCCCCGGGCGCCCGCCGCGGGGGCCTGGATCTCGCCCGCGCCGGACAGGGCGATCGCCGCGGCCTGCGCCTTGTCCTCGCCGGCCGCGAGCAGCCACACCTCACGGGCCGCCCGGATCGCCGGGAGGGTGAGGGTGACCCGGGTCGGCGGGGGCTTGGGCGCGCCGCGCACACCCACCACCGTGCGCTCGGTCTCCCGCACGGCCGGCAGCTCCGGGAAGAGCGAGGCCACATGGGTGTCCGGGCCGACGCCCAGCATCAGGACGTCGAAGGCGGGCACGTTGCCATGGTTCTCGGGGCCGGCCGCGCGGGCCAGCTCCTCCGCGTAGGCGGCCGCGGCCGCTTCCACGTCGGCGCCGTACGGACCGTCGGACGCGGGCATGGCGTGCACGCGCTTCGGGTCCACCGGGACGGAGTCCAGCAGGGCCTCACGGGCCTGCGTGACATTGCGCTCCGGGTCGCCCTCGGGCACGAAGCGCTCGTCGCCCCACCACAGGTCCAGCCGGGCCCAGTCGACGGCGTCGCGGGCGGGCGCGGCGGCCAGCGCGGCCAGCAGGCCGTTGCCGTTGCGGCCGCCCGTGAGGACCACGGACGCCTGGCCCCGGGAGGCCTGGGCGTCCACGATCTTCGTGATGAGACGGGCCGCCGCGGCCTGCGCCATCAGTTCCTTGTCGTGGTGCACGACCAGCTGGGGAGTGCTCACTGCGGATCCGCTTTCCTGACCGGGGGCATCTGCGCCGGAGTCGGCCGCTCGGCGTCGCCGTGGCCCGCCGGGGCGGCGGACGGCGGAGTCGACGCGGTGTCACGGCCCGCGGCCGCCGGGTCCGACACCGCGCGGACCGGGAGGGACGGTGTGGGCTGGCCTGCGGCCTCGGCCCGCTCCGCCTCCCGCTCCGCGGCCGACTGGATCCCGCCCAGCCGGTCCACGCCGAACCGCAGGGCGGAGGCGTACGTGTCGTCGGGGTCGAGCCTGCGCAGCTCCTCCGCGAGCAACTCGGACGTCTCGCGGCGCTTGAGCGCCACCGCGCGGTCCGGCTGGCCCGGCAGCGCCAGCGTGGCCATCGCGCCGTCCGACCGGTGCAGTGTGATCGGACCGCCGGTCGTCTCCATCCGGACCTGGGTCAGACCCGGACCGGCCGAGATCGCGCGGCGGACGTGCACATGGAGCCGGTCGGCGAGCCACATGGCGAGCAGCTCGACGCTCGGGTTGGCCTCCTCGCCCGCCACTTCGGCGGAGACGATCTCACAGCTGACCTGGTCGAGGGCGGCGGCCAGCATCGAGCGCCACGGGGTGATCCTGGCCCACGCCAGATCGGTGTCGCCCGGCTCGTAGCTCTCGGCACGGGCCCGCAGCTCGTTGATGGGCTTCTCGGCCGCGTAGCTGTCGGTGACCCGGCGCTGGCCCAGGGCGCCCAGCGGGTCGCCCGCCGGGTCGCGCGGGGCGTCCACCGACCACCAGACCACCACCGGCGCGTCCGGCAGCAGCAGCGGCAGGACGACGGACTGGGCGTGGTCGGAGACCTCGCCGTACAGGCGGAGGATCACCGTCTCGCCGCTGCCCGCGTCCGCTCCCAGCCGCACCTCGGCGTCGAGGCGGGACTGGGTGCGGCCCCGGGGGGACCGCGAGACGCGCTTGATGACCACGAGCGTGCGCGAGGGGTGCTCGTGCGACGCGTCGTTGGCGGCCTTCAGGGCGTCGTAGGCGTTCTCCTCGTCCGTGACGACGACGAGGGTGAGCACCATGCCGACGGCGGGGGTGCCTATCGCGCGCCTGCCCTGCACCAACGCCTTGTTGATCTTGCTGGCAGTGGTGTCCGTGAGGTCTGTCTTCATGGCCGGCGCCAGCTCCGTCCGTCTCGCTCGAGCATCTCGTCGGCCTCGACGGGCCCCCACGTGCCCGCCGGGTACTGCGCGGGCTTGCCGTGCTTGTCCCAGAAGTGCTCGATCGGGTCGAGGATCTTCCAGGACAGCTCCACCTCTTCCGTGCGGGGGAAGAGGTTCGAGTCGCCCAGCAGCACGTCGAGGATGAGGCGCTCGTACGCCTCGGGCGAGGACTCCGTGAAGGACTCGCCGTAGGCGAAGTCCATCGAAACGTCCCGGATCTCCATCGAGGTGCCGGGCACCTTCGAGCCGAAGCGGACCGTGATGCCCTCGTCGGGCTGGACGCGGATGACGATCGCGTTCGCGCCGAGCTCCTCCGTGGCCGTGGAGTCGAAGGGGGAGTGCGGGGCCCGCTGGAAGACGACCGCGATCTCGGTGACCCGGCGGCCGAGGCGCTTGCCGGTGCGCAGATAGAAGGGGACGCCCGCCCAGCGGCGGTTGTCGACCTCCAGCTTGACGGCCGCGTAGGTGTCGGTCTTCGACTTGGGGTCGATGCCGTCCTCTTCGAGGTAGCCGACGGCCTTCTCGCCGCCCTGCCACCCGGCCGTGTACTGGGCGCGCACGGTGGCGCGGCCCAGGTCCTTCGGCAGTCGCACGGCGCCGAGCACCTTGGTCTTCTCGGCGGCCAGCGCGTCCGCGTCGAAGGAGGACGGCTCCTCCATGGCCGTGAGGGCCATCAGCTGGAGCAGGTGGTTCTGGATGACGTCACGGGCGGCGCCGATGCCGTCGTAGTAGCCGGCCCGGCCGCCGATGCCGATGTCCTCGGCCATCGTGATCTGGACGTGGTCCACGAAGGACCGGTTCCAGATCGGCTCGAACATGGTGTTGGCGAAGCGCAGCGCCAGGATGTTCTGGACGGTCTCCTTGCCCAGGTAGTGGTCGATGCGGAAGACCTGGTCCGAGCCGAAGACCTCGTGGACGACCTTGTTGAGCTCCTCGGCCGAGGCGAGGTCGTGACCGAAGGGCTTCTCGATGACCGCGCGCCGCCAGGAGCCGCTCGTCTGGTCGGCCAGCCCGTGCTTCTTCAACTGCTGGATGACGACCGGGAAGGACCGCGGCGGCACGGACAGGTAGAAGGCGAAGTTGCCGCCCGTGCCCTGCGCCTTGTCGAGTTCCTCGATCGTGCCGCGCAGCCGCTCGAAGGCGTCGTCGTCGTCGAAGGTGCCCTGCACGAAGCGCATGCCCTGGACGAGCTGCTGCCAGACCTCCTCGCGGAAGGGCGTACGGGCGTGCTCCTTGACGGCGTCGTGGACCTCCTGCGCGAAGTCCTCGTGCTCCCACTCGCGGCGGGCGAAGCCGACCAGCGAGAAGCCCGGCGGCAGCAGACCCCGGTTGGCGAGGTCGTACACGGCGGGCATGAGCTTCTTCCGGGACAAATCGCCCGTGACGCCGAAGATGACCAGGCCCGACGGCCCCGCGATACGCGGGAGCCGTCGGTCGGCGGGGTCACGCAGCGGATTGCTGCTCGACAGAGTTCAGCCCTCCGAGGGGGCGAGGCGCTGGAGCTCCGCCTCGGTCGACTTGAGCAGGTCGTTCCAGGACGCCTCGAACTTGTCCACGCCCTCGTCCTCGAGGAGCTGGACCACCTCGTCGTAGGAGATGCCGAGCTTCTCGAGGGCGTCGATCTCGGCGCGGGCCTGCTCGTAGGTGCCGGCGACGGTGTTGCCGGTGATCGCGCCGTGGTCCTCGGCGGCGAACAGGGTCGCCTCCGGCATGGTGTTCACCGTGTTCGGCGCCACCAGGTCGTCCACGTACAGGGTGTCCTTGTAGGCGGGGTCCTTCACACCGGTGGAGGCCCACAGCGGACGCTGCTTGTTGGCGCCCGCCTTCTCCAGCGCGGCCCAGCGCTCGCCGGCGAAGACCTCCTCGTACGCCTGGTAGGCGAGCCGGGCGTTGGCGAGGCCCGCCTTGCCGCGGGCGGCCTTGGCCTCGTCGGTGCCGAGCGCGTCGAGCCGCTTGTCGATCTCGGTGTCCACGCGGGACACGAAGAAGGACGCCACGGAGTGGATCTTCGACAGGTCCAGGCCGCGCTCCTTGGCCTGCTCCAGGCCGGCCAGGTAGGCGTCCATGACCTGGCGGTAGCGCTCCAGCGAGAAGATCAGCGTGACGTTGACGCTGATGCCGAGGCCGATGACCTCGGTGATCGCCGGCAGGCCGCCCATCGTGGCCGGGATCTTGATGAGCGTGTTGGGGCGGTCGACCAGCCAGGCGAGCTGCTTGGCCTCGGCGACCGTCGGCTTGGTGTGGTGCGCCAGGCGCGGGTCGACCTCGATCGACACCCGGCCGTCCTGGCCGCCGGTGGCGTCGAAGACCGGGCGCAGGATGTCGGCGGCGTCGCGGACGTCCGCCGTCGTGATCATGCGGATGGCCTCTTCGACGGTGACCTTGCGGGCGGCGAGGTCGGAGAGCTGCTGCTCGTAACCGTCGCCGCTGCTGATCGCCTTCTGGAAGATCGACGGGTTGGTGGTGACGCCCACGACGTGCTGCTGGTCGATCAGTTCGGCCAGGTTGCCGGACGTGATCCGCTTGCGCGACAGGTCGTCCAGCCAGATCGCGACGCCTTCTTCGGAGAGGCGCTTGAGTGCGTCTGTCATGGAATTACATCTCCTACGTGTCGTATGTGAGCGTCAGCGCTGGGCGGCGGCGAGGGATTCCCGGGCCTTGGCGGCCACGTTCTCGGCAGTGAAGCCGTACTCCTGGAAGAGGACCTTGCCATCGGCGGAAGCACCGAAGTGCTCCAGGGAAACGATGCGGCCGGCGTCCCCGACGTACTTGTGCCAGGTGAGACCGATACCCGCCTCGACCGAGACGCGGGCCTTGACGGACGGGGGCAGAACGCTGTCCCGGTACCCCTGGTCCTGCTCCTCGAACCACTCGACGGACGGCATCGAGACCACGCGGGTGGGCACACCCTCGGCTTCCAGCCGCTCGCGTGCCTCGACGGCGACGTGCACCTCGGAGCCGGTCGCGATGAGGAGCACCTCCGGCGTCCCGGTGGAGGCCTCGAACAGGACATACCCGCCCTTGGCCGCGTTCTCGTCGGGCTCGTAGGTCGGCACGCCCTGTCGGGTGAGGACCAGACCGTGCGGGGCGCCCTTGCCGAACACCTTCGTCCAGCGCTTGAGGATCTCGCGCCAGGCGATCGCCGTCTCGTTGGCGTCGGCCGGGCGGACGACGTTCAGGCCCGGGATGGCGCGCAGCGAGGCCAGGTGCTCGACCGGCTGGTGGGTGGGGCCGTCCTCGCCGAGGCCGATGGAGTCGTGCGTCCACACGTACGTCACCGGCACGTGCATCAGGGCGGACAGCCGCACGGCGTTGCGCATGTAGTCGGAGAACACGAGGAACGTGCCGCCGTAGATACGGGTGTTGCCGTGCAGCGCGATGCCGTTCATCTCCGCGGCCATCGAGTGCTCGCGGATGCCGAAGTGGACGGTGCGGCCGTACGGGTCCGCCTCCGGCAGCGGGTTGTCCGCCGGGAGGAACGACGACGTCTTGTCGATCGTCGTGTTGTTGGAACCCGCGAGGTCGGCGGAGCCGCCCCACAGCTCGGGGATGACCGCGCCGAGCGCCTGGAGCACCTTGCCGGACGCGGCGCGGGTGGCGACGCCCTTGCCGGACTCGAAGACCGGGAGCTTCTCCTCCCAGCCGGTGGGCAGCTCGCCCGCGGCGACGCGCTCGAACTCGGCGGCGCGGTCGGGGTTGTTGTCCCGCCACTGCTGGAAGGACTTCTCCCACACGGCGCGGGCCGCCTGGCCGCGCTCGAGGGCGCCCCGGGTGTGGGCGATGACCTCGTCCGCGACCTCGAAGGACTTCTCCGGGTCGAAGCCGAGGACGCGCTTGGTGGCCGCGACCTCGTCGTCGCCGAGCGCCGAGCCGTGGGCGGCCTCGGTGTTCTGCGCGTTCGGCGCGGGCCAGGCGATGATCGAGCGCATCGCGATGAAGGACGGCTTGTCCGTCACCTGCTTCGCGGCCTCGATCGCGTCGTAGAGGGCGTGCGGGTCCAGGTCGCCGTCCGGCTTGGGGGCGACGCGCTGCACGTGCCAGCCGTACGCCTCGTAGCGCAGAACCGTGTCTTCGGAGACGGCCGTCTCCGTGTCGCCCTCGATCGAGATGTGGTTGTCGTCCCACAACAGGACCAGGTTGCCGAGCTTCTGGTGCCCGGCCATGGAGGACGCCTCGGCGGAGATGCCCTCCTGGAGGCAGCCGTCACCGGCGATCGCGTAGACGAAGTGGTCGAACGGCGACTCGCCGGCCGGGGTCTCCGGGTCGAACAGACCGCGCTCGTAGCGGGCGGCCATCGCCATGCCCACGGCGTTCGCCACGCCCTGGCCCAGCGGGCCGGTCGTCGTCTCGACGCCCGTGGTGTGGCCGTACTCCGGGTGACCCGGGGTCTTCGAACCCCAGGTACGGAACGCCTTCAGGTCGTCCAGCTCCAGGCCGAAGCCGGCCAGGTACAGCTGGGTGTAGAGCGTCAGGGACGAGTGGCCCGCGGACAGCACGAAGCGGTCGCGGCCGACCCAGTCGGCGTCCGCCGGGTCGTGCCGCATCACCTTCTGGAAGAGGGTGTACGCGGCAGGCGCCAGGCTCATCGCCGTACCGGGATGGCCGTTGCCGACCTTCTGTACGGCGTCGGCGGCCAGGACGCGGGCGGTGTCCACGGCCCGCTGGTCCAACTCGGTCCACTCGAGGTCTGTGGTGGTCGGCTTGGTGCTCACCCTGGGTCAGGGCTCCTCTCCACATGTCACGCATGTCGAATGCCGGTGCACGCGGCGCCCACCGGCCGTTGTCGAGCCTACCCCCGTGAGAACGTGCATTTTTTCGAGTCATTCCAGACTGCCGGGAGACTTGGTGATCCGCCTGCCGACCGGTGTGTTCCCTGTTCGGCAAGTGAATACGGAGCCGCTCGTACGAGTGCTCAACAGAGTGCCCTCCGGCTCTTCCGCAGGTGCCGTCCAACACGACCCCACCCCCGCGAATGTCGGGGTCTGGGCAACGTCTACAGTGGCGTGGTACGCGCGAGCCTTTACCCCGCATTCACACGGGGAGGCTTGCTGGGAGTCTCTGTCAGGGGTGTGCGTGACGGCCGTTGAATCCCGTCCAGCGGGGCTTATCGGGACGAGCCAGAGCCCGAGCCGGCGGCCGTTCGGGGCCCGGGTCAAGGCGTTCGTGGCGCTGACCAAGCCGCGGATCATCGAGCTGCTGCTGATCACCACCGTTCCGGTGATGTTCCTGGCGCAGCAGGGCGTTCCGGACCTCGGTCTGGTGGTCCTGACCTGCCTCGGTGGTTACCTGTCCGCGGGCGGCGCCAACGCGCTGAACATGTACATCGACCGCGACATCGACGCGCTGATGGACCGGACCTCGCAGCGCCCGCTGGTCACCGGAATGGTCAGCCCGCGTGAATGCCTCGCCTTCGGCATCACCCTCGCGGTGGTCTCCACACTCCTGTTCGGGCTGACCGTCAACTGGCTGTCGGCCTGGCTCGCCCTCGGCGCACTCCTCTTCTACGTCGTCGTCTACACGATGATCCTCAAGCGCCGTACCTCGCAGAACATCGTGTGGGGCGGCATCGCCGGCTGCATGCCTGTGCTGATCGGCTGGTCGGCCGTGACGAACTCGGTTTCCTGGGCGCCGGTCGTGCTCTTCCTCGTCATGTTCTTCTGGACGCCGCCGCACTACTGGCCGCTGTCCATGAAGGTCAGGGACGACTACGCGCGCGTGGGCGTGCCGATGCTGCCGGTCGTCGCCTCCAACAAGACCGTCGCCAGGCAGATCGTCCTCTACAGCTGGGTGATGGTCGCCGTCTCGCTGCTGCTGACCCCGCTGGGCTACACCGGGTGGTTCTACACCTCGGTCGCGCTGGTGGCCGGCGGCTGGTGGCTGTGGGAGGCGCACGCGCTCCAGAACCGCGCGAAGGCGGAGGCGACGGGCGGGAAGCTGAAGGAGATGCGGCTGTTCCACTGGTCCATCACCTATGTGTCGCTGCTGTTCGTGGCGGTCGCGGTGGACCCCTTCCTGCGCTGACACCTCCGAGTCCGCATCGCCGAACGGCCGGGGTGCGTGGTCAACACCACGCACCCCGGCCGTCGCCGCTCGATCTACCCGTCGGTAGCATCCTGGCCATGGCAGACACCAAGCAGGTTGACGAGACCGCCGACGCCAAGCAGGCCGCGAAGGCCGAGCGCAAGGCGGCCCGGCTCGCCAAGCAGATCAGTTCCTTCGCCAAGCAGCACGGCGGGGCCGAGGGCCAGATCGCGTACATCGGCGAGCGCGGCGCCCGTATCGTCCTGGTCGGCGACGACGGCGGCTGGGGCGACCTGGTGGCCCCCTCGGTCGCCGTCGCCGAGCTGGCCGTCGGAAAGGCCGGCATCACCGTGCACGAGACCTTCGACGGCGAGTTCGCGGCGAAGGTGAAGACGGGGCCGTACGAGTGGACGCGGATGGCCGGGATCCAGGTCGGCGGACCGAAGAACGGCTGAGCAGCAACAACCTGACACCCCGGTCACCCGTTAGGACCCGTAGGAACTACGTGGGCCGTCCCCCGGGAGTCCGGATGATCGAAACGCCGTCCTTGGTGGACCAGTACTGCCACGGCGTCCTGAGAACGGAGCTGGGTCTCGGTACCTTCGAGGCCCAGTTGGCCCGCACCGAGGGTCCGCCGGCCCCGGGCACGACGCTGTTCGACACCCAGACGGGGTTCGCGGTACGCCGCTGGTGCCCCCCGCTCCTCGGTCTGGAACCGCACGCGCCCCCCGCCCGTTATCTCGCCCGGCGTCGTGAACTCGGCGTACTGGAAGCGGGCCGCCGGCTGCTGCGCGGCAGCGGCATCACGACGTACCTGGTCGACACGGGCCTGCCCGGAGACCTCACCGGACCGGGCGAGCTCGCCTCGGCCGGTGCCGCCGAGGCGCGCGAGATCGTGCGCCTGGAACCTCTCGCCGAACAGGTCGCCGACACCTCCGGCACCGTCGAGTCCTTCCTCGCCAACCTCGCCGAGTCGGTGCACGGGGCCGCCGCGAACGCCGTGGCCTTCACGTCCGTCGCGGGGGTCCGGCACGGCCTCGCCCTGGCGCCCGAGCCGCCCGGGCCCGGCGAGGTGCGGGGCGCGGCGGGCCGCTGGCTGGCGGGCCGCAGGGTCGGCGGTGAGCTGAGCGACCCGGTGCTGCTGCGTCATCTGCTGTGGATCGCCGTCGCCTCGGGGCTGCCCCTCCAACTGCACGCGGGACTCGGCGAGCCGGGGGCGCGCGTCGACCGCACGGATCCGGTCCTGCTGACGGACTTCGTACGGGCCACGGCCGGCCTCGGCACCGACCTCGTCCTGCTGCACGGCTACCCCTACCACCGGCACGCCGCCCACCTCGCCGGCGTCTTCCCGCACGTGTACGCCGACTCCGGCGCAGCGCTCGTACGCACCGGCGCGCGCGCCGCGACGATCCTCGCGGAGATCCTCGAGCTGGCCCCCTTCGGCAAGATCCTCTTCTCCAGCGGGGCCGGGGGGCTGCCCGAGCTGCACGTGGTCGGGGCGCGGCTGTTCCGCGAGGCACTGGCGCGGGTGCTCGGCAGCTGGGTCGCGGAGGGCGCCTGGTCGCAGGCGGACGCGCAACGGGTGGCGGGACTGATCGCGGCGGGCAACGCGCGCCGGGTGTACGGGCTCGGCTGAGGTGGACAGACTGGGCGCATGACCAGCCGCACGGACGCATTACTGGACCGTTTTCTCGCCGGCCTCCAGGCCCTGGACCCCGTCGCCGTGTGGGCCCACGGTTCGCTCGCCGGGGGCGACTACCAGGAGGGCCGCAGCGACCTGGACCTCATCGCGGTCCTGGCGGGGCCCGCAGCCCCGCGCGCGGTGTGGCACCTTGCCCGGCTGCACGCCCGCCTGCGGAACGAGCCGCTCGCCCCGCTGCTGCACTGCACCTATCTCACGCCCGGCCGGATCACCGACCCGGAGCGGCGGCACCTCACCTGGGCGCACGGCCAACTGTTCCGGCGGACGGTCACCCCGGTGACCCGGCGCGAACTGCACGACTTCGGCCGGGTGCTGCACGGCAAGCCGCCCGGCGCGCTTGTGCCGCCCGTGCCGGATCGCGCACTCGGGGCGTTCGTCGTCCGCGACCAGCGGGACTTCTGGCGGCCCGCCGTCGACAAGGCCCACCTGTGGCGTGAGAACGTCTGGGTCGATCTGGGCCTGCTGACCTTCGCGCGGGCGACGGTGACCGTGCGGGACGGCCGGCTGATCTCCAAGCGCGAGGCCCTCGACGAGCTGCTCGCGCTGGGGGCGCCCTCGGAGGTCGTGGCGGACATCGCGCGCCGCCGCTACGCCGAGGGGGACGGGCAGGCCGACGCGGGGTGGCCCGCCCGCCGCGCCGAGCTGACCCGGGACTACCTGGCGCCGGCGATCGACGGGCTGGTCACCTCGTACGCGTGAGCCTCGGATGGCTCACGCGCGCGTGCCGACCGTCGCCTCGGCCGCCGGGCCCGGCAGGTCGATCGTCGTCCAGGGGCGCTCGCGCAGCGCCAGCAGCACGCGCAGCACCGCGATCCACACCAGGCAGGAGCCGAACATGTGCAGCCCGACCAGGGCTTCGGGAAGGTCCGTGAAGTACTGGACGTAGCCGATGAGACCCTGCCCGAGCAGCACCAGGAACAGGTCCCGGGTGCGGTCCAGCGGGTTCTTCGGCGCGTCCACCGCCTTGAGGATGAACCACAGGGCGAAGGTCAGCGTCACCACGATCCAGGCGAGCACGGCGTGCAGCTTGGCGACCGTCTCCCAGTCCAGCGGCATCCGCTCGACCTCGCTGGAGTCACCGGCGTGCGGGCCCGCGCCGGTCACCACCGTGCCGACGCCGATCAGCAGCGTCGAGGCGACGACCAGGAACCACACCAGCTGCTGCACGGGCCTGCCGACCAGCGGACGGGGCTCCCCGTCGCCCTCCCGGGCGCGCTGCCACATCACCGCGGCGACCGCGAGCAGCGCCGTGGCGGCCAGGAAGTGCGCCGCGACCGTGTACGGGTTGAGGCCGACGAGCACCACGATCCCGCCGAGCACGGCATTGCTCATCACCAGCCAGAACTGCGCCCAGCCCAGCCGGGTCAGGCTCCGCCGGTACGGCTTCTCGGACCGCGCGGCGATGATCGCCCAGCCGACGGCCGCGCACAGCACGTACGTCAGCATGCGGTTGCCGAACTCGATGGCGCCGTGGAAGCCCATGGCGCCGGTCGCGGTGAGCGAGTCGTCGGTGCACTTCGGCCAGGTCGGGCAGCCCAGGCCGGAGCCCGTGAGCCGGACGGCACCGCCGGTGACCACGATGACCACCGACATCACGAGCGGGTACAACGCCGCCCGCTGAACGGTCCGGCGGGTGGGGGTCCAGCGTTCGGCGATGAAGGCGAGCGGGTTGCGCACGGCGGCTACGGCGTCGGCACGGGTCACGTTTGGCACGCGCCCCATCGTAGGCGCCCGCTTGTGCACGCGTTCACGAGGGTCCCCCGGGCCGGCGGCACGCCACTACTCCCAGCGGAAGAACCGGCCGGCCGCCGCGAGTCCCACGACCGCCCACACCGTCAGGATCCCCAGGTCGCCCCAGGGCATGCCCGTGCCGTGCTGGAGCACGTCCCGCAGCCCGTCCGAGAGGGCCGAGACGGGCAGCAGACCGAGTACGTCCTGGGCGCCGGTCGGGAACTTGTCGAGCGGGACGATCACCCCGCCGCCCACCAGCAGCAGCAGGAAGACCAGGTTGGCCGCGGCCAGCGTCGCCTCCGCCTTCAGGGTGCCCGCCATCAGCAGGCCGAGGCCCGAGAAGGCGGCCGTGCCCAGGATCAGGAGCAGCAGGACGGCCGCCGGGTTGCCGTGCGGGTCCCAGCCGAGGGCGAAGGCGATCGCCGTCAGGAGGATCACCTGGAGGATCTCCGTGACCAGCACCGACAGCGTCTTCGCCGCCATCAGGCCCCAGCGGGGCAGGGGAGAGGCGGCGAGCCGCTTCAGCACCCCGTAGCGGCGTTCGAAGCCGGTCGCGATGGCCTGGCCGGTGAAGGCCGTCGACACCACGGCGAGCGCGAGGATGCCGGGCGTGAGGAAGTCCACCGCCTCGCCCGCGCCGGTGTCGATGATGTCCACGCTGCTGAACAGCACCAGTAGCAGGGTGGGGATCACGACGGTGAGCAGCAGCTGCTCGCCGTTGCGCAGGAGCATCTTCGTCTCCAGCACCGCCTGGGCCGCGATCATGCGGGGCAGCGGAGCCGCGCCGGGCCGGGGGGTGTAGGTACCCGTGGCGGTCATCAGCGCAGCTCCTTGCCGGTCAGTTCGAGGAAGACGTCCTCCAGGGTGTGCCGTTCGACCGAGATCCGGTCCGGCATCACCCCGTGCTGCGCGCACCACGAGGTGACCGTCGCCAGCAACTGCGGGTCGACCTTGCCCGTCACCCGGTAGGAGCCGGGGGTCAGCTCGGCGGCCGAGCTGTCGGCGGGCAGGGCCTTGAGCAGGGAGGTCACGTCGAGGCCGGGGCGGCCGGTGAAGCGCAGGGTGTTCTCGGCGCCGCCGCGGCACAGCTCCTCGGGGGAGCCCTGGGCGATGACCCGGCCCGCGTCGATGATCGCGACGTCGTCGGCGAGCTGCTCCGCCTCGTCCATGTGGTGCGTGGTCAGGATGACGGAGACGCCGTCCGCTCGCAGGTCCCGTACGAGTTCCCAGGTGGCGCGGCGGGCCTGCGGGTCGAGGCCGGCCGTCGGCTCGTCCAGGAACACCAGCTCCGGGCGGCCGACGACGGCCATCGCCAGCGCGAGCCGCTGCTGCTGGCCGCCGGAGAGGCGGCGGTACGTCGTCCGGCCGCAGGAGCCGAGGCCGAGGCGCTCGACGAGGGCGTCGACGTCCAGGGGGTGGGCGTGCAGCCCGGCCACGTGCCGGAGCATCTCGTCGGCCCGGGCGCCGGAGTACACGCCTCCCGACTGGAGCATCACGCCTATCCGGGGGCGCAGGTCGGCGGCCTGTCTCTGCGGATCGAGGCCGAGGACGCGCACCGTACCGGCGTCCGGCCTGCGGTACCCCTCACAGGTCTCGACGGTGGTCGTCTTGCCGGCGCCGTTGGGTCCGAGGACGGCGGTGACGCCCGCCCCGGCCGTCAGGTCGAGGCCGTTCACCGCGGACTTCGTCCCGTACCGCTTCACCAGGGCCTCGACCCGGACGACAGGCTCACTTCGCATGGCTCAAGAGTCTAGGTTCGCGGGTGGGGGCTCGGACCGGGGGGTGCGGGAACCGGCCGGACGCGGCGGTGGCGGGGGCCCCGGCGGCGGGCGGGCCGCATCAGAGTTCCTCCTCGCGGGAGCGGTGCAGCGGCAGCCACCGCTGCGCGTAGGCCACCGCGTCCGCGACCGGAAACAGCCGTACGTCGGCCGCCCCGACGGTGCCCCGCACGACGTCACGGTCGCGTTCGAAGTCATGGCCCAGCTCGTCGAAGCGGTCGGAGTCGATCGACACCTCGGTCACGACCTCCCACGTCCCGCCGGGTCCCGGCCGGCCCACCGCGACGAGCGGGGCCGGGATCCGGTACTCGGCCAGGTGGAAGCTGGTGCAGGTGGCGTAGCCGGCGCCGAGCAGCAGGACCCGCGCCCCCGCCTTCTCCAGTCGGGCCAGCGGGCTGTGCTCGCCGAGCCGGCAGTCGGGGGCGTGCCCCTCGACCAGCTCCGCGGCCCGCGCCCCGAGCGCCGCGAACGAGGTCTGCGGGTGGGCGCTGCGCAGGGCGCCGGGCCAGGTGCGGACCGTCTCCGGGATCACGCCCACGCCCAGTGCGGGAGTGATGAGGGGGTCGTAGGCGGGCATGGTCGTCCGGATCCGCTCCCACCACTGCGCAGGGACCGGCGGATTGCTCCACAGGGCCGGGTCGGAGAGGTCGCCGGACTGGGTGGGGACCACCAGAGTGCCGTCCGGGCCGATTGCGTCGAGCAGTCCTCGTACCACCGCGACGGCGCCTCCGCAGACCCAGCCGAGCGAACTGAGCGAGGAGTGCACGAGCAGGATTTCTCCGGGTTCGACACCCAGCGCGCGAAGCTCCGCGGCGAGGCTGTCGCGGGTGACAAGTGGGCCGGTGGGAGGGGGTGTGGGCATGGTCCGGCAGTGTCCAGGAAGGGGGCTGCGGAGACCAGTGGTTTTATCGCGTCACCGTCCCCTTCTGATCGATCAAAGATCGTTTCCGCAGGTCAGATTAGGTTTACCTAAGTGACGCAGGGCACCGCCCGCCGATCCGGACACGGCTTGCCTGTGTCTGAGGAATTACGCAACAATGGCGTTGTGAAATACGTCGGCGAGGCTCGGGAGACCCCCACGGGGACCCCGCAGGAGGAGATCGCGACCGGTGAGCGCTCGACGCGCAACCGGGTCGCTCGGTCCATCCTGGACCACGGGCCGTCGACCGTCGCCGAGCTGGCCGGCCGGCTGGGCCTCACCCAGGCCGCCGTACGACGCCACCTCGACGCGCTGGTCGCCGACGACATCGTGGCAGCCCGCGAGCAGCGGGTGTACGGAGCACGGACGCGCGGGCGGCCCGCCAAGGCCTTCGCCCTCACCGACTGCGGCCGGGACGCCTTCGACCAGTCCTACGACAAGCTCGCCGCGGACGCCCTGAGCTGGATCCAGGAGCGCTTCGGCGGGGACGAGGCCGTCGCCGCCTTCGCCCGCGCGCGGATCGCCGAACAGGCCGCCGGGTACCGCGCGGCGATCGAGGCGGCCGCTCCGGAGGAGCGCACCGAAGCCCTGGCCAAGGCCCTGAGCGCGGACGGGTACGCTGCTACGGCGCGCAGCGCACCGGTCGGCGAGCAGCTGTGCCAGCACCACTGCCCCGTCGCCCATGTCGCCGAGAAGTTCCCGCAGCTCTGCGAGGCGGAGACCGAGATCTTCTCCCAGCTGCTCGGGACGCACGTCCAGCGACTGGCGACCATCGCCCACGGCGACGGCGTCTGCACGACGTTCATCCCCAAAGTTTCCACAGCCACCCACAACGCATCTGCAAGCACGGCCGGGAGGAACCCCGCATGACGCTCCCCACGGAGACTGCCCACCCCGAACTCGAGGGCCTGGGTAAGTACGAATACGGCTGGGCCGACTCCGACACGGCCGGCGCCTCTGCGAAGCGCGGCATCAACGAGGACGTCGTCCGGGACATCTCGGCCAAGAAGTCCGAGCCGGAGTGGATGACGAAGCTGCGCCTCAAGGGCCTGCGGCTCTTCGGCAAGAAGCCCATGCCCAACTGGGGCTCGGACCTCTCGGGCATCGACTTCGACAACATCAAGTACTTCGTGCGCTCCACGGAGAAGCAGGCGGAGTCCTGGGAGGACCTGCCCGAGGACATCAAGAACACGTACGACAAGCTCGGCATCCCCGAGGCGGAGAAGCAGCGCCTCGTCGCCGGTGTCGCGGCCCAGTACGAGTCCGAGGTCGTCTACCACCAGATCCGTGAGGACCTGGAGGAGCAGGGCGTCATCTTCCTCGACACCGACACCGCGCTGAAGGAGCACCCGGAGCTCTTCAAGGAGTACTTCGGCACCGTCATCCCGGTCGGCGACAACAAGTTCGCGTCGCTGAACACCGCGGTGTGGTCCGGCGGATCCTTCATCTACGTGCCGAAGGGCGTGCACGTGGAGATCCCGCTCCAGGCCTACTTCCGTATCAACACGGAGAACATGGGCCAGTTCGAGCGGACCCTGATCATCGTCGACGAGGGCGCCTACGTGCACTACGTCGAGGGTTGTACGGCCCCGATCTACAAGTCGGACTCGCTGCACAGCGCCGTGGTCGAGATCATCGTCAAGAAGAACGCCCGCTGCCGTTACACGACCATCCAGAACTGGTCGAACAACGTCTACAACCTGGTCACCAAGCGCGCCGTGGCATACGAGGGCGCGACCATGGAGTGGATCGACGGCAACATCGGCTCCAAGGTGACGATGAAGTACCCGGCCGTCTACCTGATGGGCGAGCACGCCAAGGGCGAGACCCTCTCCATCGCCTTCGCGGGCGAGGGCCAGCACCAGGACGCCGGCTCCAAGATGGTCCACATGGCGCCGAACACCTCGTCCAACATCGTGTCGAAGTCCGTGGCGCGCGGTGGCGGCCGGACGTCCTACCGCGGTCTCGTCGAGATCGGCGAGGGAGCCCACGGCTCCAAGTCCAACGTGCTGTGCGACGCGCTGCTCGTCGACACCATCTCCCGCTCCGACACGTACCCCTACGTGGACGTCCGTGAGGACGACGTGTCCATGGGCCACGAGGCCACCGTCTCCAAGGTCAGCGACGACCAGCTCTTCTACCTGATGAGCCGGGGCATGACCGAGTTCGAGGCGATGGCGATGATCGTGCGCGGCTTCGTCGAGCCCATCGCGAAGGAGCTGCCCATGGAGTACGCCCTCGAGCTCAACCGGCTGATCGAGCTGCAGATGGAAGGCGCGGTCGGTTAAGACCCGCCCCCGACAGCAGCAGCAATTTTCTGACGTAGGAAGAGAGCAGACCGACAGCCATGGCTGAGGCTCAGAACGCCCCCAATCTCGAATCCACTCGACCGGGGGGACCCCCACCCGTGGGCTCCACCACCGCGGGCCAGATCGCGGTGGCCGCCGAATCGACCGTCGCCACGCGCATGAGCGCGCCCGCCTCCTTCGACGTGAAGGACTTCCCGGTCCCGCACGGTCGCGAGGAGGAGTGGCGGTTCACGCCGCTGGAGCGGCTTCGCGGGCTGCACGACGGCACCGCCGTCGCGACCGGCGAGGGCGTGAAGGTCGCCGTCGAGGCGCCCGAGGGCGTCACCGTCGAGCTCGTGGACCGCGACGACCCGCGCCTGGGGAAGGCGGGCACCCCGGTGGACCGGGTCGCCGCCCAGGCGTACTCCGCGTTCGAGAAGGCCGGCGTGGTCACCGTCCCCAAGGAGACGGTGCTCACCGAGCCGATCCGCATCGCGGTGCACGGCGAGGGCGGGGTCTCCTACGGTCACCAGGTCATCGAGCTGGGTGCCTTCGCCGAGGCCGTCGTCGTCATCGACCACACCGGTGACGCCGTGCTCGCCGCCAACGTCGACTACGTCCTCGGGGACGGCGCGAAGCTGACCGTCGTCTCCGTCCAGGACTGGGACGACAAGGCCGTGCACGTGGCCCAGCACAACGCCCTCGTCGGCCGCGACGCGACCTTCAAGTCGGTCGTGGTGACCTTCGGCGGCGACCTGGTCCGTCTCCACCCGCGCGTGGCGTACGCCGGCCCCGGCGCCGAGGCCGAGCTGTTCGGTCTGTACTTCACGGACGCCGGTCAGCACCAGGAGCACCGCCTCCTGGTCGACCACAACGTCCCGCACTGCAAGTCCAACGTCGTCTACAAGGGCGCCCTCCAGGGCGAGGGCGCGCACGCCGTATGGATCGGTGACGTGCTCATCGAGGCCAAGGCCGAGGGCACGGACACCTACGAGATGAACCGCAACCTGGTCCTCACGGACGGCGCGCGGGTCGACTCGGTGCCGAACCTGGAGATCGAGACCGGTGAGATCGTCGGTGCCGGACACGCCTCCGCCACCGGCCGTTTCGACGACGAGCAGCTCTTCTACCTGATGGCCCGCGGCATCCCGGCCGACGAGGCCCGTCGCCTGGTGGTCCGCGGCTTCTTCGCCGAGCTGGTCCAGCAGATCGGTGTCGACGACATCGAGGAGCGCCTGCTCACCAGGATCGAGACCGAGCTGGAGGCCACCGTCTGATGGCCTACGTACGCGCCTGCGGGCTGAGCGAGCTGGAAGAGGACACCCCGAGACGGGTGGAACTCGACGGCACGCCGGTCTCGGTCGTCCGTACCGAGGGGGAGGTGTTCGCCATCCACGACATCTGCTCCCACGCGAACGTCTCGCTCTCCGAGGGCGAGGTGGAGGACTGTCAGATCGAGTGCTGGCTGCACGGCTCCAGCTTCGACCTCCGCACCGGCAAGCCGTCCGGCCTTCCCGCGACGCGCCCCGTCCCCGTATACCCCGTAAAGATCGAAGGGGACGACGTGCTCGTCTCCCTCACCCAGGAGTCCTGAGGCACCCATGGCAACGCTTGAAATCCGAGACCTGCACGTCACCGTCGAGGCCGACAACGCCACGAAGGAGATCCTCAAGGGCGTCGACCTCACCGTGAAGCAGGGCGAGACGCACGCCATCATGGGCCCGAACGGCTCCGGCAAGTCGACCCTCGCCTACTCGCTCGCGGGCCACCCGAAGTACACGATCACCGGCGGCACCGTGCTGCTCGACGGCGAGGACGTCCTGGAGATGTCCGTCGACGAGCGCGCCCGCGCGGGCCTGTTCCTCGCCATGCAGTACCCGGTCGAGGTCCCCGGCGTCTCCGTGTCGAACTTCCTGCGCACCTCCGCCACCGCCATCCGCGGCGAGGCCCCCAAGCTGCGCACCTGGGTGAAGGAGGTCAAGGAGGCCATGGAGCGTCTCCACATGGACACCTCCTTCGCCGAGCGCAACGTCAACGAGGGCTTCTCCGGCGGCGAGAAGAAGCGCCACGAGATCCTCCAGCTGGAGCTGCTCCGGCCGAAGGTCGCGATCCTCGACGAGACGGACTCCGGTCTGGACGTCGACGCCCTTCGCATCGTCTCCGAGGGCGTCAACCGGGTCCGCGAGACCGGTGAGGTCGGCACCCTGCTGATCACGCACTACACGCGCATCCTGCGCTACATCAAGCCCGACTTCGTCCACGTCTTCTCGGCCGGCCGCATCGTCGAGTCCGGCGGCGCCGAGCTCGCCGACAAGCTGGAGAACGAGGGCTACGAGGCATACACGAAGGGTGGCGTATCCGCGTGACGCAGCTGCCGGGCCTCCTCGACACCGAGGCGATCCGCAAGGACTTCCCCATCCTGGACCGGCAGGTCCACGACGGCAGGAAGCTCGTGTACCTGGACAACGCGGCGACCTCGCAGAAGCCGCGCCAGGTGCTGGACGCCCTCAACGAGTACTACGAGCGCTACAACGCCAACGTCCACCGCGGTGTGCATGTGCTCGCCGAGGAGGCCACGGCGCTGTACGAGGGCGCGCGCGACAAGGTCGCCGCGTTCATCAACGCGCCGAGCCGCGACGAGGTGATCTTCACCAAGAACGCCTCCGAGTCGCTCAACCTCGTGGCGAACATGCTGGGCTGGGCCGACGAGCCCTACCGCGTGGACCACGAGACCGAGATCGTCATCACCGAGATGGAGCACCACTCCAACATCGTCCCGTGGCAGCTGCTGTCGCAGCGCACCGGCGCGAAACTGAAGTGGTTCGGCCTGACCGACGACGGCCGGCTCGACCTCTCCAACATCGACGAGATCATCACCGAGAAGACGAAGATCGTCTCCTTCGTGCTGGTGTCGAACATCCTCGGCACCGTGAACCCGGTCGAGGCGATAGTGCGCCGTGCGCAGGAGGTCGGGGCCCTGGTCCTGATCGACGCCTCGCAGGCCGCGCCGCACATGCCGATGGACGTGCAGGCCCTCCAGGCCGACTTCGTGGCCTTCACCGGCCACAAGATGTGCGGCCCGACCGGCATCGGCGTCCTCTGGGGTCGCCAGGAGCTGCTCGAGGACCTCCCCCCGTTCCTCGGCGGCGGCGAGATGATCGAGACGGTGTCGATGCACTCGTCGACCTACGCCCCGGCGCCCCACAAGTTCGAGGCGGGCACCCCGCCGATCGCGCAGGCGGTCGGTCTGGGCGCGGCCGTCGACTACCTGTCCGCGATCGGCATGGACAAGATCCTCGCCCATGAGCACGCGATCACCGAGTACGCGGTGCGTCGCCTGACCGAGGTGCCCGACCTGCGGATCATCGGCCCGGCGACGGCCGAGGACCGCGGCGCGGCGATCTCCTTCACGCTCGGCGACATCCACCCGCACGACGTGGGCCAGGTGCTGGACGAGCAGGGCATCGCGGTCCGGGTGGGTCACCACTGCGCCCGGCCCGTCTGCCTGCGCTACGGAATTCCCGCGACCACGCGAGCGTCGTTCTATCTGTACTCCACGCCGGCCGAGATCGATGCTCTGGTCGACGGTCTGGAGCATGTACGGAACTTCTTCGGCTGAGGGGCGTGAGCTGAGACCGTGAAGCTGGACTCGATGTACCAGGAAGTCATCCTGGATCACTACAAGCACCCGCACGGGCGTGGTCTGCGCGACGGCGACGCCGAGGTGCACCATGTGAACCCGACCTGCGGCGACGAGATCACCCTCCGTGTGAAGTACGACGGCACGAAGATCGAGGACGTCAGCTACGAGGGCCAGGGCTGCTCCATCAGCCAGGCGAGCGCGTCCGTCCTGAACGACCTGCTGGTCGGCAAGGATCTGGCGGAGGCGCAGAAGATCCAGGAGACCTTCCTGGAGCTGATGCAGTCCAAGGGCAGGATCGAGCCCGACGACGCGATGGAGGAGGTGCTGGAGGACGCGGTCGCGTTCGCCGGTGTCTCCAAGTACCCGGCACGGGTCAAGTGCGCCCTCCTCAGCTGGATGGCGTGGAAGGACGCGACGGCCCAAGCCCTGGGCGGAGCCGACGCCGAAAGGAAGACGGCATGAGCGAGACCCTTGAGATGAAGCCGGCCTCCGAAGAGGAAGTCCGCGAGGCGCTGTACGACGTCGTCGACCCCGAACTGGGCATCGACGTCGTCAACCTCGGGCTGATCTACGGCATCCACATCGACGACGCGAACATCGCGACGATCGACATGACCCTGACCTCGGCGGCCTGCCCGCTGACGGATGTGATCGAGGACCAGGCGAAGTCCGCCACGGACGGCCTGGTCAACGAGCTGCGCATCAACTGGGTCTGGATGCCGCCGTGGGGCCCGGACAAGATCACGGACGACGGCCGCGAGCAGCTTCGCGCGCTCGGGTTCAACGTCTGAGATCCAGCCCGAGATCTTCCCCGGCACACGAGAGCGGCGGCACCCACCGGGTGCCGCCGCTCTCGTGTGTGCTCAGGCCAGCCCGTCCACCAGGTTGAACGAGAAGTCCTCGCGGTGGTTGGAGCCGTAGCCGTACGTGTCCAGGCGCAGCGCGAAGTTCTTGTGGCGCAGGAAACGGCCGGGGTAGTTCACCGACTCCAGCATGACCGCGCCGGAGGAGTAGGAGGAGGGGACGGTACAGAAGGTGGCGTCCTGCTTGAAGAGGGCCGAGCCGTCGTCGCGCTCGGCGCGCAGGACGAAGTCGCGGTGTCGCAGGTACGTGCCGTCCGCCGTGACGAAGGTGGAGCAGGAGCTGTCGGCCAGGCCCTTCACCACGGTGAACGTGGAGTCCGCACGGGACTCCGAGCCGTCGGCCTGATCGAGTTTCACCAGGCCGCCGCTCACCTGCCAGTAGCGGTCGGGGTAGTTGACCGAGCGGACCGAACGCCGGGTGGCGGCCGGCTTGGGGGCGGGCGGCTTCGTCGTCGACGACGCGGACGGTGCGGCCGGGGCGTGCGGCGTCGAACTGCCCTGCGCCTCGGGGGAGGAGGAGGTCTTCGGCGACGCGGACGCGGCCGTGCTCTTCTTCCCCGTCGGTGTCGGCGACCCGCTCGCGGAAGGGGTGGCGAAGGAGATCAGGCCGCCCTCCGTCTCCTCGTCCGACAGCGTCTGTCCCTGACGGGCCTCCGACTTGTCGTCAACAGGCTTGTCGTTCAAGGCGATTGCGGTCACGCACGCCACGATGGTGGCCACGGCGAGACCGCCGGCCAGCCAGAGGCGCCGTGTTCCGGGTGCCCGGGAGGTGTCCGGGGCCCAGCCGTTCTCCCAGGGCTGTTCCTGAGAGGGCCGGGACTTGTTGTCTGGCATGCGCTGTTCCTCCAGCGGCGTTCCCTGACGGCGGCCGCGGCTGCGATGACCCGGTGTGTGAACGGTGAAACAGTAGTGGAACCTGTGGCTCAGGTTCATCCGTTTGGGCGAGCGCTTTCCATAACGCTTTCGACTCCCCGTCGGTAACACTTCCGACTTCGCGCCGACTTGGGAGGGAACGGCCGGTGCGCACCTCGTTGTGTACACCCGTACGCATCGTTGTGTACGCTTGTACGCATGGGATACCTGACGCTCGCCGGCGCGATCGCCGCCGAGGTGGCCGCGACGACGGCCATGAAGTACAGCGACGGCTTCAGCAGGCTCTGGCCGTCGCTGCTGACGGCCTCCGGCTATGTCGTCTCCTTCCTGCTCCTCGCCCAGACCCTCAAGACCGTAGGCATCGGTACGGCGTACGCGATCTGGGCCGGGGTCGGCACCGCGACCATCGCCGTCATAGGGCTCGCCCTGTTCGGGGAGTCCCTGACGCCCACCAAGGCCGTCGGCATCCTGCTGATCGTCGGGGGAGTGGTCGTACTGAACCTGGGAGGTGCGCACTGATGCCCAGGCGTCACGACCCCGAGCGACGGCAGCGGATCATCGACGCGGCGATCCGGGTCGTCGGGGCGAAGGGACTGGCCGGACTGAGTCACCGCTCGGTCGCCGCCGAGGCGGACGTACCCCTCGGTTCCACCACCTACCACTTCGCCACCCTCGACGAACTGATGATCGCCGCCCTGCGGCAGGCCAACGAGGGCTTCGCCAAGGCGGTCGCGACGCACGGCGGGCTGACGGACACCCGCCTCGACCTGCCCGCCGAACTGGCCGGACTGCTCGGTGAATGGCTGGCCGGCGAGCGTACCGGCGTCGAGCTGGAGTACGAGCTCTACCTGGCCGCCCTGCGACGGCCCGCGCTGCGTCCCGTCGCCGCCGAGTGGGCCGAGGACCTCGCCACCCTCCTTGCCGGGCACGTCGACCCGCTCACCGCACGCGCGTTGGTCGCGCTGATGGACGGGATCTGTCTCCAGGTGCTGCTGACGGACGCGCCCTACGACGAGGAGTACGCCCGGGAAGCGCTGACCCGGCTCATCCCCCCGCGCTGACCTGGCTCATCCCCGCCGCGCCCGGTTCCCGCGCAACTCCCGGTCCCTCCGCCGCCCGTGGTCCCCCGCTACCCCTGGTGGCGCTCCGGTGAGGCGTCCTCGCCCAGGCGCCGGACGACGCCGAGCGCCTCCTCGACGCTCCCCGCCACGTCCGTCACCGGATACTGCACATGCCGGACGACCCGCTCCCGGTCCACGACCAGGGTCAGCCGTTTAAGCCGGCTCGCCCCCGCCGCCCGGAACGTCGGCAGCCGCAGCGCGGTGATCAACACCAACTCGGCGTCGGACAGCAGCGGAAAGTCCAGCCGCTCCTCCTGCGCGAACGCACGCTGCTCGTCAGGGCGTTGGGTGGACACCCCGTGCACCGCAGCGCCCGCCGCGCGGAACCCGGCGAGCCGGTCGCGGTAGGTGCGGGACTCCAGTGTGCAGCCCGGGGTGCCCGGGATCTCCGCCCAGCCCGGTGGGTAGGCGTCGGGGCGGGCGTAGGCGCCGGGGAAGCAGTAGAGAACGGTGTGGAGCGCGTCGCCGGCGACCGGATCGCGCGGTGAGTCCCGGTCGTCGACCAGCCGGAGATCGGGCAGCCGGGTGCCCGTCAGGGCGTGCACGCGGCGGGCCTCCGCGGACGCCTGCTCCGCCGTGGCCGTGGTGCCGCCGTCACCCAGGACCCAGGCGTCGCCCCAGTCCTGGAGGGCGACCAGGACGGGCAACAGGGCCCGGCCGCGCGGGGTGAGGCGGTACTCGTGGCGCACCGGTCGCTCCTGGTACGGCACCCGCGCGAGCACCTCGGCCTCGACGAGAAGCCGCAGCCGCTCGGTCAACACCTTCCGGGACAGGCCGAGTTCGCGCTGGAGCTCGTCGAAACGCTGCACTCCGCGAGCGGTGTCGCGGACGATCAGCAGGGTCCACCGGTCCCCGACGACGTCCAGTGCCTGCGCGATGCCGCAGCCGGAATCCTCCGGGCTCGTCCTGCGGGCCATGGGCCTCCTCCCGTCGATGACGGCCATGCTGACACGGTTGGTTCCCAAGAGAAACTCACCAGGCCGGCGGTGGCGCGCGGCCCGCGTCCTGAGACACCGCTGTGCGGGTTGGCCTCTGCGGCCCCCCGCCGGTTAGGTTGCCCTCATGACCGACACGACTGTTCCCCGCACCACCGGCGCCGCGGCCGCCGGCCTCGCCACGATCGCCGCCGACGGCACTGTTCTCGACACCTGGTTCCCCGCGCCCGCGCTCGTCGCCGAGCCCGGCCCGTCCGGCACCGAGCGCCTGTCCGCCGAGAAGGCCGTGGAGCTGCTCGGCGAGGGTGCGACGAAGGCGATCGGTCCGGACGCCCGCCGGGGCGTCGAGGTGGTCGCGGTCCGCACGGTCATCGCCTCGCTCGACGACAAGCCGCTCGACGCGCACGACGTCTACCTGCGCCTGCACCTGCTCTCCCACCGGCTCGTGAAGCCGCACGGGCAGAGCCTGGACGGCATGTTCGGTCACCTCGCCAACGTCGCCTGGACCTCGCTCGGCCCGGTCGCCGTGGACGACGTCGAGAAGGTCCGTCTGAACGCCCGCGCGGAGGGCCTGCACCTCCAGGTCACGTCCATCGACAAGTTCCCGCGCATGACGGACTACGTCGCGCCGAAGGGCGTCCGGATCGCCGACGCCGACCGGGTCCGCCTCGGCGCCCATCTCGCCGAGGGCACCACGGTCATGCACGAGGGCTTCGTCAACTTCAACGCGGGCACCCTCGGCACCTCGATGGTCGAGGGCCGCATCTCCGCGGGCGTCATCGTCGGCGACGGCTCGGACATCGGCGGCGGCGCCTCCACGATGGGCACGCTGTCCGGCGGCGGCAACGTGATCATCTCCATCGGCGAGCGCTGCCTCATCGGCGCCGAGGCGGGCGTCGGCATCGCCCTCGGAGACGAGTGCGTGGTCGAGGCCGGCCTGTACGTCACCGCGGGCACCCGGGTCACCATGCCCGACGGCCAGATCGTCAAGGCCCGCGAGCTCTCCGGCGCCTCGAACATCCTCTTCCGCCGCAACTCGGTGACCGGCGCGGTCGAGGCCCGCCCGAACAACGCGGTGTGGGGCGGCCTGAACGAGATCCTGCACAGCCACAACTGATCCGTGACCGGCGGCCGTGACCTGCGGCTGCCGGAACAGATCAACGCCCTGGCCTGCTGCCGAGCCGTCGGTGGTCGCCGGCGTTGGTCACCATGGAGCGCCCTTCCACGGCCCGAGGACGGCCCGGGAGGGCGCTCGTGTGTGAGCCCGCATCATCGGGGCGTTCAAGCGTGGGCGTCCTCGACGGCGACTCGTCGCACCGTGCGCAGCGTCGACCGGAGACGGTCCGGATCGGTTGAGCCCAGGGCGAGGCGGAGCGCCTGCGGTGTGTGCGTCGAGGTGGTGAACGGCTCGGCCGTGGACACCGAGACGTGCTGACGTGCGAGGGTGGCGGTCAGGCGGTCGGCGCGTGCGTCGTCGGGCAGCGGCAGCCAGGTGAAGCAGGACGAGGGGTGGCCGATGAGCGGGAGGCACGCCAGCTCTTGTCGGGCGAGTGCCTGCCGGGCCTCGGCGTCGTCCCGTTTCTGCGCTTCCAGGTGGTCCACCGTCCCGTCGTCGAGCCAGCGGCAGGCGATCGTGGTGGTGAGGGCCGGACTGTTCCAGGTGGTCGCCCGGATCGAGCGTTCGAGCGAGGGCACCGCGGAGGGCGGGGCGACGACGAAGCCGACCCGCAGGCCGGTGGCGATGCTCTTGGACAGTCCCGAGACGTAGACGGTGATGTCCGGCGCGGTTGCCGCCAGAGGCGGGGGAGGGTCCTCGACCATGCATGACAATTCTTTGACTGTCCTGTTCACGGATCCATACCGTCAAGACCCACCCACCCATGCGGAAGGACAGCCGCCGTGCCTCACATCGCCATCCTCACCTTCGAGGGCTACAACGAGCTCGACTCCCTGATCGCGCTCGGCGTGCTCAACCGCATCAAGACCGACGACTGGCGCGTCACCATCGCCACCCCCGGCCCCAGGGTGACGTCGATGAACGGCGTGGTCATCGAGCAGATGTCCACCCTTGAGGAGGCGTGCGCCGCCGACGCCGTCATCGTCGGCAGTGGCATCGCCACCCGCGAGGTCGTCGAAGACCCGGCGATCATGAATGTCCTGCGCCGGCTGGACCCCTCGCGCCGGCTCATCGCGGCACAGTGCTCCGGCGCGCTCGTACTGGCCAGGCTCGGCCTGCTGGGCGGCATCCCCGCCTGTACCGATCTGACGACCAAGCCCTGGGTCGTCGCCGCGGGCGTCGAGGTGCTCAACCAGCCCTTCTACGCCAAGGACAACATCGCCACCGCCGGCGGCTGCCTGGCCTCGCACTACCTCGCCGCCTGGATCATCGCCCGTCTGCGGGGCAAGGAGGCCGCCGACGGCGCGCTGCACTATGTCGCCCCGGTCGGCGAGAAGGAGGAGTACATGGAGCGCGCCTGGCGCAACATCGCCCCGTACCTGCCCGCTCCCACGCAGGCGCTCGTCTGAACGACCGGTGACCTCCTCACCACTTCCTCATGCCTGCAGTGCTGCCGCGAATTCCGCCAGTGCGGTGAAGTCCTCTTCACGTAGGCCGAGTCGGGGGTTCACGTGGTGCAGGAGGGCCGGTGCCGGGTGGTGGGTGGTGACGTAGGTCGTGTCGGCGGGGGACTGTTCGTCGTCCACCCAGGCGAAGGGGCGGCCCGCGGCGTGGGCGACGATCGCCTCCGTCTTCCAGTGGACCCCGTCGGGCCGGTGGGCGAAGAGCGCCTCGCCGAAGTCGACGTACGGAAGCTCGGGCAGTCCCACCACCGGCGCGATCCAGCGGTTGGCCTGGGACATCCAGGTCGTCGCCCAGCACAGGTCGTAGGGGAGGCGGAGCAGTTCGGCGCCGTGCCCGGGGTGCAGCCAGACCCGCAGCGGTTGCTCGCGGCCCACGGACGCCCTGACGGTCGTATAGCCCGCCGGTCGCTTCGAGGGCTTGGCGGCGTACGGGTTGAGGGGACCGTCGACGTCGAGATACAGCAGCGGCCGACTCATGCACTCACCGTACGTGAGCATGTCCGATGGCCGGCGGAATTTTCGTGGGGGCAGTCCCCACCAGCGACTGGGGCTGGTTCCGGGCCACCGGGGACGGCACCCTCGGACGCTGGACGCCGATCTTCGCGGGCCGCTGACCGGCCCTCGCCCGGCGCTCAGGACGCCGGGCGGGCCGTGAGCCGGTCGTAGGCCGCGCGCAGGCCGACCACCGTCTCGCGGTCGGCGGGCCGCAGCGGCGAGCGCACCGGGCCGGCCGGCAGGCCCAGGTCGCCCAGGAGCCCCTTGGCGGTGACGGTTCCGGGCAGGCCCGAGGCCATCATCGACTCGACCAGTTCCATGGCCTGTTGCTGGAGTCTCGCGGCCCGGGAGGTGTCACCCGCGTCGAACGCGTCCAGGACGGAACGGAGTCGGTCCGGCACCACGTTCGCGACCGTGCTGACATAGCCCGCCCCGCCCACCGCGTACAGCGCGAGGTGGTGCTCCTCGCAGCCCGCGTAGTACGCCAACTCGGTGCGGGAGAGCACCTTCTGGGCGCCGAGGAAGTCGTAGGAGCAGTCCTTGACCGCGACGATCCGGGGGTGCTCGGCGAGCCGGAGCATGGTGTCCGGCTCGATCCGCGTGCCCGTGCGGCCGGGGATGTCGTACAGCATCACCGGCAGCCCGGAGGCATCCGCGACCTCCCGAAAGTGTGCCTCCAGGGCGTCCTGCGGAGGCCTGCTGTAGTACGGGCTGACGACGAGCACCCCGTCCGCTCCCGCCTTCTCGGCGGCCCGGGCGAGTTCGACGGTGTGGCGGGTGTCGGAGGTGCCCACCCCGGCCACGATCGACGCCCGGTCGCCCACCGCCTCCCGTACCGCGGCCACCAGTTCCGCCTTCTCGGCGTCCGACGTGGTCGGCGACTCGCCCGTCGTACCGGAGAGCACCAGTGCGTCGCAGCCGGCGGACACCAGCCGGTCGGCGAGCCGCCGCGCACCGCCGAGATCCAGTGCGCCACTTCCGGTGAACGGCGTGACCATCGCGCAGAGCGCACGGCCGAAGACCGGAGCGGGGCGCGGGGGCGGGGGCGGGACGGGGGACGGGGTGGTGGACGGCGCGGGAGTCGGACTCGGGGGCGTGGGGCGAGCTGTCGTCATAGGGGTAGTCTCGGGCTCACCAAGGTGAAGCTCTACTTAATTCTTCTACGGCATACAGATAAGTGTTCCTGTACAGATGTTCCGCGGTAGAGGGTCGCCGTGAGGGGTGGCGGGGGTCGGCCGGGGTACCCGAATGTTCCGGAACCGAGAGGAGGCGGAACGCCGTGACCGGGACCACGGACATCCGACCCAACAGCAACGGGCGCCACGGCAGCGGGCAGCGGAGCAACGGGCACCACGGCGACGGACACCACACCGTCGGTGAACTCGTCGGCCAGGCCACCGAACAGCTCTCCCGGCTCGTACGGCAGGAACTGGCCCTCGCCAAGCACGAGTTCACCGAGAAGGGGCGGCGTGCCGGGCGCGGCGGAGGGCTGCTCGGCGCCGCGGGCGCGTTCGCGTACGCCGGGCTGCTGGCGCTCGCGGGCACGGGCGTCGCCGCCCTCTCGCTGACGCTGCCCGTCTGGGCGGCCGCGCTCATCGTGACGGCGGTGCTCTTCGTGATCGCCGGCGTGCTGGCCGCGGTCGGCCGTGGCCAACTGCGCCGGGCCGCGCCGCCCACTCCCGAGGAGACCCTCGGCAGCGTCCGGGCCGACGTCGAGGAGATCAAGGAGAGGGCACACCGATGACGGACAGGACAACGGCCGACCTGCGTCGGCAGATCGAGCGGACCCGGCACCGGCTCGGGGCCACGGTCGAGGAGTTGGCGGCCAGGGCGGACGTCCGCGGCCGCACCCGGGCCCGCGCCGCCGACCTCATGGACCGCGCGGGCGCGATGACCGTACAACTGCGCAGCACGGCGTCCCAGGCGAGCTATCACATGCAGGAACGGGCCGGACGTGCGGGACACGCCGTTCAGGAACGGGCGAGCCGCGTGGGGCACGCGGCTCAGGCAAGGTCGGGCCATACGGCCCAGGGGCGAGGGGGCCGTGCGCGGCACGCAGTGCAGGACGCCGCCGCCCGCGTCGGCCGCACCGCCCAGGATCACGCGCTCCACGCCCGTCACGACCTCAGGGACAACGCGGCCCGCGCGGGTCGCACCGCGGAGCGCTCGGCGCCCGCTCCGGTCCGCGTACCCGTACGGTTCGCCCTCCGGCACCCGCGGCCGGTGGTGATCGTGGGCGCGGCGGCCGTGGCACTGGTGGCGGCAGGGGTGATCGGCCGACGCAGGGTGAAGCAGCAGCCGTCGAAGTAGTCGTCGTCGAAACAGTGGTCGTCAGAGCGGTGGTCGTCGAAGTGGCAGGGGGTCGAAGAGGTAGCGGTCGGAGCAACGCCTGGCGGGGCCGGCTGGACGCGGTGTTCAGCCGGCCCCGGTGATCGCGGCCGCGGGCGCTACGGCCGGAAGCGCAGCACCTGCGGGTCGTGGTCACTGATCTGGTCGTGGAACTCCGAGTTGATGTGCACGCTGTCGTACTCGAAGTCGCAGCCGCGCCGGATCGACGGGCTGACCAGGATCTGGTCCAGGACCTGCTGGTTGCCCTGGTAGTCGTAGGTGTAACGCTCGCTCCTCGGCAGCGACTTGATCGCCGACCACAGCTCGCCGTCGCCCTCGAGGAGCTGCGCGGTGCCGGAGAACTCGAAGTCGTTGATGTCGCCCAGCGCGATGACGTCCGCGTTCTTCTGCGTGTCGAGGATGTCCTTGACGAACGTGTTGACCAGCGTCGCCTGCTGGTGGCGCTGCGTCTCCGAGCTGCGCACCACCGGCTGGTACTGCGCGGTCAGCCCCTGGTCGCCGCCCTTGGAGTTGAAGTGGTTGGCGATCACGAAGACCGTGCGGCCGCGGAAGACGAACTCGCCGACCAGCGGCTTGCGGCTGCTCGCCCAGGCCGCGTCGGCCGGGTCGATGCGGCCGGGGGAGGCGGTCAGCTGCGCCTTGCCGCGCACCTTGGTGACGCCGACGGCCGTGCTCGCGTCGCCGCCCGCGCGGTCGGTGAAGGAGACCCGCTCCGGGTTGAACAGGAACACCTGACGGATGTTCCCGCCCGGCTCGCCGCCGTCGGTGTTGTTCGTCGGGTCGATCGAGCGCCAGTCGTACTCGGGGCCGCCCGCGGCCACGATCGCGTCGATCAGCCTGCCGACCGTCACATCGGCGGCGACGGTACCGTCGTTGGTCGCGCCGTTGTTGTCCTGGATCTCCTCCAGGGACACGATGTCGGGCGACTTCAGGTTGTTCACGATCGCGGAGGCGTGCTCCTCGAACGTGGCGTCGGACGGGTCGAGGTTCTCGACGTTGTACGTCGCGACCGCCAGCTCGCCCTTCTTCTGCTTCTGCGTCGTCTCCCGCTCCAGGCCGCCGCTCTTCAGCGTGCCGAGCCGGTTCGCGACGAGGGTGTAGCCGCCGAACTGGTTGTAGTCGAGCGGGCCCGCGGTGACGCCGGTGAGGGAGTCGCCGACGTTCGCGACGGGGAAGTCCGCCGTCGCGCCGAGCGACTGGATCTGGAGCCGGCCGGTGTTCTGCGAGGTGTAGGAGCCGTACAGCGCGCCACCGCGGCGGCTGGTGTTCTCGTGCGGCTTCACCGTGACCCACAGCTCGGTGTACGGGTCGGTGGCGGTGACCACGCGGGCGTCGGCGACCTGGACGCTCATGCCCTCGAGGGACTCGTAGTAGTCCAGGGCGTACCGGGCGGGCCGCAGGGTGAGCGCGTTGATCGAGTTGCTCGCGGCGGTGTCACCGGCCGGGGTGTACGCGGCCGGGACCGACTTCGCGTTCACGACCGTCGCGGCCGGGACCGCGTTGCCGCTGGAGAGGACGGTCACCGTCGGCTTGGTGATCTCCGTGACGGTCTGGTTGCCGGTCGAGGCGCCGCCCGGGACGAACTCCGAGACCGTGCCGGTGACCGTGACCGAGTCACCGACGGCGACCTTCGGGGTGGAGCTGGTGAAGACGAAGACGCCCTCACTGGTGGCCGGGTCGGCGTCCGGGTTCGGATCCTGGATCCAGAAGCCTCTGGACGATCCGTAGGTGCGCACACCGGTGACGATTCCGGCCACACCCGTGACCGCCTGGCCGGCGTACGGCGACAGCCGGGTCGTGCCCTGGATGTCGTGAATGGCCACCGTCTCCGCGTGCGCGGGCGCGGACAGGGCGACGGTGGAGGCCGCGGAACAGACGGCGGCGACGGTGAGCGCGGCGAGACGCGCGGACTTCTTGCTCGGCAACGGAATCCCTCCGGGGACGTACATGAGCGCCGGGACGAGGGTGGAGCGTGGACGAAGGTGCAGCGTGGAACGAGGGTGCAGCGTGGAGCGTGGAGCGTGGAACGAGGGTCGAGCGTGGAACGGGGGCCGCGGTCTGCGGGGCGGACGCGACGCGCGTAGAAAATACAGTGAACAGATGTCCATCGGATTTCTACGCGCGTCAATCTCCTGCCTGGTCACGCCACTTGTCAAGGTTTCGGCCATGTACGCCGCCCGGCGGGGAGATGAACCGGGCGGCATGGGTCCATACCCGTCTAGGCTGAGTGGCCCAGTGCCCCCAGCGGGCCGGTGGCACCACGCGCCCTAGGAGAACCAGCCGATGTCAGACAGCTCCCCCCTCCCGCCGGTGCGGCTGCACCCCGAAGCGGAGCTGGCGCGCGACGCGCTGTCCACGCCGTTGCTCTCCCGGGCCGCCCTGCTCGCCCGCTGGGCCGGTCCCGGCACCCGGGTCGACGCCGGGGGCGGGCTCGTCGAGGACCAGTTGGCGCCCGCCGCCGAGGTGCTGGGGCTGACCGGGGACGACGCCGCCGCCTACGCGAGCGAGGCCTGGCGGGTCGCCGTGGACGCCGGGCTCGTGGAGGTCGTCGACGAGGAGGCCGGCACCGTCACGGCCGGCGAGGACCTGGCCCTGCTGACCGGCGGTTCCCCGCACGACATCCTCGCCGTCTGGCTCGGCGTCCTGGAGACCGTGCTCGCCGACGCGTCCGTCCCCGACCTGGACGAGCTGATGGAGGTCATGGACGAGGGCGGAGAGGTCGACTTCTCCCGGCTCGACTGGAACCCCGAGGCCGAGGCCGAGTTCCTCGACGGTGTCCTCGGCAACCTCTACCTGCTCACCGCCAGCGAGGACGGCCCCGGCGACGCCCCGGTCCCGCTGCCCGCCCTGGCCGCGTCGATGATCATCCCCGGTGACATGGACGAGCCCACCAACGACGTCCTGGAACAGGTCTCCGACGCGATGATGCGGCTCGACGACCAGTTCCGGCTCCTGGAACCGATCGGGATCGTCGCCTACCGGCCCGTCGACGAGGACCTGATGGCGGACCCGGACGAGGAGCCCGCGGCCCCCGTCGACGAGACCGACGTCTCGCGCTACGGCATGGTCCGGCTCACCCCCCTCGGCGTGTACGGGCTGCGGGCCCGGCTGCTGGAGGCCGGTTTCCAGGCCCCGGCCGTCGGCGACCTCGCCGACAAGGGCGCCGACGTCCTCCTCGACGGCAGCTCCGGCTACGGCCCCGGCGCCGCCCTCGCCGAGACCGAGCAATGGCTGGTCCGCCGCGAACCCCTCGACGCGGCACGGGAGTTGCTGGCCGCCGCCCGCGGCTCGGACGCCGGCGCCCCGTTGCGCCGGCTGCGCTGCCAGCAGGCTCTCTCCCTCGTCGGCGGCCAGGCCGAACCCGCCGTCCGTGAGGTCCTCGACGACGCCGAACTCGGCGGCCTCGCCCGCGTCTGGCTCAGCGAACTCGGCGCGACGGACGTACCGGCGCCCTCCGAGGACCTGGTCTTCTGGCTCACCATCGACACGGTGGCGGCGCAACTCGCCGCCGAGGGCAACTCCGAGGAACTCCAGGCCCTCGTCGAGGGGCTGGCCCAGCAGCACAGCGGATTCTTCTCGGCCGCCTGGCGGGTCGACCACCCGGCGACCCCGGACGTCCTGGAGGCCATGGGGCGTCTGCATCCGGACAAGCGCATCGCGAAGGAAGCACGCAAGGCCGCGTTCAAGGCGAGGTCGCAGCAGGGCGGATGAGTCCCCCGCGGCGCGGACGCCTCGGGGCTCCCGTGGCCGGATCCGTACGGATTCACGGAACGGGGTCCCCTGAAGTCGCACCCCGTTCAACTCCCGTTCAGGCATGGGCGGGACGGTGACGCCGAACCGAGGTCCGCCACCCTCCACGGCACTCTCACCGCGTCTCAGGAGACATCATGTCGCTCACCCGCAGGGACTTCGCCAGACAATCCGCGATCACCGGTGCCGGGGTCGCGCTGGCGGGCAGCGTAGGCGCCCTCGCCACCGCGCCGAACGCCCTCGCGTCCACGGAGACCGCGTCCGCGGCGGACACCGCGGACGCGAAACAGGCGTCGGCTGCCGGGCACCACGGGGTCGGCTACGGACCGCTGCTGCCCGACCCCGACGGCATCCTCGCGCTGCCCGCCGGGTTCAAGTACCGCGTCATCACCTACAGCGGCAGGACCAAGCTGGAGTCCGGCGAGAGCACGCCGTCCAACCACGACGGCACCGCCACCTTCTGCGGCCCGCGCGGCGCGACCCTGCTCGTCAACAACCACGAGCTGAAGGGCACGCGCGCGAGCTGGCCGTACCCGGTCCCGCTCACCGAGGGCCTGGTCTACGACCCGGCGGCGGCCGGCGGCTGCACCGTCGTCGAGGTGCGCCCCGGCGGGCATGTCGCCGAGTGGGTCGGCATCGCCGGCACCTCCACCAACTGCGCGGGCGGCACCACGCCTTGGGACACCTGGCTGACCGGCGAGGAGACCGAGGACAAGGCCGGCCAGAACGGCATGACCAAGGACCACGGCTACATCTTCGAGGTCGACCCCGAGGACCGCCGCGCCAACCGCGACCCCAAGCCGATCAAGGCGTTCGGCCGGTACGCCCACGAGGCCGTCGTCATCGACCCCAAGCGCGGCCACGCCTACCTCACCGAGGACGCCTCGGGACCGAACGGCCTGCTCTTCCGCTGGACCCCGCCGGCGGGCTTCCGCCACGGCCGCGGCAAGCTGCGCACCCTCGCCGACGACGCCGGCGTCCTCCAGGCCTTCAAGTGCTTCGACTCGGGCGGCAAGTTCGTCGACGACCTCTCCCGCGCCACGAAGATCGGCACCGTCTACGGCGTGGACTGGATCGACGTTCCCGACCGCGACGCCCGATCGGTGCCCGTCCGCAAGCAGTTCACCGACGGTCAGGTTACCCGCGCCCGCAAGCTGGAGGGCATGTGGTGGGGCGACGGCGGCACCTACATCGTGTCCTCCTACGCCCGTGACGAGAGCCCCGTCCAGCACGACGGCGCCGTCTGGTTCTACGACCCCAAGCGCCGCACGCTGACCCTGAAGGTGCTGCTCGGCGTGAACCCCGACCCGTCCGTCGACGGCGCCCTCGACGGCCCCGACAACATCACCGTCTCCCCGTACGGCGGACTCGTCATCGCCGAGGACGGCGAGGGCGTCCAGCACCTGTTCGGCGCCACCGACAGCGGCCGCACCTACCCCATCGCCCGCAACGAGCTGAACATCGGCACCGCGGACGAGCCGGAATACAGCGAGTTCACCGGCGTCACCTTCTCGCCCGACGGCCACACCCTGTTCGCCAACATCCAGACCCCTGGCATCATGCTCGCGATCACGGGGCCGTGGAAGCGGCAGAAGCGGTGAGCACCGAGCGGTAGTTAATTCACTCGCTCCATCCGCGGCCGCCCTCCTAAAGTGGTGCACGTCCAGGTGCGAAGGCAGGACCTACTTCCACTGATAATGGGGCGGCCGCGGGTTCGAGTCCCGCCACCGGCACAACGCGCCGGTGTAGCTCAGGGGTTAGAGCACCTTGTCGGTTCCGCCGGCTTCGATCTCTGGACACCACAATTTCACAGCACCTCCCGGTGCGCGGGCTGCGGCTACTTCTTTGCAACAGAAATCCTGGCCGCCGCCGACTTGATCTCGGGAGGCGCAGCATGTGGTGGGTGCCCGGTGCGCAGGCAACGGTTACTTCATTGGATCGGACGGTCGCGGGTTCGAGTCCCGTCATCGGCTTCAGGTCGGTGTAGCTCAGTCGGTAGAGCATCTGGCTAAGTCCGTCGCCGACCCCTGATCTCGGGCACCTTCCTTTTGCTGCGCCTCTCCCGATGGACGACTGAATGAACAATGAATTCGGGGGAATTCACCATGGCGCGCTTCAATTTCCGTGCCCGTAATCCGCAGCCCGTATCGCCCGTGACGACCACGGGCCGGGTGCTCCGAACCCACCAGGGCGGCCGAGGCCGTGAGCGGGACGCCCGCTCCGAGCTTTTCCTGCTGGCGATCGCCAACTTCGTCTCCCAGCAGACCTTCTACGAGACCGGCGCGGCCCGCGACGACCGCTTCGCCGAGCTGGTGCGCGAACTCGCCGTCAGCGATCCGTCCTGGACGGCCGGCCTGCTGGGCTGGCTGCGCGGCGAGGGCAACGTCCGCACCGCCGCGATCGTGGGCGCCGCCGAGTACGTGCACGCCCGTCTGACGGCGGGCGCGACCGACGGCCCCTCGAACCGTCAGGTCGTGGACCGCGTGCTCCAGCGGCCGGACGAGCCCGGCGAGCTGCTCGCGTACTGGACGGCGACGTACGGCCGCAACATCCCCAAGCCCGTCAAGCGCGGGATCGCCGACGCCGTACGGCGGCTCTACAACGGCAAGTCGCTGCTGAAGTACGACACGGCCTCGAAGGGCTACCGCTTCGGCGACATCCTCAACCTGGTGCACGCCGCGCCGGACCCGGCCAAGCCGTGGCAGGGCGAGCTGTTCCGGTACGCCCTCGACCGCCGGCACAACCCCGACACGGCCGTGGTGCCCAAGTCGCTGCCCGTGCTCACGGCGCACCGCGACCTGATGGCGCTGCGGCCCGCCAAGCGGCGCAGGGTCGTGACCGGAGCGGGCGGCGCGCGGCGCCTCGCCGAGGCGGGCATGACCTGGGAGGCGCTGGCGGGCTGGCTCCAGGGGCCGATGGACAAGGCGGCCTGGGAGGCGGTCATTCCGACCATGGGGGCGATGGCTCTGACGCGCAACCTGCGCAACTTCGACGAGGCGGGAGTCTCCGACGAGGTCGCCGCGCGGGTGGCGGCGAAGATCAGCGACCCGGCGGAGGTCGCGCGCTCGCGGCAGTTCCCCTTCCGGTACCTCGCCGCGTACCAGCACGCGCCGTCGCTGCGCTGGGCGTACCCGCTGGAGCGGGCGCTCGGCCACTCGCTGGCCAACGTGCCCGCGCTGCCCGGCCGGACGCTGGTGCTCGTCGACCGGTCCGGTTCGATGTTCTACGCACGGCTGTCGGACCGTTCCGAGCTCAACCGGGCCGACGCGGCGGCGATCTTCGGCACGGCGCTCGCGCTGCGGGCGGCCGACGCCGACCTCGTCGAGTTCGGCACCGGCAGCAACACGATCAAGTTCCGTGAGGAGGAGTCGATGCTGAAGATTCTGGAGCGCTTCGGAGACCTCGGTGGTACGGACACCACCGAGGCCGTGCGCCGGCACTACCGCGGCCACGACCGGGTGCTGATCGTCACCGACGAGCAGTACACGGCGAGCCGCCACGGCGACCCGACCGACCAGGTCCCGGCGAACGTGCCGGTCTACACCTGGAACCTGGCCGGCTACCGCGCGGGCCACGGACCGTCCGGCAAGGGGAACCGGCACACCTTCGGCGGTCTGTCGGACGCGGCCTTCCGGATGGTGCCGCTGCTCGAGGCCGCCGACGACACCCGGTGGCCGTGGGCGGCCTGAGCGCCGGCGAGGGCTAGCCCAGCCGTGAGACCTGGTAGTGGCCGATGTGCCAGTCCTCGTCCTCGCGCCTGAGCAGAACACCGAGGTACACGGCGATCGTGGGCCGGTCGGTGAACGAGAACTCCACGTCCAGGTAGCCGAGGACGAGGTCGTCGGCGAGGCGCCTGGTCTCGAGAAACCGGTAGTCGGCCGTCATGCCGAGGGGCTGGGAGTCGTAGTAGTCCGCGACTCCCGGCCTTCCCGTGCTGTAGGGGTGTAGCCCCTGGAAGATCGCGTCCTCGGTGAAGAGGGCGGCGACCCGCTCGGGTTCGTGCGCGTCGACCGCGGCCTTCCACCGGTCCAGGACGCCGCGCAGGATCGCTTCGTCGTCCGTCATGGCACTGCTCATCGCTGTGCTCCTGTCCGCCGGTCAGTGTCCGGCACTCATGCCGCCGTCGACGTGGAGGATCTCGCCGGTGACGAACGGGGCGTTCTCCAAGTAGACGACCGCGTCGACGATGTCGCTCTGCTCGCCCATCCGGCCGACGGGGTGCAGGGCGGCGAGGAAGTCGTGCGTCTCCTCGGCGTGCATCGGCGTCTTGATGGTGCCCGGCGAGACGGCGTTGGCCCGGATGCCCCGGGTGGCGTACTCGATGGCGAGGGACTTGGTGGCGGACTGCAGACCGCCCTTGGTCAGCGAGGCCAGCACGGAGGGCACGTTGGCGTCGGCGTTGTCGACCAGGCTGGTGGTGATGTTGACGATGTGGCCGCCGCCCTGGGCCAGCATCCGCTCGACGGCGAGCTGGGTGAGGTGGAAGAACCCGGCCAGGTTCACGCCGGTCACGGTGGCGTAGTCGTCCGGGGTGTAGTCGGTGAAGGGCTTCGCGACGAACACGCCCGCGTTGTTGACCAGCGTGTCGATCCGGCCGAACCGTTCCACGGCCGCCGCGGCGACGCGTTCGGCGGTGGCGGGGTCGGCGATGTCGCCCTGGACGGTGACCAGGTCGAGGTCGTCGGCGGGGGCGATGGTGCGTGAGGTGGCGACGACGGCGTAGCCGAGCTTGCGGTAGGCCTCGACCAGCCCGGCGCCGATGCCCTGCGACGCGCCGGTGACGACGGCGACCTTCTGCTGCTGAACGCTCATGGTGATCTTCTCCGAGGGGGACGTGATGACCGGTTACTAGCCGACCGGTCGACTATTTAGAACGTAGGCCGGTCGTCGGTCGGCGTCAAAGGGCGGGAGGGTCCTGCCCGGGACCTGTTTCCTCCGGCCTGGGAGGCACAGGCTCCCAGCGCAGGTCGGCGCAGGTCAGTGCAGGTCAGCGGGGGAGTGCGTGCGGGTCGTCGGCGGGCAGCCAGGCGCCCGGGGCGTGGATCCCGAGGCCGTCGGCCCCGACGCCGTCGCAGAGCGCGTCGACGACGCCCAGGACCCCGGCACGCTCCTCGGACTCGCGCCGCACCAGGGACCAGGTCCAGAACACCCTCGGCGCGACGACCTCGCGGCGGACCAGGTCGGACGGCAGCGGAGTCGTCTGCCCCTTGGGCGAGTTGAGGACGGGACGGCGGCAGCGGCGGACGTGGTCGAAGAAGGCGGGACCGGTCACGGCACCGTCGGAGATGCGCACGGCTCGGGCCCCGGTGGCCCGCGTCAGCTCTTCGGCGTACGCGTTCCAGGACGCCCAGGAGGTGACGTCGTCGTCGATCAGGACGTCGGTGTCCCCGACGGACACGGCGGTTGCGGCGGTTGCGGCGGACGGTTCGCCGGCGTCGGTGCTCCTGGCGACGGCGTACAGCCGGTCGGCGCCGAGGAGGCGAGCGCGCAGTCCGTGCCGCTTCAGGTCCTCGTTCCGTACCCAGCACACGGCGAGGTCGAGGCTGCCGTCGGCCACCCGGGCGGCCTGGGTGTGCGAGGGCGCGACCCACGCGTCGACATGGACCTGGGCCACCGCGGCGGTGCGCCGGGTCAGATCCGCCGGGAGCCAGTTGACGTACCCGAGGCGTACCGGCTGCGAACCGGACAGCCGACGGGCGCGGCCGCGGAGGTCGTCGGCCCGCTCCAGCAGGGCGCGCGTGTGCGGGAGCAGGTCCGCGCCGGCCGGGGTGAGCGAGACCGACCGGCGGTCGCGGTCGAAGAGACGGACCCCGAGGTCGCGCTCGAGGGCCTTGATCTGCTGGGACAGGGACGGCCCGGCGATCAGAAGCCGCGCGGCGGCCCGTCCGAAGTTCAGTTCCTCGGCGACCGCGACGAAATACCGCAGCTGGCGCAGCTCCACGCCCGCCATGCTACGTCCGGGGAAAGGCCGGTAGGAGGCTGTTCCTCTCAGCAGCGAGAAAGGCGGACGTGGTCGACCGCGCGGCGGCGGGCGGACGATGGAGGTGGGCGAGCGCGACGGCGTCCGCCCGCCGCGATCCATCACGATCGATCCTCACCGAGCGGAGCGGGACCATGCGAGAGTTCCTGGTCGAGATCACCACGACCGTGCCCGAGGGCACCGGGCAGGACGAGATCGACGAACGGCGCGCCGCCGAAGCCGTCCGAGCCCGCGAACTGGCCGCCTCCGGTCGGCTGGCCCGGCTGTGGCGGCCGGTCGGCGAACTGCGCAGCATCGGTATCTGGCGCGCCGCCGACGAGGCGGAACTCCACGAGAAGGTGCTCGGGACGCTGCCGCTGCGCCCGTGGATGACCCTCACCGTCACCGCGCTCCAGCCCCACCCCAACGACCCGGGCCCGGACCGCGCCGAGGGCGCACCGTGACGACCCTCTGGAGCCGCGGGTCACGGATCCGTTGAGGGGCCGAAGTGCCGGCCGGCACGGCGGTGCGGTCAGGGACCGGAGCGGTGCCTGGCACGGCGGGTGCCGGCCCTGTTTCGGACGCGGGTCGCCCCGCACCCGGACCTTCCGTCAGGTACCGGCCGCACCGGCCGCACCGGCCACGCCGACCCGCGGCGCGGGGGCGCCCAGCAGTGCCAGGCAGTTCGCCCACAGGGGGCCGAGCCGGTCCGTGTCGTTGTAGAGCTTGGCGAACATGACCTGCCCTTCGAGCTGTGCGACCACGGCCCGCGCGGCCGCCCGGGTGTCGGTCACGGAGACCTCGCCGCGCCCGAGGGCCTCGGCGACGACCGACTCGACCATCTCGACCTGCGCCTCGAAGATTCCCTGAAGGCGGTCACGGACGGCCTCGGTCTGATTGCTCAGTTCCAGGGTGAGGTTCCCGAACAGGCACCCCGCCACGGTGCCGCAGCTCTGCTGTCCCGCGCGCTGCCCGGCCTCGGTCTCCTCGAACAGCAGGCGCAGCCGGGACAGCGGTGCCGTCTCGCCGTGCAGCACCCGCTCCCACGCGCGCCGCTGCCCGGCCCACTGCTCGTCGACGACGGCCAGGGCGAGAGCTTCCTTGGACGCGAAGAAGTAGTAGAAGCTGCCCTTGGGCACGCCGGCCGTCTTGCAGATCTCGGCCACACCCAGCGCGGAGTAACCGCGCAGCTCGATCAGTGACCGCGCGGCGCTGAGGATCTTCTCGCGGGCATCGCTGGTCCGTCCCATGAGGCCGAGTGTACGACCGGTCGTCTACTTTCCCGGCCGCGGCGGAGCCTTGCGTCCCCGGCAGACTGATATCTAACATTTCAGTTCATGGAAGCTGTGCCACGCACTCTGCTCAGGGACCGCGCCTACGCGGCGATCCGGGACGCCATCGTGGCCGGGGACATCGCCCCCGGCGCGGTCGTGCGCGACGCCGATCTCGCCGAGCGGCTCGGGCTGTCACGGGCGCCGGTGCGGGAGGCGTTCGCCCGGCTGGTCGACGAGGGGCTGCTGGAGAGCAAGCCGCAGAGCTACACGCGGGTGACCCCGGTGGTGGCCGCCGACGTACGGGACGCGGCGGCCGTGGTCGGCGCGATGCACGAGCTGGCCACCCGGGTGGCGGTGCCCCGGCTGTTCGCCGCGGACGTCGAGGGGATGCGCGCGGCCAACGAGCGGTTCGCGGCCGCCGTACGGGCCGGGGACGTGGACGCCGCCCTGCGCGCCGACGACGCGCTGCACGACGTCCTCGTCCGGGCCGCCGGCAACCGCGCGGCCGCCGCCACCATCGCCCGCTACACCCCGCTCATCCGGCGGCTGGAGCGACGGCGCTTCGGCGAGGGCGGCACCTGCCGTTCGGCCGGACTGCACGGCCGGCTGATCGAGGCCTGCGCCGGCGGTGACGTGGACGAGGCGGTCCGCGTCACGGCGGAGATCTGGCGCACCCTCGCGGACCTCGCCGACTCCGACGACCTGGCGGCCGAGCAGCCGGGCGGCCGAGAAACCGAGTGACCGACCGACCCCCTGCTCCAGGCGACCCACTCGACCCACTGTTCCAGGAGGCCCCATGTCCCTCTCCTCGTACGCGCGTTACCCCCTCCTCTTCGGGCCCTCTCCGGTGCACCCGATGGAACGGCTCACCGCCCACCTCGGCGGAGCCGCCCTCTGGGCGAAGCGGGAGGACTGCAATTCCGGGATCGCGTACGGCGGGAACAAGACCCGCAAACTGGAGTACCTGGTCGCCGACGCCCTCGCGCAGGGCTGCGACACACTCGTGTCGATCGGCGGGGTGCAGTCCAACCACACCCGTCAGGTCGCGGCCGTCGCCGCCCGCGCCGGACTGAAGTGCGTGCTGGTGCAGGAGAGCTGGGTGGAGTGGCCCGACTCCGTGTACGACAAGGTCGGCAACATCCTCATCAGCCGGCTGGCCGGGGCCGATGTGCGCCTGGTCCGGGCCGGGTTCGGGATCGGCTTCAAGGAGAGCTGGGAGCTGGCGCTCCGGGAGGTCGAGGAGTCGGGCGGGAAGCCGTACGCCATCCCCGCCGGGGCCTCCGACCATCCGCTCGGCGGCCTGGGCTTCGCCGGGTGGGCCTACGAAGTCGCCGAGCAGGAGCGGGAGTCGGGTGTCTTCTTCGACACCGTGATCGTCTGTTCGGTGACCGGGTCGACCCAGGCCGGCATGGTCGCCGGGTTCGCCGCGCTGGAGGAGGCGGGCGCGCGGTCCCGGCGCGTCATCGGGATCGACGCCTCGGCCAAGCCGACCGAGACCCGTGGGCAGATCGCCCGCATCGCGCACCGCACCGGACAACTCATCGGACTCGAGCGCGAGTTGACCGTCGAGGACATCGAGCTGGACGAGCGGTACCACGCCGGTGTCTACGGCGTCCCGGACGAGACGACCCTGGAGGCGATGCGGCTCGCAGCGCGCACCGAGGGCATGGTCACCGACCCCGTCTACGAGGGGAAGTCGATGGCCGGACTCGTCGACCTGGTCGCACGCGGCGAGATCGGCCGCGACTCCACCGTGCTGTACGCGCATCTGGGCGGACAGCCGGCACTGAACGCGTACAGCGCGCTGTTCTGAGGACCCGGCGCGGTTCCTGACCTGACCTGCCCTGACCTGACCGGATCGGGCCTGACCGGACCGGGCCGGGCCGGGCCCGAACCGCGCCAGGCCCTGTCCCGGACCGTGTCCCGCGTGAGCCGATGCAGCACGGCTCCATCAAGGTGACCGTGGTGGCGCTCGTCGGACCAGAGGATGAGCCGCCGATGACGCCGTCAGCGTGATGTACGGCCGTGACCGCAACCGGCGCGGGCTCCGCACGCTTCCTGTCCGGCAGAACCGTAAGAAGCCGGTGAGGAGAGCAACGTGACGACCACAGCCCCCGAACACAGCGACCCCCGCGCCTTCGTAGACCCCTATGCCTTCGTCGACCCCTATGCCGTCGATGCGGCCGACGTCCGCTGGCCGGACCCGGCCGACGTCCGCTGGCCGGACCCGGCCGACTCGGACCAGGAGATGGACCACCTGCCGCCGAATCCCGCCGAGCGCCTCGACCTCGCGATCGGCCCGCGCGACCGGCGACGCATCGACCTGCACGCCGCGCTGACCGCGGCCGGAATCCCGCCGTACCCCGAGGACCGCGACGCCATCGACCAGCTCAGCGCCCTGTCCGGCAGCGTCAACGCCGCACTCCAGCGCTGGCTGCATCACCCCAGGTGAACCCCGGCGCGGTGTCTTCTCGGCGCACACCGGTGCCGGGCCGGCCGCGGCCCGGTGCCCGGTGGCCGTTCTCGGCCCGCGTCAGCCGCCCGCGGGCGGGATCCGCCGCCTGCCCCTGATCGCGAGGGCCGCCGTCAGCAGGGCCGCCAGCGCGATCAGGGCGGCCGCCCCGAACGCCCGGGTCGCGCCGTGGGTGAGGATCTCGGCCGGGCTGCCCACCGCGTTCCGGGTGGCCGTGCCGTACACCGTGACCAGCACGGACAGACCGAGTGTGCCGCCGAGCCACTGCAAGCTCTGGAGGAGGCCGGAGGCGGCGCCGGCCTCCTCGGGCCCGACCTTCGCGAGGATGGTGGCGTTCAGTGGCATCAGGGCCAGTCCGACGCCTACGCCCAACAGCAGCAGCGGGCCGAGCAGACCCGCCGCATAACCGTCGTCGGGACCGAGCCGCCACAGCCAGCAGCCCGAACCGGCGAGCAGTGTCATACCGGTCAGGATCAGTGGCCTGGCCCCGAGGCGGGCCAGCAGCAGCGGCACGAACCGAACGGTCGTGAACAACACCGCCGTCATCGGCAGGAACGCGAGACCGGCGCGCAACGGGCTGTAGCGCAGCACCTCCTGACTGATGAGGGTGAGGAAGTAGAAGGCGCCGAACATGCCCGCGGGCAGCATCAGGACGCCGAGGTAGGCGCCCGCCCGGTCGCGGTCGGCGAAGAGCCCGAGCGGCATGATGGGCTGTTCGGCGCGGGTCTCGATCAGTGTGAAACCGACCAGCAGGGCGGCCGCGCCGGTGAAGCCGAGCAGCGCCAGGGTGTCGCTCCACCCCTCCTGCGAGACCCGGATGAACGCGTACACCAGCGAGGTCGTGCCGGCGGTGCCGGTCAGGGCGCCCGCCGCGTCGAACCGGCCCGCGTGGCGGGGGGTCTCGGTGACGAAGCGGGGCAGGGCGAGGGCGACGGCGATCCCGATGGGCACGTTGATCAGCAGGGCCCAGCGCCAGGACGCCCAGGCGGTGAGCATGCCGCCGAGGACCAGCCCGATGGAGGCGCCGATCCCGGCCGTGGAGGAGTAGACGCCGAGGGCGTGGTGACGGCGGGGGCCCTCGGGGAAGTTGGTGGTGATCAGGGCGAGGGTGCTGGGCGCGGTGAGAGCGGCGCCGACTCCCTGGAGGGCGCGGGCGGCGAGCAGCCAGCCACCGTCGCCGGCCAGGCCGCCGAGCAGTGAGGAGCCGGCGAACAGCAGGACGCCGAGGGTGAGCGTGCGCCGGCGGCCGAGGAGATCGCCGACGCGTCCGCCGAGCAGCAGCAGCCCGCCGAAGGCGAGGGTGTACGCGTTCAGTACCCAGGACAGTCCGGTGGGGGAGAAGCCGAGGTCGCGCCGGATGTCGGGGAGGGCGACATTGACGACCGTGGAGTCGACTCCGACCATGAGATAGGCGGTGACGATCACGAGCAGGACGGTCCCGGGCCGGGCGGCCGGTCCGGGTGGCGCGGCGGGAAGGGAAGAAGCGGCCGGGGCGGAACCGGCCGAGACGTCGGCGGTCGAGGCATCGGCTGCCGAGGCGGAAGGGGACGGCGTGGACATGGGGTGCTCCCTGTCTGGTGTCCCCGCGGGAAGTGGTGGAACATGCGGGCAGCACGAAGAGACCCTGGTCGTGGACCCGCAGAGACGAGCACAGTAAGCGGGGACTGTCTCCGTTTAGTGTCTGCCAAAATACGGAGAGAGTCCCTGGTTTGCAAGGAGTAACTGGATGACGCAGGTCAGGCCCATGCGTGCGGACGCGCGCCGCAACTACGAGCGCTTGCTCAAAGTGGCGGCGGAGGCTTTCGCCGAGCATGGGGAGGGCGCCTCCCTCGACGACATCGCCAAGCGGGCGGGCGTCGGATCCGGCACGCTGTACCGGCACTTCCCCACGCGCCAGGCGCTGCTGGAGGCGGCCTACGTCGACCGGATCGAGGCGCTCGCCGTGCGGGCCGACGAACTCGGCGGCGAACTCCCGCCGGGCGAGGCGCTGGTGGAGTGGCTCAACGAGCTGTGCGTCGGCACGATCCAGGTCCGCGGAATGAAGGCCCTGCTGGGCTCCGCCGTCACGGACGGCAGCGCGGCCGCGGTCACCGCCTGCGGTACGAACATGAAGGAGGCGGCGGCCCGGCTGGTGGGGGCGGCGCAGCGGGAGGGCACCCTGCGGCCGGACATCGAGCCGATCGACGTACTGCGCCTCGCGCACGGGGTGGCGACGGCGTCGGAGCTGGCGAAGGGCGACCGCAGCGCCATCCGCCGTTATGTGTCGCTGCTGACGGAGGGACTGCGGCCCGCGCGGTGACGACAGCGGGCGCCCCCGTGGTGGCGGGCGCCCGTGGCTGAGCGACTGGGGGCCGGGGCCGGCCCGGGCGCGGGTTACAGGGCCTGGGCGCCCGGCTTCACCATGTTCCGCACGGTGCGGGCCTTCACGAAGTCGCCCATGGCCGTCATCTCCCACTCGCCGGAGAACTGCTTGATCAGCTTGGCCATCAGCACGCCCGTCTGCGGTTCGGCGCCGGTGAGGTCGAAGCGGACGAGTTCCTCGCCGGTCGAGGCGTCCAGTAGACGGCAGTAGGACTTGGCGACCTCCGTGAACTTCTGGCCCGAGAAGGAGTTGACGGTGAAGACCAGTCCGGTCACCTCCTGCGGGAGACGACCGAGGTCGACGACGATCACCTCGTCGTCCCCGCCGCCCTCGCCGGTGAGGTTGTCGCCGGAGTGCTTGATCGCGCCGTTCACGATGGAGAGCTTGCCGAAGTAGCAGCTGTCGATGTGGTTGCGCTGGGGGCCGTAGGCGATGACCGAGGCGTCGAGGTCGATGTCCTTGCCGCGGAACGCGGGCTCCCAGCCCAGGCCCATCTTGACCTGCGAGAGCAGCGGGCGGCCGCCCTTGACGAGGGAGACGGTCTGGTTCTTCTGGAGGCTGACCCGGCCCTTGTCCAGGTTGATCTTCCCGGTGGCGGCGGGGGCCGCGGCGGGCGGGGCCGGGGGCATCGGCGGGGCCGCCGGGGTCACCGGGGACTGCGGCACGGGCGGCGGGGCCATCTGGCGAGGTGCGGCGGCCGGCGCGGGTTCCTCCACCGTCACCCCGAAGTCGGTGGCGATGCCGGCCAGGCCGTTGGAGTACCCCTGGCCGACCGCGCGCGCCTTCCAGGCGCCGTTGCGGAGATAGATCTCCACGACGACCAGAGCCGTCTCCGAGCCGAGCTGCGGGGGCGTGAAGGTGGCCAGCACGCCGTTGTCGTCCGCGCTGCGGATCGTCGCCGTCGGTTCGACGCCCTGGAACGTCTGACCCGCGGCGTCCGGGCTGGCGGTGACGACGATCTTCTCGATGCCCGGCGGGACCGCGGACGTGTCGACGGTGATCGCGTCGGGGGCCGTACCGCCGCCGGAGCGGTAGGTCACGCCGGGGCCGCTCGGCTGGTTGTAGAAGATGAAGTCGTCGTCGGAGCGCACCTTGCCGTCGGCGGTGAGCAGCAGGCCCGAAACGTCGAGCCGCACCGGGGCGGCGACGTCCACCGTCACGCGTGCGGTGGAGAGAGGGATGTTCGAGCCGGGGGTCATAGCTGTCATGCCGGGTGAACGAGCGAGACCACTTTGCCGTTCCCTTACCCGGAGCCGAACGGGCCCGGGCAGGGACATGGCAGGCATACCGGCCTACGGCACCACCACGATCTTGCGGCCGACCCCCGCCGCGAACTGTTCCAGCGCCCTCGGGTACTCCTCCAGCGGCATCCGGTCGCTGATGAAGACCTCCGGGTCCAGCACCCCGTTCGCGAACAGTTCGGCGGCCCGCTCGAAGCTGTGCAGGACGGCCATCGAGCCGGTGATGGTGATCTCCTGGTTGTAGATCCGGTACGGGTCGATGGTGACCCGGGTCGCGTAGTCGGCGACGCCGAACTGCAGGAACGTCCCGGCCTTCGCCACCCGCCCCAGACCGTCCTGGATCGCCGCCGCGTTGCCCGTGGCGTCCACGACCAGGTCCCAGCCCCGCGGCCGCTCCAGCTCGTCCGCGTTCGCCGCCGCCCCGGAGACGCCCAGCCGGCGCGCGGTCTCCAGCCGCGCCGGATTCAGGTCCACCACGTCCACGCTCGCCGCGCCCGTGCGCTTCGCCAGCTCCAGCATCATCAGCCCCATCGTCCCGGAGCCGTAGATCAGCACATGCGCGCCCAGCCGCGACCGGAGCACGTCGTAGCCGCGCACCGCGCACGACAGCGGCTCGATCAGCGCCGCGTCCTGGGTGCGGATGTGCTCGGGCAGCCGTACGCAGTTCGCCACCGGCGCCACCGCGTACTGGGCCGCGCCCCCCGCCGTGGTGACGCCGATCGCGGCCCAGCGCTCGCACAGGTTGTTGTGCCCGGTGCGGCAGTAGCGGCACTCGTGGCAGTACAGGGAGGGGTCCACCGCCACCCGGTCGCCCACCGACACCTCCGTGACCTGCGTGCCGACCCCCACCACCGCGCCCGCGAACTCGTGCCCCGGCACGATGGGCAGCTTCGGCGCGAACTCGCCCTGGAGGATGTGCAGATCGGTGCCGCACAGTCCGCAGGCGGCGACCTCCACGACCACCTCGCGCGGCCCTGGAGTCGGGTCGGGGACCTCGGTGACGACGGCGCGGCCCACGGACTCGATGACGGCGGCCTTCATTTCACGGCTCCCAAGGACAGGCCCTGGACCAGTTTGTCCTGGGCGGCGAACCCCGCGGCGAGCACCGGCAGGGAGATGACGAGCGACGCGGCGCACACCTTCGCCAGGAACAGGCCCTGGCTGGTGATGAAGCCGGTCAGGAAGACGGGGGCGGTCTCCGCGACCACACCCGTGAGCACCCGGGCGAACAGCAGTTCGTTCCAGCTGAAGATGAAGCAGATCAGGGCCGTCGCCGCGATGCCGGGCAGCGCGATCGGGGCGACCACGCGCGCGAGGATCGTCGGCAGCCGCGCCCCGTCCACCCGCGCGGCCTCGATGATCGCCACCGGCACCTCGGCCAGGAACGACTGCATCATCCACACCGCGATCGGCAGGTTCATGGAGGTGTAGAGGATGACCAGCAGCCAGATGTTGTCCAGCATCCCCGCGTTCTTCGCGAACAGGTAGATCGGCAGCAGGCCCGCCACCACCGGCAGCATCTTGGTCGACAGGAAGAAGAACAGGACGTCCGTCCACTTCCTCACCGGCCGGATCGACAGCGCGTAGGCCGCCGGGAGGGCGAGGAGCAGGACGAAGAGGGTCGACGCGACCGAGGCCACGACCGAGTTGACCAGCGCGGGCCAGGGGCTCGCGCCGCCGCCGGTGCCGAAGAACTCGCGATAGCCGTCGAGGGTGAGGGCGGCGGTGAAGGACGGTGGGTTGGTGGCCGCGTCCTGCTCGGAGTGGAAGGACGTCAGGGCCATCCAGGCGACCGGCAGGAAGAACACGATCCCGGTCACCCAGGCCAGCAGCCCGAGGCCGCCTCTGCGTACGACGTTCATGCGCGGGACACCTCCTCACGGAACAGGGACGAGACGACCCGCAGGGCGAAGGTCGCGATGACGATCGAGCCGATGACCACCAGGACGCCCGCGGCCGAGGCGAGGCCGTTCTCATGGGCCTGGTAGAAGCTCTGGTAGACGGTGTAGGGGAGGTTCGCCGTGCCCAGTCCGCCCGAGGTGATGGTGAAGACCGCGTCGAAGTTCTGGACGATGTAGATCGAGCCGAGCAGGGCGCCCAGCTCCAGGTAGCGGCGCAGGTGCGGAAGGGTCAGATGGCGGAAGATCTGCCAGTCGCTCGCGCCGTCCACCCGGGCCGCCTCGATCTGCTGCTGGTCCCGGCTCTGCAGGCCGGCCAGCAGGATCAGCATCATGAACGGCGTCCACTGCCAGACCAGGGAGGCCTCCACGGCGAGCAGCGGGGTGTCGGAGATCCAGTCCGGCTGGGGGCCGCCCACAGAGTGCAACAGACCGTTGAGCAGGCCGTATTCAGGGTTGTAGAGGACGTGCTTCCAGAGCAGGGCCGCCGCCACCGGCACCACCAGGAAGGGCGCGATCAGCAGCGTGCGGACCACGCCCCGGCCCCGGAACCGACGGTCCAGGAGCAGGGCCAGGGCCAGTCCCAGCAGCAGGCTGACCAGCACCACGGTCGCCGTCAGCAGGACGGTCGTCCACACCGAGTGGCGCAGGTCGGCGTCGGTCAGGACCTGGTGGTAGTTGTCGAACCCGGTGAAGCGGCGGGCGTCGGGGTAGAGGGCGTTCCAGTCGAAGAAGGAGATCACCACCGTGGCCACGAACGGGAGCTGGGTGACCACGATCATGAAGACCAGGGCGGGGAGCAGCGGGGCCCGGGTCGCCCAGGCGCGCAGCCTGGCGTTCGGGCCGTGCGGGATGGGTACGGGAGGTGCGGCCACGGGGGCCGTCGTCGTCGCGGTCATCGTCCCTCGTACTCCTCGGAGATCCGCTCGGCGAGCGCTTGCGACTTCTTCAGGGCCGACTCGACGGACTGGCGTCCGGCGATGGCCGCGCTGATCTCCTGGGAGACCTTGGTGCCGAGGTCGGTGAACTCGGGGATGCCGACGAACTGGATGCCGGGCGCGGGCCGCGGCTGCACTCCCGGGTCGTTGGGCTTCGCCGCCTCGATGGCCTGCTTCGTCATGTCCTGGAAGGCGGACGCCTCCGCGCGGTAGTCCGCGTTCTCGTACGTCGACGCCCGTTTGCCGGCCGGGACGTTCGACCAGCCGATCTCCTCGCCGACCAGCTGCTCGTAACCCTTGCTCGACGCCCAGGAGACGAACTTCCAGGCCTTGTCGGCGTTGCGGGAGGCCTTCTGGATGCCCCAGGCCCAGGTGTAGAGCCAACCGGAGGAGCCGGTGCGCTCCACGGGCGCCGGGGCGTAGCCCATCCTGCCCTTGACCGGGGACTTCGCCGCCTCCAGGGAACCGGCCGCGGAGGTGGCGTCGTACCACATGGCGACCTTGCCCTGGGTCATGTTGTTGAGGCACTCGGCGAAGCCGGACTGGGCGGCTCCGGACTCGCCGTGGTCGCGGACGAGGTCGACATAGAACTTCGTCGCCTTCTCGAAGGCGGGCGAGTCGAGCTGTGCCTTCCAGTCCTGGTCGAACCAGGTGCCGCCGAAGGTGTTCACGACGGTCGTCAGGGGTGCCATCACCTCGCCCCAGCCGGGCAGCCCGCGCAGGCAGATGCCCTTCATGCCGGGCTCGGCCCCGTCCGTCTTCGCCGCGAGGTCGGCCACCTGCTGCCAGGTGGGGTGGGCGGGCATGGTCAGGCCCTTCGCGGCGAACACGTCCTTGCGGTACATCAGAAAGGACGACTCACCGTAGAAGGGCTGGCCGTAGAGCTTTCCGTCGTCCCCGGTGAGGGACTCGCGCATCGGCTTCAGGACGTCCTTCTCGTCGTAGGCGGGGTCCGCCGCCACGTACGAGTCCATCGCGTGCAGCCAGCCGTTGCGGGCGTAGATCGGTATCTCGTAGTTCGACAGGGTCGCCACGTCGTACTGGCCCGCCTGGTTGGCGAAGTCCTGGCTGATCTTGTCGCGGACGTCGTTCTCCGGCAGCAGGGTGAAGCTGACCTTGATGCCGGTCTCCTTGGTGAAGTGGTCGGCGGTGAGCTTCTGCAACTCGGCCATCTGGGGGTTGTTGACCATGAGGACGTTGAGGGAGTCGCCGCCGGAACCCGCCCCGCCGGCTCCGGCCCAGCAGCCGGAGAGCAGCGGGGCGAGCAGCGTCCCTGCGGCGACCGCGGCGAGCGTGGCTCGCGGCCTCCGTCGGCTCTGGGTGCGCATCGATCGCTCCTGGGCATAGGGGGATGTTTCGGGCGCCCCGAGGCGTGGTGGTGCCCTGGGGGTGGGTGTGTTTCGGGGGTTCAGACCCGGATGACCTGAGGCCCCAGCAGTGAGTACCGGTGGGCCTCGGCCGCCGGCAGCAGTGTGCTCGTCACGATCGCCTCCAGTGCGCCCACCTCGGCGAACCGGCAGAAGCTGACCGCCCCGAACTTGGAGTGCACACCGGTGAAGACCACCCGCCGGGCGGCCCGCACGGCCTGCGTCTTGACCTCGCCGACGGCCGGGTCCGGCGTGGTCAGACCGTGTTCGCGGGAGATGCCGTTGGCGCCGATGTAGGCGAGGTCCACGACGAAGCCGGCCAGCATCTTCGTCGTCCAGTGGTCGACGGTGGCCAGGGTGCCGGAGCGGACCCGGCCGCCGAGCAGCAGCACGGACGTGTTCTCGGTCTCGGCGAGCGCGCCCGCGACCGGCAGGGACGCGGTGACCACGGTCAGCGGCCGGTCCCTGGGCAGCGCCTCGGCGATGAGCTGCGGGGTGAAGCCCTCGTCGACGAAGACCGTCTCGGCGTCCCCGAGCAGCCCGGCCGCCGCGGCGGCGATCCGGCGCTTCTCGGGTACGTGACTGGTGGCGCGGAAGGCCAGGGTCGTCTCGAAACCGGCGCTCTCCACGGGATAGGCGCCGCCGTGCGTACGGCGCACCAGGCCGTGGTCCTCCAGGGCGCGCAGGTCCCGCCGTACGGTCTCCTTGGCCACGCCGAGTTCGGTGGCGAGTGTGGCCACGTCGACCGCGCCGGTGGCGCGCGCGGCGCGCACGATCTCGCGCTGGCGCTCCTCCGCCGTTCTCGGGGTCATGTCCTCACCTCGCTCTTCCGCCGTTCTGCCCGTTCGGGCCCGGTGGGGCCCATGGGGGAAGTTCTACAGCGGGTGCGCGGCACTGACCAGGCCTGTTGCGGGCCCGATACTGCCCGGGTGGGCCCGTTTGCGGCGCGGCCTGCCCGGCTCGGACCTGCGGGGCAGCCGGGCGGCGGGTGGGATCGGGCACGGCGCGTGCCCGGATACGGCGGCGGGCGGGCCCGTTCGGTGCCCGCCCGCCGTCCGTGAGGTCCGTTGCCCGGTCAGTACGGCCAGATCGGCGGGTCGCTGACGAAGTGCCCGCCCAGGTAGGCGTGGGCGATGTTCTCCGGGTCCAGCTCGCCCTGCTCGGCGATCAGCTTCTCGGCGTACGGCTCGGAGTCGTCCTGCGGCTCGTAGCCGAGCGCCCGCGCGGTGCCGAGGTCCCACCACAGCCGGGTGTTGGCGGAGGAGCCGTAGACGACGGTGTGGCCGACGTTCTCGGCGGTCAGGGCCGCGTGGAAGAGGCGGGCGCCGTCGGCCGGGCTCATCCACAGCGACAGCATGCGCACGCTGGTGGGCTCGGCGAAGCAGGAGCCGATGCGTACGGACACGCTCTCCAGGCCGTGCTTGTCCCAGTAGAGCTGGGCGAGGTCCTCGCCGAAGGACTTGGACAGGCCGTAGAAGGTGTCCGGGCGGTGCGGGGTGTCGACCGGGATCAGTTCGCCCTCGTCGGGCGACGCGCCGTCCCGGGGGCGGGGCGTGAAGCCGACCGCGTGGTTGGAGGAGGCGAAGACGACGCGCTGTACGCCCTCCTCGCGGGCCGCCTCGTACAGGTTGTACGTGCCCGCGATGTTCGCGCCGAGGATCTTCTCGAAGGGGGCTTCCAGCGAGATGCCGGCGAGGTGGACGATCGCGTCGACGCCCCGCACGGCCTCCCGGACCGCGTCCTTGTCGGCCAGGTCCGCGACGATCGTCTCCGGCTCGCCCTCGATCGGACGCAGGTCGAGCAGGCGCAGCTCGTAGCCGTAGGCGGGCAGCAGGTCCCGCATCAGGGTGCCGAGGCCGCCGGCGGCGCCGGTGAGCAGGACGGTGCGCGGAGCGGGCATCCTCGGGTCTCCTTGGATCACATGAGGGGCGGACGCATGTGTGGCCACAGTTCACATGCATGGACACGCTAAGGAGCGGTGGCGGCGCCCGTCAAGTGTCCTACAGGAGTGACGAAACTGCTGGTGTCTCGGGGGTTGCCGCGCTTGACCCGGCTCGATCGGGCACCCTAGCGTGAGGTCGTTCAGGAATATGGACGATGCTCAAGAATATGGACCCGTTATGGACCCGGGAGAGCCCGTGACGTCAGCCCCGCTCGCCGATCGCCTCCGCGTCCCCAGCGGACCCCTGTTCTTCCCCGTCACCGCCTACGGCCCCGACGGCGCCCTCGACCTCGACACCTACCGCGCGCACGTCCGGCGCGGTGTCGAGGCGGGTGCCGCCGCCGTCTTCGCGGCCTGCGGGACCGGGGAGTTCCACGCGCTCGCCCCGGAGGAGTTCGAGGCCTGTGTGCGGGCGGCGGTGACCGAGACCGCCGGCCGGGTACCGGTCGTCGCGGGCGCCGGCTACGGGACCGCGCTCGCCGTGCGCTACGCGAGGCTGGCCGAGTCGGCCGGTGCGGACGGCCTGCTCGCCATGCCGCCCTACCTCGTCGTCGCCGCCCAGGAAGGGCTGCTGCGCCACTACCGGGAGGTGGCGGCCGCGACCGCCCTTCCCGTGATCGTCTACCAGCGCGACAACGCCGTCTTCACCCCGGGGACCGTCGTCGAACTCGCCCGCACCGAGGGGATCATCGGCCTCAAGGACGGCCTCGGCGACCTCGACCTGATGCAGCGGACCGTCAGCGCCGTCCGCACCGAGGTCCCCGGCGACTTCCTCTACTTCAACGGTCTGCCGACCGCCGAACAGACCCAGCTCGCCTACCGGGCCCTCGGCGTCACCCTCTACTCCTCGGCCGTGTTCTGCTTCGCCCCCGAGATCGCCCTCGCCTTCCACCGGGCCCTCGCCACCGGCGACGACACCACCGTCCACCGCCTCCTCGACGGCTTCTACCGGCCGTTCGTCGAACTGCGGGCCCAGGGCCGCGGGTACGCCGTCTCCCTCGTCAAGGCCGGGGTCCGGCTGCGCGGCCTCGACGTGGGCGAAGTGCGCCCGCCGCTGCACGAACCGAGCGAGGATCATGTCAAGCAGCTCGCCCAGGTGATCGAGCGCGGCTACGCGCTGCTGGAGGAGGACAGGTAAGTGAAGGCGTCGACATTCGTCTACCCCTGGGACATCATCGGCGACCCCGAGGCGGCGGCCCGGATCGCCGCGCTCGGCGTGGAACAGGTGACCCTCGCCGCCGCCTACCACTCCACCCGTGCCCTCACCCCGCGCCACCCGCGCCACCGGATCGTCACCGCCGAGCACGCGGCCGTGCTGTACCCGACGGATCCGGCCGGCGACCGCTGGAAGGGCCGCGCCCTGCGCCCGTACCCGGCCGGTGACTGGGCCCCCGGCGACGCCTACGGCGAAGCCGCCGAAGCGCTCGCGCGAGCCGGTCTCGACGTGCACACCTGGGTGGTCCTCGCGCACAACTCACGGATGGGCGCCGAGCATCCGGACACCTCGGTCGTCAACGCCTACGGCGACCGCTACCCGTGGGCCCCCTGCATCGCCCAGCCCGCCACGCGCGCGTACCTCGTCGACCTCGCCGCCGAGGCCGCCGTACGCCCCGGCGCGGGCGGCACCGAACTGGAGTCCCTCGGCTGGTACGGGCTCCAGCATCTGCACGCCCACGACAAGACCGGCGGCGTCGGTCTCGGGGACGCCGGCCAGTACCTGATGGCGCTCTGCTTCTGCCCCGCCTGCCGGGCCGGCTACGGCGAGCAGGGCCTGGACGCCGACGCGCTCGCCGCCGCCGTACGGGAGGCGCTGGAACCGCTGTGGCAGGGGGCACCGGACGGCGGGGGAGGCTGGGCGGAGATCGAGAAGCTGCTCGGGGAGGAGGCGGCGGCGGCCACGCGCGCGTGGCGCGACGAGACCGCCCGCACGCTCCAGGAGACCGCCGTGCGGACGGTACGGGACGCCGCCCCCGGCGGCTTCCAGGTCCTGCTGCACGCCGACCCGGTGACGTACCACGTCGGCGCCAACCCGGGCGTCGACCCCGAGCACATCCTGTCCGTCGCGGACGGGGTCGTCGTGCCCTGCGCGGGCGGGCCCGGCCTGCTGGCCCCCTTCGCCGGGCAGGGCCGCCAGGGCGCGGTCCTCGCCGCCAACCTCGGCGTCGTCTCCGGCATGGGCGGCAGCCCGGGGACACTCACCGTCGACCTGGCCCGGGCGCGCGCACTCGGGGCGACCGAACTGCGGCTGTATCACGCGGGATTGGCGTCGGACGGGGACCTGGCCTGCGTACGCGAGGCGCTGGCCGCCCGCTGACCGCCGCGCAGCAGCGGCAGGACCGCCAGCCGGGCCACGGCCAGCAGCACCAGCAGCGGCCGGTAGGGCACGAGCTCGACCAGGCCCGCGCCCGCCGCGAGGCCGACGGCGGTCGGCGCGTACATCAGGGTGCCGGCCGTCGCGGTGACCCGGCCGAGCAGCGCGTCCGGCGTCTCCCGCTGCACGGCGGTCAGCGCGGCGATCAGCACACAGGGCAGCCCCGCCCCGATCGCCGCGCTGCACACCAGTGCCACGGGGTCCGAGGCGACGGCCTGCGCGGCGACCGCGCCGGCCGTGAGGGCGATCCCGCAGGCGGCGAACCGGCGTTCCCCCAGCCGCCGCAGGGCGGGCCCCGAGAGCAGCCCCACCACGACCGAACCGGCGCCCTGGACGGCGTAGAGCGTGCCCGTGTACGCGGGGGAGTGACCGAGGCCCTCGACGACGGCGTAGACCAGCGGGCCGCCGAGACCCGAGAACAGCATCGTCACACCGCCCGCCAGGACCAGCGGGCGCACCCCCTGCCGGCCCCACAGGAAACGGGCTCCCTCGGCGGTCCGTGACCGCCAGTGCCCGTCGGTCGGCCGTGGCCGCTCCTCGCGGACCCGCACACACGCGTACAGCCCCGCCGCGCACACGAAGGTGGCCGCGTCCAGGAGCGCCACGGCCGGGCCGCCGTAGGCCGCGTAGACGCCCGCGCCGGCCAGCGGGGCGACCAGCTTCATGCCCTCGGTGGCCGTCATGCGCAGCCCGTTGAAGTCGCCCAGCAGCTCCGGCGCGACGGCGGTGGCGACGAGCGCGGACTCCGCCGCGTCGGCGACCACCGAGGCGGCGCCGTACACGAACAGCACCGCCCACAGCAGCCACAGCCGGCCGGCGGAGTCGACGGCGAGGACGCTGAGCAGCAGGGCCGCCGGGCCCAGGTTGAGCGCGACGAGCAGGGGCTTGCGGGGGAGGAGATCGGCGAGGGTGCCCAGCGGCGGGCCGAGCAGCGTGGGCACCCAGAGGGCGAGCACGGACAGCGCCGCGAGCCCGTTCGAGCCGGTGAGGTCCTTGACCCACACACCGGACGCCAGCCAGAGCGCCGAGGTACCGAAACCGGAGACCGACGACGCGGCCAGGTAGAGCGCCGCGTCGCGGTCCCGCAGGACACGCGCCACGGACCAGTTCTTCGTCATACCTGGTCATCGTGGTTCTGAGGCAGCCCCCCGGGCATCGGGCAGATGCCCCGTAGGCGCCGCCCACTCCGCGGGAATCCCTACGGCCCCGTCGGTCATGTCCCCGGGCCGCCCGAGGCATCGGTCCTGGCGCCGTGCCGATGAACCACGTCACCGGTGCGCCGGCCGCCGGTGCCCGCCGCGGACGGAACGGAATCGCCGGGCGGGACACCGATGAGTTCGCCCGCCGCCGCCGGTCCACCCCGTATGACCGACACGACAGCCGCACCCACATTCGACCTCGGCCCGCAGACCCTGATCGTGGCGCGCCTCGCGGAGGCCGTCCGCGACGGGCAGCTCGGGGACGGGACGCCCTGCCCGGGCTGCGCCGTCCGCAACATGCTCGGCCACCTCACGGGCCTCGCCGTCGCCTTCCGGGACGCCGCCCGCAAGGATCTGGGCCCCACGACCGACACCCCTCCGGACGCAGCCGCGCCGGACATCGGCCCCGGCTGGCGCGAGGAACTCGCCAAGGCCCTCGACGAGCTCGCCGACGCCTGGCGCGACCCGGCCGCCTGGACCGGCATGACCCGCGCGGGCGGCGTGGACCTGCCCGGCGAGGTCGCGGGCGCCGTCGTCGCCGACGAACTGGTGATCCACGGCTGGGACCTGGCCCGGGCCACCGGTCAGGAGTACACGCCCGACCCGGCCGCGCTGTCGGCGGCGCACGGGTTCCTCGCGGCCGCCGCGGCCCAGGGTGAGCCCGGGAGTGGCGTGTTCGGCCCCGTGGTCCCCGTCCCGGACGACGCCCCGCTGCTCGACCGGGCCGTCGGCCTGAGCGGGCGTGACCCGGGGTGGACGCGCTAGGGCACCAGGCGGGCCGGGTGCGGACGGCACCCGGCGGTCGCCGTGGACAAACGGAATCACAGCGCGTCCCGCGGGTCCGAAACGTACGCTCCCCACCATGCCCCTGAGTCTCACCGTCCTCGGTACCGCCTCTCCGCACCCGGGGCCGGGCCGCCCCTGCTCCGGCTATCTCCTGCGCGGCGCGGGGGCGGAGGTGTGGGTGGACGCGGGACCCGGGACGTTCGCGGAGTTGCAGCGGCACACGGATCCCGACCGGCTCACGGCGATCTGGATCTCGCACCTGCACGCCGACCACAGCGCCGACCTCCTGGCCGCCGCCTACGCCCTCGCCTACGGCGGGATGACCCCGCCGGCCCCGATCCCGGTCTACGCGCCGCTCGACTGCGCCCGGCGTCTCGCGGGCTTCTTCGGCCGGCCGGACGTGCGGTTCCTGAGTGGGGTCTTCGACTTCAGGGCGCTGTTCGACGGGCACACCGTGCGGCACTGGAACCTGCGCCTCAGCTCGCGCCGGGTGGTGCACGACACCGAGGCGTACGGGCTGCGGGCCGAGTGCCAGGGGAGCGTCCTCGCGTACTCGGGCGACACCGGGCCGTGCGAGGCCCTCACCGAACTCGCCTCCGGAGCCGATCTGTTCCTGTGCGAGGCGGACATCGACAGTCATCGCGAAGGCGAACGGGAGCAACAGGTGCATCTCACGCCGGAGGAGGCCGGCGAGGCCGCCCGCAGGGCCGGGGTGCGCGAGCTGTACATCACCCATGTCGGGCCCACGCTGACCCGGAAGGCCGCGACCGCGCGGGCCGCCGTCACCTTCGGGGGCCCCACCCGGACCGCTCGCGAGGGCGAGACCCTGCCCTTCTGACCCCGTTCGGGCCCTCCCGCCCCGGCAGTCTCACCTCGGCAACCTCAACTTCCTCTGTCAGAAGCATTGACGAAACACAGGGCCGCTCCTACCTTCAACGCGTCGTACTTCGTACGTCATATATGAGACGCGATACGCCAGATCCGAGATCAGATACGCGACATCCGAGAGGCGCGCATGACCTCTGTGCCCACGCCGATCCCGTCCCGCACGCAGTACGTGCTGGAGGAGATCAAACGCCGCATCCTCACAGGCCGGCTGACGCCCGGCCAGGCCCTGGTCGAGACCGAGCTCGCCGCGCAGTTCGGGGTCTCCAAGACCCCGGTGCGCGAGGCGCTCAAGACCCTGGCCGGCACCGGACTGGTCGTCATGAGCCAGTACAAGGGCGTCACGGTGCGCATGGTGGACGCGGACATGGCGCGCGAGGTCTACGACGTACGCCTGCTCCTCGAACCCGAGGCGCTCCGGCGGGCCGTACGGCGAGGCGCTTCCCTCGACGCCGCGCGCCAGGCGCTGACCAGGGCCGACGAGGCGACCGACACCGCCGAACGGTCGCTGGCCAACCGGGAGTTCCACCGCGCCCTGTACCTGCCGTGCGGCAACCCGCTGCTCGGCCGGATGCTCGACGAGGTGCGCGACCAGGCCGCCCTGGTCTCGGCCGTCGCCTGGGCCGCCTCGCCCTCCTGGGAACGGGAGGCGGGCGAGCACCGCGAGATCCTGCGGCTCGCCCTGGACGGCGACTGCGACGGAGCGGCCCGCGCCCTGCACGCCCACATCGCGTCCTTCGTGCACCGGGCGTTCCCCGAGACCGCCCAGGAGGCCCATGAGGGGCCCCGGGCAGAGAAAGGTCAGGAATGAGCAGCGTGGCGTTCGAGACCCAGCGTGCGGCCCTGGCCGACGTGGTGGCCATCCCGGTGACCCCGTTCGCCGAGGACGGCTCCGTCGACGGCGAAGCCCACCGGGCCCTGCTGCGCCGGCTGCTCGACGGCGGCATCACCACCCTCACCCCCAACGGCAACACCGGCGAGTTCTACGCCCTCACCCCCGAAGAGCGCCGCCTGGTCACGGAGGTGACCGTCGAGGTGGCCGGCGGACGGGCGGCGATCCTGGTCGGCGTCGGACACGACGTACCGACCGCCGTCGCCTCCGCCCGGCACGCCCGTGAGCTGGGCGCGCAGATGGTGATGGTCCATCAGCCCGTCCACCCGTACGTGTCGCAGAGCGGCTGGGTCGACTACCACCGGGAGATCGCGGCGGCGGTGCCCGAGCTGGGCGTCGTCCCGTACATCCGCAACGCGCAGCTGCGCGGCGACCGTCTCGCCGAGCTCGCCGACGCCTGTCCGAACGTCATCGGCGTCAAGTACGCCGTCCCGGACGCCTCGCGCTTCGCCGCGTTCGCTCGGGACGCGGGGCTGGAGCGTTTCGTCTGGGTGGCCGGCCTCGCCGAGCCGTACGCCCCCTCCTACTTCTCCGCGGGCGCCACCGGCTTCACCTCAGGGCTCGTGAACGTCGCGCCGACCGTTTCGCTGAACATGATCGAAGCGCTTCGATCAGGGGATTATCCGGCCGCGATGAAGGTGTGGGAACAGATCAGGCGCTTCGAGGAGCTCCGCGCCGCCAACGGCTCCGCCAACAACGTCACCGTCGTCAAGGAAGCCCTCTCCTCCCTTGGCCTGTGCCGTCGCGAGGTCCGTCCGCCGAGCCGGCCGCTGCCCGAGGACGAGCGTGCCGAGGTCGCCGCCATAGCAGCCGGATGGTCCATATGAAGCGCTTCGACGATCAAGCGCGCAAACGCCCGGAGGACCTCAGAAGCCACCAGTGGTACGGCGCCGAGGGCCTGCGCTCCTTCAGCCACCGCGCCCGCACCCGCCAGCTCGGCTACCTCCCCGAGGAGCACCTCGGCAAGCCGGTCGTCGCGATCCTCAACACCTGGTCGGACATCAACCCCTGCCACGTCCACCTGCGCGATCGCGCGCAGGCCGTGAAGCGGGGCGTGTGGCAGGCGGGCGGCTTCCCGCTGGAGTTCCCGGTCTCCACGCTCAGCGAGACCTTCCAGAAGCCGACCCCGATGCTCTACCGCAACCTGCTCGCGATGGAGACCGAGGAGCTGCTGCGCTCCTATCCCGTGGACGGGGCCGTGCTGATGGGCGGCTGCGACAAGACGACACCCGCGCTGCTCATGGGCGCGGCCAGCGTCGACCTGCCGACGGTCTTCGTCCCGGCCGGGCCCATGCTGCCGGGCCACTGGCGCAACGAGGTCCTCGGCTCGGGCACCGACATGTGGAAGTACTGGGACGACAAGCGGGCCGGCCTCATCGGCGACTGCGAGCTGGCCGAGCTGGAGAGCGGCCTCGCGCGCTCGCCGGGCCACTGCATGACGATGGGTACGGCGTCCACGCTGACGGCCGCCGCGGAGGCGCTGGGCGTGACGGTTCCGGGCGCGTCGAGCATCCCGGCCGTGGACTCCGGGCACGACCGGATGGCGGCCGCCGCGGGCCTGCGCATCGTCGAACTGGTCCACCGGGACCGCAGGTTGAGCGAGATCCTCACCGCGGACGCGTTCGAGGACGCGGTGACGACCGTCCTCGGCCTCGGCGGTTCGACGAACGCCGTGATCCACCTCATCGCCATGGCGGGCCGCGCGGGCGTCAAGCTCACCCTCGACGACTTCGACCGGATCGCCCGGACCGTCCCCGTGCTCGCCAACGTGCGGCCCGGCGGCCAGAAGTACCTCATGGAGGACTTCCACTTCGCGGGCGGGCTCCCCGGCTTCCTCTCCCGGATCCCGGACCTGCTCCACCTGGAACGCCCGACCGTCTCCCACGACACGATGCGTGAGCAGCTCGCCGGCGCCCAGGTGCACGACGAGGACGTCATCCGTCCCCGGAGCAACCCGGTCGCGAGCGAGGGCGGGGTCGCCGTCCTGCGCGGCAACCTCTGCCCGGACGGCGCCGTCATCAAGCACATCTCCGCCGAGCCCCACCTGCTCCGGCACACCGGCCCCGCGGTCGTCTTCGACGACTACCGGACCATGCAGCGCACCATCAACGACCCGGAGCTGGGGATCACCGCCGACACCGTCCTGGTGCTGCGCGGCTCCGGCCCCAAGGGCGGCCCGGGCATGCCCGAGTACGGCATGCTGCCCATCCCCGACCATCTGCTCAAGCAGGGTGTGCGGGACATGGTGCGGATCTCCGACGCCCGGATGAGCGGGACGAGTTACGGCGCGTGCGTCCTGCACGTGGCGCCCGAGTCGTACGTCGGCGGGCCGCTCGCCCTGGTCCGCACGGGGGACTCGATCACCCTCGACGTCGAGGCCCGCTCCCTGCGGCTCGACGTGGACGACGAGGAGCTGGAGCGGCGTCGGGCTCGGTGGACGCCGCCGCCCGCCCGGTACGAGCGCGGCTACGGCGCGCTCTACAACGAGCAGATCACCCAGGCCGACACCGGCTGCGACTTCGAGTTCCTGGCCCGTCCGGGCAAGGTCGCGGACCCGTACGCGGGCTGACCTCGACAGCGCGACCGGGCCCACCCCTGTGCAGAGAGAAAGCGCTTCACCCGCACGAAAGCACGATGCACACGAACGCACGGCGCGCCGAGAGACGCACCGAGAGACGCACCGAGAGACGTACCGAGAGACGTACCGAGAACGGAGAACAGTCATGGCCCAAGCCGCAGCCGTGGCGAAGCCGCCCGCGCCACCCCGGCGGCGCCGTGCCTCCGCCACGCCCCGCAGACTGCCGTACCTGCTGATCGCGCCGGCGGCCCTGTTGATGCTGGGCTTCATCGCCTACCCGGTCATCAGCGTCTTCTACTACAGCCTGCAGAACTACAACCCCACCAAACCGTGGCGCAACGGCTTCGCGGGCTTCGACAACTTCGTCCACGCCTTCACCGACGACCCGCAGTTCTGGGACACGCTGACCTTCAGCGCCAAGTGGGTCCTCGTCGAGGTCGGGCTCCAACTGCTGTTCGGCCTGGCGCTCGCGCTGATCGTCAACCAGACCTTCGTGGGGCGCTCGCTCGGCCGGGCGCTGGTCTTCTCCCCGTGGGCCGTCTCCGGAGTGCTGACCTCCGCGATCTGGGTGCTGCTCTACAACTCCCAGACCGGCATCACGCGTTACCTCGCGGACATGGGGATCGGCGAGTACGGCACCAGCTGGCTGTCGGACACCTCCACCGTCTTCCCGGCGGCGATCATCGCCGACCTGTGGCGCGGTGTCCCCTTCTTCGCGATCCTCATCCTCGCCGACCTCCAGTCCGTCTCCAAGGACCTGTACGAGGCCGCGGAGGTCGACGGCGCGAGCCGGATCAAGCAGTTCTGGCACATCACCCTGCCCCACCTGAAGGACGCCATCGTCCTGTCCACGCTGCTGCGCGCGGTGTGGGAGTTCAACAACGTCGACCTGCTCTACACGCTCACCGGCGGCGGCCCGGCGGGGGAGACCACCACCCTCCCGCTCTACATCGCCAACACCAGCGTCGACGCACACAACTTCGGCTACGCGTCCGCCCTCACCACGGTCGCGTTCGTGATCCTGCTCTTCTGCTCGATGGTCTATCTGCGGCTGAGCAAGTTCGGAGGAGGCGACAAGTGATCACCAAGGAGGCCACCGAGGTCACACCCGTCCCCGTGCGCGTGACCGACGCGCCCGACCGGCGCCCGTCCCGGCACAAGCGTGCCTGGGACGAGGCCCCCCGCTGGCAGATCTACCTCCCCCTGTCGATCTACCTGGTCTTCACCCTCGTCCCCTTCTACTGGATCCTCCTGTTCGCGCTGCGCCCGGCCGGCTCGACCTCGCTCGTGCCCTGGCCGATGACCTTCGACCACTTCGAAAAGGTCTGGAACGAGCGGGACTTCGCGGTCTACTTCCAGAACAGCGTGCTCACCGGCGTGGCGACCCTGCTGCTCACCACCGGAGTCGCCCTGGCGGGCGGCTACGCCCTCGCCCGCTTCGACTTCAGGATCAAACGCGGGTTCATGCTCGCCCTGCTGTGCACCCAGTTCGTGCCGGGCGCGCTGCTCCTCGTGCCGCTCTTCCAGATCTTCGCCGAGCTCAAGATGATCAACTCGCTCGGCAGTGTCATCATCGCCGAGACGGTCTTCCAGCTGCCGCTGTCGATGATCCTGATCAGCGGCTTCATCCGGAACGTGCCGTACTCCCTGGAGGAGGCCGCCTGGGTCGACGGCTGCAACCGGCTCACCGCCTTCCGGATCGTCGTCCTTCCCCTGCTGCGGCCCGGGCTGATCGCCGTCGGTTCCTTCGCCTTCGTGCACGCCTGGAACCACTTCCTGTTCGCCCTGATGTTCCTGTCCGACCAGACCAAGCAGACGATCCCCGTCGGCCTCAACACCCTGATGAGCGCGGACAGCGTCGACCTGGGCGCGCTGGCCGCGGGCGGCATCATCGCCGCCGTCCCGGTGGTGCTCGTCTTCGCCTTCATCCAGAAGTGGCTGATCACCGGCTTCAGCGCGGGGGCGGTGAAGGGATGAGGTTCCGTCAGATCACGGTGGTCGCCGCCGCGTTGGGACTGCTGTGCGTGCCCGCGCAGGCCGAGGCCCGGGACATCTCCCGGGACACCCTCGCCGCCGACGACGGCTGGGCGGCCTACGGCACCGGCACCACCGGAGGCGCGGCCGCCGACGACGCCCACGTCACCACCGTCACCGACCGCGCCGGACTCGTCCGCGCCCTCGACGGCGGCAGCGACACCCCGAAGATCATCAAGATCGCCGGGACGATCGACGCCAACACCGACGACGACGGCGACCACCTGGACTGCGCCGACTACGCCACCGACGGCTACCGCCTGAAGCGGTACCTGACCGCCTACGACCCGCGCACCTGGGGCGCCGCCAAGCCGAGCGGCGCGCAGGAGGAGGCCCGCCAGGCGTCGGCGGCCGCGCAGGCCGAGCGGATCGTGCTCCCCGTCGGCTCCCACACCACGATCGTGGGCCTCGGCGACGGCGCCGTCCTCAAGGGCGCCAGCCTCCAGGTGAAGAACGCGGACAACGTCATCCTGCGCAACCTCGACCTGCGCGACGCCTACGACTGCTTCCCCGTCTGGCAGCCCAACACCGGCGGACTCGGCGACTGGAAGACGGCGTACGACAACATCTGGCTGACCGGTGCGACACACGTCTGGGTCGACCACGTCACCGCCTCCGACCGGGGTCACCCCGACTCCGCCGAACCCACCTACTTCGCCCGCAACTACCTGCGCCACGACGGACTGCTGGACATCACCAACGGCTCCGACCTGGTCACCGTCTCCTGGAGCCGGTTCGCGGGACACGACAAGGCCATGCTCATCGGCAGCGGCGACACGGCCACCGGCGACCGCGGGAAGCTCCGGGTCACGCTGCACCACAACCAGTTCGAGTCCGTCGTACAGCGCGCACCGCGCGTCCGCTTCGGACAGGTGCACGTCTACGACAACCGGTACGTCGTCCCCGAGGGCGCCGAGTACCGCTACTCGCTGGGCGTGTCGACCGAGTCGGCCGTGTACGCCGAGAACAACGCCTTCCACACCCCCGGCCACGTGGAGGTCGCCGACCTGGTCAAGAGCTGGAACGGCACCGCCCTGCACCAGAGCGGCACCCTCTTCAACGGCTGGCCCGTGGACCTCCTCGCCGTCTACAACGCCTACAACAGCGGCAGCGAGCGCGACCTCACGGCGGACGTCGGCTGGACGCCTACCCTGCACACAAAGATCGACAGCGCCGCGGTGGCCGACCGCGAGGTGGCACGCGGCGCGGGCGCAGGGAGGATCCCATGAGCACCGCCGAACCGATGAGCAGCCCGGTCCCGATCGTCCTCGCGGGCGCGCGCGGCCACGGCCGCTGGCACCTGGACAACATCCGCCGGCTCCAGGACAAGGGCATCGTCCGCCTGGCGGGCGTCTGCGAGCTGACCCCCCTGACCCCGGCGGAGATCCCCGAGGGCCTCGGCACGCCCGAGCAGTCCGCCGACTTCGGCGCGCTGCTGGACACGACCGGCGCCCGGATCGCCGTCGTGTGCACCCCGATCCCCACCCACACCGACCTGGCCCTGATCGCGGCGCGCAAGGGGGTCCACCTGCTCCTGGAGAAGCCGCCCGCGCCCTCCTACGCCGAGTTCCGGCGGATGGCGGACGGGGTCGCCGAGGCGGGCGTGGTCTGCCAGATCGGCTTCCAGTCACTGGGCTCGCACGCCGTGCCCGCGATCCGCCGGCTGATCGAGGACGGGGTGGTCGGCGAGGTCGCAGGTGTCGGCGGCGCCGGGGCCTGGGCCCGGCCCGAGGCGTACTTCCGGCGGGCGCCCTGGGCGGGCAGGCGACGGCTGAACGGCGTCGACGTGATCGACGGGGCGCTCACCAACCCGCTCGCGCACGCCGTCGCCACCGCCCTCGCGCTGGCCGGCGCCACCCGCGCCACCGACGTCACCGGCATCGAGACCGAGTTGGCGCACGCCAACGCCATCGAGTCCGACGACACCTCCTGCGTCCGCGTCCGCACGGCCGGCGGCCGCGAGATCGTCGTCGCGGCCACGCTGTGCGCCGAGGACCCCGACGACCCGTACGTCATCGTGCACGGCAGCCGCGGCCGGATCACCTACTGGTACAAGCAGGACCGCGTCCTGCTCCAGCGGGCCGGTCACGGCCCCGAGGAGTTCGAGTACGGCCGCACCGACCTGCTGGAGAACCTCGTCGAGCACCTCGCCGACGGGACGGAACTGCTGGTCCCGCCCGCCGCGACCGAGTCGTTCATGCGGGTCGTCGAGGCGATCCGGGTCGCCCCCGACCCGGTACAGGTGCCCGACGACGCCTGGCGCCGGCTGCCCGACGAGGAGCGGCGGGTCGTCCCCGGCATCGACGGCCTCGTCGCGGCCGCAGCCGACACCCTCGCCCTCTACTCCGAACTGGGCGCCCCCTGGGCGTTCACGACCGCGCATCCGAAAGAGGTGAGCCCCTGATGACCGCAACCGCACCCGACGCACCGGTCGTCCTGCGCGTCGCCGGCCGCCCGGTCGCCCGCTACGTGACCCGGCCCGAGCTGCCCGCCCGACTCTCCCCGCGGCCCTATCTGCACCCCGTCACCACCCTGGCCGGCACGGCGGTCACCGAACTGAGCCCGGCCGACCACACACACCACCTCGGCGTCGGTGTAGCCGTACCCGACGTCGAGGGGCACAACTTCTGGGGCGGACGCACCTACGTCCGCGACCGGGGCCCGACCGAGCTCGACAACCACGGTGCCCAGCGGCACGGTTCCTTCCAGCTCCGCGACCCGGACGGCTTCGTGGAGGAGCTGCGCTGGGTCGCCTCGGGAACCGACCTGCTGCGCGAGCGCCGTACCGTCGCGGCCACCGAACTCACCGACACCGCCTGGGCGCTGGACTTCACCTTCTCCCTGACCAACGTCACCTCAGGGCCGCTGTCCATCGGCAGCCCGGCGACGAACGGGCGCCCCGGAGCGGCCTACGGCGGCTTCTTCTGGCGGGCCCGCAAGGAGGACGCGGCCCCCGAGGTCTTCACCGCCGACACACAGGGCGAGGCGTCCGTCCACGGCGCCCGCGCCGACTGGCTCGCCCTGGCCGGCGCCCACTGGACCCTGGTCTTCGCCGGGGCCACCGGGGCCACCCGCCGCGACCCCTGGTTCGTGCGCACCGCCGAGTACCCGGGTGTCGGCTCCTCGCTGGCCTCCTCGGAGAGGCTGCGGGTTCCGCCGGGCGAGACGGCCGTACGCCGGATCGTCACCGTCGTCGCCGACGGCCGTCTGGACCGGCACGAGGCCGCGGCACTCGTACGGAAGGCGGTCAGCCAGTGACGCACGAGACGTACACCAACCCCGTACTGAACGCCGACTGGTCCGACCCGGACGTCGTGCGGGTCGGCGACGACTTCTACCTCACCGCCTCCAGCTTCGGCCGCGCCCCCGGCCTGCCCCTGCTGCACTCGCGCGATCTCGTCCACTGGACGCTGGTCGGCCATGCCCTCGAACGCCTCGAACCGGCGGCCGAGTTCAGCTCTCCGCGGCACGACTGCGGAGTGTGGGCGCCGTCCCTGAGGCACCACGACGACCGCTTCTGGATCTTCTGGGGCGACCCCGACCAGGGCATCTTCCAGATCAACGCCCCGCAGATCAGGGGGCCTTGGTCCCGCCCGCTCCTGGTGAAGGAGGGCAAGGGGCTCATCGACCCCTGTCCCCTGTGGGACGAGGAGACGGGCGAGGCCTATCTGGTCCACGCCTGGGCCAAGTCCCGTGCGGGCGTCAAGAACCGGCTCACCGGTCACCGGATGCACCCGGAGGGGACGGCCGTCCTCGACGAGGGCAAGGTGATCGTCGACGGGGACCGGATCCCCGGCTGGTTCACCCTCGAAGGGCCGAAGCTCTACCGGCACGACGGCTGGTTCTGGATCTTCGCGCCCGCCGGGGGAGTGGAGACCGGCTGGCAGGGCGCCTTCCGGGCCCGGGACTTCTTCGGCCCGTACGAGGAGCGGATCGTTCTGGAGCAGCAGGACACCGAGGTCAACGGCCCCCACCAGGGCGGCTGGGTGCGCACCTGGTCCGGCGAGGACTGGTTCCTGCACTTCCAGCAGCGCGGCGCGTACGGCCGGGTCGTCCATCTCCAGCCGATGCGCTGGGGTCCGGACAACTGGCCGGTGATCGGCGACGAGGGCGCTCCGGTGGCGGAGCACCGGCGGCCCGACCTGCCCGCGGGACCGCCGGCCGCACCCGCCACCGACGACGACTTCCCCGGCGGGCGCTTCGGCCGCCAGTGGTCGTGGACGGCCAATCCGCAGGACGGCCTCGCCACCCAGCACTCCGCCGACGGACTGCGCCTGACCTGTGTGCGGACCGCCGACGCGCACGATCTGCGGACCCTGCCGAGCATCCTCACGCAACGGCTGCCCGGGCTCCCGTCCGCCGTGGAGGTGGAGCTGGAGCTGCACAGCGAGGAGCCGGGTGCCCGCGCCGGGCTCGCGGTCCTCGGGGACGCCTTCGGCTGGATAGGGCTCCAGCGGGGCACCGACGGGGCCGTCCACCTCGTGCACCGGTTTGCCGAACCGGTAGCCGAGCGGGAGCGGGACGCGGCCCACCCGCGGCTCGCCCCCGGGGGACGGGCGCGCCTGCGGATCGAGGTCGGTACCGGAGCACGTTGCCGTTTCGCGTACGACATCGGTGACGGCCTGCGCCGGTCGGGGCCCGTGTTCGCCGCCACGCCCTGGCGCTGGGTCGGCGCCCTGCTGGGCCTCTTCGCCCTCGCGCCCCCCGGAACCGGGCACGCGGGAGCGGCCTCGTTCAGCGAGTTCCGGATCAGAACGCTCTGACCCACCTGTTCCGTAAGCGTGTTGGGAGACGCAATGACGCACCTCCGTAGCAAGCGCTTGCCGCGGCCGGCCGTGGTCCTGGCGGCCGTCGCCGGTCTGGTGGCGGCTCTGGGTCTCGGCGCCGTCGGCGAGGCGAAGGCCGCCGGTGAGCCGGGGACGGCCGCCACCTCTGCCCCTTCGGGGTCCCGCTGGACCGACACCGCCCACGGCTTCGCCTCGCTCGCCGGCGGCACCACCGGAGGCGCGGGCGGCGAGGTCGTCACCGTCACCGACCAGGCCTCGCTTGTGCGGTACGCGGCGGCCGAGGAGCCCTACGTCATCCGGGTCGAGGGCGCGGTGGCGGTCGAGCCCTTCGGCTCCGACATCGTGGTGACCTCGAACAAGACGATCATCGGCGCCGGCGACACCGGCGAGATCGTGCACGGGGAGCTGCACCTCAACCCCGGTACGCACAACGTGATCATCCGCAATCTGACGATCCGGGACTCGTACGTCGAGGGCGACTGGGACGGCAAGACGACCGACTTCGACGCGATCCAGATGGACACCGCCGACCACGTGTGGATCGACCACAACCGCTTCACGCACATGGGCGACGGGCTGCTCGACATCCGCAAGGACAGCCAGTACATCACCGTCTCCGCCAACCGGTTCGACACCCACAACAAGGCGTTCGGCATCGGCTGGACGACGAACGTCCTGACCCAGATCACCATCGACCACAACTGGTTCACGGGGACGAAGCAGCGCAACCCGTCCGCGGACAACTGCGCCTACGCCCACCTCTACAACAACTACCTCTCGGCGCAGGTGGCCGACGGGGACCCGGTGTGGACGTACGGGAACTGGTCGCGCGGCCACACGAAGATGGTCATCGAGAACAGTTACTTCGACGGGATCCAGCACCCCTACCAGGCCGACGCCACCGCCGAGCTGGTGCAGCGCGGGTCGATCCTGAGGAACACGAGCGGGCGGACCGACGCGTGGGGTACGGCCTTCGACCCGCGGGAGTTCTACGCCTACCGGCTGGATCCCGCGGCCGCCGTTCCCGCGCTGGTCACCCGGTTCTCCGGGCCGCAAGCGCAGATCGGCGCCCCGCCGCGCCCGCGCACCGGCACCACCCACTGACCCCCCACAACTTCATATCTCCGTTGGGATCCAGAAGAAGAGAGCCGACCACATGAAGAGCAGCATCCGCAGAAGCAGGCGCGCCGCCCTGGCCGTCGCCCTGGGCTCCGTGCTCGCGCTGACCGCCACCGCCTGCGGCGACGACGGCAGCGGCGGCGCGGGGGACAAGGGAGGCGAGGGCTCCGGCAAGGGGGAGATCACCTTCTGGGACAACAACGGCGGTGTGCGTACCGACGTCTGGAAGGAGATCATCGCCGACTTCGAGAAGGCGAACCCCGACATCAAGGTCAACTACGTCGGTGTGCCGGCCGACAGCGTCCAGTCCAAGTACGACACCGCCATCCAGGGCGGCGGTCTGCCCGACGTCGGCGGCGTGGGCACCGCGATGCTCGCCGAGGTCGCCGCGCAGGGCGCCCTCGAACCGCTGGACAGCCGGATCTCCGAGAGCGCGCTGAATGGCAAGCTCAACGAGAAGTTCCTGGACGGCGTCAAGGCGGCCGGGATCGACGGCAAGACGTACTCGGTGCCGACCTCCGCGAACAACGGCACCCTCTGGTACCGGACCGATCTGTTCCAGCAGGCCGGTCTCGACGCGCCGACCACCTGGACGAAGTTCTACGCGGCCGCCGACAAGCTCACGAACAAGGACAAGAACGCGTTCGGCTACACCATCCGCGGTGGCGCGGGGTCCATCGCCCAGGCGCTGGACGCCACCTACGGGCAGAGCGGCATCACCGAGTTCTGGAACGGCGAGAAGACCACGGTCAACGACCCGAAGAACGTGGCCGCGCTGGAGAAGTACGTCGGCCTGTTCAAGAAGAACACCCCGTCCGCCGACGTCAACAACGACTTCACCAAGATGGTCGCCCAGTGGGACTCCGGGACCATCGGCATGCTGAGCCACAACCTGGGCTCCTACGGGGACCACGAGAAGGCGCTGGCCGGCAAGTTCAAGGGCATCCCGGCGCCCACGCAGGACGACGGCACCCGGGTGCAGGTGTCCAACCCGGTCGACGGGCTCGGGCTGTTCAAGGCGAGCAAGAACAAGACCGCCGCCTGGAAGTTCATGGAGTTCGCCGCGTCGCACGCGTCCAACAGCAAGTGGAACGAGACGGCGGGGCAGGTGCCGGCGAACAACGAGGCCGCGCAGGACAGCTGGGTGCAGGCGTCGGAGCCGACGAAGCTGGCCGCCGAGGCGCTGGCGGGCACCACTACCAAGATCGTGCAGCTGCCGTACTACCTGCCCGACTGGAACACCATCTCCAAGGCGGACAACGAGCCGAACTTCCAGAAGGTGCTGCTCGGGAAGCTGAGCCCGAAGGACTTCCTGGACACGCTGGCCGAGCAGCTGAACGCCGCGCAGGCCGACTGGAAGAAGAACCACGCGTAGTTCGCGGTTTCGATCGCGGGGGGCTGCCGGCCGGTCGGGTCCGGTCGCGCAGTTCCCCGCGCTCCTAGGGAATCCCCTGAACCTCTGTTGAAAGGTGCACTTCGTGTCCCTCAGCCGCAGACAGGTCACTTCGGCGGCGCTCGCCGCCGTACCGCTCGGCGCGGTGGCGGCCGGGCCCGCCCGGGCCGGGGCCCGCCGGCCCCGCACGCTCTTCATCGCCGGTGATTCCACCGCCGCTCAGAAGTACTCCGACGCCGCTCCCGAGACCGGGTGGGGAATGGCGCTCCCCTTCTTCCTGCACAAGGACCGGCCCGTCGCCAACCACGCGGTGAACGGCCGCAGTTCGAAGAGCTTCATCGACGAGGGCCGGCTCGACGCCGTCCTCGCCGCGATCCGGCCGGGGGACCTGCTCCTCGTCCAGTTCGCGCACAACGACGAGAAGACCACCGATCCGACCCGCTACACCGAGCCCTGGACCACCTATCAGGACTACCTTCGGATGTACGTGGACGGCGCCCGCGCGAAGGGCGCCCGGCCGGTGTTCGCCACGCCCGTCGAGCGCCGCCGGTTCGACGCCGAGGGGAACGCCGTGCCGACGCACGGCGAGTACCCGGCCGCCATGCGCGCGCTCGCCGAGGCGGAGCGGGTGGCACTGCTCGACGTCCAGGCGCTGTCGCTCGCGCTGTGGCAGCGACTCGGCGTCGAGGAGACGAAGACGTACTTCAACTGGACCGAGACCGAGCAGGACAACACGCACTTCAATCCACCGGGCGCGATCGCCGTCGCGCGGCTCGTCGTGCGGGAGTTGCTGCGGACGCGGGTGCTCGGGCCGCGTGACGTGGTCCGGCTGCACGACGAGATCCCCACGTCCTGGATCACCTGGCCCGCACCGCTCGCGTAGGACCCGCTGCACCCGCTTCCGCTCGCGCAGGACCCGCACGCCTTTCGCCACAAGAGGAGAACCGTACAGTGCGTACACAGATATGTCATGGACGCGTCATAGCTGCCCTGGTGGGCTGCACCGCGCTGGTGCTGTCCGTCACCGGCACGGCGTCCGCCCAGACCGACGCCCACTCCCGCTCCTCGTCCCGCGACCTCGGCCGGCAGGTGCTGGGCGCGAACGACGGCTGGGCCGCCCACGGGACGGGAACCACGGGCGGGTCGGCCGCCGACGCCGCCCATGTGTACACCGTCACCACCTGGGCCGAGTTCAAGGCCGCCCTCGCCGCCGGCGGCAGCGCGCCGAAGATCATCAAGGTGAAGGGCGTCATCGACGCCGTCGCCGAGGGCTGTGACGCCTTCGCCGCGCCCGGCTACGACTTCGACGCCTACCTCGCCAAGTACGCGCCCGAGACCTGGGGCCTCGACACCGACCTGAGTGCCGAGCCCGCCGACAGTCCGGAGGGGCTGCGGCGCGCCTCCGCCGCCGCCCAGGACACGGCCATCAAGGCGAACATCCCCGCCAACACCACCATCGTCGGCATCGGGAAGAACGCGGGCCTCAAGGGCGTCAGCCTTCAGATCAAGGCCGTCGACAACGTGATCATCCGGAACCTGGCCTTCGAGTCGCCCATCGACTGCTTCCCGCAGTGGGACCCGACCGACGGCACGAACGGCAACTGGAACTCCGAGTACGACACGGCCGTCGTCTACGGCTCGACGCACGTGTGGCTGGACCACAACACGTTCACCGACGGATCGCACCCGGACAGTGCCGCGCCGACCTACTTCGGCATGCTGTACCAGCAGCACGACGGCGAGCTGGACATCGTCCGGGGCGCCGACTACGTCACCGCCTCCTGGAACGTCTTCACCGACCACGACAAGACGATCCTCATCGGCAACAGCGACAGCGAGTCGACGGCCGTCGGCGACCGGGGGCACCTGAAGGTGACCTTCCACCACAACCAGTTCTCGAACCTGGTCGAACGCGCTCCCCGGGTCCGCTTCGGGCAGGTCGACTCCTACAACAACCACTTCGTCGCCGACGACGCCTTCGCCTACAGCTTCGGCATCGGCAAGGAGTCCCAACTCGTCGCCCAGCACAACGCGTTCACACTGCCGGCGGGCGTCAGCGCGGCCAAGGTGCTGAAGCGGTGGAACGTGGCGCCGCTCACCGCCGACGACAACTACGTCAACGGCAGGCTCACGGACCTGATCGCCGTGCACAACGCGGAGATCCCGGCCGAGGTCCTGGAGTCCGGCGCGGGCTGGACGCCGACCCTGCGCACCAAGGTCGACCCGGCGAAGGCCGTCCCCCGGATCGTCGACTGCGGCGCGGGCGCCGGGCGTCTGGGCTGACCCCTCCTACGAAGGCCGGGGCGCGCGGCGCCCGTCGCCGCCCCGGCCCCCTCAGCAGAGCCGCACTGCCAAGGAGCACCCGCATGTCCTCGCCCCGACACCCCCACCACCCCCACCACCCCCGACTCCCGCTCTCCAGAAGAGGATTCCTGACGGCGACCGCCGGTACGCTCGCCGCCCTCGGCCTCGCCGCCGCACCCGCGCGGGCCGCCACCGCGCGCCGCGGCCCGTTCGGCCGCCACGGCTCGCCGGCCGACCGGCTCACCCCGCGGACCCTGTACGTCGACCCGCTGGGCCGGGGCGACTTCACCGCCGTCCGGGACGCCGTCGCCGCCACCACCGGCACCGGCTGGACGCTGGTCCTCGCCCCCGGCACCTACCGGGAGACCGTCGCCCTGGACGCCACCCGTAGCGAGGCCACCTGGATCGGCGCCTCCGAGGACCCCCGTGACGTCGTCATCGTCCATGACAACGCGGCCGGCACCGCCAAGCCCGGCGGCGGCACCTACGGCACCACCGGGTCGGCCACCACCACCGTGCAGGCCGACGGCTTCACCGCTCGCTGGATCACCTTCGCCAACGACTGGCTGCGCGCCGACCACCCCGACATCACCGGCACCCAGGCCGTCGCCATCAAGGTCCAGGGCGACCGCTCCGCCTTCCACCACTGCCGCTTCCTCGGCCACCAGGACACCCTGTACGCCGACTCCCTCGCCCTCACCGCCTTCGCCCGGCAGTACTACGCGCACTGCTACGTCGAGGGGGACGTGGACTTCGTCTTCGGCCGGGCGACGGCCGTCTACGAGCACTGCCACTTCCGCACCCTGAACCGCACCGACCTGGCCGCGGCCCCCTACGGCTTCGTCTTCGCCCCCTCGACGGCGGGCGCCAACCCGCTCGGCTACCTGGTCGTCCGGGGCCGGATCAGCAGCGAGGCACCCGACGCCTACTACAAGCTGGCCCGTCCCTGGGTCCCCAGCTCCGACACCACCGCCCGCCCGAGCCTCACCGTCCGCGACACCCGTCTGGACGCCGGGATCGACGCCGTCGCGCCCTACACCAACATGTCGGCCTCCTTCCCCTGGCAGAGCCAGCGGTTCGCCGAGTACCGCAACACCGGGCCGGGAGCGCGGATCACCGTCCCCGAGAACCGCCCTCAACTCACCCCGGAACAGGCGCGATCGGCGACCCGCGGGGCCTACCTGGGCGACTGGGAGCCCTGGAAGGGGGAGTGCTGAGATGCTGCGCCGACGCACCCTCCTCGCGGGCATCACGGGCGCTGCCCTCATCACCGCGACCCCGGCCCACGCCCGGTCCCGCCGCGTCCTGCACGTCCGCCCCGGCGACTCCCTCCAGGCCGCCGTGGACGCCGTCGACGGCCCCGGCGCGACGATCGTCGTGCACCCGGGTACGTACCGGGAAGTCGTGAACGTGCCTGCGGAGAAAGGTGAGCTGACGATCCGCGGCGCCTTGCGCGACCCGCGCGCCGCCGTCCTCGTGTACGACAACGCCAACGGGACCGCCAAGCCCGACGGGTCCGGAACCTACGGCACCGCGGGCTCGGCCACCTTCACCTCCGCCGCGCCCGGTCTCACCGTCCGCGACCTCACCCTCGCCAACGACTGGCTGCGCGCCGACCACCCGGAGATCACCGGCACCCAGGCGGTGGCCGCCTACGTCACCGGCGACCGCACACACTTCGAGAACGTGCGCCTGCTGGCCCACCAGGACACCCTGTTCGCCGACACCACCGCGCTGGACGCCTTCGACCGGCAGTACTTCCACCGCTGCTACATCGAGGGGGACGTCGACTTCGTCTTCGGGCGGGGCCGGGCCGTCTTCGACGCCTGTCACTTCCACACCCTCCGGCGGGACGTGACCTTCACCCCCAAGGGCATGGTCTTCGCCCCCGCCACCGCCCGGGCCAACCCCTACGGCTTCCTCGCCCTGCGCGGCCGGATCACCTCCGGCGCCGAGGACGCCGCGTACAAGATCGCCCGCCCCTGGGTGCCCTCGTACGAGACGACCGCCTGGCCCTCGCTGGTCGTGCGGGACACCTGGATCGGCCCCGGTATCGACGCGGTCGCCCCGTACACCAACATGCGCGACGCCTATCCCTGGCAGACCATGCGCTTTCGCGAACACGCCAACTCCGGCCCCGGCGCCGCCGTCCCGGTGCCGGAGAACCGGCCGCAGCTGACCACCGAGGAGGCGGCCACCCACACCCGGCGGACCTATCTCGGGGACTGGAGGCCGTATGGGCGCCCGTGACCCGGGGGTGGGGCGGCGGGCGTTCGTGGCCGGCACCGGAGCCGCGCTCCTGACCGGGGCCGTCGCCCCCGCCGACGCGCGGGCGGCCGCCGTGGAGGGACCGGCAGCCGTCGTGGAGGGGCCGACGGCCGTCGTGGACGGGCCGCTGCCGGACTTCCACCCCGCGCTCAAAGCCGAGCTGACCTTTCCCCTGGCCTGGGGAAAGTCCCCGATCCGCGACTTCGGCGCCTGGCGCCGGGCCGCCCGCGCCAAGGTCGAGGAGCTGCTGGTCGTCGGATCACAGGACCGGACGCCGTACGCCCCCGAGTTCACCGACCGGCGCCGACAGGACGGTTACACGAGCGAGTTGGTGACCCTCTCCCTCACCCGTCACGAACGCGTCCGCGCCGCGCTCCTCACCCCGGACGGTCCCGGCCCCTTCCCGGCCGTACTGCTCCTGCACGACCACGGGGCGAAGTTCGACATCGGGAAGGAGAAACTGGTCCGGCCCTGGTACGACGACACCCGGCTCGCCTCCGCGCAGGGCTGGTCGGAGCGTTACTTCAGTGGACGGTTCGTCGGCGACGAGCTGGCCCGGCGGGGGTATGTCGTGCTGTGCGCGGACGCCCTCGGCTGGGGCGACCGCGGGCCCCTCGCCTACGACCAGCAGCAGGCCCTCGCCTCCAACTTCTTCAACCTCGGCTCCTCGCTCGCCGGGCTCATGGCCCGCGAGGACGCAAGGGCCGCCGGATTCCTGGCCGGCCTCGACCGGGTCGACCGGGGCCGGGTCGCGGCCGTCGGGTTCTCCATGGGCGCCTTCCGCGCCTGGCAGGCGGCCGCGCTCAGCGACGACCTCGCCGCCGCGGCGGCCGTCTGCTGGATGACCGGCCTGAAGGAAATGATGGTGCCCGGCAACAACACCCTGCGCGGGCAGTCCTCGTACTACATGCTCCACCCCGGGCTTCCCCGGTTCCTCGACTTCCCCGACGTGGCGAGCATCGCCGCACCCGGGCCGATGCTGTTCTTCGACGGCGGGCTCGATCCGCTGTTCCCCGCCGACGGCGTCCGCGCGGCCCACGACCGGCTGCGCGCCGTCTGGCGCTCCCGTCACGCCGAGGAGCGGTTGCACCTGAAGAGCTGGCCCGACCTCGGCCATGTCTTCGTCGACCGCATGCAGGACGAGGTCTTCAGCTGGCTCGACACCGTCCTGTGAACCGCTCCCTCGCCCCATCCCCCTGAACGACGGAAAGGACCCGCACTCCATGTCTCGTCGTACCGCTCTCACGGCCGTCGCCGCCCTCACCCTGGGCGCCGGGCTCGCCGCCCTCCCCACCCAGGCGCAGGCCGCCACCGTGGTGGTCAGCAACTCCACCGACCTGTCCAACGCCATCAAGAACGCCACCGCCGGCACGGTCATCCAGGTCCGCGCCGGCACCTACTACCCGACGGCCACCCTCCAGTCCACGGCCAACGGCACCTCCTCGTCGCCCATCACCCTCACGGCGTACGGCTCGGAGACCGTGAAGATCGACGGCTCGTCGCTGCCCGACGGCGACTGGATCTTCAAGCTGACCGCCGACTACTGGAACGTCTCCAACATCACCTTTCAGAACTCCCCGGACAGCGCGGTCGTCTGCCAGTCCTGCACCGGCACCAACTGGAACAACATCAAGACCATCAACGGCGGCGACTCCGGCTTCACCCTCACCGGAGACGGCACGGTCAACAACACGGTCAGGAACATCGACTCCTACGGCCACTACGACGCCGCCAACCACGGCGAGAACGCCGACGGTGTCGCCGTGAAGTACGGCTCCGGCACCGGCAACCTCATCACCGGAGCCCGCCTCTACAACAACTCGGACGACGGCATCGACTTCTGGTCCTTCTCCTCGCCCGTCACCATCGAGCACACCTGGGCCTTCGGCAACGGCGTCAACCGCTGGTCCGACTCGGCCTTCGCGGGCGACGGCAACGGCTACAAGCTGGGCGGGGACGGCGAGGTGGTCGCGCACGTCGTCAACAACTCGGCCGCCTGGGGCAACGCCGGAAACGGTTTCACCGAGAACTCCAACAAGGGCGCGATCGTCATCAACCGCACCACCGCCTACGCCAACAGCAAGTGGGGCTACTACTTCGCCACCGGCGCCGCCAAGCTCGGCAAGAACCTGGCGGTCAGCAACGGCGGTGGCGCGGTCAGCAAGAGCTCGTCGGTCACCTCGGCCGGCAACAACTGGGACTCCGGCATCTCCACGCCGGCCTTCAGGTCCACCGACGCGAGCTCCACGTACAACGCGCGCGGCTCGAGCGGCACCCTGCCCACGACCACGTTCCTGACGACGGGTTCGACGACCATCGGAGCGACCATGGACTGACCTGCCGGGTACCGACCGGGCCGTCCGGGCGCCTGATCCGATCGCCCGCCTCGAGCGCTTGACCCGTTTTTTGCCCGTGAACGGGTATCGATCGGGCAACGGGTCTCGCGCTCGGCCGTGTGACGCGCGTAGAAAACGTGTCATGCATAAGCCACTGCGCATCGCGGCCGTCGCCGCTGCCTGCGCCGTCGCCGGCGCCGCCCTGTACGGCGCCGGCGCGGCCACGGCCGGCCAGTCCACGGCCAACTCGACCCACGAGCCCTACAACATCGGGCTCCTGGTGAAGGACCTCGACACCTACTACGGCACCGCGCCGGACGCGAACGGCGTTTACCAGGCGTCGCCGACCAGCCCGTACGCCAAGGACCTCGCGAGCATCGACAAGGCCGCGAAGAAGTACATCGACCAGGCCGCCCGCAAGGCGGTCAGGAAGGGCGAGAAGCCCGCGGTCGTCTTCGACGTCGACGACACGCTGCTGCTCAGCCTCGACTACGAGAAGCGGTACAACTACACGTACAACTCCGCCACTTGGGCGGCGTACGTGAACAAGGCCGACCGCCCGGCGGTGTTCGGCAGCCCTGAACTCGTGCAGTACGCCGAGAAGAAGGGCGTCGAGGTCTTCTACAACTCGGGCCTCGCCGAGGCGCAGCGCTCCGCCGCCGTGGAGAACCTGAAGAAGGTGGGCGCCGACATCAACCTCGACGCCGACCACATGTTCCTCAAGAACGCGGCCACCCCGCCGTCGTACCTGAGCGGCTGTGCCACCCCGGGCGCCTGGACCTGCACGACCGTCCAGTACAAGTCCGGCACCCGCAAGCACATCGAGCGCGACCTCGGCTACGAGATCATCGCGAACTTCGGCGACCAGTACTCCGATCTCGAAGGCGGCTACGCCGACCGGACGTACAAGCTGCCGAACCCGACGTACTACGTGAGCTGACGCAACTTTTTCGATCCCTTTCGGTGGCGCGGCAACCTGTCGTGGCCACGGTGACCACAGAGGAGCGGAAACGGGCCGGGGCGGCCCCTCCGGCCCGTTTCCGCTCTCACTCGCTCACCGGAAGGAACGCCCCCGTGCGCATGAGCACCGGACGCCACCGCGGGACCCGCACCCTCTCGATCGCCGCCGCGGTGGCGGTCTCCGCGGGGGCGGGAGGCGTCTACCTCGGCCTGTCCGACGGCGGTGCCGAAGCCGCCTCGTCGACGGTCACCGTCTCCACCACCGCCCAGCTGGAGACGGCCGTGCGCAACGCTTTCGCCGGCACCGTCATCCAGGTCCGCGGCGGCACGTACTATCCGACGGCCACGCTCAAGTCGACTGCCAGCGGCACGAGTTCGGCCCGGATCACGCTGCAGGCGTACGGCACCGAGAAGGTGGAGATCGACGGTTCCAAGCTGCCCGCCGGCTCCTGGCTCGCCGGGATCCACGGCAGCTACTGGACCGTGCAGAACCTCACCTTCCAGTCCTCCCCGGCCCAGGGCGTCGTCGTCACCTCGTCGACCGGCGGCGTCTTCAGGAACCTGGTCACCGGCAACAACGGCGACTCCGGCTTCACCCTGCGCGGCGACAACACGGTGAACAACCTCGTGCAGAACCTCGACAGTTTCGGCAACTACGACGCCGCCGGGCACGGCCAGAACGCGGACGGCATCGCCGTCAAGTTCGGCTCCGGGGCGGGCAACAGGATCACCGGCGCCCGGCTGTACAACAACTCGGACGACGGCCTCGACCTGTGGCAGTTCTCCACGGCGGTCACCATCGAGCACTCGTGGGCCTTCGGCAACGGCAGGAACCGGTGGAACGACGCCGCGTTCGAGGGCAACGGCAACGGGTTCAAGCTGGGCGGCGGGGGCGTGGCCGTCGCCCATGCCGTCAACAACAACGCGGCCTGGGACAACTTGCTGAACGGGTTCACCGAGAACTCCAACGCCGGGGCGATCGCGCTGAACCGCAACACCGCCTACGCCAACACCGAGGCGGGCTTCCACTTCGCCACCGGCAAGGCCAGGCTCGCCCGGAATCTCTCGGTGGGCAACAAGGGCGGGCCGGACAAACGGGGTTCGTCGGCCGTCTCCGCGGCGAACAGCTGGGACAGCGGGGTGTCCACGCCGGCGTTCACCTCGACGGACGCGACGACGGCGTACGGCGCCCGGAAGGCGGACGGCTCGCTGCCCGCGACGACCTTCCTGACCACGGGCTCGACCACCGTCGGATCGACGATGGACTAGGGCGGGCGGTGGGCCGGGCCCTGGGGGTCAGGAGTCGCCTTCGTCGCCCTCGGCGGAGGCGAAGTCGCCGCCCACGGAGCCCTGTTGCTGCTCCGACCGGCCGGTGACCGCGTAGGTGTCGTCCTTGGCGTCGCGGCCGCCGCGGTCGTGGTCGTACTGCCCGGCGAACACCCACTCGCCCTTGGCGACCGTCCGGCCCTCCTTGAGCACCCAGGTGTAGACCAGGAAGCCGTCCCGCTCATCGACCGAGAACGTGAAGTCGTCCTCGGGCAGTGAGCGCCAGGCGCCCGCCGACGAGACCCCGCCGGTCTGCGCGACCTTCAACTGCACGGTCAGTCCGGTGAGCGCCTCGGACGTCTTGATCGTGATGTTGCTCTGCGCCCAGAAGTCGTTGCTGTGCGGGTCGACCGAACCGTCCGACCACAGCGGCCCGTCCTCGTCGTCGGTCGTCGCCGGCAGCAGCGTGGCCGCCGCGGGCGCGGAGGGCTTCGCCGCGGAGCTCTGCGACGGGGAAGTGCTCGGTTTCGCCGGGTCCTTCGCGCCGCCGCCGGAACTCGGCGTGGCCTTCGGGGAGGCCGGCGGGCGGCTCGTCGCGTCCGGGGACTCCACCGGCGGCGGGGAGACGGAGACCGTCTGCTGCGCCGGGGTGTCGTCCTTCACGGCGGACGCTACCGCGTAGCCGCCGACCGCGAGCATGCCCGCGACCGCCGCCGTGGCGCCCACGATCCGGGCCCAGCCCCACAGGACCGGGCGGCTCGCCCGGTGATCGGACCGTTCCTGTCCCTGCCCCTGTCCCGCCATGCCCCGCTCGACGCGGGCCAGGATGTACGCCCGGTCGGGTTCGTGTGCCTCGGCCGCCTCGTGCAGCCGGGCGCGCAGATCGTCGTGCACGTCCCGCTGCATCGTCATCGGTCCCTTCCTGAGGCCGAGGCCTCACCGGTGCGCACCATGGCAGGCATCTTGAGCGGAGCTCCCTTGGCACCGAGCAGTTTCTGGAGCTCGGCCATTCCCTTCGAGGTCTGGCTCTTCACCGTACCGACCGAGACCCCCAGGGCGAGCGCCGTGTCCTTCTCCGACAGGTCGAAGGCGTGCCGCAGCACCACACAGGCCCGTTTGCGGAACGGAAGTCTACGCAGCGCCGACTGGACGTCCACCACGCCCGCGATGTCGGGGTTCTCCGTCTTCTCCTCGCGCTGCGACCAGAACAGCGCGATCCTGCGGCGCTCCCGGACGGCGCTGCGGATGCGGGTGCGGGCGAGGTTGGCGACGACGCCGCGGGCGTACGCCAACGGATGGTCGGCCGCGCGCACCCGGTCCCAGCGGTTCCACAGCGCGAGCAGCGCGTCCGCCGCGAGATCGTCGGCGGCGTCCGCCTCACCGGTCAGCAGGTGGGCGAGACGGGACAGTTCGGCGTAGTGGCGATCGAAGAAGGCATGGAATTCCACGGAGGCGGCGTCGTCGACGACTGTGCCCACGGGTGACCTCTTCTCGGAACGACTGGTATGCCTGTGTGTGTCATGTGAATGACATGCGGATGCCCCGAGGAGGTGGCCGGGGCGAGATCGGGAAGCGTAGCAGTGATCGACTACTCGACTTGGTACGGGGGTTCGAACGTCAAGTGGCAGGCCGAACGACTCCGGAGTCCGATTCCGTAACACGCCGAAAACCTGAAGACGGTTCAACGCGGGAACAATCCAGCCAGCATCCGCACCCAGATCATTCAGGCACCTAGGAGCACCAGCCATGTCCGAGACGCAAGTGACGGCCGACCGGCCAGGTACCGCGCCACCCGCGGCGAACAGCGTCGACCGGTACTTCAGGATCTCCGAGCGGGGGTCCACCTTCGGCCGGGAGATACGCGGCGGCTTCGCCACGTTCTTCACCATGGCCTACATCCTTGTCCTGAATCCCATCATCCTGGGCAGCGCCAAGGACAAGTTCGGGCACCAGCTCGACGCCGTCCAACTCACCACCGCCACCGCCCTGGTGGCCGCGGTGATGACGATCATCATGGGCGTCGGCGGCAACCTGCCCCTCGCCCTCGCCGCGGGCCTGGGCCTGAACGCGGTCGTCGCCTTCCAGATCGCCCCGCTGATGAGCTGGGACGACGCGATGGGCCTCATCGTGCTCGAAGGCCTGCTGATCTGCGTGCTGGTGGTGACCGGTCTGCGCGAGGCCGTCATGCACGCCATCCCGCAACCGCTGAAGCAGGCGATCAGCGTCGGCATCGGCCTGTTCATCGCCTTCATCGGCTTCGTCGACGCCGGCTTCGTCAGCCGCATCCCCGACGTCGCGAACACGACCGTCCCCGTGCAGCTCGGCGGCACCGGCACCCTCTCCGGCTGGCCGGTGCTGGTCTTCTGCCTCGGTGTGCTGCTGACGATCGGTCTGCTGGCCCGCAAGGTCAAGGGCGCGATCCTGATCAGCATCGTGACGATGACGGTCCTCGCGATCGTCATCAACTCGATCGCTGACATCAAGTCCTGGGGCCTGACCACGCCCTCGTGGCCCGACAAGATCGTCGACACCCCCGACTTCGGGCTGATCGGTCACTTCAGCCTGTTCGGCGCCTTCGGTGAGACCAGCGTCATCACCGTCGTCCTGCTGATCTTCACCCTGATCCTGTCCGACTTCTTCGACACCATGGGCACCGTCGTCGGCATCAGCGCGGAGGCCGGACTGCTGGACGAGAAGGGCGACGTGCCGGGCCTCGGCCGGGTGCTGCTCATCGACGGCGCGGCGGCGGTCGCGGGCGGCGCGGCCTCGTCGTCCTCCGCGACCTCCTACATCGAGTCGGCCGCCGGCGTCGGCGAGGGGTCACGCACCGGCTTCTCCAACCTGGTCACCGGCTCGCTGTTCGCGTGCGCCCTGTTCCTGACGCCGCTCCTGACCATCGTCCCGCTCCAGGCGGCGGCCCCCGCCCTGGTCGCCGTCGGCTTCCTGATGATGACCCAGGTCAAGAACATCGACTGGGACAGGTACGAGATCGCGATCCCGGCGTTCCTCACCATCGCCGTGATGCCGTTCACCTACTCGATCACCAACGGCATCGGCGCGGGCTTCCTCGCCTATGTCGTCATCAAGACGGTGCTCGGCAAGGCGAAGGAGGTTCACTGGCTGCTGTGGGGGGCCTCGGCGCTGTTCGTCGTGTACTTCGCGATCGACCCCATCGAGCAGGTGCTGGGCGTGTAGTTCCCGGGGGCGACCCCGGACCCCCGGCCGGGAGCGGTTCCCGGCCGGGGATACCGGTGCTCAGCTCCGCAGCGCCGCTTCCATCATCGCCTTCGCGACCGGCGCGGCCAGACCGTTCCCGCTGACCTCGGACCGCGCGGCGTCGGACTGCTCGACCACGACCGCCACGGCGACCTGCTTGCCGGAGGAGTCGGACTTCCCGTACGACGTGAACCAGGCGTACGGCGCCTTGCTGTTGTTCTCGCCGTTCTGGGCCGTGCCCGTCTTGCCGCCGACGGTGACGCCGTCGATGAGCGCGTTCGTGCCGGTGCCCTTCTCGACGACCGTCTGCATCGCCGACTGCAACTGCTCGGCGGTGGAGGAGCTGACGATCTGCGTGGTCGACGCCTCGTCGTCGTAGTCCTCGAGGACGTCGCCGCCGCCGTCGGTGATCTGCGAGACCATGTGCGGCGAGACGAGCTTGCCGCCGTTGGCGATGGCGGCCGACACCATGGCCATCTGCAACGGCGTCGCGGTCACGTCGAACTGGCCGATGCCGGTCAGGGCGGTGGACGACTCGTCCATGCCGGACGGGTACACGCTCGGGTACGCCCGCACCGGCACGTCCTGGCCGGCGTCGTTGAAGCCGAACTTCTCGGCCGTTGCCCTCAGCTTGTCCTGTCCGAGCTGGACGGCCATGTGCGCGAACACGTTGTTGCAGGAGTACTGGAGCGCGACCCGGATCGTGGCGTTCTCGCAGGGCGCGGACGTGTTCTCGTTCTTCAGGACCGTGCGCGTGCCCGGCAGGGTGTACGGGTCCTCGCTCTCGGTCTTCTCGTCCACCGACGCGTACAGCCCGTCCTCCAGCGCGGCCGCCGCCACGACCAGCTTGAACGTCGAACCCGGTGCCAGCGGCTGCCGCAGCGCCCGGTTGGTGAGCGGCTTGTCGGAGTCCGCGTTGAGCTTCTTCCAGGCCGTCCCGGCGGTGTTGGCGTCGGTCAGCGTCGACGGGTCGTACGACGGGGTCGACACCACCGCGAGGATCTGGCCGGTCGTCGGGTCGACCGCGACGGCCGCGCCCTTCTTGTCGCCGAGCGCGTCGTACGCCGCCTTCTGCACGTCCGGGTCGATCGTGGTGATCACGTTGCCCGGGTCGGCCCGCTTGTCGGTGACCGTGTCCAGCGCGGTCTTCAGGCGGGTGTCCGTGCCGTTGAGCAGGTCCGCGTAGATGCCCTCCAGCTGCGTGGGGGCGTAGCTCTGCGAGGCGTAGCCCGTCACCGCCGCGTACAGCTCGCCGTCGGTGTACGTGCGCTTGTATCTGAGGTCGCCGCCCGTGGTGACGGCCGAGCCGGTGATCGCCTTTCCGGCCACGATGATGTTCCCGAGCGGCTCCGCGTACGTCTCGATCGCGTTGCGCCGGTTGTCCTTGTCGTCCGCGAGTGCCCGGCCCTCGTAGAACTGCACCCAGGTCGCCCGGAGCAGCAGGGCGAACACCAGCAGCAGCGCGAAGACCGAGGCGCGCCTGATCGTCTTGTTCATTGCGAACAGAAAGACGAGCGGGAGGGGGAAGATCGTTCCCTTCCACCCGTTTTCTCATCGACCGTTCATCTGAAACCGGTTCACCGGGGACCGTCCACCGCCGGGCTCAGGCCTCCAGCCGCAGCACGATCTCCTCGATCTCCCCGCCCCGCGCGTTCGCGTAGCCGCTGGCCCGGGCGGTGGCCCGGAAGCCGCACTTCTCCAGGACGCGCAGGGAGCCCGCGTTGTCGGCCGCCGCCCGCGCGAACAGCGGCCGTTCGCCGACCTCGGACACCAGCGCCCGCAACGCCTGCGTGGCGATGCCCCGGCCCCAGTAGGCGCGGTCCACCCAGTACGTCACCTCGCGCTCGCCCGGCTCCCCGTACACCGCCGCGCTGCCGACGACGTCCCCGTCGGCCAGGATCGTGCGCGGCACGGCGGACGAGGCGCGGATCCTCGTCCAGTGGGCGTCGAACGCGTCCCGGTCGGCCGGATCCTTCGCGGTGAACGCGGCCATCCGCAGCGACTCGGGGTCGTTCATCTGCCGGAAGAACACCGGCAGATCGCTGTCGTGGACCTGGCGCAGGGAGATCAGCATGTCTCAGAGCCTACGGGTGGCCAGCGTGAGCCGGTCGCGTGCGTCGAACAGCGCGTCCTTCACCAGCTGCTCGTGCGCGGGGGTGAGCCTCGCCACCGGCACCGAGCAGCTGATCGCGTCCCGGGCCGGCGTGCGGTACGGGATCGCCACGCCGAAGCAGCGCAGGCCCAGCGTGTTCTCCTCGCGGTCCACCGAGAAGCCCTGCTCACGGATCTGGTGCAGTTCCTCGATGAGCTTCTCGCGGTCCGTGATCGTGTGCTCGGTCAGCGCGGGCAGCGTCTCCGGCAGCAGCTTGCGGACCTGCTCGTCGGTGTAGGTGCTCAGCAGAGCCTTGCCCAGCGAGGTGGAGTGGGCGGGCAGACGGCGCCCGACCCGGGTGAAGGGGCGCAGGTAGTGCTGGGACTGGCGGGTGGCGAGGTACACGACGTTCGTGCCGTCGAGCCGGGCCAGGTGGATGGTCTCGGTGGTGTCGTCCGAGAGCCGGTCCAGGGTGGGGCGGGCGGCCGCGACCACCTCGTCGCCGTCGATGTAGGACGTGCCGACGAGCAGCGCCCGTACCCCGATGCCGTACCGCGTGCCCGTCGCGTCCGTCTCCACCCAGCCCAGCTCCACCAGCGTGCGCAGCAGCATGTAGAGACTGGACTTGGGATAGCCGACGGCCTCCTGGACCGACGCCAGAGAGTGCATTCCTGGGCGGCCGGCGAAGTATTCCAGCAGCTCAACCGTCCGCACCGCGGACTTGACCTGCGCCCCGCCCCCCGTCTCGCCAGCCGACATCGCCCTTGACCCCTTCGTTCGACGGGAAATACGCTCCGACAGCATATTCATCATCAGAGACAGCGTTCAGTATATCGAACGACCCTGGTGAATGAGCCAGTACCAAACGTGGTCAGAACCAAGCGTGGAGGGACCCGCGGTGGCAGCAGCACCAGTCTGGAGTGTCGACCCCCGAACCGGGAAGCAGCGTGAACAGGTTGCGGTGGAGGCCACGGCCCAGGAGGTCGACGCCGTCGTCCGCGCCGCCCATGAGGCGCGCGGCTTCCTCGCCGACCGTACCGTCCGCGCCGCTTTCCTGCGTTCCGCCGCCGACCGGCTCCAGGCGGCCAAGGACACGCTCGTGGAGGTGGCCGACGCGGAGACCGCGCTCGGCCCGGTCCGGCTGACCGGAGAGCTCGCCCGCACCTGCTACCAGTTGCGCGCGTTCGCCGACATCGTCGACGAGGGCGCGTTCCTCGACGTCGTCATCAGCCACCCCGACGACACCGCCACCCCGCCCATCCCCGACCTGCGCCGCTACAAGGTGCCGCTCGGGGTGGTGGCCGTGTACTCGGCGTCCAACTTCCCCTTCGCCTTCTCCGTCGCGGGCGGTGACACCGCCAGCGCGCTCGCGGCGGGCAACCCGGTCGTCGTCAAGTCCCACCCCGACCACCCGGGCCTGTCCGAGCTGGTCGCCAAGGTGGTGCGCACGGCCGCGGCCGAGCACGGCATCCCGGCGGGTGTGCTGGGCCTGGTCCACGGCTTCGAGGCCGGCGTCGAGCTGATCAAGCACCCGCTGGTCGCCGCGGCCGGCTTCACCGGGTCGATCCGGGGCGGACGCGCGCTGTTCGACGCGGCGGCGGCCCGTCCGGTGCCGATCCCGTTCCACGGTGAGCTGGGGTCGCTGAACCCGGTCGTGGTGACCGAGGCGGCCGCGGCCGAGCGGGCCGAGGCGATCGGGACCGGCCTCGCCGGGTCCATGACGCTGGGTGTCGGCCAGTTCTGTGTGAAGCCGGGACTGGTCCTGGTGCCGTCCGGCGCGGCCGGCGACGGACTGGTCAAGTCGCTCACGGACGCGGTGAGCGACACCGACGCGGGCGTGCTGCTCGACCACCGGATGCGCGACAACTTCATCGCCGGGGTCGCCGAGCGGGCCGAGCTGCCCGACGTGGAGTCGCCGGTCACGCCCGGTGCGGGCGGGGAGCACACCGTCAGCGCGGGCTTCCTGACCGTGCCGGCCTCCCGGCTGACCGCCGAGGGCGCGCACGACCTGCTGCTCGAGGAGTGCTTCGGGCCGGTCACCGTCGTGGTCCGCTACGACGACGAGGGTGAGGTCAAGGCGGTGCTGTCGCGCCTGCCCGGAAACCTCACGGCGACCGTCCAGCTGTCCGAGGGGGAGGCCGCGGGCGAGGGCCGGGGCGGCGAGATCCTCGCCGAGCTGACCCCGCTGGCCGGGCGCGTGCTGGTGAACGGCTGGCCCACGGGTGTCGCCGTCGCGCCGGCCCAGCATCACGGCGGCCCGTACCCGGCCACCACCTCCACGTCCACCTCTGTCGGCGGGACCGCCATCGAGCGCTGGCTGCGGCCGGTCGCCTACCAGAACGCTCCCGCGGCGCTGCTGCCCGTGGAGCTGCGGGACGAGAACGAACTGGGGCTGCCTCGTCGGTTCAACGGCCGTCTGGAGCGGTAGCGCTCCGCTCGGGTGCCGTCGCGTGCCGAGTGGGGTGGTGCGGTGGATCGTCGCGTGCCGAGTGGGGTGGTGCGGTGGATCGTCGCGTGCACGTCCGGCGTGGCTTGTCGCGCCCACGCGGCGGAGCCGCGCATCGATGCAGGCCCGCGCCCCTCGGGGGCGCGGCTCCCCTGAGATGATGAGGCAATGGACGTCTCGCTTCCCGAACTGCCCTTCCCCCTTCGTACCTATGGACCCGACGGGCACTGGTCCCATGAGCACGGGGTGCTCACCGGGTGGGCCGGGGCCCGGCAGGACCGGTTCGTGCCGCCCACCGGGGACGGGGTGGACCCCGCGGCCGACGCGCCCCGGCTGCTGGGGGCGCCGGAAGGGGACTTCCAGCTCATCGCACGCGTCACCGTCGGGTTCAACTGGGCTTTCGACGCGGGGGCGTTGTACGTCCAGGTCGGTGAGCGCGCCTGGGCCAAGCTGTGTCTGGAGTACTCCCCGGACGTGGCCACCGTCTGCACGGTGGTCACCCGGGGACACTCCGACGACGCCAACTCCTTCACCGTGGAGGGCAGTTCGGTCTGGCTCCGGGTGAGCAGGACCGGCCGTGCCTTCGCCTTCCACGCCTCCCGGGACGGCAGACGGTGGACCTTCGTCCGCCTGTTCACGCTGGGCGAGGAGAAGGAGACCGGCGCGGCCCTGGTCGGCTTCATGACGCAGTCGCCGATGGGCGAGGGGTGCGTCGTGACGTACGACCATCTCGAGTTCAGGACCGAGTGGCCGGACGACCTGCGGGACGGAAGCTAGCCGGCCGGAACCGACGAGAAGGCCCTCTCGTCCTCTCCTGCATGATCGGAGAACGCGTCATGGGCAACCGGGTGATCCGCACCGCCGTCCCCGCCGAGGCGGAGAGGGTCGCCGCGCTGCACGCGCGCGCCCGGGGCACGTACTACCCCGAGGGGATCCCGCAGGACGGCACCGACTGGCTCGCCGCCTGGCGCACGGCCATCGAGCGGCCCGACGGCCATGTGCTGTGCGTCGTCGAGCAGGGACGGCTCGTCGGCCTCGCGTCCTTCCGCACGCCGGAGGGCGCGCCCGTGCACACCGTCAAGCTGTTCCAGTTCCACGTCGACCCCGACCACTGGCGCTCGGGGATCGGCACGGACCTGCACACGGCCTGCGTCGAGCAGTGGCGGGCGGACGGGCGGCGCACGGCCGTGCTCGACGTGCACGTCGACAACGGGCGGGCCCAGGCCTTCTACGCCCGGCAGGGCTGGAGCCCGGACCCGGAGAACCCGCCCGGCGAGGGCGAGCACCACCTCTGGTTGAGGTACGCGGTGAGCGGGGAACGGCCGGAGCGGTGACCGGGGAATGAAACGCCCTGCTTGAACGTTCATGCACTCGCCGGAGGGAACCTCCGTGCGGACCTCCCGCGGGGGAGCTCCGTACCCAGCCGCACGACCTGGAGAGAGCCGAGACATGCGCGTCGAGATCTGGAGCGACATCGCCTGCCCGTGGTGCTACGTGGGCAAGGCCCGCTTCGAGAAGGCGCTCGAGGCCTTCCCGCACCGTGACCAGGTCGAGGTGGTGCATCGTTCCTTCGAGCTGGACCCGGGCCGCGCCAAGGGCGACGTCCAGCCCGTACTGGCCATGCTCACCAAGAAGTACGGGATGAGCGAGGCGCAGGCGCAGTCCGGCGAGGAGAACCTGGGCGCCCAGGCCGCCGCCGAAGGCCTCGACTACCGCACCCGGGACCGCGACCACGGCAACACCTTCGACATGCACCGGCTGCTGCACTTCGCCAAGGAGCACGGCCGGCAGGACGAGCTGATCCAGCTCCTCTACCGGGCGAACTTCGCCGAGGAGCGGTCCGTCTTCTCCGAGGGCGACGAGCGGCTCGTGGAACTGGCCGCCGAGGCCGGTCTCGACGCCGAGGCCGCCCGCGAGGTCCTCGCCGACCCGGCCCGCTACGCCGACGAGGTCCGCGCCGACGAGCGCGAGGCCGCTCAGCTCGGTGCGAACGGTGTGCCCTTCTTCGTCCTCGACCGCGCCTACGGCGTGTCCGGGGCCCAGCCCGCCGAGGTCTTCACCCAGGCCCTCACCCAGGCCTGGGGCGACCGCTCCCCGCTGAAGCTGCTCGACGACGGCGGCGCGCAGGCCTGCGGCCCGGACGGCTGCGCGGTCCCGCAGCAGTGAAACCCGCAGGTGAGAGCCGATCTATAAGTTCTCCTTAGCGGAATCACGTAAAAATCGGCAATGGACGAGGGGTTCCATGGGTCCCACAGTGGACCCATGGAGACCTTCGAGAGCCTCGTCCGCGCCGAGTTCACCCCGAAGACCACATACCTGAACACGGCGAGCAACGGCCTGCTGCCGGCCCGTACCGTCGCCGCCCTGCACGAGGCGGCGGTGCTGCGCGCCGAGGGCAGGCCGCTCACCCCGCTGCACGAGGACGTGGAGGCCTGCCGGGCCGCGTTCGCCCGGCTGGCCGGCGTCCCGGTCACCCGGGTGGCGCTGGGCGCCTCGGTCGCCGCGCACACCGGCGTGATCGCCGCCTCGCTCCCCGCGGGCGCGGAAGTGCTCACCGCCGAGGACGACTTCACCTCCGTGCTCAACCCGTTCCACGTCCGCGGGGACCTCAAGGTCCGCGCCGTCCCGCTGGAGCGGATCGCCGAGTCGGTCCGCCCCGGCACCGCGCTGGTCGCGGTGAGCGCCGCCCAGTCCGCCGACGGCCGGATCGCCGACCTTCCCGCGCTGCGCGAGGCGGCCGGGACGCACGGCGCACGCACCTACGTCGACTTCTCGCAGTCGGCCGGCTGGCTTGCGGCGGACGCCGACGCCCACGACTTCTCCGCCGCCGTCTCCTTCAAGTGGCTGCTCGGCCCGCACGGTGCGGCCTTCCTGGTGGTCCCGGAGGACTTCGGCGGGCTGTCACCGGTCCTCGCCGGATGGGTGGCCGGCGAGGAGCCCTGGGACAGCTGTTACGGCCCGGTGGCCGAACTCGCCCACTCGGCACGGCGGTTCGACCTGACCCACGCCCTGTTCACCTACGCCGGACTGCGCCGATCCCTCGAACTGGTGGAGGAACTGGGGGTGGCGGCGATCGGCGCCCACGACCTCTCCCTCGCCGACCGCTTCCGCGCGGGACTCGCCCGGCTCGGTCATCGCGCCGTCGACGCGCCCGGCTCCGCGATCGTCTCGGTGCCGGGACTCGGCTTCCGCCAGCCCGAGCTGGCCGCCGCCGGCATCCAGGTCTCCGACCGCTCCGGCCATCTGCGCGCCTCCTTCCACCTGTTCAACACGGCGGCCGACGTCGACCGTCTGCTGAACGCCCTGTCGGCCTGAGGCTCCCGACGCCCGACAGGCCCGGACGCCCCCACCCGATCCGGGTGGGGGCGTCCGGGCCTGCCGACGCGGGCGGCGGGGGAGGACGGTTCACCGCACGGGGGTGAAGTCCCGCGCGCCGATGTACTCCGGCCGGCGGACCGGCGCCGCGAACGGCTCCACGGCCGTGTTCTCCACGCTGTTGAACACGATGAACACGTTGCTGCGCGGGAACGGCGTGATGTTGTCGCCGGACCCGTGCATGCAGTTGCAGTCGAACCAGGTCGCCGAACCGGCCCTGCCCGTGAACAACTTGATGCCGTAGTCGCCGGCCATCGCGGTCAGCGCCTCGTCCGAGGGGGTGCCCGCGTCCTGCATCTGGAGCGACTTCTTGTAGTTGTCCTCGGGTGTCGCCCCGGCGCAGCCGAGGAACGTCCGGTGCGAGCCCGGCATGATCATGAGCCCGCCGTTGGTGTCGAGGTTCTCGGTCAGCGCGATCGACACGGACACCGTCCGCATGTTCGGCAGGCCGTCCTCGGCGTGCCAGGTCTCGAAGTCGGAGTGCCAGTAGAAGCCCCCGGCCCCGAAGCCCGGCTTGACGTTGATCCGCGACTGGTGCACGTACACGTCCGAGCCCAGGATCTGCCGGGCCCGCCCGACGACCCGCTCGTCGCGGACGAGCGCGGCGAACACGGGACTGAGCTTGTGCACCTCGAAGACGGAGCGGATCTCCTTGGACTTCGGTTCGACGATCGACCGCCCGTCGGCCCGGATCTCCGGGTCGGCGACCAGCCGCTCCAGCTCCCGTCGGCAGACGGCGACCTCGTCGTCGCCGATCAACTGGTCGACGGCGAGGAAGCCGTCGCGCTCGTACTCCTGGAGGCCGGCCGCCGGGATCGGGCCCGGCGTGTCGGGGGAGCCCCAGACGACGGGGTCCTGGCGGGGTACGGACACCTCGGTGGTGCCACGGGTGGGGTAGAGATCGGTGAGGGTGGTCACGATGCTTACACCTCCTCGGGCTCGGTCAACAGGGGGTACACGCCGTTCTCGTCGTGGTCCTCCCGCCCCGTGACGGGCGGGTTGAACACGCAGATGCAGCGGAAGTCCTCCTTGACGCGCAGTGTGTGCCGCTCGTGCCCGTCGAGGAGGTACATGGTGCCGGGCGTGATGGTGTGCGTCCGCCCGGTCTCGTGGTCGGTCAGTTCGGCCGCGCCCTCGACGCAGACGACGGCCTCGATGTGGTTCGCGTACCACATAGACGTCTCGGTACCCGCGTACAGAATCGTTTCGTGCAGCGAGAACCCGACCCGTTCCTGGGCGAGCACGATGCGCTTGCTCTCCCAGGTGCCGGACGCCGCCCGCACATGCCGGTCGGTGCCTTCGATGTCCTTGAACGAACGGACGATCACGGTGGTGCGATGCCTCCTAGGTAGGGGAAGGGACAGGTGCCCGAGGGCGTCAGACGGTCTCCCGTACGGCGCGGGCGATGACACTGAGGCCCTCGTCCAGTTCCTCGGGGGTGATGGTCAGGGCCGGCAGCAGTTTGACGACCTCGCTCTCCGGACCGGACGTCTCGATCAGCAGCCCGAGCTCGAAGGCCCGCTTGGCGACCCGCCCGGCCCGCGCCTTGTCGTGGAACTCCAGGCCCCACACCAGACCGCGGCCCCGGTACTCCTTGACGTCGGCGAGGTTCTCCTCGGTGATCGAGATGAGCCCCTGCTCGATCTGCTCGCCCCGCGCCCGGGTCTGCTTCTCCATGGCGGACCCGTCGGCCCAGTACGTCTCGAGGGCGGCGGTGGCGGTCACGAAGGCCGGGTTGTTGCCGCGGAAGGTGCCGTTGTGCTCACCCGGCTCCCACACGTCCAGCTCGGGCTTGAACAGGCAGAGCGACATGGGCAGTCCGTAGCCGCTGATCGACTTGGACACGGTCACGATGTCCGGGACGATCCCGGCCTCCTCGAAGGAGAAGAAGGCCCCGGTACGCCCGCATCCCATCTGGATGTCGTCGACGATCAGCAGCATGTCCTGGCGCTCGCACAGGTCCTTGAGCGCCCGCAGCCACTCCGGACGCGCGACGTTGATGCCGCCCTCGCCCTGCACGGTCTCGACGATCACGGCGGCGGGCTTGTTGAGCCCGGACCCCTGGTCCTCGAGCAGCCGCTCGAACCACAGGAAGTCGGGGACCTGGCCCTCGAAGTAGTTGTCGAACGGCATGGGCGTGCCGTGCACCAGCGGTACCCCGGCGCCGGCCCGCTTGAAGGCGTTGCCGGTCACGGCGAGCGACCCGAGCGACATCCCGTGGAAGGCGTTGGTGAACGACACGATGGCCTCGCGTCCCTTCACCTTCCGCGCCAGCTTCAGGGCCGACTCCACGGCATTGGTGCCGGTCGGGCCCGGGAACATGACCTTGTAGGGCAGGTCACGCGGCCGCAGCACCAGATCCTGGAAGGTCTGCAGGAAGGTCCGCTTGGCCACGGTCGACATGTCGAGCCCGTGCGTGACGCCGTCCCGCATCAGATAGTCGACCAACGCCCGTTTCAGTACAGGGTTGTTGTGGCCGTAGTTGAGGGATCCGGCACCGGCGAAGAAGTCCAGGTAGCGGTGACCGTCCTCGTCGTACATACGACTGCCCTGCGCCCGGTCGAAGACCGCGGGCCAGCTGCGGCAGTAGCTGCGCACCTCGGACTCGAGGGTCTCGAACACGCTGAGGTCGGGCTGGGTGATGGTCACGACGAAACGCTCCTCGGAGTGGGGGTCGGAAGGAGAGGCGGGCGGAGGCGGGGCGGGCGGGTCAGAAGGCGAGGGGGCCGATCCGGTACAGGACCTCGGGGTCGTGCGGGCCGTCGGGGAACAGACCGGCTCCGAACAGCACCTCACGGGTGACGGTCGCCCCGTGCCGGTCGGCGAACGAGGTGAACAGCCGCTCGGAGGCGGTGTTGCCCGGCGTGATCGTGGTCTCCACGGCGGTGAGCGGGCGTTCGACGGCGACCCGCGCGGTCAGCCCGTCCAGCAGGGCGGCGGCGAGGCCGCGACCACGGTGCGCGGCGTCGACGGCCACCTGCCAGACCAGCAGGGTCTGCGGGTCCTCCGGCCGGACGTACCCGGTGACGAACCCGACCGGCTCGCCGCCCTCCGCGCGGGCCACCGCCGAGGTGGCGGCGAAGTCGCGGCACCACAGCAGATAGCTGTAGGACGAGTTCAGGTCGAGCGTTCCGGATTCCTTCGCGAGACGCCAGAGCGCTGCGCCGTCTTCCACCGACGGGCTGTCGATACGTAGGTCTGTTTGTGCGGCAGTCATGCGGATTGAACTTACCCAGGGAAATTCAATAACGCATGGAGAGGTCGTGGTGATTCCGTGATGCCACTGGGACGGGGCGCCCTTTCGTCCGCTTTTGCACCGCGCAAAAAGGGCATAACGCTTCGCTTGTGCAATGCGTCACGCACTCGAAACCTGCCCGAAATTCCCCGCGTTTAGGTACGGGGAATCGGGGCAGAAGAACTCAGGAAAGCTATCGTCGAGAAGAAGGCCGGGAAAGGAGCCGACGAGAATTCGCGAATTACCTTGAATTCAGGCTCCGGTAACCCCGTCGATATGTTCCCGGAGAATGTCCGCGTGGCCGTTGTGCCGGGCGTACTCCTCGATCATGTGGATCAGCACCCAGCGCAGGCTGATCTCGAGCCCGGCCATCGGTCCGTCGGCGATCCGCCCGGTCGCCTCGAGCGGCCGCCCGGCGATCAGCTCACGTCCGCGCGCGATCTCCCGCCGCCACGCGGTCAGCGCCTCGTCGAGGCCCCGCCCGGGGTCGAGGGCGTACCCGGTCCCCTCCTCGAAGACGGGCGGCACGTCCAGCCCGGCGAACGCCCGCTGGAACCAGTTGCGTTCGACCTCGGCGAGATGCTGGACGAGGCCGAGCAGGGTCAACTCGGACGGCTCGGCCGCGGGTTGCCGCAGCTGCTCGTCGTCCAGCCCCGCGCACTTCAGCTCGAGCGTGGCCCGGTGGAATGCCAACCAGCTCTCCAGCATGGGGAGTTCGTCACCGGTCAGCAGGGGGACGGGTCGGCCGTCGGGGAGGATGAGGGGAGTGTCGGAGGTCATGCGGGGCAGCATGACAGGCGGCACCGACAGCGGGGCTTCGTCGGTCCGGCCGGCGGCGAACCGACGGTGGACCGGCGGCGCCTACCGCCAGGCGCCCTCCACGGCCCGCCGGGCCCCTTCCAGATCGACGTCCAGCCCCTTCTCCGCAAGCGCGGCACCCAGCGCCGCGAGGCACCCCTGCACCACGCCGACGGTCGCGTCGCCCCCGTAGTGGTTGACCCGGATCATCTCCGTGGCCAGCGCGCCCCCGCCCGCGGCCAGCGGCAGCTCGGGGTCGCTCGCCAGCGCCCGTGCCACCAGCTCCGAGGCCACCACCCCCGACGGCGTGCGCAGCGTCGTGGCGACGGGCGCCGCCTCCGCCGCGTCGTGCACGTACGGCTCCAGCCCGCCGCCCAGTGCCAGCGCGCCGGCGCGCGTCGCGGCGGCGGCGGACGCGTGTCGGGCCATCACCGTCTGCGGTCGCTCCGCCTCGATCCGCTCGACACACGCCTCCAGCGCCAGCATCTCCAGCTGCGCCGGCGCGTGCAGCAGCGCCTTGCGACCGCCGTCGACCCAGCGCTCCTTCCAGTCCAGCAGGGACAGGTACGACCGGCGCGGCGCCCTCGGGTTCGCGGCCATCCGCGCCCACGCCCGCTCGCTCACCGACACCGCCGACACGCCCGCCGGGCCGCCCATCGCCTTCTGCGCGCCGATCACGCACAGGTCCACGCCCCAGGCGTCCGGCAGCACAGGCTCCGCGCCGATGGAGGCGACCGCGTCCAGGTAGAACAGCGCGCCGTGCTCGCGCACCACCTCGCCGATCTCGGCGACCGGGTTGGTGTTGCCGGTCGCCGCCTCGGCGTGCACCAGCGACACGAAGTCGATCCCGGGGTGCTCGGCGAACGCCTCCCGAATCTGCGCGGCCGTCACCGCCGTGTGGAAGGGCACCGCCAGGTCGATCACCGTGGCACCGCAGTCCCGCAGTCAGTCCCCGAAGGTCTGCCCGTACGGGCCGGTGATCACGTTGAGTGCGGTCGTGCCCGGACCGGCCGTACCGCGGATCGCGCCCTCCAGCGGCAGCAGCGCCTCGCCCTGCATGATCACGACGTCCTGCCGGGTGTCCAGCAGCCGCGCCACGCGGTCCTCGATCGAGGCGAAATGCGCGGCGGTCAGCGGGGCAAGATCCAGGAACGGGTGTGTCACGGCGGTGCTCTCTTCACTCACTGGGTAGAGGTGACGAGACTAACCGGCACGCCCCCCACCCTTCCCGACCTCCCCACCGGTCACTTCGCAGGCCGTACGGCGCGGTGACCATCGGTTTGATTTGAGAGCCTCAAACATCTCCTTATAATCGGAACCCACAGTTCCCTTACAGGAAGGCCCGCCGTGAACACCCTCCCCGGCCGCCGGACCCGCGTCCTGGCCGCCACGACCGTGACGGCCGGGCTGATGCTCGTAGCCGCCTGCACCTCCACCGATGACGGCGGCAGCGGCTCCAGGACCGCCGCCGGCGGGGTCGAGCTCGTCAAGGCGGGCCAGCTCACCACCTGCACCCACCTGCCCTACCCGCCCTTCCAGTCGGAGATCGACGGCAAGGTGCAGGGCTTCGACGTGTCCCTGATCGACCTGGCAGCCAAGAACCTGGGCGTGAAGCAGGAGATCCTCGACACGCCGTTCGAGAACTTCAAGACCGGCGCGTTCCTCAACTCCGGCGAGTGCGACCTGGCCGCGGCCGGCATGACCATCACCGACGAGCGCAAGAAGAACGTCGACTTCTCCGACCCGTACTTCGAGGCCACCCAGGCCGTCCTGGTCGACAAGGGCGCGGGCGTCACCTCGCTCGCCGACGTGAAGTCCAAGGGCGTCAAGCTCGGCGCCCAGGCGCAGACCACCGGCGAGGACTACGCCAAGAAGCAGGGCTTCGACCCGGTCTCCTTCGAGTCCTCCGACGCCGTCCTCAACGGTCTGCGCACCGGCCAGGTCAAGGCCGTCATCATCGACTTCCCGGTCGTCCAGGGCTGGCTGAAGGACAAGGCCAACGCCGACGCCTTCAAGGTCGTCGACAACCTCAACACCGGCGAGCAGTACGGCTTCACGGTGAAGAAGGGCAACACCAAGCTGGTCGCCGCGATCAACAAGGCGCTGGCGGACGCGAAGGCCGACGGCACCTACAAGAAGCTGTACGAGAAGTGGATCGGTCCGTACGACGAGTCGGCCGCCTCCCCGTCGGCCGCCGCCTCGGCCTCCTGACCCCATGGCCGACAGCGACGTACGACTCCAACCGAAGAAGAAGGGCCTGACCCGGCGGCAGAAGCGCAGCCTCTCGCGCGGCGCGCAGTACGTCGTCTTCGTCGCCGCCGTGATCGTCTTCGCGGTCACGGCGGACTGGGGCCGGCTGAAGAACCAGTTCGCCCAGTGGGACATCGCGAAGGAGATGTTCCCGGACGTCATCACGCTGGCGTTGAAGAACACCGTGCTGTACACGGTGTCCGGCTTCGTCCTCGGCCTGGTGCTCGGGCTGGTCATCGCCCTGATGCGGCTGTCCTCCGTGGGCCCGTACCGCTGGCTGGCCGGTGTCTACATCGAGATCTTCCGCGGTCTGCCCGCCCTGCTGATCTTCGTCTTCATCGGCGTGGCCGTGCCGCTGGCCTTCCCCGGCACGGAGATCGTCGGCGGCACCTACGGCAAGGCGGCCCTGGGGCTCGGCCTGATCGGGGCCGCGTACATGGCGGAGACGTTCCGCGCGGGCATCCAGGCCGTGCCCAAGGGGCAGCTGGAGGCGGCCCGGTCGCTGGGCTTCTCGCCCGCGCGCGCGATGATCTCGGTCATCATCCCGCAGGCGTTCCGGATCATCCTCCCGCCGCTCACCAACGAGCTGATCATGCTCTTCAAGGACTCCTCCCTGGTGCTGCTCCTCGGGGTGACGCTGGAGGAGCGCGAACTGTCCAAGTACGGCCGTGACCTGGCCAGCACGACCGCCAACTCCACGCCGATCCTGGTCGCCGGCCTGTGCTACCTGCTGGTGACCATCCCGCTCGGCTTCGTCGTGCGGCGCATGGAGGCCAAGGCCCAGGAGGCCGTGAAATGACCCGCCCGGAGATCGAAGTCCGCGACCTGCACAAGTCGTTCGGCACCAACGAGGTGCTGCGCGGCATCGACCTGGAGATCGGCCGGGGCGAGGTCGTCTGTGTGATCGGCCCGTCCGGTTCCGGCAAGTCGACGCTGCTGCGCTGTGTCAACCTGCTGGAGGAGCCCACCAAGGGCCAGGTCTTCGTGGGCGGCACCGAACTCACCGACCCCGACGTCGACATCGACGCCGTCCGCCGCCGTATCGGGATGGTCTTCCAGCAGTTCAACCTCTTCCCGCACCTGTCGGTGACCGAGAACCTCACGCTGCCGCAGCGCCGGGTGCTCCGGCGCGGCAAGGCGGCTGCGGCGAAGGTGGCCGCCGAGAACCTGGAGCGGGTGGGTCTGTCGGAGAAGGCGGACGCCTACCCCGCCTCCCTCTCCGGCGGCCAGCAGCAGCGCGTCGCTATCGCCCGCGCGCTGGCCATGGGGCCCGAGGTGATGCTGTTCGACGAGCCGACGTCGGCGCTCGACCCGGAGCTGGTCGGCGACGTCCTCGCGGTCATGCGGATGCTGGCCGACGAGGGCATGACGATGATGGTCGTCACCCACGAGATGACCTTCGCCCGCGAGGTCGCCGACCGGGTCGTCTTCATGGACGGCGGGGTGATCGTGGAGGACGGCACCCCGGCCGAGGTCATCGGGAACCCCACCCACGAGCGCACCCGTCACTTCCTCTCCCGCCTGCTCGACCCGGCGATGGCCGAGGTCGAGGAGGAGATCTCCGACCGGCTGGGCAAGGGCGACTAGTCGGTCACTAGGGTGCGGGGCATGAGCGATCACTCGGTGCTGCACGTGAAGGGCCGGGTCCTTGCCGGGCCCGACGAAGTCCGCGACGGGTTGTGGGTCGTCGAAGGGCGGATCTCCTACGACCGTCCCGTCGGCGCCCGCGACGTGCGGACGGTCGAGGGCTGGGCGCTGCCCGGCCTGGTCGACGCCCACTGCCATGTGGGTCTGGGCGCGCACGGCCCCGTCGACACGGACGTCGCCGAGAAGCAGGCGCTGACCGACCGCGAGGCGGGCGCCCTGCTGATCCGCGACGCCGGCTCGCCCTCGGACACCCGCTGGGTCGACGACCGCGAGGACCTCCCGAAGATCATCCGGGCGGGTCGGCACATCGCCCGCACCCGCCGCTACATCCGCGGCTACGCGCACGAGATCGAGCCCGAGGACCTGGTCGCGTACGTCGCGCGGGAAGCCCGGCGCGGCGACGGCTGGGTCAAGCTGGTCGGCGACTGGATCGACCGCGAGGTGGGCGACCTGGCCCCCAGCTGGCCGCGGGAGGCGGCCGGAGCGGCCATCGCGGAGGCCCACCGGCTGGGCGCGCGCGTGACGGCGCACTGCTTCGCCGAGAACTCGCTGCGCGACCTCGTGGAGTCGGGCATCGACTGTGTCGAGCACGCGACGGGCCTGACCGACGAGCTGATCCCGCTGTTCGCGTCCCGGGGCGTGGCGATCGTGCCGACCCTCGTCAACATCGCCACCTTCCCGGACCTCGCGGCCGGCGGCGAGTCCAAGTTCCCGCGCTGGTCGGCCCATATGCGCCGGCTCCACGAACGCCGTTACGACACCGTCCGCTCCGCCTACGACGCCGGCATCCCGGTCTTCGTCGGCACGGACGCCGGCGGCACGCTGCCGCACGGTCTGGTGGCCGCGGAGGTCGCGGAACTGGTGACGGCGGGCATCCCGCCGCTGGCGGCGCTCTCGGCGACGACCTGGGGCGCGCGCGAGTGGCTCGGGCGCCCCGGTCTGGTCGAGGGCGCTCCGGCGGACCTGGTGGTCTACGAGAGCGACCCGCGCGACGACGTTCGGGTGCTCGCGGCACCGCGCCGGGTGGTACTCAACGGCACGGTGGTGAGCTGAGGGCGCCGTGCCGCGGACGGTTGTGGGGAACGTGCGTGCCGATGGATTCGAAGACATGCACGGAAAACTCACGTTGGAGTGAACTCGCGTCACCCTGCTGACCGTTCACCCCTCGTACGTAATTCTTGCGGGGTCCCGAAGCATTTCTCTTCTGGGGGTCCCACCCTTGAACGGCAACAACTTCCCGCTGCCCGCATGCGCCCGGCGCGCCGCCACCGTCGTCGCGGTCACGGCCCTGGCCGCAGGTCCCGCGGCCCTGGCCGGCGCGGGCACCGCCCACGCGACGTCCGGCCAGGGCCGGGCGAGCGCGTCCGTCCTGCGCACCGGCCTCGACGTGGCCCTGCTCAACAAGACCGTCGACATCCCGCTCGCCGTCTCCCTCAACGAGGTGCAGGCTCCGCACAGCGCCGAAAAGACCGCACTGTCCGCCGAGTTGAACGGCGTCGACGGCGGAAAGCCCTTCAGCGTCCTGCGCGCGGACGTCGCCGAGGCGAAGGCGACCGTCGACGGCACCAGGGCCGAGGCCTCCACCCGCCTCGCCCACGCCAAGCTGCACGTCCCCGGCCTCCCCCTGCTCTCCCTCATCGAGGTCGGCACGGTCACCTCCAGGGCGACCTGTGAGGCGGGCAGGACGCCGGTCGCCGTCTCCAACCTGCTCGGCTCGGTGACGGTCCTGGGCAAGAAGGTGTCGGTCAGCACCGGCGGCACGACGGACGTGAAGGTACCGGGCGTGGGCGAGGTCCGCCTGGACCTGTCGAAGCGCGAGACCACCTCGCGCACGGCCGCCGCCACCGCCATCGAACTCACCGTCTCCGTCAACCCGTTGAGCCTCAACGTCGCCGAGGTGACAGGCAGCCTGACCCTTGCGAAGGCCACCTGCGAAGCCCCCGCGGGGCAGCAGCGGGAGCAGGACGAGGAACAGGGCGAGGGCGAGGCGCAGGGCGAGGGCGAGGCGCAGGGCGAGGGCGAGGCGCGGGATCAGGGCGAGGCGCAGGACCAGGGACAGGAGCAGGCCGCCGGGCCGAGCGCCGCCCCGGCCGGCGACGTCAAGGCCCAGGGTGCGCCCGCCCAGGCGGACCTGGCACAGACCGGCGGCAGTTCGACCACCCCGTACATCGCGGGCGGCGCGGTGGCGCTGCTGGCGGCGGGCGGGGGAGCGGTGGTACTGGCCCGCCGCCGCGGCTGACCGGACGGAGCACGAAGCGCGGGGGTACGGATCCGGGACGTCCCGCCCGGGTCCGTACCCCCGCGCGTCATCCCCGGGTCAGGGCCAACGCCTGGTCCAGCGCCTGGAGGAAACGGTTCACCGTCGCCCGGTTGCGTACCGCCAGCCGCAGCCACTCCTCGTCCAGCCCCGGAAAGGTGTCCCCGCGCCGGACCGCGAACCCCAGGGTGCGCAGCCGCCGGCGGACGGCGTCGGCCCCGGGCAGCCGCACCAGGACGAACGGGCCCTCCGCAGGTCCCACGACCCGCACCCCCTCGACGGCGAACTCCTCCAGACCGGCCACGAGATGGGCCCGGTCCGCGGCGACGCGGTGGGCGGCGTGGGCGGCCTCCGCCAGTGCCTGCGCCCCCATGCACGCCTCGGCCGCCACCAGCGCCGGCGTGGACACCGGCCACAGCGGCTGGGCCCGCTCCAGGGCGGCGACGGTCTCCGGCGCGGCGAGCAGGTAGCCGATCCGCAGCCCGGCCAGCCCCCAGGTCTTGGTCAGGCTGCGCAGCACCACCAGGCCGGGCACGTCCGTGTGTCCGGCGAGGGCCTCCCGCTCGCCCGGCACCGCGTCCATGAACGCCTCGTCGACCACCAGCGTCCGTCCGGGCCGGGCCAGCCGCCGGATCGTCTCCGCCGGATGCAGCACCGACGTGGGGTTCGTCGGATTGCCGATGACCACCAGGTCCGCCGTCTCCGGGACGGCCGCCGGATCCAGCCGGAAGCCGTCCTCGGCACGCAGCACCACCCGGTCCACGCTGTGCCCCGCGTCCCGCAGCGCCGCCTCAGGCTCCGTGAACTGCGGGTGCACGACGACGGGCCGCCGCACCTTCAGGGCCCGTGCCAGCAGCACGAACGCCTCCGCCGCGCCCGCCGTCAGCAGCACCCGCTCGACGGGCAGCCCGTGCCGCGCCGCGACCGCCGCCCGCGCGGCCCGCCCGTCCGGGTAGGCCGCCAGGCCGCCCAGGGACGCGGCGACCCGCTCCCGCAGCCAGCGCGGAGGGGTGTCCGCGCGGACGTTCACCGCGAGGTCGACGAGCGCCGAGCCGTCGTCGCGCACCTCGGCGTCCCCGTGGTGGCGCAGGTCGTGGCCGCCGGAGTGACCCGCGGCGGGTCCCTCGGCGGGTCCCTCAGTGCGCATGGGAGTGCGCGTGGCCGTGATGGTGGTGGCCCTCGTCGTCCGGGTGGAAGTGCGGCTGCTGCGGCGTCCCCACCTTGTCCTCGAAGCCCGGCAGCGCGATCCGGTACACGCACGAGTCGCAGTTCATCCGCAGATCGCCCTTGACGGCCTCCTCGTACCGCTCCATCACCAGGTCGAGCAGCTCCGGCTCGGGACCGATGACGTCCGCCGACCGCACCTCGACCTCCGGATGGGCGGCCGCCCAGCCCTCGGTCTGGTGCCGGACCCGCTCGGGGAGTATCCCGGTGAACAGGAAGTAGGGGAGCACGACGATCCGCTTCGCCCCCAGCCGCACGCACCGGTCGAGCCCGCTCGGCACGTCCGGCGCGGCCAGCGACACGAACGCGGTCTCCACACCCGCGTACCCGCGTCCCTCCCACAGCAGCCGCGCCGCCTTGTACACCTCGGCGTTGGCGTCCGGATCCGTCGAACCGCGCCCGACCAGCAGCACGGTCACGTCGGCCAGGTCCTCGGGGGTGCGCCCCCCGGTGCCCAGCGCCTCGTCCAGCCGCCGCTCCAGCACCTGCAGCAGCGCCGGGTGCGGGCCCAGCGGACGCCCGTACGTGTAGGAGATCCCCGGGTGCCGCTCCTTCTCGCGGGACAGCGCCGCGGGGATGTCGCCCTTGGCGTGCCCGGCGGAGACCAGCATCAGCGGAACGGCGGCGAACCGCCGTACGCCACGCTCCACCAGCTCCCTCACCGCCTCGCCCAGCGGCGGCGGGGACAGTTCGATGAAACCGCCCGCGACGGGCAGTTCGGGACGGCGGCGGCCCAACTCCCGGACGAAGTCACGGAACGCCTCGGCTCCGGCCTCGTCCCGGGTGCCATGGCCGGCGATGAGCAGGGCGGGCGGCGGGGTGATCACTGTTTCTCCTCGGAGGGCGAAGCGGGGGACGAAAGGGGGGTGTACAGCAGGGCGTTGAGCGCGGCGGCGGCGACCGCCGACCCGCCCTTCTCGGACACGTTGCTCACGGCGGGCAGTCCGCTCTCGCGGAGCGCGGCCTTGGACTCGGCCGCCCCGACGAAGCCGACGGGCAGGCCGATGACCAGCGCGGGGGAGGCGTCCAGCGTCAGCAGCTCCTCCAGGGCGGTCGGCGCGCAGCCGATCACCCAGAGGGCGCCGGGCCCGACCTCCTCGTACGCCAGCCGGATCGCGTGGGCGGACCGGGTCAGCCCGGGGCCGGACGTGGCGTCCCTGAGACGGCAGACGGTCTCCCGCCGGGTGATCCCCGCGGCCACCATCTCCACGTCGACGACGACCGGCGCCCCGGCGTGCAGCGCGGCGTGCGCCGTCGCCAACTCACCCTCGTCCAGCACGAGATCGTGCGCGTACTCCAGATCGGCGGCGGAGTGGACGACCCGCTCCACCACCGCCCGGCTCAGCGGCGCGAAGTGCGAGGTGTCCAGACGGGCACGCAGCCGCCGGAAGGACTCCTGCTCGATCGGATGGACCACACGGTTCACAGGGCACCCTCCAGGGAGCCGTCCCGGGAGCCTTCCGGGGAGTTCTCCTGCCAGCGGTAGCCGCGCGGCGTCACCATGCGCCCCGCGATGTTCCGGGTCGCCGTGTTGCCCACGGTCACGACCGTCATCATGTCGACCCAGGCCGGGTCGAGTTCCGAGAGCGTCGTCAGCCGCGCGGTGCCGTCCGGGCGCGAGGCGTTGCGCACGACACCCACCGGTGTCGTCGGCTCCCGGTGCTCGGCGAGGATCGAGAGCGCCTTGGGGAGCTGCCAGTCGCGGCCCCGGGAACGGGGGTTGTAGAAGGTGACGACGATGTCCGCCTCGGCCGCCGCCCGCACCCGCCGCTCGATGACCTCCCACGGCGTGTGCAGATCGGACAGGCTGATCGACACATGGTCGTGGCCCAGTGGAGCGCCGAGGATCGCACCGGCCGCGAGCGCGGCGGTCACCCCCGGCACCCCGACCACGTCGATGTCGTCGGACGCCTCGGCGAGCGCGGGGGAGGCCATCGCGTACACGCCCGCGTCCCCGCTGCCGATCAGCGCCACGCGCTGCCCGCGCCGGGCCTCCTCGACGGCCGTCCGGGCCCGCTCCTCCTCGGCGCCGAGCCCCGACTCCAGGATCCGGGTGCCGGGCCGCAGCAGGTCGCGGATCTGGTCGACGTACTGGTCGAGGCCGACGAGCACCGAGGCGCGCCGCAACTCCGCCTTCGCCCGCGGTGTGAGCAGGTCGCGGGCGCCCGGCCCGAGCCCGACGACCGCGAGCCGCCCGCGCCCGGGGCGCCGTACGACGGCACAGGTGGCCATCGCGGGCCGCCCGTCCGCGCGCTCCGACTTCCTTTTGGGAACGAGGAGTTCGCCCCCGCCGATCAGGGCGGCCGCCTCCGCCACGGACGGCGTGCCGACGGCGGCGAGCGGCGCGTCGGACGGGTTCGGCACCTCGACGCCCGCCAGCTCCTCGGCGGAGTACGTCACCACGGGCACGCCGAGCCGCCGGGCGGCCCCGACGATGCCCGGCTCGTCCGCCTTGGCGTCGACGGTGGCGAGCTCGGCGAGACTCCGGACGGACAGCCCCGCCTCCCGCAGCACGCCCTCGACCAGGTCGACCACCTCGTCGACCGGGGCGCCCCTGGACGCGCCGACACCGACGACGAGGGACGGCGGACGCAGCAGCACCTCCCCGGATCCGGGCTCGACCGCACGGTCCGTCAGCCGCACGGTGTACGAACCCCGCTCCGCGAACGGCACCGGCGGCAGCGGCCACGCCACCTCGGCGGCCAGCGCGACCGGCTCGCCGTCCAGCAGGGCCCGCGTCACGCCGGCCACATCGCCCTCCACGGGAAGGCCCAGCGTGTCGAGACCGGGGATGCCGACGGCGTCCGTGGCCGTGGTCACCACCGGCTGCGCACCCAGCAACTCGCCGACGGACAGCGCGAGTTCATTGGCGCCGCCGGCATGTCCGCCGACCACCGGGACGGCGAACCGCCCGGCCTCGTCGACGCACACCACACCCGGGTCGGACGTCTTGTCGGACAGCAGGGGCGCGACCAGGCGGACGACCGCCCCCGTCGCCAGGAAGCACACGAGCTGCTCGCACTCGGCGAACGCCCGCCGGACGGCGTCCCCGACCGGGCCGTCGTACACGCGCGTGCGGTCCGGCCAGGCCGCGGCCAGCCGGTCGCGCGCCGCCGCCCCCGCCGCGGTGGCGGAAATGAGGCCGATCACAGGGCTACTCCTTCTCGATGAACAGGGTGCGCGCCGACGGCGTCCTTGACACCCCACAGCAGGAAAACGGGATTGGTCGCGGCCAGCCGGGTCACGTCACCCGGCAGCGGCGCGAGCCGTGAGGAGTGCAGCAGCACACCGTCGCAGTCGAACCCGGCGTCGCCGAGCGCGGCGCGCACCGCCGGGACCCGGTCCAGCGCGGCCATCGCGACGACCACGGTCCGCCGGGCCCGCCGCGCGCACCTGCCGACGATGCCGGGCAGCTCGCGCCCGCCACCGCCGACGAACACGGCGTCGGGATCGTCGAGTCCGGCCAGCGCGTCGGGCGCGCTGCCGTGCACCACGTGCACGTCGACGCCGTGCGCCTCGGCGTTGGCGCGGATCCGTGCGACCCCGTCCGCCGCCTTCTCGACGGCGCTGACGGCGGCGCCGAGCCGCGCGCACTCCACGGCCACGGACCCCGACCCGGAGCCCACGTCCCAGACCAGGTCGCCGGAGCGCGGCCCGAGCCGGGCCAGAGCCAGCGCCCGCACCTCGAACTTGGTGATCATCGAGTCGCGGTGGGCGAAGTCGCCCTCGTCCAGCGCCCACCCGGCGGGCCCGACCCCGGGCCCGGCCAGCGTCCGTACCGGACCGAGCGTCCGCGTCTCGTCCAGGCACAGGACGACACTCACCGCCGTACCCCAGTCACGTCCGGCGGCCTCGCCGGGGGAGACGCGCTCCACGCGCTCGCCCGCCGGGTCGCCCAGCGCGCCGGCCACGACGAGCACCCGCCCGGGCGCGCTGCGCGCGAGCGCGGCTCCCAACTCGGCGGGCCCGGCGCCCGGCCCGGTCAGGACGGCGACCTTCGGGTGGGCCCGGCAGACGTTGACGGCCGTCCGCGGATCGCGCCCGTGCGCGCTCACGACGACGGCGTCGTCCCAGGTCAGTCCGAGCCGCGCGAAGGCGGTGGCCACGGAGGACACACCGGGCCGGACGTCCAGCCGGTGCGCCCCGAACCGTTCGGCCAGCGCCCGCACGATCCCGAAGAAGCCGGGGTCGCCGGAGGCCAGCACGACCACGCGCCGTTCCTTCGCGACGTACTCCTCCATGGCGTCGAGGGCCGGCGCGAGCGGACCGAGCACGATCCGCTCGACGGACGCGGGCAGCCCCGCGGCGTCCAGATGGCGCCGCCCGCCCACGACGAGCTCGGCGCCGGCCAGGAGCTCCCCGCCGGGCGCCGTGCCCGTGCCCGTGCCCGTGCCGACGACGGTGATCGGCCGGCCGGTGATCGGTCGGTTCACGTACCGGCACCCCGTGTCCGCAGCGCCCGGCGGGCCTCCGGGTCGGCCTTGCGATAGCCGTGGAAGTGACCGGGGTGGTACAGGTGCGAGCGGGTGCCGTGCGCGTCGAGGGCCGGTCCGACCAGGAAGAGGGTGTGCTTCCAGAGCTTGTGCTCCTTGACCGTCTCCTCCAGCGTCTCGATCGTGCACTTCACCACCAGCTCCTCCGGCCAGGTCGCCTGGTAGGCGATGACCACCGGGGTGGCGGTCGGGTAGCCGCCCTCCAGCAGCTCCCGCACCAGCTGACCGCTGCGCGCGGCCGACAGGAAGATCGCCATGGTCGTGCCGTGCTTCGCGAACTCCCGCACCTCCTCGCCGGGCGGCATCGGCGTCTTGCCGCCGCCGAGCCGGGTGAGGACGACCGACTGCGCGACCTCGGGGATCGTCAGCTCGCGCCGGGCGAGCGCGGCGACGGCCGAGAAGGAGGACACCCCGGGCACGATCTCGGTCTCGACGCCGATCTCCTCGCACCGGTCGAGCTGCTCCTGCGTACCGCCCCAGAGGGCGGGGTCGCCGGAGTGGATGCGGGCGACCTTCAGCCCCTCCCGGCGGGCCCGCTCGTACACGGCGACGACGTCCTCCAGGGACATGGTCGCCGAGTCGAGGATCTCCGCGCCCTCGCGCGCGTGCTCGAGGACCTCCGCCTGGACCAGGCTCGCGGCCCAGATCACGACGTCGGCGTCGGCGATGGCACGCGCGGCGCGGAACGTCAGGAGGTCGGCGGCGCCGGGGCCGGCACCGACGAAGGTCACCTTGCCGGTGGGGGCATCGGCCATGGGTTCGGGTCCTCTCATCGCGGGCGTTGTGTGTGCGTTACCGCTGATTTGCGGGGTTGGCGGGCGGCGCGGATGTGCGCGATCGGGGGTTGATCGGATAGCAAGGGCCTATGGCGGTCTTCGTCGCGCTCGGCGCGTTCCTCATGACGCTGGCCGGCGGCTGGACGGCACAGCGCGTGACCGACCGCCGCCACCTGGTGCTGGGCCTGGCCGGCGGCCTGATGCTGGGCGTCGTCGGCCTGGATCTGCTGCCGGAGGCACTGGAGGCGGCCGGCACCGAGGTCTTCGGCGTCCCGGCCGCGCTGCTGCTCTTCGTGGCGGGCTTCCTGCTGGCCCATCTGGTCGAACGTCTGCTGGCGGTACGGCAGGCCGCGCACGGCGCCGAGGAGCACGACGGCCGGGCCCCCGAGGTCGGCCTGACGGCGGCCGCGGCGATGGTCGGCCACAGCGCCATGGACGGCGTGGCGATCGGCGCGGCCTTCCAGGTGGGCGGCGGCATGGGCATCGCCGTCGCCCTCGCGGTCATCGCCCACGACTTCGCGGACGGCTTCAACACCTACACGATCACGAGCCTGTACGGGAACGACCGCCGCAAGGCCCTGGCCATGTTGTTCGCGGACGCGGCCGCACCGGTCGTCGGCGCGGCCTCGACGTCCTTCGTCGCCATCCCCGAGCAGCTGCTCGGCGCCTATCTGGGCTTCTTCGGCGGCGCGCTGCTGTACCTGGCGGCCGCCGAGATCCTCCCCGAGGCGCACCACGAACACCCCGCCCGCTCGACCGTGCTGTGCACGATCGCGGGCGCGGCCTTCATCTGGCTGGTGGTGGGCCTGGCCTCGTGACCCGGCGGCGGACGGACTCACAGCTTGCCGCCCCGGCCGCCCTCGCGCCGCGCGGGCGCGATGAGCGTGGAGAGATACGGCAGCGGCTCGCCGTCCAGCTCCCCGGCGGGCCGGATGGACTCCTCGGCCAGACCGAGCGCCGACCCCCACACGGCGTCCCCGATCCGCCCGGTCTCCCGCAGCGCCTCGGCGACCTCGGCGGCCTGCCGTCCGAACTTGTAGGCCACGACGGTCCCCGGCCCGGCGAGCGCGTCCTTCAGCACGGCCGAACCCGCGGTCACCGGCACCAGCGTCAACGGCTCGGTGCCCTCGGTCAGCACGGCACCCGACCGCGCCGCGAGATCCTGCATGGCGGTGATCCCCGGGACGGTCTCGATCACCACGCCCGGCACCGACTCCACGATGGTCTGCGCGAGATAGGTGAAGGTGGAGTACACGTTGGGATCGCCGATGGTGGCGAAGGCGACGCTGCCGTGCTGCCGCAGCAACGCGGCGACCCGCTCCCCGGCGGCGTCCCAGGCCGCCTCCCGCCGCGCCCGGTCGGTCCGCTCGTTGAGCGCGAAGACGACCCGGACGATCTTCTCCGCCGGCGCGTAGTGCAGCACGGTGGCCTCGGCCCGCCCGCGCTCCCCGCTGTCCATCACGGGCACGACGACGATCTCGGCGGCCCGCAGCGCGTTGACGCCCTTGACGGTCACCAGCTCCGGATCCCCGGGACCCACCCCGACTCCGACCAGCTTGCTGCTCATGACGTCCGGCACCTCTCCACGAACCGACGGGCCACACCGGGCTCGGACGCCCAGTGCGTGTGCAGATAGCTCGCGTGCACACCGCGCTCCACAAAACCCTCGACCCGCCGCGGGGCCAGCACTCCCCAGGCGGGAGCCGCCCCCGAGCCGGGCTCGACGACGGTCCGATGGAACTCGTGTCCGCGCATCCGCGTCCCGGCCACGGCCAGCACACTGTCGCTCACGGCCACGGCGTCCCGGTACCCGAGCGTGAGCCGCTCGCTCATCCGCGCGCCGGCGTCGAGCACCCCGCACATGGGCTGCCCGTCCAACTCCCGGCACAGGTACAGCAGCCCGGCACACTCGGCGGCGACCGGAGCTCCGGCCTCCACGAGCGCGCGGACCTCCTTGCGCAGCGCCTCGTTCCCGGACAGCTCGGCGGCGTACACCTCGGGAAACCCACCCCCGACGACCAGCCCGCGGGTCCCTTCCGGCAGCCCCTCGTCCCGCAGCGGATCGAAGACGACGACCTCGGCGCCGGCAGCGCTGAGCAACTCCGCATGCTCGGCGTAGGAGAAGGTGAACGCAGCCCCACCGGCAACGGCAACCCGCACTTTCCCTTTCAGCCCGTCTGGAGGTCCCCCCGCTGGGACGGGAAGGGACGGCGGGGGCGAGGAAGCCAGCGCCTCGGCCGCATCCCAGGCCGCACCCGGCAGGACGCCCGCACCACGCGCCAGCGCGACCAACGCCTCGACATCGCACCCCTGCGCAACCTGCGCGGCCATGGCCGCGACGGCCTCCACCGCGGCAGCCCGCCGCTCGGCGACCGGCACCAACCCCAGATGCCGGGACGGCGTATCCACCTGAGCCACCCGCCGCAGCACACCCAGCACCGGCACCCCGGCCGCGTCGAGCGCCTCCCGCAACAACTCCTCGTGCCGATCGGACGCGACCTTGTTCAAGATCACGCCCCCGATCCGCACCTCCGGATCCCAGGAAGCGAACCCGTGCACGAGCGCGGCCACGGACCGTGACTGCGACGAGGCGTCGACCACGAGCACGACCGGCGCCCGCAGCAGCTTCGCCACCTGGGCGGTGGACGCCAGCTCACCCTCCCCGGCGGCCCCGTCGAACATCCCCATGACCCCTTCGACCACGGCGATGTCACACCCGCGGGCACCGTGCGCGAACAGCGGCCCGACCAGCTCGGGACCGCACAGATACGCGTCGAGGTTGCGTCCCGTCCGCCCGGTCGCGAGCGAGTGGTACCCGGGGTCGATGTAGTCCGGCCCGACCTTGTGCGGGGACACGGCGAGCCCCCGCGCGGTGAGCGCGGCCATCAACCCGGTGGCGACGGTGGTCTTGCCGGAGCCCGAGGAGGGCGCGGCGACGACCAGCCGGGGGACGGAGGACGGGGAGGTCAGCACGGCGTCACCACTCGATACCCCGCTGCCCCTTCTGGCCCGCGTCCATCGGATGCTTGACCTTGGACATGTCGGTGACGAGGTCGGCGACGTCGACGAGCTTCTCCGGCGCGTTCCGCCCGGTGATCACGACATGCTGGGTACCGGGCCGGTCCCGCAGCACGGAGACGACCTCGTCCGTGTCGACCCAGCCCCAGTGCATCGGGTACGCGAACTCGTCGAGCACGTACAGCTTGTACGTCTCGGCGGCGAGATCCCGCTTGACCTGCTCCCAGCCCTCGCGGGCCTTCTCCTCGTTGTCCATCTGCGAATCCCGCTGGACCCAGGACCACCCCTCGCCCATCTTGTGCCAGTCGACGCTCCCGCCCTCGCCGGAGGCGCCCAGCACGCGCAGCGCGTTCTCCTCGCCGACCTTCCACTTCGCCGACTTGACGAACTGGAACACCCCGATCGGCCACCCCTGGTTCCAGGCCCGCAGCGCGAGACCGAAGGCCGCGGTGGACTTGCCCTTGCCGACTCCCGTGTGCACGACGACCAGCGGCCGGTTGCGTCGCTGACGTGTGGTCAGCCCGTCGTCCGGCACCACACTCGGCTGTCCCTGAGGCATTACGCGGCCCTCCTCGAAGTCCCCTGCACGTCCCTGACCAGCCCCGCGATGGAGTCGGCCCGCAGCTCGTCCAGCGTCACGGCGCTGCCCCCCAGCTCGCCCGCGAGCTGCCCCGCGAGCCCCAGCCGCACGGGCCCCGACTCGCAGTCGACGACCACAGACGCGATCGACTCGGCGGCGAACAACCGTGCCGCCCGCCCGGCGAGGGCGACCGGCTCCGGGCCACCGGTGGCCCGTCCGTCCGTCACCACGACGACCAGCGCCCGCCGCGCCGGATCCCGCAGCCGCTCGACCCGCAGCACGTCGTGCGCCTTGAGCAGCCCGGCGGCGAGCGGCGTCCGCCCGCCGGTGGGCAGCGACTCCAGCCGCACGGCGGCGGCGTCCACCGACGAGGTGGGCGGCAGCGCGAGGTCCGCGGCCGTCCCCCGGAAGCTGACGAGCCCCACCTTGTCGCGCCGCTGATAGGCGTCGAGCAGCAGCGACAGCACGGCACCCTTCACCGCGCTCATCCGCTGCCGGGCCGCCATCGACCCGGACGCGTCCACGACGAACAGCACGAGGTTGCCCTCACGCCCCTCCCGGGTCGCCTGCCGCAGATCGTCCCGGCGTACGACGAGCCCGCGCCCTGACCGCCCCCGCTGCCGCTGATGCGGGGCGGCGGCCATCACCGTGGCGGCCAGGTGCAGCTTGGTCAGCGTCCCGCGGGGCCGCCGCGCACCCGTCGTGCGCCCGTGCTCGGTGCGCGCCCGTGAGCGCCGTCCGGCCGCGCCCTCACCGATCCCGGGCACGCTCAACACCTTCGTACGGAACGGCTCGGCGGCCCGTACGGCGGACTGCTCCCCGGCACCGGAACCGGCGGGCCGCGACTCCCCGCCCTCGCCGCTCTCCGCGCCCGCCGGGCTGTCGTCCGTCTCGGGAGGGGCGGCGGTGTCGTCGCCCTGCGGGCCGTCACCGTCGGACCGCGGCGGCTCCCCGCCGTCCCCGCCGTCCCCGCCGCCGGGCCCGTCGGGGTCGGGGTCGGGGTCCTCGTCGTCCGGGCCGGCGAACTCCTCCAGTGTGTCGTCGAGTTTGTCCTCGTCGAGCCCCGGGGCGTCGAAGGGGTTCCGGCGCCGGCGGTGCGGCAGCGCCAGCAGCGCCGCCTGCCGTACGTCCTCCGCGAGCACGTCCGTGCGCCCGGCCCAGGCGGCCAGCGCCGTGGCCGTCCGCGCCATCACGATGTCGGCACGCATGCCGTCCACCTCGAAGGCGGCGCAGGTCGCCGCGATCTGCCGCAGCGCCCCGTCGCCCAGCCGCACCGAGGGCAACAGCTTGCGCGCCGCCACGATCCGCCCGCGTACGGCGCTCTCCTCGTCCGCCCACCGCTCGGCGAAACCGGCCGGATCGTCGTCGTACGCGAGCCTGCGCCGGACGACCTCCACCCGCTGGTCGGGCTCGCGCGAGGCGGCCACCTCCACCGTCAGCCCGAACCGGTCGAGCAACTGCGGCCGCAGCTCGCCCTCCTCGGGGTTCATCGTCCCGACCAGCAGGAACCGCGCGGCGTGGCGCACGGAGACACCCTCGCGCTCCACGTACGAGGCACCCATCGCGGCCGCGTCGAGCAGCAGGTCGACCAGGTGGTCGTGCAGGAGGTTGACCTCGTCGACGTACAGGATCCCGCGGTGCGCGTCCGCGAGGAGCCCCGGCTCGAAGGCCTTGACGCCCTCGGCGAGCGCCCGCTCGATGTCGAGGGCGCCGACCAGCCGGTCCTCGGAGGCGCCGACGGGCAGTTCGACCATCCGGGCCGGCCGGGTCTCGAAGGCCCCCGGCTCGTGCGGCCCGTCCGGGCAGGCGGGGTCGGGGGAGTCCGGGTCGCAGGAGAACCGGCATCCGGAGACCACGTCCAGGGCGGGCATGAGCGCCGCGAGGGCGCGGACGGCCGTGGACTTGGCGGTGCCCTTCTCACCACGGACCAGCACCCCGCCCACCGCCGGCGAGACGGCGTTCAGCAGCAGCGCGAGCCGCAGGTCGTCCTGGCCGACGACGGCCGTGAACGGGAAAGGAGTACTCACTTCTCGTCGCCCTCCAAGTCGCCTTCCAGCTCCAGATAGGTGGCGCGCAGCCGCTCGATCGTGTCGGCGTCCGGCTCGGCCCACAGTCCGCGGTCGGCGGCTTCCAGGAGCCGCTCGGTGATGCCCCGCAGGGCCCACGGGTTGGACTTCTTCATGAAGTCCCGGTTCTCCGCGTCGAAGACGTACTCGGCGCTGAGCTTCTCGTACATCCAGTCGTCGACGACTCCTGCGGTGGCGTCGTAGCCGAAGAGGTAGTCGACGGTCGCCGCCATCTCGAAGGCGCCCTTGTAGCCGTGCCGCCGCATGGCCGCCATCCAGCGCGGGTTGACCACCCGGGCCCGGAACACGCGGTGCGTCTCCTCGCCGAGCGTTCGCGTCCTCACCTGGTCCGGTGTCGCGGAATCGCCCACGTACGCCTCGGGGTTGGCACCTGTCAGGTGCCGCACCATGGCGACCATGCCGCCGTGGTACTGGAAGTAGTCGTCGGCGTCGACGAGGTCGTGCTCGCGCGTGTCCACGTTCTTGGCCGCGACGGCGATCCGCTTGAACGCCGTCTCCATGTCCCCGCGCGCCGCCCGCCCGTCGAGCCCGCGACCGTAGGCGTACCCGCCCCAGACCGCGTACACCTCGGCGAGATCCGCGTCCGAGCGCCAGTTGCGGGCGTCGATCAGCGGCAGCAGCCCCGCCCCGTAGGCCCCCGGCTTGGAGCCGAAGATACGGGCCGTCGCACGGCGCCGGTCGCCGTGCGCGGCGGCGTCCTCGTCCACATGGGCGCGCACGAAGTTGGACTCGGCGGGCTCGGCCAGCTCGGCCACCGCCCGCACCGCGTCGTCGATCAGCCCCACCACGTGCGGGAACGCGTCCCGGAAGAACCCGGAGATGCGGACCGTCACGTCGATGCGCGGCCGGCCCAGCTCGGCCAGGGGCACGACCTCGAAGCCCGTCACCCGGCGCGAGGCGTCGTCCCACACCGGACGGCAGCCGAGCAGCGCCAGGATCTCGGCGATGTCGTCGCCCTGTGTGCGCATCGCGGAGGTGCCCCAGACCGTCAGGCCGACGGACTTCGGGTAGTCGCCCGTGTCCTGGAGGTACCGCTGCACGAGGGAGTCCGCGAGGGACTGCCCGACCTCCCAACTCAGCCTGGAAGGAATGGCCTTGGGGTCGACCGAGTAGAAGTTCCGGCCGGTCGGCAGCACGTTGACCAGTCCCCGCGTCGGAGAGCCCGACGGACCGGCCGGGACGTAACCGCCGTCCAGCGCCTTGAGGATGTGCCCGACCTCGTCGGTGGTCCGTTCCAGCCGCGGTACGACCTCCGTGCACGCGAACTCCAGCACCGCGACGGCGTCCGGGAGTTCGGTGCCCAGGACCTCGGCGACCAGCGCCCGGCTCCCGGCGACGGCCCAACCGCGCTCCTCCGCGCCCTCCGCGATCCGCCGGCACAGCTGCTCCAGCAGGTCGATGGCGTCGGCGCCGGTACGGGAGGGGCCCTCGACGAGATCCGTCAGCTCGACCGGCACCTTCACCGGCGCACCCGGCTCGGCGAGCAACTCCTTCTCGACCAGCCCGAAATGGACGGCCAGCGCGGCCCGCAGCCCCGGCAGCGCGTTCGCCCGACCGCCCCACACCTGCGAGGCGCGCAGCACGGCCAGCACGAGGTTCACCCGCGCCTCGCCGACCGGCCCGCCACCGAGGATGTGCAGCCCGTCCCTGATCTGCACGTCCTTGATCTCGCACAGATAGCCGTCGATGTGCATGACGAATTCGTCGAACGCGTCGTCGTCCGGCTGGTCGTCGACGTGCAGGTCGTGGTGCAGCTCGGCCGCCTTCACCAGCGTCCAGATCTGCGCGCGCACGGCCGGAGCCTTCGTCGGATCCAGATCGGAGACGAGGGCGTACTCGTCGAGGAGCTGCTCCAGCTTGGCCAGGTCGCCGTAGGTGTCGGCGCGTGCCATGGGCGGCACGAGATGGTCGACGACGGTGGCGTGCCCGCGCCGCTTGGCCTGGGTGCCCTCGCCGGGGTCGTTGACGATGAACGGGTAGACGAGCGGCAGATCACCGAGGACGGCGTCCGGGGCACAGCCCCCGCTCAGCCCGAGGCCCTTGCCCGGCAGCCACTCCATCGTGCCGTGCTTGCCCATGTGCACGACGGCGTCGGCGCCGAAACTGTTCTCCAGCCACCGGTAGGCCGCCATGTAGTGGTGCGACGGCGGCATGTCGGGGTCGTGGTAGATCGCGATCGGGTTCTCGCCGAAGCCCCGCGGCGGCTGGATCATCACGACGACGTTCCCGAACTGCAGGGAGGCCAGCACGATGTCGTCCCCGTCGACGTACAGCGAACCCGGCGGCTCGCCCCACGCCTCCAGCATGCCGTCGCGCAAGCGCGGGTCGAGCTTGTCGAACCAGGACCGGTAGTCGGCCAGCGGGACCCGGGCGGGCGCGGCGGCCAGCTGCTCCTCGGTGAGCCATTCGACGTCGTGGCCACCGGCGTTGATGAGCCGGTGGATCAGCTCGTCGCCGTTGTCCGGATGCCCCTGGACCCCGTACCCGGCGTCCCGCAGCGCGTCCAGGACCCTGATGGCCGAGGCGGGGGTGTCGAGGCCGACCGCGTTGCCGACCCGCGAGTGCTTGGTCGGGTAGGCGGTGAAGACGAGCGCGAGCTTCTTCTCGCCGTTCGGCTTGTGCCGGAGCCGGGCGTGCCGGACGGCGATCCCGGCGACGCGTGCGGCCCGCTCGGGGTCGGCGATGTACACCGGCACGTCGTCCGGGCCCTGCTCCTTGAAGGAGAAGGGGACGGTGATGATCCGTCCGTCGAACTCCGGGATGGCGACCTGCATCGCCGCGTCCATGGGGGAGAGCGCGGCGTCGGACTCCTCCCAGGCGCTCTTCGACGAGGTGAGGCACAGCCCCTGCAGCACGGGGACGTCGAGGTCGGCGAGCGCGCCGATGTCCCAGGCCTCCTCGTCCCCGCCCGCCGAGGCCTGCGAGGCGTGCGCGCCGCCGGCGGCGAGCACCGTGGCGACGAGGGTGTCGGCCCGCCCGAGGATCTCGTACAGCCCCGGGTCCGCCCCGCGCAGCGAACCGCAGTACACGGGAAGGGCGTTGGCGCCGTGTGCCTCGACGGCGTCGCACAGCGTGTCCACGAAGGCGGTGTTGCCGCTGAGTTCGTGCGCCCGGTAGAAGAGGACCCCGATGGTCGGCCGGCCCTCGACGAAGGCACGCTCGCCGTGGACGCCGTACTCGGGCATCTTCTGCGGCTCGACGAATCCCTCACCGGTCAGCAGCACGGTGTCGGAGAGGAACCGGGCCAGCTCGGTCAGGTTGGCCGGCCCGCCCTCGACGAGATACCGCAGCGCCTCCGCCACCACGCCGGCGGGCACCGACGACTCGGCCATCAACTCCGCGTCGGGCACGGTCTCGCCGCCCAGCAGCACGGTCGGCACGCCGGACGCCTTGAGCGCGGCGAGCCCGTCCTCCCAGGCCCGCTTGCCGCCGAGCAGCCGGACGACCGCGAGGTCGGCGCCGTCCAGGAGCGCGGGGAGTTCCCCGGCGACGTCCACCCGGGTCGGGTTGCCGATCCGGTACGAGGCGCCGGAAGCGGCCCGGGCCGCCAGCAGATCCGTGTCGGCGGTCGACAACAACAACACTGTGCTCATGCGGGCGCTCCCGGTGGAATGAAAGGCAGTCCTTGCGGCGCGCCCGACTCGATGAGCCGCCAGAGCGCGTCGGTGTCCGCGTGCTGTTCGATCAGGTCGCCGAGCCGGTCGAGCTGCTCCTCGCGCAGCCCGGCGAACGAGGTGTCGGCGGCGGGCACGAAACGACGGCCCGCGGCGGCCGCCACCTCGCGCAGGAAGGCCCGCCGGAATCCGTCCGACTCCAGCGAGCCGTGCCAGTGCGTGCCCCAGGTCTGTCCGACCCGGCAGCCGTCCAGGCCGTGTCCGCGGTCGTCGGTGAGGAACGCCTCGCCCCCCTGGACGTCGGCGACCCCGTGATGGATCTCGTACCCCTCGACCCGCTCGCCGAGGGCTTGCCCCACCGGCCGGGTGAGGGTCTTCTCACGGGCGAACCGCACCCGGACCGGGAGGACTCCGAGGCCCGCCACCTGTCCGAGCCGGCTCTCGACCTCGTCCTCGATGTGCTCGCCGAGGAGCTGGAAGCCACCGCAGATGCCGAGGACGGGCCGCTGCTCGGCGACCCTGCGCAGGATCGCCTCGGCCAGCCCCCGCTCCCGGAGCCACTCCAGGGCGCGGACGGTGCCCCGGGTCCCCGGAATCACCACCAGGTCGGCGTCGGCCAGTTCCTCGGGCCGGTCCACGAACCGCACGACGACGCCGGGTTCGGCGGCCAGCGCGTCCACGTCCGTGAAGTTGGACATGAGCGGGACGGCGCAGACGGCGATGCGCAGCACGTCCTCGCCGACGGGCGGGGCGGTGTTCGACTCCCGTACGGTCCCGCGCAGCGAGACCCTCCCCCGCTCTCGGCTCCGCTCGGGCGGGGGGACCCCCATCCCGTCCTCCTCGTCGATCCCGAGCCCGTGGCGGAACGGCAGCACGCCGTACGTCCGCCGCCCGGTGAGCCCGTGCAGCATCTCCAGGCCCGGCTCCAGCAGGGAGACGTCCCCCCGGAACTTGTTGACCAGGAACCCGGCGACCAGCTCCTGGTCCTCGGGCGAGAGCAGGGCGACGGTGCCGAAGAAGGAGGCGAAGACGCCCCCGCGGTCGATGTCGCCGACGACGAGCACGGGCAGCCGCGCGCCCCGCGCGATCCCCATGTTCACGATGTCGGTCCGCCGCAGATTGATCTCGGCCGGACTGCCCGCCCCCTCACAGATCACCGCGTCATACGTGCCCCGCAACTCGGCGAGGCAGTCGAGAACGGTTCCGAGGAGTTTCTGCTGCCGCCCCCCGTGATACCCACGGGCGGTCATCTCGCCCACCGGCTTGCCGAGGAGCACGACCTGACTGCTCTGCTCACCGCCCGGCTTGAGCAGCACGGGGTTCATCAGCGCGGTCGGCTCCACCCGGCAGGCCTGGGCCTGCATGGCCTGGGCCCGCCCGATCTCGGCCCCCTCCGTCGTCACGAACGAGTTGAGGGACATGTTCTGCGCCTTGAAGGGTGCGACCTTCACCCCCTGCCGCACCAGCCACCGGCAGATCCCGGCCGTGACGACGCTCTTGCCGGCGTCGGAGGTGGTGCCGGCGACGAGGAGACCCCCGCTCATGTCGTACGCCCCTTCAGCTGGTTCCTCTGGTTCCTCTGGCTGCGCCGGCTGCTCGCGACGATGTTCGTGGCGACGACGCGCGCGGCGACGGTGACGCCGAGCGCGAGCAGACCGACGCGGCGGGAGAGCCGCGCGGCACGTTCGATGTCCCGGGCGACGACGGGCCGCCCGGCCGCGCCGTTCAGCACGGGCCGGTGCTCCACCCGCCCGGCGTACGACAGGGTCCCGCCCAGCCGCACGCCGAGGGCGCCCGCGAAGGATGCCTCCACCGGCCCGGCGTTGGGGCTCGGATGCCGGCGGGCGTCGGCCCGCCAGGCGCGCACGGCGCCCCGCGGATCGTCCCCCGCGAGGGCGGCGAGCACGGCGGTCAGCCGGGCTCCCGGCCATCCGGCGACGTCGTCGAGACGGGCGGCGGCCCAGCCGTAGCGCAGATACCTCGGCGACCGGTGACCGACCATGGCGTCCAGGGTGTTGACGGCCCGGAACCCGACCAGGCCCGGCACCCCGCCCACGGCCCCCCACACCAGCGCCCCCACGACGGCGTCGGAGGTGTTCTCGGCGACGGACTCCACGACCGCCCGGGCGATCCCGTCGGCGTCCAGGGCCTGCGGATCCCGACCGCACAGATGCGGCAGCCGCTCCCGGGCGGCCTCGACGTCCCCCGCTTCGAGCGCCCGGCCGATGGCCCGGGCCTCCCGGACGAGTGAACTGCCCCCCACCACGGCCCAGGTGGCGGCGGAGACGAGAGCGACGGTGGCGCCGGGGGAGCGGCGTACGGCCCGCTCGGCGACGGCGCCCAGGGCCACGACCCCGCCGGCGCACACGACGGCGTGCAGGGCTCCGCTTCCCCGGTGGTCCCGCCACAACAGCCGCTCGACGGCACCGGCGGCCCGCCCGAACGCGGCGACGGGATGCCCTCGGCGGGGATCGCCGAGCAGCAGGTCGCCCAGAAGGCCGGTGGCGGCGCCGTACGCGTAGAGGCGATCGGCACGCATCGGCTCAGCCGGCCGTGGGGTCGGGCAGCGACCTGGTGCTGTACCTCAACGGCCGAGCGAGCATGGCGATATGTCCTCACTCAGGGTGTCCACGCCCTGGTTCGACGAGACCGGCGGCGAGAGTTCCTGGCTCCCGGGGGTTTCTACCCCGGTCACAGTGGCGGGACCGCGCCGGATTCACACCGGCTTCCTCTTCTGCTGCCGTACATGGCTCGGGCAGTCCACCACGGCCCGCGAGAGCCGTCAACTTGCCTTTGACCTGCGCGGCTCGAGTGTGCAGAACCCCACACAGGGCGGGTCGGCGGGGCCGCGAACGGCAAGAGGTGCGGGACGGTGATCCGTCCCGCACCCCAGGGGTGTTCGGATGGTGCGTCAGGCGACGATCAGTGAGATCCCGTACGCCACCGCCGCCGCGCAGGCCGCGAAGCACGCGTACGCGCCGGTCACCGCGAGGGTGGCCGAGCCGCCCTGCGCCGACGCGCGTTCCTGCCGCGACAGGCCCATGACGCCGAGGGTGAACAGGGCGACGAGGCCGACGGTGACCACGAGGCTGACGCCGAAGACAGAGCCCAGGGCTGCCCAGTCGATCTTCATGCTGCTTCTCTTCCTTCGTGCCGGGTGCGCGGGCTCAGACGGCCGCGGCCGGGGGAGCGGCGGGGGTCGCGGGCTCTGCCGCCGGGCCGGGGATCGTGGCCGTCAGGTCCGTGAGGTCCTCGGCCAGGGTGCCCGTGGGCGGCGGGGTGACGGCGGCGATCGCCGTCGTGACGACGCCCGCGGGCTCGTCGGGCTCGTTGACGTTCGAGGCGTCGACGACCTCGCGCCGGGAGACCTTCCAGATGGCCGCGCTGGAGGCGATCAGGAAGACCGCGACGAGGGCCGTGCCCCAGTCGCCCAGGCCGGTGACGGACTCGGCGAGCGCGCCCACCAGGGCCGCGGCCGGGAGGGTCAGGCCCCACGCGACGAACATCCGGGTCGCCGTCGACCAGCGGACCACACCGCCCTTGCGGCCCAGCCCGGCGCCCATCACCGCACCGGAGACCGAGTGCGTGGTGGAGAGGGAGAAGCCGAGGTGCGAGGAGGCCAGGATGACCGTGGCCGCGCTGGTCTGGGCGGCGAAGCCCTGCTGCGGCTGGAGGTCGGTCAGGCCCTTGCCCATGGTGCGGATGATGCGCCAGCCGCCGAGGTAGGTGCCGAGCGCGATGGCCAGACCGGCGGAGAGGATGACCCAGGTGGGCGGGTCGGAGTCGGGGGCCACGGCACCGCCGGCCACCAGGGCCAGGGTGATGATGCCCATCGTCTTCTGCGCGTCGTTGGTGCCGTGGGCGAGGGACACCAGGCCGGCCGAGGCGATCTGGCCCGCGCGGTAGCCCTTGGCCGCCGCCTTGCCGTCGGCCTTCTTGCCGAGGGTGTAGGAGAGGCGGGTCGCGAGCATCGCCGCGACGCCCGCGACGATGGGTGCCGCGATCGCCGGGATCAGCACCTTGGTGACCAGGGCGTCACCGTGCACCGCGCCCATACCGGCCGAGGCGATGGTGGCGCCGATCAGACCGCCCATCAGGGCGTGCGAGGAACTGGAGGGCAGGCCCACCAGCCAGGTCAGGAGGTTCCAGAGGATCGCGCCGACCAGGGCGGCGAAGATGACCTCGGGACGGATGCCGGTCTCGTCGACGAGACCCTTGGAGATCGTGTTGGCGACCTCCACCGAGAGGAAAGCTCCCACAAGGTTGAGCGCGGCGGACATGGCCACCGCAACCTTGGGCTTGAGTGCACCGGTCGAGATGGTGGTGGCCATCGCGTTGGCGGTGTCGTGGAAACCGTTCGTGAAATCGAACGCGAGTGCGGTAACGACCACAATCGCGAGGATCAGCGAGAAGTTTTCCATTTACCCAGGCAATCGTTCGAAGTCATTGGCGCGTTGACCGTAAGCAATCTGGGTGAACGGAAGATGAACTGAGAAGGGCATCCGGGTGTCTGTGCAAGGGGGGTGTGGCGGTCTTCCGTCGCCGCGCCGGGGCCGGGGTCAAGCGCCGTACGGTCACCCGTCTTTGGCGGGCCCGCGCAACCGGCTCCCGGAGCCGCAGAAGAGATTCTGGTCACCCGGCGGCTGCCGCTGTCGGCGTACTGTCAGAAGTGCCGTCGGAAGGGCCGTCCGAAGGTACCTGTCGGCGGTCCGGCCGCCGGTGTCCCGGCGTCGGACGCCCCGTGACGGGCGACCCACGGGGCGTGATCCGCATGACCGTCCGGGCCTCGGCCGGGCACGTGGCATCGGCGCCCCGTCGCAGGGGTGGCACCCGACGTCGACCACGGGCGGCGGGGCCCGGCCGTCGACGCTCCGGCCGCCGCCATTGTGTACGAAATACGCGGCCTGCTCCCTGCCCGAGCACTTGTCCGGTCCGGCGAAGCGGTACGCGCCGCGGAACGGCCCGGCGGCGGCCCCCGGTGCCTCCTGGCAGGATCGCCGCATGGCTGAGCAGCGACCCGAGCAGGGGGACGCCCGGGGTCACCGGGACGGCGCACAGAACGTGGCGGAGCGGCGGGGGAGACATGCGGTCCTGGAGGAGGCGCGGGCCTGGGAGGCGCTCGTGACGGCGGCCCGCCGTACCGTGACCGACGGGCTGGTCGTCGGCACCTCCGGCAACGTCTCCGTACGCGTCGGCGACACCGTGCTGGTCACCCCGTCGGGCGTGCCCTACGAGCGGCTCACCCCGGACGACGTCACGGGCGTCGACCTGGCCGGCCGGCAGGTGCTCGGCACCCTGCGCCCGACGAGTGAGCTGCCCATGCACCTCGCCGTCTACCGCACCACGGACGCCGGGGCGGTCGTCCACACCCACGCCGTGCACGCGACCGCCGTCTCCACCCTGGTCACCGAGCTTCCCCGCGTCCACTACATGGCGGGCGCGCTCGGCGGAACCGTCCGGGTCGCCCCCTATGCGACCTACGGCACCGAGGAGTTGGCCGAGAACATGCTCCGCGCCCTCGTCGGCCGGAGCGGCTGCCTCTTGCGGAACCACGGCACCCTCACCCACGGAACCACCCTCGACCAGGCCTACGACCGTACGGCCCAACTGGAGTGGATGTGCCGCCTGTGGCTGACGGCCTCGTCCGTGCCCGGCCTGAACCCCACGCTCCTGACGGAGGAACAGGTCGCGGAGGCGGGCGAGCGACTGCGCGGGTACGGGCAGCCGGAGTGACCGGCCGTCCCCCGACGAGCTCCACCACTGGCCGGGAGGAAGGCGGGCCAGGACACTGGACGGGTGCGCACTGTCAAAGCGACGGCCGCCGCCGTCACCACAGCCCTGGCCGCCGCCGCCGTCAGTGTCGCCGCCGGCCGGCTGGCCAGCGACGCCGCGCTGAAGGCGCCGCCCGGCCGGCCCCTGCCCACCGAACCCCGGCTCACCGTGCACGGCACGGCCGCCGGCCGGATCACCCTCACCCGTGACCTGGCCGCACTGCGACCCGGCACCTACGGCCTCTCCGGCAACGGCTCCCACGCCGTCGTGGGCCCCGTCCTGCCCACCGCCCCGCACTCCGCCGACACCGTCGTGCGCCGCCTGGAGCGGGTCACCCACGGCACCCTGAGTGCCGGCGACGCGGTCTGGCTCACCCCCAACCTGTATGTCGGCAACCCCGGCAGCGCCCTCGGTCTCGACCACGCCGACATCGACATCCCCGGCGAGCTGGGCAACCTGCCCGCCTGGTTCGTGCCCGGCGCGCGCCGCACCTGGGTGATCGCCGTGCACGGCCTGGGCACCACCCGGGAACACGCCCTCAACCTCATGGGTTTCCTGCACCGCCGCCGCTTCCCCGTCCTCGCCCTCGCCCATCGCGGCGACCTCGGCGCGCCCCGCTCCCCGGACGGCCTGAACCACCTCGGCGAGACCGAGTGGCGCGACCTGGACGCGGCGATGCGGTACGCCGTGCGCTACGGCGCCGAACGCGTCGTCCTGTTCGGCTGGTCCACCGGCGCGACCATGGCCCTGCGGGCCGCCGCCGACTCGGGGCTGCGCGATCTCGTCTCCGGGCTGGTGCTGGACTCCCCGGTCCTGGACTGGCGGGCGACGGTGCGCGCCCTGGCCGCCGCCCGGCACACCCCGGGCGCGCTGCTCCCGCTCGCCGTCCGTGCCGCCGAGGGCCGCACCGGTCTGCACGCCGGGCCCGGCGGCCACGGTGACGCGGCCGCAGATCCGGACCGGCTGAGGGTCCCGACCCTCGTCCTGCACGGCCCCGACGACACCGTCGCCCCCTGGGGCGCCTCCCGCCGTCTCGCCCGCCTCCGCCCCGAGCTGGTCTCCCTGCACACCGTCCCGCACGCCCCGCACGGCGCCATGTGGAACCCCGACCCCACGGCCTACGAGGAGGCCCTGCGCCGCTTCCTGACCCCGCTCATGTGACCCGCCGACGCGACGCGCACGGACGCGCCCCGACCACACGGCCGGACCGGTGCCACCGGTTCCGTTTAAGCCCGTACCACTGGCCTGAAGGCGCCTCTCCGCCCGTCACGGAACCCCGTGCCTTGGCCAGTCCCGTAGCCCGCCGTGACATTCCGTTTGGGTTTTCGGACCGTCAACCGGAAGACTGCACCCGTGACGTCCCGTATCCCGCGCGACTCCAGGCTTCGACTCGTCCGCCCGCGACCCCTGGCCGCCGCCCCCTCAGCTGTGAACGAGCGGCGCCCGCGCCGCCCCGCACCCCGCCCGCCGGAGGGCACCCCGGCCTCCGCGGAGCTGGCCAGAATGGCGCGCTCCGGACTGGCCGCCGCGGCCCGTGTCGCCCGCTGGGCCGACAACGCCCTCGGCCCCGGCCGAGACGCCGCCACGACCGACGGCAAGGCCACCCTCTCCGACGCGACCGCCGAACGGGCCGCCAGTGATCTGGGCCTGACCACGGACCGGATCCGCGCCGACTGGGACACCGCCCGGCTCGCCGGCCTCGTCGAGGTGCACGGCGACAGCGCCCGCCCCGGCTGGCGGCTGCGCGCCTGGAACCGCGACGACAGCGCCGTCCTGCGCGGCTGGGTCGCCCTGTTCGACGCCTGGTCGCTCGCCTCCCCGGAACCCGGGGACCAGGAGCCCGCCGCCGTCGCCGAGGTCGTCTCGGCCATGCCCCAGGTGCTCTCCTTCCTCCAACTCTCCGCCGGGCCCGTCCCCGTGGAGCAGCTCCTGGACCTGCTGCGCCAGCGGGTCACCGAACTGCGCACCGAGCGCTGCGAGGTGCCCTACGGCGCCGGCTCGGAACCCGCGATCCCCATCGCCCCGGTCCTCTCCGTCGACGCCGACCCGGCGGAGCCCGCCCAGGACGCCGAACTCGCCCCCCTCCTCGACTGGGCCCTGCGCGCCCTCGCCGCCGTGGGCGCCCTCACCTACGGCGCGGGACAGGCCACGCTGACGCCGTTGGGCAGCTGGGCGGTCTGGGTCAAGCTGGAGCAGATCTGCGTCGCCGCGCAGAGCCCCGCCGGCAACATCGAGCAGTCCGCCGAGGCCATGCTCCGCGGCTGCGCCCAGCTGCGCCCCAACGCGGCCCGCGCCGAGTACCGCGCCTGGCTCGCCGCCCGGACCGTCGGCAGCGCCGTCGCCGAGCTGCTGTTCGCCGCCCGGGGCGACGACGCCCTGCTGCGCGGTCTCGCCTTCGAGGCGCTGCGCGTCGTCGGCGCCCCCGCCGAGCCCGATGTCCGCGCGGTCGTCGACGAACCCGCTCTGCGGCCGTACGCGCTGCTGTGGCTCGCCGAGCACGACGGCGTCGACCCGGAGGACGCCCACGAGGTGCTCACCCGGCAGGAGGCCACCTGGCTGTGGGTCGACACCGCCGCGGCCGTCGCCGACCACGGGGAGGCGCCGATGCTCGTACGTCACCTGGAGTCCGCGCTCCAGCCGACCGTGCCCGCCCTGCTGACCGAGGTGCGCGCCGTCGGACATCCGCGCACCGTGCAGGTGCTGGTGGCGCTCGCCGCCGCGCACCCCGACCCGGCGCTGGCCAAGGCCGTCCGCCGAGCCGCCTTCCAGGTGCACACCGGAGGCAGCTGAACGAGTTCGGCGCGGGCTCCGGCGGGGCTCTCAGCCCTGTATCTCGGGCGCGTAGGTGCCGAAGCTCCAGAGGTTGCCCTCCAGATCGCGGGCCATGTAGTCCCGGGAGCCGTAGTCCTGGTCCGTCGGGGGCATCAGGATCTCCGTGCCGTGCTCCGCGGCCCGCCGGTGGTGTGCGTCGACGTCGTCCACCACGACGTACACCCCGGTCGGACCCGCGTCCTTCATCGCCGTGTCGAAGACCCCGCCGCGGCCCTTCGAGCCGAGCATCACCGCGCCGTTGCCCTGCACCAGCTCGGCGTGCACGACCGAGCCGTCCTCGCCCTCGTAGACGGACAGCTCCGCGAACCCCAGCGCCTCCGTGAGCTGCCGGATCGCCGCCTTCGCGTCGGTGTACAGCACCGTCGGATAGATGCTCGGGCGCCCGCTGTTCGTGCCTGCCATGCCGATCACTCCCTTGTGATCCATGCCGGATTCGTCATCCGCCGCCCAGTCTGGCACCCACCACCGACAACGCCCCCGGGAGGAGGATCCGGCGGGAGCGCGGAAAGATCGAACACCTGAACGCAGAAAAAGTGCTTGCACGGTCCCGTTAGACTGGCCCCCATGGCCATTCTCCTCGCGCATTAGACGGCGGGAACGTCCTCGGCCGTCCATCCTGCCAACGACCCCCGCTCTGGAGTCTGTCCGTGATCTCCGCCTCCGGCATCGAGCTGCGCGCCGGTGCCCGCATCCTCATCGAGAACGCCTCCTTCCGTGTGGCCAAGGGTGACCGCATCGGTCTGGTCGGGCGCAACGGCGCCGGCAAGACCACGCTGACCAAGGTCCTGGCCGGCGAGGGCATCCCGGCCGCCGGTCAGGTCACGCGCTCCGGCGAGGTCGGCTACCTCCCGCAGGACCCCCGCACCGGCGACCTCGACGTGCTGGCCCGCGACCGCATCCTCTCCGCGCGCGGACTGGACATCCTGATCCGCAAGATGCGCGAGAACGAACAGCGGATCGCGAACGGCTCGGGCGCCACCCGCGACAAGGCGATGCGCCAGTACGAGCGCCAGGAGACGGAGTTCCTCACGAAGGGCGGATACTCCGCCGAGGCCGAGGCCGCCACCATCGCCGCCGCGCTCAACCTGCCCGACCGGGTGCTCGGCCAGCCCCTGCACACCCTCTCCGGCGGTCAGCGGCGCCGGGTCGAGCTTGCCCGCATCCTGTTCTCGGACGCGGACACCCTGCTCCTCGACGAGCCGACGAACCACCTCGACGCCGACTCGATCGTCTGGCTGCGCGACTACCTCAAGACCTACCGCGGCGGCTTCATCGTCATCAGCCACGACGTCGACCTCGTCGAGACGGTCGTCAACAAGGTCTTCTACCTGGACGCCAACCGCTCCCAGATCGACGTCTACAACATGGGCTGGCGCCTCTACCAGCAGCAGCGCGAGTCCGACGAGAAGCGCCGCAAGCGGGAGCGCCAGAACGCCGAGAAGAAGGCCGCCGCGCTGCATTCGCAGGCCGACAAGATGCGCGCCAAGGCCACCAAGACGGTCGCCGCGCAGAACATGGCCCGCCGCGCCGACAAGCTGCTCTCCGGCCTGGAGGCGGTCCGTCAGTCCGACAAGGTCGCCAAGCTCCGCTTCCCCGAGCCCGCGCCCTGCGGCAAGACGCCCCTGATGGCCGAGGGCCTGTCGAAGTCCTACGGCTCGCTGGAGATCTTCACCGACGTCGACCTGGCCATCGACAAGGGCTCCCGGGTCGTCATCCTCGGCCTGAACGGCGCGGGCAAGACGACTCTGCTGCGTCTGCTCGGCGGGGCGGAGAAGCCCGACACCGGCGAGGTCGTCGCGGGCCACGGCCTCAAGCTCGGCTACTACGCCCAGGAGCACGAGACGCTCGACCCGGAGCGTACGGTCCTGGAGAACATGCGCTCCGCCGCCCCCGACCTGGATCTGGTCGAGGTGCGCAAGACGCTCGGCTCGTTCCTGTTCTCCGGCGACGATGTCGACAAGCCCGCCGGCGTGCTCTCCGGCGGCGAGAAGACCCGGCTGGCCCTCGCCACCCTCGTGGTCTCCTCGGCCAACGTGCTGCTGCTCGACGAGCCCACCAACAACCTCGACCCGGCCAGCCGCGAGGAGATCCTCGGCGCCCTGCGTACCTACAAGGGCGCGGTCGTCCTCGTCACCCACGACGAGGGCGCCGTGGAGGCGCTCCAGCCCGAGCGGATCATCCTGCTGCCCGACGGCGTCGAGGACCTGTGGGGTGCCGACTACGCGGATCTGGTCGCGCTGGCCTGACCGCACGCGGGCTCCACGCCGTGATCCAGGACGTGATCCACGACGTGATCCACGGTGTTGGATCATTCGTCTGGATCATTCGGCCTACCGGTGATCCATCATCTGTGTGAGATCTCCTCGTATCGAGGTGTGTCCTACATCGATTTCTCGGCCGATCCCTTTGTCGACAAGGGATCGGCCGTCGCGCGTCTCTGACCTGCTACTTCGCACGACAACCCGTTCGGCCCCACGAACACCACCGGGTGGAATCACAGATTCCACTTGTGGGGACGCACTCCTGTCGTCAAAACCCTGTCGCACGGACCTTGCCGAATGGGTGGCCATCGCGCGCCGGAGGGGTGATCATGAGGATGACCAGAGCGCACTTCCCATGAGGAGGCACGGGTGGCCGAGACTCTGAAGAAGGGCAGCCGGGTGACCGGCGCCGCGCGCGACAAGCTCGCGGCAGACCTGAAGAAGAAGTACGACTCCGGTGCGAGCATCCGGGCGCTGGCCGAGGAAACCGGTCGCTCGTATGGCTTTGTTCACCGGATGCTCAGCGAGTCGGGCGTCACGCTGCGTGGGCGTGGCGGGGCGACCCGAGGCAAGAAGGCTGCCTCGTCCTGACCCGGGGCGGCCCACCGCTTTCGATGGTGGCCACCCGGTCGGTTGTCCGACCGGCCGGGTGGTTACTGTGCAGTCACTTAGCTGACCGCTAGCTGATCGCACCCATCGGAGGCTCCTCATGGCCACGCCCGACCAGGAACTCGTTCCCCTGCTCGACAAGGACGGCGTACGGCTCACCGTCGACGACACGCTCGCCACGGTGACGCTGGCCAACCCGGCCAAGCGCAATGCGCAGAGCCCCGCCATGTGGCGGGCGCTCGCCGAAGCCGGGCGGCTGGTGCCGGGCTCCGTCCGCGTGGTCGTGCTGCGCGGTGAGGGCAAGTCCTTCTCCGCGGGGCTCGACCGGCAGATGTTCACGCCCGAGGGGATCGAGGGCGAGCCGTCCTTCATCGACCTCGCGCGCAGTGGTGACGCCGAACTCGACGCCGCCATCGCCGGGTTCCAGGAGGGCTTCACCTGGTGGCGGCGCAACGACCTCGTGTCCATCGCCGCCGTCCAGGGCCACGCCATCGGCGCGGGCTTCCAGCTGGCTCTCGCCTGTGACCTGCGCGTCGTCGCCGACGACGTGCAGTTCGCCATGCGGGAGACCGGCCTCGGCCTCGTGCCCGACCTGACCGGCACGCATCCCCTCGTCTCCCTGGTCGGCTACGGCCGTGCGGCCGAGATCTGCCTGACCGGCCGGTTCGTGCACGCCGCGGAGGCGGTGAGCTCCGGGCTCGCCAACATCGCCGTGCCCGCGCAGGACCTCGACACCGCGACGCGTGAGCTGGCCGCGGCGATCCTGGCCGCGCCCCGGGAGGCCGTCATCGAGACCAAGGCACTGCTGCGCGGCGCCGGCGACCGCACCTACGACGAGCAGCGCGCCGCCGAGCGCGCCGCCCAGGGCCGCCGTCTGCGGGACCTGGCCGGCGTGGGCGAGTGAGCCGATTCCCCGCGGGCCCCGGTCACTCCACCGCCGTGACCACGACGGCCACCGTCGGGTGATCCCGTAGCGCTTCCGACACCACCGCACGCACCTCCCGGGCCACCTCCACGGCCCGGTGGTGCGCACTCACCGCGATCTCCACGCGTGCGTGGCGGTTCGGCAGGGCGGTCGCGTGCTGTCGTTCCTCGATGCGCACCGCCCTGCCGAAGACATCGGTCAACCGGGTCACCCCGGGCACGGACAGAGCGGCGACGGTCGCGCGTGCCTCGTCGCCGTGCTGTGCGGCTCCGACGTGCTGTGGCTCCGGACCGGGCCGTACCGCCTCCGGTTCCGGCTCCTCGTCCAGCAGGGCCGTCACCCGCAGGTCGACCTCCGCCACCACCAGTCCGAGCCGATCCGTCGCGGCCGCCGCCAGCGCCGTGCGCAGGCGGGACGCCGCCGTCGGCAGCGGCTCGGACGAGGACGCGGCGATGTCCGCCGTCACCCGTAGCGGCCCGGGCGGCAGGGCGCTCGGCGGAGGGGGCACGGCGGGCTCGTACACCCCCGCCGGGTCGGCCACCGCGATCCGCAGCGCGCCCGTCCGCACGCCCTCCACACCCCGCACCGCCCGCCGCAGCACCGCCTCGGCCGCCGCCTCCGTGATCCATGCGCCGTCCCGCGGTCCGCCCAGCGGGAGCAGCCTGCCGAGGCTCAGCTGATGCCGTACCGCGCTCGTCCATCCGTCCACCGTCATTGCTCCAGCCTGCCGCATCCCTGGCGCGCGGTCGGGCAACCGCGCTTACCGTGGTGGAAGTGACGAGGAACGAACCGGGCGTAAGGACGTACGGCGATGACCGAGGCAGCAGCGGAGCAGCACCGGACGCAGGTTTCCGACGGCGGCACCGAGCCGTTGGGGACCCGCAGGACGACCAAGCGCGGCGGCGGTGATCCGGCGACCCGGGGGCGGACCACCATCGCCGACGGTGTCGTCGAGAAGATCGCGGGCCTCGCGGCACGGGACGTCCTGGGCGTCCACGCGATGGGCAGCGGACTCAGCCGCACCTTCGGCGCCGTTCGGGACCGGGTGCCCGGCGGCTCGAAGTCGGTGAGCCGAGGGGTGAAGGCCGAGGTCGGCGAGGTGCAGACCGCGCTCGACCTGGAGATCGTCGTCGACTACGGAGTGGCCATCGCCGACGTGGCGCAGGCCGTGCGGGAGAACGTGATCGCGGCCGTGGAGCGGATGACCGGACTGGAGGTCGTCGAGGTCAACATCGCGGTGAGCGACGTCAAGCTGCCCGACGAAGAGGACGAGGAGCCGGAGCCCCGGATCCAGTGACACGCAGACGACGGCCGGGTGACCGGACCGCCGAGGGGAGAACACCTTGAGCATGGCCGTGGTCGGCATGATCGCCGGCATGGCGCTGGGCTTCGCCGGATACTTCGGCGGGTTCGGGGCCTTCCTCCTGGTGGCGGCACTGGGCGCCGTCGGGTTCGTCGTCGGCCGGGTCCTGGAGGGGGACCTGGAACTCGGCGACTTCTTCCGTACCCGCGACGACCGGCGCCGGTGAGCTCCGTGGACGAGGGAGGCGCCGCCGTCGGCGGGCACCGGTCCGTCGTTCCCCCGGGCGCGCGCGGCGCGACCCGCATCGCCGACCGGGTGGTGGCGAAGATCGCCGCCCAGGCCGCCCGCGAGGCGGTCGGACCCCTGCCGTCCGACGCCGCGGGACCGCACGCCACCGTCGTCGTCCACCACGAGACCGCGCATGTCCGGGTCCATCTCGAACTCGACTACCCGACCGATATCGGCGGACGTTGTCACCGTGTGCGTCGGCATGTCACCGAGCGGGTAGGCGCGTTGGTGGGAATGGAGGTTCCGGAGGTCGCCGTCCAGGTGGAACGGCTGCACCTGACAGCGGCCCCCGGCGTGGCGCACGGGAGGGCGCGATGAGCGAGCCCGGAGGCTTGCAGGGCAGCACACTGCCTGTTCTGGAGAAACCCACGCAAGAGGACGGCCCCGGCGCGGCGGGCCCCGCCGACCACCGCTTCTGGTCGGCGCGCCGCGTCCCGGCCGGTGTCGTCGCGGCGCTGCTGCTGGTCGTCGCGGCCGCCTTCCTCTACGACGTGGTCGCCGTACGCGCCCACCGGTCCGCCATGGCCTGGCGGACCGGGCTCGCCCGGCAGCTCGCCGAGCGCCCCCTCGACGACATCTGGGTGCTGATCGGCGCCGGGGTCGCGGCGGCCCTCGGCCTGTGGCTGATCGTCCTGGCGGTGACCCCGGGCCTCAGGGCGGTCCTGCCGATGCGCCGCACCCACCCGGACGTACGGGCGGGCCTCGACCGGGACGCCGCCGAACTGGTGCTGCGCGACCGGGCCATGGAGGTCGCCGGCGTGCAGTCGGTACGGGTGCGCGCGGGCCGCCGGAAGGCCGACGTCCGCGCGATCGCCCACTTCCGCGACCTGGACGACGTGCACGCCGACCTGGACGCCGTCCTCACCGACGCGATCCGTGGCCTGGGCCTGGTCCGGCCGCTCTCCCTGTCGGTCCATGTGCGGCGACCCGGGAAGAAGGGGTGAGGACCATGCTCGGTACCGTCAACCGCGTGCTCGTCGCAGTCGTCGGAGTGCTGCTGCTCGCCGTCGGCGGGGCGGTGCTGGCCGTGGGCCTGGGCGCCTCCGCGCCCTCCTGGTGGCTCCACCAGGGCCCGCACGACGTCCTTCTCACCACCGCCGAACGCACCCGCTGGCGCGCCGACGCCTGGTGGTGGCCGACGGTGATCGCGGTCCTCGCGCTCCTCGTCCTGCTGACCCTGTGGTGGCTGATGGCGGTCCTGCGCCGCCGCCGGCTGGGCGAGCTCCTCGTCGACACGGGCGACGGTGCGGGGGCGCTGCTGCGGGGCCGCGCCCTGGAGGGCGTCCTCGCCGGCGAGGCGCAGAAGCTGGACGGCGTCGCCCACGCCCATGTGGCGCTGAAGGGCAGGAGGGAGGCGCCGGAGGCGAGGGTCCGCCTGGTGCTGGAGCCGCACGTGGACCCGGCGACGGCGCTGGACCACCTGACGGCGCAGGCCCTGACCCACGCGCGGGACTCGGCGGCGCTCGCGGCACTGCCCGCGGAGGTGCGGATGAAGGGCGTCAAACACAAGGCCGAAAGGGTCGCCTGAGCTGCCCGGGAGTGCGGGGGCGGTGACGGTCCGCGGCTCTGCCGCGGGAGCGTGACCGGTCCCCGCGCCCGGCGCGCGACCCGTCAGAACCCGTGCCGCATCCCGCCGTCGACCGGCACCATGAGGCCCGTCAGATAGGAGGCCGCCGGCGACAGCAGGAACGCGGCCGTCCGGCCGAACTCCTCCGGAGTCCCGTACCGCCGCAGCGGAATCCGGGACTCGTTCGCGGCCCGGGTGGCCTCGGGATCGGCCGACAGCCCGTCCAGCTCCCGCACCCGATCGGTGTCGATACGGGCCGGCAGCAGTCCCACGACCCGGATCCCCCGGGGCCCCAACTCGTCGGAGAGCGACTTCGCGAACCCGGCCAGTCCGGGCCGCAGGCCGTTGGAGATGGTCAGCCCGGGAATCGGCTCGTGCACCGACCCCGACAGGACGAACCCGATGACCCCGCCCGCCTCCAGCTCGGCTGCGGCCGTCCGCGCCAGCCGGACCGCCCCGAGGAACACCGACTCGAACGCGGCATGCCACTGCTCGTCCGTGTTGTCCGCGACGAACCCGGGCGGCGGACCGCCCACGCTCACCAGCACCCCGTCGAAGCCGCCGAAGGCATCGCGCGCCGCCGCGATCAGCCGCGCCGCCGCCCCGGGGTCGGCGTTGTCCACGGCGAGTCCGACGGCGTTCGGCCCCAGTTCGGCCGCGGCGTCGGCGACGCGCTTCTCGTCCCGCCCGGTGAGCACGACCTTCGCGCCGTCCGCGACGAGCTCGCGCGCGGCGGCGTTGCCGAGGCCGCGCGTCGCCCCGGTGACCACGTACACCCGGTCCTTCAGTCCAAGATCCATGGCCCCTATCCTGCCTTCTCGGCGCCGAACAGGGCGAGGGCGGTGTTGACCAGGCCGATGTGGCTGAAGGCCTGCGGGAAGTTGCCGAGGTGCCGGCCGGTCGTCGGGTCGTACTCCTCCGCCAGCAGCCCCACGTCGTTGGCCAGGCCCACCAGCCGTTCGAACAGCTCCCGCGCCTCCTGTGTGCGGCCCGTCAGGTGCAGCGCGTCCGCGAGCCAGAACGAGCAGGCCAGGAAGGTGCCCTCGTCGCCCGGCAGGCCGTCGACGGTCGCGCCGTCCGTGCTGTAGCGGCGCAGCAGACCGCCGCGCCCCAGCTCCGCGCGGACCGCGTCGACGGTCCCGACCACCCGCGGGTCGTCCGGCGGCAGGAAGCCGACGCGCGGGATGAGCAGCAGGGCGGCGTCCAGGTCGCGCGAGCCGTAGTACTGGGTGAACGTGCCCCGCTCCGGGTCGTATCCCCGCTCGCACACCTCGCGGTGCACCTCGTCGCGCAGCGCCCGCCAGCCCGCCAGGTCACCGCCCAGATCGGGGTGCTCCTCCAGCGCGCGGACGGCCCGGTCGGCGGCCACCCACACCATCACCTTGGAGTGCACGAACTGGCGCCGGCCACCGCGCACCTCCCACAGACCCTCGTCCGGCTGCCGCCAGTTCTCGAGGAGCCACTTCATCAGCGCGCACTGCAACGACCATATGTGGGGCCGGGGTGACATGCCCGAGGTCCGGGCCAGCGACAGCGAGTCCATGACCTCGCCGTAGACGTCCAGTTGCAGCTGGCCCACGGCGCCGTTGCCGATGCGCACCGGCCTGGAGTCCCCGTAGCCGGACAGCCAGGGCAGCTCGTACTCGGGCAGCCGCCGCTCGCCCGCCAGCCCGTACATGATCTGGAGGTCCGCCGGATCTCCCGCGACGGCGCGCAGCAGCCAGTTGCGCCAGGCCTCGGCCTCGTCCTGGTAGCCGGCCGCCAGCAGGGCTCCGAGCGTGAGGGTGGAGTCGCGCAGCCAGCAGTAGCGGTAGTCCCAGTTGCGGACGCCGCCCATCTCCTCGGGCAGGGAGGTGGTGAGCGCGGCGACGATGCCGCCGGTGGGGACGTAGGTGAGGGCCTTGAGGGTGATCAGGGAGCGGACGACGGCGTCCCGGTGAGGTCCGTCGTAGCGGCAGCGGGCGGCCCACGCCTGCCAGTCGTCGACGCTGACCCGCAGCGCCTCCCACGGGTCGACGAGCGGCGGGCGCGCCTCGTGCGAGGGGTGCCAGGTCAGCACGAAGGCGACCGACTCGCCCTCGGCGACGGTGAACTCCGAGTACGTGGTGAAGTCCTCGCCCCAGGTGCGCACCTCCGGCTCGCTGCGGAACCAGACCGCGTCCGGACCGCCGATCGCCACCCGGTGGCCGTCGGCCCGGCGCATCCACGGGATGACCCAGCCGTAGTCGAAGCGCAGCCGCAGCGCGCTGCGGACGGTGACCCGGCCACGCAGCCCCTCGACGATGCGTACGACGTCGGGGGCCTTGTCGCGCTGGGGCATCAGGTCGGTGACCCGGATCGCGCCCTCGTCGGTCTCCCACTCGGTGTCCAGGACAAGGGTGTCGGGCCGGTAGGCACGCCGCGTGCAGGGACCCTGCGCCCCCTGGGGCGCGATGCGCCAGTGGCCGTTCTCCTCCTCGCCGAGGAGACGAGCGAAGCAGGCTCCGGAGTCGAAGCGGGGCAGACAGAGCCAGTCGACGGAACCGTCCATGCCGACCAGCGCGGCGGTCTGTTCGTCGCCGATGAGCGCGTAGTCCTCGATGCGGGGGTGCACGTAGTTCCGGGTTCCCGGCGGGCCCCGGGGGCAATCAGGGCTGCGGCCGGGCGAGTGACGGCGAGGCCGCCGGGGCGCCCGCGCCCGAGAAGACGACCCCAGGGTCCGACGGCGCCTGGTTCAGCACCCACAGGCCGATCAGCGTCGCCAGGGCGAAGACGACGGCGATCAGTACCGCGAGCACGAGCCGCCGCCGGCGTTCGCGCCGCAGCCACTCGCCGCGCGCCGTGCGATAGGCGTCCGGCGCCGGCCGCACGCCGTCGGCCAGTGCCTCCAGGGCCTCGCACAGCTCACGCCGGGTGCGGTCCTGCGCCGACGGCCGCGGCGGTTCCCGCCGGACACGGTCCGGGCCGGTGTCGTTCATCGCCGGGCCTCCATCGCCTGGGTGAGCGCGGCGAGGCCGCGTGAGGTGTGGGTCTTGACGGACCCGCAGGAGATGCCCATCGCGGCGGCGATCTCGCTCTCCTTCAGACCGAGCCAGTGCCGCAGCACGAGCGCCTCGCGCTGCCGGGCCGGCAGCTGCTGGAGGGCGTCGATCAGCACCCGCTGGTCGTCGCGCAGCAGCGCGGCGCTCTCCGCGGACGCCACGGTCTCGTCAGGCAGCTCCGGTGGGCTCTCCACATGACGGCGGGCCACCTGGAGATGACGTATCCGCATCCGGGTCAGATTGCAGACGGTGGACCGCAGATACGCCTCCGCCGCCTCCACGTCCCGCAGCCGCCGCCACTTCCGGTAGATCTGGTAGTACGCCTCGGCGACCACGTTCTCCGGATCGTCGGCGCCCAGCAGAACGGCCAGCCGCAGCATCGAGGAGTAGTGCAGCTCGAAGAGCCGGGCCAGGCCCGCCTCACGTTCCAGCTCGGCCGGGTCGCTCACCGCGGGGGCGAGCACCCGCTCCTCGACGAACGGTTCCGGTACGGGTATCGGGGGTCTGCGTCTCACGGGTGGTTCGCTCCCGTCTCGGGGCGTCGCCTGACGGTCAGGCGGGACGGCAGGTCGGTCGTGTCGGCGCCGCGCGGGACGCCGAGGCGTTCGAGGGCCGCGGTGCCGGCCACCGCGACGGTCAGGTTGAGCAGCAGGGCCACGATCCCGGCGTAGATCTCCAGCGGGCCGAACCCCAGGGTCACGATGGAGGAGAACCCCTCACGCACCACGAGGAAGGTCCCGGCCGCCATGCCGGCCGCCCACCCGGCGAGCAGCGCGCGCGGATGCAGCCGCCCGGTGAACAGCCCGACGGCCACGGCCGGGAAGATCTGGAGGATCCACACCCCGCCCAGCAGCTGGAGGTTGACGGCGTCCTGGTCGCGCAGCCCGAACACGAACGCCACCGCCCCCGCCTTCGCGGTCAGCGACACCGCCTTGGCGATCCGCACCTGCCGCTTGGGCGTGGCCGTCGGATGCACGTACTCGACGTACACGTTCCGTACGAAGCCGGTGGCGGCCGCGATCGACATCACCGCGGCCGGCACCAGCGCGCCCACGGTGATCGCCGCGAACACCAGCCCGGCCAGCGGCCCCGGCATCAGCCGGTCGACGAGCATCGGCACGGCGGCCTCGGCGCTCCCCCTGGGGGCCCGCACCCCCGCCGCGAGGGCCGCGATCCCCAGGAAGCCGAAGAGGGCGAGCAGTCCGGTCCAGGCGGGCAGCGCCGCGGAGACCTTGCGCAGGGTGCGCGGGCCGTCGGCGGCGAAACCGGCGGTGAGCACATGCGGATACATCAGCAGCGCCAGCGCGGAGCCGAGCGCGAGCGTGGCGTACGCGGGTTGCTGAGCGGGGGAGAGGGCCAGCGGGGAGTGGGCGACGTCCGTCCCGCCGAGCCCGCGCGCCGCGCCCGCGAACACCGCCCCGGGACCGCCGAGCCGCCGGAACACGAGCCAGCACACGGCGGTCAGCGACACGAACACCGCCACCGCCTTCAGCGCCGAGATGACCGCGGGTGCCCGCAGCCCGTGCCGGTACGTCGCCACCGCGAGCCCCGCGAACAGTGCCACCATCACCAGATCCCCGGCCGCGCCCCGCGGATACACGCCCCCGGCGGTCAGCACCGCGCGTATCCCGAGCAGTTGCAGCGCGAGATACGGCATCGTCGCGAGGATCCCGGTGAGCGCGACCACCAGGGCCAGTGGCGGTGACCCGTACCGCCCCCGTACGAAGTCGGCGGCGGTGACATAGCCGTTCCTGCGGGCCACGCTGCCCAGCCGGCTCAGCAGCACGAAGGCGAGCGGGCAGACGATCACCGTGTAGGGCACCGCGAAGAACGCCGGCGCGCCGTTGCCGTACGCCAGCCCCGGGACGGCCGTGAAGGTGTACGCGGTGAAGATCGTGCCGCCCAGCAACAGCCAGGTCCACACCGGGCCGAGGCTGCGGTCGGCCAGCGCCCAGCCCTCCAGGGAGGGCAGCCGGTCACTGGGGCGCAGCCGCCGCGCGGTCACGGCGAGCAGTGACGCCCCGCCGATCACGGCGAGGAACGTCGTGGTCATGGCGCCGTCGGCCATGGGTCACCGTCCTTGGTGTGCCTGTGCCCTCACCGGTTGGTTGCGCGAGCGGCGGTTTCGGTTGACGGGGAACCGGCGGGAAATCCTCTGGAAATTCGCTGTCAACCGCTTCCGGCGGGTGGGCAACTCTTGCACAGACCGACAGCGTGCGGGAGAGCCGCCCGCCGCTGTTCTCCGTGTTCTCCGTAACCTCCGTCAGCTCGGCGAGGAGCCGCCATGCGTACGTCAGCCCTGCCCGAAACCGGCCTCCCGGCGCCGGAAAAATCCCGTATCACCCCGAAATCCATCCTGCTGTGGAGCGCTGTCGCGCTGGTCGGCGCCGTCGCCTGGGGCGTTCTGGCCCTCGCCCGAGGCGAGCGGATATCGGCCGTCTGGCTGGTGGTCGCGGCCCTCGGTTCGTACGCCATCGCCTACCGCTTCTACGCCCGCCTGATCGCCCGGCGGGTCCTGAAGCCGGACGACCGCCGCGCCACCCCCGCCGAACGCCTCGAGGACGGCGTCGACTTCCAGCCGACCGACCGCCGGGTCCTGCTCGGCCACCACTTCGCCGCGATCGCCGGCGCCGGCCCGCTGGTGGGACCGGTGCTCGCGGCCCAGATGGGCTACCTGCCCGGCACCCTGTGGATCGTCGCCGGGGTGATCTTCGCGGGGGCGGTGCAGGACATGGTCGTGCTGTTCCTGTCGATGCGCCGGGACGGCAAGTCGCTCGGGCAGCTGGCCCGTGACGAGATCGGCCGGGCCGGCGGGGCTGCCGCCCTGGTCGCCGTCTTCGCCATCATGATCATCCTGCTGGGTGTGCTGGCGCTGGTCGTGGTCAACGCCCTCGCCCACTCGCCCTGGGGGACGTTCTCGGTCGCGATGACCGTGCCCATCGCCCTCTTCATGGGCTTCTGGCTGCACCGGATCCGGCCGGGCCGGGTCGTCGAGACGAGCTTCATCGGCGTGGCGCTGCTGCTGCTCGCGATCGTCGGCGGCGGCTGGGTGCAGAACTCCTCGCTGGCCGACACCTTCACCCTGAGCCCGACGACGCTCGTCTTCTGCCTCATCGGCTACGGCTTCGTCGCGTCCGTCCTGCCGGTGTGGATGCTCCTCGCCCCGCGCGACTACCTGTCCACCTTCATGAAGATCGGCACCATCGCCCTGCTGGCGGTCGGGGTGGTCGTCGCCGCGCCCGTGCTCAGGGCGGACGCGGTGAGCGACTTCGCGTCCTCGGGCGCGGGCCCCGTCTTCGCCGGCTCGCTGTTCCCCTTCCTCTTCATCACCATCGCGTGCGGCGCGCTGTCCGGCTTCCACGCCCTCGTCGCGTCCGGGACCACCCCCAAGCTGATCCAGAAGGAGTCCCAGGTCCGGCTGATCGGCTACGGCGCGATGCTGATGGAGTCCTTCGTCGCGATCATGGCGCTCATCGCGGCCGCCACCCTGGAGCCCGGCCTGTACTACGCGATGAACGCGCCGGCGGGCCTGCTGGGCACGACGGCCGAGTCGGCGTCCCACGCGGTCGCGGGCCTCGGCTTCACCGTCACCCCCGACCAGCTCACCCAGGCCGCGAAAGCGGTCGAGGAACAGACCCTGATCGCCCGCTCGGGCGGTGCGCCCACCCTCGCGGTCGGCATGTCGGAGATCTTCTCCGGCATCTTCGGCGGCTCCGCGATGAAGGCCTTCTGGTACCACTTCGCCATCATGTTCGAGGCGCTGTTCATCCTGACGACCGTGGACGCGGGCACCCGGGTCGGCCGCTTCATGCTCCAGGACATGCTCGGCAACGTCTTCAAGCCGCTCGGCCGCGTCAACTGGAAGCCCGGCATCTGGCTGTGCAGCGCTCTGGTCGTCGCCGCCTGGGGCTACTTCCTGCACTCCGGCGCCACCGACCCGCTCGGCGGGATCAACCAGCTGTTCCCCCTCTTCGGCATCGCGAACCAGTTGCTCGCCGCCATCGCCCTCACCGTCTGCACGACGGTCCTGGTCAAGTCCGGTCGACTGCGCTGGGCCTGGGTGACGGGTGTCCCGCTGGCCTGGGTGGTCGCGATCACCTTCACCGCCGGCTGGCAGAAGATCTTCTCCGAAGACCCCAGGATCGGCTTCTTCGCCCAGCGCACGCGGTACGCCGACGCCCTCGACGCCGGCCAGGTGCTGCCGCCCGCCAAGTCACCGGCCGACATGCACACGGTGGTCACCAACTCCACGGTGGACGGCGTACTGATCGCCGTGTTCCTGCTGCTGGTCGCCGTGGTGATCGTCAACGCGGCGGTGGTGTGCGTACGGGCCGTACGATCGCCGGCTCCGCTCCCGACGACCGAGGCGCCCTTCGTCGAGTCCCGTATTGCCGTCCCCACGACGAAGACGGAACCGGAACTCCTGACGGAGGCCCGCCTGTGACGTCCGCTGCCGACGGGGCGAGGCACCGGCGTGGGGCGCGGGGTATGGCTCGGGGCGTGCGCTGGGTGCGGGCCGTGCGCTGGTATCTGCGGGAGTTGACCGGGGAGGCGGAGTACGACCGCTACTGCGAGCGGCACCGGCGCCACCACCCGCTCGCACCGATCCCGACCCGGCGCGAGTACCAGACGCTGCGCAGCCGGCACCGCGAGGAACACCCGCAGAGCCGCTGCTGCTGAGCTGCCGGGTGGTGTGGTGGCCGGGTGGGCGGGGCGTGGGCGGGCTCCCGGGCCTCGCCCGCGCCGGTGTCCGCGTGGCGCGTGCGTCAGACCGTCGCCGGCTCGGCCCGCTCCGCCTCTCGTACGGCGGCCTGGGCCCGGTCGCGGGTCTCGCGGCGGACCAGGATCACCCAGCCGACGGGGACGCCCACGGAGAACAGCCACCACTGGATGGCGTACGCGTAGTTGAGGGCCGCGTCCTCGCTGCCGGGGCGGCCGACCAGCTCCGGGCTGTCGCCCTTCGGTTCGGGCGCGGTCTGCGCGATGTAGCCGCCGAGCACCTGCTCGCCGAGCCGCCGGGCCTCCTGCTCGCTGTTGATCAGCATGACCTGCCGGTCCGGCAGTCCCTTGAGGTCCTTGATGCCGCTCGCGGCGGTCGTCTCGTCGGGCATCAGCCGCCCGGTGACGGTGATCCGGCCGGCGGGCGGCGCGGGGACCGCGGGGAACGAGGTCTGACTCGGGGCGTCCGCGGGGATCCAGCCCCGGTCGACCAGCAGCACCTTGCCGTCCGTCAGGACGAACGGGGTGAGGACGTGGAAGCCGACCGTCTCGTCGGCGTTGACCCGGCGCCGGACGACGACTTCGCGCTCGGTGTCGAAGGAGCCGGTGGCGGTGACACTTCGGTACCGCTCGTCGCGGGTGACGGTGTGCCCCGGGGTGGTCAGCTTCTCCACCGGCACCGCCGCGGCGGTCAGCGCGTCGGAGACCAGCTGGTTGCGGGCGGTGCGCTCGTCGTAGCGATGCATCTGCCAGAAGCCCAGCCTGATCATCGTGGGGATGAGGAGGAGGGAGACCAGCGTGAGGATCACCCACTGCCGGGACAACAGGAAGCGGTACACCCCACGACCGTACAACTCGGTCGTGGGGCGCATTCGGCCGGGTACCGGAAGGCGGCGTCGTCGGACGCCGGTCCCCGGAAGCCGTCGGGCCCGCTCACACCTTGTCGACGATGCCCGCCCTGCCCTCCGCGCGGGCACAGTGCGCGCCGCAGTACCAGTGGCCCTCCACCTCCACGCCCTGGCCGATGATCTGCACCCGGCAGTGCTCGCAGATGGGGGCCATGCGGTGGATCGCACAGGAGAAGCAGTCGAAGACGTGGATCGCGCCCTGCGCGTGCACTTCGAAGGTCATTCCGTAGTCATTGCCGCAAACTTCGCATCTCGCCATGCGCCACAGGGTGAGCCGTCACCCGCGCGCGGGCGAGCGGTCGGCGGGCGAGTCGCGTGGCAATCACCCGTACGTACGGGTCACCGATGCGTACGGATCACTCGCCGGCCGGCTCCACATCCCGCAGGAGTTGCCCGAAGGCGGCCTCGTCGACGACGGGTGTCCCGAACTGGCGTGCCTTCACCACCTTCGAGGTGCCCGAGTCGGGGTCGTTGGTGACCAGCAGGCTGGTCAGCCGGGACAGGCTCGTGGCGACGTGCAGCCCCGCCTCGGCGGCGCGGTCCTCCAACAGCTCCCGCTCGACCGACGTGTCGCCCGAGAAGGCGACCCGCATGCCCTGCTTGAGCCTTTTGCCGTCTTCGTACCGACCGGGGTTGGGATGGGGGCATGCGGGCCTTTTTCGGGACGGCCGCCAACTGCCGGGCCGGTAGCTGCCGTAGCCACCGCCCGAACCGCTCGCCTGCCGGCCGATCAGAGGCGCGGGCCGGTCGGACCACTCGGTCAGCGGCCGGCACTCGAGCAGCGGCAGCCGGACCCCGCCGGCCGCCGCGGCCCGCAGACTCGGCCGGAACGCCTCGGCGAGCACGCGCGCGTCGTCCAGCGCGTGGTGGGCCCGCTGCTGCACCACACCGAAGTGGGCCGCCAGGGACTCCAGCTTGTGGTTGGGCAGCGGAAGGCCGAGCTCCTTGGAGAGCGCGATGGTGCACAGCCGCTGCCGCACCGGCGCCTCGCGCTCCGCGCGCGCGTACTCCCGCGCGATCATCTGCCAGTCGAAGACCGCGTTGTGCGCGACGAGTACCCGCCCGTCGAGCCGGGCGGCGAACTCGGCGGCCACCTCCTGGAAGAGGGGCGCCCCCTCGAGCACATCGCTCGTCAGACCGTGGATCCACACCGGGCCCGGGTCGCGCTCCGGGTTGACCAGCGTGTACCAGTGGTCCTCCACCTCGCCGCGCGCGTCCAGCCGGTAGACGGCGGCGGAGATGATCCGGTCGTCCCGGGCCAGGCCGGTGGTCTCCACGTCAACGACCGCGTACCCCTGGGGATACGCGGTCGGCCACTCCGTGGGGGAGGACGCTGTCGTCGTGTGGTCTTCGAGCATGGTCATTGAGGATACGGGCCCCCACTGACAGCTTGCGGCACCCGCCCCGAAGAGGGGCCGTGCGAAGCCCTCCGGACCGTACGGGAGTTCGCGGGGCGCACGCGCGCGTGCCTGCGGCCGTCGGCCGATGCCCGGCCAACTCCGACCTTCCGGACGTCGGTTCACGCACCCGCCCACCCGGCCCGTCGCCCCCGGTCCGCGCCCGCTCGCGCGACGGCGAGCGTCGGTACGGGGCACGCGCCTCCCGGGATGCCATCCTCCGTGCTGTGACGGAACCCACCCACGCCGAGGCCCACCAAGGCTCGCTCGGATCCCGGCTGAACTGGCTGCGGGCCGCGGTCCTCGGCGCCAACGACGGCATCGTCTCCACCGCGGGCCTCGTCGTCGGTGTGGCCGGCGCGACGGACGACCGCTCGGTCCTGCTGACGGCCGGCCTCGCCGGTCTGCTCGCCGGGTCGATGTCCATGGCGGCGGGGGAGTACGTCTCGGTGTCGACCCAACGGGACTCCGAGAAGGCCGCCCTCGCACTGGAGCGCCGGGAGCTGCGCGAGCAGCCGGAGGCCGAGCTGGCGGAGCTGACTGGACTGCTGGAGGAGCGCGGACTGTCCCGGGACGTGGCCCGGGAGGCCGCCGTCCAGCTCACGGAACGGGACGCCCTGAAGGCCCACGCGCGCGTGGAGCTCGGCATCGACCCCGACGACCTCACCAATCCCTGGCACGCGGCCTGGGCCAGCTTCCTCGCCTTCACGGCCGGCGCCCTGCTCCCCCTGCTCGCCATCGTGCTGCCCCCGGCGGACTGGCGCCTCCCGGTGACCGTCGCGTCGGTCCTGGCGGCCCTGGCCGGCACCGGCTGGAGCAGCGCCCGCCTGGGAGCAGCGGCACCGGGCCGCGCGGTCCTGCGCAACGTGGGCGGCGGGGCACTGGCGATGGGGGTGACGTACCTCGTCGGATCGCTGCTGGGGGCAGCGGGGGTGTGAGGGTCGGGACGGAGACGCGGAGGCGACGCCCGGTGCCCGGCGCCCGGCGCCCGGTGGGTGTGGGCGGGTTTCTGAGGGTGGATCGGTCCGCCACGGCCACCGCGGCTGCGGCCGACGTCGTCGGCGGGAGCCGCCCGTCGATTGGCGGAGATCGCCAACAAGCAAGCGCGTACCGTCGGTAATACTTGTGGGTAACAACGTCTAGCCGCAGCCCATCAGCCGTTCTACGGTGCCACCATGCCGAACCTGCCCGATGTCGTGCTGTGGTCGATACCCGCCTTCGTGCTGCTCACCGTGGTCGAGGTGATCAGCGTCCGGCTCCATCCCGACGAGGATGCGGCCGGGTACGAGACGAAGGACGCCGCGACGAGCGTCGGCATGGGGCTCGGGAGTCTCGTGTTCGACTTCGTCTGGAAGATCCCGATCGTCGCGATCTACACGGCGATCTACGAGCTGACCCCGCTCCGTGTCCCGGTCCTGTGGTGGACGCTCCCGCTGATGCTGCTCGCGCAGGACTTCTTCTACTACTGGTCCCACCGCGGCCACCATGTCATCCGCGTGCTGTGGGCCTGTCACGTCGTCCACCACTCCAGCGAGAAGTTCAACCTCACCACCGCCCTGCGCCAGCCCTGGACCACGCTGACCGTCTGGCCGTTCTACGTCCCGCTCATCGCCCTCGGCGTCCACCCGGCCGCGCTCGCGTTCTGCTCCTCGGCCAATCTCGTCTACCAGTTCTGGATCCACACCGAGCGGATCGACAGGATGCCCCGGTGGTTCGAGTTCGTGTTCAACACGCCCTCCCATCACCGAGTCCACCACGCCTCCCAGGGCGGCTATCTGGACCGCAACTTCGGCGGCATCCTCATCGTCTGGGACCGGCTCTTCGGGTCGTTCGTGCCCGAGGTCACCCGGCCCGTCTACGGGTTGACCAAGAACATCAACACGTTCAACCCGATCAAGGTGGCCACGCATGAGTACGTCGCGATCGTCAAGGACGTGAAGGCGGCGAGCAGTTGGCGCGAGCGGACCGGGCGCGTGTTCCGCGGGCCCGGCTGGCAGCCCGCGTCCGCGCCGGCACCCTCGACAGCCGCTACCACCACGACCACGCCCACCACGGCCGAGGAGACCACGGCCGCGTGACCCGCTCCCGCGTCCTCCTCGGTCTGTTCGCCCTCGCCGCGGCCGTCGACCTGCTCAGCCTCGCGGTCGGCTCCGACGCCGGGCACATGGTGGCCAAGCCCCTTCTGATGCCCCTCCTGGCCGCCTGGGCGGCCTCGCGGGGCGCGCCCCGGCTCCTGGTCGCCGCCCTTCTGTGCGGCTGGGGCGGTGACACCCTGCTGCTGCTCGACGCCGACCCCGCCTTCCTCGCCGGCATGGCGTCCTTCGCCGCAGGTCACGTCTGCTACCTGGCGCTGTTCGCCCGCATCGGCCGCCCCCACGCGCGCGGCGCCCTCCTCGCCCCCTGCTACGCCACCGCCCTGATCGCCACCGTCGCCCTGCTGTGGCCCGACCTCCCCGCGGACCTGCGCCTCCCCGTCGCCGTCTACAGCACCCTGCTCACCGCCATGGCGTACTTCGCCGCCACCCGGCTCGGTCCGGTCGCCGGTGCCGGTGGCGCGCTGTTCCTGCTCTCCGACACCCTCATCGCCACCGGCGTCGCCGACTGGCCGCAGGCTCCGCGTCCCGACCTGTGGATCATGCTCACCTACATCGCCGCCCAGATCCTGCTGGTCCTGGGCGCAACAGGCCGCCGCCACCCGACAGTTGAACCGCGGCCCTTGATCCTCAACCCTTGATCGGCAGCGGCAATGCCGTCAACAGCCCCGACACCGCGACCACCATCCCCAGCCCGGCGATCTCCACGCGCGCGGGGGAACAGGCGGCCAGCGGGTCGGGGGACCGGCGCAGCCGGGTCCGCGCCCACAGGGCGAGCAGCGCGACCGCGCCCACGACAAGCACCTTGGCGAGCAGCACGCGCCCGTACGCCGTCGTCGTCAGCTGATCGAGCACCGCCTCCGACGGCATCCGGCGCAGTGAGCTGAACAGCCCGGTCGTGGTGACCCCGGCGAACAGAACGGCCGCCACGCGCGCGTAGAGCCCCAGCAGCGCGGCGCCCGCCTCGGTGTCGCCCCACCCTCGCAGCGTGCGGAGCACGTTCAGCAGTCCGCCGGCCCACAGCGCCGAGCAGGTCAGATGCACCACCGTCAGCCCGGAGCCGATCAGTGGCGTGGACTCGGTCGGCGGATGCGCGCGCAGCGCCTCCGCCAGGATCACCGCCGCGAGCGGCCACGCCTGACGGTTCGGCCGGCGTGTGAGCGCGCACAGCCCCGCCACGGCGAACGCGACCGCCTCCAGCAGGGCGAGAACGCCGCCCCGCGAGCCATGGCCGTGCGGCGCCAGCTCACCGGCGGCCGCCGCGGCCGAGAACCCCACGACCGCCGCGTACGGCGCCCAACCGACCGGCCGGCCGGTCGGGGCGCCCGGCACCCACCGGGTGAGACCGGCCGCGAACAGCTCGCCCACCTGCACGCACAGCGCCGCGAACAGCAGCACCCGCAGCAGCGCCACCACGCCGGAGTCCGTGGGCGCGCTCTCCCCGGTGCCGTGCGCGGCGACGGAGGGCCCGAACAGCGGGATCAGGGCCGCGAGCCCCACCAGGACGAGCAGCGCCACCGCCCGGCCCGGGCCGGTACGGCGTACGGATTCGGTGGCGTCGGTGGCGTCGGTCGGTCGTATGAGGGCCATGCCAGGATCTTCACCATTAACAGCAAATACGGGCAACTCATTCTGAACCGGTCAGGTGGGTCCGGTGCCGGCACGGCAGTCGGTCGTCCGATGGCTCAGAGCCAGCGCGCCGGATCGGCGCCCCAGGGCCCCGGCGGCCGTGCCCAGTCACCCGGCCCACCGTCGAACGACACCGGCGGAAGGGCATGGCGCAGCCGCCCGAGAGGGCTGTCGGTCTCCGCGAGCCGGCGGCCGGGGTCGACGCTCCCGCCCCCGTTCACCTGCCGTTCCCGTGCCTTGGTCATCCCTTTGCCCTCCCCTTCGCCCATCCGGACTCCCTCGGTGAGCCACGCCGCGGTCCGGGCCAGCGCCGACCGTACGAACCGGCTGCCTCCGTCGTACGACTGTTCGGTCAGCGCCCGCAGCACGGCCGCCGCCAGCAGATAGCCGGTGCCGTGGTCGAGGGCCTGTGCGGGCAGCGCGCCCGGCCGCCCGGCGGAGCCCTCGACGGTCGCGATGCCGGTGGCCACCTGGACCAGGCTGTCGAAGCCGCGCCGTCCGCCCCACGGCCCGTACGCGCCCCACGCCGACACCTGCGCCACGACGAGCCCCGGCCGACGCTCGGCCAGCGCCTCCGGGGAGAGTCCGAACCGGTCCAGGGCGCCCGGCCGGTAGCCGGTGACCACGACATCCGCCGCCGCGAGCAATTCCTCGAAGGTGCGCCGGTCCGTCGTCAGGTCCAGCAGTGTCGAGCGCTTGCCGAAGCCCGTGTCGGCGTGCTGGTCGGGCAGCTCGGGCAGGTGGGGTGCGTCGACCCGCAGGATGTCCGCGCCCAGCAGGGCGAGGGTGCGGGTGGCGACCGGCCCGGCCAGGACCCGGGTCAGGTCCAGGACCCGCAGTCCGGCCGCGGGCAGCAGCGGGCCGCCCTCCAGGGGCGCGAAGGTACGCACGCGTGCCTCGTCCGACCGGCCCCGCTCCACCAGGGGGCGAGCGGCGATCAGGGCCGCCTGCTCCTGGGCCGCCCACTCCTCGGGCGTGCGCGACGCGACGGCCAGACCCCCGGCCGCGTACACCGTGTCCTCCACCTCCAGGGCGGAGCGCTCCGCCAGCGACGCTGCGACGGCGGCCGCGTCGGCGTCCTCCGGCAGCGCCAGCGCCCCGAGCAACCGCGCGCGGTGGTGCGGGTAGTTGGCGTGGGTGCGCACCCATCCGTCGGCCGTCCGCCAGAACCGTGACAGCGGGGCGAAGGCGACCGGCGCCCGCCCGTCGACCAGCAGTTGCCGCTCGCTGGCGAACGCGGTGGCCACCACCGCGTCGTCCACCCGCACCCCGGGCACCTCCGGGAGGCCGGCCCGCCGCGCCGCCAGTTCGGCGCCGGCCAACGCGCACACGCCCACACAGGCGCGCGCCAGCTCCCGCACCGGAAGACGCGCCGGGAGGGCGCCCTCCCGGACGACGGTCGACACGCGCGCGAGGAGGGCGGGATCGCCGCCCAGCTCCGACCAGGCAAACTTGATTCCAGTCATGACTGCACTATGCAGTATTGATTCAATCAATATATGGGCCCCGCGCACACGCACGAAGGGCCGGGCGGATGTCCGCCCGACCCTCCAACCGCCTGTCAGGCGACTACTTCACGGCACGCAGCGCGTTCACGACGCCGAAGCCGAAGAAGCCGTTGAGGCGCTTGCCGCCCACGCAGGTCGCGTCCACGACCCCGTTGCCGTCGCCGTCGTACGGCTCGGTCGGGCACGCCGTGCTGTCGGCCTGGAGCTTGAGCAGCGCCTGGAGCTGGGCCGGGCTCGCGTGCGGGTGGGTCGACTTCAGCAGCGCGGCCACACCGGCGACGTGCGGGGACGCCATCGAGGTGCCCTGGAGGAAGCCGTACGTGTTGTTCGGCAGCGTCGACAGGATGCGGCCGTTGGCGGACGGGGTGTCCGGTATCTGGTACTTGTCGCCGCCCGGAGCCGCGACGTCGATCGCTCCCAGGCCGTACGTGGAGTAGTACGACTTGGTGCCCTTGACGCCCGTCGCGCTCACCGTGACGACACCGGGCAGCTGGGTCGGGACGTCGAAGCACTCGTGCGGATCGACGGTCCGCTCGACCGGCGTGGAGTCGTCCGGGCTCGAGGCGTCGACCAGGGAGTCGGAGTCCAGGTCGTGGTTGGAGTTGCCCGCCGAGGCGACGTTGATCGTGCCCTTCTTCTGGGCGTACAGCTGGGCCCTGTTGACCGCGTCGACGATCGCCTTCTGGTCGGGGTCGTCCATGCAGTTGTACAGCCACGGGTCGACGTAGTAGCTGTTGTTCGTGACCTCGACGCCGTGGTCGGCGGCGAACACGAAGGCGCAGACGACGTTCTCCGGGTAGAAGAGGCCGTCCTTGGGGTCGCTCACCTTGATGCCGGCGACCTTCACGCCGGGCGCGACGCCCGCCACGCCGATGCCGTTGCGGGCCGCGGCGATCTCACCCGCCACATGGGTGCCGTGGTAGTCGTCCGCGGTGTAGGGGCGCCAGGCGCCCTCGCTGGTGTCCGCGACGCCGCCGACACAGTTCGCCGACTGGGACGCGGAGAAGTTCGGCGCGAGGTCCGGGTGGGTGTCGTCCACGCCGGTGTCGATCACGGCGACCGTCACCTTCTTGCTGCCCGGGTTGATCCCGGCGGCCTTGTCGGCGCCGATCGCGCGCAGGTCCCACTGGTCGGCCTCGAGCGGCTCACTCTGGCCCGCCGCGTCGGACGCCTTCTCGATCTTCGCGGCCTCCGCCTTGGAGAGGACCTGCGCGGCCCCCTCGTCGGTGGTGCCGGCGGCGCTGAGCGGCGCGGTACGGGTCGCACCCGCCGACTGAACGCCGCGCACCGCGCGTATCTGCGGCCCGAAGTCGGGGTTCGCCGAATGGACGACGAGGACGCCGATCTTCTCGTACGCCGCGACGACGGTGCCGCCGGCCGCGGCGATCGCCTTCTTCACCGACCCGATCGTGCGGTGGTCCACCTTCGTGTTGACGACGTACGCCAGGGTTCCGGCATCGGCCGTCTGGGTGGCGGAAGTCGTGACGGGGGCCGCGGAGGCCGCCGTCGGCAGGAAGCCGAGGGAAGCGGTCAGCGACAGCACGACGGGCACCGCGAGCGCGAGGCGGCGTCTGGAAGGCAGATGAGCCATGGGGTCTCCACATCATCCGGAAACGGGACCTGACCCAGGCGCAGGTGCTGCCTGGGCAGGTACATGACGGGTGGTGCTTGCCCGAAGCTATCTCCCTGACTCACCGGCCAGCAATGACTTCCAGGCGGCGAGTTTGCCGACCCATGACCTGACGCGGCCCCCACTCGTTGGCTATGACCTGCCGAAGGCCACTTCGACAAACCCGCCCGACGCGTTGAACCCGTCCCTGTGCGGCGCCGTGACCTTGGGCAGGGAGCGAGAGGACACTCGCCTCCTTTCGCCGTCCGACCCGCATCCGCAACGAGGAGACTTCGTGGCCACCGAGACACCGCCCCCCTCGAAATCCCCAACCCAACTCCCGTCCACCGAGGAGTTCGTCGCGGTGCAGGAGAGCGCGGAGTTCGGTGAACTGCGCAGCTCCTACCGCAACTTCGCCTTCCCGCTGACCCTCGCCTTCATCGTCTGGTATCTGCTGTACGTCCTGCTGTCCAACTACGCGGGCGACTTCATGGGCACCAAGCTCTTCGGCAACTTCAACGTGGCCATGACCCTCGGGCTCGCCCAGTTCCTCACCACCTTCCTCATCGCCTGGTGGTACGCGCGGACCGCCGCCGCACGGTTCGACCCCAAGGCCGAGGCCATCAAGTCCCGGATGGAGGGCGGAGCATGAGCCCCGCACAGCACACCCTGCTCGCCGCGGGCGAGGCCGGCGAGCACCGCACGCTGATCATCATCCTGTTCTCGGTGTTCGTCGCCGCGACCCTCGTCATCACCGTCTGGGCCGGCCGCCAGACCAAGGACGCCGCCGACTTCTACGCCGGCGGCCGCCAGTTCACCGGCTTCCAGAACGGCCTCGCCGTCTCCGGCGACTACATGTCCGCCGCGTCCTTCCTCGGCATCGCGGGCGCCATCGCCCTCTTCGGCTACGACGGCTTCCTGTACTCCATCGGCTTCCTGGTCGCCTGGCTGGTCGCCCTGCTCCTGGTCGCCGAGCCGCTGCGCAACTCCGGCCGCTACACGATGGGCGACGTCCTGGCGTACCGCATGCGCCAGCGGCCGGTCCGCACGGCGGCCGGCACCTCCACCATCGTGGTGTCGATCTTCTACCTGCTGGCCCAGATGGCGGGCGCGGGCGTCCTGGTCTCGCTGCTGCTGGGCATCACCAGCGACAGCGGCAAGATCGGCATCGTCGCACTGGTCGGCGTACTGATGATCGTCTACGTGACGATCGGCGGCATGAAGGGCACCACCTGGGTCCAGATGGTCAAGGCGGTCCTGCTCATCGCCGGCGCCCTCCTGCTCACCTTCCTGGTCCTGCTGAAGTTCGACTTCAACCTCTCCGACCTGCTGGGCTCGGCCGCCGACAACAGCGGCAAGGGCGCGGCCTTCCTGGAGCCCGGCCTGAAGTACGGCGCCACCGGCACCACCAAACTGGACTTCATCTCGCTCGGCATCGCCCTGGTCCTGGGCACCGCGGGCCTGCCGCACATCCTGATCCGCTTCTACACGGTCCCCACCGCCAAGGCCGCCCGTAAGTCGGTCCTCTGGGCCATCGGCCTGATCGGCGCCTTCTACCTGATGACCCTCGCCCTCGGCTTCGGTGCCGCCGCGCTGATCAAACCGGACGAGATCACCGCCTCCAACAAGGCCGGCAACACCGCGGCGCCCCTGCTCGCCCTCCATCTCGGCGGCGTCGACTCCAACTGGGGCGCGATCCTGCTCGCCACCATCTCGGCGGTCGCCTTCGCCACGATCCTCGCGGTCGTCGCCGGCCTGACCCTGGCCTCGTCCTCCTCGTTCGCCCACGACATCTACGCGAACGTCATCAAGAGGGGTACGGCCACCGAGAAGCAGGAGATGAGCGCGGCCCGCTACGCGACCGTCGGCATCGGCGCCGTCTCCATCCTCCTGGGCGCCCTGGCCCGCGACCTGAACGTCGCCGGCCTGGTCGCCCTCGCCTTCGCGGTCGCCGCCTCCGCCAACCTCCCGACGATCCTCTACAGCCTCTTCTGGAAGCGGTTCACCACCTCCGGAGCCCTGTGGTCGATCTACGGCGGCCTGGTCACCGCGGTCGGCCTGGTGCTGTTCTCGCCGGTCGTCTCCGGCAAGCCCACCTCGATGTTCCCGGATGTCGACTTCCACTGGTTCCCGCTGGAGAACCCCGGCATCATCTCGATCCCGGTCGGCTTCCTGCTGGGCGTCGTAGGCACCCTGCTGTCGAAGGACGAGCCCGACAAGGGCAAGTACGCCGAACTGGAGGTCCGCTCCCTGACCGGCACCGGAGCCCACTGAGCAACCGCTGACCGTCCCGTCCGCGCGGCCGCGTCGTAGATCCCTACGACGCGGCCGCGTTCCGCTCCGTGGGATCTCGTGGGATCGGGCACTGTCGTTGTCACCGGTGTCACGTAGGCTCGCAAGAGACGGAGAAGAACACGGGATCGCTACGAGGGAGGGGGCCCACGTGCTCATCGACACGTATGGCCGAGTGGCCACCGACCTGAGGGTCTCGCTGACGGACCGGTGCAACCTGCGCTGCACGTACTGCATGCCCGAGGAGGGCCTGCAGTGGCTGGCCAAGCCCGATCTGCTCGACGACGACGAGATCGTCCGACTGATCGGCATAGCGGTCTCCACGCTCGGCATCGAGGAGGTCCGCTTCACCGGAGGCGAGCCCCTGCTGCGTCCGGGTCTGGTCGGCATCGTCGAGCGGGTCGCGGCCCTGACGCCCCGCCCCCAGATGTCCCTCACGACGAACGGCATCGGCCTGCGCCGCACCGCCACCGCCCTCAAGGCGGCGGGCCTGGACCGGGTCAACGTCTCCCTCGACACCCTGCGGCCCGACGTCTTCAAGACCCTCACCCGCAGGGACCGTCACAAGGACGTCCTCGAAGGCCTCGAAGCCGCCCGCGAGGCAGGCCTGACGCCGGTGAAGGTCAACTCGGTCCTGATGCCCGACCTGAACGAGGACGAGGCCCCCGACCTCCTCGCCTGGGCCGTCGAGCACGACTACGAGCTGCGTTTCATCGAGCAGATGCCGCTGGACGCCCAGCACGGCTGGAAGCGCGAGGGCATGGTCACGGCCGACGACATCCTGGCCTCCCTGCGCACCCGCTTCGACCTCACCGTCGAGGGCGAGGGAGAGCGCGGCTCCGCCCCGGCCGAACGCTGGCTGGTGGACGGCGGCCCGCACCGGGTGGGCGTCATCGCCTCCGTCACCCGCCCGTTCTGCGCCGCCTGCGACCGCACCCGCCTCACGGCCGACGGCCAGGTCCGCACCTGCCTCTTCGCCCGCGAGGAGACGGACCTGCGAGCGGCCCTGCGCTCCGGCGCACCCGACGAGGAGATAGCCCGTATCTGGCGACTGGCGATGTGGGGCAAGAAGGCGGGCTCGGGCCTGGACGACCCGACGTTCCTCCAGCCGGACCGGCCGATGTCGGCGATCGGCGGCTAGGAAGCCTGCGGGGACTCCCACTCGGTCAGCAGGACGACGTCCTTGAGGAAGCCCCGGACGCCGAGGAACTGCGACAGATGCTCCCGGTGCTCCTCGCACGCGAGCCATGTCTTGCGCCGCTCCGGCGTGTGCAGCTTCGGGTTGTTCCACGCCAGTACCCACACCGCGTCGACACGGCAGCCCTTGGCGGAACAGATCGGGGTCTCGTCACTCACAGGTTCGTCTCACCACACGCGCACAAAGGCGACGCCGAGCAGCCACGGGGGGAGCTGCCCGGCGTCGGTCCGTCGCTCCGACGGGGGATGCGGAGCGCGTACGAAGTATGTCATGGCTCACGGTCCGCACGGCACTGGAACAACATGATTGATCTGAGCTTTTCCTGAGCTTGGAGCACAGTCCGCTCATGGCGTGTTCACGGCTGACGCTCAGCCGGATCGGGCTGCGGTTCCTCCCGGAGGGGTTCCGCGAAGCCCTCCTCTTCCGGCACCGAGCCCACGGATTCACCCTCGGCCCGCGTCGGGGCGATCATGGTTCGCACCGGTACCGTCAGGAAAGTGGAGGGCAGCGAAGGCACGTTCTCCCGCCCCGCGTTGGCGATCACCACCGAGATATAGGGGAGCACCACCCCCAGGACCAACGCCACGATCGCCACATGGCGTTCCACGTTCCACAAGGTCGCCGCGAGGATCACCGAGAGCGTACGGATCGACATCGAGATGATGTACCGCCGTTGCCGGCCCCGCACGTCGTCCTGGAGTCCCTGGCGCGCACCGGTGATCCGGAACACCTGGACGTTGCCGCCGCCACCCTGCTTCCGCATCACATTCCACCGTCCGCCCGCATCGGCCTTGCCCCGGCCCCTCTCCGGCCGGCACCCGATCGGGGAGCCGGGCCCGGACACCGTCCACGTTACGCCGCGACTGCGTCGCCTTCGAGACCGGGTCACCTGCCGCCCGGACGAACGTTCTGCGCCGTGCCGCGTATGGCCGCACCCGACATGCGCCGTACGGCGGGCGGACCGAGACTTGGGGGCAATGCTCACGTAGAGCCGTACAAGGAGGCAGCCATGGGCTGGTTGTGGGCCATCATCGTGGGATTCGTGCTGGGCCTGATCGCGAAGGCGATCCTCCCGGGCAAGCAGCACAGTCCGCTCTGGCTGACCACCATTTTCGGCATGCTGGGCGCGATCGTGGGCAACGCGATCGCCCGCGCGGCAGGGGTCGAGGAGACCTCCGGCATCGACTGGAGCCGCCACCTTTTCCAGCTGATCGCCGCGATCATCATCGTCGCCCTGGGCGACATGCTCTACATGGCGACGCTGGGCAAGCGGAAGACCCACGCCTGAGCCGGGCGCCCGGGAGGGCGCGGGAAACGGCGCGACAAGCCGCGACGAGAGCCGCGGCCCGCGGAAACCCGCACCCCCTGCGGAGCACCCCCTACGCGCGACCCGCAGAGCGGGAGCGCGGCACTCAGACGTCGGTGACCTCGACGGCGGCCAGGTTCTTCTTGCCGCGCCGCAGCACCAGCCACCGCCCGTGGATGAGCTCGTCCTTCGCCGGGACGGCGTCCTCCGCGGTGACCTTGACGTTGTTCACGTAGGCCCCGCCCTCCTTCACGGTCCGCCGCGCGGCGGACTTGCTGGCCACCAGGCCGACCTCGGCGAGCAGGTCCACGACCGGTCCGAGTTCGGTGACCTGGATGTGCGGCACCTCGGAGAGGGCCGCGGCCAGCGTCCGGTCGTCGAGCTCGCCGAGCTCGCCCTGGCCGAAGAGGGCCTTGGACGCGGCGACCACGGCGGCCGTCTGGTCGGCGCCGTGCACCAGGGTCGTCAGCTCCTCGGCCAGCGCGCGCTGAGCGGCCCGGGCCTGCGGACGCTCCTCGGTCTGCCGCTCCAGCTCCTCGATCTCGTCATGGGACCTGAAGCTGAAGATGCGCAGGAACTTCGACACGTCCCGGTCGTCCGCGTTCAGCCAGAACTGGTAGAAGGCGTACGGCGTGGTCATCTCGGGGTCGAGCCAGATCGTGCCGGACTCCGTCTTGCCGAACTTGGTGCCGTCCGCCTTGGTGATCAGCGGGGTGGCCAGCGCGTGCACCACGGCGTCGGACTCCACCCGGTGGATCAGGTCGGTGCCCGAGGTGAGGTTGCCCCACTGGTCGCTGCCGCCGGTCTGGAGCGTGCAGCCGTGCCGCCGGTACAGCTCCAGGAAGTCCATCCCCTGGAGGATCTGGTAGCTGAACTCGGTGTAGCCGATGCCCGCCTCGGAGTTGAGCCGCCGGGAGACGGCCTCCTTGGCGATCATCTTGTTGACGCGGAAGTGCTTGCCGACGTCCCGCAGGAACTCGATGGCCGACAGGCCCTGCGTCCAGTCCAGGTTGTTGACCATGACCGCCGCGTGCGGGCCCTCGAAGTCGAGCAGCGGCGCGATCTGCGCGCGCAGCCGCTCGACCCACTGGGCGACGACCTCGGGCGAGTTCAGCGTCCGCTCCGCGGTGGGCTTCGGGTCGCCGATCAGCCCGGTGGCGCCCCCGACCAGACCCAGCGGACGGTTGCCCGCCTGCTGGATCCTGCGCATCGTCAGGATCTGCACGAGGTTGCCGAGGTGCAGGCTGGGCGCGGTCGGGTCGAAGCCGCAATAGAACGTGACGGGACCGTCCGCGAACGCCTTGCGCAATGCGTCCTCGTCAGTGGAGAGGGCGATCAGCCCGCGCCACTGCAGTTCGTCGACGATGTCCGTCACGGTTCTCATATCTCCTTGATGATCTTCAGACTGTTCGGGCGGTCGAGCGACCACCGGCTACGAGGTTATACGCCCTGGCTGACAGAGCTCATATTGAAGTCCGGCACCCTCAGCGCGGGCATCGCAGCCCTAGTGAACCAGTCGCTCCACTCCCGGGGCAGCGTCTTTTCCGTGCGCCCCGCCTCCGTCGCGCGCCCCAGCAGGCCGACCGGCGACTCGTTGAACCGGAAGTTGTTCACCTCGCCGACCACCTCGCCGTTCTCCACCAGGTAGACGCCGTCCCGGGTCAGGCCGGTGAGGAGCAGCGTCGCCGGGTCGACCTCGCGGATGTACCACAGGCAGGTCAGCAGCAGCCCGCGTCCGGTGGCCGCGACCATCTCCTCCAGGGAGCGGTCCTCGCCGCCGTCCAGGATCAGGTTGTCGGCCCCGGGGGCCACCGGCAGGCCGGTCAGGGCCGCGCTGTGCCGGGTGGTCGTCAGGCGCTTCAGCACGCCCGCGGAGATCCACTCGGTGGGCCGCACGGGCAGGCCGTTGTCGAAGACCGACTGGTCGCCGCCGGAGGAGTGCGCGATGACGAACGGCGGCGCCTCCAGACCCGGCTCGTTGGGGTCGCTGCGCAGGGTCAGCGGCAGGTCGGACAGCTTCTCCCCGAGCCGGGTGCCGCCGCCGGGCTGGGAGAACACCGTCCGGCCCTCGGTGGCGTCCCGGCCGGACGCCGACCACAGCTGGTAGATCATCAGGTCGGCCACCGCGGTCGGCGGCAGCAGCGTCTCGTACCGCCCGGCGGGCAGCTCGATCCGCCGCTCCGCCCAGCCCAGCCGTACGGCCAGCTCGGCGTCGAGCGCCGCCGGGTCGACGTCCTTGAAGTCCCGGGTGGAGCGCCCGGCCCACGCCGAGCGGGTCCGGTCCGGGGACTTGGCGTTGAGTTCCAGCGTTCCGTTCGGCTGGTCGTGCCGCAGCCGCAGTCCGGTCGACGTGCCCAGGTACGTCGATACGAGCTCGTGGTTGGCGAACCCGTACAGCTCGCGACCCCCTGCACGCGCGCGTGCGAACGCCTCACCCAGGGCGGGCGCGAAGTCGGCGAACACCGCCGACGAGGTCTCCGCGGGCGCCTCGGTGAACTCGGGGGACCGGGCCACGTCGGCGACCAGCGGCTGCGCGTCCTCGGCGGGGGCCGCGCCCCGCGCGGCGGCCTCGGCGGCGCGGACCAGGGGCTCCAGCTCGTCCTTGGTGACGGCGGCCCGCGAGACGACGCCGGAGGCGGTGCCCTCCTTGCCGTCGACGGTGGCGATCACGGTGAGCGTGCGCCCGCGCGTGACGCCGTTGGTCGTGAGCGCGTTGCCGGCCCAGCGCAGGTTCGCCGTGGACTGTTCGTCGGCGATCACGACACAGCCGTCGGCCCGCGACAGTTCGAGGGCGCGCTCGACGATCTCGTGCGGCTGCTGCGCCTTGTTGGTGCCCGCGCTCATCGACCGGCCTCCTGCGTGGTGTTCAGAATGTTGACGCCCTTGAAGAGGGCCGACGGGCAGCCGTGCGACACCGCCGCGACCTGGCCCGGCTGCGCCTTGCCGCAGTTGAAGGCGCCGCCGAGGACGTACGTCTGCGGGCCGCCGACCGCCGCCATCGACCCCCAGAAGTCGGTGGTCGTCGCCTGGTAGGCCACGTCCCGCAGCTGGCCGGTGATCCGTCCGTTCTCGATCCGGAAGAACCGTTGCCCGGTGAACTGGAAGTTGTAGCGCTGCATGTCGATGGACCAGGAGCGGTCGCCGACGACGTAGATGCCCCGGTCGACGCTGCCGATGAGACCCTCGGTCGACATCCCGGCCGGATCGGGCCGCAGCGACACGTTGGCCATCCGCTGCACCGGCACATGGCCGGGGGAGTCGGCGAAGGCGCACCCGTTGGACCGCTCGAACCCGGTCAGCTTCGCGATCCGCCGGTCCAGCTGGTAGCCGACGAGCGTGCCGTCCTTCACGAGGTCCCAGGACTGGCCCTCGACGCCCTCGTCGTCGTAGCCGACGGTCGCCAGGCCGTGCTCGGCGGTGCGGTCGCCCGTGACGTTCATCAGGTCCGAGCCGTAGCGCAGTTTGCCGAGTTGGTCGAAGGTGGCGAAGGAGGTGCCGGCGTAGGCGGCCTCGTAGCCGAGGGCCCGGTCCAGCTCGGTGGCGTGCCCGATGGACTCGTGGATGGTCAGCCACAGGTTCGACGGGTCGACGACCAGGTCGTACAGCCCCGGCTCGACGCTCGGCGCCCGCATCTTCTCGGCGAGCAGCTCCGGGATCCGGTCGAGCTCGTCGTCCCAGTCCCACCCGGTGCCCGTGAGGTACTCCCAGCCGCGTCCGGCGGGCGGCGCGATCGTGCGCATCGAGTCGAACTCGCCGCTCGACTCGTCGACCGACACCGCGGTCAGTGCCGGGTGCAGCCGCACCCGCTGCTGGGTGGTCACCGTCCCGGCCGTGTCGGCGTAGAACTTGTTCTCGTGGACGGTGAGCAGCGAGGCGTCCACGTGGTTGATCCCGTTCGCCGCCAGCAGCCGCGCGCTCCAGTCCGCGAGCAGCGCCGCCTTCTCCTCGTCCGGCACGGTGAACGGGTCGATCTCGTAGGACGAGATCCACGTCCGGTCGGCGTGCACCGGCTCGTCGGCCAGTTCCACCCTCTCGTCCGAACCGGCCGCCTTGATCACCTGGGCGGACAACTTGGCCATCGCCACGGCCTGCGAGGCGACCCGGGCCGCGGCGTCCATCGTGAGATCCACGCCGGACGCGAACCCCCACGTACCGCCGTGCACCACCCGCACCGCGTACCCGAGGTCGGTCGTGTCGGAGGACCCGGAGGGCTTGGCGTCCCGCAACCGCCAGGACGCGCTGCGCACCCGCTCGAACCGGAAGTCCGCGTGCTCCGCCCCCAGCGCACGCGCGCGTGCGAGAGCGGCGTCGGCGAGGGCGCGTAGGGGTAGGGCCGTGAAACTTTCATCGATGCTGTGGGGCACCTACGTCTCTCCCTGGTGTCGTCGTGTGAAGGCCTCGATCATGTCGCGCCCGGCAGCCCCGGACCACACGTTTCCGCCCCGCTTCCGCAAACTTTCTGTAGAGACCCCACAGCCAGTCCGGTGCGCCACTGTCGGTGCCCGAATGTCCGTCGGACGAGGCGGACCGATAGGTTTCGAGGGAAGCCACCTGCCGTTCCGTGTTCGGGCGGGTGCGTCAGACCCCTATCGAAAGGGTGATCCGTTGAGCCGCTCGGTTCTCGTCACCGGAGGAAACCGGGGCATCGGCCTCGCCATCGCCCGCGCGTTCGCCGATGCCGGCGACAAGGTCGCGATCACGTACCGCTCGGGCGAGCCACCGGCCGGTTTCCTCGCGGTCAAGTGCGACATCACCGACTCCGAGCAGGTGGAGCAGGCCTACAAGGAGATCGAGGCCGAGCACGGCCCCGTGGAGGTTCTGATCGCCAACGCCGGCGTCACCAAGGACCAGCTCCTGATGCGCATGTCCGAGGAGGACTTCACCTCGGTCATCGACACCAACCTCACGGGCACCTTCCGCGTGGTCAAGCGCGCGAACCGCGCCATGCTGCGCGCCAAGAAGGGCCGTGTCGTCCTGATCTCCTCGGTCGTGGGCCTGCTCGGCTCCGCCGGGCAGGCGAACTACGCCGCCTCCAAGGCCGCCCTGGTCGGCTTCGCGCGTTCCCTCGCCCGTGAGCTGGGATCGCGCAACATCACCTTCAACGTCGTCGCGCCCGGCTTCGTCGACACCGACATGACCAAGGTGCTCACCGACGAGCAGCGCGCGGGCATCGTCTCGCAGGTCCCGCTCGGCCGGTACGCGCAGCCGGAGGAGATCGCCGCGACGGTGCGGTTCCTCGCCTCGGACGACGCCTCGTACATCACTGGAGCCGTCATTCCCGTTGACGGCGGACTGGGAATGGGTCACTGATCACCATGAGCGGAATTCTCGAGGGCAAGCGCGTCCTGATCACCGGCGTGCTGCTGGAGTCCTCCATCGCCTTCCACACCGCCAAGCTGGCCCAGGAGCAGGGTGCCGAGATCATCCTGACCGCGTTCCCGCGGCCCACGCTGACCGAGCGCATCGCCAAGAAGCTGCCGAAGCCCACCAAGGTCATCGAGCTCGACGTGACGAACGACGAGCACCTCGGCCGGCTGGCCGACATCGTCGGCGAGGAGCTCGGCGGTCTCGACGGCGTCGTGCACTCCATCGGCTTCGCGCCGCAGGACGCCATGGGCGGCAACTTCCTCAACACCCCGTTCGAGTCGGTCGCCACGGCCATGCACGTCTCGGCGTTCTCCCTGAAGTCGCTCACCATGGCCTGTCTGCCGCTGATGCAGAACGGCGGCTCGGTCGTCGGCCTCACCTTCGACGCCTCGTTCGCCTGGCCGCAGTACGACTGGATGGGCCCCGCCAAGGCGGCCCTGGAGGCCACCAGCCGCTACATGGCGCGTGACCTGGGCAAGCAGAACATCCGCTGCAACCTGGTCTCCGCCGGTCCCATCGGTTCCATGGCGGCCAAGTCCATCCCGGGCTTCTCCGAGCTGGCCTCCGTGTGGGACGACCGCGCTCCGCTGGAGTGGGACCTCAACGACCCGGGCCCGGCCGGCCGCGGTGTGGTCGCCCTGCTGAGCGACTGGTTCCCGAAGACCACCGGCGAGATCGTGCACGTCGACGGTGGCCTGCACGCCATCGGAGCCTGATCACCGACACGCCGTCGACGCCCCGTTCCCCCGCTCGCGCGCGGGGAGCGGGGCGTCACCCGTTCGGCTCATTCGGCCAGGCGGGGGAGTGCCCCGGCAAGGCACTCTGAAGTGCGGGTTCCTTACCGCGCTTTCCTCCCCAGTACGGCCGAGGAGGTCCCCTTGTGCGCCTGTCTCGCAGCCTGGCCCCAGTGACCGTCGCCGTCTGTCTCGTCCTGTCGCTGCCGTACGACGCGTTGCCCCACGCGCGCGTGCCGGCCGCCCGGCAGGCCACCGCCGCACCCGAGGAGCCGTTCGGCGCGGAGTGCCGCACGGAGGTCCGCGGCTCCCGGGTCGTCGCCTACTGCCACAACCCCTACGCCGACACCGACCGCGTCCGTCTGCACATCGAGTGCGACCGCTGGTGGGATCTCGACACCGACGGCAGCCCCGCCGACGCGGGCCCCGCCCGGACCGTACGGCTCACCGGCCGCTGCTGGAAGGAGGTCCGCTCGGCCTGGGTCAGCCACCAGAAGCTGTGAACCGGCCGGGGCGGCACAGCAGGGGGTAGCTGGCCGCCTCGACGGCGGCGGCCTCCGCGTCGCCCGCGCGGATCGCGTCCACCAGCCGCGTGTGGTCCATGTACGTCTCCGGCGTCAGCTCCTCGCCGACATCCTCGCGCAGCCAGTCCCGCAGCACCTCGCCGAGGTCCGCGTACATCGCGCTCATGACGTCGTTGTGGGAGGCGGCCACCACCGCCAGGTGGAAGCTCGAGTCCGCCGTCACGAACGCCTCCGCGTCGCCCGAGTCCCAGGCTTCCTCACGGCGCAGGAGGAGCGCGTCCAGCTGCTTGAGGTCCTTCTCCGTGCGCCGTCCGGCCGCCAGCTTCGCCGCGCTCGACTCCAGCGTGGCGCGCAGCTCGGCGATGTGCCCGGGGTCGGCGTCGGCGAAGCGGCGGTGCATCACGCCCGCCAGTTCGCTGGTCGCCACGACGTAGGTTCCCGAGCCCTGTCTGATGTCCAGCAGCCCGTTGTGCGCGAGCGCCCGGACGGCCTCGCGCACCGTGTTGCGGGCGACGCCCAGCTGTTCGACCAGTTCGGGCTCCGTGGGGATGCGCGCGCCGACCGGCCACTCGCCCGAGGTGATCTGGGTGCGCAGCGCGGCGATGACCTGTTCGGACAGCGCCGAGCGGCGGGGATGGCTCAGGGGCATGGCACACCTTCGCACGGGTGGGGCGGCCCAGGGGAACCCGGGCATGGACAACCAATCATCCTATGATTCTATGATGGTCGGCATGGCTAGCGAGCAGACCCGGACGACGACACCCCCGCCCACCCGCACCTCGGCCGCGGGCGAGCTCCCGCGAACGGCCCCCCGCGCGTGGGACCGGGGCACACGGCTGCTCGTCGTCGGCATCGTGCTGGCCGCCCTCAACCTCCGGCCCGCCATCACGAGCCTCGGCGCCCTCCTCGAAGAGGTGCGCGACGGGCTCGGCATGAGCGGCAGCGTCGCCGGGCTCCTCACCTCCGTGCCCCCGCTGTGCTTCGCCGTCTTCGGCGTCATGGCACCCCGTCTCGCCCGCCGCTTCGGGCCGGGAGCGGTGGTGTGCGCCGGCATGGTCGCCATCACGGCGGGGCTGCTCCTGCGCCCCTACGCGGGCGGTACGGCGGGGTTCCTCGCCGCCAGTGCCCTCGCCCTCATGGGCATCGCCGTCAGCAACGTCCTGATGCCGGTCATCGTCAAGCGTCACTTCCCGGACCGGGTCGGCACCATGACCGGCCTGTACTCGATGGCCCTCGCCCTCGGCACCTCCGCCGCCGCCGCGATCACCGTGCCCATGACCGATGCGCTGGGCGGCAGTTGGCAGACCGGCCTCGCGCTCTGGGCGGGCCTGGCGGCGGCGGCCGTCCTGCCCTGGCTGCCGCTCGCACGGGACCGCGGGACGGCACCGGGCGGAGCGCGTGCGGAGGGGGAACGGCAGGAGCGGGGCCCGCGGCCCGCCCCGCAGGCCCACGCGCGCGGGCCGCAGCCGTCGGCCGCCCCGCTGCGCATCACCCGCAGCCGAACCGCCTGGGCGCTCGCCGTCTTCTTCGGCCTCCAGGCCACCGCCGCCTACATCACCATGGGCTGGATGCCGCAGATCTTCCGGGACGCCGGAGTGCCCGCGAGCACGGCCGGGCTGCTTCTCGCCGTGACGATGGCGATGGGCGTGCCGCTGGCCTTCGTCATCCCGCGCGTCGCCACCCGGCTGCCGCGCCAGGGCCCGATCGTGCTCGCGCTCGGCGGCTGCGGCCTCGTCGGATACGCCGGCCTGTACCTCGCGCCGGCCGGCGGCGCCTGGGTCTGGGCCCTGCTGCTCGGCATCGCCAACTGCGCCTTCCCGCTGGCCCTCACGATGGTCGGGATGCGGGCCAGGACCGGCGCGGGTGTGGCTCAGCTGTCGGCGTTCGCGCAGAGCACCGGCTATCTGATCTCCATCCCCGGCCCGCTCCTGGTGGGGGTGCTCTACCAGCACAGCGGCGGCTGGGGCCTGCCGCTCGCGCTCATGGCGGCCCTGATGGTCCCGCAGACGGTCGTGGGCGTCCTGGCCGGCCGGGACCGCACGGTGGAGGAGGAGGCCACCCGCTGACCCCCGGGGGAACCGTGGGGGACGCGGGGTGCGAGACTTGCCGTATGCCAGTGCTCGACCCGAACCCCCAGAACGGTCAGAAGAAGATGCTGATCGTCTTCGGCTCGTTCTTCGCCATCTTCGTCGTCATCGCCGTCATCGCGACCATCGCCTCGCCCTGACGGCCCGGCCGAGACGAGCCGGTCGTGACGACCGGCCGCATCCGCCCTGCCGCGATCCCGTCCGAGTGAACGGGGTGGGGTTAACCCCCCTGTCCCCTAGGGGGTGAGGGTCAGGGTCAAGTGGGTGGATCACCGGATGGGTCGAGGGCCGCCGATTCCGTAACTTCGAGGTGTGGCCGCAGGACGCGGATCACCTGCCAAGGTCCACGGACCACTCGAAGACAGCGGAGGCACCCATGTCGGCCCCTACGCACACCCGGCCCCACCCGGCCACCTCGGGCGGCGTCGACACCTGGCTGCCCTGGTGGGCCCTCGCCCTCCCGACGCTCGCCTTCATCACCCTGCTGGTGCTGATACTGAACCCCGCCGACGCCCACGCGGCCACCGGCGACCCGGCGATCACCCACCTCGTCGAGCGCGTGCAACAGCTGGTCACCCGCTAGGGCGGAGCTCAGGACCGCTGGTGAAGCCGCGTGTCAACTCCCTGCGCCCCGTGGCCTGTTTCATGCGAAGCTGGGACTCATGAGCGTCGCAGAACCCCGCAGGATCGTCCTCTTCCGCCATGCGAAAGCCGACTGGCCGCAGGTGACCGACCATGAGCGTCCGCTCGCTGAGCGGGGCCGTAAGGACGCCGCCGTCGCCGGACGCAAGCTGGTCGACAGCGGTATCCCCATCGACCTGGCCGTCTGCTCCACCGCGACCCGCACGCGCGAGACGTGGAAGCTCGCCGTCCATGAGTTCCCGCAGCGGCCGAAAACCGTCTACGAGGAGCGGATCTACGAGGCCTCACCCGGTGAGCTGATCGCCCTGCTCAACGAAACACCCGACGACGTGCGTGACGTCGTCCTGATCGGCCACAACCCGGGCATCCAGGGTCTCGCCGACATCCTCTCCGGCCGGAGCGACGGCGACGCCGGCGAGCGGATGCGCCGCCGCGGGTTCCCGGCCGCGGCCTTCGCCGTCGTCTCCTTCGACGGTCCCTGGAAGTCCCTGGAGCCCGGCGTGGCCACGCTGCGCGACTACTGGGCGCCCTCCGAGTGACCCACCCGGCACGCGCGAGGGCCCGGCACCGCGATGGTGCCGGGCCCTCCGCGTCCCTCGGGGCACCCGTGCGTCCGCGCGCCGGCGCCCCTGCGTCCTCGCCACGCCCGCGCGGGGCTACTGCTCGTCGTGCGTCTCCGCGGCCTCGACCTCTTCACGGGTGATGCCGAGCAGATACAGGACGGTGTCCAGGAACGGCACGTTCACCGCCGTGTGCGCCGCCTCGCGCACCACCGGCTTGGCGTTGAAGGCGACCCCGAGACCGGCCGCGTTGAGCATGTCGAGGTCGTTGGCGCCGTCGCCGATCGCCACGGTCTGCGAGAGCGGTACGCCCGCCGCCGCGGCGAACCGGCGCAGCAGCCGCGCCTTGCCCGCACGGTCCACGATCTCGCCGGTGACCCGGCCTGTCAGCCTGCCGTCGACGATCTCCAGCGTGTTGGCCTGCGCGAAGTCCAGCCCGAGCCGCTCCTGAAGATCGTCGGTGACCTGGGTGAAGCCGCCGGAGACGACCCCCACCTGGTAGCCGAGCCGCTTCAGCGTCCGGATCAGCGTGCGCGCACCCGGCGTCAGCCGGACCTCGGCGCGCACCTTGTCCACGACCGACGCGTCCAGTCCCGCCAGCAGCGCCACGCGCGCGTGCAGCGACTGCTCGAAGTCGAGCTCACCACGCATCGCGGCCGCCGTCACCTCGGCGACCTCGTCCTCGCAGCCGGCGTGCGCGGCGAAGAGCTCGATCACCTCGTCCTGGATCAGGGTGGAGTCGACGTCCATCACGACGAGCCGCTGGGCCCGTCGGTACAGGCCCGCGTCCACCACCGCGACGTCCACCCCCAGCGCCGCCGCGTCCGTGACCAGAGCGGTGCGCAGGGGCGCGGTCTCCACACCGGAGACGGCGAACTCGACGGCGGTGACGGGGTACTTGGCGAGCCGGAAGATACGGTCGATGTTCCCGCCGGCCTTCGTGATCTTCGCGGCCACCGCCGCCGTGGCCTCCGCGGTGAGCGGATGCCCGAGCACGGTGACCAGCGACCGGCCGAGGCCACGCGGCCGGTTGTCACCGATGCCGGAGATGATCTCGGCCTGCATCTTCATCGACTCGGCCCAGCTGTGGACCGTGGACCGCAGTTCCCCCTCGAAGCCGGTCGGCGGCTCGGTCACGAGCGCGCACAGCACCATCCGGCCTCGGGTGACGACCTGCTCGATGTCGACCACGTCGACGGAGAAGGCGGCGAGGGTGTCGAAAAGGCCGGCCGTGATGCCCGGCCTGTCCTTGCCGAAGATCTTGACAAGGAGCGTGGGGACGTCCGAGGACGAAGTCTGCAAAGCGCTCATGGTGTACCCACCGTATCCGGCACCCCGTGCCGCGCGCCGCCGAGGTCCGCCTGACGGACGGGGAACAGTGGATGTCGGTGAGGTGGCGCGCTCCACAACAGTCGGCCGCGGGCGTTCTGCGGGTGTTCCGGCCCCGGCCCCTCACCGCGGTCCGCCAGGCGGCCTGGGGCCCCTCGGAGGAGCGGGAGGAGGGGGTGGAGGCGGCGGCGGTCCCTCCTCCCGCTCCTCCGGTGCGGGCGGCGGCCGCTCACCGGGCCGTGGACCCGGAGGCCGGCGCGGCGTACGGGGAGCCGGCCCGATCGGCCGGACCACGGTCGGAGCGCCGTAGACGTCGTCCGTCCCCGGCGGACCGGCAGGCGGCCGCCCCTGGCCCGAGGGGGGCTCGGGCGGCCGGGAGCTCTCGTAGGGCCTCGACTGCCCGCTCCTGTCTCCCCTGGCCCGCTCGGGCCGGACCCGCTGCGGCCCCGCGTCCCGCGACTCACGCAACTCCTCCGGAATCCGCAGATAGGGATTGGTCGCCGGATTCGGCGGTCGGTACGAGGGCCCACCCGGCGCGTACGGCCCGGCCCGGTCGTCCGGGTACCCCGAAGGCCCCCCTGCCTCGCCGGGACCCGCGGAGCCCCACGGGTCACTCCGTGCCAGGGGCGCCGCCCGCCGCCCCGCGGCGCCGCTCGCCCACGCCAGCAGCGCACCGGCGGCCCCCGCCCCCGCGCCCCACCCGGCACCCAGCAGCAACGCCGCCCCGAGGTGCCCGTGCAGCTCGATCCCGGCCCCGAAGGCGTCGAACCCCAGCACGGACAGCGAGGCGTCCACGGACACGTTCGTCAACCAGGCGATCAACGGCAACGCCACGGCGGTCGCGGCCCCCAAGCGCACGGCACAACGCCCGGCGAACCCGACCGCGCCGGCCTCGCGCCCGCCCCGGCCCTCGAACCCCGCCCCCGCCCCCGACCCGGCCCTCGCGCGCGGCGCGAACCCCGCCGGCCCCACCGGCGTCCGCACCGCCGTCAGCACCCCTGCCAGCAGCATCATCAGCGCCGCCGCCACGCCCAGCAGCCACACCCGTCCGTCCAGCTCCGCGAGGCGGCCCAGCGTCACCGACTGCTCGGTGCCGACGCCCAGCAGATCGTCCAGCGGGTCCGGGAGGACGCTCGTCAGCGCGCCCGTCGCCCGTCCGTCCCAGGGGACGAACAGGCCGATCGGGATGCCCAGCCAGACCCCGTTCGGCGCGCCGAGCAGCGCCGCCCCCGCGATCCGCCGTGGGTGGTCGTCACCGATCGCCGCGTACGCCGCCGCGGCGAACCCGGCCGCCACGGCCACCAGCAGCACGGTCACGACGGCGGACACCGCCGGACGCACCACCCGGTGCACCGCCTCCCAGCCGCCCGGCAGCGGCGTCCGGCGCGAGGCCAGCAGCGCGATCACCAGGATGCCGAGGGACCAGCCGAGGCCGCCGAGCAGCGTGGGCGCCGTGTCGACGGTGAAGCCGACCGCGGCCTTCGCGTCGACGAGGTCACCGAGCCGGTCGGGCAGCAGTCCGCCGATGTCCCCGAGCCCGGGGATCTCCAGGCCGCCACCGCCACCGCCACCGCCCCCGCCGCCGGGCAGGTCGTCCAGCCCCAGCGCGCCCCCGTCGAGCGTGATGACGTCGTGACCCGCCCAGGCCAGGCCGCCGAGCATCGCCACGTACAGCGCGACCACCGTCCCGACGCGTGCGAGCAGTTCGGCCGGGGCGATCACAACTCCCGCCGAGCGCAGGGACCGCAGGAAGAACCACGACAGCAGCAGCGCGCCCACCAGGCTCACCCCCAATGGCGTGATCTCGATGGCCGTGTCCGCCTCCGCGCCCGTGAGCCCGAAAGCGGACACATCGCCCGACGGAGTCACCGAGCCCCCGGCGGCCAGGGCCACCACCGCGGCCGTCATCGGGCCCAACGAGCCCGCGGAGTCCGCCTCCAGGAGGTGCAGCCCCAGCGCCGCCGTCCCGGCCATCCCGATCAGCGCCCAGCTCACCGCCGCGACGGCGGCCAGCAGCACGTCGATCCACGGCACGCCCCTGCCGCGCGCCGCGCTCCCACTGCCTTCGACACCCGTACCGGCACTCATGCAGACCCCCCGATCCGCGGCGCGCAGCGGCGAAGATCGCCGCTTCCGTCCCCCTCGCGTGCCTTTACCACTCTCCGGCCCGGTTTCAACCCCGTCAACGGGAACGGCCGATACGCTCACGCAGGCTCTTCACAAGGCCCGACTTTCGGTCAGGGGGCCGCTACTGAAATAGTTCCCCCCGATGTTCGACATCCCTAGACTCCCCGTTGATGGGGCTAACTCGGGGGACAACTCAGTGGGGCTGGAGTGCCGGAACTCGTACTGGAATTGAACGGACGCACCTGGACGCTGGATCCGTCCAGGCCATACACCCTCGGACGTGATCCGCAGGGCGACATCGTCCTCGACGACGCCAGGGTCTCCTGGCGTCACGCCACGGTCAGCTTCAACGGGCGCAGTTGGGTCGTCGAGGACCACGGGAGCACCAACGGCACGTTCGCGCAGGGGCAACGGATCCATCAGCTGGAGATCGGCCCCGGCTCGGCGCTGCACCTGGGCAACGCGACCGACGGGCCGCGCGTGAACCTCTCGGGCACGCAGGCGCCCGCCGCGCAGCCCCAGCAGCCGTACGCCGCGCAGGCCGCGAACCCGGGCTGGGCCCAGCAGGCCCCGCCGCAGCAGGCACCTCAGGCCGGCTGGCAGCCGCCGCAGCAGGGAACGCCGCACGTCCCGCAGCAGCAGGGGCCGAGCGAGCCGTACGTGCAGAATGTGCCCGGTGGAGGCGCGGGGGCGCCGCCGGTCTACGGAGACCGCAGCCCGACCACGTTCCACCAGTTCTCCCTCGGCCGCGTGATGCGCATCGGCCGTGCCCTGGAGAACGAGCTGGTCGTCTCCGACCTCCAGGTCTCGCGGAACCACGCCGAGTTCCACTCGACGCCCGACGGCCGCATGGAGATCCGCGACCTCGGCTCGCACAACGGCACCTACGTCAACGGCCAGCCGATCCCCAAGGGCGGCTCGGTCCAGCTGGGGCCCACCGACATCGTGGGCGTCGGCCACTCGACGTTCCGGATCGTCGGCGACCGGCTCGAGGAGTTCGTCGACACCGGTGAGGTCTCGTTCTCGGCCCGCCATCTGACCGTCACGGTCGACGGCGGCAAGCAGATCCTCAAGGACGTCTCCTTCGGTGTCCCGGAGAAGTCCCTGATCGCGGTCATCGGACCGTCCGGTTCCGGCAAGTCGACCCTGCTCAAGGCGCTGACGGGCTACCGCCCGGCCAACCAGGGCGATGTCCTCTACGACAACCGGAACCTGTACAAGCAGTTCGCCGAGCTGCGCCAGCGCATCGGTCTGGTCCCGCAGGACGACATCCTGCACAAGGAACTGACCGTCAAGAGGGCCCTCAAGTACGCGGCCAAGCTCCGTTTCCCGGCCGACACCACGGCCGCCGAGCGCGACGCCCGGATCGACGAGGTGCTGCGCGAGCTGAAGCTCGACATCCACAAAGAGAAGAAGATCACCTCCCTCTCCGGTGGTCAGCGCAAGCGTGTCTCGGTGGCCCTGGAACTGCTCACCAAGCCGTCGCTGATCTTCCTGGACGAGCCGACCTCCGGCCTCGACCCGGGCATGGACCGCGATGTCATGCAGCTGCTGCGCGGCCTCGCCGACGACGGCCGCACGGTCCTGGTGGTCACGCACTCGGTGGCCGAACTCGCGATCTGCGACAAGCTGCTCGTGATGGCGCCGGGCGGGGCCGTCGCCTACTTCGGCCCGCCCGAGGAGGCGCTGAACTTCTTCGGCTACGACACCTGGGCCGACGTCTTCTCCGCCTTCGAGAACTACCGCGACTACGACTGGGCGGGCCGCTGGAAGGGCTCGCAGCACTACCAGATGTACGCCGCGGACATCGACGCCATCGCGCCGCAGTCCGTACAGATGCCGCCGATGCAGGCGATGAAGCCGCCGAAGCCGCAGGGCTGGATGTCCCAGTTCGTCACACTGGTGCGCCGCTATGTCTCGGTGATCGCCTCCGACAAGGGCTTCCTGGCCCTGACGGTGATCCTGCCGGCCGTCCTCGGCGCGGTGAGCCTGCTGATCGACTCCGGGAACAGTCTGCTGCCCAACCCGGTCAACCCGAAGACCGGCCGGATCATCCCCAACGGCACGGCCACCACCGTCCTGCTGATCCTCGCGGTCGGCGCCTGCTTCGCGGGCGCGGCCAACTCGGTCCGCGAGCTCATCAAGGAACGCGTCATCTACGAGCGGGAACGCGCCACGGGCCTGTCCCGGTCCGCGTACCTGATGTCGAAGGTGTTCGTGCTCGGCGTGGTCACCGTGCTCCAGGGCCTGCTGGTCGGCGTGATCGGCTTCGCGAGCCGGGAGATCCCGACCGAGGGCCTGGTCCTCGGCAGCGCCACCATGTTCGAGCTCTCCATCCCGATCATGGCGCTGGGCTTCACCTCGATGATGTTCGGCCTCGTCATCTCGTCGCTGGTCAAGACGGCCGAGAAGACCATGCCACTGCTGGTCATGTTCGCGATCATCCAGGTCGTGTTCACCGGCTGCCTGTTCACCCTGAACGGCGCGGTCGGCGTCAACGAGTTCTCGTACCTGATGCCCTCGCGCTGGGCGGTCGCCGCCGCGGGTGCCACGCTGGACTTCAACAAGATCAGCCCGCCCAAGGACGGCGGCGAGACGGACCCGCTGTGGGAGCACACCGTCGGCGCCTGGGGCCTGGACATGGTCGCCCTGATCGTCCTCGGTGTGATCTGCGGCTTCTTCGTGGCTCGCTTCCTGCGCCGCCACGAGCCCGAGGTCATGCGCAAGTAGTCGTCGCCGTAGTACGCCGATGGGCGGCACCCCGGTACGGGGTGCCGCCCATCGGCGTACGGAGGTGGCTCAGTACGCGCTGTCGACGTTGTCGATCGTGCCGTACTTGTCGGCCGCGTAGTTGGCGGCGGCGGTGATGTTGGCGACCGGGTCGTAGATGTTCCAGGACGTCCCGGCGACGTGGTACGCGGCGAAGGTCGGCGGGATCACCTGGAGCAGGCCCTTGGACGGGATGCCGTTGATGGCGTTGATGTCCCAGTTGTTGATCGCCTTCGGGTTGCCCGAGGACTCCCGGATGATGTTGCGGTGCAGACCGCTGTAGGAGCCCGGGATGCCCTTGGACTTCATGATGTCCAGGGAGTGCTTGATCCACCCGTCGAGGTTGTTGGCGTAGCTCTTGGTGGCCGCCTTCTTGACCGCGACACGCTCGGTGGACCGGCTCGCGGCCTCCTTGGCCTTGCGCGCGGCGGCAGCCTTCTTGGCGGCGGCCGCGGCGGCCGCCTTCTTCTTCGCTGCCGCTGCCTTCGCGGCGGCCTCGGCGGCGGCCTTCTTCTTGGCGGCGGCGGCCGCGGCGGCCTTCTTCTTGGCCTCGATGGCGTCGACCTTCACGCTCGTCGTGGCCAGCTGGTCGGTCACGCTGGCCTTGACGGCCTGCACCGGCGCAGCGCTGTAGGCGACCCGGGCCGAGGAGACGGCGTCCGTAGTGGTCGTCTGCGCGTCGGCCGGCACCACGGAGAAGGCGAGGGCAGCGGCACCGAGCGTGGCGGCACCGGCGATCGCGATCTTACGAGTGTTCTTGGGCATGCGGATGGACCTCTTCGAATAGCGCGGAGGTCGCTCTCTTCGTCCAACGGCGGACAGCGGGTGCTTTCGGCACGGGCGCCGCCGGGGGAGAACCCACGGCGCTGAGCGACGAGAGCCATTGTTAGCGGCCGCAAAATGGGCAGGCAAAGGTGTGACGTACTATCCCCGATAGTGGATCAGGGAAGGGCAAAACGGGACAGATAGAACCATCTGCCCCGTTCACCGCGTCCCCTTTATCTCCTATTGCCCGTAGTACGTGATCCGCGCCCTATGTGCGGGCTCACACGGGCCCCACCCTGTTCTCACTGGCAGTTGCCCGAGCAATGCTCTGCGTCAGCACTCTCCTCCGGAAGGACGAGGTGCACGTCCCCGAACTCGTGCCACAGGTAGCGCCCGCCCAGCGCCTCCTCGTAGCCACGGCTGATCGCGTCCCGCCCCGCCACCGCCTCCAGCATCAGCAGATGCGAGGCCTCCGGCTCGTGCAGCCCGGTCAGCAGCCCGTCCACCACCCGCACCCCGCGCGCGGGAGTGACCACCAGATCCGTCCATCCCGCACGCGCGCGTACGACCCCGTCCGACCCGGCCGCCGACTCCACGGCCCGCACAGCGGTCGTCCCCACCGCGATCACCCGCCCGCGCGCCCGCCGCCCCCCACCACCGCGCACGGCGTTGATCAGCCGCGCCGACGCCTCGGGCACCACGAACCGCTCCGGGTACGGCGGCTCGTGCACCTCCGCCGAGGCGACCCCGGTGTGCAGGGTGACCGGCGCGAACTGCACCCCCCGGCTCACCAGCTCCGCCACCAGCCCCGCGGTGAAGGGCCGCGCCGCACTCGGCATCTCCGCACTGCCCGACCCGTCGGCCGACGGCAACGCGAACACCGTCTGGTAGACGGACAGCGGCTGATCCCGCTCCGTGTAGGAGTAGCGGATGGGCCGCCCGTGCTCCCGCAGCAGCCCGGGCACCGCGCCGACGGGGGACACCCGCGCCCACCACAGCCGTCCGCTCCCCGGGCTCAGCGGCTCCTCCGGCGTCAGCCGCACACCCCCGGCCAGCCGCACCTCGGTCCCCGCGGGCCCGCCCGCACGCGCGCGGGTGGTGCCCTTCCCGTCCGGCTCCCGCAGCTCCACGGCCCACCGTCCGTCGTCACCGCGCGTGGAGAAGTGCACCACCACGCGCGCGTGCCCGACCCGGCCGTCCACGGCCGCCGCCAGCGTCGGCGAGGTGTTCACCACGAGCAGGTCCCCGGCCCGCAGCAGACACGGGAGCTCCCGGAACGCGTGATGCGTCGCCTCCGTCCCCCGCGACACCAGCAGCCGTACGTCGTCCCGGTCCCGTCCCGGCCCGCGTTGCTCGGCCGGCACCCGAGCCGACAGTTCCTGCGGCACCTTCCCCCACCCTCGGCTGCGCTCGTGCTGCGGCACCCCCAGCGCCAGCGTCATCGCCGTCCCTCCAGCAGGGCCGGAGCCCCGTACCGCCCGCTCGCCGGACGCTCGTCCAGCAGCCGCAGGAAGGCCGGCGCCACACCGGCCGGATCCGGCCGCGGATCGTCGTCGTCCGGCACGGCCGCCGCGTACAGGTCCGTGGCCATGTCCCCGGGGTCCACCGCCCACACCCGCAACCCCGGCTCCTCCGCACCGAGCACCGCCGCGAGATGGTCCAGGGCCGCCTTGGACGCCCCGTAGCCGCCCCACGTCTCGTACGCCTCGGTCGCCGCGTCCGAGCTGACCGTGATCACCGCGCCCGCCCGCGCGCCGTGCAGCAGCGGCAGCGCCTCCTGGACCAGCCCCAGCGCCGCCACCACGTTCACCTCCAGCGCCCGCCGCAGCCCGTCCAGGGGCAGCTCGGCCAACCGCACCAACGGCTCGGCGCCCAGCGCGCTCGCGTTGTTCACCAGCAGGTCGCAGCCCCCGAGCCGCCAGGCGGCCGCCACCAGCTCGGCCCGGTGCGCCGCGTCGGTGACATCCCCCGCGCGGGCCTCGACCCGGGCCCCGTGCGCCGCCACGGCCGCCGCCGTCTCCTTCAGCACCTCCGCGGTTCTGGCGTCGAGCACCAGATCCCAGCCACGTGCGGCCAGCGCCTCGGCCAGCGCTCGCCCCAGCCCCTTCGACGCACCCGTGATGATCGCAACCGGCATGACAACCGTCCCCTCGTCCGATCCGCCTCCGTCCGGCGGTGATCCCAACGTAGGAACCGGCCCCCCGCCCCCGCCTCGGACGCGGGACGCAAGCCGGAGGGGCCCTTCGTCGTACGCCCGGGCGCCCGGTCCCTTCGCCCTAGGCCGCGGTACCGGGGACCTCGGACCTAGGTCTTCCGCCGCAGCCCGTGGCCGTCACAGGTCCGATCCGCGCTGTCACACCCCGCCGGTACCGTGAGGGCATGAGTCAAGGCCCCCGGTCCGGCCTCGCCGCGGTGAGTTCCGCGCTGCTGGCCATGAGCAGGCACCTCGAGGTCCGCGACGTCCTCAAGACGATCGTCGCCTCCGCTCGCGAACTGCTGGACGCGCAGTACGCCGCCCTCGGCGTGCCCGACGACCACGGCGGCTTCGCCCAGTTCGTCGTCGACGGCGTCGGCGAGGAGCAGTGGAAGGCCATCGGTCCGCTGCCCCGCCAGCACGGCATCCTGGCGGCGATGCTCCAGGAGGCCCGGCCCCAGCGCCTCGCCGACGTCCGCAAGGACCCGCGCTTCGAGGGCTGGCCGTCCGCCCACCCCGAGATGTCCGACTTCCTGGGCCTGCCCGTCCGGGACGGCGACGAGGTGCTCGGCGCCCTGTTCCTGGCCAACAAGAACTGCGCCAGGCCCCAGGGCGGCTGCGGCTTCACCGAGGACGACGAGGAACTGCTCGCGATCCTCGCCCAGCACGCCGCGATAGCCCTCACCAACGCCCGCCTCTACGAGCGCAGCCGTGAACTGACGATCGCCGAGGAACGCTCCCGGCTGGCCCACGAACTGCACGACGCGGTCAGCCAGAAGCTGTTCTCCCTGCGCCTGACGGCCCAGGCCGCCACCGCCCTCGTCGACCGCGACCCCGCGCGTGCGAAGGGCGAACTGCAACAGGTCGCGGCGCTCGCCGCGGAGGCCGCCGACGAACTGCGCGCCGCCGTGGTGGAGTTGCGCCCCGCGGCGCTCGACGAGGACGGCCTCGTCGCCACCCTCCGCACCCACATCCAGGTCCTCGACCGCGCCCACGCCGCGCGCGTGACCTTCACCAGTCAGGGCGTCCGCGCTCTGCCCGCCGCGCAGGAGGAGGCCCTGCTGCGGGTCGCCCAGGAGGCTCTGCACAACGCGCTGCGCCACTCCGGGGCACAGCGCGTCGACGTGACCCTCGGCAAGCGCGGCCCGGGCACGGTCCTGCGCGTCACGGACGACGGCGGCGGCTTCGACCCGACGACGGTCCGCCGGGCCGGCCGCCACCTCGGGCTGGTGTCGATGCGGGACCGGGCGAGCGGGGTAGGTGGCACGCTCACGGTGGAATCGGCGCCCGGCAAGGGCACCACGATCGAGATGGAGGCTCCCGGTGGCTGACGCAATCAAGGTGCTGCTCGTCGACGACCACCAGGTCGTCCGCCGGGGCCTGCGCACCTTTCTGGAGGTGCAGGACGACATCGAGGTCGTCGGCGAGGCCGCCGACGGCGCCGAAGGAGTCGCTCTCGCCGAGGAGTTGAAGCCCGACGTCGTCCTGATGGACGTCAAGATGCCCGGCATGGACGGCGTCGAGGCCCTCCGCAGACTCCGCGACCTGGCCAACCCCGCGCGCGTGCTGATCGTCACCAGCTTCACCGAACAGCGCACGGTGGTCCCGGCCCTGCGCGCGGGTGCCGCCGGATACGTCTACAAGGACGTGGACCCCGACGCCCTCGCCGGCGCCATCCGCTCGGTCCACGCCGGCCACATCCTGCTCCAGCCGGAGGTCGCCGGCGCACTCCTCTCCCAGGAGGAGGGCACCTCGGGCCAGGGCAGAGGCGGCGCGCTCACGGAACGCGAGCGCGAGGTGCTCGGCCTGATCGCGGACGGCCGCTCCAACCGCGAGATCGCCCGGGCCCTGGTCCTCTCCGAGAAGACCGTCAAGACACACGTCTCGAACATCCTGATGAAGCTCGACCTCGCGGACCGCACCCAGGCCGCGCTGTGGGCCGTGCGCCACGGCGTGACCCGCTGAGCGGAAGGTTAACTTCCGATCCGAGATTCATACCGTAGTGGGAATGTCGCCCGGATGGCGCATCCTTCGTGGCCCGCCGCCGTTCTCCAGTGCGTGCCGCGGCGATTGCCGCGGCAATCGCTAGGAGGGGTCAGAAGTGAAGAACCTGAAGAAGGCAGCGGCCGTGACGATGGTGGCCGGCGGGCTGATGGCCGCGGGTGCCGGCATGGCCTCCGCCACCGACGGCGCCACCGCTCTCGGCGAGGCCAAGGGCTCGCCGGGCGTCGTCTCGGGCAATCTCGTCCAGGCCCCGGTGCACGTCCCGGTCAACGTGGTCGGCAACAGCGTGAACGTCATCGGCGTGCTGAACCCGGCCTTCGGCAACCTGGGTCTCAACCACTGAGGTCCCGCCCGCACCCGCGGTGACCGTCGGCCTCCCTCGGCCCCCACCGAGGGAGGCCGGTCTGTTTGTCGCTCCAATGATCCGAACGAGGTGTCTTTCCGGTGGGCCCCACATCGTTCCCGATCGCTTTCGCGTTGGGCAGTGTCCGACCCGCGGCCGGGTCGGACACGCAAACGCAGGAGGAACGCTTCTCATGAACATCGCCAAGAAGGCTGCTGTGGCCCTCACCGTCGCGGGTATCGCCGCGGGCGCCTCGGCCGGTGCCGCCGTCGCCGACGCGGGTGCGGAAGGCGCGGCCGTGAAGTCGCCGGGCGTCATCTCGGGCAACGTCGTCCAGGTGCCGGTCCACGTCCCGATCAACCTCTGCGGCAACACGATCAACGTGGTCGGCGTGCTGAACCCGGCGTTCGGCAACACCTGCGTCAACGACTGATCTCGCAGCCGCACCACAGAGGGGCCCACGCGTCACGGACGACACGTGGGCCCCTCTGCATGCCGTGACCATTCCACCGCCGCCCGGCAATCCAGCCCGTCCGGTGCTTGAGGACAAGGCCCCTTCAGGGCCGTAGGGGGGCCTGGGGGCACAGCCCCCAGAGGCTCACACCAACCCGGGCCACCTGAGCAGCGACGCTCACCGAACCCCCCGCTCCCGCTCCTCCACAACGGAGTTGTACGCGGCGACCTGCGCCCGCCGCCCCGTCCGCTCGACCGGCCGCAATGCCTCCGCACGCACCGCCATCTCCGCGGAGCTGACCGCGCCCCCGGGTCCGTTCTCATAGGCGAGGGACACCAGCAGCCCCACCCGCTGCGCCAGCTCCAGCACCCGCACCGCCCGCGGCGGGTACCCCGGCGCCAGGACCTCCCGCCCCCGCTCGGCCCGAGCCCGGTACGCGTCGATCGCCGCCTCCGCCACCGGCCCCGATCCCGCCAGATCCAGTCGCGCCAGCACCGCCGTGGCGTCCCGCAGCGCCTCCGCCAGTTCCCGCTCCGCCTCGCCCAGCGACGGCACGTCGGCGGGTGGAGCCTCCCGCACCGGCAGGCAGTGCCACACGACCTCGACATGTACATCACCGTCGGGCCCGGCCTCGTACACCTCCGGCACCAGCCCGTACCCGGCGCCGTGGCAGACCACGGCCTCCTCCGCCTCCAGCGCCCGCGTGTTGAACTCCGGCGGCCCGCTCAGCCCCAGCGGATGTCCCGGCGCGGGCAACGCCACCCGCAGCCCGTTCACCCCGAGCGCCCGCAGCCGCCCCAGCGCGAGCGTGAGTCCGACGGGCGCCGACTCACCGGGCAGCCCCTCCACCCGGTGCACGCCGTCCTCGCCGACGATGGCGTGGACGGCGTCGTCCGGTGAGACAATTCCGACCAACAGGGCGTTTCCCCAAGCGGCAAGGCGACCAGAGCGCGGTTCCGAGAGCATGCCTCCACCCTAAGGACCGGACCGATGGATCGGGCCGCCCGACCGGTGGCGTAGATTTTCCCGGAGAGGCCGCGCCCACCCATGCGCGGCGGTCCGAGCCACAGGCGCCCGCGACAACCGACCGGCCACACAGCAAGGGGAGACAACGCGCTCATGAGCGATGTTCTGGAGCTTCAGGACGTATCCGTGGTCCGTGAGGGCCGGGCTCTGGTGGACCAGGTCTCCTGGTCGGTCAAGGAGGGCGAGCGCTGGGTCATCCTCGGTCCCAACGGGGCCGGCAAGACGACCCTCCTGAACATCGCCTCCACCTACCTCTTCCCCAGCGCCGGTACCGTCTCCATCCTCGGCGAGACCCTCGGCAGCCCCGGCACCGACGTCTTCGAGCTGCGCCCCCGCGTGGGCATGGCCGGCATCGCCCTCGCCGACAAGCTCCCCAAGCGCCAGACCGTCCTCCAGACGGTGCTGACCGCCGCGTACGGCATGACCGCCGGCTGGCAGGAGGAGTACGAGGACGTCGACGAGCAGCGCGCCCGCGCCTTCCTCGACCGCCTCGGCATGAGCGACTACCTGGACCGCAAGTTCGGCACGCTCTCCGAGGGCGAGCGCAAGCGCACCCTCATCGCCCGCGCCCTGATGACCGACCCCGAGCTGCTGCTCCTCGACGAGCCCGCCGCCGGCCTGGACCTCGGCGGCCGCGAGGACCTCGTACGTCGCCTCGGCCGCCTCGCGCGCGACCCCATCGCCCCCTCGATGATCATGGTGACCCACCACGTCGAGGAGATCGCCCCCGGCTTCACCCACGTCCTCATGATCCGCCAGGGCAAGGTCCTCGCCGCGGGCCCGGTCGAGCTGGAGCTCACCTCCCGCAATCTCTCCCTCTGCTTCGGCCTCCCGCTCGTCGTGGAACAGGTCGGCGACCGCTGGACGGCGCAGGGCCTGCCGATGTCCTGACCGCTCCCTGTGCGCCCTGTCCCCGGCAGGACGTGCGGCCCTACCATGACGGTGTGAACGACATCGACGCGTGGGTGTGGTGGCTCGTCGGCGCGGCAGCGCTCGGAATCCCGCTCGTGGTGACCGCGATGCCCGAGTTCGGCATGTTCGCGGTCGGCGCGGTGGCCGCCGCCGTCGTGGCAGGCCTCGGCTTCGGAGCCGTCGCCCAGGTGCTCGTCTTCATCGTCGTCTCCGTCGCGCTGATCGGCGTCGTACGCCCGATCGCGACCCGGCACGCCAAGCAGCGTCCCCAACTCGCCACCGGCATCGACGCGTTGAAGGGCAAACAGGCCGTCGTGCTGGAGCGCGTCGACGGCTCGGGCGGCCGCATCAAACTCGCCGGAGAGATCTGGTCGGCCCGCGCCCTCGACACCGACCGCGCCTACGACGTGGGGCAGGAAGTCGATGTCGTGGACATCGAGGGGGCCACGGCGATCGTCATCTGACCCTGCGCAACTCCCGCACGACGTAAGTGAACAGAACACCTCACGAGCCGCACGACGGTCTGTCACACTCGTCCAGCAAGATCTTCAACAGGCATAAGATCTTCCGAAAGCGCCGAGGCGGAGAAAGGTACGGGGAGCCGCGATGGAACCGGTCATCATCGTCCTGGTCATTCTGGTGGTGTTGGTCTTCATCGCCCTGATCAAGACGATCCAGGTCATCCCGCAGGCGAGTGCCGCGATCGTGGAGCGGTTCGGCCGCTACACGCGGACACTCAACGCGGGCCTCAACATCGTCGTCCCGTTCATAGACACCATCCGCAACCGCATCGACCTGCGCGAACAGGTCGTGCCGTTCCCGCCGCAGCCGGTGATCACCCAGGACAACCTGGTCGTGAACATCGACACCGTCATCTACTACCAGGTGACCGACGCCCGGGCCGCGACCTACGAGGTCGCCAGCTACATCCAGGCGATCGAGCAGCTCACCGTCACCACGCTCCGCAACATCATCGGCGGCATGGACCTCGAGCGGACCCTGACCTCCCGCGAGGAGATCAACGCGGCGCTGCGCGGCGTCCTCGACGAGGCGACCGGCAAGTGGGGCATCCGCGTCAACCGCGTGGAACTGAAGGCCATCGAGCCGCCGACCTCCATCCAGGACTCGATGGAGAAGCAGATGCGCGCCGACCGTGACAAGCGCGCCGCGATCCTCACCGCCGAAGGCACGCGCCAGGCCGCCATCCTCACCGCCGAGGGCGAGAAGCAGTCCCAGATCCTGCGCGCCGAGGGTGAGGCCAAGGCGGCGGCGCTGCGCGCCGAGGGTGAGGCCCAGGCCGTGCGTACGGTCTTCGAGGCCATCCACGCCGGCGACCCGGACCAGAAGCTCCTCTCCTACCAGTACCTCCAGATGCTCCCGAAGATCGCCGAAGGCGACGCCAACAAGCTCTGGATCGTCCCCAGCGAAATCGGCGACGCCCTCAAGGGGTTGTCCGGCGCCATGGGCAACTTCGGCAACTTCGGCGGCAATTCGGGCGGCAACAACTCCGGCAACGGCGGCGGCTCGGAACGCCGCGAGAAGCCGTCGATCGACTGACCCCCAGACACAGACACACGACCGGGGCCCACCTTCCCAGCGAAGGTGGGCCCCGGTCACATCCGGACACGGGCTACGCCGCGTCCATGGTCAGCCACTCCGGCAGCGCGGCCAGGTCGTCCTGCCCCAGAGCCAGCAGCATCGCGTCCGCCGGCGTCGGCTCGAACGGCTGCCGCAGCAACGGCATCTGCGCCTGCTCCGGAGTACGGTCCGCTTTGCGGTGATTGTCCTCCGCGCACGAGGCGACGGTGTTCAGCCACACGTCCTGACCCCCCTGCGCCCGCGGCACCACGTGGTCCACGGTCGTCGCCCGGCGACCGCAGTACGCGCACCGGTGACGGTCCCTTATCAGCACACCCCGCCTCGACCACGGAGCTTGTCTTCGGAAGGGCACCCGTACGTACCTGCACAGCCTGATCACACGAGGCGCCGGGATGTCGACCTCGGCTCCGCGCATCCGCAGTTCGGGGTGGGCCTGCTCGACGACGGCCTTGTCCTGAAGCACCAGAACGACGGCTCGGTTCAACGTCACCGTCGACAGCGGCTCGAAGCTCGCGTTCAGTACCAGCGTGTCCCGCATACCAGCCCACCTCCTGTGTGCACCGGCCCACCCCCTGGCGGGCTGGGATCAACTCTGGCCGGGCACGCCGAGATGGACAACGCAATATCTGCTGCTCCACGGGAGGTGACCCCCGCGACCCCCGGCAACAAAAATGCCCGCCTCTGATCACTTCCAAGACCAGAGGCGGGCAAACGTTCAATGAACGATGAGCTGACTCATCCCTCCGCGGGAACCTCGTACTCACCGATCAGCTGGGCGCGGCCGATCGTGTGGAACCGCAGATTGAAACCCACGGCGGCGGGCGAGGCATCGGCATCCGGGCCGAGCTTCTCCTGGTCCACCGCGTACACCGTGAAGACGTACCGGTGCGGCCCGTCCCCCGGCGGCGGGGCGGCCCCGCCGAACTCCTTGCTGCCGTAGTCGTTGCGCGCGTGTACGGCGCCCTCGGGCAGCCCCTCGAACTTGCCGCCGCCCGCACCCGCCGGCAGTTCGGTCACCGAGGCCGGGATGTCGAACAGGACCCAGTGCCAGAATCCGCTGCCCGTCGGCGCATCGGGGTCGTAGCAGGTCACGGCGAAGCTCTTGGCCCCGGACGGGAAACCCTCCCACCGCAGCTGGGGCGAGGTGTTCCCCGCCGCATGGACCTGGGCGTCCTCGAGCGTCGCCCCCTCCTCGACATCCTCGCTCGTGACCGTGAACGACGGAACCGGCGGATGGAAGTCGTGGGGCAGCGGCCGCCTCTTCGGCTCGGTCACTTCGACACCTCCTGATCGATCGGCTAGCACTCCCTTCGGAGCCTACGACCTCCACACCCCGCGCGGACGCACAGAGGGCCCGGAACGCCGCACGGCACTCCGGGCCCTCTCTGTGTGTCAGAACCAGTTGCGCTTGCTGCCGACCTCGGACAGCCACTGGTTGAGGTACGCCGCCCAGTCGGTTCCCTGGTAGTCGTGCAGACCCACCTGGAACGAGCGGAAGGTGTCACTGCCCTCGCTGAACAGCCCCGGCTTCTTGTCCATCTCCAGCACGACGTCCATCGTGTGCTCGTCGGCCACGAAGCTCAGCTCGACCTGGTTCAGCCCCCGGTACTGCGACGGCGGGAAGAACTCGATCTCCTGGTAGAACGGCAGCTTCTGCCGCGTACCGCGGATGTGCCCGCGCTCCAGGTCCGCGTTCTTGAAGCGGAAGCCCAGCTGGATGAAGGCATCCAGGATCGCCTTCTGCGCCGGCAGCGGGTGCACGTTGATCGGGTCAAGGTCACCGGAGTCCACGGCGCGGGCGATCTCCAGCTCGGTGGTCACACCGATGTTCATGCCGCGCAGCGTCTGACCGTCGATCGTCGTGACCGGCGTCTCCCACGGGATCTCGAGCCCGAACGGCACCGCGTGCACGGCACCGGCCTGGAGCTCGAAGGCACCCCCGAGCCGCAGCTTCGTGAACTCGATGTCCTGCTTGTACTCCTGGTCGCCGTTCTCGACCTCGACCTTGGCCTGAAGCCCGACCGAGAGCCCCTCGATCTGCTGGTTGACGGACCCGCCCTGGATCCGCACCTCACCCTGCACGACACCGCCCGGAACGACGTTGACCTCGGTCAGCACCGTCTCGACCGAAGCCCCGCCGGCCCCCAGACTCGCGAGCAGCTTCTTGAACGCCATGTCTCTCCCTCTACGACCTTCTTCTTACGGGATCCCTCGACCCCTACATACGCGATCCCGGCGCGGCCGGTTCCGTGCCCCACACCCTGGCAAGGCGGATGCCCGCTGACCACCCCGACGCACCCACGCGTCTGCACTACGCTCGGAGAGCATGATCGCGACCCCCGACCGTACGCCCCTCCCCAGGACCTTCTTCGACCGCCCTGTCCTGGAGGTGGCCCAGGATCTGCTCGGCCGTCACCTCGTCCGTACGACCCCCGACGGTCCGATCACCCTGCGCCTCACGGAGGTCGAGGCCTACGACGGCCCGAACGACCCGGGCTCCCACGCCTATCGCGGCCCCACGGCCCGCAACGGCGTGATGTTCGGTCCCCCCGGACATGTGTACGTCTACTTCACCTACGGCATGTGGCACTGCATGAACCTCGTCTGCGGTCCGGACGGCACGGCCAGCGCCGTCCTGCTCCGCGCCGGCGAGATCGTCGAAGGCACCGAGTCGGCCCGCAAACGTCGACTCTCGGCCCGAAATGACAAGGAACTGGCCAAAGGCCCCGCCCGCCTGGCCACCGCCCTGGATGTGGACCGAGCCCTCGACGGCACGGACGCCTGCGCCACGGGGGACACCCCCCTGAGGATCCTGACCGGTACCCCGGTCACCTCCGACCAGGTACGCAGCGGCCCGCGCACCGGAGTGTCCGGCGATGGAGCGGTCCACCCCTGGCGGTACTGGGTCGCCGACGACCCGACGGTGAGCCCCTACCGGGCCCATGTCCCCAGGCGCCGACGAAGTTGACTCGCTGTTGGCCGGAGCGTAACGTAGCCCGAGCCGCTTGAACCGGGTACGGCATTCGCCGGCAGTCGGAAGCGGCCAACCCACTACCTACGACGCCCCTCAGCGGGAGCGAATTCGGCATGTCCGCATGCCCGAATTCAAACCCGGCGGAACTCGATTATGAGTTGCGGAGGGAATCGGCTAACGTAGTGAATGTCGAAAGGCCGACGGGCGAAAGCCCAAAGCCCAAGACAATCCCCCCGACAGGGAATCGGATCAAGAAAAGGATCTGATAGAGTCGGAAACGCAAGACCGAAGGGAAGCGCCCGGAGGAAAGCCTGAGAGAGTCTCTCGGGTGAGTACAAAGGAAGCGTCCGTTCCTTGAGAACTCAACAGCGTGCCAAAAATCAACGCCAGATATGTTGATACCCCGTCCCCGGCAGTGATAGCCGAGGATGAGGTTCCTTTGAAACAAAACACAGCGAGGATGCTGTGAACGGCCGGGCTTATTCCGCCTGGCTGTTCCGCTCTCGTGGTGTCGGCCGGATTACCGGTAAACATTCACGGAGAGTTTGATCCTGGCTCAGGACGAACGCTGGCGGCGTGCTTAACACATGCAAGTCGAACGATGAACCACTTCGGTGGGGATTAGTGGCGAACGGGTGAGTAACACGTGGGCAATCTGCCCTTCACTCTGGGACAAGCCCTGGAAACGGGGTCTAATACCGGATAATACTTCCACTCGCATGGGTGGGGGTTAAAAGCTCCGGCGGTGAAGGATGAGCCCGCGGCCTATCAGCTTGTTGGTGAGGTAATGGCTCACCAAGGCGACGACGGGTAGCCGGCCTGAGAGGGCGACCGGCCACACTGGGACTGAGACACGGCCCAGACTCCTACGGGAGGCAGCAGTGGGGAATATTGCACAATGGGCGAAAGCCTGATGCAGCGACGCCGCGTGAGGGATGACGGCCTTCGGGTTGTAAACCTCTTTCAGCAGGGAAGAAGCGAAAGTGACGGTACCTGCAGAAGAAGCGCCGGCTAACTACGTGCCAGCAGCCGCGGTAATACGTAGGGCGCAAGCGTTGTCCGGAATTATTGGGCGTAAAGAGCTCGTAGGCGGTCTGTCGCGTCGGATGTGAAAGCCCGGGGCTTAACCCCGGGTCTGCATTCGATACGGGCAGACTAGAGTGTGGTAGGGGAGATCGGAATTCCTGGTGTAGCGGTGAAATGCGCAGATATCAGGAGGAACACCGGTGGCGAAGGCGGATCTCTGGGCCATTACTGACGCTGAGGAGCGAAAGCGTGGGGAGCGAACAGGATTAGATACCCTGGTAGTCCACGCCGTAAACGGTGGGAACTAGGTGTTGGCGACATTCCACGTCGTCGGTGCCGCAGCTAACGCATTAAGTTCCCCGCCTGGGGAGTACGGCCGCAAGGCTAAAACTCAAAGGAATTGACGGGGGCCCGCACAAGCAGCGGAGCATGTGGCTTAATTCGACGCAACGCGAAGAACCTTACCAAGGCTTGACATACACCGGAAACGTCTGGAGACAGGCGCCCCCTTGTGGTCGGTGTACAGGTGGTGCATGGCTGTCGTCAGCTCGTGTCGTGAGATGTTGGGTTAAGTCCCGCAACGAGCGCAACCCTTGTTCTGTGTTGCCAGCATGCCCTTCGGGGTGATGGGGACTCACAGGAGACTGCCGGGGTCAACTCGGAGGAAGGTGGGGACGACGTCAAGTCATCATGCCCCTTATGTCTTGGGCTGCACACGTGCTACAATGGCCGGTACAAAGAGCTGCGAAACCGTGAGGTGGAGCGAATCTCAAAAAGCCGGTCTCAGTTCGGATTGGGGTCTGCAACTCGACCCCATGAAGTCGGAGTTGCTAGTAATCGCAGATCAGCATTGCTGCGGTGAATACGTTCCCGGGCCTTGTACACACCGCCCGTCACGTCACGAAAGTCGGTAACACCCGAAGCCGGTGGCCCAACCCCTTGTGGGAGGGAGCTGTCGAAGGTGGGACTGGCGATTGGGACGAAGTCGTAACAAGGTAGCCGTACCGGAAGGTGCGGCTGGATCACCTCCTTTCTAAGGAGCACTTCTAAGCCTGTCCCTTCGGGGGCCGGTTCAGAGGCCAGTACATCGGCGTACGTCCGATGCTGGTTGCTCATGGGTGGAACGTTGATTATTCGGCATTCTCAGTCATCTCGGGCTGCAAGTACTGTTCTTCGGAGCGTGGAAAGCTGATCACGAGTGGCGAGGGTGCCGGGCACGCTGTTGGGTATCTGAGGGTATGGCCGTATGGCTGCCTTCAGTGCCGGCCCCAGTGCACTCGGATCCGTTAAGGGTTCGGGGTGATGGGTGGCTGGTCGTTGTTTGAGAACTGCACAGTGGACGCGAGCATCTGTGGCCAAGTTTTTAAGGGCGCACGGTGGATGCCTTGGCACCAGGAACCGATGAAGGACGTGGGAGGCCACGATAGTCCCCGGGGAGTCGTCAACCAGGCTTTGATCCGGGGGTTTCCGAATGGGGAAACCCGGCAGTCGTCATGGGCTGTCACCCGCTGCTGAACACATAGGCAGTGTGGAGGGAACGCGGGGAAGTGAAACATCTCAGTACCCGCAGGAAGAGAAAACAACCGTGATTCCGGGAGTAGTGGCGAGCGAAACCGGATGAGGCCAAACCGTATACGTGTGAGACCCGGCAGGGGTTGCGTGTACGGGGTTGTGGGATCTCTCTTTCACAGTCTGCCGGCTGTGAGACGAGTCAGAAACCGTTGATGTAGGCGAAGGACATGCGAAAGGTCCGGCGTAGAGGGTAAGACCCCCGTAGTCGAAACGTCAACGGCTCGTTTGAGAGACACCCAAGTAGCACGGGGCCCGAGAAATCCCGTGTGAATCTGGCGGGACCACCCGCTAAGCCTAAATATTCCCTGGTGACCGATAGCGGATAGTACCGTGAGGGAATGGTGAAAAGTACCGCGGGAGCGGAGTGAAATAGTACCTGAAACCGTGTGCCTACAAGCCGTGGGAGCGTCGCGCATTGAGTTTACTCAATGCGTCGTGACTGCGTGCCTTTTGAAGAATGAGCCTGCGAGTTTGCGGTGTGTTGCGAGGTTAACCCGAGTGGGGAAGCCGTAGCGAAAGCGAGTCCGAATAGGGCGTTTCAGTAGCACGCTCAAGACCCGAAGCGGAGTGATCTAGCCATGGGCAGGTTGAAGCGGAGGTAAGACTTCGTGGAGGACCGAACCCACCAGGGTTGAAAACCTGGGGGATGACCTGTGGTTAGGGGTGAAAGGCCAATCAAACTCCGTGATAGCTGGTTCTCCCCGAAATGCATTTAGGTGCAGCGTCGTGTGTTTCTTGCCGGAGGTAGAGCACTGGATAGGCGATGGGCCCTACCGGGTTACTGACCTTAGCCAAACTCCGAATGCCGGTAAGTGAGAGCGCGGCAGTGAGACTGTGGGGGATAAGCTCCATGGTCGAGAGGGAAACAGCCCAGAGCATCGACTAAGGCCCCTAAGCGTACGCTAAGTGGGAAAGGATGTGGAGTCGCACAGACAACCAGGAGGTTGGCTTAGAAGCAGCCACCCTTGAAAGAGTGCGTAATAGCTCACTGGTCTAGTGATTCCGCGCCGACAATGTAGCGGGGCTCAAGCGTACCGCCGAAGTCGTGTCATTGCAGCTATAGGGCCAACGCCCGCTGTGATGGGTAGGGGAGCGTCGTGTGCCGGGTGAAGCAGCCGCGGAAGCGAGTTGTGGACGGTTCACGAGTGAGAATGCAGGCATGAGTAGCGATACACACGTGAGAAACGTGTGCGCCGATTGACTAAGGGTTCCTGGGTCAAGCTGATCTGCCCAGGGTAAGTCGGGACCTAAGGCGAGGCCGACAGGCGTAGTCGATGGATAACCGGTTGATATTCCGGTACCCGCTGTGAAGCGTCAAACATCGAACCAGGCGATGCTAAGTCCGTGAAGCCGTTCCGGACCCTTCGGGGAAAGGAAAGTGGTGGAGCCGACGAACCAGACTTGCAGTAGGTGAGTGATGGGGTGACGCAGGAAGGTAGTCCATCCCGGGCGGTGGTTGTCCCGGGGTAAGGGTGTAGGACGGTGTGTAGGCAAATCCGCACGCCATATAGTCTGAGACCTGATGCCGAGCCGATTGTGGCGAAGTGGATGATCCTATGCTGTCGAGAAAAGCCTCTAGCGAGTTTCATGGCGGCCCGTACCCTAAACCGACTCAGGTGGTCAGGTAGAGAATACCGAGGCGTTCGGGTGAACTATGGTTAAGGAACTCGGCAAAATGCCCCCGTAACTTCGGGAGAAGGGGGCCACGTCTGGTGAGAGCACTTGCTGCTCGAGCTGGGGGTGGCCGCAGAGACCAGCGAGAAGCGACTGTTTACTAAAAACACAGGTCCGTGCGAAGCCGTAAGGCGATGTATACGGACTGACGCCTGCCCGGTGCTGGAACGTTAAGGGGACCGGTTAGTCACAATTCGTTGTGGCGAAGCTGAGAACTTAAGCGCCAGTAAACGGCGGTGGTAACTATAACCATCCTAAGGTAGCGAAATTCCTTGTCGGGTAAGTTCCGACCTGCACGAATGGCGTAACGACTTCTCGACTGTCTCAACCATAGGCCCGGTGAAATTGCACTACGAGTAAAGATGCTCGTTTCGCGCAGCAGGACGGAAAGACCCCGGGACCTTTACTACAGTTTGATATTGGTGTTCGGTTCGGCTTGTGTAGGATAGGTGGGAGACTTTGAAACGTGGACGCCAGTTCACGGTGAGTCGTCGTTGAAATACCACTCTGGTCGTGCTGGATGTCTAACCTGGGTCCGTGATCCGGATCAGGGACAGTGTCTGATGGGTAGTTTAACTGGGGCGGTTGCCTCCTAAAGAGTAACGGAGGCGCCCAAAGGTTCCCTCAGCCTGGTTGGCAATCAGGTGTTGAGTGTAAGTGCACAAGGGAGCTTGACTGTGAGACCGACGGGTCGAGCAGGGACGAAAGTCGGGACTAGTGATCCGGCGGTGGCTTGTGGAAGCGCCGTCGCTCAACGGATAAAAGGTACCCCGGGGATAACAGGCTGATCTTCCCCAAGAGTCCATATCGACGGGATGGTTTGGCACCTCGATGTCGGCTCGTCGCATCCTGGGGCTGGAGTCGGTCCCAAGGGTTGGGCTGTTCGCCCATTAAAGCGGTACGCGAGCTGGGTTTAGAACGTCGTGAGACAGTTCGGTCCCTATCCGCTGCGCGCGCAGGAATATTGAGAAGGGCTGTCCCTAGTACGAGAGGACCGGGACGGACGAACCTCTGGTGTGCCAGTTGTTCTGCCAAGGGCATGGCTGGTTGGCTACGTTCGGGAGGGATAACCGCTGAAAGCATCTAAGCGGGAAGCCTGCTTCGAGATGAGTATTCCCACCCCCTTGAGGGGTTAAGGCTCCCAGTAGACGACTGGGTTGATAGGCCGGATGTGGAAGCCCAGTAATGGGTGAAGCTGACTGGTACTAATAGGCCGAGGGCTTGTCCTCAGTTGCTCGCGTCCACTGTGTTAGTTCTGAGGCAACGACTGTTGCCGGCTAGAGCTGAAAACAAGTAAAAAGTGTGCTTGTTCGCTCGAAACCATTAGGGTTTCGGTGGTCATAGCGTGAGGGAAACGCCCGGTTACATTCCGAACCCGGAAGCTAAGCCTTACAGCGCCGATGGTACTGCAGGGGGGACCCTGTGGGAGAGTAGGACACCGCCGAACAATCTTTGGAAGGACCCCTGGTCCCAGCGTTCAGCTGGGACCAGGGGTCCTTTTTGTTTTTCTGTAGCGCGCCGGGTACCCGGGTGCGCGAGAATGTTTGCGGTACCGAAGACAGGAGTCACCGATGTCCACCAACTCTCCCGACGATCGACCGGAGCGCGACCAGCGGCGACGGGACAGTAGTGGGGACCGTGACAACCGTGGCGGCGACCGCGGGGACCGTGGCGGCTTCCGTCGTGACAACGACCGTGGTGGTGCGGGCCGGCGCGACGACCGCCGTGACGACCGTGGGCCGCGCCGTGACGATCGTGGTGAGCGTCCTCCGTTCCGCCGTGACGACCGGCGGGATGACCGTCGGGATGACCGGGGTTCGCGTCCGGCGTTCCAGCGTGATGACCGCGGTGACCGTGGCCCGCGCCGTGACGACCGTGGCGAGCGTCCCCCCTTCCGCCGCGACGACCGCCGTGACGACCGGGGTTCGCGTCCCGCGTTCCAGCGTGACGACCGTGGGCCGCGCCGTGACGACCGTGGCGAGCGTCCCCCCTTCCGCCGCGACGACCGCCGTGACGACCGGGGTTCGCGTCCCGCGTTCCAGCGTGACGACCGTGGGCCGCGCCGTGACGACCGTGGTGAGCGTCCTCCGTTCCGCCGTGACGACCGGCGGGATGACCGTCGGGATGAGCGGGGTTCGCGTCCGGCGTTCCAGCGTGATGACCGCGGTGACCGTGGCCCGCGCCGTGACGACCGTGGCGAGCGTCCCCCCTTCCGCCGCGACGACCGCCGTGACGACCGGGGTTCGCGTCCCGCGTTCCAGCGTGATGACCGCGGTGACCGTGGCCCGCGCCGTGACGATCGTGGTGAGCGTCCTCCGTTCCGCCGTGACGACCGGCGGGATGACCGTCGGGATGAGCGGGGTTCGCGTCCGGCGTTCCAGCGTGATGACCGCGGTGACCGTGGCCCGCGCCGTGACGACCGTGGCGAGCGTCCCCCCTTCCGCCGCGACGACCGCCGTGACGACCGGGGTTCGCGTCCCGCGTTCCAGCGTGACGACCGTGGGCCGCGCCGTGACGATCGTGGTGAGCGTCCTCCGTTCCGCCGTGACGACCGTCGGGATGACCGGCGGGATGACCGGGGTTCGCGTCCGGCGTTCCAGCGTGATGACCGCGGTGACCGTGGCCCGCGCCGTGACGACCGTGACGAGCGTCCCCCCTTCCGCCGCGACGACCGGCGCGATGATCGACGTGACGACCGTGGTGATCGCCCCTCCTTCCGTCGGGACGACAACCGTGGCGGTGGCTATGACCGGGGCGACCGTGGGCCGCGTCGGGACGACCGTGGTGGACGGCCCGGTGGGTCCGGAGGTGGGTTCCGGGGCCGTGACGGGCGTGACGACCGTCGGGACGACCGGCGTGGCGGCGGGCCTCGTTTCCGCGACGAGCGGGACCGGGACCGCGAGCCGATCAAGCGGCTGCCGATCCCGGAGGACGTCACCGGCGACGAGATCGACAAGGACGTACGGCAGGAGCTCCAGAGCCTGCCCAAGACCCTCGCCGAGGATGTCGCGAAGAACCTGGTGATGGTCGCCCGGCTGATCGACGAGGACCCCGAGGGTGCCTACGGGTACTCCAAGGTGGCCCTGCGGCTCGCTTCGCGTGTCGCCGCCGTGCGTGAGGCGGCCGGATTCGCCGCGTACGCCAACCAGAAGTACAGCGAGGCGCTCGCCGAGTTCCGGGCCGCGCGGCGGATGAGCGGCGGCGTCGAGCTGTGGCCCGTCATGGCCGACTGCGAGCGTGGGCTCGGGCGGCCGGAGAAGGCGCTCGACATGGCCGGTGCTCCCGAGGTGAACAAGCTCGACAAGGCCGGGCAGGTGGAGATGCGGCTCGTCGCGGCGGGTGCCCGGCGTGACTTGGGGCAGCTGGATGCGGCCATCGTGACGTTGCAGAGCCCCGAGCTCGCTGCCGGCTCCGTCCAGCCGTGGACCGCGCGGCTGAGGTATGCGTACGCCGATGCGCTGCTCGCCGCCGGGCGTGAGGGCGAGGCGCGGGAGTGGTTCGCGAAGGCCCTCGAGGCGGACCGGGACGGCAGCACGGACGCCTCCGACCGGCTCGCCGAGATGGACGGGGTGGACTTCGTCGACGCCCTGGACGAGGACGAGGTCGAGACCGAGCACGAGACCGAGTCCGGTGAGACCGTCGTCGAGCAGGCGACGGACGCGGAAGAGGCCGAGGACTCGGTCGAGGGTCAGGTCGGTCGTGACGAGGCCGGGCACGTTGCGGTCGACCGTGACGAGGACTGACGCAGACCGGTAGCAGCGGCGAGGGGCGGGATCCGGTGGACACCGGGTCCCGCCCCTTCGTGCGTTCGGGGGTGCGTTGCGTTCAGAGGCCGAGCGCGCGCAGGACCAGGCCCGATGCGGGTTTCGGGCCGAACGATGTCGACTTGCGGGGCATCGTGACGCCCTGCCGGGCGAGATCGCGGACGACCTCCTCGCGGACGGGATGCAGGAGGACCGCCGTACCGCCGTCGCGTTCCGCCTTGCGTACCGTCGCGGCGGTGTCGTGGATGTAGGCGATGCGGGCGGGGTCGTCCTCGGGAATGTGCCAGATGTGGTCGAGGAGCGTGGCGTGCAGGACCGTGGCGTCCAGGGTGCGCCAGGCCTCGGGGAAGTCGGCGGGGATCGTGCGGTCGAGGAGTGCCGGGTCCGGTCGGTCGACGAGGTGGAAGGCGCCGTCGCCCGCCAGCAGGAACCCGTTGCCCGCGCAGACCGCGTCCGCGAGGGCGTCGAGGGCCTCCGGGAGCGGGACGTCCAGGCGCTGGACGCGGAAGCGGCCGTCGAGCGCGGCCAGGGCGTCGGCGACCGGAAAGCCGTGCAGCAGGCGGTGGATGGCGCGGACGCGCAACGGGAAGCGGGCGGTGTCGACCAGGAGGACCAGACCGTGGTCCCAGGGGCTGGGGGACGGGTGCTCCGCGCGTAGACGCAGGTAGGTAGCCCAGCGGTGGTGTCCGTCGGCGATGAGGGCCTGATGGTGGGCCAGGTCCGCGAGGACGCGTGCCGTCTCGGCGGGGTCGGTGATCGCCCAGAGGCGGTGGCTGAAGCCGTCCTCGGTGGTGGTGGAGAGGAGCGGGGGCCGCTCCGCCGCGCGGTCCACGATCTCGGCCGCGGTGCCGTTGCCGCGGTAGGTGAGGAGCAGGGGTTCGAGGTTGGCGTGCGTGGCGCGCATCAGGGCCGCGCGGTCCGCGACGATGTGCGGCATGACGTCCTCGTGAGGGAGGACGATTCCCTCCGAGGGCTCCGAGACCCGCAGGGTGCCGATCAGCCCGCGCTGGAGCATGCCGTCCGCGTGCCGCTGCTCGTAGACGTACAGGGCGGGCTCGGGGTCCGCGGTCAGGACGCCCTCGGCCAGCCAGTCGCGCAGGGTGTCGGCGGCCTGCTCGTTGCGGGCGGCGGGAGTGGTGGCCTGGGGCAGGATCAGGCGGACGATGTTGTACGGGTCCGCGTCCTGGAGGTGGTGCAGGCCGTCGGGGCGGACCACGACGTCGTACGGCGGGGAGGTGACGGCGGCGAGACTGCCGACCCGGTCGGGGTCGTAGCGCAGGCCTCGGAACGGGGTGAGTTCCAGGCCTCGGGGCGCCGTTGCTTCCGAGTGACCTGCTGAGTTCATCCCGGCATCGTACGTCTGTCGGTGGCATGCGGGATGATCGGGGGAAAGCGGAGCGAACGAGGAGCGATGTGGAATGAGCCGGAGCGTCAGGACGAGGCCCGAGGGCAGTGGGCAGGCCCTGAGCGAGGCGTACGACACGGCGCTGCTCGACCTGGACGGGGTGGTGTACGCGGGGGGCAACGCGATCGCGTACGCCGTCGAGTCGCTGGCCACCGCGCGTGCGGGCGGGATGCATCTCGCGTACGTCACCAACAACGCGCTGCGGACGCCGGACGCGGTGGCCGGGCATCTGACGGAGCTGGGCATACCGACGGGCGCCGACGAGGTCATCACCTCGGCGCAGGCGGTCGCGCGGCTGATCAGTGAGCAGGTGCCGGCCGGCGCGCGGGTGCTGGTGATCGGCGGGGAGGGGCTGCGGGTCGCGCTGCGCGAGCGCGGGCTCGAGCCGGTGGAGTCGGCGGACGACGATCCGGCGGCCGTGGTACAGGGGTTCGGCGGGCCCGACCTGCCGTGGGGACGGTTCGCGGAGGCTTCGTACGCCGTCGCGCGCGGGGTGCCGTGGTTCGCGTCCAACACCGACCTGACGATCCCCAGCGGGCGTGGCATCGCGCCGGGCAACGGCGCGGCGGTGCAGGTCGTGCGGATCGCCACCGGTGCCGAGCCGCAGGTCGCGGGCAAGCCGTTGCCTCCCATGCACCGGGAGACGATCCTGCGGACCGGCGCCGAGCGGCCGTTGGTCGTCGGGGACCGGCTGGACACGGACATCGAGGGGGCGTTCAACGGCGAGGTCGATTCGCTGCTCGTCCTCACCGGCGTCACCGACGGGGCGCAGCTGCTCGCCGCGCCGCCGCGGCACCGGCCGACGTATGTCGACGCCGATCTGCGGGGGATGCTCACCGGACAGCCCGAGGTCGCCGTGGACGGTGACGGCTTCCGCTGCGGTGGCTGGACGGCGAGCGCGGGTGCCGAGAGCCTGGAGCTGGCGGGGGACGGCGAAGCCCTGGACGGGCTGCGGGCGTTGTGCGCGGCGGCCTGGACGGCGGCCGGTCAGGGGACGTGCGAGCTGGACGGAGGGAAGGCACTGGCGCGGCTGGGGTTGTGAACCGCCGGGCCGGAAGAGGAGCGGGTGGTGGGGCCGCGAAGCGGTGATGCTGTGAACCCTGGCACGGGTCGTGGCCAGGGATCGAGGCACGTTGGGAGGGTAGGCTAACCTAACTGCGTGTTGGTCGACAGTGTTCCCGAACAGCGCGCGGAGACCGCCCCCGTGCCTCCAAATCGCCGGGCGATACGTTCCCTCGGATTGCTCGCCGCCCTGGCGGTCCTGCTGCTGGTGGCGATGGCGAGCATCGCCGTCGGGGCCAAGGAGCTGTCCGTGGCGCAGGTGCTGCACGGGTTGTTCGAGGACTCGGGGACCTACGCGGACGTCGTGGTCGACGAGCGGTTGTCGCGGACCGTGCTGGGGCTGCTCGTCGGGGCCGCGCTCGGACTCTCCGGTGCCGTGCTCCAGGCGCTCACGCGCAATCCGCTGGCCGACCCCGGCCTGCTCGGTATCAACGCGGGCGCCTCGGCGGCCGTCGTCACCGCCATCACCTACTTCGGTGTCACCAGCCTGACCGGATATGTGTGGTTCGCCTTCTTCGGGGCGGCCGCCGTCGGTGCGCTGGTCTGGTTCCTCGGCGGGAGCCGGGGAGCCACGCCGGTGCGGCTCGCGCTCGCCGGCACGGCGATCAGTGCCGCGCTCTACGGCTATCTCCAGGCCGTGATGATCATGGATGACGCGGCGCTCGCCAGGATGCGGTTCTGGACGGTCGGTTCGCTGTCCACGGCGACCGACGAGACCATCCGGCAGGTGCTGCCCTTCCTGGTCGTCGGCACGCTTCTGGCGTTCGTCCTCGCCCGGCCGCTGAACGCCGTGGCGATGGGCGACGACACCGCCAAGGCGCTCGGCGCCGACCTCAACCGCACGCGGGCGCTGTCGATGCTGGCCGCGACCGTGCTGTGCGGTGCCGCCACCGCCGCCTGCGGGCCGATCGTCTTCGTCGGGCTGATGGTCCCGCACATCGTCCGCTCGTTCACCGGCCCCGACCTGCGCTGGATCATGCCGTACGCGGCCGTCCTGTCCCCGGTGCTGCTGCTGGGCTCCGATGTCATCGGCCGGGTCGTCGCCCGGCCTTCGGAGGTCCAGGTCGGCATCATCACCGCGATCATCGGCGGGCCGGTCTTCATCTTTCTCGTACGACGGCGGAGGACGGCCCAGCTGTGAAGACCGCGCAGAAGATCCCGCACGGCCGCCCTCGGGCGCTGCGCACCCCGGGCGGGTTCTCCGTCCGGCTGGAGCCGCGGGCGCTGATCGTCGTCGCCGAGCTGGTGGTGGCCGCGCTCGCCGCGAGCGTGGTGCTGATCGGCACCGGAGACTTCCCGATCCCGGCCGGGGACGTCGTGAAGACGCTGCTCGGCGACGGCAACGCCGGCCAGGAGTTCATCGTCAACGAGCTGCGGCTGCCGCGGGTCCTGGTGGGCCTGCTCGTCGGGGCTTCGCTGGGGCTCGGCGGTGCGCTCTTCCAGGCCGTGGCGCGCAACCCGCTGGGCAGCCCCGACGTGCTGGGGCTCGGGCAGGGCGCGACCGCCGGCGCGCTCGTGATGATCGTGCTGTTCTCCGGGAGCGCCGCCCAGGTGACCGTCGGCGCGCTGGTGGGCGGCCTGGTGACCGGGGCCCTCATCTACCTGCTGGCATGGAAGCGGGGCGTCCACGGGTACCGGCTGGTGCTCGTCGGCATCGGCATCTCGGCGATCGCGACGGCGGTCAACGGCTATCTGATGACCAAGGCCGACTTCGTCGACGCGGCCCGCGCGGTCGTGTGGATGACCGGCACCCTCGACGGCCGTGACTGGAAGCAGGTCTGGCCACTGCTCGGGCTGGCCTGCGTGCTCGTGCCGCTCGTGCTCGCCAACGCGCGCGGGCTGCGGATGATGGAGATGGGCGACGACGTCTCCCACGCGCTGGGGGTGCGGGTGGAGCGTGTCCGGCTGGTGCTGATGGTCTCCGCCGTGCTGCTCACCGCCGCCGCCACCGCCGCCGCGGGGCCCGTCAGCTTCGTGGCGCTCACCGCGCCGCAGCTCGCCCGGCGCCTGACCCGCTCGCCCGGGCCCAACCTCGTGCCGTCCCTGTGCATGGGCGCCGCCCTGCTGGTCACCGCCGACTGGGCCTCACAGCGGCTCTTCGGTGACGGACAGCTGCCCGTGGGCGTGGTCACCGGTGTGCTGGGCGGGGTGTACCTGCTGTGGCTCCTCGTCACCGAGCGCAGGGCGGGCCGGATATGAGCGCCGCGGTCGACGACAACGGCCGCCCGGCCGACCGGAACAACCCAAGGAGCACCGTGAACCGCCTGTCCGCCGAGAACGTCACCCTCGCCTATGACCAGCGGGTCATCGCCGAACAGCTGTCGGTGGAGATACCGGACCACTCCTTCACGGTGATCGTCGGCCCGAACGCCTGCGGCAAGTCGACCCTGCTGCGGGCCCTGTCGCGGATGCTGAGGCCGAGTCGGGGCCGGGTGCTGCTCGACGGGCAGGTCATCCAGTCGATGCCCGCGAAGAAGGTCGCGCGGACGCTGGGGCTGCTGCCGCAGTCGTCGATCGCGCCCGACGGGATCACCGTCGCCGACCTCGTGGGCCGCGGCCGCTACCCGCACCAGGGCATCCTGCGCCAGTGGTCGGCCGAGGACGAGCGGATCGTGCAGGAGTCCATGGCGCAGACCGGGGTGGCCGAGCTCGCCGACCGCTATGTCGACGAGCTGTCCGGCGGTCAGCGCCAGCGGGTGTGGATCGCGATGGCCCTTGCCCAGCAGACCCCGCTGCTGCTGCTCGACGAGCCGACGACCTACCTCGACATCCAGCACCAGATCGACGTACTGGACCTGTGCGCCGAGCTGCACGAGGAGCAGGGGCGCACGCTCGTCGCGGTGCTGCACGACCTCAACCACGCGGCGCGGTACGCCACCCACCTGATCGCGCTGAAGGGCGGCGAGGTGATCGCGCAGGGCGCGCCGAACGACATCGTCACCGCGGGACTGGTGGAGGAGGTCTTCGGGCTGCGCTGTCAGGTCATCGACGACCCCGAGACGGGGACCCCGCTGGTGGTGCCGGCGGCGCGCAAGGCACGAGCACGGGCCGGGCAGGCGGTGCGGGCGGTCGCTACAGAAGTTTCCTGAGCTGGAACAGATCGCGCAGCCCCGCTTCGAGCTTCACCCGGCCCGAGCCCCAGGCCTTGGCGAAGTTCAGCTCGCCGGCGACCAGCGCGACCAGGTCGTCGCCGGTCATGGTCAGCCTGATCTCGGCCTTCTCCACCGGAGGCCCCTGAAGGGTGTCCTGCACGACGATCCGGCCGTCCGTCATCCGGCCGACGAACGTGACGTCCAGGTCGGTGATCCGGCAGCTCACCGAGCGGTCCAGGACGGCGGCCGTCCGGACGTCCCCTTCGGCGCTGCGCATGTTGTCCGAGAGCTTCTCGAGTGCGGCGTGGCACTCCTCGATCGTGGCCATCGTGATCGACGGTACCCCAGGCCTTCGAGGTAGCGTCTTCGCATGAGCGACACAGCGCCGGAGCCGGAGCCGGAGCCGGGGACGGAGACCGTGCCCGAGGAACAGGAGCGGGAGCGGGAGTACGATCCCGCCGCTCCCGCCCCGCTGGGCGTCCCGCGGACCCCCACCGGCAACGCGGAGGCGGACGCGCTGCTGGACCGGCTGGCGGACGCCGACCACCTCGCCACCGACGGACACGTCGAGGTGTACGAGGATGTACACCGGGGGCTGCGCGACGCGCTCACCGCGCTCGACGCCCGCCCGGGACCTCCGGTGCCCCCGGCGTCACACCAACACAGGAGCTGAACCGAACGTGGCAGGAGTCGCACGACGCCGTCTGGACGCGGAGCTGGTCCGCCGCAAGCTCGCGCGCTCGCGTGAGCATGCCGGCCAGCTGATCGCCGCCGGGCGGGTCAGCGTCGGCAAGACGGTCGCGACCAAGTCCGCGACCCAGGTCGAGACGGCGGCGGCGATCGTCGTCGCCGTCGACGGCGACGACCCCGACTACGTGTCCCGGGGCGGCCACAAGCTCGCCGGCGCGCTGGCCGCGTTCGTGCCGCGGGGGCTCCTGGTGGAGGGGCGGCGGGCGCTGGACGCCGGCGCGTCGACCGGCGGGTTCACCGATGTGCTGCTGCGGGCGGGGGCCGCGCACGTGGTCGCCGTGGACGTCGGATACGGACAACTCGCGTGGTCTCTGCAGAGCGATGAACGCGTCACCGTCAAGGACCGTACGAACGTACGCGAGTTGACGCTTGAAGCGATCGATGGGAAGCCTGTGGATCTTGTCGTGGGGGACTTGTCCTTCATCCCGCTGGGGCTGGTGCTGCCCGCCCTGGCACGGTGCACCGCGCCGGACGCGGACCTGGTGATGATGGTCAAGCCGCAGTTCGAGGTGGGGAAGGAACGGCTCGGCAGCGGGGGTGTCGTACGGAGTCCGCAGCTGCGGGCGGAAGCGGTGCGCGGTGTGGCCGGGAAGGCGTGGGACCTGGGGCTCGGCGTGAAGGGTGTCACCGCCAGCCCGCTGCCCGGACCTTCGGGCAATGTCGAGTACTTTCTGTGGCTCAGGGCCGGGGCGCCTGCCCTCGACCCGGCCGATGTTGACCGTGCAGTTGCGGAGGGGCCGCGTTGACTCAGAACCGAGCTCGTACTGTTTTCCTGCTCGCCCACACCGGGCGGCCCGCGGCCATCCGCAGTGCCGAGCTGGTCGTCAAGGGGCTGCTGCGTGAGGGTATCGGGGTGCGCGTCCTGGAGTACGAGGCCGCCGACCTGCCGCTGCCCGAGGAGGTGGAGCTGGTCTCCGAGGCCACCCCGCAGTGCCTGGAGGGGTGTGAGCTGCTCATCGTCCTCGGCGGCGACGGCACGCTGCTGCGCGGCGCGGAGTTCGCGCGGGCGTCCGGGGTGCCGATGCTGGGCGTCAACCTCGGGAGCGTCGGCTTCCTCGCCGAGGCCGAGCGCGACGACCTCGACAAGGTCGTCGACCGGGTGGTGACGAAGGCGTACGAGGTCGAGGAGCGGATGACCGTCGATGTCGTCGTGCATCGCAACGGGGACATCGTGCACACCGACTGGGCGCTGAACGAGGCGGCCGTGCAGAAGGCCGGCGCGGAGAAGCTGCTCGAAGTGGTGCTGGAGATCGACGGGCGGCCGGTCACCGGGTTCGGGTGCGACGGGATCGTGCTGTCCACGCCGACGGGGTCGACCGCCTACGCGTTCTCGGCGGGCGGCCCCGTGGTGTGGCCCGAGGTCGAGGCGCTGCTGATGGTGCCGATCAGTGCGCACGCGCTGTTCGCGAAGCCGCTGGTGACCTCGCCCGACTCCGTGCTCGCGGTGGAGGTGCTGCCGCACATTCCGCCGGGCGTTCTGTGGTGCGACGGGCGGCGGACCGTCGAGCTGCCCGCCGGTGCCCGGGTGGAGGTGCGGCGGGGGGCTGTGCCGGTCCGGCTGGCCCGGCTGCATCACGCGTCGTTCACGGACCGGCTGGTGGCGAAGTTCGCGCTGCCCGTCTCCGGCTGGCGAGGCGCGCGTCACTAGCGGGTCCGTACGCCGGCCGGTCCGTACGCCTCGGCGCCCCGGGTCCGACTGCACTCACCCGGGTGACACGGCGCCGTCGATACACATTCTTCACCTGCGGGTTCCCCTTCCGGGGCCGGGGGGCGTCGCACTTCCTCCCCCCGACCTCGTAAGGTCTTGTCCGTGTTGGAGGAGATGCGGATACGGTCGCTCGGAGTCATCGACGACGCGGTCGTCGAGCTGTCGCCAGGCTTCACCGCTGTCACGGGTGAGACAGGCGCGGGCAAGACCATGGTGGTCACCAGCCTCGGGCTGCTGCTGGGCGGACGCGCTGATCCCGCGCTCGTGCGGATCGGCGCCGAGAAGGCGGTGGTGGAGGGGCGCATCACCATGCCCCCGAACGCCTCGGTGGTGGTACGGGCCGAGGAGGCCGGGGCCGAGCTCGACGACGGGGCGTTGCTCATCAGCCGTACCGTTTCCGCCGAGGGGCGGTCGCGGGCGCACGTGGGCGGGCGGAGCGTGCCCATGGGCGTGCTCGCCGAGCTCGCCGACGAGCTGGTCGCCGTCCACGGGCAGACGGACCAGCAGGGGCTGCTGAAGCAGTCCCGGCAACGACAGGCGCTCGACCGGTACGCGGGTGACGCGGTGACCGTGCCGCTCGCCAAGTACACCGAGGCCTACCGGCGGCTGCGGGCCGTCGCCGTCGAGCTGGAGGAGATCGTCACGCGCGCGCGTGAGCGGGCCCAGGAGGCCGACATGCTGCGCTTCGGGCTCGACGAGATCGGCGGCGTCGAACCGCGCGCCGGGGAGGACGTGGAGCTGGCGGAGGAGGCCGAGCGGCTCGGGCATGCGGAAGCGCTGTCTTCCGCCGCCACGGCCGCCCACGCCGCCCTCGCCGGTAATCCCGAGGACCCCGAGGGCATCGAGGCCACCACGCTCGTCGCGGGCGCGCAGCGGGCCCTGGAGGCCGTCAGGTCGCACGATCCGGCGCTGGCCGCGCTCGCCGACCGGATCGGGGAGATCGGGATCCTGCTCGGCGATGTCGCGGGCGAGCTGGCGGGGTACGCCGACGACCTCGACGCCGATCCGCTGCGGCTGTCGGCCGTCGAGGAGCGGCGGGCCGCGCTCACCGCGCTCACCCGCAAGTACGGGCAGGACGTGGACTCCGTGCTCGCCTGGGCCGAGCAGAGCGCCGCCCGGCTCACCGAGCTGGACGGCGACGACGAGCGCATCGACGAGCTGACCGCGGAACGGGACGCGCTGCGCGGCGAACTCGGCGGGCTGGCGCAGGCACTGACGGACGCGCGCACGGACGCCGCCGAGCGGTTCGCCGCCGCCGTGACCGCCGAGCTGGCCTCTCTCGCCATGCCGCACGCGCGCGTGTCGTTCGACATCCGGCAGACCGAGGACCCGGAGGGCGTCGAGGTCGGCGGACGTCCGGTCGCCTACGGACCGGCCGGTGCGGACGAGGTCGAGCTGCTGCTCGCCCCGCACCCCGGCGCGCCGCCGCGGCCCATCGCCAAGGGCGCGTCCGGCGGTGAGCTCTCGCGCGTGATGCTGGCCGTCGAGGTCGTGTTCGCGGGGACGGATCCCGTGCCGACGTATCTCTTCGACGAGGTCGACGCCGGTGTGGGCGGCAAGGCCGCGGTCGAGATCGGACGGCGCCTGGCCCGGCTGGCCAGGACCGCTCAGGTCGTCGTGGTCACCCACCTTCCGCAGGTCGCCGCCTTCGCCGACCGGCAGCTCCTGGTCGAGAAGACCAACGACGGGTCGGTGACCCGGTCCGGCGTGAAGGTCCTGGAGGGCGAGGACCGCATCCGGGAGCTGTCCCGGATGCTCGCCGGTCAGGAGGACTCCGAGACGGCCCGGGCGCACGCCGAGGAGCTGCTGGCCACGGCCCGCGCGGACGGCTAGCGACGAGGTAGGCGCCGGCGCCGGCCGGTCCGGGTGCCGGACGGCCGTCGCCCGTTCCCGAGGGTGAAGGGCATGTCCACCCCGAGCGGACGGGGCCCGGCGTTCGCGGTGGCGGCCGGGCCGAGCCGGGGGACGGCGGCGGCTCCGCGCGCCCCGGCGCCCACAGGGCGCGCATGCCGTAACCGCGAGAACCACGGAGACCGGACGGTCGGGCCGCACTGCGGCCCGCCGCCGCGCCGGCCGCCACTCCGGCCGTCGGCCTCGGGGGTGGACGGGGGTCGGCCGTCGTGCTTGCCGGGTCGGTGCCGGGATCTGCGGGGAGACGGTGAGTCAGGTGGTGAGGTCAGTGCTCGGGTAATCGAACGGAACCCCGAGTTCTCTCACTCGTGTGGGTGATGAGGGGGACCCCGTGACCGGGTGTCAGTGTGCTCGGCGGCACGGAACACCCGTACGTGCTGGCATCCTTGGGCGTAGTACGTGGAGGAACGCCAGCGGTCCACCCCTCCGCCCGGTCCCTCTGTACGTTTCTTCGTGACCGTCCGACGCCGAACCAGGAGCCCCGGCCACGTGAGCAGCCACTCACCGCACGGCCAGTCGTCGTTGCGCACCGTGCAGGTGCTGGGCGGCGGCAACGCCGGCAGCAGCGCGCACGTGCGTTCCCTGGCGGCGGGGCTCGTCGCGCGGGGCGTGCGAGTGACGGTGTGCGCCCCCGGCGAGGCGGATGACACCTACGACTTCACGGGGGCCGGAGCCGCACACGTGCACGTGCCGCGCAGCAGCGATCCGGGGTCCGTCGCGGCGCTCCGGGCGGCCTGCACGGACGCCGACCTCGTCCACGCGCACGGACTGCACGCCTCGTTCCGGGCCGTTCTCGCACTCAGCGGCCGGCGCACCCCGCTCATCGTCACCTGGCACAACCGCGCGCACGCCGAGGGGGCCCGCGCCCATCTGCTGCGGCTGTTGGAGCGCCGGGTCGCGAGGACGGCGACCGTGGTCCTCGGCACCACCTCCGACCTCGTCGACCGGGCCCGCAGGACCGGCGCACGTGACGCACGGCTCGCCGCCGTGGCGCTGCCCCGGCCCCGCCGGACCGAGGGGATCGAGGGGATCGAGGAGTCCGAGCGGCCGTCCTCGAAGCTGCGGGCCGAACTCGGCGCCATAGGGCGCCCGTTGTTCACGGCCGTCGGGTCCCTGGACGGTCACCGCGGTCACGACCTGCTGCTGGACGCCGCGCGGGTGTGGCGCGGCCTCGACCCGGTGCCGCTGGTCGTGGTGGCGGGGGAGGGGTCGCAGCGGGCGGAGCTCCAGCGCCGCATCGAGGACGAGGAGCTGCCCGTCCGGCTGCTCGGGCGCCGCGACGACGTGAGCGAACTGCTCGCCGCCGCCGACCTCGCGCTGCTGCCCGGGGGCGAGGAGTCCCGGTCGGTCCTGGCCCAGGAGGCCCTGCACGCGCGCGTGCCGCTCGTCGCCGCCCTGACCGGCGGGATCCGCGAACTCGTCGGCGACGCGGCCGAACTGGTCCCGCCGCATGAGCCGGGGGCCTTCGCCGCGGCCGCCGTACGCCTCCTCGAGGACCCCGAACGGGCCGAACACCTCCGGGACCTGGGCACCCGGCAGGCGGCCGGCTGGCCCACCGAGGACGAGACCGTCGCCCAGGTCCTCAGCGTCTACGACGAGCTGACGCAGCCCCAGCCGATGATCTGAGCCCTACGCCACGTGCCGCCGCGCCCGCAGCGCCAGGCTCAACGCCAGCACCGTCTGCGGGTCGTCGAGGTCGGTGCCGAGCAACTCGCCGATACGGGCGAGGCGGTTGTACAGCGTCTGGCGGTTCAGATGCAGCTCGCGGGCCGTCTCCGCCTTGCGGCCCGCGTGCGCGAGGTAGGTCTCCAGGGTGGGCAGCAGCGGCGGCTTGGAGCGGTGGTCGTGGTCGCGGACCGGGCCGATCGCGCGGTCCACGAAAGCCGCCAGATCGGGGTGGTCGCGCAGCCGCCACAGCAGCAGGTCGATGTCCAGGCGGCGGGCGTCGTACCAGGGGCGGTCCGACAGGCCCTGCGCGGCGGTCGCCGTCTCCGCCGCGTGTCTGAGGCCCGCCGAGGCGGCCGCCCAGCCGCCCGCCACCCCGACCACCACCACCGGCGGCTGGGCCCCCGGCCGCTGCATCCCGGCCCGTTCCGCCCCGGCCCGCAGCGCCGCCGCGACCCGGTCCGCCACCGCCGACCGCTCCGACTCCGACCGCAGGCCCAACAGCAACGGCACCCGGCCCTCCACCGGCCGCACACCGAGCAGCACGGGCACGCCCACCGACGCGAGCTCCTCGGCGACCGCCCGCGCCAGCACCGCCCAGCCTCCGCCGGGGGAGAGGCCGTCGCCCAGCCGCATGACGACCGGGAGCAGCGGACCGGTGCCCGGCTTGAAGCCGAGGACGCGTGCCTGCGCCGGAGCGTCCTCCGCGGCGATCCGGCCCTCGGCGAGGTCGGTGAGGAAGTCGCCCCGGCCCCGTGCCGCCAGCTCCTCCTCCTGGCGGGCCTGCATCAGCACCACGGCCAGGATCCCGGCGGCGCGTTCGGCGGCGATCCGGTGCACGGGTGCGAGAGGGGCGCGCACGGGCAGCAGCACGAGCCGGGCGCGTACCGAACCCGCCCCCGGCCCGCCCCCGGGCACGTCCACCAGCACCGAGCCGACGGGCGGCGGCGCGTCCTTGTGCGGCCCGCGCAGGCCCTCCCACACCTGGAGCGGGTCCGCGCCCTCGGGGCCGGCTCCGGCGGCGTACAGAAGCTGGCCCTCGGTCGTCTCCAGGAAGACGGGGTTGCCGCTGAAGTCCGCCAGGATGCCCAGGACCTGCGGTATCCCGCCCCCGCCGAGCAGCGCTTCGGTACAGCGCCGGTGCACTTCCTCGGCCTGTTGGAGCAGGGCGTAGTGCCCGTTGACGATCTCGGTGTGGATCTCCTCCGTGACGGTCACGAACGGCACCTCGCGGTGCAGCTGGACCAGGGGGAGCCCGGTCGTGCGCGCCGTCTCCACCAGGGCCGCGGGCAGCCGGGTGAAGCGCGGGCCCAGCTCGATCACCAGGGCCGCGATGCCCCGCTCGGCCAGCGTGCGGACGAACGCCCGCTGCTCGGCCGGACGGGTGCCGAGCCCGTATCCCGTGGTCAGCAGCAGCTCGCCGCCCTTGAGCAGCGAGGCGATGTTCGGGACCTCGCCCGCGTGCACCCAGCGCACCGTGCGGCCCAGCCGGTCGGCGCCCGCGAGGATCTCGGGCAGCCCGCTGCGCAGGCCGGGCAGCTCCAGTGCGCGTCGCACGGTGATGCCGGCGCTCTGGCTGTCGAATCGGTGGTCCGTGCCGCTGTCCATGCAGCGGACGCTACCTGCGCGGACGTCCAGGTGACAGCTCCGTCCGGTATGGGGCGGCCGTCACCGGGTAGCGGCGGACCATGGATTTCAGTGTGGTGGCCGTGGCCCGTGAGGACGACAGCCCGGTCGACGAGCCGCTGCGGGTCGCGGCTCTCGCCGACCGGCTCGGCTACCGGGAGGTGTGGGCGGGCGAAGGGCCGACCTGGGACGCCTTCGTGCTCGCCGCGGCGCTCGGCCGGGTCACCGAGCGGGCCGCGCTGACGGCGGGGCCGGTCCCGGTGTCGCTGCGCGACCCGTACTCCCTCGCCCGGGGTGCCGCGTCGGTCTCCGCCGTCACCGGCGGACGGGCGGTCGGCGTGGCGCTGGGCACCTCGAGCAGACGCGTCGTGGAGGGCGTGCACGGGCGGCCCCGGGTACGCCCCGCCGCCGTCCTGACCGAGACCGCGGCGGCCGTCCGCGCCCTGCTGCACGGCGCGCCCGGTGAGCCGGTCGTGCCCGGCAGCAGCTTCCGGCGCCGGCTGCCGGCGCCCGGCGGTCTGCTCACCGTGGCCGCCTTCGGGGACCGCGCGATCGCCGCCGCCGCCGCGCACGCCGACCGGATGCTGCTCGACGTGATCTCCCCGGAGCAGGTCCGTGAGCTGCGCGCCAAGCTGGACGCGGCGGCCGGGCGGGCGGGACGTGCGCGGCCCACGCTCGCCGCCTGGCTGCCCGCTGCCGTCGACCCGGCGCCCGAGTCGCTCGCCGAGGTGCTGGGCAGCATCGCCGGATACCTGACGGTGCCGGGGTACCGCGAGGTGTTCGCCGAGGCCGGTTTCGCGGCCGCCGTCGAGCTCGCCGCGGGCGGCGCCGACCGCGCCACCCTCGTCCGCGCCCTGCCGGCGGCAGCAGCGGCCACCGTCGGCCTGGTCGGCGGCCTCGACACCGTGCGCGCCCGGATCGACGCCTACGCGCAGGCGGGACTCGACGAGATCGCGCTCGTCCCGGCGACGGCGGCCGATCCGGCCGGGGAAAGGACGCTGACGGCGCTGGCGGGCCTCGCAGCGGGCTGACGTCCCGGAGCGACAGCTCGGGCACCCTTGGGCCGGTGGCTCGGGCGCCGACGGCTTGGGCGCCGACGGCTCTCAGGCCGGCTTGATGTTGTGGTTGAAGCGGAAGACGTTGTCGGGGTCGTACCGCCGTTTCAGGTCCGCGAGCCGCCGGGCGTTCGCCTCGCCCACGCCCGCCACGACCCGGTCTGCACCCTCGTCGCCGATGAAGTTGAGGTAGACCGCGCCCGTGCTCCAGGGCTGTACGGCGGCCCGGACGTCCTGGACCCACTGGACGCACCGCTCGTCGTCCGCCGGGTCCTCCCACTGCCCGAAGGGGTGCACCCCCCAGGGCGCGTCGCGGTAGGGCACCGGGTACTCGTGCGGGCCGGAGCCGATCGCGCCGCCCTGCGGGAACAGCGTGTGCATGGTGCCCGTCGGCACGGGCATGGCCCGGCCGCGGGCGCAGTACACGTCCACGAAGTCGTCCGGGGCACCCGTCAGGTACTCCGCCGACCAGTAGTTCCGCATCCCGGGAGGATTGTCGATCATGCACTGCACGTCGGCGTAGGGCATCGCCCCGACGACCTCCGTCTCGTGCGGCATCGCCAGCAGCGGTTCGGCGAGCTTGCGCATGTCCGCCTCGGCACCGGCGTAGGTGAGCAGCACCCCGCACAACAGCGAGCCGACCAGGTGCGGCGGAACGAACTCCTCGGGCGGGCCGGAGAGGTGGATGACGGCGCCGCTCGCCTCGTCCGGGCCGGCCGTGATCACGTCCCGGTAGGTGCGGGTGGCCTCGGCGCCGAACTCGGGCAGGTACAGCAGCAGCGCGATGGAGAACTCGGGCAGTTCGTGCAGTCTCAGGGTGAGCGCGGTGGCGATGCCGAAGTTGCCGCCGCCGCCGTGCAAAGCCCAGAACAGGTCCGGGTTCTCGTCGGCGTTCGCGTGGACCTGCCGGCCTTCGGCGGTGACCAGCTCGACGCCGAGCAGGTTGTCGACGGCCAGCCCGCAGCAGCGGTCGAGCCAGCCGGTGCCGCCGCCGAGGACGAAGCCGCCGACGCCGGTGGTGGAGGTCCGCCCGCCAGTCGTGGCCAGCCCGTGGGGCTGGCAGGCACGGTCCAGGTCGCTCATGGTGGCCCCGCCCGCGACCCGTACCGCTTCGGAGGCGGGGTCGACGGTGACCACGCGCATATGGCGCAGGTCCACCACCAGGGCTCCGTCGCCCAGAGCCATGCCCGCGACGCTGTGTCCGCCGCCGCGCACCGCGATGGGCAGGTCCAGGTCACGGGCGAAGCGCACCGACCGCACGACATCGGCCTCGTCCACGCACTGGGCGATCACCGCGGGACGGCGGTCGATCATCGAGTTGAAGACGGCCCGGGCCTCGTCGTAACCCGGATCCTCCGGGGCGAACACGTCGCCGACCAGTTCCTCGCGCAGCGCGGAGAGGGCCGCGCCCGCCTTCGATGGGGAGGCCATGAGGCGCCCCCTTCCGTCCAGGGGCAGATGGCTCCAGCGTAGGCGTGCGCGGCCGCCCGGTCCTGTTCGGCGGCCGCGCGTGACCGGTCCGTAAGGGCCCGGCGCGGGCCCTCAGCCGCCGTACGCCCCCGACGCCGTCAGGCGCAGGGCCGTGTCGATCAGCGGGACGTGGCTGAAGGCCTGTGGGAAGTTGCCGACCTGGCGCTGCAGGCGGGGGTCCCACTCCTCGGCGAGCAGACCGAGGTCGTTGCGCAGCGAGAGCAGCTTCTCGAACAGTTTGCGGGCCTCGTCCACCCGGCCGATCATCGCGAGGTCGTCCGCCATCCAGAACGAGCAGGCCAGGAAGGCGCCCTCGTCACCGGGCAGGCCGTCGACGCCCTCGTCGCCGCCCGAGGTGGGGTAGCGCAGGATGAAGCCGTCCGGGGTGGACAGCTCGCGCTGGATCGCCTCGATGGTGCCGATCACGCGCTTGTCGTCCGGGGGCAGGAAGCCCATCTGCGGGATGAGCAGCAGGGACGCGTCCAGCTCCTTGGAGCCGTAGGACTGGGTGAAGGTGTTGCGCTCCTTGTCGTAGCCCTTCTCGCACACGTCCCGGTGGATGTCGTCGCGCAGCTCGCGCCACTTCTCCAGCGGGCCGTCCGCGTCGCCGGACTCGATGAGCTTGATCGTGCGGTCGACGGCGACCCAGGCCATGACCTTGGAGTGCACGAAGTGGCGGCGCGGACCGCGCACCTCCCAGATGCCCTCGTCCGGCTCGTCCCAGTGCTGCTCCAGGTAGCGGATCAGCTTGAGCTGGAGCAGGGAGGCGTAGTCGTTGCGGGCCAGGCCGGTCATGTGGCCGAGGTGCAGGGCCTCGGTGACCTCGCCGTAGACGTCCAGCTGGAGCTGGTGCGCGGCGCCGTTGCCGACCCGGACCGGGCCGGAGTTCTCGTAGCCGGGCAGCCAGTCCAGTTCGGCCTCGCCCAGCTCGCGCTCGCCCGCGATGCCGTACATGATCTGGAGGTTCTCGGGATCGCCGGCGACGGCCCGCAGCAGCCACTCGCGCCAGGCGCGGGCCTCCTCGCGGTAGCCGGTGCGCAGCAGCGAGGACAGCGTGATGGCCGCGTCGCGCAGCCAGGTGTAGCGGTAGTCCCAGTTGCGGACGCCGCCGATGTCCTCGGGCAGGGAGGTGGTGGGCGCGGCGACGATGCCGCCGGTCGGGCCGTAGGTCAGCGCCTTGAGCGTGATCAGCGAGCGGATCACTGCCTCGCGGTAGGGGCCGTGGTACGTACAGTGCTCGACCCACTCGCGCCAGAAGTCCTCGGTCGCCTGGAGCGACTGCTCGGGCTCGGGCAGCGCGGGCGGCTCCTTGTGCGAGGGCTCCCACGAGATCGTGAACGCGATCCGGTCACCCGGCGCGACCGTGAAGTCCGCGTAGGTGGTCAGCGACTTTCCGTAGGTCTCGCACTCGGTGTCGAACCACACGGAGTCCGGGCCCGCGACGGCCACCGTGCGGCCCTCGTGCTTGTGCACCCACGGCACGACCCGGCCGTAGGAGAACCGCATCCGCAGCGCGGAGCGCATCGGGACGCGGCCCGAGACGCCCTCGACGATCCGGATCAGCTGGGGCGCGCCGTCGCGAGGGGGCATGAAATCGGTCACCCGGACCGTGCCGCGCGGGGTGTCCCACTCGGACTCCAGGATGAGGGAGTCGCCCCGGTAGGTGCGCCGGGCCGCGCGCGGCGGCGGCGCGTCGGAGGCGTGCGCGGGGCCGAGGCGCCAGAACCCGTGTTCCTCGGTGCCGAGCAGACCTGCGAAGATCGCGTGCGAGTCGAAGCGGGGCAGGCACAGCCAGTCGACTGTGCCGTCCCGGCAGACCAGTGCGGCGGTCTGCATGTCTCCGATGAGTGCGTAATCTTCGATGCGCCCGGCCACGTGCAACTCCAGTCGAACGGCCACGTCACCCCCGGATGGAACGGGGGCTGTCGCTAGTGCGGTCAAGGGGTCGTTTGTAATGCGTCGTTGAGCGCTGAAGCAAAGCAGCCGCTCAGCCATCTAGGCAAAACGCCGGTTCCTGCTCAACGAACTGACGAGCTCTCGTTGTTCCGGTGGGATACGGACTGGGGTGTGCCGTCTTGCCGACCGGGCTCGGCAGCGAGTGTCCGAGCAGGATACGACGCACGTAGATGATCTGCGTGCCGCTCCGGACAACGCGGGTGGGCCGAACGGGTGAGCAACGGGTGAGAAACCGGTGCGCGGGGGCGGCCCGTGTCGAGCTGTGCGCGGAGCGTGGCCGGAAGCCATCCCCCTGAGGCGCTGATACCCTGGTAGCCCGTGGACCGGTGGTCTCGAAGCCCCCGAACCGCACCTCCGAATCGCGACCACGGGAGCCCCCTCTTGGCCATGACGCCCAAATCCACGACGACCAAGCACATCTTCGTCACCGGGGGTGTCGCCTCCTCGCTCGGCAAGGGTCTGACGGCCTCCAGCCTCGGCATGCTGCTGAAGGCGCGGGGTCTGCGGGTCGTGATGCAGAAGCTCGACCCGTACCTGAACGTCGACCCGGGCACGATGAACCCCTTCCAGCACGGTGAGGTCTTCGTCACCAACGACGGCGCCGAGACCGACCTGGACATCGGACACTACGAGCGCTTCCTCGATCGTGACTTGGACGGCTCCGCCAATGTCACTACAGGCCAGGTCTACTCGACGGTGATCGCCAAGGAGCGGCGTGGCGAGTACCTGGGCGACACCGTGCAGGTCATCCCGCACATCACCAACGAGATCAAGCACCGCATCCGCCGGATGGCCACCGACGAGGTCGACGTCGTGATCACCGAGGTCGGCGGCACGGTCGGCGACATCGAGTCGCTGCCGTTCCTGGAGACGGTCCGCCAGGTCCGTCACGAGGTGGGCCGCGACAACGTCTTCGTGGTGCACATCTCGCTCCTGCCGTACATCGGTCCCTCGGGTGAGCTGAAGACCAAGCCGACCCAGCACTCGGTCGCGGCGCTGAGGAACATCGGTATCCAGCCGGACGCGATCGTCCTGCGTTCCGACCGCGAGGTGCCGGCCGCGATCAAGCGCAAGATCTCGCTGATGTGCGACGTCGACGAGGACGCGGTGGTGGCCTGCCCCGACGCGCGCTCGATCTACGACATCCCGAAGACCGTGCACGGCGAGGGTCTGGACGCCTACGTCGTCCGAAAGCTGGACCTGCCGTTCCGCGATGTGGACTGGACGACCTGGGACGACCTGCTCGACCGCGTCCACAACCCCGACCACGAGATCACTCTCGCCCTGGTCGGCAAGTACATCGACCTGCCCGACGCCTACCTCTCGGTCACCGAGGCGCTGCGCGCCGGCGGCTTCGCCAACAAGGCCCGCGTGAAGATCAAGTGGGTCACGTCGGACGACTGCAAGACCCCGGCGGGTGCCAAGGCGCAACTCGAGGACGTCGACGGCATCTGCATCCCGGGCGGCTTCGGCGACCGCGGTGTGCTCGGCAAGGTCGGCGCGATCCGCTACGCCCGGGAGAACCGGATCCCGCTGCTCGGCCTGTGCCTCGGCCTGCAGTGCATCGTTATCGAGGCCGCGCGCAACCTGGCCGACATCGGCGACGCCAACTCCACCGAGTTCGACCCGGCCACCGGCCACCCGGTCATCTCCACCATGGCCGAGCAGCTGGACATCGTGGCCGGCGAGGGCGACATGGGCGGAACGATGCGCCTGGGCATGTACCCGGCCAAGCTGGCCGAGGGCTCGATCGTCCGTGAGGTGTACGACGGCAAGGAGTACGTCGAGGAGCGCCACCGGCACCGCTACGAGGTGAACAACGCCTACCGCGCGGAGCTCGAGAAGAAGGCGGGCATCCTGTTCTCCGGCACCTCGCCGGACGGCAAGCTCGTCGAGTACGTCGAGTATCCGCGTGACGTCCACCCGTACCTGGTCGCCACCCAGGCCCACCCCGAGCTGCGCTCGCGGCCCACGCGTCCGCACCCGCTGTTCGCCGGCCTGGTGAAGGCCGCGGTCCAGCGGACCGTCGAGGCGGGGAAGGCTTCGAAGTAACACACCAGTTGTACGGTGGCCGGGGTGCAAACCTTCAAGGGTGGGCACCCCGGTTTTCGTTTGCGCACGTGGCACGTGGAAGGACGCACTGCATGACGATCAAGGACACCCCCGAGGCGTGGGAGATCCGGTCGAGCGAGACCCCCTTCGTCGGCAACAAGACCTCCGTCCGCACGGACGAGGTGGTCATGCCCGACGGTTCGGTGGTACGCCGGGACTTCCAGGTCCACCCGGGTTCCGTGGCCGTCCTGGCCCTCGACGGGGAGGGCCGTGTCCTGCTCATCAAGCAGTACCGTCACCCGGTCGGGCAGAAGCTGTGGGAGATCCCGGCCGGTCTGCTCGACGTGCCCGGCGAGAACCCCCTGCACGCCGCCCAGCGCGAGCTGTACGAGGAGGCGCACGTCAAGGCCGAGGACTGGCGGGTGCTGACCGACGTCTACCCCACCGCGGGCGGCTGTGACGAGTCGGTGCGGATCTTCCTGGCCCGTGACCTGTCGGAGGCCGACGGCGAGCGCTTCGCGGTGGAGGACGAGGAGGCCGACATGGAGCACGCGCGCGTGCCGGTCGACGAACTGGTCCGCGGGGTGCTCGCGGGCGACGTGCACAGCAACTGCCTCGTCGTGGGCGTCCTCTCCCTGGTCGCCGCGCGTACCGGCGACGGGCTCGACGCGCTGCGCCCGGCCGAGGCGCCCTGGCCGGCGCGCCCTTTCGAGGCGTGACGCCCTCCGCCGCCGTCCCGAGGCCGCTCCACATGTGGCCGTCCCGCATGTGGGGCGCCCACATGTGGGCGCCCGCGCGCGGCTGTCCCGCGTGAAGCCGTTCCTTCCGAGGCCGTCCCGACGCCGTCCGGTGTGACGATCGGCTGATCCGATCGAGGGACGTCCCGGCCGTGCCGCCGTACTCCACCCGGAACGTCGCAGAGCGTGAACTAGGCTCGGGAATCGCCCGATCCGGAGTCCCGGCGGGCTTGCGCGTGCGGTGGGACGGGAGTGTGGCCCGTGACGGATCAGGCAGTGGACACAGGCGGCGTGCAGCTGTCGGGACACGCTGCGACAGAGGGCCATTTCCTGGGCAGACTCCGGGAGTTGAAAGAGCTGCGCGCCGACATCGAGCGCGCGGGACTGGACACCATCTCCGGGAAGAAGGCGCCACGCGCGCGGGTGCTCCTCATCGCCGGGCGGCCCGGCTCCGGGCGTACGGCGCTCGCCGAGGAACTCGTCCGGCAGGTCGCCGACAACTACCGGGACGGCGTCCTGCGCGCCCGCCTCGCCGAGCCCGACGGCACGCCCGTGCCGGTCGAGCGAGCCGCCCGTGAACTGCTCACCGCGCTGGACGTACCGGCGCCGCCGGGCGCCGACGAGGACGATCTCGCGGCCCTCCTCCGCCAGGCCCTCGCGGGGCGCCGCGTCCTGCTCCTGCTCGACGACGCGGCCGGCGCCGAACAGGTCGACGCGCTGCTCCCGGACGCCCCGCAGTGCCTCCTCGTCGCCGTCTCCGCCGGGCCGCTCACCGGCATCGCGGACGTCCGCCCCTGCACCCTGGGCGGCCTGGACACCAAGTCCGCCCTCGAACTGCTGAGCCGCCACACCGGCTCGGTCCGCATCACCGTCGACCCGCGCTCCGCCGAGGGCCTCGTGGAGGCCTGCCAGGGCCAGCCGGCCGCGCTGAACCTGGCGGGCGGCTGGCTCGCCGCCCGCCCGAAGGCGGCCGTGGCCGACCTCGCCAAGCAGCTCCACGCGGAGGGTGACGAGGGCTCCCCGCTCAGCCGGGTCTTCCGGCTGGTGCATGCCGCGCTGCCCGCCCCCGCCGCCCGGATACTGCGACTGCTCTGCCTGGCCCCGGCCGGCCTGGCGGACCCGCACACCGCCTCCGCGCTCGCCGGCTGCTCGGTGGGCGCCGCCCGCACCACTCTGGACGACCTCGCCGCCCTGGGTCTGCTGCGGCCCCTGGACTCCCCGCTGCCCCAGTACGAGGTGCCCGCCTGCCTGTACCCCCTGCTGCACGCCGCCGCCGAGAGCCACGACCGCCCGGCCGAGCTCCAGCTGGCGCGCGCCCGCATGCTGGAGCGGACGGTGCGGCTGCTCCAGTCCTGCCGGGCCATCACCGAGACCGACAACCCCCAGGCCCGCGAGAAGCTCCAGGGCATGCCCAGCGCCCTGCGCTTCCCCACCCCCCGCGCGGCCGCCGAGTGGCTGCGGGTCCGCCGGCCCGCCCTGCTCGCCTCGGCCCGCCTTGCGGTCGCCGACGGCGACCTGGACACCCTGGCCCGCCGCCTGATGTCCCAGCTGGTCAGGGCGATGGTCGCGCACTTCGGCACCCAGGCGGCGGCGCCCGACCTGTACGGCGTCCACCAGCTCGTCCTGGACGTGGCCGAACGGCGCAACCTGCCCCGCGAGAAGGCCGCAGCCCTGCTGAACCTCGCCGACGTCGACGCCAGGACGGGCCGCACTGCGGAGGCCCTGGTGCGTTATCGGGCCGCTCTGGACGCCGGACGCGAGGCGAACGACCCGTATGCGATCGGTCGCGCGATGGAATCCGTAGGCGGCGCCCATCTCGAGCTCGGGGACTACGACCGGGCCGCCGACTGGTTCGGACGGGCACTCGCCCAGCGGCTGGCCCGCGACGAGCGCGCGGACGCCGCCCGGCTCTACGGCCGTATCGCCACCGCGCACACCTACGCGGGCCGCTACGGCGAGGCGCAGCGGGCCTGGCGGGCCGCGGCCGCCGGGCACCGCAAGAACGGCGACATCGGCGCGTACGCACGGGCGTTGAGCGAGCTGGCCCGGGTCCAGGAGTACGCGGGGCGCCCCGAGGAGTCGCTGCGCACCTGTCAGGAGGCGGTGGAGTGGGCCGGGCGCGCCGAGGACACGCGTCTGCAGGCCGCGGTGCAGCTGAGGCTGGCCGACACCCTGGAGCGCCTCGGCGATCCGGTGGCGGCCGGCCTGCACCGGGGCGCGGCCGAGCGCATCCTGGGAGAGGAGCGCCCGAACCGCGATCCGGATCCGGAGCCGGACCCGGAGCCTCGGTCGGCGGCATCGGAACCGGCATCGGGACCGGCATCGGGACCGCGGCCGGAGGCGGAGTCGCGGCCCGAGTCGGGGCCGGAGCCAGGGCCAGGGTCGGGGCCGGTGGCAGGGCCGGAACGGCCTGATCCACCGGAACACCGCGCTAACACCTGCGAAATCCGCAGTACACCCGCTGAAGATTGATGCAATGAAAGGCTAGACAGCGGGAACACCTTCATTAGACTGGCTCTGCCGCTCGTTCTCCTGCGGTGCATCCCGGTGTGCCCTGTATCTCCGGGTATGCCTTTGCTGTGCCCCCACATCTACTGAGCCAAGGACCGTGATCGACGTGAAGGTCGGCATCCCCCGCGAGGTCAAGAACAACGAGTTCCGGGTGGCCATCACCCCCGCCGGTGTGCACGAACTGGTGCGCCACGGCCACCAGGTCGTCGTCGAACGCAACGCCGGTGTCGGCTCGTCCATCACGGACGAGGAGTACGTGGCCGCCGGCGCGCGCATCCTCGAGACCGCCGACGAGGTGTGGGCCACCGCCGACCTGCTGCTGAAGGTCAAGGAGCCCATCGCCGAGGAGTACCACCGCCTCCGCAAGGACCAGACGCTCTTCACCTACCTGCACCTGGCCGCGTCCAAGGAGTGCACGGACGCCCTCGTGGAGTCCGGCACCACGGCGATCGCCTACGAGACCGTCGAGCTGCCGAACCGCGCGCTGCCGCTGCTCGCCCCGATGTCGGAGGTCGCGGGCCGGCTGGCGCCCCAGGTCGGCGCCTACCACCTGATGCGCGCCAACGGCGGCCGCGGCGTGCTGCCCGGCGGTGTGCCGGGCGTGCTGGCCGCCAAGGCGGTCGTCATCGGCGGCGGTGTCTCCGGCTGGAACGCGGCGCAGATCGCCATCGGCATGGGCTTCCACGTCACGCTGCTCGACCGTGACATCAACAAGCTCAAGGAGGCCGACAAGATCTTCGGTACGAAGATCCAGACGGTCGTCTCCAACGCCTTCGAACTGGAGAAGGCCTGCCTCGAGGCCGACCTCGTCATCGGCGCCGTCCTCATCCCGGGAGCCAAGGCGCCCAAGCTGGTCACCAACGAGCTCGTGTCCCGGATGAAGCCCGGAAGTGTCCTTGTCGACATCGCGATCGACCAGGGCGGCTGCTTCGAGGACTCCCGTCCGACCACGCACGCCGAGCCGACCTTCCCGGTCCACGAGTCGGTGTTCTACTGCGTCGCCAACATGCCCGGCGCGGTCCCCAACACCTCCACCTACGCGCTCACCAACGCCACGCTGCCGTACATCGTCGAACTCGCCGACAAGGGCTGGGTGGAGGCGCTGCGCCGCGATGCCGCGCTGGCCAGGGGCCTCAACACCCATGACGGCAAGGTTGTTTACCGTGAGGTCGCGGAGGCGCACGGCCTGGAGCACATGGAGCTCGACCAGCTGCTCGGCTGAGCCCCCGTGCCGAGTCGATCGGCCAAGTAACCCCGCGGAAAAAGGCGATACGTCAACACAGGTCGTCAACCCCGCACACCCGGCCGGACCTTGCCCGACAAGGTCCGGCCGGATGTGTGTATGGTCACTTTGCGGCTCTCGGCCAACTCGCCTCGAACGTAACGCTTCGACCGATTCGTACACCGGTGAAACCTGCCGTGCGACGGCCGTACGCCCTTGACAGCGGGATGTTTCATTGCCGACACATCGGGCCGGGTCCGGCGGATTGTGTTGCTGCGAACACCCGACACGCCATAGAGTCGCCGACTGTCGGCATGGTGCCACGCTGACCTTGTCTAGAAGTTTCCTGGTCACCAAGGAGGTAAGACGACTTGTGAATGAGTCGACATTTGCTCCCGGGGGTGGTCAACCAGGAATGCCGACGCGGGCCCAGGTCTCCGCGGGGCTCGAGGCTGTCGGCTCCGTCGCTGTCCGAACCTTCGCAGCCCACCAGAGCCAGCGCAGCACCCATGTGGCTCTGTCAGCACACCAGAGCATGGATGGCCATCACGTGAACGCCATGGCCGGCGACGGAAGTGGCGCGCCCCGCAACCACTTCGCCGACTACGACGAACTGCCCGAAGGGCATTTCTACGATCCCGATGCCGAGTACGAGCCGGACCCGGAGTACGCGGCCACGCTCGCGCCCGACGCGGCCCGACAGCGCCGTGAGCGCGTCGGTCCGACCGGACGCCCGCTGCCGTACTTCCCGATCCCGGGCCCGCTGACCCAGCACGGCCCCGCGACGATCATCGCGATGTGCAACCAGAAGGGCGGCGTGGGCAAGACGACGTCGACCATCAACCTGGGTGCCGCACTCGCGGAGTACGGTCGGCGCGTGCTGCTCGTGGACTTCGACCCGCAGGGCGCGCTGTCGGTCGGTCTCGGCGTCAATCCGATGGAGCTCGACCTCACCGTCTACAACCTGCTCATGGAGCGGGGCATGGCGGCGGACGAGGTGCTCCTGAAGACAGCGGTCCCGAACATGGACCTGCTGCCCAGCAACATCGACCTGTCGGCCGCCGAGGTCCAGCTGGTCTCCGAGGTCGCGCGCGAGTCCACGCTCCAGCGTGCGCTCAAGCCGCTGATGGACGACTACGACTACATCGTCATCGACTGTCAGCCCTCGCTCGGCCTGCTCACCGTCAACGCCCTGACGGCCGCTCACAAGGTGATCGTGCCGCTGGAGTGCGAGTTCTTCGCCCTCCGGGGTGTGGCCCTGCTGACCGAGACCATCGAGAAGGTCCAGGAACGGCTCAACCCGGAACTGGAACTCGACGGGATCCTCGCCACGATGTACGACTCGCGCACCGTGCACAGCCGTGAGGTGCTCGCGCGGGTCGTCGAGGCCTTCGACGACCACGTCTACCACACGGTCATCGGGCGCACGGTCCGCTTCCCGGAGACCACGGTCGCCGGTGAGCCGATCACCACGTACGCCTCCAACTCCGTCGGCGCCGCCGCCTACCGCCAGCTCGCCAGGGAGGTGCTCGCCCGGTGTCACGCCGAGTGAGTCTGCCGGGGGCCGACGAACTCTTCCGTACGACAGGGGGAATGGCGCTTCAGCCGTCCGCGCCCCGGCGCCCCGCCAACGGCGAGGCCCGGGTACCGGCGCCGGCCGGCGAGAGCGACGGGGTGGCGGCCGGCGGCGCGGAGGACGCGCCGCAGGCCGTGCCCGCGCAGGGCGGTGACGGCGAGGGCGCCGAGCACGCGGCGGCCGACGCGGGTCAGGGCGACGCCGGGGAGTCCCGTACCCGGGGCGCTCCCGGGGAGCGCCCAGAGCGGCGCCAGGGCCCGCAGGAAGGTTCTGCCTCCGCCGCCGACGGCCAGTCGCGCAAACGCGGACGGCAGGCGTCCCGCAGGCCCAGCGGCCGCGAGCGGCACGACGAGAAGATCACTGTCTACGTCTCCGCCGAGGAGCTCATGGATCTGGAGCACGCCCGGCTGGTGCTCCGCGGTGAGCACGGGCTGGCCGTGGACCGGGGGCGCATCGTCCGCGAGGCGGTCGCCGTGGTCCTCGCCGACCTGGAGAGCCGCGGGGACGCCAGCATCCTGGTCCGACGACTTCGCGGGCGGTAGCGGTAGCCTGCGGGGGCCATGACCTCGAACGACGTTCCCGTCCCCGGCGCAGCAGCCGGCCGTCGGCGTGTGCTGGGCCGGGGACCCGGGACGGCGCCGGTCCCTTCCGGGCCGGCCGGACCGGAACCGGCACCGGATCCCGTCGTGCCGGACCCGGTCGTACCGGATCCCGTCGTGCCCGAACCCGTTGAATCGGAACGTGCCGAACCGGAACCCGTGGAACCGGAATCCGCGAATCCGCGAACCCGGAACCCGGAGCCCGCGGACCCGGAGCCCGCCGACCCGGAGCCCGTCGTATCCGAGGCGGTGCCGGAATCCGTTCCCGAGTCCCGGGAAGCTCCCCAGGAAGTTCCCGACGGTGTTTTCAAGGTCCGCCTCGCCAACTTCGAGGGGCCCTTCGATCTGCTGCTCCAGCTGATCTCCAAGCACAAGCTGGACGTCACCGAGGTCGCGCTGTCGAAGGTGACCGACGAGTTCATGGCGCACATCCGGGCGATGGGTCCCGACTGGGACCTGGACCAGACGACCGAGTTCCTGGTCGTGGCCGCCACGCTGCTCGATCTCAAGGCGGCCCGGCTGCTGCCCGCCGCGGAGGTCGAGGACGAGGCCGACCTGGCCCTGCTGGAGGCCCGGGACCTGCTGTTCGCCCGGCTGCTCCAGTACCGGGCCTACAAGCGGGTCGCCGACATCTTCACGCACCGGCTGGAGAGCGAGGCCCGGCGCTACCCGCGTACCGTCGGACTCGAACCGCACCACGCGGAGCTGCTGCCCGAGGTCGTCATCAGCATCGGACCGGAGGGGTTCGCGAGACTCGCGGTCAAGGCGATGCAGCCCCGGGCGAAACCGCAGGTGTACGTCGATCACATCCACGCGCCCCTGGTGAGCGTGCAGGAACAGGCCGGGATCGTCGTCGCCCGGCTCAGGGAGCTCGGCGAGGCCAGCTTCCGCACGCTGGTGGCGGACACCGAGGACACCCTCACCGTGGTGGCCCGCTTCCTCGCGCTGCTCGAGCTGTACCGGGAGAAGGCGGTCGCGCTCGACCAGGAGACCGCCCTCGGCGAATTGCTGGTCCGCTGGACCGGCGGGGACGGGGAGGCTCAGCCGATGGTCACGGACGAGTTCGACCGGCCGCCCGAGGAGCCCGAGAAGGAGACGAAGACGTGACCGAGGAGACCGTCGCCGCACTCGACCTCAAGCCGGCCCTGGAGGCCGTCCTGATGGTCGTCGACGAGCCCGCGACCGAGGAACACCTCGCGAAGATCCTCCAGCGGCCCCGGCGCAGGATCGCGGACGCGCTGCGCGAGCTGGCCGACGAGTACACCGTGCAGGGGCGCGGCTTCGAGCTCAGGCTCATCGCAGGCGGCTGGCGGTTCTACAGCCGGCCCGAGTACGCCGCGGCCGTCGAGGGCTTCGTGCTGGACGGACAGCAGGCCCGGCTCACACAGGCGGCGCTGGAGACCCTGGCGGTCGTCGCGTACCGCCAGCCGGTCAGCCGCAGCAGGGTCTCCGCGGTGCGCGGAGTGAACTGCGACGGCGTGATGCGCACCCTGCTCCAGCGCGGTCTGGTCGAGGAGGCGGGCGCGGAACCCGAAACAGGTGCGATCCTGTACGTGACGACGAACTACTTTCTGGAGCGGATGGGCCTGCGCGGTCTGGACGAGCTCCCGGAGCTCGCGCCCTTTCTCCCCGAGGCGGAGGCGATCGAGGCCGAGATGCTGGAAGGGGTCCCGTCGTTCGATCCGGACGCACCGGATGCAGATGCAGACGACACGACGACGACGGAACTTTGATGCGAAGCAGTGGCAGCGGCAGTGGCAGGAACAACGGGCGCGGCAAGCCCCGGGGGACCGGCGGGGGCGGTTCCCAGCCGAGGGGCGGCTCGGGAGGCCGCGACGACCGGTCGAGGGGTGCTTCCGGAGGCCGTGACGACCGTTCCAGGGGCGGCTCGGGCGGCCGCGACGACAGGCCGACGGGCGCGGGGGGCCGCGACGACAGGCCGAAGCGTCCGAGCAAGCCCCGTCCCGAGGAGCGTCGCTACGACGTGGGCCCCGGCGCCACCCACGAGGGCCCGAAGGCCGGGCGCGGCGGTGCGGCCCGGGGCGGCGCCAAGGGCGGCCCCAGGCAGGGCCAGCAGCGCGGCGGACGCACGGAGCCGGCGCGCTCCCGTGAGTACGAGACGCGCGCCGAGGAGCGCAACCGGGACCGGTACGCAGGCAAGAAGGAAGTGAAGCTGCCCAAGACCTTCCCGGGCGCCGAGCAGGAGGGCGAGCGGCTGCAGAAGGTTCTCGCGCGCGCGGGCTACGGCTCCCGGCGCGCCTGCGAGGAGCTGATCGAGCAGGCGCGGGTGGAGGTCAACGGCGAGATCGTCCTGGAGCAGGGCAAGCGGGTCGACCCGGAGAACGACGAGGTCAAGGTCGACGGCCTGACGGTCGCCACCCAGTCGTACCAGTTCTTCTCGCTGAACAAGCCGGCCGGTGTGGTCTCCACGATGGAGGACACCGAGGGCCGTCAGTGCCTCGGTGACTACGTGACCAACCGCGAGACGCGGCTGTTCCACGTCGGGCGGCTCGACACCGAGACCGAGGGCGTCATCCTGCTCACCAACCACGGCGAGCTGGCGCACCGGCTGACCCACCCCAAGTACGGCGTGAAGAAGGTCTACCTCGCGCACATCGTGGGTCCCATCCCGCGTGACCTGGGCAAGCGTCTGAAGGACGGCATCCAGCTGGAGGACGGGTACGCGAAGGCGGACCACTTCCGAGTCGTCGAGCAGACCGGCAAGAACTACCTGGTCGAGGTGACCCTGCACGAGGGCCGCAAGCACATCGTGCGCCGGATGCTGGCGGAGGCCGGCTTCCCGGTCGACAAGCTGGTACGCGTCGCCTTCGGCCCGATCACCCTGGGCGACCAGAAGTCGGGCTGGCTGCGCCGGCTGTCCAACACCGAGGTCGGCATGCTGATGAAGGAAGTCGAGCTCTAAGGACTTCTGAGGCCCCCAGGGCTTGTGTGTGACCGCACCCCCTTTTTATAGTCGTAATGACTATTAAGAGGGGGTGTTCGTCGTGCCGGGTTACGACAAGTACGCCCACGAACCCTTCGCCGTCACCGTCGACCTCGCCGTCCTCACGCTCCGCGCGGGCAGCCTGCACGTACTGCTCGTCGAACGCGGCCAGGAGCCGTACGCCGGCCGGTGGGCGCTGCCGGGGGGCTTCGTGCTGCCGCACGAGTCCGCGGAGACCGCCGCCCGGCGGGAACTCGCCGAGGAGACCGGCCTGAAGGACGTCTCCGGGCTGCACCTGGAACAGCTGCGCACCTACAGCGAACCCGACCGAGACCCCCGGATGCGGGTCGTGTCCGTCGCCTTCGCCGCGCTGCTGCCCGACGCCCCCGAGCCGACGGGCGGCGGCGACGCGGCCCAGGCGCGCTGGCTGCCGTACGACGACGCGAGGCCGCTCGCCTTCGACCACGACCGGATCCTGGCCGACGCCCACGACCGGGTCGGCGCCAAACTCGAGTACACCTGCCTCGCCACGGCCTTCTGCCCGCCCGAGTTCACCCTCGGCGAGCTCCAGCAGGTCTACGAGACGGTGTGGGGGACCGGCCTGGACCGGCCCAACTTCCGCCGCAAGGTGCTCGCCACCCCGGGCTTCGTCGAGCCCGTGGCCGGCGGCGCGCGCCTCACCGGCGGCCGCGGCAAGCCCGCCGCCCTCTACCGGGCGGGCGCCGCCACCGCGCTCCACCCGCCCCTGCTGCGACCGCCCCGGGAAGGACGATCCGCATGACCACCTCGACCACCGTCAGGAAGCGGGCCACCGGGTCCCTGCTGGGACTCGCGCTGGGGGACGCGCTCGGGTTTCCCACCGAGTTCGACGACGTTCCGTCGATCCTCGCCAAGTGCGGGCCCTGGCGGGAGATGGAACTGCCGAAGCGCGCCTTCGTCTCCGACGACACCCAGATGACCCTGGCCGTGGGCCGAGCCCTGCGGACCGCCATGGACCGGGGGCTGCTCGTGCCGACGTCGCTCGCGCACCCGCTGCGCGCGGAGTTCGTGGACTGGTATCAGTCGCCCGACAACAACCGGGCCCCCGGGCGGACCTGCCTGACGGCGTGCAGCCTGCTCAAGGACGAGAAGCGCGGCTGGCAGGACGCCAGTCGGATCGGTTCCAAGGGCTGTGGCGCCAACATGCGCGTGGCGCCCGTCGGACTCGTCCCCGGGCTCAGCGAGGAGCAGCGGGCCGGTGCCGCCCAGCTCCAGTCCGCCCTCACCCACGGGCACCCCACCGCGCTCGCCGCCTCCGACCTCACCGCCCACGCCGTACGGCTGCTCACCCAGGGTGCCGAGTCGGCGGCCCTGGTCGGGCTTCTGAGGGCCTACGCCGTCGACAACCGCTCCCGCTACCACCACCGCTGGCTCGGCGACCTGTGGACCCGCAGCCAGGACCCCACCCCGGAGCACTTCATCGCGCGCGGCTGGGACGAGTGCCTCGGCGTGCTGGAGCGCCTCGGGGAGGCGCTGCGCGACCCCGCGCCCGAGACCGATCCGTGCCTGGCCACGGGGGCGGGGTGGATCGCCGAGGAGGCCATGGCGACCGGTCTGCTGTGCTTCCTGCTCTTCCCGGACGAGCCGGTGACCGTGCTGCGCCGGGCCGCCTGCTCCTCCGGGGACTCCGACTCCATCGCCTGTCTTGCGGGCGCCTTCGCGGGCGCGTACGCCGGTGCCGACGCCTGGCCGACGGCGTGGGCGGACCGGATCGAGTACCAGGGGGAGCTCGTGACGCTCGGGGCGCTCTGGGACCAGTGACCCGGCAGGGGCTCAGGCCAGCTTGATCGAGCTGCCCTCGACGGTGATCTGCTCCGTGGGCAGCGGCTTGGTCGCCGGGCCGCCCGCCACCGATCCGTCGGCGATACGGAACTCGCTCTTGTGGCAGGGGCAGTGGATGATGCCGTCGGCGACACTGCCGACGGTGCAGCCCTGATGGGTGCAGACCGCGGAGAACGCCTTGAAGTCGTCCTTCGTCGGCTGGGTGACGACGACCTTCTCCTCCGCGAAGATCTTGCCGCCGCCGACGGGGATGTCGGTGGTCTTCGCCAGCTCCTGGCCGGCGGACGCCTTCGGGGACTGCTCGGACGAGGAGTCGTCCTCGTTGCCGTACTCGCCGCAGCCCGTGGCGAGCGCGGCTGCCGCGCCGCCCGTCGCCAGGAGAACCGTGCGCCGTGTCGCGGGAAGGGTCATGTCGTCACTCCGAACGTGCGGAAGAACCAGAGGGCCGAGGTCAGCCAGATGATCGTGAGTATCGCGAAGACGAGTCCGCCGACGACCGGCAGCAGCCATCCCGGGAGTCGCTCCGAGCGGAGCAGCAGCATCTTGGCACTGAATGCGCCGAAGAAGAAGCAACCCAGGAGGGAGTGCCAGATGACGCGCGTTTCGTATGTCTGATAGCCAAGCGCGTACAGGCAGTGCACCGCAACCGGGACCGCGATCAGAAAGGCCGCGCGACCCGACCAGCGGTGCAGCGTGCCGGACCAGGCGGGTCCCGGCAGCCTGCCGTACAGCATCGCGGCGGAGACGAGCTGGACCAGCGCGAAGAACATCGCGGCCGTCGCCAGCCAGGACTTGACCGCGCCCGTGCTGCTGAAGCCGGCCAGGTTGAAGGCCGTCCCGGCCGGGTCGTGGACCTTGCCGTACACGCCCAGGGCGAGCGCCACGGCGGCGGCGACCAGCGCCGGGACCAGATAGCGGGCGGGGTGCGGGCCGGGCCGTGCGGGACCGGGGCCGGGGAAACCCTGGGTGGCGGCGTTCGGGTCGACGGTCATGGTGGCTCCCTGCTCGAAGGGGTCAGGGCGTGGCGGGGCGGGCCGTGAGCTGCTGTCCGTCGACCGTCACCGCGCCGGTCTCCGGGTCGATGACCGGCGCGGGGGAGGGCTTGCCGTCGCGGGTGAGGATGCCGACCTGGGTGCCGTCCTTCAGCACGATCCAGCCGCCGTCGATCTTCGCGGAGCGCACGGTGGCCGTCGCCCGCCACAGCCCGGACGGCTTCGTCGCCCGGTCCGCCGAGAAGGCGTGCCGTCCGCCGCCCACGGTGACCGTGCCTTCGACACGCTTGCCGTCCTGGAGCTTGCCGTCCAGTTTCGCGCCGTGCTTGCCGGAGAGCCGCAGCGAGCCGTCGTCCTCGACGTCGCCCTTGAGCCAGGACTCCGCGGTACGGCCGTCGCAGTAGTACGCGATCGCCTTGCCGTCGCGGACGGTGACGGCGATCGCCGCCGCGTCGTCGTCCGTGCGGCCGGCGTAGTCGGCGTCGGCGGCCGGGACACGTGAGGGGGAGGGAGCCGGGGTGGGCGCGGACGAGGCGGCGCTCCGGGCGGGGGCCGGATTCGGTGACTTCTCCTCGTAAGAGGACGAGGCGGTCTTCGTCCCTGTCGTCGCGTTGAGCGTCAGCAGGAACAGGCCGAGCACCAGTCCCGCGAGAAGGGTGAGCAGGGGTCCTGGACGCTTCATGTCGGGCCTTCCCCGATGCGGGTGTCCTGCCGTCAGAGTGCCATGAGAGCGCAGGCCGAACGCGCCGTAAAGGGCGTACGGGGGCGTTCCCGTCTCGGCACGCGGGCGGCACGCACCGGACCGGCTCGGGCTGACTAGGCTGGCTGCGTCAGGAGCCGTAGTCGGCAGTGGGTACGTCAGCAAGGAGCAGCGCCGTGGCGGTACGAGCGGTCCGGGGAGCCGTCCAACTCGAGCGGGACGAGGCCGGCCACATGGACGAGCAGGTCGGAGCCCTGCTCACCGCAGTCCTGGAGCGGAACTCGCTCGGCGCCGACGACCTGATCAGCATCTGGTTCACGGCCACCCCCGACCTGCACAGCGACTTCCCGGCGGCCGCGGCCCGCAAGCTCGGCATCGTCGACGTGCCGCTGATCTGCGCCCAGGAACTCGACATCGCGGGCGCCATGCCGCGGGTCGTGCGCATCCTGGCGCACGTCGAGTCCGACAAGGCGCGCGCCGACATCAACCACGTCTACCTCGGGGCCGCGGCCGCCCTGCGCAGGGACATCGCCCAGTGAGGACCGCGCTCGTCATCGGAACCGGGCTGATCGGCACGTCCGCCGCGCTGGCCCTGGCCCAGCGGGGCGTCGTCGTCCACCTCGCCGACCACGACCCCGGGCAGGCCCGTACGGCGGCGGCGCTCGGCGCCGGCACCGACGCGGAACCCGAGGGTCCGGTCGACCTCGCGATCGTCGCCGCGCCGCCCGCGCACGTGGCCGGTGTGCTCGCCGACGCGATGCGCCGCGGGGTGGCCCGCGGCTACCTCGACGTGGCCAGCGTGAAGGGCGGGCCGCGCCGTGAGCTGCAGGCGCTCGGCCTCGACCTGTCGGCGTACATCGGCAGCCACCCCATGTCCGGCCGGGAGAAGTCGGGCCCGCTGGCCGCGACCGGTGACCTCTTCGAGGGGCGCCCCTGGGTGCTGACGCCGACCCGGGACACCGACACCGAGGTGCTGAACCTCGCCCTGGAGCTGGTCTCGCACTGCCGTGCCGTCCCCGTGGTCATGGACGCGGACGCCCACGACCGCGCGGTGGCGCTGGTCTCGCACATGCCGCACCTGGTCTCCAGCATGGTCGCGGCGCGTCTGGAGCACGCCGAGGAGGCCGCCGTACGGCTGTGCGGGCAGGGCATCCGGGACGTCACCCGGATCGCCGCCTCCGACCCCGGCATGTGGATCGACATCCTGTCCGCGAACCCGGGGCCGGTCGCCGACCTGCTCACCGACGTCGCCGCCGACCTGGAGGAGACGGTCCGGTCCCTGCGCGCCCTGCAGTCCTCCGACGACTCCAAGCGCCGCGAGGGCGCCGACGGCGTCCAGGACGTGCTGCGTCGCGGGAACGCGGGCCAGGTCCGCGTGCCCGGGAAGCACGGGGCCGCTCCGCGGGCGTACGAGGTGGTGGCGGTGCTCATCGACGACCAGCCCGGTCAGCTGGCCCGTATCTTCGCCGACGCCGGACAGGCGGGCGTCAACATCGAGGACGTACGCATCGAGCACGCGACCGGACAGCAGGCGGGTCTGGTGCAGCTGATGGTCGAGCCGAAGTCCGCGGTGGTGCTGTCCTCGGCGTTGCGCGAGAGGGGCTGGGCCATCCGGCAGTAGGGCGCCGCGCGGCCCGGACACCCGGCGCGGACCAGGTACCGGCCGGACGAGTGACGCGCGGCCGGTAACCTTGTGCGGGGCGCGGTCGCGTCCCGCGCACCCACCGCCTCGCACCAGGAAGGTGTCCTCCCGTGGAAAACGGCGCCGCCCAGCCCGTGATTGTCGCCATCGACGGCCCCTCGGGCACGGGCAAGTCGAGCACGTCCAAGGCCGTGGCCGCCCAGCTGGGGCTGAGCTACCTGGACACCGGCGCCCAGTACCGGGCGATCACGTGGTGGATGGTGACCAACGGGATCGACATCGAGGACCCCACGGCGATCGCCGCCGTCGCCGGCAAGCCGGAGATCCTCTCCGGCACCGACCCGGCCGCCCCGACGATCACGGTCGACGGCATCGACGTGGCCGGCCCGATCCGCACACAGGAGGTCACCGCCAAGGTCAGCGCGGTGAGCGCCGTGCCCGAGGTGCGGGCCCGGATCACCGAGCTCCAGCGCTCGCTGGCGGCTTCCACCGAGCAGGGGATCGTCGTCGAGGGCCGGGACATCGGCACGACCGTGCTGCCCGACGCCGACCTGAAGATCTTCCTCACCGCCTCCCCCGAGGCCCGGGCCGCCCGGCGCAGCGGCGAGCTGAAGGGCGCGGACGTCCACAGCACCCGGGAGGCGCTGATCAAGCGGGACGCCGCCGACTCCTCCCGCAAGACCTCCCCGCTCGCCAAGGCGGACGACGCCGTCGAGGTGGACACCACGGAGCTGACGCTGGCCCAGGTCATCGAGTGCGTCGTCACCCTCGTCGAGGAGAAGCGGGCCGTGAAGTGACCACCGGGTCCGTGCCCTCGGAAAAGGGCGCCGAGGTCGGGCGGCGCATCGGCGTCGGCCTGATGTACGGGCTGTTCAGGCCGCGGGTGCTGGGCGCCTGGAAGGTTCCGGCGAGCGGCCCGCTGATCTTCGCGATCAACCACTCGCACAACGTCGACGGTCCGATGGTGATGGGCGTGGCGCCGCGGCCGACGCACTTCCTGATCAAGAAGGAAGCGTTCATCGGCCCCCTCGACCCGTTCCTGACCGCTATCGGGCAGCTCAAGGTAGACCGCGACACCACCGACCGGACGGCGATCACCCGCGCGCTGGGCGTGCTGGAGAACGGCGGGGTCCTCGGGATCTTCCCGGAGGGCACCCGCGGCGAGGGAGACTTCGCCGCCCTGCGCGCCGGGCTCGCGTACTTCGCGGTGCGCGGCGGGGCCCCGATCGTGCCCGTCGCCGTGCTGGGAAGTTCCGAACGGCGCGGACGGTTGATAAAGGCACTGCCCCCGCTGCGCTCCCGCGTCGACGTCGTCTTCGGCGAACCGTTCGACGCGGGCGACGGCAGCGGGCTGCGTACCCGCAAGGCACTGGACGCCGCCACCGAACGCATCCAGAAGCAGTTGGCCGCACACCTGGAAAACGCCAGGCGCCTGACCGGGCGCTGAGCGACACTGAATACCGAGTAGTGGATCAACCCGAACAAAACGGCTGTTCCACCGATCACCACGAATGAACGACGAGGTACGGACTTCATGAACGACCACATCCAGCCCGACGGCTCGGAAGCCTTCGAGCACGATCACGGGGCGCTCGGCGACGCCGAGTACGCGGAGTTCATGGAGCTCGCCGCCGTCGAGGGCTTCGACGTCGAGGACGTCGAGGGGGCGATCGAGGCCGCAGGGCACGGGCCGCTGCCGGTGCTCGCCGTCATCGGCCGCCCGAACGTCGGCAAGTCGACCCTGGTGAACCGGATCATCGGCCGCCGCGAGGCCGTCGTCGAGGACAAGCCGGGCGTCACCCGCGACCGCGTCACCTACGAGGCCGAGTGGGCGGGCCGCCGCTTCAAGCTCGTCGACACCGGCGGCTGGGAGCAGGACGTCCTCGGCATCGACGCCTCCGTGGCCGCGCAGGCCGAGTACGCGATCGAGGCCGCCGACGCGGTCGTCTTCGTCGTCGACGCCAAGGTCGGTGCCACCGACACCGACGAGGCGGTCGTACGGCTGCTGCGCAAGGCCGGCAAGCCCGTCGTGCTGGCCGCCAACAAGGTCGACGGCATGAGCGGCGAGGCCGACGCGGCCGCCCTGTGGTCCCTGGGCCTCGGCGAGCCGCACCCGATCTCCGCTCTGCACGGCCGCGGCACCGGCGACATGCTGGACGCCGTCCTGGAGGCGCTGCCGGAGGCCCCCGCGCAGACCTTCGGCACCGCGGTCGGCGGCCCGCGCCGCATCGCGCTCATCGGCCGCCCGAACGTCGGCAAGTCCTCGCTGCTGAACAAGGTGGCCAACGAGGACCGTGTCGTCGTCAACGAGATCGCGGGCACCACCCGTGACCCGGTCGACGAGCTGATCGAACTCGGCGGTGTGACCTGGAAGTTCGTCGACACGGCGGGCATCCGCAAGCGCGTCCACCTCCAGCAGGGCGCCGACTACTACGCCTCGCTGCGCACCGCGGCCGCCGTCGAGAAGGCGGAGGTGGCGGTCATCCTGATCGACGCCTCCGAGTCCATCTCGGTCCAGGACCAGCGCATCGTCACCATGGCGGTCGACGCGGGCCGCGCCCTCGTCATCGCCTACAACAAGTGGGACACCCTCGACGAGGAGCGCCGCTACTACCTGGAGCGGGAGATCGAGACCGAGTTCGCCCAGGTCGCCTGGGCGCCCCGGGTGAACGTCTCGGCGCGCACCGGCCGGCACATGGAGAAGCTGGTCCCGGCGATCGAGGCCGCCCTGGCAGGCTGGGAGACCCGTGTCCCGACGGGCCGTCTCAACGCCTTCCTGGGCGAGCTGGTCGCCGCCCACCCGCACCCGGTCCGCGGCGGCAAGCAGCCGCGCATCCTCTTCGGCACCCAGGCCGGGACCAAGCCCCCGCGCTTCGTCCTCTTCGCCTCCGGCTTCATCGAGGCGGGCTACCGGCGCTTCGTCGAGCGCCGTCTGCGCGAGGAGTTCGGCTTCGAGGGCACCCCGATCCACATCTCGGTGCGGGTGCGCGAGAAGCGCGGCACCAAGAAGAAGTAGCGGCACCACGACTGGAGGGCGGCACCCGTGACGGGTGCCGCCCTCCAGTCGTGATCAGTGATCAGAAGGACCTGCGGGGGGCCGGCGGGAGCGCCGCCGGGACGTGGTGCATCGTGGTCGGCGCGGCCTGCTGGCCGAGCTGCCCGACCCGCTGCCACTGGGACTGCTGTCCGACCCGCGCGCTCTGGGCCCCCGCGCTGTAGGCGCTGTAGGAACTGCTGAACGACCCCGGGCGGGGCGCCGGGTGGGAACCCGTGTGGTGCGGGATGTTCCCGAAGGCCGTGAACCCCAGTTCGTCCTCGCCGCTGCGGTCGCCGGGCAGCGAACGGAACGTCTTGACGTACTCGGCGTAGAGCGCGTCGTAGATCGGCGTGGCCGATGGGCCGCCGGACGCGTCCTGGGCCGGTCGCGCGGACGGGATCGGCTGGAAGGACGGGCGGCGGGGAACGTCGTAGGTGTGCACGTATGTCCAAACGACGCGGCACGGGAAGAGATGCGGCTCGGCAGGCGGTCCCAGGGGGGCGTGGGGCCGCGTCCGTGGACGCCCTTTCGGTCGCCGTACGGCCGCGGTCCCCGCCCGGTGGGCGAACTCAGGTGCCGGCGAGCGGAAGTGCCGCCCCGACCAACTGCCCGTTGGCCGCGGCCTTGTCCAGCGCGTCCCGCAGCAGGTCCTCCCGGGGCTGACGCCCGATGGAGCCCACCGGCGCCGCGAACATCAGCACCTGCTGGTGCTTGTTGGCGGCGGCCCGCCAGCCCTCCGTCACCTGCAACGGCTGGTGCGCCTGCCACCAGGCGACCGGCTGACCGCCGTTCACCGAGGGCTGGAGCACCGCGTGCAGCTGGCCCATCGCGAGCAGCACGGACCAGCCGTGCTGCACCGGCGGCACCTCGGTCAGCTCGGACAGCGGCATGAAGCCCTGCTCGATGAGGAGCGGCAGGAAGTCGTCGCCCGCGCCGGTCGTGCCGGGCCGCACGATGGGCGCGGTCGGCTCGACGACCAGGGCCGGGTGCAACTCCCCGGCGATCAGGACGAGTCCGCTGGTGACGCCGAGCACCGCCTGCTCGGGTGCGACCTTGTCGGGGTCCAGGTCGACGGTGTCGCCGTTGATGGAGCGGACCGCGCCCTGGAGCTGCTCCTCGGTGACCTGGACGACCTGCGAGGGCAGGCAGGTGGAGTGGGCGAAGGCGAGAACGGCGGTCTCGTCCCCGATGAACAGGACGGTGCTGGTGCGCTCGTTCTCGGAGTCGCCCGGGGTGCGGCAGGACGTGCAGTCGTAACTGCCCGGGGCGTTGTCTCCGGCGAGCAGCCGGTCGGCTTCTTCGTTGCCGATCTCGGCGCGTACCTCGTCGCTGACGTCGAGCATGCGCGGCACGGGTGACTCCCTCGGATGCGGTGCGTGGGCGAGGCGGGTGGCCCCCGGCTCGTGGTCCGGGTGGGTCCCCGGCTCATGAAGAAGACAACGGGCGATCTGTGGCCAGGGTCACGCTGGACGGCGAACGGAATCGAACCAACCTGCGCGCGCGGTCACGATGCGTGCGGAATCCGCCACTCCATGTCAAGTAACGGAGAGGTCACGGAAGTTGATCCGGTGAGCTGACTCACAGTCCGCGCGGGGCTCTGGCCGACAAATCCGGAAATGAGGGAACGAAGTAGGTGGCCGAAATTCGCCGCTACCCAGGGTAACCGCCAACTGGCCTGGGACAACGGGGAGTTGGTTGATAACGAACCGTCAGCTGCCTAGATTGCTCCGCCGTGTGCAACGAGCACCGCTCGGGTACGTCCGCCGGCCGCGCAGAGCCAGACATCGCGCAGCACCACCGCCGGCGGAGGGGCCGGGCGTGACGACCGCGTCCCTGCGCGGCCGACACGCCCCGGCCAGGGGGAGCCCGGGTTCGTAGAGAGGGATCTACATGTCCGAATGTGCCGATATCCACACCCGCACCTCGTCGCGCAAGACGGCGGTCCTCGCCGGGGCGATCCTGCTCGCCCCCCTCGGCCTGCTCAGCGCGACCGGCAACGCCACGGCGGCCGACAGCGGGGTGTGGGACCGCATCGCCCAGTGCGAGAGCGGCGGCAACTGGTCGATCAACACCGGCAACGGCTACTACGGCGGGCTCCAGTTCTCCGCCGGTACCTGGCGCGCGTACGGCGGCACCGCCTACGCGTCGACCGCCGACAAGGCCAGCAAGGCACAGCAGATCTCCGTCGCCACCAAGGTGCAGAACGCTCAGGGGTGGGGCGCGTGGCCGACCTGCTCGGCGCGCGCCGGAGCATCCGGCAGCGCACCGGGGGCCGGATCGTCCTCGGCCGAGTCGAGCTCCGCCAAGTCGGGCTCCTCGAAGTCGAGCTCCTCGAAGTCCGGCTCGTCGAAGTCCGGCAGCTCCAAGTCCGGCGCCTCGAACTCCTCGCAGTCGGGTTCCTCGAACGCGCCGGAGCGCTCGACGGCCCCGACCTCGCGCGGTACGGGCCGTGGTGACTACACCGTCCGCGAGGGAGACACCCTCAGCACCATCGCGACCCGCCACGGGCTGACCTGGCAGCGGGTCTACGCCGCCAACAAGGCCGTCGTCGGCGGTGACCCCGACCTGATCGTGCCCGGACAGCGCCTCACGCTCTGAGCCTTTACCCCTCCGGGACACGGTGACCCCATCCGGCGGGACGGCCGGGTGGGGCCCACCCACCTCGTGGGACACACTGGGCGCATGCTGGAGACCTCCGCCCGACTGCTGCGCCTGCTCTCCCTGCTCCAGGCCCACCGCGAGTGGTCCGGCGCCCAACTCGCCGACCGGCTGGGAGTCACCTCGCGCACGGTGCGCCGGGACGTGGACCGGCTGCGCGAGCTGGGCTACCCGGTCAACGCCAGCCCCGGCACCGGAGGCGGCTACCAGTTGGGCGCCGGCGCCGAGTTGCCGCCGCTGCTGCTGGACGACGACGAGGCCGTCGCCGTCGCGGTGGGGCTGCGGACGGCCGCCGGGCAGGGCATCGAGGGCATCGGCGAGACCTCCGTACGGGCCCTGGCGAAGCTGGAGCAGGTGCTGCCGCACCGGCTGCGGCGCCGGGTGGGCGCCCTGAACGCCTTCACCGTGCCGATGCTGCGCGGCCCGCGGTCCTCCGCCGTGGACCCGGCCGTCCTCACCGAGCTCGCCCATCTCTGCCGGGACGCCGAACGCCTGCGCTTCGACTACCGGGGGCACGACGGCACGGCGACCCGCCGCACCGTCGAACCGCACCGCCTGGTGTGCACCGAGCGCCGCTGGTACCTCGTCGCCTGGGACCTCGACCGCGCCGACTGGCGTACGTTCCGGGTCGACCGCCTCACGCCGAGGCCGCCGCACGGGCCGCGCTTCGCACCGCGCGAGCCGCCCGCCGAGGACCTCGCCGCGTACGTCTCGCAAGGCGTCTCCACGCGCGCGTACGCCACCCGGGCCACCGTCCGGCTGTTCGTGCCGCTGGCCGAGGCCGCCGAACGGATCTCGCCCTCGGCCGGCACGCTGGAGCCCGACGGCGACCGGGCCTGTGTCCTGCGCACCGGCGCCGCGAGCCTCGACGTGATGGTGATCCACGTGATGATGGCGGGCTTCGAGTTCGAGGTGCTGGAGCCCGTGGAGCTGATCGAGGCGATCAGGACGGCTCGTGACCGGCTTGATGGCGCTTTGGCTCGGGCTGCGGGATCTCGGCCGCGTACTGCGGATGGTGCAGGTCGAACGCCGGGGACTCCGAGCGGACCTTCGGCAGCGTCGTGAAGTTGTGCCGGGGCGGCGGACAGGACGTCGCCCACTCCAGGGAACGCCCGAAGCCCCAGGGGTCGTCGACCTCGACCTTCGTGCCGTACCTGGCGGTCTTCCAGACGTTGTAGAGGAACGGCAGGGTGGAGAGGCCGAGCAGGAACGAGCCGATCGTCGAGACGGTGTTGAGCGCGGTGAACCCGTCGGCGGCGAGATAGTCGGCGTACCGCCGCGGCATGCCCTCGGCGCCCAGCCAGTGCTGCACCAGGAACGTGGTGTGGAAGCCGACGAACAGCGTCCAGAACTGGATCTTCCCGAGCCGCTCGTCGAGCAGCTTCCCGGTGAACTTCGGCCACCAGAAGAAGAAGCCGCCGAAGATCGCGAAGACCACCGTGCCGAAGACGACGTAGTGGAAGTGGGCGACCACGAAGTACGAGTCGGAGACGTGGAAGTCCATCGGCGGTGACGCCAGGATCACTCCGGTCAGGCCTCCGAACAGGAAGGTCACCAGGAAGCCCGTCGCCCACAGCATCGGCGTCTCGAAGGAGATCGAGCCCTTGATCATGGTCCCGGTCCAGTTGAAGAACTTCACGCCCGTGGGGACGGCGATCAGGAAGCTCATCAGGGAGAAGAACGGCAGCAGCACCGCGCCCGTGACGAACATGTGGTGCGCCCACACCACGATGGACAGCCCGGTGATCGCCATCGTCGCGCCGACCAGGGTGAGGTAGCCGAAGATCGGCTTGCGGCTGAAGACCGGGATGATCTCCGTGATGATCCCGAAGAACGGCAGCGCGATGATGTAGACCTCGGGGTGTCCGAAGAACCAGAACAGGTGCTGCCACAGCAGCGCTCCGCCGTTGGCCGCCTCGAACACCTGCGAACCGAACCGCCGGTCCGCCTCCAGCACCAGCAGCGCGGCCGCCAGCACCGGGAACGCCATCAGGATCAGGATCGACGTGAAGAGCGTGTTCCAGGTGAAGATCGGCATCCGGAACATCGTCATGCCGGGCGCGCGCATCCCGATGATCGTGGTGATGAAGTTGACCGCGCCGAGGATCGTGCCGAAGCCGGCCAGCGCCAGGCCCATGATCCACAGGTCGGGGCCGATCCCCGGCGAGTACTGCCGGCTGTTCAGCGGCGCGTACGCGAACCAGCCGAACGCCGCCGGGCCGTCCGGCGTCAGCAGCGAGCCCAGCACGGTCAGCCCGCCGAACAGGAACAGCCAGTACGAGAGCATGTTCAGTCGGGGGAAGGCCACGTCCGGGGCACCGATCTGGAGCGGCATCAGCTCGTTGGCGAAGCCCGCGAAGGACGGGGTCGCGAACAGCAGCAGCATGATCGTGCCGTGCATCGTGAACAGCTGGTTGAACTGGTTGGCGTCCACGATCTGCAGCCCGGGCCGGGCCAGTTCGGCCCGCATCAGCAGCGCCATGATCCCGCCGACGAGGAAGAAGGCGAAGGACGTGATCAGATAGAGGTGGCCGATCTTCTTGTGGTCGGTGGTGGTCAGCCAGTCGACGACCACCCGGCCGCGGCCCCGGTGACCGATGTCCCCGGTTCGTGCCGCCGTCACGGTCTGCGTCCCCATCGCTCGCTCGCCCCTTCGTTCGCCCTGTCCCGGGCCCGCCGGCGTCCCGGGTGCGTACGGAGGATGTGTGGGGGAGCCGTGTATTTCCTATGAGCAGTCAGCTCCCGCGATCCCGCACGGAATCGTAATGCGGCGGGGTCCTGGGACGGTACCCCGCGAACTTTCCGACGGGTTATTCGGGGTGGCCGGGCGACACGCGGGAATTGCGTTCGAATTCGCGCGGAAGGCGCACGAAACCGCTCGTCCGTGTGAGTGAGTTCGACCGAAACGCATGTCGTGATCCTGTGACAGAAGTGTGACCGGAGTGATCCGTATCGCCGGTCCGGGGTTCCCGGGGCGGGGCTCGCCGCCTAGCGTGGCGGTATGGCACCGAATCCCACTCCGCCAGCGGAGCCCCAGGACAATCCGGACGGATACGTCGGCCTCGAGGCCGCACGGGCCGAGCGGCTCGCGCGCGAACGGGGGTGGTCGACGGTGCGTGAACTGGCGCCCGGGACGATCATCACCATGGAGTACCGCTTCGGGCGGCTGAACTTCGAGGTACGCGACGGGCTGGTGGCGCGCGCCTGGAAGGGCTGAGGCGCCCGAAGCGGCGGGTCGAGCACGGCGAAGGCCCCGGTTCCCGTCTTCGGGAACCGGGGCCTTCGGGCGCGGAACCGGGTTGTGCGTACCGGGGTTCCGCTGTTCGGGGAGGTCAGCCGCCTGTCAGCGGTCGGGCCGCGGAGGTCGCGGGGCCGCGCGGGAGGCGGTCGGCGTGCGGTGGCCGGCGGCTGCCGACCGGGGTGACCGGGGTGCGCTCCGAGCGGGTCGTGTGCGGGCCCGGCGCCAGATGGACCGGCGCCCGCGGGGGACGGGCCGGTTGCGCCGGCTCGCGGGCCGCGGAGGCATCCTCCTGGCCCGGCGCACCCGAGACGAACGGCACGGGTACGGCGACGGGTGCGGCCGGAACCGGAGCCGGAGCGGGGGCCGGGGCCGTACCGGCGCGGCGGTCGCGCCAGCGGTCGCGCAGGTCGAAGATCGCGACCTCGGCGCGCGCGATCAGCGGCTCGCACCAGGGCAGCGCCAGCAGGATCAGCAGACCCGCGGCCCAGCCGAGTACCACGTCACTGAGCCAGTGCGTGCCGAGGTAGACCGTGGCGAGGCCGACGCCTAGCGAGGTCACCGCGGAGAGCGCGGACAGCCAGCGGCGGGCCCTCGGGGTGGAGGCCAGATACGCCAGGATTCCCCAGGTCACGACCGCGTTGGCGGTGTGGCCGCTGGGAAATATATCGCCGCCCAGGCCCATCTCGTTCGAGCCGATGGTGGTCGCGTAGTGCGGCCCGAGCCGGCCCATGCCGAGCTTGGCGGCCCCGACGGTGAGGTTCAGCAGCAGCAGCGAGGCGCCGAGCGTGAGCAGCGGGCGCAGGGTGTGCTGCCGCCACGATCTCCAGCCGAGCCAGGCGGCGACCATCACTGCGGTCGGACCGCGCTGGCCGAGGACCACGTAGTAGTCGACGAACCAGTGGATGCCTGACCACTGCTGGTACGGCCGGAAGAACATGACCAGCCAGTCGAGGCGGACCAGCCACGAGGTGATCACCACGAGCCACACGATCGCCAGATAGAAGGCCAGGGTCGCCAGGAACAGCGCGACCCGGTGCCTGCTCATCTTCGGCACATCGATGTGGGCCGGTCGTTCCGGCTCCCGGTCGAGCCTGGCGAACACCCGGTCCAGACGGGTGAGGTTTTGTTCGGTACGCACCTAAACGACGTTACAGCGAGTGAGCTCGAGACCCGGCCGATTCCGCTGGTTTGTGATGACGATGTGATGTGGGATTGCTCTCAGAAGGCCGTTTATTCCTGTGTAATCGCTAATGGTCGAACAGTGTTCCCTTCAATTCCTTTGATCATTCCAGGAGATAGTTTTAGGGAACGTATGAAAGGGTTCACCGAAAAGCCGGATTCCCTTACGGCGGACCGCTGCCGTTCAGCCACCACGCGCCGTACACGGCCGAGGCCGCCGCGAGGCACCCCACCACCAGCGCCGACCTGGACGTCCGCAGCCGGGCCAGGGCCAGGGCGAGCGGCAGCAGCAGCGGGAACGCGGGCAGCAGCAGGCGCGGCTTGGAGCCGAAGTAGCTCGACGCGCACAGGGCGAGGGCGAGGACCACGCCCGCGTACACCAGCAGCGGAAGGGGCTGGCGCTGCCGGACACAGACGACGTACAGCCACAGCAGCAGGGCGACGCCGACGATCAGCCCGAGGCCGGCGAGGGCGGACGGGAATGACGTGAACTTGTCGGCGACGAAGCGGGCGAAGGCGTAGCCGCCGTCGAAGCCGTTGCGCCAGCCCGCCTGGACGTCGAAGTAGCCGAGCGGGCCCTTGCCGGTGTGGTGGCCGACCCACAGGACGTATCCGGCGGCGCCGAGCGGCGCGAGGAGCATCCCGAGGGCGCGTGGCGCGACGCGGGCGGCGGTCGCCCCGGTTCCGCGCCGGGGAGCGGTCTCGGCGGTCGGGGTCTCCCGGTCACGGACGAAGGACGCCACGCCCGCCGCCCACACCGCCGCGACGACCGCGAGCCCCACCGGACGGGTCAGCCCGGCCAGTGACGCGAGCACTCCCGCGGTCACCCACCGGCGGGTGAGCACCGCGTACAGCGACCAGGCGGCCAGCGCGGTGAACAGTGACTCGCTGTACGCCATCGACTGCACGATCCCGACGGGCAGAACGGCCCACACCAGCACCGCGCACACCCCGGCCCGGCGCCCGTACACCTGGTCGGCGACCGCGAACACCCCCCAGGCCGCGGCGAGCGACGCGAGCAGGGACACGGCGAAACCGGCGTCGGCGTACGACAGCGGGGTCACCGCGTGCAGGAGCCTCTCCAGCCAGGGCAGCAGCGGGAAGAAGGCGAGGTTGGAGTGGACGTCGCCGTTCGGCAGGCGGACCTCGTAGCCGTATCCCAGCTCGGCGACCCTGGTGTACCAGAGGGCGTCCCAGCGGGCGGTCAGCAGCGTGTACGCGCTCTTGTCGCGGGCGGCGCTCCACACGACCAGCGCGAGCAGACCGAGAGCACGCACGGCCGCGTACCCCAGGAGGGCGGGGGCCGCCCGGCGCAGGGTCGCGGAGCCGGGGGGCGTCACGCGCGTCTCAAGATCGGTCACGGGCTCGATTATCGACGGCCCGCCCGGCGACCGGATCCGCCGGGGCGGTCGGGACCCCCGGGAGCTGGTGCGCGGAGGCGGCACGGGAGGGGTACGGGGGGCGGCCGGGACATGGCGCGGGAGTGGCGTACGCCACATGGGTTGCCCGTGGGTGGTGAGAGGTCCGCCACGTGGCCCTGGCGCGAACTCGCGTACGCTGCGTTCCACTCGTGTTCGTTTGCGCGGGCCGGAGACACCGCTCCTCTCCGGCCGAGCCGCGGGGAGTCCCCACCCCGTGAGCCCGCCGAACCGGGGGATCACCTGGGAGGTACGTACATGTCCGGGACGACCACGGCCGCCGCTGGGCTGCGTCGTCGGGCGGCCGGGGCCGGTGCCAACCGCTGGGTCGTCCTGGTGGTGCTGTGCGTCAGCCTGCTGCTGGTCGCCGTCGACGCGACGGTGCTGCATGTGGCGGTGCCGGCGGTCACCGAGGACCTGCGGCCCGGCGCGATCGAGCTGCTCTGGATCGTCGACACCTATCCACTGGTCTGCGCCTCGCTGCTGATCCTGTTCGGCACGCTCGGAGACAAGGTGGGCCGCAGACGCATCCTGCTGCTCGGCTACGCCCTGTTCGGCGTCGCCTCCGCGCTGGCTGCGTTCGCCGGGACCGCGCAGACCCTGATCCTGGCGCGGGCGCTGCTGGGTGTCGGCGGCGCGATGATCATGCCCGCGACGCTGTCGATCCTGCGCCAGGTGTTCCCCGACCGGCGTGAGCGGGCGCTCGCGATCGGTATCTGGAGCGCGGTGGCCGCGGTCGGTGCGGCGGTCGGCCCGCTCCTGGGCGGCTTTCTGCTCGAGCACTTCTGGTGGGGCTCGGTCTTCCTCGTCAACATCCCGCTGATGCTGGTCAGCCTGCCGGTGGGGCGGCTGCTGCTGCCCGAGTCACGGGGCGCGGCGGACGGCCCCTGGGACGTGGTCGGCGCGCTGATGGCGGCGGCCGGTCTCTTCGGTGTCGTGCTGGGTGTGAAGCGGCTGGGCGGTGGGGAGCTCGGGTTGTTCACCGTGGCCCCGCTGCTGGTGGGCGCGGTGCTGATCGTGCTGTTCGTCCGCCGTCAGCGGCGTCGCCTGCATCCGCTGGTGGATCTGGGGATGTTCCGGCGGCCGGCCTTCAGTACGTCGGTCGGGTGCATCGTGCTGGCGATGCTGGCGCTGGTGGGTCTCGAACTGATCGCGGCACAGTACTTGCAGCTGGTGCTGGGACTGTCTCCGCTGGAGACGGGCCTGCGACTGCTGCCCCTGACCTTCGCCGCGATGGCGGCAGGGCTGGCCGGGGCACGGCTGCTCCGGCAGTTCGGGCCGCGCCGGATGGTGTGCGGGGGGTTCGTCCTCACGGCGCTGGCGGTGCTGACGCTGACCGCGATGGGCGAGTCGGACAACACGGGACTGCTGCTGTTCGGGTTCCTGCTGCTGGGCTTCGGCCTGGAGACGACGTTGTTCGCGGCGTACGAGTCGATGCTGAGCGAGGCGCCGCCGGAGCAGGCGGGTGGGGCGGCGGCGATCGGGGAGACGTCGTACCAGCTGGGGGCGGGGATGGGGATCGCGCTGCTGGGAAGCGTGATGAACGCCGCGTACGCGCCGGGACTGAAGTCCGTGCCCGGGGTGCCGGCGTCGGCGTCGGACGCGGCCGGGCATTCGCTGGGCGAGGCGTACGAGGTCGCCGGGCAGTTGGGCGGGCCGGTCGGGGTCGCGCTGCGGCGGGTCGCGCGCGACAGCTTCGTGCACGGGTTGCATGTCACGCTGTTGGTGAGTGCGGGGCTGTTGCTGCTGGGGGCGCTGATGGCGTTGCGGTTGCCGCGGGTCATGCAGTGCGAGGCGCCTCCGGCGGAGGTGGAGCTTCCTGCGCCCCGCGGAGTCGTGGAGTCCCGCGTCTCCGCGTGAGTCTCCCACCCACGCACCGTTTTGCTGTTTCCTGAAGGGTGGCCGTTGCCCGCGGGGGCGGCTCGCCGTTGGCGGCTTGCGGCCTCCCGTGTAACGTCTGCGACGTTGGTGTGACTAGCGGTGCTAGTTTTTCGGAGGCTCTCTCATGTCCGCGTCCTCGAAGTTGCCCCCCTTCGACCCCGCCGACCCGCTCGGGATCGACGATCTGCTGGAGCCGGAGGATCTCGCGATCCGTGACACCGTGCGGAACTGGGCCGCGGACCGGGTGCTGCCGCAGGTCGCCGAGTGGTACGAGCGCGGGGAGCTGCCGGAGATCCGGGAGCTGGCGCGCGAGCTCGGCGCCATCGGGGCGCTCGGGATGTCGCTCAGCGGATACGGCTGCGCCGGTGCCAGTGCCGTGCAGTACGGCCTCGCCTGTCTCGAACTCGAGGCAGCCGACTCCGGCATCCGGTCCCTGGTCTCCGTGCAGGGCTCCCTCGCCATGTACGCCCTGCACCGCTTCGGCAGCGAGGAGCAGAAGCGGACCTGGCTGCCGGGGATGGCCGCGGGCGAGATCATCGGGTGCTTCGGGCTCACCGAACCCGATCACGGCTCCGACCCGGCGGGCATGCGGACGTACGCCAAGCGGGACGGCTCCGACTGGGTGCTCAACGGCCGCAAGATGTGGATCACCAACGGGTCCGTCGCCGGGGTGGCCGTCGTCTGGGCGCAGAGCGACGACGGGATCCGCGGCTTCGTGGTGCCCGCCGGCACTCCGGGGTTCTCGGCGCCCGAGATCAAGCACAAGTGGTCCCTGCGGGCCAGCGTGACCAGCGAGCTCGTGCTCGACGACGTGCGGTTGCCCGCGGACGCCGTCCTGCCGGAGGTCACCGGGCTGCGCGGACCGCTCAGCTGTCTGTCCCACGCGCGCTACGGCATCGTGTGGGGCGCGATGGGGGCGGCGCGCTCCTGCTTCGAGACCGCCGTCGAGTACGCGAAGACCCGCGAGCAGTTCGGGCGGCCCATCGGGGGTTTCCAGCTCACCCAGGCCAAGCTCGCCGACATGGCGGTCGAGCTGCACAAGGGGATTCTGCTCGCCCATCATCTGGGGCGGCGTATGGACGCCGGCCGCCTGCGTCCCGAGCAGGTCAGCTTCGGCAAGCTCAACAACGTACGGGAGGCGATCGAGATCTGCCGGACCGCCCGTACCGTTCTCGGTGCCAACGGGATCTCGCTCGAATACCCCGTCATGCGGCACGCGACCAACCTCGAGTCGGTGCTCACCTACGAGGGCACCGTCGAGATGCACCAGCTCGTGCTGGGCAAGGCGCTCACCGGACTCGACGCCTTCCGCTGACCCGGCCCGGGGGCCGAGGCAGGGCCGGTGAGCGGCCCTGCCTCAGCTCTGGTTGAAGAAACCGTCCGTCCGGTGCGCGGACGGGTCTCCGTTCACGATCTCCGTGTTGGCGGGGGTCAGCAGGAACACCCGGGTGGACACCCGCTCGATCGAACCCCGCAGGCCGAAGATCAGCCCGGCCGCGAAGTCGACGACGCGCTTGGCGTCCCCGGCCTCCATGGCCGTGAGGTTCATGATCACCGGCACGCCCTCGCGGAACAGTTCACCGATCGCCCGCGCGTCCCGGAAGCTGTCCGGGGTGACGGTGCCGATCCGGCGGCCCTTCTCCTCGGCCGTGTCCGTCGCCACCTTCACGCGGGGGTCGGTGACCCAGGCGTCCCCGGAGTCGGTCCCCTCGGAATAGTCGTCGTCGTAGTAACGCTCGTCATCGTTGTCGTCGACGAGGCCAAGCCAGGCACTCGCCTTGCGCACCGATCCCATGGACGCCTCCTCTCACAGCGGTCTTTCTGCTTTCCGCATTCCCCATGGTCGTCCATGATGCGGATGTCGCGCCAAGTGGATAGACGCCGCGCGGGGGGTTTGTGACGGTACTGGTGCACAGCGAATACGTCGAGAGCCCGCGTCTCCCAAGGGTCGTACCGCATACGGCTGCTGACTGTGAGTGAAATATGATTCTTCATGGCGAACGAGTGACGCACGGTGCGTCCGGGTGAACCGGGTGCCCCCGATCCGGCGTGACAATCGGTCGATAGCATGCCGCAGCTCAATGTCCCAAGGACGACGGGGGTTGTCGTGTTCGGAATCGTCAGGCCATGCAGTCACCGGCTCGGAGAGGGCCTCAAGACCCAGTGGATGGCGCACCTGTGCGGGCTGTGTCTCGCGCTGCGCGGTGACCACGGGCAGTTCGCGCGGGTCGTCACCAACTACGACGGCCTGCTCATATCGGTTCTGACGGAGGCTCAGGCCGACCGGGTGCCGGCCGACGGATGGCGGCGGACGGCGGGACCGTGCCCGTTGCGCGGGATGCGGACCGCGTCCGTCGCGCAGGGCGAGGGCGCCCGGCTCGCGGCCGCCGTCTCGCTGGTGCTCGCCTCGGCCAAGGTGCGCGACCACGTCGCCGACGGGGACGGGCTGCTGGCGCGACGGCCCGTCGCCGTCGCCGCGCGCCGGGTCGCCGCGAGCTGGGGCCGGGCCGGGGAGCGCGGCGGGGCCGCCGTCGGGTTCGACACCGGCGTCCTCGTCGACGCGGTGGAACGGCAGGTGGGCATCGAGACGCTCGCCGGGCCCGGCACTCCGCTGTGCGCCGTCACCGAGCCCACCGAGACCGCCACCGCAGCCGCCTTCGCGCACACCGCGGTCCTGGCGGGCCGGCCGGGCAACGCCGCGCCGCTCGCCGAGGCCGGCCGACTCTTCGGGCGGCTGGCGCATCTGCTGGACGCGGTCGAGGACCGGGAGTCCGACGCGGCGGCCGGTGCCTGGAACCCGCTGACGGCCACCGGCACCCCGCTCACCGAGGCCCGCCGGCTCGCCGACGACGCCCTGCACGGCATCCGGCTCGCGCTGCGCGACATGGAGCTCGTGGACGGCAGGCTCGCGCACCTGCTGCTGGCGCACGAGCTGGAGCGGTCGGTCGACCGGGCGTTCGGGACGCAGTCGTGCGGGCACGCGCACGCGCCGGAGGGTGCCTTCGGGCCGCCGACCGGCCCGTACGCCCCCCAGGGGCCGGTGGACCCGCAGGCGCCGGGCAATCCGTACGCGCCCGGCAGCCCTCACGGCGGCAACCCCTTCGGCGGAGAGCCGCCGCGGCCCGGGAAGCGGGGCTTCTGGGCCGGGTGCGCGGTCGCGCTCGGGCTGTGCTGCACCTGCCAGGCCTGCTGCGCCGACGAGTTCGAGGGGCCCTGGTCGCGGAAGAAGCGCGAGGGCTGGTGCCGCGACGGCTGTGACGGCTGCGATTGCTGCTGCGACGGGTGTCAGTGCTGCGAGTGCTGTGAGTGCTGCTCCTGCGACTGCTGACGCGGCGTCACCGTTCCGGCCCTTGACGCCCGTGTGGGGCGCCACGGTGAGCGACGGGCATCCCTGGAACGTATCTCTGGTCGAGGACGCGGACTTCGCAGGGCCGTCCATCGGGACCGGCGGTCGGCCGTTCGCGTGCCGGTAACCCGCGGAGCCACCGCTCCGGATGCTCGAAAGGATCGATGATCATGCCCGGGCGCTCTGACAAAACCGTTCCGCTCGCCGTGAAGATCGTGGTGAGCGGCGGGCTCGGGGTCGGTAAGACGACCTTCATCGGGGCCGTCTCCGAGATCGACCCGCTCGACACCGAGGCGCCGATCACCCAGGTGTCGGTCGGGATCGACTCGCTCGAGGGCGTGGAGTCCAAGACCACCACCACCGTCGCGCTCGACTTCGGACGGATCACGCTCGGCCATGCCATCGCGCTGTACCTGTTCGGCACGCCCGGGCAGGACCGGTTCGCCTTCCTGTGGGACGACCTGGTGGAGGGAGCGCTCGGCACGGTGGTCCTCGCCGACACCCGGCGGATCGAGGAGTGCTTCCCGGCCGTCGACTACTTCGAGGCGCAGGGCGCGCCGTTCGTCCTCGCGGTGAATCGCTTCGACGGGGCCGAGCACTTCGAACTGGACGAGGTGCGGGCGGCGTTGGGGCTGAGTGCCGAGGTGCCCGTGCTGGAGTGCGACGCGCGCGAGCGCGGCTCCGTACGGGACGTGCTGGGGGCGTTGATGGACCGGGTGGTCGGGTTCGGCGCGGCTCCGGGGCGGAGCGCGGTCGGGGCGCGCTGATCGCCGTAGGGCAGGGGTGAGGTAGGGCGAAAGCGATGGGAAAGGCGCATATCGAGGGGAGGGCGCGGAGGTGAAGGCGGAGCTGGGTGAGGGGAGAACGCGAAGAGGGCACCCCGAAAACGGGGGCCGCAGTGGGTCAGCTCAACAGGAACAGGACCACACGCGACCGAAGTCGATGTGGGAGCGGGTGACCAGGCACTGCTGCGGATGCATGGGCCAAGTGGAACAGGTCTCCGGTTACGCGTCAACCGACTTGAGACGTACCGCTCACAGTGTGGACGGCCTTGACAGTGAGCGGAAACGCCAACGTACTCTCGCTGCACGGCCCTGCTGAGGGGCTCGGCCGTATCCGCGCCGCGCGGCGCGCCCCATTCGGTGTGTGAAGGCACCTACCCGTGTTCGATTCCAGCTGTCACGGAGCCTTCGCATGTCTTCCGAAACCCTCGCCCCCGAAGCGCCCGCCACCCTCGTGATCGTCGGGGCCGGGCCGCGGGGGACCGGCCTCATCGAGCGGATCGCCGCCAATGCCCCGGAGCTGTACGCCGGTTCGGGGCTCGACATCCATCTCGTCGACCCGCACCCGCCGGGCGCCGGACGCATCTGGCGGGCCGCCCAGTCGCCGTTGCTGTGGATGAACTCGCACGCCGAGGACGTCACCATGTTCACCGACGAGTCGGTGGAGATGACCGGGCCGGTGCGGCCCGGCCCGACGTTGCACGAGTGGGCGGGTATCGACGGGCGTACCTTCGCCGACCGGCAGCTCCAGGGCTCCTATCTGCGCTGGGTGCACGAGCAGGCGGTCGCCGCCCTGCCCCCGCAGATCACCGTCCACCACCATCCGGGGCGCGCTCTGCGGGTGAGCGGCCCCCGTTCGGGACGCCAGCAGGTGTGGCTGGAAGGCCGGGACCAGCCCCTGCCCGCCGATCTCGTCGTCCTCGCTCACGGTCATCTCGATGCCGAACCCGACGCTGAACAGCGTGAGTTGACGGCCTATGCGGCGGAGCACGGGCTCGTCCATCTGCCGCCGGACTTCACGGCCGACAGCGACCTGTCCGCGCTGCCGGCCGGCGAACCCGTGCTGGTGCGTGGTCTCGGGCTCGCCTTCGTCGACCTGATGGTGCTGCTCACCGAGGGACGCGGCGGGCGGCACGAGGGGGACACCTATGTGCCCTCGGGGCGGGAACCGGTGCTGTACGTCGGCTCGCGGCGCGGTGTGCCGTACCACTCGAAGATCGGCTACGACTGGACCGGCGAACGGCCGCCGCTGCCACGGTTCCTGGGGCCCGCCGAGATCGACGGGCTGCTCGCGCGGCCCGGGGGCTTCGACTTCCGGCGGGATGTCTGGCCACTGGTGGAGAAGGAGCTGGGCTTCGCCCACTACCACCGGCTGTTCACGGTCCACGCCGAGCGGACCGCGATCGCCTGGACCGACTTCGAGGAGAAGTACGAGGCCGCGTCCGAGGGCGCCGAGCGGGAGGCCCTGGTGGCGTCCGCCGTCCCCGACCCGCGGGACCGGCTCGACCTGGCCGCCCTCGACCGGCCGTTGGACGGGGTGACGTACGGGTCCTTCGCGGAGTTCCAGGAAGGGCTGCGCGGCTATGTGGAGGACGACCTGAACCGCCGTCACGACGCCGCGCACAGCACCGACCTGGCCGTGTTCCTGGGACTGCTGTCCGTCTACGGACAACTGGTCCGGCTCGGCGACATCGGCTCCTGGTGGCACGGGTTCTTCAGTTGCCTCGCCTCCGGGCCGCCGGGCCCCCGGCTGAGACAGCTGCTCGCGCTGTCCCGGGCGGGGGTGCTGAAGTTCGTCGGCGCCGACATGGCCGTACACGCGCGGGACGGGGTGTTCCGGGCGTCGAGCGCCACGGTGCCCGGTTTCTCGGTCGAGGCGCGGGCGTTGGTGGAGGCCAGGCTGCCGGAGCCGACGCTCCGGCGCGCCCTCGACCCGCTGCTGCGGGAGCTGCACGCCGACGGCGCCGGCGAGACCCCGGACGGGCTGCTGCGGGTGGACCGCGCCGACGGGCGGGTCCTGGACCGGGCCGGCCTGCCGCACCCACGGCGCTTCGCGCTCGGGCCGCACACCGACGGCCGTACGCCGGGCGCGTTCACCCGGCCGCGCACCGGCGGCCCCGCGTTCCGCCAGAACGACGCCACCGCCCGGGCCGCCCTGGTGTTCCTGCGGGACCTGGGCGCCGATGCCGTCGGGTGAACCGGTCCGCTTCGAAGCGTCACGGAAGAAAGGGTTCTCCCCTCATGACCTCATCGCACGGCCGGGGCCCGTTGCACCTGGCGGCCGCCGTCGACCAGCCGGGGGTGTACGACGCCGGCCCCTACGTCGAACTGGCGCGGCTCGCCGAGCGGGGCGGACTCGACTTCGTGACGCTGGACGACACCTTCGCCCGGCCCGGGCCCGACGCGTCGGCCGTGTTGTCCCGGGTGGCACCCGCCACCCACCGCGTCGGACTGGTGCCCACCCTCACCACCACCCACACCGAGCCCTTCCACATCCAGGCCACCGTCGCCACGCTCGACCGGGTCAGCCGGGGCCGGGCCGGCTGGCGGATCGACGTCTCCACCACGGAGGGGGAGGCCCGGCTCTTCGGCCGCCGGCACACCGCGCCGCTGGACGCGCTGTGGCAGGAGGCCGGTGAAGTGGCCGACGTGGCGGCGAGGTTGTGGGACAGCTGGGAGGACGGCGCCGCCGTACGCGACGCACCGACCGGCCGTTTCCTGGACCGCGACAAGCTGCACCACGTCGACTTCACCGGCGAGGCGTTCTCGGTGCGGGGCCCCGCCCTGGCGCCCAGACCTCCGCAGGGACACCCGGTGCGCGTGGTCGACGCCACCGAGGGACCGGCCCGGTCCGCCGTGGCTCGCCACACCGACGTGGCCCTCGTCCGCGCGGCGAGCCCCGCGCAGGCCCGCACCCTCCGCGACCGGCTGCGGGCCGACGCGGCCGCAGCGGGGCGGGACCCGAACTCCCTGCTCGTCCTGGTGAGTCTGCTGATCGACCTCGGGGACGGCGAGCACGCCGCCGAACCCGGCCATGGCGGAGGCGGCCCCCGGCAGACCGCGCAGGGCCCGCTCTACCGGGGCGGCCCCGTCGACCTCGCCGACCTGATCGCCTCCTGGTACAAGGACGGCACCGCCGACGGCTTCCACCTCACCCCCGTCGAACCGCGCCGCGATCTGGAACGGCTGGTCAACGGCACGGTCGCGCTGCTCCAGCACCGTGGCCTGTTCCGCACCTTCTACCCGGGCAGCACGCTCCGCGAGCATCTGGGGCTGGCCCGGCCCGCCAACCAGTACGCGGGGGGAGCGGCATGAGCGGACACCGACCTTGGGGCCCGAGGCCGCTCGGCAGGCACTGCCACTTGGCCGCGTACTTCCCCGGCGCCGACACCCCCACCGTCTGGACCGGCCCCGACACGAAGTCGCCGATCGAGTTCTCCTCCTTCGAGCACCTCGCCCGGACCGCCGAACGCGGCCTGTTCGACTTCTTCCTCCTCGCCGAGGGGCCGCGGCCGCGCGCACACCAGGGCCGCATCCACGACCTGGACGTGGCCGGCCGCCCCGAGCCGCTCACCGTCCTCAACGCGCTCGCCGCCGTGACCGAGCGCCTGGGGCTGGCCGCCACGGCCGACGTCACCGTCAACGAGCCGTTCGAACTCGCCCGCAGACTGGCCACCCTGGACCATCTCAGCGGCGGCCGGGCGGCCTGGCACGTGGCGATCTCCTCGGCCGACCGCACCGGCGAGGACTTCCGCCGAGGGGACTACCTGGACCGCGCCGACCGGTATCCGCGGGCCGCCGAGTTCGTCGCCGCCGCGAGAAGGCTGTGGGACTCCTGGACACCGGACGAGGCACCCCGGCCGTTCGCGCACCGGGGCCGGCACTTCGACATCGCCGGGGAGTTCACCGTGCCACGCTCACCGCAGGGGCACCCGGTGGTGATCCGGACGGGGGGCTCGGGGAAGGGCCGGGAGTTCGCGGCCGCCACCGCCGACGTCGTCCTCGCGCGGCCCGGCAAGCTGGAGGCCGGGCGCGCCTTCTACGCCGACGTCAAGGGACGGCTGGCCAAGTACGGCCGTACCGCCGACGATCTGAAGATCATGCCCGGCGTCACCGTCGTCCTCGGGGACACCGCCGCCGAGGCACAGGAGCGGGCCGCCACGATCAGACGCCGGCTGGTCTCCCCGCAGCGCGCCCTCCTCACCCTGGAGCGGCTCTGGGGCGTCGACCTGTCGGCCTACGACCCCGACGGGCCGCTGCCCGAGTTCGACCCGGTGGCCGACCCGCGGCTCACGGGGGGTCGCGCCCGGCACGGCGACGCGGTCGCGACGGCCGGGAAGCTGCGCGCGCTGTCGAGGGAGAAGGGGCTGTCCCTCCGGCAGACCGTGATCGAGACGAGTGCCCGGCAGTCCTTCATCGGCACGCCCGTGGCGGTCGCCACCGAACTGGCGGAGCTCGTGCGCGAGGGCGCCGCCGACGGCTTCGTCCTCGTACCGCAGCTCACGCCCGGCGGGCTCGACGAGTTCGTCGACCGGGTGGTGCCGCTGCTGCAGGAGCGCGGCGCCTTCCGAACGGAATACGAGGGACGCACCTTGCGCTCCCACCTCGGACTGCCCGACCCGGTGGGGACGGGCGAACCCTATGACGACAGGACAGATCACCTGACGACAAGGCCGGCCCCGTGACGGCGAACACCGCGCACGTGGCAGACACGACGGCCTCGAAGGACGCGGCGGACGGGGCGGACGCCTGGCGGCAGTGACACGAGCGCCGCCCGGAGACGGTCTCGGCGCCGTACGGCCCGCCCGCGCTCACCGGCGCCCTCCCCAGTGCCTGAAACGGCCTGGGAGACCTCTGGCTCGAGGACTTTCCGGACGGTCGACTTCCGGACACCCCGGGGACCTGGGTGGCCGATGAGGATGCCGTGGTGCTCGCCGCGACCGGCTTCGACGGGCTGACCGTGGAAGGGAAGCCGTTCAGCGGGGAGGTACGGCTCGGCGCCGACACCGGACCGACGGACGCGGCCCGGGTCACGCTCGGCGACCGGCGGCTGGTCGTGCCGGTCCGTGAGGGGGGCCGGGGAGTACGCGACTTCGACCCGGACTCCGCGGACGGGCACCGGTTCCCGGGCATCGACGCGACGCCCCACGACGCGCGCTGGGCGGTGCCCGCACGCTTCACCCCGTACGCCGAGGACCGTACCGTCCGGGTGCCGAACGCCGACGGGCGTGAGCGCGGTCTCGGGCTCGGCGGGGAACCGGCGTTCGTCCTGGCCGGGCAACGGCTCACCCTTCAAGTGAGCGTGCAGGGCGACGGTTCGCTGTGGACCGTGTTCGCCGACGCCACCAGCGGGGTGACCAGCTGTCTGTTCCGGTTCCTGCACTCCGGCGCACCCGACGCGGACGGACGCACGACGGTCGACTCCAACCGGGCCGTACTGCCCCCGTGCGCCTGTGCGGATGCTTTCCTCCGCCCCTTCCCGCCGCCGGGGAACACATATGACGTGGCGGTCGAGGCAGGAGAGCGCAACCTGGTCTGAGCTGGGACAAGAGGCTGCAAGAGGGATCAACTCACGCAGTTCGTTGAAGGTCTGACGGCCGAAAGGCGCCCTTGCGCCGACCGGCCGTTCGGCCGAATACTCCCCCTCAGCGCTTGTCAGGGTCACGGCGTGTCCGAAATCCGGACGAACGTCGGTCCCTGGCTGCGCCTCACGGGCCCCGACCCCACACCACGGGCCCCCGACTTCCCCTGGGAGGGAACGAAACGTGAGGATCAAGCGCACCACCCCCACCACCCCCACGAGCGGCATCTCGAGACGGACCCGGCTGACCGCCGTGGCCACCGGACTCGTGGCCGCCGCCGCCATCGCCATCCCCCACGCGAGCGCGGCCGACACCGCCACCTTCAGTACCGCCGAACTGAAGAGCGCCGGCGACTCGGTGCTCCAGGCGGACATCCCGGGCACCGCCTGGGCGGTCGACAGCAAGACCAACCGTCTCCTGGTCACCGTCGACAGCACGGTCTCGGACGCCGAGATCGCGCAGATCAAGGAGCAGGCGGGCGACAACGCCGGCGCGCTCACGATCAAGCACACCCCGGGCAAGTTCAACAAGCTGATCGGCGGCGGCGACGCCATCTACGGCGGCGGCTACCGCTGCTCGCTGGGCTTCAACGTCGTCAGCGGGAGCACCTACTACTTCCTGACCGCCGGGCACTGCGGCGAGGTCGCCTCGACCTGGTACTCCAACTCCGGTCAGACCACCGTGCTGGGTACGAACTCCGGTTACAGCTTCCCGACCAACGACTACGCGCTGGTCCGCTACACCAACACCTCGGTAGCCAAGGCGGGCACCGCGGGCAACACCGACATCACCAGCGCCGGCAACGCCACCGTGGGCCAGTCGGTCATCCGGGACGGTTCCACGACCGGTATCCACACCGGCCGGGTGACCGCCCTCAACGCCACGGTCAACTACGGCAGCGGCGACGTGGTCTACCAGATGATCCAGACCAACGTCTGTGCCGAGGGCGGCGACTCCGGCGGAGCGCTCTACACCTCCGGCGGTGTCGCGCTCGGTCTGACCTCCGGTGGCAGCGGCAACTGCACCTCGGGCGGTACGACCTTCTTCCAGCCCGTGACCGAGGCCCTGAGCCGCTACGGCGTCAGCGTCTTCTAGTCCTCACGCGAGAGTCCCGACGCGGGAGCCCTGACGAGGGAGTCCCGGCGCGGGAGCCCTGACGAGGGAGCCCTGACGAGGGAGTCCTCACCCAGGAGTCCTCGCGCGGGACCGTTTCACCCGGCCTGTGGCCGATCGCAGGCGAGCCCCCGTACGCAACCGGCGTGCGGGGGCTCGCCCTTGCCGGGGGGCGGGGTTACCGTCGGGGTACAGGCAGTGATGCGCGGGCAGTGCTGTGGACCCTTGGGGGCCGGCAATGGTCGAGGAGCTGATGGTGGCGGGCGTCGCGCTGGTGTCCGCCGGAGCGGTGTACGTGGCGGCGGCGGCGCGGGTCGTCAAGCAGTACGAGCGGGGCGTGGTCCTCCGGCTCGGGAAACTCCGGCCCGAGGTGCGGGGCCCCGGACTCGCCCTGATCCTTCCGGGCATCGACCGGCTCCGGAAGGTCAACATGCAGATCGTCACGATGCCGGTCCCCGGGCAGGAGGGCATCACCCGGGACAACGTCACCGTGCGCGTGGACGCCGTCGTCTACTTCAAGGTGACCTCGCCGGCCGAGGCGGTCATGCGGGTGGAGGACTACCGGTTCGCCGTCTCGCAGATGGCGCAGACCTCGCTGCGGTCGATCATCGGCAAGAGCGATCTGGACGATCTGCTGTCGAACCGCGAAAAGCTCAACCAGGGCTTGGAGCTGATGATCGACAGCCCGGCCGTGGAGTGGGGTGTCACCATCGACCGGGTGGAGATCAAGGACGTCTCCCTGCCCGAGACGATGAAGCGGTCGATGGCCCGGCAGGCCGAGGCCGACCGTGAGCGGCGGGCCCGGATCATCAACGCCGACGCCGAGCTCCAGGCGTCGAAGAAGCTCGCCGAGGCGGCGAAGGAGATGTCCGAGCAGCCCGCCGCGCTCCAGCTGCGGCTGCTCCAGACGGTGGTGGCGGTCGCCGCCGAGAAGAACTCCACGCTGGTGCTGCCGTTCCCGGTGGAGCTGCTGAGGTTCCTGGAGCGGGCCCAGCAGCAGCAACCGCTTCCCCCGACGTCCTCCACACCCCCGACGACATCCACACCTTCGCCGCCCGCGGCGGAGTCGAGTTCCGGCCAGGACTAGACCTCACCGCCGCGTAAGTGGTTACTCACGCGTAGCGTTTGCTGTGCGAATTCCCCTGTGGTGGCCAGGGGATGTTCCGGGGTGGTGAAGGCGTGGCGGGCGCGCGGTGTTCACCCTGTGCGCGTCCTGAAGTCGACCTTGTGTGCTCCCTGTGCGGTTCGGAAGAGTGGGCGCCCGTCAACCAGCCTTCCGGCCCGGAGCTGCCCCCATAGCCGCCCGGGCCGACCCCCCACAGGAGGACGCGAGTTGAAGCACCGACGCATACCCGGGCGGCGGATGGTCATGACGGGCGCGGGCATCGCCGCGCTCGTCGCAGCCGGAGTCACCTTCCAGACTGCGAACGCCAGCGAGCCTGCGAAGACCTCGCAGCCCGCCCCCCTCTCGGCCCTCGCGGCCGGAAAGCTCGCCTCGACGCTCGGCCAGGATCTCGGCGCCGACGCGGCGGGCACGTACTACGACGCGAAGAGCAAGAGCCTCGTGGTGAACGTCCTCGACGCGGCCGCCGCGAAGACCGTCGAGGCGGCCGGCGCCAAGGCCAGAATCGTCGAGAACTCCCTCGCCGAACTGACCGGCGCCCGTACGACGCTCAAGGCTGACGCGTCCGTCCCGGGCACCGCCTGGGTCACCGACCCGACCACCAACAAGGTCGTCGTCACCGCCGACCGCACGGTCTCCGACACCGAGTGGGCCAAGCTCACCAAGGTCGTCGACGGGCTCGGCCAGGTGGCCGAACTCCAGCGCACCAAGGGGGAGTTCAAGCCCTTCATCGCAGGCGGCGACGCCATCACCGGCGGCACCGGGCGCTGCTCCCTCGGCTTCAACGTGGTCAAGGGCGGCGAGCCGTACTTCCTGACCGCCGGGCACTGCACCGACGCCATCTCCACCTGGTCGGACCCCTCCGGCACCGAGATCGGCGCCAACGAGGTGTCCAGCTTCCCGGACAACGACTACGGCCTGGTCAAGTACACCGCCGAGGTCGACCACCCGAGCGAGGTCGACCTCTACAACGGCTCGGCCCAGCAGATCACCGGCGCCGCCGAGGCCACCGTCGGCATGAAGGTCACCCGCAGCGGCTCGACCACCCAGGTGCACTCCGGCACGGTCACCGGCCTGGACGCCACGGTGAACTACGGCAACGGTGACATCGTCAACGGCCTCATCCAGACCGACGTCTGCGCCGAGCCCGGCGACAGTGGCGGCTCCCTCTTCTCGGGCAGCAGCGCCGTCGGCCTGACCTCGGGCGGCAGCGGCGACTGCACCTCCGGCGGGGAGACGTTCTTCCAGCCGGTGACGGAGGCGCTGTCGGCGACCGGGGCGCAGATCGGCTGACGCCCGGTAACAACCCTTCGTTCAGCTGAAGTCCCGCCCCGCGCGCGAGGGGCGGGACTTCGCACGTGTCCGGCGCGGCACGTCACGGGCGCGGGCCGCTTGCCGCGGACGGCTCACGGCGTGCTCCGCGCGCGGCGCGTCCGCAGGGCCGCCGCCGGCAGGGCGACGGTCCCCGCGACCGCCCACGCCGACAGCACCAGCAGCGACGCGGTCGTGTCGTTGCCCTTGAAGTAGGCGATCGAGCGTGCCGCCCAGGTCCCCGCGCTCGGCGGCAGCGCCGGACCGATCGCCTTCCGGAACGGCGGGAGCGGCGGAGGCGGGAGCGCGCCGCCCGCGCCGGGGTTGCCGAGGATCACGGCGCGCCTCGGGGTGGAGCGGGCGGCCCCCCGAGCTGATCACCATGATCGCCAGCTTCTTCAGCCGGGCCACCGTCTGCCGGGCGGCGGCCGGGGACGGCGCGACGACCCCGAAGGGCACGTCCTTGGGCTTCGGGTCGTGCAGCGCCCCTACGCAGGAGGCGATGAAGTGCAGACGGAACGCGACCACCCCGATCACCAGCAGCGTGGCCCGGGGGGTCACGGCGTCCTTCACCTCGTCGAGGAAGGGGCCGGGGGAGGGTCACTGGCGGAGCCGCGGGGTGGGTCGGCGCCGGTGGTCGGTGTCATGTCCCCACGGTCCGGGGCGCGGGGTGTTTCCGCAGGTGGGAGGCGCCCGAACGACTGTCGTACCGATGTTCGGAAATTGGTCTATGGTGGGGGTGGGTCAGTTGGGAACTGATGTTCGATTCACGGGAGGTGCGGATGTCAGGGTTCACGCATCTGCACACCGTCTCCGGGTTCTCCCTGCGCTACGGCGCCTCGCACCCGGAGCGGCTGGCCGAGCGCGCCTCGGAGCGGGGGATGGATGCCCTCGCCCTCACCGACCGCGACACCCTCGCCGGCTCGGTCCGCTTTGCCAAGGCCTGCGCGAAGGCGGGTGTGCGCCCGCTGTTCGGAGTGGACCTGGCGGTGGCGCCCCCCGAGCGGCCGCAGGGCGACGCGTCCGTACGACGGGACAGGCGCCGCACCCCCGTGCGCGGCGGCGCCTTCATCGACGAGTCGACCCCCCGTGTCACCTTCCTCGCCCGCGACGGCGCCCGGGGCTGGGGCGACCTGTGCCGGATCGTCACGGCCGCGCACGAGAGCGAGGGCACCCCGGTACTGCCCTGGGCCGAGAACCACGGCGCGGGCCTGACCGTCCTGCTCGGCCCCGCCTCCGACGTCGGCCGCGCGCTCGCCGCGGGCCGGCCGGACCGCGCGGCGAAGCTCCTCACCCCCTGGCGGGAGGTGTACGGCGACGCCCTGCGGCTGGAGGCCGTCTGGCACGGGCGCACCGGCACCGGACCCGGCTCCCTGCGGCTGGCCGCCCGCACCGTCGGCTTCGCCGCCGAACAGCGGATCCGGCCCGTCCTCAGCAATGCCGTCCGGTACGCCGACCCCGGCCAGGGCCCGGTCGCGGACGTGCTGGACGCCGCCCGGCGGCTGGTCCCGGTCGACCCGGCGAAAGGGCTGGACTCCGGGGAGGCCTGGCTCAAGGACGCGGGCGCGATGCTGCGCACGGCCGAGCGGATCGTCGAGGCCGCGGGCTACCGGCGCGACACCGCGCACCGCCTGCTGGAACAGACGCGGGCGACGGCCGCCGAGTGCCTGGTCGACCCCGAGGACGACCTCGGCATGGGCGCCGTCCACTTCCCCGAGCCGCACCTCGTCGGCGCGGGCCGCCGGACCGCCCAGCGGACGCTGGCCTCCCGGGCGGCGGCCGGGATGGTGCTGCGCGGCCACTCCGGCAAGCGCGTCTACTGGGAGCGGATGCACCGGGAGCTGGACATCATCGCCCACCACGGCTTCGCCTCGTACTTCCTGACGGTGGCCCAGGTCGTGGACGACGTGCGGGGGATGGGCATCCGGGTCGCGGCCCGTGGCTCCGGCGCGGGATCGCTGGTGAACCACCTGCTCGGCATCGCGAACGCCGATCCGGTCGAGCACGGGCTGCTGATGGAGCGCTTCCTGTCCAAGGAGCGGGTCGTGCTGCCCGACATCGACATCGACGTGGAGTCCGCGCGCCGGCTGGAGGTCTACCGGGCGATCATCGGCCGGTTCGGCACCGAGCGGGTCGCGACGGTCGCGATGCCGGAGACGTACCGGGTCCGCCACGCCATCCGGGACGTCGGCGCGGCCCTGTCCATGGACCCGGCCGACATCGACCGCATCGCCAAGTCCTTCCCGCACATCCGGGCGCGCGACGCCCGGGCGGCGCTGGAGGAACTGCCCGAACTCAGGGCGCTGGCGGGGGAGAAGGAGCGGTACGGGCGGCTCTGGGAGCTGGTCGAGTCTCTCGACGCCCTCCCGCGCGGAGTCGCCATGCATCCGTGCGGGGTGCTCCTCTCCGACGCCTCCCTGCTCTCCCGTACGCCGGTCATGCCGACCAGCGGCGAGGGGTTCCCCATGGCCCAGTTCGACAAGGACGACGTCGAGGACCTCGGGCTGCTCAAGCTGGACGTGCTGGGCGTGCGGATGCAGTCGGCGATGGCGCACGCGGTGGGCGAGGTGGAGCGGGCGACGGGGGAGCGGATCGACCTGGACACGCTGAAGGGCGGCGACCCGGCGACGTACCGGCTCATCCGGTCCGCCGAGACGCTGGGGTGTTTCCAGATCGAATCGCCGGGCCAACGGGACCTGGTGGGGCGGTTGCAGCCGGCCACCTTCCACGATCTCGTCGTCGACATCTCCCTCTTCCGGCCCGGACCGGTCGCCGCCGACATGGTGCGGCCGTTCATCGAGGCGCGGCACGGGCGGGCGCCGGTCCGGTATCCGCACCCGGATCTGACGGAGCCGCTGCGGGACACCTACGGGGTCGTCGTCTTCCACGAGCAGATCATCGACATCGTCGCCGTCATGACCGGCTGCGGGCGCGGTGAGGCGGACCGGGTCAGGCGCGGGCTGTCGGACCCGGAGTCGCAGGGGCGGATCAAGGTGTGGTTCGCCCAGCACGCGGCGGCCGGCGGATATGACGCAGAAACGATTCAGCGGACCTGGGAGATCATCGAGGCGTTCGGCTCGTACGGCTTCTGCAAGGCGCACGCGGTCGCCTTCGCCGTGCCGACGTACCAGTCGGCGTGGCTGAAGGCGCACCACCCGGCCGCCTTCTATGCCGGGCTGCTCACTCATGACCCCGGGATGTACCCGAAGCGGCTGCTGCTCGCGGACGCGCGGCGGCGGGGGGTGCCGGTGCTGCCGTTGGACGTGAACAGGTCGGCGGTCGCTCACCGGATCGAACTGGTGTCTGATTCAGGGTCTGATTCCTCCGGTGCAGGCCCTGATCCGTCCGGTTCCGGCGTCTGGGGGCTGCGGCTCGCCCTTTCCGACGTGTACGGCATCACCGAGGCCGAGGCGGCACGGATCGCGGACGGGCAGCCGTACGCCTCGCTGCTGGACTTCTGGGAACGGGCGCGGCCGAGCCGTCCGCTCGCCGCGCGGCTCGCACAGGTCGGCGCGCTGGACGCGTTCGGCGCCAACCGGCGCGATCTGCAACTGCACCTGACCGAACTGCACCGGGGGGCCCGGGGCGCGGGCGGCGGCCAACTCCCGCTGGCCGGCGGGCGGAAGACCACCCCGGCCGGGCTGCCCGACCTGTCCTCCGCCGAGAAGCTCAGCGCCGAACTGGGCGTGCTGTCCATGGACGCCTCGCGCCATCTGATGGACGACCACCGGAGCTTCCTCGACGAACTGGGCGTGCTGTCGGCGCGTCGGCTGCGCGACACCCGGCACGGCGAGACGGTCCTCGTGGCGGGTGCCAAGGCGGCCACCCAGACCCCGCCGATCCGGTCCGGCAAGCGGGTCATCTTCACCACCCTGGACGACGGCACCGGCCTGGTCGACCTCGCCTTCTTCGACGACTCCCACGACGCCTGCGCGCACACCGTCTTCCACTCCTGGCTGCTGCTGGTGCGCGGGGTGGTGCAGCGGCGCGGCCCGCGCAGCCTCAGCGTGGTGGGCGCCGCCGCCTGGAACCTCGCCGAACTGCTGGAGGTGCGCCGGGACGAGGGGCTGGAAGGGGTCGCGGCCCGGCTGGCCGGCCCCGGCGGCACCCCGGGCGCGGGCACCTCTGACGCGGACACCCCGGACGCGGGCGCCTCTGACGTCGGCGTCGACGGCCCGGCGCGCGGCCGGCTCGCCGGTTCGGACGGGCTGCCCGCACCGGCGGGCTCGGCCGCCCGGGACGCGGGGCAACAGCGTCGCATCCGCATGCCCACGGGGTACGAGATGCACCCCTGGGCCGATCTGCGCCCCGCGGGCGAAGGACCCGCGGTGGGAAGGAAGTTGTGGCACCAGAGTCCGGGGAGTGCGGGATGACCATCCTCTGCGTACGTTTCCAACTGCCTTCGGCGGACGAGGCCGCCCTGCCGGCGCTGCTCGGGCTGCTGGAGGAGTTCACACCGGTCGTCGAGGCGTTGCCGCCGGACGGCGCGCTGGCCGATCTGCGCGGCGCCGAACGGTACTTCGGGCGCAGCGCGGTCGAGCTGGCGTCGGTGATCAGAGTGCGCGCGCTCGCGCTGCACGGGGTCGACTGCGTGATCGGCGCGGGCCCCGGCCCGATGTCGGCCCGCGTGGCGCTGCGGGGCGCCCGGCCCGGGGTGACGTGCGCGGTTCCCGAGGGCGGGGTACGGGAGTTCCTCGCCGAGAAGCCCGTCGTGGCGCTGCCCGGTGTCGGTACGGCGACCGCCCGCACCCTGTGCGAGTACGGCCTCGACACCCTCGGCCGGGTCGCCGTCGCCCCCCTGTCGACGCTCCAGCGCCTGGTCGGCGCGAAGACGGGCCGGGAACTGCACGACAAAGCGAACGGCGTCGACCGCGGCCGGGTCGTACCGAACGCCGTGTCGCGCTCCCTGGCCACCGAACGCCCCTTCACCCGGGACGAGCTGGACCCCGACCGGCATCGCCGCGCGCTTCTCTCGGCCGCCGGGGAACTGGGCGCCCGGCTGCGTGCCGTGGAGAAGGTCTGCCGCACCCTGACCCTCACCGTGCGCTACGCCGACAGGTCCGCCACCACCCGCAGCCGTACCCTCGGGGAGCCGACCGCGCACTCGGCGGCCCTGACGGGAACGGCGTACGGCCTGTACGAGGCGCTCGGTCTGCAACGCGCCCGGGTCCGCGCGATCGCCCTGCGCGCCGAAGCCCTCGGCCCCGCCGACCAGGCCTCCCACCAGCTCACCTTCGACCCCGTGGACGAGAAGGTCCGCCGGATCGAGGAGGTGGCCGACCGGGTGCGGGCGAAGTTCGGGCCGGAAGCGGTGAAGCCCGGGACGCTGGCGGCGTGAGGCGACGGCGGCCTGAACCCTGTCAGTTGGCCCACAGGGGAGCGATCCGGGTCCCGTCGGCCAGCTCCGCCTCCAGGCCGATGGACGTGGTGACCCAGGAGAGCGCGGTGTGATCGGTCGGGTTCTCGACGGCCAGGGTCGCCCCCGGATTGACGATCACGGTGTCGCCGGCCCTGATCCGCTCGGCGCGGCCGTCGAGCGTGAGGATCAGCTCGCCGACGAGCAGATGGAAGATCTCCTCCCGGCTGACGGTGTGCGCGGGCGCCTTCGTCCCGGCGGGGATCTCGCCTCTCCAGGCGCACAGCTCCTTGCTGCCGGTGCGGGGAGTGGCGTACGAGACGAAGCGGGCGCCGTGGATCTCGTGGGTGACGGCCTCGGACGAACGGATGACGGGCATGGGTGTCTCCTGTCGGTTTCGGCTTCCGATGGGTGTCGTCGCTGCTGGACGCGGGTTCGAAGATGGTCAAGGTGCTTGACTACTTGTCCTATGGTCAAGCTGCTTGACCAATCTGTCAAGAATGTTTCAATGCAGACGTGCAGAACTCCGAAGCCCTTGCCCTGACCGCCGTCCTGCTCGCCGCCGCGGGCGAGCTCACCCAGCGCATCAATGACGGCGTCCTCGCCCGTGGATTCGAGGCGCGGCCCGCCTACGGCTTCGCCTTCACCCGGCTCGCCCCGGACGGTGCCACGGTCACCGAGCTGGGCGCGCACCTCGGAGTCACCAAGCAGGCGGCGAGTCAGCTCGTCGAGGAGCTCGTGCGGAAGGGGTATGTCGAGCGCCGGCCGCACCCCGAGGACGCGCGGGCCCGGCTGATCGTGCTCACCGGGCGCGGCTGGGAGTGCACCAGGGCGGCGGAGGAGGCGGCCGCCGAGGCGGTGCGGGCCTGGGTCGCCGTGCTCGGGGAGGGGCAAGTGCGCGTGCTGCGCGACCAGTTGTCACGCATCGCCCCTAATGGCCCCCTTCGCCCCGCTTGGTGACGGCGTATCAGTGATCCCAGGGCGACGGTGGCTATCACTGGAAGTTTTTACTGACGCGTAACTTCACAGTTCAGCTACTCGCCCGTAACTTGACGAGTGAACAGCATCCTCGTGATCCGGGTCACAGGGCGTAAGGCCATCGCATCCTCCCTTGAGCCGCAAGGAGATCACCCGATGCTGCCCTGGAAACGCGCGCTCAGACCACTCGCCGCACTGCTGCTGGCCGCCGCGGCCGCCATCGTCCCCGCCACCGCCGCCCACGCCGACTCCACCGCCACCGCCTCGTCGAGTGGCTGGAACGACTACCGCTGCAAGCCCTCCGCCGCCCACCCCCGCCCCGTCGTCCTCGTGCACGGCACCTTCGGCAACTCGGTCGACAACTGGCTGGGCCTCGCCCCCTACCTCACGGTCCGCGGCTACTGCGTCTTCTCCGTCGACTACGGCCAGCTGCCGGGCGTGCCGTTCTTCAACGGCCTCGGCCCCATCGACAAGTCGGCCGCGCAGCTCTCCACCTTCGTCGACAAGGTGCTCGCCGCGACCGGCGCCGCCGAGGCCGACCTCGTCGGCCACTCGCAGGGCGGCATGATGCCGCGCTACTACCTGAAGTTCCTCGGCGGCGCCGCCAAGGTCAACGCGCTCGTCGGCATCGCCCCCGACAACCACGGCACCACACTGAGCGGACTCGCCAACCTGCTGCCCTACTTCCCGGGCGCCGAGGACCTCCTCTCGGCCGCCACCCCCGGCCTCGCGGACCAGGTCGCCGGATCGGCCTTCCTCACCAAGCTCAACGCGGGCGGCGACACCGTCGCCGGTGTCCGCTACACCGTCATCGCCACCAAGTACGACGAAGTGGTCACGCCGTGGCGCACCCAGTACCTCAGCGGGTCCGACGTGCGCAACGTCCTGCTCCAGGACCTGTGCCCGGTGGACCTCTCCGAGCACGTGGCGATCGGTCTGCTCGACCGGATCGCCTTCCATGAGGTGGCCAACGCGCTCGACCCGGCCCACGCCACCTCCACCACCTGCGCGTCCGTCTTCAGCTGACGCGCAGGCGTTCCGCCGGGGCCTGTCCGACCTGAGCCGCCGGTCAGGCCCCGGAGCATTGAGGGGGCGGCGGCCTCAGCCGTGCCGCCCGCCGCTCACCGCGCGCCTGCGCACCGACCCGAACAGCAGCGCCGCGCCGAGCGCCAGGACGGCCGCGCCGCCCACCGCGAGATACGGGGCGCTGCCGTCGCCGCCGGTCTCCGCGAGGCTCTCGCCCGGACCCGCACCGGCACCGGCCGCGCTCGGCTCGTTGGCCGTGCCGGGCGACTCGGCCGCGGTGGAGGGATCCGCCGTGGCGGACGGCCCGGTCGTCGGGTCCGTCGTCGGGTCGGTCGTCGTGGTGGCGTCGTCGTCCCCGTGGCCGTGGTGCTCGATCGTCGACTTGCCGGCGCCGTCCTCGATCTGCTCCTCGGAGGGCGCGGAGGCGGAGGGCGCGGTACCGGTACCGGTCCCCGCTCCTGTGCCCGTGCCCGTGTTCGTGCCCGCGAACGTCACGTCCGAGCAGGAGTAGAACGCCTCCGGGCTGTCCGAGCGCTGCCAGACCGCGTACAGCAGCTGCCTGCCCGAACGCTCGGGGAGGGTCCCGGAGAAGGTGTAGAAGCCGCCCGACGCGACCGGGTCGGTGGCCGTCGCCACCGGGTGCTCCAGGTCGAGGTCGGACCAGGCCAGCGGCCCTGCGGGGTCGTAACCGGCCTTGGTGAGATAGACCTTGAAGGTGCCCTTGTGCGGGGCGGTCACACGGTACTTGAAGGTGTACGAGCCGCTGCCGACGCTCGTCGCCGGCCAGTCGGCGCGGGCCAGGTCCAGGCCCTTGAACTCCTCGTTGTTCGCGCTGCACAGCCTGCCGTCCGGGATCAGCTCCTGGTGGCGGCCGTTCGCGTCGCCGATGCGGATGCCGTTCCAGTCGTACAGCGCCTGCGTCCCGCCCGCCGCGACCGCGGCCCGGCACGCGTCCGACTTCGGGCTCTCCGGACCTTCCGCGTAGCACTGGGCGACCCGGCTGACCGGATCGCCCATCGACCCGTGCGCGGCCGCGGGCGCCGCGGACAGCAGGGTCAGGGCCGCCGGGACCAGCCCGACGGAGGCGACGGCGGCGACGGCGGCGGCCTTGCGGCGTGCGGGCATGGGGGAACTCCTCGGAACCGGAACAGGTGGTGGCCTGATGTGTGCCGGAACCAAGAAACCGCGAATTCGCCTGCTCGGGGCGGTCCGTGGCGATCTTTAGGGTCGCCTTAAGGAAGCGCTGAGACTGGGATCAGGTAGGTAGCGTTCACGGCATGACGAGCGAGAAGATCCGGCCCGCCACGGCGGCCGACGTGCCGGCCGTGAAGGCCGTGACGGACGCGGCGTACACGCCCTACATCGAGCGCATCGGGCAGGTGCCGCAGCCCATGGAGGCGGACCACGCGGCCGACGTGGCCGCGGGGAAGGTGTTCGTGACCGGCGACCCGCTCGGTGGCGGGGTGGTCGGCCTCGTGGTGGTCGAGGCGTTCACCGACCACCTGTTCCTCGACAGCATCGCCGTCCGTCCCGACGCCCACGGCAGGGGTGTCGGGCGGCGGCTGCTGCACTTCGTGGACGCACACGCGCGTGCGCTGGGGCTGCCCGAGGTCAGGCTCTACACCAACGCGATGATGTGGGAGAACCGGGAGATCTACCCGAAGTACGGCTACACGCTCGTGGAGCGGCGCGTGGACGGGCCGTACGACCGCGTCCACTACCGCAAGCGACTGGACTGAAGGGCGGCGTCGCTCAGCCGTCCGGCCACCAGGTGCGTGCGATGTCCTTGCGCACCTCGGGGCGTCCGGCGGGCCGTTCGTCGACCTCGTCACGGATCCGGCGGGAGTCCGTCTTCTTCAGGGGCTTCTGCACGGTCGTACGGCGCATGGCTGCCTCCTTCAGGAGCTACCGGGTTCCGCGTTCGCACGGAGGTAGACCCTTTGGGGGAGAGTTCCTCATCGACCCCCCTTCTGTCAGTGGCGGCTGTCACGATTCGATTGTCAGTGGTGGGTGTCACTCTTGGGCACATGAGGAAAAAGAGTGACGAAGCGATCGCGCCGGGTGTCGACTGGGACGCGGCGGCGGCCGCCTTCGACGAGGAGCCGGACCACGGCCTGCGCGACCCGGCGGTGCGCGCCGCCTGGGCCCGGCGGCTGCGCGCCTGGCTGCCGGAGCGCGGCTGTGACCTCCTCGATCTCGGCTGCGGCACGGGCAGCCTGTCGCTCCTCGCGGCCGAGCAGGGACACCGGGTGACGGGGGTCGATCTCTCCCCGTCCATGATCGACCTTGCCCGCGCCAAACTCGCCGGGCGTGACGCGGTGTTCCTCCGAGGTGACGCGGCGGCGCCGCCGGTCGGTGAGCAGCGCTTCGACACCCTGCTGGTACGGCATGTGCTGTGGACCCTGCCCGACCCCGCCCGCGTCCTGCGGCACTGGCGCGGCCTGGTGCGCCCCGGCGGGCGGCTCGTGCTGGTCGAGGGCGTGTGGGGGACCGTCACCCCGGTCGGCATACCGGCGGACCGGCTCACCGCCCTGCTGGCCCCGCTGACCGAGCACGCGCGCGTCGAACGGCTGTCGGAGGACGCGGGGCTGTGGGGCGGGGCCGTGACGGACGAGCGGTACGCGGTGGTGGCGACGGTGTGAGAGGGCGGCGCCGCTGGACGCGCCGCTGTGACACGCGGCGCCGGGCCGACGGCCCCTCACTCCAGCAGCGACTCCAGGCCGCCCTCGGCGGTGGCCAGCACCTCCAGCTCGTCGAGGGCCGTCACCGCGGCGGCCGCGGCCGCCGGGTCCCGCTCCGTCAGCCCGCTCTCCTCGAACTCGTCCTCGTCCAGTCGCCGTACGTCCGTCCCGTCGGCGGAGCGCCACAGGTCCAGGTCGAGGTCCTCGACGACCAGTTCGCCGCCGGACAGCGTGGCCGGGCGGGTGATGTCGCAGTACCAGCCCTTCAGGGCGCCCGTCGCGTCGCGGACCTCCTTCACCGCGTACCAGCGGTCCCGCCAGTAGTACTCGGTGAAGACGTCACCCGTCTCGAAGCGGACGAAGCCGAAGTCGCGTACGGCGTTCCCGGCCCAGGGGGCGCGTACGGCGATCCGGGTGCCGTCGTCGGACAGCAGCTCGGCCGCGTACCGGATCTTCGTCCGGCCGCCCTTGACGAGGACGACGTCCACCGAACCCGTCGACTCAGCCGAGTTCCCGGACATGCCGCACCTCCGTCGCGCAGATCTCGTACCCGAACCACTTGTTGATCGTGAGCATCGGCCCGTTGTCCGCGTCGTTGCCCGTGTATGCCTGCGGGTACCCCGCGGCGCGGGCCCGGTGCAGCGAGTCGTTCTTGACGAGCTTGGCCAGGCCCCGGCCGCGATGGTCGCGGGCGGTGCCGGTCATGCCCGTGGTGTACAGGCCGTCGTGGGTGTGCGCCACGCTGAAGGCGACGGGGCGGCCGTCGGCCACGGCGACCGAGGTCAGCTCCCGGTCCAGATGAGGGTGATTCCAGTACTCGTCGACCCAGGCCGCGTAGTCCGTGAACTCGGTGGCGATGTCGCCGGGTTCGTCCGAACCCGCCTCCGCGTCAAGGGCGAACAGCGGATGCGGGTCGTCGGCGAAGTCGGCTGCCGTGCGCAGCTCGACGCCGGGCGGGGGGTCCTGGAGCGGCGGCAGCGCGGTGCGGGCCAGGTCCAGGCGGAGGAAGTGCGCCGAGCGGCTCGACCGGTAGCCGTGTCGTGCGGCGAAGGCGCGGTCGGCCGGCTCGTCCAGGACCCAGGCGAACAGCTTCGTCGCCCCGTGGGCCGCCAGATGCTCCTCGGCGGTGCGGACCAGCAGGGTGCCCGCGCCGCGCCCGGTGCGCGCGGGGTCCACGTACACGTTGAGGGACCCCTGGCCGGGCTCCGGGCTGTCCTGGGCGAGGCCCAGCTGGGCCGTGCCGATGATCTCGCCGTCCTCCACGGCGACCAGCTTGCGGGCATGGGCGTCGGGACGGGACAGCGCGAGGCCGTGCAGTACGGAGGCAGGGCTGAAGAACACATAGGGCAGGGCACGGTGCCGGACCCGGATGAAGCCCTCGATGTCGGCGGGCGTCTCGGGGCGCAGGTCGCGCACGATGACGGTCATGTGAGCGCACGCTACGGTCGGGCGGCGCCTGTCTGCCTCCCATTTTCGGCTCCGTCCGCACTCCCGTTACCCGGCGGGTGCGGGACAATCGGCCCGTGACCTTGAAGATCCACATCGATGAGAGCGCCGCGCCCTACGAACAGGTGCGGGCGCAGATCGCCGAGCAGGCGCGATCGGGAGCGCTGCCGGTCGGGTACCGGCTGCCGACGGTGCGGGGGCTGGCCGAGTCGCTCGGCCTCGCCGCGAACACCGTCGCCAAGGCGTACCGGGCGCTGGAGGGGGACGGGGTGATCGAGACCCGGGGACGCAACGGCACGTTCGTCGCCCCCTCCGGACCGGCGGCGGAGCGGGAGGCGGCGGGTGCCGCGCAGGCCTACGCCGAGCGGGTGCTGCGGCTGGGACTCACCGAGGAACAGGCGTCGGCCGCCGTGCGGGACGCCCTGCGGGCGGCCTACGAACGGTGATCAGCGGTGTGTGGCCGGCGTGCCCGGCGTACGGGTCACGCTCAGCCCCGCCCGCCGCGCCGTCCGCCCGAACAGTGCCGCGTTCTCCACCGCCGCGCCGCCGGGGTCGTTGTTGAAGTAGGCGTGGACGTCGTTCCCGTCCTCGACCGCCCAGGTCGTCGCGATGCGGTCCAGCCAGGTCTCCAGGGCCCGGCGGCCGTAGTGCGGCCAGGGGTGGGCACGACCCTGGTGGAAGCGGACGTACCCCCAGTCGGCGGTGCGCCACAGCGGGGTGACCGGGCGGGAGCCGACGTCCGCCCAGCACAGGGCCGCGCCCCGGGCCCGCAGGACGTCCCGCACGCCGGGCGTCCACCACGACTCGTGCCGTGGCTCCACCGCGACGCGCGTACCCGACGGGAAGCAGGACAGACAGGCGTCCAGGAGCCCGGTGTCGGCCCGCAGGGTCGGCGGCAGCTGGAGCAGCACCGGTCCGAGGCGGTCGCCGAGGCCGGCCGCGTGGGTCATCAGGCGCCGTACCGGCTCCTCGGGGTCCTTCAGCCGCTTGATGTGGGTCAGATAGCGGCTCGCCTTCACCGCGACCACGAAGTCCGGCGGGACGCGCTCGGCCCAGGACACGAACGTCTCCCGCGACGGCAGCCGGTAGAAGGCGTTGTTGATCTCGACGGTGGCGAAGTGCCCGGTGTACTCCTCAAGCCACCGCCGCACGGGCACGCCGGCCGGGTACAGGACGCCCTTCCAGTCCTTGTACTGCCAGCCGGACGTGCCGACGTACAGCGTCATGCCTCCATCAGAACACCTACAGGTACAGTCCCGCGTCCGACCGCCCCCGGGGTTCCGGCAGCGAGGTCGGGGAGGTGCCCCGGCGCAGGGCGTACAGCTCGGCCAGCGTCGCGCCCTCGCGGCCGACGCCCTCCTCCGTACCGAGCCAGTCCACGGCCTCCCGGCGGGTCAGCCCACCGACCTCGATGCGGGCCAGACAGCGGCCGGGGCGGACGACGGCGGGGTGCAGGCGCTCCAGGTCCTCGTTGGTCGTGACCCCGACCAGGACGTTGCGGCCCTGGCCGAGCAGGCCGTCGGTGAGGTTCAGCAGTCGGGACAGGGCCTGGCCCGCCGTGTGCTTGGCCTCGCCGCGGATCAGTTCGTCGCAGTCCTCCAGGAGCAGCAGCCGCCAGCGGCCCTTGCCGGCGGCGTCCTCCTCGCCGATCGCGATGTCCATCAGATAGCCGACGTCGGAGAAGAGCCGCTCGGGGTCCAGGACGCAGTCCACCTGGCACCACTCCCGCCAGGAGCGGGCCAGCGTGCGCAGCGCCGAGGTCTTGCCGGTGCCGGGCGGGCCGTGCAGCAGGAGCAGCCGGCCGGCGATGTCCTCGGGGGTCGTCCCCATCAGGTGGTCCATCGCCTCGGCGACGGGCGCCGTGTAGTTGGGGCGCACCTCGTCCCAGGTGCCCGCGGAGATCTGCCGGGTGGTGCGGTGCGGGCCGCGCCGCGGCGAGACGTACCAGAAGCCCATGGCCACGTTCTCCGGCTGAGGCTCGGGTTCGTCCGCCGCACCGTCGGTGGCCTGGTCGAGCACCTGCGCGGCCAGTTCGGCGGTGGTCGCGGTGACCGTGACGTCGGCCCCGCGGTTCCAGCGGGAGACCAGCAGGGTCCAGCCGTCGCCCTCGGCCAGGGTGGCGCTGCGGTCCTCGTCCCGGGCGACCCGCAGCACGCGGGCGTGCGGCGGCAGCAGGGTCGCGCCGGAGCGCACGCGGTCGATGTTCACCGCGTGCGAGTACGGCTGCTCGCCCGTCGCGAAGCGGCCGAGGAACAGCGCGTCGACGACATCGGACGGGGAGTCGGAGTCGTCGACGTTGAGCCGGATCGGCAGTGCGTCGTGCGGGGGTACGGACATGCCGCCATGATCCGGCACAAGAGCGTCGTCCGCACCCGGTTTCCGCACTGCGCGAGGTGCGCCCGGTGTGTCGGGCGGGCCGGATCCCGGGAACCGGTCCCGCCGGGTGTGCGCCGCCCCGACGGGCTCGGCCGGGGCCACCCCTCAGCCCGGTCGCCGGAGCCGGCGGGTCCGCCGCACCACGGCGTACCCCTTGGTGAGCGCCCGGTCCCTCGCGAACGTCCGGCCGATGGCCCGGCCGTCGACGAGCCGTTCGAACTCCTCGGCGTCCGTGCCGCGCCGTACCGTCACCCGCCGCAGGGCGTACGGCCCCTGGGCGCGGTGGGCGAGGGAGTTGCCCACCGCGAGTGCCTGGGCGAACCCGTGTCCGCGTACCGCCGTGCGCACCCGGCGGCTGGAGTAGCCGTACGGGTAGGCGAACGACACGGGCGGGGTGCCCAGTTCACCGGCGACGATGTCCCGGCAGCGGGTCAGCTCGGCGCGCAGCCGGGCGTCGTCGAGCTGGTCGAGCTGCGGATGGGTGTGGCTGTGGCCGCCGATCTCGACGCCGCTGTCCGCCAGTACGCGCACCTGCCGCCAGTCCAGCATGGTGTCCAGGCCGCCCCCGGTGTCGTGGGCGCCCCGGACCCAGCCGGTGGTGACGAACAGGGTGGCCGGGAAGCCGTGCTCGGCCAGCGCCGGGAGGGCGTGCCGGTACACGCCCTCGTAGCCGTCGTCGAAGGTGATCAGGACCGGGCGGCCCGGCAGCGGCCGGCCGAACCGCCAACGGGCCGCCAGATCGGCGGTGGTGAGCGGGGTCAGACCCCGCTCCGCGAGCACCGCCATCTGTTCGGCGAACGCCTCGGGCGTGACCGAGAGGGCGCGGGTGGCGGCGTTCGGGTCGGCGGCCACCGCGTGGTACATGAGGATCGGTACGCCCGCCCCCGTCATGCGGCCCGCTCCACCTGGTCCACCGGGATCGGCACCACGGCGAAGGTCGTTCCCGCCCGCCGCGCCCGCACGCTGCCGACCAGGTACCCGCCGGCCGCCGTCAGCACCCCGGCGAGGATCGCGGCCGCCCGCCGGGCCCCGCCGGGGCGGGCCAGCAGTTGGTCGCGCAGTCCGCGGACCACACCGGCCGGCAACACCCGGGTGACGTACCGGCGTTCGGACTCCAGCCCCTTGTCGACGCCGACGCTGCGCGCGACGAGCGCCTTGGACAGGCCCTCGGCGTAGGTGCGCGTGCGGAAGTACCCGAAGTGCTCGCGCGCCTCGGGCACCTTGTGGTGGATCACCGCGCGGTCGTCCATCAGCAGGATCGCGTCGGGTCTCGCGCGGCTGAGCCGGATGCACAGATCCGTCTCCTCGCCGCCCATCGGCCGTTTGCTGCCGTCGCGTCCGATGCCGGTGGCGAAGCCGCCCACGAAGTCGAACGCGGTACGCCGGAAGGAGGCGTTCCCGCCGAGGATGTTGCGCACCCGGACCCGGCCGGGCGGCAGGCCCCGGTAGGAGCAGCCCACCACCCAGTCGAACTCCTCGGGGAACCAGTCGGGCCGTCGGCCGGAGGACCAGACGGGCACCGCGCGGCCGCCCACGGCCAGCACCCGGGGATCGGAGTACGGATCGGCGAACCGGCGCAGCCAGTCCCGCTCGGCGACGGCGTCGTCGTCGAGGAAGGCGACGACCTCGCCCCGGGAGACGGCGATGCCGGTGTTGCGGCCGGCCGACAGACCGCGCGGGCCCGCGTTGGGCAGCACGCGCACCCCGTCGGCCTCCTTGTACTCGCTCCTGAGCCGGTCCAGGAGCGTCGGGTTGTGGTCGACGACGACCAGGGTCTCCAGGGCCGGGTGGGTCTGCGCCCGCACCGAGGCGACCGCCGCGAGGATGTCCTCCCAGCGGTCCTCGGTGTACACACAGATGACGACCGAGACGTCGATCGTGCTCAAGACGCCTCTCCCCGGCCCGAGTCGAGCATCGGCGAGCGGCGGACCAGCCGGCGCAGCGCCCGCCGGTTGGACCGCTCCTTGAGGATCACCCGCAGCACGCGCAGCCCGTCGCGGACGGCGCGCAGATTGCTGACGCCGTGGATGCGCAGGTACTCGTGGCTGGGGATCTCCTGCACCTTCAGCCCGGCCTTGACGACCCGGATGTTCATCAGGGTCTCGACCTCGAAGCCGGTGCAGTCCAGCTCGATCTTGTCCAGGCAGTGCCGCCAGAACGCGTTGTAGCCGTAGCACAGGTCGGTGTAGCGGGCGCCGAACTTGCGGTTGACGATGGCGCACAGGACCCCGTTGCCGAGCCGGCGGATGAAGGTCATGTCGTCGGTGCCGCCGCCGTTGGCGAAGCGGGAGCCCTTGGCGAAGTCGGCGCCGGAGACGAGGGCGGAGACGTACGACACGATCTCGTTGCCGTCGGCCGAGCCGTCCGCGTCGACCATCACGATGATGTCGCCGCTGCACGCCTCGAAGCCGGTGATCAGGGCGTCGCCCTTGCCGCGGCCCTGTTGTCCGACGACCTTGACGCCCGGCCACAGACCTCGCGCGACCTGCACGGTGTCGTCGGTGGAGTTGCCGTCGACCAGGACCACCTCGTGGATCCAGTCCGGCAGGGTCTTGAACACGTACGGAAGGTTCTCGGCCTCGTTCATCGCGGGGATGACCACGCTCACCGGTGGTGTGATGGCCAGGTGAGAGGAGATGGGCCGGTACTTGCCGACGGTCGACGGGCTTTCGAGATCCTGGCCCGGTGTCGCCGGTTGCAGAACGGAACTCATGAGTCTGGTCCCTCTCGTCCGGTGGGCCGCCCGCCCCTGGGCGGCCCGGAATCCACGTCCGGTTCGAAAGGGGGGTTTCTCACCCATGGCGGAGTGATCTCCGCGCAGACACGGGTGAGCTGGCAGAACTGACCGGCCACCGTCGAAGGACGGCAGCCGACCGCGCGCGGCACGGCCCGGTCACCAGTGCGGTCACCGAGCACGGCACCCCCCTACCGCGCTCCCGCCCCGATACCGCCGCGGTCCCTGAGCCCTCCCCTGGAGCCGTTGCCGACGGTCCGATGCGAGTGAGATGTATGACGGTATTGATGATTACGCCCGGATGGCAAGCCCTTGGCGGCTCACTTACCTTTTTGTTCGTTTGACCGTTACAGAATGATGCGTCCCCTCGAAAGGAACCGGCACGGGAACGGTCACGGGAGCGAACAAAAGTGTTCCCCGGGGGCCGTGGAGGCCTCCGGGGAACGGTGGTTCGGATCAGTGCCGCACGTACCGCAGGGGTCACGGGACGATCTTGAGGAGCTTGTTCGGCAAGCCGGTGCCCGGGCTGGTGACCACGTTCGAGGTCGCGCCGTTCACCAGGGCCGTGGCCGCCTGGGCCGGGGTCGCCGAGGTGTGGCCCGCCAGGTAGACGGCGGCCGCGCCCGCGACGTGCGGGGTCGCCATCGACGTACCGGAGAGGGTGTTCGTGGCGGTGTCGGCCTGGGCGGGGAGCGCGGTGAGCCCGCCGACGAGGGCGGCGGCGGCCGCCACGGTGGCGGCGGCGGTTATGCGGGCCTTGTTGCTACGCAGTTGTGCCATGACGAGGGAGTCCTCCTCCAGGCCGCCCGCGCCTGGGTCGGGCGCACGGCTGTGGGGGCGGGTGCGCGCGGTCGCGCACACGGCATCGAACGTCCCGTTCCGTTCGCGGCTGAGGTAAAGCTTCGGCCGTCTACGTGCGTAGAACAAGGGAGTTGAGGGGCCGTCGACAACCTTGGCATGCTCACGCAACATCAGCCCCACAAAGGGGTGCGAACGATCCCGTCGGGTGCCGGAAAGTCTTGGCATGGACACTTCCCGTCAACACGCGTAGTTGCTACGAACGTTGTGGCAGAGATCCTGCTAAGGGAGGTTCCATGAGACGTTCCCGACTTGTCGTATTCGTGAGCTCACTCCTCCTCGCCCTCGGCACCGCCCTCACCGGGGCGGCCTCGGCGCAGGGCGCCCAACTCGCCGCCACAGGTGGCTATGTGGCGCTGGGGGACTCCTACTCCTCCGGTGTCGGCACGGGCAGCTACATCAGCTCAAGCGGCAACTGCAAGCGCAGCACCAAGGCGTATCCGTACCTCTGGAACGCCGCCCACGCCCCCTCGTCGTTCACCTTCGCGGCTTGTTCCGGCGCGCGAACGGATGAAGTTCTGGCGAGTCAGCTCGGCGGCCTGAACTCCTCGACCGGCCTGGTCTCCATCACGGCCGGCGGCAACGACGCGGGCTTCGCCGACGTCATGACGACCTGCGTCACCGGCTCCGACAGCACCTGTCTGTCCCGCATCAACACGGCCAGGGCCTACGTCGACTCGACGCTGCCCGGCAAGCTCGACACCGTCTACTCCTCGATCCGCGCCAAGGCACCCAACGCGCGCGTCGTCGTCATCGGCTACCCCCGCTTCTACAAGCTCGGCACGGTCTGCCTGGGCCTGTCCGAGACCAAGCGCTCCGCCATCAACAACGCGGCCGACTACCTGGACGCCGCGACCGCCAGACGCGCCGCAGCCCACGGCTTCGTCTTCGGCGACGTCCGCACCCCGTTCGCCGGCCACGAGATCTGCTCCGGCAGTTCGTGGCTGCACAGTCTCAACTGGCTGAACATCGGTGAGTCGTACCACCCGACCGCGTCCGGCCAGTCGGGTGGCTATCTGCCGGTCCTGAACAGCGCCGCCTGATCCGTCGGCTCCTCAGCTCCTCGGTTCCGTCAGCTCCGTCACTCCGAGGCGGAAGGTGAGGGGGAGGCCCCGTCCGTCGGGGCCTCCGTCTCGCAGGTGACCGAGAACGGCACCGAATTGGACGTCGTCTTCACCGGATCACGGACCTCGACGGCGATCGAGTTCTGGTACGTCCCGCTCTCGGCGTACGTCGACACGATCACCTGGTCCTGCTTGGACTTCCCACCGCCGGAGGCGAAGTCGAGCGTCTTCCAGGTCTGCCCGGAGAGCTCACCGTCCTTCGTCACCCAGCGGTAGGACACCGTCGCGGGCAGCCGCCCCACCGTGATCGTCGCGGTGAACGCGGGCGCGTCGCCGTCCGGCGGCGGACAACCGCCCGAGTACTCCGTGTGCGCGCCGGCGACGGTGACCGAGACGGTCTGCGCCGGGGCCTCGGAACTCTCGCTCTCGCTCGGACTCGGGCTCGGCGACTCGCTGGCCTCCTCGCTCTTCTCCGGCTGCGTCGCGGGCGAACTCACCACATCCGTCGCGCTGTTGGTGACCCCGCCACCGTCGGCGTCGCCGCCGCCGCCGTCGTCGCGGTTCAGCAGTCCGTACGTCAGCCCGGCGACGGCCAGCGCCAGCACCACCACACCGGTCGCGAGGACCACACCGGCGCGCCGGCTCCGGTGCGGCTCCGCCGAGCGGGCCGTCGTCGCCGGGGCCGCCGACCAGGACCGGGGCGGGGTCGGGGACGGCGGCTCCTGACGGAACGGCTCGGCCGGGGTCGAGACCGTCGGCGGATACGGCGCGAACGGCGCCGGTGGCGTCGAACGGACCGTATTGCCGCCGCGTGCGGCACCGCCCGCCGCGACGAGCCGCAGGTCCTCCTCGGCCCGGTCGGCCGGCAGCCGCTCGGCCGGGTCCTTGCGCAGCAGGCCCTCGATCACGGGGGCGAGCGGCCCGGCCCGGCGCGGCTGCGGCAGTTGCTCGTCGACGATCGCGCGCAGGGTGCTCAGCGGAGTGTCGTGGCGGAAGGGCGAGTTGCCCTCCACCGCCGCGTACAGCAGCACGCCCAGCGACCACAGGTCCGACTCGGGCCCCGGGGTGCGCCCCAGCGCCCGCTCCGGCGCGAGGAACTCGGGTGAGCCGATGACCTCGCCGGTCATCGTCAGCGCGGACGTGCCCTCGACGGTCGCGATACCGAAGTCGGTGAGCACGACCCTGCCGTCGTTCGACATCAGCACGTTCGCCGGCTTCACGTCCCGGTGCAGTACTCCGGCCTCGTGCGCGGCCCGCAGCGCGGACAGCACCTCGGCGCCGATGTGCGCGGCCCGGGCCGGTTCGAGCGGCCCCTCGGCGTCCAGCAGTTCGGCGAGGGAGATCCCGCGCACGATCTCCATGACGATCCACGGCCGCCCGTCCTGCGTGGCCACGTCGTACACCGTGACGACGTTCCGGTTCGCGACCCGGGCCGCCGCCCAGGCCTCGCGTTCCAGCCGTGCGTACATCCGCTCGACGTCCGAGGCCGCCAGTCCGTGCGGTGCGCGCACCTCCTTGACGGCGACCTCGCGGTGCAGCACTTCGTCACGGGCCCGCCACACCGTGCCCATGCCGCCCTCGCCCAGCGGGGTCAGCAGGCGGTAGCGGCCCGCGATCAGACGTTCACTGCCCGGTTCTTCGGACACCGCGCCCCCATTTCGCTCTTCGTATCCGGGCGAAAACCTCCGCAACCCCACAAACGTAGCTCAGCCGAGTACGGATGCGGCCCCCCTGAGCACCAGTCCGGCGCCGAGGGCGACGACGAGGAACGCGGACCACAGGGGCAGGTTGCGGCGGACCAAGTTCACGACCGGGTGGGTCGTCCAGCGCGGCTGCCGGTCCAGCAGACGGGTCGCGCCCGCGCCCAGCCTGACGACGGCGAACCCGGCGGCGGTCAGGGTCAGCGCGAGCCCGACGCCGTACGCGACGACGAGCAGCAGCCCGAACCAGGCGTGCCCGAGCGCCGCAGCGCCCACCAGTACGACCACGGCGGACGGACTGGGGACCATGCCGCCGGCGAAGCCGAGGAGGAGCGTGCCGCGGAGCGTGGGGGCGACGGCGTGGGTGTGGGTGTGGCCGCCGTGGGTGTGCGTGTGGGAGCGACCGTGCTCGTGACCGTGGTCGTGCTCGTGGTGGCGGTCGCTGTCGTGGCCGTGGCCGTGGTCGTGGTCGTGGTCGTGGTCGTGCCCGGGGTCGTGATGGGCATGGGTGTGCGGGGTGGGGGCGCCGACGAGGGCGAGTTGACGCGCGGGAGCCTTCGCGGGCTCGTGGGTGTGCGGGTCGTCGCCGTGCGGGTGCGGGTGCGGGTGTGGGTGTGGGTGTGGGTGGGTGTGTCCGTGGGGGCTGTCGGGGCCCCGGCCGCGCCAGGCCCGTCGGGCGAGGGTCGCGCCCGCGAAGAGCACCAGCGCGCCGCTGGCCAGGCCCAGCCAGGCGATCACCGAAGGCGCCGCGGCCGAACCGGCGGTGACGAGGAGGCCGAGGGCGACGACGCCCAGGGTGTGGGTGACGGTGACGGAGGCGGCCAGGGGAAGGACGTCTTTCATCCGGGCCCGGCCGCCCCGCGCGGCGGCCGTCGCGGCCATGATGGTCTTGCCGTGCCCCGGGGCGACCGCGTGCAGCGCGCCGAGGCCGACGGCGATCACCAGGGCCAGCGCGGCGAAGCCGACGGTGAGGTCCTGCCGGGCGACCAGGTCGTCCAGGGCCCGTGTCCAGCGGTCGGCGCCCCGCGGCAGCACGGACGCGGCCGGTGCGTCCCGGCCCTTCTCGACCAGGGCCGCGCCACCGGGCCGCACCCGCACCGACGCGGTCGAGGTGTCGGCGGGCGAGGAGAGCAACTCCTTGGGATAGCTGGTGAGTTCCGACGAAACCGACTTCTTCGCCACGTCGGAGCCGGTGAGCGTCATACGGTCGCCGCGCGCGGTGATCTCGCGCCAGCCGGGCCCGGAGGAGGCGCCCTCGCTGTGGAAGGTGAGGGCGAGGGTGTCCTCGCCGGACACGGCGGGCAGCGGAGCCGTCAGCCCGCACTCCACGCGCAGGGTGTCGAGCCCCGCCTGACCGGGCCGTACGACCGCCTTGCCGGCGCCCGCCGTGAGGGTGACGGCGCGGCCGTCCACGGTCAGCCTGCTGCCGGCCGCGGCGCTCGCGCACCGCTGCCGGGCCCACTCGGTCATCCCGAGTCGTTCGATGTCCGGCTTCGCCTGGGTCGCCGGGATCTCGGCGAGGTCCTCGACGTGGTCGACGCGGAGCTGTCCGGGGGCGGCGACGAGACCGTCGTAGCGGTTGACGGTGAAGTTGCCGAGGGGGTGCGCGCTCGCGTTGGCGGAAGGGACCAGCGCGAGCGCGCAGCCGGCCGTGAACACGGCCGCGCAGGAGGCGAGCAGACGACGGGAAATCACTTGCTCGCCTCCAGCGTCTTGAGTGCCGTACGGGCCTCGCGGGCGCCCGGCGGTGAGAAGCCGGGGTTCAGCTTCAGGGCGGCGGCGAGGTGGGTACGGGCGTCGGCGGGGTGTCCTGTGGCCTTCTCGATCACCCCGCGGTGGTAGAGGAAGGACGCGTTGCGGTAGCCGGTGGCCGTGGCCTGCCGGGCGTAGGGGAGGGCCTCGGTGTCCTTGCCGTTGACGTGCAGGGCCCAGGCGAGCGCGTCCGCCGTGTGCACGGTGTGCCGGCGGGACCAGTCGTCACGGGCCGCGCGCAGGGCCGTCGCCCGGTCGCCGTGGTCGGCCGCGGCGAGCGCGGTGTCGAGGTCGGCGTTGACGCCGTTGGCGCGGGCGATGGCCGTCCACGCGTCGACGAGGAGGTACTGGTTCTCGGCCTTCGCCGCGTCGCCCTCGCCGCCCCGGGCCTCGTACAGCTCGCCGAGCTCCACCAGGGGTCCGGGGAGCGGATAGCGGGCGACGATGAGCTCCAGCCCCTTGACGGCCTCGGCCTGTCGGCCGCTCGCCGCCTGGGCGCGGGCACGGCCCTCCAGCGCGGGGAGATAGTTCTCGTCGGCGGCGAGCGCGCGGGCGTAGTGGGTGAGAGCGGTGGCGTAGTCGCCCTGGTTCCAGGCGAGTTGACCGAGCTGGGCGGCCACGTAGGCGATGTCGCCGGGTGAGGTCGACGCGTCGAGCGCTCGTTCCAGGACCCGGCGGGCGGTGGTGACGTCGCCGCGCAGTTCGTGCACGTACGCGTAGCGGGTGAACACCGGTACGCCCGGCCGCCGTTCGTCGGCCGTCTTCGCGGCCTCCTCGGCGTCGTCGTAGCGGCCGAGTTCGACGAGGGCGTCGATACGGGAGCACAGGGCGCGCTCGCTGTAGGGGTTCTGCTTCAGCGCCTGGTCGGCCAGGTCCAGGGCGTTGGCGAAGTCGTGCCGGGCGGCGGCGAGGGCGGCCCGGCCGGCGAGCGCCTGGTCGTTGTCGGAGCGCAGCGAGAGGGAGCGCTTCAGGGCCTGCTCGGCCTGCGGGTAGCGGGAGGGGTCGCCCTTGGTGCGGGCCTGCTCGACGTAGGCGAGCCCGAGGGTGGCCCAGCCGCCGAAGTCCCTCGGCTGCGACCGGAGATGGGCCTGGAGCGCGGTGATGCTCGAGTCGAGGTCGCCACTGGCCAGCAGCCCGGGGGAGACCGCCGCTGCGGTCGACACGGGCACGTTCTGACCGTCCCGCACCGCCCCGAGCGCGATCGCCCCGGCGGTGAGCGCCACGGCCAGCATGGCGGCACAGGCGCTGAGTTGAGCGGCCCGCCACCGGCGCCCGGCGGCCCCCGCCCGCCGCACCGCGGCGACACGCTCATCGCCACCGACAGCGAGTTCGCCACCGGTGCCGGTGCCGCGGTCATCGGTGTCGCGGTCACCGGCTCGGCGGTCGTGGGCGTCATGGCCGACCTCGGCGTCGGCACCCGCATCGCCGTCGGTCTGCGTGGCCTCTGCCTCGGTCTCCGCCTCGGTGTCGGCAGGGGCGTCGGCCCGGGAGGCGGCTTCCGCCGGGTCTCCGGGCTTCGCCTCTGCCGCGGTCTTCGTGTCTGAGGAGGCTTCCTCGGAGGCCGGGCCCGGGCCGGGGTGCGGCGCCGGTCGGCCGGGGTTCGCGAGCGGTCCGCCGGAGGCCGGTGCGCCGGAAACCGGTGTGCCGGAGGCCGGTACCGGTCGGGCGGAGGCCGGTCGGGTGGGCTCCGGTTCGCCGTCGTTCGTCCGCGGGGACATGCCCTCTCCTAGGTCGCCTGGGGTCGTTCAGCCTGCTTGCACAGGGGCGGCGCGGCCCGCGCCGTGGGGGATGAGTACGCGGGCCGCGCCAGTCTGTGAGGCGGGCCGGGGAGCGCAGGATTCTCCCCGGCCCGCTCGGGAGGAGGGCCCAGTGGGCCCCGCTCGGGAGGAGGGCCTAGTAGGCCCGCCGCCGGCCTCGCCACCACATCAGCCCGCCGCCGATGAGGAGGATGCCCGCCGCGCCGGCGCCCGCGGAGGACGCGATCAGCGTGGTGTTGCTGTCGGAGCCCGTGAGGGCGTCACCGAGCTGGCTGCGGACGTCGGCGCCGCTCTTGGCGGTCGCGCCGCGCGAGCCCTCGGTGGGCAGGGCCACGTACGGGAAGTACTTCTCGAAGGACTTGTCGTTCTTGTCGACCGCGTCGCCCAGGTCGTTCTTGGAACCGACCAGCTCACCCTCGACGACCTGGAGCGAGGCGTCGATCACGTCGTCGGTGAGGCGACGGCCGTTCGGGAAGCCCGCGTTGTCACCGTCGAGGACACCGAGCCGCTTGGGGCTGGCGGTCGGCTTGATCGAGGTGTTGAGGCGCAGCTCCTCCGACGGCGTCACGTACGGCGGCTGGTTGAGGCCCTTGACACCCTTGAGGAACACGTCGACGAGGTCGTTGCGCGGCTCGGCCGGCGCCTTGATCTTGTAGATCGCCTCGATGAGCTTGGGCAGCTCGGGGTTGGTGACGTTCTTCAGGAACTGGCCGTCGTCCTTCGGCTCGGACGCGTTGAACTTGTCCTTGTCCTTGATCGGGTTGACGACCTCGTTGACCAGCGGCATGCCGAGCCGCGAGACCTGCGAGTAGTGGCCCTGGGCGTTCTCGCGCTGCGTCGTCGACCAGATGCCGACGATCGGCTGGTGCTTCGACTCGGCGATCATGTCGTTCGGGACCTGAAGCGCGATCGAGTTGACGTTGTAGCCCTTGAGCGTGTCGTTGCCGACCTCGGAGAGGTCACCGCCGTACAGCAGGTCGAAGACGCGCAGGTCGAGGAAGAACGGGTCGTCGGCCTGGCCCGCGAAGGTCTTGGCGCCGCTGGAGAGCTTGTAGATCGCCTGGTCGCGCAGCTTCGAGTAGTGCGGCATCGAGGCCTTGCCCACGTTCGACGGTGCCACCGGCACGTCGTCCGCGATCTTCGTCTCGTGCTCGACCTTCCCCTTCTTCGACTTGATCAGTTCGAGGTCGTACGTCTGCGTGATGTTCAGGTCGGCGTCGTCCAGGCTCTCGACCACACCCGTGTTGTAGAGGAACGTCTTCTTGTTCTTCACATGCGTCTTGAAGGTGTAGCGGAAGGTCAGATCCTCCTTCGCGTCACCGTTGTTGTCGATGTGCAGGTCGTACTGGGCGTCCTCGGCGAACGGGAAGAAGTTGGGACCGCCGGCCGGCTCCTCGAAGGGGATCCAGTTCGCGACGATCGTCGTCGTGTCCGGGTGGTCCGGGCTGACGAAGGCGTACACGTCGGTGTTGTCGTACTGCGGGGTGCCCGAGATGAGGGGGGCCTCGCGGTGGCTGGAGGCGTAGGCCGCCCCCGGCACCAGCGTGGCCACGCCGGCGGCTGCGAGCCCCCCGGCGGCCAACGCACCGCAGACGAGGGTCGCGACGCTCCTGCGTCCGTTGCCGCTCCTGGAGAAAGCTGTCATGCCGTCCGTCCTCTGTGCCAAGTTGCCTGACGGACAGTGATACGGAGCGGGGGGTGGGTTCGGATTGGTCGAATCCCAAAAACTTTTTCTTTCCTGCTCACCCGCGTTTTCGGCGCTTCGATACGTACCCCCCATCCGGAGGTGTGTTCGTTGCGAATGCCTGGTGTGACGGGGCGGCCCGGGTGTGGCGGCCGCAGGGAGGGGGACCGCATGGAGGCGGACGAGCTACTGGTGCTCGTGGCTGGGGGCGACCAGCGCGCATTCGAACAGCTCTACGGACTGGTGTCGGGGCCGGTGTTCGGGCTCGTACGCCGGGTCGTCAGGGATCCCGCGCAGTCGGAGGAGGTCGCCCAGGAGGTGCTCCTGGAGGCCTGGCGCTCGGCCGGCCGGTTCGATCCGAACCGCGGCAGCGCCCTCTCCTGGATCCTCACCCTCGCGCACCGCCGCGCCGTCGACCGGGTGCGCAGCGCCCGTGCGGCCGTGGACCGTGAGCAGCGTGAGGCGTCGCGCTATCACGACCCGGCCTTCGACCAGGTGGCCGAGGAGGTCGAGGCGGGCCTGGAACGCCAGTTGGTCCGCCGCTGCCTCGACCGGCTGACGGCGCTCCAGCGCCAGTCCGTCACTCTCGCCTACTACGACGGCTACACGTACCGTGAAGTGGCCGACCGGCTGTCGCTGCCGCTGGGCACGGTGAAGACCCGGATGCGTGACGGACTCACGCGGCTGCGCGACTGCCTGGGAGGTGCCGCATGAGTGTGCTCGGCCTGTTCCGCCGCGAGGACCTGCACTCGCTGGCCGCCCCCTACGCGCTCGACGCCCTCGAACCCGACGAACGCCGCCGCTTCGAGAAGCATCTGACGGGCTGCGACCGCTGCTCCGCCGAGGTGCGGGCGCTGGCCGAGGACGCGGTCCGGCTCGCCTGGTCCCAGGCCGCGCAGCCACCGGCCCACATGCGCAGCCGGGTGCTGGCGGCCGTGCAGAGAACGCCGCAGGAGTCCTCTCGCGCGCCGGCGAGGGAGCGCGCGCCCCAACTGCCGCCGCACGTCTGGGGCACGCAGCCGCCGCCCGGACGCTCCCGTACGCCCCGCGCGCGCCGTCCGCTGTTCGTGCCGTTCGCCACGGCCACCGCCGCGGCGGCCCTCGTCGTCGCCTCGCTCTTCGCCGTGCAGGCGGGCCGTGCCCAGGACGAACTGAACGCCGAGCGCGACCGTGCGCGTGACATCGCCCACGTTCTCGCAGCTCCCGACGCGCGGGCGAGCACCGGGAAGGACGCGCAGGGCCGCAGTATCGGAGTGATCGCCTCCGCCGGGGAGGGGGAGGCGATCGTCACCCTGAGCGGATACGGCGAGCTGCCCACCGGACAGGTGCATCAGCTGTGGCTCATGCGCCCCGACGCGCAACCGCGCTCCCTCGGGCTCTTCGACGGCGACACGCCCTTGGTCGCCACCGGTCTCGACAAGGTCGCGACATCACTCGCTGTGACCGTCGAGCCGGACGGGGGATCACCACAGCCCACTACACAGCCGGTTGTCCAACTCACCCTGAAATCGGTTGGATTCGGAGAGTGATCGGAGAGGCGTCGTCAACCCCCTTACGGGGAAGGTGAATCCTGTGAGCTCGATACACGTGTGCCTCGACGGGGCGATAGGGTTACCCTGCCCGGGCCGGGTGGACTCGTACGGGTGGGGAGTGACATGGAACAGATAACGATGCACAGCAGGGCGAGGGTCCCTGCGATCACCTGCGGGAGCAGTGCGACCAGTTCGCGCCTCGACCGCCATCTCTCGGTGCTGGCGGGCCCCGCCATACCGCAGCGCGAGACGCTCGAGGCGACCTCGCTCATGCGGGAGCTGACCGCGCGTGAACCCGCGCGTGGCCACGGCCCCAAGACGACGCGGGCACGGGTGAGCCGTGTCTCGCTCTTCGCGCCGCTGCGCCGACTGCGGCGGTCACTGTTCGGAGGCAACAAGCACTGACCGGCCGGCGCGTCCTCACGTACTGAGTCCCGCGCTCAGGCGGCCACACCGTCCCGGCGCAGCGCTGCGATCTCCTCGTCCGTCATCCCCACGGCACGCAGCAGCGCTTCGGTGTGTTCCCCGAGCGCGGGCACGTCTCCCATTCGTGCCTCCGCCCCGCCCGGCAGCGTGATCGGGGGCAGCAGTGCCCGCAGCGGTCCGACCGGCGTCCCCACCTCCCGCCACCGCTCACGGGCCGCCAGCTGCGGATGCTCCGCCAGCTCGTGCAGATCCCTCAGACGTGCGCAGGCGATGCCCGCGCCCTCCAGCCGTGCGAGCGCCTCGTCGGCGTCCAGGGCGCCCAGTGCCCCGGTCACCAGCGCGTCCGTACGCTCCCGGTTCGCCACCCTGGCCGCGTTCGTCGCGTACGCGGGATCCGTGCCCGCGTCGGGTCGGCCGAGGACCTGTTCGGCCAGCCGTCGCCACTCCCGGTCGTTCTGCACGGACAACAGCACCCGCCCGCCGTCGGCGGTGGGGTAGGCGTCGTAGGGCGCGATCACGGCGTGCGCGAGGCCGGTGCGGGCCGGGGCGGCGCCGCCGTGCATCGTGTGGTGCAGCGGATGCCCCATCCACTCCGCGAGCGCCTCCAGCATCGACACCTCCACCGGACCGCCCCGCCCGGTCGTGCCGCGCCGCACCAGCGCCGCCAGCACGCCGGAGAAGGCGTACATGGCCGCGGCGATGTCCGCCGCCGGGATCCCCGCCTTCACCGGCTGCTCGGGCGTCCCGGTCACCGACACCAGCCCCGCCTCGCACTGCACGAGCATGTCGTACGCCCGCTTGTCCGCGTACGGCCCGCTCGCGCCGTACCCCGAGATGTCGACGGCGACCAGGCGCGGATGCGCCGCGCACAGCGTGGCCGCGTCCAGACCCAGCCGGGCCGCCGCCCCCTGCGCGAGGTTCTGCACGAACACGTCCGCGTCGGCGATCAGCCGCCGTACGACGTCCAGGCCGCGTGGGTCCTTGAGATCCAGCGCGATGGACTCCTTGCCCCGGTTGCACCACACGAAGTGCGAGGCGAGGCCGGCCGCGGCCGTGTCGTAGCCGCGGGCGAAGTCACCGCCGTCGATCCGCTCGACCTTGATCACCCGGGCGCCGAGATCGGCGAGCTGGCGGGTGGCGAACGGGGCCGCGACCGCCTGCTCGACGGCGACGACGGTCAGGCCCTCCAGGGGCGGCGGCAGCGGCGGGGGGCTCTGTTCCATGGGGTGGATGCTAGATCAGGGCGAACTGGCCCTCCGGGCCCTCCTCGTGGTGGTCGAGGACCGTCGCCGGGTGCCGGACCTGGTCCGGCACCGGCAGGACACCCGCCGCGCGCAGCTCCTTCGCGGTGACCGTGTCCGGCACCGTCAACTCCTCCTGCTGGGCGCGCGCCTCCGCGAACAGCGCCAACACCGTGATCAGTTCGAGGAGTTCGGAGGTCCAGGCCTGCGGCCAGGCCGTCGGGCGGATCGCGGCCAGGGTGCCCGGTGCGGGCTCCGCCGTCCGGGCCGCGAACCACTGCTCCAGGACGCGGACCCCGCCCGCCGCGAAGTCCCAGGCCGCGGGCGGGACCGGGGAGACACGGCCGCCGTCGAGGTGCAGGGTCTCCTCGTCGCGGTCGTAGTGCAGCGTCAGGGGCTGGCTGGGCAGCGGGGCGCGGACGTAGGGGCGGCGGCCGCCCGGGAGCCGGGGGCGGTCGCCGTCGCGGCGGAGCAGCCACAGGGCGCGACGGCCCAGTTCCACACCCCGGGCCCAGAGCCCGGGGTCACGGGTGAGCGGGACCGTGAGATCGGGGCGGACGGCGGTCAGGGTCCAGGCCAGGAAGTCCACCGGATCGGGGGAGTGGCCGAGGTGCTCCAACAGGCCCGGCGCCAGGTTGGGTTCCACGCCGCCGGGGCGCCGGTACAGCGGGCGGATCCGCCCGGGGCGCGCCAGCGGGATCAGGGCGGTCGCGAGCAGCGGCGGGCCCGGCGGGGACGGCGTCTCCACCACGAAGACCTGGTGCTCGTCCGCCACCCGCCACAGCTCCGGGCGGGCCGCGTCGATCAGCCGGTGGTCGGGGATGAGCCAGTGCTCGTCGAAGGGCCCGGTCAGCACCCGCACCGGCTCGGGGCAGGGGCCCGAGGCGCGGACGAGCCTCTCGGTGCCGCCGAGGTGCCCGGGCAGCTGCCCGACCGCCGTGTGCAGGGTGCGGGAGCGGGTCGGCTCGAACAGGGCCTCGCGGCCCGGGCCCTCGGTCTTCACCAGGGCGTCCCAGCGGGCTTTCAGGGAAGCCGGGTCGGGGTCCGTCGGCCACCCCCGGCCGAGCCGCGGCGGTGCGACGGACCACGGCATGAGGTCCGCCAGCGGCGGAGCGTCGTCGGGCGTCACGCTGGGCATCGTACGACGGGTCGCCCGCGGCCGGTCACGTCGCGTCGAGGGAGACCGTGAAGGAGAAACGGTCGCCCCGGTAGTGGATGACGGCCACGTCGAGGACCTGTCCGCCGGTGTCGTAGATGACGCCCGTGTAGTGCAGGATCGGGCTGAGCAGCGGGACCCGCAGCAGCTGGGCGGTCTCCGGGTCAGCCAGCCGGGCCTCGACCGTGTCCGTGATCCGGCTGATGTCCACGCCCGTGAGGTCCCGCAGCACCTTCGTCATGGGCCGGCGGACCAGGTCCTCGGGGTCGATCCGGGCGGCGATCTCGGGACGGACGTAGTTGCGGGCGTGGTTGGTCGGCTCACCCGTGTTCTCGTCGCTCCGCAGCCGGTGGTAGGTCGTCACCTCGGCCAGGTCCGGGAAGTGCTCGGCGACCTCGGCGGGGACGGACGTACGGCCGTGGTCGAGGAGTTCCGTCGTCATCGCGGACTGCTGGGCCACGATCGCGTCGACCGAGCCGAGGAGCCGGACCGGAGCGCCCCGTCGGGCGCTCGGCTCGATGAACGTGCCCCGCCGGCGGTGCCGGCTGATCAGCCCCTCGTCCTCCAGCTCCTTCAGCGCCTGCCGCATGGTCAGCACGCTCACCCCGTAGTGACCCGCCAACTGCTCCTCGGTGGGCAGTCGGAGCGGGTCCTGCGGCGAGCGGCCGAGTATCGAGGCGCGCAGCGACTGCGACACCTGGTACCAGAGCGGCAGCTTTCGGGTGAGGACGATCGAGTCCGGCGCGAAGGAGGTCACGGGCTATCCGTACCGGTCGGCATCGTTCAGTGCAATGTTCCGTCGGAGGGACGGAAGTGGCGTTCGAGGCCCTGCCAGACGTCGTCGTAGCGCTGCTGGAGGTGGTCCGCCCGGGTCGCGTGCGGGGTGAGGGCGATCGGCCAGCGGGTCTCGAACATGAACGCCAGCCCGTCGTCGATCTTCTGCGGCCCCAGCTCGGCGGCGCTCGCCCGGTCGAACGTCTCCCGGTCCGGGCCGTGCGCCGACATCATGTTGTGCAGCGAACCGCCGCCCGGCACGAAGCCGCCCTTTCCGGCCGTCTTGGCGTCGTACGCGCCCTCGATCAGGCCCATGTACTCGCTCATCACGTTCCGGTGGAAGTACGGCGGCCGGAAGGTGTCCTCGCCGACCAGCCAGCGCGGGGCGAAGACCACGAAGTCGACGCCGGCCAGACCGGGGGTGTCGGACGGGGCGGTCAGCACCGTGAAGATCGACGGGTCCGGGTGGTCGTAGGAGATGGTCCCGATGACGTTGAAGCGGCGCAGGTCGTAGACGTACGGCACGTGGTTGCCGTGCCAGGCGACCACGTCGAGCGGGGAGTGGTCGTACGTCGCGCTCCAGAGGTGGCCGCAGTACTTGTTGACCACCTCCACCGGGCCCTCGACGTCCTCGTACGCGGCGACGGGCGCGCGGAAGTCACGGGGGTTGGCGAGGCCGTTGGCGCCGATCGGGCCCAGGTCGGGGAGGCGGAAGGGAGCGCCGTAGTTCTCGCAGACGTAGCCGCGGGCGGAGGCGTCCAGCAGGTCGACGCGGAAGCGGACCCCGCGCGGGATCAGCGCCACCTCGCCGGGCTCGGCGTGCAGTTGCCCGAACTCCGTGCGCAGCAGCAGTCCGCCCTGCTCGGGGACGATCAGCAGCTCGCCGTCGGCGTCGCTGAACACGCGTTCCATGGAGGCGTTCGCGTGGTACAGGTGCACGGCCATGCCGGTGCGCTGGGTGACGTCGCCGTTGCCGCCGAGGGTCCACAGGCCGGCGAGCAGGTCCGTGCCGACCGGGGGCTCGGGCAGGGGGTCCCAGCGCAGCCGGTTCGGATCGGGGACGGTCTCGGTGAAGGGGCCGGTGCGCAGCGCGCCGTCGTCGACCCGGGTGAACGCCGGATGCGCGGCCGACGGGCGGATCCGGTAGAGCCACGAGCGACGGTTGTGGGCGCGCGGCTCGGTGAACGCCGTACCGCTCAGCTGTTCCGCGTACAGGCCGAGAGGCGCGCGCTGCGGCGAGTTCCGGCCGTCGGGCAGGGCCCCCGGCACGGCCTCGGAGGCGTGCTCGTTGCCGAACCCGGAGAGATAGGTCAGGCCCTCGGCCGTCTTGCGTGCGTCCCCGCTGCTCATGATCGCTCCCTCCGGCGCCCCGCGGGTGCGCCTGCTGATTCCTATGCATCACCGTAGGATTGCGATTTCCCCGGCGCAAGAGGTGCGCCGGTCCTCCTCCTGGAGGACGATCAAGACGGCCGGAACCAGACTCCAGGGGGATCCGCGTGTCGGTCCGTTGTTCTACGCTCCCCCGCATGTCGTGGACGCGCGGAAGCCTCGCCGTGCCCGCGGTCTGTGTCCTGCTGCTGGCCGGATCCGCGGGCTGCGGCACCAGTGACGCCCATGAGCGGGGGGACGCGTCGACCGCGGCGTCGGTCTCCCCCTCGCCGGTGGGCAAGGTCCTGAAGGACACGGACGACGAAGGGCGGCACTACCGCGAGGTGGAGAAGAAGGGGGCACCCGAGGTCGGTGTCGAGGTGGAGCCCGAGGCCGACGGGAGCTGGGACGTCCGCCTGAAGGTGGAGAACTTCCGGTTCACGCCCACCGCGGCGAAGGCGGGGGTGGCCCACGGCCGCGGCGCCGCCCGGCTCTACGTGGACGACCAGCCGGTCGCCGACCTGCGCACCCCGTCCTACCGCATCCCGGCCGGCTACCTGCCGCACGGCACCCACCAGGTCACCGCCCGGCTGTGCGCGGACGACGGCACGGTGTGGGCGGTGGACGGCAAGCCGGTGGAGAGCACGGCGTACATCACGGCGTCGGAGCCCTCGCCCTGAGCGTCCGCCCCCGGCGGGCCCTCGTTGAGTGCATCAGGCATCTTTCTCCGTACCGAGGGGTGAGGTTCACCCCGCCGCGACGGAAAGGCATCATGAGCTCCGTGCCCCAAGCGACATCGCTCCGTCGTGCGCCCGTGCAGCGGCGCAGCGCCGAACGGCTGACCAGAATCCTCGACGCCTGCGCCGACCTGCTGGACGAGGTCGGCTACGACGGCCTGAGTACCCGGGCCGTCGCCGAGCGTGCCGGCGTCCCCATCGGCTCCGTCTACCGCTTCTTCGGCAACAAGCGGCAGATGGCCGACGCGCTGGCGCAGCGCAACCTCGAGCGCTACTCCGAGCGCGTCACCGAGCGGCTGAAGGGCGCGCGCCGGGGCGACTGGCGGGCCGCCATGGACGCCGTGCTCGACGAGTACCTGGCCATGAAGCACACCGCTCCCGGGTTCTCCCTCGTCGACTTCGGCAACCAGATCCCGGTCGGCGCCCGGCACGCGGAACCCAACCACCGGGTCGCCGACCGCCTCACCGACCTGCTCTCCGACTATCTCGTCCGCGAGCCCGACGACGACCTGCGCCGCACCTTCCTGATCGCCGTGGAGACCGCCGACACCCTCGTCCAGCTGGCCTTCCGGGTGCATCCGGAGGGCGACCCGAAGGTGATCGACGAGACGCGGGAGCTGCTGCGGGCGTATCTGGCGAGGACCCTGGACTGAGCCGTCCGGCACGGGTGCCGGAACGAGCCGCTCGCGAGTTCGCGCCGTCACCCCGAGACCCCTCCCCTCCGTTCATACCGGTCGGTATGCTCGGTGGCAGTCCGTGCGTCATCGCTGCCGCCACGCTTCAGGAGGACCCGTGTCCCGCACCGCCCTGCGAATCTGCCCGTTGTGCGAGGCCACCTGCGGGCTGACGCTCACCATCGAGGGGACGGAGGTCACCGGCGCCCGCGGCGACCGGGAGGACGTCTTTAGCAAGGGCTTCATCTGCCCCAAGGGCGCCTCCTTCGGTGCCGTCGACGGCGACCCCGACCGGCTGCGGACGCCCCTGGTGCGCCGGGACGGCGAGCTGCGCGAAGCCACCTGGGAGGAGGCCTTCGACGCCGTGGCCGCCGGGATCCGGCCGGTCGTCGAGCGGTACGGGGCGAACTCCGTCGGAGTCGTCCTCGGCAACCCCAACGTGCACACCATGGCCGGCGCGCTCTACCCGACCGTGCTCATCGCCGGCCTCGGTACCCGCAGCCTCTTCACCGCCTCCACGGTCGACCAGATGCCCAAGCACGTCTCCAGCGGCCTGCTGTACGGCGACGCCAACGCGATCCCGGTGCCGGACCTGGACCACACCGACCATCTCCTGCTCATCGGCGCCAACCCGCTGGAGTCCAACGGGAGTCTGTGCACCGCCGCCGACTTCCCCGGCAAACTCAAGGCGCTCAAGGCCCGCGGCGGCACCCTCACCGTCATCGACCCGCGCCGCACCCGCACCGCGAAGCTCGCCGACCGGCACATCCCGATCCGGCCGGGCACGGACGCGCTGCTCCTCGCCGCGATGGCCCAGGTGCTCTACGAGGAACTCCTGGTGGATCCCGGCGAGTCGGCCCCGCACCTCGACGGCCTCGAGGAACTGGCCCAAGCGGTAAAGGACTTCACCCCCGAAGCGGTGAGCGCCGCCTGTGACGTGGACGCCTCGCTCATCCGCACCCTGGCCCGCGAACTCGCCGCCGCGCCCACCGCCGCCGTCTACGGCCGCATCGGCAGCTGCACGGTCCCCTACGGCACCCTCGCCAGCTGGCTCGTCGACATCCTCAACATCCTCACCGGCAACCTGGACCGGCCCGGCGGCGCCCTCTTCCCGCAGGCCGCCACCGACCGCACACCCCGGCCGGCCGGCCCCGGCCACGGCTTCCAACTCGCGCGCTGGCACTCCCGGGTGAGCCGGCACCCGGAGGCCAAGGGCGAGCTGCCGCTGTCGGCGCTCGCCGAGGAGATCGACACCGCCACGGAGCAGGGCGAGCCGATCCGCGCGCTCGTCGCCGTGGCCGCCAACCCCGTCCTGTCCGCCCCGGACGGCGACCGGCTCGACAAGGCGCTCGACTCCCTCGACTTCATGGTCAGCGTCGACCCCTACCTGAACGAGACCTCCCGCCACGCCGACGTGGTGCTGCCCCCGCCGCCGCCCTCGCAGAGCCCGCACCACGACTTCGCCTTCAACACCCTCGCCGTGCGCAACCAGGTCCGCTACAGCCGGCCCGCCGTCCCGCTCGAGCCCGGCCGGATGGCCGAGACCGAGATCCTCGCCCGGCTGACCCTGGCCGCCACCGGCATGCACGGCGCCGATCCGTCCGCCGTGGACGACCTGGTCATCGGCCAGACCCTCGGCAAGGCGGTGAAGGAGCCGCACTCGCCCGTGCACGGCCGCGACCCGCACGAGCTCGCGGCACAGCTCACCGGCGAGACCGGTCCCGAGCGACGGCTCGACATGATGCTGCGCCTCGGCCCCTACGGCGACGGCTTCGGCACCCGCCCGGACGGACTCGGCCTCGCCCGGCTGCTCGCCCACCCGCACGGCATCGACCTCGGGCCGCTGCGCCCCCGCCTGCCCCAGCCGCTGAAGACGCTCAGCGGACGGATCGAACTGCTGCCGCAGCCGATCGTCGACGATCTCCCGCGGCTGCGGGAGGGGCTGAAGCGACGGCCCGACGAACTCGTTCTGGTCGGGCGGCGCCATCTGCGGTCCAACAACAGCTGGATGCACAACGTCCCCGCGCTCACCGGCGGCACCAACCGCTGCACCCTGCACATCCACCCCGAGGACGCCGAACGGCTCGGCGTGCGGGACGGCGCGCCGGTACGGGTGAAGGGCGCCGGGGGAGAGGTGACCGCACCGGCCGAGGTCACCGACGGCGTGCGCCGGGGCGTGGTCAGCCTGCCGCACGGCTGGGGCCACGACCGCCCCGGCACCCGTCTCAGCCATGCCGCCACCGACCCCGGCGTCAACGTCAACCAGCTCCTCGACGGCAGCCTGCTGGACCCGCTGTCGGGCAACGCCGTTCTCAACGGAGTACCGGTGGAACTTGCCCCCGTGACGGCCTCCTGAGCTGAGCAAAGCTGTGACCTGGAGTTTTGCGCTTATTGCTCGCACGTCAACGTCTTGTTAACACCGTTTGAACGGACCTAACGTCAACCCACCGCCGACCCCCAGGTGGGATGTTCAAGGGCGAACGTTAGGTATCCACTCATGTTGACCATCCTCGGCTTCGCCATGATCGCGACCTTCCTGGTCCTGATCATGCTGAAGAAGATGTCGCCGATCGCGGCGCTCGTGTTGATCCCGGCACTGTTCTGCGTCTTCGTCGGGAAGGGCGCCAAGCTCGGTGACTACGTCATCGACGGCGTCACCAGCCTCGCCCCCACGGCGGCGATGCTCATGTTCGCGATCGTCTACTTCGGTGTGATGATCGACGTCGGCCTCTTCGACCCGATCGTTCGGGGCATCCTGAAGTTCTGCAAGGCCGACCCGCTCCGCATCGTCGTCGGTACGGCGCTGCTCGCCGCGATCGTCTCCCTGGACGGCGACGGCTCCACCACGTTCATGATCACCGTTTCGGCGATGTATCCGCTGTACAAGCGCCTGAAGATGAGCCTGGTCGTGATGACCGGTGTCGCGGCGATGGCCAACGGCGTGATGAACACGCTGCCCTGGGGCGGCCCGACCGCCCGCGCCGCCACCGCGCTGAAGCTCGACGCCAGCGACATCTTCGTGCCGATGATCCCGGCCCTGGCCGTGGGCCTGCTCTTCGTCATCGCCCTCTCCTACGTCCTCGGCCGCCGTGAGCGCGCCCGGCTCGGCACGCTGACGCTGGACGAGGTGCTGGTCGAGGAGAAGCAGACCGAGACGGTCCTGGTGGGCGCCGGCGGCTCCGGTGACGGCAAGACCCCTGTCCGCAAGGGCGGTTCCGGATCCGGTTCCGGCGCCGGAACCGACGCGGCCGCCGCTGCCGCGCAGGACGACGAGGACGACGAGGACGACGACTTCCAGGGCCTCGACCCGCACCGGGCCACCCTGCGCCCCAAGCTGTACTGGTTCAACGCGCTGCTCACGGTCACGCTGCTCACCTCCATGATCATGGAGTGGCTGCCGATCCCGGTGCTGTTCCTGCTCGGCGCCGCGCTCGCCCTCAGCGTCAACTTCCCGCACATCCCGGACCAGAAGGCCCGCCTCGCCGCCCACGCCGACAACGTCCTCAACGTCTCCGGCATGGTCTTCGCCGCCGCCGTCTTCACCGGCGTCCTCCAGGGCACCGGCATGGTCGACCACATGGCCACCTGGATGGTGGACGTCATCCCCGCGGGCATGGGTCCGCACATGGCCCTCGTCACCGGCGTCCTGAGCCTGCCGCTCACCTACTTCATGTCGAACGACGGCTTCTACTTCGGCGTCCTGCCGGTCCTCGCCGAGGCCGGCGCGGCGCACGGCGTCTCGCCGCTGGAGATGGCCCGCGCCTCGCTCGTCGGCCAGCCCCTGCACATGTCGAGCCCGCTCGTCCCGGCCGTCTACGTCCTCGTCGGCATGGCGAAGGTCGAGTTCGGCGACCACACGCGGTTCGTGGTCAAGTGGGCCGCCCTGACCTGTCTGGCGATCCTCGGCGCGGGCATCCTGTTCGGGATCATCTGAGCCGACCATGGAGGAACTTGTGAGGCCCGGCAGGAACCGCGGCTGGCTGCTCCGTCTCGTCATCGCCTTCGGCTTCGCGCAGGGGGCGGTGTCGATGGCCCGGCCCGCCGTCTCCTACCGGGCCCTCGCGCTGGGCGCGGACGAGCGGGCGATCGGCGTCATCGCGGGTGTGTACGCGCTGCTGCCGCTCTTCGCCGCCGTACCGCTGGGCCGTCGCACCGACCACGGCCGCTGCGCGCCGCTGCTGCCGGTCGGAGTGGTCCTCATATCCGGCGGCTGTGTGCTGAGCGGAGTCGCCGGCTCCCTCTGGACGATGGCCCTGTGGAGCGGGGTGATGGGCCTCGGTCATCTCTGCTTCGTCATCGGCTCCCAGTCGCTCGTCGCCCGCCAGTCCGCGCCGCACGAACAGGACCGCAACTTCGGCCACTTCACGATCGGCGCCTCCCTCGGCCAGCTGGCCGGCCCGATCGCGGCCGGAGCGCTGATCGGCGGTGGCGACATGACGGACAGCAGCGCACTCGCCCTGCTGGTCGCGGGCGCCGGCTGCGCGGTCGCGTTCACCTCGCTGTGGCGCATCGAGCACCGCGACACGACGCCCAAGTCCCGTACGGAGCAGGGTGAACGCGTCCCCGTCGGCCGCATCCTGAACGCCCGGGGCGTCCCCGCCGGCATCCTCATCAGCCTGTCCGTGCTGTCCGCGACCGACATCCTCACCGCCTATCTGCCGGTGGTCGGCGAACACCGGGGGATCGCGCCGTCCGTCATCGGCGTCCTGCTCAGCGTCCGCGCGGCGGCCTCCATCGCCTGCCGGCTCGTCCTCACCCCCCTGTTGCGGCTGCTCGGCCGGACCCTGCTGCTCACCGTGACCTGTCTGCTGGCGGCCCTGCTGTGCGCCGGGATCGCGCTGCCGGTGCCGGTCTGGGGACTGGGCGTGATCCTCGCGTTGCTCGGCTTCTGCCTCGGCGTCGGGCAGCCGCTGTCCATGACGACCGTCGTCCAGGCGGCGCCCGACGGCGCCCGTTCCACCGCGCTCGCGCTGCGCCTCACCGGCAACCGCCTGGGCCAGGTCGCCGCGCCCGCCGCCGCGGGGCTGGTGGCCGGGGTCGCGGGGGTGGCCGCGCCGTTCGTGATGCTGGGCGTGCTGCTGCTGGTGTCGTCGGGGGTGGCGGCGCGGTCGCGCGGGGACGGGCAGGTGGAGGCGGCCGTGCCCCGGCGGCGCCGGTCCGGATCGGGATTGCGCCGGTCGAGCGATGTCTGACGGCGCGTCGGGCGGCGCTCCCACAGTCGTGGGCGCCGATGTGAAAGAGAGTCAGGTGCAAGAGCGATTTGTATGAAAATCGTCCTGACTCGGAGGAATGCGCATGTCCAGCTCGACGCTCCCGTCCGCCCTCGGCTCCCGCCTCGGCGTCACGGCCCTCACGGTGCTCGCCGCGGCGGGGTTCACCTGCCTCTCGGCACCGTCCGCCGTGGCCGTCGGGGAAGCCGGTGACATCAGGATCCACCGCGAGCATGTCCCCCCGGGCGTCTCCAAGGACGACCCCGTGGCCTGCCGCTTCTACCTCGACGCCGCCAACTTCGGCGAGCTGCCCTCCGTCGGGTACACCATCAAGGCGCGGCCCCCGGCCCCCGACACCGCCACCGTCACCGGCACCATCACCCTGACCCAGGGTGCCGGGCACACCGACACCCTGGGGCTGGCCGAGGGGTCGTACACGCTCGAGTGGACCATCCCCGGCGATGTCCCGGTGCCCTCGCCCAAGGTGAAGGTCTTCAAGATCAACTGCCCTGAGGGTCAGCGCGAGGGGAACGGCAGCCCGAACCGGCCGATCACGGACGACGGCCGCGAAGTCGGCGGTCCCGACGGCCAGGCCGGTGGCGGCCAGAACGGCGGCGGTCAGAACGGCGGCGGTCAGAACGGCGGTGGCCAGAACGGCACCACGCAGAACGGCACCTCGCAGGGCGCCGGCGGACGGGAAGGCGGAACGCAGGGCGGCTCCGCCTGGAGCGGCGAGAAGGGCGGCCCGGAGGGCGGCGTGCACGCGGGCGGCGGCGGTCTCGCCGACACCACGCAGGCCTTCACCCCGCTGGCCGGAGCCGCGGCCGTCGGACTGGTGGCCGTCGGTGGGGTCGCCTACTTCCGCCTGATCCGTCGGCGCACCCATGGTGCCGCGTAGGCGCGTACGCAGGCCCTGGCACCGGACCCGCGCCTACCGCCTCACCAGGACGGCCGTGCTCGCGGTCGTCCTGGTGACGGTCGGAGTCCGGTGCGGGGGGCACGACGGCCCGGCCACGGCGGCCAGGGCCGGGGAGGTGGCGTCCGGCGGGGCGCAGGCCGCCCCGGCCCCCGGGGGCGACGCCGACGAGGGCCGGACGGCGGGTAAGGGGGCGTCGAAGAGCCCGGGACCCCCGCCCCGCCCGCTGCCCCGGTCCCCGGCGACCACCCTGCGCGTGCCCTCGCTGGGCATCGACGCGCCGATCGTCCCGCTCCGGCTCGGCCCGGACCGGCACCTCGGGACACCCCCGCTCGACCGGCCGAAGCTGGTGGGCTGGTACGCGGGCGGCCCCACACCCGGGGAGCGGGGCACCGCCATCGCCGTGGGCCACCGCGACACCAAGACCGGCCCGGCGGTTTTCGCGGGCCTCGCGCGCGTGGCCCGGGGTGCCCGGATCGAGGCCCGGCGCGCCGACGGCCGTACGGCCGTCTACACCGTGGACCGGGTGCGCGTCTTCGACAAGGCCACCTTCCCCGACAAGGAGGTGTACGGCCCGACCCGCCGCCCCGAGCTGCGCATTCTCACCTGCGGGGGCCTCTTCCGGCATGCGACCGGATACACCAGCAACGTCGTCGTCTTCGCCCATCTGACGGCGACCCGCTGATCCCGGCCGTGGCCGCGCCGGGGTCCCCGGCCGCGGGGCCGACACCCGCTGAACCGGACAGTCCGGTTTCTCACCAGTCGGACGGGTGAGTCCGATCCGGGCATGTCTCTTCCCCCCGGTGCGCACAGTCCGTTAACTTCCGTGACTCACAAGCCCCGTTCGACCCGCACGGGGCAGGTCGGACAACGGAGCACCGGCCGGGCCGGCCCGGCACACGAGTCCCCGGGGACACTTCTCATGACACGCGCCATCTCGTTGCACGACGTCAGCAAGGTCCACACCCGAGGCGTCCGGGTCGTGGACCGGCTGTCGCTGGACATCGCGCCCGGTGAGTTCCTGGTCCTGCTCGGCCCCTCCGGCTGCGGCAAGTCCACCGTGCTCCGCATGATCGCCGGCCTGGAGCACATCACCGAGGGCGAGTTACGGCTCGACGGCGAGTACGCCAACGACCTGGCGCCCTCGGAGCGGGACATCGCGATGGTCTTCCAGAACTTCGCGCTCTACCCGAACATGACCGGCCGCGACAACATCGGTTTCCCGCTGCGCATCGAGGCCCCCGGCGCCGACCCGGGCCCCCGCGTGGACGCCACCGCCCGGATGCTCGGCATCGAGGACCTGCTCGACCGCTTCCCCGGCCAGCTCTCCGGCGGCGAACGCCAGCGCGTCGCCATGGGTCGGGCCATCGCCCGGCACCCCTCCGCCTTCCTGATGGACGAGCCGCTGTCCAACCTCGACGCCAAGCTCCGCAACCATCTGCGGGCCGAGATATCCAAGCTGACCCGGCATCTGGGCGTCACCACGGTCTACGTCACGCACGACCAGTCCGAGGCCATGTCGCTCGGCGACCGGGTCGCCGTGCTGCGTGGCGGAGTCCTCCAGCAGGTGGGCACTCCGCGGTCCGTCTACGCCCTGCCGCGCAACGTCTTCGTCGCCGCGTTCATCGGCACCCCGCGCATCAACCTGCTGCGCGGTCTGGTCCGCGCCCCGCTCGACGGAGCCATGACGATCAACCTGGGCAAGCAGGCGCTGCGGCTGCCCGAGCCCCACTCCCTGGACCACAAGCTGCTGCGCGTGCAGCAGGGCCGGGAGGTGATCGTCGGGCTGCGTTCTGAGGCGGTCCGTATCGCCACGCCCGCCGACGCCCGGCCCGGCGAGACCCACATCACCGGCCTGGTGGAGCACGTGGAGTTCCAGGGTCACGAGGTGCTCGTCCACTTCAACACCGGCTCCCGGCTCGCGGTCGTGCCGGAGCTGGAGGCGCCCCGTCCCGGTCGGCGGCCGCCCCGGCGGCGCCGCCGCGAGGGCGGGGTCCTGGGCCGGCTGCGCAAGGGCGCCGGCGGCCTGCGGACCGGCGCGGTCGACGTACTGGACGAGCCGTCGGCGCAGGAGGGGCCGCTCGCGTCCCCGGAGGCCCGTCCCCTCGGCGACCTCGTCGTGCGCACCACCCCCGACTTCGACCTCCGGCACGGGATGCAGGTCCCGCTCCTCGTCGACATCGCCCATCTCTTCGTCTTCGACCAGCACGGCGAGCGCATCAGCCCGGCTCCGGCCAGGCTGCCGGACCTCGACGAGTGAGAGGGCGTCCCGCGGGGGCCACGGTCCAGTACCCCGCGTGTTCCGAGTCCTTCACCCGTCGTCCCCTGGTGCCAGAAAACTAACAGCGCTAGTTTAGGTCGCGGACGACGACGCCCGCCCGAAGGGAACGCGATGAAGGCACATGACGGCATCTATCTCGACGGCGCCTGGCGCCCGGCCGCGGGCCGGGATGTGATCGAGGTCGTCGACCCGGTGGGAGAGCAGGTGATCGCCCGGGTCCCGGCGGGCGACGCCGTGGACGTCGACACCGCCGTACGGGCGGCCCGCGCAGCCCTGCCGGGCTGGGCCGCGACCCCGCCCGCCGGGCGCGCGGCCCGGCTGACCGCGCTCCGGGACGTCCTGGCGGCCCGCAAGGACGAGATCGCCGAGACGGTCACCGCCGAACTCGGCTCGCCCCTGGCCTTCTCCCAGGCCGTCCACGCGGCGGTGCCGATCGCGGTCGCGGGCTCCTACGCCGAGCTGGCCGCGACCCACCCCTTCGAGGAGAAGGTCGGCAACTCGACCGTGTTCCAGGAGCCGATCGGCGTGGTCGGCGCCATCACCCCCTGGAACTACCCGCTGCACCAGATCGTCGCCAAGGTCGCCCCGGCCCTCGCTGCGGGCTGCACGGTGGTCCTGAAGCCCGCCGAGGACACCCCGCTGACCGCCCAGCTCTTCGCCGAGGCGGTCCACGAGGCGGGCGTCCCGGCCGGCGTCCTCAACCTCGTCACCGGCCTCGGCCCGGTCGCCGGCCAGGCCCTGGTCGAGCATCCCGGCGTCGACCTGGTGTCCTTCACCGGTTCCACGGCCGTGGGCAGGCGGATCGCGGCGACGGCGGGCGCGGCCGTGAAGAAGGTCGCCCTGGAACTCGGCGGCAAGTCCGCCAACGTCATCCTGCCGAGCGCCGACCTCGCCCGCGCGGTCAACGTCGGCGTCGCCAACGTGATGTCCAACTCCGGCCAGACGTGCAGCGCCTGGACCCGGATGCTCGTCCACCGCGACCGGTACGACGAGGCGGTCGAGCTCGCCGCGGCGGCGGCCGCCAAGTACGCCGACCGCATCGGCCCCGTCGTCAACGCCGCACAGCGGGACCGGGTGCGCGGGTACATCGAGAAGGGCGTCGCCGAGGGCGCGCGGCTGGTCGCGGGCGGCCCCGAGTCCCCGCGCGAGCTGGGTTACTTCGTCAGCCCCACGGTCTTCGCCGACGTCACCCCCGGCATGGCCATCGCCCAGGAGGAGATCTTCGGCCCCGTCCTGTCCGTCCTGCGCTACGAGGACGAGGAGGACGCCCTGCGGATCGCCAACGGCACGGTCTACGGGCTCGCGGGTGCCGTCTGGGCCGGTGACGAGGCGGAGGCGGTGGCCTTCGCGCGCCGGATGGAGACCGGTCAGGTCGACATCAACGGCGGCCGCTTCAACCCGCTCGCGCCGTTCGGCGGCTACAAGCAGTCGGGCGTCGGCCGCGAGCTCGGCGCGCACGGCCTCGCCGAGTACCTCCAGACCAAGTCCCTCCAGTTCTAAGGGAGTCAACCGAACATGGCTGTCCGCGCCGCCGTACTCCCCGCCATCGGTGCTCCCTTGGAGATCAGGGAGATCGTCCTTCCGGACCCCGGCCCCGGCCGGGTCCGCGTCCGGCTCGCCGCCGCCGGGGTCTGTCACTCCGACCTGTCCCTGTCCGACGGCACCATGCGGCTGCCGCTCCCCGCGGTCCTGGGCCACGAGGGCGCGGGCACGGTCGTCGCCGTCGGGGAGGGCGTCGAACACCTGGCGCCCGGCGCCGGTGTCATCCTCAACTGGGCTCCTTCCTGCGGTAGTTGCCACCCCTGCACGCTCGGCGAGGTGTGGCTGTGCGTGAACGCCCTCAACGGGGCCGCGGAGGTGTACGCCCGCACGACGGACGGCACCGACCTCCACCCCGGGCTGAACGTCGCCGCCTTCGCCGAGGAGACCGTCGTCCCGGCCTCCTGTGTGCTGCCCCTGCCGGACGGCATCCCGCTCGCCGACGCGGCCCTCCTCGGCTGCGCCGTCCTCACCGGCTACGGCGCGATCCACCACTCCGCCCGGGTCCGCCCCGGCGAGACGGTCGCCGTCTTCGGCGTCGGCGGGGTCGGCCTCGCCACCCTCCAGGCGGCCCGGATCGCCGGCGCCTCGACGATCGTCGCCGTCGACGTCTCCCCGGAGAAGGAGGAGCTGGCCCGGGCGGCGGGCGCCACGGAGTACGTGGTCGCCTCCGAGCGGACCGCCCGCGAGATCCGCGCCCTCACCGGCAAGCAGGGGGTCGACGTGGCCGTCGAGTGCGTGGGCCGCGCGGTCACCATCCGGACGGCCTGGGAGTCGACCCGGCGCGGCGGCCGCACCACGGTCGTCGGCATCGGCGGCAAGGACCAGCAGGTCACCTTCAACGCCCTGGAGATCTTCCACTGGGGCCGCACCCTCGCCGGCTGCGTCTACGGCAACTGCGACCCGGCGAAGGACCTCCCGGTCCTCGCCGACCACGTCCGGGCGGGCCGCCTCGACCTGAGCGCCCTGGTGACGGAGCGCATCGCCCTGGAGGACATCCCGGGGGCCTTCGACAACATGCTGGCGGGCAAGGGAGGGCGGGCGCTGGTGATGTTCTGACGGGCCCCGCTCCGGCGCCCTCGGCCTACTCCGGCACCCTCGCGCCGACGCCGTCGGCTCGCTCCGGCGCTCTCAGCCCGTCCGGGGGCCGATCTCCCGGTCGGCCCCCGGCGCCGGAACGTCCTGCCCCGCCTCCGCCCCCTGCGCCGCTTCCGCCCCCCGCGTCACCTCCGGCTCCTGCGCCGACGGGGTGCGCGGCGCACGCGGCCTCGACCGCGACACGGCCACACCCGCCAGGCACAGCAGCCCACCGGCCAGGGTGAGCAGCCCCGGCACCTCGCCCAGCGCCAGCCACGACATCAGGACGACCAGTGCGGGCACGGCGTACGTGGTCGCGCCCATGCGGCTCGCGGTCGTCCGGGCCAGCGCGTACGCCCACGTGGTGAAGGCGAGCGCGGTCGGGAAGACGCCCAGGTAGACCATGTTGAGCGTCGCGGAGACCGGGGCGTCGGCCGCCTCGTGGACCAGCTGCCCCGCGAACGGCAGACACACCACCGTCCCGATGACACATCCGAACGTCGTCACCTGGAGCGCGGTCGCCCGGCCCAGGGCGGGCTTCTGTGCGACGACCCCGCCCGCGTAACCGAAGGCGGCGAGCAGACACAGCACCACCCCGAGCACCGACGATCCGCCCTCGCCCGACATCGACAGCCCCACCGCGACCGCGCCCGCGAACGACACGGCCATCCCCGCCAGCAGCCGCGGCGGCATCACGTCCCCGAGCAGCCGTGCGCCGAGCAGGGCGATGAGGATCGGCCCGATGTTCACCACCAGCGCCGCCGTCCCCGCGTCCACCTGCTGCTCACCCCAGTTGAGCACCACCATGTAGAAGCCGAACCACAGCACGCCCGACACGGCGATCCCGCGCCAGGCGGCCCTCGGCGGCCACCCCGCCCGCCGCACGGCGCAGATGACCCCCAGCACCAGCGCCCCGGAGACGAGCCGCCCGAGCGCCAGCGCCCCCGGCGAGTACGCGTCGCCCGCACTGCGGATCGACACGAAGGCCGAGGCCCACAGCACGACGGTCACGGCGGCCGCACCGGCGGCGAGCAACTCGGTACGGCGTTCGGTACGCCGGGGGCTGTTCATCATGCTCCTCAGGCTAGGAAGAGTCGCGGGCCGAAAGCTCGCGGATTTCGGACGAGTGATCGAGAGGCCGAGAGACCGGGGCTCCAGGGGCTGCGAGTCCGGGTCACCGCGTGTGGGTCACCGCGTGCGGGTCAGCGCAGCGTCTCCGCCTCTATGCCCAGCAGCTCGGCCAGCGCCTGTTCGCCCGCCGCCGTCACCTTCACGGCCCGCTCGGTGCCGATCCGCACGCACCATCCCGCGTCGAGGGCGTGCCGGCACAGGGCCGCGCCCGCCGCGCCCGCCAGATGCGGGCGGCGCTCGGTCCAGTCGAGGCAGGCGCGGGCGAGCGGCCGGCGGGTCGCGCGGTCGAGCGCGATGCCACTGCCCGCGAACCACCGCAGTCCGGCCTCGGTCAACAGGAACCCGGTGGCCCGCTCCCTGGCCCCCGATGACGCCGATGACGTCGGCCAGCCCGCCGATGACGCCGGTGCAGCCGGTCCGCTCGCCGCCGGTCCCGCCTCCGCCCCGTCGGTCCGTCCCCCCGGCCCGCTCACCGCGCTCAGCAGCCCGTGGGCGGTGAGCGCGTCGGTGACGGCGATGCCGAGCCGGCCGGCGAGGTGGTCGTAGCAGGTCCGGCCCCGGGCCATCGCCGATCCGGCGCTAGCGGCCCGCAGGGTGCGCGGCCGGTGGGCGGGGTGCGGGGCGACCTGGACGGCCAGGTCCTCCACGAGCTGGGCGACCCGGGTGTCGGCGAGCCGTACGTACCGGTGCCGCCCCTGCCGTTCCTCGGCCAGCAGCCCGCCCGCGACCAGCTTGCCCAGGTGCTCGCTCAGCGTCGACGGGGCCACGCCCGCGTGCCGGGCCAGCTCACCGGCGGTCCACGCCCGCCCGTCGAGCAGCGCCAGCAGACAGACCGCCCGCGTCTCGTCGGCGAGGAGCCCGGCCAGTGCGGCCAGCCCCGGCGCCCGTACGTCCCTGTGGTTCCCGGTGCCCGTGATGCTCACGTCTCCCAGCATGCGCGACGGACACTTCGGCGACCGCCGAACCGTGCTAGCGCAGCTGCTCGAACTGCCTGGAGAGCCCGTCCAGCAGTGCCGTCAGCCCGGTCTCGAACGCCCGGTCGTCGATCTTCTCCTGCTGCTCGGCGAGGAGGTGGGCCTGTCCGAGGTGCGGGTAGTCGGCGGGGTCGTAGGCGCTCACGTCGTCGACGAAGCCGCCGGCGAACGAGCCGAGCGCGGAGCCCATGACGAAGTACCGCATCAGCGCGCCGATGGAGGTGGCCTGGGCGGGCGGCCATCCGGCGCGGACCATCGCGCCGTACACCGCGTCGGCGAGCCGCAGCCCGGCCGGCCGGCGGCCGGGGCCCTGGGCGAGCACCGGGACGATGTTCGGGTGGTCGCGCAGGGCGGCGCGGTAGGAGACCGCCCAGTCGCGCAGCGCGGTCCGCCACTCCCGGCCGTCCTCGAACATCGACAGGTCGACCTGTGCGCTCACCGAGTCGGCGACGGCCTCCAGGATCTCGTCCTTCGTGCGGAAGTGGTTGTACAGCGAGGGTCCGCTCACCCCCAGCTCGGCGGCGAGCCGGCGCGTGGAGACGGCCGGCAGGCCCTCCGCGTCCACGAGCGTCCGTGCGGTCTCGACGATCCGGTCGGTGCTGAGAAGGGGCTTGCGCGGTCGGGCCATGGCGCACATAGTAGGGCTGCGGAACGAAAACTAGCACTGCTAATTTAAGTGGCCATCGTGAAGCGGTCCTGAAGGCCTTCCTCTGTGAGGTGATCTCGTGGTGAATCTGGAGCTCAGCGAGGAGCAGGAGGCCGTCCGGCGGCTCGCCAAGGACTTCGTGGACCGCGAGGTCGCCCCGCATGTCGTCGCCTGGGACCGCGCCGAGGACATCGACCGGTCCCTGGTCAAGAAGCTCGGCGAGGTCGGCTTCCTCGGCCTGACGATCGACGAGGAGTACGGCGGCTCGGGCGGCGACCACCTCGCGTACTGCCTGGTCACGGAGGAGCTGGGCCGCGGGGACTCGTCCGTGCGCGGGATCGTGTCCGTCTCCCTCGGGCTGGTCGCGAAGACCGTCGCGGCCTGGGGGAGTGAGGAGCAGAAGCGGCGCTGGCTGCCGGGCCTGACGTCCGGCGAGTACGTCGGCTGCTTCGGCCTCACCGAGCCCGGCACCGGCTCGGACGCCGGCAACCTCGGCACCCGCGCGGTCCGCGACGGCGACTCCTACGTCATCAACGGCACCAAGATGTTCATCACGAACGGCACCTGGGCCGACGTGGTCCTGCTCTTCGCCCGCTCCACCGACGCGCCCGGCCACAAGGGCGTCTCCGCGTTCCTCGTCCCCACCGACACCCCGGGCCTGAGCCGCCGCGCGATCCACGGCAAGCTCGGCCTGCGCGGCCAGGCGACCGCCGAACTCGTCCTGGACGACGTCCGGGTCCCCGCCTCCGCGATGCTGGCGCCCGAGGGCAAGGGTTTCTCCGTCGCGATGTCGGCGCTGGCCAAGGGCCGCATGTCGGTCGCGGCCGGCTGTGTGGGCATCGCGCAGGCCGCCCTGGACGCGGCGGTGCGGTACGCGGGCGAGCGCGAGCAGTTCGGTAAACCCATCGCCCACCACCAGCTGGTCCAGGAACTGATCAGCGACATCGCGGTCGACGTGGACGCGGCCCGGCTGCTGACCTGGCGGGTCGCCGACCTGATCGACCGGGGCCTGCCGTTCGCCACCGAGTCCTCCAAGGCCAAGCTCTTCGCCTCGGAGGCCGCCGTCCGAGCCGCCAACAACGCCGTCCAGGTCTTCGGCGGCTACGGCTACATCGACGAGTACCCGGTGGGCAAGCTCCTGCGCGACGCCCGCGTGATGACCCTCTACGAGGGCACCAGCCAGATCCAGAAACTGCTCATCGGGCGGGCGCTGACGGGGGTTTCGGCGTTCTGATCCGGAGCGCCTGAGTACGTGTCTGAGTAGGTGCGCGGATGTGGCGCCGGCCCCCCGCGCCGAAGCTTGTCCCCATGAGTGACACACCGGTCAAGCAGCAGAGCACGGCGGCGTTCTACGGACAGGCCGTCGCTTCCTTCGGCATCGCCATCGCGGCCACCGCCATCGGCATCTACAACCTCCACACCGACGCCTGGGTGCGCGGCTTCCTGGCGATCGCCGTCCTGTACCTGGTGACCTCCGCCTTTACGCTGGCGAAGGTGATCCGGGACCGCCAGGAGGCCGGGCAGATCGTGAGCCGGGTGGACCAGGCCCGTCTGGAGAAGCTCCTCGCCGACCACGACCCCTTCGAGAAGATCTGAGCAGGCACGCTAAGCGGCCGCTCACCTTCGGCGGTATGGTGTAGCTCCTGTACCGAGAGGGGCGAACGAGCGATGACTACGGCGGAGGAGACGGCCGGCGGCGAGATCGAGCCGTGGGAAGAGGTCACCCCTGACGCGGCCCGGCGACTGCTGGTCGCGGCCGTGGAGGCCTTCGCCGAGCGCGGCTACCACGCGACGACGACCCGCGACATCGCGGGCCGCGCGGGTATGAGCCCGGCCGCCCTGTACATCCACTACAAGACCAAGGAAGAGCTGCTCCACCGCATCAGCCGGATCGGCCACGACCGCGCGCTGGGCATTCTGCGCACGGCGGCCGCCGGCGAGGGCGACGCCACCGGGCGCCTCGCGGACGCCGTGAGCTCCTTCGTCCGCTGGCACGCCGGGCGGCGCACGACGGCACGGGTCGTCCAGTACGAACTGGACGCGCTCGGTCCCGACGCCCGCGCCGAGATCCTCGACCTGCGCCGGCAGGTCGACGCCGAGGTGCGCGGGATCATCGAGGACGGCGTGGCGAGCGGCGAGTTCGCCGTGCTGGACGTGCACGGTACGACCCTCGCCGTGCTGTCCCTCTGCATCGACGTGGCCCGCTGGTTCAACGTGGACGGCCCCCGCACACCCGACGAGGTCGGCGCGCTGTACGCCGACCTCGTGCTGCGGATGGTGGGCGCGGCGAAGTAGCGCCCGGCGGGGGTGGCGCCTAGAGGTAGTAGCGGGACACCGACTCCGCCACGCACACGGGCTTGTCCCCGCCCTCGCGCTCCACGGTGAAGGCGACGGCCACCTGGACGCCGCCGGTGACGTCCTCGACGCCGGTGATCGTCGCGGTGGCGCGCACGCGTGAGCCGACGGGTACCGGGGCGGGGAAGCGGACCTTGTTCGTCCCGTAGTTGACGCCCATCTTCACGTTCTCGACCTTGATCAGCTGCGGGCCGAAGAGCGGCAGCAGGGAGAGCGTGAGATAGCCGTGCGCGATGGTGGTGCCGAAGGGGCCCGCGGCGGCCTTCTCGGGGTCGACATGGATCCACTGGTGGTCTCCGGTGGCCTCCGCGAAGAGGTCGATCCGCTTCTGGTCGACCTCCAGCCAGTCGGTGTACCCCAACTGCTCGCCCACCGCCGCCTTCAGGTCGTCTGCGGACGTGAAGATCCTCGGCTCTGCCATGTCTGCGGCCCTCTCGCGTCATCAGCTGCCCATGTCACCGTGCCATAGGTCTAAGCGACTGCTTAGCATGGTCGGGTGCCGGTCCGATGTCAACGGACCCGCGGACGAGGCGATCGGTAGGCTTCCAGGGGTGCCCCAGATTCCCGAGAAGATCCACGAGCTCACGGTCGGCCAGCTCGCCGCGCGCAGCGGCGCCGCCGTCTCCGCCCTGCACTTCTACGAGACGAAGGGGCTGATCAGCAGCCGTCGTACGGCGGGCAACCAGCGCCGCTACCACCGCGACACGCTGCGTCGCGTCGCCTTCGTCCGCGCGGCGCAACGCGTCGGCATCCCGCTGGCCACGATCCGTGAGGCCCTCGCCGAACTCCCCGAGGAACGCACCCCGAACCGAGAGGACTGGGCCCGTCTCTCGGCGGCATGGCGCGCGGAGCTGGACGAACGCATCAAGCAGCTCAACCGGCTCCGCGACCACCTCACCGACTGCATTGGCTGCGGCTGTCTGTCCCTCGCCACCTGCGTCCTGTCCAACCCGGACGACGCCTCCGGCGAACGGGGTTCCGGCTCACGGCTGCTGGTGGAGAAGAGGGCGGGCGAGAGGAAGACGGTCGAGCAGGGGCCGGGGGAGCAGCGGGCGGGGGAGCAGCGGGAGGAGGGGCGGCGGGAGGAGGAGAAGGCGGCAGGCTGCTGCTGAGCGGAGCCGCGCGGCCTCCCTGCGCCTCCGGTGCGTCCGGTGCGTCAGGAGCACCCCCTCACCCCCGCCCGCCCGCGCGCCGCCACCCCCCCCCGCACACCCACCCGGTTCCTCACTCGTACTCGGTTCCGCCCTTGCGGGTCAGATACGCGCCGCTCACCGCCTTGGCGATCGCCCGTCCCCCCGTCACCGGGCTGTACCGCTCGACGGCCGGCCGGATCACCACGCCCTCGCGCAGGTGCAGCCCGCGTCCGGACACCGTCTCGCGGCCGGTCGCGATCTCCAGGACCCGCTCGCTGTCGTACGGGCCCTCGAACAGGCGGGGGACGAGAGGCAGTTCGCCGTCCAGCAGCTCCGCCGCGTCCAGCCAGCGCACCACGCCGTCGATCTCGGCGGACACGTCGAACACCGCGTACCCGAGGGTGTCGCGCCGGCCGTCCGCGCCGTACGACAGGTCCTGCACACCCGCTCCGTACACCTCGGCGAAGACACCGATCCGGCGCGCGCCCAGCCGGTCGGCGAGACGGGCCGCCGCCTCGGGGACGCCATGGCCGCGAACGGCCCGCCAGTACAGGTTCCTCGGATCCTCCGTCAGGGCGAGGGACTTCGAGCCGAATCCCTTCGAGGAGACGTACACCCGCTCGTCGTCGGCGACATAGGTCAGCAGACATGCCGAGCCGTGCAGTTTCTCGGTCAGGATCACCGGCTCGCCGGGCTCGAAGATGCCGGGGTAGCGCTGGATGTTCTCGATGTCGACCCAGGACAGCAGATCCGGCGCCGCCTCGACGTCGCCGCTCATGGTCGGCGGGATGGGCGGCACCCACTTGACGATGCCCAGCCGCTCCGCGAAGTCCGTGCCCTCCGCGGCGGCCAGCGCCAGGTCGACGTCCGCCAGCGCCTCGGGCCGGCACACGATCCCCTGAGACAGCTCGCCCCGCAGCCGCACCGCCTTCACCCGGTCCGACCCGCTGCCCGCCAGCCGCCCGGTCAGCCCGAGTTCCTCGACGAGCCCGGTGGGGAGCACCGACTGCTCGGGGATGTACAGGGCGGCCTCGCCGGTGCGGTACGCGCCCTTGGCGACGACGGCCCGGTACAGGCCGACCTGCGCCAGTTCGAGGGCGTCGGCGTTGGGGTGTTCGTGGACGGTCAGCACTTCGGCGGTGACGCGCAGCGTCGACATGAGGGCTCCTTCAAGTCCTGCGGGGCATGGCTCGGTTGGGTTTCATCTCCTCAACTCTCCCCGCAGGAAAGGGGTGGAGCGACCGAATATCGGCTGGTAGCGTCCCTCCTCCGATCGGTGGACTCACCCGTGCCGGGCCAGCGCCTCCGTCACCAACTGGGCGTTGGACAGGGCCCGTTCGCCGCTCGGGAGGGTCAGTGTGTCCTCCAGGCCCACTCGGGTCGGCAGGCCCAGCCGCGCCGCCAGCCGCAGTACCGGCCACGCGCCGCCGTCCTCCCCGTGCAGCAGAATCGGACGGCCGAACGCGGTGCCGAGGTCGGTCAGGAGAGCGTGCGCGGTCGCCTCGGCCGTGTCCGGGGCGGTGTCCGTCACCTCCGCGAGCACCCGCAGCACCTTCGGGCCGAGGGGTGAGCGGGCGAACCGGGCCGCGCCGTCCGTACCGGACCAGATGCCGGCCTCCACGCCCACACCTCTCCCGAGAAGGGCGGTGGCCAGCTCCTCCGCGCCCGGCTCGTGCCAGTTGACGGAGGCGTGGTCGGGCAGCACCGTCCAGTCGCGCACCCGGGTGAGCCGGGCCGCCGGGTCCGGGTGCGCCCAGGCGCCGGTCGTCACGCCGACCGGTACGGCCACCCGCGCCCGGATCGCGTCGAGGGTCGCCGCGACCACCCGCGGCGACATCGTGTCCCGGCCGCACGGCGTCTTGGGATGGACATGGACATCCGTGGCCCCCGCCGCGACGGCCTCGGCCGCGGCGTCCGCCATCGCCTCGGGCGTCAGCGGCACGATCGCACCGTCCGCCGCGCCGCGCGCTCCGTTGAGACAGACCTGCACCATGCCCCGATGGTGACACCCGCCCCTGACAACGGCCTCGGTCGGCCGCACCGGCAAAAACCGGGGGTGCGGCATCCCCGGCGCACCCCCGCCGTGCTCTCAGGCCGGCCGGGGGCCGACCTTGGGCAGAACTCGGGCCGGTGTCAGGCCGACACCAGCAGTCGTCCGCTCCTGGCGTACGCCAGGGCCTCGGGCGTGAGCACGGGGCGCGGTACGAGAATTCCGCAGTCCGCGCAGACCGGCCCGGCCGACGGTTCGTGATCCAGGTCGTACTTCCACGGCAGCCGCTCGCCGCCGCACACCGGGCAGCCGGAACCGGGTGCACGCTCCAGCGCGGCGATCAGCTTGCGCAGCACGTCGGCCAGCGGCTCACGGGGGTGGAGCCGCGGGTCGTCGCACCAGGCGACGCCGAATCCGCCCCAGGTCAGCCGGTGCCAGTCGTCCACCGTGCCGGGCCTGCGCAGCCCGTCGTGCTTCTCCTTCTTGCGGCGCTCGGCGAACTCGACCTCGTAGGCCAGCCACACCGCCCGCGCCTCCTCCAACTCGTCCAACGCGGCCACGAGCCGCGCAGGATCGGGGGAGCGGTCCTCCGGACCGAACCCGGCCCGGGAGCACAGGTGGTCCCAGGTCGCGCGGTGTCCGTAGGGGGCGAACCGTTCAAGGCACTTGCGCAGGGAGTACCGCCGCAGTGCCAGATCGCACCGGGGGTCTCGCACCTGTCTCGCCAGACTCCGGAATCCGGCCATCGCCTTGCACCTCCGTCACATCTGCATCTGCACTTCGGTCACTTCGGCGTCGTCGTACGGACGTCGTCGAATAGACGTATCGACATGCGATTCGGCTCCATCCGATTTCCGAGGACCTCCACCTGTCGAAAACTTGACGCATGTTCATCTTCAATCCCGGGGATACCGGCGGTAACCTTCCGCAGACCCCCCCGTCGCTAGGAGCAGCCGATGCCACGGCGAACCCCCCGCTTCACTCTCGACAGACTGAGAACTCCCGGCAGATTCCCCGGGTTCCTGAAGACAGCCTCCGTATGCGCCTTGATTGCCGGTCTTTTGTCGCCGCTTTCCCAAGTGGCGGCAGCCGCCGAGGTCACGGCGGCGAACGACTACTGCGGCGGCCAGTGTTCCGACATCCTGCCGCCCGGCGAGAACGGCAACGCCACCCTGGCGCAGATCCTCCTCAACCAGGCCTTCGGCACCCAGCCCGAACACGCCGAGGACCAGCTCGGCCCCTACGCCAACCTGGCCAAGGGCTACCCCACGCTCACGAACGCCACGATCAACACGTTCTTCAACGACGCGTCGTTCGGTGTCGCTTCCGATCAAGTCGCCTCCACCCTGAGTCCCGCGGGCCGCAGCGACGTCACGATCGTCCGCGACAAGAAGACGGGTGTGCCGCACATCACCGGTACGACCAGATACGGCACCGAGTTCGGCGCCGGGTATGCGGCGGCCCAGGACCGGCTGTGGCTCATGGACGTCTTCCGGCACGTCGGCCGTGGCCAGCTCACCGCCTTCGCGGGCGGCGACCCCTCCAACCAGGGTCTTGAACAGCAGTTCTGGCGCAACGCTCCGTACACCGAGGCAGACCTCCAGGCCCAGATCGACAACGCGGTGGCCGGCAACGGCACCCGCGGCCAGCAGGCACTCGCCGACGCCAACGCCTACCTGGCCGGCGTCAACGCCTACATCGACGCCTCCGACAGCGGCCGCTACTTCCCCGGTGAATACGTCTTGACCGGCCACAAGGACTCAATCACCAACGCGGGCACCATCGACCACTTCAAGATCACCGACCTGGTGGCGCTGGCCTCGGTCATCGGCGCGCTCTTCGGCTCGGGCGGAGGCGGGGAGGTCAACAACGCGGTGTCGCTGCTCGCCGCGCAGGAGAAGTACGGGGTGGAGCAGGGCACCCAGGTCTGGGAGGCGTTCCGCGAGCGCAACGACCCCGAGGCCGTGCTCACCGTCCACGACGGCCAGAGCTTCCCCTACGCCACGAAGCCCGCGAGCCCGCAGGGCGCGGCACTCCCCGACACCGGCTCGGTGACCTCGGAGCCGCTGATCTACGACGCCACGGGCACCGGCGGCGACGCCACGGCGACCGCCACCTCCGCCACGGCGACCGCGACCGCCCTCAGCTCGGCCAGGCGCGGCATGTCCAACGCCCTCGTCGTCAGCGGCCAGGCCACCGCGAGCGGCCACCCGATCGCCGTCTTCGGCCCGCAGACCGGCTACTTCGCCCCGCAGCTGCTCATGCTCCAGGAGATCCAGGGCCCGGGCATCAGCGCTCGCGGTGCCTCCTTCGCGGGTCTGAGCATGTACGTCGAGCTGGGCCGCGGCCAGGACTACGCGTGGAGCGCCACGACCTCCGGCCAGGACATCATCGACACCTACGCGGTCGAACTCTGCCAGGACGACTACCACTACCTCTTCCACGGCACCTGCACGGCCATGGACGTGGTGGAGCAGAAGAACGCCTGGAAGCCCACCACCGCCGACGGGACGGCCGCCGGTTCGTACACGATGCGCGTGTACCGCACCAAGTACGGTCCCGTGGAGTACCGGGCGACCGTGGGTGGCAAGAAGGTCGCCTACACGACCCTGCGCTCGTCCTTCATGCACGAGGCCGACTCGATCATCGGCTTCCAGATGCTGAACGACCCCGACTACGTCAAGAGCCCGCAGACCTTCCAGAGCGCGGTGCAGCACATCAACTACACCTTCAACTGGTTCTACGCCGACTCCACGCACACCGCGTACTACAACAGCGGTGACAACCCGGTACGGGCGAGCGGCGTCGACGCCGAGTTCCCGGTGTGGGCGCAGCCGGCGTACGAGTGGAGGAGCTGGGTGCCGGCCACCAACACGGCCGCGTACACACCGGCCTCGGCGCACCCCAACTCCATCGACCAGGACTACTACGTCTCCTGGAACAACAAGCAGGCCAAGGACTACTCGACGGCGTCCTGGGGCGACGGTTCCGTGCACCGCGGAAACCTGCTGGAGGACCGGGTGAAGAAGCTGGTCGCGGCCGGCGGCGTCACCCGCGCGTCCCTGACGAAGGCGATGGCGGACGCCGCCCTCGCCGACCTGCGCGCCGAGGACGTCCTGCCCGATCTGCTGAAGGTGATCAACAGCTCCACGGTCACCGACTCCACGGCCGCGGCCGCGGTGACCAAGCTCCAGACCTGGCTGACGGCGGGCGGCAGGCGGACGGAGACGTCGGCCGGCTCCAAGACGTACGCCGACGCCGACGCGATCCGCATCCTGGACGCCTGGTGGCCGCTGCTGGTGAAGGCCGAGTTCGAACCCGGCCTCGGCACCGGCCTGTACACGGCGTTCACCGCGAACCTGCCGATCGACGAGGCTCCGTCGGCCGCCCACGGCCCGACCGGGGCGCACGCCGGAAGCTCCTTCCAGTACGGCTGGTGGAGCTATGTCGACAAGGACATCCGGGCCGTGCTCGGCGAGTCGGTGCAGGGCGCGCTGCCCCAGAAGTACTGCGGCAGCGGCACCGTCAGCAGCTGCCGGGACATCCTCATCAGCACGCTGAAGACGGCGGCCGGCAAGACCGCGGCCCAGGTCTACCCCGGCGACACCCTGTGCGCGGCGGGCAACCAGTGGTGCGCCGACTCGATCGTCCAGCGCACCCTGGGCGGCATCAAGCACGGCAACATCGGCTGGCAGAACCGGCCCACCTTCCAGCAGGTGGTGGAGTTCACGTCACACCGGTAGTCACGTCACACCGGTAGCCACGTGCCACCGGTGGTCATGTCACACCGTCGGCCCCTGCGGTGGCGGGGCGCGTCCTAGCGGATCCGGCCCGCCGCCAGCACCAGCCGCGCCAGCTCGGGGTGCACGATGTCACTGTGCGCCCCGGCCGGCGCCCCACCACGCCGGACCACCGCCGCCGCGTCGACGTTCACGCACCCCGACGTCGGCAGGGGCCGGGACAGCGCGTCGGCCAGCACGCGCGCGTGCGTGCCCGGCACGGCCTGCACCCCGTCGTGCCCCAGGGCGCCCCACTTGGCTCCCAGCACCTCCCCGACGAGCCCCCGGGCGTCGCCCGCCATCCGCGAGGCCAGCGGGTACATGGTGCTCAGCGCCTGGTCGAACCGTGAATAACAGCACACCAGGGGGCCGTCGATCCGGTTCTGCTGGCCCTGGAGCACCCCTCGCGGGGCGAACGCGTAGTGCGAGAAGGCGCCTTGGAGCAGCGTCACGGACTTCACCGTGCGCACGCCGTCCGGCAGCCCCCGCAGCGCGAACGACACCAGCCGCCCGCCGAAGCTGTGCCCCACCAGATGTACCCGAAGGGCCGGCGCCGTCGTGGCCAACCGCCCGACGAGCGGCCCGAGTCCACGCTCCCCGACCGTCCCGGCGCGCCGCTTCATCGCGTAGTACGTCGCCTGCCGCAGCAACTCGTGCGCCCCGTCCCACGGGTTGGGCAGCGCGAACTCCCCGGCCCCCGGTGCGGAGTCGAGGCCGGACAGGGCCCGCGCGAACTGCTCGCAGGCCACCGCCGTCGGGCAGGCGAACATCTCCGGCTCGTCCTGCGGCACACCCTCCGCCAGCGTGTCCGCCCCGAACAGAGCCTGCGGTCCCGGCGGCACCACGTCCACCAGCAGCCGCACCAGCCGGCCGAACTCCTCCAGCTCGGCCTCCTCGGGCGGCCGCTGCTCCAGCAGCCGTGCGATCCGGTCGACCACCGTGGCCCGGCCGGGGAACGTCTCGAGGAGCGCGTGCCGGGTGTCCCCGTCCAGGGCCGGGCGCCGGGTCTCCTCGGCCGCCGCCGAGCGCGGCAGGTCGGGGATCGGCTCGTCCGAGAACCGCATCGACGGCCACACCACGCCCACGTAGCCGATGCGCGCCGCCGGGGCCAGCGCGGGAATCGGGGCGAAGAAGCGGCTGTAGAGCCGGGTCGCGCCGGAGCGGTCGCTGTTCCAGCCGTGCGCGAAGACGATCAGGTCACGGACACCGCTCCGCTTCACCCCGGTCAGCAGCCGGTCCCGCCGCGCGCCGTCGGCGTCCCCGTCGGCGTCGAAGATCAGCTCCCAGTAGGGAGTCACGCTCATCGCCGGATCCGCCATGACTGGTCCCCTCGTCCCCCGAGCGGTGCGCCAAGTGCGCGTATCGTCCTGCGAACGGGGGCAATTGGCCATACGTCACGGCTCATGCGTACAAGCGCCGATCCGGCCCTGTCCACCGGAACGGGCCCGAGCCGATCCGGGGCAGCCCTTCCGTCACAACATACCGACTGGTTAGTCTGGCGATAGAGCCGATTCGTGCCGCAGTCGCGTCGAAGGAGACCGATGGTGGAAGCCGTGCAGGATGCCGGAGTGGTCGTGACCGGAGCGGGAGGCGGTATCGGGGCCGCGCTGGCCCGCCGCTTCGCCGCCGAGGGAGCCCGGGTCGTCGTCAACGACCTGGACGCGGACCGGGCGCACGCCGTCGCCGACGAGATCGGCGGGATCGCGGTCCCCGGCGACGCGTCCGAGATCGTCGACCGGGCCCGGGAGGCGCTCGGCGGCACGGTCGACGTGTACTGCGCCAACGCCGGAGTGGCCTCGGGCGGCTCGGAGTCGGCCGAGGAGGCCGTCTGGGCGCTCGCCTGGGACGTCAACGTCATGGCCCATGTCCGCGCGGCCCACGCGCTGCTCCCGGACTGGCTGGAGCGCGGCCGGGGCCGGTTCGTGTCGACCGTGTCCGCCGCCGGGCTGCTCACGATGATCGGCGCCGCCCCGTACAGCGTGACCAAGCACGGCGCGTACGCCTTCGCCGAGTGGCTGTCGCTGACCTACCGCCACCGCGGGATCAAGGTCCACGCGATCTGTCCCCAGGGCGTGCGCACCGACATGCTGGACGCCACCGGCAGCGCGGGCGACCTGGTACTCAAGCCGACCGCGATCGAGCCGCAGGACGTGGCGGACGCCCTGTTCAAGGGCATCGCGGAGGACCGCTTCCTGATCCTGCCGCACCCCGAGGTCGCCGGGTACTACCAGGTGCGGGCCCAGGACCCCGACCGCTGGCTGACCAACATGAACCACCTCCAGCAGAAGTGGGAGACCGCCGAATGACCGTGTCCGCCTCCCGTTACGCGGCCAAGCCCTGGGTGGCCCTCCTCGACGAGGCCCAGCGCGCCCCGATCGACCCGGCCGACTCCCTCGTGCACGCCTTCCGCAGGTCCGTCGCCGAGGCCCCCGACCGCACCTGTCTCGCCTATTTCGACGGGCGGCTCAACTACCGCGAGGTGGACGAGCTCAGCGACTCCGTGGCCGGTCACCTCGCCGCCCGTGGCCTGGAGCCCGGTGACCGGGTCGCCGTGCTGCTGCAGAACTCCCCGCTCTTCGTCCTCGCCCTGCTCGGCGCCTGGAAGGCGGGCGCGACCGTCGTCCCCGTCAACCCGATGTACAAGTCGGGCGAGGTCGCCCACGTCCTGCGGGACGGCGAGGTGGCGGCGCTGATCTGCTCCGACCGGGCCTGGGAGTCGTATCTGCGGGAGACGGTCGCCGACTCGCCGGTGCGGATCGTGCTCACGGGCTGCGAGCTGGACTTCCAGACCCGCGGCGACGCGCGCGTGCTGACCTTCGAGCGGCTCCCGCAGGCGGCGGACGCCGACGATCTCACCGCCGTCGCCCGCGCCGGCCACAAGGCCCCCGAGGGCCGCGAGGCCGCCCCCGCCGACATCGCCCTGATCAGCTACACCTCGGGCACGAGCGGCGCCCCCAAGGGCGCCACCAACACCCACCGCAACATCATGGTCAACGCCGAGCGGCAGCGCACCGGGCTGCGCCTGCCCGAGGCGCCCGTCTACTACGCCCTCGCGCCGCTGTTCCACATCACCGGCATGGTCTGTCAGCTCGGCGCCTGCCTGAACAGCGCGGGGACCCTCGTCCTGACGTACCGCTTCGAGGCGGGCGTCGTGCTGGAGGCGTTCGCCGAGCACAAGCCGCACTACACGGTGGGCCCGTCCACCGCCTTCATGGCGCTGGCGGCCCACCCCGGCGTCACCCGCGACCACTTCGCGTCCTTCGTGAACATCTCCTCCGGCGGCGCGCCGGTGCCGCCCGCCCTGGTGGAGAAGTTCCGGGCGGGTTTCGGGCCGTACATCCGCAACGGCTACGGACTCACCGAGTGCACCGCGCCCTGCGCCTCCGTGCCGCCCCAGCACGAGGCGCCGGTCGACCCGGCCTCCGGGACCCTCGCCGTCGGCGTGCCCGGGCCCGACACGGTCGTCCGTATCGTCGACGAGCAGGGCGCGGAGGTGCCCTTCGGCGAGCAGGGCGAGATCGTCGTGCGGGGTCCGCAGGTGGTCCCCGGGTACTGGCGCCGCCCCGAGGCCACCGCCGAGACCTTCCCCGACGGCGAGCTGCGCACCGGCGACATCGGCTTCATGGACGAACAGGGCTGGCTGTACGTCGTGGACCGCAAGAAGGACATGATCAACGCGTCCGGCTTCAAGGTGTGGCCGCGCGAGGTCGAGGACGTGCTGTACACGCACCCGGCGGTGCGCGAGGCGGCCGTCGTCGGGGTGCCGGACGGCTATCGCGGCGAGACCGTCAAGGCGTACATCAGCCTGCGTCCCGGCGCCGACGCGGATGCCGATACGCTCGCGACCTACTGCAAGGACAGGCTGGCGGCGTACAAGTATCCGCGCCAGGTGGAGATCCTGCCCGACCTGCCCAAGACGGCGAGTGGCAAGATCCTCCGTCGGGAGCTGCGCTCCCGTCCACAGGACAGTCAGTGACAATCAGCGTCAGGTCAGCAGCACGACAGCCGGTACGGCTCGCCGATGCGGCATAGAGGAAGGCAGGTGGCGGCAGTGCCCAGGACGACGGACGGTGCAGAGGCCCCTGTTCCGCAACGGCTGCTTGCCGCCGCCACCCGGCTCTTCGCCGAGCAGGGCTACGACCGGACCTCGGTGCAGGAGATCGTCGAGGCGGCAGGCGTCACCAAGGGTGCGCTGTACCACTACTTCGGCTCCAAGGACGACCTCCTGCACGAGGTGTACGCGCGCGTGCTGCGCGTGCAGCAGGAGCGGCTGGACGCCTTCGCGAACGCCGACGAGCCGATCGAGAAGCGGCTGAGGGGCGCGGCGGCGGACGTCGTCGTCACGACGATCGAGAACCTCGACGACGCGTCGATCTTCTTCCGCTCGATGCATCACCTGAGCCCCGAGAAGAACAAGCAGGTGCGGGCCGAGCGCCGGCGCTACCACGAACGCTTCCGCGCCCTCGTCGAGGAGGGCCAGGAGGCCGGCGTCTTCTCCACGGCGACCCCGGCCGACCTGGTCGTGGACTACCACTTCGGCTCCGTGCACCACCTGTCGACCTGGTACCGCCCGGACGGTTCCATGGGGCCCCAGGAGGTCGCCGACCATCTGGCGGATCTGCTGCTGCGGGCGCTGCGCCCCTGAGCGGACAAGGACACAGGTAAGGGGCGGTCGCCAAGGCGCCCGCCCCTTACCTGTGCGTCTACAGGTACTTCTTCAGCTCCCGTCGGGCCAGCGACCGCTGGTGGACCTCGTCCGGGCCGTCGGCGAGCATCAGGGTGCGGGCGCTCGCGTACAGCTCGGCCAGCGGGAAGTCCTGGCTCACACCGCCCGCGCCGTGCAGCTGGATCGCCCGGTCGAGGATGTCGACCACCGCGCGGGGCGTCGCGATCTTGATGGCCTGGATCTCCGTGTGGGCGCCCCGGTTGCCGACGGTGTCCATCATCCAGGCCGTCTTCAGGACCAGCAGCCGCAGTTGCTCGACGGCGACCCGCGCGTCCGCGATCCAGTTCTGCACCACGCCCTGCCGGGCCAGCGCCTTGCCGAAGGCGTCGCGGGAGACCGCCCGGCGGCACATCAGCTCGATCGCCCGCTCCGCCATGCCGATCAGCCGCATGCAGTGGTGGATGCGGCCGGGGCCGAGCCGGGCCTGGGCGATGGCGAAGCCGCCGCCTTCCTCGCCGATCAGGTTCGTCACCGGCACCCGCGCCTGGTCGAAGACCACCTCGGCGTGGCCGCCGTGGGAGTGGTCCTCGTAGCCGAACACCTTCATGGCGCGCTTGACGGTGACGCCGGGTGTGTCGCGCGGCACCAGCACCATGGACTGCTGACGGCGGATGTCGGCGCCGTCCGGGTCCGTCTTGCCCATCACGATGAAGATCTTGCAGTCCGGGTTCATCGCCCCGGAGATGTACCACTTGCGCCCGGTGACGACGTACTCGTCGCCGTCCCGCCGGATGAGCGTGGTGATGTTGGTGGCGTCGGAGGAGGCCACCTCCGGCTCGGTCATCGCGAACGCCGAGCGGATCTCCCCGGCCAGCAGCGGCTCCAGCCACTGCTTCTGCTGCCGCTCGTCACCGAACTGGGCGAGCACCTCCATGTTCCCGGTGTCCGGGGCGGCGCAGTTCAGGGCCGTCGGCGCCAACTGCGGGGAACGGCCGGTGATCTCGGCCAGCGGCGCGTACTGGAGGTTCGTCAGACCGGCGCCGTGCTCGGCGTCGGGGAGGAACAGGTTCCACAGGCCCTGGCTGCGGGCCTGCTCCTTCAGCTCCTCGACCACGGCCGGGGTGTCCCACGGCGAGGCGAGCAGCGCGCGCTGTTCCTCGGCGACGGGTTCGGCCGGGTACACGTACTCGTCCATGAAGGCGAGCAGCCTGGCGCGGAGCTCCTCGGTGCGTGCGTCGAACGCGAAGTCCATGCCGGTCAGCCTTCCTGGAGAGTGGTCAGTCCGTGCTCGATGAAGACGGGGACGAGCTCCCCGATGCGGTCGAAGCCGCGCCCGACCGTCTGGCCCAGCGTGTACCGGTAGTGGATGCCCTCCAGGATCACGGCGAGCTTGAACCAGGCGAACGCCGTGTACCAGGAGACCGCCGAGACGTCGCGCCCCGAGCGGGTCGCGTACCGCTCGACCAGCTCGGCGGGCGACGGGTGCCCGGGTGCCGAGGCGGTCGTGGAGATGGGCGAGTTCGGGAGTTCCAGCGGCACGCTGTACATCACCAGCAGGCCGAGGTCGGTCAGCGGGTCGCCGAGCGTCGACATCTCCCAGTCGAGGATCGCCCGGATCGTGTCGTCGGTCCCGATCAGGACGTTGTCGAGCCGGTAGTCGCCGTGCACGACCGCCGGGGCGGGGGAGTGCGGCAGCCCGCGGCCGAGCGCCGCGTGCAGCTCGTCGATCCCGGGCAGGTCGCGACTGCGCGAGGCGTCCAGTTGCTTGCCCCAGCGGCGCAGCTGCCGGTCGAGGAAGCCCTCGGGGCGGCCGAAGTCGGCCAGGCCCACCGCGGCGGGGTCCACCGCGTGCAGTTCCACCAGCGTGTCCGCCAGCGACAGGATCGCGTCCCGGGTGCGCCGCTCGCCGAGCGGGGCGAGCTCGTCGGCGGTGCGGTAGGGGGTGCCCTCGACGAACTCCATGACGTAGAAGGGCGCTCCGGGCGCCGCTTCGTTGTCGGGGTCCTCGCACAGCAGTACCGGGCGCGGCACCGGCACGCTCGTCGGGTGCAGGGCGCTGATCACCCGGTGCTCGCGCCGCATGTCGTGCGCGGTGGCCAGGACGTGCCCGAGCGGAGGGCGCCGCACGACCCACTTAGCGGTGCCGTCGGAGACCGCGTAGGTGAGGTTGGACCGTCCGCCCTCGATCAGCCGGCCGGTGAGGGGGCCGTCGACCAGGCCGGGACGTTCGCGCTCCAGCAGGGCGCGCAGCCGGTCGAGATCGAGTCCGGGCGGGTGGTCGGGGCTCATGCGCGGCTCCTGCGGACGGGACGGGTAATCAGCATGCGCACTATGATGCCGACCGGTCGGTATGCCGTCCAGTGGTCACGCCCAACGTGATCGGGGCCACGATAGGACGACGGCTCCCCGGGCAGTACCCGGGGAGCCGTCGTCGGGGCGGTTCCGGCCGCCCGGCCGTCGTCCTTCGGACGCGTCAGTGGTCGTCCCAGTGGCCCTCGTGCTCGGCGTGCCGGTGCCCGTCGTGCAGGTAGTCCACATGGTCGCCGTGCCGTACGCGCGCGTGCCCGCAGTCCTCGCCGTGCCGGTGCTCGTGCCCGTCGTGGGTCACGTGCCCGCCCGGCTCGCACTCGTCCCAGTGGCCGCCGTGCGCACGGTGCAGATGCCCGTCGTGGACGTAGTCGACGTGGCCGCCGTGCCGCACCTCGGTGTGCCCGCAGTCCGGGCCGTGCGTGTGGGTGTGTGCGGAGTGCTCGAGATGGAGGGTGGTCATGCTGCTCACCTTCGAAGCTGCGGGGTGATGACGTCGGACAGGCTGCCACGCGAACTCCGCATATCGGGTCATTCGGCTTGCGTGGCGTCCGGGTACCCCGGAGGGTCGGACCCATGAAGGCCATCAGCTACTCACGCTACGGCGGCCCCGAGACGCTCGTGTACGGGGACGTCCGCGAGCCCAAGATCGGCCCCGACTCGGTGCTGGTGAAGGTCCGGGCGGCGGCCGTGAACCCTGTCGACTGGAAGGCCCGCGAGGGCTACCTGGACCCGATGCTCGACGCCGTCTTCCCGGTGATCCCCGGGTGGGACGTCTCGGGGGTCGTCGTGCAGCTCGGGGTGTCCGTCGCCGAGTACGCGGTCGGCGACGAGGTGATCGGCTACGTCCGCGAGGACTTCCTCTCCCGCGGCACCTTCGCCGAATACGTCGGCGCCCCGGTGCGCACTCTCGCCCGCAAGCCGCGCAACCTCACCTGGGAGGAGGCCGCGGGCCTGCCGCTGACCGGGCTCACCGCCTACCAGGTGCTGAACCAGGCCCTCCAGGTGAAGCGCGGCGAGACCGTTCTCGTCCACGCGGCCGCGGGCGGCGTCGGTTCCATCGCCGTGCAGCTCGCCCGCCATCTGGGCGCGCGCGTGATCGGCACGGCGAGCGAGGCCAACCACGACTTCGTCCGCTCGCTGGGCGGCGAACCCGTGACCTACGGCGAGGGGCTGGCCGAGCGGGTGCGCGGGCTGGCCCCCGAGGGCGTGGACGCGGTCTTCGACACGGTCGGCGGCGACACGCTGAGGGTCTCCGCCAATCTGCTGGCCCCGGAAGGACGCCTGGCGTCGATCGCCGACGGGGATGTCGTCGGGTACGGCGGCCGGTATTTCTGGGTCCGTCCCGACGCCGGCGACCTCACCCGGTTGTCGGAACTGGCCGAACAGGGTGTGGTGTCCGTGCACGTCTCCGACACCTTCCCGCTGGAGCGTGCCGCGGACGCCTACCGGCTCAACGAACAGGGCCGCACCCGGGGCAAGATCGTGGTGACGGTGGACTGGGCGGACGAGGCCGCCGAGAACGCGGAGCGGTGAGGCCGGCGGGACCCCGCACGAGTCGCTAGACCACCACCAGCGCCGCGGCGCACACCGCCGTCGCCACCGCGCACAGCACCGCCGCCGTGGCGTGCCGCGGGCTGAGGGCCGCCGGGACCGCGGCGGCGGACAGGGCGTGGATCCGGCGGTGCGCGAGCAGCAGGAAGGCCAGCCACAGGCCGCAGCACAGCGCGCAGGCGACGATCCCGGACGCCGACACCCCGCCGTGCAGCGCCGCCTTCACGGCGAGCACGGCGGCCACCGTGCTCGCCAGCGTCGTACGCCGCCAGGCGAGCCGGGTCCGCTCGGGCTGCAGGCCGGGGTCACGCACCGGCCGGGCCACCTCGCTCACCCCTCCCACCCCACCAGCACCACGACGGCCATCGCCAGGGCCACCACGGCGACCAGCACGCCCAGCAGCGCCGGGAAGCGGGACGCCGGCAGGTCCTCCCCCCGGCGCATCGCCCGCTCGCAGCGCATCCAGTGGTTGACCGCGCGCAGGGAGCACAACACGCCCGCGGCCAGCAGCGCGAGCGCCAGCCCGACCCGCCAGCCCCAGCGCAGATCCGGCAGGAACTGATCCACCGCGAAGCCCCCGCCGATCAGCGCGAGCGCGGTCCGCAGCCAGGCGAGGAACGTGCGCTCGTTGGCCAGCGAGAACCGGTAGTCGGGGGTGCGGCCCTCCTCCCGGACCTGCTCGGGAGCGAACCACAACCGGACGTTCCGTACGAACTCGATCACCCGCAGGACCCTACCCGCCGACCGCCGACCGCCGACCGCCGACCGCCGACCGCCGACCGCCGACCGCCCCGCTCCTGCCGCCCGCCGCAGCGGTTCCCGCCCCGCTCAGCCGGTTGTCCGGTGCGCCTTCAGCCGCTCGTACGCCGCCAGCCCGTCCGGCACCCACTCCCATACGGACAGCCGCCGTTCGACCTCCTCCTCGGGGAGGAACTCGTGCCAGGCCACCTCCTCCGCCTGGGGGCGCACCGGCAGCTCGCAGCGGACCTCGTAGACGGCCGACCACCAGCTCCCGGCGGCGCCGGCGTCGTACAGGAACTTGAAGAGGAACTCCGGGCGGGGCAGGCCGCTCACGCCCAGCTCCTCCTCGGCCTCACGCAGCGCGGCGTCGTCGTACGACTCGCCCGCGCCGACCACCCCGCCGACGAACATGTCGTACAGCGAGGGGAAGACCAGCTTGGTCGGGGTGCGGCGGTGGACGAAGATCCGGCCCTCGGCGTCCCTGGCCCGGACGAAGACGCACCGGTGTCGCAGGCCCTCGGCGTACGCCTGCCCGCGGGGGAACTGTCCGATCACCCGGTCGTTCTCGTCGACGATGTCGAGGATCTCGTCAGCAGCGCTCATGGGCCCATCCAAGCAGGCCCGCCGCCGGTGCCGGCGGCTACTGGGGCTGGAGGTCCGGGACCCGTTCGCGCGGCGCCGTGCCGCGCGGCATCGCCGGGTGCAGCCCGAGGAGCACGATGCCCGCCACGATCGCCGCGAGCCCCGCCGCCTCCCAGGCCAGCGCGCCGGTGTCGGTGCGCAACTGGTCGCCGAGGAAGCCGACCCCGCAGATGATCCCCGCGAGGGGCTGCGCGGCGGTCAGCGCGGGCAGCGACATCCGCAGGGGTGCCGTCTCGAACGCGCTCTGGACCAGCACGAGGCCGGTCACGCCGAGCGCGAGCACCGCGTACGGCTGCCAGCCGGTCATCAGCTCGCCGAGGCCGCCGGCGGAGAAGCGCTGTCCGCTGACCCGGGTCAGCGCGTCCTGGACGCCGTACAGCAGGCCGGCCGCGAGGGCCAGCAGCACCGGGCCGGAGCTGAGCCGGGAGCGTTTGGCGTAGGTGGTGAGCAGCAGCGCCAGCCCGACCATCACCCCGATGATCAGCCAGTGCCGCAGCGGATCCGTGACCGCCGTGCCGCCGCGCGGCTCGCCCGCCACGATGAAGGTGGTCACCCCGCCGGCGAGCAGGAGCAGGCCCGCCCAGCCCTGGCGGCCGAGCGGCTGTTTCGTCTGGTGCCGGGAGAGCGCGAGGGCGAACAGCAGATTGGTCGCGAGCAGCGGCTCCACCAGGGAGATCTCGCCCTGTCCGAGCGCGATCGCACCCAGCGCCATGCCCGCCACCATCAGACCGATGCCGCCCAGCCAGCGCGGCACCTTGATCAAGTCGAGCAGCAGCCGCGGGGAGAGGAAGTCGCCGAGCGGCGCCCGCTGGGCCGCGTTCTGCTGGAGGACGAACCCGAAGCCCAGGCAGCAGGCGGCGCTCACGGCGAGAACCAGAACCAGAACCGACACGCTGCCTACCTCGATCATCCGGTCGGACCACGGACGGGATGCGTAGTGGCCGACTGTAGCGTTCCAGCGCCCTCGGCGCCCCGAGTACCCGGAACCGGGCGGTTGACCCGGCCGCGGCACCCGGGAACGGGGTCGGGGGTGCGGGGCGGCCCTACCGCCATGGTGTGGGCTCCGGCCGGGCCGCGCCATGGCGTACGCCACACCGGCCGCCGGGACACCCGGCGGCGGGGGGTCCCACCAGCGGCGCTCCACCACCGGATTCCCGCCACCGGGGGAGCGGCCGGCGCCTGTGGCACCTGTTCGTCCCTCCCCGACCCTTGACGGTGAGTGTTCCCTAGGGATTGGCTGTGCGTGATCGGCCGATCGCGGGCCGATGTCGGATCCGCCGCCGAGGAGGATGAGGAAGTCCCGCGGTGCCCTTACCCCCGCCCCCTCCCGGCCGCGATCACGAGCGCGTTCGCCGGATCCCCGACCCGGCCCTGGACGACACCGAGCTCGGCCTCGCCCGCGCCGCGCTGGCCCAGGGCCGCCGACAGCCCGTCCGCTCCCTGCTGGCCCGTACCGGCGCCGACTGGGACCGCCGCGCCCACCGCACGGCGGTCCTCGCCCTGGAGCCCTACGCGGCCGCCTGGGCCCACGAATGGCTGCTCGCCGAACCCGGCAGCGCCGACGCCGCCGTGCTGCTCGCCCTGGCCCAGGTCCGCCGGACCCTGCGCGGCAAGGAGGACGCGGCGGTCGCCCGAGCCGCCTGCCGGTCCGCCGCCGCGCTCGCGCCCGCCGACCCCACCCCCTGGCTCGGCCTGCTCCAGCTGGAACGGGACGGCGGGGCGGCGGCCGTGCGGATCTTCGAGGAGATCCGGTCCCGGCACCGCGACCACCATCACGCGCACCACCTCATGGTCGCCAGGCTCGCCGAGCGCCGGGCGGACGGCGGCCCGGACCCGCTGCACGAGGTCCACGACTTCGCCGCCTGGGCCGCCGAACAGGCGCCCGCCGACTCCCCGCTGGCGATCCTCCCGGTCGTCGCGCACGCCGAGCGCTACCGCGTCCTGGCCGCCCACGGTTTCGCGCCCGCCGACCCCGCCGCCTCCGGGCACTGGCGGGACGGCCGGGCCCGGGGCGTGACGAAGGCCGCCTTCGACTGGTGGCTGGAGTGGGAGCACGACGACCACCCCCGCCACCTGATCGACCTGAACTTCCTCGCCCACGCCAAGGTCCTGGAGGGCCGGAGCGCCGAGGCCGCCGCCCTCTTCCACCGCATCGGCCGGCACGCCACCTCGGAGCCCTGGTCCTACCCCGACCGCGACCCCCACCGGGCCTTCCACACGGCCCGTGCCGCCGCGCTCGGTCTGAGAGCCGGGTGAGAAGTGATGACGGAAGTCTGACGGCCGCCCGGGATCCCTGGCCCCGGCAGGCCCCCGAGTGCTCGAATGGAAGGGTGAACCCCGAACCATCCGAGCCGGCCGAACCATCCGAGGCAGCCGGCCCGGACGCAGCGCCCGCGGAACGCGGCACACCCGTCGGCCGGCGGGTCTTCCTCGGCACGCTCGCCCTCGGCGCCCTGGGGGTCGTCGCGGCGCCCCCGCTCCAGCGCGGTATGGAGGCCTTCCTCGGCAGCGCCGCCGACAAGGACCCCACCGGCCTCACCGGTCTGCTCCCCAACGGCGGCGGCTTCCGCTACTACTCGGTGACCTCCTCGGTCCCGCACAGGAACGCCACGAACTACCGCCTCACCGTGGACGGCCTGGTCGACCGGCCCGCCACCTACACGCTGGCCGACCTCAGGGCCCTGCCCCAGACCCGGATGGTCAAGGACGTCCAGTGCGTCACGGGCTGGCGGGTGCCGGGCACGCCCTTCGAGGGCGTCCGGCTGTCCGCCCTGCTCGACGCGGCCGGAGTCCGCGCCGAGGCCGGCGCGATCCGCTTCACCTGCTTCGACGGTGCCTACACCGAGAGCCTCACCCTCGCCCAGGCCCGCCGCGCCGACGTCCTCGTCGCGCTGCGCATGCAGGACAAGGACCTCGGCCACGACCACGGCGGCCCCGTCCGCCTCTACGTGGCGCCCATGTACTTCTACAAGTCCGCCAAGTGGCTCTCCGGCATCACCGTCACCGAGAAGGTGAAGCCCGGCTACTGGGAGGAGCGCGGCTACGACGTCGACGCCTGGGTCGGCCGCTCGAACGGACGGGACGATGAGCCTACGAGCTGAGGCGCCGCCGGCGACCACGCGGATCCCCCGCTTCACCCGCGCCGAACGATGGGTGCACCGCGCCACGGCCCTGCTGATGGGCGTGTGCGTGGTGACGGCGGCCTTCCTGTACATCCCCGAGTTCGCCCAGCTCGTGGGCCGGCGCGAGCTGGTGGTCCGGGTCCACGAATGGGCCGGCCTGGCCCTGCCCGTCCCGGTCCTCGCGGGCCTCGCCTCCCGCGCGTTCCGCTCCGACCTGCGCCACCTCAACCGCTTCGGCCCGCACGACCGTCGCTGGCTCGGGGCCGCCCTGCGCCGGGACAAGCGCCGGCAGTCGCGTCCGGCGGCCAAGTTCAACGCCGGACAGAAGATCTACGCGGCCTGGATCGCCGGGGCGACCCTCGTGATGGTCGGCACCGGCCTGCTCATGTGGTTCACCCACCTCACCCCGATCATGTGGCGCACCAGCGCGACCTTCGTCCACGACTGGCTCGCCCTGACGATCGGCGTCGTCCTGGCCGGCCACATCGGCATGGCCCTGGGCGACCCGGAGGCCCGTCGCGGGATGCGCACGGGTTCGGTGAGCCGTGAATGGGCCCGCCGGGAACACCGCCTGTGGCGCCCCTAGCCGACCCCTCGACCGCTCTCCTCACCCGGCCTCTCGACTCCCGAAGTCCAGCAGCACCTTGCACGAGCGGTCCCGGTCCGCGGCGAGCGCGAACGCCGACTCCGCGTCCCGCACCGGGACCACCGCGCTGATCAGCGCGTCGAAGGCGGGCTCGGCCGCGAGCAGGCGCAGCGCCGCGTCGAACTCCGTGTCGAAGCGGAACGCCCCGCGCAGCTCGATCTCCCGGCTGACCACCAGGTTCCCGGCGAACGGGCTCTGCCCCGGCGGCAGCATGCCCAGCTGCACGACGACCCCGCCACGGCGCACCAGCCGCAGGCAGCTGTCGAGACCGGCGGCCACCCCGGACGCCTCGACGGCCACGTCCACCTCCGACGGCCACCCGGGATCCGCCGGATCGTCGGCCCGTACGACGGTGTCGGCGCCCACGGCGCGGGCATGGCCGAGGGCGGTGGGCAGCAGGTCGGTCACGGTCACCCGGGCCGCGCCGGCCGCCTTCGCCGCCGCGACCACCAGAGCGCCGATCGGTCCGGCACCGGTGACCAGGACGTGCCGCCCGGACACCGCCCCGGCCCGCCGCACCGCGTGCAACGCCACCGACAGCGGCTCGGCGAGCGCGGCCCGACGCGGCCGAAGCCCTTCCGGGAGCGACCGCACCTGCCCGACGGGGACGACGATCTCGCCCGCGAACCCGCCCTGCACGTGCGGCGTCCGGGCCGCGCTGCCGAGGTAGCGGGTGTCCCGGCAGACATGGCGCCGCCCGTCCGCGCACTCCGGACACACCCCGCAGGGGGTGGCCGGGTGCACGGCGACCGGCGTACCGGCAGGGGGACCCGAAGGGGCCGGGGAGCCGTACGCGACGACCGTCCCCACCACCTCGTGTCCCAGCACCATCGGCTCCTTCAGGCGGAAGTCACCGACCCCGCCGTGTCGCCAGTAGTGCAGGTCGGAGCCGCAGACCCCGCCGTAGCGGACGGCGACGAGCACCTCGCCCGGTCCGGGCACCGGCGACGCCAGCTCCTCGACGCGCAGGTCGCCCCGACCGTGGATCACACAACCGAGCATCCCTCGTCACGCCCCTTCAGAGCACACTCGTCATACCGCCGTCGACGTACAGCACCTGTCCGCTGACGAAGTCCGCCGCGGGCGAGGCGAGGAACAGCACCCCGCCCACCAGGTCCTCGGTGCGGCCCCACCGCCCGGCCGGGGTACGGCGCCGCACCCACGCGCTGAACTCCTCGTCCCGGACCAGGGGCCCGGTCAGCTCGGTCTCGATGTAGCCCGGACCGAGCCCGTTGACCTGGACGCCGTACGGCCCCCAGTCCGCGCACATGCCCTTGGTGAGCATCTTCAGCGCGCCCTTGGTGGCCGCGTAGGGCGCGATGCCCGGGCGGACCACCTCGCTCTGGAGCGAGCAGATGTTGATGATCTTTCCGTGGCCGCGTTCCGTCATCCCGCGGGCGGCCGCCCGGCCCACCAGGAACGCGCTGGTGAGGTTGGTGTCCAGCAGCCGGTGCCAGTCGGATTCGGCGAACTCCAGGAGCGGAGCGCGCAGTTGCACACCCGCGTTGTTGACCAGGATGTCGAGCGGACCGACCCGGTCCTCGATCCCGGCGATCCCGGCGCCCACCGAGGAGCCGTCGGTGACGTCGAACACGCTCGTGTGCACCTCGCCCGGCAGCCCGGCGGCCGCCCGCTGGAGACGGTCCGCGTCCCGCCCGTTGAGTACCACCGTGCAGCCGGCCTCCGCGAGGCCCCGGGCCAGGGCCAGCCCGATGCCCCGGCTGGAGCCGGTGACCAGGGCGGTCCGGCCGCTGATGTCGAACAGGGGATGACTCATGCCCGTACTCCTTCTCCTTCCCGCCGTACCGCTATATGACCAGCGAGAGGAGCAGGACCAGGCCGCCGGCGACCACGGAGATGATGGTCTCCATGACCGACCAGGTCTTGATGTTCTGGCCGACGGTGAGTCCGAAGTACTCCTTCACCAGCCAGAACCCCGCGTCGTTGACATGGCTGAAGAACAGCGAGCCGGCGCCGATGGCCAGGACCAGCAGGGCGGTGTGCGTGGTCGACATGTCGGCCGCGAGCGGTGCGACCAGGCCGGCCGCCGAGATCGTCGCCACGGTCGCCGAACCCGTCGCCAGCCGGATGGTGACCGCGATCAGCCAGGCCAGCAGCAGCGCCGGGATCGACCAGTCCTTGGAGATGTCCAGGACCATCCGACCCACGCCGCAGTCGATCAGCGTCTGCTTGAAGCCGCCGCCCGCGCCGACGATCAGCAGGATGCCCGCGATGGGCGCGAGGCCCTTCTCGACCAGCCCCGAGATCCGGTCCTTGGCGAACCCGGCGGGCCGGAGCAGGGTGAAGATGCCGACGAGTACGGCGGTGAGCAGCGCGATCAGCGGGGATCCGACGACGTCGAAGACGCGCTGCACGGTGTGCTCGGGGTCGTCCACCACGATGTCGACCAGCGCCTTGGACAGCATGAGGACGACGGGCAGCAGGATCGTCGCGAGCGTGGCGCCGAAGCCGGGTCGCTTCTCCAGGTCCTCGGAGGGCCGCTGGGGGATCATGCGGTCGGGAGCGGGGACGTCGACCCAGCGGGCGGCGACCCGCGAGAACAGCGGACCCGCGACGACGACCGTCGGGACGGCGATGAGCACGCCGAGCGCCAGGGTGACGCCCAGGTTGGCGCCGACCGCGTCGATCGCGACCAGCGGACCGGGGTGCGGCGGGACGAGACCGTGCATCACCGACAGGCCGGCCAGCGCCGGGATGCCGATCCGCATGAGCGAGTAGTTGCCCCGCTTGGCGACCATCAGCACGACGGGGATCAGCAGCACCACGCCGACCTCGAAGAACAGCGGCAGACCGATCACGGAGGCGATCAGCACCATCGCCCACGGCATCGAGCGGCCGCCCGCCTTGGCGAGGATCGTGTCCACGATCTGGTCGGCGCCGCCGGAGTCCGCGAGCATCTTGCCGAGGATCGCGCCCAGCGCGATCAGCACGCCCACCCCGGCGACGGTGGCGCCGAGCCCGGTGGTGAACGAGGCGATGGCCTTGTCCAGCGGCGCCCCGGCGAACGCGCCCAGCGCGAGCGAGCCGATGGTCAGCGCCAGGAAGGCGTGGAGCTTGAACTTGGTGATGAGCAGGACGATCACGGCGATGCCCGCCAGAACGGCGATGCCCAGCTGCGCGTGGCCGGCCGAGGTGATCGGCTCGACGGTGTCCGCTGCCAGCATCTCGACACTGAGTCTGGTCACGGGTGATTCCCTTGCAGGTGACGGGGACGGGGGAGGGAAGTACGGGGTGGTGCGGGAAGGTCAGGCAGGCTGAGGGAGCGCGTCGAGCGCGGTCACGGCCCGGCCGGTGATGGCCTCCGGGCTGCCGGAGACGTCGACGACGACGCCCGCCTCGTCCGCCTGGAGGGGCTGGAGCGTGGCGAACTGGGAGTCGAGCAGCGCGGTCGGCATGAAGTGGCCCTGCCGGTGCGCCATGCGGTCCTCGATCAGCGCGCGGTCGCCCGCGAGATGCACGAAGACGACCCCGGGGGCCGTCGCCCGCAGCCGGTCGCGGTACGACCGCTTCAGCGCCGAGCAGCTGACGACCCCGCCGAGTCCGGCCCGCGCTTCCGCCCAGCCGCCGATGGCGTCGAGCCACGGCCGACGGTCGTCGTCGTCGAGCGGGGTGCCGGCCGACATCTTGTCGATGTTGGCCTGCGGGTGGAAGTCGTCGCCCTCGGCGTACGGAACGCCCAACCGGGCGGCGAGCAGGGGACCGATGGTGGTCTTGCCCGTGCCGGCGACGCCCATCACCACGACGACATGGGGGGTACGCATCTCTGCCTCGCTGTCTGCTCCGACGTCTGACGCCAACGGACGCCGACGACACTGAAACCGATTAGGTACGACGAATTCAAGAGTGTGTGACAAATAAGTCTGACTTTTTGGCTCCGTGATCTACCCCGTACTCTGAGTGCATGACCACTCCGGGCCGGGGTCTGCACGGCCAAGTACTGGACGCCCTGGGCCCCGCCATCACCGCGGGTGAGTACCCGCCGGGCAGTGTTCTGCGCACCGACGAACTGGCCCAGCGCTTCGACGTCTCCCGCTCGGTGATGCGCGAGGCGGTCCGCGTCCTGGAGTCCATGCACCTGGTCGAGTCCCGCCGCCGCGTGGGCGTGACGGTCCGCCCCCGGGCCGCGTGGAACGTCTACGACCCGCAGGTCATCCGCTGGCGGCTGGCGGGCGCCGACCGCCCGCACCAGCTGCGCTCCCTCACCGTCCTGCGCTCGGCGATCGAGCCGGTCGCGGCGGGCCTGGCGGCGAAGCACGCCACGGCGGAGCAGTGCGCCGAACTCACCGAGTGCGCGCTCGGCATGGTGGCCAACTCACGCGGCCACCGGCTGGAGGCATACCTCGTCCACGACGTCGCCTTCCACCGGGTGATCCTCGCCGCCTCGGGCAACGAGATGTTTGCCCGCCTCGGCGACGTCGTCGCGGAGGTCCTGGCGGGCCGCACCCATCACGAGGTCATGTTCGAGGACCCCGACCCGACCGCCGTCACCCTCCACGTCCAGGTCGCGGAGGCGGTCCGCGAGGGCGACGCGGCCCGCGCGGAACAACTGACCCGGGAGATCACGGTCGGCGCCCTCCAGGAACTGGACATCCTGGCGCCCTAGCGGGTCATGCGGAGCCCTCCGGGAACTCCCCGTCCACGTACACCCACGCCCCGGCCACCCGCTCGAAGCGGCTGCGCTCGTGCAGCGCGCCGCCCCGGTAGGAGGCCCGGAACTCCACGGTCCCGGTCGTGTGGAAGGCGCTCCCGTCCGCCGTCCCGAGGATCTCCAGGCCCGTCCACCGCATCCCCGGATCGAGCTCGAGCCGCTCCGGCCGCGTCCGCGGATGCCACGTCCGCAGCAGATATCCCACGTCACCCCGGACAAAGGCGCTGTACCGCGACCGCATCAGCGCCTCGGCGCCGGGCGCGGCTTCGCCGCCCGAGTGGTAACGACCGCAACAGGCGTCATAGGCGGCGGGCAGCCCGCACGGGCAGCCGACGGGGGAAGTGCGCGGGCGGGCGGTACGTCGGGCCATGACCCCATTGTGCCCGCCTTGCCGATCACACCCGTCGGGGGGCGTCGTGCCCCGTGAGGGGCGAGGGAACCGCGCGATCAGCCCCCACCGGCCCGCAGGCCGAACACCGGGCGGCTCACCACCGCCCGGTTCATCAGCGCGAGCACAGCGGAGCGCCTACGCCGACTCCGCGCCCCGGCCCACCGACGCAACCGGCAGCGGCGGCAGCACGGTGCCGTACACCCACGCGTCGAACAGGTCGTCCAGGGGCTCCGGTGCGAACCGTGCCACGTGCGCGGTGAGCGTCGACGTCGTCACCGAACCGCCCCGGTGCAGCCCGAGCCAGGCACGCAGCATCCGGAAGAACGCGTCGTCGCCGAGCGCGCAGCGCAGCGCGTGCACGGTGAGCCCGCCGCGCTCGTAGAGCCGGTCGTCGAACATCGACTTGCGGCCCGGATCGGCGAGGCGCAGGTCCTGCGGCTGCGAGGCCAGCGACCGGTGCGCGACCGCGGCGAGCTGCTGCGCGCTGCGCCCGCCCGACCGCTCCGACCACAGCCACTCCGCGTACTTCGCGAACCCCTCGTTCAGCCAGATGTGCCGCCAGTCGGCGATGGACACACTGTTGCCGAACCACTGGTGCGCCAGCTCGTGCGCCACCAGCCGCTCCGAACCCCGCGCGCCGTCCACGTGGTTGGCGCCGAACAGCGACAACCCCTGGGCCTCGACCGGGACATCGAGCGCCTCCTCGGTCACCACGACCGCGTACTCGTCGAACGGGTAGGGCCCGAAGAGCTGTTGGAAGAGGTGCATCATCCCGGGCTGGCGCGCGAAGTCCCGCGAGAACTCCGCCAGCAGCTCCGCCGGGAGGTGCCCGTGCTGCGGGATGCCCCCGAGCCCCGGGTCGCCCAGCAGGACGGTCTGGTACTTCCCGATCGACAGGCCGACCAGATAGCTCGACGTCGGCGCCGCCTGCTCGTACACCCACGTGGTCGTCGAGGCCTTCGTGGTCCGCGTCAGCAACCGGCCGCCCGCCACCACCGAGTACGCCGACGGCGTCGTGACCGATATCAGGTACGACGCCTTGTCCGCGGGCCGGTCGTTGCACGGGTACCAGGAGGGCGCCCCGACGGGCTGGCTCGCCACCAGCGCCCCGTCGCCCAGCTCCTCCCAGCCGATCCCGCCCCAGGGGCTGTTCACCGGCTTGGGGTTGCCCGACCAGTGGACCTCGACGGTGAAGGCGGCCCCGGCGCGCAGCGGCTTGGCCGGCCGCACGCGCAGCCGGCCGCCGCGGTGGGTGTAGTGCGTGGGCCGGCCGTCCACCCGGACCCGGCCGATCTTGAAGTCGGCCAGGTTCAGCTGGAACTCCGGCAGCGCCGAGCGTCCCACGATGGCGTTGATCCGCGCCGCGCCCGACAGCCGGTTCGGGGCGGGCCGGTAGTCCAGCGTGAGCTCGTAGCGGTGCACCCGGTAACGGGAATCACCGTTCGCCGGGAAATACGGATCCGGCCCGACCGCCTGCTGAACTGCCACGTCCCCGTCCGCTCCCTGACCTGTGCTCGAACCACCCGCCGCCGGTGCACCGCCCACCGACTGCGAGTAGCCCCTTCTCAGGGACGCCATGCCTCGATCGGATTGCCGAGCCAGCGGGTGTCGTCCGGGACGGACTCCGCGGCCATGACGAGCGACGCGGGACCCAGGGTCGTCCGGGCCCCGATCGTGCTGCCGGGCAGCACGATCCCGCCAGGGCCCAGCGTGGCACCCTCACGGAGGACCACAGTATCCGTCCGCAAGATCCGGTCGTGGAAGAGGTGAGTCTGCAGGACGCACCCACGGTTGACCGTCGCCCCGTCCTCCAGCGTCACCAGGTCCGACTCGGGCAGCCAGTAGCTCTCCACCCACACGCCCTTGCCGATCCGTGCGCCGAGCCCGCGCAGCCACGCCGTCATCACCGGCGTGCCCGGCACGGCGCCCGCCAGCCACGGCACCGCCACGACCTCCACGAACGTGTCCGCCAGCTCGTTGCGCCACACGAAGCCGGACCACAGCGGATGCTCCCCGCTGCGATGCCGTCCGACGAGCAGCCACTTGGCGACGATCGAGACGACGGCCGCCGCGCCCCCGGCCCCGAGCAGGACGAGCCCGGACAGCAGCGGCGCCCAGACGCCCAGCGCGCACAGCACCGCCACCGTCAGCACGGCCAGCCCCGCCGAGCAGAACACCGGCACGATCCGGCACAGCTCCACCAGGGCACGCGCCCACAGCAGCCGCGCGGGCGGCTCGTACGTCCGGCTCTGGTCGCCCCCGGTCGTGTTCCGCGGCAGCTTCACCGGCGGAAGACCCAGGTAGGAGCTGCCCTTCTTCGCCTTCTTCGGCGTCGCCGACAGCACCCCCACCAGGCCGCCGTCCGGCACGCTCCGCCCCGGCGCGGTCATCCCCGAGTTGCCGAGGAAGGCCCGCCGCCCGATCTCCGCCCGCCCGATCCGCATCCAGCCGCCGCCGAGCTCGTACGGCGCGGTCAGCGTGTCGTCGGCGAGGAACGCGCCCTCACCGACCGTGGTCAGGCTGGGCAGCGCGAGGACGGTCGAGACCTCGGCGCCCTTGCCGATCCGCATCCCGAGCAACCGCAGCCACACCGGCGTGACCAGCCCCGCGTAGAGCGGGAAGAGCGTCTCGCGCGAGTGGTCCATGAGCTGCGTGACGGTCCATGCCTGCCAGCCGATCCTGCTGTGCGTGGGATGCGTGCCCTCACGCAGACCGATGCTCAGCAGCCGTACGGCGATCAGCAGCAGCACCGCGTACGCCAGACCGAAGGCGAGCGTGGCCGGGACCAGGGCGAGGGCGGCGCCCCGCAGGGCCTCACCGAGCCCGCCGCCGGGGGTCACGAAGCGGCTCGCCACCAGCAGGGCCGCCCCGGCCGCCAGCACCGGCAGCGCGGTCAGCGCGAGACCGGACAGCCCGTACAGCACCCGCCAGGACGTGCCCCGTGCCGGCCGCTCCTTGGGCCAGTTGCGCTTGGCCTTGCCGAGCTTGACCGCGGGCGCGCCCGCCCACCGCTGACCGGTGGGCACCTGACCGGTGACCGCCGAGCCCGGCGCCACCTCGGCCCGCTTGCCGACCCGGGCGCCCGGGAAGAGCATGCTGCGCGTGCCGACGACGGCGTGCGCGCCCACCTTGACCGTGCCGAGCTCCAACCGGTCGCCGTCCAGCCACCAGCCGGACAGATCCACCTCGGACTCCACGGCCGCGCCCCGGCCCAGCTTCAGCATGCCGGTCACCGGCGGAAGCGAGTGCAGGTCCACGTCCGGCCCGACCCTGGCCCCCAGGGCCCGCGCGTAGCGCTCCAGCCAGGACCCGGTCAGCGAGGTCGCCCCGCTGAACTCGGCCAGCCGTTCCGCCGTCCACAGCCGCAGATGGACGCCGCCACCGCGCGCGTACCGTCCAGGCTGCACACCGCGCAGCAGCAGCCGCGCCCCGCCCGCGGCGATCGCGAGCCGTCCGGGCGGGCTGAACAGCAGCAGCGCGGCGGACCCGACCAGCCACCACGGGGCGGTCGGCAGCCAGCCGTACGCGGGCAGCAGGTTGCCGAGCGCGGCCAGCGGCACCGTCCAGCGCAGCCCCAGCAGGGTGAACAGCGGCACGAGCAGCAGCGTCTGGATCACCTTGGCGCGCGCGGGCACCGGGGCGACGACGCGGGTCGACCCGTCGTCCTGCGCCGACCTCTCCAGATGCCGGGCCAGCTTGCGCAGGGTGGGCTGCTGGTAGATGTCGAGGACGGCCGCGCTCGGGTAGCGGGTGCGCAGCCGTGTCGTCAGCCGGGCGGCGGCGAGACTGCTGCCGCCGATCGCGAAGAAGTCGTCACGGGCACTGCCCACGGGGATGCCGAGGACCTCGGTCCACTGCTCCGCCAGCCAGGCCTCGGTGCCGTAGAGCTGCTCGGCCGGGCCGCCCGTCTGCACGCCCTCCAGGGGCCAGGGCAGGGCGTTGCGGTCGACCTTGCCCGAGGTGCGGGTCGGCAGGTCGGCCACCGGGGCGAGCAGCGGCACGAGGGCGGCCGGCAGCTCGGCGCGCAGCCGCCGCACGGCCGCCGCCTGGTCCCAGCCCTCCTGTGTCACGACGTATCCGACCAGGAGCTGGTTGCCGCTGCGGGCGGCCCGCACGGCGGCGGCGGCCCCCGCGACACCCGGCAGCGCCTGGAGCGCCGCGTCCACCTCGCCCAGCTCGATCCGCCGCCCGCCGAGCTTGATCTGCTCGTCGGCCCGCCCGAGGAAGACGAGCCCCTCGGCGTCGGCGCGCACCAGGTCACCGCTGCGGTACGCCCGCTCCCAGCCCAGTGACTTCAGCGGCGCGTACTTCTCCGCGTCCTTCTCGGCGTCGAGATACCGTGCGAGCCCGACCCCGCCGATCACCAGCTGCCCGCTGCCGCCCAGCGGAACCGGCTCCCCGGCCTCGTCCACGACGGCCAGCTCCCAGCCCCTGAGCGGCAGCCCGATCCTGATCGGCTCCGCGCCGGACATCAGCGAGGCACAGGCGACGACGGTGGCCTCGGTCGGCCCGTACGTGTTCCAGACCTCCCGCCCCTCCGTCACCAGCCGCTGCACCAGCTCGGGCGGGCAGGCCTCACCGCCGAAGATCAGCAGCCGTACGTCGTTGAGGGTCTCGGGCTCCCACAGCGCGGCCAGCGTCGGCACCGTGGAGACGACCGTGATCTCCTGCTCGACCAGCCAGGGCCCCAGATCGGCGCCGCTGCGGACCTGGGAGCGGGGCACGGGCACCAGACAGGCCCCGTAGCGCCAGGCCAGCCACATCTCCTCGCAGGAGGCGTCGAAGGCCACGGAGAGCCCGGCCATGACCCGGTCGACGGGTCCGATCGGCTCCTCGGTGAGGAACAGCGCGGCCTCGGCGTCCACGAAGGCGGCGGCGCTGCGGTGACTGACGGCGACGCCCTTGGGCTTGCCGGTGGAGCCGGAGGTGAAGATGATCCAGGCGTCGTGCTCGATGCCGGGCCGGGCGGCGGCAGCCGTCGGCGTGCCGTGGACGGTGATCTCGTGCCCGGCGCCGACGACGGCCCGGACGTCCGCCTCCCCGAAGACCAGCTCGGCCCGCTCGTCGGGGTCCTCGGCGTCCACCGGGACGTAGGCCGCGCCGGAGGCGAGGACGGCGAGGATCGCCACGTAGAGGTCGTTGGTGCCGGAGGGGACACGGATGCCCACCCGGTCGCCGAGCCCGACCCCGGCGGCGGACAGCCGGCGCCGGAGGTTCTCCACCTCGACGGCGAGGGCGCGGTAGGTGAGGGTCGTGCTGCCGTCGTCCAGGGCGAGCTCGTCCGGGAACGACCGCACGGACGCGTCGAAGATGTCGACGAGGGTGCGGGGGGAGGCGGCGGGGCCGCCGGAGAAGCGGGCGGTGTCGCCGAGTTGTGCGCGGATTTCTTCGTCGAGCAGGCCGAGAGCACTGCTCTCGTCGATGGCTGCCATCGGTCCTCGCGTCTCGATCCGGAAGCCTCCGGGGAGCCGGCGGGCCCGCAGGTCTGCCTGGGGTTGTCCGGTCCAGCTCCGTAACAAGCCGGAAATTTTAGTACGACGCTAGGCTCGCCGCGGTGGGCCGGCCACTCGGGGAGGCCGTCCGGGGCGATGCGGAAGATCAACAGCGACGCCCTGACCTGCGAGCTTCGCGAGGCGGCGAGACTTGCCCCACATCGGCGGGAAGGTCGCCTCTGCCGACCTGATGTCCTGGTTTGAGGTGCGCGCGCCGAGGGCGGGAACGGGGAGGGGCGAGAACGGGGAGGGCGGCCCGGCCGATCGGCCGCAACTCCCGAGAACCGAAACCGCCCCGCACTCGGCCGGCGATCCCCCGGGTCCCGGACCGGGTCCGGGACCGGGACCGGGAGCGGCGCCGGATCCGACGACGCACTCCGTGCGCCACGCGCCGGGTGCCGGCGGTGGCCCCGTTGCTTCCGGCCGGTCACTCCGGCACCGCTGGAAGGCGGACGACCCGACCCGCGCCCCGGAGTCCTCCCGCCTGGCTCCGGCAGTCGTATGGTTTGTGGTGATCCATGGTGAATCGAGGAGTATGCCCCTACCGGAGGTGCAATGATGCGCGCCGCGGCAGCGATCGGCTCTCTGGCTGTCGGCGTGGCGCTCATCGTCGCGACATCGGCTTGTGACCGGGACAGGTCGCAGGCGCCGAATGTCCGCTACGGCGACTGCCCGGTCTCGGGGCATTACGGGGAGTTCCACCTGTCGCCCGAGACGGCGGGCGCCCTCACGGTCAAGACGACCCTGCCCGCGCCCGGCTGGTGGAACGGCGACACGCCGGACTCCATCAAGAGCGGCTACGAGTACTGCATGGCCGCCAACATCGCCTATCGATCCGGACTCGACCGGGTGAAGGTCGAGAACGCCCCCTTCCCGGAGGTCGTGTCCGGCCGGACCAAGGACTTCGACCTGGCCCTGGCGCAGATCACGATCACCCCGGAACGGAGCAAGGTGGCCGAGTTCTCCCCGCCCTACCTCTCCTCGACCCTGGGAGTGCTGATCAGGGACGAGGAGAAGATCGACGAAGCCGACATCCGTGACGTCCGCATCGGAGTGGCCGAGGGCACCACGGGCGAGGAGTTCGTCGAGAAGCGCCTCAAGCCGACCAAGCCCGTCACCGCCTTCCCCAACGACCCGGAGATGGTCGCGGCGCTGGAGGAGGGACGCATCGACGCGGTCGTCCACGACACGACGATTCTGCTGGCGTATCCCCAGAAGCGGGAGGGCAAGGTGCGTCTCGTGGGCCAGTACAGGACCGACCAGGGTTACGGCGCCCTTTACCCGAAGGGGTCACCCGACAAGGACGAGCTGGACCGGATCATCAGGCAGCTGATCGACGACGGAACGCTCACCAAACTGTCGGCCGTCTATCTCGGGGCCGCTTTCGGCCAGGACCCGGCCAAGATCCCGTACTTCACGGTCGGCGACAGCTCCTGAACGCGCCGGGAACGTGCCGGGCGAGGGCCCACCCCGGAGCGGCGGTCCGGTTTCCGTCCCCGCTTCACAGGTCCGCCATCAGGAGACCGCTCAGGTCCCCGGCGGCTCCGGCGTCGAGCGCCTGCTCAGCCCAGATGATCTTGCCTCGGTCGGTGTACCGGGTCCCCCAGCGGCGGGACATCTGCGCGACGAGGAACAGCCCACGACCCCCCTCGTCGGTGATGGCAGCGCGGCGCAGGTGCGGGGAGGTGCTGGTGCCGTCGGCGACCTCGCAGATCAGACTGTCGCGGTCGCGCAGCAGTCGCAGGCTGATGGGGCTCGCTCCGTACCGGATGGCGTTCGTGACGAGTTCGCTGAGGATCAGCTCGGTCGTGAAGGCGGCCTCGCCGAGCCCCCAGGATTCCAGCCTGCGGGTGGCCTCGGCGCGGACCCGGGAGACGGCGGCGGGGTCGTCGGGCACCTCCCACTCCTCGACCTGCTCCGGGTCGAGCAGCCGGGTGCGTGCGACGAGCAGGGCGACGTCGTCAGTCGATCTGGTGCGCAGCATCGCGTCGAGCACCGTCCGGCAGGTGTCGTCCGGGGTGGCGCCGTTCGTATGGGCGAGCGCCTGCCTCAGCATGCCGAGCCCGGTGTCGATGTCACGGCCGCGGGCCTCGACCAGGCCGTCGGTGTAGAGGACCAGCCGGCTGTCGGCCGCCAGCCGGAGTACGGCCGTCTCGACGGGCAGGCCCCCGCCGACGCCGAGCGGCGGGGCGACGGGGATGTCGGGGAAGGTCACGGAGCCGTCGGGGGAGACCAGCGCCGGACCGGGATGACCGGCTCGGGCGAGAACACACCGCCCGGAGACCGGATCGTAGACCGCGTACAGGCAGGTGGCACCGGTGACGGCCTCGGTGTTGCCCTCGGCAGCCGCGTCCTCGTCGATCCGGGTGATCAGGTCGTCGAGGTGCGCGAGAAGCTCGTCCGGAGGCAGGTCCAGAGCGGCGAAGTTGTGCACCGCGGTCCTGAGACGACCCATCGTCGCGGCGGCGTGCAGGCCGTGTCCGACGACGTCGCCGACCACCAGGGCCACCCGGGCCCCCGGCAGCGGGATGACGTCGTACCAGTCGCCGCCCACCCCCGCCTTGGCGGGCAGGTACCGGTGCCCGACCTCCAGGGCGGACAGCTCGGGGAGCACGCCGGGCAGCAGGCTGCGTTGCAGGGTGACGGCCGTGGTGTGCTCGCGGGTGTACCGCCGCGCGTTGTCGATGCACACGGCCGCCCGGGCGGCGAGTTCCTCGGCGGGGGACAGGTCGTCCGGCTCGAAGGGGTCCTGCTCCGAACGCCAGAACTCCACGACACCCAGCAATTGGCCCCGGGCCTGGAGCGGCACCGAGATCATGGAGTGGATACCGAATTCGATGACCTTCCGGGCCCGCTCCGGGTTCTGGACCCGCCATCCGTCGGCCATGGCGAGGTCCGCCACCAGGACCGGTCGGCCGGTGGTCATACCGATGGCCACCGGGTTGCCGGGCGCGTAGTGCATACGCCTCCCGACGGGGTAGAGGGGCACGTCGTCCCGGATGCCCTCGGTGGCGATACGGCGCATCTCCCTGCTCGCCCCCGTCGGTTCACCCCCTTGCAGCACGGGCTCCAGCAACTCGACGGTGGCGAAGTCGGCGAAGCGCGGGACCGCGACCTCGGTCAGTTCCTCTGCGGTGCGCTTCATGTCGAGGGTGGTGCCGATCCGCGTGCTGGCCTCGTAGAGCAGTTGCAGGCGCCCGCCCGCCACGTCCGCCCGGCCCGCGAGGGCGCGCAGCTCGGTGGTGTCCCGCAGGGTGGCCACGCTGCCCCCCTGCGAGCCCACCTGCCGCACGCTGACCGCGAGCAGGATGTCCCCGGCCGGGAAGACCTTGTCGGTGGCCGCCCGGCCCGATGCCAGCAGTCCGGCCAGGGCCGGGTTCAGCCCGAGTCCGGTGACCGGCCTGCCCTCGGCCTCCGGCGGCAGCGCGAGCAGCCGGCGCGCCTCGTCGTTGACCAGCAGCAGCCTCGCGTCACCGTCCAGAATGAGCACGCCTTCGCGGACCGCGTGCAGCACCGCGTCGTGATGCTCGTACATGCGGGTCATCTCCACCGGCCCGAGGCCCCGGGTCTGGCGCCGCAAACGCCCGCTGACCAGTGCCGACCCACCCGCGGCCAGCAGCAGTGCGACACCGCCGGCGGCGAAGATCACCGGCAGTTGGTGCTGCACCACACTGGTCACCTTGTCCACCGTGACGCCCACGGTGACGAGGCCGACCGCGGTCCCCTTCTCGTCGAAGACGGCCACCGTCGAGTCGACCGCCTTCCCCAGACTGCTGTCGAACGTGGTCTGGTGGGGCTCGCCTTCGAGCGCCTGACCGTAGGAGGTGGAGACGTGCTTCCCGATCTGGTCCGGGTCCGGGTGGGTCCACCGGAAGCCGTAGGGGCTCAGTGCCACCACGTAGTCGACGCCGGTCCTCTTGCGCACCGCCTCGGCATGCGGCTGGAGTGCCGCCGTCGGGTCGTCGCTCTTCATCGCCTCCGCGGTGCCCGGGGCGTTCGCGAACGACTCGGCGGCCACCAGCGACCGGTCGCCGGCTTCCTGGATCGCGCGGTTGCGGTCCTGGATCACGAGCACCACCACGGCCGTGGCGATGAGCAGGAGGACGACCACCAGTTGCAGCAGGAAGACCTGACCGGCGACGCTGCGCGGTTTCCGCAACGACAGCAGACGTCGGCCGGCCGAACGGTGACGGGCCTTCGGGTCGGCCTCCGGCGGCCCGCCCTTCGGCGGCACGTGGTCGGTCCGTCGGCTCGTTGGGACAGATTGCCCAAATTTGCCCATTTTCCCAGTATCAGTGACCGGATCGGCGGGCGCGGCCCAGGGCGGGCCCGGGGCCGGGGCCGGTGTCGCAGCGCTTGGAGAGCCCGAAGGCTCCGGGAACGAAGAATTGCCGGTGAGTCATGTGACTCACCGGCAATCCGAAACCTGGCGAGGATGGTCTTGCGAACATCCCGACCGGTTCCGCTTCTGTGTCCGAGGGGGGACTTGAACCCCCACGCCCGATAAAGGGCACTAGCACCTCAAGCTAGCGCGTCTGCCATTCCGCCACCCGGACAAGGTGTCTGTCGTGCGGGGTTTCCCCCGCGGCGACGTCGTAAACATTACCAGGCTTTCCGGGGTGCCCGATCACGGGCGGTCGCCCCGCCGGATGCCGCGTCCCGCGTGAACGGCGTGTGTCGGGCCGGGACCGGCCTTGGGCGGGGAGCGGGGGAGAGGGAGGATGAAGGAGACCCACCAGCAGTGACAGCGGGAGGAACCAGCGTGAGCGCGACCGACGGCACGGCCAGGAGCGTCACCGGCGAGGACGAGGTCGTGGACCTCTGTCGCGAGCTGATCCGGATCGACACCAGCAACTACGGCGACCACTCGGGTCCGGGTGAACGCAAGGCGGCCGAGTGGGTCGCCGAGAAGCTCGCCGAAGTGGGACTCGAACCGAAGATCTTCGAGTCGCACCCGGGCCGCGCTTCTACAGTGGCCCGTATCGAGGGCGAGGACTCGTCGAGGCCCGCGCTGCTCATCCACGGTCATCTCGACGTCGTACCGGCCAACGCGGTCGACTGGACCCACCATCCCTTCTCCGGCGAGGTCGCCGACGGGTGCGTGTGGGGCCGGGGCGCGGTCGACATGAAGGACATGGACGCGATGACGCTGGCGGTCGTCCGTGACCGGCTGCGCTCCGGGCGCAGGCCGCCCCGCGACATCGTGCTCGCGTTCCTCGCCGACGAGGAGGCGGGCGGCACCTACGGCGCCCGGCACCTGGTCGACAACCACCCCGACCTGTTCGAGGGCGTCACCGAGGCGATCAGCGAGGTGGGCGGGTTCTCGTTCACCGTGAGCGAGGAGCGGCGGCTCTACCTCATCCAGACGGCCGAGAAGGGCATGCACTGGATGAAGCTGACCGTGGCCGGCACCGCCGGACACGGCTCGATGATCCACCGGGACAACGCCATCACCGAACTCTCCGAGGCGGTCGCGCGGCTCGGCCGGCACACCTTCCCGGTACGGGTCACCAAGACGACCCGCGCCTTCCTCGACGAGCTCGGCGACGCGCTCGGCACCGAGCTCGACCCCGAGGACATGGAGTCGACCCTCGCCAGGCTGGGCGGGATCGCCAAGCTCATCGGCGCGACGCTGAGCAACACCGCCAACCCGACCCAGCTGGGCGCCGGCTACAAGGTCAACGTCATCCCGGGCGAGGCCACCGCGCACGTCGACGGGCGCTTCCTGCCGGGGCACGAGGACGAGTTCCTGGACGACCTCGACCGGATCCTCGGCCCGAAGGTGCGCCGCGAGGACGTGCACTCCGACAAGGCGCTGGAGACGTCCTTCGACGGGCCGCTGGTCGAGGCGATGCAGTCCGCGCTGCTCGCCGAGGACCCGACCGCCAAGGCCATCCCCTACATGCTGTCCGGTGGCACGGACGCCAAGTCCTTCGACGACCTCGGTATCCGCGGCTTCGGCTTCGCCCCGCTGAAGCTGCCGCCGGAGCTGGACTTCGCCGGGATGTTCCACGGCGTGGACGAGCGGGTCCCGGTGGACGGGCTCCAGTTCGGCGTGCGCGTGCTCGACCGGTTCATCGACGCGTCCTGAATTGTCCCGGTGAGACGAGAATCCACCGGGCGGAGAACGGGCGAAGATAATCGGCCGCCTGTGCGGGCGGGACTGGGAAGAGTGAATGCGCCGATAAGCGCGTAGCCTCATTAATTCCCCCTCGTTACTGGTGATGCGATCCGCTGCTTGGGATCGCATTGCCAACAAGGAGGAATAATGATCAAGAAGGTCGTCGCTGCTGCGGCTGCCACTGGTGGGCTGGTTCTCGCGGGCGCGGGTCTGGCTGTTGCCGATGCCGGTGCCCAGGGTGCTGCCGTGCACTCCCCGGGTGTCGCCTCGGGCAACGTGATCCAGGTGCCCGTGCACGTCCCGGTGAACGTCTGCGGCAACACGATCTCGGTGATCGGGCTGCTGAACCCCGCCTTCGGCAACACCTGCATCAACAAGTGACGTCGACCCGCTGAGGGGTCGTCCGTCCATACCGTCGGCCCCGGAGCGCGCGCCATGCGCTCCGGGGCCGACCGGTCTTTTTCCGAAGGAAAAGCCGAAGAAGTCGAAGAGCCCGAAATGAATCGAACAGCTGCCATGATGCGAGCGCATTCGGGACGAATGACGAGATCGAAAGCAGGGATTCAGTAATGCGACAGGTCACCCGCAAAAGCCTCATGACCGTGGCGGCGGCGACGGGGGTGATCGCCGCCGCGGGCGGCTACGCCCACGCCGACTCCGGCGCGAACGGCGGCGCCGCGGACTCGCCCGGCGTGCTGTCGGGCAACTCCGTGCAGGCGCCGGTCAACGTTCCGGTGAACGTCTGCGGCAACACCGTCGACGTCGTCGGGGCGCTCAACCCGACCTTCGGCAACTCCTGCGCCAACAAGGGCGGCGGTGCGCGGTCGGGCGGCTACGGCGAGCAGCGGGGCGGTGGTCACGGCGACCACCGGGGCGGTGGCTACGGCGACCACCAGGGCGGCGGTGGCGGCCGGGGCGGAAGCCACGGTGGAGGCCACGGCGGGAACCACGGCGGCGGCCACGGCGGCTCCGGCACGCAAGGAGGCTCCGGGGGCGCGCACGCGGGCGGGCACACCGGCGGATCGCCCGGTGTCGGCTCCGGCAACCACGTCCAGGCGCCGATCGACGTGCCGGTCAACGTGTGCGGCAACAGCATCGACGTCGTCGGGATCCTCAACCCGTCCTTCGGCAACGACTGCGCCAATGACAGCGGTACCGGCCCCCACACGCCCCCCTCGCGCGGCCACGAGACGCCGGGCAAGCCCGGAGGGCACGGCCCCGGCAAGCCGGGCGGGCACGGACAGTCCAACCCGTCCCGACCCGGGGGTGTGCCGTCCACCTCGGACCACGTGAGCCCGGCCGGCGCCTCCGCCGTCCACCGGCCCGCCGCCCACGCCGCGCAGCTCGCGCACACCGGCAGCGAGCTGCCGATGGGCCTCGCCCTGCCGGCCGGCGTGGGCGCGCTGCTCGCGGGCGCGGTGCTCTACCGCAAGGCGCGCCCCTCCGCGTAAGCCTGCGGGGTGCCCACGACGGAGCGGGCCCCGCCTCGGCGGGGCCCGCTCCGTACCCGTGGGATCACCTCACCACGTGGCCCGCACCTGGCGGATGATCCGCCGGCGCAACCGCACCCTGCGGCTGCCGTCACGCAGCAGGCTCAGGCGGTCCAACTCCCAGTGTCCGTACTCGGCATGGTCGGTCAGCAGTCGGGTCGCGTCCTTGCGGGAGACCCCGCGCGGTACGTAGACGTCGACAAATTCGTATTCCGGCATCGCATCTATTGTGCGGTCTGGGGTCCGGTACGGATAGCGTCTGCACTATGTCTGATGCTGCGCAGCCCACCGCTGCCGAGGTACGCGCCGCCGCCGAGGCGGTCAAGACCGCGCTCGACCGCCACCTGGCCGCGGTCGAACGCAGGACGGGGGAGGACGACCCGGCTGTCTACGAGGCGTTCAACGAGCTGGCCGCGGCCGCCGAGGTCTACGACGAACTGCTCTACGACCGATATGACGAGGTCACGCCCTTCGAGATCCCCGGCGCGGAGGACTCCCTGCCGCCGTACGCGGGTCCCGAGGAGCCGAACGCGCTGAGTGTGCTGATCCGCCGCGACTACGCCGTCGCGGAGCCACAGCGGCTGCTGGCGCAGGCCCAGCGGATCGAGGCGGCGGACGGCGAGGGGGCGGGCGGGGCGCTCTCGGACACGGTGCATGGGGCGCTGGGCATCCTGTTCGGCGAGTTCGAGGCGGACGAGATCGCCTCCCGGCACAAGGAGTTCGGCCTGGAGGAGGGCGACTCCACGCTGTGGGTGCTGGCGGCCGACGAACCGGCCGAGCCGGGCGAGTGGCTGGAGACACCCTTCGAGCAGGCCGACCCCGGGCGGGTGGTCTGCCGCTTCGACGTGAGCGCGGTGTTCGACGAACTCGACGACGGTGACGACGGCGACGACGAGGATCTCGTGGACGACATCGAGGACGAGGAACTGGAGCCGCTGGACGCCGACCGCCGCTGACCGGCAGCCGGCAGCGGCGGGCGGGCGGCGGGCAGCGGAAGCCTCCGGGTCTGCGTGACGGCGGCGGTCCCGAGGGGAAGAGACCCTCGGGACCGCCGCCGTTCGCGCTACTCGGCCGCCGGGACCTGGGTGCGCAACAGCACCGGAAGCCGGGTCGTGCGGGGCTTCGCCGGGACCTCGGCGACGGCCTTCGGCAGGGCCTGCTCCACGCCGTGCACCACGGACAGATGGCGCTCCCCCCGGCCGAACGCCGTGTAGACCCAGGGGCGTGAGAGCGCCTGCCCGGCGTCCCCGGGCAGCACCACGACCGCCGCGGGCCACCGGCTGCCCACGGCCTGGTGCGCGGTCAGCGCCCACCCGTGCCGTACGGCCTGTTCCACCCGCTCCCTCGGCACGACCACCGGTCCGTCGGCGCAGGACAGGTGCAGCCCCTCCGCGTCGGCCGTCACCACCCGGCCGGGCACCGTACGGCCCGGCGCGGGCGAGTAGGCGATCCGGTCGCCGGGGTCGAAGCCGCCGAACCGGCCGGGGCCGGGATTGAGCCGTTCCTTGAGGGCGGCGTTCAGCGCGCGCGTGCCGGCCGCGCCGCCGTGCCCCGGGGTGATGGCCACCGTCTCCTCGGGGGTGATCCCGAAGGCCCGCGGCACCGAGTCGGCGACGAGCTGCACCGTCCGGTGCACGGCCTCGCCCGCCTCGCGCACCGGCACGATCACGATCTCCTTGCCGGGCGCGTCCACCTGGTTCAGCTCGCCGATGCCGACGCCGGAGACGAGTTCACCGATCGGTCCCGGGTCGGGTGTGCGCGAGGCGACCTGCGGGCAGGCGCGCGCCGCGAGCAGATCGGCGAAGACCCGGCCCGGACCGGCCGACCACAGCACCGCCGGATCACCGCTGAGCACCAGCCGCGCCCCGTCCGGCAGCGACTCCACCAGCATCGCGGCGCTCTCCACGTCCAGTTGCGGCGCGTCGAGCAGGACCAGCAGGTCGAGGGCGAAGGCCCCGTCGGCGTCCCGCCCCGGACCCTCGGTGCCGGCGAGCAGCCCGGGGACGGTCACGACGGCGCCTTCCTCTGCCCGCTCGCCGAGCAGAGCAGCGAACCGCTGCCGCCCGTCCGGTGTGTGGCAGGCCGCGACCGCGCGCAGGCCCAGGGTCCGGGCCGCGCTGAGCAGCGCCGCCGGTTCGGCCCGGGAGGCGTCGCCGCCGGTGTGCAGCACCAGGCCGTGTCCGGCGACCGCGCGCAGCAGTTCGGCCGTACTGCCGGACGCGCCGGCCGTCACCGACTCCCACCGCGCGGAGTCCTCCTTGGCCAGGGAGTTGACCACCCGGGCCAGGGCGTCGGCGAGGCTCTCCTCGGCCAGCGCGTACCGCTCCAGGCCCACCAGGACACGGACCGGCCGGGACTCCTCGCCGTCTTCCCCGCTCTCGTCCCCGCCGTCACCGGCGTTCGTGTCGTTCGCGTTGTTCTCGGCGGGCCCCTCGGACTGACCGGACCGGGCGGCGTCCACGGAGTCCAGGGCGTCCTGGAAGACGAGGGCCTCGCCCTCGGCCAGCGCGCTCTGCACGGCCGCCTCGGCGTCCGGCACGGCCTGCCGGCCGAGGGCGGCGGTGAGCGTCGGCAACTCCAGGGCGGTGTGCCCGGCCAGGGCGGCCTGTTCCAGCAGCCAGACCGTCACCGCGCGGCCGCGCCGTTCGTCGTCGGGGGCGCACTGAGGGCCTAGCAGCGCCCGCGCGAACCCGTCGGCCTGCTCGGGACGCACCCCGGGGACGCGCAGCAACTGCCACGGGTCCTCGCGCAGCAGATCCTCGGCGCCCTCACCGAGCGCGGCGGCGGTCTGCGGCGCGAGTGTCTCGGGGGCGCCGCCGTCGGAGAGCACGTGACGCACGCCCTCGACGGCCTCCGCCGCGGGCGTTGCCGCGGCGGCCGCCGTCGGTACGGAGGGCACCGGCTGGGGACGGCTGACCGGCTCCGGGGCGGGGCGGCGCGGGGCGGGCGCCGGCTCGGCGAACACGGTGGCCGGGGGCTTGGCCCCGCCCTCCACCGCGCGCACCGCCGCCAGCAGGTCGGCGGCCTTCCCGCTCAGCTTGGTCCCGCTGGCGATCGGCTCCGCCTTCTCGGCCCGACGCCGCTCGATCCGCTCCCGCTCGAGCTTCTGCGCGGCGAGCTCGGCCTGCGCCTCGGAGAGCTGCGCGGCCGCTTCGGCTTCGGCGTCGGCCTTGCCCGCTTCCGTCCCTGCTGCTGCTTCAGCTGCTGCTTCTGTCCCGTCCTCTGTCTCCGCTGCCGGGTTTTCGTCTGCGGCGAGTGTCTCCTCGCCTTCGCCGTTGCTCACGCCCTCAGCGTCGCGCGCGGGAGGGGTGTCGTCGTCGCTCGTCGAAGCGCTGTCCGCGGGCGCCGGTTCGGGCTGCGCCTTCGCGGTGCCGTCCGGGCTCCCGGGCTCCTCGGCGGCGTCCGGCGTCGCCGGTCCGGCGTTCTCGGTGCTCTCCGGGGGAACCGGCTCCGTGCTCACAGCGTGCTCCAGTCGTGATCGGGATAGCGGTGCACGGGCGCCGACACATCGTCGAGGGCCCGGCAGATCTCGTCAGGAAGACTAAGGGCCTCCACTGACAATGCGGCCGTGAGCTGCTGCGCGTTGCGCGCGCCGACGATCGGGGCGGCCACGCCGGGCCGATCGCGGACCCAGGCGAGGGCGACCTGGAGCGGCGTCACCGCCAGCCCGTCCGCGGCGGTCGCGACGGCGTCCACGATGCGGCTCGCGGTGTCGTCGAGATACGGCTCCACGAAGAGCCCGAAGTGGTCCGAGGCGCCGCGCGAGTCGGGCGGCAGGGCATCGCCCCGGTACTTGCCGGTGAGGACGCCGCGGCCCAGCGGAGAGGAGGGCAGCAGGCCGATGCCCAGATCCAGGGCGGCCGGCAGCACCTCGCGCTCGACGCCGCGTTGCAGCAGCGAGTACTCCATCTGCGTCGCCGCGAGGCGGGTCCGGGTGCCCGGCGCGGAGAGCTGCCAGGTGGCCGCCTTGGCGAGCTGCCAGCCGCAGAAGTTGGAGACCCCGGCGTATCTGGCGCGGCCGCTGGTGACAGCGATGTCGAGGGCCTGGAGGGTCTCCTCCAGCGGGGTGCCGGGGTCGAAGGCGTGCACCTGCCACAGGTCGACGTGATCCGTGCCCAGCCGGGCCAGCGAGGCGTCCAGGGCGGCGAGGAGGTGCCCCCGGGAGCCGTCGTAGCGGCGGTCCGGGTCGGGGACGCTGCCCGCCTTGGTCGAGATGATCAGGTCCCGGCGCGGCACCAGGCCCTCCAACAGCCGTCCGAGCAGATACTCGGCGTCCCCGTCGCCGTAGACGTCGGCCGTGTCGACGAGGGTCCCGCCCGCCTCCCAGAACGTCTTCATGACGTCCGCGGCGTCGTGCTCGTCGGTGTCGCGGCCCCAGGTCAGGGTGCCGAGCCCGATGCGGGACACACGCAGGCCGGTGCGGCCGAGATGCCTCTGCTCCATGGATGCCGAGATTACTGGCCAGAGATGGGCAGTGGGTTGCCTGTGGATAACCGAATTTCCGGGAGGGGGAGCCGAGTTCCGCAGGCCGGGGCCCCGGCTCCGGTCGGCGCGACCCTCGCCACACCGGCCTCCCGGGCCCCCGGCCCCCGCGCTAAGGTCTCCGCAACAGCGTCGTTACTGATCAGTAAGGGGATCGGCCATGCAGCTCGGGATCAACCTCGGCTACTGGGGTGCCGGAATGGACGGCGACAACCTCGCCGTCGCCCAGGAGGCCGACCGCCTCGGATACGCCGTCTGCTGGGCCGCCGAGGCCTACGGCTCCGACGCGGCCACCGTGCTCACCTGGGTGGCCGCGCAGACCGAGCGCATCGACGTCGGCTCGGCGATCTTCCAGATCCCGGCCCGCCAGCCGGCGATGACCGCGATGACCGCCGCCACCCTCGACTCGCTCTCCGGCGGCCGTTTCCGCCTCGGCCTCGGTGTCTCGGGGCCGCAGGTCTCCGAGGGCTGGTACGGCGTCAAGTTCGACAAGCCGCTGTCCCGCACCCGCGAGTACGTGGAGATCGTCCGCAAGGCGATGACGCGGGAGCGGCTGTCGTACGACGGAGAGCACTGGACACTGCCGCTGCCGGGCGGCCCGGGCAAGCCGATCAAGCTGACCGTGCACCCGGAGCGCGAGCACATCCCGCTGTACATCGCCGCGATCGGCCCGAAGAACCTGGAGCAGACCGGCGAGATCGCCGACGGCGCCCTGCTCATCTTCCCGTCCGCCGAGCACCTCGAGGACACCGCGATCAAGCACCTGCGGGCCGGGCGCGAGAAGGCCGGCAAGACCCTGGAGGGCTTCGACGTCTGCCCGACGCTGCCGCTGGCCCTCGGCGACGACAAGGACGTCGAGCGGCTCGCCGACACCTTCCGTCCCTACACCGCGCTGTACGTCGGCGGCATGGGCAGCCGCAAGCAGAACTTCTACAACCAGCTCGCGCGCCGCATGGGCTACGAGGCCGCGGCCGACGAGATCCAGGACAAGTACCTGTCCGGTGACAAGCAGGGCGCCGCGGCCGCCGTGCCGCACGAGCTGATCGACCGGACCACGCTGCTGGGTTCGGTGGAGCGGATCGCCGACCGGATGAAGGCCTACGCGGCGGCCGGCGTCACGACCCTCACCCTCGCCCCCGCGGGCTTCACCCTGGACGAGCGCCTCGCCTCGCTGCGGGCCGGCGCGCAGGCCATCGAGCTCGCCGGCCTGAGCTAGCCGGGACGGGGACCTCCGGGAATTTCAGCGGCCGTGGTGGGGGCTCGGGGGTCTTCCCCGCCACGGCCGTCATGCGGAACAACGCGCCACGCGGCGCGTGGTTACGCTCCCGGGCCGACTCCTCGGGTACCTCTTTCGGCGGAGTTGTCGGACACAGCTGTTGCACCGCCTCCCCTGCCGCATTTGACTCGTTCCTTGCGGAATGCTGCGGAATCCTGCGCAATGCGGAGAGGTGCCCCACGATGCTTTCGGCCAAGAGTCTGTTCCAGGAGATCATCGACAACGACGAGTCCTTCGCGCTCTTCTGTTCCATCGCCGCCGGCGGCGAGTCGCAGGGCGGCTGGGAGAACGCCCGGATCGCCGCGCTCGTCCCGCAGAGCGAACACCACCTCGCTCCCAAGATCGCCCGGCACGGCGCCGACGAGGACAAGCACGGGCGGATCTTCAACGCCCTGATGCGCAAGCGCGGGCTCGCCCCCGTGCCCGTCCCGCGCGACACCGACTACACGATGCTTCTGGAGCGCGCCGGTATCGGCCTCGCGCACGACCGGCTCCGCGCCGACCATCCACTGACCGCGCACGACATCGTCACCTACCTCGCCCACAGCCGGGTCACCGAACAGCGGGCCGCCGAGCAGATGGCGCTGCTGCGCAAGCACTTCGCCGACCACCCCGACCTCGGCCGCGCGGTGAAGATGATCTCGAACGACGAGGACAACCACCTCGCCTACTGCCACGAGGAACTGCTGCGCCTCGCCCGCGCCGGGCACGGCCGCGCCATCCAGCAGACGCTCCGCCGGTGCGCGCTCGCCGAGATCCGGATCTACCGCGACGTGAGCCTGGCCGTCATGGCCCACATGGGAGACATCCTCGGCTGGCCGAGGGCCAGGTCGGCGCTCCTCGCGGCCGGCATCCACGCCTTGTACGCGTGGGAGCGGTTCGCGGGCTGGCGGCGGATGGTCCGCCTGGAGATGCCCGAGCGCCGCGACGCGCTCGGCGGTCCGGCGGTCCCGGCTCCCGAGTACGCCTGACCCCCGCGCGCGCCGGCCGGCCCCGCAGCCGTCCCTAGAGCCATCCCCGATGCTTGAACAGTCGGTACAGCAGCACCTCGAGCCCGGCCATCAGCGCGATCACCGCCGGATACGACCACACCCACCGCAGCTCCGGCATGTGCTCGAAGTTCATGCCGTAGATGCCCGCGATCATCGTGGGGACCGCGGCCATCGCCGCCCACGCCGAGATCTTCCGCATGTCGTCGTTCTGCCGGACGCTCATCTGCGCCAGATGCGCCGAGAGGATGTCCGTGACCAGCCGGTCCAGCCCTTCCACGGACTCGTTCACCCGCGTGAGGTGGTCGCTGATGTCACGGAAGAAGGGACGTGCCCGGTCGTCCACGAAGGGCACCCCCGGGCCGGACACGCTGGTGCCGGTCAGCCGGGTCAGCGGCGGCCCCAGCGGGCCGGTCGCCCGGCGGAACTCCAGGATCTGCCGCTTGAACCGGTAGATCCGCGACGCGGTGTTCCGTGTGCCGCCGCCGTCCGGCGAGAACACCTCCGCCTCCAGCTCCTCCAGGTCCGTCTGGAGCTCCGTGGCCACGTCCAGGTAGTGGTCCACCGTGGCGTCGGCGATCGCGTACACCACCGCCGTGGGGCCCTTGGCGAGCAGCTGCGGCTCGCGTTCGAGCCGGTGCCGTACGGCGGCCAGCGGAGCGCCCTCGCCGTGCCGGACGGTCACCACGAAGCCGTCACCGAGGAAGACCATCACCTCACCGGACGAGACCGAGTCGCTCTCGGGCTCGTAGACGACCGGCTTGAACACCAGGAAGAGCGAGTCGTCGTAGATCTCCAGTTTGGGCCGCTGGTGGGCCTTCAGGGCGTCCTCGACGGCGAGCGGGTGCAGGCCGAACTCGTGCGTGACGTGGTCGAACTCCTTCTCCGTGGGCTCGTGCAGCCCGATCCACACGAATCCGCCCGCGGCCCGTGCCTCGGCCAGGGCGTCCGAGAAGTCCTCCGGGCCCTCCGTACGGTGCCCGTCACGATAGACAGCGCAGTCGACGATCACTCGGCGCATTCTCCCTTCGGATGCTCACCGGCGCACGACCGCGTGCGCCTACCCTGGGCCGCATGCCCACGTTGATCCTCGTCCGGCACGGCCGGTCCACCGCCAACACCTCCGGACTGCTCGCCGGCTGGACGCCCGGCGTCGCCCTCGACGAGCGGGGAGCCGCGCAGGCGGCAGCCCTGCCCGGGCGGCTCGACGCGCTGCCGATCGCCGAGGTCGTCGCAAGCCCCCTCCAACGCTGCCAGGAGACGATCCGGCCGCTCCTCGAGGCCCGCCCCGGGCTGCGCGCCCACACCGACGAGCGGATCGGGGAGTGCCATTACGGCGACTGGTCCGGGCGCAAGCTCGCCGAGCTGACGGACGAGCCCCTGATGGAGGTCGTACAGGCGCACCCCTCCGCCGCCGCGTTCCCCGGCGGCGAGTCCATGCGGGCCATGCAGACCCGCGCCGCCGAGGCGGTGCGGGAGTGGAACGCGCGCGTGGAGCGCGACCACGGCGCCGACGCCGTCTATCTGATGTGCTCGCACGGCGACATCATCAAGTCGCTCGTGGCGGACGCCCTCGGGCTTCATCTCGACCTCTTCCAGCGGATCTCCGTGGAACCGTGTTCCGTCACCGCGATCCGTTACACCCGGCTGCGCCCTTTTCTCGTGCGCCTCGGCGACACCGGCGACTTCGCGTCGCTCGCCCCGCGCGAGGAGCCGCCGGCCGGGGACGCGACGGTCGGGGGTGGTGCGGGCGCACCGTGATCGTCGGCCGCAGTAGGGTGAAGCGGTCCGCAAACGCGCGCGTACCCGCAGGGACGTTCCCCCACTCGTTCCCCGGCCCACGATGACCCACGATTCCCATGGAGACAGGACGTGTCCCGTCAGGTGTTCCTCTACGACCCCCCGGACCGCTTCGTGGCCGGTACGGTCGGACTGCCCGGGCGCCGTACCTTCTTCCTCCAGGCCACCGCCGGCTCCCGAGTGACCAGCGTGGCCCTGGAGAAGACCCAGGTCGCCGCGCTCGCCGAGCGCATGGACGAACTGCTGGACGAGGTCGTGCGCCGGACCGGCGGCAGCGCCCCCGTGCCCGCGATGTCGCCCGCCGAGAACACCGACACGGCTCCCCTCGACACACCGATCGAGGAGGAGTTCCGGGTCGGCACCATGGCCCTCGCCTGGGACGGCGAGGAACAGCGCATGATCGTCGAGGCGCAGGCGCTCGTGGAACTCGACGCGGACTCCGAGGAGGACCTCGCCGAGGCCGAGGAGAAACTCCTCCAGGACGAGGAGAACGGGCCCCCGATGCTGCGGGTCCGGCTCAGCGGCGCGCAGGCGAGGGCCTTCGCCAAGCGTGCCCTCGACGTCGTCAACGCGGGCCGGCCGCCGTGCCCGCTGTGCAGCCTGCCGCTCGATCCGGAAGGACACGTATGTCCGCGCCAGAACGGATACCGCCGGGGGGCGTGACGACCACCGACCCCGCCGCCGCCGAGCTCCTCGCGCGCGGAGAGCTCACCGTCCGCGGGCGCATCCGCGACGCCTCCAACGCGGCCCTGTACTGCACCGTCGTGCACGAGGGCCGCGAGGCCGCCTGCGTCTACAAGCCCGTCGCCGGGGAGCGGCCGCTGTGGGACTTCCCCGACGGCAACCTCGCCCAGCGCGAGGTCGCCGCCTACGAGGTCTCCGAGGCGACCGGCTGGGGCCTCGTGCCGCCCACCGTGCTGCGCGAGGGGCCGTACGGCGAGGGCATGTGCCAGCTGTGGATCGAGACGGCCCCGGAGGCCGACCTGCTCGCCCTGGTGGACGCGCAGGAGCCCGAGCCGGGCTGGAGGGCGATCGGCTTCGCCGAGGTCGGCGAGGGCCGCACCGCGCTGCTCGTGCACGCCGACGACGAACGGCTGCGGCGGCTGGCCGTCCTCGACGCGGTGATCAACAACGCCGACCGCAAGGGCGGCCATCTGCTGCCCACCGCCGACGGCCGGCTGTACGGCATCGACCACGGGGTCACCTTCAACGCCGAGAACAAGCTGCGTACGCTCCTGTGGGGCTGGGCGGGGGAGCCTCTGACCGGCGAGGCCGTCGACGTGCTCAAGGGCCTCAGAGGCGCCCTGGAGCCCGGCGGACGGCTGGCGGTGATCCTGGCCGCGCTCATCACCCCCGCCGAGGTCGACGCCACGCGCGCGCGTGCCGACGCGCTGCTGGAGGCCGGGAAGCACCCGGAGCCGAGCGGCGACTGGCCGGCCATCCCCTGGCCCCCGGTCTGACCCGTCCGGCATGGCGGCCGCCCCGCACCGGCCCACACGCATGCCGGACGGGGTCACACAAGAGGGCCTTCCCGGCCATCCGGCGTGCTCCGGTTCGTATACGCAACTTCCGTCCGGTTAGGCTCATGACATGCATGCCTGGCCCGCTTCCGAGGTCCCCGCCCTGCCTGGTCAGGGCCGCGACCTGAGGATCCACGACACCGCGACCGGCGGCTTGGTCTCCCTCGCCCCCGGTCCCGTCGCCCGTATCTACGTCTGCGGCATCACGCCGTACGACGCGACCCACATCGGTCACGCGGCGACCTACAACGCGTTCGACCTCGTTCAGCGCGTGTGGCTCGACACCAAGCGGCAGGTTCACTACGTCCAGAACGTCACCGACGTCGACGACCCGCTCCTGGAGCGGGCCGAACGCGACGGCGTCGACTGGGTCGCCCTCGCCGAGAAGGAGACGGCGCTCTTCCGCGAGGACATGACGGCCCTGCGGATGCTGCCGCCGCGGCACTACATAGGCGCCGTCGAGGCGATACCCGGCATCGTCCCGCTCGTCGAGCGGCTGCGGGACGCCGGCGCCGCCTACGAGCTCGAAGGCGACGTCTACTTCTCCGTCGAGTCCGACCCGAACTTCGGCCGGGTCTCGGGCCTGGACGCGGCCGCCATGCGGCTGCTCTCCGCCGAGCGCGGCGGCGACCCCGACCGCCCCGGCAAGAAGAACCCGCTCGACCCGATGCTCTGGATGGCGGCCCGTGAGGGCGAGCCCAGCTGGGACGGCGGCTCGCTCGGCCGCGGCCGGCCGGGCTGGCACATCGAGTGCGTGGCCATCGCCCTGGATCACCTCGGGATGGGCTTCGACGTGCAGGGCGGCGGCTCCGACCTCGCCTTCCCGCACCACGAGATGGGCGCCTCCCACGCCCAGGCGCTGACCGGCGAGTTCCCCATGGCCCAGGCGTACGTCCACGCCGGCATGGTCGCCCTGGACGGCGAGAAGATGTCCAAGTCCCGGGGCAACCTCGTCTTCGTCTCGAAGCTGCGCCAGGACGGCGTCGACCCCGCCGCCATCCGCCTCACCCTCCTCGCCCACCACTACCGGGCCGACTGGGAGTGGACCGACCAGGTCCTCGTCGACGCCGAGGCCCGGCTCGGGCGCTGGCGTGCCGCCGTCTCCCGGCCCGACGGGCCGCCCGCCGAGGCGCTCGTCGAGGAGATCCGCGAGGCGCTCGGCAACGACCTCGACGCCCCGGCCGCGCTCGCCGCCGTCGACCGCTGGGCGGCGCTCCAGCAGGAGCACGGCGGTACGGACATCGGTGCCCCCGGCGTCGTCTCGCGGGCCGTGGACGCGCTGCTGGGCGTGGCGCTGTAGCCGAAGGCGCCCGTACCGGGTGCCTTGCACCGGGTACGACGAGGGGCGGTGCGCCGATGCGCACCGCCCCTCTCGGTCCTCTGTCCTGCCCGGTGTCCTAGTCCTCCGAGGAATCGCTGTCGTCGGAGGCGTCGCCGCTCGGTTTCGGCGGCTTCGGGGGCCGGGTCCGCTCCCCGGGGTCCGGCGGACCGCCGCCGTCCCGGCGCCGCAGATAGCGCTCGAACTCGCGGGCGATCGCCTCGCCCGACGCCTCCGGCAGCTCCGCGGTGTCCCGCGCCTCCTCCAGCGTCTGCACGTACTCGGCGACCTCGGTGTCCTCCGCGGCCAGCTGGTCCACGCCGACCTGCCAGGCGCGCGCGTCCTCGGGCAGCTCGCCCAGCGGGATGCGCACGTCGATCAGGTCCTCCAGCCGGTTGAGGAGGGCCAGCGTCGCCTTCGGGTTCGGCGGCTGCGAGACGTAGTGCGGCACGGCCGCCCAAAGGCTCACCGCGGGCACCCCCGCGTGCGTGCACGCCTCCTGGAGGACGCCGACGATGCCCGTGGGGCCCTCGTACTTGGTCTCCTCCAGGTCCATCCGCTGCGCCAGGTCCGCGTCGGACGTGGTCCCGCTGATCGGCACCGGACGCGTGTGCGGGGTGTCACCGAGCAGGGCGCCCAGGATGACCACCAGCTCCACACCCAACTCGTGCGCGAAGCCCAGCAGCTCGTTGCAGAACGAGCGCCAGCGCATGGACGGTTCGATGCCGCGGACGAGCACCAGGTCGCGCGGCTTGTCGCCGCCGACGCGGACGACCGACAACCTTGTCGTCGGCCACGTGATCTTGCGCACGCCGGCGTCCATCCACACCGTGGGGCGGTTCACCTGGAAGTCGTAGTAGTCCTCGGCGTCCAGCGCCGCGAACACCTCGCCCTTCCACTCCCGCTCCAGGTGCCCGACCGCGGTGGAGGCGGCGTCGCCGGCATCGTTCCAGCCCTCGAACGCGGCCACCATGACCGGGTCGATCAGCTCGGGAACCCCCTCGAGCTCGATCACCCAGCGCCTCCTTCCGACGTGCCCTCGCTTGACCACCCAACCTTACGGCGTTCCGCGGGGGCGCTCGCAGCCCCCTTGCACGGGGGAGTGAACGGATCACTGCCCCGTTCGCCACCCCCGAACACCCCTTGCCGGACCCGACTCACGGCGTCGACGCACAGGCGGCGCACAGGGTGGGCGCACGCCGCGGACTCACAGCGTCGAGCGCAGCCACTGCTCCACGCTCGCGATGTGCACCGTCGCCCACGACCGCGCCGCCTCCGCGTCGCGGTCGCGCAGCGCCGCCAGGATCGCCCGGTGTTCGCGCAGCGTGCCGGCGACCGCGTCCTCCTGCGTCAGGCCGCGCCAGATACGCGCCCGGGTGGTGGGCCCGGACAGTCCGTCGAGCAGTGAGCACAGCACCGAGTTGCCGGCGCTCTGCACGATGCCCCGGTGGAACTCCAGGTCGCCCGCGACCAGTTCCTCCACCGAGGGATCGGCCCCGAGCTTGTCCAACTGGGCGTCGAGCGCGTCCAGTTGCTGCTCGCTGATGCGCAGGGCGGCCATCGCGGTGGCGGCCGGCTCCAGGATGCGGCGCACGGCCAGGAACTCCAGGACCGTGTCGTCGCGGTGGAAGTCGACGACGAAACTCAGCGCCTCGAGGAGCAGTTGCGGATCGAGACTGGTGACGTAGGTGCCGTCGCCCTGTCGCACGTCCAGGATCCGGATCAGCGACAGGGCGCGCACCGCCTCGCGCAGGGAGTTGCGGGACAGACCGAGATCGGCGGCCAGCTCGCTCTCCTTGGGCAGCCGGTCCCCGGGGCGCAGCGCACCCGAGACGATCATGCCCTTGATCTTCTCGATCGCCTCGTCGGTGACTGCCATGCCGGCCTCCCTGTGGTTCCTCGCCCGGACATCGGATCCAGACGTCACATCCAGACATCGGATGTCTCAGCGCCATTATGGGGGCAGATCAGAGCAGTGCCTCCAGGTCTGCGATCACCGCCCGCTCGTCGACCGTGGTCAGCCCACGATCACGCATCAGCACCCGCCCGTCGACGACGGTGTCCCGCACGTCCGACGGGTGCGCCGCGTACGCCAGCGTCGACCACGGGTCGTGGCGCGGCCGCAGATGCGGTGCGTCCAGGTCGAGGACGATCAGGTCGGCACGTTTGCCCGCCTCCAGCGAACCGAGCTGCTCGCCGAGCCCGAGCGCCCGCGCCCCCTCGATCGTCGCCATCCGTACGGCCTGCTCGGCGCCGACCGCCGTCGGATCGCCGGATGCCTTGTGCACCAGCGCCGCCTGCCGCACGGCCCCCAGCACGTCCAGCGAGTTGGAGCTGACGGCACCGTCCGTGCCCAGCCCCACCGTCACGCCCGCGCTCAGCAGCCGCGGCACGGGCGCGATGCCACAGCCCAGCTTCAGGTTCGACACCGGACAGTGGGCGACGCCCGTGCCCGTCCGGGCCAGCGCCGCGATCTCGGGCCCGGTGAGGTCGACGGCGTGCGCGAGCAGCACATCGGGGCCGAGCAGCCCGAGGGAGTCCAGCAGCTCCACCGGCCGCTTCCCGTGCTGCACCTCGACGGTGGCGACCTCGGTGGCGTTCTCGGCCGCGTGGATGTGCACCAGCGCCCCGAACTCCCGGGCCAGCGTGAAGACTTCGGTGAGCTGCCCGGGGGACAGGGTGTACGCCGAGTGCGCGAAGACGACCGGCCGGTGTCCGGGCCGGGCGGGCCCGCGCGCTTCGAGGTCGCGTCGCGCCCACCCGAGCCGCTCCTCGTACGCGATGCCGTCCGGCGGGCCGGGCACGTCCATGAAGGTGGGTCCGGTGTGCAGCCGCCAGCCCGTCTCGCGGGCCGCCTGCTCGGCCGCCTCGTGGAACCAGTACATGTCCAGCGCCGAGGTCACCCCGGCGCGCAGGCTCTCCGCGACCGCCAGCCGCACCGCCGCCGCCACGTTCCGCGGCGCCAGCAGTTCCGCCTCCCACCTCAGCACCCGCTCCAGGAAACCCTGGAGGGTCACGTCGTCGGCGCGCCCGCGCAGCAGGGTCATCGCGAGGTGGGTGTGCGTGTTGATCAGCCCGGGGAGGACGAGACAGCCGGCGGCGTCGATCTCCTCGGCCGCGGTGTGGCGCTCGCGCAGCTCCTGGGCCGGTCCCACGGCGAGGACGGCGCCCTCATGGACCGCGACCGCCCCGCCCCGGACGACGGTTCCGGCGTCGTCGACGGTCAGGACGTCGCCGCCGTGCACCAGCAGATCGATGCTCACGCCTGCTCACCTTCCGCTTCCGCGAGCAGCCGCAGCGCCTCCAGGGACACCACCGCGCCCCGTTCGACGCCGGCCGCGACGACCTCCCGGTGCGGGTCGTAGCCGCCGGTCGCCTGCTCGTCGACCAGCTCGTCGGCGTTGGCCCCGTCGATCACCAGCACACCGCCCGCGACCAGGCCGCGCAGCGAAGCCGTGACCAGCAGCGCGGACAGTTCCATCTCGATGGCGGCGAGCCCGGCGCCGGCGTAGGGGAAGAGCGGGAGCAGGCCTGGCTGGAAGGCGGCCCGGGTCCACACGACGCCCCGGTGGTGCGGGGCGCCGGCCTGGCGGGCCGCGCGCTGGAGGGCGAGGACCGCCTCGGGCGCGGACACCGCCGGGTACTCCGGGGGCAGCAGCTGATGCGTGACGCCGTCGTCGCGCACGGCCGCCTCCGCGATGACCAGGTCACCGTCCCCGATGCCCGGCTGCATCGCGCCCGCCGTACCGAACCGCACGAAGGTGCGCACCCCCGCGTCCGCCAGCTCCTGGAACAGCAGGATCGCGCCGGGCGCGCCCACCCCGTGCGAGGCGACGACGACCGGCACGCCCTTCCAGCTTCCGCTGAACACCCGGTACTCGCGGTGGTACGAGACCTCCTCGGCGCCGTCGAGGAGCGCGGCGACGGCCGCGGCGCGGGCCGGGTCGCCGACGACCACGGCGTGCGCGGGGAGACCGGCGCGCGGAATGCGGGTGACGGGCAGCAGGTCCTGCGTCATTGGACGGCTCCGGTGGTACGGGGGCGGCGACGGCGGCGGGCCGTCGTGAGGAACAGGGCGCCGAGCGTGACGACGTAGGGCGCGGCGTCGGTCGCCTGCTGCGGCAGGCCGAGACCCTGGAGGCGGAACCCGGCCGCTTCGGCGAGCCCGAACAGCAGCGCGGCGAGCAGGACGCCCAGGGGCGCGGCGCGGCCCAGCATGACGGCCACGACAGCGATCCAACCACGGCCGGCCGTCATGTTCTCCGTGAACAACGTGACGTTGCCGAGGGCGAGCTGGGCGCCCGCCAGACCGCACAGCACGCCCGACAGCAGGATCGCGCCGTACTGGTACTTCGCCGGGCTCACCCCGAGGGTGGCCGCCGCGGCGGGCGCCTCGCCGACCCCGCGCAGCCGGAGCCCCCACACGTGGCGCGACAGCAGCAGGGCGGCGACCGCGACCGCCGCCCACGACAGGTACGCGAGCGGGGTGAAGCCACCGATCAGCGGCAGCCCGGCGAGGGAGGGATCGTCGAAGGTGCCCTGCACGCCGAAGACGGTGCGCAGCAGGAAGCTGGTCAGGCCGACGGCCAGGAGGTTCATGGCGATGCCGAGGACCACCGCGTCCCCGCGCAGGGTGACCGCCCCCACGGCCAGGATCAGCGAGTAGGCGGCCGCCGCGAGGGCCGCCGCCAGGACGCCGAGCCAGGGGCTGCCGGTGAACCAGCTGGTCGCCACGGAGGTGAAGCAGCCCATCAGCATCATGCCCTCGAGGCCGATGTTGAAGACCCCGGCACGCTCGCACAGGGCGCCGCCGAGGGCCGCCAGCAGGATCGGGGTGAGCGCGCGCAGCGCCGACATGAGGAGATCGGAGTCGAGGAACATCACACCGCCTCGCTTTCGCGGGTGCGGCGGCCGAACCAGCGGCTGGGGAAGCGCAGCCGGGCCGCGAGGAACACGATCACGATCGCCTGGAGCACCTGGGTCAGTTCGCGCGGCACCTCGGTGGTGCGCTCCATCGCCAGTCCGCCGACCTGGAGGACGGCGAAGAAGAACGCGGCGACCACCGTGCCCAGCGGAGCCGCGGCGGCGAGCAGGGCCGCCGTCAGGCCGGTCCAGGTGTAGCCGGGGGCGGTGAGCGAGCCGTCCACGAAGCGGTAGGGGAAGCTCAGCACCCCGATGGCGCCCACGAGTCCGGCGAGGCCGCCGGAGAGCGCCATCAACTTCAGGGTCAGGCCCCGGCGTTCGACGCCCGCGTACGCGGAGAAGCGGGGGTTGAGGCCCGTCATGCGGATCTCGTAGCCGACGGCGGTGCGCCGGTCGGTGAACCAGTACGCGGCGGCGGCGAGCGCGACGAGGACGAGCCCGAGGGTGACCGTGGAGTCGCCGAACGCGGGCAGTGCCACCCCGTCCGGCAGCGCACGGGTCTGGGGCAGGCTGGAGCCCGGCTCCTTGAGCGGGTAGCGCGCCAGGTAGGAGGCGAGCGACACCGCCGGATAGCTGAGCAGCAGGCTGCTGACCAGCAGCGGGACCCCGAGGTGGTTTTCGCACAGGGCGGCCAGGACTGCGTACCCGGCACCCGCCGCCATCCCGGCGAGCAGGGCCAGGACCACGGTCAGGGGCGCGGGGAGCGGCGAGTAGAGACCGGTGACGGCGGCCGTGATCCCGCCGAGCACCATCTGCCCGTCACCGCCGAGGTTGATCAGCCCGGCCCGCAGCGGGATCGCCAGCGCGAGCGCCAGACCGAGCACGCTGGTGCCGGTGGTCAGGGTCGAGCCGATGCCGTCGGCGCCGAGCGCGCCGGTCACGACGGCCCGGTACGCCGTGACCGGGTCCGCGCCGGTGCCGAGCAGGAACAGCGCTCCGATGACGAGGCCCGCGAGGACGGAGAAGGTGAGGGGGGAGCGCAGGGCTCCGGATATGCGTGTCATGTCGGTGGGTTCATGTCGGTGGCCTCCACGGGGGCGCCCGCCATCGCGAGGCCCAGCGTCCGCTCGTCCGCCTCTTCCCTGGTGTACGAGGCCGCGACCCGGCCCTCGTACATGACGAGCACCCGGTCCGCGAGGCCGCGGATCTCGCTGAGCTCGGCCGAGACGAGGAGGACGGCGTGACCGGCGTCGCGGTAGGCGATCAGCTGGTCGTGGATGTTCTGGATGGCGCCGATGTCGACGCCCCGGGTCGGCTGCTCGACCAGCAACAGCGGTGCGTCATGCGCGAGTTCGCGGCCGATGAGCAGCTTCTGGAGATTGCCGCCGGACAGCGCGGAGGCCGGGACCTCGGTGGTCGCCGCCTTGATGCCGAAGCGCTCTACGAGCCGCCGGGCGTGCGCGCGGACGGCCGCCGGCGGCAGCAGGCCGCGGGCGGAGAGGGTGGTGCGGTGGTGTCCCATCGCCAGGTTGTCCGCGACCGAGGCGGCGGGTGCCGTACCGACCGCGTGCCGGTCCTCGGGGACGTAGGCGAGCCCCTTCGCACGGCGCTCGGTGGCCGAGGCGTGCGTGACGTCGTCGCCCTGGAGCGTGACCTGTCCGGCGGCGACGGGCCGCAGCCCGGCCAGCGCCTCGACCAGCTCGCTCTGGCCGTTCCCGGCGACGCCCGCGATACCGACGATCTCACCGGCGCGGACGGTGAGGTCCACATCGTGGACGGAATCCGTGCTGAACCCGGTGACCCGCAGGACTGCCCCACCGGGCGTTCCCGGTGCGTGGACACGGTCCAGTTCCACCGCGCGGCCGGTCATCGCGGCGGCGATCTCGTCGGCCGTCGTGTGGGAGGTGACCAGCCGGGCGGCGACCCGGCCGTCCCGCAGGACGGTCACCCGGTCGCTGCCCTCCAGCACCTCGCGCAGCTTGTGGGTCACGAGGACGACCGTACGGCCCTGCGCGGTCAGCGACTTGAGCACGCCGAACAGGGTGTCCGCCTCGGCCGGCGTGAGCACGGCGGTCGGCTCGTCGAGGATGAGCGTACGGGCGCCGCGATGCAGCAGCTTGAGGATCTCCACGCGCTGCCGCAGCCCGACCGGCAGGTCGCCGACCCGGGCGTCCGGGTCGACGGCCAGCCCGTGCTCCTCGGCGAGCGCACGTACCCGGCGGCGGGCCGCGGCCCGGTCCACCAGGCCGAAGCGGCGCGGTTCGGCCGCGTAGACGACGTTCTCGGCGACCGTCAGCGAGTCGAACAGCTTGAAGCTCTGGTGGACCATGCCGAGCCCCGCGGCCATGGCGTCGGAGGGGCTCGTGAAGCGCACCTCCCGCCCGTCGATCCGGATCGTTCCGGCGTCGGCGCGCTCCATGCCGTAAAGGACCGACATCAGCGTGGACTTGCCCGCGCCGTTCTCGCCCATCAGGGCGTGGATCTCACCGTGACGGACGGTCAGGTCGACGGCGTCGTTGGCGAGCGTGCCGGGGAACCGCTTGGTGATTCCCCGGAGCTCGACGGCGACGCCGGTCACGCCCGCGCCGCTCTCGGGTTCAGCCGGCGGCCGGGTCATCGACCTTCAGCTCTCCGGAGACGATCTGGTCGCGCAGCGCCTCGACCTTCGTCAGGACGTCCTTGTGGTCGGCGATCACGCACTTCGACGTGTCCACGCCGTCCTCCAGGCCGGTCAGGCTGATGCCGCCCTCCTTGAGGCCGTACGAGACGGTCGTGCCGGTCGTGCCGCCGAGGACCGACTCGATGCCCTTCTCGACGGCGATGTCCGTGCGCTTGATCACGTTGTCGACGACCGTGCCCGGCGCCGAGGAGCACTGGTTGACGTCGACGCCGTACGCGAACGCGCCCTTGGCCTTCGCGGCCTCGAAGACGCCGTAGTTGCCGGCCGCCGCAGCCGCCATGATCTGGTCGTAGCCCTTGGCCAGCAGGGTGTTCGCCTGTTCCTTGGCGCGGGCCGAGTCGTCGAACGGGGACTGGCCGCCGACGAAGCGGGTCGATGCCTGCGTCTTGGCGGCGACCTTCTTGGCGCCGGCCGCGAACGGGTCGCTGTAGCGGCGGAACTGGGGAGTGTCGAGCACGTCGACCGCGCCGACCTTGCCGGACTTGCTCAGCAGGCCCGCCTCGGCGCCGGCGAGGTAGACGCCCTCGTGCTCACGGAAGACCGCGCAGCTGACGTTCTTGAAGGTCTTGGTGGTGCACGCGTCGATGATCAGGAACTGCTGGCCCGGGTTCTTCTCGGCCTGCTGGGCGACGAGGTCGGCGAACTCGAAGCCGACGAGGACGATGACGTCCGGCTTGGCGTCCACCGCGGCCTGCACGTTCTGCTGCTGGGAGGCGGTGTCGGTGGACTCGTAGACCTTCTGGGTCCCGTCGTGCTGCTTCGCCGCGCTCTTGATGCCGGTCACCGCGAGCTTGAGGAACTCGTTCTGGCCGACGGCGTCGGGGGTGACGAGGGTGAAGGACTTGCCGCTGCCGCCGCTCGCGCCCGTGGCGGAGTCGTCCTTCTTCGCGGCGGCGTTGCAGGCGGTGGCGAGGAGCACGGTGCCGGTCGCGAGGGCGGCGAGCTGCACGGAACGACGGTGTCTGCGGGGCATCGGGGAACCTTCCGGGTATGCCGAGAGGCGCATCACGATGCTGAGGTGCGCGCGTACGGCGGGGTGAGGTGAGCGACGGTGCTCGGTGCGGCAGAGACCGCGGGGGAGGGCTGCGGGGACGGACTCAGCCGCGACAGCCGTCGCCGGCGCAGCGGCCGAAGTCGAGGAAGCGGCGCCTGGTGAGCAGCGGCATGCGATTCCCCCTTCGTCTCGTTCTGCGGGATGCCGGTATCGCCCTGCGGATGCGGGTGCTGGACTCTAACACTCGTTTCCGGACACCCGACGGGGTGTCTCGAACTGTGGTTCGTTCACCGTCCATCGACCGTTCTTCGAGGTCATGTACGGTGTCGAACACCATTGGAACATCAGGAGCGTCCCGTTATGTCCCAGGAACTGCGCGCCGTCGAGTGGACCGGAACCGGCCTCGCGCTGATCGACCAGACGGCCCTCCCGCACCGCACCACGACCGTCGATGTCCACGATGTGGACACCCTGGTCGACGCGATCCAGCGGCTGGTCGTGCGCGGCGCCCCCGCGATCGGCGCGGCGGGCGCCTACGGCGTCGCGATCGCGCTCATGGAGGGCGAGCGCGAGGGCTGGACGGACGACGAGATACGCAAGGCCGTCGCCCGCGTCCGCGAGGCCCGCCCGACCGCCGTGAACCTCATGGTGTGCGTGGACCGGGTCATGACCCGATTCGACGAGGGACTCGACGCGGTCCTAGCGGAGGCGGCCGCCGTGCAGCGCGAGGACGTCGAGGCCAACCGTGCGATGGGTGCGTTCGGCGCGGACTGGCTGCTGGAGCGGGTGGGCACGGACCGCCCGCTGCGGATCCTGACGCACTGCAACACCGGCGCGCTGGCCACCGCCGGCTGGGGCACCGCCCTCGGTGTCATCCGCGAACTGCACGCGCGCGGACGCCTCGAGGTCGTCTACGTCGACGAGACCCGCCCGCTGCTCCAGGGGTCGCGCCTGACCGCCTGGGAGCTGGTCCAGGAGGGCATAGCGCACTTCGTCCAGCCCGACGGGGCCGCCGCCGGCACCGTCCTGCGCGGCGAGGTCGACGCCGCGATCGTGGGCGCCGACCGCATCGCGGCCAACGGCGACACCGCCAACAAGGTCGGCACCGTGGGGGTCGCCCTCGCCTGCGCCGACGCGGGCATCCCGTTCCTGGTGGCGGCGCCCACCACCACGGTCGATCTCTCGACGCCGGACGGTGCCGCCATCCACATCGAACTCCGCGGCGAGGACGAGGTGCTGGAGTGGGCCGGGGTGCGGACCGCGCCCGCCGAGTCGCGCGGCCACAACCCGGCGTTCGACGTCACGCCGGGCCGGCTGGTGACGGGCCTGGTGACCGAACGGGGCGTACTGGAGGTGTCCGCGGGGCAGTTGCCCGGGGACCGGCTGCGCTGAGCCGCGCCGAGCACACCGGCTGCGCCGGACACACCGAAGGCCACGGTCGAGGGACCGTGGCCTTTCGCGTGTCTCGCGCGTCCCGCGTGCCGCGCGGGTCTCTCGTGGTCAGCGCCGCGTCAGCTCCAGCTCCAGGAGCCATTCGACGACCTCGGTGTGGTGACGGGCCTGGCGCGGGGTGTCGCCCCACACGTACAGGCCGTGCCCGGCCACGACCACCGCGGGCATCCGGGGTTCGCGGGCCGCCTCCAGCCGGTCGCCGAGGACCTTCATGTCCTGGCTGTTGGCGATGACCGGCAGGGTCACCTCGACGTCGTGCGCGGGCTGGCCGACGCCCTTGAGCATCTCGATGTCCTTGAAGACGATCCCGCCCGGGTGCCGATGGCCGAGCGCCACGGAGGCCACCGTGTGCACGTGCACGACCGCGCCCGCGCCGGTCAGCGCGGCCACGCGCGCGTGCAGTTCGGCCTCGGCGGACGGCTTGCCCTCGTGCACGGCGGCGCCGTTCCCGTCGACCAGCACCACGTCCGCGGGGGTCAGTTCACCCTTGTCGTGGCCGCTCGCGGTGACCGCGAGCCGCAGCGGGTCGCGGGTGAGCACCACCGACAGGTTGCCCGAGGTGCCGCGCATCCAGCCGAAGGAGGCGAAGCGGGCGGACTCGGCGGCGAGGACCGCCCCGGCCTCCTCCAGGTCGATTGCGGTGAGGTCGGCGGTCATGAAGTGCTCCTGGAGTTGCTCACGGTGATCTCGTCGAACGTCCCCGCCTGCGGGTGGTCGCCGACTCCCTGCCCGAAATACGGTTCCCCCGGCCGCCGGACGCCGACCGCGTGCCAGCCGGCCTCGCGGGCCGCGTCCAGCTCGCCGGGCCGGTCGGAGAGGAACAGCAGCCGGTCGGCCGCCACCGCGGTCGACGCGGCGATACGGCGGTACGACTCCGGCTCCTGCTTGGGGCCGGCGTTCTCGGTGTCGTACAGCCCGGACAGGAGCGAGGTGAGGTCGCCCGCCGGGCTGTTGGTGAACCACGCCCGCTGGGCGGACACCGCGCCCGACGAGTAGACGTACAGCCGCAGCCCCGCCGCGTGCCAGGCGCGCAGCCGCGGCACGACGTCGTCGTAGAAGTGCGAGACGAGGTCGCCGCGCGCGAAGCCCTCGGACCACAGGACGCCCTGGAGGCTCTTCAGCGGGGTCGCCTTGCGGTCCTCGTCGAGCCAGGCGTTCAGCGTCTTCTCGATCGCGGCCGCGTCGGCGTCCGGCTCGCCCGTCAGCTCACGTACCTGCGCGATCGCCCGTGCCACCGCGGGCTCCTCGGCCCGCTCGGTGAGCAGCTCGGCGAAGCGGGCGCGGGAGTACGGGTACAGCACGTCCACCACGAAGCCCGTGGCGCTCGTGGTGCCCTCGATGTCGAGCACCACGGCGTCCACGTCGTACGCCGGGCCCGGCACGCTCACGCGGCGGCCCGGTCGGCCGCGTAGCCGGCCGCGATCGTGTCGTAGTCCGGGAAGCGGCCGGCGATGGTGGAGCCGGTGAAGCTGCCGATCCAGCCGTCCTCCTCGTGGAAGAAGCGGATCGCCGTGAACGAGGGGCTGGTGCCCATGTCGAACCAGTGGGTGGTGCCGCGCGGCACGCCCAGCAGATCGCCCTTCTCGCAGAAGACCGCGTGCACCTCGCCGTTCACGTGCAGGTAGAAGATGCCGGAGCCGGAGACGAAGAAGCGGACCTCGTCATCGTCGTCGTGGGTGTGCTCCTGGAGGAACTTCTCGCGGGCCGCCTTCGCCTTCGCCGGGAACTCCGGGTCGTCGCTCGGGTGCAGACCGAGGACGTCGACGGTGGTGAAGCCCTCCTGGGCGTTCAGCTTCTCGATCTCCGGGCCGTACGCCGCGAACACCGTCTCGCTGTCGGCATCGAACGGCACGTCCGCGCGGACCGGCCACTGTTCGTAGCGCACGCCCAGCGGCTCGAGGGCCGTGGCGATCTCGACGGGGTCGGAGGTGCGGCGGACCAGGGTCTCCGGGCCGGACTCGGACCAGGTCGTCAGCAGCGTCATGGAAGCAACTCCAGGCTTCTGGAAGGGGTGTCCGGATACCGAGACGGATCGGACGGGGAGGAGAGGGGAGGAGAGGGGCAAGAGGGGGAGAGACGGGGCGGCGGAGGACGGTCACTCAGCCGCGACACGGCGCGCCGGGACAGCGCCGCATGCAGGGCATGCGCAGCGCGTTCGCGCGATGTCTGGTCATCGGGGGCCTCACTGTGCCGGGTCGGATGCCGGTTCCGTGATGGTAACTCCCGGCGGCGCGGTCCCCGCCTGTGACGTAATCGTTGTCTCGGATATTGAGATGCGATGTCCATTGCTTTGACGGGTGGCTGAAATCGTTCTCATGATCTGCATATGAAGACGCTGCTGCTCGTGCGGCGGCTGTACGTGGACTTGCTCCGGTCGACCACGGCCAGCTGTCGCTGACCCCTCCCGGAGCTTTGACGCGCCCCCGTTCCCGGGGCGCTCCCCGCCACACGCGATGGCTCGTTCCCGTCCTTCGCTCCGGGCTCACGCATCCCTGCTTCGCCTCCCCTGCGCCCCACCCCTCTGCGTCACCTTGCACCTGGAGCCCCTCATGTCCCGTGTCCGTCTGCCTCTCGCCGTGCTCTCGCTGGCCTCCGTCTCCGCCCTGGTCCTCTCCGGCTGCGCGCAGTCCACGGACGCCTCGAAGGGCACCGGCAACGCCGCCGCCTCGGCCTCCGCCGCCACCGGCAAGAAGCCCGCCCCCTTCAGCGCGGGCGCGGTCAAGGTGGCCCTGGTCCGGCAGAGCGGCGCCGGCGACTACTTCGAGCAGTGGGGCAACGGCGCGAAGGCCCAGGCCAAGGCGCTCGGTATCGACCTGACCGTGTACGACGCCCAGGCCGACAACGCCAAGCAGGCCACCGACCTGTCCTCGGCGATCAACTCCGGGGCGAAGGCGATCATCATCGACCACGGCTTCCCGGCGACCATCCAGCCGGAGATCGACAAGGCCGTGAAGAAGGGCATCAAGGTCGTCGTCTACGACGTCGAGACCGCCACCGAGGGGGTCGTCTCCACCAAGCAGGACGACGAGAGCATGGCCCAGGCGGTCCTCGACGTGATGGCCAAGGAGGTCGGCAAGAACGCCAAGGTCGGCTACGTCAACGTGGCCGGCTACGCGGCCCTCGACAAGCGCGACGGCGTCTGGAAGTCGACGGTGACCTCGCAGGCCTGGAAGCAGCAGTTCAAGGTCGGCAAGGTCACCGACTCCACGGCCACCGACAACGTTCCCCTCGTCTCCGCCGCGCTCACCCAGCACTCCGACGTGGCCGGCGTCTTCGCACCCTACGACGAGCTCGCCAAGGGCACCGTGCTCGCCGTGCAGAACAAGAAGCTCCAGGACAAGGTGAAGGTCTTCGGCGCCGACGTCTCCAACGCCGACATCCAGCAGATGACCGCCGCCGACAGCCCCTGGGTCGCCACGGCGGGCACCGACCCGTCCGCCGTCGGCGCGGCAGTCGTCCGCACCACGGCGCTGGAGCTGGCCGGTCAGCTGAACAGGACCTCCGTCGAGTTCCCGGCCGTCGCCATCACCCAGGACTTCCTGCGCGAGAAGAAGATCGCGAACATGGACCAGCTGCGGGAGGCGCTGCCCGCGCTGAACCTGTCTCAGGTCTCCACCGCGGACTGGATCTCGAATGTCGCCCACTGACTCCGGCCCTTCGGGGACCGTCCCGGCGGTCGGCCTCACCGACGTCAGCATGGCCTTCGGCGGCAGGACGGTGCTCGCCTCCGTGACGCTGGACATCGCACCGGGCAGCGTGGTCGCGCTGCTCGGCGCGAACGGCGCCGGCAAGTCCACGCTGATCAAGATCCTCTCGGGCGTCCACACGGACCACGGGGGAGAGGTGCGCGTCGACGGCACCCCGGTCGCCCTCGCCTCGCCGCTGGCCGCTCGTCAGCTGGGCATCCAGACGGTGCACCAGCGGATCGGCGAGGGCATCGTGCCCGGCCTCACGGTCGCCGAGAACCTGGTCTTCGAGGAGCTCGCGCAAAAGCGCGGCAACCCGTTCCTGAGCGGCCGCGGCACGCTCGCCCGGGCCCGCGAGATCCAGGCGGGCCTCGGCCTGGACTGGAACGAGCAGGTGCTCAAGCAGGATGTCGGCGAACTCGGCATCTCCGACCGGCAGTTGCTGATCCTGGCCCGCGCGCTGGCGACCCGCCCCCGGCTGCTCATCCTCGACGAGCCGACCTCCGCGCTCTCCGCCGCCGAGGCACAGCGGCTGTTCGCGCTCGTCGAGCGGATGCGCCAGGACGGCATCGCCGTGCTCTACGTCTCCCACCGGCTCGGCGAGATCGACGCGCTCGCCGACCGCCTGGTCGTCCTGCGCGACGGTCTTCTCACCGAGGACCAGGCCAGGCCCTTCGACTGGGACGCGGCCCTGCGCGCGATGCTGGCCCAGTCCCAGGAGGTGACCACCGCCCGGCCCGTCAGGGAAGGAGCCGAGGGGGAGGTCGCCCTCTCGCTGCGCGGCGTCCGCCTCTTCGAGGGCCGCACCCCCCTCGACCTCGATCTGCGCGCCGGGGAGGTCACCGGCGTCGTGGGCCTGCTGGGCGCTGGCAAGACCGAGCTGGCGCGCGGCCTGTTCGGCGCCGAGCCCTTCGCCACCGGCGCCGTGGAACTGGACGGCACGGCCTACGCGCCCCGCCGCCCCTCCGACGCCATTCGCGCCGGCGTCCACCTCGTCCCCGAGGACCGGCACGCCGACGCCCTGGTGCCCGGCTGGTCGGTCGCGCGGAACATCTCGCTGCCGTTCCTGAAGTCCTTCTCCCGGGCCGGTCTCATGAACCGGCCCAAGGAGGACGCCCTCGGCCGCGAGACGATCGACGCCCTCGGCGTCGTCACCCGCGACGAGCACAGCACCGTCGAGGAACTGTCCGGTGGCAACCAGCAGAAGGTCGTCGTCGGCCGTTGGCTCGCCCACGCCCCGCGTGTCCTCATCCTGGACGAACCGTTCCGAGGTGTGGACATCGGCGCGCGGCGCGACATCGGCCGCCGGGCCCGCGCCCTCGCCGCCGAGGGCGCGGCCGTCCTCGTCCTGTCCGCCGACGTCGACGAGGTCCTGGAGGTGGCCGACCGGGTCGTCGTCCTCGCGGCCGGTGAGGTCCATCTCGACGCGTACGGCGAAGACGCGGAACGCGACCGCGTGATCCAGACCATCTCGGCGTCCGTCTGATGTCGGCCCGCCCCCACGAAGGCCCAGGAATCACCCCATGACCACCACCCAGAGCACCGAGGTCCCCACCAAGGCGGCGATCCGGCCGGCGGCCGGCACCGCGGTGCGCGTCCAGAACGCCGTGATCAAGTACGGCTTCATCTTCGTGACGGTCGCGCTGTTCCTGTACTTCGCGCTGAGCGAGGGCTCCTTCCGCGAGTCGGCCACCCTGCTCGACACCCTGCGGTACGTCTCCGTCGCCGCCATCCTCGGCCTCGGTGTCACCCTCACCATGGCCGTCGGCGGAATGGACATGTCCGTCGGGGCTGTCGCCGGCCTCGGCGTCTCCGTCGCCGCCCAGACGATGGTCGTCTTCAACCAGGTCGGCACGGTCGCGATCCTCGCGGTCCTGGTGGCGGGCGCGCTCGCCGGCCTCCTCAACGCCCTGCTGATCGTCGTTCTGAAGATCCCCGACATGCTCGCCACGCTCGGCACGATGTTCGTCATCCAGGGCAGCAAGCTGATCCTCGTCGACGGCCAGTCGATCACTCCGGGCATGACGATGTCCGACGGATCGACCGCGCCCGGCAGGTTCACCGACGGTTTCCTGAAGATCGACCGAGGCACGGTACTCGGCGTCCCGATCTCCGTGCTGATCTTCGGCGGTCTGACGATCGCCGCCTGGGTCTTCCTCGCCCGCACCCGCTGGGGCCGCGTCCTCTACGCCATCGGCGCCAACCCCGAGGCCTCCCGGCTGGCCGGCATCCGGGTCGGCGCCTACCGCGCCCTGGCCTACGTCATCTCCGGCGTCCTCGCCTCGGTGGGCGGCCTCATCCTGGCGTCCAGGATCGGCCAGGGCGACGTGTCGGCCGGCACCTCCCAGCTGCTGGAGGCGGTCGCGGTGGCACTCGTCGGCACCTCCGTCCTGGGCCGCGGACGGCCGAACGTCTGGGGCACGGCCCTCGGCGCGGTGCTCATCGGCATCATCACCACCGGCCTGACCATCAAGGGCCTGCCGTACTACACGCAGGACGTCGTCGAGGGCGCGGTGCTGATCCTCGCCCTGGTCTTCAGCTTCACCCTGTCCAAGCGCCGCACCGCATAAGGGAGTTCACGACCATGGGCTACCGCATCCTGGAGACCGACGACATCCCCGCCTACCTCGGCGAGCGGGGCCACTGGGAGGACCTCGCGGACATCCGGGTCCGGGAGGTGTCGGACGGCAACATGAACCGGGTGTTCCTGGCCTCCTCCGCCGACGGCACCCGCAGCCTCGCCGTCAAGCAGGCCCTGCCCTGGGTCCGCGTCGCCGGTCCCTCCTGGCCGATGAACCCCGACCGCGCCGACGCCGAGGCCCGCGCCTACCAGCAGGTCGCCAGGGTCGCCCCCGACAAGATCCCGGCGGTGCACGGCTACGACCCCGAGAACTACGCCCTCGTCATGGAGGACATGTCCGACCTCGAGGTACTGCGCACACTGCTCAACGAGGGCGCCGCCTACGGCCCGCACACCTCGGCGAGGATCGGCGAGTTCGTCGCCCAGTTCTCCTTCGCCACCAGCGACTTCGGCATGCCGTCCGCCGAACGCAAGGCGCTGATCGCGGCCTCCGTCAGTCCGGAGCTGTGCAAGATCACCGAAGACGTCGTGCTGTCCGAGCCGTACGTCGAGCACGAACACAACCACTGGCATCCCGGCCTCGACGACCTGGCCGCGGCCTTCCGCGCCGACACCCGGCTGCGCACCGAGGTCGCCGATCTCCGCCACACCTTCATGACCAGCGCCCAGGCACTCCTCCACGGCGACCTGCACACCGGCAGCGTGATGGTCGGCAGGCGCGAAGGCGCGCCCGTGGTCCGGGTCTTCGACCCCGAGTTCTCCTTTGTCGGCCCCATCGGCTACGACCTCGGCCTCTACTGGGCGAACGTGCTGGTCGCCGAGGAACGGGCGCGCGCCCTGGGCACGCTGTCCGACCACGCCGGCCAGCTCCGCCTGTCCTGGGAGGCCTTCGAAGCCGAGTTCCGCCGTCTGGGGCCGACCCGCGTCGACACCTTCTTCGACGACGCCTATCTCGACCGCTTCCTGCGCCGCGTGTGGACCGACTCCGTCGGCTACGCGGGCACGGAGATCGTCCGCCGCATCATCGGCTTCGCCCACCTGACCGACCTGACGACCCTCCCGGACCCGGTGCCCGCCTCCCGGCGCGCACTGCTGCTGGGGCGCGAACTGATCGTCCGCCGCGATGAGTTGACGGGCGTCGAGGCGGTACGGGCGCTCGTGGAGTCGGTCGGCTGACCCGCCTCGGGCGGCCTCAGGCGGCGTCGAACCACTCCTTGCCGGCCGCCCAGTGCGCCACCCAGCCCGCGAATCCGGGCGCGGAGGTCGTGTGGCCGGACCCCGCGTCGAACGGCATGGCACCCACGTCGGTCACCAGCCATATCCGCCCCCGCTGGGGGCCGGTGACGACGAGATGCCAGTTCATCGCGCAGCCGTCCGTCCCCAGGACGACGGAACCGTGGTGGAGGACCTGCTCGACGACCGCTTCGGGGTCCTCGTCCTCGAAGGGCACGTCCTCCTCCTCCCACAGCCACTGCCGGGTGAGCGGGAACGGCTTGGCCAGGTTTCGCCGCGCGCCGTCGTCGCCCCAGTCCGAGGGCAGTTCGGCCAGCCCCACGAGGCCGTACGCCGGCGGTCCCTGGAACGACCCGTCGGTCACCTCCGCCACGAACGTGCGGTACGGCTCCGGCAGCACCACCGAGTGCTCCGCCTCGAAGGCGCGGACCGCCTCCCAGCCGAGCGCCGACTTCCCGCCGTCGGCCACGGCGAAGGCCTCCCGCAGGGCCGCCAGTTCGGCCGGATCCGCCTGATCGATGTTCATGTCCCCAGGAAAACATCCGGCACTGACAACCTGACCGCCACGAGGGCGGACGGGCATGCGGAAGGGGCGGCCCCATAGGGGTGGAGCCGCCCCTTCCTGTTCCGGCCCCGGTACGGAGGGGCCGTCCCTGACACCGGCCCCGGTCAGGGGAGCAGGCCGGCGGAGGGTCTTCCGGAGGGCTTCCGGGTGACCGGGAGGACCTACTTCCTGTCGAGCAGGTCCTGCACCTTGCCGCGGACGTCGTCGGTGGCGAGACCGCGGATCGTCAGCGTCGTACGGCGGCGCAGCACGTCGTCCGCCGTCTGAGCCCACTCGTTGTCGCGGGCGTAGACGACCTGCGCCCAGATCTCGGGGGCGTCCGGGTGGACGCGCGCGCCCAGCTCGGGGTTCTCGTTGGCCAGCCGCGCGATGTCGAAGGCCAGCGAGCCGTAGTGGGTGGCCAGGTGCCTGGCGGTGTCGGCCGCCATGCGCGGGCCGGGTGCCGGGTTGTCGACCAGCAGCCGGTGGGCGACCGCGCGCGGGTTGGCGACGCCGGGCAGCGGCAGCTTCTTCGGCAGCGAGGAGATCGGCTCGAAGTCGTCGCCCAGCGGGTGGCCGGGCAGCGCCTCCAGCTTCTGCATGACCGTACGGCCGATGTGCCGGAAGGTCGTCCACTTGCCGCCGGCGACGGACAGCATGCCGCCCCTGCCCTCGGTCACGACGGTCTCGCGCTTGGCCTTCGCCGTGCTGCCGGGACCGCCCGGAAGCACGCGCAGACCCGCGAAGGCGTAGGTGATCAGGTCACGGTCGAGCTGCTGGTCGCGGATGGAGAACGCGGCCTCGTCGAGTATCTGGGCGGTGTCCTTCTCGGTGACCGAGACGTCCGCCGGGTCGCCCTCGAACTCCTCGTCGGTGGTGCCGAGCAGCAGCATGTCCTCCCAGGGGAGGGCGAAGGTGATGCGGTACTTGTCGATGGGGGTCGCGAGCGCGGCCTTCCAGGGGGCGGTGCGCTTCAGGACCAGGTGGGCGCCCTTGGACAGGCGGATGGACGGAGCCGCGTTCGGGTCCTCCATCCTGCGCAGGTGGTCGACCCACGGACCGGTCGCGTTGAGCACCAGCCGGGCGCTCACGCCGAACTCGTCACCGGAGAGCCGGTCGCGCAGCTCGGCGCCGGTGACCCGGCCCCTGGTGAAGCGCAGCCCGGAGACCTCGGCGTGGTTCAGGACGACGGCACCCGCCTCGACGGCCGCGCGGACCGTCATCAGCGCCATGCGCGCGTCGTTCATCTGGTCGTCGCCGTACACGGCCACGGCCTTGAGGTTGTCGGTGCGCAGCTCGGGCACGTCCTGCGCGGCCTTGGCCGGGGACAGGAGGTGACCGACGCCGTCGCCGAACGCCGACAGCGCGGAGTAGGCGAAGACGCCCGCCCCGAGCTTCGCCGCGCCGTGCGGCCCGCCCTTGTACACGGGGAGGTAGAACGTGAGCGGGTTCGCCAGGTGGGGGGCCACCTGGCGGGAGACCGCACGGCGCTCGAAGTGGTTCTCCGCCACCAGCTTCACCGCGCCGGTCTGCAGGTAGCGCAGACCGCCGTGGAGGAGCTTGGAGGAGGCGGAGGAGGTGGCGCCGGCGAAGTCGCCGGCGTCGACCAGAGCCACCCTGAGCCCGGACTGCGCGGCGTGCCAGGCGGTGGAGATGCCCAGGATGCCGCCGCCGATGACGAGAAGGTCGAACGACGCCTTGGAGAGCTGTTCCCGGGTCTCGGCGCGGCTCGGGTTCGAGCCGGACGCCGGGTGCGTCCCCAGGGCAGGCACGGACTTCAGGGTGGTCTGACTGGTCATGTGGGGTTCTTACTCCTCGTCCTCGAGCCAGCCCATGGTCCGCTCGACGGCCTTGAGCCAGCTCTTGTACTCACGGTCGCGGGTCTCCGCGTCCATGCGGGGGGTCCACTCGGCGGCCCGGCGCCAGTTGGCGCGCAGATCGTCGGTGCTGGTCCAGAAGCCGACGGCGAGGCCGGCGGCGTAGGCGGCGCCGAGGCAGGTGGTCTCGGCCACCATCGGGCGCACCACGGGGGCGTCCACGAAGTCCGAGAGCGTCTGCATCAGCAGGTTGTTGGAGGTCATGCCGCCGTCGACCTTGATCGCCGCGAGCTCGACGCCGGAGTCCTTCGTCATGGCGTCGGTGATCTCACGGGTCTGCCAGGCCGTGGCCTCCAGGACGGCGCGCGCGAGGTGCGCCTTGGTGACGTACCGGGTGAGGCCGGCGATCACACCGCGGGCGTCGGAGCGCCAGTACGGGGCGAACAGACCGGAGAAGGCCGGCACGAAGTAGGCGCCGCCGTTGTCCTCGACCGAGAGCGCGAGGGTCTCGATCTCGGCGGCGGTGGAGATCAGGCCCATCTGGTCGCGCATCCACTGCACCAGCGAACCGGTGACGGCGATCGATCCTTCGAGGGCGTAGACCGCCTTCTGGTCGCCGATGCGGTAACCGACCGTGGTCAGCAGGCCGTTGTAGGAGTTGACCGGCTTCTCACCGGTGTTCATCAGCAGGAAGGTGCCGGTGCCGTAGGTGGACTTGGCCTCGCCCTCCGCGAAACAGGTCTGGCCGAACAGGGCCGCCTGCTGGTCGCCGAGCGCGGAGGCGACGGGGATGCCGCCGAGCAGGTCGCCCAGCTTGCCGCCGGTGATCTCGCCGTACACCTCGGCGGAGGAGCGGATCTCCGGGAGCATCGCGAGCGGGACGCCGATGGACTCGGCGATCTTCTCGTCCCACTCCATGGTGTGCAGGTTCATCAGCATGGTGCGGGAGGCGTTGGTGACGTCGGTGACGTGCCGGCCGCCGTTCACACCGCCCGTCAGGTTCCAGATGACCCAGCTGTCCATGGTGCCGAAGAGGATGTCGCCCGCCTCGGCGCGCTCCCGCAGACCCTCGACGTTGTCGAGCAGCCAGCGGGCCTTGGGGCCGGCGAAGTACGAGGCCAGCGGCAGGCCGGTCTCGCGGCGGAAGCGGTCCTGGCCGACGTTGCGGCCCAGCTCCTTGCAGAGCGCGTCGGTGCGGGTGTCCTGCCAGACGATGGCGTTGTGGACGGGCTCACCGGTGTTCTTGTCCCACAGCAGCGTGGTCTCACGCTGGTTGGTGATGCCGATGGCCTTGATGTCGTCGCGGGTGATGCCGGCCTTCGCGATGGCGGAGGCGACGACCTCCTCGACGTTGGTCCAGATCTCGGTCGCGTTGTGCTCGACCCAGCCCGGCTTCGGGAAGATCTGCTCGTGCTCCTTCTGGTCGACGGAGACGATACGGCCGTCCCGGTCGAAGACGATGCAGCGCGAGGAGGTGGTGCCCTGGTCGATGGCGGCGATGAAGGGGCCGGCGGTGTGCGCGTCGGTCACGGTGTGCTCCTGGGTTTCCGTGGTGAGGGGGCTGTCTGTACGGCGCTGCTGACTACGCGGTGTGGCTGGTGCTCTTAAGCAAAAGCGACGTTGTAGATACCCGCAGCGATCGCGCCGCCGATCAGCGGACCGACCACCGGGATCCAGGCGTAGCTCCAGTCGGAGCCGCCCTTGTTGGGCAGGGGCAGGAGGGCGTGCACGATGCGCGGACCGAGGTCACGTGCCGGGTTGATCGCGTAACCGGTCGGGCCACCGAGGGACAGACCGATCGAGACGACCACCAGCGCGGTGATCAGTGCGCCCAGGTTGCCGAGGCCGTTGCCCTTGTCGTTCAGGCCCTGCGTGAGCACGGCGAGGACGAGCACGATGGTGCCGATGATCTCCGTGGCGAGGTTCTGCCAGACGACCCGGACCTCCGGGCCGGTGGAGAAGACGCCCAGGACCGGTCCTGCGGCCTGTTCCCGCGCCTCGACCGACTTGGCCTTCGTGGTCTCCGCCGCGGACTCGCCGACGATCTCCTTGTCGGTGAGGTGCGCGTGGAACTGGCCGTAGTAGGCGACCCAGACCAGGGTGGCGCCGATGGCGGCACCGAGCAGCTGCCCGGCCCAGTAGACCGGAACGTTGCTCCAGTCGTCGTCCTTGATCGCGAGTGCGAGGGTGACCGCCGGGTTGAGGTGGGCGCCCGAGAGGGGCGCCGAGGTGTAGACAGCCGTCAGAACGGCGAAACCCCACCCGAAGGTGATGGCGAGCCAGCCGGCGTTACGGGCCTTGGAGGCCTTCAGCGTGACGGCGGCGCAGACGCCACCGCCGAGCAGGATGAGTATGGCGGTACCGATGGTCTCGCCGATGAAGATGTCGGAGCTGGACACCCGCGACTCCTTTGTCCTTCGTCCAGGGAAGCCGAACCCCGGGTCCCGCCGGGGGTTCGAGCGCCCTCGGGGGTGAGAGCGATGCCGGCCTTTGGCGTTGTCACACTCTAGCGCGTATTGCCGTTAGGTGTTCGACAATGTCGACCGATGGACGGGAGTCTTGCCGCGGTGTTACGTGTGCGTCAAGAGTGTTGTTATCGAAAGTGCGATCGTTATTGATCGCCGTGAGTTATCGATCTTCGCGCCGGTGCGCACGCACTCGCCCTTTTTGACCGTTTCGAACTGCTATCTGCGCGTATGGCAAAGGCCGGTGACGTCGTGGGACGTCCCGGCCTGCTCATACGTACTTCTCAGAAACACAAGGTCGAATGGAGGGTCGGGCGCGGTCGGCCGCTCAGAAGCGTCCGGCGCCCAGGTCGCGCGAGACCGCGCGGGCGCAGTCCCGTACCGCGGCGATCAGCTCGGGGCGCACCTCGCCGTCCCGGCCCAGCCGCTCCACCGCACCGGTGATGCCGACCGCGCCCACGGGCATGCGCCGCCGGTCGTGGATGGGTGCGGCGATGGAGGCGACACCCTCCCAGGTCTCCTCGACATCGGCCGCGTAGCCCCGCGCGCGGGTCAGGTCGAGGACCCGCTCGAAGGCCTCCGGCTCGCACACCGTGCGGTCCGTGAACGGCTTGCGCTCGGCCTCCAGGACCTCGCTGTGCGCGACCGGGTCGTAGGCCGACAGCACCTTGCCCAGGGCCGTGGAGTGCAGTGGCTGCATCGCCCCGATCTCCAGCACCTGCCGGCTGTCGTCGGGCCGGAAGACGTGGTGCACGATCAGCACGCCCTGCTGGTGCAGCACCCCCAGGTGGACGCTCTCACCGCTGGACCGGGCCAGGTCGTCCGTCCATACGAGGGCACGCGCGCGTAGCTCGTGCACGTCCAGGTAGGTGGTGCCCAGACGCAGCAGCTCCGCGCCCAGCTGATACCGCCCGGAGGCGTCGTCCTGCTCGACGAAGCCCTCCTGCTGGAGGGTGCGCAGGATGCCGTGGGCGGTGGCCTTGGCCAGGCCGGTGGACGAGGCGATGTCCGACAGGCCCAGTCGCCGCTCGCCACCGGCGAGCAGCCGCAGCATCGCGGCCGCACGTTCGACCGACTGGATGTTCCGTGCCATCGCCGTCCTGCCTCCGTCCCCTGGACCGTCCACGCACGGCATCAACTGCCGCCGTTCGGCAATGTCGAACACTACCGGTCGATGCCGACCTCTCGCTAATGTTCGGTCGATACGTGTTACGCCATTCGTCTCCACGGAGTGACGCGGCCGTCGCACGCTCGTGCCCCGCTCGTGTTCCGGTCGTGCCCGGCTCGTGGCCGCCCTGTGAAAGGCCGCCACACCCGTCCGTCCCGTGGACGCCCCTGACCATAAGGCCTCCGTCCCGGCTACCCTGACGGCGTGCGGTCGTCTCGGGAAGCCTTTCTGCCCGCATCCTGAGGTGACGCAAAGCCGACAGCCGTCGCATCTGAGGGAGCCCTTTCATGGCCTCTGTGCCGCCGACCCCTTCCGCCGACAGCCGGACCCGTGTGTCCGCGCTCCGAGAGGCGCTGGCCACCCGTGTGGTGGTGGCCGACGGAGCCATGGGCACCATGCTCCAGGCCCAGGAGCCCACCCTCTCGGACTTCGAGCAGCTCGAGGGCTGCAACGAGATCCTCAACGTCACCCGGCCGGACATCGTCCGCTCCGTGCACGAGGAGTACTTCGACGCGGGCGTGGACTGCGTCGAGACCAACACGTTCGGCGCAAACCACTCGGCCATGGCCGAGTACGACATCTCCGAGCGGGTGTTCGAGCTGTCCGAGGCGGGCGCCCGTATCGCCCGGGAGACCGCCGACGCCTTCGCCGGACGCGACGGACGCACGCGCTGGGTACTGGGCTCGATCGGCCCCGGCACCAAGCTGCCCACTCTCGGCCACATCCCCTACGGCACCCTGCGCGACGGCTTCCAGGCCAACGCGGAGGGCCTGCTGGCCGGCGGCGCGGACGCCCTGATCGTGGAGACCACGCAGGACCTGCTCCAGACCAAGTCCTCCATCCTCGGCGCCCGGCGCGCCATGGAGGCCACCGGCGTCGAGGTGCCCCTGCTGGTCTCGATGGCGTTCGAGACGACCGGCACCATGCTGCTCGGCTCGGAGATCGGCGCGGCCCTGACCGCCCTCGAGCCCCTCGGCATCGACATGATCGGCCTGAACTGCTCGACGGGCCCGGCCGAGATGAGCGAGCACCTGCGCTACCTCGCCCGCCACTCCCGCACCCCGCTGCTGTGCATGCCCAACGCCGGTCTGCCGATCCTCACCAAGGACGGCGCCCACTTCCCGCTCGACGCCGAGGGCCTGGCCGACGCCCAGGACACCTTCGTACGCGACTACGGGCTGAACCTGGTCGGCGGCTGCTGCGGTACGACGCCCGAGCACCTGCGCCGGCTCGTGGAGCGGGTCCGGGGGGCCTCGCCCGCCGAGCGGCAGCCGCAGCCCGAGCCCGGCGCCGCCTCGCTCTACCAGACCGTCCCGTTCCGCCAGGACACCGCCTACATGGCGATCGGCGAGCGTACGAACGCCAACGGCTCGAAGAAGTTCCGCGAGGCCATGCTGGAGGGCCGCTGGGACGACTGCGTGGAGATGGCCCGGGACCAGATCCGCGAGGGCGCGCACATGCTCGACCTGTGCGTCGACTACGTGGGCCGCGACGGCGTCGCCGACATGGACGAGCTGGCCGGCCGCTTCGCCACCGCCTCCACGCTGCCGATCGTCCTGGACTCCACCGAGGTCCCCGTCATCCGCGCGGGCCTGGAGCGGCTCGGCGGCCGCGCGGTCATCAACTCCGTCAACTACGAGGACGGCGACGGCCCCGAGTCCCGCTTCGCCAAGGTGACCGAGCTGGCCCGGGAGCACGGCGCCGCGCTGATCGCGCTGACCATCGACGAGGAGGGCCAGGCCCGTACCGTCGAGACGAAGGTCGCCATCGCCGAGCGGCTCATCGAGGACCTGACGACGAACTGGGGCATCCAGGAGTCGGACATCCTCATCGACACCCTGACCTTCACCATCTGCACCGGTCAGGAGGAGTCCCGCAAGGACGGCATCGCCACCATCGGGGCGATCCGCGAACTCAAGCGCCGCCGTCCAGACGTACAGACCACCCTGGGCCTGTCGAACATCTCCTTCGGCCTGAACCCGGCCGCGCGCATCCTGCTCAACTCGGTCTTCCTCGACGAGTGTGTGAAGGCGGGCCTGGACTCGGCGATCGTCCACGCGTCGAAGATCCTGCCCATCGCCCGCTTCAGCGAGGAAGAGGTCAACACCGCCCTCGACCTGATCCACGACCGCCGCGCCGAGGACTACGACCCGCTGCAGAAGCTGATGGCGCTGTTCGAGGGCGCCACCACCAAGTCCCTCAAGGCGGGCAAGGCCGAGGAACTGGCCGCGTTGCCGCTGGACGAGCGCCTCAAGCGGCGGATCATCGACGGCGAGAAGAACGGCCTGGACACCGACCTCGCCGAGGCCCTCCGGACCCGCCCCGCCCTCGACATCGTCAACGAGACGCTCCTGGACGGCATGAAGGTGGTCGGCGAACTGTTCGGTTCCGGCCAGATGCAGCTGCCGTTCGTGCTCCAGTCCGCCGAGGTCATGAAGACCGCCGTCGCCTACCTCGAACCGCACATGGAGAAGTCGGACGCCGAGGGCAAGGGCACCATCGTGCTGGCCACCGTGCGCGGAGACGTCCACGACATCGGCAAGAACCTCGTCGACATCATCCTGTCCAACAACGGCTACAACGTCGTCAACCTCGGCATCAAGCAGCCGGTCTCCGCGATCCTGGAGGCCGCCGAGGAGCACCGGGCCGATGTCATCGGCATGTCGGGTCTGCTGGTCAAGTCCACGGTGATCATGAAGGAGAACCTGGAGGAGCTGAACCAGCGCAAGATGGCCGCCGACTACCCGGTCATCCTCGGCGGCGCCGCCCTGACCAGGGCCTACGTCGAACAGGACCTGCACGAGATCTACCAGGGCGAGGTCCGCTACGCCCGTGACGCCTTCGAGGGTCTGCGTCTGATGGACGCCCTCATCGGCGTCAAGCGGGGCGTGCCAGGAGTGCAGCTGCCGGAGCTGAAGCAGCGCCGGGTCCGCCCGAGCGCCGCCGCCGTCGAGACCGAGGAACGCCCGGAGGAGGGTCACGTCCGCTCCGACGTCTCCACCGACAACCCCGTCCCGAAGCCGCCGTTCGAGGGCACCCGCGTCATCAAGGGCATCCAGCTCAAGGAGTACGCCTCCTGGCTCGACGAAGGCGCCCTCTTCAAGGGCCAGTGGGGCCTGAAGCAGGCCCGCACCGGCGACGGACCGAGCTACGAGGAGCTCGTCGAGACCGAGGGCCGGCCCCGGCTGCGCGGCCTGCTGGACAAGCTCCAGACCGACAACCTCCTCGAGGCGGCCGTCGTCTACGGCTACTTCCCCTGTGTGTCCAAGGACGACGACCTGATCGTCCTGGACGAACAGGGCAACGAACGCACCCGCTTCACGTTCCCCCGCCAGCGCCGCGGTCGCCGTCTGTGCCTGGCCGACTTCTTCCGCCCGGAGGAGTCGGGGGAGACGGACGTCGTCGGCTTCCAGGTCGTCACCGTCGGCTCCCGCATCGGCGAGGAGACCGCGAGGCTGTTCGAGTCGAACTCCTACCGCGACTACCTCGAACTGCACGGCCTGTCCGTGCAGCTGGCCGAGGCCCTCGCCGAGTACTGGCACGCGCGCGTGCGTTCCGAACTCGGCTTCGCCGGCGAGGACCCGGCCGACGTCGAGGACATGTTCGCCCTGAAGTACCGCGGCGCCCGCTTCTCCCTCGGCTACGGCGCCTGCCCCGAGCTGGAGGACCGTGCCAAGATCGCCGAGCTGCTCCAGCCGGAGCGGATCGGCGTCCACCTGTCGGAGGAGTTCCAGCTCCACCCCGAGCAGTCCACGGACGCCATCGTGATCCACCACCCCGAGGCGAAGTACTTCAACGCACGGTGACGCGGGCGTGCCACCGAGCACACTGATCGGATAAGTCGTACACTGGTCGGTCCACCGAAGGCCGGTTCCCCACAGCGGGAACCGGCCTGCTCGTCCCTCAAGGAGGTATGTGGATGACCAGTACGGTTCCCGCGCCAGTAACCCGTACGGCCGAGGGCTCCGCCCTGCAGGCCGTGTTGCTCGACATGGACGGCACCCTGGTGGACACCGAGGGTTTCTGGTGGGACGTCGAGGTCGAGATCTTCGCCGGCCTGGGCCACACCCTCGACGACTCCTGGCGCCATGTCGTGGTCGGCGGCCCGATGAGCCGCAGCGCCGGGTTCCTGATCGAGGCGACCGGGGCCGAGATCGACCTCGCCGCGCTCACCGTCCTGCTCAACGAGGGGTTCGAGGACCGCATCACCCGCGCCCTGCCCCTGATGCCGGGTGCCGCCCGGCTCCTTGCCGAGCTGGCCGAGCACGAGGTGCCCACGGCCCTCGTCTCCGCCTCCCACCGGCGCATCATCGACCGCGTCCTGACCTCGCTCGGCGCCGACAACTTCCGCCTGAGCGTGGCCGGCGACGAGGTCCCCCGGACCAAGCCGTACCCCGACCCCTATCTGTTCGCGGCCGCCGGACTCGGCGTGGACCCCGCCAGATGCGCCGTCATCGAGGACACCGCGACCGGGGTCACCTCGGCCGAGGCGGCGGGCTGTCACGTGGTCGCGGTGCCCTCCGTGGCACCGATCGCGCCGTCCCGCGGACGCACCGTCGTCCCCTCGCTGGAACAGGTCGACCTGGCATTTCTGCGGGACCTGATGCCGCTCCGATGATCGGCATCGCGATCATTGGTGATCGGCCGATGACGGAAATGCGATAGGCGTTCACCCAGCGTGCACCGCCGATAACAAGGAATTCGGCGGGTGTACGCGCGGTGGAATTCCGATCTCCGGCGGGGCCCCGGCGGCGGCCGAATTCCACCCTGTCCGAACCCCGTACGGCGTGTGACGTTCCCCACCCGTCCGAGGGTCGACAGTTGACTCTCCGTGTGTATTGGGCCCTGTCGGGGAGGGATCGGACGCGTCTTTGTGTCCTGATTGATGGGCGGCTGTACGAATCATTCCACTGATCATTGTTCAGTGCGTCCGCGTCCGGTTTCACAGCGTGATGGAGTTTCAACTCCGGTGGCCGCGAACCCTCGTGCTGGTGCGGACTAATCTCATCGCGAGAACCTCGCCCTAACCCCGTGATCCGCCGCGACACCCCTGCATGCCGGGTACACGGACTCGACAGCTCTGGAGAAACTCGAGCATGAACCGCAAGACTTTGGTGCTGCCGGCCGTGGTAAGTCTGCTCGCGCCCGTACTCGCCGCCTGCGGCGGGTCCGACAGCGGAAGCGGCAGTGGGGACGCCATCGTCATGGGCACCACCGACCGGTTCACCGTCACCAAGGACGCCCCGGCGCCGCTCGACCCGGCGTACTCCTACGACGTCGGCACCTGGAACATCCTGCGCCAGACCGTGCAGACCCTGATGATCCAGCCCAAGGGCGAGGGCGAGCCCGTTCCGGAGGCGGCCCAGAGCTGCGGCTTCACCGACACCGGCAACGAGCGCTACGCCTGCAAGCTGCGCAGCGGCCTCAAGTTCGCGAACGGAGACGCGGTCACCGCCGAGGACGTCAAGTTCTCCATCGAGCGTGCCCGCACCATCAAGGCCGACTCCGGCGTGTTCGCCCTGCTGTCCACGATCGACACCATCGAGACGCAGGGTGACAACGAAGTCATCTTCCACCTCAAGACCGCCGACGCCACTTTCCCCTTCAAGTTGTCGACTCCGGTCGCCGGCATCGTCAACCCCGACGACTACGAGAAGGACAAGCTGCGCGACGGCTTCTCGATCGACGGGTCCGGCCCCTACACCCTCAAGGCCGAGACCGACGGCGACGAGATGAAGAAGGCCGTGTTCACCAAGAACCCCAACTACAAGGGGACGCTGAGTGTGAACAACGACCAGGTCGACATGGTCTCGTACGAGAACGCCGACGACATGGGCACCGCCCTCGAAAAGGGCGACATCGACCTGATGACCCGCACCATGTCGCCGGAGCAGATCCAGAAGCTCTCCGAGGCCTCCGCGACCGGGGACATCAGCCTCGTCGAACTGAACGGCCTCGAGATCCGCTACCTGGCCTTCGACACCACCGACCCGGCGGTCAAGTCCAAGGCCGTGCGCCAGGCGATGGCCCAGGTCATCAACCGCAGCGCGCTCGTCTCCGAGGTGTACGGCTCCCAGGCCGAGCCCCTCTACTCGCTGGTCCCGGCCACGCTCACCGCCCACTCCAACTCGTTCTTCAACACCTACGGCGACCCGAGCGTCGCCAAGGCCAAGGCCCTGTTGGAAGACTCGGACATCACCACCCCGGTGAAGCTGACGCTGAACTACACGACCGACCACTACGGCCCGGCCACCAAGCAGGAGTTCGAGGTGCTGCAGAAGCAGCTCAACGACAGCGGCCTGTTCGACGTCAGCATCAAGGGCACCGCCTGGGACGCGTTCGTCCCGGCCGAGCGCAAGGGCGAGTACGCGGTCTACGGCATGGGCTGGTTCCCCGACTTCCCCGACGCCGACAACTTCGTCGCCCCGTTCCTCGACAAGGACAACTTCCTCAAGTCCCCGTACTCCAACGCGGACATCATCGACAACCTGATCCCGGCCTCCCGCCGCGAGGCCGACCGCCTCAGCGCCGCCAAGAACCTGACCGAGATCCAGGACATCGTCGCCAGGGACGTCCCGGTCCTGCCGCTGTGGCAGGGCAAGCAGTACGTGGCCGCGAACAACGACGTCACCGGCACGGCCTACGTGCTGAACTCCTCCGCGACCCTTCAGCTGTGGGAGCTCGGCCACGGCGTGAGCAACTGACGCACCCCCTCCGGGGCCCGGGACGGCGGCCCCGGTGTGCAGAGAAACGACGACAAGGCTTTTTGTGAACATGCGTAACCAGTGGCCAGTCCTGCCGATCGTGGCGGGACTGGCCTCCGGCCTGTTGACCGGTTGTGGCACCCAGAGCGGCGGCTCAGGGGGCGACGCCTCCTCCGTGGTCCTGGGAATGTCCGACGACGTTCTGGCCACCGACCCCGCCTCCGGTTATGACCCGGGCTCCTGGCTGTTGTTCAACAACGTCTTCCAGTCACTGCTCAGCTTCCCCAAGGGTGGCACCGAACCCGAACCGGACGCGGCCCGGGAATGCTCCTTCACGGACACACGGACCCAGGTCTACACGTGCACGCTGAAGGACGGCCTGAAGTTCAGCAACGGCGACGCGCTGACCTCAGAGGACGTCAAGTTCTCCTTCGACCGCATGCTGAAGATCGACGACGCCGCCGGCCCGGCCATCATGTTCCCCATGCTCGACAAGGTCGAGACACCCGACGCCAAGACGGTCGTCTTCCGGCTCAAGGTCCCCGACGCCACCTTCCCCAGCAAGATCGCCTCGGGTGCCGGCTCCATCGTCGACCACGAGGAGTACGAGGCCGACAGCCTGCGCGAGGACGGCGCCGCCGTCGGCTCCGGCCCCTACAAGCTGGACTCCTTCGACGACGACGAGGCCGTCTTCTCGGTCAACGACAACTACCGGGGCAGCGCGGGCGAGGCCGACAACACCGGCGTCACCCTGAAGTTCTTCGGCGGCGACCAGAAGGCCCTGAAGCAGGCGCTGCTCGGGAACGAGATCGACATCGCCTACCGGGGCCTCACCGCCGCCGACGTCTCCGACATCCAGCAGAGCACCGCCGACGGGGGTGCCGAGGTCGTCGAGGGCAGCAGCGCCGAGGTTCAGCACCTGGTCTTCAACATGGACGACCCGGTCGCCGGAAAGCTCGGCGTCCGCCGGGCCATCGCCCACCTGATCGACCGCGAATCCCTGATCAAGGACGTCTACGAAGGCACCGCCGACCCCCTCTACTCGATCATCCCGGCCGGTATCGCGGGCCACAACACCGCCTTCTTCGACCGCTACGGTGCCCGCCCCTCCCGGGCCGCGGCCGCCGCCGCGCTCGCGGACGAGGACATCACCGACAAGGTGAAGCTCACCCTCTGGTCGACCCCGACCCGCTACGGCCCGGCCACCGACCAGGAACTGAAGACGATCGCGGCCCAGCTGAACGCCAGCGGCCTGTTCGACGCCGACGTCCGCTCCGTCTCCTACGGCCAGTACGAGAAGGACGTCGCCGCCGGCAAGTACGGCGTCTACGTCAAGGGCTGGGTGCCCGACTACCCGGACGCCGACAACTTCACCTCGCCCTTCTTCGGCAAGGGCAACGTGCTGAGCAACAACTACGCCAACACCGCCATCACCCGCACGCTCATCCCGCGCACCGCCGCGCAGAGCGACCGCACCGCGACCGACACGGACTACGCCGAGCTCCAGGACATCGTCGCCGAGCAAGTGCCCGTACTGCCCCTGTGGCAGGCCAAGCAGTACGCGGTCGTCGGCGAGAACGTCTACGGCCTGGAGAACTGCCTGGACGCCTCCACGGTGTTCCGCTTCTGGGAACTCAGCAAGAGCTGACGACCCGACAGCCACACGCAGGAAGGCGCCCCCCGGCCGGGGGCGCCTTCCTGCGTGTGGCTGTTCGTCCGGTGCAACAGCTGCTACTGCGCGCCGGGACGCACCAGACCGCTCTCGTACGCGTACACCGCGGCCTGCACCCGGTCGCGCAGCCCCAGTTTGTTGAGCACGTGACCCACGTGCGTCTTCACGGTGGTCTCGCTGACGAAGAGGTCGGCCGCGATCTCGGCGTTCGACAGCCCGCGCGCCACCAGCTTCAGCACCTCCACCTCACGGTCGGTGAGCGTGTGCAGCGTGTCCGGCACCGGCTCGTCGCCGGAGGGCAGATGCGTGGCGTACTTGTCGAGCAGCCGACGCGTGATGCTCGGCGCCAGCATGGCCTCACCCGAGGCCACCACCCGGATCGCCTGGACCAGTTCATTGGCGGGCGCGTCCTTCAGCAGGAACCCGCTCGCCCCGGCCCGCAGCGCCTCCACCACGTACTCGTCGAGGTCGAAGGTGGTCAGCACCAGCACCTTCGCCGGCCCGTCCCGCCCCGGCCCGGTGATCTGCCGGGTCGCCTCCACCCCGTCCATCCGCGGCATGCGGATGTCCATCAGCACCACATCGGGCTGCAACGCCCGCACCTGGTCGAGAGCCTGGAGGCCGTCTCCGGCCTCGCCGACGACCGCGAGATCCTGCTCGGCCTCCAGGATCATCCGGAAGCCGGTACGCAGCAGCGGCTGGTCATCGACCAGTAGGACGCGGATGGCCACGTATGTCTCCTTCTTTAGCCCGGCCCCATTCTGCCCTGCGCCCCGCCCTCGGACTCCGCCGCCCTCACCGGCAGCGTCACGGGAAGCGGATACGGCGGGGGAGTGCCGCCGAACTCAGGACAGTGCGCCTGGTGGTCGCACCAGCCGCACAGCTTGGTCGGCCGCGGCCGCCACTCACCCGTCCGTGTCGCCAGCCGGATGGCGTCCCACAGGGCGAGCAACTTGCGTTCCACCCGCTCCAGATCGGCCAGGACCGGGTCGTAGGTCAGCACGTCACCACTGCCCAGGTACACGAGTTGAAGCCGCCGCGGCACGACGTTCTTCAGCCGCCACACGACCAGGGCGTAGAACTTCATCTGGAACAGCGCGCCCTCGGCGTACTCCGGCCGCGGTGCCTTGCCGGTCTTGTAGTCGACGATCCGCACCTCGCCGGTGGGCGCGACATCGACCCGGTCGATGATCCCGCGCAACCGCAGCCCCGAGTCCAGCTCCGCCTCGACGAACAGCTCCCGCTCGGCGGGCTCCAGCCGTGTCGGATCCTCCAGCGTGAACCAGCGCTCGACCAGCCGCTCCGCCTCCACCAGCCAGCCGGCCAGCCGCTCGCCCTCCGGATCGTCGGCGAACAGCTCCACGACCTCCGGCCGGGTCTCCCGCAGTCGGTCCCACTGGCCCGGGATCAGCGACTTGGCCCGCGGCGCGGTCCGCTCGGCCGCCGGCGCGTCGAACAGCCGCTCCAGGACGGCGTGCACCAGCGTGCCCTTCGTGGCGGCCGGGCTGGGCTTCTCCGGCAGCCGGTCGATCACCCGGAACCGGTACAGCAGAGGGCACTGCATGAAGTCACCGGCCCGCGAGGGCGAGAGCGAGGCGGGCGCTATGGCGGCGACGGCCGTCGCCACCGCCTCCGTCGCCACCGCCTCCGTCGCCACCGCCTCCGGCACGACCGTCTCCGGTGCGCTCGCCTCCGTGTGCGCCGGATCCTGCACGACACCGCCGTCGCCCACCCGGGCGACGCCCTCGCTGCTGCTCTCCATGCTCCAGACCTTACGGCCCACCACTGACAGTCACCCAGCCCGCGCACCCGGCTCGTCCCGAACACCGGCGACGACCGGGGAAACGCGGGGGTGCCGGGGCGGAACACGTCACGACCGCCGCATACCATCGGTCCGAGACCCTCCCGCCCTGTACGAGCGGGAGACGCTTCGACGAGGGGACACCGTGGTGGAAAGCGGCGGGACCGGGCGACCGCGGCCGGACAACGAACAGTCGGCCGAGCACCCCGCGACACCTGCGTCCCCGGCCACCGACCTCGCGCAGACCCCTGACCCCGGCACCCCAGACGCGGAACCCGCGCCGACCACGTCCGAGGCACCGGAGCCGAGCGAGGCCGCGCCCGCCGAAGCCGCGGCCGACCCGGGGGACGCTCCACAGGAGCCCCGGACACCCGGCGACGACCACCACACGGCCGGTGCGAACGGGGACAGCGAGACCGAAACCGAAGCCGGGACCGATACAGGGGCCGGGACCGGAACAGGAACCGATACAGGGGCCGGCACCGAAACCGATACAGGGGCCGAGGCTGGGGCCGGGACCGAGACCGAGGCCGGGGCGGAGAGCAGGACCCGCACCGGGGCGGGGCAAACGGCGCCTCTCGCCCCCACCCCCGTTCCGACCCTCCCCAAGGGCCCTCCGCCCCAGCGCCCCCCGGAGCAGCCGCGCGGCGGCCTCCTCATGGGCCGCCCCTTCGGCGTCCCCGTCTACGTCGCGCCCAGCTGGTTCCTCGTCGCCGCCCTCATCACGTGGGTGTTCGGCAACCAGCTCGACCGCGTACTCCCCGAACTCGGCGCCCTCCGCTACCTCGTCTCCCTCTTCTTCGCGGTCGCCTTCTACGCCTCCGTGCTCATCCACGAACTCGCCCACACGATCGCGGCCCTCCGCTTCAAGCTCCCGGTCCGCCGCATCCAGCTCCAGTTCTTCGGCGGCGTCTCCGAGATCGAGAAGGAGGCCGAGACCCCCGGCCGGGAGTTCTGGCTCGCCTTCGTCGGCCCGCTGCTCTCCCTGGTCCTCGCCGGCGTCTTCTACCTCGCCATGCAGCCCGTGGAGCCCGGCACCGTCCCGGGCGTCCTGCTGGCCGGGCTGATGATCTCCAACCTCATCGTGGCGATCTTCAACCTGCTGCCCGGTCTCCCGCTCGACGGCGGCCGCATGCTCCGCGCCGTCGTCTGGAAGCTCACCGGCAAGCCCATGAACGGCACCATCGCCGCCGCCTGGGTCGGCCGCGCCCTCGCCGTCTCCGTCCTCATCGGCCTTCCCCTGCTCACCCAGTCCGGCGCCCTCGGCTCCAGCGCCGAGGACAGCGTCGGCATGGACACCGTCACGGACGCCCTCCTCGCGGCCATCCTCGCCGCGATCATCTGGACCGGCGCCGGCAACAGCCTGCGCATGGCCCGCCTGCGCGAACACCTCCCCGAGCTGCGCGCCCGCACCCTCACCCGGCGGGCCGTCCCCGTCGAGACCCACACCCCCCTTTCCGAGGCCCTGCGCCGCGCCAACGACGCGGGCGCCCGCGCGCTCGTCGTCGTCGACGCCCACGGCGAACCTCTCTCCCTCGTCCGTGAGGCCGCCATCGTCGGGGTGCCCGAGCACCGCCGGCCCTGGGTCGCCGTCAGCGGCCTCGCCCAGGACCTCACCGACGGCATGCGGGTGTCCGCCGAGCTGGCCGGCGAGGACCTCCTCGACGTCCTGCGCGCGACCCCCGCCACCGAGTACCTCGTGGTCGAGGAGACCGGCGAGATCTTCGGCGTCCTGTCCGCCGCCGACGTCGAGCGCGCCTTCGTCAAGGCCATGGCCAGGCCGTCCTAGCCGGGCCCGTCCCCGTGGTCGGCGGCCCCGGCAAACCCCGGTAGGCTGTTCACATGTCCGAACCGACCGGTGCCGCCCGCAGGCGCGGGCCCTTCAAGGTCGGGGACCAGGTTCAGCTGACCGACCCCAAGGGCCGCCACTACACGTTCACGCTCGAGGCCGGGAAGAACTTCCACACCCACAAGGGTTCCTTCCCGCACGACGAGCTGATCGGTGCTCCCGAGGGCAGCGTTGTCCGCACCACCGGGAACGTCGCCTACCTCGCGCTGCGCCCCCTGCTCCCCGACTACGTCCTGTCCATGCCCCGCGGGGCAGCTGTCGTCTACCCGAAGGACGCGGGGCAGATCCTCGCCTTCGCCGACATCTTCCCCGGCGCCCGCGTCGTCGAGGCCGGCGTCGGCTCCGGCTCGCTCAGCAGCTTCCTGCTGCGCGCCATCGGTGACCAGGGCATGCTGCACAGCTACGAGCGCCGCGAGGACTTCGCCGAGATCGCCCAGCAGAACGTGGAGCGCTACTTCGGCGGTCCGCACCCCGCCTGGCAGCTCACCGTCGGCGACCTCCAGGACAACCTGTCCGACACCGACGTCGACCGCGTCATCCTCGACATGCTGGCCCCCTGGGAGTGCCTGGAGGCCGTCTCCAAGGCGCTCGTGCCCGGCGGCATCCTGTGCTGCTACGTGGCCACCACCACCCAGCTCGCCCGCACCGTCGAGTCCATCCGCGAGATCGGCTCCTTCAACGAGCCGACCTCCTGGGAGTCGATGATCCGCAACTGGCACGTCGAGGGCCTGGCGGTCCGCCCGGACCACCGGATGATCGGCCACACCGGCTTCCTGCTCACCGCCCGTCGCCTCGCCGACGGCGTCGAGCCGCCGATGCGCCGCCGCCGCCCCGCCAAGGGTGCCTACGGCGAGGACTACACCGGTCCCAATGCCGACGGAGGCAGCGGCCGCTGACGCCGCCCCAGCACAGCGTTCAACGACAGGGCGCCGTGGCCGAGTTCCCGATGGTCCGGGAACTCGGCCACGGCGCCCTGTCGTTGGCGTCGACCGGACCCCGGCCCGGCGCCCGTCGACACGGCTCGGCACCGAGGGGCGACGCGGTCGATATCCACGTCCGATATCCCGTACCCCGCCGTTCCCCCACCCTGTGACGTGTGGCACGATGCTGGCCAATCCCCCAGCACCACCGGCACAGCCACCACAGGAGACACTGCCAGTGCAGCAATCCGCCCTCCCGGAACTGGCACACACCCACACCCGGCCGATCCACTGGGTCGCGACCGCCGCCGCGCTCGCCGGCGTCGTCGCCCTCTCCTCACTTCTGCAGCCCAAACCCGCGACAGCCGCCCAGGCCGCGGGCCCGGAAGCCAGGCCCGCCCCGGTCACCACCGCGGCCCCCGCCACCACCGGTGTCGACTTCCCCGTCGAATGCGGCCCGGTGCAGGCCCTCGTGGTCAAGAGGGCCAGCGGCGACCTCGACGGCGACGGCGCCCCGGAGACCGTTGCCGTGGTGCACTGCGACGCCCCCATGGGAACCCCGCCCGACGGCGTCTACGTCCTCACCCAGGGTGCGGACAGCACGCACGCGCGCGTGGTCGCGACCCTCGTCGACCCGAAGGCCCGCAACACCGTCACGAGCCTCTCCGTCACCGACGGAGCCGTCCTCGCCACGCTTCTCGGCTACTCCACGGCCGACGTGCCCAGTTGCTGCCCCGACGTGAAGGACAGCGCCAAGTGGCAGTGGAAGGACGACAGGTTCATCCGCTCGACACCCGCGGGCGCCCACAGCGTCTGATCCGGGCATCGGCCTGTGAGAAATCAGACAGGCGTCACCATGAGCGGCCGTCGCGTCACTCCGCGTCCGGACCGTAGATCTCGACACTGTCCGAAACGCGCCGCACATGAATGCAGTCGCCCGGACACTCCCGCGCCGAGTCCACCACGTCCGTCAACAGCGGCAGCGGCACCGGGGTCGTGGCCCCCTTGGCCTGGAGCAGCTCGTCGTCGGCGCCCTTGACATAGGCCAGGCCGTCGATGTCCAGCTCGAACACCTCGGGCGCGTACTGGGCGCAGATCCCGTCGCCGGTACAGAGATCCTGGTCGATCCAGACCTCCAGGTCTTCGCTGCCGACACCGGCCTCCTGCTGCACGCCCATATCTCCTGCCGTTTACTGTCGAGCCGCAAGGGAACCATGCAGGCTCTGACGGGTGTTGAACACTTCGACCCTACCCTCGGCGGCTTCCGGACCGTGTTCGGTGGGTATTCCCCTGGCGTGAGGGAGAGCGCAAGGGTGAAGATCGGACACACCCCGACAGTCTTTGTGATCTAGGGGTTTCAATCGACACCCACCCAGGTAGGGTCTGGAAGCGTCCAGCTCCCCTTGGAGGAGGTGAGGACCGTGGCAGCCCACGACGACGACATGAACCGCGGCATCCGCCCGGGAAGAGGGTCCGACGACCCGTCCGGGCAGATTGCCTACCTTGAGCAGGAGATCGCCGTCCTGCGACGCAAGCTCGCCGACTCTCCGCGGCACACGAGGATTCTCGAAGAGCGGATCGTCGAGCTACAGACAAACCTGGCCGGCGTGTCCGCCCAGAACGAGCGACTCGCGAACACACTCCGTGAGGCCCGCGACCAGATCGTGGCCCTCAAGGAGGAAGTCGACCGGCTTGCCCAGCCGCCGGCCGGCTTCGGCGTCTTCCTCACGGCGAACGAGGACGGCACGGCGGACATCTTCACCGGGGGCCGCAAACTCCGGGTGAACGTCAGCCCCAGCGTCGAGCTCGAAGAGCTACGGCGCGGCCAGGAAGTGATGCTCAACGAAGCGCTCAACGTGGTCGAGGCCATGGAGTACGAGAGCGTCGGCGACATCGTCACCCTCAAGGAGATCCTCGAGGACGGCGTACGCGCCCTCGTGCAGGGGCACACCGACGAGGAACGGGTGGTCCGGCTCGCCGAGCCGCTCCTCGACGTCGTCATCCGCCCCGGCGACGCGCTCCTGCTCGAACCCCGCTCCGGCTACGTCTACGAGGTCGTACCCAAGAGCGAGGTCGAGGAACTCGTCCTCGAAGAGGTTCCCGACATCGGCTACGAGCAGATCGGTGGCCTCGGCGGACAGATCGAGATGATCCGTGACGCCGTCGAGCTCCCGTACCTCTACCCCGACCTCTTCAAGGAGCACGAGCTGCGGCCGCCCAAGGGCGTCCTGCTCTACGGACCTCCCGGATGCGGTAAGACGCTCATCGCCAAGGCCGTCGCCAACTCGCTGGCCAAGAAGGTCGCCGAGGTCACCGGTCAGGCCACCGGCAAGAGCTTCTTCCTCAACATCAAGGGTCCCGAGCTCCTCAACAAGTACGTCGGTGAGACCGAGCGGCAGATCCGCCTCGTCTTCCAGCGTGCGAGGGAGAAGGCCTCCGAGGGCACCCCCGTCATCGTCTTCTTCGACGAGATGGAGTCCCTCTTCCGCACTCGAGGCTCCGGCGTCAGCTCGGACGTGGAGAACACCATCGTTCCGCAGCTCCTCGCGGAGATCGACGGTGTCGAGGGCCTGCAGAACGTGGTCGTCATCGGTGCCTCCAACCGTGAGGACATGATCGACCCCGCGATCCTGCGTCCCGGCCGCCTCGACGTGAAGATCAAGATCGAGCGTCCGGACGCCGAAGCGGCCAAGGACATCTTCCAGAAGTACCTCACCGAACGCCTGCCCCTGCACGCCGAGGACGTGGGCGAACACGGCGGCGACAGGACCACCACCGTCCAGAGCATGATCCAGACGGCCGTGGAACACATGTACGCCGAATCCGAGGAAAACCGCTTCCTGGAAGTCACCTACGCCAATGGCGACAAGGAAGTCCTCTACTTCAAGGACTTCAACTCCGGCGCGATGATCGAGAACATCGTCGGCCGTGCCAAGAAAATGGCCATCAAGGACTTCCTCGACCACAACCAGAAGGGCCTTCGGGTCTCCCACCTCCTCCAGGCGTGCGTGGACGAGTTCAAGGAGAACGAGGACCTGCCGAACACCACCAACCCCGACGACTGGGCCCGGATCTCCGGAAAGAAGGGCGAACGGATCGTTTACATCCGTACCCTGATCACCGGAAAGCAGGGCGCGGACACCGGGCGCTCCATCGACACGGTGGCGAACACCGGACAGTACCTGTAAGCACAGGGCGGCTGCGGGTGCCCACCACGGGTACCCGCAGCCGACTGCTTTCCGGGCCACGGCTGGAGCAAGGCAATGACGCAAATGATCTCCCCACCAGCGCGGAGGCGTTCTAGGCTCTTCCGTACCGCCGGGTCGCGCAGTGCGGGGACGGGCACCGCACACGCGCCGGAGCACCACCGGTATCTGAGCGGCGCCCACGACCGAGGGTGCCGCCGGGCAAGGAGGGCCGCATGACCGTACGGCGAGTAATGGGCATCGAGACGGAGTACGGCATCTCCGTCCCCGGCCACCCCAACGCCAATGCCATGCTCACCTCGTCCCAGATCGTCAACGCCTACGCGGCGGCGATGCACAGGGCCCGCCGGGCTCGCTGGGACTTCGAGGAGGAGAACCCGCTGCGGGACGCGCGTGGTTTCGACCTCGCCCGCGAGGTCGCCGACTCCAGCCAGCTCACCGACGAGGACATCGGCCTCGCCAACGTCATCCTCACCAATGGAGCACGCCTCTACGTCGACCACGCGCACCCCGAGTACAGCGCGCCCGAGGTCACCAATCCCCGCGACGCCGTCCTCTGGGACAAGGCCGGCGAGCGGATCATGGCCGAGGCGGCCGAGCGTGCCGCCGCGCTGCCCGGGGCGCAGCCCATCCACCTCTACAAGAACAACACCGACAACAAGGGCGCCTCCTACGGCACGCACGAGAACTACCTGATGAAGCGGGAGACCGCCTTCTCGGACATCGTGCGCCACCTGACGCCCTTCTTCGTCTCGCGCCAGGTGGTCACCGGCGCGGGCCGCGTGGGAATCGGCCAGGACGGCCACGAGCACGGCTTCCAGCTCAGTCAGCGCGCCGACTACTTCGAGGTCGAGGTCGGCCTGGAGACGACGCTGAAGCGCCCGATCATCAACACGCGCGACGAGCCGCACGCCGACGCGGAGAAGTACCGCCGCCTTCATGTGATCATCGGCGACGCGAACCTCTCCGAGATCTCGACCTATCTGAAGCTGGGCACGACGGCCCTGGTCCTGTCGATGATCGAGGACGGCTTCATCGCGGTGGACCTGGCGGTCGACCAGCCGGTCCGGACCCTCCACCAGGTCTCCCACGACCCGACCCTGAAGCGACTGGTCACCCTGCGCAGTGGCCGCACGCTCACCGCGGTCCAGTTGCAGATGGAGTACTTCGAGCTGTCGCGCAAGTATGTGGAGGAGCGGTACGGCTCGGATGCCGACGACCAGACGAAGGACGTCCTCGCACGCTGGGAGGACACCCTGAACCGCCTGGAGAACGACCCGATGAGCCTCGCCGGCGAACTGGACTGGGTCGCCAAGCGGGAGCTCATGGAGGGCTACCGGCGCCGTGACAGCCTCGACTGGGACGCCGCCCGTCTCCACCTCGTCGACCTCCAGTACGCCGACGTACGGGCCGACAAGGGCCTCTACAACCGTCTCGCGGCCCGCGGCCGCATGAAGCGACTGCTGGACGAGAGCGAGGTCGAGCGGGCGATCACGAAGCCCCCGGAGGACACCCGCGCGTACTTCCGCGGCCGCTGCCTGGAGCAGTACGCCGACGACGTCGCCGCCGCCTCCTGGGACTCGGTGATCTTCGATCTGCCGGGTCGGGATTCGCTCCAGCGCGTCCCAACCCTCGAACCTCTTCGCGGAACGCGAAATCACGTCAAGGCGCTCCTGGACCGCTGCCGCACGGCAGAAGACCTGGTCAAGGTCCTCTCGGGCGGCTGAACGACCACCCGGACGCAACCTCTCCGACGGGGTGGAAACCCTCCCGTCAGGGAATCATCGAGGTGGCCCCCGTACGTTGTGGCAACTGCGGGGCCGATGTCGGACCCGGCTTGTAGGGTCTGATCATCACCGATCGGCAGGAATGCCGACCTGTCGACCATGTCGGGCGAAAGAGCGGGGTGAGGGTTATGGCGACCAAGGACACCGGCGGCGGCCAGCAGAAGGCGACGCGCTCCACGGAGGAGGTCGAGGAGCAGGCGCCCGAGGCGCAGGCTTCGGAGGACCTCAAGGAGCGCCAGGAGAAGCTGAGCGACGACGTGGACTCGGTTCTTGACGAGATTGACGATGTCCTCGAGGAAAACGCCGAGGACTTCGTTCGAAGTTTCGTTCAGAAGGGTGGCGAGTAGCCTTTGAATTGAAGGCTACGGGGGATCTGAACTTGGCAAGCGAAGAGATGGTGAAGAGCTGCTCGCGGTGCAGGGAGTCGAAGCCACGGGCGGCCTTCGCCAGTAACAGGGCGGCGAAGGACGGGTTGCAGGCCTACTGCCGGGAGTGTTGGGCGGCATATCACCAGGCTCGCCAACTCGCGAAGGGCCGGAACGTGCGGCCGCGGGTGGAGACGCCCGAGGGGCACAAGTTCTGCCGCAGCTGTGAGGAGATCAAGCCGCACAGCGAGTGGCACCGCAACGCGACAGCGTCCGACGGCCTTGCGACCTGCTGCAAGGCATGCAAAGCAGTCAAGGGGCGCCGTGGACACCTGAAGCGCCAGTACGGCATGACGGAAGCCGAACGTGACGCCATGGTGGCCGCCCAGAGGGGCCTCTGCGTGATCTGCCTGAAAGCTCCTGCCGCGCATGTGGATCACTGCCACGAGACGGGTAGGGTCCGTGGCGTACTGTGCTTCAACTGCAATTCGGCCATCGGCAAGTTGGGAGACGATCCCGACGCTGTTCGTCGGGCAGCCGCTTACCTGGAAGGAACTCCATGGAAGCCAACACTCGTAGCACCGGGCGTCTACCGGCTGCCTTCCTGACGCCCGGGTCCTCGTCCTTCATGGACTTTCTCTCCGATCACCAGCCGGAGCTGCTGCCCGGCAAGCGGCAGCTGCCCCCGACGCAGGGTGTGATCGAGGCGCCGCACGGCACGACGATCGTCGCCGTGACGTTCCCCGGTGGTGTCGTGCTCGCCGGTGACCGTCGCGCCACGATGGGCAATGTCATCGCGCAGCGGGACATCGAGAAGGTCTTCCCGGCTGATGAGTACTCGGCCGTCGGAATCGCCGGTACCGCCGGTCTGGCCGTCGAGATGGTGAAGCTGTTCCAGCTGGAGCTGGAGCACTTCGAGAAGGTCGAAGGAGCGCAGCTCTCGCTCGAGGGCAAGGCGAACCGCCTGTCGACCATGATCCGTTCCAATCTGGGCATGGCCATGCAGGGTCTGGCGGTCGTGCCCCTCTTCGCCGGGTTCGACGTGGACCGGGACCGCGGCCGGATCTTCTCGTACGACGTCACGGGCGGCCGCTCCGAGGAGCACAACTACGCCGCCACCGGCTCCGGCTCGATCTTCGCGCGCGGGGCGATGAAGAAGCTCTTCCACAACAGCCTGACCGAGGAAGAGGCCACGACCCTCGTGGTCCAGGCCCTCTACGACGCGGCGGACGACGACTCGGCGACCGGTGGTCCCGATGTCGCGCGCCGGATCTACCCCATCGTCACCGTGATCACCGAGGACGGCTTCCGCCGGCTCACCGACGAGGAGTCGTCGGAGATCGCCCGCTCGATCCTGGCTCGTCGCCTGGAGCAGCCGGACGGCCCGCGCGCCGCCCTGCTGTAGCGGCGGCCCCGTTCTCATCCCAGGTGATCCAGTGACTTCGACAGAAAGGGACGGATAACCGGTGTCGACGCCGTTCTATGTCTCACCCCAGCAGGCGATGGCCGACCGCGCCGAGTACGCCCGCAAGGGCATCGCGCGCGGCCGCAGCCTCGTTGTGATCCAGTACGCCGACGGCATCGTGTTCGTCGGTGAGAATCCGTCCCGCGCGCTGCACAAGTTCAGCGAGATCTACGACCGGATCGGCTTCGCGGCGGCCGGCAAGTACAACGAGTACGAGAACCTGCGGATCGGCGGCGTCCGGTACGCCGATCTCCGTGGCTACACCTATGACCGTGACGACGTCACCGCCCGCGGTCTGGCCAACGTGTACGCCCAGACGCTGGGCACGATCTTCTCCTCGGCGGGCGAGAAGCCCTACGAGGTGGAGCTGGTGGTGGCCGAGGTCGGCGCCACGCCGGACGGGGACCAGATCTACCGCCTGCCGCACGACGGCTCGATCGTGGACGAGCACGGTTCGGTGGCGGTCGGAGGCAACGCCGAGCAGATCAGCAGCTACCTGGATCAGCGTCACCGGGACGGCATGAATCTGTCCGAGGCGCTGAAGCTGGCCGTGCAGGCCCTGTCGCGCGACACCAACGGCACGGAGCGGGAGATTCCCGCCGAGCGCCTGGAGGTGGCCGTGCTGGACCGCACGCGGCCGCAGTCGCGCAAGTTCAAGCGGATCGTGGGCCGTCAGCTGGGCCGGTTGCTGGAGACGGACGGCGCGACCACGGAGGCGGAGAGCTCCGAGGAGGAGTGACACCGCCGCCCGCGATTCACCCCTTGTGCGCCCCGGTCGATGATTCGGCCGGGGCGCAGGGCGTCTCAGGAGGCGTTCGGCGGCGCCGTGGAGGCCCGTACGACCAGTTCGACGGGGATGTCCCCGCCGTCCGGTGTGCGGCCCTCCAGGACGGCAAGGAGGGCCCGCATGCCTCGTTCGCCGAACAGCTCGGCGTCCAGTCGTACGGTCGTCAGCTCGGGGTCGAGGGCGGTGGCGAGGGCGAGATCGTCCAGGCCGGTGACGGACACGTCGTCGGGGACCCGCAGGCCGAGGCGCCGTAGGGCCTTGTAGGCGCCGGCCGCGAGTTTGTCGTCGTCGCAGACGACGGCCGTGGGGCGGGGCCCCGGAGCGCTCAGCGCCGCCTCCGCGGCCGCCAGGGCGCCGTCGATGGAGATCGGGGCGGGGGCGGTGCGCAGCGAGGTCCCCGCCGCCGCGCCGACCCGGGCGGCGAGTTCACGCGCGCGCACCTCGAAGGTCCAGGACGGGATGTCGGCAGCGAGGTGCAGGAAATGGCGGTGGCCGAGACCCAGCAGATGGTCGGCGACCTGGCGGACGCCGTCGGCGATGTCGAGGTTGACCGTGGCGGCGCCCAGGCTTCCCGAGGGGTCGCTGTCCAGCATCACCAGGGGCAGCTGGTCGCCCCGGATGGCGGTCAGCGCGTCGGCGGCCATCGAGGAGGCGAGGACGCCGTCGAGGGCGGCCTGGGCGGAGGCGAAGGGGTCGCGGGCGGGGCCGACGCCCTCGGGGGAGGGGTAGAGGACCACTCCGAAGCCGTGCTCGGCCGCGACCCGCGCCGCCCCGGTGTAGACGCCGGCGAAGAACTCCGTCGTGAGCGCGGGGACGACGAGCAGGACCGTGCGGGTGCGGCCGAGGCGCAGGTTGCGGGCGGCGAGGTTGGGCCGGTAGCCGAGCTCGCGGGCAGCCTCCCGTACCCGTTCCGCGGTGACCTCGGAGACGCGGCCGCGCCACTTGTCGCCGAGTACGAGGGAGACGGCGGCCTGGGAGACCCCTGCGGCCTGGGCGACGTCACGGCTCGTCGGCCGCGTGCTACCTCGTGTCACCGTGGGCCTGCTCCTTCGTCTGGACTGGCGAACAGCGCACATGGTACGTATGACAAGAGACGTTATACGTAAAACTTCGAGGTGATCCACCGCCTCGGGCGAGCCGACGGAGGCGGGACATTGGCCGCGGGATACCTCGAGATCCTCAGGGCGAAGCACGCCGCCCGGCTGCTGACCGGCACGCTCGTCGGCCGGCTGCCCAACGCCACGGCCGCCATCGCGATCGTGCTGTTCGTGCGCGCGGAGGGCGGCACCTACAGCCTCGCCGGCGCCCTCGCGGCCGTGTACGGCGTCGCCAACGCCGTCGGGCAGCCGCTGCTGGGAAGGCTGGTCGACAGACACGGGCAGCCGCGGGTCCAGTTGCCCGCGGCGCTCGCCTCCGCCCTCGCCATGGCGGTCTTCGCCTTCGTGGGCGCGGACCCGCTGCCGCTCGCGTATCTGTCGGTCGCGGCCGCCGGACTCTTCACACCGCCCCTGGAGGGCGGTCTGCGGGCGCTCTGGCCGGCGGTGCTGCGCCGCGAGGACCAGGTGCACACGGCGTACGCGATGGACGCGGTGGCGCAGGAGGTGATGTTCACCGTCGGGCCGCTGCTGGTGACCCTGTGCGTGTCGGTGTGGTCGGCGCAGGGTGCCCTGCTGGTGCTGAACGCGGTCGGGGTGCTGGGCGCGCTGTCGGTGGTCGTGTCGCAGCCCTCGCGCGCGTGGCGGTCGGCCCCGCGCGAGGCGCACTGGCTGGGTGCCCTGCGGTCGCCCGGTCTGCTGGCGCTCCTCGGCGCGTTCCTGTTCATCGGTGTCGCGCTGGGTTCCATCACGGTGGCGTCCGTGCCCTACGCGGACGACCACGGTGGTGACGCGGTGTACGGCTGGCTGATGGCGGCGCTGGGGCTCGGCGCGCTGCTCGGTGGTGTGGTGTACGGGGCACGTCGGTGGGCGGGGCCTCCGGAGCGGCGACTGCGGTGGCTGGTGGCGCTTCTGGCGGTGTGTTACCTGCCCCTGACGCTGATGCCGGGCGCGGTGGCCATGGTGGCGCTGACGGCACTCGCGGGCGTGTTCCTGGCGCCCGCCATCGCGTGCGCGTTCGTCATCGTGGACCGGCACGCGCCGCGCGGGACGGTGACGGAGGCGTTCTCCTGGCTGGTGACGACGTTCACGGTCGGCGCGTCGGTGGGAACGGGCCTGGCGGGTCCGGTCGTAGAGGCCGGCGGCGCGCTGTGGGGATTCACGGTGCCGGCTGTCGCGGGCGCCGTATCGCTGGTGGTTTTGCTGGCCACAGGGCGGGTACTTGCAGTTCCCGCCGTGAGTGGGGTGGTTGCGGCTTCATCGGAAAATGATCCAAACCGTGCTGCCGAACCCCGTTTCAGTTCAGGGGATCGGGCGTAATGTTCACTCATGGACCGCCGCATTTTCGGGCTGGAGAACGAGTACGGCGTCACATGTACGTTCAGGGGACAGCGCCGGCTGTCTCCCGACGAGGTGGCGCGGTACCTCTTCCGCCGTGTCGTGTCATGGGGCCGAAGCAGCAATGTCTTTCTGCGAAACGGCGCCCGCCTCTATCTCGACGTGGGATCGCATCCGGAATACGCGACACCGGAATGTGACAACGTGACCGAGTTGGTCACCCACGACAAGGCCGGCGAGCGCATTCTCGAAGGACTCCTGGTGGACGCGGAACGACGCCTGCACGAGGAAGGAATCGCGGGCGACGTCTACCTCTTCAAGAACAACACGGACTCGGCGGGCAACTCTTATGGTTGCCACGAGAACTACCTGGTGGCCCGGCACGGGGAGTTCTCCCGGCTCGCGGACATCCTGATCCCGTTCCTGGTGACCCGCCAGCTGCTGTGCGGCGCGGGCAAGGTGCTTCAGACGCCCCGTGGGGCGGTCTACTGCGTCAGTCAGCGGGCCGAGCACATCTGGGAGGGCGTCTCCTCCGCGACGACCCGCTCGCGGCCCATCATCAACACGCGCGACGAGCCGCACGCGGACGCCGAGCGCTACCGCCGTCTGCATGTCATCGTCGGCGACTCCAACATGTCCGAGACGACCATGCTGCTCAAGGTCGGCGCGACCGACCTGGTGCTGCGCATGATCGAGGCGGGCACGGTGATGCGGGATCTGACGCTGGAGAACCCGATCCGGGCGATCCGCGAGGTCAGCCACGACATCACCGGCCGGCGCAAGGTGCGGCTGGCCAGCGGCCGGGAGGCCTCCGCGCTGGAGGTGCAGCGGGAGTACTACGAGAAGGCCGTGGACTTCGTCGAGCGCCGGGGTGTGCGTACCGGCACCGTCGACCAGGTCCTGGAGCTGTGGGGCCGCACGCTGGACGCGATCGAGGCGGAGGACCTCGACCGGATCGGCACCGAGATCGACTGGGTGATGAAGTACAAGCTCATCGAGCGGTACCGGGCCAAGCACAACATGACCATGTCGAATCCGCGGGTGGCGCAGATAGACCTCGCTTATCACGACATTCACCGTCGTCGTGGTCTGTACTACCTGTTGGAGCGAAAGGGCCAAGCCGCGCGGATCTGCAACGACTTGAAGATCTTCGAGGGCAAGTCGGTGCCGCCGCAGACCACCAGGGCCCGGTTGCGCGGCGACTTCATCCGTCGCGCACAGGAACAGCGCCGGGACTTCACGGTGGACTGGGTGCACCTGAAGCTCAACGACCAGGCACAGCGCACCGTGTTGTGCAAGGACCCGTTCCGGTCGGTGGACGACCGGGTGGAGAAGCTGATCGCCGGAATGTGAGGGACGTGTTCCGCACGCCGTGCGGAACGCGACACGGGCGCCGTACGTTCCCGTACGGCGCCCTTCGCATGTCCACAAACGTCGCTAAGGTAGCGCGCACGCCATCAGAAGATCGACCGATTACGAGGCTTTCATCGTGCGCCGACGCTCACTCATCCTTGCCGCCGTACCCGCGGGACTGGTCACTCTCGCCGCGTGCGGCGACGAAAAGTCCGACTCGAGCAAGGCGAGCGACAGCGCGTCGTCCTCCGCCGGGGCCACCCCTCCACCGAAGATCGTCGACGGCCCGCTGCCGGCCATCACGGCGGGCGTGAAGTTCGATGAGAAGCCGACGGTCGCCAAGGGCACCGGTGAGCCCTCGGACCAGCTGGCGGTGAAGACGGTGATCGCGGGCAGCGGCAAGACCGTCGCGGAGAACGACTACATCCAGGCCAACTGTCTCGGCCAGATCTGGGACAGCGCGAAGGTCCTCCTCAACACCTACGACACCAAGAAGCCGCTGTTCACCCAGCTCGCGCAGGGCGGCACGATCGACGGCTGGCGCTATGCGCTGACGGGCAAGAAGACCGGCAGCCGGGTGCTCTTCTCGGTGCCGCCGACCTGGGCCTTCGGCAAGGACGGCGACGCGGACACGGGCATCAAGGGCACCGACACGCTGGTGTTCGTCTTCGACATCCAGGACACGTTCAACGCGAAGAGCTCGGCCAAGGGCAAGGACGTGCCGCAGGACGACGCCGCCGTGCCGAAGGTGGGGACGAACACCGACGGCAAGGCGCCCTCGATCGAGATCCCCAAGTCGGACCCGCCGACCAAGCTGGTGTCGAACTACGTGATCGAGGGAGACGGGCCGAAGCTCGCGGCGGACGACACCGTGCTGGTGCAGTACAAGGGCGTCGTCTGGGAGACGGGCAAGGAGTTCGACTCCTCGTACAGCCGCAGTTCGCTGACCTCGTTCTCGCTCCAGCAGGTGGTCAAGGGCTGGGCGCAGGGACTGACCGGCAAGAAGGTGGGCAGCCGGGTCGTCATCGTCGTTCCGCCCTCGCTGGGTTACGGCGACAGCCCGCCGAGCGGCAGCGGCATCGAGAAGGACTCCACGATGGTCTTCTCGGTGGACATCATCGCCAAGGTGTGAGGCGGGCGAAGGTGTAAGACTGTCCGTGTTGCCTTTCCGTGAGACATGCAGGAGCCAGTGACGTGAGCATTGACAAGCCCGAGATCGACTTCCCCGGCGGCGAGCCCCCGGCGGACCTCGAGATCAAGGACATCTGGGAGGGTGACGGCGAGGTCGCGCAGGCCGGCCACAACGTCAGCGTCCACTACGTCGGTGTCGCCTTCAGCACCGGTGAGGAGTTCGACGCCAGCTGGAACCGCGGGACGCCGTTCCGCTTCCCGCTCGGTGGCGGACGCGTCATCAAGGGCTGGGACCAGGGCGTGCAGGGCATGAAGGTCGGCGGCCGTCGCCAGCTGACCATCCCGGCCCACCTCGCCTACGGCAACCAGAGCCCCACCCCGGCGATCAAGCCCGGCGAGACGCTGATCTTCGTCGTGGACCTGCTCGGGGTCTGACCGTCGTACGACCAGTGTTGATCACCTGGGGTCCATGCCCGCCCGGGCATGGACCCTCGGCTTTTGTCCGGGCGCCGCGGGGCGGTACGGTCGTCGATCGTAAGCACCATAGGGGAGGCGAAGGGCGTCGATGGCCATTGCCAAGGCCGAGCGGCTGATGAACCTGGCGCTGTGCCTGCTCGGGACGCGCCGGCCGCTCAGCAAGCGTGAGCTGCGCGATTCCATCGAGGCGTATGTCGAGACCTTCCGGCCGGGCAACGGCGGGGCGGGGTCGGACGACTCCTTCAACCGGATGTTCGAGCGGGACAAGGACGATCTTCGCGAGCTCGGCCTGGTCATCGAGACCGTGGAGAGCCTGGACGGCGAGATCGGCTATCTCGCCCGGCGCGACAGCAACCGGCTGCCGGCCATCACCCTGGACGCCGAGGAGGCCGCGGCGCTGGGCCTGGCCGCCAAGGTGTGGCAGCAGGCGCGGCTGGCCGGTGCCGCGAGCGGCGCCCTGCAGAAGCTGCGCGCGGCGGGGCTCCCCGAGGACGTCGACCCGTACGAGGCACACGGCGCTCTGGAGCCACGGATCCCCGTGCACGAGGCCGCGTTCGAGCCGCTGATGCTGGCCTGCCGCGACCGTCGGCCCGTCACGTTCGACTACCGCAAGGCCACCGCCGCGCACCCGGAGCCCCGGCACGTCGAGCCGTGGGCGCTGGAGTGCTGGCGCGGCCACTGGTACCTGGCCGGCTTCGACCGCGACCGGGGCGCCGAGCGGGTCTTCCGGCTGTCGCGGATCACCGGCAAGGTGCGCTCGCGCGGGGCGAGCTTCACCGTGCCGGTCCCCGATGTCGTCACCGTTCGTGAGACCGTCGCGAGCTGGGCGGGCGAGACCGCCGACCGCAGCGCCCTGATCCGGCTGCGCACGGACGCCGGATACCCCTTGCGGGCGAAGGCCACCGCGGTGCGGGAACTCGGCGACGGCTGGGACGAGTTGGAGATTCCGTACGGGCACGGGCTGGACGCCTGGCTGGTGGAGTTCGGGCCGGACGTGGTGGTCCTCGAACCCGCCGAGCTGCGCGCGGACGTCGTGGACCGGCTACGCGCCGTGGCCAAGGGCTGAGGGGGAGCGAGCAACACAGTGGCAGGCAAACCGGTCAGGCCGACGAACGCCATCGACCAGACGCGGCGGATGCTCTCCCTGGTGACGTATCTCAGGGAGCGCCCCGGCGCGCGGATCGAGGACGTGGCGCGCGCGTTCGGGATCACCGAGGACGAACTGGTCTCGGACCTCGACGTGCTGCCGATGTGCGGCACCAGCTTCCGCGGCGGCGATCTCCTGGACATCGACACCGACGGTGAGCGCATCTGGTGGCACAACCCGGCCGCGCTCGGCGCGGAGGCCGCCGAACCGCTGCGGCTGGCCGCCGACGAGGCGACCGCGCTGCTGGTGGCGGCCCGGGCGGTGTCCACGCTGCCCGGCCTGCGCGAGGGCGACCGGCAGGCGCTGCTGCGGGCGACCGCCAAGGTGGAGGCGGCGGCCGGTGAGGCGGCGGGCGCGAGCGCGCGGCTGTCGGTGACGTTCGAGTCCGAGGGCGGGGTCTTCGCGGACGTCGACCGGGCGATCTCCGAGCGGCGCCGGCTGTGGATCCGCTACTACTCGCCCGCGCGCGACCAGGTCACCGAGCGCGAGATCGACCCCATCCGGCTGGTCAGCGTCGGGCACACCTACGTGGAGGCCTGGTGCCGCCGTTCCGAGGCGCGCCGCACCTTCCGGCTGGACCGGGTCGCCGAGATCAAGATCCTCGACGAGCCGTCCGCACCGCCCGAGATCGAGCTCCGGGACCTGTCGGAGGGGCTCGTGCAGCCGGCCGCCGAGGACCCGGAGGTCGTCGTCGAGGTCGGCCCGGGCGGTCGCTGGGTCGCCGAGTACTACCCGCACGACAGCGCCGATGAGCTTCCCGACGGCGGACTGCGTATTACCCTGCGCACGCCCGAACCCGCCTCGCTCAGGCGGCTGGCGCTGCGGCTCGGCCGGGACGGCCGGATCGTGTCGCCGCCGGAGCTGGCCGACAGCGCCCGCCGGGCCGCCCGTGAGGCGCTGGCGGCGTACGACGGGATCGAGGCGCCGGGCGCGGCCGAGGGGCCGCACGCGGTGCACGGCGAGCAGCCGGGACAGCGGGTGGGAAGTCGGTTCGAGGGGCGGGAGCAGGGGCTTTGAGCGAGTCGACGGCGTCCGGTGTGCGGGGCATCTCGGTGGCCTCCGCGTTCGCCGGCATGCGGAGCGCGGGTCCGGTGCGCTTCCGGGCCGGGTGCCCCGACTGCCGGGGTGCCTTCGAGCTGGCGGCGAGCGCTCTGCGCCTGGCGATCGGCGCGTCCAGCCGGACCACTTTCTACTCGTTCACCTGCCCCGACTGCGGTGCCGCCGTGCGCAAGCCGGCCGGCGAGCGGATCGTCGAGCTGCTCACCGGCGGCGGGGTCAGGACCCTGCGGCTGCACACCCCCTAGGACGGTCTAGGCTCGGCCCCATGTTCTGGCCGATGTTCGCGGTTGCCATGGGTTTCGCCGGTCTCGCCGTCCTCGCGGTGTTCGCCGTACGGGTCTTCTCGGAGGCGCGGCTTCTGGGGCGGCAGGTCGCGGAGTCCGCGCGCCGGATCGACCGGGCGGCCCAGGATCTGGAACGGGCGGCCGCGAGCGCGGCCCGCGCTGTGGACACCCTGTGACGGCCGCTGTGGCGACCCTCGGGCGGCGCTGTGGGCGTCCTGTGAGTCCTGCGGCCAATGCGTTTTGGGCCACTTCGCCCTCCCGCCCCGGTGGGGAGGGCAGGTACGCTGCTGGTCGCGGCTCGGAGAACGAGGCCCGGACCGCGGACCGGGAGTACGCACAGGGATTGCCTCACGTTTACCCCTGAGCGTTACGATCGCTGTCAACACGATCGTTCGGACAGGTGTCCGACCGGTCGGACGGCAACCCACCCCCGCAGCCTCGGTGAGAAGGTAAAGACTTATGTTCGGAAGGCTCGGCGCCCCCGAGATCATTCTCATCCTCGTCGTCGTCATCCTGCTGTTCGGCGCCAAGAAGCTTCCCGACATGGCGCGCTCGCTCGGCAAGTCCGCTCGCATCCTCAAGAGCGAGGCGAAGGCGATGAAGGAAGACGGCGGCAGCACGACCACTCCGGCCGGCCCGCCCAACGACGGCGAGCAGCCCCCGGCTCAGCGCACCATCCAGGCCTCCCCCGGCGACGTGACCAGCTCCCGTCCGGTCACCGAGCCGACGGACACGACCAAGCGCTGACGCAGGGCCGGTGACCTCCGGCCCGCCGCACGAGATGGGAACGTGGGTTGCTGAAGCCTGCCCGCAAACAGGAGAAGGACCCCGAGGGGCGGATGCCCCTCGCGGATCATCTTCGTGAGCTCCGCAACCGGCTCGCGAAGGCGATGCTGGCCATCGTCGTCGTGACGGTCGTAGCCGCCTTCTTCTACAACGACATCATCAACTTCCTCACCAAGCCGATCCTCGACTCGGTCGGCTGCGGGAAGACTTTCGAAGAGATCGCGGGCCAGCTCAAGTCGGGCGATGCCACCAACAAGTGCGCGAGCATCACGATCAACGGTCTGCTCGCGCCCTTCACGCTCGCCCTTCAGGTCTCCCTGATGGCCGGGATCGTCTTCGCCTCGCCGGTCTGGCTCTACCAGCTGTGGGCCTTCATCGCCCCCGGCCTGCACAACCACGAGCGCAAGTACGCCTACGCGTTCGTCGGCATGGGCGCCCCGCTCTTCATCGGCGGCGGCTACTTCGCCTACATGGTGCTGCCGACCACCGCGAAGGTGCTGATCGACTTCACCCCGGGCGGCGTCAGCAACCTCCTGCCGCTCGACGACCTGCTCCAGCTCGTCACGCGCATGGTCGTCGTCTTCGGCCTGTCCTTCGAGCTGCCGCTGCTGCTGGTCTTCCTCAACCTCACCGGCATGGTCACCGGCAAGCGCATGCTCGGCTGGTGGCGGGCAATGATCATCGGCATCACGGTGTTCGCCGCCGTCGCCACGCCCAGCACCGACCCCATCTCGATGCTGGCGCTCGCCGGACCGATCTGGATCCTGTACTTCGGCGCGACCGCCTTCTCCCTGCTGAACGACCGGCGCAGGCGCCGCCGCGATGCCCTCGGGCCCGCCGACGACGAGGCCTCCGAGCTGGACCTCCGTCCCGAGGCCATCGGCGAGGTCGAGTCGGTGACCGCGAGCCGCGCGCTGCCGGAGCAGTCGACCACGGAGCGGGTGAACGGTTATGACGACGTGACCTGACGAGTGCCGGAGAGCTCCTAAGGTCATCCCCGTGACCAGCGAGATCACCCTCTTCGTCAATCCCGCGGCGGGCCGCGGCCGGGGCGCTCACGCAGCGCGGCCGGCCGCTTCCGCGTTGCGGGCGGCCGGCTACACGGTGCGCACGGTCCTCGGCGTGGACGCCGAGGACGCCCTCGTACGCGCGCGTGCCGCGGTCGCCGACGGCACCGGCGCCCTGATCGCCGTCGGCGGCGACGGGCTGGCCCACCTCGCGCTCCAGGCCGTCGCCGGCACCCGTACCCCGCTCGGCCTGGTCGCCGCCGGCACCGGCAACGACTTCGCCCGCGCCCTCGGCCTGCCCGTCCGCGATCCGGCGGCCGCGGCCCGGCTGGTCGCCGACGCCCTCAAGGGCGCCCGGATCCGCGACATCGACCTCGGCAGGGTCGGCGACCGCTGGTTCGGCACCGTCCTCGCCTCCGGCTTCGACTCCCGCGTCAACGACCGGGGCAACCGCATGCGATGGCCCGTCGGACGCGCCAGGTACGACCTCGCGATGCTCGCGGAACTGGCCGCCTTCCGCCCGTTCCCGTACCGGATCACGCTCGACGACGGAGCCGTCCGGGAGGTCGAGGCCACCCTCGTCGCCGTCGGCAACGGATCCTCCTACGGCGGCGGCATGCGGATCTGCCCCGGCGCCGACCTCACCGACGGACTGTTCGACGTCACGATCGTCGGGGACTGCCGCCGCAGGACGCTGCTGCGGGTGTTCCCGAAGGTGTACCGGGGGACGCACATCGACCATCCGAAGGTCACCGTGCTCCGGGCGGCGATGGTCGGGATCGGCGCGGCGGGCGTCTCGGGCTACGCGGACGGGGAGCGGCTCGGGGAGCTGCCGCTCACCGCGCGGTGCGTGCCGGGCGCGGTGCGGCTCATCGGCCCCTGAAACGGGCCGCCCGTGCGCCCGTGAGCTGGGCGTACCGAGGTTTGGCAAGACCGGATCCGGATAATGATCGTCCTGTTGTCAGTGCGGCCCGGTACGCTCGAAAGCACGATGACAGAGGATCTCTCACCGGCCGAGCGGTACGCGGCAGCACGCAAGCGCGCTGTCGAGCAGGCCACTTCGCTCGCGTCCTTCCGCGAGATGTACGACTTCGGTCTCGACCCCTTCCAGATCGAGGCCTGCCGGGCACTCGAGGCGGGCAAGGGCGTCCTGGTGGCCGCCCCCACCGGCTCGGGCAAGACGATCGTGGGCGAGTTCGCCGTCCACCTCGCCCTCCAACAGGGCAAGAAGTGCTTCTACACGACGCCCATCAAGGCGCTGTCGAACCAGAAGTACTCCGACCTGTGCCGGCGCTACGGCAGCGAGAAGGTCGGCCTGCTCACCGGCGACAACAGCGTCAACTCCGACGCCCCGGTGGTCGTGATGACCACCGAGGTGCTGCGGAACATGCTGTACGCCGGCTCGCAGACCCTCCTCGGCCTCGGGTACGTGGTGATGGACGAGGTGCACTACCTCTCCGACCGCTTCCGGGGCGCCGTGTGGGAAGAGGTGATCATCCACCTCCCCGAGTCGGTCACCCTGGTCTCGCTGTCGGCGACCGTGTCCAACGCCGAGGAGTTCGGCGACTGGCTGGACACCGTGCGCGGCGACACCGAGGTGATCGTCTCCGAGCACCGGCCCGTGCCGCTGTTCCAGCACGTGCTCGCCGGGCGGCGGATGTACGACCTGTTCGAGGAGGGCGAGGGCCAGCGCAGAGCCGTCAACCCCGACCTCACGCGGCTGGCCCGCATGGAGGCGAGCCGGCCCTCGTACCAGGACCGCAGGCGTGGCCGCAACATGCGCGAGGCCGACAGAGAGCGGGAGCGCAGGCAGCGGTCGCGGGTGTGGACACCGGCACGGCCGGAGGTCATCGAGCGGCTCGACGCCGCCGGGCTGCTGCCCGCCATCACCTTCATCTTCAGCCGTGCCGCCTGCGAGGCCGCCGTCCAGCAGTGCCTGCATGCCGGGCTGCGGCTGAACGACGAGGAGGCGCGCGCCGAGGTCCGCGCCCTGGTCGAGGAGCGCACCGCCGCCATCCCCCACGAGGACCTGCACGTCCTCGGCTACTACGAGTGGCTGGAGGGCCTGGAGCGCGGCATCGCCGCCCACCACGCGGGCATGCTGCCGACCTTCAAGGAGGTCGTCGAGGAGCTGTTCGTGCGCGGCCTGGTCAAGGCCGTCTTCGCCACCGAGACGCTCGCCCTCGGGATCAACATGCCCGCCCGCTCGGTGGTGCTGGAGAAGCTCGTCAAGTGGAACGGCGAGCAGCACGCCGACATCACCCCCGGCGAGTACACCCAGCTCACCGGCCGCGCGGGCCGACGGGGCATCGACGTCGAGGGGCACGCCGTCGTGCTCTGGCAGCGCGCGATGAGCCCCGAGCACCTCGCCGGGCTCGCGGGCACCCGCACGTACCCGCTGCGTTCCAGCTTCAAGCCGTCGTACAACATGGCGGTCAACCTGGTGGAGCAGTTCGGGCGGCACCGCTCGCGCGAGCTGCTGGAGACCTCGTTCGCGCAGTTCCAGGCGGACCGGTCGGTGGTCGGGATCTCCCGGCAGGTGCAGCGCAACGAAGAGGGGCTGGAGGGCTACAAGGCCTCCATGACCTGCCACCTCGGCGACTTCGACGAGTACGCGCGGCTGCGCCGCGACCTCAAGGACCGCGAGACCGAACTGGCCAAGCAGGGCGCGAGCCAGCGGCGCGTCGAGGCCGCCGTGGCGCTGGAGAAGCTCAAGCCGGGGGACGTCATCCACGTGCCCACCGGCAAGTACGCCGGACTTGCGCTGGTGCTCGACCCGGGCCTGCCCGCCGGCCGGGCCAACGGCCATCGCGGCTTCGAGCAGCACGACGGGCCGCGTCCACTGGTCCTCACCTCCGAGCGCCAGGTCAAGCGGCTGGCCTCGATGGACTTCCCGGTGCCGGTCGAGGCGCTGGACCGGATGCGGATCCCGAAGTCGTTCAATCCGCGCTCGCCGCAGTCCCGCCGCGATCTCGCCTCCGCGCTGCGCACCAAGGCCGGGCACATCCCGCCGGAGCGGGCCCGCAAGCAGCGCTCGCAGGCCGCCGACGACCGGGAGATCGCCCGGCTGCGCACCGAGATCCGGGCGCACCCCTGCCACGGCTGCTCCGACCGCGAGGACCACGCCCGCTGGGCCGAGCGCTACCACCGGCTGCTGCGGGACACCTCGCAGCTGGAGCGTCGTATCGAAGGACGCACCAACACGATCGCCCGGACGTTCGACCGGATCGTGGCGCTCCTGACCGAGCTCGACTATCTGCGGGGCAACGAGGTCACCGAGCACGGCAAGCGGCTCGCCCGGCTCTACGGCGAACTCGATCTGCTCGCGAGCGAATGCCTGCGCGCGGGCGTCTGGGAGGGGCTGGCCCCCGCCGAACTGGCCGCCTGCGTCTCGGCGTTGGTCTACGAGTCGCGGGCCGGGGACGACGCCATGGCGCCGAAGCTGCCCTCGGGCAAGGCGAAGGCCGCGCTCGGCGAGATGGTGCGCATCTGGGGCCGGCTGGACGCCCTGGAGGAGGACTTCCGGATCAGCCAGACCGAAGGCGTGGGCCAGCGCGAGCCCGATCTCGGCTTCGCCTGGTCGGCCTATATGTGGGCCTCCGGCAAGGGCCTCGACGAGGTGCTGCGCGAGGCGGAGATGCCCGCCGGTGACTTCGTGCGCTGGTGCAAGCAGGTCATCGACGTACTGGGGCAGATCGCGGCGGCGGCGCCCGCCTCGGCCGGGGGCTCGACGGTGGCGAAGAACGCCCGAAAGGCGGTCGACGAGCTGTTGCGGGGGGTTGTCGCCTACTCGTCGGTGGGGTGATGTCGTCCGGCGGGCGCGGGCTGTGCGGGTCGCGCCCGCGCGGCGGGGCCGCATGTCGATGCGGCCCCGCGCTTCTCGGCAGCCCGCCTCAGCGCTGGTCGAGATACGCCCGCCAGCCCCCGTACGTCGTGATGTCCGTCGCGTCGCCGAGGGCGCCCGGTTCGCACAGGAAGCCGGGGACCCGGGTGCCGTCGGCGAGTTCGACGCCGCCCAGGGTCATCGGGCGGGGCAGCGCGGCGAGCAGGTTGCCGAGACCCTCCGCCGGGAGGCGCCAGATCTCCACCTCGATCGCGGCGCCGCCCTCGCTCTCGCCCACGTGCACGAGACCCGGCTTGGGCGGGTCCGTGCGCAGGGCGTGCAGGCGGTAGACGGGGGACGTGGTGGTCGTACGGTCCAGCACCGCGCCCAGGGACAGCAGTTGGGGGTTGAGGGGCTGGCCGGTCAGATGGGCGCCCGCCACCGCCAGGTACACCTCGGGGCGCAGCAGGTCCGCGATCCGGGCCAGCCGGTCGTCCGTGAAGGCCGGGCCGACCAGCATCACGCCGAAGGGCAGGCCGTTCACCTCGCCCGCCGGGACGGCCGCCGCCGCCAGGTCGAAGAGGTTGGTGGAGTTGGTGAACCGGCCCAGGCGGGCGTTGGCGCCCAGCGGGTCGGCGGCGACCTCGGCGAGGGTGGGGTGGCCGGGCGTGGTGGGCAGCAACAGGGCGTCCGAGTCGGCCAGTTCGGCCAGGGCGCGGGTGCGCAGGGCCGTCAGGCGTTCGGTGTCCGTGTAGAGCCGATGGGCCGGGATGTCCCGGGCCCGGGTGATGATGCCCGCCACCGTCGGATCCAGACCCTCGCCGCCCTCCGCGGTCGACTTGTCGACGAACGCACCCACGGCGGTGTAGCGCTCGGCGACGAACGCGCCCTCGTAGAGCATCGCGGCGGCCTCGGTGAACGGGGCGAGGTCGATGCCGCGGATCTCGGCCCCGGCCGCCCCGAGCCGCCGTACCGCCGCCTCGTAGGCCGCCGCCCAGCCCTGGTCCAGCTCACCCAACTGGTCGAGGGGCGGGACCGCGATCCGCCAGGGTCCGGGAGCGCGGGCGGGGAGCGAGGGGAGGGCGCGGCCGGCCGGCGACGCCATGTGGGCCAGGGCCCGTTCCGCCTCGGGGAGCGTGCGGGCGAAGACCGTCACACAGTCGATCGAGGCGCAGGCCGGGACGACGCCCTCGGTGGGGACCAGCCCACGGGTGGGCTTGAGACCGACGATGCCGTTGAAGGCGGCCGGGACCCGCCCGGAACCCGCCGTGTCCGTGCCCAGGGCGAGGTCGGCGATGCCGAGGGCCACCGCGACGGCCGAACCGGAGCTGGAACCGCCGCTCACCCGTGACGGGTCGACGGCGCCCCGCACCGCGCCGTGCGGGGAGCGGGTGCCGACCAGGCCGGTCGCGAACTGGTCCAGGTTGGTGGTGCCCAGCACCAGCGCGCCGGCCGCGCGGAGCCGGGCGACGACCGGGGCGTCGGCGGCGGGCCGGTAGGCGTACGCCGGGCAGCCCGCGGTGGTGGGCAGTCCCGCCACGTCGATGTTGCCCTTGACGGCGAGCAGCCGGCCGGCGAGCGGGAGACGCTCACCGCGCGCCAGCCGTTCGTCGAGCGTGCGGGCCTCCGCCTCGACGTCCGCCCGCGGCCGAAGGTCGATCCAGATCTCCGGGCGGTCCGTGGCCTCGATGCGGGCGTAGGCGGCGCGGACGCGGGACACAGTCGTGGACATGCGTGCTCCTTGCGTGGTGTCGGGCGGATCGGCCGGGTCAGCTCGCGGCCGGGGCCAGGACGAGCAGTGCCGTCCCCGCCTCGACCTGGTCGCCGGGGCGGGCCAGGATCTGTGCCACCACGCCGTCGACCGGCGCGTGCACCCTGGACTCCATCTTCATCGCCTCCAGGGCGAGCAGCGGCTGCCCCGCCGTCACCTCGTCGCCCGGCGACACGTTCAGCTGCCAGACGGAGGCGGCGAACTCGGCCTCGACCAGGCGGCCGCCCGGTGGTACCGCCACCTCGGCCGGGGGAGCGGCCGGCGCCTCGGCGGCCGCGGCCCGCGCGAACTCGCCGGCCGCCTCCCAGGCGGCCCGCTCGGCCGTGAACGCGGTCTGCTGGCGGGACCTGAACTCCGCTATGGGGCCGGCGTTCTCGGCGAGGAAGGCCTGGTACCCGGCGAGCGAGAAGGTGCCCTCCTCGACGCGCGGCACGAAGCGCCCCGAGATGATGTCGGCCCGCAGTTCGAGGAGTTCGTCCGCGTCGACCGGATACCAGCGGATCCGGTCGAAGAAGCGCAGCAGCCAGGGCGACCCCGGTTCGAACGCGCCGCGCTGCTGCCAGGGCGACCACACCTGGGTCGTCCGGCCCACGAACTGGTAGCCGCCGGGCCCCTCCATGCCGTAGACGCAGAGGTACGCGCCGCCGATGCCCACCGAGTTCTCGGCCGTCCAGGTGCGCGCGGGGTTGTACTTCGTCGTCACCAGGCGGTGGCGCGGGTCGAGCGGGGTGGCGACCGGGGCGCCCAGGTAGACGTCTCCGAGGCCCAGGACCAGGTACTCCGCGGCGAACACCGTGTCGTAGACGTCCGCCACCGCGTCCAGGCCGTTGACCCGGCGGATGAACTCGATGTTCCAGGGGCACCAGGGGGCGTCGTCGCGGACGCCCGCCATGTAGCGGGCGATGGCCTCGCGGGTCGCGGGGTCGTCCCAGGACAGCGGCAGGTGCACGGTGCGGGAGGGGACGACCAGTTCGTCCGAGGGCGGCAGGGCGGCCGTCATCTTCCGTACCACCGCGAGGAGTTCACGCTGGGGGAGGCGGCCGGGGTCCGTGCGGATCTGCAGGGAGCGGATGCCCGGGGTGAGATCGGTGACGCCGGCCAGGTCCGCCGCGGCCACCGCCTCCATCAGCGCGTGGACCCGCATGCGCAGCGCCAGGTCCAGCTGGAGCGGTCCGAACTCGACCAGCAGGTTGTCGTCGCCGCTGCGCCGGTAGGTCACGTCGCCGTCCCGGGCCAGCACACCCCCGTCGACGATCGCGGGGCGCGGCGTGCCGTCCCCGGTCACCGGCGCGAAGCGGACCGTGTCGCCCGGGCGCAGCTGGCCCAGCTTCCAGCGCTCGGAGCTGAGCACCGTGGCCGGGCACACGAACCCGCCGAGGGACGGGCCGTCCGGGCCGAGCAGCACCGGCATGTCGCCGGTGTAGTCGACGGCGCCCACGGAATAGGGGGTGTCGTGGATGTTGGACGGGTGCAGGCCCGCCTCGCCGCCGTCGGTGCGGGCCCAGCGCGGTTTGGGCCCGACCAGGCGCACACCGGTGCGGGCCGAGTTGAAGTGGACCTTCCAGTCGGCGGCGTAGAAGTCGCGGATGTCGTCCTCGGTGAAGAACTCCGGTGCCGCGTGCGGGCCTTCGACCGCGCCCAGGTGCCAGACCGGGGTGAACTCCGGGCGGTCCGGGACAGGTACGGCGCTGCCCTCGACGACCGTCCCGCCGTGCAGGACGTCACCCGTGCGCAGCGCCCGTCCGCCGTGGCCGCCGAAGCGGCCCAGCGTGAACGTGCTCGCGCTGCCCAGGAAGGCGGGCACGTCCAGGCCGCCCGCGAACAGGACGTACGTCCGCAGTCCGTGCTCACCGGGCGCGCCGATCTCCAGGAGGGACCCGGCCGGTACGGTCACCGGCTCCCACCGCGCCACCGCCGTGCCGTCCACGGTGACCGGGGCCGGCGCGCCCGTCACACACACCGTGGTGGCGTGGGTGAAGCGCAGGGCCGGGCCCTGGAGGGTGCACTCCAGGCCCGGGGCGCCCTCGGGGTTGCCGAGCGCCCGGTTGCCGAGGCGGAACGAGCGGTCGTCCATCGGGCCGGAGGGCGGGACGCCGACCTGCCAGTGGCCGGTGCGGCCGGGCCAGTCCTGCACGGTGGTGAGGGTGCCGCCGGAGACGACCTCGACGCGGGGGGTCGGGTCGGTGACGGTGGCGAGGGTCGCCGTCGAGTGGGTCGCCGTCACGAACCGGGAGTCCGCCAGCGCCGCGCGGACCAGCCCGAGGTTCGTCTCGATGCCGTCCACGCGGGTCCTGGCCAGCGCCTCGTCCAGGCGGCGCAGCGCGTGATCCCGGTCCGAGCCGTACGCGATCACCTTCGCGAGCATCGGGTCGTACGACGTCGTCACCTCGGTGCCCGTCTCCACCCATCCGTCGACGCGTACGCCCTGCGGGAACTCGACCCGGGTCAACAGGCCGGCGCTGGGCCGGTGGTCGCGGCTGGGGTCCTCCGCGTAGAGGCGTGCCTCGACGGCGTGGCCGCGGGGCGGGCCCGGGTCGCGTACGACGTCCCGCTCGCCGCGCGCCAGGCGCAGCATCCAGGCGACCAGGTCGACGCCGTGGATCTCCTCGGTGACGGGATGTTCCACCTGAAGGCGGGTGTTGACCTCCAGGAAGTAGGCCTCTTCGCGGGCCGCGTCGTAGACGAACTCGACGGTGCCGGCGGACCGATAGCCGACCGAAGCACACAAGTCGCGTGCGTTCGAAGCGAGTTGCTCGCGAACGCGCGGGGGAAGGCCGGGGGCCGGGGCTTCTTCCACGACCTTCTGGTTGCGGCGCTGGAGGGAGCAGTCCCGGTCGCCGAGGACGACGACCTTTCCCGCGCCGTCGCCGAAGACCTGCACCTCGACATGACGGGCGTGCTCCACGAGCCGTTCCAGGAAGACGCCGGCCGAGGAGAAGGACGCGGCGGCGACACGCTGGACGCGCTCCCAGGCGTCGGTCAGTTCGGCGGCCGAGCCACAGGTCGACATGCCGATCCCGCCGCCACCGCCGGTGGCCTTGAGCATGACCGGGTAGCCGACGAGCCGGGCCTGTTCCAGCGCCTCGGGCAGGTCCGCCAGCAGCCCGGTGCCGGGGGCGAGCGGCACTCCTGCCGCCTGAGCCGCCGCCCGCGCGGTGTGCTTGGCGCCGAACAGCTCCAGCTGCTCCGGCGTCGGGCCCACGAAGACGATCCCGGCGTCGGCGCAGCGGCGTGCGAAGGCCGCGTCCTCGGAGAGGAAGCCGTAGCCCGGGTGGATCGCTCCCGCGCCGGTGTCCTTGGCCGCGGCCAGGACCAGGTCGGCGTCGAGGTACGACTCCTTCGCGGGTGCCGGGCCGAGCCGTACGGCCTGGTCGGCGAGCCGGACGTGGGCGGCCGAGCGGTCGGCGTCGGAGTACACCGCCACCGTCCGCAGGCCGAGTTCGCGGGCCGTACGGATGACGCGGACGGCGATCTCGCCCCGGTTGGCGACCAGCAGCGTGTCGAAGGTCATGCGGCGTCCGCCTCGTCGATGGTCATCCGCACCGCCGTCGGCTCGAAGCCGTTGCAGGGGTTGTTGATCTGGGGGCAGTTGGAGACCAGTACGAGGACGTCCCGTTCGGCGCGCAGCGTGAGCGAGAGACCCGGCGCGGAGAGACCGTCGACGATGCCGAGGGTGCCGTCCTTCTCGACGGGCACGTTCATGTACCAGTTGATGTTGGAGACCAGGTCCCGCTTGCCGAGCCCGTGCCGGGCGCCCTCGGCGAGGAAGTTGTCCACACACGCGTGCTGCGCGTAGGTGTGGTGGCCGTAGCGCAGGGTGTTGGACTCCTTGGAGCAGGCGCCGCCGACGGTGTCGTGGCGGCCCACGCCGTCGGCGGTCACCGTCATCAGCGGAGTGTGCTCGTTGGACATCAGCACACTGCCCGTGGTGAGGAAGATGCCGCCCTGGGCGTGGATCGTGTCGGGCGCGCTGTAGCGCACGGACGTGTCGTGGGCGTCGTACACGAGGAAGTCGACGGCCTGGTTGCCGTGCAGGTCGGTGATGGTCAGCGTCTCGCCCTCACGGACGACCGAGGACCAGGAGGCGCGGGCCGCCACCACTGTCTTCGTGCTCATGCGAGCCCCCTCGCGGTCAGGAATTCGGCGGTGTTGAGGAAGGCGCGGCGGCCTTCGGGGGTGGCGTCCCACAGCGGGTCGCCGGGGTGGGTGGCCGCCGCCCGCCAGGCGAGGACCTCCAGCGGGGTGCTGACGTACTGCGGCCGGGGATCGGCCGGGTGCGGCACGTTGGCGATCAGGACCGTCACGTCCTGCTCGGCGCGCAGGGTGACGCTGCCGCCCGGGCCCGCCGAGCCGGTGAAGTCGAGCGTGCCGTCGTCGCGGACCCGCACCCCCTGGAAGAAGGAGAGCGAGGGCGGCAGGTCACGGGGTTCCAGGCCGTTCTTCGCGGCCGCCAGCTTGAACAGCTCCCGGCCGGCCGGGGAGGCGGACTGCGGGCTGCCGTCGCCGTAGCGCTCGGTGTTGCGTACGAGGGTGGAGGTGCCGCACAGGGCGTCGTGCCGGCCGGCGGTGTCGGCGACGACCGAGGCGAGGACGCGTCCCTGGTCGGACAGGAGCAGCACGCCCTCGCCGAGGTAGGCGTTCCACTGCACCTTGACCGTGTCGGCGACGTTCAGCCGCTCCCAGGGCCTGCCGTCCACGTGCAGGAGCAGATGGGCGCAGGCGTCGCCGTGCAGGTCGGTCAGGCGCAGCTCGGTGCCGCGCGCGAGCACCCGGTGGGTGTAGTTGCCGCCCGCGAGCGTCTCGGCCCACACCAGGTGGCCCGCCTCGCAGGGCGGGTCCTGCCAGTCCCGGGCCGGGACGACCGGCATGGCCTCGGCGCGGGCGCCCTCCTGCGCCCGGGCGTGGGCGCGTGCCCCGTATGTGGTCGCTGTCGCCGCCATTGCGGACCTCCGCAGCTCGGTTCCGTCGCTGTCGCGGTATTTCTGTCGCCCGACAGAAATTAGGTCCGGGGCGGGTCGCCGCCGTTGCCCTCCGGTTGCGGGGCGGTTACCGACTCCTCACCGGGCCGTCCGAAGATCGCCGTCCGGCACCGTGTGCGAGGATCGAAGGCATGGGGACGAGCAGCGGACGTCGAGTGGGCCGCCCGCGGGCCGCGCAGCGCCCGGACAGCGGGCTCACGCCGCGCGCCGAACTGCTCGTGGCCGCCGCGGAGTTGTTCACCACCCGCGGCTACGCCGCCACCACCACCCGGGCCGTCGCCGAACGCGCGGGAATGCGCCAGGCCTCCATGTACCACTACGTCTCGGGCAAGGAGGAACTGCTCGCCGCGCTGCTGGAGTCGACGGTCACGCCCTCGCTGGCCTACGCCCGTGAGCTGCTCGCGGACGACGGCCGGACGGCCGAGGACCGGCTGTGGGAGCTGTGCCGAACCGACGTCGAGCTGCTGTGCGGCGGCTCGCACAACCTCGGCGGCCTCTACCTGCTGCCCGAGGTGCGCACCGAGCGGTTCGCCGGCTTCCATGCCGTGCGCGCCGAACTCAAGGACGCCTACCGCCAGTTGATCGCCGCCACGGCGACGGGCGGCGCGCTCGCGAAAAGCGCGCTGGATCTCCGCACCGACCTGGTCTTCGGTCTCATCGAGGGAGTCATCCTCGTGCACCGCTCGGATCCCGACCGCTCGGTCTCGGAGTTCGCCCGCGCCACCGCCGACGCGGCGCTGCGCATCGCGGGGAACTGAACACCGCCCGAGCCGCTCGCGGGTGCTCGTCTCATCCGTCCCGGTGAACTGTTCCGTACGCCTGTACTGCATCACGCACGGTGTTCGAACGAATGCCGTGCGTGTAAATGGACTGAGGTTACTCCACGTACGGAAGTGGTTTCAGGCTGTTGCGGAATATGACACGGCGATGATCCGGTCGGACTAAGCTCGCCCGCGGCGCACCGAGTTGAGGCGTATTCGTGCGCTTGTTCCCAAACTTCCCGAAGATGCCGACAGATCCCTACAGAGGGTGCCCACATGGTGAGTGTTCAGTCCCCACCCGGTCGCCGAGAACTTCCCTACGCGCGCGTGCTGTTGCTGCCGGCGATACTGATGGCCGCGGCGACCGGAGCCGCCGTCGCCCTGGTGGCGACGCAGGCCCGGCTCGCCGTCGGCGTCTGCGGAGCCGTCGCCACCGTCCTGGTCATCGCGGCGGGAGCCGAGTCGGTGCGCCGTGGGCGGCGCCTGCGGGAGCTGCGCGCGGAGCGGGACCAGCGCGTCGCGTACCTGGAACGGCGGGTGGCCGGCCACGCGGAGGAGAACCGCCGCCTCGCCGAGCAGTTCGTGCCCAACGCGGTGGAGTGGCTGCGGGCCGGAAATTCCCCCAGGGAGGTGATGCGCGACTTCAGCGAGGGTGATCCCGACTTCCGTGACCTCGACGACGCGCAGCGCGCCGTGATCAGGAAGATCCTCGACATCGTCGACCACGAGGAGTCCCTGCGCGACTCGGCCCAGCGCTCCTTCGTCAGCATCGCCCGCCGGGTGCAGGCCATCGTCCACCAGCAGTCCGCGGAACTGCGAGAGATGGAGGAGGACCACGGCCGTAACCCCGAGGTCTTCGACGACCTGCTGCGCATCGACCACGGCACCTCGCTGATCGGCCGCCTCGCCGACTCCATCGGCGTGCTCGGCGGCGGCCGGCCCGGCCGCAACTGGCCCCAGCCGGTCCCGCTGTACAGCGTGCTGCGCGGCGCCATGTCCCGGATCCTGGAGTACCGCCGCATCCAGCTGGACTCCATCGCCAAGGTGAACATCCGCGGCCTCTCCGTGGAGCCGCTCATCCACGCGCTCGCGGAACTCCTCGACAACGCCACCCGCTACTCGCCCCCGCAGAGCAAGGTGCACGTCAACGCCGTCGAGGTGCAGACCGGCATCGCCATCGAGATCGAGGACGCCGGCGTCAGCCTCAGCGAAGAGGCCCGCGCCAAGGCCGAACGCATGCTGGAGCAGGCCAAGGCGGGCGTCGACATCCAGGACGTGGGCGGCACCCCGCGCCTGGGCCTCGCGGTCGTCGGCCGTCTGTGCACGTCGTTCAACCTCCAGGTCTCGCTGCGCACCTCGGCCTACGGCGGCGTCCGGGCCGTCCTCATCGTGCCGAGCGAGATGCAGACCTCCGACCCCGCCCCCGGCTTCGCGCACGGCATCGGAGCCACCGCCGTACCGCAGATCGACCTGAGCCAGATCGGCGAGGGCCCCAAGCGTCCGCCCAAGAAGCGCCGCCCCACCAACGCGCGTATCCCGGCCGGAGTCTCCCTGACCGACGACGAGGTGCCCGAGGTCACCGAGTGGACCGATCAGGGTCTGCCGCAGCGCCGCAGCAAGACCACGATCCCGATCACCCAGCGCTACGCCGAGGCGTACGCCGCCCAGGAGGCCGAGCGCCTCGGCAAGCCCGACCCGTTCGCACAGCGCCGGCCCGAGCCCGAGCCGGAGCCCCAGAAGAAGCGGGAGCCCGGCCTGGCGTTCGAGGCCTTCTGGGAGGGCCTGGTCAAAGCGGCCCCGCCCGGCGTGCACCCCACCGACTTCACCCGCAATCCCACCGCATACGTGCATCTGCTCGAAGACAAGGCCAAGCCCGAGGCCGACGATGAAGGGGACCTCACGTGATCCAGCAGCGCCAAAACTTCGACTGGCTGCTCAAGGAGCTCTACGACGGGGTTCCGGGCATCGAGATGATCGTGGTCCTCTCGGCCGACGGGCTGCGCATCGCCCGCTACGCCGGTGACCCCGACGCCGCCGACCGGGTCGCCGCCGCCTGCGCGGGCCTCCAGAGCCTGGCCGCCGCGGTCGGCCAGGAGATCCACTCGAGCACCGGCGAGATGGACATGGTCGTCATCGACCTGAGCGGCGGCTACTTCTACATGATGTCGGCCGGCGCCAACGCCTACCTCGCCGTCCTCGCCGACGTGCGCTGCGAGGCCAGTCGGATGAGCGGCATGATGCGCGACCTCGTGGTCCGCATCGGCGCCCATCTGACCAGTCCGCCCCGGCGCAACGGGCACAGCGTATGACTCCTCCGCAACGCCGCCGGCGACAACCCCTGCCGCAACCGCCCCCGCCGCCCCCACCGCTCCCGAACGACCCGAAGGAGGGGGCGGAGGGGGAGGGCAAGAACCCCGAGCGGCTCTACATCATCACGGGCGCGGACGGCGAGCGCGCACCCGTCGACCTCGTCACGTTAGTCGTGGCGCGTGCCGAACCGCCCTCGTCGGCCACCCCGGAGCAGACGGCGGTCCTGCGGATGTGCGCCGCCCCGCTGTCCGTGGCCGAGATCTCGGCCTACCTCGGCCTGCCGTTCAGCGTGGTGACGGTGCTGCTCACCGAGATGCTGGCGGCCGAACTCGTACAGGCACGCGCCCCCATCGTCCGGCAGCAGCTCCCCGACCGTTCCCTTCTCGAAGCGGTGATGCATGGACTTCAACGGCTCTGACACGATCCCCGGCCCACGGGCCGAGGACCATCTGCCGCACACCACCACGGCCGCGGCGAAGATCGTCATCGTGGGCGGCTTCGGCGTCGGCAAGACCACCATGGTCGGCTCCGTCAGCGAGATCAGGCCGCTGACCACCGAGGAGACCATGACCCAGGCGGGCATCGGGGTCGACGACAACTACGGCTCCGAGACCAAGAACGCCACCACCGTGGCCATGGACTTCGGCCGGATCCGCATCACCGAGCAGGTCGTGCTCTACCTCTTCGGCACGCCCGGCCAGGAACGCTTCTGGTTCCTGTGGAACGGACTGTTCGAGGGCGCGCTCGGCGCGGTCGTCCTGGTCGACACCCGCCGCCTCGAGGTCAGCTTCGAGGTCATGGGCCGGCTCGAGGAAGGCGGAGTGCCCTTCGTCGTCGCCGTCAACACCTTCCCCGACGGGCCCCGTTACCCCATCGACGACCTGCGCGCGGCCCTCGACCTGCCGCCCGAGATCCCGATCGTGGAGTGCGACGTCCGCCGCCGCGCCTCCAGCCGTGACGTCCTGATGACCCTCATGCGCTTCCTGCACTCCCTGGCTCTGACCCGCAGCCTCACCTGACCCGCACGGCACCACTTCCCCCACCACCGGATTCAGCACAGTTTCGGAGCGACCCCCTGTGACTCCCGAACACCCCACCCCGAACGGTCCGCACGACCTCGCCCTGGACCCGCCGCCCGGCTGCCCCGCGCACGTCCGCGGACCCGGCGGACTGGCCCGCCTCTACGGCCCCGGCGCGGAGGACCTCAACGAGCTGTACGAGCGGCTGCGCGAGGAACACGGCCCCGTGGCGCCGGTCCTGCTCCACGACGACCTGCCGATGTGGATGGTCCTCGGGCACGCCGAGAACCTGCGCATGGTGCGCACCCCCTCGCAGTTCACCAAGGACAGCCGCATCTGGTCGCAGATGCTGGACGGCAAGGTCAGGCCCGACCACCCGCTCATGCCGCACATGGCCTGGCAGCCCATCTGCGCCCACGCCGAGGGCGACGAGCACAAGCGGCTGCGCGGCGCGGTCACCGCGGCCATGGCGACCATCGACGACCGCAGCGTGCGCCGCTACATCAACCGCTCCAGCCAGCGCCTGGTCAACCGCTTCTGCGAGGAGGGCCGGGCCGACCTGGTCGGCGACTTCGCCGAGCACCTGCCGATGGCCGTGATGTGCCATGTCCTCGGCATGCCCGACGAGTACAACGACAAGATGGTGCACGCCGCCCGCGACGCGCTCAAGGGCAGCGAGACCGCGGTCGCCAGCCACGAGTACGTCGTGCAGGCGCTCGCCCGGCTCACCACCCGCCGCCGGGCCGAGCCCGAGGACGACTTCACCAGCCACCTCATCACCCACCCGGCCGGACTCACCGACGACGAGGTCCGGGAGCATCTGCGCCTGGTGCTCTTCGCCGCCTACGAGGCCACCGTCAACCTGCTCTCCAACGCGCTGCGCATGGTCCTGACCGACCCGCGCTTCCTCGCCCAGCTCAACGGCGGCCAGATGACGGTGGCGGAGGCGGTCGAGCAGTCCCTGTGGGACGAGCCCCCGTTCAGCACCATCTTCGGCTACTTCGCCAAGCAGGACACGGAGTTGGGCGGTCAGCGGATCCGCCGGGGCGACGGTCTCTTCTTCGCGCCCGCGCCCGGCAACGTGGACCCCCGGGTGCGACCCGACCTGTCCGCCCACATGCAGGGCAACCGCTCCCACCTCGCCTTCGGCAGCGGTCCGCACGAGTGCCCCGGCCAGGACATCGGCCGCGCCATCGCCGACGTCGGCGTCGACGCCCTGCTGATGCGACTGCCGGACGTGCAACTCGACTGCGACGAGGACGAGTTGCGGTGGACGATGTCGATCGCCTCACGGCACCTGGTGGAGCTGCCGGTCCGGTTCGAGCCGAAGGACCAGCAGGACGTCAAGCACAAGCCGAGCCACGCCCCGATCCCGCCGCAGCGCCTCACGCGGCCGGTGAGCACGGCGCCGCGGCCCGCGCCGGCGCCCGCCCCCGAACCGGTGGCCGCACCGGAGCCCGCGCCGCGTTCGGTGTCGCAGTCCGCGCCGCAGTCCGTGCCGCCCGTCCCGCAGTCGACGGGGCCGGTCCCCAGGCCCAACGCCTGGCAGCGCTTCCTGTCCTGGTGGCGCGGCTACTGAGCGGCGCCCGACGACGGGGCGGCGGCCCAGCCGTCGTACGACGTCCAGGCCTCGAGCACCCGGCCGCTGCGTAGCCGGTGCTCCGTCCCCGTGACCGGATCGGTGAACTCCAGCTCCCGCGCCAGCAGCTGAAGCGGGCGCCGGAAGTCACCGGCCGGCACGGGGGCGGCCACCTCGGGATAGAGCGGATCGCCGAGGATGGGCACGCCGAGCGTGCTCATGTGGACGCGCAGCTGATGGGTCTGCCCGGTGGCGGGCAGCAGCCGGTACCGGCCGAGTCCCCGCGCACCGTGCTCCACGAGCTCGACGCGACTCACGGCGTTCGGCTCGCCCGCCACCTCGTAGGCGGCCAGGACCCCGCGCTCCTTGACGATCCGGCTGCGCACGGTCCGGGGCAGGGTGAGCGCCGGGTCGTACGGCGCGACGGCCTCGTACGCCTTGCGCACCAGGCGGTCGCGGAACAGTGACTGGTAGGCGCCGCGCTCCTCGGGGCGCACGGTGAACAGCACGAGTCCGGCGGTGAGCCGGTCGAGCCGGTGCGCGGCGCCGAGTGCGGGGATGTCCAGCTCCCGCCGCAGCCGGGCCAGCGCGCTCTCGGTGACATGGCTGCCGCGCGGGGTGGTGGCCAGGAAGTGCGGCTTGTCGACGACGACGATGTGCTCGTCGCGGTGCACGATCTCCAGCGGGAACGGCACGGGCACCTCGGGCGGCAGCTCGCGGTGGTACCAGACGAACATCCCCGGTACGTAGGCCGCGCCCGGCGCCACCGGTCGCCCGTCGGCGCCGACGACGAGCCCCGCCTCCAGCATGGCGTCCACGACCCCGGCGCGCGCCGCGCCCAGCCGCTCCACCAGGTGCTCCCGCACGGTGGCCCAGGTGCCCTCGCCGGGCAACCGCACCCGCACCGGGTCGATCCCGTCGCGCTGCGGCAACGGGGAGGGCGGGGGCGGCGTACGGCGTCTCATCGGGGTCAAGCCTACGGGCCGGAAAACCCGTTGGTCGGGCCCTGGTCCGTTGGCAGGATGCGGCTCATGCCCTTCACTGCCGACGCCGTCCTGCCCGCCGGAACCCTCTCGGGGGCCCCGCAGCCCGTGCTCCGCAGCGGCGACGGACTGCTCCTGCGCCCGTGGCGGGCCGAGGACGCCCCCGCCGTGTACGCCGCCTTCCAGGATCCGGCCATGCACCAGTGGCACGTCAGGGCCGCCGACTCCGAGGAGGAGGTCGCCGGCTGGATCGAGGAGTGGCGCGAGAGCTGGGCGGAGGAGCGGAACGCCCAGTGGGCCGTCGTCGACACGGACACCGGCGAACTGCTCGGGCGGGTGGCGCTGCGCGGCATCCTGCTCGCCGAGGGCGTGGCCGAGGTCGCGTACTGGACGACCAGGGCGGCCCGCGGCCGGGGCGTGGCACCCCGGGCGACGACCGTGCTCACCCGCTGGGCCTTCGACGAGATCGGCTTCCACCGCCTGGAGCTGATGCACGCCACCGCCAACGAGGCGTCCTGCCGGGTGGCCGGCAAGGCCGGCTACCTCCTGGAGGGCACCCGGCGCAGCGCCGCCCTCCACCAGGACGGCTGGCACGACATGCATCTCCACGCACGCGTGCAGGGCGACTGAGCGAGGCGCGCCGACGCGCGCATGACTGCCCATGCGCGCGTCGGCCTGACGTGTTCGCCTGCCGGACCGTGGCCGTCGGGGCTACGCGGCCGCCGTCTCCGGTGCCGCGGCGGCCGGTGCCGGTGATCGGCCGCGGTAGGTCCGGAACGCCACACCGGCCGCGAGTGTCGCGCCGAGGAACAGCACGGTGAACCACTGGAAGTACCAGTGGCCGCCCGCCGGGTCGTACACCGCCGCGCGCGGCCAGGCCAGGTTGACCGTCATCAGCAGGCCGTAGAGGAGCGCGAGGGCGTTCACCGGGACGCCCCAGCGGCCTAGGGAGAACAGGTGGCCGCCCGTCTCGTCCGTGCCGGCCGAGGAGAACTGTCCGCGCAGCCGGCGCACCAGCAGCGGGCCGGTGACCATCGCGTACGCCAGGTAGAGCATCACGATGCAGGTCGTGCCGATGGCCAGGAAGGCGTCCGGTGAGGCGAAGTTGAGCAGCAGCAGGGCCGCCGCGAGGACGCCGACCACCAGCGCCGGGGCGCTCGGCATGCCGGTACGGGGGTTCACGCGCGCGAGGCGGCCGGAGAACGGGAGCTGTCCGTCGCGGGCCATGGAGAACAGCATCCGGCAGGCCGCCGTCTGAATGGCGAGCGTCGCCACCGCGATCGAGACCACCACGTCCGCCAGCAGCACCTTGCCGACCCCGTCGCCGAGGCTGCTGGTGAGGACGTAGCTGAGGCCGTCGACCCCGAGCCGTCCGTCGGTGAGGCTGGGGGCGGCGAGCAGTCCACCCAGCACGATCAGCCCGCCGAGCAGGCCGGCCGCGCCGAGCGCGGTGAGGATCGTGCGGGGCGCGGTGCGCCGCGGGTGGTGTGTCTCCTCGCTCATCTCGCCCGCGCTGTCGAATCCGATCATCACGTACGCGGCCGTGAACGAGCCGACGAGCAGCGCCCCGAACAGGCCGTTCTGCGCGGCCCCTTCGGTGTGGAAGGTGATGCTCGGAGTGCGCTCGGAGTGGGTGAGCAGCAGCACGACGATGAGTACCGCGCCGATGATCTCGGCGGTCACGCCGACCCGGTTGATCACGGACATCACGCGGTTGTCGACGACGTTCACGAAGGTGGTGAGCGCCAGCAGGAGCACGCCGAGCAGCGCCGCGTTGGCCGCGCCGTCGGGCGAGGTGGGCGCCGGGTCGGTGCCGATCAGCTGGAAGCCCGACCAGATCGCCGGCAGCACCATCTGGAGCGCCAGCGCGGCCGCGGCGACCACGACGATCTGCCCGATCACCATGATCCAGCCGGCGAACCAGCCGAACGACGGAGTCGACAGCCGCGAGGACCACTGGTAGATCGCGCCCGAGATCGGGTAGCGCGCCGCCAGTTCCGCGAAGCACGCGGCGACCAGCAACTGGCCGACCAGCACGACCGGCCAGGCCCAGAAGAAGACCGGGCCGCCGAAGGCGTACCCGAAGGCGAAGAACTGGAAGACGGTCGTCAGCACGGAGATGAAGGAGAACCCGGCGGCGAACGAGGCATACCGGCCCAGGCTGCGGTGCAGCTCCTGGCGGTAGCCGAACTCGGCGAGGGAGCCGTCGCCCGCGTCGGGGGAGTGCGGCGGGTCGGGGCGTACGTCGGAAGGGGCTGTTGTCGTCACGGCGGAACCTGCCTTGGGCCCAGAGGGAACGTAATTCCTGTCGGGCGACAGAAATTAGGGACGCGCTGTTTCGTGCGCGTCACGCCGCCGTGTCCGGGGCGGGCCCAAGTCCTCACGTCCTCGCACACCTCACTCGATCGCGTTACATCGCGTCTCTTGCGAACGTGCGGATACTCGCGATATGTTCGGCTACGGATATTCGGTGGCGAACTTTTCGTCGAGAAGCGAGGTGGTCGTCGTGACGAGGAAGCGCCGCAAGCTCAGCAATCCGTTGGCGCTCGCCGTGATGACGACGCTCTGGCAGAAGCCGATGCATCCGTACGAGATCGCCCAGACCCTGCGCAGCCAGGGCAAGGACACCAGTACGAAGACGAACTACGGCTCGCTCTACACCGTCGTGCAGAACCTCGAGAAGTACGGCTTCGTCGAGGTGACCGGTGTGGAACGCCAGGGCAACCGCCCCGAGCGCACGGTCTACGGGCTCACCGAGGCCGGGCGTGAGGAGATGGCCGAGTGGCTGTCCGATCTGATCGCCATCCCCGCCAAGGAGTACCCGATCTTCGAGACGGCGCTCTCGCTGATGGCGGCACTGCCTCCCGACGAGGTGGTCCGCCTGCTGGAGACCCGGCTGAGTTCGCTGGAGGTCCAGGTGGCCGGCGGCCGGGGCGTCCTGGAGAAGCTCTACGAGACGCTGCCGAGGCTCTTCCTCGTCGAGGTCGAGTACCAGCTGCACATGGTCGAGGCGCAGGCCGAGTGGGTCGGCGGATTCCTCGAGGAGATCAGGAAGGGCTCACTGCCCGGCGTCGAGGACTGGCGGCGTTTCCACGAGACGGGGGAGCTGCCGACGGAATTCACCTCTTGAGAAACGACCCCGGCAGGGCTGTTGGAGCAGCTCCGCCGGGGTCCCCAACCCCGAACGGAATCCGCCGTGAAGCGGCTCCGGGCCATCGAGGTGCGGCACACCCAGGATAGCCCGGCGCTCTTCACGCGGATCAGTAGTCCTGTCCGCTCACGAAGGAGCACCGTCATGAGCAACACCCGCGCGCCCGCGGTCGAGGCGCGTCGACTCGTCAAGACCTACCCCGGTGGCGTCACCGCCCTGAACGGCCTCGAGATCACCGTCGAGCCCGGTACCGTCTTCGGGCTGCTCGGCCCCAACGGCGCCGGCAAGTCCACCGCCGTCAAGATCCTCACCACCCTCGCCCGCCCCGACTCCGGGTCGGCCACCGTCGCCGGTCACGACGTGCTGCGCCACCCGGACCGGGTGCGCCGCGCGATCGGCGTGGTCGCGCAGAACTCCGGCGCCGACCCGGTCGCCACCGGCCGCGACAACCTCCGCCTCCAGGGCAGGCTCTACGGCCTGCGGGGCGCCGCCCTCGACCGGCGCGTCGACGAGCTGCTCGAGCGTTTCGCGCTCTCCGAGGCCGCCCGGCGCCCGGTCAAGGGCTACTCCGGCGGCATGCGGCGCCGACTCGACGTCGCCCTCGGTCTGGTGCACCGGCCCGAGGTGCTCTTCCTCGACGAGCCCACCACCGGCCTGGACCCGGAGGCCCGCACCGCGATGTGGGACGAGATCGGCCGGCTGGCCGGCGAGGAGGGGCTGACCATCCTGCTCACCACGCACTACCTGGAGGAGGCCGACCGGCTCGCCGAGCGCGTCGCCATCGTCGACCGCGGGCGGATCGTCGTCACCGGCACTCCCGACTCCCTCAAGGGCGAACTCCGCGGCGACGCGGTGCATGTGGAGCTGCGCACCGCGCTGGGCGAGAGCGGCCGTGTGCTGCTGGAAGGCGTCCTGGGCGGGCTGCCCGGCGTCCACGAGGTGGTGTTCGACGGGCCACGGATCAGTGTCCGCGCCGAGGACGGAGCGGCGGCGGTGCCCGCGCTGCTCGGCGCCCTGGAGCGGGCCGGGGCGGCCGTCGCCACCGCGACCGTCGCCCGCCCCTCCCTCGACGACGTCTACCTGCGGTATGCGGGGCGTCGTTACGCCGAGGCCGAGGCCGAGAGCGGGACCGGCGCCGACGCCCTCGTCCTCGCCGGGGGTGCGCGATGAGCACCGCGATCGTCCAGACCTGGTACATGACGCAACGCCAGCTGATGGTGTTCGCCCGCCAGCCCGCGTACGCCGTGATCACCCTGATCCAGCCGGTGATCTGGCTGTTCCTCTTCGGCAGCCTCTTCGAGAACGTCGTGGTGCTGGGCGGCTTCGGTACGGCCTCCTACCTCGACTACCTGGTGCCCGGCGTGGTCGTGATGAGCGCGCTCGCCTCCAACCTGTGGGCGGGCATGGGCACGTTGGAGGAGATCCAGCGCGGCACCCTCAACCGTTTTCTGACCACCCCCGCCAGCCGGGCCGCGCTGATGAACGGCAATGTCGTCCACAACGGCATCGTCACCGCCCTGCAGTCGGCCGTCATCGTGCTGCTGGGACTGGCGGGCGGTGCGCAGTACCCGGGCGGGTTCGTGGGCGTCGTCGTCCTGGTCCTCGCCTCGGTGTTGCTGGGCACGGTCTTCGGGGCGCTGTCCAACGCCCTGGGCATGCTGGTGCGGGAGCGGGAGTCGATCATCGGCGTCAACACGTTCCTGCTGCTGCCGCTGACCTTCCTCTCCAGCGCGTTCATGGCACCGGACCGGATGCCCGGCTGGATACGGCAGGTGGCCCGTTTCAACCCGTTGGACTGGGCGATGGTCGCCGGCCGGTCGGCCCTGTCCGCCGACCCCGACTGGGGCGCGGTGCTCCTGCGCGGCGGGGCGCTCCTCGCGCTCGCGACGGCGGCCGTGTGGCTCTCGATCGGGACGTTCCGGTCGTACCAGCGGTCGGTGTAGGCGCGGGCGGGTGCGGCCCCCGAGGGGTCGCAGGCGGCCCGCGTCACGATTGCGGGCCGCTTCCGTCAGGTCAGGCGGCCGGTGCCGCGCCCTCCTGCTCCGCCTCCACACGCGCGTTCCAGTCCCGCTTCGAGGCCTGCCAGCCGTCCTCGTTGTGGCCGAGCCGCCAGTAGCCGGAGATCGACAGGTCCTCGCGCGGGATCTGGAGCTCGACGCGCAGGAGTTTGCGCAGCTCCTTCACGCAGGCGGCCTCGCCGTGCACGAACGCGTGCAGGCGGCCCTCGGGGAACTCCAGAGCCCGTACGGCCTCGACGAGCCGCTCGCCGACCGGCCGGTCGCCGCGGTGCAGCCAGACGATCTCCACGTCGGAGTCGACCTTCTGCTCCTCCGCGGGGCCCGACACCTCGATGAAGGCGTGGGCGACGCTGCCGGCGGGCAGCGACTCCAGGGCGGCCGCGATGGCCGGCAGGGCGCTCTCGTCGCCCGCCAGCAGATGCCAGTCGGCGGTGGTGTCGGGCGCGTACGCGCCACCGGGGCCCATGAAGCGGACGGTCTCGCCCGGCTGGACGCGCGCCGCCCACGGCCCGGCCAGGCCCTCGTCGCCGTGGACCACGAAGTCCAGGGTCAGCTCGCGGAGTTCGGCGTCCCAGTTGCGCACGGTGTAGGTGCGGGTCACCGGCCAGTGCTCACGGGGGAACTCGGCGCGGATGCGATCCAGGTCGAAGGGCTCGGGGTAGGTCACGCCCTCGGGGCCGAAGAGCAGTTTGACGTAGTGGTCGGTGCAGGTGTCGGCGGTGAAGCCGGCCAGGCCCTCGCCGCCGAGGACGACGCGCTGCATATGGGGGGTGAGCCGTTCGGTGCGGACGACCTGCGCGGATCGGGGCGTCCGCGGCTTCCGTGCCGGACGTTCTGCCATGACGGCCTCCCATGTGGATATGGTTAGGTTTACCTAAGTTAGCATCTCTCCCCCCGGTGATGCCCTCCCCGTTCGAGAGGTCGGCTCACCTCTCTCCCGGATCTCATGCCGAGGATGACTCCCCGCCTGCGCCGTTGTCATTCCCCGAGGCGAGAGCAATGGTTACGCGGGCGGTGTACCCAGGGTCGTCAGCAGCCGCTGGAGCGACCCGCCGAGTCCCCAGCGCTGCGCCAGTGCCTCCAGTGTCGCTCCGTCCCGCGGTGCGCGCGGCAACGCGGTGTCCACGTCCGGCAGGGGCACGTCGCCGGCGACCTTGACCACCGTCGGCGCGACGGCGAGATACGGCCGGGCCTCGTCCAGTCGCAGCCGCTGCGACGGCGTCAGCTTCGCCGTGCGGTCGTCGATCGCCGCCACGATCCCGGCCAGATCGCCGAACTCGGCCAGCAGCTTGGCCGCGGTCTTCTCCCCGATGCCCGGCACGCCGGGCAGGCCGTCGCTCGGGTCGCCGCGCAGCAGCGCCAGATCCGCGTAGCCGCTCCCGTCGACGCCGTACTTCTCGCGCAGCCACGCCTCGTCCGTGAGCTGGAGCGTGCCGACGCCCTTCAGCGGATACAGCACGCGTACCCCGCGGGCGTCGTCCACCAGCTGGTAGAGGTCGCGGTCGCCGGTGACGATGTCGACCGGGCCCTTCGCCCGCCCGGTGAACGTGCCGATCACGTCGTCCGCCTCGTAGCCGGCGACGCCCACCCGAGCGATGCCGAGCGCGTCCAGGACCGCCTCGATGATCGGCACCTGCGGCGAGAGCGTGTCCGGCACCTCCTCCTCGTCCGGCCCCGTCTCGCGCTCCTCGGCGACGCGGTGCGCCTTGTAGGAGGGGATGAGGTCGACCCGCCACTGGGGGCGCCAGTCGGCGTCCATGCAGGCGACCAGCTCGTCCGGCCGGTGGTCCTTCACCAGCCGGTCGATGAAGTCCAGCAGTCCGCGCACGGCGTTCACCGGAGTGCCGTCCGGCGCCTTCACGGAGTCCGGGACGCCGAAGTAGGCGCGGAAGTAGAGCGAGGCGGTGTCGAGGAGCATCAGTCGTCCGGTCACGCCTCGCATCATGCCGCAAGCGCGCCCCGGTATCCGGTGCGTATTCACTCCCGTGGCAGGAGTGAACCTCCTGTGAAACCTGCTGTGAACTGAACCACTCGTACGTTTGCCCCCATCGGACCAGGGCAGGGACGGCCTCGGAGCAGTGCCCGGTTGCGCTTTCAACTGTTTGCTGTTGCCGACTGCTCCGATTCCTGTCCCCGACGAGAGGTACGCGTGTCCTCCAGGCTTGAGGCCGAGCATCTGCACAAGGTGTTCGGCAGACGACCGCAGCAGGCAGTCGAGCGGCTCCGGGAGGGAGCCGACCGGGAGGAACTGCGCGCCGACGGCACCACGGCCGCCGTCATCGACGCCTCCTTCACGGTGGCACCGGGCGAGATCTTCGTCGTGATGGGCCTGTCCGGCTCGGGCAAGTCCACCCTGCTGCGGATGCTCAACGGGCTGCTGGAGCCGACCGCCGGACGCGTCCTCTTCGACGGCCAGGACCTCACCGCCCTCGCCGACCGCGAACTGCGCGAGGTCCGGGCGAAGAAGATCAGCATGGTCTTCCAGCACTTCGCGCTCTTCCCGCACCGCAGCGTCCTCGACAACGCCGCCTACGGCCTCGCCGTCCAGGGCGTCCCCCGCCGCGAACGCGAGGAGCGCGCCGCCGAGGCGCTGCGGCTCTGCGGTCTGGCCGGCTGGGAGAGGTCCTGGCCGGACGAGCTGTCCGGCGGCATGCAGCAGCGCGTCGGCCTGGCCCGCGCCCTGGCCACCGACGCCGACCTGCTCCTGATGGACGAGTCCTTCAGCGCGCTGGACCCGCTGATCCGCCGCGACATGCAGGATCAGCTCCTCACGCTCCAGCAGACGCTGAAGAAGACCATCGTCTTCATCACCCACGACCTCAACGAGGCCATGCGTCTGGGCGACCGGATCGCCGTCATGCGCGACGGCCGGATCGTGCAGACGGGCACGGCGGAGGACATCCTGCTCCGCCCCGGGAACGATTACGTCGCCTCCTTCATCCAGGACGTCGACCGCTCCCGCGTGCTGACCGCCTCCGCCGTCATGGACACCGCCGTGCGCGGCGACGAGGCGGACTGCGGCTGCGAGACCGCCACCCCCGACACCCCGTTCACCGCGCTGTGCGCGCTCAGCGCCCGCCTGGACCATCCGGTCGCCGTCCTCGACGGCAAGCGCAAACTCGTCGGCGCCGTGTCGGGCCGGCGCCTCGTCCGCTTCCTCGGCGACGAACAGGGCCGGGCGACGGCCTGCGACAGTCCGCGCGACGGCGGGAAGAAGGTGACGGCCCATGCCTAGGCTGCACCTCGGCGACTGGGTCGACTCCGGCGTCGACTGGCTCGTCACCCACATGTCCTGGCTCTTCGACACGATCAAAACGGTCGTCGAGGGCATGTACGACGGTCTCGACACCGTCCTCACCGCCCCCGAACCGCTCCTCCTCGCCGGCATCCTCGCGGTGCTCGCCTGGTGGCTGCGCGGCCTCGTCGCCGGTGTCCTGGCCTTCGCCGGGTTCGCCCTCATCGACTCCCTCGCCCTGTGGGACGAGGCGATGTCGACGCTCTCCCTGGTGCTCGTGGCCACGGTGATCGCCCTGGTGATCTCCCTCCCGCTGGGCATCTGGGCCGCCCGCTCCAAGGCCGTCAGCGCCACCCTCCGCCCCGTTCTGGACCTGCTCCAGACGATGCCGTCGATGGTGCTGCTGATCCCGGCCATCCTGTTCTTCGGCATGGGCGTCCCCGCGGGCGTCATCGCCACCCTGATCTTCGCGCTCGCCCCGGGCGTCCGGATGACCGAGCTCGGCATCCGCCAGGTCGACTCCGAACTCGTCGAGGCCGCCGAGGCGTTCGGCACGACTCCCCGCGACACCCTGCTGCGCGTACAGCTGCCGCTCGCCCTGCCGACGATCATGGCGGGCATCAACCAGGTCATCATGCTGGGCCTGTCGATGGTCGTCATCGCCGGCATGGTCGGCACCGGCGGCCTCGGTGGCGCCGTCAACGAGGCCATCGGCCGGCTCGACATCGGCCTCGGCTTCGAGGCGGGCCTCGGCATCGTGGTCCTCGCCATCTACCTGGACCGGATGACCGGCGCCCTCGGCACCCGGATCTCCCCGCTCGGCCGCCGCGCAGCCGCCAAGGCCCGGGGCACGGTGTGGACGTACCGTCCGCGCCCGGCCGTGGCCGTGGTCGGCGTGGTCGTGCTCGCCCTGGTCGCCGGCGGCATGAACGTCTTCGGCCCCTCCTCCGGTACCGCCGAGGCCTCCGCCTCGGACATCGGCAAGGGCAAGGAGGTCAAGATCGGCTACATCCCGTGGGACGAGGGCATCGCCTCCACGTACCTCTGGAAGGAACTCCTGGAGGAACGCGGCTTCGACGTCACCACCACCCAGTACGCCGCGGGCCCCCTGTACACCGGCGTCGCCACCGGGCAGATCGACTTCCAGACCGACGCCTGGCTGCCCACCACCCACAACGAGTACTGGAAGAAGTACGGCGGACAGCTCGACGATCTGGGCTCCTGGTACGGCCCCACCTCCCTGGAGCTCGCCGTCCCCTCGTACGTGAAGGACGTCGGTTCCCTGGCGGACCTGAAGAGCCATGCCGCCGAGTTCGACGGCAAGATCACCGGCATCGAGCCCAGCGCCGGGATGATGGGCCTGCTCAAGGACAAGGTCCTGGGGCAGTACGGCCTCGACGGCGCCTACACCGTCGTCGACGGCTCCACCCCGGCGATGCTCGCCGAACTCAAGCGCGCCTACGCCGCCAGGAAGCCGATCGTCGTCACCCTGTGGTCGCCGCACTGGGCGTACAGCGACTACGACCTGAAGAAGCTCGACGACCCCCGGGGCGCCTGGGGCAATGGAGACGGCGTGCACACGGTCGCCCGCAAGGGCTTCGCCGCCGACAACCCCGAGGTCGGCAAGTGGCTGAAGAACTTCCGCATGACCGAGGCCCAGCTCACCGGTCTGGAGGCGCGGATCCAGAAGGCCGGCAAGGGCAAGGAGCAGGACGCGGTCCGGACCTGGCTGAAGGAGAATCCAGGCCTGGTCGAGAAGTGGGTACCGGTCGCCGATTCGGGGCAGGAAAGCCGGGCGGCCCGGTGACCTGACAGCACCGCGACCGCCTGACGAGGGGCGGGCACCGACGTACGGCCTCCGGGCCCGCGTCGGGGCCCGCCCCTCGTGTCGTTCCCGCACGTTCCCCGCCGCTCCGGCTCTCGCTCCCGCCCCGCCGCGGCGCTGGTCCGGCCCCGTCCGCCCGTCGCCCCGCCACAGCAAGAATCCGGCCAAGTACGGAGAGCTACGCCCATCCCCGAGCCGAGGCCTCCGCGACGCCGGGGACGAGCGGGAACATGCGCGGCCGTTCGCGCATTGAACCGGACAAGCGGTGAGCGGGTCCGTGCCCGGCGTGTCCGGGGTCCGATCGGCTGGCGCGAACTGTGAGGTCCGGTGTTACGCCGGGTGTCCTCGATGTGACGGGCGCATGAAACGGTTTGCCGAACATGCGTAGGGTGCAGACAACTCCTCAGAGGGCGTAGAGGACGTCATGGCAGCGACGAGCTAAGGAGGGAGCCGGAGCGATGGGCGACCACAAAGAACAGCCACTGCGGGTGGGCGCGGCCGTGCGGCGCCGACGCCGGTCCCTGGAGCTCACCCTCGCCGTCGTGGCCGAGCGCAGCGGCCTGTCGGTCCCGTTCCTCAGCCAGATCGAGAACGAGCGCGCGCGGCCCAGCACCAGCTCCCTGGAGAAGGTCGCCGACGCCCTGCGCACCACGGCCGTCGAGCTCCTCGCCGCCGCCGACCCCGCGTGCAGCGTGGACGTCGTGCGCGCCGAGGTGACCGAGCCGGGTCCGGGGCCCGAGCCGGAGCCGCGCTCCCGTTCCCTGGTGCGCGGTCACCACCAGATGCACGCCTCGGAGTTCACCGGCGACCATGACGCGGGCCGCGAGTTCCAGTACCGCAACGACCAGCTGATGTACGTGGCCGACGGCGCCGTGGAGATCGAGGCGGAGGGCCGCGCCTACCGCCTCGGCCGCGGCGACACCCTGTACCTCACCGGCGGGGTCCGTCACCGCTGGCGGGCGACCGTGCCGGACACCCGGGTGGTCGTCGTCGCCGTGGCGGAGCACATCGAGGCGGTACGGGACCGGGACCGGGGCCGGAAGCCGTAGTGCGGATCGTCTCGCTGGTGCCGTCGCTCACGGAGGCGGTGGCTTCCTCCGTGCCCGGCGCCCTGGTCGGCGCCACCGACTGGTGCACTCACCCGGCGGACCTGGACGTCGTCCGGATCGGCGGAACCAAGAACCCCCGGGTCGACCGGATCGTCGCCCTCGCCCCCGACCTGGTGATCGCCAACGAGGAGGAGAACCGGGAACCGGACCTGGCCGAGCTGCGCGCGGCCGGTCTCGAAGTCCTGGTGACCGGGATCCGCGACCTCCCGCAGGCCTTCGGTGAGCTGGCGCGGGTGCTCCGGGCGTGCGGGGCGCCCTCGCGGCCGGGGTGGCTCGACGAGGCGGAGGAGGCATGGGCGGCGCCGCTGCCGCCCACCGGCCGCAGGACGGCCGTCGTGCCGATCTGGCGCCGCCCGTGGATGGTGCTGGGCCGCGACACCTTCGCCGGGGACGTGCTGGCCCGCCTGGGCGTCGACCAGCTCTACGCCGGGCACGCCGAACGCTATCCGCGGATCCCGGTCGAGGAGCTGCTCGCCGCCGCACCGGACCTGGTCGTGCTGCCCGACGAGCCGTACCGCTTCACCGCGGACGACGGCCCGGAGGCCTTCCCCGGTCTGCCCTGCGCGCTGCTCAGCGGACGGCACCTGACGTGGTACGGCCCGTCGCTCGCCGAGGCGCCGAAGGTGCTGGGCGAGGCGCTGCGAGCAGCTCACCGCTGAGCAGCCCGCGGACGGTGTGCGTGGCGGCGACGGCCCACGCGGCGACGAGGACGACGTACAGCGCGCAGGCGAGCACGTCGTAGGCGACCAGCCCGGTGTGCCGGGCCAGCGCCGCCGCTCCGGTCACACAGGTGCCGACCGGGAAGGTGAAGGCCCACCAGGTCATCGCGAAACCCATCCCGTGTCGGCGGGCCCGCACCACGTGCGCGGTGGCCAGACACAGCCAGAGCAGCGCGAACCCCATGACGGGCACCCCGTACAGCACGGCGAGCACGGCGAGACCACGGCTGTCCGGGCCGGGCAGGACCCCCGGAGCGGCCTCCGCGAACTTTCCGACGGCGGTGGTGGACTGCCCGAGCGGGCCCAGGACGAGGAACAGGGTCGGGGTGAGGACGAGAGGCAGCGGCCCGCCGGTCACCAGCCGTGCGAACACCACCGGCAGCATGACGAGCGTGGCGAGCAGACTGAGTCCGAACAGCGCGAAGCACGCCAGGAGCAGTGTCTGCCGCGGCTGCCCGGCCGGCAGGTACGGCACCAGCAGCGGCCCGAGCGCGGCGGACACCATGGGCGCGACGAGCGGCAGCAGCCACACGGGCGTGGCCTGGCACGCCCGCACCCGATGGCGTACGGCCATCAGGTACGGGACGGCGACGGCGGCCGTGAGCGCGACGGCCGTCCCGACGGTGAACAGCACGGCGTCGAGGGCGACCGCGGCCCGGACGCCGATCCAGTCCCGGCCGACGGTGAGGGCGCCGCCCCCGACGGCCAGCAGCGCCATCGCCAGGCAGCCGTAGAACGGCGCCGTCGCCGGATCCAGCAGATGGGCGCGGGCCTGGTCGCGGTGATGGCGCCAGTGCAGGGCGCGGGCGCCGAGCAGGGCCAGCAGCAGGACGAGGGCGAGGGCCCAGCAGGTGGTGAGGAGCGGCCGCAGCCCCGGCGGGCGGACGGGGAGCGCGGCTCCCGCCGTGGCGAGGATCGCGGTCCCCATGACCGTGGCGTACCAGTTCGGTCCGAGGTGACGGACGGCGCCGGCGGGCACACGGGGGAGGGCGTACAGAGGCTGGGCGGCGGTGACCATGCCTCCACGGTCGCCCGGCCGCCCTCCCGCGACCAGGGAGTACGACTCTATGGGGACATAAGCTGGGCTTATGGGGAGTGTCGAGGAACAGCCCGCGGACGGCGGAACGGGTTCGATCGCGCACCGTGTCCCGGACCTGGGCGCGCTGGAGTTGCTGCTGGCGGTGGCACGGCTTGGCAGCCTGGGCGCGGCCGCGCGGGAGCTGGGCATCACACAGCCGGCCGCGAGCAGCCGGATCCGGTCCATGGAACGCCAGCTGGGCGTGGCCCTCGTGGACCGCTCGCCGCGCGGCTCCCGGCTCACGGACACCGGCGCGCTGGTGACGGACTGGGCGGGGCGGGTCGTCGAGGCGGCGCGGGCGTTCGACGCGGGGGCGCAGGCGCTGCGGGTCCGCCGGGACTCGCGGCTGCGGGTGGCGGCGAGCATGACGATCGCCGAGTACCTGTTGCCCGGCTGGCTGCTCGCGCTGCGCGCCGGGCGGCCGGACACGGCGGTGTCGCTGCTCGCGGGCAACTCGGCGGCCGTCGCCGAGCGGCTGCTCTCCGGGGAGGCGGACCTCGGTTTCGTGGAGGGACTCACGGTGCCGCCCGGCCTGGACTCGGCCGTGATCGCCCACGACCATCTGATCGTCGTGGTCGCGCCCGCCCACCCGTGGGCCCGCAGGCGGCGGCCGCTGCCCGCGGCCGAGCTGGCCTCGACGCCGCTGATCCTGCGCGAGAAGGGCTCGGGGACCCGGCAGGTGCTCGACACGGCGCTGGGTGGCCTGGCCCGGCCCTTGATCGAGCTCTCCTCGACGACCGCGGTCAAGGCGGCGGCGGTCAGTGGGGCGGGGCCGGCGGTGCTGAGCGAACTGGCGGTCGGGGAGGAGCTGGGGCTGCGGCGGCTGGTGAAGGTGCCGGTGGAGGGGGTTGCGCTGGCGCGCGACCTGCGGGCGGTGTGGCCCACGGGGCATCGGCCCGCGGGGCCGGCGCGGGAGCTGCTGTCGTTGACGCGGGGATAGGTTCTCCCGCCCCCGCCCCCGCCGCCCCTTCCCGACCCTGGGGGCGGTGCCCCCAGACCCCCCTTCGGCCCCGAAGGGGCCTCGTCCTCAAACGCCGGACGGGCTGGGTTGCGCCGCCGTCACCAAGGCGTGCATGACCCGTACGTCCTCGGCCATCTCCGGGTGCCACTGGACGCCCAGTACCCAGGTCGCGGACGGTAGTTCGATGGCCTCCACGGTGCCGTCCGTCGCGTACGCCGACGGGATCAGGTCCGTGCCGAGACGGTCCACGGCCTGGTGGTGGTAGGCCGGTACGGAGGTCTCCTCCTCGACGGCCGCGGCGTACCGCGTGCCGGGGACCGGCTTGACCGGGTGGCGGCCGAAGGCGCCGACGACCTCGGCGTGTCCTTCGATGTGCTGGGTCAGGGTGCCGCCGAGCGCGACGTTCAGCAGCTGCATGCCCCGGCAGATGCCGAGCAGCGGGAGGTCCGCCGCCAGCGCCGCCTCGATCAGGGCCAGCTCCCAGGCGTCCCGCTCCCGCGCAGGCGGCCCGGTGCGGGGGTCCGGCTCGGCGCCGTAGCGGACCGGTTCGACATCGGGGCCGCCCGCGATCACCAGGCCGTCGAGGCGGGCCACCGTCGACGCCGCGTGCTCGGGAGCGTCCGGCGGGAGCATCGCGGCCAGTCCGCCGGCCCGCTGCACCAGCCGCGGGTACCCGACGGGCAGCAGCGCGGCGTCCAGCGCCCACACGCCCCAGCGCGCCGCGGACTCCAGATACGTGCTGACGCCGATCAGCGGCCGTGAACCGTCCGTCATGTGCCCTCCCGCTCCCGCAAGGGATCGCCGCAATGGATCGTAGGCATACCTTTTCACGTCAGGAAGCCCCTGAGCAGGGCGGCCGTCCCCGCGCAGTGCTCCCGCATCATCTCCCGCGCCCCGTCCGCGTCCCCGTCCAGCACCGCCTCCACCAGCGCGAGATGCTGCCGCTGCGAGTGCTCCAGGTTGCGCACCAGGAGCGGGATGCAGTCGAGCAGGTCGTTCACCGTGGCCCGGACCGCCGCGTACCGCGCGGTCAGCGAGGGCGAGCCGCACAGCTCGGCCAGGGTGAGGTGGAGCATCGTGTCCAGGCGGCGGTAGTCGGCCAGCGGCGCGTCCGCCGTGCGGGCCAGCGCGTCGCGCAGGCGCTCCGCCTGTTCGTCCGTCAGCCCGTGCGTCGCGCACAGGCCCGCCGCGCCCACCTCGAGCACCTCACGGAAGCGCAGCACGTCCTCGATGTCGACCTCCGCGATCCGCCGCCGCAGCTCGTCCTCGCCACCGGCGTCCGTACGCGGCAGCACGAACGTTCCGCCGTAGCGGCCCCGTCGGGACTCGACCAGGCCCTGGTCCTGGAGGACCTTCAGTACCTCGCGCAGCGTCACCCGGCTGATCCCGAGCCGCTCCGCCAGGTCCCGCTCGGCCGGCAGCCGTTCGCCGCCCGGCACCAGGCCCAGCCGTACCACCTGGAGAATCTGCTCCAGCGCCTCCTCGAAGCCGTTCCCGGCCCGCACCGGCCGCAATACCGGCGTCAACCGGTCGTCCGGTCCGCCGTCAGCGTCCACCGACATCTGGCCGTGCCCCCTTCCCAAGCAATGGTTCTCCGCAATACCTTATGGCTCCCGGCCCGCCCGAAGAAGACGGGGGAGCCGGGGAAGCCGAAGGAGGCCCTTCCCGTGGCAGACCGCACACCCCCGCTCGGCGTCGAGGAGCTGCACGCTCACGTCGCGAGCGGTGAGATCGACACTGTCGTCCTGGCCTTCCCCGACATGCAAGGGCGTCTCCAGGGCAAGCGGTTCGCCGCCCGGTTCTTCCTCGACGAGGTCCTCCAGCACGGCACCGAGGGCTGCAACTACCTCCTCGCCGTCGACACGGACATGAACACCGTCGACGGGTACGCCATGTCCTCCTGGGAGAGCGGCTACGGCGACTTCGCCATGCGCCCCGACCTGTCGACCCTGCGCCGCGTCCCGTGGAACGCCGGTACCGCGCTGCTCATCGCCGACCTGGCCTGGAACGACGGATCGCCCGTGGTCGCCGCGCCGCGCCAGATCCTGCGCCGCCAGCTGGAGCGCCTCGCCGGGCACGGTTTCACGGCCCAGGTCGGCACCGAGCTGGAGTTCATCGTCTTCAAGGACAGCTACGAGGCCGCCTGGGACGCGAACTACCGCGGACTCACCCCGGTCAACCAGTACAACGTCGACTACTCGGTGCTCGGCACCGGCCGGGTCGAGCCACTGCTGCGCCGCATCCGCAACGAGATGGCCGGCGCCGGACTCACCGTCGAGTCCGCCAAGGGCGAGTGCAACCCCGGCCAGCACGAGATCGCCTTCCGCTACGACGAGGCCCTGGTCACCTGCGACCAGCACGCGATCTACAAGACCGGCGCCAAGGAGATCGCCGCCCAGGAGGGCGTCTCGCTGACCTTCATGGCCAAGTTCAACGAGCGCGAGGGCAACTCCTGCCACATCCACCTCTCGCTCACCGACGCCGACGGCACCAACGTCATGGCCGGCGACGGGGAAGGGGGGATGTCCGACGTCATGCGGCACTTCCTCGCCGGACAGCTCGCCGCCCTGCGCGACTTCTCCCTCCTCTACGCCCCGAACATCAACTCCTACAAGCGGTTCCAGCCGGGCTCCTTCGCCCCGACCGCCGTCGCCTGGGGATACGACAACCGCACCTGCTCCCTCCGCGTCGTCGGCCACGGCCGCTCGATGCGCTTCGAGAACCGGTTGCCCGGCGGCGACGTCAACCCGCATCTCGCGGTCGCGGGCCTGGTCGCGGCGGGCCTGTACGGCATCGAACAGAAGCTGGAGCTGCCCGAGGCCTGTCCCGGCAACGCCTACACCGCCGAGTACGCACACGTCCCGACCACCCTGCGCGAAGCCGCCGAGATCTGGGCGGACAGCCCGATCGCGCTGGCCGCGTTCGGCGAGGAGGTCGTCGCGCACTACCGCAACATGGCACGCGTCGAGCTGGAGGCCTTCGACGCGGCGGTCACCGACTGGGAGCTGCGCCGCTCCTTCGAACGTCTCTGACGCACCCGCCCGTGCACCCGCCCGCGAAAGGCCCTTCCTTGTCCGGTCCCTCCCTGCCCGGTCCCTCCTTGTCCGACGCGCAGTCGCTTCCGCACGAGCTGATCGTTCTCAATCCGGCCACCGAGGAGATCGTCGCCACCGTCCCGGCCGCGGACGCGGCCGACGTGGACCGCGCGGTCGCCCGCGCCGGCGCCGCCCGGAAGGCCTGGGCTGCAGCCGCCCCGGCCGACCGGGCCCGGCTGCTGCGCCGCTTCGCCGACGTCGTCGACGCACACGTCGAGGAACTGGCGCTCCTCGAGGTCCGCGAGGCCGGCCACCTCCTCGGGAACGCCCGCTGGGAGGCCGGCAACGCCCGCGACCTGCTCCTGTACGCGGCCGGCGGCGTCGAGCGGCTCCTGGGCCGCCAGATCCCCGTACCCGGCGGCTGGAACATCACCTTCCAGGAGCCGCTCGGCGTGGTCGGGGTGATCGCCCCCTGGAACTTCCCGATGCCCATCGCCGCCTGGGGCTCCTTCCCGGCCCTCGCGGCAGGCAACGCCGTCGTCCTCAAGCCCGCCGAGACCACCCCGCTCACCGCCCTGCGCCTGGCCGAACTGGCCCTGGAGGCGGGCCTGCCGGAGCACCTCTTCCAGGTCCTGCCCGGACACGGAGCCGTCGCAGGCCGCGCGCTCGTCGACCACCCGGGCGTGGCGAAGATCGTGTTCACGGGCTCCACCCGCACCGGTCGCGAGGTCATGGAACGCTGCGCCCGGCAGGTCAAGCCGGTCACCCTGGAACTCGGCGGCAAGAGCCCCAACATCGTCTTCGCGGACGCCGACCTGAAGGCCGCGGTCGATCCCTTCTCCTTCCTCGACAACTCCGGCCAGGACTGCTGCGCCCGCACCCGTGTCCTCGTCCAGGAATCGGTCTACGACGAGGTGGCCGACCACCTGGCGCGGGAACTGGCCGCCGTGACGGTCGGCGACCCGGCCGACGAGAAGACCCGGATGGGCCCGCTGATCTCCCGGCAACAGGTCGACCGCGTACGGTCGTTCGTCCCGGACGACGCCGAGGCACTGCGCGGCACCGCCCCCGACGGCCCCGGCTTCTGGTTCCCGCCGACCGTCCTCACCGGCGCCGCACCCGACTCGCCCGCCGCCCGCGAGGAGATCTTCGGCCCCGTCGCCGTACTGCTCCCCTTCACCGACGAGGCGGACGCGATTCGGCTCGCCGACGACACCCCCTACGGCCTCTCCGGCTCCATCTGGACCCGGGACGTCGGCCGGGCGCTGCGCGTCTCCCAGGCGGTCCGGGCCGGCAACCTGTCCGTCAACTCCCACTCCAGCGTCCGCTACTGGACCCCGTTCGGCGGCTACAAGCAGTCCGGCGTCGGCCGTGAACTGGGTCCGGACGCCCTGACCGCCTTCACCGAAACCAAGAACGTCTTCATCAGCACGGAGGGCCCCGCACAGTGACCGCATCGCCTGACGAGATCATCTGCCGCCGTCTGGTCGGCCGCACCGCAGTCATCACCGGAGCCGGCAGCGGCATCGGCCTCGCCACCGCGCGCCGGCTCGCCTCGGAGGGCGCGCACGTCGTCTGCGGCGATGTCGACGAGACCCGCGGCAAGGCGGCCGCCGAGGAGGTCGGCGGGACCTTCGTGAAGGTTGACGTCACCGACCCCGAGCAGGTCGAGGCGCTGTTCAAGGCCGCCTACGACACCTACGGCAGCGTCGACATCGCCTTCAACAACGCCGGCATCTCCCCGCCCGACGACGACTCCATCCTGGAGACCGGCCTCGAGGCCTGGAAGCGCGTCCAGGAGGTCAACCTGACCTCCGTCTACCTGTGCTGCAAGGCCGCGCTTCCCTACATGCGGCGCCAGGGCAGGGGCTCCATCATCAACACGGCGTCCTTCGTGGCCCGGATGGGCGCCGCCACCTCGCAGATCTCGTACACGGCGTCCAAGGGCGGCGTCCTCGCCATGTCCCGTGAGCTGGGCGTGCAGTTCGCCCGTGAGGGCATCCGCGTGAACGCCCTCTGCCCGGGGCCGGTCAACACCCCGCTGCTCCAGGAGCTGTTCGCCACGGACCCGGAGCGGGCCGCCCGCAGGCTGGTCCACATCCCCGTCGGCCGGTTCGCCGAGGCCGAGGAGATCGCCGCCGCCGTCGCCTTCCTGGCCAGCGACGACTCCTCCTTCGTCAACGCCTCCGACTTCCTGGTGGACGGCGGGATCTCCGGGGCCTACGTGACCCCGCTCTAGGACGCCCCACGGCCGGCCGCCTACAGGAAGGTCCGCCCCTCACCCCGGTAGGTCGGCACGGTCGCCGTCACCGCGTCCCCCTGGACGAGGTGCAGCACGTCGAACCGCTCGCACAGCTCACCGGCCTTCGCGTGCCGGAACCACACCTTGTCGCCGATCAGCAGATCGTCGGCGGGCGAGCCGAGCAGCGGCGTCTGCACCTCGCCCGGACCCTCCTGGGGGTCGTAGCGCAGCCCTTCCGGCAGGTACGGCACGGGCAGCCGGTCGGGCCCCGCGGCACCGGACGCGGGATACCCGCCGCCGAGCACGGTGACGATCCCCACCCCCGGCCGCCGGACGACGGGCTGGGCGAACAGGGCCGCCGGACGGCCGCTGAAGGACGTGTAGTTGTCGAACAGACGCGGCACGTACAGCCCCGACCCGGCCGCGATCTCGGTGACCGCGTCCTCGGCGGCGGTGTGCTGCACACTGCCGGTGCCGCCGCCGTTGACGTACTCCAGATCCGGTACGACGGCCCGCACCGCGCGCACGACCGCGGCGCGGCGCTCGGCGAGCTCGCGCCGGGCGGTGGCCTGCATCAGCCGGATGGCCCGGGACCGGAAGGGCCGCCCGGCGACGGCGTCGCCGACCCCGGCGATGTGCCCCTCGTAGGCCATGATCCCCACGACCTTGAAACCGGGCCGCCGGGCGACCGCCCGCGCCACGTCGGCGACCTGGGCGGGGGAGTGCAGCGGCGAGCGCAGGGCGCCGACCCGGACCCGGCCGCCGAGGAACTTCAGCGCGGTGTCCAACTCCAGGCAGACCCGGATGACTTCGCGCCCTTCGCCGCGCGCGCCGTCGATGAGGTCGAGCTGGGAGACGTCGTCGACCATGACGGTGACGGCGGCGGCGAGCTTGGGGTCGGCGGCCAGTTCGGCGAAGGCGGTGCGGTCGGCCGACGGGTAGGCGAGGAGGATGTCGTCGAACCCGGACCGGGCCAGCCACAGGGACTCGGCGAGGGTGAACGACATGATGCCGGCGAAGCCGTCCTTCGCCAGGACGCGTTCCAGCAGCGTCCGGCAGCGTACGGACTTGCTGGCGACACGGATCGGCTTGCCGCCGGCCCGGCGGACCAGATCCTCGGCGTTGGCGTCGAAGGCGTCCAGGTCCACGAGGGCGAGAGGTGCGTCGAGATGGGCGGTGGCCCGGTCGTAACGGGCCCGGTCGGCGGCGCGCGCAGTCATGAACGAAGCCTGCCAGACAGGATTACCGCAGGGTAGGGGGACGTTCCGGGCAGAAGCCCCGGGCGTCGCGGACTGGTTCCCGTTCGCCCGGCGACAAGCCGTAGAGTGACGCGCACGCATGGAGGACGGCTCCGACCGGGCAACCGTGTCGGGATGCCGGTCCGTCCGTGCGGGTATGCGTGCCCAGGGCGGACTGTCGTGTCCGCGCCGGGCCGCCCGGGCACGAGACCGACCGCCCGCGTACCAGAACGACGGCCCGGGGACGAGGAAACGGGGGGTGCATGAGTACGGAAGCACGCCGCGCCTCGGTCCCCCCGCGTCCGGACGTGCCGCCCCACCCCGGTGTCCCGCCCCGGCCCGCCACCCCGCCCCGCCCGGCCCAGCCCCCGACGGCCCCGACGGACCGGGAGAGCGGCGGCCAGGCAGCCGCCGAGCCGCCGCGACGCGACCCCGCGCGCCGGGCGACCCCCGCCGCCGAGCCGCGGGAGCCCGCCGCGCCGCCCCGGACGCCGACCGGCCGACCGCGGCAGCGGGCTGAACGGGAGCCCACGCACGGTGCGCATCCCGGCTCGGCCGAAGCGAAGGCGACCGCCCAGGGCGAGCCCACATCCGGGGACGACTTCCCCGCCTCGGGGGACGGCTTCCCTTCCCCCGGGGACGGCCTCCCCTCTGCCGGGGGCCGCTTCCCTTCGGCGGGCACGGATTCCTCCCCTTCCCGCACCGCCCCCCGCTTCACCGACCTGCGGGCCCAGCACACGGACGCCATGACCCCGCCCCCGCCCCCGCCGCCCGCGTCGGCCCGTTTCCCGGACATCCCGCCGCAGCCGGCCCGGCCCGCCCCGGCCCCACGACGCGACGACGCCGGGACGCCACCGCGAGCCGAAGAACGCCCGGCCGCCCCCCACGCCGCCCGTCCGGCCCCGCCCCACGACTTCCGCCGCGCCCCCCGGCCCACCAGGCCGGCCACCCGCCCCGCCTCCTCGGAGGACTCGCGTCCCGCAGGCCCGGGCGGCGCCGCCCCGCGCCCCGGTACGGCTGCTCCCCGTCCCGCCGACGGGGAGGCCACCCGCCCGGCCGGCCCCGACGGCTCCCCTCCCACCGGCACCGCCGGCGCCCGTCCCTCCGGTGACGGTCTCCCGCGTCCCGCCGGCCCCGAGGGCTCCCTTCCCGGCGGAACTGCCAGTCCCGCGGGCACTCGTCGCACCGACTCGGACAGCTCCCGTCCCGCCGGCTGGAACGGCTCCCGTTCCGCCGACCCGGGCGGCTCCCCTCCCGCAGGTCCGGGCAGCTCACGCCCCGCAGGCCAGAACGGCTCACGTCCCGCCGGTCCGAGTACCTCGCGTTCCGCCGGCTCGAACGGTTCGCGTTCCGCCGACTCGGGCGACCTCTTCTCCGCGGGTTCGGGTGCGTACCCCAGTGGCTCGGGCAGCTCCCGGCCTGCCGCCGCGGCCGACTTCCCCTCCTCCGGCGCGGGCACCCGCCCCGTCGTTCCGCCGCCGCCCTCCCGGCCCGCCGGCCCGCCGCCGTCCTCCCGTCCCGCGGGCTCGACGGGTGACCCCTCGTCCGCGGCCGGGTCCGCGTCCGACAGCGCCTGGTCGCCGTTGCCCCGGAGTTGGGTGCCCGCGCCCGGGCGGAGTCGGCGGGAGACGGAGGCGGAGGGCGCGGGGGGCGGTCTGCGCGGTGACTCCCAGGCGGGCCAGGCGGTGACGGACGACGGGCCGGCCTGGAGCCCCGGGGCGGCCGTGCGGCAGCCCGGGTTCGCCGTGCCGCCCGTCCCTGCCGCGACCCCCGCGCCAAAGGCTCCGCAGCGGACCGACGGCGGCCCGGGGGCGGCGAGCGGCCCCGATCCCTCCCTGTCGTGGAGCGCTCCCATGGCCCCGGGCGGCGCCCTCGGTGCCACCAGGCCCGTGGTGACCTTCGCGCGCCCCGAGGGGTACAGGGACATGTCGGGGATTCTCGGCCGGCGGGGACGCGTCGTCGCGGCCGCCGTCTGTGTCGTCCTCGGCATGGGGCTCATCGGCGGTGCGGTCACCGGCAGTTGGCTGGTCGGGGACTCGGCGGACGCCGCCGAGCGCAGTAGCTACACCACCGCCGGCGGTCTGTGGCACAACGTGCCGGTCGATCAGCTGTTCCCGCCCACGGTCGACGGTCAGGGCGCCGGTCCCGGCGGCGCCGACCGCACCTGGACGCGGATCGCCGTCGCCCCGGACGGCGGCTGCGCCGACGCCTTCGACCCGCTGCTGCTCAAGACCCTCGCCCCGGTCGGCTGTCAGCGGCTCCTGCGGGCCACCTACACCGACGCCACCCAGAGCTACGTGACCACCGTCGGGCTGCTGTTCACGACGGCCGACGCGGCCGCCATGCGTGCGCTCGACACCCGCTTCACCAAGGAGAAGCTGGCGGATCGGGCCGATCTGATGCCCCGGCCGTACGCCGTGAAGGGCACCGTCGCCGCCGCCTTCGGCGACAAGCAGCGCGCGGCGTGGACGGTCTCCGTCCTCACCGACGCTCCCGTCGTCGTCTACGCCGTCTCCGGCTGGGCCGACGGCCGCGTGGTCGACACCCCGCAGTCCGCCCCGGCGGCCACCGCGGCGGGCGCCACCACGGCCCCCGCCCAGGCGGGCCTCGGCAACGAGGCCCAGGGCCTCGCCGACCGCATCGAGCGCGGCCTGCGCAAGACCGCCGTCACGCCCTCGGAGCAGCCCTCATGAGCATCCGTACGAGCCGTACGACCCGCAGGGCCGGGCTCCTGTGCTGTCTCCTCGCCGCCACCGTGGCCCTCGTGCCGCCCTCCACCGCCTACGCCGACGGCATCCGTGCCAAGCAGTGGGCACTGGAGGCCCTGCACACCCAGGAGGCCTGGCAGACCACCAAGGGGGCGGGCATCACCGTCGCCGTCCTGGACACCGGCGTCGAGGCCGACCACCCCGACCTCACCGGCAACGTGCTCACCGGCAAGGACATGGTCGGCTTCGGAGCCGGCCCCGGTGACCGCGCGTGGGCCCGCCACGGCACCGCGATGGCCGGCATCATCGCCGGTCACGGCCATGGCAGCGGCAACACCGACGGCGTGCTGGGCGTCGCTCCGGAGGCGAAGATCCTGCCCGTCCGCGTGATCCTGGAGGACGGCGACCCGCAGCGCACCAAGGCCCGCAACACCCGGGGCAACGCCCTTGCCGAGGGCATCCGCTGGGCCGCCGACCAGGGTGCCGACGTCATCAACCTCTCCCTCGGCGACGACTCCGCCTCCGCCCACCCCGAGCCCGCCGAGGACGAGGCCGTCCAGTACGCGCTGAAGAAGGGCTCGGTCGTCGTCGCCTCGGCCGGCAACGGCGGCGAGAAGGGCGACCACATCTCCTATCCGGCCGCCTACCCGGGCGTCATCGCCGCGACGGCCGTCGACCGCTACGGCACCCGTGCCTCCTTCTCCACCCGCCGCTGGTACGCCACGGTCAGCGCGCCCGGCGTCGACGTCGTCATCGCCGACCCGGACCACAAGTACTACGAGGGCTGGGGGACCAGCGCCGCATCCGCCTTCGTCTCGGGTGCCGTGGCGCTCATCAAGGGTGCCCGGCCAGGGCTCACGCCGGCCCAGATCAAGAAGCTCCTGGAGGACACCGCCCGCAACGCCCCCACCGGCGGGCGCGACGACTCCCGCGGCTTCGGGTTCATCGACCCGGCCGCCGCGATCACGGCCGCCGCCGACCTCAAGCCGGAGGGCCTGCAATCGGCGGCCTACGGCGAGCAGTACTTCGGCTCCGGCCCGGACAAGCCGAAGGCGGACGACGACACGGCGGACTGGGCGGGCCTGCTCGCGGGCGGTGCCGGGGGAGTGCTGGTGGTGGCGGCGGTCTTCCTGTGGCGCGGCCGCCGCGAGCGCGACCGGCCCGGGGCCCACGAGACGCTCCAGCCGTGACGAGGCTCGTCGGCTAGTCGTCCGCGGACGGCGAGGCCGACGCGGAGGCCGACGTCGAAGCGTCACCGTCCCGCAGCGCCGACACCGCCGTCCGCGCCACCTGCTCGACCAGTGAGATCCCGGCCGTCTGCGTCGCGTTGCCGTTCGACAGCACGGCCACCAGACAGTCGTGGCCGTCGACGGTCACCCGGCCGATGCTGTTGATGTCCCACAGTCCGGTCGTGCTGCGCGCCAGCCAGCCGTTCTTCAGCGCCCACGAGGACCCGTCGGCCGCCGCCGAGACTCCCCAGCGCTGGTCGACGGCTATCTGCCCCATCAGGCCCCGGAGATACGTCCGCGACGCCTCGCTCAGCTCCGAGTCGTCCCCGAAGACCTGCTGGAGCAGGGTGAGCTGATCGGCGGCCGTGGTCTGCGTCAGCCCCCACAGCATGTCGTCGCCGCCCGCGGTGTCCGTCAGCCCGAACCGCTCGTTCGCGGCGTCGAGCCCCTGCGCCTTGCCGATGATCCGCCACAGCGCCGACGCCGAGTCGTTGTCGCTGTTCTCGATCATCGCGGTGGCGTACGTCTTCTCGGCCGCGGTGAGACGGCGGTCCGCGTCCTGTGCCTGGAGCAGCAGCGTCGCCAGGATGTCCACCTTGACGATGCTCGCCGTGTCGAAGGCGCTCCCGCCGTACGTGGCGTCGTCACCGGAGTCGAGGTCGAGCACGGCCACGGACACGGCCGCGTCGCCCGGCACGGTCACCGACTTCATCGCGGACGCCAGCAGCGCGTCGTGATCCACCTCGGGCGCCGCCACCGTCTCCACCGACACCTTTCCGCTCCCCGGACCGGACGCCGACGGCGTCGCGGAGGACGACGATACGACCGGGGTTCCCGAATGCGCCTGTGCCTTCACGTAAACGGTCCCGCCCGCCGTCGCCCCGAGGACGGCGACCGCGGCGAGCGCGGTGCACAGGAGCGGACGGCGCCGGGAGGATCGAGCGCGGCGGTTGCGACGTGCTCTGGAGGACTCCATGACCGTCGATGCTCGGGGCGGCGACTGTGCGCACCGTTAGACGGAGGTTAGAGGCACGTCAGGGATGTCTGAGAATCCGGTGAAAGGCGTCACCGCCGTGTTTCGGGCCCCGCACAAGCACAGCATCATCCCCCCGATAGGGTCGACGACCGTGGCGAACAAGAACATTCCCGACTCCGGCTTCTCCGACGACGACGGCTCCGCCGACCCCCGGCTGAGCGCGGCGCTCGCCGCCTGGGCCGAGGACCGCACCGCCGTGGGCCCGGTCCTCGCGGCCCTCAAGGGCGCTCGGCTCCTGGTGCCCGTGGTGGCCGTACTGGGCGAGGTGGAGGAGGACGAGAACGGACTGCGCCGCGAGAAGACCAGCGACATGGCCGTGCCCACGCTGAAGGCGGGCGGTCGCACCGCGCTGCCCGCGTTCACGTCCACGGACTCGCTCGCCCGCTGGGACCCCGAGGCCCGTCCGGTCGCCGTACCGCTTCACCAGGCGCTCCAGGCGGCCGCCCACGAGAAGGCGGACACGGTCGTCCTCGACCTGGCGGGACCGGTGGCCTTCGAACTGACGGGGCCGGCGCTGCTGGCGCTCGCCGAGGGCCGTACGTCGACCGACCCGCTCGCCGATCCGGCGGTGCGGGCGGCGGTACGGGCCGCGGTCGCCGCCGAACCCGAGGTCCTCAGCGCCCATCTCGGGCCGGGGCAGGCGGACGGCACCCTCGCCCTCGTCCTCGACCCGGCCGCCGTCCCCGCCGAGGCGGCCCGGTCGGTGGCCGGGCGGCTCGCCGCCGACGAGACACTGAGGGCCCGCCTGGTGCGCGGCCTCGACCTGGCACTGCTGCCGGCCGGGACGACGCCTCCGGGCGAGCCCCTGTACGTGAAGAGCTGAACCGGCGGCTGCGCCTGCCCAGCGGAAGAAGCGGAGAAGCGGAGAAGCGGGCTCAGCCGTAGATCGGGCCCGTGTACTTCTCGCCCGGACCCTGGCCCGGCTCGTCCGGGACGATCGACGCCTCGCGGAACGCCAACTGGAGCGACTTCAGACCGTCGCGCAGCGGCGCCGCGTGGAAGGAGCTGATCTCGGTCGCGCTTCCGTCCAGCAGGCCGGCGAGGGCGTGGATCAGCTTGCGGGCCTCGTCGAGGTCCTTGTACTTGTCGCCCTCCTCGGTGAGCCCCAGCTTCACGGCGGCGGCGCTCATGAGGTTGACGGCGACCGTCACGATCACCTCGACGGCGGGGACCTCGGCGATGTCGCGGGTCATCTCGTCGAAGTCGGGGGCGCCGGGGGTCTCGGCGGAGCCGGCGGGGGAGGAGTCACTCATGCCCCACACGATAGGCGCAGGCCGGCCCGGTCCCCGTACCGAGGCTCGATTGGCCGTTCCTGGCGCAGACTGCTAATCTCGTGTAACGACCGGTCGGACACGCGTGCCCCTCAGCAGGCGGGCCCGGCCCACAAGTGGAGGCTCCGAACTCCCACCCGACTGTCCTCACGGACGGCGGGTCACCCCGGTCAGGCGGCCACCATCGTTCCGTACGGACGATGGAGTCGCCCGGTAGTGCGCCCCGCGTTCACGCGGCGGTGCTCCGGTAGTGCTTGGAGCCCCGCATGTGATCGTTCGGGGCATTTTTTGTGCTTCGGCGTGGTTAAAGGACTAACAACCAAGACGTTACGCGGCCGTTCGCCAGACTGCCGTGTGGTGCTATCTAGGAGGATCCATCAGCGCCGAGCCCCGCATCAACGACCGGATTCGCGTTCCAGAGGTGCGACTTGTCGGTCCCAGTGGCGAGCAGGTGGGCATCGTCCCCCTGGCCAAGGCACTGGAGCTTGCCCAGGAGTACGACCTGGACCTGGTCGAGGTCGCGGCGAACGCCCGTCCGCCGGTCTGCAAGCTCATGGACTACGGGAAGTTCAAGTACGAGTCGGCCATGAAGGCCCGTGAGGCGCGCAAGAACCAGGCGCACACGGTCATCAAGGAGATGAAGCTCCGGCCGAAGATCGACCCGCACGACTATGACACCAAGAAGGGTCACGTCGTTCGGTTCCTCAAGCAGGGCGACAAGGTCAAGATCACGATCATGTTCCGCGGTCGTGAGCAGTCCCGGCCCGAGCTGGGCTACCGACTGCTCCAGCGTCTCGCGGAGGACGTCCAGGACCTCGGGTTCATCGAGTCGAACCCGAAGCAGGACGGCCGAAACATGATCATGGTTCTCGGTCCGCACAAGAAGAAGACCGAGGCGATGGCCGAGGCCCGTCAGGCGCAGGAGGCCCGCAAGGCCGAGGCGAAGGCCAACCCGGGCCGTTCGCAGAACGCCGCGGATGCCGACGCCGTCAACGCCGAGGGCGACGTCGAATCCGACGTCGTGAGCGCCGAGGCTGACGCCGAGGCCCCTGCCGAGGCTTCCGCCGAGGCGTGATCCGCGGGACGCGAGTCCCAAGGACGTAACCGATACAAGCGACGTTCCGCCGTGCCCGGTTTCACGACCGGGCACCGGAACGCCACCGACGAGGAGATAACGGCGCTATGCCGAAGAACAAGACGCACAGCGGTGCCAGCAAGCGCTTCAAGATCACCGGCTCCGGCAAGGTGCTCCGTGAGCGCGCCGGCAAGCGCCACCTGCTCGAGCACAAGTCGTCCCGCGTGACGCGTCGCCTCACCGGCAACGCCGAGATGGCCCCGGGCGACGCCGCGAAGATCAAGAAGCTTCTCGGCAAGTGACGTCGGGCGCGCGTGACGCGCGCCTGATCTCAGACCGGGACCCAATCGATTCCGGGTCGTGTGAGTCCAACCACGACCCCGCTACAAGGAGTTAAACAAGTGGCACGCGTCAAGCGGGCAGTCAACGCCCACAAGAAGCGCCGGGCGATCCTCGAGGCGGCCTCCGGCTACCGCGGTCAGCGTTCGCGCCTGTACCGCAAGGCCAAGGAGCAGGTCACCCACTCGCTGGTCTACAACTACAACGACCGCAAGAAGCGCAAGGGCGACTTCCGTCGGCTGTGGATCCAGCGCATCAACGCGGCTGCCCGCGCCAACGGCATCACGTACAACCGCTTCATCCAGGGTCTGAACGCCGCGAACATCGAGGTCGACCGCAAGATCCTCGCCGAGCTGGCCGTGAACGACGCCACCGCGTTCGCCGCGCTGGTCGAGGTCGCGCAGAAGGCCCTCCCCGCGGACGTGAACGCGCCCAAGGCCGCGTGACGCCGCGCCGGCGTTGAGCCGACGTGACTTGAGGACCCGCAGGCTTCAGCGGCCTGCGGGTCCTGCTGTGTCCGTACCCGAGTGACTGGTGAAAGCGAACCGCCCATGCTCTCCGCCACCCCCGAGCCGATCTCCCCCCGCTCCCCCCGGGTCTCCGCCGCCCGGCGGCTCGCCAAGCGGAACTTCCGGGGCAAGGAACGGCTGTTTCTCGCGGAGGGACCGCAGGCCGTGCGGGAGGCGGCCGCGCACCGGGCCGGCGGCGACGCGACCCTCGTGGAGCTGTTCGCCACCGTCGAGGCCGCGGAGCGGTACGCCGACATCATCGGCGAGGCCCGCGCCGTCGGCGCCCGCGTGCACCGCGCCGACGAACAGGTCATCGAGGACATCTCCACCACCGTCACCCCGCAGGGGCTGGTCGGGATCTGCCGGTTCCTGGACACGCCCTTCGAGGAGATCCTCGCCGCCCGGCCGAAGCTGGTCGCCGTACTGGCCCATGTGCGCGACCCCGGCAACGCCGGCACCGTCCTGCGGTGCGCGGACGCCGCGGGTGCCGACGCCGTCGTACTGACCGACGCCTCCGTGGACCTCTACAACCCCAAGGCCGTCCGCGCCTCCGTGGGCTCCCTCTTCCACCTCCCCGTGGCGGTCGGGGTCCCCGTCGAACAGGCCGTGGCCGGGCTGAAGGACGCCAGGGTGCGGATCCTCGCCGCCGACGGCGCCGGGGACGACGACCTCGACGACGAGCTGGACAAGCGGACGATGGGCGGGCCCACGGCGTGGGTGTTCGGGAACGAGGCCTGGGGGCTCCCGGAGGAGACCCGGGACCTCGCGGACGCCGTCGTGCGGGTTCCGATCCACGGGAAGGCCGAGAGCCTGAACCTCGCGACCGCCGCCGCCGTATGTCTCTATGCATCGGCCCGTGCACAGCGTGCCTCCGGAGGGTGCCGCTCCGTCACCGAGAGCTAGTAGGGTGACCAGCTCGGGGGCCCCTCAGTCGTCTGAGAGGTGGGGTACGGGGAATGAGCGTCGGCATGAGCGGTACACGGGATGCGCAGGCCGTTCCCGACGCCTGCGCACCCCGGCCGGCCGGTGACCTCGCCGGTCTCGGCATCGACCCCGACGACCTGCCCGACGGGCTCGTGGTCGCCGACGAACACGGGCACGTCGTCTGTTTCAACGCCGCCGCCCAGCGCATCACCGCCGTCCCCGCCGAGGACGCCCTCGGTCGGCGGCTCGAGACCGCGCTGCCGCTGGAGGACCTCGAAGGCCGCCGCTGGTGGCAGCTGACCGACCCCTACGGCGGTCTCGCCATCCGGGTCGGGCAGCCGGAGCGCAACCTGCTGCTGCCGGGGGGCCGCGAGGTGCTCGTCACCGTGCGGTACGTCCGCGGCGAACCCACCGGACCGGTCCGCCGGGTCGTCGTCTCGATCCGCGACACCGAGGCCCGCCGCCGCACCGAACGCAGCCACGCCGAGCTGATCGCCACCGTCGCCCACGAGCTGCGCTCGCCCCTGACCTCGGTCAAGGGCTTCACCGCCACCCTGCTCGCCAAGTGGTCCAGGTTCACCGACGACCAGAAACGGCTGATGCTGGAGACCGTCGACGCCGACGCGGACCGGGTCACCCGCCTCATCGCCGAGCTGCTCGACATCTCGCGCATCGACTCGGGACGGCTGGAGGTGCGCCGTCAGCCCGTCGACATGGGCGCGGCCGTGGGCCGGCACATCCAGGCCTACGTCGCCGCCGGTCAGCCCGCCGACCGGTTCCTGCTGCGCATCGAGCAGCCGTTGCCCGCCCTGTGGGCCGACCCCGACAAGGTCGACCAGGTGCTCAGCAACCTCATCGAAAATGCGGTGCGCCACGGCGAGGGAACCGTCACGATCGATGTCACGCCCGCCGCGTCCCCCCGTGAGGGAGAGGACACCGGCACGTCGGTCACCGTGAGCGACGAGGGCGCAGGCATCCCGGAGGAGTCCATGAACCGCGTCTTCACCCGCTTCTGGCGGGGCAGCAAGCGCGGCGGCACGGGCCTCGGGCTGTACATCGTCAAGGGCATCGTCGAAGCCCACGGCGGCATCATCACGGTCGGCCGCGCTCCGGGTGGCGGCGCCGAGTTCCGATTTACGTTGCCCGTGAGCACCCCGGCATATCTCACCTGAGAGCCGGCCGGGCAGCCCGCGGGCGCATCCGTATACCTCCACCCCGTTAGACTCGGCCTTTGGCACCTTTGTGTCCCATGGACGGCCCTCTGACCTCTGCGTGAGTCGGTGACGGGGACCTTCAGCCAGCCAACCGGAAGCACGGGAAGAGATGTCGGCACCGAATAAGTCGTACGACCCAGTAGAGGTCGAGGCCTTGAAACCGGAAGAGATCGAGCGCATGCGGGACGAGGCGCTCGCCGCCTTCGCAGCCGCGGACTCCCTCGACGCGCTCCAGGAGGCCAAGGTCGCGCACACCGGCGGCACCTCCCCGCTGGCCCTGGCCAACCGAGAGATCGGCGCCCTGCCGCCGCACGCCAAGGCGGCCGCCGGCAAGCTGGTCGGCCAGGCCCGGGGCGCCGTGAACAAGGCCCTCGCCGCCCGCCAGGAGGAGCTCGAGGCCGAGCGTGACCAGCGCGTGCTCGTCGAGGAGGCGGTGGACGTCACACTGCCGTACGACCGCGAGCCGGCCGGCGCCCGCCACCCGCTCACCACGCTGTCGGAGCGCATCGAGGACGTCTTCGTGGCCATGGGCTACGAGGTCGCCGAGGGCCCGCAGGTCGAGGCCGAGTGGTTCAACTTCGACGCGCTCAACATCGGCCCGGACCACCCGGCCCGCGGCGAGGCCGACACGTTCTTCGTGCAGGGCCCGCAGGGCGGCACCGAGTCCGGTGTCGTGCTGCGCACCCACACCTCGCCGGTCCAGATCCGCTCGCTGCTCGGCCGTGAGCTGCCGGTGTACGTGATCTGCCCCGGCCGCGTGTACCGCACCGACGAGCTGGACGCGACGCACACCCCGGTCTTCCACCAGGTCGAGCTGCTGGCCGTGGACGAGGGCCTGACCATGGCCGACCTCAAGGGCACCCTGGACCACATGGTCCAGTCGCTGTTCGGCGAGGGCATGAAGACCCGGCTGCGGCCGAACTTCTTCCCCTTCACCGAGCCGTCCGCCGAGATGGACATGGTGTGCTACGTCTGCCGCGGCGAGTCCGTCGGCAACCCCGACCGCCCCTGCCGCACCTGTTCCAGCGAGGGCTGGATCGAGCTCGGCGGCTGCGGCATGGTCAACCCCAAGGTGCTGGCCGCCTGCGGCGTCGACCCGGAGAAGTACAGCGGGTTCGCCTTCGGGTTCGGCATCGAGCGGATGCTGATGTTCCGCCACAACGTCGAAGACATGCGAGACATGGTCGAGGGTGACGTCCGGTTCACCCGGCCGTTCGGGATGGAGATCTGATGCGGGTCCCGCTTTCCTGGCTGCGGGAGTACGTCGACCTGCCGGCCACCGAGACCGGCCGTGACGTGCAGGCCAAGCTCGTGTCGGCGGGCCTCGAGGTGGAGACCGTCGAGCCGCTCGGCGCCGACCTCAAGGGCCCCCTCGTCGTGGGCCAGGTGCTCACCATCGAGGAGCTCGAGGGCTTCAAGAAGCCGATCCGCTTCTGCACCGTCGACGTCGGCACCGCCAACGGCACCGGTGAGCCCCAGGAGATCGTCTGCGGCGCCCGCAACTTCGCCGTCGGCGACAAGGTCGTCGTGGTCCTCCCGGGCGCCGTCCTGCCCGGCAACTTCGCGATCGCCGCGCGCAAGACGTACGGCAAGACCTCCCACGGCATGATCTGCTCCGGCGACGAGCTGGGCATGGGCGACGACGGCAGCCACGGCATCATCGTGCTGCCGCCGGAGACCGAGGTCGGCAAGGACGCCATCGAGCTGCTCGAACTGGTCGACGAGGTCCTGGACATCGCCGTCACCGCCAACCGCGGCGACTGCCTGTCCATCCGGGGTGTCGCCCGCGAGGTCGCCATCGCCTACGGTCTGCCGCTGCGCGACCCGGCGCTGATCGACGTACCGGCGCCGAACGCCTTCGGCTACCCGGTGCAGGTCTCCGATCCGATGGGGTGCGACCGCTTCACCGCGCGCACCGTCACCGGTCTGAGCCCCGAGGCGCGCTCCCCGATCTGGCTGACGCGCCGGCTCCAGAAGGTCGGCATGCGCCCGATCTCGCTCGCCGTCGACATCACCAACTACGTGATGATGGAGATCGGCCAGCCGCTGCACGCCTACGACCGTTCGCTGGTCCAGGGCACCATCGGCGTGCGCCGGGCCGTCGAGGGCGAGCGGATCGTCACCCTCGACGGGGCGACACGCGAGCTGCACGCCGAGGACCTGGTGATCACCGACGACCGCGGCCCCATCGGCCTCGCCGGTGTCATGGGCGGCGCCAACACCGAGATCGCCGACCACGAGGTCGCCGAGAACGGGGGCGCCTCGACGACCGACGTGGTCATCGAGGCCGCCCACTTCGACGCGGTGTCCATCGCGCGTACGGCCCGCCGGCACAAGCTGTCCTCCGAGGCGTCCCGGCGCTTCGAGCGCGGTGTCGACCCGCAGGCCGCGGCGGCCGCCGCACAGCGCACGGTCGACCTGCTGGTCCTGCTCGCGGGCGGTACGGCCGACGCGGGCGTCACGGAGATCATCGCCCCCTCCGGCCCGCACACGATCAGCGTCCCGGCGAACCACCCGGACAAGGTCGCGGGTGTGGAGTACGGCCGGGAGACGGTCGTCCGCCGTCTCCAGGAGATCGGCTGCGACGTGTACGGGCAGGACGAGCTGATCGTCACCGTCCCGTCCTGGCGGCCCGACCTCGCCGAGGTCAACGACCTGGCGGAGGAGGTCATCCGGCTGGAGGGCTACGAGAACCTGCCCTCCACGCTGCCCAAGCCGCCCTCCGGCCGTGGTCTCACCCACCGCCAGCGCCTGCACCGCCGCGTCGGCCGCGCCCTGGCCGGCTCCGGCTATGTCGAGGCGCCGAACTACCCGTTCATCGGCGAGCAGGTCTTCGACCAGCTCGGCCTGGACGCCGACGACCCGGCCCGCCGTGTCGTCCGGCTGACGAACCCGCTCAACGACGAGGAGCCCGCGCTCCGCACGTCGCTGCTGCCGGGCCTGTTGGCCGCCCTGCGCCGCAACGACGGCCGGGGCTCGCACGACCTGGCGCTCTTCGAGACCGGGCTGGTGTTCCTCCCGCAGGAGGAGCAGCGCGTCGCCGGGCACCTGCCCGTCGACCGCCGCCCCACCGAAGAGGAGATCGCGTCCCTGGACGCCGTGCTGCCCGCACAGCCGCGCCATGTGGCCGTCGTGCTCGCGGGCGCCCGCGAGCAGGCCGGCTGGTGGGGCAAGGGCCGCCCGGCGGAGTGGGCCGACGCCGTGGAGGCGGCGCGTGCCGTCGCCCGTGAGGCGGGGGCCGAACTGGTCGTCCGCAGTGGCCAGTACGGGCCGTGGCACCCGGGCCGGTGCGCCCGGCTGCTGGTCGTCGTGGACGGTGCCGAGCGCGTCGTGGGCCATGCCGGTGAACTGCACCCGCGGGTGCTGAAGGCCCTGGGGCTGCCCTCGCGCACCTCCGCGATGGAGCTGGACCTCGACGTGCTGGAGCAGGTCGGCGACGACACGCCCCAGGCGCCGAGGATCTCGGCGTTCCCGGTGGCCACGCAGGACGTCGCCCTCGTCGTCGACAGGTTCGTCCCGCACGCCGAGGTCGAGGCCGCGCTGCGCGAAGGCGCGGGTGAACTGCTGGAGGGGATCCGGCTGTTCGACGTGTACGAGAACGCGGAGCAGCTCGGTGACGGGCGGAAGTCGCTCGCGTACGCGTTGCGCTTCCGTGCGGGCGACCGGACGCTGACCGTCGACGAGGCGTCGGCCGCGAGGGACGCGGCGGTTGCCCTGGCGGGCGAGCGTACGGGAGCGGTGCTGCGCGGTTAGGCGTGGGGGAGCTGCGGTTCCCGGCCGACCGCGACGGCGTCGTGGCCGGCCGCGCAGTTCCCCGCACCCCTGGGGGCGCTTCCTCGGTTACCTCACTCCTTCGGGTGAGATCTCCGGGTGGTCTGGTTTTCCGGGCCGTGACCTCGACAGAATCGGACCGGCCTCTCGGGGCCGGTCCGATCTGCGTTGTCGGGGCCTGGACGGGGGACCAACGACATGTTCGGCATCAGGCGGCCGTTGCGCCGGGCCCTCCCGCTGGGGCTGCCCACGGCCTGGGGCGCCCTGGCGATCACCTACAAGCTGTCCTGTCCGTCGGCCCGACAGGACGGACTGCTGGCCAGGATCGTCACCAGTGCCGTCTTCTTCGCCGTCGGTACCGGGCTGATACTCCACATGCGGCAGGCCCTGGTGCGTGAGCTCGAGCAGGCGCGGCGGGTCGCCGGGGCCGCGCAGAGCGTGGTGCTGCGCCCGCCGCCGCCGCGCGTCGACGGGCTGAACGTGGCGGCCGCACAGCTCTCCGCGGACCGGGGCGCGAGCGTGGGCGGTGACCTGTACGAGGTGATCGCCACCGAGCACGGTGTGCGGGTCGTGATGGGCGACGTCCGCGGGCACGGGCTTCCCGCGCTCGGTACCGTCGCCGCCCTCCTCGGCAGCTTCCGCGAGGCGGCCCACGACGAACACGACCTCGGCCGCGTCCTGCGCCGCCTGGAACGTGCCCTGGAGCGGCACCTGCGCGAACGGGCCCGGGACACTCCCGACGCCACGGTCGCCGAGGAGTTCGTCACCGTGCTGGTGCTCGAGATCCGGGAGGACGGCGAGCTGCACGTTCTCAACTGCGGGCATCCCTGGCCGTATCTGCTGAGCGGCACGAGCGTGCGGGTGTTGTCGCGGGCGGATCCGCTGCCGCCCCTGGGCCCGTTCCCGCTGCCGGTCGACCTCTCGCCCATGCCCTGCGGTCGGTTGCTCCGGGGTGAGTCCGTGGTCCTGTTCACGGACGGCGCCGAGGACGCCAGGGACACCCGGGGCAGGTTCTTCTCCTTGTCGGGAACGCTGGAGAAGGCGGTGCGGGACCACCCCGTCACGGCCCAGCAGATCCTGCGCGCGGTACTGACGGCACTTCTCCGTCACACGGCGGCCGGACCGACCGACGACATCGCCGTACTGGTGCTTCGGAACGGGCGGCTTCCCGCACCCACCTCAGGGGCGCGGGGAACCGCGCGACCCGCCACGACACACCCGCAGCCGACCACGCACCGATAGTCCCCCGCCCGACCCGCGGAGCGAATCGCCGGGCCGTCGCTTTATGAGGGGGGAGCCGACGGCCCGGCGAACCTCTTGCGAGGCATTTCAGTCAACCGACCGTAAACGCTCCGCGACAGCGCGCGCACCCTGCGGATGCGCGTACTCCGTTCACACCCCGTGTGAGGACGGAGCCACTACTCTGACGGCACCGAGGCACCCGGGGGGCACCCATGCAGCCCAACACTCTGCTCGACGCGATCCTGGACGAGGCGGGCGTCTCGCACGCGGGCCTCGCCGCCCACGTCAACCAGGCCGGACGGGCCCGCGGACTCGCCCTGCGGTACGAGCACACGGCGGTGGCCCGCTGGCTGAAGGGCCAGCGGCCGCGGGGCCAGGTGCCCGACCTGATCTGTGAGGTGCTCGCGGGGCGGCTGCACCGGCCGGTCACCCTCGACGACATCGGCCTCGGCGTGCCGGGCGAACCGGCCGGCCCGCACGGCACCTCGCTCTCCGGCTTCGTCGAGCGGGCCACCGCGCTGTGGCGCTCCGACGAGCAGCAACGCTCGCACCTTCTGGGGGCGCCCGCGGTGACCGGCACGCCGGCCGTGATGCCGGTGTGGGAGTGGGAGAACCCGCCGGAGGACGTCGACGTCTCCCGGGGCGGCCGGCATCGTGTCACCTCGGCCGACATCGAGATGCTGCGGGCCGCCCGCGCCCACTACGAGCAGATGTACCGCAAGGCGGGCGGCATCGCGACCCGCAGCCGTGTCGTCGGCTTCCTCAACGCGGAGACGGCGCCCCTGCTGCGTGGCAGCTACACCGACGAGACGGGCCGTCAACTGCACCGGGCCACAGGCGGGTTGGTCGCGGTCGCGGGGATCTGCGCGTACGACTCGGACGCGCACGGCCTGGCGCAGCGCTACTTCCACCAGGCGCTGCGGCTGGCAAAGGCCAGCGGGGACCGGGGACTCGGGGCGTACGTCATCGCCCTCCTCGTCAACCAGTCGCTGTTCATGCGGGAGTACCGGCAGGCCGTCGCCTTCGCGGAGGCGGCGCTGCGGGCGGCGGGCCGGCACATCACGCCCGCCCTCGCCTCCGACCTGTACGCGATGCAGGCCAAGGCGTACGCCCACCTCGGCGACGGTACGAGCGCCCTGTCGTGCATCCGGCGTGCCGAAACCGCCGCCGATCGCATCCGGCGCGGACACGAGCCCGACGAGACCGGCTATGTCCAACCGGGCCTGGTCAACGTCCAGGTGGCGGAGGCGCTGCTCAGCCTCGGCGACCTGGCCGCCGCCGCCGAGCACGCCGCGGCCGCCGTCGACACCCCGGCGCACGACCGGGGACGGGTGCACCGGCTCGCCATGCTCAGCACGATCGAACTGCGCCAGGGCAACGCCGACAAGGCGGTGGTCACCGCGGTGCAGATGGCCGAACAGGCCAGGGGCATGGAGTCCCAGCGCCTGCGCGACAGACTCCGGGCGGTGCGCGAACATCTGGTGCGCAGCGACTGCGCGGGCACGGCCGAGGCCGCCGAACTCATCGACGGGGCACTGCGCGTACCGCTGTAGGCGGGGCGCAGCGGGGTATCCGACCCACGACACCGACAGCGACACCGACACGACACCTACACAGTCATCCGCACCGGCGGCTACGCCGACGCTGGACAGTTCCTGCTGCGATATTGCCACTCACTCGACGGAAGGTGGCAGAACCGTGCAGTGGACGAAACAGAACGAACAAACTGTGTATGAAAACCGCTGGTTCAGCGTCAACCTGGCAGATGTGGAGCTGCCCGACGGCCGGCACCTCGACCACTTCCTCATACGGCTGAGGCCGGTCGCGGTCGCGACGGTCGTGAACCGGGCCAACGAGGTTCTCCTGTTGTGGCGCCACCGCTTCATCACCGACAGCTGGGGCTGGGAACTCGCGGCGGGAGTCGTCGAGGACGGCGAGGACATCGTCCGCGCGGCCGCCAGGGAACTCGAGGAGGAGACCGGCTGGCGGCCGGGGCCGCTGCGCCACCTGATGAGCGTGGAGCCGTCCAACGGGCTCACCGACGCCGTCCATCACATCTACTGGTCGGAGCACGGCGAGTACGTGGGACACCCGGTGGACGACTTCGAGTCGGACCGCCGGGAATGGGTCCCCCTCAAGGTCGTTCCCGATCTGGTCGCCCGGGGGGAGGTCCCGGCCGCCAACATGGTGGCCGCGTTGATGCTGCTGCACCACCTCAGGCTCGCCGAGGGCTAGCCGCGGGACGGGCCGTGGACCCGCCGTGGACCGGCCGTGGACCCGCCGAGGTTCAGTGGGCCAGCGCCTGCCAGACCGTCGCGACCAGTGCCCCCAGGGCCGTGAGCGCCGCGAGCGAGGGCAGCGGCCAGCGTGCGTGTTCCAGCGAGATCATGCGGGTGTGCAGCTCGTCCAGTTCCTTGGCGGTCTGCTCCGTGCGGTGGGACAGCAGGGCCAGCCCGCCCTCGACGCGGGCGTACGCCACATCGAGCCGGCGACGTAACTCTGCGAGTTCTCCATGAACCACGGGATGTTCGGGGTCGGCGGTCACGTGGCCGCTCCTTTCCGTAGTCGTCTCACATCCCTTGCATGCGCATGATGAGTGAACTCGCCTGGTGGGCCGACGGGGAGAGTGTGCGCCGGGCATATGCGGACCCGTGGCGCACACGGCGTGTGAATGCCGTGGGCCCGGCGCTCCGAGGAGAGCCGGGCCCACGGGAATCACGGTGGGTGATCAGTAGGCGTAGAAGCCCGAGCCGGTCTTGCGGCCCAGCCGGCCCGCGTCGACCATGCGCTGGAGCAGCGGGGGAGCGGCGTACAGCGGCTCCTTGTACTCGTCGTACATGCTCTGCGCCACCGAGGCGACGGTGTCCAGGCCGATCAGGTCGGACAGCTTCAGCGGGCCCATCGGGTGGGCGCAGCCCATCTCCATGCCGTTGTCGATGTCCTCGCGGCTGGCGATGCCCGTCTCGAACATCCGGATGGCGGAGAGCAGGTAGGGGATCAGCAGCGCGTTGACGACGAAGCCGGAGCGGTCCTGGGCGCGGATGGCGTGCTTGCCCAGCATCTTCTCGGCGAACAGCTGGGCCCGGCTGAGCGTGCCCTCCGAGGTGGTCAGCGCCGGGATCAGCTCGACGAGCTGCTGCACAGGGGCCGGGTTGAAGAAGTGGATGCCGACGACGTGGTCGGGCCGCGAGGTGGCGACCGCCAGCTTCACCAGCGGGATGGAGGAGGTGTTGGAGGCGAGGATCGCGTCCGGACGGGTCACGACCTGGTCGAGGACCTGGAAGATCTCGGTCTTGACCTGCTCGTTCTCGACCACGGCCTCGATGACCAGGTCACGGTCGGCGAACTCGCCGAGATCGGTGGTGAAGCTGAGGCGGGCGAGGGTGGCGTCCCGCTCCTCCTCGGAGATCTTGCCGCGCTCGGCGGCCTTGGCCAGGGAGTTCAACAGCCGGGTTCGGCCGATCTCCAGGGCTTCGCCGGTCGTCTCGGCGACCTTGACGTCGAGACCGGCGCGGGCGCAGACCTCTGCGATGCCCGCTCCCATCTGGCCGCAGCCCACCACTCCGACCCGTGAGAGATCTCCCGCTGGGGTGCCCGTCACATCAGTCCCTTTCGCCGCGCTGACTCAGATGGCCGGGGCAGGTCTGCCGGGTCTCGGCCGCCCTGCTCCGATCGTGCACGTTACTAGCAAGTATCGATGATCGATCGCCGGGGTGGAGGCATGCTGGAGCGCGAAACGATCCGTGACCGAGCGGATCCGCAGAGTGTGTGGGGATGTGTGCGATGGGTCGACTGACCCGGCGGGCGTTCGCGCTGGCAGCGCTGTCGGCGTTCACCACGACGGGCGCGGCGGCCGCTCCCGCGAGGGAACGGCGGGCGGCGACCGAGATGCGGGGGATGTGGCTGGCGACCGTCAGCAACCGGGACTGGCCGTCCCGCCCCGGCCTGACCGCCGCCGCCCAGCGTGCCGAACTGATCGCCATGCTCGACCTGGCGGTGAGCCGACGGCTCAACACGGTGATCTTCCAGGTGCGGCCCACGGCGGACGCGCTGTGGCCCTCCCCGTACGAACCGTGGTCCCAGGTGCTCACCGGCACCCAGGGCAGGTCGCCGGGCTGGGACCCGCTGGGCACGGCCGTCACGGAGGCGCATGCGCGGGGCCTGCAGCTGCACGCCTGGTTCAACCCCTACCGGGTCGCGACCCATGACGACCCCTCGAGGCTCGTCGCCTACCACCCCGCCCGCCGGCACCCGCAGTGGGTGGTCTCCTTCGGCGGGAAGCTCTACTACAACCCGGGCCTGCCCGAGGTCCGGGCCTTCGTCCAGGACGCGATCCTCGACGCCGTGAAGAAATACCCCCTGGACGCCGTGCACTTCGACGACTACTTCTACCCGTACCCGGTGGCCGGCCAGACCTTCGACGACGGGGCCGCGTACGACACCTACGGCGGCGCCTTCCCCAGCCGGGCGGCCTGGCGGCGCGACAACGTCGACCAGCTGGTGCTGGAGACGGCCACCCGGATCAAGGCGGTACGCCCCGCCACCCAGTTCGGGATCAGCCCCTTCGGGGTGTGGCGCAACGCCTCCACCGACTCACGCGGCTCGGACACCCGGGCGCTCCAGTCGTACGACGACATCCACGCGGACACCCGCAAGTGGGTGCGGGAGGGCTGGATCGACTACATCGTCCCGCAGCTGTACTGGAACATCGGGCTCTCGGTCGCCGACTACGCCAAGCTCGTGCCCTGGTGGGCGCAGGTGGCGAAGGGCAGCCGTACCCGGCTCTATCTCGGCGAGGCCCTGTACCGGGCGGGCGATCCGGCCCAGCCCGCGGCCTGGCAGGACCCGGCCGAGCTGTCGGACCACCTCGACCTGGCCGCCGCCCACCCACAGGTGCGCGGGCATGTCTTCTTCGCCGCCAAGGACGTGCGGACCGACCGGATCGGGGCGATGGCGCGGGTGGTCGCCGACCACTACCGGCAGCCGGCGGAGCCCCCGCGCTGATCTACCGCTGTTCCTCGGCCGTCCTGTGACGGATCTCGGTGTCGGGGCCGGGCGAGCACACGCCCTCATGCCCGTCCGTGAAGCGGACGCGGTACGGGGGATTTCCTCCCTGGCCCATGACTTCGACGATCTCGCCGACCTTGTCGTGCTGGCCGACCACCCTGCCGTGCTGGACGAACTGGTCGCCCTTGGTTGCGCGCATCTGCGGAGCCTCCTCACCGGGTGCGACGGTACGTCTGCCGTGGCTAACCGCGCGCCCGCTGCGTGACGGCGATGCACACGAGCACGGCGGCGGCCGTCAGCGGAGCGGCGGGCGTGAGGTGCTCGCCCAGCAGCAGTACCGACCACACCAGTGTGAGCAGGGGCTGCGCCAACTGCAACTGGCTGGCCTTCGGAACGCCGATGAGCGCCATGCCCCGGTACCAGACGAGCAGGCCGACGAACTGCGAGCCCGCAGCGACCCAGAGCAGCCCGGCCACGCTGTGCGCGGTCAGGTGGACGGCCTCATGGGACAGGGCGAGCGCGGCGCCGAACACCGTGAGCGGCAGGCAGAACACCAGCGCCCAGCCGATGACCTGCCAGCCCGGCATGACCCGGGCCAGTCGGCCGCCCTCGGTGTAGCCGGCCGCGCACACCAGCAGTGCCCCGAACAGATACAGATCGGCGGTGGTCAGGGCCCCGCCGCTCTGCTGCACGGTGAACGCCACCACCGCGGCGGCCCCCGCCAGCGCGGCCGCCCAGAAGGTGCGGGAGGGGCGGGTCCCCATGCGCAGGGCGGACAGCAGCGCGGTCGTGAGCGGCAGCAGGCCGACCACGACGGCGGCGTGCGCGGTGGTCGACGTCCGCAGCGCGAGCGTGGTGAGCAGCGGGAAGCCGACGACGACCCCGGCGGCCACGACGGCGAGTCCCGCCCAGTGCCGCCGGGCGGGCAGCGGCACGCGCAGGGCCAGCAGGCAACCGCCCGCGATCAGCGCGGCCAGGACGCTCCGCACGGCGACCAGGGACCAGGGGCCGAACCCCTCCAGGCCCCAGGCGGTCGCGGGGAAGGTCAGGGAGAAGGCGACGACACCGAGGGCGGCCAGCAGAGTACCGAGGCCGCTCGCCTGCGGAGCGCCGGCGGGCGGTCCCGCGGGCGGGTCGACCGGGGCGTCGGCCCGGGTGCCGGACGTGGTGTCGGCCCGGGTGCTGACCGCTATCGCCGGCCCGTCAGTAGCGCTACTCTGTGTCGTCATGCAAGAGCGTAGCAGTGTGGGTGAGCTGGCGGATCAGCTGCGTCGGGAGTTCGACCGCTACTCTCCCGGTGGAAAGCTCCCGTCGAGCCGGGCCCTGGTCGAACGGTTCAGGGTGAGCCCGGTGACCGTCTCGCGGGCGCTGGCGCAGCTGGCCTCCGAGGGGCTGGTGGTCACCCGGCCCGGTGCGGGCGCCTTCCGGGCCCGGCCGGCGCGGGCGAGCGCCGCCCCCGCGGGCGACACCTCCTGGCAGGAGGTCGCGCTGAGCGCGGACGGCGCCGCCGACCTCGTCCCGCGCTCGGTGGACGCCTCCGGCGTCACCGTCTCGCTCGCCGCCCCGCCGCCCGGCGTGATCGAGTTCAACGGCGGCTATCTGCATCCCTCGCTCCAGCCGGAGCGGGCGATGGCCGCGGCCCTGGCCCGGGCCGGGCGGCGGCCGGGCGCATGGGGCAGGCCGCCCATGGAGGGGCTGCCCGAACTGCGCGAGTGGTTCGCGCGGACCATCGGCGGCTCCCTCACCGCGGCCGAGGTGCTGGTCAGCGCCGGTGGCCAGACATCGCTCACCACCGCCCTGCGTGCCCTCGCCCCGCCCGGGGCCCCGGTGCTCGTCGAGTCGCCCACCTACCCGGGCATGCTCGCGATCGCCAGGGCGGCGGGTCTGCGCCCCGTACCGGTCCCGGTCGACCCGGACGGGGTCAGGCCCGAGCTGCTCGCCGACGCGTTCCGGGCGACCGGCGCCCGGGTGTTCGTCTGCCAGCCGCTGTTCCAGAACCCGACCGGCGCCGTCCTCGCCCCCGACCGGCGCGCGCAGGTGCTGCGCATCGCGCGGGAGGCCGGCGCCTTCGTCGTCGAGGACGACTTCGTGCGGCGGCTCGCGCACGAGGACGCCGGGCAGCTTCCGCGCCCGCTCGCCGCCGACGACCCCGACGGCGTCGTCGTGCACGTCGGCTCGCTCACCAAGGCGACCTCGCCGAGCTTCCGGGTCAGCGCGCTGGCCGCCCGCGGCCCGGTACTGGAACGCCTGCGCGCCATTCAGGTCGTCGACACCTTCTTCGTGCCCCGCCCGCTCCAGGAAGCGGCCCTCGAACTCGTCGGCTCGCCCGCCTGGCCACGTCATCTGCGCACTGTCGCCACCGAGTTGCGGGTCAGGCGGGACGCGATGACCGCCGCGCTGCGGCTGCGGCTGCCCGAACTGGCCCTCCCGCACATCCCGTCCGGCGGCTACCACCTGTGGCTGCGGTTGCCCGAGGGCACCCGGGGAGAGAGCGCGTTCACGGCCGCCGCCCTGCGCGCGGGGGTCGCCCTCACTCCCGGCCGCCCCTACTTCAGCGCCGAACCCCCGGCCGCCCATGTGCGGTTGAGCTTCGCCGCCGTCGCCGGGACGGAGGAGATCGCGGAGGGGGTGCGACGGCTGCGGCTGGCGTGCGACGAGGTGTTCCCCGGAAAGCGTTCGACATGATGAACGCCGTCCTGTGAGGATCCCGCAATGAATGCCATGAACGCCGTTCCGCCCCTCGCCGAGGGCTACGAGATCTCCGCCGACTCCGCCCGCATCGATGTCGCGCGTGTGCACCACTGGCTGTCCACGGACGCGTACTGGGCGCTCGGACGCGAGCGGGAGAGGCAGGAGCGGGCGATCGCCGGTTCGCTGAACTTCGGCGTCTACGACACCGTGTCGGGGGAGCAGGTCGCCTACGTGCGGGTCGTGACCGACCTCGCGGAGTTCGCGTGGCTGTGCGACGTGTACGTGGACCCGGCGGCGCGCGGCAAGGGTCTCGGGACGGCTCTCGTCGCCGCCGTCCGCGACCACCTGCGGGGGCACGGGCTGCGTCGCATCCTGCTCGCCACGCACGACGCGCACGGGGTCTACCGGCAGGTCGGCTTCGAGGCCCTGGAGAAGCCGGACCAGTGGATGGCGCTGATCTTCGCAAAGCCCGGGCCGGCGTGACGGGGTCGGCGTGGGCGGGCCGGCAGGAGCCGATCGGCGGGTCCGGGTCGGCGGGACGGGGACGTCGCGATCGGGACATCGTGTAGGGGGCACTGTTTTCTGGGGACTTGTCCGGCAGGTCCTGACCCATCGGTAAGTTTTCTTCCGATCGTCGGCCGACAGCTCTTGACCTGCGCACTTACGCGGCTCACCATCACCGCATGCCACTTCGGGTCACGTTCGTCGCCGCCGCTCGCAGCTCCTCGCTGCTCGCGGAACGCTTCGAGGACGACCGGCCGCTGGACCAGGACGGCTGGGCTGAGGTGTTGCAGGTGGCCGACGCTCTGCTGCCGCTGGCGGCCGCCGAGCTGCGCTACTGCTCACCGACCCCGCGCAGCCGCGCCACCGGGGACGCGCTCGGCTACGCCCCGCTGGTGCAGCTCGCCCTGCGGGACTGCGACATGGGCCGCTGGCGCGGCTTCACGCTGGGCGAGGCGATGGCCCGCGAGCCGGAGGCCGTGGACGCATGGCTCGCCGATCCGCTCGCCACCCCGCACGGCGGTGAGTCGCTGTTCGCGTTCATCACCCGCGTCGCCGGCTGGCTCGACACCCGGCCGGTGGGCGACGGCGGCCGGATCGTCGCCGTGGCCGAGCCGAGCGTGATCCGCGCGGCCCTGGTGTACGCGCTCAAGGCGCCCCCCGCGACGTACTGGAACATCGATGTGCGTCCGTTGTCGACGACCACCGTCACCGGCCGGGCCGGCCGCTGGAACCTCCGCCTCGAAGGGGCCTCGGCTCAGCCCACGCGCGCGTAGTCGGTGGTGAGCGACAGGTCCTTGGCGGGGCCCGCCACGCGCCAGACCGTCCGCCAGTGGTCCGCGTCGCGGACGGTGAACTCGCCCCGGTAGAGGTCGGCGGAGCAGGGGTGGTCGGCGATGTGCCGTCCGGTCGTCAGGTCCAGGTCGTGGAAGGGGCGGCCGTCGGCGAACCGCACGTCCGCCGTGCCGGGCGTCGGCCCCGGCAGAAAACGCAGGGTGCGCTTGGCGGGCCGGGGGACCCCGAGCCAGACGAACGTGCCGGACTCCCGGTGCAGCAGCCCGCCCTCGCCCCCGCCCTCGTCCAGTGCTGCGAACACCGTGACCCCGTCGAAGCGGCCCTCGGCGCCGCTCGCCCGGTCCCGTACCGACCGGGTGACCCGCCAGCTTCCCCGGAGGTAGGCCAGGGCGTCCGGCACTGGCCGGAACTCGTCCATGCGTTCCTCGCTTCCGACACTTTCGCTGCCGCACGCCCCATTGACGCGTCCAGGTCCCCTCCCTATCTTGCCGTTCGAAGTGCTGATCATCGTCTGATATTTCGAACAACTCGCCTTACCGAGCCGCGGAGTATTCATGCCACGCAGCACCACCCGCACCCGCTGGAGACTGGGCCTCACCGCCACCGCCACCGCCCTCCTGACGGCCACGGCCCTCGTCCCCGTGCCGGCGCACGCCGAGGCCGTGACCGACTACGCCATCACCGTCGACCCCACCGCCAAGGGCGCGAAGATCGACGACACGATGTACGGCGTCTTCTTCGAGGACATCAACCGGGCGGCCGACGGCGGCCTGTACGCCGAACTCGTGCAGAACCGGTCCTTCGAGTACTCCACCGTCGACAACCGGTCGTACACCCCGCTGACCTCCTGGACGGTCGACGGCACCGCGCAGGTCCTGGACGACGCCGGCCGACTCAACGACCGCAACCGCAACTACCTCTCCCTGGGCGCCGGTTCCTCCGTGACCAACGCCGGCTACAACACCGGCGTCCGGGTCGAGCAGGGCAAGAGGTACGACTTCTCGGTGTGGGCCCGCGCCGAGAGCGGCAGCACGCTCACCGTGAGCCTCCAGGACGCCGACGGCGCGCTGGCCACGGCACGCAAGGTCGCCGTGCGCGGCGGCTGGGTCCGGTACCGGGCGGCCTTCACCGCCACCCGGACCAGCAGTGACGGCCGCCTGTCGGTCGCCTCCTCGGCCGCGGCCGCTCTCGACATGGTGTCCCTGTTCCCCCGTGACACGTACCGGAACGAGCCCAACGGCCTGCGCAAGGACCTCGCCGAGAAGATCGCCGCCCTCGACCCGGGCTTCGTGCGCTTCCCCGGCGGCTGCCTGGTCAACACCGGCTCCATGCAGGACTACAGCGAGGCCTCCGGCTGGCAGCGCGCCCGTTCCTACCAGTGGAAGGACACCGTCGGTCCCGTCGAGGAACGCGCCACCAACTCCAACTTCTGGGGTTACAACCAGAGTTACGGCCTCGGCTACTACGAGTACTTCCGCTTCGCCGAGGACATCGGCGCGATGCCGCTGCCCGTCGTGCCGGCCCTGGTGACCGGCTGCGGCCAGAACAAGGCCGTCGTCGACGACGCGCTGCTGAAGCGCCACATCCAGGACACCCTGGACCTCATCGAGTTCGCCAACGGCCCGGTCACCTCCACCTGGGGCAGGAAGCGCGCCCGGATGGGCCACCCCAAGCCCTTCCGTCTCACCCACCTCGAGGTCGGCAACGAGGAGAACCTGCCCGCCGAGTTCTTCGCCCGCTTCGAGCAGTTCCGTACCGCGATCGAGGCGAAGTACCCCGACATCACCGTCATCTCCAACTCCGGTCCCGACGACGCCGGTTCGACCTTCGACACGGCCTGGCAGCTGAACCGGGACGCGGACGTCGCGATGGTCGACGAGCACTACTACAACAGCCCGCAGTGGTTCCTGCAGAACAACGACCGCTACGACACCTACGACCGCAGCGGCCCCAAGGTGTTCCTCGGCGAGTACGCCTCCTGGGGCAACGCCTTCAAGAACGGGCTGGCCGAGGCGGCCTTCATGACCGGCCTCGAGCGCAACGCGGACGTCGTCGAGCTCGCCTCCTACGCGCCGCTGTTCGCGAACGAGGACTATGTGCAGTGGAGTCCGGACATGGTGTGGTTCAACAACCACGCCTCCTGGAACTCGGCCAACTACGAGGTCCAGAAGCTGTTCATGACGAATGTCGGCGACCGGGTGGTGCCGTCGACGGCCACCGGGACCCCGTCCCTCCAGGGCCCCATCACCGGCGCCGTCGGTCTGTCGACCTGGGCGACCGGCGCGGCGTACGACGACGTGCGGGTGACCGACGCGGACGGCGACGCGCTGCTGAGCGACGACTTCTCCGGCGACGCCTCGAAGTGGACGCACACGGGCGGCGGCAGCTGGTCGCTCCAGGACGGGCAGTACGTACAGACCGACACCGCCGCCGAGAACACCATGGTCTCGGCCGGTGACGCCGGCTGGCACGACTACGACCTGCACGTGAAGGCCACCAAGACGTCCGGCAAGGAGGGCTTCCTGGTCGCCTTCGGCGTCAAGGACACCGGCAACTACTACTGGTGGAACCTCGGCGGCTGGAACAACACCCAGTCCGCTGTCGAGCAGGCCGTGGACGGCGGCAAGTCGACGCTGGTCTCCAAGGCCGGCTCCGTCGAGACGGGCCGCGCCTATGACATCGACGTCAAGGTGCGGGGCCGCCAGGTCACCCTCTACCTCGACGGCCAGGAGTGGGGCAGCTTCACCGACGACAAGCCGGCCGAGCCGTTCCGGCAGGTCGTCACCCTGGACAAGAAGACCGGCGATCTGATCGTCAAGGTCGTCAACGCCCAGTCCACGGACGCCCGTACGGCGATCGACCTCGGTGGGGTCAAGGTCGGGGCCAAGGCGAAGGTGACCACGCTGGCCGCCGCGCCGGACGCGGTCAACACGGAGGCCGCGACCGCGGTCGCACCGGTGACCTCCACCTTCACCGGGGTGGCGGGCGAGTTCAGCTACACCTTCCCGGCGAACTCGATCACCTTCCTGCGGATCAGGCAGCGGTAGCGGAGCCCGGCGGGCGCGGGCGACGCAGGCCCGCACCCGCCGGACCTCCCGTGCCGCTCAGGCGTCCTTGCGGCGCCGGAACCAGCCGCGCCTGGGCGGCGGCAGGTGGGGCAGCGACTGCGGGGTGCCCGGCCCGCCGAACGGCGGCAGGGCCTTGAAACGGTCGTCGAAGGTGATCGTGGGCGTGATCCGGTGCAGGGCGGCGCGTACGAGGGTGAGCGGATGGTCGGGAAACCGGGGGTCCCACTGCTCGTGGTCGCCGACGTGGTACGGCAGACCGCCCGGCTGTCCGTCCGCGTAGGGGTGGGGCCGGAAGTACTCGGCCGGACCCACCTGCGCCATGATCACGGCCTCCCGCATCCCGGTCGTGGCGCCCTCCGCGGCCTGCACCTTCACGACCGTGCTGGACCCGGCCCTCGGCACGGTCCAGGAGCCGAGGAACGCCTGCCCGGGCCGGCTGCCCAGCGGCATCTTGACCAGCTGGCGCACCGCCGGGACGCCGTCCACGGAGCCGGGCACCGCCTCGATCAGCCCGCCACCGGCCCCCGCCACGAGCTGCGTGAGCCCTGCCCCGAGCCGTTGCGGCTCGTGCAGCGGGGCGGGCAGGTCCGGGATCAGCGGGAAGAAGTGGACCGACAGGACGAGCCCCGCCTCGTCGGTCCACACCCCCGGCTCACGCTCGGTGAAGCCGGTCAGGTCCAGGCTGGTTATCGGTGTCATGGCGATCACCGGGTCGAGGTTACGCAGCCCCGCGGCCCGGGCAAAGATCGCTGCGGGCCCTGCCCCTGCATGGATTGCATAAACGTGCATGGAAACGTATAGTCATGCCATCCAGGAGGAGGAGTCATGGTGGTACGTGCGGCGGTGGCCGGAGCGAGCGGGTACGCGGGCGGAGAGCTGCTGCGTCTGCTCCTCACGCACCCCGAGGTCGAGATCGGCGCCCTCACCGGCAATTCCAACGCGGGCCAGCGGCTGGGCGCGCTCCAGCCGCACCTGCTGCCGCTGGCCGACCGCGTCCTCCAGGAGACCACCCCCGAGGTGCTCGCCGGACACGACGTCGTCTTCCTCGCCCTGCCGCACGGCCAGTCCGCCGCCGTCGCCGAGCAGCTCGGCCCGGAGGTGCTCGTCGTCGACATGGGCGCAGACTTCCGGCTGACGGACGCGGCCGACTGGGAGCGGTTCTACGGTTCCGCGCACGCCGGGACCTGGCCCTACGGCCTGCCCGAACTGCCCGGCGGCCGCGCGGCGCTCACGGGGTCCAGGCGCGTCGCGGTCCCGGGCTGCTATCCCACGGCCGTCTCGCTCGCGCTCTTCCCGGCGTACGCGGCGGGCCTCGCCGAGCAGGAGGCCGTGATCGTCGCCGCCTCCGGCACCTCGGGCGCCGGCAAGTCACCCAAGACGCACCTGTTGGGATCCGAGGTCATGGGCTCCGTCTCCCCGTACGGCGTCGGCGGCGTCCACCGGCACACACCCGAGATGATCCAGAACCTGAGCGCGGCGGCCGGGGAGCGGGTCTCCGTCTCCTTCACGCCCACCCTCGTGCCGATGTCCCGCGGCATCCTCGCCACGTGCAGCGCCAAGGCGAAGCCCGGCGTCACCGCCGACTCCGTCCGCGCCGCCTACGAGAAGGCCTTCGCCGACGAGCCGTTCGTGCACCTGCTCCCCGAGGGGCAGTGGCCCGCCACGGCGTCCATCCACGGTTCCAACGCCGTTCAGGTGCAGGTCGCGTACGACGCGGCCGTGGGCCGGATCATCGCCATCAGCGCCATCGACAACCTGACCAAGGGCACCGCGGGCGGCGCCCTCCAGAGCATGAACATCGCCCTCGGGCTCGACGAGACCACCGGGCTTTCCACGATCGGAGTCGCACCGTGAGCGTCACGGCAGCCAAGGGATTCACGGCGGCGGGCATCGCCGCCGGGATCAAGCAGAACGGCAACCCGGACCTGGCCCTCGTGGTCAACGACGGGCCCCGCCGCGCGGCCGCCGGCGTCTTCACCTCGAACCGTGTGAAGGCCGCGCCGGTGCTGTGGTCCGAGCAGGTCCTCAAGAGCGGCCAGGTGTCCGCCGTGATCCTCAACTCCGGCGGCGCCAACGCCTGCACGGGGCCGAAGGGCTTCCAGGACACGCACGCGACCGCCGAGAAGGTCGCCGAGGCGCTGGGTCTGGGCGCGGGTGAGGTCGCCGTCGCCTCCACCGGACTCATCGGCGTCCTGCTCCCGATGGACAAGCTGCTGCCCGGGGTGGACACCGCCGTCGGTCAACTGTCCGAACACGGCGGCGAGAAGGCCGCCATCGCCATCAAGACCACCGACACCGTCCACAAGACGTCCGTCGTCGCGCGGGACGGCTGGACCGTCGGCGGCATGGCCAAGGGCGCGGGCATGCTCGCCCCCGGCCTCGCCACCATGCTGGTCGTCCTCACCACCGACGCCGACCTCGACAGCGAGACCCTGGACAAGGCGCTGCGCGCCGCCACCAAGGTCACCTTCGACCGCGTCGACTCCGACGGCTGTATGTCGACCAACGACACCGTGCTGCTGCTCGCCTCCGGCGCGTCCGAAGTCACCCCGGGATACGAGGAGTTCGCCGCCGCCGTACGGACCGTCTGCGACGACCTGGGCCAGCAGCTGATCCGGGACGCCGAGGGCGCCAGCAAGGACATCAAGGTCGAGGTCGTCAACGCGGCGAGCGAGGACGACGCCGTCGAGGTGGGCCGCTCCATCGCCCGCAACAACCTCCTCAAGTGCGCGATCCACGGCGAGGACCCCAACTGGGGCCGGGTGCTCTCCGCGATCGGCACGACCGGGGCCGTCTTCGAGGCCGACCGGCTCAACGTCGCCATCAACGGCGTCTGGGTCTGCAAGAACGGCGGCGTCGGAGAGGACCGCGAGAAGGTGGACATGCGCTACCGCGAGGTGCACATCGTCGCCGACCTCGCCGCCGGCTCCGAGACGGCCACCATCTGGACCAACGACCTCACCGCCGACTACGTCCACGAGAACAGCGCGTACTCGTCATGAGCACTACGCGTAAGCACACCGCCCTGCCCAAGGCCCAGATCCTCATCGAGGCGCTGCCCTGGCTGACCCGGCACAACGGCAGGACCGTCGTCATCAAGTTCGGCGGCAACGCCATGATCGACGAGGACCTGAAGGCCGCCTTCGCCCAGGACGTCGTCTTCCTGCGCCACGCCGGCCTGCATGTCGTCGTCGTGCACGGCGGCGGCCCGCAGATCAGCGCCGCCCTCGACAAGCACGGCATCGTCAGCGAGTTCAAGGCCGGCCTGCGGGTCACCACCGAGGACGCCATGGACGTCGTACGGATGGTGCTCGCCGGACAGGTCCAGCGCGAGCTGGTCGGGCTGCTGAACCAACACGGGCCGCTCGCCGTCGGGTTGACCGGCGAGGACGCGCACACCATCACCGCCACCAAGCACCAGCCCGAGATCGACGGCGAGTTGGTCGACATCGGGCGGGTCGGCGAGATCACCGCGATCGACACGGGCGCCATCGAGGCGCTGCTCGCCGACGGCCGCATCCCGGTCGTCTCGTCGATCGCCCGCTCCCAGGACGACGGACATGTCTACAACGTCAATGCTGATACGGCGGCTGCGGCACTCGCTGCGGCACTTGGCGCCGAAACCCTCATGGTCCTCACGGACGTCGAGGGCCTCTACGAGGACTGGCCGAACAGCGACGAGGTGATCAGCCGCCTCACCGCTTCCCAACTGGAGAAGCTGCTGCCGGAGCTGAGCTCCGGGATGGTCCCGAAGATGGAGGGCTGTCTGCACGCCGTGCGGGGCGGCGTGAACACCGCCCGCGTCATCGACGGGCGGGTCCAGCACTCGATCCTGCTGGAGATCTTCACCGACGAGGGCATCGGCACCATGGTCGTGCCCGACGAGAAGCCGCACGCAGAGCCGCACGCAGAGCCGGCCGCACAGCCGGACGCACAGGGGGAGCCGTCATGAGCAACGAGGAACTGACCGCGCGGTGGCAGAGCGCGCTCATGAACAACTACGGCACCCCGCTGCTGCCCCTCGTACGCGGCGCGGGCAGCCGGGTCTGGGACGCCGACGGCAAGGAGTACCTCGACTTCGTCGGCGGCATCGCCGTCAACGCGCTCGGTCACGCCCACCCGGCCGTCGTCGAGGCCGTGAGCCGGCAGATCGGCTCCCTCGGCCACATCTCCAACTTCTTCATGTCCGAGCCGACCGTCACGCTCGCCGAACGGCTGCTCCAGCACTTCGGCCGGGACGGCAGGGTCTTCTTCTGCAATTCGGGCGCCGAGGCCAACGAGGCCGCCTTCAAGATCGGCCGGCTGACCGGACGGACCCACGTCGTCGCCACCGAGGGCGCCTTCCACGGCCGGACCATGGGCGCGCTCGCGCTCACCGGCCAGCCCGGCAAGCGGGACCCGTTCCTGCCGCTGCCCGGCGAGGTCACCCATGTCCCGTTCGGCGACGCGCAGGCGCTGGCCGCCGCGGTCACGGAGGAGACGGCGCTCGTCGTCCTGGAGCCGATCCAGGGCGAACTGGGTGTCGTGGTGCCGCCCGCCGGTTACCTCAAGGCCGCCCGCGCGATCACCGCCGCGACCGGCGCGCTGCTGGTCCTCGACGAGGTGCAGACCGGCATCGGCCGGACCGGGCACTGGTTCGAGTACCAGGCCCACGAGGGCGTCCTGCCGGACGTCGTGACGCTGGCCAAGGGCCTCGGCGGCGGACTGCCGCTGGGCGCGACGATCGCCTTCGGTCGGGCCGCCGAGCTGCTGCAGCCCGGCCACCACGGCACCACCTTCGGCGGCAACCCGGTCGCCTGCGCCGCCGGACTCGCCGTTCTCGACACCATCGAGAACGAAGGGTTGCTGGAGAACGTCAAGCGGCAGAGCGAGAAGTTGCGGACCGGAATCGAGGGTGCGGGCCACTCGTTGATCGATTATGTCCGGGGAGCGGGCCTGCTCCTGGGTATCGTGCTCACCGAGCCCCGCGCGCCCCAGGTGCGGGCGGTGGCTCAGGAGGCCGGATTCCTGGTGAACGTGCCCGCCCCCGACGTCGTCCGGCTGATGCCGCCGCTGAACCTCGGCGACGACGAGGTGGAGGCGTTCCTCGGGGCGCTGCCCGGAATCCTCGACGCAGCCGCGGCGAGCGGAGAGTGACGATCCGGAGAACCGGAGATTGAGACGACGATGAGTCAGGCGCAGGAACATGAGCAGCCGGGCGCGGGCGGGCCCGCCGTGCCGCAGACCCGCACCGCGCGTCACCGCCGGATCGTGGACATCCTCAACCGGCAACCGGTGCGGTCGCAGAGCCAGTTGGCGAAGCTGCTGGCCGACGACGGGCTGAGCGTCACCCAGGCGACGCTGTCGCGGGACCTGGACGAGCTCAACGCGGTGAAGATCCGCAACAACGACGGCGACCTGATCTACGCGGTGCCCAGCGAGGGAGGCTTCCGGACCCCCCGGGCACCGCTGGGGGAGTCGGCGAAGGAAGAGCGGATGCGGCGGCTGTCGCAGGAGCTGCTGATCTCCGCGGAGGCGTCCGCCAACCTCGTGGTGCTGCGCACCCCGCCGGGCGCGGCCCAGTTCCTCGCCTCGGCGATCGACCAGGCCGAGCTGCAGGACATCCTCGGGACGATCGCGGGCGACGACACGTTGCTGCTGATCAGCAGGGAGCCGACGGGCGGACAGGCGCTGGCGGACCATCTGTTGCGGCTCGCCCAGAACGGCCACTGAACGGCCGCCGGCCGGCCACTGGACGGTCGTCGGGCGGCCGCTGAACGGCCCGATGAGGGGTTCCTCGGGTTGTCCACCGACTGTCGGCGGCGAGCGGGGACCGGTCGCGCCACGCGGCGGAGCCGCAAATCGACACGGTCCCGGGCCCTTGGGGAAGTACCGGCGCCGTCTCAGCTCGGTCGCCCTCGTCACCGCGCCGATCCGTGTCGCCTGCGTGGCTCGTGTCGCCTGTCGTCACCCGGGCCGCCTGTGGCCACCCGTGTGCCGTCCGCGGGGCGCGGCGGCCGTCGGTCAGCGCGGGGCTGCGCCACCCGCCCAGGCCGGCCATGGCTCGGCCCAGCCGGCGGAGCACGGCTCAGCCGAGTCGACCGGCCAGGCCTCCCGTGCAGCGCACCTCGTCGCCCGCCGTGATCAGCAGTGCCTCCACGTCGGGCAGGGACTCCAGCCAGCCCAGCGCCTCCCGCGAGCCCATCGCGAACGCGGCCGTGGCCCAGCAGTCCGCCCAGGTCAGCTGCGGTGTCACCACCGTCACGGCGACCAGGTCGGTCACCGCGGAGCGGCCCGTTCGCGGATCCACGATGTGGGCGCCCCGCTCCGCCGTACCGGAGGTCGCGACGGCCAGTTCGTCCGCTCCCGCCGCCGAGACCACCGCGGCGAGACCACCCGGGCGCAGCGGGTCGGACACCCCGACCCGCCACGGCCGCTCGGGCCCGGGGACACCGAGCAACTGCACGTCCCCGCCGCCGTTGACACTCACCCCGCTCACGCCCGCCGCCGCGACCAGCCGGGCGGCGCGCTCGGCGGCCCAGCCCTTCACGATGCCGGTCGGGTCGAGCCGGCCCTGGTAACGCATGCTGAACCAGCCGTCGCTCACCCGCTCCGCCTCGGCGCCCAGCTCCAGCACCTCGGCCACTTCCGGATCGCACTGCTCGACGGTCAGCTCACCGCGTACCAGCCGGGAGACCTGGCTGTCCTCGCGGTAGGTGCTGAACACCTCGTTCACCCGGTGCAGTGAGGCGATCGCCTCCTCCAGCGCCGCCCGCACCGCCTCGGGTTCCCCGCCGCGGACGTCGAAGGAGAAAACGGTCCCCATCACCTCTTCGGCGTGACGCAGCACGGCGGGGGCCGGCGCCGACTCGGCCACGGTGTCAGCCACCGGCCTGGTCCAGCGCGGACTGCAGGGACTTCTTGTAGCCCTCGCTGGTGAAGGTCGCGCTGGAGACGGTGTCGATGTCGGCGCTGCCGGCCGCGACCGCGGCCGCGTTGAGCTTCGGGATGGCCAGCTCGGTCTTCTGGTCGCTGGTGCCGCCCTTGGGGGCCTGGACGGCCTCCGCCTTGGTGATCTTCCCGCCGGCGACCGTGATCCGGACCTGGACGGCGCCGTACTGCGTCTGCGCGACGCTGCCGGTGACGGTCTTGGCCTGCGCGGCCCCCGAAGAGGCCCCCGCCTCGCCGGACCCGGACGACGAACCCGCCGTCGCCTTCGCCTTGTCCAGGGCCGACTGGAGGGACTTCTTGTAGCCCTCGCTGGTGTACGTCGCGCTGGAGACGGTGTCGATGTCGGCGCTGCCCGCCGCGACCGCGGCCGCGTTGAGCTTCGGGACGGCGAGCTCGGTCTTCTGGTCGCTGGTGCCGCCCTTGGGGGCCTGGACGGCCTCCGCCTTGGTGATCTTCCCGCCGGCGACCGTGATCCGGACCTGGACGGCGCCGTACTGCGTCTGGACCGCGTCCCCGGTGAAGGTGCCGGACGCCTGCGCGCTGCCGGAGCCCTGGGAAGCCCCGGAGCCGGCGCTCGCGTTCGCCTTGTCGATCGCCGACTGCAGGGACTTCTTGTAGCCCTCGCTGGTGTACGTGGCGCCCGAGACCGTGTCGATGTCCGGGCTCTGCTTGGCGACCACGTCGGCGTTGAGCTTGGGGACGGCCAGCGCGGTCTTCTGGTCGCTGGTGCCGCCCTTGGGCGCCTGGACCGCCTCGGCCTTGGTGATCTTGTTGTTGACGACGGTGATCCGGACCTGCACGGCCCCGTACTGCGTCTGCGCCGCGTCACCGGTCATCGTCCCCGACACGACCGCCCCGGACCCGCCCTGCGCCGCTCCCTGCGCCGCCGCGCCCGCGCCCGCCGCCTGGGCGGCGCCCGGGTCGGACGACGGCTTCAGCGACAGCAGCAGCACGATCCCGGACACGGTGGCGGCGGTGGCGAGTACGACGCGCCGAAGAGGGTGGCTCTTCCTCATCGCTTCCTGAGCTCCTGATTCCCGTTGGTGGCGAGGTTCCCGTGCGTACGGGTCGCTCACATCTCGAACGACTCGTGGTGGATGCGGCGGGCGGGAACCCCGGCGCCGCGTAGCGCCTCGTACACCCCTTGGGCGAAGCCGTTGGGTCCGCACATGAAGACGTCGTGGCTGTCGATGTCGGGGATCTTGCGCTGGAGGGACTCCGCCGAGATGTCGGGACGTTCCCCGTCGGGGCTGTTGACGGCGTACATCAGCCGCGCCCCGCGCTCGTCGGCGATCTTCGCCAGCTCGTCCCACAACGCCAGGTCCTGAGTGCTGTTGGCCCGGTAGAGAAGGGTGATGTCACCGGCCGCGCCCGGCAGCGTCTCGAACAGGGCCCGCATCGGCGTGATGCCGACCCCGCCGGCCACCAGCAGCACCTTGCCGCGGCTGCGCCGGGACGCCGTCATCGCACCGTACGGACCCTCGGCCCACACCTTGGTGCCGGGCTGCAGCTCACGCAGCGCCGCACTGTGGTCGCCGATCGCCTTGACGGTGATCCGCAGGAGGTCCGGGCGGGGGGCCGCCGACAGCGAGTACGGGTGGGAGCTGAACCGCATCCCCGGCGCCATGAACCGCCACCGGAAGAACTGCCCGGCCTCCGCGCCCATCCGGTGCAGCTTGCGTCCGCCGATCAGCACCGACACGATGCCCGGCGTCTCCTCGATGACCGCCTCGACGCGCAGCCGGTGCCGCAGGTTCAGCCGGACCGGGACGATGACGCGGTACCAGACGACCAGCGCGGTGACCGAGCCGTACAGCGCGTACCAGACGGTCTTCGCGGTCGGCTCGATCGCGAAGTCGTTCCCGGTGGTGATCTGGTGCCAGAACGTCAGGAACACGGCCGCGTACGTCATCAGATGGATGTGGTACCAGGTGTCGTACGGCATCCGGCGGCGCACCGGTCCGATCGACACCAGCCCGATGAGCAGGAACAGACCGGTGCCGATCGCCGCCTTGCCCATGTCCGGCAGCTGGTTGATGGAGTCGATCGTCTGCTGGACGATGTCCCCCAGCGTCTTGCCGGCCTGGAGCGCGTATCCCCACATGATCAGGAACACATGCGCGAAGACCAGGCAGAGCGTGTACCGGCCGCTCATCGCGTGCCAGCGAGCGACCCGGTCCGAGCCCACCCGCCGCTCGAGCGCGGGCACCCGTGCCATCTGCAGCACCACGAGCGCCATCAGGTACCCGGCGAGCAGCCCGGTGATCCGTCCCGCGTTGAGGATCTTGCTGTTGTCGTCCGCGATGTTCGGCGTGTTGGCCCACCACAGCCACAGCACACCCGCCGCGCCCGCCCATACGGCGAGCAGCAACGGGACGGCCGGGGAGCGGCGCGGGCGGATGCGGCGCATCGTCTGGCGGCGGGCGGCACGGCCGCCGGCGATCGTCGTGGTCACTGTTCCTCCGTGGATACGGACCCTTGGCCCTCAGATACGGGCCGAGGAGGCGGAGTGTTCAGCGAACCACGCAGACCGTCACCGGACGCGACCACCGGTGTCCTGCGCTCGGCGCCGCCGGCAGGTCACCCGGAGGACGTGCACGCGGACACCGGAACCAACGACGTCACCGTACGGGCGGGCAGTACGGTCCTCTTCTCGCCCTCCGTACGCAGCACCACACCGTCCGGCCCCGAGCCCAGCAGCTCCCCGCAGCGTTCCCCACCCGTCGTCACGACCCGGACCAGATGGTCGTCCGGCGCACCCGTCGTGGTCCAGACGACGACCACGGCGGCGGTCACCAGCGCCACCCCGGACACACAGCACACGGCGGCCCACCGCAGCGCACGCGTCACCCGCACGATCTCCCGCCGGGTCCAGTCGCGCAGTGCCTGCCCGGCCAGCAGCACCTGCTCACCGGGACTGCCGTGGGCGGCACGCACCGCCAGGACCGAGCCGGCCACCAGCAGCAGGAAGGCCAGCCCCACCAGGGCACCGGCGGTCTCCCGCGCCGCGTCGGGAACCTGGTCGAGGTCGTCCCGCCCCTTGAGCGTCACGAGGACGGCGACCAGCGCCGCGAGCCCGGTGAGCCCCGCCCGCCACCCCTCGGCCTGCCGCCTCAGCTCCGGGAGCTGGCTGAACTCCAGCTCCCGGGCGAGCTGCGCCCAGCGCCGGTCCGACTGGGCGCTCACCGGCCGTCCGCCGTGCTCAGCGCCGCCACCCGCCAGCTCGCCCCGCAGCCCACGAACGGCACATCGGCGGGCAGTTCGGGATGGGGGTGGCCGCACTCGCAGTAGTGCACCTCGTGCAGCAGCGCGGCCTCCTCGCTCTGCGCGGGCGCCGGTTCCGTGCGCCGCCACCGGGGGAAGAGCTCCTTGGTGCCGGTGCCGGTGCCGGCCAGCCCGTACGGGTACTCCGAGACGGTGCCCCCTCGGCAGCGCGGACAGGTCCCCTCGATCCGCAGTCCCGGCCCGCCCTCGGCGGCCCGGCGGACGAAGACGTCGCCGACGACTCCCATGTAGGTCTCCCGGTACGGCGTGCCGTGATCGTGGTCGATCCGGGGCGCCTCACTCACCCTCGTCCCCGTTCTCGTCGACGACCAGGCCGAACATCGTCGCGTACAGACGAAGTCGTTCCACGATCCACTCCTCGCTCTCGCCCGTGGCCGCGGCGGCACGGCCGATGTGACTCCGGCTCACCCGCCCTTCCAGCGCGGGCAGCATGCCGTCCAGGTTCTCGGTGAGCAGGGCCAGGTCCTGCCAGAGCGGGAGGACCTCGGGCACGGGAGGAAGCGGCCGCGGCTCCGCGCACAGCGGCAGGTACGGGGCGATGCGCTCGGCGGTGCGGGTGAGCGGCTCGCCCAGCCGACCGGCGATGCTCAGCAGGTCGAGAGCGCAGTAGGGGGCGTCCTCGCCCGTCACCCGGTGGTCGTGCCCCAGTGCGACGATGTCGTGCTCGTCGGGCACGAGGCTCCGCAGCGCCGCCAGCGCGTCCGCCGGGAGTTCGGGAACGAGAGCCCCGATCGAGCGCAGCGGGAGCAGGCGCTCGTAGGCGGCGGCCGGGTCGGACGCGAGCCGGCGAGCGTAGGCGGCCAGGCCCACGGGGGTGAGCCGGGTCCACCGGGCGGTACCGGTGGAGCCGGTGCGCTCGTCCATGGGGTAGTCGACGAGCGCGTTGATCATGCCGTCGGCGCGCTGGTCGACGAGGGCCTCGGGCAACGGCGGCATGGTCAGTCCGTACCGCTCCGCGTAGGTGTGCGCCGTCGTCCACACCTCGCGCAGTGTCTCGTTGAGGCGGTCCGCCGAGTAGAAGAGGGCGCCGAAGGTGATCTCCGCAGCGGGGTGGTCCTCTTCGTCCAGGGAGGGCTCCTTGCCCGAAAGGATGTAGCGGTCGCGCAGCGGAAGACGGCTCCAGTCGGCGACGAGTCTGATGTTCTGCGGGACCCGGACCCCGGCCGCGCGCAGGTCCGCGACCGCGGCGGACGGGCTCCACTCGCGGTCCGAGGTGGCGGCGGCTATGGACAGTGATTCCAGATCCAGCCCCTCCTCCAGGGTGCGGTCCAGGGACTGCAGGCGCCGGACCAGCATCGCCGCGTCCAGGGACGGCTCGACCCGGCCCGCCCGGGCGTCCCGCGCGTATCGGCGCTCGTACCGCAGGCCGAGCTTCTCGGCTTCCCGTGCGAGTCGTCGCTCGGCTTCCGCGAGAGATGTCTCCCGGCTCTCGGCGTAGTCCACGGTCGCCGCCCAGAGCAGCTCGCGATCACCCTCGGGAAGCCTCCTGGTGAAGAGACGGACCACTTCGTCGAGGGTCTCGTCGTCGGCGAGGAGAGCCCACGGGGCCACCGCCTCGCCCGTCGGAGCGGTCCAGCCCAGCCAGGAGAAGTCGTCCAGCCGCTGCAGCACCTCCGCCACCGGTCGTCCGGACCGCTCGGCGACGTCGCAGACGAGCAGGGGCTCGTCGGCCAGCGCCCAGGGGGTCCTGGCATGGGACCGGGGCGAGCGGTGGAAGACGCTCAGCAGGTCGTCCTGGGTGCAGACATGGTCCTGGAAGGCCGGTGGCACCTCCGGAGGGGGGGACGGCAGCAAGGGAGCGAAGCGGGCGAGCCGCTCGCCGAGCTCGCCCAACGATGCCGAGAGCTGTACCGACGCCAGCATCAGGCCACCCCAGTGGCGGGAACCGTCGCCGTCCGTCACTCCCGCTGTGTCGTCGGTCGTCAGGGCCGTCACCAGGGCACGGTCGCCGTCATCGGGCACCCACTCCATCGGCTCGGCTCCGCGGGGCCGCGGCGCGTAGCGGCGGTGCACGACCCGCAACGCCCTGCGCCGACGCTGCACCTCCTCGATGGTCATCGCGTAGGTCGCCGCGTGGGCCACCACGTCGCGCCAGGAATCCAGTGAGGTACGCACCAGGTCGGCGTCACCGGCGGCGGCGACCGGGTACCCGGCGACATCCAAGGGCCCCGGTGCGTGACGGTTGTTGCGGGGCAGCCCGAGGACCACGCCCCGCCAGGGCACGCACAGGTCCTGGCGGCCCCCCAGGCGAATGTCGCCGGTGGGAATGTGCTGGTCCAGATGGAACCAGCCCACCCGGTCGAGGTCCACGCGTTCGCCGTCCCAGTCCTGGACGTGAACGCCCTTTCCCCGCCACTGCGCGTCGAGCACCCGCGCGGCGGCCATGCTGTGCTCGTCGAGCTGCCCCAGCCAGGCCAGGGACAGCACGGGCCATGACGTGAGCTCCGCCGCTCCCTGCCGCCACAGCGTCTCGACCCACTGCGCGTCGAAGTCCTGCAACTCCTTCCGGCTCACGCTGAGTTTCCCCGCGTGCGGCCCCTTCAGGTTGACCACATGGCCGAACGGCGCCTGATCCGTCACGATGCCGTCGCACAGGATCGCGCCCGGCCCGTTCACCCACCACAACGCCCCCGGAACCGCCTCCAGGGCGTCGGTGGGGCCGGTACCGAGAGCGGGCTGGAGCACTCCCGGCTCCCAGACGTGTTCGTGTCCCGTGCCCTCCCGCGCCTCCAGCGGGAACTCGCTGACCCGGACCAGCTCCCGGAGCACCGTCACGCAGGACAGCCGCCGGTTCCTCGTGTCGTCCCGCAGGTACAGCCGCACGCGGGTGCCGCCCTCGGCGACGCCGTCGTCGGAGCCGTCGTGCTGCTGGATGCGGAAGAGACTGCCGCTGCTGGGGATCTCGACGCGGAACGCGTGCTCCGCCGGGATGCCGTCCGCACTGACCTGCCGGGTCACGATGGTCATCTCGTCGGCCAGCATGAAGTAGCTGAACACGCCGATGCCGAAACGGCTGTTGGGGTACAGCCGCAGGGACGGGTCGTGGCGCAGCCACCGCGACTGCTCCTTGCGGAACGACGCGGACCGCTCGAAGCGGCTGCCGGCCCGTGTGAAGGTCTGTTTGAGCAGCTCGGCGCTCATGCCCACACCGTTGTCCCGGCACTCCACGTACCGGCCGCGCTCGTCCCGGCCCTGGGTGAAGACGATCCGTCCGGTCCAGCCGGCCGGCCGACGGCCGGTGCTCTCCAGGTACTTCCAGCGCATCGCACGGTAGCGGCAGGCGTCCATGGCGTTCTGGTACAGCTCCCGCAGCGCCAACTGCGGTTCCCCGCCGTAGAGTTGCTCGCCCATCAGCAGGTCCCGCACCTCGGTCTGGGCGAGATGGAAGCGCAGGAGGGGGACTTCGTACGCCGGTTGCCCTCCGCTTCGTTGCGGCCGCAGATCGCGGTCGGTGACGCGGCCGGGCACGGCGGCCAGCAGTCCGGCCTCGGACTCCCGCATGCCCTCGGCCATGTCCCCGACCCGGGCGGCCAGTTGATCGGCGGTCTCGACGGTCTCCAGGAGCGCGGCGTGTACCGCCTGATGAGGGCAGGGCGCGTCCAGATGCAGGGCGGTGCCGTCGCGGTGCCAGCTCAGCTCTCGGGCGATGGCCGCCATCTGCTGCGGCAGCACCGGGTCGGAGACGGCCAGGTGCTCGGCCACGATGTCCGGAAGGTCACGGACGTCCAGCGCCATGGCCGCGGCGAGGCGGAGGAGCGCCGCCAGCGGGCGGATGCGCAGCTGCTGGTGTCCGCCGGGAAGGAGCACCTTGCGCGGTGCCCAGGCGGACAGTTCGTCGAAGGGTTCGTCCGGACCCACGGCGGATGCCGCCGCCCGCAGCAGCTCCGCGAGATCCTGCACGCGGCCGTCGGCGACACCCAGGCGGGCGGCAAGTTCCTCGGCCGGCTGCGCGGGCACGACCTCGTCGTCGGTCTGGAAGCGGTCCGCGATCCAGCGGTGCACCAGCCACATCGCGACGGCCGCGGTGTCCTGCGTGCGTCCGCGGGCCTGGCAGTCGGCCAGTTTGCGCGCCACGCGCCCGTACTGTTCGAGGATCTGCTCGTAGTGCCGCCGATGGGCGTCCGCGGGCGTACGCCGTTCGAGCCTGTCCGGATCGATCTCCGCCGCCTGGCTGAGCCGCTCGGCCCAGGCCACCTCGTGCAGGAACGGAGCGGCGACCAGGGTGACCACCTCGACGGGGGAGAGCGTCGCGCCGTCGGGGAGCAGCAGGGGCAGCCGGTCGCACAGCAGTCTGACGGGGAAGGCGTCGTCGGTCCACGGGTCCGGGTACGGCATGCGGCGCTGGGCCAGATGGACCGTGCGCGCGCACCGCTCCACGAACCCGCTCAGCGCGTCCCGCAGTTCGTCCACGTCCGCCGTCGTCCCGGGAGCCACGTGCTGCCACAACGGGGTGGTGCGAGCCGCGTCCAGCCAGGCTTCGAGGAGCGGACGGCCCTCGCAGATCTCCGTCTTCCTCGTCTCGTCCTCGGCGTGGCCGCCGTAGTGGAACCAGGGGGCCTGGGTCAGCCGGTGGCGCCAGGCCGTCTCGGTGGTTCTCGCGCATGCGGCGGCGAGCACCTCCTCGACGGTGCGGGCGGGTGTGAGCGGCCCCAGGGCGTCGGCCAGACCGCGGGCGAAGAAGCTTCCCTCGCTCGTGTAGCCGCTGCGCTCACCGGCCGAACAGCCGGCCATGACGGCGAAGCCGCCGTTCGGCGGGCCCGTGTCGACGCGGTTGGCGAACGCCTCCCCGTCGCTCGCGGTGTCCGTACGGCAGGCGTCGATGAACCACAGCACGGTCCCCGCGGCGCAGTCGCCGAGCAGCGGGTTGATGTTGACGGGCAGCAGCGAATCCAGGTAGGGCTCCCGCCAGTTCCCGTCGGCAGGGGGCACGACGTCCGCGGGTACGAGGTAGTCGGTGCGGTTGACCCGCAGGCCGTGCCCGGTGAAGTAGAGAAGGAGGGTCCCGCCCGGCGGGCAGTCCCGCGCCACCTCGTAGATCGTCGACCTGATCTGGCTGCGGCCGGCGTCGTGGAGGGTGTCCACCTGGTAGCCCGAGGCCTTGAGCGCGGTACTCAGCAGCCGCAGGTCGGCCTCGACCGGTTCGGTCAGCGGCTCCAGGGCGGTGACCGCGGGTGTGTCGCCGATGCCGATCAGCAGGGCCCTGCGTGCCGGTTCCATGTCCCCGTTCTCCTCCCCCGAGCAGGAGAACATGATGGCACCACACACCGACGGAGGGGGCCCGCAGGCTCAATACCGGGTGATCGCCGTCCGCCCGTCCGTCGTGCCGATCGCGATGTGCGGTCGCTTCCCGGGTCGGGCCCAGGTCAGCAGCCGCCGCATCGCCCCCGTCGGGACCGACACACAACCGGCGGTCGCCCCGCGCCCGTTGACGTGCAGGAAGATCCCCGCCCCGCGGCCCCGCACCGGACTGCCGTAGTTGAAGCCGATGACCAGCGCGTGCGCGTACTGGGTGCGGTAGGTGACCAGGTGCTCGGACTCGGCCGCGCGGCAGTCCGCGGGGCGCGGCTCGGTCCACCGGTTGTAGGCACGGGACTTGTTGTCCTGGCACCACCAGGAGTCCTGGCGCACCGGGCGGTAGGCGTACGACGTCCCGGGCGGCGCCGGCCGGATGCCGAAGGCGTAGGGGAGGCCGTACAGGCCCGTCGGTGTCGTGTTCGTGCCCTGTCGGCGCGAGGCGCCCTCGACCAGGCCCCTCGCGCCGAACCGGGCCGGCGTGGAACCGGCGGGTACCCACCGGCCGTTCCTGAGGTCCCACCAGGTGAGCGTGCCCGAGGTGGCACCGGCCCGTGGGGCCACGGCGGTGATCAGCTGGGTGCCGCCGCCCGTGTCCGCCATCCGCGCGGGCAGCGGCGGAGCGGCCCCGGTGCCCGGAGCGGCACCGAGCAGGCCGAGGGACGCGCAGACGAGGGCGGTGGCGACGACACGAGGGCGCATGATCAGACGCTAAGCGCGGGTGGCGGCACCGGCAGGCCGGGTGGGCCGACCGTGCGGGGTGCCGGCCCACCCGCACCGGCCGCTCAGGTCACCGGACCCAGCGGGTTGAGCTGGTCGGCCCGTCCTTCGAAGGCGTAGAGCAGCAGGTCGGTCATCTCGAAGACGTCCTGGGAGTTGCGCTCCTCGACCGGGCTGAGGAACGGACGCCAGAACGGGTCGCGCACGATGGAGTGCCGGCTGCCCTCGATGGCCCGGTGGAACACCTCGGCGACGAGGCGGCCGCCGACGCCGGTCAGCCTGCCGTCGCCCCGCACCTCGGCCTCCCGCAGGACGTAGAACCACAGCGGGGTGTGCCTGGCGACCGTTTCCGCGAGCTCGCCGGAGAGCTGCGCGCCGCCGCCCTGCGCGAAGTCGGCCGCGGTCAGCGGTTCCACGTCGACCTTGCGGTCGATGAAGTGCTCGACCAGCTGCTGTCCCGTGGCGAGCCGCAGCATCGAGGCCCGGGTGAGGTTGCGGAAGGCGAGGTTCAGCTCCTCCCGCGGGGGCTCCGGCCGGCCGCGTCCGCCGAAGGAGCCGAGCGGCAGGTCGGCGAGCGGGTCGACCAGCAGGGTGTCGATCCGCTTGGCGAGGTTGAACTGCGCCTCGGGCACGAGGAGGTCGGTCCGGTCCGGCACCGCCTCCTGGAAGGCGAACAGCCGGCGGAAGTCGGCGATCCAGTTGGTGGGCAGACGCTCGAAGTCTCCCGACTCCGGGTCCGCCGGGTCGGCGGGAGGCGGCGACAGGGTGCCACTGGTGCCGCTGAACCGGAACAGCAGCTCCAGCGTGCCCCGGCCCTGGTCGAAGACGCGGTTCCAGTTGTAGCGGCCCCGGACCATGCTGTGTCCCAGCCGGTAGGCGGCCACGGAGAACTCGATCGGCATGGTCGGCAGGTCGTGTTCGCCCGGCGAGGGCTCGAACACCCGGCGGCCGTTGTCGAACACGTCCTCGACGATCTCGGGGTCGACGATCCTGCGCAGGAAGTCGTGTCGCAGCATCCACTGGTAGTGCTTGACGACCGTCTCGCGTGCCGACTCGAAGAGGACCGCGCTCGACACGCCCTTGCCGACCAGGTCGGCCACCACCCGGTTGTGGAACCGGATGAAGGCGGCGTGGACCTGGGCGACGACCAGGTTCTCGTCGTTGCGCGGGTCCGGGATCAGCGCCCGGCGCCGTTCGGACATCAGCGAGCCCGTGCCCTGCCGGGGCAGGTCGAACCCGGTGAGGGGCCGGCCCACGACGGAGGGGTCGTTCGGTATGCCCTGGGTCGTGCCGGACTTCAGCCGGAGGCCGTCGTCCTCGTAGAACCGGCGGTCGAAGCGGTGGGCGGGCCCGAGGCCGTAGAGGGAGTCGAGGTCGAGGGCCGGGGAGCGGCCCTGGAGGAGCTGGCGCACCGTGATCTCGTCCTCCAGACGCACCGCGGTGGCGTCCAGGGTGAGGTCGTGGTCCACGAACTGGCCGAGATAGGTGAACCCCGACGGGACCCCCGGCTGGTCGGGGTGGTCCCGCTCGGGGTCCGTCATCGCCCTGGCCAGCTCGGTGCGGGCGTTCCGGTCGAGCTGCTGGGCCGGCCGGGAGCGGGGGCCCAGCCGGGAGAAGCGGAACTTGCGCAGGTCCGCCACGGTGGAGGCGGCCAGCGGCTCCACCGGACCGCCGTCCCGGGACTCGGCGAGGATGCCCTCGCCGATGACGTAGAACGAGGAGCGGACATGGCGTTTGCTCTGTGGTTCGCGTGCGGGTCGGAACATGTTTCCCCCATGTGGTCGCGCCGGCGCGAGAGCGCGCGGGCGTGAGCCACGCTAGGGGACGAGTGCGGCGGAAGGGGGAATTCCGTCAAATACCCCAAGAGGCACAAGTGTTGACTGTCTGTACAGAAAGAATATGCGCGTCAAATCGGACTCAGGGGCAACGGCAGTCCGGGCAGTCCGTCCATGCTCGTGGCGATGTGCTCCTTCTTCGCGAAGTAGGCGCTGAGCGACTCGTCGTCCTCCCGCGCGAACCGCTTGGCGTGCAGCTCGCGCTCCTCGTCGTACGTCATGAAGGGCACCGCGTACCCGCAGGTGTCCCGTACGAGTTCGGCGTGCACGACGATGATCGCGCGCAACCCGTGCGGAGTCGGGTCCAGGTCCGGGAAGCGGGCGAGGAGCTCCGGGAATCGCGGGTCGTCGCGGAAGACGGGTTCCCCGCGGCCGTGCACCCGCACGATGTTCGGCGGTCCCTGGAAGGCGCACCACATCAGGGTGATCCGGCCGTTCTCCCGCAGGTGTGCGATGGTCTCCGCGTTGGAGCCGGCGAAGTCGAGGTAGGCCACGGTGAGTTCGTCGAGAACGGCGAACGAGCCCTTGAGGCCCTTGGGGGAGAGGTTCACCGTGCCGTCGCCGGACAGCGGGGCGGTCGCGGTGAAGAAAAGGGGCTGCTCCTCGATGAACGTGCGGAGTCTGCCGTCGATGCGCTCGTAGGTCTTTCCCATGTCTAACGATTATCCGGGAAAGCCTTTCGCGTGTCTAAGGAAATAGGAAGACAGGTGGGGTGTGAACATGTCACAGCGGCCGCCCCGGCCGGCGCTTCTCGGGGCGGCCACCGTGCCTGTCACGTCACTTGTTCAACGTGCAGGCGGCCAGGGCGTCGAGGCCCTGCGGCTTGGTGCCCTTGCGGCCGATCGAGATGGCGATGCGGTCGATCGTGGAGACCCGCTTGTCCGCCAGCGGGCCGAGGATCGCGTTCTGCACGAAGTTGGCGCCACCCTGGCCGACCGTGTTCTGGAGGCGGGTGTTGGCCTCGTCGATCTGCGTCTGGAGCAGCGCCAGGTTCCGGTCCACCTCGGCCTGCGCGGTGGCGGGGATCTCCGGGAGCTGCGAGGCGACGTCCGGGCAGCTGATGGTGCCCACGCCGGCCGCGTCGGCGCCGGTGTCGTCGCCCGTCTCCGCCGCGCCGCCGTCCGCTCCTTCGGCGGCGGTCTCCTCCGCGCCGGGCGTGGCCTCGGCCTCGTCGCCCGCGGCGTCGCCGCCGGCGTCCGCACCGGTGTCCGCGACGCCGCCCGCGTCGAGGGCGCACGGTGCGAGCGCGTCGAGGCCCTGCGGCTTCGTGCCCTGGCGGCCGATCGAGATGGCGATGCGGTCGATCGTGGAGACCCGCTTGCCCTCCAGTGGGCCGAGGATCGCGTTCTGTACGAAGTTCGCCCCGCCCTGGCCCACGGTGTCGACCAGCCGCTTGTTGGCCTCTGCGATCTGCGTCTGCAGCAGGGCCAGGTTGCGGTCGACCTCGGCCTGCGCGGAGGCCGGGATCGCGGGAAGCTGGGAGGCCACGTCCGGGCACGAGATGGTGCCGGGGCTGGCGAGCGTCTTGGCGTTGGTCGAGCCGCTGCTCTTGGACGACTCCCCGGCGAGGGCGGAGTTGACGACGACCGCGCCGGACAGTGCCAGAGCGGCGGCCGCGCCGATGACGACCACGCGACGCTTGTTGTACTTCGGAAGAGCCCTGGACATGCGGATGCCTCACTTGGGTCAGGAGTGGGTGTACAAACGCGGCGCCGGCGTTCAGTCGTGAGTACGGGTAAGCGGTTGCTGTTGTTCAAACTCCCTTCAAAAAGTTCTCGGGATCGGGAACCGGGTGGCCGCCTCGAGTGGAATTGACGAATCATGCAGAGCACTGCATACTCATGCATGACGTGGAGCGCAGTGGTGAGGAGCAACGCAAGTGAGCAGCAACAGCGGTGACGTAAGGCTCTGGGGCGGCCGTTTCGCCGACGGTCCCGCCGAGGCACTGGCGAAGCTGTCCGCCTCCGTCCACTTCGACTGGCGCCTCGCGCCCTACGACATCGCCGGTTCGCGTGCCCACGCGCGCGTGCTGCACAAGGCGGGCCTGCTCACCGAGGACGAGCTGACCCGGATGATCGACGGCCTCGACCGGCTCGAGGCGGACGTCGCCGACGGTTCCTTCGTGGGCACCATCGCCGACGAGGACGTCCACACCGCCCTGGAGCGCGGCCTCCTGGAACGCCTCGGCGCCGACCTGGGCGGCAAGCTGCGCGCGGGCCGCTCCCGCAACGACCAGGTCGCCACCCTCTTCCGGATGTACCTGCGCGACCACGCCCGGATCCTCGGCGGCCTGATCGCCGAGCTCCAGGACGCCCTGATCGGCCTGGCGGAGGCCCACCCGGACGTGGCGATGCCCGGCCGCACCCACCTCCAGCACGCCCAGCCGGTGCTCTTCGCCCACCATGTCCTCGCCCATGTGCAGTCGCTGTCCCGGGACGCGGAACGCCTGCGTCAGTGGGACGACCGCACCGCCGTGTCGCCGTACGGCTCCGGCGCCCTGGCGGGTTCCTCCCTCGGCCTGGACCCGGAGGCGGTGGCCGAGGACCTCGGCTTCGAGCGCGGCAGCGTCGGCAACTCCATCGACGGCACGGCGTCCCGCGACTTCGTCGCCGAGTTCGCCTTCATCACCGCGATGATCGGCGTGAACCTCTCCCGGATCTCCGAGGAGATCATCATCTGGAACACGAAGGAGTTCTCCTTCGTGACGCTGCACGACGCGTTCTCCACGGGCTCGTCGATCATGCCGCAGAAGAAGAACCCCGACATCGCGGAGCTGGCGCGCGGCAAGTCGGGCCGCCTGATCGGCAACCTGACCGGTCTCATGGCGACCCTCAAGGCCCTCCCGCTCGCCTACAACCGTGACCTCCAGGAGGACAAGGAGCCGGTCTTCGACTCCTGCGACCAGCTCGAGGTCCTGCTCCCCGCCTTCACCGGCATGGTCGCCACCCTCACCGTCCATCGCGAGCGCATGGAGGAGCTGGCCCCGGCCGGGTTCTCGCTCGCCACCGACATCGCCGAGTGGCTGGTCAAGCAGGGCGTGCCGTTCCGGGTCGCGCACGAGGTCGCCGGCGAGTGCGTCAAGGTCGCCGAGGCCGACGGCAAGGAGCTCGACGGCCTCACCGACGAGCAGTTCGCGAAGATCTCCGCCCACCTCACCCCCGAGGTGCGCTCCGTCCTCAACGTCCCCGGCGCCCTCGCCTCCCGCGACGGCCGTGGCGGTACGGCGCCCAGCGCGGTGGCGATCCAGCTCGCGGAGGTGAAGGCGGACGTGGCGGCCCAGCACGCGTGGGCAACGGCCAAGGACAAGCGCTGAGGGCGGCGCTCTGAGGGGTGCGGGGACTGCGTGACAGGCCACGCACCACCCGCACCCGCCGACGAGCCGTACCTCCCGAGCTCCGAGGCGCCCCGCACTCACCGAAGGTCACGACGGGCTACGTTGGTCGCAAGCCGTACCGCAGCCGACCAACGGAGCCCGCGATGCCCTTCGCCCGACTGGCCACAGCGACGACCCCCACCTGCCACCTCGGACTGGGCCTCGCCGCAGTCGGCCGCCCCGGCTACATCAACCTCGGCCGGGAAACCGACCTCGGAGCGGACCGCAGCGTCGAATCGCTGCGCGCCCGCACCCACGAACTCCTCGACGCCGCCTATGCCCAGGGCGTCCGCTACTTCGACGTGGCCCGCTCCTACGGCCGTTCCGAGGAGTTCCTCGCCGACTGGCTCAAGGCCAGGCCCGACGCGGACGACATCGTGGTGGGCAGCAAGTGGGGCTACACCTACACCGCCGACTGGACCACGGACGCGGAGCGGCACGAGGTCAAGGACCACGGGCTCCCGACGTACGAACGGCAGCGCGCCGAGACGGCGGAACTGCTCGGCGACCGGCTCGACCTCTACCAGATCCACTCGGTGACCCCGGACAGTCCCGCCCTCACCGACAAGGAACTCCACGCGAAGCTGGCCGAGTCCGCCGCGCAGGGTCTCACCGTCGGCTTCTCCACCAGCGGCCCCGCGCAGGCCGACGCCATCCGCGCCGCCCTCGCCGTGACGGTCGACGGCGAGCCCCTCTTCCGTACCGTCCAGTCGACGTACAACGCGCTGGAGACCTCGGCCGGTCCCGCCCTCGCCGAGGCCCATGACGCCGGACTCACGGTGATCGTGAAGGAGGGCATGGCCAACGGTCGCCTCGCCCAGCCGCATGCGCCGGACGCCCTGAAGGCCGTGGCGGCACAGACGTCGCTCGGCTGCGACGCGGTCGCCCTCGCGCTGATCCTGCGGCAGCCCTGGGCCGGCGTCGTCCTCTCCGGCGCGGCGACCGCCACCCAGCTCGCCTCCAACCTGCACGCGGCGGTCGTGGACCTCGACGACGATCAGGTGGACCGGCTGGCCGGGCTGGCGGAGGAGCCGGGAGCCTACTGGGAGCGGCGCGGCAGCCTGCCCTGGCACTGAGGCACCCGCCGGACCGTCCGGCCCCGGCAGTGAGCACGCCCGAGTGGCTCACGCACGCCCAGGATGAGACATCAGTGTCTCATCTGGGTTAGTCTTGTCTCATGGCTGTCGATCGTGATCAAGTGCTGCGCGGAGCCGCGGCCCTGCTGACCCGCAAATCCACGGCGACGATGGACGAGGTGGCCAAGGCGGCCGGGATCAGCCGGGCCACACTGCACCGTCACTTCGCCGGCCGCGACGCGCTGGTGCGGGCCCTGGAGGCCCTCGGCATCGCGGAGTGCGAGACCGCTCTGGACGCGGCGCGGCTGGACGAGGGCCCCGGGCCCGACGCCGTACGCCGGCTCATCCGGGAGATCGAACCGGCAGCCGGCCTGCTCGCCTTCCTCTACACCGAGAACCAGCTGTTCGAGGGCGAGGAACTGAACCACGGCTGGACCCGGATAGACGACCGGATCTCGGACCTCTTCCGGCGCGGACAACTGAGCGGCGAGTTCCGCATCGACCTCACGCCCGCCTGGCTCACCGAGGCGCTGTTCGGCCTGCTGGCCTCCGGCGCCTGGATGGTGCAGAGCGGCAAGGGCGCCCCCAAGGACTTCCAGCACATGATCGCCGAGCTGCTGCTCGGCGGCGCGCTGAGACCACCCCCGGCACAGACCCCGGACACCCGCGGCCCGGACACCTCGGGCCCGGACACCCGCGGCCCGGACACCTCGGGCCCGGACACCCCCGGCCCGGAAACCCGCACTCAGGCACCCCGCGGCCCAGCGACACAGAACCCCGCATCACGGAACCCCGCACCCCGGAGTTCGGCATCACGGATAGAGGAATCATGACCAGCACCCTGCGGCCGGCGACCACGAACGGGGCGGTGAAGCGTCCGGACCGTTGGCTCGCGCTCTCCGTCCTCGTGCTCGCCGTGCTGCTGGTGGCCGTCGACGCGACCGTCCTCGGTCTCGCGACCCCGTACATCAGCGAGGACCTCGAGCCCTCCGGCACCCAGCTCCTCTGGATCGGCGACGTCTACTCCTTCGTCATCGCCGGTCTGCTCGTCTCGATGGGCAGCCTCGGCGACCGCATCGGCCGCAAGCGGATCCTGCTCATGGGCGCCACCGCGTTCGGGCTGATATCGGTCCTCAACGCCTACGCGACGACCCCGGAGACGATGATCGCGGCCCGGGCCCTGCTCGGCGTGGCCGGCGCGACCCTGATGCCCGCCACCCTCGCCCTGATCCGCAACCTGTTCCACGACCCGCGCGAGCGCAGCCTCGCGGTCGGCATCTGGGGCGCGACCGCCTCCGCGGGTACCGCGGTCGGTCCCATCGTGGGCGGCTTCCTCCTCGAACACTTCTGGTGGGGCTCGGTCTTCCTCATCAACCTGCCCGTGATGGTCGTCCTGGTCGTCGTCGGCATCAGGACGCTTCCCGAGTCCCGCACCCCGAACCCGGGCCCGTGGGACCTGCCCAGCGTGCTGCTGTCCCTGGTCGGCATGATCGGCATCGTCTACGCCGTCAAGGAGGCCGCCACGCACGGCTTCACCGGGATCTCGCTCGGCACGGGTCTGTTGGGCGCGGCCGCGCTCTACGGCTTCGTCCGCCGCCAGCTGACCCTGCCGGCTCCCCTGCTGGACATGCGCCTGTTCCGCAACCGCGGCTTCAGCGGCGCGGTCCTGGCCGACCTGCTGACCATCCTGGGCCTGTCCGGCCTGGTGTTCTTCCTCTCCCAGTACCTCCAGCTGGTCCAGGGCAGGCGCCCGTTGGAGGCGGGTCTGGCCGAACTGCCCGCCGCCGTCGGCGCGGTGGTGGCCGGCCTGATCGCGGGCCGGGCGGCCCGCCGCCTCTCGGTACGGGCCGTGGTCTCCGGCGGTCTCGCGGCGATCGGCCTCGCGCTGGCCGCTCTGACGACGATCGGCCAGTCCACGGCCTACCCCGTGCTGGGCGCCGCTCTGCTGCTGGTCGGCGTGGGAGCGGGTTTCTCCTTCACGGTGACCGCCGACGTCATCCTGGGCTCCGTGCCCAAGGACCAGGCCGGAGCGGCGTCCGCGGTGTCCGAGACGGCGTACGAACTCGGCGCGGCCCTCGGTATCGCGGTACTCGGCTCGATCGTGACCGGCGTGTACAGGGGCTTCGCGGCCCCGGCGGGCACGCCGGAAGGGGCGCACGAATCACTGGGCGGCGCGGTGGAGGCGGCGGGGCACATGTCGCCGGCCGCGGCCGAGGAGATGCTGTCGTCGGCCCGCGAGGCGTTCGTCGACGGCCTGACCGTGGCGTCCGGAGCGGGCGCGGCGGTCCTGCTGGCGACAGCGGTGGCGGCGTGGTTCCTGCTCAGGGGACAGCACCTGGAAAACGCCGGGTAGAGGTCTACAGCCAGGGGCGCGGGGAACACCCCACGCGTCACCGGGCAAGCCCCGCAACCTCGGCGACGCGGGGAGTGGATCCCACGCGTCACCGGGCAAGTCCCCCAACCTCGGGGGCGCGGGGAACTGCGCGACGAGCCACGGCGCACCCGCACCGGAAAACGGCCCCCGGCCCCCGCTCCGCCGGAGGCGTTACGCGGCTTTCGCCTTGGTGGCGTACATGTCCACGTACTCCTGCCCCGACAACCGCATGACCTCGGTCATCACCGAGTCCGTCACGGCCCGCAGCACGTACCGGTCCCGGTCCATCCCGTCGTACCGGGAGAACTCCATCGCCTCGCCGAACCGGACGGTGACCCGCCCCGGCCGGGGCATCCCCGCTCCGCCCGGCTGCAATTTGTCCGTGCCGATCATCGCGAAGGGAACGACCGGCGCCCCGGTCATCAGCGTCAGGCGGGCGATACCGGTCCGCCCCCGGTACAGCCGGCCGTCGGGCGACCGGGTGCCTTCGGGGTAGATGCCGAAGACCTTCCCCTCCTCCAGCACCCGCCGCCCGGTCATCAGCGCCGCCACGCCGCCGCGGCCGCCGTCGCGGTCCACCGGGATCATGCCGACCCCGGTGAAGAACCAGGCCATGAACCGGCCCTTGAGGCTCTTGCCGGTGACGTACTCGTCCTTGCCGATGAAGAAGACCTGCCGGTCGCACACGAGCGGAAGGATCATCGAGTCGATGAACGTGAGGTGGTTGCCTGCCAGGATGACGGGGCCGTCGCCAGGGATGTGCTCCGCGCCCTCGACCCGGGGGCGGAACATCAGGCGCATGACCGGTCCGAGTACTGCCTTGATGAGCACGAAGCGGGACAACGAGCCCTCCGATGTCAAGGGAAAACGGTATGAGTCTGTGCAGGTGAGGACGATACTCGCGGCGCCGGGGGTGACGCACATCGGGTCACCCAGGTCTTACGCACTGTTGACGTACGTTTACCTGGACGGCGGCATCGTCGCCTCCCTGTCATCTGCCCGGAACGCGGTGAACTACCGCGGGAACCGGCCGGACGGCCGTACGGCACATGCCATCCCCCGTCACCCGCGTGTTGGGACCGAGGTCTCCCGACGGTCATGTCCACGCCCCTACGATCGGGCCGCACGGACGAGCCGACGGCAGGAGGCCCCTCATGGGAACGCAGGGCACGCAGGAGTCGAACCAACAGGCGGGCGCGGGCGGAACCGGACGGCGGGCGCTTCTCGGCGCCGCCGTGCTCGGTGCCACCGGAACGGTCCTCGGCCTGTCGGGCACGGCGAGAGCCGCCGACTCGTCCCGCGCCGGCAAGGGCCTGAAGAGCCTGCCCGTGCCGACGATCATCGGTCATCGCGGCGCCAGCGGATACCGGCCCGAGCACACCTTCGGCTCGTACCAGCTCGCCCTCGACCTGGGTGCCGACATCGTGGAGGCGGGGGACCTCGTCCCCACCAGGGACGGCCACCTGGTGTGCCGTCACGAGCCGGAGATCGGCGGGACCACGGACGTCGCCGACCATCCGGAGTTCGCCGGCCGCAAGACCACGAAGGTCCTCGACGGCGTCTCCACGACCGGCTGGTTCACCGAGGACTTCACCCTCGCCGAGCTGAAGACCCTGCGCGCCGTCGAGCGCATCCCGGCGAACCGCCCGCACAACACGCTCTACGACGGCCGCTGGGAGATCCCCACCTTCGAGGAAGTCCTGAAGTGGCAGGACGAGCAGACCCGCAAGCGCGGCAGGCAGGTCTGGATCTACCCCGAGACCAAGCACCCCACCTACTTCCGCAAGCTGGGCCTGGGTCTGGAGGAGCGGGTCGCCAAGCTGCTGCACAAGTACGGCAAGGACCGCAAGAACTCGCCGGTCATCGTGCAGTCCTTCGAGCCGAGCAGCATCCAGCGCCTGAACAAGCTGGTCGACAACCCCCTCGTGGTGCTGCTGTCCGGCGCGAGCTCGCGCCCCTGGGACTTCGTCGAGGCGGGTGACCCGCGCACGGTCGCCGACCTGGTCACCCGGGCGGGCCTCCGGGAGATCGCGGGCTACGCCCAGGGCATCGGACCGACCCTCGACCTGGTGATCCCGAAGGACGCCGCCGGCAACCTCACCACCCCGACCACGCTGGTGAAGGACGCCCACGCGGTCGGCCTGGTGCTGCACCCGTACACCATGCGCAACGAGAACCCCTTCCTGCCCACCAGCTTCCGCAAGGGCACGGACGCGGACGCCTACGGTGATTCCTTCGGCGCGTTCCGCACCTACTTCGCGACCGGCATCGACGGTGTCTTCACGGACAACCCGGACACCGGACTGCTGGCCCGCGCGGACTTCGTCAACGGCTGAGTCCCCGTTGGAGTGACAGTCGGCCGCCCGGGCAACCAGCCGCCCGGGCGGCCGCATCGTGTGGCATATGACGCACGACCTGCTCACCACCCTGCGCCCGCTGCTCACCGCGGAGGCCTCCGCCGAGGCCCATGCCACCGGGACCGAACCCGGCGACCTGGAACAGGCGGTCTGGCTCCGCCTGCTGGAGCACCTCGCCACCGACGGCCCGCCCCCCGACCCTCACGGCTGGCTGCGCAGGGCCGTCCGCGCCGAGGTCCGCCGCACCCGTCGTACGACCCGCCGCGAGCAGCCGTACGACAGCGACCCCGCCGACGACCTCGACCGCGGGCCCGAGCAGCTCGCCCTCGCCGCCGCCCGGCACCGCGCCCTGCGCGAGGCCGTGCACCGGTTGCCCGGCCGCTGCTCCCGCCTCCTCCAGGCACTTCTGTCGCCCCGGGACCTCACCTACCGGGAGATCGCGGGGGAGTTGGGTATCTCACAGGGCAGTCTCGGACCGGAACGTTCCAGATGTCTGGGATGTCTTCGGCGTTTGCTGGCGCCGGAGGTTGCGGCCCGCGAAGTGCGGGGATAGGAGTGAAGGACCACAGGCGATCAGGTGAGCGGGAGGCGTGCGCACATGGGCATGAGCGTGACCATCTCGGAGGCGACCGAGCAGGACGCCGAGCAGATCTTCAGATTGCAGTACCTGTGCTTCCAGAGTGAAGCCGCGCTGTATGCCAACTACCGCATCGCCCCGCTGGTCCAGAGCCTCGACTCGGTCCGGCAGGAACTCGCCGCCGACTGCGTCTTCGTGGCCCGCCTGGGCGACGAGGTGGTCGGCTCCGTACGAGGCGGTCTCACCGAGGACGGCGCCGCCGCCATCGGCAAGCTCTGCGTCCACCCGCGCCTCCAGGGCCACGGCATCGGCGCGCGGCTGCTCCGCGCGGCCGAGGGAGCGCTGGCCGAGGAGCGCGGCGCCAAGAAGTTCCGCCTCTTCACCGGCCATCGCAGCGAGGGCAACCTCCGCCTCTACCGCCGGGTCGGCTACGAGACGGTCGGCACCTCGCAGGGCGCGGACGGCGTCATGATGATCGTCCTGGAGAAGCAGGCCGGGGAGTACGCGGCTACGGCGTAGGGCGCGGAGCGGTGCGGGACTTCCGCAGCCAGTACAGGGCGGACAGCGGCAGCAACACGGGGATGAACACGTACCCCATCCCGTACTTCGACCACACGGTCGAGTCCGGGAAGGCCGACGGCTCGACCAGCGTCCAGGTGCCGACGATCAGCACCCCCGCCAGCTCGGCGGCGCAGCACACCTGCGCCGCCCTGCGGGCGGTCTCGCCGCCCCGCACCAGCGAGTACGTGATGAATCCGTACACCACGCCCGCCAGGGCCGAGAGTGCGTAGGCAAGCGGTGCCCGGTCGAACTCGGTCGCGATCTGGTACGCCGACCGCGACACCGCCCCGACCACCATCACGCCGTAGAACCACACCAGGAGGATCCCGGGCCCGCTGATGAGCCGCTCCGGCTCGTCGTCCACCGCCGCCATCTCAGCCTCCCCAGATGTCGTAGAGCCGCACTTCGAGCACGGCGAGCACCACCGCGCCCGCGGCGGCGGTCACCGAACCCCAGCGGGTGCGCTCGGACAGTGACATGAGCCCCGCCGCCGGAACGCACGCGAGCGCCCCCAGCAGATACGCCACGAAGATCGTCGTACCCTGCTCCGGCTTCTCGCCCCGCGTCAGCTGGACGATCCCGACCGCCAGCTGGATCACGGCCAGCAAGGAGACCACGGCCATCCCGATGAGATGCCAGTCCTTAGTCGGCTGGTCACGGTAGGCGGCCCAGCCGCACCAGGCGGCGAGCAGCAACGCGGCGACGCCGGTCACCAGCGTCAGGGCATCAAGCATGCTGTGACCCTATTACGGCGTATCCGGCGTCCCGGACTCGGCCCCGTGGCCCGGTGCCGAGTCCGGGAGGACGTGCCCGAACGCCGTCTGCCCGCCGTCCGGAGACCGTGGCGTTGGCCACAGCGCACCGGGGCCGCGGGCTCGACGCGACCATCGGACGAAGGGCCGGTCCGCCTTGGCGGAGCTGGTCACGGTCAGGGGAGTGGAGACCTTCGGGCGTGGCCGGAGCGGATCCGTACACCGTCCACGGCTGTCCGGCATGCGGACAGCGGGGTCTCGGTCAGGACCGTACGTCTGCTTTACTGATGCTCATGACCACTACGAGCAGCCGCACCCTTGCGACCGAGGCGACCATGACGCCCGGTGCTCGTTGTATGTGTCGAATGTGCGCCTTCTAGAGGGCCCCCGCACCACCCCCGAGCTCGCGCCCCGAAGCGAGACGCCGTGGCATGTCCGTGCGCCGCAAGTCCGCCGTACATGACGTAGCCGCGCCCCGCGCACATGTTTCTCCCCGGTTCCCCGCCACAGCGAGAGCCGTGTCGCGTCCCTGACAGCCTGCACCCGTGCGCCCGGGCACACCCACGCCCGCGCACTCGACAGTGACGGAATTCCACGTGATCACCACCACGGGCCTCACGAAGGTCTACCGCTCGCGCGGCCGTGAGGTCACCGCCCTCGACGGCGTCGACCTCCACGTCCGCGAAGGCGAGGTGTACGGCGTCATCGGCCAGTCCGGCGCCGGCAAGTCCTCGCTCATCCGCTGCATCAACCTCCTGGAGCGCCCCACCGCCGGCACGGTCACCGTCGCCGGACAGGACCTCACCGCGCTCGCCGGGCGCGGACCCCGGGCCGGCAAGGAGCTGCGGCAGGCGCGCAGCCGGATCGGCATGGTCTTCCAGCACTTCAACCTGCTGTCCTCACGAACCGTGCAGGACAACGTCGAACTGCCCCTGGAGATCCTCGGCATATCGGGACAGGAACGTTCCCGCAAGGCGCTGGAGCTGCTCGACCTGGTCGGTCTCGCAGACAAGGCGAAGTCCTTCCCGGCCCAGCTCTCCGGCGGTCAGAAGCAGCGCGTCGGCATCGCCCGCGCCCTCGCCGGCGACCCCAAGGTGCTGCTCTCCGACGAGGCCACCAGTGCCCTCGACCCGGAGACCACCCGCTCCATCCTCCAGCTGCTGCGCGACCTGAACCGGCAGCTGGGCCTGACCGTCCTGCTCATCACGCACGAGATGGACGTGGTGAAGTCGATCTGCGACTCCGCCGCGCTGATGGAGAACGGCCGCGTCGTCGAGTCCGGCACGGTCGGCGAGCTGCTCGCGACCCCGGGCTCCGAGCTGGCCGGCGCGCTCTTCCCGGTCGGCGGCGACGCCACCGGCGAGGACCGCACGGTCGTCGACGTCACCTTCCACGGCGAGGCCGCCACCCGGCCCGTCATCTCCCGGCTGTCGCGTACCTACAACATCGACATCTCGATCCTCGGCGCCGCCATCGACACCGTCGGCGGGCTCCAGGTCGGCCGCATGCGCATCGAACTGCCCGGCCGCTACGAGGACAACGTGGTGCCGATCGGCTTCCTGCGCGAACAGGGCCTCCAGATCGACATCGTCGACCACACGGCGGACACCGCCGACGCGGCCCAGGAGCCCGCGCTGCTGAAGGAAGGTGCCAAGTGACCTGGTCCGAGATGCAGCCCCTGCTGTCCCAGGCGTGTTGGGACACCCTCTACATGGTCGGCTGGTCCACGCTCATCGCCGTCGTCGGCGGTCTCCCGCTCGGTGTCCTGCTGGTCCTCACCGACCGGGGCGGCCTGTTGCAGAACCTGGCCGCCAACAAGGTGATCGGGCAGGTCGTGAACATCGCCCGCTCGCTGCCGTTCATCATCCTGATGGTCGCGCTGATGAACTTCACCCGCACGATCACCGGGACGACCATCGGCCGCGAGGCCGCGATCGTGCCGCTCGCCATCGGGGCCATCCCGTTCTTCGCGCGCCTGGTCGAGACGGCCGTCCGCGAAGTGGACGGCGGACTCGTCGAGGCCGTGCAGGCGATGGGCGGCAACACCTGGACGATCGTGCGCAAGGTCCTCGTGCCGGAGTCCCTGCCCTCGCTCATCGCGAGCACCACGACCACGATCGTCGCCCTGATCGGCTACTCCGCCATGGCCGGCACGGTCGGCGCGGGCGGCCTCGGCGACATCGCCATCCGCTACGGCTACCAGCGTTTCGAGACCGAGCTGATGTGGATCACGGTGGCGATCCTCGCCGTCGTCATCTCGCTCATCCAGTTCGCCGGCGACTACGCCGCCCGCTCCCTGCACCGCCGCGGCGGCAGCTCGGGCGCCGCGCCCAGGCTCCGGCTCCTGAAGGCCAAGGAGCCGGCCGCCGCGGACATCGGCAAGGTCGCCTGAGCCCACCCAGGGCCGCTCCCCATGATCCCCCGCACACCCCACGCGGGTCGCTACACCCTCAGGAAAGGCACTTTTCGTGCGTAACACCGCCAAGTTCACCACCGCAGTCCTCGCCGTCGGCGCCCTCACCCTGGGGCTGACCGCCTGCGGCTCGGACAAGGACGCCGCCTCCGACACCAGCGGCCCGCTGACCGTCGCCGCGAGCCCCACCCCGCACGCCGAGATCCTCGACTTCGTCAAGGACAACCTGGCGAAGAAGGCGGGACTCGACCTGGAGGTCAAGGAGTTCACCGACTACGTCACGCCGAACACGGCGACGGAGGACGGCTCGGTCGACGCCAACTACTTCCAGAACCAGCCGTACCTCGACGACTTCAACAAGAAGAACGGCACCCACATCGTGCCCGTCGTCACGGTCCACCTGGAGCCGCTCGGCCTCTACTCCCACAAGGTCAAGAGCGCCGACGCCCTGAAGAGCGGCGCGACGATCGCGGTTCCCAACGACAGCGTCAACGAGGCCCGCGCCCTGAAGCTGCTCGCCGCGAACAAGCTCATCACCCTCAAGGCCGGTGTGGGCAACGACGCGACCCCCGCGGACATCACCGAGAACCCGAAGAAGCTCAAGTTCAAGGAGCTGGAGGCGGCCCAGACCCCGCGCTCCCTGGACGACGTGGACGCCGCCGTCATCAACGGCAACTACGCCATCGAGGCCGACCTGAAGCCCGCGTCGGACGCCCTCGTCCTGGAGTCCGCCACGGACAACCCGTACGGCAACTTCCTCGCCGTCAAGGACGGCGACGAGGACGACCCGCGGGTGAAGAAGCTCGCCAAGCTCCTCACCTCCGCCGAGGTCAAGAAGTTCATCGAGGACAAGTACGACGGCTCCGTCATCGCCTCGTTCTGAACACCTCGACCGGCCGGGGTACCGGCACTTGCGCCCGGGGTCCGCACCATCACCTGGTGTGGACCCCGTGGTGTGGTTCCGGGCCCACATGCTGCATGCTGGGCAGTTCAGCGGACCCTGACGGGTCGGCAGGTCACACCCCGAAGTATCGAAGGTTACGGAGCGGCGCATGACGAGCACCTTCCCCACCATCTCCATCAGCACGGAGCGGTTGGTGCTGCGTCCCCTCGACGAGGACGACGTGCCGGCCCTGGCCGACATGATGAACGACGAGCAGGTCGCGGCCTGGACCGCGGTGCCCCAGCCCTACGACGAGGCGGCCGCCCGCCGCTGGATCACCGAGTACGCGCCCACCGAACGCACCGAGGGCCGCGGCCTCGACCTCGCCGTCACCGAGTTCCTCACCCAGCGCCTGGTCGGCGTCGTCCAGCTCGCCAAGACCAACTGGCACGTCCGCTCCACCGAACTGTCGTACATCATCGCGCCCTGGGCGCGCGGCGAGGGCTACGCCTCCGAGGCGGCGCTGGCCACCGCCCAATGGCTGGTCCGCGACCAGAGGTTCGAGCGCATCGAGCTGCGCACGGCCGCCGACAACACCGCCTCCCAGCAGGTCGCGCAGAAGATCGGCTGTATCAGCGAGGGCGTGCTGCGCGGCGCCTGCATAGCACGCGCCCGGGCCGAGGACGGCAGGTGGAACGAGGTGCGCACCGACTACATCGTGTGGAGCCTCCTCCCGGAGGACCTGGAGGGCCCCGGGGAGCACTTCGCGGAGAGCGGCGGTTTCACGTCGTACACCGACTGGAACTGACCCCCGCGCCGGTGCCACCACCATTGCCGTGACCCACCGACCAGGTACCCTCACGGAGCCCGCTACCTGCGTGAACCCCGGGGGAGACTGACGACGATGGCCGACCGCGTCACGGTGATCGGATGGGACGGTTCGCCGCTGACCGCCGCGGCCCGCTCCGCCCTCGGTGCCGCCACGCTGGTGGCCGGCGCCCCCCACCACCTGACGCTGCCCGAGGTGCCGCCCGCGGCGGAGCGCGTCCGGCTCGGCAGCGTCTCCCTCGCCGCCCGCCGCATCGCGGGCCACCGCGGTACCGCGGTCGTCCTCGCCGACGGCGACCCGGGCTTCTTCGGCGTCGTACGGACCCTGCGCGCACCCGAGTTCGGCCTGGAGGTCGAGGTCGTCCCGGCCGTCTCCGCCGTCGCCGCCGCCTTCGCCCGCGCCGGCATGCCCTGGGACGACGCCCATGTGGTCGTCGCCCACCGGCGCACCCTGCGCCGCGCCGTGAACGTCTGCCGCGCCCACACCAAGGTCGCCGTCCTCACCTCCCCGGGCGCGGGCCCCGCCGAGCTCGGCCTGCTCATGGACGGCGTGCACCGCACGTTCGTCGTCTGCGAGGAACTCGGCACCACCCGCGAACAGGTCAGCGTCGTCACCTCCGACAAGGCCGCCGACCACACCTGGCGCGACCCCAACGTCGTCATCGTCATCGGCGGTCCCACCGGGCCGGTCGTCTCCGGGGACAGCGGCTGGATCGCCGGCCGCGACCCGGGCACCGGCCCGCGCGGCTGGGCGCTGCCCGCCGAGGCGTACGGCGGCGAACTCGGCGAGGGCGAGACGGAGCTGCTGCGCGCCGCCCAACTCGCCCGGCTCGGACCGCGCGTCGGCGATCTCGTCTGGGACATCGGCTGCGGCAGCGGCGCCTTCGCGACCGAGGCGGCGCGGGCGGGCGCGGCCGTCCTCGCCGTCGACCGGGACCTCGACGCGTGCGCCCGCACCGACAGCTCCGCGCGCCGCCACGGCGTCCAGCTCCAGATCGTCCACGGCACCGCTCCGCACGTCCTGGAGAACCTGCCCGAACCCGACGTCGTACGGGTCGGCGGCGGGGGAGCGGCCGTGGTCTCCGCCGTCGCCGACCGCCGTCCGCAGCGCATCGTCACCCACGCCGGGACCCGCGACGCCGCCGAACTCGTGGGCCGCGACCTGACCGAGCACGGCTACCGCGTCGAGTGCTCGCTCGTCCAGTCCGTCGAACTCGACACGCGGGCCTGGACGGAACGGGAGCGGAGCGTCGCGTTCCTCCTCACCGGAGAAATCGTCAGGCGCGGGTCGCCCCGCTGAGGCCTGCGGACAGGCGGGGCACGCGTGAGGGACACGTGAGGGACACGTGCGGGGCCCGTGTCGGGCGGGCGCCGGTCAGGGCCTTCCCGACCGCCGATCGTGACCCGGCGCGCCCTCCCCGTGATCCTGTTGTCGTACCGCGCGCGGTAGGCTGGCCGATCGTCGTACCGCTTCCGGTCGCCCGGCGCTTCGTCGGTCAATGTCCGGAAAACACATCCCTTTTGGGGTGGGTGTGGTACGGCAGAACCGGAGGACGCGCAACGTGGCGCAGTCCACAGCGGGGCGTCGCGGATCACGCTGTCGCGACGCGACTACGGCCGGGACAATGCCACTGAATGGCTTTGTCGCTTTTTCGGGCGGGTCGTTCGTGCCGCTGGGCACGGACGCTCGTTCTTCACTACGGGGCGGTCGGTGCGCCGCTCCGGGTGAGCTGGTCGTAGAAGCACTAACCGATGGGCGAGGGGTACGCATGACCGACACCGGCCAGGTCCCGGGCGAGGGACTGCCGGAGAGCGCAGGCATGGTGGAACAGCCGGGCGCCCCCGCGCACGGTGCGTACGCCTACCTCTCCGAGACCACCGCCGAGGACGAAGACCTGTTGCTGCTGCCGGGTGCCCAGAGCGCGTGGGGCAACGAGGTGGCGCCGCCCGCGCCGGAGCCGGTCGTGGAGACGGTGCACGAGCCCGGCCCGCACGAGACGGCGGGCCGCGACAGCGGTTCGGTCGACCTCAGCGCAGTCCGCCTCCCCGGCCCGTCGGCGCCCCAGGCGGCCCCGCGCCGCCCTCTGCATCTCGGCCCGCCGATCCCCGACGCCTCCGCGAGCCCGGTCCGCTCCCTCGCCGACCGCGGCCCCGCGGGCGCGCCGGTACGACAGATCGGGCAGTCCGCGTCCGGCCCCGAGTACCTCGACGCCCCGCACCTGCGCGAGATGCCGCCGCAGGGAGCGTCGCCCTGGGGCAGCGCGCAGCCGCCGGTCGAGCACGGGGCCACGGCTGCGGAAACGGTTGCTCCGGCAGCCGTCGCGGCGGCGCAGCAGCGCGAGCCGGTCGGCGTGGCCCAGGCCGTGGTCGCCCGGGTGGCGACCGAGGCGATCGCCGCGACCGCCCCGCAAGAGGCCCAGGAGGCCCAGCAGGCACAGGAGACCGAAGTCGTCGGCGGCGAGGCGCCCGTGTCGGCGCGGGCTGCCGCGGGCTACGGGGTCGTCGACCCCGGCGAGCTGCTCGGAGCCGCGATGATGGCGGAGGCGGAGCAGGCACCCGCGGTCGCGGTCGCGGAGGCCGGGCAGCACGCGGCCGACGTCCCCCTCTCCGGAGACGACGGGACCGCGCACGGCACACCCGGTCCGGCCGCCGACGCGCCGGTTGACGCGCCGCAGGCGCCGGAAGCCGCCCACGTTCCCCCGGTCCCCGAGTCCGCGCACGGGGACCAGCCGGTCGCCGCTGCCGAGGGCACCCCGCCGGCCGAGCCGGCCGTGGCCCAGGCAGCCGAGGAGGCGGTCCCGGCCGAGGTCACGGAGCCCGCCGAGACGGCAGCGCCCGCGGAGGCTTCCGACGCGAACTCCGCAGCGGACACCGTCGCTCAGGCGGCCGACGCCGGGCAGCCGAGCCCCGCCGAGGCGCAGCAGCAGCCGGAACCCCAGCAGCCCGTGGAGTCAGTGGAGTCCGTAGAGCCCGTGGAGCCTCACGCGGACCTCGGCGACACACCGGCTCAGCCCCAGGCCCACGAGGCGCCCGCGGCGGAGGCGGTCCCGGTCGCCGGGTTCGTTCCCGCGCCCGGCACCACTGCCGAAGTCCCCGTGCCGGATGCCGTCGTGGTCCCTGAGCCCACCCCCGCTGAGCCCACCCCCGCGCCCGCGGTCGCCCATGCTCCCGAGCCCGTGGCGACGGTCATCCCTGACGTGCCCGAACCGGCGGCACCCGCCGAGGAGTTGCCCGGACCGGTGGCCGAGGTCCCCGCGCCCGAGGCAACCTTCGTGCCGGAGGTCCCCGCGCCCGCCGCCGCTTCCGAGTCCGGGCTGCTCGTCGACGCCTTCGTGGCGTCGGCCGAGGTCGCCGCCGCAGCGGCCCTCGCCGTGCCGCCCGCCCCGCAGGCCGAGCCCGCTCAGGAACAGTCCGTCGAGCCGCTCCAGGACGTCCGGTCGGCACCGCTGCCGGAGCCGGAGCAGCAGCCGGAGGTGGAGACTCCGCACGAGACCCTCGCCCAGGCCGCTCACGTCACGGCCCCCGTGTCTCACATTCCGGAAGCAACCGTCCCCGGGACGGCCGCCGAGCCCGAGGCCGCCCCCGAAGCCGAGGCCGCAGTCGAACCCGCGCCCGAGGCCCAGGCCCCGGTCGGCCCGTCGGAGCCCGCCCCCGCGGCAGCCCTCGCGGAGGAGCTCGAACCGGAGCCGGAGCCGGAGCCCGAGCAGGCGCCGGAACCGCAGCCGGAACCGCCGACGGCGGAGTCGCCCGTCGAGGCGCCCCCCGCGCAGGTCGTCCCCGAGCCCGTGGCGGTCGCGGTCCCCGTGGCCGTGGACGCCACGGCCGTCCAGCAGCCGGCGCAGCAGGAGCATGCGCTCGCGCACGCGCAGCTCGTCCAGGAGCCGGTGACCGCCCTCGCGTCGCCCGCCGCCCCCCTGGCCGCCCAGCAGGAGCGGCCCGACCGGCCGGTCGGGTCGGCGGCGCCGGACCAGCCCCTGGGCCGGTTCGTGCCGGTCGAGGGCACGGTGCCCAGTACCCCGCACCTCGCCCCGACCCCGCCGCACCCCCTGGTGCTCCCCACGGAGGAGCAGCCCGCCCACGCGGTGGCCGAACCGGGACAGACCGCCGGAGCGGACGCCGCCCCGACCACCGTCACGGTCCCCGCCCCCCGCGGCGCCGACCCCGCTTCCGCCCCGGCGACCCCGGACACGGAGCCCGAGACCGGCATCGACCCCGATGTCGCACAGAGCCCGGAGGACCTGGAAACCAGGGCCGCTGACCAGGAAGAGAGCCCGGCCCCAGTGGAAGAAGTTCGAGAGTCCACCGGCCCCGCCGCGCCCGCGTACGACGACGCCGAGCGCGAGGCCGTCCTGAAGGTCATGCGTGAGCGCCGGGACATCCGCAACGGATTCCGCGCCGACCCGATCCCGCACGAGGTGCTGCTGCGTGTCCTGGAGGCCGCCCACACCGCGCCCTCCGTCGGTCACTCGCAGCCCTGGGACTTCGTCGTCATCCGCTCCGCCGACACCCGGCAGGCGATGCACGAACTGGCGACCCGGCAGCGTGACGCGTACGCGAAGTCGCTGCCGAAGGGCCGGGCGAAGCAGTTCAAGGAACTGAAGATCGAGGCCATCCTCGACACCCCGGTGAACATCGTCGTCACCGCCGACCCGACCCGCGGCGGCCGCCACACCCTCGGCCGGCACACCCAACCGCAGATGGCGCCGTACTCCTCCGCGCTCGCGGTCGAGAACCTCTGGCTCGCCGCCCGCGCCGAGGGCCTCGGGGTCGGCTGGGTCAGCTTCTTCGACGAGCGCGAGATGGTCCGCGCGCTGGGCCTGCCCGAGCATCTCGAAGTGGTCGCCTACCTGTGCGTCGGCTACGTCGACGAGTTCCCGGACGAGCCCGAGCTGATGCAGGCCGGCTGGGCCAAGCGCCGTCCGCTGTCGTGGGTCGTCCACGAGGAGACGTACGGCCGTCGCGCGCTGCCCGGCGAGGACCCGCACGACCTGCTCGCCGAGACCGTCGCCAGTGTCCGCCCGCTGGACGCCAAGGCGCTCGGCGAGGCCTGGGAGCGGCAGAAGCGCATGACGAAGCCGCCGGGCTCGCTCGGCATGCTGGAGATCATCTCCGCGCAGCTGTCCGGCCTGTCCCGGCAGTGCCCGCCGCCGATCCCGGAGCCCGCGGCCGTCGCGATCTTCGCCGGCGACCACGGGGTGCACGCTCAGGGGGTCACCCCCTGGCCGCAGGAGGTGACGGCGCAGATGGTCGCCAACTTCCTCGGCGGGGGAGCGGTCTGCAACGCCTTCGCGACCCAGGTGGGCGCCGAGGTCTGCGTGGTGGACGTGGGCGTCGCCGCCGAGCTGCCCGCGACCCCCGGTCTGCTGCCCCGCAAGATCCGCGCGGGCACGTCCGACATGACCACCGGCCCCGCGATGACCCGCGAGGAGGCCAAGCAGGCCATCGAGGTCGGCATCGAGACCGCCCGCGACCTGGTCGCGGCCGGCAACAAGGCGCTGCTCACGGGCGAGATGGGCATCGCGAACACCACGGCGTCCGCGGCCCTCATCTCGGTCTTCACGGGCGCCGACCCGGCCGAGGTCACCGGCCGCGGCACCGGCATCAACGACGAGACCCTCGCCCGCAAGACCGAGGTGGTGCGCCGCGCACTGGAGGTGCACCAGCCGGACCCGGCGGACCCCATCGGCGTCCTCGCCGCGATCGGCGGCTTCGAGCACGCGGCGATGGTCGGCCTCCTCCTCGGCGGCGCCTCCCTCCGCACACCCGTGATCCTGGACGGCGTCAGCGCCGGCGCCGCCGCCCTGGTCGCCCGCGCCATCGCCCCCGAGGTCCTCGCGGCCTGCATCGCGGGCCATCGCAGCGCCGAACCCGGTCATGTGGCCGCCCTGAACAAGCTGGGTCTGCGTCCCCTGGTCGACCTCGACCTCCGCCTCGGCGAGGGAACGGGCGCCCTGCTCGCCCTGCCGCTGGTGCAGAGCACCGCCAGGGCGATGCACGAGGTGGCGACGTTCGATTCGGCGGGCGTCACCGAGAAGTAGGGCCCGCTCAGGGGCCGGCGGGCACGCGCTTGTGCTGCCCCCGGCCCCGCCGCATGCTGAAGTCACCTCTAAAATGCGCACGTCAGGGCCGCTCCAGAGCCGCAGCGCCCACCCTCTGCTCTCTGCCCGTACGAGGAGCCGCACCCTCATGGCCGAACACCCCGCCTACCCCGTAGGCCTCCGTCTCACCGGCCGCAGGGTCGTCGTCCTCGGCGGCGGCCAGGTCGCCCAGCGCCGGCTCCCCGCGCTGATCGCGGCAGGCGCCGACATCCACCTCGTGTCCCCCGGAGCGACGCCCTCGGTGGAAGCGATGGCGGACACGGGCGAGATCACCTGGTCGAAGCGTCCCTACGCCGACGGCGACCTCGCCGACGCCTGGTACGCCCTCATCGCCACGAGCGACCCCGAGGCCAACGGCCGGGCCTCCGCCGAAGCCGAGGCGCACCGCGTCTGGTGCGTCCGCTCCGACGACGCCGACGCCGCGACCGCCTGGACCCCGGCGACCGGCCACAGCGAGGGGGTCACGGTCGCCGTGCTCACCACCGACGCCCGCGGCCGCGACCCCCGTCACACCGCCGCCATCCGTGACGCGGTCGTCGAGGGGCTGCGCGACGGCACCCTCGTCGCCCCCCACCACCGCACCCGGACCCCCGGTGTCGCGCTGGTCGGCGGCGGTCCCGGTGACCCGGATCTGATCACGGTCCGCGGGCGTCGCCTCCTCGCAGAGGCGGACGTCGTCATCGCGGACCGGCTCGGCCCGCGCGACCTGCTCGCCGAACTCCCGCCGCATGTCGAGGTGATCGACGCGGCGAAGATCCCCTACGGCCGGTTCATGGCCCAGGAGGCCATCAACAACGCGCTGATCGAGCACGCCAAGCAGGGCAAGTCGGTCGTCCGCCTCAAGGGCGGCGACCCGTACGTCTTCGGCCGTGGCATGGAAGAGCTCCAGGCACTCGCGGAGGCCGGTATCGCCTGCACGGTCGTGCCGGGCATCTCCAGCTCGATCTCGGTGCCCGGCGCGGCCGGCATCCCGGTCACCCACCGGGGTGTCGCCCATGAGTTCACGGTGGTCAGCGGGCATGTCGCTCCCGACGACGAGCGGTCGCTGGTCGACTGGCCCTCCCTCGCGAAGCTCACCGGCACCCTGGTGATCCTCATGGGCGTCGACAAGATCGGGAAGATCGCCGAGACGCTCGTCGCGCACGGCAAGTCGCCCGACACCCCGGTCGCCCTCGTCCAGGAGGGCACGACGGCCGCCCAGCGCCGGGTGGACGCGACGCTCGCGACGGTCGCCGAGGCGGTCCGTACGCAGGAGGTCAGGCCTCCGGCGGTGATCGTCGTCGGCGCGGTCGTCGCCGTCGGCTCACGGAGCGCCGAGTAACCGCGGGTAACACAACCGTTCCGAGCCGTTGGCACCACACCCAGGACAAGGCAGTATCACCTCTGTGGCCGATCTCATCACCGTTGAGGACCCCGACGACCCGCGCCTGCGCGACTACACCGGCCTGACCGACGTCGAGCTGCGCCGCAAGCGCGAGCCCGCCGAGGGCCTGTTCATCGCCGAGGGCGAGAAGGTCATCCGCCGGGCCAGGGACGCCGGGTACGAGATGCGCTCCATGCTGCTCTCCGCCAAGTGGGTCGACGTCATGCGCGATGTCATCGACGAGCTCCCGGCGCCGGTCTACGCCGTCAGCCCGGAGCTGGCCGAACGGGTCACCGGCTATCACGTCCACCGCGGCGCGCTGGCCTCCATGCAGCGCAAGCCGCTGCCGGCCGCCGCCGAACTCCTGCAGGCCGCCCGCCGGACCGTCGTCCCGGGGCCGGCCGGCGACCACCCCGTGGAACCACCGGACGACGCGGGTCAGCGCGTCGCCGTCTTCGAGGGCTTCGTCGATCACGCGAACCTCGGGGCCGCCTTCCGCAGTGCCGCCGCGCTGGGCATCAAGGCGATCCTGCTCTCACCGGACTGCGCCGACCCCCTCTACCGGCGGGCGATCAAGGTGTCGATGGGTGCCGTCTTCTCGGTTCCCTACGCCCGCTTCGACGCCTGGCCGGCCGGGCTCGACGTCGTGCGCGACGCCGGGTACGACATCCTCGCCATGACCCCGGACGAGAAGGCCACCCCCCTCGACGAGCTGAACCCTGCACGTTTCGAGAAGAGCGCCATCATGCTGGGCTCGGAGGGGCACGGACTCTCCACGTACGCTCTGCGGGCGGCGGACGAGTGGGTGCGCATCCCCATGTCCGCCGGGATCGACTCCCTCAACGTGGCGGCCGCCTCAGCCGTCGCGTTCTACGCGACCCGGCCGAGGCTTGCCTGAGGGCCGGACCCGATCGTGGAACGAGGGCCGGACGGCGTGACGCCTGCGGCCCTCGCCCGCGCACGGCCGCGGTCAGCGGTGGTGGCACTCCCAGTGCCCCTTGACCCACTGGTGGTCCCAGTGGCCGGGAACGTAGACCCACTTGTAGGTGTAGTGGTTGTCCCAGTGGCCGTGGTGCCAGGTCTTGTGGTTGACCCGCTTCTTCTCCCAGTGGCCCTTCACCCACTTCTTCTCCCAGTGGCCCTTCACCCAGTGGCACTTACCGTCGTGGTCGGTGGTCACCACGGTCGGGGCGGAAGCGGGAGCGGGAGCCGCGGTTGCCGCACCGGACATGCCGAGCACGGCCCCTCCGGCCAGTAGGCCCGTCGCGGCGGCTCCGGCCACCAGGCGGCGGGCTCGAAGGAAAGCGGTCATCGGACACATCTCCCTTGAACGTCGAGCGAAGAGCACAGGCGACGCGGTCACGCCACTCCCGTCCACCGGTGGCGCCGATGGCGTGGTGTGGATCCGGGAGGAAGGCCGTTCCCCGTCTCGCTGTGCCGGACGCGGGGGATTCGGACCCGAAAGCAGGACGGATGATGACAAAGCCGAAAAATGTCAGAACGGCATAAAGGCCGCTGCGGGGTAAGGGCCGAGGACATCCCCGAGGAACGCGCGGACCCCCGCTCGTCCGGCCGGGTGAGAACCTGAGGCTTTCGTGTACAACACGGCGGCATCCGCGTGCTGTGCGGCTACGAATCCCCTGCGAACAAAAGCCGTCCCCGACGAGTCGTTCCAGGGGAGCCCTCATGTCCACCACCACGTCACTGCCGGCGGCACCGCCGACGACGGCGCGTTGTGCCGTCGCCCTGCCGCACTCCCGGCGGGCCCCGTCCCTCGCCCGTCAGGTCAGTGAGAGCTGGCTGACGGCGACCGACCCGGTCGATCGCGTGCCGGACGCGGTCCTCGTCGTCTCCGAACTCGTGACCAACGCGGTCCGCCATACCTGCGGTCCCTGCATGCTGACGCTGACGATGCGCGACGGCCGACTGGACATCGCCGTCGCCGACCACAGCGAGGAGCTTCCCGAACTCCACCGCCGCTCGGCCGGCGACGAGCGCGGCGGCTTCGGCATGGGGGTCATCCGCGGGCTGGGCGGACAGATCAGGCTGGTCCCCGCCATCGGGGGCAAGACCGTACACGTCCTGCTCGACCTGAGATCCGCGCGCGGCCCGTCCCCGGAGCGGTGAGGAGCCTCCCGGTGCAGGTCTCTTCCCTCCGCACTCGCCGCGGGCGGGCCGTCCGAACCCAGCACGAGGCACGAGGGGAGCAGGGTTTTGCCGCACAGCTTCGATCCGGACGCCCGAGTGGAGGACCTGCTGGCCCGGGTGGCGGGTGGCGACCATGACGCGTTCACCGGCGTCTACGACGCGCTGTCCGGCAGTGTCATGGGACTGGCCTGCCGGATCCTGCGGGACGTGGCGCAGGCCGAGGAGGTGACCCAGGAGGTCATGATCGAGGTCTGGCGCACCGCGGCCCGCTACAGCCCCGAGCGGGGAACGGCGAAGGCCTGGGTCCTCACCGTGGCCCACCGCCGGGCGGTGGACCGGGTGCGTTCCGCGCAGGCGGGCTCGGCCCGCGAACACCGCACGGTCACCCTCGAGCCGCAGCGGCCCTTCGACGAAGTGGCCGAGATCGTGCAGGACCACGACGAGCAGCGGCGGCTCCACCGCTGTCTCACCGCGCTGGCCCGCCAGGAGCGCGTGCCGCTGATGCTCGCCTACTACCAGGGCCTGACCTACCTCGAGGTCGCCGACGCACTCTCCACCCCCGAAGGAACGGTGAAGTCCCGAATGCGCGCGGGGCTCCGGCGACTGCGCGCCTGTCTGGAGGCCGACGCATGACACCTGAGGAGGATCGTCACCTGGCCGTCGGCGCGTATGTTCTCTACGCCCTGCCGCCCGCCGAGGAGTCCGCGTTCGAGAACCATCTCGCCGGTTGCGACCAGTGCCGGCGGGAGGCCGCCGATCTCCTGCGGGCCACCGCCCGGCTCGGCGCCTCGGTGCAGAACGTCCCGGTGACTCCGCAGGCACGTGCCCGCACCCTTCAGGTCGTCGCCCACACCCGTCAGGACCGGGTCCCGCACCGCTCGCGGGCCCCCTCCCACCGGGTGCTGCGCTTCGCGCTCGCCGCGAGCATCGCGGCGGCCGCCGTGCTCGGCGGCATCGCCGTCCGGCAGCACGTCGAGGCGGACGACGTGCGTGACCGGGCGGCCCTGGCCGAGCAGCAGGCCCGCACCGAGGGCGCCGCGATCACGGAGGTCCTCACCGCACCCGACGCCACCGTCCACTCCGGAAGCCTGACCGGCGGGACCGCCGCCGCCGTCGTGGTCTCCCTCGACGAGGCGCGGGCGGTCTTCGCCGCCTACGGTCTTCCCGCCCTGACCGGGGGCAAGGTCTACGAGCTCTGGTACGCGGCCGAGGCGGGCGACGTCCGCCCGGCGGGCCTGGTGACGGGCAGCGCGCCGAACGGCTCCCACGTCCTGAAGGGATCGCCCGCCGACGCCGTCGCCGTGGGGATCACCGTCGAACCGGCCGGCGGCTCACCGCAGCCCACCACCGAGCCCCTGGGCATCATCCCCATCACCGCCTGACGCGGTTCCGGCCGCCTCCCCGGCAGCCCGAAGGTCCAGCTCCGGCTCAGTCCCCGAGCGGGTCGCCCGGCTGCGGACGGAGGTGCTGCTGTTCCTGCCGTACGACGCCGCCGTCCCCGCCCAGCCCGCGCGCCGGACCCTGGCAGCCCTGGACGACGGCGATACCGAGCGCGACCAGCAGGGTCACCACGACGAACACGAACAGCCGCTGGCGCAGCAGCCGCGGATTGGCGGGCCGCCGCCCGGTTCCCGTGGTCCTCTGCCCGGGGCGCCGGGCCCCGCCACGGGACGCCGGCCGGTTGCCGCTGCCGGGGCGGGTGTTGCGCGAGGGAGCCGGCCGGGCCCCCGACCGCGACGACGAGGCCCCGCCGCCCCGCGCGGCATTGCCCCCGCGAGCGGGCGCTCCGCCCCGCGAGGGAACCGAACCGCGCGCGGGCGGCGCCCCGTTCCGCGGCGGCGGAGTACCGGGTCCGGCCTGCTGGCGCAGCGTGCGCTCCGGGTGACCGGTGTCGGAGAGCCGCCCCGTCGGACGATCCGCCTCGGCCGACCGCGGCGCCGGAGGACGCGCGTCCGCCAGCCCCTGGGCCTCCCGGGTCGCGATCTCCTTCAGACGCAGGGAGAGATCGAGGGTGCTGGGCCGCTCCTCCGGGTCCTTCGCCAGACAGGCGCGCACCAGCGGGGCCAGCGCGTCCGGCACCCCGTGCAGGTGCGGCTCCTCGTGCACCACGCGGTACAGCATCACCTCGGAACTGCCGTGCCCGAAGGGCGAATCGGCCGTCGAGGCGTAGGCGAGCGTGGCGCCGAGCGAGAACACGTCGGTGGCCGGGGTGACCAGCGCCCCGCGCACCTGCTCGGGCGCGAGGAACCCGGGGGAGCCGACCGCCGTACCGACATGCGTCAGTGTGGAGGCGCCCGTCGCCCAGGCGATGCCGAAGTCGATGATCCGCGGGCCCTTGGGGGAGAGCAGGATGTTGGAGGGCTTGAGGTCCCGGTGCACGACCCCGGCCTCGTGGACGGCGACGAGCCCCTCCGACAGCGCGGCTCCGATCGAGGCCAGCTCGGCGGCCCCGAGCGGCCCCTCGTCGTTGACCTTGTCGTGGAGGGAGGGCCCGGGCACGTACTGGGTGGCGAACCACGGCCGCTCGGCGTCCAGATCCGCCGCGACCAGCCGTGCCGTACACCCGCCCCGGATCCGGCGGGCGGCCGAGACCTCGCGCGCGAACCGCGACCGGAACTCCTGGTCCTCCGCCAGATCGGGCCGGATCACCTTCAGCGCGACCCGCTGCCCCTTCTTGTCGGAACCCAGGTAGACGACGCCCATCCCACCCGCGCCGAGCCGTCGGTGAAGCCTGAACGAGCCGACGACGCGCGGGTCCTCGCGCCTCAGGCGCATCATCGCCATGTTCATCCCCGCTGCCCGGTCCGTGTGACGTGGCACAGCTTACGTTTCCGCGGCCGTTCGCGCGCAGAGGCCGCGCCCTCTCGTACCGATCGATTGTCAGTGCCCGGTGGGGAATGTGAAGGGTGATCAGAGACCCTTCGAGCAGGCACGCCTTGGCGGTCACGCGACCCCAACCACCTTTTCCGGACGGTGGATTGATCCCGTGGCAGGTGACCGTGCGCGGACGGGTGCCGATGCCGGCGACCGGCGCCGGACCCGAGGGGTGACGGCCCGCCGGGTGGGCCGGGGAGGGGCGGCGGCGGTACGGCAGAAGGCGGCGGAGTGAGCGAAGTCACGACCTGGGGCCCTGCCTCAGGCCGTGTGGCGCTGCGGGTGCCCCGACCGGACCGGAGAGCCCCTCCGGGAAGACCCTGAGACCTAGGACCATCTCTCCACCCAGGGGAGTACTCCGCAGGTCATGGCTCATCCTCCGGGAGGCCCGGCAATCGGTACGAGGGCATGACGCCCGACGGCGGCCCCGCGCCTAGATTTGAGGTCAAGCGGCGGGTGCAGCACTCGTCCCCCGAGGTCAGACACCCGCCGCTGCCAACGACAACTGATCAGGTCAGGAGAGGGACCATGGCTCTTACGGCACCGCGGACGACGATCCGCGCACAGGGACGCGGTACGCGCCCTCGTCGCACGGGCCGCCGCCACCCCCTGGTGGCGACGCTGATGGCCCTTCCCCTGGCGGTCCTGCTCCTCGTCGTCTTCGACGGCTGGGAGACAGTGGCCACACAGGCGTCGTCCGTGGGAGTGATGCTGGGGCGCTGAGCGGCGACCCCAGGCCCGGAAGAGCGGTCCGGGCGGGGACATCCACCCATGAAACCCCGTGGGGACGGGGGTGCGGCGGACGGCAAAAAATGCAGGCGCAGCTGGGGAGCTGCGCCTGCATTGCTTTTCCCGGCGTCCCGCGTCGCCTCTCCCGGCCGCCCGCGACCGTGATGCCCCCGCGACCTCGCTCACCCCGGCTGCGTACCCTCGCGGAAAGACCCGCACGCCGCCGCCCAGGGAGCCCCGTGACCGCGCACCCCCTGCTCACCGAGCTCTCCCGCCGAGCCGGAGCCAAGGCGCACGAGGCCACACCGGCCTGTCCCTGCGGCGCGGCCACCCTCGCCGACCGTCCCGACGCCACCGTCGTCCGGCATGCCGACACCGTCGCGAAGGCGCACGCCCCCGGCACCGACCCGGCCGGACTCACCCCGCGCCTCGCCCTCGCCGCCCGGCTCCCCGACATCCTCCTCGCGCCGCTCACACCGGCTCCGGCCGCGCTCCACGGCCGTCTGGTGACCTTCTGGCCGTACGGCACCCCGGTGGACCCGGACGATCCCGACCTGGCCCCCTGGGAAGCCGCGGGCACCCTGCTCGCCCGGCTGCACCGCACCCCCGCTCCGACCGCGCTCCCGGAGATGCGCGGTCCCGCCAAGGCGGCCCACGCGGTGGCCCGCCTCCGTGCGGCCGGACCGCACCCCGCCGTCGCCCCCGTCCTGGGCGCCTGGCACGCGCTGCCCGCCTGGGCCCGCGCCGAAGCCCCCATGCCCGACACCACCACCCTCTGCCACGGCGACCTCCACCTCGGCCAGCTCGTCCGCCATCCGGCACCCGACGGGCCCTGGCGTCTGATCGACGTCGACGATCTCGGCGTCGGTGTTCCGGCCTGGGATCTCGCCCGCCCCGCCGCCTGGTATGCCTGCGGTCTCCTCCCGCCCCAGGAGTGGACCCGCTTCCTCGCCGCCTACCGCGCCCAGGGCGGACCCGCAGTCCCGGTGGACGGCGACCCCTGGGCCGCCCTCGACGTCCCGGCGCGCGCACTCACCGTGCAGACCGCGGCACGTTCTGTCACGAAGTCGCTCGCGGAGGGGCGGGCGCTGGACGAGGTCGAGCAGTGCCTGGTCGATGCCTGTGCCCGAATGGGTTCCGTCCCCCCGCAGTTGACGGCCGGCCGGGCGAAGTAGGGTGCAACCGACCGCAGCCGGACAGTGTCTGTCCTGGCGGTACGCGAAACAGCACCGACCGGCGAGGAGTTGAGCCGAACCATGCAGTGCCCGAAGTGTCACGCTCAGATGCACACGTACAACCGCAACGGCGTCCAGATCGAACAGTGCAGCAACTGCCGCGGGATCTTCCTCGACTACGGCGAGCTGGAGGCGCTGACCCGCCTGGAGTCCCAGTGGTCCCAGCCGGGTCCGCCGCCGCCGGCCGCCCCGCAGGCGTACCCCCAGGCCGCCCCGGCCGCGCCCGCCTGGGGTGCCCCGCAGGGCGGCGCCCACTACGGCGGCCACCACGGCGGGCACCACCGCCAGAAGGGCTTCGGCCGGATGCTGTTCTCCAGCTGAACCGGAACCGCAAGAAGCCCCCGACCGCGAAGGCGGCCGGGGGCTTCTCGATGTGTGTGGACGATACTGGGATTGAACCAGTGACCTCTTCCGTGTCAGGGAAGCGCTCTCCCGCTGAGCTAATCGTCCTCGGGGTCACGACCCGAGGGGCGTGTGAGGTGCGTGCGCGATACTGGGATTGAACCAGTGACCTCTTCCGTGTCAGGGAAGCGCTCTCCCGCTGAGCTAATCGCGCGGGTTCGGATCTTCGAACAGATCCAGTGGACGATACTGGGATTGAACCAGTGACCTCTTCCGTGTCAGGGAAGCGCTCTCCCGCTGAGCTAATCGTCCTTGGAGGTGGAGACGGGATTTGAACCCGTGTAGACGGCTTTGCAGGCCGTTGCCTCGCCTCTCGGCCACTCCACCAGGAGTGCGGGGGTTCGGGATGATCCCCCTCTTCCTGCTTCCTGCGAGCGGACGACCAGGTTCGAACTGGCGACCTCAACCTTGGCAAGGTTGCGCTCTACCAACTGAGCTACGTCCGCATGTCGTTTCGGTCGGCTCTCGCGTCCCGGCGACGTGTTGAACTCTAGCGGATTCCCGGGCCAGTACAAAAACGCGTTTGTGCAGCGTGCTGCGCTGTGTCTGCTCGCCGACCTGGTCAGGGCCCCCGGCCGGGACCTGCGGGACATGCCCGGACCACCTCTCGAGCGACCCGCCATACACTCGACCACGTGCTCGACCTCCCTCCTCTCGCCCGTTTCGGCACCCGAGTCGCCACCGGCCTCCTCGATGTGACCAGCGATCCGGCCGCCCTCGAAACCGCCGGTTTCTGGGCCGTCTGCGCCGACTTCGAGGGCCGTCCGGTCTGCGCGCGCTTCGCCGACGTGCGCGAGGAACCGGTGCCCGCTCCCGTGCCCGGGGCGTGGCGAGGGCCCTCGGCCGGTGACTGGACGTCGTCCCTCGACCGCGCCGCGTACACGGCGGGCGTGCGTCGTATCCGGGAGCACATCGCGGCCGGCCAGGTGTACCAGGCCAACCTCTGCCGGGTCCTGACCGCGCCGGTCGCCTCCGACGCCGACGTGGACGCGCTGACCGCCCTGCTGGCCCGGGGTAACCCGGCGCCGTACGCAGGAACGATTCGTCTCCCGGCGCACGGCATAGAGACGGCCACCGCGTCGCCCGAGCTCTTCCTGCGCCGTGACGGCCGGGTCGTCGAGTCCGGGCCCATCAAGGGCACCGGACGCACCGAGGCGGACCTCCTGGAGAAGGACTACGCCGAGAACGTGATGATCGTGGACCTCGTCCGCAACGACCTCGGTCAGGTCTGCGCCACCGGCAGCGTGACCGTCCCCGACCTGTGCGCCGTGGAGAAGCACCCGGGTCTGGTCCACCTGGTGTCCACGGTCCGCGGCGAGCTGCGCGACGGCGCCGGCTGGCCGGAACTGCTCGACTCCGCCTTTCCGCCCGGCTCGGTCACCGGCGCCCCCAAGTCCAGCGCCCTGCGGATCATTGAAGCGCTGGAGACGGCACCGCGCGGCCCGTACTGCGGCGGCATCGGCTGGGTCGACGCCGACCGGGGGACCGGCGAGCTGGCGGTCGGCATCCGCACCTTCTGGATCGACCGCGCCCCCGGGGGCGCGGCCGTGCTGCGTTTCGGCACCGGCGCGGGCATCACCTGGGGCTCGGACCCCGGGGCCGAGTGGGAGGAGACCGAGCTGAAGGCCTCCCGACTGCTCGCGGTAGCGTCGGGGACGTACGAGGCCGAAGGAGAGGGACTGACGTGAAGATCTGGCTCGACGGCGGGCTGCAGGACACCGAGTCCGCCCGCGTCTCCGTCTTCGACCACGGACTGACCGTGGGCGACGGCATCTTCGAGACGGTGAAGGCGGTGGACGGCGTGACGTTCGCGCTGACCCGTCATCTCGACCGGCTGACCCGCTCCGCGCGCGGGCTCGGCCTGCCGGACCCCGACCACGACGAGGTCCGCCGCGCCTGCGCCGCCGTCCTCGAGGCCAACCCGATGCCGCTCGGCCGGCTGCGCATCACCTACACCGGCGGCCACGGCCCGCTCGGCTCCGACCGCGGCGAACACGGCCCCACCCTCGTCGTCGCCCTGGGCGAGACCACCCGGCGCGCCGATTCCACGGCCGTCGTCACGGTCCCCTGGACCCGCAACGAACGCGGCGCGCTCACCGGCCTGAAGACGACCTCGTACGCCGAGAACGTCGTCGCCCTGGCCCGCGCCCACCAACACGGAGCCACCGAGGCGCTGTTCGCCAACACGGTCGGGCAGCTCTGCGAGGGCACCGGGTCCAACGTCTTCGTCGTCCTGGACGGCGAGATCCACACACCGCCGCTCGCCTCCGGCTGCCTGGCGGGCATCACGCGCGAGCTGACCGCCGAGTGGACCGGCGCCAAGGAGACCGACCTGCCGCTGGACGTGCTGGAGCGGGCCGAGGAAGTCTTCCTCACCTCCACGCTGCGGGACGTCCAGGCCGTGCACCGCGTCGACGACCGTGAACTGCCGGGCGCGCCGGGGCCGGTGACCGCCAAGGCGATGCGGATCTTCGCCGAGCGTGCCGCCGACGATCTCGACCCGTAGGGTCGCGCACCGAACCCGTGAGGTCCCGGACCGGAACCGCAAGGACCGGGAAAACAGGCTGACGTTGCTCGCCGGGGTGGGTAGAAAGCCCCTGATGACCACGACCCTGCGGCCGACCGAGCCGCTTCAGCACGCCGCCGACGGGGCACTGTCACGCCACTACCAGGTGTGCGTGAACAGCCGTCCCGTCGGAGCGGTCCACCTCTCGACGTCCCCCGTGTTCGGCCCCCGCGTCGCTCAGATCACCGACCTGCGCATCGAGGAACCGGACCGCGGGCGCGGGCGCGGCACGGTGGCCGCGCTGGCCGCCGAAGAGGTGGCCAGGGGCTGGGGTTGCAAGCGAATCGAGCTCAGGGTGCCCGCCGACGCGGGGACCGCGCTGCGGATGGCGGTGGCGCTCGGCTACGTCCACCGCAACCGCGGCATGGAGAAGGTCCTGGGTGCCACCGCTCCCCGGCTGCCCGAGGGCAGCCGGGGCAGGCCCATGACGGAGGCCGAGTACCTGCCCTGGTTCGAGCACGGTGTCGCGTCCTACGCCCAGGACTGGGCCAATCGCGGGGTCCCCCGGGACGAGGCGTGGGCCAGGTCGCGGCGGGACCGCGAACGGTTGCTGCCGCAGGGCCGGGCGACGGAGAAGATGCTGTTCAGCGTCCTGGAGCAGGAGGGCACCCGGGTCGGCGCGCTCTGGGTGGCGTTCGTCGGCGACAAGGCGTTCGTGTACGACGTCGAGACCGAGGAGGCCTTTCGCGGCCAAGGCCACGGACGTTCCCTGATGCTGCTGGCCGAGGCCCAGGCGATCGCGGCGGACCAGCGCGTTCTCGGCCTCAACGTCTTCGCCGGCAACACCCCGGCCGAGCGGCTCTACGAGTCCCTCGGATACCTGCCCGTGGGCTACTCGATGTACAAGAACCTGCTCTGAACCGGCCCGCGCGGAGTCCGCTCAGGCCTGCTCGGCCAGCAGTCGGTCGGCGATCTCCTCGATGCGCTCGCGCAGCCCGTCCTGGCTCTTGCCGCCGTCGAGACGTTCGCCGCCGATGACGTACGTCGGGGTGCCGGTGATGCCGATCGCCTTGCCCTCGGCCTGGTCGGCGTCCACGATCAGGATGTGCCGTCCGTCGATCAGGGCGGTGTCGAACTCCTCGGCGTCGAGCCCGAGTTCACCTGCCACCTCGACCAGGAAGGGTTCTCCCTGACGGTCCAGCTCCTCGACCCGGGTCAGCACGGCCTCGACGTACGGCCATCCCTGCCCCTGCTCCAGGGCCTCCTCGGCGGCCTGCGCGGCGGCGAAGGCGTGCTTGTGCTTCTCCAGCGGGAAGTGCCGAAGCCGCAGCTCCAGCCGGTTGCCGTACCGCTCGCGCAGAGCGCGCAGGTCGTCGAGGGCGCCGCGGCAGTCCGGGCACTGGAGCTCGCACCACACGTCGAGGACGACGGCGGGACGGGCGGCCGCCGGGCCGGGGGCGGCGGCGGAGGTCGGGGACGAGTCGTTCATGACGCCAGTCTTCCAGTCGCTGCCCGGCCGCCCCAATCCGGACCTCCGGTCGCCCGCGCACGGCGCTCCCGGCCGGACCGGAGGGACGCGCCGGTACGACACCTGCGGAGGACCCGACCCGGAGATGTCCCTGATGTCCGGCCGGAGCATGGCCCGCGACCGGTGCGCAGGTGCAGGATGGAAGGGACGAGGCGCGGGGCCGCCGGCCGCGGTGCCGAGTCGATGTGAACCTCTGCCCGAGTGAGCCCACGCCTGGAGGACCGGATGATTGCCGAGACCGTCTGTTCCGCCGCCGCCGTGGCCGGCCTCGGCATCGCGGCGGTCACCGCCTACCGCAAGCGCTTCCTGGCGGCCGCCCGCATTGCCGCCTACGCCCTGGTGCCGCTGGGCCTCGTGATGACCGGCGTCGTCGAATGGGCCGCCGACACCGCCTTCAGCCCGACGGCCTGGGCGGGCTTCGCCGTGCTCGGCGGGGCCTGGGCCCTGTTCGCCACCACCCGCACCGTCGAGCGCCGTCGCGGCGGCACCCGCAAGGAGCGCAGAGCGGCGGCCCGCTCCACGCAGGCCGAGGCGGTGGCCCCCGCCGCCTCCGCGCCCTCCCTGGGCCAGGCCTCCCGCCCGGCGTCCCGTCCTGCGGCCGCGCCCCGCGCGACCGGCGGCGCCGACGACTTCAGCGACATCGAGGCCATCCTGAAGAAGCACGGCATATGAGCCGGGGCGGATGAACCCCTGGCCACAGGGTGGCCCGGGCGTTTGAAACGACACAGTCGGCCTGCCTGTGCGCGGAAGTGATCACGGCACGACAGCGACGTCACGGAATCCGGCGCACTCCCGCTCATTCCGGGCGCGTGATCGCGCGAGGGGCGTCACCTGCGTCATCATCGCCCGCGAGATGCTGGACACGACACAGAGCGACGCCGCGCCGCCGCAGGACGAGCCGCGCGGGTGCCTCTTCGCCCTTTCCCAGCCACCGCTGATGATCTTTCTGGCGGTGATCGGGTGTCTTCTGCTCATGGCTTCGCTGCATGATCTGCTGCTGCTCTGAGCCGTACCCGCGGTCCCCGGCGTCACCCGCCGGGGCCGCGTCGGCATCGAACGACTTCGAGGGACGTCCAAGGAACGGCTGGGGGGACGTCCGAGGGGCGTCGACGGGCGTCGAGGAACCGCGAGCCGGCCCGCGCGCGGCGAGGCCGCGGCCCTCAGCCCGCGGCCTCCTTGCGGCGCGCCCGGTAGGCGGCCACGTGCAGACGGTTGCCACAGGTGCGGCTGTCGCAGTACCGGCGGGAGCGATTGCGGGAGAGGTCGACGAAGGCGCGTCGGCAGTCCGGGGCCTCACAGCGCCGAAGCCGCTCCTGCTCCCCGGCCACCACGAAGAACGCCAGGGCCATCCCGCAGTCGGCCGCCAGATGGTCGGCGACGGAGGCACCGGGCGCGAAGTAGTGCACATGCCAGTCGTAGCCGTCGTGATCCGTGAGGCGTGGCGTGGTGCCCGCGGCGGCGACCAGCTCGTTGATCAGCCCGGCGGCGGTCCGCGGGTCCGAAGCCGCGAAGATCCCGGCGAACCGCGCACGGATCTTGCGCACCGCGGACAGGTCGAACTCGGACAGCACGCCGACGTCACTGATCTCGTGCTTTCGTACGAAATCCGCGAGAGCGGCGACATCCGGCAGCGCGTCCGGAGTCGTGTCCTCCTCCGGTGCGGTGTTCACCAGTTCCACCACGGCATCGAGCGCACACCGGGTGTCGTGGGTGATCAGCACATTTCGCTCCCTGGCCTGGGGGTCGGGCGAGCGCCCGCCGATGCTGGCCGATGGTAGCCGCACCGGGCCGTCGAGCAACGGTCACTCGGGGACCGGATCCGTGACGTCCGGGGCCGGGAGGCCGGGGGAGTCCCGCCCGGACGTGCCGCGCGCACGCCGACGCCGTCCCACGGGAGGACCCGTGGCACGGCGCCGGCGCATGCCCTATTCGGTTGTCCTGGCCCGAGCCGTCTCCCCGAGTGGACGGCGCCGGGCAGCTCGGTGTGAGCCTCGCCCTAGCTCTCCGCCAGGATGTGCGAGAGCTCCTGATCGAGATCGAAGTGCCGGTGTTCCGTGCCGGGAGGCACGGCGGCGTCCGTCCGCTTCAGGAAGGACTCCAGGGCCCGCGCAGGGGCCTCGAGCAGGGCTTCGCCCTCGGGAGAGCTCAGGGCGATGCACACGACGCCCTGACCGTGACTGCGCGACGGCCAGACACGGACGTCGCCGGTGCCCGTGGGCCGGTGCAGGCCCTCGGCGAGCAGGTCGCGGGCGAACACCCACTCGACGGTCTCCTCGGCACCGGTGTGGAAGGTGGCGTGCACGGCGTAGGGGTCGGCCGTGTCGTACCGCAGGCCTGCGGGGACAGGCAGGGAGGACTCGCTCGACACAACGAGGCGCAGGTGCAGCTCGCAGCTGACCGTGGTGTTCATAAGCGCCAGGGCCTTTCGCTCAGTGTGCGCTCGGGGATTCGCACGTCGGCGAAATCGACATGCCACCTACGGTGCCGTTGTAAACCCCTCTGAGTGTTTTGCGTGCCTTTACGTAACTCTTCCGGCCGACAGTGCGTTCGCCCAGTACCACCATTCCGGTGACCGGATTCTCTCGGGTAAGGTCAGGTTGTATGAACACGGGGAGTGACGAGTCGGGCGAGGCGGTCGTGGCGGTGGACAGGTCGAAGCCGGACGATGCGGCGGAGGAGCAGCAGGGCCAGGCGCTCGGCTCCAGGGCGCCCGAATTCGTCAAGGCACGACGCATGCTGCACCTGAGCTGGCAGGTCGGGGTCTTCGTGATCGGCCTCGCCGTGGTGGGCGCCGGCATCGTCATGCTGCCGCTGCCCGGTCCCGGCTGGGTGGTGATCTTCGGCGGCATGGCGATCTGGGCGACCGAGTTCGTCTGGGCGCAGCTGGTGCTCCGCTGGACCAAGCGCAAAGTCACCGAGGCGGCCCAGCGCGCGCTCGACCCGAAGGTCCGCCGCCGCAACATCACCCTGACCGCGATCGGCCTCGTGATCATCGCCGTCCTGATGGGTGTCTACCTGTGGAAGTTCGGCTTCGAGATGCCTTGGAAGATCAAGGACCAGTGATCCGCCGCGGAGCCGCGGGGGAGGGTCGGCCCTGGTCACAGCCACCCCCTGACATGGGGTAATGTTCTTTCTGCGTCCGGGCGATTAGCTCAGTGGGAGAGCGCTTCGTTCACACCGAAGAGGTCACTGGTTCGAACCCAGTATCGCCCACCCGGAACGTCGGCCCGCCTGCGAGAACGCAGGCGGGCCGACGTCGTCAGCAGCGTCGACCGGCGCCCCGCCCGCGCCCGTGGAGCCCGCTCAGGGCGTCAATCCCGGCAGCGCCCCCTCTCCGCCCTTCGGGCTCGGCCCGCCTCCTCGGCCCCGAGCCGGGCCACACCGCCTCCTCGGCCCCGAGCGGGGTCGCGGCATCTCCACCGCGCCGAGCCCGGTGGCGCCCCCCTCTCCGTCCCTTCCGGCCCGGTCACGCCGCCTCCCCGCTCCTTCGAGCCCGGCAGTGCCCCTTCTCCGTCCCGTCGAGCCCGGCCGCGCCGCCGGCCTGGTCACACCGCTGGGCAGGCCGGGCCGCCGCCTCGGTCGTCCGCTGGCGACGAGCCCCCGACCCCCGCCCCCGCCCCCTGTGCCATCCCTCGGCTCACCCGCCCCGCCCCCGCTCCCGCGCCATCCCGCGCCGTCGCAGCCCCGCCCGCCCGCGAACGCGCCGGACGCTCGTCGACGGCCAGGTCGATCCCCATCCGGTCGAGGCGGACGGCGCACGGAGGTCAACCAGCGAGGGGCAACCTGTTCGTCAGCGCCCCGCTCCCTCGTCCCGCCAGGCTCCCGCACCTCGGACGACTCCCTTTCCCGTAGGCGGATTTCAGCCCCTCGATGTGATCTTCCGACGACCGGTCAGCGGTTCGGTGATGCGAACAGACGTCTCTCACCTGCGAGTTCGTCCGGTCGGTGAGGCCGCACCACTCGCGCGGGCGCGGTTCGCCCAAGAAGCCGAGCGTAAGAAATTCCTGTCCGAATCATTGACGCTCTCTCAACCCCCTCGTACCTTGTGCCAGCAAGCGCTTTCTTGAAACGATTCATGCAAGCGGCAACGACGCTGCGGGGAGGGCCCGACTGTGGGAACCAGCAGGAATGTTGAGAGGCGAACGATCCTGAAGGCCGCGGGGGCGACGGCGGCCACACTGGGCCTGGCCGCGACCACGGGGTGCGGGGGAGGCGACGGAGCGTCGGCGGACGGGACGGTCACGATCCGTTACGCCTGGTGGGGCGGCGAGCCGCGCACCATCGCCATCAAGAAGACGATCGCGCTCTTCGAGAAGAAGTACCCGAAGATCAAGATCAAGCCCGAATTCACCGACTACGAGGCGTTCTGGGAGAAGTTCCAGACCCAGGCCTCCGGCGGGAATCCGCCGGACGTTTTCCAGAATGCGGTCGGCTTTCTGCGCAAGTACGACAAGCGCGGTGTTCTGATGGATCTCAAGACGCAGGCGGACGCGGGGAACCTGAGCCTGGAGAACTTCCGCAACGGCGTACTGGCGAACGGTCAGGTCGACGGCAAGCAGATCGGCATTCCGGTCGGCGCCAACACCATGTCGCTCGTCATCGACCTCAAGGCCTTCAAGAACGCGGGCGTCGAGGCGAAGTTCGGGTGGACCTGGGACGAGTACTTCGCCGCGCTGCAGAAGATCCAGGACAAGCTGAAGATCGCCGGTGACACCGGCTACTTCACCATCATGTACCTCTACGACCTGTACCTGCGTCAGAACGGCAAGGCCTTCTTCACCGAAAGCGATCTCGGCTTCACCGAGGACGATGTGACGCAGTGGTGGACGGACGGCTACAAGCGCGTGAAGTCCGGGCTGGTCGCCGACCCGAAGAAGATCGAGCAGGTCAAGCCGAAGTCCGGTCTCTCGGCCGGCCTCGCCGCGTCCGAGTTCACCTGGGACAACTTCTCCATCCGCTACCAGGGCGAGGGCGAGTCGGACTACGGGCTCGCGCCGATCCCCACCACGGACGGCAAGGACACCGGCCAGTACCTCGGTTCGCTGATGCTGAGCGCCTTCTCCGGGACGAAGCACCCGAAGGAAGTGGCCCAGTTCATCGACTTCATGGTCCACGACCCCGAGGTCGGCAAGATCATGGGCTACGACCGCGGCATCCTCTCCACCACCGAGCAGTACGACGCCTTCAAGCCGACCGACCCCAACAACAAGGGCGTCTCTGCCTACGAGGACGAGGTCGCCAAGGCCGGCGTCCTCGGGAAGATCACCCCGCACCCGTCCGGCGCGGACGTCATCGAGGCGGCCTTCCTGCGGATCGGCGGTGAGGTCGCCCAGGGCAAGACCAAGCCGGCCGACGCCGCGAAGGCGCTGTTCAGCGAGGCCAAGGCCGCGTTCGCGGGCTGAGGGGACGTACCACCATGACGCTCGTCAAGGAAGCGCCCGCGCGCCCGGCGAGGAAGCGGTCCGCCGCTCCTGTCGCCGGGCGGCGCGGGCGGCGCCGCGAGAACCTCGCCGGCTATCTCTTCATGTCGCCGTGGATCGCGGGTTTCCTGCTGCTCACGGCGGGGCCGATGATCGCGTCGCTGTACTACGCGTTCACCAGCTACAACCTGTTCACGCCGCCCCGGTGGGTGGGGCTCGACAACTTCACGACGATGTTCCAGGACCCGCGCTGGCAGAAGTCGGTCGAGGTCACGCTGAAGTACGTCGTCGTGGCCACACCGCTGAAGCTGCTCCTCGCGCTCGGAGTGGCGCTGCTGCTCGCGCAGAAGCGGCGCGGACAGGCCCTGTACCGGGCCGCGTTCTACATGCCGTCGCTGATCGGCGCCAGCGTCTCCGTGGGCTTCGTGTGGCGGGCGCTGTTCTCCGACGACGCCGTCGTGGACCGCACGCAGAAGATCTTCGGACTCGACGTCGGCGGCTGGATCGGCAACCCGGACTATGTCCTGTACTCCCTGGTGGCTCTGAGCATCTGGCAGTTCGGTGCGCCGATGGTCATCTTCCTGGCGGGGCTCAAGCAGGTGCCGCAGGAGCTGTACGAGGCCGCCGAGATGGACGGGGCCGGCCCCCTGCGGCGGTTCTGGAACATCACGCTGCCGATGATCTCCCCGGTGCTCTTCTTCAACGTGCTGCTGGAGTCCATCCACGCGTTCCAGGTGTTCGGTTCGGCGTACGTCGTCTCGGACACCCGGTGCGGACCGGCCGACGCCACCCTCGTCTACACCTGTTACCTGTATCAGAAGGGCTTCAAGGAGGCGCAGATGGGCTTCGCCTCCGCGATGGCCTGGACGCTGGTGATCGCGGTGGCGCTCGTCACGGCGGTCCTGTTCTGGTCGCAGAAGAAGTGGGTGCACTACGAGGAGGCCGCCAAGTGACCAGTGCCACCAGCCCCGCCGTGCGCCCGGCGCACGAGAGGCGGCGCATCGGATCCCTCGTCTGGCACGTGGGAGCGATCCTCGTGCTCGCGGTCGTCCTCTACCCGGTCGTCTGGGTGCTCGGCGCCTCGTTCAAGCCGAGCAAGGACATCATCGCCAGCATCGACCTGCTGCCCACCGAACCGGTCTGGGCGAACTTCTCCGGGCTCGCCGACGGCATCTCCGGCATCTCCGTCACCAGCTTCTTCACCAACTCGCTGATGTACGCGGGCCTGGCCGTTGTCGGTGTGGTGCTCTCCAGCTCGCTGACGGCGTACGCCTTCGCCAAGATCCGGTTCGCCGGGCGGAACCTGCTGTTCACCCTGATGATCGGCACCCTGCTGCTGCCGTACCACGTGCTGCTCATCCCGCAGTACGTGCTGTTCCGCAACCTCGGCTACATCGACACGCTCGTGCCGCTGGTCGCGGGCAAGTTCCTGGCCACGGAGGCGTTCTTCGTCTTCCTGATGGTGCAGTTCATGCGCGGGCTGCCGCGCGAGCTGGACGAGGCCGCCAAGCTCGACGGCTGCGGGCACCTGAGGACCTACTGGTCCATCGTGCTGCCGCTGAGCCGCCCGGCCATCATCACCAGTGCCATCTTCACCTTCATCAACGCGTGGAACGACTTCATGGGGCCGTTGATCTATCTCAACACCCCTTCCAAGTACACCGTCTCGCTCGGCCTGATGATGTTCCGCGACCAGGAGGGCATCTCCAACTACGGCAGCATGATCGCGATGTCGCTGGTGGCGCTGGTGCCCGTCATCGCCTTCTTCATGGCCTTCCAGCGCTATCTCATCGACGGCATGGCGACCTCCGGACTGAAGGGCTGAGGCGGTCACCATGGCGCAAGCTCGCGTGAAGGCCCGCTCCCGGCGCAGGGAGTCCGTGTTCGGCGAGCGCTTCGCGGTGTTCGCCGAGTGTCTGCTCACCGGAGTGTGGATCGCCGTGGCCTGCCTCGGGGTCGTCACCTACCCCGCGGCCTTCGCCGCCGGCGCCCGGCATCTGCGGCGTCGTACGTCCCATGAGGTCGGTGGCGGGCGGGAGTTCGTCGCGGACTTCCGGGCGGCCGTGCGCGGCGGCTGGCTCGTCGGGCTCGCCGGGTGGGCGGTGGCCGCCGCGGTCTGGGTGGACGTCCTGGCCGCGCGGGCCGGGATTCCCGGCGGGCCCCTCGTCGGGGCCGTCGGCATCCTCGCGCTGATCGGGCTCGCCGTGGCCCTGCTGCGGGCGGCGGCCGTCTGGACTCCGGCCCGCACCTGGCGGGCGCTGCTCACGGAGGCCGGGCGGCGGACCGTGCTCGATCCCGCCGGTTCCTTCCTGATCGTCTGCGGGCTGGCCGTCGTCGTCCTGTCCGCCTGGATCGTGGCGCCGTTGGCGGTCCCCGTCCTCGGGGCCGTCGTGGCGGCGGCCCTCGCCGTCGAGGAGCGGTACCGGCACCGCTGACGGCCGTGCCCTCGCACCAGGCCGGCGCCCCGGGCGCCGTGCCTCTCTCTGTCATGCCCCTGACCACCCCTGCACCCGCACGGAAAGGAAAGGCTGCATCTCATGTCTCCCATCCCCCGTAGGTCCCTCCTCAAGGCGGCTGCCGTCGCCGGAGCCGCCGCCCAGTTCAGCTGGGCCCTGGGCGCCAAGGACGCGCAGGCCGAGCCGAGAGCCGCCGCGGCCGACGCCGATCCCGTGACCCTGGACTGGCTGGAGGACGGCGGCCTCGGCGCCGCCCCCGGTTCCACGCTCGGCGTGCCCTGGCCCATGGGCACGTACCAGGAGGACCAGACCTTCGCGCTGACGGACGCCGACGGCAAGGACGTCCCCGTACAGTCCTGGCCGCTCGCCTACTGGCCGGACGGGTCGCTGAAGTGGACCGCACACGCGGTCGGTTCGGGCTCCGGCAAGCTCACCCTCGCCGCCGGCGCCCCGGCCGCGCCCGCCAAGAAGGTCACCGTCGACAAGAGCGGCGGCACCATCGAGGTGTCGACGGGCGTCATCACCGCGAAGATCGGCAAGTCGGGCGCCACCCTCATCAAGTCCGTCACCCGTGGCTCCACCGAGATCGCCAAGAACGGCCGGCTGGTCCTGATCCGGCAGCCCGAGATCGAGGACGAGGACCAGGGCACCGTCAAGACCGAGCGCTTCGAGGGCGCCATCGACGGCGTCACCGTCGAGCAGAGCGGCCCGGTCCGCGCGGTCGTCCGCATCGACGGCAAGCACCGCAAGGGCAGCCGCAGTTGGCTCCCCTTCTCCATCCGCCTGTACTTCTACGCGGGCGCCGACTCCTTCCGCATGGTGCACACCATCACCTACGACGGCAAGCAGGAGCCCGGCAAGGCGAGCGGCGACTTCATCCGGGGGCTGGGCGTCCGCTTCACCGTCCCGATGCGCGACGAGTCCTACGACCGCCACATCCGTATCGGCGGCGAGGGCACCGGTCTGCTGCGCGAGGCGGTCAAGGGCATCACGGGTCTGCGCCGTGACCCCGGCGCGGCGGTGCAGGCGGCCCAGTACGCCGGCCAGAAGCTCCCCGACCCCGCCACCTGGGACCAGCGGGTCACCACCCGTCTCCAGTACATCCCCGAGTGGGGCGACTACACCCTCTCCCAGCTGTCGGCGGACGGCTTCGCGCTGCGCAAGCGCACCAAGAAGGGGTACGGCTGGATCGGCGCCGGCGGCGGCAAGCGGGCCTCCGGCTTCGGATACGTCGGCGGGGCGAGCGGCGGCTTCTCGTTCGGCCTCCGGGACTTCTGGGAGAAGCACCCCGCCCAGCTCGACATCCGCGACGCGCACACCGACGAGGCCGAGGTCACCCTCTGGCTCTGGTCGCCCGAGGCGCAGCCCATGGACCTGCGCTTCTACCACGACGGCATGGGCCAGGACACCTTCCCCGAGCAGCTCGAAGGCCTCAACATCACCTACGAGGACTACGAGCCCGGCTTCGGCACCCCCTACGGCATCGCCCGCACCTCCGAACTCCTCTTCTGGGCCAACGAGTCGACGCCCTCCCCGGAGAAACTGGCCGAACAGGTCGAGGCCGTACGGGTGTTGCCCCAGCTCGCCGCCCCGCCCAAGCAGCTCATCAAGGCCAAGGTGTTCGGCCCGGGCCTGTACGCCGAGCCGGACCGCTCCACTCCCGCCAAGGCGAAGATCGAGGACCACCTCGACTTCCTCTTCACCTACTACAAGGACCAGGTGGAGCAGCGCCGTTGGTACGGCTTCTGGGACTACGGCGACATCATGCACACCTACGACACCGTCAGGCACCAGTGGCGGTACGACATCGGCGGCTACGCCTGGGACAACTCCGAGCTCTCACCGGACCTCTGGCTCTGGTTCGCCTATCTGCGCAGCGGCCGCGCGGACATCTTCCGCTTCGCCGAGGCGATGACCCGGCACACCGGCGAGGTCGACGTCTACCACCTCGGCCAGTGGGCGGGCCTGGGCACCCGGCACGGCGTGCAGCACTACGCCGACAGCGCCAAGCAGCAGCGCATCGCCAACACCACCTACCGCCGCTACTACTACTTCCTCACCGCGGACGAACGCGTCGGCGACCTCATGCACGCCAACGTCGACTCCGACGAGACGTTCCTCGCCCTGGACCCGCTGCGCAAGATCCGCACCGAGCCGTACACGCCCGACCGGCACGCCCTGTCGATCGGCTTCGGCACCGACTGGAGCGGTCTGGTGTCGGCGTGGCTGACCGAGTGGGAGCGCAAGGGGCCGAAGTGGGAGAAGGCGAAGGCCCGCGTCCTGTCCACGATGGAGACCATCGGCGCCCAGCCCAACGGCTTCGTGCAGGGCAGCGGCCTGTACGACCTCGACACCGGGAAGTTCGCGGTGGCCACGACCCCGGTCGTCGGCGTCTCGCACCTGTCCGCCGTCTTCGGCCTCAACGAACTGTGCGCCGAGCTCATCCACCTGGTCGACATCCCGAAGTTCAAGGAGGCGTACCTCGACTACTGCCGCTACTTCAACGCCACCAAGGCGGAACAGGCGGCGCGCTACGGCAGCAACTTCGGCACCCTGCTGCTCTTCCAGGGCCACTCGCGCCTCGACGCGTACGCCGCCGTCCAGACCGGGGACGAGACGCTGGCCAAGCGGGCGTGGACGAAGTTCTACAACTCCGACGGCTACATGGAGTCCTCGCCGTGGAAGACGGAGCCGCTGAGCGGCCCCGCCACCCTGGTCGCGGGTGGCGAGGCCGCCTGGGTGTCCACCAACGACACCGCCCTCTACGGCCTCGCCGCCATCGAGAACCTGGCGCTGCTCGGCGACAGGATGCCGTGACGGGCGGTTAGTTCATCCGCCCCAGGACCTCCCGCACCCGCCGGACATCGCGCAGCCGCTGCTCGTACGTCGCACCGAGTGCGAGCAGCAGCAGCCCGGCGAGGGCGGGAGGCACCCAGCGGGGGAGCGCGTCGGTCACCTGGACCAGGTACGGGGCGAGTTCGTGCAGGGCGACCAGAGCGAGCACCGAGCCGCCCAGCACGAGCGGGGCCCGCAGCCGGTGCCGGGCGCCCAGCAGGGTGAGCAGCAGCCCGGCCGCGCCCAGCAGCAGCGGACGCGTCCACTCGGCGTCGCTCCAGGCCGTGGCGAGGCTCGGCAGGAGCGTCACGGTGAGACCGGGACCGTACGCCGTCCAGGACGACGCGGCCGGGTCGCGGCGCCGGCGCAGGGCTCCGACGAGCAGCGCCGGGACCGTGACCGGCAGCGTGTACGCCTCCGGGAGCCCCACCTGCCAGGCCGCCAGCCGGACCCACGAGGCCAGCACGAAGAGGGCGACGGCCGCGTAGCCGACGTCACGGCGGTCCGGACGTACGGCCGTCCCGGCCGCGATCACCCCGCACAGGGACAGCACCAGGGCCAGCAGCGGCGGGTCGGCCACCGCGAGGGCGATGGCGACGAACCCGGCGACGGCCCCCGTCACCTCGACCGTCACCGTCGTCGCGGAGTCGTCCAGCCGTGCCGCGAGCAGGGCCGCCGCCACCGGGACGACGAGCACCAGCAGCGCGACGATCTCCGGCCGCCAGCCGGCGGACGCGCCCACGGCGCAGGCCAGGGCAGTGGCCCAGCCCAGGGCGGCCGCCGCGCACATCGGCGTCTGCCGACCGCGCCACGCGGCCACCGCGAACACCACGGTCAGCGACGCGAGAACCCCGAGGGTCGCCGACTCGGTCGCCAGCGACAGGAAGGCGAGACCGAGCGAGGTGAGCAGGGCGAGTCCGGTGGCCGTCCGCGCAGCCGCCCCCCGCAGCGCCGACCCGTGAAGCGCCACCGCCAGGAGCACCGGCACGCTGAGCCCCTGGATCAACAGGCCGACGAGGTAGGGAAGCTCCAGCGCCGTGGGCGTGACGAGCACCGCGGCCCAGGTCAGCGTCAGCGCGGCGGTCAGCGCCTGCGGGCGCAGCTCCTCGCCGCGGACCGCCGTGGCCAGGACCGCGGCGACCGCGAGGAGGACCAGCGGCACCGTGACGGCGTACGGCGGCCAGAAGGCGTCGACCGTCACCGCGGCACGGGCGTCGGCCGGGGCCCCGGCCCAGCTGTGCCGCAGCCACGCCACCGGTCCCAGCAGCGTGACGCCCACGGCGGGCACCGCCCACAGCACCGCACCCGCCTGCACGACACCGGACGCCAGGACGACACCCCGGCGCATCGCCGCCGGGCCCCGCGCGGCGGCCAACAGTGCGATTCCGCAGGCCAGACAGGCCGGCACCACCCAGTCACCAGGCACCGACACCCGCAGGACACCGACCGGGCCGGCCACCGCACACAGGGCGGCGGTCGTCGCCATCCCCGTCGCGAGCCCCGGCCGCGGCGCGAACCGGGCCACCCCCAGGGCGATCACCGCCGCCAGGAGGAGGAGCGCCGCCGCACGGGCGGCGGCGCTCGGACCGGCCGCTCCCAGGGAGAGCAGACCGGCCGCCAGGACACCCCAGCCGCCCGTGCCGAACGCGCACACCAGGGCGACGACACGCACCGGCCGCTCGGCCACCCGCAGCGCGACCACCGCGTCGAACGCCGTCGTCAGCAGCACCGCGGCCGTGACCGTGAGCGGGCCGCCGCCGAGTGCGACGGTCCAGAGGACCAGGGGGAGTTGGGCGACCGCCAGGGCGGCGGGGTGCGGCAGCCGCAGCCCGGCCGAGCCCGGCAGCGCGGCGAGCGCCGTGCCGTACGCCGCCCACAGCGCCGCCAGCGCCGTCGAAGCCGCCGCCGTGTACGTCGCAGCGTCCGCCGCCGTGAACACGACCTCGTGCAGGGCGTAGGCGTCCAGCACGGTCAGCGCGAGGCCGAGGCCCGCCACCGACTCGGCGGTCGAACGCAGCCCCCGCCGCAGCAGCGCCACGGGCGCGCCGAGCACCGCCAGCGTGACCGCGCCCAGCACCAGGGAGCGGCCGGCGATCCCCAGATGCCCCCAGCTGACCAGCGTGAACACCATCGCCGCGATGGTGAGCAGGATCCCGCCGAGCAGGAGGAGGACGTTCTGCACACCCGGGGCGGTGGCCTCGGGGCGGGCGGAAGGGCCGGGCTGCGCCGGCCGGCTCGGCCACACCGGCGGGGCCGGCTGTACCGCCTGCTGAAGCATCGTGATCAGCCAGGCGCGACGGGCGAGCAACTGGGCCCGGCGGGCGTCCAGTTGCCGGAGTTCGCTGTCGAGGAAGCGCAGCTCCTCGGCCGGGGGCGGAAAATACGTCATGTGCCGCAGTGTGGTTCGCGTCACGCCCGACGGCATGAGCGCCCGTACTCAGAACGTACTCAATTGCCGTCGGCCCGGCCCCCGCGCGGGCACACTCGGCCCATGGACTGGACCCGTTACCGCTTCCGCAGCCTGTGGGCGCTGCCCGCGCCGCCCGCCCGTGTGTACGACGCGCTGGAGCGGGCCGAGGACTACCCGCGCTGGTGGCGCCAGGTGCGCGAGGTGAACCAGGTCGACGCCGCGACCGGCGTGATCCGCGTCCGCTCCCTCCTCCCGTACGACCTGACCTTCACCGCGCGCGAGGTGCGGCGCGACGCGGCGGCCGGGGTGCTGGAGATCGCGATGACCGGCGACATCGACGGCTGGGCGCGCTGGACGGTCACCGCCGCCGGCTCCGGCACCCTCGCCCGCTACGAGCAGGTGGTCCAGGTCAACAAGCCGCTGCTGCGGCGGATCGCCGTCCCCGGCCGGCCGGTGTTCCGCCTCAACCACCGGCTGATGATGCGGGCCGGACGGCGCGGCCTGGCCGCGTACCTCGAAGCGGTTTGAAGGAAGCCCGCGAAGACCTGTATTGTTCGGTGCGTTCCCGGGCGATTAGCTCAGTGGGAGAGCGCTTCGTTCACACCGAAGAGGTCACTGGTTCGAACCCAGTATCGCCCACCGGGAAAGGCCGGTCCGCATCACGCGGACCGGCTTTCTTGTGTCGGCGCCCCTGCTTAGGCCGCCGCCGGCAGCTCCGGGCGCAGCGGCCAGGAGGTGTCCACCGTCTCCGGTGTACCGCTGCGCGCGAACCACGCCTGGAGCCCGCGCGCCTGCGCCGCGTGCCAGGTCGTCTGGAGCGCGTGCAGCTCGGCGGGGGACAGGCGTTCCAGCCGGGCCGCGAACCGTCGGCCCAGCGCCCGGACGACCTCCAGGGCGGCCAGCGCGTCCGCCGCCGCGTCGTGCGCGTCGGCCAGCGTGACGCCGTAGTGCGCGCACAGGTCGGTGAGTGTGCGCCGACCCTTGCGGTAGCGGTCCAGGTGCTTGTCGAGGACCCGTGGATCCAGCACCCGCAGCGGCGTCGCGTCCACCCAGTGGCCCAGCGCGGAGGCGCGGTGCCGGCGCAGCTCACGGTCGAGCAGCGTCAGGTCGAACGGCGCGTTCATCACCACCAACGGACGTCCCGCGGCGGCCTGTTCGGCGAGCAGCCCGGCTATCTCGAACATCACCGGCGACGGCCAGCGGCCGTTGCGCTGGAGGTGGTCGTCCGTCAGTCCGTGCACTTCCGTCGCCCCGGCCGGCACCGGCACACCCGGATTCACCAGCCAGCGGCTCACCCTCGGCCGGGCCCCCGGCGCATCCTGGACGACGAGGGCGGCCGACACGATCCGGTCGGTCTCCACGTCGACGCCCGTCGTCTCCGTGTCAAAGGCGGCCAGAGGCCCCTCGTACCAGTACGTCATACGCACACAACCCCTCGTTCACCCATGGCAGCTGACGCCCCGTCTTCTGCCTGTTTGGTGATACCCGGGCTGTTTGCGACGTACGCCGGAAGGACACAACACGAGTACGGGTCCTCGCAGTTCAGCGACCCGTCACGGGGACCGGCTTTGCTTGGAAGGCTGTTGGCCATGGCGATAGCGCAGCCCGAGCGGGGCGGGCTGCTGCCCGAACGCGAAGTGCTTCATCGCGGCACGCTCGCCACCACCGCCTGCATGGAGACACTCCAGGTGGGGTATCTGCACGCCGTCGCGGCGGCAGCGGGATGCTCGCTGTCCCAGCCGTTCCCGGACAACGGCATCGACTGGCACGTAAGCCACAGCGCACCGGGGCACACCGTCGACGACGAGGTCACCATCAAGGTGCAGCTCAAGGCGACCTACCAGATCCGGCCCGACCCGCCCGGCCGCTTCTTCTCCTTCACGCTCGACAACGACCACTTGCGCAAACTCGCCCGCACCCCGGTGTCGGTGCACAAGATCCTCGTCGTGATGCTCGTCCCGCGGTCCCAGGACCAGTGGCTGCGCGCCGGCCACGACTGCCTCGAACTGCGGCACTGCTGCTACTGGGTCAATCTCGCCGGCCATCCGATCACCGGCCGGACCCGGACCACCGTGCGGATACCGACCACACGCATCTTCGACGACCGGGCGCTGTGCGAGATCATGACGCGGGCCGGGACGGGAGGCAGACCATGACCCACCGCCCCCTCGACGAGCCACTGCGGGCCGTACGGCCGCACCCCGAGGCCCACTGGGACCAGGCGCCCGAGCCCGGCGAGGTCGACCCGGCCGTCCTCGGCGCCCTGCTGCGCCGGCACGGCTGGCAGCGGCGCGGCGGTGCCGCGGGCCGCTACGGCCGCTGGACCCCGCCCGGACCGGGCGGCGGTGGGACCAGCCTGCTCGTGCCGGAGAGCCGGGCCTTCCCCGACAGCGACGACCTGCTCGGCGAGGCGCTGCTCGCGCTGGCCCGCAGCGGCACGCCCTCCGCGCGCGAGGTGCTCGTCGGGCTCGCCGTCCCGAGCGACGAGATCCGCTGGTGGCGGGACACACCGGCCGGGCCCGCCGGGGCCGCGTCCTGGCCCGTCGAGGAACAGCTGCGCGCCGCCGCCCGCCAGATGCTGCTGGCCGGCGCGCTCGCCACACGCGCGCGTGCCGGATACCACGGTGCCCGGCACCGTCGCGCGGCCTTCGCGACGCTGGAGAGCGTCCTCGTCGGCTCCGCGGCCGGCGGCCGCCTTCTGACGGCCTTCGTGCCCGTCATGGGCGCCCGCCCCCTGGCCGTCCGCCTCCACCAGGCCCTGTACGCGGTCCGTGAGGCCATCGACTACCAGCGGGCCGCCGGAGGCATGGACGCCTTCGACGGCGCCGTGGAGGCCGGCGCCAGCCGCGAGCTCACCGAGGCGCTGATCACCCTCGTCCGGGGCACCGAGGGCGCCCGGATCGCCGTCGAGTGGGCGCCGACCGCCGGGGTCCCCGAGGCGTGCGCCGCGGGCGGTGAACCGGTCGAGTTCTCGCCCGGCGACCTGTCCGTACTGCGCGAGGCGGGCGCCCGCTATCTCCGCGCGGAGCCCTCCGTGCCCGTGCGGATCACCGGCGCGGTCGTCCGGATGCGCAGGTCGGGGCCGCGCGGCGACGGCAGCGTACGGCTGCGGGTGCTGGCCGGCGCCGACATCCCGCACGTCCGGCTCACCCTCGACGAGGAGGACTACCGCATCGCCGGGCAGGCCCACCTGGTCGGACTGCCGGTACGGGTGCAGGGCCGGCTGGAGAGCAGGGGCGGCTTCCGCAGGGTCACCGGCGCCTGCGGGGTGGTGCCCGTGCAGGTCGACGAGGCCGAGCGGGACCGGCTGATGAAATCGATGCAGGGGAACTCAGGGGGTGCGGACTACTTCGAGGAAGCCTGCGAAGAGGAACAGCCGGGGGACTGATTTCGCGGTCGGCGGGTGCGGGTCGGTACGATCGCCTCTTGCGCGCGCCCAGGGTATGGCGCCGCACCCACCTTCAGTCAGGAGATACCGGTGTCGGACGTCCGTGTGATCATCCAACGCGATTCCGAGCGGGAAGAGCGCACGGTGACGACGGGCACCACGGCCGCCGACCTCTTCGCCGGCGAGCGCTCGATCGTCGCCGCGCGCGTGGCCGGCGAGCTCAGGGACCTGTCGTACGTGCTCGCCGACGGCGAGGAGGTCGAGGCCGTCGAGATCTCCTCGGCCGACGGTCTGAACATCCTGCGCCACTCCACCGCGCACGTCATGGCCCAGGCCGTGCAGGAGCTCTTCCCCGAGGCCAAGCTGGGCATCGGTCCGCCGGTCAAGGACGGTTTCTACTACGACTTCGACGTCGAGAAGCCGTTCACGCCCGAGGATCTCAAGGCCATCGAGAAGAAGATGCAGGAGATCCAGAAGCGGGGGCAGAGGTTCGCCCGCCGCGTGGTCACCGACGAGGCCGCCCGCGAGGAGCTCGCCGACGAGCCCTACAAGCTGGAGCTCATCGGCATCAAGGGCTCGGCCTCCACCGACGACGGCGCGGACGTCGAGGTCGGCGCCGGCGAGCTGACGATCTACGACAACCTGGACGCCAAGACCGGTGACCTGTGCTGGAAGGACCTCTGCCGCGGTCCCCACCTGCCCACCACCCGCAACATCCCGGCGTTCAAGCTGATGCGCAACGCGGCCGCCTACTGGCGCGGCAGCGAGAAGAACCCCATGCTCCAGCGCATCTACGGCACCGCCTGGCCCTCGAAGGAGGAGCTCAAGGCCCACCTCGACTTCCTCGCCGAGGCCGAGAAGCGCGACCACCGCAAGCTGGGCAGCGAGCTGGACCTCTTCTCCATCCCGGAGCAGATCGGTTCCGGCCTCGCCGTCTTCCACCCCAGGGGCGGCATCATCCGCCGGGTCATGGAGGACTACTCGCGCCGCCGCCACGAGGAGGAGGGCTACGAGTTCGTCTACACCCCGCACGCGACGAAGGGGAAGCTCTTCGAGACCTCGGGCCACCTGGACTGGTACGCCGACGGCATGTACCCGCCCATGCAGCTCGACGAGGGCGTGGACTACTACCTCAAGCCCATGAACTGCCCGATGCACAACCTGATCTTCGACGCGCGCGGCCGCTCCTACCGTGAGCTGCCGCTGCGCCTCTTCGAGTTCGGGACCGTGTACCGGTACGAGAAGTCGGGCGTGGTGCACGGCCTGACCCGCGCGCGCGGCTTCACCCAGGACGACGCGCACATCTACTGCACCCGCGAGCAGATGGCGGAGGAGCTCGACAAGACGCTCACCTTCGTCCTCGGCCTGCTGCGCGACTACGGCCTGGAGGACTTCTACCTGGAGCTGTCCACCAAGGACCCGGAGAAGTTCGTCGGCTCCGACGAGGCCTGGGAGGAGGCCACGGAGACCCTCCGCCAGGTCGCCGAGAAGCAGGGCCTGCCGCTCGTGCCCGACCCGGGTGGCGCCGCCTTCTACGGCCCGAAGATCTCCGTGCAGACCAAGGACGCCATCGGCCGCACCTGGCAGATGTCGACCATCCAGCTCGACTTCAACCTGCCGGAGCGCTTCGACCTCGAGTACACCGGCCCCGACGGCTCGAAACAGCGCCCGGTGATGATCCACCGTGCCCTCTTCGGCTCGATCGAGCGGTTCTTCGCGGTGCTCCTGGAGCACTACGCGGGCGCCTTCCCGGCGTGGCTGGCCCCCGTCCAGGCGATCGGCATCCCGATCGGCGACGGGCACGTGGAGTACCTGGAGAAGTTCGCCGCGGCCGCGAAGAAGCGGGGCCTGCGGGTGGAGGTGGACTCCTCCTCCGACCGGATGCAGAAGAAGATCCGCAACGCCCAGAAGCAGAAGGTGCCCTTCATGGTCATCGCGGGCGACGAGGACATGTCCGGCGGCTCGGTCTCCTTCCGCTACCGCGACGGCTCGCAGGAGAACGGCATCCCGTTCGACGAGGCCATCGCGAAGATCGCGAAGGTCGTCGAGGAGCGGGCGCAGATCTGACCCTGTCGTGCGCGGGCCCCCGGGGAGTTCATCTCCTCGGGGGCCCCACGTCGTCCCCGGCCCGCGCGAACCGCTGCATCAGATACGACGAGAACGACCCGGTCACCGCACCCAGCAGGGCGAGGCCGCAGCCCATCAGGACCACCGCGACCAGCCGCCCCATCGGGGTCACGGGGACGACATCGCCGTAGCCCACGGTCGCCAGCGTGGAGACCGCCCACCACAGCGCGTCGCCGAACGTACGGATCGAGGCGTCCGGGGCGTTGTGCTCGTAGTGGTACACGGCAAGGGAGGCGGACAGACCGAGCAGTGTGGACGACATGCCCGCGTACAGCATCACCCGTCCCTGCAGGGTCATCCGGGGTTCCGCCACGCGGCGGTCCTGCATGGCGTCGTAGACCCGCACGATGCGCACCGGCCGGAGCAGAGGCAGCAGGACGACCAGTGAGTCCAGCCAGTGCCGCCGGATGAAGCCCGGCCCCTCGCCGCTCAGCCGCCAGCGCACCACGTAGTCCACGATGAACAGCGCCCAGGACCCGTACAGGACCGCCAGGCACAGATCGAGCACCGGTCCGGGCAGCCCCTCATCCAGAACCCGCACCCCGTACGAGGCGAGAAAGAGCAGCGAGGCCACCGCGAGCGGAATTCCAGCCCGCCGCTCCCAGCGTGCCGTCCGGTCGTCGTCGTCCATCGGCCAAGCTTGGCCGAGGCCCCCTCTCCCGCGGCCCCGGCGACACGCCGCGAACGGGCGAAGCAATATGCTGCCTTGCATGACGAGTGAGCCGGAACAGCAGATCGGAGTGGGCACGCAGGACGCGTTCCAGCGTCTGTGGACGCCCCACCGGATGGCGTACATCCAGGGTGAGAACAAGCCGACCGGTCCGGGTGCCGACGACGGCTGTCCCTTCTGCTCGATCCCGGCCAAATCCGACGAGGACGGGCTGGTCGTCCGACGCGGTGAGCACGTGTACGCGGTGCTGAACCTGTACCCCTACAACGGCGGCCACCTGATGACCGTCCCCTACCGGCATGTCGCCGACTACACCGATCTGACGGTGCCGGAGACCGCCGAGCTCGCGGAGCTGACGAAGCAGGCGATGACGGCTCTGCGCCTCGCGTCCGGCGCGCACGGCTTCAACATCGGCATGAACCAGGGAACCGTCGCGGGCGCCGGCATCGCCGCCCACCTGCACCAGCACATCGTGCCCCGCTGGGGCGGGGACACGAACTTCATGCCGGTCGTGGGCCACACACGCGTACTCCCGCAACTCCTGGCAGACACGAGAAAAATGCTGGCAGAGGCCTGGCCGACACCGGCCTAGATCCCCGGCGGGGGCTTCCGGGCCGCCAGGGGACTGTTCGGCCGGGCCGGGGAGTCTCGGCTCGTGCGGCGGCTGTTCGGCCCGGCCAGGTCGTTCCGGCCGTCCGGCGTTTGAGGACGAGGCCGTCCAGGCCGAAAGCGGGGGTCTGGGGGCGCATCCCCCGGGGACCGGCACCCCATGACACCCGCACGATTCCGGCCGACCGCCGGAGGCCTACGCGTCGTAGCTGTCGGCCTTACGTGGTGACACGTCCTGGACCGCACCGCTGAGTGCCGACGAGCGCGAGCTGAACTTGTCGATGTCCACGTCGTGTTCCTTGAGCACCCTGATCGCGGCGGTGTGCACCACGCGCAGCACCGGCGTGGCCGCACGCAGCGCGTCGTCGGCCATGAAGCGGTGCCGCCAGGGCTGATCGGCCCAGGCGTGCCGCAGGCCGAAGGGCTCGGGCAGGCCGATGGAACCGCCGAGCCACTTCAGCAGCGGCGGGTACCAGCTGATCGTCGCCCGCGCGGCCAGCCGGACCACCTCGTCCGCGGTGACCAGCGGAAGCTTGACCGTGCGCGTCTCCCAGAACCGGACGCTCTTGGCGACCTCCTTGGTGGGGGCCTCGGACTTCGTGGTGAACAGGCCGTTCACGGGGCCCAGGGCGTGGCCGGTGACCTCGATGCGCAGCGTCTCGTGCAGCACGGTCACCGTGATCAGCATGGTGATGATCAACTGGCCGTCCCAGAGGGGCCACTGCACGCCCAGGTAGTGCCGGTCGCCGCCGCCGAACTGCTGGTTGTTGCAGATGTCCTCTATGGCCCTCGGTTTGACCTGGTACGCCTCGACGTCGGTGCCCTCCGGCCGGGCGACCGCCTTGGCGTTCTCACCGACCGGGGTGACGATCCAGTGCCGGACCGAGGGCGGCGGGAAGCCGCCGGTCTTCAGGCTCTGGCGGGGCAGCAGCTTCAGCTGGTCGTGGATGGCCCGCACGACCGTCCAGCTGCGGAACTCGTGGACGCCCTTCACGGGGTCCAGCGGTGTCAGTTCCTCGGCGAGGTGCCAGGCGCCCCAGCGCGTGCCCATGCCGAGTATGCCCTTGGGGCCGGCGTAGAAGACCGAGTTGGACTGCTGTTCGGCGCTGAGCCGGGCCAGGGACTGGCGCAGCTGCTCGGCCGCGGTCTGGTTCGGGCTGGTCGGCACGGCCTCGGGGACCTTGGCGCCGACGCTGCTGCCGGCCAGCAGGCTGTCCCAGCGCTGGCGCAGGTCCGTCGCGGTGCTCTCGCAGATCCGCTTGGCCAGGAACCAGCCGGCCACGGGTGCCACGACACACCCGCGCGCGTACCAGCCCACGAGACCGCCGAACGGCATCTTGACCAGGAAGAGCACGGCGAGGGCGCCCACCGCGACGAGCAGACCGGTGCCGACGCCGGAGACCCGCTTGTTGTCCAGCTTCCCCATGGTCGCCCGCAGTTGGAAGACCAGCAGCCACACCAGCAGCCCGGGCAGGAAGAGCACACCGCACAGCAGCATCACGCCGGTCAGCTTCTGGTCGCGCTCGCGCCGGATGCGGTTGGCCGCGAGGCAGTGCTCGACGACGGCCTGCGGCTCACTGCCGAAGGACTGGATGAGCGGCTTGCGGCCGACCCCCAGCATGCGGTCGATCACCGCCTGGGAGAACGCCTCGCCGAGATTGGGCCGGAAGATCTTGGCCCAGCTGCGACCGGGATTGACCGCCGTCTGGTGCCACTCGTTGTCGGCCTTCTTGATGTCCTCGACCGGGTTGTCCCGGTAGGCCGCCGAGGCCAGGGCGAAGGTCGGTGTCTGCCCGCCGTCCCCCGTCTGCGGCACCTGTGGTCCGAAGATGTCCGCGTAACCGCTGTCAACGGTCATTCCCGCCCCCGATCGCCGCCGCTCTCCCGCTTCTGCGGCTTTCCCGACTTCCGTACTTCGCACACCTGTTGATCAGGTCATCAGCGTATCCGCAGGCGGCGACATCCGTCGGCGGACGGCCGAAGCCGCCCGCCGAATCGGAGGGAAATGTTCCACTACGGTGCCCCACCGGCCACTTGAGGGCCGGCGGGCATCAACCGTCAGCCGTTCTGCGCCTGTTGGCGGACCTTCTCGGCGACCTGCGCAGGCATCGGCTCGTGCCGGGCGTACGCCCGCTGGAAACGCGCCGTGCCGTGCGAGAGGGAGCGCAGGTCGACCGCGTACCGGCCGATCTCGATCTCGGGCACCTCGGCCCTGACGAGGGTGCGGCCGCCGCCGGTCTGCTCGGTGCCCAGCACCCGACCGCGCCGCCCCGACAGATCGCTCATCACGGCGCCCACGTACGCGTCGCCGACCAGGACGGTCACCTCGGCCACCGGTTCCAACAGGTGGATCCGGGCCTCGGCCGCCGCCTCCCGCAGCGCCAGCGCGCCGGCCGTCTGGAACGCGGCGTCGGAGGAGTCCACCGAGTGTGCCCTGCCGTCGAGCAGGGTGATCCGGATGTCGACCAGTGGATGCCCGGCCTCCACCCCCTTGGCCGCCTGTGCCCGTACGCCCTTCTCGACGGACGGGATGAACTGCCGGGGCACCGCGCCGCCGACGACCTTGTCCACGAACTCGATGCCCGTGCCGCCCGGCAGCGGTTCCACCTCGATCTCGCAGATGGCGTACTGGCCGTGCCCGCCGGACTGCTTGACGTGCCGTCCGCGCCCGCCGGACTTCGCCGCGAACGTCTCCCGGAGGGGGACCTTGTGCGGGACGACGTCGACCTGGACGCCGTAGCGGGAGCGCAGCCGCTCCAGGGCCACGTCCGAGTGAGCCTCGCCCAGGCACCACAGGACCACCTGGTGGGTGTGCTGGTTCTGTTCCAGGCGCATCGTCGGGTCCTCGGCGACCAGCCGGCCGAGACCCTGCGAGAGCTTGTCCTCGTCGGCCTTGCTGTGCGCCTGGATGGCGAGGGGCAGCAGCGGGTCGGGCATCTGCCAGGGCTCCATGAGGAGCGGGTCGCCCTTGGCGGACAGGGTGTCGCCGGTCTCCGCGCGGCCGAGCTTCGCCACACACGCGAGGTCGCCCGCGATGCAGTGCGTCAGGTTCCGCTGCTGTTTGCCGAACGGCGCGGACAGGGCGCCGATGCGTTCGTCGACGTCGTGGTCCTCGTGGCCGCGGTCGGCGAGTCCGTGCCCCGAGACATGGACGGTCTCGTCTGGGTGCAGCGTGCCGGAGAACACCCGGACCAGCGAGACACGGCCCACGTAGGGGTCGGACGAGGTCTTCACGACCTCCGCGACCAGAGGTCCGTCCGGATCGCACGCGGTCAGCTCGCGCGGCTCGCCGTCGATCGTCGTCACGCGGGGCGCCGGGCGTTCCAGGGGCGTCGGGAAGCCCCTGGTGACCAGTTCCAGCAGCTCCACAGTGCCGAGGCCCTGCCGGGCGCCCTCGGCGGCGGGGGCGGCCGCGAGGACGGGGAAGAACGTGCCGCGTGCGACGGCCCGCTCCAGGTCCTCGATCAGCGTCTTGACGTCGATCTGCTCGCCGCCGAGATAGCGGTCCATGAGGGTCTCGTCCTCGCTCTCGGCGATGATCCCCTCGATCAGCCGGTTGCGGGCCGTCTCGATGTCCGGCAGCTGGTCCTCGCCCGGCTCGGACTCCTTGCGTTCGCCGGTGGAGTAGTCGAACAGCTTCCGGGACAACAGCCCGGTCAGTCCGGTCACGGGCGCGTGCCCGTCGGGCCCCTCGGGCCCGCGCAGCGGCAGGTAGAGCGGGAGGACCGCGTCCGGGTCGTCGCCGCCGAAGGCCTCCGCGCAGATCCGCGTCATCTCCTCGAAGTCCGCGCGGGCGGCCTCCAGGTGGGTGACGACGATCGCGCGGGGCATGCCGACGGCAGCGCACTCCTCCCACACCATCCGGGTCGAGCCGTCCACGCCGTCCGACGCCGAGACGACGAAGAGGGCCGCGTCCGCGGCGCGCAGACCGGCCCTGAGTTCTCCGACGAAGTCGGCGTATCCGGGGGTGTCGAGGACGTTGACCTTGATGCCGTCCCATTCCACGGGCACCAGGGAGAGCTGTACCGAGCGCTGCTGCCGGTGCTCGATCTCGTCGTAGTCGGAGACGGTGCCGCCGTCCTCCACGCGGCCCGCCCGGTTCACCGCTCCCGCCGTCAGCGCGAGAGCCTCCACCAATGTCGTCTTGCCCGATCCGCAGTGGCCGACCAGCACCACATTCCGTACGGACGCGGGGTGGTCGGCCGCTGTAGCCCTGCCGGCGGCTCCGGGATGTGCATTCGCCTTGTCGCCCATTTTCCTTGCCTCCCGAACACGGTGAGGTCACTGGGGGCGCGGGCACGGCGGCCCCGCGTGCGATGGCGGCTCCGGCGACGCCCGCGGTCCTTCGAGCTTTCCACTCCCGTCACGGCGCGTCCATACGGCGGACGCGACGCGGCCGTGACCCGGATGCCGTCGGGCCGGGACACGGGGGTCCGGGTGCCCGACCGTCGCACACACGCGCGCGTGGCTACGATGGGCCAGCCGGCGGCCAGCAGGGGCCGCGCGGCGACACCGACCCTCGGGAAGGCCATGCTGAACAAGTACGCGCGTGCATTCTTCACGCGTGTCCTCACACCGTTCGCCGCGTTTCTCATCCGCCGGGGTGTGAGCCCCGACACGGTCACGCTCCTCGGCACGGCCGGCGTGATCGCGGGCGCGCTGGTCTTCTACCCCAGGGGAGAGTTCTTCTGGGGCACGATCGTGATCACGCTCTTCGTCTTCTCCGACCTGGTCGACGGCAACATGGCGCGCCAGCTCGGCCGGACCAGCCGCTGGGGCGCCTTCCTGGACTCCACGCTCGACCGGGTCGCCGACGGCGCGATCTTCGGCGGCTTCGCGCTCTGGTACGCGGGCAACGGCGACGACAACGTCCTGTGCGCCGTCTCGATCTTCTGCCTGACCAGCGGCCAGGTGGTGTCGTACACGAAGGCCCGCGGCGAGTCGATCGGCCTTCCGGTCGCCGTCAACGGGCTCGTGGAGCGCGCCGAGCGCCTGGTGATCTCCCTGGTCGCGGCCGGCCTGGCGGGTCTGCACACGTTCGGCGTGCCCGGTATCCAGGTGCTGCTGCCGATCGCGCTGTGGATCGTCGCCGTCGGCAGCCTCGTCACCCTGATCCAGCGGGTCGTCACGGTCCGGCGCGAGTCGGCCGAGGCGGAGGCCGCCGCGGCCCGGGAGGCCCAGGAGACACCCAGGTCCCAGGGACACGAGGCGCAGGGGAGCGAGGCCGCGAAGTGAGCGCCCAGGAGCGCCTGGCCGACGCGCTGTACGGCCTCGGCTGGAGCACCGTCAAGAAGCTCCCCGAGCCCGTCGCCGTACGCCTCGGCCGCGCCGTCGCCGATCTGGCCTGGAAGCGGCGCGGCAAGGGGGTGCGACGGCTGGAGAGCAACTACGCGCGCGTGGTGCCCGACGCGAGCCCCGAGCGCCTGGCCGAGCTCTCACGCGCGGGGATGCGCTCCTATCTGCGGTACTGGATGGAGTCCTTCCGGCTGCCCGCCTGGAGCGCCGAGCGGGTCCGCAACGGCTTCGTCCCCAAGGACGTGCACCATCTGACCGACGCGATCGCCTCCGGCCGGGGCGTCATCCTGGCCCTGCCGCACATGGCCAACTGGGACCTGGCCGGCGCCTGGGTCACCACCGAGCTGCGGACGCCCTTCACCACGGTGGCCGAGCGTCTCAAGCCGGAGACGCTGTACGACCGGTTCGTCGCCTACCGGGAAGGCCTCGGCATGGAGGTGCTGCCGCACAGCGGCGGCAGCGCCTTCGGCACCCTGGCGAGGCGCCTGCGCGACGGCGGGCTGGTCTGCCTGGTCGCCGAGCGGGACCTGTCCGCCTCCGGGGTCGAGGTGGACTTCTTCGGGGACACCGCCACGATGCCCGCCGGACCCGCCCTGCTCGCCCAGCAGACCGGCGCGCTGCTGCTCCCCGTCACCCTCTGGTACGACGACACGCCCGTCATGCGGGGCCGGGTGTATCCCCCGGTCGAGGTACCCGAGTCAGGTACGCGGGCCGAGAAGACGTCTGTCATGACACAGTCGCTGGCAGACGCCTTCGCCACCGGCATCGCCGACCACCCGGAGGACTGGCACATGTTGCAGCGGTTGTGGCTCGCGGATCTGGAACCCCGCCCGTCGGACGGGGACCCCGCGTGAGAATCGGCATCGTCTGTCCGTACTCCTGGGATGTGCCGGGCGGCGTCCAGTTCCACATCCGCGACCTCGCCGAGTACTTCATCCGGCTCGGTCACGAGGTGTCCGTCCTGGCCCCGGCCGACGACGACACCCCCCTGCCGCCGTACGTCGTCTCGGCAGGCCGAGCGGTCCCGGTGCCGTACAACGGCTCGGTGGCGCGCCTCAACTTCGGTTTCCTGTCCGCCGCGCGCGTGCGGCGCTGGCTGCACGACGGCGCGTTCGACGTCGTCCACATCCACGAGCCGACCTCGCCGTCGCTCGGCCTGCTGACCTGCTGGGCGGCCTCGGGCCCGATCGTGGCCACCTTCCACACGTCCAACCCGCGCTCGCGCGCCATGATCGCCGCGTACTCCATCCTCCAGGCCGCCCTGGAGAAGATCAGCGCGCGGATCGCGGTGAGCGAGTACGCCCGGCGCACGCTGGTGGAGCACCTCGGCGGGGACGCGGTCGTCATCCCCAACGGCGTCGACGTCGACTTCTTCGCGAGGGCCGAGCCCAACCCCGAGTGGCAGGGCGACACGATCGGCTTCGTCGGGCGCATCGACGAGCCCCGCAAGGGCCTGCCCGTGCTGATGCGCGCGCTGCCGAAGATCTTCGCCGAGCGCCCGGACGCCCGGCTGCTGGTCGCCGGCCGCGGCGACGAGAAGGAGGCGGTGGAGAGCCTGCCCGAGGAGCTGCACGCGCGCGTGGAGTTCCTCGGCATGATCAGCGACGAGGACAAGGCGCGCTTCCTGCGCAGCGTCGATTTGTACGTCGCCCCCAACACCGGCGGTGAGAGCTTCGGCATCATCCTCGTCGAGGCCATGTCGGCCGGGGCCCCGGTGCTCGCCTCCGACCTGGACGCCTTCGCCCAGGTCCTCGATCAGGGAGCGGCCGGCGAGCTGTTCGCCAACGAGGACGCGGACGCTCTGGCCGAGGCGGCGGTACGGCTCCTGGGCGACCCGGAGCGCAGAGGCGAGCTGCGGGAGCGGGGCAGCGCGCACGTACGGCGCTTCGACTGGTCGACCGTCGGCGCGGACATCCTGTCGGTGTACGAGACGGTGACGGCCGGCGCGGCGGCGGTGGCGGCCGACGACGACCGTGGAACGCCGGGTCTGCGGGCCCGGCTCGGACTGGCGCGGGACTGACCCCGCCCCGCCGGTGTGAAGGTCACGGGTAGCCTTGCCGCCCGTGACCGCAACCCTGATCTGGACCCTGGTCGTTCTCGTCGCGATCGGCCTGTACCTGAGCTGGACGGCGGGTCGGCTGGACCGGCTGCACGCCCGCATCGACGCCGCCCGCGCGGCGCTGGACGCACAGCTGCTGCGCCGGGCGTCCGTGGCGCAGGAGCTGGCCACCTCCAAGGTGCTGGACCCCGCCGCCTCGATCGTCCTGTACGAGGCCGCGCACGCGGCGCGGCAGGCCGAGGAGGAGCAGCGTGAGGTCGCCGAGAGCGACCTCAGTCAGGCCCTGCGGGCCGTCTTCGCGGACGCGCGGCAGTTGGACGTCGTGCGCGAGGCGCCCGGGGGAGACACGGCGGCCCGAGAGCTCACCGAGGCCGTCCGCCGGGTCCCCATGGCCCGCCGCTTCCACAACGACGCCGTGGGCGCGGTCCGCAGACTGCGCCAGCACCGCAAGGTCCGCTGGTTCCGGCTGGCCGGCCACGCCCCGTTCCCGATGGCGTTCGAGATGGACGACGAACCGCCGCCCGCCCTCGCGGACCGCGCGGCCTGAGCCGAAGACGGACGGCGGGCGCCGCGCCTTCCTCGACCTGGAGGAGTCGGGCACGGGCTGGGTCCTCGTGATCGTGGCCGCGCCGACCGGCGTGGTCTACGAGGTGAAGGGGATCTTCGTCGGTGAGCTGAGGGGCTGGGGCTCCAGAGGACCGGACTGGCCACCGGAGCTCCTCGACCGCCTGCGGAGCGCCGTCGCGTTCCACCTCTACGGCTCCGCGAACCGCGACGACGTGTTCCCCGGCCCGCTGGTCCTCGACGAGTCCCGCCTCACCGAGGTGGACGAGGCAGGGGTGCCGGTGCTGACGCCCGACGGGCCCGGGGTGCTGGTCTGGGAGAACTCCGGCCAGGGAGAGCCGCGCGACCCGGATTGGCGGTCGGCGAGGTCGGTGCGTGGGGCCGGTGCGGGCCACATGATCAACCAAAAGGATCCACGGGCTTTCCATTGGCCCTTGCTGTGGACTGGTCCACTCGCGTTTCCTCGTTGCTGCCGAAGCCCCCTTTTCCGACGAGTGAGGTCACCCCGTGTCCAGCACGATCTCCGAAAACCAGACCCCCGAGACCGGCACCGCGCGCGTGAAGCGCGGTATGGCCGAGCAGCTCAAGGGCGGCGTGATCATGGACGTGGTCGACGCCGAGCAGGCGAAGATCGCCGAGGACGCCGGCGCCGTGGCCGTCATGGCGCTGGAGCGGGTGCCCGCCGACATCCGCAAGGACGGCGGTGTGGCCCGGATGTCGGACCCCAACATGATCGAGGAGATCATCGAGGCGGTCTCCATCCCGGTGATGGCCAAGTCCCGTATCGGCCACTTCGTCGAGGCCCAGGTCCTCCAGTCGCTCGGCGTCGACTACATCGACGAGTCCGAGGTCCTCACTCCGGCCGACGAGGTCAACCACTCGGACAAGTGGGCGTTCACCACCCCCTTCGTCTGTGGCGCCACCAACCTGGGCGAGGCCCTGCGCCGCATCGCCGAGGGCGCCGCGATGATCCGCTCCAAGGGCGAGGCCGGCACCGGCAACGTCGTCGAGGCCGTCCGTCACCTGCGCCAGATCAAGAACGAGATCGCCCGGCTGCGCGGCTTCGACAACAACGAGCTGTACGCCGCCGCCAAGGACCTGCGCGCCCCCTACGAGCTGGTCAAGGAGGTCGCCGAGCTCGGCAAGCTCCCCGTCGTGCTGTTCTCCGCCGGTGGTGTCGCGACCCCGGCCGACGCCGCGCTGATGCGCCAGCTCGGCGCCGAGGGCGTCTTCGTCGGCTCCGGCATCTTCAAGTCCGGCGACCCGGCCAAGCGCGCCGCCGCCATCGTGAAGGCCACCACCTTCTACGACGACCCGAAGATCATCGCGGATGCCTCCCGCAACCTGGGCGAGGCCATGGTCGGCATCAACTGCGACACCCTGCCCGAGGCCGAGCGCTACGCCAACCGCGGCTGGTAATCACTCCCATGAGCCACGAAGCCCCCGTCATAGGTGTCCTGGCACTCCAGGGCGACGTCCGGGAGCACCTCATCGCCCTGGCCGCGGCCGACGCCGTGGCCAGGCCGGTGCGGCGTCCCGAGGAACTCGCCGAGGTCGACGGTCTCGTCATCCCCGGCGGTGAGTCGACCACCATCTCCAAGCTGGCCGTCCTCTTCGGCGTGATGGAGCCCCTCCGCGCGCGCGTGCGGGCCGGAATGCCCGTCTACGGAACCTGCGCGGGCATGATCCTGCTCGCCGACAAGATCCTCGACCCGCGCTCGGGCCAGGAGACCGTCGGCGGCATCGGCATGATCGTGCGCCGTAACGCGTTCGGGCGGCAGAACGAGTCCTTCGAGGCCGCCCTCGACGTGAACGGCATCGCGGGCGATCCGGTGGAGGGCGTGTTCATCCGCGCCCCCTGGGTCGAGTCCGTCGGTGCCGAGGCCGAGGTGCTGGCCGAGCACGAGGGCCACATCGTCGCCGTCCGCCAGGGCAACGCGCTCGCCACCTCGTTCCACCCGGAACTGACCGGCGACCACCGTGTGCACGCCCTGTTCGTCGACATGGTGCGCGCGAACCGGGCGGCGGCGTCCTTGTAGGATCTGGGGGTCCCCTCAGGCTCCGCAGGCCCGGGGAGCTCGTCCAGGTTGGGTTACGCGAAGGAGACAGGCAGATGTCCGGCCACTCTAAATGGGCTACGACGAAGCACAAGAAGGCCGTGATCGACGCCAAGCGCGGCAAGCTCTTCGCGAAGATGATCAAGAACATCGAGGTCGCGGCCCGTACCGGTGGCGCGGACGTGTCCGGCAACCCGACGCTGTTCGACGCCATCCAGAAGGCCAAGAAGAGCTCGGTCCCGAACAAGAACATCGACTCCGCGGTGAAGCGCGGCGCCGGTCTCGAGGCCGGCGGCGCCGACTACGAGACGATCATGTACGAGGGCTACGGCCCGAACGGCGTCGCGGTGCTCATCGAGTGCCTCACCGACAACCGCAACCGCGCCGCCTCCGACGTCCGCGTCGCCATGACCCGCAACGGCGGTTCCATGGCCGACCCGGGCTCGGTGTCGTACCTCTTCAACCGCAAGGGCGTCGTCATCGTCCCCAAGGGTGAGCTGGCCGAGGACGACGTCCTCGGTGCCGTGCTCGACGCGGGCGCCGAAGAGGTCAACGACCTCGGTGAGACCTTCGAGGTCCTGTCCGAGGCCACCGACCTGGTCGCGGTGCGCACCGCGCTCCAGGAGGCCGGCATCGACTACGACTCCGCCGAGGCCAACTTCGTCCCGACCATGCAGGTCGAGCTCGACGAGGACGGCGCGCGGAAGATCTTCAAGCTGATCGACGCGCTCGAGGACAGCGACGACGTGCAGAACGTCTTCGCCAACTTCGACGTCAGCGACGAGGTCATGGAGAAGGTCGACGCGTAGCGTCGCCGCGAGCTGAGCGGATCCGTCGGGCCGGTGGGACACGTCCTACCGGCCCGACGTCGTTGTCGGTGGCAGCGGATAGCCTGGCGGGCGTCAGAGATCACCGTCCACGGACCGCAGCGGCGGTTCGGCCGCGAAGAGGGGAAGGTCCGTGCGGGTATTGGGGGTGGACCCCGGACTGACGCGATGCGGCGTCGGTGTCGTCGAGGGGGTCGCGGGCCGGCCGCTCACCATGCTCGGCGTGGGTGTCGTACGCACGCCGGCGGACGCCGAGTTGGGGCAGCGCCTCGTCGGCATCGAACAGGGCATAGAGCGCTGGCTCGACGAGTACCGGCCCGAATTCGTCGCCGTGGAGCGGGTGTTCAGCCAGCACAACGTCAGCACGGTCATGGGCACCGCCCAGGCCAGCGCCGTCGCGATGCTCTGCGCCGCCCGCCGCGGCATCCCCGTCGCCCTGCACACCCCGAGCGAGGTCAAGGCCGCCGTCACCGGCAGCGGACGCGCGGACAAGGCCCAGATCGGCGCGATGGTCACGCGCCTGCTGCGGCTCGACGCGCCGCCCAAGCCCGCCGACGCCGCCGACGCCCTCGCGCTCGCCATCTGCCACATCTGGCGCGGCCCCGCGCAGAACCGGCTCCAGCGGGCCGTCGCCCTGCACACGGCCACAGCACAGACGACTCCGAAAGGCCGTACGGCATGATCGCCTTCGTCAGCGGCACCGTCGCCGCCCTCGCTCCCGACACCGCCGTGGTCGAGGTGGGTGGCGTGGGCATGGCCATCCAGTGCTCGCCGAACACGCTGTCCACGCTCCGGCTCGGCCGGCCGGCCAAGCTCGCCACCTCCCTCGTCGTACGGGAGGACTCGCTGACCCTGTACGGCTTCGTGGACGACGACGAGCGCCAGGTCTTCGAGCTGCTCCAGACGGCGAGCGGGGTCGGCCCCCGGCTGGCCCAGGCCATGCTGGCGGTGCACGCCCCGGACGCCCTGCGCCGCGCGGTGGCCACGGGCGACGAGAAGGCCCTCATCGCGGTGCCGGGCATCGGCAAGAAGGGTGCCCAGAAGCTGCTGCTGGAACTGAAGGACCGCCTGGGCGAGCCGCTCGGCGCCCCCGTGGTCGGCGCCCCGGTCACCAGCGGCTGGCGCGACCAGCTGCACGCCGCCCTGATCGGCCTCGGCTACGCGACCCGCGAGGCCGACGAGGCGGTCGCCGCCGTGACCCCGCAGGCCGAGGCCGCGGACGGCGCACCCCAGGTGGGCCACCTCCTGAAGGCCGCCCTTCAGACCCTGAACCGCGCCCGCTAGGAGACGTCAGTGAACTGGGACGACACGACCGAAGACACCGCCCCGGAGCGGTTGGTCGGCTCGGTCGCCGACCGTGAGGACCAGGCCGTCGAGGCCGCGCTGCGCCCCAAGGACCTGGGCGAGTTCATCGGCCAGGAGAAGGTCCGCGAGCAGCTCGACCTCGTACTGCGCGCCGCACGCGCGCGTGGCGCCACCGCCGACCATGTGCTGCTCTCCGGCGCCCCGGGCCTCGGCAAGACCACCCTCTCGATGATCATCGCCGCCGAGATGGGCGCCCCGATCCGCATCACCAGCGGCCCGGCCATCCAGCACGCGGGCGACCTCGCGGCGATCCTCTCCTCCCTCCAGGAGGGCGAGGTCCTCTTCCTCGACGAGATCCACCGCATGTCGCGGCCCGCCGAGGAGATGCTCTACATGGCGATGGAGGACTTCCGCGTCGACGTCATCGTCGGCAAGGGCCCCGGCGCCACCGCCATCCCGCTCGAGCTGCCCCCGTTCACGCTGGTCGGCGCCACCACGCGCGCGGGCCTGCTGCCGCCCCCGCTGCGCGACCGCTTCGGTTTCACGGCGCACATGGAGTTCTACGAGCCCGCCGAACTGCAGCGCGTCATCCACCGCTCCGCCGACCTCCTCGACGTGGAGATCGACACCGACGGCGCCGCCGAGATCGCCGGCCGCTCCCGCGGAACCCCCCGGATCGCCAACCGCCTGCTGCGCCGCGTACGCGACTACGCGCAGGTCAAGGCCGACGGGAGGATCACCCGCGCGATCGCGGAGGCCGCGCTGAAGGTCTACGAGGTGGACGGCCGCGGCCTGGACCGTCTCGACCGCGGGGTCCTGGAGGCCCTGCTGAAGCTGTTCGGCGGCGGCCCGGTCGGTCTGTCCACGCTCGCCGTGGCGGTGGGGGAGGAGCGTGAGACCGTGGAGGAGGTGGCCGAGCCCTTCCTGGTGAGGGAGGGACTGCTCGCCCGCACCCCGCGGGGGCGGGTGGCGACCCCGGCCGCGTGGGCGCATCTCGGCCTCGCCCCGGCTCAGGGAAGTGGACAACAGGACCTCTTCGGGGCGTGAGGCGGAGGACTGCGGCGGAGGTGTTGGCCGGGTCAGGAACCCAGGTGCCATGCTGAGCGTTGTTCCATGCGCGCGGACTCGCTTAGACTCCGCCGATGCCGCCGTTGTCGGCAGCACACAACCCCCATCCAACAGGCCGCTCCACCATCGCGGTCGTCCGAAGGAAGTCCGTCCCGTGAGTCCTGTGACCCTCCTCCCGTTCATCGTGCTCATCGGGGCCATGTTCCTGATGACCCGGTCGGCCAAGAAGAAGCAGCAGCAGGCCGCCGCCATGCGTAACGACATGCAGCCCGGCAGTGGTGTCCGCACCATCGGGGGCATGTACGCGACGGTGAAGGAGGTCAACGAGGACACGGTCCTCCTCGACGCCGGTCCGGGCGTCGACCTGCTCTTCGCGAAGAACTCCATCGGTGCCGTCCTGACCGACGACGAGTACAACCGCATCGTCCACGGCATCGAGCACGACCTGAAGTCCGACTCCGACGTCGTCCCGGACGACGCCTCCTCCCTCACCGAGACCGACGACTCCGTCGACGACGCTGCCGCCGCCTCCGACGACAAGGCCGTCGACCTCGGCAAGAAGGACGCGACCGACGAGGTGCAGGAGAAGGCCGCCGACGCCGAGCCGGCCGAGGCCGCCGAAGAGCCGAAGAAGACCGACGGCGACTCCGACGCGAAGAAGTAGCCCCGTCCCCGGCGTGCACGGGTTCCACCCGTCCGCGCCGGGGCGCGCGCATCTCGCCAGGGGATCCCGACACCATGTCATGGCCGCCGCCGCGCTGACCCGGCGCGAGGTGGCCCGAGAGGGAGTACGAGAAGGTGGCAGCACCTAAGAAGGGCCGGAGCGCGAGTGCCCAGAGCAAGCCAGGGCGCTCGCTGGCCCTGATCCTGATCGCCATCGTGGGGCTCACCGCAGGCATGTTCGCCTCCGGTCACACCACTCCGCGTCTCGGCATCGACCTTGCCGGCGGTACCAGCATCACGCTGGAGGCGAAGTCGGACCAGGGATCAGCGATCAACAAGGCCAACATGGACACCGCGGTCGAGATCATGAACCGCCGTGTCAACGGGCTGGGCGTCTCCGAGGCGGAGGTGCAGACCCAGGGCAGTCGCAACATCATCGTGAACATCCCCAAGGGCACCAACTCGGAGAAGGCCCGGGAGCAGGTCGGCACCACCGCCAAGCTGTACTTCCGTCCGGTCCTGGCCCAGGAGGCCACCGGCTCCGCCGCCGCCTCGCCGAGCGCGTCCCCGAGCGGCTCCTCCAGCGCCTCTCCGAGCCCCTCGGCGAGCGCCTCCGGCACCGGTGAGAAGGCGACCTCCTCGTCCTCCCCGTCGGCCTCCGCCACCTCGCAGGGCCGCGCCGTCACCGACGCGCTGAAGGCCGACTCGACCCCGTCGGCCTCCGCCGGCGCCAAGGCGAGCTCCTCCGCCAGCCCGTCGGCCTCCGCGAGCAGCGGCGCCGCCGTCACCGCGGACGACGCCGCGCTCCAGGCCAAGTACGCCGCACTGGACTGCTCCAAGGAGTCGGTCCGGGCCAAGACCGGCGAAGGCGTCAAGCCCGAGGACACGACCGTGGCCTGCGGTGAGATCGACAAGGTCTGGTACAAGTACCTGCTCGGCCCGGCCGCCGTCGACGGCACCGAGGTCGACAAGGCCCAGGCCGTCTACGACACGCAGACCGCCGCCGGCTGGCAGGTCACCATGGACTTCAACAAGTCCGGCGCCAAGAAGTTCGCCACGATCACCGGCCAGCTCGCGCAGAACACCCAGCCGCAGAACGAGTTCGGCATCGTGCTCGACGGCAACGTCGTCTCCAGCCCGTACGTGAGCTCCTCCATCACCGGCGGCCAGGCCCAGATCTCGGGCAGCTTCACGCAGGAGGAGGCCCAGGGCCTCGCCAACATGCTGTCCTACGGTGCGCTCCCGCTCTCCTTCCAGGAGCAGAGCGTGACCACGGTGACGGCGGCGCTCGGCGGCGACCAGCTGCACGCCGGTCTGCTGGCCGGCGCCATCGGCCTCCTGCTGGTCGTGATCTACCTGGTGGCCTACTACCGCGGCCTGGCGCTCATCGCGCTCGCGTCGCTGCTGGTCTCCGCGGCCCTCACCTACGTGCTCATGGCGCTGCTGGGCCCGGCCATCGGCTTCGCGCTGAACCTGCCCGCCGTCTGTGGCGCCATCGTCGCCATCGGCATCACGGCGGACTCGTTCATCGTGTACTTCGAACGCGTCCGGGACGAGATCCGCGAGGGCCGTACCCTGCGCCCCGCCGTCGAGCGGGCCTGGCCGCGTGCCCGGCGCACCATCCTGGTCTCCGACTTCGTGTCGTTCCTCGCCGCCGCGGTGCTCTTCATCGTCACGGTCGGCAAGGTCCAGGGCTTCGCGTTCACACTGGGCCTGACCACCGTCCTGGACGTGGTCGTGGTCTTCTTCTTCACCAAGCCGCTGATGACGCTCATCGCTCGGCGGAAGTTCTTCGCGAGCGGCCACAAGTGGTCCGGCCTCGACCCGAAGAGCCTGGGTGCCCAGCCGCCGCTGCGCCGCACCCGCCGTCCCGGCGGTCCTGCCGCCGGCCCCGTCGAGACGAAGGAGGCCTGAGCGATGTCGAAACTCGGTAACCTCGGCGCCCGGCTGCATCGTGGCGAGATCAGCTACGACTTCATCGGCCACCGCAAGCTCTGGTACAGCATCTCGATCCTGATCACCATCACGGCCATCGTCGGCCTGGCGGTGCGCGGCCTCAACATGGGCATCGACTTCCAGGGCGGCGCCGTCTTCACCACCGAGAAGACCAGCGTCTCCGTCTCCCAGGCCGAGGAGTACGCGAAGTCGGCATCGGGCCATGACGCGGTCGTGCAGAAGCTGGGCAACGGCACACTGCGCATCCAGATCGCCGGCATGGACATCAAGCAGTCCAACGAGATCAAGACCGACCTGGCCAAGGACTTCAAGGCCGACCCGGAGTCGATCACCGCCGAACTGGTCGGTCCCAGCTGGGGCGATCAGATCGCCAGCAAGGCCTGGCAGGGCCTGGCGATCTTCATGGTCCTGGTCGTGATCTACCTGGCGATCGCCTTCGAGTGGCGCATGGCCATCGCGGCCCTCGTCGCCCTGATCCACGACATCACCATCACGGTCGGCATCTACGCCCTCGTCGGCTTCGAGGTGACGCCCGGCACGGTGATCGGTCTGCTGACGATCCTCGGTTACTCGCTGTACGACACGGTCGTCGTCTTCGACTCCCTCAAGGAACAGACGAAGGACCTCACCAAGCAGACCCGCTTCACCTACAGCGAGATCGCCAACCGGTCGATCAACGGCACCCTGGTCCGTTCCATCAACACCACGGTCGTCGCCCTGCTGCCGGTGGCCGGACTGCTGTTCATCGGCGGCGGCTTCCTCGGGGCGGGCACGCTCAACGACATCTCGCTGTCGCTGTTCGTCGGCCTCGCGGCCGGCGCGTACTCCTCGATCTTCATCGCCACGCCGCTCGTCGCCGACCTCAAGGAGCAGGAGCCGCAGATCAAGGCGCTGAAGAAGCGTGTCCTGGCCAAGCGCGCCCAGGCGTCGGCCGAGGACGCGCCCGCACAGCACCGTGGCGACGACACCTACGGCGACGAGCCGGAGGACGCCGAAGCCGCGGTCGTCGGGCCGCGCAACCAGCCCGCGTCCCGGGGCCGGGGCCGGGGCCGTCCGTCGGGGAAGCGCCGATGACGGAGCTCACCGACATCACGGCGCTGCTCCACAGCCGCATCCGTGACGTGGCCGACTACCCGGAGCCGGGCGTGATGTTCAAGGACATCACCCCGCTCCTGGCGGACCCGGTGGCGTTCACCGCGCTCACCGACGCGTTCGCCGGGATCGCGGAGCGCACCGGCGCCACCAAGGTCGTCGGCCTGGAGGCCCGGGGCTTCATCCTGGGCGCCCCGGTCGCCGTCCGGGCCGGTCTCGGCTTCATCCCCGTACGCAAGGCGGGCAAGCTTCCCGGAGCCACCCTCGGCCAGGCCTACGACCTGGAGTACGGCTCGGCCGAGATCGAGGTGCACGCCGAGGACCTGTCCGCCGACGACCGAGTGCTGATCGTCGACGACGTCCTCGCCACCGGCGGCACCGCCGAGGCGTCGATCCAGCTCATCCACCGGGCGGGCGCCCAGGTCGCGGGCGTCGCCGTCCTGATGGAGCTGGGCTTCCTCGACGGCCGTCCCCGCCTGGAGGCGGCCCTCGGCGGAGCGCCCCTGGAGGCGCTGCTCACGATCTGAGCGCGGCGCCAGAACCGTCGTACGCCAAGTGGGCGGGCCCGGAGGAATCCGGAGCCCGCCCCTTGTGTTTCTCCGGTAGACGGCCCTCACATCGGCCTGAAGGCGATCCTGGAGCTCAGGATCGCTACGATGGGTGCTCCGGAGCCTGACCGGGGACCCGGATCGCGCACGAGGAGTCCTCTTGCCAGACGAGGCCCAGCACCTGACCGCCGCCAAGCCCGAGTCCGCCTCGGGTCCCGCGGCCACGCCCGCGTCGCAGGCGAAGGACGACGGCCGTGGGGCGGTCGAGCACGACCGGTCCGCGCCGGTCGACAAGCCGGCCGAGCAGCCCCGGCCCAAGCCGGACCTGCCCGACGGCTCCTCGGTGGTGCCCGCGGGCCGGCCGGCCGCCGCGCAGCCTTCGGCCCGTTCCGGCTCCTCCAACCGCGTCCGCGCCCGCCTCGCCCGGCTCGGCGTCCAGCGCCAGAACCCCTACAACCCGGTCCTGGAACCGCTGCTGCGGATAGTGCGCAGCAACGACCCCAAGATCGAGACGGCGACGCTGCGCCAGATCGAGAAGTCCTACCAGGTCGCCGAGCGCTGGCACCGAGGTCAGAAGCGCAAGAGCGGCGACCCGTACATCACGCACCCGCTCGCGGTGACCACGATCCTCGCCGAGCTGGGCATGGATCCGGCCACGCTCATGGCGGGCCTGCTGCACGACACCGTCGAGGACACCGAGTACGGCCTGGAGGACCTGCGCCGCGATTTCGGCGACCAGGTCGCCCTGCTCGTCGACGGCGTCACCAAGCTGGACAAGGTCAAGTTCGGCGAGGCCGCGCAGGCCGAGACCGTGCGCAAGATGGTCGTCGCGATGGCCAAGGACCCGCGTGTCCTGGTCATCAAGCTCGCCGACCGGCTGCACAACATGCGCACCATGCGTTACCTCAAGCGCGAGAAGCAGGAGAAGAAGGCGCGCGAGACCCTCGAGATCTACGCGCCGCTCGCCCATCGCCTGGGCATGAACACCATCAAGTGGGAGCTGGAGGACCTCGCCTTCGCGATCCTCTACCCCAAGATGTACGACGAGATCGTACGGCTGGTGGCCGAGCGGGCACCGAAGCGTGACGAGTATCTGGCCATAGTGACCGACGAGGTCCAGGCCGATCTGCGCGCCGCCCGGATCAAGGCGACCGTGACCGGCCGCCCCAAGCACTACTACAGCGTCTACCAGAAGATGATCGTCCGCGGCCGCGACTTCGCGGAGATCTACGACCTGGTGGGCATCCGCGTCCTCGTGGACACGGTCAGGGACTGCTACGCGGCGCTCGGCACGGTGCACGCGCGATGGAACCCGGTCCCCGGCCGGTTCAAGGACTACATCGCGATGCCCAAGTTCAACATGTACCAGTCGCTGCACACGACGGTCATCGGCCCCAACGGCAAGCCGGTCGAACTCCAGATCCGCACGTTCGACATGCACCGCCGCGCCGAGTACGGCATCGCCGCGCACTGGAAGTACAAGCAGGAGGCCGTCGCCGGCGCCTCCAAGGTGCGCTCGGACCAGCCGAGGACCACCGGCAAGGACGACCACCTCAACGACATGGCGTGGCTGCGCCAGCTCCTCGACTGGCAGAAGGAGACCGAGGACCCCGGCGAGTTCCTGGAGTCCCTGCGCTTCGACCTGTCGCGCAACGAGGTCTTCGTCTTCACGCCGAAGGGCGACGTGATAGCGCTGCCGGCCGGCGCCACGCCCGTGGACTTCTCGTACGCGGTGCATACCGAGGTGGGCCACCGCACCATAGGAGCCCGTGTCAACGGACGCCTGGTCCCGCTGGAATCGACCCTGGACAACGGCGACCTGGTGGAGGTCTTCACCTCCAAGGCGGCCGGGGCCGGGCCGTCCCGGGACTGGCTGAACTTCGTGAAGTCGCCGCGTGCCCGCAACAAGATCCGGGCCTGGTTCTCCAAGGAGCGCCGCGACGAGGCCATCGAGCAGGGCAAGGACGCCATCGCGCGCGCGATGCGCAAGCAGAACCTGCCGATCCAGCGGATCCTCACCGGTGACTCGCTGGTCACGCTGGCGCACGAGATGCGCTACCCGGACATCTCCTCGCTGTACGCGGCGATCGGCGAAGGCCATGTGGCCGCGCAGAACGTCGTGCAGAAGCTGGTGCAGGCCCTCGGCGGCGAGGAGGCGGCCACCGAGGAGATCGACGAGACGGTTCCGTCCCGCAGCCGTGGCCGCAAGCGGCGCAGCAACCAGGACCCCGGTGTGGTCGTCAAGGGCGTCGACGACGTCTGGGTCAAGCTGGCCCGCTGCTGTACGCCCGTACCCGGCGACCCGATCATCGGCTTCGTCACGCGCGGTAGTGGTGTATCGGTTCACCGCAGCGACTGCGTCAACGTGGAGTCACTCTCCCGGGAGCCGGAGCGGATCCTCGAGGTCGAGTGGGCACCCACCCAGTCCTCGGTCTTCCTGGTCGCCATCCAGGTCGAGGCCCTGGACCGGTCCCGCCTCCTCTCGGACGTCACGCGGGTGCTGTCCGACCAGCACGTCAACATCCTGTCCGCGGCCGTCCAGACCTCCCGTGACCGGGTGGCCACCTCCCGCTTCACCTTCGAGATGGGCGACCCCAAGCACCTGGGGCACGTCCTGAAGGCCGTACGCGGCGTGGAGGGCGTCTACGACGTCTACCGGGTGACATCGGCGCGCAGGCCGTAGCCGAGCACACGAGAGGCCCCCGTACGCGATGTACGGGGGCCTCTCCGTCGCTTGTCGACCGGACGGGTCGGGAGCCGGGGATCAGCCGCCGAACTCCTGCAGGCCCTTCAGGGCCTGGTCCAGCAGCGCCTGACGGCCTTCCAGCTCGCGCTCCAGCTTGTCGGCCCTCGCGGAGTTGCCCTGGGCACGAGCCTGGTCGATCTGCGTCCGCAGCTTGTCCACGGCGGCCTGGAGCTGACCGGTCAGACCCGCGGCACGCGCGCGTGCCTCCGGGTTCGTCCGGCGCCACTCGGCCTCCTCGGACTCCTGCATCGCCCGCTCCACGGCGTGCATGCGGCCCTCGACCTTCGGCCGGGCGTCGCGCGGCACATGGCCGATGGCCTCCCAGCGCTCGTTGATCGAGCGGAACGCGGCACGCGCCGCCTTCAGGTCGCCGATCGGAAGGAGCTTCTCGGCCTCCTCGGCCAGCTCCTCCTTGAGCTTGAGGTTCTCCGTCTGCTCCGCGTCCCGCTCGGCGAACACCGAGCTGCGGGCGGCGAAGAAGACGTCCTGGGCGCCGCGGAAGCGGTTCCAGAGGTCGTCCTCGTGCTCGCGCTGGGCGCGGCCCGCCGCCTTCCACTCCGCCATCAGCTCGCGGTAGCGGGCAGCCGTCGGACCCCAGTCCGACGAACCGGACAGTGCCTCGGCCTCGGAGACCAGCCGCTCCTTGGTCCGGCGGGCCTCCTCGCGCTGCGCGTCCAGCTGCGCGAAGTGCGCCTTGCGGCGCTTGGAGAACGCCGAGCGCGCGTGCGAGAACCGGTGCCACAGCTCGTCGTCCGACTTGCGGTCGAGACGCGGCAGGCCCTTCCAGGTGTCCACCAGCGACCGCAGCCGCTCGCCGGCGGCCCGCCACTGGTCGGACTGCGCCAGCTGCTCCGCCTCGGTGACCAGGTCCTCCTTGGCCTTGCGGGCCTCGTCGGACTGCTTGGCCCGCTGCTGCTTGCGCTCCTCGCGCCGCGACTCGACGGTCGCCACCAGCTTGTCCAGCCGGTCCCGCAGTGCCTGGAGGTCACCGACCGCGTGGTGCGCGTCGACCTGGTCGCGGATGTGGTCGATCGCGACCTGGGCGTCCTTCGTCGACAGATCGGTGGTCTTCACTCGCTTCTCGAGGAGGCCGATCTCGACAACCAGGCCCTCGTACTTGCGCTCGAAATAGGCCAGCGCCTCCTCGGGGGAGCCTGCCTGCCAGGAACCGACCACCTGCTCGCCGTCGGCCGTACGCACGTACACGGTCCCCGTCTCGTCGACGCGGCCCCACGGGTCGCTGCTCACAGCGCCTCCTCCACATGATGCCTCCGAGGGGCTTCAGCGCCCCTGGGCATCGTCCACAGTTTCGTCACGGCCAACATAGGCGACCGGCGGGCCGCCTGTCCGCATCCAGCGCGACCGAAATTGCGCAGTTGACCGCCCCTTAGTCGTCAGATCGCCGTCAGGATTTCGTGACCGTCGCCTTGTTGATCACGACCGTCGCGTTCGGGGCTCCGTCACCCGCGCCCGTGTTCTCACCGGCGGCGGCGATCTTCGTCAGCACCTTCATGCCGTCGGCCGACACGGTACCGAACGGCGTGTAGCTCGGCGGGAGCTGACTGTCCTGGTAGACGAGGAAGAACTGGCTGCCGCCGGTGTGCGCCTGACCCGTGTTGGCCATCGCGATCGTGCCCGCCGGGTAGATGTTGTTCTTGAGGCTGGTGTCCTTCAGGTTCTCGTCCGGAATGGTGTAGCCGGGACCGCCGCTGCCACTGCCCGTCGGGTCACCGCACTGCAGCACGTAGATGCCGTTGGTGGTGAGACGGTGGCACTTGGTGTGGTCGAAGTAGCCCTTGCCGGCGAGGAAGCTGAACGAGTTCACCGTGTGCGGCGCGGCCTTCGCCTTGAGCGCTATGCCGATGTCCCCGCACGTCGTCGCGAGGGTCATCGTGTACTTCGCCGACTTGTCGATCGTGACCGCCGGCTCCTTCTTCCAGGTCTGCGTCTTGACCGAGCCCGCGGCCGCCTTCTCGCACGGGTCCTTGACGGCGCTGGGCGTCGCGGACGGCGTCGTCTCCGAGCTCGCGTTCGCCTTGTCGTCGTCCTTCATGACGCCGGTCGCGTACAGCGCGACGCTGCCGATGATGATCACGCCGAGCACCGACGCGATCACCGAGTTGCGCGCACGCGCCTTGCGTCGCGCGGAGGTGCGCCGCTGCTGCTGCCGCAAGAACTTCTCCCGGGCGAGCTGACGCTTCCGCTGTTCCTGGGTGACCACCGAGTTCTCTCCTCGTGAGTCTCGTACGTCGACTGGGACGCGTGCGTCTTGTGAGCCGACCGCCTGCGTGTGCCCCGTACCGTATATGGGTTCGCTGAGGAATCGGCAGCGCCGGTAGGCTCTGACCACTGGCGCAGCCGCCCAGAAGCCCACGCGTATCGACACAAACGAAGGACGATCGTGCTCATTGCCGGGTTCCCCGCCGGGGCCTGGGGGACGAACTGTTATCTCGTCGCCCCCGCCGCCGGTGAGGAGTGCGTGATCATCGACCCGGGCCACCAGGCGGCCCCAGGAGTCGAGGAAGCGATCAGGAAGCATCGGCTCAAGCCCGTCGCCGTCGTCCTCACCCACGGCCACATCGACCACGTGGCCTCGGTCGTCCCGGTGTGCGGAGCGCACGACGTACCGGCCTGGATCCACCCCGAGGACCGCTACATGATGAGCGACCCCGAGAAGGCGCTCGGCCGGTCCATCGGGATGCCGCTGATGGGAGAGCTGACCGTGGGGGAGCCGGACGACGTCCGTGAGCTGACCGACGGCGCGGGACTGGACCTGGCCGGTCTGGAGTTCTCCGTCGCCCATGCGCCGGGCCATACCAAGGGGTCGGTGACCTTCCGGATGCCCGAGGCGGCCGACGTCCCGTCGGTCTTCTTCTCCGGGGATCTGCTGTTCGCCGGCTCCATCGGACGCACCGACCTGCCCGGCGGCGACATGGCCGAGATGCTCGACTCGCTGGCCCGCGTGTGCCTGCCGCTCGAGGACTCGACCGTGGTGCTGTCCGGCCACGGTCCCCAGACGACCATCGGCCAGGAGCGCGCCACCAACCCGTATCTGCGGCAGGTGGCGGCCGGCGGCCAGGGAGCGGGTACGCACGCCCCTCCCCGACGAGGAATGTGACGAGAGACCTTCCGTGAGCACCTTTCAGGCCCCCAAGGGCACGTACGACCTGATTCCGCCGCGTTCCGCGAAGTTCCTCGCGGTGCGCGAGGCGATCGCCGCCCCGCTGCGCAACTCCGGCTACGGCTACGTCGAGACGCCCGGCTTCGAGGACGTCAACCTGTTCGCGCGCGGTGTGGGTGAGTCCACCGACATCGTCAGCAAGGAGATGTACGCCTTCGAGACCAAGGGAGGCGACCGGCTGGCCCTGCGCCCGGAGGGCACGGCGTCCGTGCTGCGCGCCGCCCTGGAGGCGAATCTGCACAAGCAGGGCAACCTGCCGGTCAAGCTCTGGTACTCGGGCTCGTACTACCGGTACGAGAAGCCGCAGGCGGGCAGGTACCGGCACTTCTCCCAGGTCGGTGCCGAGGCGATCGGCGCGGAGGACCCGGCGCTGGACGCCGAGCTGATCATCCTGGCCGACCAGGCGTACCGGTCGCTGGGGCTGCGCGACTTCCGCATCCTCCTGAACAGCCTCGGCGACAAGGAGTGCCGCCCGGTGTACCGGGAGGCACTCCAGACCTTCCTGCGGGGCCTGGACCTCGACGAGGACACGCTGCGCCGCGCGGAGATCAACCCGCTGCGGGTCCTGGACGACAAGCGCGAGGCGGTCCAGAAGCAGCTCGGGGGAGCGCCGCTCCTGCGGGACTACCTCTGCGACGCGTGCAAGGCGTACCACGAGGAGGTCCGTGAGCTGATCACGGCGGCGGGCGTGGTCTTCGAGGACGACCCGAAGCTGGTCCGCGGCCTCGACTACTACACCCGCACGACCTTCGAGTTCGTCCACGACGGACTGGGCTCCCAGTCCGCGGTGGGCGGTGGCGGTCGCTACGACGGTCTCTCCGAGATGATCGGCGGCCCCGCGCTGCCGTCGGTGGGCTGGGCGCTGGGCGTCGACCGTACGGTGCTGGCGCTGGAGGCGGAGGGCGTGGAGCTGGAGCTGCCCGCCGCGACCTCGGTGTTCGCCGTCCCGCTCGGCGAGGAGGCCCGCAGGGTCCTGTTCGCGAAGGTCACCGAACTGCGCAAGCTCGGTGTCGCGGCGGACTTCTCCTACGGCTCCAGGGGGCTCAAGGGCGCCATGAAGAGCGCCAACCGCAGCGGGGCCCGCTACACGATCGTCGCCGGCGAACGCGATCTCGCCGAGGGTGTCGTCCAGCTCAAGGACATGGAGTCCGGTGAGCAGACGGCCATCGGCGTCAACGAGATCGTGGCGGAACTGGAGTCGAAGCTGGGCTGACGGGCTCACGAGCCCGAGGAAGGCGCCGGGGCGGGTGACCCGGCGCCTTCGTCGTGCGCCGCAACGTCAACCTGGCGGCCGCCCGTTCCTCCTTCGGAGGGTGCCTTGTCCGAGCGCCACGCACGCGTGCCGGTGTGCGCCTGGCCTTGGCCGGAACCGAACGCCACGGGACGGCCGTACGTACTTCCTTATGCGCAGCGAACGGTGCGCACCCGGCCCGGTGCGGCACAATGGCCCCTGCCCGAAGATGGTCCAACTCTCAAGTGACGGATCGGCGTGATGAGCAAGACGACAGTCAAAGACGTCTCCACGGAGTCCGAGCCCGGGCGTGTCACCGCGACCGGAAGCCGGACCGTGGGCGGCAGCCGTGCGTTCGCGATCCTGCTGCTGATCACCGGTGCCGCCGGTCTGCTGGCCGCCTGGGTCATCACGCTCGACAAGTTCAAGATCCTCGAGGCCAAGGTCGCCGGCGAGACCTTCACGCCCAGTTGCAGCATCAGCCCGATCATCAGCTGCGGCAGCGTCATGGAGAGCAAGCAGGCCGCCGCCTTCGGCTTCCCCAACCCGATGCTCGGTCTCGTCGCCTACGGCATCGTGATCTGTGTCGGCATGAGCCTGCTGACCCGGGTCGCGTTCCCGCGCTGGTACTGGCTGACCTTCAACTTCGGCACGCTCTTCGGCGTGGGGTTCTGCACCTGGCTCCAGTACCAGTCCCTGTACGAGATCAACGCCCTGTGTCTGTGGTGCTCGCTGGCCTGGGTCGCGACGATCACCATGTTCTGGTACGTCACCTCGTTCAACGTGCGCAACGACCTGCTGCCCGCCCCGGGCTGGCTGAAGCGCTTCCTCGGCGAGTTCACCTGGGTCCTGCCGGTCACCCACGTCGGCATCATCGCGATGCTGATCCTGACCCGCTGGGGCGCGGACCTCTGGGCCTGAGCCCGGCACCGGACAGGCGTCGGAGCAGGTCGCTCACCAGGCGCGGGACAGGACTGTCAGACCTCTGACGTAGGCTCCGACGTGTGGAGCCCGACCTGTTCACCGCAGCAGCGGAAGACCGCCAGGAGAAGGACCCCGCAGGGAGCCCCCTGGCGGTCCGGATGCGCCCGCGCACCCTCGACGAGGTGGTGGGCCAGCAGCATCTGCTGAAGCCGGGCTCACCCCTGCGCCGACTGGTCGGCGAGGGCGCCACGGGCCCGGCCGGGCCCTCCTCGGTGATCCTCTGGGGGCCGCCCGGCACCGGGAAGACGACCCTGGCGTACGTCGTCTCCAAGGCCACCAACAAGCGGTTCGTCGAGTTGTCGGCCATCACCGCGGGCGTCAAGGAGGTCCGCGCCGTCATCGACGGCGCCCGCCGCGCCATCGGCGGCTACGGCAAGGAGACCGTCCTCTTCCTCGACGAGATCCACCGCTTCAGCAAGGCCCAGCAGGACTCCCTCCTGCCGGCCGTCGAGAACCGCTGGGTGACGCTGATCGCGGCGACCACCGAGAACCCGTACTTCTCGATCATCTCGCCCCTGCTCTCCCGCTCCCTCCTGCTGACCCTCGAGCCCCTCACGGACGACGACCTCCGCGACCTCGTCCGGCGCGCCCTGACCGACGACCGCGGCCTCAAGGGCTCGCTCACCCTCCCCGAGGACACCGAGGCCCATCTGCTGCGCATCGCCGGCGGCGACGCCCGCCGCGCCCTCACCGCCCTGGAGGCCGCCGCCGGGGCCGCCCTGGACCAGGACGAGACCGGGATCAGCCTCCAGACCCTGGAGCAGACCGTCGACCGCGCGGCCGTGAAGTACGACCGTGACGGCGACCAGCACTACGACGTCGCCAGCGCCCTCATCAAGTCCATCCGCGGTTCGGACGTCGACGCGGCCCTGCACTACCTGGCCCGCATGATCGAGGCGGGCGAGGACCCCCGCTTCATCGCCCGCCGTCTGATGATCTCCGCCAGCGAGGACATCGGTCTCGCCGATCCTGGCGCGCTGCCCCTCGCGGTCGCCGCCGCCCAGGCCGTCGCCATGATCGGCTTCCCCGAGGCCGCCCTCACGCTCAGCCACACCACCATCGCCCTCGCCCTGGCACCCAAGTCCAACGCCGCGACGACCGCGATCGGCGCCGCCCTGGAGGACGTACGCAAGGGGCTGGCCGGCCCGGTGCCGCCGCATCTGCGCGACGGGCACTACAAGGGCGCCGCCAAGCTGGGGCACGCGCAGGGGTACGTGTATCCGCACGACCTGCCCGAGGGCATCGCCGCCCAGCAGTACGCGCCGGACGCCATCAAGGACCGTGAGTACTACGAGCCCACCCGGCACGGCGCCGAGGCCCGCTACGCGGACGCGGTCGAGTGGACCCGGCAGCACCTCGGTCGCAACGGGTCCTGAGCACCCTGTAGACTCGCCCGAAGTGCCGCGTCCCGTGCAGTCAGAACAGGACAGTCGGCCGGAGCACCGGTCCTCGGACCTCGCTCCAGGAGCGTCGCGCACCGTCGAACGGTGTCGCGGGCAGCCCATCACCACCCGGAATCCCGGGACCGGTCGGTGGGCAACTCGCGTGCTGCATGTATGTGCCCAGACCAGGGGAGCGGCTGCCCGACAGGTTCCACGCGGACCCGACGGGTTTCCCCGGCTGCGGATGCGACCTCCCTTAACCCTGACAAGCCGGAAATTCTGGAAAGAGAGAGATCGTGGCGAACCAGCCCCGTCCCAAGGTCAAGAAGTCGCGTGCCCTCGGCATCGCGCTGACCCCGAAGGCCGTCAAGTACTTCGAGGCCCGCCCCTACCCGCCGGGTGAGCACGGCCGTGGCCGCAAGCAGAACTCGGACTACAAGGTCCGTCTGCTCGAGAAGCAGCGTCTGCGCGCGCAGTACGACGTGTCCGAGCGCCAGCTCGTCCGCGCCTACGAGCGTGCCTCCAAGGTCCAGGGCAAGACCGGTGAGGCCCTGATCATCGAGCTCGAGCGCCGTCTCGACGCGCTGGTCCTGCGTTCGGGCATCGCCCGCACGATCTACCAGGCCCGCCAGATGGTCGTCCACGGCCACATCGAGGTCAACGGCCAGAAGGTCGACAAGCCGTCCTTCCGCGTCAAGCCGGACGACGTCGTCATGGTGCGCGAGCGCAGCCGTGAGAAGACGCTGTTCTCGATCTCCCGCGAGGGTGGCTTCGCCCCCGACGGCGAGACCCCGCGCTACCTCCAGGTGAACCTCCGCGCCCTGGCCTTCCGCCTGGACCGTGAGCCGAACCGCAAGGAGATCCCGGTGATCTGCGACGAGCAGCTCGTCGTCGAGTACTACGCCCGCTGATCCCCTTCCGGATCGGTCTGCGGCGGTCGTAGGACTTCTGCGCCAAGGCCCGTCGTCTCCCTGCCCTTCGGGGCAGGTGGGACGGCGGGCTTTCGCACGCCTAATCCGGTACGGAACGCCGGCGTCGGCGCGATAGGCTCGCCTCCAGAGATAGGTGTTCGTCAGACAGGGAGCGGGTGCGCAGTGTCCGGTGGAGAGGTGGCCGGCATCCTGGTGGCCGTGTTCTGGGCGATCCTGGTCTCCTTCCTCGCCGTCGCGCTGGCGAGGCTGGCCCAGACGCTCAGGGCGACCACCAGACTCGTCGCCGACGTGACCGAGCAGGCCGTGCCGCTGCTGGCCGACGCCTCCGCGGCGGTGCGTTCCGCGCAGACCCAGATCGACCGGGTCGACGCGATCGCCACCGACGTCCAGGAAGTCACGTCGAACGCCTCGGCGCTGTCCACCACGGTCGCCTCCACCTTCGGCGGCCCCCTGGTGAAGGTCGCCGCCTTCGGCTACGGCGTCCGCCGGGCCCTCGGCGGCCGTAAGGACGACGTGCCCGCCGGGGAGCCCCGGCGGACCGTGATCGTGGGCCGAACGGTCTCCCGGCGGGAGAAGCGCAAGCCCCGTGGAAAGAGGGACTGAGACCAGCGATGTTCCGCCGTACCTTCTGGTTCACCACGGGCGTCGCCGCCGGTGTCTGGGCCACCACCAAGGTCAATCGCAAGCTGAAGCAGCTGACCCCCGAGAGCCTCGCCGCGACCGCGGCCAACAAGGCGCTCGAGACGGGAGCGCGCCTCAAGGACCGCGCGGTGGGCTTCGCGCTCGACGTCCGCGACAACATGGCCCAGCGGGAGGCCGAGCTGGGGGAGGCGCTGGGGATCCACGACGACCCCGAACTCCCCGCGCCCCGGCGGTACAACGCCATCGAGAGCAACCGCAGCACCCCCAAGTACCCCGAGCACATCGAGAACACGACGTACTCGCACAACCGGAATGAGGACCACTGATGGAGTCGGCCGAGATCCGCCGCCGCTGGCTGAGCTTCTACGAGGAGCGCGGGCACACCGTCGTCCCTTCGGCGTCGCTCATCGCGGACGACCCGACTCTGCTCCTGGTCCCCGCCGGCATGGTCCCCTTCAAGCCGTACTTCCTCGGCGACGTCAAGCCGCCGTGGTCACGCGCCACCAGCGTGCAGAAGTGCGTGCGCACGCCCGACATCGAAGAGGTCGGCAAGACCACCCGCCACGGCACCTTCTTCCAGATGTGCGGCAACTTCTCCTTCGGCGACTACTTCAAGGAAGGCGCCATCAAGTACGCCTGGGAGCTGCTCACCACGCCCCAGGACAAGGGCGGTTACGGCCTGGAGCCGGAGAAGCTCTGGATCACGGTCTACAAGGACGACGACGAGGCGGAGCGCATCTGGCACGACGTCGTCGGCGTGCCCAAGGAGCGCATCCAGCGCCTCGGCATGAAGGACAACTACTGGTCCATGGGCGTCCCCGGACCCTGCGGCCCCTGTTCCGAGATCAACTACGACCGCGGCCCCGAGTTCGGCGTCGAGGGCGGCCCCGCCGTCAACGACGAGCGGTACGTGGAGATCTGGAACCTCGTCTTCATGCAGTACGAGCGTGGCGAGGGCATCGGCAAGGACAACTTCGAGATCCTGGGCGACCTGCCGAGCAAGAACATCGACACGGGCCTCGGCCTGGAACGCCTCGCCATGATTCTGCAGGGCGTGCAGAACATGTACGAGATCGACACCTCGATGGCCGTCATCAAGAAGGCCACCGAACTGACCGGCGTCGAGTACGGCGAGGCCCACGAGTCGGACGTCTCGCTGCGCGTGGTCACCGACCACATGCGCACCTCCGTGATGCTCATCGGTGACGGCGTCACCCCCGGCAACGAGGGCCGCGGTTATGTGCTGCGCCGCATCATGCGCCGCGCCATCCGCAACATGCGTCTCCTCGGTGCCGGCGGCCCGGTCGTCAAGGACCTCATCGACACCGTCATCGAGATGATGGGACAGCAGTACCCGGAGCTGGTCACCGACCGCGAGCGCATCGAGAAGGTCGCCCTCGCCGAGGAGAACGCCTTCCTCAAGACGCTCAAGGCCGGCACCAACATCCTCGACACCGCCGTCACCGAGACCAAGCAGTCCGGTGGTTCGGTGCTGGCCGGCGACAAGGCCTTCCTGCTCCACGACACCTGGGGCTTCCCGATCGACCTCACCCTCGAGATGGCCGCCGAGCAGGGGCTGTCCGTGGACGAGGACGGCTTCCGCCGCCTGATGAAGGAGCAGCGGGAACGCGCCAAGGCCGACGCCCAGGCCAAGAAGACCGGGCACGCCGGCGTGGGCGCCTACCGCGAGATCGCCGACCGGGCCGGTGCGACCGACTTCATCGGCTACTCCGACACCGAGGGCGAGTCGACGATCGTCGGCATCCTCGTCGACGGCGCCTCCTCGCCGGCCGCCACCGAGGGCGACGAGGTCGAGATCGTCCTCGACCGCACCCCGTTCTACGCCGAGGGCGGCGGCCAGATCGGCGACACCGGCCGTATCAGGGTGGACACCGGCGCCGTCATCGAGATCCGCGACACCCAGAAGCCGGTTCCCGGCGTGTACGTGCACAAGGGTGTCGTCCAGGTAGGCGAGGTCACGCTCGGCGCCAAGGCCCACGCCTCGATCGACCAGCGCCGCCGCACGGCCATCGCCCGCGCCCACTCGGCCACCCACCTCACGCACCAGGCGCTGCGTGACGCCCTCGGCCCGACGGCCGCCCAGGCCGGTTCCGAGAACCAGCCCGGCCGCTTCCGCTTCGACTTCGGTTCCCCGTCCGCCGTTCCGACGGCCGTGATGACCGACGTCGAGCAGAAGATCAACGAGATCCTCGCCCGCGACCTGGACGTCCAGGCCGAGGTCATGGGCATCGACGAGGCCAAGAGGCAGGGCGCCATCGCCGAGTTCGGCGAGAAGTACGGCGAGCGGGTCCGGGTCGTGACCATCGGCGACTTCTCCAAGGAGCTGTGCGGTGGCACTCATGTGCACAACACCTCCCAGCTGGGCCTGGTGAAGCTGCTCGGCGAGTCGTCGATCGGCTCGGGTGTCCGCCGCATCGAGGCCCTCGTCGGCGTCGACGCCTACAACTTCCTGGCCCGTGAGCACACGGTCGTCGCCCAGCTCCAGGAGCTGATCAAGGGCCGTCCGGAGGAGCTCCCGGAGAAGGTCTCCGCCATGCTCGGCAAGCTGAAGGACGCCGAGAAGGAGATCGAGAAGTTCCGCGCGGAGAAGGTGCTGCAGGCCGCCGCCGGTCTCGCGGAGTCCGCCAAGGACGTCCGCGGTGTCGCCCTCGTCACCGGTCAGGTCCCGGACGGCACGAGCCCCGACGACCTGCGCAGGCTCGTCCTCGACGTGCGCGGTCGCATCCAGGGCGGCCGGGCCGCCGTGGTCGCCCTGTTCACGGTCAACAACGGCAAGCCGCTGACGGTCATCGCCACCAACGAGGCCGCCCGCGAGCGCGGTCTCAAGGCGGGCGACCTGGTCCGCACGGCTGCCAAGACCCTCGGTGGTGGCGGCGGCGGCAAGCCGGACGTCGCCCAGGGCGGCGGCCAGAACCCGGCCGCCGTAGGCGACGCCGTCGACGCCGTCGAGCGGCTCGTGGCGGAAACGGCCAAGTGAGCGAGCCGATGAGGAAGGGCCGTCGACTCGCGATCGACGTCGGGGACGCCCGGATCGGGGTCGCCTCGTGCGACCCCGACGGGATCCTCGCCACTCCGGTGGAGACGGTTCCCGGCCGGGATGTCCCCGCGGCCTACCGCCGACTCGGACAACTGGTCGAGGAGTACGAGCCGATCGAGGTCGTCGTGGGTCTGCCTCGCTCCCTCAAGGGGGGCGAGGGCCCGGCCGCGGTGAAGGTCCGCGGCTTCGCACAGCAGCTGGCGAACAAAATCGCGCCCGTATCCGTACGTCTGGTGGACGAGAGGATGACGACCGTGACGGCCAGTCAGGGACTGCGTGCCTCGGGCGTGAAGGCGAAGAAGGGCCGCTCGGTGATCGACCAGGCAGCCGCTGTGATCATCCTTCAGCAGGCCCTGGAATCCGAACGGGTGTCAGGCAAAGCACCGGGCGAGGGCGTCGAAGTGGTCATCTGATCGCGATACGGTAACGTTCCGCGCGATGTGGCGGTGTTCGAACAGCTGCCGCACAGAGAGAGACGGAACGGTGACGGGCCGGAAAAAGCCGCGTGATCGCCGCCTCGCGGCTCTAGGGGATCGATGACTGAGTATGGCCGGGGCCCTGGCTCCGAACCGTGGCATCCGGAGGACCCGTTGTACGGGGACGGCGGATGGGAAGGGCAGGAGGCCCCCACGGGTCATCAGCCTGCCTACGGCGGCCAGCCACAGCACCACCACTACCCGCAGCAGCCGCAGCAGCAGGAGTACGGCGACTGGGGCCAGGGACAGGCGCAGCAGTACGACCAGCAGCAGTACGGCCAGCAGCAGTACGGCCAACCGCAGTACGACCCGCAGCACCAGGGCTACGACCAGCAGCAATACGGCGGTCAGGACCAGCAGTACGCCCACCAGAACCAGCAGGCCTACCACGAGGGGTACCAGGAGGGCGGCTGGGACGGCACGGGCACCCATGCCCAGGTCCCCTTCGCCGCCGATCCCGGCGACCCCTACGGTCAGCAGGCCGCGGCCTACGGCGCCGAACAGCCCGACTTCTACGGCACTCCTGAGGCGTACCCGCCGCCGGAGCCGCCCGCCCGGCGCCGTGCCGAGCCCGAACCGGAGCCGGTGCCGGAATCCGAAGCCGAGCGGAAGACCGACTGGGACCCCGGGCCCGATCAGGGTGAGCACGCCTTCTTCGCGGGGGGCGGGGCCGAGGACGACGAGGACGACGACGAGCCGGAGGGCCGCGGCGACCGGCGGGGCCGGGGCGGCAAGGGCGCGAAGAGCAAGAAGAGCCGCAGCGGCTGCGCCTGTCTGGTCGTCGTGCTGGTGTTCGGCGGCGGTGTCGCAGGTGTCGGATATTTCGGCTACGACTACTACAAGAATCGTTACGCCGCGGCTCCGGACTACACGGGTGACGGCACGAAGCAGACCGTGAGCATCGAGGTGCCCAAGGGCTCCGGCGGCGCCGCCATCGGCAGACTGCTCAAGGACGCCGGCGTCGTCAAGAGCGTGGACGCGTTCGTCTCCGCGGTCACGAACAACCCCGAAGCGGGCGGCATCCAGGCGGGCGCGTACATCCTGAAGAAGGAGATGTCCGCGAAGAGCGCCGTGGAGATGATGCTGGACCCGGCCAGCCAGGCCAATGTGATGGTCACGCCGGGCCAGCGGAACGTTTCCGTCTACAAGAACATCGACACGAAACTCGGGCTTGCCTCCGGTACCACCAGGAAATTGGCGGAGACCAAGTACAAGACACTCGGTCTGCCCGCCTGGGCGAACGACAACGAGGACATCAAGGACCCGCTGGAGGGTTTCCTCTTCCCGGGGACGTACGGCGCCGCCAAGGGCATGAAGCCCGAGGCGATCCTGAAGTCGATGGTCGCGCACGCCAACGAGGTGTACGGCGAGTACGACCTCGAGGCCAAGGCCAAGACGCTCAAGCTGGAAAGCCCGTTGCAGGTCATCACGGTCGCCAGCCTCGTCCAGGCCGAGGGCAAGACGCACGACGACTACCGCAAGATGGCGGAGGTCGTCTACAACCGGCTCAAGCCGACGAACGACCAGACCAACCAGTTGCTCCAGTTCGACTCGACCTTCAACTACCTGAAGGGCGAGAGCAAGATCAACATCAGCGAGTCCGAGATCAACAGCAACAAGGACCCGTACAACACCTACACCAACAAGGGCCTGACGCCGGGACCGATCGGCAACCCCGGTGAGGACGCGCTGAAGGCCACGATGAATCCGACCACCGACGGCTGGATCTACTTCGTGGCGACCGACGGTGAGAGCAACACCGAATTCGCCAAGACCTACGCGGATTTCCAGAAACTCAAGGACAAGTTCGATGCCAGCACGGGCAACTGACGCCCGCCGGGCCGCGGTACTCGGCAGCCCGATCGTCCACTCCCTCTCCCCGGTGCTGCACCGCGCCGCGTACGAGGCACTGGAACTCACCGGCTGGACCTACGACCGTTTCGACGTCGACGAGGAGGCCCTGCCGTCGTTCGTCGCCGGGCTCGGCGCCGAATGGGCCGGTCTCTCGCTGACCATGCCGCTGAAGCGCGCGGTCATCCCACTGCTCGACGAGATCAGCGAGACGGCCGCCTCCGTCGAGGCGGTCAACACCCTCGTGTTCACCGAGGACGGCCGTCGGCTCGGCGACAACACGGACATCCCCGGCATGGTCGCCGCCCTGCGTGAGCGTGGTGTCGAACAGGTCGGCTCGGCCGCGATCCTCGGCGCCGGCGCCACCGCGTCCTCCGCCCTGGCCGCCCTGACCAGGGTCTGCACCGGCGAGATCGTCGCCTACGCCCGCAGCGCGGCCCGCGCCGCCGAGATGCGGCAGTGGGGCGAGCGGCTCGACGTCGAGGTCCGGATCGCCGACTGGGCGGACGCCGCCGAGGCGCTGCGCTTCCCGCTGGTCGTCGCGACCACCCCGGCCGGGGCCACGGACGCCCTCGCCGCCTCGGTGCCGGAGCGCCCCGCAACCCTGTTCGACGTGCTCTACGACCCGTGGCCGACCGAGCTGGCCGCCCGCTGGTCCATGTTCGGCGGCGCCGTCGTCAGCGGCCTCGACCTGCTGGTGCACCAGGCGGTCCTCCAGGTGGAGCAGATGACCGGCCGTGTCCCGGCGCCGGTGGAGGCCATGCGCAGGGCGGGCGAGCACGCCCTCGCCTCCCGCCGGGACTCGCACCACCCGTGACCCCGTCCCCGGATGTTCCCCCGTCCGCAGGCTGGACCCTCGACCGGTTCCGGAGCCGGGACGTGGGAGGATCGGAGGTGGCGGGCCAGGGCCGCGCACCCGGTCACGCCACCGACGTACGCGAAGGACGCGCGTGCGCAGAGCGCTAGCAGAGCGCGAGCACTGAGGAGCATCGTTGAGCAGGCTGCGTTGGCTGACCGCGGGGGAGTCCCACGGACCCGCACTTGTCGCGACGCTGGAGGGCCTTCCCGCCGGCGTGCCGATCACCACGGAGATGGTCGCCGACCACCTCGCGCGGCGACGGCTCGGCTATGGGCGTGGTGCGCGCATGAAGTTCGAGCGCGACGAGGTCACCTTCCTCGGCGGTGTCCGGCACGGCCTGACGATGGGCTCCCCGGTCGCCGTCATGGTGGGCAACACGGAGTGGCCGAAGTGGGAGCAGGTCATGTCGGCCGACCCGGTCGACCCGGAGATCCTCGCGGGCCTCGCCCGCAACGCCCCGCTCACCCGCCCGCGCCCCGGCCACGCCGACCTCGCCGGGATGCAGAAGTACGGCTTCGACGAGGCCCGGCCGATCCTGGAGCGCGCCTCCGCGCGTGAGACGGCCGCCCGCGTCGCGCTGGGCGCGGTGGCCCGGTCGTACCTGAAGGAGACGGCCGGCATCGAGATCGTCAGCCACGTCGTCGAGCTGGCCGCCGCCAAGGCGCCCTACGGCGTACTGCCGACCCCCGCGGACGTCGAGAAGCTGGACGCGGATCCGGTCCGCTGCCTCGACGCGGACGCCTCGAAGGCGATGGTCGCGGAGATCGACCAGGCCCACAAGGACGGCGACACCCTCGGCGGCGTCGTCGAGGTGCTGGCGTACGACGTACCGGTCGGCCTGGGCTCGCACGTGCACTGGGACCGCCGGCTCGACGCCCGCCTCGCGGCGGCCCTGATGGGCATCCAGGCGATCAAGGGTGTCGAGGTCGGCGACGGCTTCGACCTCGCGCGCGTGCCGGGCTCGAAGGCGCACGACGAGATCATCACCACGCCCGAGGGCATCAGGCGCGCGAGCGGCCGTTCCGGCGGCACCGAGGGCGGACTCACCACCGGCGAGCTGCTGCGCGTGCGCGCCGCGATGAAGCCGATCGCGACCGTGCCGCGGGCTCTGAAGACGGTGGACGTCGCCACCGGCGAGGCCACCCAGGCGCACCACCAACGCTCCGACGTGTGCGCGGTCCCGGCCGCGGGCATCGTCGCCGAGGCGATGGTCGCCCTGGTGCTCGCGGACGCGGTGGCGGAGAAGTTCGGCGGCGACAGCGTCACCGAGACCCGCCGCAACGTGCGGTCGTACCTCGACAGCCTGCACATCCGATGAGCGGGCCACTGGTCGTCCTCGTCGGCCCGATGGGCGTGGGCAAGTCCACCGTCGGGCAGTTGCTGGCCGAGCGGCTCGGCGTCGGCTACCGGGACACCGACGACGACATCGTCGCCGAGGCGGGCCGCAGCATCGCGGAGATCTTCGTCGACGAGGGCGAGGAGACCTTCCGCGCGATCGAGAAGCGGGCCGTACGGCGCGCGCTCGCCGAGCACGACGGCGTACTGGCGCTCGGCGGCGGCTCGGTCCTGGACCCGGACACCCGCGCGCTGCTGGCCGGGCAGCGCGTGGTCTACCTGGCCATGGACGTCGAGGAAGCCGTCAAGCGCACCGGCCTGAACACGGCGCGCCCGCTGCTCGCCGTCAATCCGCGCAAGCAGTGGCGCGAGCTGATGGAGGCCCGTCGCCCTCTCTACGAGGGTGTCGCCACCGCGGTCGTGACCACGGACGGCCGTACGCCCGAAGAGGTCAGCCAAGTGGCCTTGGACGCTTTGGAGTTGAAGGAAGCATGAGCAGCGAGTCCGTAACGCGGATCCGGGTCGGCGGCAGCGCGGGCTCGGAGCCGTACGAGGTCCTGGTCGGCCGTCAGCTGCTGGGCGAGCTCGGCGGGCTGATCGGCGACCGGGTCAAGCGGGTCGCCGTGATCCACCCCGAGGCGCTCGCCGACACCGGCGACGCCCTCCGCGCAGACCTGGCCGGACAGGGCTACGAGGCCGTCGCCATCCAGGTGCCCAACGCGGAGGAGGCCAAGACCGCCGAGGTCGCCGCCTACTGCTGGAAGGCGCTCGGCCAGTCCGGGTTCACCCGCACCGACGTCGTCGTGGGCGTCGGCGGGGGCTCCACCACCGACCTGGCCGGGTTCGTCGCCGCGACCTGGCTGCGCGGGGTGCGCTGGATCGCCGTCCCGACGACCGTGCTGGCCATGGTCGACGCGGCCGTCGGCGGCAAGACCGGCATCAACACCGCCGAGGGCAAGAACCTCGTCGGCGCCTTCCATCCGCCGGCCGGTGTGCTGTGCGACCTGGCCGCGCTGGACTCCCTGCCGGTCAACGACTACGTCTCCGGGCTCGCCGAGATCATCAAGGCCGGCTTCATCGCCGACCCGGCGATCCTCGACCTGGTCGAGTCCGACCCCGAGGCCGCCCGCACCCCGGCGGGCCCGCACACCGCCGAGCTCATCGAGCGCTCCATCCGGGTCAAGGCGGACGTGGTGTCGTCCGACCTGAAGGAGTCGGGCCTGCGGGAGATCCTCAACTACGGTCACACCCTGGCGCACGCCATCGAGAAGAACGAGCGCTACCAGTGGCGGCACGGCGCGGCCGTGTCCGTGGGCATGCACTTCGCCGCCGAACTGGGCCGCCTGGCGGGCCGGCTGGACGACGCGACGGCCGACCGCCACCGTACGGTCCTGGAAGCGGTGGGGCTGCCGCTGCACTACCGCTACGACCAGTGGCCCAAGCTGCTGGAGAACATGAAGGTCGACAAGAAGTCCCGCGGCGACCTGCTGCGGTTCATCGTCCTGGACGGCCTCGCCAAGCCGAACGTCCTCGAGGGTCCCGACCCGGCGGTCCTGCTGGCCGCGTACGGGGAGGTGGGCGAGTAGGAGCGCGGGACGGCCGAGTGGTCCGCCCGCTTCCCTTCCGCCCGATTCGCTTTCCACACCGGGCACTTCGGACCGCCCCCGGCCGTTCACCAAAGGACGGCCGGGGGCGGTACCGTTCAGTAGCGAACAGGGGGTCCGCACCCCTCACAACCAGCGCCCATTGCCTGTACGAGACGGAGTGGCACCGGATGCAGCACGCAGTGGGTTCTCCGCTGCCGCCGCCCCACCAGCCGGGCGGCGCCCCCCAGCAGCAGCCGGGGTACCTCGGCGCCCCCTCGGGCCCGGTCCCGCCCGCGCCCCAGCCGCCGGTGCCGCCCGTGCCGCCTCCGCCCGCCCCGCAGCACGCCCCGGTCCCGCAGGGCACCGACACCACCGGGCACGTCCCGCTGCCACCGGGCGGCCCGGTCCCCATGCCCAGCGCGCCGCCCGCCCCCGTCGTCCCCGACCCGACGGCCACGACACTGGCGGTGCTGCTGATCGGCCCGGCGGGCGCCGGGAAGACGAGCGTCGCCAAGTTCTGGGCCGACCACCGCCGGGTGCCCACGGCTCACGTCAGCCTCGACGACGTACGGGAATGGGTCCGCTCGGGCTTCGCCGACCCGCAGTCGGGGTGGAACGACCATTCCGAGGCCCAGTACCGTCTGGCCCGCCGCACCTGCGGCTTCGCCGCGCGCAACTTCCTGGCCAACGGCATCTCGTGCATCCTGGACGACGCGATCTTCCCCGACCGGCCGGCCGTGGGCCTCGGTGGCTGGAAACGGCATGTGGGCCCGGGCCTGCTGCCTGTCGTCCTCCTGCCCGGCCTGGAGGTCGTCCTGGAGCGCAACGCGGAACGTGCGGGCAACCGCCGCCTCACCGACGAGGAGGTGGCCCGTATCCACGGCCGCATGGCCGGCTGGTACGGCTCCGGCCTCCCCATCATCGACAACTCCCAACTGGACGTCCCGACGACGGCGAGGGTCCTGGACGACGTGCTGGCGAGGGCGATCGCGAGTCCCCCGAAGTGGTAGAGCGCTCCCGAGCGCTCCGGTCCGACCCGGACCGTTCCCCCGAACGCCCTCCCAACCGGCACAATCCGGCCACTCCTCCTACGCTCGTGTCATGTCAGAGGTCTACGCGTCCCGCCGCAATCGGCTGAGAGAACGCTGCAACGCCAGCGGCAGCGCCACCGCGCTGATCTCCCGCCCCGCCAACGTGAGATACCTCGCGGGTGCGGCCCCGCGCGGCGCCGTGCTGCTGCTGGGCAGACGTGAGGATCTTCTCGTCTGCCTGGACCCGCCCGACGACCGCCCGAGCGAGGGCCGGCCGGACGAGGCCCTGCGTGTCCACTCCCTCCGCCTCCCCGGAGGCGATCCGGCGGTCGCCGCCGCCGATCTCCTCGTCGGCGAGGGCGGCGACTCCCTCGCGGTGGAGGAGCACCACCTCACGGTGGCCCGCCACCGCGAACTGCGTTCCGTCGCGCCCGGGCTGCGCCTCGCCGATCTGGGCGCCGCGGTCGAACAGCTGCGGGTGGTGAAGGACGAGGAGGAGATCTCCTGTCTGCGGATCGGCGCCGAGATCGCCGACCAGGCCCTGGGGGAGCTGCTGGAGTCCATCCTGGTGGGCCGTACGGAACGGCATCTCGCCCTCGAACTGGAACGGCGCCTGGTCGATCACGGTGCCGACGGCCCCGCCTTCGCCACCTCGGTCGCCACCGGCCCGAACTCCGGCCGGCGCGGCCACCGGCCCACCGACCGGCGGGTCGAGGAGGGTGACTTCCTTTCCGTCTGCCTGGGGGCGAGTTACCGCGGATACCGCTGCGAGATCGGCCGTACCTTCGTGATCGGCACGTCCCCCGCCGACTGGCAGATCGAGCTGTACGACCTCGTCTTCGCTGCCCAGCGGGCCGGACGGGAGGCTCTGGCACCCGGCGCCGCCTTCCGGGACGTGGACCGCGCGGCCCGCCAGATCCTGGACTCCGCAGGGCACTCCGAGGGCCTCGCGGCACTCACCGGGCACGGTGTCGGACTCGAAATCGAAGAGGACCCGCAGTTGTCTCCCGCGGCCATGGGTAAACTGGACGCTTGCGTGCCGGTCACCGTCGAACCGGGGGTCCACATCCCGGGCCGGGGCGGTGTCCGGATCGATGACACGCTCGTCGTGCGCCCCGAGGCGGACGGCGGACCCGAGCTACTCACCATCACGACCAAGGAGCTGCTCGCCCTCTAGGCAGGTGCGTGCACCGGGGTCGTCCACGTCAGTCCAGGAGATTCCGCAACCGTGGCTTCCACGAACGACCTCAAGAACGGCCTGGTGCTCAAGCTCGAAGGCGGCCAGCTCTGGTCCGTCGTCGAGTTCCAGCACGTCAAGCCCGGCAAGGGCCCGGCCTTCGTGCGCACCAAGCTGAAGAACGTGCTTTCCGGCAAGGTCGTCGACAAGACGTTCAACGCCGGCGTCAAGGTCGAGACGGCCACTGTCGACAAGCGCGACATGCAGTTCTCGTACATGGACGGCGAGTACTTCGTCTTCATGGACATGGAGACCTATGACCAGCTGATGGTCGACCGCAAGGCCGTCGGCGACGCCGCCAACTTCCTGATCGAGGGCTTCACGGCCACCGTGGCGCAGCACGAGGGCGAGGTGCTCTTCGTCGAGCTGCCGGCCGCCGTCGAGCTCGTCGTGCAGGAGACCGAGCCGGGCCTCCAGGGCGACCGCTCCACCGGTGGCACCAAGCCCGCCACCCTGGAGACCGGTCACCAGATCAACGTCCCGCTCTTCATCACCACCGGTGAGAAGATCAAGGTCGACACCCGCACCAGCGACTACCTCGGCCGGGTGAACAGCTAACCGTGGCTGCCCGCAACACGGCCCGCAAGCGCGCCTTCCAGATCCTTTTCGAGGGCGACCAGCGCGGAGTCGACGTCCTGACAGTCCTCGCGGACTGGATCCGGCTCTCCCGGGCCGACACCCGGCAGCCGCCGGTGAGCGAGTACACGATGCAGCTGGTCGAGGGCTACGCCGGGTACGCGCGTCGCATCGACGAGCTGATCTCGCAGTACTCGGTCGGCTGGACGCTGGACCGGATGCCGGTCGTCGACCGCAACATCCTGCGTCTCGGCGCCTACGAGCTGATCTGGGCCGACGAGACCCCGGACGCGGTCGTCCTCGACGAGATGGTGCAGCTGGCGAAGGAGTTCTCGACGGACGAGTCGCCGTCGTTCGTCAACGGCCTGCTCGGCCGGTTCAAGGAGCTCAAGCCGTCTCTGCGTCGCGAATAGCGAACAGTTCCGCAGGGAGAGCCGGGGAACGAGGGCCGTAGGAGGCCTGCGAGCCCCCTGTGGCTCCTCGTGCGGTTCCCCGCGCCCCTCGGGGCGCGAACACGCCGGAGGGCCCACAGCACACGCTGTGGGCCCTCCGGCATGTACCGACAAAAAGCCGGGGTGGCCGGAACCATCAGGTTCCGGCCACCCCGGCGGCACGTTTCTGCTGAGCTCTGCCGGGCCGCTGGGGCCTCAGCCCTCCTCGTGGGAGACGGCGCGACGGGCGTCCGCGTCCAGGACGCCCCAGCTGATCAGCTGCTCGGTCAGGACCGAGGGGGACTGGTCGTAGATGACGGCGAGCGTGCGCAGGTCGTCCTGGCGGATCGACAGCACCTTGCCGTTGTAGTCACCGCGCTGCGACTGGATCGTGGCCGCGTACCGCTGAAGGGGACCCGCCTTCTCGACCGGCACGTGGGCCAGTCGCTCCAGGTCCAGGACCAGCTTCGGCGGCGGCTCGGCGGCGCCGCCCGGAGTGGTGCCCGGCAGCAGTTCCTGCACGGGAACGCCGTAGAAGTCCGCCAGCTCGGCAAGGCGCTGCACGGTCACGGCGCGGTCGCCGCGCTCGTACGAACCGACCACGACCGCCTTCCACCGTCCCTGGGACTTCTCCTCGACACCGTGGAGGGAAAGGCCCTGCTGGGTGCGGATCGCCCGGAGCTTGGCCCCGAGCTGTTTGGCGTATTCGCTGGACATATAGCTCCCCGGCACTGGGTCGACGCGGCACGAGCCGCGTGCTGGTAACTCACTGTGAGGTTACGCAGCGTGATTCTTCTGAGTCAAGCCGAATGGTCCACACCGACGCTTCCGTGGTATCGGTGGCCGATTACTCCAAGGGGGTGATCGGGCCGGTGTCCCGGCCTGCTACCGTGGATGGCGCAAATCCGACGTCCTTTAAGGTCCGTCCCGTGAGGCGGAGAAGGAGGTCCGTTTCATATGGACAAGCAGGACATTCAGCAGGACTCCCGGCAAGCCGATGCGCGGCCCGTTCTCGAAGGCCCCGACATCGCGCGGGTGCTGACCCGTATCGCCCACGAGATCGTCGAACGCGCCAAGGGCGCCGACGACGTGGTGCTGCTGGGCATCCCGACCCGCGGCGTCTTCCTCGCCCAGCGGCTCGCCGCCAAGCTCGAGCAGATCACCGACCGCAGGATTCCGGTCGGCTCCCTCGACATCACCATGTACCGCGACGACCTGCGCATGCACCCGCCGCGTGCGCTGGCCCGCACCGAGATCCCCGGTGACGGCCTGGACGGGAAGCTGGTCGTCCTGGTCGACGACGTGCTCTTCTCCGGACGCACCATCCGTGCCGCCCTCGACGCCCTGAACGACCTCGGGCGCCCGCGCGCGGTCCAGCTCGCGGTCCTCGTCGACCGCGGCCACCGGGAACTGCCCATCCGCGCCGACTACGTCGGCAAGAACCTCCCCACGTCGTTGCGGGAGACGGTCAAGGTCCAGCTCGCCGAGGAGGACGGTCGCGACACCGTGCTGCTCGGTGTGAAGCCGGCCGCCCAGCAGTAGCACGCGCGCGTGCGGCCCTCGGTGCCGTGCGCCTCACAGCCGTGCCCTGCACGTCCGTGATCTCCCTTGTCTGAACTGCCTTACGGAGCCTGACAGATGCAGCGTCATCTCATCTCGGCCGCCGATCTCACCCGCGACGACGCCGTCCTGATCCTCGACACCGCCGAGGAGATGGCCCGGGTCGCGGACCGGCCCATCAAGAAACTGCCGACCCTGCGCGGCCGCACGATCGTCAACCTCTTCTTCGAGGACTCCACGCGCACGCGTATCTCCTTCGAGGCCGCCGAGAAGCGCCTCTCCGCGGACGTCATCAACTTCTCCGCCAAGGGGTCGTCGGTGTCGAAGGGCGAGTCCCTCAAGGACACCGCGCAGACGCTGGAGGCCATGGGCGTCGACGCCGTCGTCATCCGGCACGGCGCCTCCGGGGCGCCCTACCGCCTGGCCACCTCCGGCTGGATCGACGCGGTCGTCGTCAACGCGGGCGACGGCACCCACCAGCACCCCACCCAGGCCCTCCTGGACGCCTTCACCATGCGCCGCCGACTGGTCGGCCGGGACGCCGGGATCGGCCAGGACCTGGCCGGCAAGCGCATCACGATCGTCGGCGACGTGCTGCACAGCCGGGTCGCCCGCTCCAACGTCGACCTGCTGCACACGCTCGGCGCCGAGGTGACCCTGGTCGCCCCGCCCACCCTGGTGCCGGTCGGCATCGAGACCTGGCCGTGCGAGGTGTCGTACGACCTCGACCGCACGCTGCCCAAGTCCGACGCGGTGATGATGCTGCGGGTGCAGCGCGAGCGGATGAACGCCGCGTTCTTCCCCACCGAGCGCGAGTACTCGCGGCGCTACGGGCTCGACGGCGACCGCATGGCGCGGATGCCCGAGCACTCCATCGTCATGCACCCCGGCCCGATGGTCCGCGGTATGGAGATCACCGCCGAGGTCGCCGACTCCGAGCGCTGCACCGTCGTCGAACAGGTCGCCAACGGCGTGTCCATCCGGATGGCCGTCCTCTACCTGCTCCTGGGCGGCAACGAGCCCGCCGTCAGCCACGCCCGCACCACCGAGGAGAAGTAAGAACCATGAGCAAGATCCTGATCCGTGGTGCGAAGGTGCTCGGCGGTGAGCCGCAGGACGTCCTGGTCGACGGCGCGGTCATCGAGGCCGTCGGCGCGGGGCTGTCCGCCGAGGGCGCCGAGGTCGTCGAGGCCGCAGGCAAGGTGCTGCTGCCGGGCCTGGTCGACCTGCACACCCATCTGCGCGAGCCGGGCCGCGAGGACTCCGAGACGGTGCTGACCGGCACCCGTGCCGCCGCCTCCGGCGGGTACACCGCCGTGTTCGCCATGGCCAACACCTTCCCCGTGGCCGACACCGCCGGCGTGGTCGAGCAGGTCTACCGGCTCGGCCAGGAGCACGGCTACTGCGACGTACAGCCGATCGGCGCGGTCACGGTCGGCCTGGAGGGCCGCAAGCTCGCCGAGCTGGGTGCCATGCACGAGTCGGCGGCCGGCGTCACCGTCTTCTCCGACGACGGCAAGTGCGTCGACGACGCGGTGATCATGCGCCGGGCCCTGGAATACGTGAAGGCCTTCGGCGGGGTCGTCGCCCAGCACGCGCAGGAGCCGCGGTTGACCGAGGGCGCCCAGATGAACGAGGGCGTCGTCTCCGCCGAGCTGGGGCTCGGGGGCTGGCCGGCGGTGGCCGAGGAGTCGATCATCGCCCGGGACGTCCTGCTCGCCGAGCACGTCGGCTCCCGGGTCCACATCTGCCACCTGTCCACCGCCGGGTCGGTCGAGATCGTCCGCTGGGCCAAGTCCCGCGGCATCGACGTGACCGCCGAGGTCACCCCGCACCACCTGCTGCTCACCGACGAGCTGGTGCGCAGCTACAACCCGGTCTACAAGGTGAACCCGCCGCTGCGCACCGAGCGGGACGTGCTCGCCCTGCGCGAGGCGCTCGCCGACGGCACCATCGACATCGTCGCCACCGACCACGCCCCGCACCCGCACGAGGACAAGGACTGCGAGTGGGCCGCGGCCGCCATGGGCATGGTCGGCCTGGAGACCGCGCTGTCGGTGGTCCAGGAGACGATGGTGGAGACGGGCCTGCTGGACTGGGCCGGGGTCGCGAGCCGGATGTCGTTCAAGCCCGCCCTGATCGGGCAGGCCAAGGGCCACGGGCGTCCCGTCTCGGCAGGTGAGCCCGCCAACCTCACGCTCGTCGACACGGAATACCGTGGGTCGGTGGACCCCGCGGGCTTCGCCTCGCGCAGCCGGAACACCCCGTACGAGGGGCGTGAGCTGCCGGGCCGTGTCACGCACACGTGGCTCCGGGGCAAGGCCACGCTCGTCGACGGGAAGCTCACGTGACATCTGCTGCACTACTGCTCGCGGCCGAGAAGGAATCGGCCGAAGTGACCGACTGGGCCGCGCGGATCGGCTGGGTGGTCGGCCTCGGCCTCTTCGTCGCGCTCGTCTACTGGCTGATGCGCGAGGGCTGGAAGTGGCGCGGCACGCTCCAGGGCGACCTGCCCGAGCTGCCCACCGCGCCGGACGACCCCGGCCCGGTGAGACTGGGCATGAGCGGCCGCTACCACGGCTCCACCACCGCCGGGCAGTGGCTCGACCGCATCGTGGCGCACGGCCTGGGCACCCGCAGCCGGGTCGAGCTCACCCTGACGGCCGCGGGACTGGACGTCGTACGCCCCGGCGCGACCGACTTCTTCGTCCCGGTCGCGGCACTGCGTGAGGCCCGGCTCGACAAGGGCATCGCCGGCAAGGTCCTCACCGAGGGCGGACTGCTGGTGGTGACCTGGGCACACGGCGACAAACTGCTCGACTCCGGCTTCCGCTCGGACCACGCGGCCGAGCACGGCGACTGGGTCGACGCCATCAACTCCATGATCGACAAGACGGAAAACCCGACGGAAACGGAAGGCGCACGATGACGACCTCCACCAGGGGAACCACCAAGGTTCCCGCCGTACTCGTCCTGGAGGACGGCCGGATCTTCCGCGGCCGTGCCTACGGGGCCGTGGGGGAGACCTTCGGCGAAGCGGTGTTCTCCACCGGCATGACCGGCTACCAGGAGACCCTGACCGACCCGTCGTACGACCGCCAGATCGTCGTCGCGACCGCCCCGCAGATCGGCAACACCGGCTGGAACGACGAGGACGACGAGTCGGACCGCATCTGGGTCTCCGGCTACGTCGTGCGCGACCCCGCGCGCGTGCCCTCCAACTGGCGCGCCAAGCGCTCGCTGGACGACGAGCTCGTCGCGCAGAACGTCGTCGGCATCTCCGGCATCGACACCCGCGCGCTCACCCGCCACCTCCGCGAGAGCGGCTCGATGCGCGCCGGCATCTTCTCCGGCGAGGCGGTCGGCCCTCAGACCGAGCTCCTCGCGCGCGTGCAGGCCCAGCCGCAGATGAAGGGCGCGAGCCTCTACGAGGCGGTCACCACCAAGGAGGCCTACGTCGTCCCGGCGGTCGGCGAGAAGCGGTTCACCGTCGCCGCCATCGACCTCGGCATCAAGGGCATGACCCCGCACCGCATGGCCGAGCGCGGCATCGAGGTGCACGTGCTCCCGGCGACGGCCTCGGCGGCGGAGGTGTACGCCGTCGACCCCGACGGCGTGTTCTTCTCCAACGGCCCGGGCGACCCGGCCACCGCCGACGGTCCGGTCGCGCTGATGACCGAGGTGCTGCAGCGCAGGACGCCGCTCTTCGGCATCTGCTTCGGCAACCAGATCCTCGGCCGCGCCCTCGGCTTCGGCACCTACAAGCTGAAGTACGGCCACCGCGGCATCAACCAGCCGGTCCAGGACCGTACGACCGGCAAGGTCGAGGTCACCGCGCACAACCACGGGTTCGCCGTGGACGCGCCGCTCGACCGGGTCAGCGAGACCAAGTTCGGCCGCGCCGAGGTCTCGCACGTCTGCCTCAACGACGACGTCGTGGAGGGGCTCCAGCTGCTCGACCAGCCGGCCTTCTCCGTCCAGTACCACCCCGAAGCGGCAGCGGGCCCCCACGACGCCGCCTACCTGTTCGACCGCTTCGTATCCCTGATGGAGGGCCAGCGTGCCTAAGCGCACCGATATCCAGTCCGTCCTGGTCATCGGCTCCGGCCCGATCGTCATCGGCCAGGCCGCCGAGTTCGACTACTCCGGCACCCAGGCGTGCCGCATCCTGCGCGCCGAGGGCCTGCGGGTCATCCTGGTCAACTCCAACCCGGCGACGATCATGACCGACCCGGAGATCGCCGACGCCACCTACGTCGAGCCGATCACCCCGGAGTTCGTCGAGAAGATCATCGCCAAGGAGCGCCCCGACGTCCTGCTGCCCACCCTGGGCGGTCAGACGGCCCTCAACACCGCGATCTCCATGCACGAGCAGGGTGTGCTGGAGAAGTACGGCGTCGAGCTGATCGGCGCCAACGTCGAGGCGATCAACAAGGGCGAGGACCGCGACCTCTTCAAGGGTGTCGTCGAGGCCGTCCGCGAGAAGATCGGGCACGGCGAGTCCGCCCGGTCCGTGATCTGCCACTCCATGGACGACGTGATCGCGGGCGTCGAGACGCTCGGCGGCTACCCCGTCGTCGTCCGTCCCTCCTTCACCATGGGCGGCGCCGGCTCCGGCTTCGCCCACGACGAGGAGGAGCTGCGCCGCATCGCCGGCCAGGGCCTGACGCTCTCGCCGACCACCGAGGTGCTCCTGGAGGAGTCAATTCTCGGCTGGAAGGAGTACGAGCTGGAGCTGATGCGCGACAAGAACGACAACGTCGTGGTCGTCTGCTCCATCGAGAACTTCGACCCCATGGGCGTGCACACCGGTGACTCGATCACCGTCGCCCCGGCGATGACGCTGACCGACCGCGAGTACCAGCGGCTGCGCGACATCGGCATCGCGATCATCCGCGAGGTCGGCGTCGACACCGGCGGCTGCAACATCCAGTTCGCGGTGAACCCCGAGGACGGCCGGATCATCGTCATCGAGATGAACCCGCGCGTGTCGCGGTCCTCGGCCCTCGCCTCCAAGGCCACCGGCTTCCCGATCGCCAAGATCGCGGCCAAGCTCGCCGTCGGCTACACCCTCGACGAGATCCCGAACGACATCACGCTGGAGACCCCGGCCTCCTTCGAGCCGACGCTCGACTACGTGGTCGTGAAGGCCCCGCGCTTCGCCTTCGAGAAGTTCCCGAGCGCCGACTCCACGCTGACCACGACCATGAAGTCGGTCGGCGAGGCCATGGCCATCGGCCGCAACTTCACCGAGGCCTTCCAGAAGGCGCTGCGCTCGCTGGAGAAGAAGGGCAGCCAGTTCACGTTCGTCGGCGAGCCCGGAGACAAGGACGAGCTGCTGCGCGAGGCCGTGCGGCCCACCGACGGCCGTATCAACACCGTCATGCAGGCCATCCGCGCGGGCGCCACCCCCGAGGAGGTCTTCGAGTTCACGAAGATCGACCCGTGGTTCGTCGACCAGCTCTTCCTCATCAAGGAGACCGCCGACGAGCTGGCCGCCGCCGAGCGCCTGGACGTCGAGCTGCTCGCCGAGGCCAAGCGGCACGGCTTCTCGGACCAGCAGATCGCCGAGATCCGCGGGCTGCGCGAGGACGTCGTCCGTGAGGTCCGGCACGCCCTGGGCATCCGCCCGGTCTACAAGACGGTCGACACCTGCGCCGCCGAGTTCGCCGCGAAGACGCCGTACTTCTACTCCTCCTACGACGAGGAGAGCGAGGTCGCGCCCCGCGAGAAGCCCGCGGTGATCATCCTGGGCTCCGGCCCTAACCGCATCGGCCAGGGCATCGAGTTCGACTACTCCTGTGTCCACGCCTCCTTCGCGCTCAGCGACGCGGGCTACGAGACCGTGATGGTCAACTGCAACCCGGAGACCGTCTCCACGGACTACGACACCTCCGACCGCCTGTACTTCGAGCCGCTGACGCTGGAAGACGTGCTGGAGATCGTCCACGCGGAGTCGCTGGCAGGACCGATCGCCGGTGTGATCGTCCAGCTCGGCGGTCAGACCCCGCTGGGCCTGGCGCAGGCGCTGAAGGACAACGGCGTGCCGATCGTCGGCACGTCGCCCGAGGCCATCCACGCGGCCGAGGACCGGGGTGCCTTCGGCAGGGTGCTCGCCGAGGCCGGTCTGCCGGCCCCGAAGCACGGCACGGCCACCACCTTCGCCGAGGCCAAGGCCATCGCGGACGAGATCGGCTACCCGGTCCTGGTGCGGCCGTCGTACGTGCTCGGCGGCCGCGGCATGGAGATCGTCTACGACGAGACCCGGCTGTCCTCCTACATCGCCGAGTCGACCGAGATCAGCCCCACCCGGCCGGTACTCGTCGACCGCTTCCTCGACGACGCCATCGAGATCGACGTCGACGCGCTCTACGACGGCGAGGAGCTGTACCTCGGCGGCGTCATGGAGCACATCGAGGAGGCCGGCATCCACTCCGGCGACTCGGCGTGCGCCCTGCCCCCGATCACCCTCGGCGGGTTCGACATCAAGCGCCTGCGGGCCTCCACCGAGGCGATCGCCAAGGGCGTCGGTGTGCGCGGTCTGATCAACATCCAGTTCGCGATGGCCGGCGACATCCTCTACGTCCTGGAGGCCAACCCGCGCGCGTCCCGCACGGTCCCCTTCACCTCGAAGGCGACCGCGGTGCCGCTCGCGAAGGCCGCCGCCCGGATCTCGCTGGGCGCGACCGTCGCCGAGCTGCGCGCCGAGGGGCTGCTCCCGGCGACCGGCGACGGCGGTGAGCTGCCGCTGGACGCGCCGATCTCCGTCAAGGAGGCCGTGATGCCGTGGACCCGCTTCCGGGACACCTCCGGCCGCGGTGTCGACACCGTGCTCGGCCCGGAGATGCGCTCCACCGGCGAGGTCATGGGCATCGACTCCGTCTTCGGCACGGCGTACGCCAAGTCGCAGGCGGGCGCCTACGGCCCGCTGCCCACCAAGGGCCGCGCGTTCATCTCGGTCGCCAACCGCGACAAGCGCTCGATGATCTTCCCGGCCCGTGAGCTGGTCGCCCACGGCTTCGAGCTGCTCGCCACCTCCGGCACGGCCGAGGTGCTCCGGCGCAACGGCCTCAACGCGAAGGTCGTGCGCAAGCAGTCCGAGGGCACCGGCCCGAACGGCGAGAAGACCATCGTCCAGCTCATCCACGACGGCGAGGTCGACCTCATCGTCAACACCCCGTACGGCACCGGTGGCCGCCTCGACGGCTACGAGATCCGTACGGCGGCCGTGGCGCGGTCCGTGCCGTGCCTGACGACGGTCCAGGCGCTCGCCGCGGCCGTCCAGGGCATCGACGCCCTCAACCACGGGGACGTGGGCGTGCGCTCACTCCAGGAACACGCGGAACACCTGACCGCGGCCCGCGACTAGCAACTCAGGGGGACACCGGAAACGGTGTCCCCCTCTTCATGACACCTCTTCGCGAGGCTCCTTGGAGGACATGATCATGTACAAACTATTCTTCCGGCTGGTCTTCCAGCGGATGGACCCCGAGCGCGCCCACCACCTGGCCTTCCGCTGGATCCGGCTCGCCGCGCGGATCCCGGTGCTGCGCACGTTCGTCGCGGCCGCGCTGGCCCCGCGCTACAAGGAACTGCGCACCGAGGCCTTCGGGCTGCGCATGCACGGCCCCTTCGGACTCGCCGCGGGCTTCGACAAGAACGCCGTCGCGATCGACGGGATGTCGATGCTGGGCTTCGACCACGTCGAGATCGGCACGGTCACCGGTGAGCCGCAGCCCGGCAACCCCGCCCAGCGGCTGTTCCGGCTCGTGAAGGACCGGGGGCTCATCAACCGCATGGGCTTCAACAACGAGGGCTCGCTGGCCGTCGCCGCGCGCCTGGCCTCCCGCACGCCCGTCTTCAAGCCCGTGGTCGGCGTCAACATCGGCAAGACCAAGGTCGTACCGGAGGAGGAGGCCGTCGGCGACTACGTGAAGTCGACCGAGCGGCTCGCGCCGTACGCCGACTACCTGGTCGTCAACGTGTCCTCGCCGAACACCCCGGGGCTGCGCAACCTCCAGGCCACCGAGGCGCTGCGGCCGCTGCTGAGCGCCGTCCGCGAGGCCGCCGACCGGGTGGTGACCTCGCGGCGGGTCCCGCTGCTGGTCAAGATCGCCCCGGACCTGGCCGACGAGGACGTCGACGCGGTCGCCGACCTGGCCGTGGAACTCGGCCTGGACGGGATCATCGCCACCAACACCACCATCGCGCGCGAGGGCCTCGGGCTGACCTCCGACCCCTCGCTGGTGAAGGAGACCGGCGGACTGTCCGGGGCGCCCCTCAAGGCACGCTCCCTGGAGGTGCTGCGCCGCCTCTACGCGCGCGTGGGCGACCGCGTCACCCTCGTGGGCGTCGGTGGCGTGGAGGACGCCGAGGACGCCTGGCAGCGCATCCTGGCCGGTGCCACGCTGGTCCAGGGGTACAGCGCCTTCATCTACGAGGGGCCCTTCTGGGGCCGTGCGATCCACAAGGGCCTGGCCGCCCGCCTGCGGACGAGCCCCTACGCCACTATCGCCGACGCGGTCGGCGCCGACGTGAGGAAGACGGCATGACCCTGGAGCCCTTCGGCGCGCGGCTGCGCCGGGCCATGGACGAGCGTGGCCCGCTCTGCGTCGGCATCGACCCGCACGCCTCCCTGCTCGCCGAGTGGGGCCTGAACGACGATGTCGCCGGCCTGGAGCGGTTCAGCCGCACGGTCGTCGAGGCGACGGCCGACCGGGTCGCCCTGCTGAAGCCGCAGAGCGCCTTCTTCGAGCGGTTCGGCTCGCGCGGCGTCGCCGTCCTGGAGAAGACGGTGCAGGAGGCCCGGGCGGCCGGCGCCCTGGTCGTGATGGACGCCAAGCGCGGTGACATCGGCTCGACCATGGCCGCGTACGCCGAGTCCTTCCTGCACAAGGACGCCCCGCTGTTCTCCGACGCCCTCACCGTGTCGCCGTATCTCGGTTACGGATCCCTCTCCCCGGCGGTGGCGTCGGCGCGCGAGAGCGGCGCCGGGCTGTTCGTGCTGGCGCTGACCTCGAACCCGGAGGGCGGCGAGGTCCAGCACGCGGTGCGGGCCGACGGACGGGACGTGGGCGCGACGATGCTGGCGCACCTGGCCGCGGAGAACGCGGGGGAGGAGCCGCTGGGCTCCTTCGGGGCGGTCGTCGGTGCCACCCTGGGCGACCTCTCGACGTACGACCTCGACATCAACGGTCCGCTCCTCGCGCCCGGCGTCGGCGCTCAGGGCGCGACCCCGGCCGACCTTCCGCGGGTCTTCGGGTCCGCGGTGCGCAATGTCGTACCGAACGTGAGTCGGGGTGTGTTGCGTCACGGTCCCGACCTCGTCGCTCTGCGTGACGCGGTGGATCGATTCGCGCGAGAGGTCAGGGCGGCCGTGGACGCCGCCTGACGGGCCTCGGCCGTCCGACCGGGGGCTCGGTCGGGCGGCTCGGGGGCGACTTGAGTCTGGATACATCCTCAAATCCGGGGCACTATGTCCTAAATGTCCGGCCTGACGGAGGCTGACCAGGACTTTTCCTTGGTTCTCGCTGACTCTGGCGGAGTTGGCCGCTAGTCTCCGACGGAGAGTGAACGGGCAGCGCGTGTTGCTCGTAACTCACCAGGTGTGGGGCGACTAGGTTCCTCACCGGTCCGTATCCGACAGTTCGACATCCGAGGTGACGTAGGCGTGGCTCTTCCGCCCCTTACCCCCGAACAGCGCGCAGCCGCGCTCGAAAAGGCCGCCGCGGCTCGCCGGGAGCGGGCCGAGGTCAAGAATCGACTCAAGCACTCCGGCGCCTCGCTTCACGAGGTCATCAAGCAGGGTCAGGAAAACGACGTCATCGGCAAGATGAAGGTCTCTGCCCTCCTGGAGTCGCTCCCGGGCGTGGGCAAGGTCCGCGCCAAGCAGATCATGGAGCGACTCGGCATCTCCGAGAGCCGCCGCGTGCGCGGCCTCGGTTCCAACCAGATCGCGTCCCTGGAGCGTGAGTTCGGCAGCACCGGCTCCTGATTCCCGGGTGCCGCGGGGAGGGAGTCCCGGGCACTCCGAGATTGCTGGAATAATCGCTGCATGGCAGTAAAACTCCGGGGGACGACCCCCGAAACCCCGGACGCACGTCCGCGGCTGACCGTGCTCTCCGGCCCCTCCGGGGTCGGCAAGAGCACGGTCGTCGCTCATATGCGCAAAGAACACCCCGAGGCCTGGCTCTCGGTGTCGGCGACGACCCGCAGGCCGCGACCCGGCGAGAAGCACGGAGTCCACTATTTCTTCGTCACCGACGAGGAGATGGACAAGCTGATCGCCAACGGCGAGCTGCTGGAGTGGGCCGAGTTCGCGGGCAACCGCTACGGCACTCCGCGCGCCGCGGTGCTGGAGCGCCTGGAGTCGGGTGAGCCGGTCCTCCTGGAGATCGACCTCCAGGGTGCCCGGCAGGTCCGCGAGTCCATGCCCGAGGCCCAACTGGTGTTCCTGGCCCCTCCCTCCTGGGAGGAACTGGTGCGCAGGCTCACCGGGCGGGGCACCGAACCGCCCGAGGTGATCGAGCGCCGCCTGGCGGCGGCGAAGATCGAACTGGCGGCCGAGCCGGAGTTCGACGTGACCCTGGTCAACACCTCCGTCGAGGACGTCGCGCGTGAGCTGCTAGCCTTGGTCGATGTTGTGTGATTACGAGCCTGTGATCACGACCGGTCTTTTCCCATCCATCGGAAGGTAGAGCGTGTCCTCTTCCATCTCCGCGCCCGAGGGCATCATCAACCCGCCGATCGACGAGCTCCTCGAGGCCACCGACTCGAAGTACAGCCTCGTGATCTACGCGGCCAAGCGGGCCCGCCAGATCAACGCGTACTACTCGCAGCTCGGCGAGGGCCTCCTCGAGTACGTCGGTCCGCTCGTGGACACCCACGTCCACGAGAAGCCGCTCTCGATCGCCCTCCGCGAGATCAACGCCGGTCTGCTGACGTCCGAGGCCGTAGAGGGCCCCGCTCAGTAGTATTTTCGGCTCACAGTGGGTTTTTCCACAGGCCCGGCAGCACGGCTGCCGGGCCTGTGGTGTCTGATGGACTCGTACGCCGGGAGCCGCGGCGTACGTTTTCCGAGGTCCGGGGAGAGACGGTGGACAAGCCGAAGGTCGTTCTGGGGGTCAGTGGGGGCATCGCCGCCTACAAGGCCTGTGAGCTGCTGCGCAGACTGACCGAGTCGGGCCATGACGTCCGGGTGGTGCCCACCGCCTCCGCGCTGCACTTCGTCGGCGCCGCCACCTGGTCCGCCCTCTCCGGCCACCCCGTCTCCACGGAGGTCTGGGACGACGTCCACGAGGTCCCGCACGTCCGCATCGGCCAGCACGCCGACCTGGTGGTCGTCGCCCCGGCCACCGCGGACATGCTCGCCAAGGCCGCCCACGGCCTCGCCGACGACCTCCTCACCAACACCCTCCTGACGGCCCGCTGTCCGGTCGTCTTCGCCCCCGCGATGCACACCGAGATGTGGGAGCACCCGGCCACCCAGGAGAACGTGGCGACACTGCGCCGCCGGGGCGCCGTCGTCATCGAGCCGGCCGTCGGCCGACTCACCGGCGTCGACACCGGCAAGGGGCGGCTGCCCGACCCGGCCGAGATCTTCGAGGTCTGCCGCCGGGTCCTGGCCAGGGGAGTGCGCGAACCCGACCTCGCCGGCCGGCATGTCGTGGTCAGCGCAGGCGGCACCCGCGAGCCCCTCGACCCGGTCCGCTTCCTCGGCAACCGCTCCTCCGGCAAGCAGGGCTACGCCCTCGCCCGCACCGCCGCCGCCCGTGGCGCCCGCGTCACGCTGATCGCGGCGAACACCGGCCTGCCCGACCCGGCCGGGGTCGACGTCGTCCAGGTCGGCACGGCCGTGCAGCTGCGCGAGGCGGTCCTGAAGGCGGCCGCGGACGCCGACGCGGTCGTCATGGCGGCCGCCGTGGCCGATTTCCGGCCGGAGACGTACGCGGCCGGAAAGATCAAGAAGCAGGACGGCCGGGAACCGGACCCCATCGTTCTCGTACGGAATCCGGACATCCTCGCGGAGGTCTCCGCCGACCGGGCGCGCTCCAACCAGGTGGTTGTGGGCTTCGCGGCCGAGACCGACGACGTCCTGGCCAACGGCCGGTCGAAGCTCCGGCGCAAGGGCTGCGATCTGCTGGTGGTGAACGAGGTGGGGGAGCGCAAGACCTTCGGCTCCGAGGAGAACGAAGCGGTCGTGCTGGGCGCCGACGGCAGTGAAACTCCCGTGCCGCACGGGCCCAAGGAGGCCCTGGCCGAAACCGTGTGGGACCTGGTGACGCGGCGCCTGGCCTGACTGTTTGATGCGCTTCCCCGTCGTCCTCCCGCTCGGTCGATTCGGGTGTGGCGCCCCTGGCCAACGGTGCTCGGCATTCGGCAGAATGCCCGTGCCGCAGGTCACAGCGCTTCCCGAGAGGCGAGACGGGTGGCCCGGCGGAGGGGCACGACCGATAAACTGTTCTCGGACGACGCCGGGCGCAGCTCCTGTCGCGTCCGCCAATGATCAGCCAGCAGCCGCTGCAACCCCAGGGAGCGTTGTGTCCCGTCGCCTGTTCACCTCGGAGTCTGTGACCGAGGGTCACCCCGACAAGATCGCTGACCAGATCAGCGACACCATTCTCGATGCCCTGCTGCGCGAGGACCCGGCCTCCCGGGTCGCCGTGGAGACCCTGATCACGACCGGTCTGGTGCATGTGGCCGGCGAGGTCACGACCAAGGCCTACGCGCCGATCCCCCAGCTCGTGCGTGACAAGATCCTCGAGATCGGCTACGACTCCTCGAAGAAGGGCTTCGACGGCGCCTCCTGCGGTGTCTCGGTGTCCATCGGCGCGCAGTCCCCGGACATCGCCCAGGGTGTCGACACGGCGTACGAGAACCGCGTCGAGGGCGACGAGGACGAGCTGGACCGCCAGGGTGCCGGCGACCAGGGCCTGATGTTCGGCTACGCGTCGGACGAGACGCCGACCCTGATGCCGCTGCCGATCTTCCTGGCGCACCGGCTGTCGAAGCGCCTGTCGGACGTCCGCAAGAACGGGACCATCCCCTACCTGCGTCCCGACGGCAAGACCCAGGTCACCATCGAGTACGACGGCGACAAGGCCCTCCGTCTCGACACGGTCGTCGTCTCCTCGCAGCACGCCAGCGACATCGACCTGGACTCCCTGCTGGCCCCGGACATCCGCGAGTTCGTGGTGGAGCCGGAGCTGAAGGCGCTTCTGGACGAGGGCATCAAGCTCGACACCGACAACTACCGCCTGCTGGTCAACCCGACCGGCCGCTTCGAGATCGGCGGCCCGATGGGCGACGCCGGCCTCACCGGTCGCAAGATCATCATCGACACCTACGGCGGCTTCGCCCGGCACGGTGGCGGCGCCTTCTCGGGCAAGGACCCGTCGAAGGTCGACCGCTCCGCGGCGTACGCGATGCGCTGGGTCGCGAAGAACGTGGTGGCCGCGGGTCTCGCCGCGCGCTGCGAGGTCCAGGTCGCCTACGCGATCGGCAAGGCCGAGCCGGTCGGTCTCTTCGTGGAGACCTTCGGCACCGCCAAGGTCGACGCCGAGAAGATCGAGAAGGCCATCGACGAGGTCTTCGACCTCCGCCCGGCCGCGATCATCCGCGACCTCGACCTGCTGCGTCCGATCTACGCCCAGACCGCCGCGTACGGCCACTTCGGCCGTGAGCTGCCCGACTTCACGTGGGAGCGCACGGACCGCGTGGACGCGCTGCGCAAGGCCGCGGGACTGTAGGTCCCCCCCGGCACGACGCCGAGGCCCGGCCTCCTCAGGGAGGCCGGGCCTCGGCGTTTGCGCGCGTCACCGCCGCGGGTAGCCGGTCCGCTCGACGATCTTCGCCAGGCCGGGCAGGGCGAACTCGGGGTTCAGCGCGGCGACCACCGCCGAAGTCAGCGGACGGGAGGCGAGGACGTGCCGGACGGCCTCCGGATCGACCGGGACCTCGTAGTGGTCCTCCGCCCACCGTCGGAAGGCCTGCGGCGAGCGGTCGGTGAGCAGCCGGAACAGGTGCGCGGCGCCGTCCGGGTCGACCGCCGGGTGTTCGGGGAAGTCGATCGTGCCCGTGGACCAGGCGTCGTCGGCCGTCCCGCGCCACAGACAGGCGGTGGCGACGGGCATCCCGTCCTCGTCGGTGAACGCCGGCTCCTCGACACAGGACCGGAACACCTCGGGGACGTCGTCCAGCACGCCAGACCAGGGGCCGTCCTGTACGTAGGGGCTCATGGGCGACTCGTGGGCGAAGCCGCGGATCCAGGCGCCGGCGGGGGAGAAGACGATGTCGTACTCGTCACCCGACCCGTCGCGCATCGAGGCCGTCTCCTCGGACCCCGACCAGTGGGCGTCGAAGGAATGACGGCGGTCGGCCCCTTCGGGGCTCAGGATCGCCTCCAGCACGGCCAGCGAACGGCAGTGGTCCCGCAGGAGATCGACGGGGGGCAGCTTCCGGGCAACGTCTTGAACGCTCACGTGCCCATCCGACCGCCTGCGGCGCCGGACGGGGAACAGAGCTTCGGCGGAAGGACCGTTGTCAGTGGCGTTTGGTAAAAATGCAAGCGTGAGCAGCGAGAACGGGCAGGGGGACGGCGGTGCGGCCGGGGAGGGCGCGCCGCCCGAGCAGCTCGCGCTGATCCGGGAGAGCGTGCGGCAGGCCAAGACGCCGCGGGCCAAGCCCCGGACCTGGCGGGGGGCCGCGCTGGCCGAGGAGCTGCCGGTCGCGCGCGTGCTCGTCGACAAGGGTGTGCTGCATCTCGACCGGTACTTCGACTACGCGGTGCCGGCCGAGCTGGACGCCGACGCGCAGCCGGGGGTGCGGGTGCGGGTGCGGTTCGGGGCCGGGCGCGGGCGGGTGCGGGAAGGGCGGCGCGAGGGCGGGGGGCTCATCGACGGGTTCCTCGTCGAGCGGCTCGCCGCATCGGACTACTCCGGGCCGCTCGCGGCGCTCGCCCAGGTGGTGTCGCCCGAGCAGGTGCTGAGCGAGGAGCTGCTGGGCCTGGCGCGGGCCGTCGCCGACCGGTACGCGGGAAGCCTGGCCGACGTCCTCCAGCTGGCCGTGCCGCCGCGCAACGCGCGTGCCGAGCAGCGCCCCTCCCCGGCGCCGCTCCCGCCCCCGAAGGCGCCGGAGGCCGGGTCCTGGGGGCGGTACGAGCGTGGGGGCGCTTTCGTCGAGTCGCTGGCGTCCGGGGGCGCGCCCCGGGCGGTGTGGAACGCGCTGCCCGGCCCCCGGTGGAGCGAGGAGCTGGCGCGGGCCGTCGCCGCGACGCTCGCCTCGGGACGCGGGGCGCTGGTCGTCGTACCCGACGGGCGGGCCGCCGCACGGGTCGACGCCGCCTTGACGGCGTTGCTGGGGGAGGGACGGCATGCGCTGCTCACCGCGGACGCCGGGCCCGAGAAGCGGTATCGGGAGTGGCTCGCCGTACGGCGGGGTTCCGTGCGCGCGGTCGTCGGGACGCGTGCCGCGATGTTCGCGCCGGTCCAGAACCTCGGTCTGGTCGCGCTCTGGGACGACGGGGACGACAGCCACAGCGAGCAGCACGCGCCGCAGCCCCATGCGCGCGAGGTGCTGCTGCTGCGGGCCGCGCAGGACAAGTGTGGCTTCCTGATGGGGGGTTGGAGCTGCACCGTGGAGGGCGCGCAGCTCGTCGAGAGCGGGTGGGCGCGGCCGCTCGTCGCCGCACGGGAGCAGGTGCGGCACAGCGCTCCGCTGGTGCGCACCGTGGGCGACCAGGACCTCGCGCGGGACGAGGCCGCCCGGGCGGCCCGGCTGCCCACCCTCGCCTGGCAGGCGGCCAGGGAGGGGCTGCGGCACGGGCCGGTGCTCGTCCAGGTGCCCCGGCGGGGCTATGTGCCGCGGATGGCGTGTGCGCAGTGCCGGGCCGCCGCCCGGTGCCGGCACTGCTCAGGGCCGTTGGAGGCGCGGGACGGGGATGCGGTGTGGTGCGGGTGGTGCGGGCGTGAGGAAAGTGCCTGGCACTGTCCGGAGTGCGGATCGTTCCGCCTGCGGGCCCAGGTCGTGGGGGCCCGGCGGACCGCCGAGGAGCTGGGGCGGGCGTTTCCCGCCGTGCCGGTGCGGACGTCGGGGCGGGAGCAGGTGCTGGACACCGTGCCGGGGGCGCCCGCGCTCGTGGTGTCCACGCCCGGGGCCGAGCCGGTCGCCGAGGGCGGGTACGCGGCCGCGCTGCTGCTGGACGGCTGGGCCATGCTCGGGCGGCCCGACCTGAGAGCCGGGGAGGACGCGCTGCGCCGCTGGATCGCGGCCGCCGCGCTGGTACGGCCGTCGGGGGAGGGAGGAACCGTGGTCGTCGTCGCCGAGCCGACCTTGCGGCCCGTCCAGGCGCTGGTGCGCTGGGATCCGGTGGGACACGCGGTGCGGGAGCTCTCCGAGCGGGCCGAGCTGGGCTTTCCGCCGGTGTCGCGGATGGCGGCGGTGTCGGGGACGGCGCAGGCCCTGACCGCGTTCCTGGAGGCCGTCGAACTGCCGCCGGAGGCGGAGCTGCTGGGGCCGGTTCCGGTGCCGACGGGCCCGGCGGGGCGGCCTCGGCGGCCGGGGGCGCCGCCCCCCGGGGAGGAGTGGGAGCGGGCGCTGCTCCGGGTGCCGCCCGGGAGGGGCGCCGCGCTGGCTGCTGCGCTGAAGACCGCGCAGGCGGCTCGGATGGCGCGGGGTGGCGAGGAGGCCGTACGGGTGCGGATCGATCCCCCGGACATCGGCTGAGGGCGACGCGGAGTCGGCGCCGGTGCGGTGGGGGAGGGCCGGGGTGTGCGACTGCCCTCTCGGGCGCGGGCCGAGAGGGCAGGGGACGGGGTGGGGAGGTGCTCGGTGCGGGATGTGGTGCGTCAGCCGTTGCGCGGGCCGGGGAAGGCGGTCGGCCTTGCCTCGTCGCGCAAGGCGGGGCTGCCGACGTCACGCAGCGCCGGGGCGCCGGCCTCGCGCAAGGCGGGGCTGCCGGTGTCGCGCAGCGCCGGGGCCCCGGCGTCGCGCAGGGCCGGGCTGCCGGCCGTCGGCTGGGTCGGCATCGAGCGGGCGGCCGGAACGGTGGGAACCGTCGGGATGCCCGTGTTGACGGTGACCGTGCGGGCGGCGGTGGGCTCGGCGGGTCGCTCGGCCTCGGCGGTGGCGGCTTGGGCCGCGGCCCGGCGGGCGCCGTAGCGGCGGTGTACGGCCTGCTTGGTGACCCCGAGGGCGGAGCCCACCGCGTCCCACGAGAAGCCGAGCGAACGGTCGAAGTCCACCGCCGCGGTGACCAGGGTCTCGACGCTGTCCCGCAGCTCCTGGGCGAGGCGGACCGTGGGGGCGGGGGCGCGTCCGTAGACGACGAAGCCCGTGGACGGGCCGGAGCGGCGGGGGCGGTAGACGTTGCCCAGCTGGGCGGTGAGGGTGCGCAGTGCGTCCACCTGCCGTCGGACGCGCTCGATGTCCCGCACCAGCAAGTGCAGGCTGGCCCGGGCCTGGGCGTCGTGGGTTGCATGGTCGGCCATGAACAAGCCTCTCGAACCGGCGTTGAAGAAGGTGTGGTCAACTCTTTCTTGACCAACGCGGGTTCGCGCCGCTGGTCACGGTGTGGGGGCGTATGGGCATATGCGTACGCCCCCCGGAGGGCGCGGCTGGTGGGGACTCCCGCCCGTCGGCGGCCTGCCCGGTCGGCGTCATAAACTTGTGCGTTGCCCGTCGTCCGTCCCGCCCGAGAGGCCCAGCCCACTCATGAAGCTCGTCTTCGCCGGTACCCCCGAGGTCGCCGTTCCCGCCCTGGACGCTCTGATCGCCTCCGGGCGGCACGAGGTGGCCGCCGTCGTCACGCGGCCCGACGCGCCGGCCGGACGGGGGCGCAGGCTGATCGCCTCTCCCGTCGCCCAGCGCGCCGAGGAGGCGGGCATCGAAGTGCTGAGGCCCGCCAAGCCGCGCGATCCGGAGTTCCTGGAGCGGCTGAGGGAGATCGCGCCCGACTGCTGTCCCGTCGTGGCCTACGGGGCGCTGCTGCCCAGGGTGGCGCTGGACATCCCGGCCCATGGCTGGGTCAACCTGCACTTCTCGCTGCTGCCGGCCTGGCGCGGGGCCGCTCCCGTGCAGCACGCCGTCATGGCGGGGGACGAGATCACCGGCGCGTCCACCTTTCTCATCGAGGAGGGGCTCGACTCGGGGCCGGTCTACGGGACGGTCACCGAGGAGATCCGGCCCACCGATACCAGCGGTGACCTGCTCACCCGGCTGGCCTTCGCCGGCAGCGGGCTGCTCGCCGCGACCATGGACGGGATCGAGGACGGCACACTGAAGGCCGTTCCCCAGCCGGGTGAGGGGATCACCCTCGCGCCGAAGATCACCGTCGAGGACGCTCAGGTCGACTGGGCCACCCCGGCTCTGCGGGTCGACCGGGTCGTGCGCGGCTGCACCCCCGCCCCCGGCGCCTGGACCACCTTCCGCGGGGAGCGGCTCAAGCTCATCCAGGTCCAGCCGGTTCCCGAGCGGACCGATCTCGCGCCGGGGGCACTCCTCGTCGGCAAGAACAGCGTGCACGTCGGCACCGGCTCGTACGCGGTCGAGCTGCTGTGGGTGCAGGCGCAGGGCAAGAAGCCGATGCGGGCCGCCGACTGGGCCCGGGGCGCCCGGATCGGGGACGGGGAGACCGTCGGGGCGTAACGCTCCTGCACAAGCCGGGCCCGGTCCGTGGGCCCCGCTCCCGGTCACCGGGCCTGCGGTCGGCGAGTCCGCCCGGCGTACCACCGACGTACGCTGGACCTACCTTTCCTCCATTACCTCCATTACCTTCTTTCAACTTTCTTTCCTTTCTTTCTTCTGCAATCCGGAGCACCTTTTCGTGAGCGACCAGCCCCACCGTTCCCGCAAGCCGGGCAAGCCCTACCGCCGGCCTCAGAAGGACCCCGTCCGCATGCTCGCCTTCGAGGCGCTGCGGGCCGTGGACGAGCGGGACGCGTACGCCAACCTCGTGCTGCCGCCGCTGCTGCGCAAGGCGCGCGAGAAGGAGGGACCCGACAAGTTCGACGCACGGGACGCGGCCCTCGCCACCGAGCTGGTCTACGGGACGCTGCGCCGGCAGGGCACGTACGACGCCGTCATCTCCGCGTGTGTCGACCGGCCGCTGCGCGAGGTCGACCCGCCGGTCCTCGACGTGCTGAGTCTCGGCGTGCATCAGCTGCTCGGGACACGTATCCCGACCCATGCGGCCGTGTCCGCCTCCGTCGAGCTCGCCCGGGTCGTGCTCGGCGACGGACGTGCCAAGTTCGTCAACGCCGTGCTGCGCAAGGTCGCGGCGCACGATCTCGACGAGTGGCTCGACAAGGTCGCTCCGCCCTACGAAGACGATCCCGAGGACCACCTCGCCGTCGTGCACTCGCACCCGCGCTGGGTGGTCTCCGCACTGTGGGACTCCCTCGGCGGCGGGCGGGCCGGCATCGAGGAGCTGCTGGCGGCGGACAACGAGCGGCCCGAGGTCACGCTCGTCGCCCGGCCCGGGCGGGCCACCACCGAGGAGCTGCTCCGGGAGGAGGCCTCGGTCGCCGGGCGCTGGTCGCCGTACGCAGTGCGGCTCACCGAGGGCGGCGAGCCGGGGGCGATCGACGCCGTACGGGACGGGCGGGCGGGGGTGCAGGACGAGGGCAGCCAGCTCGTGGCGCTCGCGCTGGCCGATGCGCCGCTCGACGGGTCCGACGCGTTGTGGCTTGACGGGTGCGCCGGCCCCGGGGGCAAGGCGGCGTTGCTCGCCGCCCTCGCCGCCGAGCGGGGGGCCGCGCTGCTCGCCTCCGAGAAGCAGCCGCACCGCGCGGGGCTCGTCGCCAAGGCGCTGGCCGGCAACCCCGGGCCCTACCAGGTCATCGCCGCCGACGGGACCCGGCCGCCGTGGCGGCCCGGCTCCTTCGACCGGGTGCTGATGGACGTGCCGTGCACGGGCCTCGGCGCCCTGCGGCGGCGGCCCGAGGCACGCTGGCGGCGCAGGCCGGAGGATCTCGACGGGTTCGGGCCGCTCCAGCGCGGGCTGCTGCGGACCGCGCTGGACTCGGTGCGGGTCGGGGGCGTCGTCGGGTACGCCACCTGTTCGCCGCACCTCGCCGAGACCCGGTCGGTCGTCTCCGACGTCCTCAAGCAGTATCCGGAGGCCGAGCTGATCGACGCGCGGCCGCTGCTGCCGGGCGTACCGGAGCTGGGTGACGGGCCGGACATCCAGCTCTGGCCGCATCTGCACGGGACGGACGCCATGTACCTGGCGTTGATCAGGAAGACGGGCTGAGGCCCGCACGGACGGACACGCGAGAAGACCGGCCCCACGTCCACGGCGTGGGGCCGGTCTTCTGCGCGGGCGGGTGCCTCGCGCGGGTCAGTCCGTGCCGAACTCCATCGCGGCGCGGTCCAGCAGCTGGTCGTCGTCGGAGACCTCGCCGCGGGAGGCGATGGCTTCGGCGCCGCCCTCCGGCAGCTCCGTCATGGTCCCGATGAGACCGGTCGCGGCCGCCTGGTCGGCGCCGATCGCGGGGCTGCCGGTGCCGATCAGACCGAGCGTGGCGTACTGCTCCAGCTTGGCGCGCGAGTCGGCGATGTCGAGGTTGCGCATGGTGAGCTGGCCGATCCGGTCCACCGGGCCGAACGCGGAGTCCTCGGTGCGCTCCATGGACAGCTTGTCCGGGTGGTAGCTGAAGGCCGGGCCGGCGGTGTTGAGGATCGAGTAGTCCTCACCGCGCCGCAGTCGCAGCGTCACCTCGCCGGTGACGGCCGCGCCGACCCAGCGCTGGAGCGACTCGCGCACCATCAGGGCCTGCGGGTCCAGCCAGCGGCCCTCGTACATCAGCCGGCCGAGGCGCCGTCCCTCGTTGTAGTACTGGGCGAGGGTGTCCTCGTTGTGGATGGCGTTGACCAGACGCTCGTAGGCCGCGTGCAGCAGGGCCATGCCGGGCGCCTCGTAGATGCCGCGGCTCTTGGCCTCGATGATGCGGTTCTCGATCTGGTCCGACATGCCCATGCCGTGGCGGCCGCCGATGGCGTTGGCCTCCATCACCAGATCGACGGGGGAGGCGAACTCCTTGCCGTTGATCGTCACGGGGCGGCCCTGGTCGAAGCCGATCGTCACGTCCTCGGTGGCGATCTCGACCGACGGGTCCCAGAACCGCACGCCCATGATGGGCTCGACGGTCTCGACGCCGGTGTCCAGGTGCTCCAGGGTCTTGGCCTCGTGGGTGGCGCCCCAGATGTTGGCGTCGGTGGAGTACGCCTTCTCCGTGCTGTCCCGGTAGGGCAGGTCGTGGGCGACGAGCCACTCCGACATTTCCTTGCGGCCGCCGAGCTCGGTCACGAAGTCCGCGTCCAGCCAGGGCTTGTAGATCCGCAGGTGCGGGTTGGCCAGCAGGCCGTAGCGGTAGAACCGCTCGATGTCGTTGCCCTTGAAGGTCGAGCCGTCGCCCCAGATCTGGACGTTGTCCTCGAGCATCGCCCGGACCAGGAGGGTGCCGGTGACGGCACGGCCGAGGGGCGTGGTGTTGAAGTAGGCGCGCCCGCCCGAGCGGATGTGGAACGCCCCGCAGGTGAGTGCGGCCAGGCCCTCCTCGACCAGTGCGGCGCGGCAGTCGACCAGGCGCGCGATCTCGGCGCCGTAGGCCTTCGCGCGGCCGGGCACCGAGGCGATGTCGGGCTCGTCGTACTGGCCGATGTCGGCGGTGTAGGTGCACGGGACGGCACCCTTGTCGCGCATCCACGCGACCGCGACCGAGGTGTCGAGCCCGCCGGAGAAGGCGATGCCGACGCGCTCGCCGGCGGGAAGGGAGGTGAGGACCTTGGACATAGGAAGATTATGCATGAACTCGCATGGTCATGCAAAGGGTGCTCAGGTCTCGGTGCTCTCGACCGGCTGCGCGGGCTCCTTCGGCAGGGGCGGGTGGCTCTCCCGGGCCAGCCGGTGCGGCCACCAGATCTTCGGTCCGATGTCCAGGAAGAGTGAGGTGACGAGCACCGACCGCACGATGAAGGTGTCCAGGAGGACGCCCAGGGCCACCGCGAAGCCGATCTCCGCGAAGGCCACCATGGGAAGGGTGGCGAGGGCCGCGAAGGTGCCGGCCAGGACCAGACCCGCCGAGGTGATCACCGAGCCGGTGGCCGCGAGACCGGTCACCACGCCCTGCCGGGTGCCCTGGCGGCCGGCCTCCTCGCGGATCCGGGTGGTCAGGAAGATGTTGTAGTCGATGCCCAGGGCCACCAGGAACACGAAGACGAACAGCGGGAAGTCCGTCGACTCGCCCGCGTAGTCGAAGAGATGACGGAACGCCAGCGCGCTGAGGCCCAGGGCCGCCGCGAAGGACAGGATCACCGTCCCGACCAGCAGCAGCGGGGCGATCAGGGCGCGCAGCAGGACGCCGAGGATGAGCAGGACCACGGCCAGGACCAGCGGGATGATCAGCAGGTTGTCGTGGGTGGTCGCCTTGTCCATGTCGAGCAGCGCCGCCGTGCCGCCGCCCACCTGGGCGTCGGCGTCGGGTATCTCGTGCACGGCGTCCCGGACCCGTTCCACGGTCTGCTTGGCGGCCTCGCTGTCGGCCGGGTCGGTCATCGTCGCCTCGAACAGCACCTGGCCGTCGTGGACGGGTTTCGTGCCCGCGGGCAGGCCGAGGGACGTCGGCACGACGCCCTCCGTCCCCGCGACCGCGCGTTTCACCTGCCCGGCCCGGGCCTGGTCGGCGATGACGACCAGCGGGTCGCCGCTGCCCGCCGGGAAGTACTTCGCCGACACCTCCTGGCCCGTGATCGAGTCCGGTTTGCCGGTGAACGCGTCCGCATTGCCGATGCCCTCGGCGCGCAGCTGGATCAGGCCGAGCGAGCACACCGCAAGGACCAGCGCGGTCACGGCCCAGACCATGCGCGGGCGGCGGGCGATGCCACGGCCCGTGCGGGCCCAGACACCGTGCTCGGTCGGGTCCGAGGACCCGAAATGCGGGATCACCGGCCAGAAGATCCATCGGCCGCAGATCACCAGCAGGGCGGGGAAGAGGGTCATCATCGCCAGCAGCGCGACCGCCACGCCGATGGCCGCGACCGGGCCCAGCCCGCGGGTCGAGTTCATCTCGGCGGCCAGCAGCATCAGCATGCTCAGGACGACCGTGGCGCCGGACGCCAGGACGGCGGGGCCCGCGCGGTGCAGCGCCAGGGCCATCGCCTCGTGCCGGTCCTCGTGCCGGCGCAGCTCCTCCCGGTAACGGGCCACCAGCAGCAGGGCGTAGTCGGTGCCCGCGCCGAACACGAGCACCGTGAGGATGCCGGCGCTCTGACCGTTCACCGTCAGGCCTGCGTGCTCGGCCAGGAAGTAGATCAGCGCCTGCGCGGTGAACAGGGCGGCGACCACGGCGAGCACCGGGACGACGAGGAGGGTGGGGCTGCGGTAGGTGATCAGGAGCATGATGACGACCACGCCCATCGCCGCCAGCAGCAGGGTCGAGTCGATGCCCTCGAACGCCTCGGAGAAGTCTGCGGAGGTACCGCCGGGGCCGGTGACGTGCACGGCCATACCGGCGCCGCCGTCGCCTACGACGTCACGGATCGAGTCGACGGCCGGGGCGATGCGTTCCCAGCCCTTCTCGTCCATGGTGATCGGTACATAGATCTGGGCGGCGCGCGGGTCGGCCGGGCGGTCGTAGACCGGGCCGCGGGTCTCGGCGCCGCGGATGCCGTGGTCGGTGAGCTGCCTGAGCTGCGCCGCGTCCTCGGTGATCTGCGCCCGGTCCTCGGCCGTCAGGCCCGCGTCGCGGGCGTAGACGACGACCGCGGGGATCTGCTCGGGTCTGAAGTCCTGCGAGATCTCCAGCACCTGGGTGGACTCCGCCGACCCGGGCAGCCAGGAGGCCGCGTCGTTGTCCTGGGCGTCGGTGAGCTTCTGGGCGAAGGGTGCCGTCAGGAACAGCAACACCAGCCACAACGCCAGCACCAGCCACTTCGCACGCCGCCCGCAGACCAGGTGCGCGACACCGCGATTCTGGGCCATGACTACCCTCCGAGCCGTTCTGTCTGCGCCGTGTGCGGCCGCCTCCGGTAAGGGGCGCGGGGGGCTGCGCGATCCTCCTGGGCCGGTCCGCGGGCGACGAACCACGCTCCCCCCGCGGGACCGATGCCCGCAACCCCCGGAGGGCATGGCAGGCTTGGGTCATGGCCGTGCAGATCAACCCCAGCATCCTGTCCGCCGACTTCGCCCGCCTTGCGGACGAGGCGGAGGCGGTCGCCGGAGCCGACTGGCTCCACGTCGACGTCATGGACAACCATTTCGTCCCGAACCTCACGCTCGGTGTGCCGGTCGTAGAGTCACTGGCCCGTGCGACGGACACCCCGCTGGACTGCCATCTGATGATCGAGGCCCCCGATCGCTGGGCCCCGCAGTACGTCGAGGCGGGTGCCTCGTCCGTCACCTTCCACGTCGAGGCCGCCGCCGCACCCGTACGGCTCGCCCGCGAGATCCGGGCGAAGGGCGCCCGTGCCTCCATGGCACTCAGGCCGGCGACGCCCATCGAGCCGTACGAGGACCTGCTGCCCGAACTCGACATGCTGCTGATCATGACGGTCGAGCCGGGCTTCGGGGGCCAGGCCTTCCTCGACATCATGCTCCCCAAGATCCGCCGCACCCGCGAGTTGATCAGCAAGCACGGCCTCGACCTGTGGCTCCAGATCGACGGCGGGGTCTCAGCCTCGACGATCGAGCGGTGCGCCGAGGCGGGCGCGGACGTGTTCGTGGCAGGCTCGGCCGTATACGGGGCGGACGACCCGGCGGAGGCGGTCCGTGGCCTGCGGGCTCAGGCGGAGGCGGCGACCGCCGGCGCCTCCTGGGCATGTGGACACTGAACCAACCACTTACCGACAGGTATGTGAACGGCTCTCAACAGAGCTGATCAACTGCGCCGGATCTGCGAGGATGAACGGCGTATCCAGAGTGTGAACAGCAGTGAGGAGAACGCCGTGTCGGGTATGTCGGCGGGCCGGTCAGCCATGCGGATGGGACCCGCTGAGCTGGTGCAGGCGGCGGCCATGGCCCGCCGCTTCTACCTTGAGGGAAAGTCCAAGATCCAGATCGCGGAGGAGTTCGGCGTCAGCCGCTTCAAGGTGGCCCGGGTCCTGGAGACCGCCCTCGAACGGGATCTCGTACGGATCGAGATCCGCGTGCCGGCCGAGCTGGACGCGGAGCGCTCGGACGCGCTCCGCGCCCGCTACGGCCTCAGGCACGCCGTCGTGGTCGAGTCCCCGGCCGAGGCCGAGGAGACCACGGACCCCGAGAACCTGGGGGAAGTGGCAGCGGACCTGCTCGGCGAACTGGTCGACGAGGGGGACGTACTGGGGCTGGCCTGGGGCCGGTCCACCATTCACATGGCGGCGGCGCTGGACCGGCTGCCGCCGTGCACGGTGGTGCAGCTGACGGGTGTCTACGACGCCGGGACCGCGGAGCGCGGCTCGGTCGAGGCCGTCCGCCGTGCCGCCCAGGTGTCCGGCGGCGACGCGCACCCCATCTACGCGCCGATGCTGCTGCCGGACGCGGCCACCGCGGCCGCGCTGCGCCACCAGACCGGGATCGCCCGCGCCTTCGAGTACTTCGACAAGGTCACGGTCGCCTGTGTCTCCATCGGCTCCTGGGAGCCGGGCATCTCGACGGTGCACGACATGCTCAGCGACGAGGAGCGGGCGCACTACGCCTCGCTCGGGGTCGCCGCCGAGATGTCCGCGCACCTCTTCGACGCCGAGGGACGCCGGGTCGGGCGGGACCTGGGCGAGCGGTGCATCACGGTCAAGACCGACCAGCTGCGCCGGGTCCCCGAGGTCGTCGCGATCGCGGGCGGGCAGCGCAAGGCGGCCGCGATCGACGCGGTGCTCCGCTCCGGGCTCGTCACCAGCCTGGTGACGGACACGTCGGCGGCCGACTACCTGATGACGGCGGGGCCGACTCCGAAGCCCGCCCTGGGCCGGACGGACCCGGACGGGATCTGACCCGCCCGGAAGCAGGCCATGAGGGGACGGCCGTGACAGCATCGAACGATGCTGCTGCGGTTCGTCCCCCGCGTGCTTGTGTGCCTGCTCCTCCCGCTCGCCCTGCTCACCGGCTGTACCTCGGGGCAGCCGGGCCCGCAGGACTCCACTCCGGCCGTCGCCACGGCCGTCGAGCCGTCCTGGGCCGGCGGCCCGGTCACGGTCCGGGAGTCCGAGCTGCCTGCCGAGGCCCGCCGGACGCTCCGGCTCATCGACGACGCAGGCCCCTTCCCGCACGCCAGGGACGGCGCCGTCTTCGGGAGCTTCGAGGGGCTGCTGCCCGCGCACAAGCGGGGTTACCACCACGAATACACCGTCGGGACGCCGGGCTCGCGCGACCGCGGGGCCCGACGCGTTGTCACCGGGCAGGGCGACGAGATCTACTACACCGATGATCACTACGACACGTTCCGGGCGGTGCTGAGATGACGCAGTTCGTGGTCACGCTGGATCTGGAGGGGGTGACCGACAAGTCCGCCCTGATGGACCGCTGTGCCGACGCCCTGGGTCTGCCCGACTGGTTCGGACGCAACTGGGACGCCCTCGCCGACAGCCTCACCGACCTCCAGGCCCCGCCCGGGGACGGCGGGCTCCAGATCGTCGTACGGAACTGGCGGCCGTACGCCGAGGCGCGGCCGCAGGAGTGGGTGATCGCGCAGGACGTGTTCGCCCAGGCCGTCGACCGGGTGCCGGCGCTGTCGGTGCTGCTCGCCCTCGGAGGATCCTCCTAAGACCCCCCTGAGCTGCTTGGACGTTCTGTCCGGGCATCGCATCGCGGCCGTCGTGGGAGAATGAAGTACGTGCTTCTCCCCCTGGCTGACCTGTCCGGGGGTCACCTCTGATCGACTGGGATGTGCAGCACGTGCGTTTCCTCAACGACATCCAGCCCGCGTACGACCTCACCTACGACGACGTCTTCATGGTGCCGAGCCGCAGCGCGGTCGGGTCGCGTCAGGCTGTCGACCTGGCCGCCCCGGACGGCACGGGCACCACGATCCCGCTGGTCGTCGCCAACATGACCGCCGTGGCCGGCCGCCGGATGGCCGAGACCATGGCCCGTCGCGGCGGGCTGGTGGTGATCCCGCAGGACATTCCGATCGACGTCGTCACCGACGTCATCACCTGGGTCAAGAGCCGCCACCTGGTGCTGGACACCCCCATCGTGCTCGCCCCGCACCAGACGGTCGCCGACGCCCTCGCCCTGCTGCCCAAGCGCGCGCACAACGCGGGTGTCGTCGTCGACGAGGAGTTCCGCCCGGTCGGTGTCGTCACCGACGCGGACCTCAGCGGGGTCGACCGCTTCACCCAGCTCGAGGTCGTCATGTCCCGGGACCTGCTGCTCCTGGACGCCGACATCGACCCGCGCGAGGCCTTCAACACCCTCGACGCGGCCAACCGGCGCTATGCCCCGGCCGTCGACCGGGAGGGCAAGCTCGCCGGCATCCTCACCCGCAAGGGCGCCCTGCGCGCCACCCTGTACACGCCGGCCGTCGACGCGGCGGGCAAGCTGTGCGTCGCCGCGGCCGTCGGTATCAACGGCGATGTCGCGGGCAAGGCCAAGCAGCTGCTCGACGCGGGCGTGGACACGCTCGTCATCGACACCGCGCACGGCCACCAGGAGTCGATGATCAGCGCGATCCGGACCGTGCGCTCGCTCGACCCGCGGGTGCCGATCGTCGCCGGCAACATCGTCTCCGCCGAGGGCGTCAAGGATCTGATCGACGCGGGTGCCGACATCATCAAGGTCGGGGTCGGACCGGGCGCGATGTGCACCACCCGCATGATGACCGGTGTGGGCCGGCCGCAGTTCTCGGCGGTCCTGGAGTGTGCGGCCGAGGCGAAGAAGTACGGCAAGCACGTGTGGGCCGACGGCGGTGTCCGGCACCCGCGCGATGTCGCCATGGCGCTCGCCGCCGGCGCGTCCAACGTGATGATCGGGTCGTGGTTCGCGGGGACCTACGAGTCCCCGGGCGACCTTCAGCAGGACGCGGGCGGCCGGCTGTACAAGGAGTCGTTCGGCATGGCGTCCGCGCGCGCCGTCGCCAACCGCACCTCCGACGAGTCGGCGTACGACCGTGCTCGCAAGGCGCTGTTCGAGGAGGGCATCTCCACCTCGCGGATGTTCCTCGACCCGGCCCGCCCGGGTGTCGAGGACCTGATCGACTCGGTCATCGCGGGCGTCCGTTCCTCCTGCACGTACGCGGGCGCGGGCTCTCTCGAGGAGTTCGCCGAGAAGGCCGTCGTCGGTATCCAGAGCGCGGCCGGTTACGCCGAGGGCAAGCCGCTGCACGCGAGCTGGTAGCTCCGCGTGCAGCTCCGCTGGTCGGGCCGTGTGTCGGGTGCGGGCCCGCTTCGGCTGTCGCGCCCACGCGGCGGAGCCGCATATCGACGCGGCCCCGCGCCCCTGTCGGGGCGCGTTCAGCCGGCCCGCAACGAATGTGCACCCTCGTTCCATGAACGCAACGTTCTTGCGTGTGTGCGCAAGGTTGCAGCATTACAAGCGCTACGGCCCTGCTCGTAGGGTCGTGCGCTGTACGTAGCGTGGCGGGGACCCCGCTCGGTGGGTTCCTGCTCGCGCAGGTGTGCCGCCGGTTCCCGTCACGCCGAGAGGCAGCGACGAAGGAGTCAGCGCGTGCTCGATCAAGGCGCACCCCCGCAACAACGTAGTCGGACCACCCCCGCGTCCCCGGGGCCCGTCGCGCGTCTCATGCGGCGCAAGCCCGTGGAACACCTGGTCGCCGAGGGTGGCCAGGGCGAGGGAGGTTCCCTCAGGCGCTCCCTCGGGCTGTGGCAGCTCACGATGATCAGCATCGGCGCCACCCTCGGCACCGGCATCTTCGTCGTTCTCGGCGAGGCGGTGCCCAAGGCCGGTCCCGCCGTCACGCTCTCCTTCGTGATCGCAGGTCTCACCGCGCTCTTCTCTGCCCTGTCCTACGCCGAGCTGGCGGGCACCATCCCGGTCGCCGGCTCCTCGTACTCGTATGCGTACGCGACGATGGGCGAACTGATCGCCTGGATCTGCGGCTGGTGTCTGGTCCTGGAGTACGGCGTGTCGGTCGCCGCCGTGGCCGTCGGCTGGGGCGAGTACCTCAACGAGCTGCTCGACGGGACGATCGGGGTGACCATCCCGGACGCGTTGTCGGCGCCGCCCGGGGACGGTGGCATCTTCAACCTGCCGGCCCTCATCGTCGTCCTGCTGGCCATGGCCTTCCTGCTCGGCGGCGCCCGCGAGTCGGCGCGCGCCAACACCGTCATGGTGGCCGTGAAGATCGCCGCTCTGGTGATGTTCTGCGCCATCGGCGTCCAGGGTTTCCGCTCCGGCAACTACGAGCACTTCATGCCACTGGGCATGGCGGGCGTCAGCGCGGCCGGTGCGACGCTCTTCTTCTCGTACATCGGCTTCGACGCAGCCTCCACCGCCGGTGAGGAGGCCAAGAACGCGCAGCGCGACCTGCCCCGCGCGATCATGCTGTCGCTCGTCATCGTGACGGCGCTGTACGTCCTCGTCGCGGCCGTCGCCGTGGGCGCCAAGCCCTGGCAGCGGTTCGGCGACTCCGAGGCCGCGCTCGCGCAGATCATGCGCGAGGTGACCGGCCAGTCCTTCTGGGGCACCCTCCTCGCCTTCTGCGCGGTCATCGCCATCGCGAGCGTCGTCCTGACCGTGCTGTACGGCCAGACCCGCATCCTCTTCGCGATGTCCCGGGACGGCCTGGTGCCCAAGGTGTTCTCCCGTGTCCACCCGAAGACCGGCACGCCCCGCACGAACACGGTGATCGTGTCGCTGTTCTGCGGTGTGCTGGCCGCCGCGATCCCGTTGGGCCAGCTGGCCGACGCCACCAGCATCGGTACGCTGTTCGCGTTCGGGCTGGTCAACATCGCGGTCGTGGTGCTGCGCCGGACCCGTCCCGAGATGCCCCGGACCTTCCGGGTGCCGCTCTCGCCGGTACTGCCGGCCGTGGGACTCGCCTTCTGCGTCTGGATGATGGGCAGCCTTTCGGCCGTCACCTGGGTGGTCTTCGGAGTCTGGATGGCGGTCGGGCTCGTGTTCTACTTCCTTTACGGCCACCGCCGCTCCCGCCTCGCAGCGCCCGCACCATCTGAGAAGTGAACAACCCACTGTGCTGAACGATCTCGACGAACGCATCGTGCACGCCCTCGCCGAGGACGCCCGCCGCTCCTTCGCGGACATCGGGCAACTGGTCGGCCTGTCCGCGCCCGCCGTGAAGCGGCGCGTGGACCGGCTGCGGGCCACCGGGGCGATCACCGGCTTCACCGTACGGGTCGACCCGGCGGCCCTCGGCTGGGAGACCGAGGGGTTCGTCGAGATCTACTGCCGGCGCAACACCTCCCCGGAGACCATCCAGCGGGGCCTGGAGCGCTACCAGGAGGTGGTGGCCGCGTCCACCGTCACCGGCGAGGCGGACGCGGTCGCCCAGGTCTTCGCCGCCGACATGCGCCACTTCGAGCGGGTCCTTGAGCGCATCGCGGGGGAGCCGTTCGTGGAACGGACGAAGTCCGTGCTGGTGCTGTCGCCGCTCCTGCGCCGCTTCTCCGCGGGCTCACCGACCTGAGTGAACCCGGCCCGGCCTGAGTCGGCCCGGCCCGGCCTGAGTCGGCCCGGCCGGTCCGGGGTCGGTCCGGGCCGTCTGAGCCGATCCGCGCCGGGCCGAGTCCGCCGTGCCGTACCGGATCGCGCCGGGTCAGCCCGGGGTGGCGTCGAGGGCCATCAGGGTCGGGCAGGGTCTACCCGGCCGTCTTTCGGGCCAGTGCGTTGTTTCCGATCGAGTTGTGCACGCTGAAGCTGACCGCGTCCGAGCGGTAGCGGTCGTCCGACCACTCCACCGGGCGGCCCTCGCGGGTCGTGGTGACCCGGCGGACGCGCAGCAGCGGGCTCGTGCGGCGGATGGCGAGCAGTTCGGCGTCCTGGGCGCCCGCCGCCACCGCGTCGATGACATGCTCGCCGTAGGCGAAGACCAGGCCGGTGTCGTCGAGGAGGCGCTGGGTCACGGAGGGGCAGTCCGGCTCGATCGACTCGACGGCCGGGGAGATCCAGTCCGCGTACACGGTCCGCTCCAGGAGCACCGGCTCGCCGTCTAGGCCGCGCAGCCGCAGGACGTGCAACACGGGTGTCCCGTCACGAAGTTGGAGGCGCACCGCGTCCTCGGTACCGGCCGGGCGGTACTCCTGCGCGACGACCCGGCCGGTCGCCTCGCGGCCCATCGCGCGCGCCCATTCGGCGAAGCTGCGCAGTTCGGCGAAGCTCTGGCTGCGGCGGCTGGCCAGGACCACGCGGCGGGCGCCCTGGCGGGAGCCGATGAGTCCCTCGGCGGTCAGCGCCGCGACGGCCTGGCGGACCGTGCCGCGCGAGACGCCGTACCGGGTGGCGAGGTCGGTCTCGGCGGGCAGCCGCGCCCCGACCGCGTACTCCTCGCGGTCGATCGCCCGGCGCAGTGCGTCGGCGATCTCCTCGTGTCGCGCGGCCATGCTTCCCCTCTGCGTCGACGGCTGTACACAGCTTGACCAGCCTAGTCGACCTGCGGAGCTGCTCGGCTTCCACCGCAACTGTGCGTGAAATCGGGGCTCAGGGTTTCGCCAGTGTTTACGAAGGGGACACCAGCGGCGTGCGTACTGAGGCCAACTTGTTCAGACAAGTTGCCCTCATCTCCTGCATTCTCGCGCGTCCCCTGGAGAAGCCGTGACCGTGCCCCTGCCGAGAACAGCCGTCCGTGGCGGTGCCCTCGCCGCCGTCGCCGTACTCGCCCTGAGCGCCTGTGGCGCCGCCCCCGACACCAGCACCTCCACCACCGCCGACGGCAGGAACGCCGCCACCGCCACCTCCGCCGCCGACTTCGGCGGCCTCGACGCCCTGGTGAAGGCGGCGAAGAAGGAGGGCACGCTGAACGCCATCGCGCTGCCCCGCGACTGGGCCAACTACGGCGCCCTCATCGACGGCTTCCAGAAGAAGTACGGCATCAAGATCGCGGTCGAGAACCCCGACGGCTCCAGCCAGGACGAGATCAACGCCGTCACCTCCCGGAAGGGCCAGGACCGCGCGCCGGACGTCCTCGACCTCGGCAGTTCCTTCGCGCTGAGCGCCGCCCAGCAGGGGCTGCTCGCCCCGTACGAGGTGGCGTCGTACGCCGACCTCCCCGAGGGGCAGAAGGACCCGAAGGCCCGCTGGTACAACGACTACGGCGGCTACATCTCCATCGGCTGCGACGCCAAGCGCGTCAAGACCTGTCCGACCACCTTCGCGGATCTGCTCAAGCCCCGGTACAAGGGCCAGGTCGCCCTCAACGGCAACCCCACCAAGTCCGGCTCCGCCTTCGGCGGCGTCTACGCGGCCTCCCTCGCGAGCGGTGGCTCCTTCGACGACATCCAGCCCGGCCTCGACTTCTTCGCCGAACTGAAGAAGAACGGCAACTACACGCCCGTCGAGTCGACCCCGGCCACCGTCGAGAAGGGCGAGACGCCCATCAGCATCGACTGGGACTACCTCAACGCCGGATACGCCGACGAGTTCAAGTCCAAGGGTGTCGACTGGAAGGTGTCGGTGCCCAGCGACGGCCGGTTCTCCCAGTACTACTCCCAGGCGATCAACAAGGACGCCCCGCACCCGGCGGCCGCCCGCCTGTGGCAGGAGTACCTCTACAGCGCAGAGGGCCAGAACCTGTGGCTCAAGGGGTACGCCCGGCCGGCCCTGATGACCGCCATGGAGAAGGCCGGCACCCTCGACAAGACCGCCGCGGCCAAGCTGCCCGAGGTCTCCGGGACGCCCACCTTCCCGACCGAGGACCAGCAGAGCAAGGCCAAGACGGTCCTCGGGCAGGGCTGGGCCAAGGCCGTCTCCGGATGACCTCCACCGCCGTACGGGTCGACACGGCGGCCGCCGCTCCGGTGAAGCGGCGGCGCCGTGCCCTCGGCTGGCTCGCCGTCGTCCCGCTGCTCGCCTTCACCGCGCTCGCCTTCGGGCTGCCCGCCATGGCCATGCTCGACGGCGCGTTCACCGCCAAGGACCCGGCCACGGGCGCCACCTCGTACACGGCCGACAACCTGACGGCCTCCCTGCGGGGCGCGTATCTGACGGCCCTGCTCGGCAGCGTGAAGCTGTCCGCGGTGTCGGCGGGGCTGGGGGCGCTGCTCGGACTGCCGCTGGCCCAGGCCGTCGTGACCTCCCGTTTCCGCGCGCTGCGCGAGGCGGTGCTCACCGCGTCCGGGGTGCTCGCCAACTTCGGCGGCGTCCCGCTGGCGTTCGCCTTCGTCGCCACGCTCGGCAACGCCGGTGTGCTGACCCGGCACTTCGGCCTCACCGACCACGGCTGGGACCTGTACAGCTTCTGGGGCCTGGTGATCGTCTACCTGTACTTCCTGATCCCGCTGATGGTGCTCACCATCACCCCCGCCCTGGAGGGCCTGCGCTCCCAGTGGCGCGAGGCGGCGCAGAACAACGGCGCGACCTCCGCGCAGTACTGGCGGCACGTCGCCCTGCCCGTCCTGCTGCCCTCGCTGCTCGGCGGCCTGGTGCTGCTCTTCGGCAGCGCCTTCGCCGCGTACGCCACCGCCGCCGCCATGGTGGGCAGCTCCATCCCGCTGGTCACCCTCCAGATCGCCGACGCCATCTCCGGCAACGTGCTCGTCGGCCAGGAGAACGTGGCGCTCGCCCTCAGCCTCGACATGGTCCTGGTCGCGGGTCTGGTCATGGCGGTGTATCTGCCCCTGCAACGACGGAGCGCGCGATGGCTCGCCTGAACCTGTGGCGGTGGGGAGTCCTCGGCCTCGCCGGACTGTACTTCCTGGTCCCGCTGGCCGCGTCGGTCGTCTTCACCGTCGACGTGCCCGGACAGGGCGTCACCTTCGACGCCTACACCCGGATCTTCTCCACGGCGGGCTTCGGATCCAGTCTGCTGCTCTCGCTGGAACTGGCCCTCGCCACCATCGCCGTCGTCCTGCTGCTGATGGTGCCGGCCATGGTGGCGCTGCGGCTGGGCGCGCCCCGGCTGCGGCCGGTCGTCGAGGTGGTGTGCTCACTGCCGCTGGTCGTGCCGCCGATCGCGTTCGTCGCCGGTATCGGGACGGTGCTGAAATGGGGGCCCGAGCAGCTCTCGCGCACACCGCTGTTCCAGACCTTCGTGGCGATCCAGAACCCCGACTTCCCCGTGGTGCTCGTCCTGGCGTACGTCGTGATGGCGCTGCCGTTCGTGTACCGGGCCCTGGACGCGGGGCTGCGTTCCGTCGATGTGGCCACCCTCGTCGAGGCCGCCCGCAGCTGCGGGGCCGGCTGGCCGCAGGCGCTGGTCCGGGCCGTCCTGCCCAACCTGCGCGGCGCTCTGCTCAACGCCTCCTTCCTCACCCTGGCCCTGGTGCTCGGTGAGTTCACCGTGGCGCAGCTGCTCGGCTTCCAGCCCTTCGCCGTCTGGATCGTGAACGTCAGCGGATCGCAGGCCCAGCTGTCCGTCGCCGTGTCCGTGCTCAGCCTGCTCGTGACCTGGGTGCTGCTCCTCGTCCTCGCCGGTTTCGGCGGGCGCACCCGTCCTACTTCCCGGGGATGAACCATGACCGTGCTCGACAAGACAGCGACGACGACGGAACCGGCGACGAACGCGGCGACCGTCGAATTCCGCGGCCTGCGCCGGGAGTTCGGGCCGACCGTCGCCCTCGACGGCCTCGACCTCACCGTCCGGCCGGGTGAACTGCTCGCCCTGCTGGGCCCCTCCGGCTGCGGAAAGACCACCGCGCTGCGGATGCTCGCAGGGTTCGAACACCCCGACGCCGGCGCGGTGCTGGTCGACGGCGAGGACGTCACCCGGGTGCCGGCCCACCGCCGCGACGCCGGCATGGTGTTCCAGTCGTACAGCCTCTTCCCGCACCTCGACGCGCTCGACAACGTGGCCTTCGGGCTGCGGATGCGCAAGGTGCGCACCGCCGAACGGCGTTCCCGGGCAGCCGAGTTGCTGGAGCTGGTGGGCCTCGCCGACAAGGGCGCACGGTTCCCGCACCAGCTCTCCGGCGGACAGCAGCAGCGCGTCGCCCTGGCCCGTGCCCTCGCCCTGCGCCCGCGCGTCCTGCTCCTGGACGAACCGCTCTCCGCGCTCGACGCCAAGGTGCGGCTGACCCTGCGCGAGGAGATCCGGCGGCTCCAGCAGGAGCTCGGCATCACCACCCTGTTCGTCACCCACGACCAGGAGGAGGCCCTGTCCATGGCGGACCGGGTCGCCGTGATGCAGGCCGGACGGCTCGAACAGTGCGCCGCACCGGCCGAGTTGTACGGCCGGCCCGCCACGGCCTTCGTCGCCGAGTTCGTGGGCACGACGAGCCGGATCCCGGGACACCTCGACGGCGAGACCGTCGAGGTGCTCGGGCGCCGGCTGCCCGTCGACGGCAGGATCCCGGCCGCGACCGAGGTGGACGTACTGGTGCGGCCGGAGGCGGTCCGGGTGCGGGCCGAGGACGGCGGGGACGCGCGCGTGGTCGCCACCTCCTTCCTGGGCGCGGCCGTCCGGGTCACCGTCCGGCTCGCCGATGGCACGGAGGTCAAGGCCGACCTGCCCGCCCACGAGGCCGCCGCGCTCACCGCGGGCACCGCGGTGGGCCTCTCGCTGCCCGACCGCCCGGTGCTCGTCGCCGAACGTACGTCCTGATCCCCCCACCGAAAGAGGCAACCGTGACGCAACTCCCCCTCCAGGCCGTCCTGTTCGACATGGACGGCACGCTCGTCGACACCGAGCGGCTGTGGTGGGAGGCGGTGGAAGAGGTGGCCGGCCGGCCCCTGACCGAGGCGGACCGGCCGGAGGTGCTCGGCCGCCCCGTCGAGCACACCGCCCACTGGCTGGCCGCCACCACGGGCCGGCCGGCGCCGGGGCTCGCCGAGGCGCTCCACCGGGAGTTCGCGGACCGCGTCCGCGCCGACATCGTGCCGCGCCCCGGCGCGCTCGCCCTGCTCGACGCCCTGGCCCGGGAGGGCGTACCGACGGCGCTGGTGACCGCGTCGCCGCGGGCGGTCGCCGACACGGTGCTCGACGCGCTCGGCGCGAGCCGCTTCGCCGTCACCGTCACCGCCGACGACACCGAGCACACCAAGCCCGCCCCCGACCCCTACCTCGCCGCCTGCCACGCCCTGGGCGTCGACCCGGCGGCCTGTGTGGCCGTCGAGGACACCGAGACCGGCGTGACCTCCGCCGAGGCCGCCGGGTGCACGGTGCTGGCGGTGCCGTCGCTCGCGCCGGTCGGCACGGCGCCCGGCCGGACCGTCGTGCCCGGCCTGGAGGGCGTCACCCCCGGGCGGCTGCGGTCCCTGCTGCCGCACCGGCTCCGCGTCATGAGCTGGAACCTCTGGTACGGCGGCACGAAGGTCCGCGACCACCGGGCCAAGCAGCTCAAGGTCCTCACCGAGACCGACGTGGACGTGGTCGGCCTCCAGGAGACGTACGGCACCGCCGCCGAAGAGCTCGCCGAGGCCCTCGGCTGGTACCACCACCGCGCCGGGGAGAACCTCGGGATCATCAGCCGGCACCCGATCACGGCCGCCCTCGGCGACCCCGACGTGGGCTTCTACGGCGCGGCGGGCGTCCGGATCGCCGTCGGCGCAGGCGAGGCCGACGTGTGGACGGCCCACCTGGACTGCGCGCCGTACGGGCCCTACGAGTCCGCCTTCGACGGGCTCGCCGCGGACACCCTGGTCGCCCACGAGGGGGCGCGGCTCGCGCGGCTGCGGGACGCCCTGCGCCGGGTCGGGCCGGGCTCCGGCGTGCCCGTCGTCCTCGTCGGTGACTTCAACAGCCCCTCCCACCTGGACCGGCCGGACGTCGGGTGGCCGGTGACGAGGGCCGCCGAGGAGGCGGGCTTCGCCGACTCCTACCGCGAGGCGCACCCCGATCCGGTGCGGGAACCCGGGCACACCTGGTCCCCGGTCCACGCCGAGCACGAGGACGGCAGCGGCCGCCCGGAACCGCAGGACCGGATCGACTTCGTGCTCCACCGGGGCCTCAGGGTGCTGGACTCCCGGACACTCGTCACCGGCAGCCCCCGGCCGTGGCCCGACGTCGAGGACAACGACTGGCCCTCCGACCACGCCGCGGTGATCACCACCTTCGCGATCACCACCTCCGAGATCACCGGAAAGCCGGTGGGCGGCGGCGCGTGAGCCGACTACCATCGGTGGCATGACCTGGCGACATTGATCCACGACCGGCCCCGACGTCCGTCGACTGACCGCCACGCTGTACGCGTACGCGTTCCTCGACGAGTTCGTGCTGCTCTACCCGGTGTACGCGCTGCTGTTCGCGGACAGTGGCCTGTCCGTCGGGCAGATCTCCTCCCTGTTCGTCCTGTGGTCGCTGACCGGCGTCCTGCTGGAGGTGCCCTCGGGCGCCTGGGCGGACGCCGTCTCCCGACGGCTGCTGCTGTGGATCGGCCCGCTGCTGGGCGCGGCCGGCTTCGCCCTGTGGGTGCTGTTCCCTTCGTACTGGGCCTTCGCGGCCGGCTTCGTCCTGTGGGGTGCGCGCGGCGCGCTGGGATCCGGCGCGCTGGAGGCGCTGGTCTACGAGGAGCTGGACCGGGCCGGGGCCGCGGACCGGTACGCCCGGCTCACGGGCGGCGCGCACGCGGTGGGTCAGGTGGCCGTGATGGCGGCGATGGGCCTGGCCGGGCCGGTCTTCGCGGTCGGCGGGTACCGGGCCGTCGGTGCGGCCAGCGTGCTGGCGTGTCTGCTCTGCGCGGCGACGGCGACCCGTTTCGCCGAGCACCGGCGGCCGGTGGACGACGGTGACAGCGGGGCCGCGACCTTGCGGGCCGGACTGGCCGACGCCCGCCGCGACCGCTCCGTACGCGGTGCCCTGCTGCTCGTCCCGGCCGTGACTGCGGTGTGGGGCGCCCTCGACGAGTACACACCCCTGCTGGTCAGGGAGACGGGCGTACCGGAGGCGAACGTCTCCCACCTGCTGGTGCTGATCTGGGTCGGCGTCACCGCCGGAAGCCTGCTGGCCGGACCGGCCGAGCGCCTGGGCCGCAGGGGATTCGCCGCGCTGCTCGCCCTCTCCGCGCTCGCCCTCGCCCTCGGAGGGATCAGCGGCACGCCGGCCGGCATCCCCCTTGTCGCCCTCGCCTTCGGCGGCTTCCAGCTGGCGACCGTGCTGGCCGACGTCCGGCTCCAGCAGCGCATCGAGGGCACCGGCCGGGCCACCCTCACCTCGGTCGCGAGCCTCGGCACGGAGGTGGTGACCATCGCGGTGTACGGCGCGTACGGCGCCCTCGGCTCGACGTTCCCGCACGGCGTCGTCTTCGCCCTGTGCGCGGTGCCGTACCTGCTGACCGCGCTGACGATGTCGACGGTGGCACGGGGGAGGGGCGGGTGAGTGGGGCGAGCGAGGGGGCGGCGAGCGAGGGGGCGAGTGCCGGGGCGCAACGAATCGCCGCCCAGCGGTCCACGCACGCAACGTTCCGCTCACCGGCGCGCAACGGCTCCTTCTTGTCCGGCCCGGGTGGGCGCCCGTACCGTCTAGATGGCCCCCACAACCACCCTTTCGCCCGGTGAGGATCACGCATGCGCACCGCCCTGCTCCAGAGCTCCGGCCGCCCCGGTTCCGTCGTCGAGAACCTGAAGGTCCTCGACGAGGCCGCGGACCGGGCCGCCGCCGCGGGCGCCGGGCTGCTCGTCGCGCCGGAGATGTTCCTCACCGGGTACGCGATCGGCGACGACATCGCCCGCCTCGCCGAGCCCGCCGACGGGGATTCCGCGGACGCCGTCGCCGAGATCGCCGGCCGGCACGGTCTCGCGATCGCGTACGGCTACCCGGAGCGCCACGGCGAGACGGTCCACAACTCCGCCCAGCTGGTCTCCGCCGACGGCAGCCGGCTCGCGAACTACCGCAAGACCCACCTCTTCGGCTGCTTCGAGCGCGACCACTTCCAGCCGGGCGGGCAGCCGGTCGTCCAGGCCGAACTCAACGGCCTCACCGTCGGCCTCATGATCTGCTACGACGTCGAGTTCCCGGAGAACGTCCGCGCCCACGCCCTCGCCGGTACCGACCTCCTCGTGGTGCCGACCGCCCAGATGCACCCCTTCCAGTTCGTCGCCGAGTCGGTGGTCCCGGTGCGCGCCTTCGAGAACCAGATGTACGTGGCGTACGTCAACCGGGTCGGCCAGGAGGGCGAGTTCGAGTTCGTCGGCCTCTCCACACTGGCCGGGCCCGACGGAATCGCCCGCACCCGCGCCGGACGCGGCGAGGAGCTGGTGTTCGCCGACGCCGACCCGGTCGCCCTGGCCGCGTCCCGCGAGGCGAACCCGTACCTGAAGGACCGCCGCCCCGGCCTCTACGGATCCCTGGTCTGAACCCGGCCCGCACCCGCCCCGCATCCGTCACCCCCTGAGCCTCCCCCCGAGTCACCACGCGCAAGGAGTCCGTACCCCATGACGTCCACCGTGCCCAACGCCGTCGAGCACGCAGACGAGCAGCAGCCGCCGATCACCATGTTCGGCCCGGACTTCCCTTACGCGTACGACGACTTCCTCGCCCACCCGGCGGGCCTCGGCCAGATCCCCGCGACCGAGCACGGCACCGAGGTCGCCGTCATCGGCGGCGGACTGTCCGGCATCGTGGCCGCGTACGAGCTGATGAAGATGGGGCTCAAGCCGGTCGTCTACGAGGCCGACCGGATCGGCGGCCGGCTGCGCACCGTCGGCTTCGACGGCTGCGACCCCTCGCTGACCGCCGAGATGGGCGCGATGCGCTTCCCGCCGTCCTCCACGGCGCTCCAGCACTACATCGACCTGGTGGGACTGCGGACCCAGCCGTTCCCCAACCCGCTCGCGGAGGCGACCCCGTCGACGGTCGTCGACCTCAAGGGCGAGTCGCACTACGCCGAGACGGCCGAGGACCTGCCGCAGGTCTACCGCGACGTCGCGGCCGCCTGGAACAAGTGCCTCGAAGAGGGCGCCGACTTCTCCGACATGAACCAGGCGATGCGCGAGCGGGACGTGCCGCGCATCCGCGAGATCTGGGCGAAGCTCGTCGAGAAGCTCGACAACCAGACCTTCTACGGCTTCCTCTGCGACTCCGAGGCCTTCAGGTCCTTCCGGCACCGCGAGATCTTCGGCCAGGTCGGCTTCGGCACCGGCGGCTGGGACACGGACTTCCCGAACTCCATCCTGGAGATCCTGCGGGTCGTCTACACCGAGGCCGACGACCACCACCGCGGTATCGTCGGCGGCTCCCAGCAGCTGCCGCTGCGCCTCTGGGAGCGCGAGCCGGAGAAGATCGTCCACTGGGCGTACGGCACCTCGCTGGCGAGCCTGCACGAGGACGGCGAGCCCCGCCCGGCCGTGACCCGGCTGCACCGCACCGCCGGCAACCGGATCACCGTGACGGACGCGAACGGCGACATCCGCACCTACCGTGCGGCGATCTTCACCGCGCAGTCCTGGATGCTGCTGTCGAAGATCGCCTGTGACGACTCGTTGTTCCCGATCGACCACTGGACGGCGATCGAGCGCACCCACTACATGGAGTCCAGCAAGCTGTTCGTGCCGGTCGACCGGCCGTTCTGGCTCGACAAGGCCGTCGACGACAGGGGGAATCCCACCGGCCGGGACGTCATGTCGATGACGCTCACCGACCGCATGACGCGCGGCACCTACCTCCTCGACGACGGCCCGGACAAGCCCGCCGTCATCTGTCTCTCGTACACCTGGTGCGACGACAGCCTGAAGTGGCTGCCGCTGTCGGCGAACGAGCGGATGGAGGTCATGCTGAAATCGCTCGGCGAGATCTATCCGAACGTCGACATCAGGAAGCACATCATCGGCAACCCGGTGACGGTCTCCTGGGAGAACGAGCCCTACTTCATGGGCGCGTTCAAGGCCAACCTGCCCGGCCACTACCGCTACCAGCGGCGCCTGTTCACCCACTTCATGCAGGACCGGCTGCCCGAGGACAAGCGCGGCGTCTTCCTCGCCGGCGACGACATCTCCTGGACCGCGGGCTGGGCCGAGGGGGCCGTGCAGACCGCGCTGAACGCGGTCTGGGGCGTCATGCACCACTTCGGCGGGACCACCGACGCGACCAACCCGGGCCCGGGCGACGTGTACGACGAGATCGCGCCGGTGGAACTCCCGGAGGACTGAGGCCGCACGGCGCGAGGTCTCACAGCGCGAGGCCCGACAGCGGGGTGAGCATCATGCGGCCCGCGAAGCCGACGGCCGTGTCGAGTCGTTCGGTGAACTCCCCGGCCACGTCGGGGAGCCGGCGCAGCGCCCACAGCGCCCGGGCCGCCGTCCAGGTGGCGTCCCGGGCGCGGTCCAGGCTCCAGGAGCCGAGCAGATGGGTGAGGGGGTCGGCGATCTGCAACAGGTCGGGGCCCGGCATCAGCTCTTCGCGGATGCGTTCCTCCAGCGAGCCGAGCAGTTCGCCCACGCGGTCGAACTCGTCCTCCAGCTCGGCCGGTTCGCAGCCGAGGCTACGACAGGCGTCCACCACGGCGAGCGCGAGGTCGTGCCCGATGTGCGCGTTGATGCCCGCGAGCGCGAACTGCAGCGGGCGTACGCCGGGATGGCGGCGGAACTGGAGCAGCGGCCGCCAGCAGGCCGGTGGCCGTCGGTCGGCCGGCCCGGGATCGACCGCGTCCAGGTAGCGCTTCGCGAACCGGACGTCCAGCGTGGCGGCGGCCCGTGCGTCCGGGAACCGACCGGTGTCGATGCGCCGGTCGACCTCCTGGGTCACCCCGAGGTAGACGCGGTTGAAGACCGCGACGCCGTCCCCGGGAGGCAGGGCCGCGTCGAGGGCGCGCATCCGGGCGAGCACGTCGTCGACACTTGTGCGGTCCGTGTCGAGGCCCGTCTCGACGGGAGCGGTGAACTGTTCCAATTGCGGCATGGGGGCAGGGTGACAGTCCTAGGCTGGCCCGCGTGCCGGCGGGCCCGACGCTTCCCCGGAACGGGGGAACGAGCCCGTCGCACGGGAGGGGAACAGCACGGTGCGAGGCGTACGTGAGCGACGGTCCGGACGGCGGACGGTCATGGTCGCCGCCGCCTCGGTGGTGGTGGCCCTGGGCACCGCGGCCGGGCTGCTGACCGCACTCGGCGACGGGGACGACGGCGACGACCCACGCGGCGCGGACCGGGCCCGTCCGAAGGTGAGCGCGACGCTCCTTTCCCCCTCGACCGCGAATCCGCCGTCCCCGTCCGGGTCCCCCTCGGCCTCCGCCCCGACCGCGCGGCCGACGCCCTCGCCCGGCCGTACCGCGCGCAAGCCGCGGGCGGCCGCCGTGACCACGAGCCTCTACCGCCACCCCGAGTCCCAGGTCCTCGACTGGGTCCGCGCCAACCCGGCGGATCCGCGCACCGCCGTCATCGAGTCCCGGATCGCGAGCCGGCCGGCGGCGGTGTGGTTCACCGAGTACGCCCCCGACACCGTGACCTCGCGGGTCCGCGCGGTCACGGCGGGCGCCGCCGCGCAGGGCCGGGTGCCCGTCCTCGTGGCCTACGCGATCCCGGACCGCGACTGCGGCGGTGCCTCCGAGGGCGGGGCCCCCGACCTCGACGCCTACGCGGGCTGGATCGACGCCTTCGCCGCCGGACTCGGCTCCGGCGAGGTCGTGGTCGTCCTGGAGCCCGACTCGATAGCCCAGACCGACTGCCTCGACGAGGCCGGGCGGGCTGCCCGGTTCGCCGCGCTGGCCCGCGCGGGGCGCGTGCTGAAGGCGGCGAACCCGAAGGCGCGCGTCTACTACGACGCCGGTCACTCGGCCTGGAACGCCCCGGCCGAGCAGGCGGCGCTGCTGAAACAGGCCGGTGCCGCCTCGGCCGCCTCCTCCGACGGGATCTTCAGCAACGTCTCCAACTTCCACCGCACGGCGGACGAGGTGGCCTACGACCGCAGGATCCTGGACGCCCTGGGCGGCCCGCCCGGCCTGGGCGCCGTCATCGACACCAGCCGCAACGGCAACGGCGCGCCCACCGGCGGCGAGTGGTGCGACCCGGACGGCCGGAGCATCGGCCGGGCCCCCACCTTCCAAACCGGTCAGGCCCGGATCGACGCCTACCTGTGGGTGAAACTGCCGGGGGAGTCGGACGGCTGCAAGGGGTCGGCCGGCGAGTTCAGCCCGTCGTACGCCTACGAACTGGCCTCGTCGTAGCTGCTGGTGCCCTCGTCGAGCAAGGGCCCCGGCGACTTGAGGTGGGAGGGCGCGAACGCGCGCAGCGCGTGGTAGCCCGTGATGACGACGACCGTGCCGAGCGCGATACCGCTCAGCGAGAAGGTGTCGGTGAACTCCAGCGTGACGTTGCCGATGCCGATGATGACGCCCGCCGCGGCCGGCACCAGGTTCAGCGGATTGCGCAGGTCGACCCCGGCGGTGATCCAGATCTGGGCACCGAGCAGGCCGATCATGCCGTAGAGGATGACGGTGATGCCGCCGAGGACCCCGCCGGGGATCGCGGCGACGATCGCGCCGAACTTCGGGCACAGGCCGAAGAGGAGGGCGAACCCGGCGGCGGCCCAGTAGGCGGCCGTCGAGTAGACCCGGGTCGCGGCCATCACGCCGATGTTCTCGGAGTAGGTGGTGTTGGGCGGCCCGCCCACCGCCGTGGACAGCATCGAGCCGACGCCGTCGGCGGAGATCGCCGTACCGAGCCGGTCGTCCAGGTTGTCGCCGGTCATCTCGCCGACGGCCTTGACGTGGCCCGCGTTCTCCGCGACCAGGGCGATGACGACGGGGAGTGCCACGAGGACCGCCGACCATTCGAAGGACGGGCCGTGGAAGGACGGCAGCCCGATCCAGTCGGCGTGACCGACCCCGGACAGGTCGAGCCGCCAGTGGTCGGTGACCTTGCCGCTCGCGTCGGCGGAGTGGATCCGCCCGAAGATCCGGTCGAACGCCCACGAGATGCCGTACCCGAAGACGAGGCCGAGGAAGATCGCGATGCGGGACCAGAAACCGCGCAGGCAGACCACCGCCATCCCGGTGAACGCCATGACCAGCAGCGCCGTCCACTGATCCTGCGGCCAGTAGGTGGTGGCGGTGACCGGGGCGAGGTTGAAGCCGATGAGCATCACGACCGCGCCCGTCACGATCGGCGGCATCGCGGCGTGGATGATCCGCGCCCCGAAGCGCTGTACGGCCAGTCCGACGAGGAACAGCGCGACCCCGACGACGAACACCGCGCCGGTGACCGTGGCGCTCGTCCCGCCCTGCGCCCGGATGACCGCGGCCACGCCGACGAAGGACAGCGAGCAGCCGAGGTAACTGGGCACCCGGCCACGGGTCGCGAGCAGGAAGATCACGGTCGCGACACCGGACATCATGATGGCGAGGTTGGGGTCGAGACCCATCAGGACGGGTGCGACGAAGGAGGCCCCGAACATCGCCACCACGTGCTGGGCGCCGAGCCCCACCGTGCGGGGCCAGGAGAGCCGCTCGTCGGGACGGACCACCGCGCCGGGCGCCGGGGTGCGTCCGTCGCCGTGCAGTTTCCAGCGGACGCCAAGATCCATGGTGCGGGTTCGCTTTCCTGGGGGTGCGGGTGTCCGGACCATTCTCACGTGAAACCGGAGGGTGAGCGACCGCTTAGCGACCCCGTACGATGAGGGTAGTTTCCTCGTACACGCACCTCATACCCGCACAGGAGCCCCCGTCGTGACCGCCGAAGCCCCGAGCGCCCCCGCTGTGTCGTACGGCCGGCTCATGCCCGTCACCGTCCACTTCGACGACCTGGACGCACTGGGCATGCTGCACAACGCCCGCTATCCGCTGCTCGTCGAGCGGGCCTGGACCGAGTTCTGGCAGGACAACGGGGTCCGCTTCGAGGGCGACTGGGCGAGCGCCGGGGATGCCTGCAACGTGGTCAAGGAACTGCTGATCGGCTACGAGGCCCCGGTCACCCGTACCGGCACGTACGCCGTCCACCTCTGGCTGGACCGGCTCGGTACCACGGGGCTGACCTACGGCTTCCGGTTCTGCTCGGCGGACGGAGCCACGACGTACGCGCGCGGCACGCGCGTCCTGGTGCGACTCGACGCGACCACGATGCGCCCCACGCCGTGGAGCGACGCCTTCAGGACCGGGGGCCGGGCACTGCTGCGGCCTGCGGACTGACCTTCGCACCGGTCCGCTCGCCGCCCCGCAGTACGCCCGCGAACAGCACGAGCCCGCACGCCAGGACCGTCACCACGACGAAGGACACCACCAGGCTGGTCGCCTGCGCCACGCCGCCGATCAGGCTCGGGGCGATCAGCCCGGAGGTGTAGGTGATCGTCGCGACGCCCGCGATGGCCTGGCTGGGGTTCGGTCCGCTGTGCCCGGCCGCCGCGAAGCACAGCGGTACGACGACCGCGATGCCCAGCCCCATCAGCCCGAACCCGCCCATCGCCACCGCCGGGTGCCCCGCGACGACGATCAGCAGCCCCCCCAGCGCGGCGAGGACACCGCCCGCCCGGACGGTACGCACCGCGCCGAACCGGTTCACCACGGCGTCACCCGCGATCCGGGCCACCGCCATCGTGAACATGAAGCCGGTCGTACAGGCGGCCGCCGCCCCGGCCGACGAGCCGAGCTGGTCGCGCAGGTAGACGGCCGACCAGTCCAGGCTGGCGCCCTCGGCGAACACCGCGCAGAAGCCGACCGCGCCGATGAGCAGCGCCGAACGGGGCGGCAGCGTGAACCGCGGGGGCGGCTCCTCGTCCTCGGCGGGCCGCAGGTCCAGCACCCAGCGGCAGGCCAGCAGGCCGAGCAGGGTGAGGACGGCCGCCGCCAGCACATGGTGCACGCGCGCGTCCGCACCGAGGTGCGCGGCGAGCGTTCCGCCCGCCGAGCCGATCAGGGCGCCCGCGCTCCACATGCCGTGCAGTCCCGACATGATCGACCTGTCGAGCAGCCGCTCCACCTCGACGCCCAGGGCGTTCATCGCGACATCGGCCATGCCCGCGCTCGCGCCGTACGTGAACATCGCCAGGCAGAGCGTCAGCAGGTTCGGGGCGAGGGCGGGCAGCGTCAGTGACAGCGTCCACAGGGCGAGCAGTCCACGCAGGGCAGCGCGGCTGCCGAAGCGATGGGTGATCGAGCCGGCCAGCGGCATCGCGCAGGCCGCGCCGAAAGCCGTGAAGGCGAGCGCGAACCCGAGCTGTCCGGTGGAGACGTCGGCGTGGTCCTGGATCCACGGCACGCGGGTGGCGAACGAACCGGTGACCGCGCCGTGCACGGCGAACACGGCCGCCACGGCGTGCCGGGCGCGCCGCACCTCCGACGGTGCGTGGATCACTTCGCCCACTCCGCTCATTTCTCCCGTCCCTTCCGGACTCGCGCCGCGCCGTCGCGATGCCGTCGTAAACTATCAGGAACCCTGCCTGATAAATAGATGCCGACGGTCGGCGGCAGCCGATCGGGTCCCCTCGGCCATGGGAGGATTCCCGCCATGCCCGCATCTCCGAGCACCGCCCGGGCCATCAACGACCGGCTCGCCCTCCGCCTGCTCCAGCACGAAGGCCCGTTGACGGCGGGGCAGTTGAAGCAGCTCACCGGCCTGTCCCGCCCGTCGGTCGCCGACCTCGTCGAACGCCTCACCGCCTCCGGTCTGATCGAGATGGTCGGAGAGGCGGGCGCGCAGCGCCGCGGGCCGAACGCCAAGCTCTACGGCATCGTCGCCGACCGCGCCCATCTGGCCGCGCTGGACGTACGCACCGACGGGGTCACGGTGCTCGTCTCGGACCTGGTCGGCCGGGTGCTCGCCGAGGCGTCCGTGCCGATCGGCGGCGACACGGGCACCGGGACGGCCGTGGAACAGGCGGTCTCGCTGGTCGAGCGGGCGGTGAAGGAGGCCGAGGCCGTCGGGGCACCCCCGCGCGAGGGTCTCCGGGCCTGGGGACGGCTGCACACCCTCGGCATCGGCGCACCCGGGCTGATCGACCCCGCCGGCGGTGAGCTGCGCGACTCCAGCGGCCTGCCCGAGTGGCACCGCCGACTGGTGGCCGCGCTGCAGGAACGCTTCCCGGCCGCGCACGCGCACGTCGAGAACGAGACGAACCTCGCCGCCCTGGCCGAACAGCGCGAGGGCGCCGCCCGGGACCGCGACACCTTCGTGCTGCTGTGGCTGGGCCACGGCACCGGCGCGGCCGTCGTCCTGGACGGCGCACTGCGTCGCGGCGCCTCCGGCGGCACCGGCGAGATCGGCTTCCTGCCGGTACCCGGCACCGGCGGTCTGCCCTCGGCGACGGACTGCGCGGGCGGCTTCCACTCGCTGGCCGGTTCGGCGGCGATCGCCGCCCTGGCGGGGGAGTACGGGCTGACGGCGCACGCGCGCGCCGACGAGCCGGTGGCGGCGGCGCTGGTGCGAGCGGCGGTGGACGCGCCGGACACCGGGGCCGCCGTCGGCTTTCTCGACGCCCTGGCCGACCGGCTCGCCCTCGGCGCGGCCTCCGTCGTCGCCGTCCTCGACCCCGGCTGTGTGGTCCTCGGCGGGGAGGTCGGACAGGCCGGCGGGGAGGTGCTCGCGAGCCGGGTGGCACGGCGGCTCCGGCAGATGGCGCCGCTGCCCACGGAGGTGCGCGCCAGTGCCCTGGGCGGCGGCGCGGTGCTGCGCGGGGCGCTGCTGACGGCCCGTGACGCCGCCCAGGAGGAGCTGTTCAGCACGGCGCACAGGACCGACGCGCACCAGGTCGTGTCCGCGACCTAGGACACGACCGAGGCCTGGCTGCGGATGCGCGTGGCCAGGTAGTCCTCGAAGGTGCCCTTGCCCACCGCCCGCTCCGGCGCCAGGTGGCCGCCCGCGCGAAAGCCCCGGTAGGCCGCGCCCCACAGCGGCACGTTCACCACCGCGCACCGTCGGCCGCTCGCCTTCAGGAACGCGCGGGCCAGCGACTCGAAGGTGCGGACCTCGGGCCCGGCCATGTCGTCGACCCGGCCGGCCGGCGCGCCCGCGGCCAGCTCCGCGAGCCGGTCGGCGACCTCGGCGACCTCCACCGGCTGGTCGCTCACCCCGGCCGGCAACATCATCACCGGTACCTTGGCCAGCCCCTGGAAGAGCTGGACCAGCAGGTCGTGGAACTGGGTCGCACGCAGCACCGTCCAGCCGAGCCCGGACTCCGCCAGCAGTTCCTCCACGGCGAGCTTGGCCTTGTAGTAGCCGAACGGCACCCGGTCGACGCCGACGATCGAGATGTAGAGCAGGTGCGGCACCCCGGCCTGCCGCGCCGCGGCGATCAGGTTCGCGGCCGCCTGCACATCGTCTCCGCGCGGAGTGGTCGCGCAGTGCACGATCGTGTCCACGCCCGCGACGGCCGCGTCGAGTCCTGGCCCGCCCTCGCGCAGGTCGACGGCGTACGGCCGGGTGTGCCGGCTCAGCACCCGCACCTCGTGCCCGTCCGAGCGCAGCCGTTCGGTGACGAGCCTGCCGAGGGTTCCCGTACCGCCGGTCACCAGGATCGTGGTCATACCGTTCAGTCCCTTCGGACACCGGGCGCTCCCGGTCGGAACGCCCTCCGTCGGGTCAAGCCTGTCGGGGTGGGCCACGGCTCGCATGTCCCGCAGCTCACGGCGGGGGTCCCGCCCGCCGGAACGCGCGGCGATCGGCCGGGGCGAAGGGACCCGGCGGCGGGCAAGGGCCGTCGTCACCGCCGCCGGGCCGCACTCCGCCGACCCTAGAAAGGACTAGACCAGTACGTCAATAGGTATGGACCAATCCCGGTCCGAGCGGGGGCGGGCCTCGAACCGGGCCGGGCGCAAGCCGAAGTGACGACCTGTGAGCCACCCCACATCCTTCACCTGTATGGACGCCTACCCGGCGTGGCACACTGGCCCTGTAAACCAAAGCAGCGCACTCCGGGGTCGGTGAAAGTCCGAACCGGCGGTTACAGTCCGCGACCCGGTCGCTTCCAGCGACCGGTTGACCAGGTGAAATTCCTGGACCGACGGTTAAAGTCCGGATGGGAGGCAGTGCGCGGCGGGCGGGCATTCGTGCGCGCCGCCGTATACGTGCTCGTCCGCGGACGAGTCTGTCCGGCGTCGCCCCCGGTGTCGTTGCCCGTACCTGCTGTCGTCATCGACAGGCCCCGGAGTCCGTGCCCGAAGAGGCAGGAGGACCCGGGAAGTGTTCACCGGAATCGTCGAAGAGCTGGGTGAGGTCACCGCCGTCGAGAATCTCGGCGACGCCTCCCGCTTCCGGCTGCGCGGCCCCGTCGTGACCGACGGCGCGAAGCACGGCGACTCCATCGCCGTGAACGGGGTCTGTCTCACCGTCGTCGAGCACGAGGGCGACGAGTTCACCGCCGACGTCATGGCGGAGACCCTGAACCGCTCCAGCCTCGGAGCACTCGGCGTCGGCTCCCGCGTCAACCTCGAACGCCCCACCGCCGTCGGCGACCGCCTCGGCGGGCACATCGTGCAGGGCCATGTCGACGGCACCGGCGCGGTGTTGGAGCGCAAGCCCTCCGAGAACTGGGAGATCATCAAGATCTCCCTTCCCGCCGACCTCGCCCGGTACGTCGTGGAGAAGGGTTCGATCACCGTCGACGGCATCAGCCTCACGGTCGTCGAGGCCGGCCCCGACTTCTTCACCGTCAGCCTCATCCCCACCACCCTCGCCCTGACCACGCTCGGCCTCAAGCAGGCCGGCGACCCGGTCAACCTCGAGGTGGACATCGTCGCCAAGTACGTCGAGCGCCTGCTGACCACCACCCGGGGAGCGGCGCAGTGAACGCGCTGAACTCCGAGGCCTTCACCCTCCTCGACCAGCACATCCTCTGGTCGGACATGATCGGCAACATCCTCGGCCTGATCACCCTCGCCCTCGGCTGGCGCCGCTCGCTGTGGACCTGGCCGGTGCAGTTCCTCTCCGGGCTCGTCCTCTTCGGCGCCTTCTTCGGCCATCTGACCGGCAGTGCCGGCAAACAGGTCGTCGTCATGGTCGTCGCCCTGTACGGCTGGTGGCAGTGGAACCGCAGCAAGGGGCGGTCCGAGGACGGCCAGATCACGCCCCGCTTCGCGACCTGGATCGAGCGCGCGGCCATGGTCGGCGCCGCCGCCGTCGGCACGGTCGCGGTGGCCCTGCTCTTCAAGGCCCACCCGTCCCTGTCCTGGGACCCCTGGCCGGACGCCTACATCTTCGTCGGCACCATCGTCGCCATGTACGCGCAGGCGCGCGGCATGGTCGAGTTCTGGATCGCCTGGCTCCTCGTCGACCTCGTCGGCGTCCCCCTGAACTTCGCCAACGGCTACGCCTTCTCCGGCTTCGTCTACGTCATCTACGGCGCGCTCGTCCTGTGGGGCATGCGCGACTGGTGGCTGCGCTCCCGCAAGGCCTCGCAACCCGCTCTGGAAGGAGCGCCGGCATGAGTACCGCACCGATCCTCTACAGCACGGACGGCATCGAGGACTTCGCGCTGGACCCCGTCGAGCGGGCCATCGCCGACATCGCCGCCGGCCGTCCCGTGGTGGTCGTCGACGACGAGGACCGCGAGAACGAGGGAGACCTCGTCATCGCCGCGGAGAAGGCCACCCCGGAGATCGTCGCCTTCATGATGAGCGAGTGCCGCGGCCTGATCTGCGCCCCCATGGAGGGCGACGAACTGGAGCGCCTGAAGCTCCCGCAGATGGTCGAGGACAACACCGAGTCGATGAAGACCGCGTTCACGGTCTCCGTCGACGCCTCCGCCGCCCACGGCGTGACCACCGGCATCTCCGCCGCCGACCGCGCCACCACGCTGCGGCTCCTGGCGAGCGGCGCGACCGAGGCCACCGACTTCGTCCGACCGGGACACATCTTCCCGCTCCGCGCCAAGCCCGGCGGTGTGCTGACCCGCAACGGCCACACCGAGGCGGCCGTCGACCTCGCCCGTCTCGCGGGGCTGCGTCCGGCCGGCGCGATCGTCGAGATCGCCGGCGAGGACGGCCGGATGCTCCGCCTGCCCGAACTGATCCCGTTCGCCCGCAAGCACGGCCTGACGATCATCTCCATCGAGGACCTGATCGCCTACCGCCGCAGCGCCGAGCCCACCGTCCGCCGCGAGGCGCAGACCCGGCTGCCCACCGTCCACGGCACCTTCACCGCGTACGGCTACCGCTCCACCGTCGACGGGGTCGAGCACGTCGCCCTGGTCCACGGCGAGATCGGCGACGGCGAGGACGTGCTCGTCCGGATGCACTCCGAGTGCCTCACCGGCGACATCTTCGCCTCCCAGCGCTGCGACTGCGGCCCCCAGCTCGACACCTCCCTGGAGCGCATCCAGAGCGAGGGCCGGGGCGTGGTGGTGTATCTGCGCGGACACGAGGGCCGGGGCATCGGTCTGCTCTCCAAGCTGAGGGCCTACGAGCTCCAGGAGCAGGGACACGACACCCTCGACGCCAACCTGGAGCTCGGCCTGCCCGCCGACGCCCGTGACTACGCGGCCGGCGCGCAGATCCTCGAGGACCTCGGCGTGCGCAGCGTGCGCCTGATGACCAACAACCCCGAGAAGACCGACGCCCTCGTCCGGCACGGCATCGAGGTCACCCGGCGTGAGCCGATGCCCGTACAGGCGGGCGAGCACAACATCCGCTACCTGCGCACCAAGCGGGACCGGATGGGACACGACCTGCCCTGGCTGGACACGGCTCCCGTGTCCCCCTGCGGCAACCAGTAACGCAAGTCGGCAAGGCACGAAAGGCAAGAGGAGAGACGTGAGCGGCAAGGGTGCACCGGAGCTGTCCGTACGCAATGTGGGTGACCTGCGGGTCGCCGTCATCGCGGCACAGTGGCACGAGAAGGTGATGGACGGACTGGTCGACGGCGCGCTGCGCGCCCTGCACGACCTCGGCATCGACGAGCCGACCCTGCTGAGGGTCCCCGGCAGCTGGGAGCTCCCGGTCGTCGCCAAGGTGCTGGCCGGGCGGGGCTACGACGCGATCGTCGCCCTCGGCGTCGTCATCCGCGGCGGCACCCCGCACTTCGAGTACGTGTGCCAGGGCGTCACCCAGGGACTCACCCAGGTCTCCGTCGAGACCGGCGTGCCCGTCGGCATGGGCGTCCTCACCTGTGACACCGAGGAGCAGGCCCTGGACCGGGCCGGCCTCGAGGGCTCCAACGAGGACAAGGGGCACGAGGCGGTGACGGCGGCGGTGGCGACCGCGGCCACCCTCCGCTCAGTATCCGAACCCTGGCGGTAGGCAGGCCGGCACAACGGCTAGGGTGGGATCACCATGTCCAAGAAGACGTTCGAGGAGCTCTTCACCGAGCTCCAGCAGAAGGCCGCCAGCGGCGACCCCGCCACTTCCCGCACCGCAGAACTGGTCGGGAAGGGCGTCCATGCCATCGGCAAGAAGGTCGTCGAAGAGGCCGCAGAGGTCTGGATGGCGGCCGAGTACGAAGGCAAGGAAGCAGCCGCCGAGGAGATCTCGCAGCTGCTCTACCACGTCCAGGTGATGATGGTCGCCCGCGGAATCTCGCTGGACGACGTGTACGCCCACCTGTAAACATCATTTTTCAGACACCACCGCACATATCCGCCCCGATCGTCACGTTCCACGCGAAGGAAGCCGACCTCATGCTGCGCATCGCCGTCCCCAACAAGGGTTCCCTGTCAGGCCCCGCGGGGGAGATGCTGCATGAGGCCGGCTACCAGCAGCGCCGCGAGTCCAAGGAGCTGCGGATCGTCGACCCGGTCAACGACGTCGAGTTCTTCTACCTCCGCCCCCGGGACATCGCGATCTACGTCTCCTCCGGGCGCCTCGACATCGGCATCACCGGCCGCGACCTGCTGATCGACTCGGGCGCCAACGCCGAGGAGATCCTCCCGCTCGGCTTCGCCCGCTCCACCTTCCGCTTCGCCGGCAAGCCGGGCACTGCCGCCGGCATCGAGGACCTGCAGGGCCGGACGGTCGCCACCTCCTACGAGGGCATCGTCGCCAAGCACCTGGCCGAGCAGGGCGTCGACGCCTCCGTCGTCCACCTCGACGGCGCCGTCGAGACCGCGATCGAACTGGGTGTCGCCGAGGTCATCGCCGACGTCGTCGAGACCGGCACCTCACTGCGCAACGCGGGCCTCGAGGTCTTCGGCGAGCCCATCATGAAGTCCGAGGCCATCGTGATCCGGCGCACCGGCGCCGACGTCGAGGAGCCCAAGGTGCAGCAGTTCCTGCGCCGTCTCCAGGGCGTCCTGGTCGCCCGGACGTACGTGATGATGGACTACGACTGCCGGGTCGAGCAGCTCGAGAAGGCCGTCGCGCTGACCCCGGGTCTGGAGTCGCCGACCGTCTCCCCGCTGCACAACGAGGGCTGGGTCGCCGTCCGCGCCATGGTCCCGGCCAAGGAGGCCCAGCGGATCATGGACGACCTCTACGACATCGGCGCCCGCGCCATCCTGACCACGGCCATCCACGCCTGCCGACTCTGACCTCAGCCGGGAACATGTCCAACCTGCCGACCCTCCCCGTCACCTTCCGGCCAGGGCGCACCCGTGTGGTGCTGCTCACGGCCGGAGTGGTGATCCTCCTCGTCATCTCCGCCGTGGCGATGCTGCTGGAGCAGCTCGGCCCGGGGGAGCGGCTCAGCTTCATTCTCACCGGCGCCCTCATCTTCTGGGTGCTGGCCCAGCTCGCCCGGGTGCGGGTCGTCGCCGACGAATCCGGTGTCACCGTCGTGAACATCGCCAGCAGGCGGCGCCTGGACTGGGCCGAGATCGTCCAGGTGAACCTCCGTCCGGGCGACCCCTGGGTGTTCCTCAACCTCAGCGACGGCACCAGCCTGCCCGCCCTCGGAATCCAGCCGGGCATCGACAAGCAGCAGGCCATCGCCGACGCGCGCACCCTGCGGACCCTCGCCGAAGCCCGGTCCGTCCGGGACCCCGAGAAGTCCACAGAGCAAGATCAGGGCTGACTCGGGGCCGTCCACCCTGACGCTGAAGCCCGTGTCTTGATTAATCTGGTGACGGAGGCGTTCCCCTGACGCCTCCGCCCCTGTGGCTCCCAGCCGGGTGCACAGGGGTTCCTGCTACCCGAGGAGTGACTCCCTCCGGCGATGGACGGTTCGTCCTGTAGTACCTGCGCCGCCCCTGTCCGACCTCTTTCGGAGGCGGCGGCATCATGACCACCCCGTTGCTGCTCCTGGCAGCCGCGTTCCTGCTCATCCTCGCCAACGGCTTCTTCGTCGCCGCCGAGTTCGGCCTCATCACGGTCGAGCGGCCGGACGCCGAGAAGGCCGCCGCCGAGGGCGACAGACGAGCCCGCACGGTCGTCGAGTCGCTGAAGGAACTGTCCTTCCAGCTCTCCGGCACCCAGCTCGGCATCACCATCACCTCCCTGGTCGTCGGCATGCTCGCCGAACCGGCGCTGGCCGAGCTGCTGCACGGCCCGTTCACCGCGATCGGCATCCCCGAGGGTGCCGTCTCCGGTGTCGCCGTGGTCGTCGGCATGCTGCTGGCCTCCGCCGTGCAGATGGTGATCGGCGAGCTCGTGCCCAAGAACTGGGCGGTGTCCAAGCCCCTCCAGGTCGCGCGCTTCGTCGCGGGCCCGCAGGCCGGCTTCTCCCGCCTCTTCCGGCCGGTGATCGCGGCGCTCAACACCGTCGCCAACCGGCTGGTGCGCGCCCTGGGCATCGAGCCCACCGCGGAGCTGGCCTCCGCGCGGACCCCCGGCGAACTCGTCTCGCTGGCCCGTCACTCGGCCCAGGCCGGGGCGCTCGAACAGGACACGGCCGACCTCTTCGTCCGGACCCTGTCGCTGGCCGAGTTGACCGCTCAGCACGTCATGACCCCACGGGTGAAGGTGAGCGCCCTGCAGTCCTCGGCCACCGCCGAGGACGTGGTCAACCTGACCCGTGCCACCGGCCTGTCCCGGTTCCCCGTCTACCGCGAGAAGATCGACGAGATCGTCGGGATGGTCCACCTCAAGGACGCCCTGGCGATCCCCGTCCACGACCGGCTGCGTACCCCGCTCGGCCGTATCGCCCGCCCCGCGCTGCTGGTCCCGGAGACCCTGCCCGTCCAGCCCCTGCTGGCCCGGCTGCGCAGCGAGCAGCCCATCGCCGTCGTCGTCGACGAGTACGGCGGCACGGCCGGCGTGGTCACGCTCGAGGACATCGTCGAGGAGATCGTCGGCGAGGTCCGTGACGAGCACGACGGCCAGGACACGCCCGAACTCGCCGCCGCCCCGCCCGAGGAGGGCAGGCCCGCCTGGGACGTGGACGGCAGCTGCCGTGTCGACACCCTCCAGCGCATAGGCCTGACGGTCCCCGAGGGGCCGTACGAGACGGTCGCCGGGCTGGTCGCCGATCTGCTCGGCCGGATCCCGGCCGTCGGCGACCGGGCCGAACTGCCCGGCTGGCGGGTCTCCGTGCGCCGCGTCGGCCACTACCGTGCCGAGCGGGTCCGCCTGGTGCGGACCGGCCAGGTCGTGGAGGTCGCCCGATGAGTGCCTTCCAGCTCCTCTTCGCCGCGCTGCTCGTGCTCGCCAACGGATTCTTCGTCGGCGCCGAGTTCGCTCTCGTCTCCGTCCGCCGCAGCCAGATCGAGCCACTGGGCACCGCACGGGCCCGTCAGGTCCTCTACGGTCTGGAACGCCTGCCCCAGATGATGGCGGCGGCCCAGTTCGGCATCACCGTCTGCTCCCTCACCCTCGGCGCGGTCGCCGAACCGACGGTCGCGCACCTGCTGGAGCCGGTCCTCGAGGCGGTCCGTCTCCCGCACGGCATGATCCACCCGCTGGGCTATGTGGTGGCCCTCGCGGCCGTGGTCTTCTTCCACCTCGTCATCGGCGAGATGGTCCCGAAGAACCTCGCCATGGCGGCCCCCGAGAAGGCCGCGCTGTGGCTCAGCCCCGGCCTGGTGGCCTTCGCCCGGGTCTGCCGGCCGATCACGGTGGCTCTCGGCGCCTGCGCCCGCGGCATCCTGCGGCTCTTCCACGTCGAACCCAAGGACGAGGTCGAGGCCGTCGTCACCAGCGAGCAGCTGAACCGCCTGCTGGAGGACTCCGGACAGGCCGGCCTCCTCGACCCCGAGGAGCAGGAACGGCTGGAGGACGCGCTGGAGCTGGGCTCCCGCCCGGTGACGGACGTGCTGCTCAAGCGCGAGTCCCTGGTGACGGTCAGCCCGTCGGTCACCCCCGGGGAGATCGTGGGCCTGACCGCCCGTACCGGCTACTCCCGCTTCCCGGTGGCCGCGGAGAACGGCGCCTTCATGGGCTATCTGCACGTGAAGGACGTCCTCGACCTGGAGGAATCCGAGCGGGCGGTGCCGCAGCAGGTGTGGCGACCGATGACGACGCTCCGCTCCGAGCTGCCGCTGGACGACGCGCTGACGGTGATGCGCCGGGCGGCGACCCACCTGGCGCAGGTGGCCGACGCGTCCGGCAGGGTGCTCGGCCTGGTCGCCCTGGAGGACGTACTGGAGCTGCTGGTGGGCGAGGTCACCGACCCCGCGCACCGGGAGGTCTCCGGGATCCGGCTGACGGAGCCGAGGGGGAGTTCCCCCAAGGTGTCGGCTCCGCTGGAGCAGGGCGGACCCCCGTCCCCGGAGGAGGCGCTGGCGAGCTGAGCGGCGCCGCGGGATCCGTCACACCGCCGGATCCTGCGGCCCCCTCCCCGACAGCACCTCTCCGTACGCCTGCATCAGATCAGGCAGGCGCAGGGTCGCGAGGTCGTCCCGGGTCAGCCCGCCCGGATAGGTCGACAGCCGAAGATCCCGGTAGGCGCAGCTCTTCTCGTACAGGGTGCGCAGGAACCGCCCGTTGCCCAGTTCGTCGATCCACCCCTGGTCCACGACGTGCCCGGCGATGGAGCGCAGTTCGTCCAGGGCCTCCTCGTCCCACGCGTCGCCGTTCTCCGCGGCCAGCACCTCACCGATGGAGGTGAGTTCGAGGGGCCGGTAGGACGGGAAGTCGACACGGGTCGTGAAGCGGGAGGACAGCCCGGGGTTCGCGGCCAGCAGACGGTCCATGCCCTCCGGATAGCCGGCCAGGATCACCACCAGGTGGTCCCGGTTGTCCTCGGCCCGCTTCAGCAGCACCTGGAGCGCCTCGTCGCCGTACGCGTCGCCCTTGCCGTAACCGGAGTTCGAGAGCGAGTACGCCTCGTCGACGAAGAGCACGCCACCGAGCGCGGAGTCGATCAGCTCGTTGGCCTTCACGGCCGTCTGGCCGAGGTACTCGCCGACCAGGTCGGCCCGCTGGGCCTCCACGAGATGGTCGCCGCCCAGCAGGCCGAGGGCGTAGAAGACCCGGCCGAGGATGCGGGCCACCGTGGTCTTGCCGGTGCCGGAAGGACCGGAGAAGACGAAGTGGCGCTTCGGCGGCTGGACCGGAAGGCCCTGGCCGGTCCGCAGCCGCGCCATGTTGAGTTGCGCGGACAGGGCCTTGACCTGGCGTTTCACCGGCTCCAGGCCGACCATGCCCTCCAGTTCGGCGAGCGCCTCCTCGAGTAATACGGGATCGGTGGGCCCGGGCGGCAGCGACGAGGCGACGACGCTCTTCTCCCGCACCGCCGGGTCCGTCACCGACGGCAGCGGGCCGACGGGCGGCAGGTCGGAGGGCTCGGTCAGCCGCAGATCCCGGCCCTCGGTGCCGAACAGCGGGTCGAAGCCGTCGGGGCCGTCCACCATGTCCTGCCCGATCCCGGTGAGCGTGATCGCCGCGAAGTCGGCGGGATCGTCGTATCCGTCGCCCTCGGCGATCGCGGCGAGCCGGGCGGAGGTGTCCATGAAGGCGGCGTCGACGCGGTGCACCGCCCGGTACAGGGGGAGGGCCGCCGCCGAGCGGCCCGTTCCCTCATGGGCCCGGGCCAGCCAGTACCGCAGCTCCTTGCGCTGCGGCTGCTCGCTGCGGCAGCGCATCAGGGCCGACGACAGCAGGGGCTCGGCCTGTCCGTACATCTCCAGGCGGACCCGGGCCATCCCGCCGAACAGACCGGCCTCGATGCCCAGCAGGGGGTCGTCGAGCAGCGGGTCGGTGTGCCGGACCAGCTGTTCCCAGTCCTTGACCAGATAGGCGCGGCAGGCGTGCAGGAAGCGGACCTGGTGATCGGTGTCGACGGGTGGCAGCCCGGCGAGCGCCCGGTCCAGTTCGGGCACATGGCGGCCGTCCAGCCAGTGCGAGGCGTGCGCCAGCAGCAGATCGCGTGGACTCTCCAGCACCGGTTGCACCCACCAGCCCAGCCAGTACCAGGAGTTGAGGGTGCGGCGGTGCCGGGTCCGCTGCTCGCCGAAGCGCTCGCGGTGCCGGAACATCCTGAGCAGCGCGGTCGTCGTGTCGACGCGCAGCGCGTGCAGCCCGAGCCAGCCGTCGGCCATCCCGGGATCGATCCGCACCGCGGTGCGGAACTCCTCCTCCGCCTGCGGATAGGCGCCCATCGTGTAGGCGTCCACGCCTCGCAGCCAGGCGAGGTCGGCCGGGGCGTCGGGGCCCTGCGTGCCGAAGTCCATCACGTCCCCCACAAACCGTGCCCCCGTCGGTGTGCCGCCGGGCGTCGCCCTTCGGCTGCCTTGGTCGAACCGCTGTGCCGCGGACCGGAGTTGCAAGGTGCGCGAGGCAGTCGCCCAGGTCGCACCGAGGGCATCGTACCTGCGTGGGAGCCGCTCGCCGTAGGGTGCGCACAGGCCGTTCGGCGAGGTGGGAGCGGACGGGGCGCATCGCGCACGGTGACCCTGGGTGAGCGAATCGTGCCGTGGCGCGTCCGGAAACGGGGCGTCGGGCGGGACGAGGACAGAACGAAGCCCCCGATCACGGGGGAACAACCGGGGGCTTCGCGTCCGAGGGCGGCTGTGATAGCCGCACATTCAGAACGTAAGTCCTGTACGGGCCGTCGGTCAAGCAGCGTTGAAGCAGTTGGCGAAGTTCGCACGCAGGACCCTTCACACGTTCACCACATTGCGGGTGGTCCGTCACGGTGGGTGACATTCTGGTGTGGTCCAAGGTCTCCCGTCGGCCCCGGCAGTACCTCGTACCCCTGCGTCAACTGCCGTACCAGCAGGGCGGCATGGGGGCGCGAAGGATCGTCGGCGAAGTGACGGATCTCGGCCGTGACCCACTCGTCCCAGAACTCCCGTTGCTCCTCCCCGTCCCGGGACCGTCCGCGCGCCCAGGCCTCCTCGGGGGGCATGTCCATCCACAGCAGACACGCCAGGAACGGGCGCAGGGCGCGGCGGCCGGCGCCGACCCCCTCTACCAGGACGACGGGGGCCGCCGGGAGCGGCCGCGGCGGGCCGAAGCGGCGGGCGCGCCAGTCGTACGGGGCGTAGTGCGCGGTCTCGCCGCGGCCGAACGGCTCGACGACCTGGCTCAGCAGCCGCCCGGTCCAGGCGAACAGCTCGTCGTGGCTGGCGAGGTCGTCGAGACGCAGGACCGGCGCGCCCCCCAGCGCCTCGGCGAGCCTTCCGGCCAGGGTGGACTTCCCCGAGCCGGCGTGTCCGTCGACACCGATCAGCCGGACCGGCCCACAGGACGGCGGCAGACGGCGCAGACGGGAGGCGAGCTGACGGAGGGAGAGCTGATGGATGGCGGTTCCCGGGGCGAAGAGCGGGGTGGGGGCGTCGTACGGTGCCGAAGTCTACGGTCGGCCGCCCGCGCCGCCCGCGCCGCCCGCGCCGCCAGTGGCCCAGACCAATATTGGTGGCGTGGCACGGGCGGAAGTGCTGGAAGGCGGGGCCCGCTCCGTCCATAGTTGGCGCACAGTCGCGCAGACACCCTGGGGGTCTTCCGCACATGAGCAGAGCCGAACAGCCGTCCCGCAGAACGGTCCTCGCCGCCGCGGTCGCCGCCGCGGTGGCAGGGGGCTCGGCCCCGGCCGCCACGGCCGCCACCACCGCCGACTCGGCGGACACCGCGACCGCCGAGTCCGCCCCGGCCCGAACCGTCGACTACCGCTCCTGGACCACGTACGCCGACTGGCGCGCCGGTACGGCCAGGGGCACCCGTGCCGTGGCGGGCCTCCGCCCGGGCGTGGCCGTAGGCGCCCCGCTCGGCACCGTCGACTACACCGACCCGCACACCAAGACCACGGCCACCTGGGAGTACGCGACCTGGACGTCCCCGGTCCAGAAGCTCGCCGTGCCCTCGACGGAGGTGATCGCCTCCTGGAACGCGAGCACCCCGGCCGGCACCTGGCTCCAGGTCGAGCTGAAGGGCACGTACTCCGACGGCACGGACACCCCCTGGTACGTGATGGGCCGCTGGGCCTCCGGCGACCAGGACATCAAGCGCACCTCGGTCGACGACCAGACCGACGGCCGCAGCACCGTCTGGACCGACACCTTCGCGATCGACGACGCCTCGACCGGCCTGCGTCTCGCCTCCTGTCGCCTTCGCCTCACGCTGTACCGCCGCCCCGGCACCAAGCTCACCCCGACCGTGTGGCGGCTGGGCGCGATGGGCTCCGACGTCCCGGACCGGTTCACCGTCCCGGCCTCCGTGCCCGGTCTCGCGCAGGAGCTGGCCGTCCCGCGCTACTCGCAGGAGATCCACCTGGGCCAGTACCCCGAGTACGACAGCGGCGGTGAGGCCTGGTGCAGCCCCACCTCCTCGCAGATGATCGTCGAGTACTGGGGCGGTCGGCTCACCGCCGAGCAGCTGGCGTGGGTCGACCCGTCCTACGCCGACCCGCAGGTGTGCCACGCGGCCCGGCACACGTACGACCACCAGTACGCCGGCTGCGGCAACTGGCCGTTCAACGCCGCCTACGCGGCCACCTTCAAGGATCTCCAGGGCGTGGTCACCCGGCTCGGCTCGCTCGCCGACCTGGAGACGCTGATCGCGGCGGGGATCCCGGCCATAACGTCCCAGTCCTTCCTCAAGGAGGAGCTCACGGGCGCGGGATACGGCACCTCGGGGCACCTGATGACCGTGATCGGCTTCACGGCCGAGGGCGATGTGATCGCCAACGACCCGTTCTCCGCGGACGACACGGCGGTGCGGCGCGTGTACCGGCGGCGGGAGTTCGAGAACATCTGGCTCAGGACCAAGCGGTACAACGCGAGCGGCAAGGTCGCGTCCGGCACCGGCGGTGTCTGCTACCTGTACTTCCCGGCGCGCCCCACGGCCCGCCAGTGCATGGCCCTCACGGCGGTGGGGGTTCCCGTGTGAGCAAGGTCTCCGCCGCAAAAGCCCCGGCGGGTGGCAAGGTGGACGGATCGGTGGGGGAGCCGGTGGGGGGAAGCACCTGTCCGTCCGACCTCAGCGAGACACCATGACCGCACAGACAGCCACCGCCACCCGCACCCGCACCGGCGGCCCCGAGACCGACGGCCCGAAGGTCGTCGAGCACGTCATGGGCTGGGTCCTCGTCGCGGTCGTCGCGATGCTGGTCACCCAGCTCGGACTGCTGTGACGGGCGTGACGTGACGCACGGTTGACCTGACATACTGCGGATGTCCCGCCGACCGCCCGAGACCAGGGTCGAAATTGAATATCAGTGAACAGCGCGAAGTTGCCCGTCCCCGGGCACGCGGCACCGAGCGCTCACTGGCGCGTCGCGCCGAACTCATCTCCATCGGGCGGAAGTTGTTCGCCGACACGTCCTACGACGCGCTCTCGATGGACGACATCGCCCGGCAGGCGCATGTCGCCAAAGGGCTGATCTACTACTACTTCCAGTCCAAGCGCGGCTACTACCTGGCGATCATCCAGGACTCCGTCGCCGATCTGGTCACCTTCGCGGCGAGCGGCCTCGAACTGCCCCAGGTGGACCGGGTGCACCGCACCATCGACAGCTATCTGCGCTACGCCGAGCACAACACGGCCGCCTACCGCACGATCGTCAGCGGCGGCGTCGGCTTCGACGCCGAGGTGCACGCCATCCGGGACGGGGTGCGCGCGGCGATCGTGGCGACCATCGCCGAGGGCGCGTACGGCAGGAGCGACATCCCGCCACTGCCCCGCATGGGCCTGCTCGCCTGGTTGTGCAGCGTCGAGGGCGCGACCCTTGAGTGGATCGCCCGCCCCGAACTCTCCCGCCAGATCATGGTCGACCTGCTGGTGAAGACCCTGGGCGGCTCCCTGCGCGCCATCGAGGAGCTCGACCCCGCCTTCGCCGCGCCGAAGCCGGCCCGCCGCGAGGACTGACGCACGAGACGCAGGCGCGAGGCTCAAGGCGCGAGGCAGGCGCGCGAGGCGGACGCACGGGGGGCGGAGGCTCGTGGTCCTCCGCCCCAAGTGCCCCATGAGCCGGGCTATTTGATGGCGTGGATCAGCTCGCCGTCGGCCGTGTCCCCGCTCAGCTCCCAGAAGAACGTGCCGCCCAGCCCCTGCCGGGACTTGTACTTCATCTTCGTCCCGATGGTCGCGGGGGTGTCGTAACTCCACCACTCGTTCCCGCACTTGGCATAGGCGGTGCCGCCGACCGTGCCGGTCGCCGGGCACTTGGCCTTGAGGACCTTGTAGTCCTCGTTGCCGGCCTCGTACGTCCCCGCCGCGGGACCGGTGGCCGTGCCGCCCGGCTTCGCCTGGCTGACGCCGGTCCAGCCGCGCCCGTAGAAGCCGATGCCTAGCAGCAGCTTCCGTGACGGGATGCCCAGGCGCTTGAGCTTGGCGATCGTCGCGGCGGTGTCGTAGCCCTGCTGCGGGATGCCCGGGTACGAGGTCAGCGGCGAGTGCGGTGCCGTGGGGCCGGTGGCCGCCCATGCGCCGAAGTAGTCGTACGTCATCGGGTTGTACCAGTCGACGTACCGAGCCGCGCCCCCGTAGTCCGCCGCGTCGATCTTGCCGCCGTCGGTCGCGTCCGCCGTGATCGCCGCCGTGATCAGCTCGCGCTCGCCGAACTCGGCCCGCAGCGCCTTCACGACGTCCCGGAAGGCCTCGCGGCCGCTGGTGTCGCAGGTGAGGCCACAGGCGTTCGGGTACTCCCAGTCGATGTCGATGCCGTCGAAGACGTCCGCCCACCGTGAGTTCTCGACCAGGTCGTAGCAGGACCTGGCGAAAGCCGCCGGGTCCTTGGCCGCCTCGCCGAACCCGCCCGACCAGCTCCAACCGCCGAACGACCAGATGACCTTGAGCTTCGGGTGCAGCTTCTTGAGCTTGCGCAGCTGGTTGAAGTTGCCGCCGAGCGGCTGGTCCGCCGTGTCGGCGACGCCGTCCACGGACTCCTCGGCGGTGAACGGCCGGTCGGTGTCCGCCCAGGAGTCGCCCAGGGCGCACTTGCCGTCGGTGACGTTGCCGAAGGCGTAGTTGATGTGGGTGAGGCGGTCCGCGGAGCCGGACGTCTCGATGTTCTTGACGTAGTACTGGCGGTCGTAGATGCCCCAGTCGGTGAAGTAGCCCACGACCTTGGAGCCGTTCGCGCGGGCCTCGGCGGGGCCGGGTTCGCCGGCGGTGGCGGTGCCCGCGCCGGCCAGCAGGGCGGCGCCGGGCGCGGCGCAGCAGACGGCGGACAGCAGCGTCCGGAACCGGGCGCGGGGGCGGAGCGGGGTGTGCATCGGGTGTCTCCTCGCAGGGACGGAGAGGGGATCGCACGCCGATTGGCATGAACGCGGGGAAGCGTTGGAGTGGAACGGTAGGAGGACTAGACCACTTCGGTCAATGGTTCGGACCAATCGGCCGACGGTCCGTGCCGCCGCCCCTCCGGCGGTCCCCCCGTGCGGCGGCGGTGTCCCGCGGGCATACTCACAGCGCGAAGCCGCTGGTCAGTCCGGGAGGAGGAAGCCGCCATGCCCGACCGCGCGCCGTCCCCGGTGGACCGCTCCCTGCCCACGGCCGAAGCCCGGGAACTCATGGCGCTGGTGCGCGACATCGCCCGGCGCGAGATCGCCCCGGCCGCTGCCGAGGAGGAGGACGCCGGGCGCTTCCCGCGCGAGCTGTTCACCCTGCTGTCCGCATCGGGGCTGCTCGGTCTGCCGTACGACTCCGCGCACGGCGGCGGCGACCAGCCCTACGAGGTGTACCTCCAGGTCGTCGAGGAGCTCGCCGCGGTCCGCCTCACCGTGGGGTTGGGCGTCAGCGTCCACACGCTGGCCTCCTACGCGCTCGCCGCCCACGGCACGGCCGCGCAGCGGGCCGCGCACCTGCCCGCCATGCTCGGCGGCGGGCAGCTCGGCGCGTACTGCCTCTCCGAGCCCTCCTCCGGGTCGGACGCGGCCTCGCTGCGGACCAGGGCCGTGCGGGAGGGCGGCGGGGACTGGGTGATCACCGGCACCAAGGCCTGGATCACCCACGCCGGGCTCGCCGACTTCTACACCGTCCTGGCCAGGACCGGCGGCGCGGGCGCGTCGGGGATCACCGCCTTCCTGGTGCCCGGTGACGCCGCGGGACTGAACGTCGCGGCCCCGGAGCGCAAGATGGGGCTGAAGGGGTCACCCACCGCCCAGGTGCACCTCGACGGGGTACGGATCCCCGACGCCCGGCGGATCGGCGACGAGGGCCAGGGCTTCGCGATCGCCCTGGCCGCGCTGGACTCGGGGCGGCTCGGCATCGCGGCCTGCGCGGTCGGCCTCGCCCAGGCCGCCCTCGACGAGGCCGTCGGCTGGGCGCGGCGGCGGCGGCAGTTCGGGCACCCGATCGCCGACTTCCAGGGCCTGCGCTTCCTGCTCGCCGACATGGCCACCCGGATCGAGGCGGGCCGCGCGCTGTACCTCGCGGCCGCGCGGCAGAGGGACGCCGGACGGCCGTTCGGCCGGCAGGCGGCCATGGCCAAACTCCACTGCACCGACGCGGCCATGCAGGTCACCATCGACGCCGTCCAGGTCCTCGGCGGGTACGGCTACACCGCCGATTTCCCCGTGGAGCGCTACCTGCGCGAGGCCAAGGTCCTGCAGATCGTCGAGGGCACGAACCAGATCCAGCGGATGGTCATCGCCCGTCACCTACTGGGTCCGGAAACCCGCTGAACTGCCCCGGCCGCACCTGCGGGGCCGCCAGCCGTACCCACTCCGGGTCGTGGCGTCCCGGCAGGGTGCGGCCCCGATCGGCCCAGGCGCGCAGGAGGTCGCGGTAGATGGGCGGGTCCTGCGGGGGCGGCGGGGCCAGCGGAACCGATTCTGCCCGGACAGGTTCCGGACGTGCGGGGACGAAGAGCTGGCGGTGACGCCCGGGCGCGACTGACTGGGTGGGGGTCATACCAGGGCAACGCGAAGCCACCGGACAGGTCACCGGCAGGCAATGTCGAGCGTGAGTTCGGGGAGTGCCCCCGGTTCCGGCGCTGAGCGTGGACCGGTCGGCCCGGTCGAACCCGACGCTCCGTCAAATGCCTTACGGAGCAAAACGATTGCCGCCCGCCCGCCGCACGCCCGCCGACCACCGGCAGGAGCGCTTCGCCCGCGCCGGCCTCCCGGTCGCCCGGACGCACTGATCCTGCACCACGGCGACCTGCCGGCCATGGTGCAGGGCGGCTACGGGAGTCGAGCCGATGGGGCGAGCGCCCAAGCGGCGCTCAGGCGGCCAGGCGGCGCACCGTCGGAACGCGCATCGGGCGCGAGCCCGGGCCGCCGACGTGCGAGAAGGGCTGGGTGCGCCAGTCCAGCCCCTGAGGAAGCGTCAACAGGAGTGCGGTGTCCTGCTCCTGGGGCTCCACGGACTCGTCCGCGGGCCGGGCCTCGGAGGCCCCCCGTCCCGTCCCGGCGCAGACCGTCAGCCCGAAGGGGTTCCACGGCGAGGCGCACAGCGCGTGCTCCGGCAGGACCTCCTCGTCCGCCAGCAGCGCGATGGGCTGCGCACAGTCCGGGCAGATCACCCGGTACATCTCGAAGGTGTCGTACGCGTCGAAGTGATCGGCGTCGTCGACGTCGAAGCCGTCGGAGTAGTCCGCGTCGGGTTCGACGCCCTCCGGCTCGGGCTCGACGACGGACCGGAGCCGCTTGGGCGCGGTGCGACCAGGGCGCTTAAGACTCTGCATGGGATTCTCCCCCTCGGGCTGGGCCGTGAAGGCACTGCGGCCTCGACCACAGCAAGCACTTCCCGCCCCGTCTCGGCGGTAATCACGAGGACATCACGAAGAGTTGAGGAGTGCTGTGGCATTCGTCACATGCCGCTTGCAGGTGCCTCGTGCGTCGGTCGAGCCCCCGAACGAGGCGCACCCGGCCGCCGTCGACTCCCGGCCACATCACAAACCGGCTATGACCTGGACTGCATAGGTATACGCGGAGATCACACGCACGGTAAGTTCTTGCGTCATGGAGGAGCTGGACCGACAAATCGTGCAGCTGCTCGTCAAGGACGGGCGGATGAGTTACACCGATCTGGGCAAGGCCACGGGCCTGTCCACCTCGGCCGTGCACCAAAGAGTGCGCCGGCTGGAACAGCGCGGCGTCATCCGCGGATACGCGGCCGTCGTCGACTCCGAGGCCATCGGGCTGCCCCTGACCGCCTTCATCTCGGTGAAACCGTTCGACCCCAGCGCCCCCGACGACATCGCCGAGCGGCTGGCCGGCGTACCGGAGATCGAGGCCTGCCACAGCGTGGCCGGTGACGAGAACTACATCCTCAAGGTGCGCGTGGCCACCCCGCACGAGCTGGAGGAGCTGCTCGGGCGGCTCCGGGCGCTCGCCGGCGTGTCGACGCGCACGACGGTCGTGCTGTCCACCCCGTACGAGGCCCGGCCACCCCGCATCTGAGCGGATCCGAGGGGTCCCCGTGCCGAGCGGCCGAGGCGAGGCGCGAGACTGTTCCCCATGAGTGAGCGCACCGCCGAGCCGAAGACCGTCCTGCTCCGCCGAGGAGAGGTACACAGCCCCGCCGATCCGTTCGCGACCGCGATGGTCGTCGAACGCGGCCAGGTCGCCTGGGTCGGCTCCGAAGGCGCTGCCGACGCCTTCGCGGACGGCGTCGACGAAGTGGTCGACCTGGACGGCGCCCTGGTCACCCCGGCCTTCACCGACGCCCATGTGCACACCACGTCCACCGGCCTCGCGCTCGCCGGTCTCGACCTCTCCGCCGCCTCCTCGCTGGCGGCCGCCCTCGCCCTCGTACGGGCCTTCGCGGTGGCCCGTCCCCAGGACAAGGTGCTGCTCGGGCACGGTTGGGACGCCTCCCGCTGGCCGGAGGGCCGCCCGCCCCGACGGGAGGAACTGGACGAGGCGACCGGCGGCCGACCGCTCTACCTCAGCCGGATCGACGTCCACTCCGCCGTGGTCACCACCGCCCTGCTGGAACTGGCGCCCCGGGCCCGCACCGAGCCGGGCTTCGCGGACCGCGCGCCGCTCACCCGTGACGCCCACCACGCCGTCCGTGCCGCCGCGTTCGCAGCCGTGACGCCCGCCCAGCGCGCCGAGGCCCAGCGGGCCGCCCTCGCGCACGCCGCCTCCCTCGGTATCGGCTCGGTCCACGAGTGCGCGGGACCCGAGATCTCCTCCGAGGACGACTTCACGGACCTGCTGCGGCTCGCCGCCGAGGAGCCCGGCCCCCGGGTCGTCGGCTACTGGGCCGAGCGGGACGTGGACAAGGCCCGGCGGCTGGGCGCGCTCGGTGCCGCCGGAGACCTGTTCGTCGACGGCGCTCTCGGCTCCCACACGGCCTGTCTGCACGCCGCCTACGCGGACGCCGACCACACCGGCGCCGGCTACCTGGACGCCGCCGACGTCGCCGCGCACGTGACGGACTGCACCGAGGCCGGCCTCCAGGCGGGCTTCCACGCCATCGGCGACGCCGCCGTGACCGCCGTCGTCGAGGGTGTGCGCGCCGCCGCGGAGAAGGTCGGCCTCGCCCGGATCCGCGCCGCCCGCCACCGCATCGAGCACGCCGAGATGCTCACGCCCGAGACGATCGCCGCCTTCGCCGAACTCGGCCTCACCGCCTCCGTCCAGCCCGCCTTCGACGCCCTGTGGGGCGGCGAGGAGGGCATGTACGCCCAGCGTCTGGGCGTCGAGCGGGCGCGCACCCTGAACCCCTTCGCGGCCCTGCTGCGCGCGGGTGTCCCGCTCGCCTTCGGCTCGGACAGCCCGGTCACCCCCCTCGACCCCTGGGGCACGGTCCGCGCCGCCGCCTTCCACCGCACCCCCGGGCACCGGGTGTCGGCTCGCGCCGCGTTCACGGCCCACACACGCGGCGGCTGGCGCGCGATCGGCCGGGACGACGCGGGCGTCCTGGTGCCGGGCGCACTCGCCGACTACGCGGTCTGGCGCACCGAGGAACTGGTCGTCCAGGCCCCCGACGACCGGGTCGCCCGCTGGTCCACCGACCCCCGCTCCGGCACCCCCGGCCTGCCGGACCTGACCCCCGGCACCGAACTCCCGGTGTGCCTGCGTACGGTGGTGGGCGGCCGGACCGTGTTCCTGCGGCCGAGCGAGTGATCTCCCGCGTCGGCCCGGGGAAGATCACCCGTCCGCCTGTCGACATACGCCCGGTGTGTTCTCCGCGCTGACCTGGGCATTGGCGGAAGATCCGCAGGTCAAGCCGCTGTTGACAGCCGATGGCGGGGGGCCGGTAGGTTCGGCGGAGTCCACCACCGGACGCCCCGTCCGGGGAACGCCCGCGCACTCGCCGCGGCGCCGCTGGGTCAGGGACGGTGAGCCGTAGCGGCGCACCGCCACTGGCAGCCAGGCTCAGCGCCCGCGCCGCAGCGAGGGTACGTTCCGGCCGGTCGGGGAGGTGTGACCCGGATGGGGCCCGGGCGCTCAGTAGACAACGGCTTTCGGTCGACCCGCAGCCAGCGGGTCCCGGGCCGGCCCGAAGAGCGCCGGGCCCCCATCCGCAGCAGGCCCGTTCTCACCCCGCTTGCGCTCACCCCCACGGGGCAGGTGCGCACATACAAGCCCAAAGGTACGTTCTTACCCCGCTCACGCGGGTTCGACACCACCGTACGTACGTCCTGTCACGTCACCGCAGGCGGCGGCCACTATGGTGGTCCTCTGCGTACGGACTTGAAGGGGCAGTAGTGAACGACGGCGACGGGACCCTCGCGGCACAGGACCGGGGAAGGCAGTTCGGTCCGCTCGGCACGGCCTTGGTGATCATCCCGACCTACAACGAGGCGGAGAACATCAAGACCATCGTCGGCCGGGTGCGCGAGGCCGTCCCCGAGGCTCACGTCCTCGTGGCCGACGACAACAGCCCCGACGGTACCGGCAAGCTCGCCGACGAGCTGGCCGTCGGTGACGACCAGGTCCAGGTCCTGCACCGCAAGGGCAAGGAGGGCCTCGGTGCCGCCTACCTCGCGGGCTTCCGCTGGGGCCTGGAGAACGGCTACGGCGTACTGATCGAGATGGACGCTGACGGCTCCCACCAGCCCGAGGAACTGCCCCGCCTGCTCACCGCGCTCAAGAGCGCCGATCTGGTCCTGGGCTCCCGCTGGGTGCCGGGCGGCCGGGTGGTCAACTGGCCCAAGTCCCGTGAGGTCATCTCCCGCGGCGGCAGCCTCTACTCCCGCCTCGCCCTCGACCTCCCGCTGCGCGACATCACCGGCGGCTACCGCGCCTTCCGCCGCGAGACGCTGGAGGGTCTCGGTCTGGAGGAGGTCGCCTCCCAGGGGTACTGCTTCCAGGTCGACCTGGCCCGCCGCGCCGTCAAGGCCGGCTTCCACGTCATCGAGGTCCCCATCACGTTCGTCGAGCGGGAGCACGGCGACTCCAAGATGAGCCGGGACATCCTCGTCGAGGCCCTGTGGCGGGTCACGGCCTGGGGCGTGGGGGAGCGGGTCGGCAAGATCACGGGCCGGACCGCCGACCGTCCGGAGCGCCCACAGGCGCCCGCCACGTCTCACGGCGACGGCTGAGCCTCACGGCGACGGCTGATCCTCACGGCGACGGCTGGGCCTCACAGCGACGGCTGATCCTCCCCTTATGCCGCTCTGAGCCTGTTCCGGGCACACTGGGAGCATGACGACTGGCTCTCCGACCCCCGCGTACCAGACACCCGCCCGGCCCCCGGCCCAGCCCCGCCGTTCCCGCCTGCGGACGTTCCTGCCGCTGGGGCTGGCCGCCTGGCTGGTACTGGAGATCTGGCTGCTGACCGTGGTCGCGGGCGCGACGAGCGGGCTGGTGGTCCTTCTGCTCCTGGCCGCCGGGTTCGTCCTGGGCGCCGTGGTCATCAAGCGGGCCGGCCGCCGGGCTTTCCAGAACCTGAACGAGGCGCTCCAACGCGGTACGGCCTCCTCCGACCGGGGCGGCGGCAACGGCCTCATGATGCTCGGCGGCCTGTTCCTGATGATCCCGGGCCTGGCCTCCGACGTGATCGGCCTGCTCCTGCTGCTCCCGCCGGTCCAGAAGGTGGTCAGCGGCTATGGGGAGCGCAAGCTGAGGGCGGCCGCGGCCACGCCCGGCACTCTGGGGGACGCCTTCCAGCAGGCCCGCATCCACCGCCCGGACGGCAAGGTGGTGCAGGGCGAGGTCATCAGGGACGAGCAGTGAGCCACGGGGCCTGATCGGCCAGGGAGCTACCCCTTCGGGCCCTGGGGAGCCGCCGATCGCCCTTGCTCGCACGCAGCGGGCACCACGGCATCGCAGAGGGCAGGCAGCACGACGACCGCGGGCGCCGTACGTCATTCACGTACGGCGCCCGCGGTCGTTGTCGTTCGCTGTGAAGCTGGTCACAGCCCCTTGGGGCTATGCGCTTTTACGGCTGTCGCGGGGATGTACCGCAAGGTTCATCGCCCCGGACCGCAGAACGGCGAGCCGCTCCTCGAGGACCTCTTCGAGTTCCTCGCGGGTCCGCCGCTCCATCAGCATGTCCCAATGCGTACGCGCGGGCTTGGCCTTCTTCTCCTCAGGGCCGTCGCCGTCCACGAGGAGTGCAGGGGCTCCACAGACCTTGCACTCCCACTCCGGCGGAATCTCCGCCTCGACCGAGAAGGGCATTTCAAACCGGTGCCCCTTCTCGCATGCGTACTCCACGGCCTGGCGCGGGGCCAGGTCGATGCCGCGGTCCGTCTCGTAGCTGGTCACCACGAGGCGCGTGCCGCGAAGAGCTCGCTCACTCATGAATCGTGCCTCCCGGGCTTGTCGCCCACAGGACAGGTGTCGCTGTCGTCGTCATCCGGTCAACGTCCGGTCGGCGGTAAAGATTCCCGTTCGGAGTCCCGTTCCGGGTCATGCGTCGCCGTCGTAGCCGCGGTCTTGTCAACCAGTGCAGTACCCACCGGCGCCCGGTTTGTCACATCTGAAAGGAGATGTCACCCAGCGTTTCGGCATCTTTGACGCGCAGTAACGGTACGCCTGGCAGGCCAAACGCGTACACTACCGCCCTTTCGCCTTGAGTGCTAAATCTTCTCGGGCACAGGGTTCCCCGCGTCGCCGATCGCCTGCCGTACCGGCACCCGAACGAGCAGCAGGAAACCCACCACGAAGAAGACCACCAGCGAGATGATCGCGTCCCGGTAGCTCCCGGTCAGCTGATAGGTGACCCCGAAGAGGAGCGGCCCGAGCCAGCTCATGCCGCGGTCGCTCATCTCGTACGCAGAGAAGTACTCGGCCTCCTTGCCGGGCGGGACCAGGTGGGAGAAGAGGGAGCGGGACAGCGCCTGGCTGCCGCCGAGGACCAGGCCGATCGCGGCCGCCAGCAGGAAGAAACCGACCGGCGCCCCGGCCGGCAGGAAGTAGCCGGCGCCCAGGGTGAGCGTCCAGGCCGCCAGTGAACCGAGGATCGTGCGCTTCGCGCCGTACGTCCGGGCCAGCCGCCCCATGCCCAGCGCGCCCGCCACGGCCAGCACCTGCACCAGCAGGACGGCACCGATCAGCGTGGACTGGCCGAGGCCGAGCTCCTCGGAGCCGTAGACCGAGGCCTGGGAGATCACGGTCTGGATGCCGTCGTTGTAGATCAGGTACGCGAGGAGGAAGGAGAGGGTCAGCGGGTGGCGGCGCATGTCGCGGACCGTCGCCGCGAGCTGACGCAGTCCAGGAGCCGTGCCGACCCTCCGATCCGTCCGATCCGTGTGATCCGGCCCAGAGGTCGCCTCCCGGCCGGCGGTCGGCCGGTCGCGCAGCCGCAGCAGGGGGATCAGTGTGAAGCCGCCCCACCACAGGCCGGCCGAGGCCAGGCAGATCCGTACCGCCATCGACTCGGAGACGCCGAAGGAGTCGTGGGCGAGGTAGAGCACCAGGTTGACGACCAGGACGAGCGAGCCCGCCGCATAGCCGAAGGCCCACCCCCGGGAGGAGACCGCGTCGCGTTCCTCGGGCGGGGCGATCTGCGGCAGGTAGGAGTTGTAGAGCATCATCGCCACGGACTGGGCCGCGTTCGCCACGATCAGCAGCGCGCCCCCCAGCAGATAGCGGTCGCCGCCCAGGAAGAACATGCAGGCGGTGGCCGCGGCGCCCACATACGCGGCGGCGCCCAGCAGGGGCTTCTTGCGGCCGCTGCGGTCGGCGGCCGCACCCACCAGGGGCATCACCAGCACGGCCACGATCACCGACAGGGACACCGAGTAGGCGAAGAAGGAACCCGCCCGCACCGGGATGCCCAGCGGATGCACGTACCCGTCGGCGTCCGCTGCCCGCTTGGCGACGGATGTCAGGTACGGGCCGAGGAACACGGTGAGCACGCTCGTCGAGTAGACGGAGCAAGCCCAGTCGTAGAAGTACCAGCCGCGCTGCTCGCGCCGCCGTTCGGCGGCCTCGTCGGACGCCGCCGTCCGCACGGTGTCGATGTCCACCCGTGCCCTCGCTTCCCGCTGCCGCAGTCGCGCGCGGGCGGACGGGCCCGAGGTCAGACCCAGACGCCGCGGTCCTCCATGACCTCGCGCAACGTGTCGATGTGATCGGTCATGATGCCATCGACCCCTAGGTCCAGGAGCCGGTGCATCCGATCCGGATCGTTGATCGTCCACACATGCACCTGGAGCCCGCGCGCGTGGGCGGCCCGGACGAAGCGACGGTCCACGACCTGGATGCCCGACTGGCTCTCGGGCACCTGCGCGGCGACCGCCGAGCGACGCAGCGCCGCGGGCACGCCCCAGGACCGCAGCCGCAGGTTGAGCACGCCCCGGGTGCCGTACGAGGTCGCCAGACGAGGCCCGGCCAGCCGCTGGGCCCGCATCACCCGTGCCTCCGAGAACGAGCCGACGCAGACCCGGTCCCACGCGCCCGTGCGGGCGATCAGGTTGAGCAGCGGGTGCAGCGCGGGCTCCGCCTTGAGATCGACGTTCCAGCGCACCTCGGGGAAGGTCTCCAGGAGCTCTTCGAAGAGCGGCACCGGCTCCTTGCCCGCCACGCGCGCGTGCCGTACGTCCGACCAGAGCAGGTCCGCTATGCGGCCGGCGCCGTCGGTCATCCGATCCAGCGTCGCGTCGTGGAAGGCGACGAGCTTGCCGTCCCGGGTGGCGTGCACATCGGTCTCGATGTAGCGGTACCCCGCCTCGACCGCCCGCCGGAACTGCGCGGTGGTGTTCTCCAGGCCGTCCGCGGCCCCACCGCGGTGGGCGAACGGGATGGGCCCCGGATGGTCGAGATACGGGTGGGTCATGAGGCTGGTCACGGACGCAGTATGGCTCCCTGGGGTGTCCCGGTGGCAACGACCGTGCTGCCGCCCGGTGCAGCGGGAACGGCGAACATCCGCAGGAAGAGCTGGGCGAGCGGACCGATCGTCACCGCGTAGAGCACGGTGCCGACGCCGATGGTGCCGCCGAGGGCGAACCCGGTCACCACGACCGCCACCTCCACGGCCGTCCGCATCAGCCGGATCGAACGCCCGGTACGCCGATGCAGCCCCGTCATCAGCCCGTCGCGCGGGCCGGGCCCGAAGCTGGCGGCGATGTAGAGACCGGTGGCCGCCCCGTTGAGGACGATCCCCGCCAGCAGCAGCGGCATCTGGACGGCGAGCCCGTGCGCTTCGGGGACGTACGCGAGCGTGCCGTCCATCGCGAGGCCGACGACGAAGACGTTGGAGACCGTGCCGAGGCCCGGACGCTGGCGCAGCGGGATCCACAGCAGCAGTACCGCCGCGCCCACGACGATCGACACGACACCGATCGTCAGGCCGGTGAGCTCGCCGAGACCCTGGTGCAGCACGTTCCAGGGCTCCAGACCGAGCCCTGCCCGCACGAGGAGGGCGGAACTGGCGCCGTAGAGGGCGAGGCCGACGTACAGCTGGATCAGCCGACGGGCGAGGTGGCCGTGCGGATCCCGCGAGGGTGCTCCCTGCGGTGGCGGCTCGGACAAGGGGTCCCCCTGGTGGTCGTAGTGGCCTGACCCGTGACACTCTGTGGCTTGGAAGCGCAGGGCATCCATGGCCAATTTGGGGAAGGTGGACTGGTAAGCATGGCGCAGTGGACCTCGGCGGTGGGGGCCGCACAGCTTTCGCGGCTGCTCAAGTCCCAGCAGGACCGTCCGGCCGGCCCCGGGTCGCGCCGGCCGCCGGCCTACCGGGCGCTCGCCGACGGTATCCGGCTGCTGGTGCTGGAAGGCCGCGTCCCCGTCGCCGCGCGCCTGCCCGCGGAACGTGAACTGGCCCTCTCCCTGTCCGTGAGCCGGACGACCGTCGCCGCCGCCTACGAGGCGCTGCGCGCCGAGGGGTTCCTGGAGTCCCGGCGCGGCGCGGGCAGCTGGACGGCCGTCCCGGCCGGCAACCCGGTTCCGGCGCGCGGCCTGGAGCCCCTGCCGCCCGAGGCCCTCGGCTCGATCATCGACCTGGGCTGCGCGGCGCTGCCCGCGCCCGAGCCCTGGCTCACCCGGGCGGTGCGGGGCGCGCTGGAGGAGTTGCCGCCGTACGCCCACACGCACGGCGACTATCCGGCGGGCCTGCCCGCGCTGCGGTCGATGATCGCCGAGCGGTACACCGCGCGCGGGATCCCGACGATGCCCGAGCAGATCATGGTCACCACGGGCGCGATGGGCGCCATCGACGCCATCTGTCATCTGTTCGGTGGGCGCGGCGAGCGCATCGCCGTCGAGTCGCCCTCCTACGCCAACATCCTCCAGCTGATGCGTGAGGCGGGGGCGCGTCTGGTGCCCGTCGCGATGGCCGAGGGGCTCGCCGGGTGGGACATGGACCGCTGGCGCCAGGTCCTGCGCGAGGCCGCGCCGCGCATCGCGTATGTCGTCGCCGACTTCCACAACCCGACCGGCGCGCTCGCCGACGAGGACCAGCGGCGCCAACTCGTGGAGGCGGCCCGTTCCGCCGGGACCGTGCTGGTCGCCGACGAGACCATGAGCGAACTGTGGCTCGACGACGGTGTCGAGATGCCCCGGCCGGTGTGCGGCTTCGATCCCGCGGGGTCGACGGTGATCACGGTGGGGTCGGCGAGCAAGGCCTTCTGGGCCGGGATGCGCATCGGCTGGGTGCGCGCGGCCCCGGACGTGATCCGCAGCCTCGTCGCGGCCCGAGCCTACGCCGACCTGGGCACACCGGTACTGGAGCAGCTGGCGGTGAACTGGCTGTTCAGCACCGGCGGCTGGGAGCAGGCCGTCGAACTGCGCCGCCACCAGGCCCGGCAGAACCGGGACGACCTGGTCGCTGCGGTGCGCCGGGAGCTGCCGGAGTGGGAGTTCGCCGTGCCCGAGGGCGGGCTGACGCTGTGGGTGCGGGCCGGGGGTCTTTCCGGGTCACGGCTCGCCGAGGCGGGGGAACGGGTGGGCCTGAGGGTGCCGTCCGGACCGCGGTTCGGCGTCGACGGCGCCTTCGAGGGGTATGTACGGCTGCCGTTCACCGTGGGAGGCGCGGTGGCGGAGGAGGCGGCCGCCCGGCTGGCGGCCGCGGCCCGGATCGTGGAGAGCGGGGGGACGGTCGGCGCCGAGGGGCCGCGCACGTTCGTCGCCTAGGGGAACGCCCGGCGGGAGCGGTCACCCCCCCGCGCTGGACACCTGCTCCGCGGTCACGGCGTCGGCCGCCACGGGCTCGGCACCCGTGGCCTTCCCGGCCTCGGCGTCCGTGTCCACGGGTTTGGTGAGCACGACGACCTCGGCCGGTACCGGCGGCAACGTCTCCGTGTCGGCCGGCGTGGAGCGCGGCGGGAGCAGGTCCAGCACGGCCTGCCGATGCGCGTCGCTCGTCGCGTCGTCGTACGGGTCCGGCGTCGCCGGTACCTGGAGCCGGTGCACCGGCCCCGAACCGAGCCGGGCGTATCCGCGTCCCGGCGGTGTGTGGTCGACGGGCGTGGTGTGCGGGGGTGCGCCGAGGACAGCCTCCAGCTGCTGCTTCGACGCCGGCCCGAGCGCGACCCGCGCGCGGGTGTGCTGCCGCACGGCGTCGCTCAGCGAGTCCAGGGCGTCGAACTGCTCGGCCACCACCACCGTGACCCCGACCGCGCGGCCGTGCCGGAGGGGGACCTGGAGGAGGGACTGCGGGTCCTTGCGGCCGTCCGTGTCGGCCAGGTGGGTGAAGGCGGTGGGGCGGTCCAGCAGGATCCACAGGGGGTGTCTGGTGTCGTCCGGCGGCGGGTCTCCCGCCTGCCGGGCGCGGTTGGCGGCGATGAGCCGGCGCTCCGTCTCGTGCACCGCCCACTCCAGGGCGGCCAGCGCCCCGGCCAGTCCTACCTCGACGCCCAGGACGCCGTCCCGGCCGGTGAGGCAGGCGTATTCGCCGGTGCTGCCGCCCTCGATCACCAGGACGTCGCCGTGCTGGAGGGCCTGCAGGGCGATGGAGCGCAGCAGGGTGGAGGTGCCGCTGCCGGGCTGGCCGACCGCCAGCAGGTGCGGCTCGGTGGAGCGGATGCCGGTGCGCCAGACGACCGGCGGTACGTCGCGCCGGTCCTCACCGTGGGCGAGGGGGAGCGTGCGATGGACACGGGAGGGGTCGGTGAAGCCCAGGACCGTCTCGCCGGGGGCGGTGACGAAGCGTTGGGCCGCGAAGTCGGTGGGGAGGGGGCTGAGGACGCTGAGGGTGAGTTCGTTGCCCTCCTCGTCCCAGACGAAGAGGTATTCGCGGCCACGGCCGGACTTCGCGGCGAGCAACTGCTCGATCCGAGCGCGTGGTGCGGCCTCTCCGTCCGGGAAGAACGCGGGGTAGCGGATCACGAGGAGGGCCACGCGGCCCGAGTCGTCGAACTCCTGCGTCGGGAAGACGGTCTCCCAGTCGCCGCCGTGGGCGTACAGGGGAGCGGGGTCGTCGGCCGTCGAGAAGTGCGGGACCAGGGCCTCGTACAGCACCTGGAGTCGCTGGATCTGCGACTCGTCGGGGCCTTCGGGAACCGGTGGGGTGCGGTCCCTGCCCTGCCAGGCCGCTGCCGCCATCAGGGTGATGACGGCGAGCAGCGGGCCGTACGGCACCAGCACCACGACCAGGATCAACGAGGCCGCCAGGAACAGCAGCGGTCCGCGCTTGTCCCTGGGGGTCTCGGCCCACCTGCGCCGCCCGGCCGAGGCCAGCCGGCGCAGTCCGCGGGTGATCGTGATCAGCGGATGGAGGACATCGGTGGCGCTGTCGGCCGCCGTCCGGGCCAGCTCCCGGCTCCGGGCGATCTGTGCGCTGCCTGTGCTCAGGATGCTGGGAAGGGGGCGCCGGGCCACTGCTGTCTCCTGTGAGGTGCGTACGGACGGGACGGACGGCGTCAGAACTTGATGCCGCCGAGGAGGCTCGCCAGGCTCTCGCCGCCTGCCTTGATGCTCGGGGCGATGGCCGTACTGGCCATGTAGAACCCGAACAGGGCCGAGACCACGGCGTGCGACGCCTTGAGCCCGTCCTTGCGGAAGAAGAGGAAGACGATGATGCCGAGCAGGACTACGCCTGACATGGACAGGATCATTTGGGTTCTCCTGGTTCGCGGGGGACAGTCACCATGAGTACTTCCAGGATCACAGGATGTATCCATACTATAAAAGGTGCAACTGGGTGAAAAACGGCTGATTTCCCCCAGCTGGCGGAAGGCCTGGTGGACTGCCTGAGCAGGAGAGTTGCGTCGAACGGGTCTGCCCGTGATCTTTGCCGTCGACGGGACCGGCCATGTTTCCGACGAGCCAGTACGCTGGCGATTCACCTGAACGGTTGAGTGGAGAGGCGGACCGGCCGATGAGCGAAGGCCCCGACCCCGAGGTCGTGGAGCTGGCGACCAAGATCTTCGATCTGGCCCGCGGGGGTCGGACCGAGGAGCTCGTGGCGTACGTCGACGCGGGCGTTCCGGCCAACCTCACCAACGACCGCGGCGACTCCCTGGTGATGCTCGCCGCGTACCACGGCCACGCCGACGCGGTCCGGGCCCTGCTGGCCCGCGGCGCCGAGGCCGACCGGATCAACGACCGAGGCCAGACCCCGCTCGCCGGGGCGGCCTTCAAGGGCGAGACGGACGTCATCAAGGTCCTGCTGGAGGCCGGCGCCGACCCCTCCCAGGGGACCCCGTCGGCCGTCGACACCGCTCGCATGTTCGGCAGGGCGGAGCTGCTCGACCTGTTCGGCGCGCACTGAGCCGACGGTTGCGAGCAGGTCAACGAGAGTTCCTGACCAGGTAAATCGACGACCACGGGGGAGGCGGTACAAGGCCGCCGGAAATTTCGGTCGCGGCAGGTAGAACAGCCGGGTCATCATGACGTCGTGATTCACGGACGCGATGGCTGGGCAGGTGTTGCCGCACCGCGCGGGCCGTGACGCGGTCCGCATGGGCCACCGACGAGAGGCAGAGGAAAATGGTCTACAGCAAGCAGGAAACGGCGGGCGCCCCGACGTGTTGTCACGCGGCCAGGTAATGCACGTCCCCGGTTGCGTCGACGCTTGATGTGAGGCTGTTTCCCATGTTCGATCCGGTCATAGCGCCCAGCGGTACGCTGCTCGGCCTGCTCCAGAGGGGGCGCGGCGACGGCACGTTGCACGCGCTCACCGCTCCGCGAGCCGAGGCGCTCGCGGCGCTGAACCACTGTGTGCTGCGGGACCCCCGCCACGACTGGCAGGTGGAGAACCGCTCCCTCTACTACGCCCGTCTCTACCTCGATCTGCACGGCGAGCTGGACGAGATCGAGGCCCACCTCTTCGACGTCGAGGACTCCTTCGACACCGAGGAATCCCGCACGGGCCTGGCCCTGGCCGTCCTCGGCCACCTCGCCTCCTACGGCAGGCGGGAAGCCCTGGCCCTGCTGCGCCGATACGCGGTCTCAGGAGCCAACTGGGCCTGGGCCCTGGACGAACTCGCCCTGCGGGACGACGACGCCGGTCTGCGCGCCCTCGCGGCACCCGTGCTCGCACGGTTCGCCACCGATACCGAGGGCGAGGCCGAACTCGCCGCCGCCGTACGGGACGCCTTCGAACCACGGCCCTGGCGGCTGTGGGCCGAGGATCCCCGCGAGTACGTCTCCACACGCGTGCGTGCCGCTCAGGAGGCCGGCTGTTTCGACCGCTGGCAACGTCAGATGAGTCCGAGCGGACCCCGCCCCGGCTGGAGCGTCCAGGCCGTCTTCGAATGGGCCCAGCAGGGTGTCGAACGCGGAGCCGCGCTCCATGTCCCCGCCGCCCGCTGCCTGTCCGCCGTGGCCGGTCCCGAGGACCGCGCCGAGATCGTGCAGGCGGCCAAGGACGGCACCGAGGGAGCCCGCTGCACGGCCCTGCGCTACCTCGCCGACTTCAACGACCCCGACGCCCTGCTCCTCATCGAACAGGCCATGGCCACCGGCTCGACGCCCGTCGTCGAGGCCGCCGTCGACGCCTTCGAGCGCATGCGCAGCGTCGCCGCCGTGGACCGGGCCCGCGGCTGGGCCCACCGGCCCGACCCCCTGGGCGCCGCGGCCGGCCGCATGCTCGCCTGCCGGGGCGGAACCCAGGACAGCGATCTCGTCCTCGGCGCGCTGCGCGAGGCCGTACGCGGCGAGGGCTGCGACGCGCCGAGCCTGTGGACCCTCGTCGACGGCGCCGGACGGCTCGGCATCGTCTGCGCGGCACCCGTCCTGCGCCATATCTACCGCGAGACGGCCTCGTCCCATCTGCGCGGGCGCTGCGCCCGCGCACTGGCTGCCACCGACCCGTCCTACGCCACCGGCTTCGCCGTCGAGTGCCTCTGGGACTGCGAGGAGGGCACCCGCGAGATCGCCGCCCGGCACGCCGAGACCGGTGACGCCCGGGTCGTGGAGCGCCTGCGCCGGCTCGCCGCAGATCCGGCCGAGGAGGCGGAGGTCCAGACGGCCGTGCGCAGCCGGATCGGACCGGACTCCGCGTCCGCGATGTGACTGTCGGGACAGGCCGCCGCCCGAGGGGAGCCTGGCGGCGGCCGGCCCGGCAGATGAACACCCGATGGCCCGCCGGGCGGACCGGCATGGACGCCGTCCGACCTGCGCGGAACGGGTAGCGCGCCTACGCCCTGCGCAGCGCAACGCTCACGGGACGTTTGTCGTTCGGAAAGATCCACTTTGACGCGTCCACGTCCGGGGCGGCGACAACACGGGTATGCGTGTCGTCATCGTGACCGAATCCTTTCCCCCCGACGTGAACGGCGTGGCCCATTGCGCCTTCCAGACCGCCCGACACCTCGTCGATCGCGGTCACACCCCCGTCGTCGTCGCCCCGGCCACCGCCGCCGGGACCGGGCCGGACGCCGAAGCGCCCTGCCCCGTCGTCCGAGTCCCCTCCCTTCCGCTCCCCGGCTACCCCCAGGTCCGCGTCGCTCTCCCCAGCCGACGCGTCGCCGCCGCCATCGCCGAGCACCGGGCCGACATGGTCCACCTGGCCAGCCCCTTCATCCTCGGCGTACGGGGCATGTCGGCCGCCGCCCGGCTCGGTATCCCCGCCGTCGCCGTCTACCAGACCGACCTGGGCGGCTACGCCCGCACCTACATGGGCGCCGGCGAGGCAGCCGCCTGGCGCCGGATACGGTCCGTCCACGCCGCCGCCGACCTCACCCTCGCCCCCTCCAGTGCGGCCCTGTACGACCTGGACGCGCACGGTGTCCCCCGGGTGAAGCTGTGGCCGCGGGGCGTGGACACCCGCCGCTTCCGTCCCGACCGCCGCGACGAGGCTCTGCGCCGCGCGCTCGCCCCGAACGGCGAGCTGATCGTCGGCTACGTCGGACGGCTCGCCCCCGAGAAGCACGTCGAGCTGCTGTCCGGCGTCTGCGGGCTGCCGGGCGTGCGGGTCGTGGTGGTGGGCGACGGTCCGAGCAGGCCCGGCCTGGAGGAGGCCCTGCCGGGCGCGGTCTTCCTGGGCAACCGCACCGGCGACGAACTCGCCCGGATCTTCGCCTCGCTGGACGTGTTCGTGCACACCGGCCCCTTCGAGACCTTCTGCCAGACCGTGCAGGAGGCCATGGCCAGCGGTGTGCCGGTGGTCGCGCCCGCCGCGGGCGGCCCGCTGGACCTGGTCGCCCAAGGGCGTACCGGCCTGCTCGTCCCGCCCCGGGACGCCGCCGTCGTGCAGGAGGCGGTGGCGGCGCTGGTGGCCGACCCCGCGCGGCGGGCCGCCTACGGTGCCGCAGGGCGGGCCACGGTCGAGGGACGCACCTGGGCCGCCGTCGGCGACCGGCTCATCGACCACTACGAGGACGTGCTCGCCGCGCGTCGACCGGCGGTGGCGGCATGAGCGGCCCCGACGGCATGAGCCGCAGCGACGGCGGCAACGGCCCCGGCCGCCCCACCTCCACGAGTGCCGGGCCGCTGCGGATCGTGCGGCTCGCCAACTTCGTCGCCCCCGCCTCGGGCGGCCTGCGCACGGCCCTGCGCGAACTCGGCAAGGGCTATCGCGCGGCCGGCCACGACCCGGTCCTGATCGTGCCCGGCGAGCGGGAGAGCGACCGTCGGACCGAGCAGGGGCGGGTGATCACCCTGCCGGGGCCGCTGCTGCCCGGCACCGGCGGCTACCGCGTCCTCACCGACAAACGACGGGTCGCCCGCCTGCTGGAGGAACTCGCCCCCGACCGCTTGGAGGTCTCCGACCGTACGACACTGCGCTGGACCGGGAGGTGGGCACGACGGGCCCGGGTTCCCGCCGTGATGGTCTCCCACGAGAGCGCCGACGGCGTCCTGCGCACCTGGGGTGTGCCCGAGGGTGCGGCCCGGCGCGCCGCCGACGCGCTCAACCTCCGCACGGCGCACACGTACGCGCGCGTGGTGTGCACCACGGAGTTCGCCGAGCGGGAGTTCGTGCGGATCGGGGCGCGGAACGTCGTGCGGGCGCCGCTGGGCGTCGACCTCGTCGAACGGCACCCCGCCCTGTACGACGCCGGGCTGCGGGCCCGTCACGCGCGCGAGGACCGGACCTTGCTGGTGATGTGCACCCGTCTGTCCGTGGAGAAGCGGCCCGGCACGGCGCTGGACGCCCTGGAGGCGTTGCTGCGGCGCGGTGCGCGGGCGGTCCTGGTCGTCGCGGGCGACGGACCGCTGCGGCCGCGGCTGGAGCAGCGGGCCCGCGAGCGCGGGCTCCCCGTGACGTTCCTGGGGCATGTCTCCGACCGTGGTGCGCTCGGGGCCCTGCAGGCCTCGGCCGACGTGTGTCTGGCCCCTGGGCCTGCGGAGACGTTCGGGCTCGCCGCCCTGGAGGCCATGGCGTGCGGGACCCCCGTCGTCGCGAGCGCCTCCTCGGCGCTCCCCGAGGTGATCGGCGCCGCGGGGACCACGGCGGCCGACCGGGGGGAGGCGTTCGCGGACGCCGTGGAGAACCTCCTGGAGCGCCCCCTCAGGGCTCGCCGGGAGGCCGCACGCGCGCGTGCGGAGTGCTTCGGCTGGGGTACGGCGGTCGACGCCTTCCTCACGGCGCACGACGCGACGGTGTCGGTGCCGGCCCCGGTGACCGCGCCTGTGCGTCCCTTCGCGCCCGGAGGCCTCGGATGAGACACGTCCGCTTCGTCGCCCTCGGGGACTCGCTCACCGAGGGCGTGGGGGACCCCGTGGGCGGGCGGTGGCGCGGCTGGGCCGCCCTGCTCGCCCAGGGCCTGGTGGGCCAGAACGAAGGCGCCGCGCGGGCGGCGGTGGCCGAGGGGCTCCCAGGGGTCGAGGTGCTTTCGTGGACCACGGGGGCCGAAGGGCTCGCGCGGACCGCGGCGTGCGCGGGGAGCGACGCGGTCGTGGCGCCTGGGGAGCGCGTCGAGTTCATCAATCTCGCGGTCAGCGGCGCGCAGACGCGGGACGTGCTGGAGCGGCAGCTCCCGGCCGGGCTGGAACTGCGGCCCGACATCGTCTCCGTGGTCGTCGGCGTCAACGACACTCTGCGCTGCACCTTCGACATCCATGCCGTGGCCGCCCGGCTCGACACGGTCTACGGCGCCTTCGCCGAGCAGGGCGCGGTCCTGCTCACCGCCTGCCTGCCGGACCCGGGCGGCACCCTCGGGCTGCCCGGGGCTCTCGCCCGGCCGCTGGCCCGGCGGCAGCGCGCGGTCAACGCCGTCGTCCACGCGCTCTCCGAACGGTACGGCGCCGTCCACCTGCACGCCGCGGAGGGCGCCTGGCTGACGGACCGGGCCATGTGGAGCGCGGACCGGCTCCACCCAGGGGAGCGGGGGCACCGGCAACTGGCCTTGCGCTTCCACGCGGTGCTCGCCGAGGCGGGCCTCGCGAACGGCGCCGCGCCCTCGCCCGAGCCCGAGTTCCCGGCGCCGACGGCCTCGGCGAGCCTGTGGTGGCTGGCGACCGCTGGCACCGGCTGGGTGGCCCGGCGCTGCACCGACCTGCTCCCGCAACTGCTCACGCTGGCCGCCGACGAGCTGCGGCACCGCGCGCGGGGGACGAGCGCCCGTCTCGATCTGCGGGCCTCCGCGGCGGTGTCCGCGGCGCTCGCCGCGCTCTCCGTGGCGGAACGGCAGCCGGACGCCGCCTGAAGCCCGGAAGAGCCGAAGCGGAAGGTGTCGGCTTCTGCGTCACCTTCGGCGTACGGCCACGAAGCGGACCGGTGTTCCGGGCACGGCCTGGGCCGCCGCCGCGAGATCGCCCGCGCGGACGACCCCGATCACCGGGTAGCCCCCGGTGGTCGGGTGATCGGCCAGGAAGACCACCGGCCGGCCGGCGGGCGGAACCTGCACGGCGCCCAGGACCATGCCCTCGCTCGCCAGTTCACCGCTGCGCGCCCGCTCCAGGGCGGGCCCCTCGGTGCGCAGTCCGATGCGATTGCTCGCGGAGGACACGAGGAACGTCCGCGAGGTGAAGGCGCGGAGCGCGTCCGGCGTGAACCAGTCGTCCCGTGGGCCGAGCGTCACCCGGAGGACGAGCTCGGCCGGGGGCGCAGCCTGCGGGGCGACGTCCACGCGCGCGTGCGGGACGCGTTCGCGCCCCAGCGGCAGGACGGTGCCGTCCGTGAGCGGTGGGGGCCCGAGACCCGAGAGCAGGTCGGTGGACCGGCTGCCGAGGACCGGCTCGACGATGATGCCGCCGGCCAGGGCCACATAGGTGCGTACCCCGCAGACGGCCGGTCCGATGTCCAGGAGGGTCCCGGCGCGTACCCGCACGGGCGCGCCCCAGGCGACCGGCCGGCCGTCCACGGTGACCCGGCAGGGCGCGCCGCCGACCGCGACGGTCATGTCGGAACGCGGCCTGAGGGCGCAGCCGTTGAGCGTCGTCTCCAGCACGGCCGCGTCGGGCGGGTTACCCACCAGCCGGTTGACGAGGGCCGCCGCGGGCGCGTCGAGAGCGCCGGAACGGGGCACGCCGAGATGCGCGTGCCCCGGGCGGCCCCGGTCCTGCACCGTGGTGAGCGCCCCGGCGCGGACGACGGAGACTGCGCGGTCGCTCATGAGGTGCCCACAGGTCCCGCCGGTCCCATCGGGACGAAGCGCACGCGCGTGCCCGGCGACAGCAGCGCGGCCGGCACGCGCGTGTGGTCCCAGAGCACCGCGTCCGTACTGCCGATCAGCTGCCAGCCGCCCGGCGACGAACGTGGGTACACACCTGTGTACGGCCCCGCCAGCGCCACCGCACCGGCCGGCACGGCGGTGCGTGGGGTGGCCCGGCGCGGCACGTCGTAGCGCGGAGGCAGGCCGGTCAGATAGCCGAAGCCGGGCGCGAACCCGCAGAAGGCGACCCGGAACTCGGTGACCGCGTGGATGCGGGCCACCTCCGCCTCCGGGACGCCCCAGTGGGCGGCGACCTCGGCCAGATCCGGGCCGTCGTACCGGATCTGGATCTCCACGGCCGCCTGTTCACGCGGGGGAGCCGGCGGTACGTCGGACGCGGCCAGCTCGGACGCCAGCCGACCGGGGTCGGTCAGACCGTTCAGGAGGACGGTCCGGGCCGCCGGGACGATCTCGCGGGCGCTGAGCAGGCCCGCCCCGCGGCGACGCAGCAGCTCCGCGTGCAGTGCCTCGGCCTCCGCGCCCGACGTCACCTCGACGAGCAGGGCGTCGTCGCCGACGGACAGCACGCGCACGCTCATACGAAGGCCTCCACCCGTACGCCCGACTCCTCCAGTCCACGCCTGACCCGGCGGGCCAGCTCCACCGCGCCGGGCGTGTCGCCGTGCAGGCACAGAGAACGCGCGCGTACGTCGATGGACGATCCCGCCTGGGATGTGATCTGCCCGATGCGAGCCAGCCGCACCGACCGTTCCACGACGGCGTCCGGGTCGGTGATCACGGCCCCGGCCCTCCCACGAGGGACGAGCGTGCCCTTCTCGGTGTAGGCGCGGTCGGCGAAGGCCTCGGGGACGGCCAGGAGCCCCGCCTCCCGGGCCCGCTCCAGCAGGCGCGAGCCGGCCAGCCCGAGCACGGGCAGCGCGGCATCGGCGAGGAGCACCCCGTCGATCACCGCGCCGGCCTGCTCCTCGTCGTGCACGACCCGGTTGTGGAGCGCGCCGTGCGGCTTCACGTACGCCACGCACGCGCCCGCCGCCCGGGCGAACACCTCCAGGGCGCCGATCTGGTACGCCACCTCGGCGGCCAGTTCGGCGGGCGGCACGTCCATGGCGCGCCGCCCGAACCCGGCCAGGTCCCGGTAGGAGACCTGCGCGCCGATCATCACGCCCCGCTCGGCCGCCAGGTCGCACACCCGCCGCATGGTGATCGCGTCCCCGGCGTGGAAGCCACAGGCCACGTTGGCACTGCTGACGACGGACAGCAGTTGTTCGTCATCGGTCAGCTGCCAGCGGCCGAAGCCCTCGCCGAGGTCGGCGTTCAGATCGATCGCGGTCGTCGCGGTCATGGTTCCTTCGTATCTCCTTCTCAAGCCACGCGGTACTGCTCGTCGCGGGCGTCGGTGAGGAACATCTGTCCCGGGGCGTGGGTGAGGGCGAACGGCGGGCGCGAGGCCATCACCGCGGCCTGCGGGGTCACACCGCAGGCCCAGAACACCGGGATGTCGTCCGGCGCGGCTTCCACCGGGTCGCCGAAGTCGGGCCGGCCGAGGTCGTCGATGCCGAGTCCCGACGGATCGCCGCAGTGTACGGGGCCGCCGTGCACCGCCGGGAGCAGGCTGCTCTCCCGGATGGCTGCCGCGAGGTGCTGCGGCGGCACCGGACGCATGGACACCACCATGGGGCCGTGCAGTCGCCCCGCGGGCCGGCACCGGCGGCTCGTCACGTACATCGGGACGTTGCGCCCCTGCTCGACGTGCCGGATCGGGACGCCCGCCCCGGACAGCGCCCACTCGAAGGTGAAGCTGCACCCGATGAGGAACGACACCAGGTCGTCACGCCAGTAGGCGCGCACGTCCGTCGGCTCGTCCACCAGTTCCCCGTCCGCCCAGACCCGGTAGCGCGGCAGATCGGTGCGCAGGTCGGCGCCCTCGGCGAGGACGGTCGTCCAGGAGCCGGCGTCCGTGACGTCGAGGACGGGACAGGGCTTGGGGTTGCGCTGACAGAACAGGAGCATGTCGTACGCCCAGTCCGCGGGCACCGAGATCAGGTTGACCTGGGTGTGGCCGCCCGCGACCCCGGCCGTGGGGCCGGCCAGGCCCGCCCGGAAGCGGGCCCGGGCGGTGGCGGGGCTCCACGCGTGCGCGTGCTCGTCGAGCAGGGTGACGGGACGGTCGTCGGCGAGGGGCGGACGGCTGTCCTGCGTGAGGATCGGACGGTTCACTCCAGTTCCTTCCCGCGGGTCTCCGGCAGCCCCAGCAGAGCCAGGGCGGCGATGGCGTAGCCGATCGCGCCGAACACCAGCGCGCCGCCCACGCCCCAGCTGTCGGCGAGGAACCCGACCGTGGTGGGGAAGACGGCGCCCACGGCGCGGCCGGTGTTGTAGGTGAAGCCCTGTCCGGTGCCGCGCAGGGCCGTCGGGTACAGCTCGCTCAGGTAGGAGCCGAAGCCGCTGAAGATCGCCGACATACAGAACCCGAGCGGGAAGCCGAGCACGAGGAGCAGGGTGTCCGCGCCGCTCGGGATGTTCGCGTAGGCCAGGATGCACACCGCGGACAGCAGGGCGAACAGCCAGATGTTGCGGCGCCGGCCCAGTCTGTCGGTGAGATAGCCGCCCGTGAGGTAGCCGAGGAAGGCCCCCGAGATCAGGAAGGTCAGATAGCCGCCGGTGCCGACCACCGACAGGCCCCGCTCCGATTTCAGATACGTCGGCACCCAGGTCGCCAGGGTGTAGTAGCCGCCCTGCACACCGGTGGAGAGCAGGCCCGCGAAGAGCGTGGTCCGCAGCAGCGGCCCTTTGAAGATCGCCGGGAACGAGCCCTTCTCGGCGCTCTGCTCACGGGCGGCCGTGGCCTCCGGCGCGTCCTGCACCCGGCGCCGCATCCACACCACGAGCAGCGCGGGCAGGGCGCCGGTCCAGAACATCACGCGCCAGGCGACGTCGTCGCCGAAGAACGAGAAGACCAGCGTGTACGCCACTACCGCGAGGCCCCAGCCGACGGCCCACGAACTCTGGATCGCGCCGAGGGTGCGACCCCGGTGCTTCGCGCTCGCGTACTCGGCGACCAGGATCGCGCCGACCGCCCACTCGCCGCCGAAACCGAGGCCCTGGAGGGACCGGAAGACCAGCAGCGTCTCGTAGCTGGGCGCGAAGCCGCAGGCGACGGTGAAGACCGCGTACGTGATCACCGTGATCATCAGGGCCCTGACCCGGCCGATCCGGTCGGCCAGCACCCCCGCGACGGCGCCGCCGATCGCCGAGGCGACCAGGGTGACGGTGGTGAACAGGCCGGTCTGACCGCTGTCCAGGCCGAAGTAGGCCGCCAGCGCGACCATGCTCAGCGGCAGCGTGAAGTAGTCGTAGGAGTCGAGGGCGTAGCCGCCGAACGCGCCGGCGAAGGCGCGGCGGCCGCGCGGACCGAGGGCCCGCAGCCAGGCCAGAGCGCCGTCGTCGGGAGCGGTGCCGGAGGCGGGAGCGGAGGCGGCGGGGCGGGTGTCGGTGGCCGGCGTCCGGGATGGAGGGGGCGTGCTCATGGGGCACCTCGCTGAGGGAGGACGGAGGGTGCGGGGACTGAGCTGTGCCGTGCGGAGGCGGTCGCCGCGGCGGGGACGGGCGGTGCCATGAAAGGAAGGTAGAGGATCGTTGAACGATCCTTCAATACCCACGTTGTTTCGTTCTCGTGTCTGCGGTTGAATTCCCGGCATGGCAGAGCAGCTGGCGGGACTGGCCGACGATCGCGCCCTCCTGGGCCGCACGAGCACGGCCGAACGGGTTTCGGACATCCTCAGGAGCCGCATCGCCGAGGGCTACTTCCCACCCGGGACACGGCTGTCGGAGGACAGCATCGGCGGGGCGCTCGGCGTCTCCCGCAACACGCTGCGCGAGGCGTTCCGGCTGCTCACCCACGAGCGCCTGCTCGTCCACGAGCTGAACCGGGGCGTGTTCGTCCGGGTCCTGACCGTCGAGGACGTCGAGGACATCTACCGCACGCGCGCGCTCGTCGAGTGCGCCGTCGTACGCGGGCTGGGAGAGCCGCCGTACATGCTGGACGGCCTCCGGGCGAGCGTCACCGAAGGACAGGTCGCGGCCGTCGAGAGTGACTGGAAAGGACTGGGCACCGCCAACTTCCACTTCCACCGCGAACTGGTGGCCCTGGCCGGAAGCGTGCGCACCGACGAGCTGATGCGCAGCGTCTTCGCCGAGCTGCGCCTCGCCTTTCACCTCGTCGACGAGCCGCGCAAGCTGCACGAGCCCTACCTCCAGCGCAACCGCCAGATCCTCCAGGTCCTGGAGGCGCAGGACACGGAGGAGGCCGAGCGGCTGCTGGCCGTCTACCTGGCCGACTCGTCGGAACGCGTGCTCGAGGCCTACCGGCGAAGGGTCGAGGGCGACAGCACCCCATAGCGACGCGGGTCTGCATCGATGTGCGGCTCCGCCGCGCGGACTCGACCGGCTCCCGCCGGCCCGCAGCCGGAGAACGACCCGCGGTCGTCCGGCCATCCCGCCGGAGGCGATCCGCGCCGTTTGGGTCGATGTCAGACCGAGGACCTAGTCTGTGCACCGTGACTTCGCCTGCGTCGACGGACCGTGTTCCGCCCCAGCTCAGCGCGGCGCCGCGCCCCGCACCGGGCCCGGCGGCCGACGAGGGGCTGGCGCGGCGCCTGCGCGCGCTCGCCTGCACCGCGCCGATCCACGACCTCGACGCCCGCAAGGCCAACCTCGCCGGTGAGTACTCGGTCTACGGCATGGCGGAGATCGCCCTCGCCGCCATCGACCTCGTCACACTCAACATGGACTTCGACACCGGAGCCGACCACGACCAGATAGTGGCCCGCCTCATGCCGCGCATCGCCGCGCAGGCCCCGCGGCGGCCCGTCGCCGAGCACGAGCGGGTGGCCCGCTGGGTGCTGGAGAACCTGATCAACGTCGGCAGCGTCGACCGCGGCTTCCGCGCCGCGTACGGCACGTTCGCGCCGGACGGCACGTATGTGCGCCGCGACTACGACTTCAAGCTGATCGAAGAGGTCCCCGGCTACGGCGGCGCGGTCTACCTCCGCACGACCGACGAGGCGGTCAACGTCCTCGTCGGCGCCCTCGACACCGACGTCACCAGCGCGCAGATCGCCGCCGAGGTCAAGCTCGAGGTGCTCATCCGGCGGGGCCGGCTCGCCGACGCCCAGCTGGCCGCCGAACAGGCCCGCTACCGCACCGTGCAGTACTCGGAGACCCTGCGCCGCGCCCTGGAGGCGACCCGGCGCAACGTGCGCGCGGTGGACTGGCTCAACGCCGTCCCCGACATGATCGCCGAGGCCCTCGACCACGTCGCCGACCGCTACCGCCACGAGAACGCGATCCTCACCAACATCCGCAAGGCACGCGACGAGATCGAGGACGCGGAGAACAAGCGGCGGGCCGCCGAGCTCGTCGACATCGTGAAGGACTGCATCCGCCGGCACACCCAGTTGCAGTCCCGGCTGCTGGAGGCCGGCCCGCTGTTCCGGGCCGAGCAGGACCGCCAGGCCTTCGCCACGCCCATGACCTCGTCGGGGATCGACCTCTACGGGCACCTCGTCACCCCCGTGCTGCCGCTGCCGCTGGAGCAGGCGGTCCGGGTCACCGACGCGTTCTTCGCCCACGGGACCGGATTGCGCACACCGGTGTCGGTGCGCGTGGGCGACCTCGTCGACCTGCTGCTGACTCCGCCGGTGGAGCGGGAGCACCTGGGCGCGGAGATGCCGGAGCCGGACCTCATCGCGACGCCGGACGACAGCCGGTTCAGCGAGGAACAGCTGGCGATGGCCAAGGAGCTGCTCGATCTGCCGGCGGACGCGCCACGACGGCTGTCGGGACTGCTCGAGGAGGCGCGGGCCAAGGACGGCGAGGAACTGGCCTATCTGGTGGCTCTGCTGGCCGTGCACGCCGCCAGCCCGGCCGTGGGCACCGCCTACCGCCAGGGCGAGGAGAAACTGCTGTTCGCCGTGGACGACGGCAAGGAACTGGACGACCCGGGGTTCGGCGGAGCCGATCTCATCGTCGGCACCGCCCTGCTGGACGCCGCGGGGATGGCGGCGGACCGCACGGAGGCGGCATGAGCCGGGTCGGGAACCGAGTGGACGAGCACGAGAACACCAAGGAGCCGAAGCTGTGACCGAGCAGGTCGAGTGGAGCGACACGGAGGCCCCCGCCCCGGCGGCGAACGCCGCCGTCACCCCCGCCGACGCCGCCGACGCGGCGCGGCTCGTCGCCTTCGGGCTGATGCCCAAGCTGCAGCCCGCGCGGGACCAGGAGTACGCCGAGCTGCTGCGGCGGTACCGGGAGGACCCGGCGTTCGCGCGGCTCGCCGACGCCGTGGCCACCGGGCTCGGGCTGATCGTGCTGGAGGTCTCCCCACGCGCGGGGATGGCGGTGACCGCAGCCGAGGACTCGGTGTTCGCCGTGCGGATGGGGGACTACGCGCGTCGTACCTCCGCCGACGGCGGCGACCGGTTCCTGCACGGGCTCGCGCACCTCTCCGTCGCCGCGATGGCGTTCCCCCGGCCCGAGGACCTGGCCGACGACGGCTACATCGGCCGGGTCAGCGTCAACGGAGTGGACGCGTTCGTACGCCAGGCCTGCCGCCGGCTGGAGGAGCGGGCGGACGAGCAGGGCGAGAACACCGACCCCGCCACCGACGCGCCCGGCCTGGAGGCCGCCTGGCGGATCTGGGCCAGACGCAGCTCCACCGGCGCCACCAAGGACGCCCGCAGACTCGCCGGTTCGACGACCGGCATCGTCGGCAAGGCCGTCGCGTTCCTCACCGACTCCGGCTTCCTCCAGCGGACCGGTGACGAAAGCGGCGGTACCTACCGGACGACCGCCCGCTATCAGCTCCAGGTGCGTGACATGGCGGGCGGTGCCGCCATGGCCGAGCTGCTGGAGCTGGGCGTCGTCCCGGTCACCGACGGCTCTCCGACGCTGCTGCCGGCCGAGGAGACCGAGGACCTGGACCTGGTGGCCGACGCCGGCCTGCCGTTCCACTCCTGAAGCTACCGAGCTACCGAGCTACCGAGCTACCGGGCCTTCGGGCCCCTGAGCTTCTGAAGCGCCTTCCCTCCCCGATCTGCCGAAGACTTACGAGAGTCCGCCATGTACGAGCTGTCCCGGGTCCGCCTCTACTCCATCGGGCCTGCCGGTGCGCGCTACGCCGACACCGTGCTTGACCTGCGGGGCGTGGGCGACATCGTGCCTGACCCCGCCCCCACTCAGGCGGAGTTCTTCGAGGAGGAGCCGGTCGGCCCGCCGCGCCGGCCGGCGCCCGCGGGCGTGCTCTTCCTGGAGAACGGCGGCGGCAAGTCCGTCCTGCTCAAGCTGATCTTCTCGGTGATGCTGCCGGGCCACCGCAACACGCTCGGCGGCGCCAGTTCCGGCGTACTCCGTAAGTTCCTGCTCGCCGACGACTGCGGACACGTGGCACTGGAGTGGCAGCACGTGCTCACCGGCGAGTGCGTCGTCGTCGGCAAGGCGAGCGAGTGGCGCGGGCGGCAGGTGTCCAACGATCCGCGGAAGTTCGCGGAGGCCTGGTACTCGTTCCGGCCCGGGCCGGGGCTCAGCCTGGACAACCTGCCCGTCGCCGAGTCCACCGCCGTCCGCCCACCCGTCGAGGGCGCCTCCGGCGCGCAGGGGCGGCGGCGCACCATGAAGGGGTTCCGGGACGCCATCACCGAGGCGGGGAAGGCGTATCCGCATCTGGAGGTGCACTGGGAGGAGATCCACGACCGGTGGATCGAGCACCTGGGCGAGCTGGGCCTGGACCCCGAACTCTTCCGCTACCAGCGGGAGATGAACGCCGACGAGGGCGAGGCCGCCGGCCTCTTCGCGGTCAAGAAGGACTCCGACTTCACCGACCTGCTGCTGCGCGCGGTGACCGACACACGGGACACCGACGGGCTCGCCGACCTGGTCAGCGGCTTCGGCAACAAGCTGGGCCGCCGCGCCGAGCTGATCGCCGAACGGGACTTCACCGCCGGTTCGGTGGACCTGCTCGGGCGGATCGTCGAGGCCGCCGAGGCGCGGGCACGCGCGCGGGACATCCACGCCGGCGCCGAGCGCCGCACCCGCGCGCTGGCCCGGCGGCTGTCCTCGCGCGGCCTGCGGGAGAAGGCACGGGCCGGTGATCTCGCCCAGCGGGTCACGGCCGCCGCCTACGCCGTCACGCACTCCGAGAGCGCGCGCGAGCGCAGCGCGCTGATCGCCGCCGAACTCGCCTACCGTCATGCCTCGTTGGCGCTCGCCGGCGCCGAGAAGTCCGCCGCCGCGCAGAAGCGCGAACTCGCCGACGCCCGCACCCTGCACTCCGCCTGGCAGGCCGCCGAGGCCGTGCTGCGCCATCGCGCCGCCGCCGACCGGGTCGCGCGCGTCTCCGCCGCGATCCAGGAGGCCGAACGCGACGCCGCCCCCGCGCTGGCCGCCCGCGCCAGGGCCGCCGTCGACCTCGTCCGGGCCCTGCACGCGGCCGCCGAGAACGCCGAGGCCCTCGCCAACGAGGAGGAGGAGCGCTCGGCGGCACTCCAGGAGGTCGGCGAGTCCGCACACCGGGACTCGACGTCCGCCGCCACCGACGCCCAGCGCGCCCGCAGCGAGGTCGGCCACCTGCGCCAGCGCCTCGCCGAGGTCGAGCAGGAGACCGCCGAGGCCGTACGCGCGGGCTGGCTCGACGACAGCGCGCCCGACGCCGACCCCGCCCGCGCGGCCCTCGCCGCCAGCGACGCCGAGAAGACCGCCGTCGCCGCCTGGGACACCGCGCGTGACGCCTCACGCCGGGCCGCCGAGCACGCGCGCGAGGCCGCCTCCGCGGAGTCCCGCGCCGAGCTCACCGCGGCCCGGGCCGCCGACGCGGCGACGGCCGCGCACCGCTCCCACGAGGCCGAGCTGCGGCTCGCCGAGTCCCTGGCGGGCGAGGAACGGCTCGCGGAGCTGCTCGGACTGACCGGCGGCGCCCGCCCGCGGATCCCGCAGCCACGGCAGAACGGCGAGCCGGACGACGGCTCCCTGCTGACCCCCGAGGACCTGGACCGCTGCGCCGACGAACTGCGTGATCTCCTCGACGACGCCGTCTCCTCCGCCGAACGGCAGCTCTTCGAGCTGCGGACGGCGGCCGCCGACGACTCCCGCATCCTCGGCGCGCTCGGTGACGGGGGACTGCTGCCGCCCGGCCCGGACGTGCTGGCCACGGTCGAGTTCCTCGGCGAGCACGGCATCCCTGCCCTGCCCGGCTGGCGCTACCTCGCGCAGGCCGTCGACCCCGCCGACCACGCGCGCGTGCTCGCCGCGCGGCCCGAACTGGTCGACGGCGTGATCATCACCGACCCCGCCTCGCACGCGCGCGCGCGGGAGGCTCTCGGTGAAGCCGCGCTGCTGCCCCGTTCGGCCGTGGCCGTCGGTACGGCCGCCGCCCTGCTGGCGCCCACCCCGGCGGCCGACGCGCAGAGCGCAGACGTCTTCCTCGTCCCGCCGAACCCGGCCATGCACGACGAGCACGCCGCCGACGAGGAACGGCAGGCGCTGCGTGCGCGGGCGACCGAGCGGGACGACGACATCCGCCGCCTCGCCGCGCGGCTCGGCAAGGACCGGGAGCTGGCCGCCCGGCTGTCCTCGTGGCGTACCGGCTGTCCCGCCGGGCGGCTCACCGAACTGGCCCGGTCCGCCGGGGAGGCGCGCGCGTTCGCCGAGGAGTCCGAGGCCGAGCTGTCCGAGGCACGGACCGCGCGCGCGGAGGCCGACGAGATCGCCGCCGAGGCGGCCCAGGTGCGCGACGAGCGCCAGGAGGCCGCGCAGAAGGCCAGGCGAGCCGCCGACGCCCTGGCCGGCCTCGCCTTCCGGCTGCGCGAACGCGCCGGGTGGCAGGTCAAGGTGCGCGAACTCGCCGACGAGGCCGCCGAGTCGGAGGCCCGCGCCCAGACCTGCCTGGAGCGCGCCCGCGCCGCCGACGAGGACCGCCGCGGCGCCCAGCGCGCCGCCGACGACGCCCGCCGCACCGCGCGTGCGCTGCGTGCCGAACGCGCCGAGATCGCCGGCGCCCCCGACGACGTACCGGAAGGCGGGACGGACGCGTCCGGGGCGTCCCTGCCCGCCCTCCGCGAGGCCTACCGGGCGGCTTCCCAGCTGTACGAGAAGGTCGGCGTCGGCGCGGACCTGCGGGCCGAGCAGGCCCGCGCGGAGAGCGACGAGAGCGGGGCCCGCACCGAGCTGGACCGGCTCAGCAACAAGGTCCGCACGCGCGCGGAGCAGTTGCTCCAGTCGCCCGACGGCTCCGACGGGCCGTCCCGGCAGGCCGCCGCCGCCCGTGCGGAGGAGTTGGTGCAGCTCCTGGAGACCCGTGTGTCCACCGCGAGCGAGCAGCTCGGGCGGCTGCGCGGCGAGACCGAGCGGCACGCCCCCGAGGACGGCGGGACCCACACCGAGCTGCCCGAGGAGCTCCAGCCGCGCGACGCCGAGCACGCCCAGGCGCTGCTGCGCACCGCGACGACCGAACTCGCCTCCCGCACCGAGGCGTTGAGCCGGTCCCGCGAGGCCCACGCAGAACTCCTGGCCGACCACCGCGCCGCCGAGGACGCGGCCGGCGGCTTCGACGAGATCGCCGCGATGCTCCGGGACCTGCTGCGCGAGCACACCCCCGAGGAGGAGCAGGAGGAGGCGGAGCCCTACCCCGGCACCCCGGAGGAGGCCCGGCAGTCGGCCGCCGAGGCCCGCCGCTCGCTGCGCGGCTGCGCCGCCGACCTGTCCGCCGCCGAGTCCGCCGTCCGCGAGGCCAGTGACATCCTCGTCCGGCACGCCAACTCCACGCGCTACGAGCAGGTCCGCACCCCGGCCCGCCAGCAGATCCGTGAGCTGCCCGCCGCCGCGTTGCCCGAGCACGCGCAGAAGTGGGCGAACGCCTTCGCGCCCCGGTTGCGTGTCCTGACCGACGAGCTGGAGCAGCTGGAGCGCAACAGGGACTCGATCGTGGACCGGCTGCGCGGGCTCGTCGAGTCCTCGCTCGCCACCCTGCGCTCGGCCCAGCGGCTCTCCCGGCTGCCCGAGGGACTCGGCGAGTGGTCCGGCCAGGAGTTCCTGCGCATCCGCTTCGAGGAGCCCGACCAGAGCACCCTCACCGAGCGGCTCGGCGAGGTCATCGACGAGGCGACCCGGGCCGCCGTGAAGAAGAACTCCGATCTGCGGCGCGACGGCATGTCACTGCTGCTGCGCGGGGTCGGCGCGGCCCTTCAGCCCAAGGGTGTCGCCGTCGAGATCCTCAAGCCGGACGCCGTACTGCGGGCCGAGCGGGTCCCCGTCGGTCAGATGGGCGACGTTTTTTCCGGTGGACAGCTGCTCACCGCGGCCATCGCCCTGTACTGCACGATGGCGGCGCTCAGGAGCAACGACCGGGGTCGCGACAAACACCGGTACGCCGGCACGCTGTTCCTCGACAACCCCATCGGGCGCGCCAACGCGACCTATCTGCTGGAGCTCCAGCGCGCCGTCTCGGACGCCCTCGGCGTGCAGCTCCTGTACACCACAGGGCTGTTCGACACGACGGCGCTGGCGGAGTTCCCGCTGGTCATCCGGCTGCGCAACGACGCCGACCTGCGGGCAGGCCTGAAGTACATCAGCGTCGAGGAACACCTCCGGCCGGGTCTGCCGCAGCAGGCCCCGGCCGGAGAAGGCGATGCGGTGCAGGTGCGCAGCGAGATCACGGCGACCCGGATGTACAAACGGCCCGCGCCGAACGCCGGTTGATCAGCTCTTCGTCAGGCGGTGGTCCTGGAGGACACCGGTCCGGTGCCGCTGCACGACCCAGCAGTAGGCGAAGCCACCGCCCGCGATCACGGCGACGAACAGGACGGCCCCCCACCGGAGGTACCGGTGGAAGGGTGCCGCCGCGTTGTAGACCGAGGACCTCGCGACCGGATAGCGGGCGGCGAGCTCCGCGAAGCACAGGGCGACCGCGAACTGGCCGACGAACACCATCGGCCAGGACCACCAGTAGGCGGGGCCACCGCTGCCGTAGCCGAAGTGGAAGAGCTGGAGAGTGCCGGTCAGGATCGAGATGTAGCTGCTGCCCGCGGCGAAGGTGTGGAAGTTGCCCAAGGTCCGCTTGAGCTCGGGCCGGTAGCCGAACTCGGCGAGCTCGACGTCGTCCTGCCGAGGGCCTGGTGGATGCTCGGCCGTCGTCATGGGCGAACTCCCGGTGCTCGTGAGGAGTCCAGCACACCACCAGGGCGATCGGCCCGCGAGATCGTCGTCGGCCGAGTCCGTTCACAGGTCCCGAAGATCTGCGCTCACCGCGTGAACGGACGCGGCCCGACCGGGAAACCCGTCATGGCTCCCCCGGCCGGTGCCGCGCCGAGCGCCTCAGGAGTGGGACAGCTGCCCGGTGCCGCCCTGCCGGCGTATCCGCTCCTGCGCGCGCTCGGCGGCCTGAGCCTGTCGACGCAGCCGACGGCGCTCACGGCGCAGTGAACGCGCGGTGCTGCTGGGCGTCGACACCACGCCGTTGCGCTGGTTCCACACCTGCCGGGTCACCCAGACGTCCAGCGCGCCCCAGGTGGCCAGCACCGTGCTGACCACGCTGCTGATCACCATCGGGAACGCCAGCCAGGATCCGGCCAGGGTGCACAGGAAGGCGACCATCGCCTGTATCAGTGTCACGGCGATGACCAGCACCGCGCGCACCGCCGCCGTACGCACCGGGTCGGGCATCCGACGCCGCCGCGCGGGCTCCTCCACCCACAACGGGCGGTAGACCGCCCGCGCTTGTGCCGTGGCGGACGTACCGCGGGTGTCGCCCCCGCCGGTCCGCCGGACCTGCTGCGCCGTGTCCCCGGCTCCCGCGGGGGTGCCGCGGCCCGTCGACCCGCGCCGGTCCGGCGCGCTCTCGCTCCGCTCCGCTGTCACGTGCTCGTTCGCCGGAATGTCGCGGTCGGATGCCTCGGGATCCCGCAACGCCGTACTGCCCGCCGCCGCGCTCTCCTCGGGCGCCTCACGCCGCTCCGCCGTGCCCATCACTGTGTCACTCCCCACCGCCAGCAGACCGCTCGCCTCCGAGTCGAAGACCCGGCTCCCCAGTGGCTGCCCGGCTTGCGCTGTTTTACGCCGCCCAGGTGCGGCAAACGGCTCGTGTGGCCGATTCCGCCCCCAATTCCCAATGAGTAGGACGAACGACGTGCCCCGAAGATTCCCGAGTTGCGAAAAATTCTGGCCAACTCGTGTGCACGACCGACCGGATCCGGCCGGGTCCACAGGAGCGGATTCGGGGAGACAATCTCCCGTAATTACCGGACAACACGCCATGTCTCGCCCCCGGGGCGGAAGTTCAGCTTCCGGACAGCTCTTCGAGTTCACTGTGCGTCGGTAGTAGGCTCGCGCCGTTTGTTGACGCACATGCGTACCCCCTGCCGGAGGGGGTTCGAGCTGGGGGAGGCCATGCGCTTTCGCGGGAAGTCGATCCGCCGGAAGATCGTGGCGCTGCTTCTCGTGCCGCTGGTGTCCCTGACCGCCGTCTGGGGCTTCGCCACGGTACTCACGGGACGCGAGGCGAGCCGCCTGTTCACGGTGTCGTCCCTCGTCGAGAAGGTCGGCTACCCGATCGAGGACACCGTCCGCGTCGTTCAGCAGGAACGCCGCCAGGCCCTCGTCTACCTCGCCGACCCCCGTGCCTCCGACGCGCTGTCGGCACTGCGCCGCACCCGGACCGCCACCGACAAGGCAGTCGCCGAGATCCGCGTGAACGCCCAGGACCCCGACGTGCGTGACGTCCTGGACCAGGACGACGGGGAAGGCCTGACCGCGGTGCTCGACGCCTTCGACGGCGTCGACTCGCTGCGCCGGAGCGTCGAGGAAGGCACCGTCACCCGGGCACAGGCCCTCGCCCTCTACACCCAGCTGATCGACCCCTGTTACGCCCTGCTGGCCAAGCTGGACGTCGTCGACAGCGTGGAGATGGACAAGCAGTACCGAGCGCTCGTCAGCGTCGCCCGAGCCCGCGAACTGCTCTCCCAGGAGGACGCCCTGCTCGGCTCCGCCCTGGTCGTGGGCCGGCTCAGCCGCGAGGAGATCCGCGACGTCTCCGACCTGGAGGCCCAGCGGGAGGTGGTCTACGAAGTCGGCCTCGTCCAGCTGCCCACCGCGGAGCGCGAGCGCTACGAGAGCTTCTGGAAGAACGCCACCACCGCCCCGCTGCGCACCGTCGAACAGGCCGTCGTCGGCACCACACCCGGCGGCATGCCCCGGGGCGTCAGCGCCAAGAACTGGGACACCGCGGCCGGAAACGTCCTCCTCGAACTCGGCACCCTGGACGATCAGGCCAACGACCGCTACCAGGACCGGGTGCGCCCGGTCGCGATCGAGGTCATCGTCAAGGCGGTCGTCGCCGGTGTCTTCGGGCTGGTCGCCCTGCTGGTCTCCCTGGTCCTGTCCGTACGTATCGGCCGTGGCCTCATACGCGACCTGCGCCAGCTCCGGCTGGAGGCCCACGAGGCGTCCGGGGTGCGGCTGCCCAGTGTGATGCGCCGCCTGTCCGCGGGCGAGCAGGTCGACGTGGAGACCGAGGTACCGCGGCTGGAGTACGACAAGAACGAGATGGGCGAGGTCGGCCAGGCCCTCAACACCCTCCAGCGCGCCGCGGTCGAGGCCGCCGTCAAACAGGCCGAACTGCGGTCCGGGGTCTCCGAGGTCTTCGTCAACCTCGCCCGCCGCAGCCAGGTCCTGCTGCACAAGCAGCTGACCCTGCTCGACACCATGGAGCGCCGCACCGAGGACACCGAGGAACTCGCCGACCTCTTCCGCCTCGACCACCTCACCACCCGCATGCGTCGGCACGCCGAGGGCCTGGTGATCCTCTCGGGCGCCGCCCCTTCCCGGCAGTGGCGCAGGCCCGTGCAGCTCATGGACATCGTGCGCGCCGCGGTCGCCGAGGTCGAGGACTACGAACGCATCGAGGTCCGCCGGCTGCCGCGCCTCGCCGTCACCGGCCCGGCCGTCGCCGACCTCACCCACCTGGTGGCCGAACTCCTGGAGAACGCCACGGTGTTCTCCCCGCCGCACACCGCGGTCCAGGTGTTCGGCGACCGGGTCGCCAACGGCTTCACCCTCGAGATCCACGACCGCGGCCTCGGCATGGCACCCGAGGCTCTCCTGGAGGCCAACCTCCGGCTCGCCGAGACACCGGAATTCGAGCTGTCCGACACCGACCGCCTCGGGCTGTTCGTGGTCAGCCGGCTCGCCCAGCGGCAGAACGTCCGCGTCTCCCTGCAACCGTCGCCGTACGGGGGGACGACGGCCATCGTCTTCATCCCCGACGCCCTGCTGACCGACGACGTCCCCGACACCAACGGCATCGGCTTCCGGCTCGACCGGCCCCGGCCCCCGAAGGAGGCCGACCCCGCGGAGCCCCGCAGGACCGCCCTCTCCCCGGCCTCGATGCAGCTTCCCGGAGTGCCGGCCTCGGTGCTCGACGGACCGGTCGAACTGGAGGCCCCCGTCGGCCTGGACGCCCTCGGTGACTTCCCGGCCACCCTGGACGAGGACGACGACGGCGGTGGCCTGTTCCGCCCGCGGCGCTCCCTCACCCGCGCCGAGGACGAGCCGGCGGCGGACACCGTCGACCAGCACCGCAGGCTGCCCGACAGCCCCGGCGAACCGCACGGGCCCCTCGCCGACGATCCGGCCGGTCGCCGCATGCCCAAGCTGGTCAGCTCGCACGGCCGCCCGGTCCCGGAACAGCGGCCCCGTCGTGCCGAGACGGACCCCGAGTCCCCTGCCAGGCCCGGCCCCCGCCGGGTGGAGAACGACGGCCCGGCACCGCTGCCCTCGCGCCGCCGCGGCATGACGGCGCAGATCCCCCGCAACGGTGGCACCACCGAGCGCCCCGCGCCGCAGGAACGTCCCGGTCGCGGCGCACAGGAGCCGGCCCGGCCTCCCGCCCTTCCCCAGCGCACGCGACAGGCCACGGCCCGGCCCGGCGTCCCCGGCGGCACCACCGAGGGCGCGGACACCACGTCCGGCAGGTCCGGCGACACCGCGTCCGGCAGGACGGACGGCAGCGGGTCCGGCGCGGGTGCGCTGCCGCGGCGCGTACGGCAGGCGAACCTGGCCCCGCAACTGCGGCAGGGTCCGGCCCCGCGCACCGATGACCGAGCCGACCCCGCGGACCGGGACGCCGACGAGGTACGCAGCCGGATGGCCTCGCTCCAGCGCGGCTGGCAGCGCGGTCGCGTAGAGAACGCCGCGGGCGACGACGCCCACAGCGGCGCAGCACCACAACGAACGACAAAGGGGGACGGTCGATGACCGCACCGAAGACGACCGGCCACAGCGCCACCACCACCAACAACGGCGAGCTGAACTGGCTCCTCGACGAACTCGTCGACCGCGTCGCCAGCATCCGCAAGGCCGTCGTCCTCTCCGGCGACGGTCTGCCGACGGGGGTGTCCAAGGACCTGAGCCGGGAGGACGGCGAGCACCTGGCCGCCGTGGCCTCCGGGTTCCACAGCCTGGCCAAGGGCGTCGGCCGTCACTTCGAGGCCGGCAGCGTCCGCCAGACCGTCGTCGAACTCGACGACGCCTTCCTGTTCGTCACGGCCGCGGGCGACGGCAGCTGCCTCGCCGTCCTCTCCGACGCCGACTCGGACGTGGGGCTCGTGGCGTACGAGATGACGCTCCTCGTCAAGCGGGTCGGCGTACATCTGGCCACCACCCCACGCACCGATCTGCCCTCCGGCGGGTAGTGGGATGGCATGAGCACAGACGGTCGGGGAAGCAGTCACTGGTTCGACGACGAGGCCGGACCGGTCGTCCGTCCGTACGCCATGACGCGCGGCCGTACCTCCAGTGCGGTCCAGCACCGTCTCGACCTGATCGCGCTGGTCGTCGCCGAGCCGCACGCCGAGGAAGCGGACTCGGACCCGTCGTTGTCGCCGGAGCACGTGGACATCGTGGACCTGTGCCGCGAAGCACCGCAGTCGGTCGCCGAACTCGCCGCCGAACTCAATCTGCCCATCGGGGTGGTACGGGTCCTCGTCGGCGACCTCGTGGACGCGGAGTTCGTCCACGTGAACCGGCCGGTACCTCCTGCCGAACTGCCGGACGAGAGTATTCTGCGCGACGTGATCAACGGCCTCCGGGCGCTGTGAGCAGCGCGGAAGTGAGGTGAGGACGTGACCGGTCGGTGGTTCGCGGGGACCCGGACAACGCCCTCGTCCACAGCGTCGCGCGCCGCCCGGACGTCCGGCTGCCCACGCACGGACCGCTGTCGGAGAACCCCCAGTCAAGCATCCAGCAGGAGAAGTGATCGATGATCTTCGGGCGTTCTGAGCGCGGCAAGCCCCCGGTCGAACCCGTCACGCTCAAGATCCTGGTGGCCGGCGGCTTCGGCGTGGGCAAGACCACCCTCGTCGGGGCGGTCAGCGAGATCAAGCCGCTGCGTACCGAGGAGTACCTCACCGAGGCGGGCCGCCCGGTCGACGACACGACCGGCGTGGAGGCCAAACACACCACCACCGTCGCCATGGACTTCGGGCGCATCACCCTGCGCGAGGACCTGGTGCTCTACCTCTTCGGGACGCCCGGTCAGGAGCGGTTCTGGTTCATGTGGGACGAGCTCTCCGAGGGCGCGCTCGGTGCCGTCGTGCTCGCCGACACCCGCCGGCTCGAGGACTGCTTCGCAGCGGTCGACTACTTCGAACGGCGCTCCATACCCTTCCTCATCGCCGTCAACTGCTTCGAGGGAGCCGACCGTTACCCGGAGGAGGACGTCCGCGGCGCTCTGGACCTCGACGACGACATACCCGTGGTGCTGTGCGACGCCCGCGACCGGAGATCGGTGAGGGACGTCCTGGTCGGCGTCGTGCAGCACGCGATGGACTTCGGGGCCGAACGCCGCCAGGCGATCACCACCTGAGACGCCCGCGCCGTGACACGGCCCGTACCCCCGCCGACAGGGGTACGGGCCGTGGCTCACGGGGAGGTACGCGCGCGTACTAGCCTTCGCCGTCCTCCAGCCAGCCGAAGCTCTTCTCCACGGCCTTGCGCCAGTTGTGGTACTCGCGGTCCCGTACCGACGCGTCCATCGACGGAGTCCACTCGGCGTCCTTCTGCCAGTGCGCCTTGAGCTCGTCGAGGTCGTTCCACACACCGACGGCGAGCCCCGCGGCGTAGGCCGCGCCCAGACAGGTCGTCTCGGACACCCGGGGGCGGATCACGGGCACGCCCAGCACGTCCGCCTGATGCTGCATGAGCAGATTGTTCTTGGTCATGCCCCCGTCCACCTTCAGGGTCGTGATCTGTACCCCGGAGTCCTGGAACATGGCGTCCACGACCTCGCGCGTCTGCCAGCTCGTCGCCTCGAGCACCGCACGCGCGAGATGCCCCTTCGTGACGTACCGGGTGAGCCCGGTGACGACACCACGCGCGTCGGAGCGCCAGTACGGCGCGAACAGCCCCGAGAAGGCGGGGACGATGTAGGCGCCGCCGTTGTCGTCGACGCTCGCGGCCAGGCTCTCGATCTCGTCCGCCGTACGGATGATGCCGAGCTGGTCCCGGAACCACTGCACGAGCGCACCCGTGATGGCGATCGAGCCTTCCAGGCAGTAGACCGGCGCCTCACTGCCGATCTTGTAGCCCATCGTCGTCAACAGCCCGCTCTTCGAAGGCACCGGCCGGTTGCCGGTGTTGAGCAGCAGGAAGCTGCCCGTCCCGTAGGTGTTCTTCGCCGTGCCCACCTCGTAACAGGCCTGGCCGAACACCGCCGCCTGCTGGTCGCCCAGCGCCGAGGCGACCGGCACGCCGCCGAGTTGGCCCACGGCCGTGCCGTACACCTCGGCGGAGGACCGGATCTCCGGCAGCACGGCCTCGGGCACGTCCATCGCGGACAGGATGGAGGCGTCCCACTGGAGGGTCTCCAGGTTCATCAGCATGGTGCGCCCGGCGTTGGTGACGTCGGTGACGTGCCGGCCGCCGTCGACGCCGCCGGTGAGGTTCCAGATCAGCCAGGAGTCGATCGTGCCGAAGGCGATCTCACCACGTTCGGCGCGTGCCCTGAGACCCGGCACGTTGTCCAGCAGCCAGGCCGCCTTGGGCCCCGAGAAATAGCTGGCCAACGGCAGCCCGGTCTGCTCGCGGAAACGGTCCTGCCCGTCGGATCCCCCCAGCCGGCCGCACAGTCCCGCGGTGCGGGTGTCCTGCCACACGATCGCGTTGTGCACCGGCTTGCCGGTGGCGCGGTCCCACAGCACGGTCGTCTCGCGCTGGTTGGTGATCCCGAGAGCGCTGATCTGGTCGGCGCGCAGCCCGGCCTTGGCGATCGCCCCGGCGACCACGGCCTGCACCTTGGACCAGATCTCGGTGGCGTCGTGCTCCACCCAGCCGGGCTTGGGGAAGATCTGACGGTGCTCGCGCTGGTCGACGGCGACGATCGCGCCGTTCCGGTCGAAGACGATGCAGCGGCTGGAGGTGGTGCCCTGGTCGATCGCGGCGACGTACTTCTCGGCGTTGTCCGTCATGGCTACCCCTTGAGCTGGTTCGGAAGGCTGCGTGGATGACTGCGGCGGCGGTCGGACGGCGCTTCAGAAGGCCGCGTTGTACAGGAGACCCGCGAGCGCTCCGCCGACCAGCGGGCCGACGACCGGGATCCAGGCGTAACCCCAGTCCGAGGTGCCCTTGTTCGGGATGGGCAGGAAGGTGTGCACGACGCGGGGTCCGGGGTCACGTGCCGGGTTGATGGCACAGCCGGTGGGCCCGCCGAGGGAGAGACCGATGCCGACGACGAGCAGGGAGACGATCAGCACCGTGATTCCGGATTCGCCGAGACCCTCGGTCAGCCCGAAGGCGAGGACCGGCAGGACGAGGGCGTTCGTCGCGATGATCTCGGTGATCAGGTTGGCGACCGGATTCCGGATCTCGGGGATGGTGGAGAAGATGCCCGGGGTCGCGGTACCGATGACCTCGCCCCGACGAATATGTCTGCGTTGCTCATGGCGGCTCCTGGGCCCGGCCCGGGGCGGATCGACCCCGGTGCTCCGTACAGGGTGCGGTTCCCGTGGCTGCCGAAGCCGAGGCAGGGAGAACCCGCGCCCCGCCCGGCGTCCGTGACGAGCGTGCCGTCGTAGCCGAATCGCCCCCGGGGGAGTGGGCCTTGCATCGGGAGCCCGCGTGGCGTGCCTGGACAAGCCGAGAATGTACGGCGATGTCGGCTGACACCGGGAAGTGTTCACCGGCACCCAGGGAGCGTCAAGGAGGCCGACGAGAACGGTTGGAGACGCGGGAGACGGCCCGCGCCACCGAGGTGCGGGGCGCCGATCACCGGCCCGGCGCCCCGGAGCGCCCATCTCGTCCACCTGATGCCGACCCTCTGTTGCCGATCCGGACCCGCTCCGGACTCCGGCAGGGCGCACGGGAGTTGCCGAGCACCCGGCCGGTCGTCGTCTCGTGACGGCCGCTTCCCGGTTCGGCCGCACGGGACGGTCGCTGACGTCAGGTCAGCCCGCTCGCGGGCTCCGCCCCGGCCGCCCCCGTCCCCGCGGGAGCCATCGGCTGCGACCCGCGCCGGATCTGGTAGCCGGCCAGCCCCGCGTGCCCGACCACCCAGCTCGCCCCGCGCAACGACTTCGCGGCCTTCTTCAAGGGCGCCAGACACGCCGCCGCCTGGCGGTGATCCGTCACGCTGCCCGGCCGGCACAGAACCGTGGCCAGCGACAGGGTCACCGGGCTCCCGCCCGCCGACCACGGCACGTCCAGCACGGTCGAGACCAGCGGCTCCAGGCCTTCCGGATCGGCCAGCACCAGGAAGTCGTCTCCGCCGATGTGGCCCACGCGCGCGTTCCCCGACGCCGTCAACTGCAGTGCCCGCCCCACCGACCGGATGAGCTCGTCACCCGCCGCGAACCCGGCGCCGTCATTGACCTGTTTGAAGCGGTCGATGTCCAGCCAGCTCAGCGCGAACATGCGCCCCTCGGCGATCCTCCGGTCCACCTCCCAGGTGATCGCGTCCGAACCGGGCAGCCGCGTCAGCGGATTCAGGCCGGCCGCCTCCTCGACCCGGCTCTCGGCCAACGCCCGTACGAGGTCCGCGAGCCGGACGACACCCACACAGCGCCCGTTGCGCTCGACGACGGCGACGTCGTCGGAGGTGCGGTCCCGGTCGCCGACCGCGACCACGTCCAGCACCTCCCACGCCGTCGCGTCGACGCCCACCGTCCGCGGCGGATCACCGAGCTTGGCCGCGGGACGGTCCGCGTACAGGGCATGGCCGTAGCGCCCGGACATCGACAGCAGGAAGCGTGACCGGTGCACCGACCGGACGGGGACCCCCGTGCGGTCCACGAGCAGCACCCCTGACACGTCCGGCGAGCCGGTCAGCAGCGCCCGTACCTGACCGGCGGAGGCGGTCGCGGGCAGCAGGGCGGCCGGCCGGACGAACTCCCGTACCGACGGCCCCGACCGGAGCGCCGGCAGGACGGCGGGACCGAGCGGCGGAACGTACACGTCGGCGGTCGGCAACCGGCTCGGCGGCCCGAGGAGCGTGCCCTGGGCCAGTTGCGCCCCTGCCGACATCGCGGCCGCGCACTGGAGCTCGGTCTCCACGCCCTCGACGACCAGCAGCGCCCCCAACTCGTCGCACAGTGTCCGCATCGCCCTGACCGCCGAGGGCCGTGCCAGGAGCGAGGCGTCGAGCTTGACCAGGTCCGGCGCGATGTCGACGAGCAGCCGCAGCGGTGCGTCCCCGTCCCCGACCCCGTCCGCGCTGATGCGGAAGCCCTGGTCCCGGAGTGTCGCCAGGGCCTCCAGAAGAGCGGGCTGCGGGACGTGCGTGTAGGGCGGAACGACATCGAGCGTGACCTCCCAGGGCAAGCGCCCCGCCTCGCGCACGGCTTCGTGCAGCGCGGTGAGCCCACCGAGATCGGCCAGAGTGCCGGCGAACACGTTCACATGCAGGGGCAGCAGGGTCTCCTTGCGGGCCGCCACGCGAAACGCCAACACGGCCAGTCGGCCGTCGAGTTCGGGATCCCGGCGAGCCTGCGCCAGGATGTCGCCGGCCTCCGGGCGGGCGAGTATCTCCAGCCCCGCGACCCCTCCGGTGGTCAGGTTGACCACGGGCTGGAAGGCGAAGCGGAGAGTGTCCGTCCAGGAGTGCACGGCAGCATGATTGCGCTGCGGGCGTGCGCCCAGGCGCAGTTCATGAGACGTTCACACAGGATTCCCGGGTGAACACGGAGGGTGAGAGGGGTCGAGCGGGACAGGTGACACGCAGGCGTCGGGCCCTCCTCACCGCACCGCGACCACCGCCGAACCATGCCCGAACAGCCCCTGGTTCGCCGTGATGGCTACGCGCGCGTCCGGGATCTGGCGATCGCCGGCCCGCCCCCGCAACTGCCACGTGACCTCGCAGACCTGGGCGATCGCCTGCGCGGGCACCGCCTCGCCGAAGGAGGCGAGTCCACCGCTCGGGTTCACCGGTATACGGCCGCCCGGCGCCGTCACGCCCGCCCGCAGCAACTTGGCGGCCTCGCCCCCGCCGCACAGCCCCAGATCCTCGTACCACTGCAACTCCAGTGCGGTGGACAGGTCGTAGACCTCGGCGAGGGACAGGTCCTCGGGCCCGATGCCGGCCTCTTCGTAGGCGGCGCGGGCGATCGACGCCCGGAAGGTCTCCTCGCCGGGCTCCACCCCCACCGCGGAGTCGGTCGCGATGTCCGGCAGATCCAGCACCGTGTTGGGGTACCGGGGCGTCACGGTGGACACCGCCCTGATGCGCACCGGCTCCGCAGCCCCGTGCCGTCGGGCGAACTCCATGCTGGACAGCACCAGCGCCGCCCCGCCGTCCGACGTCGCGCAGATGTCCAGCAGGCGCAGCGGATCGGCGACCACCGCGGAGGCGGCGACCTCCTCCGCCGTCACCCGCTTGCGGTAGCGCGCGTTCGGGTTCAGCGCGCCCATGGCGGCGTTCTTCACCTTGACCTGCGCGAAGTCCTCCGGCGTATCCCCGTGCACGGCCATGCGCCTGCGCGCGTACAGCCCGAAGTACGTCGGATTGGTCGCGCCGAGCACCCGGAACCGCAGCCAGTCGGGGTCGTCCGGCCGGTCCCCGCCCGCAGGCCGGAAGAAGCCCTTGGGGGCGGCGTCGGCCCCCACCACGAGCACCACGTCCGCCAGGCCCGCGAGGATCTGGGTCCGGGCCGTGTTGATCGCCTGAGCGCCCGACGCGCAGGCCGCGTAGACGCTCGCGACGCGGGCGCCCTGCCATCCCAGGGCCTTGGCGAACGTCGCCCCGGCCACATATCCCGGATAGCCGCCACGCACCGTGTCCGCGCCCACGATCGAACCGACGTCCCGCCAGTCCACACCGGCGTCCGCGAGGGCCGCGCGCGCCGCCTTCACGCCGTACTCGACGAAACCGTGCCCCCACTTGCCCCACGGATGCATCCCGGCGCCGAGCACCGCCACCTCTGCCGTCATCACGCCACCCCCGTCGGCCGCCATCGCCAGGTCGTCCAGGTCGTCTCCGCGTCCTCGTCGAGCACGCCCGGGACGACCTCCATCTCCATGCCCACCGCCAGATCGGCGACGGTGACCCCGGGAACCGCCTGCCCCAGCACCACGATCCGCTCGGACTCCAGCTCCACAGCGATCAACGCGTACGGCTCCCACGGAAGTTCCGGGTCGGTCATATAGGGTGACGGAGGGCGGTACCGACTGTCCGTGTACGACCAGACGCGCCCCCGCCTCGACAGCGGGACCTCCGTCAGATCGCCGCCCCCGCAGCCCGGGTTGCGGCAGTGCGTGTCCTCGCGCGGGAAGAAGACCGACCGGCATGCCGAGCAGCGCGTGCCGAGCAGCCTGAAGTCCTCCCCGTCCCCGACGAACCAGCCCGTGACCACGGGTGTGCGTGTGTGTGACATGGCCCCTCCCGACAGCATGTCTGACGGATCGTCAGAAGTGTGTCACGGGCGTGCTGAAATGGGCAGGGCAGGGGACATGACACGACTCTCCGGCGCAGTACGCGGTGTGGTCGCCGTGCTCGTCGCCCTGCTGACCGTGACCGCCGCCTCCACCACCGCGCGGGCGAACGCCGACCCCGTGGCCACCGCGGACTTCGTGGCCCTGAGAACCGTTGACCCGACGATCCTTCAGGAGATGCGCTACTTCACCCCGCACAACTTCGTCGGGGAGCGCATCGACGGTTACCGGCAGCCGATCTGCATCCTCACCCGGCCGGCCGCCGAGGCCCTGCACAAGGCCCAGAGGAACCTGCTGAGTCAGGGCTACACACTCAAGGTCTACGACTGCTACCGCCCCCAGCGCGCCGTGAACCACTTCGTCCGCTGGGCCGAGGACCTGAACGACGAGCAGTTGAAAGGCGAGTTCTACCCGAACGTCGACAAGTCCCGTCTGTTCGAGGACGGCTACATCGCCGCCAAGTCCGGGCACAGCCGCGGTTCCACCATGGACCTGACCATCGTCAGGCTCCCCGCCACCCCGACCAGGCCCTACGTGCCCGGTGAACCCCTCGTACCGTGCTACGCCCCACAACAGCAGCGCTTCCCCGACAACTCGGTCGACATGGGCACCGGCTTCGACTGCTTCGACACCTTGGCCCACACCCTGGACCCGCGCATCCAGGGGCGGCAGCGCGCCAACCGGACGCTCCTGAAAAGCACTCTGGAAAACCTCGGCTTCGTGAATCTCGCCGAGGAGTGGTGGCACTACACCTTCAAGCCCGAGCCCTACCCCGACACCTACTTCGACTTCCCCGTGTCCGCCAGGTCGCTGGCCCAGAGGTATTGAGCCGCCTCCGTACGACGCCCTCCCCAAGATCGGATACGCTCCGCCGCGTGTCCGAAAATCTGCACTCCACTTCGAACTCCGCGCGCGACTCCCACTGTTCGAGTTGCGGAGCGCCCTACGGGGAGGGCGCCACCGGCTGGCCCCGCACCTGTCCGGTCTGCGCCACCGTGACCTACCGCAACCCGCTGCCGGTCGCCGTCGCGCTCCAGCCCGTGTACGACACCAAGGGCACCGCCCTGGTCGTCATCACCCGAACCATCGCCCCCGCGCGCGGGGGCGTCGCCCTGCCCGGCGGCTACATCGACGACCGCGAGGACTGGCGCCAGGCCGTCGTACGCGAACTCATGGAAGAGACCGGCATCGAGGCAGCGCCCCGTGACGTGCGGCTGGCCGACGCCATGAGCTCTCCCGGCGGCCACCTGCTGCTCTTCGGGCTGCTGCCGGAGCGTCCTGCCGACCGTCTCCCGGCGCCCGCCCCCACGGACGAGACCGAGGGCTGGCACCTGCTGCGTGGACAGGAGGAACTCGCCTTCCCCCTGCACACACTCGCGGTGCGGGCGTTCTTCGAGGGCCGCTACATCTGAGCTCGGCGCTCGTCGAGCCCGCGTACCCGCACCGGGTGGGGCGGCACACGCACGCCGTCCGCAGCCTCCCGCTCGACGACGACCCGCGGCCCCTCCCAGCGGGCGACGTACCGTTCGACCTCCGGCTCCGCCCATCCGTCGCCCGCGTCCCGCACGACCACACCGCCACCCGTCCGCCCCCGCACGGGCGCCCACACCTCCAACTCCACCCGGCCGTCGTCGCCGCGCACCGGTATGACGGCACCCGCGCGCGCGAGCACCGGGACACGCGACAGCGGGGCATCCACGAGTACCTGCCCCGGCCCCTGGTACGCCCGCTCCGTCGCCGTGTCGTACCAGCGCCCCCGCGGCAGCTGCACCGCTCGCCGGTCGCCGCCGGGGCCGAGCACCGGCGCCACCAGGAGGCAGTCACCCAGCAGGAAGGCGTCCTCGCAGTCCCGCAACGCCCGGTTGCCGGGCGCCCCCCACCACACCGGACGGACATAAGGGGCACCGGTACGCCGGGCCAGATGCGCCAGCGTCACGAAGTACGGCAACAGCCGCCTACGCTCGACGAGCGCCACACGCGCGTGCTCCAACACCTCGGGACCGAACTCCCACGGCTCCCGCTGCCCCGCCCGTCCGCTCGTGTGCGTGCGGAACAGCGGCAGGTACGCGCCCAGCTGGAGCCGGCGCAGATACAGCTCGGGCGACGGACCACCGTCGAAACCGCCCGTGTCCGGGCCTGAATACGGCACTCCGCACAGCCCCAGCCCCAGCACCAGCGACAGTGACGCCCGCAACCCCGGCCAGCCCGCGGCGGCGACCCCGGACCAGGTGCCGCCGTAGCGCTGCACGCCCGCCCAGCCGGACCGCGAGAAGACGAAGGGACGCTGGTCGGGAACCAGGTCCCGCACCCCCTCGTAGGCCGCCGAGGCCATGCACAGCCCGTACACGTTGTGGGCCTCGCGATGGTCACCCCCGCGTCCCTCCAGGGCATGCCGCGCAGACCGGGGCAACGTCGACTCCCCGAAAGCGGCGAACACCGTCGGTTCGTCCATGTCGTGCCAGAAGCCGGCGAAGCCCTGCGCGATCCGCTCCGCGTGGAGACCTCCCCACCACTGCCGCACGCGCGCGTGGGTGAAGTCCGGGAAGACGGCCTCCCCGGGCGACGCCACCGCCGTGACGAGCCGGCCCGACGCGCCCCGCACGAACGCGTCCTCGGCGACCCCACCGTCGTACACGGCGTTGCCCGGCGTGGCCTTGACCGCCGGGCCCACGGCCGACACCAGACGTATCCCGTCCCGACGCAGTTCCTCGGAGAGCACCGCCAGTTTCGGGAAGCGCTCCTGGTCGACGGTGAACACCTGGTGCTCGTCGTAGTGGCCGATGCCGAGGTGGACGGCATCGAGCGGCAGACCGTGATCCTGATGGCCCGCAACGGTCCGGCGCACCTCCTCCTCGCTTCCGAGGCCCCGGCCCGCGAGCTGACGGCCCAGCGCCCACGCGGGCGGCAGCGCGGGCGCCCCGGTGAGCGCGACCCAGGCGAGCAGCACACGCGCGGGGGTGCCCACCACCACCCAGCAGCGCAACGGACCGCCCGCCATCCGCACCTCGCACGCCCCGGACCGGTCGTGCCCCGAGCCCGCCCCCTCCGTGCCCTCCCGCAGCGTGACCGTGCCGTCCCAGGAGGTGTCGTGGAACACCAGGTGAGTGCCCGCGTCGGCCACCACCAGCTGCACCGGCATCGTGAGGGGGAGCGGATCGTCCCCCCGCCCGAACGCGCGCCCGGGATCGGTGTTCCACAGCCGATACGTCCCGTCGCGCAGCCGCGGCCCGGACGCCCGCCCCCCGAGACCGAAGAAGCGCGCGTCCGCCGCCACCTCCGAACGCTGCATCCAGCGCGCCGGGCCACCCCCCTCCGGTTCCCACCACCGGGGCGGCAGCTCCCGCCGCAGCATCACGCCTCCGGGCGTGCACACGTCGATGGCGCCGTGACGGGAGACCACGACCGTCACCCGTTCGGCGATCACGCGCCATCCGCCGTCCTTGTCGGGCTCCAGAACCGCTCGGGGATCAGGCTCCGGACAGCGGCCGGCCAGCGCGTACGACGGCTCGGGCTCGGCACCGTCCCAACCCCAGAACACCGCGCCGCTCACGGCGACGCGGATCCTCAGCTCGGAGCGACTGAACCGGAGCGTCCCACCACCGGGCCCCGGCTCCGCCTCCTGCACCGCACCCGGCACCCGCGCACGCTCGGGACCCCGCACCGGCAACCCGGCGGCGTCGGCACGGTTCCTGCGCCAGGCCGCCCGCACCGTGCGCAGACCCTGGGCAGCTCCCGCGGAACCGACCGCCTTCATCGAACGCACCAGGTCACGACCGTCCATGCTGTTCACCCTGTCACTGACCGCGTCACGCGCGCGGGTCGTTCAACTGCCGTTCACCCGTGGTGAGGCCACATCTTCACGGGACGGACTGTGGGGAGCCCACCCTGGTGCAGAAGTCGATCACATGGCATCGTCCGTGTCAGCCGCGTCACGCGCACTACCCCAGCTCGTGCGCGGGCAACGCACACGACGCGTACAGCCCGGGAGCCGCCCCATGCCGACCCTGAACCCCGAGCCGCTCTGGCGGCCCGACCCGCAGCGCATCGCCCAGGCCCAGGTCACCAAGTTCCAGGCCTGGGCGGCCGACCAGCACGGAGCCCCGTCCGAAGGCGGATATCCGGCACTGCACCGCTGGTCCGTGGACGAGCTGGAGACGTTCTGGAAAGCCGTCGCGGAGTGGTTCGACGTACGGTTCTCGACGCCCTACGCGCGCGTGCTGGGCGACCGCTCCATGCCAGGCGCCCAGTGGTTCCCCGGTGCGACGCTGAACTACGCCGAGCACGCGCTGCGCGCGGCCGCCACCCGCCCGGCCGAACCGGCCCTGCTGTACGTCGACGAGACGCATGAACCCAGCCCGGTGACCTGGTCCGAGCTGCGCCGCCAGGTCGGTTCACTGGCCGGCGAACTGCGTGCCCTCGGCGTCCGCCCCGGTGACCGGGTCAGCGGCTACCTCCCGAACATCCCGCAGGCCGTCGTGGCCTTCCTCGCGACGGCCGCCGTGGGCGGTGTCTGGACCTCCTGCGCCCCCGACTTCGGCGCCCGCAGCGTCCTCGACCGCTTCCAGCAGGTCGAACCCGTCGTCCTCTTCACGGTCGACGGCTACCGCTACGGCGGCAAGGAGCACGACCGCCGTGACGTCGTCGCCCGACTCCGCGCCGAACTGCCCACCCTGCGCGCCGTCGTCCACATCCCCCTGCTGGGCACGGAACCACCCCGGGGAGCCCTGGACTGGTCGGCCCTGACGGCCGCGGACGAGGCACCCGTATTTGAACCGGTTCCCTTCGACCACCCCCTCTGGGTGCTCTACTCCTCCGGTACGACCGGCCTGCCCAAGGCCATCGTCCAGTCGCAGGGCGGCATCCTGATCGAACACCTCAAGCAGCTCGGTCTGCACTGCGACCTGGGTCCCGAAGATCGTTTCTTCTGGTACACCTCGACCGGCTGGATGATGTGGAACTTCCTCGTCTCCGGCCTGCTCACCGGCACGACGATCGTCCTCTACGACGGCAGTCCCGGCTATCCCGACACCGGCGCCCAATGGCGGATCGCCGAACGCACCGGCGCCACCCTCTACGGCACCTCCGCCGCGTACGTCATGGCCTGCCGCAAGGCGGACGTGCACCCGGCCCGCGACTTCGACCTCTCCAAGGTCCAGTGCGTCGCCACCACGGGATCCCCACTCCCGCCCGACGGCTTCCGCTGGCTGCACGACGAGTTCGCGGCGAGCGGGGCCGACCTGTGGATCGCCTCCGTCAGCGGCGGCACGGACGTGTGCTCCTGCTTCGCCGGGGCCGTCCCGACGCTCCCGGTCCACACCGGCGAACTCCAGGCACCCGGCCTCGGCACCGACCTGCAGTCCTGGGACGCGAACGGCCACCCCGTGATCGACGAGGTGGGCGAACTCGTCGTCACCAACCCCATGCCGTCCATGCCGGTCCGGTTCTGGAACGACCCCGACGGCAGCCGCTACCACGACAGCTACTTCGACACCTACCCCGGCGTGTGGCGCCACGGCGACTGGATCACCGTCACCTCACGCGGTTCGGTCGTCATCCACGGACGTTCCGACTCCACGCTCAACCGCCAGGGCGTACGCATGGGCTCCGCCGACATCTACGAGGTCGTCGAACGCCTCCCCGAGATCAAGGAATCCCTGGTCATCGGGATCGAGCAGCCCGACGGCGGCTACTGGATGCCCCTCTTCGTACACCTCGCCCCGGGAGCCGCACTCGACGAGGCCCTCCTCGGCCGCATCAAACAGGCCATCCGCGAGCAGCTCTCGCCGCGTCACGTCCCCGACGAGGTCATCGAGGTACCCGGAGTCCCGCACACCCTCACCGGCAAGCGCATCGAGGTCCCGGTCAAACGCCTCCTCCAGGGCACTCCTCTGGAGAAGGCGGTCAACCCGGGTTCCATCGACAACCTCGACCTCCTGCACTTCTACGAGGACCTCGCCCGCAAGCGGGCCTGAGCCGCCCAAGGCCTCGGACTCACCCGGTGCCACCACGAAGTCCGAGGCCGACCGGCCCTGAGTGCCACCGCGCCACTCGCCGTCACCACCATGATCGTCACCGGGGCGCCCGTGCGCCTCACCTGCGTTCACGAAATCCCCATGACCTGAATGTTTCCGCGCCTCCGGGCGTCTGGCCCGATCGGGCAGGGCCCGTTGTCAGTGCCGCCGATTACTGTGAGTGAGCATTGATCGACTGTGCACACAGGGGGAAACATGGCACACACCGACCACCGGACCATGCGACGCGTCCTGCGCCGTGAGATCGCCGGCACCATCGGCCTGCTCACCGACGAACACGACTTCCGTGCCATGCGGCGCTACCGCACCTTCGCGTTCGACGACCACGCCGTCTACCTCCAACAGGTCGAAGACCTGCTGAAGACCCGCGCCATGCAAGGCACCCACACCACCGTGGCCCTCTTCGACCCCCAGGAATACGCCGAGTACTGCACCGGCAGGGGACTCGACCCCGACATCCCCGCCAACCGCACCCGCTTCACGGCCGAGCTCGCGACCACGGGCCCCACCATCCCCTACGAGGGCCAGCCCCTCGCCGATCTCCTGCCCGCACTCGTCGACGAAGCCGTACGCCAGGCGACCTGGGAGTACGCGGCCACCCTGCTCGCCCGCCTCGGCGCCTGCGCCACCTGCGGCGAGGACATCGGCCGCGCCGCCTTCACCCGCGCATCGGACCTCGTCGGCCGCATCCTCGACACGGCGCCACCCGGCAACCGCCACCTCGTGTGCAGCGTGACCGGCACACCCGAGACCCTGGTCGCCGTCCTGCACGCGGACGAGGAGGCCGAGGGCGCCACCCGGCTCGACGACGCCGAAGCGCTCGAGTTCACCACCGTCCTCGCCCTGGGCCTCGCCACCCGGAGCCCTGGCGGCCTGGTCATGCGCACCACCGCCCACGACACCTCCGACCGGATCTACGGCTGGCGGCTGCGCGGCGACGGCCTCGAACCCCTGACCGCCGGCGAGGTCTTCGACGCCTACTGCACCGACGTGGAATCCGGCGACCTCATCTCACCCGAGTCCAACGTGGACTACTGCTTCCCGCCGGAGCTCGGCCCGGCGGGGAAGACACCGGGCCACAGCCACTGACCGCAAGGGAAGAACCAGGACGCACACAAGAGCAGGGGCGCTCCACCCGAAGGCGGAGCGCCCCTGCTCACCGGCCGATCGCCGACCGGAACCGACTACTCGCCGGAGAGCACGGCCTGCGCCGCGCTGCGCGCTTCCTCGGCGCTGTCCGCCGCACGCGCGGCAGCCGCGGCACGCTCACACTGCGCCAGCGTGTACTTCGCGAGCGCGGTCCGGACGTAAGGAATCGACGCCGCCCCCATGGAAAGGGAGGTGACGCCCAGACCCGTCAGCACACATGCGAGCAGCGGATCGGACGCGGCCTCGCCACAGACACCGCAGCTCTTGCCCTCGGCCCGTGCCGCCTCGGCGGACAGCGCCACGAGGTCCAGCAGCGCGGGCTGCCAGGGGTCCTGCAGCCGGGACACCGCACCCACCTGCCGGTCGGCGGCGAAGGTGTACTGCGCGAGGTCGTTCGTACCCAGCGACAGGAACTCCACCTCCTGCAGGATCGAACGAGCCCGCAGAGCGGCCGACGGGATCTCCACCATCGCGCCGAACTTCGCCCGCAGCCCCGCCTCACGACAGGCGTCCGCGAACGCCTTCGCGTCGGCACGGTCCGCCACCATCGGCGCCATGACCTCGAGGTAGACAGGCAGCCCCTCGGCGGCCTTCGCCAACGCGGTCAGCTGGGTCCGCAGGACGTCGGGGTGGTCCAGCAGGGTCCGAAGCCCGCGCACGCCCAGAGCCGGGTTGGGCTCGTCGGCCGGAGTGAGGAAGTCCAGCGGCTTGTCGGCGCCCGCATCCAGCACCCGCACGACGACTCGTCCCTCGGGGAACGCCTCGAGCACCTGTCGGTAGGCCTGGACCTGCTTCTCCTCGGACGGCGCGCTCTTGCTGTCGTCGAGGAAGAGGAACTCGGTACGGAAGAGCCCCACTCCCTCGGCACCGGCTTCCACGGCAGCCGGCACGTCGGCAGGGCCTCCGACGTTCGCCAGCAGTGGCACCTTGTGACCGTCGGCGGTGGCACCCGGGCCGGTCGAGGCGGACAGTGCCGCCCTGCGCTCGGCGGCCGCGGCCTCGAGCCGGGCCTTCTTCTCGTCGCTGGGGTCCACGAAGACGTCGCCGGTGCTGCCGTCCACGGCGATCACCGTTCCCTCGGCGAGCTCACCGGCACCCGGCAGGGCTACCACGGCAGGCACACCGAGCGCCCGCGCCAGGATGGCGCTGTGACTCGTCGGCCCGCCCTCCTCGGTGACGAAACCGAGCACGAGAGTCGGGTCCAGCAATGCGGTGTCGGCGGGCGCCAGGTCCCGGGCCACCAGCACGTAGGGCTCGTCACTGTCCGGCACACCGGGCATCGGGACGCCCAGCAGACGGGCGACGATACGATTCCGCACATCGTCGAGGTCGGCCACACGACCGGCGAGGTACTCGCCGGCTCCCGCCAGCAACTCACGGTAGGCGGCGAACGCGTCGTACACGGCACGCTCGGCCGTGCTTCCGACGGCGATACGCCGGTCCACGTCGACCATCAGCTCGGGATCCTGGGCCATCATGGCCTGCGCCTCGAGCACCGCCTGGGCTTCGCCCCCCGCCAGATTGCCGCGCGCCATCAGATCGGCTGCCACAGCCTCCACGGCCTTGCGTGCGCGCCCCTGTTCGCGCTCCGCATCCTCCGCCGGGATCTGCTTGGCCGGCGGTTCGAGCACCGCCGTTCCCATGTGCCGAACCTCGCCGATCGCCACACCGTGACTCACGCCGACGCCTCGCAGCGTTGTCTCCATCTCACCCGTCTCCGATAGTGCGGCGGGTCCCGCCGCCGCGGTGGTTGTCCTGTGCCGTCGGTATGACGGCGTCAGTACTACTGCCAGGAAAAGAGAGCGTCGCCGGCTTTGACATCGCCGTCTTCACGGAGGTCGCCGAGCGAGTCGGCCGTGGCCTCCAGCGCGACGACCGGGCACACCGGGGACTTGCCGGCCTCCTCGACGGCGGCCGGGTTCCATCGCACGATGCTCTGCCCGCGCGTCACGGTGTCGCCCTTGTTCACCAGGAGCTCGAAGCCCTCGCCGTTGAGCTGCACGGTGTCGATCCCGAGATGGGTGAGTACCCCATGTCCCTCGGAGTCGACCACGACGAAGGCGTGCGGGTGGAGGGAGACGATGACTCCGTCCACGGGTGCGACGGCCTCGGAAGGCTCACGCACCGGGTCGATCGCCGTGCCCGGGCCGACCATGGCCCCGGAGAAGACGGGGTCCGGCACGGCTGCCAGCCCGATGGCGCGTCCTGCTAGAGGGGACGTCACGGTGGTCATGGGAAGCCTCCCAGGGGTGGAGATGTATATGGGCCGTCACTACTTGTCCAGGTCGGCGCACTGTGCAGCAGGGTATGTCATATGAAGTACCGGTTCCGCACGAGAGCACCCGATCCGTGGTCTAGACCACTAGCGTAGTCGATTTGCAGCGTCTCCGCGGCCCCGTGTACAGTCGTACTCCTGCTTGAGGGTGAGTGACGCGATCAAGCGCGCTTGCCGAGCAGCACCCAACTTGTCAGATCCTAATCTCTGGATCATCTTCTGCATGTCTGCAGAACGGTGGTCAGGGGGCCGGAAAAACCCTGATAGAGTCGGAAACGCAAGACCGAAGGGAAGCGCCCGGAGGAAAGCCTGAGAGAGTCTCTCGGGTGAGTACAAAGGAAGCGTCCGTTCCTTGAGAACTCAACAGCGTGCCAAAAATCAACGCCAGATATGTTGATACCCCGTCCCCGGCAGTGATAGCCGAGGATGAGGTTCCTTTGAAACAAAACACAGCGAGGACGCTGTGAACGGCCGGGCTTATTCCGCCTGGCTGTTCCGCTCTCGTGGTGTCGACCGGATTACCGGTAAACATTCACGGAGAGTTTGATCCTGGCTCAGGACGAACGCTGGCGGCGTGCTTAACACATGCAAGTCGAACGATGAACCACTTCGGTGGGGATTAGTGGCGAACGGGTGAGTAACACGTGGGCAATCTGCCCTTCACTCTGGGACAAGCCCTGGAAACGGGGTCTAATACCGGATAATACTTCCACTCGCATGGGTGGGGGTTAAAAGCTCCGGCGGTGAAGGATGAGCCCGCGGCCTATCAGCTTGTTGGTGAGGTAATGGCTCACCAAGGCGACGACGGGTAGCCGGCCTGAGAGGGCGACCGGCCACACTGGGACTGAGACACGGCCCAGACTCCTACGGGAGGCAGCAGTGGGGAATATTGCACAATGGGCGAAAGCCTGATGCAGCGACGCCGCGTGAGGGATGACGGCCTTCGGGTTGTAAACCTCTTTCAGCAGGGAAGAAGCGAAAGTGACGGTACCTGCAGAAGAAGCGCCGGCTAACTACGTGCCAGCAGCCGCGGTAATACGTAGGGCGCAAGCGTTGTCCGGAATTATTGGGCGTAAAGAGCTCGTAGGCGGTCTGTCGCGTCGGATGTGAAAGCCCGGGGCTTAACCCCGGGTCTGCATTCGATACGGGCAGACTAGAGTGTGGTAGGGGAGATCGGAATTCCTGGTGTAGCGGTGAAATGCGCAGATATCAGGAGGAACACCGGTGGCGAAGGCGGATCTCTGGGCCATTACTGACGCTGAGGAGCGAAAGCGTGGGGAGCGAACAGGATTAGATACCCTGGTAGTCCACGCCGTAAACGGTGGGAACTAGGTGTTGGCGACATTCCACGTCGTCGGTGCCGCAGCTAACGCATTAAGTTCCCCGCCTGGGGAGTACGGCCGCAAGGCTAAAACTCAAAGGAATTGACGGGGGCCCGCACAAGCAGCGGAGCATGTGGCTTAATTCGACGCAACGCGAAGAACCTTACCAAGGCTTGACATACACCGGAAACGTCTGGAGACAGGCGCCCCCTTGTGGTCGGTGTACAGGTGGTGCATGGCTGTCGTCAGCTCGTGTCGTGAGATGTTGGGTTAAGTCCCGCAACGAGCGCAACCCTTGTTCTGTGTTGCCAGCATGCCCTTCGGGGTGATGGGGACTCACAGGAGACTGCCGGGGTCAACTCGGAGGAAGGTGGGGACGACGTCAAGTCATCATGCCCCTTATGTCTTGGGCTGCACACGTGCTACAATGGCCGGTACAAAGAGCTGCGAAACCGTGAGGTGGAGCGAATCTCAAAAAGCCGGTCTCAGTTCGGATTGGGGTCTGCAACTCGACCCCATGAAGTCGGAGTTGCTAGTAATCGCAGATCAGCATTGCTGCGGTGAATACGTTCCCGGGCCTTGTACACACCGCCCGTCACGTCACGAAAGTCGGTAACACCCGAAGCCGGTGGCCCAACCCCTTGTGGGAGGGAGCTGTCGAAGGTGGGACTGGCGATTGGGACGAAGTCGTAACAAGGTAGCCGTACCGGAAGGTGCGGCTGGATCACCTCCTTTCTAAGGAGCACTTCTTACCGGGCTTGCCCGGTCAGAGGCCAGTACATCGGCGTACGTCCGATGCTGGTTGCTCATGGGTGGAACGTTGATTATTCGGTCCGGTTCACGGGTCGGAGGCTGCAAGTACTGTCCGCAAGGGCGTGGAAAGCATGATCTCCGGACGGGACCGGGTCGGGCACGCTGTTGGGTATCTGAGGGTGCGAGCGTTTGCTCGTCCTTCTGATGCCGGCCCCAGTGCACTCGGACCTGTTAAGGGTTCGGGGTGATGGGTGGCTGGTCGTTGTTTGAGAACTGCACAGTGGACGCGAGCATCTGTGGCCAAGTTTTTAAGGGCGCACGGTGGATGCCTTGGCACCAGGAACCGATGAAGGACGTGGGAGGCCACGATAGTCCCCGGGGAGTCGTCAACCAGGCTTTGATCCGGGGGTTTCCGAATGGGGAAACCCGGCAGTCGTCATGGGCTGTCACCCGCTGCTGAACACATAGGCAGTGTGGAGGGAACGCGGGGAAGTGAAACATCTCAGTACCCGCAGGAAGAGAAAACAACCGTGATTCCGGGAGTAGTGGCGAGCGAAACCGGATGAGGCCAAACCGTATACGTGTGAGACCCGGCAGGGGTTGCGTGTACGGGGTTGTGGGATCTCTCTTTCACAGTCTGCCGGCTGTGAGACGAGTCAGAAACCGTTGATGTAGGCGAAGGACATGCGAAAGGTCCGGCGTAGAGGGTAAGACCCCCGTAGTCGAAACGTCAACGGCTCGTTTGAGAGACACCCAAGTAGCACGGGGCCCGAGAAATCCCGTGTGAATCTGGCGGGACCACCCGCTAAGCCTAAATATTCCCTGGTGACCGATAGCGGATAGTACCGTGAGGGAATGGTGAAAAGTACCGCGGGAGCGGAGTGAAATAGTACCTGAAACCGTGTGCCTACAAGCCGTGGGAGCGTCGCGCATTGAGTTTACTCAATGCGTCGTGACTGCGTGCCTTTTGAAGAATGAGCCTGCGAGTTTGCGGTGTGTTGCGAGGTTAACCCGAGTGGGGAAGCCGTAGCGAAAGCGAGTCCGAATAGGGCGTTTCAGTAGCACGCTCAAGACCCGAAGCGGAGTGATCTAGCCATGGGCAGGTTGAAGCGGAGGTAAGACTTCGTGGAGGACCGAACCCACCAGGGTTGAAAACCTGGGGGATGACCTGTGGTTAGGGGTGAAAGGCCAATCAAACTCCGTGATAGCTGGTTCTCCCCGAAATGCATTTAGGTGCAGCGTCGTGTGTTTCTTGCCGGAGGTAGAGCACTGGATAGGCGATGGGCCCTACCGGGTTACTGACCTTAGCCAAACTCCGAATGCCGGTAAGTGAGAGCGCGGCAGTGAGACTGTGGGGGATAAGCTCCATGGTCGAGAGGGAAACAGCCCAGAGCATCGACTAAGGCCCCTAAGCGTACGCTAAGTGGGAAAGGATGTGGAGTCGCACAGACAACCAGGAGGTTGGCTTAGAAGCAGCCACCCTTGAAAGAGTGCGTAATAGCTCACTGGTCTAGTGATTCCGCGCCGACAATGTAGCGGGGCTCAAGCGTACCGCCGAAGTCGTGTCATTGCAGCTATAGGGCCAACGCCCGCTGTGATGGGTAGGGGAGCGTCGTGTGCCGGGTGAAGCAGCCGCGGAAGCGAGTTGTGGACGGTTCACGAGTGAGAATGCAGGCATGAGTAGCGATACACACGTGAGAAACGTGTGCGCCGATTGACTAAGGGTTCCTGGGTCAAGCTGATCTGCCCAGGGTAAGTCGGGACCTAAGGCGAGGCCGACAGGCGTAGTCGATGGATAACCGGTTGATATTCCGGTACCCGCTGTGAAGCGTCAAACATCGAACCAGGCGATGCTAAGTCCGTGAAGCCGTTCCGGACCCTTCGGGGAAAGGAAAGTGGTGGAGCCGACGAACCAGACTTGCAGTAGGTGAGTGATGGGGTGACGCAGGAAGGTAGTCCATCCCGGGCGGTGGTTGTCCCGGGGTAAGGGTGTAGGACGGTGTGTAGGCAAATCCGCACGCCATATAGTCTGAGACCTGATGCCGAGCCGATTGTGGCGAAGTGGATGATCCTATGCTGTCGAGAAAAGCCTCTAGCGAGTTTCATGGCGGCCCGTACCCTAAACCGACTCAGGTGGTCAGGTAGAGAATACCGAGGCGTTCGGGTGAACTATGGTTAAGGAACTCGGCAAAATGCCCCCGTAACTTCGGGAGAAGGGGGGCCACGTCTGGTGAGAGCACTTGCTGCTCGAGCTGGGGGTGGCCGCAGAGACCAGCGAGAAGCGACTGTTTACTAAAAACACAGGTCCGTGCGAAGCCGTAAGGCGATGTATACGGACTGACGCCTGCCCGGTGCTGGAACGTTAAGGGGACCGGTTAGTCACAATTCGTTGTGGCGAAGCTGAGAACTTAAGCGCCAGTAAACGGCGGTGGTAACTATAACCATCCTAAGGTAGCGAAATTCCTTGTCGGGTAAGTTCCGACCTGCACGAATGGCGTAACGACTTCTCGACTGTCTCAACCATAGGCCCGGTGAAATTGCACTACGAGTAAAGATGCTCGTTTCGCGCAGCAGGACGGAAAGACCCCGGGACCTTTACTACAGTTTGATATTGGTGTTCGGTTCGGCTTGTGTAGGATAGGTGGGAGACTTTGAAACGTGGACGCCAGTTCACGGTGAGTCGTCGTTGAAATACCACTCTGGTCGTGCTGGATGTCTAACCTGGGTCCGTGATCCGGATCAGGGACAGTGTCTGATGGGTAGTTTAACTGGGGCGGTTGCCTCCTAAAGAGTAACGGAGGCGCCCAAAGGTTCCCTCAGCCTGGTTGGCAATCAGGTGTTGAGTGTAAGTGCACAAGGGAGCTTGACTGTGAGACCGACGGGTCGAGCAGGGACGAAAGTCGGGACTAGTGATCCGGCGGTGGCTTGTGGAAGCGCCGTCGCTCAACGGATAAAAGGTACCCCGGGGATAACAGGCTGATCTTCCCCAAGAGTCCATATCGACGGGATGGTTTGGCACCTCGATGTCGGCTCGTCGCATCCTGGGGCTGGAGTCGGTCCCAAGGGTTGGGCTGTTCGCCCATTAAAGCGGTACGCGAGCTGGGTTTAGAACGTCGTGAGACAGTTCGGTCCCTATCCGCTGCGCGCGCAGGAATATTGAGAAGGGCTGTCCCTAGTACGAGAGGACCGGGACGGACGAACCTCTGGTGTGCCAGTTGTTCTGCCAAGGGCATGGCTGGTTGGCTACGTTCGGGAGGGATAACCGCTGAAAGCATCTAAGCGGGAAGCCTGCTTCGAGATGAGTATTCCCACCCCCTTGAGGGGTTAAGGCTCCCAGTAGACGACTGGGTTGATAGGCCGGATGTGGAAGCCCAGTAATGGGTGAAGCTGACTGGTACTAATAGGCCGAGGGCTTGTCCTCAGTTGCTCGCGTCCACTGTGTTGGTTCTGAAACCACGAACAGCCCCATGCCATGGTCACGGTGTGGTGCGGCTGGACAGTTTCATAGTGTTTCGGTGGTCATAGCGTGAGGGAAACGCCCGGTTACATTCCGAACCCGGAAGCTAAGCCTTACAGCGCCGATGGTACTGCAGGGGGGACCCTGTGGGAGAGTAGGACACCGCCGAACTCCTTTTAGAGCTCTGGCTCTTGGGCATACAGCCCGAGGGCCAGAGCTTTTTTGCGTTGGGGTAAGGTCAGGGGGCATCGTTGGCTCATTTCCTACTGGAGGCCCCCGGGTGGAGGTCCAGGAGACCCGTGTCCAGACAGACCGGGTCCTCACCATCCCGAACATCCTCAGCATGGCGCGCCTGGTCGGCGTACCCGTGTTCCTGTGGCTGATCCTCCGGCCCGAGTTCGGAGGCCCGCAGAGCGACGGCTGGGCTCTCCTCGTGCTGGCTTTCAGCGGGATCACCGACTATCTGGACGGCAAGCTCGCTCGGCGCTGGAACCAGATCAGCAGCCTCGGCCGGCTCCTCGACCCTGCTGCGGACCGGCTCTACATTCTTTCGACTCTGGTCGGTCTCACCTGGCGGGAGATTCTGCCTGTCTGGTTGACCGCTGTACTTCTGGCCCGGGAGCTGCTTCTGCTGGTGATGGTCGGCATCCTCAGGCGACACGGCTATCCGCCGCCGCAGGTGAACTTCCTGGGGAAGGCGGCCACCTTCAACCTGATGTACGCCTTCCCGCTGCTTCTGCTCAGTGACGGAAGTGGCTGGCTGGCGTCACTCGCTGCCATTTTCGGATGGGCGTTCGCCGGATGGGGTACAACGCTCTATTGGTGGGCAGGAGTCCTCTATGTGGTACAGGTCCGCCGCCTCGTTCGTGCGGACGCCGTGGCCGACTGACCTCGCCGATTGGCAGCTGCGCAGTGGCTCGATGGCCCGCGGACGAAAAGTGCGGGACAATCTGGACGGGTGAAGTCGGCTAGACAGTCGTCTCAATAGGAGGACGCTTCCGACATGAAGGCCGTCGTGATGGCCGGAGGCGAAGGCACGCGCCTTCGCCCTATGACCTCGAGCATGCCCAAGCCGCTCCTGCCGGTGGCCAACCGGCCGATCATGGAGCACGTACTGAGGCTGCTCAAAAGGCATGGGCTCAACGAGACCGTCGTAACTGTTCAGTTCCTGGCGTCGCTGGTCAAGAACTACTTCGGTGACGGCGAAGAGCTCGGAATGGAGCTCAGCTATGCCAACGAGGAGAAGCCACTCGGTACCGCCGGAAGCGTCAAGAACGCAGAGGAGGCGCTGAAGGACGACGCCTTCGTCGTCATCTCCGGCGATGCCCTCACGGACTTCGACCTCACCGAGTTGATCGCCTTCCACAAGGAAAAGGGCGCACTGGTCACCGTCTGTCTGACGCGTGTGCCCAATCCGCTGGAATTCGGTATCACCATCGTCGACGAGGAGGGCAAGGTCGAGCGCTTCCTCGAGAAGCCGACCTGGGGCCAGGTTTTCTCGGACACGGTGAACACGGGCATCTACGTCATGGAGCCGGAGGTCTTCGACTACGTCGAGGCCGATGTGCCCGTCGACTGGTCCGGGGACGTCTTCCCGCAGCTGATGAAGGAAGGCAAGCCGGTCTACGGCTTCATCGCCGAGGGCTACTGGGAAGATGTGGGCACGCACGAGAGCTACGTGAAGGCCCAGGCCGACGTGCTCGAAGGCAAGGTCGACGTCGAGATCGACGGGTTCGAGATCTCGCCCGGCGTGTGGGTGGCCGAGGGTGCCGAGGTGCATCCCGATGCCGTCCTTCGCGGCCCTCTCTACATCGGGGACTACGCGAAGGTCGAGGCCGGCGCCGAAATCCGCGAACACTCCGTCATCGGATCCAACGTCGTCGTGAAGAGCGGGGCCTTCCTGCACAAGGCCGTGGTACACGACAACGTGTACGTCGGTGAGCACAGCAATCTCCGTGGCTGTGTCGTCGGGAAGAACACCGACATCATGCGGGCGGCCCGGATCGAGGACGGCGCTGTCATCGGTGACGAATGCCTGATCGGTGAAGAATCGATCGTGCAGGGCAATGTGCGGGTCTATCCCTTCAAGACCATCGAAGCCGGCGCGTTCGTCAACACGTCGGTGATCTGGGAGTCCCGTGGGCAGGCGCATCTGTTCGGTGCCCGTGGAGTGTCCGGAATCCTGAACGTCGAGATCACGCCCGAACTGGCCGTGCGTCTCGCGGGGGCCTACGCCACGACGCTCAAGAAGGGGTCCACGGTCACCACGGCCCGGGACCACTCGCGTGGTGCCCGTGCGCTGAAGCGGGCGGTCATCTCCGCGCTTCAGGCCAGCGCCATCGACGTACGGGACCTGGAGAACGTCCCGCTGCCCGTGGCGCGGCAGCAGACGGCGCGGGGGAGTGCCGGCGGGATCATGATCCGGACCTCGCCCGGGGTGCCGGACTCCGTCGACATCATGTTCTTCGACGGACAGGGCGCGGATCTGTCGCAGGGCAGTCAGCGCAAGCTGGACCGGGTGTTCGCGCGGCAGGAATACCGGCGGGCGTTCCCGGGAGAGATCGGCGACCTGCATTTCCCGGCCAGCGTCTTCGACTCGTACACCGGGTCGCTGCTGCGGAACGTGGATACGACAGGGATCGCGGAGTCCGGGCTCAAGGTCGTGGTGGACGCCTCGAACGGCAGCGCCGGGCTGGTGTTGCCGAGCCTCCTGGGCAAGCTCGGTGTGGACTCGCTGACCGTCAATCCCGGTCTGAACGAGGCCAGGCCCACGGAGACGGGCGACCAGCGGCGCTCCGGGCTCGTCCGGCTCGGAGAGATCGTGGCGTCGTCGCGGGCCGCGTTCGGCGTGCGGTTCGACCCTGTGGGTGAGCGGCTCTCCCTCGTCGACGAGAAGGGCCGGATCATCGAGGACGACCGGGCGCTGCTCGTGCTGCTCGACCTGGTGGCCGCCGAGCGGCGCAGCGGGCGGGTCGCCCTGCCGGTGACCACGACGCGGATCGCCGAGCAGGTGGCGGCGTATCACGGGACGCAGGTCGAGTGGACGACGACCTCGCCGGACGACCTCACCCGCGTCGGGCGGGACGAGACGGCCATCTTCGGCGGGGACGGCAAGGGCGGTTTCATCGTCCCGGAGTTCAGCAGCGTCTTCGACGGTACGGCGGCCTTCGTGCGGTTGATCGGGCTGGTGGCGCGGACGCAGCTCACGCTCAGCCAGATCGACGCGCGGATTCCGCGGGCGCACGTCCTGAAGCGGGATCTGGCGACCCCGTGGGCGGTCAAGGGCCTCGTGATGCGGCGGGTCGTGGAGGTGGCCGGAGACCGCTTCGTGGACACCACCGACGGGGTCCGGGTGGTGGAGACGGACGGGCGCTGGGTGATGGTGCTGCCGGACCCGGCCGAGGCCGTCACCCACCTGTGGGCGGAGGGGCCGGACGACGCGTCGGCGCAGGCCCTGCTCGACGAGTGGTCGGCGGTCGTGGACAGCGCCGGCCGCTGATCCACGCGCACGCGCGCGTGCCGGACAAGTGTCCCCAAGGGGGCCTGTCCGGCACGCCGGTGGGGCCATTCGGAGGTACTGGGCGCGACGTGCGACGATGTGCGGCATGCCGCAGCAGCCCCCCGTTCGGAGCACACCCGCGCGTGTGTCACGCCCGGACGCGTCCATGTCGCTGCTCACCAACGTCATGGACCACAGCCTCGACGACGGTTATGCCGAGGCCGCCGCCCGAAAGCAGGCCGAGGGCGCCGCTGGGCTGCCCAGGACGGTTCGGGCGAAGCTGGGTCTCGCCGTGGGCCTGGTGCTCGCGGCCCTCGTGGTCACCGTCGGTGCGGCGCAGGCGCGGGTCGCGGCGCCGGTCGTCGCGAAGGAACGCGAGGAGCTCATCGACCGTATCGATCGTGAGACCGATGCCGCCGACGAGCTCGAAAGCGCCGTCGACAAGCTGCGCGACGATGTGAGCGGCCGGCAGCAGGAGGCGCTCAAGCAGAGCGGCGGCGGTGACCAGGCGGATCTGGTGGGCATCCTGTCGGGCGCCGTCGAGGTGCACGGGCCGGGCGTCAAGCTGGTCGTGGACGACGCCAAGGAAGCCACCACGGGTGGTGACGGCAACCCGCGTGAGACCTCAGGCTTCTCCGACACCGGGCGGGTCCGGGACCGTGACATGCAGCGCGTGGTCAACGGGCTGTGGGCGTCGGGTGCCGAGGCCGTCTCCATCAACGGACAACGGCTGACGGCGCTCTCGGCGATCAGGGCCGCGGGTGAAGCGATACTGGTCGACAACAAACCGCTGGTCCCGCCGTACACGGTGCTGGCGGTGGGGGACGGGAAGAGCCTCAGCACCAGGTTCCAGAACAGCGCCGACGGGCTGTATCTGAACGCCTTGCAGGAGAACTACGGCATCCGGACGGCCATCTCCGTGGCGGACGACCTCCGGCTGCCCGCCGCACCGAGTGTGATCGTACGTACAGCGCAGCCGAGAACTGAGAAGGGCACATCGTGATCGCCGTACTGGGCCTCGTCGTGGGAGTCGTGGCCGGCCTGTTGGTCCAGCCCGAGGTTCCGGCGGCCGTCGTGCCTTATCTGCCGATCGCCGTGGTGGCGGCGCTGGACGCCGTGTTCGGCGGGCTTCGGGCCATGCTCGACGGCATCTTCGACGACAAGGTGTTCGTGGTGTCCTTCCTGTCGAACGTGGTGGTGGCCGCGCTGATCGTCTTCCTGGGGGACGAGCTGGGCGTCGGATCGCAGCTGTCCACCGGGGTCGTGGTCGTCCTCGGTATCCGGATCTTCTCCAACGCCGCGGCGATCCGTCGGCACGTCTTCCGGGCGTGAGGTCGATGAGCAACCAGGACGAGACGCCCGAGTACAGGCTCCGCAAGGAGTTGCCCGACGAGGTCCCGGTGACCGCGTCCGCGGACGACGTGGCCGAGAAGCCCGCCGAGCCCGCGCTGACCGGTCGGCAGCGGCTGGTGCAGGGACTCTGGCCGCCGCGGGTGTCGAGGGCCCAACTCATCGTCGCCCTGCTGCTGTTCGGCCTGGGCTTCGGCTTGGCGGTGCAGGTCGCCTCCAACAGCGACAGCGGAAACGCGCTGCGCGGTGCGCGTCAGGAAGATCTCGTACGCATCCTCGATGAACTCGATGACCGCAGTCAGCGTCTTGAGGACGAGAAGCAGGGTCTCGAGAAGCAGCAGCAGGAGCTGGAGAACAGCTCCGACCAGGCCGAGGAGGCCCGGAAGCAGACGGTCGAGAAGGAGAAGCAACTCGGCATTCTGGCGGGCACGGTCGCTGCGCAGGGGCCGGGCATCACGATGACCATCGAGGACACGAAGGGGACGGTCGAGGCGGACATGTTGCTCGACGCGATCCAGGAGCTGCGCGCGGCAGGGGCCGAGGCGATCCAGGTGAACGGAGTGCGGGTCGTCGCCGGCACCTTTCTGGAGGATTCGGGCAAGAGTGTGAGCGTCGACGGGAACAAGATCAACACGCCCTTTCGTTTCAAGGTCATCGGCAACCCGCAGGACCTCGAACCGGCGCTGAACATCCCTGGAGGCGTGGTGCAGACTCTTGAGAAGGAGCAGGCCACCGTGACTGTCGAGCGGTCGGACAAGATCGTCGTGGACGCCTTGCGAGCGGCGAAGCAGCCTGACTACGCTCGGTCGTCGGGCCAGTGAACCGGGGGTGCATGGCGGCCGTCCGGCAGGGGCATGAGGTTGCGGGGGGTCGACGCACCGATCGGGTGGTGCGTGGTGGAAACTGTCTGGTGGGCACGGACGTTGTGAAGGTGTCCGGGTCGACCGGTGTATTCAGTCAGGGTTCGTCCTGCCCCACGGGCGGGTCTGTTTCGGTCAAGGGGAATCGCCCGTGAAGTTGTTTGCGAAGTTGTTCGGCAAGAGCGCGCGAGAGGGTAGCGACAACGCGACCGCTCGCCATCGCGCACAGCCTGACGCAGAGGGTCAGCGGCCGCTGTTCAGGGACCAGGTGGCTGGTCAGGGCGGCGACGTTTCCGGCGGCCAGGGCGCGGCGTCTGTTGACCCTGCGCAGTCCGGCGGCATAGGTTTCGGCCAACCGTCAACCTCAAGTACGGGTGGAGGGTTTTCCCCTATGTCGGCCCTGGTGTGTACGAGGTGCGGTAACCGCAACGCGGAGAACAGCCGCTTCTGCTCCAACTGCGGCGCGCCGCTGCGCCCCGGGCTGACGCCCGAGCGTCCGTCGGAGACGACCTCCACCATCTCCATCTCCGGTCTCGAGGCCTACGACGCCGAGGTCACCGGTCAGACGCAGCTGCCCGCGCTCTCGCCCGAGGCGCAGGCCGCGGTCGACGCGCTGCCGCTGGGTTCCGCCCTGCTGGTCGTGCGGCGCGGCCCGAACTCGGGCAGCCGCTTCCTTCTGGACGGCGACCTGACGACGGCCGGGCGTCACCCGCAGAGCGACATCTTCCTGGACGACGTGACGGTCTCGCGTCGCCACGTGGAGTTCCGGCGCAACCCGGACGGCACGTTCAAGGTCGCGGACGTCGGCAGTCTGAACGGCACGTACGTCAACCGGGAGCGGATCGACGAGGTCCCTCTGTCGAACGGTGACGAGGTGCAGATCGGCAAGTACCGGCTGGTCTTCTACGCGAGCCAGCGGGGCTACTGACCGGCCCCCGGGCACCGTCCGGGGGGACTCCCCAGGGAAGGTCCATGCTTCAAACACCGAGGGGCGGTGCCGGACACGGCACCGCCGCCGCGGACGGTGGTCCGATGAGCATCGGCACCGTGCTGAACGCGCTGCGCGACGAGTTTCCCGAAGTCACCATCTCCAAGATCCGTTTTCTGGAGTCGGAAGGGCTGATCGAGCCGCAACGGACCCCTTCGGGGTATCGGAAGTTCACTGTGCGGGACGTCGAGCGCCTCGGCCACGTCCTGAGGATGCAGCGGGACCACTATCTGCCGCTCAAGGTCATCCGCGAGCACCTGGACGCCGTGGAGCGCGGCGAGGCAGCGCCGCTGCCGACCGTGGGCCGGCAGCGGGACGGCGAGGTCGTTCTGGAGGCGTCGGAGGGGCCCACCGTCGCCAGGATCGGCCGGTCCGAGCTGCTGGCGACCGCGGGAATCGGTGAGCCGGAGCTCGAGGAGTGGGAGTCCTACGGCCTCGTCGCTCCGTTGGAGGACGGGGTCTACGACGCCGAGGCGGCCACGGTGGCAGCGCTTGTCGCCGAGCTGGGCAGATTCGGGATCGAGCCCAGGCACCTGCGGGTGATGAAGGCCGCGGCCGACCGTGAGGCCGGGCTCGTGGACCAGGTGGTGGCCCCGCTCAAGCGCCACCGCAATCCGCAGACCAGGGCCCACGCGCAGGCCCGTACGAAGGAGATCGCGGGGCTCACGGTGCGGCTGCACGCGGCGCTGGTGCAGACGGCACTCGGGGTGCGACTGCCCTGAGCGGGCGGTTTCGCCCTGGGCGGATCGGTCACCCGTTCCCGGCCCGACTACCCAAACGTCCCGGGCACGGCCTAGGGTTGCTGTGTGAACGAGCTCGATGTCGTAGGTGTCCGGGTCGAGATGCCCTCCAACCAACCGATCGTGCTGCTGCGTGAAGTGGGAGGCGACCGTTACCTTCCCATCTGGATCGGACCGGGCGAGGCGACGGCGATCGCCTTCGCCCAGCAGGGCATGGCTCCCGCGCGACCGCTGACCCACGACCTGTTCAAGGACGTGCTGGAGGCCGTCGGCCAGGAGCTCACCGAGGTGCGCATCACGGACCTGCGGGAGGGCGTCTTCTACGCGGAGCTGGTCTTCGCCAGCGGGGTCGAGGTGAGCGCGCGTCCGTCGGACGCCATAGCGCTGGCGTTGCGCACGGGGACACCGATCTACGGCAGTGACACCGTCCTCGATGACGCGGGGATCGCCATCCCGGACGAGCAGGAGGACGAGGTGGAGAAGTTCCGCGAGTTCCTCGACCAGATCTCGCCCGAGGACTTCGGCACCAGCAACCAGTAGCCGGCACATGCGCGGAACGCGGGCGTCCTGCACGGGGACGCCCGCCCTGTTTTCGGCAAATGCCAACGGCGAGTGAGAGCGTCCTACGGCTACTTCTCAGCGCATTCGGCTAGCCTTTCCCCGCGACGGGGTGCGGGAAACCACTCTCAGGGTGATTATCACTCGGCGTGCCGAGTGTGGCGATCGTTGACGCACCCCTGGTGACTGCCTACCGTCGACAAGGCAGGTCAAGGACGGAGGTCGGCGTGAGAAGCAGCGGCGACGGTACGGCTGGGGGTGCCCCCGGACTCGGTGTCGGGGGGAGCGGTCCGTACCCTTCCCCGGGCTCTCCAGCACGCTCGAGCAGGGGGTACCCCCAGCAGAGCAGCGCGGCCGACCACGCTCCGCAGCGACCGGCGGCCGTGCCGAGCAGCGGAGGGGCGACGTCCATGGCGTCCGAGCAGATCGGCTATCGCGGTCCGACGGCCTGCGCGGCCGCCGGCATCACCTATCGGCAACTGGACTACTGGGCCCGCACCGGGCTGGTGGAGCCGAGCGTGCGGCCCGCACACGGGTCCGGCACGCAGCGTCTGTACAGCTTCCGGGACGTCGTCGTTCTGAAGATCGTCAAGCGGTTCCTCGACACCGGGGTGTCGCTGCAGAACATCCGCACCGCCGTGCAGCATCTGCGGGAGCGCGGGTTCAGTGACCTGGAGCGCATGACGCTGATGAGCGACGGCGCCACGGTCTACGAGTGCACCTCGCCGGACGAGGTCCACGCGCTGCTCCAGGGCGGTCAGGGCATCTTCGGGATCGCCGTGGGCGTGGTGTGGCGGGACGTCGAGAGCGCGCTGTCGCAGTTGCACGGGGAGCGTGTCGACACCGGGGAGACGCTCGTCGGCCACAATCCGGCGGACGAGCTGGCCCGTCGGCGTAACCGGGCCGTCTGACACCCCTCCTGGCGTGCTGGGGGCAGCTGTACGACGTCATTGTCAGTGGCGTGGTGCAGCATCGGACATGTGAGAAACGCGCCCACGATCCTGCATCTCGACATGGATGCCTTCTTCGCCCAGGCGGAGCAGGCGTCCAAGCCGAGTCTGCGCGGGAAAGCCGTGGTCGTGGGGGGTCTGGGGCCCCGTGGAGTGGTCGCGACCGCCTCCTACGAGGCGCGGGTCTTCGGAGTGCATTCGGCGATGCCCATGGCCCAGGCGCGCCGGCGGGCTCCGAACGCCGCGTATCTGGTCCCGCGCTTCGCGTTCTACCGGTCGATCAGCGAGCAGGTCATGGGGCTGCTGCGGGCGCTGTCGCCGCTGGTGGAGCCGCTGAGTCTGGACGAGGCCTTCGTGGACCTGGATGCCGGGGGAGCGGCGTGGGACAGCGAGTCGGCGCGGCTGGCGGGGATCAGGCTGCGCGCGGACATACGGGCCGTCACCGGGCTCACGGGTTCGGTGGGCCTGGCCTCCTGCAAGATGCTGGCGAAGATCGCCTCGGAGCAGGCGAAGCCCGACGGGCTGGTGCTGATCGAGCCGGGGACCGAGCGGGCCCTGCTCGGACCGCTGTCGGTGCGGACCCTGCCGGGGGTCGGACCGGCGACGGGGGACCATCTGCGCCGGGCCGGGATCACCACGATCGACGAGATCGCGGAGGCGGGTGAGGACGAGCTGGTACGGCTGCTGGGCAAGGCGCACGGGCACGCGCTGTACGCCATGGCGCTGGCCCGCGACGACCGGCCCGTGGTGGCGGAGCGGGAGACCAAGTCGGTGTCGGTGGAGGACACGTACGACGTGGACATCCACGACCGGGTCCGGGTGGAGCTGGAGGTGCAGCGGCTCGCGGACCGGTGTGTGCGCAGGCTGCGGGGAGCCGGCCTGTCGGGGCGGACCATCGTGCTGAAGGTGCGGCGGTACGACTTCTCCACGCTCACCCGGTCCGAGACCCTGCGCGGACCCACCGATGACCCGGGGGTGGTCCGGGAGGCGGCGGCCCGGTTGCTGGACTCGGTGGACACGACGGGCGGGGTGCGGCTGCTCGGGGTGGGCGTCAGCGGGCTTGCGGACTTCACACAGGAGGATCTGTTCGCGCAGGCCGCCGAGGACCGGGCGGACGGGCCCGAGGAGGTACTCGCGGACGAGCCCGTCGGCGAGGCGCCGGTGCCGGTCGAGCGCCAGTGGCGCCCAGGACACGACGTGCGGCATGCCGAGCTCGGACACGGATGGGTGCAGGGCAGCGGGCTGGGCCGGGTCACCGTGCGGTTCGAGACGCCCGAGTCGGAGCCGGGACGGGTGCGCACCTTCAGGACCGACGATCCGGGGCTGGAGCCGGCGGATCCGTTGCCGCTGGTGCGACGAAGACTTGAGGAAGACGGTGGCGGGACGGCGACGGGAGCGCCGCGTCCGGAGGCGAAGCCGTCGGGGGTGGAGCCCGGGAACTCCGCGTGAGGCGGATCAGTTACACAGAGTGAAGCGGTTCGAAGTGTGGGGTGGGTCGGAGCGGTGGCGGTGTCCCGAGAGGTGACACCGGTGACGGATGGGGAACTGCATGAAGCTGCACGGAGGCCGGTTCGCGGACCCGGCGGGGGCGTCGCCGGAGCGCGAAGCGGAGATGGGCCGGGTGGTGGACCGGGTCACCCGGTGGGCGGGGAACCGGAGTGACGTGGTGGGGCTGCTGCTCGTCGGGTCCCTTGCACGCGGGGCCGCGCGTCCCGACTCGGATGTGGACCTCGTGGTGTTGTCGACGGCGCCTGCCCGGTACGCGGAGGACGACGGGTGGGCGCGGGAGCCGGCCCTGGGGGAGGTGGTCCGGGTCCAGGAACGGGGGTCCGTCACCGAATGGCGGTATGTGACCGCCTCCGGTCTGGAGGGCGCGGTGGTGATCGGTTCCGCCCACTGGGCGCGAACCGATCCGGTCGATGCCGGCACCCGAAGAGTCGTCACGGACGGCGCCCGGCCGCTGTACGACCCTGCCGGGATTCTCGGGGCGCTGCTACAGGCCTGCGGCTGAGGGGCCGAGGGGTCAGCTGTCGTCCGTACCCGCCAGCCGGCCGAAGTCGCGGTCGGGGAGCGGGGGAGCGGCGCCCACGTCGAGGCCGTAGTGGTGGTAGAGCTGGAGCTCCTGTTCGGGGGAGAGGTGGCGACCCACGCCGAAGTCGGGAGCGTCCTTGATCAGGGCCCGTTCGAAGGGGATGCGCAGGGTGCCCTCGACCAGTTGGCTGGGCTCCAGGGGGACGAAGGCGTCGCGGGAGAACAGGCCGGTGCGTATGGCCGCCCACTCCGGAACTCCGGTGGCGTCGTCGAGATAGACCTCGTCGACCGTGCCGATCTTGGTGCCGTTGCGGTCGAACGCCTTGCGGCCGATCAGGTTGCGCGGATCGATGTCGGTCTGCACGGGCCCTCCACTTGGTCGCAACTCATCCGTAAGCACTACAAAAGAGCACATTGGGACGAGTGGCCACTCGAGCGAGTCTCGTTGACCCCGCTGGTAGTCTGACAATGGCTGCTGACACCGCGCGGGAGAGTCCTCCGGACATCACCGGAGGCGCCGAAGGAGCAAATCCTCCCCGGAATCTCTCAGGCTCACGTACCGCACGGACGAGGTCACTCTGGAAAGCAGGGCGGGTGCCGACGGCGTCGACGGCTTCCGCTCTCACCGACGGTGAAAGCCGGGTGCCCTCGGGCGGCCCGGTGAAGCTCTCAGGTTGAGATGACAGAGGGGGAGGCCGTCCGGGTACCCACCGTGGTGACCCTCGAAGGTCGTGTCAGACCAGGAGGCCTCCGTAATGACCGCCCACCGCATTCCGCTCACAGAGCTCGAGCAGGGAATCCCCTTCGAACAGCGCCACATCGGGCCCGACCTCGAAGCGCGGGCCAAAATGCTCGCACAGGTCGGCTACGGCTCGCTCGACGAGCTCACCGCCGCAGCGGTCCCGGATGTGATCAAGAACGCCGACGCGCTGGACCTGCCGGGCGCGCGCACCGAGGCCGAGGTGCTGGCCGAGCTGCGCTCGCTGGCCGACCGCAACCAGGTCCTCGACTCGATGATCGGCCTCGGCTACTACGGGACGTTCACGCCGCCCGTCATCCTGCGCAACGTCATGGAGAACCCGGCCTGGTACACGGCCTACACGCCGTACCAGCCGGAGATCTCCCAGGGGCGGCTCGAGGCGCTGCTGAACTTCCAGACCGTGGTCGCCGACCTCACCGGGCTGCCGACCTCCGGTGCGTCGCTGCTCGACGAGGGCACGGCAGCCGCCGAGGCGATGGCGCTGTCCCGGCGGATGGGGAAGAACAAGAAGGGCCTCTTCCTCATCGACGCGGACGCGCTGCCGCAGACCATCGCAGTGATCGAGACCCGCGCCGAGCCGACAGGCGTGGAGATCGTCGTCGCCGACCTGAGCGACGGGATCCCGGCGGAGATCGCCGCGCGGGAGATCAACGGTGTGCTCGTCCAGTACCCGGGTGCCTCCGGTGCCGTACGTGACCTCAAGGCGCTCGTCGACCAGGCGCACGGGCTCGGCGCGCTCGTCACCGTCGCCGCGGATCTGCTCGCGCTGACGCTGCTGAAGTCGCCGGGCGAGCTGGGGGCGGACATCGCCGTCGGAACGACGCAGCGGTTCGGCGTGCCGATGGGCTTCGGCGGGCCGCACGCCGGTTACATGGCCGTCCGCGAGCAGTTCGCGCGCAGCCTGCCCGGGCGGCTGGTGGGCGTGTCGGTGGACGCCGACGGGCACAAGGCCTACCGGCTCGCGCTCCAGACGCGTGAGCAGCACATCCGGCGCGAGAAGGCCACCAGCAACATCTGCACGGCCCAGGTGCTGCTGGCGGTGATGGCGGGGATGTACGCCGTCTACCACGGTCCCGACGGGCTGCGGGCGATCGCCCGGCGCACGCACCGGTACGCCTCCGTCCTCGCCGCCGGGCTCGAGGCCGGTGGCGTCGAGGTCGTGCACGGGTCGTACTTCGACACGCTGACCGTACGGGTGCCGGCGAAGGCCGCCGAGGTCGTCGCCGCCGCGCGGGAGCGTGGGGTCAACCTGCACCTCGTCGACGCCGACCAGGTGTCGATCGCCTGCGACGAGACGACCGCGCGGGCGCAGGTGTCCGCCGTCTGGGCAGCCTTCGGGGTGGACGGCGACATCGAGGCGCTCGACGCGGCCACCGTCGACTCCCTGCCCGATGATCTGCTGCGGTCCGACGCGATTCTGACGCATCCCGTCTTCCACCAGCACCGTTCCGAGACCGCGATGCTGCGCTACCTGCGCAGGCTCGCGGACCGGGACTACGCGCTGGACCGGGGCATGATCCCGCTGGGCTCCTGCACCATGAAGCTCAACGCGACCACCGAGATGGAGCCGGTCACCTGGCCCGAGTTCGGGCAGCTGCACCCCTTCGCGCCGGCCGAGCAGGCGGAGGGCTACCTGACGCTCATCCGGGAGCTGGAGGAGCGGCTCGCCGAGGTCACCGGGTACGACAAGGTGTCGCTCCAGCCGAACGCCGGGTCGCAGGGCGAGCTGGCCGGGCTGCTCGCCGTCCGCGGGTACCACCGGGGCAACGGCGACGAGCAGCGGACCGTGTGCCTCATCCCGTCCTCCGCGCACGGCACGAACGCGGCCAGTGCCGTGATGGCGGGCATGAAGGTCGTCGTCGTGAAGACCGCCGAGGACGGCGAGATCGACGTCGAGGACCTGCGGGCGAAGATCGAGCGGCACCGGGACGAGCTGTCGGTGCTGATGATCACCTACCCGTCGACGCACGGCGTGTTCGAGGAGCACGTCGCCGACATCTGCGCCCAGGTGCACGAGGCGGGCGGGCAGGTGTACGTCGACGGCGCCAACCTCAACGCGCTCGTCGGTCTCGCCAAGCCGGGGCACTTCGGCGGGGACGTCTCGCACCTGAACCTGCACAAGACGTTCTGCATCCCGCACGGCGGCGGCGGCCCGGGCGTCGGACCGGTCGCCGTACGGTCGCACCTGGCGCCGTATCTGCCGAACCACCCGCTGCAGCCCGCCGCCGGGCCGGACACCGGGGTGGGGCCGATCTCCGCGGCTCCCTGGGGTTCCGCCGGGATACTGCCGATCTCGTGGGCGTATGTGCGGCTCATGGGCGGCGAGGGGCTCAAGCGGGCCACCCAGGTGGCCGTGCTGAGCGCCAACTACATCGCCAAGCGGCTGGAGCCGCACTACCCGGTGCTCTACAACGGGCCGGGCGGGCTGGTCGCGCACGAGTGCATCATCGACCTGCGGCCGCTGACCAAGGCGACCGGCGTGAGCGTCGACGACGTCGCCAAGCGGCTCATCGACTACGGGTTCCACGCGCCGACGATGTCGTTCCCGGTGGCCGGGACGCTGATGATCGAGCCGACCGAGTCCGAGGACCTGATCGAGATCGACCGTTTCTGCGAGGCGATGATCGCCATCCGCGCGGAGATCGAGAAGGTCGGGGCGGGCGAATGGCCGGCCGAGGACAACCCGCTGCACGGTGCCCCGCACACCGCGGCGGCGCTGGGCGGGGAGTGGGAGCACGCGTACACGCGTGAGGAGGCCGTCTTCCCGGCCGGTGTGTCGGCCGCCGACAAGTACTGGCCGCCGGTGCGCCGGATCGACCAGGCCTTCGGCGACCGGAACCTGGTCTGCTCGTGCCCGCCGCTGGACGCGTACGAGGACTGAGCCGGTGCGTGAGGGCCCCCGTCCGTTCCGGGCGGGGGCCCTCACGCGTGCTAGGCCGTCGCCAGGGACACCTCGGTCGCCTTGATCAGCGCGATGACGTCGGAGCCGACGAAGAGACCGAGGTCGGTGGCTGCTTCCTTGGTGATCACCGAGGTGAGTTCGCCCCCGTCCATGGAGACCTTCACCGAGGCCATGACCCCGCCCGTCACCAGGCCGGTGATCGTGCCGGTGAGCTGGTTGCGGATCGAGAGGCCGTCGACCCGGCCGGTGGCCAGGGAGACCTCCGTCGACTTCACCAGGGCGCGGACGGCGGTGCCGGCGGCCAGGGCGAGCTGGTTGACGGCCTCCAGCGTGATGGCCGACGTGAGGTCCTGGCCGCCGTCCAGTCGGATCTTGACGGTGGCCATCACCTCGTCGGGGCGGACGTCGGTGACGGTGCCGGGAAGTTGGTTGCGGATGCTCAGGCTCATGAGCGTCAACGGTAGGCCGCGGGTCGCCTTATGCCGGTTATGTCCGGGTATGCGTCGTCCTGGCGACGTCGGGGCGGGTCGGGTCGGTTCCCTTCGTATCGTGTCGGGACGACGGCCCGGGACGGGTCAGCCGGTGTGGACGCGGGGCCGGCGGTCGCGGTCCGGTTCGGCCTCGCGCAGGACCTCACGGGTGACCGGGGCGACCTCGCCCTGGCCGAACAGGAAGAAGCGCAGGAAGTTGGCGAAGGGGTTGCCCTCGGTCCACTCGAAGTAGATGTGCGGGATGCAGCCGGTGGAATCACGGGTGCGCAGCAGCAGCGCGGCCAGGGCGTTGGAGATGGAGGAGGACTCCAGGGTCAGGACGCGGTAGCGGCCGTGCAGCACCTCGCCGCGGACCGTCAGGCCGGACTCGAACTCGGAGGGGTCGACGACGGTGACCTCGACGAAGACGAAATCCTCCCCCGGGATGTCGTTGTCCTGCCGGATCTGTTCGATCTTGTCGCGGTACTCGGCCTTGTCGCGTTGGTCGGGCTCGTTGGCGATGAACCGTATCTTGCGGCTGGCCATGTCCCGGATGAAACGTTCCGCCATCGGGTCCAGCGTCACGCTGGTCACCCGGAGCTCGAAGGCTCGGGCCAGCCGGGACAGCAGCGAGACCAGGATGATGCCCGCGATGAAGCAGGCGCCGATCTTTACGCCGTCGGGGCGCTCGATGACGTTCACGACGGTCACATAGAGCAGCACGGCCGAGATCGCGGCGAAGCCGACCGTCCAGCCCCGCTGCCGGGCGCGGCGGGCGGCGATGGTCACCGCGATCGCCGCCGAGGACATCAGGACCAGGACGCCGGTGGCGTAGGCGCCGCCCTGGGCGTCGACGTCGGCGTCGAAGATCCAGGTGACCAGGAAGGCGACGAGGGTGAAGACGATGACCATGGGGCGGACGGCGCGGGCCCAGTGCGGGGCCATGCCGTAGCGGGGGAGGTAGCGGGGCATCAGGTTGAGCAGCCCGGCCATCGCGGAGGCGCCGGCGAACCACAGGATGGCGATCGTCGACACGTCGTACACCGTGCCGAAGGCGTTGCCCAGGTATTCGTGGGCGAGGTACGCGAGGGCGCGCCCGTTGGCCTGGCCGCCGGACTCGAACTCCTTCTCCGGGATCAGCACCGTGGTGATGAAGCTGGTGGCGATCAGGAAGACGCTCATGATCAGGGCGGCGGTCGTCAGCAGCTTCTTGGTGTCCCGGACGCGTCCTCTGGGGTGCTCCGCGGTGTCGTCCGGGTCGCCCTGGACGTGCGGCATGACCGCGACGCCGGTCTCGAAACCGGACAGGCCCAGCGCGAGCTTGGGGAAGACCAGCATCGAGACACCGATCATCACGAACACGTTGCCGTGTTCGGCGGTCAGCGCGTCGGCCCAGTCGGTGACCACATGGCCCTCGGTGACCACATGCCACAGGCCGACGGCCACGACGACGACGTTCAGCCCCAGATAGACGACGACCAGCGCGACCGCGACGCCGATGGCCTCCAGGAAGCCCTTGAGGAACACCGCTCCCAGCAGGGCGACGAGGACGAGCGTGATCACCATCTGCCGGTCGTGCAGGGTGCTGGTCAGGTGCGGGTTCTCGACCAGGTGGGTCGAGGCGTCCGCCGCGGACAGGGTGATCGTGATCAGGAAGTCGGTGGCGGCGAACCCGAGCAGGGTCAGGACGAACAGCTTGCCCTTCCAGAAGGACAGCAGTCGTTCCAGCATCGCGATCGAGCCCTCGCCGTGCGGACTCTCCTCGGCGACGCGCCGGTAGACCGGCAGGGCGCCCGCCAGGGTGACGACGACCAGCACGATCGTCGCCACCGGCGAGAGCAGGCCGGCCGCGAGGGCGGCGATACCCGGCTGGTAGCCGAGGGTCGAGAAGTAGTCGACGCCGGTCAGGCACATCACCCGGTACCAGCGCTGGCCCTTGTGCTCGGGCGCGGCCTCGGTGTCCGGGGCCGTTGGGGGAGCGTGACCCTTGCCCATGTCGGACAGGCCCTCCAGCATCCAGGCGCGCAGGCGACCGGGAGGAGGGTGCTCGGTGGTGGCCATCGGGCGCTCCTGAGGTGCGGATCGGCGTGTGGTTTCGGCCATCACGCGGACGGCGGAATCAGCGTAAGCGGAGAGTGACGCCTGGGCCCTTGGATCATGGGCGGCACGGCGTCAAGCTTCCGTTAAGACTGGTCGCGGGGTGGACACGCAGCGTGACGCACCGCCTGGTTTGTTTCCGGCCGCCGGATCATTGCCCCCGCCCGCTTCGTAATGTTCGCCGGTTGATCCGAATGTTTCGATGCCGCCTGGCGCCTCGCTGAGCCTTCTCCCGTGAAAGGGCCCCCGGATTCCCTGTGTTCAAGGGGTTGCCACCCGTCGAAGGGTGTCTCTAGGGTGCGGCAGCAGCGAAGCTTTCTGGATCTGGTTCGAAACTTTCGATCTATCAAGGAGCGCATGATGGGCGACCCGGCACTCTCCCGCCGCGGCTTTCTGGCGGCCTCCGCCGCGGCCGGTCTGAGCATGACGGCACTGAGCGCCTGCGGCGGCGACTCGGACGGAGGGTCGTCGGGGACGACGACCATCGAGTGGTGGAACATCTCCACCACCCAGCCGACCAAGGACGTCTGGGCCGGTCTCGCCAAGCAGTTCGAGGCCCAGAACCCCAAGGTGAAGATCAAGATCGTGCAGTTGGAGAACGACGCCTACAAGTCGAAGATGACGGCGCTGACCGCCTCCGGGAAGCTGCCCGACATCTTCCACACCTGGGGCGGCGGTGTCCTGCGGCAGCAGGTCGACGCCGGGCTCGTCGAGGACCTCACGGAGCGGACGAAGGAGTGGGGCGACGGCCTGCTCCCGGTCGCCCGCGAGCCCTACCTGCTCGACAAGAAGGCGTACGGTGTCCCGTTCGACATCGGCATGATCGGGTTCTGGTACAACAAGGCGCTCTTCAAGCAGGCCGGGATCAGCGCTCCCCCGACCACCTGGAGCGGCTTCCTCGACGCGGTGCGCAAGCTGAAGGCCGCCGGGATCACCCCGCTCGCGCTGGCTGGCAAGGAGAAGTGGCCCGGAATGTACTACTGGGCGTATCTCGCGATGCGCACCGCCGGTGTCGACGCCCTGCGCACGGCCGGGGACGACAAGGACTTCACCGGGGACGGGTTCGTCCAGGCCGGGCAGCACCTCCAGGACCTGGTCGATCTAAAGCCGTTCCAGAAGGGCTTCCTCGGCGCCGCCTACTCCAGCCCCACCGGCCAGGCCGCCGCCGTCGGCAACGGCAAGGCGGCGATGGAACTCATGGGCCAGTGGGCGCCGGTGGTGGAGGCCGACGCGGGCAAGGGGCTCGGCGCGAACCTCGGCTTCTTCCCGTTCCCGGCGGTCGACGGCGGGAAGGGCGTGATCACCGAGGTGTTCGGCGGAGGCGGCGGGCACGCCCTGCGCAAGGACGCCCCGCAGGCGGCCGTCGACTTCCTGAAGTTCTTCGCCACCGCCGCCACGGACACCGAACTGGTCAAGAAGACCGGGGTTCTGCCTGTCGTACCGGCCGCCGAGAGCGCCATCGCCGACCCCAACATCAAGGCCGTACAGGCCCAGTTGAAGGCCGCCACCGGCTTCCAGCTCTACCTCGACCAGGCCTACGCGCCGGCCCTCGGCCAGGAGGTCAACGACAGCGTCGCCGCCCTCATAGCCGGGTCCAAGTCGCCTCAGCAGGTCACCGATTCGATCACCAAGGTCGCGAAGGAAGAGCAGTAGCAGGCGATGACCTCCACCTTCCTTCCGGACAAGCGCAGCGGCCCGGACGCAGGCCCGCCGCCCCCGTCCGCCGGCCCGGGCCGGAGCCGGGCGCGGCGGCGGGCGCGGCACTGGCTCACCGCCGTCGGCTTCCAGGTGCCCGCGCTGGTGCTCTTCGGCACGCTCGTGCTGCTGCCGATGCTCTTCGCGCTGTACGCCTCGTTCTTCCGCTGGGGCGGCTTCGGCATGCCCGACGACTACATCGGCGGCGACAACTTCACCCGGCTCTTCCAGGACCCGGTGTTCCTGGGCGACCTGTGGCGCTGTCTGCTCCTGGTCGGCCTCTCGCTCGTCCTCCAGCTGCCGTTCGCGCTCGCCCTCGCGGTCGCCCTCAACCAGAAGATCCGCGGCCGGGCCGTGTACCGGATGCTGTTCTTCGCGCCGTACATCCTCTCCGAGGCGATCACCGGCGTGCTGTTCAGCATGATCTTCGCCCCGGACGACGGTCTCGCCGACCACGTGCTGGGGGCGATCGGTCTGGACGGGGTGGGCGGCCAGTGGTTCGCCGACCCCTCCACCGTCATGGCCACCCTCTTCCTGGTCATGACGTGGAAGTACTTCGGCTTCCACATGATGCTCTACCTGGCCGGACTCCAGTCCATCCCGGCCGAGTTGACGGAGGCGGCCCTGATCGACGGAGCGGGTCCCTGGCAGCGCTTCCGCAACGTCACCCTGCCGCTGCTCGCGCCGACCCTGCGGATCAGCGTCTTCCTGTCGGTCATCGGCTCGATCCAGCTCTTCGACCTGGTGTGGGTGGTCACCGCGGGCGGCCCCGACCACCACTCCGAGACGATGGCCGTGACCATGTTCCAGTACGGGTTCAAGCGCTACCAGGTCGGCTACGCCAGCGCGATCAGCGTGGCCATGTTCGGCATCAGTCTCGTCTTCGCCCTCGCCTACCAGCGGTTCGTGCTCCGCCGGGACCTTCAGGGCGCCACCACGACCATGCGAGGAGGCGGCGCGTGAAAACCCGTGAGACCGGCCGGAGCACCCGCCGTACCGGCCGGACGCTTCCCCTGCACCTCGTCCTCGGGCTCGTCGGCGCGGTGATGGCCGTACCGCTCGGCTACGCCGTGCTGTCCGGCTTCAAGTCCACCGACCAGCTCTCCCGCAACCCCATCGGCCTGCCCGACCCCTGGGTCACCTCCAACTACACGGACATCCTCGGCTCCGGTTCCTTCTGGCAGCTCGTCGGCAGCAGCACGCTCATCGCGGCCGGTACGACCGTGGTGGTCGTCGCGGTCTCGGCGCTGGCCGCGTTCTCCTTCGCCCGGTTCGCCTTCCGCGGCCGGGAGATGCTGTTCACCCTGTTCACGATGGGGCTGATGTTCCCCTTCGCGGTGGCGGCGCTGCCCCTCTTCCTGCTGCTGCGGTCGATGGGCCTGCTGGACAACCCCCTCGGCGTGATCCTGCCGCAGGCCGCCTTCGGGCTGCCGATGACCATCGTGGTCCTGCGCGGGTTCTTCCGGGAGATCCCCGCCGAGCTGGAGGAGGCGGCCACCCTCGACGGCTGCGGGCCCCTGAAGTTCTTCTGGCGGATCCTGCTGCCCATGGCCAGGCCCGCCCTCGGCACGGTCTCCGTGCTCGCCGTGGTCGGCAGCTGGAACAACTTCCTGCTGCCGTTGCTGGTCTTCAACGAGCCCACCTGGTGGACCATCCCGATCGGCGTCCAGCAGTTCCAGGGCCAGTACTCCGCGGAGTACGCGCGCGTCTTCGCCTACCTCGTGCTCGCCATGGTGCCCGCCCTGGCGTTCTACTCCGTCGCCGAGCGCCAGCTCGTCGGCGGCCTCACCGCGGGCGCCACCAAGGGATGACGCGCGCCCGCGGACCCGTACGGCTCACCCCTACCGTGAGGAGTCGCACCATGCACAGCACCGCCGCCCGCACCCGGCTCAGACTCGCCGGCGCCCTCGCAGCCGTCCTGGTCGCCTCCGGTGTCGCCACCGGACCGGCCGCCCAGGCGCACGAGGGCCCGGCGCACGGAAAGCCGCGTACGACCCTCGCCGACCTCGCGCAGCGCCACGGCCGCTACTTCGGCAGCGCCACCGACAACCCCGAACTCACCGACACCGCCTATACGAAGATCCTGGGCGAGGAGTTCGACATGATCACCCCGGGCAACGGCATGAAGTGGTACGCCACCGAGCCGCAGCAGGGCGTCTTCGACTGGACGGCAGGCGACGAGATCGTCGACCTCGCGCGCGACCACCACCAGAAGGTCCGCGCCCACACCCTCGTCTGGCACAGCCAGCTGCCCGGCTGGCTGACCGGCAAGGAGTGGACGGCGGACGAGCTGCGGGCCGTCCTGAAGCACCACATCCAGACCGAGGTACGCCACTACCGGGGCAAGGTCTACGCCTGGGACGTCGTCAACGAGGCGTTCAACGAGGACGGTACCTACCGCGAGACGGTCTTCTACAGGACGCTCGGCCCGGGATACATCGCCGACGCCCTGCGGTGGGCCCACCAGGCAGACCCGAAGGCGAAGCTCTACCTCAACGACTACAACATCGAGGCCGTCGGCCCGAAGAGCGACGCCTACTACGCCCTCGCCAAGGAGCTGAAGGCCCAGCGCGTCCCGCTCGACGGCATCGGCCTCCAGGCGCATCTCGCCCTCCAGTACGGCTATCCGACGACCCTGGAGGACAACCTCCGCCGCTTCTCCCGGCTCGGCCTGGACACCGCGCTCACCGAGGTCGACGTCCGGATGCTGCTGCCCGCGACCGACGAGAAGCTGGCCCGACAGGCCGACTGGTACCGGGACATGACCGAGTCGTGCCTCGCGGTGCGGCGGTGCGTCGGCATCACCGTCTGGGACTACACCGACAAGTACTCGTGGATCCCGGCGTTCTTCCCCGGCGAGGGCGCGGCGCTGCCCTGGGACGAGCAGCTCGCGCCGAAGCCGGCCTACCGGGCGATCCGGGAGGCGCTCAGCTAGGGCCGGTCAGGCCGGGCAGGCTCTGGGTGCCGCGGGGCGGCGCGGTGCTCGAGCGGATCACCAGCTCCGTGCCCAGTTCCACCCGCGGCGAGTCGGGGCGCTCGCCGCGGGCCAGGCTCAGGACGGTGCGGGCGGCCAGTTTGCCCATGTCGGCGAGGGGCTGACGGACGGTGGTCAACGGCGGGGCGGACCAGCGGACTTCCGGAAGGTCGTCGAAACCGACGACGCTCATGTCCTCCGGGGCCCGCAGTCCGCGCCGGCGCAGCGCCTCGATCGCGCCGAGCGCCATCTGGTCGCTGGCCGCGAACACGGCGGTCGGCGGTTCGGGCAGGCCGAGCAGGGCGGTGCAGCCGGTGAAGCCCGACTCGGGGCGGAAGTCGCCGGGGACGACGAGGGTCTCGTCCACGGCGAGACCGGCTGCCTCCAGCGCGGCCCGGTAGCCGTCGTGGCGGGCGCGGGAGCACAGCAGTCGGGGCGGGCCGGCGATCAGGCCGATCCTCCGGTGGCCCAGCGACAGCAGATGCTCGGTGGCCGCCAGGCCGCCCGCCCAGTTGGCCGCGCCGATGGTCGGGGTGTCGACGGCGGGGGAGCCCATAGGGTCGACGACGACCAGCGGGACGCCCAGGATGCGCAACTGCTCGTGCAGGGTGGGTTCGAGGGCCGAGGTGACGAGGATGACGCCGTCGGAGGCGCGGGCGCGCAGGTTGCGCATCCACTCGCGGGCGTCGCCCGAGCGGCCGTGGATCGCCGACACCACGGTGCCCACCCCGGCGGCGTGGGCGACCTCCTCGACGCCTCGGATGATCTCCACCGCCCAGGGGCTGTCGAGGTCGTTGAAGACCAGGTCGAGCAGCGCGGCCCGGGTGCGGGCGGCGGCGGGGCGCTTGCGGTAGCCGTGCTGCCGCAGCAGGTCCTCGACCCGGGCCCTGGTTCCCGGGGAGACGTCGGAGCGGCCGTTGACGACCCGGGACACGGTCGGTACCGAGACGCCGGCCTGGCGGGCGATCTCCGTGATCGTGATTCTGCCCCGGGACACGGGCACGGTGTCGTCCGCTGTCACTTCCCCACCTCCGTCGCGTGGTTCCGGACGGTGCGCCGAAACTTCCAGAAGTCTTCCGGAACATGCGCAGTCGTGGGAAGACATACAGGGGGTACGCACCACGCCGAGACGGGGTGACTACACGCAGTGAGCGGCCGTGGACGCGCGTCGGGGCCGGTTCGCGGTGGTCTCCGCGGGCCGGCCCCTCATGTCTGCGGACGGCGGTCCCGCGCCGTCCGGCTGATGCTCAGGCGGCGGTCACGACCCGGTGAGGGGCGATGACCCGGCCGTCCGGCAGGAGCTCACCGGTGTCCTCGAAGAGCAGGACGCCGTTGCACAGCAGGCTCCAGCCCTGCTCCGGGTGGTGCGCCGTGAGGCGCGCGGATTCCCGGTCGGCTGAGGTCGCTGTCGGGCACGGTGGCTGGTGCTGGCACATGGATGGGAACTTCCGCTCTGGCGTGAGGTCTGAGATGGCTGTGGTGTCTGTTCCGCGGCGTGAAACGTCGTTCATGGCCGCCCCCCGTTGTGATAAGTCCGTCGGAACCCAGTGTTGCCCCACGGAGGTCGTTCCGCAGGGATTTCGCGGCACCGCTTCTCACAGGTTCATGACGCATCACCCGCGCGGGCGGTTCATCCCAACCGCACTGTCACTTCGGGTGGTTCCTGGTGGCCGAATGGGGCTAGTCCGCGGCGCCCGGGAGGTTCTCGAGGTCACCGGACGGCGCCGTACCCCGCCACCGGGGCCGCGGTGACGGGGTACGGGGTGCGGGGTGCTGGGCCGACCGGTCGGGGGCCGAACGGTCAGGCCGGTGAACCTAGCAGCGGCGGTGTCGCGGGGGTGGCGCGGAGGGTGAGCAGCGGAAGCAGCTCGGCGACCCGGTGCGCCCGGTGTGCGGCGATCCCGGGCGGTGCCGGGGCCAACGGCACCAGGAGGTCGGTCGGGGCGGGATGCCCCGTGGTGCCGTCCGACGAACTGTCCCCGTGCAGCCAGAGGGTGAGCATGTAGAGGCCGGGCACCGACAGCAGCCGCGGCTGGAACGGCTGGGCGGTCGACTCGGCCTGGCGCAGGGCGCGTTCGGTGGAGGCGATGTAGGGGCCTTCGAAGAAGTGCGAGAACGCCCAGCCGTCCGGGGTGAGCCGGGTCTCGGCCGCGGCCACGGCGCGGTCGCCGCAGCGGATCAGGAAGCGCCAGCCGGCCAGCCGGGTCGCGGCCAAGCCTTCGGGGGCGATCCGGTCCAGGACGTGCAGGGGCAGCGGGAGTTCGGGAGTGACATCACCCTGAGCGGTGCGCAGGGAGGGCGTACGAGCCTCGCGGACCGCGGTGGGGGAACCGAGTGCCATGAGGACGGAGCGAAGGGCGGGCGCGGGAGCCGGGGGGACATGCAAAGGCATGGTGGGTCGCCTCTCATTCGACAGGCACGGTGGCGCGAGGGCGTGGGCGGACGGCGCTGTCAGCTAGCTCTCGAACAGGTCGGAGAGGCAGGGGCCGGAGTCTGGGGTGCGGGGGTGCGCGAGCGGCCTGCCGTCACCTCGACGACAGGCTCCTTCGACTGTGGGCGCCAACCTTCTCTGCCTTGTTCGCGGAGTTTATACGACATGTGTTCAGACTGTGTTTCGTCTAGTCGATGCCGGGACACTCGGCAAGGGTTCATTCGGTCGGCGATAGGGGTGAATCATCCCGATTCAGAGCGGGGTGCGCGGCGATGACCTCGGCTTATGTGCGTCACGCGGTCGGCGTATTTCAGTCGGCGTTTTTCACGAGTTCCATATTTCGTGAAAGGGCCTTCGGCCGCATGCCCCGTGAATGTGCCAGCGGTCACCGCCGGTGGCTTTCGGTCAGCGTAGCGGGTGCCGGGCGGCGTGGGGGACGTTATCGATCGGCCCGGCTGGGCATCATCCCACCTGACCCGGATCATCCGGCGGCCGGGATCGCCGGTCCGCCCACGCGAGGAGGGACGCTTCGATGGGGGAGAAGGTCGTGGCAGGCGCGTTCGACCTGTCCGATCGTCAGCACTACCGGGACAAGCTCCGGCGGTGCCTGACGGGGCTCGAGCGGCTCCTGGCCCAGAAGCGCTTCGACCGCCCCAAGAACCTCATGGGGCTCGAGATCGAACTGAATCTCGCGGGTGCCGACGGCCAGCCGACAATGCTGAATGGGCAAGTGCTGGAGAGGATCGCGAGCCGCGATTTCCAAACAGAACTCGCCATGTTCAATCTGGAAGTGAACATAGCTCCACACCGATTGGGGGGCCGGGTATTCGATCGGCTCGCGGAAGAACTCCGTACGTCACTGGCATATGCCCACCGAAAGGCGGGCGAGGTCGACGCCGGTATCGTGATGATCGGTATTCTGCCCACGCTCGACCGGGACGACCTGGTCTCGTCGAACCTTTCCGAGGTCGACCGCTACACGCTCCTCAACGACCAGATCGTGGCCGCCAGGGGAGAGGACTTCGTCCTGGAGATCGACGGGGTCGAGCGGCTGTCGTGCACCTCGAAGTCGATCGTGCCCGAAGCGGCCTGCACCTCCGTGCAACTGCACCTCCAGGTCACGCCGGGCCGCTTCGCCGCGGTGTGGAACGCCGCGCAGGCGGTCACCGCCGCGCAGATCGCCGTCGGCGCCAACTCGCCCTTCCTGTTCGGTCACGAGCTGTGGCGGGAGTCGCGGCCCCCGCTGTTCCAGCAGGCCACCGACACCCGGCCGCCGGAGCTGCAGGCGCAGGGCGTACGGCCGCGGACGTGGTTCGGGGAGCGGTGGATCGGCTCGGCGTACGAGCTGTTCGAGGAGAACCTTCGGTTCTTCCCGCCGCTGCTGCCGATCTGCGACGACGAGGACCCGCTGGAGGTCCTGGACGCGGGCGGGGTGCCCTCGCTCGCCGAACTCGTCCTGCACAACGGTACGGTCTACCGCTGGAACCGGCCCGTCTACGGCATCGCCGACGGCGTTCCGCACCTGCGGGTGGAGAATCGCGTCCTGCCCGCCGGGCCGACCGTGACCGACGTGGTCGCCAACGCGGCCTTCTACTACGGCGTGGTCCGGGCCCTGGCCGAGGAGTCCCGGCCGGTGTGGTCCCGGCTGCCGTTCGAGGCGGCCGAGGCCAACTTCGACGCGGCATGCCGGTACGGGATCGAGGCGCGGCTCCAGTGGCCACGGCGCGGGCGGCTGGGCGGCGTGGCCGAGGTGGACGCGGTGAGTCTCGTACGGGACGAGCTGCTGCCGCTGGCCGAGGCGGGGCTGGACGGGTGGGGTGTGGAGCCGGCCGACCGCGACTTCTACCTGGGGGTCATCGAGGAACGGTGCCGGCGGCGGACCAACGGGGCGACCTGGCAGGTGGCGACGTTCCACCGGGCGGTGGAGGCGGGGTTGTCGCGGGACGCGGCGCTGGCGGCGACCACGCGGCGGTACGCGGAGCTGATGCATCTGGGGGAGCCGGTGCATACGTGGCCTGTGGGGTTGCCGGAGCCTGCCTCCTTGGGGTGAGGCGGGGTGGTGTTCGGTGGCCCGGGAGCCCCGGGATCCCCGGGAGTTCGGGACTCCCGGGGCTTTCGGTGGTTCGTCGGCCGTGGGGCGGTGGGGGCTGGTCGCGCAGTTCCCCGCGCCCCTGGGTGGGGTCGGTAGCCGGTGGGGATCCTGGCTCGGGTGGGTTTCCGTGCTGACGGGTGGGGATTCCGGCTGGGGGGTTTCCGTGCCGGGCGGTGGGGGTTCACGGTGCGTGGCGGCCTTTTGAGGGGGCCAGTCCTCGTTGCCCTGGGTTCCTGCTGCCACTGTCGCCTTCAGGATCACCGTGTGGATCTGGGAGGGGCCGGTCACCGACTGGCCCGAGCCGCCCGTCGCCCCGGCTGTCCGGGCGGCCTCCTCGCGGTCCGCGTCGGGGCCGACCGCGGGTCGCCTCGCGGTCGGCGGTGATCCGCTGGACCCACAGGTCCGAGTCGGCCACCCACACCTGCGCGTCCGGGTCCTTGCCCGCCGCCAGCGTCTCGGCGACCTTGGACGACTCGCGCGCCGTGACGCCGGTCTCGAGGCGCTGTCCGTCGGAGGTGAGGCCGCTGTCCTCGGCCTGCTTCGCCGCGACCATGAGCGCCGGGGCCACGTCCGGGGAGGCGGCCACGGTCAGCCGTACGGGGTGGTCGCGGCAGGACGAGCCGAAGGAGAGCAATCCGCTGCGCACGGCGGCCGCGGCACCCCCGGCGACCGTGAGCACGAGGGCGGTCGCGAGGGCCACGGTGCGGCGGCGGATCCGCGGACGGGGGTCGCTGCCGCCCGCCCCGTACTGATCGGGCAAGCTGTGACGTCCCATGTCGGTGGTGCCCCTCCCCGTGGGCCCCGGTGGCGGATTTCCGCCGCACGGCCTGCGAAGGGGAGGTACGCCCCGTACGACGCCCGTCCCCCCGGACGGCCTGTCACGCACGATCTTCGTAACTTCTTTCGAGACCCTGGCGAGGCAGGGGTGGGGATGCGGCGGGTTTACGCAACTGGAGGCAAGTGTGCAGGTGGAGGCAGGGTAGGTGACTGATTCTTTTCCGCGGGAGCAGCTCTCGCGACGGATTTTCCGCAATGAGACACTGCTCGTTCTGGGGGTTTCGCTCGGTGCGAGCGGCGTGTCGGCCCTGATCAGTTTTGTCGGATCGGTCACCGAGCCGGGCGGCCTGAAGGACCAGGCGGCGACCCTCAACGCCTCGGCCGCGCCCGGTCGTCCATGGCTCGACCTCGCCTGGCAGCTGTTCTGGATCGCCAAGGCGCTCGTCCCGGTGGCCCTGGTCGCGCACTTCCTGATGCGTGAGGGCCAGGGGCTGCGGACCCTGGGCTTCGATCGCACCCGGCCCTGGCCGGACCTCGGTCGCGGGGCGGCGATCGCCGCGGTGATCGGCAGCACGGGCATCGCCTTCTATCTGGCGGCGCGCGGCCTCGGCTTCAACCTCACGGTGGTGCCGGAGGCGCTGCCCGACGTGTGGTGGAAGTACCCCGTGCTGATCTTGTCCGCGATGCAGAACGCGATCCTCGAAGAGGTCATCGTCGTCGGCTATCTGCTGCGCCGGCTGGGGCAGTTGGGCTGGACTCCGGGCACCGCGCTCGTGGCCAGCGCCGTGCTGCGCGGCTCCTACCACCTCTATCAGGGCATCGGCGGCTTCCTCGGCAACATGGCGATGGGTGTGGTGTTCGTCTACCTCTACCGGCGCTGGGGCCGGGTGGGTCCCCTGGTGGTGGCGCACTCCCTGCTCGACATCGGAGCCTTCGTGGGATACGCGCTTCTGGCGGGGAAGGTGGGGTGGCTGCCGACTGCGTGAGCCGGCCCAGGGTGTCCCCGCCGGACAGCACTCAGGCCAGCAGTTCGCCCTCGATGACCGTGACAGCTCGACCGCTCAGCAGGGTGCGCCCGCCGCACAGTTCGGTGCGGACCCGGCCCGCCCGGGGCGAGGCCTGGAGGCCGGTCAGCGCGGTGCGGCCGAGCCGCTCGGCCCAGTAGGGCGCCAGGGCGGTGTGGGCGCTGCCCGTCACCGGGTCCTCGTCGATGCCGATGTTCGGGAAGAAGCAGCGGGAGACGAAGTCGTATCCCAGGTCCGGGTTCTCGGCGCGGGCGGTCGCGATGATGCCCCGGCGCGAGTGGGCGCCCAGGGCCTTGTGGTCGGGCCGCAGGGCGTGGACGGTCTTCTCGTCGGCCAGCTCGACCAGCAGGTCGCCGACGTGCGGGCCGGTGTCGGCACACGCGAGCGCCTCGGCGCCCAGGGCGTCGGCGACCCCGGCCGGGACCTCGACCCTGGTCAGCGGGGCGGTCGGAAAGTCCAGCGTGATCGAGCCGTCCTCGGCCGGCGTCGCGACGAGGACACCGCTGCGGGTGGCGAAGCGCACCGGGCCCTCGTGGGCGCCCGTGGTGTGCAGGACATGGGCCGTGGCGAGTGTGGCGTGACCGCACATGTCGACCTCGGCGACGGGCGTGAACCAGCGCAGGGCCCAGTCCGCCTCGCCGCCCTCGGGGAGTGGGTGGGCGAACGCCGTCTCGGCGTGGTTGACCTCCAGAGCCACGTTCTGGAGCCGGTTGTCGTCCGGGAAGGCGTCCAGGAGCAGGACGCCGGCCGGGTTGCCGGTGAAGGGGCGGTCGGTGAAGGCGTCGACGATTCGAATGCGCATGACCGTGACGGTAGGCGCTGGGCCCAGCCGCCGACCAAGGCCAATCCGCGAGTCCTGGCCCGGTTTCCCCGGGCTTCGCCGCGAATGGGCCCCGGTCTGCGTCGCGCCCCGTCGCCAAGACGCCGTGGCCGGTCTGCCGCCGATCCTGCCCGGAGCACGTCCTGGCGGGGCAGCGCAGCCCCCGGCCGGCCCTTCGGGCCGGGTCCGTCGTGCCTGTGCCGGGAGCGCCCGTGGCCGGGTCGCGCCGTCCCGTCGTCCGCACGCCGAGGCGCATCGCCCGGGGGCCTCGCAGGGCACCCGGGGCGAAACCCTGGGATCATGAGGGTGAGGAGCGCGACCCATGACCTGACGACCACGGGCGGTGAGCGCCATGGCTGGGCTCGAGGAGAGCGGCGCCGATCCAACGGCGTCGTACGCCGATCCGCAGGGCGATCCGTTTCTGCGCACTCGGTTCGTCATACCGGCCCGGCCGGTGACGTTCCTGCGGCGCGAGCGGCTGGTCAGGCATCTCGACGAGGCGCTGCGCACCCCGTTGACGATGGTCAACGGCGCTGCGGGCGCGGGCAAGACGCTGCTGGTCGCCGACTGGGCCGCGGCCCGTGACCGGCCCGTCGCCTGGCTCACCACGGACGCGGCGGAGCAGGGCCCGGGCATGCTCTGGGCGTACCTGCTCCATGCCCTGCGCGCCTCCGGGGCGTCGCTGCCCGCAGAGATCGGCTGCCCCGCGGACGCGAGCCGCGTGCCCCCCAATCTGCTGGCGCGGCTCGCCGCCGAGCTGAGTACCCGCGACCGTCCCGTGATCGTGGTGCTCGACGAGTTCGACCGCGTGATCGACCCGGAGATCGCGGACCAGCTGGAGTTCGTGCTGCACCACGCCGGGGACGGCCTGCGCCTGATCCTCGTCACCCGTACCGAGCCGCTGCTGCCCCTGCACCGCTACCGGGCGGCAGGCGACCTGACCGAGATCCGCGGCGCGGAGCTGGCGTTCACCGCCGAGGAGGCGGCCGAGCTCCTCGGCCTGCACGGACTGCGGCTTCCGGCGCACGCGACCCACGGGCTCGTGGAGCGCACCCGGGGCTGGGCCGCCGGACTGCGGCTGTGCGCCCTCGCCGCGCGGGAGAACCCGGATCCGGAGCTCTATCTGAAGGAGTTCGAGGCCGACCGCACCACGGTCGCCGACTTCCTGCTCGCGGAGGTGCTCAGACGCCAGCCGCCCGAGACGCAGGACCTCCTGCTGCGGGTCAGCGTCCTCGACCGGTTCCGCCCCGAACTGGTGAACGCGCTGACGGAGCGCACCGACGCGGGGCCCATCCTCGCCGGGCTCTACCGCGAGAACGCCTTCGTCGAGCATCTCGGCCAGGACTGGTACCGCCTCCACCCGCTCTTCGGCGAGATCCTCCAGGCCCATCTGCGGGTGCGCTCACCCGGCCTGGAGCCCGAACTGCACCGGCGGGCAGCGCACTGGCTGCGGGGCTCCGGAGCCCTCACGGAGACGCTGTGCCAGGGCGCCGCCGCGGGTGACTGGGAGTTCACCGCCGGAGCCCTGATCGACGACCTCGCCATCGGCTGGCTCTTCACCGGCCTGCGCTCCGACGAACTCGCCGAGCTGTTCGCCCGGATGGGACCGGACGCCGCGGGCCCCGCGACGGACCTGGTCCGTGCCGCCGGGGACCTGTCCCGGCGCGATCTCGACCGGGGACTGAGGCACCTGCGTCGCGCCGAGCAGGGCCTGACGGCCGAACTGGGCCTGACGGCAGGGCCCGGCGATCCGGCGGAACAGGCACTGACCGCCGAGTGGAGTCCGGCGGGCGAGGAGCCCGGCCTGGTCGCGGCCCGCTTGAGCTGCGCCCTGCTCGAGGCGTTGGCCGCCCGGCTGACCGGGGCGCCGGGCCGGGCGGAGCGAGCCGCGACGGCTGCCGAGACGCTGTGCGACCAGGCCCCCGCCCACCTGTTGGAGAGGCATCCCGAGCTCACCGCGCTGCTGCTGGCCCATCTGGGCTCGGCTCGCCTGTGGGCGGGGCGGTTCGACGACGCGTCCGCCGCCCTGTCACGGGTCGCAGGCGCCTCGGCAGGCGCTTCGACGGCACTCGCCCGCGAGGACTCGCTCGGCCGGCTGGCGCTGATCGACTATCTGAACGGCTGGCTGGGCAGGGCGGAGCGGAAGGCCCGAGCGGCGGTGACCGAGACGGAGCGGTACGGGCTGCCCCAGCCGTCCGGTTCCGGTATGGGGCGGCTGGTGCTGGCCGCCGTCGCCGTGGACCGTGACGACCTGGGCCGGGCGCGGGCGCTTCTCGCCGAGGCGGCCGAGTCGGACCCGGCACTGCGGGACCCGGTGATGGAGGCGGGCCGGGCCATCGCGACCGCCCGTCTGCATCTGGCCCGCGGCGACACCCGAGCCGCTCTCGAAGCGGCGGAGCGAGCGGTGCCGGCCGCCGTGATCTCGCCCTGGGCGGCGGGCCAGACGGCGCTCGTCGTCTCCGCCGCGCATCTGGCGGGAGGCCGGCCGGAGACCGCTTTCGAGGTGCTCCAGCCGTTGTCCGGCGAGCAGCCGGCGTGCGCGGTGGGGGCCGCGCGGGCCCAGCTCGCGGCGGGCCGACCCGGGGCGGCGATCGAGCTGCTCGACGGCGTACGGTCCGACGGCGGCGCGGGCCCCGCGGTGACCGTCCGGGCCCTGCTGGTGAGAGCACAGGCGGCGGACGAGTCGGGGGACGCGGTCAGTTCGCGCCGACTCGTCGCCCAGGCCCTGCGCGAGGCACGGCGGGACGGGCTGCGACGGCCCTTCGTCGAGGCCGGTCCGTGGATCCGCCCGTTCCTGGACGCCATGGCACCGCGGGTACCGGCGACGGACCGGGCCACCCCCGGCGCCGCGGCGTCCGAAGGCCCGCCGCTCCCGCTCGTTGAGGAGCTGAGCGGACGCGAACGCGATGTGCTGGGCAGGCTCGCCCTGACGATGTCGACGGAGGAGATCGCCGCCGACCTGTACGTCTCCGTGAACACCGTCAAGACCCACCTGAAGAGCGTCTACCGCAAGCTGGCGGTCAACCGCCGCAACGACGCGGTGCGCCGCGCCCGCGAGCTGAACCTGTTGTGACCGAGGCCCGCGGATCCCTCCGGCTCGCCCGTGGCGGGTGAGGCGCCTACCGCGCTTCTCCGCTGCGATGAGGGTGTGGACACCTGCCCGCGGCCCCCTCATCCGACTTGCCCGATTCATGCGGCCTGTGCGGCCCGTGCGACTCATCTGAATCATCTGACTCAACTGACCCGTCCCGCTCGCCGAGGGAGGTCGTGATGCCGAGGGCGGAAGACGTCACGGAAGCTCGGACGCGTGCCGATCGCCGGGACGCCGTCGACTTCACCGGCGGCGTCTACGGATCCATGCTCGCCGCCTCGGTGATCGTCGGCGCGGGCACCCTGGGCTCGTTCCCGCGACTGGAACTCGTGCTGCTGCTGTTGTTCACCGGAGTGGCGTTCTGGATCGCGCATGTGCACGCCCAGTTGTTCGGGGCGCGACTGGTGCAGCGGAACCTGAACCGCCGGGCCGTGCTGCACGTGTGCCGCGAGGAGTGGCCCATCATCAAGGCAGCGGTCCCGCCGGCCGTCGCCGTGGCCGTCAGCCCGCTGCTCGGACTCGACCTGGAGGGGTCGCTCTGGTTCGCGCTCGCGGTCGCCGTGGCGGGCCAGGTGGGCTGGTCGGCCGCGGCCGCACGGCGGGCCGGAGCCTCGTGGCGGATGGTGGGGGTCACGGCCGCGGTGAACCTGGTGCTCGGGCTGCTGATCATCTCCTTCAAGCTCTACCTGACGCACTAGAGGGGCCAGGACCCGGTATCACCTGCACGGGGTGAGGACGTCCGCCCCGCCGGGGGCGGACGATCGCAGGGTGAGTGCGCAGTCAGCCAGTCCCAGGCCATCCCGGGAGAGCAGCTCATGCGCTACGAGATCCGCGTCGACGGACACCTGTCGGAGGTACTGACCAGGGTCTTTCCGGAACTGGACCATGTGGTCATGTCCGGTCAGACCGTCCTGTTCGGGTACGTCGTCGACGAAGCGCACCTGTACGGGCTGCTGGCCCGCTGCCAGTCCCTGGGGCTGCGGGTCCTGGAGATGCGTCAACTGCCGGAGTGACGTGCCGGGGACGCCAGAGGCACCCGGCCGGGCAGGAGGAGGAGTCATGAGCGTTTCGCCTGGACCCGCACCGCACACCGGACCGGACGACCCGTTCGGTGGCCATCAGCGGCCACCGGGCGGGGCGGCTTCCGGACCGGTGGGCGCCGACCCCGCCGAGGCACTGGCCGTGCTCGGGCGCTCCTGGACATGGATCCTCGGCTCGGCGGTCGCCACGCTCGTGCCGGGCATCCTGATCCTGATCTGGCCGGACGAGACCCTGCACGTCCTGGCGGTCCTCATCGGCCTGTACCTGCTGGTCACCGGCGGCTTCCGGTTCGTCGCGGCCTTCGCGAGGGACGACCACGGCGAACGCCTCACCGGGCTCCTGCTGGCGGTGCTGTACGTCGTCGCCGGGGTGCTGTGCCTGCGGAACCCGCTGCAGACCATCGCGACGCTCTCATTGATCGTCGGGGTCCTCTGGCTGGTGTCCGGCATCCTCACCCTCTACACGGCGCTCGCCACCAAGGACCTGCCCCACCGCGGAGTCGTGCTCGGCGCCGCCGTGCTCGCCATCGTCGCGGGGATCGTGGTGCTCGCCCTGCCCACCGAGTCGGCCCGCGCGCTGACCCGGCTGCTCGGCCTGTGGCTCGTCCTGCTCGGCCTGGTCGAGGCGGCGGTCGCCTTCGCCTGGCGGGCCGCACTGCGCCGGGCGCGGGCGGCGGAGCCGGGAACTCCCGCGGGGACGGTCTGAGCCCGCCGGCTCACTCACCCGTCCCGGGTGAGGACGCCGGGACCTCTCGCACGCACGCTGAGATCGCCACACAACGGCATACGGGCTCCGGCCCGGAACGGAGGAAGAGATGAGTGGGGACACGTACCTCGCCTACGACTATCCGCTGCTGAGCGCCTTCTGGACCATGATGGTGTTCTTCCTGTGGATCATGTGGTTCGTCCTGCTGTTCCGGATCGTCGTGGACATCTTCCGGGACGACGAACTCAGTGGCTGGGCCAAGGCCGGCTGGCTGGTGTTCTGCATCGTGCTGCCCTTCCTGGGCGTCTTCGTCTACGTGATCGCGCGGGGCAAGAACATGGGACGCCGGGAGATCAAGCAGGCGCGGGACCAGCAGCAGGCCTTCGACAGCTACGTCCGCGAGACCGCCAAGGGCTCGGCGCCCACCAGCAGCGTCGACGAACTCGCCAAGCTCTCGGAGATCCGTGCCCGCGGTGACATCACGGACGAGGAGTTCAACAGGGCCAAGCAGATGGTGCTGAGCGGCTCCCGCCACTGAGCACACAGCGGCACACCGAACGACACCGAGCCCGACGACACCGAGCCCGGCGACACCCGGTCCGCCTGACACAACCCCGCCCGACGAAACCGAATCGAGGCTTCGGGATGACAGCGACACACCCCACCCACACGCCGTCGGCCAAGGGGCACACGGCCAAACAGAACTGGGCCGAAGGCCTGATGGTCTTCGCCGCCGTCACCCTCATGCTCGCCGGAGTGCTCGACATCTTCCGGGGCATCATGGGGATCGCCGAGGACGACGTCTTCCTCTCCACCCGCAACTACGTCTTCGCGTTCGACCTCACCGGCTGGGGCTGGATCCACCTGGCCCTGGGCGCGGTCGCGGTGATCGTCAGCATGGGGCTGTTCCAGTCGGCGACGTGGGCGCGGGTGGCCGGCGTGGCCATCGCCGGGCTGATCGTCATCGCCAACTTCCTCTCCCTGCCGTACTACCCGGTCTGGTCCGTCGTGATGATCGCGTTCTCCGGGTTCATCATCTGGGCGCTGTGCGTGGTGAAGCCGGACAGGCCTGCGGACTGACCGGACCGACCGGACCGACCGGACTGCCCGGACTGCCCGGACCGACCGAACGGAATCCCTCCCGTCCGCACCATCAGGAAGGCGGCAGACGATGTGCCGTTGGCTCGCCTACTCGGGAACCCCTGTCCTGCTCGAAACGATTCTCTACCGGCCGGAGCACTCGCTGATCGATCAGAGCCTGCACTCCAAGATGGGTGTGGAGACGACCAACGGTGACGGCTTCGGCGTCGGCTGGTACGGGCCCGACTCGGGCGACGGGACCCCCGCGGTGGTCCGGGAGATCGGTCCGGCGTGGAGCAACCGCAATCTGCGGGAGATCGCCGGTCACGTCCGCTCACCGCTGTTCTTCGCGCACATCCGGGCCTCGACCGGCTCGGCGGTGCAGCAGACCAACTCCCACCCGTTCCGGCACGGGCGCTGGATGTGGATGCACAACGGCGCGATCGCCGACTTCCACCGGATGCGCCGGGACCTCGCCCTCTCCGTCGACCCGCAGCTCTTCCTCGACATCGAGGGGTCGACGGACTCCGAGATGATGTTCTTCCTGGCCCTCACCCTCGGCCTGGAGGAGGATCCGCCGGGCGCCGTCGCCCGGATGGTCGGCCTGGTGGAACGCACCGGCCGCGCACACGGGGTGGAGTACCCGGTCCAGATGACGGTCGCCGTGACCGACGGAGAACGGCTGTGGGCCTTCCGCTACTCCAGCCAGGGAGACTCACGCTCGCTGTTCTACAGCACCCGGGTGGAGACGCTCCGGTCGCTCCACCCCGACCTGGGCTTCCTGCGCGAGGTGTCCGACGAGACCCGGCTCATCGTCTCCGAGCCCCTGGGCGACATGCCCGGCGCCTGGAACAAGGTCCCCGAGAGCACGTACGGCGTGGTGCAGCCCGGAGGGGACGACATCGTCCACTTCGCCCCGCAGGCGGCTTAGTCCGTGGACGTCCATGGGCAGCGGTGGGCAGCCCAGACATCCACGGCCGCCCCTGGACGTCAGTGCACGGAGAAGCCGCCGTCGACGAAGAGCGACTGCCCGGTCACATAGCCGGAGGAGCGGCCGGCCAGGAACACCGCGGCTCCGGCGAAGTCCTCGGCCAGGCCGTTGCGCCCGACCATCGTGCGCGCGGCCAGCGCCGCCACCTTCTCCGGGTCGGACTGCAGCCGCATGTTGAGGGGGGTCAGGACGAAGCCGGGCACCAGCGTGTTGCAGGTGACGCCGTACGGGGACCACGCCTCGGCCTGGGAGCGGGCCAGTGACTCCAGGGCCCCCTTGGAGACGCCGTAGGCGCCGCTCTGGACGAACGCGCGGTGTGCCTGCTGGGACGTGATGTGGATGATCCGTCCGAAGCCGCGCTCGGCCATCCCCGGACCGAACCGCAGGCCCAGCAGGTAGGGCGCCTCCAGGTTCACCGCCATCGTGGCGTCCCACACCTCCTCGCCGAGCTCGCCCATCGGCGGCCGCAGGTTGATCCCGGCGCAGTTGACGAGGATGTCGGGCTCCCCGTACACCGCCGCCGCCCGCTCCGCGGCGGCGCGCACCCCGTCGCGGGTGCTCAGGTCGGCGCTCACCCAGGCCGCCTTGCAGCCGTCCGCCGTCAGCTCGTCGACCGTGGCGGCCAGTTCCGCCTCCTTGCGCGCCACGATCACCACGCGCGCCCCCGCCCGGGCGAGGGCGCCGGCGATGGCCCGGCCGATGCCGGAACTGCCGCCGGTCACCAGGGCGACCCGGCCGTCCAGCGAGAACAGTTCGGAGAGATAGGCGTCCGGGGTGCCGTGCGAGGGGCTGCGGGAAGTCATGTCCGCACCCTAGACGGCCTCCGCACCCGGTCGGCGGACGGTCTCGCACCCCGGTCGGCGGACGGTCTCCGCAGCTCGGACGGCCTGCGTACCCGGGGACACCCGGGATCCTTGCCAAGCGAACTGTTCCGATATATCGTTGACGCATCGCGACAGATCAACGATGGAATGAAGGAGTGGTTTGCGATGCGTACCCACGGATTCGAGCGTGGACATGGACAGGACGGCCCCCGGCGTGGCCGCGGCAGCTTCGACGGACGGCGGGCGGCATTCGGGCCCTTCGGTCCGGGTGGCCCCGGCGGCCCCGGCTTCGGGCCGGGCTTCGGTGGCCCCTGGGGCGGACGAGGGCGTGGCGGACCCAGGGGGAGGGCGCGGCGCGGTGACGTACGGGCCTCGATCCTGGCCCTGCTCAAGGACCGGCCCATGCACGGCTACGAGATGATCCAGGAGATCGCCGAACGCAGCGGCGGGGCGTGGAAGCCCAGCCCGGGCTCGGTGTACCCCACCCTCCAGCTGCTGGAGGACGAGGGCCTGATCAGCAGTGAGAGCGAAGGCGGCAAGAAGCTGTTCTCGCTCACCGACGAAGGCCGCACGGCCGCCGAGGAGGGCCCCGAGGCCCCCTGGGAGGAGGCCTCGCGCGGGGTCGACTGGGAGGCTCTCAGTGAGATCCGCCAGGCCGGCTTCGGGCTGATGGAGGCCTTCGGGCAGGTCTGGAAGACCGGCAGCAAGGAGCAGCGCGAAAAGGCGCTCACGGTCATCAATGACGCCCGCAAGAAGCTGTACCTGATCCTCGCCGACGAGGACTGATCGCCGTACGGCGATGCCGAGGCGCCCCGCGGAGTCATCCGCGGGGCGCCTTCGTGTGGCGGGCGCCTCGCCTGCCGGGCGGGTCGCCCGGTCAGGCGACCAGTCCGCCCAGCTTGCGCAGCGACTCGTTGAGTGCGGCCGTGCCCGAGTCCTTGAGCCTGCCCGCCATCAGCGATACGGCCGCGCCCGTGAACTCGCCGTCGATGCGGACCGTCGTGGCGTCCCCGTCGGGGGTCAGGGTGTAGCGGGTGCTGACGGACACCGCCATCGGGCCCTTCCCGCGGATGGCCAGCAATCGGGCGGGCTCCAGCTCCGCCACGGTCCACTCGACCTCGGCCGGGAACCCCATGAGCTTCATGTTCTCCTGGAAGGTCGCGCCCACTTCGAGGGTCTCGGGGCCGCCCTTGGGGAAGTTGGTGTGGGTCGCGTTCCACTCCCCGTACGCCGGCCAGTCGGTGAGCTGGGCCCACACCTTCTCGGCCGGTGCCTGGATGCGTGCCTCCGCGCTGACTTCGGCCATGCGACCACCTCTTCGTGTCGGGCAACTGGGGCTGCGGTGTCGCGGAACGTAGCTCCAGGGCCTCGAACATTCAATACTGACGAACCGTCAGAAAATGTGGAGGGGGCGTACGGCAAGTCGGCGCGCACCCCGGTGGGGAGAGCGCCTGATCTCATCCGTAGGGAGGAGATTCCGACGGCCGGGGTCCGCTCTGTGTGGGACGCGAAGATGCTCCCCGCCGGGGATGACCGTGCCCGGCGGGACTGATGGGGTGGGGTTGTGCAATCCCGTACTTCCCGGCAGTCGCCCCACAATCCGGTGGCGCACGGCATGGACGACGACCCCAGGCTCGCCGCCGAGCCCGCGGCGGCGCTCGCCGCCGCCCGTCGCAGGGCGGTGCGCGACGGGGACCGGCAGATCGACACCGCCCACCTGCTGCACTCGCTCCTGGAGCAGGACCCACAGGTGCGCGCCGCCTTCGGCGGCGGACCGCAGCTTGCCCGGCTGCTCGGCTACCTCGTCCAGCGCAGCATCGGTTACGGCCTGCGCTGGCAGAGCGGAGTCGAGGACTCCGGGACCCTGCGCGTCGTGACGGCCGTCGAGGGTTTCTCCCCACTGGCCGCGGCCGCGCTGGAGCACGCCCGCGTGCGGGCCGCCCGGCGCGACGGAGCGCGGGCCCGGGGCGTCGACCTGCTCGCGGCGATCGTCGCGGACCCGCAGGCGCGGGCCGTCGAGGTGCTGACCCGCGCCGCCGTCGACGTCCACGCGCTGCGCGCACGGATCGAGGACGGTCCGCAGGAGCGCGAGGCCCGCGCGGGAGGCGGCGAAGGCGCCTGCTGAGCCCGCCCTCGCCCGGCGTCCTCGCCCGCCGGCCGGGCCGTCCAGCCGATGAGACAGGTGTCAACGGGGATGACGCTCATGTCATCGCCTGTCATCATGTGCCGGTGCATACGTCTGTGAGCAGTGAGGGCAACCGCGGAAAGGGCATCGGGCTCGGTCTGGCGATCGGGTCGGCCATCGCCTTCGGCGGATCCGGGGTCGCGGCCAAGCCGCTGATCGAGGCGGGCCTCGATCCGCTGCACGTGGTGTGGCTGCGAGTGACCGGCGCGGCCCTGGTGATGCTGCCGCTCGCCGTACGGCACCGCGCCCTGCTGCGCACGCGCCCGGCGCTGCTCGCCGGGTTCGGTCTGCTCGGCGTGGCGGGAGTGCAGGCGTTCTACTTCGCCGCGATCTCCCGGATCCCGGTCGGTGTCGCGCTGCTCGTCGAGTACCTCGCGCCCGCGCTGGTGCTCGGCTGGGTGCGGTTCGTGCAGCGGCGGCCGGTGACGCGCGCCGCCGCGCTCGGCGTGGTCCTCGCCGTGGGCGGACTGGCCTGTGTCGTCGAGGTCTGGACGGGCTTGAGTTTCGACGTCGTCGGGCTGCTGCTCGCGCTCGCGGCCGCCTGCTGCCAGGTCGGCTACTTCGTCCTGTCCGACCAGGGCGGCGACTCCGGGGACGACGCCCCCGATCCGCTCGGCGTCATCGCGTACGGCCTCCTCGTGGGCGCCGTCGTCCTGACCGCCGTCTCCCGCCCCTGGGGCATGGACTGGTCCGCGCTCGCGCACACCGCCGGCATGAACGGCACCGAGGTCCCCGCCTGGCTGCTGCTCACCTGGATCGTGCTCATCGCGACGGTGGTCGCGTACGTCACCGGCGTGGTTTCCGTGCGCCGGCTCTCTCCCCAGGTCGCGGGTGTGGTGGCCTGCCTGGAGGCGGTCATCGCGACGGTCCTGGCGTGGGTGCTGCTCGGCGAGCACCTCTCGGCACCGCAGATCGTGGGCGGGGCGGTGGTTCTCCTGGGCGCCTTCATCGCGCAGTCGTCCGCGCCGGCCAAGGGCGCCGTGGAGCCCGTGGCCGGCGGCAGCCCCGAGAGGGAGCTGTCGGCCCGCGGGACGGCTGCCTAGGCTCCCGGTTCACACCGGGCGCCCGCCCTTCTCGCGCCCTCCCGTACGTCAGGCCGGGCGGTCATGCCCGGCGTCGTCGCGACAGGTGCTCGCCGGCCGCCGCGTCGCGCGGGCCGCCGCGGGCGGCCAGGCCGGCGGCGATGCGGTCCTGGGTCTCGCTCGGCCGGTGGGCCGCGTACTTGAACTTCGCCCGCACGCCGGTCACCTCGAGCCGGACGCCACGGATGCCGGAGAGCAGGCGGCCGTACGGCGCCTCGCCGACCGTGGGCCGGGCGGAGCCGCCCTCGGGCTGGAAGTGACCCAACTGGCGTGTGAGCAGCTCGGCCTTGGCGGTCGGATCGTCCACGATGTGAGCCGCGCAGCGCAGTTGCACCGCCGCGTAGAAGCTCGTCGGGGTGCCGTGCTCGGCGGGGGCACCCGGCGGTGCCTGCCACGGGCCGGGTACGAACACGTAGTCGTCGACCACGCTCAGGATCACGGTCGGGTCCGCCTCCAGGGCGGGCCACAGCGGGTTGGGGCGGGCCAGATGGGTGACGGCCTCGCGCGCGTCGGGGTCATAGGCGAAGTGCAGCGGCTGGACGAACGGCGGCTCGCCCGGCAGGCCGTTGACGGCGAGCTGGCCGAAGTCGTGGGCGGACAGCCAGGTGCGCCACTCGCCGTCGTCGTGGGGCGCGTCCCAGGGGTGGACGAGCATCACGGCACCGCGAGGTAGTCGGGGAGCGCGATGCCGGGGGCGAGGTCGGCCTCCGGGAGGGGCGCGTCGTACCCCTTGCGCAGCGGGAGCACGCCGGCCCAGTGGGGGAGGGTGAGGTCCTCCGGTTCCTCGTTCACCCCGCCGGTGCGGGTCTTGGCCGAGACCTCGTTCAGGTCGAGGCGGATCACCGCGGTCGCCGCCAGCTCCTTCTTGTTGGCGGGGCGCGAGTCGGCGGCCCGGCCCGGGACGACATGGTCGACGAGGGCGTCGAGCGCGGTGAGCTTCTCCTGCGGGTCCGTCACGTCGTACGCGATCCCGTGCACCACGACCGATCGGTAGTTGATCGAGTGGTGGAAGGCCGAGCGGGCCAGCACCAGACCGTCGACATGCGTCACCGTCAGGCACACCGGCAGCCCCGGGTCCGCCTGCCCCGTCATCCGCAGCGGGCGCGAACCCGTGGAGCCGTGCACGTAGAGCGTCTCGCCGACCCTGCCGTACAGGGTCGGCAGCACGACCGGCGCGCCGTCGCGGACGAAACCGAGGTGGCAGACGTAACCCTCGTCGAGTATCGCGTGCACGAGGCCCCTGTCGTACGAGGCCTTCTGCGCGGACCGGGTGGGGATCGTGCGCTCGGTCGGGGTGTAGGCGGCGGTCCGTGTCGTCGTCTCCGGGGTCCCCTGCATGGCGTTCTCCATTGCACTAGTGCATAATAGGCTTTGTGCTAGGAGAATATCCGATCAGGGGTCGGCGTGCAGCGGACATTTCCGCGAGCATCGAGACGGCGGTGGGCGCGGGTGAGCTGATTCCCGGGCAGCTGCTGCCTCCCATGAGGGAGTTGGCGACCGCGCTGGGGGTGAATCCGAACACCGTCGCGGCCGCGTATCGCACCCTGCGGGAGCGCGGAGTGATCGAGACCGACGGCCGGCGAGGCAGCCGGGTGCGGTCGAAGCCCGCGACGACCGGGCGCGAGTTCCTCCGGGTCGAGGTGCCCGAGGGCGTACGGGACGCGGCCGCAGGCAACCCGGACACCGCGCTGCTGCCACCGCTGGCGCCGGCGTTCGCGTGGGCCGCCGCGCAGGGCGACCGGGAGCCGGTCCTGTACGGACACGCTCCGCTGGAGCCCGAACTCGCGCGGCTGGCGCGGGCCGAACTGGACACGGACGGCGTGCCGGCCGGACCGATGGCCGTCGCCTCCGGTTCGCTGGACGCGATCGAACGCGTCCTCGCCGCGCATGTGAGGCCGGGCGACACCGTGGCCGTCGAGGATCCCGGCTGGGGCTCCCTGCTCGACCTCGTCCCGGCGCTCGGGCTGCGCCCGGTCCCGGTCGGCGTCGACGACGACGGCCCGCTGCCCGAGCAGGTGCGGCACGCCCTGGAGGCCGGGGCACGCGCCCTGATCGTCACCGACCGCGCGCAGAACCCGACCGGCGCGGCGGTGAGTGCCGCACGCGCGCGTGCCCTGCGTGCCGTGCTGCGGGAACACCCGCAGACCGTGCTCGTCGAGGACGACCACGGGCATGGCATCGTCGACCTCCCTCTGCACCCCCTCGCGGGCGTGACCCGGCACTGGGCGTTCGTGCGCTCGGTGGCCAAGGCGTACGGCCCCGACCTGCGGTTCGCCGTGCTCACCGGGGACGAGGTCACCCTCGACCGGGTGCGTGGGCGGCAGCGGCTCGGACCCGGGTGGGTCAGCCGGATCACCCAGCGGGCGGTACTGCGGCTGTGGGCCGACGGCGCGGTGGACGCGCGGGCGGTCGCCGAGGCGTACGGGAGCAGGCGGGACGCCCTGATCACGGCGCTGGCCGTGCGGGGGGTCGAGGCGCACGGCCGCAGTGGGATGAACGTGTGGATCCCCGTGCCGGACGAGACAGGGGCCGTCGCGCGGTTGCTCCAGGCGGGGTGGGCCGTCGCGCCCGGGGCGCGGTTCCGGATCGAGGCCCCGCCGGGGATCCGGATCACCGTGTCGACGCTGGCCCGGGACGAGGTCGGACCACTGGCGGACGCCGTCGCCGCCGCGGTACGGGTGGGCGGCACCCGCGGGTACGTCTAGGGTCTGTCGTCCGCCGTCGTGCGGGCCCACCGGCACGCCGCCGCTGCCCGGAAGGGAGTGCCGGGCATTCGGACGGTCACGCGGCGGCCCTCGGACGCGGCAGCCGCGGCGGCCGGCCGCACTCGTCTTCGACCGGCGGATCCGCAAGCGGCGCAACGTGGTGGGACGGCGTTTCGACCGGCCGAGGCAGTGGCGCGCCGTCGCCACCCGCGCCGACAGGACCGCCGAGTCCTGTCGGTCAGGCAGCCGTCACCCTCGCGTCCCCGTCGACGTCGTGCGACATCTGCCCCGGTGCACCCGTATGCCTGTGTGCGCTCACCCCTGACCGTCCGCCTCCGGCGCACCGCCGGGGGACTGCTCGGGAGGGCTGAGGGGCGTCCAGTCCGCCCCGGTGAGCAGCCGGAACGCGGCGACGGCGGCCTCCACGGTGGGGAAGAAGTGCCGCGGGTCGATGGTGCGGGTGAGCCCGTACTCCTCGATCTTGCGCCGCACGGGGTCCTTGAGTTCGGCGAACACGAGGTGGACGTGCTCGGCGTTGAGGGCCGCGTCGAGCTCCTCCAGAACGTCCGCGGCGGTGGTGTCCACGTCGGTCATCGGCTCGGCCGCGATCACGATCCAGCGTGGCCGCGGCTCCGTGCGCGCCAGTCGCCTGATCTCGTCGCGGAAGGTCCTCGCGTTCGCGAAGAAGAGAGGGGCGTCGAAGCGGTGGATCACCAGGCCCGGCAGCTGTTCGGCGTGCGGGTAGGAGCGGACGTCGTGGTACCCCTCCAGGCCCTTCACCCGTCCCAGCACGGTGTTGTACGGCCACCAGGCGCGCCGGAAGACGTTGAGGACGGACAGGGCCACGGCGATGGCGATCCCCGGCAGGACACCGAGCAGGGCCACGCCCAGGAAGGCGGCGACCGACAGCAGGAACTCCGTCCTGCGCTGCCGCCACAGCCGTACCGTCCCCGGCAGGTCGGCCAGGGACAGCGAGGCCGTGATGACGATGGCGGCCAGGGCCGGCTGGGGAAGATCGCTGAACATGCCCGGTGCCAGGACGAGCATGAGGACGATGAGCGCCGCCCCGACGACCCCGGTGAGCTGGCTCCTGGCTCCGGCCCGCTCCGCCACCGCCGTACGGGAGCCGCTCGTGCTGACCGGGAAGCCCTGGAAGAGACCGGCCGCCAGATTCGCCGCGCCGACCCCGGCCATCTCCTGGTTGCCCCGGACCTCCTGCCCGCTGCGGGCAGCGAAGGCCGACGCGTTGGAGATCGTGTCGGTCAGGGACACCAGGGCGATGCCCAGCGCGCCGCCGAAAAGCGGTGCGAGGTCGGCGACCTGGACGTCGGGGATCGTGAACGGCGGGAACCCCTCGGGCAGTCTCCCGACCAGGTCGACGCCGTGTTCGCCCAGGTCGAAGAGCGCGGCCGCGGCGATCGCCAGGACCACCATCACCAGCACCGCGGGGACCTTGGGCAGCCACCGCTGCATCACCAGGATCAGGAGGATCGCGCAGACGCCGACCGTGGCGGCGGCGGGCACCAGCGCCCCGTCGGCGAGCTTGCGCGCGAGACCGACGCACTCGCCGACCAGGTTGTCCGCCTCGACCTTGAAACCGAGCAGCTTGGGCAACTGGCCGATCAGGATGGTGAGGGCCAGGCCGTTCATGTAGCCGATCATCGTCGGCTTGGAGATCAGGTCGGCGATGAAGCCGAGCCTCGCCACCGAGGCCAGGATCATGATCGCCGCCACCATGAGCGAGAGCATCGAGGCGAGCGCGATCGCCCGGTCGGGATCCCCGTCCGCCACCACCAGCGGCAGCACGGTGGCGGCGATCATCGGCCCCAGCGACGAGTCCGGGCCCAGCACCAGGATGCGCGACGGCCCGCACACGGCGTAGCCGAGCAGGCAGAGAATCGTCGTGTACAGGCCGGTGATGGCCGGCAGACCCGCCAGCTCCGCGTACGCCATGCCCTGCGGCACCAGCAGGGTGGTCAGGACGATTCCGGCGACCAGGTCCTTGCCCAGCCACTCACGCCGGTAGGACGACGCGGCGCGGACTCCCGGTACGGTACGCAGCCAGGACAGGGCCGCGGGCAGGTCTTGCCGGTCGGTCACGGGCCGTCCCCTCGTCGCGTGCCGCCCCTCGGGCTTCCCGCCCGGCGACCCGGCTGATCCGGCACCGTACCCCGGCTCACCCGGTCCGTCGCTCTCGACCGCCGGGCCGCAAGCTTGCCCAGCCCCCGTTCCCGTCCTTCCCCGGCAGGTCGAGCCGCTTCAGGAAACGGGTGCGCTGCTCCTCGTTCGACATGTTCTGGAAGATCTTCAGCTACCCGTCGCCGCACAGCGGTTCGACGCCGTTCCGCTTCTTCGTACCCGCCTGCTCACGAGGGCCGAAGTCCCGGCCCGGCCGGACCTTCGAGCCCGGTCGTGCCCCGAGGGGCTCGGTGAAATCGGCGATGCGCCCGGCGCTTTCGTCCGACATCACTGATCAGTTCCTCTCCCGGCGGTGGTTGTGCGGACCGAGCGATGCGGTCGCCGGCGGCCTCGCCGAGCGTCCTGCGGACCCGGCGCTCGACGAGTATCGGAATGTAGGCCCTGACCCTGGCCTGCCGGAACGAGTCGTACGCCGATCTGACCACGGCCTCGACGGCGGCCTCGTCGACCGTGGGCCAGGTCGCCCTCAGCCGCGCCACCAGGTCGCGGACGGCAACGACCTCCTCCGGCGAGCCGGACGGCCGTGGATCCGGTGGATCCGCTGGACTCGGTGGGTCCGGTGGGTCCGGTGGGTCCGGTGGGTCCGGTGGGTCCGGTGGCCCGGCGGGGTCCGTGTGCTCCAGGGGGGCGTCGGGATCGCGGCTCCCGATGTCGACCGGGCTCGACGCGACGACCGCGGGAACGCCCTTGTCGACCGTCATGGCCGCACGGTCCCTGGGCCCCGGGCCGACCCGCCCGTTCGGCGTGCCGGGCCCGCTCCGCCCGACGGGGCCGGTCTCGTGTTCCGCTTCGCACCCGTCAGGTGTTCCATATCCGCCGACCTCCAGCCCGTCGCGACCGCATCCCGCACCGTCGCCCGCGGGCGGGGGCCACACACATTCTCGGTTCGGCCAGACATGATCGCCCCCTGAGACCGGCCACCGAAGCGGTACGGCGCGGGTGCGGGGGCGCCGTGCGTTCCCGGGCTTTCGCGAGGGGACCGCACGGCGGTCGGCGTTCCGTGCCCCGGGGCCGGGCGTCGTGCCCCGGGATCAGGTCCTGCTCCGCGCCTGGGTCAGTGCCGCTCCCGCCAGGACGATCGCCGCGCCCACCGGAGTCGACCAGCTCAGCGGTTCGCCGAGGATCGCGACGCCCGCCGCCGTCGCGATGACCGGGATGAAGTAGGTGACCATCTGGGCTGTCGTGGGGCCGACCTCCGTGACCAGGCCGTACTGGATCAGCAGGGCGAGGCCCGTGCCGAGCGCGCCCAGGGCGGCCGTCGCGAGCAGCGGGACCAGCGGGAAACGGCTCGGGAAGGAGGTGAACAGCGGTGTGACGATGGCCAGTTGGAGCGTGGCCAGCAGGAGCTGCCCGCCGGTCATCGACAGGGCCGAGGAGCCGGTGTTCGCCAGGGTGCGGCGGAGGTAGATCCAGCCGATCGGGTAGCTGAGCGAGGCCAGCAGGGCCAGGGCGGTGCCCCGGGCGTCCAGGCCGTGGAAGCCCTGCCAGGCGCCGAGGACCGTGAGAACACCGAGGAAGCCGAGGCCCAGGCCCGCGACGCGCAGCCGGGTCGGCCGGTCCTCCGACAGCGCCACCAGGGAGAGCGCCATGCCCCACAGGGGCGAGGTCGCGTTGCAGATCCCGGCCAGGGTGGAGGGAATGGTCAGCTCGGCGTAGGCGAACAGGGAGAAGGGCAGGGCGTTGAGGAGGAACGCCGCCACCGTCAGATGCGCCCAGGTGCGGGCCCCGCGCGGCAGCCGCTCGCGCTTCACCACCATCGCGACCGCCAGGACCGCCGTACCGAACAGCAGCCTGCCCAGGGTGACCTGGAAGGGCGCGTAGCCGTCGGTGCCCACCTTGATGAGCAGGAAGCTGAAGCCCCAGATCAGCGACAGCACGCCGAAGCGCAGCCGCCAGTCGAGCGTGCGGCGCGGGCGGGCGGGGGCTTGCGGGGAGGTGCGGGCGGGGGCGGTGACAGCAGTCATGAGCGTAACGATGCTGGACATCGTCTCGTCACACAATCGAGAATATTCGAGCGATACCTCGTAGCATCGCTTACATGTTGAACCTGGATCGCCTGCGCACCCTCGACGCCCTGGCCCGGCACGGATCGGTCAGCGGCGCCGCCACGGGCCTGCACATCACCACCTCGGCCGTCTCGCAGCAGATGGCCAAGCTGGAACGGGAGGTCGGGCAGCGGCTCCTCGCCAAGCAGGGCCGAGGCGTGCGGCTCACGGACGCGGGGCGGCTGCTCGCCGACCACGCGTCCCGGATCCTGTCGCAGGTCGAGCTCGCCCAGTCCGATCTGGAGGCCCAGCGCGGGCAGGTGGTGGGGGAGCTGCGGCTGTCCGCGTTCCCGACCGCGGCACGCGGGCTGTTCCCCGTCGCGCTCGCCGAGCTGCGCAAGGCGCACCTGGGGCTGCGCCTGCGCTCGTGCGAACTGGAACCGGAGCGGGGAGTCGCCGGGGTGGTCCGCGGCGACCTCGACCTCGCCGTCGTCCTGGACTGGTACAACAAGCCGATGCCGGTGCCGGACGGCCTGGTCAAGGCACCCATCCTGGACGATCCCGCCGATGTCGCGATGCCGGCCGGGCACCCCCTCGCGGACCGGGACGAGGTGGATCTGGGGGAGTTCGCCGAGGACGAGTGGATCACCTGGGGCGAGGGCGAGTTCTGCCACGAGTGGCTGATGTTCACGTTGCGCTCCCGGGGCGTGGAGCCGATCGTCGGCCACCGGGCGGCCGAGACGCACACCCAACTCGGGCTGGTGGCCGCCGGACTGGGGGTCTGCATCGCGCCGCTGCTCGGTCGTCACCCGGTGCCCGAGGGTGTCGTGACGGTCCCCCTGCGGCAGCGGGTGCGCCGGCATGTGTACGTGCTCTGGCGGGCGGACGCCGACCGCCGCCCGTCGATCCGGGCGGCGGTCGCGGCGCTCAAGGCCGCGGGGAGCGCCGTGGGCTGAACAGCCCTACGCCCCGCCCAGCTTGCGGAAGTCCCAGGACACGATCTTCGTCGGCTTCAGCCGCACCCACGCGTGCCGGCCGTCGTGCGGCATCGCGTCCAGGCCGAAGTTCTTGCGTGCGAACAGCGTCTCCACGGCGTCGAGTTCGGCGCACAGCTCCCCGGTGCGCGGGCTCTCGCCCACGAACTCGACCACGCCGGACAGCTCCACGCCCCGCAGCGCGTCGTACTCCTCGCCCGTGTCGATCACGATCGCGACCCGCGGATCGCGGTTCAGGTCCGCCCAGCGCTTGCTGCGCACGACCGAGTACAGCCACAACGCGGTGCCGTCCCAGAGAAACCACAGGGCGCTGACGTGCGGGGCGCCGTCGGTGGACACGGTCGCGACCCGGCAGGTGCGCTGGAGGGTGAGGAACGCGTCCAGTTCACCCGGCGACATCATGATCTTCCGGCCCCGGCGCTGAGTGACGGTCATCCGGCCCCCTCATTCTTTTCTTGTGGGTACGTGCCGCTCTCCTGAAATACCGTCAGGAAAGCATGGGTCTTCTTCCTTCTGCGCGCAATGGCGGTTACTGTCGCCCGCTCCACACCGACGCCAGGGGGAGTCATGCCGTCCTACGAACAGCTCAGCGCCCTCCTCGACCCGGCGACCACCGTCCTGATCACGGTGGAATGCCAGCAGGGCGTCGTCGGGCCCGATGCCGCGCTGCCCCAGCTCGCCCGTGCGGCACGGGAGTCGGGGGCCCTCGACAACGTCGCCCGGCTGGTCGCGGCCGCCCACGCGAGCCGCGTCCAGGTCGTGCACGCCGTCGCCGAACGCCGCCCCGACGGCCGGGGCGCCAACCGCAACGCCCGGCTGTTCCGCGCGGCCGAGCGCCTTCCCGTCCAGCAGCTCACCGGCACCGTCGCGACCAGCCTGGCGCCCCCGATCGAGCCGGCCGAGCAGGACCTCGTGGTACGGAGGCTGCACGGCCTGTCGCCGGTCCAGGGCACCGACGTCGACGCCCTGCTGCGCAACCTGGGCTGCCGCACCCTGGTCGTGACCGGCGTCTCGGCCAACGTGGCGATCCCGAACACCGTCTTCGACGCCGTCAACCGCGGTTACACGGTCGTCGTGCCGTCGGACGCCATCGCCGGGGTGCCCGCCGACTACACCCCCGCGATGATCCGCCACACCCTCGAATTGGTCGCCACGGTCGCGACCACGGACGAGGTGCTGGCCTGCCTCCGGCGGCCGGCCGTCAGGCCAGCGTGATGGAGTCGCCGCTGACGGTGATCGACACCTCGGGCAGCGGCTTCTGCGCGGGACCGCTCTTCACGCTGCCGTCCGTGATCGAGAAGTTGCTGTTGTGACAGGGGCAGTTGATCACGCCGTCGCTGATGCTCTTCACCGCGCAGCCCTGGTGGGTGCAGACCGCGGAGAACGCCTTGTACGTGCCCGCCGTCGGCTGGGTGACGACCACCTTCTCGGAGTCGAAGACCTTGCCGCCGCCCTCGGGTATGTCGGCGGTCGTGGCGAGCGCGCCGGCCGCGGCGTTGTCCCCGCCGCCCGTGCCACCGCTGCTCGCGGCCTCGGTGGAACCCGACGTGCCGGCCGAGGCGGACGAGCTCGACGAGTCGTCGTCGGAGCCTCCGCACGCGGTCAGCGCGACGGAGAGCCCCGCGGCTCCCGCGGCTGCCACGACGGTACGGCGGGCAGGCCCCGACGCGGACTTGATCGATGCGCTGGTCATGCTGGAGGTTTCCTTCCAGAGGGGTGCGTGGATCTGCCGAGAGGTACGAGCCACGGGCGCCGGTCGTTCAGCGCCCCCGCCAAGTCCGGACAGTGTCGAGATATTGACCCGTTCGAGATGAGTGCGGCGTAAGCCAGAGCTGTCGCGGAGCTGTCGGCCCCGCATCGTTCCAGGCCCAGTAGCCTGGGGCGATGCTCAAGGAAGTCACCGCGACCCGCTTCGTCACCCCCCTGCGTGAGGGCGGCTCCTTGCCGGGACTCGTCGAGGCCGACGACTTCGGTCTGTACGTCATGAAGTTCACCGGCGCCGGACAGGGTCGCAAGACGCTCGTCGCCGAGGTCGTCTGCGGCGAACTCGCCCGCAGGCTGGGTTTCCGGGTGCCCCGGCTGGTGACCTTGGAGCTCGACATCGTGCTCGGGCTCGGCGAACCCGACCAGCAGGTACAGGAGTTGCTGAAGTCCAGCGGCGGCACCAACCTAGGCATGGACTTCCTCTCCGGCGCCCTCGGCTTCGACCCGCTCGCCTTCCCGGTGACCTCCGCGGAGGCCGGCCGGATCGTCTGGTTCGACGCGCTCGTGAACAACGTCGACCGCTCCTGGCGCAACCCCAACCTGCTGATGCACCGCGGCGACCTGTGGGTCATCGACCACGGCGCCACCATGATCTGGCAGCACAACTGGCCCACCGCCGAGACCTCCGCGGCCCGCCCCTACGACGCCGGCGACCACGCGCTCACCCCGTTCCGGCCGGACGTCGCGGCCGCGGCGGCGGAGCTGGCACCGCTGGTCACCGCCGACCTCCTCGCCGAGGTCACCGCCGAGATCCCCGACGTCTGGCTGGCGGACGAGCCCGGCTTCGACACCGCGGACGCGCTCCGGCGGGCCTACACAGCCCCGTTGCTCGCCCGCGCCGCCGTCATCCACGACCGCATCAAGGGAATCAAGTGAACGAGCGCCACATCATCCGGCCGGGCCAGGGCGGCGACCGGGACGTCTTCGAGTACGCCCTGCTGCGCGTCGTACCGCGTGTCGAGCGCGGCGAGTGCATCAACGCGGGCGTGCTGGTGTACTGCCGCGGCCAGGACTACGTCGGTGCCCGCACCCACCTCGACGAGGCGAAGCTGCTGGCGCTGGACCCGGAGGCGGACGTGGCCGGGGTGCGTGCCGCCCTGCGGGCGGTCGAGGGCGTGTGCGCGGGCGGCGCGTCGGCCGGACAGGCGGCGCACGACGACCCCGGACGGCGCTTCCGCTGGCTGATCGCCCCCCGTTCGACGATCGTCCGGCCGGGCCCCGTCCACACGGGGCTCACCACCGATCCCGCGGCCGAGACGGAGCGGCTGCTGGAACTGCTGGTGAGGTAATGGATCACACCCGCGCCGTGTGGCGTTGACACCGGGTGCCAGGGCTTCTAGCGTCACGTCTGTCGAAGGTACTAAGCGGTCGCTCACCACTCGGGCGCATCCAGATTTTCTCAAGGGCGAGGAGAACCAGCAATGTCCACCACTGAGCAGCGGGTCGCCGTGGTCACGGGCGCGGCGCGCGGCATCGGCGCCGCCACCGCCGTACGGCTGGCCGCGGAAGGCCGTGCGGTCGCCGTGGTCGACCTCGACGAGGCCGCCTGCAAGGACACCGTCGAGAAGATCACCGCGGCGGGCGGCAAGGCCGTCGCGATCGGTGCCGACGTCTCCGACGAGGCCCAGGTCGAGGCGGCGATCGCACGCATCGTCGAGGAGCTCGGCGCGCCGACGATCCTCGTCAACAACGCGGGCGTGCTCCGCGACAACCTGCTGTTCAAGATGAGCGTCGCCGACTGGGACACCGTCCTGGGCGTGCACCTGCGCGGCTCGTTCCTGATGACCAAGGCCGTCCAGAAGCACATGGTCGACGCCGGCTTCGGCCGGGTGGTCAACCTGTCGTCCTCCTCGGCGCTCGGCAACCGCGGCCAGGCCAACTACTCCGCCGCCAAGGCCGGTCTGCAGGGCTTCACCAAGACGCTCGCCATCGAGCTCGGCAAGTTCGGCATCACCGCCAACGCCGTCGCCCCCGGCTTCATCGCCACCGACATGACCGCCGCGACCGCCGCCCGGGTCGGCATGGGCTTCGAGGAGTTCAAGGCCGCGGCCGCCACCCAGATCCCGGTCGCGCGCGTCGGCGAGCCCGACGACATCGCCAACGCGATCGCCTTCTTCACGAACGAGGCCGCCGGCTTCGTCTCCGGCCAGGTGCTGTACGTCGCCGGCGGACCGCTCGACTAAAGGCCACTAGGGAGCACTGGGGATCACGAACATGACTGAACTGCCCGCACTCTCCGGCAAGGTCGCCCTCGTCACGGGCGCCAGCCGCGGCATCGGCTACGGCGTCGCCGAGGCGCTCGTCGCCCGCGGCGACCGGGTCTGCATCACCGGCCGGGGCGAGGACGCGCTCAAGGAGGCCGTCGAGCGGCTCGGCGCCGACCGGGTCATCGCCGTCGCCGGCAAGGCGCACGACCCGGCGCACCAGGCCGCCGCCGTCGAGCGCACCATGGAGGCCTTCGGGCGCGTCGACTTCCTGGTCAACAACGCCGGTACGAACCCGGTGTTCGGGCCGATCGCCGACCTCGACCTGGACGTGGCCCGCAAGGTCTTCGAGACCAACGTGGTCTCCGCGCTCGGCTTCGCGCAGCGGACCTGGCACGCCTGGCAGAAGGACAACGGCGGCGCGATCGTCAACATCGCCTCCGTCGCGGGCCTCTCCGCCTCGCCCTTCATCGGCGCGTACGGCGTCAGCAAGGCCGCGATGATCAACCTGACCCAGCAGCTGGCGCACGAGTTCGCGCCGCGCGTGCGGGTCAACGCGATCGCCCCGGCCGTGGTGAAGACGAAGTTCGCCGAGGCTCTGTACGAGGGCCGGGAGGAGGAGGCGGCCGCCGCCTACCCGCTCGCCCGGCTCGGTGTGCCGTCCGACATCGGCGGCACCGCCGCGTTCCTGACCTCGGAGCAGTCGGACTGGATCACCGGCCAGACGCTCGTCGTCGACGGCGGGATCTTCCTCAACGCCGGCGTGGGCTGATCCCGGCCCGGCTTGAATGCGACACCGGCACGGGCGCCGTTTTCTTGACGAAAACGGCGCCCGTGTCGTCGTTCGGGCCGCGAACGGGCGATGACAACGTCGTCACCCCGAAGTGATCAAGAATGCTGCAAGGGTGCGGGTTCACGGCGCGTGGGGCTGCGGTATGGTCTGCCAACCCTTGGCATGGCAGATCGAGGAGCGTGCGCGTGTTCAACCGGAACCGATCCTTGCAGCAGATGGCGGCGATCGTGTCCATATCCCTGGTGGCCGGATGCAGCCTCCTGGGAGAGGAGAGCTCCGACGATGCCGGACCGATCGTCGTGGGCACCACCAGTGCTCCCAGCACGCTCGATCCCGCCGCGGCCTGGGACGGCTCCTGGGAACTGTTCCGCAACATCTACCAGACGTTGCTGAGCTACCCCAACGGAGCGACGAGTCCCCAGCCGGACGCCGCCAAGTCCTGTGATTTCACGGACGATTCGAACCGCACGTACAAGTGCGAACTGCGCGACGGCCTGAAGTTCTCGAACGGCGACAAGCTGGACGCGAACGCCGTGAAGCACTCGATCGACCGAATAAGGGCGATCAACGCCGAAACCGGCCCCAACGGACTCCTGGGCAGCCTGGACAGCGTCGAGACGAAGGGCGACCAGGTGGTGCTCTTCCGGCTCAACAAGCCCGACGCCACCTTCCCGTTCGTGCTCGCCACCCCCGGCATGTCCCTCGTCGACCCCGAGGACTACTCCGCGAAGGCCCTGCGCAAGGACGACGGCATCGTCGGTTCCGGACCGTACCGGCTCCAGTCCTACGAAGAGGGCAAGCAGGCCGTACTGGTACGGAACGACAACTACAAGGGCTTCGCCGACCGCAAGAACGACGCGGTGACCATCCGCTACTTCCAGGACTCCGGCGAGATGGTCAAGGCCCTGCGCAGCAAGGACATCGACATCACCTACCAGGGTCTCGCCGCCGACGACATCGTCGACCTGGACGGCAAGACCGCCGCCAACGAGGGCCTTCAGCTCATCGAGGGCGCCGGCAGCAACATCAACTACCTGGTGTTCAACCCCAAGGACCCGTGGTCCGACAAGGTCGCCGTGCGCCGGGCCGTGGCCCAGCTCGTGGACCGGGCCGCGATCGCCCACGAGGTCTACAAGGACACCGTCGAGCCGCTGTACTCCATGGTCCCGTCGGGCCTGACCGGCCACACCACCGGCTTCTTCGACTCCTTCGGAGACCCCGACAAGGCCAAGGCGCGCAAGATCCTCACCGAGGCGGGCATCACCGAGACCGTCCCGCTCACCCTCTGGTACACCACCGACCGCTACGGCTCCGACACCGCCCTGGAGTTCAAGGAGATCAAGAGGCAGCTCGACGCCTCGGGCCTGTTCTCGGTCAAGTTGAAGAGCCGCCCCTGGAACACCTACGTGGTCGGCTACCAGAAGGGCGAGTACCCGGTGTTCGGGCGCGGCTGGGCCCCGGACTTCCCCGACGCGGACAACTTCATCGCCCCCTTCGTCGGCGATCAGAACGCGCTCGGCACGCCCTACCCGGCGAAGGAGATCACGCAGGTGCTGCTGCCCCGCTCCCGCGGCGAGAGCGACCGCGCCAACGTGGTGCAGGACTTCGAGGAGGCCCAGCAGATCCTCGTCGACGACGCCCGGCTGCTGCCGCTGTGGCAGGGCAAGCAGTACCTGGCCTCCTCCGAGGACGTGTCGGGGGGCGAGCGGTCCCTGGACCCGTCGACGATCATGATGATGTGGGAGTTGACGCGCAAGACCAGCTGGTAGCCGGTCGGCGAACCGGTCCGCGGGGCCGGTTGTCAGTGGTCGCCTGTAGGTTCTGTGCTCTACAAGTGACCGCACGACGCAAGGACGTTGACGTGACCGACATCGCCATGCTGCCCGAGTCCTGGCGCGGGGTTCTGGGCGACGAACTCCAGCAGCCCTACTTCAAGGAGCTGACGGAGTTCGTCGAGGGGGAGCGGGCGGCCGGTCCCGTCTACCCCCCGCGCGAGGAGGTCTTCGCCGCGCTCGACGCGACGCCGTACGAGCGGGTGAAGGTGCTCGTCCTCGGACAGGACCCGTACCACGGCGAGGGCCAGGGGCACGGCCTGTGCTTCTCGGTGCGGCCGGGAGTGAAGATCCCGCCGTCCCTGCGGAACATCTACAAGGAGCTGCACGCGGAGCTGGACACGCCGATCCCGGACAACGGCTACCTGATGCCGTGGGCACAGCAGGGCGTCCTGCTGCTGAACGCGGTCCTCACGGTCCGCTCCGGCGAGGCGAACTCGCACAAGGGCAAGGGCTGGGAGAAGTTCACGGACGCGGTGATCCGCGCGGTGGCCGACCGGCCCGACCCGGCCGTTTTCGTCCTGTGGGGCAACTACGCGCAGAAGAAGCTCCCGCTCATCGACGAGACCCGGCACATCGTGGTCAAGGGCGCCCACCCCTCGCCGCTCTCGGCGAAGAAGTTCTTCGGTTCCCGCCCGTTCACGCAGATCAACGAGGCGGTGGCACAGCAGGGCCACGAGCCGATCGACTGGACCGTCCCGAACCTGGCCGACCAGGCCTGACCCGTAGCCACCCGACCCGGCCCGACCTCGGGTGACGGCACGTGCCGCCTGCCGCCGGGCCGGTTCCTCCGCGGACCGGCACGGTGCCGCCTGACCGGGATTGCGGATGCCTGCGGCTAGCGTCGTCGCAACGACGCAAGGAGGCCGTGGTGGCGGAGCGACAGGGGCAGACGGTGCCGGACGCCCTGCTGACGCGGATCGGGCAGGTCGTGATGTTGCACCACGGGGGAGACCGCGAGGAGGCCCGGCGCCGCCTCCTCGACCTGTGGACGGAGCTCGGCGAGGGCGGCGCCCCGCTGCACCGCTGCACCCTCGCCCACTACCTGGCCGACACCCACGACGACCCCTCGGACGAGCTGGCGTGGGACCTGCGGGCGCTGACGGCGGCGGAGGAGCACGTCGGCTCGGTCGAGGTGCGGGCGCTCTATCCGTCGCTGCACCTCAACCTGGCGGCGGACTACGTCAAACTCGGCCGCGCCGAGGCCGCCCGCACCCATGTACGCAGGGCCCGTACGGCGGCCGTGGCACTGAGGGACGACAGCTACGGGGACGGCGTACGGGCGGCGATCAGCCGGATGGAACTGAGACTGGGGCCGGGCGAAGGCGAAGGCGACTGGGAGGGACGGGGCGAGTGGGAGCGGGAGTGGTGAGAGCGGCGAGGCCGTCGTCGCGGGAGTGGTGAGACCGGTGAGGCGGTCGTCTCCCGACGGCCACGGCACCTGAACCCTCACCGCCCGTAGGCCTGCTCGCAGATCGCCGCCTCCGGGCTGTCGCCCTGCCATCCGCCGTACGTCCTGCCGAGCGCGCACACGTCGGCGTTCCTGCGCACCTCCTTCTCGATGTCCGGGATCGCCACGCGCGGCAGCCCGTGCCGCCGGACCTCCGGGTGAGACGGCCGGGGGTGCGGGCGGGAGCGGGACGAGGGCTGCTGTCCGGCGCCCCCGGCCCCCGGCAGTGCCGCCGTTGGCCGCCGCTGTGCCGGAGCCGTCGGTGCATCCGGTTTCGGCTCACGGGACGGCCCGACCATCTCCAGTGCCTCCCGGGCGGGCGCCTGGACGACCTGCACCCCGGCCCGCCCCTCCGGCCGCGGCACGGGCGGCTGGGACGGTGCCAGGACGGGGCCGGGTACGGCCGGGCGCTGGACGGTCACGCATCCCGCGAGGGCCGAGACGGCCACGGTGACCAGGAGCGTTGCGGTAGTCGTCGTCGTTCGATGCACCCGCGCAACTCTGCTGGTTCCGCCCGCCCGAGCAACAGCGGAGCAGCGGAGGTTGCCCCGCACGGGTGATCTCGTACCCCGTACGAGGGAGCGGGCCCGCCCGCGCTGACGTCACTCGCCGGTGAAACCGTCGATGCGCTCCCGGATCAGGTCGGCGTGGCCGTGGTGACGGGTGTACTCCTCGATCACGTGGGTGTAGATCCGGCGCAGGCTGAACGGCTCGTCGGTGAACCTGCTCCGACCGCGGGAGAGCTCGGCCAGGGCGAAGCCCGCCGCATGCCGTCGGGCCACCTCGCCGTATGCTGCCGTACACGGTCGGCCTGGTAGTGGGCCGGGCCGTGTGGGACAGGTAGCGAGGGAGCGCCCGTGAAGGTCGGCTGCATCGGACTCGGCGACATCGCGCAGAAGGCGTATCTGCCGGTGCTCGGCGCGCTGCCCGGGATCGAGCTCCACCTCCAGACCCGCACACCGGCCACCCTCGACCGGGTCGCCGACGGCCTGCGCCTGCCCCGCGAGCAGCGCCACCACGACCTCGACGCGCTCCTCGCCGTCGGCCTCGACGCGGCCTTCGTGCACGCGCCCACCGTCGCCCACCCCGAGATCGTCTCCCGGCTGCTGGAGGCGGGCGTCCCGACGTACGTGGACAAGCCCCTCGCGTACGAACTCGCCGACTCCGAGCGGCTCGTCACGCTCGCGGAAGCGCGGAACGTGTCCCTCGCCGTCGGCTTCAACCGACGCCTCGCGCCCGGCTACGCGCAATGCGCCGACCATCCGCGCGAGCTGATCCTCATGCAGAAGAACCGGGTCGGGCTGCCCGAGCAGCCGCGCACGATGATCCTCGACGACTTCATCCACGTCGTGGACACGCTGCGCTTCCTGGCGCCGGGCCCGGTCGACGACGTGACCGTGCGCGCCCGCGTCGAGGACGGCCTGCTGCACCACGTCGTCCTCCAGCTCGCCGGCCCCGGCTTCACCGCGCTCGGCGTGATGAACCGGCTCAGCGGTTCCAACGAGGAGATCCTCGAGGTGTCCGGGCAGGACACCAAGCGTCAGGTCGTCAACCTCGCCGAGGTGATCGATCACAAGGGGCAGCCCACTGTGCGGCGGCGCGGCGACTGGGTGCCGGTGGCCCGACAGCGCGGCATCGAACAGGCGGTGCTCGCCTTCCTGGACGCCGTGCGCGCGGGCAAGGTGCTCAGCGCCCGGGACGCGCTGGCGACTCATGAGCTGTGCGAGCGGGTGGTACGAGCGGTGCGGGAGCAGTCCGCCGCAGCCTGACCGTCCGCGCGCCCTCCGTGAGCGCGAGGGCCAGCAGCACCAGCAGGGCTCCGTGGACCGGCCAGTCGCCGTAGCGGACGTACGGGGTGACGCCGTCGGCGAGCGGGACGTCGTAGACGGCCGTCGTGCTCGCCTCCGTGCCCAGCCACGAGCCCGTCCGCCGGCCACTCGCGTCGTACACGGCCGAGACGCCGGTGAGGGTGGAGTGGACGAACGGCCGCCCCGTCTCCGCGGCGCGCAGCGCGCCCAGCGAGGCGTGCTGCGCGGGCGCCCAGCTGTGCTGGAAGGAGGAGGTCGACGACTGCGCGACCAGCACGTCCGCGCCGTCCCCGGCCAGGTGCCGGCTCATGTCGGGGAACGCCGTCTCGAAGCACACCATCGGCCCGATGCGCAGCCCGTGCCCGGCGTCCATCACGACCTGCTCGGTACCGCGCCGCCGGTCCTCACCGGCCGCCTTGCCGACCGAGGTGGCCCAGCCGAGCAGGGAGCGGGCCGGTATGTACTCCCCGAAGGGCACCAGCCGCATCTTGTCGTACCGGTCGCCGGTCGGGCCCTCGGACCCGATGAGCATCGAGCTCTTGTAGATACCGGGCCGGTCGGAGCGGCGGGCGTCGACGTTGACGAGGATGTCGGCGCCGGTGACGCGGGACAACTCCGCAAGGCGCCGGGCCAGGTCGGGCCGGTCGTCGAGGTCGTGACCGACGCTGCTCTCGCCCCACACGATCAGGTCCACGTCCCGCCCGACCAGCCGCCGGGTCAACTGCTCCTCGCGGTCGAAGCGCCGGTCGGGGCCGTCGATCACCCCCGGCTGCACGACGGCGATCCGGGCCTGCCCGTCGGCGTCGGGGCGCGGCGCCCACATCCACGCGGCGGAGGCCGTGGCCGCGGTGGCCACCAGACCGGCGACGGCCGGAGCCCGGGACGCCGGAACGGAGACCAGGACGGCGGCCGACACGTTGACGGCCACCACCAGGAAGCTGAGCAGCCACACCCCGCCGACGGAGGCGAGCCGCAACGCGGGCTCCACCTGCCACTGACTGGCCCCGAGCATGCCCCATGGCCCGCCGAGCCCCTGCCAGGAGCGGACGAGCTCGATCGCCAGCCAGCCCGAGGGCAGGACCAGCAGCGCGGCGAACACCCGCCCGCGGCTGGGGATCAGGTCCGCGCTGAGAAACCGGCGGACCAGCCACGCCCACGGGCCCCACAGGGCGCCCAGCAGCGCGGCGATCACCAGGGTGAACACATGCAGGCTCGGCAGCAGCCAGTGGTGCATGGCCAGCATGAAACCGAACCCGCCGCTCCATCCGTCGTACGCGGCCCGCCTCCCCGTCGGTGCGGAGCGGGCGAGCAGGATCCACGGGACGAGCGCGAGATAGGCCCACCACCACAGGGCCGGCGCGGGGAACGCGAGCACGGGCAGCGCGCCCGCGAGAGCCGCGACGGCCGAACGCCGCCAGGGGGAGGTGAGCCACAGTCCGAACGTCTTCATACGGCACCTCCCTACCCGCTCAGGGGCTCCTCCAGTGTGCGCGCGTCGGACGATCTCCGACAGGGGAAGTTTCTCGACCCGGCCGTCGTGAGGCGCTGCCGCCTCCGCCTCAAGCTTCCGCCCGGTACTTGCCGCTTGTGTCTCAGCCGGTGAGTCGCCGCCACTTCTCCCGGACGACGACCTCACGCACCCGCCACCCGTCGTCGGTCCGCAGCAGACCGAAGGAGTACCTGCCCCCGCAGACGAAGTCCGGCGCACCGTCCGCCGAGTCGTCGTGGTCGGCCGCGGCCAACCGCATCGGGTTGACGTAGTCGGCCTGGACCCGGGCCGTGTCGCCCGTGTCCTGCTCCAGAACCCCGAAGCGCACCTGGCGATTGACGATGAGGTGCTGCCGCATCGCGAACACCCGCATGGTCTCCGCGAGCCATGAGGCGACGTTCCCGGCGTCGCCCTCGATACCACCGGCCGAGCGGTAGTCCGCCCGTCCGTCCGACGTGAACAGTTCCCGGTACGCGGTCCAGTCACCGTCGTCGACCGCCACCGCATAGTCGGTGACCAACCCGTCCACGGCCAGCCGGTCCATCACTGCGGCGAGTTCCACACGCTGCGTCATGGCCCGAGTGTTGGGCATGAGGGCTGCTCAGCCAAGCTCCGTGCGGGAACGATCCGGTATTTCGGTGCGGTGATCTCAGCGAGGGATTCCCGCGTCGTCCAGGTATCGGTGCATGACGTCCGTCGGAAGGCCGGGGTCGGAGAGGGCGCGGGAGGACGTCTCGGGGGGCGTCCCGACCTGTCGTGTCCCGGGCTGGGCCCCGTCGCGGGAAGCAGAGTGCGCATCACCGGGCTCTTCGGGGCGGACGTCACACCACCACCGCGGACGGCTGGTCGTCGGGCAGGGGACGACGTGACGGTGAGGATTGGCCGTCCGTCTCCGCTGAACGCCGCGCGATGCGCCATGCCCGCGCCCCTGCCCGGCAGGACGCGCTCCCCGTACGAGGCTCAGTCACCCATCGAACTCGGTGAGGTCGATGGCGTGGACGTGCAACGCGAAGCGGTGCACCGGGTGCGCCGTTTCGCGTTCCGCTGTCATGCCCAGCTTGCGGCTGATGTTCTCGGACGCGTCGTCACCGATCCGGTTGATGCTGATGACGCGGTCCAGGCCGCGATCCTGGAGGGCGAACTCCAGCGTCGCGTGGGCGGCCTCGGACGCGTACCCCTGACCCCAGAACTGGGATCCGAACCGCCAGCTGATCGCCACGTCGGGCCGCACCTCCGGCAGGAACTCGGGCACGGACAGGCCCGTGAAGCCGGCCAGTTCGCCCGAGCCGAGCAGTTCCACGGCGAAGAGTCCGAAGCCCTCCTCGTCCCACTCCTCCTCCCACCGCTCGATGGCCTCCGCCGTCCGCTCCAGGTCGAGAACCGACCCGTCGTCGACCCAGCGCATGACGTGCGGATCGGCGTTGATCTCGGCCATCGGCACGAGGTCGTCGTCGGTCCAGCGGCGGAGGAGGAGGCGGGGGGTGTGGATCTCGGTCATGGTCACCATCCTGCCCGTGGCGGGAGCCTCACCGGTAATCGGCGGTAACCGACGCCGGGGCGGCCGGCGGCGTCGGCCGGGCGGTCCGGGCTCTGTCCGAGCCCCGTGCGGGGCCCCGTTCAGGTCGCTGCCGGGCTCTCAGCGGTCGGGGTTCTCGGTCTGTCGGTCCTGATCGGTCTGATGGTTCTGACGGCGGGAGATCTGCCCCCGTGCCGTGCGCCACCGTGACCGGGTCTGCTCGACCAGGGTGTCCCACTGCCGGCGGACCTCGTGGTCGGAGGGGCGGTGACCCTGACGGATCCGGTCGAGTTCGTCCCGTACCTCGCGCCCCAGCGCCGACGATCCGACCATGACCAGCATGGCGGCGAAGAGCGCGGAGATCATCGCGAAGACCGCTCCCACCACGCCGTAGCGTTCGGCGTAGGAGTTGAACAGCCGCGGCATGTAGACGGCCGCGCCCACCGAATAGGCCGCCGTCAGGACGGCGGCGGTGACGCCGAAGGGCACCAGGTCCCGCCAGCCGACCCGCTTCGCCGACAGGAGCCATCCGCTCCATACGAGGAACACGGCCGTCACCGGTACCTCGCACACCGAGGCGACCAGTCCCAGTTCGCCCTTGCCGAGGAGCGCGGTGAGCGAGGCGGTGCACAGTGCGTAGCCGCCCAGGCCGAGGACCCACCACAGGCCGTTACGGGTGTTGCGCACGCTGAGCGGGCTGAGCTCCCATGTCTGTTCGACGAGGCGTTGTGCGGCCCGGGCGAAACTGAGGATGGAGATCATGAGGAACACGGCTCCGAAGACGCCCACGCTCGCACTGCTCTCCTCCGCGGGCGAGAAGAGGGAGCTGACGGCCGTCGCGCCCGCGCCGGTGAGGTGGTAGCGCTTGATGATCTGCTCCGCGGCGTCGTAGTGCACGAAGCTGCTCAACACGGCGCCGACGAGGATGGAGAGCGGGACCAGTGCGGTCAGCGCGCTGGACGCCAGGGCCATCGACCGGTCGAAACCCACGATCTTCTGAAACCGGTTGATGACGCGCAACGCGAAGGCGGGACGCAGCCAGAACGTCAGCGTTCTGACGAGGCGCTCACGCTTGATCCTCGCCGTCGTGCCCTCCATGAAGATAGCGACCGTTGTGGCGAGGCGAGCGTAACGGACGGTAGCGGTCCCGACGTGGGGCGACACGGGAGGGCAAAGGACGGCACGGGGGAGCAGGAGAAGGGGGGAAGGCCGGAAGGCGAGGGGTCGGGCGTGGGCGAGGGGAGTCCGGGGCTCAGGCCGCCTTGACGACCTCGCCGCGGATCGCGATGGCCCACTCCACGACCAGCAGTTCGTACTCCGCCCGCTCCTGGGCGGAGAGCGAACCGCCCGCGCGCAGCCAAAGGGCCCGGATCCGCTCATTTAACTCGGCAGCGGACCGCACGGAACCAGAGGACACAGAGTTGGGGGACATGGGCCAAGCCTAGGCGCAAGCACTGACACTGCGCTACCGGACGGCTACGCGCGCGGTTATGGGCTTGGTCACGGCTGATCGATCAACTCCGTTGGCCCCCCGGCCGGTTCGGACGGGAAGGCCGATCCGTGCGGCGGCGCGCAGCCCCGGGGGGTGTGGAGCGGTACCGGTCAGCCCGCCGACTCCGCCGCGTGCGGGCTCAGTGAACCCGTCGCGACCAGGGCGATGATCACGATGCCGAGTACGACGCGGTAGTAGACGAACGGCATGAAGGACTTGGTGCTGATGAACTTCATGAACCAGGCGATGACCACGTATCCGGACACGAAGGCGATCACCGTCGCGAACATCGTCGGCCCCCAGGCCACGTGACCGCCCTCGACCGCGTCCTTCAACTCGAAGACACCGGAGGCCAGTACGGCCGGAATGGCCAGCAGGAAGGAGTAGCGGGCCGCGGCCTCGCGCTTGTAGCCCATGAACAGGCCGCCGCTGATGGTGGCGCCGGAACGCGAGACGCCGGGGATGAGCGCGCAGGCCTGGCAGAGGCCGAAGATCAGGCCGTCCTTGACGCCCAGGTTCTCCAGGTTCTTGCGCTGCTTGGGCGCGCGGTGCTTCCCGCCCGTCTCGTCGCGGGCCGCCAGCCGGTCGGCGACGCCGATCACGATGCCGACGACGACGAGCATCGTGGCGGTGATCCGCAGGTCGCGGAACGGGCCCTCGATCTGGTCCTTGAGCGTCACGCCCAGCACGCCGATCGGGATCGAGCCGACGATCACCAGCCAGCCCATCTGGGCGTCGTGGTCCTTGCGCAGCGTCTTGTCGAACAGCGATCGGCTCCACGCCGAGATGATCCGGCCGATGTCCTTGCGGAAGTAGATCAGCACCGCGGCTTCCGTGCCGATCTGCGTGATCGCCGTGAAGGCGGCGCCGGGGTCCTTCCAGCCGGAGAACGCCGCGGTCAGCCGCAGGTGCGCGCTGGAGGAGACGGGGAGGAACTCGGTCAGCCCCTGGACGAGTCCGAGGATGAGGGATTCAAACCAAGACATGAGGTTACGGAGTCCAAGTGCCGATCGGGGAGGGCGACGGCGACGGTCGGCCCGTCGCGCGCGATGATCAGGTGATCAGGTGTGTGCCGGGGGGAAGCGTAGCGTTCCCGGGTGACAGGCCCGGCACAGGGGTTTCGCAGGCGCCGCGTGAGCTCCCGCACCGACGACTCTCGCCCCCTCCCCACGAGCGACAGGAATCCCTCACACGACGCGCACGCGCCCGGCCCCACCGCACCCGCCCGCAGGCGGCTCACGTGCGGATCGGCGCGCCGGAGAGGTGTCCCCATGGTTGACCGGCCGCCCGGCCGCCGCATACGTTGCTGCCGATGGGAAAGCGCTTGCTGTGTGCAGGTACTGCACGCTTCCCCCTCGGTTGCTGGCCCGCCCGGCCGTTCGGCCGTACGTCGGAGGAGTGCTGATCACGCCCATGCCCCCATCCACTCCGCTGCCCGCGCTCGCCGGCCGCCGCGTCCGGGCCGCCATCGTCGGTATCGGCGCGATCGGGCGCGGCTCCCATCTGCCCGCACTCCAGCAGCTCGCCGCCGAGGGCGAGGCCGAGGTCGTGGCGGCCGTTGACATCGATGCCACCGCCGTCGAGGCCTTCTGCACGGAGAGCGGGGTTCCGCACGCCTACACCGACCTGGAGCGGATGCTGGCGGAGCAGCGCCCCGACCTGGTGACCATCTGCACCCCGCCGACCCTGCACCGCGAGCAGAGCGTGGCGGCGCTGCGCGCCGGCGCCTGGGTGTGGTGCGAGAAGCCGCCGGTGCCCACCCTCGCCGACTACGACGCCGTGCAGGCGGAGGAGGGCGCGGCGGCGGGGCCGTACTCCTCGATCGTCTTCCAGCACCGTTTCGGATCCGGGACCCGGCATGTACGGCGCCTGCTCGCCGAGCAGGCCCTCGGGCGGCCGCTGGTCGCGCACTGCCAGACCACCTGGTACCGCGACACCGCCTACTACGCCGTGCCCTGGCGTGGGCGCTGGCGGACCGAGGGCGGAGGCCCGGCGATGGGCCACGGCATCCACCAGATGGACCTGCTGCTCGACCTCCTCGGTCCGTGGAGCGAGGTGCGCGCGATGGCTGGCCGGCTCGTGCACGACGTGGAGACGGAGGACGTCTCCACCGCCCTGGTCCGCTTCGAGAGCGGGGCCATGGCGACGGTCGTCAACAGCGTCCTGAGTCCCGACGAGGTCAGCCGGATCCGTATCGACTGTGAGCGTGCCACCGTCGAACTCACCCACCTCTACGGCCACTCCAACGCCAACTGGCACATCACGCCCGCCCCGGACGTCTCCGGTGAGCTGGCAGCGGCCTGGCAGGACTTCGGCGCAGACGTCCCCAGCTCGCACCTGGCGCAGCTGCGCGAGTTGGTGGCGAGCATGCGCGCGGGCCGCCGGCCGCGCAGCAGCGGCGCGGACGGGCGCACCAGCCTGGAGCTGATCAGCGCGCTGTACAAGTCGGCGTTCACCGACACGACGGTGCGACGGGGCGAGATCGGGCCGGGTGACCCGTACTACACGGCCCTGCACGGCGGCGCCCCCGGCTGGGCACCGGCGACGGTCGCGATGGGGACGGCGACCGAGAGGGGTACGGGTACGGGGACGAATACGGGTACGGGTACGGGTACGAGCGCGGCGACGAACGCGGAGGTGCCGGCGTGACCGGCGACCTGCGGCTCGTGCACGCGCACGGCGACCGGGTCACGGTGACCGACCCGGCCACCGGCGTCGAGCTGCTCGCCTACGTCTACCGGCCCGAGGCGGCGTGGGAGGCGCCGAGGCCGTACATCCACCCGCTGCGGACGCTCGCCGGTGACGTCGTCACCGACTACCGGCCCAACGACCATCGCTGGCACAAGGGGCTGTCACTGACCGCCTCGCACCTCTCGGGCGCCAACCTGTGGGGCGGCAACTCGTATGTGCACGGCGAGGGGTATCTCGAACTCCCCGAGCGGGTCGGTTCGATGGCGCACGTCGGCTTCGACGAGGTGTCGGTGGCCGGCGGCCGGGTCGTCATCGCCGAGCGGCTGACCTGGCATCCGCACAGCGGCGAGCTGTGGGCGCAGGAGGCGCGCCGGATCGAGGTGCACGACGTCGACCCGGACGCCGGTTCCTGGGCGCTGACCTGGACCAGTGCCGTCACCAACCGCAGGGACGAGCCGCTCCGCTTCGGCAGCCCGACCACCGCCGGGCGCGAACTGGCCGGATACACAGGCCTGTTCTGGCGTGGCCCGCGCGCGTTCCGTGACGGCCGGATCATCGGCCCGGACGGGGAGGGCCCCGGGCTGATGGCCTCGCAGAGCCCCTGGCTGGCCCTCTCCGGTGAGCACGACGGCGCCGACGGTCACGCCACCGTCGTCTTCGCGCACGCCCCCGAGAACGACCACTCCGGCGCCCGAGGGGCCCACCCCGCACACTGGTTCGTCCGCAACGAGCCCTTCGCGGGCATCGCCCCGTCCTGGTCCTTCTTCGACGAGCTCGAGCTCGCCCCCGGCGACACGCTCACCCGCCGCTACCGCGTGGTGGTGGCCGACGGTGCCTGGGAGCGGGAGGAGATCGCCAAGTACCTGGAGGCACATCCGTGGTGAGCGAGCCCGGGGGACTGCCCGGCGGGGTCGCCGTCTCGCACCTGCGCGTGTACGACTGGCCCGCCGCCGACGGTCTGCACGGCGGAACTCCCCATATGCACCTGACGTGTTCGGAAGGATACGTCGTCACGGCCGGGCGCGGCGCGGTGCAGACCCTGACGGCGTCCGGGTACGAGGTCACACCGCTCGCACGCGGCACGGTCGCCTGGTTCACGCCGGGCACCATCCACCGACTGGTCGACGCGGACGACCTGCGCATCACCGTGCTGATGCAGAACAGCGGGCTGCCGGAGGCCGGTGACGCCGTGCTCACCCTGCCGCCGGAGTACCTCACCGACCCCGAGACGTACGCCGCCGCGACCGTGATCCCGGCCGACGCTCCCCGGGAGGAGCAGGCTCGGATCGTCCGTGCCCGGCGCGACCTCGCGCTGGAGGGCTACCGCGCGCTGCGCGAGGCGGCGGACGGTCCGGCCGCTCTGGTCGCCTTCCACCGGTCGGCCGCCGCGCTGGTGGAGCCCCGGCTCGCCGAGTGGCGTGAGCGCTGGCTCCGCGGTGCGCGGGCGGCCGCGCAGGCCACGGGCGAGCAGCTCGACCGGCTCGCGGACGGCGATGTGTCCTACCTCGCCGAGGCCGCCGTACGGGCCGAACAGCCCTCGTCCCACGGCACGTTCGGGATGTGCGGATGGCTGGACGTGTACGCGCTGCCGTAGCCCCGGGTCATCAGCGCACGGGGGATCGGCTGACGTAGTTTCCGTGGTATTCCTGCGGCTTCCCTGCCGGAATGATCCAATCGACCGATGTCGAGAGCGGGGAGTCAGCGGGTGCGGATCAGAGTGACGGCGGCGGCCCTGTGCGCGGCGGTGCTGGTGGCCGGATGCGGAGGCGGTGGCGGCGATTCCGATGCGAAGGCCACGGATTCCGCGGCGGCACAGGGGTCTTCATCCGGATCCGGATCGGCCTCGGCTGCCGCGCCGGAGGCGCCCGCGGAACCGCTCGGCGAGGCTCAGCTGAAGTCCGCCGCGCTGGTCGGCGGGGACGTGGACGGCTACCAGATCACCGACTTCCCCGTGAAGCCCGACGGCGATTCCACCGCCCGGCCCGCGGACTGCCAGCCGCTGGAGAACATGCGTACCGCGTCGCCCGACCCGGGCCCCAAGGCGTTCGTCGGCCTCCTCGCCTTCGGGGGAGCCGGCCCCACCGCCGGTTCCGCCACCACCATCGGCCTCATGGCCTACGACGGGTCCGACGCGGAGGGCATCCTCGACGGCCTCCGCACCGCCCTGAAGAAGTGCACCGCCTACGAGGGAGGCGTGCCCGCCCGTACCACCGCCAAGGCGGCCACCGTCCCCGACGCGGGCGACGAAGCGGTCGCCTTCGGCCTCGAGACCCAGGGGGACAGCGCGGACGCGTTCGTGGTCGTGCGCAGCGGCTCCACGGTCGTCCTGTTCTTCACCGCGGCCGGCACCGGCTCCGCGGCGGAGGTACCGGCGGATCTGGTCACCGCGCAGATCCGGAAGCTGGGTGTCTGAGGGACGTCCCGTGACTGCTGTCCGCTGGTGCGGTCGCGCTCCCGGCGCACACCCCGCCATCGCCGCCCGCACCATCCACACCGCCCGCGCGTCTGCGCGGGGCGGCTTCAGGCGGCCGACGGGCCCGCCACCGTCCAGCCCGGAGCCTGCGGGTGGGCGCTCACGTCCTCGTGGCGGACCTGGTCGCCGCAGGCCGCGCAGGTGACCACGGGGGCCAGCTCGTGGCCGCAGACGTGCGCGAGCACCATGGGGCGGTCGTCGTCCTCGCGGAGATGGCGGTCGCCCCACGCCATGAGGGTCATCAGGACGGGCTCCAGCTCGAGCCCCGCCTGCGTGGGCCGGTACTCGAAGCGCTGCGGCCGCTCGCTGTAGGCACGCCTGGTCAGGATTCCCGCGTCGACGAGGCGGCGCAGCCGGGTGGCCAGGACGTCGCGCGGGGCGCCGATGTTGCGCACCAGCTGGTCGAAGCGGGTGTTGCCCAGGCACACCTCCCGCAGGACGAGCAGGGAGTACTTCTCGCCGACGAGGGCGAGTGCGTCGGCGATCGAGCAGGGGCGCGGATCTTTGGAGGCGGCCATGGCGGTCAGTCTAGGGGAGGGTTGGAAAAACAAATCGAGGTCGGTTGGATTTTCCAACCCTCGGGGTTATGGTGAGTCCGGATTTCCTACTCACCGGTAGTTTCCCTGCTCGTGCTCGTCATGGAGGCATCGCACATGCGTGACGCAGTCATCGTCGAAGCCGTACGCACCCCGATCGGCAAGGGCAAGCCGAACGGCTCCCTCGCCCACGTCCACCCCGTCGAACTCCTCGCCCACACCCTGCGCACCCTCGTCGACCGCTCCGGTGTCGATCCCGCGCTGATCGACGACGTGATCGGCGGCACCGTCGACCAGGTCGGCGAGCAGGCCATGAACACCACCCGTTACGCGCTGCTCTCGGCGGGCTTCCCGGAGACCGTCCCCGCGACCACCGTCGACCGGCAGTGCGGGTCCTCCCAGCAGGCCGTGCACTTCGCGGCCCAGGGCGTCATGTCCGGGGCCTACGACCTCGTCGTCGCCTGCGGTGTCGAGTCGATGAGCCGGGTGCCGATGTGGTCCAACGTGCCGCCCGGCAAGGACCCCTTCGGCCCCGGCGTCGCCGCGCGCTACCCGGAGGGACTCGTCCCGCAGGGCATCAGCTCCGAGCTCATCGCCGCCAAGTGGTCGATCACGCGGGAGCAGATGGACGGCTTCGCCGTCTCCTCGCACCGCAAGGCCGCCGAGGCCTGGGCACAGGGGCTCTTCGACGCCGAGGTCGCGCCCCTGGACGGCGTCTCGCGCGACGAGTGCGTCCGGCCCGGGAGCACCCCCGAGATCCTCGCCGGCCTCAAACCCGCCTACTACGACCCGGCGTTCGCCGAGCGCTTCCCGCAGATCGAGTGGAACGTCACCGCGGGCAACGCGAGCCCGGTCAACGACGGCGCCTCGGCCGTGCTGATCACCTCCGGCGAGACCGCCGCCCGCCTCGGTCTGCGCCCGCTCGCCCGACTGCACAGCTTCGCCGTCACCGGCTCGGATCCGCTGCTGATGCTGACCGGCGTGATCCCGGCGACCGAGAAGGTGCTGCGCCGGGCCGGGCTACGGCTCGACGACATCGACCTCTTCGAGGTCAACGAGGCCTTCTCCAGCGTGGTCCTGGCCTGGCGGCAGGAGACCGGCGCGGACCTCGACAAGGTCAATGTGCACGGCGGCGCGATCGCGCTCGGACACCCGCTCGGCGCGAGCGGCACCCGGCTGACGACGACGCTCGTCCACGCGATGCGGGAACGCGGCGCCCGCTACGCCCTGCAGACGATGTGTGAGGCGGGCGGGCTCGCCAACGCCATGGTGCTGGAATCCGTGTAGCCGGCCGACGCCAGGGGCCGCGAAGCGGACGGCCGCGGACGGCTACGGGCGGCGCAGGTGGTGGCGCTTGCGCCAGGCCACCACCGCGCCGACCAGCGCCGGCAGGGTGATGGCGGCCATGGCGATCAGGAAGGCCGGCGAGGTCGGGGAGGAGGCACGGGCCCCGGCGACGACGTAGGCGGCGGTGTTCGGGATCGAGCCCAGCGCGGTCGCCACCAGGAAGGACGGCCAGCCCATGCGGGAGACGGCGGCGCAGTAGTTCGCGGCCCAGAACGGCACCCCCGGGAACAGCCGGGCCGCCAGCATCGAGCGCATGCCGTGCCGGCTCAGCTGGCCGTCCGCCGCCTTGAGCAGCCGTCCGCGCAGCAGCGGCCGTAGCGCGTCCTGCCCGAGGACCCGGCCGAGTCCGAAGGCGATCCCGGCCCCCAGCACCGTGCCCGCCAGCGCCGCGGCGACGCCCCACTGCGAACCGAAGAGGGCGCCCGCGGCCAGGTTCAGCAGCGGTCGGGGCACGAACGCCACCGTGCACAGGCCGTACGCCACCGCGAAGACCGCGGCCGCCGTGACACCGCCCAACTGGGGTGGCCAGCCGTCCGAGAGGAGCTTCTGCGGCTCGAAGAGCAGCACGCTCGACGCGGCCGCCGCCAGCAGCGTGACCAGCAGCGCGAAACGGGACCAGGGCGAGCGCAGCACTCTCGCGCAGCGCGCGGCGAGGCCGCCGGGTGCGGCGACCGCCGGGGCGACGGACGCGATGACGGGCACGGGAGCGAGCGTGGGGACGACGAGCTCCGTGGCGGTGGCCCGGGGAGTGGCCGTGGCGGTGCCCCCAGAGCGGGTGGTGGCATCGAGCATCCCGCGACACTAACCGACGGACATGTGTGATCGCCGTATGGTTCGTCTCATGACGGTCACAGGTGCGGACGCGATCGGCGTGCCGGACAGCGTTCTCGCCGACATCGTGCTGGAGCGGCTGACGACCGCGTACGGCGCCGCGGCCGACCCGGGCCGGGCGGCGGCCATGCGCGCGTACATGAAGGACGTGGCCCCCTTCCTCGGCCTCCCCACTCCCGCCCGCCGGGCGCTGTCCCGCACCGTCCTGGCGGGCACGCCCCGCCCCGACGAGGCCGACTGCACGGCGATCGCGCTGCGCTGCTGGGCGCTGCCACAGCGCGAGTACCACTACTTCGCCGTCGACTACCTGCGCCGGTACGCGCCACGCTTGTCTTCGGCGTTCCTGCCCGTGGCACGCCGACTGGTGACCACGACGTCCTGGTGGGACACGGTCGACCTGCTCGCCGCACACGTGGTCGGCACGCTCGTCGCGGCCGACCCCCGGCTCGGCGCGGACATGGACGTCTGGATCGCCGACGAGGACCTGTGGGTCGCCCGTACCGCCCTGCTCCACCAGCTCCGTTACAAGGAACGCACCGACACCGACCGTCTCTTCGCCCACTGCCTGCGCCGGTCCGGCCACCCGGACTTCTTCATCCGCAAGGCCATCGGCTGGGCCCTGCGCGAATACGCCAAGACCGACCCGGCGGCCGTCCGCGCCTTCGTCACCCGCGAGCGGGACCGCCTCGCGCCGCTGACGGTGCGTGAGGCACTGAAGAACATCGGGGACACGGCCTAGCGGTTCACGCGGGCCGCAGGCGGGGTGCCTCGTCGTCCGGGGTGTGCGGGCTCGCGAAGTGGAAGGGGACCGACAGACGCGCGGCCAGGGCCCTGCCCACCTTGTCGGCGACGGCCGCGCAGGGGTGGTGCAGCGCGGGGTCCGTACCGTCGAGGTGTCGTTCCGCCGTGCGGCGGTAGACGGTGGCGAGCGCCTGCTCGCCCTCGGGGTCGGCGGTGACGGCGTACAGGATCACGAACCAGTCGTGGACCGTGTCCCCGTCCCAGACGACCTCGATCGCCACGACCCGCCCAGGCGCGCCGGCCGCGCGGGCGCCGAGCGAGTCCAGGTCCAGTGGATCGTCGGGGGTGCGGGCGATCCGGTCACCGTGGTGCAGATAGCGCTCGTGGACGACGAGTTGCGCCTCGTGGAGGCCGACGCCGCGAGCCCGTCCGGCCACCCAGACGGTGCGGATCGCCGGCATCAGGGCGTCCTGGAGGACGTACCCGTCGACCTGCTCGCGGACCCCCTGCGGCAGCAGCTCCCACCACCGCTCCCACGACTGTGTCGTGCTGATGTCGGTCATCAGGACCGTAACCCTTCCCATCCGGTGAAAACCATTCGACGCCGAACGAACCGTCGGCGATGATCGGCACCATGTTCCGGTACGCCTTCCTCCTCGCAGCATCCGCGGTCGCGGATACGCCGAAGGCTGCCGTCCCGCTCCTCGTGGCCGCTGTCGACGGCGCCCGAAGCTGACCCTCTCCGGATCGTCCGGCGGACCCCGCAGGGGGAGGGTCGGTCAGTTCGCCGGGGTCCCCACTTCCTACGGACACGCTTCGAGGTACAGCCATGCCCAAGACCGCTTACGTGCGGACCAAGCCACACCTCAACATCGGCACCATGGGCCACGTGGACCACGGCAAGACCACCCTGACCGCCGCCATCACCAAGGTCCTCGCCGACCGCGGCACCGGCGCCTTCGTTCCGTTCGACCGTATCGACCGGGCCCCGGAGGAGGCCGCGCGCGGTATCACCATCAACATCGCGCACGTCGAGTACGAGACCGACACCCGCCACTACGCGCACGTGGACATGCCGGGCCACGCCGACTACGTCAAGAACATGGTCACCGGGGCCGCGCAGCTCGACGGGGCGATCCTCGTCGTCTCCGCGCTCGACGGGATCATGCCGCAGACCGCCGAACACGTCCTGCTCGCCCGCCAGGTGGGCGTCGACCACATCGTGGTCGCGCTCAACAAGGCCGACGCCCTCGTCGACGGGGACGACACCGAGTTGATCGACCTGGTCGAACTGGAGGTCCGCGACCTGCTCACCGAGCACGGCTACGGCGGCGACTCCGCGCCCGTCGTGAGGGTGTCGGGGCTTCGGGCCCTGGCCGGCGACCCCCGCTGGACGGCGTCGATCGACGCGCTGCTCGACGCGGTGGACACCTATGTGCCCATGCCCGAGCGGTATCTGGACGCGCCGTTCCTGCTGCCCGTGGAGAACGTGCTCACCATCACCGGCCGGGGGACGGTCGTCACCGGCGCCGTGGAGCGCGGGACGCTCCGCCTGGGGGACCAGGTGCAGGTGCTCGGCGCCGGTGTCGAGACCGTGGTGACGGGCATCGAGACCTTCGGCAAGCCGATGGAGGAGGCGCAGGCCGGGGACAACGTGGCACTGCTGCTGCGCGGCGTGCCCCGGGACGCCGTTCGGCGGGGTCATGTGGTGGTGGCGCCGGGGAGCGTGGTGCCCAGCCGGCGGTTCACGGCCCGGGTGTACGTCCTGTCCGGGCGGGAGGGCGGCCGCACCACGCCCGTCTCGACCGGCTACCGGCCGCAGTTCTACATCCGTACGGCGGACGTCGTCGGGGACGTGGACCTGGGCGGGATCCCGGTCGCACGGCCCGGGGACACGGTCGGCATGACCGTCGAGCTGGGGCGTGAGGTTCCGCTGGAGCCCGGTCTCGGCTTCGCCATCCGCGAGGGCGGGCGGACCGTGGGGGCGGGAACCGTGACAGCCGTGCTGTGAGGGCGGCCGGTGCCCGTGGCCGACGTGCGCGGGGGCCTGCGGGCCGTGCTCCTTCGGGGGTGTGGCCCGCGGGCACAATGGGACGGTGAACGACGAGCCCATACCCGTCTCCCGCGCCGTCGACCACGGCACCGCCAAGCTGATGCCCGACGTGGACCGGGAGCGGGCCTGGCTGCTGACCGTCGACGGGGCACCGCAGTCGTACGTCGACCTGGACGAGCCGACGTACCTGGAGTTCGAGTACGCGCGGCGCCTCGGGCACGTCCTCGACACCGTCGCCGAGGCCGGGCGGCCCCTGGACGTCCTGCATCTCGGCGGCGGCGCGCTCACCCTGCCCCGGTATCTGGCCGCGACCCGGCCGGGTTCCCGGCAGGACGTCGTCGAGTTCGACCGCGGGCTGCTGGAGCTGATCGACACGCACCTGCCGGTCCCGGCCGGAGCCGGCATCGCGCTGCACGCCGCCGACGCGCGGGACTGGCTGGAAGCGGCTCCGGACGGCTCCGCCGACGCGCTCGTCGCCGATGTCTTCGGCGGCTCCCGCGTCCCCGCCCATCTGACGTCCCTGACCTACGCCCAGGAGGCCGGTCGGGTCCTGCGCCGCGACGGCGTCTATCTGGCGAACCTCGCCGACGCGGCACCGTTCGGCTTCCTGCGGTCCCAACTCGCCAACTTCGCGGCGGTGTTCGAGGAACTCGCCCTCATCGCGGAGCCCGCCGTACTGCGCGGCCGCCGGTTCGGCAACGCGGTGCTCGTCGCCGCGCACCGTCCGCTCGACGTGACCACTCTGGCCCGCCGCACCGCCTCCGACGCGTTCCCGGCCCGGGTCGAGCACGGCCCCGGACTGCGCCGCTTCATCGGCGACGCCCGCCCGGTACGGGACGAGGACGCCGTACCGTCCCCCGAACCACCCGAGGGTGCGTTCGGCATCGGCTGAGCGGCGTCGGCCCAGCGGCGGCACCGTCGCAGCGCCGCGGGTGCCCCGCGGGGAACCCGCGTACCGGTCACCGGCCGGCCGTCCTCGCGGAGGTTCCGCGGTGTGCGGCCGGTGACCCGGTGAGCGGCGGCGCGGCCGGTGACCCGGTGGCGGCTAGTTCTGCGTCGGTGTCCCGTTCAGCCGTACGGTGCTGAGGATCTGCATGATGGTGGCCTTCGGGAGTTCGTCCTTCACGCCCTTGGCCCCGTACAGGTTCCACGACACGTAGTCGCCGTTGGAGTTCTTGAAGCCGAACGTGATCGCCTTGCCGTCGCTGTCGCACTTGCCCTTCTGGGGCGTGTTCGTCGACTGGGCCCAGGCGTAACTGCCCACGATGCCGGAGGCGGTCGTGAAGGCGGTGGCCTTCTTCTCGAAGGTCAGGCTCTTCTTGTCCGGCTCGGTGTAGCCGCCGAAGACCCACCAGGCGGGCGTGTTGATGGCGATCTCGTCGGTCGACTTGGCCCCCTCGGCGCCCTTGCTGCCGACCACGGCCAGCGCGGTGTCCTCGGTCTTGCCGTCCTTGTCGGAGTCCACGGAGCACCACTTCGACTTGAACTCGGCCGTGCCCCCCTGGAGGATCTGGTCGTAGCCGTCGGACTGCTCCTTGTCCTCCCACTCGAAGCCCTGGCTGAGCGTCGGGGACTGGACCTCCCAGTCGGCCGGCACGTCGAAGGCGATGCCCCACTTGGGGTTGACCACGACCTTCCAGCCGGCGACGGTCGCCTTCGCGGTCTCGTTGCTGCGCGGGTTGTCGTCGGTGCCGGTCGAGGAGGAGTCGGAGGCCGAGGCGGAACCGGACGTGGAGACCGTGGGGCTCGCGCTGCCCTTGCCCGCGTCGACCTTGTCGTCATCGTCGCCGCCCAGCACCAGGAACCCGGTGACACCGGCGGCCACGACGACGGCCATGGCCGCGACGATCGCGATCAGCTTCGTCCGGTTGCCGTCGCCTGAGCCGCTTCCGCCGGGCGGCGGCGTGGGCGCGCCCGCGGGCGACGGGGCGCCCCACTGCGGTTGCTGCGCGTAGGGGTTGGGCTGCTGGTCGGGTTGTTGCGGGTAGCCGGGCTGCTGATACGGATTCGGCTGCTGGTATCCCGGCTGCTGGTACGGATTGTTCTGCGCCTGCGGGTTCTGCTCTCCCCCGGGCGGCTGCTGTCCTGGCCACATGGCCAGAAACCCTAGTGCCGTCCGGGACACGATTCGGTCACCGCCCCTTGTCAGGGACGTACCGAATCGGACGCGAAGGGCCGAAGCATGCGAAGTGTGCCCTGAACTTCCCGGATTGCGCCATCCGGGACCTCGTCGGCGACCCTCGCGAGGGCGGGGGCGCGCGAGGAGGTGGGGCGAACGTCACGCCGGTCTGGTCAGTTGAAGCTACTCACAGGTAACATCGCGGGCATGAGCGCAGACCAGATGTCCATCGGCGAGATGCTTGCCGCCACGGTGCCCATGGCCCGGACCCTGAACCTCCAGTTCCTCGAGGCAGGTCCGGAGAAGGCCGTGGTCGCCCTGCCCGACCAGGGCGAGTTCCACAACCACGTGGGCGGGCCGCACGCCGGGGCCATGTTCACGCTCGGCGAGTCCGCCAGCGGTGCGATCGTCCTCGCCGCGTTCGGCGACCAGCTCTCCCGCGCCGTACCGCTCGCCGTCGGCGCCGAGATCGCCTACCGCAAGCTGGCCATGGGAGCGGTCACCGCCACCGCCACGCTGGGCCGCCCGGCCGCCGAGGTCGTCGCGCAGCTCGACGCGGGGGAGCGGCCCGAGTTCCCGGTCGCGATCGAGATCCGCCGCGCCGACGGTGCGGTGACCGGCGAGATGACGGTGACCTGGACCCTGCGTCCCAACAGCTGATCGGCCGAGCGGCCGAGCGGTGTCCTGCGAGGGCGGCGGCCCCCGGTCACGGCGACCTCGGGGCCCTGCGGGGCGCCGGGTACTGCCCGCCACCCTCCGCCCGCCACGCGCCGGTCAGGCCGCCGGCTGTTCCCGGGTCGCGTCGCCGTCCTCCAGGCCCGCCACGAACTCCTTCAGCCAGGCGACGAACTCCGGCCCCAGGTCGGGCCGGTCGCAGGCCAGGCGAACGACCGTGCGCAGATAGTCCGCCTTGTCGCCCGTGTCGTAACGGCGGCCCGAGAAGATCACGCCGTGCACCGTGCCGCCCGCCGCGAGTTCCTGGAGGGCGTCGGTGAGCTGGATCTCACCGCCGCGGCCGGGTGCGGTGCGCTCCAGGACGTCGAAGACGGCCGGGTCGAGCACGTACCGTCCGATGACCGCGTACCGGCTGGGCGCGTCCTCGCGCGCGGGCTTCTCCACCAGACCGGTGACGCGCACCACCCCGTCCTCGCCGGACGGCTCCACGGCCGCGCAGCCGTAGAGGTGGACCTGCTCCGGCGGGACCTCCATCAGGGCGACCACGCTGCCGGCGTACCGGTCGCGGACCTCGAGCATCCGGCTGAGCAGGGTCTCCCGCGGGTCGATGAGGTCGTCGCCCAGCAGCACCGCGAACGGCTGGTCGCCGACGTGGTTGCGGGCGCAGAGCACTGCGTGACCGAGCCCGAGCGGGTCGCCCTGCCGGATGTGATGGATGTCGGCGAGCCGGGCCGGATCGCGCACCGCGTCCAGTCGGACGGTGTCGCCCTTGGCGGCGAGCGCCTGCTCCAGTTCGAAGGCGTGGTCGAAGTGGTCCTCGATGGCCCGCTTGTGCCGGCCCGTGACCATCAGGACGTCGTCCAGACCCGCGGCGGCCGCCTCCTCGACGACGTACTGGATGGCCGGCTTGTCGACCACCGGCAGCATCTCCTTCGGCGTCGCCTTGGTGGCGGGCAGGAAGCGGGTACCGAGGCCGGCGGCCGGGACGACTGCTTTGCGGACACTGGGTGCGGAGTGGGGGGCGCTCATGCGGATCAGGGTGTCCCACGGGGATGGGAGTTCCCCGAGAGTCACATCTGAGATTCCTGTGGGCCGTCCCTGCGCCGGAGCGGCCGGCCGCTCCGGGCCGGAAGTTGGAGATTCGGTGTGCCATCCGGCTTTGCGCGTACACAAGTTGAGTCCCGGGATCCGGGCGCCATTTCGAATGCGGGTGCGGATACCGCCGGTAACTTATCTGAAATTAGCGCGCTTTGAACTTGGGTCACTCGAACTCCTTGTTTCCTGTGAGGCCCGTGTGCGAAGGTGAGCCTCCCCTTACGGACGGGTCGGATCAGGCCAACGTGCCTGGTCAGGCCAAAGGTACGCACCAATCAGGCACCTGCTTTCCGACACCGTGCTTTTCCGTGCCGTTCGTCGGCTTGGAAGGAAATGGTTCCGTGCAATCCCCGAACCCCCCACGCCCGCCCCACCCGCCCCGCCCCGGCTGGACCCCCGGGGATTCCGATCCCCAACTCGCCGCCCTGCTGGCCGCCCGGCCCGCCGGTGACGACGGGCGTGCCCGCGCGGTCGCCCTGCTGTTCGCCCGTCACTGGCGGGCGGCCCACGACTACGCGACCGTCTGCCTGGCCGGCACCGAGGACACGGCGCGGCTCGTGGCCGCCGCCGCGTTCCACGAGGTGCTGGGCCGGCTCGCGGACGGGCGCACCGGTGGCGCCCTGCGTCCCCAACTCCTCGTCTCCGTACGGGAGACGGTCCGCAAATGGGCCGGCGCCGACGGGGTGGCCGACGTTCTGCCGGAGCTGCGGAAAACCGTCGGCGGCCGCGGACTGCGCGCCGCGCGGGCGGTGACCGCCGAAAGGCGGCAACTCGCCGAGCGTTCTTTCCAGTTGCTTCCGTCCGCTTCCCAATGCCTGTTGTGGCACACGGAGGTGGAGGCGGACCCGATATCCGTACCGGCCGGTCTGTCCGGCGTGGACGAGCTCTCCGCGGCGGCCGCGCTGGAACAGGCGCGAGAACAATTCCGGGCGGGCTGTGTACGCGCCCACCGGGAACTCGCGCCGACGAGTGAATGCCGCTTCTACAATCGTCTCCTCGACGTTCCGCTGCGCCGCGGCGGAACGCTGCTGCCCGATGTCCGGCAGCATCTCGCGCACTGCCGCTTCTGCCGGCACGCCGCCGAACAGCTCAGCCATTTCGACGACGGCCTCGACCTGCTGCTCGTCGAGACCGTGCTGGGCTGGGGCGCCCGCCGCTACCTCGACTCGCGCCCCGGGCGCACGGCCTCCGCCGGCATGTCGGCCGGGCCCGCAGTGCCGGCCGGGCCTGCCGCGCGGCGGCCGCCCGTCGGAGGCGGCCGGCACCGCACCACCTCGGCGGGGCTGCTCGAACTGCCGGGCAGGCGGCCCAAAGCCGTGCTGGTGGGCGTGGGCCTGACCTCGCTCGCGCTGATCGCGACCGTCCTCGTGACCAAGGGCTGGTCCGATGACAACGGTGTCCCCACCCCCGGGGCCACCTGGGGCGCACCCGTCGGCGGGAACAGCACCCCGGCCACCGGCGGACGGGGTCTGCCCGGCGGCTCCGACGACCCCTCGCCCCCAGGATCCCCGTCGGCCGCCTCCGCGTCCCGGTCCGCCGAGGTCGCGCACGGCAGGCTGCGCAGCCCGGACACGGAGCTCTGCCTCGACGCCGCCCGCGGTCCGGCCAGGCCCGGTGCGGGAATCGTCCTCGCGGGTTGCTCGCAGGCCGCGTCCCAGCAGTGGTCGTACCAGGACGACGGGCTGCTGCGCAGCGCGGCCGACCCCACGCTCTGCCTGGGCGCGGACCCGGGCCACCGGACGACCGCCCTGGTCAGCTGCCTGGTGCACGCCGGCGAGACGTTCTTCGACCTGACCGTCCGCGGGGAACTCCTGCTGCGGCGGGACGACGCACTGGTCGTCGCGCGCGCCGCGGGCAAGCCGGGAGCGGCCGTCGTCGTCACCGAGCGGGACGGTTCCGGCGGGCAGCGGTGGGTGTTCGACACGGCCGCGGCGGCGCCGGGGGTGCCCGGTCCGGAGCCGCGCAGTACGGCGGAGCAGCCCGTGCCGGGCACACCCGGGTCCCCGGACCTCCCGGCGCCGCGCGGTGACCGGCCCCTCGCCCCGGACGCCGCACCGGCGCCCGCCGAAACGGATCCGGCGCCGGAGTTCGGGACGAGGGTCGCCCAGGTGCAGTGCTGCGACCCGCCGGGCGGGCCGGCCGCGCCCGAGGCCGCCCCCGCCACGCTCCTCGACGCGCTCCCGGCGCCCGCCGCGGTGTCCGACACGCTGGGGAAGGTCGTCGCGGACGTGACCGGGTCCTTCGGTCACTGAGCCCAGGAACCGGAAGGAGGGGCCGCACGAGGGGAGTGGCCCCTCCTTCCTTCTTTCTTCGCCGGCTCACTTCTCGCGCGGACGACCGCCCGGCTACGAGGTGCAGACGTCCCTCAGTTCCGAGGCCGCCTTGTCGATCTCGGCGGAGTCGGGCCGCTCGCCGTCGAGGATGTCCTGGTTGTAGTCCTCGACGGCCTGCTGGAGCTTGTCGACCGCCTTGTCGACCTTGCCGCCGTCGGACGAGCTGTCGTCCGACCTGCCGTTGATCTTGTCCAGGTTCTTCTCGATGGTGTCGATGGAGTCCTCGGTCCGCGTCGGATCCTCGATGGCGTCGGCTCCGGCCTTGTTGATCGCCGTGATGCTGTCCGTGATGTCGTCGGCGTTCGAGAGGCAGTCGACGGAGTCGTCGAACTCGCAGCCGGTGAGCAGGCCGGCGGTCAGCGCGAGGGCTGCCGCGGCGGTGGCGATGACGGCAGTACGGCGTTCGCGTCGGCGGTTCACGGCCATGGTGGGGTCCTTTCGGCAACGGTGGGGCACGGTGGGTCCTTCCTCCACCACGATCACGTGACGGCGCCGTCGTCACGAGGGACCCCGCCCCCGGATCCGTGGTGTAGCGGGCTACACCACGCGACGGGCCGGGTCCGGCCGACCCGGTAGGCTTCCGGGAAGGCAAGGCTGCCCAGGGACGTCAAACGGGAGGAACCCGCGGTGCACGTGCAGGAATGGCTCGACACGGTGCCCGCGGCCGCCGTCTACGCCCTCGTCGGGCTGGTGATCGGACTCGAGAGCCTCGGCATCCCGCTGCCGGGCGAGATCGTCCTGGTCTCGGCCGCGCTGCTGTCCTCCCAGCACGGCGGCATCAACCCCGTCGTGCTCGGCGCGTGCGCCACCGCGGGGGCCGTGATCGGCGACTCCATCGGCTACGCCATCGGCCGCAAGGGCGGACGTCCGCTGCTCGCCTGGCTCGGCGGGAAGTTCCCCCGGCACTTCGGCGAGGGCCATATCGCCACCGCCGAGCGGTCCTTCGAGAAGTGGGGCATGTGGGCCGTCTTCTTCGGCCGCTTCGTCGCCCTGCTGCGTATCTTCGCCGGCCCGCTCGCGGGCGTGCTGCACATGCCGTACTGGAAGTTCCTCGTCGCCAACGTCCTCGGCGGCATCGCCTGGGCGGGCGGCACGACGGCCGTCATCTACTACGTGGGTGTCGTGGCGGAGTCGTGGCTGAAGAAGTTCTCGTACCTGGGCCTGGTGGCGGCGGTGCTGATCGGCCTGACGTCGATGCTGATCCTCAAGCGCAAGGCGAAGAAGATGCAGAGCGCTGCGCAAGAGGCCGAAGCGGAGACCGTGCCCGCCGCCGCCGAGTAGGCGGGCCGCCCTACTCGTGCACCTTCCCGTGGGCCTTGGCCAGGTCCGCGTAGAGGGTGCCGTTCAGGGTCACACCCTGCCGTTCCTCATCGGTCAACTCCCTCCTGACCTTGGCCGGTACGCCCGCGACCAGTGATCCCGGCGGTACCTCCATGCCCTGGGGCACCAGCGCCTGTGCGGCGACCAGCGAACCCGCCCCGATCACCGCCCCGTTGAGCACGGTCGCGCCCATCCCGATGAGGCAGTCGTCGCCGACCGTCGCCCCGTGCACGACGGCGTTGTGGCCGACGGACACCCGCTCGCCGATCGTCACCGGAAAGCCGGGGTCGGCGTGCAGCGTCACATTGTCCTGGATGTTGGCGTCGGCCCGGACGGTGATCCGCTCCACGTCGCCGCGCACGACGGCCCCGTACCAGACGCTCGCGCCCGCCTCCAGCGTCACGTCCCCGATCACCGAGGCCGTCGGCGCCACGAACGCCTCGGCGTCGATCTTCGGTTCCCTGCCGCCGATGCCCACGATCAGCGCCTTGTGCGTCATCACCGTCTCCTCGTCTCGGTCGTCCCACCGCACCGTACGCCACCGGGTGGGGCGAAGATCACAGGGCCGTGGGCGCATGGCCGCACCGCGCGCTGAGTACGGTGAGCGGGTGCCGAAGCCCTGGAACACGTTCTCGTCATGGCGGCGCCGACTGGTGCAGCGCGCCGTCCACGCGGGCTGGGCGTGGGTGCAGCGCACGGGCTCCGTCACCGCGGAGCACCCCGGACGCCTCCGCTTCGGCTCGATCGGCCGGGGCACCCGGCTCGCCTTCCCGCTCGGCACGGTCTTCGGGGAGCCCTGGATCCACCTCGGCGCGCACTGCATCGTCGGCGAACAGGTCACCCTGACCGCCGGCCTCATGCCCGACCTGGACCTCGGCCCGGACCCGATCCTGCGTCTCGGCGACGGTGTGGTGCTCGGTCGGGGCAGCCATGTCATCGCCGACACCACGGTCACCATCGGCAGCGACTGCTACTTCGGCCCGTACGTCTACGTCACGTCCACGAACCACTCCTACGACGATCCGCACGAGCCCATCGGCAAGCAGTGGCCCCGCATGGAGCCCGTGGAGATCGGCCCTGGGTGCTGGATCGGCACCGGGGCCGTGATCCTGCCCGGTGCGCGGATCGGACGGAACGTCGTCGTCGCGGCCGGGGCGGTGGTACGCGGCCCGGTGCCCGACCACAGCGTCGTCGCGGGGGCGCCCGCCAAGGTCGTACGGCGCTGGACGCCCGCCGAGGGCTGGCAGCCGCCGCTGCGCACCCCGGCGCCGGTGCCGATCCCGGACGGCGTCACCTCGGACCAGCTGGTCGCGCTGTCGGAACTGGACGAGGAGACGGCGGCCGCGCTCGCCCGGCTGGAACCCTAGGTCACCCGGTCGCCAGCAGCAGCGTGCCGACCAGGGCAAGGCCCGCGCCCGCCGCCTGGACCGCGCGCAGCCGCTCCCGCAGGAGGCCGCGCGCGGCGAGGGCGGTCACCACCGGGTAGAGCGAGGCGAGCACCGCGGCCACCGTGACCGGGCCGTGCTGGGCGGCGACGGCGTAGGTGCCGTTCGCGGCGACGTCGGCCAGCCCGACGAACCCGTACGCCGGCAGTGCGGACAGGGCCAGGCCGCCCGCGGGAAGCGCGGGCGCCCCGCGCCGGACGGCCAGGTACAGCGCCGCACCGCCGGTGGCCACGTTGGTCACGCGCTGCACGAACAGGGCGAGGAACAGGCCGGTGACGGTGGTGGACGCCTCGGTGATCAGGACGAACACCGTGCCGAAGCCGAGCGCCGCGACCAGTGTGAGCAGGACGGCCCGGCGCTGCACCGGGGCGCCCCTGAGCTGTGGGCCGCCCGCCAGGACGACCCCCACCACGGCGACCGCGATGCCCGCCACCTGGACGAGTCCCGGCCGCTCGCCGAGGACCAGCCCGACGGAGACCGGCACGGCCACGCTGAGGGTGGCCAGGGGGGAGACGACTCCCATGGGGCCGAGCGCCAGCGCCTTGTAGAACGAGAACAGGGCGACCGGGCCCACCAGTCCGGCCGCGACCGCGAACCACAGACGGGGGCCGGCCTCGCTCCAGCCACCGGTGGCGACCACGATCGCGCCGAGGACGACGGCCGCGATCGACTGCGAGACCACGACCACGGTGAGCGCCGGGGCCCGGCGCGTCAGCAGCCCGCCGCCGAAGTCGGCCAGGCCCCACAGGAGGCTGGTGGCCAGGGCGAAGAGTGCTGTCACGGGTCCCTCGCAGTACAGTTCGGTGCACGATCAGGTGCACCCCACGGTAGTACAGGGAAGTGAATCCTGGCATCCAAAATATTGGACTCCCGAAGTGGACGGAATGTGTCGGACCTCGAACTCCTGACCCAGTCCCTGGCGCGCAACGTCAAGCACTGGCGCGCGGTGCGCGGCTTCACCCTGGACGTGCTCGCGGCCCGGGCCGGTGTCAGCCGCGGGATGCTCATCCAGATCGAGCAGGCCCGCACCAATCCGAGCATCGGCACGGTCGTCAAGATCGGTGACGCGCTCGGCATCAGCGTCACCACCCTCCTCGACTACGAACGAGGCGCGAAGGTCCGTATCGTCCCGGCCGATCAGGCGGTACGGCTGTGGCACACCGACGCCGGCAGTTACAACCGGCTGCTCGCCGGCACGGAGGCCCCCGGTCCGTTGGAGATGTGGGACTGGCTGCTGATGCCGGGCGAGAGCAGCCTCTCGGAACCCCACCCCGTCGGCACGGTCGAGCTCGTGCACGTCACCGCGGGCGAACTCGCGCTCACCGTGGACGGCGAGGAGTACCGCGTCCCGACCGGCGCGAGCGCCTCCTTCGAGGCGAGCGTCCCGCATGTCTACGGCAACCGGGGCGAGGTGCCGATGGAGATGGTGATGGCCGTCTCGGTGCCGCCCGTGCACTGAGACGAAGCGGCCGTCGGCGGGCGGCTCTTGTTAGCGTGCGGTCATGCGCGCACCCATCGGACACTTCGACACCGCCACCCCCGCCCCGGACTGCCTCGACGAGCTGGTCGGCCCGGTCGCCGACGCCGTACGCCGGTGGAGCGGCAGCGTGCCCGCCGACGAGTTCGTCCACGTCGACACGGATCCGCGGTGGGCGGACACGGCCGTCTTCGTGGAGCACTACGGCCGGGAGCTGCTGGAGCAGTCCGCCAACTGTGTGGTGGTCGCCGGCAAGCGGGGCGGCGAGACGACCCTCGCCGCGTGTGTCGTGCTGTCCACCACCCGGGTCGACGTCAACGGGGTCGTGCGCCGCCGACTCGGCGTCCGCAAGGCCTCGTTCGCGGCGATGGACACGGCGGTGGGGGAGACCGGCATGGAGTACGGCGGCATCACACCGATCGGACTCCCGGCCGGCTGGCCGGTGTTGGTGGACTCCGCCGTCGTCGACCTGCCGTACGTCCTGGTGGGCAGCGGGCGTCGGCGCGGGAAGCTGCTGGTGCCGGGCAAGGCGTTCGCCGAACTGCCGGGCGCGGTGGTGCTGGAGGGGCTCGGCGTGGCCTGAGGCGTCTCACCGGCAGGGGTCTCAGGCCGCCGTGTGATGGGCGAGGGCCAGATGCGGGTCGTCCTCGCCCGGCACCGGCGCCGGATCCGCGTGGACCAGCGCGGCCGTCAGGCGCGGCACGGCGTGCAGCAGGGCGTGTTCGGCCGCCACGGCGATCCCGTGCGCCTCGCGTACCGTCGCCTCGCCGTCCACGACGACCGCCACCTCGGCCCGCAGCCGGTGCCCGATCCAGCGCAGCCGCAACTCGCCGACCGCGCGCACCCCTTCGACCTCCCGCAGCGCGTGCTCGGCCCGGTCGACCAGCACCGGGTCGACGGCGTCCATCACCCGGCGGAACACCTCGCGTGCCGCGTCACGCAGCACCAGCGCGATCGCCGCCGTGATCGCCAATCCCACGACCGGGTCCGCGAGTTGCCACCCCAGCGCCGAGCCGCCCGCGCCCAGCAGCACCGCCAGCGAGGTGAACCCGTCCGTGCGGGCGTGCAGCCCGTCCGCGACCAGCGCGGCCGAGCCGATCGAACGGCCGACCCGGATGCGGTAGCGCGCGACCCACTCGTTGCCCGCGAAGCCGGCCAGCGCGGCCACGGCGACCGCGCCGACCTGCTCGACGGGGCGCGGGTTCATCAGCCGCTCGACCGCGGTCCATCCCGCGAAGGCCGCCGATGCGGCGATCGTCAGCACGATGGCGATGCCCGCCAGGTCCTCCGCCCGCCCGTAGCCGTAGGTGAAGCGGCGGGTGGCCGCCCGCCGGCCCAGCACGAAGGCGATGCCCAGCGGTACGGCCGTCAGCGCGTCCGCCGTGTTGTGCACCGTGTCGCCGAGCAGCGCCACCGACCCGGACAGCGCGACCACGACCGCCTGTGCGACGGCCGTCACGCCCAGTACGGCCAGCGAGACCCACAGCGCGCGCATGCCCCGGGCCGAGGACTCCAGTGCCGGGTCGAGTTTGTCTGCGCTCTCGTGCGAGTGCGGGGTGAGGAGGTGAGCGACGCGGTGGCGCAGTCCCGGAGAGGGGGAGGGGGACGGGGAGGAGGAGGGGGCGGAGTGGTGGTGCGGGTGCTCGTGGGCGTGGTCGTGATGGTGCTGCCCGCGGTCGTGCCGGTGTCCGTGCTCGTGGTCGTGCCGCTCGCTCACGTCGATCCCTTCCGGTGCGCCGAGGTGGACGCGTGGCCGTCCACACCGCCATTATGTGCGTATGAGCGCACGCATGCACCTATCACCTGCACACCATGCGCATCCGCGCACACCCGGCGAGGAGCAGTTCGCCCTCGCCGCCGAGCTTCTCGCCCTGCTCGGCGACCGCACCCGGCTGGCCCTGCTGCACGCGCTGTCCGCCGGCGAGGCCGATGTGACGACCCTGACGGAAGGAGTCGGAGCGGCCCGGCCTGCGGTCAGCCAGCACCTGGCGCGGCTGCGGCTGGCCGGGCTGGTGAACACCCGCAAGGAGGGCCGCCGGGTGGTCTACTCGCTCTCCGACGGCCATCTGCGCCGCCTGGTGGACGAGGCGCTGAACGTGGCGGACCACCGGCTCGGGGACGAGCCGCCGCACGACTGACTCAGTAGTGCTCGGCCGTTCCCAGGTACTGCTCCGCGAAGGCGGCCGCGGCGGCGGGAGACGTGAACAGGCGACGCAGCCGGGCGAACGTCGTGCCCGCGCGGAACGGGTCGCCCGACGCGGTCCCGTGATAGACCTCGGACAGCCACTGCGAGAACTCCTGGTAGTCCCACACCCGGCGCAGACACGCCTGCGAGTAGTCGTCCAGTCCGTCGCCGTCGCCGCCGTCGAGATAGGCGACCAGTGCGTCGCCCAGCAGGAACGCGTCGTGCAGGGCGAGGTTCATGCCCTTCGCGGCGATGGGCGCGACGAGGTGGGCCGAGTCCCCGGCCAGGAAGAGCCGCCCGTACGTCATCGGTTCGACCACGTAGTCGTGCATGTCCAGCACGCGCTTCTCGATCAGCCGCCCCTCGGTGAGCGGCGGGGCCCCCGCGCCCTCGAGGCGCTGGTGCAGCTCGGACCAGACGCGGTCGTGGGACCAGTTCTCCGGGTCGTCGCCGGGCGGGCACTGGAGGTAGTACCGGGTCACGTCGGGACTGCGGGCCATGTGCCCGGCGAACCCGTTCGGATGGACACCGAACAGGACGCAGTCGGAGGACGGCGGCGCCTCGGCGAGCAGTGCCAGCCAGCCTATGCCGTAGTCGTGCCGCGCGATCCGGGCGTGCTCCGGCCTCGGCGCGGCCCGGCTGACCCCGCGCGCCCCATCGGCGCCGACCACGAAGTCGCAGGTCAGCACCTGCCGTTCTGCGGTGTCGGGACAGATGTACGACACCGAGGGACGGCTCGTGTCGAGGCCGTGCAGCTCCACGTCGCGCACCGAGAAGCGGGCGTCGCCGCCGCGTACGTCGACGTACTCGTGGACGAGGTCCGTCACCAGCAACGGCTGTGGATACACCCAGTGGTGATGGCCCGTCAGTTCGGTGTAGGGGAAGCGGTAGCGCTCGCCGCCGAAGCGGAACTCGCACGCGGAGTGCTGCTGGGCCCGCGCCAGCAGGTTCCGGGCCAGGCCCCGTTGCCGCAGTCCGTGGACGGCCCGCTCCTCCAGGACTCCGGCGCGCGGCCGCCGTTCGATGAACTCACGGCTCTCCGTCTCCAGTACGACGCAGTCGACGGACGCGGCCCGCAGGATGTTGCCGACGGTGAGACCTGCGGGGCCCGCGCCCACGACGACGACGGGAGTGTGGTGGGGGGAAGGGGAGTTGGTGGTCACCCGCACATTATGGGCGGGCCCTCCGACGCGGCCCGGAGAACACCGGCCGGTCAGCCCAGCCGGGGAATCTCGATGGCCGGGCAGCGGTCCATGACCATCTCCAGGCCCGCGGCCCGGGTCCGGTCGTAGGCCGCCTCGTCGACGACGCCGAGCTGGAACCACACCGCCTTGGCGCCCTTGGCGACCGCCTCGTCCGCCACGGCACCCGCGAGTTCGGCGTTGACGAAGACGTCGACGACGTCCACCTCGAAGGGGATGTCCGCGAGGGAGGCGTACCCCTGCTCCCCGTGCACCGTCTCCGCCTTCGGGTGGACGGGCACGACCCGCTTGCCGAAGCGCCGGAGCACCTCGGCGACCCCGTAGGCCGCCCGCCCGCGGTTCGTCGACAGGCCCACCACGGCCCAGGTGTCGCCGAGTCCGGTGAGGATCCTGCGGATCGTTGCCTCGTCGCCGTGCACCGGCGGCCTCCTTGAGATCGGAAAGGAACGCTCCTGGCCTACAACAGCTCGCGCCGCACCCTGATTCCGGCCCCTGCCTGCGAAATCGCGCCCGCCCGCCTAGGCTCGCCTCGTGCTGAGCCTCATCGACGCCCGAACCGGCGAGCCCGTCGTCGCCGCCCCCGTCCGCCGTGGTCTGACCCGGGTGGAGGCGCATGCCTCGGGGTACGGGGCCGGATCGCTCCGGATCCTCCTCGTCGCCGATCTGCTCGTCCGCGCGCTGGAACTCGGCGGCACGCCCGTGTGGGCGCTGCTGTCCGGCGAACGAGATCAGGCGGAACTCCGGGCGGGCGCCACCGCCCTCGGCATGCACCCCTTCGAGGGCGGCCGCGACCTCGGCGCGGGTGCCGGGGTGGGCGAGGCGCAGAGCCTGCACGTGGTGGAGGAGGGCGGCCGGCTCCCCGACGGGGTGTGTGTCGCCGTCGCGCCGGCGGAGGGCGCGCTGCCCGGGGGGCCGCGCCGGGCCCCCGGGGAGACGGACCCCGACTTCGCCGTCCTGAGGCTGGCCCTTCTCTCCCGGCCCCGCACCCAGCCCGTGCGGCTCGACGCGGACGTGCTGGACGAGGCCCGGGACACCCTCGCAGGCTGGCGGCGAGCCGTCGCCGAGTGGGCGCGGCGGCCCTCACGGCCGGTTCCCGACGCGGTGCGCGGACGGCTGCGTACCGCCTGGGAGGACGACCTGGACCTGCCCGAGGTGCTGCGGGTACTGCGGTCGGTGGAGGCCGCCGGGCCCGAGCTGCCGGCCGGCGCCCGCTTCGAGAGCTACGCCTACGCCGACCGTCTCCTCGGCCTCGAACTCACCCGCGACCTCGGAGCCCCGGCGTGACCGGGCCCGGAGGGGGGACACCCGCGCGCCGGCTGGTGGTGCTGCGGCACGCCAAGTCGGCCTGGCCGGAGGGTGTCCCCGACCACGAGCGGCCGCTCGCCCCGCGCGGCCGTCGCGACGCGCCGGCCGCGGGCCGGGCGCTCGCCGAAGCCGCCTGCGTCCCGGACCTCGCCCTGTGCTCCACCGCCGCCCGCGCCCGCGGGACCTGGGAACTGGCCGCCGCCGAGTGGGACACCCCGCCCCCGGTGCGCCTCGACCCGCGGCTCTACGGGGCCGACGTCCGCGAGCTCCTGGAGGTCGTCCACGAGACGCCCGCCGAGATCGGGACACTGCTGCTGGTCGGGCACAACCCCGGCCTGGAGGAACTGGTCCTCGACCTGGCCGGGGACGGTCCGGCGGGCGCGCTCGAGGAGGTGCGGCTGAAGTTCCCCACGTCGGCGATCGCCGTCCTGGCCTGGTACGGGACCGACTGGCGGTCCCTGGCGCCGGGCACGGCCCTGCTGACGTCGACGACCGTCCCGAGAGGCCGCAAGCCGCAGGAGGGCTAGCCGACGTGCACGCGCGGCCGCCGCCCCGGATCGGGCTCCGCGCGGCGCAGCACCTCGCGGGTGACCGGGGCGACCTCGCCGTCGCCGAAGACGAGGAACCGGATCAGATGGCCGACCGGGTTGCCCTCGGTCCAGCTGAAGTACGCGTGCGGCACCTCACCGGTGCGGTCCCGCAGCGCCAGCAGGACCGCGGCGATGGCATTGGGCACCGTGGGACCGGAGACGCGCAGCCGGCGGACCCCGTGCTTCTCGTCGCCGCGCACGGTGACGTCCGCCGTGAAGTCGGAGGAGTCCCGCACGAACACCTCCAGGAAGAGCACCGGACCCCCGCCGGGGATCGGGGTGTGCTCGCGTTGCTCCCCCTCCTTGGAGCGGTACGCGCGCGTGCTGTGTTCGCGCGGCTCGTTGGCGATGAGCTGGAGGGGTCCGTGCCGCGCGGCCCCGTCGACGAACCGGGCCGCCACCTCGTCGAAGGTGACCTCGGCGGCGCGCAGTTCGAAGGCGCGGCGCACCCGTGAGGCGAACGACGTGACCAGGATGGCGAAGATGAAGATCGCCGCGATCCTGATGCCGTCCGGTCGCTCGATGACGTTCGCGACGAGCGTGTAGGCGAAGACGGCCGTGATCGTGCCGAAGCCGAGCGCGGCCCGGCGGCGGCCCCGCCGGTGCACGGCCACGGTCGACGCGAACGCCGCCGACAGCATCAGCACCAGCACACCGGTCGCGTAGGCGCCGCTCTGGTCGTCGACGTTCGCGTTGAACCACAGGGTGATGCAGACGGCGGCCGCCATGAACACCAGAACCAGGGGGCGCACCGCGCGCGCCCATTCGGGCGCCATGCCGTAGCGGGGCAGATAGCGCGGGACGAGGTTCAGCAGACCGGCCAGCGCGGAGGCGCCCGCGAACCACAGGATCGCGATGGTGGAGACGTCGTAGACCGTGCCGAAGGCCTCGCCCAGATGTTCGTGCGCGAGGTAGGCCAGCGCCCGGCCGTTCGCCGGGCCGCCGCTCTCGAAGTCGTCCTGCGGGATGAGGATCGTCGTCGCCAGGCTGGACAGCAGCAGGAAGACGCTCATGATCAGCGCGGCCGTGGTGAGCAGCTTGCGGGTGTCCCGCACCCGCCCCCTCGGCTCCTCCCAGGTGTCCGTCGGATCACCCTTGACCTGAGGCATCACCGCCACCCCGGTCTCGAAGCCCGACATGCCGAGCGCCAGCTTCGGGAAGACCAGCAGGGCCACGCCGACCATGGCCCACGGCGAGGAGTGCTCGGCGGTCATGGCGTCGGTCCAGTCGCCGATCCGCACGGGGTGCGTGAGGATCTCCCAGGCGGAGACGCCGAGCACCACGAGGTTCAGCGCGAGATAGGACGCCACCATCGGCACCGCGATGCCGATGGCCTCCCGGAATCCCTTGAGGAACACCGCGCCCAGCGCGCCGACCAGCAGCAGGGTGATCCACTCGTTGCCGTCGCTCATCCAGTGCGGAGCGAAGGGGTTCTCCACGACGTGCGCGGCGGCGTCCGCGGACGACAGGGTGATCGTGATCATGAAGTCGGTGGCCGCGAACCCCAGCAGCACCAGCACCAGGATCTTCCCCGACCACCAGGGCAGCAGCCGCTCCAGCATGGCGATCGAGCCCTCCCCGTGCGGGCTCTCGTGCGCCACCCGGCGGTACACCGGCAGCGCGCCGAGCAGCGTCAGCGCGATCAGCACGAGCGTCGCGAGCGGGGACAGCAGACCGGCCGCGAGGGCGGCGATCCCCGGCTGGTAGCCGAGGGTGGAGAAGTAGTCGACACCGGTCAGGCACATCACCCGCCACCAGCGGTGGCCCTTCTCCTGAGCCTGCGGGGCGGCGTGCGGGCCCGGATGACGGGCGGTCTGCTCGCTGAGCCCCTCCAGGAGCCACGCCCGCCACCGGGAGGACGCCGGACCCGCGCCGCTCCCCTTCAGCCGGGTGCCGGTCATGCTGCGCGCTCCCCGCGATCGGTCGGGCCACGTTCCACGGTCACCACCCTCGGTCGTCCCGCACATCGTCGCCCGACCCTCCGGCGACGGCGACCCAGCGCTCACCGCTTAGGCTGGCCGGATGCAGGACGAGTACCGCACGGTCGCCCACGCGGGCGTGCACGAGACCGAGGTCAACCGCTCCCGCTTCCTGTGCGCCCTCGCCCCCGCGGCCACCGAGCAGGAGGCCCAGGCCTTCCTCGCGTCCGTCCGCAAGGAGCACGCCGACGCCACCCACAACTGCTGGGCGTACGTCATCGGCGCCGACGCCTCGGTCCAGAAGGCGAGCGACGACGGTGAACCCGGCGGCACGGCGGGCGTCCCGATGCTCCAGATGCTGCTGCGCCGCGACATGCGGTACGTCGTCGCCGTCGTCACCCGTTACTACGGCGGGGTCAAGCTCGGCGCGGGCGGCCTCATCCGGGCCTACGGCGGCGCGGTCGGCGAGGCCCTCGACACCCTCGGCACCCTCACCCGCCGTCGTTTCCGGCTGGCCACGGTGACCGTGGACCACCAGCGCGCCGGCAAGGTCCAGAACGACCTGCACTCGACGGGCCGCGCGGTACGCGACGTCCGCTACGGCGAGGAGGTCACCATCGAGATCGGCCTGCCGGACGCCGACGTGGACGCCTTCCGCGCCTGGCTCGCGGACGCGACGGCGGGGACGGCGGGGTTCGAGCTGGGCGGGGAGGCGTACGGGGACGCGTGAGGCGTCGGCGCACGGCGCGCGGTGCATGACGCGGCGCCCGACCCGGCGACTCGTGACGCGTTGAGCGAACGCCTGGGTGAAATGTCCGTAACAGCCCTTTGTGTCGGTCGGTGTGACGGTGCGATACGGGAGCAACCGCCCGTGATGTCAGACCCGGCCGTTAGTCTCGGGGATCATGAGGCTCCTGCACACTTCCGACTGGCATCTCGGCCGGGCGTTCCACCGGGTGAACATGCTCGGTGCCCAGGCCGAGTTCATCGGTCACCTCGTCGCGACCGTGCGTGAGCGCGAGGTCGACGCGGTGGTCGTGTCGGGAGACGTGTACGACCGGGCGGTGCCCCCGCTCGCCGCGGTCGAACTGTTCGACGACGCGCTGCACCGGCTCGCCGCCCTCGGGGTGCCCACGGTGATGATCTCCGGGAACCACGACTCGGCCCGTCGGCTCGGGGTCGGAGCCGGGCTGATCGGGCGGGCCGGTATCCATCTGCGCACCGACCCCGCCGCCGCCGGGACGCCCGTGGTGCTCGCCGACGCCCATGGGGACGTGGCGTTCTACGGCTTGCCCTATCTCGAACCCTCCCTGGTGAAGGACGAGTTCGGCGTGGAGAAGGCCGGCCACGAGACCGTGCTGGCCGCCGCGATGGACCGGGTCCGCGCCGACCTCGGCGCACGCGCGCGCGGGACGCGTTCCGTCGTCCTCGCCCATGCCTTCGTCACCGGCGGCGAGCCCAGCGACAGCGAACGCGACATCACCGTCGGCGGGGTCGCCTCGGTGCCCGCCGGGGTCTTCGACGGCGTCGACTACACCGCGCTGGGGCACCTGCACGGCTGCCAGACCATCACCGAGCGCGTGCGCTACTCCGGCTCCCCGCTGCCGTACTCCTTCTCGGAGAGCGCGCACCGCAAGACCATGTGGCTCGTCGACCTCGGACCCGACGGGGAGATCGACGCCGAGCGGATCGACTGCCCGGTGCCGCGCGCGCTGGCGAGGATCCGCGGCCCCCTGGAGGAACTGCTCGCCGACCCCGCCCTCACGCGCCACGAGGAGGCGTGGGTCGAGGCGACCCTCACCGACGCCGCCCGCCCGGCCGACCCCATGGCCCGGCTCACCCAGCGCTTCCCGCACACGCTCAGCCTCGTCTTCGCCCCCGAGCGTGCGCCCGGCGACCCCGACGTGTCGTACGCCCGGCGCCTCGCCGACCGCAGCGACCAGGAGATCGCCGAGGACTTCGTGGCCCATGTGCGCGGGGCCGGCCCCGACGCGCGTGAGCAGGGCGTGCTGCGGGACGCCTTCGACGCGGTCCGCGCGGACGACTCGGTGCGGGAGGTGGCGCGGTGAGGCTGCACCGGCTCGACCTGACGGCCTTCGGCCCCTTCGGCGGCCCTCAGAGCGTCGACTTCGACGAACTCTCCGCCGCCGGGATCTTCCTGCTGCACGGGCCGACGGGCGCCGGGAAGACCTCCGTCCTGGACGCCGTCTGCTACGCGCTGTACGGCTCCGTACCCGGCGCCCGGCAGAGCGGCCAGGGCCTGACCCTGCGCAGCGACCACGCGGCGCCCGGCACCCGCACCGAGGTCACCCTCGAACTCACCGTCGCGGGACGCCGCCTGGAGGTCACCCGGCAGCCGCCCTGGGAGCGGCCCAAGAAGCGCGGCACGGGCACGACGGTCGAGAAGGCGCAGAGCTGGCTGCGCGAGTACGACACGGTCGCCGGCGCCTGGAAGGACCTCAGCCGCTCCCACCAGGAGATCGGCGAGGAGATCACCCAGCTGCTCGGTATGAGCCGCGAGCAGTTCTGCCAGGTCGTGCTGCTGCCCCAGGGAGACTTCGCCCGCTTCCTGCGGGCCGACGCCGAGGCGCGCGGTCGGCTCCTCGGCCGCCTCTTCGACACCCGGCGGTTCGCCGAGGTCGAGAAGCGGCTCGTCGAGCGCCGCCGCACCACCGAGGCACGCGTGCGTGAGGGCGACTCCGCCCTGCTCGCCGACGCCCACCGGATGCAGCAGGTCGCCGGGGACGCCATGGAGCTGCCCGAGCTCGCCCCGGGAGACCCGGGGCTGGCCGAGGAGGTGCTGGCCGCGGCCGCCGTCGCTCGCAGCACCTCCCGTGAGCTGCTGACGACCGCCCACTGCGGCCGCCTCGCCGCCGAGTCCGCGCAGGCCGCCGCCGAGCGCGCCCTGGCGGACGTACGCGAACGGGCCCGGCTCCAGCGGCGGTTCGCCGACGCGCGCGCGCGGGCCGCCGTGCTTCAGGAGCGGGCGGGCGACCATCGGGACGCGCAGGCGCGGATGGAGCGGGCGCGCAAGGCGGAGTCGGTGGCGCCGGCGCTGGAGCTGCGCGAGGCCGCCGACGCCGAGCACACCGGCGCCTCCGCGCGCGCGGCACGCGCGCGGGGCCTGCTCCCGCGGCGGTTCGCGGACGCCGGCGCCGCCGGGCTCGCCGCGGCGGCCCGCCGGGCCGCCGAGGAACTGGGCGGGCTGGAGTCGGCCCGTCGGGGCGAGCGACGGCTGGCCGGTCTCGTCGCCGAGCGGACCGACCTGGACCGGCGGGAGCGCGACGACGAGGACGTCCTGACCGAGACCGAGGCCTGGCTCGCGGACTGGGAGGCCGTCCGCGCGGGTCTCCGGGCCCGCATCGAGGCCGCACAGGAGGCCGCCGCCCGCGCCGAACAGCTCGACGGCCGGCGCGAGCCCATGCAGCGGCGCCTGAAGGCGGCCCGGCTGCGCGACGAGCTGGCCCGCGACCTGGAGGCCGCCCAGCGCAAGGCCCTCGCCTCCGGCGAGCAGGCCCAGACGGCCCGCGCGCACTGGCTCGACCTCAAGGAACAGCGCCTGAACGGCATCGCCGCCGAACTGGCCGCCACTCTCGCCGACGGGACACCCTGCGCCGTCTGCGGTGCCACCGAGCACCCCGCGCCCGCCCGCAAGGTCGCGGGGCACGTCGACCGGGAGACCGAGGAGCGGGCGCTCACCGCCTCCCGGCACGCGGAGGAACGGCACGCCCAGGACGAACGCGAGCTCGGCCTCGTACGAGAGGCGCTCGCCGCCGCGACCGCCGAGGCGGGCGACACCCCGACGGACCGGCTCGCCGCCGAGGCCCGGGAGGGGGAGGAGAACTACGCGCGGGCGCGCCGGGAGGCCTCCGCGCTGCATCCCGCGCGGGAGGAGCTGCGCCAGGCCGAGCAGGAGCACGAGCGCCGTACGGCGGCGCAGCGCGAGGCCGCGGTGCGGACCGCGTCCCGGGTCGGCCACCGGGAGCGCCTGGAGCGCGAACGGGCCACCCTGGAGGAGGAGTTGACGCAGGCCCGGGGTGCCGCGGAGAGCGTCGCCGCGCGGGCCGCGGAACTGGAGGGGCTGGCGGCACGGCTCACCGAAGCGGCCGACTCCGCCCGCGTCGCCGAGGGGAGCGCCGAGCGTCTCAAGGCAGCTGACGGGCGTCTCGACGAAGCCGCGTTCCGGGCCGGCTTCGACACCCCGCGGGCCGCCGCCGACGCCCTCCTCGACGACACCGCCCACCGTGAGCTGCAGCGGCGGCTGGACGCCCGGCAGAGCGAGGAGGCCGCCGTACGGGCCGTCCTCGCCGAACCCGACACCGTGGCGGCGGCCCAGCAGCCGCCCGCCGACCTCGCGGCCGCGGAACAGTCGGCGGCCGCCGCGGCCGAGCGGCTGCGCACAGCCGCTTCCGCCCAGGACGCCGCCGCCCGCCGCTGTGCCGAGCTCGACCAGCTCTCCGCGCGCGCGAGCGACGGCGTGCGCCGGCTCGGGCCGCTGCGCGAGGAGTACGACCGGGTGGCCCGGCTGGCCGGTCTCACCGCCGGCACCTCCGCCGACAACGAGCGCAAGATGCGCCTGGAGGCGTACGTCCTGGCCGCCCGTCTGGAGCAGGTGGCCGCCGCCGCGACCGTCCGTCTCCAGCGCATGTCCTCGGGGCGCTACACCCTGGTGCACTCCGACGACCGGGCCGGGCGCGGCCGCAGCGGGCTCGGCCTGCACGTCGTCGACGCCTGGACCGGGCGCGAGCGGGACACGGCCACGCTGTCGGGCGGCGAGACCTTCTTCGCCTCGCTCGCCCTCGCCCTCGGCCTCGCCGACGTCGTGACCGACGAGGCGGGCGGGGTCCGCCTCGACACCCTCTTCATCGACGAGGGGTTCGGCAGCCTCGACGACCAGACCCTCGACGAGGTCCTCGACGTCCTCGACTCGCTGCGCGAACGCGACCGCAGCGTCGGCATCGTCAGCCATGTCGCCGACCTGCGGCGGCGGATCCACGCCCAGCTGGAGGTCGTCAAGGGGAGATCGGGGTCACTGGTGCGGCAGCGGGGCTACCGGCCCAGTGGGCGCCTGGGGAGCGGCGACGAATAGACGACGCTGGTCGTCACCGACCCCAGCGCGCCGATCTTGCCCGACACCTCTTCGAGGTGCCGCATCGAACGGGCGGTGACCTTGATCACGAAGCAGTCGTCGCCCGTCACATGGTGTGCCTCGAGGATCTCGGGCGTGACGGCCACCAGGTCGTGGAAGGGCTTGTAATTGCCGTTGGGGTAGCGCAGCCGCACGAAGGCCAGGATCGGCAGCCCCAGCCGCTCGGGGTCCACCACGGCCGCGTACCCCTGGATCACACCCGCCTCCTCCAGCCGCCGCACCCGCTCGGTGACGGCGCTCGACGACATCGCCACGGCACGTGCCAGGTCGGCGAAACTGGCCCGGCCCTCGCGCTGGAGGACCTCGAGAATGCGCCAGTCGGTGGCGTCCGGGGAATACGCGGTCATGGGCGAGAGATAGCAGGGAAATCCCCGGCAGGGCAAGGTTCAGGCCGGGGAATGCCTCTTCAGGAAGGGGGATCACCGGTCGTAGATTTCTGGTCATCGAAAGCAGTGACCAGCCGGAACCCCACGGGAGGGCCCCGCGATGACCCCCATGACCCCGCTCACCGCCATGACCGGCACGGTCGCCGCGACCACGGTCAACCCCGTCCTGCGCGTCGCCCCCGCGGCCCCGGCCGAGGCCGCCGCCCACTTCCGGGCGAGCCTCGCCTTCCACGCCGACGTCTCCGACGTGGCGGCGGCCCTCGCCGCCGGTGGTGACCCCGGCTTCGTCGTCCTGGACTCCCGCTCCACCGAGTCCTGGGACCAGGGCCACATCCCGGGCGCCGTCCACCTGCCCACCGCGCTCATCGCCGAGCAGGCCGCCCGGCTCCTCGACCCGGACGTGCCGGTCGTCACGTACTGCTGGGGGCCCGGCTGCAACGGGGCCACCCGTGCCGCCCTCGCGCTCGCCGAACTCGGCTACCGGGTCAAGGAGATGCTCGGCGGCTTCGAGTACTGGGCGCGGGAAGGCTTCGCGTACGACACCTGGGAGGGCGGCGAGCGGCGCGCCGCCGATCCGCTCACGGCGCCCGTCGACGCGGAGAACTGCGGCTGCTGACCGCCCGTTCGGGGCCGGCACGGCGACAGTCCGCCGCGCCGGTCCCGAACCCGTGTCTCAGAGCTGTGCCAGCTCGTCCACCAGGTCGTCCAGGCCCAGCGAGCCCTGCGAAAGGGCCGCCATGTGCCAGGACTTGAGGTCGAAGGCGTCGCCGTGGCGCTCGCGGGCCTTCTCCCGGCCCAGCAGCCAGGCCCGTTCGCCGAGCTTGTAGCCGATCGCCTGGCCGGGAATGGTCAGGTAGCGGGTCAGCTCGCTCTCCACGAAGTCCGCCGGGCGGCTGCTGTGCCCGCCGAAGAACTCCTCGGCCAGCTCCGGGGTCCAGCGCTCGCCGGGGTGGAAGGGGGAGTCCGCCGGGATCTCCAACTCCAGGTGCATGCCGATGTCGACGATGACCCGCGCCGCCCGCATCATCTGGGCGTCCAGGTAACCGAGCCGCTGCTCCGCGTCGGTGAGGAAACCGAGTTCGTCCATCAGCCGTTCCGCGTACAGCGCCCAGCCCTCGCAGTTGGCGCTGACCATGCCGACGGAGGCCTGGTAACGGGAGAGGTCCCCGGCGACGTGCGCCCACTGCGCCAGCTGCAGGTGGTGACCGGGGACGCCCTCGTGGTACCAGGTCGAGACGAGGTCGTAGAGCGGGAAGCGGGTCTGCCCCATCGTCGGCAGCCAGGTGCGGCCCGGCCGCGAGAAGTCCTCCGTCGGGGGCGTGTAGTACGGGGCGGCCGCGCCGCCGGGCGGGGCGATCCGCGACTCCACCTTCCGTACCCGGTCGGCGAGTTCGAAGTGCGTGCCGTCGAGCTTCTCGATCGCCTGGTCCATCAGGCCCTGGAGCCAGTCGCGGACCTCGTCGACGCCCTCGACGTGCGTGCCGTGCTCGTCGAGATGGGCCAGGGCCACCCAGGGGGTCTCCGCGCCCGGCAGGATCTTCTCGGCCTCCTCCCTCATCTCGGCGAGCAGCCGGTGGTACTCCGCCCAGCCGTACGCGTACGCCTCGTCGAGGTCGAGATCGGTGCCGTTGAAGTAGCGCGACGCGCGGGCGTACCGCTCCCGGCCGACGGTGTTCGGGGCGCCCTCGATCGTCGGCGCGTACACGTCGCGCATCCAGTCCCGCAGCTCGACGACGGACGCGGTCGCCGTACGGGCGGCCTCGTCCAGTTCCGCGCGCAGCGCGTCGGGACCGGTGGACACGAAGTCCTCGAACCAGCCGCGGCCCTCGCCGTCCGTGTCCGACCACTCGGTGAGCTGTCCGACGAACGTGAGGGTCGGCCGCGGCGCCGCGTACAGCTTGCGCTCCAGACCCAGCGCCAGGGACTCCCGGTAGCCCGCGAGGGCCGCCGGCACCCCGCGCAGCCGCTCGGCGATCGCCGCCCAGTCGGCGTCGGTCTCGGTGGGCGTCACGGTGAAAACCTCGCGCACGTGATGCGGAGGCGTCGCCATGTTGCCGACGGCGCGCAGTCCCTCGTGGGTCTCCAGCACACCGAGTTCCGCGGTCAGGCGCTCGCGCAGCAGGCGCGCGCACCGGCGCTCGATGTCACTGTCCGCGCCGGGCCTCCGCTCCGCCTCGTCGAGCCGGGCCAGGGTGTCCCGCGCGAGCTGCGCGAGGGCCTCCTGGCCGGCGGGCGAGTAGTCGGGCAGACGGCTCGAACTCTCCTGCACACCGAGGTAGGTACCGGTCACCGGGTCGAGGGCGATGAGGTCGTCGACATACGCGTCGGCGACCTCGCGGGGAAGCGGGCTGCTGGTCTGTGACATGGGCTCCATCCTCGTACGAGGCGGTGGCGCACGTCACGCCGTTTGTCCCGAAGTCGTCGGCGGCAGCAGAGGCCCGCACTCCCACTGCTGGAATATCAGCCGCGTCTCGACCCGGGCCACCTCCCGCTGCGAGGTGAACTCGTCCAGCACCAGTCGCTGCAGATCCGCCATGTCCGCGACGGCGACATGGACGAGATAGTCGTCGGGCCCGGTGAGGTGGAAGACGGTGAGCGCCTCCGGCAGCCCCCGGATCCGCTCCACGAAGGGCCCCACCAGCTCCCGCCGGTGCGGCCTGACCTGTACCGACAGCAGTGCCTGGAGGCCACGACCCAGTTTGGCCGGATCGAGCCGCAGCTGATGACCGAGGATCACGCCCGATCGGCGCAGCCGCGTCACCCGGTCCAGACAGGTCGACGGTGCGACCCCGACCTGCGCCGCGAGGTCGCGGTAGGTGGTCCGGGCGTCGTTCTGGAGCAGCCGCAGCAGCTGGAGATCGACCGGGTCCAGTACGACGGATTCAGCCATTGGCCGAACGTAGCACGGTGTTCGATTACGCGACCCCGCTCGTTGTTCACCCTGCGGTCCATGGACTCAGCCTCAGCGAGCACGCACGCGTACGACGACGTACGCCGACCCGCGTCGAGAGCGCCCCGAGCACTGGCCACCGAGGCCGTGCACGCCGGGCGGGACGACCTGGCCCGCCAGGGCCTGCACGCCCCGCCGATCGACCTGTCCACCACCTACCCGTCGTTCGACAGCCGCGGCGAGGCCGCCCGCATCGACGCGTTCGCCACGACCGGCGCGGAGCCGGAGGGACCGCCCGTCTACGGCCGGCTGGGCAACCCGACGGTCGCCCGGTTCGAGACGGCCCTCGCCCGCCTCGAAGGCACCGAGAGCGCGGTCGCGTTCGCCAGCGGGATGGCGGCGCTGAGCGCGGTGCTGCTGGCGCGCGCCTCGACGGGGCTTCGGCACGTCGTCGCCGTGCGCCCTCTCTACGGGTGCAGCGACCACCTGCTGACCGCCGGACTGCTCGGCTCGGAGGTCACCTGGACCGACCCGGCCGGGATCGCCGACGCGCTGCGCCCGGACACCGGTCTCGTCATGGTCGAGTCGCCGGCCAACCCGACGCTTGCCGAGGTCGACCTGCGGGCCGTCGCCCACGCCTGCGGCTCGGTCCCGCTGCTCGCGGACAACACCTTCGCGACGCCCGTGCTCCAGCGCCCCGCCGAGGGGGGCGCGCGGCTCGTGCTGCACAGCGCCACCAAGTACCTGGGCGGACACGGGGACGTGCTGGGGGGCGTGGTCGCCTGCGACGAGGAGTTCGCCGGGCGGCTTCGGCAGATACGGTTCGCCACCGGCGGCGTCCTGCACCCGCTGGCCGGATATCTGCTGTTGCGGGGCCTGTCGACGCTCCCGGTCCGGGTGCGGGCCGCCTCCGCGACCGCCGCCGACCTGGCCCGGCGGCTGGCCGCCGACCCGCGGGTGGCTCGCGTCCACTATCCGCGGATCGGCGGCGCGATGATCGCCTTCGAGGTCCACGGCGACCCGCACGAGGTGATCGCGGGGGTCCGTCTGATCACCCCGGCCGTCAGCCTCGGCAGCGTCGACACCCTCATCCAGCACCCGGCGTCCATCAGCCATCGCATCGTGGACGCGCACGAGCGCCGGGGCGCGGGCGTGAGCGACCGGCTGCTGCGGCTCTCGGTCGGCCTGGAGGACGTCGAGGACCTGTGGGACGACCTGCGAGCCGCTCTCGGCGCGGCGGACGCCACGGCCGACCCGGCCGGGCACGGAGCCGCCGTCGTGTGACCGCCGACGGCGATCCGGGTACGGCGACCCGGGACGGGGATGCGTGAGCGGCGACCCGCATGCCGACGGCCCGGCGGTGTGGTCGCACCGCCGGGCCGCGTGGTGTTCCGTGACTCAGTCGCGTGCGACGCGCTCGTCGTACCGCCCGGAGCCGGCCCGCGCCCGGGTCGCCGCGCCGTCCAGGCGCGCGGTGATGACCAGGGTGCCCTCCTCGATCTGGTAGTCGAGGGGCAGGTCGAGGCCGCGCATGGCGGCGACCATGCCGGTGTTGGAGGCCTGCGTCACGGCGTAGACGCTCTCGCAGCCCGCCTCGACGGCCATCGCGACCAGCCGGCCGAGCAGTTCGGCGCCGATGCCGCGCCGCTGCCACTGGTCCTCGATCAGCAGGGCGACCTCGGTCTCGTCGCCGTCCCACAGCAGGTGGCCGAGGCCGACGACGCGCCCCGACGGGGTCTGTACGGCGAGCGTGCGGCCGAAGCGGGGGCTGAGCAGGTGCCTGAGGTAGCGGTCGGCGTCGCCGACGGGCCCGTGGTAGCGCATTCCGAGCGTGCGTGAGGAGCACCGGTCGTGCATCGCCTTCGCCGCCGCCAGGTCACCGGGGTCCGCCCGGCGCACGGTGATGGCGTTGCCCTCGGGCAGCGTCAGCACGTCCTGGCCGCGCGGCACCCGCGGGCCGAGCCGGGCGTCCAGCTCCACCAGCGCACGCGCGCGGGCGAACTCGGTCGGGGTGAACGGCAGATACGGCCGCTCCACGGTGATCACTCCGCCTTCCGGCGCCCGCAGGCGCATCACGGTGTCCTCCAGTACGCCCTCCACGGGCACGCCTTCCTGCCCGCGGCCGCTGCCGCCCGGCGCGGCGGGCAGCGAACGGATCGTGCAGCGGCCCAGCAACTGACGTAGTGCCAAGGGTAGTTCAGCCGCGTCGAGCGCGGTGCGGGTGGCCAGGCCGAGGACCCGGGTCGGCGCGTCCACCAGGTCGTGGGCGTCGGCCCGTTCGATCCAGGTGCCGCTGCCGCCCGCCACTGCCACGGCCCGGGTGATCTCGCCCGCCGCCAGGGCGCCCGGGGCGCGCAGCAGGAACTCGTCCACGGTTTCCTCGCCCAGCGGGTGCGTCTGGAGGCTCAGGATGTCCACCCGGTGGCCGGCGAGCGCCGCGCAGAGTGCGGCCAGTGACCCCGGGGCGTCCTTCACCGTCGTCCGCATCCGCCACAGGGCGCTCTCCTCGGTGACCTGGGAGGGGAGTGCGGACGGCCCGGCCTGCGGCTCCTCGGAGCGCGGCCGGGCGTCGGTATCGCCCGTGGGGGGTGCGTGACCGTGGCGCCGTGCCCACCAGGTGTGGAAGCCGGCCGTGGCGACGAGCAGTGCCGCGGAGACGGCCAGCAGCGCCGGACCGTCGGGTCCGTGGCCCACCAGGTTCGCCACCCCGTCGGCCACCGCGACCGCTGTGAACAGCGCGGCGAGTTCCACCGCGTCCCGTCGCCAGTGGTGCACGGGGCGTCCGCGTTTCGCACGCGTCACATCAGACATGTCTCGAGTCATGCAGCCACTGTGGAGGAACGGTGTTGCGTGATCACGAACGGTTTGTGACTGATGGGTAAAGGTTACCAATGCCCGTTTTGTTAATTCTTCTACGATCGCGCCGTGTACGGGGTGTCACGACTGTGCCGCGCACCGGGGGATGACGCCGGTGCGCGGCACGTGTCCGAGGGTACGGGACCCGGACTACTGGCCGACCCGTCCCGGCTGGAGCACCTGTGTGAACAGCACGGTCCCGTCCTGCTCGCGCAGACGCACCGTCAGCTCCCCGCTGCCGCCGTCGATGTCGACCTCGCCGAAGAACTGGTAGCCGCCTGCGGGCGACACGTTCGACGCGGTCGGCGCCTTCACGAACACCCGCTCCGGACCGAAGGTGTCGTCCAGCGCGCTGGCCGGGAAGGCGCCCGCGTTGAGGGGGCCGGAGACGAACTCCCAGAACGGCTCGAAGTCACCGAACACGGCCCGCGAGGGCTGGTAGTGCTGCGCCGAGGTGTGGTGGACGTCTGCCGTCAGCCACACCGTGCCGGTGATCCGGCGGTGTTTGATGTACCGCAGCAGCTCGGCGATCTGGAGCTCACGGCCCAGCGGCGCGCCCGGGTCGCCCTGCGCGACGGCCTCGATGTTCGCCCGGCCCTCGGTGGCGTCGGGCACCACCAGGCCGAGCGGCATGTCGGCGGCGATCACCTTCCACACCGCGCGCGACCGGGACAGCTCGCGCTTCAGCCACTCCAGCTGCTCGGCGCCGAGGATGCCCTGTGGGTCCACGCTCTGGTCGCCCGCCGAGTTGGCGTTGCGGTACGTCCGCATGTCCAGCACGAACACGTCCAGCAGCGGCCCATGGCGCACGACCCGGTGGACCCGGCCCTCCTTGGCGCCCGGACGCAGGGTCGAGATCGGGAAGTACTCGCCGAACGCCCGCCGGGCGCGCCCCGCGAGCACGTCCACGCTCTTCTCCGTGTACCGGGCGTCGGAGTCGGCGATCACCTCGCCGGGGTACCAGTTGTTGCGGACCTCGTGGTCGTCCCACTGGATGACGGACGGCACCTGAGCGTTGAAGCGGCGCAGGTTCTCGTCGAGCAGGTTGTAGCGGAAGTTGCCGCGGAACTCGGCGAGCGTCTCGGCGACCTTGGACTTCTCCTCGGTGACGACGTTCCGCCAGAGGGTGCCGTCCGGCAGTGCCTGGGTCGCCGTGATCGGGCCGTCGGCGTAGATGTTGTCGCCGCTGCACAGGAAGAAGTCGGGATCGAGCTTCGCCATCGCGTCGTAGATGCGGTAACCGCCCAACTCGGGGTTGATGCCCCAGCCCTGGCCCGCGAGGTCCCCGGACCACAGGAAACGCACCCCGCGCCGACACCCCGGGGACACGGTGCGGAAGGTGCCGGTCACCGGCTCCCCGGTGCGTCGGGGATCGTCCGGGTCGGCGAGGAGCACCCGGTAGTGGATCTGCTCACCGGCGGGCAGCCCGTGCAGCCGGGTGGTGCCGGTGAAGTCCGTACCGGCGCCGAGCAGCGGACCGTGCCAGCGGCGGGCCCCGCGGAAGGACTCGGTGGCCGCGGTCTCGACGACCATCCGCGCGGGACGGTCGGAGCGCACCCACACCAGCCCGGAGTCGGAGGTCACGTCCCCGGCCTGCACACCCCAACCCGCCCTGGGCCGCCCGGACAGCGCGAAGGCGGGCGCCGCGCCGACGGCGGCGGGCAGGGTCAGGGCCGCGGAAGCGGCGAGCGTGCCGCGCAGGACGCTGCGGCGCCCGGGAAACGGACTGGGTGACATGGAGGGGCCTCCAGGGGCGGGAACCGGCCGGTGTGCACAGCCACAACTACTGGTGCGTCGCAGCGCACACGGAAACCACAAGTGAACAACTGGCCGCGCGCACCGGGGATCCGACGCGCACGGCCCGCGTCTCCGCCTGCGTCACCGACCGCGTCTCCCGCCCCTGTCACCCGCCCGTGACGGCCTGCGCCATCAGCCGTACGCCGTCCCGGATGCGCGTGGGCGACATCTGCGCGTAGCCGAGCACGAGACGGGTGTGCGCGTCCCGCACGGCACGCGCGTGTGCGTACTCCGCCAGCGCACGCACCTCGACGCCCGCGGCGGCCGTCCGCGCGAGGAACCGTTCCCGCGGCCCGTATCGCGCCGGGAACTCGGCGATGACGTGCAGCCCCGCCGCGATCCCGGACACCCGCGCCCCGGGGAAGTGCTCCCCGAGCGCGCCCACCAGGGCGTCCCGGCGCTCCCGGTAGGCCCGCTGACAGCGGCGCAGCTGACGGTCGTAGTCGCCGCGCTCCACGAACCGGGCGAACAGCGCCTGGTCGAGCGTGGGATGGCCGAGGTCCATCGTCCGCTTGCGCTCGACGACCTCCTCGGCGAGCGCCTCGGGAACGAGCAGCCAGCCGAGCCGCAGTCCCGGTGCGAGCGACTTGCTGACCGACCCGGTGTAGGCCACGCGCTCGGGGTCCAGGCCCTGGAGCGCGCCCACGGGAGCGCGGTCGTAACGGAAGTCGCCGTCGTAGTCGTCCTCGACCACGAAGCCGTCCACGGATCTCGCCCAGTCGAGCAGTTCGGCGCGCCGCCGCGCGGAGTACGCGATCCCGGTGGGGAACTGGTGCGCCGGCGTCGTCACCACCGCCCGCACCCCTGACGACCTGAGCGGGTCCACGGCCAGCCCCTCGGCGTCGAGCGCCAGCGGTACGGCGGTGACGCCCGCCGCCGCGTACAGGGCGCTGTGCTGGGGGCTCCCGGGGTCCTCGACGCCGACGGTGTCCGTCCCGCGCGCGTGCAGCGCGAGCCCGAGCAATGCCGTCGCCTGGGCCACCCCGGAGACGACGACCAGGCGCTCCGGGTCGGCGACCACGCCCCGGCGGCGGGCGAGGAGCCCGGCGAGCGCGGTGCGCAGCCGGGGCAACCCGCGCGGGTCGGGATAGCCGAGTTCGTGGTGGGGCAGCTCGGCGAGCACACCCCGCTGCGCGGCGGCCCAGGCGGCGCGCGGGAACAGCGACAGGTCCGGGGTGCCCGGCACGAAGTCGGCCCGTACGCCCGGGGGCCGCGGAGCGAGGTCACGCGCGCGTGGCCGGGCCGCCCGGACGGCGCCGCTCACCCAGGTTCCCGCGCCGCGGCCGCTGCGCAGATAGCCCTCGGCCGTCAACTGCTCGTACGCCTCCGTCACGAGCCCGCGCGAGACGCCGAGATCGGCGGCCAGATCCCGGCTCGACGGCAGCCGGGTGCCCTGGGCGAGTCGCCCCGAGCGGACCGCGTCCCGCAGGGAGGCCTGGAGCGCGCGGCCACGCGCGCGCGGCGGGGCCGAGGCGGCCGGCAGCAGCAGCTCCCAGGCCGCCGGCCCGGGACCCGGGCCGGGATTGGTCCCCGATGGCGTCATGGAAGTGGACCTTAACCGGGACCGCCGTCGTTCCTAGCGTCACCTTCATGAACGCGACCACCCTGCGCGGGTCCCTGCTCGCCGCGCTCGCCTGCCTCCTCGTCGGAGGGTCGTTCACCGCGAACAGCGTCCTCGGCGGCTATCCGTACGCCGGCGGCCAGGCCTTGCGCTACGGCCTCGCCTGTCTGCTGCTCGTGCCTTTGGCGGGGGCGGGGGCCGGGCTCCGGCTGCGCGCGCTCACCCTCCGGCTGTGGCTGCGCCTGGCGCTGCTCGCGGCCGTCGGGATGGTCGGCTTCAACGTGGCGGTGCTGGCCGCCGAGCGCTCGGCGGAACCCGCCGTCCCCGGTGTCCTCGTGGGCTGCGCGCCGGTCGTCGTGGCGGTCGTCGTCCCGTTGCTGGAGGGGCGGCGGCCCCGCCGTCCGGTGCTGGTGGGGGCGTCGCTGGTGGCCGTCGGCGCGTTCACGGTGCAGGGATGGGGGCGCACGGACGGCGCGGGCATCGCCTACTCGGTCTGCGCGCTGGCCGGGGAGGTCGGTTTCGCGGTGCTGGCCGTGCCCGTCCTGCGGGTTCTCGGACCACGGCTGCTGTCCGCCACGGTGTGCGCGATCGCCGCGGCCGAGGCCGCCGCGACCGGCCTGCTGCTCGACGGCGGCGCGTGGCTGCGGCGGCCGGACGGCACGGAGGCCGCCGCGCTGTTGTGGCAGGCGGCCGTCGTCACCGTCGTCGGCTTCGTGTGCTGGTACATGGGCATGCAGCGGATCGGCGCGGAGCGCGCCACGCTCTTCTCCGGGCTCATCCCGGTGGCGGCCGCCTGCACCGCCCCGCTCGTCGGAACGGGCTCCTACGGCCCCGCCCAAGGCGTGGGGAGCGCCCTTGTCGGGGCCGGAGTCGCCCTGGGGGCCGGGGTGTTGCGGCGTGCCCCCAGGACGTCAGCGGCTGCCGTCGAGAATCACGCGAGCGACGAGCGCCGGGTCGTCGTTCATCGGGCAGTGACCGCAGCCGGGCAGTCGCACCAGACGCGCGGCGGGGATGATCCGTTTGGCCCGGACACCCTGTCGGCGCACGAGCAGCCAGTCGCGGGTGCCCCAGCCGAGCGTGACCGGGACGCCGGGGAGGTCGTCGGCGAACCGCACGGTGGCGCCGGCCCGCAGGGTCTGGTCGAACCCGGTGGCGCGGGCCAGGGCCAGCGTCTCGGCGACCACGGCCTCGGGTGAACGCCGGCTCGGGCGGGCGTAGATGGTGCTGGTGAGGGCCGTGCGGCCGGCCGCCGTGCTCGCCATCCGCTCGACGAGGGGCAGCGGCATCCGGCGCGCGATCTGCCGCATGGTGAGCAGGACGCCGAAGGCGTAGCGCCGCTCGGCCTGTGACCAGAACCCGGCGGGCGACAGCGCGGTGACGGACCGTACGAGCTTCTCGCGGCCGAGTTCGAGGGCGAGCAGTCCGCCGAGGGAGTTGCCCGCGACGTGGGGCCGGTCGAGCTCCAGCGCCTCGCAGAAGGCGGCGAACACGGCGGCCGTGGTGGGCAGGTCGTAGGCCAGTCCGTCCGGCAGGGGCGGGGACACGCCGAAGCCGGGCAGGTCCACGGCGATGACCTCGCGCTCGGCGGCCAGGATGTCCACCACCGGGTCCCAGGCCTGCCGGTGGTGTCCGATGCCGTGCAGCAGGAGCAGCGGCTCGCCCCGGCCCACGCGCGCGTAGGAGACGGTGACGGGCAGCGGGCCACTGGGGGAGGGGACCGTGAAGGAGACGGTGGCGGACATGAGGAGCTCCTCGACTGAACGGGCCGTGGACCGGCCGGCGGACGCCGTAGACAGCTTGTCAGCGATAGCTACCGACGGGTAGCCCCCGAGGGTGAACCGCGCGCCCCCTCATCGGGTCTCCTGGGGGCGGCATTTACTGAGCGGACCTTGCCGGAGTGTCACGAAAACGCGCCCGTACGAACGCGCCGTGAACGCTTTTCTGTCGGACACCTGTCGTCCTGGAGAGGGACCGAGGATTGGTCTTGACCAAGGGTGGGGGCCGCCCTATGGTCGCAGAGAAGTACAACAACCTTTAATAAACAAGGGCGCGAAAAACGCCGCCGGACCACGGCGATTGCGGAGGACAGGGTGGGGACCACGCAGCTGGAATCGGTACCGGAACCGAAGTACTGGCATCTCAAGACGGTGCTCAGCGAGGCACTCGACTCGGAATTCACCGTGGGCGAGATCCTGCCCAACGAGCGTGACCTGGCCGCCCGTTTCGGCGTCGCCCGCGCCACGCTCCGCCAGGCACTGGAGCAGCTCGAACTGGAGGGCCGGCTCCAGCGCCGCCGTGGCGTCGGAACCACCGTCGCCCCGCCGCGCATGGGCGTCGCCGTCGGCAACGACCAGCAGGTCTGGCCGGGCACGGGCGACGACGCCTGGCAGGCCGTCGACTGCACGCTCGCGACTCCGCCCGCGGTCGTCGCCACCGCCCTGGAGACCGCGCGCGACCAGGCCGTGCACATCGTGCGCCGCTCACGCGTCTCGCACGGCCAGCCCGTCGCCGCCGAACTGCTCTACGTCCCCGTGACGTCGGTGCCCGACCTCACCGCGATCGACACCCCCTCCGAGGCGGCACGCGCGCGTGCGGTGCTGCGCGAGCTCCAGCGCCTGGAACTGGAGGGCCAGGACCGCGCCGTGGAGCTGGGCTCGGCCCGCGCGGACGACGCCCGGGAACTCGACCGCCTCCCCGGCGCCCCCGTCCTCGTCGTCACCACCCGCTTCTTCGCCGGGGGACGCACCGCGGCGCTCTCCGTCGCGACCTACCGCGCGGACACCTGCCGACTGACGTTCGGCGCGTCCGGCGGCGTGGAGATACACCACGGCCCGGAGCGCCAGGCCTCCTGAACACCCCGTCCCCGCGGACCGGATACGGCAGGCTCCCTGAACAGCCTGCACCCGGCCCACCGCGCGGACACCCCGCCGCGCCCCGGAACTCCACCGGGGCGCGGCGCGTTTCACCGATGACGGCAGCTCACCGCCGCGCCGTCACGGTCCCCTCGACCGCGAACAACTGCTCCTCGACATGGTCGAGGGCGAGCCGCAGCGCCCCCGTCGCCACCGCCGCCTCACCGAGCAGCGACAGGGCCACCTTCGGCGGGCGCAGACAGTAGCGCGCCAACTCGTTGCGCAGCGGCTCCAGCACACCGTCCAGACCGGCCGCCCACCCGCCCACCACGACCAGCTCCGGATCGAGCGCCAGGACCAGCGCCGCCACGTCGTGGACGAGCCGCTGGATGAAACGGTCCACCGCGGCCCTGGCCTGCTGGTCGCCCTCGCGGGCCTGCGCGAACACCTCCGCGACCGCCTGCTCGTCCAGCGGATGCAGCGGCTCGTCCGTCATGGACAGCAGCGTCTCCGGCGTCACCTCCCGGCCCAGCAGATGCAGCGCGCCGATCTCCCCGGCCGCCCCGCCGTACCCCCGGTGCAGCCGGCCCCCGATCAGCGAGCCGGCACCCGGGCTCAGCCCGGCCAGCACGAAGACGACGTCGTCGGACTCGGTGGCCGATCCCTTCCAGTGCTCGGCCACGGCCGCCGCGTTGGCGTCGTTCTCCACCAGCACCGGACACTTGAAGGAACGGCTCAGCCGCTCACCCAGCCGCAACCCCGTCCACTCCGGCAGCGCGGTGCCGAGCCGTACCGTCCCGTCCGCCTCCACGATCCCGGGCGTGCCGACCCCCACCGCCCGCAGCGAGCTGCGCGGGACGCCCGCCCGGCGGAGCAGCTCGGCGACGGCCGTACGCAGCCGCTCCAGCCGTTCGTCCGCCGGTGCCGCCTCGTCGACCTCCTTGGCCTGCGCGCCGAGTATCCGGCCGTCCAGGTCGGCCAGCAGCGCGGCCACCCGGTGCGAGCCGATCTCCAGCCCCAGCAGGTGCCCGGCCTCCGCCCGGAACCGGAACCGCCGCGCGGGCCGCCCCTGCCGCCGGGCGACACTCTCGTCGGCCGCCTTCTCGACGACGAGCCCCGCCCCGATGAGATCCTCGACCACCCCCTCGACCGTCGGCCGGGACAGGCCCGTCACGCGGGTGATCTCCGTGAGCGTCGCGCAGTCCGCGGCACGCAGCGCGTGCAGCACCACCGCGGAATTGATCCTTCGCAGCAGCGAGGGATCCCCGCCGGTCAGCTGCCCCAACGTCCGTCCTTCCAGCTCGTGCGCGTGTTGGGCGGATCGTACTCGGCGGGAGGTACCCCGGCGAGTAAGGAATCCGTACCGATATCCACCGGCGCGCTCACCCCGGCGCGACGAACCCCGACTCGTACGCCGTGATCACCGCCTGCGTCCGGTTGCGTGCCCCGAGCTTCGCCAGCACCGCCCCGGCATGGGACTTGACCGTCTCCGTCCCGACGACGAGCCGGGCGGCGATCTCCGCGTTCGACATCCCACGTGCCATCAGCCGCAGCACCTCGGCCTCCCGCTCGGTCAGCCCGGCCCGCTCCAGGGTGTCCTGCGCCGCCCGATTGCCTCCGCGGTCGCCGTACTCGGCGGCCAGCCTCCGCACCGACGCCGGGAACAGCAGCGACTCGCCCTCGGCGACCAGGCGCACCGCGTGCACGATCTCGGCGGCCCGCGCCCGCTTCAGCAGGAACCCGTTCGCGCCCGCGCGCAGCGCCTCGTAGACGTACTCGTCGCTCTCGAAGGTCGTCACGACGAGGATCTTCGGCGGCTCGTCGACCGACCGCAGCACCGCGCGCGTGGCCTCGATACCGTCCATCAGCGGCATCCGGACGTCCATGGCCACCACGTCCGGCCGCAGTTGCCGCACCAACGGGATGACCGCCGCCCCGTCGGCCGCCTCCCCGACGACCTCGATGTCGGGCTGCGCCTCCAGCACGGCGCGCAGCCCCACCCGCACCAGGGGTTCATCGTCGACGAGGAGCACGGTGACCGGCATCCGGCCAGCGTAGATCAGCGCAGGGGCAGCTCCGCCCGCACCCTCCAGTCCCCCTCGTCCGGCCCGGTCGACGCCCGCCCGCCGAGCAGGGCGGCCCGCTCCCGTATGCCCCGCAGGCCGCTGCCCCGCCCCGGGCCGGGAAGCCGGGCCGTCGAAGGGTTGCGCACCTCCAGGCGCAGCAGATCGCCGGCGACCCCGACGCGGACCCGCACCGGAACCGGCCCCGCGTGCCGCAGCACATTGGTCAGCGCTTCCTGGAGGATGCGGTAGCCCTCCCGGGACACCGGCCCCGGGACCGTCTCCAGCGGCCCCGTCACCTCGGCGTCGACCTTCGCCCCGGAGGCCCGCGCCGACTCCAGCAGCCGGTCGGCCTCCGCCAGCGTGGGTCTGTCGCCCACCGGCCGTCCCGACTCCCGCAGCACGCCGAGCACCCGCTCCAGGTCCGCGAGCGCCGACCGGCCGCTCTCCTCGATGGCGGTCAGGGCCCGGTCGGTGAACTCCGCGTCGCCCGCCGCCCGCGCCGCGCCCGCCTGCACCACCGCGACCGTCAGCGCGTGGCCGATGGAGTCGTGCAACTCCCGTGCGATGCGGTTGCGTTCGAGCAACTGCTCCGTCCGCTCCTCCAGGGCGGCGAGCCGCTCGGCGGCGGACGGACCCAGCAGCCCGCGCGCGACGACGGTCACCAGCTCGCCCAGGCCCACCACGGCCCCGTACAGGGCGAGGACGGGGAGCGGGACGAGCAGGGCGGGCCACCGGTGCGGAGCCGCCCCGCCCAGGCCCGGCAGGTCGTCCGGAACCGCCCCGCCCGCGGTCGCGGCGAGGTCGTATGCCAGGGTGGGAAACCAGACGCACGCGAACATCGCCACCGCGCCCAGGGCCATCCGCGCCTCCAGCCACAGCACCGTACGCAGCCGGTCCCGCCAGGTCTCCGACGGCGCCACGGAGAAGCCGGCGTCCGCGTCGCCCGCCAGGAGCAGCAGCCGGGCCTGGACCCCCTCGCCCGTCCGCACCGCCGGGATCAGCCCCACCGGTACGAGCAGCAGCGCGGGCACCCACGGCCTCGACGGGTCGATGAACATCCAGACGCTCACGACCAGCATCGGCACCCACAGATGCAGCAGTCGTGCGTACGTCGTCCCCCGCAGCAGCGGGCGCAGGAAGCGGCCCATGCCGACCATCGTGGCAGGCGGCACCGACAACGGTCCTCCCCCGAGCGGGGGAGACGCTCCCCACCGGCGGGGGAGGACCGCGCCGCCGCCAGTGGCGAGAGTGAGGGCCATGACCAGCATCGACGTACGAGACCTCACCAAGGAGTACGGGCCCCGACGGGCCGTGGACCGCCTCACGTTCCGCGTGCGGCCCGGCCGCGTCACCGGCTTCCTCGGCCCCAACGGCGCGGGCAAGTCCACCACCCTGCGCCTCGTCCTCGGCCTGGACAAGCCGACGGCGGGCACCGCCACCGTCGGCGGCCGGGCCTACACCGCCCTGCGGCAACCCCTGCGCCACGTCGGCGCGCTGCTCGACGCGCAGGCCGCGCACGGCTCCCGGACGGGGCGCGATCACCTGCGTGCCCTGGCGGCGAGCAACCGCATCGCCGTCCGCCGGGTCGAGGAGGTGCTGGCGGAGACCGGCCTCTCCCCGGCCGCGCGGCGCCGGGTGCGGACCTACTCCCTGGGCATGCGCCAACGCCTCGGCATCGCCGCCGCCCTGCTCGGCGACCCCGAAGTGGTGCTCCTCGACGAGCCCTCCAACGGCCTGGACCCCGAAGGCATCGTCTGGATCCGTGCGTTGCTGCGGAGGCTCGCCGCGGAAGGACGCACCGTGCTGGTCTCCAGCCACCTGATGAACGAGACCGCCTCCTTCGCCGACCACCTCGTCGTCCTCGGCCGGGGCCGCCTGCTGGCCGACACCCCCCTGCGGGACTTCATCGACGCGCGCGTGCGGCCGCGCGTACGCATCCGTACGACCGACCCCACCGCGCTGAAGAGCGCCCTCGCCCGCCACGGCCATGACGCCGAGGAGCACCAGGACGGGCACTGGACGGTGCACCACGCGCGCGTGGACGACATCGGCCGCCTGCTGTCCGAGGCCGGCGTCCCCCTGCTCGAACTGACCGCGGAGGAAGGCACGCTGGAACAGGCCTACCTCGACCTGACCGCCGCCGAAGCAGAGTTCGCGGCCCGGCCCCAGGAGGCATGACCATGGGATTCACACCCGCGCTCCACGCCGAGTGGATCAAGATCCGTACGCTGCGCCCGCTGGTCGGCGGCCTGTGCGCGATGCTGTCGGCCACCCTCGTCTTCTCGGGGTTCTCCGTGGTCTCGGCGTCTTCGGCGGACGCCGCGACCGGCTCGGGCGGCGAGGACCTCGACCCGCTCTTCTCCGTCCTCTTCGGTGTGAGCTTCGGTCAGATCGCGGCGATCGCCTTCGCGACGACGGCCGTCTCGAGCGAGTTCCACGGCGGCGCACTGCGTCTGTCGCTGGCCGCGGTGCCGCACCGGGGCCGCTGGTTCGCCGCCAAGCTGACCGCGATCGCCCTGCCCGTGCTGACCGTCGGACTGACCACGGGCCTGATCACCGTGGCGGTGGGCAGCGCCGTGCTGGGGGAGCGGGCGGACGGGCTGGGCACCGCCGACCGTCTGCGCGGCGCGCTGGGCTGTGGCCTCTACCTGACGCTGATGGCGCTGCTCGCGGCGGGCCTGACGGCCGTGCTGCGCAGCGGAACAGCCGCGTTGAGCATCCTCGTCCCGTTCCTGCTGATCGTGTCCTTCGTCGTCGGCGACATGAGCGGCGACGTCGCGGACCTGCTGCCCGACCGAGCCGGCCAAGTCGTGCTCCACAGCAGGTGGGAGGGTCCGCTGGGGCCGTGGACGGGGCTTGCGGTGACGGCCCTGTGGACGGCGACGGCGGTCGTCGCGGGGGCGTGGCGGATACGGCGAAGGGATGCCTGAGCCGCAGGGCGGCTGACGGACCGCCAATTGTCAGTGGTGGCGGGTTTACTGGAACTCATGGACATCGACAGGTACCTCGGGCCCGGTCACGGTACGACGGCCTTGGTGACCAGTCACGGCCTCGCCGCCGCGGACGCCGCGGTGCGTCACGCCGAGCTGGAGCGGTTCCACGAGGAGAAGGAGCAACTGGCCGGGAAACTGACGGTGCGATGGGGAGATCCGTACCAGGTCGGGCTGCAGACGGTCCGGCTGCGGACCGGGACCGAGGAGATACCCGAGCCCTGGGCCGAGCTGAGCCTGCGGGTGGGGGACGTGTACCTCTGGCGGGCGGCGGAGCACGGCCGCTGGGTGGCCCTGGGCATCGCCGATCTCGACCCGTGCGACGAGATCCAGCTCCTCCTGGTCGTCACCGAGACCGACCCGCCCTGAAGCACCGGTACGACGTTCCGGCACGAGGCCCTCAGTCCTCCGCCGCCACCCGCAGTCGCGCGAACTCCTCCGCCATCGTCGCCGCCGTCCAGTGCGCGTTCAGACCGCTGGGATTCGGCAGCACCCACACGCGCGTGTCCCCGATGACTCGCTCCTGCGGGCCCACCGCCGCCTTGCGGTCGTCGAAGGCCGCCCGGTACGCGGTCACGCCGACCACCGCCAGCCAGCGGGGCTTCAGCCGGGTCACCTTCTCCGCCAGCAGCCGCCCGCCGTCCCGGTACTCCCGCGCCGTGAGCTCGTCGGCCCGCGCGGTCGCCCTCGCCACCACGTTCGTGATGCCGAGACCGTAGGACGGCAACTCCTGCTGTTCGGCGGGCTTCAGCAGCCTCGGGGTGAAGCCGGACAGGTGCAGCACCGGCCAGAAGCGGTTGCCCGGGCGGGCGAAGTGATGACCGGTCGCCGCCGTCATCAGACCCGGGTTGATGCCGCAGAACAGCACACGCAGGCCGCCCGCGACGACGTCCGGTACGAGACGGTCGCGGGCGGCCTCCAGCTCCGCCTGGGTGAAGCGCGTCAGAGGATCGCTCCGGGGGTGTAACCCGCCGCCTCGGGACGCTGCTTCACGATCTCCTCCACCCGGCCGACGACCGTGGCCACCTGGGCCGCCGCGCCACCCGTGAAGGACAGCTTGTCGGCCATCAGCGCGTCCAGCCGGGCACGGTCGAGCGGGAGCCGCTCGTCGGCGGCGAGCTTGTCCAGCAGCTCGTTGCGCTCCGCACCCTGCTCACGCATCGCCAGTGCCGAGGCGACGGCGTTCTCCTTGATCGCCTCGTGCGCGACCTCACGGCCGACGCCCGCGCGTACCGCGCCCATCAGCACCTTGGTGGTGGCCAGGAACGGCAGGTAGCGGTCCAGCTCCCGGGCGACGACCGCCGGGAAGGCGCCGAACTCGTCGAGCACCGTCAGGAACGTCTCCAGCAGACCGTCGAGCGCGAAGAACGCGTCCGGCAGCGCGACCCGTCGCACCACCGAGCAGGACACGTCGCCCTCGTTCCACTGGTCGCCCGCCAGCTCGCCGGTCATCGACGCGTAGCCGCGCAGGATGACCATCAGGCCGTTCACACGCTCGCAGGAGCGGGTGTTCATCTTGTGCGGCATCGCCGAGGAGCCGACCTGGCCGGGCTTGAAGCCCTCGGTCACCAGCTCGTGCCCGGCCATCAGCCGGATCGTCTTCGCCAGCGAGGAGGGCGCCGCCGCGAGCTGCACCAGCGCGGTGACGACCTCGTAGTCCAGCGACCGCGGGTAGACCTGGCCGACGGACGTGAACGCCTGCGAGAAGCCCAGGTGACCGGCGATCCGGTCCTCCAGCTCGCTGAGCTTGGCGGCGTCGCCCCCGAGCAGGTCGAGCATGTCCTGGGCGGTGCCGACCGGGCCCTTGATGCCGCGCAGCGGGTAACGCCCGAGCAGCTCCTCGACGCGGCCGTACGCGACGAGCAGTTCGTCGGCGGCGGTCGCGAACCGCTTGCCGAGGGTCGTGGCCTGCGCGGCCACGTTGTGGGAGCGCCCGGCCATGACGAGCTCGCCGTACTCGCCGGCCAGCTTGCCGAGACGTGCCAGCACGGCCACCGCGCGGTCGCGGACGAGCTCCAGCGAGAGCCGGATCTGGAGCTGCTCGACGTTCTCCGTCAGGTCGCGGGACGTCATGCCCTTGTGGACCTGCTCATGGCCGGCGAGGTCGTTGAACTCCTCGATCCGGGCCTTCACGTCGTGCCGGGTGACCTTCTCGCGCTCGGCGATGGAGGCCAGGTCGACGGTGTCGAGGACACGCTCGTAGTCGGAGATCGCCGCGTCCGGCACCTCGATCCCGAGGTCCTTCTGAGCCTTCAGCACGGCGAGCCAGAGCTGACGCTCCAGCTTCACCTTGTGCTCGGGCGACCAGAGCGTGGCGAGTTCGGCGGAGGCGTAGCGTCCGGCGAGCACGTTGGGGATACGGGGCTTGGCGGGAGCGGAAGTCACGTGTACGGATTCTACTGGCGATTCGTGCAGGCCAGCGCCACGGCCTGGTTCGGCGGAACCTACGAGACCGGCGTCACCCCGCCCTGCCCGGCGGGGCCACCCCCGGCTCCGGCCGCCTGGCCGGTTCACTCGCGCGCAGGGAACGCGAACGCGTACGGAAGACGCCTAGGCCTGACCCTCGTACGGCAGCAGGTCGGGCCGCTTCGGCGGCAGGCCGTCCCCGGAGGACCGGCCGGTCAGCCGGCGGCCTATCCAGGGGAGGAGGTACTGCCGGGCGAACCGCGCGTCGGCGACGCGGCGGGCGGCCCAGCCCGGAGGCGGTGTGGCCGGCATCGGCGTGTGCCACTCGGCGTCCTGCGGGTCGTGCCCGAGGCCCTGCCAGACCGCCTCCGCGACCCGCCGGTGGCCCTCCGCCGTCAGGTGCAGCCGGTCGATGTCCCACATCCGCGGGTCGCCGAGGGACGGGGCGCCGTACAGGTCGACGACCAGTGCGCCGTGCCGCTCCGCCAGCTCCTCGACATGCACGAACAGTTCCTCCATGCGCGGCCTGAACCGCTCCAGGACAGGCCCCTGCCGGCCCGGGCTGCGCATCAGCACCAGCTCCTTGCACGCGGGGGTCAGGCGCTCCACGGCCTCCGTCAGCAGGCCCTTCACGCGGCCCATGTCGCACTTGGGGCGCAGGGTGTCGTTGAGGCCGCCGACCAGGGTGATGACGTCGGCGCCCATCGCGACGGCCACCGGCACCTGCTCCTCGACGATCTGTCCGATCAGCTTGCCGCGCACCGCCAGGTTGGCGTACCGGAAACCGGGGGTGCGGGCGGCCATCCGCGCGGCGAGGAGGTCCGCCCAGCCCCGGTAGGAGCCGTCGGGCAGCAGGTCCGACATGCCCTCGGTGAAGGAGTCGCCGAGGGCGACCAGGCTGGTGTGTGTGGGATTCGTCTGCATGGCGACATAGATGGTAGCCCGAGTCCCATACCCGGCGGTCGGTCACCTCCGGCCCCGCCTCCGCGCCCTCACGCCCGCTGCCCGAACAGCTCCCGCAGCACGTCCTCCATGGTCACCAGACCGGACAGCCGTCCGTCGGAGCCGAGCACGGCCGCCAGATGCGTACGGGTGCCCCGCATCGCGGTGAGGACGTCGTCCAGCGGAGTCGCCTCCCGCACGCGCGCGATGGGCCGCATGTCGCCCAGCCGGAACGCCGTGTCCCGCGGCGAGGCGTCCAGCGCGTCCTTCACGTGCAGGTAACCGACGATCCGGCGCCCCTCGTCCACCACGGGGAACCGGGAGAACCCGGACTCCGCCGCCAGCCGCTCCAGCTCCTCCGGAGTGACGCCCACGCGCGCGTAGACGACCCGTTCCAGCGGCAGGACGACATCACGCACCGGACGGCGGCCCAGTTCCAGGGCGTCGTGCAGCCGCTCCAGGGCGCGGTCGTCGATGAGCCCGGCCTCACCGGCGTCCTTGACGATCTGGGCGAGCTGGGCGTCCGAGAAGGCCGCGGCGACCTCGTCCTTGGTCTCGATCCGCAGCAGCTTCAGCAGGCCGTTCGCGAAGGCGTTGATCGCGAAGATCACCGGGCGCAGCGCCCGGGCCAGCGTGACCAGCGGCGGCCCCAGCAGCAGCGCGCTGCGCACCGGTTCCGCGAGCGCGATGTTCTTCGGCACCATCTCGCCGAGCAGCATGTGCAGATAGGTCGCCGCCGCCAGCGCGATGACGAAGGACACCGCGTGTCCCGCGCCCTCGGGCACGCCCACCGCGTGGAACGCCGGCTCCAGCAGGTGGGCGATGGCGGGTTCGGCGACCACACCGAGGATCAGCGTGCACAGGGTGATGCCGAGCTGCGCGGCCGCCATCAGGGCAGACACGTGCTGGAGGCCCCACAGCACGCTCTTGGCACGCCGGTCGCCCTGCGCGCCCTTCGCGCCGCCTTCGAGGTACTGCTCGATCTGGGAGCGGCGTACGGAGATCAGCGCGAACTCCGCGCCGACGAAGAACGCGTTGACGACGAGGGTCGCCAGTGCGATCAGCAACTGGACGGCGATCACTTCCCGGCCTCCTGTTCAAAACCCTCGGACGGGGCGAGCGGCGCGTGCAGCAGCACGCGCGCGGCCCGCCGGCCCGAGGCGTCCACCACGTCCATGCGCCAGCCCGCGACCTCCACGGTGTCGCCGACCGCCGGTATCCGGCCCAGCTCGGTGGCGAGCAGACCGGCGAGCGTCTCGTACGGCCCCTCGGGGGTGTGCAGGCCCACGCGCGCGAGCTGGTCGGTGCGGGCGGCGCCGTCGGCCGAGTAGAGCGTGCGGCCCTCGTCGTCCTTGCCGGCGGCGGCCAGGTCGGACGTCTCGTGCGGGTCGTGTTCGTCGCGGACCTCGCCGACGACCTCCTCGACGATGTCCTCCAGCGTCGCCACGCCCGCCGTGCCGCCGTACTCGTCGATGACCACGGCCATCGTCCGCTTGCCGGACAGCCGGTCCAGCAGCCGGTCCACGGTCAGCGACTCGGGCACGAGGAGCGGCTCACGCATGATCTCCGAGACGGGTACGCGCGGTCGGCGCTCCGCCGGGATCGCCAGTACGTCCTTGATGTGCGCGGTGCCCACCACCGAGTCGAGGTTGCCGCGGTACACGGGGAACCGGGACAAGCCCGTCGCCCGGGTCGCGTTCGCCACGTCCTCGCAGGTCGCCGCCGCGTCGAGGGCGATGACCTGGACGCGCGGGGTCATCACGTTCTCCGCGGTCAGATCGGCCAGGTTCAGCGTGCGCACGAACAGCTCCGCGGTGTCCGCCTCCAGGGCGCCCTCCCTCGCGGAGTGCCGGGCCAGGGCCGCGAGCTCCTGGGGGCCGCGCGCGGCGGCGAGTTCCTCGGTGGGCTCCACGCCGAAGCGGCGCACGATGCGGTTCGCGGTGTTGTTGAGATGGGTGATGAAGGGCCGGAAGGCGGCGCTGAACCAGCGCTGCGCGTTGCCCACGCGCTTGGCGACGGCCAGCGGGGAGGAGATCGCCCAGTTCTTGGGCACGAGTTCGCCGACGACCATCAGGAACACGGTCGACAGGGCCGTACCCAGCACCAGCGCGACGGAGCTCGACGTGGTGCTCGACAGGCCGAGCGACTCCAGCGGCCCGGCGATCAACTTGGCGATCGACGGCTCGGAGAGCATGCCGACCACGAGGTTGGTGACGGTGATGCCGAGCTGGGCGCCGGAGAGCTGGAAGGTGAGGTTCCGTACGGCCTTGAGCGCTCCGGGAGCGCCGCGCTCGCCGCGCTCCACCGCCCGTTCCAGTTCGCTGCGCTCGACCGTGGTCAGCGAGAACTCGGCGGCGACGAAGGCACCGCACGCGAGCGACAGCAGGATCGCCACCAGGAGCAGCAGGACTTCGGTCATCGGGTCACCTCCGTCCCATGATCGGACAGGGTGGGGAGGGACGCGCGGTGTCGCGTGGGGGTACTGGGAGGCTCGCCCATGGGCGGACGCTCACACCTTTCATGAAGTCATCGGGGGACCGTGCGGGTCGTCCGCACAGTCCCCCAATGGTAAAGGATCGGCAAAAGAGCCCTTCAGGGGCTCCGGTCAGTCGCTGAGCGGCTTCACCCAGCGCCGCCACTTCTCCTCGGGCGCGTACCCCGCAGCGCGCCAGGCATGATGCGCCGTTTCGTTTCGGGTGAGCACCATCGCGTCCCCGCGGCGTCCGCCCAGCCGCACGAACCGCTCCTCCGCGGCGGCCAGCAGCGCCGAGCCGATGCCCTGGCGGCGCTGGTCGGGGTGCACCGCCAGCCGGTACAGGTGGCACCGCCATCCGTCGAACCCGGCGATCACCGTCCCGGCCAGTTCACCATCCCGCTCGGCGAGGATCAGTGCCCCCGGATCGCGCGCGACCAGCCGCTCCACGCCGCTCCGGTCGTCGCTGATGCTCGTGCCCTCGGCGGAGGTCTTCCAGAAGGCCAGCACGGTGTCCAGGTCCTCGGGCCCGGCGGCCCGTATCCGCAGATCGCTCATAGAACGATCCCACCACGCGGGAAACCGGCCGGAACGCGAATTTCCAGCATGCGGACGCCCGCCGACGGCCCGCGGACGGCAAGCGGGTCCCGGTCGGCACCGTCACCGTCTCGGACGGCAGGGGGCCGGCACCCGGAGGGCAACCGTCCGGGCGGTCCCCGGACGGTGTTCGGCCGCCGCTCGGCGCACCGCCCGGCGATCACGGGCGCGGACACCCCGCCCGCGGTGTTCGCGCCCGTGATCGCCCTCGTGTCACTCGTGCGCGATCGCGGCCAGTACGTTCATCCGCGAGGCGCGCAGCGCGGGCAGCAGGGCCGCCACGACACCGACGACCGCGGAGCCCACCACGACCGCGACGATCGTGCCCCACGGGACGGCGAGGGCCTTCATGCCCTGCAACTCCAGGACCTGCTGTATGCACACGCCCCACACCAGCCCGAGCGCCAGGCCCAGCACCGCGCCGAAGACCGCGATCACGACCGACTCCAGCCGGATCATCCGGCGCAACTGCCGCCGGCCCAGCCCGATGGCGCGCAGCAGTCCGATCTCCCGGGTCCGCTCCACCACCGACAGCGCCAGGGTGTTGACCACACCGAGCACCGCGATGACGATCGCGAGCCCGAGCAGGGCGTACACCAGGTAGAGCAGCACGGCGATCTGGTCGTGCACCAGCTTCTTGTAGTCGGCCTGGTCACGCGCCTGTACCTGCGGATACGCGTCGAGCGTCTTCTCCAGGCGGGGCCGCAGCTGGTCGCCGCCGGTCCCGGAGGCCGCGTTCACGTACAGCGCCGAGTCCTGCCCGCCGGGCACGTACTTCTCGACGGTGGCGATCCCGAGGAACAGCCCGCCCTGCATGCCGAACCCGTCGCCGCCGTCCTGGTCGGTGAGCGCGCCGACCTTCAGCGACGTGGTCCGCTTCCCGGGGAACTCCACCGGCAGCACACTGCCCAGCCGTACCCCGTGGTCCTTGGCGAAGTCGACGTCCATGCCGATGGCGCCGTCGGCCAGCGCGGCCGCCGTGTCGCCCTGCGCGTAGGTGATGTGCGCGACGTCGTCGACCTGGTCGTCGTAACCGGAGGCGGTCGTCTCGACGCGTTTGCCGTCGGGCAGCCGTACGGCGAGCGGCGCGAACCGCTGCCGTACGACGAGGCCGACGCCCTCGGTGTCGCGTACCGCGTCCGTGACCTCTTGGGAGAACGGCGTGAAGTTGGCGTTCTGGACGACGAAGTCGGCGCCCAGCGTCTTGTCGATCTGCTCGTCGAAGGACTTGGACATCGACGCGCTCGCCACCGACATCCCGCCGACCAGGGCGAGACCCACCATCAACGCGGCCGCCGTGGCGCCGGTACGGCGCGGGTTGCGCAGGGCGTTGCGCTGGCTCATCCGGCCCACCGAGCCGAACAGCGCGGGGAAGGCGCCGCCGAGCACGCGGATCACCGGGCGGACCAGCAGGGGCCCCGCGATGACGGTGGCGATGAGCGTGAGTACGACACCCAGGCCCAGCAGGGATGCCGCGGACGCCGTCTTCGAGGAGCTCACACAGCCGGCGAGCGCCGCGACGCCCAGCGCGCCGACGACCGCGCCGACCACCGCGCGCACCTTCAGCGGCCGCCCCACCCCGGCGATGTCCGCGTCCGCGAGGGCCGCCATCGGCGAGACGGTCGCGGCGCGCCGGGCCGGGAGGTAGGCCGCCACGAAGGTGACGCCGACGCCGACGACGTACGCCGACACCGGGGTCGCCCAGCCGACGGCCATCTCCGTGGTCTTCAGGTTCATGCCGAACGCGCTCATGAGCTTGATCAGCCCGGCCGCCAGACCGATGCCTGCGGCGAGGCCGACCGTGGAGCCCACGACACCGAGCAGTACCGCCTCCGTGAGCACCGAGCGGCGCACCTGGCGGCGGTCGGCGCCCAGGGCACGCAGCAGGCCCAGCTCGCGCGTGCGCTGGGCGATCAGCATCGAGAACGTGTTGACGATCAGGAACACACCGACCAGGACGGCGATCCCGGCGAAGCCGAGCATCACGTACTTGATCACGTCGAGGAACCCGCCCAGCGCCTCCGCCGACGACTTCGCCTGCTCGTCCGCGGTCTTCACGTCGTAGGGCCCGGCACCGATCGCGGCGCTGACGCGCCGCTCGAGGACCGGGTCGCTCACGCCCTGCGCCGCGTCGACGGAGATGCTCGTGGCCTTGTCCGGCGATCCCAGGAGCTGGTCGGAGGCCGTCTTCGGGTCGAGGAAGACCAGGGCCGCGCCCGGGTTGGTGGTGGTGAAGGTGGCGATGCCGACGATCTTCACCTTGAACGAGCCCGGCTGGGCCATCACGGTGAGTGTGTCGCCGATCTTCACGTGCTTCTTGTCGGCGGTGTCGGCGTCGAGCATGGCCTCGCCCGCGCCCTGCGGGGCGTGGCCGGAGGTCAGCTTCACCGGGCTGCGGTCGGTGACGTACCAGTCGGTGGCGATGGTCGGCGCGCCGGTGGTCGGCCCGACGGACTGGTTCTCGCCGTCCACGACCGTGATGTTCTCCACGCTCACGTCCGCGTGGGTCGACGCGACCCCGTCGACGCGGGCCACCTCCTCGGCGAGGGAGGCGGGCACGGTCTGCACCGCGCCGGTCGGCACGGACGCCTTGAGGTCGTCGCTGGGCTCGACCGTCACATCCGCCGACGTGGACGCGAAGAGCCGGTCGAAGGTGCGGGTGACCGTGTCGGAGAAGATCAGGCTGCCCGAGACGAACGCCACGGACAGGACGACGGCGAGCGCGGACAGCAGCAGCCGTCCCTTGTGCGCGAGGAAACTTCTGAGGGTGGCTTTCAGCACCGGATCACTTCTCCTTGGCGTCGGTGCCGTGGTCGGTCCCTTGGGCGGTTCCGTGGGCGTCGGCGGCCGGGATGCCGGCGCCGCCGCTCTCGCCGTCGGACTGGGCGCGGATCCCGTCGAAGCGCTTCATGCGCTCCAGCACCGCGTCCGCCGTCGGCCGCTCCATCTCGTCCACGATCCGCCCGTCCGCCAGGAAGAGCACCAGGTCGGAGTGGGCGGCGGCACCCGGGTCATGGGTGACCATGACGACGGTCTGACCCAGCTGGTCGACGGCCTCCCGCAGGAACGCGAGGACCTCGAGCCCGGCGCGCGAGTCCAGGTTGCCGGTCGGCTCGTCGGCGAAGATCAGCTCGGGACGGGAGGCGAGTGCCCGGGCGCAGGCCACGCGCTGCTGCTGGCCGCCGGACAGCTGCGACGGCCGGTGCTTCAGCCGGTCCCGCAGGCCGAGCGTGTCGATCACCTGGTCCAGCCACTTCTGGTCGGGCTTCTGCCCCGCGATGTCCATGGGCAGGGTGATGTTCTCGGCGGCGTTCAGCGTCGGGATCAGGTTGAACGACTGGAACATGAACCCGATCCGGTCCCGTCGCAGCCGGGTCAGCTCCCGGTCCTTCAGTCCCGTGATCTCGGTGTCGCCGATCCACACCTGACCGGCCGACACCGTGTCGAGGCCCGCCAGGCAGTGCATCAGGGTCGACTTGCCGGAACCGGACGGGCCCATGACGGCGGTGAAGCGGCCGCGCGCGATGTTCACGTCCACCGAATCCAGGGCGAGCACCGTGGTCTCGCCCGAGCCGTACGCCTTGGTCAGACCGCGGGCGCGGGCCGCGATCCCGCCGGCCGAGGCCAAGCCGGGGGCGTGCTCCGCAGCAGGTGTGGACAAGGCTGTCTCCTCGTTTGTGTGGACGTGCCGATCGCGTGGTGATGTGTCTGCCCGGCCGAGCGTAGTGTGACCCGGCGCACACCCGGTATTCCTTTTCACCTCCCGGCCGCCCTTGCCGTTGCTAGCGGCACGGCGCTAGCGTCGAGGTATGGCGAAGACCCAGCTGAACGTACGCGTCGACGAGGGCACGGCCCGCGCCGCCCGCGAGCGCGCCACGGCCCGCGGCATGAGCGTCAACCGCTATATAGAAGAGCTGGTCAGACAGGATGCCGGCGAAGTCGGCCACACGTTCGTCGAGGCCGCCAGCGACTTCATGAAGCAGTACGAGGCCGTGTTCGCGGAAGAGTTCGGCGCCGACCGCGAGGGCGGCACGCGCGAAGGTCGCCGCTGATCCCTTGAGCGACCTCCGCATCGATCTCGCCTGGCTTCTCATGCTCGCCGAACAGAAGACCCCGGGGGACCCGCAGGTCACCGACTGGGGGGCACTGGTGGCGGCCGTGGCGCGCCACCAGGCCGAGATATTCGACGTCCCCGTCTACGACGACGCGCCGTCCCGCGCCGCGGCGCTGCTCCAGCTCCTCATCCACGTTCCCGCGCTGGAGCGCTCCAACGCCCTGTTCGCCTGCGCCGTCGCGTACGCCTATCTCGTCGCCAGCGGTCTGAAGGTCGCCACCTCTCCCGAACAGGTCCGCGACCTGGCCCGGCTGGTCAAGACCGGGGAGGCGTCGGTGTCCGACATCGCGCGGGAACTGCGCCAGTGGAGCCTATGAGGGGCGCCGGGCCCTGCCGAGAACGCAGTACGAGGCGGGGAATCTCGGGCCCTTCTCCGGCACGCACAGCCGGCGGTACGGGCCCGGCTCGAACCCTGCCTCGCGCAGGGCGTCGAGGGTGTCCCGGGTGAGGTGACAGCCGCCGGCCAGGGTCGGCCACACCGTGCGGTCCAGCGCGCGCTGCGTGAACCGCATCGCCGGACCACCGCCGGGACCGTGCTCGAAGAACCTCAGCTCACCGCCGGGCCGCAGCACCCGCCGCAGCTCCCCGAGCGCGCGGGGCACGTCCCGCACGCTGCACAGCACCAGCGAGAGCACCGCTCCGTCGAAGGCCTCGCTCTTCACCGGCAGCGCCTCCGCCACGGCCGGCACGACATCGACCGGCACCTCCGCGCGCCGGGCCGCCTCCAGCGCCAGCGTGCGCAGGTGGCGCTCCGGCTCGATCGCGACGACTTCCGAGACGGCGGCAGGGTAGTGGGCGAAATTCAGTCCGTTGCCCGCGCCGATCTCGATGATCCGTCCGGACAGCCCCGTGAGCAGCTGATCGCGTACGGGGGCCAGGCCGCCGCGGGTCTCGGCGGCCGTGCCGAGCCGGGCGTAGAACCGGGCGAACAACGGGTGGTGGACGGCGTCACCGGGCACCTTGACGGAGCCGCTACGGCGCAGGGGCATGGCGACCTCCCGGGCTGGACGGGCCTACCGGGATTCTCCCCCGTGCAGGCCCGCCGCACCCACGCTGTCGCGCTGCTCGTTTGTCCGACGGTCTACTGGACGAAGTCGCGCACCTGCTCGTACACCCCGGAGTCGTTGTTGATGTCCGTGTGCGAGATGCATCCGACGCCGACGTTGGTGGCCCCGCTGAGCAGCGCCGAGGAGTCCGGGTCGATGGCCGAGTCGCAGTTCGACCAGTAGGTCGCGTAGCTCACGCTGCCCGGGGTCTCGTCACCGGAGTTGAGCGCGGTGAGGAACGAACTGCCGGTGACCATCTCGGCGCAGGAGGTGTAGAGCCAGCTGCACCACGAGGCGACCGACGTCCCGTGGTTGGTGCCCGCGACGGAGACGAAGTCGTCCACGTACGCGGTACCGCCGAGGTTCTTGAGGTAGTAGCGGGAGCTCAGCGCGCCCATGGAGTGGATGACGACGTCGACCTTGGACGCGCCGGTTCTCGCCAGCACGTTCTTGATCTCGGTGGCCAGTTGGGAGGCGGTCGTGGCGTTCGACTGGGACCAGCTGTAGGTCCAGGCGTCCAGTTCGGCGGCCGTGTAGCCGTCGGCCTTGAAGTCCGCGACCCAGTCGTCCCAGCTGCTGGAGGAACTGCTGATGCCGTGCACGAAGACGATCGGGTTGTGGGTCGCGGCGTGGGCTGTGGGGGCGGAGAACGAGAGTGACAGAAGGAGCGAAGAGACCACGGCCGAGAAAGCCGCGGCGATGCGACGCTTGTGGCGCTGCATGATGCCTCCTGAAACGTGTGGGGTTGCCAGGAGTGTCCGGCGGGTCTACGCGCGCCGCATCGGTGAAATCGCCAGTCTTTACGGTTCAAGTAACCCGCCAGTAACGTCACTTGTGTGGTGACACGAGTGAACCCCCCGTCTGCGGACCGCACTTCGCCACCGGCGCCGCCGGACGCGGGCCCGCGCCCGGCCCCGGCGCTGTCCGAAGGCGTCCGTGTGCGCGTGCTGCGCCTCGTATACGGCGACCCGTGCGCCGCCGCCGAACTCGTCGCACGGCTGACCGAACGGCAGGCGGCCGGCCTCGACCCGCTGCCGGCCGAACCCGCCGACCTCGCCCCCGAGACGCTGCGCGCCCACCGCCACGAGATCCGCGCGCTGCCCGACGGCACCCGGCTGGTGCTCCTGCTGGCGGCCGCCGACCAGTACCCGGTGGCCACCCACGCCTTCTTGCGGGCCGTCGCCGCCGCCCGCCTCGACACCCGGCCCCTCGAAGCGGCGGAGGCGGCCGGGATCGCCCACGCCACGGCCGGCGGGGTCGGCTTCCGCGACGCCTGGACCCGGATCGCCGCGTACGAGACGGCCGCACCGGCCGACCGGCGCGACGCCCACCGGCTGCTCGCCCGCGTCCTGCACGGCGCGGCGGAGACACCCCGGCGGTCCTGGCACCGGGGCGCGGGCGCACTCGGGCCCAGCGCGCGGCTCGCCGCGGAACTCACGGCGGCCGCCGCCCGGGCGCGCGCCGCCGGCGACCCGGCGCTCTCGGGCGCCCTCGCCGAACGCGCCGCCGCGCTCTGCACGGACCCGGGCGAGAGGTCCCGGCTCCTCGCCCACGCGGCGACCGACGCCTGGCACCGCGGTGACGGCGACCGGTCCCGCGCCCTCGCCGCCCGCACCGACGCCGACGCCCTCACCGGCATCCTCGCCCTGCGGACCGGGCACGCGGGGGAGGCGTTCGACGCGCTGCTGGCCGGGGCGGTACGTGCGGCCGGGCCGCGGCTCGCGCCCGGTGACCCGCCCCCGGGACGGGCCGGCTCCACGGCCCGTCCCGCCGCCTCCTCCGTCACCTCCCCGGTCGCCTCGCACGAGCCGGTCGCCTCGCACGAGTCCGGCGAGGCGGCGGGCTCCGTCCCCGCCGCCCCCGTCGCCCACCTCCTGGCCCGAGCCGCCGAGGCCGCCGTCTACACCGGTGATCTGCGCCGATGCCGTGAAGCGGCCCTCGTCGCAGGGCAGTCGGGCATCGACCCGCCCGGTGTGCTCGGCGGGATCGCCGCGGCCGTCGACGGGCGGTACGAGGACGCGCGCAACCTGCTGGAGGCCACCGCCGGACGGTGCGGTCCGGGCGGCGACCCCACCCTCCTTCTGCACGCGGGGATCGCAGCCCTGATGCTCGGCGACCACACCCGCGCCGCCACCGCCACGGTCCGGTCGGCCGCCGCAGCCCGCGCCCGGGGCGTCACCGCCGCCGTGTCCCAGGCCATGGAGTTCCGCGCCTACGCCGACTTCTGGACCGGCCGCCCACGCGCCGCCGAGGCCGCCGCGCTGGACGCCCTGCGGCAGGCGTACGCCACCGGACAGGACAACGGCGCCTGCCATCTGCAGGCCGCCCTCGCGATGTTCGCCGCGCTCACCGGCGACGAGGCCCTGTGCCGGGAGCGGGCAGCGGCCGCCCGCTCCTACGCCCTCGCCCACGCCCTGGGCCTGCCCGCCGCCCTGGCGCAGTGGGCGCTCGCCTTCCTCGACCTCGGCTCCGGCCGCTTCGACGCCGCCGCGGCCCGGCTGCGCGCCCTCGCCGCCTCGGGTCCGGGCCACGGCCACCGGGCCATCCGCCACCTGGCCACCCCGCACTATGTCGAGGCCGCCGTCCGCACCGGCGAGACCCGCGTGGCGCGCGCCGCGCACGCCGACTACGACCGCTGGGCCCGCGCCGTCGGCAGCGCCGACGACCTGGCCCTCAGCGCCCGCTGCCGAGCCCTGCTCACGCCGGGCGCCGACGCCGTCGAGCACTACCGCACGGCCCTCCGGTTGCACGCCGAAGGAACCCGAGCCTTCGAACGGGCCCGCACCGAACTGCTGTTCGGCAGTGCACTGCGCAGGCTGCGCCGACGCACCGAGGCCCGCGACCGGCTGCACAGCGCGATGGAGGCGTTCGAGTCCTTCGACGCCCCGCACTGCGCCGAGAGCGCCCGCGCCGAACTGCGCGCGCTGGGCGCCCCGGCGGCCCCCGGTCGCGGCGACCGGCGCCCGACGGTCCACCTGACCGCCCAGCAGCTGCTGGTCGCCCGGATGGCGGCCGACGGCGCCACGAACCGCGAGATCGCCGCCCGCCTCGCCCTCAGCCCCCGCACCATCGACCACCATCTGCGAGGCGTCTTCACCCGCCTAGGCATCCGCTCCCGCATCGAACTCGTCCGGCTGCTCGCGGACGCGGACGGCGGTTAGACCCCGGAACCGGTCCGCTGCCGGAAGGCCTCCGCCTCCCACGTCCCGTCCAGCCGCGGAGCCAGCCAACCGGGCGCCACGGTACGGAAATCGCCGGGCGCGAGAGCGCCGGCACCCGACGGCAGCGCCCCCAGCAGCGGGGCCCCGGCCACCTCCGGAAGATCCGCGACATTGCAACGCGAGGCCAGATCAGGGGAGTCGGGCCAGCTGCCGATCACAACCCCCAGCAACTCCACGCCGCGACGCCGCAGTTCACGAGCCGTCAGTTCCGTCGTGTTCAGCGTACCGAGGCCCGCCGAGGCCACCACCAGCACCGGCGCCCGCAGCAGCTGCGCCACGTCGGCCAGCGTCCCGCCCGCCTCGTCGAACCGTACGAGCAGCCCGCCCGCCCCCTCGACGAGCACCAGGTCGTGCCCGGCGGCCAGTTTCTGCGCCGCCTCCGCCACGTCCTGCGGCCGCACCGCAGCCAGGCCCGCCCTGCGCGCCGCCGTCGCCGGAGCCAACGGCTCGGGAAAACGGGCCACTTCGGCGGTCGTCACCGTGCCCGCGAGCCTGGCCACCTCGTCGGCGTCACCGGACTCGTCCGCCCGTACGCCGGTCTGCGCGGCCTTGAGGACGGCCACCGTCCGCCCCGCCGCGAGCGCCGACGCGGCGACCGCGGCCGTCGTGACGGTCTTGCCGACCTCCGTGCCCGTCCCCGTGATCACCAGGATCGGCATGTTCATCCCTCCCGCGCCGCGGCACACACCGCGCGCGCGATCCGTGCCACGTCCGCGTCACCGGTGACGTACGGCGGCATCGTGTAGATCAGGTCGCGGAACGGCCGCAGCCAGACACCCTCGCGCACCGCGGCCCGGGTGGCGGCCGTCATGTCCACCGGGTGGTCGAGCTGGACGACACCGATCGCGCCGAGGACCCGGACGTCCCGGACGCCCGGGATCTCCGCCGCGGCGGCGAGGCCGTCCCGCAGCCCCGACTCGATCCGTTTGACCTCGGCGAGCCAGTCCTGTCCGAGCAGCAGCTCGATCGAGGCACAGGCGACCGCCGCGGCGAGCGGGTTGCCCATGAACGTCGGCCCGTGGGCCAGCACCGGCACCTCGCCCCGCGAGATCCCGTCGGCCACCCGGGACGTGCACAGCGTCGCCGCCATCGTCAGATAGCCGCCGGTCAACGCCTTGCCGACGCACATCACATCCGGTGTCACCGCGGCGTGCTCCGCCGCGAACAGCGCGCCCGTGCGTCCGAACCCGGTCGCGATCTCGTCGAACACCAGCAGCACGTCGTGCGCGTCGCACGCCTCGCGCAGCACCCGCAGATAGCCGGGGGAGTGGAACCGCATCCCGCCCGCGCCCTGCACCACCGGCTCCACGATGACCGCGGCCAGTTCGTCGGCGTACCGCCCGATCGTCTCGCGCAACAGGTCGGCGTACGCCTCCTCGAACTCCACCGGAGGCGGGTCAACGAAGACCTGCCGGGGCAGCACCCCGGTCCACAGGTCGTGCATCCCGCCCTCGGGATCGCACACGGACATCGGCTGCCAGGTGTCGCCGTGGTAACCGCCGCGCCAGGTCAGCAGGCGTCGCTTGGCCGGGCGGCCCAGCGAGCGCCAGTACTGGAGGCACATCTTCACCGCGACCTCGACCGACACCGAGCCGGAGTCGGCGAGGAACACATGTTCCAGACCGTCGGGCGACATGTCGACAAGGAGCTTCGCCAGCCGTACGGCGGGCTCGTGGGTGAGCCCGCCGAACATCACATGACTCATCCGGCCCAGCTGCTCGCGCACGGCCTCGTTGAGCACCGGGTGGTTGTAGCCGTGGATCGCCGACCACCAGGACGCCATGCCGTCGACCAGATCGCCCGAGCCGTCCGCCGGCCGCAGCCGTACCCCGCTCGCCGACTCCACGACGAGCGGTTCGCCCCGGCCGGGCATCGGACCGTACGGATGCCACACATGGCGCCGGTCGAGCTCCAGCAGCTCGGGCACCCCGAGCCGGTCCGGCTCAGGCATTGGGCGCGAGATCGGTACCGGCGCCACGCCGGCGCACGGCGACCAGGTCCGTACGGGCCTCGCCGACCGCCGCGACCGGGGCCGCGGCCGGAGTCGACGCCGGAGCGGACGCCGGGGCGGAGCCGCACACACCGCCGCCGGTGTGCGAGCCGCAGCCCGCGTCCCCGTGCGAACCGCACCCGGAGTCCTCGTGCGAGCCGCAGCCACCGCCCTCGTGGGAACCGCAGCCCCCGGCCGCCGCCGTCGCACGGTGCTCGGGCAGGGTGACCTGTTCCGCGCCCTCCACCTCGAATCCCGCGTCCGCGATCATCTCCAGGTCGGCCTTGCCTGCCTGGCCCTCGGTCGTGAGGTAGTCGCCCAGGAAGATCGAGTTGGCCAGGTGCAGGGCGAGCGGCTGCATCGTGCGCAGATGGACCTCGCGGCCGCCCGCGATGCGCACCTCGACGTCCGGGCACACGAACCGCACCATCGCCAGGATGCGCAGACAGCGCTGCGGGGTGAGGTTCCACTCCTTGGCGAGCGGGGTGCCCTCGACCGGGATGAGGAAGTTCACCGGAACGGAGTCCGGGTCCAGCTCGCGCAGCGAGAAGACGACGTCCACCAGGTCCTCGTCGGACTCGCCCATGCCGGCGATCAGGCCCGAGCACGCCGACAGACCCGCCGCGTGCGCCTTCTGCACCGTGTCCACCCGGTCGGCGTACGTGTGCGTGGTCGTGATCTCCCCGTACGTGCCCTCGGACGTGTTCAGGTTGTGGTTGTAGGCGTCGGCGCCCGCCTCGCGCAGCCGTTCGGCCTGGCCGTCGGAGAGCAGACCCAGACAGGCGCAGACCTCGACGCCCTCGTTCTGGTCCTTGATCGCCTTGATGGTGCCGGCGACCCGGTCGACGTCGCGGTCCGTCGGACCACGCCCGGACGCCACCAGACAGACCCGCTTGGCCCCGCCGGCCAGCCCGGCAGCCGCCGCCTGCGAGGCCTCTTCCGGCTTGAGCCAGGTGTACTTCAGGATCCCGGCCGTGGAGCCGAGCCGCTGGGAGCAGTAGGAGCAGTCCTCGGGGCACAGCCCCGACTTGAGGTTGACGAGGTAGTTGAGTTTCACCCGTCGCCCGAACCACTGCCGGCGCACCCGGCCGGCCGCGGCCACCACGTCCAGCACGTCGTCGTCGGAAGTGGCCAGCACGGCCAACGCTTCCTCGCGGGTCGGCAGCTCGCGCCGAAGCCCCTTGTCCACCAGCGTGTTCAGCAGGTCCATGAGAGCCGATCCTGTCCTACGCACCCGCTCCGGGCCAAGGTAGGGATCACACAACACACCGGGTTCGACGTGTGGGTATTGCCACACCGTGGGTGGGCGGTCGGGCCGCTAGTGTCTGTCCGCTACCTACAAAAGCCCGGAGGACCCATGGCGTTCGGCTGGATCGACGAGCAGGCGGAGCTGCGGCGCCGGGCCGGACTCGTACGGACACTGAGGCCCCGCCCGGCCGACTCGCCGCTCCTCGACCTGGCGAGCAACGACTACCTGGGCCTCGCCCGCCACCCCGAGGTCACGGAGGGGGCCGCGGCGGCCGCCAGGACCTGGGGAGGCGGCGCCACCGGCTCCCGGCTCGTCACGGGCACGACCGAGCTGCACGGAGAGTTGGAGCGGGAGCTCGCCGAGCACTGCGGCTTCGAGGCGGCCCTCGTCTTCTCCTCCGGATACGCGGCCAACCTCGCCGCGGTCACCGCGCTGGCCCCGCACGGTTCGCTGATCGTCTCCGACGCGGGCAACCACGCCTCGCTCATCGACGGCTGCCGGCTGGCCCGCGGCACCACCCAGGTCGTCGGGCACGCCGACCCGGACGCGGTGCGCAAGGCGCTCGGCACCCACGACGGCCCGGCCGTGGCCGTCTCCGACACGGTCTTCTCCGTCGACGGCGACGCCGCCCCGCTGGCCGCCCTGGCGGCCGCCTGCCGGGAGTACGGCGCCGGACTGGTCGTCGACGACGCCCACGGGCTCGGTGTGCTGGGGGACGGCGGCCAGGGCGCTCCGTACGCGTCCGGTCTGGCGGGCGCCGACGACGTCGTCGTCACGGTCACGCTGTCCAAGTCGCTGGGCAGCCAGGGCGGCGCCGTGCTGGGGCCCGCGCGGGTGATCGAGCATCTGGTGAACGCGGCCCGGACGTTCATCTTCGACACGGGCCTGGCCCCGGCGGCGGCGGGGGCGGCGCTGGCCGCCCTGAGGCTGCTGCGCCGGGAGCCGCAGCGCGCGGCACGCGCGCGTGCGGTGGCGGGCGAGCTGCACGCGCGCCTGACGGCCGCGGGCCTGGCAGCGGTGCGTCCGGACGCCGCGGTCGTCTCCGTGCGTGCGCCGTCCCCGGAGGGGGCCGTGCGCTGGGCGGCGGACTGCCGGTCGGCAGGCCTGGCCGTGGGCTGCTTCCGTCCTCCCTCCGTGCCCGACGGCATCTCACGCCTCAGGCTGACCGCGCGTGCGGACCTCTCCGGGGCCGAGCTGGAACGCGCTGTACGGGTGATCGGCGAAACACGACCATGAGTCGGCGTGACACGGCCGTGGACCGCCTCTGACTACTGCGGTGCGGTCAGCGGACCGGCGCGACCTTCGAGAACACGGCGGTGAAGCCCGACCAGCTCTCGGGGGAGAAGAGCAGGGCGGGTCCGGCCGGGTCCTTGGAGTCGCGAACGGCGAGCAGGCCGGCCCAGGGGCCGGAGGCCGGCCGGGCCGTCTCCACACAGTTGTTCGCTCCCGTGCTGTAGCTGCTGCGCAGCCATCGCACATCAGGGAGTCGGTCGGGATCGGTACTGGAAGGTACGTTCCGCGGTGGTGCGGACATGGTGCCTCCTTACGCGCCGTCGGCTATCGCGGCGATGTAATCCGATGAGTCCCCGGGCGAAAGGGCATGCGCCCGAAGGGCGTTGAAGGCCTCGGTGTAGGCCTGGAGGTCTTCTTTCCGTTCGAGATAGAGGCTACTCGTCAAGTGGTCGAGAACAACCACATCCAGATCAGAAGTGCGCGAAAATGAGAAGATAACGAAAGGGCCGGTTACCCCGATATGCGCTCCGGCGGCGAACGGCAGTACCTGGAGCCGAACTTGGGGCAATCGGGCGGCTTCCACGAGCCGACCGAGCTGTCGTGCCATCACCTCGGGCCCGCCCACCTCCCTTCGCAGCACCGCCTCGTCCAGTACGGCGCTCAGTTCCAGCGGCGGCTGCGCGCGCAGCACGTCCTGGCGGGCCAGCCGCACCTCCACCAGGGTGTCGAGCTGATCCTCGGCGCCGCGCTCCACGGATGCCCTGGTCACCGCGCGCGCGTACTCGGGCGTCTGCAACAGCCCCGGTACCACCGTCGTCTCCAGGGTGCGCATCGCACTCGCCTGCGACTCCAGACTGATGAAGTCCCGGTAGGTGGGCGGCAGCACCCCGCGGTAGGCGTGCCACCAGTGGTCCCGGCCGCCACTGCCGTCGTCGCCCGCCAACGCCAACATCAGCTCCCGCAGTTGCGGATCCGCCACACCATAGGTGTCGAGGAGTAACCGCACATCGGCCGGTTTCGATCCACTGATACCGGTCTCGATGCGGCTCACCTTGGACTGGTGCCAGCCCACGAGCCGGGCCGCCTCACCACTGGTGAGGCCCGCCTGGGCGCGCAGATTGCGCAGTTCGGCGCCCAGCTTCCGGCGGCGCACCGCGGGACCGTGCTGCATGGGCTCCTCCTTACTCCTATCGGGCCGACCAAATACGCTCTGCCGTCGCAGAGTTCACCGCATTGGGCGACAGATATATGCATATCTCGGTGGATCCCACCCGTGACCGGCGCGGTAATGGCAGTCTGGCGAAGAAGCACCAGTCCGGGACCGTACTCGAACCATCCGCACCGTGTCGGGCTCCCGGTCCCGTGGGAAAGGGTCGACGTCGCCATGGCAGATCACCTGGAAGCATCCGTCACTCTGCCGAGCGATCCCGCCTCGGTCTACGCTGCTCGCGTATTCGTGGCGGGCGCCCTCGGGGAGTGGGGTCTGCCGGCGGACGCGGAGCTGGCCGACGCCATCCGGCTGATCGTCTCGGAACTCGCCACCAACGCCGTACAGCACACCTTCGGCCAGTCACCCACCTTCACGGTGGACCTGGCCCTCGACCGTGACGAACACCTGCGCGTCGGGGTCACCGACAGCCACCCGCGCTTCCCCAAACGACTGCCGGCCGCCGTCCAGCAGGACAACGGCCGAGGCATGGTGATCATTCGATGGCTGACCGCGGAGTGCGGCGGCAGGCTGAGAGTGCGGCCCACCCGGGAGGGCGGCAAGACGGTCACCGTCGAGCTCCCGTGGGCCGTCCCGGCGGCGGAGCCGGTGGCCGGCGCCCTGGCGGCCCCGGCGGAGGGTGAGCTCCCGGGGCGGTGAAGGCGTGTCAGGACGCCCCCACCACCCCGGGAAACCAGCCCGTGACCCGGCCAGGCCCTAGCGGACCCGCCCGTACCAGACGCTCTTGGTCCAGATCTTCTGGAGCTTCACCACGTCGCCGGTCTTGGGCGAGTGCCAGATCTTGCCCTTACCCGCGTAGATCCCGACGTGGTAGACGTTCGAGCCCGAGTGGAAGAACACGAGGTCGCCTGCCTTGCGGCTCGACGCCTTGATGTGCTTCGTCTTGTTGTACTGCTGGGACGCCGTCCGCGGCAGGCTCTTGCCCGCCTTCTTGAACGAGTACAGCGTGAGCCCGGAGCAGTCGAACCTCTTCGGCCCGGTGGCCCCGTACTTGTACGGGGCACCCTTCTTGGAGGCCGCGATCTGGAGCGCCTTCGTCGCCGGTGTGGCGGCCGCGGCGTCGGGGGCGAGCCCCGGGACCACGACCGAGCCGCCCACGGCGGCGATGGCGAAAGCCGAGGCCGTACCGGCCCTGGCCATGAGCGACGGGACACGATTGAGCGCAGTCATGCGCAACCCTTCGTCAGCCGCCTGTGAAGGATGACCTGTCGGATTCGGGCTGGCGAAGTTGCCCGGCCGCTGCTGCGGCTTCACCCCAAGGGCTGCTCGGCCCGGTCATGGCGTGACCGTTCCGGCGACCCGTCGTGCTTGGGTCCTCCACTCCTGCCGATGCACTCCTGTCGACCGGTCATCCGGGCGGCGGCAGGACTCGGCGTCCGCCCGGACCGCCCCGCCTCTTGTGGCGGGGGCTTGTCGTCAGTCAGGGATCTTGGCTCACCGATGTCCGAAAATCCCAACGGAACCGGGGATTTGTGGGGTTACTCACCACTCACCCGTTCGGGTGGACACCCTGATGGGCGATCAGGTGTCAAGGCACCCCAGGGGCTCCCACCAGCGGTGGAGCCCGCTATTCCGCCCGAAGAGCGCCCTTTTGCGCAACCTCGCGGGGGTCGGGGGAGCAGTAGACGCTCCGCTGAACGGGGGTACCTCTTATGGGTCGTTTCAACTCCGGTCCGGTCGTCACGTCCTGGGCGCGAGCGGTCCGGACCGGAGGCGGGTCGCCCGGGTCAACTGTCGGAGAGCGGAGGCAGCGTGACACGCGCGGTACGGCGCTCCCCGTCCAGCACGCGCAGCGCCCGCGCGAGCGTCGGCGCGTGCAGCTCGCTCTCGCCCCGCTGGTGCATGAGCGTCAGCGCGTCGCGCAGCGCGGTCGCCTTGGTCACCAGCGCCTGGGCGGCGCGCAGTCCGCGGTAGGTGTCGCCGTGGTGGGCGGGATTGATCCGGCCGAGCATGTCGACCACGTCGAGATAACCGTCGATCAGCTCGGCCTCCGCGCGGGTCAGCGCGGGCAGTGGCGGCAGCTCGGGCACCATCGGCGGCTCACCTCCCGCCGGGCGCGCCGGCCGATGCCTTGCGGCTGGGGATGATCCCGTCCACCAGGCCGTACTCCACGGCCTCCTGGGCGGTGAGGAACCTGTCCCGCTCGATGTCAGCGGTCACCTGCTCCGGCGTCCGCCCGGTGTGCCGTACGAGCATCTCCTCCAGGCTGGCGCGGGTCCGGGCCAGCTCCTCGGCCTGGATCGCCAGGTCGCTCGCCTGTCCCTGGACGGGCTCGGGCAGGGACGGCTGGCGGATCGTCATCCGCGCGCCCGGCAGCGCGTACCGCTTGCCCGGCGTGCCCGCCGCCAGCAGCACCGCCGCGGACGAGCCCGCCTGGCCCAGGCAGGTGGTCTCCACGTCGCAGGTGACGTACCGGATCGTGTCGTAGAGGGCCGTCATCGCGCTGAAGGAGCCGCCGGGGGAGTTGATGTACAGCGCGATGTCCCGGTCCGGGTCCTTGTGCTCGAGGTACATGAACTGGGCCATCACGTCGTTCGCCGAGACGTCGTCGATCCGCGTCCCCAGGAAGACGATCCGTTCCTCCAGCAGCTTCGAGTACGGATCCATGGTCCGGTGCCCGAAGCTCGTGCGCTCGGTGAACTCGGGCAGGACATGGCGGGCGGACGGTCGGTTCATCGGAGCCCCTCCTTCTCCTCTCCGTAGGACGCCTTCTACGTCCGACGGGATCTGTAAAAAATGTACAGGATGTACGTGACGTTAGAATGGGGGTATGGCCTACGAGATTCCGGTGACGCAAGCCAGGGCTGAACTCGCCGACCTGATCAACCGCGTGGTGTACGGCGGTGAACGTGTCGTCGTGACACGCCACGGCAAGCCTCTCGTCGCCCTTGTCTCCGCCGCTGACCTGGAGCGACTCGACGAACTCGACAAGGCCGCGGAGGAGCCGGTGATCAGCTCGGTCACCACCGTGCGCGAGGTCGCGTCCGCTCCCCGCGAACAGCGCCGGTTCGGGGTCACGGCGGAGTACCGGGGCCCGAATCCGTCGTAGGGGGCACCGGCGGCGGGCATCGGCAGGAAGCCCCGGTCGTAGGCACCGGTCGTAGTGGCACACGAAAGGCCGGGCACCCCCGGATCCGGGGGTGCCCGGCCCTGTGGGCGGGGCGGGCGACGGGACGGTCAGGCGACGAGTGCCGACCGCCGCGCCTCGGTGGTCGGCTCGGCCCGGATCGGTGCCGGCTTCAGCTGGGCGCCCAGCAGCACCGCCCCGAGGCCCAGCGCGGCCCACCAGACCAGCGTGAGCGCGGGGCCGGTCGCCGCCGCCCCGTCGAAGAACGACACCGAACGCAGCAGGGTCGTACCGGCACCCGGCGGCAGCCACTGGCCGATCACCCCGACCGGCTCCGGCAGCATCCGTGGCGCCGACGCCGCACCGGAGAGCGGATTCCCGAGGAACATCACCACGAACGACGCGGCTCCGATGCCCGGCGTGCCGAGCAGTGCGGCGCAGCCCGCCACGGCCGCGCTCACCGCGAGCGTGGAGAGCCCCAGCACCGCGGCCTCCGCCCACCAGTCGCCGGTGAGCACCCCGAGCCAGCTGTGCGCCAGCGCCGCCGCGACCGACCCGACCAGGGCGGCGGCGCCGACCAGTGCGATCACGGCACGGACCCCGCGCAGGCCCAGCAGGGACACCAGCGCGCCCGCCGCGATCCCGGCGAGGGCCAGCGGCAGCACGCTCGCGCCGAGGGCCGAGCCGCGCGGGTCGGCGGCCGGAGCCGCCACCACGTCCACCGTCTTCACCCGGGTGCCGGAGGCCGCCGCCTGCCGCGCGACCGCCTGCTGCAGCAGCTGGGCGACGAGCGGGCTCGCGGCCGAGGCGGTCAGCAGTTCGGACCCCTCGGCGGTGACGACCACCGCGCCGTATACGGTCCGGTCCTCGACGGCGTCCCGGGCGGCCGTCGCGTCGGCGTAGTGGTGGATCTCGAAGGCGCCCTCGTGCCGGGTCAGCTGCTTCTCCAGCTGCGCGGTCGCGGCGGGCGGACCGGTCACGCCGAGCGGCAGGTCGCGGGGTGCGGTGCGGGCGGCCGGCCAGGCGAAGGCCCAGAGGGCGACGGCGGCGACGGTCGGGACGAGCAGGACGAGGGCGATCAGGCGCCGGGTGGCGGACATGGGGACTCCCCCTGGAGGCGTGCGGGACGGCGTGTCGGACGGGCGGGGCCGCGGGCGGTCGGTGTGCGGGCAGATGGTCGTGCGGGCGGGTCGGCCTGCGAATGAGGCGGCGTGCGAATGAGGCGGGCTGCGGACGGGTCGGGTCGTGGACGGGGAGGCAGGGGCCTGAGGGGCAAAAAGAAGGATCGTTCGTTTTACCGTTCGCGCACACCGTCCCGCCGGAACCGCTCCTTGTCAAGAAGGAATGTTCGTTCTACGTTTGGGCCATGGCCCGTGTATCCCAGGCACACCTCGACGCCCGCCGCAGGCAGATCCTCGACGGCGCGTCGGTCTGCTTCGCCCGCAACGGCTTCCACGCCACGTCCATGCAGGACGTGCTGAAGGAGGCCGACCTGTCCGCCGGGGCGGTGTACCGCTACTTCAGCGGCAAGGAGGAGCTCATCGCCGCGATCGTCGGCGAGGTGCTGAGCCTGGTCCGCGAGGGCTTCGAGGAGGAGAGCCGGCACATCCCGCCGCCGACCCCCGACGACCTCGTCTCCTCGGTCCTGCGCAGGGTCCTCGCCACCCAGGAGTCCCTGACCGTCGACGGCCGGCCGGCCTTCCCCCGTCTGGTGATCCAGGTGTGGACGGAGACGCTGCGCAACGAAGAGCTGGCGGCGATCTTGAGCGAGGGCTACCGGGGGGTGCGCGAGGCGTGGGGGCGGATCGTCGTCGCCTACCAGGAGGCCGGGATGATGCGGTCCGACGTGGCGCCGGACGACGTGGCACGCACGATGATCGCCGTCGTGCTGGGCTTCCTCGTCCAGCAGTCGCTGTACGGTCCCGCACCGGTCGAGGTGCTGCGCGACGGACTGCGCGCGTTGATGAGCGTGTCGCCGCCGCTTTCGGGCGCCTGAATCGATCACAGCTCGGTTAACTTGCTCGAAATGCGGTCCAACTAGCCTGCCGATCCATGCCACCAGGGTCTTTACCCCGTGGCCGCGGCAACCGGGCCCCGCACGGTCCGGAGCGAGGATGTGAGGTGGGACGTGCAACTGACCCCGCACGAGCAGGAGAGGCTGCTGATCCACGTGGCGGCCGACGTCGCCGAGAAGCGCCGGGCCCGCGGGCTCAGGCTCAACCACCCGGAGGCCGTGGCCCTCATCACGGCGCACATCCTCGAAGGCGCGCGTGACGGCCGCACGGTGGCCGAGCTCATGTCCTCCGGCCGCAAGCTGCTCACCCGCGACGACGTCATGGAGGGCATCCCCGAGATGATCCACGACGTCCAGGTCGAGGCCACCTTCCCGGACGGCACCAAGCTGGTCACCGTCCACGATCCGATCGTCTGAGGGGGCCTCGATGATTCCCGGAGAGATCCTGTTCGCCGCGGACCCCGTCGTCTACAACGAGGGCCGTGAGGTCACCCGGCTCACCGTCCTCAACGCCGCCGACCGGCCCGTCCAGGTCGGCTCCCACTACCACTTCGCCGAGGCCAACCCCGGCCTGGAGTTCGACCGCGCCGCCGCGCGCGGCCGGCGGCTGAACGTCGCCGCCGGCACGGCCGTGCGCTTCGAGCCCGGCATCCCCGTCGACGTCGAACTCGTCCCCCTCGCCGGCGCCCGTGTCGTGCCCGGTCTGCGCGGCGAGACCGGAGGTGCCCTCGATGCCTGAGATCTCGCGTGCCGCGTATGCCGACCTGTTCGGTCCGACGACCGGCGACCGCATCCGGCTCGCCGACACCGACCTGCTGATCGAGATCGAGGAGGACCGCTGCGGCGGCCCCGGACTCGCCGGTGAGGAGGCGGTCTTCGGCGGCGGCAAGGTCATCCGTGAGTCCATGGGACAGTCCCGCGCCACGCGAGCAGACGGCACGCCCGACACCGTCATCACGGGCGCGGTGGTCGTCGACCACTGGGGTGTGGTCAAGGCCGACGTCGGCATCCGCGACGGGCGCATCACCGGCATCGGCAAGGCCGGCAACCCCGACACGATGGACGGGGTCCACCCGGACCTGGTCATCGGCCCGGAGACCGAGATCATCGCGGGCAACGGACGGATCCTGACGGCCGGCGCGGTCGACGCGCACGTCCACTTCATCTGTCCGCAGATCGCCGACGAGGCGCTGTCCGCCGGTGTCACCACGCTGGTCGGCGGCGGCACCGGGCCGGCCGAGGGATCGAAGGCGACCACCGTGACGCCCGGCCCGTGGCACCTCGCGCGGATGCTGGAGGCGATGGAGCAGTACCCGCTGAACATCGGGTTCCTCGGCAAGGGCAACACGGTCTCGCAGGACGCGATGCTGTCGCAGATCCGGGGCGGGGCGCTCGGTCTGAAACTGCACGAGGACTGGGGCTCGACGCCGGCCGTCATCGACGCCTCGCTGACCGTCGCCGACCGGACGGGCATCCAGGTCGCGATCCACACGGACACCCTCAACGAGGCCGGGTTCGTGGGCGACACGCTCGCCGCGATCGCCGGCCGCGGCATCCACGCCTACCACACCGAGGGTGCGGGCGGCGGGCACGCGCCGGACATCATGACCGTGGTCTCCGAGCCGCACGTGCTGCCGAGCTCCACGAACCCTACGCGGCCGTACACCGTGAACACCGCCGAGGAACACCTCGACATGCTGATGGTGTGCCACCACCTCAACCCGGCGGTCCCGGAGGACCTGGCGTTCGCCGAGTCGCGGATCCGGCCGTCGACGATCGGCGCCGAGGACGTCCTGCACGACCTCGGGGCGATCTCGATCATCTCCTCCGACGCGCAGGCCATGGGCCGGGTCGGCGAGGTCATCCTGCGGACCTGGCAGACGGCGCACGTCATGAAGCGGCGCAGGGGCTCCCTGCCGGGCGACGGCCGGGCGGACAACCACCGGGTGCGCCGCTACATCGCCAAGTACACGATCAACCCCGCGCTCGCGCAGGGGCTGGCCCGCGAGATCGGCTCGGTCGAGGGCGGCAAGCTCGCCGACCTGGTGCTGTGGGAGCCGGCGTTCTTCGGCGTCAAGCCGCACCTCGTGATCAAGGGCGGGCAGATCGCGTACGCGCAGATGGGCGACGCCAACGCCTCGATCCCGACGCCGCAGCCGATCCTGCCGCGACCGATGTACGGCGCGATCGGCCGGGCACCCGCCTCGAACTCGTTCAACTTCGTGGCGCCGCTCGCGATCGAGGACGGACTGCCGGAGCGTCTGCAACTGGGCAAGAAGTTCGTCGCCATCGAGTCCACGCGCGGTGTCACCAAGACGGACATGCGGGAGAACGACGCCCGGCCGCGCGTCCAGGTCGACCCCGACAGTTTCGCCGTGCACATCGACGGGGAGCTGGTCGAGGCGACGCCGGCCGCGGAACTGCCCATGGCACAGCGCTACTTCCTGTTCTGATCAGGTTCTGAGGACATCGACGTGACAAGGGCAGCACTGCTCGTCCTGGCCGACGGCCGCTTCCCCGCCGGAGGACACGCGCACTCCGGCGGGGCGGAACAGGCCGTCAGGGCGGGACGGATCACCGGCGCGACGAGCCTGGAGGCCTTCCTCCGGGGGAGGTTGCACACCACGGGGCTGGTGACCGCCGCGCTGGCGGCCGCCGCCGCGGCCGGCGGGGACCCGGCGGAGCTGGACGCGGCGGCGGACGCCCGCACCCCGTCCCCGGCACTTCGGCTGACCGCCAGGAAGCTGGGCCGGCAGCTGATGCGGGCCGCCCGGGCGGCCTGGCCGAGCACCGAACTCGACGCCCTGGCTCGTGAGTTCCCCAAGGGGGCCCATCAGCCGGTGGTGTTGGGGCTGACCGCGCGGGCGGCCGGGCTCGGGGCGGCGGACGCCGCGTACTGCTCGGTCTACGAGAGCGTGAGCGGACCGGCGACGGCCGTGGTGCGGCTGCTCAGCCTGGACCCGTTCGAAGCGACGGCGGTGCTGGCCAGGCTGGCCCCGGAGCTGGACCGGGTGGTCGACCGGGCGGTGGTGGCGGGGGCGGCCGCAGCCACGGCCGGGGTTGACGCGCTGCCGGCGGCTTCGGCGCCGCTGCTGGAGATCGGGGCGGAGGTGCATGCTGCCTGGCCGGTACGGCTGTTCGCCTCGTGAGGCTTCCCGCCCCCGCCGCCCCTTCCCGTTCCCGACCCCGGGGCTCTGCCCCCGGACCCCCGCTCTCGGCCCTGGACGGGCCTCGTCCTCAAGCGCCGGACGGGCTGAGTTGACCCGGACCGGCTGAACAGGAGCCGTTGTGCATCTCGACCACTCCCACCACGGGCCCGCAGCCGTCGGCGCCGACGCCCGTCGGGCCGACGGCTCGCGCCGCGCCCTGCGTATCGGGCTCGGCGGTCCCGTCGGATCCGGCAAGACCGCCACCGTCGCCGCGCTCTGCCGCACCCTGCGCGACGAACTGTCCCTCGCCGTCGTCACCAACGACATCTACACCCGCGAGGACGCCGAGTTCCTGCTCCGGGAGGCCGTGCTGCCGCCCGAGCGGATCACGGCCGTCGAGACGGGCGCCTGTCCGCACACCGCGATCCGGGACGACATCTCCGCCAACCTCGAGGCCGTGGAGGATCTGGAGGACGAGGTCGGCCCGCTGGACCTGATCCTCGTCGAGTCCGGTGGCGACAATCTCACCGCGACCTTCTCCAAGGGCCTCGTGGACGCGCAGATCTTCGTCATCGATGTGGCGGGCGGGGACGACATCCCCCGCAAGGGCGGGCCCGGTGTCACCACCGCCGACCTGCTCGTCGTCAACAAGACCGACCTCGCGCCGTACGTCGGCTCCGACCTCGCCCGGATGGCCGCCGATGCCAAGGCCCAGCGGGCCGAACTGCCGGTCGTCTTCCAGTCGTTGCGGAGCGAGGGCGGTGTCGGGGACGTCGCCGCGTGGGTGCGGGCGCAGTTCGCCGCCTGGACGGCGTGACATGAGCGGAGTGCACGCCACCGCGCGGATCGGGGCGAGGGACGACGGACGCGGGGGGACCTCCCTGCCCGTCCTCGAGAGCGACGGACCGCTGGCGCTGCGCCGCACCCGGGGCACCGCCGGCGAGGCGCGGGTCATCCTCGTCGGCGCGATGAGCGGGCCTCTCGGCGGCGACCGTTTCGCCGTCGAGGCCGACGTCGGGAGCGGCGCCCGGCTGCGCGTCGGTTCGGCCGCCGCCACCATCGCCCTGCCCGGGCAGGCGAAGGACGAGGCCCACTACGACGTCCGCCTCACGGTCGCCGACGGTGGTGAACTGCGCTGGCTGCCCGAGCAGTTGATCTCGGCGAGGGGGAGCGATCTGTTCGTCACCACACGGGCCGAGCTCGGGGCCGACGCCCGGCTCGTCCTGCGCGAGGAGCAGGTGCTCGGCCGGGTGGGGGAGGAGCCGGGGAGGCTGACCAGCCGGCTCACCGTGCGCGTCGCCGGGCGGGTCGTCCTCGATCAGGAACTGGCCTGCGGGCCCGGCGCGCCCGGCGGCTGGGACGGGCCCGCCGTCCTGGCGGAGTATCGTGCGGTGGGTCAACTCGTCGTCGTCCGGCCGGAGTTCCGCGAATCCCCGACCGAGGCCCGGCACATCGGTGAGCACGCCCGTGTCATGCCGCTGGCCGGGCCGGCGGCTCTCGTCACCGCCGTCGCGCCCGACGCGCTGCGGCTGCGGCGGGCGTTGGACGAGGCGCTCGCCGATGTCGACATCCGGTGAGCGGTACATCACTTTCCGGTTATCGGATTGGCAAAGAAGGTCAACGACACCTTTTCTCAGGTGCCTCACAGCCGCGAGGATCCCTCTGCCGCCAACACCAGGTAGGGGAGTTCCCACTTGAAGGACATACGACCGAACAAGCGCACCACGGCGCTCGGCTCGGCCGGCGTACTCGTCGCCGCGACGATGCTCGCCGGCGCTTTCGCGGCGCCCACGGCCAGCGCGACCAGCGGCCGTCCGGGGCAGGACCGGGAGGCGCGCGGTGCCGCGATCGCAGCGGAGCGCGCCGGCAAGGCCGGCATCGACTGGCAGGACTGCCCCGCCGACTGGGGTCTGGAGAAGCCGATCCAGTGCGGCTGGGTCACCGTGCCGCTCGACTACGCCAAGCCCAACGGCAAGAAGATCAAGCTGGCCGTCGACCGCATCGGCAACACGGGCACCGCCGCGGAGCGCCAGGGCGCGCTCGTCTACAACCCCGGCGGTCCCGGCGGCTCGGGCCTGCGCTTCCCGCGCCGCGTCACCACCAAGGCCCCCGTCTGGACCAACGTGGCGAAGGCCTACGACTTCGTGGGCTTCGACCCGCGCGGGGTCGGCCACTCCGCGCCCATCTCCTGCATCGACCCGCAGGAGTTCGTCAAGGCGCCGAAGGCCGACCCGGTCCCGGACAGCGAGGCCGACAAGCTCGCCCAGATCAAGCTCGCCCGTGAGTACGCGGACGGGTGCGCCGAGCGCAGCGGCAAGGCCGTGCTGGCGCAGATGACCACCCCGAACACCGTCCGCGACCTGGACGTCATCCGCGCCGCCCTGGGTGAGAAGAAGCTCAACTTCCTGGGCGTCTCCTACGGCACCTACATCGGCGCCGTCTACGGCACCATGTTCCCGGGCCACCTGCGTCGCATGATCGTCGACAGCGTGGTCAACCCCTCCCGCGAGAAGATCTGGTACGAGGCCAACCTCGACCAGGACGTCGCCTTCGAGGGCCGCTGGAAGGACTGGCAGGACTGGGTCGCCGCCAACGACGCCACCTTCCACCTCGGCACCACCCGCGCCGCCGTCCAGGCCAAGTGGCTCGAACTGCGCGCCACCGCAAAGAAGAACCCCATCGGCGGGATCGTCGGCCCGGCCGAGCTCATTTCCTTCTTCCAGAGCGCCCCGTACTACGACTCCTCGTGGGTTCCGGTCGCCACCGTCTTCAGCAAGTACTTCGCGGGAGACACCCAGGCGCTCGTCGACGCGGCCGCCCCGGACCTGACCGACACGGCCGGCAACATCTCCTCGGAGAACGGCAACGCCGTCTACACCGCCGTCGAGTGCACCGACGCCAAGTGGCCCACCAGCTGGCGGAAGTGGAACAGCGACAACACGCGGCTCAACAAGGACTACCCGTTCATGACCTGGGCCAACGCGTGGATGAACCTGCCGTGCGCCTTCTGGCCGGTCCAGCAGCAGACCCCGGTGGACGTCAAGACCCACAAGGGCCTGCCGCAGGTGCTCATCGTGCAGTCCACGGATGACGCGGCCACCCCGTACGAGGGTGCCGTCGAACTGCACAAGCGCTTCAAGGGCTCCCGCCTGATCACCGAGAAGGACGCCGGCTCCCACGGAGTGACCGGCCTGGTGAACACCTGCATCAACTCCCGGGTGGACGCCTACCTGCTCACCGGCAAGCTGGACACCGCGGACGTGACCTGCGCGCCGCACGCCACGCCCAAGCCGTAGCACCACCGCACGACAGCGAAGGGCGGCCGGAGTGATCCGGCCGCCCTTTCAGTCGTCCTGACGGACCATCGATTCGTGACGGGACGTCAACGTGACGGCAGGCGCGGGAACCTGCGCTCCTTCTCGGCCTTGGCCGCCTTCGCCGCGGCCTCCTCCGCCTTGGCGACGGCCGCGTACTGGTCCACGTACTCCTGCTCGGACAGCGTCAGGATCGCGTACATGATCTCGTCGGTGATCGCCCGCAGCACCGCCTTCTCGTTCTCCATGCCGAGGTAGCGGGAGAAGTCGAGGGGTTTGCCGAACCGGATCACCACGGGGTGCAGGGTCGGGATCACCTTGCCGGGCGGCTGCGCCTCGAAGGTGCCGATCATCGCGCAGGGGATGACGGGGACCTGAGCCCTGAGCGCCATCACCGCCACCCCGACCTTGCCCTTGTACAGGCGGCCGTCGTGCGAGCGGGTGCCCTCCGGGTAGATACCGAGCAGCTCGTCCTTGGCGAGCACACCGAGGCCCTCGCGGATCGCGGCCTGGCCCGCTTCCTTGCCCGAGCGGTCGACCGGGATCTGGCCCGCGCTGCGGAAGAAGGCCGCCGTCAGCCGGCCTTTGATGCCGGGACCCGTGAAGTACTCGGCCTTCGCGAGGAAGGTGATGCGGCGCTTGAGGATCGCGGGCATCAGGAAGTGGTCCGAGAACGACAGATGGTTCCCGGCGACGATCGCCGGACCCGACTCCGGTACGTGCTCGAGGCCTTCGATCCGCGGTCGGAAGACCAGTCTCAGCAGGGGGCCCAGCAAGACGTACTTGAGCACGTAGTAGAACAAAGGGTGGCTCCTCACTCCAGCGGGTTTGCCCAACCGCCGTGTTCCGGCTGGTCAGCCGGTAAGTCGTGGGGTGTAAGTGTAGGTGCCGGGGCCGACTGTACGGAAGCACGGGGCGAAGCCGCCCGAGGAACCGCTCGCAGAGCCACGAGTTTGCGCAACAAAGGTTGAATCCACTATTTTTCCGCGGTTACCCATACTTATCCGAAGGTGTCAAATGGAATAGAGGGGCCTCTTCAGGAGGACTGAGACATGGTGAATGTCGACAGCGATGCCGATGTGGCCGTCAGGGGATCTTCCTGGTATCAGTGCATGAGCGCACATGTGGCCCACCTCCAGGGGCAGCTGAACGAGTTCGTGGCATTACGTGTCCAAGCCGGTGGAATCACTGCCGCGGACGAAGAAATCGTCACCAAGGTAACGGCACACCTGAATGCCGCGCGCACCGCTCCGCAGGGGCCAAAGGGGAGAAAGATCCTTAGGCGCATGTCAGGCGCACCGGCGGATCGAGCGTTGGCGAATATACACGAGGCCGAGGTCGCCCTGCTGCGCATCGCCCCGCGGGAGGAATTTCGCAACAAGGGCTTCCAGGCGCTTTCTCATGCCTGGCTCCATCTGGGGCGGGACGAGGAACTGCCCCGGCGACCGGAGGCCGCGCCGTACCGGGGACCGACGTGGGCCCTGCCGTGGGGACCCGGGAGCTGGCGGCCATCACCCTGCATGCCGCCTATCAGGCGGAGGAGGCGGAGCGGGCGAGGGTACGCAGCTTCACGCACATGGTGGTGAGCGCCGCGGGTGTCATGTGGATCCTGGCTGTCGCCCTCGGGGTGTGGGCCGCACAGAATCATCACGTTGCCGAAATATTCTGCTTCCCCGTGGACCGGGAGGTCGAAGCACCCGAAAAAGTCTGCCCTCTCGGTGACTCCGCAGGATCGGCCGATGTGTTTTTCCTGGAGTTCATCGGAATGCTTGCCGCCGCCATAGCGGGTGCCGTCTCGTTGAAGGACGTCCGCGGGACGGCCGGACCCTATCATGTGGCGACAGGATTGATAATCCTGCGACTGCCTGTCGGCGCTCTTTTGGCGACGGGGGGAATACTGCTGACGAGTGGGCAGTTCTTCTCGGGTCCGACACGGCTCGACACGCCGACTCAGGTGATTGCCCGGGGATTCGCCTTCGGCATTCTTCAGGAGTCGCTCACCCGGACCGTGGAAGGACAGGAACGCTCCCTGCTCGACAACATCAAGGGGCCCGGCAGCGAAACTGCGCCTCCTTCGAATTCCGGCTCGCATGCGGCCGGGCCGGCCATCGACCGGGTCGCGGCCGCGCCGGCCGCCGAACCGAGCGCCCCTCGCGGGTCACGAATTCGTCGAGGCCGTCGTGGCCGTTGTGGCCGATGTGACTGACGAGTCGATGTGACTGACGAGGCGTAAGGGCGTAGGACCCGCGCGGCCGTGCCTCCTCACAGCCGCACGATCACCAGCGCCGTGTCGTCGGTCGCCCCGCCGGGCGGCAGCAACTCCAGCAGGACGGCGTCGGCGAGGGACTCGGGGTCCGCCTCCCGGTGGCGCGCCAGGGCGTCGGCGAGGCGGGCGAGACCCGTGTCGATGTCCTCGCGCCGCCGTTCCACGAGTCCGTCGGTGTACAGCGCGAGCGTGGCGCCGCTGTCGTAGGCGGTGCGTGCCTGGGGCCGGGGGACCGGCGTGGGCCGGGCGTCGAGCGGGGGGTCGGTGGCCCGGTCGAGGAACTCCACCCGGCCGTCGGTGTGGACGAGCACGGGCGGGGGGTGCCCGGCGCTGCTGTAGGTGATGATGTGGTGGTCGAAGTCGATGAACGTGGTGACCGCGGTGGCGGATTCGGCGCCGTCCACGACGTGTGCGTACCGCCCCAGGACGTTCAGCGCCTCGGCCGGGCCCGCGGCGACCCGGGAGGCCGCGCTGAGGGCACTGCGCAGCTGGCCCATCACCCCGGCCGCCTCCAGACCGTGCCCGACGACGTCGCCGACCGACACGCCGATGCGGTTGCCGCCGACGAGGTCCACCAGGTCGTACCAGTCGCCGCACACGTTGAGCGCGCCGACCGCCGGCCGGTAGCGCACGGCGGCCCGGTGGTGCCCGACCTGCCGGCCGGCGGGCAGCATCGCCTCCTGAAGGGCGAGGGCCACCTCGCGCTCACGGGCATGGGCCAGCCGCAGCCGCTCGTTGAGCTCCTGGAGCTCGCGGGCGCGGGTGTACAGCTCGGCCTCCAGGACCCGGCCCCGGCTGCCCGCCCGCGCTCCGTCCCCGCCCGTCCCGCGGCCGCCGCGGGCCCGGATCAGCTCGGTGACCTCCTCGACCCGGTGCACGATCAGCACCACCGAGCCGTCCGGCCCGTGCACGGGCGCGTTGACGGGGCTCCAGTAGCGCTCGTCCCACTCGCCGGGCCGCTCGCTCGACTCGACGTCGTAACGCTGGAGCGCCATGGCCTCCCGCTCGCCGGTGGCGAGCACCCGCCGCAGCGAGGCCTCCAGGTTGCGCATGCCGCTCGCGGCGCCGTCCTCGGGGTTGTCGGGGAAGACCTCGAAGACGTGCCGGCCGATCAACTGCTCGCGCCTGCGGCCGGACACGCGCAGGAACTCCCTGTTGGCGTCCGCGTACAGCAGCTCGGGTGTCAGCAGCGCCACCGCGCCCGGCAACGCCTGGAACACCGCCGTGTAGTCGATCGCCTTGTCGTTCATGGCAGTGTCCCATCCGCCGGGTTTGCATCATTTTCTCATGTGATGTGACGAACAGGGTGGGTGGGCCGCTCCGTGGAGCCGGTCGGAGCCGGTCGGAACCGGTCAGGCGTCGGGATCCGTGAGTGACTGCTCGGCCCAGATGATCTTGCCCTCGGGGAGGAAGCGGGTGCCCCACCGCTGCGTGACCTGCGAGACCAGCAGCAGCCCGCGGCCGCCCTCGTCGGTGGCGCGCGGATGGCGCAGATGCGGTGCGGTGGTGCCGCCGTCGAAGACCTCGCAGACCAGGGTGCGCTCGCGGATCAGCCGCAGCCGGATCGGTCCGGTGGCATACCGGATGGCGTTGGTGACCAGCTCGCTCACGACCAGCTCGGTGGTGAACGACAGCTCGGCCAGACCCCACTCCGCCAGCCGGCGGCTCGCGGTCTTGCGGGCCTCGGCCACCGCCGCCGGGTCGGCGGGCAGTTCCCAGTCGGCGACCCGCTCGGCCGACAGCCGACGGGTCCGGGCCATCAGCAGGGCCACGTCGTCGTACGGGCGGGCCGGGACCAGGGCGTCGATCACCGTCCCGCAGCGCAGTTCGAGGGTGTCCGCGGACTGCTCCAGGGCCTGCCGCAGCCTTTCCCGGTCGGTGTCCAGTGCCCACCGCTCGCCCCGGGCCAGCAGACCGTCCGTGTGCAGCGCCAGCGTGCTGCCCTCCGGCAGGGTCACCTCGGCCGCCTCGAACGGCGGCCCGCCCGCACCGAGCGGTGGCCCCTGGGGCAGCTCGATGAACGTGACGCTGCCGTCGGGCAGGACGACGGCGGGGGCGGGATGCCCCGCCGCGGCCATCACGCACCGGCCGTCGACGGGGTCGTAGACGACGTACACGCACGCGGCGCCCACGGTCTGGGCACCGCCCGACCGCGGTTCCCGCGGCTCCGTCTCGGCCGCCACGCTCTCCTCGTCGTCCATGCGGGTGACCAGGTCGTCGAGGTGCGCGAGGATCTCCGCGGGCGGCAGGTCGAGGGCGGCCAGGGTGCGCACGGCGGTCCGTACCCGCCCCATGGCCGCGGCGGCGTCGATGCCGTGCCCCGGCACCTCGCCGACGACCAGCGCCACCCGCGCACCCGACAGCGGGATCAGGTCGTACCAGTCGCCGCCGAGACCGGTCAGCTCGTCGGCCGGCCGGTAGCAGGCGGCCACCTCGACCGCGTCCTGCTCGGGCAGCCGCCGGGGGAGCAGATTGCGCTGGAGTACCAGGGCCGCGTCGCGCTCGCGCGTGTAGCGGCGCGCGTTGTCCACGCAGACGGCCGCCCGCGAGACGAGGTCCTCGGCGAGCGCCAGATCGTCCTCGCCGAAGGGCTCGTGCCGGTGGCGCCGCAGGAACGTGGTCACGCCGAGGGTGACCCCCCGCGCCCGGACCGGCACGATCAGGGCACTGGGCGGCTCGGAACCGGCGGGCAGATCCGCGACCCACTCCTCGGTGAGCGGATCGAGCGGGTCGAGGGGATCCAGCCGTTCGACCCGCCAGGGCCGTCCGCCGACCAGACAGCGCACCGCCGGTGAGCCGCCCCGGTGCACGACCTCACGGCTGCCGGTCGCGACCCCGGGATCGCCGGTCTCCCGCCGTCCCGCCCTGCGCAGGGTGACGGAGTCGTCCGCGTCGTCCGACACCTGGCCGGGCGAGGGCTCCGCGCCCCGCAGCACCGGCTCCAGCAGATCCACGGTGACGAGGTCGGCGAACCCCGGCACCGCCACGTCCGCCAGCTCCTGGGCGGTCCGGGCGATGTCCAGGCTGCGGCCGATGCGCCGGCCGGCCCGGTCGAGCAGGGCGAGCCGCTGCCGGGCGCGGTGCCGATCGGTCATGTCCACGACCGTGTAGTAGACGCCCATCGGGGCGCCGTGCTCGTCGTCCAGACGGGTGAACGACAGCATGTGCGCCGTCTCGCGGTGCGGCGCCGCCCGTACCCGCCCCACGAGTTCGTAGCCGAGCACCGGCTCGCCGGTCGCCAGCACCCGTCGCATCTGCGTCTCGATCGCCTCGGAGTTCAGCCCCGGCTGGACCTCGGCCAGCCGCAACCCCAGCCGGCTCTCGGGCGGACCGCCGCCGAACTGGGTCAGGGCCGCGTTCGACCACACGAAACGCAGATCGGCGTCGACCATCGCGATACCGATCGGGGAGCCGCCGATCATCTGCTCCAGCACCGCGCGGCTCATGTCCCAGCCGGGGGCGTCGGCCATCTCGTTGAGCAGGACCAGCCGGCGCGCGCTGCCGCCGGGCTCATCGGCCGAGGTGATCCGCGCCATCACGGACACCGGCCGCCCGTCCCGGCGGCGGGCGGACAGCAGCCCGGCCCAGCCGCCGTCCCGACGGCACCGGTCCATGACGTACGGCAGCCGCTCGGCGTCCCCGGGGGCGAGCAGCCCGGCCAGGTCCTCGCCCACCGCCTCGGCGGCCGAGTACCCCAGCAGGCGCTCGGCTTCCCTGGTCCAGCTCGTCACCGTCCCCCGAGCGTCGAGCAGCAGGGGGGCGGTGTCCGCCACGTCGAACCACCGGCGGGCAACGCCGTCCTCGTCGTGTGTGCCCACGGCCGACCTCTCTGTCGCTGAGAGTGGTCTACCACCTCCTGACTCAATCTTCACCCTGCCTGCACGACAGCGGCCGAGCCACCGGGGAGGCGGCGGCCGCGCGCCGGCGCGGCCGGGAATCCGCGCCCCTCGCGGGGCGCGTCCCTCAGGCGTCGCGCGTCAGCACGCTCTCCAAGGTGGCCAGCGCCGAGGCCAGTTCCTCGCCGGTGATGGTCAGCGGCGGCGCCAGCCGGATGGTCGAGCCGTGGGTGTCCTTGACCAGGACGCCCTTGCGCATGAGGCGCTCGCTCACCTCGCGGCCGGTGCCCAGGGCCGGGTCGACGTCGACACCCGCCCACAGTCCGCGCGCCCGGAAGCCGACGACGCCCTTGCCGACCAGCCCGGTCAGCCCGTCCCGCAGGACCACGCCCAGCTCGGTCGCCCGGCGCTGGAACTCACCCGTCTCCAGCAGCTCCACCACCGCCGTGCCCACCGCGGCGGCCAGCGGATTGCCGCCGAACGTCGACCCGTGCTCGCCCGGCCGCAGCACCGACAGCACCTCCCGCCGGGCCACCACCGCCGACACCGGCACGATCCCGCCGCCCAGCGCCTTGCCGAGCAGCAGCATGTCGGGCACGACGCCCTCGTGCTCCACGGCGAGCGTCCGCCCGGTACGGCCGAGCCCGGACTGGATCTCGTCCGCGATGAACAGGCAGTTCCTGCGGCGGGTCAGCTCCCGGACCCCCGCCAGATAGCCGTCGTCGGGGATGACGACGCCCGCCTCGCCCTGGATCGGCTCGATCAGCACCGCAGCCGTCGTCTCGTCGACGGCCGCCTCCAGCGCGGCCAGGTCGTTGTACGGCACGATCCGGAAGCCCGGGGTGAACGGTCCGAAGCCCGCCCGCGCCGTCTCGTCCGTCGAGAAGCTCACGATCGTCGTCGTACGGCCGTGGAAGTTCTCGGCGGCCACCACGATGGTCGCCCGGTCGGCGGGTACGCCCTTCACCTCGTACGCCCACTTGCGGGCCACCTTGATGCCGCTCTCGACCGCCTCCGCGCCCGTGTTCATCGGCAGGACCATGTCCAGGCCGGTCAACTCCGCGAGCCGCTCGGCGAACTCGGCGAGGCGGTCGTTGTGGAAGGCACGGGAGGTGAGGGTGAGACGGTCCAGCTGGCGGTGGGCCGCCTCGATCAGCAGCGGGTGCCGGTGGCCGAAGTTGAGGGCCGAGTAGCCGGCCAGCATGTCGAGGTAGCGGCGGCCCTCGACGTCCGTCACCCAGGCGCCCTCGGCGCGGGAGACGACCACGGGCAGCGGATGGTAGTTGTGCGCGAGAACAGGCTCCTCGGCACGGATCAGATCGGCGGAGGTGCGCGTCGGGACGACGGGTGCGGTCATGAACGGATCTCCTGCGTGCAGCACTTGATGCCACCGCCGGCCTTCTGGAACTCCGAGAGGTCGACGGGGACGGGGACATAGCCGCGCTCGGTGAGACGGGAGGCGAGGGCCTCGGCCCGGGGCGCGATGAACACATGGCGCCCGTCGGAGACCGAGTTCAGGCCGAACACCATGGCGTCGTCGCGGGTGGCGAGGACCGCGTCCGGATACAGCCGGGCGAGCACCTCACGGCTGCCGGAGGAGAACGCCTCCGGGTAGTACGAGATGTTGTCGTCGTCGAGGACGAACAGCGCCGTGTCCAGGTGGTAGAAGTGCGGGTCCACCAGGGTCAGGCTGATCACCGGGTGGCCGAAGAACTCCTGCACCTCCCGATGCGCCTCACGGGTCGTCCGGAAGCCGGTGCCGGCCAGCACGTACCGGCCCGTCCACACCAGGTCGCCCTCGCCCTCGCAGACGGACTCCGGCCGGTGGACGTCGTAGCCCGCCGCCTTGAACCAGGTGTCGTAGTGGACGGACTCGGGCCGCCGCTCGGGAGCGTGGAACAGGGAGCCGAAGACCCGGCCCGCCACCACGACCGCCGAGTTCGCGGCGAAGACCATGTCCGGGAGACCGGGGGCCGGCTCCACGGTGTCCACGGTGTGGCCGTGGGTCCGGTAGGCGCGGACCAGTCCGTGCCACTGCTCCTGGGCGAGGTCGACGTCGACGGGGCTGTCGGGACGCATCCAGGGGTTGATCGCGTACTGCACGGCGAAGTGTCTGGGTTCGCAGACGAGGAAGCGCCGAGGGCGCCGCACACGGGTTTCGGTCACAGTGAGGTACCTCCACCTTTCCCTTTTCCTACGGAGTCGACGGGGGTTGACACCACGGTAGGAACTGACGGGGACGCCCGACAAGGAACATGCATTGCGTGTCGACGCAGGAATGCTGCGTGATATGCCTGGTCAACGCAGCTTCACTGCGTCCGCGCAGGTTTATTCGGGAGCGGGCTGGCTCGCGCCCGCCTCGGGGCTGTCCGGCAGCAGATGGGACAGCACCATCACGCTGATCGTCTTGCGGATGAAGGGCTCGGACCGGATGCGCTCCAGCACGTTCTCGAAGTGCTCCACATCCCGTGCCCGCACATGCAGCAGGGCGTCCGCCCCACCCGTCACCGTCATCGCCGCGGTGATCTCCGGATGGTTGCGCGCCACCTCCGCGAGGCGCCTCGGGGGCGCGGCGCCCTCGCAGTACACCTCCACGTACGCCTCCGTGCGCCAGCCCAGCGCAGACGGCTGCACGGTGGCCGTGAATCCCGTGATCACCCCGGTGTCCCGCAGCCGGTCCACCCGGCGCTTGACCGCCGTCGAGGACAGACCGACGGCCGTCCCGATCTCGGCGAAGCTCGTCCTGGCGTTCGCCATCAGAGCGGTGATGATCTTCCGGTCGAGTTCGTCGAAAGGGGCGGGCGCGCTGTTCATGCGGGCACTGTATCCAGCGCATACGTCCACACCCCGGTGCATGTCCAGTCGTGCGGATCGCCCCTACACTCCACCTTCATGCTGCGCGCCCTCGCCGTCGACGACGAACGCCCCTCGCTGGAGGAGCTGCTCTACCTGCTCACCGCGGACCCCCGGATCGGCACCGTGGAGGGTGCCGGCGACGCGACCGAGGCGCTGCGCCGCATCAACCGTGCCCTGGAGTCCGGACCCGACGGCCCCGAGGCCATCGACGTGGTCTTCCTGGACATCCAGATGCCCGGCCTCGACGGCCTCGACCTCGCCCGTCTCCTCACCGGCTTCGCGCGGCCGCCCCTGGTCGTGTTCGTCACCGCCCACGAGGACTTCGCCGTCCAGGCCTTCGACCTCAAGGCCGTCGACTATGTCCTCAAACCCGTCCGCAAGGAACGGCTCGCCGAGGCGGTCCGCCGCGCCGTCGAGCTCAGAGCCGCCGAACGGCGCGGCCCCGCTCCGCGCATCCCCGTGCACGAGCCCGACCCGGACCACATACCCGTCGAGCTCGGCGGTGTGACCCGTTTCGTCGCCGTCGACGACATCACCCACGTCGAGGCCCGCGGCGACTACGCCCGGCTGCACACCGACCGCGGCAGCCACCTGGTCCGGATCCCGCTGTCCACCCTGGAGGAGCGCTGGCGGGCCCGCGGCTTCGTCCGCATCCACCGCCGTCATCTCGTCGCCCTGCGCCACATAGGCGAACTCCGCCTGGACGCGGGCACGGTGAGCGTCCTGGTGGGCGGCGAGGAACTCCAGGTCAGCCGCCGTCACGCCCGAGAACTGCGGGACCTGCTGATGAGGAGGCCCTGACCGTGCCCCACCAGGACCCCGCCGAGCGGCGTGTCGTCGTCACCGGGCCCGCCCGTCACACCCTGCGCGCCTCCGGCTACTACCGGCCGCGTACCGAGATCGACGAGCAGACCACCCTCGGTCACACCTACGTCCGCTCCCTGATGCGCTCCCAACTGCGGGCCGCTCTCGCGGTGTTCGCCGTCCTCACCCTGCTCGTGGGCCCGCTGCCGCTGCTCTTCGCGGCCATGCCCGACGCCCACCGCCTCGAATGGGCGGTCCTCGGCTTCTGCCTCTACGCCCCGCTCGTGCTGCTCGCCCGCTGGTACGTCCGCCGCGCCGAACGCAACGAGCGGGACCTCATACGCCTGGTCGAGGACCGATGAACTCGGCCTTCGCCGTCCCCGCCGTCGCGCTCGTCGTCGTCGCGACCGTCCTCGTCGGCGCCTTCGGCCTGCGCATCTCCCGCACCACGTCCGACTTCTACGTCGCCTCCCGCACCGTCGGCCCGCGCCTCAACGCGGCCGCCATCAGCGGCGAGTACCTCTCCGCCGCCTCCTTCCTCGGTATCGCGGGGCTGGTCCTGGTCCAGGGGCCGGACATGCTCTGGTACCCGGTCGGCTACACCGCCGGCTATCTGGTGCTGCTCCTCTTCGTCGCGGCCCCGCTGCGCCGCTCCGGCGCCTACACCCTCCCCGACTTCGCCGAGGCCCGCCTCGGCTCGCAGTCGTCCCGGCGGCTGGCGGGCGCCTTCGTGGTCGGCGTCGGCTGGCTCTACCTGCTGCCCCAACTCCAGGGCGCGGGGCTGACGTTGACCGTCCTGACCGGCGCCCCCGACTCGCTCGGCGGCCTGATCGTCGCGGTCGTGGTCACCGCGATCGTCGCCGCGGGCGGCATGCGCAGCATCACCTTCGTGCAGGCCTTCCAGTACTGGCTCAAGCTCACCGCCCTCCTCGTCCCGGCCCTCTTCCTCGTCCTCGCCTGGCAGGGCGACGGCGCGCCCCGCGACGCCTTCGGGGAACCGGCCACCTTTCGCGACCAGCGCGTCGTCCGGGTCGACGACACCCTCGACCTCAGACTCGACCGCCCCCTGACCGTGACGGTGGACGGCCGCGTCGACGGCCGCCCGCACCGGGACGCCGTGCTCCGGCTCCCCGTCGGTACCCACCACATCGAGCGGGGCACCCGCCTCACCTTCGCCGAGGGCACCGCCGTCCCCGTCGCCGAGCGCGGCAGCAACGGCGGCATGTCCACCTCCCTCGCCGCCGGCCGCGAGGAACGCCCCCTGTACGCGACCTACGGCCTGATCCTCGCGACCTTCCTCGGCACCATGGGCCTGCCGCACGTCGTCGTCCGCTTCTACACCAGCCCCCACGGAGTCGCCGCCCGCCGCACCACCGTCGCCGTCCTCGCCCTGATCGGCGCCTTCTACCTGCTGCCGCCCGTCTACGGCGCCCTGGGCCGCCTCTACGCACCCGAGCTGGCCCTCTCTGGCGACGCCGACGCGGCCGTGCTGCTGCTGCCCGACCGGGTGATCGGCGGCCTCGGCGGCGACCTGCTGGGCGCGCTGGTCGCCGGCGGAGCCTTCGCCGCGTTCCTGTCCACCGCGTCGGGGCTGACGATGGCCGTCGCGGGCGTGCTCACCCAGGACGTCCTGCCGACCCGGGGCGTCCGGCACTTCCGGCTGGGCACCGGGCTCGCCATGGCCGTGCCCCTCGCCGCGAGCCCGCTGGTGGGCGGGCTGCCGGTGGCCGACGCGGTCGGGCTGGCCTTCGCCGTGTCCGCGTCCTCCTTCTGCCCGCTCCTCGTCCTCGGCATCTGGTGGCGACGGCTGACCCCGCCCGGCGCGGCCGCCGGGATGCTGGTGGGCGGCGGTTCGGCGTTCGCCGCCGTCGCCGCGACCATGGCGGGCTTCCCCGGCACGGGCGGCCTGCACGCGCTGCTCGCCTGGCCCGCGCTGTGGTCCGTACCGCTCGGCTTCCTCACCATGATCCTGGTGTCCCTGGCCACCCCGGGGCGGGTCCCGGCCGGCACGGCGGCGATCCTGGCCCGGTTCCACCTGCCCGAGGAACTGCGCACGGAAGAGCTGCGAGCGGCGGAGGCGAAGGCATGAGCGGGTTCCTGGCGGGTGTCTGCATCGCCATCCTCCCCTTCGTCGCGGCGGGCTTCTGGCTGGGCCGCCGCACCGCCCGTCCCGAGAACCTGGGCGGCCTGGGCACCCCCGTCGAGCACGCCACCTTCGAGACCCTGCACACCGCATCGCTCGCCGCGCCCCCGCTCCGGGCGGGCCTCACGGAGGAGACGGCCCGCAGATCGGCCCGCAGGCTGCGCACCCTGCTCGGCACGGACGCGCTGTGCCTGACCGACGAGACGCAGGTGCTGGTCTGGGACGGCGTGGGGTCACATCACCGCGCCGAGATCATGGAACGGCTGGCCGGTCCCCTGGAGAGCGGGCGCGGCGAGGCCTTCCGGCTCACCTGCGAGCACGCCGACTGCCCCGTCCGCTGGGCCGTTCTCGCCCCGCTCACCGTCGACGACCGGGTGCACGGCGTTCTCGTGGCCTGCGCGCCCCGCGAGTCCGCCGTCCTGGTCCGGGCGGCCGGCGAGGTGGCCCGCTGGGTGAGCGTCCAGCTGGAGCTGGCGGACCTCGACCAGTCCCGTACGAAACTGATCGAGGCGGAGATCAAGGCCCTGCGCGCCCAGATCTCCCCGCACTTCGTCTTCAACTCGCTCGCGGTGATCGCGTCGTTCGTCCGCACCGACCCCGAACGCGCCCGCGAGCTGCTCCTGGAGTTCGCCGACTTCACCCGCTACTCGTTCCGCAGGCACGGCGACTTCACCACCCTCGCCGACGAACTGCACGCCATCGACCACTACCTGGCGCTGGTCCGGGCCCGCTTCGGCGACCGTCTCGCCGTCACCCTCCAGATAGCCCCCGAGGTCCTCCCGGTGGCCCTGCCCTTCCTCTGCCTGCAGCCGCTCGTGGAGAACGCCGTCAAACACGGCCTGGAGGGCAAGGCCGACCAGTGTCACATCCAGATCACCGCGCAGGACGCCGGCGCCGAGGCCCTGGTCGTCATCGAGGACGACGGCGCCGGCATGGACCCGGTCGCGCTGCGCCGCATCCTGGCCGGCGAGGTGAGCCCCTCGGGGGGCATCGGTCTGTCCAACGTGGACGACCGGCTCCGCCAGGTGTACGGCGACGACTACGGCCTGGTCATCGAGACGGCCCTCGGAGCAGGGATGAAGATCACCGCCCGGCTGCCGAAGTACCAGCCGGGCGTCCACTCGGCGGCCCGCCTCACCGGTGGCCAGGGCCGGGCCGTGTCATGATCATGGCGAGCGTGATCAACCCCAGCACGACCCAGCCGAACCACAGCCAGCCGTTGCTGCCGAGCGCCACCGTGTAGGCGGTCACCGCGACGAGTCCGCCGACGGTGAGCACCCCCATGGTCTTCGTGGAACTGTCCGTGGTACCTGCCATCGCGACACCTTCCTCGGGGCCGCCCTCCGCAGGGCGCGTCCCTCCATGGTGCCCCGGGTTCAGCGCCCCTGTGTGTTGAGCGACGCAAGATAGGCGTTGTACGCCTCCAGCTCCTGGTCGCCGTCGCGGTCCGCGGCCCGGTCCTTGCGCTTGGCCTGCCGCTGCTCGGAGCCGTACCACTGGAAGAGCAGCGCGATCAGCACGAGCACGGACGGGATCTCGCTGAACGCCCAGGCGATCCCGCCGGCCGCGTTCTGGTCGGAGAGCGCGTCGATGCCGAGCGAGGCGGGCGGGTTCTCGAACGTCTCGACCATCGGCTGCGAGGCCATCATCAGCGCGATGCCGAAGAACGCGTGGAACGGCATGCCCGCGAACAGCTCCAGCATCCGCATCAGATAGCCGGGCCGGTTCGGCCCCGGGTCCACGCCGATGATCGGCCAGAAGAACACCACACCGACGGCGAGGAAGTGCACCATCATCGCGAGGTGCCCCGCCCTGGAGCCCATCAGGAAGTCGAAGATCGGCGTGAAGTACAGCGCGTACAGGCTCGCGATGAACAGCGGGATGGTGAACGCGGGATGGGTGACGATCCGCATGTAGCGGCTGTGCAGCAGCATCAGCAGCAGCTCGCGCGGCCCCTTGCGACCCCGTCCGGCGGCCGGCAGCGCACGCAGCGCCAGCGTCATCGGCGCGCCCAGCAGGATCAGGATCGGCGACAGCATGCTGATCACCATGTGCTGCACCATGTGCACGCTGAACATGACCATGCCGTAGTCGTTCAGCCTGGTGCACATGACGAGCCCGATGGTCAGCACCCCGACGACGAACGACACGGTCCGCCCCACCGGCCACGCGTCCCCGCGCCTGCGCAGCCGCAGGACGCCCCAGCCGTAGAGCCCCAGCCCCACCAGACAGCCGACGAGGAAGAACGGGTCCGCCGACCACTGAAGGCCCCGCCCCAGCGTGAACGGCGGCAGATCCATGGTCATGCCGTGCCCGCTGTGTCCCATGCCGCCGGCTCCTGATTCGTGGGGGGTTGTACGTTTCCTGCCGCCCACAAGAGTAGAGAAGCCCCCGGCGACCTCTGTCACCGGGGGCGAACGGCCCTGTCCCGGGGCCGCGGGGCCGGCACGGCGGACCCGCGCCCGACCGGACGGACTAGAGCACGGTCTCGGCCTCGGCGTACCGGTCCTCGGGAACGGTCTTGAGGGTCGCGACCGCGTCGGCCAGCGGCGCCATCACGATGTCCGTCCCGCGCAGGGCGGTCATCTTCCCGAACTCGCCCCGGTGCACCGCCTCCACCGCGTGCCAGCCGAACCGCGTGGCGAGCACCCGGTCGTACGCGGTCGGCGTGCCGCCCCGCTGCACATGCCCCAGGATGACCGGCCGGGCCTCCTTGCCGAGCCGGGACTCCAGCTCGATGGAGAGCTGCCGGGCGATTCCGGCGAACCGCTCGTGCCCGTAGATGTCCTTCGCGCCCTCGTCGAAGGCCATGCTGCCGGCCTTCGGCTTCGCTCCCTCGGCCGCGACGACGATCGCGAACCGCTTGCCCGCCTCGAACCGCTCGCCGACCCGGCGGGCCAGTTCGTCGATGTCGAAGGGCCGTTCCGGTACGACGATGGCGTGGGCGCCGGCCGCCATTCCGGACTGGAGCGCTATCCAGCCGGTGTGGCGTCCCATGACCTCGACGACGAGCACCCGCTGGTGGGACTCGGCGGTCGTCTTCAGCCGGTCCAGCGCCTCGGTCGCGACCCCGACCGCCGTGTCGAAACCGAAGGTGACGTCGGTGACGGCGATGTCGTTGTCGATGGTCTTCGGTACGCCCACGATGGGCAGCCCGCTGTCGTACATCAGCTTCGCCGCCTTGAGCGTGCCCTCACCCCCGATCGGGATGATCGCGTCGAGGCCGAGCTCCGCGACATGGCCCCGGGCCCGCTCCACGCCGTCCCGCAGATGCGAGGGCTGGACCCGGGAGGAGCCGAGGATCGTGCCGCCGCGGGCGAGGATGCCGCCCACAGCGTCGAGGTCGAGCTTGAGGTAGTCGCACTCCAGGAGGCCCTTCCAGCCGTCCCGGAACCCGATGACCTCGTCGCCGTGGTCGGCGACGGCACGGTGCACGACGGACCGGATGACGGCGTTCAGGCCGGGGCAGTCGCCGCCGGACGTGAGGACACCAATGCGCATAGCCCGAAACAACCTTCTCCACGTGGGCCGGTCCGGACCACACTGTCCGGCTCGAATCCCCGCCACCCTAGCGGCAGGAGGGGGCGGGGCCGAAGCACGCGTCCGCCTGCTGGACGTGCCTGCTCACCTGTGCGGATGCACCGTCAGACGGGCTGCTGACGACACCCCGAAAATCAGGTGAACGCACGGTCACGCGGACGGCCGCGCGGCAGCGTCCGCGCAGGCCGCCGCGCGGCCGTGCCTACGCGGGCTGCTGCGCGGCCGCGATGCGCTCGTTGCGGAGCGCCTCGTACCAGCGGTCGTCGATCGGCGGCAGCGCGTTCACGTCGAGCGCCAGCTTCAGCAGCAGGTCCGCGATCAGCGGGTTGCGGGCGAGCACCGGGCCGTGCATGTACGTGCCGAACACGGTGTCGTTGTACGCGCCCTCGGTGCCGTCGCCGGTGCCGTTGCCCTTGCCGAGCGAGACGCGGGCGAGCGGGCGGGCGGTCGGGCCGAGGTGGGTGATGCCCTGGTGGTTCTCGAAGCCCGTCAGCGGGGGCAGACCGAGCCGCGGGTCGATGTCCCCGAGGACGTCGCCGACACACCGCTCGCCCTCGCCACGCGTCGTCGTCACGTCCAGCAGACCGAGACCGGGCTCACGCTGGCCGAGGTCGTTGACGAACTCCTGGCCCAGGATCTGGTACCCGGCACACACCGCGAAGACGATCGCGCCGTTCTGCACCGCCTGGTACAGGTGCCCGTCCCGGCGCAGCCGCTCCGCCGCGAGGCGCTGCGGCCGGTCCTCGCCGCCCCCGATGAGGTAGATGTCGCCGGAGGTCGGGATCGGCTGGTCGCTGCGCACGTCGAGTCGCGCCACGTCCAGGCCGCGCTGCCGGGCGCGGCGCTCGACGACGAGGGCGTTGCCCTGGTCGCCGTAGGTGCTCAGCAGGTCCGGGTAGATCCACACCAGCCGCAGTTGGTTGTCGCTCATGGAAACGTCCTTAGTGGTCAGTTGCCGACGCGGCGGCGCAGGTCCTGGAACGCGGTGTAGTTCGCGATGACCTCGATCCGGCCCGGCGGTGCCTGCTGCACGGCCTGGTCGAGGTTCTCGCACACCTGGAAGTGCTGGTTGGCGACCTCCAGACGCACCGCGAGGTCCAGCTTCCGGTCACCGACGACGAAGATCGGGTGGCCGGTCAGCCGCGTGTAGTCGACGTCCCACAGCCAGGAGGTGTCGGTGCCGTCGGCGCCGCGCGCGTTCACCGAGAGGATCACCGGGGTGGGCGGCGGATCGATCAGGCTGAACGTCTCGAGCCAGCCCGCCGGGTTCTTCGCGAGCAGCAGCCGCAGGTCACGGCCCTGGAACTGGACGACGTCATAGCGTCCGGCGACCGCCTGCACCTGGTACATCCGCTCCAGCGCCACCTGCGGCGGCACCCCGAAGACGGCGGCCACGGCGGCCGAGGAGGCGGCGTTGGCCTTGTTGGCGCGACCCGGCAGCTGGAGGTGGATCGGCCAGGCGGACCCGTGCGGGTCGAGCACGTGGTCCCCGGACAGCGCCCAGCTCGGCGTCGGGCGCCGGAACCCGCACTCGCCGCAGAACCAGTCGTCTCCGGGCCGCTGCATGACACCACCGCAGGACGGGCACGACCAGGCGTCGTCCTTCCACATCTGCCCGGCGGCGACCCAGATCACGTTGGGGGAGGAGGAGGCGGCCCAGACCACCAGCGGGTCGTCGGCGTTGGCGACCACGACGGCCTTCGAACCGGCAAGCCCCTCACGCCAGTTCTCCGCGAGCATGCGGGTCTCGGCGGCGCGGTCCAGCTGGTCGCGGGAGAGGTTGAGCAGCGCGATGCACTTGGGGGCGGTGTCCCGGGCCACGCCCGCGAGGTACTTCTCGTCGACCTCGATCACGCCGTAGCGGGCGTCGGAGCCGCCCGCGAGGGCCGAGGTGATGCCGGCCGGCATGTTGGCGCCGAGCGCGTTGGACACGACCGGCCCGGCGGCGCGCAGTGCCTCGGCGATCAGCCGCGTGGTGGTGGTCTTGCCGTTGGTCGCCGAGACGAGGATGACGTCCAGGTTCTGGGCGAGCCGGGCGAGAAGGTCGGGGTCGAGTTTGAGCGCCACCCGGCCGCCGATCACCGAACCACTGCCGCGCCCCGCGGCGCGCGACGCCGCCGCGACCGCTTTGCCGGCGGTCACGGCGATCTTGGCCCGCGGCGAGAGCGGGTCCGAGTTGCCTGCCATCAGTTCTCGATCCTCCTTGCGTACGCGCCGCGCCTCTGCCGTACGGCAACGTGGTGGGTGGTCAGCCTATCGAGATCCATTCGCACTCCCGAATCCCGGCACCACCTCACGCCCGTGAGCGGCATGCGCGTGTCAGAAAGGACCGTACCCTTGCCGCCATGCGACACGGCTCCATCCCGGGCGCCCACGGGCGCGTCCGGCCCCTCTCCCTGCTCGGCGACCCCGTCCTGCACACCCGCTGCGAGGAGGTCACCGACTTCGGCCCCGAACTCGCCCGCCTGGTCGAGGACATGTTCGCCACGATGTACGCGGCCCAGGGCGTGGGCCTCGCCGCGAACCAGGTGGGCGAGCCCTTGAGGGTCTTCGTCTACGACTGTCCCGACGACGAGGACGTCCGCCACCTGGGCCATGTGGTGAACCCCCGGCTGGTGGAGGCCGACGGCATCGTCCTGCGCGGCCCGGAGGGCTGTCTGTCCCTGCCGGGTCTGGAGGCGGGCACGGAGCGCCACGACCACGCGGTGGTCGAGGGGTTCACGATGACGGGCGAGCCGATCACCGTGCACGGCACCGGATTCTTTGCCAGATGCTTGCAGCACGAGGCGGACCACCTGGAGGGCACGGTGTACGCGGACCGCGTGACGGGGTGGCGCGGCAGGAGACTGACGCGCCAGGTCGCCCGGGCCTCCTGGAGCCGGGGAGCCGGTCCCGCCTAGGGCGGGGTGCCGAGGGACGGCCGGGCCGTGCGGGCGCGAGCGCCCACACGTGTCCCGCGCCCGGTGGGCCGGCGTCAGAACCCGGGCCCGCCGAGCTTGTCGCCGGCCGCCGCGAGGCGACCCCACAACAGATCGGCCAGACTCCGCACCAGCTCCGCCCGGGTACAGGGGCGCTCACCCAGCCACCAGTCCCCGGCCGCGTGCATCATCCCGACGATCCCGTGCCCCCACACCCGGGCCAGCTGCTGGCTGCCGGGTCCGAGGTCCACCCGGTCCTCGATGACCTGGGCCAGCTCCTCGCCCATCCGCCGGAGCAGCGGCGCCGAGTGCTTGCCCACGTCGAAACCCTGCTCGCCCGGAGACCCGTCCGACGGATGCATGAGGAACCGGTACACCTGGGGCCGGGCCTCGATCGCGGCGAGGTAGGTGTCCAGCGTGGCCTCCACCCGTTCGCGCCGCTCGGCGGGCGCGTCCAGCGCGGCCCGCAGCGAGTCCAGCAGCGCGTCCGTGTGCCTTTTGGCGAGCGCGGCGTAGAGTCCGCCCTTGTCGCCGAAGTGCCGGTAGAGGATCGGTTTGGTGATGCCCGCCTCCGCCGCGATCGCGTTCATCGAGGCCTGCGGCCCGTCGCGCAGCACCACCCGGTCGGCGGCCTCCAGCAGCTCGCGCCTTCGGCGGTCGGCGGACCGTTGCTGCTCGGTCCGCTGTGTGGTGTCCATGAGCTCTCCCCACCCGTGCTGATTCGGTGACGCCTGCGCAAACTAACACCTGGCAGCAGCCTGACATCGAACGGGCCGGGGGGCTCCCGGGCCGTCAGCAGGAGTTGACTTTTCCTACCCACCGGTAACAGACTCACGTTACCGCTAGTAACACGCACGTTCCGCCGCTGGAGGGGACATGGCCGAGTTCACCATGGAGCTCAACGACGAACAGAAGGAGGTCCGGGACTGGCTGCACGGCTTCGCGGCCGACGTCATCCGCCCCGCGGCCGCCGAATGGGACGAGCGTGAGGAGACTCCCTGGCCGGTCATCCAGGAGGCCGCCAAGGTCGGGATCTACTCCCTCGACTTCTATGCGCAGCAGTACTTCGACCCCACCGGCCTCGGTATCCCGATGGCCATGGAGGAGCTGTTCTGGGGCGACGCGGGCATCGCCCTGTCGATCGTGGGCACCGGCCTCGCCGCCGTGGGCGTTCTCGCCAACGGCACCGAGGAGCAGATCGGCACCTGGATCCCGCAGATGTACGGCGACGCCAGCGACGTCAAGGTGGCCGCCTTCTGCTCCTCCGAGCCCGACGCCGGCTCCGACGTGGCCTCCCTGCGTACGCGTGCCGTGTACGACGAGGCCAAGGACGAGTGGGTGCTCAACGGCACCAAGACCTGGGCGACCAACGGCGGCATCGCCAACGTCCACGTCGTCGTCGCGGCCGTGGACACCGACCTCGGCTCCAAGGGGCACGCCTCCTTCATCGTCCCGCCGGGCACCCCGGGTCTCGCCCAGGGCCAGAAGTTCAAGAAGCACGGCATCCGCGCCTCGCACACCGCCGAGGTGATCCTCGACAACGTGCGGATCCCCGGCTCCTGCCTGCTCGGCGGCAAGGAGAAGCTGGACGAGCGGCTGGCGCGGGCCCGCGAGCGGGCGAGGACCGGTGGCGAGCGCGTCAAGAACGCGGCGATGGCGACCTTCGAGGCCTCGCGGCCGGCGGTCGGCGCCATGGCCGTCGGCACGGCCCGCGCCGCGTACGAGGTGGCCCTCGACTACGCCAAGACCCGTGAGCAGTTCGGCCGCCCGATCATCGACAACCAGGGCGTCGCCTTCCAGCTCGCGGACATGCGCACCCAGATCGACGCCGCGCGGCTGCTGGTCTGGCGCGCGTCCTGGATGGCGATCAACGGAAAGCCGTTCACCGCCGCCGAGGGGTCGATGTCGAAGCTGTACGCCAGCGAGACCGCGAAGCAGGTCACCGCGCAGGCGATCCAGATTCTCGGTGGCAACGGCTACACCAGGGAGTACCCGGTGGAGCGCATGCACCGCGACGCGGCCATCTACACGATCTTCGAAGGCACGAGCGAGATCCAGCGCCTGGTGATCGCCCGCACGCTGTCGGGGATGCCGATCCGCTAGGACGGGTCGCAGGACACCGCAGGACACCGCTGGACGACGTGGCACGGCCCCGGGGACGCCCCCGGGGCCTGCGCGATCAGCGGCAACGGACTACGGCGCACCCCCGCTGCTGTGCGCGATGCACGCCACATCGATCCGGTCGGCCAGCTTCGCGAGCTCGATGGTCAACGCCGCGACGGTGTCCTCGTCGAGCCCGTCCGCCCCGGCCTCGACGAGATGCAGCCACCGACCGCCCAACGTGCGGAGCAGCTTGCTCACGTCGGCCGCGGCCACCTGCAAGGTCCCGCGGTCATCGACGATCAGAGGCAGAGTCACTTCGCGGTTCACATCCGGGATCGTAGCCGCGCGGCGCTCACGCACCGTGCCAAACCGTGGTGATGTTGCAGAACTCCCGGATTCCGTGCCCGGACAGCTCACGGCCGTACCCGGACCGCTTCACCCCGCCGAAGGGGAACCCCGGATGGGACGCGGTCATCCCGTTGACGTACACACCGCCGGCCTCCAGATCCCGTACGAAACGGTCCACCTCGGCCTCGTCCCGCGTCCACACGTTGGAACTCAGGCCGAACGGCGAGTCGTTGGCGATGAGCACCGCCTCGTCCAGGTCGGCCGCCCGGTACAGCGTCGCGACCGGCCCGAACGCCTCCTCACGGTGGATGCGCATCTCGCGGGTGATCCCGGCGAGCACGGTCGGCGGGTAGTACCAGCCCGGCCCGTCGGGCCGTTCGCCCCCGCACAGGGCGGTGGCGCCGGACCGTCGCGCGTCGTCCACCAGCTCCTCCAGGTCCGACCGCCCCTGCTCGCTCGCCAGCGGTCCGACGTCCGTCTCCTCCTCCTGCGGGTCACCGACCTTCAGCGCCGCCATGCCCGCCACGAACCGCTCGGTGAAGGCGTCGTACACGTCCGTGTGAACGATGAACCGCTTGGCGGCGATGCACGACTGCCCGTTGTTCTGCACGCGCGCGGTCACCGCCACCTGCGCGGCCCGGTCGACGTCCGCCGACGGCATGACCACGTACGGGTCGCTGCCGCCCAGCTCCAGCACCGTCTTCTTGATCATCTCCCCGGCGGTGGCGGCGACCGCCCGGCCGGCCGGCTCGCTGCCGGTCAGGGTCGCCGCCTTGACCCGTTCGTCGCGCAGGATCTCGTCGACCGCGCCCGAGCCGACGAGCAGCGTCTGGAAGCAGCCCTCGGTGAAGCCGGCCCGGTGGAACAGGTCCTCCAGGTACAGGGCGGTCTGCGGGACGTTCGAGGCGTGCTTGAGCAGGCCGACATTGCCCGCCATCAGCGCCGGCGCGGCGAAGCGGACCACCTGCCACAGCGGGAAGTTCCACGGCATCACCGCGAGCACCGGGCCCAGCGGCCGGTAGCGGACCAGGGCGCGCGCGGCACCGGAGTCCTTCACGTCGGCGGCGGACGGCTCCTCGTCGGCGAGCAGCTCCGCCGCGTGCTCGGCGTACCAGCGCATCGCCCGGGCGCACTTCGCGGCCTCCGCGCGCGCCTGCTTCACCGGCTTGCCCATCTCGGTGGTCATCACCCGGCCGATGTCCCCCTGGTCCTCGTCGAGGAGGTCGGCGGCCCGGTTCAGCAGGCGGGCGCGTTCGGCGTACGTCGTCGTCCGGTACGTACGGAAGGTGGCCTCCGCGAGCTGGAGCCGGCGCTCCAGCTCCTCCTCGCCCATGGCCTCGTACGTCCGAAGCGTCTCGCCGTTCGCCGGGTTCACCGTCGCGATGGGCATGACCGACCTCCTGAAGAGCTGACTGTGCTTCGACCTTCCCGCGCCGGACCCGGGGCCGCAACGCGTGCGCATCCGCTCAGCCCGAGTGCTCCGCCAGTCGGTCGAGAAACGCGGCCTGTGCCGTGACGATCACCTCGTGGGCCCGATCGAGCCCGAACCAGGCCACCCGGTCCAGCTCAGGGAACTCCTGGGTCAGGCCGGACCTCGGCGGCCACTCCATGGTGAACGTGCCGGGTGCGATCGCCGCCGGGTCGAGGTCCGCCTCGATCGCCCACGCGGTGACGATCTTGCCGTTCCTCTGCCGGACCTCGCCGAGGTCGATCGCCTCGCCGTCGGGCGGCGGCAGGCCCAGCTCCTCCCGGAACTCGCGGCGGGCCGCCTCCCAGGCAGGTTCGCCGGGCTCGTACTCGCCCTTCGGGACGGTCCACGCCCCGGCGTCCTTCTTCGCGAAGTACGGACCGCCCATATGGCCCAGCAACACCTGGGGACCGTCGGCGGTGTGCCGGAACAACAGCAGGCCCGCGCTGCGCTTCGGCGTCGAGGGGGTCAAGGGCGCACCTCCGGGTGAGCGGCGAGCAGGGTCTCCACCGTGTCCGCCTCCTCCGGGCGCTTGTCCTCGCGGTAGCGCAGGACGCGGGCGAAGCGGAGCGTGACGCCGGCCGGGTAGCGGGTGGAGCGCTGTAGGCCGTCGTAGGCGATCTCCACGACGAGTTCGGGGCGTACGGTCACCACGTATCCGCTCTCGTCGACGGCGAGTTCCCGCAGGCGCTCCGTCTGCCAGGTGAGCAGCGCGTCGGTCAGGCCCTTGAAGGTCTTGCCGAGCATGGCGAAGCCGCCGTCCGCGGTGCGGGCGCCGAGGTGGAGGTTGGAGAGCTTGCCGGTGCGCCGCCCGTGGCCCCACTCGGCGGCCAGCACCACCAGGTCGAGCGTGTGCACGGGCTTGACCTTCAGCCAGGAGGCGCCGCGCCGGCCCGCGCTGTAGGGCGCGTCGAGAGCCTTCACCACGACGCCCTCGTGACCGCGCAGCAAGGTCTGCCTCGAGAACTTTTCCGCGGCTTCGACGTCCTCGGGGCCGGACACGACCGTGCGGCGCACCCGCATCGGCTCGGGCACCAGCCGGGCCAGCTCCGCGTGCCGTTCGGCGAAGGGCAGGTCGAGCAGGTCCCGGTCGTCCACGGACAACACGTCGAAGAAGACGGGCGCCACGGGGACCGCTTCGGCGGCCGCCGGCACGTCCACCCGCGAGCCGACCCGGCCGGCCGTCTCCTGGAAGGAGCGGGGGCGGCCCGTCTCGTCGAAGGCGATGACCTCGCCGTCGAGGATGAACCGCGAACCCGTCAACCGCCGCGCCGCGTCCGTCACTTCGGGCAGCCGGTCGGTGATGTCGTCCAAGGTGCGGGTGTAGAGGCGGACGTCGTCGCCGTCACGGTGCACCTGGACGCGGATCCCGTCCAGCTTCTCCTCCACCGCGCAGACGCCGAGCTTGCCGACCGCCTCGGCCACGGCGGACGCGGTGTGCGCGAGCATCGGCAGGACCGGCCGGCCGACGGTGAGCCGGAACGCCTCCAGCGCCGCCGGTCCGTCCGCGAGCAGCGCCTGCGCCACCGTCCGCAGGGACCCGGCCAGCATCACCGCCCGGCGTACGTCCGTGGCGGGCGCCCCGGTCGCCTGCGCCAGGCCCTCCACGGCCACGGCGTCCAGCGCGCCCTGCCGTACCTCGCCGGTGATGAGGCCGAACAGGAAGCGTTGTTCGTCCGCGGTGGCCGCTCCCATCAACTCGCCGACCAGGCGCGTCCGTTCGGCCTGCGAGCCGGGGCCCGACACCTTGCCGAGCTCGGTGAGCCGGGCGTCCGCCTCCCGCACGGTGAGGGCCGGCGTCTCGGCCGGGGCGACCGGCCGGCTCAGTACCTTCCAGCCGATACCCAGCCGGCCCTGGGGGAGCCGGCCGGCCAGATAGGGGATGACGACCGGCACGTCGTCCGCCTCCGCGTCCCGGAAGAGTTCGGCGAGCAGGGCGATCTTGCGGGAGCGCGCCGAGGTGGCGGCGACCTCCCGGGACACGTCGGCGAGCCGGGTCAGCAGCATGCAGCCATGGTGCAACGCCGACGGCCGCGTTACATCCGCACGGCCGGCACCTCCGCGTCGGCGGCCCCGGCGGCCCCGGTGGCGACGGCCCGGTCGAGGTCCGCCATCAGCAGCTCCCCGTTGATCGCCGCCCCGGCCCGGTAGCCACGGCTGGCCGCGTTCACGACCTGCTCGGCGAAGCCCGACGCGTTGCCGGCCGCCCACAGGCCGGGCACGGTCGTCAGGCCCCGTCCGTCGACCACGGGGTACGTGCCGAAGGGGGTCTCGCTCAGCTCGGCGCCCAGCCGGGCGAGCAGGTCGGTCCGCGGCACGGCCCGGGGCGCCACGAACACCACCTCGCGCTCGTGCATCCGCCCGTCCCGGAGCCGGACCCCGGTGAGCCGGTCGTCCTCGACGACCAGGCCGGCCACCTCGCCGGGGACGATCCGCACGCCGGCCGCGGCCAGTCTGCGCAGGTCCTCGTCCGTCAGCTCCGCCTCGGCGACCGTGTGCAGGAACAGGGTCACGTCCTTCGACCACTGGGACACCATCAGTGCCTGGTGGACGCTCGCCGCGGTGGTGGCGAGCACGCCGAAGGCCCGGTCGCGGACTTCCCAGCCGTGGCAGTAGGGGCAGTGGACCACATCCCGGCCGAAGCGCTCGGCGACGCCCGGGACCGGCGGCAGCTCGTCCTTCAGGCCGGTCGCGACGACGAGCTGCCGGGCCCGCACCGTCCGCCCGCTCGCGAGCCGTACGGCGAAGCCCTCCTCCCGGGTGGCGTCCACCGCCCGGTCGTGGACCAGGTCCACGCCGTACCGTGCGATCTCCTCGCGGCCGACGGCTAGGAACTCGGCGGGCGACATGCCGTCCCGCGACAGATAACCCTGCATATGGGCGGCGGGCGCGTTGCGCGGCTCGCCCGCGTCCACCACCAGGGTGCGGCGCCGGGCCCGGCCCAGGACGAGCGCGGCGGACAGGCCGGCGGCGCCCCCGCCGACGACGATCACTTCGTACTCCTCGGTCTTCTCGGTCACGGTGACCACCTCCGCGACCACGGTCGCCGGGCGCGCGCGGGATTGACAAACACATTTGCCGGTTCGGCAAGATGGAGGCATGACGACCGATGAGGTACTCGCGGAGGTGGGGCCGAGGCTGCGGCGGCTCCGGAAGGATCGGGAGGTGACGCTCGCGGCGCTGTCCGAGTCGACCGGCATCTCCGTCAGCACCCTCTCGCGGCTGGAGTCCGGGCTGCGCAAGCCCAGCCTGGAGCTGCTGCTGCCGATCGCCCAGGCCCATCAGGTGCCGCTGGACGAACTGGTCGGGGCGCCACCGGTGGGGGATCCGCGGGTGCGTGCCGCCGAGCCGGTCGTGCGCCACGGCCGCACGTTCTGGCCGCTGTCCCGGCAGCCCGGCGGGCTTCAGGCCTTCAAGGTGCTGGTGCCCCGGCGTGAGGAGGAGCCCGAACCGCGCGTCCACGAGGGCTACGAATGGCTCTACGTGATGTCCGGGCGGCTGCGGGTGGTGCTGGGGGAGCACGACGTGGTGATGACGGCGGGCGAGGCCGCGGAGTTCGACACGCGCGTGCCGCACTGGTTCGGGTCCACGGGGGAGGGGTCGGCCGAGTTCCTGAGCCTGTTCGGACCGCAGGGCGAGCGGATGCATGTGCGAGCGCGGCCCCGGCAGGGGTGACGGAGGCGACTCTTCGTCCGTCGTCTGTTCCCTCTTGGCAAGCGACCGCTTAGTATGCGAGCGAACCGGTCGGAACGCCGGTCGGACGACGCAGTCCCGTGGAGGCTCCGCATGCAGGCATGGCAGGTGCACGAGAACGGCGAGCCGAGCGAGGTGATGCGGCTCGAGGACGTGGAGCGGCCCACGCCCGGCGACGGCCAGGTCCTGCTCAGGGTGCGTGCCGCGAACATCAACTTCCCGGACGTGCTGATGGTCCGGGGGCACTACCAGGTGCGGCCCCCGCTGCCGTTCACGCCCGGCGTGGAGATCTGCGGCGAGACCGAGGACGGCCGTCGCGTGATCGCCAACCCGGCGCTGCCGTACGGCGGTTTCGCCGAGTACGCCGTCGCCGACGCGGCCGCCCTGCTGTCCGCGCCCGAGTCGCTGGACGACGCCGAGGCCGCCGCGCTGCACATCGGCTACCAGACGGGCTGGTTCGGTCTGCACCGCAGGGCGCGTCTGGAAGCCGGCGAGACGCTGCTCGTCCACGCTGCCGCAGGAGGGGTCGGCAGCGCGGCCGTGCAGCTCGGGAAGGCGGCCGGCGCGAGGGTCATCGGCGTCGTGGGCGGCGCCGAGAAGGCCGCCGTGGCCCGGGAGCTGGGCTGCGACGTGGTGATCGACCGCCGGGCGCAGGACGTCGTCGGCGCCGTGAAGGAGGCCACCGGGGGCCGGGGCGCCGACGTGATCTACGACCCCGTCGGCGGCGAGGCCTACACCCAGTCCACGAAGGTCGTCGCCTTCGAGGGCCGGATCGTGGTCGTCGGCTTCGCGAGCGGGACCATCCCGAGTCCCGCGCTGAACCACGCCCTGGTCAAGAACTACGCGATCCTCGGCCTGCACTGGGGCCTGTACAACACCAAGAACCCGAAGCTGGTCCAGCACTGTCACGAGCAGCTCACCGAACTGGCCGGCCGGGGCGCGATCCGGCCGCTGGTGAGTGAGCGCGTACCGCTCGACGGGGCCGCGGCCGCCGTGCAGCGGGTCGGGGACGGCGTCACCACCGGCCGGGTCGCCGTCGTACCGCAGAACGGAGCCACCGCATGACCGACGCAGCCGAACTCAAGGGCCGCACAGCGGAGTTGCTGGCCGCGCACCCGCCCGCCGACACCGGTACGACGGACTTCCTCAAGGCCCGCTTCGACGCGGGACTCGCCTGGGTGCACTTCCCCGAGGGCCTCGGCGGACTGGGCGCGCCCCGCTCCCTCCAGGCCGTCGTGGACGCCGAGCTGGCGGCCGCGGGCGCCCCCGACAACGACCCGCGGCGCATCGGCATCGGTCTCGGCATGGCCGCGCCGACGATCCTGCGCTACGGCACCGAGGAGCAGAAGCAGCGGTTCCTGCGTCCCCTGTGGGTGGGCGAGGAGGTCTGGTGCCAGCTCTTCAGCGAGCCCGGCGCCGGCTCCGACCTGGCCGCGCTCGGCACCCGCGCCGTCCGTGAGGACGGGGGCGGCTGGGTCGTGAACGGGCAGAAGGTGTGGACGTCCAGCGCCCATGTCGCCCGCTGGGCCATCCTCATCGCCCGCACCGACCCGGACGTGCCCAAGCACGCGGGCATCACCTACTTCCTCTGTGACATGACGGACCCGGGTGTCGAGGTCCGGCCGCTGCGCCAGATCACCGGCGAGGCCGAGTTCAACGAGGTGTTCCTGACCGACGTCCGCATCCCCGACTCCCGCCGCCTCGGCGAGGTCGGCGACGGCTGGCGGGTCGCGCAGACCACGCTGAACAACGAACGCGTCGCCATCGGCGGCATGCGGCTGCCCCGCGAGGGCGGCATGATCGGCCCGGTCTCGAAGACCTGGCGCGAGCGGCCCGAGCTGCGCACCCACGACCTGCACCAGCGGCTGCTGAAGCTCTGGGTCGAGGCCGAGGCCGCCCGTCTCACCGGTGAACGCCTGCGCCAGCAGCTCGTCGCCGGCCAGCCCGGCTACGAGGGCTCCGGCATGAAGCTCGCGTTCGCCCGGCTCAACCAGGAGATCAGCGGCCTGGAGGTCGAACTACTCGGCGCGGAGGGCCTGTTGTACGACGACTGGACCATGCGCCGCCCGGAGCTGGTGGACTTCACCGGCCGGGAGGCCGGATACCGCTACCTCCGCTCCAAGGGCAACAGCATCGAGGGCGGGACCAGCGAGGTCCTGCTGAACATCGTCGCCGAACGCGTCCTGGGCCTGCCGTCCGAGCCGCGCACCGACAAGGACGTCGCCTGGAAGGACCTGGCCCGATGAGCGCACAGCCCGATCTCCTCTACTCCGAGGAGGAAGAGGCGCTGCGCGCCGCCGTCCGCGACCTGCTCGCCGACCACTGCGACGCGCCCGGGGTCATCGCGCGTACGGAGTCGGACGCGCCGCACGACCTCGCGGCCTGGAAGGCGCTCTCCGACGGGATGGGCCTCGCGGGCCTGCTGGTGCCCGAGGCGCTGGGCGGTCAGGGCGCCGGCCATCGTGAAGTCGCCGTGGTGCTGGAGGAGTTGGGGCGATCTGTCGCCCCTGTGCCGTACCTGACCAGTGCCGTCGTCGCCACCGAGGCGCTGCTGGCTCTCGGGGACGAGGAACTGCTCGGCCGGCTGGCGTCCGGGCGGACGGTCGGCGCGCTGGCGGTCGGCCTGCACACCGCGCCGGGGGCCGCCGTCCAGACCGCACATGTCGAAGGAGGCCTCCTGCGGGGTGAGTTGTCCGGCATCGCGGACGCCTCCGTCGCCGACGTGCTGCTCGTGCCCGCGGACGACGGTGGTCTGTACGCGGTGGACGCGGCCGCGGTGAGCGTCACCCCGCAGGTGTCCCTCGACCTCACCCGCCCGCTCGCGACGGTCACCCTCGGCGGTGCCCCCGGCCGCCGCCTCGGCGACGCCGAACCGGCGGTCCGCCGTGGTCTGCGGGCCGGCGCGGGGCTGCTGGCCTCGGAGCAACTCGGTCTGGCGGAATGGGCGTTGACCGAGACCGTGCGCTATCTGAAGGAGCGCAAGCAGTTCAACCGGCCCGTCGGCGGCTTCCAGGCGATCAAGCACCGGCTGGCCCAGCTGTGGCTGGAGGTCGTCAACCTCCGGGCCGTCGCCCGGGGCGCGGCCGACGCGCTGGCGAGCGGTGAGGACGTCGACATCGCGGTGGCCGTCGCCCAGGCGTACGCGGCAGGCGTCGCCGTGCACGCCGCCGAGGAGGCGCTCCAGCTGCACGCGGGCATCGGCATGACGTGGGAGCACCCGATCCACCTGTACCTCAAGCGGGCCAAGGCGGACTCGATCGCCTACGGCAGCGCGGGCGCCCACCGGGCAGCCGTGGCCGAACTCGTCGATCTGCGGGCCCCCTGACCGTCACCCGATGAAGCCCGCCCCACCTGGGGCGGGCTTTTTCGTGCCCTCGGCCGGAAGGAGTGAACAAGCGGCGGCGGTCCGGCCAACTCCCCGCACGTGCAGGTTCGTTGCCGCTCCTTCAGCCTCATACTCCCTGTGGTCCCGACCGCCCCGCAGGGAGGAACGACATGGCTCTCGTCACCCGCCGCAGAGTGCTCACCGGCCTCGGCGCCACCGTCGCCGCGGTGCTCGCCCCGCCCGCCGGCAGCGCGTTCGCCGACGGCCCGAAGCGCGGCCCCCGCCCGCTGTGGCGCGCCCACGCCCACAACGACTACGAGCATCCCCGCCCGCTCCTCGACGCCCTCGACCACCGCTTCGGCAGCGTCGAGGCCGACATCTTCCTCGTCGACGGCGAACTCCTCATCGCCCATTCGGCGGACCAGCTCGACCCCACCCGCACCCTGGAGTCGCTCTACCTCGCCCCGCTCGCCGCCCGCGTGAAAGCCAATCGCGGATCGGTGTACCGGGGTTACCGGCAGCCCCTTCAGCTGCTCATCGACATCAAGACCGAGGGGTCCTCGACGTATCTCGAACTCGACCGTCAACTGGGGCGTCACAAGGGCCTGTTCACCACCTACGCGCACGGCCGCGTCCACCCCGGAGCCGTGACCGCCGTCATCTCCGGTGACCGCGCGGCCCGTACGCCCATGGAGGCCCAGACCGTCCGCCGGGCCTTCTACGACGGCCGGCTTGTCGACCTCGGCACCTCCGAGTCCTCGTTCGCCTCGCTGATCAGCGACAACTGGACGCTCCACTTCACCTGGCCCGGCGTCGGGGCCTTCCCGGAGGCGGAACGGCAGAAGCTGCGGAGCATCGTCGGCGCGGCCCACGCGCGCGGGCAGCAGGTGCGGTTCTGGGCCACGCCCGATCTCGCGGGCCCCGCCCGGGACGCGCTGTGGGCCGAACTCCTCGCCGCAGGCGTCGACTACCTCAACACGGACGACCTGGCGGGCCTGGAGGCATTCCTCGACGCCCACCGGACGGCGTAGCGGCCCTCGCCTGACACCACTCGTTCGGCGGACAGGTCAGCCGCACGGACGAACCCTCCGTTAGGCCACACTTGCGGCCGAACGCCGTGAAAACGGACGTATCGGAGGAGGTTGACGGTGGCCATTTCGATTTCCGCGGTGCTGTTGCTGCTGGTCCTGGCGGTGATCTTCATGCGCAACGGCGGACTGAAGGTCTCGCACGGGCTGGTCTGCCTGCTGCTCGGGTTCCTCCTGGCCGGCACCGGCATCGCCCCCACCATCCACAGTGGCCTCACGGCGACGGCCGACATCGTCGGCAGTCTTCGACCGTGAGGCCACCGCGGGTTCATCCATGACCTGGGCTCCTACCTGGTGAAGACCCCGATGCCGTTCGCCACGGGGCGCTCGTATCCGTCGGACGGGTGGTTGCGGACCGTCACCTTGGTCGAGCCCGCGGGACGGGCCACCAGGGTCGACGAGCCGCCGCCGTCCAGGCTGAAGCCCTCGGTCGCGCCGAGGCTCTTCAGGGCGCCTGCGACCTCGGCGATCGTCAGCCCGTTGCGGTACGCGGTGGCACCGTCCAGCGCGAACAGGTACACCCGCTTCCCGCCGTTGCCGATGCCCACGGCCGTACGCACCGCCGAGACCGACGTGTCCAGGCCGGACAGCGGCTTGGCCGCCGACAGGATCGGGTAGCCGCCCACGGCGAAGCTGTACGCGGACTTCGACGCGGCCGTGAGCCCGTAGCGCACCGCCACCGCCTGACCCTTGACGAGCTTCTTCAGGCGCGCCGCGCCCGCCTCCCGCCCGACGAGGACCGTGGTGCCGGCCGTGATGGTGCCGCTGCCGGGCGCGGTCGACGTCGACACCACCCGGCCCTTCTTCACCGTCACCTCGTAGGTGCTGGTGCTGCACGCGGCGGCCCGTTCGGTGTCCGTGCCGCAGGTGGCCCGCTCGCGCGAGACGCTGCCCCAGTCCGAGGTGTACGCGCCGATGGAGTTCTCGGCCAGCGCGTACTGGTTGACGCCGCCCAACGGCAGCCGCCGCCCGAGGACACTGACCGTTCCGTTGAGGGACAGGCTGTCCAACCGGGCCTTGCCGTCGGTGCCCACACCGACCACGGCCCTGGTGTTCGTGCCCGGCGGCAGCGCCGGCCCGAACCGCTGCCCGTTCGGGACCGCGCCCTTGAGCGCCTTCCCGTTCGCGACCGCCGGCCCCACGCTCGCCCCGGTCGCCGCGACGCCCGGGTGCTGCGTCTCGCTGATGTTGAAGAAGTCGCCGTTGATGCCGGCGACGGCCTGCTGGCTGTTCGCCAGCGAGGAGATCGCCGACCGGGACGCGACCGCCCCCGGGTACAACAGCCCGAGGCGCACGTGGGTGTTGTCGAGATCGACGCTGAGCACATGCACATGCGTCGTCCCGGCGGCGGCGGACAGGTCGTACTGCCGGTACGCCACGCCCGCCGCCACGGTGGTCCAGGTCGCGGCGTCGGCCGGGGCCGCCCCCGCGAGCGCCGCCCCGGCCATCGTGCCGAGCGCGACGAGCAGTGTCACCGGCTTTCTGCGCACCCCGAACCGCTTCTGATGTCGTGTCACAGACCCCCCTGGGTAGTTTGGGCCGCAACTTTCTCATGACCTGCGGGAACTCCCGCCAGAGGGGCGGGCGGGAAGATCACGAGAACGGGTGAGGAAACGCACGATTCCGGGTGCTTGCACCGCCGTTCGGCAGCGGCTGCCGGCCCCTTGTGCTACTCGGTCGCCCGAGCGGCCGTATGCGGGGCGGCGTAGCAGCGCACGGACACCGTCCGGGTCGGGCCCCACCGCTGGTCGGCGGTGCCGAGGAGCCGCCAACCGAGCCGCTCGTAGAAGGACACCGCGGGGTCGGCGGCCACCACGTCCAGGACCGGGTGCAGATCCCGGGCGCGTGCCGCCCCGGCCGCCCGTGCCAGGAGGGCCGCGCCGACGCCGTGGCCGCGGGCCTCGGGGGAGACGTACAGCCGGCTGATCACCGCGGGCGCCGCCCGGCCGTCCCACAGGATCGCCGCCGCGTCCTCCTTCCCGGCACCGCACAGACCGACGTGCCCGACGATCCGCCCGTCCAGCTCGGCCACCCACGCCGCGAGCAGGGCGGCCGGAGTCAGCCAGGTGGCGGGCCGTTCGGGCAGGTCGACCGGGTAGCCGCTGTGCGTGTGCACCAGCGCGAGCACGGCGACGCAACCGTCCAGGTCGGCCGGGAGCCGGGGGCGGACCAGGGGGCGGACCCGGACGCGAGGGGCCCCGGCGGGGTCAGTCGTCATCGCCGCGCACCTGGCCGTCGTACCCGGCGAACGGGGTGAAGTGGGCCGGGGCGTGATCGATCGGCAGGTCCGGGCGCCAGACGGTGAGGGACTGGGCGCTGCACACGAAAAGGGACGGCGGCAGCCGGTCCGGCGAGTACCAGCGCCAGTCGCCGACGCTCTCGCCGGGCTGGTCGGCCGGCTCGCCCTCCCAGTCGGTGACGACGGCGCCGACGGTCATCCGCACGATGCCCTCCACCCGGTCGAGCAGGGTGCCCAGCAGGCGCACCTTCGACGGGTCCGCCCGCAGCCCGGTCTCCTCGCGCAACTCCCTCACCACCGTCTCCTGGAGCGACTCCCCGGGTTCCACCGTGCCTCCGGGCAGCTCCCAGGTGCCCCCGCGGTGACGGCCCAGGAGCAGCCCCCGGGGCCCGTACAGGATGGCGCCGACGCCGATCGCCGCTTGGGCGACGGGCGGGCGGCCGGAGCGGGCACGGGCCGAGACGCGCACGGGGCGCCTGGCCCGGAGGACCCGGTAGGCGGCGGGGTTGGCGGGGTCCGGCGATGTCACCGGCACCACGTCCTCCAGACGCAGCCCGTGCTCGGCGAGCAGGTCCTGCCACTGCTCGGTGGTGGGCACCCACATCCGCACCGTCGTCTCGCCGCCGCCCGCGAACCGCAGGGTCTCCGGCCGCGCCACCAACTCCGAAGTGGGGCCTTCGCCGTCGGAGTTGGTGTGCAGCACGGAGAAACAGAGCGTCCCGCCGGGAGCGAGCGCGGTCGCCAGGGCGGGGAACAGCCGCCGGGGGTCGATGAACGGCACGGCGTTGACGGAGTAGATCACGTCGTAGGGCCGTGCGGTGCGCAGGTGCTCGACGGCGTCGGCACAGAGCAGACGCAGGCCGGGCAGTGAGCCGTACCGGTCCCGGGCCCGCTCGATCTGGCCCGGAGCGCGATCGACCGCGTCGACGGTGGCCCGGTGCGCGCGGACGAGCCGGGCGGCGTGCCGGGCCGGACCGCAGCCGAGGTCCAGGACGCGCCGGCCGGCCAGTTCCCCGAGGAAGGCCACGTCCGGCCCGGCGCCCGGGAATCCCCAGTCGATCCGCTCCGCCTCGGCCAGGACCGTGCCGCGCCGCAGGTGGTGCGTCGCGTAGGCCTGCCAGGCCTCCGCGTTGACGGATTCCGGGCCGTCGGGGGCGGCTGGACGGGGCATGGGCGGTCCTCCACGGGTGGGGCGGTCGGCGCGCATCGGGCCAGACGATTCTTACCGGACGCGACACCGCGCAACCGGCGGGCGCCCAGGGTGCGCCGTGGGGCCGGCGCCGACGGGCCCGCGCTGAGACGTCGGGCGGCCGCGGGCCCACGGGGGCCGCGGTTGCTAGTGCACCGGGTGCTTGCTCAGGACGGACACCCGGTTGAAGGCGTTGATGGTGACCGCCACCCAGATCACCGCCGCTGTCTGGTCCTCGGTGAGAACCTCCACGGCGTCGGCGTACGCGGCCTCCTGCGCGGCGGCGTCGGACAGCACGGTGGTCGCCTCGGCCAGCGCCAGGGCGGCACGCTCCAGGGGGCTGAAGAGGTCGGTGTCCCGCCATGCCGCGAGGACACCCAGCCGCCGGATGTCCTCACCGGCGCGCACGGCGGCCCTGGTGTGCAGGTCGAGGCAGAACGCACAGCCGTTGAGCTGCGAGACGCGCAGGTTGATCAGTTCCACGACGGTGCGCTCCAGACCGGCGTCGGCGGCGGTCGCCCGCACGGCCTCGGACGTCTGGACCAGCGCGTGGTAGGCCTTGGGGCTCTGCTTGTCTATGAAGATCCGTCGAGTCATAGTTGAATATCAAACCATTCATGGGTCGGAACCGCGGGTACGGGAAGTGCCCACGGTGAGCAGGGCCGAGGCACCACCTCGCGAGACGTCCCGCCGGGCGGCCCCCGGCGACGACCGTACGACGGGCGCCGCCGCAACGTACGCGCGGCCTCGTCGGCGCGCGCTGACGCGCCCGGCGCGGGGCGCATGCGATGAGCCGCGCGGGGCCGCAGGCAAATCGTCCAGGAGTATCGAAAGCGCCGGGTCCCGATCGACGCGAGGGTGAAGGCGGTGGCGCCCAACAGGAGTTCAGGAGCACCCCGTCATGATCGGCACCGTAGGATCGCGGTACCTGGGGGAGGGCCTCATCGACGAGCTCCGGCCGCACGTGGTGCCCGCGCTCCTCGGAGCGGGACTGCCCCTCTTCGGGGGACCCTGCCCGCCGGCGGGGGCGAGGCCGAAGACGCGGGTCATGCAGGTGTCGAGGAGGGCTCCGAACTGCTGGGTGGAGGTCATCGCCGGGGTGGGGAGCACGCCCGCGTCGTCGATGCTCGCGAGGTAGTCGATGTCGGCCCACCCGCCGCGGTAGAGGACGACGAGCAGTTCGGCCTCGTGCGGGCCGCGGACATGGATACCGATCGAGTCGGGATCCGTCACCTCGGCCCTGTCGGTCTCCAGCCGCTGTGGCCAGGGGGCTGCCGCGTCGCGCCAGGTCACAGGGCCGACCGTCAGTCCTCCGGCCCGCCAGGCGGTCCGGCGGTCGGTGACGGCGGCAACGGCTTCGTCGAGATCCATGATCCGCTCCATGGGGCGATCATCACTTGTCCGGTTCCCGTGCGTCGGCTGTCGGCGGCCTGCGGACACCGTCGCGGGGGCGTCGGCCTTCGGCGGGGACCGTGGGTGCGGGCGTCGCGGCCAGTGCGGCCAGTTCCTCCGCGGTGCGCGGTCCGGTCGAGGAGTCCGTCAGCAGGCCGTGGACGTGCAGGAGTCGGGCGGCGGCGACTCCCCAGGGCAGCCGCAGGCCCGCCTGTTGGAGGAGGTCCGTGCGGGCGAGTGTCGTGGTGGCGGGGCCGGTGCGCGCGCCGGACGGGGTGAGCAGGGCCGCGTCGTCGGCCCAGCGCAGGGCCAGGTCGACGTCGTGGGTGGCCATGACCACGGTCGTGCCGGACTCGCGCAGCCGGCCGAGAATCGCGAGCAGCCGCTCCTGACCGTCGGGGTCGAGCCCGGCGGTCGGTTCGTCGAGGATCAGCACCCGGGGCCGCATCGCGACGGCGCCGGCGATCGCGGTGCGCTTGCGCTGGCCGTAGGAGAGCAGATGGGTGGGCCGGTCGGCCAGGGCGGTGATGTCCAGGGCCGCGAGCGCCTCCTCGATCCGGTCCCTCACCTCGGTGTCGGGCAGGCCGAGGTTCAGCGGTCCGAACGACACGTCCTGGGCGACGGACGCGGCGAACAACTGGTCGTCCGGGTCCTGGACCACCAGCTGCACGGTCGTACGCAGCCGGGTCAGCCCCTTGCGGTCGTACGTCACCGGGCGCCCCTCGACCCGCAACTCGCCCTCGCCCGGCCGCAGGCCACCGCTCAGCAGCCGCATCAGCGTGGTCTTGCCGCTGCCGTTGCGGCCCAGCAGGGCGAGCGCGCGCCCCGCGTGGACCTCGAAGTCCAGGCCGCTGAGCACGGCCGGGCCGTCCTCGTAGGCGAAGGAGGCACCCCGCAGGGCGACCAGTGCGGGCTCGCTCATGACAGCGGCCTTTCCAGTACGGATTGCAGTACGAGGGTGAGGCCGACCAGGCCCGCGAAGAGCGCGGCGCTGGCGGCCGTGAAGCGGACGGAGACCCGGGCCTCGGGCACCAGGACGCGCAGGGTGCCGTCGTAGCCGCGTCCGGCCAGCCCGTCCTGGAGGCGAGCCGCCCGGTCGAAGGCACGGACGAACGCGGTGGCGCCGAGCCCGGCCAGCGAACGCCACTCCGCGGCCCGGGTGCTGTGCCCGAGCCGGGCCGCCTGCGCTTCCCGGATCCGGCGCACGGAGTCGAGCAGCAGGAAGCTCATGCGGTACGTCACCAGCGCGACGTCCACGACGGGCGCGGGCACCCCGGCCCTGACCAGGCGGGGCAGCAGGTCGGACATCGGAGTGGTGAACGCGAGGAGGAGGACCCCGAGGGAGGCCGCCGAGGTGCGCAGCAGCAGCTCCCCGGCGCGCACCGGACCGCCGTCGGCCAGGGCCACGAACCGGTCCGGGCCGCCGACCCGCACGAGCAGGGTGAGCGCACCGGTCACGCAGAAGCCCAGCGGTACCCGGTAGGCGCGCCACAGCCGCCGGCCCGGCACCCCCGCGGGCCCCAGCAGGATGACGAGCGCAGTCACCAGGACCAGGGCGGCGCCGGGCCAGGGCGGCAGGGAGATGGCGAGCACGGTGAGGCCCAGGCCCAACACGGCCTTGTCCACGGGATGGCGGTGGCGCCAGCGACTGCTGTGCGCCGCCGCGTCGATCGGCAGCACGCGGGTTCAGGTCCGTTCGGGAGCGGACGCTTCGGAGGCGCTCCCGGAGGGATGGGATCTCCCGGTGCTCCCGGTGCTCCCGGTGTTCCCGGTGTTCCCGGTGCTCCCGGCGTTCTCGCGGTTCTCGGTGCTCTGCGAGGCCCTCGTCGTCGTCGAGGGCCTCGCTGCTGCCGAGGTCGTCGAGGTCGTGGTGTCCCGCTGTGCCAGGGCCCGGAGTTCGCCCTGCCGCCGTCCCCGGTGCAGACCGAAGTAGTAGGCGAGGACCCCCGCACCGAGGGCCGCCTGAAGGGCGAACAGTGCCGACTCGATCTCGCCGGACGGCGGCTCGTACAGGGGCGAGAACCAGGGTTCGTAGTCCGGCCGGATCTCGGTGATCGCCGTCTCCGCCTCCGAGTCGGCCCCCGTGAACGGCTCCTCCTTGTGGTCGCCGAGCCCGAGGGCCAGCGGCAGGACGGCCAGCGCGGCCACCACGAACAGCAGCAGGGCGTTGATCTTCGCGTTGCGGCTCACCGGGCCACCGCCTCGGTCCCGGCCTCGGTTCCGGCGTCGGCGCCGGCCTTGGTCCGACGGCCGGTCACGAGCACGCCCAGCCTGGTCAGTTCACCCTTGCTGGACTGCGTCAGCAGTCGCATCACGAACACCGTGAGGAGCCCCTCGCTGACCGCGAGCGGGATCTGGGTGACGGCGAAGATGGAGCCGAACTTGCCGAGCGCGCCCAGGAATCCGCTGCTCGGGTCCGGGAAGGCGAGCGCCAGCTGCACGCTGGTGACGCAGTAGGTGGACAGGTCGGCCACGAACGCGCCGAAGAACACCGTGACCATCAGCGGCACGTCGAACCGCCGCAGCAGCCGGTAGACCGCGTAACCGGCCCAGGGTCCGACGACGGCCATCGAGAAGACGTTGGCGCCGAGCGTCGTCAGGCCTCCGTGGGCGAGCAACAGGGCCTGGAAGAGCAGGGTGATGGTGCCCAGCACCGCCATGATCGGCGGCCGGAACAGGATGGCGCCGAGCCCCGTGCCGGTGGGGTGTGAGCAACTCCCGGTCACCGAAGGCAGTTTCAGCGCGGACAGTACGAACGTGAAGGCTCCGGAGGCGCCGAGGAGCAGGGTGCTCTCGGGGTGCTCCTTGACCTCACGGGTGAGTGACCGTACTCCGTGGACGACGAATGGCGCGGATGCGACGCTCCAGGCGATCGCATGCGCCGGAGGCAGAAAACCCTCGGCTATGTGCATGGCTGAACAGACCCTCTCCAGCACCTCGTGGATGGTTGACGTGCCTTGGCCGGTCTCCTGGCTCACGGGTACCACCGCCCGTGCTCCGCCTTCCCGGGTCCCAAGGACCCAGTGGCTGCCCGCGAGGGCCGGAGCCGGACTTCCCGATCACAGTGGCGAGGGCCGCACCGGCATCACACCGGATTTCCCGTTCACCAAGGCGTGGTGACAGTAGTGCCCGCACAGAGGCGCTGACAAGCGGCGATGTGGGGCGCGAAGACGGCGGACGACGGCTCACCCCGGCGCACGGACGCCGTCCGCGGGCCCGACGAAATGCCGGGTCCGCACGGTCGGCGTAGGGTCCGCCGTAGGGGTGACGGCCCTCGGCGCCCGGGGGCCTGCGCGTCGTTCAGCGAGCGCCCCTGCGCTGCGGGGAAGGTGAGAGCGTGCCGGATGCTGTCGCTGCCGGGTCGGGTGGGGGCCGCGGTCCGGAGTCGCTGGACACCGTCCTCGCCGAGTCCGCACAGGAGACCGGCGCCTCCGTGACCGCCGTGTACCTGCCGGCGGCCGGCGAACCGGTGCTGCGGCTCGCCGTACTGGGCGGACTTCCCTGGGAGATCTCCATGCCCTGGGCGCGAGTGGCGCTGACGGCCGCGTCCCCGGTGTCCGACGCCGTGCGGGAACGACGCCTGGTGTGGATCGGCGGCGCGGAGGAGATGGCGCGCCGATATCCGCGTCTGTCGCTCGTCGTGCCGTACCGCTTCTCGCTGGCCGCCGCCCCGATCACCACCGGCGAGGAGGTCCGGGGCGGGTTGGTGCTCCAGTGGCCCGCCTCGCACCCGGCGCAGCTGAGTGTGCGCGAACGGGAGGCCATGACCGGTCTGTGCCTCCGGCTGGGCCGGTTGCTGCAACGCGCCGCCGCAGACGGACACCCCGTGCGGGTCGGCGGGGTGCCCCGGGTGCTGCCGCCGCTCCGGGCCCGGCCGGTCGCAGCGGCCCAGGCGCAGTCCGCCGTCGACTTCGCCGAGCGCTTTCCCGGCGGCTGCTGCTCGCTGGACGTGGACGGCCGCATCACCTTCGCCACCACCTCGGCCGCCCGGCTGCTCGGCTCCGCCGTCCCCGACCTGCTCGGCACCAAGCCGTGGGAGGCGCTGCCCTGGCTCGACGACCCGATCGCCGAGGACAGCTACCGGGCGGCCCTGATCAGCCGCGAACCGACCTCCTTCACCGCGCTGCGGCCGCCGGACCGGTGGCTGTCCTTCCGGCTGCACCCGGACGCCTCCGGCATCAGCGTGTACATCACCCCCACCCACTCGGCGCACGCCCACGCCCCGCTCACCGGCCCGCCGCGGCCGCATCCGGCGGCCGCCGCCACGGCCGGCCGGGCCGCCACCCTCTACCACCTGATGCACCTGGCGGCCACGCTCACCGAGGCCGTCGGGGTCCGGGACGTGGTCGACCAGGTGGCCGAACAGCTTCCGTCCGCCTTCGGCGCCGGGGCCCTCGCGCTGATGACGGCGCAGGACGGCCGGCTGCGGATCATCGGCTACCGCGGCTACTCCGCCGACCTCATGCAGCGTTTCGACGCCGTTCCGCTCACCTCCGACACCCCCGCCGTGCACACCCTGACCACGGGCGTTCCGGGCTTCTTCGCCACCTTCGCCGAGCTCAGACGCGCGTATCCCCCCGCGGTCCTCCAGGACGGCATGGCCGCCTGGGCCTTCCTGCCGCTGATCACCTCCGGACGGCCCGTCGGCTCCCTGGTGCTCGCCTACGACCGGCCCCGCCCCTTCCTTCCGGAGGAGCGGGCCGTCCTCACCTCCACCGCCGGGCTGATCGCGCAGGCGCTGGACCGGGCTCGTCTCTACGACACCCAGCACCAGCTCGTCCACAACCTCCAGGCCGTTCTGCTGCCCCACACCCTGCCCCGGGTCCCCGGTCTGGACGTGGCGGCCCGCTACCTCCCCGCCACCCGCGGCATGGACATCGGCGGCGACTTCTACGACCTCATCCGCCTCGACACCACGACGGCCGCGGCCACCATCGGCGACGTCCAGGGGCACAACGTCAACGCGGCGGCGCTCATGGGGCAGGTCCGCACCGCCGTCCACGCCAACGCCGACGCGGCTCCGGACGAAGTCCTCGCCCGCACCAACCGCCTGCTCACCGACCTCGACCCCGGCCTGTTCACCAGCTGCCTCTACGTCCACCTCGACCTGACCACGCACCGCGCGTGCCTGGCCAGCGCCGGCCACCCGCCCCCGCTGCTGCGCCACCCCGACGGCCGCGTCGAAGTCCTCCAGGTGCCGCCGGGCCTCCTGCTGGGCATCGAGCCGGACGCCCCGTACGAGTCCATCGAGATCCCGCTGCCTCCCGGTTCGGTGCTGGCCCTCTACACCGACGGCATGGTCGAAGCCCCGGGCATCGACATCGACGACGCCGTGAACGGCCTCGCCCGCGAACTCGGCCGTACCGGGCCCGGCACCATGAGCGCCCTCGCCGATGCCCTCGTCCGGCACGCCCGCCGCTCGACCCCACGCAGCGACGACATCGCTCTCCTCCTCATTCACCCCATCTGATCCTTATTTCTATGATTTTCACCTTTCGGCGTGCGCTAGGATCCTTTACCAAGCGCTTACACTCCGCTGGGCGCCGCTCCGCCCGGCCGTGGAGCAACGGGCCGGCGGTCGCCGCCGACGTGATGGGGGGCGTGACATGGGTCGAGTCGTCCACGTGCGCGTCGACAACGCCGCTCGCGACGGCGTTCCCGATACCGGCGGTACCGTCCTGAGCGACCACCCCGTGCGCTGACGCCTTCCTCGCCCGCGCGGTGGAAACAGGCAGTCCCGCGGTCGGTACCGCCTCGCCCGCGCCGCAGTCCGCCGCTCACGGCGGCAACCCGCGCCCTTCTCCGGCTCCCTGACGCAGCGACGAGCCACTTCGGGACACCCGCACGCCCGTACGCACAGACGCCACCACCGACTTCGACCGACGGAGGTCAGACGCCCGTGCACGACACCACCGCCCTGCTCATCGAACTCGGGGCGATCATCCTCGTCCTGGGCCTGCTGGGACGCCTCGCCGGACGCGTGGGCTTCTCGCCCATACCCCTCTACCTGCTGGCCGGGCTCGCCTTCGGCCACGGCGGCATCCTGCCCTTGGAGGCCAGCGAGGAGTTCGTCGCCACCGGCGCGGAGATCGGCGTCATCCTCCTGCTGCTCCTGCTCGGACTGGAATACAGCGCCTCCGAACTCGTCACCAGCCTGAAGACCCAATACCCCTCCGGCGCGGTCGACTTCGCGCTCAACGCCGCCCCGGGCGCCGCGACGGCCCTGCTGCTCGGCTGGGGCCCGGTCGCCGCCGTCGCCCTCGCCGGAGTCACCTGGATCTCCTCCTCCGGCGTCATCGCCAAGGTCCTCGGCGACCTGCGCCGGCTCGGCAACCGCGAGACTCCGGTCGTCCTCGGCATCCTGGTCCTGGAAGACCTCTCCATGGCCCTCTATCTGCCCATCCTCACCGCCCTGCTCGCCGGGGTGAGCCTCGCCGGCGGAGCCGTGACCCTCCTGATCGCCCTGGGGACCGTCGGAGCCGTCCTCTACGTGGCGCTGCGCCACGGCCGTCTCATCAGCCGCGCCGTCTCCTCCGACAACGCCGAGATGCTCCTGCTGGTCGTCCTCGGCCTCACCCTTCTCGTCGCGGGCATCGCCCAGCAGCTCCAGGTCTCGGCGGCCGTGGGCGCCTTCCTCGTCGGCATCGCGCTGTCCGGCGAGGTCGCCGAGGGCGCCAGCAGTCTCCTCACCCCGCTGCGGGACCTGTTCGCCGCGGTGTTCTTCGTCTTCTTCGGCCTGCACACCGACCCCGCGGACATCCCGCCCGTCCTCCTCCCGGCCCTCGCGCTGGCCACCGTCACCGCGCTGACGAAGATCGCCACCGGCTACTGGGCGGCCGGGCGGGCCGGGATTTCCGCCAAGGGCCGGTGGCGGGCGGGCGGCACCCTGGTGGCGCGCGGCGAGTTCTCCATCGTCATCGCCGGACTCGCCGTCGGTGTCGAACCGCGCATCGGCCCGCTGGCCACCGCGTACGTACTGATCCTGGTCGTCCTCGGGCCGCTCGCCGCCCGCTGGACCGAGCCCCTCGCCCGCCGCCTCGCCCGGGGGCGCCCCCGGAGCGCGCCGCCCGGCCCGGCCGCACCGACGGAGTCCGCCGAAGCCGTCCACGCGGGCCGCTGAGCCGGGTGGGCGGATACCACGTGGGGCGCCACGCCGGGCGCACCCCGGAGCACTCCACCTCGCCGTACCGCTCGGTGGGAACATGCGTCCGATGCTCGACAGTGCTCGATCCGAACGGTGTGGCCGCCGCCACAGCCCGGCGGCTCTCGCTCAGCGTGCGCGCCCTCACCTGCCGCCTGGCCCGCATCCACGCCCTGACCGGCACCGACCCCGTCGACCCCGCCCACCGCTACACCTTGCAGACCGCGGTCATCGGCGCCCGACCGCTCGACCGGCCGACCAGGCCCCTGACGTCGGCCGAGACTCCCATCTGGAGAGGCGGCGCCCGCTGAAGGGGCGGCGCTCGCGCCTCACTCCCGCGCGAGGATCGCCGCGGCCGCCTCCACGCCCTCCCGTGTGCCGATGAGGATCAGCGTGTCCCCGCCGGTCAGCCGGAAATCCGGCTTCGGTGAGGGGATGGCCTCGGCGCGGCGCAGCACCGCCACGATCGACACCCCGGTCTCGGTGCGCATCCGGGTCTCGCCGAGCAGCCGCCCGTTCCAGTGCGACGTCCCCGGCAGCTCGACGCGCTCCGCCACCAGCCCCAGCTCGGTGGTGGACAGCAGGCTGGGGCTGTGGTGGTCCGGCAGCATCGCGTCGACGAGCGCCGCCGCCTCGCCCGAGGTCAGCCGCACCGACAGGGCACAGGCGTCCGGATCGTCCTCGTGGTAGGCGCTCAGTGTGCGAGCCCCGTCGCGGTGCGCGACCACCGAGAGGCGGCGTTGCTCGCGTGTGGTCAGGTCGTAGCGGACGCCGATCCCCGGCAACGGCGTACTGCTCAGGCGTGGAGCACCCACGGCCGCCCCCTGTCTGGTTGGAGCGTTCCTTCGAACACCTGTCGATGCCACCCTAGCCAGCACGGGGAACGGGGCGACGGGGGTGTGCTCGGCGACCGGGTGGGAGAATGCGCGTCGAGGTCCACGCTGCCGTGGCGGCCGGCGTTCCGGGGGCATGGGGGCCGGAAGGAAGCGTGCAGCATGATCGAGTGGGTGTCCCTCAGGGCCGGCGCCCGGCCCGTGCCCCAGCCCGTCGCCACCCCGGTGGTGTGGGCCACGGCCTTCGGCGGCGCGCTGGTCCTGGTGGCCGTGCACAACATCCTGGTGGGCTCGGAACGCCCCGGATTCGCCCTGGCCGCCCTGTCCCTGCTGGCGGCCCTGCTGGGACTCTGCGCCCGCTTCACCGCGGCCCCGGGTACCGCCGTCCTGTGCTGGCTGACCCTCAACGGTTTCGCCATCCCGCCCGTAGGCACGCTCACCTGGGCCGGTCACCGGGACACCTTCTGGCTCACCTGCCTGTGCGCCGCGACTCTCGTCGGCACCGTGCTCGCCCGGATCGTCCAGGCCCGCGCCGCCTACCGCCGGATCGCGGCAGAGCCGGTCACCCCGTCGACCGGCTGATCCGGGGCCGGACTGTGATCCGGAACGGACGTGATCCGGAACATACGTGCTCTGGGGCATATGATCCCATCGCGCATTCTGGGTAGCTTGGGGTGCTTGCCCATGCTTGCCCCCGTGTTCGACGCTGTCCCGTGTGCGGCGTCGCGCAGCGGGGCGGATCACCCGTCGATCGTCCGTCCTGGAGACCCATGCGCCCCCGAACAGCCTCCGTGCCGCCCCTCGCCCTGGCGGGCGGTGCGCTGACCGTCGGCGTCGGCGCGCTGTACCTGACCGGGCTGCTGCTCACGGGCGGTGAGATCGAGCCGGGCACGACGGTGCGGGGCGTGGACATCGGCGGCCTCAGCCGTGCGGAGGCCGTCCGCAAACTGGACGAGCATCTGACGGCGGCCGGCTCGCGGGAGCTGGCCGTGCGGGTCGGGGACCGCGGCGGGACCGTCGACCCGCGGCAGGCCGGACTCGCCTTCGACGCCGAGCGCACGGTCGACCGGGTGGCCCGCGTCGGCTCCGATCCGGTGGCTCTGGTCGGCGCGCTCTTCGGCTCCGGGGGTGACGAGGAGCCGGTCGTGCACCTCGACGAGAACAAGGCCCGCACCGCTCTGGGGAAGCTGGCGAAGACCCTCGACCAGACGGTCCGCGAGGGCACGGTCGGTTTCGCCGACGGCCGGGTCGAGCAGGTCGCCCCGCATCCCGGCCACGCACTGGACGTGGACGCCGCCGTCGGCACCCTGCGGACCTCCTTCCTTCGCGGCGAGGAGGGCGCGGTCACGGCGCTGCCCGCCCGCGAGACACGGCCGAAGGTCACGGCGGACGAGGTGCGGCGCGCGGTGCGCGAGTTCGCGCAGCCGGCCATGTCGGCGCCCGTCACCCTCACCACGGGCGGCAAACGGTTCACCATCGGGCAGAAGGTGCTGGGCGAGCATCTGACGATGCGGCCCGACAGCGCCGGCCGGCTGGTACCGAAGCTGGACGACAAGGGACTGCGCGCGGCCCCCTCGGTGGCCCGCCCGCTGGCCGGCATCACCACCACCGCCGCGAACGCCGACCTGCGGCTGGACGGCGACCGGGTCGTGGTGGCCGACGACGCCCGGACCGGCGTCCGGATCACCGACAAGGCCCTGGGCAAGGCCGTGCTGCCGCTGCTCACCCGGTCCGGCGGAGCGGCCCGCACCGGGGAAGTGGTCGCACTGCGGACGCAGCCGCAGGTGACCCGGGCCGGCGCCGCACGGCTGGGGCTGACGGAGAAGATGTCCTCCTTCACCGTCCACTTCGAGCCGGCCGCGTACCGCACGAAGAACATCGGCCGGGCCGCACAGCTCATCAACGGCTCCCTCGTCATGCCGGGCAAGACCTGGAGTTTCAACCGGACGGTGGGGCAGCGCACCGAGGCCAACGGCTTCGGCGAGGGCATCATGATCCTCGACGGCGAGTTCACCAAGGCGCCTGGCGGTGGTGTCTCGACCATGGCCACGACCATGTTCAACGCGATGTTCTTCGCCGGGGTCAAGCCCGTGGAGTACGGCGCCCACTCCTTCTACATCGAGCGCTATCCGGAGGGCCGCGAGGCGACGGTCGCCTGGGGCAGCCTCGATCTGAAGTTCGCCAACGACTCCGGCCACGCCCTCTACATCCAGGCCGAGGCCACCGACACCTCGGTGACCGTCACCTTCCTCGGCACCAGGAAGTACGACGAGATCAAGTCGGTCACCGGGCCCCGCACCCAGGTGCGGCAGCCCGCGCGGAAGGTGAGCACGGACGAGAAGTGCGTACCGCAGACCCCGCTCCAGGGCTTCGACGTCACCGTCGACCGGGTCTTCTCCAACGACGGCAGGGAAGTGCGGCGGGAGCCGTTCCGCACCCACTACACCCCCCGGGACGAGATCACCTGCGAAGCTCCCGCCGAGGACCCGCAGTAGGTCCGGCGGCCTGGCGGGCACTCACCGGGTGGCGCCGGAGTTCCTCGTCCGGCCCGGCGGCAGCCGTGCGGCGTCCGGCCGGCGGCGTACCCAGTCGAACAGCAGCACCGACCACAGCGCCGCGAACGCGCACCAGGTCGAGACGAACTCCAGCCGCCAGAGCGTGAAGCAGGCCGCCGCGCCCACGCCGACCACCACCCCCAGGACCAGCAGCCGCCGGTCGCCGGAGAGCAGCAGGGAGCCGATGGTGGCCAGGAGATAGCCCGCGACGAGCACGGCCGGGTGTGAGAGGTGGACCGAGTACCCGACCGTGTGGCCGCGGATCTCGGCCGTCACCGGCTCGGTGGCGACAGCGGTCGCGAGCCCCGCGGCGGTCGCGACGCCGAGCGCGAGGAGGAAGCTCAGCCTGCGCCGGGCGGCCGGCGGGGCGGCGCACCGCACGGCCGCCGGCACCCACACCGCCAGCAGCGGCAGCGCGATCACGGCCCAGACGACGGTGGCGGGCCCGCTGCCCCCGCCCGAGTCCCAGACGACCGCCTCCACGATCTGATGAGCCCCGAGCAGCAGCGGCAGCGCGGCAAGGGGAAGATCCCGGCGGTCGCGGACCCGTGTCACGCTGGCCACCCCGACGGCCGCCACACCGGCGCCCGCCACCAGATCGGCCGTCGCACTCCAGCACATCACGTCACCATGGGTTCGGCCGTCGTCCGCATCCGCCTCCTCGTGCGGTGCGGGTCAGGTTACGTCTCGCGCCGGGAATTTCCCGGCCGCCGGGCCGACGCCGCTGTTCGAGCGGCGCACCGACGGCGCAAGGGGCCGCGTTACGCTGGTGCCGGTGGCGGCAGACAGCGAAGGAGGCCGCGGGTGGTGGACGTCTCGCAGGGAGACGACGGACTCGGGCCGGGGCGCGGCGCGGCCGTGCTGGAGGTGGGCCCGTTGACAGGGCGACCCGGTATTCGGGCCCGGGGAGAGATCAGCGAGATCACCCGCTCGCCCTGGGAAGAGGCGTTGGCGGGCCTGGCCCGGCAGCACGCCGACGTGTCTTATGTGGAGCTGTCGGAAGTGGCGTTCGTCGACGTCGCGGGGGTGGCGGCGCTCGCCGTCACGGCCCTGGGCCTGTCCGGAGGCCGGGTGGTGGTCGAGCATCCGCCACCGCAGGTACCGCGCGTACTGAGCCTGTTCTGGCCGGGCCTCGGCACGATCGAGGTGGCGCCGCGATGAACACGGTGGCGACGCACGAGGCGTTCGAGCACCCCGCGCTGTTCTACCGCACCGAACAGGAGTACGTGGACCGGACGGTGTCCTTCGTGCAGGAGGGCCTGGACCTCGGCGAACCGGTGGCGGTGGCGGTGCCGGGACCCAACCTGGAGCTGATCAGGGCCGGTCTGGGCGCGGACGCCCGGGCCGTTCGGCTGCTCGACATGACGGTGGCGGGCCGCAACCCGGGCCGGATCATTCCCGGAGTGCTACGCGCGTTCGCCGACTCGCATCAGCGGGGGCGGGTCCGGATCATCGGCGAGCCGATCTGGGCGGGCCGCAGCGCCGTCGAGTACCCGGCCTGCGCGCAGCACGAGGCCCTGATCAACGCGGCCTTCGAGGGGCGTCCGGTGACCATCCTCTGCCCGTACGACGAGGCACGCCTGGACGAGGAGGTCCTGGCCGACGCGAGGATCACCCATCCGACGATCGTGACCCGCGACAAGGAGGGCATCAGCGAGGACTACGACTGGCGTTCCGTCGTGGCCCGCTACAACGAGGAACTGATGCCCGCGCCGGACGCCGCCGTGTTCTCGTTCGGCGCCGACGAGCTGTACGCGGCCCGTGCCTTCGCGGTCGAGGAGGCCGGACGGCTGGGCCTCACCGGGCAGCGGCTGGCCGACACCGAGCTGGCGGTGGCGGAACTGACCACCAACAGCGTGGTGCACGGCGCCGGACGGGGAACGCTCGCCGTCTGGGCCCGGGCGGGACAGGTCGTGTGCGAGATCCGGGACGCGGGCCGGCTGTCCGATCCGCTCGCCGGCCGCAGACCGCCCGCGCGCGGCCAGATCGGCGGCCGCGGACTGATGCTGGTCCACTACGTGGCCGACCTGGTCCGTCAGCACACCTCCGACGAGGGCACGACCGTCCGCTTCTACGTCGGCACCTGAGAGCCCGTCCGGGACCCGGGCCGAGACCCCGTCCGAGACCCGGCGATCGGAACCGTTCCCCGTACACCCGAGGGTGTGCGGGGTCCGACGGTTCACGAGGCGCCGGACGGGCCCGTCCGGCGCCTCGACGCAGCCGGGTGAAGCCTGAGGCGCCGTCACCTCCACGGGGCATGCATGAGGATCTCCGCCGTATCCGGCCGGGTCGGCGGAATCGACGCGCTGGAGGCGAGAGTGACGAAAGAACGAGCCGAAGAGACCGGCCCCCACACCATCAGGGTCCCGGTCCTCATCGTCGGCGGCTCCCTGGTCGGGCTGGCGACCTCGTTGTTCCTGGGACGGCTGGGAGTACCGCACGTACTGGTGGAGCGCCACGCCGGCACCTCCATCCATCCCCGCGGCCGCGGCAACAACGTCCGCACGATGGAGCTGTTCCGGGTGGCGGGTGTCGAGCAGGCGATCCAGGAGGCCGCCGCCACCCTGGCCGACAACCACGGCATCCTGCAGACGCCCACCCTGGTCGGCGACGCGGGCGAGTGGCTGTTCCGGGACATCGACCCGGGCGGCGGCCTGGCCCGCTTCAGCCCCAGCTCCTGGTGCCTGTGCAGTCAGAACGACCTGGAGCCGGTCCTGCTCGACCACGCCGAGCGGCACGGCGGAGACCTGCGCTTCCACACCGAGATGATGTCGTTCGACAGCGACGCCACCGGCGTCACCGCGGTGGTCAAGAGCCGTAGGACGGGCGAGCACACCACCATCCGCGCGGACTACCTCGTCGCCGCCGACGGCCCCCGCAGCCCCGTCCGGGAGCAGCTCGGCATCGGTCAGAGCGGGCCCGGCGACCTGTTCCACAACGTCAGCCTCACCTTCCGCTCCCGCCGTCTCGCCGACGTCGTGGGCGACCGCCACTTCATCGTCTGCTACCTGACCGACCCGGAGGCCGACGGCGCCCTGCTGCCGGTGGACAACCGCGAGAACTGGGTCTTCCACGCCCCCTGGCACCCCGAACACGGCGAAACCCTGGAGGAGTTCACCGACGAGCGCTGTGTCGAGCACATCCGCCGGGCGGTCGGGGTCGCCGACCTCGACGTGGAGATCACCGGCAAGGCGCCCTGGCACGCCGCCCAGCGGGTCGCCCGCAGCTACCGGTCGGGACGGGTGTTCCTGGCCGGCGACTCGGCCCACGAGATGTCCCCCACCGGGGCCTTCGGTTCCAACACCGGTATCCAGGACGCGCACAACCTCGCCTGGAAGCTGGCAGCGGTCGTCGACGGCTGGGCGGGGGAGGCGCTGCTGGACACCTACGACGCCGAGCGTCGGCCCGTCGCCGAGGCCACCAGCGCCCGGGCCGCCGCCCGGTCGGCCGAGCACAGCCACCCCGGGTTCGCCGCGCCGCCCGCGGCCGGCGGCGGCGGTCCCCAGCGAGGCATCCTCAACGTGGCCCTCGGCTACCGCTACCCGCAGGGCGCCGTCGTCGGCGCCGACCCCGCGGTCCCGGTCGTGCCGGAGAGCCTCGACCTGACCGGCGGACCCGGCAGCAGGGCACCCCACCTGTGGGTCCGCCGCGGGAACGAACGGCTCTCGACCCTCGACCTCTACGAGCGGACCCTGGTCCTGCTCAGCGACGCCGCCGAGCCGAGCGGATGGCACGAGGCCGCGACCCGCCTCGCCGAGGAGCTGGTCCTCCCGCTCAGGTCGTACCGGGTGGGCACGGGAGCCGACGCGGACCTGGTGCCGGAGGGCGACGCCGACTGGGCGGAGCGCCACGGCACGGCACGCGGGGGCGCCGTACTCGTGCGGCCCGACGGATTCGTCCTATGGCGGTCGCCGGGTCCGGACGCGGACGCCGAGGCGACGCTGCGCCAGGTCCTGAAGACCGGGCTGGGGCTCGTCTGACCCCGCGGGCTTCACCCGTGTGAACGCCCCGAGTGGTGCCGCGGCGACGGGCGGCTGACGGTGGATCACGTCCCGTTCGGGTCACCCGAGCTGACGAGGTGTCGGCTGCCCGGTCGTGACGGAAGGACCATCAGATGCGTTCAGCTCGCATGATCCTGGCCACCGCGGCGGCTTCGGCCGCCCTCGCCATCGGCGCCCCCGGCGCCTACGCGGCCGGTGACACGGACCACGACGACTCGTCCTACAGCAAGGAGGACAGCTCCTCGTACGGCAAGGAGCACGACAAGGAGGACGACTCCTCGTACAGCAAGGAGGAGCACGGCAAGGAGCACGGCAAGGAGGAGCACGACTCCCCGCACGGCGGCATGCACACCGGCGGCGGCGCCCTCGCCTCGGTGAACGACGGCGGCGGCGCGGCCAAGGACCCCAAGTACGACCCCGAGACGTACAAGGACAAGGACACCGAGAACGGCGGTGAGCACGGCAAGGACTCCTGGAACGGCGGGAAGGAAGAGGAGTCCGGCGGCTGGAGCAAGGAGCACGACAAGCCCAGCGGCGGCATGCACACCGGCGGCGGCGGCCTCGCCACCCCGTCGACGACCGCGGCCGGACTCGGCGTCCTCGCCGTCGCCGGCACCGGCCTCTACGCCCTGCGCCGCAGGAAGACGGCCGGAAGCGTGGCCTGACCCATGCCGGACGCGATAGCGAAGCCGCGGCCGCCACCGGTACCCCAGGGTGGCGGCCCGGCTCGCTCCCCGTGCTCTGTCCGCCCCGCTGCCGTGTCCGAATGAGGTGGTCCCCGATGGCAGTTCCCTCTTCCTCCTCCCCTTCTCCCTCCGACCCCGCCAAACCCTCCGGCACCGAGCCGACGTCCACCGAAGAGGGAACTTCCCGCGCCGGCGTGATGATGGTCTGCGCCGCGGTCGCGTTGCTCCTGGCGCTGAACCTGTTCGGCGGCGGCAACGACACGTCGACCGGTACCGCCAGCCCGCCGCACGCCCCGCCCGCCGCCGGCTCGGTCCCCGCCGCCCGCGCGCCGGACGCGCCGGCCCCGACCGCCGGTGAAGCGGACACCGGGGGCGCGGTGGGCAAGCATCTGCCGCGCTCCCGGCCCGTGCGGCTGTACATCCCGAAGATCGGGGTCGACGCCCCCTTCGTCGACCTCGCCATCGGCGCCGACGGCCGGCTGGAGCCGCCTCCCGCGAACGATGTCAACCTCGTCGGCTGGCACGCCAAGGGAGCCTCACCCGGCGAGACGGGCACCGCGATCATCGCCGGGCACGTCGACACCAAGACCTCCCCGGCCGTCTTCGCGGGGCTCAGCCAGCTGGCGAAGGGCGACGCCTTCCAGGTCCTGCGGGCCGACGGCGCCAAGGCGTCCTTCCGGGTCGACAGCGTGGAGACCTTCGACAAGGCCGACTTCCCCAGCGAACGGGTGTACAGCGACACCTCCGAGGCGCAGGTGCGGCTCATCACCTGCGCGGGGGCCTACGACCGGCGGGTCAAGGACTACACCGACAACCTGGTCGTCTTCGCTCATCTCGTCTGACGGCCGGCCGCCCAGTCACCCACGTAGTTCATCCGAGTCGCGCGCTTGCGGGGACGGGCACAGGATCGAGGAACGCTGACGTCGCATCACCGCGGCCGACGTTCACCTTTCCCCTCCGCGAAGGAGATGTGCGCAGGATGACCACCACCTCCGAACGTGTTGCAGGTTCGCGGGCGCGACAGGCGTCACAACGTGTCTCCCAGTCCGTGTTCGACGGCTCCCGGCTCCGCGTCGTCCTGCTGGTCGACGTCTACGACGGCGCCCAGCAGCAGTTCCTCGAGGCGTACGAGCAGCTCTGCAACCAGGTCGCGTCCGTCCCCGGGCACGTCAGCGACCAGCTGTGCCAGTCCATCGAGAACCCCTCGCAGTGGCTCATCACCAGCGAGTGGGAGAGCGCCCCGCCGTTCCTCGCCTGGGTCAACAGCGAGGAGCACGTGGCGATGGTGGAGCCGCTGCACAGCTGCGTGCGCGACACCCGCTCGCTGCGCTTCCACGTCGTCCGCGAGACGGGTGGCCCGGTGGCGGCAGCCGACCAGGCGAAGCGCCGGCTGCAGACGTCGCCCAGGATCGGCGACGGCGTGATCCGGCACGCGCTCACCTTCACCGTCAAGCCGGGCAGCGAGGAGATCGTCGCCAAGATCCTCGCCGACTACGCCTCACCCGAGCCGCAGGTCGACGACACCACCCGGCTGTGCCGCACCTCGCTGTTCATGCACGGCAACCGGGTGGTGCGGGCCATCGAGGTGCGGGGCGACCTGCTCTCCGCGCTGCGGCACGTCTCCCGGCAGCCCGAGGTGCGGGCCGTCGAGGAGGCCATCAACCCCCATCTGGAGCAGGACCGGGACCTCAACGACCCCGAGTCCGCCCGGGTCTTCTTCACCCGCGCCGCGCTGCCGGCCGTCCACCACGTGACGGCGGAGGAGCGGCAGAACCCGCAGGCCGAGCGGTACGCCCTGTACTACCCGGCCCGCCCGGACCGCGGCATGAAGCTGGCCGAGCTGCTCGCCCGGCAGGACGAGGCGGCGGCGGACGACCCGCGCAGCCCGGTCCTGCGCAGCACGATCTTCCAGCGCGACGACGTCGTCGTACGGCTGATCGACGTGCGCGGCGGACTCGAGGCCGCCGACCCGGTACAGGCCCTGGGTCTGTCCGACCCCGGACAGGTGGCCGAGCTGACGACGCTCCAGGACGACGCCGCCGGCGCGTCCGAGTCGAAGGACGGCCCTCTCGCGCGCTTCCTCGAACTGGCGCGCATGGATCTCGTCACCGACCGCCGGTCGCCCGACGCCTGATTCGCCATCACGTGGCAGGGGCGGTGCCCCGCCCCTGCCACGTCGGTGCACCACATCATCGGAGGAAGTCGTGATCACTTCTCGTCACAGAATCATGGATCTCAGCGAGGTCGAGCCCAACACCCGGCGAGGCGGCGACCTGCGCGCCATGCTCACCCCGGCCACGGTGGGCGCCACCAGCGGCTTCATGGGCCTGGCCCTCATCCAGCCCGGTGACCGCATCGGTGAGCACTACCACCCGTACTCCGAGGAGTTCGTGTACGTGGTGTGCGGACAACTGGAAGTGGACCTGGACGGTGAGCCGCACCCGCTCCAGCCCGAGCAGGGGCTCCTGATCCCCCTCAACGTGCGCCACCGCTTCCGCAACGTCGGCAAGGTGGAGGCCCGTATGGTCTTCCACCTCGGCCCGCTGGCCCCGAGCCCGCCGCTCGGTCACGTCGACACCGAGGGAACCGAAGCCGAGCCCGCCGTGGTCGGGGCGGAGTCGGCCGAGCGACGTCAGGTGCGCTCATGACGAGACGAGTGGCGGTCACCGGCATAGGCATCGTCGCCCCGGGCGGCATAGGCGTACCGGCCTTCTGGAACCTCCTGGCGGACGGGCGTACGGCGACGCGGGCCATCACGTTCTTCGACCCGACGGGTCTGCGGTCGCGGATCGCCGCCGAGTGCGACTTCGACCCGGCGGCCCACGGCCTGGACGCGACGGACGTCGAGCGGTGCGACCGCTACATCCAGTTCGCCCTGGTCGCCGGGGACGAAGCGGTTCGCGACGCGGGTCTCGACCTGGCCGCCGAGAACCCCTGGCGGGTCGGTGTCTCGCTGGGCACCGCGGTCGGCGGCACCACCCGGCTGGAGAACGACTACGTCGCGGTCAGCCACGGCGGGCAGCGCTGGAACGTGGACCACCGGGAGGCGGCCCCGCATCTGCACCGCGCGTTCACGCCCAGCACGCTGGCCTCGACCGTGGCGGAGCGGTTCGGGGCGCGCGGTCCGGTGCAGACCGTCTCCACGGGCTGCACCTCCGGGCTCGACGCGGTCGGGTACGCCTTCCACACCGTGGAGGAGGGCCGGGCCGACATATGCATAGCCGGCGCCTCGGACTCGCCGATCTCGCCGATCACCATGGCGTGCTTCGACGCGATCAAGGCCACCTCCTCGAACAACGACGACCCGGCCCACGCCTCGCGTCCCTTCGACGCCGACCGTGACGGGTTCGTCATGGGCGAGGGCGGCGCCGTACTCGTCCTGGAGGAGCTCGAGCACGCCCGGGCCCGCGGCGCGCACGTCTACTGCGAGCTCGGCGGGTACGCCACGTTCGGCAACGCCTACCACATGACCGGCCTGACCAGTGACGGCCTGGAGATGGCCCGGGCCATCGAGGAAGCCCTCGACCACGCCCGGCTCGACGCCACCGCGATCGACTACGTCAACGCGCACGGCTCGGGCACCAAGCAGAACGACCGCCACGAGACCGCCGCGGTGAAGCGGGTCCTGGGCACCCACGCCTACGACACGCCCATGAGCTCCATCAAGTCGATGGTGGGCCACTCCCTCGGCGCGATCGGGGCGATCGAACTCGTCGCCTGTGTGCTGGCCCTGGCCAACCAGGTCGTACCGCCGACCGCGAACTACGAGACGCCCGACCCCGAGTGCGACCTGGACTACGTCCCGCGCGTGGCACGTGAGCGCAAGCTCGCCAGCGTGCTCTCGGTGGGCAGCGGGTTCGGCGGCTTCCAGTCCGCGGTGGTCATGAACCGGCCGAGGGAGAAGACACGATGAGCGAACCCCAGCCACGGCGCGCGGCCGTCACGGGAATCGGTGTGATCGCGCCCAACGGAGCCAGTACCGAGACCTTCTGGAAGTCCACCAGGGAGGGCATCAGCGTCCTGGACCGGGTCGACCGCGAGGGCTGCGAGGATCTGCCGCTGCGGGTGGCGGGTCAGGTCCGCGACTTCGACCCGTCGGCCGCGATCGAGGAGCGCTTCCTGGTCCAGACCGACCGGTTCACGCACTTCGCGATGGCCGCGGCCGACTTCGCGCTGGACGACGCCCAGCTCGGCCGGCCGGAGACCGACGCCGCGCCCTTCTCCGTGGGCGTGGTCACCGCGGCCGGCTCCGGCGGCGGCGAGTTCGGACAGCGGGAGCTCCAGCAGTTGTGGGGCAAGGGCAGTCGCTTCGTCGGCCCGTACCAGTCCATCGCCTGGTTCTACGCCGCCAGCACCGGCCAGATCTCCATCCGCCGCGGCTTCAAGGGCCCCTGCTCGGTCGTCGCCGCCGACGAGGCCGGCGGCCTGGACGCCCTCGCCCACGCGGCGCGGGCGGTGCGCCGCGGCACCGACGTGATCGTGGCCGGCGCCACCGAGGCGCCGATCGCGCCCTACTCGATGGTCTGCCAACTCGGCTACGACGAACTCAGCACGGTCGACGACCCGACCCGCGCCTACCGCCCCTTCACCTCCGCGGCCTGCGGGTTCGTGCCGGCCGAGGGCGGCGCCATGCTCGTGGTGGAGGCGGACGGCGCGGCCCGGGCACGGGGCGCGCGGGTGCGGGCCCACCTGGCCGGACACGCGGCGACCTTCACCGGGGCCTCCCGCTGGGAGGAGTCCCGGGAGGGGCTCGCCCAGGCCGTCCGGCAAGCACTGCGGGAGGCCGACTGCGCGCCCGAGGAGATCGACGTGGTCTTCGCCGACGCGCTCGGTGTACCGGAGGCGGACCGCGCCGAGGCCCTGGCGATCGCCGACGCCCTCGGGGCGCACGGCAGGCGCGTGCCCGTCACGGCGCCGAAGACCGGGATCGGACGGGGCTACTGTGCGGCGCCGCTGATGGACGTCGCGGCGGCGGTGCTCGCGATGGAGCACGGCCTGATCCCACCCACCCCCAACGTCTTCGACATCTGCCACGACCTCGACCTCGTGACCGGCCGGGCCCGTACCGCCGAGGTACGCACGGCGCTGGTCCTGAGCCGGGGACTCATGGGGTCGAACTCGGCGCTGGTGCTGCGGCACGGCGCCACCGACGCCTCGTAGCGAGGCGCCGCGGAGCAGCAGAGGAAGGGAATGGCATGACTGACCGCATCACCGTGGAAGAGCTGGCCGAACTCATGAAGAAGTCCGCCGGCGTCACCGTCGACCCGGAGGAACTCCGCCGCGACGACACCGGCTTCGACCGCCTGGGCGTCGACTCGCTCGGCCTGCTGGGGATCGTGGGCGAACTGGAGAACCGGTACGGCACGCCGATGCCTCCCGACGCCGAACGCTCCAAGTCGCCCCGGCAGTTCCTCGACCTCGTCAACAGCGCCCTCCTGACAGGAGCCTGAGATGACCGGACACACACAGAACGAGATCACCATCGCGGCGCCTGTCGACCTGGTCTGGGAGGTGACCAACGACCTGGAGAACTGGCCGCGGCTGTTCAGCGAGTACGCCTCCGTCGAGATCCTCTCCCGGGAGGGACGCAGGACGACGTTCCGGCTGACCATGCACCCGGACGAGAACGGCACCGTGTGGAGCTGGGTCTCGGAGCGCGAGCCGGACCGCGACACGCTCACCGTCAAGGCCCGCCGGGTCGAGACGGGGCCCTTCGCCCACATGGACATCCACTGGCGGTACGAGGAGGTTCCCGGCGGTACGCGGATGGTCTGGACGCAGGACTTCGCGATGAAGCCGGAAGCGCCGGTCGACGACGAGTGGATGACCGACAACATCAACCGGAACTCCAAGGTCCAGCTGGGCCTGATCCGGGACCGCATCGAGAAGACCGCCGCCGAGCGCGGTGCCACCCCCGGTCTGACCGACTGAGCCGGACGGAGAACAGCACCATGCACCAAGCTCTGATCGTCGCCCGGATGGCCCCGGGATCGGCACCCGACATCGCCAAGGTGTTCGAGGAGTCCGACCGGGGAGAGCTGCCGCGGCTCGTCGGTGTGAACCGGCGCAGCCTGTTCCAGTTCGGCGACGTGTACATGCACCTGATCGAGTCCGAGCGCGACCCCGGGCCCGCCATCGCCAAGATCACCGGTCATCCCGAGTTCCGGGGCGTCAGCGAGCGGCTGGCCGCGTACGTCAGCGCGTACGACCCCGAGACCTGGCGTTCCCCGAAGGACGCCATGGCGCAGCGCTTCTACCTCTGGGAGCGTGAGCCGGCCGGCTGACCCCCGCCGACCGTCACCGGTCGCCGGGCCCGCGACGCTGCGGGCCCGGCGACCGGTGGTCTGTGTGCCTTCGTGTGTGTCTTCGCGGGCGGATCAGCCGGGGACGTGACAGTCGAACGCGTGCAGGTAGGGGTTGACCGGGCTGATGTCGTCGATGACGAGGCCCGCCTCCGTCAGCCGGTCCACCATGCTCTGGGTGGTGTGCTTGGCCCCGCCGACGTTCAGGAGCAGCAGCAGGTCCATCGCGGTGCTGAAGCGCATCGAGGGCGAGTCGTCGACGAGGTTCTCGATGACCACGACCCGGGTCCCGGGGCCGCCCGCCTCACGGACGTTGCGCAGCGCGCGGGCCGTGCTCTCGTCGTCCCACTCCAGGATGTTCTTGATGACGTAGACGTCGGCCTTCACCGGAACGGACGTACGGACGTCGCCGGGTACGACGCGCGCACGGCCGGCGAGGTCGCCGCCCGCGAGCAGACGCGGCACCGCGTTCTCCACCACCCGGGGGAGGTCGAGCAGCGCCCCGTGCATCGACGGGTACTTGTCCAGCAGGCTCGCGACCACGTGCCCCTGGCCGCCGCCGATGTCGGCGACGGACGAGATCCCCGTCAGGTCGAGGAACTCCGCGACGTCCCGCGCCGACTGCACGCTGGAGGTCGTCATGGCGCGGTTGAAGATGTCGGCCGACTCCGGGGCGTCCTCGTTGAGGTAGGGGAAGAACTCCTTGCCGTACAGGTCCTCCACCACGTTGCGGCCGGTGCGCACCGCCTCGTCCAGCATCGGCCAGGCGTCCCAGGTCCACGGCTCGGTGCACCACAGCGTGATGGCGCGCAGGCTGTTGGGGTCGTCCTCGCGCAGCAGCCGGGAGACGTCGGTGTGCGCGAAGGTCCCGTCCGGCGCCTCGGCGAAGACGCCGTAGCAGGACAGGGCCCGCAGCAGCCGTCGCAGCGGGCGGGGTTCGGTCTTGACCGCGGCCGCGAGGTCCTCCACGGCCATGGGGCTGTCGCCGAGGGCGTCGGCGACGCCCAGCCGGGCGGCCGCGCGCACGGCGGCGGCACATGCCGCCCCGAACGCGAGTTCCCGCAGCCGCATCGACGGCGGAGGGGCAGACTGAGCGGTCGTCATGTGCCGCCTTCCTTCTTGGGGTTCGTGGGGTTCACGGGGTTCAGCACAGGCCGGCGGGCTTCGACGAGCGGCAGGAGTTGCCTTCGAAGGTGTTGCCCTTGCCGGTGTCCGTGTTGACGAGGTCCGGGGAGTTGCCCCGCAGCAGGTTGTCGCTGATCCGGTTCCGCTCGCTGGTCGTGCCCACGAAACTCTTGAACAGGACGATGCCGCCGGACAGCGGGGACTTGCCGACGTTGTCCTTGATCACGTTCCGGGTGACCAGGCTGTCCTCGGCACCGGTCAGGACGATGCCGGAGCCCTGGAGGGCGTCCAGCCGCGCGGTCTTCGGGCACGACTTGTTGTTGCGCTCGATGCGGTTGTCGCGCACCGTCACGAAGCCGGCCTTCGGCTTGTTCTCGTCGCCGACGACGAACACGCCGGCGCAGTTGCCCGTGAGGTGGTTGCCCGCGAGGGTCAGGTTGCGCAGCCGGCGGACGGTGACACCGATCCGGTTGCCCTCCAGCCGGTTGTGCTCGACCACCGTTCCCTCGGTGTCCGTGGCGCCCTGCTCCTCCTTGACCGTGTTGGCGAGGAAGAGGCCCGCGTCGCCGTTGTCGCGGGCGGTGTTGTCGCGGAACACGCCATGGACCGAGTGCTCCGTGGCGATGCCCCACACGCCGTTCTTCACCGCGGTGACGCGCCGCACGGTCAGCCCGTCGGCCTCCGTGGCGTAGAGACCGGTCTTGGCGAAGCCGGTCACCGTCAGGGAGGCGACGGTGACGCCGTCGACGTTGTGGTCCTTCGTGCCCACGACGCAGATGCCGTTGCCGGCCGCGGCACAACTGGTCGCGGCCTTCGCGGCCCTCCCGGCCGTGCCGTTCTTCGCGGCGCCCGTTCCGGTGCTCGGGGCGGTGCCGGTGCTCGCGCCCGCCTCCGGTTCGAGCACCGTGCCGCGGCCCACGCCGCGCAGGGTGAGCCCGGGCGTGCTCACCTCGACGCTCTCGTGATAGGTGCCGTAGGTCAGCAGAACGGTGTCTCCCGGCTGGGCCGCGTCCACCGCCTTCTGGACGGATTCCCCCGGGTGGACCACATGGATCCTGTGCGCGGCGACCGGCGGAGCGGCTCCGAGGCCCGTCCCGATCAACGCCGCGGTGCACGCCAAGTACGCGATATGGCATTTCTTCATATTGCGCACGGTATGACCCTATGACCCCGGAACCGGTGGGATGGGCCATCCGGCGGCGTGTCCCTCCGGTCGCACACCGCCCGGCGGTCATCGCGGGCAGCCGGTCCCGGGGAGGGCGTCAGCCGGTGCGCGGGCGGCGGTTGCTCCGGGACGCGCGCCGGGAGAGTCGCCGCGGGCGGGCCCCGGCCGTCGGCTGCGGCTTGTCGGTGGAGGGCTTGTCCGGGGGCGGCTCGTCGGCGGGCCGCGTCCCGGCCGGCTCGTCCTGCCACGCCTCGTAGTCCGTGAAGGCGTCACCGGAGTCCTGGCCACCGGGAGATGGCGCGGCGCCCGCGTACTCGGGCCGCGGGACGTTCTTGAGCAGGGCCAGTGTCAGGGTGTCGGAGTCGGGCAGGGTGCCCGGCAGGGGCTGGGTGACCGTGTCGGGCAGCATGACGAGGGAGGTCGTGCCGGACTTCCCGCCGGAGGGCCGCAACTGGACGCGGATGCCGTGCCGCTCGGCGAGCCTGCCGACCACGAACAGCCCCATGTGCTGGGAGATGTCGACGTCGACGGTCGGCGGGTCGGCCAGCTTGCGGTTGATCACCGCGAAGTCGTCCGCCGCCAGCCCGATGCCCTCGTCGTGGATCTCGACCGTGATCCGGCCGTCGGGGAGCCGCACGGCGGTCACCCGCACCTCCGAGTGCGGGGAGGAGAACACCGTGGCGTTCTCCAGCAGTTCGGCGAGCAGATGTACGAGGTCGGGCACGGTCCGGCCGTCGATCTGGGCCTCCGGGAGCCCGGAGAGCCGGATGCGCTCGTACTGCTCCACCTCCGAGCAGGCCGCGCGGACGACGTCGACCAGCGGCAGCGGCCGGTCCCACTGCTCGGCGGGCCGCTCGCCCCCGAGCACCAGGAGGTTCTCGCCGTTGCGGCGGACCCGGGTGGCGAGGTGGTCCAGCCGGAAGAGGTTCTCCAGCTGCTCCGGGTCGGTCTCGTTGTCCTCCAGGCTGGTGATGAGGGCCAGTTGACGCTCGATCAGGGACTGGCCCCGGTGCGAGAGGTTGGTGAAGATCGCGTTGATGTTGCCCCGCAGCTGGGCCTGTTCGGCGGCGAGCCGGACGGCCTCGCGATGGACGAGGTCGAAGGCCCGGGCCACCTCGCCGATCTCGTCGGTGGTGTGGATCGGGATCGGGACGACCCGGGTGTCCACCTCGCCGGAGTCGGGCCGGGACATCTGGTCGACGAGAGCGGGCAGCCGCCGGCCGGCGATCTCGATCGCGGAGGCGCTGAGGCGGCGCATCCCGGTGCTCATCGTGCGGGCCACCCAGGAAGCGAGCAGAAACGCCACGAGCAGCGAGGCGAGCACGAGCGCAGCGTTGGTGACGGCGTCCCGGCGCGCGTCGTCGGCGATGTCGTGGGCGCTCGTGAGCGCGGCGTCGGTGAGGTTCACCTGGATGCCCCGGTAGGCGTCGAAGCCCAGCGTGGACGCGGCGAAGAACGACTCGGGCGTGATGCCCCGCGCGGCCAGTTCCGCGACCGGCTTCCCGTCGGCGATCTCGGCGATCATCACGTCGATGGCGGGCGGTGTGACGAACGTCCGCCCCGCCGCCGCGGCCTGTGCGGCAGCGGCGGCGGTCTGCTGTCTGCCGCGCTCCTCGGCGGCGGCGAGCGCCTGCTGGAGCCTCGTCACGTCCGCGGTGGTGCCGGCGCCCACGTACTCCTGGAGCCCGACCTGTTCGAGGTAGGCGTACGAGCGGAACGAGGCCAGCTGGGACGCCAGTTCGCCGGGGGCCAGCCGGTCGCGGTCCTCCACCAGCAGGTGGGTGCCGATGGACCGGATCAGGGACTCGGCCGCCTGCGTCAGGGACACGGCGTAGAGCGTCCGGCCGATGCTCGCCTGGCTGCTGCTGCCGAAGCCGAGCTCGTTCGAGATCTCCATCAAGGGGTGCTGGACGGTGTGGTAGCTCTCCTCGGTCTGCACTCCGGACATCCGGGAGGTGAACGCGTTGGCCCGCACGGCGGCGAGTTGCGCCTCACCGGCGCGGACCAGCTGTACCCGCCGGACGAGGCCGCCGGTCTTCGGCATCCGGTCGACCGCCGCGTCGAACACCCGGGCGTCCGCGTCGGTGATCTTCCGGGCCTGTACGACCGTGTCGGAGGTCCTGGCGCCTGTCAGCAGGGGGATGACCGACAGATCGCGCTCGTTGATCGCGTCGCTCGCGTATTTGTTCGCCGCCTGGATCAGTTCCGCCACGCGGACCGCGTCGTCCGCGTCCTGCCAGGTGTCGACCGAGCGTTTCACCCGTACGCCTCCGAGCACGAGGGCGACGAGCACGGGGATCAGCAGCACGGCCCGAAGCCGTCTGGCCACGGGCCAGTTGCGGGTGAGGGGCTTTCTTCGTCCCTCAGTCGCGGGTGAGTTCTTCGGCACGATCGACCTATCGCCTCTGGAGCGCCTCGCGCGTGACGCGCCGGGTACCCCTCACTACGACGCGTCGGCGGCACTGCGTTCAAAAGTGGTGCAAGTTTCACCTAAGACGTCGCTCGGGTTCGGCCGGCGCGCGGTCAGAACCAGTGCAGGCAGTGCGGGGAGCGCTCGGCGCGGAAGAGGGCGTCGGCGAGGCCGGCCGCGCCCGGACGGTGGGCCCGGATGTGCCCGGCACGCACGAGCGTGCTCGGGGCGGTACCGCCGAGGTAGACCGAACCCAGGTCGCTCACGTCCAGGGACAGGTCGGGCTCCCGGTCCGTCGGCACGCACTCGGCCTTGCCGTCCCGGACGGTCAGCAGGTGGCGGCCGTGCTCGCCGAGGAACGGGTCGTCGACGTCGAGGACGAGCTCGCCGTCCGTGCCCCAGCCGCGGCGCGGTCAGCGCACGCGGGACGTCCAGCAGCCGCACCCAGAGCCAGTCGGTGTCGTCGCTCACCTCGGCGGCCCGGAAGTCCGCGAACTGCCAGCGCAGCGGGTGCTCGGGCGGGAAGTGCTTGAACCTGGAACAGGTCCAGGAACGGGACCGGGCCGTCGGGTCCGACGACCTCGACCGTTCCGTCGAACTCCACCATCGGCAGCCGGCGGCGGTCCGCGGCGAGGGCGTCGCCCGCCCGGGTGTACGCCTTCTCGCGGACCAGGAGCTCGTCACGGGCGGTCTGCCAGGTGGCCAGGTCGACGACGGGCGGGCGGCCGGGCAGCGCGGTGGTCGGGTCGTGCGGCGTGGTCGTCATGGCGTCCTCCGTGGTGTCTCGTGCCGGGCAGCGTCCTACGACGTCCCGCGACGGTCACGAGAAGAGACCCGCGCCCCGCCAGGAACTCATCGCGACCGGCGGCGCCCGCGGGAGCGGGCCTGCACCGACCGGGCCGGGCGACCCGGGAGATCGGGCGGCGGGGCCGCGCGTCGGTCCGATGCCGGGGCTGTCGGTCCGATGTCGGGGCTGTCGGTCGGATGTCGGCGACCTGTCGGCCCGGTCCGGAACCTTTCGAGGTGATCCCGCCGGGCGCCCGTCCGGCAGGCGTTCGACACGCAAGGAATCACCATGACCACTGATGTCACGATCATCGGCGCCGGCCTCGGCGGACTCGTCCTGGCCCGCGTCCTGCACGTCCACGGCATAACGTCCACGGTCCACGAGGCGGAGGCCTCACCGGCGGCCCGCGCCCAGGGCGGGATGCTCGACATCCACGACCACAACGGCCAGCCGGCTCTTCGGGCGGCCGGCCTGATGGAGGAGTTCCGCGGCCTGGTCCTGGAGGGCCGCCAGGCGCTGCGGCTCCTCGACCGGGACGGGGCCGTCCTGTTCGACGAGCCCGACGACGGCACCGGCGGGCGCCCCGAGGTGCAGCGCGGCGAGCTGCGGCGGATGCTGCTCGACTCGCTCCCGGCCGGCACCGTCCGGTGGGGCCACAAGGCCCACACCACCCGTGCCCTCGGCGACGGCCGCCACGAGGTGACCTTCGCCGACGGCTCCACCGTCACCACGAGCCTGCTCGTCGGCGCGGACGGCGCGTGGTCACGGGTGCGGCCGCTGCTCTCCGCCGCCGTACCCGAGTACACCGGCATGTCGTACGTCGAGACCTATCTGTTCGACGGCGACACCCGGCACCCGGCGGCCGCGAAGGCGGTCGGCGGCGGGTCGCTGCTCGCGCTCGCCCCGGGCAGGGCGATCCAGGCCCATCGGGAGAAGGGTGACACCCTGCACGCCTACGTGGCGCTCACCCGGCCGCGGGACTGGTTCGACGCCGTCGATTTCTCCGATGCCGCCGGGGCCCGCGCGCGGATCGCGCGGGAGTTCGACGGCTGGGCGCCGGAGCTCACCGCGCTGATCACCGAGGCCGACACCGCCCCCGTCCTGCGCCCCCTCCACGCGCTGCCGACCGGGCACCGGTGGGACCGGGTGCCGGGGGTGACCCTGCTCGGCGACGCCGCCCACCTCTCGGTCCCGAACGGCGAAGGCGCCAACCTGGCCATGTACGACGGTGCCGAACTCGGCAAGGCCCTCGCCGCGCACCCCGACGACGTCGAGGCCGCGCTCACCGCGTACGAGCGGGCCATGTTCCCCCGCAGCACCGAGGCCGCGGCCGACGGCACCCGGCTCCACGAGCTCATGTTCGGCGACCACGCGCCCCACAGCCTGATCACCGCGTTCCTCGGGGACGAGCAGACGCCGTGACCTCCGTTCGTGGAACGGTCACCGGGACCGTTCCACGAACGTCTCCTCACGCCCGTCTGCGGGTGGCCTGGGTATGCCGCGACAGCGAGTCGATGACCACCGCGGCGAAGAGCACCCCGCCCGTGATGATGAACTGCACGGCCGGGGGAGTGTCCGTGATCGCCATGCCGGAGGCGATCGACTGGATGACCAGCATGCCGAGCACCGCCGACCAGGTCGTACCGCGCCCGCCGAACAGGCTGGTGCCGCCGATGACGGCCGCCGCGATGGCGTTGACCAGCAGCACGCCCGACCCCGAGCTCTGGCTCACCGAGGTGATGCGCGAGGCCAGGAACAGGCCGCCGACGGCGGCCATCGTGCCCGAGGCCGCGAGCACCGCGGTCTGCACCCACGTCACGCTGAGGCTGGCGCGGCGGGCCGCCTCGATGCTGCCGCCGAGCGCGTAGACCTGCCGTCCGTAGTGGGTGCGGCGGAGCACCACGTCGAGACCGGCCACCACCACGAGGAAGATCAGCAGGGCGAGCGGCAGCCCCTGGAACCGGTTGAGCAGGTACGCGACGCCGAAGGCGACCACGGCGACCGCTGCGGTGCGCAGCGCGATGGCGTGCACCGACCGGTGCGGCATACCGATGGCCTTGCGGCGCCGCCGGTCGCGGTCGCAGACGAGGAAGACCGCGCCCGTGGCGACCGCCGCCAGGCCGTAGGCCACGGCGTCGTCGGTGAAGTAGTAGCTGGTCAGCTTGGCGACCAGCCCGTTCTCGTCGAGGTTGACGGTGCCGTTGTCCCCGAGGACGGAGAGCATCAGGCCGTTCCAGGTGAGCAGCCCGGCGAGAGTGATCACGAAGGCCGGCACCCGGGTTCTGGCGATGGAGTAGCCCTGGACGGTCCCCGCCACGGTGCCCGCCAGCACCGCGACGATGAGCGCGAGCCACTCCGGCACCCCGTTGTTCACGTTCAGCACGGCGAAGACGGCCGCCGCGAGCCCGCTGATCGAGCCGACGGACAGATCGAGTTCACCGAGCAGCAGCACGAAGACGATGCCGACCGCGATCATCCCGGTGCCCACGATGTCGACGCTGAGATTGGACAGGTTGCGGGGCGAGAGGAAGTTCTCGTTGAGGGACTGGAAGGTGATCCAGACGACGGCGAGGACGAGGACGACGGGCAGCGAGCCCAGCTCACCGGCGCTCAGCTTGCGCCGGACGACCGCCGGCCCGCTCCGCACGGCACGGGCCGCGGCCCGCACGCGGGTCACCACCTCGCCTCCCGTGCGGCCGCCGGTGGGGGCATGCCCGGTGCGGCGCCGGAGACGGCCCCGAGCATGGCGGCGGAACGCCCGGAGCGAATCTCCGGCACGGAAACCATCTCCTTCCCGAGGGCGTCGGCTCCGGCGGCGTCAGGTCGACGCGCGTCCTGCCGACACGGTGTCCGTTCGATGGGGGTCAGGTCAGTCCGGCCCGGTCGCAGGCGGCCCGGAGCTGGGGCGTGCAGATCTGCCGGACGGTGTGCAGGCCGTCCTTCACCACCGTGTCCTCGATGTTGTCGACGGTCACCGACACCGGGGTGAGCAGCACGGCGGCGACCGCCTCCCCGCCGCTCGTCGGCACCTCGGCCGTGGCCACCTGCCCGAGATTCTCCCCGCGGGCCGCGGCGACCGCCATGGCACCGCCGGCGGCGGCCTCGGGCGCGAACGGCTTGAAGACGGTCATGTACTGTTCGCCGCCGACGATGCGCCGCAGGGCCGAGAGTTCGGCGTCCTGCCCGGTGACCGGGGGCAGCGGGTCGATCTTGTTCGCCTTGAGGGCGGAGATGCTCCCGGCGGCGAGGCCGTCGTTGGCCGCGTAGACCCCGTCGATCGACTCGGCGCCGAGGGCCGCGATGGCCCCGGACATGTTCATGTGCGCGGCCTCCCTACGCCACTGGAGGGTGTCGTAGGCCTTGCCGATCTTCACCTTTCCGTCGAGCACGGACAGGGCGCCGTCCTGGAACGACTTCGTGTTCGGGTCGCTGGGGTCGCCGTTCATCATGACGATCTCGGCGCCGGGCACCTTGTCGCCCATCGCCTTCAGCAGCGCCCGGCCCTGGAGCCGGCCGACCTCCTTGCCGTCGAAGGAGACGTAACCCGAGATGGGGCCCTCGGCGAGCCGGTCGTAGGAGATGACGGGGATGTCCGCCTTCTGGGCCTTGGCGACCGCCGGGCCGAGCGAGCGGGCGTCGACGGCCACGAGCATGATGGCATCGACCCCCTTGGTGATCATCGAGTCCATCTGTTCCTGCTGGAGGGCCACATCGCCCTTGGCGTTGGCGTGTTCGACCGCGCAGTCGGGGCACAGTTCGTGGATCTTCTTCTCCAGCAATGGCCTGTCCTGGGTCTCCCAGCGGGGCGTGGTGACGTCCGGCAGCAGCAGACCGATGCGCGGCCTGCCGTCCGGGCCCGGTTCGTCGGGGGTGTCCGCCCCACAGGCCGTCAGGACGACCGCGGTGGAGACCGCGGTCACCGCGGCTGCTGTGTCCCTGATGCAGGCCTTCATGGGTGATACCTGCCGTAGACGACAATAGGGTGGATGGCGGTGGATATGTTCGGTTGATCCTTATATGCGATTCTGGTGGGTGGGTGCCCCGATCTCAACCTGTCGGCACCTGCGGCAGGATGGGAGGTACGTTGCGGACATGCCTCGACCGGGCCCTGACCTTCGCCGGAGCGACACTGGCGGCGGTCTACGCGCCGGAGGTCGGCACGCGCGAGCTTCAGCTGGTGGACACGTCCGGAAGCGTCCCTTCCGGACCGGCACCGCCGGAGCGCCTGCCGCTGTCCGGTGACTCGCCGGCGGCGCGTGCCTTTCGCACCCACCACCCCCTGTGGCTGACCGCCGAGACCCCGCTCGGTGCGCTGCCCCTCGGCATCCAGGGCAGCCGGCTGGGCTGCCTCCTCGTCCTGGGGGCGTCCCCGGACGGCTTCGAGGCCGAGCAGCGCCGCTTCCTGGAGCGGTACGCCGACGCGGTCGCAGCCCTCCTCCCGCCGGGCGCGGACCCGCCGGTCCCGACACCGCTGCTGGGCCCCGCCCTGCGCAGCCTGCGCGTCGGCTCCTTCGTCCTCTCCCCGGAAACCGGCCTGATCGAGGCCGACGACACCCTGCTCGAACTGGTCGGCATCACACCGGACGACTTCGACGGCAAGGTCGACACCCTGCTGGCGCACGCCCTCCCGGAGGACATGCACGCCCTGATGTCGGTCCTGGAGCCGACCACCGACGCCTTCGGCCGACGGGACCTGGAGTTCCGGGTCCGGGGCCCGACCGGCGAGATGCGCTGGCTGAGCCTGAGCTGCCGGGCGGAGCCGGGCGCGGGCGACGGGCCGCAACAGGTCCTGGGCGTGGTGACGGCGACCCCGGTGCTGCGCCGCGGCGGCGACGACGTCTCCAGGATCCAGTGGCTGACGGCCGCCCTCGACGACGCGGCGACGGTCCGCGACGTCGGCCGCGTCGTCGTCGCCGCCCTGCGCGAGCCGCTGGCCGCCGACCACGTGGCCCTCGCCGCGGTCCAGGACGACCGGGTCATGGTCACCGCACTCGACCCGCCCCAGCCCGGCGCCTGGCCGGACGTGTGGCGCACCGAGTGGCGCACGGAATGGCCCGACGCACCGCTGCGCGCCCTGCCCACCCTCCAGGCGGCCCTGCGGGACGGCCGGATGGACCTCTGGCCCGCCGGTACCGCCCTCGAAGCCGACCTGGCCGGCATCGGAGCCGGGGGACTGGCCGTGCTGCCGCTGCCCGCCAAGGGCCAGGTGGCCGGGGTGTGCCTGGTCGGCTGGGACCGGCCGCACGAGTTCGTCCCCGAGGAGCGGTCCCTGCTCACCGCCACCGCGGCCCTGGTCGGCCAGGCCCTCAAGCGCGCCCACGCGCACGACGCCGAGCAGGAACTCGCGACGATGCTCCAGCGCAGCCTGCTGCCCCGGCGCCTGCCCGAACTGCCCGGCGGGACCGCCGTCGCCCGCTACCTGCCGGCCAGACGCGGGCTCCAGGTGGGCGGCGACTGGTACGACGTCATCGCCCTCTCCGAGGACCGGGTGGCCCTGGTCATCGGAGACGTCCAGGGCCACAGCGCCGGAGCCGCGACGATCATGGGCCAGATGCGTACGGCCGTCCGCGCCTACGCCATCGAGGGCCACCCGCCCGACGTGGTCGTCTCGCACGCCAACCGGCTCCTCGTCGGCATGGAGACCGACCTGTTCGCCACCTGCTGCTACGCCGAACTGGACCTGGAGGAGGGCAACGCCCTCTTCGTCCGGGCCGGGCACCTCGCGCCCATGCTGCGCCTTCCCGACGGCTCCACCGAGGAGGTCGAGGTGGCGGGCGGCCCCCCGCTCGGCATCCTGGCGGAGGCGGACTTCCCCATGACGGCCGTCGAACTGGCGCCCGGCACGGTCCTCGCCCTGGTCACCGACGGTCTGGTCGAGGCCGCCGACCTGCCCCTGGACGAGGGCATGCGCCGCACGCGCCTCGCGCTCGCCGCGGCCGACCCCGCCGACCCGGGGAAGATGGCCGACGAACTCCTCGGCGACGACGGCCGCCGGGAGGACGACGTGGCGCTGCTGCTGCTGCGCTACGACGGCATGAAGACCCGGCCGATCCGGGCCGGCTGGATGGTGTGGCGGCTGCCGGACGCCGTCATGCACGCCCGCCGCTTCACCGCGCGCACCCTGCGCCGCTGGAAGGTCCAGGAGGCGGCCGACGCGGTGCTGCTGGTCGTCTCCGAACTCGTCACCAACGCCCTGGTGCACACCCAGGGGCCGGTCCGGCTCGACCTGGTGCTGCGCGGGGACCGGGTGCGCGTCTCCGTGAGCGACTCCTCGCCGCGCGCGCCCGCCAAACCGGTGATCGTCGACTGGGAGGCGACCGGCGGCCGGGGCCTGCTGCTGGTCGAGGCGATGTCGGACGCCTTCGGGTCGGTCCCGGTGGCCGGCGGCAAACAGGTGTGGAGCGAGATCGCCGTGCCGGAGGGAGTGCCGTGAGGACGCGCCGCAGGGCCGTCGTCGCGGTGCTCGCCGCGGCGCTCCTGACGATGCCCCTGGCCGCCTGCGGAGGAGACGACAAGGAGGCCGGCGAAGGCTTCACCGTCGGCCTGCTGCTGCCGAGCCGCACGGTCCCGCGCTGGGAACACGCGGACCGACCGCTGATCGAGGCGCAGGTGAGGAAGCTCTGCCCCGGCTGCCGCACGGAATACGCCAACGCCGAGAACGACGTCACCCGGCAGCGGCAGCAGATGATCTCCATGATCACCAAGGGGGCCCGGGTCCTCATCCTCGACGCCGCCGACACCCGGGCGCTGCGCTCCTCCATCCAGGAGGCGGACCGGGCGGGTGTCCCGGTGATCGCCTACGACCGCCTGGCCGAGGGCCCGATCACCGGCTACGTGGGCTTCGACGGCCTCATGGTCGGCAGACTCCAGGGCGAGGCGCTCCTGAAGGCCCTGGGACTGAAAGCGGGGCAGAGGGCCGGGAACGACGACGTCGTCATGATGAACGGCGATCCGACCAGCCCGAACGCGGACTCCTACCGGAAGGGCGCGCTGTCCGTCCTCACCGGCGAGGTGCGGATCGCCCGGTCCTACAACACCCCGGACTGGAGCACCCAGAACGCCCACACCAACATGTCCGCCGCCATCGCGGCCCTCGGCCCGGACCGGATCGACGCGGTCCTCGCGGCCAACGACAGCATCGCCGCGGGCGTCGTCGCCGCGCTGAAGCGCGCCGGCGTCACCGACCTCCCGCCCGTCACCGGCCAGGACGCCGACCTCGACGCGGTGCGGCGCCTCGTCAAGGGCGAGCAGTACATGACGGTCTACAAGCCGTTCACGAAGGAGGCCGCCGCGGTCGCCGCCATGGCCGTCGCCGTCGGACGGGGCGAGGACCCCGAGGACAGCGCCACCACGACCGTCGACAGCCCCACCACGAAACGCATCCCGGCCGTCCTGCTCCAGCCGCGTGCGGTGACGGCCCGTGACATCGAGCGGATCCTGGTCAAGGGCGGCCTGTACACGACGGGCCAGATCTGCACCCGTGAACTCCTGACCGCCTGCGCGAAGGCGGGACTCACCCGCTGAGCCGCCGGGAGGCCGTCAGTGCTGGTGCGGCTGCTGGTGCGGCGCGCCGTACGGCTGGCCGCCGAAGCCGCCCGCGGCCTGCGCCGTCAACTGCTCCGCCTGCTCCTTGGTCAGCTTCTGCTCGGCACCGCAGAACGTGCACTGCGTCGCGTGACTCGTCGAGATCGGGAACAGCGGCACGAAGAACAGCGTGAACTTCGTGACCCGCTTGCGCAGCGTGTGCGCGGCGGGGTTGCCGCAACGGCCGCACACGAGCGTCAGTATCGCCAGCTGGTAGAGGTATCCCTTGGTGCCGAAGATGATCACGCTGTGCTTCCTTCTGGGTGAGTGTCCGTCCGGGCGGGTCGCCGTCGGGACGGCGGTCGGGACCGCTGTCCGCACCGCACAGTCTGCTGCATGGCCGGGTCACCCGGGTGAGCGGCAGGCGGGTCGATGCCCAGGGCCACGCGGGCGATCCCCCGGCCACGACTGCGGCGCCCGCCGCCGGCCCACCGCCATGGTCGTCTGGCCGCCGCACGGCGGCGTTTCCGGCTACCCCGCAAGGTAGGTCACATGCCCCGAGTCCCCCGTTCGGCGGGCGTCACCGCCGCCGCCCTCGCCCTCGGCCTGCTCGCCACGGCCCCCGCCGTCTCGGACGAGCCGGCGGTCTCCGCTCCGCGCGTCGTCGCCCACTTCGACCTCGCCAAGGGCCAGTCACCCGAGAGCATCGCCCTCGAACCCGACGGCTCCGCCGACCTGACGTTCTCCACCGCCCGGCAGGTCGTCAACGTCACCCGTCAGGGCAGGTCGCGGCTCCTCGCGACCCTGCCCGCCGTGACGAACCCGCAGACACCCGTCGTCGGCCGGGCCGTCGTCCTCGGCATCGCCCGCGCACAGGACGGCACCCTGTACGTCAACTACGCCACCGGCACCCGCGCGACCGGCATCTGGCGCATCCCCTCCGGCGGCGGCAAGCCCCGGCAGATCGCACAGCTGCCGCCGACCGGGTTCCCCAACGGCCTCGCCCTCGACGAACGCCGGGGCGTGCTCTACGTCGCGGACTCGGTGCTGGGCACCGTCTGGCGCGTCCCGCGCTCGGGCGGCAAGCCCACGGCGTGGGCCGCGGGAGCGCTGCTCAAGCCCCTCAACGCACCGCCCGCAGCCCGCGTCGGAGTCAACGGTCTCAAGGTCCACCGCGACGCCGTGTGGGTGTCCAATACCAACGCGGGCACGCTGCTGCGCATCCCGCTGCGGGAGAGCGGCTGCGCCGGCGCGATCGAGACCCGGGCGACGGGCCTCTTCGCGATCGACGACTTCGCGTTCGTGGACCGGCACCGCGACACGGTTCTCGCCGCCCTGGTCGGTGGCAGCGAGATCGCCCAGGTCCGCCCGGACGGCACCCACCGCATCGTCCTCACCCGACAGGACGGGCTGTCCAACCCCACCTCGGTGGCGGTACGCGGCCGGACCGCCTACGTCCCCAGCGCGGCGTACTTCAAGCAGCCCGACCCGAACCTGCTCCTGGCCCGCGTCCACCAACGCGACCGCGGCTAGCCGCCGGGCGGCCCCGTACCCGGAAGGCGGGGTACGGGGCCGTGGGGGAGGGCGGAAGCGCGTGGAAAGGGCGGGACGGGCGGTCGTCGTCAGGCCGCCGGGCGTACCAGGCCGTACTCGTAGGCGAAGGCGACCGCCTGGACCCGGGCGCGCGCGCCGATCTTGGCGAGGATGTGGCTGACGTGGGACTTCACGGTGGTCGGGGCGATGGACAGCCGTGCGGCGATCTCCGCGTTGGACCAGCCGGAGGCGACGGCGACGAGGACATCGCGTTCGCGCCCGGTGAAGGTGTCGGGTCCGACGGCCCGCTCGCCGGGGCGCGGGGCGCGCTCATGGCGGACGGTGTCGATGAGCGCGCGGGTCAGCTCGGGGGTGATGACGGCGTCTCCGGCTGCCACGACGCGGACGGCCGCGGTGAGTTCGTGGGGTGTGGCGTCCTCCAGGAGGAATCCGCCGGCGCCGGCGCGCAGCGCGGCGTAGGCGTGCCCCTCGTCACCGGTGGAGGTCAGCACCAGGATCCTCGGCGGCTGCCCGACCGGCCCGGCGGGGCCGGGGACCGCGTCGAGGCCGGGGACCGCGGTGAGGCGTGGTGGGTGGGCGATGCGCCGGATGGTCTCGATGCCGTCCGTCCCGGGATGCCGGCCACCGAGCAGGACGACGTCGGGACGGAGCGCGGCGCTCATCCGGACCGCTTCGGCCCCGCTCGCCGTGTCGCCCACGACGGTCAGGTCGGGCTCGGCGGCCAGCAGCATGCGCAGGCCGACGCGTTGAAGGGACTGGTCGTTGGCGATGAGTACGGAGGCCATGGCTGTGTTCTCCATGCGAGTGGGGGCGTACGCCTCTCATGAACGAAACTGTTTCGTTCACTTGATGGTCAGACTAGCCCTCGAAGTCATCGAAACGGCAGCGTTTCCGTGTGGTGTGGGTCACAATCGGGGGACGGGTCGGGCTGTGCCGCGAAAGGGCCGGTCCCGCAGGATCCGGCCCTCTTCGTCGCACCAGGGCGTTCGCTACGCCCAGCAGCCGTTCACGGTGGCCGCGAGGCCGTCCATGGCGTCCTTGATGTCGTTCGGGTTGGCCGTGGAGTTGTTCTCGATGAAGGAGAAGACCTTCCACTTGCCGTCCTTGCCCTGGGTCAGACCGCTCAAGGCGATGGCTCCGGTGAGGGTGCCGGTCTTCGCGTGCACCTTGCCGACCGCGCACTTGGAGTTCACGTCGTCGAAGCGACCCCATTCCGGACCGAGCGTGCTGCCGGCCTCACCGGAGACGGGCAGCCCGTCGAGGATGGAGCCCAGAGTGGGGGAGTAACGCGATTCCGTCAGCAGTTCGAGGATTTCCGCGAGCGTGGCGGCCGGAATGCGATTGGCCCGCGAAAGGCCGCTTCCGTCGTAGATCTCGAAGTTGTCGAGAGAAACGCCGTACCGAATGCTCAGCACCTTGCGCACGACGTCCGTGCCGTCCTCGAAGGTGGCCGGGCGGCCCGCCCCGAGTGCGGTCATCCGCAGCAGGGTCTCGGCGATGTTGTTGTCGCTCACCTTGATCATCTTGTGGACGATCTCCGACAGCGCTGCCGACCGGTGACGTGCCACCGGTACGTCGCCCGGGGCCGCCTCGGCACGGGTGACGGCGCCGTCGACGGTGACCCCGGCCGCCGTGAGCTGCCGGGCGAAGACCTGCCCGGCGTCGATCGAGGTGTCCTGGACGCCGTGCCCGTCGACGACCAGGGCGCGCACCGGGGCGACGGAGTCGGGGTAGTAGCCGGTGTTCCAGCCGTTGGCCAGGGTCGGCGCGCCGAAGAGGCTGTCGTCCACGGCGACCTTCACCGACGTCAGCCCCGCCGCCTTGAGCCCGGCGACCGCGGTCTTCGCCAGTTCGGCGAGGTCGGCGCTGGTCAGCGTACGGTCGCCGCCCCCGACCACGGTCAGGGTGCCGTTGCCGTAGACGACCTTCGTGGTGAACGTGTGGTCCGGGCCGAGCACGGTCAGGGCGGCGGTCGCCGTGGCGAGCTTGGTGTTGGACGCCGGCATCAGCGCGGTCGCCCCGTTGTGGTCCCACAGGGTGGTGTCCGACTCGGAGTCCAGGACCACACCGCTGACCTCGGATCCCAGGCGCGGGTCGACGACGCGGGCCTCGAGATTGGCGACCAGTTGCCGGTCGTCCGCGTCGAGCGTCCGGCCCGCCGCCGTGTCCTTGGCCGTCGTGCCGATGCCCTTCTCGGCGGCGAACGCCGAGGGGCCGGCCAGGGCCGCCGAGGTGACGGGCAGGGCCAGCGCGAGCACGATCGCCCGCCGGACGCCGGTGCTGCTCTGCCTGGCCTTGCGGTGTCGGCGCCGACCGCCCGGGGCAAAGGAATGCACGGGCGTTTCCGCCATTATGTCGTTCATGGAGTATCTCAAGGCTTTCGTGTGGGGGCCCTGCGCGAGAGAATTCCGGCGCACCTTATCACCCGTCACATGCGACCCACAGGTAACAAAGTGCGCTGCTGACATCCCTTCAGCGGGCGTAAATCCCCCGGACTTTCACACGGAATTCAGAGGCCCGACCCCAAGCTCTGCGTCGTGTAGGCGCACTCCGTGTAGAGGTAGCCCGACTCGAGCTTGGCCGTGTCCGAAGCGGGCGTGGCGGAGCTGTCGCCGTTCGGCTTGTGCAGGAAGAACGTGGTGCCGACCGGCAGGCTGATGGTGCGCTGCGGATAGTTCTTGCCGCTGTCGTTGCACGGCTCGAACGACGGGTTGATGGTGCTGCTGAAGGAGTACGCCTTGCAGCTGCCGCAGGCCTTGAGGGTGAAGCTGCCGGTGACCGGGCCCGTGAAGAGGACCGTGACGGCGTCGGGACTGTCGTTCTGCACGGTGACCGAGATGCTGCCGCCGGTACGGGTCGTCGGCAGCTTCTTGCCCGCGGCCGGCACGGTCTGGGCGATCTCCGCCGCTATGGCGATCTTCTTCGCCAGGCCGGCGTTCTTGGCGGTCTTGTGGGCGGAGGCGTACTCCGTCATGGTCGTCTGTGCCGACTCGAAGTCGCCGTCCCGGTACTGGTCCACGCCGCAGGTGTACGTGCCGGTGTCGGCGCTGGTCGTGGCCCGTCGGCTGTCCTTGTCGAGAGCGACGCCGATGTCCGCCTGTCCGGCCTCCAGGCCGTCGATCTGGGAGCCGAGCGTGCGCAGCCGCTGGACCGCGGAGCAGGGTTCGGCCCCGTGCAGGTCCTTCTCCGTGCGGACGACGGCGGCGGCCACGGCGGGTTCGACCTTCGCGGCCTGCTCCGACTCGGGGAAGGTGGTCAGCAGTTCCCCGTACTGCGAACCCCAGTTGGCCTCGCCCGCCGTGAGCGCCGTCGACGCGCACTCGTACAGCGAGGTGGCCAGCCGGTCGTCGGGCCAGGTCTTCAGTGCCCCGAGATCCGTCCCGGGCAGGCTCTCGGGAACCGTCCGCAGATACTTCAGCGGCTCCACCGCCTCGCAGTAGTCGCCCTGTGCGTACGCGGCTCCGACCGTCGTGTAGTAGGTCTTCATCCGGGCGGGCACCCGCTCGGCCGCCCGGGAACCGGAGTGGTCGGACCTGAGGTCCGCGTAGACGCCCAGCGCCTTGCGGTAGTCGGCCTGGGCCGAGTTGAACGGCTTGTCACCTGCGGCCTGCACCAGCTCGTCGGCCTCGTCGAGCCGGTCGAGCAGCATCTGCTGGGTCGCTTCGTCCCGTGCGCCGTCGTACAGCACGACACCCCCGGCCGGCACGACGAGCAGGAGTAGTCCGAGGCCGAGCGCGAGCGGTGCCCGCCGGAGTCCCGTCAGCCGGGTGCGCAGGCCCACGCGCGCGCCGTCCGCCGCCACCGCGACGAGGAACAGGACGTACAGGACGAGAGCGAAACCCGGGACACCGTCCGGGTCGGCCGGCAGCGCCACGAACAGCAGGACGGCGGTGGCGATCCAGCACAGCGCCATCAGTGCCCAGCGGCGCACCAGCGCGTAACCCAGGCCCAGACCACTGAGGTTGAGCACGGCCACCGCGACGGCCCGAGCGCCGTCCGCCGGCGCCGGCGGCGGGGCCGACGGCATGGGCGGAACGTAGTAGAAGGTGTTGTGGTCGGTGTCGTTGTATCTGCCGTACTGGTCCCCCGACATGGCGGCTCCCCCCGGTCAACTGCGCCCGCACATCTACAATTTGTCAGTGTACGGGCGAAGCGGACGGGCCGACAGAGGCGCTGGGGTTCCTGCATACGATCTCGCCCGGGAGCGGCGCGGCCGAAGGGAGCCGGTCGGCGGAACGCGGGCCGGGCCGCCACAGGGGGCATGTGTGGCGGCCGCGGCTTCGCTATCGCGTCAGGCATGGGTCAGGCCACACCCCCCACCGTCTTCTTGCGGCGCAGGGCGTAGAGGCCGGTGCCGGCGACGGCGAGGACGCCGAGTCCGGCCGCGGTCGTCGACGGGGTGGCGAGGCCGCCGCCGCCGGTGTGCATGCCGCCGCTGGGCTTGTCGTGCTCCTTGCTCCAGCCGCCGGACTCCTCTTCCTTCCCGCCGTTCCAGGAGTCCTTGCCGTGCTCACCGCCGTTCTCGGTGTCCTTGTCCTTGTACGTCTCGGGGTCGTACTTGGGGTCCTTGGCCGCGCCGCCGCTGTCGTTCACCGAGGCGAGGGCGCCGCCGCCGGTGTGCATGCCGCCGTGCGGGGAGTCGTGCTCCTCCTTGCCGTGCTCCTTGCCGTGCTCCTCCTTGCCGTGCTCCTCCTTGCTGTACGAGGAGTCGTCCTCCTTGTCGTGCTCCTTGCTGTACGAGGAGCTGTCCTCCTTGCTGTAGGACGAGTCGTCGTGGTCCGTGTCACCGGCCGCGTAGGCGCCGGGGGCGCCGATGGCGAGGGCGGCCGAAGCCGCCGCGGTGGCCAGGATCATGCGAGCTGAACGCATCTGATGGTCCTTCCGTCACGACCGGGCAGCCGACACCTCGTCAGCTGACACGACCCGGCCTGACGTGATCCACCGTCAGCCAGCGAGCCCCGCTCCACCACTCAAGGCGCTCACCCGGGTGAAGCGGCCCGCCATCTCGGGGACCCCGGCCCGCCCAGTCGCCCTTCCGGCGGCGACCACTCCGACGGAGTAGCGGCGAAACGATTCGCGGGGTGAACGGGGCCCGTCGTTCGATCATCCCCGAGGGCACGCGGCGATCCTGGTGCAGGCCTTCGTCCCCTCGGCGGACCTGGGCTTTTCTCTCTATCGACCCTCATTTCCCGGCAAGGAGTTCCGCTGTGCGTGTTCGTCGTACGGTGCTCAGCACCCTCGGTTCCGTCGCTCTCGTCCTCACCTCTCTGGGTGCACTGACCGCCGCCACCGCGGGTCCCGCGGCCGCGGACCCGTGCGGCTTCTACGAGACCGGTTCCGACGCCTTCTACAACCACTGCACGTCGGACGGCTCACGCGTGGTCATCAAGGTCGACGTGGCCTGGGCGGCCGACTACGAGCGGTGCGTCGGTCCCGGCACGTCATGGCTGGGCTCCGCCGCCAAGATCCAGGGCGCCCACTACACCGGCCGGACCTGCTGACGAGCGGTCACTCGCTCCACGGTTTCTCGGGGTCCGGGGCGAAGTCGTCCCGGACCCCGCGTGTCTGTCCGCCGGTCCGGTCAGGGGCGGTACGGGCCGGTGCGCCGTCATCGGTCCGGTCGGTCCAGGACTCTCAGCAGCTGGTCGGCGAACTCCTTCGGGGACTCGACGGCTCCGAGGTGGCCGCCCGGGAACTCGACGAGTCCGGTTCCCAGCAGCTCCGCGAGGCGCGCGGCCGGTCCGTACAACGGGAGTCGGCGGCGGGAGTCGCGCCCGGCGGCCGGCACCAGCTTGTGCGCCACGGACCGGAGCGCGGCGAGGTCGGGTACGGCCGAGGAGAACGGGCGCAGGACGCGGCCCAGGAAGACCGGCAGATTGGTGTGCATCCGGACGGCCATCTCCCGTATCTCGGGCGGCAGTTCGGTGGGCTGCGCGGGCGCCTGCGGGGCCGGCCCGTCCGCCAGTCCCTCGCCGAGCCGGGCCATGGCGGCGTCGGCGCCCTCGGTGCGGAAGGTCTCGCGTACCTCGGCGAACAGCGCTCGGTGCGGGGCGGGGTCCTCCAGCAGTTCCAGCAGCGGCGGCTCGTGCGCGACCACCCGGCGCAGCCGCTCGGGGTGCCGGGCGAGCAGATCCACCGCGACGACGGCGCCGGAGCTGCAGCCGAGGACGACGGCCTCTTCGTCGGGGGAGAGCAGCTCGAGCAACCGGTGGGCGTCGTCGCTCCAGACCGGCACCTCTTCGTCGCCGCGTGGAGTGTCCGCCGGGACGTCGAGAGGGCTGCGGGACAGACCGCGCGGGTCGTACGAGACGACCGTGTAGCGGGTGGCCAGCTCCGGTGCCATGCCCGCGTACAGTCCGGCGTCCCCGGCGCCGCCGGGGATGAGCAGCAGGACCGGTCCGCTGCCGCGGGTCTCGTAGTGGAGGGTGGCGCCGGGCACTGCCAGGGTGCCGGTCCGGGGCGGGTTCATGGCTTGCTCCAGTCGGTTGTGCGTGCGGGCGAGGGACCTCATGTCCTCGCCACCGTCTCCTGGTTTCCTAGTATCTCTAGGTTTTCACCTAGCTCAACAAGTTTTCTACCCGGTCGCCGTCTCTGAACAGCCGGAACGCGTCATGTGTAACTCTGGGTAACCTCTCTCCTGTCGTACAGTCGAAGCCGGGGAGGAAGACCGGAGGGAGGGCATGGCGTGCCGCTGGAGCCGCTGCGGTTCGCGGTCCTGGGAGCCGTTCGGGTCTTCCGGGGGGATGCGGAACTGGAGCTCGGAGGACCGCAGGAACGTGCCTTCCTGGCCCTGCTGCTGGTCGGAGCGGGGCGGCCGGTCGCCGTGAGCGAGATCGTCGACGTCCTGTGGGGAGCGGCTCCACCGCGCAGCGCGGTCAATGTCGTCCGGCGCCATGTGGGTTCGCTGCGTCGGCTGCTGGAGCCAGGCCTCGCCGCCCGAGCGGAGGGGCGCTGGCTGGTGCGGGAGGCCGGCGGATACCGGCTGGTGACCGACGGTGACTCCTCCGACCTGCTGAGATTTCGCGCGCTGCGCGAGGAGGGGCGCCGGATCGCGGACCGCTCACCCGCGCAGGCGCTCGAACTCCTCACCGAGGCGCTGTCGTTGTGGCGCGGACCCCTTGCCGTCGGCATTCCCGCGCAGGCCCGTGCGCACCCGGCGTTCGACGCGGTGGACCGTGAGCTGCCGGCCGCCGTGCGGCAGGCGGCGGACGCCGCGCTGCGCGCCGGAAGGCCGGACGTGGTCCTGGCCGACCTGCGACAGGCCGCCGCGCGGCATCCGTTGGACGAACCCCTCCAGGCGGGACTGCTGCTCGCGCTGGCTGCGGCCGGCCACCGCTCGGAGGCGCTGGCCGCCTACGAGGCCGTACGGGCGCGGCTGGCCGAGGAACTGGGGATCGACCCCGGAGCGGTACTGCGCGACGCGCGCGACACGGTGCTGCACGCGGTGCGGGAGACGGTGCTGCACGGGGTGCCGGAGACGGCGGTCGGGCCGTCGTCAGGTGAGTCGAGTGGTGAGGTGACCGAGGGTGCGGGCGCGGACGGTTCCCTCGCGGACCCGGCGCGTGCGCCTGCGCCGGGTCCGCCGTCGCCGTCCGCTCTGCCGCCGCCTGCCCAACTACCGCACGGCATAGAGGTTTTCACCGGTCGGGATGTCGAACTCGACGAGGCGTTCGCGCTGTCCGGTGTGGACGGGGCGGGGCCCGGGACCGTGGTGATCAGCGCCATCGGCGGTATGGCGGGCGTCGGCAAGACCACGCTCGCGGTGCACTGGGCCCACCGCGTCGCCGACCGGTTCCCCGACGGGCAGCTCTACGTCAACCTGCGCGGCTTCGACCCGTCCGGCGCCGTCCTGGACCCGGGGGAAGCGGTCCGGGGGTTCCTCGGTGCGCTCGGTGTACCGCCGGAACGCGTCCCGCACGGGGTGGACGCACAGGCGGCCCTCTACCGCAGCGTGCTCGCCGGCCGCCGGGTCCTCGTGGTGCTGGACAACGCGCGGGACACCGAGCAGGTACGGCCGCTGCTGCCCGGCTCGCCCGGCTGCCTCACCATTGTCACCAGCCGTGACGAACTGGCCGGGCTCGTCGCCGCCCACGGTGCCCACTCCCTGGTCCTGCGCCCCTTCGACGCCGTCCAGGCGCGGGCCTTCCTGGTCCGCCGCCTGGGCGCGGAGCGGGTCGCGGCCGAACCCCGGGCGGCCGACGAGATCAGCGAACTGTGCGCCGGACTGCCCCTCGCCCTCGCCTGCGTCGCCGCCCGCGCCGCCGGTCACCCCCACTTCCCGCTCGCCGCCGTCGCCGCCGAACTGCGCGAGGCCCACGGCAGCCTCGACGCGTTCGTCCGCTCCGACGCCTCCGTGGACGTCGGCACGGTCTTCTCCTGGTCCTCGCGCGCGGTCTCGGCGGCGGCCGCCCGGCTGTTCCGGCTGCTCGCGCTGCACCCCGGCCCCGACCTCTCCCTGCCGGCCGCGGCCGCCCTGGCCGGCCTGCCCGCACGCCGGGCCCGACCGCTGATGGCCGAGCTGACCGGACTGCACCTCGTCACCGAACACGGTCCCGGCCGTTACGCCTTCCACGACCTGCTCCGCGCCCACGCCGGCGAACTCGTCCACGAGCGGCACACCGAGGCCGACCGTGCGGCGGCCCTGAACCGGCTGCACCACCACTACCTGCACACCGTCCACGCCGCGGACCGGCTGCTGGCCCCCAACGCCGACCCGTTGCCACCGCCGCCCGCGCCCGAGGGCGTCGATCCCGAACCCCTCGCCGACGACGACCGCGCCCTGGCCTGGCTCACCGCAGAACACGCGGTCCTGCTCGCCGTGGTCGAGACGGCCGCCGCGTCGGGACAGCCCGTGCAGGAACGTCTCGCCTGCCAACTTGCCTGGTCCCTGGAGCCGTTCTTCGACCGGCGCGGCCACTGGCACGACGGGCTCGCCGTGCAGCGCACCGCGCTCGACGCCGCCCGACGGCTCGCCGACCCCGCGCTGGAGGCCCGCGGTCTGCGTGGACTGGCCCGGGTGGAGGGCCGGCTCGGTCTGCACTCCCGGTCCGTTCCCCGACTGGAGCGCGCCCTGGAACTCTTCACCGAGCTGGGCGACGACACGGGCCGGGCCCACACCCACCGCAGTCTCGGCTGGGAATGCGACCAGCGGGGCGACCTGCCCGGAGCCCTGCGCCACAACCGGTTCGCCCTCGGCCTGTTCCGTACCCTCGGCGACCGCGCCGCGCAGGCCAGCGTGCTGAACTCGGTCGGCTGGTACCACGCTCAGCTCGGCGAGTACCGGCGTGCCCTGACGCACTGCTTCGAGGCCCTCACCATGCTCCAGGAACTCGGGGACCGCTACGGGCAGGCCGCCACCTGGGACAGCATCGCCTACGCCCACCACCACCTCGGCCGCCACCCGCACGCGCTCCTCGGCTACCGCAACGCCCTCGCTCTGCTGCGCGACCAGGGCGTGCCCTATGTCGAGGCCGACATCCTGGTCCGGGTCGGCGAGACCCACCTCGCCACCGGCGACCACGACGGCGCCCGCACCGCGTGGCAGCAGGCCCTGGTCCTCCTCAGGGGCCTGAACCATCCCGACGCCGAGCGGGTCGAGGCACTGCTGGACGCACGGGACGGTCACGCCGGTGCCGTCTGACACCCGGCTCCGGCTCGAGCGCGCCGCCGGACGACGCGTTGGGTGATGTGATGCGCTTCGAGGTGCTGGGGCCGGTACGGGTGTGGCGGGAGGAGCGGGAGCTCGATCCCGGCTTCCCCCAGCAACGCGCCCTGCTCGCCCTGCTCCTGGCGCACGCCGGCCGGTCCGTGCCGACCACCGAGATCGTCGACGTGCTGTGGGCCGAGCGGCCGCCCGCCAGTGCGCTGAACGTGGTGCGGCGCTACGTGGGCGCGTTGCGGAGGCTGCTCGAACCGGGGTTGCCGCCCCGCGCCCCGGGCCGGCGTCTGCTGCGCCGCACCGGCGGCTACCTCCTGGAGGCGGCGACCGACGAGGTCGACCTGCTGCGCTTCCGTGAGCTGACCCGGCAGGGCAAGCGGGCGGCGGCCACCGGACGGGCCGAGACGGCGGCCCGGCAGTTCGTCCTGGCGCTGGGGGAGTGGCGTGGGCAGGTGGCGATGGGGATCCCGGCATCCGCGCGCGAACACGTCCAGTTCACGGCCGTGCAACGGGAACTCCTCGAGACGGCCCGGCTGGCCGCCGACGCGGCGCTGCTGTGCGGCCAGGCCGAGCAGGCGCTGCCCGCCCTGCGCCGGGCCACCGCGCACGACCCCCTCGACGAGTCGCTGCACGCCAGACTGGTGCTGGTCCTGGCCGCCTGCGGACTCCAGGCGGAGGCGCTGGGAGCGTACGAGGACGTCCGCCGCCGCCTCGCCCGCGACCTCGGCCTCATCCCGGGCACGGAACTGGCGGCGGCCCACACGCGGGTACTGCGCCAGGACGTCGGACACCGCCTCAAGAGCGGGCCTGTCGTCCACCTCGGCCGACCGATCCACACCACGAAGACCACCACGACCCCCGCTCTCGCCCCCACAACCCCGGCCCCAACGGCCCCGCCTCCACCCGGGCCCCCGACCCCGGGACCCGTCGTCCCTGCCCCCGCCACCGACGGAAACCGGGCCGATGCTGCCGGGGCTGCCGCCCCGGGGCTCGTCGATGCCGGGGACGGTGCTGCCGGGGCGGCCGTCCTGGGACTCTCCGCGTCCCACCTCAGCGACTGTGGGGCTCCCGTTTCCGCTGACGCCGACTCCGGTCGTACCGCCAGGGGACCCGGTACCCCGCGTCCTGTCGGTCCGGGGCCTGCGCGCGTTGGCTCCACCGGCAGCAGGGCTGTTGCCCACGGGCTTGCCGCAGTCGCCGAGGTGGGCGGACCCGGCCGTACGACCGACGCCCCTGCCGGTCGTGGGCGGGGCGTCGGGGAGTTCGTGCGGCCCGCCCGGTTGCCGTCGGCCGTTCCCTCCTTCGTGGGGCGTGTCGTCGAGTCGGAATGGCTGGAGAGGGCGGCCGGCTCTGCGGCGGGGGTCGTGCTGGTCGGTGGGCTGGCCGGGATCGGCAAGAGCACCCTCGCGCTGCACTGGGCGCACCGGGCCATCGACCGTTTCCCGGACGGGCAGTTGTACGTGGCGCTGCGTGGCTCCGATACGGCCCGGCCCGCCGTGGAGTCGGCCGACGCGCTGCGCGGGATGCTCGCGGCGCTCGGCGTGCCCGCGTCCCGCATGCCGGACGGGCTGGACGCCCTGACCGGCATGTACCGCACCCTCCTCGCGCGTCGGCGCGTCCTCGTGGTCCTCGACGACGCCGCCGGCACCGGGCAGCTGAGCCCGCTGCTGCCCACCGGGCCGGGCTGCCTGGCGCTGGTCACCAGCCGTCACGCCCTGCCCGGACTGGTGGCCTCGGGAGCGCGGCCGCTCCGCCTCGCAACCCCGCCCGCCGAGGAGGCCCACGCGTTGCTGGCCGGGCGGCTGGGTGCCGAGCGGGTGGCCGCCGAACCACGGGCCGCCGACGAGATCGTCGCCCGGTGCGGCCGGTTGCCTCTCGCGCTGGCCACCGTCGCCGCGCGCGCTGCCGACCGACGGGACTTCCCGCTCGCCGCGGTGGCCGGCGAACTGCGCGAGGCGCACGGCAGTCTCGACGCCCTCGCCGCCACCCGCGAGGCCTTCCAGGGTTCCTACCGGCTGCTGGCGCCGGACAGCGCGCGGCTCCTCCGGCTCCTGCCCCGGCACGAAGGACCCGACATCACCCCGGCCGGGGTCGCCGCGCTCGCCGGGCTGCCGGTCCGCCGAGCCCGGCTGCTGCTCGGCGTGCTCGCCGACGCCCACCTCCTCACCGAGCCCGCGCCGGGCCGCTACACCCTCCATGACCTGGTGCGGGTCTTCGCCACGGAACGCGCCGCCGCGGAGGGCCGGCCACGCGGCCGGTGAAGGCGCTGTCACTTCGTTGTCACTCTTTTTGCACATCCGCCGAACTACCGTCCGCACGACGTGATGGACGGTCCCCGGAGGTTACGGCGGAAGATGCCCACTACCAGCACCACCAGTCCCTGTGACAGCGCCCGCACCCTCGCCCGGCCCGTGGTCCGGACACCCCTGGGTGTCGAGATCACGGCCGGGGAGGACACACCCGCCCGGCTGCCGGGCGAGGTGTCGTCGCACCCCGCGCACCGACTGCTCGCCCGTGACGCCGGCGAGTACCTCTTCGTCGGCCTGCGCGGCGGCGCCCGGCCCGACACCGCCGCCCCCCACACCGGTGCTCCCGCTCCCGCCCATGAGCCGTCCGGTGCCCTCGGCCTGCGTCTGGCGCCCGGGGACGTCTGCTTCTACGACGTCCGGCGCGCGCCGGCGCTCGACTTCCGCGAGCCGTTCCGGGCGACGACGTTCCTCGTCCCGGCCGACCTGCTCGGGCTGGTGGACTCCGACGTGCGGCGGATCGCGCGGACACCGGTGGCCCGCGCCTCCCGGCTCGGCACCCTGCTGTCGCCGCTGCTGTCCGACCTGGCCCGCGCCTCGGCCGAGGCCCGCCCTCAGGTCGGCGAGATGCTCGCCTGGAACGCGGTGAACCTGCTGGCCACCCTCGCCGCCGAGCAGTTGGGCACGGCAGTACCAGGACCGCCCTCGACGTCCGGAACACTCGGAGAAGCCGGAGAAGCCGGAGAAGCCGGAGAAGCCGGAGGAACCGGAACACGCGGTGTGCCCGGGGCCCCGGGCACACCCGGCGCGCACTCCCCGGTGCTGGGGCGCGTCCTGGAGTACGTCGAACTGCACCTGACCGACCCGGACCTGTCCCCGGAGGTCATCGCGCGTGCCCACCACATCTCCGTGCGCTATCTGCACAAGCTGTTCAAGGACGAGGGCACCACCGTGGGCCGGTGGATTCTGCGCCGCCGTCTGGAGGAGTGCCGACGCGACCTGATGCGGTACGGCCGCGGCGGCAGGACCATCGCGGCGGTGGCCGCCCGGTGGGGTTTCCTGAGCGCCACGCACTTCAGCCGGGTCTTCCGGTCGGCCTACGGCATGTCCCCGCGCGAATGGCGGGACACCGCGGGTCGCGGCGCGTGGAGCGGCCACCGCTGAATGCGGCCGTGATCCCCGGCTGTTCACCATGCGGAGCGGAATCGTATTCTCGAATTTCCTTTCGTGGTCGGAAGAATTCCGTGCCCACCACGGGGAAGGCCGCTGTGCACTGTGAGCACAGCGTCGGTGCACGGGCGGACAAAATCCGCCCGCTCGGCGGATTTAGCGTGGCGGAGCAAGACAACGCACAACGCAGACCGAATACAGCAGGAGATGCCATGTCCGACGTCGTCGAGCCGGTCACGCCGGTGCTCGAACCCGAGGCCGCGGCGTTCGCCGAGGCGACCGCCAACCCGCCGTACCTCTTCGACCTGCCGCCGGCGGAGGGGCGCAAGGCCGTCGACGAGGTCCAGTCCGGTGAGATCCACAAGCCCGCGATCGACGAGGAGTGGATCACCGTCTCCGGCGGTCCCACGGGCAGCGTCCGGGCCCGGATCGTCAAGCCGGCCGGTGCCGAGGGCACCCTGCCGGTGATCCTCTACATCCACGGCGCGGGCTGGGTGTTCGGCAACGCCCACACCCACGACCGGCTGGTGCGCGAACTCGCCGTCGGCGCCGAGGCCGCGGTCGTCTTCCCCGAGTACGACCTCTCTCCCGAGGCCCGCTACCCGGTCGCCATCGAGCAGAACTTCGCGGTCGCCCGGTGGATCGTCGAGGAGGGCGCGTCCAAGGGCCTCGACGCCACGCGCATCGCCGTCGCGGGTGACTCCGTCGGCGGCAACATGACCGCCGCCCTCACCCTGATGGCCAAGGAGCGCGGCGGCGTCCCGCTGGTCCAGCAGGTGCTCTTCTACCCGGTCACCGACGCGAGCTTCGACACCGGCTCCTACCACCGGTTCGCGGAGGGCTACTTCCTGCGCCGCGACGGCATGCAGTGGTTCTGGGACCAGTACACGACCGACGAGGCCGAGCGCGCCCAGATCACCGCGTCCCCGCTGCGTGCCACCACCGAGCAGCTCAAGGACCTGCCCCCCGCCCTGGTCATCACCGGCGAGGCCGACGTGCTGCGCGACGAGGGTGAGGCGTACGCGAACAAGCTGCGCGCGGCCGGTGTCCCGGTCACCGCGGTGCGCTTCCAGGGCATCATCCACGACTTCGTGATGCTGAACGCGCTGCGCCCGACGTACGCCGCCGAAGCCGCCATCACGCTCGCCGTCGGCACTCTGCGCGACGCTCTGCACGTCTGACCCTCAGGAGACACACCGCTATGACTACCCCCACCGTCGTCCTGGTCCACGGAGCGTTCGCGGACGCCGCCAGCTGGTCCGGCGTCATCGCCGAACTCCAGGGCCACGGCGTCCCCGTGGTCGCCCCGCCGAACCCGCTGCGCGGCCTCGCCTCCGACGCCGCGTACGTCGCCTCCTTCGCCGCTCAGATCGACGGCCCGGTGATCCTGGTCGGTCACTCCTACGGCGGCGCCCTCATCACGGTGGCCGGCACCACGGAGAACGTCGTCGGCCTCGTCTACGTCGCCGCCTACGCGCTGGCGGAGGGCGAGAGCCTCGGCGAGCTCCAGGGCCGCTTCCCGCTCTCCACGCTGGTCAGCAACCTCAAGCAGTGGACGTATCCGGTGCCGGGCGGCGAGCCGGCCGTCGAGGTCACCATCGCCGAGGACGCCTTCCCGTCGGTCTTCGCCGCCGACCTGCCCGCGGGCGTCACCAAGATCCTGGCCGCGTCCCAGCGCCCGCTGGCCGCCGCCGCGTTCGAGGAGACCGCCGCCGCGGCCGCCTGGCAGACCAGGCCGTCCTGGGCGCTGATCGCCGGTGCGGACGAGGCCATCAACCCCGAGGTCGAGCGCTTCGGCGCCCAGCGGGCCGGGGCGACGATCGTCGAGATCGACGGCGCCTCGCACGCCGTCGCGGTGTCGCAGCCGAAGGCGGTCGCGGAGCTGATCCTCGAAGCGGTCCGCGCGACGAGCTGACACCCACCGAGAACAGCCGCGCGGACGTGACCCCTGTGCACGTCCGCGCGGCCCGTCAGCGGCCTCGCACCCGTCGTACGAGGTCGGCGGCGGCCTCCGGCCACTCGGTCCGGTCGAAGGCGAAGCCCGCGTCGAGCAGCCGGCCGGGGACGACACGCCGGCTCTTGAGCAGCAGTTCGGTGTCCGAGCGCAGGGCGAAGGCGCCGAGTTCCGCCATCCACTTCGTCGCGGGCAGGCCCACCGGGACCCCCCACGCGCAGCGCAGTGCGCGCATGAACGCGCGGTGGGGGAGGGGGGCCGGGGCGGCCAGGTTCACCGGTCCTGCGAGGTCGTCGCGTCCCACGAGGAACTCGACCGCGCGGACGAAGTCGTGGTCGTGGATCCAGGACACGTACTGACGGCCGCCCGCGACCGGGCCGCCGAGGCCGAGCCGGGCGAGCCGCGACAGGACGTCGAACACCCCGCCCCGGTCCGGGCTCATCACCATCGCGGCCCGCAGGGCGACCTTGCGGGTGTGCGGGGTGTCGGCCATCTCCTGTTCCCGCTCCCAGGCGGTCGCGATGTCCACGCTGTGGCCCCAGTAGTCCGGGACGCCGGGTTCGGCTCCGCCGATCACGCCGGTGGCCTCGTCGTGGGGGGCGTCGAACCGGTGGGCGTAGACCGTGGCGGTGCTCATCTGGAGCCAGACCCGCGGGGGCCGCGCGGCGGCGGTGATCGCCCGGCCCACGACCCGGGCCGAGTCCACCCGGGAGTCCATCATCGCCCGCAGGTTGTCCGGTGTGTAGCGGCAGCTGACGCTGCGTCCTGCCAGGTTGACCACGACGTCACTGCCGTCGATCACCTCGGCCCAGGGGCCGAGGGTGCGGCCGTCCCAGAGGATCTCGCCGTGACCCGTGGGCCGTCTGCTCAGCACCGCCACCTCGTGTCCGGCCGCGGTCAGCGCACGGCGCAGCACGGTCCCCACCTGCCCGGTCCCACCCGGCAGCACGATCTTCATGAGTAAGGCCCCCTCTTCTCGGAAGGGGACCCTACTACGTATTTGAACGCGTTCAAAAGATTCGGGGTCGACGGGTCCGAAGCACTTCGGGTCCTCCCTACGCCCCGTGCGCCTCCAGCGCCGCCCTGACCCCCGACTCCAGCGCGCCCTCGATCCACGACGGCTTGACCGAGGTGTGGTCGCCCGCGAAGAGCAGCGGGCCCTCGGCGGAGCGGATGGCGCTCAGCAGCTCCGTGTGCTGACCGGGGAGCAGGACGGACGCCTCCCCGTAGGCGTACGGATCGCGCAACCAGCTCTGGGTGCGGCCCGCGCCCGTGTAGAAGACCTCGACGCGTTGGCCGTAGACCTGCTGGAGCCCGCGCAGGGCGTGCGGGTAGCGCGCCTCGTCGTCCAGGGAGTCCCAGCGGGAGGCGTCGTCGGCCCAGCTGTAGGAGGCGAGGACGACCCCGCCGGCGCTGCCGTCGACCGGGTGGGACGGGTTGATCATGAACCGGTTGGAGTTGTCGGAGACCGAGCCGCCGCCGACGATGTGCGCCGCCTCGGGCTGGTCGCGGCCGGCCCACCGGTTGGCGGCGTAGTGCACCCGCTGCCCCGCGGTGATGTGCCCCGGCGGCACGGACGGATGCCCGCCGAGCAGACTCCCGTCGGCCGGCGCGCGGCCCGCCCGGTAGTCCTCGTACAGCCCCGGCCGGACGGCGTCGAGCTCCCGCTTCCAGTCCGCCTCGGTGAACTCCCACCAGCGGCGGCTGAACTCCAGCAGCACCTTGGTCGCGCTGTCGTAGTGCAGCTCCGCGACGGAACGCCGCTTCCGGTACGACATCAGCGGGCTGATCTGGACCTGGCGCAGCCCCGAGAACGGAACCGTGACGATCGCGAGGTCGGCGGTGAACTGCTCGCGCACCACCTTTCCGCCGCGCCCCTCGGAGACGGTGTCGATCCACACGTGCGGCCCGTCGGCCCGCACGTGCGAGGTGTGGTCGTCGCCCTGCCGGTCCGGCGCCCAGTACTCGATGTGCGTCGCGCGCCGGTCGAGCCGGATGACGTCGGAGACCTCCTTCAGCAGGGCGTCCGGGAGCTTCGCCGTGCCGCCGACCAGCTCCCAGAACTCGGTGTCCGGGCTGATGAGCGAGGCGCTGATGAAGCTGTGGATGAAGGACAACGGCAGCCGGGAGGTGAGGTTCTCCAGCGTGCCGACCAGGTCGACGGTCCGCTCGTCGAGGCCCGCCTCCTCGGTCAGGAACCGGTACATCGACCAGTCCCCGAACCGCTGCACGACCCGTGCCCAGCCCTGCACCCGCTCCGGCAGCGGCTTGTCCACCCGTTTGCCGTCGGTGCCCCGGGTGCTGAACTCGTCGCGCACCGGGTCCAGGGCCTCCCGCAGGATCGTCGCGGACGGAGTGTCCCAGTACTTCCGGGGCACCCCGAAGGACCGGTTGACCCTGCGCGGCGATTTCGCGTACGCGGAGCGGCGCATCCGGACGCCGTTGACGTGCAGCCAGGCGTTGTTGACGGGCTTGCCGTCCGCGTCGACGTCCACGAGGTGGAACCGGCGCTTGTCGACACCCAGTTGACGGATCAGGCCCATCACCAGCGGATGGCTCCCGGGGATCCGCATGGCGCCCGCCTCCGCGTACTGCGCCGGGTCGGCGAAGGCCTGCGCCGCGTGCTCGTGTCCGCCGGTACGGAACGTCTTGATACGGCCGCCGACCCGGTTGCCGTTGGCCTCCACGAGCGTCACGCGGTGCCCGGCCCGCTTCAGCAGCCAGGCGGCCACCAGCCCGGCGGGTCCGGCGCCGATCACGAGGACCTTCTTCCCGGTCCCCGTCCTGGCGCGGGGGAGTCCGCCGGCGAGGACCTTCTCGTACCGGGGCACGAGCGGCCGGTCGTGCTCGTCCACCACCAGCAGCGCGCGGGCGACCGTGAGGCAGGTCGCCCAGTCCGCGGTGGACCTGGGCGGGCAGACGGGCTGCCGGGGCAGGGCGGCGGCCGGGGTGGCGACCGTGAGTGCGGCGGCGGTCGTCGCGGTGGCCGCGCCGGCCGCGGTGAACCGTCGGCGGGAGAGCCGAGCAGGGTCTACAGAAGCGGAAGATTTGTCCATATGCCCTGGATAGGGGCAGAGCGGAGGTGGCGAGGGGCGCTCCCGTGGATCACCACCTGAACGTGTGAGCGCGCCGGTGAGGGAGTGATCCCGCAGTGCTTCCGGCGCAACTGAAAGGAGGGCGTGGGAAGTTTGCGCCGCGCGCCGGGCGTTCGGCCATCAGGTCAAGCGTCCCGGACTCTTGACTCGGTGAGCATCTGTCGCGATCCTCGTCGCACTATCTTGCGTCGGTCATGACAATCTCATGGGCAGTCGAAAGGCCCTCGTCGACCGCGCCTTCCCGCCGACCGAGGGACGTGGGCTGTGACCATGACCGGACGCCCGTACCGCAGACGCCGAGATGTCACCGTCGTCTCGCTGCTCCTTCTCGTGCTCGCCACGGTCCTCGGCCCCACCCCGAGCTCGGCGGCCGGCGCGGACTGGTGGACACCCACGGCCAGGCCGGCCCCCGACTCCCAGGTGGGTGTGACCGGCGAGCCGTTCACCGGCACCGACTCGGCGGGCGACGTGCGCGGGTTCGTCGACGCGCACAACCACCTGTTCTCCAACGAGGCCTTCGGTGGTCGGCTGATCTGCGGCAAGGTGTTCTCCGAAGCCGGGGTCGCCGACGCGCTCAAGGACTGTCCCGAGCACTACCCCGACGGCACGCTCGCGCTCTTCGACTACATCACCCACGGCGGTGACGGAAAGCACGACCCGGCCGGCTGGCCGACGTTCAAGGACTGGCCGGCCTACGACTCGATGACCCATCAGGCGAACTACTACGCCTGGGTGGAGCGGGCCTGGCGCGGCGGGCAGCGGGTGCTGGTCAACGACCTGGTCACCAACGGCATGATCTGTTCCATCTACCCGTTCAAGGACCGTAGTTGTGACGAGATGACGTCGATCCGCCTCCAGGCGAAGCTGACGTACGACCTCCAGGCCTACATCGACAAGATGTACGGCGGCACCGGCAAGGGCTGGTTCCGGATCGTCCTGGACAGCGCACAGGCGCGTGAGGTGATCAAGCAGGGCAAGCTGGCGGTCGTCCTGGGCGTCGAGACCTCCGAACCGTTCGGCTGCAAGCAGATCTTCGACATCGCGCAGTGCAGCCAGGCCGACGTCGACAAGGGGCTGGACGAGCTGTACGCGCTCGGTGTGCGCAGCATGTTCCTGTGCCACAAGTTCGACAACGCGCTGTGCGGCGTCCGCTTCGACGAGGGCGGCCTCGGCACGGCCATCAACGTCGGCCAGTTCCTGTCCACCGGCACCTTCTGGCAGACCGAGAAGTGCACGGGGCCGCAGCATGACAACCCGATCGGCACCGCCGCCTCCGAGGCGGAGGCGGACCTGCCGGCGGGCACGGAGGTCCCCTCGTACGCCGCGGACGCCCAGTGCAACACCCGCGGGCTCACCGCCCTGGGCGAGTACGCGGTGCGCGGCATGATGAAGCGCAAGATGATGCTCGAGATCGACCACATGAGCGTCAAGGCCACCGGCCAGGCGCTCGACATCTTCGAGGCCGCGAACTACCCCGGTGTGCTGTCCTCGCACAGCTGGATGGACCTGAACTGGACCGAGCGGGTCTACTCCCTCGGCGGCTTCGTCGCCCAGTACATGCACGGTTCCCAGGCGTTCGGCGCCGAGGCCGAGCGCACCGAAGCGCTGCGTGACAAGTACGGCGTCGGCTACGGCTACGGCACCGACTTCAACGGCGTCGGCGACCACCCCGCCCCGCGCGGAGCCGACGCCGCGAACAAGGTCACGTACCCCTTCAAGAGCGTCGACGGCGGCTCCGTCATCGACAGGCAGACCGTCGGCACCCGCACCTTCGACTACAACACCGACGGCGCCGCCGAGGTGGGCCTGATCCCCGACTGGATCGAGGACATCCGGCTCGTCGCCGGACAGGACGTGGTGGACGACCTCTTCCGGGGCGCCGAGTCCTACCTCGGCACCTGGGGCTCCACCGAGCAGCACCAGGCGTCGGTCAACCTCGCCAAGGGCCGTACCGCCAGCGCGAGTTCGTCCGAGTCCAACCCGTTCACCAGCTACCAGCCCGGCCGTGCCGTGGACGGCGACGACGCCAGCCGCTGGGCCGGTGACTGGAGCGACGACCAGTGGTGGCAGGTCGACCTGGGCTCCACCAACCTGGTCTCCCGCGTCACCCTCGACTGGGAGCGCGCGTACGGGAAGTCGTACCGCGTCGAACTCTCCACCGACGGCACCACCTGGACGACCGCCTGGTCCACCACCTCCGGCGACGGCGGCCTGGACACGGCCAGGTTCGCCGGCACCCCCGCCCGCTACGTCCGGGTGCACGGCCTGGACCGGGGCACGGATTGGGGATACTCGCTGTACGAGGTGGGCGTCCACAGCGCCTAGCAGGCAGCCACGGGGGGACACACATGGCACGGATGCCGTCGGCGCAACGGCGCCGGCAGCTGACGGAAGCGGCGATCAGAGCGATGGCCCGGGACGGCGTCCCCAAGACGACCACCCGGTCCATCGCCGCCGAGGCCGGGGTGTCCCTGAGCGTCTTCCACTACTGCTTCGACTCCAAGCAGGCGCTCGTCGAGTCCGTCATCACGACGCTCACCGACCACTCGGTGAGCGTCGTGAAGGACGCCCTACGGCCCAGGGCCACCCTCGAGGAGACCGTCCGGGCGGGCTTCCAGGCGTACTGGGACCACGTCCGCGCCCACCCCGACGAGCACATGCTCACCTACGAACTCACCCAGTACGCGCTGCGCGAGCCGGGATTCGAGCAACTGGCCCGGCGGCAGTACGAGATGTACGGCGACGCCTACACCGAACTCATCGAGCAGCTCCGCAGCGGCATGGACCTCCGGCTGCGCGTCCCCGTCCCCGTCCTGGCCCGCTATCTGGCCGCCATGACCGACGGTCTGACCCTCAACTACCTGGTGCTGGGCGACGCGACCGCCTGGACCGACATCCTCGACACGGTCACCGCGCACATCGCGGGTCTGGTCATGGCCGACGCCCCCGCTACGGGGTCCGGGCGATGAGCAGGGCGACGTCGTCGTGGTCGTCGGGGTGGCGCAGGCCGTACAGCAGCAGGTCGCAGAGCTCCTCCAGGGGCCGCCCGGGGTCGTCCAGGAAGCTGAGCAGGACGGCCAGGCGGTCGTCGATGGGGTGCAGGCGGGTCTCCACGAGGCCGTCCGTGTACAGGACCAGCAGATCGCCGGGGGCGAGTTCGACCGTGGTGGTCTCGAAGGGGACGCCGCCGACGCCGAGCGGGGCGCCCGGGGGCAGCTCCAGCAGCGTCGGCTCATGGCCGGGACCGGCCAGCGCGGGCGGCATGTGGCCCGCGTTGGCGATGCGGCACTGCCGGGTACGGGGGTCGTACACCGCGTACAGGCAGGTCACGATGTAGTGCTCCAGGTCGCAGGTGATCTTGTCGAGGTGCCGCAGCACGTCGCCGGGCTCGAGGTCGAGGTCCGCGTAGGCACAGGTCGCGGTGCGCAGCCGGCCCATGGTGGCGGCGGCGTCGATGCCGTTGCCCATGACGTCCCCGACGACCAGCGCGGTCTTGTCGTCGGTCAGCGGGATGACGTCGTACCAGTCGCCGCCGACCTCGCTGGTCGCCTGGGCGGGCTGGTAGCGGGAGGCCAGTTCCAGACCGGTGTGATGCGGCGCGTGGTCCGGCAGCAGACTGCGCTGGAGGGTGAGGGCGGTGTTGCGCACGCTCTGGAACCAGCGCGCGTTGTCGATGGCCACGGCGGCACGGCCGGCCAGCTCACTGGCCAGGATGACGTCGTCCTCGTCGAACGGCAGCGGGTTGCGGGTGCGCTTGAGGTCGAGGGCGCCGAGCACCTCGCCGTGGGCGATCAACGGCACCGCGAGGTACGAGTGGACCCCGGCCCGGGCCAGCAGCGCACCGGCCTCGGCGTCCCGGGCGATCCGGGGGATGTCCTGCTCGCCGACGTGCCGTACCAGGACCGGCCGGCCGGTGTGGACGCACAGGGTGACCAGGCGGTCACCCTCGTAGGCCGCGACGTCACCCGGCGGGTCGGCGGCGCGCAGCGCCGCGGTGGGGTGGGCCGCCTTCAGCGCGAGGGCGCGGAACAGCTCCGGGCCGTTGTCCGGCCGGCGCGAGCGGCGGCAGGCCAGTGCGGAGTCCAGGATGTCCACGGCGACGACGTCGGCGAGCTGCGGGACGGCGATGTCGGCCAGTTCGTGGGCGGTCCGCTCCACCTCCAGTGAGGTGCCGACCCGGGTGGAGGCCTCGGCGATGAGGGCGAGGCGCCGCCGGGCCCGGTCGGCCTCCGCGGCGGCGCGGTGCCGTTCGGTGACGTCGACGACCGAGGCGGCCGCGCCCAGCACCCGCCCGCCCGGGTCCTCCAGGCGATAGAAGGAGAGGGACCAGGCGTGCTCCTGGTCGGGGTCGGTCGGCGGACGGCCCACGTGGTACTGGTCGAGCAGCGGCGTGCCGGTGGTGAGCACCTGACGCAGCGCGGACTCGATGGTGTCGATGTCGGGCAGGAGCATCGCCTCCCTGAGCCGACGGCCGACATGCTCCTCGGCGGGGATGCCGTCGATGCGTTCGAGCGCCGGGTTGACCAGGAGGTAGCGCAGGTCCGGATCCAGGAGAGCCAGACCGATCGGCGACTGGTTGATCAGCCGTTCGCACAGTGCCAGGTCGGTCTCGACACGCTGGAGCAGATTGTGGTCGGCGGCGATGCCCAGGGCGTAGACGTCCCCGAGATCGTCCTGCAGCCGCATGTTGCGGAACTCCATCAGGCGGCTGCTGCCGTCCTTGTGCCGGATGGGGAAGGCACCGGCCCAGCTGCGGCCGGTCTCCAGCACCTCCGCGAACAGCCGCACCACGGACTGCAGGTGCTCGGGGTGGATCAACAGCCGTGCCGCGTACTGGCCGAGGGCCTCCTGCGCGGTGTAGCCGAAGAGATCCTCCGCCTGGGGGGTCCAGAACACGATGCGTCCGTCGATGTCGATGACCATCGCGGACACGCTCAGCACGTCCAGCAGACCGGTGCGCGCGGGCTGCTCGGCGTCGTACCTGTCCCCGCCCGACCGGATGGGTTCGGCTGTCATCGCGGAGCCTCCTCCTGTACCTCCATGCTGCCTCTGGTTCGGCGTGTCCGAAAACCGGGAGCCACGCCGGGCGGCGCCGGCGGCGCCGTGCGCATCGGGCGGACAAGCAGGACCATGGTCGTGTAAAGGACGGAACCCATGGATTCTGCGCGAGATGCTTTCGACGCCCCGACGCCCGCGGGACCGCGCGATCTCCTCGACGCGTCCACCGACGCGGCGGCGATCGTGTCCGCGGAAGGCGTCGTGGTCGGCTGGACACGTGGTGCGGAGGCTCTGCTCGACCGCCCGGCGTCGCAGGTCGTCGGCCACTCGGCCGCCGACCTGGTGGCGATGGACCGGGACCCGGCCCGGGTGGCCGGTGTGGCGGCGCGGTGCCGGGCCGGGATGGGGTGGAGCGGTGTCGTCTCCGTACGGCACCACGACGGCCGCTCCGTCGACGTCGACCTGCGGGTCTCCGCCTCCTTCCGGATCGGCGACGACGAGTGCTTCCTGCTCTCGGCGCGCAGGCGGAGCGAGCGGTGGACGCTGGGCCAGTCCGTCCTCGACGGGTTCCTGACCCGTTCCCCGGTCGGGATGGCGGTGATGGACCTGGAGCTGCGCTATGTGTGGCTGAACGACACGCTGGAACGGTTCGGCGGTGTGCCCCGCGAACAGCGGCTGGGGCGGCGGCTGAGCGAGCTGCTGCCCGGACTCCAGGCGGTCGCCATCGAGGGACTGATGGGCAAGGTACTGGAGACCGGGGTCCCGGTCACCGACTACGAGTACCTCGGGTGGAGCTGGGCCGACCCGCACCGCCGGCACGCCTACTCCACGTCGTTCTTTCCGCTGGTGGGTGACGACGACGCCGTCACCGGGATCTGCTACATGGTCCAGGACGTCACCGAGCGGTGGCACGCCCGTCGGCTGCTGTCGCTGGTCAACGAGGCCGGGACGCGCGTCGGCACGACCCTGGACGTGATGCGCACGGCCCAGGAGCTCGCCGACTTCGCCGTTCCCGGATTCGCGGACTTCGTCATCGTCGACCTCCTGGAGCCGGTGCTCAGCACCGAAGGCCACGGGGCGTGGCTGACCGACGCCGGGCCGGCGCCCGCGCGGCCGGTGATGCGGCGCGCCGGGATGTGCTCGGTGCGCGAGGGCTGCCCGGAGGCCGTGGCCCGGATCGGGGACCGGGTCGACTTCCTGCCGCCGCCGCACGACGCCAACCTGCTCATCGACGGCGAGCCGATCCTCATCCCCGTGCTCGACCCCTGCGACGAGCTGTGGACCACCGAACAGCCCGAACGGGCGGTGAGCATCCGCGAGTTCGGCCTGCACTCCCTCATCTCCGTGCCGATGCGGGCGCGGAACACCGCCCTGGGCCTCGCCACCTTCGTGCGGTCCCTCAACCCCGTCTCGTTCCGCTCCGACGACGTCCTGCTGGCTCGGGAGTTGGTGGCGCGGGCGGCGCTCTGCGTCGACAACGCCCGCCGCTACACCCGGGAACACACGGCGGCGGTCACCCTTCAGCGCAGTCTGCTGCCCCACGCGCTGGCGGGCGGAACGGCGCTGGAGCTGGCCTCCTCCTACCTGCCGGCGGATCCCACCGACGGGGTGGGCGGCGACTGGTTCGACGTGATCCCGCTGTCCGGGGCCCGGGTGGGACTCGTCGTCGGCGACGTGGTGGGGCACGGCATCGCCGCCGCGGCGACGATGGGACGGCTGCGCACCGCGGTACAGACCCTCGCCGACATGGAGATGCCCCCCGACGAACTCCTGGCCCACCTCGACGACCTCGTGCTCCGGCTGAGCGGGGAGCGGACCGACGACACGGGCGCCCAGCAGGGCGCCACCGCCTTCCTGGGGGCGACCTGCCTGTACGCCGTCTACGACCCGGTCACCCGACGGTGCAGGATGGCGCGGGCCGGACACCCGCCGCCCGTCGTCGTCGCCCCCGACGGGCGGGTCTCGTTCCCGGAGCCCCCGGCCGGGCCTCCGCTGGGGCTCGGCGGGATGGCGTTCGAAGCCACCGAGATCGAGCTGGCCGAGAACAGCCTGATCGGTCTCTACACCGACGGGCTCGTGGAGGGGCCCGACCGGGACATCGAGCAGGGCATGTCCCGGCTCGGCGAGGTGCTGGCCCGGTCCGACGCGGACCTGGCGACCCTGTGCACCTCGGCGGTACGACAGCTCGTGCCCGTGCCCCAGCCCGACGACATCGCCCTGCTCCTGGCGCGCACGCACGCCCTCGGCGCCGACCACGTCGTCTCCTGGGAGGTGCCGGCGGACCCGGCCGCCGTCGCCGACGTCCGGGCCCGGGCCACCCGGCAGGTGGAGGCCTGGGGACTTGGCGAGCTGGCCATGACGTCCGAGCTCATCGTGAGCGAGCTGGTCACCAACGCCGTGCTCTACGCCACACCGCCCATACGGCTACGGCTGATCCTGGACGCACGCCTGACCTGCGAGGTCTCCGACGCCAGCAGTACGGCTCCGCGGCTGAGGCATGCCCGGATCATGGACGAGGGAGGCCGCGGCCTCTTTCTGGTGGCCCAGCTCGCCCACCGGTGGGGTTCTCGGTATACGGCCGACGGAAAGATCATCTGGGCCGAGCAGGAGATTCCGTGACCCGGTCCGCGCCTCCCGCGGATCCCACCACCGACGGTCGGCCGTAAGGGCCGCGTCAAAGGCGTGGGCGCCCCCGTCAGGGATGCGTCAACGACGGTCGTTTCCGGCCACGGACGGTGTTCCCTCGATCTGTCCGTACCTCTTCCGAACCTCTCCAAGGAGTTCGCGATGGCCGATCTGGCCTTCGTCGTCACCACGGTCGCGGTCTTCGCGCTGGTGGCCCTCGTCGCCAAGGGGGTGACCGAGCTGTGACCGCCGAGAACATCGTCGGGCTCGTCGTGGCCGTCGCCCTGCTGGGCTATCTGGTCCTCGCCCTGATCTTCCCGGAGAGGTTCTGAGCGGCCATGGGTCCCGTACTCGCCGGCGTACTCCAGTTGCTGGCTCTCATAGCGGCGCTGGCGCTCGCCTACGTCCCCCTCGGCACCTACATGGCCCGGGTCTACTCCTCCGACCGGCACCGGCGCGTCGAGAAGTGGATCTACAAGGGCATCGGTGCCGACGCCGACACCCAGATGCGCTGGCCCGCCTACCTGCGCGGTGTCCTCGCCTTCTCGGCGGTCGGCGTCCTCTTCCTCTACCTGCTCCAGCGGCTCCAGGGACACCTGCCCGGCTCGCTCGGCTTCAAGGCGATCGACCCGGACCAGGCGTTCAACACCGCCGCGTCCTTCGTCACGAACACCAACTGGCAGTCGTACTACGGCGAGCAGGCCATGGGCCACGTCGTGCAGACCGCCGGTCTGGCCGTGCAGAACTTCGTCTCGGCGGCCGTCGGCATCGCCGTCGCGGTGGCGCTGGTGCGCGGCTTCGCGCGCTCCCGCACCGGTGAGCTGGGCAACTTCTGGTCGGACCTGGTGCGCGGGATCGTCCGTATCCTGCTGCCGCTCGCCCTCGTCGCCGCGATCGTGCTGGTCGCCTGCGGCGCCATCCAGAACTTCTCCGGCATCCACGAGGTCGGCCAGTTCACGGGCGGCTCGCAGCAGTGGAACGGCGGTGCGGTCGCCTCGCAGGAGGCCATCAAGGAGCTGGGCACCAACGGCGGTGGCTACTTCAACGCCAACTCCGCCCACCCCTTCGAGAACCCCACCCCGTTCACGAACATCTTCGAGATCTTCCTGCTGCTCGTGATCCCGCTCGCGCTGACCCGCACCTTCGGCATCATGGTCGGCTCCGTCAGGCAGGGTTACGCGATCCTCGCGACCATGGCCACGATCTGGGTCGGCTTCACGGCTCTGATGATGTGGACCGAGTTCGCCCACCACGGCCCCGCGCTGGAACTCGCCGGCGGGGCGTACGAGGGCAAGGAGGTCCGCTTCGGCGTCGGTTCGTCCTCGATCTTCGCGGTGGCGACCACGCTCACCTCGACCGGCGCGGTGGACTCCTTCCACTCCTCCTTCACCGGCCTGGGCGGCGGCATCACCATGCTCGGCATGATGCTGGGCGAGATCGCGCCCGGCGGTACCGGCTCCGGCCTGTACGGCATGCTGATCATGGCGGTCGTCGCGGTGTTCATCGCCGGTCTGATGGTCGGCCGGACCCCCGAGTACCTGGGCAAGAAGATCGGCACCCGCGAGATCAAGCTCGCGGCCTGCTACCTCCTCATCACCCCCGCCCTGGTGCTCGTCCTCACCGCCGCCGCGATGGCCCTGCCCACGCCGGGCGACTCCATGACCAACTCCGGCGCGCACGGCTTCTCCGAGGTCCTCTACGCCTACACCTCGGCGTCCAACAACAACGGCTCGGCCTTCGCCGGTCTGAACGCGGACACGCAGTGGTTCAACAGCAGCCTGGGCGTGGCGATGCTCCTCGGCCGCTTCCTGCCGATGGTGTTCGTGCTGGCCATGGCCGGCTCGCTCGCCGAACAGAGGCCGGTCCCGGCGACGGCGGGCACCCTGCGTACCGAAAAGCCTTTGTTCACCGGCCTGTTGGTGGGCGCGATCCTGATCATCACCGGCCTGACGTACTTCCCGGCGCTCGCGCTGGGACCGCTCGCCGAAGGGCTGGCGTCATGACTACCGACGTAACGGAGCAAGAGGACCCGATGTCCACAGCCGTCCCCACGCGGGCGCCCCACCGGGATGTGCCGACCGGTCACCAGGACCAGGGCCGCGTCGGTGCGGGCCTGTTCGACCCCGGGCAACTCGTCAGGTCCCTGCCGGAGGCCGTCCGCAAGCTCGATCCGCGGGTGATGGTCAAGTCGCCCGTGATGTTCGTGGTGTGGATCGGCTCCCTGCTCACCACCGTCTTCTCCGTCAAGGACCCGGGCGACTGGTTCGGCTGGACCATCAGCGCCTGGCTGTGGCTGACCGTCGTCTTCGCCAACCTGGCGGAAGCGGTCGCCGAGGGCCGGGGCAAGGCGCAGGCCGACACCCTGCGCAAGGCCAAGACCGACACCGTCGCCCGGAGGCTGGTGGGTGATCGCGAGGAGCAGGTGCCCGGCACCGCACTGCGCATCGGCGACCTCGTCGTCTGCGAGGCCGACGACATCATCCCGGGTGACGGTGACGTCGTCGAGGGTGTCGCGAGCGTCGACGAGTCGGCGATCACCGGTGAGTCGGCCCCGGTCATCCGGGAGTCCGGCGGTGACCGCAGCGCTGTCACCGGCGGCACGAAGGTCCTCTCCGACCGGATCGTCGTCAGGATCACGACGAAGCCCGGCGAGACCTTCATCGACCGGATGATCGCCCTGGTCGAGGGCGCGGCCCGGCAGAAGACGCCCAACGAGATCGCGCTGAACATCCTGCTCGCCTCGCTCACGATCGCCTTCCTGCTGGCGGTGGCGACGCTGCCGCCCTTCGCGGACTACGCGGGCACGCATCTGACGATGGTCGTGCTGGTGGCGCTGCTGGTCTGCCTCATCCCCACCACGATCGGCGCGCTGCTGTCGGCGATCGGCATCGCGGGTATGGACCGGCTGGTGCAGAGGAACGTGCTGGCCATGTCGGGGCGTGCGGTCGAGGCCGCGGGTGACGTGTCGACCCTGCTGCTCGACAAGACCGGCACCATCACTCTGGGCAACCGTCAGGCGTCGGAGATGGTGCCGGTGACCGGCACCAGCGAGGCCGAACTGGCGGACGCCGCCCAGCTGTCGTCGCTGGCCGACGAGACGCCGGAGGGCCGCTCCATCGTCGTCCTGGCGAAGGAGAAGTACGGACTGAGGGAGCGGCACCAGGGCGAGCTGTCCGGCGCCGGGTGGATCGCCTTCACCGCACAGACCCGGATGTCGGGCGTGGACGTCGACGGGCGGAGGATCCGCAAGGGCGCGGCCGGTTCGGTCGTCGCCTGGGTCCGGGAGCAGGGTGGTGAAGTCGCGCAGGACGCTTCGGAGTTGACCGACCGGATCTCCGAGGCGGGCGGTACCCCGCTGCTGGTCGCGGTCGAGGACGCCGAGGGTGCCCGCGTGCTGGGCGTCATCCACCTCAAGGACGTCGTCAAGGACGGCATGCGTGAGCGGTTCGACGAACTGCGCCGGATGGGCATCAAGACCGTCATGATCACGGGCGACAACCCGCTCACGGCGAAGGCGATCGCCGAGGAGGCCGGTGTCGACGACTTCCTCGCGGAGGCCACTCCCGAGGACAAGATGGCGCTCATCAAGCGGGAGCAGGCAGGCGGCAAGCTCGTCGCGATGACCGGCGACGGCACCAACGACGCCCCGGCTCTCGCCCAGGCCGATGTCGGAGTGGCGATGAACACGGGTACGTCGGCCGCGAAGGAGGCCGGCAACATGGTCGACCTCGACTCCAACCCGACCAAGCTCATCGAGATCGTCGAGATCGGCAAGCAACTCCTCATCACCCGGGGCGCGTTGACGACGTTCTCCATCGCCAACGACGTCGCGAAGTACTTCGCGATCATCCCGGCGCTGTTCGCGGCGGTCTACCCGGGCCTGGACAAGCTCAACATCATGGGCCTGACCTCCCCGGACTCCGCGATCCTGTCCGCCGTCGTCTTCAACGCGCTGATCATCATCGCCCTGGTCCCGCTGTCCCTGCGGGGCGTGCGCTACCGGCCGGTGAGCGCGGACAGGATGCTGCGGCGCAATCTGACGATCTACGGCCTCGGCGGCCTGATCGCGCCCTTCGTCGGCATCAAGCTCATCGACCTGCTCATCTCCCTCATCCCCGGGATCGGCTGAACGCCATGACCAACTCCCTGACCAACACCGCCCGGTTGCTCGGGGCGGGGCTGCGCGCCCTGCTCGTGCTGACCCTGGTGACCGGCGTCATCTACCCGCTGGTCGTCACCGGCGTCGCCCAGGGGATCTTCCCCGGGAAGGCGAACGGCTCGGAGATCGAGGCGGACGGCAAGGTCGTCGGCTCATCGCTGATCGGGCAGTCGTACAACCTGCCGCTGAAGGAAGGACAGGAGACCCCGGAGCCCGACCTGAAGTGGTTCCAGGGCCGGCCGGCCAACGGCCTCGGCAGCAACAGCGTCAACACCCAGTACAAGCTGATCCTGTCCGGCGCGACGAACCGCTCCGCCGACAACAAGGACCTGATCGACTGGGTGACCGCCGCCAAGGCGGCCGTCGTCAAGGACAACTCGACCGCCGACTACAAGGTCCGCTCCCGCGACGTGCCCGCCGACGCCGTCACGTCCTCGGGATCCGGCCTGGACCCGGACATCTCCCCGCGGTACGCGGACATCCAGGTCCATCGGATCGCCGAGCGGAACGGTCTGTCCGTCGCCCGGGTCCAGCGGCTGGTCGACGAGCACACGGACGGCCGCACCCTCGGCTTCCTCGGCGAACCCCGGGTGAACGTACTGGAGCTCAACATCGCACTCAAGGGCCTTGTGGCCAAGGGCTGACGGCGGCACGCGACGCGTGGGGGAGTCGGCGGATCCGGGAGTGAAACCGGGTCCGCCGACTCCGGCTCGCGCGCGGCCGGTGGTGCGCTGACCTGCCGTATGTCATCTGCCGTATGCCGTCGGCACCTCGGCGGTCAGGAGAGCCAGTCGGTGTAGTGCGTGGGGGCGATGCGGGCGTCGCCCGGTGGGTGAGGACGTCACCGTCGACCGCGGCGAACATGCCGACGCTGTCGTCGGTGACGACGGTCCGCGCGTCGCTCTTGGCGGCGAGGGTGAGCCGGCCGAGTTCGTCGAGGGGGTACCGGTCGGGGCCCGCGATGTCGAGGACACCGTTCAGCGGTGCGCCCGCGGCCGTCTCGGCGACGAAGCGGGCCACGTCCGCGGCTGGGCCCGGCCGACTCCTGAGACCGCGGCGACCCGCGCCCCGCCGGTCGGGCGCGCGGGAAGACCGTCAGCCGGCGGTGCGGGGCACCCGTCGGTGGCCGGCGAGGCCGAGAGCGACCGCCCCGACGGACCCGGCGAGCGCGAGTACGCCCAGTGCTCCTGTCAGGCTGCCGACGGCCGAGGTCAGCGCGAGGACCACGAGTGGGCAGATGAACTGGCCGATGAAGAAGGAACCCGTCCACAGGCCGGTGCCTCGGCCGCGGTCGGCGTAGTCGAGCTTGGACAGGGCGAGGGTGAGCAGGCTCGGCAGCATGATGCCGCCGCCGAAGCAGTTGATCATGGCGCCGACGGTCAGGACGAGGGGGCCGGGGGCGAGCCAGATCACGGCGAAGCCGAGCGCGCACAGGGCGAAGACGACGGGCAGCCAGGCGTCCGGGGCGCGGCCGAGCCGGGTGAAGACGACCGCGCCGATCACGGTCGCGAGGCTGGAGGCGGCGATGGCGAGCCCGATCATGCCGGGGTCGGTCACGCCCATGTCGTCGAGGAGGAAGGCCATCTCCACCTGGACGGTGTAGAAGAGGACGGCGCCGAAGACGGTGAGCGCGCATGTCCCGGCCAGCGGCCGCCACGGGAAGGAGCGCCCGGCCGGCTCCGGGAGTGCGGCAGGGGAGGGAGCGGTGGTCGTGCCGGCGGGCGCGACGGGGGAGGGGGTGGTGGTGTTGCCGGTCGGCCGGGGGCGGGGCAGGAAGGCGGCCATGGCGGGGGCGAGGAGCAGGCTGACCGCGTAGGCCCAGAACGGTGTGCGCCAGCCGGCCGATCCCGCCGCGCCGCCCAGGACGAAGAAGGCCGTCGCGGAGATCGAGGCGCACATCGTCTGCAGGGCCAGGTAGCGGTCGCGTTGCCGGCCGGAGTAGTAGTCGCCGATCAGCGTGGTGCAGCAGGTCATGATGGCGGCTTCGACGACGCCGACGAGGGCGCGGCCGGCGACGATGGCGCCGAGGGAGTCCAGCCACAGCGGAGAGGTGCCGACGACGGCGTAGAGCGCGGTGGCGATCACGAGGAGGCGCTTACGGCCGAGCCGGTCGACGACGATGCCGGCGAAGGGCGCCAGCAGGGCCAGCGAAAGGGCCGGGATCGTCAGGGCCATGGGGACCAGCGCCTCGACGCCGGGTGTGCCGGCGAAGTGGTCCCGCATCCGCGGCAGGACGGGAGCGATGAGCACGGCGCCCAGGATGGGCAGACAGCTGCCGGCCATCAGCAGCGTGAGGCGAAGCCGGTGGCCGGCTCCGGACACGGGCTGCTCGGAGGGTGCGTCCTCGACGGCGGCGAGCGGCGGGGACGGCAACGGGGGCACGGGTGCGGGCATGCGGGAACTCCACCTGGCGTAGCGGGAGGGGGACGGGGCGCGGCTGTCTCGGTGAGGCCGCCCGGCGGGGCAGATCCGGAACAGCACATGGCCGATCCGGAAACGCCGAGCGGATCCGGAACACCGGGCCGATCCGGAACAGCACATGGCGGAACCGAGACTCGCGGTGGATCCGGAGCGCTCGGCGGGGCCGGAGTGTGGGGGCACCGATGATCGCCGTGGCGTCGCGAAGGTCGGGCTCACCGGGGCCTGCGCCGTCCCGGCGACGGTGAGTGGGGCGGCTCCGGCGCCGGGTTGAGACGACTATGAGGTACCGCGCGGGACCTGCCTAGCCCCCGGCCGATCGAGATCGAAGATGTGGATCATTCATGCCCTGGATGCGGTCGATGCGGCCCGGGGGTCGGACGCGAGCGCGCTCAGCTCCGCTCCCACGCGGGCCGCGGTGTCGCGCAGCCACATGTGCGCCGCGTCGTGGGTGTGGACCGGGTGCCACCACAGGGCTTCCTGGAGGGGGACGACCTCGTACGGCGCCGCCATGACGCGTACGGCGGCCACCCCGCGCAGCTGCTCGGCCAGGCGCTGCTGCACCAGGGCGATCCGGCGGGTGCCGGCCACCAGGAACGGCAGCACCTGGAAGCTGTCCACGGAGACCTCGACGCGCGGTTCGATGCCGAGCATGCTCAACTGGCGGGCGGCGGGGGCGTCGTAGGTGCGCTGATAGGTGACCCAGGGCAGGCGTGCCAGGTCGTCCATGGTCAGCCGGTCGCCGACCTCGTCGTTGGTCTCGGCGACGAGAAAGGCCCAGCCGTCGGTGAACAGTTCGACGGCGGGGAAGCCGCTGATGACGCCGTGCGGCATCAGCAGTCCGTCGGCCGTGCTGAGCAGGGTCGCCGTCTCCTCCGTCACGTCGGTCGGAGGCCGCTGGAAGCGCAGCCGCACCCCGGGAGCCTCGGCGTGCACGGTCCGGGCGAGCTCGGCACCGAACACGGTGACGGCGTAGTCGGAGGAGAGCAGCGTGAACTCGTGCTCCTCGCTGCCGGGCACGAACTCGGCCCTGCTGCTGAACACCCTTTCCAGCAGGTCACAGGCGGTGGCGGTGCGGTCGAGCAGCGCCCGCCCGAGGGCCGTGAGCTCGTACTGGCCGCCGACGCGGGAGAGCAGCTCGTCGTCGAAGTGGCGGCGCAGACGGGCCAGGGCCGCGCTCATCGCGGGCTGGCTGAGCCCGATGCGCTGCCCGGCCCGGGTGACGTTGCGTTCCTCCAGCAGCGCCCGCAGGGACAGGACGAGGTTGAGATCGAGGCCGGACAGGTACACAGCGCCTCCACACCGAGGCCGCGCCGGGGCGGCGTTATTCATGCCATGGATGATCGATATCCAAAGAATCGATTTCCCAGATTACGGGAGGTGGGGCCAGATTAGTCGCATCGCAATCAGGAGGACATGTCAGTGAAACCCGCAGCCCCTTCCGCGTCCTTCTCCGGACCCTTCGCCCTCGGCACCCTCTCCGCCCCTGACCAGGCGTCTTTCCCCGGCCTCGTGGTCCCCGAAGGGCGGGTGCTGGACCTGCGTACCGCCTTCCACGACCCTGCCCTGACGACCCGGCGGCTCTTCGAGCGCTGGGACGAGGTGCTGCCGCGCCTGGACGCCCTCGCGGCGGACGACACCGACGCACCCACCGACACCGCCGACGCCTGGCAGCCGCTCGACGGACTGCGGGTGCACGCTCCGGTCGAGCCCCGCCAGGTCTTCCAGTCCGGCGCCAACTACCGGCAGCACGTGATCGACCTGGAGGTCGCCCACCGCGCGCCCGACGACCCACGCAGCCCGGAAGAGGCCCGGGCGGAGATCGCCGAAGTCATGGACCGACGGGCGGCGGAGGACCTGCCGTACGTGTTCATCGGTCTGCCGAGCGCGATCACCGGTCCCTACGACGACGTCGTCCTGCCCTCCTGGGCCGAACAGCCGGACTGGGAGCTGGAGTTGGCGGTCGTCGTCGGCAGGCCGGCCTACCGGGTGCCCGTGTCGGAGGCCCTCGCGCACGTCGCCGGGTACACGATCGCCAACGACCTCACCGACCGTGCCACCGTCTTCCGCCGGGACATGAAGGCCATCGGCACGGACTGGCTGCGCAGCAAGAACGCGCCCGGTTTCACCCCGCTCGGCCCCTGGATCGTGCCGGCCGCGTCGATCGCCGATCCGGGCGATCTGCGGGTCACCCTGAAGCTGAACGGCCAGACCATGCAGGACGAGTCCACCAAGGACATGCTCTTCGGTATCGCCCGGCTGGTGTCGTACGCCTCGCAGACCTCCCGACTCCTGCCCGGCGACCTGGTGCTGACGGGCTCACCGGCCGGCAACGGCATGCACTGGGGACGCCTGCTGCGCGACGGCGACGTCATGGACGGCTCGATCACCGGGCTCGGCTCCCAGCGCACCCGCTGTATCGCGCAGGGGGCGCCGTGAGCCCGGACCGCCACGACCCCGAGGGTGCGATCGCCGAAGCAGCCAAGTCATATTCCAACTGGGGGCGTTGGGGCGAACGCGATGTGCTGGGCACCCTGAACTTCCTCGACGAGGCGAAGCGCCGCGAAGGCGCCGCACTGGTCCGCAGGGGAGTCAGCTTCTCGCTCGCGCAGTCCTTCGACATGAACGGCCCGCAGAAGGGCTGGCGGCGGCGCACCAACCCGGTGCACACCATGCTCGACACCGGCACCGACGCCGCCCTCGGCAACCAGGGCTTCCCGCACGGCATCGGCGGCGCCGACGACGTGATCGCGATGCCGCTCCAGTGCTCCACCCAGTGGGACGGGCTCGGCCACATCTTCGACCACGGCAAGGCGTGGAACGGCCGGCCGGCCGAGCAGGTCGTCACCTCGGACGGTGATCTCGTCACCGGCATCGAGCACATGGCGCCGTACGTCGCGGGACGCGGGGTTCTTTTGGATGTCGGCCGAGTCATCGGAGAAGGTGGGGGCACCTCCCGCTCGAGCGGAGCCGAGAGCGGGGGAGAGTTGCCCGACGGGTTCGCGATCACCGAGGAGCACCTCACCGCGACCGCCGCCGCGCACGGCGTGGCGGTCGGCCGCGGGGACATCGTCGTCGTGCGGACCGGACGGCTGGCCCGTGCCCGGCGCGAGGGCTGGGGCGACTACGCGGGCGGCGACTCGCCCGGACTGTCCTTCACCACGGCCGGCTGGCTGCACCGCACCGAGATCGCCGCGATCGCCACCGACACCTGGGGCTTCGAGGTACGGCCGAACGAGTTCGAGGCCGCCTTCCAGCCCCTGCACCAGGTCGCCATCCCCAACATGGGCCTGCTCATCGGGGAGATGTGGGACCTCGACGCGCTCGCCGCCGACTGCGCGGCGGACGGCCGGTACGCGTTCTGGCTCACCGCCGCGCCCCTGCCCATCACCGGAGCCGTCGGCTCACCCGTCAACCCGGTCGCGGTCAAGTAGCCCGCGTGACAAGGGAGCTTCCCATGACCACACCCCGCACGGTCCTCGTCATCGGCGGCGGCGCCGCAGGCAACGCCGTGACCGTCCTGCTGCGGCGCGCCGGCCTCGCCGTCGACCTGATCGAGGCCAGATCCGACTGGAACGCCACGACCGGCTCCGGCATCACCCTCCAGGGCAACGCCCTGCGCGTACTGCGCGAGATCGGCGTCCAGGACGAGGTCGAATCCGCCGGCTGGGCCTTCGGCTCGCTGGGCGTCGTCGCCCCCGACGGCACCCTCCTCCATGAGGCCGAGGACATCCTGACCGGTGGCGAAGACCTGCCCGCCACCCTGGGCATGCAGCGGCCCCGGCTTCAGCAGATCCTCATCGACGCCGTCCGCGCCAGTGGCGCCGGCGTCCGCCTCGGCACCACCGCCGAGACCCTGGACCAGGACGCCGAAGGCGTCTCGGTGCGCTTCAGTGACGGCTCCACCGCCCGGTACGACCTGGTGATCGCCGCCGACGGACTCAACTCCGCGACCCGGGCCGCCATCGGCATCACGGCGAAACCCGAGCCGACCGGCATGGCCATCTGGCGCACCACCGCCCCGCGCCCCGCGGGCCTGGTGCGCACCGACCTGGCCTACGGCGGCCCGGCGTACATCGCCGGCTACTGCCCGACCAGCGAGCACACCCTCTACGCCTACGTCGTCGAGGCGTGCCGAGACCGCGCCGCCATCGACCCGGCCTCCTACGCCGACGAGATGCGCAGGCTCACGCGGGGATACGGCGGCCACTGGGCCGAGATCACCCCGCACATCACGGACCCGGCGAACGTCAACTACACCTGGTTCGACCGACTGCTGGTCGAGGGCTCCTGGCACCGCGGCCGGGTGGTGCTCGTCGGCGACGCCGCGCACTGCTGCCCGCCCACCCTCGCGCAGGGCGCGGCCATGTCACTGGAGGACGCCTCCGTCCTCGCCGAACTCCTCACCGCCGGCCGGGAATGGGACGGCACACTGCTCCAGGAGTACTACGAGCGCCGCATCCCCCGGGTGCGGGCGGTCGTCGAGGCGTCCGTGCTGCTCGGGCAGTGGCAACTGGACGGTGTCCGGGACGCCGACGTCCCCGGTCTGATCGGCCGGACGATGACGATGCTCAAGGAACTGCCGTGACCACCCGCCCGACGCCGACCGTCGACGTGCACGCCCACGTCCTGCTCCCCGAGGTCGACGCCCTCGTCGCCGGCCTCCCCGGACTCACCGCGGCCAGGGAGCTGGACGCCCGGCGCAACGGCCCCGCCTCGCTGGCCGTCAGCGGCCCCATGGTCCGTGAGCGCGTCCCGCGGCTGACCGATGTCACCGTACGGCTGGCCGCCATGGACGCGCAGGGCGTGGACGTGCAACTGGTCAGTCCGTCGCCCTCGCACTACCACTCCTGGGCGGACGAGGAGACCTCCGAGAAGCTGTACCGGCTCGCGGGCGAGGCGACCGCCGCGCACTGCGCCCGGGCGCCCGACCGACTGAAGGGGCTCGGACTCGCTCCGCTCCAGCACCCGGACCTGGCCGTACGCGCCCTCGAACACGCCCTGGAACAAGGTCTGTCGGGAGTGGAGATCTCCTCCCACGCCCCGGGCCGGGAACTGTCCGACCCTGCGTACGAGCCCTTCTGGGCGCGGGCCGAGGAGACCGGCGCGATCCTCTTCCTGCACCCCTTCGGCTGCACGCTCGACGAGCGCCTGGACCGCTGGTACCTGTCCAACACGGTGGGCCAGCCCACCGAGAACGCCGTCGCCCTGTCCCACCTGATCTTCTCCGGGGTGCTGGACCGGCACCCCGGGCTGACACTGATCGCCGCACACGGCGGCGGCTATCTGCCCACCCACATCGGCCGCTCCGACCACGCCTGGTCGGCGCGCGCCGACGCGGGAGCCGGCTGCGCCCACCTGCCCAGCAGCTACCTCAGGCGGCTGTACTTCGACTCACTGGTCCACGACCCGCACGTCCTGCGGGAGTTGGTCCGCGCCGTCGGCGCCGACCGCGTCCTCCTCGGCTCGGACTTCCCCTTCGACATGGGCACCGAGGACCCCGTCGGCGCGCTGCGCGCGGCCCGGCTGCCCGACGCCGACTTCCACGCCGTACGAGGCGGCAACGCCGCCGCCCTCCTCCGGAAGGACTGACCCCCATGCGTCTGCTCACCCACCTGCGGCACGTCGACCTCGCCGTGCCCGACTACGACAGGCAACTCGACTTCTATGCCGGTGTCTGGGGCCTGACCAAGGTCGCCGAGGACTCCGGGATCTCCTTCCTGGCCGCCGAGGGCAGTCCCGAGAATTACGTCGTCCGGCTGCGCAAGGCCGACGAGAAGCGCCTCGACCTGGTCTCCTACGGCTCCGCGTCCGCCGCCGACGTCGACACGCTCGCGGAACAACTGCTGGCCGGCGGAGTTCGGTTGGTCTCACGGCCGGGCAAGGTCGACACCCCGGGCGGCGGCTACGGCTTCCGCTTCTTCGACGTCGACGGCCGCACCGTCGAGGTCTCGGCGGACGTCGAGACCCGGCAGCACCGCAAGATCGAGGAGAAGGAGGCCATCCCGGTCAAGCTCTCGCACGTCGTCCTCAACTCCCCCGACCTGAACGTCACCCGGGAGTGGTACGAGCGCCACCTGGGCTTCCGGCTCTCCGACACCCTCATGCATCCCCGGATGGGTGAGGCCATGCACTTCATGCGGATCAGCAACCAGCACCACTCCATGGCGATCGCCAAGGGCCCGCACACCTCCCTGCACCACGTCTCCTTCGAGATGCGCGGTATCGACGAGTACCTGCGCGGCTCCGGCCGGGTGATCCGCTCGGGCGCCCGCAAGCTCTGGGGCCCGGGGCGGCACACGGCCGGCGACAACACCTTCACCTACTTCCTCGACCCGCAGGGCAACACCGTCGAGTACACGACGGAGCTGGAACTGCTGGACGAGGACACCTGGCACCCGCACGTCTACGACTTCTCCCAGCCCGAGATCGCCGACCAGTGGGGCACCGCCAACCCCATGAACGAACTCGTCGCCAAAGAGTCGTTCAACGACGTAGACCGCGGCGTGTTCATCGCCCCGCCGGTCTGACCCCCCCCGTTCCCGAGCCACACCCCGAGCCCCCGGAGCCTGGAGCCGTCCATGCGTTTCGCCACCTACGAACACCAGCACCGGCGCCGGGCCGCCGTCGTCGACGACGACGGCACCCTCCGCCCGGTGCCCGGCGCGCGCTCGCTCACGGAGCTGATCCGGTCCGGCGACGGCCTCGACGCGCTGCTCGGCGTCGGCGCCTCCGCCCTCGGTGCTCCGGCCGGACCCCATGTGTCCGAGGTGCGGCTGCTGCCGCCCCTGGAGCCGCCCACCGTGCGGGACTTCGTCACCTTCGAGGAACACGTCGAAGGGGTACGACGGTCCGTGGACGGGGCCGGCGGAGTGCCGGAAGCCTGGTACGACGCCCCGACCTTCTACTTCACCAACCCGTACGCGGTCGTCGGCGCACACGACGACGTGCCCTTGCCGCCGGGCAGCCACCTGCTCGACTTCGAGCTGGAGGTCGCGGCGGTCGTCGGCCGCGAGGGACGGGACCTCACCCCCGAACGGGCACGGGACCACATCGTCGGTTACACGGTCTTCAACGACTGGTCGGCCCGGGATCTCCAGTCCCGGGAGATGCAGGTCCGACTCGGCCCGTGCAAGGGCAAGGACACGGCCGCCACCCTCGGGCCGTACCTGGTCACCGCGGACGAGCTGGAGCCGTACCGGGACAGTGACGGCTTCCTGCGCCTGGCACTGACCGCCGCTGTGAACGGCGAGGTCATCGGCGAGGACCTGCTGTCGAACATGAGCTGGACCTTCGAGGAGATGGTCGCCTACGCCTCACGGGGCACCGTCGTCCGCCCCGGCGACGTGCTCGGCTCCGGCACCTGCGGCAACGGCGGCTGCCTTGCGGAGCTGTGGGGCGTACGCGGACGGCAGTCACCGCCGCCGCTGCGGCCCGGTGACACGGTCACCCTCACCGTCGAGGGCATCGGCACCGTCTCCAACACGGTGGTGGCGGGCGCCGATCCGGTGCCGCTCCCCGCCGCCCGCCGCCGTACCCGGGAGCGGCCGTGACCGCGCCGCAACGGGGGAGGCTCCCGGGCAAGGTCGTGGTCGTCACCGGCGCGGCCCGCGGCCAGGGCGCGGCGGAGGCCGCGGCGCTGGTCCGCGAGGGCGCCCGGGTGGTCGCCACCGACGCCCGGCCGACGGGCGACTGCCGGCGCCTGGACGTCACCAGCGAGGACGACTGGGCCGAACTGGCCTCGGTCCTGCGGGAGTCGTACGGCGAGGTGCACGGACTGGTCAACAACGCGGGCATCACCTGGCGCGCCCGCGTCGGCGACGTACGGCCCGAGGACTTCGCCCGCGTCCACGCCGTCAACGTCACCGGACCGCTGCTCGGCATCCAGCATCTGGCCCCGCTGATGCCGCCGGGTTCCTCCGTCGTCAACGTCGGCTCCTCCGCCGCCCTCACCGGCCACTACCCGGTCGCCTACACGGCGAGCAAGTGGGCCCTGCGCGGCCTGTCGAAGAGCGCGGCGACCGAACTCGGCCCGCGCGGCATCCGCGTGAACACGATCCACCCCGGCTTCATCGAGACCGAGATGACCGCCTCCGCAGCACCCGCCTTCCGCGACGCGAACGTCCGCGAGACACCGCTGGGCCGCACGGGCACCGCGCACGAGGTCACCCCGCTCGTGGTGTTCCTGCTGTCCGACGAGGCCTCCTTCATCACCGGCGCGGAGATCCCCGTCGACGGCGGCCTCACCGCGCACGGCGGCGTGAAGTCCGTCTCCGACGCCCTGCGCGAGGCGGCGCCGTGAGACGCCCCGACCGAAAGGCAACTCCCCTATGGACAAGGTGATTTCCGGCGCCGCGGCAGCGGTGGCCGACATCGCGTGCGGCGCGTCACTGGCCGTCGGCGGCTTCGGCCTCAGCGGTGTGCCCGAGGTGCTGATCCGGGCCCTGTACGCACAGGGCGCCACCGGTCTGTCCGTCGTCTCGAACAACTGCGGTGTCGACGGACGCGGCCTCGGCGTGCTGCTCGCCGCGGGCCGGATCGCCCGCGTGACCGGCTCCTACGTCGGCGAGAACAAGGAGTTCGCCCGCCAGTACCTCTCCGGCGAACTGGAGGTGGAGCTGGTCCCGCAGGGCACTCTCGCCGAACGGCTGCGCGCGGGCGGCGCGGGCATCCCCGCCTTCTACACCCCGGCGGGCGTCGGCACCCAGGTAGCGCGGGGCGGACTGCCCTGGCGCCACGCGGCCGGGGGAGGATCGGTCGCCGTCGCCTCACCCCCCAAGGAGACCCGCGACTTCGCGGGCCGCCCGCACATCCTGGAGCACGGCATCACCACCGACTTCGCCCTCGTACGGGCCTGGCGCGGCGACCGGCACGGCAACCTCCGCTTCCGCCGTGCCGCCGCCAACTTCAACCCCCTCGCCGCCATGGCCGGCCGGATCACCGTCGCCGAGGTCGAGGAACTCGTCGAACCGGGCGCCCTGGCCCCCGACGAGATCCACCTTCCCGGCATCTACGTCCAGCGGGTCGTGCGACTGACGGCCGCCGAAGCGGCCGACAAGCACATCGAGCACCTTTCCGTTTCCGCGTCTTCGACACGAGGGGCCGTACGCGCATGAGCTGGACCCGAGACCAGATGGCCGCCCGCGCCGCGGCCGAACTAACCGACGGTTCCTACGTCAACCTCGGCATCGGCCTGCCCACCCTGATCCCCGGCCACCTCCCGCCGGACGTGCACGTCGTCCTGCACTCCGAGAACGGCATCCTCGGCACCGGCCCGTACCCGGCCGAGGACGAGGTCGACCCCGACCTGATCAATGCGGGCAAGGAGACCGTCACCGTCCTGCCCGGAGCCGGCTTCTTCGACTCCGCGCTCTCCTTCGGCATGATCCGCGGCGGCCACATCGACACCGCCGTCCTCGGCGCCATGCAGGTCTCCGCCCACGGCGACCTGGCCAACTGGATGATCCCCGGCAAGATGGTCAAGGGCATGGGCGGCGCGATGGACCTCGTCCACGGCGCCCGCCGCGTGATCGTCCTCATGGACCACACCGCCAAGGACGGCTCACCGAAGATCGTCCGGGAGTGCTCTCTCCCGCTCACCGGGGAGAACTGCGTCCACCGGATCATCACCGACCTCGGTGTCCTCGACGTCACCCCCGACGGCCTGGCGCTGGTGGAGACCGCTCCGGGCGTCACCCTGGAGGAGGTCACCGCGAAGACCGCCGCCCCGCTGCGTACCGACGCCGTCGCCGCCTGCTGAACACCTCCCGCCGGCTCCCCGTGGGCCGCCGGACCGGGGATCCCCGCCGGCGGCGCGCAGGGAATCCCGTCCCGGTCCGGCGTCGGTTCCGCGTGTCGAGTACGTGGGCCGCACACAAAGATTCCGCGTCGGGCCCTTCGTACGGACGGAGTCGCTTTGCTAACGTGCGCTAGATCGATTTAGCGGCCGGTCCTCCCCGGTGTTCACTAAATCGATCTAGTGCAGCTAGCGCGATGGGACGAACGCTCGGCGAAGGAGCCGCACATGACGACCCCCTCCCTCCAGGACGGCATCGACCGGGCCGGGTCCCCGATGAAACTGCTGTGGCGGCCGAACGCGGAGCCGTGGCTTCCCGAGGTCGTGGACCGCGAGTACGCCGGCTGGCGTCAGGAGCAGACCGCCTGGCACCAGGGCGTGGCGCTCCTCAACCTCTCGCACCACATGTACGACCTGTGGATCGAGGGTCCGGACGCCACCCGGCTGCTGGCCGACCACGGCGCCAACAACTTCGAGAAGTTCGCGATCGGGCAGGCCAAGCAGTACGTGCCGGTGACCCGGCACGGTCACCTCGTGACCGACGGCATCCTGGCCCGCGAGGGCGAGAACAGGTACCTGCTCAGCGGGATCCCGGCCGCGCAGCACTGGGTGCGGTACCACGCGGAGAAGGGCGGGTACGACGTCGGGTTCGCCACCGACCCGTCCTGCGCCTTCCGGCCCGGTGGCGGTGACCCGAAGCTGTTCCGCTACCAGATCCAGGGGCCGCTGGCCGCCGAACTCGTCGAGCGCGCCTTCGGCGGACCACTGCCGGAGACGAAGTTCTTCCACTCCAGCCCCGTCACCCTGGACGGGCGTCCGGTGCGTGCCCTGCGGCACGGCATGGCCGGCCAGGCGGGCTTCGAGTTCATCGGCGACTGGGAGCACTCCGCGTACGTCCACGAGACGTTCCTCAAGGTCGGTGAGCCCCTCGGCCTGATCCGGGTGGGCGCCCTGGCCTACGCCACACCGAGCGTGGAGAGCGGCTGGATCCCCTCGCCGGTGCCCGGCATCTACACCGACCCGGACCTGCTGGAATACCGCCGGTACCTGCCTCTGTTCGGTATCGAGGGCAAGCGCCCGCTGAACGGCAGTCACTACTCGGAGGACATCGAGGACTACTACGTGTCCCCGTACGAGCTCGGCTACGGGAAGATGATCTCCTTCAACCACGACTTTCTGGGCCGGGACGCCCTGCTGAAGGCGAGGGACGAGCCGCTGCGCACCAAGGTCACCCTCGTCCTGGACCCGGACGACGTCCGCTCCGTCATCGGCGGGGGAGAGGACCCGGGGTTCGTCCTCACCTACGCCCGGCACCGGGTGGAGAGCGCGGCCGGTCCGGTCGGCATGACGATGCAGAGCGCGTCGATCGACCCGGTGGGAACGGTGCTGGCGCAGACCCTGATCGACCCGGAGCACACCGCGCCGGGCACCGAGGTGGCGGTCGTCTGGGGAGAGCACCCCGGTTCCGGCACCGACCCCGGGGCCGACCTCGGCTTCCCCCGGATCCGCGCCACCGTCCAGCCGTCCCCGTTCAACGCGCACGCACGCACCCTGTACCGCCACAACCGCTGACGCGGGTCGACCGAGAAGCGAAACGAGAGACGTCAAGACGATGCAACCCGCGAGCACGGTAAGCACAGCGGTCGGCACCTCGCTGCTGGACGACTTCTCCCTGGAGATGACCGGGAAGGACGTCCCCAAGCTGGAGGAGGCCCGCGACACCATCCCCCCGGGCACCCGGATCAACGTCACCTTCCTCGGCAACGAGGACCTCCGGCTGCGGCTGGACGCGGCCCGGGCGGTCAAGCGGCTCGGCTTCGTGCCCGTACCGCACATATCCGCCCGGCGGCTCGGATCCCGCGACGACTTCGAGCGGTTCCTGGCCGGACTGCGCGCGGACGGCACCTCCGACAACGTGTTCCTCGTCGGCGGGGACCCGGCACACCCCGAGGGCCCTTACGCGGACGCGCTGTCCCTGATCGGCACGGGGCTGCTGCGGGAGTACGGCGTCCGTCACGTCGGCATCGCCGGCTACCCGGAGGGCCACCCCTCGATCGACGGCACCGCCCTGTGGTCCGCGCTGCGGGACAAGCACGCGGCACTCGCCGCCCAGCCGCTGGAGGCCGGCGTCACCACCCAGTTCGGCTTCGACGTCGACCCGGTGCTCGCCTGGGTGGAGGAGGTCCGCAGCCGTGGCGTCGGTCTGCCGATCAGGATCGGCGTGCCCGGTCCCGCCGGAGTACGGCGGCTCATGGCGTACGCGGCCCGCTTCGGTGTCGGCACCAGCGCCTCCGTCGTCAAGAAGTACGGCTTCTCCCTGACCAATCTCATGGGTACGGCGGGACCGGACCGATTCCTGCGCGCTCTCGCGGCGGCCCACGACCCCGCCCGCCACGGCGAGTTGAAGATCCATTTCTATACGTTCGGCGGGCTCGGGGCGACGTCCGACTGGGCCGCCCGCTTCCGGAAGGACAGCCCGGCATGACCCTCACCCAGGACGCTCCGGCCCGCGCCGCCAGGAGCGGGCCGCCCGCCCCGCAGGCCTCGCTCGTCGTGCAGGGCGCGGACGCCACCGGCATCGTGGCCGCCGTCACCTCCGCCCTCGGCGGCCACGGCGCGAACATCGTCTCCCTCGACCAGTACTCGGACAATCCGCAGGGCGGCGCCTTCTTCCAGCGGACCGTGTTCGGCCTCGACGGCCTCCAGGCCGCGCTGCCCGCCCTGCGGGCCGACCTGGACCGGAACCTGGTGGACGCGTTCGGGCTCCGCTACACGCTCCGCGACCTCTCCGTGCCCAAGCGGGTGGCGATCTTCGCCTCCAAGTCCGACCACTGCCTGCTCGACCTGCTCTGGCGCCACCGCCAGGGCCAACTCCCCGTCACCGTCGCCATGGTGATCTCCAACCATCCCGATGTGGCCGAGGAGGTACGGAGTTTCGGCGTCCCCTTCTTCCATGTCCCCTGCCAGGGCGCCGACAAGTCGGCCGCGGAGGCGGAACACCTCCGACTGCTCCAGGGCAACGTCGACTTCGTCGTCCTGGCCCGCTACATGCAGATCCTGTCGGCGGACTTCATCGATCGGGTCGGCGTGCCGATCATCAACATCCACCACTCCTTCCTGCCCGCCTTCATCGGCGCCGGACCGTACGCCAAGGCCAAGGAACGCGGGGTGAAACTGGTCGGCGCCACCGCCCACTACGTCACCGAGAACCTCGACGAGGGCCCGATCATCGAACAGGACGTCGTCCGCGTCACCCACGCCCACACCGCCGGCGACCTCACCCGCCGGGGCGCCGACGTGGAACGCGCGGTGCTCTCCCGCGCCGTCCTGTGGCACGCGGAGGACCGCGTGATCCGCGACGGCAACCACACCATCGTCTTCGCCTGACGGCACGCGACGACGGCACGCTGCGCACGGCACACTGGCGGTCGCGCTCGTCGCGTAGGCTGACGCCCGGGACTTAATCGTTCTACGCGTGGCTGAGAGGGAGTGGGTCGGCGTGGGCCGTTCCGGTCGGGTGACGCTGAGCGACGTCGCCAAGGCTTCCGGTGTGTCCAGGGCGACGGTGAGCTTCGTGCTGAACGACGACCCACGGCAGACGATCTCCGCCGCCACCCGGGAGCGGGTCACCGAGGCCGCCCGCGAGTTGGGGTACGTCCCGCACGGCATCGCCCGCGCCCTGCGCGAGGGTTCCTCGCGCATCGTCGTGCTCAACGTCGACCGGGGCATCGAGGGCAACTTCTCCCGGAGCTATGTCCGAGGGCTCGACGAGGAACTGGCCGAACACGACCACGTCCTCCTCGTCCGGCACGGACACGCGGCGCCCGAGGCCACGCAGAAGATCCTCGACGCCATCGTGCCGCGGGCGGTGCTCAGGCTCGGCGAGGCCTACATGAGCGGGCACGAATCGGACGGGACGGATGAGCAGGACGAGACGGTTGAGCAGGGTGAGCCGGACGAGCAGGACCGGGAGAGCGGCTTCGCCGCGAACGCCGCGCTCCAGATCGGCTTCCTCGCCGAACGCGGGCACACCCGGATCGCGATGGCCCTGCCCGACCACGAGTTCCCGCTGACAAAGGCCCGGCTCGGCTTCGCCCGGGAGGCCGCCCGGCGACGGGGACTCGCGCCCCTGGAACGCCTTGTCGTGCCACGGCCGCGGGAGGCCGGCGCGGCCGCCGTCCAGGCGTTCCTGGCGGCGCACGCGGAGGTGACCGCGCTGGCCGCCTTCGACGACGACATCGCGCTGCGCAGCCTCACGGCCCTGCGCGACCTCGGGCTGCGGGTGCCCGAGGACGTCGCCGTGATCGGTTTCGACGACACCGAGTACGGCTCCCTGTCCACGCCCGCGCTCACCACCGTGCGCATCGACGCCGAGATCCTCGGACGGATCGCCGCGCGGGACGCCCTCGGTATCGACACGGAGGGCCTGGCACCGGTGCGCGGCCAGATCGTGGACCGCGCGTCCGTGTGACCGCCGACCAGCCGGTGACCGCCGCCGAGCCGTGACGAGCCGACGCCGTCGGCGGGAGCGGCCACGTCCACCGGTCGCGGTGAACCGTCCGCCTCGCGGTACGGGGCGTCAGGGGACGTTCGTAGGTGCGCAGGGCCAGTTCCGCGCGCAGCCGGCTCAGGCGGTCGATCTCGGCGTCGAGGGCCGCGATCCTGCGGTCGACCACCCCGGAGCCGGGCCCGCCGGAGTCGGGGGCCCGGCTCCGCCGTCGGGGATTCTCCACCAGCAGGCCGATCCGGTCGGCGAAACTGCGCAGATCCTGCCCTGGCAGCCGCCCGGCACATGGGGAGCGACGACGAACCAGCGGTCGGTGTCCAAGGCCAGACCGGGCCCGATGAGCCCGTCCCACCAGCCGGGGGTGGGGTGACCGGGTTCGGCCGGCCCGGCGGCATGGCTGTCGCCGGTGAGCGCGTGGAGCACCGGCACGGCATCGGAGCGGTCCGGTGCGAGCCGCCCGCAGGTCTCGAACGAGGACGAGCAGCGCGGTCGAGAGGAGCCGGCGAGCTCGGGCCGCCCGCTTGACGGCTCCTGCCGGTGCACGAGAAGTGGGGCCGACCGGAGGTTCTCCGGGCGGCCCCACTTCAGGGTGACGTCGTGAGTCAGACGCTTCGGTGGTTCTGGTAGTAGCCGCCGACCTGCTCGTGATAGCCGGCGTCACCGACGTGCTTGTCCTTGTCGAACTCGGGGGAGTTCTTGATCTGCTCCTTCGTGAGGTCGACATAGATCTTGCGCTCGGCCTGGTCGACCGTCTTGACGGTTCCGGCCGGAAGCAGAACGTGCTTGCCGAAGATCCATACGCCGGTGTCGACGACCAGGTACGAAGAGGTGACGTCGTCCGAGTGCTTGTCGACCTTCCCGATGCTGCCGTCGGTGGCCTCGACCGTGTAGCCGATCAGGTCGGTGCCCGCGGTGTGGCCGGTGGTCGGCTGGTAGCCCCAGATGCTGTCACTCATAAAACGGCTCCCTCATCGATATTCTTCGCTGCCTCCGCAGTCGAATCTGCGGGGGTGTGCTGACGTCATCACATTCGGTGCCGCCTGCTCAGAAAATCGAGTGCCCTGTTCTTCGCCACCCACGCATTCACTCCGAAAGAAAATTCAGATGGCCGGAGGAGTCGTGTTGGAGGCCATGGTTCCTGGCGGCACGAACACCCTCCGGCCACGACCTCCCAGTACCCTGAATCCCAGTACCCTGAATCAACAGAGTCACCATTTTCATCCCGCTGTGACAGGGGAACCGAACAGGGGTGGGCACCGACGCCACGGCGCCGGTGCCCACCCCTGTTCGGTCGTGATGAAGGCCCGCTTACCAGCGGTACCAGCGACCCCGCTTGCCGCCGCTCGCCGCAGGACGGATCACGAATCCGAGGACCCACACGATCAGCACGACGACTGCGATCCACCACAGAGCCTTGAGTGCAAAACCGGCACCGAAGAGGATCAGAGCAAGCAGAAGAACGAGAAGAACAGGAACCATGGTTATCTACCTCCGATCCATCGTGTGCCCTGCGGGGCGATCTTCACTCCTGGCGACGCGCTGTGTTCTTTTGGAGAGCCCGTAGCCCATAGCTCATATCCCGTAGCCCCAGAGCGCGGAGCCCAGAGCGCGGAGCCAGGAAAAGCATGTGGGCTGATTCCTGTTTGGGAGTGGAATTTGGGGTCAAGGGGACGCGTTATTCGGAGAATGACCCCTGCGTGGCCCCGATGTTGATCGAGACAGAACCACGATCCCGGCAAGGCCGAGGACGAGGGGAGAGGCGTCGGGTTCGGAGACGGCCCGTTCGGAGGCGGGCCGAACCGTCAGCGGGCGCGGTGGCCGGCGGGGGTGCGGCGGTCGGCGATCCACTCTGCCAGGGCGAGCAGGGTGGACTCCGCGCTGTCGGCCATGTGGTCCTGCAGCGAACGGACGTCCTGAAGGGTGTCACCCAGGACCGGGTCGGCGCGCAGCAACCGCCAGGACTGCCGGACGATGCTGCCCCGGCCCTGCTCGTGGAAGTGCCAGTCCCAGCGCACGATGCCATGGTCGGCTCCACCCACGACGAAGGCGAAGGCGGTGCCCGGATCGGCCCGCACCACCTCGGAGTGGGTGACCCATTCGCGCCCGTCCCGACGGTTGCGGCCGCTGAACCGGGCACCGACCCACGGACCGTCGCCCGGCGCGTAGTTCACCCCCTCGGCGCTCGGACTCCACGTCTCGATCAGTGACACATCGCTGATCAGGTCGTAGACGGAGTCCGGCGGCGCGTCGACCCAGCACCGCCGGGTGAAGGCGAACGGAGTCAGGTCGAGCCCGGCCAGCGGGTTTCGGGGGCCGGAGGTGGTGGCGCTCATGGATTCTCCCGGAAACGACGAAGAGGAACGCGGCCCATCCTGGAGACCGGGGCCGGGCCGAGCCAGACCCCACCGATCCCTACCCCGGCGGGGTGAGGCGCGCGCCCTCGGCGGTGCGCATACTCGGTGCCATGACCAAGCACGGGCCCCTCGCCGACTTCCTCCAGGCACGCCGTAGCCAACTGCGTCCCCAGGACGTCGGGTTGCCGACCTACGGTGAGCGGCGCCGGGTGCCCGGGCTGCGCCGGGAGGAGCTCGCGATGCTCACGGGCATCAGCGCGCCCTACTACACCCGCCTGGAACAGGGCCAGTCACGCAACGCCTCGCGCGAGGTGCTCGACGCCGTGGCGAGCGCCCTGCGCCTGGACGAGTCCGAGCGTGCCCATCTGCACACCCTGGCCCGTGCGCCAAGACGGCCCAGGGCCGCCGGCCGACCGCCCGTCGAACGCGTCACCCCGGCAACGAGCGCCCTGCTGGCGGCCATCGAGGGCACACCGGCCGTCGTCATCGGCCGCCGCAGCGATGTCCTGGCCTGGAACCGGCCGGGACACGCGCTGTTCGCGGGGCATCTCGACGCGGCCAGCCCCGACGACCCGGGCCGACGGCCGAACATGGCCAGGCTGGTGTTCCTCGACGCGCACACCCGCGATCTGTACAGCGACTGGCCCGCCAAGGCCCGGGCCGTGGTGGGCAATCTGCGTCTGACGGCCGGCCGCTTCCCGGACGATCCGCTGCTGGCCGGACTGGTCGGCGAACTCGCCATGCGCAGCCCGGAGTTCGCCACGATGTGGGCCGATCACCGGATCCAGGCCTGCGATGTCGCCGACTACGAAATGCGCCACCCGCTGGTCGGGACACTGGCGGTCACCCAGCAGACCCTCCAGAGCCCGCAAGGACGCGGACCGTCCCTGGTGGTGGCCACGGCCGCGCCCGGGTCCCCGTCCGCGACAGCCCTGACCCTGCTCGTCCACACCACCGCGCCATACGAATCGACCCAGCCGCGCCACGGCGCCGAGACCCGCACCACCTGACCCGAGCCACTCCGTCGCCCGAGGGCGCCCGGCGCTTGCGCATCCGCCGGAGCGTCCCGCTGCCGGGCTGTCCACCTCGGCGGGCCGTCCGCCCGGTCGGACGGTCCCACGCCCGCCGGTCGGCCTGTCCGACGCCCGTCGGTCGGCGGCACGATCACGGCCACCCCCGAAGCACCCCTCGTCCACGGCACCGCACCGCGGCTGCCGCATGCCCGAAAACAGAGAAGGAACCATGTCCGAGCGAAGCATCAAGCTGATCATGTCGGCAGTTGTGGTGGCCGCGGCCGCCCTTGCAACGGCTGTGCCCGCCGACGCGACGTCCACCGGGGGACCGCTGACACATGTGCGGGTCGCCACCCACTTCGACCTGTCCGCGGGTCAGATGCCGGAGAACATCACCCTGCTGCCCGACGGCACGGCGGCCGTCACCTTCGCCGCCGGCCGCCAGGTGGCTCAGGTCACCCGCCAGGGCACCACGCGTGTCCTGGCGACGCTGCCCGCCCCGGCCGACGGCGGAGTCGACACCCCGGTCCTCGGCTTTCCCCTGGCCACCGGCATCGCCCACACCTCGGACGGCACCCTGTACGTGCTGTACGCGACCGGCACGGCCGACCTGACGGGGCTGTGGCGGCTGCGCCCCGCGCAGGCGCCGCAGCGGATCGCCGCACTGCCCGCAGGAGGCCTGCCCAACGGGCTGGCACTGGACGAGCGCAGCCGACAGCTCTACATCACCGACTCGGTGCTCGGCACCGTGTGGACCGTCCCCGTCACGGGCGGCACCCCCCGGGCGTGGTCCACCGCTCCCGAACTCGCCTCGACCGGCTTCCTCGGCGCCAACGGCGCGAAAGTGCACGGCGGCGCGCTGTGGGTGACCAACCTGGACCAGGGCACCGTCCTGCGCATCCCGATCCGTTCGGGAAACCGTGCGGGATCACCGCAGGTCAAGGCTTCGGGCCTGGCCGGTATCGACGACTTGGCCTTCACCGGCCGCGGAGACGAGATCCTCGCCGCCCGCAACGCCCCCAACACGATCGTGCGCATCCGGCCGGACGGCACCAGCAGCACCGTCCTGGATGCCACCGACGGACTTCAGAACCCCACCTCCGTAGCGCTGCGCGGCAATGACGTGTACGTGCTCAGCGCCGCCTACACCACGGCCACCGACCCCAATCTGCTGCGCGCCCGCCTGGGCGGCCGCCCGTAGCAGGCATGGCTCGTTGGAGCCGTCGGCCCGGGAACGGTCCGAATCCTGTCCTCGGCGAGAGGGGCCTGGTCGTCTGTCGACGCCGGACCCCTCGGCTCGTGGACTGCTCCGAGCGGACGTGTCGGCCCGTCGCGTGCTACGGGGAGGTGGGCAGGTGCGGGGAGCGGAGTACGAGCAGGGTGATCTCGCTGGGGGCGAAGACGCGGAACGGCGGGCCCCAGAAGCCGGTGCCGCGGCTGGTGTAGAGGAGGGTTCTGGGGCCGTGGTGGCTGAGGCCGGCGAGTGCGGGCTGGTCGATGCGGACCAGGTGGTGGAAGGGCCAGATCTGGCCGCCGTGGGTGTGGCCGGAGAGCTGGAGGTCGATGCCGGCGGCCGCTGCCCGGTCGATGAACTTGGGCTGGTGGGCCAGGAGCAGGACGGGCAGGTCGGGGTCGGCGCCGTTCAAGGCGCCGGCCAGGTGGGCGCGGTGGCCCGCCAGGCCGGAGGACTCGGCGGTGACGTCGTCCACGCCGGCGACCACGAGGGTGTCGCCTCCGCGTTCGAGCAGCAGGTGGCGGTTGCGCAGCGGTTCCCAGCCCAGTTCGTCCATCAGGTCGACCCAGCCCTGGGCCTCGCTGTAGTACTCGTGGTTGCCGGTGACGTATACCCGGGCCCGGGTGGCCTGCACGGTTCCGAGTGGGGCGGCCTGGGCGCGGCGGCGTTCGGCCGTGCCGTCCGCGATGTCGCCGGTGTGGCAGACCAGGTCGGCTTCCAGGGTGTTCACCGTCTCGCACACCCGTGCCGACCAGCGGGCGCGATCGAGTGGGCCGTAGTGGGTGTCGGTGATCAGGACGACGCGGATGCCGTCCAACCCGGGACCCAGCCGGGGGAGTCGGACGTCGAGCCGGCGCACGCGTGGCACGCGGCGGGCTTCGACGTACCCCCAGGCGAGCAGCACGGCGGCTGTGCCGAGGACGGCCCAGGTGACGATTCGGGCCCGGTCCTGACTCTCGCCGACACCGGCCACGGTCAGGGCGAGCCGCAAGAAGACGCCGAGCAGCACGGACCAGGTGAACAGAACCCAACTCGTGCCCAGCAGGGTGTCACCGACGATCGCCGCCCGGTCCTGCTGGCGCCGGCCGTGGCCGCGCATCATCGCGAGCGGCATGCCGACGAGCCCGAGCACGAACAGGGCGGTGCCGGCCGGCGTGACGGGCAGCGGCCAGTGTTGGCCGGTGTACAGGAGCACCCAGCAGGGCACGGCCCACAGCAGGACGGGGGTGATCAGGGGGAGGTAGCGCATCAGGCGGTGCAGTCGGCTCTGCCGCGGAGCTTGCCCTTCGCTGTCGGCGACTCGGGTGTTGCTGGTGTCGGTCACGCTTCCCCTCACAAACCAGGCTGCCGTCTCGCGCACTGTATCCGGTCGCCCTCGGACCGGCCGGACCGGCGTTCATGGGCGCGGACCCGTGGGTCGAAGGGTTCTCCGCGGGACGGCAGGACTCCGCCGCAGACACCTCCTTCGGCATGAGCCGCGATCAGGGAGGCCACTGTCATCCCGGGACTTGTCCAGGCTCACCACCTGCGCACTCAAAGATCAACCGACTGTGCGATCGGGTCGCGTGACCCGGGCGGGCTCGGCCTTCCGCCGAGCCCGCCAGTCCGGCTCCATACCGGAGCCGGACTCGTGTCACGCCGTCAGCGCTGCAGTGTCAGCAGACCCGGACGGTAGGGCAGGAGGCCGTAGTCGCCGCCGGAGTCGGGGCTGCGCCCCTGGTAGAGCAACTGCAGATTGCAGGGATCGACGGTCATGGTCTGATCGGCGCTGGTGCGGATCAGTTCGCCATGGCTGATGTCGTTGGTCCAGGTGGCGCCACTGTTGGCCTTGCCGGCGAAGGGATTGCTCTCGGTCGCGGCCTGGGGTGTCCATGAGCCGTTCAGACTGGTGGCCGTGAACGAGCGGAAGTAGCGGCCCTGCGAGCCGATCGCCTCGACGATCATGAGGTAGCGGTTCTGGCCCTGCAGCTTGTAGACCTGCGGGGCTTCGAACAGGTTGTTCGTCGTATCGCTCATGATCACTGTCGAGGTAGTGCCGAAGCTTCCCGGGAAGTTCCCGATCGGCATACTGGCCCGGTAGATCTTGCCGTTGTCACCGGCGAAGAACAGGTACATGTTCGTCCCGTCACCGATGAGCGTCTGGTCGATGGGTCCTGTTCCGGAGCCGGAGATGCTTCCGGAGAAGAGCACCTGCTGGGATGACCAGCCGTTCGGGTTGGTGGGGTCGCTCGACGTCCGGTAGGAGAAGGCCGTCCCGCCCCACTGGTAGGCGAGCACCCAGATGTTCTTCGGCGCGAAGTAGAAGAGCGTGGGCGCGACGGTGGAAGCCGACATCGGGTTCTGGCCGGCCGAGGCCATCTCCGACCAGTTGGTGAACAGGCCGAAGTTCATCGAACCCCAACTCGTCCCCGTGTCGTGCGTCGTCGCATAGACGAGTTGCCTGCCGTTGTAGGGGACTACGGTGAAGTCCTTGAGCGAGGCCCACCCCGGCTTGGGCTGCGCCAGCGCGCCCGTTGATGTCCAGCGGTACGCCGACGGAAGGTCGCACGAGCCGGGATCGGCGCCGCCGACCTTGACGAGCTGCCACTGCTGGTTGGTGCCGCCCCAGTCGTCGTACTGGACCGTGTTCGCGTTGTCGGCGGTGGAGGCGCCTTGTATTTCGAGGGCCTTGTTGCTGTGGCGCGAGATGAACCTCACGTAGCCGTCCGAGCTGTCGGCCAGTCGCCACTGCTGGTTGTCGGCGTTCAGGTCGGACCACTGGACGATCGAGCCGCCGTTCGCGGTGGACCAGTTGTAGACGTCCAGCACCTTGCCGGAGTGCCGGGACTTGATGCGGTAGTAGCCGCCCCCGGAATCGACGAACTGCCACTGCTGCTGGCTCTGGTCGTTCCTGGTCCACTGGGTGATGCGGGCGCCGTCGCCGGTCGCCATGTTGTAGACATCCAGGGCCTTGCCGCTGTTGCGGTTGACCAGCACGTACGAGGCGTTGGGGTCTACGGTCGCCGCGGCGGCGGGCTGGGCGCCGAGGAAGGTGGCCACGAGCAGCAAAGGCGCGAGGACGGCGAGTAAGCGTCCTGGACGGACCGGGGACGGGCGGCGAAACCACATCAGAGGGCCTCCTTGGGGGGGGCGGGGGTGAGGTGACCCCGATGAATCGCGGGGCGGAAGCGCCGGGGGAGGGACAATCTCGAAACATTCGAAGAATTCCCGGATGCTGTGACGCCACAAGCTAGGAATGTGGAGCCCTCTGGTCAAGGCTTGTCGCCGATCTGTCCACAAACAGCGCCTCCCCTTCGGGCGTGACGAGCTGTCACGCCGACCGGAGGCGCTCCGGCGTCTGCGAGAAGGCTCGCCAGTACAGGGCCTCCGCGAGGAGTGAGAAGTCGAGCCGGCGGCGTCCGTACCCTCGTCCCGGCCCCGGCCGTACGGCATTCGCCGACGCGGCGACGGGGGTTCGCCGTTCGGCTCGCCGGGATTCCGGAAATTTTCGGGCGAGGAACGGAAACTTCTTCTGCGGGGAGTATTGACGACCCGTCACCAATACCTCAATCATCCCTGTCTGAGAACCCGGCCGTAGTTCGAGATGTCGAACCGCGTCGGCTCTGGGCAATCTGTGCTGCACGGCAGATGCCCGCGCAACTGCACGACAGATCCGCGCACCGAAGCACCCGCGCCACCCGTCTCGTTCCGGTGAGGTTCGCACCAGCGCAACCTGGCTCTCGCGCAGTTGGAGAGGTGCGCGACGCCGCGTGGCGGTCCCTCGGCCGAGCCGCGATGGAGTACCCCCATGCCTGTGTCGAAGCACCGCCGCCGCCCCGCCGGTACGTCACCCGACCGCCGGTACGTCACCCGACCTCCGACCAGTGCCGTCCGTGCCGGTTCAGATCGTCCCGGTCCCATGACCTCGGTGTCCGGTGATCAGTGCCGCCCGGGTTCCGCACTGTCCGTCCGCCGATGGGGAGCGGACGACGCATTCCCCCTGCGCTTCGGTCCTTCCGTCCTTCCGTGATGTCTACCTTGGAGGCACAGCCATGGGCTCGTACGTCCTTCCCAGACCCGTTGTCCGCCGGAAGATCCGCGGCCTGCTGTTGGCGCTGGTCGTCGGCGTCCTCGGTACGGTCACCACACTGGTCGCGCCGCCGACCGCACACGCCGCCGAGAACACGCTCGGCGCCGCGGCGGCGCAGAGCGGCCGCTACTTCGGCACGGCCATCGCCTCCGGCAGGCTGGGCGACTCGGCGTACACGACGATCGCGGGCCGTGAGTTCAACTCGGTGACGGCCGAGAACGAGATGAAGATCGACGCCACCGAACCGCAGCGGGGCCAGTTCAACTTCACCGCCGGTGACCGCGTCTACAACTGGGCGGTGCAGAACGGCAAGCAGGTGCGCGGCCATACCCTGGCCTGGCACTCCCAGCAGCCCGGCTGGATGCAGAGCCTCAGCGGCAGCACGCTGCGCCAGGCGATGATCAATCACATCAACGGCGTGATGGCCCACTACAAGGGCAAGATCGCCCAGTGGGACGTCGTGAACGAGGCCTTCGCCGACGGCAGTTCGGGAGCCCGGCGCGACTCCAACCTGCAACGCACAGGCAACGACTGGATCGAGGTCGCCTTCCGCACCGCGCGCGCCGCCGACCCGGCCGCCAAGCTCTGCTACAACGACTACAACGTCGAGGACTGGACCTGGGCCAAAACCCAGGCCATGTACGCCATGGTCCGGGACTTCAAGCAGCGCGGCGTGCCGATCGACTGCGTCGGCTTCCAGTCGCACTTCAACAGCGGCAGCCCCTACAACAGCAACTTCCGTACCAGCCTGCAGAACTTCGCCGCCCTCGGCGTCGACGTGGCCATCACCGAACTCGACATCCAGGGCGCCCCGGCCTCCACCTACGCCAGCGTGACCAACGACTGCCTGGCCGTCCCGCGCTGCCTCGGCATCACCGTCTGGGGTGTGCGCGACAGCGACTCCTGGCGAGCGGAGCAGACGCCGCTGCTGTTCAACGGCGACGGCAGCAAGAAGCCCGCCTACACCGCCGTCCTCAACGCGCTCAACGGCGGCTCCACCACGCCCCCTTCGGACTCCGCACCGATCAAGGGCGTCGGATCGGGCCGCTGCCTGGACGTGCCCGGCAGCAGCACCACCGACGGCACCCAGCTCCAACTGTGGGACTGCAACAACGGCACCAACCAGCAGTGGACGTCCACAGCCGCCGGTGAGCTCAGGGTCTACGGCAACAAGTGCCTGGACGCCGGCGGCACCGGCAACGGCACCAAAGTCCAGATCTACAGCTGCTGGGGCGGCGACAACCAGAAATGGCGCCTCAACTCCGACGGATCCATCGTCGGCGTCCAGTCCGGCCTCTGCCTCGACGCCGTCGCGGGCGGCACCGCCAACGGCACCCTGATCCAGCTCTACTCCTGCTCGAACAGCGGCAACCAACGCTGGACCCGCACCTGATGGGACCTGCCACAAACGAAAGGGCGAGTCGATGAAGACCTTTGGTGCGGCTTCCCCCGCCCCTCCGACAAGACATCGCTGGTGGTCCCGGGTCGCCGCCGTGATGGCGGCGACCCTCGCGATCGGCATGCTCGCCGTGGTGCATCCGGCACCCGCCGAGGCGGCGACGGTGGACACCAACGCCTGGTACGCCCTGGTCAATCGCAACAGCGGCAAGGCGCTGGACGTCTCTGGCGCGTCCACCGCCGACGGCGCGCGGGTCAGCCAGTGGACGCGCAACGACGGAGCCAACCAGCAGTGGCAGTTCGTGGACTCCGGCGACGGCTTCTACCGCCTCAAGGCCCGGCATTCGGACAGGGTTCTCGACGTGGCCGGCGGCTCGACCGCGGATGGTGCCGCGATCCAGCAGTGGGCCGACCACAACGGGGCCAACCAGCAGTTCCGCCTGGCCGACTCCGACGCGGGCCACGTGCGGCTGATCAACCGCACCAGCGGCAAGGCGGTGGAGGTGCAGGGCGCCGCCACCGCAGACGGCGGCAACGTCGTCCAGTACACCGACTGGGGCGGCGCCAACCAGCAATGGCAGATGATCAAACTGTCGGCACCTGGCGCCGGCGGATGCGGCAGCCCCCCGACTCTGGCGAGCGGTACGCACACGATGCAGAGCGGCGGCAAGAGCCGCAGCTTCATCCTCAGGGTTCCCGCCGACTACGACGACGGCCACCCCTACCGGCTGATCTTCGCGTTCCACTGGCGGGGCGGAACCGCCGGCGACGTCGCCTCGGGCGGCACGAGCGGGAACGCCTGGTCCTACTACGGCCAACAGGAACAGTCGAACAACAGCGCGATCCTCGTCGCCCCCCAGGGTCTCGGCAACGGCTGGGCCAATGCGGGTGGTGAGGACATCACCTTCGTCGACGACATGATCCGGCGGATCGAGGGCGGCCTCTGTGTCGACCCGGCACAGCGTTTCGCCACGGGATTCAGCTGGGGCGGCGGGATGAGCCACGCGCTCGCATGCAGCCGGGCGAACGTCTTCAGGGCCGTCGCGGTCATGTCCGGCGCTCAGATCAGCGGGTGCAGCGGAGGCACCCGGCCCATCGCCTACCTCGGCATCCACGGTGTCGGCGACTCCGTCCTCAACATCGCGCAAGGACGGTCCCTGCGCGACAGATTCGTCAGCAACAACGGCTGCACCCCCCAGAGCCCGCGCGAGCCCGCGCCGGGCAGCCGAACGCACATCACCACCACCTACTCGGGCTGCCGTGCCGGATACCCGGTCCGATGGGCCGCGTTCGACGGAGACCACATACCCGGTCCGGTCGACGGCTCCGCCGGCGAAAGCGGCGTCGCCACCTGGACCAAAGCGGAGATCTGGAGGTTCTTCGCACAGTTCGGGTGACACGCCCGCACGACGGAGTGGAGCCAGGACGGTCCCGGCTCCACTTCGTCGATGTCTGTCCCGGATCGAAGGGCGGAGAGGCGACCGGAATCATCCACTGGACGAACGAGGTCGAGCTGCGCCCCTTTCCGCTCGTTCCCGGCGAGAACGGGCAATGAACCGCGAGCCCTGACTCCTGTGTCGGGTTGCCTGAGGCGCGACGGGCCTCCAGGCAACGACCGTGAGCTCTGGAAGAACCCGAGCTTCTTGGGGCCGTAGGAACAAAGAATGTTCTTCGTCTGCGCCGTTGGCCGGCCACGTGCCGGTGCCCGTGAAGCCGTGGTGGACCGATATGCCACTGGGCGCAGCCGCCACACCGGTGCGTCGCTGACCGACCCCGGGTGTCCAGTACGCGCCGTCCCGCACTCTCCGTGCGCAGCGCCGCCGGATCGCGGCCGGCGCTCTGGGCGTGGGCGAGCGCGGCTGCAAGGGCGTACCGGGCCGGCTCGGCCGGCTCAGGTACTGCTGTCCGTAGATGGGCGGCCGGCTGATGCCGCAGGGTTTGCGACAGTCTCCGGACGCATCGGCGGCAGCGAGTGCGGCGGCGCGGATGACGACTCCTTGGCCGTCCGCCGACTGGTGGAGAGCTTCTGAAGGGCTGCGGGAGTCGGCGAAAGCCGGTGTTCTTCGGGCCGTGGACTTCTTCGGCTCATGGCGTTACCGCGTGGCGGATCCGTCCTACGCGTCCACGTGGGGTGGCGCGAACGGTGAGCTTCTAGTGTCGTCCTGTCGCACGAGGACCACCACGTACGCGCCGTCAGCCGTGGAACGGATGAGCCGACATGCACCTCCCTGACACTCAATCAACCGCGGAGGGTCCAGCTCCCGGGCCGACGGCCAGAGACTCACCGACGGCATCGAGGAATCCCGGCAAAAGGGTGTCCGCGGCGGGTCGTTGACCGATCTGGCCGTGGGACTCGGCCGCAAGCGCCGCCCCGCGATCGGCAACGTGGTCTTCCGAGAATTCTCAGCGGCCGGTGACACCACAGTCTCAGCCGCCTCTGCCGCCGCCGTCCCTCCCTCAGCCTCGGCGCTCATCCCGGTGGGCGCCGCGTGCCGAACGATCCCGCATCGACCAACCGCGGAAGGAATCTCCGTCATGAACAACTCCGGCACGCCCAGGGCGTCCACCCAGGCCACCAGAAGAACGTTCGTGAAGACGGCCGGTGTTGCCACCGCCCTGCCCTTCGTTCCCGCTCTCGCCGACCTGGCCCTGGCCGGTCCCGCCGAGGCGGCCGCGGCGACCGTCCTGCCCGACTACGCACCGGTGCCGGGCGCGGCGGTCGGTCCCACGCTCACCGACGGCTACTACGTCGGCCGTATCGGCGGCCACCTGTACTGGGTCACCGACGGTTATTACCAGGCCATGTTCCTCACCACCACCACCGGAGTCGTGGTGGTGGACGCGCCGCCGACCATCGGCCACAACCTGCTGCGGGCCATCCGCGGGGTCACCGACGCCAACGGCAGGCCGTCCGAGGTCACGCACGTCATCTACTCGCACAGCCACGCCGACCACATCGGCGCCGCCGTTCTCTTCGGCACCGGGGCACGTCGTATCGCGCACGTCGAGACCGAGCGCTTCCTGCGCCAGGACAGGGACCCGAACAGGCCCCTGCCCCACATCACCTTCAAGGACCGCTACACCCTCAGGGTCGGCGGGGAGACGCTCGAACTGGCTCATCACGGCCCGAACCACTCGCCGGACAACATCTTCGTCCACGCACCCCGTTACAAGACCCTGATGGTGGTCGACGTCATCTATCCCGGGTGGGTTCCCTTCAAGAACCTCGCTGTCTCCCAGGACATACCGGCGTGGGTCGAAGCCCACCAGGTGGCCATGAGATACCCATGGCAGACCCTGGTCGGGGGACACCTGGGCCGCCTCGGTCTACGCGCGGACGCCGTCGTCCAGCAGCACTACATCGACGACCTGGAACTCAGCGCACGGCAGACCCTGGAATCGCTGGACCCCACGCCGTTCTTCGACAAATACGGGCCGACCGGCAACTCCTGGGCCATCTTCAAGACCTACCTCGACGCGGCGGCGAACCAGGCCGCACAGCCAGTCGTGGCGAAGTACACGGGCCGGCTCGCCGCCGTCGACGTCTTCACCGTGGACAACGCATTCGCCATGATCGAGTCCCTGCGCATCGACCAGGGACTCCTCGGGCCCTTCGGCATCCGCCCGTAGAGCCACGGCCCGGAGCGCGCACGCGGGTCGCCCGCCACGAGCCCTGTGACGGCCGCCGGCCCGCTTCCGACTACGTGAGTACGTGGGCCGGTCGCCGCGCAGCGCGCCTAACGTCGTGTCCGGCACCACGTGACACGACCTGCAGAACGCCGGTGGCCGCCACGCACCGCGCCGCCCCGGCTCTCACCACCCACTCCGCACTTTGCACCCCGCACTCCGCGGTCCGTCTAAGGAACCTCCATGCCATCACCCATGTCCCGTTCGTTCGTACGCTCACGCCCGGCGCTTCTCGCCCTCGCCGTGACCACCGCGTTCACCGCGATGTTCGCCGGCGTGCAGGAATCCGCGGCCAGCGGCAGCCCGACGGAATACGTCGGATCCGAACAGCGCGTCCCCGCCGGATTCACCGAACAGAGAGCCGAAGTGGGGGGGCGTGCACATCAACTACGTGCGAGGTGGTCACGGGCCCACACTCGTGCTGCTGCACGGGTATCCGCAGACTTGGTACGAGTGGCGCGACCTGCTCCCCGAGCTGAGTAAGCACTACACCGTCATCGCTCCCGATCTGCGGGGCGCAGGCAAGAGCGACGCCCCGGCCGGCGGCTACGACAAGAAGACGATGGCCGGTGACATCAACGGACTGCTGCGCCAACTCGGGCTGGACAGCGACATCCGCCTCGTGGGCCACGACATCGGCACCATGGTGGCCTACGCCTACGCCGCCGCTCACTCCCGCCAGGTGCACCAGCTGGTGCTGAGCGAGGCACCGATCCCGGACAAGGCGCTGTACGAGTATCCGTCGCTGACCGCGCAGGGCCCCGGCGCTTGGCACTTCGGCTTCTTCGACCTGAAGAACGGCCTGCCGGAGAAGCTGATCGACGGCAAGGAAGAGATCTGGGTCGACGGATTCGTCGATTCCCTCGAGGTGCAGAAGGACGGTGTCGGACCCGCCCAGGTCAAGGAGTTCGCCAAGTACCTCCGTGACGACGCGCATCTGCGCGCCAACCACGAGTGGTTCCGTGCCTTCCCCACGGACATGGCGGACAACCTGGTCTACAAGAAGACCAAGCTGCCCATGCCTGTGCTGGCCATCGGCGCGAGCAGCAGCCTGAAGGACCAGGTCGAGTTGCAGGTACGTTCGTACGCCCGCCACGTCACCGGCGCGGTCATCGCCGACTCCGGTCACTGGATCTACGAAGAGCACACCGCCGAGATGACGCGCCGTCTTCTCGACTTCCTCGACTAGACAGGGAGAGCGAGCGACCATGCCGTACCAAGGTAGGCCGCCGTCCCGGCGGCAGGTCGTGGGGAGCGCCGGAGCCGCCACCGTCGCGTTGGCGACCTCGTCGATTCCCGCCGCCGCGCAGGCGGGACACCCCCGGACCGTCAAGCCCACCATCGTCCTCGTGCACGGCGCATGGGCGGACGCCGCGAGCTGGCAGGAGGTCACCCGGCGGCTCCAGCGCCGCGGCTACACCGTGCACGCGGTGCCCAACGCGCTGCGCGGCCTCGCCGAGGACGCCGAGGACCTGAACAGTTTCCTCGCTCAGCGTGTGACCGGTCCGGTGGTTCTGGTCGGCCACTCCTATGGAGGGGCCGTGGTGACGAACGCCGTCACCCCCGCCGCCGACGTCAGAGCGCTCGTCTATGTGGACGCCTTCGTCCCGGAACAGGGCGAGACCGTCCTGGGCCTGCAGGGCGAGGGAGCCGACCCCGGCGCGCTGTTCGACCAGGTGGTCCATGAGCAGCACGGCGAACAGACTGTCGACCTCTACATCAAACCGGACCTGTTCGGCGAGGTCTTCGCCAACGATCTGGCCCCCGCCACGGCGGACCTGCTTGCCTCCTCGCAGCGCCCCATCGCGCTTTCCGCGCTGCTGGAAGCCTCGGGCCCGCCCGCCTGGAAGAGCCTGCCGAGCTGGTATGTGCTCGGCACCAGGGACCACATTCTGCCGCCGGACCGGCAGAGGTCCATGGCTCAGCGGGCCCGCAGTCGCATCATTGAGGTCGCCGGGTCCCATCTCGTCATGCTGTCCCGGCCCGACGCCGTGGTCGACGTGATCGTGAGCGCGGCCCGCGGCACCGCTTGACCCGTACCGGCCCGAGAACCCGGCTGCCTTCCGGCTGCCGGGTCCGTCCTCCTCCAGAAGGTCCGCGATGGAACTGAATCTGCAAGGCAAGAGCGCCGTGGTCACCGGCGCCGGCAAAGGCATCGGACTTGCCGTGACCCGAGCCCTGGTGGCCGAGAGCGTACGCGTCACCGCAGGCGCCCGTCACACGTCCGGCCCGCTGTCCGAGCTGAGCGAGACCGGCTCCGTCCACGTCGTCGAGGCGGACCTGGCGACCCCCGAAGGGCCGGCCTTGCTGGTGGAGGGGGCGGCGGCCGTGTACGGGCCGCCGGACATCCTGGTGAACAACGTGGGCGCGGTCCGCCCACGGACGGGTGGCTTCTCGTCCGTCACCGACCTGGACTGGACGACCACGCTGGAGATCAATCTCCTGTCGGCCGTGCGCGCCACGCGGGCGGTGCTGCCGCTGATGTTGGAACGCGGCTCGGGAACGATTGTCACGGTCGCGTCGGTGAACTCCAGGCTGCCCGACCCGCTCGTCATCGACTACAGCGCCGCCAAGGCGGCGCTCCTCAGCTTCAGCAAGTCCCTGTCGAAGGAACTGGGCCCCCGCGGAATCCGTGTCAACACGGTGAGTCCGGGGCCGGTGGCCACGGACCTGTGGCTGGGCGAGGCGGGGGTGGCCGCCGTCCTGGGGCAGGCCGGCGGGCTGGACGCGGAGACCGTGGCGGCACAGGCCGCCAAGGACTCCGCCACCGGCCGTTTCACGCGCCCGGAGGAGGTGGCGGACCTGGTCCTGCTGCTCGTTTCGGACCGGGGCGGCAATGTCACCGGCTCCGACTTCGTCATCGACGGCGGAATGATCAGCACGGTGTGACCGGCACGGACGGTGTCGTGTGGAACGCCGCCGCCACCATGCGCGCCAGCTCCACCCGCGAATGGATCTGGAATTTCTGGAAGACGTGCCGCAAGTGGTAGTCCACGGTGTGATGCGACACGGACAGCAGTGCGGCGGTCTGCCGGTTGGTCAGGCCGCCGGCGACATGCTCGGCCACCAGCTTCTGCGCCTCCGTCAGCTCGGCCCACCGCAGGTTCTGCACCCCGCCCGGCCCCGCGACGCGCGGAGGAGGGGCGGGAGCGGGCACGGTCAGCCGGACGACCGCTCCCGCAAGAGCCCGTCCGGTCCAGATGCCCTCGCAGAACCGTGGACGCGCCCCGGACTCCAGGGCCGGCGCCGACGAGGGCGGTGCCGTGTCCGTCATCGGGGACGCCACCTCATGACGGGCCCACTCCCACAACAGCGAGCGGTCGGCGACACGTGTCAGAGCCGCCGCCGAACCGTTCACCAGCAACGTGCTCCCGCTGACGACCACCACGGGGCCGTCGGTCGTTCGACTCGCCTTGAGGAAGCGCTTGTGCAGCAGCCGCGGGTCGTCGATGGTCGTCAAGTGCATCGTGTCTCCAAAACGCTCTGCCGGGGGCACCGGCACCGGCGAAGTCCGGTCCGACGGCTGGTCGTTCGCCGTTCGACCTCTGCCGATTCGCACGCTACGCAGGGCATGGTGAGCGATCCGTGACGAGAAGGTGACTGGCCCGACTCGGCCCGCGCCGGGACCTCGTACACTTCCCACTTGTGCGTGTGACGGTTCTCGGCCCGCTCCGGGCCTGGCGGGACGGGGAGGAGCTCGAACTCGGCCCGCCCAAGAGGAAGGCACTGCTGGCGCTCCTGCTGACACAGGTCGACCAGCCCGTTCCGACCTCCGAGATCGTCGAGTTCCTGTGGGGGGAGAGCGCCCCGGACAGCGCGGTCAATGTCGTACACAGGCACGTCGGGACCCTGCGGAAGGCGCTGGGCCCGATTCTGGTGCGGGCGTCCGGCGGATACCGGCTCCACCTCGACTCCGGTCAGCTGGACCTCCTGCGGTTCCGCGCGCTGCGCGCCGACGCCGGAGAGAGCCGGCGGGCGGGCGACGACATCGCGGGTCTGAGACAACTGCTGGCGGCCCTCGGTCTCTGGCGCGGGCCGGTCGCCGACGGGCTGTCGGCGTCGATGCGCGCCCACCCGCTGTTCGCGCGGGTCGAACGCGAGTACCCGGACGCTGTCAAGGAAGCCGTCGACACCGCCGTGGCAGCCGGTGACGTCCACCTGGAACGCGTACTGATGCCGCTGCGGCAGGCGGCCCAGGCGCATCCGTTGGACGAGGCCTTGCAGGCGCGGCTCGTCACCGTGCTGGCCCGTACCGGGCACGTGCTGGAAGCGCGGCGGAGCTACGAGGAGGTCAGCGGACGGCTGAACCAGGAACTCGGACTGGAGCCCGGCCCGGAGCTGGCGGAAGCCGGAGAGCGTCTGCGCACGCGCTCGACCGGTCCGGCCACGGGCACGCCGGCCGTCCCGACCGGCCTCACCCCGACCGCGGCACCCGCGGCGAGCGACGGCATCATCCGTACGAGACCCGCGCAACTCCCCCCGGATCTGGGTGTCTTCAGCGGTCGGCACACGGAGATGGCCCTGGCGCGGAGCCTCCTGCCCGCGGACGGCCTGCCGGGGCGGCCCGTCGTCATCAGCGCCATCGGAGGCATGGCCGGAGTGGGCAAGACCACGCTGGCCGTCCACTGGGCCCACGAGGTCGCCCCGCGCTACCCCGACGGGCAGCTCTACGCCGACCTGCGCGGCTTCGACCCCGGCGGGGCGGCGCCCGGCCCTGCTCAGATCCTGCGCACCTTTCTCGACGCGCTGGGAGTGGCGTCGGAACACATACCGCCGAGCGTCGACGCCCAGGCGTCGCTGTACCGGAGTCTTCTGGTCGGCAGACGGGTCCTGATCGTTCTCGACAACGCCAAGGAAACCGAGCAGGTCAGGCCGCTGCTGCCGGGCGCGGGCGACTGCCTCGCCATCGTCACCAGCCGCAACCTCCTGTCCGGGCTGGTGGCCGAAGGCGCACATCCCATCGCCCTCGACGTACTGGACGACGTCGCTTCCCAGGCCCTGCTGACCCGTCGCCTCGGTGCGGAACGGCTCGCCGCACAGCCGGACGCGGTCAAGGACATCATCCACTCGTGCGCCGGCCTGCCGCTCGCCCTGGCGATCGTCAGCGCCCGCATGTCCATGAACCCCCACGGCGATCTCGGTGTCCTCGCGTCCGAGTTGACGGAGGAGGACGACCGCCTTGCCATGCTGTCGGCCGGTGATCCGTCCACCGATCTCGAAACGGTTTTCTCCTGGTCGTACCAGGCACTCTCCCCGCTGGCCGCCCTGCTCTTCCGCCGGCTCGCCCTGCATCCCGGGCCCGAGGTGTCGCTCGAAGCGGCGTCCAGCCTGCTCGGTCTGCCCCGGGACGAGGCACGGCCCGCGCTGTGCGAACTGACCAGGGCACACCTGCTCACCGAACGCTTCGCGGGCCGGTTCCTGTGCCATGACCTCCTGCGCGCCTACGCGGGCGACCTGCTCCAGATCCACGAGTCCCAGCAGGAGCAGGTCCTGGCCCTGCGGCGGCTGCTCGACCACCTGCTGCACAGCGCGCACCACGCGGGCACCGTACTCGCACCGCAGGGAGAACGGCTGACCCTCCCTGCTCCCGTCGACGGCGCTGTCGTCGCCGAGTTCCGCAACCGCGAACAGGCAGCGGACTGGCTGGAGACGGAGCGGGCCGTCATCCTCGCCGCGGTCGCCCATGAGCCCGCTCGCACACATACGGCTTCGCGGCGCTGGCAGTTGGCCGCGACCGTGGAACTGCACCTCGACCGGCTGGGCCGCTGGCAGGAGCAACTCGCCCTCCAGTCGGCGGCGCTCGACGCCGCGGAGCGTTCCGGAGATCCGTCCGGCCGCGCCCACGCCCACCGCGCCCTGGGGTTCGTCCACGGCCGGCTCGGCGACGCCGAGGCGGCCACCCAGCACCTGACCGCCGCCCTGGACCTGTTCCGGGCGGCGGCCGACCCGGCCGGCGAGGCCAGGACACGGCGATATCTGGCGTTCCAGGCGAACAAGGGCGGTCGGCACGAGGACGCGCTGGTCCACTACGGTCTCGCCCGCAGCCTGTATGCGGAGGCGGACGTGAGCGGCCGCATCGGACAGGCCCAGGTGCACAACGAGGTCGGCTGGACCCACATCCTGCGGGGCGACCACGCCCTGGCGCTGGTGGAGTGCCAGAGGGCAATCGACCTCCACCGGGAACTCGGCAATCCGAACGGTGAGGCCGCCGCGTGGGACAGCCTCGGCTACGCACACCATCATCTGGCGGCCCACGAACGGGCCGTCGACTGTTATCGCCATGCCCTGACGCTCTACCGCGGCCTGCACGACGCCTACCTCGAAGCCGACACCCTGGTCCACATCGGCGACAGCCAGGAGGCCGCGGGAGAGCGCACCGAAGCCGGTGTGTCCTGGCGGCAGGCCCTGCGGATCCTCGAACACCTGGGACACCCGGACGCGCAGGCGGTGCGGCAGCGCCTGGTCCACTGACGAGGACGCGGGCGGCGGCACCGGAGGCCTCTGACGGATCTCCGCGGCCGCGGAGATCCTGTCGTACGTCCGCACCTTTTGGTCACCTCGCCCCGGCTACCTTGGCCGGGCTGCCGAGCCGGCCTCCCCCCCAGCACCGCACCGCGCCGGCACACCCGGCAGCACCTCGATGACATCCGGAGGGACATCAGGTCATGCCCACGTTCACCACATCGGACTGTGTCGACATCCACTACAAGGACTGGGGCAGCGGGCAGCCCGTCGTCTTCTGCCACGGTTGGCCGCTGAACGCGGACGCCTGGGACGGGCAGTTGCTTCTGGTCGCCGGCAGCGGCTTCCGGGGCATCGCCCACGACCGACGCGGGCACGGTCGTTCCGGCCAGTCCTGGGGCGGCAACCACATGGACCGTTACGCCGACGACCTCGCCGAACTTCTGGAGACCCTCGACCTACGTGACGTCATCCTGGTGGGACACTCCACCGGCGGCGGTGAGGTCGCGCGCTACATCGGCCGTCACGGCACGGACCGGGTGGCCAAGGCGGCCCTGCTCGGAGCCGTTCCGCCCTTGATGCTCCGGACGGACGCCAACCCCGACGGCCTTCCCCGCGAGGCGTTCGACGGTATCCGCGCCGGCGTGCGGACCGACCGGTCCCAGTTCTACTGGGAGCTGAGCGAGAGTTTCTACGGATTCAACCGCCCCGGCGCGACCGGGTCCGAGGGAGTTCGCCGCGCCTTCTGGCTGTGGAGCATGCAGACCGGGCTGAAAGCGGCCTACGACTGCGTCAGGCAGTTCTCGGAGACCGACTTCCACGACGACCTGGCCAAGTTCACGTTCCCGACGCTCGTGGCGCACGGTGGTGACGACCAGATCGTGCCCGTGCACCTGTCGGCGGAGCGCACCGCGAGACTTCTGCCCGACGCCGTTCTCAAGGTGTACCCCGGCGCCCCGCACGGGCTGGTGGGCGCGTACCGGGAAGCCTTCGACGCGGATCTGTTGGCCTTCATCAGGGACTGACACACACCCGTCGGTGTGCCCGGTCCAGTCGGTCTAGGAAGCGCTCACGGTGGCGGAGAGCTTCTCCTGGATCTCGGCCGCCCAGTCGGGATCGATCGGCGTGAGGATCTCGACCGCCTGACGCCATCGCGCGCGGGCGTCCTCGGCAGCGCCCGCCAGAGCGAGCGTGTCGCCGAGGCGGCTGAGGCTGCCGGCCTCGTTGTAGCGGTCTCCGCCCGCCCGCAGGAGGCGGACCGCGCGTTCATAACAGCGCACGGCCCGGCGGAGATTGCCAAGATGATGATGGGCGAACGCCAGGGTGTCCCAGGTGTTCCCGTGCCCCGAGCCTCCGCCCGCGGCCATCCGGCGGTAGAGCAGCAGCGACCGCACGGCGCTCGTGACCGCGTCCTCGCAGGCTCCCAGCGACGCCTGGTACCAGGCGAGCGCGTTGAGGGAGTCGGCCTGCGCACTGAGATGACCGGCGGCGCGATAGAGGTCGAGCGCACGCCGTGTGTGCTCTATCGCCAGGACGTCACGTTCGGTACGCGTCATCAGCCAGCCGAGCTGCCGCAGGCAGTGCGCCTGCCCCACACGGTCGCCGAGGGCCTCGAACAGCACGAGGGCCTGGCACAGGTGTTCCTCGGCCGACTCGTACCGGCGCAGCAGTGAGTGCGCGCGTCCCAGTCCCGCGTGCGCGTGGGCCACGCCGAGCGGTTCGCCCGCCTGCTGTGCGGCACCCAGCGCGGTCAGTTGGAGGTCCGCCCAGTCGTGCCAGTGGCCCACCCGCTCGTACATGGAGTCGAGCAGGCGGGCGAGCCGCCAGGCGTCGTGCGGCCGGTCGTCCTGGACGGCCTGGCGTACGACCGCCGTCAGCGTGAGGCGTTCCTGCTGGAACCACCGCACCGCGGCTTCCACGCTGGACGGCCCGGCGGCCGCGGGCGGCCCGATCCCGGCGGGGACGGTGACGAGATGGGCCGGGTCCAGCAACCGCAGAGCCGTGTGGGCCGTCTGCACGTAATGCCGGAACAGCCGGTCGTGCGCCGCATCCCTGTCGTCGGCGGTGTCGTACGAGTCGGTCGCCTCCCGTCCGTAGGCGCGCAGGAGGTCGTGCAGGCGGTGACGGCCCCCCGCCTCCTCGGCGACGAGGTGCGCCCGTACGAGTTCGGCCAGCGACGGGCGGGTCCGGCGGACGGTGAGCCCGCCCAGAGCGGCAGCGGAATGGACGTCGAACGTCGCTCCCGGATGCAGCGACAGCAGGCGGAACAGGCGGGCCGTGTCGTCGGAGAGCGTGCGGTAGGACCAGCCGAACACGGCCCGTATGTCGGTGGACCGGTCCGCGCCTTCGAAGGCGTCGAGGCTGCCCTTGGCCTCCAGCAGTTGTTCGGCCATGGCGCCGAGCGGAAGGCGGGGGTTCATCAGGGCCCGCGCCGTGATGACGGAGAGGGCCAGCGGGAGCCGGCCGCACAAGGAGATGATCGTCTGCGTCGCCTCGGGCTCGGCGTCGACCCGATCGGCGCCGAGCCGCCGTACGAGACTCTCCCGGGCGCTCTCGGTGGACATCACGTCGAGTGCCAGCGGGTGCGCGCCGTGCGCCGCCACCAGACTGCTCAGCTGGTTACGGCTCGTGATGAGCACCAGGCAACCTGCGGATCCGGGGAGAAGCGGCCGGACCTGTTCCGCGTCGCGGGCGTTGTCGAGCAGGACCAGCATGCGCCGGTCCGCGAGGAAGCTCCGGTAGAGCGCGGCTTGGGCGTCGAGACCGTCGGGGATCTGCTGGGGTGAGACACCCAGGTTCTCCAGGAAGCCGCGGATCGCCTCGGCGGGAGTCATGGCCGATCCGTTGAGATCGAAGCCGCGGAGATCGACGTAGAGCTGCCCGTCGCGGTAGCGGTCGGCAACGCGGTGCGCGAGGTGGATGGCGAGAGTGGTCTTGCCGACACCGGCCATGCCGCCGATGGCGTTGATGATCATCGTGGAGGAGGCGGGAGGGGTGCGTTCGCCGGCCGTCAGTTGGCGCAACAGACTGTCGACTTCGGCTTCCCGCCCGACGAAGTCCGCCGGAGCGGCCGGCAGTTGAGCGGGGCGGGGAAGAAGGGAGCCGTGTCTTCGCCGGACCGGCTGGTCGGACCGCCGCTCGGCCTCGTCCCGTGCCTGAGAAGGGGCGGGGGGAGGGGTCTTGGCCAGCACCTGTTGCTGCGCTTCACTCAGCACGGCGGAGGGCTCGACTCCCAGTTCTGTCCGGAGGCGGTCGCGCAGACGGTGGAAGACATCGAGGGCTTCGGCCTGCCGTCCGGACGCGGACAGGGCGAGCATCAGCTTGCTGTGCAGGTGCTCCTCGAGTCGGTGCTGGTCCGCCAACGTCTGCAAGGAGGCCAGGACCGGACCGGCCTCGCCGTGCCGCAGAGCGAGGTCGGCCGCCTCCACGGCGACCGTCAGCCGCTCGTTGTCGAGTTGGGTGAACAGCGGATGGCCGCGCACCTCGGCGCTGATACCGGCCGCCACGGGGCCCCGCCACAGGGCGAGAGCATCGACATACAGGCGTACTGCCGCGTCGATAAGCCCCTCGTCACGGGCTTCGCGTGCGCGCGCGTAGAGCGCGCGGAAGCCCAGGAGATCGAGAGAGTCCTCGTCCACGTCGATCCGGTAACCGCCGCCGCCTCCTACCAGCCACTGTCCCGAAGCCATGCGGGGGAGATCCGGTTGGATCATCCGTCGCAGCGATCCGGCGTAACGGCGGATGACGTTCGTCGCGCTGGCCGGTTCGGCGCCGCCCCACAGCAGGCCGATCAGCTGGGGCAGCGACATCGCCCGGCCCGCGCCCGCCAGCAGGACGGCGAGCAGGGCCTGTTGCTGTGGGGGCCCGGCGTGCAGTTCGGTTCCGTCCCGCCACACCCGCACCGTGCCGAGTACGGCGAAGCGCACCTCGGGTGGGCGCGGCGGAGCGGCTGGGGTGTCATCCTCATCCATGGTCTTGAAATCGTTCACTCAGACGGCCGACCGCAGCAGGTGTCCCAGGGCGGTGCGAGAGGTGACCCCGAGCTTCGGAAAGATGCGGTGCAGATGGTTGCTGACCGTCCGGTGGGACAGATGGAGCTTTTCGCCGATCTCCCGGTTGGTGAGCCCCTCTGCCGCCATCATGGCGATCTGCAGCTCCTGCGGGTTCAGCAACTCGTGTGCCCTGGGGACCCGTTCCGATCCGGCCTCTCCGGAGGCGCGCAGCTCGCGGCGGGAACGCTCGCTGTAAGCGACGGCGCCCAACGCGTCGAACGCGTCGCGGGCGGCCCGCAGGGGGCCGCGGGCCTGGGTGTCGCGGCGCCTGCGGCGCAGCCATTCGCCGTAGGCGAGCTGCGTGCGGGCGCGGGCGAAGGGCCAACGAGTCAGATCGGCGGCCAGTGCTTCCAGGAAACAGCGCTCGGCGTCCGCGTCCTCGTGAGCCAGCACGGCCCGTGCGAAGCGCACACCCACGTGCAAGGCGGTCGAAGGCGTTTGGCGGGCGATGACTTCCATGCGGCGGACGAGGTCCCGGATCTCCTCGGTGCGGTGTGCCCGCTGCGCGACGTCGACGAGATCGATCAATGCGTAGCACCGCAGCGTCGGGTGGTACGCGGCGGCAGCCGGATCCTGAAGTTGCCGCAGGAGCAGCAGTGCCTCGTCGAACGACCCGCGGGCCGACGCCACTTGGGCGAGAGCCATGCGGGCGGTGGCGAGAACGGGTCGGGCGTGCAGGCTGCTGCCGAGGTCGATCGACTCCTCCGCCAGTCGCTCGGCGTCGTCCAGTTCCCCTTGCAGCGCCGCGATCAGGGCTTTCGTACAGCGTGCCGTCCCTTGCAGCAGGGTCTGACCGGTCTCCTGGCTCAGTCGGTCGGCCTCCGCGGCTGACGGGACGGCCACCGCCAAGTCGCACAGCAGAGTGGCGCTCCACCCCCGGGCGGCGAGTGCGCCGACCAGTTGGAACAGTCGGCCCTGGGCCCGCAGTCCGGACAGGGAGGCGGCGGAGAAGCCCGCGGCAAGGTCGAACGCGCCGACCAGGACCGCCGCCGTACCGAGGAACCGGTCGGCGGTGGCGTCGCCGCTCGGATGGGCCGCCCAGTGCTTCAGCCGTGCGATGACGTGGGCTCCCTGCGTCATCGGCGCTGTGTAGGCCAGGATGGCGAGGACCTGCGGCTCGTTGTCGAAGGGCAGGCGGAGAGCGAGGTCGGCCACGTACCGGGCGGCGTCCTCGCCGCTCTCCAGCCAGAAGTTGCGTCGGGCCGCCGTCCACAGGATCCGCAGCGCGAGTCCGGTGTCGCCGCCGGAGGCCACCTCTTCGGCCAGGGCCGCCAGGGTGAAGACATCGGCGTCGTCATGCACGTTCTCCTGGAAACGGGCGGACGTCCAGGTGACCCGGGCCTGCTGTTGTGCGGTCAGCGGGTCTGCGGCCGCCCGGTTCAGCAGGCGCACCACCTCGTCGTGCCGCCCCGACTCCACGGCGATGTCGGCGGCGTGCAGCAGCAGTTCGGTCCGTTGTTCCGGCCGACTCACCAGCCGTGCGGCGTGTTCCAGCGCGCTGACGGCCGTCATGACACCGCCGGGCCGTTCGATCCGGCGGTTCGCCTCCTCCAGGGCCGCGGCGACGTCGTCGGCCGGTGGCGGCTGCGCGGCCTGCGACTGGCGGATCTGACGTTCGATCGGATGGTCCAGTACTTTCGTCAGCGCCGCTCGCACCGCTTGGTGCCGGCGCGTGCTCGTCCCGGAGAGCACGGCGGCCCGGCTGAGCGGGTGACGAAAGCGCAGTTCGTCGCCGGACAGGGCGATGAGGTGGGCGTCGATGGCGGGTGCCAGGTCCTCGACGCGGGCCGGCTCTCCGTCGACCAGCCGTGCGACGTCGAGGATCTCCGTCAGCGGGCTGCCGTCGTTGACGGCGGCGATCACCAGGAGGGTTCTCGTTCGCGAGGGCAGCGCCGCGACTCTTCTGCGGAAAGCATTTTCCAGCCGGGTGGACAGCGGCAGCCATGCCGTGGTCATCGTGGTCGTCGCGTGGCTCTGCCGGGCGGCGAACGCCAACTCCGTCAGAGCGAGGGGATTGCCTCCCGCTTCCGCCAGTACCCGCTCCCTCAAGCCGGGAGAAAGGCCCGGGGCCCGGGCGTCGACGACATCGGCGGCGTGGGCCGCGTCAAGCGGCTTCAGTGTCAGTGTGGGCAGACCGGCGTTGTTCAGCGGCGAGTCGAGGCCCTCCCGGAGAGCGGCGAGCAGCACGACCGGTTCCGAGGCGAGCCTGCGCGCCACGAAGGCCAGAGCTGTGGCGCTCGCCGCGTCCAGCAGGTGCAGGTCCTCCACGACGAGCAGGAGGGGGAGTCGGGCGGCTGCCTCCGCCAGGAGGCCGAGGGTCGCCAGGGCCACCGGTAACGGATCGGCGGTGTCCTCGTCCTTGTCCTCGGCGTCGAAGGCCCCGGCGAGGGCCGCCTGCTGAGCGGGCGGCAGCGTGGCGCCGTGGGAGCGTACGGAGGCCAGCAGACGGCTCACGCCGGCGAAGGGCAGGTGGGCGTCCCGCTCGGTGGCGACGGTCGTCAGTACGCGGACGTCCTCGGGGGCGAGCCCGGTGAGCAGGTGCTCCAGCAGTGCGGTCTTGCCGATCCCGGGTTCTCCCGCGATCAGGAGCGCCCCACCACCGCCCGCGCGTGCACGGTCGACGACAGCCGTGACGGTGGCGAGCTCGGGGCCCCGTCCGATGAGTGCCACGACGCTCGATTCTCGAACTGATGATCTTTTTTGATCAGTCTACGTCGTGACCGTCCGGCGCTCCAGGGTCCGCTGTCCGTCCTGGACGCGTTCCCGCGCCACGAGAACCGGGGCGCCGGCTCCGGCGGACGGTGTGACGGTGTCCCGGAGCGCGGAGCGCAACTGAGGGCCCGGACCGATGCCCAGGTCGTCGCGCAGTCGGGTCGAGACTTCGTTGTACACGGCGACCGCCTCCGCCCGGTTCCCCGTGGCCGTCAAGGCTGTCATCAGCTTGGCCTGCAACGACTCATCCAGCGGGTGGTGGTCGGCGACCCGGTACAGCTCGTCCACCAACAGGGCGCCGCAGCCGCCCCGCAGTGCCGCGTCGGCTGCGTCCTTGGCGGTCGCCAGCCGTTCCCGGTCGAGCGCGCCGAAGACGGGGTGGCCCCTGACCTCGGCCGGTATGTCCGCCGCCGCGGGCCCGCGCCACAACCGCAGCCCCTGAACGTACTTCTCGACGCCCTGCCGGTGATCCCCGGCACGGCAGCGCTCGCGGGCCTGGGTCCTCAGCCGCCGGAACGTCACGAGGTCCAGGCGGCCGTCCGGCAGGGCCAGCCGGTAGGTTCCGGCCTGACCCAGCAGCCACTGCCCGGCTGCCATGGACGGCAGTCCCGGTTCGAGGACCCTGCGTAGTTCACCGACGTACCGCCGGATCAGATTGACCGCACTCGGCGGCGGAGATTCGCTCCACAGCACGTCCACCACCTCGTGCAGGGCGGTCGCCTCACCCGCGCGCGCGAGCAGCAGCGCCAGCAGGGACCGCTGCCGCGGTGGCCCCGCGGCCAGGGCCACGCCGTCACGCCTTACCTGCAACGCTCCCAGTACTCCGAAGCTCATCTGTCCCATGGGAAATACGCTAGGGCCGACCGGATATCCGTCGCGTACGTCAGATGACGCTCACCTCGAAGCCTCGTGGTATTCGGCTCCCCGCTCGGGAAAGACGGAAGCCAGTGCGGCCCGCGACGAGATGCCCAGTTTCGGAAAAACGCGATGCAGATGAGTGCTCACGGTGCGGGGGGAGAGAAAGAGCCGCTCTGCGATCTCACGGTTGGTGAGTCCCTCGGCTGCCAGCTGCGCGACCTGAGACTCCTGCCGCGTCAGACGGTCACGGGCGGCCGGTTCGCGGCGTCTGCTGAATTCTCCGGAGGCCAGGAGTTCCTGGCGGGCCCGGTTCGCCCACGGAACGGTTCCCAGCGTGTCGAACGCATCCTCGGCGGCGCGCAGTTGCTCGCGGGAGTCCATGGCCCGCCGTTGACGCCGCAGCCACTGTCCGTAGGCCAGCTGCAGGCGCGCGCGGTCGAAGGGCCAGGTGCAGGAGGCGTCGTCCAGCGCCGCGCGGAAGAGCCCCTCGGCGTCCGTGTCCTCCGCCAGTGCCGCGCGGGCGTAGGCCAGGCCGCTGTGCATTCCCGAGGACGACGTCCGAGAGGCGGCCCGCGTCATCTCGGCTGTCACGGAACGCGCCGAGTCCCGCTCCCCGCAATGTACGGCGGCATCCGTCAGCTCGATCAGCGCGTAGCAGCGCAGGGCGATCTGGTGGGCGGGGTCCTTCGGGTCGTGCATCCGCCGAAGATGCCCGTAGGCCTCGTGGAAACGCCCAGCCCCCATCGCGGCCAGTCCGCGCGCCAGTTGCACGGTCGCGAGAACGGGCCGCGCCGCGACCGGCAGGGCGATGCGCTCCGCCTCTCCCGCGAGTTCGAGAGCGCGTCCGTGCCGCCCCTGCAACGCCGCGATACGCGCCTCGGTCGCGATACCCAGTCCGCGGAGATAGGTCTGCCCGGTGTCCCGGGCCAGCCGTGTCGCTTCCTCGGCGACCGGAACGGTCGACGTGAGCTGCGCCAACTGGGCTCCGCTCCAGGCCTGCACCCCCCACGCCCTGGCGGCGAGTCCCAGACGCCCCTCCGACCGCAGACCCGGTGCCGACGTCCTGGACAGCCTCTGCGCCAGATCGAACTCACCGACCAGGAGAGCGGCGCCGCCGATGAGACGTGCCGCCCCAGGATCGGCCGCGGTCAGCGCCGCGGCACGCCTCAGACCGCTCACCACCCGGCGGCCGCAGTCGATGGGCTGGGCGTGGGCGATGATCGCGAGCAGCGACGGATCGGTGTCGGACAAGGGCAGTTCGTCGGCGAGCGCGACGATGCCGTGCCGTGCGGCCGGCCCCGGTTCGGACCAGAAGCAGCGTTGCGCGGCACTCCCCAGGATGCTTGCGGCGAGATCGACTCGGCCTTCCGCGAGAACGGTCCGGGCCAGCCGCGTCAGAGCGGCGGCCCCTTCGGAGACGTCCCGCATCCCGTCCTCCGGGCTGCCCTTTATCCACTGCAGGCGGGCACGTTGCCCGGGTGCGGTGGCCCATGGCTCCGCGGCCTCCAGCAGCCGGGTGACGAGGTGGTGCCGACCGGCGTCGACGGCCTGGGCCGCGGCCCTGAGGAGTCGTTCGCCCCCTCGTGCGGTGTCGCCGCTCAGTCTGGCCGCCTGCTCAAGTGCCTTGACCGACTCGTCGGCGTCACCGCGGCGACGGGCCCGGTGGGCGGCCTCGTCGAGACGTACGGCCAAGTGCTCGTCGGGGTGGGTCGCCGCCGCGGCCTCGTGCCAGGTCTGCCGGTCGGAGCCCGCCGTGACGTAGCGCGCCAGCGCGGCATGCACCGCCCGGCGCCGGTCCGCGGGCGTGCTCCGGCGGATGGCCGAGGACATCAGCGGATGGCGAAAACGTACGGTGTCGTCGCCGGCCTCCACAAGGCCCGCGGCGATCGCCGGTGCCAGGTCGGACGCCTCGACCCGCACCGGACCCTGGAGCGATGCCGCGCGCAGGATCTCGGGGAGACAGGCACGGTCGTCGCACGCGGCCACCAGCAACAGCAGACGGGTCGAGGGGGGCAGCGTGTGCAGACGGCTGGTGAAGGCGTCCTGGAGGCGCCGGGACATGGGGGTCCAGGGTTCCGTGGCCGGGCCGGAGGACCCCGGGCCCGCCGCGGTGCCGGCCAGTTCCGTCAGCGCGAGGGGATGGCCCGCTGCTTCCCTCAGCACAACCGCGCGGGTCGAGGGGGTCAGATCCGGGGCCCGGACGTCGACCAGGGCGGCGGAGGCTTCGGGGGAGAGGGGACCCACCGCCAGATCGGGCACGCCGGTCGCGGTCAGCGGCGAGGGACAACCGTCGCGCAGCGCCGCCAGGAGCAGGACGGGCTCGGACTCCAGCCGTCGGGCGAGGAGGGCGAAGACGTCCGAGCTGGCGCGGTCGAGCCGGTGGACATCGTCGATCACCAGCAGCACGGGGGAGTGCGCGGCGGCACGGGCCAGCAGATCGAGGGCGGAGAGGGCCACCGGGAAAGGGTCGGGCACGGTGGAGCCCCGTACCCCGAGCGCACCCTCCAGGGCGTCGCGCCGCGCTGCGGGCAACTGCGCGGCAAAAGAGCGGACCGGATAGACCAGTTGATGCAGGCCGGCAAAAGGAAGAAGTGCCTCCGATTCCACGCCGGTCGCCCGGAGGACACGTACACCGTTTTCCGAGGCGTGCGAAGCGGCCATGTCCAGCAAGGCGGTCTTGCCGACCCCGGGTTCGCCGCGCAGGAGAACCGCTCCGCCGCCGTTCTGGAGTGCCCCGATCTTTTCGTGGAGACAGTCGGTCTCCTTTTCGCGGCCGAACAGATCCTGGGGACGTGAATCCACCATCTGGGCACCTCCAGAGAATGAGCGCAGAAAACGAATTCCGCAGAATCTCCGTTTACGGCAACACGGATTTCCGCCCCGTCGGACCGACCGCGAACCAGGTCCCTCCGAGCCCCTGACCGTTTGCGTCCCCCGCCCTGCTGTCGCCCGAGTAGCGGTAGACGGGCCGGCCGCCGACCGTCAGCTGCACCGATCCGTCGTCCCGTCGGATCGCGCCCACCTGCTTCTCCTCCACTCCGGCCAGGTAGACGTTGCCGCCCTCCTCGATCGTCACGGGCGGCCAGGTGGTGGCGCACTCGCCGACGCACGTCGACTTGGACGGTTCGGCCGGGTCCTTGTCGAACCGGTACAGGGTCGCCTGGTTGATGTTGATCAGATGGGTGCCGAGCGCGGGCGACTGCACCGCGGCCAGCTGCACCCACCTCGGCGGCGCCTCCTGTGCCGCCTTGCCGGTGACCGTGCCGCCGGTCCCCTTGAGACCGTTGTCCGCGGCAGTGCTGTCCACCACCTGCAGGCCGGTGTTGCCGGCGGCCGGCGGCGGCGCGGACTGCTGACCGGCCGGCGGTGCCGAGGACTCCTGCCGGGACGGGACGGATGCGGGAGTGTCCGAGGAACTGCCCACCGAAACGGTCTTGCCGCAGCCGGTGGCCAGCGACAGTCCGCACAGGACGAGAGCGGTGAGCGTGGCCCGGGTGAACGGGCCATGTGTCGTGGTGCTGTTGAGAATCACATCGCCATCACGAGACGGACGGCCGAAAGGTTCACACATCTGTGCCGAACGTTCCGGGGCTCCGCATCGTGTTCCCGGCGAGGCAGAGCATGCGACCCGACCAGCGGCAGGACTGTGATGGCTGACATTTTCATACCCGGCACGGAACTCGACGAGGTCCGTCGGTCCCTCGGAACCGTCATGGACAACATCGACACTGGCAACGCCGGCATCGACTTCGAGCGCGCGCTGGGCTCCCCGCTCGTCGACGCGGCGCGCAACTTCGAGAACCGGTGGGTCGACGGCCGTACCCAGGTCCGGCGAGAGGCGAAGGGCATCAGGGACGCCGCCGAGGACATCAACGACCAGTTCACCCAGACGGACAACGATGCCGCCGCGAACCTTGGAGCGCCCCGATGAACGCCCCTGATCGCTTCGTCCTCCAGGTGCCCGAGTCCTGGCCGGACGCGGACCTCAGCGGGGAGTCACTGACCGAGATGCGCGCCGCCGCACTGGCGCGCACGGACGACCCCCGGCAGAAGGCGGCCATCAACGACATGTTCCGGCAGGGCCGCGAACTGGTGCGCGCCGCACGGAGCCACGGCGCGCTCTACGGGGCCGGCACGGTCACCCTCTTCGACGAGGGCGTGTTCATGGCCAACGTCATGGTCTTCGCCGTGAGTGCCCCCGCGGGCCGGGAGCTGAACCTGGCCACCCTGTCCGCCCAGTTGGGCGGGCCGGCCGCCAGGGGGAAGGCACTGTCGGACCGGGTCGTCACCTCGGTCGAGATCCCCGAGGTGGGGACTGCGGCTCGGGTGACAGCCGTGGAGGAGGTGTCGCTGACCGCCGACGTCAAGATGAAGGTACTCACGATGCATACGGTGATCCCGGTCCCCACCGCGCCGAGGAACTATCTGTTGGTGTCCTGCAGCAGCCCCAACCTGCCCCTCAGGGCTGACGTGTACGACCTCTTCGACGCCATCACCCACACGTTCCGCTATGTGCACTCCGCGGAGAAGCCGGCGGCCGTGTGAAGCGAGGCCCGGGGACGGGGACGGGGACCTGCGAGCAGGGGCTGCGCGGAGAGCGCACGAGGAGGGGGCGGAGGCCGACGGGCCTCCGCCCCTCATCATCGTCGCTCAACGTCCGCGTCAGTCCTCGGGACGTGTGGCCGGAACCTGTACAGCGGTCAGAGTGCCGTCTCCGAGATGGAGCAGCCCGCGTCCCGCCTGCGGAGCGCCGCCGATGAGCCCGCGGGTGAGCCGGACGCCGACGACATCGCCGTCGCTCAGATTCTGCGGAGAGAGCAGCATGCCGGACCTGTTCCGCTTCACCTGCCCCACCCAACCGGCGAGACTCAGGGACAGTGATTCGGCGTTGCCTGCCACGACCAACCCCCAGCCGGCCCCCGCTCCGCCGCGCGCCAGCAACCCCAGATCCGGGTCGATCTCCGCTCCCATGAAGAGTTCGGCGTCGTCCACCAGTATCACCGCGGTCTCCTGAGGGACGCTTCCGAGCGTCTCGCGGAACACGGCGGTCGACACATCCGCGTCGGTGAGAACGGCGACGACACCCGGGCGCCCCGCCAGCTCACGCAACGGTGACCTGCGCGGAGCGAGCACGACGACACCGCCGCCGGCCGCCAGGACAGAACATGCCACGCTCAGCAGAGCGGTGCTGCGGCCGGTGCGCGGTGGCCCGGCGATGGCGAACGTGGGCACGTTCGCCAGATCGGGGCCCATGGAGACGAGACTGTCCCCGCCGACCGCGACCAGGGGACGCAGCGGACCTCCCGCGGTGTGCAGCGCCTTCGCGTCGGCGTACGGGATGCGGTCGGGCAGTACGTCCAGCCGCGGCGGGCGGCGGGTGTCGGGAACCTCCGCCTCCCGCAGGGCCAGAGCGGCTCCCAGTTCCGTGAGCACCTGGGCCTGCGCGGTGCCGGCCAGGTCCGTCGACAGTACGGCGATCTGCACCTCGCTCAGATCCTGGGCCCGCAGCGCTCTGCCCGGCGCCGGATCCGTGGGTGCCGACCGGGACGGAATGCCCACCGTGCCGTAGTCCGAGCGGTCGTTGAGCCGCAGGACGAGCTTGTCCTCGGTCGTTCCGGCGAAACGGCCGCTGCCCAGCACCCGGTCACCTGCCAGCACCACGTGGATGCCCGCGCCCGCCCCGTCCCTGAGGAGCTTGAGCATGCGCTCCAGGAAGCTGCCGTTGTCGAACGTGGCGAACTCGCGCTCGAAGACCTCGAACCGGTCCACCAGCACCACGATGTGCGGCAGCCGTTCGTCCGCGGGTGCCATGCTCCGCAATTCGGCGAGGTCGGCGGTCCCGCGCGCACCCAGCAGCGTCTGACGCGAGGTGAGTTCGGCGACGAGCCGGTCGAGCAGCCGGTTGAGCCGCTCGGTCTGTTTGCGATCCACGACGGCGCCACAGTGCGGCAGCGCGGTCAACGCGTTCAGTGCGCCGTTGCCGCAGTCGATGCCGTACAGGTGGACGTCCTCAACCCCGTGCGCCTGGGCCAGCGCCGCCGACAGCGTACGCAGCGCCTGTGAGCGACCGCTGCGGGCGGAGCCGACGATGTGCAGGTGGCCCGCCCGGTCGAGGTCGAACACCAGCGGACTACGGCTCTGCTCGGCCGGCAGATCCACCAGACCGTAGGCGACGACGGGCAGCGACGCCTCGCGGACGGTGACCGGCTCGGGAGACTGCGCGGGTGTCCAGGCGAGGACGTCCGGCAGCGCCGGCAGCCAGGGGCTGGGCTGCCGTGCCACCTCCGCGAGACGCGCCGCCTGGACGATCGCCGAGGTCAGCGTGGAGAGATCCGTGACGGCGGAGACGTTCTCGGCGGAGCCGGGCCGGCGGACCACCGGCCCGCCCAGCTCCTGCCAGCTCACCGTGCGGGCCCGCACCGGTACCTCGGTGTCCGCCACCGCTGCCGCCGCGGGACTTCGGCCGCCCACCCGGGCCGCCTGGAACGGCAGCAGGGCCGAAGGGCCCAGCCGGGCATAGGCGCGCCCGGGCGTGGCGGAGGAGATCTCACCCGCCTCGGGGGCGTCGATGATGTCCCGGCTCTCGCCGGTGTCCGTGGTGCGCAGTGCGATCCGCAGGTTGGTGTTGGCCCGGATGTCGGCGGTGACGGCACCGCTGGGCCGCTGCGTGGCCAGGATCAGATGGATGCCCAGGGACCGTCCCCGCTGCGCGATGTTGACCAGCCCCGAGATGAAGTCGGGGAGTTCGCGCGCCATGGAGGCGAACTCGTCGATGACGAGCAGGAGCCGCGGCAGGGGCGGCAGCACGTCCCCGCCCCTGGCCCGCTTGTCGAGATAGTCCTCGATGTCCTTCGCCGCCGCTTCCGACAGGAGCGACTCCCGGCGGCGCAGCTCCGCTCCCAGCGAGACCAGAGCCCGTTCGACCAGATGGGTGTCCAGGTCGGTCACCATGCCGACGGTGTGGGGCAGCTCCGCGCACTCGGCGAACGCGCTGCCGCCCTTGTAGTCCACGAGGACGAATGTCATCTCGTCGGGCCGGTTGACGACGGCGAGCGTGGCTACGAGGGTCTGCAGCAGCTCCGACTTGCCCGAACCGGTGGTGCCCGCCACCAGACCGTGCGGGCCGTCCCGCACCAGGTCCACGGCGAAGTCGCCGTCGTAGCCGGTGCCCATGACCGCACGGGTGCTGCGTCCCGACAGCGCCCAGCCGGCGGCCACGGCCTCCGCCGTCGGCGGTTCGAGGCCCAGGAGATCGAGCAGCCGGACGGCGCCGGGAAGCACGCTCTCGTCGGAGTCGCCCACGCCCCGCAACGGCGCGAGGGCCCGGCCCAGCCGGTCGTACCAGCCAGGATCGGGAACGTCGGTACGTACGTCCTCCAGCGCCGCGCCCCCGCCGGTGCGCACCCGGGAACCACCGTCGGGCCCGGCGGGCAGCACCACGACGGCGCCGCACTCCTCGGGCAGCAGACGCTCCTCCCGGTCCATGCAGATCGTGTGCACCCCCACCGACGGGCCGTCGCGCAGCAGAGCGACCACTCCCGGCAGGGAGCGGGCCCGACGGGCCTGATCCAGGATCACCAGGACGTCGGGCAGTCCGGCCACCCCACCACGCTGCCGCTCGGGCCCGGCGGCGAGACGGGACGCGACGATCTGGCCGAGTTCGCCGATGCGCCGGGCCAGCGAGTCGGCGGTGGATCCCACCAGCGCGTACGTGTCCTCGGACTGCGGTCGGCAGTGCGGCAGCCAGCGCGTCCAGGCCCAGTCGCCCTCGGCGTCGGAGCCGGCCAGCACGACGATCCGCAGGTCCGACGGACTGTGCAGGGTCGCGGCCTGTGCCGCCAGCCAGCCGGCGAGCCGACCGGAGCCTGGACCGGCGATGCCCGCCACTCCGGCACGTCTCAGGGGCACGGTGACCGGGACCTGGTTCAGGCCGGGCACCGTCGTGCGGCGGTGTTCGTCCTGTGTCGGATCCTCCACGCTCACGGAGGAGGGGATGTCGGCGGTACCTACCCGGAGGGTGAGGAAGTCCGCGTTCTGCCAGCGCCGTTCCCAGAGTCGTTCCGAGGGCTGGGAAGCCATCTGGAGCAGTGCGGCCGGATCCGGGTGCGCCGCCCTGAGGCTGCGCTGTTCCTCGCGTACGGCGTCCTCGATGTCCGAACGCAGTCGGTCCATCGTGCGCTGGTGTTCCGCGAATTGCTCCTGGTACTTGAGCATCGCCTGCTTGCGGCCGCCGAACTGGGTGACCAGGGCGGCGATCGGTGACAGCAGCGCCAGGAAGACGAAGGTCCAGCGCCCCGTGACGAAGATGGCGATGACGGCGCTTCCCGCGGGCAGCAGCAGGATCGGCAGCAGAGGAATCGGGCGCTTGTCGGGTTTCACGGGTGGTGTCGGCAGGCGGAAACGGGCGTTGCCGAGTGTGGGCAGGAAGCGGGGAGGCCGGTTGAATTCCAGTCCCAGGCCGTCATCGGACGGTGTCAGTGGCGCTTTGGCCGATGTCCTCGAACTCAGTTCCAGAAGGACGTCTCCGACGGTCAGTTGGCTGCCGGCCCGCCAGGCCGCCTCATCGCTCAGCGGTCGGCCGTCCAGCTGTGCGGCCTCACCGGGGGAGACGAATGCCGTGCCGTCCACCCTGACCTGGACCCGGGCGGCGAAGGCGGGTACCGAGGAAGCCAGCCGGATGCGGCAGTTCGGCGCGCTGCCCAGGTCGTACTCGCCCGGCGTCAGACGGAAGACGGTGCCGGCCCCCGGCCCCGAGACCAGGCGCAGTTCCGTCATGCCCTCGGGCTCTGGCGCCCAGGGAGGGGGCGCGCCGAGACCGAGGTCCATGCCGTCGCGTATCCCCGCGGCCTGCAGGGTCAGGTCCGGGTCGACGGGTTCGGCTCCCGCGTAGAGGGCGGGGCCGGTGTCCCACCCTCCGTCAGCACCGTCTTGCTCGACCACACGGGCGAGTTCCGCCGCGAGCCGGCCCGTCCGGGCGGAGGGTTCGGTGTCGACGACGACAGGGATGGACACCCCCTCGTCCTGGGGGTCACGGACGCTGACGTTCAATCGCACGGTGATCGATGTCCTTCCACACGGGGGTGACGACGGTGTGACGGGGAGCGCGAACGGGGTTATGGGGTTACGTGAGACCTCAGCCCAGGTTGGAACCGAGCTGCTCGTCGGTCTGCGAGAAGGCGTCACCGACGGCCTTGACGTACTGGCTGATCCCCTGAAGTCCCTGGTTCACCTGCTCGAAGCCCTTGGCGAACTCGTCGAAGAAGGGCTGGAACTTCTGCTGTGCGGCAGGAGTGCTGTAGCCCTGGGCCAGCAGTTGGGTGATCTTGCCGCGCACCTCGGTCAGCTTGTCCTGCAGCGAGGAGAAGTCGTTGAGGAGGGAGGCCGAGGCAGCAGCGGTCTCGTCCGAGTTGACGGCGAAGTTGGGCATGGGAGTGCTCCTTGCGTGTGGGTGGGAAACCCGCCCAGAAAGTGGGCGGAAAGTTTTGGTCCTGCGTCCTGCGCCCCGTGTCCGGTGGCTCTAGGCGCCGGACGGGTCCGGCCGGTCGGTGACGGGCGAGGTGGGTGCTGTGGTGAACCCGTCCGTCGTCGGCGAGGTGGGTGCTGTGACGAACCCGTCCGTCGTCGGCGACGAAGGAGCGGTGGCGAACCCGTCGGTGGAATCGGTGGAATCGGCCGAGGTCGGGGAGGGAGGCAGCGGCCCGTTCTCGGGAGAGGGACGTGAGCTCCCGGGCGACGTCGGCGTCTGCGGGCCGTCCGCCGGCACGGGGGAGTCCTGGTGTGTCGGGGCCGGAGAGGCGGGCCGGTCGGCCGGGGGACCACCGTCGCTCACCGAAGGCCGCAGGCTCGACGGCGGGGGCGGTGGGAGCGGTGAGGACGGCGGGGGCGGTGGGAGCGGTGAGGACGGCGGGGGCGGTGGGAGCGGTGAGGACGGTCCGGGCTCGGATGGAGTCCTCTGGTCCACGAGCCGGTCCGCTCTTGCCTCCAGACCTCTGTGTGCCGCCGGGCCGGGCGACTTCGGGACGAAGTTGGCCGCCTCGCCCACCACAGCATCCTTCAACGACATGCCCTCGCCGACCGCCACGCCCACCTTGGCCGCCGATTCCGCCCCGGCCGGGACGAGGGCCTCAGCCTGTTCCTTGAGTCCGGCCTTGAAGCGCTCTCCGAGCGAAAGCGAAGGAGTACGCCCGGCCGGGGCGGCGGGCACGTCGTCCAGGGGTCGGGGAGTCGTTCGCGGAGTCACGGGCGGGACCGCCGCCGGGGGAGCGTTCGCTGCCGGGGGAGAGTCCGGCGCCGTCGCGCGAGGAGTCGCCCGGTCGCCCCGGTTTCGTAGCGCACCGCCTGTTCGGATGAGGCCGCCGGCCGCCGCCCCCGCCGCGGCACCGGCCAGGATGTTGCCGGCAGTGATCTTGTCGTGGTTGGCAGCCTTGACCAGGACCTCGGTGACGGCACCCACAGCGAACTTTCCGACGACCTCCCCTCCGATCCGTGCCGCTGTGCTGCCGAGCAGGGCACCGCCGACGCGCGTCGCGGCGAAGGCGTCTTTGAACCCCGTGAAGGAGCCACCGGCCTTGGTGATGAGGCCGCCGATCTTCTTGCTCAGCGCCGGTGCCACCCTGGTCAGCGCGGCTCCCCCCACCTTGAACACGGCGGCGCCCGGTATCAGGGCGACGATCCCGATGAGGAGGTCGCCCAGTTTGAGAGCGCCGGTCTGCGCCGCCACGATCTGATTGAAGATGAACGTCCCGAGCCCCAGGAGGAAGCCGACCACGGGAAAGAAGATCGACGTCACCGCGATGACGATGGACAGCAGGATCTGGACGAACGGGAAGTCCTGAAAGAAGTCGGCGACCTTCTTGAAGAAGTCACGCTCCGGGATGGCCGCGCCGGCTGCTTCGTCAAGCGTGTCCTGAGCCTTGGACGAAGCCGCTTGGCGCAGAGTACGGGCGTCCTCGGCCAGTCGTTTCGCCGAGTTGAGCGCGTCCTGGGCGGCGGACACCCGGTCCCGCTGCTGTGTCGCGGCTGCCCGTTGCTCCGGGGTGGGGTCCGTGGGCAGCTCCGGGAGCACGCGGTTCGCGGTGTCGGCGACCGTCTGTGCCTCGTTCATCGCCCGGTCGACCATCGCCTGACTTTCCGTCAACGCGGCGGCGTAGGCCTTGTACGCCTCGGCGGCGGTGAGGAAGGACTTCTGGGTCCTGCGCATCTTGCCGGGCAGGTCCTTGAGTTTGTTCTGCAGGGCGGCCATGGCGTCGCCGGTGCCCTTCTCCACCGCGCCGCCCTCGCTCAGGTGCCGGGCCGCGAGTTCGGCCTTCTCGCCGATGTCGCGATAGCGGCCTTCCAAGCGGCCTATCTCGTCGGGATCCCCGGGCGTCGGGTCCTCGGACATGCCGAGTACCTCGAAGCCGGAAACGTGCTGTCGTGCCACGGCATCTCCCGGGAGCTTGGCTGCTGGTCGGCAGGTACACGAGACAGCCGTCCGAGTGGTTCACCCGTGCCCCGGTCCTTCGCCGCCGGTCGTCTGCCGTCGGGCCGTCGCCGCCGCGGCGAGGGAGGGGACGGAGTCGCATGCGAACCTTTCCCGCGGCGGTCCCGTGTACCCCGTGACATGCGCCCGTGCCCAGCCGCCCTCATCCGACACGACGGCCGCGGACAGCGCAGACACGTACACCGGGAGACACGGATGGATCGATCATGATGGACTCAGCGGACAGGAACGGATCCGGCCGACCACGGGTCGTGCGGCGGGCACTGTTCACCCACGGCGCGGCGGCACTGCTGATCGTTCTCGCCCTCGCCACGGCCTTGGCCTCGGCGGTGACCGGCCGGGCGGCCGCCGCGGACGGGGACACCGTCAAGGTGTTCGTCGTGCAGACCGCCGGTGGCGACACCTTGGAGTCGATTGCCGCCCGCACTCTCGGCAGTTCCTCCAGGGCCGAGGAGATCTTCGACCTCAACCGCGGCCTCGCCCAGCCCGACGGAGGAGCGCTCACCACACAGGGCGACGCGCTCCGCACCGGCTGGATTCTCAGGCTTCCCGAGGACGCCGCAGGACCGGACGTGCAGTTGGCACAGGAGACCGGGGCCGGATCGGAGACGGTTTCACCCGCCACCCCACCACAGCAGGCGGCCCCCGGCGACACGGCAGGACAGCCTGATTCCGCCACCGTCGTCGTGCCGTTGCCGGCTCTCCTGGCCGTCGCCGGAGCGGTGTTGCTGGCACTGGTCACCGCCGCCATTCTCGCCAGGAAGCGGGTGCGGAGCACTTGGAGGGCGTTTCTCCGTCAGCTGCGCAGGCTGGGCGAACCCGCTCGCCGTCGCCGTGGCCTGCGTCAACGTGTGGCACTCTCCGCCAGGTTCTCCGTCGACGCCGATCCGGTCCGGCGGGCCTATGCCGTGTTGGGGGAGTTCGCCGGTTCGGGGAGCCGCCCGGAGACAGCCGTGCACGCGGTGCGTGTGGATGCTGCCGGGGCGACGGTGTGGCTCGAAGCATCAGCCGGGGTCCCTGCGTCCTGGCAGCAGCTCGACTCGGCCCGTTGGCGCCGCCAGGCGGCTGACTGGCTCGGCCGAGGAGCCGACACGACGACCACGGCTCGCACGGCTTCTCTCGACGGTTCGGCCTGCCTGGTGAGAGTCGGCATCGATGAGGAGGGTGCTCCTCTGCTGGTGGATCTCAGTCGGCTGGACGGTGTTCTGAGTGTCACCGGAGATGCCGAGGTCGGCCGGGCTGTCGTGAGCGGTCTGCTGGCGGAACTCGCCCGCAGCCGTCCCGAGATCCCGGTGACCTTGAGGCAGGGAGCGGAAGGGGGAGCGGGATTCGCCCTGCCCGCCGGGCTGCGTGAGCCCACGGAGTCGGACAGACACCGCTCCCCCGGCGACGTGCGTGGTGCGGGCACGGTCCGCGCGGGTGCGGTGCGGCGCCCTGTGCGTGGAGTCGTGGTGGTCGCGGGCACCCCCACCCGGCACGAGACCGCGGAGCTCCTCGAACTGTGCGGTCCGGGAGGCGCCGGGTGGACGGGCCTGGTGTGCGGAGACCTGCCTGACGCTCGATGGCGTTGGCATGCCGAAGCCGAGGGATCGGTTGAACTCCCGCTCCTCGGGGTGAAGGTCACCGCACCTGCGTGACCCTGCCCCCCCCCGCCGCCCGGAGGGACGACACTCGCGGTCGGGGCGCGTCCCACCCCAGGGACGCCCTACGCGGGGCTGTGGGCGGGGAACCGCTGTCTGAGCCTGGTGAGGGCGTAGTGCTGACGGGACTTCACGGTGCCCGTCGGAACTCCCATCAGCTGGGCGGTTTCCCGGACCGTACGACCGCAGAGGTAGGTGTGGAACAGCACCTCCCGGTGTTCCAGGGGCAGTCGGCGCATCAGGGCGGTGGTCTCGATCGAGGCCACCACGGCATCGGCGTGATCGCGCTGTGCGATGTCGGTGTCCTCGGCGCCGATCAGTTCGTGGCGCGAGGCCGCACTGCGCAGCCGGTCGATGATGAGGTTGCGTGTCACGGTGATGAGCCAGCCGCGTACGGAACCGGAGCGGTACATGAGCCGGTCGATGTGGTGCCATGCCCGGATGAGGACTTCCTGGACGACGTCCTCGGCGGCGTGGCGGTCGCCGAGGAGCTTCTCCGCGTAGGCGAGTACCGCCGGCCGGTGTTCGGCCAACAAGGCCTGCACGTTGTGTTGTTGCACCTCGTCGAGCCGGGGAGAGGACGGGGCAGAGGGCGTCATGGGGCGCATCCTGAGGGGGAGGGTTGCCGTGCGGTCCGTGTGCGGTCCACGGATCAGGGCAAAGAGGCCGGTGCGTACCGCCTCACCTGTGTGATCACTCCGTCGGTGTGCGGCAGCAGGAGCCTAGAAAGACACCGGTGACCAACCAGTGCCGAGAAGGTGGATGCCACCGCAGTCCGGTGTTCACCGGTCGCCCCTCCCGCGGTTCTGCCGAGATCGAAGTCGTGTGCCAGGCCTTGCGACCCGGCGCTGTCTGCCCGGTACACGACACAGTGCGCGACTACGTTCATCCACATCACCCCTTCCTGCCCGCCGGTCGTAGCTGGGCGGGACGCATGTCGAAGATCGTCGAATGCGGCAGGGAGCGGGGACACATGACAAACCGACTGCCCCTGACGTGCTGGGCAGTCGGCGTCATGAACCGGCGGAGACAAGGGCCTCGGGGCGGGCTGCCAGGGGCGTGCCGAAAGAAGGCACGCCCCTGCTGAGGGCATTCAGGCCTGGATACCGTGCCGCTTCGACCAGTCGAGGACGTATTCGGCGACTTCGCGCCAGCCCTGGTCGATGGCCAGGGAATGGCCACGGTCCGGGAACTGCTTGAGCTCGGTAACGGCGGACGAGCCGCGGTACAGGCGGTGGGCGGAGCGGGTCACCACGTCCGGAACGGTGTGATCGGCCTGCCCTGAGATGAACAGCAGCGGACCGCGATCGGAGCGGTCCGTCGCAACCTTCGCGGGTGAGTGCCGAGCGAAGTTGGCGAAGGCTGCCTCGAAGAGCGGTCGCCCGGGCGACGGGATCGTGTATCGATCGAACAGATCGTCGGATTCGACCTGCGGCAACGCATTTCCGAAGCCATATCTGAACTGCTCGGCAGTCAGCGATACCGCTCTGCTCCGGTTCGCAGGATTCCCCAGCACCGGGAAACCGGCTCTCAACTGCGCGAAGGGAAGGGCTTTGACCCCCTTGATCTGGGCCGGATCGATGGCGACGGCGGCTCGGCCCAGCCCCTGACCGAGCAACTTCTGCGCGATCAGCCCGCCGAAGGAGTGACCGATCAGCAGCGGTTGCCGGTCCAGGCCGCGTACGACCTCGGCGTAGTGGGCGGTGACGTCGTCGATACCGAAGCCGGACACTGTCTCGGGCCGGGTTCTGGCCTCGGCCACGGTCGCGGCCTCGCCGGGCCAGCCCGGCGCGACAGGATCGAAGTCGTGCTCGGAAAACAGGTCCTGCCATGGCTGCCACGATGAGGCGTGCAACCAGAGCCCATGGATGAAGACGACAGGTACGAATGAGGCCGACACGGTCTGCTCCTGAGGCGTGGGGACGTTAACTTGCGGTGCTGCCAAGTCAGTCTTGACTGCCGTCCGTGCCTGCTGAATCCGCCAGATGACTCCTTGGGGCCGGCCACCGGAACGACCACGGGACCGGCCCCAGGGACGGGTCCCAAAGAGTGGCTGTCACTCGGTCCGGACTCGTCGTCCCCAGAAGAACCCGAGCTTCTTTGCCGAATACGACACCAAAAGATTCTTCGTGCGATGGTGCGGACCCGCGGGCCGCGACACGGAGGGCAACGAGCTCCTCCTGCTGCCCGCACTGCTGCGTACCGCTCTTGTCGCCGGCGATCATCTGGCGGGCGCTCGGCTCACATCTCTCGTGCCCCGGCTTCCGGACCGTCTCGGCGAAGCGGCTGCCGCCGTCGCGGACCGTGCGCTCAGTGGTGCCCTGATCGCCTCGCGTCCAGGAGTCGGAGGCGGGCGCGTTGCTGCCCGTCGGTCCGGCCGGCCCCATGAATGGGCGTCCCGACCGTTCCGCAGGTTGCGCAGCGGCACCTCCAGGGGAGGTCGGTGCCGGGACCAGGGCTCCAGTGGTTCCAGATCCGCCGACCTCGTGAGCGCGGCGGCCTGGCCGGGATCGACCGGCGCGTTCGGGATACCTACAATGTCGGGTTGGCTGGTGCACGACGATGCCTCCAGGCAACCCGACATCAGGCTCTAGAAAAAGCCAAGTTTCTGAGGGCTGTAGGAACAAAGAATGTTCTTCGTCTGCTGGTAGTGCTCCAGCATCATCTTGTGCGTCTCACGGCCGATGCCCGACTGCTTGTAGCCGCCGAAGGCGGCGTGTGCCGGGTACGCGTGGTAGCAGTTCGTCCAGACGCGACCCGCCTGGATCGCCCGGCCCGCGCGATACGCCGTGTTGATGTCCCGCGTCCACACGCCGGCTCCGAGGCCGTACGACGTGTCGTTGGCGATCTTGATGGCGTCGTCGAAGTCGTCGAACGAGGCCACCGAGACGACCGGACCGAAGATCTCCTCCTGGAAGATCCGCATACGGTTGTCACCCTCGAAGATCGTCGGCTGGACGTAGTAGCCGCCCTTCAACTCGCCTTCGTACTCGGCACGTTCGCCGCCCGTGAGGATCTTCGCACCCTCCTTCCGGCCGATGTCGATGTAGGAGAGGATCTTCGCGAGCTGGTCGCCGGACGCCTGCGCGCCGATCATCGTGTCCGTGTCGAGGGGGTGGCCGGGCTTGATGAGCTCGGTGCGGGCGACGGCCGCCTGGAGGAAGTCGCCGTAGTTGCCGCGCTGGATCAGCCCGCGCGAGGGACAGGTGCAGACCTCGCCCTGGTTCAGCGCGAACATGGTGAAGCCTTCGAGGGCCTTGTCGCGGAGGTCGTCGTCCTTCTCCCACACGTCGTCGAAGAAGATGTTCGGTGACTTGCCGCCGAGTTCCAGGGTGACCGGCTTCAGGTGCTCCGCCGCGTACTGCATGATCAGCCGGCCCGTGGACGTCTCGCCCGTGAAGGCGACCTTCGCCACCCGCGGGCTGGAGGCGAGTGGCTTGCCCGCCTCCAGCCCGAAGCCGTTGACGATGTTCACCACGCCCGGCGGGAGCAGGTCCCCGACCAGGCTCATCCAGTAGTGCAGCGAGGCCGGGGTCTGTTCGGCGGGCTTGATGACCACCGTGTTGCCCGCGGCGAGGGCCGGCGCGAGCTTCCAGGTGGCCATCAGGATCGGGAAGTTCCACGGGATGATCTGCGCGACGACGCCGAGCGGCTCGTGGAAGTGGTAGGCCACCGTGTCGTCGTCGACCTCGCTGAGCGAACCCTCCTGGGCCCGCACCGCGCCGGCGAAGTAGCGGAAGTGGTCGATGGCCAGCGGGATGTCCGCCGCCAGCGTCTCACGGACGGGCTTGCCGTTCTCCCAGCTCTCCGCGACCGCCAGGGGCTCCAGATGCGCCTCCATGCGGTCGGCGATCTTCAGCAGGATGTCGGAGCGCTCGGTCGCCGAGGTGCGGCCCCAGCCCGGCGCGGCCGCGTGCGCCGCGTCGAGCGCCCGCTCCACGTCCTCCTCCGTACCGCGCGCCACCTCGGTGAACGTCTCGCCGTTCACCGGGGACGGGTTGTCGAAGTACTGCCCCCGGGCCGGTGGCACGTAGGCGCCGCCGATGTAGTGGTCGTAACGCGTCTGGTAGGAGACGATCGCGCCCTCGGTGCCTGGCGCCGCGTAACGGGTCATCCTGCTCTGCCTCCCTCAGCAGCGCTGCCCGCCGTTGGGCAGCTCTCCGCGGGAGGCTAGGCAGGCGGACGTTGCATCCACGTTGCGGTGCCCGCCGGGACGCCTTGCCTGCCGACGCCTCGACGACGGACACCTCGACGACAACGCCTCGACTGCGGACGGCTCGCCCGGCCTACGGGTGCGGCCACCCGGTCGGCGCCGTCAGCTCCGACTCGAGGGACGCGAGGCGAGCCCGTGTCGCGGCCGTCGGGCGGGTCGCCGCGAGCGCCCGCCATACGTCGAGGTCGTCCTCGCCCCACGGCGCGTGCGCCCAGTCCGCCAGCAGATCGGGGTCGCCGCGGGCGATCAGCGCGGCGCGCAGGCCCTCGGCGAGGCGGCGTCTGAGCCGTGCCACCGCCGGTGCCTGCGACGACGGCAGCGGCGGCCCGGTGTACGCCGTCGCGGCCGCCGTGACCGCGCCTGCCGCCAGCCGGCGTTCGACGACGGCGACGTCCGACTCGCACGCGACGGTGAGCCGGTAGGGGCGCGAGGCCAGCAGCCCGGGGCCGAGCACCCCGCGCAGCCGGGCGAGTTCGGCCCGCAGTGTCACCGGGGGGACCGACTCGTCCTCGTACAGCGCGCACAGCAGCTCGTCGCCCGTCAGACCCTCGGGACGACGGGCCAGCAGCACCAGGATCTCGCTGTGCCGGCGGCTCAGCCTGAGGTCACGGCCGTTGGTGACCAGACGCGCCTCGTCCCTGCCCAGCACGGTCAGCCGCGGTGCGTCGACGGCGGGCCGCTCCGGGGCGAGCAGCGCCAAGTGGGCCTCCGCGGCCCGCGCGACCGCCTGCACGAAGCCCAGGCTGTGCGGATGCGCCAGGCCGTCCCCGCCCGTGATGTCCACTGCACCGAGCACCCGCCCGGTCCGCGGATCGTGCACCGGGGCGGCGGCGCACGTCCAGGGCTGCACCCGCCGGATGAAGTGCTCGGCCGCGAACACCTGCACCGGCCTGTCCAGGGCGACCGCGGTGCCCGGCGCGTTCGTCCCGACCGCGCTCTCCGCCCATCGCGCACCCGGCACGAAGTTCATCCGCCCCGCCTGCCGCCGGGTCGCCGCGTGGCCCTCGACCCACAACAGCCTCCCGTGCGCGTCGCACACCGCCAGCAGATGCTCGCCGTCGGCCGCGAACGTGCCCATCAGCTCACGGAACAACGGCATCACCCGAGCCAGCGGATGCTCGGACCGGTAGGCGCCGAGATCGCCGTCGGTCAACTCGACGCTCGCCGTGCCGTCGGGACCGACGCCGGCCCGTGCGGAACGCCGCCAGGAGTCGGCCACGACGGAGCGCACCGGCCGCGGCACGGTGCCCGCCTCGGTGAACGTCTCATGCGCCCGGCGCAGGACCCGCACCCGCTCGGCGGGGTCGGCACCCGGTTCGAGGGCCACCCAGGGATCGGTCAACTCGTCCTCCCGGAAGGCGATACGGCTGGGGACATCGTCACGCCGGGTACGCGGACCGACAACCGTTTGGACGACGTCACTCCGAAGGCGACGGTCCGGTCTGCGGTCCGGGTCTGCGGTCCGGTCCGGGTCAGGCGCGGCCGACGAGTCTCAGGTAGCGGCTCCAGTCCCAGTTCGGACCGGGATCGGTGTGATCGGTGCCCGGCACCTCGTAGTGGCCGATGATGTGCGCGCGGTCCTTCGGGATGCCGTACCGGTCGCAGACCGACGCCGTCAGCCGGGCGGACCTCTCGTAGAGGGCGTCGGTGAAGTAGGCGGGTCTGTCGACCCACCCTTCGTGCTCGATACCGATGCTGCGGGTGTTGTAGCCCCAGTTCCCCGCGTGCCAGGCGATGTCCGACTCGCGCACGCACTGCGCCACATGACCGTCCTCGGAGCGCACGACGTAGTGGGCGGACACCTTCTTGCGCGGGTTCTGAAAGACGGTCAGGGCTTTGGCGTAGAGGGTCTGCGTGACATGGATGACGACGCGGTCGACGGGATGGGTGAGGGGGCGGTTCGCCGCCGTGCGGTTGGCGTCGGCCGCGGGCCGCCACTCGGCGGACGGGAAGTCGACGGTCCGAGGCCGGGCGCCCGCCTGTGCGTAGGGCAGCAGCACGTACGGCACGGCGGCGAGGGCGGCGCCCTTCAGGATCCGTCGTCGTGCGGGGAGGGATTTCGTTCGTTCCACAGAGGTGCTGCCTTTCGGGGTCTCGGGCGTCCGGCGGGCGGTACCGGAGCGCGTACGGGGCGGCGGTCGGTCCGGTGCGCGTCCGACTCGCCGAACCCGTGATCCCGTACCGGCCGGACACTGCCGTCACCACTCGGCGGCCGTGTCCCGCACGCATTACGCTACGGCGCCGACGGGCCGGGCCGGAGGACACGCCGGGGCTCGGTGGACGAGTGCGCAACTGTGGACAACTCGCTCACCCGAACGGGGAGTTCCGGGCCCGATCCGATCGGCACCCCGGCCGCTGTGAGCGCGGATGCCGGCCACGCGACGCCCGGCCACGCGACGTCCGGCCACGCGACGTCCGGCCACGCGACGTCCGGCCACGCGACGTCCGGCCAGGGCCGTCACGCGACCGGCGAGCCGTCGGCGCCGGGCCGGGCGGCCAGGTCCACGGCCCTCCACGGCCCGTCAGTTCAGGCCCGCTCCGCCACCGCCGCGGGATCGTCCAGCACGGCCCGCACCACCGAGTGCGCGGCCCCCAGCAACGGGCCCTCGGGACCCAGCCGGGAGACGGACACCGGACGGGCGGGGCCCGCCGTACGCCGGGAGAGCTCGGCCTCGAGCGACGGCAGCAGCCACGGCGCGAGCCCGGCCAGGGCGCCACCGAGCACGACACCCTCAGGGTCCAGGAGATTGAGCGCCCCGGTGAGTGCGATGCCGAGGGCCGTTCCCGCCTCGCGCAGCGCCCGCCGTACGTCCGGGTCGCCGTCCGCGGCGCGTCCCGCGAGGAGTCCGACGCGGTCCTCGCCCGGTTCCAGCCCGGCCGCCCGCAGTACCGCCTCCTCGCCGGCGTACTGCTCCAGACAGCCGCGCCCGCCGCACCCGCACTCCGGTCCGTCCGGGTGCACCGGCACATGGCCCAGCTCACCGGCGAAGCCGCGGGTGCCGCGCAGCAGGCTGCCGTCCACGACCAGCGCGGCGCCGATGCCGATCTCCGCCGACACGTGCAGGAAGTTCCCCGGAGTGTCCGCGCCGAGCCAGAGTTCGGCCAGCCCGCCGAAGTTGGCCTCGTTGTCCACGGTCAGCGGGAACTCCCCGGGCAGCAACGCGCCGAGGTCGACGTCCTGCCAGCCGAGGTTGGGCGCGCGGACGACCGTACGGGCGTCGCGGGCGACCAGGCCGGGGACGGCCACGGCGAGTCCGGCCGGCCACAGCCCCGCGCGTTCGGCCTCGGCGACCACCCGGCGCACCAGGCCGGTCAGTTCCTCGACCACCGGTTCGGGGGAGCGGCCCCGGTTCGTGCCGTGCCGCACGGCGTGTGCCCGCACGTCGCCGCGCAGGTCGACGGCGCAGGCCGCCAGGTGATCGACGCCGATCTCGGCACCTATGCCCGCCGGACCGCGCCCGCTGACCGCCAGCGCCGAACCGGGGCGGCCCACCCGGCCCGGCCGCTCGGGGCCCAGCTCCTCGAGCAGTCCGGTGCGTATGAGTTCGTCGACGAGGGTGGAGACCGCGGCCCGGGTCAGGCCGATGCGTGAGGCGACCGCGGCGCGCGAGAGCGGCCCCTCGGCGCGGACGGCGTGCAGCACCCGGGCCAGGTTGCGGCGGCGCATGCCCTGCTGGGTGTCGGGCAGTGCGCGCCCCGGGCCGGTCGGCCGGGCCTCGTGCAGCGGTGCGGTCATGCCTCCGTCGATTCGTCGATGCTCAGTGGGCGTCCGTGCTCCGGTCCAGCAGCGGGGCCGCGTCGGAGAGTACCCCGGCGATCCTGGCGAGCGTCGCCTCGTCCCGCTCGACGGCATCGAGGACCGGACCCCGGGTGGTGTTCCAGCGGCGGGCGACGGCGGCCGGGTCCTCGCCGGTCAGCAGGCCCGCCGCCTGCGCCGCAGCCCCCAGCGCGACGAGTTCCTTGGCCTCGGGCACCTGGACCGGCCGCCCGGACAGCCGGCGCACGGTCTCCTGCCAGGCCGTGCCCCGGGCGCCGCCGCCGATCAGCAGCAGGGGAGCCGAGCGGTCCGCGTCCTCGTCGAGGACCAGGTCGAGCGCGCCGAGCAGGGAGTGCACCGCGCCGTCGTAGGCGGCCTGGAGCAGCTGGCCGGCGGTCGTGTCGTGGCGTAGACCGTGCAGGAGGCCCGAGGCGTTCGGCAGGTTCGGAGTGCGCTCGCCGTCCAGGTAGGGCAGCAGGGTGAGGTCCGCGGCGGGTTCCACGGCCTCGCGGTCCCGGCCCAGCAGGGCGGCGACGCGGTCGACGGCGAGGGTGCAGTTCAGGGTGCAGGCAAGGGGCAGCCAGTCGCCGTGCGCGTCGGCGAACCCGGCCACGGTGCCGGTGGGGTCGGTGGGACGGCGCTTGGCCACCGCGTACACCGTGCCCGACGTGCCGAGGCTCAGCACGGGCGTGCCGGGGAGCAGCCCGAGGCCCAGCGCCGCCGCGGCGTTGTCCCCGGTGCCCGGGGCGACCAGGGTGCCCTTGGCGAAGGGCAGGTCGTGACTGTCGCGTACGGTGCCCGCGACTTCCCCGGGGCGCACCACGCGGGGCAGCAGCGCCGGGTCGAGTCCCACGTGGGCGAGGATCTCCGCGTCGTACGACTCGGTCGCGGACGCCCACCAGCCGGTGCCGGAGGCGTCACCGCGGTCGGTGGTGCCCTCACCCGTGAGGCGCTCGGTGAGGTAGTCGTGGGGGAGGCGTACGGCCTTCGTGGCGCGCAGGGCCTCCGGCTCGTGCTCGGCCAGCCAGGCCCACTTCGTGACCGTGAAGGACGCGGCCGGGACGGACCCGGTGCGTTCCGCCCAGAACTTCGCTCCGCCCAGTTCCTCGGTCAGCCGACGAGCCTGCGGTGCGGAGCGTACGTCGTTCCACAGCAGCGCCGGACGCACCGGCTCACCGCGCTCGTCCAGCGTGACGAGCCCATGCTGCTGCCCACCGACCGACACCGCGGCGGCCTCGCGGGCCGCGTCGCCGCACTGGTGCAGGGCCTCGCGCAGGGCGTCCCACCACTGGCGGGGGTCGCTCTCGCGGCCGGCGCCCGAGGTCACCGTGTGCGGCGCCTGGCCGCTCGCGACGACCTGGCCGGTGGCCGCGTCGACGACCAGCGCCTTCGTGGACTGGGTGGACGTGTCCACGCCGACGACGAGCGGACCCTCGGCTGCTGACATCGGGTTCTCCCTCAAGTTTTTCCGCGGCTCTGCGGGATCTGTCTTCCCAGAGATGCGTCCGCATACTAATTTGTAAACTGCCATGACGAAATAGTCGGCGACACAGTCTTCAAGCAAGGAGCCGCACGATGAGCTACCAGCCCACCCCCGATGACAGGTTCACCTTCGGCCTGTGGACCGTCGGCTGGCAGGGAAGGGACCCGTTCGGTGACGCCACGCGGCGTGCCCTGGACCCGGTCGAGTCGGTGCAGCGCCTGGCCGAGCTGGGCGCCTACGGCGTGACCTTCCACGACGACGACCTGATCCCCTTCGGGTCCTCCGAGAGCGAGCGCGAGGAGCACATCAAGCGCTTCCGCCAGGCCCTGGACACCACCGGCATGACCGTGCCGATGGCCACCACCAACCTCTTCACGCACCCCGTCTTCAAGGACGGCGCGTTCACGGCGAACGACCGTGACGTGCGTCGCTACGCCCTGCGCAAGACGATCCGCAACATCGACCTGGCCGTCGAGCTCGGCGCGAAGATCTACGTCGCCTGGGGCGGCCGTGAGGGCGCGGAGTCCGGTGCCGCCAAGGACGTACGAGTGGCCCTCGACCGCATGAAGGAGGCCTTCGACCTCCTCGGCGAGTACGTGACCTCCCAGGGCTACGACCTGAAGTTCGCCATCGAGCCCAAGCCGAACGAGCCGCGCGGCGACATCCTGCTCCCGACCGTCGGCCACGCCCTGGCCTTCATCGAGCGCCTGGAGCGCCCGGAGCTGTACGGCGTGAACCCCGAGGTCGGCCACGAGCAGATGGCCGGGCTGAACTTCCCGCACGGCATCGCCCAGGCGCTGTGGGCGGACAAGCTCTTCCACATCGACCTCAACGGCCAGTCCGGCATCAAGTACGACCAGGACCTGCGCTTCGGCGCCGGCGATCTGCGCTCCGCGTTCTGGCTGGTCGACCTGCTGGAGAGCGCCGGTTACGCGGGCCCGAAGCACTTCGACTTCAAGCCGCCGCGCACCGAGGACCTCGACGGTGTGTGGGCCTCGGCCGCGGGCTGCATGCGCAACTACCTGATCCTCAAGGAGCGTGCGGCCGCGTTCCGCAGCGACCCGGAGGTCCAGGCGGCCCTGCGCGCCTCCCGCCTGGACGAGCTCGCCCAGGCGACCGCCGCCGACGGCCTGGAGAGCCTGCTCGCCGACCGGACCGCCTTCGAGGACTTCGACGCCGAGACGGCCGCCGCCCGCGGCATGGCCTTCGAGCACCTCGACCAGCTCGCCATGGACCACCTGCTGGGCGCCCGGGGCTGAACCGGCACGCACGCGTGTGTGCACCGATGAGCGTGCACACACGCGTGCCGTCGAACGATCGGTTCTCGCTCGGTCCGCGCTCGGTCCGCGCTCGGTCTCCGCTCGGTCCTCGCTCGGCTTCGAGCGGCGTCCGCGCGGAATACGCCGGAATCATGCGGTCCATGGCATGAGTCGGTATCAACTTCCGTGCGGGGCTCGCGCCGCGGGCGGTTCCCCGCGACGCTGGACGGCATGGCCACGCCGCCCGTACCGCCTCGACCGCCCGGACCGCCGGGCGACATGCCGCCTCCGGGCGGCTTCGGACCGCCCCGCTCCGGCTACGGACCCGACGACGGGACGGGCGGGGGCGGCTGGTCGCCGCCGCCATCGGGTCCGCCGGGCGGGTCCGGAAGGCGGAGGAACCCGCTCTTCGTCGTCCTCGCGCTGCTCGTCACCGCCGGGGCCGTGGTCGCCGTCGTGCTGATGAGAGGCGACGATTCGCCGGACAACGAGCCGAACGTCGGCAACAGCACCGGCAGCGGCGCCACCCCCACCCCTTCCTTCAGCCTTCCGGTCGAGCTGCCCAGCGGCCTGCCGACCGAACTTCCGTCGCAGCTCCCCACCCGACTGCCGAGCCGGCTGCCGACCGCCTTGCCGAGCGATCTGCCCAGCGATCTCGAGTCCCTGCTGCCGTCCCTGGAGGAGCTGCTGCCCTAGCGGCCACGCGCGTGTGGCCGCCGGTCAGCGCCACGCGCGCGGGCCGAGGTGCCGTCGCTCACACGCCGCGCGGCAGCCGCACGTAGGTGACCGTCGTCTCGATGCCGCTGTCGACGAGCCGGCCCTGCGCGTCGACAGCGCCGGCGCCGTCCGTCATCCCGAAGTCGTTGTCGTTGACGAGGGCCAACGTGGAGTGGTCCACGAGTGCGACGCCCTCGATCTTCCCGGGCACCCCGGCGACCGTGCCGAGATCGACGGCCAGCCGCTTCGCCAGCACCGGGACTCCCGAGGCCGCGGGGTCGTCCAACTGCTCCAGCGAGGGGGACGTCGTGTCGTCGTCCCAGCGGCCGCCCAGGATGTTCGCCGCCCGGCTCAGCCGTACCAGGTGCAGCCGCGCGGCCTTGTCGGTGCGCTCCTCCACGAGCAGCCGGTCGCCGCCCACGGCGACCAGCGAGGAGATCTTGAGCTCGGAGGTGTCGTCCTCGCTCGGGTCGACCACCTCGACCGGGTCGAAGCGGTACGCGTACTCTGCGGTGACGGCCTTCTTCTTCGGTGAGAAACGCAGCAGACGCGTGGTCCGCGAGCCTTCTCCCGCGTCCGTGTCCGGAAGCGACAACGGGCTCTGCACCGCCAGGACGAGGTCGCCGCCCGGGAGTTGGGCCAGCCCCTCGAAGCCGCGGTTGCTCTTCCGGTGCAGCAGGACGGCCGGCAGCGCCTCCACCACGGGGTAGTCCGTGCCCGTGAGCTTCAGCCCCTGCGGCACGTAACGCGTCAACACCTTCCCGCGCGCGGAGACGTGCACCAGCGAGGGCCCGTACTCGTCGACGAGCCAGAAACTCCCGTCCGCCGCCCGCACGATGCCTTCGGTGTCCAGCCCGTTCGGGTTGTACGGCAGGGGCGTCTGGGCGTCGTAGGAGTACGGCGCCTCGTCGCGCCCCGCCTGGTTCGACAGGCCCGTCACGGGCTTGCCCGACCTCGTGGTGACCGGGATCGCCTGGAGCACCTTCACCGTGTCCCCGGACACCCCGATGCGCACGATCGCCGGATCGAACCCGGGCACGGGGAACGTACGGCGCTTGGTGCCGCCGACCTTGATCTGCCCGTTGGGCCCGCGGTCGGTGACCGTCCAGAACTCGCCCTTGCGGCCCGCCGGATAGATGTCGCTGCCGATGCCGCCGAGGTCCACGCCCCGGTCGTCGGCCACCGTGCCGGGCAACAGCGCGTTGCTGAACGTCCCGAGCGGGATGTCGGCGAGCGTCGCGGTCCGCGTGACGTGCGCCTCCTGGGCCGGAGTGCCCGCGGCGGCCGGTCCGGCGGTGGCGAGCGCGGCCAGCACGGCGAGCGGTAGGCCCGCCGCGACGGAACGATGGACGCGGCGCCGACCGGTGGCGTGCGGGGACATCAGGCCTCCTGAGGAGAAGATGCGACAAGTTCGCTGACAGCGGCCAGGTTTGGGGCACGCGTCGAACGCCGTACGACCTCCGGATGAACGGAGGGCGTCGGCCGCCCGTCGGACCGACGCCCCGCGCGGCATCGTAGGGAGCAGGCCTAAGAGAGCGCTTCCTCGCCGTCAGGGCGGGCCACGGCCAGAGCCGTCGCCGGGTCGTGGGCCGCATCCCCGGCCGGCATCCAGCGACCGCCCTCCTCACGGTACGGCCACCATCTGCCGTCCCGCCCCAGCCGCAGTTGGCAGGCCGTCCCGACGACCGTCCACCGGTTCGCCCGTGCCCGCAGCACCGGCCGCTCGTCCTCCTCCCAGGCCGATTCCAGCGCGGCACGCGCGCGTGCGAACACCTCGCCCTCCACGACCCACTCCTCCTCGAGCACGGACAGGGCGGCCGCCCCGCCGTGTCGCCAGGCCCGGACGGCAGCGGCCAGTTCCGCCCGGTCGCGCCCCGACCCGGTGGCGAGACGGTCCAGCACGGCCGCGCCGGGTCGGTCCGCCGTCCCGGATACGCCGAGGACGCCCTCCGCCAGCCGTACGGCGTCCTGACCCACGGTCAATCCGGCCGTCGGCGCTCGCCGTTCCGCTCCCTCACGGAGTGCCTCCGCGAGCAGCAGGTGTGCCGCGGCGGCCGTCCGGGCGGCCAGGATCTCCAGCGCCGACGGTTCGACCCCGGACGGGGGAGGGGCATCCGTGTCCCAGGAGGGCGGCACTCCCGGCTCCGGCGGGAGTACGGGCACGGCGGGCAGCGGGGGCAGGATGTTCCCGGCCGCGTACGCCTCCGCCGCGTCCACCCCTTCGGTCCGCGGCGGCTCCGCGTCGGGCCGAGCGGCGGAGCCACGCGCCTGGAGGTCGTCCAGCAGGCTCCGTTCCGAACGTCCCCGAAGCAGCAGGAGGACGAACGGATCCTGGTCGAGCAGCCTCGCCACCTGGTAGCAGACCGCCGCCGTGTGACCGCAGTGGTCCCAGGCGCCGCAGTCGCACTGCGCCTCCAGGTCACCCAGCCCCGGAAGCAGGTCGATGCCGGCCGACTCGGCGTCCTCGACCAGATCGGGCGGCATCTCCCGGTCGAGCAGCGCGGCGACGTGCCCCGCGCGCTCCACCGCCAGGTCCAGCAGACGGTCCCAGTGGTCGTCCGAGAGCCGGTCGAGCAGCACGTCGGCCCGGTGCCGCGTGTGATCGCGGTCCTGGACGACGGCCGTGATCCGCCCCGGCCGCACCGACACCGCGCCCACGGCGCCCGCGCGCGCGAGCCGACGGCCCGTCCTCACCTGCTCCCCGTCCAGCGCGCCGTCCTCGAGCGCGGTCAGCCACGCCCGTCCCCACCACGTCCGGGCGAACCCCGTCCCGTGAGCGGGAGGCAATGCGGCGAAGGTCCGTTCCTCGACGCTGTCGTGCCGGTTCATCGCGCATCCCCTCGCAGCTCGACCAGATCGGCCAGCTCGGCGTCCGTCAGTTCAGTGAGCGCCGCCTCGCCGGAGCCGAGAACGGCGTCCGCGAGATCCTGCTTACGGCGCAGCATGGCCGCGATGCGGTCCTCGATGGTGCCCTCGGCGATCAGCCGGTGCACCTGCACGGGCCGGGTCTGGCCGATGCGGTACGCGCGGTCGGTGGCCTGCGCCTCGACGGCCGGGTTCCACCAGCGGTCGTAGTGCACGACGTGCTCCGCGCGCGTGAGGTTGAGGCCCGTGCCCGCGGCCCTGAGCGACAACAGGAACACGGGCACCTCGCCGTCCTGGAAACGCCCGACCATGTTCTCGCGCTCGGCGACGGGAGTACCGCCGTGCAGGAACTGCGTGGGTACGCCCCGCGCCGCCAAGTGCTGTTCGAGAAGGCGCGCCAGCCGCACGTACTGCGTGAAGACCAGCACGCTCGCCCCCTCGGCGAGGAGGGTGTCGAGCAGCTCGTCCAGGAGCTCGAGCTTCCCGGAGCGCCCGGCCGTCCTCGGCCGTTCCTCCTTGAGGTACTGCGCCGGGTGGTTGCAGATCTGCTTGAGACCGGTCAGGAGCTTCACGATCAGCCCCCGGCGCGCCATGTCGTCCGCCTCGGCGATCGCGGCGAGCGTCTCGCGCACCACGGCCTCGTACAGGCCGGTCTGCTCCCGCGTGAGGGCCACGGGCCGATCGGTCTCGGTCTTGGGCGGCAGCTCGGGGGCGATCCCCGGGTCCGACTTGCGGCGGCGCAGCAGGAACGGTCCCACGAGCCGGCCGAGCCGCTCCGCCGCGGCCGGGTCCCCGCCGCTCTCCACGGCCCGCGCGTACCGCGTACGGAAGGCGCCGAGCCGGCCCAGCAGACCGGGTGTCGTCCAGTCCAGGATGGCCCACAGCTCCGACAGGTTGTTCTCCACCGGCGTGCCCGTGAGCGCCACGCGCGCGCGTGCGCCGATCGTGCGCAGCGCCCGCGCGGTCGCCGAGTACGGGTTCTTCACGTGCTGGGCCTCGTCCGCCACGACCAGGCCCCACGGCACCTCGCCGAGCCGTCCCGCGTCCAGGCGCAGCGTGCCGTAGGTGGTCAGGACGAACTCCCCGTCGGCCAGGGATGCCAGATCTCGTTGCGGACCGTGGAAGCGGCGCACCGGCGTGCCCGGCGCGAACTTCTCGATCTCCCGCTGCCAGTTGCCCATCAGGGACGTCGGACAGACCACGAGGGTGGGACCCGCCGCCGAGGCGTCCGTCTGGCGGTGCAGGTGCAGGGCGATCAGCGTGACGGTCTTGCCGAGCCCCATGTCGTCCGCCAGGCAGCAGCCCAGTCCCAGCGCCGTGGTCCGGGCCAGCCAGTCCAGACCGCGCCGCTGGTAGTCGCGCAGCGTGGCGTCGAGGGCCGCGGGCTGCGCCACGGGCTCCTGCGTCCCGGGCTGCGTCAGCCGCTCTCGCAGGGCCGCCAGCCACCCGGTGGGCCGCACGTCGACCCGGCGGCCGTCGACCTCCGTCGAGCCCGTCAGAGCCGCGCCCAGCGCGTCCACGGGCGTCATCTTGCGGTCCTGTTGCGCGCGGGCCCGGCGCAGTTCCCGTGGGTCGATCAGGACCCATTGGTCGCGCAGCCGCACCAGAGGCCGATTGGCCTCGGCCAGCCGGTCCAGCTCCTCGCGGGTCAGCTGCTGTTCGCCCAGCCCGAACCACCAGGTGAACGTCAGGAGCGAGTCCGCCGACAGGAAGGACGGTGTGTCCGCGCCGAGCCGAGCGTGCCCCCCTTCCTGCTCGGGCGGCCCCACGACCGCGCGGGCGGTGAGGGTGCGGGCCAACTCCCTCGGCCAGTGCACCTCGATCCCCGCGCCCGCCAGTGCCCGCGAGCCCTCGCCCAGCAGCTCGGACAGCTCCTCGTCGAGGAGTTCGACGGCGTCCGGCACGGTGGCCGACAGCAGGGGTGTCAGCGCAGGCCAGGCACGGGCCGCACGGCGCAGGGCGAGCAGGGTGTCCATCCGCGCGCGGGGGCCGAACGCCCCGCGGGTGACGCCGGAGTCCGCCCAGACGTCGGTGGCGTCCGCGACGAGCGCGGGGTCGCTCACGCTGTGCACCTGCGGCACGGCCCGGAACCTGGGCGCGTCGATCCCGGGCATGTCGAGCCCGGAGACCTCGATCCGCAGCGAGATCCGCACGCCGGCGTCGTGGCCCGCGGCGACGTCGGCCGCCCAGGCGCGCAGTTCCGGCAGGTGTCGGGGCTGCGGGGCCGCGTAGGCCGGACCTCCGGTCAGGAGCGGCGCGGCGGGAGTGCGCGGGAGCGCGTCCGCCACGGCGTCCAGGAAGGCGCGCAGCAGTCGCTCGGGGTCGGGAAGGCGCAGGGGCGGGGCCTCGTCCAGGGGGGCGGCGTGTGCTTCTGGTGGCATCGAGGCGGCCAGTCGGCGTACCTGGTCGATGTCCTGCGGAGCCAGCGGGCCGATCCGCCAGGCGTCGTGGTCCTCCGGTGACAGGCCGGGCAGCAGGAGACCGCGCGCCACACACCGCAGTGCCAGCAGAGCGGCCGCACCCCAGAAGGCGGCGGCCCGGTGTCCGTCCGGCACGTCACGCGCGCGCGTGAGGAGGGGCAGGGCCTCTTCCAGCGGCAGGAGGAGGGCGGGCACGCGCGCGAGTGCCACACCGGAGCCGGCCGGCAGAACGACTGAGAGATCCTCCACCCGTCGGCCGGCGGCGGGAAGGGCGTCGTCGTCGGGTCGCCAGAAGGCGACGCCGCCGGTTCGGGCCGGGGTGCCGGGCACGAACACGGCGGAGCAACGTGCCAGTTCGGAGATCTCGAACGGTGTCGCCAAGGGAACCCTCTGCACGGTGATGAAATTACTCCTCAAACTTGACTACCAGGGGCGGGGTCGCTGAGGGTACAGCACTGCGGCGGCAAACGCGCACCATGTGAGGATCCGGTCTGGTCCGCCATCCTGGGACGGGAACTCCCAGGGGCGTCTCGGGGCTGTACCTCAGGGACGTCTCAGGGTCGAGTCCGGAACCGCGGGCCGCGTGGAGCCGTTTTCATGGCAGAGAGCGGCAGTGGCCGCGAAGGAGGCGACGCACATGTCGAAGAACGCGAAGATCGCCGCAGGGGGTGTGGCGGTCGGACTGCTGTTGTTGATCTGGCTGCCCTGGTGGGCCGCCCTGCTGATCGTGCTGGGGGTTCCGGCGGCTGCCTACCTCACCTTGGATCCCTCTCAGCGGCGCAGGCTGCGCCGCGCCACGCGCAAGGAGCTCGGCCGCTGAGTGACGGGGACCGCGTCGCGGTCCCCGTCCTTCGCACATCCACGCCGTCGGTGCCCATGGAGTGGGCGCCGACGGCCGCAGAGGGGTCGCCGCGAGCTCAGAGCGGCCGTACGGCCATCTTGTCGAGCGCTTCCAGGAGCCCGGGCAGTTCGGGTCCGCGGCCGACCGGCAGCACCTCGCCGGGCTCTTCGTCGAGCAGGACGAACGCGATGTCGTCGGTCCTGGCGACCAGTGACCACCCGGGGCCGTCGGCGCGCAGCGTACGCGCGTCACCGGGAGCGAACGACGACCGGACGCGGCCGAGCGGAGGCGGGGCGTCCACGTAGGCGCGTACCTCGGCGAGGACGCGTCGGATGCCGCTGTGGCCGTTCGCCGCGCCCTTCTCGGCACCGTTGACCCCGTCGGCGCGGTCGGCGGTGTCGGACCCGCCCGCCTCTTCGTCCCGGGCCCCCTGACCGGCGCCGACGCCGGCGTTCGCGGTGGTGCCCTCCTGGGGGCGGGCGAAGTCCGCGTCGTCGATCTGCTCGCGCCACAGCGCCCACTGGAGCGCGATCTCGTCGGCCCCCAGGCGCCGCTGGGCCGGACCCCAGGTGGTCGTGTCCGGAGGCGACAGCGCGGGGCCCTCCGCGACCTCGGCGGCGGGATCGTGCGGCGCGGGCACGCCGGGAGCCGCGACGGCGACCGCCAGCGGCCAGCCGGGCAGGGCGGCGACGACCGTCCGCTCGCCGGGCGACAGGTCGTACTCCATGCCGCAGTCCCACGACGCGATGGCGACGGCCACCAGCGACACGTCGTCGATGACGACCGTCCACCGCGCGCCCTCGCCGTCCTGGCCCAGCACCAATCCGTACCCGTCGGCGAGCGGCGGGAGGCCGAGCGCCGCACAGGCCTCCGGGTAGTCGTCGCCCAGCGCGCTCGGGAACTTCGCCGGCGTCAGCAGCACCGCCGTGAGCACATAGAGCGCATCGTCCGCGGCGGCGACGGCATCCTCGTCCGTCCCAGCCATCCCAGCCTCCCCATAGGTTTGTCCAACGGCGCGCACCCTAGTGCGGCGGGAAGGCGCTTGTCACGACTCCCCGACTCACCCGAGCTGCGGCTTTCCGGTCGGACGGGGCGAATCGACCACCCCCGGCCGTTGCGTCCGTCACGCCGACGGCAGTCCGAGCAGCTCACGAGCCACGGTGCGGGGCGACTCGTCGCGCTCCCGGGCGAGCGCGATGACCGCACGACAGGCCAGTTCGTTGACCCCGAAGGACAGCGCCTCCGGCGACACCCAGCCCGCAGCCTCGTCGATCCTGTCCTGATCGTCCTCGGCGCACGCCGAGACGTACGCGGCGGCCGCCTCGAACAGATTGTGGGTGCGTTTCCCGCCACCACGCGACTCCTTCTCGGGACGCCCCTCCCCGTCCGGACGCGACCGCGCGCGCATCGCGTCGCGGAATCTCCCGTAGGCCTTGCTGACCCTGTCGAACATGCCGACCGCCTTCCCCCTGCGTGGTTGCCCTGACTGATCCTTCATCTCCTTCTGTTCAAACTAGAGTTGCAGTTCCGGCGGCAGAAGGGGGACGGTGCGGTGAAGCGCTTCGAACGGCTCGGGCGGATCCGGCGGATGGACCCGTACAAGGACGCGTTCGAGATCTACCGACTCACCGCGGCGTACGAGTTCCCCTGGGACGTCACGCGCGCCCTGGAACTGGCCCTGTACCGCACCTACGCGGTGCCGAGCATCGGGCGTCTGCTCGCCGAGACGGCGGAACTCACGGACCGCGCCCAGAAGCGCTACGACGACACCTCGCTCCTGCTCGACGCCGTCGTCGAGCACGGCTTCGACAGCGAGCAGGGCCGGACGGCCGTCCGGCGCATCAACCAGATGCACCGCTCCTACGACATCAGCAACGACGACATGCGTTACGTGCTCTGCACCTTCGTCGTGATGCCGAAGCGATGGATCGACGCCTACGGATGGCGCAGGCTGTCGCGCCACGAGATCGTCGCCTGCACCGTGCACTACCGCACCCTGGGGCAGCGCATGGGTATCCAGGACATCCCCGAGACCTATGAGGAGTTCGAGGCCTGCCTCGACGCCTACGAAGAGGCTCACTTCGCCTGGGACGAGGGCGCGCGGCGGGTCTCGGACGCCACGCTCACCCTGATGGCCTCCTGGTATCCGAGGCCGCTGGCACCCGTCCTGCGCAACGCCACACTCGCCCTGCTCGACGAACACCTGTTGAGGGCGTTTCGCTACACCCCTCCGAGCCCCGTGACCCGCGCCTCGGTGCGGGCCGCGGTACGCGCGCGTGGACGCCTGGTGCGGCTGCTGCCGCCGCGCAGCGCACCCCACCACGCGCGACAGAACCGGGAGATCAAGGGTTACCCCAACGGCTTCCGGCTGGGCGAGCTGGGCACCCGCCCGGTACCCGGCGTCGCAGGCTGCCCCGTCCGGCAGCCGGGCGGGTCATCCGCCCAGTGAGGCGAGGGTGTCGCGCAGCCAGGTGAGCTCGGCCCGGGACGTGGCGCGCGCGATGGTCAGCACACCGCGCCGGAACGGGTCCTCCAGCTCTTCGGCCCGCAGCGGCCGGTCGCCTTCGTAGAAGAAGCTCGCGGGCTCCTCCAGGAAGGCCAGTCGGCGGCGCAGCACGGCCGCCTGGGCTGCGGCGTCGTCCAGGTGCCGGAGGAAGGCGAGCACCGTGAACCAGCGGTTCTCGTCGGTGATGTCGCGCTGGTCGGGTTCGGCGAGCTGCCGGCGCAGTTCCCTCCCGCCCTCGTCGGTGAGGCTGAGGACATGGCGCGGAGCGGCGACGGCGCCGGGCTCGGTGGTGCGCACCAGGAAACCCGACTTCTCCAGCCGCTTGATCGTCGGGTAGAGCGTGCTCTCGGCCACCGGACGGACGTGTCCCGTCAGCGCTGTGATGCGTTTGCGCAGCTCGTAGCCGTGCAGCGGGGCGTCGTACAGAAAACCGAGGATGGCGAGCTCCAGCATGCCCGCATTCTGCCGCATGACAGTGGTACATCGGTACGGCCTTACCTCGATGGTCGTCTACATCGGTAGCTTAATATAGCGTCGACGTGATACATCCGATCCGATGTATGTTGAGCGTCGCCGGAATCGACGGCGGTGACGAGCCGAAGGGGAGACGATGCAGCAGGCGGAGTTCGACGGTGCGGGCAGCCATGTCCGCTGGACCGAGTCACAGGGCGCGGGACCCGCGCGGGTGTACGTGCACGGCCTGGGCGCGGCTTCGGCCGTCTACCACGCGCATGTGGCCGCCCGTCCCGAACTCGCCGGACGGCGCAGCCTCTTCGTCGACCTGCCCGGACACGGCATCAGTGACCGTCCCGCGGACTTCGGCTACACACTCGACGAGCACGCCGACGCCCTGGCGGCCGCGCTGGACGCGGCGGGGGTGACCGGCGCCGAGCTGGTCGCCCACAGCATGGGTGGCTCCGTGGCCGTCGTCCTCGCCCATCGCCGGCCCGACCTGGTCGCACGTCTCGTGCTCACGGAGGCCAATCTGGACCCCTTTCCGCCGCCCTCCGCGGGCAGCAGCGGGATCGCCTCGTACACGGAGGAGGAGTTCGTCGACAGCGGGTACGCGCGCGTGCTGGGCAAGGTCGGGCCGATGTGGGCCGCGACCATGCGGCTGGCCGACCCGCGGGCACTGCACCGCACCGCCGTCGGACTCAGGCGCGGCTCCGACCCCGTCATGCGCGAGATCCTGGCCGGCCTCGACGCGGTGGAGCGTGTCTACCTCCAGGGCGCGCTGACCGGCGAGCTCGACGGAGCGGACGCCCTGGAGGCGGCGGGCGTGCGTGTGGTGACGGTCCCGGGGGCGGGTCACAACGTCATGTTCGACAACCCCGACGCCTTCGTGCGGGCGGTCGCCGGGGAGGCGTGAGCCCTCAGGCCTCGCGCACGGCCAGGGCCAGGAAGCGGGCGTCCTCGTCGGCGTACGACGTCATGCGCCAGCCCGAACCTGCCAGCAGCGGGCGGAGATTGGGCTCCGCACGCAGGTCCTCCGGCGTGAGCTGCCTTCCCTGACGGGCCGCGAGCGCCGCCCTGCCGATCGGGTGGAACAGTGCCAGCGTGCCGCCGGGGCGCACCACCCGCGCCAGCTCCCGCAGGTTCTCCTGCGGCCGGGGCAGGTGGGCGATGAGGCCGGCCGCGAACACGGCGTCCAGCGACGCGGAGCGCAGGGGGAGCGCGGTCACGTCGGCGAGCATCAGCCGCCCGGCACGGTCGCGTCCGGCCCGTACGGCGGCCGCCAGCATGGCCGGCGTCACATCGGCCCCGACGACCACTCCGGACGGCCCCACGGCCGCACGCAGCGGCGTCAGGGCCCTCCCGGTGCCGCAGCCCGCGTCCAGCACACGCGCTCCCGCACGCAGGCCGAGCCGGCCGACCGCGGCGGCGTAGGCGGGGCCGTCGTCCGGGAAGCGGCTGTCCCAGTCCGCGGCCCGCGCGCCGAAGAACTCCTGAACGTGTGTGTGGTCGTCGCTCATGCTCCGCATGATCCCTCACCGACACGGACGACGCCTCGGTGCACACGTTCGAGCGTGACCCGATCGTTCCGGCGCACTACTGCGCCACATTTCAACACCTTTCGAAATGCGCCCCCTTTGTGCTCCCGTGCCCCCACTAGCGTCCCGTGGCCATGGGACACCTGGACCACGCCGCCTTCGGCTGGCTGACCCCCGTGCTGTCGTACGTGATGGCCTGCGTGGGCGCCGCCCTCGGGCTGCGCTGCACCGTGCGGGCACTCGGCGCCACCGGACGCTCGCGCCGCAACTGGCTGATCACCGCCGCCTCGGCGATCGGCACCGGAATCTGGACCATGCACTTCGTGGCCATGCTCGGCTTCGCCGTCAGCGGCACCGACATCCGCTACGACGTTCCGCTGACCGTGCTCAGTCTTCTCGTCGCCATGGCCGTGGTCTGCGCCGGCGTCTTCGCCGTCGGCTACAGCCGTGACCGCACACGCGCGTTGCTGATCGGCGGCCTCACCACCGGCCTCGGGGTGGCCAGCATGCACTACCTGGGAATGGCCGCCGTCCGCCTGCACGCCGACGTGACGTACGACCCCGTCCGCGTCGGACTGTCCGTCCTGATCGCCGTCGTCGCGGCCACCGCGGCCCTCTGGGCGGCGCTCAACATCAGGTCGCCGATCGCGGTCACCTTCGCCTCCCTCGTCATGGGCGCGGCGGTGAGCAGCATGCACTACACCGCGATGTTCGCGGTGAGCGTCCATGTCACGCCCTCCGGCGAGCCGCTGCCGGGGGCCTCGGCGATGCAGTTCATCTTCCCCCTCGCCGTCGGCCTCGGCTCCTATCTCTTCCTGACCTCGGCCTTCGTCGCGCTGTCGCCCACCACGGGGGAGCGCGAGGCGTCCGCCTCGGCCCAGCAGCCCGTGGACAGCCTCACCGTCCGACAGCAGGCCCGGTCCGTCTGACGCGACCGGCCCGTCCCTGAACCCCTTCCGAGCGAGGAGGCCATGCGTACACCCCGTAGGACCCCCACGGCAGGCGCCGACGCGCCGCCCCCCACACGCGGGCGCCGCGCCCACGCCGGACCGCCCGCCGACGAGGGCGCGGAAGAGCAGATCGACACGCTCGCGGACGCGATACCCCCGCGCGCGGAGCGCTGGCGCATCAGGCCGCGCACCGTACGCGCCAAGATCGTCTGCCTGCTGATGGTGCCGGTCGTCTCCCTGCTCGCCCTGTGGGCGTACGCCACCGTCAGCACGGCCCAGGACGTGTCCGGGCTGCGCCAGTTGCAGCGCGTGGACTCCCAGGTCCGCGCCCCCGTGGCAGCCGCGGTGGCCGCCCTCCAGACCGAGCGGGCGGCCGCCGTACGCTACGCGACGAAACCCGCCTCCGGGCAGGGCGGCGACCTGAAGGCACTCGCGGAACGCACGGACCGCGCGGTGGGCCGGCTGCGGCTGGGCGACGACGCCACCGTCGCAGACGGCCAGGACCTGCCCACAGGAGTGGCCCAGCGGCTCGAGACGTTCGTCTCCGGGGCCGAGGGCCTCCCTTCGCTGCGGACCGCGGTCCTGGACGGCAGCGCCGGCTGGGAGGAGACGTACGGCCGGTACACGAGCACGATCTCGGCGGCCTTCTCGGTCGGCGGTGCCCTCTCGGGCGTCCAGGACGCCGAACTCGGCTCGGACGCGCGCGTGCTGCTCGAGTTCTCCCGCGCGGGGGAGGCACTGGCCCAGGAGGGCGCCGTGCTCGCCGGCGCGCGCCTCGCCGGACGCCTCGACGGAGAGCGTCTGCGGCTCTTCACCGGAGCCGTCGACACCCGCCGCACCCTGACGGAATCGGCCGTCGCGGACCTGCGCGGACCCGAACGCACCGCCTGGCAGCGGCTCGCCGCAGGCACCACCTACGCGGCCCTGTACGCCGCCGAGGACAGGGCCCTCGCCGACGGACCCGGCGCGAAGGCGCTCGCCGCCGCCCCCGCGAGCAGCTGGGACAAGGCCCACGCGCGCGTGCAGAACGGGATGCGGACGATCGAGGCGGACGCCGGACGCGGTGTCGCCGACCGCGCCGACCCGTTCACCCGCGGTCTGTTCACCTCGGCCGGCGCCGCAGTCCTGCTCGGCCTCGCCGCCGTCGTCGCCTCGCTCGTCATCTCCGTGCGCATCGGCCGTGGACTCGTCGTCGAGCTGGTCAGCCTGCGCAACAGCGCCCTGGAGATCGCCCGGCGCAAACTCCCGGAGGCCATGCGGAAGCTGCGCGCCGGGGAGGAGATCGACGTCCGTGCCGAAGCGCCGCCGGGACCTCCCTCCGAGGACGAGACCGGACAGGTCGCCCAGGCCCTGGGCACCGTGCACCGCGCAGCACTGCGGGCCGCCGTGGAACGCGCCGAACTGGCCAGCGGCATCTCCGGGGTGTTCGTCAACCTCGCCCGCCGCAGCCAGGTCCTCGTCCATCGTCAGTTGAGCCTTCTGGACAGCATGGAGCGCCGCTCCGACGATCCGAACGAGCTGAGCGACCTCTTCCGGCTCGACCATCTCACCACCCGCATGCGGCGCCACGCGGAGAGCCTGATCATCCTTTCCGGGGCGGCGCCCGGCCGGGCCTGGCGCATGCCGGTGTCCCTCACCGACGTGGTGCGTGCCGCCGTCTCAGAGGTCGAGGACTACGCGCGCGTGGAGGTACGGCAGCTCCCGGAGGCAGCCGTCATCGGCACCGCCGTCGCCGACCTCACCCACCTGCTCGCCGAACTCGTCGAGAACGCCGCCCAGTTCTCGCCCCCGCACACGCGGGTGCGGGTCACCGGCGAACCCGTGGGCAACGGTTACGCCGTCGAGGTCGAGGACCGTGGCCTGGGCATGGGCAAGGAGACCTTCACCGAGGCCAACCGGCGCATCGCGCAGTCGGAGGCGCTCGACCTGTTCGACAGCGACCAGCTCGGCCTGTTCGTGGTCAGCAGGCTCGCCGCCCGCCACGGCATCAAGGTCCATCTGCGGACCTCGCCCTACGGCGGTACCACCGCCGTGGTCCTGCTGCCGACGGCGCTGCTGCACAGTGACAAGCCGGAACGTTCCGCCCGTGAGGTCGCCCAGACCGAGCCACGGCCCGCGAAACGCGTGTACGCGCGCGTGTCCGCCGCGGACCGGCACACCGCCGACCGGCATCAGGAAGCCGTCCCCGCCTCCGCCGACCGCCCCGCGCTGGTGGCCCCCGTCCGAGCCGCTGCCGTCCGAGCCGCCGCGGAACCGGAAGCTGCCGAACCGGCGGCCGCCGACCCCCCGCCTCCCGGAGTCACCGCCTTGCGCCTGCACCGTCCCCCGGACGACGCCGAACGATCGGACGACCTCCCGCGCCGGGTGCGGCAGGCCAACCTCGCCCCCCAACTGCGCAGGACACACGCCGAGGAACCGCCCCGGCCGCCCGGCCCGCGCGGCGACGAACAGCGCACCCCCGAGCTCGTACGGGACCGGATGTCCGCGTACCGGAAGGGCTGGGCGCGCGGCGGCGGCATACAGCCCGGCCACGGAGCCGCCCCGGAACCCGAACCGGGCAGCGACAGCAGCGAAGGAGACCCCAGATGATCCAGGACCCGAGCACGAGGTCGGCCCAGCGGTCCGGCGAACTCGACTGGCTGCTGGACGACTTGGTGATGCGCGTGAGCGAGGTACGGCACGCGGTGGTGCTGTCGAACGACGGACTCGCCGTCGGTGCCTCGACGGGCCTCAGGAGAGAGGACGCCGAACACCTCGCCGCCGTCGCCTCCGGCTTCCACAGCCTCGCCAAGGGCGCGGGCCGCCACTTCGGCGCCGGCGGAGTGCGCCAGACCATGGTGGAGATGGACGACGGCTTCCTGTTCGTGGCCGCCGCGGGCGACGGCTCCTGCCTGACCGTCCTCACCGCCGTGACCGCCGACATCGGCCTCGTCGCCTACGAGATGGCGCGCCTGGTCAAGCGGGTCGGAGAGCACCTCTACACGGCGCCACGGCTTGCCGGGCGCCCGACCGCCGCCGGATGAGGCCAGAGAGCGACCCACGCAGATGACCGAGGACATGACCGGCACCCCGCGCGAGCTGGACAGCCAGTGGTACGACAACGAGGCCGGCCCGCTCGTCCGCCCGTACGCCATGACCGGCGGGCGCACGAAGCCGGGACCCACCGGAGTGCGCTTCGACCTGATCGCCCTGGTCACCCTGGATCCGGGTGCGCCGAGCACGGACGGCATGGCGCTCGGACCGGAACACCGCGCCCTCATCGGACTCTGCCGCACGGAGACCCAGTCCGTCGCCGAACTCTCGGCGGGTGCGGACCTTCCCGTGGGCGTGGTCCGGGTGCTCCTCGGAGACCTGCTGGAACTCGGCTGCGTCACCGTCAGCCGCCCGGTCCCGCCCGCGCAGCTGCCCGACGAACGGATTCTGCGCGAGGTGATCGAGGGGTTGCGAGCGCTGTAGATGAACCCTCGGACGGACCCGGACGCGTACGGACCCACCGCACACCGCCTCGTGCGCGCCTTCGGACACGGAACACGCAAGAGTCGGTCACATCGGGCAGATAGCGGTCGAACCCCCCGGAAAGCGGCCGTGGTTGTCATGATGCTGACTTCGCACTCCGGCGCCGAAACCCCGCGCGACCGCCGCGCCGAGCCACGGCACCCCGGTACCGACCCCGACCGTTGCCGACACTCCCGAGAGAAGTGATCCATGGTCTTCGAACACTCCGACACCACGGGCGGCGACACGGCTCCCCTGGCGTTGAAGATACTGGTCGCCGGCGGATTCGGCGTCGGCAAGACCACCATGGTGGGCGCGGTCAGCGAGATCAAGCCGCTGCGCACCGAGGAACTGCTCAGCGAGGCCGGACAGTCGGTGGACGACACCGACGGCGTGGACCAGAAGGTCACGACGACCGTCGCCATGGACTTCGGCCGGATCACCATCCGTTCCGACCTCTCCCTCTATCTGTTCGGCACCCCGGGCCAGGACCGCTTCTGGTTCCTGTGGGACGAGTTGTCGCAGGGGGCCCTGGGCGCGGTGGTCCTCGCCGACACCCGGCGTCTGGAGGACTGCTTCCCCGCGGTCGACTACTTCGAGCACCGGCACATCCCGTTCGTGGTGGCCGTCAACTGCTTCGTGGGGACGCGGACATACGGTGCCCAGGATGTCTCGCGCGCCCTCGACCTCGACGGCGGCACCCCCGTGGTCCTGTGCGACGCCCGGGACCGCGACTCGGGGAAGGAGGTGCTGATCCGGCTGGTCGAGTACGCCGGGCGGATGCACACCGCCCGGCTGCTCGACTCCGTGGGCTGACCCGGCCCAAGTCGAACCGGTCAGCCGGCGACGCCCTTCTGCGCCAGAACCTTGTCGACGGCGACACGGACGAGCAGTTCGCCCGGCACGCCGTTGCGGGCGCCGAACTCCTCGGCGCGCTCCTCGCCCATGTACCGCGCCGCGATCCGCGTCGCCCAGTGCCGGACCTCGTCGAGGTCCTCCGAGATGCGGGCCCGGCCCCGCAGCACCACGTAGTCGAAGGGCGGCCGGTCGTCGTCCATGCACAGGGCGACCCGGCCGTCCCGCGCCAGATTGCGCCCCTTCACCGTTTCCTTGCCGGTGTTGAACACCACCTCGTCCCCGTCGAGCAGGAACCAGATCGGCGCCACATGCGGGCTTCCGTCGGCCCGTACGGTGGACAGCTTCGCGGTGCGGGTCCCGTACGTGACGAACGCCCGCCATTCCTCATCGGTCATCTTCTGTGCCATGCCGCCATCCTCCTTGCTCCCGCGGCCGCTCCTGGGGAAGGCTGGCGGGCAGATTCTCCGGCGAGGCGGAGGGTCACACGGGGAACGTCACACGGGGAGCGGGACATGGCGCAGAACCAGGGGCTGGGCTGGCTGTTGGACGACCTGACGGAGCGCGTCGACCACGTACGGCACGCACTCGTTCTGTCCAACGACGGGCTGGTGGCGGGCGCGAGTGCGGGACTGCTCCGGGAGGACGCGGAGCACCTCGCCGCCGTCTCGTCCGGACTGTACAGCCTGGCGAAGGGATCGGGGCGTCACTTCAGCGCGGGCCGAGTGCGCCAGACGATGATCGAGTTCGACGACGCGGTGCTGTTCGTCACCGCCGCGGGCACCGGCAGTTGTCTGTGCGTGCTCAGCGGGGCGGAGGCCGACATGGGCCAGATCGCCTACGAGATGACCCTGCTCGTGAACCGGGTCGGAGAGCACCTCACCGTGGACGCCCGGCAGCCCGACCGTGCTCCACTCGAAGACCTCTGACCTGCATTTTCTCCCTCCTTCGTGGAGTTATCCACAGGCTCGCCTCGATGTCGGCGATTCCGGCTACGGTTTTTTCCGAGGCCACCGCCGACCGTGCGGGCCCGCTCCACTCCACTTCACTCCACGGGGGAGACGACCATGTCCGGCAACACCGTCACGCGACCACTTTCCGCTTCCTGCACGCCGAGCCGGGCAGCGCGGGAACTGGATCTGAAGCGGAGCGAGTTCGACCTGGCCGTGCACCTCGGGCGCATCAGGACCATGCCCGACGAAGGCGGAGGGGGCCGTCGGGTGGCCCGTGCGGAGATCGAACGTCTGCGCTCGGACCCCGGCTTCCCCGAGGCACTGCGCTCGAGCGTGCTGGCCGTGGGGACCAGCGAAGGCGCCGCCGTCATGGGCGTGCCCCCGGCCCGGTTCACCCGCCTCGCGCGGCTGGGACTGGTGGTGCCGGTGAAGTTCTACCTGAACCGCTATCGGGCCGTCGTCTGGCTCTATCTCGCCGACGAACTCAAGCAGTTCGCCACTGACGGGACCAACGCCTTCCTGCTGACCGGCCGCACACCCGAGGTACTGCGGAGCCAGCTGGATGCAGGTGTCGACCTGCGGTCCCGCAACTGGCGGGGACGCCACCTGGGCTTCTTGCACCGACAGGCCGACGGCCCCTGGCAACGCGCCGGAGTCCTGGCAGGGTTCCTCGACCCCCTCCAGGTCGCGGCGGTCGTCGAGGACCCCTACGAACGCTCCCACCTGAACAGGTTCCGGCCCCGGCCGCCCGCCCAGGGCACCCCCGGCACACCGGCCGCGCACCTCGTGGAGAAGATCATGACGGCCGACGACCCGGACGAGATCGACTGGCTGAGGTACGACCTGGAACGAACCCTGGCCGAGGCACGGGCCGAGCAGCCCGCGCCACGGCCTGCCTGGAAACCGGCCCCGACGCCCCCGGCCGGGCCACCGGACCGGCCCGAGGACACCGACCCGCCCGACCGGCCGACCCGCGGACTGCTGACCTGGCTACGCCGCCGAAACGGGTGACGCACCGGACCTACAGCGCCCTGAACAACCCCTCCTGGACGACGGACACCAGGAGGCGTCCCTCCAGGTCGTAGATCCGGCCACGGGCCAGCCCGCGTCCGCCGGTGGCGATCGGCGACTCCTGGTCGTACAGGAACCACTCGTCCGCGCGGAACGGCCGATGGAACCACATCGCGTGGTCCAGCGACGCCATGTCGAAGTTCCGCGGACCCCACAAGGGCTCGACCGGGAGACGGACGGCGTCCAGGAGAGTCATGTCACTGGCGTACGTGAGCGCGCAGGTGTGGACGAGCGGATCGTCGCCCAGCGGCCCGACGGCGCGCATCCACACCGCGCTGCGCGGCTCCGCTTCCTTGACGTCCTCGGTGCTCCAGCGCAACCGGTCCGCGTACCGGATGTCGAAGGGCTGACGGCGCGCCATCCGCTCCAACTGCTCGGGCAACTCGCCCAGATGCTTCCGGATCTCCTCGACGACGGTCGGCAGGGACTCCGGGTCCGGGACCTCGCGAGCCGGCGGCAGCTGGTGCTCGAAAGGACCTTCCTCAGGCTTGTGAAAGGAGGCGGTGAGATTGAAGATCGTGCGCCCCTGCTGCACGGCGGTGACCCGGCGCGTCGTGAAGGACCGCCCGTCCCGCACCCGTTCGACCTGGTACACGATCGGCACGCCCGGCCGGCCCGGACGGAGGAAGTACGCGTGCAGCGAGTGCACGGGCCGGTCTCCCTCGGTGGTCCGGCCGGCCGCGACCAGCGCCTGGCCCGCCACCTGGCCACCGAAGACCCGCTGCAGGGACTCCTGCGGGCTGCGGCCGCGGAAGATGTTGACCTCGATCTGCTCGAGGTCGAGCAGGTCGACGAGCCTCTCGGCCGGATTCGTCATCGGTGCTCTTCTCCTGTGCCCTCTTCGGTACTCACAACTGGCCGACGGCGGTGACCCGGACGACCGCGCGGCCCTCGGCGTCGGAGGCCGTGAGGTCGACCTCCGCGCTGATGCCCCAGTCGTGGTCGTCGTTCGGGTCGTCGAAGATCTGGCGGACCCGCCACAGGGCGTTCTGCGGCTCCTCCTGGATGACGAGCAGCTTGGGGCCTCGCGCGTCCGGGCCGGTGCCGAGGTCGTCGTACTCGTCCCAGTACTTGTCCATCGCCTCGCCCCAGGCGTCGGCGTCCCAACCGGACTCGCCGTCCATCTCACCGAGTTCGGCGACGTGGTCGAGGGCGGCGAGCTCCACGCGGCGGAACATCGCGTTGCGGACCAGGACCCGGAAGGCACGCGCGTTGGCCGTGACCGGCTTGACCTCGTCGGCCTTCTCCTGGGCCTCCTCGGCGGTCATCTCCGCCGGGTTGGCGAGCTGCTCCCACTCGTCCAGCAGACTCGAGTCCACCTGGCGCACCATCTCGCCCAGCCACTCCACCAGGTCCTGGAGATCCTCCGACTTGAGGTCGTCCGGGACGGTGTGGTCGAGGGCCTTGTAGGCGCCGGCCAGGTACCGCAGCACGATGCCCTCGGTGCGTGCCAGCTCGTAGTGGGACACCAGCTCGGTGAACGACATCGCCCGCTCGTACATGTCACGGATGACGGACTTCGGCGACAACGGATGGTCGCCGACCCACGGGTGGCTCTTGCGGTAGGTGTCGTACGCGTGGAAGAGCAGCTCCTCCAGGGGCTTCGGGTACGTGATGTCCTGGAGGCGCTCCATCCGCTCCTCGTACTCGACGCCGTCCGCCTTCATCAAGGCCACCGCCTCACCGCGCGCCTTGTTCTGCTGGGCGGCCAGGATCTGACGCGGGTCGTCCAACGTGGACTCCACGACGGAGACCATGTCGAGAGCGTAGGAGGGCGACTCCGGGTCGAGGAGTTCGAACGCGGCCAGCGCGAAGGTGGACAGCGGCTGGTTCAGCGCGAAGTCCTGCTGGAGGTCCACGGTGAGGCGGACCACGCGGCCGGAGGCGTCCGGTTCGTCGAGCTTCTCGACGACCCCGCCGTCCAGCAGCGAGCGGTAGATCGCGATCGCGCGCCGGATGTGCCGAAGCTGCTGCTTGCGCGGCTCATGGTTGTCCTCGAGCAGATGCCGCATCGCCTCGAAGGCGTTGCCGGGCCGGGCGATCACCGACAGCAGCATCGTGTGCGTGACCCGGAAGCGGGACGTCAGCGGCTCCGGCTCGGACTCGATGAGCTTGTCGAAGGTGTTCTCCGCCCAGCCCACGAATCCCTCGGGCGCCTTCTTGCGCACCACCTTGCGACGCTTCTTCGGGTCGTCACCGGCCTTGTTGAGGGCCTTCTCGTTCTCGATGACGTGCTCGGGAGCCTGCGCCACCACCAGACCCGCCGTGTCGAAGCCGGCCCGGCCGGCCCGGCCCGCGATCTGGTGGAACTCACGGGCCCGCAGGGTACGCACCCGGTTGCCGTCGTACTTGGTGAGCGCCGTGAACAGCACCGTCCGGATGGGCACGTTGACGCCCACACCGAGGGTGTCCGTACCGCAGATCACCTTCAGCAGTCCGGCCTGGGCCAGCTTCTCCACCAGGCGCCGGTACTTGGGCAGCATGCCGGCGTGGTGGACGCCGATGCCGTGCCGCACGTAGCGCGAGAGGTTACGGCCGAACTTCGTGGTGAAGCGGAAGTTGCCGATCAGGTCGGCGATCCGTTCCTTCTCCTCGCGCGAGCACATGTTGATGCTCATCAGTGCCTGCGCCCGCTCCACCGCCTGCGCCTGCGTGAAGTGCACGATGTAGACGGGTGCCTGCCTCGTGACCAGCAGGTCGCTGAGGGTCTCCGTCATCGGGGTGTACCGGTACTCGTAGGACAGCGGCACCGGCCGGGTCGCCGAGCGGACCACCGATGTGGGGCGGCCCGTGCGCCGGGCGAGGTCCTGCTCGAAGAACGACACGTCGCCGAGCGTGGCCGACATCAGCACGAACTGCGCCTGGGGCAGCTCCAGGATGGGGATCTGCCACGCCCAGCCGCGGTCGCCCTCCGCGTAGAAGTGGAACTCGTCCATGACGACCTGACCGACATCGGCGTTCTTGCCGTCGCGCAACGCGATCGAAGCGAGAACTTCGGCGGTGCAGCAGATGACCGGGGCGTCGGAGTTCACCGACGCGTCGCCGGTCAGCATGCCGACGTTCTCCGTGCCGAAGATCTTGCACAGCTCGAAGAACTTCTCCGACACCAGGGCCTTGATCGGAGCCGTGTAGAAGGTGACCTCGTCACGGGCGAGCGCCGCGAAGTGCGCGGCCGCCGCGATCATGCTCTTGCCGGAGCCGGTGGGCGTCGACACGATCACGTTCGCCCCGGAGACCACCTCGATCAGCGCCTCCTCCTGGTGGGGGTAGAGCGTCAGACCACGCTCCTGCGCCCAGGACTCGAAGGCTTCGTACAGGGCGTCGGGATCTGCGGTCGGCGGCAACTGATCGATGAGGGTCACGCCCCCATCTTGCCTGTCCTGGTCCCTGATGGGGGAATCGGATGCCGGTCCGAAGATCACGACCGCTACGCTGTGTCGCCGACGGAGCGTCAACGCACCCGGTCAACTGGACAGCGGCATTCGAGGAATAGGGCGGGCACCGGCCATGATGGGACCAGCACACTCACTGTCGGGCGCGGCCGCCTGGCTCGGCGTCGGTGCGGCCGCCGCCGCGGCCGGGCACACGATGCCCTGGCCGGTCCTGCTCGCGGGTGCGCTGATCTGCGCCGGAGCCGCGCTCGCCCCGGACCTCGACCACAAGGCGGCCACCATCTCGCGGGCCTTCGGACCCGTCTCGCGCTGGCTGTGCGAGATCGTCGACAGGCTCTCCTACGCCGTCTACAAGAGCACCAGGAAGCAGGGCGACCCGCGCCGCTCCGGCGGTCACCGGACCCTGACGCACACCTGGCTGTGGGCCGTCATGATCGGCGGAGGCGCCTCGGCCCTGGCGATCACCGGTGGCCGCTGGGCGGTCCTGGCGCTCCTCTTCGTGCACATGGTGCTGGCGATCGAAGGACTGCTGTGGCGGGCGGCCCGGGGATCAAGCAGCGATGTGCTGGTGTGGCTGCTGGCCGCCACCAGCGCCTGGATCCTCGCCGGTGTCCTGGACAAGCCCGGCAACGGTTCGGACTGGCTGTTCACGGACCCGGGGCAGCAGTACCTGTGGCTGGGGCTGCCGATCGTGCTGGGCGCCCTGGTGCACGACATCGGCGACGCCCTGACCGTCTCGGGCTGCCCGGTCCTGTGGCCCATCCCGATCGGGCGCAAGCGCTGGTACCCGATCGGTCCGCCCAAGGTGATGCGGTTCCGGGCCGGCAGCTGGGTCGAGCTGAAAGTGCTGATGCCCGTGTTCATGCTGCTCGGGGGAGTGGGCGGCGCGGCCGCCCTCAACTACATCTGACGAGCCACCCGACTGCTGCCGTCGGTGGTGGCGACGCCAGCAGTTCAGGTCATCGCCCCGCCGTCGCCGTAGCGCCGCTCGAAGCGGGCGACCCGGCCCTCCGTGTCCACGGTGCGTGCCTTGCCCGTGTAGAAGGGGTGGCTCTCGGAGGAGATCTCCACGTCCACGACCGGGTACGTCTCGCCGTCGTCCCACTCGATGGTCTGATCGCTGCTCGCGGTGGACCGGGTCAGGAAGGCGTAGCCGGCGGTCCGGTCGCGGAACACGACGGCGTGGTAGTCGGGCTGCTTGTCCTGCTGCATGAGAGCTCCTCGTGCGATGGCAATGGCGATGGCGAGGGTGCTGCCGACGGATACGGAGAGGGACACCGCGGCGACGGGTCGGAAACGGCCGGCGCCGCCGGGGACGGGTCAGCCGGACAGGGCGTCCTCGTCGACGATGTGCATCGCGGCCTCCTCGGCGGAGGCCGCCGCGCCGTCGATGCCCACGTCCGTGGCGATCAGGGCGCTCTCCTCGTCCTCGTGGGCTCCCTCGTCCGGCGCCACGAGTCTGCCGGAGCGAGCGGAGCCGACCTCGTTGTCGAGGAGTTCCCCGTCGGTGCCGTCGCAATCGCCGAGGCCGTCGCCGTCCGGCGCACCGGGCTCCGGGACCTCCTCCGCGAGCCGCTGATCAAGGCTCTCGCCCTGTCGGCGCTCCGCGGCGGTCACACCGTCGTGCTCCACCGCCCAGGGACGGTCCGGCGGGGACCAACCGCGATCGAGAGGGTCCTCGACGCCGTCGTTCTCCAGTGTGTCCTCGGCATCGAGCAGTCCCGAGTCTTCCTGGATGTCGGACGCGTCGGGCTGGTAGACGTCGTCCCCCCATCCGTCGGCACTGTTCACGGGTACCTCCAGGGGGTGACGGCCCCGTACTCATCGCGGTCGGCGGCGGGGTGCCGCCGCACGGGGCACCGGTCGAGCGCGGTGTCTTCCGGAGGGATCCCGACTGCCTTCCGCGCGGGTGCCGCTTTCCAGCGTTCCACCCCGCTTCGGGACCGCGCAACGCCAGAGGGCGTACGAAGGCCGCGCCGTGCCGCCTGTGCCCGCGCGCGGGGGCCGCGACCCGAGGCCACCCTCGTCCCCGGGGCACGCAGCTCGCAGCCCCGCGAGGCGTCAACCGAGGGCACCGGCACCGGGACCGGACCGGGCGCCTCCGTCGCCCCAGACACTGACACCGGCACTGGTGCGGGACCAGGCACCGGCCAGGCCCGGACACCGGCGTCGACGCCCGTGCGGGCCCGGACACCGTCCCAGGCACCGGCACCGCAGCGGCCCAGGCCCGGACACCGGCACCGGCCCAGGCACCCGGACACCGGTGCCGGCTCGGGCACCGGTCCAGGCTTCGGCACCGGCCCATACACTCGCGCCGCCCGCGCCGCAGGCGCTCTCACGCCTCGCGCCGGCGCCCGGCGGCCGCCCCCGCCGCTTCGCTCCTCAGTCGTGCCACGACCGCCAGAGTGCCGCGTACGCGCCGTCCGCCGCGACCAGCTCGGTGTGGCTGCCCAGCTCGCTGATGCGGCCGTTCTCGACGACGGCGATGACGTCGGCGTCGTGCGCGGTGTGCAGACGGTGGGCGATGGCGACGACGGTGCGCCCGTCCAGGACGCGGGCGAGGGACCGCTCCAGGTGTCGGGCGGCGCGCGGGTCGAGCAGCGAGGTCGCCTCGTCCAGGACCAGCGTGTGGGGGTCGGCCAGGACCAGCCGGGCCAGGGCGATCTGCTGGGCCTGCGCCGGCGTGAGCGCGACACCACCGGAGCCGACCTCGGTGTCGAGGCCGTCGTCCAGGGCTCGGGCCCAGCCGTCCGCGTCGACCGCGCCCAGGGCCGCCCACAGCTCGGCGTCCTCGGCGCTCTTGCGGGTTTCGGCGCCCTCCGCGCCCTCCGCGGCCGTCGAGGCTTCCTCGCTCGGGTGGAGTCGCGCGTGGGGGAGGGCGAGCCGGAGGTTGTCGCGCAGGGAGCCCACGAAGACGTGGTGCTCCTGGTTGACGAGCGCCACATGGGAGCGGACCCGTTCCGCGGTCATCCGCGACAGCTCGGCGCCGCCGAGGGTGACCCGGCCGTCGCGCGGCGCGTAGATCCCGGCGAGCAGCCGCCCCAGTGTGGACTTCCCCGCACCCGAGGGTCCGACCAGAGCCAGCCGGGTGCCGGGGGAGACCTCCAGGGTCACCTTGCGCAGCACGTCGACGCCTTCCCGGTAGCCGAAGTGGACCCGGTCGGCGTGCACGTCGCGTCCGTCCGGCACGAGCCCGGAGTCGCCGCCGTCCGGCTCGATGTCACGCACTCCGACGAGACGGGCGAGCGACACCTGGGCCACCTGGAGCTCGTCGTACCAGCGCAGGATGAGGTTCACCGGGTCGACGAGCATCTGCGCCAGCAGCGCGCCCGTCGTCAGCTGGCCCACCCCGATCCAGTCCTTCAGCACGAACGCCCCGCCGAGCATCAGGACAGAGCCGAGCACGGTGACGTGCACCATGTTGATGACCGGGAACAGCACCGAGCGCAGCCACAGCGTGTAGCGCTCCCATGCGGTCCACTGCTGGATGCGCTGCTCGGAGAGCGCGATACGGCGGTCGCCCAGCCGGTGGGCCTCCACGGTGCGGCCGGCGTCCACGGTCTCGGCGAGGGCGGCGGCCACGGAGGCGTAGCCGGCGGCCTCCGAGCGGTAGCCGGCGGGCGCCCGCTTGAAGTACCAGCGGCACCCGGCCACCAGCAGAGGCACCGCGACCAGGACGGCCGGCGCCAGCGGCGGCGCCGTGACGACGAGCCCGCCGAGCAGCAGCAGAGCCCACATCACGCCGATCGTCAGCTGGGGCACGGCCTCGCGCATCGCGTTGGCCAGCCGGTCGATGTCCGTGGTGATGCGGGACAACAGGTCCCCGGTCCCGGCCCGCTCCAGCACGCCCGGCGGCAGCCGCACCGAACGTACGAGGAAGTCCTCGCGCAGGTCGGCCAGCATCCGCTCGCCGAGCATCGCGCCGCGCAACCGAACCTGCCGTACGAAGGCGGCCTGGACGACCAGGGCGAGCACGAACAGGGTGGCGATGAGCCCGAGATGGAGTTCGCGCGCGCCGTCCGAGAGCCGCTCCACGAGGTCACCGACCAGCCATGGGCCCACCATCGAGGCGACCGTGGCGACCGTGTTCACGAGCAGGAGGAGCAGAAAGGCGCGGCGGTGCCGGCGCAGGAGTTCGGCCACGTAGGCGCGGACGGTCGCGGGGGCGCCGACGGGCAGCGTGTTCGCCGTCGTCGGTGCCGCCGGGTCGTACGCGGGCGGCGCCACGCCGATCATGCGGTCTCCTCGATCTCTTCGCGCTCGATCTCTTCGCGTTCGATCTCTTCGCGTTCGATCTCTGCGAGTCGGTTGTCTTCCAGGTCCTTCAACGCACCGTTCAGGGAAGGCTCTTCGTCCTTGAGGGCCTTGCCCAGCGCGGCTTCCTCCTCGGTCTCCCTGGTCACCACGGCCCGGTACCGGGGCTCGGAGCGCAGCAGTTCGCGGTGCACGCCCACCGCGACGGCCTCGCCCTCGTGCACGAGCACGACCCGGTCGGCGCGGTCCAGCAGCAGGGGGGACGAGGTGAACACCACCGTCGTGCGCCCCGACCGCAGTTCGCGCAGCCCCTCGGCGATCCGTGCCTCGGTGTGCGAGTCGACGGCGGACGTGGGTTCGTCCAGGACGAGGACCTCGGGGTCCGTGTACAGGGAGCGGGCCAGCGCGAGCCGTTGCCGCTGGCCGCCGGAGAGGGACCGGCCGCGTTCGGTGATGCGGGCGTCCATCGGGTCGTCGGCGTCCAGCGAACCCTGCACGAGTGCGTCGAGGACGTCCCCGCACTGGGCGGCGGCCAGCGCCGCACCCGCGTCGACCGCACCCGAGGCGGGCACGTCGAGCAGGTCGCGCAGGGAACCGGACAGCAGCACCGGGTCCTTGTCCTGGACGAGGACCGAGGCGCGCGCGGAGTCCAGCGGCAGCTCGTTCAGCGGGACCCCGCCGAGCAGTACCGAAGGGGTGTCCTCCGGGGGATGCCCGCCCAGCCGCTCCGCCAGCTGTCCGGCCGCGTCCGGGTCGCCGCACACCACTGCGGTGAGCCGGGCGGTCGGGGCGAGCAGCCCGGTGGCGGGGTCGTACAGGTCGCCCGAGGGAGCGTCGGCCGCGCGGGAGCCGCCGATGTCGGTGACCCGCTCCAGGGACAGCACCCGGGCGGCGCGTCTGGCCGACGGGCGCGAGAAGGAGTAGGCCATCGCGATCTCCTCGAAGTGCCTGAGGGGATAGGCCAGGACCATGACGGAGCTGTAGACCGTGACCAGTTCGCCGACGGTGATGCGGCCCTCGCGGGCCAGGTGGACGCCGTAGCAGACGACCGTGATCAGCAGCAGGCCGGGCAGCAGCACCTGGATGGCGCTGATCAGCGACCACATGCGGGCGCTGCGCACGGCCGCGTGCCGGACCTCCTGCGAGGCGCTGCGGTAGCGGTCGAGGAACAGCTCCTCGCCGCCGATCCCGCGCAGCACCCGCAGACCGGCCACGGTGTCCGAGGCCAGTTCGGTGGCGCGTCCGGCCTTCTCACGCTGGACGTCGGCCCGTCGCGTCGCCGGGGGCAGCAGGGGCAGCACGGCGAGCGCGAGAACGGGCAGGCCCACGGCGACCACCAGGCCGAGCGCCGGCTGGTAGACGACCAGGCCGACGCAGACCAGCAGGACCGTGAGGGCCGCGGCGGTGAAGCGGGACACCGCCTCCACGAGCCAGCCGATCTTCTCTACGTCTCCCGTGGAGACGGCCACGACCTCACCGGCCGCGACCCGCCGGGTCAGCGCGGAGCCGAGCTGTGAGGCCTTGCGGGCGAGCAGCTGCTGCACCCGGGCGGCGGCGGTGATCCAGTTGGTGACGGCGGCGCGGTGCAGGAAGGTGTCCCCGATCGCGGTGGCGGCACCGCACAGGGCCATCACGCCGCCGGTGAGGGCGAGCCGGGTACCGGAACGGTCCACGACGGCCTCGATGGCGAACCCGACGCAGAACGGCTGCGCCGAGACCGCGACGAAGTGCAGCAGCCCCCAGGCCAGGGACTTGAGCTGGCCGCCCAGCTGGTTGCGGCCGAGCCACCACAGGAAGCGGGGTCCCGAGCGTGCGTCCGGCACACCCGGGTCGGGGTACGGAAGGTCTTGGATCTGCATGACGTCCCAGTGGCTCGAGTCAGGGGGTAGGGGGAGAAGGAGACGGGGGAGAAGGCGACGGGGAGGGGGGAGGCGCGGACGGACGAGCGGGAAGGTCAGCGGGGAGCGGCAACAAACCGTGCAAGGTTCGCGTCGCAGCGTGGTCAAAATCAACCGGTTTTCCATGGCGGCGGCCGGATCCGGCAGCTGTCCGACACGGCCCGGATGTCCGGAACCTGCCGCTGACGCCCGGAAAGTGGTGCGAGCATGGGCCGATGCGACATGGCTGTGCGCGGCGCGCGGGAGCCGCTCCGATGGTCTGTGGCCTGCTGCTCGCGGCCTTGTCCGCGTGCGGTGGTGCGGCCGTGCAACACGGGAGTGACGGTATGTCGGGAGCGGCCGGTGGGAGGGGCGGGACCCCGTCGAGCGCCGCCCCGACGACCGGCGTCCCGGGCGTCGGTGACCGGCTGCAACGGCGGATCCCCGCCGTTTCCCGCCAGGTTGTGGCGGTGTACGGCGACGGGAAGGGCTCCGCGGACGCCACGGTCGTGCTCTACGCCAGAAGGGGACCGTCCTGGGAGCGCGTCCGGAGCTGGCGGGGGCACAACGGCAAGAAGGGCTGGACCGCCGAGCACCACGCAGGCGACAACCGCAGTCCGGTCGGCGTGTTCACGCTCACCGACGCGGGCGGTGTCCTGGCCGATCCCGGCACCCGGCTGCCGTACACGCGGTCCGCTTCGTTCGCGGCGCCGCGCTGGTGGGCGCGGTCGCACTGGCATGACTTCGACTACGTCATCGCCATCGACTACAACCGCGTCAAGGGTGCCCCGCCCGACGATCCGACGCGGCCCGAGGGTGAGGAGAAGGGCGGGGGGATCTGGCTGCACCTGGACCACGGCAGCGGCACGTCGGCCTGCGTCAGCCTGCCCCGGGCGGCGATGGAACAGCTGCTGCGCACCCTCGACCCGGATCGGCATCCGGTGGTGGTCATGGGGGACAGGGCCGCGCTGAAGGCCTAGTTCTCGCGGCGGAGGCGTCATTGCGGGGAACGGTCGACTCCCCGTAGAACACCGGCCATGAGAAGCCGGATTATCATGTCCATGCTCACCGGAGGGATCCTCCTGGCGGGTACCGTCCTGGGGAGCGGCACGGCGCGAGCGGATGCCTCCCCGTCCTCCCCGTCCTTGTCGTCCCCGCCGTCCTCGTCCGCTTCGGAGTCGGAGTCGGAGTCGGCGTCCGCGTCAACGTCGGCGTCCGCTTCGGCCGAGGTCCCCGCCGAGTTCGGGAGCGACTGGCACGACCCCCTCACCGCCGCCCCGCCCGTGACCAGGCCCCATGCCAAGACCTGCCAGGTCACCCTCGCCGAGGCGCAGTTCCGCGACTTCACGCCGTACCGGGGCTCGTACACCCCGCCGGACGGCTGCGGCGGCCGCTGGAGCAAGGTGGTGCTGCGCCTCGACGGCAAGGTCAAGGGGCGGCAGTTCGACCGGCTCGGCTATCTGCACGTCGGAGGCGTGGAGATCTTCCGCACCTCGACGCCCGAGCCGTCGCCCGACGGGATCGAGTGGTCCGTCGAGAAGGACGTCACCCGCTACGCCGACACGTTCCGCTCCGCCCGGGACGTGGAGATGCTCATCGGCAACGTCGTCGACGACACCTACACGGGCGTGATCGACGTCAAGGTGACGCTCACCTTCTACGTGGGGAAACCGGCCGCGTCCGCCGCCGATCGGGTCCTCACCCTGGCCGACGGTCCGGGCGGCACGACCCTCACCACGCCCCGCAACACCGAGCGGCTCGTCGCCGAGGTGTACGCCACCGGCTCGGGCGGCGGGTGCGAGGAGTACTGGTATCTGACCGTGCCCGCGACCGCGCCGTACTCCTGTCGGTCGGACGACGGGCCCTATCGGGAGGTGCAGGTCGAGATCGACGGGCGACCGGCCGGAATCGCCGCCCCCTTCCCGACCGTCTGGACCGGCGGTTGGTCCAACCCCTTCCTCTGGTACGTGGTTCCGGGTCCCCGGGCCTTCGACATCAAGCCGATCGAATACGACCTGACCCCCTTCGCCGGGATCCTCAACGACGGCCGTCCGCACCGTGTGGAGGTGTCCGTCGTCGGAGTGTCCGAGGGCCAGAGCGGCTGGAGCACGCCCGTCAACGTGCTTGTCTGGCAGGACCCGGGGAAGACCGTCGTAGGCGGCGGGCTCCTGACGCACGAAGCGGGCGAAGTCGCCGACTCCGCCACCTACACGCCCGGCACGGAGCACCGCGTCGACACCGAGGGCGGGCACCGCCTGACCGTCTCCGGGTACCTCGACACCTCGCACGGACGCGTGCGGACCACCGTGACCCGCGTCCTCGCGAACACCTCCGCGCACCGTTGGACCGACGGTGAGGCGGTGGACGGCCTCGACGCCACCTGGACGGACGAGGAGTCGGTCACCGTCGACGGCCGCGGACCGGCCCGTACGACGCGCACCCACCGGACCTACACGATGAACGGCACCACCACCCTCGGCGCCGACGACCGGCTCCGCACCGTGCTGACCCTGGGTGACCGGGCCGACTCGGTGACGACCCGGAACGGCCGACGCACGTCGTGGTCACGGCTCGACGACACATACACGGGTGATGCCACCTTCACCGTCAACGTGCCCCGGGATCAGCGCCATGCCGTCGGTACGACGAGTGAGCGCTACCGGCTGTACGGCTCGGGCGGCTGCTACGACCGGCGACTGGCCACGAGGCAGGGGGTGCTGACCGAGGATCACGGAGGCTGCTGAGTCGGGAACGCGTGCGACGCGTCACTCGAGGCGGGATTTACACAGAGGAAACGCGCAGGTCTCGTGCGCGATCAACGGCACGTTCACAGTGATCGCTACGGAAGCCGCTTTCCGCATCGCAGAAGTCCTGTCCGTCCCCGTCAGGCTTCCGCGTGCCGCCATCCCCCCCAAGGAGTGCCCGTGCCGCCGTCCGTCCCGTCCCTGCCGCGACGCGTCGCACGCATACTGCGTACCTCACTCTTCGCGCAGGTCGCCTGCGCGCTCGTCCTCGGAATCGTCGTCGGAAAGCTGTGGCCCGACGTGGCCACGGATCTCCAACCGCTCGGCGACGGTTTCACCCGGCTCATCAAGACCGTCATCTCGCCCCTGGTGTTCTGTGTGGTCGTCGTCGGCATCGCCAAGGCCGGTGATCTGAAGGCCTTCGGCCGGATCGGGCTCAAGGCCCTGATCTGGTTCGAGGTTGCGAGCACGCTCGCGCTGGTCATCGGGCTGCTCGCCGCCAACATCGTCCAGCCCGGCTCGGGGATGAACGTGGACCCCTCCACGCTGGACACCTCGGCGGTCGACGCGAAGACGGGCGGCGGTTCGCTGCCCTCGACGACCGAGTTCGTCGTGAACGCGCTGCCCACCAGCTTCATCGGCGCCTTCGCGGAGAACTCCCTGCTCCAGGTGCTCATCCTGGCCTGTCTGGTGGGCGCCGCGCTGCTGCACCTCGGCCACACCAGGGTGCCGAAGGTCCTGCCGGCCGTCGAGCAGGCGCAGGAGATCATCTTCGCGATCGTCGGCTTCGTCATGCGGCTGGCGCCGATCGCCGTGTTCGGCGCGATGGCCGTCCTGATCGGCAACTACGGCCTGGGCGTCATCGAGACCTACGGCAAGCTGATCGTGCTGTGCTACGTGGCCGCCGCCCTGTTCATCACGCTGCTCGCCGTCGCCCTGCGACTGGTCACCGGCCTGAGTCTGTGGAAGTTCCTGCGCTACATCCGCGAGGAGATGCTCCTCGCGCTCGGCACCGCTTCCACCGAGTCCGTCATGCCGCGTGTGATGCAGAAGCTGCGCAAGGCCGGCGCGCGCGACGACGCTGTGGGCCTGGTGCTGCCCACCGGCTACTCCTTCAACCTCGACGGTGCCTCGCTCTACCTGTCCATCGGCACCCTGTTCATCGCCCAGGCGGTGGGCGTGGACCTCGGCCTCGGCCAGCAGATCACCGTGATCCTGGTGCTCATGCTCACCAGCAAGGGCATGGCCGGCATCCCCGGCTCGGCCTTCCTCGCCCTGTCCGCGACCGCCTCCTCGCTGGGGGCCATCCCCGCCGGCGCCGTCGCCCTGCTGCTGGGCGTGGACCGCATCATGGACTCGATGCGCGTCGTCACCAACCTCCTCGGCAACTGCGTGGCGGTCTTCGCCGTCTCCCGTTGGGAGGGTGCGCTGGACCTGGAGCGGGCCAGGAAGGTCCTGGACGGCGAGACCGTCGTCATGCCGGACGAGGAGCCGGGCGGCCCCGCGAAGCCGGTGGGGTCGCAGCGTCCGGAAGGCTCCGAGCGACCCGAAGGCTCCGGGCAGTCGGAGGGTCCGGCCGGTCCGGCCGGTTCGGTGAGTCCGGAGGGTTCGGAAGCGGCGGGTGGGATACCGGTGGTCGTCTCCGCCGGGTCCGGGTCCGGGTCAGGGCCCGCCAAGGAGACCGCCCCCGAGGCCGGTTGACCGGACGACGCCGACGCGTCAAAGTGCCGTGGCCGCCCCTCCAGCAGTACGGAGGGGCGGCCACGGCACGTTCTCACGGGTTCAGCAGGTGCGTCCCTGCTCCCGTGCTTGCCCTTGCCCCTGCCCCTGCCCCTGCCCCTGGCCGTGTCCGTGTCCGTGGTCATGCTTCGGTCCCCGTTCCGGGTTCACGTCCACCAGTGCGTCCAGCAACCCGCTCAGTACCTGGCGTTCGAGGTCCGTCAGCGGATCCAGGATCTCCTCCGCGGCGGACATCCGTGCTCCTCGCAGCTGCCGCAGGGCCTTGCGGCCGTCCTCCGTGAGCTCGATCCGGATGACCCGCCGATTGGTGGGGTCCGGCACCCGCCGCACCTTGCCGCTCCCCTCCAGCCCGTCGACCAGGGTCGTGATGGCCCGGGGTACCACCTCGAGCCGCTCGGCGAGGTCGGCCATGCGCGGCGGCGAGTCGCAGTGCGCCAGTGTGCGCAACAGCCGGGCCTGGGCCGGGGTGACGCCGAGCCCGCTCCGCTCCAGGTGGTGCTTCTGGATGCGGTGCACCCGGCGCGTGAGCCGCAGCAGCTGCTCCGCGAGCAGGCTGTCGGAATCGGGGGTGGTCATGGGGGAACAATATCAGGACGCCGTTCATTGTGAGTATAGGTAACAATGAGCTATGCTCCGTCAGTCCTCATCGTCTCACCCTCCGTAGGAGCCATGCCCCGCGACCACATCGACTGGACCCCCTCGCCCGGCACCTCGACCGAACAGCCCCGGCAGGTGCGCCGCATCCTCACCCTCTTCAAGCCCTACCGTGCCCGGCTCGCGGTCGTCGGCCTGCTGGTCGCCGCCGCCTCGCTGGTCGGCGTGGCCACCCCGTTCCTGCTGAAGGAGACGCTGGACGTCGCCATTCCCGAGGGGCGCACGGGCCTGCTGAGCCTCCTCGCCCTCGGCATGATCCTCAGCGCCGTCCTGGGCGGTGTCTTCGGCGTCCTTCAGACCCTGATCTCCACGACCGTCGGCCAGCGCGTCATGCACGACCTGCGGACGGCCGTCTACGACCGCCTCCAGCGGATGTCCCTCGCCTTCTTCACGCGCACGCGTACCGGCGAGGTCCAGTCCCGCATCGCCAACGACATCGGCGGCATGCAGGCCACCGTCACCTCCACCGCCACCTCCCTGGTCTCCAACTTCACCAGCGTGGTCGCCACCATCATCGCGATGGTCGCCCTCGACTGGCGGCTGACCGTCGTCTCGCTGCTCCTGCTGCCGGTGTTCGTGTGGATCAGCCGTCGCGTCGGCAACGAACGCAAGAAGATCACCACCCAGCGGCAGAAGCAGATGGCCGCGATGGCCGCCACGGTCACCGAGTCGCTGTCTGTCAGCGGCATCCTGCTCGGCCGCACCATGGGCCGCTCCGACTCCCTCACGCGGTCCTTCGCCGACGAGTCCGAGCAGTTGGTCGACCTCGAGGTGCGGTCGAGCATGGCCGGGCGCTGGCGCATGGCCGTGATCGGGATCGTCATGTCCGCCATGCCGGCGGTCATCTACTGGACCGCGGGCATGGCCCTCCGGGTCGGCGGCCCCGATGTCTCCCTCGGTACGATCGTCGCCTTCGTCTCGCTCCAGCAGGGCCTGTTCCGCCCGGCCGTCAGCCTCCTGTCGACCGGCGTGCAGATCCAGACCTCCCTCGCGCTCTTCCAGCGCATCTTCGAGTACCTCGACCTGCCCATCGACATCACCGAGCAGGACGATCCGGTCCGACTCGACCGGATCAAGGGCGAGGTCCGCTTCGAGGGCGTCTCCTTCCGGTACGACGACAAGGGCGGGCCCGTCCTCGACGGCATCGACATCGACGTCCCCGCCGGCGGCAGCCTCGCGGTGGTCGGCCCGACGGGCGCCGGCAAGTCCACGCTGGGCTATCTGGTGCCGCGCCTGTACGACGTGACGGGCGGCCGGGTCACGCTCGACGGCGTCGACGTCCGTGACCTCGATTTCGACACCCTCGCGCGCGCTGTCGGCGTCGTCTCGCAGGAGACGTACCTCTTCCACGCCACGGTCGCCGACAACCTGCGCTTCGCCAAGCCGGACGCCACCGACGAGGAGCTGCACGCGGCCGCCCGGGCGGCGCAGATCCACGACCACATCGCCGCCCTGCCCGACGGCTACGACACGGTCGTCGGTGAGCGCGGCCACCGGTTCTCCGGCGGCGAGAAGCAGCGGCTGGCCATCGCCCGCACCATCCTGCGCGACCCGCCGGTGCTGATCCTCGACGAGGCGACCAGTGCCCTCGACACCCGCACGGAACAGGCCGTCCAGGACGCGATCGACGCGCTTTCGGCGAACCGCACCACGCTCACCATCGCCCATCGACTGTCCACCATTCGGGGTGCCGACCAGATCGTGGTCCTCGACTCCGGCCAGGTGGCCGAACGGGGCACGCACGAGGAGCTGTTGGAGCGGGACGGACGGTACGCGGCCCTGGTGCGACGGGACGCCCGTCTGGAGCCGACAAGATGACAGTATGGCAAGTTGCGACGGTTTTGTGACGATATGAGGGTTACCGTGCCCGCATGCAGATGAACACTCCGCCACGGAGCACGATTCGACTGACGCGCCGGGGCCGTCTCGTCCTCATCGCGACCGGAGCCGTCGTGGCCGGCACCGCCGTGGCGGTGCCCCTGCTGAGCCTGGAGAGTCCGAAGGAGAAGCCGAAGCCGGCGACCCTGGTCATCCCGGAGGGCTGGCGCGCGAGCCAGGTCTACGAGGCCGTCGACAAGGCGCTCGCCCTGCCGGCCGGCACCACCAGGAACGTGCTGCCGAAGGCCGGGCTGAAGCTGCCGAACGACGCCGAGGGCAACCCGGAGGGCTACCTCTTCCCGGCGACGTACCCGCTGGACAAGAAGGCGACGCCGCAGACGCTGCTCTCCTACATGGTCGACACCGCCAACAAGAAGTTCAACGCGCCGCCGACGGCGGCCGGCGCCCAGCGCAACGCCATGAACGTCTATCAGACGGTCACCATCGCCAGCCTCGTGCAGGCCGAGGCCGCCACCAAGGCGGACATGGGCAAGGTGGCCCGGGTCGTGTTCAACCGCCTGGAACGCGGGATGCCGTTGCAGATGGACTCCACCATCAACTACGCGCTGAACCGCTTCACGCTGAAGACGACGGAGACCGACACCCGTGTCGAGAGCCCCTACAACTCCTACCAGCGCATGGGCCTGCCACCGACGCCGATCGACAACCCCGGCGAGGAGGCGATGCGCGCGGCCATCAGTCCCACGCCGGGCGACTGGCTGTACTTCGTCACGGTCAAGCCGGGCGACACGCGCTTCACGGCGAGCTACGCGGAGCACCTGCGCAACGTCGCCGAGTTCAACCGGAACCAGCAGAGCCCGGCGAGCCCGCATCCGCGCGGGCAGAGCCCGCGGAGCCAGTCGGCGGCGGCCGGGTGACCTGGCGTGGCATCAGGCGGCGGCCGGCTCCTCCGCGAGGAGCCGCCGGATGTCCCGTACGGCCGCGCGGCCGGCCCGGTTGGCACCGATGGTGCTGGCCGACGGCCCGTAGCCGACGAGATGGACGCGGGGATCGGCGAGGGCGCGCGTGCCCTCGACCCGGATCCCACCGCCCGGCTCGCGCAGCCGCAGCGGCGCGAGATGGTCGATGGCGGCCCGGAAGCCCGTCGCCCACAGGATGACATCGGCGGTGACCCGCCGCCCGTCGTCCCACTCCACGCCGTCCGGAGTGATCCGGTCGAACATGGGCAGCCGGTCCAGCACCCCGTCGGCGAGCCCCTGCCGGATCGCGTCGTTCAGCGGCAGTCCCGTCACGGACACCACGCTCTTCGGCGGCAGCCCCTGCCGCACCCGCTCCTCCACGAGCGCGACGGCGGCGCGGCCCGCGCCCTCGTCGAAGGGCCCCTCCCGGAAGACGGGGGGCCGCCGCGTCACCCACATGGTCTCCGCCGCGTACGGCGCGATCTCCAGCAGGTGCTGGGTGCCGGACGCACCACCGCCCACCACGACCACCCGCAGCCCGGCGAACGCCTCGGGGCCCGGATACCGCGCGGTGTGCAACTGCCGGCCGCGGAAGGTCTCCTGGCCGGGGTAGCGCGGCCAGAACGGCCGGTCCCAGGTGCCGGTGGCGTTGATGAGGGCCCGCGTGGACCACGTACCGTCCGAGGTCTCGACGACCAGCCGCCCCCCGGTGCCCTCACGCACCGCCCGCACGTCGACCGGGCGCCGTACGCGCAGGTCGAAGGCCCGCTCATAGGCGGCGAAGTACTCGGCGACGACCTCGGACGACGGTCGGGCGGGATCCGCACCCGTCAGCTCCATGCCGGGCAGCGCGTGCATCCCGTGCACCTTGCCGTACGTCAGCGAGGGCCACCTGAACTGCCAGGCACCGCCGGCGGCGGGGGCGTGGTCGAGCACCACGAAGTCGCGCTCCGGCGCGAAACCGGTGCGCCTCAGGTGATAGGCGGCGGCCAGACCCGCTTGGCCGGCGCCTATGACGACCACCTCGACCTCACGCAAGCTGTTCACGCCCGCACCAACAGAAGGGTCGGCGTGGATCTTCCCGGTCCGCCTGTGAGATCGGACTCGGCACCGGCGTATGAGTCAGGATGGGGGGCATGTCAGATGCGTTCACCACCCGAGTTCTGCACATCTCCTCAGGCTCCCGGGAGAGGGTCGTCGACCTGACCGGGGACTGCGCGGCGTTCCTGCGCGAGGTGGCCGCCGGGCGCGGCGGCCTGCTGAACGTCTTCGTCCCGCACGCCACGGCCGGAATCGCGATCATCGAGACGGGCGCCGGAAGCGACGACGACCTCCTGGCCGCGCTGCACACCCTCCTCCCCGCCGACGACCGCTGGCAGCACCGGCACGGCAGCCCCGGCCACGGCCGCGACCACGTCCTCCCGGCCTTCGTCCCGCCCCACGCGACCCTGCCGGTCGTGGACGGACGTCTGGAACTGGGCACATGGCAGTCGGTGTGCCTGGTGGACACCAACAAGGACAACCCCGACCGCCAGGTGCGGTTGAGCTTCCTGGGGTGAGTGAGGGTCCTTCGCCCCGTGGGAGAAGTTCGATGCGCACCGGGCATCGAGGGCGGCGGCCCCCGCTGGGCTAGAGTCTCGCCTCATCCTCGGTCGGATGTTCTGCCCGGGACTGTGCGCTGGGGGTACGGCACGTGGGGCTCGAACGAATGGAACTGCCCGGGTACGAGATCCAGGAGATCCTGGGTCAGGGTGGGTTCGCCACGGTGTACCGGGCCAGGCAGTTGGCCGTGGGCCGGGAGGTCGCACTGAAGGTGGACAGCAGGACCCTGTCCACACCGCGCGACCGGCAGCGCTTCCTGCGTGAGGTCACCGCGGCCGGGCAACTGTCCGGGCACCCGCACGTGGTGCCGGTGTACGACGCCGGGGTGCTTGCCGACAACCGTCCTTACATGGTTCTGGAGTTGTGCCCCGGCGGCTCGCTCGGCGACCGGCTGCACCGGCAGGGACCCCTGCCGCTCAAGGAAGCACGCGAGATCGGCGTGGGCCTCGCGGACGCGGTGGCGGCCGCTCACGCGGCCGGGGTGCTGCACCGCGACATCAAGCCCGGCAACGTCATGGTCAACCGGTACGGCGGTGTGGCCCTCACCGACTTCGGGCTGGCCGCCATGCCCCGGCCGGGGCGGGAACTGTCCGTGACAAGGGAGGCGCTGACCCCCGCGTACGCGCCGCCCGAGGCCTTCCACATGGCGGAACCCACCCCGGCCGGCGATGTGTACTCACTGGCCGCCACCGTCTACGCCCTGCTGCGCGGCTGTCCGCCGCACTACCCGGACGACGGGACCCAGCTCAGCCTCGCCGAACTGATCGTGCGCCACACCTGGCCGTACCCCGCCCTGCCCGGGGTACCGGCGGCCCTCAACTCGGTTCTTCGGCACGCCGTGACCTCGGACCCGGCCCGGCGACTGTCCGACGCGGGCGCGTTCCGGGACGCTCTCGCCGCCGTCGATCTCGATGATCCGGACACCCTCGACGCGGGAGGCGCCGGCGGCTTCGGACCGGCATTCGGCACCACCACCGCTCCGTCGTACCGGGATGCGTCGCCCGCTTCGTCCACAGGGCCGCGCGATGTGGCTCTTCCGTACGGGGGCGCCCCTCCGCCGCCGTCCCTCCGCGACGCGAGCCGGACGACCGCGGCCGTCGGGCCGGGCGGCGACGGTGACGGCGACGGTGGGCGGAAGGGATCGCGGCGCCCCCGGCTGATCGCCGTACTGGCCGCCGTGGCCGTCTCGGTGAGCGTGTCGGTCACCGTGGTGACGTATCAGAACGGCCGGCAGGACCGCGGGGGCGAGGGCTCTCCCTCGACCTCCTCCTCCGCCACGGCCGAGGGCAAGGGCGCGTCCGGCTTCGGAGGGGTGGCGACCACGACGGAGAACTGCCCCGCGACGGGCGTCGACGGCGTGGGCGGCCGATGTGTCGCGAGCCCCGAGTGCTGGAGCGGCATCACGGATATCTCGGGCATCGTGACCGTCAGCCGAGCGGACTGCCGGACCAGGCATGTGTGGGAGACCTTCGCCATCGCCCCGCTGCCGCAGGACGGCACGACGAACAACGCGCGGGATCTGATCAAGCATCCCGACGTGAAGGCGCTGTGTTCGCAGCAGGTCATGGCCGAGTCCATGGTCGATGGTGGCCGCGAGGTCGCGGACGAGTGGAACGTCGACATCCTCCCGCCGACAGCGGTGGAATGGGACAAGGGGCTGCGCGTCTTCCGCTGCGTGGCCGCCGCGGTCACGCAGGACGGTGAGAAGACCGGGAGCCAGTTCGCCGTGCCGGGGTGAAAGGAGGCGGACGTGCAGGGGAGGTGCGCGGACGGGCCCCGGTTCGCCGGGTCACCGCACCCGCGCGGGGCCTCGTGAGCCGTGACTAGTGCCCCCGATGCCCGTATCCTCACCGATATCGGATTCTATTGTTGAAATGAGACTAATCGGGCACAGGTGAGGCGAAGCGTGGTTCGGTCCGGCGAGGAACCGAGGTCGGCGGGACATGCCGTAGACGGCACGGGGCCCGTCCGCTCCCGTGAGCGGTTCTTGCAGGGTGAGCCGGTGGAGCAGGGCGTACGCACGTCGATCCTGGACTCGTGGCGGCGTTGCCGGACCCTCGGCCTCTCGCCGGACCAGTCCGATCTTCCCTTCCTGGAGGATTTCGACCCGGACGGCCGGATCGTCCGCGCCGCCGTGCCGGTGCTCGACCGATTGCAGGCCAGGTTCTCCGGCAGCGAGATCAACATCTCCGTCGCCGACGCGCACGGGACGGTCCTCCTGCGCCGTTTCGGCGAGGCGTCGCTGGCCAGAAGACTCCCGGCGATCCAGAGAGTCCCGGGCTTCGTGTTCGCCGAGCGGGTCGCCGGTACCAACGGCATCGGTCTCGCCCTGGCCGAGCGGCAGCTCATCCGGGTCTACGGGGCCGAGCACTTCGCGGAGCGCTCCCAGGCGAGCGCCTGCGTCGCGCTTCCCGTCCGCGACCCCCTCAGCGGGCGCATCGAAGGGGTCCTGTGCTTCGGCTATCCGCGCGGCGCCGAGAACCCCGCGCTGCGCGCCGTGATACGCAAAGCGGCGCAGGCCATGGAACGGCGGCTGCTGGGGCAGAGTTCCGGGCGGGAGCGCGCTCTGCTGCGGGCGTACCTGACCACCGGAGCCGAATCCGCCGGCAGCCCCCATCGCGGTATCGCGGTGGAGGAACTGGCCGCCGAGCTGAGCACCCGGGACCAGGCGGCCCTCATGGAGAAAGCCGCCGAGCTGATCTCCCGCGCGCAGCGGGCCGCCGTCGACGTGCCCCTGTCCGACGGCCGGCGGATCACGCTCGTGAGCCGACCCATGACGAGTGCCTCCGGGGTGGAGGGCATCGCGGTCGAGGCCGTCCTGCCGTACTCCTCTCCGGAAGAGCCCCTGGTCATCCCGCGCCAGGTGGAAGAGGTGGCGGGCTTCCCCGCCGAACTCGCCGTCGTCTCTGCCGGTCGACCGGCCGCGCGGTTCTTCGCCACCGCGCAGGCCGGATACCTTCCCGACGCGGCGCCGGGCAGGTTCGCCGCAGGCGCCAAGGGCGCCAAGGGCGTCACGGCCGCTGGAGCCTCTGGCCCGGACGGCGTGGACGGCGTGGACGGCGTGGACGGCGTGGACGGCGCCACGGACGATCGCCCCGTACCGTCCTCCTCGGCCAGGCGGCTGGTGTTGATGGGGGAGCCGCTCGTGGGGGCGTACGCCCTTGCCGCGCGCCGCCGCCTGGAGCTGCTCTCCGAGGCCAGCGGCCGCATAGGCGCCACCCTGGACGTGCGCCGTACCGCCGAAGAACTCGCCGAGACGGCGGTCCCGCGGCTGGCCGACTTCGTCACCGTCGACCTGTCCGAGGCCGTACTGCGTGGCGAGGAAGCCACCGACACCCTCGACGACCTACGCCGTACGGTGGTCCACGGCATCCGCGACGACCTGCCCTTCACCCCGGTCGGCAAGCGGACGGACTTCGGTCCGGCCACGTCCCGGCTGCGGTGCCTGGCCGGTGGACAGGCAGTACTGGAACCGGACCTGAAGGCCGCCGCGGGCTGGCTCACCGAGGACCCCGAGCACGCCGAACGGCTGCCGGCGGACGTGCACTCCCTCATCGTCGTACCCCTCGTCGCCCGCAGTGTCGTCCTGGGCATCGCCGGCTTCTACCGCGCCCAGGATCCCGCCCCCTTCGGGGACGACGACCGCGCGCTGGCCCAGGAACTCGCCACCCGCGCCGCCCTGTCCATCGACAACGCCCGGCGCTACACCCACGAACGCACCATGGTCCTGGCCCTGCAACGCAGGCTGCTCCCGCACGGTCTGCCCGATCAGGATGCCGTCGAGGTCGCCCATCGCTACCTGCCCGCCGAATCCGACGTCAGCGGGGACTGGTACGACGTCATCCCCCTGTCCGGGACCCGGGTCGGCCTCATCGTCGGCGACGTCGTCGGCCACGGCATGCTGTCCGCCGCCACGATGGGCAGGCTGCGCACCGCCGCACGCAGCTTCGCCGAACTCGACCTCCCCCCGGACGAAGTCCTCACCCACCTCGACAACCTCGTGGGCCGCCTGGACCGGGAGGACCCCGACGGCGAGGGGGTCGGCATCATCGGCGCGACCTGTCTGTACGCCATCTACGATCCGACCTCGCAGCGGTGCGTGCTGGCCCGGGCCGGTCACCCGCCGCCCGCGCTGGTCCGCCCCGACGGCGAGGTGTCGTATCCCGAGCTGCCGGCCGGGCCCCCGCTCGGCCTCGGCGGCCTGCCCTTCGACGCGGTCGAGATCGATCTTCCGGAGGGCAGTCAGCTGGTCCTCTACACCGACGGGCTCATCGAGGACCGGCACCGCGACGTCGACGTCGTCCTCGACGAGCTGCGCGGGACCCTCGCCCACGCGGAGCGCACCCCCGAGGAGACCTGCCAGGCGATCATGGACACCGTGGCGCCCGCTCACCCGTGCGACGACATCGCCCTGCTCGTCGCCCGCACCCACGCCCTGGACCCCGGTCGGATCGCCACCTGGGAGCTGCCCGCCGACCCGGCCTTCGTCGGTGAAGTGCGCGCGTCCGCCCTCGGGCGACTGGCCGACTGGGGACTCGACGAGGCGGCGTTCGCCGCGGAACTGATACTGAGCGAGCTGGTCACCAACGCCATCCGCCACGGCGCCGGGCCCATCAGGGTGCGGCTGCTGCACGACCGCACCTTGATCTGCGAGGTCTCCGACTCCAGCAACACCGCCCCGCACCTGCGTCGGGCGGCCAGCACGGACGAGGGCGGGCGTGGCCTGTTCCTCGTCGCACAGCTGTCAAGGGCCTGGGGTACGCGCTACCTCCCGCAGGGCAAGGTCATCTGGGCCGAATGCGGGCTCGGCGCGGCGTGAGGAAGCCCGGCGCTCCGGGCGCGGCCCGCTGACCCGTTGGAGTCACGGCGAGCCGAATTGTCTGAAATGATGTGATTTCCTCGGATAGTATGCCGGTGAACGTCGGGAAGAAATCGCCAGGCCGACCCCCGGAGATGTCCGTGCACGACGCTCCCGACATGTCCGCCGATGCGGCTGCGCCTTCTGATGCGGAACCCGTGGTCCGGATCCGCGGGCTCGGCAAGCGGTTCGGCGGGACCCTCGCGCTGGCCGGGGTCGACCTCGACGTCCACGCCGGCAGCGTCCTCGCCCTCCTCGGGCCCAACGGTGCCGGAAAGTCCACGCTCATCAAGGTGCTGGCCGGCGTCCACCACGCCGACGCGGGGCTGATCACGGTGGACGGCCATCCGCTCGGGAGCCGGGCGGCCTCCCGCTGCATGTCGTTCATCCACCAGGACCTGGGTCTCGTGGAGTGGATGACGGTCGCCGAGAACATCGCGCTGAGCACCGGATATCCGCGCCGTGCCGGACTGATCTCCTGGCGGCGGACCCGCGAGCGCTGCGTGGACGCCCTGCGTCTCGTCGCCGGACATCTCGACCCCGAGGCACCGGCCGCCCGACTCTCCCCGGCCGAGCGTTCGCTGGTCGCGATCGCCAGGGCGCTGGCGGCGCGCGCCAAGCTCATCGTCCTCGACGAACCGACCGCCCGCCTCCCCGCCGCGGACTGTGCCCGGCTGTTCCGCGTCCTGCACACCCTGCGCGACCGGGGGCACGCCGTCCTCTACGTCAGCCACCGCCTGGACGAGGTGTACGAAGTCGCCGATACCTTCGCCGTACTGCGTGACGGCCGTCTCGTCAGCCATGGCTCGCTGGCGGGCCACAGCCCCTCCCGTCTGGTGCACGACATCGTCGGCGAGGACCTGACGGACCACCACCCCGTCAAGGCGCCGGCCGACGGGGCGCCCGTCCTGACCCTCGACGGTGTGAGGACCGCCGGCACAGGGCCGGTCAGCCTGGAACTGAGGGCCGGGGAAGCCCTGGGCCTGGTCGGCCTCTCGGGCGCCGGCCACACGGAACTGGGCCGGGCCCTCGCCGGCTCCCGGCCCCTGCTCGGCGGGCGGGCCCTTCTCGACGGTCGGCCGTACCGACCCCGCACGGTGGCCGAGGCCGTCGGAACAGGGGTCGGCCTCGTGCCCGGCGACAGACTGCGGGAGAGCTGCCTCGCCGGGCTGACCGTGCGGGAGAACCTCCTGGCCAATCCCCGCGCGGGAGGCCTGTCGGCGCTGCGCTGGATCAACCCCCGGCGCGAACGCGCCGAGGCCGTCACCCTGATCGAACGGTTCTCGGTACGCCCCCGTGACAGCGAGGCCCCCATCGCCACCCTGTCCGGCGGGAACCAGCAGAAAGTCATGATCGGCCGGTGGCTCCGGGTGGGCCTGCGCCTGCTGATCCTCGAGGAGCCGACCGCCAGCGTCGACGTCGGCGCCAAGGCCGCGCTCCACCGCCTGCTCGACGAGGCGCTGGCCGGCGGCCTCGCGGTCCTGCTCATCTCCACCGACTTCGAGGAGGTGGCGGGCGTGTGCCGGCGCACCCTGGTCTTCGTCCGCGGGTCCGTGACGGCCGAGCTGAGCGGTGCGGCCCTCACGGTCGCCGGGCTCACCCGGGCGGCTTCGGCCGTGCCCTCTCCAGGGGCCGGGACGAACCCATGAGCGCCCCGCCCTCCCCCTCCTCGCCCCGGCCACGACCGCGCCGACCGGGGCGACCGCACGGCCCCGGGCACCTCATCGGCGCGTACGGCCTCCTGGCCCTCACCGCCCTGCTCGTCCTGATCTTCTCCCTCGCCCTGCCGCGCACCTTCCCCACGCTGGACACCGTCGACTCGATCCTGTCCAACCAGTCGATCCCGGCCGTCCTCGCGCTCGCCGCCATGGTCCCCATCGTGACCGGGGCGTTCGACCTCTCCATCGGCTACGGCCTCGGCCTGGCGCACGTCACGGTGCTGCAACTCGTCGTCCACGAGCGGTGGCCCTGGCCGCTCGCCTGCCTCGCGGTGATCGTCGCAGGGGCGGCCGTGGGCGCCCTCAACGGTGTCATCGTCGTGTTCGGCCGGATCGACTCCTTCATCGCCACCCTCGGGACCGGCAGCATGATGTACGCCGTGACCGGCTGGATCACCGACGGCGGCCGGATCGTCCCCGGCCCGCAAGGCCTCCCGCCCGCCTTCACGGACCTCTACGACTCCACGTTCCTCGGCCTTCCCGTCCCCGCCTTCTACGTGCTGGCCCTCACGGTCGTCCTGTGGACGGTGCTGGAGCGACTGCCGCTCGGCCGGTACCTGTACGTCGTCGGCTCGAACCCGCGCGCGGCCGACCTCGTCGGCATCCCGACCCGCAGGTACACCGTCTACGCGTTCACCGCATCGGGGCTGATCGTCGGATTCGCCGGTGTGCTGCTCGCGGCCCAGCAGCAGATCGGCAATCCGAGCGTGGGCCTCGACTACCTGCTGCCCGCCTTCGTCGGTGCCCTCCTCGGCTCCACCGCGATCAAACCCGGCCGTCCCAACGCCATCGGCACCGTGGTCGCCGTCGCCGTCCTCGCCGTCGGTCTCACCGGCATCGGCCAGCTGGGCGCCGACTTCTGGACGGTCCCGCTGTTCTACGGCGGCACCCTGCTCCTCGCCGTCGGCCTGGCGGGTTACGCGGCCCGCCGCCGCATGCGCACCGGCGCCTTCGAGGGCCGCGACGGGCCCGCCCCGCCGCCTCGGCCGCCGCCGGCCGCGACGCCCGACGACGGCACAGCGGGCAGCGCTTCCTGACCGCGCCGCGGGCACCACTTCCGTGGCCTCCAGCCGCATCCTCCCGCTCGTTCCCACGTGAGGAGCTCCCGTGCACGGCAGCCGCACAGCGACCCCTGGCGCCTTCGAGGCTCGGCTCGCCGCCTGCGTCCTGGTGGCAACGGCGACCCTGCTGGCCGGCTGTGAACGCGGCTCGTCGGGCGGCCCGCAGGAATCCACCGACGGCCCGAGCGGCTGCCCTGTTGTCCAGGCCGGGGCCCAGGCGGCCGTCGCACGGGCGGAGGAGACCGACATCCCCTGGAACGGGCCGACCAGCGGCCCCGCGGCGGTGGCCGGCAAGACCATCGTCTATGTCGCCCAGACCATGACCAATCCCGGGGTCGCCGGCGCCGCGACCGGGGTGAGGCAAGCCGCGCGGGTCATCGGATGGGACGTCCGGGTGATCGACGGCGGGGGCACCCCCACCGGTATCCAGGCGGCCATGAGCGAGGCCGTGGCCCTCAAGCCCTCGGGCATCGTCATCGGCGGGTTCGACCCCGACGCGACGTCGCGACAGGTCGCGCGGGCCCACGCGGCGGGCATCCCGCTCATCGGCTGGCACGCGGTCGCCGCTCCCGGCCCCAGCCGGCGTCCCGAGCTCTTCACCAACGTCACCACCGACGTCGCGGAGGTGGCGGGAATCAGCGCGCGGTGGATCATCTCGACCTCCAACGGCCGCGCGGGGGTCGTGCTCATCACCGATGCCTCGATTCCCTTCGCCAGGAACAAGTCCGACCTGATCAGGAAGGAGCTCGCCACCTGTCCGGGTGTGCGGCTGCTCGCGTACGAGAACATCCCGATCCCGGACGCGAGCAGTCGCACCCCGCGCGAGATCGCCTCCCTGCTCTCCCGGTTCCGGAGCAGATGGACCCACTCCGTCGCCATCAACGACCTGTACTTCGCCGACGCCGCCCCCGCCTTCCGGGCGGCCGGGGAAAAAGGCTCCGGCCCGCCCTTCAACATCGGGGCCGGCGACGGCGACCCCTCCGCCTTCCAGCGCATCAACAGCGGGCAGTACCAGGCCGCCACCGTGCCCGAGCCGCTGTCCCTGCAGGGCTGGCAGATCGTCGACGAGTTCAACCGCGCCTTCTCCGGCCGTCCCGCCAGCGGGTACACGGCCCCGGTCCACATCGCCACGGCCGACAACAGCGCCGGTGACACGACCTGGGACCCGTCGGGGTACCAGGAGGCGTACCGGAGGATCTGGGGCAGGTGACACCCGGCGCCGGGATTCGAGCGGCCGGCGGTGACGGTGGGTGCGGCGGCCTATCGCTCGGTCGGGACGCAGAGCACCGGGATGCTCGACAGGTGCAGGAGTTTGTGAGGGGTCGAGCCCAACAGGGCCCCGCGCATCGGGCTCTCGCCCCAGCTGCCCACCACGATGAACCTCGCCCCGTGGCGTGTCGCGGCGTCGATCAGTGCCTGCGCCGGTTTCTGGTCGATGAGCTCGACGGTCGTGGCTACGCCCGCCGCCTCGGCCTTCGCGACGGCGTGATCGAGGGCGAGGCGTCCGGCCTCGCGGAGGGCTTCGTGGTGGGCCCGGTACTCCTCGCCCCTCGTGCCCGGGGCCGCGGCGCCGTAGACCAGGACGAGGGGTTCACGGAACGCGGCCGCCGCCTGGATCGCGATGTGTAGGGCGCGTACCGCGCCGGGTGAGTCGTCGTATCCGAGGACGACCGCCATCTCAGGACTCCTTGCCGGGGACGCCGTGGACAAGATCGGGGTCGGCCACGCCCGCGCGTTCCGACCAGAAGGCGGGTGCCTTCAGCCGCCACACCACCATGAGCACCACACCCGTGACGGCGATGCCGACGCCGATGACGAGCGGCGGGCCGACCCCGAGCCACGAGGCGCCGGTGTAGGAGTTCGCGGGGTCGGACATGTCGGAGACCGATTCCACGAGGAGCCACGCCAGCAGCCCGGCGCCGACGAGCGGGCCGAGGCCGATGAGCACGAAGTGGCGGACGCTCTCCAACAGATGGCGGCGGTAGTAGACGGCGCAGGCCACACCGGTGAGGGCGTAGTAGAAGGCGATCAGCAACGACAGCGCGGTGAGCGAGTCGAAGAGCGCGTTGGTGCTGATCTGGTTGAGGGCGAGGTACCAGGCGATGGCGATGCCGGCGACCCACCAGGTGCTCACGTCGGGGGTGCGGAACCGCGGGTGGATGTGGGCGAAGTGCGCGGGCAGCGCCTGACGGCGTGCCATGGACAGCGCCGTACGGGACGCCGGGATGATCGTCGTCTGCGTCGACGCCAGCGCGGAGGTGGAGACCGCCAGCAGGACGACCCAGTCCCAGCCGTCCATCACCTTGCCGGCGAGCAGGGCGAAGATGAACTCCTCCTCGTCGGCGTTCTCGGCCAGGAAGGTCGTACCGGCGTAGGCCACGACGGCGAAGCCGGCCGACACGTAGGTCACCAGCAGGATGACCGTCGACCAGACGCCCGCCTTGCCGGGCGCGGTGGCGGAGTCCTCGACCTCCTCGGTGAGATTGACCGCGGATTCCCAGCCCCAGTAGATGAACACGCCCAGCAGCAGGGCTCCGGTCAGTGTCGCGCCGCCGGCGCCGAAGGGGTTGAGCCATCCGAACGACGGTTCGATGGAATCGAAGGTGCTGGTGCCGGCGTAGACGCGGTAGAGCGCCACGACGACGAAGGCGAGCAGACAGACGACCTGGGCGAGGATGAGCACGTTCTGCACCTTGGCGGACACCTCGGTGCCGATGACGCACACGGCGGTCATCACGAGGATCAGCAACACCGCGAGCAGTTGGCGTACGAAGTCGTTGTCGACCCAGCTGTCGAGGCCGAAGGCGAGCAGCGCGAAGCTCACGGCGACGTCCGCCAGTGACCCGACGACCAGCACCCCGGTCAAGGTGATGGCCCAACCGCCCAGCCAGCCGGCCCACGGCCCCATGGCCCGGGTGACCCACGAGAAGGTGGTGCCGCAGTCCTGGTCGACCTTGTTGAGGTAGTAGAACGCCGACGCGATCAGGAGCATCGGCACGAACGAGGCGACCAGCACGCCGGGGGCGTAGATGCCCACGAGCGCCACGATCGGACCGATGACCGCCGCCAGTGAGTACGCCGGTGAAGTGGCGTTGAGCCCGATGACGAGCGCGTCGACGAATCCGATCGCATCGGCCTTCAACCCGTCGGGTGGACGTGCGTCGGTGGTGTCGTTGGCCATGTTCCCTCGCTCCGGTTGTACGTGACGCCCTACAGCAGCCATACAACAGGGAGCTTTACGACTTTCGGTGCCATTGGGAACTTATGGGGCACGGGTGTCATCGACAGGACACCGAAGGCATCCGAAGGCGGACCGGTGCCGCTCCACGGCCTTCCGCGGAGCGGCACCCGTAGGCGGGACCGCGGGGGTCAGCGGCGCGGGCGCTCCAGCGTGAGCAGCAGACCCTCGACCGCACCGGGCCCGATCCGGCCCTTGACGTCGGCGGACGTGATCGCCTTGAGGGCCCAGCCGTCCTCGGCGTGCTTGTTGAGGACCTTCTCCAGCTTGTCGCTGTCCAGCGCGTCGCCGATCAGTGACTCGCGGAAGGTGACGACCTTGTACTCGAGTGCGTGGAAACTGCTCATGACGGGGCCTCCTGGGGGTGGACCGGCTACCGGAAACGGGGACAGCCAATCACCGGTCCGTGTCACCGTACGCGTCGGGGGGAGTTCGGCCCGGAAGGCGGCGTGTCAGGCCGGCTTGCGCCACACGGAGATGTGCTTCGGGGAGTCCTGGGTGAACGGTGCGCCGTCCCAGTCTGCGACGCGCCGTTCCAGTGCGAGTCCCGCGATCCGTGCCATCAGGTCGAGCTCCGCGGGCCACGCGTACCGGTGCCGGGAGTTGGCGCGGCGGTAGCCGCCGTCGTCGGCGTCGCGGGTGAAGTGGTGCGAGACGAGGATCTGTTCGACCAGGTCGAAGGTGTCGAAGCCGAGATGCCGCTCGGACACGTCGAACGGCACCGCGACCTGTCCGGGTGGCAGGAACCGCAGCGGCGGCACCCCCAGTTCGATGACGAAGCGGCCGCCGGGCGCCAGGTGCCGCGCGGCGTTGCGGAAGCACTCGACCTGCTCGTCCTGCGTGAGCAGGTTCGTGATGGTGTTGTAGACGAGATACACCAGGGCGAACTCGCCGGGCACGACGGTCGTGGCCATGTCCCCGAGGGTGACCGGGAGCCCGTCCTCGTCGATCTTGCGCCGCAGGACCGCCGCCATGTGTTCGGACAGTTCGACGCCGACCACGGGCACGCCGCGTTCCCTGAGCGGGACACCCACGCGTCCGGTTCCGATGGCGAACTCCAGTGCCCGGCCGTCACCGGCGAGTTCGGCGAGGAAGTCGAGGGTCGGTCCGAGGACGGCGGCCGAGGACATCTCGCCCTCCTCGGCGTCGTAGCGGTCGGCGGTCGCACGGGTCCACAGTTCGCTGCTCGTCACAAGCGGCCACTGTGCCGGGTGCGGCCGCGCGCTGTCGACGAGATTTCCGCCGCCGGCGGCTCAGATCAGCCCGGCCCGGATGGCGTGGGAGACGGCGTGGGCCCGGTTGCGCGTCCGCAGCCGCTTCATCGCGCCGTAGAGGATGTAACGCACCGTGCGTTCGGAGTAGGAGAGTTCGAGCGCGATCTCGTCGCACTGCTTTCCCTCGGCGATAAGGCGCAGCACGTCCACCTCGCGAGCGTTCAGTCGCGGCTCGGCCCGGCCCCGGGAGGCGACGACGTGGTGTTCCGCCCGCTCGGGAGCGAGTGGGGAAGGGAGCGGGGTCTCCTCGCTGCCGGCCACCGCGCGCACCGATCGGGCGAAGACGTCGGGGCTGCAGAAGTCCCACCACACCACGGCGCGGACACCCCGCGTCCGCGCAGCCGACAGGTCGGCCCGCCACTTCTTGCCCACCACCACGAGGAAACGTGCGCCGGGTCTGTCGCACACACGGTGGAGCAGGTCCAGGGCGGAGGCGTCCGCCACGTCCACGGCGACCACGATGGCGTCGGCCTCCCCGATCCTGTCCCGCGGCAGTTCGTGCAGACGCGGGTCCAGTGCGACGAAGCCGGCCAGTCCGGCACGGACCAAGGGGGCGGGCGCGTGGATCGCCACGCGCACGGTCCCGCCGACTGCTTGCCGAGGCATGCGCCCCCCCATCACACAGATTCTCCACGAGTTCAGGAGGGCGATGCTGCCACCCGGGAGGACCGGAGCTCCGCGTCAGGAGCCCGGCGTCCGCCGACCGAGGGAAACCTGGCGCGAGCGGACCGGCCCGTTCTCCCTGTACGGACCGGCAAGGTTCGCGGTCGCGCCTTCCACCGGAAGGGGAGAAAGCACCACGATGGCGTGGGAAACGCGTTTCGACGTTTCCCACGGCTGCCGATCGATCGGCGGCGGCATTCCCCCGGGTGCCACCGGGCCCCTGGCGATGCGCCCGCGGAGCACCGCGGACGGCGTCGTCGCAGAGCCGGTGACCAGTTCTGGCAACTTCTAGTAACAAAGGTGGCCGCATGATCGCGTCCATTGTTCCGTCCGTGGTGCTCGGCCTGGTGCTGCTCGGGGCCGCCGCCGCGTGGATCCTGCGCAGACGCGACTCCTTGCCCGGACCGGTCCGTACCGCGAGACCGAGCGTCCACCGCAAGGAACTGGAGACGGTCGCCCTGGGCCTGCGGGCCGTGGCCGAGGGGCGGGCGCCCAGTGCAGGCGCGCTGCCCGAGGTGCATGCGGTCATCCACTCGGGTCAGCGGCTGACGTTGCTGCTCGCCGGGGCCGACGCCCCCGCGCCCGCGCCATGGACCGCCGACCTCTCGGGCAAGGAGTGGTGGGTGGAACCGAAGGACCTGACGAGTCCGGCGAACGGGGGCGCAGAGGTGGCGCATCCCTACTCCCTGGCCGTCACCCTCGGCCGCCATCGAGGCGACAGGGTGCTCGTCGACCTCTCGCTGCTGTCGGGGGCGATAGCCCTGACGGGGGAGGACAACGATGTCCTGTCCCTGGCGCAGGCCCTCATCACCGAACTGATCGGGGGACCGGTCGGGTCGCTCGCCACAGTCGTCCTGGTGGGCTCGGCGGCCACGGCGTCGGTCACCGACGGACTGGGCGCGAGATCGGCCCGATTGCGTGCCGCGGCCACCCGGGACGAGGCTCTGGCCTGCCGGGACAGCGTGCCGACGGGTGCCGACCGGCGATCGCCCGCCCTTCAGACCTCGCCGCCGGACAGCACCGCCCGGGTGACCGCCTGGACACACGCCCGCCGCCTCTTCGTGGTGACCGCCGCCCAGTTCCGCGACGAGAACTGGCGGGACGCCGCGCTGCGCGGAACCGACGCGCTCCTGGTGCTCGGCTATGTCGGCGACGACGCCGACTGGAACTTCCACGTGAACGCCGACGGCTCCCTGGACACCGGCCGGCTCGGCCTGCCCATCGACACCCACGCCGCCCGCCTCGACTGACCCGCCGACCGGGGGAACGGCCGTGCCCGGCGCGCGAGGCCCGCGACGTCGGGCGCCCGGCCGCAGACGCCCGGCCGGTGTGCCGCGCCCGGCACACCGCACGTCAGCGCCGGCTCGACGGCGCCCCGGGGCCGGGGGCGGGGAACGAACCCCCGGCCGCGCCGCGCACGCCGTCCGGCACCAGGTCACGGCGGGCGAGGCTGCCGTCCAGCCAGGCCGCCGCCAGCTCCACCCGGGAGCGGCAGCCCGTGCGCTGGAACAGCCGCGTCAGCCGCCGCTCCACGGTTTTCTCGCTCCACACGAGCCGCGCCGCGATCTGCCGGTTGGTCGCGCCCCGGCTGACCATCGTGGTCAGCTCGATGTCCTCCTCGCTCAACTCGTCCCTGGCCGGACGCACCCGCGGCAGGACCAGGGTCCGGCGCCGCGTCATATGGCCGAGCGAGGTACGGGTGGCGCGCCCGATGCCCAGCGCCTGAGCGCCGCGTGTGGCCTCGGCCAGCCAACGTTCGCAGTCGTCGCCGATCTCCACCAGACCCAGGTGGCAGAGCAGTTCGAGGTACGCGTCGCCCCGTCGGCGCACCGCGCGGAGAGCGGCCAGCGCGCTGTCCACGTCGCGGCGCACCACGCCTCGGCCGAGGAGCACCGCCTCGCGCGTCATGGGGGAGCCCACCTCCTCGTCCAGCGCCTCCAGTTCGTCCAGCGCCCGCTCCATGGCCTGCGGCACGGCCTCCAGCAGAGCGAACGACAGGTACCGCACCAGCACCTTCTCGATGCCCGAGAGCAGGCCGCTCCGCCGAGCCCGCCGCACCTCGTCGAGCGCCTCCTCCATCGCCTCCTCCACCTGGCCCGACCAGTACCGCACGCCCAGCCTCGTCCAGGCGACGAGCGGGTGGGTCACGGTGCCCGGGACCAGCTCCAGCCACGCCCGCGCGTATCCCAACTCCCCGCGCGCGCAGTGGATGTCGGCCGCGAGCGCCCGGGCGGCCTGCGCGGGGCCGGCCGCTGTGCCGCGGGTCCGGCTGCGCGCCTCGATCCGGCGGGCGGACGCCAGCGCCCGGTCCCAGTCCCCTTGCAGATACGCGCGCACCATGGCGTGGTACAGCCCGGCGGTGCTGCTCCCCGCCCCCGGATAGCGGTCCCCGAGCACGGAGGCCAGGGCGCCGGCCAGGTCCGCGTATGCGCTCGCGTTCCGGAGCAGGTCCAGGGTCCGTACGCCGTCCGCACCGGGCGGCAGGACGTCCGACAGCCCGGCGCGGCTGCCCGCGGCCCCGGCCAGCAGCCGGAGTTCCGCCGCCGAGGGCAGTGGCCCGGACCCGGGCCGGGGGCCGGTGGTGGCAGGCCCGCGGGGGGCCTCCGCACCCGGGCGGGGCGTCACCGGGCCGAGCCCGTACGGACCGACGAGCGCCCCGAAGCCGGCCACGGCGGGCGCGTGGTCCACCGCGGCACGGCCCCCGGGGCCGGCGTCGACGTCGGCGTCGACGCCGCACGGCGGCAACCGGTGCTCGTGCAGCGCCGCCAGCGCCCACACCCCGGCGACGTGCTCCAGCCCGTCCCGGTCCCGTTCGGCGGAGGGCGCGGCCAGGCAGGCGAACAGCGGTTCGCCCAGGGCCAGCGCACCGCGGTGATCGGCGTGACGCAGGCTCAGCTCGGCGGACTCGCGCAGCACGCCGGGGGTGCGGGGGTCGTGCGGCGGCAGACGGTGGAGCGCCGAGGAGTAGGCGCGCACCGATCGCGACCAGTCGGACCCGGCGTCCGTACGGGCCGCCGCCAGCAGCACGTCCACCGCGAGGGCGTCGTCCAGCTCGGGCCCGGCGGCGGCCACGTGATCGGCCAGCCGGGGACAGCCGCCCCCCGCCGTCTCCGCGCCCAGCCGATCGGTCAGCGATCGGGTGATCAGGGCGTGCAGCGAGGACACGGCGTGACGCGTGGGCAGCGCGCGCAGCGCCGCCGCGAGGGCCGGAACGGCGAACGCGATGCGGCGGTCCTCGTCCACGGTGAGAATCCCGTCCGCGACCAGCGGGGTCAGCGTGCGGTCGACGAGGCCGGCCCGGCGTGGCCCGCCCGGCTTCAGCCGGTGCAGGTCGTCGAGCCGTATCTCGGCGTGCTCGAGGTTGCGGGCCACCGCGGCCGCCGCGTCCAGGGCCGCGGCGCCCGGGGGGCCGGCCGGCCAGCAGAGCCGGCTCAGCCGCGCCACATCCGTGGTGAGGCGCAGCGCCTGTTCCGGCTCGGTCAGGCACACATGACCGTCGAGCTCCAGGAAGTCGCCGCGCTCCGCCATCGAGTCGAGCACCGACAGCACGGCCTCGGGGGTGCCCGCCATCGGACCCAACGCCCGCACCACCGCCGTCACCAGGGCCGGTTCGACCGGGCGGCCGAGACGCCGCACCACGAGGGCCTCCACGTCGGCCGGGCCCAGCGGCGGCAGTTCGAGCAGCCGGTCGGCCGCCACGGTGAGCTGCCGGACACCCTCGTCTCCCGGTCGTGCCGGCCGGCCGGCCAGCACCATCGGCACGCCGGCCGGGCGGAAGACGCGCAGCAGCAGGCCGAGGGCGGACGCCGTCGGTGACGGCATCCGCTCGACGTCGTCGATCATCAGTGCGAAGGGGAGGTGACGGGCCGCGTCCCCGATCACCTCGCCGAGCGTGGACAACAGGGTCAACTCGCCGCCGCGGCCGCTGTTGCGCAGCCGGGTCCGGCGGACGGCACCGGTACGGGCCGGGCTCCAGCGGTCGTGGGCCTTGGTCAGCACCTGGTGGACGCCATCGGCGAGGGCGGCCGCGCCGGGCGCCTCCCCACCGTCGTGACAGCGCAGCCGCAAGACCTTGGCGCCTTGCCCGACCACCGTCCGGCGGGCCTGTTCCAGCACGGCGGTCTTGCCTGTTCCCGCTCCGCCGACGAGCAGCAGGGTGCGCGCCGAGGCACCGGTGGACACCAGGGTGCCGGTGACTTCCCGGATCTCGCCGTCCCTGCCGACGACAGGCCCGCACTTCGGCACGCCCACTCCTCCCGGTCCGGTACTGCGCGGGTGAACGGCCGACCGGAGCAGGAACGTTCGCGGCACGGTGCTTTCGGAGCCCGCTGCCCGACAGGACATGATCATACGGAAATGGCCATAATGGTTCGCAGTGTTGACGGCCCGGCCGCGAGGCCGCCGGAGACGCGTCACGCGGCCGGGTCCGGTGCCACCCGCCTCGCACAGGTCGTCGAAGAGAACGCGGTGGACCATGACTGCTCCGTCCGAAAGCCCCTGGCTGGTCCACGGGGGCACGGCCGCGAGCCTCGACCGCGCGGCCGGCTGCCCGGTCGGCCGAGAGCGGGAGTCGGACGAGGTCCGAGGCCGACTCGGGGATCCGGCCGGACCGCGCCTGGTGCTCGTCCGGGGCGAACGGGGAGCCGGGCGCAGCGTGTTCCTGCACGCACTCGGCGAACGGCTGCGCGCCGAAGGGACGCCCGTGCTCGCGGTGGACTGCGTGCCGGGCGACGACGCGCGGCCGCTGCTGCTGGCGCTGCGGCTGGTCACGGCGCTGGAGGGGCACCTCTCGGGCACGGCACGCCAGCGCGCGGCGACGCCGGTCACCGAGGCGCTGCACGCGGCCGAGCGGCGCGACGGGACCGCGATGGCCGCACTGCTGCGCGCCGCTCTGGCGCGGTCCGCGCCCGTGGTCGTGGAGTTGGACGACCTCCACCTCGCCGACGCGGATTCGCTGGCCCTGCTCCGCGGGACCGACTTCGCGCGCGTGCCGTCCTCGGTCCGGCTGCTGGCCTCCGCGGTGGGACGCGGTGAGCGGAGCGCCCGATGCCGCAACGGGCACGAGGCGGCGCCCGATGCCCGCGGCGCCGCGGACGGCAAGGGCGGGACGCCAACGCGCCATGGTGCCGCAGGCGCCCTGGAACAGCAGGCAGACGTGCCGTGGGCGCACACGATCGTGCTGTCCCGTCTCGGGCCGGACGAGACGGCGGCGGCGGTGGCACGGCGGTTGCGGGCGACACCGGACAGCGGTCTGTCCCGGCGGATACGGGAGTTGACGCACGGCGTCCCCGGCGCGATCGACGCCCTGCTCACCGGGTGGACGCGGGAAGGGGCGATCCGGGTGGCCGACGGTCACGCCTTCATCGGGGTGCGGACACCGGCGCCGGTGCTGCCGGACGGCGACCGGTTCGTCGGGGCGCTCGACGCGCTGAGTGAGCCGTGCCGTGTGGTGGCCGGGGCGCTGAGCATCCTGTGGCCGCTCGGCGGGCGGGCCGCGCAGCTGGTCCCCGCGGCGACCGGACTGTCCGCCGGGACGGTCGACGACGCGATCCGCGAACTGATCGACGCGGAGATCGTCGACGTCGGGCCCGGGTCCGACGGCGCCGGGGCGGGCGGATGGACCTTCGCCGTCGCGCTGACGGCGCACGCCGTCCGCGAGCGGCTGGGGCCGCTGGAACGCAGTCGGCTGTCCGCCGCGGCGGTGGAGGCGGTGTGGGCGGACCGCGACGCGGCGGGCATCGCGTACGAGGCGGAGCCACCGGTGGTGGCGCTGTCCGACGAGGCGGACGCGGTGGCCTACCTGGCGGACCGGGTCGCGGAAGCCGGGCACCTGGTCGACCGCGACCGTGCGGTACGGGAGTTGACGGCCGCGGCGAAGCGGCTGCACCCCGACTCCGAGGGCAGGGGAGTGCTCCGGTGGTGCCGGGCGGTCGGCAACCTCGTCGAGCGGCCCGAGGACCGCGTCCCGGCCCTTCAGCGGTACGCCAAGGCCGCCTACCAGGCGGGGGACCACCGGACCGCGCGGACCATCGCCGAGTCGATCCTGCGCGACCGGGCGGACGTGCTGGGCACTCATGCGCTGCAGGACACCGCGAACCTCTTCACGGCGGCGACCGCCAACGACGCGGACTGGCGGGCGCTGTCCCGGCTGGCCACGGCCCGGTGGTGGGACGAACTGCGGCTGCCGGGCCTGGTCGCGGTGACCGGCCGGGCGCTGGCCCTGTGCGGGCTGGCGAGGTGGCAGGAGGCGCTGGACCTGCTGGCCCGGACGGAAGAGGTGTGGGCCACCGACGTCCGAGGCCGGGTGAAGCCCGATTACTTCCGGGCCGTGGCGGAGATGGTGTTGGGCCGGCCGGAGCGGTTCAGACGCGCCCTGGCCCTCTCCGAGGCCCCGATCCTCGGTGCCGAGCACGTGTACGCGCTGGCCACCACGATGTTCGACGAGCTGCTCAGCGGCCGGGACCTCGACGCGGCGGAAGACCTGTTGGCCGCACAGGGGCTGACCCCCGACCGGCTGCAGCCGCACAGCGTGTTCCTCCGGCGCCACCTCCAGGGGCGCTGGGACGAGGCGTTGGAGCCGGCCCGCTGGATGCTGGCGAACAACCGGATCCACACGCCCGCGGCGGACGGCTGTCTGATTCCCGCCCGGACGGCGGAAATCCTCCTGGCCCGGGGCCGCACCACCAGCGCCCGCCGCCTCCTCGACAGCGTGCGCGACCGGGGCGAGGGCCGTCCGGAGTACTCGCTGGACGCCGTCGAGGCCGAGGTGCAGCGGGCCCTCGGTGATCCGAACGGGGCCGAGAAGACGCTGCGGCGCGGTCTGGACGCGGCGGACGCCCACGGACACGTCGCCGGCGTGGACGAGCTGTGGGCCGCCCTCGCCGAGGTGTACGCGGAAACGGGACACACCGGCGAGGCGCTGACCTGTCTGGAACGCCTGGAGCGGATCTCCGGCCGGACGGGCGGCGGACGGACGAGGCTGAGGCTTCTGCTCGCGTCGGCCCGCGTGCTGCGGCAGGACTCGCCCGGCACCGCCCGGGACGGCCTGCGGGAGGCGGTGGAGCTGGCACGCTCGCGCAGCCAGCCGTTCGAGACGGCGCTCACGCTCGTCGCCGCGGCCGAGGCCGGCGCGGGGCCGCCCACGCTGCTGCACGAGGCGTACGAGCTGTTCGGGATGACCGGTTCCGCGCTGGCGCGCTTTCGTACCAGGGCCGCCATGCGGGAGGCCGGGATCACCGTCCCGGGACGCGCCCGGGCCACCGCCGAGAACGAGCGGCTGCTCGCGACCCTGATCGCCGAGGGGCTCACCAACCGCCAGATCGCCACGGTGCTGCGGCTCAGTGAGGACGCGGTGGCCAACCGGCTGTCCCGGCTGTTCGCACGCACCGGACTGCGGTCCCGCACCGAGGTGGTCACGGCCGTGCTCACCGGCCGGCCCGACCGTCGGCTCGCGCCCGAGCCATGGTCGAGTTCGTCTGCGGCGCACCTTGTGTAATCTGAAAATTAACCTTTCGCGTGTATTTGACTTCGTACAGGCTTGCGCGCCCGATCCGGTGCCGCGTGGGCGAAAGGTAGTGCGGTTGTATGTACCGTGCTAGGCTTCAAGCTAGTTGCAGTTGTGGTTCCCGAAACTTCAAGTGCCTCGGCGACAGTCTGTCGCCGGGCATTTTTGTATCTCCGGTGCTTATCCGGACGGGGTTCATTGTGGCAACGCATGGGTCCACACGGTGTGGACCTCTGGGCACTGCCCCGAAGGAGATGTGACATGGCTACTGGCACCGTCAAGTGGTTCAACTCGGAAAAGGGATTCGGTTTCATCGAGCAGGACGGCGGCGGCCCCGACGTTTTCGCTCACTACTCGAACATCGCCACCCAGGGCTTCCGTGAGCTTCAGGAAGGCCAGAAGGTGAACTTCGACGTCACGCAGGGCCAGAAGGGCCCGCAGGCGGAGAACATCACGCCTGCCTGACGCGAAAGCGTATGAGGCAGCTGGGGCCCGCACCACGTGGTGCGGGCCCCAGCTTGCTGCTTTTCCGGGATTCCGAAGATTCTCATGGAATTCTTTCAGTCTCATTTTCGGCTCGTGCTTGCAATTCATCCGGCTCATCGCCACTCCTGCCGGGAATTCCTCGATGCGTGCCCCTCGAGGAAGGTTCTCCGTTGAACCGTTCAGCTCGCACGAATGACCGTTCCGAGTTCGCGCTCCCGGTCACCGTCACCCCCGCACTCCCCGCCGCAGCGACCTTCGGTGAACTGGACATGCCCGCCGAGTTGCTGGAGCTGCTCGCCGGACACGGCCTGACCGAGCCGTTCCCGATCCAGGCCGCCACGCTGCCGAACTCGCTCGCGGGCCGCGATGTCCTGGGCCGCGGCCGCACCGGCTCGGGCAAGACCCTCGCCTTCGGCCTGGCGCTCCTGGTGCGCACGGCCGGCCGACGTGCCGAGCCGCGCAAGCCGCTGGCCCTGGTCCTCGTCCCCACCCGCGAGCTGGCCCAGCAGGTGAGCGACGCGCTCACCCCGTACGCCCGGCTGCTGAAGCTGCGGCTGGCCACCGTGGTCGGCGGCATGTCGATCGGCAGGCAGTCCGGCGCGCTGCGGGCCGGGGCCGAGGTGGTCGTCGCGACGCCCGGCCGTCTCACGGATCTCGTCGAGCGCAAGGACTGCCGCCTGGACCGGGTGGACATCACCGTCCTCGACGAGGCCGACCAGATGGCCGACATGGGCTTCATGCCACAGGTGACGGAGCTGCTCGACCAGGTTCGCCCCGACGGTCAGCGCATGCTGTTCTCGGCCACGCTCGACAGCAACATCGACCTCCTGGTCCGTCGCTACCTCCACGACCCGGTGGTCCACTCGGTCGACCCGTCGGCGGGCGCGGTCACCACGATGGAGCACCACGTCCTCCAGGTGCACGGCGCCGACAAGTACGCCACCGCCACCGAGATCGCCGCCCGCGAAGGGCGCGTGCTCATGTTCCTGGACACCAAGCACGCCGTCGACCAGTTCACCCGGCACCTGCTGGGCAGCGGCGTCAGGGCCGCCGCACTGCACGGCGGCAAGTCGCAGCCCCAGCGCAACCACACGCTGGCCCAGTTCAAGGACGGCCGTGTCACGGTGCTGGTGGCGACCAACGTCGCGGCCCGCGGCATCCACGTCGACAACCTCGACCTGGTCGTCAACGTCGACCCGCCCGCCGACCACAAGGACTACCTGCACCGCGGCGGCCGTACGGCTCGTGCCGGGGAGTCCGGCAGTGTCGTCACGCTGGTCACGCACAGTCAGCGCCGGGACATGGCCCGACTGCTGTCCGACGCGGGCATCAGGGCGCAGATCACACCGATCCGCTCCGGCGAGGCCGAGCTGAGCCGCATCACCGGCGCCCAGGCTCCCTCCGGCGTCCCCATCGCAGGCAACGGGCCGGCCGCCACGGAGCGTCCGGCGCGCGGCGGCGCCCCCTTCCGCGGTATGGGCACCCGCCCGGGGCGGCCCGGCCGCGGTGGCGAGTCCCGCAAGGCCGCCGATGCCCGCAAGGCCGCCGAGGCCCGAGCGGCAGCCCGGGTACGCCGGGGCGCCTAGCCCACGTCGGGCCGTCGCGCCCCGGGCCCGCCCGGCCCCTGCCACCCGGCGGGGCGAGACGGCGCCGGGACGGGGTTCCGCCCGTGTGGCGTGCCGGTGGCGCGGCGCTAGTGTCGTCGGCATGAGCGAAGACTCCCAGCGCCTCGTCACCATCGAGCGGACCGGCGCCGGCCGGTTCACCGCGACGAACGTCCGCGGTGGCACGATCGGCTTCGGTACCCGCTCCGATTCCGACGGCGGCACCGACTTCACCCCGGTCGAACTCCTGCTCGCGGCCATCGGCGGCTGCACCGCCGCCGACGTGGACGCGGCCACCGGTCGGCACGTCGACCCCACCGAGTTCACCGTCACCGTGACCGGCGACAAGGTCGGCGACGAGTTCGGCAACCGGATGACCGACCTCGCGGTCACCTTCACCGTCAGCTTCCCCGAGGGCGCCTCCGGCGACCGGGCCCGCGCGATCCTGCCCCGGGCGGTCGCGATCTCCCACGACCGGCAGTGCACCGTCAGCCGCACCATCGAGATCGGCACTCCCGTCACCGTGACCGTGACGGACGCCTGACCCGCGGCGCGACACCGCCGCCCCGTTCTCTGCGGGCCGGTGACAAGCGCGCCGTCGCGTGCTGCGTTGTTGTGAGCACTTCCCGGGCACCCGCGCTCCACGGCCCTACCGTCCGGCTATGAAGACGAGTCGTAGCAGAGGAAGGACGTGGCGCGGCGCGGTACTTGCGGTGCTGCTGACCACGGGGGCGCTCACCGCGGCCGCCCCGGACGCCCGGGGAGACGGCGCACGGACCGAGACGCCCGTGCCGTCGACGCACCCGGCCGACGGCGTGACCGAGTCGTCGGTACGGGTGAAGGTGCCGTTGCCGAGGTCCTTCGGGGACCGGCCGGCGGCCTGCGACCAGTTGTCGTATCTGCGCTACCGCTCCGCCGAGGGACCGGCGGCGTCGGCCGACGCCGACCGGATCCTGGTGGCCCAGCCGGGCATCCTGGAAGGTGCCGGAGCCTTCGACAGCGTCGCCCGGGGCACCGTCGCGAAGGCCGCCGCGCAGGGGCGGCACATCGAGTTCTGGGCCCTGGACCGGCGCTCCAACTGCCTGGAGGACCGCACCGGCATCGCCTCCGGCGACCAGCACACCGCCGTCGACTACTACTACCGGGCCGAGCCGGTCGACGGCCGGGTCTTCGGCGGCTTCGTCGGCGACGACCGGCTCGGGTGGATGGCGAAGCTCGGCATCGAACAGACCGTACGGGACGAATACGACCTGCTGGTCCACGAACTGCCCGACCAGCGCCTGCGCCGGAGCAAGGTGCTGTGCGGCGGACACTCGCTGGGCGGGGTCGTCACCGGGTACTTCGCGGCGGCCGACTTCGACGGCGACCCCGCCACCCTGGCGGACGCGGGACACAACCAGTGCGCCGGCTACTTCGCGCTCGACACGACGATCTCCACCTCGCTGGCCGACCTGAGCGGCAGCCTGCCCGACGACACCGACCTGCCGGACGTCGGGCTCGGCTACGCGGCGGTGCAGGCGGGACTCGACACCGGGCTGCTGCCGCGCTCGCTGTCCGCGCCGGTGCTGCTCAACCCGGAGACCATGACCCTGCTCGCCATCGCCGGCCTGGGCGCGATGCGCGACCCGGACGGTGAGGCGGACCTGCCGGCCTACCTGCCGTCCGGCATCAACGTCGAGGCCACCAACCGCTTCCTGTTCTCGAAGGACGCCGCCGCCTTCCTCACCGGTTCCCCCGGGGTGAAGGACTTCCGGCTCACCAACGCCACGGTGCTCGGCGCCCTGATGGACGACAACTCGGTACCGCTGGCGTTCCTCCAGAGCAGCGTGGGCTTCTTCGACGGCGGGCCGGTCACGGACAAGAGCTTCCCCGTGGCCAACGGCGGCACGCAGCCGACGCAGCTGTTCGGCGTCGGGTACAAGGCCATCCCCGCGCAGCCGCACGGGCCGCTGTACACCTGGCGCGACTACGACCGGGTCGGCGACGCCGACGACCCCGGGTACCGGTCGGCCGACGGTACGCCGTTCACCGACGCGGGCAAGGAGGTCACCGACCTCCAGGAGCTGGCCCGCAGCCTGGCGGAGCAGCCGCTCGACTTCACCGAGCAGTACTTCCCGACCAAACTGGTGACCGACATCCAGCTGGCCACGTCACCACAGGTGAAGAAGCTCGTCGTACATCCCACCGGGCTGACGGCCCGTCCGACGCTCACGGTGCTCGCGGGCGACGGACTGCTCGCGGGCCGCGTCCCGGCCGACCTGCACCCGGTCGTCGCCCCCGGCTATCAGCACCTCGACGTGCTGACCGCTGCGCCGGTGCAGAACAACGGGCTGCCCGAACCCGTGTCCGACGCTCTCGCGGCGTTCGCCCGCACTCCCCGCTAGCCGTCGCGTCGCCCGTCCGAAGGGCCCGGGAGGAACTCCTCCCGGGCCGTGCCGTGCGCCGGTGTGCCGGTACGGTCAGACCTTGCCGGCGGCGAACGTGGCCGCCGCGGTGGCGTCGGCGGTGTAGCCGAGGTGCGCCAGCACGTCGTCGCCGCCGTTCTCGCAGATGGGGTCACCGGTGGCGCAGAAGTCGATGGTGCGGCTCTGGTAGGTGCCGGTGACGCTCTTGCCGAGGGCCCGGATCGGGTTGCCGAACAGCAGGACCGCGGCGACCTTCGGCTCGACCGCCGCCGGGAGGGTCGCGACGATGGGGCTGCCGACCACCGCACCCGCACTGCTGATACCGATGGAGTTGTCGACGACATTCGCGCCCTGTGAATATCCGACGAGAATATAACGCTGATTCGGGCAGGCCGTCGCCTGCGCCTTGACGTGGTTCACCAGATCCGCGTTTCCCTGCGCTGCCGATGTCAGGGAAAGGTCCGCGGGATAGTTCACCGCATAGCTGGACAGGGTTTTGCCCGTCAGTTTCCTCTGGAGTGCGGAGAACACCGGATCGCCGACGATCAGGCCGAGCGTGCCCGGCTCGAAGGTGCCGCGAGCGGCCACGACGTCGATGTCCGAGCAGGTGGCGGCGGATGCGGTGGGTGCCGTGAGAGTGGCGATTCCAGCCCCGCCGACGAGTGAGAGCGCGGCGAGGCACAAGCGGATACGCATGGGAATCCTTTGCGGGTGGGGCGCGTGCAGCGCCTGGTGAAAAGGACAGTCCCGAAGGTATTCGCGTTTCCTTGCCGGGTGTTATGGACGAGAATTCAGAAATTCCGCTTGTTTTTGTTCTGCGGTGAGCGGGGCGGGCCGATGCGGCGCGGCGCCGGTGGCCGTCAGGACTGGTGCGCGGAGCGCAGGGCGAGGATCAGATCCAGCCGGGCGCCGGGGTCGTGCAGGGCGTCGCCGAAGAGCTTCTCCAGCTGGCGCAGGCGGTAGCGGACCGTCTGCGGATGGATGTGGAGCCGGGCGGCGACATCGGGCACGTTGCTGCCGCTGAGCAGCCAGGCCAGCAGGGTCTCGGCCAGCCGGGCCCGCTGGCCCTCGGAAGCGGCGTCGAGGGGCGCGAGGGCCCGCGTCCGCAGGTGGGCCAGCAGCGGCTCGTCACTGTGCAGCAGCAGGGTCGACAGGTGGTCCGCGCACCGCACCACGCCCTGCCGGGGCAGGATCCCGCGGCCCATCAGTCCCAGGGCCCGCGTGGCCCAGCGCAGCGACTGCGCGGCCTCGGTGACGGGGACCGTCGGGCCGATCGCCGCCGGACGGCCCTGGAGACCCAGCAGGAACGACCGGCCGCCGAACCGCCCGGAGCCCTCCGGGTCCGGCACCAGCACGCGCGGCGGCCGTGACCCCATGTCCGTCAGCGCCCCGGGCATCGCCGGTGGCCCGTCCGCCGCCTGCGGGTCCGCGGTGGCCGCCAGCGTGACGACGGCGACCTGCGAAGGCACCCGCCAGCGTGCGCCGTGCGCCAGGTCCTGCACCGCCTCCGGGGACACCGGCCCGTCGCCCAGCAGCAGGTCGAGCAGACGCCGGCGGCGCCGCTCCAGCTCGTCCGTGCTGTGCGACCGTGCCTCCGCGTAGCCCGCGGCGGCCGCCTCCGCGACCTCGTGCACGGTCCGGAACGCCAGCTCGCCGAGTGTGGCCACGACCGTGGAGTCCAGCCCGAGTTCCTCCGCCGTGCGGCCCAGCAACCGCCAGGCGTGCAGTCCGCCCACCCGTAACGCGGACTGCAACGCGTCCAGACTGCGGCCCTCGAGGGCCTCGCCGCGCCCGAGTTCGTAGTACGTCGCGGCGATGGCGGCTCCCTGGCCGCGCGGGTCGGCGATGTGGTCGACGAACAGCGTGAGCGCCTGCACCACTCCGGCCCGGAGGTTGCGGCCGTAGATCCCGTCGGCAGGCCGCGCGTACTCGGGGACCTGCCGGCGGACCTCCTCCTGCACCTCGGCGGCGACGTCCTGCAGCCGGGCGCGCAGCAACTCGGCCAGGTCGGGCGGAACCGAAACGGTCCCGGGGTCGGTGGGCACGCCGCGCGGGGTGGGGACAGCCACGACGGACACTCCTTTCACCCGGAGGCGGCTCGCCCACGCACCGTTGCCCGTGGGACGAGAGGGACGTCCTGCGTTGGACGGACGTCCCCTGCGCTCCGTTCCGTGCCCCGGCTGCACCGACATCACTCCGGCACCCCCAGCGCACCGGCGAGCATCGGCCACGAGGCGGTGAACTCCCGCTTCCAGTACGTCCAGCTGTGTCCTCCTCCCGCGTAGTAGTGGGTGGTGGCCGCGATGCCGAGGAGTCCGAGGAAGTCGGTGAAGGCGTGTGCGGAGGGCCACAGGGTGCTCTCCAGCGCCTCGGGCAGCCAGTCGCCGATGCCACCGACCACCCCGCTGCCGCTGGAGACGTACAGGGGAGTGCCGCGCAGCCCGGCGGCCCGGGCCCGCGGATTGAAGTCGCGCCAGGTCAGGGCGTTGAGGAGCGGACTGCCCCAGAGTGAGTGCGGAGCCAGGTTCTCGCGGGCCACGATGGCGTCCAGGAGAGTGGGCACGCCCGGGGCGGTGGTGTCGAGGATGCCGCTGTAGGAGGCCGCGGCGGTGAACGTGCCCGGGTGGCGGGCCGCGTGCGCCATCGCTCCGTAGCCACCGGTGGAGACCCCGGCGACGGCCCGCACCCCGGACGCCCGGTAGTCGCGGGCCAGCAGCGCCGGGACCTCCTGGAGCTGGAAGGTCTCGTAGTCGGCTCCGCCGCGCCACGCGGTGGGGATGCCCGTGGGGCCCGCGTCCGGCATGGCCACGATCAGGTCGCGGCCCTCGGTGAAGGCCTCGATGTCGGTCTCCCGGGTCCAGGACGTGTAGTCGTCGTGGGCGCCGTGCAGGAGATACAGGACGGGATAGCTCCGGGTGGGCCGGGCGTCGAAGTCCGACGGCAGGATCAGCCGGACCGGCGCGTTGCGGCCCAGCGCGGGGGAGGACACGGACACGTCGAAGGTGCGCGGCCCCAGCGGGCTCGCGGCCCGGGCGCGTCCCTCGGCGGCGGTCGCGCCGAACAGGGCGGCCAGGCCGGTGGCAGCCGCGGCCCTGGCGACGGCGCGGCGGGACGGTCGGGCGGTGTGCTGCGGCATGGCGGCTCCTCAGTCCGGTTCAGCGGGTCCGCTCGGCGTGGCGAGCAGCCGCCCCAGGTGGGCGGCGATCTCGTCGACGTGCGGTGGGTCGAGCAGCGAGAGGTGGTGCCCCGGGACCGGTACGACCGTCAGGCGCGGGCACACCTCGTCCCAGCCGAGGGTCTCGTCGTCCCGTTCGTACGCCGGGTCGCGCACGGTGTGCGGGGCCGGCTCGGTGGCGCGGTACAGGACCACGCGGCCGTCGTGGCGGCCAGGCCGATGGGCCTCGCCGACCCTCAGGTCCAGGTAGGAGGCGCGTTGGTGCTCCAGCGCGGCGGCCGGTACCTCGACGGCGCCGCGCAGGGTCCGCAGCACGAGGTCGATGCGCTCGCGGTCGTCGTCCATCGCCGCGAGTTCGTCGTACGGCAGCCGCAGCGACACGCCGTAGGTGTCGGCGACGTGCCGGGCGAAGCCCGTGAAGTGCGCGCGGAGCCGGTCGGCCTGCGTACGGTCCGGTCGCAGGAGGGGCCGCACCGAGTCGATGAGGACGACCAGCGGCACGGCCCGTCCGGCGGCGGTGAGCTGCCGGGCCGCCTCCTGGGCGAGGAAGCCGCCGAAGGACCAACCGCCCAGCAGCAGAGGCCCGTCGGGATGGGCCGCGGTGATCGCCTCGGCGTAGCGGCGTGCCTTCTCCGGCACGGTACGGGCGTCCTCCAGCCGTTCCAGCCCGTGCACCGGACGGTCGTCCCCGAGCCGTTCGGCGAGTGCGCGGTAGACGTCGGCGCGGCCGCCTGCCGCATGGAACAGGAACAGCGGCGGCCGGGAACCGGCGGTGCGCAGGGGCCGCAGCGGAGCGGGTGACTCCGTCTCGTCCCCGGCCGCTTCCGGCGCGGGAAGGGCCTGCCGGACGCGGTCGGCCACCTCGTCGACGGTGGCGGCTCCGAGCAGGTCGCGCAGCGGCAGGTCGACCCGGAACTCCCGTTCCAGGGCGCTGCGGACACGGACCGCCATCAGCGAGTCCAGGCCGAGCTCGGCCAGCGCCGTGCCAGGCGTGACGCGGGCCGTCGGGTGGCCGGTGACGGCGGCGATGTGGTGGCTGAGGCGGGCGGCGACCGAGACCGGACCGTCGGCCTGCGCGCCCGGTGCGGGCTCGGCCCAACGCCCCGCGGTCACCGCCGCAGCCGCGACGGGGGCCCGCCCGTCCGTCCACCAGTACCGCGTGTGCCGCCAGCGCGGTGCGGGTACGTCGACGACCCGGCCGGGCGGCCGCGGCAGGGGCAGCCCGGCCGCGTACAGGGCGCCCAGCTCCGAGAGGAACCCGGCGCAGCCGTCCGCGTCGCGGCGCAGGGTGCCCACCGCGAGGGCGCCGGGCACCGTGTCGGTCACCGGCCGGGCCAGGACCGGATGCGGCGAGATCTCGACGAAGGCGGTGTGGCCGTCGGCGGCGGCCGCCGCGAGGGCCCGGTCCAGGCGCACGGGACGGCGCAGATTGGCGGCCCAGTGGGCGGCGTCGAACCGGCAGTCGCCGCGCGGGTCGTCGAGGACGGTGGAGTAGACCCGGACGCGCGCGGGCCTGCCCCGGACGTCGGCGAGGGCTTCGGTCAGTTCCGGCAGCAGCCGGTCCACCTGGGGCGAGTGGCCGGCGCCGACGACCCGCATGGCGCGGGCTGCGCGGCCCCGCTCCGCGAGCCGGCGCACGAGCCGGGTGACCGCGCCCTCGTCCCCGGTGACGACCTTCTGCCGGGGCGAGGAGTGGACGGCGACCTGGACACCCGGGAAGTCGCGCTCCAGGTCGGCCAGTTCGCCGTCCTCCAGGTCGACGACGGCCATCGCGCCGCCGTTGAGCCCGCTCAGCAGCCGGGCCCGCACCGCGACGACCCGGGCCGCGTCCGAGAGGTCCAGCGCGCCCGCGCAGACGGCGGCAGCCACCTCGCCCATGGAGTGACCGATGACGGCCGCCGGTTCGGCGCCGTACGAGCGCCACAACTCGGCGAGTGCCAACTGGATTCCGAACAGCACGGGTTGGGCGGTCTCCACGCGGTCGAGCGCCGCTCCGGAAGCCAGCGTGTCGTGGAGCGAGAAGCCGCATGTGACGGCGAGCCGCGGGTCGAGCTTCTCCACGGCGGCGGCGAAGGCGGGTTCCTCGGCCAGCAGCCGGCGCCCCATGCCGGGCCACTGGCTGCCGTATCCGGAGAACACCCACACCGGGCCCGGCCCGATCCGGTCGCGGTCGCCGGTCAGCACCCGCGCGTGCGGCCGGCCGTCCGCCAACGCGTCCAGGGAGTCGGCCAGTTCGTCCCGGTCATGGGCGACGACGGCGGCGCGTACCGGCCCGCGCCCGGTGCGTCCGGCGAGCGTACGGGCGACGTCGGCCGGACGGGCGGCGCGGCCCCCGGGCGTGCGGAGCCAGTCGGCGAGCCGGGCCGCGGTGTCCCGGACCCGCTCGGTGTCGGTATCGGACAGCAGGTGCAGCCGGGCGGCCGGCTCCTCGGCCGGGGGCGGCGGCAGCGTGTCGGGCCGCCATTCCTCCAGTACGGCATGGGCGTTGGTACCGCCGAACCCGAACGCCGACACCCCCGCGGTGGCCGTGCCGCCGTAGCGGGGCCACGGCTCGGGCTCGGTCACCACCCGCAGGCGTACATCCTCCAGCGCGCTGCCGTGCGCGCAGTGCAGCGACGGCGGAACGCGGTCGTGATGCAGGGCGAGGACCGTCTTCACCAGGCCCGCGATGCCCGCCGCGGACTCCAGGTGCCCGAGGTTGCCCTTCACGGAGCCGAGCAGCAGCGGCTGGTCGGGGTCGCGGCCCGGGCCCAGCACCCTGCCGAGCGCGCCCGCCTCGATCGGGTCGCCGAGCGGGGTACCGGTGCCGTGCGCCTCGACGTAGTCGATCTGCGCGGGGGCCAGCCCGGCCCGCGCGTAGGCGGTGCTCAACAGGGCCTGCTGGGCGGCCGGGTTGGGGGCGAGGAGACCGTTCGAGCGGCCGTCCGAGTTCACGGCGGTGGCCCGGACGACCGCCAGGACGCGGTCACCGTCGCGCTCGGCGTCGGACAGCCGTTTCAGCAGCACCGCCGCGCACCCCTCACCGCGCCCGATCCCGTCGGCCGCCGTGGAGAACGGCTTGCAGCGGCCGTCCGGCGCGAGGGCGCCCGCCCGTGCGAAGGCGACGCCGACGACGGGCGACAGCAGCAGGTTGACCCCGGCGGCGATCGCCAGATCACTCTCACCGGTGCGCAGACTGACGCAGGCGTGGTGCACGGCCACGAGCGAGGACGAACAGGCGGTGTCGACGGCCATGCTCGGCCCGCGGGTGTCCAGGACGTACGCCAGCCTGCCCGCGGTCACACCGAGCGCCGCGCCCGCCGGGGCCCACGGATCGACGGCGGCCGCGCGGGCGCCGGTGAGCTGGCCGTACTCGGTGGCGCAGACGCCGACGAAGACGCCGGTGGCCGTGCCGGCGAGGGCGGCGGCCGGGACGGCGGCGTGGTCGAGCGTCTCGTGGACGACCTCCAGGAGCATCCGCTGCTGCGGGTCCATCACCGTGGCCTCGCGCGGTGTGATGCGGAAGAAGTCGGCGTCGAACCCGGCGATGTCGTCGAGGTAGCCGCCGCACGTGGGCGCCTCGGCGGGCGGGAAGGCGGTGAAGTCCCGCCAACGGTCCGCCGGGACCGGCCCGATCGCGTCGCTCTCGTCGCCCAGCAGCCGCCAGTAGTCGGCCGGGCCGCGCACCCCACCGGGCAGCCGGCACCCGACGCCGACGACCGCGACGGGCTCGTCGAGCGTGGCCGGGGGAGGGGCCGCGGGCGTCGCGGGGGACTGCCGCTCGGTGGGGCCGCGCAGCTGCGCCACCAGCGCTTCCAGCGTGGGCGCCGACCAGAGCAGCGTCGCCGGCAGCTCGCGGCCCGTCAGCCGGGACAGTTCCCCGGCCAGGCCCACGGCGTCCCGCGAGGACATCCCGAGGTCGGCCAGCGGCAGGTCCATCGGTACGTCGTCGCCGGTGCCGATCCGGGCGGCGACCCGTTCCGCGATCAGGCGGCGCAGCGCGCCCTCGTCGACGGCGCTCATCGCGCGGTCCCCGCCCCGAAGGCGCCCTCCAGATAGCGGGCCCGGGCCAGGGACCGCGCGACCTTTCCGCTCGACGTCCGGGGTACGGCGCCGGGAGCGACGAGCACGACGTCGGCGAGCCGCAGGCCGTGCCGGGCGGACACGGCGGCGCGCACGGCCCGGACCAGGCCCGGTACGTCGATCGCGGCGAGCGGGGCGGCCCGCGCGTGCTCGGCCACCACGACCACCCGCTCGCCCGCGTCCCCCGCGCCGCCCGGGACGCCGAAGGCGGCGAGCCGGTCGCGCCGCACCGCCGGATGCGCGTCCTGGACGGTGGCCTCCACGTCCTGCGGGTAGTGGTTGCGGCCGTCGACGACGATGAGGTCCTTCAGCCGGCCGGTGACGACCAGCTGTCCGTCCAGCACCGTCCCCAGGTCGCCGGTGCGCAGCCAGCCGTCCGGGGCGCCGGCCGGCCGGGCACCGAAGACACGGCGGCTCTGGGCCTCGTTGTTCCAGTAGCCGCGCCCCACGTTGGGTCCCCGCACCCAGATCTCGCCGACCTCCCCCTCGGAGAGGGAGTCGCGGGAGACGGGATCGACGACGCGGACCTGCTGGCCCGCCGGGGTGCCACAGCCCGCCAGCTGCACGGCGTCGGCGTCGTCGGGCCGTGCGGGCAGGGCCTTGCCGGCGGCGAGGGCGTCCCGGTCGAGGGTGAACCGGCGCAGCGGCTCACCGGGCCGGGCGGCGCTCACGAAGACGGTGGCCTCGGCGAGCCCGTACGACGGACAGTGGACGTCCGCGGCCAGCCCCTGGGCGGCGAACGCCGCGTGGAAGCGGTCGGCGGTGCCGGGCCGCACCGGTTCACTGCCGTTGATCAACGCGGCGACCCCGTCGAGGCGCAGCTCCGCCTTCTGCGCGTCGGAGACGGCGGAGACGCAGTAGTCGTAGGCGAAGTTGGGCGCGGCGCTCAGGGCGCGCGGATGTGCGGCGAGGAGCCGCAGCCAGCGGGCCGGCTCGTGCAGGAACGCCGTCGGGTCCATGAGCACCGACGGACGCCCCTGGACGACAGGAGCGGCGACGCTCAGCACGAGTCCCATGTCGTGGTAGAGCGGCAGCCAGCCCACGCAGGTCACCGGGGCCGCGTCGGCGCCGTAGGCGGTCAGCGCCTGGCGGGCGTTGGCGACCACGTTGGCATGGGTGATCTCCACGCCCGCCGGAGCCCGGGTGGATCCGGAGGTGTACTGGAGGTAGGCGGTCGCCCCGGGGTCCGGCGCGGCCGGCAACCGGTCCCCGGTGGCGGTGTCGGTGGCGGTGTCGGGGATCCGGTCCACGGCGACGGCCGGCACCCGCGCGCCCGCGCAGAGGTCCGCGACCTCCGCCATGGCCCGGCTCGTGGTCACCACGACCGCGGGCCGCGCGTCGGCCAGCACCCCGGTGAGCCGGTCCCCGTGCCCGGGCAGGCCGGGCGGATACAGCGGTACGGCGACCAGCCCGGCGGCCAGCGCCGCGAGAAAGCCGGTGACGTACTCCGTTCCCTGCGGGCACAGCAGCGCCACCCGCGCCCCGGGCTCGGCCTGCTCGGCGAGCCGGGCCGCGAGCGCCCGCACGCGGCGATCCAGACTTCGCCAGGTCAGCGTTCGGTGTACGCCCCGCGAGTGCGGGGCGGGGTGGTCGACGAAGGTGAACGCCCGGCGGTCGGGGGCGGTTTCGGCCCAGTGCCGCAGGTACTCGGGCAGAGTCCGGTACGCGGGCGCGAGCGGGGGGCGGCTGTCCATCGGGCGTGGCTCCTCACGGCGCGGGGTCGGCTGGGGGTCGGGCTGGCGGATCGGGCGATCAGAGCGGGATGTTGCCGTGCCGGCGCTCCGGCATCGGGGCGCGCTTTCCGCGCAGCGCGCGCAGGGCACGGCACAGGTGGGCGCGGGTGTCGCGCGGGGCGATGACGGCGTCGACGTACCCGCGTTCGGCGGCGGGGTAGGGCGTCCCGTGGGTGGCCTCGTACGCGGCGACGAGACGGGCGCGCAGCGCCTCGGGGTCGTCGGCCGCGGCGAGTTCACGCCGGTGCAGCACGCCGACGGCGCCCTCCGCGCCCATGACGGCGATACGGGCGGTGGGCCAGGCTAGGTTGAGGTCGGCGCCCAGGTGTTTGGATCCCATCACCGCGTAGCCGCCCCCGTACGCCTTGCGCACCACCACCGTGATCTTCGGGACCGTCGCCTCGGCGTAGGCGTACAGGAGCTTGGCGCCGCGCCGGATGATGCCGGCCTGTTCCTGGCTGACACCGGAGAGGTAGCCGGGGACGTCGGCGAAGGTGAGCAGGGGGATGCCGAACGCGTCGCAGAACCGTACGAACCGGGCGGCCTTCTCGGAGGCGTCGATGTCCAGGACGCCGGCCGCGTGCATCGGCTGGTTGGCGACGAGCCCGACGGTGGCGCCCTCGACCCGGGCCAGGGCGCAGATGATGTTCGGCGCGAACAGCTCCTGCACCTGGAGCAGTTCGCCGTCGTCCACGACCGTGTGCAGGAGGTCGCGCATGTCGTAGGCCTGGCCGGTCCGGTCGGGGACCAGCGTGTCGAGCCGAACCCCGTCGGCGGCGGGCGCGGGTGCGTACTCCGGTGGCCGCCCGAGGTTGTTGGCGGGCAGGTAGGACAGCAGGTCGCGCACGGTGTCGAGGGCGTCCTCCTCGTCGGCGGCCAGGAAGTGGGCGTTGCCGTTGACGGAGTTGCTGGCGCGGGCACCGCCCAGTTCCTCGGCGGTGGTGCGCTCGCCGGTGACGGCCTCGATGACGTCGGGCCCGGTGACGAACATGTGCGAGACACCGTCCACCATCACGGTGAAGTCCGTGATGGCCGGCGAGTACGCGGCGCCGCCCGCGCAGGGCCCCAGGACGACCGAGATCTGCGGGATGACGCCGGACGCCCGCACGTTGCGGCGCACCAGCTCGGCGTAGAGGGCGAGCGAGGAGACCCCCTCCTGGATCCGGGCGCCGCCGGAGTCGTTGAGCCCGACGACCGGACAACCGGTCTTCAGCGCGAGGTCCATGAGGGCCACGGTCTTCTCACCGAAGGCCTCGCCCATGCTGCCGCCGAAGACCGTGGAGTCCTGGGCGAACACACAGACCGGCCGTCCGTCGACCGTGCCGTACCCGGTGACGACCCCGTCGCCGTAGGGCCGGCGGGCACCGTCCCCCGTGGACCGCGCCCGGACGAACCCGCCGGTCTCCGTGAAGGAGCCCTCGTCCAGCAGGCGTTCGATCCGCTCCCGCGCACCGAGGGCCCCTGCTCTCCTGGGCCTGCCCGGCGCCACGGCCTGTTCCTGACGGCGCGCCAGGTCGGCGATGCGGTCGGCGGTCCTGTCGGTGGTCCGGTCCGCCGCGCTCGTCGCCGTAGTCGTCGCTGTGTCTTTCGCCGTAGCCGTAGCCGTCATCGTCGTAGCCAGGGATGTTGTCGCCTCTCGCGTCACAGCCACCTCCGAAGTGGTTCTCGAATATGGCAGCGATGGGGAGCGAACCGGAGGGATCACCGTTCTGTTTGCGTGAGGTGAGTCCTCGGGGACGCGGGTTCGTCCTGGCGTGACAAGGCCGCCGTCGCCGGACGCTCGCGCGGCGCGGCAGCGGCGCCGTCAACCATGGTGCGAGCCATCGGAGTTGACGTGGTGCCGCGCTCGGGGACGGCGTTCCCGGCATCGCATGGGTCGCAGTGCCCCCGTCGTTCACCCGGGGCGGGTCCTGGGATAGGGTCCGACCGGTTCCGGCTACCGAATGACGACGCGCCGGTGCGGGGAGTGTCGGAGGGCGGCAGAGCGATGGAATCGCAGGTGGGTGACGGCGGATCCGTGGACCTGGACGGCGCGCGGCTGGAGACGATGAGTCCGCAGCCGCTGCTGACCCGGGACTACGAGACGCGCCCCTCGCTGGTGTACGAGCGGCTCAGGCAACAGCACGGTCCGGTCGCGCCGGTCGACCTGCTGGGAGTGCCCGCCTGGCTGGTCCTGGGCTATCGCGAGTCGCTCGAGGTGCTCCAGGACGACGCCGGGTGGCCCAAGGGGTTGGAGAAGTGGCGGGCCCGCTCGGAGGGCAGGGTGCCGGCCGACTGGCCGCTCGGACCGTCCCTCGAGGTCAACCATGTGCTGATCCAGGGCGGCCCCGGTTACCGGCCGCTGCGCACGGCATGGGACGCGGCCCTCAAGCCGTTCCAGGACCCGCGTCACCCCCAGGCCAAGCGGCTGAAGACGGCCGTCGGCGCCTACGCCGACGAACTGATCAGCCTGGTGGGGCAGGCCGGCGGCACCGGCTGGGCGGACCTGTCCGCGCAGTTCTCCCGGCCGCTGCCGCTGATGGTGGCCAGCCATCTGCTCGGCTTCCCCGGTTCGCAGGGCGACGACGCGCTGATGGACATGTGGCGGGTACTGGACGCGGGTCCGGACGCGGAACCCGCCCTGGAACGGCTGCTGGCCGCGCTGGCCGAACTGGCGGCGGGCAAGCTGGAGAAGCCGGGGGAGGACTTCCCCTCGTACCTGCTGGCCGCGCATCCCGACCTCTCGCTCGACCAGCTCGCCCGCGAGTTGTTCATGCTGCTGGGCATGACCTCCGACCATGTCGGGATCCTCATCTCCAACACCGTGGTCGAGGTCGTCTCGGGTGAGGGCGGCGTACGGGCCAGTCTGTCCGCCGGGATGGTCAGGGAGAGCATGAACCGGGTGGTCATGCGCAAGCCGCCGCTGGTGAACTTCGTGCCGCGGTTCGCGGCCGAGGACACCCCGCTCGGGAACTACACGATCCGGGCCGGCGACCCCGTGTGGGTCTCCTCCGCGGCGGCGCACGCCGACCCGCTCTTCGCCGACCACGTGGAGTCGGGCACCACGGTCAGCACCCGGGCGCACCTGGCCTGGGGCGCGGGCCCTCGTCAGTGCCCGGCGCGTGAGCTCGCGTCGACGGTCGCGGCGGTCGGTGTGGGCCGGTTGTTCGAGCGGTTCACCCACCTGGACCTCGCCCTCCCCGCCGATCAACTCCCCTGGCGTTCCTCGCCCTTCATGCGCGGCCTGCGCTCGCTGCCCGTGCGGTACGAACTGGCCACGCTGCCGGAGCCGTCGTCCTCGCGGGCCCCGGCCGAGGAACCGGCCGGGATCGGACTGACCGATCCGGCGGTCCGGCAGCGCTCGTCGCTGTGGCGCTATCTGACGGGCCTGATCGGCGTGGGCCGCTGACCCCGCGGCAGCGACGCGCGCCGGACTACGACCGGCCGAACACCCGGCCCAGTTCGATGCGGCCGATGCGCGGGGCCAGGCCGGTCGCGTTGCGGAAGGTCACGCTCTCGGTGCCCTTCCGCAGGTCGACGGGGACACCCAGGGTCCAGTAGTCCTCCCGGCTCCAGGTGTTCTTGAAGGTGAGCCTTCGTGGCGCTGCGGCGCCGACGGTGACCTCCGCCGTACGGGACAGGATGTCGGTGTTGTAGGCGTGGCCGTTGTCGCGACGGTCGTCGTGCGCGTAGTGGACGACCAGCAGGTAGCGGCCGGATTCGGGCGCGTGCACCGTGAACTCGGCGGCGTCGGCCGGGCTGTTGCCGAGGTCGTCGATGCAGGAGCCGCCGAAGGCGTGGGCCGAGCCGACGAGTTTCGCTCCTCCGGTGAGGGTGGCGGAGGCGGCGGCGTAGGAGAGGGTGCCTTCGGTGGAGCCCGCCCCCGAGACGTCGAGGGACCGGACGGCCGCGTGCCGCGCGGTCAGCTCGACGCGGTTGTTGCCCGCCACCAGGTAGAGCCGCAGCGGCCGGTCCGGCGCCGCCGTCACCCGCTCGCCGTGCAGCGTGAGGCGCACCGCCGCCGAGGCCCGCGGCACGGCCGTGAAGTAGCCGTCGCGAGGGGCGTAGACGTCGAAGACGGCCCGGTCGCCCTCCCGCAGGACCAGGGCGCCCGTGCCCACTCCGGCCGACGAGGAGTAGTCGTACGACGGGCTGCCGTCGACGTCCGCCAGCGTCGCCTCGTACGACGCCGACGGCGCGCCGGTCCGCGCGGTGAGGTCGACGCGGTCGAGGGTGACCTCGGCGTCGCCCTTGGCGAGGGTCAGCACATGGGTGCCGGCCGACAGCTCGACACCGAGGTCCTTCTTGGCGCGGTAGGCCCAGTTCTGTGTGGAGGGGTACGTCACGGTGACCGGGTCCGCGCCGTCGACGAGCAGCCTGTGCGTGGCGGGGGCGCCGGACTGGTTGCCGTAGAGGATCGCCAGGTCGTACCTCCCGTCCGCCGGGACCGTCACCGTGAGGTCGACCCTGCTGGAGGCGGTGTCGAGGGAGCCGACGTCCTTCGTGCCGGAGGCCGCGTAGCCGCCTGCGTCGGCGACCGTCCCCAGGGTCCGCACCAGGCCGTCGGTGATCGCCGCGTCCTCGGCCTCGTACGACGCCGACCAGGGCACGGGTGGGGCGGACGGGGTGCCGGCGCCGCCCGGGGTGAGGACGATCCGGTACGCGGACATCCTGTGCCCGCCGCGCAGCGGCACCGTCACCGAACCGTCGGTCGCCACCTCGACCCGGGTGCGGGCGAGGACCCGCGGAGCCGCGTGCTGTCCCTCGTAGCCCGACCAGGCGGCCTCGGCGAGGGTCGCGACGACCGTGCGGCCGAAGACGGCACGGGGGACGCCGCGCACCACGACGTCCACGTCGCCGTCCGAGCCGCCGAGCAGCACCTGGGCCTGACGGCGCGAGGTGTCGAGGGAGGCGAGGCCCTGGAGGGTGTCGACGGTGTGCGGCTGTGGCGGGGTGACCTGCACGGTGTCGCCGGTCAGCCCGGCGTACCAACGGAAGAACCACCAGCCGCCGTTGGGGATGTTCGTGCGCACCACGTTGCCGTCCAGGTTGCCGGCGGCGTCCCAGTAGGCCTGGTTGGCGTACACCTTGTTCCGCTCGAACATCGACACCCACTGCACGAGCTGTCCCGGCACCGACAGATCACGGCGGTTGGCGTACTCGTCGATGCTGATCCTCAGCGGTGCGATGCCCAACCGGCGCTCGATCGCACGGTAGTCGTCGTGGTGACGCTGGAAGTCCCGCAGCGAGTCCGGGCCCAACTCGTGCCAGGTGACGACCTCGGGCAGCACGTTCTCCCGCTGGGCGAAGGCGAGGAAGTCGGTCATCAGGCGAGTGTGGTAGCCGGTCTCGTTGGGCCCGGCGATCCTCGCGCCGGGGGCGAGGGCGCGGATGCGCCGGTACACCGTGGTCCAGTCCCGGAAGAAGCGGTCGCGGTTGGCTTCGTACCGCGTCCGGTCGGGGACGCCGAGGTCGTACCAGATGCAGTCCGGCTCGTTGAAGGGGATGTGGACGAAGCGGTCGCCGTGCGGGTGCGCCGAGACCTCCTTGACGATCTTGTCGACCTTGGGGAGGTAGTCGTCGATGCCCAGGTTCTCGTAGGGCCACTCGGCGTAGACGTCCTGCATCATCACGTTGATCTCGCCGCCGCCGTTGCGGAAGAACGCCCCGGAGACGGAGAGCGCGTCCCCGTTCGGGTGCTGGGCGCCGCCCTCCGGCTTCTGCGTGATGCTGGTGATCTTCAGCGGTGCGAGTACGGCGTCGCCGGGCACCCCGTCGTCGCCGAGCCCGTACAGCGCGCCGTTGGCGCCGAGCAGCACCGGTCCTTCGGAGACGGCGAGGTCGACGGTGAGGCGCTGCGGGGCGCCCTCCGACGGGGGCGATATGTGACCGGTCACATCCATGGGGGGATTGTGACCGGCCCCACGGAGACCGTCAAGGGGACCGTGACGAGGGCGTGGAGCGTGGAACGGGCGGTGTCGAGCAGGGGGAAGGGGGCGTGGAGCGTGGGGAGTCGAGCAGGGGGAGGGTCGCGCGGGGCGGGTGGTCCTCGGTGGCCCGCGCCGCGCGTCAGTCGTTCGGCCCAAGTCGTGACCGGGCTCGCGCCCTGTCATTGCGGCCCGCCCCCGGACGCCCGAGGGTGGAGCCAGGTGGCGGGCGGTGGCGAGGAGGACGGGCGATGACGGACGGCGGCAGCGCCGTGGACGCCGAGCGGCGGCGGCTGGCGGAGGCCGACGAGGGCGTGGCGCCCTGGCGGCGCCGGGGGCCGTACCTGAGCGAGCGGCAGTGGGGCACGGTCCGGGAGGACCACAGCACCGACGGCGACGCCTGGTCGTCCTTCACCCACGACCAGGCACGCTCGCGCGCCTACCGCTGGGGCGAGGACGGCATCGCCGGCGTCAGCGACGACAAGCAGCGGCTGTGCTTCGCCCTGGCTCTGTGGAACGGCCGCGACCCGATCCTCGAGGAGCGGATGCTCGGACTCACCAACACCGAGGGCAACCACGGCGAGGACGTCAAGGAGTACTGGTTCCACCTCGACAACACGCCCACCCACTCGTACATGAAGTACCTCTACAAGTATCCGCAGGGCGAGTTCCCCTACGCCGATCTCGTCGACACCGACCGGTCCCGCGGGCGCGACGCCCTCGAGTACGAACTGCTCGACACCGGTGTCTTCGACGAGGACCGCTACTTCGACGTGTTCGTCAAGTACGCGAAAGCGGGCCCCGAAGACCTGCTGGTCGAGATCACGGCACACAACCGTGGCCCCGACGAGGCGGTCCTCCGTCTGCTGCCGACGCCGTGGTTCCGGCACACCTGGTCCTGGGCCGGCGGCACGGCCGTGCCCGCCCTGCGCGCGGCGGACGGCGGCATCCGCGCCGGCCACGACGAGCTCGGCACCCGCCGGCTCCACCACGACGGCGCGGAGCTCCTGTTCACCGGTAACGAGACCGACAACGAGCGGATCTTCGGGAGTCCGAACACCACGCCCTACGTCAAGGACGGCATCGGCCGCCATGTCGTGCACGGCGAGGCCGGCGCCGTCGACCCCGCACGCACCGGCACCAAGGCGGCGGTCCACCAGGTGCGCACCGTCCCCGCCGGCGACAGCGCGACCCTCCGGCTGCGCCTGACCGACACCGAACTCGACGACCCCTGGGGGGACTTCGACACGACCCTGGAGTCGCGCCGGGTCGAGGCCGACGCCTTCTACGAGGACATCACCCCGGACGGCATGGGCGAGGGCGAGCGGCACCTGGTCCGGCAGGCGCCGGCACCGGACGCCTGATGAACCCGTACGAGGTCGCCCGTGAGCTCTCCGACCGGCTCACCTCCATCTTCCTGCGGGACGCCGACGGCCACCGCCCGGGGCACGGCGCGCAGCCCCGGTTCGCCAAGGATCCGCACGGGAAGGACCTGATCCTCTTCTACGAGTACTTCCACGGCGACAACGGCGCGGGTCTCGGCGCCTCCCACCAGACCGGCTGGACCGGCCTGGGCGCGGCCACCACGACGCCGTTCCACACCCTCGCGGCCGACGAGTGGCACCGCGGCGGCCGCGAGTCACTGCGGCCGAAGAGTCACGGCGACCGCGAGGAGCCGCTGTCATGACGGTGCTCTACGAGATCAACACTGCCGTCTGGCTGGGTGAGTTGAGCGGACGGTACGGACGCCCGGTCACCCTGGGCGAAGTGCCGGGCGAGGCCTGGGACGAGATCGCCCTGCCCGGTGTCGACACCGTCTGGCTGATGGGTGTGTGGGAGCGCAGCCCGGCCGGACTGCGGATCGCGCTGCGCGACGAAGCCCTGCGGACCTCGTTCCGCGCCGCCCTGCCCGACGTCACCGAGGCGGACATCGCCGGATCCCCCTACTGCGTACGGGACTACGTCGTCGACGCCTCGTTCGGCGGACCGCAGGGACTGGCCGAGGCCCGGTCCGAACTGGCCGCCCGCGGACTGCGGTTGATCCTCGACTTCGTCCCCAACCACGTCGCCCCCGACCACCCGTGGGTCACCCGGCACCCCGACCGGCTGATCCAGGGCACCGCGGGCGACCTGTCCCGAACGCCGGGCGACTTCATCGAGTCCGACGGCCGGATCCTCGCCCGGGGACGCGACCCGTTCTTCCCGCCCTGGCCCGACGTCGTCCAGCTGAACGCCTTCGGCGACGCCCTGCGCACGGCGACCGTGGACACACTGGTGTCCATCGGCGACCAGGCGGACGGCGTGCGCTGCGACATGGCGATGCTGCTGATGAACGACGTCTTCGCCAAGACGTGGGGCGACCGGGCCGGACCGGTGCCCGCCGAGGACTTCTGGCCGTACGTCCTCCCGCGCGTCCGCGAGCGCCACCCGGACCTCCTCCTCGTCGCGGAGGCGTACTGGGACCTCGAATGGGCCCTGCAGCAGCAGGGTTTCGACCACTGCTACGACAAGCGGCTGTACGACCGTCTCCTGCACGAGGACGCCGAATCCGTCCGCGCCCATCTGGGGGCCGGCCTCACCTACCAGCGAGGTCTCGTCCGCTTTCTCGAGAACCACGACGAACCACGGGCCGCCGCCGCCCTGCCCGGTGCGCGGGGACGGGCGGCAGCCGTGGCCGTCGCCACCCTGCCCGGCGCGACGCTGTGGCACGAGGGCCAGTTCGAGGGACGCCGGGTCCGCCCGCCGGTGTTCCTCGCGCGCAGACCGCGCGAGCCCGTCGACGAGCCGCTGCGCGCCTTCCACCACCGGCTGCTGACCGCCGCGGCCGCCGTCCGCCGGGGCGAATGGCGGCCGCTCGTCCCGACGGGCCGGCCGGACGACGAGACCCACCGCGGTCTGCTCGCCTGGACCTGGACGCACGCGGACGCGCGCCACCTGGTCGTCGTCAACCAGTCCGACCACCCGGCCCGGGCACGGCTGCCCCTGCCCTGGGACGACCTGGCCGGGCGCGAGCACCGCCTGACCGACCTGCTGACCTCACAGACGTACGACCGTGACGGCGGCGAACTGACCGACCCCGGCCTGTTCGTGGTCCTGGAGGCCTGGCAGACGCATGTCCTCGAAGTCGGGTGACCGTTCTGCGCGAGGGGCCTCAGCCCATGCTCTTCGCGCCGTCCAGGGACTCGCGGATGATGTCCGCGTGACCGGCGTGCTGGGCGGTCTCGGCGACGATGTGCAGCAGCACCCGGCGGGCCGACCACCGCGCGTCCCCCTCGAACCAGGGAGCCGCCGGCAGGGCGTGGTCCGCGTCCAGATCGGGCAGGGAGGCGATCAGTTCGTCGGTGCGGTGAGCCACCTCTTCGTAGCCCTTCAGCACCCCCGCCAGCGTCTCACCGGGCAGCATCCGGAACTCGTCGGCCCGCCTGGCGAAGTCCTCCTCGGTCATCTTGGTGAAGTCGGGCATCGCCGACGCGCCCTCCAGGATGAAGGCCACCCAGCCCCGCTCGACCGAGGCGACGTGCTTGATCAGGCCGCCGAGACACAGCTCGCCCGCGGTGGTCCGCTGCCCTGCCTGCTCGTCGGTGAGGTCGCGGGTGGTGAAGCGCAGGAAGTGCCGCTGCTTGGCGAGCGCCTCCAGCAGGTCGGCGCGCTCGCGGCTGACGGCCGGTGCCGAGGCGGTCTCGTCGAGGGTGGTGGGCTGGTTCATGGGCGCCTTCTTCCGTGAGTCCTCTTCCGTGTGCGAGTACCACGTTAGGAGCGATAGAGGTCAGGTGCTGTCCTAAAGGCGCCGGGTTCACCGCGATGTCGCCACGAGCTCCGCACCCACCTCCGCATCCGCTCCCCAGGCCGCCGCGCACAGCGCCCGCTCGACCTCGTCGGTGTAGACGGCCGCGGCCAGCCAGGCGTGGGCGAAACGGCCCGTGTCCGCCGGGAGCAGCCGGCCGAAGGCGTCGCGGGAGCGGTCCGCCGCCGCGGACCGGAGTTCGCCGAGCAGCTCGCCCGCGGTGGCGAGACCGACACGGCGCAGCCGACCGCCGTCCCCCGCCCCGCTGTCCGGGAAGCCCAGCACCCGGCGGCCCCCCGACACGGCCTGGTGCACCCGTCGGCGCAGGAGGTGCAACGGCGCCTCGTCCGCCGGAGGAGCGGGGGCGGGCGCGGCCGTCGCCGTCGTCGTGGGCAGGTCCGCGTGCTGGAGACGGTCCAGGCCCAGATCCACCCGCTCGTCGGCCCGGGCCGGGTGTTCGGCGGCGAGCAGCAGGGCGCGCGGGAGCGGCCCTGGGGCGAGACGCGTGACGACCCGCAGCCGGCTGCCCCGGGCGGCGGCCAGGAGACGGAGGTTGTCGCGGTAGGGGAGCGCGGGATCGTCGTGGGCGACGGCGAGCCGGACCGTGCGGCCCTCGCAGTCGGCCAGCAGACGGTCACCCGTCGCCTCCCGGACCGTGCCCGTCAGGGTGACGTCGAGGAAGAGCAGACCGTGGCCGCCGCCCAGGGCGCGTGCGACCTGCTCGGCGACCGGCACCGTCCACAGGCGGTCGAGCGGCTCGGCGCTCCAGGCGGCACCCGACGCGCGCACTGCCCGCACCCCCGCCCCGGCGCCGAGCCGGCCCGTCGGGGAGACGGTCGCGCCGGACACCGCGAGGCCCGCGCGCGACAGTTCACGGTGGGTCAGGGCGGTGTCGCCGATCCGGATGGCCCGGTCGGCGGCGCCGGTCGCCCGGCCGGGGCCGCCCGGAGCCACGTCGGAGACCGTGTAGAGGCGGCCCTCGGCGTCGGCGGTCCAGGTCACGGCGCCCGCGTAGCCGGTCGTCGTCAGCACGGGCTCCGAGAAGAGCCCGTACAGCCGCAACGAACCGTCCGGGGTGTACGGCTGACGTACGCTGCCGCGCAGTTCGGCCAGGTCCCGGCCGGTCGCGAACGGCAGGCGGTGCGCCATGCCGAGGACGGTGCGCAGCGCGTCGGCAAGGTCGGGCAGCCGGTGGGCGGGGTCGGCGGAACGGGCCGCGCGTACCCCGTTCACCACGGAGACCGCGGCGGCGGCGACCCGCGGGAGACCCGCGAGCCGCGCCGTGTGCGCGGCGCGCAGCAGCTCCGCCTGGAGCACGGCACCGGAGCCGTCCGCACCTGCTTCGAGCACGGCGGCCGCCGCGTCGTACACGACCCGCGCGGCGGCGAGTTGGGCCGGGGCGACGGTCTCGTCGCCCGGTGGTGACGCTCCGTCGGCCGTGGGCGGGGTCTCGTCGTCCGTCGGCTGGGCGGGCGCGCTGTCGGGAGCGTCCTCGGCCACCGGCGCGGCCGAGGCCGCCGCCGCGCGGTGCAGACAGTCGGGGGCGAGCAGACAGCCGCAGCGGATCGCGTCCGCGCTGGTCACCGCGCCCTCGGGTGCGTGCAGTTCGAGGTCGGTGTCGTCGTCGACGGCGATCCGCACGGTGTCGCCGTCACGGACGACCGGACGCGCCGCCAGCTTGGCGATGCCCGCGTCCAGCCGCTTGCGCAGCCGGGGAGAGAGCGCCTCGACGAGTTCGGCGGTGACGGACGGCGAGACCGGCGGCAACAGGTCCTGGCTCATGCGATCTTCTCCCCTACCCAGCGGGCGAGTTCGAGCGGACTGAGAGCGGCGACGGGCATGCCCGCGGCGACGAGCTGTCCCGCGACGCCCGTGGAGTAGCGCGGCCGGCCCGTGTCGTCGAGGCTCGCGCAGCCCAGCACGTGGCAGCCCGCGCCGACCAGCGCGCGCACCTCGGCGAGCAGCCCGCCGAGCGGATAGCCCTCCTCGAAGTCGCTGACGACCACGACAAGCGTCCGCGACGGCACGGTGACCAGCTCGCGGGCGTGCCGCAGCCCCGCCGCGATGTGGGTGCCGCCGCCCACGCTGACCTCCAGCAACAGCGACAGCGGGTCCTCGACATGGCCGGTGAGGTCCATGACCTCCGTGGAGAAGGCCAGGAAGTGTGTGGACAGCGTCGGCACCCCGGCCAGCACCGACGCCGTCAGCGCCGCCCACACCGTGGACGCCTCCATGGATCCCGACACGTCCGTGACCAGGATCAGCCGCCAGTCGGCGGCCCGCCGGGCCCGGGTACGGAACACCGGGCGCTCGGGGATGACCCGGACCGTGCCGTCCGGGCCGCGCCGCGCGGTCGCCAGATTGGCGCGCAGCGTGCGCGGGAGGTCGAGGCCGCCGCCCGGACGCCGACTGGGCCGCGGCAGCGCCGTGCCGTGCAGCGCGGGGCGCAGCCGGGTGGCCAACTGCCGGGTCAGCGCCTCGACCAGCCGCCGTACCAGCGGACGCAGCGCCGCCAGCCGGGCCTCGGGCAGCCCGCCCGCGTGCCGCAGCACGGTACGCAGCAGATCGACGGAGGGGCGCACGCTGTCCGCGTCCAGCTCCGTGAGCACGTCCCTGCGGCCCGACGCGGCGGCGGCCGCCAGCACCTCCTCCCGGATGCCCGGCCCGAACAGCGCGGCCAGCTCCTGCGACCACTCCCGCACCCCGGGATACGGCGCGTCCCGGCCACCGCCGGTCCCCGGGCCCGTCAGGTCCCCGCGGCTGCCCTCGCCGCGCCCGCTGCCGTACAGCTCGTCCAGCGCCGTCGCCAAGGCGCGTGCGGACGAGGGGAGTTGATCACTGCGACGGCCCAGGAGGAGCCGCCACCGGTCGGCGGGGGAGAGCCGACGGTCGAGACCGTCCTCCCCGGAGGGTCCGCCCTTGTCGCTCCCGCTCGCGGTCGCAGTGGCGGCCGTCGCGATCACCGTCCCGCCGGTGGGCGCCTGTGCCTCGCCACCGGGTGTGGGCAACAGCCCCAGTGACCGCAGGGCGGCGCGGGCCGCGAGGTCCGCCCCGGCCCAGGCGGCGAGCGCGGCCGGGTCCAGCCCGTCGGTGTCGGCGACACGCCCGGTGCCGAGGCGTTCCTCGACGGCCGAGAGGAGACGGTCGCGGGCCGCGGGGCTCAGGGTCTCGAAGCCGCCCCGCAGCGCGGGCAGCCGATCGAGGAAGTCCCGGTCGGGCAACTCCGACACGCGGCTCAGCAACGGCTCCAGCGCGGGCGCCGCCGCTTCCAGCAGCGGACCGGCGGCGGCCAGCAGCCCGCTCAGCCGGGCCGTCAGCGCAGACCGCGATTCGGCGTCGACGGCGCCGTCCACCCAGGACGCGACCCGGTCGCCGAAGGTCCGGGCGCTCTCCTGCCCGAGCAGCACCCGGACGGCTCCGGCGGCGCCGCGCATCAGCGGGGAACCGTCGGCGGCCAGCCGGGCGAGGGCGTCGGTGAGCCGGATGCCGCCCAACAGGTCGGCCCGGTGCGCGAGTTCGAGCAGGGCGTGGGCGTCGGCCGGGTCCTCGGAACCGGTCAGTCCGTCCACCTGCCGCACCGCCGCCGCGGTGAGCAGCTCGGCCACGGCGGCCGCCCGCGCCGTGCGCTCCCCGTCGGCGCCGAGCCCCGGCACATGACCGGACCGCAGCCGGTCCGACAGAGCCAGCCCGGCCAGGAGTTCGGGCAGCGTACCGGCCAGGGGCAGCACCTCGGCGACGTCGTCGAGCCGCTCGTCCGCCAGGGCCGGCAGGCCGCACTCCGCGGCTTCCGCGAGCCCCTGGAGCACCTGCGCTGCCGTCGACCCGCCCGCGTCGCGCTCCACGCGCCGACGCTCCCGCAGCACGCCCTCGGCGGCCTGCGCCGCGGTGACCCCGCGCACGCCGGCCGCGGTCAGCATGGCCGCCGTCGCCGGCGTCCAGCGCACCTCCCAGCGCGAGGTGAGAGCCTCGGAGCCGCCCGCGCCGACCACCTCCCGCGCCTCGCCGTACGGCACACCGCACACCGCCAGTCGGCGCAGCAGCAGCTCACGGCGTCGGTCGAGGTCCGACCGCAGCGGGTCGAGTCGCAGATCCCGCGCCGGGCCGGAGGCGTTCTCCGGTCCGGGCAGGCCCAGCCCCGCCACCTCGGCCTCGACCGCCGGGACCAGACCGCTGCGCGGTGCGTCCGGCGCGGGCCGGCCGGTGCGGGTGCCGACCAGCACCCGCTCCATCGCCCGCGCCACGGCCCGCCCACGCCCGTACGGCTCACCCTGCGCGAGGACCGTCTGCACCGCCTCGACCAACTCGCCCCGGCCCGCCGCGGGCAGCCCGCGCAGCCGGGCCAGATCCGAGGCCAGCCGGGTGATCTCGCGCGCGTCGGCCGGCCCGGACGGATGCCCGAGGTCCCGCAACGCCGCACACACCCGCACGGCCGCCGCCGTCAGCGCCTCCTCCAACGCCAGCGGATCGCCCGCCGCCCGCAGCACCATGTCCTGCCACTCCGGGTCCCGGATACCGGCCGGATAACCGGACCGCTCGTCCAGAAGGGCATAGGCATACGGAATCAGCGAGGTGATCCACCCCGCCGGACTCCCCACGGCCCCTTCCTTCGACCCGCCGCCCCCCGCAACGGCGTCTGCGCCCCGCTTGCCGATGTCCGGGACGGTGGCACCGGCCTGCTCGCCGATGGCCGGGACAGTGGCTTCCGCACGTTCACCGGTGGCCGGGACGGCGCCGTCGCCCTGTTTGCCGTCGTCCGGGACGGTGGCACGGGATTGCTCGCCGGTGGTTGGGAGCGTGGCCCCGGCCCTGTTACCGACGCCCGGGGCAGCGCTCTCGCCTTGTCCGCCGACGTCGGCGGGTGTCGAGCCGTCTCCTCGTCCGGCGAGGGCCGACCCGGTCAGTGCCGGTGCGTGGAAGGCGCCGACGAGCACGGCGGCCCGCTCGCCCCGCGCGGTGGTCTCGGTGATCCGGGACCGCATCCATCGCTCACGCCGCAGGTCGAGCTCGGGCACCCCGCCGGAAGCGGCCGCGTCCTCGCGCAGCGCCCACCCCGTCAGCAGGGCCGCCCGGCGTAGTGCCTCGGGCGGCGAACCCGGGGCGGTGGCCTCGACGAGCCGGTCCCACAGGTCGTCCCCGGGCCGGCCCGTGAGCCGGGCCCGCAGCGCGCTGGCGAGTCCGGGCGCCTCCGCCTGCGCGGCGCCGCCGCGCCCCTCGCCCCACGCCCGGTCCGCGAGGGGCAGGTCGCAGGCGACCACCGGGACGCCGTGCCGGGCGGCCCAGCGCACGGCGGCCAGCTCGGGCGAGAAATCGGCGAACGGATAGAACGCCGGGCCCCCGCCGCTCCCGCCGTCACCGGGCGCGGCGGCGAGCGCCACCGGGGCCCTGGTCTCCTCGTGCCCGAGCCAGGGCAGCCACTCCTGCATCTCCGCCGGCAGCTCGACCAGCAGCACGTCGGGCTTCGCCTCGTCCAGCAGCGCGGGCACGGCGGCGGCCAGCGACGGCGCGTGGTGCCGTACCCCGATGAGGTAGGGCCCCGCCGGGTCGGTGAGGGCGGCGAGAGCCCCGTCCGGGGAGTCCGGAGAAGCCGGTGTGCCGGGGGAGTCCGGTGCGCCCGGCGCGGTGGTGGGGTGCAGGGACACGGCCGTCAGCCCTCCAGGACCGTGCGCAGGTCCCACAGGGTGCGCCAGGTGGCGGAACCCTGCTCGGCACGGCGGCGGACCGGCCCGTCCCAGTAGCCGCGCAGCCGGGCCGCGTCGGCCGGGTCGTCCTTGCGGACCACGCCCAGCAGATGGCCCGGCAGCAGCCCGAGCACATCACGGTCGCCCGGGAAGTACGCAGCCGCCAGCGCCAGCGCACCCGCGACGGACACGGCCTCCGCGGTGCTCATCACCGTGGACGGCCGCTCCACCTCCCAGCCCTCCGCCGAGCGGCCCTCCCGCAGATCACGGAAGGCGGTGACCAGCGCCTCCAGCACGGCGTCGTCGACCTGGAAGGGCGCGCCTGCCCGCTCCACCGAGGCCCGTGCCTGGCTGCGCACCAGGGCGGTCTCCGCGTCGAGGTCCGGAATGGGCCCGACCGTCTCGAAGTTGAAGCGGCGCTTGAGGGCCGCGGACATCTCCGAGACGCCCTTGTCCCGCAGGTTGGCCGTGGCGATGAGGTTGAAGCCGGGCGCGGCATGCGCCAACGCGTCGTCCGAGCCCGCGAGTTCGGGCACGGCGATGCGCCGTTCCGACAACAGCGAGACCAGCGCGTCCTGCACCTCGGGCAGACAGCGGGTGACCTCCTCGACCCGGGCGATGGCGCCCCGCGACATGGCGGTCAGCACCGGCGAGGGCACCAGCGCCTGCCGGCTCGGCCCCTGCGCCAGCAGCAGGGCGTAGTTCCAGCCGTACTTGAGCTGGTCCTCCGTCGTACCCGCGGTGCCCTGCACGACCAGCCCGCTGGTGCCGCACACGGCGGTGGACAGCAGCTCGGAGAGCATCGACTTCGCGGTACCGGGCTCGCCGACGAGCAACAGTCCGCGCTCGCCGGCGAGCGTGACCACACACCGCTCCACCAGCGCACGGTCGCCGACGAACTTGCCCTCCACCACCAGCCGGCGCGGCACCCCGTCCGGCGCCTCGGCGTCCTCGGGCAGCTTCAGGGCGCGACCGTCGCTGCCCATGACGAACGTGACGACGGCACGCGGTGTGAGCCGCCAGGCGGGCGGGCGCGGCCCGTCGTCGTACGCGGCCAGGAAGGCCAGCTCGCCGGCGTACCGGTCCTCGGGCGGGACGATCTGGCGAACCGGGCCCGGGGAGCCGCCGGAGTCGGAGTCGGAGTCGAGGGACAGGGCGGTCGTGGTCATCGGCGCGCGTTCTTCCAGAGAGGGCGGGAGGGTGGTCATCGGCGGCGGCCCTTACGGGTGGCGCGGGTGGTGAGCTGCTCGTAGGCCGGGGCGTCGCCGGAGCGGACGCGGTCCCACGCGCGCGTGAACAGTTCGGGCACGGGCATCAGCGGCAGCACGCGCCCATAGGCGCGGACCGGATAGAGGCCCTCCTTCCAGATCTCGACCGGCAGCGCGGGCGACGTCAGGTCCAGCCAGCCGCACGGCAGGAACAGGGTGCGTCCGGCGCGCGCCCGCTTGGCCTCGACGACCAGCTCGCTCGCCGCGAGTTCGGCGCGGGCCTTCTTCGTCCGTGCGGGCTTCCAGCCGGTCCAGCGGGCGCAGTTGCGGTCCGTGGGGTCCGGGAGAGCCAGCAGCTGGAGGTAGAGCGCCGCCGCGTCCTCGCCGAGACCGTGCCGCGCGGCTACCTCGGCGACCAGATCGGGCACGCTGAAGGTCGGGTCCTGGGCGTGTCCGGAGGGTCCCTCGGGATCGCACCCGACCGCGACCGCGCGGGCCAGTTCGTCGTCGAGAAGGGTCCGCAGGGCCCGCATGCCCTCGCCCCGTCCCGGTCCGACCAGCCCCTCGACGAGCCCGAACACGGGGTCGTCGGGAGCGCCGAGCGCGCCCGGCCGGACCAGGACGGTCTCCTGGTCGCCGTACCAGGGGCGCAGCGCCAGCGCCTCGCCGACGGGTGTCAGACCGTGGGCGTCGGCGCCCCCGGTGGCGGGCAGCCCGTACGCCTTGCGCAGTTCGACGGCGGACGAGGAGCCCTTCTCCGTCCACGCGACGTCCAGGTCGAGCAGCAGGCCCCGGTCGGCGAAGCGGCGGCGCAGGGCGGCGAGGCTCTCCGGCAGGACGGCCCGCAGCGGGTGCCCGTACGGCAGGGAGTAGGCGAGTCCGGCCAGGGCGGTCACGGCACCCGTCAGGTGGTTCCGGCCGGGCAGCGCCGCGGGGTCCGCCGCGACCAGATTGCCGTCCTTGTCCGGCCGCTGGACGGTGGTGCGGCTGATCCAGGGGGTCAGCCCCGGGTTGAGGATGTCCTCCGCTGAGCCGGTGGGCAGGCCGCCCAGGGAGAGTTCTCCGGCGAGGTCCTCGGGCAGCCGGACGACCTCGCCGAGCCGCTCGGCCCACACCCGGCCGGCCGCCTCCGTGTCCGGCCCGGCCGTCCACAGGTCACCGGGGTTCCCGGGCAGCAGGGCACCGACGAGGGCCGCCCGGTCGCCGCTCCCGACCGAGGACAGCAGGGCGTCGGCCAGCTCCTTCTGACGCGGCTTCAGCCCGGTCGCGGCGATCACCTCGGCGGTGAGCTGCTTCGGCTTGCCGGCCAGCAGCAGGGCCGCCTGCATGAGCCCCAGCCCGCCGCGGGTCGCTGAGGCGAGGGCGGCCGGCGCCTCCGGCTGCCAGGGCGCCGGGCCCTTGTCCCGGACGAGTCCGGTGACGGCGCGCAGCGCGTCGGCGGGGAACACCGCCGGGTGCGCGGTCTCCCGCTCCAGCGTGAAGTGGGCGATCGCGCCGAAGGAGCCGGCCGGATCGTGGTCCAGGGCGAGCCAGTGCACCCGCCCCGCCTGCCGGTCCACGTTCTGGCAGCCGAGGACGACGACGGTACGGCCGTCCCGGCGCAGCACCTGACCGACGCGCTCCTGCTTCTCGTGCGGCTCGCTCAGCACGACCTCGCGCAGGGCGGCCCCGGGAGCGGCCAGCGGACCGTCCGTGATCGCCTCGAACAGCAGCAGCAGCGCCTCGCGGTGCGCCTCGGTCACCGTGGCGGAGGCGGCGCGGTACGCGAGCGGGCGCAGCATGTCGAGCACCGGCGTCCACACCAGCCCGATGCCCGGCAGGGTGAACTCGTCGCTGCGCCATCCGTCGGCGGTTCCGGTGGACCGGGAGGCCTCGGCCAGGGGCTTGCCGTCGGCCGGCTTCCCGGCCAGCACGTGGTTCACGGCGCGGACCTGCCGCAGCGTGCTCCAGCGGACCTCGCTGCCCCACCACCCGTGCACCTCGGTGAGCCCGGTGGTGGCCTCGCGCAGCGTCGCGTCGTCGCCGTGCTCGGGCTTGAGGTCGGCGAACATGCCGTCGGTCCGGCGGCGCTCCGCCGTCGGGCGCTCGACCGGCGGCGCCACGAACGCGGCGGTCGACTCCGCGAGCCGCAGCACCGCGCGCACCAGTGCGGCGACACCGGCGACGAGGCCCCCGTCGCCCAGCGAGGGCAGGGAGCGGGACACGACCTCCCGGACGACCTCGTCCGCGGGCGGCACGACGGCGGCGGCGTCCGAGGTCCCGTCCACGACCTTGGCCGTCGCCAGCTTCGCCTGCCGCTGAGCCAGCGCCTCCTTCCCGGCCCGCAGCAGCTCGGCCGCCTGCTCGTCGGTCAGGGCACGCAGCGCCGCAGACGCGCGCTCGTCGCGCGGGCGAAGGGCGTGCCAGAAGTCGACCGGCGGAACGAACCGGGTGCCGGCGGCGAACTCGCCGCCGCGCTCCATCGGTGTCACCCGGCCCAGTTCCCCGGCGGCGGACGGGTCGTCACCCGCGTAGAGGGCGATCTGCCGGTGCAGAGCGACGGCCACGGGCTCGGCCCCGCCCGGCAGCCGCAGCGCGCCGAGCAGGACGCCGGGCGCCCGCCCGTCGGCCCACGGCAGGGTGACGGTGCGGCCGTCCGGGCTACCGGCGACGGTGCGGCCCTCGGCACCCTCGCCCTCGGTGCGCACCCAGCGGCCGAGCACGGTGCCGTCCGTGCCGAACGGGGTCCGCTCCAGGCCGGGTTGGAGCGGCAGCACCTCGCAGTGCTGCTGGAGCAGGGGCGCGTCCTCCCGGATGCCGGACGACAGGAACGCGGGCAGCGAGGCGCGCCCGTGGGTGCCGGTGGCCGGGTCGTACTCGAGCCACACCTGCTGCCGGCCCTGCCTGCCCTGGCGCCAGTACGAGGTGCCGTCGCCGAGGATGCGGCGGCTCGGCGGTACGACGGTGTCGCCGGCGTGCAGCGTGCGCCCGCCGGTGGCGCGGCCGCCTCCGGGGACCGGGATCGACGGTTCGCCCGCGTCGTTGCCGCCGTACCAGTGCGGGAGCTGTTCACCGGCGAGCGGGAAGACGTCGGCGGGGCGGGCCGACCAGTAGCCGAACTGCTTGCCGTCCTGCCGCCACATGACGAGCAGTTCACCGTCCGTGTAGCGGTAGCTCGGGCGCTGCCAGCGGTCCAGCGTCACGGGCAGCCGAAGGTCGTGCTCGAGCAGGATCTCCTCGGGGCCGACGACGATCACCTTGTGGGCGCGGGCGAGGATCAGCGCGGGCCAGGCCTCGCTGACGCTCAGTGTGTCCTCGCGGTCGCGCTTGGTCTCGGCGTCGAGCCGGCGCAGTGCCTCGTCCAGCGCGGGCCAGCCCAGTTCGTCCAGCAGTCCGGCCCGCAGCGTGTGCCCGAGCAGCGGCGCGACCGCGTGCGCGGCGACCACGGCGACGGCCGCCGGGCTGACCCGGGCGGCGATCGTACGGAAGGGGCGGAGCCGTTCCAGCGCCGCCCGCGCGGCGGGCAGGCCGACCGCCGAGGCCAGTTCCCCGGCCGCGTCGTCCAGCCACTCGCGCAGCACCTCGGCGAGCACGGGGTGGGCGGCCAGCTTCTCCAGCACCTTCGGCGCGGGGCGCAGGCCGCCGAGGGTACTGATGTCGGCGTACAGCAGGCGGCGCAGGCGGGGGTCCGCCGCGGTCGCGGTGAGGTCGCGCCGGCCGGGTACGGCCTCGCGCAACCAGCGGTCGATGGAGAGGTACACGACCTGGTCGGGGCCGGGCAGCGTCAGCGGCACGCCCTGGGCCGCGCACAGGTCGAGCAGGTCGAGATCGGCGCCGGCGTGCCATCGGCCCGAGCACAGATCGACCGGACGGCCCAGGTCACGCAGCCGGGGCCCCATCCGCTCCACCAGGGCGAGGGTGGCCGGGGAACGGCCGCTGACATTGCCGCCGTGCTTGCGGTGCAGGGCCCACCGGCCGAGCCAGTCCGCCGGGTCCACGTCGGCCGCCGTCTCCCCGGTGAGGAGCAGATCCGCCCCGCACTCCGCGAGCAGCGCCAGCCAGAACTCGTCGTCCTCGACGGTACGCCCCAGGCCGGCCGGCATGATCTCCAGCAGTCGCTCACGCACCTGCGGCCGCTGCTCGGCGAGGACGGCGAGCGTCTCCCGGTAGGCGTTCCAGAAGGAGGCGGGGGCCCGGACCGCGGCCGGCGAGGAGAGCAGGTCGGCGACCAGGCCGCACTCCTCGGTGACCCGGTCGAGACCGGCGGCCTTGATCAGCCCGCGCGCGTCCTGCGGCAGGGAAGCGTACGGCGGCATCCCGGCCGCACAGCGCTCCACGGTCAACTGCCGGAACTGCGCCCAGGCCTCGGCCGCGTGGAGCCGCGCCGCGAGAGCCTTGACATGCTCCTTGAGTGCCTTGACGGTGAGCGCCCCGGCGAACGCGAACTCCAGGAAGACGGCCCGCTGCCGCTCCTCGTCCACCTTCAGCGCGTGCACCCGCTCGGCCTCCCGGGCCTTGCCGAAGAAGGCGGAGGCGTACGTCGTGTTCTCGTGCTGGAGGAAGACGCGGGCGGCCTGCTCGTAGAAGGTGGGCAGGAAGTGCGGCACGGCCCGACCGAGCCGGGTGCCGAGCGCCTCGAAGCCGTCCTTGGCGTTGCCGGGGCGGGACTTGGCCTGCCGCGCGAGCCGCTCGACGTCCTTGACCAGCGCCAGCGCGTGGTGGCCGTTCGCCGGGTCGTTGACCAGCGCCCAGGCGGGGAAGCCGAGGGTCTCCCGGCGCACCTGACCGACCTCGGGGGTCTCCGGGTCGCGGGCCAGCCCGAGGAAGTCCAGTGCCAGGTCCTCGGCCTCGCCCAGGGTGCCCGGCACGAGCCGCACGATCTGCCGGTCGTCCAGCGCGGGGTGGGTGTACCTGCGGACGGTGAGTGTGTCGGCGTCCTCGCGGGTGGTGCTCCCCGGGGGCAGCACAGCGCCCGCGTCGAGCAGCGCGCCGGCGGTGGTCTCGTCGTAGGTCGTCATGCCGCCCGCTCCTCGTCCTCGATGTCCCGCCCGGCGTACAGTGCGGCCGCCATGCGCATGCCCTCGGACCAGGCCACCGGCCCGATCAGGCCGAGCTTCAGCACCCGGCCGGCGGAGTCGGTGAACACCAGGGGGCCGGTCTCCGCCTCTTCGTAGCCCTCGTAGTCGCCGACCCACACCCGGGCCTCCACGGTGCGGTTCTCCTCCAGGACGGAAGTGACGGCGTGGCCGCCGCGCACGCGGTAGCCGAGCTGGGTGACCCGGCCGTGCAGGAACCGCTGTTCCTTGAACGAGCCGCCCGCGTACTCCTCGACCGCGGTGCCCTCCGCGTCGAGCGTCGCGGGACGCCGCCACACCTCGCGGAACAACTGCTGGGCGCGCTGCTCGACGCCGAGTTCCACGGCGAACTCCCGAAGCTCCTCCAGGTCGTCGAGGAGCACGGGGTGCGGGAGGTGGACCAGTTCGGGCGTGATGCGGACGGTGTCGCCGTCGAGGTCGACCAGACCGAGTCCGCGCTCGGGGTCGGCGTCCCGCAGGAATCCGGCCACCTCGCCGTCGACCCCGGTGACGACGAGGTCGCGCAGCGCGGCCTGCCAGGCGGGGTCGGGCCACACCTGGGCGACGACGGCGAACGGCACCGGCAGCGAGCGCACCATCCACCGCTCCACGTCGGCCAGGCACTGGCGTTCGTGCCGTTCCAGCCACTCGGTGAGCTGACGCAGGCCCACCACCGCCGGCTCGTCGGCGATCTTGGGCGGCACGGACTTCAACCGCCGCCCGGCCGCGTTGCGGCACACCACCTTGCCGTCATCGAGGGCGACTTCGTAGTCGCCGGCCGACACCCACCCCATGTGTGCCTCCCGCACCCGCAGTGATCAAGTGACGGGAAGACTAGAACAGGCCACTGACAACGGGATCGGGAAGGCGGCGGAACGGGCGGCACCCAGGGGTCCGGCAGGACGAGACCCCGGTTCAGGGCTTCGCGGCGGGACTCGCCCGAGTCATCGCGCGCCGCCGGCCGGTCGCAGGCGTCAGCCCTCGACCCAGCCGTGGTTCTTCGCGAACTGCGCCAGCCCGGCCCGCACCTGGACGATCTGCTCACCGGTGAGCGAGGGCGCCGCCGTCAGCAGCGCCTCGGTGACGTCCCGGGTGAACTCCTCGGTGCTCAGCACATCGCACAGGACGTCGTCGTCGGCGGCCAGGGGCTTGCCGTCCGCACCCCGCGCCAGCCGTACGTCGGACGCCTTCGGACCGCGTTCGCCGTCCTCGATCTCGAACTCCACCACGATGCCCCGGCGCACCTGCGACTCGGGCATCAGCATGTCGTTGACGTGCAGGAAGACGTCCTCCCCGCCGTCGTCGGGCGCGATGAAGCCGTAGCCCCGCTGACTGTCGAAGCGCACCACACGACCAGCAACCATCCCAACCCCCAGCAACCTCGAAACACCCACGTCGGTGAACCTGCCCAGATCGTAGTCAAGGCGACGGGCCCCGGGCGACTCAGGGGATTCACTGGGCGCGATACAGCGTGGTGAGCAGCTCGACCACGGCCTGCGTCGCGGGGTGCGGGTCGTCGCGCCACCACACCAGCCGGACCGCGACGGGCTCCGCGTCACGCACCGACTGGCCGCCGCCTGCCGGACGTCGTACATCCTGCTCAACCGCACGGTCGGACGACGGGTCCCCGGTGCCCAGGGCGCGGCGGCCGCCGCGACCGTCTCCGCCGTGCTTTTCCTGCCCGTCGGCGTGGTACTGGCCCTGCGCCACCCGCCGACCGTGCAGTCCGTCGGCTTCGCCGTGGCCGCCGGGGTTCCCCTCAGCGTCCTCGTGCCGCGCCGCTGACCGGGGTCAGGACTCGGATCGCTCCGCGTTGCGCTTCTTGATGCGGACGGTCTCCCTGCGGACCTCGGCCTGCGTGGCGCGCTCCTTCTCCAGCCACTCGGGCTTGGCGTCCTTGACGGCCTCGATCTGCTCGGTGGTGAGCGCCTCGGTCACCCCGGCGCGGGCCAGGCCGGCGATGGAGACGCCCAGCTTGGCCGCGACCACCGGGCGCGGGTGCGGGCCGGTCTCGCGCAGCTTGAGCAGCCACTCGGGCGGGTTCGCCTGGAGTTCGTTCAGCTCGGCGCGCGTGACGACGCCCTCCTGGAACTCGGCGGGCGTGGCGGGGAGGTGCACACCCAGCTTCTTCGCCGCGGTGGCGGGCTTCATCGTCTGGGTGTTCTGCTGCGACTTCATGCCGTCCAGGGTATCGGCCGCGGCGAAGACCTCCGACCACAGCCGGTAGCCTGGCGGGATGACCGACTCGGCGGACTCCCCCTCGTTCCGGCTCGCGTACGTCCCCGGAGTGACGCCCGCCAAGTGGGTGCGGATCTGGGCGGAGCGCCTGCCCGACACACCCCTCGGCCTCCTCCAGGTGACCCCCGCGGAGGCCTCCGACGTCTTGCGTGAGGGTGCCGCGGACGCCGCCTTCGTGCGGCTTCCGGTCGACCGTACGGTGTTCAGCGCGATTCCTCTGTACACGGAGACCACCGTCGTCGTGGTCCCCCGGGACCATGTGATCACCGCGGCCGAGGAGGTCACGGTGGCCGACCTCGCCGACGAGGTGGTCCTCCATCCGCTGGACGACGTCCTCGGCTGGGAGCAGCTGCCCGGCGAGGCCGCCTTCGAGCGCCCGGCGACCACCGAGGACGCGATCGAGCTGGTCGCGGCGAACATCGGCGTGCTGGTCGTGCCCCAGTCCCTGGCCCGCCTGCACCACCGCAAGGACCTCACCTACCGGACGATCGTCGACGCCCCCCGGTCGGACATCGCCCTCGCCTGGCCCGAGGACGCGACCACCGAGCTGGTCGAGGACTTCATCGGTATCGTCCGCGGCCGCACCGTCAACAGCACGCGGGGCCGGGCCCAGCAGGCTCCGGCAGCGGACCGCAAGGCCGAGCGCGAGCGTCGAAAGCCGCAGGCCGGCGGGGGTGCGGGCAAGAGTACCGCCGGAGGCGCCCGCGGCCGCGGCGGTGGCGGTGGTGCCAAGGGCGGCGCCGCGAAGGGCGGCGGCGGTCGGCGCGGTACCGGCGGCGGCAAGCCCCGCCGCCGGTCGTAGCGGGCTCCCGCGCCGTCAGGGCACGTAGGTCGCCCCGCGCGCGGTGCGCACCACCTTCGCCCCGTCGGCCGCGCCGAGCAGCCCGCCGGCCACCCAGGCGTCCACCACAGTCCGTACCCGCGCCACCAGCGCCGGCTTCCCGCGGAAGGGTGCCTGCGCCCACACCTCGTCGAGCAGGGTGGTGCCGTCCGTCCTCGCCGGGTTGGCCACGCCCGAGTCGCTGTTGCCGAAGACGATCCCGGGCTCGGCCCGCCGTACATAGGCGTGGGTCGGATCCTCGGTGCCCTCGTGGAACGGGGCGAACTCGGTGCCGTCGAGCGTGAAGTGCAGCGGCTTCCCGCTCACCGGCGCGAGGGAGGGCAGCAGGTCGCCGGAGAGGGCCGCGTTGCGGTAGAGGCCGAACTCCAGGTACGTCGTCGCGGAGTTGCGGGCGACGAGATTGACCGGACCGTGGAACAGGGTCTGGAGCGACGGGTCGTCGGGAGCCTTCTCGACCCGCAGCCGGAACGGCATCGTCACCCGGACCACGTCCCCGTCGCGCCAGGTCCGTGACACCGTGAAGTAAGTGCCGGGCACCGGCGTCCCGCCGGCCTCGCGCCCGTTGACCGTCACCCCGAAGCCGGCCGTCGCCCAGGACGGCACGCGCAGCCGCAGCGCGAAGGCGGCCCGGCGTCCCCGGACGGTGAGCGTGCTGCCCTGTTCGCGCGGGAAGTCGGTGCTCTGCGTGACGGTGGCGCCCTTCTCGGCCCAGGTGAGCGTGGATGGGCTGTAGAGGTTGACGTACAGCGCGCTGCCGTCGGCCGCCCTGAAGTACACCGAGTCCTGGTACTTGGTGGCGCTCTCCATGCCGGTGCCCTCGCAGCAGGTCGTGCCCTGCTTGGGCGTGTAGTCGCGCACGTGGCCCGGGGTGAGCCCGATGAAGTACGTGACCAGCGGTTTCTCCGCGTCAGGAGTGTCCTGCCGGGAGCCGAGGACCTGGTTGTACAGGGCCCGTTCGTAGTAGTCCATGTAGGCCGGGTCCTGCTCGTGGAAGAAGAGCAGCCGGCTCAGCTTCAGCATGTTGTACGCACAGCAGGTCTCGGCGGTGGTCGCGCCGATCGTCCCCGCGATGACGTCCCTCGCCTTCCAGAACTCCGCCGTGCTGGTGCCGCCGATGCCGTACATGCGGTGCGGTACGACCATGCGCCAGAAGTTCTTCGCGGCGGTCAGGTAACGCGCCTCGCCCGTCTCGTCGTACAGTCGCACCAGGCCGGTGAAGATCGGGATGTGCTGGTTGGCGTGCAGCCCGTCGAGCGTGTCGATGTCGGCCGCGCAGGCGTCGATGAGCCTGTCGAGGTCGAACAGCCGGGCCAGCGCGAGGTGTTCGGCCCTGCCGGAGAGGGCGTGCAGATCGCAGATCGCCTCGACGATGCCGCCGAACTCCCCGCTGGAGAAGATCCCCCACATGCGCTGGAGCGTCGCCTCGGGCAGCTTCGACAGCCGGGAGTACATCCAGTCGCACATCCCGGACGCCAGGTCGAGCGCACGGTCGTCGTCGGTGGCCAGGTACGCGTCCAGCAGACCCCGGAGGATCTTGTGGGCGGTGTAGTAGGGCGCCCACACCTTCGTGTAGTCGGGGCCGGTCATCGACTCCAGCTGGATGAACTGGGTCTCCGGGTAGGCCGCGAGGAAACCGGGATGGCTGGGGCCGTCCCAGGTGCGGCGCAGGGTGGCGGTCAGGCCGCGTCCGGAGGCGTCCGCGAAGGTGCTCCCCGAGGTCTCGTCGAAGGCGTACGAGACGAGGTCGCCGGCCGTCCGGCCGCTCTGCAACCCGGCGACCTCGTCGGCGGTCAGGGCGCGCGACCAGACGTCGAAGCCGCCGAAGGCACCCGCGAAGACGGGGTCGGACGCGTAGTGGGACCGGCCGAGCCAGTGGCCGGTGAGGGCGCCGAGGGCGGCCGGGGTGAGCGACATGGCGGTGTTGCGGGCCACTGCCGTGCCGTCGACGTACAGGGTGCCGGTGCCCCCGGCGAGGGTCACCGCGAGGTGGCTCCACCGGTTCAGGGGCAGCGCGGCCGTGCCGTCGAGTCCCTGCTCGCCGCCCGGCCCGCCGGTGGTGATGGCGAACCGGGGCACCCCGCTCGCGTTGCGGGCGGCCAGGTACAGATACCGGGTCGTGTCGTTGCCGCAGTCGAGGATCCGGGTCCAGGCGGCGTCATGGGTGGGCTTCACCCAGGCGGCGAGGGTCATCTCCGTGGCGCCGCCGAGCACGCCGGAGGGCAGGTCGACGTACTGGTAGGAGCCGCGGATGTTCTCCACGGCCGTACCGAACCTCCCGTCGGTGCTCAGGACGGCGGGATCGTGCCGCAGGGCCTCGCGCACCTCCGTCAGCGCGCCGATCGCGGTGCGGATCCGGTCCGCGAACACCTGCTCCGCGGTGCTCGCGTACGCCTGGGAGAGCATGGTCAGGAAATGGCCGGTGTAGTGGCCGCGCAGATTGCCGTTGGCCTCCCCGTCCAGGCCCTCCCAGCCGCCGGGGGCGACCGCGCCGAGGGTGGAGAGGCCGGCGTTGGCGCGGAAGACCTGGAGCAGCCGGTTCACGTCGTAGCCGCGGGCGTGGTCGAGCATCAGCTGCCGCTTGGCGGCGAAGACACCGGCGCCGAGCGCGACGTCCTCGAGGCCGAAGGGCCGGAGCGACCGGGCGGCCGAGGGCGGGAGCGCGGCCGTCGAGGCCCGCGCGGCGGCGGTGGCGGACAGCGCGGGGACGGCCGCCGTGAGCATCGCGCTCCGGAGCAGGATCCGTCGGGTGAGGGGCGGTGCCATGTGCTGCTCCTCCGGTCCACAGGTGATCGACACGATCGTTCGATATCACGAACGATGTGCGGATGGTCGACCAGACGCTAGAGGGGTGGCGGGTGAGCGTCAACGGTCCTGACGGGACGGAAAGTTGCGAGGGCGACCGCTACTTCGAGGCCGCTCGTCCGATCGACTCCACCAGCGGCAGCAGCCGGTGCGGCACGCGCTCGCGCAGCGCTACCTCACTGCGGGTGCGGACCACGCCGGGCAGACTGATCAGCTTCTGGATCACGTCCTCCAGGTGCGCGTTGTCGCGCGCCACGACCCGGGTGAGGAGATCGCCGCCGCCGGTGATGGAGAACGCCTCGACGATCTCCGGTACGGCGGCCAGCGCGTCGCCCACGTCGTCGAGGTGCCCCTGGGTGACCTCGATGTGCACGAACGCGAGCACCGGGTGACCCAGTGCGGCGGGGGAGAGCGACGGCGCCGCGCCGGTGATCACGCCGTCCCGCTCCAGCCGGTCGAGACGCGCCTGAAGGGTGCCGCGCGCGACGCCGAGGAGCCGGGCGTACTCCCGCACGCTCGTCCGCGGCTGCTCGAGCAGCAGGCGCAGGATGCGGGTGTCCAGCTCGTCCACGGCCATCCGGCGGGCCTCCTCGCACGTTCGTGATCAGCGCCGACTGTACCAATGGCCCAGGATGACGGGTGGGGTCCGAGCCGCCGGTCGGGTGGGCGCCACCGCCGAAGTCGTCGGCGGAAGTGTGCCGATGGCAGGCTGGTGGCGAGGGGATTCCGGTCTGGTGTGAGCCATTGGCCCAGTCAACCCGGCCCCTGTTGAACCACCAGCCCTCCGGATGCTCAAATGGTGGAGTCGATGGCGCTGCGGACCCCCGCGGCGCCTTTCTCATGTCGCGGTACGTCCGTGGCGCATCAGGGTGGGGAAAGGGCGGGGCAGCTTGCTGAAGAGGGCGTTCGTGGCACCGGATCCCGGACGGATGCGACTGCGGTTCGCCTCCCGGGCCGTGCTCGGCATCGGGCTGGCCGTCGGGCTGTGCGGGCCGGCCGGGCTTTCGCTGGTGGCGGCCATCACCGGTGGCCTGGCCGCGCTGCTCGCGCTGTTCACGGTGACGGACCCGACGGTGCGCGGACAGGCCGTGACCACCGCCCTGCTCCCGGTCGTCGGGCTGCCGGTGCTGGCGCTCGCGGCGGTCCTGCACGGCGTGCCCGTCGCCCGTGACGCGGCCTTCCTCGCCGTGGTCGGGGCCGGGGTGTACGCGCGGCGCTGGGGGCCGCGCGGGCACTCGCTCGGGGTGTTCGCGTTCATGACCTTCTTCGCCGCCCAGTTCCTGCACACCGTCCCCGGTCAGCTGCCCGAGCTGTGCGCCGCCGTCCTGCTGTCGATCGCCGCCTCGTCCGCGGTGCGGTTCGGGGTGTGGCCCTACGAACGACGGCTTCCGGCGCCGGCGGCCGTCGCCCCGCCGACCGGCGGGACCGGTCTGGCGCGGATCACCACGCGGCAGGCGACGCAGGCGACCGTGGGCGCCGGGATCGCCCTCGTCGTCGGACAGGCCATGTCGGACCAGCGGTGGTACTGGGCCGTTGGCGCCACCTGGTGGGTGTTCGTGAACACCACCTCGCGCGGCGAGACCCTCGTACGGGGGTTCCGGCGGTTCCTCGGGACCGTCCTCGGGATCGTGCTGGGTCTGGTCGTGGCCCTGCCCCTGCACGGCGAGCCGGTGGCGACCGCGGTGGTCGTCGCGGCCGGCGTCTTCGGGATCTTCTACTCGGCCGCCGTGTCGTACACCTGGATGATGCTCGCCGTCACCGTCATGGCGAGCGCGCTGTACGGGCTGCTCGGCCTGCTCGACCCGGCGCTGCTCGCCCTGCGGGTGACCGAGACGGCCGTCGGGGCGCTCGGGGCCGCCCTGGCGGTGCTGCTGGTGCTCCCGGTGACCACGCACTCCGTCACCGACGCCTGGGTGGAGCGCGCACTGCGCTGTGTGCACCTGTGCACCGCGGAGGCCGCCGCCCGGCTCGCGGGTTCCGAGGCGGCGGACCCGGCTCGGCGGGTGGTCGAACTGGAGCAGATCCTCGCCCGGGTCCGGCTGTCGCTGGCGCCGCTGGTGCATCCGCTCAGCCCCCTGCGGGCGCGCAAGGGCCGGGCCCGGCACGTGCTGGAGCTGCTCGACGAGTGCGCCCGCGAGGTGCGCGGGCTGGCCTCGGTCGCCGCGGACCCCGAGGCCTCCCACGACGCCCGCCTCGTCGCCGCCTGTTGGCGGGTGGAGTCCGCGGTCGAGGCGCTCACCGCCGCACCGGCCGACGGACGGCCCCACCCCGCCGAAACCGCCGCCGTACCGCTCGGCCCGGGATCCGAGCCGGTCCTGGCCCACCTCCACGCCCTGGAGCGGGCCCTTCTCGAACTCGCGGTGCCCCTGCGCGGCGCAGCCCGCGTCACGGCCGGCGCCTGAGCGGACGCGGCCCTCTCGGCGCGGCGGCCCGCCGCCCCGGCGCGGTTGACCGCACCCGCCGACGGACGGCCGCACCCGCCGCAACCGTCGCCGTACCGCTCGGCGCCCGAGCGGGCGCGGCTCCTGGACCCGGCGGCCCGCCGCCCGGGGGCCGTCTGTCGACGGGCGAGCGCGCCTGGTCTAGACCGCTGGTGATCGACTGCTACGGTCACCCCGAGCAGCAGCGTCAGCAGCGGCAGCGGCGACCCGGGAGGGGACAGCGGTGGCAGACCTCGGCGGAAGGCGACAGCGGGCGTTCATCGGCTCGTTCACGGCGGCTGGAGGGCCCGGGATCGTGGCCGCCGCCGTGGACCCGGTCAGCGGTGCGCTGACCGTCCTGAGCAGAGTGAACGGCGTCCCCGACCCCTCTTATCTGGCCCTGTCGGCCACCGGGGACACGCTGTACGCGGTCAGCGAGACGGCGGACGGCGCGGTGGCCGCGTACCGGGTGACGGGCGACACGCCGGAGCAGACCGGGCCACCGGTGCCGGTCGGCGGCAGCGGTCCCACGCACCTCAGCGTTTTCGACGGACACGTCCTCACCGCCAACTACGGCTCCGGCAGCATCACGGCCGTCCCGGTCCGCGCCGACGGCGGCCTCGCCCGCGTCGCCTCCGGCGTTCTCCGGCACACCGGCTCGGGTCCGCACACGCGACGCCAGCAGGGGCCGCACGCCCACCAGGTGCAGCCCGACCCGAGCGGCCGCTGGGCGGTCAGCGTGGACCTCGGGACCGATTCCGTACGGGTGTGCGCCCTGCGCGACGGCAGCCCCGTCCTGCACCGGGAGCACGCCCTGCGCCCCGGCTCGGGCCCCCGCCACCTGGCCTTCCACCCGGGGGGCGGCCACGCCTACGTGGTCAACGAGCTCACCCCGACCGTCACCGTCTGCCGCTGGGACGCCTCCGACGGCTCGCTGAAGCCGCTGGCCGAGGCCGCCGTCCTGCCCGGCGCCCCGGCCGGGGACGCCTACCCCTCGGGCCTCGTCGTCTCGCCCGACGGCCGGTTCGTCTGGACCGCCACCCGGGGCGAGGACGTGCTCTCCGTGTTCGCCGTGGAGGGCGCGGGGGAGGCGCTGCGGCTGGTCGGGACCGTGCCCTGCGCTGGACACTGGCCGCGGGCCGTCGCCGAGTCCAACGGATTCCTGTACGTCGCGAACGAACGCTCGGGCGATGTCACCTGGTTCTCCCTCGACCCGACGACCGGCCTGCCCCGGCGCGCCGGCTCGATCGCGGTACCCGCCGCCTCCTGCGTGGTCCTCGGCTGAGCCGCACCGCTGCTCCGCGCCCCCGACCTGCCTCGCGCCGGTCCGGGGTGACGCGAAGGGCCCGCTCCACACCCGGAGCGGGCCCTTCGCGCGTACGGCGTCCGTGCGTTCGGTTCAGCGGACCGGCGCGCCCTGGGGCTGCGGCGGGGCGATACCGAGGGCGGTCGTGTACTTGGCCAGCGCGAGCTTGCCGATGGCCGGGTAGGGGCCGAGCGCCTCGGCGGCGGCACAGCCGGCTTCCCTGGCCGCCTCCTCGATCAGCGTGGCGTCGATCTCCGGGCCGATCAGGTAGGGCGCCAGCGCCAGCTGCTGGGAGCCGGAGGAGCGCAGCTGCTCGGCGACGGAGGCGATCGAGCCCTCCTGGTCGAGAGCCGCGGCCATCACCGGCACGGCGAGGCGCGCGGCGAGCAGCATGCCGGTGATCCCTGCGGCCTGCACGGCCTCCTCGCCGCCCACGGAGGCGAGGATGATGCCGTCCGCGGCCGTCGCCACGGTGAACAGCCGGGCGCGGTCGGCGCGGGCCAGACCGGCCTCGGACAGCCGCACGTGCAGGGCCTCGGCGAGCAGCGGGTGCGGACCGAGCACATCGGTCAGCTCGGCCGCGATCCGGCTCTCCATGACGGCCTGGCGGACCTGGCGCAGCAGCGCGCCGTCGGGACCGGCAAGCAGCGGCACGACGACGCCCACCGGGCCGTCGGGCTCCTTGACGTCCAGTCCGGCGGCACGGGCCTGCTCGAAGCGGGCGGTGCGTTCGTCGGCGGCGTGCGCGAGAACGGACTGGAGGGTGGGGAAACCGTTGTCGTCCCCGTCCAGGTAACCGATGCGTGCGTCGAGGCCGGGCAGCTCGGAGCGGGCGATGCTCACGATCTCCTCGGCGAGACCGCGCGTGGCGGCACTCGGCGGACCAGGCACCGCGAGGACGAGCGCGGGCGCGCCCTCGGGAGCCGCCACCGGCTCGGGTCGGCGGTGCCGCCCAGGCTGGCGAGGCCGCGGCATTCGTACTGGCAGGCCGGACGCGGGCCCAGTGGGGGAGCTCATGGCGACGCATGTTACTGGCTTCCTGGGCTCCCCTGTTCGGGGAGGGTGCACGTGAGCGGTATCCGTCCGGTTTTGTCTGATGAGTTACGTACGGATCAGAAGTGATCAGCGTGTTTTCCAGGCGACTTGCCCTCGGAGGCAGTAATCCCCCTTTTGGGGCATGACGTACTTTCCCTACGCACGATGCATCAGGGGGGGTTCGCCAGGCTCTCCACCGAGAACAGGCTCTCCTCGCGCGGGAGCGCGAGCGTGCCCGTCGCCAGTGCGGTGGCGACGCGCACGGCGCCGTCCAGCGGATCGCCCTCGGCCGGCACCCGCAGGGCATGCGGCAGCAGCCGCGCGAGCTCTCCCTCCAGAGGGACGAGGAGCGGGTCGCCCATCCCGAACAGGCCGCCGGTGAGAGCGATCCGGGGCTCTCCGTCGGCCGGACAGACGGCGGCGGCCGACTCGGCCATGTGCCGGGCCGCGGTGCGCAGGATCCCGGCGGCGACCGGATCGTCCTGGGCGCAGGCGGCCACCTGCGGCGCGAAGGAGGCGAGGACGGCCGGTCGGTCCGGACGCGGATACAGCAGACCGGGCAGCCCGGTCATCGGCCCGAACCGCTCCTCGGCCCGCGCCAGCAGCGCGGCCGACCCGCCGGGCCGCCCGTCATAGGCTCGCAGGGCGGCTTCCAGGCCGGCCCGCCCGATCCACGCGCCGCCGCCGCAGTCGCCCAGCAGATGGCCCCAGCCGTCCGCCCGCTGCCATGCCGTCAGGTCCGTCCCGATCGCGATCAGGCCCGTACCCGCGGCCACCACGGCGCCCGGCCGCGGTCCGAGCGCGCCGACGTAGGCGGTGACGGCGTCGGCGACGAGCGCGGTGGTCCGGACGCCGAACTCCCGCGCCAGGGCGCCCGGGAGCTCCGCGCGCAGCGCGTCGCCCAGGGTGGCGAGTCCCGCGGCGCCCACGACCGCCGTAGTGGGCCGGGGAACTCCGGTCTCGGCCGTCAACGCCCTGACCAGCGGCGTCAGTTGTGACATCAGGTGGTCCGGGTCGATGCCCCGCGCGCCGGTGCGCACGGGCACCGGGGACGAACGCCGGCCGAGGGCACCGCGCTCGGCGGTCCCCAGGACGACGCGGAGACCGGAACCGCCCGAGTCCACGGCGAGGATGCCGCTGCCGGAGCCGGCCGCGGTGCCGGTCCCGGCCCCGTCGCCGGGACCGGCACCGCCGGTCACGGCAGGCGCCAGTCCACCGGTTGACCTCCCTGCCGGACCAGCAGGTCGTTCGCCCTGCTGAACGGCCGCGAGCCGAAGAAGCCGCGGTCCGCCGACATGGGGGAGGGGTGCGCGGACTCCACCGAGGGCAGGTCCCCGAGCAGCGGACGCAGGTTGCGGGCGTCGCGGCCCCACAGGACGGACACCAGGGGCTTGCCGCGCGCCGCCAGCGCCCGGATCGCCTGTTCGGTGACCTCCTCCCAGCCCTTCCCGCGGTGTGCCGCCGGCTTGCGCGGAGCCGTGGTGAGCGCCCTGTTGAGCAGCAGCACCCCCTGCTGCGTCCACGGTGTCAGGTCGCCGTTGGACGGCTGGGGCAGGCCCAGGTCGGTGTTCAGCTCCCGGTATATGTTGATCAGGCTGCCGGGTAGCGGACGGACCTCCGGAGCGACCGAGAACGACAGACCCACCGCGTGCCCGGGCGTCGGATACGGGTCCTGTCCGACGATCAGGACGCGGACGTCGTCGAAGGGCTGCTGGAAGGCCCGCAGAACGTTCTGTCCGGCAGGGAGGTAGGTGCGTCCCGCGGCGATCTCCGCGCGCAGGAAGTCGCCCATCTCGGCGATCTTCCCGGCGACGGGTGCAAGGGCCTCGGCCCAGCCCGGTTCGACGATTTCATGCAAGGGTCGTGGTGCCACGGCGTCACCCTACTGCCGTACACAGGTCGCTGATCAACCGGTGGCCAAGGCCGGACGGCCGCCCCTCGCGCGCGGGTCGGCTCATCCGACCACCGCGGCCCGTACGCACAGGACGTCCGGCAGGTGCGAGGCCAACTGCCGCCAGCTGTCGCCGTCGTCGGCCGAGGCGAACACCTCGCCGTTGCGGTTGCCGAAGTACACGCCCGCCGGGTCTCCGTCGTCCGTACAGAGCGCGTCGCGCAGCACCGTGCCGTAGTGGTCCTCCTGCGGCAGGCCCGCCGTGAGCGGTTCCCAGGTCCGGCCCGCGTCCGAGGTACGGAAGACCCGGCAGCGGTGGTCGGCGGGCACCCGGTCCGCGTCGGCGTTGATCGGGAACACGTACGCCGTGTCCCCGCGCGTCGGGTGCGCGGCGACGGCGAAGCCGAAGGTGGAGGGCAGGCCCGCGCCGATGTCGGTCCACTGCCCGCCCCCGTCGTCGCTCCGGTAGACCCCCCAGTGGTTCTGGAGGTAGAGACGGTCCGGGTTCACCGCGTCCCTCGCGACCTTGTGCACGCACTGGCCGAACTCCGGGTTCGGATCCGGCAGGAACACCGCGGAGACACCGGAGTTGGCGGGCGCCCAGTTCGTGCCGCCGTCGCTCGTGCGGAACACCCCGGCGGTGGACACGGCCACGGTCACCGACCGCGGGTCGCGCGTGTCGGTGAGAACCGTGTGCAGGCCCTCCCCGCCGCCGCCCGGCACCCACTTCGAGCGCGTGGGGTGCTCCCACAGGGGGCGGACCAGCTCGAAGCTCTCGCCGCGGTCCTCCGAGCGGTACAGGGCGGCCGGTTCCGTGCCCGCGTACACCACGTCCGGCTCGGCGGCCGCCGGGTGCAGTTGCCACACCCGCTCCAGCGAGGCCTCCGTGTCCTGCGGGAACTTGACGGCGGGTGCGGCCGGTTCGGTCCAGGTCCGGCCGAGGTCGTCGGAGTGGAACACCGACGGACCCCAGTGCGCGCTGTCGCCGCCGGCCAGCAGCCGCGGGCGGTCGCCACGGGTGTCGATGGCGACCGAGTAGATCGCCTGTGCGTTGAAGTAGGGGGATTCGTCGAACTCCCATGTGCCCCCGCGCCGACGCCCCATGAACAGGCCCTTGCGCGTGCCCACGGCAAGCAGTGTCTCGGTCATGCCCGATCACCTCCGCTGTGTCTTTGACGTCCTTGTCCCAGACACCGGCCAGTCTGCACCCCGCCACTGACAGTCACCTCCGGAAACGCCGTCGCCGCAGGTCACAGCGGCGACGGCGGTCCGCGAGCGCAAGACATCGGCCACTTTCACCGGGACGCCTGCGCGGGCGCCGGGCCCGTGGCAGCGTCGGGACGAGGGATTCGCCCTGAGCATCAGGCCCGCCCGCCCCGTATGGGAGGGCGGCCGGGATGTTCATGTGCTCATGAGGAGGAAGCCTTCGATGGCGTTCCGTGGTCCGAAGGTGTGGCTGTGGCGCTGGCGGCGCAACCCGCTCAAGCGCCGCGCCGACACGGTGGAGGCCTGGGTCGTGCTCGCCGTGTGGGCGCTGACCGTCCTCACCGGGGTGCTGGCGGGGTGGGCGACAGCGGGGTCCGTCGAACACGGTCTGGCGCGGGAACGCGTCGAGTGGCGGCCCCTGCAGGGGCGGCTGACCGAGCGGGCCCCGGGCAGGGCCGCCGTGAACGGTTCGGCCGCCGGTGATCAGGTGTGGGCGAAGGTCGGCTGGACCGGACCGGACGGCTCCGCGCACCAGGGCCAGGTCCGGGTCGGCCCCGGCAGCGCCGCGGGCACCCCCGTCACGGTCTGGACGGACCGGCAGGGCCGCCTGGTGACGAAACCGGCCACCGCCGCCCAGGCCAGACTGCGCGCCTCCCTCGTCGGCGGCCTTGCGGGAGTCGGCACGGCCGTCCTCCCCTTCGCGGGCGGCCGCGTCCTGCGGGGCCGGATGGAACGCCGGCGCGTGGAGCAGTGGGACACCGACTGGGCCCGCTTCGACGCGCTCTGGGGCCGCCCGACGGGCTGACCCGACGACCCCGCCCGCGCTCCTGCCCGGGAGAGACGTCAGCCCGTGCCGGGCAGGCTCCGTTCCAGGATCCCGTCGAGATCGGCGCCGTCCGGAAGCGTGCCGAAGGAGTACCCCCAGTCGCCTCCCAGCCGGGTCGCGCAGAACGCGTCGGCGACGGCGGGCGGGGCGTGCCGGACCAGCAGCGAGGCCTGGAGGGTGAGGGCCATCTGCTCCACCAGACGGCGGGCGCCGGCCGGTGTCGCCTCGCCCAGCCGGGTCCGCAGCCGCGAGACGGCGGCGTCGAGGCGGGCGTCCGCGCCCCGCGCCAGGGCTAGTTCGCCGAACAGCGCGTCCGCCGTCGCCGGCTCGCGGGTCAACGCCCGCAGTACGTCGAGGGCGTTGACGTTGCCCGAGCCCTCCCAGATGGACAGCAGCGGCGCCTCGCGGTAGTGGCGGGGCATTCCGGAGTCCTCCACGTAGCCGTTGCCGCCGAGGCACTCCAGGGCCTCCGCGGTGAACGCCGGACCCCGTTTGGTCACCCAGTACTTGCCGACCGCGGTGGCGATCCGCCGGAAGGCCCGCTCGGCACCCGGACCGTCGTCCGCGCGCACCGCCCGGTCGGCCGCGCCGGCCAGCCTCAGGGTGAGCGTGGTGGCGGCCTCCGACTCCAGCGCCAGGTCGGCCAGCACGTTGCGCATCAGCGGCTGGTCCAGCAGCCGCGCCCCGAACGCGCTGCGGTGCCGCACGTGGTGCCCCGCCTCCACGAGTGTCTTGCGCATCAGCGTCGCCGACATCATCACGCAGTCCAGGCGCGTGCAGTTGACCATCTCGATGATGGTCTTCACGCCCTGTCCCTCCGGCCCGACCAGCCAGGCCACGGTCCCGTCGAACTCGGGCTCGGAGGAGGCGTTGGAGCGGTTGCCCAGCTTGTCCTTCAGCCGCTGGACGCGGAACGTGTTGCGGGTGCCGTCGGGCAGCACACGCGGCACCAGGAAGCACGAGAGCCCGTCCGGCGCCTGCGCCAGCACCAGGAAGACATCACACATCGGCGCCGACGTGAACCACTTGTGCCCGCGCAGGGTGTACACACCGGGCTCCGCCGTGGGCAGGGCCGTCGTCGTGTTCGTGCGGACGTCGGAGCCGCCCTGCTTCTCGGTCATCCCCATGCCCGCGAGCAGCCCGCGCTTCTGTGTCGGCACCCGCAGCCCCGGGTCGTACACCCGGCCGGTCAGCAGTGGCTCGTAGACGGCGGCGAGTTCCGGCTGGCGACGCAGCGCGGGGACGGCCGCATAGGTCATCGACGTGGGGCAGCCGTGCCCGGCTTCCGTGTGCCCCCAGGCGAGACCGCCCGCCGTGCGCGCCACATGGGCACCCGGCCGGTCGTCCGCCCAGGGCGCGCCGGCCAGCCCCTCCGCGACCGCGACCCGCATCAGCTCGTGCCAGCCGGGGTGGAAGTCGACCTCGTCGACGCGGTGCCCGTAGCGGTCGTGCGTGCGCAGGACGGGTTCGTGCCGGTTGGCCAGTTCGCCCCACTCCTGCGCCTCGACGCCGCCCGCCAGCAGACCGATCCGGCGGACGTCCGGCTCCGCCCATCCGGCGCCCTCCCGGCGCAGCCCCTCCAGGAGGGCCACGTCGTCGGAGGCGTCGTACGGAGCCAGGGGCGGAGGCTGATTGGTGACGTCGTGCGTGGCGTACGACGGGACGGGCGGCGCCGGGTGTGCCTGCGGCTGCGGCTGGGTGAGTATCTGGGCCATGCGGCCATGTTGCACTTTCCCTACGGGTGTAGCAATAGTGCAACAGCGGGTCGCACGTAAAGTACGGCCCCATGCGGATGAACGTGACGGCGCAGCCCGGCGAGGTCGACCTGCCCCCGCTGTCCGCGCGGTCGGTGGTCCTGAGTCTGCTGCTGGGCACGCATCCGCCCGAGATGGCGGCGAAGGACCTGGTACGCGGGGTGGAGCCGTTCGGTGTCGGCGGATCGACGGTGCGGGCGGCGCTCAGCCGGATGGTGGCGGCGGGCGACCTGCGGCGGACGGACGGCGTCTACCGGCTCAGCGACCGGTTGCTGGAGCGCCAGCGCCGCCAGGACGACGCCGTGCACCCGGACACGCGCGCGTGGGACGGCGCGTGGGAGATGGCCGTCATCACCGCGACCGGCCGCGGCCCCGCCGAGCGCGCCGAACTGCGCGGCCGGTTGAGCACCCTCCGGCTCGCCGAGCTCCGCGAGGGGGTCTGGCTGCGGCCCGCGAATCTGGGCCGGCCCTGGCCCGCGGATCTCGGGGACGTGCTCCAGCACTTCACCGCCCGCCCCGAACGGCCTGCCCCCGGCCTGGCCGCCGGACTGTGGCCGCTGGACGCATGGGCGCGGACGGCCCGGATCCTGCTGGCCCACGTCGAGGCGACCCAGCGGCCCGCCGACCGCTTCACGGCGCTCGCGGCGGTCGTACGGCATCTGCTCGCCGACCCGGTGCTGCCGGCCGGACTCCTCCCCGCCGACTGGCCGGGACCGGCCCTGCGCACCGCCTACGGTCACTACCAACGGGAACTCGTCGCCACCGTGTCGGGGGCGGGCGCATAGGTACGGCGGCCGTGCGAAGCGCCGTGCGGGGACGCTTCGTACGGCCGCCTTCCTACCGTGGGGGGACCGGTGGGGTAGGGGCTACTTGTAGGTGATGTCGGACGACGCGTACTTGCAGTAGGTACCGTCCGCGCTGGTGCCGTTGGTGGTCGGCTCGGCCCCCGTGTTGTTGCCGATGTACTTCTGGCACGGGATGATCTTCTTGCTGCTGTCCCCGACGATCGTGATCTTCTTCAGGGTCGCGCTGTCGCCGTAGTTGGTGTTGATGCCGACGAGCTTGCTGCCCGAGTAGGTCGCCTCGATGGTGTTGAGGTTGATCGTCCGCTTGTACTGCGTCGAGCAGTTGCCGCAGGAGCGGATGAAGGTGCCGAAGGTCTGCACCGCGAAGTTGGAGACGTTCAGCGTGCCGGCGCCGTTGAACTGGAACACCTTGTCGCTGGCCGACCGCGCGCCCCCGCCCGAGACGGTGTACACGTTGGACGACGAGGAGCCGCGGAAGGTCGCCGCGTCCTCGCCGACGTCCTCCCACCAGACGTTCTGAAGGGTGCAGGCGCCCTTGCAGTGGATGCCGTCGGCGGCGGGGGCGCCGATGATGACGTTCTTGAGCACCGCGCCGGCGGCCAGTTCCAGGATCGGCCCCTGGTCCTCGTCCTGGCTGCCGCTGCCGAGGTCGCCGGTGCCGTAGAGGCGGATCATCCCGTAGTCCTTGGTGCCGGACACCGCGATGGTGGAGGAGACGGCCTGGCTGCCGGTCGCGCTGGGCCAGGTGGCGGCGTTCGCCGGGGTCAGCGCCCCGGTGGTCATGATCATGCCAACCGAGAGCGTGAGGGCGGCGAGGGCGCCCGTCAAGGCGCGTCGTCGGCGCGGCAGTGCTGGTGAAGTCATGTCCCGATGCCTTCTTCCAGGTGGGGGGCGATGGTCAGGTATGTGAATGTCGCGCGCCATGCTGAACGGCCTGCGCGGGCAGTGCGGCCCTTTGTGGGTCTGCGTTAGCGGCTCGGTCACACTGCTGAACGGAACGTAGGGGGCAAGCGCTTTCTAGTCAACGCCTTGCGCAGAACACATCCGGCCAGTCGGCCGGCCCCCGGCCAACCGGTAAGGGCTTGCCGGGAGTTGCCGTGGGAGCGCTTCCATGGCAAGCGTGTGCATGTCACCATGCGGTGCGGACGCCCCCTCACGAGTGTCGGAGAGGGGCATGCGTCCGGGTCTGTCCACGCAGACCGGCGCCAACTGCCGAGCCGCCGATTCCCTCTCGCGCACCCCACGTACGACGTCCCCCGAGCCGCTACCAGAAAGGGACAAGCGCGTGTCGAACTCCCCCGGGAGAGCCTTGCGTTCGTTGTGCGGGGCATTGCTGCTCCTGCTCACCGCCGCTCTCCTCACCGCTCCCGCCGCCTCCGCCCGCCCACAGGCCGCCGCGCCGGTCCCGGCGGCCACCCTCACCGAGGTCACCGGCTTCGGTGCCAACCCCAGCAATCTCCAGATGTACGTCTACGCACCGGCCAACGTCACCGCTCACCCGCCGGTGCTCGTCGCGGTGCACTGGTGCGGCGGCTCCGGGCCCGCGATGTACTCCGGCACCGAGTACTCCCAACTCGCCGACCAGTACGGGTTCGTGATCGTCTACCCGTCCGTCACCCGGAGCAGCAAGTGCTTCGACGTCTCCTCGCCCCAGGCGCTCCGGCGGGGCGGCGGCAGCGACCCGGTCGGCGTCAAGTCGATGATCGACTGGGTGACCGCCGCCTACGCGGCCGACACCGGCCGGGTCTACGCCACCGGTATCTCCTCCGGGGCGATGATGACCAACGTCCTGCTCGGCGACTACCCCGACGTGTTCGCCGCCGGTTCCGCCTTCTCCGGAGTGCCCTTCGGCTGCTTCGCCACCACTGACGGCTCCGAGTGGAACAGCGCCTGCTCCGGCGGCACCGTGATCCGCACGGCGCGCGAGTGGGGCGACCTCGTTCGCGCGGCCTACCCCGGTTACACCGGGTCCCGGCCGCGTATGCAGGTGTGGCACGGCACCGAGGACGACGTGCTGCGCTACCCCAACTTCGGTGAGGAGATCAAGCAGTGGACCGATGTGCGGGGCGTGAGCCAGACCCCCGCCGCCACCGACTCGCCCGTCTCGGGCTGGACCCGCACCCGGTACGGCGGCACGGGTGACCAGGCTCCCGCGGAGGCCGTCAGCCTCCAGGGCGTCGGCCACAATCTGTACGCCTGGGGCATGGCGGCCCGTGTGATCACCTTCTTCGGGCTGGACGCCGCCGGCCCCGTGCCCCAGCCCCAGCCCGGCGGCTGCCGGGTGACCGCGACGACCAACGCCTGGAACACCGGTCTGACCGCCTCCGTGACCCTGACCAACACCGGTACCACCACGGTCGACGGCTGGCGGCTCGGCTTCACCCTGCCCTCCGGTCAGACCATCACCAACGGCTGGGGTGCCACCTACGCACCGGCCTCGGGAGCCGTGACGGCGACCAACGCCACGTACAACGGCACGCTCGCCCCCAACGCGAGCGTCACCATCGGCTACCAGGCGAACCACACCGGCAACAGCGCGGCGCCCGGCGCCTTCTCGCTCAACGGAGCCGCCTGCGGCGCGAGTTGATGTTCCGTGGGCGGCCGGTGAGCCCGGCCGCCCACGCCGTCTGGACGACCTCTTCCCCGGACTTCTCCGGCACGTCCTCGACGGGCTCCTCGCCGCCGCCGGTCGGCAGAGCGACCGTCTCCGGCGCCGGACCGGCCTTCGAGGGCAGGTGGTTGAAGAGCAGGTTCAGGACGATCGCCGTCAGGCAGCCCGCGCTGATACCGCTGTTCATCACCGTCCGGAACCAGTCGGGGAACTGCTCGTAGATCGTCGGCACGCCGACCGGCAGCACGCCCATCGCCACCGACACGGCCACCACCGTCAGGTTGTGGTTCCCCTTGAAGTCGACCTCGGCCAGCGTCCGCAGACCGCTCGCGGCGACCGTCCCGAACATCACCAGGCCCGCCCCGCCGAGGACCGGCGCCGGAACGGCGGCCACCACCGCGCCCAGCTTGGGCAGCAGGCCCAGCAGCACGAGGATGCCGCCCGCGGTGGCGACGACCCAGCGGCTGCGCACCCGGGTCATGCCCACCAGGCCGACGTTCTGCGCGTACGCGGTGTAGGGGAAGGTGTTGAAGACACCACCGAGGACGGTCGACAGCCCGTCGGCGCGCAGCCCGTCGGAGAGGCTGCGCGGCTCGACCTTGCGGCCGGTCATCTCGCCGACCGCGATGAGGTCACCGGTGGTCTCGGTCATCGTGACCAGCGCCACGACCAGCATCGAGATGATCGCCGATGCCTCGAAGGCGGGCGCACCGAAGTGGAACGGCGTACTGATCCCGATCCAGTCGGCGTCCCCCACGCCGTCGAAGTCGGTGAACCCGAACGGTACCGAGACCGCGAGCCCCACCACGATGCCGATCAGCACGGCGATCCGGCTCAGGAACGCCGGCGCGAACCGTTGCACGGCGAGCACCACTGCGAGGACGAACGCGGCGAGTCCGATGTTCTTCGGCTCCCCGAAGTCCGCCGAACCGGCGCCGCCCGCCACCCAGTTGCCCGCGACGGGCAGCAGCGAGATGCCGATGATCAGGATGACGGTGCCGGTGACCAGCGGCGGGAAGAAGCGCAACAGCCTGCCGAACAGAGGCGCCAGCAGCATGATCGCGAGCCCGGCCACGATCACCGACCCGTAGATCGCGGGCAGTCCGCCGCCCGTCGTCCCGATCAGTACCATGGGGGAGACCGCGGCGAACGTGCAGCCCTGCATGATCGGCAGCCGGACGCCGAACCGCCAGAAGCCGACACACTGGATCAGCGTGGCGATGCCGCACACCAACAGGTCGGCGGTGATCAGATACGCAAGGTCGGCGGGCGACAGCTTCATCGCACCGCCCACGATCAGAGGCACGGCCACCGCGCCCGCGTACATGGCGAGCACGTGTTGGAGGCCGAAGGCGGCCAACTGCCGTGCGGGTGGCACCTCGTCGACGGGATGGACGGGGGCGGTCATGGTCATGGGCACTCCAGGGCGGCGGCGGGGGCATCCGAACAGGGCCGGTCGGACCGAACGGACCGAACGGGCCGGTCAGGCCGAACGGACGGAACGGGCCGGTCAGGCCGAACGGACGGACCGGTCAGGCCGAACGGATGGACCGGTCGGACCGAACGGGCCGGGAAGGCCGAACAGCACGAGAACGTACGGGACTTAAACAGTTTGTTGATTTCACCGATGTTGCTGCTGTGTGTCCTGTACACCGATCCTGGCGGGACCCGCCGCCGCCCACAGCGCCGCCCAGTCCGGCAGCTTCACCACGCCCCGCCCCAGTGAGGCGCCCAGCGCCGCCTCGGCCCGCTCGATCGCCAGCCACCCCGCCCACTCCACGGGTTCGGCCCCGGCGGCCCGCAGCAGTTCGAGCGGATCAACCGGCAGCTCCCGCCGTACGAGGACGGGGCCGTCCTCCAGCAGGGAGGTCGCCGTCTCCTTCGCGCACGGCCGGTTGGTGCCGATCACCCCGGTGGGGCCCCGCTTGATCCAGCCCGCCACGTACTCGCCCGGTGCCACCACGCCCTCGCGCAGGACCCGCCCCGCGAGATGCGGCACCGTACCCCGCTCCGGATCGAAGGGCAGGCCTTCCAGCGGCACCCCGCGATAGCCCACCGACCGCAGCATCAGCTGGGCCTCGATGTCCTCGTACCGGCCGGTGCCCGTCACTCCGCCGTGCGCGTCCGGAAGGGTCCGCTCGAAACGCACCGCGCCCAACCGGCCGTGGTCGGCGATCAGCGCGACGGGGCGCAGGAAGAACCGGACCCGGATCCGGCGAACCGGCCGGGCGCCGACGGCCGGCGGGTTCGCCGCCCAGCCGCGCAGCACCTCCACGTTGCGCCGCTGTGCCGCCGGCAGTGCGGAGGGGTCGCCGTACGCCGGATCCAGCGCCAGCTCGGCCTCGTCCACGACCACCTCGGTGTCCGGCAGGCCGGCCAGCTCGCGCAGTTCCTTGGTGGTGAAGCGGGCCTGCGACGGGCCCCGCCGCCCCACCATGTGGATCTCGCCGACCTGGCTCGCCGCCAGCGCGGTCAGCGCCGCCTGCGGCATGTCGGTCGGGGTGAGCTCGGCCGTTTGCCGGGCCAGGATCCGGGTGACGTCCACCGCCACGTTCCCCACGCCCACCACCACCGCCGAGCGGACGTCCCGCAGGAATCCGTCGGCGACGGTGTCCGGATGCGCGCTGTACCAGGACACGAACTCCGTCGCCGACCAGCTGCCCGGCAGCTCCTCGCCGGGCACGCCGAGGTGCCGGTCGGTCGCGGCGCCCACGCAGTACACGACCGCGTGGTACAGCTCGCGCAGCCGGGCCGCCGGCACCCCGCCCGTCCCGACCCTGATCCCGCCGAGGAAGCGCACCCGCTCGTGCTCCAGCACCGCGCGCAGATTGTTCTGCAGCGACTTGATCTTCTCGTGGTCCGGGGCGACGCCGTACCGCACCAGCCCGTACGGGCACGGCAGCCGGTCCAGGACGTCGACGAGCACCTCGGGGTCCTGCTGGATCAGACTCTGGGCGGTGTAGACCCCACTCGGCCCTGAGCCGACGACGGCGACACGCAGCACGCGGAACTCCTTACCCAAGGGGACGGAGGAGATCGCTGGTGTCTCCAGCATCGCATCAGTGCGGCTCCGCTGACAGGGTGCTGTGCGCGCTCGGTGCGTGCGTGTCCGTTCGTATGGAAAGTGATCATGCGGTTACGTTGCGTGTGTGCTGGAAGCATCGTTTCTTAATCTTTCTGATCGTTCCGCCGAGGACGGCACGGTGTCCGTGTGGCCCGGGTGGGAGGTCCGGGAAGCCGGGGGCGCCACGTCCTGGTTCCATGTGCGGCTGGGGTTCGTCGACGGTGCGCGCGTGGAGCTGCTGGCCGTCGTCTGCGAGGGGTGTGTCTCCGTCGAGGACGTCCGCGCCCAGCCACCCCTGTCGCTCGTGGACCTGAGGATGCTCGCGGACTGGATCGAGGGACCGCTGTTCGAGAGGTGCGACCAAGGCGGCGCCCTCGAAGCGGCGGGCGTGGAGGGTGCCGGAGACGCGGCGGACACGGCGGACACGGTCGGCGGGCACGGCGGGTGCGACGCGGAGGGTGCGCGGGAGCCGGCCGTCGCCGTGGACGCCGACGAGACGTTCGGCCCCCGGCGGGCCCGTCAGGCCTGGCCGCGCGGCATCGAGGGGCGGTGGCTGGCGGCGCAGGAGTACCGCGCGGCCCAGGAGGAGGGGGCGGACCCCGTCCTGGCGGTCATGTGCGCCACGGGGCACAGCCGCCGCAGATCGCTCAGGCTGATCGCGCAGGCGCGTGACGCGGGATACCTGACCCCACGTCACGCCCGGCGCTGACAGGGCTCATTGGCGAGGACCGCAGGCGAGACCGTGGAACGGACCCCGTTCAGCGGCCCCGGCCACGGCCCCGTCGACCGGTCGCGCTGTCGAGGTCTGCCGGCGAGGTTCCGTGGACCGGGGTGTCACTGCATCCCGCGCATCCGGGTGATCTCGCTCGTCTGCTGCGCGATCACATCGTCGGCCATCTCCTCGATCCGCACGTTGTTGCCCTGTGCCTTGACGTCCGCGGCCATGGTGAGGGCGCCCCCGTGGTGGGTGATCATCAGGGAGAGGAACAGCGTGTCGAACGCCTTGCCGCGGGCCGCCCGCAGCTGGGTCAGCTGTGCCTCGGTGGCCATCCCGGGCATCGCCGCGTGGTCGTGCTCGGCGCCCGTCTCGTCCTCGCCGTATGTCGTGAGCCAGCCCTTCATGGCCTCGATCTCCGGCCCCTGCGCGGCGCCGATCCGCGAAGCGAGGCCCTTGACGGCCTTCGACTCGGCCTGCTTCGGGGCGAGTTCGGTCATCTCCAGGGCCTGGGCGTGGTGCTGGATCATCATCCGCGCGTACGCCACGTCGGCGGAGTTGGGTGTGTCGTCGTCGGCGCGCTGCTCGGCCGCGTCCTGGGCGGAGAGGGTCCGGTTCGTCTCGCCCGGCTTGCCCGGCGCGATCACCGAAGGGCCGCTCGCCGCGCCCGACTTGGTGTCCGGCCCGGAGTCGCACCCCGCGAGGGCGAGGACGAGCAGCAGTGAGGCTGAGACGAGGGGCGCGCGGCGGACGAGCACAACGACCTCCTGAAGCAGGTGGGTTGAGGACGGGGGCGCCGTCCTCGTCTGGATCTTCGCACCATGGGTCGCACTACTGAACCGAAAGATTCATTACGAGTGCGTTGCCAGCCCTTGATATGTGCATGATGAAGACGATACTTCGGAGCACCGCGAACCGTTCCGCGTGAACGGCGACAAGGGAGGACACAGTGACCCTGTTGAACGACCTTCGAACGCGACGCAGACGGCTGGGGGTGGCCGCCGCGTGTACCGGACTGCTGGCCGCGCTGCTCACGGCCGTCCCGGCAGCCGCTACCCCCGACCCGGGGGACGGGCCCGCCGTGCAGCAGAAGGTGTCCGAGGGCGCCCGGGCCGAGGCGGCGGCCGCGATCGCCGACGGCGAGATACCGGGGCAGGACGAGATCGTCCACTCGGACAACATCGAGCACCTGACGAACATCCCGAAGGATGCCCTGCCGGGCACCAACTCGGACCTCGCCTTCCAGGGCAAGTACGCCTTCTCCGGCAACTACGACGGCTTCCGGGTCTTCGACATCAGCAACCCGAAGTCCCCCAAGACCGTCGCCCAGGTGCTCTGCCCCGGCTCGCAGAACGACATCTCCGTCTCGGGCGACCTGCTGTTCCTTTCCACCGACTCCTCGCGCAGCGACAGCAGTTGCAACAGCACCACGCAGCCGGTGACCGAGAAGTCCTCCTGGGAGGGCATGAAGGTCTTCGACATCAGCGACAAGGCGAACCCCAAGTACGTCGCCGCCGTCGAGACCGCCTGCGGCTCGCACACCCACACCCTGGTGCCCGAGCGCAAGAACGTCTACATCTACGTCTCCTCGTACTCGCCGAACGCCGCCTACCCGGACTGCCAGCCGCCGCACGACGGCATCTCGGTCATCAAGGTGCCGCGCAAAACGCCGGAGAAGGCCGCGATCGTCAGCTTCCCCGTGCTGTTCCCGGGGGAGGGCCCGGACGGCGGCGGCAACCCGGGCTCGCCCACCAACCCCGGGGTCTCCAAGACCACCGGCTGCCACGACATCACGGTCCTGCCCTCCAAGGACCTGGCGGCGGGCGCCTGCATGGGCGACGGAATCCTGTTCTCCATCAAGGACCCGGAGCACCCGAAGGTCATCGACCAGGTCCAGGACAACGTGAACTTCGCGTTCTGGCACTCGGCGACCTTCAACCAGAAGGCGAACAAGGTCGTGTTCACCGACGAGCTCGGCGGCGGCGGCGCGGCCACGTGCAACGCGGCGACCGGGCCGGACAAGGGCGCCGACGGCATCTACGACATCGTCGGCAAGGGCGACAAGCGCAAGCTGGTCTTCCGCAGCTACTACAAGATCCCCCGTCACCAGGCGGACACCGAGAACTGCGTGGCCCACAACGGCTCGCTGATCCCGGTCAAGGGCAAGGACATCATGGTGCAGGCCTGGTACCAGGGCGGTGTCTCGGTCTGGGACTTCACCGACTCGTCGAAACCGAAGGAGATCGCCTACTTCGAGCGCGGTCCGCTCGACACCCAGGTGCTGAGGGGCGGCGGCTCCTGGTCGGCGTACTACTACAACGGTTACATCTACTCGAACGACATCGCCAAGGGCTTCGACGTGCTGAAGCTCAGCGACCGGCGCACCGACCCGGCCAAGCGGGTCCGTGTCCACGAGCTCAACGTCCAGACCCAGCCGGACTACTTCGACTGACCCTCGCTCCGCGGAGTCGTCGGGTCGGTCGCGAAGAAGCGCGACAGATCGGTGTCACTCGTCCCGCCGGGCGCCTCGGCGTCCGGCGGGACCCCCTGCTCCCAGTCGAGCCGGTAGCGCGCGAACAGTTCGGCGCGCAGCGTCCCGAGCGGCAGGGGCACGTTCGGCAGCACCATCGCGTAGACCGCCCCCATCAGCTGGGAGCGCAGCATCGGGTAGTCGTGGTCGAGGTCCTGGGACCCGTGCCGGGCCGCGGTCTCCCGCAGCAGCTCGGCCAGCCGTTGCTGCTCCGGACACTGCACGAACCCCTCGGCCTGCAGAAGGCCGGCCATGTGCTGGCGCATCAGCACCGTACGGTCCCGGGCCAGGCCCAGGATGCCGTCGATGGCCCGCGCCATCCGCTCCCGGCCGTCCTCGGTGCGCGGCTCCCGCTCCAGCGCCTCCTCCAGCGTGCGGTGCATCAGCCGGTGCACCGCCGACTGCACCAGCTGCCGCTTGCCGGGGAAGTAGTACGACACCAGGCCGCGCGCCGAGCCGGCCCGGTCCGCGATGTCACCGAGCGTCGTCGCCTCGTACCCGCGCTCGCTCACCAGCTCCACCGCGGCCTGAAGGAGCCGTTCCCGGGAACGCCGCCGCAATTCTTCATTGACCGATGCGCTGCGCGGGGACATCCTGGAACTCCTGCGTTGACTGGCTGGCAGCCAACTATACTCAGGGCCAACCCGGTGGGGTTCCGCTACGGAGCGCACCGGGCTGCCGCCTGCTCTGGGCGACGCGGGGGATCGTCCAGAGTGGGCGTGCTTCGCTCGTAATGGTGGCCTCAGGCGACCTTCGGTAGGGGGCGGGCCGAGGCCGTCGGGTCACCCCACCAGGTCCAGCACCGTCCGCAGCGCGTCCGGACGTTCGGCCGCCGGCAGGTGGTCCACGAAGTGCACCGCGCATCCCAGCGCCGCCGCCCCGCCGTCCGCGCGTCGGTCGTCGCCCACCATCAGGGTCCCGCCGGGATCGGCGTCCAGCGCCTCGCACGCGACCGTGAACAGCCGGGGGTCCGGCTTCTGGAACCCGTGCTCGTACGACAGCGTGTACGCGTCGACGTACCCGTCGAGGCCGTGCTCCCGGAACACCGGCCGCAGGTCCCAGCCGATGTTGCTGACCACGCCGACCCGGAGCCCGCGCTCGCGCAACCCGCTCAGCACGTCGAGGGCGTCGGGGTACGGCGCCCAGGCCGCCGGGATCCTGTGCCGTTCGTACAGGGCGTCGTGCAGCGCCGGATCCGGCAGCGGCACCTGACGGGACAGGCCGGTGTACGCGGCCCGGTGCAGCTCCGCGCTCTCGTCCCGCACCCGCCACACCTCGGCGACCCCGGCGGGCAGCCGGACCGGACTCGCCCCGCCCGGCAGCGCGCCGGCCGTCTCCAGCGCCCGCGCCTTCTCGGCGAGCTCCGAGGCGGGCAGCGCGACGCCCGCCGCCTCCAGCACCGCCCGCAGCCAGGACTCGGCGGACTCGATGCGGAACAGGGTCCCGGAGAAGTCGAACAACACGGCTCTCATGCGCATGGCGCCGAGTCTATGAATCAGCCCGCCGAGCGGGGTATGGCGGAACGAGATCCCGCCCGCGCCGAGCACGACCGGAACGACCGCCCGCCGCACGTCCTGCGGACCCGCGTAGCCGTACCGCCGCCACCTCGCCCCGGCAGGGTCACGGTCGCCAGCGCAGGTGTGCCGCGATCGCCAGCGCCACCAGCAAGGCGCCCAGCAGCCAGCCGCCCAGGACGTCCGAGGGCCAGTGCACGCCCAGCCAGATCCGGGTCAGTCCCACGCCAGCCACGGAGACCACCGCCACCGCCAGCGCCGTACGCCACACGACGGGGGCGACGCCGTGCCGGTGCAGCAGCCACAGCAGGAGACCGAACACCACCGTGGCCGTCAGGGCGTGCCCGGAGGGGTACGCCGCGTAGTGGGCGGAGTCGACCGGGTCGGGCCAGACCGGGCGGGCGCGGCCCACCCCCGCCTTGAGGGACTGCTGGAGCAGTGTGCCCACCGCCGCCGTGACGACCAGCCATCCGGCGGTCCACCAGGCCCCGTGCCGCCACACCAGCCACACGGCCACCGCCGCGACCAGCAGACGCATGGTCAGGGGGTCCCAGACCCAGTCCGTGAGGATGCGGCAGGCCTGGGTGACGTCGGGGTCGGCGACGGCCCAGCGGTGGGTGGTGCGGGAGATGTCGCCGTCGGCGGACATCAGGGGATGCCAGTCGGCCGCGACCAGGGCGAGGAGCAGGGCCGAACACAGCCCCAGGACCAGTGCGGTCCGGAGCGGCGTGCGCAGGGCCGGGCGGCGGGGCGGGCGGTCGACGGTCGGATGGGGCATACGGAGATCCTCGCCGACCGATGGGGCCGGAAGCGAACCCGGGGCGCGCTCGGTCCGGGTTCCGGGCGGTCGGCCCTGTTCCGGAGCCGGTGCGGGGCCGGGGTGGTTCGGTCGGCCGGGTGGGGTGACGAGGCGGTGCCCGGGGGTGCTGCTGGTGATGACCCCGGGATGGCTTGTTCAGGGGGCGGCTCGGGTTCGGGGAGTGGTGGTTCCGGCCGGTGGGGTGGACGTGCCGTGGGAGGCGGAGTGTCCCGCCGGGCCTCCGAGACGGTCGGTCGGCCGGTCAGGGGGAGCCCGGCCGTCTCCGGAGCGCTGGTTCCGGCTCCTGGGCGGGGTCTCGGGGCCGTGGGGTTCAGCCCACCGCCCGGAGGGCGGGGACCAGGGTCACCAGTACCGGGATCACCGGTACGAGGGAGGCTCCCGCCGTCAGTCGTAGTCTGCGGGCCGCGGTGAGGCGGTCGGGCGGTGTGAGCAACCGGTGCACGCGCTGCGGGACATGGGCCTGCGGGGCGGGGGAGGGGCCGAACACGCCCCGGTCCTCGTTGAGTTCGACCAGGGCCAGCGCGGTCGTCCGTCGGCCGAAGCGCCGGGAGGCCATGTCGTCGGCCGACAACTCGACCAGCCGGTGCATCTCGTCGCGGAACGCAGCGAACACCGGTACCTGCGGAAAGCCGGTGGCCAGTGCGGTCGAGCAGTGCAGCAACCAGTCGTGACGTGCCTGGGCGTGCCCCTGCTCGTGCGCCAGCACCGCATCCAGCTGGCGCCCCTTCAGGCGCCGCAACGCGGCTGTGGTGACCACGAGTTGGGGTGCCGCGCCTGCCAGCCACCAGGCGTCGGGCCGCTCACCCTCCAGGACGAGCAGTCGGCCGGACGCGGACTCCTCGCCCGGCAACAGCGGCGCACGCAAACGGAGTTCGGCATGCCGCGATCGTCGCCCCGCCCGGCTCCGCAGCACCTCCCGTACGAGCATCGCGCCGCTCCACAGCCCTCCGCACGCGAGCGCCACCGCTGTCGCGGCCGCCCAGGGGCCCGTCGCGCCCAGCGCGTACGCCTCCACCACCGAGCGCGGGGCCGGCGCGAAGACATGGCCGCGCACCGCCTGCCAGGCCGCCGCCGCGCTGAGCGTCATCGACAGCGCACAGCACAGCAGGACCGCGGCCACCACGCACTGCCACGCCCACAGCGCGACCACCGGTTCGCGGTCCGGCCAGTCGGCCCGGGCGATCAGCCGGGGGGCGATCACGGCGGTCAGGGCACCGAGCAGCAGCAGTACCGCGGGGACCATCATGGGCAGCAGCCTATGAGCGGCGTACCGCTCAGGGGTACGGCTTGTCACAGCGAAGTGACGTAGACCACGCCCGAGTTGGGTTCACATCGTCAGCAGCATGGCGAGCATCCCGATCCCCATCGACAGCCGGCACGCCCGCGCAACCTCGGGCCGGTCGCTCCAGGCCACGGCGGCGCCACCCGTCCCGGCCGCCGGCAGCAGCCGGACCCCGGCGAGCAGCACGTACCCGGTGAAGTACAGCAGCAGCACCCCCGTCAGCAGCGGGACGCCGGAGCCGCCGTGTCCGTGCTGGTGCGCGGGCGCGGCGGCCATCACGGCCGCCATGTAGACCATGGCCCCGGCCCCGACCAGGTGGTGCAGGTGGTGGGCGCTGACGCGGGCCGCCCACAGGGCCCGCAGGGCGGCCGCCCCGAAGACCGCCGCGAAGGCAGGCCAGGCCCACGCGGGTGGGGTGAACGCGGCCGCGGGCACGGCCATCGCGGCCATCCCGAAGCCCATCAGCGCCTCGCCGCCCGCGGCCCTGCGCTGTTCCTCGACCGCGCTGCGCATCCGCAGCAGGCAGTAGGCCCCGGTCGCCGCACACAGCGCCACCAGCAGCCAGCCGGGCGAAGCCGGTCCGTGCACGCGCACCTCCCCGCTCGACGTTCGCAATCGAGGGATGCGATGCCCACGGCACACCGTGCGCACGCGGGCGCAAGGATGTACACGGGGGGCATTCGACGGAGCACGAAGTATTTCACGGATAAAACACATGCTAAATTGGTACGTATGAGCAGTGCGACCCCGCAGCACCCCCGCCCCGAAGCCCGCCCGCAACCGCGCGGCGGGCAGCACGGCCGTCGGCGCAGGCGGCGCCCGGGACGCCGCCTCCCGATCGCCGGAGTGCTGCGCCTCGGCAGGCCCTCCGACATCTGGTTCAAGCCCGCCCTGAGCGTGATCGCCGCCGTCGCCCCGCCGAACCTGATCCTGCTGGCCCTCGGGCGGCTGGACCTGGCGATGTACACGATGGCCGGGTCCCTGTGCGCGCTGTACGCCCACAACCGCCCCTACGCGGCCCGGGCCCGTGTCCTTGCCTGGGTGGTGCTGGGCATGACCGCCGGGCTGGCGGTCGCCCTGCTCACGGCCTCGCTGACGAGCGACGCCGCCGTCCTGGTCACCGTCGGCGCCCTGCTGGCGGCCGCGCAGAAGGCGCTCTGTGACGCGACCCGCCTCGGCCCGCCCGCCAACGTCGTCCTCACCTTCATCAGCTCCGCCGCACTGTTCACCCCGCAGTCCCTCGGGCAGGTCCCCGGCCACCTGGGGCTGGCACTCGCCGCGGGTGCCTGGGCCTGGCTGATCGGCATGGCGCCCGGCCTGCTGCGGCCGCACGGTCCCGAGCGCCGCGCCACCGCCCACGCCCTGAACGCGGCCGCAGCCCACGCCGCCACGGACGGCCCCGGCGACGGCCACGCCCGGACCCGCGCCGCCGCAGCCGCCGCCGTGCACGCCGCCTGGCAGACCCTGCTGGCGGCCCGCGCCACGGAGAGTCGGCGGGCCCTGGAACGTCTCGTCGTCCGCGCCGAGATCGCCCTGGCCGCCCCCGCCGACACCGACCCGAAGCGGCTGCGCGACTGGGCCCGCGACCTGCGCGGCACCGGCCCGGTCCCGCATCCGGGCGATCTGGTGGACGACGACGAACTCCTCGGCGTCGACGCCGAACTCGCCACCGGGCAACCGCCGCTGTGGCTCCGCCTCGGCCCTCTCGCGCCGATCGCCGCACGCACCGCCCTCGGCTGTGCCCTCGCCGGGTACGCCTCTCTCGCCGTCGGAGTCGGCCGCCCCTACTGGGCCCTGGTCACCGCCGCATCCCTCTACCAGGCGAACATCACGCTCACCTGGAGCCGTGGAGTCCAGCGCGTCGTCGGCAATCTGGTCGGCGTGCTCGCCTTCGCCGCGCTCGTCCCGCTCGCCCATCTCACCCAGGCCGCCCTCGTCCTGGTCTGCCTCGCCCTGAACTTCGGCGCCGAGGCGCTGATCAGCCGCAACTACTGGCTCGGCAGCGTCTGCGTGACCCCGATGGCGCTGCTCATCACCGAGTTCGCGCAGGTCCAGGACTCGGGCCGACTGATCACCGAGCGGCTGGTGGACACCCTCGTCGGCGCCGTGGTCGGCTTCGTCGCCGCGGTCGCCGTCACGAACCGCCGGGCCGGCGACCGCCTCGGGCACGCCCTGACGGCCGCCGAACGGGCCCGCGAGCAGGCCGCCCGCCTCCTGGCGGAGCCGCGTCCCGCCGCCGGCGCCCTGGAGTCCGCCCGCCGCGGCCTCGCCGCCGCGCTGGTCGACCTGCGCGCCACCGCCGACGCCGCGTCCGGCGAGTGGTGGCAGCGGGCGCTGCCCGAGGAGCGGGTCGTCGCGGCCGAACAGTCCGGACACCGTACGCTCGCGGCGACGGTACGGCGCCAGGGACTGCTCCTGGACCGGGACGCGAGCACGGGAGCGGAGGACGTACGGCGATGACGGCGACGCAGGGACGGGCGGCGGCCGGGAACGGGGCGGGGGAAGGACCGGCGGCCGGGCCGGGGGAAAGACCGGTGACCGGAGCGGAACCGGCGGCCGGCGGCCCCGGAACCACCGGTGACCGCGCGCGGAGCGGCGACGGGCGGGGGAACGGTGGCCGGACGGGCAGCGGCGATCCGGTACGGCGGGCACAGCCGTCAGAGCCGTCAGAGCCGGTGGAGCCGGTACGGAACGACACTGTCGCCGCTGTCGTACGGCAGTGGCAGACGGTCCGGCCCGACCTCGACACCGGCCCCATGGAGATCATCGGCCGCGTCAACCGCTGCGCCGCGCTCCTCCAGCAGGCCGAGGACGCCCCCCTGCGCCGGGCCGGCCTGAGCCGAGCGGAGTTCGACCTGCTCGGCGCGCTGCGCCGCACCGGCCACGAGCTGACGCCCGGCGAACTGGCCCGTGAGACCTTCTCCTCCGGGGCCGCCGTCACCAAGCGGCTCAAGCAGCTCACCGAGCGCGCACTGGTCGAGCGTCGCGTCGACACCCGGGACCGCCGTGTCGCGCACCTCCGCCTCACCGACGCCGGGCGGGACCTCGTCGACGGCATCATGCCCGAGCAGCTCGTCTACGAGAGTGCCGTGCTGTCCGCCCTGGACGACGGCCGACAGGGCGAACTGGCCGATCTGCTGGGCGAGTTGTTGAGTCGGCTAGAGGGGCACATGCGGGCCCTGCGGGTCTGAACGCCGCGTCGACGCGGGACCGGACACGGGACCGGGCCGACCGGGTGGCCGCGCCCCGTCGACGGTCGTCCGTCGCGTTCACCCCTCGTCTCCCGCCCGGTACACACCGAACACCGCGCCCTGCGGGTCCCGCAGTACGGCGATGCGTGGACCGTCCGGCACCGAGGTCGGTTCCATCAGGGCGGTGCCGCCCGCCTCCACCGCCGTCCCGGTGGACTCGTCCACGTCCGTCACCGCGAAGTACGGCAGCCAGTGCGGGGGCACCTCGGGCGGGAACTTCTCGTCCATCGTGATCATGCCGCCGAAGTCCGCGCCCCCGACGCCCCACTGGAGGTAGTTCTCCGAGGAGCGGACGGTCCAGCCGAACACCGTGGTGTAGAAGGTCTCCGCCCGGTGGCGATCGCGGGTCAGCAGCTCGACCCAGCCGAGCGAACCGGGTGCGTTGAACAGCCCGGCGCCCGGGAAGGTCCGCGCCTGCCACAGCTGGAACGCGGCGCCACCGGGATCGAGGGCGACCACGAAACGACCCACGTCGAAGACGTCCATCGGGCCGACCAGCACCTTGCCCCCGGCCTCCGTGAGCAGCCGCGCGCTGACATCCGCGTCGGTCACCGCGAACGACACGTTCCAGGCGCACGGCTGTGCTTCCTGGTACAGGGGGCTGAGTGCGGCGACGGCCGCTTCGCCGAGGTGCGCGACCGTGTAGCCGCCCGCCTCCTGGCGCGGATCCGTCTCCGCGCGCCAGCCGAAGAGCGCCGCGTAGAACCGTTTAGCCGCCTCCAGGTCACTGGTCCCCAGCTCGGCCCAGCAGGGCCCGCCGGGCACGGGCGCGTCGAGCTTCATGGCGTTCCTTCCGAAAGGGGCCCCCTTCAGCACGCTATGCCTCGGTCCGCGCTACGGCATCCGGTGGCCGCCGAGGCCCGGAAACAGGCTCCGGCCTGGCCCGATGGCCTCGCGACCCGCCGCTGGATCTCCTCGTCGGTCGGCTGTGGGCAGCAGGGCGCCTGCTCGGCCGCGGGCAGGCAGGGCGGGGCCGGGGTCCCGGATCCACCCCGGTCTCCGGTGGGTACGGATCGACCCGGACTCCCCGCCGTGCCCGATCGGCTCAGATTCCCGGCCGGTACCGGATCGGATGGTCCGCCGGTACCTCCACCAGAACGATCGGCGTGCCGTCCGGATCGGCGATCCACATCTCGAGGAGCCCCCAGGGCTCCCGCACCGGCGGCCGGACGATCTCCACTTCCCGGGCACGCAGCTCGTCGTGCGCCGCCGCCAGGTCCGGCACCTGCAGCCACAGCCGTACGGCGGCGGGATCCGGCGGTGTCTCCGAGCGGCCCGAGACCTCCAGGAAGCCGCCGCCGAGGAAGTAGACGACCCCGCGCTCCGGCCCCGTCCCGAACTCGCGGTAGACCGCCAGGCCGAGCTGCTCGCCGTAGAAGACACGGGAACGCTCGGGGTCGGTCGGCCGGAGCAGGGTCCTACTGCTGAGTACGTGCACCATGCAGCCGGAGCCTACCGGCGCAGGGTCTACGCTCGGCGGTGCCCCAGCCGAGTCAGAGACCGGAGAACGCCCGCATGGACACCGCCGCCACCGAATTCACCTTCCGCGACGCCGTCGACGCCGACGTGGACGCGCTCGTCGCGCTCATCGAGTCGGCCTACCGCGGAGACGCCAGCCGGGCCGGGTGGACGACCGAGGCCGACATCCTCCAGGGCCGGCGGACCGACCCCGACGGCGTGCTCGCGGTCATCAAGGCGCCGGACAGCCGCCTGCTCACCGTCGAGCAGCAGGGCCGGATCGTCGCCTGCTGCCAGCTGGAACACCGCGGTGACCACGCCTACTTCGGCATGTTCGCCGTCAGTCCCGCGGTCCAGGGCGGCGGCCTCGGCAAGACGGTCATGGCGGAGGCCGAGCGGCAGGCCCGCGAGAACTGGGGCGTGACCGAGATGCACATGACCGTGATCTCGGTACGCGAGGACCTCATAGCCTGGTACGAGCGTCGCGGCTACCGGCGGACCGGTCGCATGACCCCCTTCCCCTACGGCGACGAGCGCTTCGGCATCCCGCAGCGCGACGACCTCCGGTTCGAGCTGCTGGTCAAGGAGCTCCTCTGACCGTCGGGACCCGGCCTAGGCCGTGAAGCGGCCCGTGCGCCTGATCTCCGGGTAGTCGGTGGTCGCGCCGTCGAGTTCCAGGGCCCGGACGAGCCGCAACTGGTCCTGGGTGTTGACCACCCAGCCGATGATCCGCAGGTCCCGCTTCCGTGCCTCCTCGACGATCTCCAGGGTGAGCCGGCGCAGGTTGAGACAGACCGTCGCCGCGCCGGCCTCCACGGCACGGTCGACGATGTCGAGGCCGTAGCGGCTGCCGATGAGCGCGGTGCGCACCCCGGGGACGAGGCGCGCGATCTCGGCGACGGCCTCGTCGTGGAAGGAGGAGACCTCCACGCGGTCCACCAGGGCCCGCGCGTGCATCACCTCGGCAAGGGCCCGCGCGGCCTGGACGTCCTTGATCTCGGCCTGGAGCGGGAGCCGCACGGCGTCCAGGACCTCCTCGAAGAACGGCACGCGCTCGCCGCGGCCCGCGTCGAGGGTCCGCAGCTCCGCGAGCGTCTGGTCGGCGATGGGGCCGGTCCCGTCGGTCGTCCGGTCCACATCGGCGTCGTGCATGACCACCAGAGCACCGTCTTTGCTCAGATGAAGATCGAGTTCGATGACGTCCAGGCCGCCGTGCTCCGCGGCGACGAAGGAACGAAGGGTGTTCTCGGGCTCGACACCCATGACTCCGCGGTGACCGATGGTGAGGAAGTTCAAGACACGACCCGCTTCCGTCGACGGTTTGGGCTGGAGGAGCACGCAGCCTAGTGGCCCGGGGGCCGTCAAGGACATGAGCGTGCACCGAGGGTTCCTCTACCCGCCCGGGCCGCAGATCCGACCCGCTGGACAGGCGCTAGTGGAAGTAGCCGCATCTTCGGTGTCAGGCAGGAAAAAGTGCGGTGAAGGTGCGGGAGTGCAGGATAATTTCCGGAGGTCCCACTTGCTGGAGGAATCCTCATATGCATACGGTGTCCTGACGCGAGCTTCTCCAGTGAAGGATGGGACATGACGGAAATTCTTGTGCAGGCGGCTACGGGGGAGCAGGTTCCTCCGGCGGACAGGGTGGTTGAGCACCCGGCGTGGCGCGTGCTCAAGGATGCCGTGGAACAGATCCGGCCCTGGCAGTCGAAGGACGGGTCGATCGACTTCGCGGCCGAGGGCGCACCGCCGCGCACGGACGCCGAGCAGGCCGTCCTGCGGGTGATCGAGGCCGTCGAGGAGCTGTCCCCGCTGCTCCCGCACGACGCCGACTACCACCGGGCGCTCGTCAAGGACCTGCGGGGCTGGGCCGACGGCGGCTTCGAGGTGCCGGACTTCCTCGACTCGCTGCTGGCCTTCCAGCCCGCCGCGAACCGTCGCGACGGGCTCCAGCACCTGGTCGTCTTCGCGATGTACACGCAGAACGGCAACCCGGACCGCAACCTGGAAGCGGTCGTGCTGCGCATGGTCTGGCCCCAGTGGCTGGCCGAGCTGGAGCGCACCCGCTACGACAACCCGCTGTTCTGCGGCATCACCTTCGAGGACTTCACGGCCGGCTACGACACCAACTCCGCCGTCCTCTTCCCCGAGACCATCGCCGTCCGCGAGGCGCCGGAACGTTTCTCCTGGGGCGGCATCTTCTGTGACCGCGAGGCGGCCCGCTTCCGCCGGGTGACCGACGCGGCCGTCGACGTCCTGGGCCTCTCGCTGCCCGAGGACATCGCCGCCATGGTTCATGACCAGAAGCGCTGCGAAGAGGCCTTCGTCCTGTGGGACATGGTCCACGACCGCACCCACAGCCATGGCGACCTGCCCTTCGACCCCTTCATGATCAAGCAGCGCCAGCCGTTCTGGATGTACGGCCTGGAGGAGCTGCGCTGTGACCTCACCGCCTTCAAGGAGGCCGTGAAGCTGGAGGCCGACGGCGTTCCGCAGGCTCGTGACGTGCAGTACGCGGTGCTCTTCGACCGCATGTTCCGCTTCCCGGTCACCGGAGACCGGGTGCGCAACTACGACGGCCTCGGCGGCCAGCTGCTCTTCGCCTACCTGCACAAGCACGACGTCGTCCGCTGGACCGACAACAAGCTGCACATCGACTGGCAGCGCGCCCCGCAGGTCACCAACGAGCTGTGCGCCGACATCGAGCAGCTGTACCGCGACGGCATCGACCGCCCCAAGCTCGTCCACTGGTTCGCCGCCCACGAGCTGGTCTCCGCCTACCTCGCCCCGCACCCGGGCTCCAAGTGGGCCAAGGGCCCCGACGCCCTGGACCTGACCCAGCCGCCCCGCAAACTCGTGGACGACGTGCTTCCGGACGAGTTTCCGCTGAGCATGTTCTATGAGGCACTGTCCAAGAAGCTCAAGAGCGTGATCGCCTCGACCCGGGGCATCACGGCGGACGGCGCCGAGCGGATCGCCGCGTGAGCGACCTGCGTACCGAGAACACTGCTCAGGAGGCGAAGACCATGGGGAACGGGGCTCTCAGCGGTGCGGTGATCGCGGTGGCCGGTGCGGGCGGACCGGCCGGCCGGGCGGCGCTGCTCCGTCTCGCCGAGGCCGGCGCGATCGTCGCCGGCGCGGACAACGACCCCGAGCGCCTGGCGGAGGCCGTCGACGCGGCCCGCTACGGGGCCGGGGGCGCCACCGTCACCGGTGAGCCGGTCGATCTGCTCGACCTGGACTCGACCCGGGACTGGGCGCAGCGCGTCGAGAAGGACTTCGGCCGGATCGACGGCGTGGTCCATCTCGTCGGCGGCTGGCGCGGCAGCGAGACGTTCATCAAGACCAGCCTGGACGACTGGGACTTCCTGGAACTGCTGCTCGTCAAGACCGTGCAGCACACCTCGCTCGCCTTCTTCGAGGGCCTCCAGCGCAGTGACCGCGGCCGGTACGTGCTGATCAGCGCCGCCAGCGCCTCGAACCCCTCCGCGGGCAACGCCGCGTACGCCGCCGCCAAGGCCGCCGCCGAGGCCTGGACCCTGGCGCTCGCCGACGCGTTCCGCAAGGCCGGGGGTGCCGAGGGCCCGACCTCCGCGGCTGCGATCCTGGTGGTGAAGGCATTGGTGCACGAGGCGATGCGCGCCGACCGCCCCAACGCGAAGTTCGCGGGCTTCACCGACGTCAAGGATCTGGCCGAGGCCATCACCGGAGTCTGGGACAAGCCCGCCCCCGAAGTGAACGGACAGCGTCTGTGGCTCACCGAGAAGCCGTGAACCCTCCGAAGACCGACGCACGGCGCCATCACGACCCGGAGGTCCGCGGTTTCGCCAGCGACAACTACGCCGGGGCCCATCCGGAGGTGATGGCCGCCCTGGCCCTGGCCAACGGCGGCCACCAGGTGGCGTACGGCGAGGACGACTACACCGAGCACTTCCAGGGGATCATCCGCAGCCACTTCGGTGCCACGGCGCAGGCCTTCCCGGTCTTCAACGGCACCGGTGCCAACGTCGTCGCGCTCCAGGCGGTCACCGACCGCTGGGGTGCGGTGATCTGCGCCGAGAGCGCGCACATCAACGTCGACGAGGGCGGCGCGCCCGAGCGCATGGGCGGCCTGAAGCTGCTCACCGTGCCCACCCCGGACGGCAAGCTCACCCCCGAGCTGATCGACAAGCAGGCCTGGGGCTGGGACGACGAGCACCGCGCGATGCCGCAGGTCGTCTCGATCACCCAGAGCACGGAGCTGGGCACGCTCTACACGCCCGAGGAGATCCGCGCGATCTGCGACCACGCCCACGCGCACGGCATGAAGGTGCACCTGGACGGGTCCCGGATAGCCAACGCGGCGGCCTCGCTGAACGTCCCGATGCGGACGTTCACCAACGCCGTCGGCGTCGACCTCCTCTCGCTGGGCGGGACGAAGAACGGCGCGCTGTTCGGCGAGGCGGTCGTCGTCATCGACCAGGACGCCGTCCGCCACATGAAGCACCTGCGCAAGCTGTCCATGCAGCTCGCCTCCAAGATGCGCTTCGTGTCGGTGCAGTTGGAGGCCCTGCTGGCCAAGGACCTGTGGCTGCGCAACGCCCGCCACGCCAACGAGATGGCGCAGCGGCTCGCCGAGGGCGTGCGGGCCGTGCACGGCGTGGAGATCCTGTACCCCGTGCAGGCCAACGGCGTGTTCGCGCGGCTCCCGCACGAGGTGAGCGAGCGGCTCCAGAAGAAGTTCCGGTTCTACTTCTGGGACGAGGCGGCAGGTGTCGTGCGCTGGATGTGCGCGTTCGACACGACAGAAGAGGACGTGGACACCTTCGTCGCCGCGGTCAAGGAAGAGATGGCCCGGTCGTAAGGACGTCGATTGCATAGGTATGCGGTCACCTGAAAAGTCATTGACTCTCGGGTGATCGCTTTCCTATGCTCTCCCCTCATGGAGCTGATCCAGGAGAACCCTGACCTCTCGGCCTATCTGGCTGCTGACGAGGTCATCGACCATCACCATCCGCTGGTGCGGGACACGGCCGCGCGCCTCGCGAAGGATGCGAAGGACTCGTATGGTTATGCGAACCTCGCCTTCGACTTCGTCCGAGACACGATTCCCCACTCGCAGGACGTCGGCGACCCGCGCGTGACCTGGCGCGCCTCGGACGTGCTGGAACAGGGCACCGGCATCTGCCACGCCAAGGCCCATGCCCTGGCCGCCCTGCTGCGGGCCGAGGACATCCCGACCGCGCTGTGCTACCAGCGGTTCGTGCACGACGCGGGCGCCGGATACGCCCTCCACGGGCTCGTCGCCGTGCGCTTCAACGGGGCCTGGCACCGCCAGGACCCACGCGGCAACAAACCGGGTGTGGACGCGCGGTTCTCCCTGGACGGCGAACACCTGGCCTTCCTGCCCGACGCCGCGGCGGGCGAGCTGGACTACCCCGGCCTCTACGCCATTCCGCATCCGGGCGTCCTCGGCGCCCTGCGGGCCGCCCCCGACCGCCCGCACCTGTGGAAGACCCTCCCCACCGCACTGTGACCACCCCCGCCGCGGGCCACGGCCGTCGCGGTCGCTAACCTCCCCGGCATGGGTGACGGGGGAGAGGCCCGAGAGGCCGGTGCGGACGGGAACGAGGATCTGGGACAGGACGCCCCGCCCGAGCCGAGCGGGCCGAGCGCCCCGGCCGGTGGCCGGCGGCGACTCCTCGCCCGGCTGCGCAAGCACCCGCTGCTCGGCTCCGCCGCGGCCCTGGCCCTTCTCGCGACCGCCACCACCGTCCCGATCGTCCTCGCCGCCTCCGGGGACGAGACACCCTGCCGGGAGCTCCCCGCCGCCACCCGCGCCCTGGCCGAGGACCCGGCGGCCGCGACCCGCGCGCTCGACCCGGGCGACGACCTCGCCCGGTTCGACGCCGTGCGCGACCTCCTCGTGTACGAGCACCCGTGCGGCGACGGCGGCGAGGTGCTGGGCCGGCTCGTGGACGCGGCCACCCGCGCCACCGGCACCGAGAACCCGCACACCCTGGCCCAGGCACGCGGCGCCTTCGCGGTGGCCGCCGCCCTGAACGGCGTCGAACTGCCCGACGGGATGGCCCCCGGGGTGGCCCGGATGCTCGCCCAGTACGTCGTCGACCAGCACCGCTGGACGCGCTCCGACGACGACGCCGTCCGGCCCGCGGTCCCCGCCGGGGAAGCCGGCCTCGACGACGAGGGCTGGACCACGTACGGCCGTTTCCTCGCGCCCGGCGAGGCACACGCCGACTTCGAACACACCCAGCCCTACTCGGACATCGAGGCCGAACCCGAGGAACTGTTCGCCGAACTGGCCGAGGACCCCGAGGCCTTCGCGATCCTCTACTCCGCCGAGCGCGCCTGGCTGGCCTACTACCTGGAGCGGCTCGACGGGCAGGGGCGCGACCCCCACTACCACCCGAAGCCGAGCAAGGACGGGTACGAGACGCCCGACACCTACTGGGTCGACAGCGACCTGGAGCACATGGCCGACCGGGTCGGCGCCCTGATGAAGTACCGGGCGCGCTACGCCCGCGACGGCACCATCGCCGACGTCACCGCCTTCGACGCGGCCGTCGGCCGGTACACGCCCGGCGTCTATCCCGCCCACACCACGCAGGTCACCACCCGCCCGCCGATGGCCGGGATCGCCGCCCGGTACGCGGGCCGGGTAAGCGGTGACCTGATGGACGCCCGGCACCAACTGCTCAGGGTGGTGTCCTCCTGGGCGACGGCACGGAAGGTCCCGAAGGAGCGGGCCGACGTCATGCGGCAGGCCATCGACGACCGTTACGTACGGGCGCTCTGGCTGACGATCTGACGACGACCCGTGTCAGGCGTCGTCCACCTCGAGGCCGGTACAGCCCCGCCGCTCCACCTGTGCGGCGGCGAAGGCCCGCAGCAGCGCCCGCTTCTTCGCCTGATCGACCCCCGGGAGGTCGTCGGAGGCGTCGAGTCCGAAGTGGGCGGCCTCGCCGGCACAGCGGGCGCTCGCGGTGGGGGACGGACGGTCGGAGCCGTTGCCGGAGACGAGCCGGTTGCTCCAGTCCCCGAACCAGGCGACGAAGCCCATGCCCTTCGGTCCGCCGCCAGTGGTCTCGTCCTCGATGGTCACCTCGCAACCACCGGTCGGCGCCGCGTCGGTGAGCCGGACGTCGAGCTTCCACTGCGTCGGGTCCGGCAGCCCCGCCCCGGCCAGCCAGCCGCAGGCGGTGTCCCGGGCGGAAGCCAGGGTGACCTTCCTCGGTTCGTCCTCGCCGGGGTCGGCCGGGCTGACGCCCCCCGGTGCCCTCAGCGGCTCTGCGCCACAACCCAGGCGCTTCGAGGCGGAGTTGGCGAAGGCCACGGCGACCTCGTAGGAGGCGGGCCGACGCCCGGAGCCGTTGCGGCTGACGCCCGCGTGCACCAGCAGCTTGCGCTGCCGGCCGTCGGCGTCCTTGCCCAGGTCGGGACAGGGCAGCAGGAACTCGAGGGTGCCGAGGCGGGAGACGAAGCCGGGCAGCCCGGCCGGCATCGCCGCCTGGGAGTCGAATCCGTTCTCCGGGAAGGCGGACATGAACTCGCGGTCCACGTCGTCGCGCCGGGTGTAGGCGTACAGGGACAGGAGCCGCCGGTCGGCACCGTGGTCGCCCGCGACGGTGACCTCGCAGCCGTAGTCGCCGAGCGCCTTCACCCCGCCCGCCTCGGCACCCGTGACCCGGGCGTCCTCGGGAACGAGGTCGCGGACGGCGCCGTCGGGCAGTATGCCGTCGCAGGCGGTGCGGATCACCCACCACTGGTGGACGTACGGCTGGGCGATCCAGCCGCCCAGAGCGAGCACGGCAGCAGCCACGACCGACACCTTGACCCAACGCCGCATCTTCGCCCCCGTAGCGCGTCCGGCAGACAACAGCCGGGCCCGACGGACGCTCGGCGCCCCGGCATCCGGCTTCCCGTTATGGCCGGGACCCTATCGGCCGCCGCGGCGCGCACCGGGCGCGGGATCACGCAAACGGGGCCCGGCCTGGCGCATGCCGGCCGGGGCCCGTAGGCGCACGAACCGCGTCAGCGGGCCTCGGCCGCGCGTACCTGCTCCGGGGTCGGGGCCGTGCCGCCGAGGTGGGCCGGCATCCACCAGGTGTCGTTGGCGTCCTTGGGACGGACGGGGTAGGCGCGCTGAGCGGCCTCCAGAAGCTCCTGGACACGCTCGCGCAGCTGCCGGGTGATCGCACCCGCGTACTTGTCGCGGGAGGCCTCGATGGCCTCGCCGACCCGGATGGTGACCGGGGTGTGACTGCGCTTGAAGTTGCGCGGGTGTCCCTTGGTCCACAGTCGCTGCGTACCCCACAGGGCCACCGGGATCAGCGGGACGCCCGCCTCCTGGGCCATCCGGGCCGCGCCCGACTTGAAGCTCTTGAGCGTGAACGACTGCGAGATGGTGGCCTCGGGGAAGACCCCGACGATCTCGCCGGAGCGCAGCGACTCCAGGGCGTGCGCGTAGGCCGTCTCGCCCTGGTTGCGGTCCACCGGGATGTGCTTCATCCCGCGCATCAGCGGGCCGGAGATCTTGTGGCGGAAGACGGATTCCTTCGCCATGAAACGAACGAGACGTTTTTGCGGGAGCGCGGCCAGACCGTCGAAGATGAAGTCGAGATAGCTGATGTGATTGCTCACCAGCACGGCTCCACCCGAGCGCGGGATGTTCTCCGAACCCTTGCAGTCGATCTTGAGGTCCCAGGCCTTGAACAACGTCTGGGCGAGGCCGACGACGGGGCGGTAGACAATCTCTGCCATGGGCGGGGCGAACCCTTCCTTCTCTTTGCCGGGGAGGGGCTCCCGGCGGCAAAGTTACGCAGCCGTAGGTTTACGGCATCTCGCAGATCGTGCCCGAAGAACGGCCGGGGAGCCAGCCCTGGTGCCCGGGAAGGGCGAGATCCTCGTCACTTCACCCCCTTGATCGACCTCGGGCTTTTAGGCCGCCTTTACTCCGCGCGTACCGCGACCCGCCGTACGAGCAGGTACATCTCGCATCCGAGGCAGTACCCGAAAGCGGCATTGAGGAAGGCGGCCGCGAGCGCCGCCCCGGTCGCCGCGAGGCCCAGCCAGTCGGGCCCCAGGGTGAGGCCGGCGAGTCCGACCCCCGCGAACAGCAGACCCACCGCCTGCGCGAACCGGGGCGGCTCCGGCGCCTCGAACTCGGTCGGCGGCCCGATCCGCGGCCGCACGGCCCTGCGGAACACCCAGCCGTACGGTGAACGACCCACCCCGCCCGCCGCGCCGAGCGCGAACGCCAGCGTCTGCCACGCCAGCAGCCAGGCGTCGCCGCTGATCAGCACGACCGCGAGTACTACGGTCGTCACGGCGGCCCCGAAGCGCGGGCCCCTCGCATCGATGTCCATGAATCAAGCATTCCGCAACGGAAACGATTCCTGGGGTCGGGAATCTTTGCAGTCTCGTGAACGCTGGAGGACCTGATGGCAGGACTGCTGGTGTGTGTGGCGGTGCTCGCGGCGGCGAGCGCCTACGGAGTGCTGCACAAGCGGCGGAGCGGGAGGGTGCGGGTGCGCGGGCGCGACGACGGCAAACGGCTCGGAGCCGACCGGCTGGGCGGCGAACTCGGCGAACGGGCCACGCTCGTGCAGTTCTCCAGCGCTTTCTGCGCGCCCTGCCGGGCCACCCGCAGGGTCCTCGGCGAGGTGGCCGACGTGGTCCCCGGAGTCACCCACATAGAGATCGACGCCGAGGCGCATCTGGACCTCGTCCGCGAGCTCGACATCCTCAAGACCCCGACCGTCCTGGTGCTCGACGCCGACGGTCACATCGTCCGACGGGCAGCAGGCCAGCCCCGCAAGGCGGACGTCATCGCGGCCCTGGGGGAGGCGGTGTGAGCCGCCCGCGGGGGACGGTGAGGCATCTCCCAGATGCCGGAACGTACTTGACTGTGCGCGCCACCTATCGTCAGCCTGACCGTATGTCTGAGGAACTCCTTCTCCACGGCCGGGTCCACGTGGACCTGGTCCGTACCGCGAGCGCGCGCTGTCCGGCCCGTTGAGCACCCACGGCCCGGCCCGCCACTTCCCGCAGAAGGACAACCCCATGACCGTCATACCCGGCCTCGGTTCCCCCCGCCTGGCCTCTCCCGACCTCCTGCGCTCCGTCTTCCGCCGGCATGCCGCGGGGGTCGCCGTGATCACCGCCTCCGGCGAGAGCGGCCCGGTCGGCTTCACCGCGACCTCGCTCAGCTCCGTCTCCGCCGAGCCGCCGATGCTCTCCTTCGGCATCGGCACCGGAGCCTCCAGTTGGCCCGTGCTCTCCCGGGCCACGCACGTGGGCGTCCACATACTCGGCGAGCACCAGCAGGAGCTGGCCGCCACATTCGCCAGGAGCGGCGCCGACCGCTTCGGCGCGCCGACCGCCTGGCGGGACGGTCCGCAGGGTGTTCCGGTACTGGACGACGTGCTGGCGTGGCTCGTGTGCCGGGTCGTCGCGCGGGTCCCGGCGGGCGATCACCGCATCGTGCTGGCCGAGGTGGTCCTCGGTGACCCGGAGGGCGCGGGCCGCCCGTTGCTCTACCACCAGGGGCGGTTCACCGCCCTGCGGGATTGATCACTGCCGGGCCTTCCTGCGAACTCGTCGAGTTCCGATTACGCTGCGTTGCAAAGGTCACAGTTCAAAGCGCTTGCTTAGCGGGAACGAACTGGGTGTACTGACGAGTAATATTTCGGTCGGAGCGCGGGCCGCCCCGACCGGGATCGGCCGCTTGTGGCGCCTATGCTGCCTGGAAGAAGGCAGCCGAGAACTGACGATGCAGTAGGAGAGCCGGCGTGAGCTTGAGGATCGTTGTCACTGTGAAGTACGTGCCCGACGCCACTGGCGACCGGCACTTCGCCGATGACCTGACCGTCGACCGGGACGACGTGGACGGTCTGCTCTCCGAGCTCGACGAGTACGCGGTCGAGCAGGCGCTGCAGATCTCCGAGAACTCCGACGACGACGTGGAGATCACCGTCCTGACGGTGGGCCCCGAGGACGCCAAGGACGCGCTCCGCAAGGCCCTCTCCATGGGCGCCGACAAGGCGATCCACGTCGAGGACGACGACCTGCACGGCACCGACGCCATCGGCACCTCCCTGGTGCTGGCCAAGGCGATCGAGAAGGCCGGCTACGACCTGGTCATCTCCGGCCTGGCCTCCACGGACGGCACCATGGGCGTCGTCCCGGCCCTGCTGGCCGAGCGCCTGGGCGTCCCGCAGGTCACCCTGCTCTCCGAGGTCTCCGTCGAGGACGGCACCGTCAAGGGCCGCCGGGACGGCGATGCCGCCTCCGAGCAGCTCGAGGCCTCCCTGCCGGCCGTCGTGTCGGTCACCGACCAGTCGGGCGAGGCGCGTTACCCGTCGTTCAAGGGGATCATGGCGGCCAAGAAGAAGCCGGTCGAGTCCTGGGACCTGTCGGACCTGGACCTGGAGGCCGAAGAGGTCGGCCTCGAGGGTGCCTGGACCGCGGTCGACAGCGCGACCGAGCGTCCGGCCCGCACCGCGGGCACGATCGTCAAGGACGAGGGCGAGGGCGGCAAGCAGCTCGCCGAGTTCCTCGCGGGCCAGAAGTTCATCTAAAGGCCCTTCGCCGACCGCCCCTCAACTTCGTTTCGCAGGAGAGCAATCCCATGGCTGAAGTCCTCGTCTTCGTCGACCACGTGGACGGTGCCGTCCGCAAGCCCACCCTGGAGCTGCTGACGCTGGCCCGCCGCATCGGCGAGCCCGTCGCCGTCGCCCTCGGCGCGGGCGCCGAGAACACCGCCGCCGCGCTCGCCGAGCACGGCGCCGTGAAGGTGCTGACCCACGACGCCTCCGAGTACGCCGACTACCTCGTCGTACCGAAGGTCGACGCGCTCCAGGCCGCGGTCGAGTCGGTCTCCCCGGCCGCCGTCCTCGTCCCGTCCTCCGCCGAGGGCAAGGAGATCGCCGCCCGTCTGGCGCTGCGCATCGGCTCCGGCATCATCACCGACGCCACCGACCTGGAGGCCGGCGACGAGGGCCCGGTGGCCACCCAGTCGGTGTTCGCCGCGTCCTTCACCACCAAGTCCCGTGTCTCCAAGGGCACCCCGGTCATCACCGTGAAGCCGAACTCGGCCGCCGTCGAGGCCGCCCCGGCCGCCGGCGCCGTCGAGGCCCTCGCGGTGACCTTCTCCGCCCAGGCCACCGGCACCAAGGTCACCGGCCGCACGCCGCGTGAGTCGACCGGGCGTCCGGAGCTGACCGAGGCCGCGATCGTGGTCTCCGGCGGCCGCGGCGTCAACGGCGCCGAGAACTTCGCCCTCATCGAGTCCCTCGCCGACTCCCTCGGCGCGGCCGTCGGCGCCTCCCGCGCCGCGGTGGACGCCGGCTGGTACCCGCACACCAACCAGGTCGGCCAGACCGGCAAGTCCGTCTCGCCGCAGCTCTACATCGCCAACGGCATCTCCGGCGCCATCCAGCACCGCGCCGGCATGCAGACCTCGAAGACCATCGTGGCCGTCAACAAGGACGCCGAGGCCCCGATCTTCGACCTGGTCGACTACGGCGTCGTCGGCGACCTGTTCGACGTCGTCCCGCAGCTCACCGAGGAGATCAACACCCGCAAGGGCTGATCACCCGGCCGTCGCAGGACTGTCCGAGGCCCCCGAGACCGTACCGGTCACGGGGGCCTCGGCTCATTCCAGGGTCATCGAGGCCCGCACCGGCAGGTGATCGCTCGGGTACTGGCCGTCCAGGTGGAAGGTGTCCGTCCACTCGCGGTGGACGGTGACGCCCGGTGTCGCCAGGATCCAGTCGATGCGGTCCCCGTTCGGCGTGAGCGGCTTGTACCCGTGGTAGGTCGCGTAGGCCCCGCCACGCGCGCGTGCCGTGTCCCAGGTGTCGACCAGCCCGGCGGCCAGCAGCCGGTCGTAGACCGGATTGACGTGGGCGACCGCGTTGAAGTCGCCGGTCAGCAGCAGCGGCAGGGAGCGGTCGAGGCGCGCGATCCGTGCGGCGATCAGGTCGGCGGAGCGCACGCGCGCGTACTGGCTGGCGTTGTCGAGATGGGTGTTGAGGACGTAGAAGTCCTGCCGCGCGCGCAGATCGCGGAAGCGGACCCAGGTCACCATGCGGGGGTAGTCCGCCCCCCAGGTGTTGGAGCCGAGCACTTCGGGTGTGTCGGAGAGCCAGAAGTGCGCGTGCTCGACCGGGGCGAGCCGACGGGTGTCGAAGAAGACGGCCACCGCCTCCGGGTCTTCCACGCTGCGGCCCTTGCCGATCCAGTCGTAGTGCGGACCCAGGTCGGTCTCGATGTCGCGCAACTGGGCCGGCAGGCCCTCCTGGGTGCCGATGACGTGCGGAGCCGCCCGGCGCAGCAGCGCGCGCATCACCGGACGGCGGACCGCCCAGGTGTGGGCGTCCTTGGCGCCCGGGTAGCGCAGATTGAAGGTCATGACCTCCAGCGGCGGCACGGGCGCGGGCTGAAGTGCCCCGCGCGCCGGGCTCTCGTGGCGGGTGGCGGACGACCCTGCCGTGCCCAGCACGGGCACGGTCGCAAGGACGGCCAGGGCCGTGCGCAGCCCCGCCCGCCGGGTCTGCCCCGTGGTGCCGGTCATATGTTCCCTCCCTTGTGAGACAGGATGAAGGTGAGGACGGTTGTGCGGAAGAGGGAGACGGGGGAGGCGGTGTACCGGTGAGTGCCGCCGAGCGTGGGGACCGCGCCGTGGACAGGGTGTTGACCTGCCGGAAGCTGCACGGATAACTTCGCTCTACGGATTGTTGATTCCGTACAGCGGAAAAACCGGAGGGTGTGGAATGGGTCAGGGCCAGCAGGAGACGGTCACGACGAGCCTCGCGGGCGCCGTCAGCGAGGAGATCAGTGCCTCCCTCGCCCCGGTCGACGCCGAACTCGACCGTCGCTACCCCGGCGACCCCGGCACCCGGCAGCCCGTCCACACCGTCTACGTCCCCGGCGACGCCTTCGACGCCGACACCATCCGCTCCTGGGGCGACCGGGCCCTCGCCGCGCTCGACGAGCACGCCCCCGACGCGGCGTCCTTCGCCGCCTGTCTCGGCCTCTCCCGGGACCTCGCAGAGCCCGTGTACGCGCGCGTGCGGGCCAAGCTGGAGCGCGAGCCCATCGAGGACCTGCGCGTCGACTTCGAGGACGGCTACGGCCCCCGTCCGGACGCCGAGGAGGACGCGACGGCCGCCCGCGCGGCCCGGCTGATCGCGGAGGCGAGCGCGAAGGGCACCGGGGCCCCGTACATGGGCATCCGCATGAAGTGCATGGAGGCCGCGGTGCGCGACCGGGGCATCCGCACCCTCGACATCTTCCTCACCGGCCTGATGGAGAACGGCGGCCTTCCCGAGGGCCTGGTCCTGACCCTGCCGAAGGTGACCTATCCGGAGCAGGTCACCGCGATGGTCCGGCTCCTGGAGGCCTTCGAGCGGGCGCGGGGCCTCGACGCCGGACGGCTCGGCTTCGAGATCCAGATCGAGACCAGCCAGTCCATCCTCGCCACCGACGGCACCGCGACGGTCGCCCGGATGATCCAGGCGGCCCGGGGACGCGCCACCGGCCTCCACTACGGCACCTTCGACTACAGCGCCTGTCTCGGCGTCTCCGCCGCCTACCAGGCCAGCGACCACCCCGCCGCCGACCACGCCAAGGCGGTCATGCAGGTCGCGGCGGCCGGCACCGGGGTACGCGTCTCGGACGGCTCCACGAACGTGCTGCCGGTCGGCCCGACCGAGCAGGTGCACGCCGCCTGGCGGCTGCACTACGGACTCACCCGCCGCGCCCTGTCCCGCGCGTACTACCAGGGCTGGGACATGCACCCCGGCCACATCCCCACCCGCTACGCGGCCGTCTTCGCCTTCTACCGGGAGGGCTTCGCCCAGGCCGCCGAGCGGCTCGCGCGGTACGCCAACCGGGCCGGTGGCGATGTGATGGACGAGCCCGCGACCGCCAAGGCCCTCAGCGGCTACCTGCTGCGCGGCCTGGACTGCGGCGCCCTCGACCTCGCCGAGGTGAGCGGCGCCACCGGGCTCGGCCGGGCGGCCCTGGAGAGCTTCGCGACGCCGCGCCGAGGTGATCTGACGGTCTCCGGACAGTAGGGCGGCAGGCAAAGGCGGCAGGCGACAGCGCGCAGGAGATGTGACCGGCCGGCGTGAGAGACGCCGACCGGCCACCGGCCCTCAGGGGCGACTACTGCTCAGGAAAGGTGTACGGGGTCGTGATGATCTCCATGCCGTGCCCGGCGGGATCCATGAAGTACACACCCCGGCCGCCGTGGTGATGGTTGATCTCACCCGGCTGCTTGCCGTGCGGATCGGCGAAGTACGTGATCCCCGCCCGCTCGATCCGCTCGAAGGCCGCGTCGAACTCCTCGTCCGAGACGAGGAACGCGTAGTGCTGCATGACGATCGACTCCACCGGGATGGCGGCGAAGTCCAGGGTGACGCCGTTGCTGGTGTTCACCGGGACGAACGGGCCCCACTCGGGCCCGACTTCGAGTCCCAGGATGTGGGCCAGGAACTCGGCGGACTCGCGGTTGTCGCGGGAGTGGACGATGGTGTGGTTCAACTCGACTGACATGTGTGGAATGCCTCCGTAAGGCAAACTCACGGGCACCTCCATGCCTCACCCGGCCGGTGACCGACACGCGATGCCGTTCGATCATTCTATCGGACGTGCAGGTGCTCCAGGCCGGACGCGGTCACCAGCTTCTCTTCCGCGAACAGCCGGGTACCCCGTTCGCACAGCCGCGCGTCGGCCCTGGCGCGGGCGCAGAACTCCTCCGGGGTCGCCCCGAACAGCTCCCGCAACGCCGTTGACCGCGCGAGGAGTTCGGCGATCAGGGCGCGCTGCCCGGGATGGCGGCGCGGGATGCCGTCGCCGTTGTGCAGCACACCATGATGGTTCACGTACGCGAACGAGTCGAGGAGCGCCTCGCCGTTCTCCAGCTCGACCCGGAAACCCGGAGCGGGCAGCAGGACCCGGTCGTAGTTCGGCTCCGTCGCGTCGATCAGGGCGAGTTGCTCCGGGTCCAGCCAGATGACGAACAACTCGCGGGTGACGCGGGGGGCGTCGACGGGGGACGCGGACACATAGCCCACGCGGCTGACATGCGCCGAGACGCCGACATCGATCCCCGTCACCCGGGCCCTCACCATGGGGATCGGTGAGGTGACTTCGAACTCGGCCATCTTGTGCCGCAGTTGGGCTGGACTGGCGTTGGAACCGACGGCCACGACCGGAGTGCGGCCGGGATGTGTCAGCCGGTCCAGCGGCAGCAGCTCGTCCCCGTGGAGCAGCCCGGACCTGGCCGGCCAGGCGCCGGGATAGCTCAGCGGGTGGTCGCGCGGCGCGTCGGCCAGGCCCAGCGCGCGAAGTGTGCGGTGGTCGTCGCGGGCGTCCACGGCGTCTCAGTCGGCCGGCGGCAGCTCGCCCGAGCCGCGCGTGACGAGCCGGGTCGGCAGTTCGATGCGCTCGGGGGTGATGAGAGTGCCGTCCAGCTGCCCGAACAGGCGCTCCGCGGCGGTACGGCCCAACGTGGCCGCGTCCTGGGCGACCACCGTGACCCCCGGCTGGAGCAGGTCGGCGAGCTCCAGGTCGTCGAAGGCCACCAGGGCGACCCGCCGGGCCCGCTCGGCGAGCACCCGGATCACGGTGACCGTCACCCGGTTGTTGCCCGAGAAGATCGCCGTGACCGGCGCGGGGCCGGACAGCATGTCCTCGGCCGCGCGGCGCACCCGCAGGGGATCGGTGGCGCCCAGTGACATCCAGGCGTCCTCGACCGGTATGCCGGCGTCCTCCATCGCCGTCCGGTAACCGCGCAGACGCTCGGCGGCGGTGTGGATACGGGGCATGTCGCCGATGAAGCCGATCCGGCGGTGGCCGTGCGCCACCAGATGGGTCACGCCCTCGTGGGCGCCGCCGAAGTTGTCCGACAGGACGCAGTCGGCGTCGATCTGCCCGGCCGGCCGGTCCACGAACACCGTCGCGACGCCCGCCTTGATCTCGGGCTCCAGATACCGGTGGTCGTCGCCGGCCGGGATCACCACCAGACCGTCCACCCGGCGCGCGCACAGCGCCAGCGCCAGTTCCTGCTCCCGGTCCGGGTCCTCGGCGCTGGAGCCGTTGATGAGCAGGGCGCCGTGGGCGCGGGCGACTTCCTCCACCGCGCGGCTGAGCGGCCCGTAGAACGGGTCGGCGAGGTCCTCCAGGACCAGGCCGATACTGGCCGTGCTGCCCTTGCGCAGCACCCGGGCGCTGTCGTTGCGGCGGAAGCCGAGCGCGTCGATGGCCTCCTGGACACGGCGTTCCGTCTCGGGCGTGACGCCCGGCTCGCCGTTCACCACGCGGGAGACCGTCTTGAGGCCGACTCCGGCGCGAGCGGCGACGTCCTTCATGGTGGGACGGTTGCCGTAGCGGCTCTCGGGCCGGCGCTGCGTCTCGGGCACGATGCTGTGTCCTGTCCTGTCGTCCACGGGAGGTCGGCCATGCACGCCGTCCACAAGATGTTGCGCACGGGGATGCGTGGGTCCCAGGGTGTGTATGAGGATGTGGCGTCGAGCATAGAGCCTGGACAACGTTGTCAGATGCGGGAGAGACTGTCCACCGCATCTCCGGCCCGCGTCCCCCAATCGCTGGACCGGCCAGCCCTTCCATGGTGGACCGGGAGAAACCAGACTGATGTACACCGACCTCGTGGCCGCGCTCGACATCGGCGGCACCAAGATCGCCGGAGCGCTGGTGGACGGCGACGGCACGATCCTGGCCCGCGCGCAGCGCCCCACGCCCGCCCAGGAGAACGGCGACACCGTGATGCGGGCCGTCGAGGAGACGCTGGCGGAGCTGACCGCGGCTCCGCGGTGGGGGCGCGTCCGAGCCGTCGGCATCGGCAGCGCGGGTCCGGTGGACGCCTCGGCGGGTACCGTCAGCCCGGTGAACGTGCCCGGCTGGCGCGACTTTCCGCTGGTCGACCGGGTCCGGGCGGTGACGGGGAACCTCCCCGTCGAACTCATCGGCGACGGCGTGGCGATCACCGCGGCCGAACACTGGCAGGGCGCCGCCCGCGGGCACGACAACGCGCTGTGCATGGTGGTCTCCACCGGCGTCGGCGGCGGTCTGGTGCTGGGCGGCCGACTGCACCCCGGCCCCACCGGCAACGCCGGACACATCGGCCACATCAGCGTCGAACTCGACGGGGACCCGTGCCCGTGCGGCGGCCGCGGCTGTGTGGAACGCATCGCCAGCGGGCCCCACATCGCCCGCCGGGCCCTGGAGAACGGCTGGCTGCCCGGCCCCGACGGCGACACCTCCGCGGCCGCGGTGGCCGCCGCCGCCCGCGCGGGCGACCCGGTCGCGGTGGCGTCCTTCGAGCGGGCCGCCCAGGCCCTGGCCGCCGGCATCGCGGCCACCGCGACCCTCGTCGAGATCGACATCGCGGTGATCGGCGGGGGCGTGGGCAAGGCGGGTGAGGTGCTGTTCGCCCCCCTGCGCCGGGCGCTCCGCCACTACGCCACCCTCTCCTTCGTCCAGCGCCTGACCGTGACGCCGGCGCAGATGGGCACGGACGCGGGCCTGGTGGGAGCGGCCGCGGCGGCGCTGTCGGCGAGCGCGGGGGCCGGGGCGGGGGCGGGCGCCACGGCGGCGGGGGTCTGACGCCGACGGGCGGCCTCCTGGAAAAACGTTTCCTGTGTCGCCGTGGTGTGCGGGGCGGTGGCGGACCGGGTTGCCGGTGTTCGTCTGTGCGCCGGGTGACCGGGGACGGCGCGGGCACCGGCGGGGGACCCGACCGTCACACGGCCGGCCGTGCGACGCTCACTCGACGACGTGCCGGCCCGCCGTCCCGGATGCCGTCCGGCCCGCCGTGACGGCGTCCCAGCCGCTCCAGGCCGGGATGGCCTCGCAGGACTGCCGCCAGCGGGCGGGGACGCCGTCCGTGCCGGTCCGGGACGCGACCACGCCTCCCGCGATGGCGCAGGTAGTGTCGCGGTCACCCCACCCGCCGACGGTCTGCCACAGTGCCTCGGGGAGGTCGTCCAGGTGCCCCGCGGCGGACCAGAGGGCGAACGGCACCGTGTCCGGAGCCGAGATCAGCGTCCCCGAGCCCAGCACCGACGCGGCGTGGCGCACCGAGGCGCGCTCGGGGAGGCCCGCGGCCACCAGCAGCCCGGAGCGGACGTCGCTGTCCGGCAGGTGCGAGGCGACCTCCCTCAAGAACGCGTCGCGCGCAGGGGCGTCCCGGCCCGCGCCGGCGGCCGCCAGCGCGGCGGCGACCGCCACGGCCACCGCGCCCGCGACCGCCTCGGGGTGGGCATGGGTGGCCAGCGCCGACAGCCGGGCCTGCTCGCGGGCCGCGGCGAGGTCGTCCCGGAACCAGGCGCCCAGCGGGGCGACCCGCATCGCGGCGCCGTTGCCGTACGAACCCTGTCCGCCGAACTGTCCCGTCGTCACCGCCCGCCAGTCCTCGCCCTCGCCGACGCGCCGCAGCACGCTGTGCATGGACGGGCCGTACTTACGGCCCGGGTCGCGGCGGTACTCGGCGGCGAACTGCCGTGCCAGGTCGCCCGGACGGACCTCCCCGTGCTCCGTCAGGTGGGCGAACAGGACGAACGCCATCGCCGAGTCGTCCGTCCACGGCCAAGGCGCGGGACGCGGCTCCCGCGCCGCCCACAACTCCTCGGCGGGCTCGTCGGAGCGGGTGAACCAGCTGTCGCCGAAGGCGTCGCCCGTCACCAGACCGTCCAGGCCGGCATGGGCGTGCTGCGGGCCGATCATGGCGAAGCTCCTCCGAACCGTCGGTGACCACGGCATTCTCGCCGCAGACCGGTCGATCGTGCGCGGGGATTACCGGGGGACGCGTGACCCCGACCCCGTCGACGCCGTTGATCCCCGCATGAAGAAGCGCAGCATGCTCGCCATCGCCTCCCTCGCCACCGGCTTCGTCGTCGCGGCGATCACCCCCTCGCACGGCCTGACCGGTGCCGACCTCGAAGGGCTGAACGTGGGCGACACCCTCAGCACCCTCGACCACACCATCGCCGGTGACAGCCTGGCCGTCGACGACGACGCCCTGGGGCAGAACGGCTGACGGACCGGGCACCGACCACGAACGCCGTGATGCCGGCACCCCACCGCGAGGGGTCGGCGCCACGGCGTTCGTGCGCCCTCAACGGGAACTGGTTTCCGTGGCAGGGTGGAGCGGGCAAGCCACAGGGGGCCAACAGAAGAGGGGGAACTGTGACCGTCGTCTGGATCAACGGCGCGTTCGGTGCGGGGAAGACCACCACCGCACGGGAATTGATCGACCTGATCCCGAACAGCACGCTCTTCGACCCCGAGGTCATCGGCGGAGCTCTCCCGTACCTGCTGCCGCCCAAACGTCTCGCCGAGGTCGGCGACTTCCAGGACCTGCCGATCTGGCGGCGGCTCGTGATCGACACGGCGGCCGCGCTGCTCGCCGAGCTGGGCGGCACCCTCGTCGTCCCCATGACCCTGCTGCGCCAGGAGTACCGCGACGAGATCTTCGGCGGTCTCGCCGCCCGCCGGATTCCCGTCCGCCATGTGCTCCTCGCCCCGGGGGAAACGATCCTGCGCGAGCGAATAGCCGCCCGTGACGTTCCCCCGGACCTCCCCGACGGAGAGATACGCATCCGTCAGTGGTCGTACGACCACATCGAGCCGTACCACGCCGCCGTCGCCTCCTGGCTCACCGCCGACGCCCATCCCGTCGACAACGGAGTCCTCACCCCGCGGGAGGCGGCCGCCCGGATTGCCGAGGCCGTGGGCAGTGGCGCCGTGGCCGCCTGCGACATCGTGCAGACCCCCGAGCCCACCGCCGAGACGGTGGCCGCCGGGGTCCTCCTCTTCGACGAGCAGGACCGGGTGCTGCTCGTGGACCCGACGTACAAGCCCGGCTGGGAGTTCCCCGGCGGGGTGGTGGAACCCGGCGAGGCGCCCGCGCGCGCGGGCGTGCGCGAGGTCGAGGAGGAGACCGGCATCCGGCTGGACGACATACCCCGGCTGTTGGTCGTCGACTGGGAACGGCCGACCCCGCCCGCCTACGGTGGGCTGCGCCTCCTCTACGACGGTGGACGGCTCGACGCCGCCGCCGTGGCGGGGGTGCTGCTGCCCGGCCCCGAACTGCGGGCCTGGCGCTTCGTCACGGAGGAGGAGGCGGCCGGTCTCCTGCCGCCGGTCCGCTACGAGCGACTGCGCTGGGCGCTGCGCGCCCGCGAGCGCGGGGCGGCGCTGTATCTGGAGGCGGGTGTGCCGACCGAGTGAGCGCCGCTGCGGGGACGGGATCCGCCGCAGCGCCTCCGCAGGGAAGGCAGCCGACCGGCCCTCCTCCCGGAACCGCCGCTCGAACCCCCCAACACCCCGGCGACCGGGGCGTGACGGCCGACGAGCGCGGCGGCTTCGTCCGGGACGCCCTCGGGCCGCAGCGCCCTGGCGCACGTGCGCACGAAAGCCGCCCGTTCCTCGCCGCGGTACCCGTACAGATCGATGACGAGCCACTTCGCCAGGTGGGAGCTGGTCTACGCACGTTGTCACCGCGGTGCGGGTCGAAGAGGGCCCGTCCAGGCGGGCGAGCGGAAACCCGGCGGACAGGGCCGGGCCGTGGGCGGTGCGGCGCTGTCCTGGCCGGCATCTTCGGAGATCCTCGGCCTCACCGCGGGGCGGAATGGTCTTCCGCCGCCTTTCGCAGCACCGCCGACGCTCCTGTGGTCACCGGGTCGCCGTGCCCGAAGCAGGCCATGTCCGTGTCCAGGGAGGCCAGTCGGCGGAACGAGGCGAGGGCCCGTGGCCGGTCGAGGGCGTGGAAGTGCGTGAGGACGATCCGCCGTACGGACCCGGGCCGGTACCCGAGGGCCGTGACCGCCTCCGCGACGGCCCCGCCGGAGCCGGGCGGCCCCGCGTCGACCAGGGTCAACTCGCCGCCGTCGCGCCAGAGACAGGCCTGGCCGACCGGGAAGCGGAGCAGGTGCAGGCGGGGGAGGAGCTCGATGACGTCCATGGGGCGACCGTAGAGAGGGCCCCGCCCGGTGGGCGAGGCCCTCTGCCGACGGCAGAGCCGGTCAGCCGGCCGCGTAGTTGCGCAGGAACAGGGCCTCCGCCACCGAGAGCCGCTCCAGTTCCTCGGGGGACACGCTCTCGTCGACCGCGTGGATCTGCGCCTCGGGCTCGCTCAGGCCGATGAGGAGGATCTCCGCCTGCGGGTAGAGGGAGGCCAGGGTGTTGCACAGCGGGATGGAGCCACCCTGCCCCGCGTACTGCATGTCCTGGCCGGGGTAGGCGACCGCCATCGCGTCGGCCATCGCCGCGTACGCCGGGCTGGTGGTGTCCGCGCTGAACGCCTGGCCCTGGCCGATCTGTTCGGTGCTCACCCGCGCACCCCACGGCGTGTGGGCCTCCAGATGGGCCTGGAGCAGCTTCGTCGCCTCGGCCGCGTCCACGCCCGGCGGCACCCGGAGGCTGATCAGCGCCCGGGCACCCGCCTGCACGGACGGGGTGGCGCCGACGACCGGCGGGCAGTCGATGCCCAGGACGGTGACGGCGGGGCGCGCCCAGATACGGTCGGCGACCGTGCCGGAGCCGATCAGGTCGACCCCGTCCAGCACCTTGGCGTCCTGGCGGAACTGCGCCTCGTCGTACTGCAGGCCCTCCCAGCGCGCGTCGTCGGTGAGGCCGTCGACGGTCGTGGAGCCGTCCTCGGCGCGCAGCGAGTCCAGGACGCGGATCAGCGCGCCCAGCGCGTCCGGCGCCGCTCCGCCGAACTGCCCGGAGTGCAGGTTGCCTTCGAGGGTGTCGACCCGCACCCGCATCATGGTCATACCGCGCAGCGTGGAGGTGACGGTCGGCAGACCGACCCGGAAGTTGCCCGCGTCGCCGATGACGATGGTGTCGGCCGCCAGCAGGTCGGGGTGCTGCTCGGCATACCGCTCCAGACCACCGGTGCCCTGTTCCTCGGAGCCCTCCACGATCACCTTCACGGTGACCGGGACGCCCCCGTTCGCCTTGAGGGCGCGCAGCGCGAGCAGGTGCATGATGACGCCACCCTTGCAGTCGGCGCTGCCGCGGCCGTACCAGCGGCCGTCGCGCTCCGTGAGCTCGAAGGGCGGGGTGGTCCAGCCGGCCTCGTCCAGCGGCGGCTGCACGTCGTAGTGGGCGTAGAGCAGGACCGTCCTGGCACCGGCGGGGCCCGGCAGGCAGCCGTACACCGACTGCGTGCCGTCCGGGGTGTCGAGCAGGGCCACGTCCTGGAAGCCCTCGGCGCGCAGCGCGTCCGCGATCCAGTTCGCGGCGGCCTCGCTCTCGCTCCTGGGGAACTGGTCGAAGTCCGCCACCGACTTGAAGGCCACCAGCTCGGTGAGCTCCGCCCGTGCCCTGGGCAGCAGCGAGGCGACGGTCTCGGCGACCGGATTCGACGACATGGGCACGCTCCTTGTGGGTGCGACGTTGTACTGGTGTGTACTGGTCCGTACGGGTGACCGTGCGAGCGTACGCGCCTGCCGGGATGTGGGGCGCGCGCGCCGTCGATCCTCCCACAGCGGACCGTGGCGATCTCCGCCGTAGGATGCGGGGGACAGGTGCGGCAAGCGGCTTGATCAGGAGCAGTAGACCATCGTGAGCAGCGAGAACTCTCCGGCGGACGACGAGAACTCTTCGGCGGACGACGCACGGCAGGTGTGGGACGTCGTCGTGGTGGGCGCGGGCCCCGCAGGGGCTTCGGCCGCCTACGCGGCGGCGGTCACGGGACGGCGGGTGCTGTTGCTGGAGAAGGCGGAGCTGCCCCGCTACAAGACATGCGGCGGCGGCATCATCGGACCTTCCCGCGACTCGCTGCCACCCGGCTTCGAGCTGCCCTTCCGCGACCGGGTGCACGCGGTGACCTTCTCGAACAACGGGCGCTTCACCCGGACCCGCCGCTCCCGCCAGATGCTGTTCGGGCTGATCAACCGGCCCGAGTTCGACCATCAGCTCGTCGAGCACGCCCAGAAGGCGGGCGCCGAGCTGCGCACGGGAGTCACCGTGCAGCGGGTCGAGCAGCACGGCTCGGCGGTGCCGGACCGGCGCACGGTCGCGGTCGTCCTCCAGGGCGGCGAGACGCTGCTGGCGCGCGCGGTGGTCGGCGCGGACGGCAGCGCGAGCCGCATAGGGGCTCATGTCGGGGTGAAGCTCGACCAGGTGGATCTCGGCCTGGAGGCGGAGATCCCGGTGCCGGAGACGGTCGCCGAGGACTGGAAGGGCCGTGTCCTCATCGACTGGGGTCCGATGCCCGGCAGCTACGGCTGGGTGTTCCCCAAGGGGGACACGCTGACGGTCGGTGTCATCTCGGCGCGCGGCGAGGGCGCGGCGACCAAGCGCTATCTGGAGGACTTCATCGGGCGGCTCGGCCTCGCCGGGTTCGAGCCGAGCATCTCCTCCGGCCACCTGACCAGGTGTCGGGCCGACGACTCCCCGCTGTCGCGCGGGCGGGTGCTCGTGTGCGGTGACGCGGCGGGGCTGCTGGAGCCGTGGACCCGCGAGGGTATCTCCTTCGCGCTGCGCTCGGGCCGGCTCGCGGGCGAGTGGGCGGTCCGTGTCTCCGAGGCGCACGACGCGGTGGACGCCCGCCGGCAGGCACTGAACTACGCCTTCGCGATCAAGGCGGGCCTCGGTGTGGAGATGAGCGTCGGCAAGCGGCTGCTCGCCCTCTTCGAGCGTCGTCCCGGACTCTTCCACGCCGCCCTCACCGGTGTCCGCCCTGCCTGGCGGGCCTTCACCGACATCACCCGCGGCCGGACGACCCTGGGCGAACTCGTCCGCTCGCATCCGATGGCCCAGCGGGCGCTGGCCGCGGTGGACCGGCGGCAGGCGGCGACGGCAGCCCCGGCGGCCGAGGAGAGCGGCTCCTGACCCGAAGGGCGCGGATCACCGTCGGTTCGTGACGGTGATCCGGAACACGGGGTGGTCAGGGGCGATCCGGCGCATCTCGGCGTCCGGGGAGTCGGGACCCACCCCGTTGAAGAAGACGCCGACCTCGGCCTTCCAGCGCTTGAGGTAGGCGCGCAGCAACGGCGTCTTGTCGTCGTCGGCGACCTCGACCGCGGTGAACTCCTCCACGTTCTTGCCGAGGCGCAGCTCACCGCCGCCCACCGCCCGCATGTTGTGCGTCCACTGGACGTGGCCGCGCGGTGCGATCAGGTACTGCTGCCCGTCCACGGTCAGCAGGTTGACGGGGGTGGTCCGCCACTGGCCGCTCTTGCGGCCGCGGACCGCCAGCACCCGGGACCCCCACACGCTCAGACCCCGGCGGGTCAGCCAGGCCACGGCGCGGTTGAAGACGTTGACGGTGAACCAGCCGGGCTTCTGCACGTGGGTGGACATGGCTGCTGCCTCCTGAACGACAACGGGACGGAAAGTGTGAGCACTGCTCTCGCTTGATTCGAGTCTGCCGTGTTCACCGCTCCATTGCAAGAGCGGTGCTCTCTGTTTTGTGCACCGATCCTCGTTGGGTGCGGTGCTCTGTTTTCGTGGGACACTGGCAGGTATGAGCAGCGTCGTTCGAGGGGCCCGCGCCCGCGCCAGGATCGAAGTCACCGCCGCCATCAAGGAGGAGGCCCGCAGACAGCTCGCGTCCGACGGCGCGGCCAGGCTCTCGCTGCGCGCCGTGGCCCGTGAGCTCGGCATGGTCTCCTCCGCGCTGTACCGCTACTTCCCGAGCCGCGACGACCTGCTCACCGCACTCATCATCGACGCCTACGACTCCCTCGGCGAGGCCGCGGAAGCCGCGCACGCGGCCGTCACCGACGCCGCTCCGGTCGAGCGCTGGGTCACGGTCGGCGAGGCGGTGCGCGGTTGGGCGCTGGCGCATCCGCAGGAGTACGCGCTGATCTACGGCTCGCCGGTGCCCGGCTACAGCGCGCCGCAGACGACCGTCCCGGCCGCCGCCCGCGTCGGTCTTCTCCTCATCGGCATCGTGCGCGACGCGCACCGGAGCCACGCGCTGGAGGTGCCGCTCCTGACGGACGAGCTGGTCCCCGAGGCGGTCCGGCTGGCGGCCGACCTCGCCCCCGACCTTCCGCCGGGGGCGGTCACGGCGCTGGTGGCGGCGTGGGCCCAGCTGTACGGGCTGGTCGGCTTCGAGCTGTTCGGGCAGTTCAACCGGGTCGTGGAGGAGCGCGAGCCGTTCTTCCGGCACGCGGTCACACGCCTCGCCCAAGGGGTGGGACTCCGCTAGGGCGCGGCCCGCGGCCCGCGGCCCTCCACTCGGCCGTCGACCTGTCGAGCTGTCGACGTGTTGGTGCGTCGACGTGTTGGTGCGTCGGCCCGTCGGTCACGCGCCCGGTCAGGAACGGCGGTGGAGGCCGGTGAAGGCCGTCGATCAAGGGTCCACACCGTCTCCAGGGGCGGCGCGTACTTCCAGGGGAGTACGGCTGATCACCTCGCCCGGCGGACGTCCGGCGCGCCCGGCGGCGTCTAGCGTGGCGGACATGGAAGAAGAGCGGACGCGGGGGCACGGTGGCCCGGGACAGTGGTGGTCGCGCAGGCCGCCGCGCCGGCTGCGCCGCTGGGGGGAGGGCCGGGACGGTCGGGAGGGTGGGGCGGTCCCGGAGCCGGGTGCCACGCGGTGGCCCTGGCGCTCCACCGTGCTGCTCACCGCCTTCGTCCTCGTCGGCTCGAACTTCGCGGCCCATGCGCAGGAAGGGGAGCGGGCACCGCTCGACGCCTTCGCGCGCGTGCTGCTGGTGCTCGCCTCCGGGCTGCTGCTGTGGCGGCAGCGACACCCGGTGGCCGTCGTGTTCGGCACGGCCTCCGCCGCCGCCCTCTACCTGGGCGCCGGCTACCCGTACGGACCGGTTTTCCTGACCGTGGCCGTGGCCTGCTTCACCGCCGTGGTCGCCGGGCACCGGCGGGCCGCCTGGACGGCGCTGGGCCTGCTGTGGACCGTCCACCTCCTGGTCGCGCACTGGCTGTACCGGTGGCTGCCGCCCGCCGGTGACGACGCGGCCTCCTACGGGCAGGAGATCGTCGTCGCGGGATGGGCCGTGGCGATCGTGGCGGTCGCGGAACTGGCCCGGATCCGGCGCGAACAGTGGGCCCGTGAGCGGGCCGAGCGCGCCCAGGCCGCCCGGCGGCGCGCCGACGAGGAACGGCTGCGGATCGCCCGCGAGCTGCACGACGTGCTCGCGCACAGCCTCTCGGTGATCAACGTGCAGTCGGGCGTGGGGCTCGCGCTCCTCGACTCCGACCCGGAGCAGGCGCGTACCGCGCTCACCACCATCAAGTCCGCCAGCAAGGAGGCGCTGGGCGAGGTGCGTCAGGTGCTCGACAGCCTCCGCACGCCGGGGGACGCGCCACGCGCCCCCGCACCCGGCCTGGACCGGCTGCCCGAACTGGTGGAACAGGCGGCGCGCGCGGGCCTCACGGTCGATGTCGACGGCCGCCCGCCCCGGTTGTCGCCGCACACGGATCTCGCCGCGTTCCGCATCGTCCAGGAGGCACTCACCAACGTCGTACGCCACTCGGGCTCGCGCCACGCGCGCGTGCGGCTCGAACAGGGTGGCGGGACGCTTCGGCTGCGCATCGACGACGACGGTCCGGCGACCGGTGCCGACGCGGGCGGCAGCGGCAACGGTCTCGCCGGGATGCGGGAGCGGGCCGCGGCCCTGGGTGGCACGATCGAGGCGGGACCGCGCCCCGACGGCGGCTTCCAAGTGCTCGCCGTACTGCCCACGAAGGCCGGGGAGAACCAGTGAACGCGGCGGAGCCGGCGAACCGGCCGGGAGCGGTGCATGGGGCGGGACCGGCGAACGGGCCGGGACCGGTGGACGGGCCGGGACCGGTGGACGGGCCGGGACCGGTGGACGAGGGAGGCACGTGATCCGCGTACTGCTCGCCGACGACCAGTCGCTGGTCCGGGCGGGGTTCCGGGCGCTGCTGGACGCGCAGCCGGACATCGAGGTGGCGGCCGAGGCCGCCGACGGGGAGGAAGCGGTGCGCGTGGTGCGGGAACTGCGGCCCGACGTCGTGCTGATGGACATCCGGATGCCCCTCCTCGACGGGCTGGCCGCCACCCGCCGGGTCACCGACGACGAGACGCTCTCCCAGGTCAAGGTCATCATGCTGACCACCTTCGAACTCGACGAGTACGTCTTCGAGGCGATCCGCTCGGGCGCTTCCGGCTTCCTGGTCAAGGACACCGAACCGGAGGAACTGCTGCGTGCCGTACGGGCGGTGGTCGCCGGGGACGCGCTTCTCTCGCCGGGAGTCACCCGCCGGCTCATCGCCGAGTTCGCCGCCCGTTCCAAGGAGCCCGCGGCGGCCGACGCGCTGAGCCGGCTCACCGAGCGCGAACGGGAGGTGATGGCGCTGGTCGGGATCGGCCTGTCCAACGAGGAGATCGCCCGCAGGCTGGTGGTCAGCCCGCTCACCGCCAAGACCCACGTGAGTCGCACCATGGTGAAGCTGGGTGCCCGGGACCGGGCCCAACTGGTCGTCCTGGCCTACGAGTCGGGGTTGGTCCGGCCGGGCTGGCTGGGCTGAGCGCCCGTCCGCAAGCGGACCAGGACGGAGACGACTCGAACCACGAACACCACGGGAGCGAGGGCCAGGCCCGCCCGTAGCAGCGACTTCTCCGCCAGAGTCGGCAGTTCGAACAGCAGCGCTGGACCGGCGACCGCCCCGAAGAGCACCGCCGCCGCGAACACCGCACTGCACAGCGCGTATCCGATCTCGACGGTGATCACGTCCCGCTCGGCCTGTGTGCGCCGGCCCCCGTACCCGCTCATACGGCGAGTTTCACAGGTGTACGCCCGGCGAGGCAATCGGCCCCGCCGGGCGCACTCCTGGAGGCGGTTTCCCCCTCAGGGCCCGTCTGTTGAGACGGGCCCTAGTCGCGGACGCCCACGGGCTCCGCGTCCGCCTCCGCCACGGTGGACCTGGCGATCACTACCGAGCCCCGGGCGCGCCGGGTGCGCAGTCCGGGGAGCGTGATGAGCAGGCCTGCGGCGGCGATGGCCGTCACCACCGCCAGTCCGGGCCGGTAGCTGTCGAGGACGGCCTGCGGGGTGGGGTCGGCCGGGGCGCCCGCGGTCACCACCGCCGTCACCACCGCGAGGAAGATCGCACCGCCCACCTGCACGGAGGTGTTGAGCAGCCCCGAGACCATGCCCTGCTCGTGGTCCGCCACGCCGTTGGTGGCCTGGATGTTGAGCGAAGGGAAGACCAGTGCGCAGGCCGCGCCGATCAGCAGCATGGTGGGCAGGATCACCGCCGCGTACACCGGGTCGAGATCGACGCGCAGGAACAGGGCGTACCCGGTGACCATGAAGGCGAAGCCCGCAGCGATCAGCCGCGGAGTGCCGAACCGGTCGACGATCGAGCCCATCTTGGTCGAGGACACCGCCACCAGCGCGCCGGCCGGCAGGAACGCGAGTGCCGTGTGCAGCGCCGACCAGCCGAGCAGCGTCTGCATGTAGAGGGTGGCCAGGAACTGGAAGCCCACGTACGAGCCGAAGAAGGCCATCGCGCCGAGCTGGGCACGGATCTGGCTGCCGGAACGGAGCACGCCGAGCCGGATCAGCGGGCCGGCCGAGCGGCGCTCGACGAGGACGAAGACGGTCAGCAGGGCGGCGACGGCGAGGAACGACAGCAGCGTGCGCGCGGAGGTCCAGCCGGACTCCGGTGCCTGGACCACGGTGAAGACCAGCAGCAGCATCGACGCGGTGCCGAGCACGGCGCCGGGCACGTCGTAGCCGTTGTGGTCCTTCTCGCGTTCGCTGCGCGGCAGCAGCTTCAGACCGGCCGCCAGAGCGATCAGGGCGATCGGCGCGGGCAGCAGCATGGTGAGGCGCCAACTCGCCTCGGTGAGCAGGCCGGAGAGGACCAGGCCCATCGAGAAGCCGGTGGCGGCGCAGGTGGTGTAGATGGAGAGCGCCCGGTTGCGCAGCGGGCCCTCCGGGAACGTCGTGGTGATGATGGACAGGCCGGCCGGGGCCGTGAAGGCGGCGCTGAGGCCCTTGATGAACCGGCTCGCGATCAGCAGCGGGCCCGAGTCGACCAGCCCGCCGAGCAGCGAGGCCAGCGCGAAGACACCGAGCGCGATCAGGAAGACCTGGCGGCGGCCGAGCAGGTCGGCCGCGCGACCGCCGAGCAGGAGCAGGCCGCCGTATCCCAGGATGTAGCCGCTGACGATCCATTGCAGGGTCGAGGTGGAGAGGCCGAGGTCGGAGCCGATGGACGGCAGGGCGACGCCGACCATCGACACGTCCAGCGCGTCCAGGAACATCGCGGCACACAGCACCAGCAGGGTGCCCCACAGCCGTGAGGTCCAGCGGCCCTCGGTGAGAGGGGACGCGGGGGAGGGGAGCGGAGAGGTCATGACGGAGAGGCTACATGCACATGCATCGAATGCAAATGCATTTAATTCCGATGCAATAATTGATGTTCTCTGCTACGGTGCGCCCCATGGCGGCGAAGAAGGGTGAGGCCGAGGCCGATCAGGCGCTCGTGGAACAGTGGCGGGACATGCTGGCGCTGCATGCGCGGACCCAGTGCGAACTCGACCGGGCGCTGCACCAACACGGCCTGTGCGGAAGCGACTTCGAGGTGCTGGACGTCCTCGCGGAGTCGGCCGCGCCGGACGGCTCGTGCAGTTATCGCGTCCAGGAGATCGCCGAGCGGGTCCATCTCAGTCAGAGCGCGCTGTCACGGCTCGTCGCTCGTCTGGAGAAGGACGGTCTGGTCGAGCGCGGCATGTGCCCGGAGGACCGCAGAGGCGTCAGGGTCGCGCTCACCGGGAAAGGGCGCGCGCTGCACGGCGACGTACGGCCGGTGCAGCGCGCGGTGTTGACCAGGATGCTCACGGACTGACCGTGGCGGCCTGGGGGTTGACTCCCGCCTGTCGGTTGACGGCGGCCGGTCAGCCGATGGCGGACTTCTCCCGCCACAGTGTCGCCAGCGCGGCGTCCCCGGTCACGGCCGGGAGCGGCAACCGGTTCCACAACGACAGATAGAGCGCTGCCGCGGGACCGGACACCTCACAGTCGGCGTCCCCCTCGCCGTTCCGCTCCGTCACGGGCGGCTCTGCCGACAGACGTACGGTCCACACGGCGTCCTCCATGTCCGTCGCGCGTACCCGCAGGACCCGGGGTTCGTCGGTCCGCACCCGGCTCTTGGCGCGCGCGTGGAACCCGCGCAGCAACTCGTCGATGCCGTCCGCCGCGAAATCGGCGGCGATGTACCGGGCGATCTCCTCGGGTGCGCGGCCACGGGCCGACTCCGCGTCCACGCGGTGCACGGCCGTCTCGTGCGCCTGCCGCCTGGCCCAGAACGCGAGTGGTGAGGGCGCGGGCAGGAAGTGCCAGCACCGCAGGTCGGGCGGGGCGGCGGACAGGGTGCCGACGAGCCGTAGGTGGCCCTCGCGGAACCAGTCGAGCAGCGCGTCGCCGTCGAGCTCCGGCGGTTCGCCGAGGGGGCGGGGGGCGGGGGTGCCCTCGGCCACGAACGACGTCGCCCAGCGGTGCACCGCGCCCGTGTGCCGCAGCAGGTCCCTGACCTGCCAGTCCGGGCAGGTCGGCACCTTCGCGTCGGGACCCGCTTCCGCCGCCGCGGCGGCGAGCGACCGGCCTTCCCGGTCCAGGGCGTGGATGAACTCCGCAGTCTCCATGTGGGGGAGTGTGCCGGATGGAGTGCGGTCGAGGGGAGGGGCGGGGGTCGTCAGCCGGCGGTCGCACGACGGGTGGCGAAGCCGATCGCCGCGGCCACTCCGGCCAGTACGGCCACGCTGGTGAGGGCGGCGGGCAGGGAGAACCAGTCGGCCATGAAGCCGATGGCGGGCGGGCCCAGGAGCATGCCGCCGTAACCGAGCGTCGAGGCGGTGGCGACACCGCTCGGGCCGGCCAGGGCGCCCGCGCGTTCCACGGCCACCGGGAAGAGGTTGGCCAGTCCGAGTCCCGCGACCGAGTAGCCGAGGAGCGCCGCCCACAGGGCCGGGGCGAGCGCGCCGAGCAGCATCCCCGCCGCCGCGACGCCGCCGCCGAGCACCACGGTACGGGTGCGGCCCAGCCGTTCGAGGAGGGTGGTGCCGGTGAGCCGGCCGACCGTCATGGCGAGCGCGAAACACGAGTACCCGGCCGCGGCGACCCCTGCTGAGGACCCCAGGTCCTGTCGCAGATGCAGGGCACCCCAGTCGGCCAGGGCTCCTTCGCCGTAGGCGGTGCAGAGGGCGATCAGGCCGAAGACGACGACGAGACGACGGGCGCGGGGCGTCACCCGGTGCGGAGCCGCCTTCGCGGTCGCCGGATCGTCGGGCCCCGCGGTGGTCGGGTGCTCGGGCCCGGCGGTGGAGCGTTCGGGCCCGGCGGTGGTGGGGCGCTCGGGCCCGGCGGTGGCGTGCTCCGGCGGCCGCGGCGGCTCCAGTCGGAGCAGCGTGGGTGCAGTGAGCGCGGTGACGAGCAGGCCGATGATTCCCAGGCCCAGCAGATGGAGCGTGGGGGACAGGGATCCCGCGACCAGCCCGCCGAGACCGGCGCCGATCATGCCGCCCAGGCTGAAGGCCGCGTGGAAGGTGGGCATGACCGGCCTGCCCAGCGCCGCGACCAGATCGACGGCGGCGCTGTTGAAGGCGACGTTGATGCTGCCGTACGCCGCGCCGAACAGCAGCAGGACGGCGCCGAGCGTGGCGGCGGAGTGGGTGAGCGGGGGCAGCGTCACGCTGAGGGAGAGCAGGACCGCGCAGGCCACAGTGACCGGGTGACTGCCGTAGCGGCCGCACAGGCGCCCGGTGAACATCATCGTGATCACCGCGCCCGCGGAGACGCCGAGGAGCGCGAGCCCGAGGGTGCTGGGGGAGGCGCCGGTCTGTTCCTTGATGGCCGGGATGCGGACGACCCATCCGGCGAAGACGAAGCCGTCGAGGGCGAAGAACGTGGTCAGGGCGATACGGAGCCGGGTGAGGTCATTGCCGTGACCCGGTGCCGTGTCGCGCGTTCGGGTTTTGTTTATTTGCGGCACAAAATCAGGCTAGGTGGTGGTCCGGAACTGAACAAGACCGTCGTGGGGTCTTGGCCGCTCTCCTCCGCCCGGACGGGGGGACCCTCCCTCCCCGCACGTACCGCCCCGTCCCGCGGGCATCCGGTGGGCGCGTCGGGCGGGCGTCGGCCCGTGTCACCGGCCCGGCAGGCGCGTGGTGATCTCCTGGAGCACCCAGCCGTTGCCGTCCGGGTCGCTGAACGAGGCGAACGACGCGTAGCTGCGGCGCTCCGGGTCCGGGCCGGGCACCCGTCCCTCGTTCCCGGCGCGGTGGAACACACCGCCCGCGTCGCCGGAACACCGCGCTCACCGCCACGCCCCGCTCGACGAGTTCGGCCCGGGCCGCCTCGATGTCCTGGACGACGAGGCGCCGGCGAGGCGGTTCGCTTCGAGGACGGCTTCGGCGAATGCCCCGGGCGCCTCCTGCGGCACGTTGTGGCCGATCCCGGTCAGGGTGTGGTGCGCGTAGGGGCCGGTGAACTTGTCGCGGTAGGCCGTGCCGTCGCCCGCGGGGGTGAAGGGGTCCTTCTCGCCGTCGAGGGTGACGGTCGGCACGGCGATGGCGGGTCCTGCGGCGAGCCGCTTCTCGAGCCCGTCGTAACGGGGATCCCCCTCGACCAGGCCCAGCCGCCAGCGGTAGTTGTGGATCACGATGTCGACGTGGTCCGGATGGTCGAAGGCGGTCGCGGTGCGCTCGAACGTGGCCTCGTCGAAGCGCCAGGTCGGTGAGTTGAACGTCCACACCAGCCGGGCCAGGTCCCGCGTGTTGTCGTGCAGTCCCCGTCGTCCCCGCTCGGTGGCGAAGTAGTACTGGTACCACCACGCCCACTCGGCCTCGGCGGCCAACGGCAGGCGCTGGCGCTCGCGGTTGGTGATCAGATAGCCGGTCACGGAGACGAGCGCCCGACAGCGCTCCGGCCACAACGCGGCGATGATGCCGGCCGTCCGTGATCCCCAGTCGAAACCGGCCAGGACCGCCCGTTGGATCCGCAGTGCGTCCAGCAGCGCGACGATGTCGAGCGCCACCACCGACTGCTGCGCGTTGCGGAACGTCGTGCTCGACAGGAACGTCGTCGTGCCGTGCCCGCGCAGGTACGGGACGATCACTCGGTGGCCACGCGCCGCCAGCAGCGGGGCCACCTCGGCGAAGCTGTGGATGTCGTAGGGCCAGCCGTGCAGCAGGACGACGGCCGGCCCGTGGGCGGGGCCTGTCTCCACGTACCCGATGTCCAACTCCCCGGCGCGGATCTGCTTCAGCCGACCGAAACCGCCCGGCACTTCGAAACCGTCCGGCGCCCCGGGGTCGGAGGCCGCCCCGGCGGCGGCAGTTCCCCCGGGCGTGGGAAGCGCTCCGGGAGCGGGGACCGCCCCCGCGGCCGTGGGCAGCCCGGTCATCGACGCGCCGGCGGCACTCACGCCCACCCCCACGGCCTTGCCGAAACCTCGCCTCGTGAACATCTGGAGCCTTTCCGTCGATCGGACGCGGCGCGAACGTGAAACGACACTGGCATGGGGTGCGTCACCTGTCAAACCAGTAACGCATGACTGTGGACATGCCGAAGGGCCCGCCGGTGGCGGGCCCTTGGGGTTCGGGTAAGACGTGGACGTGCCTCTGCCGGCGCTCCCGTGGCGAGGCCTGGTGCGCTCGCGGTGGGGCTCGGTGAGGCCCCGCGTGCTCAATGTGCTCGGTGGCGGTAAGGCTCGGCGCAACCGGGTGGGGCGGGCGGGGATCAGCGGGAAGCGGACCCCTGCGGCTGCTTCTTGCGGGCGCGATAGGCCGCGGCCTTGAGCTTGTTGCCGCAGGACTCCATGCCGCACCACTGCCGGCGCATGCCGCGCGAGCGGTCGATGTAGACGCGGGTGCACTCGGGGTTGCCGCACTCCTTGAGCAGCGGCACATCCGGCCCGCTCAGAAGCTCGACGGCGTGCCGCGCCACGGTGGCCAGCGCTTGTTCCGGCGTCGCGTTCGTCCACCGCCCCGTCTCGGTGAGCTGCGGCGTCGCGGGAGTCCCGCGGGCCGCGCCGTTCACCGCGGCGAGCGCCGCGGGACGGTAGGCCTCCCCGAGGCGACGGCTCGTGACCAGGTCGTAGACGGCCTCCCGCAGCGCGATCGCCTGCGTCACGTCGGCCTCGCTGCTGGGTGTCACCGCGTCGACGACCGCGGACTCGACGTACCAGGCCTCCAGGCGGCTCGGCGTCGCGAACATCTCGAACCGGAGCGACCGCCGCGCGCGGAGCGTCGCGGCGAAGTCGAGGGCCGGGTTCCCGCAGACGAAGACATGGTCCGGATTCACGTCACCATCTTGACAGGTGACATGTAGCCTTGCAAGGCTAGTCACCGGTCAGGCCGGTGACGGACGTTCGGGACGGTGCGCCGATGGCGCGTGGCCGGTGGCGAGTGACCGATGGCGCGGGCCGGGTGACGGCACCCGGCCGCCCCGTGCCGCGTCGTCACGGCAGCAGTCGTCTCTCCTTGGCGACCGCCACCGCGCCCGACCGCGTCTCCACTCCCAACTTGCCGTAGATCCGCCCGAGATGGGTCTTGACCGTCGCCTCGCTGATGAACAGCGCCCGGGCGATCTCCCGGTTGCCCAGGCCTCGGGCCAGCTGAGCGAGGATCTCGTGCTCACGGGCGGACAGGGTGGGGCGCGGGCTGCGCAGCCTGGTCAGCAGACGGTCGGCGACGGGCGCCGACAGCGCGGTGCGGCCGGCCGCCGCGGCTCGGATCGCCGCGAAGAGTTCGTCCGGCCGCTCGGCCTTGAGCAGGTAGCCGGTGGCGCCCGCCTCGATGGCGCGGGTGATGTCGGCGTCGGTGTCGAACATCGTCAGCACCAGGACCCGGGGACCCGCCTGCGGTCCTCCGGTCAGGCGCCGGGTGGCCGTGACGCCGTCCATGCCGCCGTCGAGCTGCAGATCCATCAGCACCACGTCGGGGCGCAGCCGGGCGGTCAGGGCGAGTGCCTCCTCGCCGGTGCCCGCCTCGCCGACCACGTCGATGCCGTCGGCGCTGGACAGCAGGGCGCGCAGTCCGGCCCGGACGACGGCATGGTCGTCGCACAGCAGCAGCCGGACGGGCGGCGGGGGCGCGGAAGCGCTCAAGGGACGGGCTCCTTGTGAAGATCGGGGACGGACGACGTCAGGGGCACGGCCACGGTGACGACAGTGCCCTCGCCGGGGGTGGACTCGACGCTCAGCGTGCCGCCCGTCTGCCGGGCCCGGATCCGCATGGCCGACAGCCCGTGCCCGCGCGTGCGGTCCTGTTCCGGCACCGGAGCCCTGCCCGAAGGTGTGTCCGAAGCTGTGCTCGGATCGATGTCCGCAGAGGTGCCCGGAGGGGCGTCAGCAGCGGTGTTCGGGGCGATGTCCGGGGTGAGCGCACCGGCGGCGGCACCGCGCGGGCAGACCGGTTCGCCGGGCCCCGGCTCAGGCCCCGGCCGCGGCCTCGGCCCCGGCTCGAATCCGCGCCCGTTGTCGGCCACGTCCAGGGAGACCAGGTCGTCCAGGCAGGTCAGAGTCAGGACACCGCGGGTCGCCGCGGCGTGTTCGCGCACGTTGGCCAACGCTCCCTGGGCGATGCGCAGGAGCGCAGCCTCGACCCGTTCGGGCAGTCGGCCCGGGTCGCCGTCGAGCCGGAACTCCAGGGCAAGACCCGGTCCGCTCTCCCGAGCGGCGAGCAGGGTGAGTGCCTCGGGGAGCGTGTGTGCGGCGAGGTCGGCCGGCGCCAGGTCGTGTACGAACCGGCGGGCCTCGGCGAGGCCCCGGGAGGAGATCTCGGCTGCCTCGCGCAGGTGCTCCCGGGCCGCGTCCGGATCCGACTCCCAGACGCGCTCCGCCGCGTGCAGCAGCATCCGCTGACTGGACAGGCCCTGCGCGAGGGTGTCGTGGATCTCCGTGGACAGCCGCTGACGTTCCGCGAGGACACCCGCCTGCCGCTCGGAGGCCGCGAGGTCGCGGCGGGTACGGACCAGATCGTCGATCAGCACACGCTGCCGGGCTCCCTGGCGTTGCAGGTGGACCATCACGGCGGTGGCCACCGCGGCGACGGCCGGCGGGGCCAGGACCATGTTGGGATTGAGTGCCCCGTCGGCCACGCGCACCTCCGAGACCACGACCAGCGCGGTGAGCACCGCCGCGAGCGGCACCGCGATCCGTGTCGGCAACGCGTGCAGGCCGGCGAACAGCAGCGGCATGGCGCACCAGGTCGCGCTCGGCGCGAGCGCCAGGAGAACCACCCAGACGGCCGAGACCGAGCCCAGCCACGCAAGATGCCGCGAGGAAGGCGCGCAACCGGGCCGCGGCGCCGGGGCCAGGACCCGCCCGAGGACGTAGAGCAGGCAGAAGGCCGCGTACAGCGCGACCACCCAGCCGGCGTGCGCTCCGCCCCGGTCGCGGCTCAGGAAGCGGACGAACGAGGAGCCGAGCAGCACGAAGAACGCGAGGTGAACGACGGTGCCCAGCCAGCGCTCGTCCGAATCGGTGTCTCTCATCCTCCGTGTCTAACGCGAGGGACGCCCGACCGCATCAACCGATCGGCTGACATCCGGATCGCCCGAACCGGTCGGCCGGCCGAGACGGTCGAACGAGGCGGACACGCCGAAGCAGCGCGAGGCTGGAAACGGATCCCGCACCGTGCGGGAGACACCGTTCGGGACCTGCGCGACCGCGGGGACCTGCACGGCTGCCGGGAACCACGCGACAGCCCGGAGCCGCGCGACGGTCCGGAACCGGCGTGATCGCCGGGGACCTCGCGCACGTCACGCATCTCGAGAACATCGTTCGGAAAGGCCGGGAATCGCATGCCCGCCAAGAAGCTCACCGTCAACCGCGCGGCCCTCGGTCACCGCATCGGGTACGCCCTGCGGCACCCGGACCGGGTGCCCCGCCATGTCGCCCGTGCCGCCCGGGACCTGTGGCTGAGCCGCCGCCATCAGGATCACGTCTCCTACTACCGCGCGGTGATGCGCTCCGACACCCGCGCCGATCCGGACGCGGCGGTCGGCAGCCGCAGCCGTGAACGGTGGCTCGCCCTCGGGGCCATGCAGTTCGACTACCTGCTCGGACACGGTCTGCGTCCGGAGCACCGCATGCTGGAGATCGGCTGCGGCAACCTGAGGGGCGGCTGGCGGTTCATCCGGCACCTGGAACCCGGCAACTACCACGGCATCGACATCTCCCCCGACATCCTCGTGGCCGCGCAGGACACGATCGTGGAGATGGGGCTGCGGCAGCGGCTGCCGACGCTGACGCCGGTGCGCGACCTGACGCTGCGGTTCCTGCCCGACGCCCACTTCGACGTGGTGCACGCGCACAGCGTCTTCTCGCACTCGCCGCTTCCGGTCATCGACGAGTGCCTGGCCAACGTCGGGCGGGTGCTCGCGCCCGGCGGCTGGTTCGACTTCACCTTCGACCGCACCGAGGGCGAGGAACACCACGTGCTGCGCGAGGACTTCTACTACCGCACCGACACCCTCGTGGCCCTGGCCGAGAAGCACGGCCTGCGAGCCGGTTTCATGGACGACTGGGAGGAACTCCCGCACGGCCAGTCCAAGATCCGCGTCACTCATAGGACCTGACATGACATGACATGACACGCCAGGACCTGAGCCGAACCCACTCGGCCTGAGCCGGCCTGTCCTGCCTCGACCCGAGGAGAGGGGACCATAGGCGTCATGCGGATGTACGGAGAGCGGCTGCGGGTCCTGGCGGGGGCGGTGTTGATGGTGGGTGTCGCGGTGGCCTGCGGCGGGCAGGGAGGCGGCGGCGGGCCGGCGACCGCCACGGCCACCGCGCCCGCCGAGGGCACGGCCACGGGCGCGAGCAAAGGTGGCGAGGGCGCGCCGACCGCGTCGGCCCCTCGATTCGACGAGGAGATCGGGTTGCCCGACGGCCGACGCGTGGGCATGGCGTACGTGGAGGGACGCGGGCTCGTGGAACGGCACCGGGACGCGGACACGCGCGTGTGGAGCCCGCCGCGCGTGGTGTACGCGACCGCCACCGACCGGTGCCAGAGCCTCACGCTCAAGGTGTTCGACGCGACGGTCGCGGTCATCGCCGACTGGGGCGACTACTGCTACGACGGCGAACCGCCCATGGAGTCGATCGCGGCCGTCGGCACGGGGGACCTCGGCCGGTGGGACACGAAACTCACCAGGAGCTTCGACGGCTGGTCGAAGGTCGCCCCCGTGGGCGGCGCGGGGGACCTCGTCTTCACCCGCGGTTCCACCGAGTGGCTGACCCGGCTGCGGTGGAGCGGAGCGGAAGGCTTCGCTGAGGTGGAGGAGATCCGGCGCTGATCCCCCGCCCCGTCGGCCGCCCTGATCCCCCGCCCGGACCGCCTGCCCCGTTCTCCCGCATCCGGACGATCACGAACAGCGAGCACCGCAGGCTGACTTGGTGTTTTACAGTGGCTCTCGCCAGTCCAGGAGACTCCGGAACCTGTGAGGTACACGCCCATCATGTCGACAGAAACGTTTGAGTTCCAGGTAGAGGCCCGTCAGCTGTTGCAGCTGATGATCCATTCGGTCTACTCGAACAAGGACGTCTTTCTCCGCGAGCTCGTCTCCAACGCCTCCGACGCGCTGGACAAGCTGCGTCTCGCCGCGCTGCGGGACGACACGCTCGACGCCGACGTCTCGGACCCGCACATCGAGATCGAGATCGACGCGGCCTCCCGCACCCTGACGGTGCGGGACAACGGCATCGGGATGTCGTACGACGAGGTCGGCCGGCTCATCGGCACGATCGCCAACTCGGGCACGGCGAAGTTCGCGCAGGAACTGCGCGAGGCCCAGGAGGAGGGCGGGGCCGAGGGGCTCATCGGGCAGTTCGGCGTCGGCTTCTACTCCGGCTTCATGGTGGCCGACGAGATGACGCTGCTGACCCGGCGGGCCGGCGAGAGCCAGGGCACCCGCTGGTCGTCGCGCGGTGAGGGCACCTACACGCTGGCGAGGGTGGACGACGCGCCGCAGGGCACCACGGTCACGCTGCACCTGAAGCCGGCCGACGCCGACGACCAGCTGCACGACTACACCGCGGACCGCACGATCAAGGGGATCGTCAAGCGCTACTCGGACTTCATCACCTGGCCCATCAGGCTGGTCCCGCAGGCGGTCGACGGCGCCACCGCCGACACCACCGGCAGCGACGGGGAAGCCGGCACCGCGGCCGAACCCGAGACGCTGAACTCGATGAAGGCCCTGTGGGCGCGCTCGCGCGACGAGGTGTCCGACGACGAGTACCACGAGCTGTACAAGCACATCAGCCACGACTGGCGCGAACCGCTGGAGACCGTCCGGCTCCAGGCGGAGGGCACCTTCGAGTACCAGGCGCTGCTGTTCCTCCCCTCGCACGCCCCGCACGACCTGTACAACCAGAACTACCAGCGCGGTGTGCAGCTGTATGTGAAGCGCGTCTTCATCATGGACGACTGCGAGGCGCTGCTGCCGTCCTACCTGCGGTTCGTCAAGGGCGTGGTCGACGCAGCGGACCTCTCGCTGAACGTCTCGCGCGAGATCCTCCAGCAGGACCGGCACATCCGGATGATGCAGCGCCGGCTCACCAAGAAGGTCGTCTCCACGGTCAAGGACATGATGACCGCGGCCCCCGACCGCTACGCCACCTTCTGGCGGGAGTTCGGCGCCGTTCTGAAGGAAGGACTGCTGTCCGACTCCGACAACCGCGACACCCTTCTCGCCGTCTCGTCGTTCGCGTCCACGCACAGCGCGGACGAACCGACCACGCTGAAGAGTTATGTGGAGCGGATGAAGGACGGACAGGACGCCGTCTACTACCTGACCGGCGAGTCCCGGCAGAGCATCGAGAACTCCCCGCACATGGAGGCGTTCCGGGCGAAGGGCATCGAGGTCCTGCTCCTCACCGACCCGGTCGACGAGGTGTGGGTAGACGCGGTGGGCGAGTTCGACGGCAAGCCGTTGCGGTCCGTCGCCAAGGGCGAGGTCGACCTCGGCGGGGAGGACGGCGAGAAGGCCGACGGCGAGCGCGAGAAGCAGGGCGAGGAGTACGCCGGTCTGCTCGGCTGGATGAAGGAGCAACTGGGGGAGGACGTCAAGGAGGTGCGGCTGTCGTCCCGCCTCACCGTGTCCCCGGCCTGCATCGTCTCCGACGCGCACGATCTCACCCCGGCGCTGGAGAACATGTACCGCGCGATGGGGCAGGAGGTGCCGCGCGCCCTGCGGATCCTCGAACTCAACCCCGATCACCTGCTCGTGAAGGGCCTGAACCAGGCCTTCAAGGAGCGGGAGGACCGTGCCGGGCTCGCCGAGACCGCCGAGCTGCTGCACGGTCTGGCGGTCCTCGCCGAGGGCGGACGGCCGAAGGAGCCGGGACGGTTCGTGAAGCTGGTGGCCGACCAGCTGGAGCGCGCGCTGTAGCCGACGCCGTGGGGACCGGGCAGAGCCTCCTGCCCGGTTTCTTCACCCGTCGCACACCGAAAGTACTCGTTGCTTGAGTCAATCAAGTGGGCTTACGATGCTGCGCAGTCGTGCAGAATCGCATCCCCCCACGGAGGCTCGGCCATGTCCCATGCGCAACCCAGGTCCGCGGAGGCGGGGGAGGGATCCGCCGCGCCGCGGGCCGGCCTCCTCGTGGCGGTGCTGGCCTTCGGCGGGATCGTGGTCTCGCTGATGCAGACCCTGGTGATCCCGATCGTCCCGGAGCTGCCGAAGCTGCTCGACGCCCCGGCCTCCGACACGGCCTGGGCGGTCACCGCCACGCTCCTCGCGGCCGCCGTCGCCACCCCCGTCATGGGCCGGCTCGGTGACATGTACGGCAAGCGCCGCATGCTGCTCGTCAGCCTTCTCACGCTGATCGCGGGATCGGTCACGGCCGCCCTCAGTGACGGGCTCGTCCCCATGATCGTCGGCCGGGCCCTGCAGGGACTCGCCTCCGGCGTCATCCCGCTCGGCATCAGCATCATGCGTGACGAACTGCCCGCCGAGCGGCTCGGCTCGGCCACCGCCCTCATGAGCGCCTCCCTCGGCATCGGCGGTGCCCTCGGACTGCCCGCCGCCGCGCTCATCGCGGACCACTTCGACTGGCACACGCTGTTCTGGACGTCGGCCGCCCTCGGCGTCGTCGCGGCCGTGCTCGTCCCGGTCTTCGTGCCCGAGTCGAAGGTGCGCACCGGCGGACGCTTCGACCTGGTCGGCGCCCTCGGCATGGCGGCCGGGCTGGTGTGTCTGCTGCTCGCGATCTCCAAGGGCGCAGACTGGGGCTGGGGGAGCGGCGCCACGCTCGGGCTCTTCGCCGCCGCTGTCGTCGTCCTGCTGCTGTGGGGCGTGTTCGAACTGCGCGTCGGGGAACCCCTGGTGGATCTGCGCACCACCGCCCGCCGCCAGGTGCTGGTCACCAACCTCGCCTCGATGGCCTTCGGCTTCTCCATGTTCGCGATGTCCCTGGTGCTCCCTCAGCTGCTCCAGTTGCCCGAGGCGACGGGCTACGGTCTGGGCAGGTCGCTGCTGGCCGCCGGCCTGGTGATGGCGCCCACGGGCCTGGTGATGATGGCCACCGCGCCGCTCTCCGCGCTGGTCTCCGAGGCGCGGGGCCCGAAGGTGACCCTGATGCTCGGCGCCGTCATCGTCGCCGCCGGGTACGGCCTCAACATCGTGTTGATGGACGCGGTGTGGGAACTCGTCCTGGTCTCCTGTGTCATCGGCGCAGGCATCGGCTTCGCCTACGGGGCCATGCCCGCGCTCATCATGGGCGCCGTGGACCCCTCCGAGACGGCCGCCGCGAACAGTCTCAACACGCTGATGCGGTCCATCGGCACGTCCACCGCAAGCGCCGTCGCCGGCGTGCTCCTGGCCCAGCTGACCACCACCTTCGGCGGCACCGCGCTGCCCTCGGAGAACGGCTTCAAGGTGGTCATGGCCGTCGGTTCCGGAGCGGCCCTGCTGGCCCTCGCCGTCGCCGCGTTCATCCCGCGGCAGCGGACGGCGGGCACGGCGCCGTCGGCCGCCGAAGCCGTGTCCCCGGTGCCCGCCGAGGTGGGACCGACCGGAGCCGAACAGGCCGTCGTCACACCGGCGGTCGCCGCACCGGGCGAGCAGGTCGTGGGTGCCGCGGTGGCCGTGCCGCTGGCCCGCGCGGTCGCGGAACTCGTCGCAGTCGTCCCCGGGCTGACCGACGACGGGCCGGTCGGCCACGGGCATCCGATACGCGGGCACGTGCGGGGCGACCAGAGCGTGCCGGTGGACTGCGCCGCGGTCACCCTGATCTCGCTGGGCGGACGGCAGTTGAGCCGGGCGGCCGCCGGGCCGGACGGCTCCTACGCCCTCGAGGCGCCGGGCGAGGGCACCTACGTGCTCATCGCCTCCGCCGACGGGCACCGGCCGCAGGCGACGACCGTGGTGGTCGGGGCGGCGCCGGTGACGTACGACGTGCTGCTCAGCGGCACCAGCGGGCTCGTCGGCACGGTGCGGTCCGCGGAGGGCGGGGCGCCGGTCGCCGGGGCGGTGGTCATCCTCACGGACGTGCGCGGCGATGTGCTGGCCACCGCGCAGACCGACGGCACGGGAGAGTTCTCCGTCGCCGAACTGGTGCCGGGTCCGGTGACCCTCGCGGTCAGCTCGCCCAAGCACCGGCCGCTGGCGCTGCCCGTGGAGATCGCCGGCACCGGTGTCACCCGGGTCGACGTCGAGTTGCGGCCCGGCGCGCTGGTGCGGGGCACGATACGCGGCGGCGGCGCTCCGCTGGGCGACGCGCGGGTGACCCTGGTGGACGCCGCCGGGAACGTCGTGGCGACCACCACGACGGGCAGCGACGGGGCGTACGCCTTCTCCGACCTGGACGGCGGCCAGTACACGGTCGTCGCGACCGGCTATCCGCCCCGCGCGAGCGGCATCAGCCTCGGCGGCGGTGACGTGGACGAGCACGACATCGAACTCGCCCACGCCGGGGACTAGTTCGTCGACGGCGGCCACGCGTGCGTGGCCGCCGACCGGCAACGGCGCGGCACAGTGGCGGATGGCCGGCAACGGCACGGCGGCGGGCGATGGCGTACGGGCTGCGGCTTCAGACGAGGAGGACCCTGATTCCCGCCTCCTCGAACCGGCCCACCGCCGCCGCGTCGGCCGCCGTGTCCGTGACCAGTGTGTCCACCGTGTCGGCCGCGCAGATCCGGGCGAACGCCCGCCGCCCCAGCTTGCTGGAGTCGGCGGCCACCACCACCCGCTCGGCGCGCTCGCACAGCAGCCGGTCGACCGCCGCCTCGGCCTCGTCGTGCGCGGCGGCGCCGTGCGTCGCATCGAAGGACACGACGCCGAGCACCGCCACGTCGAGGGTGATCTGACCCAGCACCCCGTCCGCGAGCGGCCCGACCAGCTCGTACGACTGCGCCCGCGCCACCCCGCCGGTCACCACGATCTTGAACTGGGGGCGCACCGCCAGCTCCGCCGCGATGTTCAGCGCGTTCGTGACCACGGTCAGCGCGGGCGAGCCGGACGCCAGATCACCGCGCACGGCCAGCGCGCGCGCCACCTCCGTGGTCGTCGTGCCGCCGGTCAGCCCGACCGCCTCGCCGGGTGCGACCAGATCGGCCACCGCCCTCGCGATCCGCTGCTTCTCGGTCGCCTGCCGGGCCGTCTTGTACCGCAACGGCAGCTCGTACGACACCCCGTGCACCACCGCCCCGCCCCGCGTGCGGAGCAGCATCTGCTGCTCGGCGAGCTGGTCGAAGTCACGGCGGATCGTCGCCGCCGACACGGCGAGCTCGGCCGCCGCGTCCTCGACGTCCAGCCGGCCGCGCTCGACGAGCAGCTCCAGCAGCGCCTTCCAGCGGGCGTCACGCGACATCGACGTTCTCCGTTCGCATGCTTGAAGTTGCTCGAATGATGGCCCTATCTTGCATGAACAAGCATGAACAGTCACCGTCGGGAAGAGGTGGGGCATGACCCACGTCGAGGACGAACTGACCGACCAGCCCGCGTGCTGGACCCGCGCCGCAGCCGAAGTCTCCCGATACGCGGGCGAGTTGCCGATGCCCGGGGAGCGGGTGGCGATGGTCGGGTGCGGCACCTCGTACTTCATGGCCCAGGCCGCGGCCGCCCTGCGCGAGGGGGCGGGGCACGGCGAGACCGACGCCTTCGCCGCCTCGGAGTTCCCCCACGCCCGCTCCTACGACCGGGTCGTCGCCCTGACCCGGTCCGGCACCACCACAGAGGTCCTCGGCCTGCTCGGCCGGCTGCGCGGACACACCCGCACGACCGCGATCACCGCCGACCCGCACACCCCGGTCATGGAGTCGGCCGACCACGTGGTGGTCCTGGACTACGCCGACGAACGCTCCGTCGTGCAGACCCGGTTCGCGACCACCGCGCTCACCCTGCTCCGCGCCCATCTCGGCCTGCACGGTGACAGGGTCGTCACCGACGCCCGCACCGCGCTCGCCGAGCCGCTTCCGCGAGGGCTCGTGGAGTGCGGGCAGTTCACCTTCCTCGGACGCGGCTGGACCGTCGGACTGGCGAACGAGGCCGCGCTGAAGATGCGCGAGGCGTCGCTGTCCTGGACCGAGGCCTATCCCGCGATGGAGTACCGGCACGGCCCCATCAGCATCGCCACCGCCTCCACCGCGACCTGGATGTTCGGCGAGGCGCCCGACGGGCTGGCCCGACAGGTGGGCGCCACCGGCGCGTTGTGGGTGCCGGGTGAGCTGGACCCCCTCGCCGAACTGGTCCGCGCCCAGCGCCTCGCGGTGGCCGTCGCCGCCGCCCGCGGCCTCGATCCGGACCGCCCGCGCCATCTCACCCGCTCGGTGATCCTCACCCCCTGAGCCCCCGACTCCCGAAGAGGAGCTGCCGTGCCGCTCACCACCACCGGCGAACTGGTCACCCGGGCGCACGCGGCCCGTACCGCCGTCGCCGCCTTCAACATCATCACGCTGGAACACGTCGAGGCCGTCATCGCCGGCGCCGAGTCCGCCGGAGCGCCCGTCGTCCTCCAGGTCAGCGAGAACGCCGTCGCCTATCGCCGGGGGCAGCTGCTCCCGCTGGCGCGCGCCGCCGCCGTCGCGGCCGAACGGGCCGCCGTGCCGGTCGCGTTGCATCTCGACCACGTCCAGAGCGACCCGCTGCTGCGCCGGGCGGCCGACGCGGGCTTCAGTTCGGTCATGTACGACGCCTCCCGCCTGCCGTACGAGGAGAACCTCGCCGCGACCCGTGCCGCCGTGGAGTTGGCGCATGCCCGAGGGCTGTGGATCGAGGCCGAGTTGGGGGAGATAGGCGGCAAGGGCGCGCACGCGCCCGGTGCCCGCACCGACCCGGTCGAGGCCCGCGCGTTCGTGACGGACTCCGGTGTGGACGCACTGGCCGTCGCCATCGGCAGCGTCCACGCGATGACCACCCGCACCGCCGTCCTCGACCACGGCCTGCTCGACCGGCTCCGCACCGCCCTGGACGTGCCCCTCGTCCTGCACGGCTCCTCCGGCGTCCCGGACCGCGAGCTGACGGCCGCAGTCACGGGCGGCATCGCCAAGGTCAACATCGGCACCGCGCTCAACCAGGCCATGACCGGCGCGATCCGTGAGCACCTGGACGCGCATCCGGACGCGGTCGACGCCCGGACCTACCTGAGCGCGGGACGGGAGGCCATGGCGCGCACCGTCGAGCGGATCGTCACCGGTGTCGGGCTCACCCTCGCCTGACGGCTTTCAGCACCACGAACTTCCGGTCACCGGCGACCAGTTCACTGTTGCCGAACAGCCGCTTCAGCTTCAGGTGGTAGCCCAGGTGCCGGTTGCCCACCACCCACAGCTCGCCGCCCGGCCGCAGGGCGCGCCGGGCCCCCGTGAACATGCGCCAGGCCGTGGCGTCCGTCGTCGCCTGGTGGGAGTGGAACGGCGGGTTGTTCAGTACGACGTCCACACTGCCGTCCGCCACCCCCGCCAGCCCGTCCCCGACCCGGAACTCGGCGTGCCCCGGCACCCCGTTCGCCTTGTAGGTGGCCTCCGCCGACGCCACCGCCTGGAACGACTCGTCCGTGAACAGCACCTCGGCCTCCGGGTTGGCCAGCGCCACCGCCGTGCCGACGATGCCGTTGCCGCAGCCCAGGTCGACGACCCGGCGGGTGCCGCTGGTCGTCGGCAGGTGCTTCAGGAGGAACCGGGTGCCGATGTCGAGCCGGTCGGCGCAGAACACGCCCGCGTGGTTGACGACCGGACGGCCGGCGAGGGCGCCGCCGACGTCGTCGGGAAGGTCGTAGGCGTACGGCCACGGGTTGGCGGGGCGGCGCAGCGACGGGTCCGGGGTGCAGAGGACGAGCCGGGCCTTCTGCTCGGCGAGCGAGGTCCGGGTCGGCCCGAGGATCCGCTCGAACAGCCTGAGCGTCGAGGTGTGGATCTCCTTCACCATGCCGGTGCCGACGACGACCGTGTCCGCGTGCACGGCGGGCGCCAGCCGCAGCAGCTGGTCCTCCAGCAGCGCCAGGCTCTTGGGCACCCGGACCAGAAGCACGTCGATCCGCTCCGGCACCGGGTCCTGGGTGGTGAGCAGCCGGACCGCGCCGGTCTCGACGCCGGCCCGCGCCAGATTGGCCCGGCTCGCCTCCTGTCCCAGCCAGGAGTCGGTGATCTGCGTGGGGCGATGCGCCGCGAGCGCCGTGACCAGCGCGCCCCAGCGGTCGCCGAGCACCACCACCGTGCCGGTCAGCGGGACGTCCTGCTCCGCGAGGTGTCTGAGCAGGTACGCGTCGGATGCGTCCCAGGCGCGCAGCGTCTCGCGCGGATCCTCGGGGTGGCGGGCCAGCGTGACCTCGCCCCACGGCGTCGTCATAGGGTCGTTCATCGTGCTTCAAGGCTAACCGAGCAGCAGCTCAGGCCCGGTGTCGGACCCATGGCGGAGGATGGGTCCATGGACTCCGAGCTGTTTCCGCGGGAGCGCGCGCAGGTCGCGCCGGGCGCGGTGCACGTGCCCGACTGGGCGGACCCGGCACACCAGCGTGAGCTGCTCCGGGCCTGCCGGGACTGGGCCCGACCGCCGGCCGGCCTGCGCACGGTCCGTACACCCGGCGGCGGCACGATGACCGCCCGCCAGGTCTGTCTGGGCTGGCACTGGTACCCGTACGCCTACGCCCGGACGGTCAGCGACGGTGACGGCGCGCCCGTCAAGCCCTTCCCCGACTGGCTGGGCGAGCTGGGCCGGCGCGCGGTGGCCGACGCGCTGGGTGTGGAGCAGGCCGCGGGAGCCGCGTACGACATCGCGCTGATCAACTTCTACGACGGCGATGCCCGGATGGGCATGCACCGTGACGCCGACGAGAAGTCCGACGCGCCCGTGGTCTCCCTCAGCCTCGGCGACACCTGCGTCTTCCGGTTCGGCAACCCGCGGACCCGGACCCGGCCCTACACCGACGTCGAGCTGCGCAGCGGCGACCTGTTCGTGTTCGGGGGGCCGTCGCGGCTCGCGTACCACGGAGTGCCGCGGGTCCTCCCGGGCACGGCGCCGGCCGGCCTCGGCCTGACCGGACGGCTGAACATCACCCTGCGGGTGAGCGGCTTCCCCGCCGCCACCTGAGGAACGGATCATGGGAGACTCGCCCTCATGAGCGGCAAGGCGGACCCCCGGCCGGCGGGGGATGGGACCACCTCGAGAGCGCGGCTGGACCGGGGGCGCGGTGCGCTCGGGCCCGCGTTGGAGCTCGTGCACACCGGACGGGCGCCGACCCGCGCGGTCCTCACCGCCGAACTCGGCGTCACCCGTGCGACGGCCGGCGCGGTCGCCGCGGAGCTGGAGGCGCTGGGCCTGATCAGGGTCGACGCGCGGCCGGGCGCCGCCGCCGGTTCCCAGGGCCGCCCCTCCCACCGGCTCGAGGTCGCCGAGGAAGGCCCGGTCGCCCTCGCCGCGCAGGTCCATGCCGACGGGTTCCGGGCCGCGCTGGTCGGTCTCGGTGGGCGGATCGTCGCCACCACGCCCAGCTGCGAGACCGTCGACGCCGACCCCGCCAAGGTGCTCGGCGCCGCCGTGGACGCAGGCGCCGAACTGCTGCGGCAGACGGGCCGGCCCTGTGTGGGCGCCGGACTCGCCGTACCGTCCGCGGTCACCGAACCCGAGGGGCTGGCGCTGAACCCGCTGCACCTGGCGTGGCCGGTGGGCGCGCCCGTGCGGGAGATCTTCGCCGAGCGGATCCGCGCCGCCGGGCTCACCGGCCCCGGGTTCGTGGGTAACGACGTCAACCTCGCCGCCCTCGCGGAGCACCGGCACGGCGCCGGACGCGGCGCCCGAGACCTGCTGTGCGTGGCCACCGGGCACCGGGGTGTCGGTGGCGCGCTGGTGCTGGACGGCCGTCTGCACACGGGCAGTTCGGGCCTCGCCCTGGAGGTCGGCCATCTCACCGTCAACCCCGAGGGCCGGCCCTGCTACTGCGGCAGCCGGGGCTGTCTCGACGTGGAGGCGGACCCGCTCGCCCTCCTCACCACCGCGGGCCGCGAACCCGGCCCCGAGGGCTCCCTGCTCCAGCAGGCCAACGAACTGATCCGCGAGGAGTACGGCGATCCGGTGGTCCGCATGGCCGCCGAAGCCCTGATCGACCGGCTCGGCCTGGGGCTGGCCGGTCTGGTGAACATCCTCAACCCCGACCGGATCATCCTCGGCGGTCTGCACCGCACCCTTCTCGACGCCGACCCCGACCGGCTGCGCGCCGTCGTCGCCGACCGGAGCCTGTGGGGCCGCAGCGGCGGCGTTCCCATCCTCGCCTGCTCCCTCGATCACAACAGCCTGGTCGGCGCGGCCGAGTTGGCCTGGCAGCCGGTGCTGGACGATCCGCTGGGGGCGCTGGGGCCCGTGTGAGACGCGGCGCTGCCCACGGCACGGGCACGGCCCGGCCGACCGCAGGGGCGGCCCACCGCACGGCCGTCTACTGCACGGCGCGCCCACTGCACGGCCGGTCTACAGCGCGGCCCCGCCGTCGATCACCAGGTCGGTGCCCACGACGGACGCCGCGTCGTCCGAGGCGAGGTACAGCACCGCCTGGGCCACCTCCTCGGTCGACGACACCCGGCCCAGCGGCGACTGCTCCTTCATCCGCAGGGCACGCTCGTCCAAGGACTCGCCCGGCCGCAGCGACATGGCCGTCTCGGACGGGCCGGGGCTGACGGCGTTGATCCGGACGCCGTCGCCCAGGTGTTCCAGCGCGGCACCACGGGTCAGCGCGGTCACGGCCGCCTTGCTCGTGGCGTAACCGGTCAGGCCCCGGATCTGCCGGTGCACGCCGATGTTGGACGACACGTTGACGATCGCGCCGCCGCCCGGCTGCGTCCGCATCTGCCGCACCTCGGCCCGCAGGGCGAGGAAGACCCCGGTCAGATTGGTGTCGATCATGGACTGCCAGTCCTCCTCGTCGACGTCGGCCAGCGGCCGGCCCGCCCGGAGGACCCCCGCGTTGTTGACGGCGACGTCGAGCGAGCCGAACTGGTCGACGGCCGCCCGGACGAGCGCGTCCAGGTCGGCGGCGCGCGAGACGTCGGCGACCCGGGCGAACGCCGTCCCGCCGTCCCGCTCGACGAGCCCGACCGTCTCGTCGAGCGAGGCGCGGGTGCGCCCGGCCACGACGACCCGGGCCCCCTCGGCGGCGAAAGCCAGGGCGAGGGTGCGTCCGATGCCGGAACCCCCACCGGTGACGAGTGCGGTGCGGCCGGAGAAGCGGTTCCGGTTCCGAGGCATGGCAGTCCTTTCCAGACCGATCATTCCAGTATGTGGACAGCTGAGAGCGACCCCGACGGCTGCCGTGGGCCGGGGTCGGTCAGTCCAGCAGGGTGAGCGCCTGCTCCGCCGCGTCCCGCACCCGCGCGGGATCGGGCGAGGCCTTGCCGACCACCCGCAGCCCCTGGAGCAGGACCAGCAGCATGCGTGCCAGCCCCCGCGGATCGCGCCCGGCCGGCAGTTCGCCCTGCGCCCGCGCGCGCACCAGCGCCGACTCCAGCAGCGTCTCCAGATGCTCCCAGCTCCGCTCGACCCGGCGGGCCGCCGCGACGTCGTGCGGGGCCAGCTCCGCCGCCGTGTTGGTGACGAGGCACCCGTACGCCCGAATCGCCTCGTCCGTCGCCTCCGCGGCGAACCGCCGCACCACGGCGCGCACCGCGGGGAGCGCGGGCCCCGGCTGCGACAACTCGTCCAGGAGCAGCGGCTGATGCTTGTCCCCGTACCGGTCCAGCGCCTTCAGGTACAGGTCGTGCTTGTTGCCGAAGGTCGCGTAGAGACTGGCGCGGCCGATGCCCAGGTGCTCGACGAGGTCCGCCATCGAAGTGGCCTCGTAGCCGCGCCGCCAGAACAGCTCCAGGGCCGACTGGAGAGCCGCGTCGGGATCGAATTCCTTGGTTCTGGCCATGGGGTGACGCTAGATCAAACGAGAATGATCGGTCAAGTATGGGAGGGGGTGCGGGTCAGTCGTCCTCGCAGGCGTCCGCGTTGCTGCCGGCTTCCGGGATGCCGGACGAGGAAGAGCGAGACGCCCCGGGGCGCGGCGCACGGACCGCCGTCCGCCGCCGGCACTCTCCGACGCGCCGGGCCCAGGCCGGGAGGCGACCAGGACGTACGCCGGACCCTATGCTCAACGGCCACCGGGCGTGGCTGGACGACCTGGTCGGCGCCGCGTCGAAGTAGGTTGAGGCCATGACAGACGAACTGACCGTGGGCGTCCTGGGCACCGGCATCATGGGTGCCGCGATGGCCCGCAACCTCGCCCGGGCGGGCCACACCGTGCGTGCCTGGAACCGCACCCGCGCCAAGGCCGAGCCGCTCACCGCCGACGGCGTCCTTGTCGTCGACACCCCCGCCGAGGCGGTCGAGGGTGCGGATGTCGTCCTCACCATGCTCTACGACGGGCCCGCCGCCCTGGAGGTCATGCGCGACGCCGTGCCCGGCCTGCGCGCCGGAGCGGCCTGGGTGCAGTCGACGACCGCCGGGACCGGGGTCATCGGCGACCTGGCAGCCTTCGCGCTCGCACACGACCTCGTCTTCTTCGACGCGCCCGTCCTGGGCACCCGGCAACCCGCCGAGGACGGTCGGCTGACCGTGCTGGCGGCGGGCCCGAGCGAGCACCGCGACGCGGTGGCGCCGGTGTTCGACGCGGTGGGCGCGCGGACGGTGTGGACGGGCGAGGACGGCGGCGAGGGGAGCGCGACGCGCCTGAAGCTGGTGGCCAACAGCTGGGTCATCGCGGCCACCGCCGCGGCCGGCGAGGTCCTCGCCCTGTCGCAGTCCCTGGATGTCGACCCGAACGCGTTCTTCGACCTGATCGCGGGTGGCCCGCTCGACATGGGGTACCTGAAGGCGAAGACCGCGCTGATCCTCGACGACCGGCTCTCGCCCGCACAGTTCGCGGTCGCGACGGCGGCCAAGGACGCGCGGCTGATCGTCGAGGCCGGACGTGAGCACGGCGTCCGCCTGGACGTGGCGGCGGCGAGTGCCGAGCGTCTGGAGCGGGCCGCCGCTCAGGGCCACGGCGACGAGGACATGGCCGCCGCCTACTTCGCCAGCTTCGACAAGAACGCCTGAACCGCGAGACACCCGAACCGCGAGGAGATCCCGTGTCCAAGCCCCCGCTGCCGCCCGAGGCCGTCGAACTGCTGGGCCGCCCCAACCCCTGTGTGATGGCGACCCTGCGTTCCGACGGAGCCCCCGTCTCCACCCCCACCTGGTACCTCTGGGAGGACGGGCGCGTCCTGATCAACCTGGACGAGAGCCGGGTCCGCCTCCGGCACCTGCGCCGCGACCCGCGCCTGACCCTCACCGTTCTCGACTCTGACGACTGGTACACGCACGTCACCCTCATCGGGCGGGTGGCCGAGCTGCACGAGGACGAAGGCCTGGCGGACATCGACCGCATCTCCACCCACTACACGGGCAAGCCGTACCCCGACCGGGTCCGCTCCCGTGTCAGCGCCTGGATCGAGATCGACCGCTGGCACGGCTGGGGCGCCCTGAAGGACAGCGACCAGGCGTCCACCTGAGCGTCCCGCCGCCGGGCCCGGCGTTCAGCGCCACTCGAAGCCGAAGGCCCGTCCCGGGTTCTCCGCCAGGATCCGCACCACCAGCTCCTCACCCACGGCGAGCGCCAGCCGTGTCCGGACCCGGCGCAGCAGATACGGCATCCCGGGACCGCCGTCGACCGAGCGGGCCGCGGCCGTCGTGGTGTCGCCGCCGAGCAGCAGCCGGTCGCCGAAACCGGCATCGGCCAGGGCCCGTACGGCGTCCGGCATCCGCCAGTCGGTGGCGTGATGGGCGCGTGACGGGCCGTCGAAGGCGAGCCAGCAGCCCGCCTCGGCGGCCTGCCGGTGCACCACCCCGTCGGGCGCCCGGTTGAGGTGCCCGAGGATCACCCGGTGCGGGGGCACGCCCAATTCCCCGCACAGCAGGTCGACCACGTCGAGCGCGCCGGTACCCAGCTCCAGATGGACGGCGATCGGCGCGTCCGTCGCGTGATGCGCCTCGGCCGCGGCGGCCATGGTCCAGCGGGCGTGCGCGTCGAGGGCGTGGAACCCGCCCGCGACCTTGACCAGCCCGGCGCGGACCCCCGACGTCCCGATGCCCTCGGTCAGTTCGGTCACGAACACCTCGGCGAGCCGGTGCCGCAACCCGTCGAGTGTCGCCTCGTCGTAGTGGACGTCCTGGTGCAGCCCCGTCGCGGCCACCACCCGCACCCCCGCCTCCCGGGACAGCGGGGGCAGATCCGCCGCGCGCCGCCCGAGACCGTACGGCGTCCACTGCACGACGGCGTCACCGCCCTGCGCGCGGAACGCCGCGAGTTCGGCACGCGCCGCGGAGCGGCTGTTCAGCTCCTGGCCGGGCAGCCGGGGACTGCCGAAGAACAGGTGGTCGTGCGCGTCGCACACGCCGAGCCGCTCCGCCGGCAGGTCCCCGAGCACGGTCCGCACGGCGTTCACCAGTGCCGGCCCCCGGGCAGGACGGTCCGCCCCGGCGCCGACAGGTGCAGCACCTGGAACAGGTCGCCGTCGGCCTTCGGCATGTCGTGCGCCCAGAGCGAGAAGTGCACCCGCTCCCAGCGGCTCGTGTCGACCGCCGCCGCCGCGAGCACCGCGCCCTCCTCCCGCGCCAGCCGCTCCACCTCGTCCGCCGCGTCCCGCGCCGTCTCGGACAGCGCCACTCCGTCCGGGACCGGCTCGCGCCGCCGTACGGCGAACAGGGCGGGGGAACCGGCGGCGACGCCCTCCGCGTAGGCCAGACCGGTCCACTGACGGACCGTCGGACGCCCGAAGTCGTCGCTCAGACCCTGGAAGCCGCCTCCCCAGAGGAAGGCGTTCATTCCCTCCACGGTGTTCCAGAGATAGAAGGGCGCGTACTGGTTGACCGGCGAACCGTGTACCCCGCGTTCGCGCAGCAGGTACGCCTTGAGGCCCAGGCCCTCCCAGTCGTCGAGCAGATGCCCGACACGGGACACGCGCGCGTGGATGACGCCCATGTCGTAGTCGGCGGGCAGCGTGAGCTCGTACTGCATGGCGTGCATCGGGTCTCCTAGTCGGCCGGACGGGGTACGAGCAGCGACAGCAGCCCGCGGACAGCCGCGTCGAAGGCGGTCGGTGAACCGGACGCGCGGGCCAGCACGTAACCGCCCTGGACGGTCGCGACGACGGTGGCGGCGATCGCCTCGCCGTCCAGCTCGGCCCCGAACTGCCCCTGTTCCTTCCCCTCTTCGACGAGATGCGCGATCCGTTCACGGATCCGGTCGATGGTCTCGTCGACGGGCTCGCGCAGTTCGTCGCTCGCGATCACCTCCGGATCCATCGTCAGCCGCCCGATGGGGCAGCCGCGCAGCACGTCCCGCTCGCGTGTCAGGTACGCCTCGATGCGCTCGTACGGCGTGCCCGGCCCGTCGAGTACCCCCTCGGCGGTGGCCCGCATCTCGTCGGCGGTCCGCCTGATCGCCGCCAGCGCGAGATCGGGCTTGCCCTTGAAGTGGTGGTACATGCTGCCCTGCCCGGCGTCGGCGCGCTCCAGGATCGCCTTGGGGCTGGTCCCCACGTAACCGCGCTCCCAGAGCAGCTCCCGGGTGGACTCGATCAGCCGCTCCGCAGTGCTCATGACCCGACTGTACATACTGGTAGTTACAGAAGTCGAGCCCCCATGGAACAGCCCGCAGGGAGCAGCCGCAACACGCGCGCGTACTCCCGGCGAGGTACGCGCACTGCCGCTGGCCGTACGACGACCCGGACCCCCTCCCGGCAGGACTCTCGAGACATCACGCAGACCCACTGAGGAGATGACCCGAGATGAACACCCTGGCGAACTGGGACGGTGGCGGACCCGGCCCGTGGATCCTGTTCTTCCCGCTGATCTGGGCGGCCGTCGTCGTGGGCGTCGTCACGCTCCTGCGCCGCACGGTGTGGCGAGGCCGCCGCGGCCCGTGGAGCGCGGCCGGCGACCCCCGGCCCACCGGCGACTCGCCCCTCGCCGTCCTCGGCCGTCGCTTCGCCTCCGGTGAGATCGACGAGGACGAGTACTGGCGTCGGCTGTCCGTCCTGGACGAGCAGTTCGGCCGCACGGACAAGGGCGGTGCGGCATGAGCACCGCGACCGCCACCACGGCCACGCGCAACGCCGCGCGGGTCGTCGACGCCGTGAAGGTCCACGGCGTCGGCGACACCGCCGTACGGGCCCTGGACGGGGTGAACGTGGCCTTTCCGGCCGGTCGGTTCACCGCGATCATGGGCCCGTCGGGCTCGGGCAAGTCCACCCTGATGCACTGCGCCGCCGGGCTGGACACCCTCACCTCGGGCACCGCGTACATCGGCGACACCGAACTGCGCACGCTCGACGACCGTCGCCTCACCCTCCTGCGCCGCGACCGGGTCGGGTTCGTCTTCCAGGCGTACAACCTGGTGCCGACCCTGACCGTCGAGGAGAACATCCGGCTGCCGCTGGACCTGGCGGGCGAGCGGGGCGAGTCGGAGTGGATCGACGCCCTCGTGGACGTCGTCGGGCTGCGCGACCGGCTCCACCACCGGCCCTCCGAACTCTCCGGCGGCCAGCAGCAACGCGTCGCCGTGGCACGGGCGTTCGCCGGGAGACCGGACGTCGTCTTCGCCGACGAGCCCACCGGCAACCTCGACTCCCGCGCCGGGGGAGAGGTGCTCGGGCTCCTCGCCCGCACCGTACGCCGGACCGGCCGCACGGTCGTCATGGTCACCCACGACCCGGTCGCCGCCGCCCACGCCGACGAGGTCGTCTTCCTCGCCGACGGACGGCTCGTGGACCGGATGGAGTCCCCGACCGCCGACCGCGTCCTGGACCGCATGAAAGCCTTCGAGGTGCCGTCATGAACGCGTCCCTGCGCCTCAGCCTCTCGTCCCTGCGCGCCCACCGGCGCCGCTTCGCCGGAACCTTCCTCGCCGTCTTCCTCGGCGTGGCCTTCCTGGCCGGAACACTGGTCATGGGGGACACCCTGCGCGCCGGCTTCGACTCGATGTTCGGCAACGCGACCGCGGGCACCGACGCCGTCGTGCGCGGCGCCGACACCATCACCACCCCAGGCGAGAGCCAGGGCGTGCGACAGCCCGTCCCCACGGACCTGGTCGGCACCGTCGCTGCCGTCCCCGGCGTCGCGGCCGTCGCCCCCGACATCCGGGGCGCGGGACAACTCGTCGCCGGTGACGGCGAACCGATCGGCGGCCAGGGCCCGCCCACCCTCGCCGGCAACTGGATCCCGGACACGAAGCTCAACCCCTACCGGCTCGCGGAGGGCCGCGCACCGGCCCGGTCCGGCGAGGTCGTCGTCAACCGGGGCACCGCCGACAAGGGCGGCCTGAAGATCGGCGACACCACCACGCTGCGCACCCCCGACCCCGTGCGCGTGACGATCGTCGGACTCGCGACCTTCGGCGGCGAGGACGGCATGGCCCAGGTCACCTTCACCGGTATGACCCGCGCCGACGCCGAGAAGTACCTCACCGCCAGGCCCGGCCGGGCGACGAGCATCGTCGTGCGCGCCGACCCGGGGGTGAGCCAGGCGGAGCTCGTCGACCGGCTGACTCCCGTACTGCCCGAGGGCGTCGAGGCCATCACCGGTCAGGAGTCCGCGCAGGAGAACACCGACATGATCGCCGGCCAATTCCTGACGATCTTCACCACGTTCCTGCTGGTGTTCTCCGGTGTGGCCCTGCTCGTCGCGACCTTCTCCATCCACAACACGTTCGCGATCGTCGTGGCCCAACGCGCTCGGGAGAACGCACTGTTGCGCGCCCTCGGCGCCTCCCGCCGCCAGGTCACCGAGGCCACGCTCGTCGAGGCCGCCGCGGTCGCCGTGACCGCTTCGGCCGCCGGACTCGCCGGCGGCATCGGTATCGCCGCCGGTCTCCAGGCACTGTTCCCGGCCATCGGATTCCCCTTCCCCGAGGGCGACCTGGTGATCGGCGCCCTGTCGCTGACCGTCCCCCTCGTGGTCGGCGTCCTGGTCTGCCTGGGGTCCGCGCTGCTGCCCGCTGTGCGGGCCGGCCGCACCGCCCCGCTGGCCGCGCTGCGTGAGACGGCCGTGGACTCCTTGGGTGCCTCCCGTCCGCGTGCCGTCACCGGCGCGGGCCTGCTCGCCCTCGCCGTCGCGGCGACCCTCACCGGCGTCCTGGTCACCCCGTCCGTGTGGCTGGCGGGAGGCGGAGCAGCCCTGGCCCTGATCGCCTTCGTCGTCCTCGGTCCGGTCGCCGCCGGAACGGCCGTACGCGTCCTCGGCAGCCCTCTGGACCGGCTGCGGGGCGTCACCGGGGGCCTCGCCCGCCGCAACGCCCTGCGCAGCCCGAAGCGGACGGCGGCCACCGCCGGCGCCCTGATGATCGGCGTCGCCGTGGTCTCCCTCTTCACCGTGTTCGGGGCCTCCCTCAAGGCGACCATGGACCAGACCGTCTCCCGTTCCTTCGCGGGCGACGTAGCCGTCAGCACCCCTTCGTTCGGTGCGGGCGGCAGCGGCCTCAGCCCGAAGCTCGCACCGGCCCTCGACAGGCTGCCCGAGGTCGCCACGGCCGTCGGACTCGGCCGCGGCGTCGCGGAAGTCGACGGGAAGGGGCGGGCGTTGACCGTCACGGACCCGGTCGCGCTGCGCCGCACCTTCGACCTCGGCACCGTCCGGGGCGACCTGGGCGCCCTCGGGACCGACGGCATCGCGATCACCCGGCAGGAGGCCGACCGCCGGCACCTGACCACCGGTGACACCACCCGGCTGGCCTTCACCGACGGCGACGAGAAGACGTTCACCGTGCGTGCCGTCTACGGCCGCTCCGAACTCGTCGGCGAGTACGTCATCACCCGCGCGGCCTGGGCCCCGCACCGCACCCAGGACGCCGACACGCTCCTCGCGGTCTCCTTCGCGGACGGCGTGAGCGCGGCCGAGGGCAAGGCCGCCGTGGAGAAGGTCGCGGCCCGCTACGGCAACCCCGAGGTGCAGACCCGAGACGAGTACGCGCAGTCCTCGGCCGGCGGCATCGACATGATGCTCACCCTGGTCTACGCCCTGCTCGCCCTCGCGGTCCTCATCGCCCTGTTGGGTATCGCCAACACGCTGACCCTGGCGATCCACGAACGCACCCGCGAGCTCGGCCTGCTCCGCGCCGTCGGCCAGACCCGGTCCCAGCTGCGGGCCATGGTCCGCTGGGAGTCGGTCCTGGTCGCCGCGTTCGGCACGGTGGGCGGCCTGGCCCTCGGCGCCTTCCTCGGCTGGGTGCTCGTCCGGGCCTCCGACGGGTCGAGCGACAGCGCCTTCGCCTTCGCGCTGCCGCCCGCGCGACTCGCCGTGGTGGCCCTGGTGGGCATCGCTGCCGGAGTCCTCGCCGGGCTGCGTCCGGCCCGGCGCGCGGCACACCTGGACGTGCTGCGGGCCGTCGCCGCGGAGTGACGTACACCCGGACGGAGTACGCCTCAGGGATGGGTCACCGTGGCCCGGGCGACGGACGCCCCGAAGGTGACGTCACCGCCCGGTCAGCCGACGGCGGCCGACCGGGCGGGGGCATGTGCGGGCCGCAGGTCGTCGACGGAGACGACCTCCGTGAACCGCGGCGGGACCTGCTCCCTGGGCGTACGACGCGGCGGCCGCGCCGAGAGCTCCCGCGTGGCGACGGGGGCCGGCAGCGTGAACCACACGACCTTGCCGGACTCGCCGTCCGGCCGGGCGCCCCAGCTCTCGCTCACCGCCGCCACCATGGCCAGCCCGCGCCCGCAGGTGGCGAGCGTCGCTTCGTCGACGACCCCCACGACCGGCAGGCGCGGGTCGTGGTCACGCACGGAGACGGTGAGCCGGTCGAGCAGCAGCTCCATCTCCACGACGCACATCTTGTCGGGCTGCGCGTGCAGGTGGACGTTGGTCAACAGCTCCGTCACACCGAGCGCGGCGCGGTCTATGAGTGGATCCATATGCCAGTAGCGCAACTGCGCCGATACGATTCTGCGGACCTGGCCGATCCGCGACGGCAGGGCCTGAAGCTCGACCGTGCAGTGCCTGTTCGGGTTGGTGATCACGGCTGCGACTCCCCGACTTAGGTCCGGAAGAACACGGGATTCGGATCGAGCAGAGCGTCTGCGCAAGGCGGCCGCCTGCTGTCGTGGCCGGCGGGCTGGTTCGCAGCGTTATCGCCGGTAAACCCAGAGTGACGTGAGACCAGAGTGACGCAGTGGCCGCAGTGCCGCAACTTGCGTCGGCCAGGCCACCCGTTCGGCCTCGGACGCGGTACGTCGGCGCCGGCTCAGCCGCCGCGCCCCGCCGCCCTGCGCACGGCCTCGATGAAGCGGCGCGCCGCGGGCGGCCCCGGTTCGCCGGGCGCCGGGTCGTGGTCGCCGAGGGTCAGCAGGTACCGCTTGCCGTTGAAGTCGGCCAGTGCCCGGTCCTCCGGCGCGAACCAGGGCCTGGAGGCGCGGACCGCCTGTACGGGCGCGCTGTCGATCTCACTGCCGTAGCTGGTCAGCAACTCCAGCCTGCCGTCGCTGATCCGGACCTGGCCGGCTCGGGTGAGCGAACGCAGCCGCTTGCCGATGCGCACGCCCGTAGCCGTGAACTCCGGCTCCGCCATGCTTCCCCGCCCCCTTGTGTGCCTGGGCGAGCCGAACCGTGCACCCGCGTGGGTCGTGATCCAGCCCGCGTCGTGATCGAACCCGTCCTCGGTCCAGTGTGCGCCCCCGTCCGGGTCCCGCGTCCGGACCGGCGTCATCACCCCGCCCGGACCTTCGCCCGACCCGGTGCAGTCTGCCCGCGCCCGGCGTCGAGCACCAGTGCGCACGACGCCTCGGCGCTACCCGCCCGGAGCATTCGCGGGAATGCGCCCCCGCGCCCCCAAAGCCGCCCCCCAGGGCCGCCTTTGAGGCTCTCAAAGGTGTGTTTATGCAGGTGAGAAGCGTGTGGCTGGTGCTTATGATCGGTGTGTCGGCCGCGCGGAACACCGTCGGCGCGAAGCCTGAAGGAGCCCTGCCGTGACCACCCCCCAGCACAACAGGACCGGCGCCACCCTCGACGTCGACCGCAGCGACACCGCCTACCGCGACTGGCTGAAAGAAGCCGTCCGCAAGGTCCAGGCCGACGCCAACCGCTCGGCCGACACCCATCTGCTGCGCTTCCCGCTCCCCGAGAAGTGGGGCATCGACCTGTATCTCAAGGACGAGTCGACCCACCCCACCGGCAGCCTCAAGCACCGACTCGCCCGCTCGCTCTTCCTCTACGGCCTGTGCAACGGCTGGATCCGGCCGGGCCGTCCGGTGATCGAGGCGTCCAGCGGTTCGACGGCCGTCTCCGAGGCGTACTTCGCCAAGCTGATCGGCGTGCCCTTCATCGCGGTCATGCCGCGCACGACGAGCGCCGAGAAGATCCGCCTGATCGAGTTCCACGGCGGCCAGTGCCACTTCGTCGACGACTCCCGCACGATGTACGAGGAGTCCGCCCGCCTCGCGGCGGACAGCGGCGGTCACTACATGGACCAGTTCACCTACGCCGAACGGGCCACGGACTGGCGCGGGAACAACAACATCGCCGAATCCATCTTCCGTCAACTGGAGTGGGAGCGGTTCCCGGAGCCCGCCTGGATCGTGGCCACGGCCGGCACCGGCGGCACCTCCGCGACCCTCGCCCGGTACGTCCACTACACGCGGCGCAACACCCGCATCTGCGTCGCCGACCCGGAGAACTCGTGCTTCTTCGAGGGCTGGACCACCGGCGATCCGGACGTCACCTGCGACTGCGGCTCACGCATCGAGGGCATCGGCCGGCCGCGCATGGAACCCAGCTTCGTGCCCGGCGCCGTCGACCGGATGATGAAGGTCCCGGACGCGGCCAGCGTCGCCGCCGTACGCGCCCTGGAACGGGCCATCGGCCGCAAGGCGGGCGGCTCGACCGGCACCGGACTGTGGAGCGCGCTGAAGATCGTCGCCGAGATGGTGGCCGACGGACACCGCGGCAGCGTCGTCACCCTGCTGTGCGACCCGGGCGACCGCTACCTCGACAAGTACTACTCCGACAGCTGGCTCGCCGAGCAGGGCCTGGACATCGCCCCGTACACCGCCGCGATCGAATCGCTGCTGGCCACCGGCGTGTGGCCGGCCTGACCTCCGGCCCGCGCCGCCCGAGCGGACGGCTCGTGGCCCTTACGGGGTGAGCCGGCGGTCCAGTTTCGTCACCGCGTCCCGGAACGACCGCCCCAGACCGGCCCGCGCCAGCCGCAGGACCGCCCGGAACGCGCCGTTGCCGTCGGCGGCGAACGTCCACTGCACCCGCGTTCCCGCCCCGGCCGGCGTCAGCCGCCACTCCTCGACCAGCGCCCGGACGCCCGGCGCGTTGGTCACGTCCACGCGGTAGGCGTACAGCTCCGGCTCCTTCGCCACGAGCACCGTCTCGCGGAAACGCGTGCCGCCCCTGAGCCGTACGTCGCGCCCCGCGCCGTCGTCCAGGGGCTGGACGGACGTCACGGCCGGGAACCACTGCGCCCAGCCGGACACGTCCTCGGCGAGAGCGCGGAAGACGAGCCCAGGGGGAGCGGACACCTCCCGAGCGAAAACCAGCCGTACGGGAGCGGTCTCGACGAACGCGAGTCCTTCGGGGCGCAACCGGTGAGCCATGCGCACAACCTCCTCGGGGCGAGGAAACGGGTGCGTCACCCTAGCCGCAGGCCCTTCAGATGTCTGTACCCTCACCGGGCTCGCCCGCGACCACCAGCCGCCGCAGGTGCTCGGAGACCTCCGCGCGCGCCGCCTCCGGCAGCCCCGCGTCCGTCACCAGCGTGTCGACCTGCTCCAGCGCCGCGAACGAACTCAGGCCCACCACACCCCACTTGGTGTGGTCCGCGACCACCACCACCCGGCGCGCCGACTGCACCAGGCGCCGGTTGGTCTCGGCCTCCGCGAGGTTCGGCGTCGACAGACCGGCCTCGGCCGATATCCCGTGCACACCAAGGAACAGCACGTCGAAGTGGAGCGCCGCGATGGCCTGGTCGGCGACCGGACCCACCAGCGAGTCGGACGGCGTGCGCACCCCGCCGGTCAGCACGACCGTGGCCGCGCCCTGGCGGGGGCCCGAGGTGCGCTGCGCCACGTGGAAGACGTCGGCCACGCGCACCGAGTTGGTCACCACGGTCAGATCCGGCACGTCCACCAGATGATGCGCCAGCGCGTACGTCGTCGTACCGCCCGACAGCGCGATCGCGCTGCCCGGGGCGACGAGTTCCGCCGCCGCCTTCGCGATGTCCTCCTTGGCGGTCAGCTCCAGACCCGACTTCGCCTCGAAGCCCGGCTCGTGGGTGCTCGCCTCCACGACCGGCACCGCACCGCCGTGCACCTTCTCCAGGACACCCTGTCGCGCCAGCGCGTCGAGGTCACGGCGCACCGTCATGTCCGACACGCCGAGCTTGCGGGTCAGCTCGTTGACCCGTACGCCACCCCGGCGGCGTACCTCGTCCAGGATCAGGGCGCGGCGCTGCTCCGCGAGGAGGTTCTGATTCTCACTCACGTACGCTCCGGTCCTTTCCCTCAGCCCGTCCGACAGGCCCGCTCACCTGCTCCGACGAGGCCATTCTCGCCGATTCCGGTGCGGGGGCGTCCCATCCTCGCACGGCTTGCTCACAGCTGGTCCACCACCCCGACGCGTGCATGCCACTCACGTGTGGCGTGGGCGTTCCCCGCCCGCTCCGGGGAGGTTCCGTGACGGGAGGTGTATCAGGCCTTCGAAATGGCGATCCTTATGTCCGCGCGGACACATGTCGAAGGCGTGTCACGGGGGAAGTGCGAACAGTGGAACGTGCCTCAGCGGACAGAACGGCCCTGGAACTCCTGGTCCACGGCGTGGGTGGCGCCACGCCCGAGAAGATGCTCAACGATCCGCGCACCGTGCGGATCACCGGCGACGACACGGCGGCCGTGTTCCGGCGCGCCGACGACGTCACCGCGGACACCGGCCCCGCCGACGACCGCGGCCGCGACGCCCCGGTTCCCGAGGCCTATGTGTGGTCCAACCTCACCTCCGGCAACGGCACGCGCGCCCTGTGGCTCCTGCTGCTGCCGTTCATGGTCGTCAACCTCGCCCACTGGATGCGCCCCGCCGCACGGGAGGGCGTCCGCGCGGTGCGGCTGTACGGGCTGCTCGTGCGGCTCGCGGCACTGAGCCTGACGGTGCTGCTCGTCGCCGCGGCCTGCGAGGTCGCCCTCGACCTGACCGCCTGGCAGTGCGCGGGCACGACCGCGTGCGCCGAGCGTCACTCCTGGCTGGGTTTCCTCTCCCCGGCGGTCTCCGACGGCGGCTGGTGGAGCCTGCCGGGCCGCCGGCTCGCCCTCGCCGCCCTGGTCCCGACCGCCCTCGTCGGTCTCCTGTGGTACCTGTCCCACCGCACCTGGCGGGCGTACGAGTCCCAGGAGCCCCTCGACCGCGCCTCCGAACCCGAGAACGGCCCCGGTCACACCGCACTCCGCCGGCCCGGCTTCTGGTACGGGCGCCGGCTGGTGGCCCGCCTGCGCGCGGCCCACACCGCGGCGGGACTGCTGACGGTGGCCGCGGCCGTCGGCACGGCGGCCGTGCGCCAGGACCGCCGACCCGGCGGCCCCGCCCTCCTCGACTGGCTCGGCCGGTTGCTGGAGGCGTCCCTGGTGGCGGGCACGCTCGCCACGGTCTGGGTGGTGTGCCGCCGGGGCCGCAGCGAGCACCGCCTCGACCGCCGCGTCGACGCGCACCTCGTCCATCGGCTGCCCCTGGCCGCCCTCGTCCTGCTCACCCTCACCCTGGTGTACGCCGGGTGGCAGCGCCCCGGCTGGCACTCCGAGGGTCGGCTCCCCGGCGACGCGACCTTCGGCGCGCTCGCCCTCGCCCAGGGCGCCCTGGTGATCGCCCTGGCGGTCGTCGCCCGCGTCCTGCACCACTGCCCACGCGAGCGCTCCGCGCCGGCTGACCCGGACGGGGCCACCGCCGTCGAGCGGGTTCAACTCGTCCAGCAGGAGCGCTGCGCCCTGCGCGGGCTCGGGGGGCCCGCTGTCGCGATGCTGGCCTGCGCGCTCGGCGGGGTGATGTCCGGCGGGGTGTCGCAGCGAGTGTCGGACTGGCTGGACGGCACGGGGACCTTCCTCGACGGACCGCCCGTGCTCCTGACCTGGCAGGCGTCCGTCATCCCCGTGCTGCTCGTCGTCCTGTTGGCGCTGTGTGCACTGCTCGGACGGCAGACCTGGCTGCTCACCCGGGCCGAGCAGGACGCGGTGGGCCGCGCGTACGGGGTCGGACCCGGCGACCCTGCCCGCACCCGTCGCATCGCCCGCGCCCGCGCGATGGCCACGCTCACCGACCGTGGCCCGCTCCTCGTCGCCGTCGTCTCCACCGCGACGCTGCTCCTGGGCGCGGGCGCGCTCGTCGGCGCCTTCGGCACCGGGAAGACCCCGGTGCGCGCCACGGACGGCGCCCAGGCCTTCGTCCAGGGCGCCGCCCAGACCGCTCAGGCCATGGGCTCCTGGCTCATAGGGCTCGGCTTCGTCCTCTTCGTCACCTGGGGCCGGCGCGCCTACAAGGACGCCTCCGCGCGGCGCACGATCGGCATCCTCTGGGACGTCGGCACCTTCTGGCCGCGCGCCGCGCACCCCTTCGCCCCGCCCTGTTACGCGGAGCGCGCGGTCCCCGACCTGACCTGGCGGATGGCCGGTTGGACGCGCGCCACGGGCGGGCGTCTGGTGATCTCCGGTCACTCCCAGGGCAGTGTCCTCGCGGCCGCCGCGGCCTGGCAGCTGAAACCCTCCGACCGCAAGCGGGTCGCCCTGCTCACCTACGGCTCCCCGATCGAGCGCCTCTACGGCCGCTGGTTCCCGGCCCACTTCGGCCCGGCCGCGCTCGCCGCCCTGCACGAGGACATCGCCTGCTGGCGCAACCTGTACCGGCTCACCGACCCCATCGGCGGCCCGGTCCGGCTGTCAGGCGACGCCTGCGGCCCCCAGGTGGACCGCGAGCCCCTGGCGGACCCGCTGGCGTACGGCCGCACCGAGGCACACCCGCTGCCCGCGCCTGTGCTCGGCCACTCCGACTACCAGGCCGACCCGGCGTTCGCAGAGGAACGCGAGATGCTGCTGGGACGGCTGCGACCGGAGCTGCCCCAGCAGCGCACCTGAGCGGATCAGGGCAGCTCGGGCAGATCCTCCGCGTACAGCAAGGTCAGGTCGTCCGTGCTCGGCTCGGCCACCTGGGCGACCCGGCCGGCATGCCGCTCCACCATCGCCTCGAACGTCTGGCGCGCGGTACGCCCGTTGCCGAAGGCGGCTCCCTTGGGGAGCTCCGTGAAGTACTTCAGCAGGGCGTCCGAGGTGCCCGGAGCGAGCCGGTACTCGTGCTCCTCGGCCTGCTGTTCCACGATCCGCAGCAGCTCTTCGGGGCCGTAGTCGCCGAAGGTGATGGTCCGTGAGAAACGGGACGCCACACCGGGGTTGACCGAGAGGAAGCGCTCCATCTCCGCCGTGTAGCCCGCCACGATCACCACCACGGAGTCCCGGTGGTCCTCCATCAGCTTCACCAGGGTGTCGATGGCCTCCTTGCCGAAGTCGCGGCCCGCGTCCTCCGGCGACAGCGCGTACGCCTCGTCGATGAACAGCACGCCGCCGTGCGCCCGTTGGAAGGCCTCCTGGGTGCGGATCGCCGTCGAGCCGATGTGCTCGCCGACGAGGTCGACGCGGGACACCTCGACGAGATGGCCCTTCTCCAGCACGTCCAGGGCGGCGAGGATCTCGCCGTAGAGACGGGCGACGGTGGTCTTACCGGTGCCGGGGGAGCCGGTGAAGACCAGATGACGCTTGACGGACGCCGCCTTGAGCCCGGCCTGCTGACGGCGCCGCCCGACCTCGATCATGTCGATGAGGGCCCGCACCTCGCGTTTGACGCTCTCCAGGCCCACCAGCGTGTCCAACTCGCCGAGCACGTCCTTCGAGGTCCGCACCGACGTCTCCCTCTCACCGGCCGCCTGCTGCGGCTCCGGCGTGGTGACCCGCTGCTCGGGGACCATACCCAGCAGACCCGGCGACTGGGCGGTGGTCTGCACCACCGTCGCCGGCGACGCTGCGGCCCCGGGTGTCCGCGCGCCCGCGCTCTCGTCGCTGGTGCAGTCCTCGGCCAGGGGACCGGAGCCCGAGCCCGCGTCGCCCCCGGCGTCGGCGAACTCGTAACCGCCGCGCGCGCAGCGCTCCGTACGGCACTTGCGCAGCGTCGTGCGACTGCCGTCTATCACGTGGAAGCCGTAGCCGCCGCTGTTCGTCACCCGGCAGTTCAGGAAGGTGCCGCGGCCACCGGCCGACACATAGAACCCGGCCTCGGCGGGGGAGTCGACGGTGCAGCGCTCGACGGTGGGGTCGGCGCCCTTGGTGACGATCACGCCGGTCTGGGTGCTGTCCACGGTGCAGTTGTTGAGGGTGCCGCCGCTGCCGTGGTCGCGGAACCACGCGCCGGTCGCCGCGTCCCGGATCCGGCAGTCGTCGAGCTGGGCGGTCGCCCCGTCGCTCACCGACACGGCCGTGTTGCGCACCTGGGACAGGTCGCTGTCCACGACGTCCGCGCGGGAGCCCCGGTCGAGGACGAACAGGGCGTCGGGCACGTCGTGCACCCGGCAGGAGTCGAGGACCGCGGTGGCGCCGTCGCTGACCCAGACGGCCGGGTAGTCGCCGGTGCTGTCGAAGATCTCGCACTGGTTGGCGTCCACGCGCGTGCCCGGGTCCCACACCGACAGCCCGTTGCGGCCGAACTGACGCACCGTCGTGCGGGTCAGTGTCAGTACGGAACGGGAGCGCAGGTCGACCGCGTTCTCCGGGATGTCGTGGATACGGCAGTCGGCCAGGGTGAGCACGGCGTCCGTGTCGAGCGTGACGCCGTCGGAGGTGGTGCGGTGCACATCGCAGTCGGTGAGGTGCGCGGTGGCCCGGGCGGTGATCTGCACACCGCTGCCCCTGACCTCGTAGATCTCGCAGCCCACCGCCTCCAGGGAGGAGCCTTCGCCGGACGCGCTCAGACCCGCGCCCGACGTGTGGTGCACCCGGCAGCGCTCCAGCCGGGGGTGGGCCCCGCCGCGCACCGAGACGCCGGCCTGCCCCGCCGCGACGACCTCGCACTCCTCGAAGACACCGCCGCCGCCGTCGACCACGGCGATGCCGATGCCCGCCGGGTTGTCGACGGTGCACCGCCGCACGGTCGGGCGGGCACTGCCCCGCACCTCGATGCCCGCCGCGGACCGCGTGACGATCCGTACGTCCAGCAGCTCCGGTGTGCCGTCCTCGACGAGCACCGCGGGCGCGGCCGCGTCCTGGCCCTCCACGTGCAGGTCCTGTACCACCGCCGAGGCGCGCACGGTCAACGGCACCCCGTCCAAGGGCGCGAGACGCACGGAACCGGGGGAGCCCTCGGGTCCGCGCAGCGTCACCGACCGCTCAACGACCAGGTTCTCCCGGTAGGTTCCGGGAGCGATGGTGAGCACGTCACCCTCGGCCGCGGCCTCCAGGGCGGCGGCGAGCGATGCGTACTCACCCGTGCGGCGCCGCCACCTCGATGTGCCGGTGTGCGTCACCTGGACCGTGCCCTGTGCCATGGCGTTGATGTGCCCCCACCTCGTGGTACGCGGGTTGATGCCGAATGGTTCGGCCGGACCACCGTAGCGTGCGCGCGGGTGGTGGGTTGACCAGAGACGGAAGGCCGTCAGCTGCCGGTGCCGGTGCGGCCCCAGTCCGGGCCCGCACGGTCCCAGGCCTGGTCCCAACGGGCGTACCGGCGATGGACCAGGCGCCAGACGATCAGCCGCCGAACGCCCTCGACGGTGCCCGCGGTGAGCAGGGCCGCGCCGAAGCCGGCGAGCACGGCGTGCGTCGTCGCCGTGGCGGAGTCCAGCGGGCGGGCCACCAGCGCGCCGTGTTCGTCCGTCCATATCGCGAAGTGGTCGCCGCCGTGCGGGGACTTGAGGCCCGCGAGGACCGTCCCGTGCCGTGCCGTGCCGTCGGGCGCCGTCCAGTCCGCGACGACCCGGGTACGGGCCTCCCGGCCGGTGGCCGTCTCCGGGTCCACCTCCAGCGGCGAACCGTCCACCTTCCGCACCACGGTGGCCGTGACCTCGTGGCGGGACTGCCGCTGCTCGTGGACCGACTGCTGGAGGACCTCCTGTGCCACGGCGCCGACGAGGGAACCCACCACGGGTGCGACCAGGAGGATCAGCAACAAGGCCGACAAGGCCACCCACGCCTCGACCAGATCCGTCGTACGACGCAGTGGGTTGTGTCGCCAGCGCCAGATTCCGCCGATCGCTCGCACCGCCCGCACCCCCTTCCCGCTCCGTGATAACCCGCGTTGGAGCCGTTCACGCGCGAGCCCGGGGAAAGAGAGAGCGAAATCACCAGAGCCCGGGACCTCTCATGAACTTCTCACGCAATCCCAACGCTCCGGAGCCTGGCGGGGGTTCCCACGGATCGCCCGGCCTCCGACCCAGGCCGGAACTATGCGATGACGCGCACCGGGTCACCGACTCTGATCGTGCCGTGACCGAGAGGGACGAGGTTCTGTCCGAAGATCAGCTTGCCGCCGAGGCGCCGATGCCGGCCCAGGGTGTGGAGGGGTTCCTTGCCGCGTGTCGCGGTGCCCTGGTCGGTGGTGGTCACGACGCAGCGGCCGCACGGCTTGGCGACCCGGAATTCGACCTCGCCGACGACGATGCGTGACCAGCCGTCCTCCGCCCACGGATCAGTGCCCGACAGGACCAGGTTCGGCCGGAAGCGGTTCATCGGCAGCGGGCCCTCCGCGGCGTGCTCGCCCTGGGCGATCAGCGAGTTGAGGGCGTGCAGGGACGCGGTCGTGACGGCCAGCAGCGGATATCCGTCGGCGAAGGTGACGGTCTCGCCGGGCCGCGCGTACCCGGGGTCCACGGGCCGACGGGTCGCGGGGTCGTCCATGTGCACCAGCCGCACGTCGGCGCCGAGGTGGGCGCTGCACCAGGCGTGCGCGGTGTCGTCGGCGAGGACCCCCTCCACCTTGTCACGGAAGATCTCCATCGACACCGTGCCCACCGGCTCGGGCACCGGCACGGTCAGCGGTTGCAGACCGGGTGCGGACAGACGCACGCCGCCGCCGGGCAGAAGCTCGGCGGCGGCCAGCGCGAGGCGCGGCTGCTGACGTTGTGTGACGACCTTTCCCCCGTCGTCGATCAGCGCCCAGCGTCGGTCCCCGGCCAGCCCCCAGGGCTCCACGACGGCCTCCCGGGGTGCCTGACCCCGGAACGCCTTGACCGGATGGACGTGAATCGACAGCAGCTGCACATGCCCCATGGGGTCATCCTGCCAGGTGGCACCGACGACCCCGTGGGCTCAGTAGCCCCGGTACTGCTGGTTGTACGGGTCCTGGTACTGGGGCGCGGCGGGCCGGGGAGCGGCCGGGCGCATGGCGTCGTAGCCCGTGCCGGGGCCCGCCGGACGCGGCTGCTGCTGCGCCTGGGGTCCGGGGTAGCCGCGCGGCGCGCCGGCCTGCGGCGGGATGTACGCCGCAGGAGCCTGCTGCAACGGCGCGGGCTGCTGCGCCTGCGGGTAGCCGTAGCCGTAGGACTGCGAGGGGCCCGCCGGGAGAGCGGGCAGTGCCGACGGCAACGCGGGCAGGTTGCTGCTGCCCATGTCGTACGCGGCGGGGACCCGGATCGGGGCGATCTGCGGGGTGCCCCGCTCGGCCACGAGCGAGTCGTAGATCGGGGTGTCCGGGAAGGAGGCGTAGTAGCCGCCGCCATAGGTGGAGCGGGGGGAGGTCATGGCACATAAGTTAAGCCCACGATGTGCTGGTTGGGGAGACCGATAAGAGGGTTGATTTCCGTGTCCGCAGTGACCTCGGACCCCCAATGCGAGCGAACATGGGGAAAAAGGACGGCGCGCGTCCTTCCGATCGTGTAAAGGCCGAGTTCCGAGCGGGTTACCGGCGGTTGGTCAGGGCTGATCCTGCGCTCCCGATGGGAGTTCCCCGTCCCGCGGAATAGGTTGGCCGGAAAGACAACCCGAGGGGTGCCGAGGCGTGCGGCCCGGTGCACTGACACGCGATGGGGGCGTACATGTCAATGTCGAAGGGGTCCAATGCTCCGGTGCCGACCACGGCACTGCGGGTCGAACTGGGCTGGCGCTCGGGAACGGGCGTTCCGGACGCGGACGCGTCGGCGCTGCTGCTGGTGGGCGGAAAGGTCCGCTCCGACGCGGACTTCGTCTTCTACAACCAGCCGGCCCACTCCTCCGGAGGCGTTCGGCACGAGGGCAAGCGGGACGCCGGGGGCCGGGTGACCGACAGCCTGCTCGTCGACCTCGCGCGCGTGGAGCCCTCGATCGAGACCATCGTCCTGGCGGCCTCGACGGACGGTGGCTCGTTCGGTCAGGTGCCGGACCTCTACATCGAGGTACGGGACGCGGCGCAGGGCACCGTCGTGGCACGGTTCGACAGCGCGGGCGCGACGGTGGAGACGGCCTTCGTGCTGGGGGAGTTCTACCGCCGCCAGGGCGCCTGGAAGTTCCGGGCCGTCGGCCAGGGCTACGACAGCGGCCTCGAAGGCCTGGCCACCGACTTCGGGATCGCCGTGGACGAGCCGCAGCAGGCGGCCGCCCCGGCCCCGCCGGCCCGTCAGGTCGCTCCTCCGCCGCCGTCCCAGCAGCCGACCATGCCCGCCTTTCCGGCCACGGTTCCCCCGCCCGTCCACCAGGCCCCGCCGCCCCCGCCGCCGGCACCGCCCGCCGCACCGGTCCGGCTGACCAAGGTGACGCTGACCAAGGCCGCCCCGTCGGTGTCCCTGAGCAAGCAGGGCGGCACCTCGGGCGCCCTGCGCGTGAACCTGAACTGGGAGGTGCGCAAGCAGTTCTCGGGCTGGGGCAGCAAGCGCGGCCGCGCGGTCGCCATGCACAACGACCTCGACCTCGACCTGTGCGCCCTGTTCGAGCTCGCCGACGGCCGCAAGGGCGTGGTCCAGGCCCTCGGCAACGCCTTCGGTGCCCTCCACCAACCGCCCTACATCCACCTCGACGGCGACGACCGCACCGGCGCCCTGGCGAGCGGTGAGAACCTCACCGTGAACCTCGACCACAAGAACGACTTCCGGCGCATCCTCGTCTTCGTCACCATCTACGAGGGCGCCCGTTCCTTCGCCGACCTGCACGCCACCGTCACGCTGCAACCGCAGTTCGGCGCCGCGATCGACTTCTCCCTCGACGAGTGCACGGTGCCCTCGACCGTGTGCGCGCTTGCGCTGATCACCAACAACGGGGGCGACCTCGTCGTCCAGCGCGAGGCCCGCTACCTGGTGCCCGAGCGCGGGGTGAGCCCCCAGCGGACCGTCGACTACACCTACGGGTGGGGCATGAACTGGACGCCGGGCCGCAAATAGAGGCTGCCCCGAGGTCGGGGGCCCTTGTTCACAGGGGTCCCCGTACGACGGCTCAGCCCTCGTCCGCGACGGCGTCCGGACGGGCGTAGGTACGGCCCTTCCAGGCCGCCCCGCGTCCCCGGTAGTGCTGGACCGAGGAGTCGACCGTCATCAACAGATAGAGGAACGCCGTGAACGGCAGCAGGGGAGCGAGCCACAGCGGCTGCCCGTAGTAGCGCAGCATCGGGACGTACGTCCCCGTCATCACCAGCCACGCCAGACCGCCGAACACGGCGGTGGCCCCACTGCCTGCGGCGAGCCCGCCGATCAGGGCGAGCGGAGGCACCAGGTACACCAGCGCCAGACCGAGCACCGTGCCGGTCAGCAGGAGCGGACTGTGCCGCAGTTGCGCGTAGGCGCTGCGCGAGACCATCCGCCACAGATCGTGCAGCCTCGGATACGGGCGCACGCTGTCCACCCGGTCGGCCAGTCCCAGCCAGACGTGACCGCCCGCACCCTTCACGGCCCGCGCGAGCGCCACGTCGTCGATGACGGCGTGCCGGATGGCGTCAGGGATCCGCGCCCGCTCGGCCGCGTCGCTGCGCAGCAGGACACATCCGCCCGCGGCGGCAGCCGTCCGCGCCCCACGTCGGCCGATCCGCCGGAAGGGGTAGAGCTGCGCGAAGAAGTAGACGAAGGCGGGTACCACCAGCCGCTCCCACAGGCTCTCCACCCGCAGCCGTGCCATCTGGGAGACGACGTCGAACCCACCGGTGCGGGCCGCCGCCACCAGCTCCCGCAGGCTGTCGGGCCCGTGCGCGATGTCGGCATCCGTGAGGAGGAGGTACTCGGGCTCACGCGCGCGTGCCAGCCCGATGCCGTGACGCACCGCCCACAGCTTCCCGGTCCAGCCCGCGGGAGGTTCGCCGGGCGAGTCCACGGTCAGCGGGAGCCCGCCCCGCTGCCGGGCGAGCACGCGCGCCAGTTCCCCCGTGCCGTCGGAGCTGCCGTCGTCGACGAGGAAGATCTCCGCCCGCCCCGGGTAGTCCTGCGCGAGCAGGGAGGGCAGGCTCGCGGACAGCACAGCGGCCTCGTCGCGCGCGGGGACGACGACGCAGACGGACGGCCACTCCCGTGGCTCCACCCGGGCCGGCAGCCTGACGTCCGTGCGCCAGAAGAAGCCCTGACAGAGCAACAGCCACACCCAGGCGGCCAGAGTCACGGCGGCGATCCACACGATGGCGCTCACGCGCGCAGTCTGCCCCACGCCACCGGGCCGCAAGAGCACATCGTCTATGGTGGCCGGGTGAAGATCGCGCTCATGGACTCCGGAATCGGTCTGCTGGCGGCCACCGTCGCGGTACGGCGCCTGCGGCCCGACGCCGATCTCGTGCTCTCCCTCGACCCCGACGGCATGCCCTGGGGGCCGCGCACCCCGCAGGACCTCACCGAGCGTGCCGTGGCCGTCGCCGAGGCCGCCGCCGCGCACCGGCCCGAGGCCCTCATCGTCGGCTGCAACACGGCGACCGTGCACGCCCTGCCCGCGCTCCGCTCCCTCCTCGAACCCGGCATCCCGGTCATCGGCACCGTCCCGGCGATCAAGCCGGCCGCGGCCGGCGGCGGCCCGGTCGCGATCTGGGCCACACCCGCCACCACCGGCAGCCCCTATCAGCGCAACCTCATCCGGGACTTCGCCGGCGACGTCACGGTCGCCGAGGTGCCCTGCTGGGGACTGGCGGAGGCGGTCGAGCACGCGAACGAGGCGGCGATCGACGCAGCGGTCACCGCGGCCGCCGCCCTCACTCCCGAGGAAGTAACGACCGTCGTCCTGGGCTGCACCCATTACGAACTGGTCGCCGACCGCATCCGGGCCGCCGTACAGCGACCCGACCGGCCGCCGCTCGTCCTGCACGGCTCGGCCGGAGCCGTGGCCGCGCAGGCACTGCGCCGTATCGGCGCGCGCCCCGCACCCGAGGCGGCGGCGCTCGGCACCGTGACGGTTCTCCTCAGCGGCCGTCCCGGCGCTCTCCCCGCGCCCGCCCTGGCCTACGCGGAAGGCCGACTGCTGGAGGCCGTCAGCTCCGTCCGGTGACCGAAGGGCCCGGATCGGCCCCTCGGGGTCGCCCGCCGCCCGGGCGGAGCAGTCACCCTGCGCTACGCGCTACCGGCGCAGCGAAACCTGAGTAACCTCATGAATATGAGGGACCACCCCCACGACGAGAGCATCCCGCTTCCCGACGTCCCGCATGCAGACGCCCCGCATCCCGACGTCTGGACCGGACGCGCCACCAACCGGTTCCAGTGGGTGCTGGCGCTCGTCGGCGCCGCCTGCATGGCGCTCGGCGTCGAGCTCGCCGTCGAATCCGCGTGGACGTCCGGCATCGCCCCGCTCGCCATGTCCGTCGTCGGCTGTATCGCCGCCGGGTTGCTGGTTCTCTTCGGCACCCTCGCCTTCGTCCACGTCGACCTCAAGCTCGACAAGGAGTCGCTCGAAGTGCGCTGCGGGCACATCGGGCTGCCGCGCCGGCGGATCCCGCTGGCCCATGTCGCCGGGGCCGACTTCGTACCGCTCGTCACTCCGCGCCACTGGGGCGGCTGGGGCTATCGCTGGCGGCCGGAGAAGGGCACGGCCGTCGTGGTCCGCCGCGGCGAGGGTGTGCTGCTGCGGCTCTGGGACGGTCACACGTTCACCATCACCGTGGACGACGCGGAGTCGGCGGTGCGCGTCATCAGAGACCGGCTGCGGGCGGGCGCGCCGGGCACCACGCCCTGAAGCGCGCACGGGAAAGCGCTGAGGCTCAGAAGGGCAGAAGGGCAGACGGTCAGGCGGCCGGGCGGCCGTCGTGGCGCAGGTCCCGGTCGAACTCCGGCCGGGCCTCGGGCGCCGCGGGTTCCTCGGCGAGCGGCCGGGCCGTGGCCAGGCCGGCCAGCAGCCCCGCACCGACCGACACGGTGGTGAAGCTCAGCGCGTTGCCGATCGCGGCGACGGCGGCCAGAGCCGTGAGCGCGGCACCCGCGGTGAGGACGACCGGGGTGGGGCGCGGCGCCCGCCACAGGGCGAACAGCACCCAGCAGAACGCCGCGGCGAGCAGCAGCACACCGGCGACACCCTGCTCCGCCGCCAGTTGCAGGGGCGCCGAGTGCGGCTTGCCGTCGGACAGCGTCGACTGCGCCGCCGTACCGCTCAGCTCCCCGAAGCGCCCGGGGCCCACGCCGAGGCCGGCCTCCCGGTGGGCCATGCCCAGGGCGTCGCGCCACAGATCGACCCGGTGCGCGGTCAGCCGGTCCGTCACAGACCCGGCGAGGCCGCCGGACGGCACGTTCCCGGCGACCGCCCAGATCAGGCCCGTCACCAGGGCGGCGGCCATGGCCATGGCCGCGAGCCACGGCCCCCGGCGGCGCATTCGGCCGGCCGCCAGGGAGCACAGCAGCACCGCGCAACAGGTCACCACGGCCGTGGTCGAGCCCAGGAGGGCCCCGGTGACCGTGATGCCTCCGGCGAGCAGCCACAGCCCGAGCCGCACCACCGGCACGGCGGTCGCCCAGGCGGCGCAGCACGCGGCACCGGCCGACAGGGTCAGCACCGCGGCGGTGGCGCCGGCGTGGCCCAGCGGCGCGGCGATCTCGGGGCCCGGAGCGAGCCGGGGCCGGGCCACCGACAGGGTCAGCCCCGCCAGCGCCCCGGCACAGGGCCCGGCGACCGGCAGCAACACCCCGAGGATCCGCCCCGCCGCATAGCCGGCGGCCACCGCCAGCACCGCGAGCAGGACACCCTCGGGGCGCCCGTCGTGCACGGCGGCGGTGACCAGGGACCAGATGGCGCAGGCCCCGAGCACGGCTACGCCCGCCGCGTCAGAAACGTTTCGTCTTTCCCCGTCCGCGTCGACCGCGGACGTCATCCCCGTGGAACCCACCCGTCCCCCCGAACCCGGTCGCCCCCCGACCGTGACGGCCCTGAACCGTGACGGACCCCGGCCGCCCGCGCGCGACCTGGGGCACTGGCACACCGTAACGGCTGATGGGCGGTTTGTGGATGAGTTGCGCCGGGTTGTGCGGCAAGCGGAGACCGCCCCGCGGACTGCGCTGTCGGCCAAAAGGTCACTCGCCGTACACTCCCGGAGTGACCGTCACCGCAACTTCCGTGGGCCAGCCGGACCAGCTGGAGCCCCAGGCCGCGCGGGCCCCGCGCGGCGCGCGGCTCCTGCGCCTCGTCCCGGCCGCCGCAGCCGCGCTCTCCGGAGTGCTGCTCTACGTCAGTTTCCCGCCACGCACCCTGTGGTGGCTGGCGCTGCCGGCCTTCGCCGTCCTCGGCTGGGTGCTGCGCGGGCGCAGCTGGAAGGCGGCCCTCGGTCTCGGCTATCTCTTCGGGCTGGGTTTCCTGCTGCCGCTCCTGGTGTGGACCGGCGTCGAGGTCGGCCCCGGGCCCTGGCTCGCCCTGGTGGTCATCGAGGCGGTCTTCGTGGCGCTGGTCGGCGTGGGCGTCGCGGCCGTGTCCAAGCTGCCGGCCTGGCCGCTGTGGGCGGCGGCGCTCTGGATCGCCGGCGAGGCGGCACGCGCGCGCGTGCCCTTCCGCGGCTTCCCCTGGGGCAAGATCGCCTTCGGTCAGGCGGACGGCGTCTTCCTGCCCCTCGCCGCGCTCGGCGGCACCCCCGTACTCGGCTTCGCCGTCGTCCTGTGCGGTTTCGGCCTGTACGAGGTCGTGCGCCTCGTCCTGGAGCGGCGGCGCTCGGGTGAGGTGCGGCGGTCGGCGGCCGCCCTGGCCCTGCTCAGCGTGGCCGTCCCGGTCGTCGGCGCCGTGGCCGCCCGCTCGCTGGTCAGCGACAAGGCGGAGGACGGCACGGCGACGGTCGCCGTCATCCAGGGCAACGTCCCCCGCCTCGGTCTGGAGTTCAACGCCCAGCGTCGGGCCGTGCTCGACTACCACGCGCGCGAGACGGAGCGCCTGGCCGCCCAGGTCAAGGCGGGCAAGGTCGCCCGGCCCGACTTCGTGCTGTGGCCCGAGAACTCCTCCGACATCGACCCCTTCGCCTACGCCGACGCCGCCGCGGTCATCGACAAGGCGGCCAAGGCCATCGACGCGCCCATCTCGGTCGGCGGCGTGGTCGAGCGGGACGGCAAGCTCTACAACGAGCAGATCCTGTGGGACCCGGTGAAGGGACCCACCCAGACGTACGACAAGCGGCAGGTCCAGCCGTTCGGCGAGTACCTCCCGCTGCGTTCGTTCATCGGGGCCATCAACGAGAACTGGACCTCCATGGTCGGCCAGGACTTCAGCCGGGGCAGCAAGCCGGGTGTGTTCGACATGGACGGGACGAAGGTCGGCCTCGCCACCTGCTACGAGGCGGCCTTCGACTGGGCCGTGCGTGACACGGTCACCCATGGCGCCCAGCTGATCTCCGTGCCCAGCAACAACGCGACCTTCGACCGCAGCGAGATGACCTACCAGCAGCTGGCCATGTCACGGGTCCGCGCCGTCGAGCACAGTCGTACCGTCACGGTGCCCGTGACCAGTGGCGTCAGCGCGATCATCATGCCGGACGGGAAGATCACCCAGAAGACCGGCATGTTCGTCGCGGACTCCCTGGTGCAGAAGGTGCCCCTGCGCTCCTCCGAGACGCCGGCGACGAAGCTCGGCATCCTGCCCGAGATCGCCCTGGTGCTCGTCGCCGTGGGCGGCCTGGGTTGGGCGATCGGCGCCGGGCTGCGGGCCCGACGGAGCGCCACCGACTGAACAGGCGGCCCGGATAGGGTCGCCCTATGCCGACTCCTGACTTCATCACCGAGATCCGGGCCTCCGCGGGCCACCAACTGCTCTGGCTCCCTGGCGTGAGCGCTGTCGTCTTCGACGACGAGGGGCAGGTGCTGCTCGGCCAGCGCGCGGACAACCACGAGTGGTGCGTGATCTCGGGCATCCCGGAACCGGGCGAGCAGCCCGCGGACTGCGCGGTACGGGAGGTGTACGAGGAGGCGGGCGTGCACTGCGTCCCCGAACGCGTCGTCCTGGTCCGCGCCGGCCGGCAGGTGAAGTTTCCGAACGGCGACGAATGCCAGTTCATGGACGTCACCTTCCGCTGCCGGGCCGTGGGCGGCGAGGCGCGCGTCAACGACGACGAGTCCGTCGAGGTGGGCTGGTTCGCGCTGGACGCGCTGCCGCCGATGCAGGACCGGCAGCTCTTCCGTATCAAGCAGGCGCTCACCGACGAACCCACGTGGTTCGAGACCACGCCTTCCGCGTGAAGTATGGGCGGTGACCACATGGGGCGGTGACCCGGCCCTGCCTAGGCTCGTCGCATGACTTCGCCCCAGGTCGCCGCCCCCGGTCCCGCCACCCCCTCACTCGACCTCGGCGGCCGTACCGCCCTCGTCACCGGCGCGGCCGGCGGCATCGGACGGGCCTGCGCGCTGCGGCTCGCGGCCGCCGGGGCCAAGGTCCGTGCCGTCGACCGGGACGCGGCAGGACTGGATACGTTGGCCGGGAGCGCGGCCGGTCTGCCCGGCTCGGTCGAACCGTACGTCCTGGACCTCACCGACCTGGACGCCGCCGAACTCGCGGCCGCCGGGACCGACGTCCTGGTCAACAACGCAGGGCTGCAACGGGTGGCCCCACTGGAGGAGTTCCCGCCGGACGTCTTCCACACGGTGCTGACCGTGATGCTGGAGGCACCGTTCCGGCTCATCCGCGGCGCCCTGCCCCACATGTACGGGCAGGGCTGGGGCCGCATCGTCAACGTGTCCTCCGTGCACGGACTGCGCGCCTCCGCCTACAAGTCGGCGTACGTCGCCGCCAAACACGGACTCGAGGGCCTCTCCAAGACCGCCGCGCTCGAAGGCGCGCCCCACGGTGTGACCTCCAACTGTGTCAACCCCGCCTATGTGCGCACCCCGCTCGTGCAGCGGCAGCTCGCCGACCAGGCGCGGACGCACGGCGTGCCCGAGGAACGCGTGCTGGCCGACGTGCTGCTGCGGGACAGTGCCGTCAAACGGCTCATCGAACCGGAGGAGGTCGCCGAGGCCGTGGCGTACCTGTGCGGCCCGCAGGCGTCCTTCGTGACAGGTACCTCGCTGGTCCTCGACGGCGGCTGGACCGCGCACTGAGCGCACCGAGCACCCTGCCTCCCGCGCCGGCCGAGTTGTCCACAGGGCTGACGGGGCGGCCCGGCGATGAGGAATCCTGTGAGCATGTCCCGCGATCACCTGAAGGGCGCCACGGCAGCCCTCGGTCCCCCTTACGACGCCGACGCGCCGTTCCTCGAGCTGCTCGCCCGGGGCGCGGCCGCCGAGGCGTACGACCGGCCCGTGCTGCTCGCCCGCGCGGAGGGAGGGTCCGGCGAGCGGATCGCGGCACTCGAACACGCCAAGCTGCTCGCGCTGCGGGTCCGCTCCGAACTGGAGGGCCGCCGCCGACGAGAGGCCGAGCTGTCCGCCCTCTTCGAGACGGCCCACGACCTCGCGGGCCCACGCGACGTGGACGCCGTACTCCAGGCGATCGTGCAACGGGCCCGCTCGCTGCTCGGCACCGACATCGCCTACCTCAGCCTGCACGACCCGGCCAGGGGCGACACGTACATGCGGGTCACCGAGGGGTCGGTCGCCGCCCGCTTCCAGCAGCTGCGCCTCGGAATGGGGGAGGGGCTCGGAGGCCTGGTCGCCCAGACGGCCCGTCCCTACGTCACCGACGACTACTTCCGCGACGACCGCTTCCGGCACACGACGACCATCGACGCGGGCGTACGCGACGAGGGACTGGTCGCGATCCTCGGGGTCCCGCTGATGCTGGGACCGCACGTCATCGGGGTGCTGTTCGCCGCCGACCGGCGCGCCCGGGTCTTCGAACGGGAGCAGATCGCCCTGCTCGGATCCTTCGCCGCGCTCGCGGCGGCCGCCATCGACACCGCCAACCTGCTCACCGAGACGCGCTCGGCCCTGGCCGGCCTGGAGCACGCCAACGAGATCATCCGGGACCGCAGCGCGGTCATCGAGCGCGCCTCCGACGTCCACGACCGGCTGGCCGAACTCGTCCTGCGCGGCGGCGGGGTCCACGACGTGGCCGCAGCGGTCTCCCAAGTACTCGACGGCACCGTGGAGTTTCTGGAGACCGCACCGGCCGCCGCCGTGGAGGCCTCCCGCGCGGAAGGCCACGCCGTACGCCACGAGCACGACTGGGTCGCGGCGGTCGCGGCCGGCGGCGAACTGCTCGGCGCGCTGGTGCTGCGCGGCCACCCGGGCCTCGACCCGGTCGATCAGCGCACCCTGGAGCGGGCCGCGATGGTCACCTCCCTGCTGCTCCTGGCCAGACGCTCGGCCGCCGAGGCCGAACAGCGCGTGCGCGGCGAGCTCCTCGACGACCTGCTCGAGGCCCGCGACCGTGACCCGCGTCTGCTGCGCGAGCGCGCCACCCGGCTGCACGCCGACCTCGACGCGACCCATGTCGTGCTCGCGGCCCGCCTCGACGCCGCCGCACCCGACGCCGACCAGGAGGCGGCCGCACGCCGCCGCCTGTGGTCCGCCGCCTCCCACCTCGCCGCCACCCGGCACGGCCTGGCCGCCGCCCGCGACGGCGGCACCGTCCTGCTGCTGCCGCTCGAACGCGGCGACAACGCGACGGAGTTGGCCCGCCGTACGGCGTTGCACCTCGGAACCGCCGTCCACGAAGCGGTCACCGTCGGCGCGTCCGCCCCGGTGCGCGGCCTCGCCGCCGACCCGGACACGGTGGTCGCCGCGTACGCGGAGGGCCGCCGCTGTCTCGACGCCCTGCGGCTGCTGGGTCGTTCCGGCGACGGGGCGGCCGCCGAGGACTTCGGCTTCCTGGGGCTCCTCCTCGCCGGCGACCGGGACGTGGCGGGCTTCGTGGAGCGCACCATAGGCCGCGTCGTCGCCTATGACGAACGACGCGGCACCGACCTGCTGCGCACCCTGGACGCATACTTCGCGTCGGGCATGAGTCCGGCCCGCACCAAGGACGAACTCCACGTCCACGTCAACACAGTTGCCCAGCGACTCGAACGCGTCGGCCGCCTCCTGGGCGACGACTGGCAGAGCCCGGCCCGCGCACTGGAGATCCAACTTGCCCTGAGACTGCACCGGTTGGCGAGTCCGGCGCCACACTGACCGGCCCCCGTACGCGCGCGGGACGGCGTACGGGGGCGGGTGTGCGGCGGTCACACGGACGGGATCAGACGGCGCGCGCGTCCGTCGCCGGGCTCTGCGGGTGCTCCGCGCCCACGCCCGGATCGCCGTCGGTCAGCTTGCCGTCGGCCGGACCGCCGTCGGTCAGGTCGCCGTCGGTCAGGTCACGGTGACGGGTCTCCTTGGCGACTCCCACGGCGACGACCGTCAACAGGGCCGCGGCGATGACGTAGAGGGCGATCGGGGTGGAGCTGTCGTAGTCGGCCAGCAGCGCGGTGGCGATCAGCGGCGCCGGCGCGCCCGCCGCGACCGAGGCGAACTGGGCGCCGATGGAAGCGCCGGAGTAGCGCATCCGGGTCGCGAACATCTCGGAGAAGAAGGCGGCCTGGGGCGCGTACATCGCCCCGTGCAGTACCAGACCCACCGTCACGGCGAGGACGAGACTGCCGAAGGTGCCGGTGTCGACGAGCGAGAAGAACGGGAACATCCAGAGCCCGATCCCGACCGCGCCCAGCAGGTACACCGGCCGTCGCCCGACCCGGTCCGACAGCGCACCCCAGGCCGGGATCACCGCGAAGTGCAGGGCGGAGGCGACGAGTACGGCGTTGAGCGCGGTCTGCTTGGAGACACCGGCCGAGGTGGTCGCGTACACGAGGATGAACGCGGTGATGACGTAGTAGGAGATGTTCTCCGCCATCCGCGCACCCATCGCGACCAGCACGTCACGCCAGTGGTGCCGCAGCACCGACACCAGCGGCAGCTGTTCCGCCTCCGCCGACCGTTCCGCCTTGCGGGCCTCGGCCCGCGCCAACGCCTGTCGGAAGACGGGGGATTCATCGACGGACAGACGTATCCACAAACCGACGACCACGAGCACCCCGGAGAGCAGGAACGGGATCCGCCAGCCCCAGGAGGCGAAGGCGGCGTCCGAGAGCACGGCCGTGAGCAGGGACAGCACACCGGTCGCGAGCAACTGCCCCGCGGGGGCGCCCGTCTGCGGCCACGAGGCCCAGAAACCGCGCCGCTGCGCGTCCCCGTGCTCGGACACCAGCAGAACGGCTCCGCCCCATTCGCCGCCGAGCGCGAAACCCTGGACCAGCCGCAGCACGGTCAGCAGCACCGGGGCGGCGCTCCCGACGGTCGCATGCGTCGGCAGCAGTCCGATCGCGAAGGTGGCCCCGCCCATCAGCAGCAGGCTCAGCACCAGCAGCTTCTTGCGCCCGAGCCGGTCCCCGTAGTGCCCGAAGACCAGTGCGCCGAGCGGCCGCGCGGCGAAACCGACGGCGTAGGTCAGGAACGACAGGAGTGTGCCGACGAGAGGGTCGGAGTCCGGGAAGAACAGCTTGTTGAATACGAGAGCGGCGGCCGAGCCGTAGAGGAAGAAGTCGTACCACTCGATGGTGGTGCCGATGAGACTGGCGGCGACGATGCGTTTGAGGCTGGCGGGGGTTCCCGGGGACGGCGGAGCGGTCGCGGGGGAGGACATCGGTACCACTTCCAAGCGGTTGGCGGGGACGTTCCGTGTCGCCATACGGTAGGAATCCGCAGGTCAGGGGCACATGTGGTGGGACACCATAGTTCTGTGTGCGGAGGTGCGTGCGACCACCATGAGGGCGCCGCTGGCGTCTCGAGAGCCTCAATCGAGCCCGCGAGAGCGTGCCCGAGTTGCACTGCTCGGGCGTTATTTGGAGGTGGGGTGCTGACTCCCGTGCTGACTCGGTGCCGACTACGCTGCGTCAGAATCCGGCGTGTGGATCAGATCGGACGAGCCTCGGAAGTTGCCGGCACCGCTGTGGTGACACGTATCGCCGAACCAGGGCGACCCATCGGCGAGGGGGTGCATACCTGCCTGTGTGTCCCCTTGCGGGTGGCGGCACAGGGCGAGTTCCCGTCGCTCGGTCCCTCCCGGCAGGTTCTTGGTCTGCTGGTGGTACAGCTCTCGCCTGCCTCTGACCTGCATGAACAACATGACCGGCGGAGCTGCGGCGGACATGGCTGTGGGCCCCGGGTGTCCCCGGGGGCCCACAGCCGGCTGCTGTTGGCCGGGCTACCAGCGATACCAGCGGCCCTTGCGGCCGCTGGTGTCCGCGCCGCGCATGACGAAGCCCAGCAGCCACACGACCAGCACGATGACGGCGATCCACCACAGTGCCTTGAGCGCGAAGCCCGCGCCGAAGAGGATCAGAGCCAGCAGAAGAACGAGAAGCAAGGGAACCATAATTATCAACCTCCGTTGCTCCAGATGCCCGGCGAATCGAAGAGCACACGGCTGATTCACCTGGTTTCTTCACCACTCTTGCGGGCATTGGACCCGGATTCTCCACCGGCGTCACCAGATCAGACTCGGGATCCTCACCGAGGCCGACATCGGCAACCGTCGCGATCACCTTCTGCGGCCCATGCCGACCCGGCCACCCGCCGTGGATCTGGATCAACGGGCGACCGGCGCGCCATGCACCCCGAGAGATCACCGGCGGCCAAGGACAAGGCCTCGTGCCGGTGTCGGTGCCGTAGAAACGGGTGACCGAATCGCGTGAGGCGATATCCCGGCGAACCGGGGTAGCCGCCAGAGACACGGCGGTTGGACGCCCATCCTTCAAGGAGAACCATGTTCGCACTCACGTCCCGTCGTCTGCGCGGCATCGCCCGTCGGGTCTTCGGCTGGCAGCAGCTGCGTCCGGCCCAACTGAGTGCGATGAGGGCCGTGATGAAGGGGCGTGACGTACTGGCCGTCATGCCGACCGGCGCGGGCAAGTCGGCCGTGTACCAGGTGCCCGCGGTCCTGCTCGGCGGTCCGGTCGTAGTCGTCTCGCCGCTGATCGCGCTCCAGCGGGACCAGCTGCAGAGCCTGCTCGGGTCCGGTGCGCTGCGCGCCGCCGCCATCAACTCCGCGCAGAGCCGAAGCGACAACGAGACGGCGTGGGCCCGCATCAGTGCCTCCTCGGTCGATGTGGTCTTCCTCGCTCCGGAGCAGCTCGCCAAGCCGGACGTCACGGACCGGCTCGCCGCCGTCCGGCCCCGGCTGCTGGTGGTGGACGAGGCCCACTGCGTGTCGTCCTGGGGGCACGATTTCCGGCCTGACTACCTGCGGCTGCGCCACGCGCGCGAGCGGCTCGGCAACCCGCCGGTGCTCGCCCTGACCGCGAACGCGGCGGCCCCGGTGCGCCGGGACATCGCCGAACGGCTCGGCATGAACGACCCGGTGGAGATAGTGGCCGGCTTCGACCGCCCCAACATCCACCTGGACGTGTCGACCTTTCAGGACGGAGCCGCCAAGGAGCGGTTCGTCGTGGAGCGGGCGGCCGTCGAGGAGAAACCGGGAATCGTGTACGCGGGAACGCGGCGGGCCGCGGACAGCATTGCCGAGCAGTTGAGCGACCTGGGACTGTCCGCCGCGAGCTACCACGCGGGCCGGCCCGCCGCCGAGCGCGGCCGGACCCAGGACCGCTTCAGCTCCGGTGAACTCGACGTGGTCGTGGCGACCTCGGCGTTCGGGATGGGCATCGACAAGGCGAACGTACGGTTCGTGCTGCACGCCTCCGTCCCCGGCTCGCTCGACGCCTACTACCAGGAGATCGGCCGGGCCGGCCGAGACGGGGCACCGGCCAGGGCGATCCTCGCCTACCGTCCGCAGGATCTGGGCCTGCAGCGCTTCTTCGCCGCCGGCGCTCCCGACGCCGACGCGTTGCGCCGCGTCGCCGGGCGGCTGCGCGGCGAGGAGGGCGCCGTGAGCGCGACCCGGCTCCGGGCCGACTGCGAGCTCGGCGCGACGGCGCTGTCCGCCGTGCTGAACCTGCTGGAGGAGGCCGGGGCCGTCCGTACCGGACGGGACGGCAGCCGCTTCACCGGCGCGGCCGGCACCGTCGGCGCCTCCGCGGAGGACGACGTCGACGCCGCCGTGCAGAGCGCCCTCGCCGTCCATGCCACGCACCGTAAGCTCGAACAGTCCCGGGTCGACATGATGCGCGGGTACGCCGAGACGACCGACTGCCGACGGCGGTTCCTCCTTGGGTACTTCGGGGAGTCCGTCCCCGTCCCGTGCGGGGCGTGCGGGAACTGCACGGGCCCGGTGGCCGCGTTTGCGGCCGGGCTTGGGCGCGAGCGGTCCGAGACCGCCGGACGGCCCCACAAGGCGGCCACGCGGCAGCGCCGGTGGACCCGGGTCGGTGGGCGCGCGGGCGGCTCCGCGGATGCCGTCCGGGCGGTGGAGACCGTCGCACGGCCCGCGGCGGACGATCACCCCTACCTGCCGGGCGTCCTCGTGCGCCATGACCGGTGGGGTCAGGGAGAGGTCATGAGCGAGGGCGACGGCAAGATCACCATTCTGTTCGAGTCGGTCGGCTATCGCACCCTGTCGCTGGCCGTGGTGACGGACAAGCAGTTGCTCGCCGCGTTGCCCGACTCACCACGCTGACGCCGGACCCACATGGTGCTGCCCGATGGCGTCGGCGAGTGCGTGACGCCACCGTGCGGAGCGCCCGACACCGGTCGACTCGTCCGCGGGGGGCGTGACGGTCCGGTCGTGGCGCGCGTCGCTGAACTCCAGGTCTGATCGGGATGCGTGAACGGGCCGCCGCGGTAGGCGGAGACGTCTCGGCGGCCAGGCACCCGGAGGCACCGACCACTTGGCGTAGCCTCCGGTGCCGGGGCCCTTCGGCGGCTGCGCGCGGCCGGCCCGACACACCCCGATGCGTCCCCACCCTTCAACAAGCCGACCTCCTGGCACACCCTCGTTCGGTTCACGTCCTAGAAGGGTTCGGCCGCCTGGAGCAGCCGTCGGGGCAGGTAGGGGGACTCGACGCGGACGTTCCAGCCCCTGCGGCGGGCGTGGCAGGCCAGGGCCAGGGCGTCGAGGTCGAACCGGGCGTCCGGGTCGTCGGCGCGGTCGGCGACCCGGTAGTGGTCGCGGTGGGCTTCGAGAGCGTCGGCCAGGGCCAGGTTGAAACTCTCCTCGTCACCCTCCACGAGCTGCGACAGGAGGGCTCCCGGCGGCGGGAAGAAGCCCCAGTCCCTGGCCTTGCCGAGGTCCCGCAGCGCCCGTTCCATCGCGGGTTCCGGGTCCGCGCCCTTCAGATAGTCGTGGAGGGCCACGCGGTACGACGCGAACGCGGAGCGGTCGTCGGACGTGAAGGTGGGACCGGTCAGGACCAGGGGAGCGAGGTCTTCGCGTACGCCGGTGATCAGGGCGAAGGCGGTGGCGGTCTGCCAGTTGCCCGCGCTCGCGTCCTCGCCGCGGGTGGCCGGACAGCCGAAGGTACGGCCGTCGACCGTGACCCGGGCCTCGGTGCCCGGTTCGGCGAGGGCGATGCGGAACAGGGCCGCACCCAGCTGGGAGGCCAGGCGCAGGTTCTCGAGCTGGGCGTCCGTGACCTCGCCGGAGTCCGAGGCACGCCACTTGAACAGGAGCTCCTGATAGCGCAGGGCGCTCCCGAGCCGCCGGACGGCGAGGGACTGCCCGTCCACCGGGGTGAGGGCCTCTCGGGTGTACCGGTCGAACAGGGCCTCGCTCTCCGGGGCCGGGGCCCTTTCGAGGGCCGGCCGCCCTACCGGCAGCGGCCCGGCGGCCAGCGCGGCGACCGCCTCCGGGCGCCGGCGGCGGCCGAAGCCCTCGACGCGCGGGCCGCGGGTCTCGAAGCCGGTGACCAGGGCGCGCGGCAGGTAGTCGGTCTCGAGGGCCGGCGCCCAGCCCAGCGTCCGGTACGCGAGCGCGGCCAGGGCGACCGGCAGCAGCGGGAGGAGGCTGCCGGGCGAGGCGCCGGGGCCGGGTAGGGCACTGTGGGGCAGCAGGAGGGCGGTCAGTCCGGAGTCGAAGCCCGCCCGGTCCTCGGCGGCCAGGGCACGCAGGGTCGCGAGGGCCACGCTGTGCGGCCGGCCGAGGAGGCTTTCGCCCGTCTGCTCCTCCCGGCTGCGGATACGCGCCAGCGCGGCGTCGAGGGCGGCGAGCTTGTGCCGGGTGCTCGGGGGGTAGTCCGCGTCGTCGTCTCCCGTGTCGTCGAGAACCTGTGCCATGAAGCCCTTGATCAGCTCGGCGGCGGGCGTTCCGTCCGTGCCGGCGAACTTCTGGCGGGCGAAGTGGAAGGCCTCGCCGTGCCACTTGGCCTTGTCCGAGAGGACGGCGAGACAGAACGCGTCGATCCATTCGCCCGGGGTGACGCTCTCCTCGGCCGCGTCCTCGTCTTCGGCGTCGTACCCCATGCCGAAGTTCACGTAGTTGAGCGTGACGTGGAAGGAGCAGTGCGGGAAGTACGCCGCGAAGGCCACCGCGCCCGCCGCGGCCTCGGTGGCATCCCCCAGCACCGCCTTCGCCTCCGGGGTGTCGAGGTCAGGTGTCTCGACGGACAGGGCACCGAGGTGGTCGAGAAACTCCTCGGCGATCGACGTCCACTCGTACGTGGCCATACGGCCGGCCTTCGACATCGACCGGACCTGACCCCCGATCCGGTTCGCGAAGTCCTCGCGCGCCGCCGAAACCACTGCTCCGTCCACCTGGTGACGCCCTATCCGCACTACGCCGCTCCTTGATCACTTGTCAGGAGGCCAGCCTAGGCGCGGGGTCTGACACCCATGCCGCAGGTGCGGTGGACCGCAGACCCGTCCTGTCGACGGCCGGCCGCGCCTTCGTGTCCGGAGCGCTCGGCCGTGTCGTCGGGAGCCGCTGGACGCGGCCGACGCGCGATCGTCGGTGGCCGGTGTCACGCTGAAATGACACAGGACCTGCGAAGGGAACAGCCGTGATCACGACCGACCTCACTCCCGGTTCCCCCTGCTGGCTCGACCTCGGGGCGCCCGACGTCCGCGCCGCCGCGGCCTTCTACGGCTCGGTGCTCGGCTGGGACTTCGAGTCCATGGGCGACGGCGGGGGCGAGGGCGGGGACATGGAGGGCGGGATGTTCCAGAAGGACGGCAAGACCGTCGCCGGTCTGGGCAAGCTGTCCGAGGAGGGCGCTCGCTCGGCCTGGATGATCTACTACTGCGTCACCGACGCGGATGCCACCACCCAGGCGGTGGAGGGTGCGGGCGGCACGGTCCGGGTGCCCCCGAGGGATCTCGGTGAGTGGGGGCGGATGGCGCAGTACACCGACCCGTCGGGCGGCCAGTTCGCGGTCTGGCAGCCGGGGAAGAACGCGGGCTTCGAGCTGGCGGACGTGCCGGGATCGCTCTCCTGGACGGAGCTGTACACGAGCGACGCCGCGGCCGCGAAGGAGTTCTACGGCACGGTCTTCGGCTGGCAGTTCGGCGACACGGAAATGCCGGGCGGCGGAGGCACGTACACCCTCATCACACCGGCCGGGCTTCCCGAGGAACGTATGCAGGGCGGCCTGATGCAGGTCCGCGAGGAGGACCTCGCCCTGGCGGGCGGGCAGGCGTACTGGCACCCGGTGTTCGCCGTCGCCGACTGTGACGCCGCCGTTGCGGCGGTCACCGGGGGCGGCGGCAGCGTGCAGATGGGACCGACGGACGCGGAGGGCGTCGGCCGGCTCGCCGTCTGCCTCGACCGGTCCGACGCCGACTTCGTGGTGCTCACGCCGTCCTCCCCGAGCTGAACGCACCCGCTCTGCGCACCCGCTCGTCGCGGGGCGCGCACGGGACGTGCGGCTGTGTGCCGCCGGACCCGGTGTGCCGCTGTCCGAGCGGGTGGTGAGGACGACACCGGGTTCCGCACCGAGCGCTGGCAACGCTGCTGGAGAGCGCCGGGCTCGGCAGGAGTCGGACACCCCGCCCACATATTCCTTGACGCGAATATTCGCCTTAAGGAATACTCGTGTTCATGGACGCCATGGACGCACTCCTCGCCGCACTGGCCGACCCGGCCCGCCGGCGGCTCGTGAGCCTGCTGGCCGAGCGGCCCCGCCCGGTGGGCGTTCTCGCTCGGCTCGCCGACGCGCGCCAACCGCAGACGACCAAGCACCTTCAGACTCTTGAGCGGGCCGGCATCGTGACCTCGCAGCGCACCGGTCAGCGCCGGATCTACGCGCTCCGGCCGGGCCCCCTCCGCGAGCTGGCGGCCGCGCTGAGTCGACTGGCCGATGCCGCGGACCAGGTCGGTGGCCCGCACACGACGTACGACCGCTACGGGCTCGGCGTCCACACGGAGCGGCTCGCCGCGCAGGAGCCGGGGTGGGCCGACGACCGCTCCTTCACGTTCCACCGGTCCCTGGCGGGACGCCCCGAGCTCGTCTGGCGCCACCTGACCGAGACCGCCCTGCTCGCACGCTGGTGGACCCCCGACGACCTCCGCGTCTGCGAACTCGTCTTCGAGGCACGGCCCGGTGGGCGGATCGTCCAGGAGTACCGCGACGCCGAGGACATCGGCGACTCCGACCCGGTCGCCGGGCGCGCGGAGGGCGTCGTCGTCGACGTGAGCCCTGGTGAGCGCCTCGCCTACCGGCTCTCCCCGCTGCTTCCCGACGGCCGCCTCGCTTTCACCGCTCACATCGACATCGACCTGCGGCCCACCGGCGCGGGCACGGACCTCGACGTCCGCTGGCGTATGACCGACAGCGCCGTCGAATCCGCGGACTTCGTCGCGGGCATCGAGATCGGCTTCGGCCAGAGCCTCGACAAGCTCGCGTCGACCCTCGCAGCGGCCCCGCACGACGACACCAACGGCACGGACACCAACGGCACGGACACCGACAGTGCGGGCCGTGCAGACGGCACGGCCCGCACCGACACAAGGAGCGCGACATGACAGAGCAGATCGCCGGCCGTCGAGTTGTCACCAACATGGCCCTCTCCCTCGACGGTCGCTACGCCGCACCGGACAACCCCGTGGACATGGGCTGGGTGATGCCGTACGCCGTGACCGACGTCGCCCGCGACCACCTGACCAGCCTCTGGGAGCCGGCCACGACGGCCCTGCTCGGGCGGGTCAACGCCGAGGGATTCCTCGGCTTCTGGCCCACCGTCATCGGTATGGAGGGCGCCGACCCGCGCGACGAGGGCTTCGCGAAGTGGCTCGTCGACTCCGACAAGGTGGTTCTCTCCTCGACCCTCGACAAGGCGCCGTGGGAGCGCACGACGCTCGTCGACAAGCCGGCCGCCGAGGTCGTCGCGGACCTCAGGGCGACCGAGGGCGGCGACATTCTCGTGCTCTCCAGCGCGAGCGTGGTCAAGGCCTTGCTGGCGGCCGACGAGGTCGACCGGCTTGCGCTCACGGTCTTTCCGGTCTTCCTCGGCGGCGGGCCGCGCCTCTTCGACGACGGCCTGCCCGCGCATCGGTGGACGCTCGTCAGCCAGACCGCGGGCGAGCACGGCACGCTGGCCCTCGTCTACGACCGGGTCCGCTGAGTTCCCTCGGCGCCGCCGCCGGGGCGGATGCCCCAGTCGAGGCGGAGCACGGCGAGGTCGTCGGAGTGGCGTCCGGCGTTCAGCTCGTGGGTTTCCTTGATGAGGAGGTCGACATGAGCGGCCGGGTCCGCCGACGGCAGGGTTCCGATCAGCGTGAGCAGTCCCTCGACGCCGAGCCGTTCGTTCGTCGCCCCGTTGTGCCCCTCGGTGAGGCCGTCGGTGTAGAGGGTCAGGGCCCCCGTGGCCGGGAGCGGGATGACGGTGGAGGGCCAGCTGCGCAGCCCGGGAACGATACCCAGGGCGATGCCGTGCGCGGCGGTCAGTTCCCGGGTTCCCTCGGCCGTGGTGAGGAGGGGCTCGTGATGGCCGGCGAGGTGGAGGGTGGCGGTCGCGGTGTCCTGGTCGAGGGTGAGGAGGGTGCAGGTGGCGAACAGCTGCTGGTCGCCGCGTTCGGCGATCAGGATGCGTTCCATCAGGTGCAGCAGGTCCTCGCCGCGGTGTCCGCCGAGCACGAGGGAACGCCAGGCGATGCGCAGGCAGACACCGAGGGCGGCGGCGTCGGGGCCGTGTCCGCTGACGTCACCGACGACGGCGTGCAGCAGTCCGTCGTCTCCCTCCACCACGTCGAGGAAGTCCCCGCCGAGCAGGGCCATCGCGGCGCCTGGCAGGTAGCGGGAGGTCACCCGCACGGTGGAGGTGTCGAGCATCGGCTGGGGCAGCAGGCCTCGTTCCAGGCGGGCGTTCTCCTCCGCCCGCAGCCGGGAGGCCTGGGCTTCGGAGCTCGCGCGCTCGGTCTGGCTGCGGTAGACGGCGTAGCGCACCGTCCGGTGCAGCAGGTCCGCTTCGACCTTGCCCTTGACGAGGTAGTCCTGGGCTCCGGCGGCCATGGCGTCGGTGCCCGCCTGGGCCTCGGACAGCCCGGTCAGGACGATGACGGCGGTGTGCGGGGCCAGGGCTCGCACGGCGGCGACCGCGTCGATGCCCGACACGTCGGGAAGGTGCAGGTCGAGGAGGACGCAGTCGATCGGGGCGCCGGCCAGTTCGGTACGGGCCTCGGCCAGGCTGGTGCGGGTCGTCAGCTCGAACCGCAGTCCCGTGTCGTACAGGAGCTCCTCGACGAGCAGGGCGTCGCCCCGGTCGTCCTCGATCAGCAGGATGCGGTACATCGGCTCGTCGGGCGCCGCTTCGGGACCGGTTGTCATCGCTGTGGTCATCGTGTCTGCTCGGTGCCGGCGCGGTCGGCCTCCGGCAGGGTGGACGGGCCGGGGTTCGCCGGCGGCTCGGGTGCCAGGGTGAAGGAGATGCGCGTGCCGTCCTGGTACGCGGTGTCGACGCCGATGGTGCCGCCGTGGAATTCGACGATCTTCTTGCACATCGCGAGGCCGATGCCGCTGCCGGAGTAGGCGTCCTTGGTGTGCAGCCGTTGGAAGATCACGAAGACTTTGTCGGCGTATTCCGGAGCGATCCCGATGCCGTTGTCGGTGACGGTGAACCGCCACAGTTCGTCTTCCCGGACCGCCGTCACATGGATTTTCGGCGCTTCGCCGGGGCGGCGGAACTTGACGGCGTTGCCGATCAGGTTCTGCCAGAGCATGCCCATCTGGGTGGGGTCGGCGACCAGGGTCGGCAGCGGCTCGTGGGTGACCGTCGCTCCGGCCTCCTCGATACCGACGCTCAGCGCGGACAGGGTCCGCTCCAGCACCGTGTCCAGGTCGACGCTCTGGTGGGTGTTGTGCATCCGTCCGACCCGGGAGAAGTCGAGCAGGTCGTTGATGAGGACCTGCATACGGTTCGCGCCGTCCACCGCGAAGTCGATGTACTGGTCGGCCCGGGTGTCGAGTTGCCCTCCGTAGCGCCGCTGGAGGAGCTGGGTGAAGCTGGAGACCTTGCGCAGCGGCTCCTGGAGATCGTGGGAGGCGACGTACGCGAACTGCTCCAGCTCCGCGTTGGAGCGCTGAAGGTCCGCGGCCTGCGCGTCGAGACGCTGACGCGCCTCCTCGCTGAAGGCCAGTTCCCGTACGAGACGGCGGCGCATGAACTCGATCTCACCGCTGAGACGCCGCAGGTCGGCGGGGCCGGTCGGGGAGATGGGGTGGTCGAAGTCACCCTCGGCGATGGTGCGGGCGTCCGCGCCGAGCTGATCCAGCGGCCGGGTGATGCCGCGGCGCAGTCCTTCGAAGACGAAAGCGGTGAGGATGACGACGAGCACCGCGGCGGCGCCGAACACCACGTTGCGCAGGGCCATCGTGGCCATCAGGTCGTCCCTCGCCCGGACGCGCTCCGCGCGCAGCCGTTGCTGCTGCGCGCTCAGGGCGGCACGTACGTCGTCGAAGGCCTTCTTGCCCTCCGCCGCCCGTTCGGTGGCCAGCGGAGAGGGTGAGCCGGCCGGCGAGGCGGCGACCGGCCGCGCGATCCTCTCCTGCCACGTGGCCAACGCGTCCTGCACGGCCTTCAGGTCGTCCAGGCCGGCCCGGTCGTCGGCGAGCAGCTCGGTGAGTTGCGCGATGCTCGTCTTCTGCTCGGCGAGACCCTCCTGGTAAGGAGTGATGAAGTCCGTCGTGCCGGTGATCCCGTAGCCGCGGATCCCCGTCTCCTGGTCGAGAAGAGCCGACTCCAGCCGGATCGCCGTGGTCAGGGCGGGAGACCGCACGTCCACGAGGTCCCTGCTGATCGACTCGGTCCGCGCCAGGACCCATGCTCCCGTGACACCGAGAAGTGCCAGAACCGCCAGGGACGCCGCCGCGCCCACGCGAAGCCACCGCCGGGTCGTCCACGTGGAAAGCCACCGCGTACGCGGTGGTCTCTCACTGCCGGTCATTCTGTGGAACTCCTTGCTGCGAACATTTGCCCGAAGACAACGGTCAGCACACTCTAGACGGCGACAACGCTTGTTGTCGCGAACTCCTCCCGGACCATAGAGTGCCAGGTATGCCAGGCAAGAACTTCGTTCTGCGGACCAGTCCGCAGGAGACGGCCGTCATCGCGGACGCCGCGGTCGGCAACCTTGCCCAGCGCCTTGCCCACCGGCTGCTGGACAGCCCCCCGCAACCGGCACCGGACGACCCGGCACAGGCCCTGGCCCTGCTCCACCTGCTGGACCAGCTCCAACAGGCCGCCGAACGCCTCCAGCGGGAAGCAGCCGTGGCTGCCGCCCGCGCGGGAGCGGGCTACCCGCAGCTCGGCGCCGCCTGCGGCCTGACCCGCCAAGGCGCCCGGCGCCGCTGGCCGGGGCTCTTTCACCACTCTGACGAGACACCCACGGAGCATCCGATGATGACCACCCCCGCCCGCCCGTTCGACGTCCTGCTCGTCGAGGACGACGTCGCCGACGCGATGCTCATCGAGGAAGCCCTCTCCGAGCGTGGAGCGCGCAACCTGGTCCAGGTCACCGACGGAGTCGCCGCCCTGGAGCACCTGCGTACCCCGGGCAACCCGCGGCCCGACCTCATCGTCCTCGACCTGAACATGCCGCGCATGAACGGCCGCGAGCTGCTGAAGGTCCTCAAGAACGACGAGGACCTGCAGACCATTCCCGTGGTCGTCCTCACCACGTCCACGGCCCCCGGCGATGTGACCGACGCATACAGCAGCCACGCCAACGCCTACGTGACCAAGCCCGTCAACCTGGACGAGTTCGAGCAGGCCGTCCAGAGCATCGACGCCTTCTACCTCGACACCGCCACGCGGCCCCGCCCCTGAACCCCCGCCCCCGAACCCCCACCACGCCCGGCCACCGGAATTCGGGTGCGGGCGGTCGGCGCGGTGGTGTGTCATCGGGAGTATGGCGATGGTGCTGGGCAAGCCGGAGGTCGACGGGCTGAGCGAGGCCGTGGGCGCGCTGCGGGAGTGGCAGTGCGACGGGGCGCCGACGCAACTGCATCCGGGGGACCTGGGCTGGTTCTGGCGGTTCGGTGCGGAGGCGACGGCCGCGGCGGTCCGGACCTGGAGCCGGGACGGACGGATTCTCGCCGTCGGACTGCTGGACGGGCCCCGGCTGTTGCGGCTGACGATCGCCCCGGACGCCCGACGGGACGAGGAGCCGGCGCAGCAGCTGCTCGAGGACCTGACCGAGCCCGAGCGTGGCGTACTGCCGGCGGGCAAGGTGTCCGTCGAGGCGCCGCCGGGCGCACTGCTGCAAGATCTGCTGCTCGAGCGCGGCTGGCACGCCGACGAACCGTGGACGCCGCTGCGCCGCGACCTCACGCGGCCGGTGAAGGATCCAGGCCTACGGATCGAGGTCACCGGGCCGGGGTCGGCGCGGGTACCTGCGCGGACCGCCGTACAGCGGGCGGCGTTCGAGAGGTCGACGTTCACGGACGAGCACTGGCACGCGATGGCCGCCGGATCGCCGTATGCCGACGCCCGGTGCCTGGTCGGGTACGACGCCCGGGACAACGCGGTGGCTGCGGTGACGGTGTGGTCGGCCGGTCCGGGAAAGCCCGGCTTGCTCGAGCCGATGGGCGTGCACCGGGAACATCGCGGTCACGGCCACGGCAAGGCGATCACCGTCGCCGCGGCGGCCGCACTCCGGGAACTCGGTTCGTCGAGCGCGATCGTCTGCACCCCGAGCACGAATGCGGGCGCCGTCGCCACCTACAGGTCGGCCGGCTTCCGGCAACTGCCCGAGACCCGGGACCTGTACCGAGAGGGCTGAGCCGCATCTCACGACCGTGGGCGGGGTGCCGAAACCGCCGTCGCGGCAGGCCCGGAACGACGACGGAAACTTTCGGTACGCGGCGGAGAAATTGACAGGAAGCGGCGCGCCGCGCCTACTCGATCGTGATCGCCCGGCTCCGCCGCCGAACCGACCGGACAGGCTCCGCCGGACCTCCGGCGGGTCACACCAGCGAAAGGACTCGATGAGGGTGTCGAGCAGGCCCGAGAAGACCGAGACCGTCGACAACCCGGTGATTCCGGGCTTCCATCCGGATCCGTCCGTGTGCCGGGTCGGGGAGGACTACTACCTGGCCTGCTCCAGCTTCGAGTACTTCCCGGGAGTACCGATCTTCCACAGCCGGGACCTGGTGCACTGGACGCAGATCGGGAACGCCCTCGACCGGCCGAGTCAGCTGCGCCTGCCGCTCGACACCCCGTCCTCGGGCGGCATCTACGCCCCCACGCTCCGCCACCACGACGGCCGCTTCTGGCTGATCGTCACGAATGTGAGCGCCGACGGCAATCTGCTGTTCACGGCCACCGACCCGGCCGGCCCCTGGTCCGATCCCGTCCGGCTGCCCGGAGTGCACGGCATCGACCCGGACCTCGCCTGGGACGAGGACGGCAACTGCTGGTGCACCACCGCCGGAGTCGGGCAGATCCGCATCGATCCCCATACCGGGGAGACGTTCGGCCCGCAGCGGCGGCTCTGGTCGGGCAGCCCCGGCGCCAAGGCCCCGGAGGCACCGCACCTCTACCGGATCGGCGACTACTGGTACCTGCTCATCGCCGAAGGCGGCACCGAGCGCTGCCACAGTGTCTCGATCGCCCGCGGCCGCACACCCACGGGCCCGTTCGAGCCGTGCCCGGCCAACCCGATCCTGACCCACCGGGGCACCGACCACCCCATCCAGAACACCGGCCATGCGGACCTGGTGCAGGCGCCCGACGGTTCGTGGTGGATGGTGCTGCTCGGCGTACGGCCGGGCGGTGGCACCCCGGGGTGGCATGTACTCGGCCGGGAGACGTATCTGGTGCCGGTCGACTGGGTGGACGACTGGCCGGTCGTCGGCGCACTGTCGACCTCGATGCCCGCACCTCCCTGGCCGTTGCCGCCGCAGCCTGCGGTGCCGGACCGGGACGACTTCGAGCTGAGTGAACTCGCCCCGTTCTGGGTCTCGTTGCGGCACCGTCCGCCGGAGGTGTGCACGACGAAGGAGAAGCCCGGCTGGCTCACCCTGCGGGCCCGCGGCGGATCGCTCGACGACACCGACGTGACGTTCGTCGGCCGGCGCCAGCAACACAGGTCGTGCCGGGTGCGCGTCCTGGCCGACGTCGCGGACGGCCGAGGGGGCCTCGCCGTCCGCCTCGACGAGCAGCATCACTACGACATCGAGGCCTCGTCGGGGGAGGTGCGGGTGCGGGCCCGTATCGGGCCGTCGGACACCGTGGTGGCGTCCCGGTCCACACCCCCAGGTCCCGTGGTCCTCCGCATCGAAGTGGCCGCCGTGCACGCCGTGCACGATGCCCGCACCGGTCCGGACATCGTCACGTTCGGCATCGAGGAGCCGGACGGCACCATCGTCGAACTGGCCTCACTGGACGGGAAGTACCTCTCCACGGAGGTCGCCGGCGGCTTCACCGGCCGGGTGATCGGCATGTTCGCCGGCGGCGGCGCCGTCCATTTCGACTGGTTCGCGTACGAGCCGGTCGATCGCTGAACCGCTCCGGGTCCGAAGTCCCTCAGACGAGGAGTAGGTGCAGGAACAGGTCCGCGTCCAGAGGGACGGACAGTGCTCGTCCGGCGAGGTCGGCGGGGACCTCGGGGTGTTCGGGGTTGACCCGGACGAGTCGGGCCCGAGGCGTTCGGCGCACCAGGTTCTCCATGGGGCGGCGGATCACGCCGGGGGTGTTGAACCCGGCGCCGATCTCCACGACGAGCAGGTCGCCGTCGTCGGGTTTCCGTTCGAGCCAGCGGGCCAGGTGCCGGCCGGAGGGCAGATGGGCGTCGTCGACGAACTCGGGCCCGACCCGGACGTTGGGGAAGACCTCCGCGCCGCAGTGGGGACAGCGCGGTAGGGCCTCCTCGTCGCGTACGCGACCGCTCTCCCGGTCGTACGCCGCGAGGACCGCGTCGAGGAACGGCTTGCTCGACCAGGTCTCCCGCGTGCAGGGAACGGTGCACTGGAGCCGGCCGTAGTCGCCCTGGGGGGTGAAGACGCGGTCCGCCGCGAAGCCGTTGCGGACGAACAGCGCGTCGACGTTCGACGTCATCACCCGGTGGTCGCGGTCGCCGACCAGTTCCCGCAGCCGCTGGTAGAGCGGGTTCGGACCGGTGCTGTAGCGAATGTCGTCGATGTGGACGGCCCAGTAGCCCCACATCATGTCCTTCGGCAGAGGCACCCCGAGCAGGTAACGCGAGCGCAGGCCGAGGCGGTGCAGTGCGGGAAGCAGTTCCCGGAAGCGCTCGGCGTCGCCGTAGTCGTAGCCGGCGGCCGCGCTGAGGCCGGCACCGGCCGCGACCAGGATCCGGTCCGCCTCTCCCAGCCAGGCGCGGAACGTGTCGGCCGCCTGTGCTGCGGAGCGAGGGAGCTTGCTCGTGGTGCTCACGACTGCGGGGTTCCTTCCCATCCGTGGCCTGGTTCGTGGCCTTGTTCGCGGTCTGGTTCGTTGCCTTGTCTTTTTCCGTCACTCGAGGCGTCCCTGCTTGCGGGACACCTTCAACTTACGAGTGAGAGGAGGTGTCATCGGGATACACTTCTGACTGATGATGGCCAAAAACCGACAGAGTTCCTCGCGGGAGATTCCCGAGGTCCCCTTCGCCGCGCCGGCCGGGACGCCCGCCGGCGTCGAGGTCATGTCGCTGGCCGACCTGCGGGGGCGGGTGCCGGAGCGCATCCTCACCCAGCCGCAGCGTCCCGACTTCCACCATCTGCTCGCCCTGACGTCGGGAGACCTCCGGCACACGGTGGACTTCGCCGGTCATGTCCTGCGGCCGGGCTCCTGGTTGTGGGTGCGCCCCGGGCAGGTTCAGCAGTGGGGCGACCTGACCAGGGCCGAGGGCACCCTGATCCTCTTCCGGCAGGAGTTCCTCGACGCGGCCACCGCGACGGCGGCCCGCATCGACGACCCGCACGCCCCCGTCGTCAGCACCCCCGTCGCCGAGGACGCCGAGGCGCTCGACCTCGCGGTGGAGCACCTGAGCCGCGAGTTCCGCGCGTTCGGCCATCTGCCCCTGGACGTGCATCTGGCCGCCCTCCGGCATCTCCTGGCGGTCCTCGTGCTGCGTCTGGCCCACCTCACGGTCCCGGTCGGCAGCCTCGCCCCGGAACCGGACGAGACCTACCTGCGATTCCGGGACGCTGTCGAGCGGCACTTCACGCGGACCCGCCGCGTGGAGGACTACGCCCAGATGCTCGGCTACTCCGCGCGCACGCTCGCCCGTGCCACCCTGACCGCTGCCGGGATCAGCGCCAAGGAGTTCGTGGACCGCCGGGTCGTCCTGGAGGCCAAGCGGCTGCTCGCACACAGCGACCGGACCGCGGCCCAGGTGTCGGACCAGCTGGGCTTCGCCCATCCCTCCCAGTTCAGCAAGTACTTCCTGCACCGGGTCGGCCGGTCCCCGATCGACTTCCGTGACGTGGTCCGCGGCCGTGACGAGGGACACGGGCCGGGATGAGCGGACAAGCGCCCCGTCGGGCTCGGCGCCCTACCGGGGTGCGGCCGAGGGCCGGGTCCGTCGCGCGAGGGCACGGCGGTAGGCGCTCTCGTCGGCGTCCTCGTAGACGGTGAACACGACGCGGTCGAACCTGCCGGGGCGCTCGTCGAGCCAGTCGGCGACCGTTCGCAGCGCTACGAGGGCGGCCTCGTCCTTGGGGTAACCGAAGACGCCGGTGCTCACCGCGCACAGGGCGACGGTGCGGATCGTCCCGACCTCGGCCGCCAGATCCAGACAGGAGCGGTAGGACGAGGCCAGCGCCCGCGCGTCACCGGCGCGGGGCCGGCCGTCGACGATGGGGCCGACGGTGTGCAGGACGTGGCGGGCGGGGAGATGGTAGCCGCGAGTGATCTTGGCGCCACCGGTCGGTTCGGAGGCACCCTGCAGGGTGACGACGGTGTGGCAGTCGTCGCGCAGGCGGGGCCCGGCTGCGTGGTGGATCGCGTTGTCGATGCAGGCGTGCAGGGGATGGAAACAGCCGAGCAGGGCGCTGTTGGCGGCGTTGACGACGGCGTCCGCCGTGAGGGTGGTGATGTCGCCCCGCCACAGCGCGGTGTGCCGGGCCGCCGGAAAGGCCGTGCCGGGGAACTCCTCCTCGATCGTGGGCAGATGACTTGCCGTGACACCCGGCCGCAGCCGACGTTCCGTCCCGAGGACCCGGTCCACGGCCTCCTCGGCGCCCTCGGGCAGTGGTCCGGGAGGACGGACGGTCAGCACGGCACGCAGGAGCCGGCGTGCCGTGGCCGCGTCGGCGTGCCGGAGATCGCGCAGGGAGCCGGCTCGCAGGCCCAGTTGTGACATGGCTCGGTCGGTGCCGAGCAGACCCAGCGCCGTGCGCACGTGCTCGTCCGGCCGATCGGCCGGGGCGGCGGCCGCGGACGGTCGGAAGGGTTCGTCCAGGGCGACGGCCGTGCGGTAGGCGGCCAGCGGCAACGCCGAGGGGCGGCCCTCGATCCTGGCCCGGTCGGTCCCGGCGTCCGTCCGGGTGTCCGTCCGGGCGGGATCGCTGAACCGCGGCCGAGAAGTGGTCATGGAACGGCTCCGGCTGGTGGGGCGGATCGGTGAGGCGGTACGGCGGCGGGGGAGTGCCCGGCCCCGGCATGGGCGCGACGCCGCGCCCCGGCCGGCAGCCGGTGCGGACCCGTCAGAACAGGCCGTTGGTGTGGGGGAGTTCGGCCGGGACGGGGGCGATGACGTCCCAGTGCTCGACGATCTTGCCGTCGGCGACGCGGAAGAGGTCGTAGTAGGCGACCGGCACTCCGAACTCGCCCTCGGACTGCACCAGGACGAGATCTCCCTCGGCGATGACCCGGTGGACCTCGGTGTAGACGAGGTTCCTGCCCTGCTCGGCCCATCGCGCGGCGGCGGCGCCGAAGCCGTCGAGCCCGTCGGCGGCCTCCGGGTTGTGCTGGTGATACGTCTCGGTGGAGATGTAGTCGGCCAGGACCGAGTAGTCGGCGCCGACGAGCACCTTCGCCGCGAACTCCGTCACCAGGGCGCGGTTGGCCTCGGTCCGGTCGGCGTCGGTGGTCTCGGCGGGACCGTCGGTCTGGGAGCGGCCCGAGACGGTGTCCTTGACGTACGGGGTCAGGGCGTCCCAATGCTCGGCGAGCCTGCCGTCGGCGACCCGGAAGATGTCGAAGCCGACGAGGGGGTCCGGGCCGAAGCCGTGGTAGGTGCCGTGCAGGGCGACCAGGTCGCCGTCGGCGATGACCCGGGCGCCCTCGTAGCGGAAGTCGGCGCCGAGACCGGCGACCAGTCCGCGCAGCGCCTGCGGGCCGTCGGCCGCGAGGGAGCTGTGCTGTGTGTAGTCGGCGGCGACCCAGCGGTCCACGGCGGAGGGGTCCTTGTCGCCGAACAGTTCGGTGGCGGCCTGGAGGGCCGTGTTCTTGTTGTCGCTCATGACTGTCTTCCTTGTCGGCGGTGGCGCGGGGGTTATGTGTTCAAACTAGGCCGACATGGAAGGGTTGCCGTCACCTTTTGGCGACCAGTGATGGTCAAAAGGTGACATCGCGTCGTCTCGCGGCGCCGGTGACGTCGACGGAGGGGCCTCGCGCCGGTCAGCCCCGGCTGGCGCGGACGACGTCGGCGAGCGGAGTGGCGGGGCGGCCGGTGAGGCGGGGCACGGCCTCGCTGACCCCGTCGAGCTCACCGGCGGCGACGGCGGTGTAGGTCGACACCCAGGCGTCGAGCTGCCAGCGCGGGGCGCCGTAGGAGGCGCGGGAGGCGTACGCCTCCTCGACGGTCTCGGGCAGATAGGTGACGGTGCGGCCCTGCGTCTCGGACAGGATCACCGCGGCCTCGGCGAAGCTCAGGGAGTCGGGCCCGGTCAGGTCGTACACGCCGCCGGCGTGCTCGGCCGGGCGGGTCAGCACGGCGGTGGCGGCGTCGGCGACGTCGTCCCGCGAGACGAACGCGGCACGTCCGTGCCCGGCCGGACCACGGATGACACCGTCCTCACCGGCCAGATCGGGGACGAACTCCGCGTAGAGGTTGTCGCGCAGGAACGTGTACGACAGGCCGCGCGCACGGATGTGTTCCTCGGTGTGGAAGTGGTCGCGGGCGAGGGTGAAGGTGGCGTCCGGCGCGGCGCCGAAGAAGGAGAGGTACACGAGGTGTCCGACGCCCGCCTCCGCCGCGGCGTCCACGAAGGTCTTGTGCTGGACGAGCCGGTCGGGGCTCTCCGAGGCGGACACCATGAACACGGTCCGCGCACCGTCCAGACCGCGCAGGACGGCGTCGTGGTCGCCGTAACCGCCCTGGACCGGTGTGGCGCCGGGCAGTTCCGGTGCCCGCTCGGGGCTGCGGACCAGCATCCGCTGAGCCACTCCCCGCGCGGCGAGGCGACGGGCGACGCGACCGCCGAGTCGGCCCGTGGCTCCGGTGACCACCAGGGTCGGTCGGGATGATCCGGTCATGCTGACATCACTTCCGTCAGGTCGGTGGGGGTGGTTGACGCCGGTGTATTGAATCCGGAGTCGAGCCCGTCGACGAGCAGGCGCGCGCCGTGGGCGCGTCGCGCCGGAACAGTATGACGCCGATGATCAGGCCCATCCCTTCGTCCGACCGCCGCCACGAGGGAGCGGCCTCCCGAACCCGTGGTGCAGCCCGCTACACCACCTGCCGCTCCGGGGAGCGGGGAATTCGGTGGCGTCCCGTGAGGTGAGCCGTTAACTTCCGCCTGAGCGCGGTGAGTTACGAGGCCGCGACCGTGAGGGGAGCCACGCATGGAGACCGAGGGCGCGCGACCCGATCGTCTGGGGCCACTGCTCGATCAGTTCGACCAGGCCAGGGAGATGGCCCAGGTGCGGCTGACGGGGCTCGGTGACGAGGAGTATCTGTGGGAGCCGGTGCCCGGCTGCTGGTCGCTCCGGCTTCGGGGCGAAGCGGCGACCCCCAGGGCCTTCGGGCCCGGGGAGTGGGTGCTCGACCTGGGTGCCGCGGACATCCCGGCGAACGAGTACGCCGAGGTCGCCCGGCAGGCCGCCGACGGCATGTCCGTCGCGAAGATCGCCGAGGACTGGAGCGTGGGTGTCGAGCGGGTCGAGCAGATCCTCGCCCACACCGGCGCCCCGGAGCCCGACGCGACGCCGATCACGACCATCGCGTGGCGGCTGGGGCACCTGCACTTCGAGTTCGCGGGCATGTGGGAGTGGACCTTCGGTGAACGGCGGCGGGACCCGAAGCTGATGGTCGACTTCACGCCCTCCGCCGCCCCGACCCTGGAGCGGTTCTGGGCGGTGATCGACCGCTGGCGGGAGAGCGTCGCCGGCGTCACCGACGAGCAGCTCGACACGGTCGGGTTCTCGCGGTACCCGTACAGCAACGACCGCGACTACCCGTACATCGGTGTGCTCGCGTCGGCCAACCTCGAATTCATCCACCACATGGCCGAGATCGCGTTGCTCCGGGACCTGTGGCGGTCCCGTTTCACCACCGCCGGCTAGGGCCGGGCGCCCGGCGCCCCGTGCGGGCGCCGCGGCGTCATGGCCGCAGGTTCAGAACGAGCCGCAGTGTGTCCGTGAGGACCGTGGTGGGAACCGACGGGTCGGCCACCCGCTGGATGCCCAGGCCGATACCCAGGCTGAGCAGGGTCATCGCGGCCTGGTCGGCGGGCATGGCCAAGCCGGCCCCCAGTTCCTCGGCCAGCGCCTCCAGGAGCTGGGCCAGCACTGCGCGGACGGCCGTGGCCCGCGCCGTGATCTCACGCCGGAGTTCGTCGTCGTGACGGGCGCGCGTGAGGAACTCGACCTCGAGCGTGGTCCACGCCTCGTCGCCGATGTGCGCTTCGCCCCAGGCGGAGAAGGCCGCGAGGCGGACTTCGAACCGGTCGTCGCCGCTGACGGAGTCCGTCAGCAGCCTCAGCTGCTCGGCACGGATGTCGTCGATGGCGGCGAGGCACAGGTAGTCCTTGTTGCGGAAGTTCGAGTAGACGGCTCCCTTGGAGAACCCGGCTGCTTCCGCCACGTCGGTGAGGGAAGTGGCGGCGTAGCCGTTGCGCAGGAACAGGTCCCGGGCGGTGGTGACGAGCCGTTCACGAGTGCGTTCCTGGCTCTCGACGCGGCTGAGGCGGGCCATGATTTCCGTTCCCTTGTCCGTCCTGTGCGGCGTCCGCCCTGCGCGGCTGTCCCGCGAAGTTCGAAAGCTCTCGGATCCTATCCCCGCAGGGCCTGTTCCCCGATTTCAGATACCGCTAGTATCCGGATCTCGGCGGTATCGCAGAGGGGCGGAGACTGCATTGACCACGACCGGCAGGCGAGCGACACCTTCCCGAGGGCTGGTGCTGGGCTGCGGCGGAACGCTCGGCGCGGCCTGGACGATCGGCGCCCTGCACTCGCTCCAGGAGGCCCTGCGCTGGGATCCGCGCGACGCGGACGTGCTGGTGGGCACCTCGGCGGGGGCCGAGCTGGCCGCCATGCTGGGGAGCGGCATCGGTGTGCGGGATCTGCTGACCGCACAGCTCGGGAGCCAGGACTCCCGTCCCGAACTGGCCCGCCACTTCGCGGCGCCGCCCCGAGGTGTACCGCCACGACCGGCGGCCCTCCTCGGATCACCGCGACTCGCCCGCCGGGCACTGGGCGGCGCCCTGCCCCCGCTGACCGGTCTGTCCGGTCTGTTGCCGCGGGGCCGGGGCGACGCCACCTGGCTGGCGGCCGCCGCCGACTTCCTGGCACCGGACGGAAAGTGGGTGGCCCATCCCGCGACCTGGCTGGTGGCGACCGACTTCGACGCGGGCCGGCGCACGCCCTTCGGGCATCCCGACACCCCGCCGGTCGCCCTGCGGGACGCGCTCCGTGCCTCCTGGGCGGTCCCGGGCTGGTTTCCGCCGGTGCGCATCGGCGGCCGACGTTACGCGGACGGCGGCATCAGCTCCCCGACCTCGGCCGACCTGCTGGTGCCGTGCGGACTGGACGAGGTGTACGTCGTGGCCCCGATGAGTTCGCGGGCTCCCGGGCGGCGCGGCGGACTCGGCCGGGCCGAAGCGGTGCTGCGCCGCGTCATGACCCGCATCCTGAGCGCCGAGTGCGCCGCGCTGCGCGCCGCGGGTACCCGCGTGGTCCGCATCGAGCCCACGGCCGCCGACCTGGCGGCGATGGGCGGCAACCTCATGGACCCGCGCCGTCGTCCGGCCGTGCTGGAGACCTCTCTTCGTACGACGCGGGCGACGGTCCGCGACCGTCTGACAGAGCCCGTGCCCTCTCCCCGCCCGCGTACAGGAGCCTGACATGTCCCGACCCGACGGCACCGCCGCGACCGTCACGCGCGAGACACACGCGGTGGAGGCGCTCATCATCGGCAGCGGTCTGTCCGGCATCGGAGCGGCGGTCAAGCTGCGTGAAGCCGGTCTGCGCGACCTCGTCCTCATAGAGAAGGCGGACGAACCGGGCGGCACCTGGCGGGACAACACCTACCCGGGCTGCGCCTGCGACGTTCCCTCCGCCCTGTACTCCTACTCCTTCGCGCCCAACCCCGGGTGGACGCGGGCCTTCGCCGCCCAGCCCGAGATTCGCGCCTATCTGCACCGCACGGCGGCCACGTACGGGATCACCCCGCTCATCCGCTTCGGCACCGAGGTCCTGCGCGCACAGTGGCACGCGGACGAGTCGCGCTGGCACGTCGAGACCAGCCGTGACCGCTACACGGCGCGCTTCCTCGTCTCGGCCGCGGGACCCTGGCACGAGCCGTTGATTCCCGGGATACCCGGGCTGGCGGACTTCTCCGGTGAGGTCTTCCATTCCTCGCGCTGGCGCCACGACCACGAACTGGCGGGCGCGCGCGTGGCCGTCGTCGGCAGTGGCGCCTCGGCTGTGCAGTTCGTGCCCGCCATCCAGCCGCGGGTGGCCCGGCTGGACCTGTTCCAGCGGACGGCGCAGTGGGTGCTTCCCAAGCCCGACCACCATGTGCCGGGGGCCGAGCGCCGGCTCCTGCGCCGTTTTCCGGCCGCCCAACGGGCCCTGCGGAGCGCGGAGTACGCGGCGATGGAGACCCTGGGTCTCGGCTTCCGGCATCCTGCCCTGCTGCGGGCGGTGCAGCAGGTGGGCACCCTCCACCTCGCGGCCACGGTGAAGGACCGGCGGCTGCGCCGGGCGCTGACACCCGACTACACGCTGGGCTGCAAACGGCTGTTGCTGTCGAACGCGTACTACCCGGCACTGACGCGGCCCAATGTCACCGTCCACGCGACGGCGGTCGAGGCCGTGCGCGGCAACCGGGTCGTCGGCGCGGACGGCACCGGCGCCGACGTCGACACGATCATCCTGGGCACGGGCTTCCACATCCTGGACATGCCCATCGCCCGGCGGGTGTTCGACGCCGACGGTGTCTGTCTGGACGAGCACTGGAAGGGCAGCCCGGACGCCTATCTGGGCACCACCGTCAGCGGATTCCCCAACGCGTTCATCCTCCTCGGGCCGCATCTCGGAACCGGGCACTCCTCGGCCTTCATGGTCCTGGAAGCCCAACTGGAGTATCTGGCGGGCGCGGTGCGGCATTTCCGCTCGGCCGGCTGGGCGGCCATGGACGTCCGTCCCGAAGTCCAGGCCGCCTTCAACGCCGAGGTACAGCAGGCCCTTCCGTCCACCGTCTACAACTCGGGTGGATGCTCGAGCTACTACCTCGACGGCAACGGCCGCAACAGCTTCAGCTGGCCCTGGTCGACGGGCCGGATGCGCCGACGGCTGGCCGGGTTCGACCCGGAGGCGTACGACGTCACACTCATGACCGGGGTCGGGCGCCGGGCCCCAGCCGGGCGGTGACCTCCCCGGGGCCGAGGGCGGAGTGTTCCGCGGAGCACTCGACGACGACGCGGAGCGGGGCGCCGCAGTCGGTGTGGCGCATGTCCAGCACGGGACCCTCGGCGTCGAGGGTGTAGGCCTCGCCCCACTGGCTCAGTGCCATCAGCACGGGCCACAGGTCCCAGCCCTTTCGGGTCAGGCGGTACTCGTTGCGCGGGCGGCTGCCCGGCTCCTGGTAGGGGACGGTCCTCAGGACGCCGGCCGCGGTCAGCTTGCGGAGGCGGTCGCTGAGGACGGCCTCCGACAGGCCGATATGGCGATGGAAGTCGTCGAAGCGGCGGACTCCGTTGACGGCGTCGCGCAGGATCAGCAAGGTCCACTTCTCCCCGATCACGTCGAGCGTGCGCTGGACGGGACAGTTCTCCGTGCTCGCCTCAAGCCACTTCATCCCGCCATCCTAGGGCCCTGGCTTCGTCATTGACAGTCAGCCGACGGGGAGGCTAGCTTCATTTCAAAAAGTCAGATGGAGGCACTGGGCTGTGGGACGAACACGTACGTATCAGTGGGAAGATCCGGCGATCCTCGCGGACGCCGCCGGGCGCATGGCCGGTCTCGACTTCCTGCGTGAGCTTCAGGCGGGACGACTGCCGGGACCGCCCGTAAGTCACACCCTCGACTTCACCCTGGACGAGGTGGAGCCCGGCAGGGCCGTCTTCTCCCTGACGCCCGGTGAGGAGCACTACAACCCGATCGGCAGCGTCCACGGCGGCATCTTCGCCACCCTGCTCGACTCGGCGGCGGGATGCGCCGTCCAGTCCACCCTCCCGCTGGGCACGGCCTACACCTCGCTCGACCTGACGGTGAAGTTCCTGCGGCGGATCACCGCCGACACGGGCCCCGTCCGTGCCATCGGTACGGTGGTCAGCGCCGGCCGTCAAACGGCTCTGGCCCAGGCGCAGTTGCTCGACGCGACGGACCGTCTGCTCGCCCACGCCACCAGTAGCTGCCTGCTCTTCCCGGTGCCTCGCCCTCAGGGATGACCCGGCTCCGTGCCGGACCGGGCCATCCGGCCGGACGGCCTCATGTCGCGCTCGGCGCCGCGGCCAGTCCCTGCTTGACGTACCGCGTGGTCTCGTCGGCGAGGATCTCGGGCAGGCCCTGCTCGAGGCCGATGAGCGCCTGGGCGGCGACGTCGGCGGGGTCGGCCTTCTGGTCGGCGGGAACGGCGGCGGCCATGTCGGTGTCCATGTACCCGACGTGCAGCGCCGACACGGTGATGCCGCGGGGCGCCAGCTCCTCCCGGGTCGCGTTGGTCAGCGCCCAGGCGGCGGCTTTGGTCGCCGCGTAGGAGCCGAGGCCCGCCGGGTGCAGCCAGGAGAGCACGGACAGGACGTTGAGTACGGCGCCGCCGCCGTTGCGCTCGATGACCGGGGCGAAGGTGCGGGTCGCGGCGAGCGGCCCGAAGAAGTTCGTCGCCATCTCCAGTCGCACCGCGTCCAGGCCGCCGGCGATGAGCGGGGTGCCGGTGGAGATGCCGGCGTTGTTCACCAGCAGCGTCGCGTCGGACGCCACGCGGGCCGCGGACAGGATGGACTCCTCGTCCGTGACGTCCAGGCGGAGCGGGGTCGCGCCGGGCAGGTCGACGGTCTCCGGGCGACGCGCTGCCGCGTACACCTTCGCGCCACGCTCCAGGAGCTGGGTGGCCAGCTCGCGTCCCAGTCCGCGGTTGGCCCCGGTGACCACTACGACGGCGTCCTTGAGTTCCATGTCTGCTCCCTGTGCTGTGGACCCCGGGGGAGGGGCCCATTTAGATTACGATCAAAATCTAAACAGAGCATAGAATAGATGGCAACCGACATTCAACCGAGGAGGTCCGATGGGTCGTGTGTCACAGGCGCAGGCGCGGGAGAATCGCGAGCGGGTCGTGCGAACCGCCTCCCGGCTGTTCCGCGAGCAGGGCACGCACATCAGCGTCGCCGACCTGATGAAGGCGTCCGGGCTGACGCACGGCGGCTTCTACAAGCAGTTCGCCTCCAAGGACGCGCTCATCGACGAAGCCACCGCCCATGCCTTCGGGGAACTCGCCCAGCGTCGCGCGGCCGCCCTCGAACAGGGCACCGGGCAGCGCGCCGCCGCCCAGCGGGCGCTGATCGACGCCTATCTGTCCGTCGAGCACCGCGACAACCCGGCGGAAGGCTGTCCCACCGCCGCGCTCGCCCACGACATGGCCCGTGAACCCGGCGCCGACGGGGCGCATCGGGTCTACACCGAGGGCGTGGGCGACTTCGCCGAGTGGCTCGCCACCGAGGACGAGGACGGCATCGCCCGGCTGTGCACGATGCTCGGCGCACTCGTCCTGGCGCGGGCCACCAAGGACTCACCCCTCTCCGAGAAGATCCTCGCCGCCGCGCGGGTGGCCCTGACGGAAGCGGACTGATACCGCCCGGCTCGAGGCGGATCTCGTACGGAGAAGTGCGCATGCGGGCCGGGACGCGCGCTCGACGCGGCGTGGAGGCATGGCTGCATGGCTGCCGGAGTCGCCCGCATCCGACTCTCCGCGGGCTCCCGCCCGCCCGGCGTCGAGACGCCGGGCGGCCGACTTCGACGTGCCACCTATTGAGCCTGTTCACCGCCGCTTGCAGGGCCGGGCGTCGGGTTGCGCGCGGGGGTCCTGATGCGGGTGAGCCCCCTCCCCTCCCGGCTTCGCCACCGCTGCCGGGTCACCACCCGGTGGGCCGTGGGGGATTCATCGCCGACGTCACCAAGGGGGCCCTGCGCTGACTTCCCCCCGAGCCGGTCAGCGCACGGAGGTGCGAATGGCGGCGATGTCGAACTGGAGGCGCACCTTCTCGCTCACCATGGCGCCGCCCTCGGCCAGTCGCGCGTTGTACGTCAGACCCCATTCGGAACGGTCGATGGTGGTGGTCCCGTCGAATCCGGCCCTTTCGTAACCGAACGGGTCGGTGACATGTCCTATGTAGGTGAGTTCAAGGGCTACGGGGCGAGTGGTCTCTTTGATGGTGAGGTCGCCGGTCATGCGATAGACGTCGGGGCCCGCGAGTTGCACGGCGGTACTGGCGAAACGCATACGCGGATGGGTCGCGGCGTCCAAGAAGTCACGGCCGGTCAAATGGGCGTCGCGTTGCTCCACGCCGGTGTCGACGCTTGCGGTGGACAACACGATCTCGGCCCGTGAGCGGGCCGGATCGCGGCCGTCGAAGTAGAGCCGGCTCTGGTACTCCGTGAAGGCACCGCGCACGGTGGTCACCAGGGCGTGCCGGACGGAGAAGCCGATACGGCTGTGCGCCGGGTCGATCATCCAGTCGCCGGTCAGCGCCGCGAGGGCGGGATTCGGCAGGCCGGCGGAGCGATGGGAGGGCGAGTCGGCGGTGCGTTGCGGAGCTGTGGGGGGAGCCGGGCGTCGCGAGGATGCGCCACGGGTGAACAGGTTCATGGTTCACGTAGTTACTGCACCGCAGATATCGCCGCAAGGCTTCCTCGGGAGCGACGGCGGATGAATCCGTACCGAAAGGCTGATACACCATCACGGAATGACCGGCGGATACAATACCCACACACGCCCGTCACTCGATGGTCGAGCGAATCCACGGACTTCGGCAAGCAGTTCCGTAGCGGACCCGCTCGACGAGATCCGGGGAAATCGCCGTCAGGCCGGGACGCCGAGGAGCCGTGGCTGGAGAGCCGGGGTGCTGTGGTAGCCCACCGGCGTGGACAGTTCGAAGAGGGTGCGTTCACCCAGGGCGTCGCGGGCCGTCTCGTACGCGGGCTCCTCCGGTGCTCGCGCGGGGCCGGACATCTCCTCGCTTCTCCGGTGCGGTATGGGGGCCTGTCTGTCGACAGCAAGCGGGGGATCTACGGCGGGGACCGCCCTGGGGTGGGACAGTGTCGACACCGTTGCGTCGGCTGTGAGCCCGGACAGGCAGGGGGAAGTGCCGCATGACCGATCAGGACACGCGCCTCGTGCTGGAGTGCCTCCTGCGGCTGCGGGAGCGGCGTGAACCGCTGGTCGCGCAGATCGCCGAATGGGTCGGCGCGGGCATCATCGAGGGCCGGCTGGAGCCAGGTCAGGACCTCAACAGCGTCGATCTCTCACGCCGGTTCGAGACCAGCCGTACGCCCGTCCGCGAGGCGCTGATGCTCCTCGAACAGGAGGGCCTGGTCGAGATGAGGGCGCGCCGCCGCCCCAGGGTGGCCGCGCCGACCCCGCAGGACATCCGGGACATCTACCAGGTGCGCAGGAACCTCCTGTCGATGCTCGCGGGGCTGCTGGTGGAGCGGGCCGACGACGAGGAACTGGCCGAGCTGCGCACCCGGGTCGAACGGATGCGCAAGCTCGCCGACGGCGGTGACGTCGACGGGTACTTCTGGAACCACGTGCTGCTCCAGGAGCGGATGGCCGAGATCGTCGGCAACCCCACGCTGAAGCAGATCCTGGACTCGCTGGCCCTGCGCACGCTGATGCTGCGGCACCTCGGCCTGACCCGGGCAGGCCGGCTCGCGCACAGCGTCGACTACCAGGAACGGCTGCTCCAGGCCTGCGAGGAGCGGGACGGGGAGCTGGCCTCCGCCCTGATCGCGGGGGCGACCGTACGGGCGCAGCGGGCCGTGGAGGAGCAGTTGTCGCAGGACGGCGCGGCACGCGGCCGGGAGCCCGCACGCGGCCGTCACGCCGCCTCGTAGCCCTCGCCGCAACACCCCCTGAGAACAGTTCGCTTGGCCAACACCCCGCCGTCCACGGGGAAGTTGCCGCCCGTCACCCGCGACCGTGACACGGCGCGTACTCCTACTTGGTGTCGACATCAAGGGTCGGTCATGGGGTTGGAGGCGGGGGAAAGGTATTTCTGTCGACAGCAGTGAGGTGCTGTGCGCTCTCGGCAGGCGGAGAGGCCGGTGTCTCAGGCGGCCGGGAGCCGCTCGACGAAGTGTTCCAGGTCCTCGGTCGTGGGCCTCAGCAGGCCGTCCCGCAGGGCGAGCGCCGTGGCCTCGGCGCGGGAGGCGCTGCCGGTCTTGCGGAGCAGATGCTCGACGTGGCTGTGCACGGTCCGCGGGGACAGGAACAGGGCCTGGGCGATGGCCTGGTTGGTCTGGCCGCGGGCGGCGCGGGTGAGCACCTCCAGCTCGCGCGGGCTCAGACCGTACGGCAGCTCGGTGGGCGTCTCGGTCACCAGGACCGACTGCCGGGCGATCGGTGACCCCGAGGTGCACCGGCGCAGCACGACCCGGTGCCAGTCGCGCCCCACCGGCCACAGTGCCCGCAGCCGCAGGCCGCCCGAAGCGGTGAACTCCGCGACCAGGCGGCGGAACGCGGGGTCCGTCAGCACCCTGGCGGGCCCGCGGCCGGGCAGGTCGATGGAGCCGTCGGCCGTGACCAGGTTCGCGCCCGCGGCGGCCGGCAGGTCGTGGATGTCGCCGCTGTGCGACGTCGGGTCGGCGAGCGCGCCGAGGGCGGGCAGGATCGAGGCCAGCAGCCGGCGCGCCTCCGTGTCGTAGGTGCCCGGCCCCGCGGCGGACAGGTTGACCAGTCCGACCAGGCGGCCCTGGTGGCGCAGGGCGCCGGTCAGCGCGTCCCGGAACCCGGCGGGGCGGACCCGCTCGGCGTAGAACCAGCCGTTGCGGAAGCGCTGCCCGCCGGACGTCATGTCCTCGACGTCCTCGGTGATGGACTGGGGCAGGCTCTGCCGGACCACGTTGGCGTACCAGGGCGTCGAGGTGAACTCGGCGGCCAGCGACTCGGACGTCCCGGCGGGGTAGCCGATGCCCGCGAGCTGTACATGGGTGCCCCTGATCGGATCGATGGCGAGCAGTGTCGCCGCGTCCAGCGGGAGGGCGTGAGCGAGCTCGTGCAGGGCCTGGGCGCAGGCGGACGCGGTGTCGCGTTCGCGGGTGAGCATGCCGATGCGGGTGGCTGCCGCGAGCTGCTGGTGGCTGATCATGCGGGCCTCCGGGAACCCACGACCAGGAATGTCGTTTGGTCCCTAACGATATGGGTCCTTCGGTGGCCGGACAAGACGTTCGCCGATTTCGTGACCGGACGTCCGCCACCACCGCCCAGCTCTTCGGACGGTCGGTATTTGTACGGATGGCGGGCCGGGACGCCCGGGTCTTTCCTGTTCGGACAGCCGGACGCCCGACGTCAGCAGGACCGGGCCACATTCCTCGGAGACCGCCGCCATGAACAGATTTCCGTCCCCTTCCCAGGCCTCGCGCCGGCAGTTCCTCGCCCTGTCCGGCGGCACCCTCGCCACCGCACTCCTGGGCGCCGCCGGCTGCGCGGCACCGGACGAGGGGACGAACTCCACGCAGGCCGCGGGAGCCTCGGCGACGGGGGCGCGCACCCTCGGCCGGATCGGCCTGGACTACCCCTTCACCCAGCTCCCGCTCTACTCGACCCTGGTCAAACTGTCCTCCGCCGCCGCCAAGAAGCACGGCGTCTCCCTGCTGACCACGAGCGACGCGAGCAGCGCCGACACCCAGGCCACCAATCTGCACACCTGGGTCTCCCGGAAGGTCCCGGCCATCGTGTCGTTCCCGATGGTCTTCGAGGCCGCCGAGTCGATCGCCGAGGCCGCCATGGACGCCGGGCTGATCTGGGTCACGTACGGCGGATCGCTGGAGCACCAGAGCGCGGACATCCAGTTCAGCTTCCGCGAGGGCGGCACGCTCCTGGGGGAGGCCGCCGCCCGGTGGGCGCACGAGCGGCTCGGCGGCAAGGGCAAGATCGCGTTCCTCACGGACGACACGATCCAACTCGGCCGCGAGCGCACCAAGGGCATGATCGACGCCTTCACCAAGGCCGCGCCCGGCGTCGACGTGGTCGCCCGGGAGCAGGCCATCGACCCCGACACCGGGCTGTCGAAGTCCCGCGCCCTGCTGGCCGAGCACCCCGACCTCAACATCATCCTCGGGGTCACGGACGCCGCCGCGTACGGCGGGTTCAAGGCGCTCCAGCAGACGGGCCGCGGGACGACCGACGCCAGGACCTTCGTCGGCGGACAGGACGGCGCGGCCCCCTCCCTCCTGGCGATCAAACAGGGCACCTTCTACCGCGCGTCGGCCGCCCTGGCGCCGCAGGACATCGCGAACGCCGTCGTCGACGTACCCCTCGCGGTCGCCGCGGGGAAGACGAACCCCGGCGTCCAGGTGCCCATCACGCTGGTCGGGCCCGGCGACACCGCGCGCATCGACGCCCTGCTCGCCCAGAACTCCTAGGCGCCCGCGATGACGGAACCGACCCTCCGCATCAGCGGCCTCGGCAAGTCCTTCGGCGGCGTCCGTGCACTGGACGGCGTCGACCTCACCGTCCCGGCGGGCCAGGTGCACGCGCTCCTCGGCCACAACGGCGCCGGCAAGTCGACCCTGATCAAGTGTCTCGGCGGCGCCTTCCCGCCGGACACCGGCACGATGGCGGTGAACGGGACCGCCCACACCCGGCTGAGTCCGCGCGAGTCGATCGCCGCCGGTGTGGCGATCATCTTCCAGACGCTCAGCGTCGTCGACTCCCTGACGGTGGCCGAGAACATCTTCCTCGGTCAGGAGTGGACCCGGTACGGAACCGTCCACCGACGCGCCCAGGAAGAGGTGGCCGCCGGTCTGCTGGAGCGGGTGACGGCAACCTGCTCGCCTCGCGACCGGGTGGGAGAACTCCCCATGGCGCAGCGGCAGTTGGTGGAGATCGCCAAGGCGCTCAGCCGCAGTGCCTCGGTGCTCGTCCTGGACGAACCCACGGCAGCCCTGTCCGGGTCGGAGGGCGACGCCCTCGCCGCGCGCGTCGAGCACCTGCGGGACCAGGGCCTGGCCATCGTCTACGTCACCCATCTGCTCGCCGAGGTGGAGCGACTCGCGGACGCGGTGACGGTACTGAGGGACGGCCGCGTGAGCCACCGCTCGACGGTCTCGGGGCAGACCAGAAGAGAACTGGTGGAGGCCATCGTCGGAGGGGCGTCTGCCGGGCACGGCCCGGGAGAACGACTCACGGTGCGCGGGGAACCGCGCGACCGGCCGCGGACGACCGTACCGCCGCCGGACGACAAGCGGCCCCCGTCCCACAGGCGCCCACGCGCTCCCCGCCTCACCGTGGCAGCCCTGCAAGGCCCCGGCTTCGGCCCCGTCGACCTGGCCGTCGCGGAGGGCGAGATCGTCGGCCTGTACGGCCTCGTCGGCGCAGGCCGCACCCGCATCCTCGAGACCCTCTTCGGCAGGCGCCCCGCGACAGCCGGAACCGTCCGCGTGGGGGACCGGACCGTCACCGTGACCCGTCCCGCGGACGCGCTCGCCGCAGGCCTCGCCCTCGTCCCGGGGGACCGACGCCGACAGGCGGTGTTCCCGGTGCTGAGCGCACAGGACAACGCGCTGCTCCCGTCGGTACGCACGCTGGCCCGGCACGGAGTGCGGGCCCTGCGTGCCGAACGGCGGATCTTCGGCGCGCTGTCCGAAGCCGTGGGGCTGCGCCCGGGCCGACCACGGCTGCCGGCCGCCGCCTTCTCCGGCGGGAACCAGCAGAAGCTCGTCCTCGGCAGGTGGATCAATGACGCGCGCGACATCGGCGTGCTGCTCCTGGACGAGCCCACCCAGGGCGTCGACGTGGGCGCCCGCCAGGAGATCTACCAGGTGGTGTCCTCGCTGGCCGAACAGCGGGACACCGCCGTGCTGTTCGCCTCGAGCGACCCCGAGGAGATCGTCGCGCTCGCCCACCGCTGCCTGATCGTCGCCGCCGGCCGTGTCGTCGGCGAACTGACCGGCGCCGGGCTCACCGAGGCCGCCCTGCTCTCGGCCGTCCACGAAGCCGACCACCCGACCTCCCCGAGCCCGGAAGGAGCGGCATGACCACCGCGACCACGACCACAGCCTCCACCGACCCCTTCCCGCCGACCCCGCGAGCGCGGGCGGACGTCGGGCTGAACGCCGTACGGCGGCATCCGCTGCTCCTCGTCCTCGCCCTCATGGTGCTGGTCTTCCAGCTGACGACCGGCACCTTCCTGGACGCGGGCAACCTGCGCGGCATCGCCACCGACGCCGCCACCCTGGCCATCGTGGCCGTGCCCCTGGCCCTGCTGGTCATCAGCGGCTACCTCGACCTCTCGGTCGGCTCCACCCTCGCACTCGGCGGACTGGTGGCCGGCTGGCTCGCCGGGCAGCAGCACCAGCCCCCGCTCGTCGCCGTCCTCGGCGCGCTGGCGGTGGGCGCCGCGGTCGGTGCCGTGAACGGCATCCTGTGCTGCTACCTGGGACTGTCCGCGTTCATCGTGACGCTGGGCATGCTGACGGCGGTGCGCGGCTTCGCCCAGCAGCTCTTCCCGCTGCCGCTGAGCGGGTTCGGCTCCGGGTTCGCCTGGCTCGGCGGGTCGCGGATCGCCGGGATCGACGCACCGGTCGTCCTCGCCGCGCTCGTCCTGGTCGCGGGCGCCCTGTTCCTGGCGCTCACCCCGGCCGGGCGGCACGTCTTCGCGATCGGCGTCAACCGGGAGGCCGCCTACCTCTCCGGCATCGCCGTCCGCCGTACGCCGTTCGCGCTGTTCCTCGTCACCGGGGCCGCCGCCGCGCTGGCCGGGGCGATCAAGGCGTCGGTGCTGGACAGCGTCGTCGCCGGCACCTCGGGGGCCGGGTTCGAACTGACCGTGCTCACCGCCGTCCTCCTCGGCGGGGTGGCGCTCACCGGCGGCTCCGGTTCGGTCCTCGGTGTCCTGCTCGGCGTGCTGTTCCTCGGCTGTCTCCAGAACGGCCTGACACTGCTGAGCGTGCCGACGTTCTGGCAGCAGATGGCCCAGGGCACCGCCCTGGTCGCGGGAGCGGCCCTCGCCTGCCTCGGCCCGCGACCGACCCGGTGACGCGCATCGCCCCACCCCGCCCCCACTCCGAGAGGACCCACGTGAACGACAGTGCCCCCTCCCTCGTCCTGACCGGCGGCCAGGTCCTGACCGTCGACGCCGACTTCACCGTGAGCGAGGGCGTGGCCGTGCGCGGGCGGGACATCGTCGCCGTCGGCAGCGACGCGGAGATGCGCGCCCTGGTCGGACCCGGCACCCGGCTCGTCGAACTCGGCGGCCGGAGCGTGCTGCCCGGCATCAACGACTCCCACCTCCACGGAGCCGCGTACGGCCTGACCAAGCCGCCGTTCGCCCTCGACGTCGGCCACCCGGCGGTCGGATCGATCGCCGACATCGCCGACGCCGTCGGGCGGGCGGCCCGCACGGCCCGGCCCGGCGACTGGATCATCGGCCTGGGCTGGGACACCGGCTACCTGGCCGAATGTCTGGCCGACCCCGGGCGCTTCCCGCACCGTCGGGACCTCGACAAGGTCGCACCCGACCACCCGGTCTGTCTGACCCACTTCTCCTCGCACCTCGTGTGGGTCAACAGCGCCGCGCTGCGCCGTTGCGGCGTCGACGGGGCCGACCGGCCCCCGCCGGGCGGTGTCATCGACGCCGACCCCGACGGCCGGCCCACCGGCATCCTGCGTGAGGCCGCCCAGGAACTCGTCAACGCCCGGCTGCCCTCGCCCACCGTCGCGCAACGCCGCGAAGCCGTCCGGGGTGTGGTGCGCGAACTCCACACCCGTGGCATCACCAGCTACACCGAGCCGGGACTCGGCCCCGGCGGCGCCACCTCCCTCCTCGGCGGGCTGAGCACCGACAACTGGACCGCCTACGCCGAACTCGCCGCGAGCGGAGAGCTCCAGGCCCGGGTCAGCGTCCTGCTGCTGCCCGCCCCGATGGGCGGCTCGGCCGACGACGTGCGCAGGGGACTGGCCGAACTGCGCCGCCCGGGCACCGCGGACCCGCGGCTGCTGAACGCCATCGGCGTCAAGATCTTCGCCGACGGGGTGCCGCCCAACCGCACGGCGTGGATGAACGAGCCGTACGCGGACGGTGGCCATGGCGCGCTGTGCGTGCACGGCGACACACCGGCCCTGCGCAGCGACGAACTGCGCGAGATGATCCGCGTCGCCCATGAGGCTGGCTTCCAGCTCGGCGTGCATGTCACCGGCGACCGGGCCATCGACGAGGTCGTCGACGCCTTCGTCGCCGCGAACACCGCCGTGCCGCGACCGGACGCCCGGCATTACGTCATCCACGGCGACTTCGTCGGCGCGCGCAGCCTCGCCAAGCTGGCCGCCCACGGCTACGGCGTCAACATGAACCCGGCCATCAAGTGGACCATCTCCGACCTGATGGACGAGGTCGTCGGCCCCGAGCGCTCCGCCTACCAGTGGCCCGTACGGTCGGCGGTCGAGGCCGGGGTGACCGTGTGTGCGAGCTCCGACGCGCCGATCACGGAGCCCGACTGGCGGCAGGGGGTGACCGCGATGCTGCTGCGGGAGTCCAAGGCCAGCGGCCGGCCCAGCGGGCCCGAGCAGTGCGTACCGCTGGCGGACGCGCTGCGCTCGTACACGGTCAACCCGGCCCGACAGGACTTCGCCGAGGGCTGGAAGGGGTCGATCGAGACCGGGAAGGTCGCGGATCTGTGTGTCCTGGACCGCCCCCTGCTGGACCGGGACCCGCACACCCTCACCGACGCCGAGGTGGACCTGACGGTGTTCGACGGCCGGATCGTGCACGAGCGCTGAGCAGGCACGGAACACGGAGGAGAAGAAATGACCACCGCAGACGCGACCGGCGCACCTCGGATGCTGCTCGTCCTCAGCGAGAACTGGACGCTCACCGGCGGCCGGGCCGACCTGCCCGCCGCTGTCCGGTGGGCGCGCGAGGCCGAGGAAGCCGGCTTCGACGCCGTCATGGTCAGCGAACACATCGTGCTCGGCCCGGACGCCGCCGCCGACGGAGTCATGGGCAACCCCCGCGACTACGCCCTGCCGGGCAACCAGGACCCGTTCACTCCCTGGCCCCACTCGCTGCTCCTGCTCGCCGCCATCGCCTCCGTCACGGAGCGCCTGCGCCTGGCCGCCGCCGCGGTCCTGGCACCCCTGCGCCACCCGCTGCTGATGGCACGGGAACTGGGCACCCTGGACCTGATCAGCGAAGGACGCCTGCTGGTGCAGCCGACGGTGAGCTGGAGCCGGGACGAGTACGACGCTCTGGGCGTCCCCTTCGGGCGGCGCGGGCGGCTGCTCGACGAGCACCTCGACATCTGGGCGAAGGCCTGGGGAGCGTCGCCGATCTCGCACGAGAGCGAGCACTACCCGTTCCGGGACGTCCACTTCGAACCCAAGGCGTTCCGGCCCACCGGACCACGGCTCTGGTTCGGCGGTCAGCGTCTCGGCGGGCCCGTCCTGCGCAGGCTCGTACGGTACGGCCACGGCTTCCATCCGCTGGGGCGGCCGACACCGCAGGACCTGCGGACGCTCAGGGAGGCCATGGCCGCGGCCGGCCGGGACATCGCCGACCTGGAGATGATCGGCGGCACCCGTGCGGTCTTCCCCGACGACCACTCCACCGCGGACCTCGGCGCGGCGCTCGCCTGCATCCCGGAACAGCTGGAACTGGGCTTCACCACCTTCTGCGTCAAGCCCAACCAGTTCATCGACGACCCCTCGGCCGTCGGCGCGTTCTGCCGTGAGGTGATGCGCCGCGTCGCGGCACTCACCGCCTGAGGAGGCGCACTCCCCATGGGCCTGTCGTTTCGTACAATTTGAGTCCGAACAACACGACGACCCACGCGTCACGTGGCCGAAGGAGTGTGCCGATGCCCGGCCAGCGATCCATCGCCGAAGCCGAGAAGCTCGCCGAGGCCAAGCTCGGCGGCATCCCGTTGCGGCGGGAGCAGATGGCCGTCGTCGCCAACATCTACCGCGCCGCCTCGGCGGTACGGCAGCATTTGGAGAACTCCGTGCTGCGCGGCTCGGACCTGACGTGGACGGCGTTCGTCGTGCTCTGGGTGGTGTGGGTGTGGGGGGAGTCGGAGACCCGGCACGTCGCCGAGGAGGCCGGGATCTCCAAGGGCACGCTCACCGGCGTGTCGCGGACGCTGGAAGGCCGGGGCCTGCTGCGGCGGGCCGGACATCCCGCCGACGGCAGGCTGGTCCTGCTCAGCCTCACCGATGAGGGGGAGGCGCTGATGAAGCGCCTGTTCCCGGCCTTCAACGAGGAGGAGGCGTTCGTCGCGAGCCGGCTCAGCGACGACGAGTGCCGAAGCGTCGCCGACGGGCTGCGCCGCGTCGTGCGTCAGGTCGAGGAGAAGGGCGAGGAGCGCCGCACGGCCCTGCTCGACGGCGCCGCCCCGGCCCCCCGCCGCAGTGGCCGCCGCCCGAAGGCCTGACCTTGCCGAAGCCCTGACCCCGCCCGCTGGAGCCGCCGGATGCCGCCCTTGCCGGGGCAGGAGATCGCGCTGGTTGCCGCCCGGCCGCGCCGCTTGCCGGTCTGAACGGGCAGCCCGGCGCGCCGCCTGCGCGTTCGCCCGCATCTCCTGCCCGCGCTGATCGCGCGCCCGCCCGGACCGCCCGCCCGCACTGCCTGCCGGGGTCACCCGTCGGCACGGCCTGCCGGGATCCGCCGCTCGCGCTGCCCGACCGCGCCGGGCGGTCCGGGAGGCGTGGGCGGGGTCAGTGGCTGTCGCGGGCGGCCCGGACCAGTGCGTCGAAGAGTCCCTGTTGTGCGGGATCCTCGTGTGCGGTGTCCTCCGGGTGCCACTGGACGGCCGTGAACCAGCCTCGCGCGCCGGGGAGTTCGAGTCCTTCCACGGTGCCGTCGGCGGCTCGTGCGGTGATCGTGAGCCCCGCCGCGATGCCGTTCACCCGCTGGTGGTGGTAGCAGGAGACCTCCACTTTCTGTGCGCCGGTTGCCCGCTCCAGCAGCGTGCCGCGGAGCACCTCCACCGGGTGCACGACGTGCCGGTGTTCGCGCCCGGGCCCGCCCATGTCCTGTTCCAGGGTGCCGCCGAGGGCGACGTCGACGACCTGGAGGCCCCGGCAGATCGCGAGCAGGGGCAGGCCCGAGTCGAGGGTCCGCCGGGCGAGTTCGAGGTCGAAGGCGTCCTGGAGGTCGTCGACGTCGTAGACGCTGCCGTGGGTGTCCGTGACGCCGTAGCGATGTGGGGCGAGGTCGCCGCCGCCGGGCAGCAGGACGCCGTCGAAGCGGGCGAGGCGGGAGGCGACGTCGCCCCTGGCGGGGTGGATGGTCGCCGGTTCGCCGCCCGCCCGCCACACGGCCTCGATCAGGGCCCGGGCGTTGACCTCTGCGGCGTACCGGAGCGCGGAGGTGGTGGCGGAGAAGCGGGCGGGGATCGCGATGAGCGGGCGTACGGACGTCGTCACAGCTGGATCCAGGTGGTCTTCAGTTCGGTGTACTTCTCCAGGGCGTGGGCGGACTTGTCGCGACCGTTGCCCGACTGCTTCATGCCACCGAAGGGGACGGTCAGGTCGCCCTCCTCGTAGCAGTTGACCCAGACCGTGCCCGCCCTGAGCGCGCGCGAGACCTGGTGGGCGGTGGACAGGTCGGAGGTCCACAGGCCGGCGGCGAGACCGTACTCGGTGGCGTTGGCCAGGCGGACCGCCTCGTCGACGTCGTCGAAGGCGAGCACGGACAGGACGGGTCCGAAGATCTCCTCGCGGGCCAGGCGCATCCCCGGGTCCACCCGGTCGAAGACCGTCGGCTCCAGGTAGCTGCCGCCGGTGTCGGCGAGGACCCGCTCGCCACCGGCCCGGAGCCGGGCGCCCTCGGCCAGCCCGGTGCCCACATGCTCCCGTACCCGGTCGAGATGAGCCTCGCCGGCCAGCGCGCCCATCTCGGTGGCCGGGTCGAGGGGGTCGCCGACCCGCAGCTCCCGGGCGCGGGCCACGACCGCCTCGGTGACGCGTTCGGCGATCGAGGAGTGCACCAGCAGACGAGAGGGTGCGGTGCACATCTCGCCCTGGTTGAAGAAGATGCCCCAGGCGGCGGTGGCGGCGGCCTTCGCCAGGTCGGGGGCGTCGGGCAGGACGATGTTGGGGGACTTGCCGCCCAGTTCGAGCCAGACGCGCTTGAGGTTGGAGTCGGCGGCGTAGTGCAGGAAGTGGCGGCCCACGGCGGTGGAACCGGTGAAGGCCAGGACATCGACGTCCGGATGCAGCCCGAGCGCACGGCCCGCCACCGGCCCCTGGCCGTTGACCACGTTGAGCACGCCCGCCGGCAGCCCGGCCTCGGTCGCGATCCGGCCCAGCAGCAGGGCGGAGAGCGGTGAGTTCTCCGACGGCTTGAGCACGACCGCGCAGCCGGCCGCCAGCGCCGGGGCGACCTTCCAGCCCGCCAGCGTGAGCGGGAAGTTCCAGGGCACGACCGCGCCGACGACCCCGGCCGGCTCCCGCGTGACCAGGGCGAGCGCGTCGGGAGCGGTGTGCGGGGCCTCGTCGGTGAGCTTGTCCGCCAACTGCCCGTACCAGCGGAAGGTGTTGATGAGGGCCCGCAGCTCGATCCCGTACGCGTCGGTGACGGGCTTGCCCATCTCCAGAGTGACGGTGAGCGCCAGTTCCGTACGCCGTTCCTCGAGCAGGTCGGCGATCCGGAGCAGCGTCCGGCCGCGATCGGCGGGTGCGAGGCGCGGCCAGGGGCCGGTGTCGAAGGCCCGGCGGGCGGCGGCCACCGCGGCGTCCACCTCGGCCGCGCCCCCGTCGGCGACCCGCGCCAGTACCTGGCCGTCCCGGGGCGAGACGGCGGCGAAGGTGGCTCCGCCACCGCTTTCGTCGGCGCCGTCGAGGTGATGGGCGCCGGGCACCTCAAGGGTCTTGGCGCGGCGCAGCCACTCGTCGTGGGTGAGGTCCGGCATGCCAGGTCTTCCCTTCACGGGGCATCATTTGATGTCAAACGATATGGCCTCACGGGTTTCCCCACAAGGCTCGGCGACCTCCCCGCATCCGGCGGGACCCTGCGCCAGGGCTTGACGTGTACTTGACGTAGTGGCTTCATGGGAGCGCTCCCACACGCTATCCCCCGCACCCCCCACCCCCTCTGCCGCCTGAGTTTCTTGGCCTCACTTCTGGAGTCGCAGTGAGAACAGCAAGGAGCACGACACCGAGCACGGCAAGGAGCACGAAGAGAAGCACGGCCGTACGTGCAGCTGTGCGCACGGCAAGGAGCACGACCCGAGGCGCGTCGCGAGCGCACCCCCTGGGCACGCTGTTGACCAGACTCGCGGCCCTCCTCGGCCTGGTCCTCGTCGGTGCCCTCTGCCCGGCCGCCGCCCAGGCCCAGACCCGATCGCCCGACGCTCTCGCCACCGGCCTGCACATCAGCGACGGCCGGCTGGTCGAGAGCAACGGGAACGACTTCGTCATGCGCGGCGTCAACCACGCCCACACCTGGTACCCGGGCAGGACGCAGCAGTCCCTCGCCGACATCAAGGCGATGGGTGCCAACGCGGTGCGCGTCGTCCTCGCCGACGGCCACCGCTGGAGCGCGAACAGCGCCTCGGACGTGGCGACCGTCGTCGCGCAGTGCAAGGCCAACCGGCTCATCTGCGTACTGGAGGTGCACGACACCACCGGGTACGGCGAGGACACCGCCGCCGGCACGCTCGACCAGGCGGCCGACTACTGGATCGGCCTGAAGGACGTCCTGGCCGGCCAGGAGAACTACATCATCGTCAACATCGGCAACGAGCCCTGGGGCAACACCGACCCGGCGGGCTGGACCGATCCGACCATCGCCGCGATCAAGAAGCTGCGCAACGCCGGTTTCCAGCACACGATCATGGTGGACGCGCCCAACTGGGGTCAGGACTGGCAGGGCGTCATGCGCGCCAACGCCCAGGCGGTGTACGCCGCCGACACCACCGGCAACCTGATCTTCTCGATCCACATGTACAGCGTCTTCGACACCGCCACGGAGATCACCGACTATCTGAACGCCTTCGTCGACGCCCGACTCCCGATCCTCATCGGCGAGTTCGGCGGCCCCGCCGACCAGTGGGGCGATCCCGACGAGGACACCATGATGGCCACCGCCCAGCAGCTCGACCTGGGCTACCTCGCCTGGTCCTGGAGCGGGAACACCGACCCGATCCTCGACTTGACGATCAACTTCGATCCCGCGCAGCTCAGTTCATGGGGCCAGCGCATCTTCAACGGCGTCAACGGCATCGCCCGGACCGCCGAGGAGGCCACGATCTTCGGCGGCGGCACCCCGGGCGACACCCAGGCCCCCACCACTCCGGGTACCCCGACCGCCGCCACGGTGACGGCCACCTCCGCGACGCTCTCCTGGACGGCCGCCACGGACAACATCGGCGTCGCCGGCTATGACGTCGTACGGATCAGCGGCACCACCGAGACCGGTGTCGCCGCCTCGACCACCAACTCCGCCACCGTGACCGGCCTCACCGCGAACACCGCGTACACCTTCGCCGTCTACGCCCGCGACGCCGCCGGGAACCGCTCGGCCCGCTCCGCCTCAGTGAACGTCACCACCGGCAGCGCGCCCGCCGTGGCCTGCTCCGTCGGCTACCGCGTCGTGGGGGAGTGGCCCGGCGGCTTCCAGGGCGACATCACCCTGCGCAACACCGGCACCACCGCCATCAGCGGCTGGAAGCTGGCCTTCGCCTTCGCCGACGGCCAGACCGTCACCAACATGTGGGGCGGGACCGCCACCCAGAGCGGCGGCTCGGTGAGCGTCGCCCCCGCCTCGTACACGTCCACCGTCCCCGCCGGCGGTTCGGTCACCGTCGGCTTCATCGGCAGCAAGGGAGCGACCAACACCGCACCGACCGCGTTCACTCTCAACGGCAGTGCCTGCGCCACCACTTGACCGGCGCTCCCGCCGCCCGGCGGAGGACTTCGGTGCCTCCGCCGGCCGGTGCTCCGTATCGGTGTTCCACGTCGGCGCTTCGTACCGGCGTTCCGTACCGGTGCTTTGTACTCGCGTTTCGTACCGGAAGGGGTCGGCCGAAGATCGGCCACCGCGTCGCGTTCGGCGCAGTCCGACGAAGCGGTCCGGCCTATTCGGTTCGCCCTGCCTATCCGGTTCGTCCTGCCGGTCCTGGCGGTCCTGCCGGTCCTGCCGGTCCTGGCGGTCCTGGCGTTCCGGCTCTCCGGGCGGGGACGGGCCCACCCCGTAGGGTGTGCCCATGTCCACGACGCCCCGCTGGCTCAGCGCCGACGAACGACGAGCCTGGCTGGCCTACATCGACTTCTCCACCCTGCTCGCCGACCACCTCAACCGGCAGCTGCGACGCGACGCGGGTATGACACACGCCGACTACAGCGTGCTCGCCTACCTCTCCGCGGCCCCGGACGGCACCCTCGGCATGTCCGAGCTGGCGCAGCGGCTGAAGATCACCCGCAGCCGGCTCACGCACGCGGTGAACCGACTGCGCGAGGTCGGTCTCGTGGACCGCCGGGAGGACCCCGCCGACGGCCGGGGCCAGCTCGCCTTCCTCACCGAACAGGGCAGGTCGCTGCTGGAGGAGGTCGCCCCGGGGCATGTGGAGGCCGTCCGCCGGGCGGTGTTCGACGTCCTCACCCCCGAACAGGTGCGCCAGTTCGCGGACATCGGCGAGGCCATCAGCGCGGCTCTGGTGCGGGCCGAGAACGCCGAGGCCGACCCCGCGGGGCTGCCCTGGCGTCGCCGGTAGCGGGTCGGGCGACCCGGTCGCTCCCGCCGGTCCCGGCGGCTCGACCGGGTCACGGAATCGCTGATCGTCGCAAGGAATCGCCGACGGATCGAGAAGAACCGGCCGACGGTCCGTACCTGGGGGTACCGGGGGGCCGCCCGCCCCTCCGACCACGCCACCGATCCTAGGGACGTACCTCGTGAACGCAACCGCCGCCATCGGCGTCACCGGCCTCGGCGTGATGGGCCGCAACCTCGCGCGCAACTTCGCCCGCAACGGCTACACCGTCGCCGTCCACAACCGTTCCGCCGGTCGCACCCGCGCGCTCGTCGAGGAGTTCGGCCACGAGGGTGCCTTCGTCCCCGCCGAGTCGGCCGCGGACTTCGTGGCCGCGCTCGAGCGGCCCCGCCGGCTGATGATCATGGTGCAGGCGGGCGCGGTCACCGACGCGGTCATCGACGAGTTCGCCCCGCTCCTGGAGCCCGGCGACATGATCATCGACGGTGGCAACGCCCACTACGCCGACACCCGCCGCCGCGAGGAGGCCCTGCGCGCGCGTGGTCTCCACTTCGTCGGCGCCGGCGTCTCCGGTGGCGAGGAGGGCGCGCTGAACGGGCCGGCCGTCATGGTCGGCGGCTCGACCGAGTCGTACGACGTCCTCGGCCCGATGTTCGAGTCCATCAGCGCGAAGGTCGGCGGCGAGCCCTGCGCCACGCACATCGGCACCGACGGCGCCGGGCACTTCGTCAAGATGGTGCACAACGGCATCGAGTACGCCGACATGCAGCTCATCGCCGAGGCGTACGACCTGCTGCGCCAGGTCGCCGGCTACACCCCGGCGGAGATCGCCGACATCTTCCGCACCTGGAACGAGGGCCGGCTCGGCTCCTACCTGATCGAGATCACCGCCGACGTCCTCGGCCACACCGACGCCACCACCGGCCTGGCCTTCGTCGACATCGTCGCCGACGCCGCCGGTCAGAAGGGCACCGGCCGTTGGACCGTGCAGACGGCCCTGGACCTGGGCTCCCCGGTCACCGCTATCGCCCAGGCCACCTTCGCGCGCGCCGCCTCCGGGCAGAGCGCACTGCGCGCCGCCTACGCCGGCCTCCCCGGGGGCACCACACCCCCGCTCAGCCGCACCGAGGCCACCCGCTTCACCTCGCAGGTCGAGCACGCCCTGTACGCCTCGAAGGTCATCGCCTACGACCAGGGCTGGAAGATGATCCAGGACGCGGCCGGCGAGTTCGGCTGGAAGATCGACCTGGGTGCGGTCGCCCGGATCTGGCGCGGTGGCTGCATCATCCGCGCCTCGTTCCTCGACCGCATCCGCGCCGCGTACGCCGCCGACCCGGACCTGGTCAGCCTGCTCGGCGAGATGGAGTTCGCCATGGAGATCACGGACGCGCAGGTGCCCTGGCGGGAGACGGTGGCCTCCGCCGCCCGTCGTGGCATTCCCGTGCCCGCCTTCTCGGCCGCGCTCGCCCACTACGACACCCTGCGCGCGGAGCGCCTGCCCGCCGCCCTTCTCCAGGGCCAGCGCGACTACTTCGGTGCCCACACCTACCAGCGCACCGACCGTCCCGGGGCTTTCCACACCCACTGGGCCGAGGCCGACCGCCCGGAGACGTCGGCCTGACACACGGGAGTGGGGCGCCCTCGGCCCAGGGCGCCCCACTCCTACTCCGCGCGGTCGGTCTCAGACGCCCGTCGCCGGGTACGTCGGGTACTCCACCCCGGAGACGTGCTGGACGACACGGACGACCTGGCAGGAGTAGCCGAACTCGTTGTCGTACCAGAGGTAGAGGATCGCGTTGTCGCCGTCGACCTTGGTGGCGCCGGCGTCGATGATCGAGGAGTGGCGCGAGCCGATGAAGTCCATCGAGACCGCGTCCGGCGCCGTGGTGAAGTCGATCTGGCGCTTGAGCGGCGAGGTCAGTGACACCTCACGGAGGTGATCGAGGACCTCCTCGCGGGTCGTCTCCCGGCCGAGCCGCAGGCTGAGGATCGCGATCGAGACGTCCGGCACCGGCACCCGGATCGAGCTGCCGGTGATCGGCGCCTTGAGGTCGGGCAGCGCCTTGGCGACCGCGGAGGCGGCGCCGGTCTCGGTGATGACCATGTTCAGCGGCGCCGAACGGCCGCGACGGTCGGCCTTGTGGTAGTTGTCCAGCAGGTTCTGGTCGTTGGTGAACGAGTGGACGGTCTCCACGTGGCCGCGCAGCACACCGTACTCGTCGGCCATCGCCTTCAGCGGCGGGACGATCGCGTTGGTGGTGCAGGAGGCGCAGGACAGGATCTGCTCGTCCGGCTTGATGGTGTCGTGGTTGACGCCATGCACGATGTTCGGCACATCGCCCTTGCCCGGCGCGGTCAGCACGACCTTGTCGATGCCCGGTCGCAGGTGCTTGGCGAGGCCCTCGCGGTCGCGCCACTTGCCGGTGTTGTCGATGAGGATGGCGTTGCGGACGCCGTACGCCGTGTAGTCGACCTGGCTCGGGTCGTCGGCGTAGATCACCGTGATCTCGTTGCCGTTGGCGATGATCCTGCTGTTGGCCTCGTCGACCGTGATGGTGCCCTGGAACTGGCCGTGCACCGAGTCGCGGCGCAGCAGGGACGCGCGCTTGACGAGGTCCTGCTCGCCGCCGCCGCGCACCACGATGGCGCGCAGTCGCAGGCCGTTGCCGGAGCCGGACTTCTCGATGAGCAGACGGGCGACGAGCCGGCCGATGCGGCCGAAGCCGTACAGGACGACATCGCGCGGCTCGCGCCGGTCGATCTTGTTCGCGCCGGTGGCGCCGGCCACGGCCTCCGCGGTGAACTCCGCCACCGACAGGCCGCGGTCGTCGGCCCGGTAGGTCGCGGCGAGCATACCGAGGTCGATCTGCGAGGGGCCGAGATCGAGCGCCGTGAGGGCCTCGAGGAACGGAAGCGTCTCGGTGACCGAGAGCTCCTCGCCCGCGATCTGGCGGGCGAACCGGTGGGTCTTGAGGATGCTGACCACCGACTTGTTCACCAGGGAGCGGCTGTGCAGCAGGACGGTCACGTCCCGCTCGCGGTGCAGCTTCCCGATCATCGGGATCATCGACTCCGCGATCTCCTCGCGGTTCTTCCAGTTGGTGAACGAATCGTCGTTGAGCGTCACGGGCCTATCTTTCGAGCTAGGTGGCGCTCATATGCTAACCCTCCGGTCATTCGATCATTCAAGCGGGCCCGCGCTCAGCTGTGCACCCCGTGACGGAAGGCTGTGCGGGGAGGGTTTTCAGCCGCCGGCCCGCTCCTGATCGGCGAGCCGCCGCCGGGCGTCCGTCCAGTCGACGGGCAGGTCGGCCGCCGGTACCTCCCAGAACGTGAAGACCGAGCCCTTCGTCGTGGGCCGCAGCCCTTGCATGATCGACCTGTGCGGTTCGGTCCGCGCGTAGGTGTACAGCGCGGCCTGGTCCTCCCAGGCCGACAGGGTCCAGAAGGTGCGCTTCAGAGGCTGGGCGATCAGTGCGGCCCCGTAGGCGCCGGGCGCGCCGGAGACCTGCTTCCAGGCTTTGAGGGACTGGGCGAAGAAGCGCGGCACGTCCTTGAGCGAGCGCACCTCGAACCGGGATGCCATGACGAATGCCTCGGTGTCCGGAGCGGGGGTGCTGACGGTGGTCCAGCGCAGGGTGGGCATGGCTGTCGCCTTCTCTCCGATGAGGCGAAGGAATATTGGATACCTTCACTATCTATGTTAGACAGTAGAGGTATCCAGTTTTCAAGGGCAGTGCCGGACCGAAACCGAACCGCAGGAACCGGAGCCGAACCGCATGCGCATCTCCGAGCTGAGCCGCCACAGCGGCGTCTCCGTGACGACGATCAAGTACTACCTCCGCGAGGGCCTGCTCCAGCCCGGCCGGCAGACGGCGGCGACCCAGGCCGAGTACGACGACCAGCACCTGCGTCGGCTCCGCCTGATCCGCGCCCTGACCGGCGTCCGGGGGCTGTCGGTCAGCATCACCCGCGAGGTGCTGGACGCCCTCGCGGAGCACACCGGCGACACCCACCGCCTGCTCGGCCTCGCCCTGGGTTCGCTCCGGGTGGACGACGAGCCCGCCGAGGAAACCCCGGAGGCTGCCGAAGTGGCCGCGCTGGTCGAGGAGTTGGGCTGGGACGTGCACGAGTCGGCGCCCGCCCGGGCCGCCCTCGCCGAGACCCTGTCCTCGCTGCGCTCCCTCGGCGTCCCGCTGGACCGGCGCACCCTGTTGCCGTACGCGCGGCTCGCCGAGCGCACGGCCACCCTCGATCTCGACCAGCTCGACGGCCTCACCGACCCGTTGGAGACCGCCGAGCGCGCGCTGCTGCTGACCGTCCTGCTGGAGCCCGCGCTGATGGCCCTCAGGCGGATGGCGCAGGAGAACGAGTCGGCCCGCCGGCACCCCTCCCAGGACCTGCCGTAGCCGGGGGCCTTCGCCGACGTCGACGTCCGAGTGTCGCCGGGCCGGCCGGGGGAACCCGTTTCGGGCGGGCCGGGGAAGGCCGTTCCCGGCGGGTCCCGGGTCGCCAGTCACACGGATCGCGCGGATCGTCCGGATGTGTGCCGGGCATGTGGCGGTCGGCTCCCCGGCGGCCGACGGGTGATTGAGCGTCTGCCGGTCGGGTACGCGTGGCCAAACCACCGCTACCAGGGGAGACCGTCATGGAGACACCCGCGCACGACCGCATCAACAACCCCGCCGCGCTGGCGCTGGACGCGCTGGCCCGGGACACCGAGGACACCGCCGCACTGGACACGCTCGCGCACTGCGACGTCCTCGTGCCCGTGCCCGACGACGCCATCGACGAGGACGTCACCAACCCGGCAACGGTCGCGCTGCCCGTCCTCGAACAGCCAGGTGGCGCGCCCGTCGTGCCGGTGTTCACCTCCGAACCGGAGATGGTGGACCTGCTGCCCGAGATCGCCCGCTACCGACTCGTGCCGCTCGGCGCGCTCGCCGCTCAGTGGCCGACCGGTGAGCTGTCCCTGTCGATCGACGCGGCCGGAGACCATCCCCTGACGCTCACCTCGGAGGGGGTCCGCACGCTGCTGGCCCGCTGACCCACGGGCGCCTCCCCGCATCGGGCTCCCCCGCGCACCGGGGGAGCCGGGAAGGCCTAGGACTCAGCCAGCATCCGCCCCAGCACCGCCCGCTGGAGCGGCAGTACGTCGGTGTGCAGGTCGCGGCCCTTACGGGTGAGGGCGACCCACACCCCGCGCCGGTCCTCCACGCAGACGGAACGCTCCACCAGGCCCTCCTTCTCCAGGCGGCCGATGAGCCGGGACAGCGCGCTCTGGCTGAGGTGCACCCGCCCGACCAGGTTCTGCACCCGGCACTGGTCGCCCTCCCGGGGTGCCTCGGAGGCGAGGATGTCGAGCACTTCGAAGTCGCTCGCCCCGAGACCGTGCGGGTGCAGCGCGCGATCGATCTCGCACATCGTGCGCGCGTGCACCGACAGGATGTCCCGCCATCGCTCTTCGAGGCCCGCCCCGGCCGTCTTCGCTGCCATATGTGCACGGTAACACCGAAACGGCAGTTCATTGAGTGTGCAACTAGTGCGGGTGCAAGCGGTTCTTCCGGCGCTTCGGGCGTCTCAGGCGGCCGGGTCCTGGAGCAGCCCCACCAGGTTGCCGTCCGCGTCCTTCACGAAGGCGATCAGCCTGCCGCCGCCGACGTCCTGCGCGTCCTGGAGCAGCTCCGCCCCCGCCGCGACCAGCGCCGCGAGCCGCTCGCGCAGGTCGGTGACGTGCCAGTACGGAACCGGCCCGGTCATGCCCTTGGCGTGTCCGTTCGGGTCCAGCCCGACGTCCTGCCCCGCGGCCTTGAAACCGACGTAGTAGGGCTCGTCGGCGTACGGCTCGACGTCCAGCAGCGCGCTGAACAGGGCCTTCGCCCGGGCAAGGTCCTTGACGGGGTAGATGATCGTCTGCATGCCGGCGCCCATGGCGTTCTCCTCGGTGCGTGCGGTAGGCGGGAACGGGTCCGTGTTCCCGCACTGCTCACGCTAGGCCGGGGAGCGGCTGACGGCTTCTCCGATCCTGACCGGTTCGGCGCGCGCCGCCCGGTCCGCTACGTCGACTCGCGCTTGACCAGCTCCGTCGGCAGGATCACCGCCGCCGGGTCCTCGCCCCCTATCTGGGCGAGCAGCACCCGGACCATCTCGTTGCTGATCCGGTCCCAGGGCTGACGGATGGTGGTGAGGGAGGGGCTGGCCGCGGTCGCCGCCGGGGAGTCGTCGAAGCCGCCGACCGCGACGTCCTCGGGCACCCGCCGTCCCGCCCGGTGCAGCGCCGTCAGCACGCCCTGTGCCATCAGGTCGGACGCGACGAAGACCGCGTCGAGGTCCGGTGCCTGCGCCAGCAGCCGCTCGGCGCCCGCCTCACCGCTGGCCCGGCTGTAGTCGCCGGAGACGACGATCCGCTCGTCGTAGTCGACACCCGCCTCGGCGAGCACCTCCCGGTAGCCCGCGAGCCGCTCCACACCACCGGGGGTGTCCAGCGGGCCGGTGACCACGCCGACCCGCCGACGGCCCTGCGCCAGCAGATGGCGCACCATGTCCCGGGCGCCGTCCCGGTCGTCGGCGGCCACGTAGCTCACCTTGGACCCGATCCCGATCGGCTTGCCGCACGCGACCAGCGGGACGCCCGCCTCGCGCAGCTCCGTGGCGATCGGGTCCCCGGAGTGGCTGGAGACCAGCAGCACCCCGTCGACATGCCCGGCGGTGATGTACCGCGTGATGCGCCGCCGCTCGTCCTCGGTCCCGGCCAGCATCAGCAGGAGGGGGATGTCGTGCGCGGCCAGCGCCTGCGTGCAGCCGCGCAGCAGGACATTGAAGTTGGGGTCCTCGAAGAACCGTTCCTGGGGCTCGGTCAGCAGGAAGCCCACCGAGTCGGAACGGCCGGTGATCAGGGAACGGGCGTGCCGGTTCACGACGTAACCCGTTCTGCGGATCGCGGCGTTGACCGCCTCGGCCGCGGAAGGGCTGACGTAGTGTCCACCGTTGAGCACCCGCGAGACCGTGCCCCGCGAGACTCCGGCCTCCCGCGCCACGTCGTGGATGGTCGGCGGTCTGCGCCGGCCCCCCGCACCATTGTTCATGGTCATGACTTTACGGCTCCGGACAGCAGGTCCAGGCTCCAGAACCGCTGAATGACCAGGAACAGCGCCACCAGCGGGATCACCGCGAGGAACGCGCCGGTGATCACCAGCGTGTAGAGCGCCGGGGTGTTGGCGCCCTGTTCGAGGAGCGTGAACAGACCTAGGGTGAGCGGGAACTTCTCGTCGTCGCTGAGCATGATGTACGGCAGCAGGAAGTTGTTCCAGATCGCCACGAACTGGAACAGGAACACCGTCACCATGCCGGGCACCATCATCGGCAGCGCGACCCTGGTGAAGATCCGCCACTCGCTCGCCCCGTCCATCCGGCCGGCCTCCACCACGTCGCTCGGCACGGCCGCGGCCGCGTAGATGCGCGCGAGGTAGACGCCGTACGGGGAGAGGACCTGCGGCAGCAGCACGGACCAGTAGGAGTCCGTCAGGTCCGCCTTCGCCATCAGCAGGTACTGGGGGATGGCGAGGATGATCGGCGGCATCAGCACGCCCGCGAGCAGGACGTTGAACAGCGTCTCGCGGCCCCGGAAGCGGTACGTCGCCAGCGCGTAGCCGCTGAACGCCGACACGCACGTGGACAGCAGCGCGCCGAGCACGGCGTACAGGGCGGAGTTGGCCATCCACTGCCAGTAGATGCCGTCGCGGTAGGCGTTGAGGTCGTGCAGGTTGTCGGTGAAACCGCTGCCCGGCAGGAAGGTGAACGTGGAGAACAGCTCGCTGCCGGACTTGGTGGACGCGATCACCACCCAGGCCACCGGCAGCAGGCAGTACAGGGCGCCCAGCAGCAGCCCGATCGTCGGGACCAGCGCGATCCGGCCGCGCAGCGGCGGACGGTTGTGCGACGCGCCGGTGGCACCGGCCGCGGAGGGGGCCTTCCGAACGGCAAGTGAACTCATCGTGCCCCTCCATGACTGGCGTCCCGCTTGGTACGGCGGTTCGCGGCCCGCAGGAAGCCGAAGGACAGCACCAGCGTGGCGAAAGCGATGATCACGGCCTCGGCGGCCGCCAGGTAGATGTCGCCCGTGCCGAACGCGTCCCGGTACACCTTCATCAAGGGGCTCCAGGTCGTGGACACGGAGTTGGTGAGCGGCTTGAGGGTGGTCGGCTCGTTGAACACCTGGAGGGTGGCGATGATCGAGAAGAAGAAGGTCAGCACCAGCGAGGGCGCCACCATCGGGATCTTGATCCGCAGCGCGATCTGCGTCGGGGTGGCGCCGTCCAGCTTCGCCGCCTCGTACACCTCGGCCGGGATGGCCTGCAACGAGGTGTAGATGACGATCATGTTGAAGCCGGTGCCGCCCCAGACCGCGATGTTCGACAGGGCGAGGTACAGCGGACCGCCGTCCAGCAGGTCCGGCTGCGGCATGCCCAGCTTCTCCAGAACGAAGTAGAACGGGCTGACGTCGGGCAGGTACAGGAAGCCCCACAGCAGCGCCGCCACCACGCCGGGGATGGCGTACGGCAGGAAGATCGCGAGCCGGGTGAACGGCGCGAGCCGCACCTTGTCGGAGTCGAGCATCAGCGCGAACAGCAGCGCCAGGCCCAGCATCACCGGGACGACGATGCAGCCGTAACCGAGGACGCGCAGCGCGCCGTCGAGCAGTTCGCTGTCGGTGAGGGCGTCGGTGTAGTTCTCGAGGCCGGCCCACACCTCCTTGCGCGCACCCGAGCCCAGCCCGAGGCCGGAGACGTGCACCTTGCGGAAGCTGAGCCACACCGCGTACCCGATGGGCAGCGCGAAGAACAGGGCGAAGAGGATCGTCGCCGGGACAAGGAAGGCGTACGGGGCCCCCTTGACCCCGTACGACCTCCGGCGTGCGATGGTCACTCGGAGACCTCGAAGCCCTGCTTCTTGAGGTCGGCGACCGTGTCCGCCTGCATCTTGGCCAGGGCGGCGGAGAAGTCCGACTTGTTCTTCGCGGCGGCGCCGAACGCGTCCTTGAAGGTGGTGTAGGCGACGTTCACGTTCGGGCCCCAGGCCGAAGGTGCCGTGGTCTTCGCGATCTTGGCGGCCGTGGTGTAGAAGTCCGCCTGGTTCGAGAAGTAGTCCGGCGGGGTGGTGAAGGCGCCGCTGAGCTGGGCGGAGGTGGAGGCCGGGTAGATGCCGCTCTCCTTGGCCAGCGCGTTGAGGGCGTCGCCGTCGGTGTTCAGCCAGGCGGCGAACTCGGCGGCGGCCTCCTTGTGCTTCGAGTCCGTCGTCACGGCGGTGGAGGATCCGCCCCAGCTGCCGGTGACGTTCTCGCTGTTCGACCACTGGGGGAGCGGGGCCATGGCCCACTTGCCCTTGGTGTCGGGCGCGGCGGTGGTCAGGGTGCCCGGGGCCCACACGGCGGAGACCCAGGCGATCTGCTTGCCGGTGTTGAGCGCCTTGTTCCAGGCCGGCGTGTACATCGGCTGGTTGTCGATGGCGCCCTCCTTGACGAGGCCGCCCCAGAAGTCGGCGACCTTCTTGGTGGCCGCGTCGTCGATGCCGACCTTCCACTTGTCGCCGGAGGTGGTCCACCACTTGGCGCCGGCCTGCTGGGCGAGGCCCGCGAAGAGGCCGGAGTCGTTGGCGGAGAAGGTGGTGAGGTCCGTGTCCGGAGCCTTCTCCTTGAGCGTCCGGGCGGTCGCCGCGAACTGCTCCCAGGTCGTCGGGACCGTCAGCCCGTACTTCTTGAACAGGTCCGCGCGGTAGTAGAACATCATCGGGCCGATGTCCTGCGGCACCGCGTAGACGGCGTCCGTGCCCAGCGTCGTCTGCTGCCAGACACCGTCGGCGAACTTGGCTTTCGCGTCGCCGACGTTCTTCGCTATGTCCGCCAGCGCGTCATTGCTGACCAGCGTCGGCAGCGCCTGGTACTCGGCCTGGACCAGGTCGGGGGCCTTGCCGGCCTTGTGCGCGGTGAGGATCTTGGTGACCAGCGTGTCGCCGGACGCCTGCTTCTTCACCGTGACGGTGATCTGGTCCTTCTTGCCCTGGCCCTTGTTCCACAGGTCCACGACCTTGTCCATGCCGGGCGTCCACGTCCAGTACGTGAGCGAGACCGGACCGGACTCGGCGCTGTCCTCGTCGGACGAGCCGCAGGCGGTGAGTGCGGTGGCGCCGAGGGCGACGGCGATGGTGGCAGCCGCACCTCTGGCAAAGAGCCGCCGGCGCTTCGTGTTGGGCATGGATCTCTCCCCTGACCTGGGTTCTCGCCCGGTGCGAAAACCTGCCATGCGATCGCATGAGCGGGCTCCCCGCCCGTCGCGAGAAGCTGCTCTGCTGTCTGTGAGCGTTCACAGTAGAGAAACATCCCGGACACTTGTCAATGGTTGTTGCTGTGCGGTTATGTTGGGATCCGAACGCCGCCTCAGTGTGTGCACGTTCCCAAATGATCGATTAAACGGGAGAGATCCATGCCGGAGACCAGCCCCAAGGGCCTCACCAGGCTCGCCTTCGGTGGGGACTACAACCCCGAGCAGTGGCCGGAAAGCGTCTGGCAGGACGACGTCCGGCTGATGCGCGAGGCCGGCGTCACCATGGTGAGCGTCGGGATCTTCTCCTGGGCCCTGCTGGAGCCGTCACCCGGGGAGTACGATTTCGGCTGGCTGGACCGCGTCATCGGCCTGCTGCACGACAACGGCATCCGCGTCGACCTGGGCACCCCCACCGTGGCGCCGCCGGTCTGGTTCTACCGCGACCATCCCGACGCGCTGCCCGTGACCCCCGAGGGCGTGCGCTACGAGTTCGGCTCGCGGGCCGCGATATGTCACAGCAACGCGGACTACCGCGCCGCCGCGGCGAACATCACCACCCGCCTCGCCGAGCGCTACGCAGACCACCCGGCGCTGGCGATGTGGCACGTGCACAACGAGTACGGCGTGCCCGTCTCCGCCTGCTACTGCGACTCCTGCGCCGCCCACTTCCGCCGCTGGCTGGAGACGACGTACGGCACGGTCGAGGCGGTCAACAAGGCCTGGGGCACCGCCTTCTGGGGCCAGCGCTACGCGAGCTTCGAGGACGTCAACCCGCCGCGCGCCACCCCGACCGTCGGCAACCCGGGGCAGGCACTGGACTACAAGCGGTTCGCCGACGCCACCATGCGCGAGAACTTCGTCATGGAGCGGGACATCCTGCACCGGCTCGCGCCCGGCGTCCCGGTGACGACCAACTTCATGACCGCCCTCAGCCAGTGCGACTCGGTCGACTACTGGGCCTGGGGCCGTGAGGTCGACATCGTCACCAACGACCACTACCTGATCACCGACGGCCGCCGCACCCACGTCAACCTCGCGATGGCCGCCGACCTCACCCGCTCCGTCGCCGCCGGCGCCCCCTGGATCCTCCTGGAGCACTCCACCTCGGGCGTCAACTGGCAGCCGCGCAACCCCGCCAAAGCCCCCGGCCAGATGGCCCGCAACTCCCTCGGCCACGTGGCCCGCGGTTCCGAGGGCGCGATGTTCTTCCAGTGGCGGCAGTCCCGGCGCGGCGCCGAGAAGTTCCACTCGGCGATGGTCCCGCACGGCGGCACCGACACCCGCGTCTGGCGCGAGGTCGTCGAACTCGGCGCCTCCCTCGACTCGCTCGGCGCGATCCGTGGCACCCGCACCGAGGCCGACGTGGCGGTCCTGTGGGACTGGCACTCCTGGTGGGCGCAGAACCTCGACTGGCGGCCCAGCGAGGACGCCGACCCGCGCGAACGCGCCGACGCCTTCTACGAGGCCCTCTACGACCGCCACCTCACCGTCGACTTCGCCCACCCCGAGGCCGAGCTGTCCCGGTACCCGCTGGTCGTGGTGCCCGCCCTGTACCTGATGACGGAGGCGGCCGGGAACAACCTCAGGGAGTACGTCGCGAACGGCGGCACCCTGGTCGTGTCGTACTTCTCCGGCATCGTCGACGAGCACGACGCCGTCCACGAGGGCGCCTACCCCGGCGCGCTCCGCGACGTACTGGGCCTGACCGTCGAGGAGTTCTCGCCGCTGCTCCAGGGCGGGAGCGTGCGCCTGACCGGCCCCGACGGCAGCGAGCTCGCCGGCGACGTGTGGACGGAGTTCGTGGTGCCGCGCGACGCCGAGACCGTCTGGACCTACGCCGACGGCCTCACCGCCGGCCACCCCGCCGTCACCCGGCACCGGCTGGGCGAGGGCACCGCCTGGTACGTCTCCACCCGCCTCGGCCACGAGGGCCTGGACACGCTGCTCGGCCGGGCCGCCGAGGACGCGGCGATCGCCCCGCGCGCCGACCTGCCGCACGACGTGGAGGTCGTGCGCCGCTCCGGCGAGACGGGCAGCTACCTCTTCGCGATCAACCACACCACCACCGACGCCAAGGTGCCGATGGAGACCTCCGGCACCGAACTGCTGACGGGCGAACGAGCCGCCGGCCGCCTCGCGGTCCCGGCGGGCGCCGTACGGGTCGTGCGACTCGACGGCTGAGCCGACTCCCCCTTCGCCCGTGGAGCCGCGAGCCGCGGGCGGAGGGGGCCCCTCGTCTCACGAGGGAATCCCCATCCATCACGTCGAAGGGACGACGGACGACGATGTTCCATCCCAGACGCACACTCAGAACCCTGCTGCTGCCGCTCGCCGCGGGGCTCGCCCTCACCGTCCTGCCCGCACAGACCGCGCAGGCGGCCACCACCCTCACCAACGCCGGTTTCGAGACCGACGGCGCCGGCACCGCGACCCCGTCCGGCTGGTCGACGTACTCGGCGGCCGGGCAGAACTCCGCCTCCTTCACCGAGTCCGGAGGTCACGCGGGCAGTTACCGCCTCTCGCACTACTCGGCCTCCGCCTACAAGGTCGAGACGTACCAGTACCTGTCCGGGCTCACCAACGGGAACTACAAGCTCACCGCCTGGGTGCGCTCCGGCGGTGGCCAGAACTCCGCGTACCTCGCGCTGAGGAACTGCGGCAGCGCCGAGCAGCGCACCGCCATCCCGGTCTCCTCCAGCGGCTGGATCCGCATCGTCACCTCCATAGCGGTGACGAACAACCAGTGCACCATCAGCATCAACTCCGACGCCAACGCCGGGAACTGGATCAACGTCGACGACCTGACCTTCGCGTCGGGCTCCACCGGCCTGTCCATCAAGGGCTCGGACGTGTCGTCGCTCATCAAGAGCGAAGCACTCGGCGGCGTCTACAAGAACAGCTCCGGCACCACCCAGGACGCGCTCGCCGTCCTGAAGAACGCCGGACAGAACTACGCGCGCCTGAAGGTCTGGGTGAACCCCGCCGACGGCTACAACAACAAGGCGCGGGTCCTGGCGGCGGCCAAACGCATCAAGGCACAGGGCACGAAGCTCCTGGTGGACTTCCACTACTCGGACACCTGGGCCGACCCGGGGGCGCAGACCGTGCCCGCCGCGTGGGCCGGGCACTCCTACAGCCGGCTGAAGACGGACGTCTACAACCACACCTACGACGTCCTCAACGCCCTCAAGGCGCAGGGCACCACCGCGGACATGGTGCAGGTCGGCAACGAGATCAACGGCGGCATGCTGTGGTCCACGGGCTCCACCGACAACTGGTCGCAGCTCGCCGGTCTGCTCAACTCCGGCTACGACGCCGTCAAGGCGGTCAACTCCGGTACTACCGTGGCGCTGCACCTCGCCAAGGGCGGTGACCTGGCCGGCACCCGCTGGTGGTTCGACAACGCCGTCTCCAACGGGGTGAAGTTCGACGTCATCGGCCTGTCGTACTACGGGTACTGGCACGGCACGCTCGCCGACTTCCAGACCACCCTCGACGACGCGGCCTCCCGCTACGCCAAGCCCGTCTACGTCGCCGAGACGGCGTACCCCTTCCGACTGGACAGCGAGGACTCGACCGAGAACATCATCGACCTCTCCAGCGAGCTGGTGTCCGGCTATCCGGCGACCGTCGCCGGCCAGACCCGGTGGATGAACGACGTGGCGAGCATCGTGGAGGCCGTCCCGAACGGCCGCGGACTCGGCGTCTTCTACTGGGAGTCCACCTGGACCGCCGTCACCGGCAACGGCTGGGACCCGACCGACGCCTCCTCCGGCAACGGCTGGGAGAACCAGGCCCTGTTCGGCTACGACGACAAGGCCCTGTCCTCCATGTCGTGGTTCAGCCACCGCTGATCCGTCCTCCCCTCCCGGAGCGGGGCCCGGCCGCACCGCGCGGCCGGGCCCCCGTCCGTCTTCCGGCAGTTCACCCGAACACCACTGCGCGGCAAGGGTGTTCGATCCCGGCCAAGGCTCGCGGAGTGCGGGACACGGCGGCCCCGGCTGCGGAACAGTGGGACGACGCGGTACCGGGGGAGCCCCGACCACCGGGACGGAGGGGACGACGATGCTGAGGACTCCCGTGAGTGAGAGGCGACTGGAAATCCTGGAGTGGCTGAAGGAGCCGGCCCGGCACTTCCCGCCGCAGCGCCACGGCGACCTCGTCGAGGACGGTGTCACGGCGGACCTCGTCGCGGCGAAGCTGGGCGTGCGCCGGCAGGTGGCCGGCACCCACCTCGGCCTGCTCGCCGGCATCGGCCTGCTGCGCGCCAGGCGGATCAGGCGCCGCACCTACTACCGGCGCGACGAGATGCGCATCGCCGAAGTGGCGCGGATGTTCGAGAAGGGGTGGTGAAGGACTTCGGGAAGAGGCGGTAGGGGACGGAGGGTCCACCCTCCGGAAAGGCCCGGCAAAAGACCACGGCCACGACCTGCCGACGCCATGCCCGCCTGCGAGGATGGCCGCCTCCTCAAGGAAGGGCGGCCCATATGGACCGTCGGACGCCTCTCGTCCCCCTCAGGTACATCACTCTCCCCGGGCACGGCCCCGAAGACGTCGTCGCCGACCCCAGAGGGCGGGTACTGACCGGGGTGGCGGACGGGCGGATCCTGCGTATCGACGGTCTGGACGACCCGCCCGCGGCCCGTGTCGAGCACATCGCCGAGATCGGCGGCCGGCCGCTCGGCCTCGAACTCCTCCCGGACGGCGACCTGTTGGTCTGCTGCGCCGAGGGCGCGCTGCTGCGCGTCGACCCCGACGGCGGCACCGGAAACGTCTCGGTCCTGACCGAGTCGGCGGCGGGGGAGCGGCTGCGCTTCTGCAGCAACGTCGTCGCGCTGCCCGACGGCACCGTGTACTTCACCGTGTCCAGCCAGGTCCACCCCCTGCGCGACTGGATGGGCGACCTCGTCGAACACACCGGCACCGGACGCCTGTTGCGCCTGGAACCCGGCGCCCGGGAGGCCGAAGTCGTCCTGGAGGGGCTCCAGTTCGCCAACGGCCTGGCGCGCGGCGCCGACGACTCGTTCCTGATCGTCGCCGAGACCGGCGCGCGCCGCCTCACCCGCTACCAGCTCACCGGCCCCCGGGCCGGCCGGGCCGAGCCGCTCGTCGAGCAGCTGCCGGGGTTCCCGGACAACCTGTGGCGCGGCGCGCCCGACGGCCCGGTCTGGGTGGCGCTGGCCGGCCCGCGCGTCCCCCCGCTCGACCTCCTGCACCGCGCCGGCCCCGCCGTACGCCGCCGCGCCGCCCGCCTCGCCGTGAAGGCGCCGTACCGTCCGTCGGGCACGGCGGGGGTGCTCGCGGTCGACGACGACGGCCGGATCGTCCACCACCTCACCCACCGCCGCTCCGGGTTCCGCATGGTCACCAGCGTCTGCGAGACCGGCGGCCGACTGGTCCTGGGCAGCCTCTGGGAGCGTGGCATCGCGATCTGCGAGGCGCCCGTGACCAAGTGAGACGGCGCTACGCTGGTGCCCGGTCGTGATCACTCCGATGAGGCGGGACGGTCCCGGCCCGGGCAGGAGACGTAGGACATGACAGCTCCGGAGGCCGAGGGCCTCCGCACCGGCGCAGCACGCAGGGCCACCGGGACGGGTCAGCTCCCGGTGGTCGCCGTCGTGTCCGTCGGCGGCGGGATCGGTGCCGCCGCCCGCTACGCGGCCTCCCTGTGGTGGCCCACGCGGACCGGCGGGTTCCCGTGGACCACCTTCTGGGTGAACGTCGTCGGCTGCGCGGTGATCGGTGTCTTCCTGGTGGTGATCACCGAGGCGGTCACCGCCCACAGGCTCGTGCGGCCGTTCTTCGGTACCGGTGTGCTGGGCGGATTCACCACCTTCTCGACGTACGCCGTCGACATCCGCAAGCTGTTCGACGAGGGCCGTCCCGGCACGGCCCTGGCCTACCTCGCCGCGACCCTGTTCGCGGCGCTCCTCGCCGTCCGGCTGGCGGCCACGGCGACCCGCCGTGTGCTCCTGTGGAGGCAGCGATCGTGGAGGCAGCGATGACGAGACCGACCGGCGCGGCCGTGCGGCTGACCGTCTTCATCGGCGAGAGCGACACCTGGCACCGCAAGCCCCTCTACACGGAGATCGTGCACCGCGCCCGTGCGGCGGGTCTCGCCGGGGCCAGCGTCTTCCGCGGCATCGAGGGCTTCGGCGCCTCCTCGCTGATCCACACCTCCCGGCTGCTGTCGCTCAGCGAGGACCTGCCGGTCGCGGTGGTCGTCGTGGACACCGAGGAGCGGGTGCGGGCCTTCCTGCCCGAGCTCGACGAGCTGGTCACGGAGGGCATGGTGACCCTCGATCGCTGCGAGGTCATCCGGTACGTCGGCCGGGGCGGGGGCCGGGCCGAGAACCGGGGCGATCCGGACATGAAGGGTAAGAAGTCGTTGTGAACTGGCTGGTGGTCGCCGTCGGCGGCATGATCGGCGCCCCGCTCCGCTACCTGACCGACCGCGCGGTACAGGCGCGGCGCGACTCGCTCTTCCCCTGGGGCACCTTCGTCGTCAACGTCGGCGGCTGCCTGATCCTCGGCGCGCTGACCGGCGCCACCACCGTCGGTCCCGACCTGCGGTTGTTCCTGGGGACGGGTTTCTGCGGGGCGCTGACGACGTACTCGACGTTCTCGTACGAGACACTGCGGCTGACCGAGACCGGCGCGGGCCTCTACGCCACCGTCAATGCCGTCGCGAGCGTGGCGATGGGGCTCGGGGCCGCGTTCGCCGGGGTCGCGATAGGCCGGTGGGCGTGGTCGTAGGCGGTCCGGCCGGCTCCACGCCTGGTAGGACTGTGTACGACACCGGAGCGTCTACAACGCTGTCGACCGATTCGTCTCCTCAGAACTGGATTCCATGAGCGCCATCTCCGTCGGCCAAGCCGTCGTCCTCGGAGCCGTCGAGGGAGTGACCGAGTTCCTCCCCGTCTCCTCCACCGGCCATCTGAAGATCACCGAGGGCCTGATGGGCATCAAGGTCGACGACGACGCCGTCGTCGGGTTCTCGGCCGTGATCCAGGTAGGGGCGATCGCCGCCGTGCTCGTGTACTTCCGCAAGGACATCGTGCGGATCGTCACGGCCTGGTTCCGCGGGCTGCGCAGCCGTGAGGAGCGTCACCACCACGACTACAAGTTCGCCTGGTGGGTGATCTACGCGACGATCCCGATCGTCGTCGTGGGCCTCGCCGCCAAGCCGCTCATCGAGGGCCCGCTGGCCTCGCTGTGGGTGGTCGCGGGTTCGCTGATCGTCGGCAGTGGCGTGATGTGGGCGGCCGACCAGATGGGCCGCCACAAGCGAGGCGAGGACGACACCTCGTTCAAGGACGCGATGCTGGTCGGCAGCTCGCAGATCCTCGCGCTGCTCTTCCCCGGCTTCTCCCGCTCCGGTGCCACCATGTCCACCGCGCTCATGCTCGACCTGGACCGGGTGGCCGCCACCCGGCTGTCGTTCTTCCTCGGCATCCCCGCCCTGACCGGCGCCGGCATCTACGAGCTGAAGGACGCCCTGGGCACGGGCGCCGGCGCGGCGCCGCTGGCCGTCGGCACGGCGGTGTCCTTCGTGGTCGCCTACGCCTCCATCGCCTGGCTGCTGAAGTTCGTCGCCAAGCACTCCTTCAACGCGTTCGTCATCTACCGGCTCGTCGTCGGCGTGGCCCTGTTCGGGCTGCTGGCCGCCGGGGTCCTCGACAGCTGACCGGGCCCGACAGCCGGCCGGGGAATCCCCTCGCCATCCCCCTCAGGGGGCGGGAAGGTGCCTTTCAGGCCCCCCGCCCCCTGAATTTTCTGTTTCAGGGCACGTCTTGACAGCGGTGGCAGCGCACCCGGAGTATCACTCCCGTGAACCTGTCAGACAGCCAGACAGGTGGGACGGGGCCGCGGCGCGTCAGCGCGATGGAAGCGGTCCTCACCCACCTCCGCGGCGCCATCGAGCGCGGCCGCTATGCCATCGGTGACAAGCTCCCTTCCGAGGCGGAGCTCTGCCGCACCCTCGAGGTGTCCCGGCCCGTCCTGCGGGAAGCCCTGCGCGCCCTGCAGACGATGGGCCTGACCGTCGCCAAGACGGGCAAAGGCACCTTTGTGATCGCGAACACCGTGGAGGACCCCACCTTCGGTGACTACGCGGCCAGCGATCTGCTCGAAGTGCGTCGGCACGTCGAGGTCCCGGTCGCCGGGTACGCGGCGCTGCGCCGCACCCCGGAGAACCTGGACCACCTGGCACATCTGCTCGACCGCATGGAGCGGGAGACGGACACCACCGCGTGGGTCGCGATGGACACCCTCTTCCACCTGGCCGTCGCCGAGGCCGCCCAGAACCCGGTGTTCCGCCGGGTCATCGAGGAGATCCGGGACGCACTGGCGCGTCAGTCGGCCTTCCTCAACGAGCTGGGCGGACGGCGCGAGCAGTCCAACCGCGAGCACCGGGCGATCGTCGAGGCGCTGATCGACGGTTCCGAGCCCGACGCGGTGGAGGCCATGAGCCACCACCTCGACCGCGTCGAGACGACCCTCACCGACATCGTGCGCGCCCCGCGCACGGACACTCCCCTGGAAGGCGGACCCGCGGCGTGAGCGACCAGCACCTCAAAGACGAGACGCGCCCCTCGACCCGTCACGTCGACGCCGGAGACGAGGGCTACAGCAAGTCGCTGAAGTCCCGCCACGTCAACATGATCGCCATCGGCGGCGCCATCGGCACCGGTCTCTTCCTCGGCGCCGGCGGGCGGCTCGCCGACGCGGGCCCGTCCCTCTTCATCGCCTACGCGGTCTGCGGGATCTTCGCCTTCCTCGTGGTGCGCGCCCTAGGTGAACTCGTGCTGTACCGGCCCTCCTCCGGCGCCTTCGTGTCCTACGCCCGCGAGTTCATGGGCGAGAAGGGCGCGTACACGGCCGGCTGGATGTACTTCCTGAACTGGGCCACCACCGGCATCGCCGACATCACCGCGGTGGCCACCTACACCCACTACTGGGGCATGTTCTCCGACATACCCCAGTGGGTGATCGCGCTCATCGCCCTGGCCGTGGTCCTCACCGTGAACCTGATCTCGGTCAAGATCTTCGGCGAACTGGAGTTCTGGTTCGCCATCGTCAAGGTCAGCGCGCTGGTGATCTTCATGTGTATCGGCATCTTCCTGCTGGTCACCCAGCACCCGGTGGACGGAGCCACCCCCGGCCCGTCCCTCATCACCGACAACGGCGGCGTGTTCCCCAGCGGCCTGCTGCCCATGCTGCTGATCATCCAGGGCGTCGTCTTCGCCTACGCCTCCGTCGAACTGGTCGGCGTCGCCGCGGGTGAGACCGAGAACCCCGAGAAGATCATGCCGAAGGCGATCAACTCGATCATGTGGCGCGTGGGTCTGTTCTACGTCGGCTCGGTGGTCCTGCTGTCGATGCTGCTGCCGTGGAACAAGTACACGTCCGGCGAGAGCCCCTTCGTGACGGTCCTCTCCAACATCGGCATCCCCGCGGCGGGCGGCGTGATGAACCTCGTCGTCCTCACCGCGGCCATGTCCTCGCTCAACTCCGGCCTGTACTCCACCGGCCGCATCCTGCGCTCCATGGCGATGTCCGGTTCCGCGCCGAAGTTCACCGGCGTGATGAGCCGCAGCCAGGTCCCGTACGGCGGCATCCTGCTCACCAGCGGTATCTGTGTGCTGGGCGTCGGCCTCAACTTCGTGGTCCCGGCGGACGCCTTCGAGATCGTGCTGAACTTCGCGGCGATCGGCATCCTCTCCACCTGGGGCATGATCATGATCTGTCACCTGCTCTTCTGGCAGAAGACCCAGAAGGGCGAACTGACCCGGCCCGACTACCGGCTGCCGGGCTCCCCCTGGACCGAACTCGTGACCCTGTTCTTCCTCGCCTCGGTCCTGGTCCTCATGTACGCCGACGGCGGCGCCGGACGCACCACCGTGCTGTGCCTGCCGCTGATCGTCGCCGCGCTGGTCGCCGGGTGGTACGCCATCCGCCGCAACCTCGCGCGCACCTCAGCCAAGGCCGACGCGTGACCCCGGCGCCGGCCGCCGACCACCCACCAGTGATGCAGGCAGTGATGTACAGCAGTTCCCTCGCCGACGCCCCCGCGATCCGCGAACCCCTCCACACCCCCGTCGCCCACCTCGTCCGCGGCGGGGTGACCGAGGGCATCCACTACGGCTCCGTGGTCGTCCTCGGCGCGGGCGGCGAGATCGAGCTCCAGCTCGGCGACGTCGAGGCCGCCTTCTACCCGCGCTCGGCGCTCAAGCCCGTCCAGGCCGTCGCCATGGTCCGGGCCGGACTGCCGCTCGACGGCGAGCTGCTCTCGCTCGCCGCCGCCAGCCACTCCGGCGAGGAACGTCACCTCGCCGGGACCCGGCGGATCCTCGACCTGGCGGGCGTCTCGGAGGACGACCTGCGCAACGTCACCGACCTGCCGTACGACCCGGCGGTCCGCGACGGATGGATACGGGAAGGCCGCGCGCCCTCCCGACTGGCCCAGAACTGCTCCGGCAAGCACGCGGCCATGCTGTACACCTGCAGGCTCAACGGCTGGTCCCTGGACGACTACCTCGACCCGAAGCACCCGCTCCAGCAGGCGATCGCCGAGATCGTCGAGGACCTCACCGGACAGCGGATCGCACGGGTCACCGTCGACGGCTGCGGCGCACCCCTGTTCTCGGTCTCCCTGCACGGCCTCGCCCGGGCCGCCGCCCGCGTCACCGCCTCCGCGCCCGGCACCCCCGAGGCGCGGGTGGCCGACGCGATGCGCGAGCACGCCGAGATGGCGTCCGGCTCCGGCCGGGACGTGGCCGCGCTGATGCGGGCCGTCCCCGGCCTGCTGGCGAAGGACGGCTTCGAGGGCGTCGAGGTCGCCGCGCTCCCGGACGGCCGGGCCGTCGCCGTCAAGATCTCCGACGGCGCGGACCGCGCGCGCGTCCCGGTCACCGCGGCCGCCCTCGTCCGCGCCGGTGTGGACCCCGCCCTGCTCACCGAGTTCGCGGGCGAACCCCTCCTCGGCGGAGGCGAGCCGGTCGGCTGTGTCCGCCCGGTCCGCGCGCTGGACCCGGTCACCGTGCGCGCCTGCGCCTGACAGTCTCCGGTGACCACCGGGTGTGCGCGGTGGTCACCGGCGTCCCGCCGGACCCCACGCGCGGTCACCGCGATCAGACCTCGCGCGGCCGGCCCTGAACCACCGGCCCGGTCACCGCCGGGCGGGTGCATCGACCGGCTCGGGCGGGCGTCACCCCGTACCGCCCGAGCCGGCCGCCCTCCCACCGGACGACACCCGCTCCACTCGACCCTCACCCTCGGAAAGAGGCCGCACCCTCATGACCGCCGCCGTCACCCGCAGCGAACACGACCTGCTCGGAGACCGGGACGTCCCGGCCGACGCGTACTGGGGCGTCCACACCCTGCGCGCCACGGAGAACTTCCCCATCACCGGGACGCCGATCTCCGCCTACCCGCACCTCATCGACGCCCTGGCCGCCGTCAAGGAGGCCGCCGCCCTCGCCAACGAGGAGCTCGGCCTGCTCGCGCCGGACAAGGCGGCCGCCATCGTCGCCGCCTGCCGTGAGATCCGCGCGGGGAAGCTGCACGAGCAGTTCGTCGTCGACGTCGTCCAGGGCGGCGCGGGCACCTCGACCAACATGAACGCCAACGAGGTCGTCGCCAACCGCGCGCTGGAACTGCTCGGCCGTGCGAAGGGCGAGTACCGGTACCTGCACCCCAACGAGGACGTCAACCTCGGCCAGTCGACGAACGACGTCTACCCCACCGCGGTCAAGGTCGCGACCGTCTTCGCCGTGCGCGGCCTGCTCAAGGCCATGGCGGTCCTCCAGGACGCCTTCGCCCGCAAGGCCGTCGAGTTCCGCGACGTGCTCAAGATGGGCCGTACACAGTTGCAGGACGCGGTGCCGATGACGCTCGGTCAGGAGTTCTCGGCCTACGCCGTCATGATCGACGAGGACCGCAACCGTCTCGACGAGGCCGTCCAGTTGATCCATGAGATCAACCTGGGTGCCACGGCCATCGGGACCGGCCTCAACGCTCCCGCCGGATACGCGGAGTCGGCCCGCCGTCACCTCGCCGAGATCACCGGGCTGCCGCTGGTCACCGCGGCCAACCTGGTCGAAGCCACCCAGGACTGCGGTGCGTTCGTCCAGATGTCCGGCGTGCTCAAGCGCGTCGCGGTCAAGCTCTCCAAGAGCTGCAACGATCTGCGGCTGCTGTCCTCCGGTCCGCGGGCCGGCCTCGGCGAGATCAACCTGCCGCCCGTGCAGGCCGGTTCGTCCATCATGCCGGGCAAGGTCAACCCGGTGATCCCCGAGGTCGTCAACCAGGTCGCCTTCGAGGTGATCGGCAACGACGTCACCATCACCATGGCCGCCGAGGCCGGACAGCTCCAGCTCAACGCCTTCGAGCCGATCATCCTGCACTCCCTGTCGGAGTCCATCACCCACCTGCGCGCCGCCTGCCTCACCCTCGCCGAGCGCTGCGTGGACGGCATCACCGCCAACACCGAGGTGCTGCGCGCGAGCGTCGAGAACTCCATCGGCCTGGTCACCGCCCTCAACCCGCACATCGGGTACACGGCGGCCACCGACATCGCCAAGGAGGCCCTCGTCACGGGTCGCGGGGTCGCCGAACTCGTCCTGGAGAAGGGCCTGCTGCCCGCCGAGCGGCTCGCCGCCCTGCTGCGCCCCGAGGTCCTGGCGGGCAGCGGAGCCCCCCTCGTCTGACCCCCTCGTCGGACAGCCGTCTTCCGGCAGCCCTCGTTCGACACCCGTCACCCGCGACGACGCGCCGGGACCGGCACGGAGGCACAATAGTGATCATGACAACGACGCCGTCCCGTGGCTTCCAGCCGGTCCTGGACCGCATCGCCGAGGAGATGGAACGCACCCCCGGCCGGGGCCGTCCCGCCGACTACATCCCGGCGCTCGCGGCCTGTGACCCGCGCCGCTTCGGCATGGCCGTCGCGGAGCCGGACGGCACGGTGTACGGCGTGGGGGACTGGCAGGAGCCGTTCTCCACGCAGTCCCTCACCAAGGTCTTCACCCTCGCCCTGGACCTGGCCCGCGAGGGCGACGAGCTCTGGGAGCACGTGGGCCGCGAGCCCTCGGGCAACCCCTTCAACTCCCTGATCCAGCTGGAATACGAGAACGGCATCCCACGCAATCCCTTCATCAACGCGGGCGCGCTGGTCGTCACCGATCGGCTCCAGACCCGTACGGGGGACGCGGCGGGCGAACTCCTCGGCTTCCTGCGTGCGGAGAGCGGCAATCCCACGCTCGGCTTCGACGAGGAGGTGGCCGCCTCCGAGGCCGCGCACGGCGACCGCAACGCCGCCCTCGCCCACTTCATGGCGTCCTACGGCAACATCGACAACCCGGTACCGGTCCTCCTCGACCAGTACTTCCGGCAGTGCTCCCTCACCGCCTCCTGCGCCGACCTGGCCCTGGCCACCGGCTTCCTCGCCCGGCACGGCGTCCGCGCCGACGGCACCCGGCTCCTCACCGGCAGCCAGGCCAAGCAGGTCAACGCGGTGATGCTGACCTGCGGCACCTACGACGCGGCCGGCGAATTCGCCTACCGGGTCGGCCTGCCCGGCAAGAGCGGCGTGGGCGGCGGCATCATCGCCGTCGTACCGGGCCGCTGCACGCTGTGCGTGTGGAGCCCGGGCCTGGACGAACGAGGCAACTCGGTGGCGGGCGTGGCCGCCCTGGACCGGTTCACGACCCTGACCGGGGTGTCGGTGTTCTGAGATCGCGGTTCGGACAGCGGGACGGTCCTGGCCCGCGGCGCTCGTCGCCACCGCGCCCGGCGCACACGTCGGTCACGCGCAGGCCGCCGCCAGGAAGGCGTGATGTCGCTCCGCGGTCACCCGGGGCGGACACCATGACAGCGTGCTGACCAAGGCCTTTCCCATCGATCTACGGCGTTGCCAGGCTCTGGGCCTGGCCGGGACCGCCTGTCTCGCGCTCGGCGGCGAGACGGCCGGCGCGCTGCCCGCCCGGGAGCTCCTGGCCCCGTCCTCGGTGCACGCCGTGCTCGGCCTGGTCGGTGTGTACTTCGGGCTGGTGCTGCTGACCGCGGCCTGGATCCTGCTGGGCACGCTGGTGCGCGGCGCGGATCCGCCGACCCCTCGCGCCCTCGTCCTGGTCCTCGTCGTCTGGGCGGCGCCGCTGCTGATCGCGCCGCCGCTGTTCAGCCGGGACGTGTACAGCTATCTCGCGCAGGGCGCCATGGTGGACGCGCACCTCGACGTGTACGCGCACGGTCCGGCCCGGCTCGGCGGTCCGCTCGCCGAGGAGGTCGCCCCGCTGTGGCGGAACACCGGAGCCCCGTACGGCCCGGTCTTCCTCGCCGTCGCCGCCGCGCTGTCCGGACTGACCCGGGGCGCCCTGTCCGCCGGGCTTCTCGGCATGCGGTGCGTGGCGCTGGCGGGGGTGGCGCTGATGACGGCCGCCCTGCCCCGGCTCGCCCGGCACAGCGGAGCGGACCCGGCCGCCGCGCTCTGGCTCGGCGCGCTGAATCCGCTGGTCCTGCTGCATCTGGTGGCCGGCGCCCACAACGACGCGATCATGCTGGGCCTGCTCGGTGTCGGGCTGGTGGCCGCGCTCGGCGGGCGTCCGGTGCTCGGGGCCGTCCTGGTCACCCTGGCGGCCCTGGTCAAGGCGCCCGCCGCGCTGGGTCTCGTCGCGACAGTGGTCCTGTCGCTGCGGGCGGGCCGGCGCCCGGTCCTGACCCTGCTGGGCACGGGGGCCGCGGTCACCGCCACCACGGTCGTGGCGACCGCCGTCGCGGGCACCGGCTACGGCTGGATAGCCGCCCTGGACACACCCGTCTCCGCGCACAACTGGGCGCTCACCAGCCTGCTGGGCCGGGCCACCCGTGCTCTCCTGGAGGGCCTGGGCAGCGACCTCGCGTCCTGGGCGGTGCCCGTCTGGCACGCCCTGGGCCTCGCGGTCACCGCCGTCGCCCTCGTCGTCATCTGGTGGCGGCTGCGCCGGCGCCCGGTGTACGCGCTCGGCCTGAGTCTCGCCACGGTGGCCGCGTTCGGCCCGGCGATCCGCCCCTGGTACGCGCTGTGGGGTCTGTTCCTCATCGCCGCCGCGGCCCCGGACACCCTGATACGCCACCGGACGGCGGCCGTGGCGGGCGTCCTCGCCCTCGCGGTCCTGCCCGACGGGGGCCCCGCCGACACGGGTCGCCTGGTCCTGGCCGTGTGCGGCGGCGCGCTCGCCGTGGTCGTCCTGTGGCAGGCCCACCTCGCGGCACAGGCGCCGACCGCCTTGGGGCGTACGGCGTGAGACCTCGTGAGATCCGTCGGGTGAGGCCGCCCCGCACCGACCGCGGCCGCCTTCTGCTGCTCCTCGCGCTCGCCGTCGTCGTCTCCGTCTTCACCGCGACGGTGCCGCTGCTGCGCGACTGGTTCGACCTGCGCGTCTACTACGGCACGGTCAACAGCTGGATCCACGACGGCGGCCGGGTCTACGACTACCGGGTACCGGGCACGCCGTACGGCTTCACCTACCCCCCGTTCGCGGCCGTCGTCATGCTGCCGATGGCGCTGGTCGGACTGCGCACCGCGATCGTGACCGCCCTGCTGCTCAACCTGGCGGCGCTGGCGTTCGCGGTGCGGGTGTGCGTCGGACCCCGGTGGCGGCGGTACGGCTGGTACGGAGCCGGCCTCGCCGCCTGCGTGCTCGCGCTCTTCGAACCCCTGCGCGACACCCTGAGCTTCGGCCAGGTGAACCTGCTGCTGCTGGCCCTGGTGCTCGCCGACGCCGGGCTGCTCGCCTCGGGGCGGACCCGCTGGGCGGGGGTCGGCATCGGCCTGGCGGCGGCCGTCAAGCTCACGCCCGCGCTCTTCATCGGGCTGCTGCTGGTCGCCCGCCGGTGGCGGGAGGCCGCGGTGGCCACGGCCGTGGCGGCGGCCGCCACCGCGTTCGCGGCCCTGGTCGCTCCGGACGCCTCGCGCTTCTACTGGACGCGGGCCCTGTGGGACACGACCCGGGTGGGCCGGCTCGATTACGTCTCCAACCAGTCGCTCCAGGGCGTCCTGGCGCGGCTGGGCGTGGAGAGCCGGGCGGTCTGGGCGGTGCTGGTGCCGGCCGCCCTGGGCTGGTGGGCGTGGCGGGCCCGGCGGGCGGTCGCCGCGCGGGACTGGCTGGCGGCCTTCGCCCTGACCGGCCTCACCGCCTGTCTGGTCAGCCCCGTGACGTGGGTGCACCACCTGGTGTGGCTGCTGCCGTCCTTCGCGGTGCTGATCCGCGCGGGGCGCCCACGCGTCGCGGGCGCCCTGTACGCGGTGCTGTGCACCAGCGTGGTGTGGCTGTGGTTCGACGACGCGTCCGGCGTCGACGGCTTCCTCGGCAGCAACGTCTACACCTGGATCACGCTCGGCCTGCTGGTGTGGCTGCCGGTCGGTCATCCTCCCGAAGGGCGTCGGCCGGCGAGCCGCAGCACGAGCGCCACGGCTGCCCCGCCCAGCGCGGCGGCGCCCGCGACCAGCGCGGCCTCCGGCCAGCCGGGCGGGTCGGCGGCGGCCACGGCTACGGCGACCCCGGCTCCGGCCGGGGGAGAGGCGGCGGCGGAGGCCGAGGTGGGCACCCGTTCGGCCTCCGGACCCGGCCCGGGTACCGGCCGCGGCCGGAGGGGGGCCCGCAGCGCGTCCAGCGAGCCCACCGGATCGACCCGCCCGGCGGCCGCGAATCCCCAGTCCAGCAACGCGCGCGCCTCTTCGTAGACCTCGAACCCGCCGCCCGCCTGAGGGTTCATCACCGTCACGACGAGGGTGCGTCCGCCCTGGCGGGCGGCGGCGACCAGGGTGTTGCCGGCGTTGCTGGTGTAGCCGTTCTTGATCCCGATCAGCCCCGGGTACGGCTCGACACCGTCCGCCCCGGTCAGCAGCCGGTTGGTGTTGGCGATCTCGTACGACCAGTCGTCGTCGCCGGGGAAGCTCGCCTCCGCGGTGCCGCAGTACCGCGCGAAGTCCGCGTTGCGCAACCCCGCCCGTCCGAACACCGCCAGGTCGTACGCGGAGGACACCTGGCCCGGGGTGTCGTATCCGTCGGGCGACAGCACATGGGTGTCCAGGGCGCCCAGGGAGCGCGCCTTGGCCTGCATGCGGGTGGCCGTGGCGTGCCAGCCGCCGCTGAGGGCCGCCAGTACGTGCACGGCGTCGTTGCCGGAGTTGAGGAACACTCCGCGCCACAGGTCGGCGACCCGGTACGTGTGTCCCTCGGCGACTCCGACGAGGCTGCTGCCCGGCCCGACGCCGCTGAGCTCCTCCTCGCTCACCCGGTGCCGGATCTCGCCGGGCAGGACCGGCAGCACCGTGAGGGCGAACAGGGTCTTGAGGGTGCTGGCCGGGGGCAGTTTGCGGTGCGCGTTCGACGCGGCGAGCACCTCACCCGTCTGCGCGTCGGAGACCAGCCAGGACAGTGCCGAGACGTCGGGGACCTCGGGGGCGCCACGGTGGGGTCTGACCTGCGTCCCGGAGCGGTAGAGCACGGACGGCAGGGGCGCCGCCACCTGGGGGCCGGCCGGCCCACCGGGTCCCCCCGGCGGTCCGGGGTCCGTCCCGGCCGGGTCGGCGGCCGCGGCGGGGCCGAGGGCGAGGACGCCCGCCACACAGAACGCGCACGCCGTCGCAACGGCCCGGGGAGAGAATCCGATCGTCATACGATCAACGTAGGAATGAACCCGGCATTCCTCGCGCTGCCCGTGCCGGAAACGGGGGTGCGTGCACCCGGATGCCGCACGCCGAGCCCTATGCGGCGGGCAGGGTCGGGTGGATGCGGCGCAGAAAGGCGGTGTTGTCCGGCGTCTCGCGCATCCGCTCCAGGAGCGTCTCCAGGTTCGCCTGGCCGTCCCGGGTCTGCAGGGCCCGGCGCAGACCGCGTACGCCGGTCAACTCGCCGGGGGAGTAGAGGAGTTCCTCGCGCCGGGTGCCGGAGCCGTTGATGTCGACGGCCGGGAAGACCCGGCGGGAGGCCGGTTCGCGGTCGAGGCGGAGCTCCATGTTGCCGGTGCTCTTCAGTTCCTCGAAGTAGAAGTCGTCGGCGCGGGAGCCCGTTTCGACCAGGGCGGTGGCGAGGACGGTGAGCGAGCCGCCCTCCTCGGCCGCCCGCGCGGCGCCGAAGAACCGCTTGGGGCCGATCAGCGCGGTCGCGTCCACACCGCCGCTGAGGGTGCGGCCCCCGGCGGCGGCCGCGTTGTTGTGGGCCCGGCACAGCCGGGTGAGCGAGTCGAGGAGGATCACGACGTCCTCGCCCGCCTCGACGAGCCGCTTGGCCCGCTCGATGACGAGTTCGGCCAGCGCGATGTGCTGCTTGGGCGCCCGGTCGAACGTCGAGGCGTACACCTCGCCGCGCACGGAGCGCCGCATGTCGGTGACCTCCTCGGGCCGCTCGTCGAGCAGGACGACCATCAGCCGCGCCCCGGGGTGGTTGCCGGCGACGGCGGCGGCGATCTGCTGGAGCAGTACGGTCTTGCCCGTCTTCGGCGGGGCGACGATCAGTCCGCGCTGGCCCTTGCCGATCGGCGCGACGAGATCCGTGACCCGTCCGGCGAGGCCGGCCGCCGGATGTTCCAGGCGGAGCCGCTCGTGCGGGTGGACGGGGGTGAGGTCGCGGAAGTGCCGACGGGCGCGCTGCTCCTCGGGCGTACGGCCGTTGACACGGGCGACCTCGGTGAGGGCGCGCTGAGTACCGCGCACCCCTTCGACGAGGTCGCCCCTGCGCAGGTTGTGACGGCGGATCAGCGCGGCCGGGACCTGGAGGTCGGCGGCTGTGGGCAGGCAGTCCGCGGGGCGCAGGTGCCCCTTCCCGCCGGCGTCGATGTCGAGGACACCGGCGACGGCCCGGGCCGGGGGCTGCTGCTGTACCGGGGGGTGTTCGAGAGTGGTGGTCATGGTGGTCGGTCCTTTCGAGGACGGCAGGCATGAGACATGCGGGGAGGGGGGAGCAGCCGCGAAGGGAGGGCGCACGGCGCGCCTCGGGCGGCGGGAACAGCACCTCGGCCACGGCAGAATCGAACCGTCGGTGAGGTGGTGCGGGAAAGCCGCTGTACCGGTCGGAAACGACGGGTGATGCGGCGAACTGAAGGGAACTGGCACCGGCGCCCACAAGGGGGGCGTACACAAGTGCTACCGGCACTGTAGCACGCCGGTCGGTCCCGATGGCGTCAACGCGCCCATGGCGACGGTTGTTCCCCACGGCTCGGCCACCCAGCCGAAGGGCGACGCGGAGATGCTGTGCGGCCCTGCGACGACCATGGCGTGCGTCGCCCCCGCATACCAGCCATACGAACCCCCGATGCCCCCGGGCCGACGCATTTCTTGTTCCGGCGAAAGGCTCTCCCTACGCTGCCACCACCGCACTTCGGCGGCATGAACAAGGGACTTGGACAATCATGGGTCGACTGGCGGGGAAAATCGCCTTCATCAGCGGCACGGGAGCCGGAATAGGACGTGCGGCGGCGCTGCTGTTCGCGGCGGAAGGGGCGAGTGTATTCGGCTGCGACATCGACGCCGACGGCGCCGCGGAAACCGTGGGACTCGTGGAGAAGGCCGGGGGAGTCATGCGCTCCCACGCCCCCGTGGACCTGTCCACGGAGGCGGGTGCGAAGGAGTGGATCGACGCCGGGATCTCGGCCTGGGGCGGAATCGACATTCTCTACAACAACGCCTCCGCGCTGCGGAACGGACCGTTCGACAGCCAGCCGGTCGAGGACTGGTACTTCACCCTCCGCAACGAACTCGACATCCCCTACCTGTGCACCCGCGCCGCCTGGCCGCACCTGGTCGCCCGTGGCGGCGGGGCCGTCCTCAACGTCGCCTCGGTGGCCGCCGTACGCGGCGCCCCGTTCCTGCCGATGGTGCCGCACGGTGCCGCCAAGGGCGGTGTGCTGGCCATGAGCAAGCACCTGTGCGCGGCCGGGGCCCCGCACCGCATCCGGGTCAACACCATCGCCCCCGGAATGACCCGCACCTCGGCCACCGCGCCCTTCCTCGACGACCCCGAGGGGCCGAAGGCCCACCTGGAGGCGCGGATCCCCGTCGGCCGGATCGCCGAACCGGAGGACATCGCCCGCGTCGCGGCCTTCCTCTGCAGCGACGAGGCCGCCTTCGTCAACGGCGCCAACCTCATGGTGGACGGCGGCGACAGCGCGATGGCGGGCTGACCCGGGATGCGCGCCCGGCTCGACCACGTCGGCGTCAACGTCCGCGACCTCGCCGCCCAGACCGCCTGGTACCAGGACGCGTTCGGGCTCAAGAGCGTCTTCGAGTTCCGCCTCGACGGCACCGGCCTGACCGGGGTCGTCCTGGAACATCCGCACGGCTGGCGCCTCGAACTCCTCGCCCGCCCCGGATCCGCCCCGGGCCTGAGGGCCCCCGATCCGGTGACCGCCGTCCTCACCGAGGGATACGGCCACTTCGCGGTCACCACCCCCGAACTCGACCCCGTCTACGACGCCCTCGTCGTGTGCGGAGCGGGCGAGGTCAGAAAACCCGGGCCGTCGCCCGAACCCGGCGTCCGTATGGCCTGGGTCAGTGACCCCGAGGGAAATCTCATCGAACTCATAGAGAAGAACGCAGAGTGAGGGAAAGCGCGATGACGGATTCGACGTCCTTGACGTCCGCTGTGAAAAGACTGGACCGTGGAACGCTCATAGCATGCTGTCTCGCGGTCGCCGCGGCACAGTTGTGCATCACGGTTCCCTCGCCCATCAACGGAGAAATCCAGGCGGCATTCGGCGCCTCGGGTTCCCAGGTCGCCTGGGTCACCTCGGCGTTCATTCTCCCCACCGCCATTCTCGAGCTGAATTTCGGTGTGGTGGGCGACCTCTTCGGCCGCAAACGCCTGCTGGTGCTCGGCGGACTGGTTCTCGCGCTCGGTGAACTCCTCAACGCCACCGCGCAGAACATCGGCATGCTCTGGATCGGCCAGGCCCTGGCGGGCGTCGGCGCCGCCGCGCTCTTCCCCAGCTCCCTCGCCGTGATCGCGGCCGCCACCCCCGGTGAGAAGGACCGGGCCAGGGCCGTGTCCACCTGGGCGCTCAGCATCTCCCTCGCCTCGGCCGCGGGCCCGTTGTCCTCCGGTGTGCTCGCCACGGTCGCCGACTTCCGCTGGGCGTTCGTGCCCCCGGTCGTCCTCGGTCTGGCCGTCGCCGTCACCAGCCGGGTCCTCGTCACCGACTCGAAGGCGCCCGAGGGCCGCGCCCTCGACTGGCCCGGCCAGATCACCGTCGCCGTCGGCCTCACCGCCCTGCTCTGGGGCATCATCGAGGGCGGCGAACGCGGCTGGAGCAGCCCGGCCATCGTCGGCTCGCTGACCCTCGCCGCGGTGTCGCTCGTCGCCTTCGTCGTCGCGGAGAAGCGCGCCGAGTCGCCGATGTTCAATCTCGACCTGCTGAGGATCCCGTCGTTCGCGGCCGCCGCCGTGGTCGCCCTGGCCGGCATGTTCGGCTTCATCGGCACCGCCTACTGCGTCTCCATCCGCCTCGGGGCCGTCATGCACCTCAGCGCGCTGCGGGCCGGCATGCCGTTCGTGATCCTCCAGCTCGTCCCGCTGCTCCTGGCGCCCGTGCTGAGCCGGATGCTCACCCGGGTCGAACCCCGCTGGCTGCTCATGGGCGGCCTGCTGCCGATGGCCGCCGGGCAGTTCTGGATCGCGGCCCTGCCCATCACGACCACCTCGCTCGCCGCCTTCATCGGCCCGGTGCTGCTGCTCGGCATCGGCTTCATCTGCGTGGTCTCCTCGCTGACCTCCGCCGCCGTGAACGCCGTACCGCTCCACATGACCGGCATGGCCAGCGGCGCGACCAGCCTGGTGCGCGAGTTCGGCCAGGGCCTCGGCCCCGCCGTCATCAGCACGGTCGCGATGAGCGCGGCGTCCGCCGCGCTGGTGGGCAAGCTGAGCGGAGCCGACGCCGGGATGGAGGCGGCCGCGGGGCCCCTCGCGGTCGTCAACGCCGGCAGCGACAGCGCTCGCGCGGCGGCCCAGGCCGCCCTCGGGCACGGAATGGCCGTCGGCGTGGTGATCTGCGGCTGCGCGTCACTGCTGGGCGCGCTGGTCACGCTGTTCCTGGTGCGGAAGAGCACCGCGCAGGCGACGGTCGGCGCCCGGGTGCGGACGGCGACCGTCTAGGCACCGGCCCCCCCGCCGGACAAGCGGTACGGAGGGGGAGCCGGACCGACGGCGGACACAGGAGAGGCCGGGCCGGAGTCCCGGCCTCTTCCGGGTTCTCCCACAGATGTCCTCAGAGGGTAACGATCCGTAACGGTAGCGGACTTGACCGCCATTTCTGCATTATCTTCACGTCATGTCCACGCCGCCTCAGCCCCCGCAGCAGCCGGAGCAGCCGTCCGACGCGCCGGCCCAGCCGAGCGCGTACCCCTATCCGCATCCGCAGTCGCCGGCCCCCGGCGGGCCGTTGGGTTTCCCGCCGGCGGCGCCCGCGACCCAGGTCGGCCAGCCGAGCGTCTACGCCCAGCCGACCCTGGTCGGGCAGCCCGCGCCGCCGCAGCCGGTCAACCCCTACCTCCAGCAGGGTCCGTACCCCGTGGTCGGCCCGCCGCCCGGAGGCGGCGGTGGCGGTGGCGCGGGGAAAGCCGTCCTGTGGGGCGCCGTCGGAGCGGTGCTGGCGTCCGCGGCCTGGGCGGCCGGCGTCTTCCTGATCGGCGCCGAAGACGACCCCGACCTGAGCGGTTACTCGGCGCCGTCGAACCTGTGCAACTCCACGGACTACTCGTCCTTCAAGGAGGAGTACCCGGACAACGACACCTCCCCGACGCACAACACCCTCAAGGACGACGCCCTCGACGAGGGCCTGTGCAGCATCAGCCTGAAGAAGTCCACGTCCAGCTACGCGGACGCCTACCTGTACTCCCAGCTGGACCTGCACAAGAAGACCGACCCCGGGCCGGAGTTCACCGCGGCCTGGAAGAACTACGCCGACAGCCACACGGGTTACGACGTGGAAGCCATCACGGGCATTGGCGACGAGGCCTACCTCGTCAGCAACGACACCACGTCCGGGTCGTCGAGCGGATCCCTCTACGCCACGCTCGCCGTGCGGGACGGCTGGGTGACGTACACGATGAGTTACAGCGCCTACTACTCCTCGTACGACGACGACACGGACCCGCCGACGCTCGAAGAGGTCACCGGCTACCTGAAGACGGACACGAGGACGACCCTGGAGGACCTCGGGAGTTGAGGTCCGGCCACGGCAGGGGTCACCCGGCACGGCGGCCGGCCCGCGGGCACACGCCTCAGCGGCCGGCCTCCGGCGCGTCGAGCGCGTTCGTGATCGCCATCACCCCGCCGTGTGCCGCGTAGCCGCCGTCGACGGTGATCTCCGCGCCGTTGACGTACGACGCCTCGTCCGACAGCAGATAGACGACGAGCGGTGCCACCTCCTCGACGCAGCCGGGGCGCCCCTGGGGCGTCATCGCCAGGTGCGCCCCCACGAACACCGGGTTCGCGGAAGCCATCAGCGGGGTCTCGATGTACCCGGGATGCACCAGGTTGGTGCGGATCCCCCGGGGCGCCAACTCCAGCGCCGCCACCTTCGACAGTCCGCGCAACGCCCACTTGCTGGCCGTGTAGGCGACCGCGTGATGAGCCGTCAGGGCGGCCACCGAGCCGACGTTGACGATGGACGAGCCGGCCGGCATCAGCGGGGCGAGCGTCTGGATGCCGAGCAGCGCTCCGGTCGTGTTCACCGCGAACGCCCGCTCCCAGTCGGCCAGTCTCACCTGGCCGAGGCGCGCCCGCATCGCGATGCCCGCGTTGTTGACGAGGCCGTGCACGACGTCCAGCTCGTCGGCGAGGCCCGCCCAGTCGTCCGGCGAGGACACGTCCAGGTGCCGGTGGCGCACGTCGAGGCCCTCGGCGCGCAGGGCCGCGGCCAGCTTCTCGCCGGACTCGTCCAGGACGTCGGTGGCGACCACCGTCGCGCCCTCCCGGGCGGCGGCCGCCACCTCCGCGGCGCCCTGGCCCTGCGCGGCTCCGGTGACGACGACGGTGCGGCCCGCCAGACGCGTACGGCTCACGGCTCCTCCTGGGGGTACGGGAATCCTTCCCGTCCACGCTAGGGAGCCGCGGTCAGCTCCGGAAACGCGTGTTCACCATGGCTGGCATCCGCTCCGGCGATCACCGGTTCGTCCAGCGACGCGCCCACCCGGCGCACCGTCTCCCGCAGCCAGCGGTGTGCCGGGTCGGAGTGCCGGTTGTGGTGCCAGTACATGGCCTCCACCAGCGGTACGTCGGGGAACGGCGTCGGTACCACGGCGCAGCGGGCGAAGCCCTCGTAGCGCCGCGCCAGCCGCTCCGGCACGAGGGCCACCAGCTCCGTGCCGGCCACCAGGAACGGCAGGACGCTGAAGCCCGGCGTGCTGACCTGCACCCGCGGGACGATGCCGAGGGTCTCCAGCTGGCGGTCGGTGGGCGTGAGGCTCTTGCCGATCGCCGACGCGGCGTGCGGCATCTGGGCCAGGTCGGTCAGCGAGAGCCGTCCGTCGACCAGACGCGGATGGTCCGGGTCGACGATGCACACGAACCGGTCGTGCATCACGGCCTCGCTGACCCCGGGCAGCTGGTAGCCGAGCGGCACCACCATCAGGTCGTGACAGCGCAGGTGGGTCTCCGTCTCCAGCTGACCGTCGACGATCGGGTGCACGTCGATCCGCACGCCCGGCGCCTCCTGGGCGATGACCCGGAGCAGCGGCTCCACGAACACCGTCATCACATAGTCGGACATCACCACGGAGAACCGCTGCCGGCTGCGCGACGGGTCGAAGTGCCGGGTGAGCGACAGCGCCTCCTCGGCCTTGTGCAGGGAGGCCTGGACGACGGGCAGCAGCCGCTCCGCGAGCGGCGTCAGCTCGTACTCGCGGCCCACCCGGATCAGCAGCTCGTCGTTGAAGTGACGGCGCAGCCGGGCCAGCGAGCCGCTCATGGCGGACTGACTGGTGGAGAGCCGTACCCCGGCATGGGTGACGTTCTTCTCCTCCAGGAGGGCTTCCAGCGCCACCAGAAGATTGAGGTCGATCGCTCCGAGACCCATGTTGTCCCCTTCCGGCCGCGCCGCGTCCTTGAAGCTCGGTGGAACCGGAGCGTAACGACCCCGTCCACGGCGAGGAAGACTCCGGGAGGCAACTCACAGGGATCCGATAACAGCCATCGGATCCCCGGATACCCGCAGGTCAACGAAGAGCGGGCCGGCTACGGCCGCGGCGTGCGCCCCCGCTTGCGCGCCCGGGGGAGATAGACGTCCCTGCGCCCCGGGACGATCCGGTTGCGCAGGGTGCCCAGCCGCTCCACGCTCAGCTCCACCTCGTCGCCGGGCCGCAGCGGCGGTGGGGTGCGCTCCCCGACACGACCCCAGAACTCGGCCAGCGCGCCCCATCCGCAGGTGCCCGAGCCGAGGACGTCGCCGGGCCGCACCCAGGCGTCCCGGGAGGCGTAGGCGACCATCTCCTCGAAGGTCCAGGAGACGTTCGCCAGGGTGTCCCGGCCGATCAGCCGCCCGTTGAGGGTGGCCGTCATCTCCAGGTCCAGGAAGCCGTCCGGGTCGCGCCGGTCCTCCACCTCGTCGGCGGTGACCAGACAGGGGCCCAGCGTGTTGGCGAAGTCCTTGCCCTTGGAGAAGCCGAGCCCCAGGTTCTTCTCCGGTTTCTGCAGGTCCCGGGCCGACCAGTCGTTGAAGACCAGGTAGCCGACGATGTGTGCGCGTGCCCCCTCGGGCGTGAGATCGCGTCCGGCCCGGCCGACGACGGCCGCGACCTCCAGCTCGAAGTCCAGCACCGAGCACCCCGCCGGTACCGGCACGTCGTCGTGGGCGCCGTAGGCCGCGTGGGGGTTGGTGAAGTAGAAGTTGGGCGCCCGGTACCACTCCTCGGGCACGTGCTCCAGGCCGTCGAGCGACTTCGACACCCCCTCGATGTGCGCCTCGAACCCGACGAAGTCCCGGATGGACGGCGGCTTCAGCGGCGGCAGCAGCCGCACCTGGTCCACCGCCAGCTCACCGGGCCGGCCGAGCGCCTCCCGCCCCGCCGCGTGCAGTACGTCCTGTTCCACCAGGGTCAGGACGGTGACACCCTCGGGCAGCGGATGGACGACGCCGTCCCGCACCACGCCTGCGCGCTCGGCGCCCTCGTACTCGTATGTCGCGAACCGCATCGCTCACTGCTCCCAGTGGTTGGTGTTGGTGACGGCCCCGGAATCGAGGTAGCCCGCGAACAGACCCTTGGGGTCGCGCACGGCCCGGATCTCGTTCAGCCGCCGCCACTGCGCGTCCCCCATGAACCGCAACTGCCGCACGGTGAAGTCGGAGTCGCCGAGGTACTGGCCGGCGGTCACCGGCCGCATCGCCGCCGTCGCCGCGTCCAGCCAGGCCCGCAGCTCCGCGTCCCGCCCCGGGTCGTCGTACACGACGTAGGTGGCGCAGTAGATCTCCGACTGCAACGAGAAGGCCATGTCGGGGAGCGGGCGCAGCGGGGCCATCGAGAACCAGATGGTGAAGGTCCCCGGGGTCGGGTGCCCGGTGAACGCCTCGCGGATCGCCGGAACCACCTCCCGCGCCGGGCCGGTCAGCCAGGCGTTGTCGACGAGGTAGCGGTGGCCCTCGGGGTTGGCCGCGCGCTGGCCCGCGAGCTGCTCGGCCAGGGTGGTCGGCCGCGCCTCCACCCGGAACAGGGCCCGGTCGGCGTACGGGTTCGCGTGCAGCGGGGCCAGCGCCTCGGCGGCCTGCGCCGGCGTGTCCGTCATCGACACGCCCGTGACCAGCAGCACCGCGGTGTCGGAACCCGGCGGGGTCTGGGTCAGCGCGACGATCTCGACCAGGTCGGACACCGTGTGGTGCATGCCGTGCAGCCAGGTCATGACCTCGTCGAAGAGCTCCAGGGGGTAACCGTGGACCGTGTGGGCGAGGTGCCGCGGCAGGGGCCGGGTGCGCAGATGGAAGCGGGTGACGACCCCGAAGAAGCCGGGGCCCGCCCCACGGGCCGCCCAGAACAGGTCGCTGTGGTGCTCCTCGTCCGCGCGCACCGGCTCGCCCTCGGCGGTGACCACGTCGATCGCGACGATGTTCTCCGCCGCCCAGCCCCAGCCGCGCGCGTTCCAGCCCTGACCGCCCTGGAGCAGAAAGCCGCCGATGCCGACGGAGGGACAGTGGCCCCCGTTGAAGAAGCGTCCGAACTCACCGAGATACGGGTTGAGTTCGTCGCCGCCCTTGACGCTGGGCGTGGCCGTCACGATCCCGGTTGCGGGGTCGTAGGCCATCTCCCGGAACTCTCCGAGGTCGATCAGCAGCGCGTCCTCGCGCACCGACCAGGCGGGCCAGCTGTGCCCGCCCGAGCGGACGGCGACCTGCCAGCCGCGCTCCAGGGCGAGCCGCACGCCCTCGACGACGTCCTGCTCGCAGACGGCCTCCAGGACGGCCGCCGGCGTACGGTCCACGGGACGCCGGGCGTTGAAGACCCGCCCGAAGCAGGCCTCCTCGAAGCCCTCGTCGCCGGGGAGGTGGAGAGTGCCGGAGAAGCGGTTCGCGTTCACGTGCCTGCTCATTTCACCGCGATCGGGTTGACCGGCGCGCCCACCGCGCCGGTGACCGGCAGCGGAGCGGCGACCAGCAGGAACTCGTGGACACCGTCGGCCGCGCAGTCCTCCGCGAGGGCCTCCAGGTCCCACATCTCGCCGAGCGGCAGGCCCATGTTGGGGATGGCGATCTGGTGCAGCGGGGACATCGCCGGCTCGGCGAACTCGTACGGCCGTACCTCCAGACCCCAGGTGTCCGTGGCGATCGCCGCGATCTCCGTGCGGTGCAGCCAGCCCAGGGTGGTGAAGGACAGACCGGGCGCGTCCCCGGCCGCGTATCCGCCCCAGCCGCCGAGCCGCCGTACCCGGCCGAGCTGACCGGTGCGCACCAGCACGAGGTCACCGCGACGCACCGTCGAGGTGGCGCCCTGCGCCTCGATCGTGGCGCGCAGATGCTCCTCCAGGATGGCGAAGCCGTCGGGCAGTTCGCCGTGTTCGTCGCCGACCGCGCGGCCGACGTCCAGCAGGACCCCGCGTCCCGTGAAGACGTCCGCCATGTGCTCGATGCCGGTGACCGAGTCGCCGTCGCCGTTCACGATGGTGCACGAACGGCCGTTCCAGGCCTGCTTGTTGTCGAAGATATGACCCAGCCCGTCCCACTGGGTGGAGGCCTGGAGGGGCATCACCACATGATCGTCCGCCCCGCCGAAGCCGTGCGGGAATCCCTGGGTGCCCGCGGCCGCGTCGGACCCGGTGTCCTTCATGTAGTGCACCGGGTTGATCCGGCCGCGGAACCCGCGCTGCGGCCCCGCCTCGTTGAACTCCAGGGCGAGGGAGAAGGAACGTCCGCGGCGGACCAGGCCCGCCGCGTGGGCGCGTATCGCGTCGTCGAGGAAGTTGAGCGTGCCGAGCACGTCGTCCTCGCCCCAGCGGCCCCAGTTGCGGTACGCGGAACGGGCCTTGGCGAGCTCCTCCTCGATGGGACCGAGGGTCATCGCGGATGTCCTTTCAGCAGCAGGTCGAGTGCGGTGCCGCCGGCGACGGCGGCCCGGTCGGCCGGGGAGAGGCCGGCGGCGTCCAGGCGGGCCAGCGGATCGCCGACACCCATGTCGAAGGGGTGGTCGGTGCCGAGCACCACCCGGTCGGCGCCCACCTCCGCCACCAGATGGCGCAGGGCGCGCGGGGTGTAGACGAGCGCGTCGAACCACATCCGCCGCAGATACGCGCTGGGTGGCTCGGCACAGCCGCGGGCGTCCGCCCGCACCCGCCAGGCGTGGTCGGAACGCCCGATGTACGTCGGCAGATAGCCACCGCCGTGGGCGGCCACCAGCCTCAGGCCCGGGAAGCGGTCCAGGACGCCGGTGAAGATCAGGTGCGAGAGGGCGACCGCCGTCTCCACCGGCTGTCCGACGGTGTTGCCCAGATAGTGCGTGGCCAGCCGTTCGCCCAGCGAGCAGCCCCAGGGGTGCACGAACACGACGGCCCCGGTCCCCTCGGCCGCCCGCCACACCGGGTCGTGCGCCGGGTCGGCCAGCTCGCGGCCGTGCACGGTCGTGGAGACGCTGATCCCGTGCAGGCCGAGTTCGCCGACCGCCTCCGCGAGGAGCGTCACGGCCAGGTCCGGATGCTGGAGCGGCACCGTGCCGAGCCCGTGGAGCCGCGCGGGCGCCGCCGCGCAGTGCGCGGCGACGGCCTCGTTGACGGTACGGGCCAGCCGTGCGGCCGTCGCCGGGTCGGCCCAGTAGTGGTGCATCGGCATCGGGCCGACCACCTGCGCGTCGACCCCCATCGCGTCCAGATCGGCGAGTCGCGCGGACACGTCCGTCAGTCTCGGCCGCAGCCGCTCCAGCTGGGCCCGGTTGACGGCCAGGGAGGCCGGGGAGTGGGCCCGCTGTTCGGCGGCCAGCTCGGCGGCGAGACCGGGGGTGCCCGCGACGATCGCCTCGGCGGCCGGGACGGCGAGATGGCCGTGGAAATCGACGACGGGGGCGCCCGGCCGGCCGACGGGCGCGCTCACGCGGCCGCCGTCAGCGAGTCGAGGGTCTCCGACATGATCCGGGCCGGGTCCGCGCCGGGGGTGTCGGGGTGGATCTCCCACTCGGCCAGTCGCAGCGAGTTCTCCAGCACCATCCGCACCCGGGGCAGCCGCCGGGCCATGAAGCGGTCCAGGGCCTTCTCCAACGGCCCGTCCCCGGTGACCAGTTCGGCCAGCAGCACCGCGTCCTCCATGCACATGGCCGCGCCCTGGGCGATGAGCGGCGGACAGGCGTGCGCGGCGTCGCCGACGACCATCGTCCGGCCGCGGTACCAGGGCTCGTCCACGAGCACCGCCTCGATCCAGCGGTAGTCGACCGCCGTGTCGTCCGGCAGCGAAGCGATGATCTTCGCCCAGGTGCCGCCGTACCCGGTACCGCGCTCCCGCATCAGCGCCAGCGGGGCCCGCGGACCCACGAGGGACGCGTCCAGGTTCTCGTCCAGGAGGTAGGTGTAGCAGCGGTCGGCGGAGATCGGGCTGTAGCCGGCCTTGAAGCGCGGGCCGCCGTAGTACACCTCGTGGCAGACCATCTCCGCGGGCCGCTCGGCGACCACCCGGAAGATCGACATGCCGACCGGAGCGGGCCTGGCCGTGATCCCGATCAGCTCGCGCATCCGGGAGTTGATCCCGTCGGCCCCCACCATCAGGTCGTAGCGGCCGGTGGTGCCGTCGGTGAAGGTCACGTCCACGTGGTCGGCGGACTGCTCCAGACGGTCGACGGTGAGGCCCAGCCGCACGGTGACGCCGTGCGCGTGCACGGCGTCACACAGTGCGTCCTGCAGGTCCGACCGCAGCGCACCCGCGGTCGGGGGCAGGTCCGGCCCCCCGGTGCGCGGAGTGGGCAGCTCCGCTATCAGTGCGCCGTCGGCGCGCAGCAGCCGCAGCACGTCGAACGGCACGGCCCGTTCCAGGACCCGGTCCAGTACGCCCACGGAGCGCAGCGCCTTGAGCGCGTTGCCCTGAAGGGTGATGCCGTGGCCCACGCCGAACCACCGGGGGGAGATCTCGACGAGGTCGACGTCGACGCCGCGCTGGGCGAGAGCGACGGACAGCACGCTTCCGGTGATGCCGCCGCCGACGACGAGCACCTTCTGTACGGGCATGGGCGATCCTTGCGGACGTAGGAACAGGTGGGGGAGATCGGGTTCAGCGCGGGACGGGTTCGTCGTAGTGCTCCACGGCCGGCGGCGCGGCGAAGAACGGTCCGACCAGCGCGCGCCAGCGCCCGAAGCGCTCGGACTCCCGGAAGCCGACCGTGTGGGCCTCGACGGAGTCCCAGCCGACCAGCAGCAGGAACCCCCGCGGCCGCTCGACGCAGCGCAGCAGCCGCGCCCACCGGAAGCCGTCGGCCTCCGCGAGCACCTCCCGCGCCGTACGGAAGACCTCCTGGAACTCCTCCTCCCGGCCGGTCTCGACGGTCAGTTGGGCATGCTCGACGACCACGGCGGACTCCGTTGGTTTCCTCGGGACGGGGGTGCTCCGAGCCTGGTCGGGGCCGCCCGCGCGGTCAACGGATCGAGGCATCGCCAAGGGGGACGTCATCCATCCCGTACGGCGATGGAGGTACCGCGCGGTGAAGCCGCCCCCCGGCGCGGCCGGGTGCGGGCACGCCGGTGATGGCAGGCATCGCCAACGGCCATTTCCGCCGCCGCCCCGGGCTGCCTAGCGTCGACGGCGAGCCCCCCACCCGGACGAGGAGAGCCGCCCGTGCCCGATCCACTCCCCACCCATGCCGGACCCTTCGCGCTCGGCACGTTCCGGACGGCCGGCGACGACCCGGCATCCCGCCCCTTCCCCGGTCTGGTGACCGGGGCGCGGGTGCGCGACCTGTCCGACCTGGTGCCGTCCGTGCGCGCCCTGGTCGAGGACTGGGACACCTGGCTGCCCCGCCTCGCCGGACTCGCCGGACGCGCCGACGGAACCTGGCACGACCTGGCCGGCCTGCGGATCCTCGCCCCGATCGAGCCGGGGCAGATCCTCCAGAGCGGCGCCAACTACCGCAAGCACGTGGTCGATCTGGTCGCCGCCGAGAAGGAGAGCGTGCACGGCGCCACCCCCGATCAGGCCCGCGCCGACGCCGAGAAGATGATGGACGAGCGGATCCGCACCGGGGTCCCGTACGTCTTCCTCGGCTCTCCGCGCGCGATGTGCGGCCCCTATGACGACATCGTCCTGCCCGCGCTCGGCGAACAGCACGACTGGGAGCTCGAACTCGCCCTCGTCATAGGGAAGCCGGGCCGGAACATCGCTGCCGAGGACGCCTACGACCACGTCGCCGCCTACACCGCCTGCAACGACCTCACCACCCGCGACCGTCTCTACCGGCCCGACCTGAAGGCCATCGGCACCGACTGGTTCACCGCCAAGAACGCCGACACCTTCCTGCCGACCGGCCCCTTCCTGGTGCCCGCCGCCTTCGCCGGGGACCCGGGCGGCCTGCGGATCACCCTGCGCCACAACGGTGTCGTACGGCAGGACGAGTCGACCAAGGACATGATCTTCGACATCCCGCGGCTCATCGCCTACGTCTCGACGACCACCACCCTGCAGCCCGGCGATCTGCTGCTCACCGGCTCCCCGGCCGGCAACGGCGCCCACTGGGGCGTCTTCCTGCGCCCCGGGGACGTGCTGGAGGCGGAGATCACCGGCCTGGGCCACCAGCGCAACACCGTCAGGAGCGCACCGTGACGTCCTCCCTCATCACCCATCTGCGCCATGTCGACCTGGCCGTACCGGACTTCGCGCGGCAGCGCGCCTTCTACGGCACCACCTGGGGCCTGACCGAGGTGGCGAGCGACAGCGGTCTCGCCTTCTTCGCCGCCGAGGGCAGCCCCGAGAACTACGTCGTGCGGATCCGCGCGGACGAGCGCAAGCGGATGGACCTCGTCGCCTTCGGGGCGGTGTCCGCGGCGGCCGTCGACGAACTCGCGGTACGACTCGGCCGGGCCGGGATCCGGCTCATCGGGGAGCCGGGCGCGCTGGACACCCCGGGGGGCGGCTACGCCCTGCGCTTCTTCGACCCCGACGGCCGTGTCGTCGAGGTCTCCGCCGAGGTCGCCACCCGCGTCCACCGCAGGATCGAGGAACGCGAGGCGATCCCGGTCCGGCTCTCCCACTGCGTGGTCAACTCCCAGGACCCGGCGCGGCTGCGGGACTTCTACGTCGAGCACCTCGGCTTCCGGCTCACCGACACCCTGTACTCCGCGCACATGGGCGACCTCATGTACTTCCTGCGGTGCAGCCCCCTGCACCACTCCTTCGCCATCGCGCGCGGCCCCCATGTCTCCCTGCACCACACCTCGTTCGAGATGCGGGGTGTCGAGGAGTACATGCGTGGCACCGGCCGGGCACTGCGCGCCGGGACGCGGCTGACCTGGGGTCCTGGACGGCACCTCGCGGGCGACAACACCTTCTCCTACTTCCACGACCCGCACGGCAACACGGTGGAGTACACCACCGAACTCGCCGTCCTCGAAGAGGACCTGTGGCACCCCGGACGGCATGACGTCGACGACCCGCTCACCCAGGACCAGTGGGGCACCGCCGACCCGATGAGCGAGTCGGTCGCCAAGGAGCAGTTCAACGACCCCGACGTGCTCTTCGAAGCGCCGCCCGTGTGACGCCGCTCCCTCCCCTCCTCCCCTCCCTCTCCCCGAGAAAGGCCGCAGTCGTGGCAGAGATCCTGAAGCACGCCGTACCCAGGGCCGAGGTGACCGCCTCCCTCGATCAGGTGCGCGCGACCGTGTCCGACGTCATCGCCGACGTACGAGAGCGCGGTGACGCGGCCGTGCGCGAGTACTCCGAGAAGTTCGACGACTGGAGCCCGGAGTCGTTCCGGCTGTCCGGGGCGGAGGTCGCCGCGATCGTCGCGTCGGTGCCGGCGCAGGTCATCGAGGACATCCGGTTCGTCCAGGAGCAGGTGCGCGCCTTCGCCCGCCGTCAGCTCGACTCCCTGGGGGAGTTCGAGGTGGAGACCCTGCCCGGGGTCCGGCTGGGGCAGAAGCACCTCCCCGTGCAGGCGGCCGGCGCGTACGTCCCGGGCGGCCGGTACCCGCTGACCGCCTCCGCCCACATGACCATCGTGACCGCGAAGGTGGCGGGCGTGCCGCGGGTCGTGGCCTGCACCCCGCCGATCCGCGGAGAGATCCCCGCCGCCACCGTCGCCGCGATGCACCTCGCGGGCGCGGACGAGATCTGGCTGCTCGGCGGGGTTCAGGCGGTGGCGGCGATGGCCGTCGGCACGGACACCATGCGGCCCGTGAACCTGATCGCCGGACCCGGCAACGCCTATGTGGCGGAAGCCAAGCGGCAGTTGTTCGGAGAGATCGGCATCGACCTGTTCGCCGGGCCGACCGAGATCCTCGTCCTCGCCGACGAGCACGCCGACCCGTTCGTGTGCGCGGTCGACCTGCTCTCCCAGGCCGAGCACGGCCCCGACTCCCCGGCGGTCCTGATCACCACCTCGCGGGCGGTCGCCGAACGGACCGTCGCCGAGGTCGAACGGCTGCTGCCCGGCCTGCCCACCCGGGACTTCGCCGAGCCCGCCTGGCGCGACCACGGCCAGGTTCATGTCGTCGACTCGATCGACGAACTGTACGCACTGGCCGACGAGTTCGCCTTCGAACATGTGGAGGTGCTGACCGCCGAGCCGAGGCTCGCCCTGGAGCGGATGACCCAGTACGGCGCCCTGTTCCTCGGCGAGGGCACCTGTGTGTCGTTCGGCGACAAGGTCATCGGCACCAACCATGTGCTGCCCACCCGGGGCGCCGCCCGCTACACCGGCGGCCTGTGGGTGGGGAAGTACCTCAGGACCGTCACCTACCAGGAGGTCACCGACACCGGCTCGCAGGCCCTGCTCGGCCGGCTGTGCGGGCGGGCCTCGCGGGTGGAGCTGTTCGAGGGGCACGCGCGCTCCGGTGACGTCCGCGCGGCACGGGCCGCGGGTGACGCGCTGCCCTGGAACACCGCGTGAGCCTCGACGGGCGGACGGCGCTCGTCACGGGCGGGGGAGGGCCGCTGGGCCGGGCGTTCGCGCTGGCGCTCTCGGCCGCGGGCGCCCGGGTCCTGCTGACCGGCCGCGACCGGGCGAGCCTGACCGAGGCGGCGGAGCGGGTGGCCGAAGGGGGCGGCGAGGCGCGTACGGCGGTCTGTGACGTGTCCGACCCGGTCTCGGTCCGCTCCCTGGCCGCCGAACTCGCCGACGAGAAGGTGTCGTTGCTCGTGAACAACGCCGGGGTCGCGGGCCCGGTGCGCCCGCTCGTCGACGTCGAACCCGAGGAGTGGGACGAGGTCTTCGCCGTCAACGTCCGCGGGGTGTACCTGATGTGCCGGGCGTTCCTGCCGCCGATGCTCGCGGCCGGACGCGGTGACGTCGTCAACGTCGCCTCCGTGAGCGGCAAACGCCCGCTGCTCAACCGCACGCCCTACACGGCCTCCAAGACGGCCCTGCTCGGCCTGACCCGCACCCTCGCCGGCGAGGTGGGGCCGAAGGGCGTGACGGTCAACTCCCTTTCACCCGGCCCGGTGCGCGGCCCGCGCATGGACCGCAACTTCCGCCTCACCGCCGAGCTGACGGGCTGCACGGTCGAGGAGGCCGAGCACGACTTCGCGTCCCGGGCCGCCCTGGGCCGCCTGGTCGAGGAGGACGAGGTCGCCCGGGCCCTGGTGGCGATGCTCGCCATGCCGGGGCTGTGCGGCGCGGACATCGACCTGTCGGCGGGCATGATCGCGCCCTCCTAGACGGCGCCTTTCACGACCCTGTGTCACCACTGTGGACCGGGCGGTGCGATCCGAGGCATCGGGTTCCCGAATGGCTGCGCGCGACCTCTACTGCCAGGTGGGGCAGGCTGATTCACTCCCTCGTGCGCACCCCTGGTGCCCCCGCCCGTGCCGTCCGGGCCTCTGTCGCCGACGGCGGGCGCTCACGCTGCGCGACGACGCACCCGGTCTCCGGGCGCGACGGCGCGAATCGACCTCTGGGAAGGCAAGCAATGACGCTGATCACCCGACGCTCGATCCTGATCGCCGGTACCGCCACGGCCGGCGCGGTCCTCATCCCGACGACCGCCGCCACCGCGGGGACCAAGAGTTCCGGCAGGACACTCACGGTCGGCTCCGGCGAGACGTACGAGGTGGCCGCGACCACCCGGCTGAGCGTCCTCACCCTCGCCGGGGGCGGGGCGATCGCGGCCCCGGCCGGCCACGGCCTCACCCTGACCGTCGACGGCGTCGAGACCGGACAGCTGCTGACCGCGACGGGCGGCACCGCCACCCTGATCCGGCCGGGCACCTACCGCGGTGACGTCGTCCTCACGGTGGCGGCCGCCAACGACGTCACCTACGAGACCCTCACCTTCCCCTTCCGGCAGGCCCTCTACGTCGACGGTGACGGTGTCGACCGCGACCGCTCCGTCCTCGCCGCGGTGACCGGCGGAAAGCTCACCGACACCCTGGCCCGCGGCATCTCGATCACCTCGACCGGCGAGTGCTTCGACGGCGTCTTCGTGCAGGACGGTACCTACACGCTCCAGCGGCCCGTCATCTCCCTGACCGGCAACGGCCGTTGCGACTTCGCCGGCTACGGCGCCGCGGTCGTCGGCGACGGATCCGCGACCACGCTCGTCGTGGACGGCGCCCGGATCAGCACCAAGGGTGTCGTGCGCACCGGGGTCATCTCGAACGACGGCGCGAACGTGGTGGTGAAGAACTCCACCGTCCACACCCGCAACGGCGTGCTGCCCGCCGACTACCGGGCCACGGTCGAGACCCCGTACATGGAGTCGGTGCCCTGGATGCTGGGCCTCGACGGCAATGTCCGCGCCACCAACCTCATCGGCAAGGACAGCAGGGCCACCTACATCGGCTCCACCGTGTTCTCGGAGACCTGGGGTGCCCTGTCGGTGGAGGGCGGCAGCGGGCTGAAGCTGACCGCGATCAACAGCCACATCGGCAACACGGGGGAGTACGGCTACGGGACCTACGCCATCGGCGACGCCACCGTACGCGTCCTCGGCTCCCGGTTCGACGTGGGCAGCTACGCGACCATCATCGCCGGTCCGGCCGCGGTCGTGCACTACGGCGACAGCACCCGCGAGGCGGTCGCCGCCCTCGACGCGGAGCTGGAACTCGGGCTCACCCGGGCCGAGTCGGCGGCCCTGCCGGTCCGCAACACCGTCGTGAACTCCGGTCACTTCGGCTACATGTTCTTCGGCGCCGGCACGCTCACCCTCGACGGCGGCACGGTGATCAACTCCGAGCGCGCCACCTTCCTCAACAAGGGCCAGCAGACCGCCATCACCGTCGACGGTTCGGGCGGCGCCCGCCTGAACCCGCGGGACGGCGTCCTCCTCCAGATGATCGAGCTGGACGACCCGGGCCCGGTGAACGTCGGCGGCAGGATGATGAACGTCGGCGTCTACACCGAGCCGACGACCGACCCCGTCAGGAACGCGTCCTTCGACGTCACCGCCGTCCACTCCACCGACGGCGCGGCCACCTTCACCGCCATCGACCTGGAGGGCGACTTCTACAACGGCATGCGCAGCGGCAAGAACATGGTCCTCGCCTTCGAGGGGGCGACGCTCAAGGGCGTGATCTCGGCGGCGAAGGCCGAGCACCGGGTGCCGTCGATCGACGCGTCCACCTTCTACGAGCTCGGCATCGTCACCAACACCGCGCGGCCCGCCGTGAACAACGGCGCGATCGTCCGGCTCGGCAGCGGCTCCGTCTGGACGGTCACCGGGACGTCGTACCTGACCTCGCTGACCCTGGCCGCCGACGCGGCCGTGAAGGCGCCGCGCGGCAGGAGGGTGACCCTGGCCGTCGACGGGACGCCGACGGCCCTCACGCCGGGTGCGACCTATACGGGAGCCCTCACCCTCACGGTTGCCTGACGTCAGGAGGCGGAGGCCGACCGGGCCTCCGCCTCCTTCAGGATCTGGTCGAACCGGGCCCCCATCGCCGCCGCGAGCGCCTGAGCGCCCGACAACGGGCGGACCATGACCGTGAGTTCGTCGATCAGCCCCTCCTCGTTCAGATGGATGAAGTCGCAGCCGGTCAGCTCCCGCTCGCCCACCCGGGCCCGGAACACCAGCGCGTGGTCACGCCCGTCGCCCCCGTCGAGCTCGCGCTCGTAGCGGAAGTCCTCGAAGACCCGGGTCACCCCCCGCAGGATCGACGCGGTGATCGCCTTGCCCGGGTACGGCTTGAACACGACGGGGCTGGTGAACACCACGTCCTCGGCCAGCAGCGCTTCGACGGCATCGAGATCGCCGGCCTCGACCGCCTCGCGGAACGCGCGCATCGGATCACCTCATCGCATGATTGGTAAATTTGTTGAGTAGGTGTCGATGACAATAATCGCCTCCTGCTAACGTGTCCATATGTCCCTCAAGTACGCCGTCCTGGCCGCCCTCCTGGAAGGCGAGGCATCGGGCTACGAGCTGTCGAAGGTCTTCGACGTCTCCCTCGCGAACTTCTGGCCCTCGACCCCGCAGCAGCTCTATCGCGAACTGGAGCGCCTCGCGCAGGACGGCCTGATCGAGGCCCGGGTGGTGCAGCAGGAACGCCGGCCGAACAAAAGGATGTTCACCCTCACCGAGGCCGGCCGCGCGGACCTGGACGCCTTCGCCGCCACCCCGCCGCGGCGGCCCACCGCCATCCGCGACGAACTCCTCATCAGGATCCAGGCCATGGACGGCGTGGACCCCGAGGTGACCCGCGCGCTGGTCGAGGAGCGCAGGACCTGGTCCCGCGCCAAGCTCGACCGCTACCTGCGGGTGCGTGACCGCCTCCTCGACGGACGCACCGAGGACGTGTACCTGACCGAGGCCGACCGGATCGGCCCCTATCTGACGCTGATGGCCGGCATCGCCTTCGAGGAGACGAACCTGGCCTGGTGCGAACGCGCCCTGCTGCTCCTGAAGCGGCGGACGGCCGTAGGCTGACGCGGATGTTCAGTCCCGAAGGCCCCACGCTGCGCGAACTCGCCGTCCAGGCCCTGTCGTCCGTCGAGCACGGCTACGACCTCCTCGCGCCGAAGTTCGACCACACGCCCTTCCGCACGCCGGACGCCGTCCTGGACGCGGTCGCCTCGGCCCTGAAGGACTCCGGCCCGTACGAGGACGGCCTCGACCTGTGCTGTGGCACGGGTGCGGGGGTCGAGGTCCTGGCGACGGTGTGCCGGGGGAGTGTGACGGGCGTCGACTTCAGCGCCGGCATGCTGGCCCAGGCGCGTCGGCGGATCCGTCCGGCGGGCCCCCGGGTGTCCTGGGTGCGCGCGGACGCCCGGGCCCTGCCGTTCACCGCCGCCTTCGACCTCGTCGTCAGCTTCGGCGCGTTCGGGCACTTCCTGCCCCGCGAACTGCCGGACCTGTTCGCCCGGGTGCGGACCGCGCTGCGGCCGGGCGGATGCTTCGCGTTCCCCGTCCTGGCCCCGCCGAGGCGCTCCTCGCCGGCGTTCTGGATGCTGCTCGGCTTCGACGCCGTGATGCGGGTCCGCAACGCCCTGTGGCGGCCGCCGTTCGTGATGTACTACCGGGCCTTCCGGCTCGGTGACGTGCGGCGCGAACTGGAGCGCGCCGGGTTCCGCGTGGACCTCCGCGCCCTGCCCGAGTTCGGGACCAGGAGCGACGGAAGTCCACGGGTGCGCATGGTCGAGGCGCGCCGGACGGACCGCTGAGACGGTACGCGGAGCCGGTCCGGACGGGATCAGCCGGCCGCGGGCAGCGTGAACGCGTAGACCAGTGCCTCCCGCCGGGTGTCCACCACCAGGTCGGTGATCTCCAGGGGGCGCGCGTACTGGTCGTGCACGCGCCGGGTGACCCGCATCGACGGGTCGTCGTCGAGATGCGTGATGCAGTCCCGGTGGTGCAGGGTCAGACCGGCCCGGCGCATCCAGTCGTAGGCCCGCCGGAGCTCCGGGGAGGCGTTCGAGTCGGCGCGGTCGCGGTAGCGGGCCAGTTCCTCCACCTCGGCCAGGGCGACCGCGGAGAAGGACGTGACGGCCGTACGCAGACCGCGTCCGTCGGCGCGGGCGGACTCGTAGCGGTGCACCAGCGTCGGCCGGTGCGGGGCGAGTCCGAGCGCCTCGGCGTGTGCGGGCGGGGGCGTCTCCCAGCTGACGGCGGCGCGGGCCACCGCCGACGCGTCGTCCGCGGGCCGCGCGCCCACGGGAAAGGCGAGGAACGACGGGGTGCCGAGCGACCCGGCCGGCAGGGCGGCGTGACTGCCCCGCCGGTCGGTCTCGACCAGTCCGTCGCTCCGCAGGACCTCCAGGGCCTGCCGTACGGTCTGCCTGCTGACGCCGAAGTGTCCGGCCAACTGCCGCTCGGCCGGCAGTCGTTCGCCGGGTGCGATGGTGCCCTCGCGCAGCTCGCCGAGCAGTTCCGCGGCGATCCGCCGGTACAGCGGTCCTTCGCCGGGGTGCGGGTGGACATCAGGGGTGGTGGGGGTGGTGCTGCGGGCCATGCCGCGCGCCTCCTGTGGGTGACGTGCCGTGGTCGTGCGGACTCGGTGCGCCACCAGATCTAGCATTGGTCTAAACCAGCAGGGAAGGGCGGGCCGCCCGATCGGCCGAAACCGGACCGCTCCGCACCGTCCGCGCGGCCGCGCCGCGCCGCCGCTCAGAGCGCGCTGTACAGGGCGTCCACCAACGCTGTCTTCCGCGGGTCGTCGGCGATGTGCGGCCCCATGCGGTTCATCACGTACCCCAGCGACACCCCCGCCTCCGGGTCGGCGAGCCCGCACGAGCCGCCGAAGCCGTCGTGTCCGAAAGCGCGCGGGTTGGGTCCGTACGATCCGTTCGGACCGCTGAGCCACAGCCCGAGCCCGATCTCCGTCTCGTGCGCGAACCCCGCCCCCAGCACCAGGTCCCGGCAGGCGCCCTGTCCCTCGCGCACCCGCTCGGCCGCCTCGGGGGACAGGACGCGATGCCCGCCGTACGCGCCCCGGCCGGCGAAGATCCCGTAGAGCGCGGCCACCGCCCGAGCGGTGCCGTGGCCGTTCGCGGCCGGGATCTCCGCGGCCCGCCAGCGCGGCGAGTTGGCCTCGCTCGCGCCCGCCGCCGGATTGGTCAGGGCGGTGACGGCCGCCGGTGCCAACTGGCTCAGGATCGCGGCCTGTTCGCTGGACGAGGCGACCGGCGGATGCACCAGCTCGGCCGCCCGCCCGGCCTCCTTCTCCGGCAGCCCGATCGTGAAGTCGACGCCCAGCGGACCGGTCACCTCCCGCTCCAGGAAGGCCCCCGGCAGCAGCCCCGACACCCGCCGCACCAGCTCCCCGACCAGGAAGCCGTAGGTGAGCGCGTGATAGCCGGACCGGGTGCCCGGCTCCCACCAGGGCTCCGTGGCCGCTAGGCGGGCGGTGGTGAGCTCCCAGTCGTAGAGCTGATCGAGGGAGTGCGGCTCGCGCAGCCCGGCCAGGCCCGCCCGGTGGGACAGCAGATGCCGGACCAGGACGCGCTCCTTGCCCGCCGCGCCGAACTCCGGCCAGTACACGGCCACCGGAGCGTCGAGGTCGAGCAGGCCCCGGTCGGCGAGGATGTGCGCGCACAGCGCCGTCGGGCCCTTCGACGTGGACCACACGTTGACCACGGTGTCCCGCTCCCACGCGCGCGTGCCCGCCGCGTCGGCCCGGCCGCCCCACAGATCGGCCACCATGGCGCCGTCGACCGTGACGCTCACCGCGGCGCCCAGCTCGCCCCGGTCCCGGAAGTTCTCCTCGAAGGCCGCGCGCACCGCCGCGAACCGTGGATCGCAGTGGCCGTGTATCTGTGGCACGTGCTCGGACATGGAGCCTCCGTGGTCCGCCGGAACCCCGGACCGCTACGGTGCGGCCCGGGCACCCCGAACGTACCGACTGGTCGGACTGGAGGGAAGTGTGCCGAACAGGTCCTGGATCACAGGAGAAAGGTCTGCCCGGTCGGCTCCCGGTGGCCCTCCGCCGTGTGCCAGTAGTCGCGTGACTCGACCGCCAGCCCGGCCTCGTCGAACCGGACGAAGACGCAGCCGGCCAGCGTGCCGGCCGCCCCGTCCTCGTCGGCCAGCACCCGGAACTCCGCCACCGCGACCCGGTCCGCGCCCACGAGCGGGGGCGAGAACCGTACGTCGGTCACCCGCTCCGCCGCGAACGACCAGCGCAGATATGCCTCCAGCTCGGCCCGTCCCCGGTGCGGCGCGCGGAACGGCATCGACCGGTGGACGCAGTTCTCGGCGTACAGCTCCAGCAGGGCCGTCACGTCGTGCGACGCCCAGGCCCGCTCCCACACCCCGGTGAACCGCTCGGCGGCGGCCCGTGTGTCCATGCCCCGGCCGTCAGAGGTACGAGCGCAGCCAGCGCAGCTTGGCCGCCTCCTGGTAGGGGCCGCCGCCCTCGTGGTCGTTGAAGTCGTACACCTCGATCTTCTTGTCCTCGTGCGCCCAGGCGTTGAAGGCGGCGAACACCGTCGACGGCGGGCAGGTCTGGTCCTCCAGGGCCGCCGAGAACAGCGCGGGAGCCGAACCCCGGGACGCGAAGTGCACCCCGTCGAAGTACGCCAGGGTGTTCAGGACGTCCTTCGAGCGGCCGCGGTGCGTCTTGAGGAACAGACCTATCTCGCGGTACGGGTGACGGTCCGTCAGTACCGCGGCGCGCGGGAAGTCGCACAGGAACGGCACGTCAGGGGCGATGCCCGCGAGATCCGGTACCAGGCCGCCCACGGCGATGGTGATGCCGCCGCCCTGGCTCCCGCCGATCGCCACGGTCCGTGCCGCGTCGGTCAGCGGGTGGGAGCGGGCCGCCTCGACCGCGCGCACCGCGTCCGTGAACACCCGGCGGTAGTAGTAGTTCTCCGGGGCGTCGATCCCCCGTGTCATGAAACCGGGGTACGAGGGCGCACCGCCCACCGGGTCGGGGGTGCCGCCGCCACCGCCCCAGGCGCTGCCCTGGCCGCGGGTGTCCATGATGAAGTGCGCGCGGCCCGTCGACGCCCACAGCAGATGCTCGTGCGGCAGTCCGCGCCCACCGCCGTAGCCGACGAACTCCACGACCAGCGGCAGCGGTTCCTCCGTCCCGGCGGGCAGCGTCAGCCAGCCCTTTACGGGATGCCCGCCGAATCCGGCGAAGGTCACGTCGTACACCTGCACCGTGGTCAGACCCGTGTCGACCGGCTCGAAGCGGGCGTCCAGGTCGTGCTCACGGGCCTCCTGGAGGGTCTTGGACCAGAACGCGTCGAAGTCCTCGGGCTCGGGGGACGCGCTGCGGTAGGTGCGGAGCTCCTCGTCGGTCAGGTCGAACAGGGGCATCAAGGACCGCCTTTTGTTAAGTGCCCATACGAATGATCACACCGTACGTGGGCACCGGGAGACCTCGCCAGACCCTGGTCAGGACCTTCAGGCGGGCCTGCGGCGGGTCCACTGGGGTTCCGTGCGGGCCCACTCCCGCTCCCACTCGCCCAGCCGGTGCCGCATCGACACCCGGCGGATCACGGCGTGCCCGAGCAGCACCACCACGGCCGTACCCCCGGCCGCGCACGCACCCATGGTGAGCGTGTGCTGCCACACCATGGTGTCGTTCGGCGGCGGTTCGACGTTGCGGCCCCGCGTGTCGAACCAGACGTCCACCATCTCGCCCGCGTGCGTGCCCGCCGGAACCCGGGCGGTGGCCGTCCGCGCCGGCTCGCCCGGCGGGGTCCACCGCACGGCCACGGTGGACATCTGCTGTCTGACGCCCTCCACCGAGGGCAGGGCCTCGGGAGGGTGACCGACGACCTCGGCCCGGACCCGGTGGCGTTCGGCCCGCAGCCGGTCCGCGACCGCCTGGGCGTCGGCATGGCCCCACTGGCCGGCGAGCGCCCCGGCGAGCGGCACGGCGACCAGCAGAAGCACGGCGACGAACAGCGCCGTCCACGCCTCCACCACGTCCGACCGGCGTCGCAGCGGATTGTCCCGCCGGCGCCAGCCACGCACCCGGTCTCGCATGTCGACCTCCTCGCCGTCACGCGTACGAGTGCCCACATGAGCGACATACCCCGTTCGGAGTACATCGTTTCACGCATCGTTCACGTCGGCCCGTCGGCAGCCGTGGGACGCCGGGGACGAGTGGGGAGGGAGCGGCCCGGTGCGGCGGCCGGGCGGGTCAGCCGAAGCGTTCGATCCGGATGCGGTCGACCGGCTGCCCCGCCCGGACCAGCAGCCGCGAGGCGTGCTCGGCGAACGCGTTGGAGCCGCACACGTACGCCTCCCAGCCGCCCGCCGGCTCCTCGGCGAGCAGCGGGGCGAGGTGACCTGCCGCGAGCCGCCCCACGGGCACGCCCTCCGGCGCGCTCCGCGTGAACACGGGCGTCGTCTCGGCGCCGTACTCCCGCGCGTAGATCAGCTCTTCGGGACCGCGCGCGGACACCAGCAGCCGCAGCGGTACGTCGAGGCCGCGCGCCCGGTGGTGGCGGACCATCGACATCAGCGGGACGACCCCGGAGCCGGCGCCGATCAGCAGCGCGGGCCGGTCGCCCGGCCAGGCGAAGAAGCCGCTGAGCGGACCCCGCACCTGGACCTCGTCACCCGGCTGCGCCCTGGTGTGGAACCAGCCCGAGACCTCGCCGCCGTCCACGTGGTCCAAGGTCAGCTCGACGTGCCCGTCGTCGTCGGGCGCCGAGGCGATCGAGTAGTGGCGTTGGGCGGTGTAGCCGTCGTCGGCGGTCAGCCGCAGCATCAGGTGCTGGCCGGGCAGGTGCCCCGCCCAGGCCGGCACCGCGAACCGGAAGGTGGCCGCGTGCGGGGTCTCGCGGCGGATCTCGGTGAGCGTCGCCGTCTGCCACAGGGCGGCGGCCCGGTTGCTCACGGCGATCCGGCCCGGCACCGCGAACCGGGTCGGGGGAGTGAAGGTCTCAGTCACCGGCGTACCTCTGCTCCTCCCACGGGTTGCCCCGCGCGTGATAGCCGTTCTGCTCCCAGAAGCCCGGCTCGTCGTGGTCGAGCAGCCGCAGGCCCGCGATCCACTTGGCGCTCTTCCAGAAGTACAGGTGCGGCACCAGCAGCCGCGCCGGACCGCCGTGCTCGGCCGCGAGGGGCTTCCCGTCGTACTCCCAGGCGATCCACGCCCGGCCGCCGGTCAGGTCGGACAGGGGCAGGTTGGTGGTGTAGCCGGTGTGCGAGTACGCGACGGCGTGGGTCGCGGACGCGTCGGGCCGTGCGGCCGCGAGGAAGGCGTCCAGGGACACGCCCCCGAACCGCACCCCGAACTTGGACCAGCTGGTCACACAGTGGATGTCACCCTCGTACGCGGACTCCGGCAGCGTGTGCGCCTCGTCCCAGTCCCAGGTGCGGGGCGCCGCCACCAGCCCGTCGACGCGGAAGGTCCACTCCGCGGGCGCGAGGTCGGGTGTGACCTCGGCGGACAGCACGGGCCAGTCGTCGCCCGCGTCGTACTGGCCGGGGGGCAGTCCCGGACGGTGGGCGCGGGGGCGGCAGGTGAAGCCTCGGGTGACGTTCATGCGGTTCCAGCGGGAGGACGGCGGATGTTCACGCAGTCAACCGTACGTGCATGTCAGCCCTGCTCCGCACCCGGTCCGCCCGCCGATCATTAAGCCCGTATGAACAGTCCCGCGAGGGGGGAATAGGCACCGGGCCCCGGCTCTTGCACGTGTCGTTCCGGATCCAGCGGCCCAGCGGTCCGGTGCCGACGAAGGAGAGTGGGAGCAATGCCGAAGGCGTACGTCTTCACCCGGTACGGCGGCCCGGAGACCGAGGCCATCACCGCCGGAGCCCCGGCCGAGGAGGTCGAGCGGCTGGGCGGCGCCCGGGTGGCCCGCGCCCGTGACACGGCCGTGCAGCGGGCGGTGGCGGACCTGGTCGTGCGCGGCGAGCTGAACCCGCAGGTCACCCTCACGTTCCCGCGGGAGCGGGCGGGCGAGGCACTGCGCGAGGTCGAGAGCGGCCACGCCCGGGGCAAGGTCGTCCTGGAGATCGGAGCGGACGGATGAGCGCCATCGAGCCCCCGCACGTCCTCGACAACCCCGCCCTCGCCTCCCTCACCGGTCCGCACGCCCACTTCGCCGAGCGCCGGGGCCGGGTGCTGCGCTACCCCGTCGACGTGTCGCCCTGGCTGGCCCTGCCGGACGAGCCGGACGCGGCCGACTGGGCGGATCTCGCAGCGCTCGCCGGCCCCGGCGCGGAGGTCCCGCTGCCGGGCTTCCGCGGTGAGCTCCCGGCCGGCTGGGAGCTCACCCTGCAGATCGAGGGCGTGCAGTTCGTCGACGACGGGCTGGCCGCCGCACCCGAACCCGAGGCGGTCCGGCTCGGTCCCGCCGACGTACCGGACATCCTCGACCTGATCGCCCGCACCCAGCCGGGGCCGTTCGAGGCCCGGACCATCGAACTCGGCACCTACCTGGGCATACGACGGGACGGCGCCCTGATCGCCCTGGCCGGCGAGCGCCTGCATCCGCCGGGCTGGACCGAGATCAGCGCGGTCTGCACCGACCCCGCCTTCCGGGGCGAGGGCCTGGCGACCCGGCTGATCCTGGCCGTCGCCCACGGCATCCGCGAACGGGGCGAGACGCCCTTCCTGCACACCAGCGCCGGCAACACGAACGCCATCCGGCTCTATCAGTCCCTGGGCTTCCGGCTGCGCCGCAGAACGGCGTTCCTGGCGGTACGGGTGCCGGAGCGGCTGGGGGAGGGGCGGGAGTCGGTCCCGGTGGCGTAGCGGGCCGGCCGGGGGGTCACGGGGCCGCCGGGGGAGCCGGGTCGCTCCCGGCGGCGGGCCCGCGCCACGCGTTGTAGCGCACCAGGTACTCCGCGAACCGCTCCAGGTCCGCCTGCGGCCACTGCGCCAGCCGTTCCCGGAAGGCCGTACGGCGGCTCTCGGTGACCTGGGCGAGGATGCGGTGGCCCGTGTCGGTGAGGTGCAGGACCTGGACGCGGTGGTCCTCGGGGTCCTGGCGCCGCTCGATCAGGGCGGCCCGCTCCAGGGCGCCGACCTGGCGGCTGACCGTGGACTTGTCCAGGGCGTAGTGCGCGGCGAGGTCGGTGGCCCGGCAACCGCCGCTCTCCTCGAGATGGCCGAGGAGCGTGTAGGACACCAGCGACAGCTCGGGGTGCAGCCGGCCCGCCGAGGCACGGGCCCGCCGGGCGAAGCTCGTCATCTCCCGCTGGATGGTCTCCACGGCCTCGGGTGCTTCCACCGGTCCTCCCTCACTAGCCTGGTTGCATAGTACAACTTCAGGTGGCGAGGGCTTTCGTGCCAGGAACGTCGTCCGATCTCTGGGGTAGGGTGGTCGTCCGGCTGCGGAGGTTCCCAGTCGCGCGTGACCGAGGAGGTGAGACCCATTACCGCAGTGTCAGGTCGGGTGCTCTCCTCCCGTGACAGCGTGGATCGCCGCCGGTAGGCGACCGTGAGAGCGCCCTTCGGCTTCCGAAAGGCTTCGCGGCTTCATGCCCCCTCGTTCTCCCGCCTCTTCGTCTTCTCCCGCTTCTTCTCCCCCTCCGAGTTCTTCTGGTTCGTCTCCCGTTGGCTCGTCGCCCTCCCCGGCCTCACTCTTGTCGTCCCGTGACGTCCTGGTCGCCGTTCTGCGGGGCGCCGGGTGTGTGTTCGCCGAGGAGGAGGCGGAGTTGATCCTCGGCGCGGCCCGTACGCCCGACGAGGCCGCGGCCATGGCGGCCCGCCGCGCGGCGGGCCTGCCCCTCGAACACGTCGTCGGCTGGGCCGAGTTCCACGGTCTGCGGATCACCGTCGAGCCGGGCGTCTTCGTGCCCCGCCGCCGCACCGAGTTCCTCGTCGACCAGGCCCTCGCCGCGATGCCGCACGCCCGCGTCGTCGTCGACCTGTGCTGCGGCTCGGGCGCCGTCGGCGCCGCCCTCGCCGCATCCCTCGGACAAGTCGAGCTGCACGCCGCGGACATCGACGCGGCGGCGGTGAGCTGCGCCCGGCGCAACATCGCCGAGCACGGCGGACACGCCTACGCCGGCGACCTGTTCGCGGCGCTTCCCGGGCAACTGCGGGGCCGAATAGACATCTTGGCGGCGAACGTGCCCTACGTCCCGACCGGCGAGGTCCCCTTGCTGCCCGCGGAGGCCCGGGACCACGAGCCGCTCACCGCCCTCGACGGCGGCGGTGACGGGCTGGACGTGCTGCGCCGGGTCGCCGCCGAGGCGCCGCGCTGGCTCGCCCCCGGCGGCTGTGTCCTCGTCGAGACCAGCGAGCGCCAGGCCCCGGCCGCCGTCGAGGCGTTCACCCGCGGCGGTCTGACGGTGCGTCTGGCCGCGGACGAGGGGCTGTACGCCCACGTGGTCGTCGGCACCAGGGTCAGGTAGCGGCTCCGCTGCCCGTGGGGCCGGGGGAGCGGTCGTCCCCGCGGTTCCACGGGCCGTGCCCCGGGGCGTCGTCGTGGCGGTCGCCGGGCCCGCGTTCGCCCGGGCCGCGGTCCCGGAAGGTGCCGGACAGGACGCGGTCGGCGGTGTTGGTGTCCCCGGAACGGGAGCCGAAGACGAGGACGGTGTCGCCCTTCTTCAACGCGTCGGCCCCGGAGCCGGAGGAACCCTCGGCGGACACGGTCGTGTCCGCACCCACCGTCCACGTCCACGAGACGCCGTCCTCGCTCCGGACGGTGACCCGGTCGTCGGCCACCTTCGCCACGGCGCCCCGCTGCCAGACGCGGACGACCCAGTCGCCGGTGTCGGGGTCCTTGACGGTCGCCTCACCGTGCGCCGCGTCCCCGCCGAGGCCGAACCACGGGCCGCCGTGGCCGTGCCGTCCAGCGGGCCCCTCGGAGGAGGACGCGGACGGGGCCGCCGACGGCGAACCGCCTCCGGAGTCCCCCGAGGCCGCCGCGTAGGCGACGGTGCCGCCGAGCGCCAGGACGGCGACGGTGGTGGCCGCGATCAGCGCCCGCCCGCGGGCCGACCGGCGCCGCCACGGCGCGCGCAGGTCCGTACGTTCCCGTTCCCCTTCGACCGGTCCCGAGAGCAGTTCGACCTCTTCCGGCCCCTCGGGCCTGTCCGGCTCCTGCATCACGGCTCACTCTCCTCGGCCACGACGGCGGCACCACTGCCACGCCTCACTGTGATTGTCCGAGGTGTCCGGTAAGGAAGCGATAACGAAAGCCTGTGAATCGGACGGCGGCGCCGCTCACTCCCCGGCTCGCGCACGTGCCACCAGCAGAGCCACGTCGTCGTGGTTGTCGGGGTGGTGCAACGCGCTCAGCAGCAGGTCGCACACCTCCTCCAGCGGCCGCGCGGGATCGTCGAGCAGCGCCAGCAGCGCCTCCAGACGTTCGTCGAGCGAGTGGGTGCGGGTCTCGACCAGGCCGTCGGTGTACAGCACGAGCTGGTCGCCGGGGGCGAAGTCGACGTCGGTCGTGGAGAACGGCACCCCGCCCACGCCCAGCGGCGCGCCGGTGGGCAGGTCGAGCAGCTCCGGCGGACGGTTCGGGCGGATGTGCACCGGCGGCAGATGGCCGGCGTTGGCGATCCGGCATCTCCCCAGCCGGGGATCGTGGACGGCGTACACACAGGTGGCGATGAAGTGGTCCAGGCCCTGGGTGATCCGGTCCAGGTGCTCCAGGAGGACCGCCGGGTCGAGGTCGAGGGAGGCCAGCGTGGTCGTCGCGGTGCGCAGCCGGCCCATCGTGGCGGCGGCGTCGATACCGCTGCCCATGACGTCGCCGACGACGAGCGCCGTCTTGCCGTCCGGGAGCGGTATGACGTCGAACCAGTCGCCGCCGACCTCGGTGGTGGCGCCCGCGGGCTGATAGCGGGAGGCGACCTCGAGGCCGCCCGTGACGGCCGGATGGCTCGGCAGCAGGCTGCGCTGGAGGGTGAGCGCGGTGGTGCGGGCGCTCTGGTACCAGCGGGCGTTGTCGATCTGGACTGCCGCCCGGGCCGCCAGCTCACGCGCGAGCAGCAGGTCGTCGTGGTCGAACGGCAGCGGGTTGCGGGTCCGTTTGAGGTCGAGGGCGCCCAGTACCTCGCCCCGCGCGATGAGCGGCACGGCCAGATAGGAGTGCACACCGGCCCGCGCCAGCAGTGCGGCCGCCTCGGGGGAGTGGGCGATCCGCCCGAGGTCCTCGTCCTTGACCTGGGCCACCATGACCGGCCGGCCCGAGCGTACGCACTCGGTGACGAGCCGGTCGGGCGCGTAGCGGGCCACCTGGCCGGGCTGGTCGGCGGCCCGCAGGGCGTCGGGCTCGTCGGCGCCGCACACCGCGAGGGCGCGGATCACGGCCGACTCGGCGGGCCCGAGGCTGGTGCGGCGGCCGCCCATCACCGCGTCGAGCAGATCCACCGCGGCCACGTCCGCCAGTTCCGGCACGGCCACGTCGGCCAGTTCGAAGGCGGTGCGCTCCAGATCCAGGGTGGTGCCGATCCGGGCGGAGGCGTCCGCGATCAGCGCCAGCCGGCGGCGCGCCGCCTCGGCCTCGACGGCGGCCAGGTGCCGGTCGGTGACGTCGACGACCGAGACGGCCACGCCCAGCACGGTGCCCCGGGCGTCCTCCAGGCGGTACAGGGAGAGTGACCAGACGTGGTCCTCGTCCGGATCGGCGGGGGTGCGGCCGACCGTGGACCGGTCGACGAGCCGCTCCCCGGTCCGCAGCACCTGGCGCGCCGCCGCCTCCAGCGCCTCCGCGTCCAGCCGGGGCAGCACCTCGTGTATGGTCCGGCCGAGGTGATCGGCGGCGGGAACGCCGTTGATCCGCTCCAGTGCAGGGTTGACCGAGACGTACCGCAGGTCGGTGTCCAGGACGGCCAGGCCGTTGGGGGACTGCGCGACCATCCGCGTCGACAGCGCCAGGTGTCGTTCCAGCCGGCGCACCGTCGTCCGGTCGGTGGCGAGACCCAGGGCGTAGACGTCGCCCCGGTCGTCCATGAGGCGCATGTTGCGGAACTCCACCAACCGGGTGGTGCCGTCCTTGCGAAGGATCGGGAACGCCCCCGCCCAGCTCTCGCCGGTGGCCATGACATCGGCGAACAGCTGCACGACCAGGTCGACGTGCCGTTCGTGGACCATCACATGGGCCGCGTACCGCCCCAGCGCCTCATGGGCCGAGTATCCGAACAACTCCTCGGCCTGGGGGCTCCACAGGGCGATGCGGCCCTGGGTGTCGAGCACCACAGAAGCCACGTTGAGCACGTCCAGCAGGCCGCTGGGCCCGGTCGGGCCACCGCCCTCAGCCGCGGACGATCCGGCTCCGTTCATGCCACGCACCGCCTCCGCATATCGACGCGGCACGCCGTCCCCCGTGCCGACTCCCCTGTTCTACCGTGCTCAACCCTTTTCTCCCACGCCTGGGGCGCCCTTCTTCATGCTCCTCCAGTACGGCGTCGCGCGCCGTTCTCCTCAAGGCCCGCACCTGTCCATGGAATTGGTCTGTACATGACTATCCTGCCGGGCCAGACTGTCCGCCGAGCGCGCCCACCCCCCTCGACGAGGAGTCCCATGCCCCTGCGTCCTGCCCGCCGCCGTCGCACCACGGCCGGCATCGCCCGCACCGCCGCCCGCACCGCCTCCCTGGCGCTGGCCGTGGCGACGGTCGCCGTCCTCTCCGCGGCCCCGCCCGCCGCGGCCGCCGACACCTGGACCGAGGTCGGCTCCGACCGTGCCGACCCGCTGACCGAGAGCCAGGGCCTGGCGTCGGTCGAGGTCCCGGCGGGCAGCGCCAACCGCTACACCGGCATCGGCACCATCCCCTTCGCCGTCTCCACCCGGGGCTGGAACCACGTCGGCGACCCCGACGCCTCCTATGACGGCTACTACGTCGAGCCGTACCAGAGCGACTCGAACAACGCGAAGATGTACCGCGTGCAGGCACCGGGCGGCGCCTGGTCGGAGTACGTCCACGCGCTCGGATCCGGTGAGGCCCTGAACAACTCCTGGGCGGCGATCACCCCGAACAGCCAGTGGATGCTGTCCGGCGAGTGGGGCACCATGACCCGGTTCCTCGTCTTCCCGACCCCGGGCGCCAACCCCGTCACCTCGCCCTCCGCGAACCTGCCGCAGGTGTCGACCGTCCGCCTCGACCATGCGGTGCGCGATGTCCAGGGCTGCGACTTCACCGGCCCGACCACCCTGCTGTGCGCCTCGGACGACCCGGCGGGCACCCTCTTCGGCATCACCAAGCCCCTCCTCCAGATCGACCTGTCCGCCGAACCGAACGGCACCTCCGACGTCACCGGCCATGTCACCGCCCTGCGCCAGCTTCCGCTGCGCAGCTCCTGCTCGGGCACGTTCGAGGCCGAGGGCATCGACTACGACCGCCGTTCCGGCACCCTGCGGGTGATCGTCGTGTCGCCCGGGTTCTGTGTGCTGACCGACAGCAAGACCTACCGCTTCACCCGGAGCTGACCGGGGGCCGGCGGGCCTCCGGCGCCCCTCCTGTCGCTGGTCCCACTCGGAAAGTGGTGCTTTTCTGGGGATGTGGCGCGGTTCGCGGGGAACCCGCACCTCCGCGCCACATCCCATGAGAGGAGCGATCACGATGGATCGCGAACGACCGCACGAGGAGTCCGTCTCCGTCGAGATCAGCGGATGCAGCAAGGAGGACGCCCGGATCGTGTTCGACATGCTCGGCGAGTGCTTCGCATCGGACCGCGGCAGCGACGAGGTGCCGCAGCAGCTGCACGAGAGCCGTCCGATGGTGTGGCTCGGCACCTTCGAGGTGACCGAGACGCATGACTGCGCGCGCCCGGCCCGGCTCTCGTCCTCCGTGGAGGCCGACGCGCAGGGCAGTTACTGGGCGATCGAGCGGCTCCGCTCGACGCTGGACTCGGTCTTCGCGGTGCGCGACCTCTCCTCGGCCTCCGGGGACCAGGAGCGGCAACTGCACGTCCTGCTGGAGAGCCGGTGAGGCGACGCTGCCGGTGACCTGCGGCACATGACGCCGATCCCATTGTGCAACTAGTTGCACAACCCGTGCACGGTCCTCTAGAACTGGAGGGAAGACACCGCGCACGGAGGGCTGTCATGAGCCGTTACCCGCACCTGCTGAGCCCGCTCGACCTGGGCTTCACCACGCTGCCCAACCGCGTCCTGATGGGCTCGATGCACGTCGGCCTCGAAGAGGCCGAGCGTGGCTTCGAGCGCATGGCCGCGTTCTACGCCGCCCGGGCACGCGGGGGAGTGGGCCTCATCGTCACCGGCGGCATCGCCCCCAACGACGAGGGCCGGCCCTACGAGGGTGGCGCGAAGCTCACCACGGAGGCGGAGGCCGAGCAGCACCGGGCGATCACCGAGGCCGTGCACCGCGAGGGCGGCCGCATCGCGATGCAGATCCTGCACTTCGGCCGGTACGCCTATCACCGGGACCTGGTCGCTCCCAGCCCGCTCCAGGCGCCGATCAGCCCCTTCCCGCCCCGCGAGCTGACCGACGCCGACGTCGAGCGCACGATCGAGGACTACGTCCGTGCCGCCCGGCTCGCGCGGCAGGCCGGTTACGACGGCGTCGAGATCATGGGCTCCGAGGGCTACCTCATCAACGAGTTCATCGCCGCCCCGACCAACCACCGCACCGACCGCTGGGGCGGCTCGTACGAGAACCGGATGCGCTTCCCCGTCGAGATCGTGCGGCGGGTGCGCGAGGCGGTCGGCGAGGACTTCATCGTCGTCTACCGGCTGTCCATGCTGGACCTGGTGCCCGGCGGCTCGACCCTGGACGAGGTCGTCACCCTCGCGAAGGCCGTCGAGGCGGCCGGCGCCACCCTCATCAACACCGGCATCGGCTGGCACGAGGCGCGCATCCCCACCATCGCCACCTCCGTGCCGCGCGGCGCCTACACCTGGGTGACGAAGAAGCTCATGGGCGCGGTCTCCGTCCCGCTCGTCACCACCAACCGCATCAACACCCCCGAACTCGCCGAGGAACTGATCGCCGACGGCTGCGCGGACATGGTGTCGATGGCCCGTCCGATGCTCGCCGACCCCGAGTTCGTGGCCAAGGCCGCGGCCGGTCGGCCCGAGGCCATCAACACCTGCATCGGCTGCAACCAGGCGTGCCTCGACCACACCTTCAGCGGAAAGATCACCTCCTGCCTGGTCAATCCGCGCGCCTGCCACGAGACCGAGCTGACCCTCGCCCCGACCCGGCTGCGCAAGCGGGTCGCGGTGGTGGGCGCCGGCCCGGCGGGCCTGGCCTGCGCCGTGAGCGCCGCCGAACGCGGGCACGACGTCACCCTCTTCGACGCGGCGAGCGAGATCGGCGGCCAGCTCAACGTGGCCCGCAAGGTCCCCGGCAAGCAGGAGTTCGACGAGACGCTGCGCTACTTCCGCCACCAGCTCGACGCGCACGGTGTGGACGTACGGCTCGACACGTACGTCGGCGCGGGGGACCTGGCCGAATACGACGAGGTCGTCGTCGCCACCGGCGTCAGCCCCCGCACCCCCGACATCCCCGGCGTCGACCACCCGAGCGTCGTCGGCTATCTCGACGTCCTGCGCGACGGCGCCCCCGTCGGCGACCGCGTCGCGATCCTCGGCGCGGGCGGCATCGGCTTCGACGTCGCGGAGTTCCTCACCGACGGCGGCGACAAGGCGAGCGAGGACCCGGCGGTCTACTTCCGCCAGTGGGGCGTCGACATGGACTACCAGGGCCCCGGCGGTCTCACCGCCCCCGAGCGCCCGGCACCGCCGCGCACGGTCCACCTCCTCCAGCGCAAGACCGGCAAGGTCGGCGCGGGCCTCGGCAAGACCACCGGCTGGATCCACCGCACCGAGCTCAAGCACCGGGGCGTCACGATGGTTCCCGGGGTGCGCTACGACCGGATCGACGACGCCGGGCTGCACCTCACCGTCGGCGAGCGGAGCACGCTCCTGGAGGTCGACACCATCGTGCTGTGCACGGGCCAGGACCCGCGCCGGGACCTGTACGAGGCGCTGGTCGCCGACGGCGGAAAGGTGCACCTCATCGGGGGCGCGGACGTCGCCGCCGAACTGGACGCCAAGCGCGCCATCCAGCAGGGCACGGAACTGGCGGCGGCACTGTAGGACCGGCCCGGCGCCTCCCTAGGATGACTGCATGTCACTCCCGCACGCGATCCTCACCGCCCTGCTCGAGAGGCCCTCGTCGGGGCTGGATCTGACCCGCCGGTTCGACCGGTCGATCGGCTACTTCTGGTCGGCCACGCACCAGCAGATCTATCGCGAGCTGGGAAAACTGGAGTCCGAGGGGCACATCCGGGCCCTGCCGGCACAGGCGCCGGCCCGCGGGCAGAAGAAGGCCTACGAGGTGCTGCCCGCGGGACGCGCCGAACTCGCCCGGTGGACGGCGGCCGCCCAGGACCCGAAGCCGCACCGCGACGCCATGCTGCTGCGGCTGCGCGCCGCGGCGGTCGTCGGCACCGCGGGCCTCGAGGCCGACCTGCGCCGCCATCTCGAACTGCACCGGCGGCAGTTGGCCGAGTACGAGGAGATCGAGAAGCGCGACTTCCCGCCCGGCGACGAGAGCCCGCAGGCCAGGCTCCAGCACCTGGTCCTGCGCGCGGGCATCGAGCTGGAGACCTTCTGGACGCAGTGGCTCACCGAGGCCGTCGAGGAACTGCCTGTCGTGGAGGACACGGCCTAGAGCCGGTACGGCTTCGAGCGGCGGCGCAGGAACCACGCCGCCGCGATGACGCCCGTCCCCACCAGCGCCCCGCCCACCCCCATGGCGACGGGGCCGACGTCGCGGGCCGCGCCACCGAGGCCTCCCATGACGCCCCGCGAGGGCGTGGGCGTCACCGTGACCCTCGGGGAGGCCGTGGCCGGGGTCGAGACGATCACCGACTGGGTGCCCGCGGTGCTGCCGTTGGAGCACATGACGACCACGGTGTACGTGCCCGGGGAGACCCCGGACCAGGCGGCGGACTGCCCGGCCGCCGTCCCGGACAGGGCGACCTGGCGCCCCTGGGCGAAACTCGCCTGGGCGCTGCCGAGCAGCGCCGCCGTGCCCCAACTGCCGTTGATCTGGGTGCAGGCGCTGGTCACGACCGACACCGTGGAGCCGGTCGTGCTCACGGAGATGCCCGAAGCGCGGGCCGCGGCTGGCTGGGCGGTGAGGGCGAGCGGCAGGGCGGCGGCGGCTGCGACGGTCAGCCCTGAGCGGACGAGGAAACGGGAAGTGCGCATCGGATGTCCTCCGGCGGCGGCACGGTTGGCGGTACATCCCTTGCGCCGCCGAAGGTCGGGTACGCCCGTGCTGCCTCACGGGAAGCCAACGCGCCCCGGTCCCGCCGCGCATGCGGACGGCCACCGCCCAGGTGACGGATTCCTCCGGACGGCCCATGCGGACCGCTTTCCCGGCGTGGTGACCGACCCGCGGCCCGAGGGGCGCTTCGACGGTGCCCCGGCCCCGTGCCCCGGCCCGGCGCGACCCATAGCGCGAGCGTCGGCCCGACGGGCGGCCTGGCCGTGGCCCGCACCCTGGCCGGGCCGGCAGCGCACCGCCGGGTGCCGCCTCTCAGCGCCGTGCGCCCGTCGTCACCGTCCGCTCCACCGAGTACGCGCCCCATGTGCCGTCCGGCAGCCGGGCCCGCAGCCGCACCCGGTGTCCGGCTCCTGCCTCCCGCCCCACATAGAAGCTGTACGTCGCCCTTCCCCGCGGCGGGGTCCCGCCCCACACCAGCGAGGTGGCCGGCCGCCCGTCGAGCTGGATCTGGTACTCCGTGACCACCCCGTCCACCCGGGGCGGCACCCACGACAGGTCGAGGTAGTACGACCCGTCGGCAAGGTGGGCGCTCGCCCGGAAGTCGGCCGGCGCCGTCTCCGCCCCCTCGTCGTCACCCGGCGCGGTGGTCAGGCGCACGGGCGCACCGGCGGGCGAGACGTTGTCGGCCGCGTCCCGGGCCCGGACGGTGAACGAGTAGCGTGCGCCGGGACGCAGTCCCGTGACGACCGTCGCCGTCTGACCCCCGCCGACGCTGTGGATCCGCACGCTACCCTGGTAGACGTCGTAGGACACCACCTTGCGGTCGTCCGTGGCCGGCGTCCAGGACAGCTGGACGGCCCGGCTGCCGGCCGCCCGGCCCGTCACCGCGCCCGGCGGGGTCGGGGGCGAGCGGTCCGCGGCGGCGGCCGCCGGTGTCGTGGCCCGCACCTCCCGGCTGCGCGGACCGAGGCGCCCGTCGCCGTCGCGGGCCCGCACGGTGAAGACGTACGTGGTCGACGGCGAGAGGCGGACGACGTCCAGCATGTGCGCGGAGCCGGGCACCTCGCGGACCTTCTCGGAACCGCGGTACACCTCGTAGGCGCTGACGGCGGGGTCCGCGGCGACCGCGTTCCACATGACGTGCACGCTCGTCGCGCTTCCGGCCTCCGCGGTGACCCCGGTCGGCGCGCCCGGCGCGCCTCCTTCGTCCCGGCTCCCGCCCGCGCACCCGCAGCACAGGGCTGCCGCCAGGCCGTACACCACGACCCACAGCACAACGCGTCGCACGGCTTCGCCTCCCGGCCCGGCACGGCGGCAATGGTCCGGACCAATATGACGCGGCGGTGCGCACACATCAAGGGGGCGGACGGACGGGGCCGCCGTCGGCGACCGCTTCCGGAGGTTACGTATGCTGAAGTTCCTCCCGGCTTGAACTCACCCTCAGCGCTCGTGAGTTCAAGCCGGCGGCGCGGACCGCTGTCGTCGCTGATCCCGCGCCGGCAAAGCGGCCCGGGGCCCGGAGCCGAAACGGTGTCCGGGCCCCCGGCCCTCTGTCGCACCGTCGGCCGCCCCGAGGATGCTCCTCGTGCTCCGTACGGCCCCTTCGGGCTGGCCCCGGGGCGTGATCGACACCAGATTGTTCCGGGTGTCCGTCAATGCCCCCACGAGAGGGTCCGTATCGTGCGCGTCCAGTCGCTGACGCTGGCCGCGGCCGGCCTTGCCCTGCTGGCCCCGACCACCTCACCCGTCGCCCCGCATCCGTCCTCGGGCGCCCTCGGGGCTCCGGCGCCCCGGCAGGAAGGCACGATCCGTGCCGCCGACCTGTTGGCCCGGGTCCGCGACTGCGCCCCCGTCTCGCGCGGCCGCTACCGCCCGGACGAGGGCGCGGCGGCCACGGTCCCGGTCTGCGGTACCGACGAGGCGGTGTTCTGGACGGCCGACATGGACATCGACTGCGACGGCCGCCCGGGTCCGGAGTGCAACAGCCGCACCGACCCGCTGTTCTCCGACGCGACGGCCTATCAGCAGTCCGACGGCCGCTATCTGAGCGCCGAGACGCTGCCCTACATCGTGGTGCCCGGGGTGAGCGCACTCTGGGACCACCGTGACCACGGGGTGCGCGGGGGCTCGGTCGCGGCCGTCGTCTACCAGGACCGGGTGCAGTACGCGGTCGTCGGCGACACGGGACCGAGCGGGATCATCGGCGAGGCGTCGTACGCCACCGCCAAGGCGCTCGGCATCCGTCCCGATCCGCGCGGCGGCGGCACCCCCTCCGGCGTCACGTACATCGTCTTCAAGGACTCCCGGGCGACCCCCATCGAGAGCCATGCGTCGGCGGTGGAGGTGGGGGAGCGACTGGCGCGGCTCTTCGTGCGCGGCACGAAGGAACAGCCCCGTCCGCCGGAGGAGGAGGCGGACGAATGGGCGCCGGGCGGTCTCGCGGAGCCGCCGCAGGGCGAGGGCGGCGTGGCGTGGCGGACGGGTGCCGGCAGCGAAGGCCGCGCAGCCGCCAAGGGCGACGGCGGGGCCACCCCCCAGGAGCCGCAGGACCGGGAGGAGCGGGCGGCGCCGAAGGAGGACGAGGCTCCGGAGGCACCGTCGGACGACACCGACGACACCGACGACACGGAGGCTCAGGAGGCCCTGGACGCCGAGACGGGCGGGACGGGCGGGACGGACGAGGGGGACGAGGGAGAAGGCGACGAGGAGGCCGCGTAGGCGGAGTCCGGCCCGGCCTACGCGGCTCTGCGCGCCGCCGTGGAGCACCACGCGTGGCATGCCGAGGCCACCGGCACGGACCCCGCGACGGTAGGGGCCGAGCTGGCGGAGGCCCCGCGCTCGGCCCTCGTGGTGGCGTCGGAGGGACTGACCTGACCGCGCGTCGCACGCCGGCCGTGCCGCCTCAGACCTTCCGGTAGCCGTACGCCTCCACGGCCGCCGCCTCCACCGCGTCCAGGTCGGCACCGGTCGCCGCCGTCACCACCGCGGCCACCGCGCCCTCGACGAACGGGGCGTCCACCAGCCGTGCGGTGTCGGGCAGTTCGTCGCCCTCCGCGAGCAGTGCCTTGACCGTGAGGACGGCGCTGCCCAGATCGACGAGGACCGCGACCCCGGCGCCCCGGTCCACCGAGGCGGCAGCGGCGGTGATCAGCTCGGCACTCGTGCCCAGCCCGCCGCCCGCCGTACCGCCCGCCGCGGCGACCGGCACCACCGGACCGCCGCCCACCAGGCCCAGCGCCAGCCCGGCCACCGCCGACGCGACCTCCGCGCTGTGCGACACCAGCACCACGCCCACCAGCTTCTCGTCGCTCATCGGTGCCTCACTCCCCGCCCGCGTCGGCGCCGGTGTCGGCGAGGGCGGCGACGAGCAGCGCCGACGAGGTGGCGCCCGGATCCTGATGCCCGATGCTGCGCTCGCCCAGATAGCTGGCCCGGCCCTTGCGGGCCTGGAGCGGCGTCGTCGCCTCGGCACCCTGCTCGGCGGCGGCCCGGGCGGCGCCGAAACCCTCGGGGAGGGCGTCGACGGCCGGTACCAGCGCGTCGATCATGGTCTTGTCGCCGGGTGCGGCACCGCCGAGCTGCATCACCGCGTCCACTCCGGCACGCAGCGCTTCGGCGAACCGCTCCTCGTCCACCTCGGCCGCGTCCCCGAGCGCCTTGCCGGTCCGGCGCAGCAGCGTGCCGTACAGGGGCCCCGAGGCCCCGCCCACCGTCGAGATCAGCTGGCGTCCCGCGAGCACCAGGACGGCGCCCGGCGTCTCGGGTGCCTCCTTCTCCAGCGCCGCGCTCACCGCGGTGAAGCCACGCCGGAGGTTGCTGCCGTGATCCGCGTCCCCGATGGGTGAGTCGAGCGCCGTGAGCCAGTCCGCCTCGCGGTCGACGGACGCGGCGGTCGCGGTCATCCAACGGCGGAAGAAATCGGCATCGAGCACGGGATCTCCTTGCATGGTCGGTACGGTCGGGGCGCCTGTCCCGGTGTTTCTCTCCCTGCCTCACACACCCCAGCGCAGCCCGGGGGTCTTCACCGGCGCGTCCCACAGGCGCAGCAGTTCCTCGTCCACCTGGCACAGGGTCACCGAGGCGCCGGCCATGTCGAGGGACGTCACGTAGTTGCCCACGAGCGTACGGGCGACCGCCACCCCGCGCTGGGCCAGCAGGCGGTGCACCTCGGCGTTGAAGCCGTACAGCTCCAGCAGGGGTGTCGCGCCCATGCCGTTGACCAGGAGGAGCACCGGATTGCGGGGCGTCATGTCGTCCAGGATCGCGTGGATCGCGAAGTCGGCGATCTCGCCGGACGTCATCATCGCCCGCCGCTCCCGTCCGGGCTCCCCGTGGATGCCGACGCCCAGCTCCAGCTCGCCGGCCGGCAGATCGAAGGTCGGGCTGCCCTTGGCCGGTGTGGTGCACGCGCTGAGCGCCACGCCGAAGCTGCGGGAGTTCTCGTTGACCTGCCGGGCGACCGCCTCGACCTGCTCCAGCGGCTGCCCCTCCTCGGCGGCCGCACCCGCGATCTTCTCCACGAACAGGGTCGCGCCCGTGCCGCGCCGCCCGGCCGTGTAGAGGCTGTCGGTCACGGCGACGTCGTCGTCGACCAGGACCTTCGCGATCTGGATGCCCTCGTCCTCGGCCAGCTCGGCGGCCATGTCGAAGTTGAGCACATCGCCCGTGTAGTTCTTGACGATGAACAGCACACCCGCCCCGCTGTCGACGGCCGCCGCGGCACGCACCATCTGATCCGGCACCGGCGAGGTGAACACCTCACCCGGGCAGGCCGCCGAGAGCATTCCGGGCCCGACGAACCCACCGTGCAGCGGCTCGTGCCCCGAGCCGCCGCCGGACACCAGCGCCACCCTGCCCGCCACCGGAGCGTCCCGCCGCACGACCACCCGGTTCTCGACATCGACGGTCAGCTCGGGATGGGCGGCCGCCATTCCACGCAGCGCGTCCGCGACCACGGTCTCCGCAACGTTGATCAGCATCTTCATGGGTACCTCCTGATGAGACTGACAAAGGAGCCTGTGACCCCCGTTTCCTCAGGTCGGTGTCACGATCCCAGGATCGGGCGTGTTCCGCGTTCCCTTCGAGCATCCCCGATATCCCGGGCGGCTACCAGATGCCGGCGGAGCGGGCGGGTCCCCACCGGGGTCGTCCACCGGAGCCGAAAAAACTTCCGCGGACGATGTCGAGAACCCGTGGCCGGCTCCGTCCCCGTGGTGGAAGCGACCACAATGGGCCGCACCCGCACCGAGGAGAACGACGATGGCAAAGTACTTGCTGCTCAAGCACTATCGCGGCGCCCCGGCTTCGGTCAACGACGTGCCGATGGACCAGTGGACGCCGGAGGAGATCTCGGCCCACGTGCAGTACATGAACGACTTCGCGGCCCGGCTGGAGGAGACCGGCGAGTTCGTCGACAGCCAGGCGCTCGCCGCCGAGGGTTCGTTCGTCCGGTACGACGGCGAGGGCCGCCCGCCGGTCACCGACGGCCCGTTCGCCGAGACCAAGGACCTCATCGCCGGCTGGATGGTGATCGACGTCGACAGCTACGAGCGCGCCGTCGAGCTGGCCGGGGAACTGTCGGCCGCGCCCGGGAAGGGCGGGGAGCCGATCCACGAGTGGCTCGAGTTGCGCCCGTTCCTGGGCGCGCACCCCACGGTCACCGAGTGCACTCTGAAGTGAACGAGATCCTGATCCGGAGCCTCACGCCGAGCGTGCTCGGGATCCTCGTCCGCCGCGGAGCCGACTTCGCGGCGGCCGAGGACGCCGTGCAGGACGCGCTGGTCGAGGCGGTCCGCGTATGGCCGGCCGACCCGCCGCGGGACGCGAAGGGCTGGCTGATCACGGTCGCCTGGCGCCGCTTCCTCGACGCGACCCGGGCGGACGCAGCCCGCCGCAGGCGCGAGGACCTCGTCGACGAGGAGCCGGTGCCCGGGCCCGCGCCCGCGGCGGACGACACGCTCCAGCTCTACTTCCTGTGCGCCCACCCGTCGCTGACGCCGTCGTCCGCGGTCGCGCTCACGCTGCGCGCCGTCGGCGGGCTGACCACCCGCCAGATCGCGCAGGCCTACCTGGTGCCCGAGGCGACCATGGCGCAGCGCATCAGCCGGGCCAAGCGAACCGTCTCCGGCGTGCGGTTCGACCAGCCCGGCGACGTCGCCACCGTGCTGCGCGTCCTCTACCTGGTCTTCAACGAGGGCTACTCCGGTGACGTCGACCTCGCCGCCGAGGCCATCCGGCTCACCCGGCAGCTCGCGGCGGCGATCGACCACCCCGAGGTGGCGGGGCTGCTCGCCCTCATGCTGCTCCACCACGCCCGGCGCGCCGCCCGGACCGCGCCCGACGGGAGCCTGGTGCCGCTCGCCGAGCAGGACCGCGGCCGGTGGGACACCCGGGCGATCGCCGAGGGCGTCGTGATCCTCCAGGCGGCGCTCGCCCGCGACCGGCTGGGCGAGTTCCAGGCCCAGGCCGCGATCGCGGCGCTGCACGCCGACGCGCCCACCGCCGGGGAGACCGACTGGGTGCAGATCGTCGAGTGGTACGACGAGCTGGCGGGCCTGACCGACAACCCGGTCGTCCGGCTCAACCGTGCGGTGGCCGTCGGTGAGGCCGACGGGCCGCGCGCCGGGCTGGCGGCGCTCGCGGCGCTGGACGACTCGCTGCCCCGCCACACCGCGGTGGCGGCGTACCTCCACGAACGCGACGGCGACCTGACGACGGCGGCGCGGCTGTACGTCGAGGCGGCCCGGAAGGCACCCAACCTCGCCGAGCGCGACCACCTGACCCGCCAGGCCGCCCGGCTGAACGTCCGCCTGTCCCGCTGACGGGCCGCTGCCGGCCCCGGTCCGGGACGGGCCGTACGGCGTGTCGTGTCGATCTGTCGCATCGATCTGTCGAGGTCGGGCACTCGGGGCGGGACGGCTCCGGTCCGGGGCCGTCGTGCCAGGCTGGAGGTGTGGGACATGGGTCATGGTGGGAACGTGATCGACGAGCTGGTGACCGATCACCACGAGGTCGAGGAGTTCTTCGGCCGGATCGAGGCACTGCCGTCCGGTGCCAAGGACCGCAAGCTGTACGCGGACCAGGCCACGATGGAGCTGGTCCGGCATTCGGTGGCCGAGGAGGCGTACCTCTACCCGGCGGTGCGTGAGCACGTACCCGGCGGCGAGGCCCTGGCCGACAAGGAACTCGAGGACCACGCGCGGGCCGAACAGCTCATGAAGGACCTGGAGGGCTGTCGGGCGGACGACCCCGAGTTCGACCGGCTCATCGGCATGCTCATGCGCGAGATCCGCGAGCATGTGGCCGACGAGGAGCAGAACCTGTTCCCGAGGCTGCGCGCGGTGTGTCCGGCGGACACCCTCGACGACCTCGGCGACAAGGTACGCAAGGCGAAGAAGACGGCCCCGACCCGTCCGCACCCGGCCGCCCCGGACAAGCCCCCGGCGAACAAGATGCTGGCCCCCGGCGTCGGGATGATCGACCGCATGCGCGACGCGCTGACCGGCCGCGGCAGGGCCGACTGAGCCGGCCCCGGTGGCCGTCAGGCGATGAGCGCCGGGCCCCGGCCGAGGCGGCCGAGGAGCTGTGTGTGATGGAGGCCGGCCACGGAGGCGAGGAGGTCGGGGTGGCGCAGCAGCGCCGCCGCCTGCCGGTCGCGCCGGTCGGGTGCGACCAGACGCCGGAAGTCCGGCGCCGTCCCACGGGTGTGGTCGCCGCCGGCGAGCCCGGCCACCGCGCCCGCGGCCAGTCCCGGATCGGCGAGCAGACAGGCCGCCCAGCTCGCCACGACCTCGTCCACCCAGCTCCGCCAGGCCGCGTCGTCCGTGTCCCGGCCGGTGTCCGGGTCCGCGCCGCTGATCCGGTCGAGCCGGGCCGAGCCGCCCGGGCCCGCGATGCCGAGCAGAGCGGCGTCCGTGACGGTCGGATAGCGCAGCCAGGCCGCGACGGTCACCGCCTGCCGGGCCTGCGCCTCGCACAGGGCGGAGGCGAGCGCGCCGCCGCTCGCCGGGTAGGCGCGGGTCAGCCATTCGGTGGTGGCGGCGATGACGGGGGAGAGATCTGCGAGCACGGAGCCGTCCGGGGTGTGCGGCGAGAAGAACGGGAAGCTCCGCAACCGTAGCCCGCGACCCCCGCCGGACGACATGCCCGAGTCCCCGCCCCGACCGTGGCCTCGACCACAGCACCACCCGGCGCCCCACCCACGACCCCACCGGCATCACCCACCGGGACCCACCCACCGCCGAGACCCGTCGCCGCCCGGCCGAGCCCGGCCCGCAACCCGCCCCCGGGCGGGGCCTCTGCGATACTGGCGCCGTGCCGTCGACACCGCAGCCGCGGGCCCTGGTTCCCCCGCATCCGATAACACCCGACGCACCGGACGCGATAGCGCGGCCCCTGCTCACCCAGTCCTGGCTCGACCTCACCTTCGTGCACTGGGCCGCGGACCCGGCCGACGTGGCCGGGCTGCTGCCGCCGGGGACCGTCCCGGACACGCTGGACGGTGTGACCTACGTCGGGCTGGTCGCGTTCCGGATGCATCGCGTCGGCTGGTTGCGTCTCCCGGGCGTTCCCTACCTGGGGTCCTTTCCCGAGACGAACGTCCGCCTCTACTCGGTGGACGAGCACGGTCGCCGGGGTGTGGTCTTCCGGTCGCTCGACGCCTCCCGGCTGCTGCCGGTCGCGGTGGGCCGGATCGGGTTCCGGATGCCCTACGTGTGGTCCCGTATGGCGATCGACGCCGACGCCGACACCGTCACGTACACCAGCCGCCGCCGCTGGCCCGGCCCGCGCGGGGCGAGCAGCCGGCTCACCGTGCGGGTGGGTGAACGGATCGGGGAACCGACCGCGTCGGAGCACTTCCTGACCGCGCGCTGGGGCATGCACAGCGCCTTCTTCGGCCGGTCGATGTACCTGCCCAACGCCCATCCGCGCTGGCCGCTGCACCGGGCCGAGCTCGTGGAGTGCGAGGAGGACCTGGTGACGGCGGCGGGCCTGCCGGAGCCGGTGGGGGAACCGGTGAGCGTCCTGTACTCACCGGGCGTCCCGGCCCGCTTCGACCGTCCGGCCCGGCCCCACCGTCCGGCGGGCATCCCGACCCCCTGACCGCACCGGGGTTCGCCGCCGGGCCCGGATGCCGCGGATCAGGCGAACGTCACCGACACCGCCCCGAGACCGCCGAAGCGCGCCTCGACGTGCCGGCCGGCCTCGACGGACGGCGCCCCGGTCATCGTGCCGGGCAGGACCAGGCGGCCCGGCTCCGGCGCGGCGCCGAAGGAGGCGAGCCTGTCGGCGGCCAAGGCGACCGCGGTGGCCGGATGCCCCAGCACCTCCTTGCCGGTGCCCACCGCGACGCTCCGGCCGTCGTCAGCAACTCGGCGGTCACGGCGGCGAGTTCGGGCGCCTCGTCCAGGGGTGTCCACGGGCCGCGGACCAGGCCGGCGGAGTTGGCGTTGTCGGCGTGTGCAGCGCGAACATCGCCGCGACCGGCTCGCCTACCGGCTCGGCGCGTCCAGGCCCGGCCGGGCATCCGTCCCGGCGTCCGGCTCGGGGTTGAACACCGGGTGATAGCTCTCCGGGGGTGCGAGATAGGCGCCGGCCGGCAGTCCGCCGGTGTCGACGACGATCTGGTCCACGGCGGTCCCCGGGTCGACCATGAACACCCGCAGGACATGCTCGCCGGGCGCGGTGACCGTGATGGTCGCGGTCAGCTTCTCGACGCCCTCCTCCACGTTGCGCGCCCAGGCGTCGCCGCGGTTGCCGGTGGCGACGGCCTGCCCCGACAGGACGGTCGGCGGCCGGTCGTCGAGGGCGACGGCCAGCCGCCGCGCTCCGCGCTCGTCGAGCGAGGGCAGCCGGAAGACCGTCACGGGGAAGGTGCCGGTGCTGTCGAACCGCACCCGGTACCTCAACTCCGGTGCGCGAGCGGCGAAGTCGGCGGTGATCGGGGCCGCCGTGGACGGTACCGCCTCCACCGCGGCGGTACGGCGTCCGAGGCCTCGCACGGTCCGCCAGCGGGCCCGGCCGCGTGCCACCCGGCGCTCGGTGTGCACGGCGTCGATCGACACGTAGCCGTTGGCCTCGACGAACCCGCGGGCACGCCGGCGCGCTCGGCCCCCGTCGTTGACGACCTTCAGGGGCACCTCGAAACGCAGGGCGCCACTCGTGAACGCGACCGTGACGTCGTGCGTGCCCTCGGGTGCCCGCGCCCAGTCGATCCCGACCCACACCCGGGTCTGTTCGGTGAGCGTGCCGCCCGCCGCGCTCAGGCGGACCCAGGGGTGTTCGGCCTCCGCGGCCCAGTCGACCGGGAGGAAGCCGGTGTTGAAGACATCGACGAAGCGCCGGTCCCGGGTGACGGCCGAGAAGGCCAGTGGCCGTTGCGTGCCGATCTCGTTCCCCTCGGAGGCCACCCCCAGACCCGAGGTCTCCTGCCGGGGGATCCTGGTGACGGCCGGGCGGCCCGGCGCCTTCGGGATCTGTGAGGGATAGGGGTTGACGTAACCGTCCCACTTCCCGCCCGCGACCTCCGTGTTGTACCGCCTGGTGAGCGCCGCCTCCTGGGTGTGCGCCGCTTCGGCGAGGTCCGCGAGGACGTTGGCTCCGGCGCCGCGGCCCTGACGTACCGCGAGGGCGTTGCGGTCCGCCCAGTAGTACTTGAGGTTCATCAAGTACGCCCCGTGCACCGGATATTGGACGAGCTCGTAGTAGGCGTCCCGGTACGCCTGGGGGAGCCCGGTTCCCAGCGTCACGGCCCGTTCGAGCAGACGGTCGTACGCGGCCATGCGGCGTCCGGCCTCGTCCCCGTGATGCACGACGGAGAACATGTTCCGGTCGATGAACTCCGGGCGCCGCTCGGCCGCGAGCCGGTAGTACTCGGTGCGGATCGAGGCGATCTCCTGGGCGTGCGGGAGCCCGAACTGCCGTCCGTACCACTGCGCGAGGAAGCCCGCGACGTCGTCGGCGTGCCACCGGTCCACGTCCCAGGCCATGTCCAGGGAGAAGGACAGTCCGGTCTCGATCGACTTGAGGTCACCGACGTTGAAGATCCACATCCGGTCCGCACCGTGCTCGTACACCCGGCGCAGCTCCTGCCAGACCTTGGTGAGCTGCGTGGTGTCGAGCCACAGATAGCTGCGCGGACGGCCCCAGTAGGAGAGGTGGTAGTAGATCCCGTTGCCGCCGGACCGGGCGCGTTCCGCGTCGTCCGGCAGCTGGCGCATGTTGCCGTGGTTGTCGTCCGGCCAGATCAGCGTGACGTCGTCCGGGACCTGGACGCCCGCGTTGTACAGGTCCAGGACCTCCTTGTACGGGATGAAGATCTGTGGCTGAGCCGCCGCGCCGACCTCCTCGGCCAGGATCCGGCGCTGGTCGGCGATGATGTCGTTCATCACCACGACCTTCTCCGCGATCGTGGTGGCGTACTTGGTCTCCAGCGCGGTGTCGTGCAGGCCGCGCATGCCGAGGGTCCAACTGCTCTCGTACGCCGCGTTCTCCCGGGCCCGGGCTCTCCAGTAGTCGGAGATGACGGCGGGGTTCACCGTGTAGTCGTACGCCGGCAGTCCGCCGTCGGCGCCGCGGTGCTCCTCGGCCCACGGCGCCCACTCGTGGACGCCGTTGCGCAGCAGGGCCTCCGGGTGGCTGGAGCCGACGACGACGCCGTAGTGGTCGGCGAGTTCGGGGTTCTCCCGGTACTTGTTGAAGAAGTCGGAGTACGGGTGCATCGCCGGCCACAGGTAGTTGGCCTTCAGCCGCAGCAGCAGCTCGAACAGGCGCTGGTACGTCTTCGGGCCGATGTTCTTGTCCGGCTCCTGGGTGCGCTGTGACCAAGTGGTCAGGTTCTGCTCGTCGTTGATGAAGACACCCCGGTAGCGGACCGACGGCTCGCGCCGTTCGAAGGGGCCCGCGGGCACGGAGACGGCGTCACGCTGCTCCACCGGTACGTCGGCCCACCAGTACCAGGGTGAGACGCCGATGCGTTCCGAGGTGTCGTAGATCCCGTAGACCGTGCCGCGCCGGTCGCTGCCCGCGATCACCAGCGCGCGGTCCACGCCGGGTGCCGGGTGCTCCACCACCTGGGTCACCGAGGCCTCCCAGTGCCCCTTCACCCGCCGGACGTCCAGCCGTCCCTGTGCCGCGAGCCGGTCGATGACCGGACTCGCGCCGAGGGTGCCCACCAGGACCAGCGCCGTGGACCGTTCCGGCAGGGTGTGCCGTAACCCGGGCCGTACCCCGCAGACCCGTTCCACGTCGGCCCGGAGGTCCCCGGCCGCGCGGATCACGGCGGGGTGGTCGGCCGCGTCCACGAACACGTCCACCGCCACGCCGTCCCGCACCAGGTCGAATCCGGGACGGGTGGCCGCCGACGCGGAGTGCGCGGCCGCGGGCAGCAGCGGGGCCAGCCCGACGGCCGTCATGCCCCGCAGGAACCCCTTTCGGGTCCACGGCTGCGAGGGGTCCTGCGGTGCGGTGGTCGGCATCTACGCTCCTGGTCCGGGCAGTGACGGCTAGGGCAGTGGCATGACCATGCTAGAAAGCGCTTTCCCCAAACCCTAGACCGACGCCGACGGCGGCGTCCATATCCGTGCGGGGCCGCTGGCGGTCCTGGTCCGATCGGCACCGGCTCCGCACGGCGAGGCGACGAACTCCTCAGGCCGTGCCCCCGGGCCGGTTCCTCAGTAGGCTCTGCGGCATGCGGATCTCCGTCTCCTCGGACATGGACGAACCAGTGGCCCGCGCCCTCGTCGCGGAGCTGCGCGGCCGAGGGCACGACGTGGTGCCGCACGGCGCGCTGCGGCCCGGCGACGACCCTCGGTGGGCGGTGTGCTCGGCGGTGGCGGCCCGGGACGTGGCCGACGGGACCTCGGAGCAGGCGGTGGTGTGCTGCTGGACCGGCACCGGCGCGTCGATCGCCGCGAACAAGGTGCCCGGCGTCCGGGCCGCCCTGTGCGCCGACGCCTACACCGCCGACGGCGCCCGCCGCTGGAACGACGCCAACGTCCTCGCCCTCAGCCTCCGCCTCACCTCGGAGCCGCTGCTCAAGGAGATCCTCGACGCATGGTTCGCCGCCGAGTCGGGCGGGGACACCGAGGACCGGCAGAACGTGGCCCATGTCGAAGGCCTCGACGCCGCCCGGGCGCGACAGGGGCCCCAGGCCGTCTCCGCACAGGGGCGTCGTCCGCCCGGAGGGCAGGGTTCGCGGCGTCCGTGCGTGTGATCGCGGGGCGCGGGGTCGCCCGCGTACCCGGTGCACGTGGGCGACCCCGCCGACGCGGCTGCGGGTGCCCTCCGGGGGAGTGCGTGGCCGGGCCGGACCCGCGGACACGGCCGGGGCCGCGCCCCTCGTAAGGACGGCTTCGCGGCTCCGTACGGCTCGTTCGACTCTGCCGGGTACCCGGCGGCCGGAGAGGGTGGGGACGTGCGGACCGGCACGCACCTCCGAGCGACCCGACCCGGAAGGGAACCCGAGATGCCCGTCGAACCGCAGGCGACGTCCGCCCGGCTCACCGACGACGAGCTCAGGACGCTGCACGCCCACGTGTCATCGACCGGGTCCCCGGCCTCGCCGTGCGTGCCGCCGGCGTACGGCGGCGGATGGAGGACGCGCGACTGCGCCACCACGACCGGATCCGCGTCCACGGCACCGACCTTCCCGAGGTCGCCGACTGGACCTGGGACGGGTGAGACGGCGGGCCGGCGCGGACCGGCCAGGGCGCACGGACCGGGGCGGACGGCGCAGGGGGAGGGGCAGCGGGCGGGCCGTCGTGCGCCCTGGTACGGCGTCCCGCCCGGTGCTTACAGTGGTCGGCCAGCCCTGCACGCGGATCCGGCGGGGCGAGTCCCACCCCCCGTGGTCGACCGTCGTCCTCGTCCCCGCCCGGCACGCGTCCGGGCCCGGGCGGCTCCGGGCACCGGAGCGGCTCCGAAGGGCGACGGGCGCGACGACGACCCGCGCGACAGACACCATCCGTGACACCGCTCGTGCCGTGTGAGGGCCCGTTCGCGGTACGAGCGCGCGTCGAGAGCCGCTGGAGGCCGCTGTGTCCCGACCGTGCATCGCCCTGATCGCCGACCCCACCTCGCCCGAGGGCTGCCGCGAGTATCTCGCCGACGCCGTGGAACTGCTCACCGGCGCCCCGCCCGTCCGGGTCGACTCCCGGCACTTCGCGACCGGCGGATCCGGCCACGGCGTCCGTGACGGAGGCCGGTTACGGCTCCGGGTCCCCGAGGAGCGGCTGGACTTCGTACCCGACGTCGTCCTGCTCTACGAGATCCCGCCGCACCACCGGCAGGCCCTCGCCGGCTTCCAGGAGCTGCTGGAGACCCACGACGTGGTGACCCTGGCCGCCGGACCCGACGCCTGGCGGACCGCGACCGAGAAGAACCTCACCGTCGAACGCTTCGTCCGGGACGGTGTCGCCCAGATGGAGACCGCCGTGCTGTCGCGGCCCTCCCCGCGGGAGGCGGCCGACGCGTTCGACCGGCTCGGCCGCGACACCTGGGCCCGGCCCGTCGTCGGCACCGGCGGCAACGACACCTTCCACGTCACCGACCCCGCCCAACTGGAACTCGCCGCCGCCTACTACGCCGAGCGCGGCACCGACTGGCTGCTCTCCCGGGACGCGGCCAACTTCACCGCCGACGGCCGCCGCCACCAGTTCCGTGTCTTCGTCCTGGGCGACCGTGTCGTGCACGCCCGCGAGCACCTCCAGCCGGAGACCGACACCCCGTGCAACACCTGCCAGGGCGCCACCGCCGTCCACATCGCCCCGCAGGACCTCCAGCCCCGGCTCGCCGAACTCGCCGTCGCTGCCACCGCCTCGGTCGGGCTCCCCTTCGCCGGTGTCGACCTGGCCGCGGAGAACGGCGGGGTCGTCTTCGAGGTCAACGTCCAGCCCGCCTTCGTCGACGGCGAGCTGGAACTCCGGGCGGTGGCAGTGCCGTACGTCCAGGCGCACCTGGACGCCTTCGCGCTCGCCTGCGGCGGCCCGTCCCGGGGGCTCACAGCTTCAGCGTGAACCAGGTCGTCTTGCCCTCGTCCGTCGGCCGCACCCCCCATGCGGCGGCGAGGGCACGGACCAGGATCAGACCGCGGCCCGACTCCGCCTCCTCGACCGCCACCCGCGGCTGGGGGAGTTGCGGGCTGGGGTCGCTGACCTCGACCGTGAGGTCGGTGGCGGTGCGGTGCAGATGCAGGCCGATCGGGCCCTCGGAGTGCTGCACGGCGTTCGTCAGCGTCTCCGACAGCAGCAGGAGCGCGTCGTCGGCCCGTTCCGTACAGTTCCACGAGGTCAGCGCCTTGTGCAGAAAGGCCCGTCCTTCCGGCACGGAGGCCGGGGCGGCCGGGAAGTGCGTGGTGACGGCGGCCAGGGGCGCGGCCGGCAGCTGCGCGAGCAGCAGGGTCACGTCGTCGTTGTGGCCGTCGGCGTCCGGCAGCAGACCGGCGAGGACATGGTCGGCCGCGGCCTCCAGGCAAGGTGTTCCGACGAACAACTTGTTCAGCAGCAGGGTCAGTTCGCCGATCCGTACCTCGATGTCGCTGCCCGGCGTCTCGATCAGGCCGTCCGTGTAGAGCACCAGGGTGGCTCCGGGCGCTATCTCCGAACTGGACTGCTCGTACAGGATGTCGCCCACGCCGAGCGGAGCGTTGACCGGACAGGGCAGGGCGTTGACGCCCTCGGCCACCCCGGCGACCAGTACCGGCAGATGTCCCGCCGAGCACACCGTCACCGTGCCCGCGTCCGGGGCGATCACCAGATAGCAGCAGGTGACGAGCTGGTCGGGCACGTCGAGGTCTCCGACGCAGGTGTCCAGCGCCTGCATCAGCTGCCGGGGCTGCATACCGGTCTTGGCCAGCGCGTGCGCGGCCGACCGCAACTGGCCCATCACGGCGGCCGCTTCCAGCCCGCGGCCCATCACATCGCCTATCAGCACCCCCACCCGGTCGGCGCCCAGCGGGATCAGGTCGAACCAGTCGCCACCCACGCCGGCGCCCTGGGTGGCGGGCCGGTAGCGACTCGCGGTGGCCAGACCGGGCAGGGCGGGCGGCGTGCCCATCAGACTGCGCTGGAGCGTCAGGGCGATGTGCCGCTGCTGTTCGTACAGGGCTTTGAGCTCGGCCTCCGCGCGCTTGCGGTCGCTGATGTCCCGCACGATCGCGCACGCCCCGACCACGGCGCCGTGGGCGTCCCGGGTCGGCCACAGCGTGACGTCCACGTCGCGCAGCGCCCCGGTGCTGGTCATCCGCAGCGTCTCGTAGTGCTCGACCTTCTCGGCGTGCCGCAGCCGCTGGAGCAGCTCGCGGATCTCGTCCCGCAGCTCCGGCGGAGCCAGCAGCGAGATGTGCCGGCCGATGGCCTCCTCGGCCGTGTAGCCGTACAGGCGCTGCGCGGCCGCGTTCCAGTAGGTGATGTACCCGTCGAGGGTGTGGGCGAGGATCGCGTCCTGCGACGACTCCACGAGCGCCGCGAGCTCGTTGATGCGCGCCTCGGCCGCCTTGCGGTCGCTGACGTCGCGCACGGCCGCCGACACCAGGAGCCCGTCCGCCGTCTCCAGCGGGCTCAGGCTGATCTCGACGGGGAACTCCGTGCCGTCCTTGCGCAGCCCGTGCAGTTCCAGCCCGGCGCCCATCGGACGCACCTGGCGGTTGGCCGTGTACCCGCTCCGGTGCGCGGTGTGCTGGCCGTGGAACCGGTGCGGGATGAGCAGCTCGACCGGCTGGCCGAGCAGTTCCTCGCGGCCGTGCCCGAACAGGGCCTCGGTCTGGGCGTTGACGAGCCTGATGATGCCGGAGTCGTCGACGATGACCATGGCGTCCGGCGCCGCCTCCAGCAACCCCCGGAACCTTTCCTCGGCCCCGCCGACCGCCCCGTCCGCCGGGGACGCTCCGCAGCCGCACCGTTTCTGCCGGACCTTCTGCTTCACGTTCTGCCCGGCCTTCTGCTTCACGCTCCGTTTCGCGGTGCCCGCTCCCGCGGCTGCCCCCGTGTCCGCGCGCCGCGCTGGTTCAGCCCGCATCACATCGGCCATCTTCCACCTCATCCCGCACGACGAATCAGGCCATCCCATCGCCTCCGGCCCGCCCGCGCCGCGCGTTGTCGCATACTGTCCGCCCCCTGTCCGAACCTGAACGCGACCGAACCGATCAGGATTCGAGAAGCGCCGGTCATCGGGTCACGGATAGCGTTGCGTCGGTCAGATCGGGCCAGGCGACGCCCGACCCCGCGAAGGCGGTCGCGAGCAGCAGATGGAGAGACGATGAGCATGGCCAAGAAGACGGACGCGCCGCCTGCGCAGCACATCGCCGACAGTCACGGTCTGATCCGCGTGCACGGCGCCAGCGAGAACAATCTCAAGGACGTCAGCATCGAGATCCCGAAGCGCCGGCTGACGGTGTTCACCGGCGTCTCCGGCTCGGGCAAGAGCTCACTGGTGTTCGACACGATCGCCGCGGAGTCGCAGCGGCTGATCAACGAGACCTACAGCGCGTTCGTCCAGGGCTTCATGCCGACGCTGGCCCGCCCCGAGGTCGACGTGCTCGAAGGGCTGACGACCGCGATCATCGTCGACCAGCAGCGGATGGGGTCCGACCCCCGCTCCACCGTCGGCACGGCGACGGACGCCAACGCGATGCTGCGCATTCTCTTCAGCAGGCTCGGCCGGCCGCACATCGGGCCGCCCACCGCGTACTCCTTCAACACCGCCTCGGTCCGGGCGAGCGGCGGGATCACCGTCGAGCGCGGCACCAAGAAGACGGTGAAGGCGACCTACTCCCGTACCGGCGGCATGTGTGTCCGCTGCGAGGGCCGCGGCACGGTCTCCGACATCGACCTCACCCAGCTCTACGACGACAGCAAGTCGCTCAACGAGGGCGCGCTCACCATCCCCGGCTACAGCATGGACGGCTGGTACGGCCGTATCTTCGGCGGCTGCGGATTCTTCGACCCGGACAAGCCGATCCGCAGGTTCACCAAGAAGGAGCTGCACGACCTCCTGCACAAGGAGCCGACGAAGATCAAGGTCGACGGCATCAACCTGACGTACGAGGGGCTGATCCCGAAGATCCAGAAGTCGATGCTCGCCAAGGACATCGACGCGCTCCAGCCGCACATCCGGGCGTTCGTGGAGCGGGCCATGACGTTCACCGTCTGTCCCGAGTGCGACGGCACCCGGCTCAGCGAGGGCGCCCGGTCCTCGAAGATCGGCGAGATCAGCATCGCCGACGCCTGTGCGATGCAGATCAGCGACCTGGCCGCATGGGTGCGCGGCCTCGACGAGCCGTCGGTGGCGCCGCTGCTCACCGCGCTCCAGCACACCCTCGAGTCGTTCGTGGAGATCGGTCTCGGCTACCTCTCGCTCGACCGGCCGTCGGGCACGCTGTCCGGCGGTGAGGCGCAGCGCGTCAAGATGATCCGCCACCTCGGCTCCTCGCTCACCGATGTCACGTACGTCTTCGACGAGCCCACCACGGGCCTGCACCCGCACGACATCAGCCGGATGAACGACCTGCTGCTGCGGCTGCGGGACAAGGGCAACACGGTGCTCGTCGTGGAGCACAAGCCGCAGACCATCGCGATCGCCGACCACGTCGTCGATCTCGGCCCCGGGGCCGGCACGGCGGGCGGCACCGTCTGTTTCGAGGGCACCGTCGAAGGCCTGCGGTCCGGCGACACCATCACCGGCCGTCATCTCGACGACCGGGCCGCAGTCAAGGAGACCGTGCGCAAGCCCACCGGCACGCTGGAGGTCCGCGGCGCGACGGCGCACAACCTGCGCAATGTCGACGTCGGTATTCCGCTCGGGGTGCTCTGTGTGGTCACCGGTGTGGCGGGCTCCGGCAAGAGCTCGCTCGTGCACGGGTCGATCCCGGCCGGAGAGGGCGTGGTGTCGGTCGACCAGGGCGCGATCCGCGGCTCCCGACGCAGCAATCCGGCGACGTACACCGGCCTGCTCGACCCGATCCGCAAGGCGTTCGCGAAGGTCAACGGCGTGAAACCGGCGCTGTTCAGCGCCAACTCCGAGGGCGCCTGCCCCACCTGCAACGGCGCCGGCGTCGTCTACACCGACCTGGCGATGATGGCGAGTGTGGCCACCACCTGCGAGGAGTGCGAGGGGAAGCGGTACCAGGCCGCGGTCCTCGAGTACCACCTCGGCGGCCGTGACATCAGTGAGGTGCTGGCGATGTCGGTGAGCGAGGCCGAGGAATTCTTCGGCACCGGTGAGGCGAGCACGCCGGCCGCGCACCGCATCCTGGGCCGTCTCGCCGACGTCGGGCTCGGCTACCTCAGCCTCGGCCAGCCGCTCACCACGCTGTCCGGCGGCGAGCGGCAGCGGCTGAAGCTGGCCACCCACATGGGCGAGAAGGGCGGCGTCTACGTACTGGACGAGCCGACCACCGGCCTGCACCTCGCCGACGTCGAGCAGTTGCTCGGCCTGCTCGACCGGCTCGTCGACGCCGGCAAGTCGGTCATCGTCGTCGAGCACCACCCGGCGGTGATGGCGCACGCCGACTGGATCATCGACCTCGGTCCCGGCGCGGGTCACGACGGCGGCCGGATCGTCTTCGAGGGCACCCCCGCCGATCTCGTCGCCGCCCGGTCCACCCTCACCGGCGAACACCTCGCGGACTACGTCGGCGCCTGACCGAGGCACCCGCCGGACCCCTCCCGCGTGGCCTGGTGCGACCGGCTCCGGGCGCCCTTCGGCTCGGCCCGCCGGTCCGGGTCAGTGGGATCCGATACCGCCCCCGCCGAAGGAGCCACTGCTGCCGCGGCTCCAGCGCGGCCGTGTCTTGTCCCCGCTCGACCGGGTCTGCATGTTGGTCAGCTCGTACGGCGTCAGAGGACGGCCGCCCTTCGGCGTCCGTGGCACCTCGTCGGGTTCCCGGTTCTCGCGTATCTCGTGCACCGCGCCGTCCGGCGGGAGGTGCGGCTGTTCCTCGGGGCGCGGCCGGGCCGGCTCGCGCGACTTCACACGCGCGCCCAGCCAGAAGCTGCCCCCCAGCACGGCGACGACGGCCATCGCGACCACGAACAGCACGAGGCTGAGCAGGCCGCTCGCGGCGGCCAGCTGAACGCTTGCGGTAGTCATATCAGGCGAATACCCACCAAATGGGACATGAATCCGTCTTCGAGGTATGAACTCGCCGTTCCGGGCCTGCGGCCTTTCGCCGACGACGCCTCGCGCGTTGTGGCCGCCGCCGCCTCCGGGCCGGCCCACGGGTTTCGTGCCGCCGCGCCCGGCTACCCGTCAGGGGTGACTCCGACGACATCTCAGACCTGTCAGACATCGCAACAGGAGCTCTTCCGGTTCCTGGAGGACCGCTTCGCCTGTGCCCAGGCGTGCACCGGGTGTGCGCGGGAAAGTGCGCTGCGCGCGAGCCTCGTGGATCCGGAGGGGACCGACGATCAGGCGCTGTTGCGCCGCAAGGGCATCATGTGCGCGGAGGTGTGCGACGCGACCTGCCGCGTGCTGTCCGAGGACAACCGCCTGGACGAGGCCGGTATCCGCGCCCAGCTGGAGTGGTGCCGGACCGTGTGCCTGGAGACCGCCCACGTCTTCGACAAGCACCCCGGGGCCGAGGAGGGCGCTGCCGCCTGCCGCGCCTGTGCCGAGGCCTGCACGGAATTCATGGCCACGCTGGCCTGAGGCCCCGCGCCCGGGAACCGAAGGAAGCGAGCCCCTGCCATTCCCAATTTCTGAAACACGTTCTACCGTGTGCGCCGTCAGGACCGGCCTTGGGGAGCCAGGAGGCGCCGTGCACCTCGACCACACGCCCGAGCAACTGCGGCTGCGCACCGAACTGCGCGCCTACTTCGCCGAATTGGTGCCGCACAACGCCTACGCCCGGCACATCGACCCGGTCGCCGCGAAGCGCTTCTACCGCAAGACGATCCGCCGGCTCGGCGCGGACGGCTGGCTCGGCGTCGGCTGGCCCGAGGAGTACGGCGGCCGCGGCCTCACCCCGATCGAGCAGTTCGTCTTCTTCGACGAGGCCGCCCAGGCCGGCGTGCCGCTGCCGCTGATGGCGCTGAACACGGTCGGACCGACGATCATGCGGTACGGCACCGACGAGCAGAAGGCGTACTTCCTGCCGAAGATCCTCGCCGGTGAGATCGACTTCGCGATCGGCTACAGCGAACCCGACGCGGGCACCGACCTCGCCGCCCTCAAGACGCGCGCGGTGCGCGACGGCGACACGTACGTCGTGAACGGGCAGAAGATCTGGACGACCAACGGCGACACCGCCGACTGGGTGTGGCTCGCGGTGCGCACCGACCCCGACGCCCCGCCGCACAAGGGCATCACCATGCTTCTCGTGCCGACCGGCGACCCCGGATACTCCTGCACGGTGATCCGCACCCTCGCCTCGCACGACACCACCGCCAGCTACTACGAGAACGTGCGCGTCCCCGTCTCGCGGCGCGTCGGCGCCGAGAACCAGGGCTGGCGGCTGATCACCAACCAGCTCAACCACGAGCGGGTCACCCTCGCCGCGCACGGCACGATGGCGATCCGCGCCCTGCACGACGTGCAGCGCTGGGCGACGGAGACCAAGCTCGCCGACGGGCGCCGGGTGGTCGACCTGCCCTGGGTGCGCCGCCTGCTCGCCCGGACCCATGTGAAGCTCGACGCGCTCAAGCTCCTCAACTGGCAGATGGTCGGCGCCCTCCAGAACGGCACCCTCACCCCGCAGGACGCCTCCGCCGTCAAGGTCTACGGCTCGGAGGCCCGCCGGGACGCCTACGCCTGGCTGATGGAGGTCGTCGCCGCCCCCGGCGCACTCCAGGAGGGATCGGCGGGCGCCGTGCTGCACGGCGAACTCGAACGCGGCTACCGCTCCGCCGTGATCTTCACCTTCGGCGGCGGCAACAACGAGATCCAGCGGGAGATCATCTCGTGGATCGGCCTGGGGATGCCGCGGGTACGGCGTTAGCCGGAACTGTGACGAGGCTTTTTAGTTGGCGCAAAAGCGGGACAGTTGGCACTGAGCTCAACGTTCGGCGGCGGCGGTGCAGATCCGTCAGCGATGTTGCTGACTGGGCTTTGAACTGCTGTTATGTCGGGGCGAGGCTGCAGTGTTTGAGGCACGGATGGCCGTTTCCTCCGGGGCTCCGACGGCTATGTCGAGCGGAAGCTCCGTGTCTTGGTCGCAGGTTTGCATCACATGCGTCGCGTCGGGGTTCAGACGTCGACAGCGGCGGAACGGGCGGTTGCGGCGGAGGTGAGCTTCGGGCTGCGCACTTGTACGGGAGGTGAGGGTTCGGGTTCAGGGGAGCGGCGTCGGACCTGGGACACCTGAGACATCGATGTGGCAGGAGTGGCGGCGATCTCGTCGATGTCGATGTCCAAAGGTCTCTGCAGGTCGCAAGCCTGGAACAGCGAAGAGGCGTAACGATCGAGACGGAGGCGCAAGAGTCGACGAGTCCCACGTCGTCCTCCTCGCCGACGACACCTACACCCCGCAGCAACCGGACGAGACCAACTCCCTGCTCGACTTCTTCTCCTCGGCCCAGATGGTCATCGCCATCGTGGCGGCCTTCGTGGTGACGGTTCTGCTGGTGTCCCAGCTGTGGCAGGACCGGCGCTGTGGCAGCAAGGAGGCGGACAAGGCCGAATAGTCCTGGCAGGCGCGCGCCTGTTGCCCAGACCTGCTGCTGCGGCTGTTCCGCTCGGTCTCCCCGGCAGGACGGCCACAGCAGTGGATTCTCCCCGTCAGTCCCGAGTCACTCCACTGTCCGTGCGGGCCCCGGCCCAAGCGGCGTCCCGCAGTAGCCGCAGGCCGTTGAGGCCGACGATGACGGTGGAGCCCTCGTGCCCCGCGACGCCCAGCGGAAGCGGCAGGGTGCCCGCCAGGTCCCAGGCGGCCAGGCCGGTGATGAAGGCGCCGGCGATCACGAGGTTCTGTACGACGAGCCTGCGGGCGCGGCGGGACAGGGCGACGGCGGCGGGGACGGCGGCGAGTTCGTCGCGGACGACGACGGCGTCGGCGGTTTCCAGCGCGAGGTCCGAGCCTGCCCTGCCCATGGCGATGCCGGTGTGGGCGGCAGCGAGTGCCGGGGCGTCGTTGACGCCGTCGCCGAGGACCAGAACACGGCGGCCCGCCGTCTCCAGTTCCTTGACAGCGGCGACCTTGTCCTCGGGCAGGAGTCCGGCCCGTACGTCGGTGATCCCGACCTCGGCGGCCAGATGCCCGGCGGCGCGCGGATTGTCGCCGGTGACCAGGATCGGGGTGGTCCCGGTGAGCGTCGTCAGGGCGGCGCAGGTGGCGGCGGCGTCCTCGCGGAGCCGGTCTGCGACGCCGAGCGCACCGACGAGGATGCCGTCGATCTCGACCAGGACCGCGGTGCGGCCGTCGTCCTCCAGTTGCGCCACCACGGCTGCGCCGGGATGGTCGGTGTCGCCGTTCAGAAGACGGGCTGGGCTGCCGACCTCCACCTTGTGCCCGTCGACGGTCGCGGTGATCCCCCTGCCCGGGGCCGACGTGAAGTCCTCCGCAGGCGGGAGCGCGAGACGGCGGGCGTGAGCGGCGTCGACCACGGCGCGGGCCAAGGGGTGTTCGCTGGGGCGCTCGGCCGCCGCGGCGAGGGCGAGGAGAGCGTCGTCGGAGAAGCGCGAGGCGGGAAGCGGGCGGACGTCCGTCACGCGGGGGGTGCCCTCGGTGAGGGTGCCGGTCTTGTCCAGGGCCACGGCGTCGACCTGGCCCAGGCGTTCCATCACCACGGCGGACTTGACCAGCACTCCGTGGCGGCCGGCGTTGGCGATCGCGGACAGCAGCGGGGGCATGGTGGCCAGGACCACCGCGCACGGCGAGGCCACGATCATGAAGGTCATCGCGCGCAACAGGGTCGGCTGGAGCGCGGCTCCCAGGAGGAGCGGGATGACGAACAGGGCGACCGTGGCGGCCACCATGCCGATGCTGTAACGCTGTTCGACCTTCTCGATGAACAACTGGGTGGGAGCCTTGGTCTCGGAGGCTTCCTCGACCATCTTCCCGATCCGAGCGATCACCGAGTCGGACGGGTCACGTTCGACACTCACGCGCAGGGCGCCGGTCCCGTTCATGGTGCCGGCGAACACCTCGTCGCCCGCTTCCTTGGTGATGGGCAACGGTTCGCCGGTGATGGTGGCCTGGTCCACTTCGCTCGTCCCGCTGAGGACCCGCCCGTCGGCGCCGACCCGCTCGCCGGGACGCACCAGGATCACGGCACCGACCGTCAACCGGTCCGTGGGCACGTCCTCTTCGCTGCCGTCGTCGCCGAGTCGGGTGGCGGTGGCGGGGGCGAGGTCGAGCAGGCCTCGGACGGAGTCGGCGGTGCGAGCGGTGGCGACGGCCTCCAGAGCGCCGGAGGTGGCGAAGATGACGATCAGCAGAGCGCCGTCCAGGATCTGTCCGATCGCGGCGGCCCCGAGCGCGGCCACCACCATCAGCAGATCCACGTCCAGGGTCTTGTGCTTGAGGGCCTTCAGCCCTTCCCATCCCGGCTCCCATCCGCCGGTCACGTAGGTGAGCGTGTACAGCGCACCCCACGACCACGCCGGTGCCCCGAGCAGATGCAGCGGGAGGGCCGTCAGGAACAGCATCAGCGCAGCGAGAGCCCAGCGGGCCTCGGGGAGGGCGAGGACGCGTGTGCGCCGCCGGGGAGCGGCGGCCTCTCGGGTGGTACCGGACGGTACTGGGCGGGTGAGCGTGTCGGACATGGAGAGGGGCGATCCTTCAGGCGCGGGGCGGCTCAGGGGGACATCGACGTTGCTTCGCCCTTCACTGTACAGGATTGAATGAACAACGATTCATGTGTTCATGCGTTGCGGTCCGTAGGATGAGCGCATGGGTCATGGAGCCGACACCGACACCGCCACTGCGCGCGACCGACTCGACAGGGTCGGAGCGGCGGAGGTTGCCGCCGCTCTCCAAGCGCTGGCGACGCCGTCCCGTCTGCGTATTCTGGCCCGCCTCCAGGAAGGGCCCTGCCCCGCCACGGAGCTGGCCGACGCGGCGGGCATGGAGCAGTCGGCCTGCTCCCACCAGCTGCGCCTGCTGCGCAACCTCGGCCTGGTCACGGGTGAACGCCGGGGCCGCTCCGTGATCTACGCCCTCTACGACAACCACGTCGCCGAACTGCTCGACCAGGCTCTCTACCACGTCGAGCACCTTCGTCTCGGCCTCGCTGACACCCCGACCGTCGAGGCCGTCGTGGGGCTCGCGGACCGGTCGGCGCCGACCGAGGCCCGCTGAGTCCGCGGTTACCGCTCTCGTGCCGGTTCACCCGCAGACGTGACAGGTCGCGCGAACGTTCGCACAAACGGTTTCCCCGTTCCGGACTTCGCGGCCGCACATCTCGCCGACCATGGACGAGACATGACCGTGCACCCGCTTGCTCTCGCCCGGCCTTGCCCTCGGCATGCTGACGGCAAGGCCGCGACAGGAGCGTTGCCGGCCATCGGCCTGGCCGCGACGGCGACCGCCCTGGCCGCCGCCGGCTACCACTTGGTCTTCGCGCGCACCGCCTCTTTCACCGCATGCCTGGTGGTGGCGCTGGCCTTCTTCGTGAGTGCCCTGCTGCGGTTGCGCGCCGCCGGATCCGGCGCCCTGCTGCCCGACCTCGGTGCCATGGTTCTGGCACAGGCTGCGGCCTGCTGCTGGTTCTCCTTCGCCGCCTCCGACCCCAGCCCCGCCGGAGGGGCCTTCCACGGAGCCTCGGGCGGCGCGGTCCATCTGGCGATGACTCTGGTCACCGTGTGCGCGCTGCGTACCGTGGCACGCTCCCGGTTCCGGCTCTCGGTCATGGTGCAGGCGGGACTTCGCAGCCTCTTCCGCCGTCTGCGCGCCCTGCTGTTCGCACGAACGTCCACGGTCCCGGCCGTGGACCCGAGCCGGTTCTCCGGAGCACGTGCCGACGACGAGGAGTGCGTCTCCGAGGTACTGCTCACCGGCGCGACCGGCCGCCGAGGCCCTCCCTAGCACCCTGACGGACCGTCGCGGTTCCGCGTACTCGACGCGTCGCCGAACTCCTCGGCGCCCCACGGTCCGACCGTCGCGCACCTCATGCGGCCCAGCGGGATCACCTGCCATGCCGCGAAACCAGGACTCAGGGACCTCCATGACGACTCCACGCATCGACATCGTGCCCGCCGGCGAACTCACGCCGAGCGACCTCGACATCTGGAACGAACTGCGACGCGCCACGACCACCGCTCCTGCCAACCCCTTCATGAGCGCCGAGTTCACCCAGGCCGTCGGCCGGGTGCGCCGCGACGCCCGAGTGGCGGTGCTGCGCCGCAAGCGCCGGCCCGTCGGCTACTTCCCCTACCAGCAGGGCCGGTGGGGCCACGGCCGCGCGGTCGGTCTGGGGGTTTCCGACTGTCAGGGCGCCGTCCTGCACCCCGACGACACGCATCTCGACCCGCACCACCTCCTGCGTGCCTGCTCACTGAACGCCTGGGAGTTCAACCACCTCGAAAGCGGCCAGGACCTCTTCCTGCCGTACGCGACGGGCCGGTTCGCGTCTCCCGTCGTCGACCTCACGCACGGTTTCGATGCGTACGAAGCCCACCTGCGCGCCCACTCGCGAAGTCTCCTGAAATCGACCCTGGCTCAGGAGCGCCGTGTGGCACGGCACCTCGGTCCCCTGCGCTTCGTTCACGACGAGCGCCACCCGGCGGCCCTTCGGACCCTCGTCGACTGGAAGTCCGCCCACTACCGCCGCACCGGCCGCCGTGACCCGTTCGACCAGTCGTGGATCGCCAACCTCGTGCACCTGCTCGCCGACACGACGTCACCGGACTGCTCGGGCATTCTCTCGGTGCTCTACGCCGCAGACCGCCCGGTCGCCGCCCACTTCGGCCTGCGCTCGCGCACGGTCCTCTCCTGCTGGTTCCCCTCCTACGATCGAACCGTCGCCACCTTCTCGCCCGGCCGGATCCTCTATCTGCGCATGATCGAAGCCGCCGCGGCGTCCGGTGTCCGGCTGGTCGACTTCGGCAGGGGCGAGGCCGCCTACAAGGACTCCTTCAAGACGGGTGACCTCATGGTCCACGAAGGAGCGCTGCGTACGTCCGGCCCGGGCGCTGCCCTGCACTGGCTCCGCCGCGAACCGCTCCGGGCGGCCCACCGGCTGGTGCGCGAGCACCCCGCGCTGAAAAGCGCGGCGGTACGCACTCTCAGGGCCGTCGGCACGGTCCGGGGTTCGGCGTAGCAACCGATCACCAGGGAACGGGACGGCTGTTTCGTACGTTGGTTCGGGTGGCGGGCGCCCGGCGTCGTTGCGGCGGAGGCGATCGCTGATACCTTCTACATTGCTGTAGATGTAGGAAGTGGGGCGCGCGTTCCGCGACGCGAGCATGGCGATGTGCGCGCTCGTTGCGGCCGCCGACGGGAAGATCGACCCGTCCGAACGGCAGCGTGTGGCGCAGCTGATCGCCTCCAACGAGGTGCTGCAGAACTTCGACGCCACGGATCTCCAGCGGCGCTTCGACGAGAACCTGAACAAGCTGACCACCGATTTCGACTTCGGCAAGGTGAGCGTCCTCCAGGAGATCGCGAAGGCGAAGAAGAAGCCGGCCGAGGCGCGCGCGGTGATCCAGATCGGCATCGTGATCGGCGGCGCCGACGGCGACTTCGACAAGACCGAGCAGGCCGTCGTACGGGAGGCGTGCTTCACCCTCGACCTGCCGCCGCACGAGTTCGACCTGTAGTCCGAAAGCGCTGAGCAGGACGTGGTTGTGGCCGACCGGGAACGCATCCCGGTCGGCCGCAAACATGTGGCCCCTGCCGTGATGGCTACAACGGCGTCGCGGCGTGCAGGAGGAGCAGCAGGGTCACTGCGGAGTTCGCCGAGAACATGGCGGACAGTACGGAACCCGCCGCGGCACTCCAGAGCGCGAGGCCCGCGGTGGTGAAGAGCGGTGGCCAGGTGCGCGTGGTGAGTGGCGGGGCCAGCAGGGCCGCGACCCGGCGGGGGAGCGGTCCGGGCGCCGCGAGGGCGGCGAGTGTCGGCGCCGGCGTACCGCGTGAGACGAGGGCTGCCTTGCCGATCGCGCGGGCGACGGTCTTGCGGCTGCCGACGCTCTGCGCGGCTTCCTCGTCGGCCCAGCGTTCCGTGACGTAGGAGACGGCTGTCCGCAGTGGCAGGAGGAAGGGGTTCGCGCGCGCGGCCAGTTGGACGATCAGCAGCTGGCGGTGATGGCGAGCGGTGAGATGGGCTCGCTCGTGGGCGAAGAGGGCCCGACGCTCGCGCGAGTTCAGGCAGCCGAGCATGGCGGTGGACACCACGATCCGGTCGCGGGGGCCGCCGGGCAGGGCGTAGGCATACGGCTCGGTGGCCGGGAGGACGGCGACCGTGGTGTCGCGCAGCCCGACGAGCGCCGCGTGGGCCCGACTCCGTACCCGATAATGCCGCCACAGCAGCCGGGTGCAACTCAGGACCACTGCCAAGAGCGCGGGGATCGCGGCCTTTCCGGCGATCTCGTCATGCGGGACGCTTGCGCGCACTTCGGGGTCCGACCAGCCGTCCGGCAGCGGGTTGCCCGGTAGCTGGGCGGTGCCGACCACCATCAGCAGGCCCAGGCAGAGCGTGCTGCACAAGGCCATGACAGCGGCCACGACACTCAACAGGGTGGTGGCGGTGCGCGGATGAAGGTGCAGGGTGGCCAGGCGGGCGGTCGGCCATGCCGTCAACGGCAGTACGAGCGGGAGGAAGACGAAAACACCCACGAGATGTCAGTCCGCCGATTCGTCGGTCGCCTGCTCCATGAGGTCGCGCAGCAACTGCTCGTCGTCCTCCCGCAGGGTGGTCAGGAAGCTGGCCAGCACCGCGCGGCGGTCCCGTTCGCCGTTCAGGACCTTGTACATCTTCAGTGCGGCGAGGCCCGCCTCGTCCGCGGCGGGCGACCATACGAACGAGCGTCCCTCCCGTCTGCGCGTCACGGCCTGCTTCTCCAGCAGACGTACCAGGACGGTCATGACGGTCGTGTACGCGAGTTCGGCGTCCACGTGCTCCTGCACCCAGGCCGCGGTCACCGGGGTGTCGGCCGTGTGCAGCGCCGTGAGCACCTGTGTCTCGAGTTCGCCCTGCGCACGGCGCTGAGGGCGGAAATCCGGATCCATCACGCTGCGTCTCCCTCCTGCGGCCGTGGGTCGCGGTCGTCACATCGTATAGAGCGGGCATGGGCCCGGTTACCCAGCTGCCACCCTCGAATTCTACAGTGATGTAGATTCTGGCTCGGGTCCGTGCCGTGGAGTCGGACCGTCGGAATGCGTGGAGGGATGAGGCATGGGTGTTTCCCTGTCCAAGGGCGGAAACGTTTCGCTGAGCAAGGAGGCGCCGGGCCTGACCGCCGTCCTGGTCGGTCTCGGCTGGGACGTGCGCACCACCACCGGAGCCGACTTCGACCTCGATGCCTCCGCACTGCTCCTCGACGCGTCGGGCAAGGTCGCCTCCGACCAGTACTTCGTCTTCTACAACAACCTGAAGAGCCCTGACGGTTCGGTCGAGCACACCGGTGACAACCTCACCGGCGAGGGAGAGGGCGACGACGAGTCGATCAAGGTGAATCTGGCCGGCGTGCCCGCCGAGGTCGACCGAATCGTCTTCCCGGTGTCCATCCATGACGCCGAGAACCGCGGCCAGAGCTTCGGCCAGGTCCGCAACGCCTTCATTCGCGTCGTCAACCAGGCAGGTGGAGCCGAACTCGCCCGCTACGACCTGTCCGAGGACGCTTCGACCGAGACCGCGATGGTCTTCGGGGAGCTGTACCGCAACGGCGCCGAGTGGAAGTTCCGTGCCGTCGGTCAGGGGTACGCCTCCGGACTCACCGGTATCGCCTCCGACTTCGGGGTCAACGTCTGAGCCGCGGAGAAGGCGTGATCGGTGGACCCGCTCTCCGTCCGCAGGACCGAGTCGACTTCGAGACGGTGCTGGACATGGCGCTGGCTCTCACCGATGTCCGCGCCGGACTCCGTGACGATCTCGACCGGAACTCCACGACCCGGCTGCGTGCCCAGGCTCTGGGAGCGGCCGAGGAGATAGCGGCGGCCGCCGGTGCCGAGTACCGCGCCTATTGCGCCGTGCGCACGGCGGTCGGGCGTCGGGCGTCCGCGCCGGACGGGCGTTTCCCTGCGCCCGACGGCGCCGTGTGGCCCGTACTCGCGGTTCTGGTCCCTGCCGTGTCCGCCGTCGCCGCGGCGGCACTTCTCCTCATCGGGTACGGGCTACGTCTCGTCGGGCAGGGCGAGGGGTTCGCCGCGTCGGTTGTCACGGCGGGGTGGATGCTGGCTCTCGTAGCGGCCGTCACCACGGCCGCAGGCCTCTGGGCGCTGCTGCGCACGGCCCTGCGCGGACGTGACGAGCCCGGCACGGCGTCCCCTGGCGCCCGAGGCTCCGCGAACGGAGCGGATGTGGAGCGGGCCCGGGAGCGATGGCGGGAGGCCCTGCTGGAGCGGGGTGTGCTGCCCTATCTGCGCCTTCATCTGCCGGAACCGCTCGCCCCGTAGAGCGTCCGCCGAGGCGGGAGGCGGGAGGCGGGAGGCGGGAGGCGGGAGGCGGGAGGCGGGAGGCGGGAGGCGGGAGGCGGGACGCGGGAGGCGGGAGGCGGGACGCGGGAGGCGGCCGTCGCCGCACGTCTGTGGCGGCGACGACGGACGTGGGGGATCAGTTCCTGGAGTTGCCGAACAGATGCTCCTGCTGCGGGGCGGTCGCCGACGCGCCGAGGGCCGGCCGCCCGGCCCGGTGAGCTGGGCAGCCGGCGCACTCACCGCTGTCGGGCTGCTGCTGCCGCTCTCCCCGGTCGGCTCGCTGCTGGGCCTCACACCGCTGCCGGCCCTCTACTACCTTCTGCTGGCCGCCGTCCTCGCGCTCTACACCACCGGGTTGATGGCCGTCCGGGCTCGTCAAGGACAGCGCTGATTTCTGACGTCCGATTCAGCCGCCCGAGCCGTACGACAGGTCGGAGCACAGGTCGTCGTCCGCCGAACGTGCGTCGTCCGCGACAGAGGTCCGGACGGCGGTCGGGGTGGCCGAGGCGGAGGGGCCGTCGTCCTCGGTGTAGGACGCGCCCAGGACGACGTTGATGCCGGAGCCGGTGATGGACCGGAGTTCGGCGTCGGGGAAGAGCCGGGCGACCGTCGGCCTGGGCCTTCAGGCCCGACCGGTACTCGACGACCGTGGTGGTGTGGTCCTGGCTGTCGGCGTTCGCGGTGCCGGTGACCGTGAAGCCGTGCCGAGTCAGCTTGGTGGCGGCGGTGGAGGCCAGGCCGCCGGTGGTGGTGGTGCCGTTGTAGACGGTTACGGCGATGCCTTCGCCCGAGATGCTCTCTGCGGCGCTCGGTGACGCGGAGGCGGCGGCCGTGGCCGTGCTCTTCGTGCCGCCGGCGTCCTTGCCGTCGATGGTGCGGTCCGCCTTGAGCGCCGCCCACAGCGCGGAGGCGTCCGGCTCGACGATCGCGACGCGTGAACCGTCGTAGCGCCAGGGAATGGTGACGAACTTGGTGTTGTGCAGGTCGATGTTCTTCAGCGACATCGCGAAGGAGATCAGCTTGTTGGCCGTGCCGAGGCCGGGGTCGACGGTCATCGAGTTCGTCGCCGCCTCGGCGAGGGGCAGCAGCTTGGTCGGGGTGAGCCCGTCGCTCTTGACCGTCTTGATCAGGCTGCCGACGAACGCCTGCTGACGTTTGATGCGCCCTATGTCGGAGCCGTCGCCTATCCCGTGCCGGATCCGGACGTAGTCGAGGGCCTCCTGCCCGGAGACCGTCTGCTCGCCCTTCTTGAACAGCAGCTTGCCCTTGGTGGCGCGGTTGGGGTTGAGATCGCCCTGGTAGATGTCGTTCGGCAGGCACACCCTCACGCCGCCGACCACCTCGGTCAGCGAGGCGAAGACCTTGAAGTCGACGACGACGGTGTGATCGACGCGCAGGCCGGTCAGCTTCTCCACGGTGTTCTGGGTGCAGGCGGGGTTGCCCTCGGCGGTCTCGCCGACGGAGTAGGCCGCGTTGAACTGCGTGTCCGTCCGCGTCTTCGTCCAGGAGTCGTCCGGGAGTTTGCAGGGTGGGATCGTGACGAGTGTGTCGCGGGGGACGGAGACCGCGATGGCGTTCTTGTGGTCGGCGTAGACGTGCAGAAGGAACGCCGTGTCCGACCGGCCGATGTCGTCCGACTCGCCCCCGCCCAGCGCGCTGTTGCTGTCCGTGCGCGCGTCCGAGCCGATATCGGTAAGTCCTGCTATCAGAACCTGCGGAATGCTCGGCGTCAGTGTGCCTTCCCGTGCGGCAAACCAGTCAGCTTGTTCTTTATGGTCTGAGTCGGTTTCGCTCGGTGATGCTCTCGGGTCGTTTCACGGTCTTGCCCACGTCGTAGCGGGTGGCGGGCCGCTGGTTCTTCGAACCAAGTGGCCTTCCAGGTTCAGGAGTTGAGATTTTCGGTGCACGGGCCGGACAGTGCAGGTGCGGGCGGAGGTTCCGAAACCCCCGGCGGACACGGGCCGGGGTGAGCCGGCCAAGCTCGGCGGGCTTCTCCCACGGCCGCCGCAAGTCGACGCGGCCTCGCGCAGAAGACGGATCTGGGTGTGAGCGGCGATGATCAGCCAGGTCCAGCGCCCGCCGGCCTCGGGAGTTCGCAGCTTCGGGCGGGTCCACCCGAGAGTCTGCTTCATCAGCCTGAATAGGTGCTCGATGTCGAACCTCCTCAGGAACGCCTGCCAGCGCACGTCGACGTCCTCGCTGTTCAGGCCGGTGGCGGACGACCAGAGCCAGAGCGGGAGCGGGTCGCCTCCGCCAGGCAGGCGGTCGACCTGGAGGCGGATCAGCGTGCCTTCGATGATGGGGAGTTCGCCGGTGTGGTCGATCCAAGCGGAGCGGGTGGTCAGACGGGGGTGGATGCGGTCCCAGGCCATCGCGCGGGCGGTGCCGTACCGGTCGGTGACCTGCGTCGTGGTTGCGTCCGGTGGCGGTGACCTCGGCGACGTCGTCCTCGGGCCCGAGACGGACAGCGTCCAGCAGCTGGCACCAGGACGTCCGCCCGATTCGAGGGCGGCGACAAAGGAGTACGGCCAGCCGGGGATGAACTGGTCCGAGGACCGTCCGCTGCGGCCGTAAACGTGGCAGAACAGGCGGTCCGCGCTGGTCGGCGCGTCGGGGCGAAGCCAGTTGCTGACGTCGACCGCCAGGACCAGGCGCCCGTCGGCGGCCCGCGGCATCGGCAGCCCGGCCAGCACCTGCCGCAGCCGGGGCACGTCCACGTTTCCGTGGTTCAACGCCTCGTACATCGCGCCGTGCCCACGCCGGTGCTCGGCCACCAGCGTCAGGTCCACCAGCGAGGTCACCGGCCCATCCGCACACAGCAGCGCGTCGGCCAGCTCGAACAGCTCGTCCCCGCGGGCGGTCAGGCAGTCGAAGAAGTCGTCCCGGAGGCGTGACGCTTCGGCGAACGCTTCCCCCGGGACATCGAGGTGCGGCAGGCTCATCCCCACGGCCTTCGTTCTGGTTCGGCGCATTCCTTGGTCGGAGCACAGAATCGGACGGAGGCCGCCCACACGTCTGATGAACTTCCGCGTGGGGGAGCCAGTTCGACGGACATTCGACACTACGGAGCTCGGGAGCTCAGGCAACCCGCTTGAGGCCGTGGCTGACGGGAGCGGTAGTGAACGGGACGTGGTGGCTCACACAGGGCGACACCCGGATCGGCGAGCTACGGCAGTACGCAATTGATCAGCCAGCGTTCCTCTGCCACTTCATCCCGGGGCCCGGATGGGAAGAGGTCCGTGCGCTGTTCGAGAGCTGGGCGGACCTGCACGGCCCGGACCCCGACGGCTCTCGCACAGCGCAGGCCATCAAGCCCATCATGGACCTCGGACTAACGCTGGTTCCGGAAGACGAAGGTCGACCCATGGCGCTCTTCAAAGAGTGCATCGTCCGTATCGACGGTCACACCGCCCGGGTGCGCTGCTGGCCTCAACGAAGCCTCCGACCATAAAGAACAAGGTCAGAGTCTGCTGCTGAAGCCGACATGCCAAAGGCCCGTGTCCGAACCGCGGTCTTAATGCCCTGTGATGGCGTCATGGTGGTGCGACGGTTCAGCTGTGCAGGCCCCAGGCGCTTACGGTCTCCGCGACCGTCCTGGTAGCGGTCGCGTGGGGGTCACGACGGCGACGGCCTGATCGGAGGGCCCTGCGGGAACAAGGACATCAGCACTCCCTGTTCCCGCCGGCAAGATGCACTCTCTCTGCGACGGGGGCAAGGCCAACGTCGCCCTACATGAAAGCCCGGGGTCAGTTGTAGACGTTGAATTCTGCGACTGACCACCAGCTACGCGCAACATTTCCGGTATTGACGACCTTGATGTAGCGGGCTTTCTGCGTCGGGAAGGAGATCAGGTGGACTCGTTGGCCGTCCGCTACGGACGTGACCTTGGTCCAGTCGGTTCCATCCGTGGACACGTGTACGTCTGCGCTCCGCGCATAGTCGCTTACGCTGGCGCCGACATCGAGCACGATCTTGTCGAAGGTCTGTGTCTGCCCCATGTCCACTTGGATCCAGAGTCCGTCGTACTGCCTTGTTCCGGAGCTGTACCGGGTGTCGGAATTACCGTCCAGCATGTTTCCGGGCGCATCCCACTGGCTTGCGTCCGAAGCCTTTGCGGTCCAGCCTGCCCGGGGCAGTGCAGGACCTAGATCGATGACGTCGAACGACGATCGTCCTGCGTCTGCTCCGCTGGTTCCCTTCATGGAAACCGTGACCTTCCCCGCTGGAAGCCCCTTCGGAACGTAGGCGCTGATGCTCGTGTCCGACCAGGTGTCTATTTCGGCATAGCTTGATCCGAAATAAACCGTGCCCAGCCCCTGTGCATCGCCGAAACCAGAGCCGCGAATCGTGAACTTGGAGCGCGGCATGCCTTGGCCCGGCTTCAGATCGCTGAAGGTCGGCGATGGGAAGCTCGACAGCTTCTTGGTAGTGAACATCGCCGAGGTGCCGCCCGGCAGCGTATACGTGTACGAGCCGTCGGTGGATATCTTGAAGCTCTTGCTGTCGGCGGTCCCGTTGAATACAGCGGTGACCTGCTCCCCTTCCTTGCTGGTCCAGTTCTTCAGCTGGAGGCCGTTCGATGCCGCTGCCGGAGCTGTGATCGAGCCGGTTCCACGCGCAGACCCGTACACCTCGATGTCGCCGATGGACCACCAGAAACCGGATGCCGCAGTACTGACGATGCGAATGTGCTGTGCCGTACAGGTCGGCAACGTGACGGCTATCTTGCCAATGCCTCCACTGCCGCTCGCAATCGCGCTGCCCCAATCGGCACCGTCGTTCGAAACGTAGATCTGATACTTGGTGACGTAGTCGAACGAGTTGTTCACGCCGGTGTCGAGGACGATTCTATTGAAGCTCGTAGGGCTCCCCAGGTCGATCTGGAACCAGTCGCCGCTCGTGGGCCCGTGCCCGAGATTCCACCGCGTGTCGATGTCGCCGTCGATCGCGTTCGCGGCCACACCCCAGTCCGGCTGCGCCGAAGCCGTGGCGGTCCACTTGCTGCGGCTCAGTGCCCTTCCTGTCGTCTGGACGGAAGCTCCGATCGGCAGGGAGTACGTGACCAGCTTGTTTCCGGTGCGGATGGAGTTCTGGTAGGGCAGCAGTGCCGGGTCGTACGTGACGGTGACCGGGCCGGATGCCGACTTGAAGGTGAAGTCGTGTGTCGGGTCCGAGACCTTGGTCGCTGCGGGGGTACGGCCGCTCTGCGCAGGTCCGGAGTACGTGAAGGTGACGGCGTCGCCGGCGTTCAGGGTGTAGTCGAACGAGTGCGTCCCGTCCGCGACGCTGAAGGTTTTGGCCGCGCTTCCCGTGTTGTGCGCGATCAGGACCTTCGATCCGTCCGGGTTCTGGAACGCAACGTTCTCTATGCTGCCTTCCCCGAAGGTGTTCGAGTAGATCCGGCGTGCTCCGGGCCTGACGAACCTGCTGGCGTGAGCGAGGGCGTGGTAGTCCACGTTGTAGGTCACCCGCCCGTCGGCCGGGTCGATCGTGAGCAGGCCCCGCAGCATGGGTATACCGGCGGTGTCACTGTTGAGCGGGCCCCGATCGGGGTCGAGTGCGATGTTCCACAGCATCACCCCGTTCGCCCAGTTGCGCGTGCCGTTGATGATCCAGGTACCCAGCGCTTCGCTGAACGCCGTCTGGTCGCTGTCCTGCCAAACGCCTCCGGTGGCTTCCGTGATGAAGGTTTCCTTGCTCGGGTAGTCGTTGTGGACCACTGACTGGTACTTCGGGTTGCCGCTGTAGATGTGCCATCCGGTTCCCGCGGTGTACTTGGAGGCTGCGGGATCGCTGAAGATCGTCTCCGGATACGAGGGCACGTCCCAGTTGTGGTCCCAAGCCAGGATCTTCGTGGAGATTCCGTTGGCTTCGAACGCCTTGCCGATCTCCTGGATCAACTCGGCTTCCTGGTACGCGGACAGGAACATTCCGGGCCAGGTGGGAGTACCCATGGGTTCGTTCTGCGGGGAAATGTAGGAGATGGGCACGCCGGCTTCGCCACAGGCCTGTATGAACTTGACGAAGTAGTTGGCCAGCGCGGAGGTGTACTCGCTCTTGAGGGTGCCGCCGATCATAGAGTCGGAGGTCTTCATCCAGCCTGGCGGGCTCCACGGGTTGGCCATGATCTTGATGGACGGGTTGAGTGAGAGGGCCTGCCGCAAGGCCGGAATGATGTACGGCACATCGTGCTGGATGGAGAAGTTGGACAGCGTCGGGTCCGATTGGCCGGCGGGCATGTCGTTGTAGGAGTAGTTCCCGGACGCGTTGAAATCCGTGGCGCCCATCGGGGAGCGGAGCAGGCTGAGGCCGATTCCCTTCGAGGGATCGAACAGCTTCTTCATCAGCTTGGTCCGCTCGACGGTGGACAGCTTGTCTATGAGCCAGGCGGAGGAGTCGGTCATGGCCGCACCGAAGCCTTGGACCTTCTGGTACTTGACGCTGCCGTCGATCTTGATCGTGAGCGGGTTGGCCGTTCTCTTCGCCTTGAACAGCACATCGTCCTGGCCGGCGACCCACTTGTCGGCCGATACGTCCGTCAGCCACACACGGACGGAATGGCCACGTGCGGCCTGCTTCAGTTGCGGGGCGGCGATGGCGCTCCCGGAAACCGAGGTCCAGGCGGCGGCGACACCAACAGCGGTGGCCAGGAACTGGCGTCGTCCGAGACCGTATGAACTCATGGAAGATCCTCCTTCGGACCTGCTTGGTCAGCACTTGGGAGAGAGGGTGGGACACATCGCCGAGGTGGGGGATCGACCGGTAGGAGTCGGTGCTACGGCGACGTCGGCGCCGGCTCTGCGGTGCCGGTGCTCGGCTCCTTGATCACGAGCGGGTGCAGCTCCCACGCGTCGACCGCGAAGCCGAGGCGCGTACCCGGTGCGCTGCGGGCCTCAAGTCGCCACGGGCCTTGCCCTGTGGGATAGCAGCGCAGGGTGAGGACCTGGCCGGTGGTGATCAGGAAGATTTCGACGATGGAGTGGTCGACGACCACGCGCAGGTCGACCGGCTGACCAGAGGGGCAGGGCATCCGGTAGGAGCCGCCGCGGGCCCGGCTGTCCAGTGAGGCGTGGTCGCGGTCGACGACCAGTTCGCCCGCATCGGTATCGACGCGGATGTCGAGGTACTCCAAGCCGTCCAGGGTGGTGAGCAGCCGCAGACCGGCGTTTCCGCTCGGCTCCAGACGGGCCGTCAGGTCGAAAGCGCGGCCCACGCTGCCGAGGTCCACCGGCTGCGGGCCGTGCGTCGCGCCTTCGGCGTGGATGGTGTGCTCGCCGCGCAGGGCGAGCAGTTCGGTGACGGGCTGCTGGCGCAGCGTACCGTCGCCGTCGACATGGATCTCGCGGGGCAGGGTGAGGACCCCGGCCCATCCGTCCGCGACGGCCCAGGCTTCGTCGCGGGCTTCCCACGACCAGCCCCACAGCAGCCACCGATCGCCCGGTGCCCGCAGCAGGGCGGGCGCGTAGCAATCGGGGCCGTGGTCGGCGAGTACCGCTGGGCCGGCCTCGAAGTGGCCGGCATGCTCTTCGCCGATCAGGGCCGCGACCCTCTGCGGACCGGTGGGTTCGGTCCAGGTACTGAAGAGGAGGGCGCCGGGTCCGTCGGCTGCCGGGAGGTATTGGGGGCATTCCCAGCCCTCGCCGGTGAACAGGTCGGTACCACCGATGGGCTCCGGACGGCGGGCCGCGAAGGGCCCCCGGTAGGTCCAGTTCTCCAGGTCGGGTGAGTCGTAGAGAAGGGCGGCGGCGCGGCCGTCCGCGAGGGCGGCGCCGACCAGCATCCGCCAGCCTTCGCCGTCCTGCCAGACGTACGGGTCGCGGTACATGGTGCAGCCCTCGGGCAGCTCGGGGATGAGCAGTTCGCCGCACGGGCTGAAGCTGTTGCCGCCGTCGTGGGATACGGCGCAAGTGACCGGTTGGTGCTGGAACGAGCGGTCCTCGCGGTGCGCGGAGTAGAAAGCGACGAGACGGTCGCCGTCGGAGACGGCGTTGCCGGAGAAGCAGCCGTCGGCGTCCACGCCATCGGGGTTCGGGGACAGGGCGATCGGCAGCGGCTCCCAGGTCAGCAGGTCGGGGCTGCGGAAGTGGCCCCAGTGCATGTTCGCGTGGGTCGCTCCGGACGGGTTGTACTGGTAGCACACGTGGTAGTGGCCGTCGTGGAAGACCAGCCCGTTGGGGTCGTTGATCCAGTTGCGGGGCGGGCGCAGGTGCGCCACGGGGCGGTGCGGATCGCGGGGTGTGGTGGACACACGCGTGCCTTTCGGTGTCTCAGATGGAACCCGCCCCGCCGGCCCTCGATTTGGCGGGGCGGCAGGCTGGCGGGGCGGGGGTCTTCGAGCCCGTATGCGGGCTACAGGTCCAGATACGGGGGTTCAGGTCCCGATGCGGAATCCCGCGCTCAGCTGCTGCTCCCGCCGTGAGCTGGGGCCGACGCGGAGCATGAACTCACCCGGTTCGACCACTCGGCGGTTGTCCGCGGTGACGAGTGAGCAGTGAGTGGCCGGGATATTGATGGTGGCGTCCAGGCTTTCGCCGGCAGGGACCTCTACCTGGGTGAAACCCTTCAGCTCCTGCTCGGCCCAGGTGACGCTGGTGGTCAGGTCGCTGACGTATGCCTGGACCGTTTCCAGGGCCGGACGGCTTCCGCTGTTGGTCAGTCGTACCGTCGCGTCGACGGTGCCGTCGGAAGGGACGTCCGGGTCGTGCACGACGAGGTCGGAGTAGGTGACGGTGGTGTAGGTGAGGCCCTCGCCGAACGCGAACAGGGGGTCCTGGGTGAGGTCCGCGTAGCGGCTCCCGTGCTGGCCTCGCACCTGGTTGTAGAAGACCGGTTGCTGACCGACGTGGCGTGCGAAGGACAGCGGGAGCCGGCCGCTGGGTTCGATGAGTCCGAGGAGGAGTTCGGCGATGGCGCGGCCACCGCGCATGCCCGGGTTGAACGCCTCGATGAGGGCTGCCGCGTTCAGTGCCGACTCTGGAAGCGTGCTCGGCTTGGACTGGGCGAGTACGACGATCATGGGTGTGCCGGTGGCGGCGACCGCGTCCAGCAAGGCGATCTGTCCTCCTTGGAGGTCGAGCGTGGCCGTCGAGCGCACCTCGCCGGTGAGGGCGATGGTGTCTCCCACGACCACGACGGCGTAGTCGGCAGTCTGCGCGGCGGCGGTGGCCTCTCGAAGCTGTGCCTGGTCGACCGGGGCGGGGGTGAAAGCGTCCGGCTGTGGCTGGCCGTCGGGCCCGAGGGACCATCCGGGGTCGGCGGTGGGGCTTGCTATGTCGGCTCCGCGGGCGTGCGTGATGGTCCAGCCGGCGGGTGCGACGGCGCGAAGGCCGTCGAGCACCGTCTCCACCATCTCGCGGGGATGGCCTTCGGGCATCCACGGGACCTGGCCGGTGGCGCCTGCCCAGTCGCCGAGCATGGCTTCCGGGCTGTCGGCGTTGGGGCCGATGACCGCGATCGTCCGCAGTGCGCCCTGGCTCGCGGCGCGGCCGGTTCCGTCCGAGGTCAGCCCGCCTTCGAGGGGCAGGATCCCCTCGTTGCGCAGCAGCACCAGGGAGCGCCGGGCGGTCTCGAGGTTGAGGTCTGCGTGGGTGCGGCAGCCGATCACCTGCGCCTGCCGCTCGGGGTCGGGGGCGCGGGGGTCCTCGAAGAGCCCGAGCTCGAACTTCAGCCGCAGAACCCGCCGTACCGCGTCGTCGATCTGTTTCTCGTCGACCAAGCCGCGGGCGACCGCCTCCTGCGCGCCCTCGAAGAACTGCGGCGTGGCCATGATGAGGTCGTTGCCGGCGTTGACGGCGACCGCCGCCGCCTCGGCGTAGTCGGCGCAGGTCCGCTGGTCGTAGACCATCCGGCCGACGTTGTCCCAGTCGGTCACCAGCGTCCCGGTGAAGCCCCACTCGCCCTTGAGCACATCGTTGATCAGCCACTGATTCGCGGTGATGGGCACCCCGTCGATCGACTGGTAACCGAGCATGAAGCCGCGGCAGCCGGCCCGCACCGCCTGCTCGAACGGGGGCAGGAACCATGAGCGCAGCTTGCGTGGGCTGAGCTCGGCTTCGCTCGCGTCGCGGCCGCCCAGGGTTTCGGAGTAGCCCGCAAAGTGCTTGGCGTATGCCAGCACGGCTGTCGGGTCGCTGAGGCCCTCGCCCTGGTAGCCGCGCACCATTGCCGCGCCGAGTTCGCCGATCAGGAAGGGGTCCTCGCCGAACGTCTCGTTGATCCGACCCCAGCGCAGGTCCCGGGTGATACACAGGACCGGGGAGAAGGTCCCGTGGATTCCGGTCGTCGCGATTTCGGTCGCGGACGCGCGGGCCACCCGGTGGAGCAGAGTGGGGTCCCAGGTGCAGGCCATGGCCAGCTGTGTCGGGAAGATGGTCGCGCCGGGCCAGAACGAGTGGCCGTGGATGGCGTCGTCGGCTGTCAGCAGCGGAATGCCGAGCCGTGTCCGCCGGGCCATTTTCATGGCCTCGGGCATCCGTTCGGGAGTCACATGCAGAACGGACCCGGCCAGCTTGGCCGACAGGATGTCCACCAGGTCCCCGTGTTGTGCGTCGAGCATCAGCAACTGCCCGACCTTCTCCGGCAGGGTCATCCGGGACAGCAAGTCCTCGGTTCTCGATTCCACGGCCGCTTCCGGATCCAGGTACAAGGCAGAGTGGACCGGCTGTCCCACGGTGTTCTCCAAGAGATGAGTCGTCACAGATCAGAGAGTTGATGGGCGACGCGAGTGCCTCGTCGCGCGCACGCTGCCGCCCTGCGCGGCGGGGCTCGCGTGCCGTCTGTCCGCCGCCCCGGGCGGGACCGGCACGGCATGGGGCGGCGGGGTGGGAGCCGGGGTGTCACTTCAGGCCGGTGGTGGCGATGCCGGCCACGAACTGGCGCTGGAAGAAGAGGAAGACGATCATCACCGGCAGCAGGACGACCATGGCGCCGGCGAGCAGGATGCCGAAGCGGGTGAAGGACTGTCCGCTGCTGGCCAGGGCGAGGCCGACGGGAAGGGTGTACTGGCTCTCGTTCTGGGCCACGACCAGGGGCCACAGGAAGTTGTTCCAGGAGCCGAGGAAGGTGATGATCCCGAGGGTGGCGAGGGCCGGCTTGGTCAGCGGCAGGATGATCTTCGCGAAGATGGACAGTTCGCTGCAGCCGTCGACGCGGGCGGCGTCGATCAGCTCGTCGGGCAGGGTGGAGATGAACTGCCGCATCAGGAACACCCCGAAGGGGCCGGCCAGGAACGGCAGGATCAGCCCGAGCATGGAGCCGGTCAGCTGCATGTTGGACACCAGCACGTACAGGGGAACGAAGGTGACCAGGCCGGGGATCATGAGCGTCCCCATGACCAGCAGGAAAACGGCGCGCTGTCCGCGGAACTCCAGCTTGGCCAGGGCGTATCCGAGCATCGAGCAGAAGATCAGGTTCCCGGCGGTGACGGCGAGGGCCACGATCACGGAGTTGGCGAACATGCTCGTGAAGTCGAGCGTGCTGAACAGCTCACCGTAGTTGGCGGTCGTGGGCGCCGTGGGGAGCAGGACGGGCGGGACGCTGCGGATGTCGGCCTCGGGTTTGAAGGAGCCGGACAGCATCCACAGGAACGGCGCGATCATCAGCAGCAGGGCGCCCGCGAGCGGCAGATACAGCCAGGGCTGGCCCCAGGTCTGGCGGATGCGGCGACGCTTGAGGACGCGGTCCGTGCCCGGTTGTGCCGTGGGGAGGGTGGAGAGGGTGCTCATGGGTCGTCAGTCCTTGTCTCGCAGCACGCGGAACTGCAGCACGGTCAGCGCCACGATGAGGACGAAGATGACGTAGCTGGCGGCCGACGCCATCTCGTAATTGCCGTTGCCGAACTGTTTGTAGGCGTACAACGTGGCCGAGAGGGTGGAGTCCAGCGGTCCGCCGTCGGTCATGACGAACGGTTCGTCGAAGAACTGCAGGTAGCCGATGCCGGTCGTGACGGCGGTGAGCAGCAGGGCGGGACGCAGGAGCGGGAAGGTGACGCGCCAGAACCGTTGCCAGGGCCCGGCGCCGTCGAGTTCTGCCGCCTCCATCAGGGACTGGGGCACGGACTGCAGCCCGGCCAGCATGATGATCATGACGGTGCCCAGGTTGCGCCATACGGCCATCAGGATCATGACGGGCAGTGCGAAGCGGGTGTCCGCCAGCCAGGCCGGGCCGTCGATCCCGAACCAGCCCAGGACGAGGTTCACCAGTCCCGCGCGAGGTTCGAGGAGCGTCTTCCACACCACGGCGACGGCCACGATGCTGGTGATCACCGGGAGGTAGAAGCCGACCCGGAAGACGGCCCGGAAACGGCGGATGCCCCGGTCGAGGGCGACCGCCGCGGCGAGCCCGGCGGCCAGGGTGAGGGGCAGGGCCACCAGGACGAACACGGCCGTGTTGCGCAGGGCCGTGAAGAACTGATCGTCCTGGAAGAGCCGCACGTAGTTGTCGAAGCCGACGAACGACACGTTCAAAGGGGTGCGCAGGTCAGCGCTCTGAGTGTCGGTCAAACTCATCAGCAGCGACCACACCACCGGCAGCAGCATGAAGGCCGCGAACAGCGCGAGGAAGGGCCCGGCGAGGAGCCAGGCGGCCCGGGCCTGCCTGCCGCGCGCCGGGCTCCGGAACGTGAGGCTCCGGCGATCGGCACTCCGCTCCGGCCCTCCGGTGTTCTGCTTGCCGGTGTCGCCCCGCCCGGGGAGTGTATTCGTGGACATGGATGTCATCCGTCCCTACGAGGGGTGCTCATGGCGGTGGCGCTCAGCGGCCCGTGCCGATGCTGGTGGCCTTGGACTGCAGTGTCTTCTGCACCTCGGCGACGGTGGCCTTGCCGAGGGTCAGCTTCTCCAGTTCGGAGTCGATGGTGTCGGCGATCTGCTGCCAGGTCGTGATGGCGGGCGGCGCCTTGCTGACCTCGAGCTGCTCGGCGAACGCCTTCAAGTTCTCGTCCTCGGTCAGCTTCCCCTCCGTCCACGCCTGGGGCGAAGGAGGCAGGCTGCCGGTGGCCTTGGAATAGGCCGCGAGGTTGGCGGGCTCGGTCAGGAACTGGGCGAACTTCCATGCCGCGTCGGGGTTCTTGGCCTCCTTGAACACCGCCAGGTCGCTGCCGCCGGCGAACCCGGCGGGCTGCTCGGAGTACGGCATCGGCATGGTCTTCCACTTGCCGTCCAGCTCCGGGGCGTCCTTGTGGAGGCTGCCGCCGGCCCACGCACCCTCCTGGTAGACGGCGATCAGCCCGTCCCGGAAGCCCTGAACGTTGTCCGACCTGTCGGTCGGCGCCAGGCCCTGCTTGGGGACGCTCGCGTAGTCCTCCAGCGCCTTGGCGACCTCGGGCGAGTCGAAGGTGAACTTCCCGGTCTTGGCGTCGTAGATGTCACCGCCCTGCTGCCAGACCATCGGCACCCAGAAAATCCAGGAGTTGAAGCCCATCACCAGCCCGCTGGCATGGCGCAGCTTGGGGTTCTCCTTGCCGGCGGTGGCCTGGATGGCCTTGAGATCCTTCAGGTATCCGGCCCGGTCGCCGGCCAGGGCGCCCTTGATACCGGCCTTCTTGGTGATGTCGGTCCGGTAGAAGACCGCTTGGGTGTCGGCGATGAACGGGACGCCGTAGGAGGTCTTCTTGTACTTGGTGGTGTCCCACTGGCCGGGGTAGAAGTCCGAGGACTTGATCGACGTCGGGGTGGCCTGGAAGCCGTTCAAGGCGGCCATCTCGGCCATCCAAGTGCTGCCCACCATGGACATGTCCGGTGTGTTGCCGCCGGCGATGGCGGTGGTCAGCTTGTCGTGGGCGCCGTCCCACGGGACCGCGGTGATCTTGACGTCTGCGTCCGGGTTCTCCTGCTCGAACTTCTTGGCCAGTTCCTTGAGGTCTTCGTCGGGGTCGCCCATGGACCACATGACCACCGTCCCCTTGGCCTTGCCCGCGGCAATCTCGGCGGGTGCGTCCTTGCCGGGGCCGGAATCCTCGCTCCGGCCGCAGCCGGTGGCCACGAGGGCTGCCGTGACGGTGACGCACAGGGTCTGGACGGTTCTGACAGCGTGACGGGTGGTGATACGCATGATGCGGCTCCTTGCCGTTGAGCGATACAGGCGCGGGGGGCTAAGGGTGAGAGCGGGCGGACGCCCGGATGGGCCGGCGCACGGGTGGGGACCGTCTGCGGCGACAGCGGCATCGGCGGTCAGCCGCAGGGCGCGGCTGGAGCATCCGACGCGGAGTGGGTAGGGGCCGGGCGGGGTGGGCCAGGCGCGCCGTTCGGTGTCCCGGATCGGGAACGCGCGAGCGGAAGGGCGCATGTGGGCGGTGCCGCATGAACGCGTGTGCAGCCGCCATGGTTGCGAGGAAGGCGAGGCCCAAGTGGGTCGCCGAGGTTTCAAGGAGACGGGGGGCGGTGCGTCACCGGCGACGCACCGCCCGGCTGCGAGGTGCCATCACGTACGCATCGTGATGACATCGCGTCAGTTCGAGCTCGGCTCTAACGTCGAACCACGGATCACGAGGCTGGTGGGAATGATGCGCGAGGGGGCGGCCTCGGGCGATCTGCGCACGTGGTCGAGCAGCAGACGCGCCGCTGCCTCACCCATCTCCCGCATCGGCTGGCGGATGGTGGTCAAGGCCGGATAGGTGTACGACGCCACCTCGACGTCGTCGAACCCCACCACGGCGACATCCCGCGGAATCTTGAGGCCGGCCTCGTGCAGGGCCGCGAGCACGCCGGCCGCCGAGGGGTCGTTGTGCCCGAAGACCGCGTCGAACTCCACGCCGTCCGCGAGAGCCCCCGCGACCGCGCTCCGGGCTGTGTCGAACAAGAAGTCACCGCCGATGATGCTGCGCGGGTCGAGCTCGATCCCGGCCTGCGCATAGACGTCGACGAAGCCGCCCAGCCGTTCCTGGGTGCAGCCGTACTCATCAGGACCGGTCACCACCAGAGGGCGACGGCGACCGAGGTCCAGCAGGTGGCGCGCCGCCTGCTCACCGCCCTCCCGGTTGGTGGTGGCCACGTAGGGGAATCCCGGCCGCTGGAAGCGGTCGTCTATCAGCACCACCGGCAGTCCGGCCTCGTGCAGTTCCGTGATGGCCGCCAGGGCCCCCTCGGGCTCAATCACCAGCAGGCCGTCGAACGACTTGGCGGCGACCTGCAGGCCCAGCCTGCGCAGTGACTCCTCACCGCCGTTCACGGTCAGCATCCGCAGCCCGAAGCCCTCGGCCTCCAGCGTCTCGACGACCGCCTGCACGATGCCGGCCCAGACCCATGCCAGGTCAGGGACCAGCATGCCGATCATCTGTGTCGTGCCGCGTGCCAGCCCCACGGCCCCCGCGCTCGGCACATAGCCGAGTTCCGAGATCGCCTCGCGGACCTTCGAGACGGTGTCCTCGCTGATCTCGCCCTTGGCGTTCAGCACCCGCGAGACCGTCGTCTTGCTGACGCCGGCCCGCGTGGCCACGTCGGCGATAGTGACTCCCATGTCACCTCCCCTCCCTTTCTGCAGAGGCGGAAGACTTCCCTCCCGCACCGAAGGGACGATCGTACAGAGACCCGTGCAACCGGTACCGGAAGCAGTACCGGAACCGGTTTCGGTACCGGTTCCGGGAGTGAAGCACCGAGAGGCCCCACCGGTCAACACCCCGGAAACAACTTGTTGACGCAGCCGATCTCGGTCTCGCGCGAGGCCGCGGAAGCCTGCCGGTTGCCACCCAGGTCACCGCTCTGACCTGCGCGGTTGCCAAGTCCAACCCGCCATGGCCGAACTCGTTGGTGCGGTTCGCGACTGCCGACGATGCCCGACGGACCGTAGACCCGTCCCGAAGCAATCCCGCCCGCACCGTTGACGCGCTGGCCGGATTGCCCTTCATAATCGGGCACTCGCTGTCATCGATGACATTCGTCGTCGCTGACGCCCCAGTCGGCTGCGTGGACGTCGACGCCGCTGGGATGCCACTTTTCGGTCCGTCCGCGCCGGGGCCGCAGTCAGTGCTGCGCCGACGAGCCGCGGGACTAGGAGACACCATGAGCTCTGCACGCGTATCCCGGCATGCCCGCATACGGATGATGGCGGCGGTGGCGACCGTCTGCGCCCTGTCCGCAGCTCCGCTGGCTCCTTCAGCCGTCGCTGCCGACACCCCGACGTACACCGAGACCTACAGACCCCAGTTCCACTTCACTCCGGAGAAGAACTGGATGAACGACCCCAACGGGCTCGTGTACTACAAGGGCGAGTACCACCTCTTCTACCAGTACAACCCCAACGGCAACACGTGGGGCGACATGTCCTGGGGGCACGCGGTGAGCAAGGACCTCGTGTACTGGGAGGAGTTGCCGCTCGCCCTGTCGCACGACGACGAGGAGATGGTGTTCTCCGGCAGTGCGGTCGTCGACTGGAACAACACCACCGGCTTCGGGACGAAGAAAAACCCGCCCATGGTGGCGATCTACACCAGCGCCTACAAAAACGGCGGCAAGCAGGCCCAGTCGCTCGCCTACAGCACCGACCGCGGCCGCACCTGGACCAAGTACCAGGGCAACCCCGTCATCGACATCGGCTCCAACAACTTCCGCGATCCCAAGGTCCAGTGGTACGCGCCGACCAACAGCTGGCTCATGACGGTGTCGCTGTCCGCCGAGCACAAGGTGCAGTTCTACTCGTCCAAGAACCTCAAGGACTGGAAGCTGCAGAGCGAGTTCGGGCCGGCCGGTGCGACGGGCGGCGTGTGGGAGTGCCCCGACCTGTTCCCCCTCGCGGTCGACGGGAACAAGAAGAAGATCAAGTGGGTCTTGGTCGTCAACATCAATCCCGGTGGTATCGCGGGCGGTTCGGGCTCGCAATACTTCATCGGTGACTTCGATGGCAAGAAGTTCACCGCAGACGACAAGGGCACCTACACCCCGCCCACCGGCACGGTGGTGCAGGACTTCGAGGGCACCAATTTCGGTTCCTGGACGACCACCGGCACCGCGTTCGGCCAGGGACCGGCAACCGGGGCGGTGGACTGGCAGGGGACCGTCGAGGGCTTCGACGGCAAGGGCCTCGCCAACAGCTTCCACGGCGGTGACGGAGCCACCGGCACCCTCACCTCACCCGAATTCACCGTCGACAGCCCCTACCTGAACTTCAAGGTCGGTGGCGGGCGGCATCCGCACGAGGCCGGAACCGTCATGGACAGAACTCCGCCCGAGGGCACGGTCCTCGCCGACTTCGAAGGCGGCACCTACGGCGACTGGACGGCGACCGGGGACGCCTTCGGCACCGCACCGGCCCCCGGCACCCTCCCCGACCAGGGGCAAGTCTCCGGATTCCTGGGAGACGGGCTGGCCAACACCTTCCTGAACGGTGACTCGGCCACCGGCACACTCACCTCGCCCGAGTTCACCATCGACAAGAAGCACATCAACTTCCTCATCGGCGGCGGCAACCACCCTGCCGACTCCGACAACCCCACCGCCGTCGAACTCCTCGTGGACGGCCAGGTCGTCCGCAGCGCCACCGGAAAGGACCGCGAGGCACTCAACTGGGCCTCCTGGGACGTTGGCGAACTCGCCGGCAAGAAGGCGCAGATCAAGATCGTCGACAACAACAGCGGCGGCTGGGGTCACCTCAACGTCGACCACATCATGTTGTCCGACACCAAGGCCCCGCGCGTCTCTCAGGAGACGTCCGTCAATCTCCTGGTCGACGGCGAGGTCGTCCGCAGCACGACCGGCGCCGACAGCGAGAGCCTGGACTGGGCCTCCTTCGACCTGCGCCCCTACGTCGGCAAGAAGGCGCAGATCCAGGTCGTCGACATGAACTCCGTCGGCTGGGGCCACGTCATGGCCGACCAGTTCACCGCCGCCGAGAAGCCCGCCAAGTCCGTCGTACAGCGCGCCGACTGGACCGACTACGGCAAGGACTACTACGCGGCGGTGTCCTGGGAGAACGCCCCGGGCGGCAAGCGCTACATGATCGGCTGGATGAACAACTGGGACTACGGCCAATCCATCCCCACCTCCCCCTGGCGCAGCGCGCAGAGCGTTCCCCGGGAAATGGCCCTGCGCACGATCAACGGCCAGACCCGGCTGACCAGCAAGCCGGTGGGCAGCCTGGAGTCCCTCCGGCAGCAGCACCCAGCGACGGCGTCAGGCGTCACCGTCAAGAGCACCTCCAAGCCGCTGATCGGCCCCGCGGCCAAGGGCAAGGCACTCGACATCGAGGCGACCTTCTCCCTCAAAGACGCCGACCGCTTCGGCCTCAAGGTGCGCACCGGCGCAGGCGGCGAGGAGACCGTCATCGGCTACGACACCACGACCCAGGAGCTGTACGTCGACCGCACCCGCTCCGGCGCCGAGGACTTCAACAGCACCTTCCCCGGCGTCCAGACCGCACCCCTGAAGCCCAAGAACGGCAAGGTCAAACTGCGTATCCTCGTCGACTGGTCCTCCGTCGAGGTCTTCGGCGGCAACGGCGAAGCCGTGATCACCGACCAGATCTTCCCCGACCCCTCCAGCACCGGCGTCGAGGTCTTCGCCGAGGGCGGCGCCGCCACCCTCAACCACATGCGGGCGTGGCAGTTGAAGTCCATCTGGCGGTGACGCGCCGCGGGTCCGTGCGCCGGCTGACCAGGAGCGGCTGCCGGCGCGCGGCTCTCGGCGCGCGGCTGACACTGGTGTGACTCGATGGGAGAGTGCCCCACTCGTCTCATCGAGGAGTCGGAGCGGCTCGGTCTGATCAGTGAGACGGACTCGGAGCTGCTCACCAGCTCACTCACCGAGCCCCACAACCCGGTGGGCGATCTCCAGGTGCCCGCCGCGCAGGTGACCTCGGTGGCGGTGGAAGCGGTGGTGGACGAGATCCTCGCCAAGGCGGCCGAGCACGACCGCAACCGTCTGCTGGTGCGCGACGGTGACCGGGTCGTCGGATCGGTGCACGCGCGTGACGCGCTCATCGCCCGCGCCCGTGGACGGTCTGCCACGGCCCGGGACCTGGCCCGTCCGCTGCCGGAACTGACCGAGCAGGACACGATCAGCCACGCCATCGAGCAGCTGCGCCGACGCCGGGCCTCGCTCGCCGTCGTCCGCGACGACAGCGGTCGCCTCACCGGCATCGTCACCCTCGACGACCTGCTCGGCCGGCTGCTGCATCCGCAGGCCGCCTGACGGACGCTTGTCACGGCACCGTCATCGAGGTCCTGGAAACTCGGGTGGCCGCCGACAGGCCTCACGGGTGTTCGGCGGTCGGCTGGGCGGGCTCCTGCCCGCCCACGCTGACCAGCCCGGTCTCGTAGGCGGCGATGACGGCCTGGACGCGGTCACGCAGTTGGAGCTTGCCGAGGACACGGGAGACATGGGTCTTGACCGTGGTCTCGGCCAGGTGCAGGCGGTCGGCGAGTTCGGCGTTGCTCAGTCCTCGGGCCACCAGCCCCAGGACTTCGCGTTCGCGCGAGGTGAGCGAGGTGAGGTCCCGGTGGATCGCCGTGGTCTGGCTCCCGTGGCGGGTGAACCGTTCGACCAGGCGTCGGGTGACGGCCGGTGCGAGCAGGGCGTCGCCGGAGCGGACCGTGCGGACGGCGGCGATCAGCTGCTCGGGGGTGACGTCCTTGAGGAGGAAGCCGCTGGCGCCCGCGGACAGCGCCGCGTAGACGTACTCGTCGAGGTCGAAGGTGGTCAGGATGATCACGCGCGGCTCGCCCGGGGTGCCGGTGAGGATGCGGCGAGTGGCCTCCAGGCCGTCCATCTCCGGCATCCGGACGTCCATCAGAACGACGTCGGGCCGGGTACGGCGAACCGCGTCGACGGCTTCGGACCCGTTGGTGGCCTCGCCCACGACCTCGATGCCGTCGGAGCGCAGGATCATCCGGAATCCGGTACGGACCAGGGTCTGGTCGTCGGCGAGCACCACGCGCGGCGGCGGCTCGGTCACAGTGCCTCCAGAGGGATGAGTGCCTCGACACGGTAGCCGCCGGTGAGGCGCCGGCCGGTGTCCAGGGTTCCGTCGTAGACGGAGAGGCGCTCGCGCAGGCCGAGCAGCCCGCGGCCGTTCCCGGTGGCCGCGCCGGGCCCGGGAAGGCCACCGGTATCGGAGACTTCCACCCGCAGCCGGTCGGGGGCGTACTCGACGGACACGGTGGCATGTGCTCCGCAGGCGTGTTTGACCGTGTTCGTGAGCGCCTCCTGGACCACGCGATATGCGGTGAGCCCGATGCCGGGCGGTACGGGGCGGGCCGCTCCGGTGATCTCCAGGTCGACCGGCAGGCCGGTCTCCCGGACCCGCCCGACGAGTGTCTCCAGCTGCTCCAGACCCGGCTGCGGGGTCAACTTCTCGGCGCGGTCCGCGTTCTGGCTGCCGCTGTCCATGGTGAGCAGGCCCATGACGTGACGCAGATCGGTCATGGCCGCCCGTCCGCTCGCCTCGACGGCGAGCAGTGCCTCGTCGGCCTCGTCCGGGACGGCTCTCATGACCCTGCGGGCGGCCCCGGCCTGGATGACCATGACGCTGACGTTGTGGGTGACGACGTCGTGCAGTTCGCGGGCGATCCTGGCGCGTTCCTCGGCGACGGCACGACGCAGCGCCTCGGCCTGCTCGCGTTCCACGGCGGTCAGCCGCGCGCGGCCCTCGTCGGTGCGCACCCTCCAGGTGCGAAGCCCGTTGGCGGCCATCGCCAGCGGCCCGAGGATCCACAGGACCACGTACTCGTTCGGGACGATGCCCGGCTGGTACGGGTAGACGTGGGTGGTCGAGCTGCCCGACGTGTAGACCAGGAGGACCGCCGTCGGTACGGCCACCAGGGTGGGAATCCGGTACGGGCTGTAGGCGGCGGCGCTGTAGACGGCGACGACCAGGGGGTAGAAGGTCAGCCGCGCGACGTCCTGCGGGGTGAGCAGCGCCAGGCAGGCCACCACGCACAGCACGCCGAGCGGGTAGCGGCGCCGCTGGATCAGGGCACCGGAGGTGACGAGCGCGAGGGCGCTCAGGGCGACCGCGCCGTCCGTTCCCGACGGTTGGACCACCTTCTCCACACCGGGGAGGACCTCGCGCACCTGATTGTTCGTGACGTCGATGGCGTAGTACACGGTGGTGACGGCGAAGGCCACCGCCACCATCACGTCGAACTGCCGTCCGCGCCGGGTGAGGCGCGGAGCCGGCCCGGTCGGGCGCAGCGCACGGCGGGCTGCCTCTCGTGGCCGGCCCGCCGCGGTCGTCTCGTTCGTCACCGGCACATTCTCACCGCCGCCTCGCCCTCGTGGGATCCGTCCCGGAGATCACTTCCGGCGCACCTCCTACGCCGGCCGCCTACTTCTCAAGGAGGACACCGCCGGGCCCTCGTTCCGACGGAGGACCGCAAACGGCTCGGGCGAAGGACGTGGCCGGGCCGGAAGCCCGCCTAGCGTCCAGGGCGCCAGCTGTGTGGAAGCAAGGAGCCCTTCATGACCGAGCCGCCGCTGATCGAACTGCGCGACGTGAGCCGCAGATACGACGACGGGCCGCCCGCCCTCCACGACGTGTCGCTGACCGTGCGCTCCGGCGAGGCCGTCGCGATCCTCGGGCCGTCCGGCAGCGGCAAGTCCACGCTGCTCAACCTGATCGCGGGCCTGGACCGGCCGGAGACGGGGACCGTCACCGTGGACGGCGTACGGGTCGACGGCCTGGGCGAGGCGGCGGCGGCCCGGTACCGGCGATCCAAAATCGGCATGGTCTTCCAGTTCTTCAATCTGCTCGACGATCAGACCGTCGCCGACAACGTCGCGCTCCCCGCGCTGCTCGCCGGCATGGCGCGGGGCGAGGCGCATCGCCGCGCGGCGGAACTCCTCGAGACCCTCGGCATCGACCGGCACGCCCGCGTCTACCCGGGGCGGCTGTCCGGCGGTGAACGCCAGCGCGTCGCGGTGGCGCGGGCGTTGATGAACCGCCCGGCGCTGATCCTGGCCGACGAACCCACCGGCGCGCTCGACACGGCAGCCGGTGAGGACGTCAGCCGACTGCTCAGGGACCTCAATGCCGAGGGCCAGACCCTCGTCGTGGTCACTCACGACCTCGCCCTGGCCCGCTCCTGCACGGACCGCACGGTGCGCATCGTCGACGGCAGGATCGCCGAGGACGCCGGTGTGGAGGACGTCAGCGTGGAGGTGGCCCGATGAGCGCGCTGGGCCGGGTGGTGCGCGCGGGTGTGGGCCGGCGCCGGGTGCAGACGCTGGTGATCGGCCTGACCGCGATGATGGCGGTGGCCGCGTCCGTCCTGGGAGGCTCGCTGCTGGTGGTCTCCGGCGCGCCCTTCGACGACGCCTTCGCCCGGCAGCACGGCGCGCACCTGTCCGTCGAGTACGACGCGGCCCGCACCGACGCCGGGCAGGCGAAGGAGACAGGTCGCGCCGAAGGAGTGGCTGCCGCTGCCGGACCGTTCCGTACGGTGTCGGTCAACCCACGGATCCACGGAGGTACGGACGCGTGGCCGATGACCGTCGTCGGCCGTGGCGATCCCGACGGCGCGGTCGACGACCTGACGTTGAGCGCCGGGCGCTGGGCCACTCGTCCCGGCGAGATCGTGCTGAACACCGACGCCTCGCTGTTTCCCGCCCTCGGGCTCGAACTCACCTTCCCGGGACTGCCCGGCAACCCCACCCTGAAGGTGGTCGGCGCGGCCCGTTCGGTCACCGGGAGCGCCGACGCGTGGGTGACACCGGCCCAAGCCGCCGCACTCGCCACGCCCGAACGCCCCGGCGGCTACCAGATGCTCTACCGCTTCACCGCAGCCGGCACGGCCGCACAGATCGCGGCAGGCCGCGAGGCCGTGACGGCGGGGGTCGAGGCGGTGACGGGGACGCAGTCCTGGCTCACCGTCAGGGCCTCCGCCGAGCGCGAGACCGCGCTGTACGTACCCTTCCTCCTCGCGTTCGGCGTCCTGGGTCTGGTCATGTCGGTGCTCATCGTGGGCAACGTGGTCGCCGGCACCGTGGGGGCGGGACTGCGCCGGATCGGCGTCCTCAAGGCCATCGGCTTCACCCCGGCACAGGTCGTACGGGCCTACGTGGGCCAGGCGCTCGTCCCGGCGGCGGCAGGCACCGTGCTAGGCCTCCTCGCGGGCCATCTGCTGGCCGTGCCGGTCATGTCCGAGACGGAGGACGTCTACGGCACCACGTCCCTGGCCGTCGCCCCCTGGGTCGACGCGGCCGTGGTCGCGGGCGTGCTCGGCCTGGTCGCGGTGACCGCGTGGGCGAGCGCCTGGCGGGCCGGGCGGCTGCGCACGGTCGACGCGCTCGCCGTCGGGCGGGCCGCGCAATCGGACCGCGGCCGGTGGGCGGCAAGCCTGGCCGGACGGTTGCCCCTGTCACGGCCGCTCGCCCTGGGACTGACCCGCCCCTTCGCACGACCCGCCCGTGCCCTGGCCACGGGGACGGCGATCCTGTTCGGCGCCACCGCGATCACCTTCACCGTGGGCATGGGGTCATCGCTCGGCGAAGTGACGAAGGCAAGGGCACACGCCGCCGCCGACGTCACCGTCGCTGCGCCCCTGCCGGAACTCGGCCCCGACGGTCCGATCCCCGACACGCGGCCCGATCCCGATCCCGCCGCCGTCGCCGCGGCGATCGACGCCCAGCCCGCGACCAGGACGTACTACACGACCGCGACGGCCCGGGCCACGGTCCCCGGCCTGGCCGGCACCACCGCGGTCGTCGCCTTCACCGGCGACGCCTCCTGGGGCGGCTACACGATGGTCTCCGGCCGCTGGATCGCCGAGCCCGGCGAGGCCGCCGTTCCCACCCCCTTCCTCACCGCCACCGGTACGCACATCGGGGACACCATCACGCTGGGCGGCCTGGGCAAGGCGGTCACGGTCCGAATCGTCGGCGAGGTCCTCGACCCCCGCTACGACGGCATGCAGGTGTTCACCGACGCCGCGACGCTCGCACCCGCACACCCGGACCTGACCGACACCACGCAGCACATCGCGGCGAAATCCGGTACTGACGTGGCCGGTTATGTCGCCGCCCTGAACAAGGGCCTCGAACCGCTGGGCGTCACCGCCCGAGCGGGCGGGGCCGAAGGCGGCAGCGACATGGTCGCCACCCTGAACGCACTGTCCGCGCTCCTGACGCTGATGCTCGTCGCCGTGGCAGCGCTGGGCGTGCTCAACGCGGTCGTCCTCGACACCCGCGAACGCGTGCGCGAACTCGGCGTCCACAAAGCCCTGGGCATGACCCCCCGGCAGGTGATCGCGATGGTCGTCACCTCCGTCGTGGTGACCGGGCTGCTCGGCGGAGCCCTGGGCGTTCCGCTCGGCGTCGCCCTGCACGGCTGGGTCATTCCAGCCATGGGCCACAGCGCCGGCCTGGAACTCCCGGACTCCGTACTCGCCGTCTACCACGCGGCCGAACTGACCCTGCTCGCCCTGGGGGGCCTGCTCATCGCCGTCCTGGGTGCGCTGTTGCCCGCGAGCTGGGCGGCCAGAGCCCGTACGGCGACCGCCCTGCGCACCGAGTAGGGATGGAGCGGGGCGGGCGAACGGCTGTGCGCTGCGGCGGTGGGGCGGGAAGCGCAGGTAACCGGCCCCCGCCGCACGTGCGGTGAGGGTGTCGCCCGGTCGCCCGGAGCCTGTGCGGGTCGTCCCCGCCGTCAGGCACGCGCAGAAGGCTCGTCCCGATCGACGACGGTGCCGGAGACGGCCGGCCCGGCTCCAGCCGGAGCGCCGGGGGCATCCTGTTCCTTGAGAGCCTTCGCCTCGCTCTTGAAGATCCGGGCGGCCTTGCCCGCCGAACGCGTCAACTCCGGCAGCTTCTTGATCCCGAGGATGACCACGACGACGAGGAGGATCAAGGCCAGCTCACTCATACCGAACATCGTGTGCTTTCTCCCGGGGGCTTCATGACCGGCTGAGCGCCGCCACCCCGTCTGCACACGCACCGCGGGCGACTCGGGACCCTTCATGCGGAACCAGGAAGGCACCAGGCACACTCTGCGTGTGTAGTCCCCTTGAGCCAAGAGGATGAGCCACGGCGGGGCTACGTCGGGGTGTGAAGTTGGGATCTGCTGAGCCGGCTGCGTGAAAACGGGGTTGGTTGTGAGCCAGGTGCTCTATGGCGAACGGTCGTGGAATCGACTTGCGCGGACCGTGGAGCTGACCGAGGAGCAGTTGCGCAATGGCGGCAGGTCCACGCCGCTGAGTGAGCTGAACCCCGCTGGAACGCCTCGGCCATGGCGGCGAGGGGGGGCTTTGATGAGAGGGCTTCTGGGTCGAATCGGGGTCGAATCCGGCTGCATTCCGCGTCTTTCAGGGTGTCGCTGCAGGTCAGCTATGTGATCTCAAGGCGTGATGGCGGGATCGAGAGGGCGGCGCCTCGTGCCGGGACGCGCACCGTGCGGATCGCGTATTCGCCGTGGTCGTGGTCCGGGGAGCGCGGGTCGCCGCGGACGGCTCGTGGACCCGGCTACCGCACCCCGGCCGGGCGTGTACCGGCTGTCCTCCGGCTGCGCGGGAGGACCTGTCGACTGACGGGCCGTTCTGACCGCTCCCTCGCCGCCTAGCCGGTGACCGCCGTCAGGCCCAGCCGTCGTCCGGGTCGAGGCAGGTTCAGGACAGGCCGGTGCGGTCGGGCCCGCGAGGACGGGGTTCAGGCGTCGCAAGCAGAAGGTCTCGTCGCGGAGCATGGCGAAGAGAACGCCGCCGCGGCCGGCGAGACGCCGGACGGCCCCTCGGTGCCGGTTCCGCGGGCCGCCGCTGACCCGCGGGTGAGATCGGCCGGGAGGTCGGCGCACTCCACCCTCGTGCGGGTGCATCAGCGCGCGGTCGGCGCCCAGGCCGACGCGGCGTCGGCCCGGGCATCGGCGAGGGTCGAAACGGCGGGACGCACGTGAAGCCGGTGGTTTCTGCCGGGGCTTGCTACTCGAATCGCGAAGATTGCACAGGCGAAGGTAATGCGGGCGGAGGCAGTCTCGGCAGGTCATGTGTGAATGGGGGTTGCGCCCAGCTGCTGTCGGCCGGGTTCGCGCCGAGATCTGGTGTTGTCGACGCCAGTCGCTCAAAGGGAGTGTGTCTTCTTTCGCAACTTATCGAGCGCGCGGTCTGTCGTTGGCGAGGGTGCCGAGGGCCGGAAATGAAGGCTCCCCATGGCTGACGACGGGGGGAGCCTGTCAAAGAATTTCGGGCATTGCCATTGACCAACCCGTTTCGGTCGCTCTAACTTCTCGGCCTGACCGCAGCTCGAATTTCGAAAACTTTCGAATCGAGGTGCGGCGGCAGGGGCCAGGAATCCCCGCACTGGCCCCTGCACAACAACTGACTGAGCGTCGGCTGCATGGCGGCGGCATGGTGCCGCATCCGGCGTCGACGTCCGGGAGCGGTCGCCATCGCTCAGCCAGTGCAGGGCCGCAAGCAGGCGAGAGTCACCGAGGAGAGCCCGATGAAGAGAGTGCGCAGAGCTGGCGCAGCAGCAGGCATCATGGCTCTGGCCATGACCGTGGCAGGGTGTGGTGGCACTTCCCCCCAGGCCGACGGGCCGGGAACGATCACGGTGTGGACCATGGAGGACAGCAAGGCTCTGACCACACTGCTGCGTGGCTTCACCAAGGAGACACACGTCAAGGTGAAGGTCCAGGCGATCCCGTGGGCGAACGTCAACGACAAGCTGACCACGGCGGTCGCGTCGGGCAAGGGTCCGGATGTCGTCCAGGTGGGCCTGTCACAGCTGCCGTCCTTCGTGGCCGCAGACGCTCTCGCAGACCTCACCCCCTACGCCAAGGACCACCCCGCCCTCCAGGACTCCCAGTACCTCGACGCCGTCGCCTCGAACAAGCTCCACCCTGACGGCAAGCGGCTCACCATGCCCTGGATCAGTGACGTCCGCGTGCTCTTCTACCGCAGCGACATCCTCGGGAAGGCGGGCATCACCAAGCCGCCCACCACCTGGTCCGAGCTCCACGCGGACGCGGCGAAGCTCGCCGGCCGCGGGCAGGGCAAGTACGGCTTCTACATTCCGCAGTGGGACAGCGCGCTGCCCGCGGAACTGACCTGGCAGGCCGGCGGAGACATCACCGACGCCGCCGGCAAGGTCACCTTCGACAGCCCGCAGTTCAAGAAGGCCGCCGACTACTACCTCTCCTTCTACAAGGACAAGCTCGTCCCGACGGCGTCCGACTTCGACCAGACCCAGGGCCTGGTCTCCGGCGCCACACCCATGCTGATCTCCGGCCCCTATCTGTCCGCCACCATCAACAGCCAGGCACCGGAGCTGGCCGGCAAGTGGGAGGTGGCGCCGCTGCCCGCGGACCGTGCGGGGACATCCCTGTTCGGCGGCTCCAACCTGGGCGTCTGGCGCAACTCCTCACACATCAAGGACTCGCTCCGGTTGCTCGACTACATGGCTCGTCCCGCGACCCAGGTCGCGTGGTACAAGGCCACCAACGATCTGCCGGCCGCCAAGGCGGCACTGGACGACCCCGCGCTCGCCCAGGACCCCAAGGCCCAGGTCTACGTGCGCCAGCTCAAGGACGCCAGGCTGCTGCCCCTCGCGCCGCAGTGGGACAAGATCAGCCAGAGCCTCCTGGACTCCCTGAACAGCGTCGCGCTGAAGGGCGCCGACAAGTCGTCGGCGCTGGCAGGCCTCGACAAAGCCGTCGCCCAAGCGCAGCAGTAGCACCTTCAGGCCTGTGCGGGCGCCGGTCCGGTATCCGGCGCCCGCACCTCGACGGGAGACCGCATGAGCACCGCCACCCAACTCGCCCCCCGCAAGGAACAAACCCCACCGCCTCAGGCCCGTCCGCTGCCCCGAAGGCGCCTCCAACGCCTGGTGCCGTACGTCTTCCTCAGCCCCGCGGTGTTGTGCCTGCTGACCTTCGGCGTGTTTCCGATCGTCCTCGCGGCTCTGGTCAGCCTGACCGACATGAACATCAGCGGGCTCGCCGACTACGGAAACGTCCACTTCATCGGACTCGACAACTACCAGAAGCTGTTGGGCGACGCCGCGTTCTGGGAGGCGCTGCGCAACACGGGCCTCTTCGTCGCCCTGGGCGTTCCCGTCCTGGTCCTCGGTTCACTGATCATCGCCATCGGCCTCAACCGGAGCCGTTCGCGCTTCTTCCGGGCCCTGCGCGCCTTCTACTTCGTGCCCGCGATCACCGCGATCGTGGCCATCTCACTCATCTGGGGCTACCTCTACAACGGCCAGTTCGGGCTGCTGAACTACCTCCTGCACCTGGTGGGTCTCGGCCCCGTGGACTGGCTCAGCGATCCGACCACGGCGAAGTTCTCCGTCGCGCTGGTGGCGATCTGGCGCGGGTCGGGCCTGAACGTGGTCATCTTCCTGGCGGCGCTGCAGGCCATCCCCGAGGACTACTACGAGGCGGCGTCGCTCGACGGCGCCGGGGAATGGCGCAAGATCCTCAGCATCACCGTTCCGCTCCTGCGTTTCGCGATCTTCTTCGTGACGGTCACGACCCTGATCAACTGGATGCAGTTCTTCGACGAACCGTACGTCCTCACCCAGGGCGGGCCGGTGGGCGCGACGACGTCCGTGTCGCTCTACATCTACCAACAGGGCTTCCGTTACAACGCGTTCGGCTTCGCATCGGCGGCGTCGATCGTGCTGTTTCTGATCATCGCGGCCGTCACCGTGATCCAACTGCGCATGAGGAAGGACAGCGATGACTAGTCGCACCCGGCGCCGCCACGTCCTGCCGATCGGCGTCCTCCTCACGATCGGTGCGGTGCTCACCGCGTTTCCGTTCCTCTGGATGCTCACCACCTCTCTCGAACCGGAGAGCGACGCGGTCGCTTACCCTCCGCACGCCGTCCCGTCGAGAATCACCTTCGACAGCTATCTCACCCTGTTCCGCGACCTGGACTTCGGTCCCTACATCGTCAACACCGTCATCGTGGTGCTCATCGGCTTCGCCGGAATGCTGCTGGTGACGATGGCCGGTTACGCGTTCGCCAAGTTCCGCTTCCGCGGTCGCGACGGCCTCTTCATGCTGGTGCTGACCAGCATGATGATCCCGGTGCAGGTCGCCATGGTGCCCACCTACCTTGTCATCAACGGCATCGGGCTCACGGACACCCTGGTCGGTGTCGCGCTTCCGTCGCTCGTCAGCGCGTTCAACATCTTCGTCATCCGCCAGTTCATGACGACCATCCCCGACGAGGTCCTCGAAGCCGCGCGCATCGACGGCGCGAACGAGTTCCGGATCTTCTTCTCGATGGTTCTGCCCATGTGCCGGCCGATCCTCGCGGTCGTGGCCGTGCTGACGTTCATCTCGGGCTGGAACAGCTTCCTGTGGCCACTGATTCTCGCCAACGACCAGCAGAACTACACCCTGGCCGTCGGCCTCTCCCTGCTGAACAAGCAACTGACGGTGGACCCGCCCCTGCAGATGGCCGGCGCCTCACTCATGGTCGTTCCGATCGTCATCGTCTTCGTCGTCTTCCAGAAGCACGTCGTCCAGGGCTTCGCCCTGTCCGGCCTCAAGTGACCCGCAGCCACCAACGTTTCCTGGAGCAACTCCATGACCTCTCCTCCCGCTTGCTTCGACGGATTCCTCCGTGCGGCGGACGGCCGGATCGTCGACGGCACGGGCAATCCCGTGCTCCTGCGCGGTGTGGGACTCGGTAACTGGTTGCTGCCCGAGGGCTACATGTGGAAGTTCACGCCGTCGGCAGCGGCGCAGTCGCCCCGTGAGATCGAGGCGCTCTTCGAGAGCCTCGTCGGCACCACGCGCGCCGACGAGTTCTGGCAGCGTTTCCGGCAGGTCTTCGTCAACGAGGACGACATCGCCCGCATCCGCGCCGAAGGCATGAACCACGTCCGCCTTCCGATCAACTCACGCGTCGTCATGGACGACGACGGCGCTCTCGTCGAAGAGGGCTTCGCGCTGATCGACCAGCTCATCGAGTGGTGCCGAACCCACCGTCTCTGGGTCGTCCTCGACCTCCACGGCGCACCGGGCGGCCAGACCGGCACCAACATCGACGACTCCCCGCGCGGGATCCCGGAGCTGTTCACCGAGCCCCGCTACCGGGAACTGACGATCAGGCTGTGGCGCGCCATCGCCGAGCGCTATCGCGACGAGCCGGTCGTCGCGGCCTACGACCTGCTGAACGAACCGCTGCCCAACGAGTACCAGCACCGCCACGCCGACGACCTCGCCGCCCTCTACATCGATCTGACCAAGGCGATCCGTGAGATCGACCAGAACCATCTGCTGTGCTATGAGGGCACCCACTGGGCCACCAACTGGAGCATATTCACCGAGGTTTGGGACCCGAACTCCATGCTCCAGTTCCACCGGTACTGGTCGCCGCCGGACCGGCCCGGCATCCAGCGGTTCATCGACACCGGGCGCCGGCTCGGTCTGCCCGTCTACATGGGTGAGGGCGGCGAAAACAACCTCGCATGGCTGCAGACCGCCTTCCAGCTGTACGAGGACTGCGGGATCGGCTGGAACTTCTGGCCGTGGAAGAAGATCGACACCCTCACCTCCCCCTGCTCCGTGGACGCGCCCGCCGGGTGGGCCGACATCCTCGCCCACGCCGCGGGATCCGCTCCCCAGCCTCACCCCGACCAGGCATGGGACACACTGACGGCGCTACTCGACGTCATGCCGATCGCCCGCTGCACCTACCGGCCGGAGGTGATCCGAGCACTGATGCGCCGCGTTCCCCTGGAGATCCCGGCGAGCGGATTCGGCTTCCTCGGCGCGGGAGTCTCCTACCGGTCCACGGGAGCCGAACCACTGCGCGGCTTCCGCAGCGACGAGCAGGTGACCATCCGGCACGCCGGGGGGACCGAGCCCGAGAACATCGACTTCGAGCACATGACCGGAGCCCCCCGGACGGTCGACCAGGAACTGTTCCTGGAACTGGGGGCGGGGGACTGGGTCAGATACGACATCGAGGTGACGACCCCGCTGCGTCTTGATGTCCTGGTCGAACTGAGCGCCGACCCAGGTGAGGACCACCCGGCGCCGCTCGACGTCCTCGTCGACAGGGAACCGGCCGACGCCGTCCCCACACCGGGGAACACCCTCGTCCGTGCCGTGACGCCCACGACCGTCCAGCCCGGTCGTCACACTCTGCAGCTCACCGGGCGCGCACCCGCGGTCGTCGTGTGCTTCGTCCACGTCTCCGAAGCGGTACCCGAGCAGCCCAGCGAAGCGGAGGTCGTGCCGGCCGACGCGGACCGTCCCGCTCTCGCCCCCTGACCGGGTGCGCCCGTCCTGACGCGGGCGCACCCACCCCCCACACCCCCCGACCGGGTGCGCCTGTCCTGAACCGGGCGCACCCCCTCTTCACCGGACATGCCCTGAGAGACCGGGCATGTCCGGGCAGCGCCTGCGCCCTCGTTCCGGAAGGGCGCCGGCGTGCTGTGCCAGTCGCGACTGCTCAATGAGGAGCACGTGCGCACATTCACATCCCGCAGACACGGACCGGCCCTGGCGATCTGTCTCGCGACCGTCCTGCTGGTGCAACTGCTCGCCCTCATCACGTCCGCCCCGCCGGCGCACGCCGCCCTGGGCGCCGCAGACTTCCTGAAAGCCGACGGCAAGTACCTCAGGAACAACTCGGGATCCGGGGACATGGTCACCCTTCGCGGCACCAACCTCGGCGGCTGGCTCACCCAGGAAGCGTGGATGTCGCCGCTCGGCGAATTCGCCCTGGACCGGACCGGCTGGACGGCCACCGCCTCGACGAACAGCGCCTCGGCCACGAAGGCTCTGGACGGCGACGCCACGACCGGCTGGTCGACGGGCACCGCGCAGGCCGCAGGTCAGTGGTATCAGATTGACATGGGCACTCCCACCCTGCTCAACCGGGTCTACCTCGACGCGGCGGCCTTCAACGGCGACCAGGCGGCCGGCTACCAGGTCCTCGTGTCCGACGACGCGAGCACCTGGAGCAACGTCGCCAGCGGCTCGGCCGGTGGCCAGCGCACCGCGGTCACTTTCCCCGCGCAGATCGGCCGCTACGTACGGATCGTCCAGACGGGCACCTCGTCACAGCCCTGGACGCTGGCCGAGTTCAACGCGTTCTCCGACCCCGTGCTCCACAACGGCGGCCGCACCGCGACGACCTCCACCACCGGATCCGGATCGGCTCCCGGCGACGCCCTCGACGGAAACCCCGGCACCCGCTGGACGACGGGGACGTCCCAGCAGCCGGGCCAGTGGTTCACCGTCAATCTCGGTGCCGGCACCTCTGTCAGCAAAGTCCTGCTGGACGCGGGACCGACCTCGGCCGGGGACCGGCCGACGTCGTACGAGGTCTGGGGCTCGACGGACAACACCAACTGGTCCAAGTACGCCAGCGGCACCGGCAGCGGTCGCATCACCACCGCCTCGTTCTACGCCACGCAGTACGTGCAGTACCTGAAGATCGTCCAGACCGGCACCAGCAGCAACTGGTGGTCGATCGCCGGCCTCGCGCTCTACTCCGGCGACACCTTCGACCGCTCCGGCTGGAGTGCGACGGCGACCGCGACCGAAAGCGGCGGCTCACCGTCCAAGGCCATCGACGCCAACACCTCAAGCCGATGGAGTACCGGCCAGTCCCAGTCCGCCGGACAGTTCCTGCAGATCGACCTGGGGGCCACCGAAACCTTCAACCAGGTCCAGCTCGACAACACCGCCGACCCAGGCGACTACCCGCGCGGCTACAGCGTGCAGGTATCGACCGACGGCACGCACTGGAACCAGGTCGCGAGCGGCTCCGGATATCCCAAGGCCACCCCCATCAGCTTCCCTGCGGCGAGCGGGCGTTACATCAAGCTGGCCCTCACCGCCTCCAGTTCCGCCTGGTGGTCCGTCGACGAGGCGAGCGTCTCCCTGTACAACGACGACAACAACATGAACGTCGAGTACCAGAGCCGCTTCGGAGCCACCACCACCCAGAGCATCCTGAACACTCACATGAACTCCTGGATCCAGGCATCGGACCTGGACAACATTGCGGCGATGGGCATGAACACCATCCGCCTGCCCATCGGCTGGCGAACACTGCTCAACGACGACGGCACCTGGAAGACCAACGCCTTCACCAAGATTGACTGGCTCGTCTCCCAGGCGGCGCAGCGCAACATCTACGTGATCCTCGACCTGCACTCCCTGCCCGGCGGCAACTGCCCCTGGGGCAGCTGTGGACGCCAGGCCATCAACCCCAACGAGTTCTGGAGCAACGCCACCTACCAGGACTGGGTCAACGACATCTGGCACACCATGGCGGCACGCTACGCCGGAAACCCGACGGTCGCCGGCTACGACCTGATGAACGAACCGCTGCTCAGCTACAACGAGTCGACCAGTGACGTCACCCAGAAGAGCGCCTACTACGACCGGCTCTACAAGACGGTCCGCGCGGTCGACCCCGACCACGTGATCTTCATGCAGGCGTTCTTCAGCTGGGAGAACATCGCCGCGCCGAGCACGTACGGCTGGACCAACGTCGCCTACGAGCTCCACCCGTACAACATGCCCGAAGGCCAGGACCACGACGCCCAGAGCGACCTGGTGCAGACCCAGCTCGCCGCCGTGACCGCCAAGCAGGCGGACCCCGCCTGGCAGGTCCCGGTCCTCTACGGCGAGTACCAGCTCTACCAGCACGACGACGTGTGGCAGCAGTGGATGGCCGGCCTGAACGCCCTGCACGTCTCCTGGACCAACTGGAACTACAAGGTCACCGCCGGGCAGAACGAACCCACCGGCGGCTACTGGGGCTTCTACAACAGCAACTCCAACCCGGTGCCGGTCATCAACAGCGACGACGCGGCGACCATCACCGCGAAACTCGGCAAGTTCACCATCGCCGACTTCCAGCCCAACACCGCCTTCATCGACGACGTGAAACCGCTCACCGGAGGCCGGCCCTGGATGCAGCCGGTCGTCCTGCCGCAGACCGGCTGGAGCGCCACGGCCTCCTCCACCGAGTCCGGCGGCTCGCCCGCAGCCGCCCTTGACTGGAACACCAGCACCCGCTGGAGCACGGGAGCCTCCCAGAGCGACGGTCAGTGGTTCCAGGTCGACATGGGTTCCCTTCAGGCCGTCGACCAGGTGTCCTTCGAAACCAGGTCGAACGAGAGATGGGACTACTCCCGCGCCTACCGGGTCCAGGTCTCCGCCGACGCCAGTACCTGGACGACCGTCCGCAGCGGCGACGGCATCGGATGGAAGCAGGTGCTGGCCTTCGCCCCGCAGTACGCGCGCTACGTCCGCATCACCCAGACGGGCAGCGCCCAGGAATGGTGGTCGATCGCGGAGTTCCACGCCTACGCAGAGCCGGCCCTGGGCCGCGCGTCCTGGACGGCCACGGCCTCCTCGAGCGCGTCGGGCACCACCCCGTCCGCCGCTCTCGACGGCGACTCCGGAACCCGCTGGAGCACCGGCGCGGCGCAGAGCAACAGCCAGTGGTACCAGGTCGACTTCGGCCGGGCGCAGACCTTCGACCAGGTCGTGCTCGACGCGGGCTCAGCGTCCTCCGGTGACTACCCGCGTGGATACGAGATCCAGGTGTCCGACGACGGTTCCACCTGGACGACAGCCGCCACCGGCACCGGCACCGGCTGGGTCACGCTCGCCGACTTCCCCGCCCAGACAGCCCGCTACCTGAAGATCGTCCAGACGGGCACCTCGTCCACCTGGTGGTCTGTCAACGAGCTCTTCGTCTACGGGGAACAGGAGAACAGCGCCACCGGATGGTCGGCGACGGCCTCCTCCACAGGGGCGGGGAGCTCGACGGCCAACGCCTTCGACGGCGACCTCACCACCCGCTGGACCTCGGGCACCCCCCAGGCCTCGGGCCAGTGGTTCCAGCTGGACCAGGGATCGCCCCAGTGGTTCAACCAGATCGTGATGGACGTCGGCACCAGCACCGGGGACTCGGCGGCCAGCTTCGTCGTGCAGACTTCCAACGACGCCAGCACCTGGAAGACCGTCGCCAACGGCGAGGCGAAGGGAGACCTGGTGACCGCCAACTTCCCCATCGTGCAGGCCCGCTACGCCCGGGTGACACTCCAGGCCGCCAGTGCGAAGTGGTGGTCGATCGCGGAGTTCCGTGTGTTCCAGTGAACAGAAGTCCGGGGCCCGCGGTGTCCCGGCTCGGCGCGTCCCCTGCCGCAGCAGCGCCAGGAGACGCCGCCGTCGACCGGGCGCTCGCGGGCGGGTTTCACACAGCGCGAGGGGGCGAGCAGGAATCGTAGCGGCCCCGAGCCGGTGCACACCCCGGCCCTGCTCACCCAGGTCAGCTCGTTCAGTGCCGGGTTCCGACCACGCCGGGCGCAGGCACGGAGCGGACTCGCGGGATGGGCAGCGTCAACAGTCGCAGGGTTCCGACGAACCGGCGGTGCGGGTGGCGCGTACGGTGTGGGGCGATGCTGGAGTAAGGCGGTCGAGGGCCCGCATCACGGTCAGCTTTGTCTGGCCGCGCCACGTATTGTCGTCAATGTCGAAGGACATCGGCACGAGGTAGTCCATCGGATCGATGAGCCACGGCACGGCCGGGCGGTCACCGGTGGCCACCTGCATGAGATCGAGCTGTTCCAGGTAGCCGGCGTAGACCGCCAGCGAGCTGGCCTCGCGGGTGAGCAACCGCTGGTCAGGTGGTTGGGCACAAAGATGCGCGGGTGGAGCGCGCCCCCTGGTAGTGATTGAGGTCCCGCAGACCGTTGTTGGTGTAATTGGCCGTGGACGCGGTCGCCAGGTGCAGGTCCGTCGCCGGGAGTTGGCCGAGGCGGTCGAGGGCGCGCCGCCCGTCGTCCGGAGTACCGTCCCAGCCATTGCCCTCCTTGAGGGCACCAGCCGAATTCTGCCAGCCGGAAGGCGAAGCGGCTGCCGTGTCGCAGCGTGATGTGGAAGTACAGGCTGACCGGCCCACCTGGTGACCGGAGAGCAGGTGGCGGAAGGCGACCACCTGGGCGTGCGGTTCCAGTACGTCGAGCCTCACCATCTCGGTTCCGGGGCCGACGCGGCTGTGGTGACGGGTACCGTGCGGACCACCGTGTCGGGGGCGATGCGCCTACGCCGATCGGACTGGATCGCCGGGTCGGCCTTCATGCGGGCGAGGTCCGAGACCATCACCCCACAGGTCTCCTCGGACGCGTAGACCGTCGCGCCGGTGCGGGCGGCGATGTATGCGGCGTTGTCGGCGTGGTCACCGTGGTCGTGCCCCAGCAGGATCGCGTCGGGCCGGGCGTCAACCAGGTCGGCGATCACCAGGGGGGTGCGGCCGCGTTGAGTCTCCAGACGAGTGATGTAGGTGTCGAGATACAGCAGCCGCCCACACACGGCCGCGGCGAAGCTGGACTTGGACAGCCACGAGAAGACAACCCGGCCCTCGGGCAGGGCCCCGCTGCGAAGGTCGACATGCTCCGGGCCGAACAAGCGGATCCGGGCTGCCACGGTCTCATCGGGCAGCGGCGCACTTCGGGACCGGGTCACGGCGCCGACCGACGGAGCGGTCGCGACACCGGATCCGACCAGGGCCGCGGACAGCGCGGCCGAGGAGTTGGCGAGCAGCTGTCTGCGTTTCAAGACGCCTCCGGGGTATGTGGGAAGGAACCATGGCAAGGCCGGGTTTGTCAGCCCGTCAGCTGAGGTTCGCCACACCGGGCGTGACCGGGAGGCGGTCAGCAGGTGCGAAGGACGGCGAAGGTGAGCCCAGCGCTGAGAATCCGGGTGCTGGATGAGGATGAACGCGTCGGTGAACGCCTGGTGGCCAGGCGGAACGGGGCGAGACCCTGCGACCGAAGCGGCATGCCCGAACACCAGGATGATGGCCGACCGGGGGGCGGTGCCGGAGGGCCGCTGCTTGCTCGTCGGCCGAAGGCAGCCTCGGCTCGATCAGAACTCCGGTAGGCGGATCCGCCGGGCAACGGCTTCCCGACTCCGGTCCGCGTACTGCCTTCCCGTCCGGCCCCAGGTCTTTCACTCAGTGAAGCCGCGGACGTCATTCCTCCTCCTTGAGGCTCGACTGCGCACACTGTGACCGCGTGACGGTCGTCACGTCCAAGACCAAGTTCCTGTAGGGCGTATTGAGGCTGCCTATGAATCGTGACGTGAGGGCGGCACCGTCAGTGCCCCTTGCCATCGGCGGATGACTGCCCACTCATAGGTACTGCCTATGCGGGGCATCGGTTTTTGGTCGTGGACCCGCAGTCGTGTGAGCCGCTTCACTGATCCGTCAGTCAGAGCGGTGCCGCATGTTCGGCGCCGGAGGGGCCCCAGCGCCGCGACCGCCGACCGTCCGGCTCGTCGCTCGGGGGTGTCGCTCACACCGTGCCTGGATGGAGGTTGCAATGACGCATACCCCGGACGATGCCGCAGGTAGCGCAGTGGAGAAAGCCAAGCCGTGGTACTGGCAGCTCTACATACAGGTGCTGGCGGCGATCGTCGTCGGCATTGTGCTGGGGTGGCGGTGGCCCGACGTCGGCACCTCGATGGAGCCGATCGGCACGACCTTCGTCACGGCGATGAAGATGCTCATCGGGCCGATCGTCTTCCTGACCATCATCGGCGGAATCGCCGGCGTTGCGGATCTGAAGAAGGTGGGGCGCACCGGCGTCAAGGCGCTCGTCTACTTCCAGGTGGGCACGATCATCGCGATGACCGCCGGGCTGGTGGCGATCAACCTCTTCCCGCTGGGCGACGGTGTGCACGCCGACGTGAGCAGTCTGCGCACGTCCGGGGACGCGGGTCAGTACATCGACAAAGGGGAACACCAGCACTGGTGGGAGTTCCTGACCAACCTGGTTCCCGACAGCTTCTTCGGCCCCTTCGTCGAGGGGGACATCCTCCAGGTCATCTTCCTCGCGGTGCTCCTCGGGATCGCGCTCAAAACGGTCGGAAAGGCCGGCGAGCCGCTCATCGCCTCGGTCAACCGACTGACCGACGTGGTGTTCAAGGTCCTCTCCTTCGTGATGAAAGCCGCCCCGCTCGGGGCGTTCGGGGCGATGGCCTTCGCCATCGGCAAGTTCGGCCTGTCCACCCTGACCAGTCTCGGCTCGCTGATCCTGCTCTTCTACGTCACCTCGATCCTGTTCGTCGTGGTCGTGCTCGGCGCCGCGCTGGCGGCGTATGTGAAGCTGAGCATCTTCCAGCTGCTGCGCTTCTTCAAGGAAGAGCTCCTCCTGGTCCTGGGCACGTCGACCGCGGAACCCGCACTGCCGGGGCTGATGCGCAAACTGCAGTTCATGGGTGTCGACCGGCCCACGGTCGGACTGGTGGTGCCGACCGGCTACAGCTTCAACCTCGACGGGGCAGCGATCTACCTTTCCCTGGCCACGATGTACATCGCCCAGGCCACCGACACCTCGCTGTCCGTCGGCCAGCAGCTCGGACTGCTCGCGGTGATGCTCCTGACGTCCAAGGGGGCCGCCGGTGTCGCCGGCGGCGGGTTCATCGCCCTGACCGCGACGCTGTCCACCGTGGGACATGTCCCGGCCGCGGGCATCATGCTCGTCTTCGGCATCGACAAGTTCATGTCCGAGTGCCGGGCCCTGGTCAACTTCTGCGGCAATGCCGTGGCCACCCTGTTTGTCGCACGCTGGGAGAATGCCGTGGACCTCGATCGCGCCCGGCAGGTCCTGTCGGGCCGGCTCCCCGAACCCCCTGCAGCGGCCGATCCGCACGAGGGTGCACAGGGTCAGGACGCGGAGCGCCAACCCAGCACGGAGGCCGCTGCCGATGCCGGCGGGGAAGCGCAGGTGAGTACCGGCCGGGAGGACGGACACCACCGCGACAGCGACGGCGTAGTGGCCACGGTGATGTCGCCCCGCTCGACCTGACCGCCGGGACGGTCCCTGCCCCCGCCCGCTGCGCCGTCGATAGGCTGCTCTTGTACGGCCAGCGGAGGAGCCACATTGGACGCCCGGCACCTGCAGTACTTTCTCGCCATCGTGGAGCACGGCGGCTTCAGCAAGGCCGCTGCCGCGCTCCACGTGGCACAGCCGTCCCTGTCGCAGGCGATGGCCAACCTGGAAGCAGACCTGGGAGTCTCCCTCTTCCACCGCATGGGCCGCGGGGTGGTCCTCAGCCAGGCCGGCGCCGAACTCCTCGAACCGAGCCGCCGGGTCTTGCGCGACCTGGACGCCGTACGGCAAAAGGCCACCGCCCTGGCCGACTTGGGGAGCGGCTTCGTGGAGGTGGCCGCCATGCCGTCACCGGGCATCGAACCCCTGACCTCTTTGATCCACCGGTTCACCGCACTGCACCCGTCTGTCACGATCACCACCCGGGCTGCATTCACCCCCGCGGAGACGGTCGACCTGGTCCGCAGCGGAGCCTGCGAACTGGGACTGCTCGGATCGCCCAAACCCGTGACCGTGCCGGGGATCGATGTCCTGCCCGTGGAGGAACAGCCGTTCGTCGTCGTGGCCGCGGCCGACGGCGCTTTCACCGACGGCACGGTACTGAGCCCGGAGGAACTCGCAGGCCAGAAGCTGATCGCATCACGGCCCGGGAGCCTGATGCGCAGCATCGTCGACGACATCACCGCATCGAGCGGCGACACGGAGATCGTTGCGGTCGTCGACCACCGCACCTCCATCCTTCCGCTGGTACTCACCGGCGTGGGCATAGCTGTCCTGCCTGCCGCCTGGACCCGTCTGGCCCGCCGCTGTGGGCTCACGGTCGCCTCCCTGGAACCCACCGCGCACCTGCACGTCGCGATGATCAGCCTCCCCTCCCACCTGACACCCGGCGCACGCGCCTTCCTGGAACTGACCCGCACCCTGGCCCGGCAACGCGCCGACACCGCATCAGGGTGACGTGCCGCCGCCGAACCCATCGGCGGTACCTATGGGGCGGATCGGAAGCAAGTCTTGGACGCCCTACAGCACGGGCGTGTTGACTCGGCATCATCCCACCCACACCCCGCCCACGCTCGGTTGAGTACAGGGCGGTCCCCTGAGCGTCGGAGGCCCCCGTGACCGAGACCCAAACCTTCCGGATCGCCGCGATCCCCGCCGACGGAGTCGGCGCCGAGGTCGTTGCTGCGGGCCGGACCGTGCTGGACGCGCTGGCCACCGATTCCCGCGGAGCTTTCGCCTTTGACTGGCAGGAGTTCCCCTGGGGGTGCGACTACTACGAGCGCACCGGGAAGATGATCGACGACGACGGCCTCGAACAGCTCGAGGACTTCGACGCGATCTACTTCGGCGCAGTCGGCTGGCCCAGCGTCCCCGACCACATCAGCCTGTGGGGGCTGCGCCTGAAGATCTGCCAGAACTTCGACCAGTGGGCCAACGTCCGACCCGTGCACTTCCTGCCCGGCGTCCAAAGCCCTCTGCGCAAAGCCGACGACACCGACCTCGACTGGGTCGTCGTCCGGGAGAACAGTGAGGGCGAATACGCCGGCCTGGGCGGCCGCAATCTCTCCGGCCGCGGCCCCGGCGGCGAAGTCGCCGTCCAGTCCGCCCTGTTCACCGAGGTGGGCTGTGAGCGGATCATGCGCTTCGCCTTCGACCTCGCTCGCACGCGCCCCCGCCGCAAGGTCTCCTCCGTCACCAAGTCCAACGCCCAGCAGTACGGCATGGTCCTCTGGGACGACGTCTTCAAGCGGGTCGCCGCCGACTACCCGGACGTCGAGACCGAGAGCGTCCTGGTCGACGCCATGTCCGCCAAGTTCGTCCTGAAGCCCGAGGACCTCTCCGTCGTCGTCGCCTCCAACCTCAACGCCGACATCCTCTCCGATCTCGGCAGCGCCCTGGCCGGCAGCCTCGGCCTCGCCGCCAGCGCCAACCTCAACCCCGAACGCCGCTTCCCCAGCATGTTCGAACCCGTCCACGGCTCCGCGCCGGACATCGCCGGGCAGGGCCTGGCCAACCCCATCGGCGCCGTCGGTAGCGCCGCACTGATGCTGGAACACTTCGGGCTCACCGAACAGGCCGCACGCTTGCACAAGGCGATCGAAACGACCACCGCTGCGGGCATCCTCACCCGCGACGTCGGCGGCACTGCCACGACCGAACAGGTCACCAAGGCCCTCATCGACGCACTGAACGACTGACGCAACCACTACCCGCACGTCCCGGTCTGCCTCAATGTCGCGCCGGCAGGCCTGGAAGCCGCTCCACAGCGGCACACCCACAGTGCCGGGCCCCTGAGATCCACCAGGGGCCCGGCATTGTCGCCTCCGACCAGCTGGTCTCCTGGGGGGAGGTCATGTCCGCGCACGATCCCAGTCCGGCGCGAAGAACGCGGCGGCCCCTGCCAGGCAGGGCAACCCCTGGCTCAAGGGCGCAGCCACGCCAGGAGAGATCCCAGCAGCAGGCCGACCACGGGTGCCTTCACCGCGAACGGTACGGCCATGCTGAGCGCCTGCATGGGAGTCTGCACCGAGGGAGTCGAACCGGACAGGATCAGCGCGAACCTCGACTGTGGGAACGCAGACCTGCCGAGGCGGGCCGCGTGAAGGGGCCTCACTCGGCGCTCAGCGCGCGGCCGAGTGTCTGGAAAGGGCGCGGCAAGAAGAGTGAAGCCGGCCCTTCCGAGATTCGCGTGCCGGCGTCCGTGATCCGCCCGACAGGTCCTGGCGGCCCAGTAGGCGCGAACTCTGCCCGGATCTCAGCAGGATGGCCGGGCACGGGCGCCGGTGCAGTGGCGTCGGCGGGACGTTCTGGTGTGATGGCTCAGTCGACGTGTGCCGATGTGTGCAGGACCCGGTCGTGGCCGACCTGGCGGACCGGCCCGGTGAGGTGGACGCCGGCGGTGAGCCGGATGTCGGTGCTGGAGGTGCCGAGCATGACGGTGATCTCGCCAGGTTCGACGATGCGGCGCAATTCCGGGCCGGTGTAGGCGAGTCGGTCCGCGTGCAGCCGGAAGCTGACCCGGCGCTCCTCGCCGGGGTCCAGCCGGACCCGCGTGAAGCCGGTCAACTGGATTACAGGCCGGGGCAGTTGTGCCACAGGATCGGCGGTGTACAGCTGCACGACCTCAGCACCGGTGCGCTCGCCCGTGTTGCGGACCCGGCAGCCGATCTCCACCTCCCCGTCCGTCGGGATCTCCTCGGCACTCACCTCGAGCCGGTCGTAGGCGAATGTGGTGTAGGACAGCCCGTGCCCGAAGGGGTAGGCGGGGGTGGGGTCGAGGGTGCTTACGCCTTGGCTGTGGCCGCCCAGCGGGGCGTGCAGATAGGTGCCCGGCTGGCCGCCCGGTGTGCGGGGGATCTGTACGGGCAGCTTCCCGGACGGATTGACGCGCCCGGAGAGCACACCGGCCAGGGCACCTCCGCCCTCCTCCCCGGGGAAGAAGACCTGGACGACGGCGGCCGCGCGGTCGGTGTACGCGCCGAGCGCGTAGGGGCGTCCCGACACGACGAGCAGCACCAGCGGCGTGCCGGTGTCCAGGAGCGCCTCCACCAGTTCCGCCTGCACTCCGGGCAGGGCGAGGTCTTCCGCGTCACAGCCCTCCCCGGAGGTGCCTGCGCCGAAGAGGCCCGCCCGGTCGCCGACCACGGCGACGCAGACGTCCGCCCGCCGGGCCTCCGTCACGGCCGCGTCGAATCCGCTGCGGTCGACGTCCCGAACGGGACACCCCGGTTCGTAGGCGATCCGTGCCGAAGGGAATTCGGCCGCGAGCGCCTCCAGTAGCGAGCGGGTCTCGATGCCGTTGTCGTGGCCGGGGTGGTGGGGCAGGACGTGATTGGGGAAGGAGTAGCAGCCGAAGAAGGCGTTGGGGTCGTTGGCACAGGGGCCGACGAGGGCTATGGAGGCAGCGTCCGGCGACAGCGGGAGCAACCCGGCGGGGTTGTCGAGCAGGACGATGCTCTGCTCGGCCAGTTCCCGGGCGAGGGCGCGGTGCGCGGGAGGGTCGAGGTCGACGGAGTTCCCGGCGGGGGCCTCTGGTGTGAAGTCGGCGTCCAGCAGACCCAGTTCGGCCTTCTGGCGCAGGACGCGGCGAACCGCCCGGTCGACCAGGTCCTCGCTGACGGCGCCGGTGCGGACGAGTTCGGCGAGCGGCTCGCCGTAGCACAGGGTGTCGGGCAGTTCGACGTCGATCCCCGCCTCGAGCGCGCGGGCCGCGGCCTCCCCGTCGGTGGCCGCGATCCGGTGCATCGTGCGCAAGAAAGCCACCGACCAGTAGTCGGAGACGACGGTGCCCTCGAAACCCCACTCCTCGCGCAGCAGCCGGGTGAGGAGGCCGGCGTCGGCGCCCGCCGGCATGCCGTCGACGTCGGCGTAGGAGTTCATGACCGAGCGCGCCCCGCCTTCGCGGATCGCCATCTCGAAGGGGGGCAGGATCACGTCGGTGAACTCGCGTGGCCCCATGGAGACGGGGGCGTGGTTGCGGGCCGCCTTGGACGCCGAGTAGCCGGCGAAGTGCTTGAGCGTGGCGATGATCCCGGCGCTCTCCAGGCCGCGCACGTAGGCGGTGCCGGTCATGGCCACGAGGTAGGGGTCCTCGCCGAGGGTCTCCTCGACCCGGCCCCAGCGGTAGTCGCGTACGACGTCCAGGACGGGGGACAGGCCCTGGTGGACGCCGACCTGGCGCATGCTGGTCCCGATGGCGTGTGCCATCCGCTCGACCAGGGCCGGGTCGAAGGCGGCGGCCCAGGCCAGGGCGGCGGGGAACACGGTGGCGCGGTAGGCGGTGAAGCCGGTGAGGCACTCCTCATGTGCGACGGCGGGGATGCCCAGCCGGGTGCCGGCCATCAGTTCGCGCTGCATCACGGCGAGTTGACGGGCCCCGTCGGCGGGCTCCACGGGCTTGGTGCCGAACGGCCGGGTCAGGTGGCCCAGGCCGTTCTTGCTCGCGGCCGCGAAGTCGGTGTGCCGGGCGAAGACGTCCTGCATGGGGGCGACGTTGCCGCTGACGCGTTCCACGCCGGGCCACGAGCTGCCGAGCTGGGCGAGTTTCTCCTCCAGGGTCATCTCGGCCAGCAGGGCCTCGACTCTGTCGTCATGGGGGCAGGCCGGATCGGCCCAAGGTGCGGTCATCGTGCGTCCCTTGAGATGGTGGCGTCGGGCAGGGCGTCTCAGGTGTTGGACTTCGGCGGGGCGGTGGAGGCCCGGACGATGAGCTGCGTGGCCAGCTCGATCCGGTGGCTGTCGAGTGTCTCTCCCGCCGCCAGGCGCAGCAGCGTGCGCAGGGCGGCACGGCCGATCTCGGCCAGCGGCTGGCGCACGGTGGTCAGCGGTGGGGCCGAGGTGCCGGCGGCGACGGTGTCGTCGAATCCGACGACGCTGAGGTCGTCGGGGATGCGCAGCCCGTTTGCCCTGGCGGCCTCCATGACGCCGAACGCTTCCAGGTCGTTGCCCGTGAAGATGGCGGTGGGGGGCTCGTCCAGCGCGAAGAGCTCGAGCGCAGCCTGGTAGGCGGGTTCGAAGCGGAAGTCGCCGCGCTTGATGAGGGCGGGGTCGGGGGTGATCCCGGCGCCGCCGAGTGCGGCCTGGTAGCCGTGCAGACGGGCGGTGTTGCAGACCGCGTCGTGTCGGCCCTCGATCATCGCGATCCGGCGGTGCCCGAGCTTCAGCAGATGTGCGGTGGCGGCCATACCGCCGCTGAAGTTGGTCGCGCCGATGCTCGGTACGGACTCGTCGGGCACGTTCATCGGATCGATGAGCACCAGCGGGATGCCGGCCTGCGCGAACTGCGCCCGCTGTTGGGGGGTCAGTTCGGAGGTCACGAGGATGACGCCCTCCCGCCCGGCGTTGGTGACCTTCCGTGCCCACGAGGCGCCCAGCGGGTCGTCGGGTGTCACGCCGACGACGACGTCGACCCCCGCGTCGGCGGCGGCCTCTGTGACGCCGCGCATGATCACCAGGTCGTTGGGGTTGACCAGCTGGTCGAAGGTCAGGTCGATGGTACGGACCGGAGCCTGGATTCCGCCCGGCCCTCTTGCCACGTAGTCGTTCTCGACGAGCAGACGCTCGATGCGGGCCCGGGTCTCGGGGGACACGTCACTGCGGCCGTTGACCACCTTCGACACCGTGGCCACGGAGACACCGGCCGCTTCGGCGATGCCGGTCAGCGTGGTCCGGTTCCGACCGACGGCTGTCTTCGCCATGCTGATCCCTTTCGGAGGTCTGTAGGGAACGTAGCGCAAGCTTTCGGGGAGGTCCAGTGAACTGCGCCTGCTCAAGATTTGTTCTGGAGTGCACTCCTCATGGTTCTGCGGAACCAAGCACGGCCAACCTCTTGACCCTCGAAACGTCACCTCCTACTTTATGGCCGGAAAGAGCAGAGGTTTCGAAAACTTTCGAGCCGCGAACGGCATCGGACCTCTGAGGAGCAAGGGAGCTCACGATGGCCACGACGAAATCCCCCCGCGTACTGATGACCGCGACCGCGGTTGCCGCATCCCTGGCGCTGACGCTGTCGGCCTGTGGCAGCAGTGGACGCTCCAGTGGCGGCGGCGCCGGTGACGGTGCACTGGTGTGGGCGCTGACGCAGGGGTCCGAGGCGACGTTCCGTGCCTCGGCCACGGAGTGGAACAAGGCCCACCCCGACAGCAAGGTCGACTACCAGTTCTTCCAGAACGACCCGTACAAGCAGAAGCTGCGCACGGCCGTCGGCGCCGGCAACGGACCGGTGCTCTTCGAGAACTGGGGCGGGGGCGCGCTGAAGGACTATGTGGACGCGGGCAAGGTCGCCGATCTCACGCCCGACCTGGACAAGAACCCCGAGTGGAAGAATCGGATCTTCCCGTCGGTGCTCAAGGCGGCCACGGTCGACGGCAAGGTCTACGGCGTCCCTGTCAACGGCGTGCAGCCGGTGGTCCTGTACTTCAACAAGGACCTGTTCGCCAAGGCCGGTGCTCAGCCGCCCAAGACCTGGGAGGACCTGCTGGCCCTGGTGAAGAAGTTCAAGGCCGAGGGGGTCGCGCCGATCTCCATGGGCGGCGCTTCCAAGTGGCCCGACCTGATGTGGCTGGAGTACCTGGTCGACCGGGTCGGCGGCCCCGAGGTCTTCGCGAACATCGCGGCCGGCAAGAAGGGCGCCTGGTCGGACCCGGCGGTGCTGAAGGCCGCGCAGATGATCAGGCAGCTGGTCGACGCGGGTGGCTTCGCGAAGGGGTTCACCTCGGTCACGGCCGACGCGGGCCAGGCCGAGGCGCAGATGTACACCGGCAAGGCGGCCATGATCCTCCAGGGCGGCTGGGCGTACAGCACCATCGTCAGCGGCGCGCCCAAGTTCGTCGCGGAGGGCAAGCTCGGCTGGAGCGGGTTCCCGGCCGTCGCGGGCGGCAAGGGCGACGCGAGCAACATCGTCGGCAACCCCGCCAACTTCTACTCCCTGTCGGCGCAGGCGAGCGCCAAGGAGAAGAAGACCGCCGTGTCCTACCTCAAGGACGGCGTCTACAACGACAACTACGTCGACAACCTGCTCAAGAACGGCGACGTCCCTCCCGTGAAGGACCTGGACGCCAAGATCAAGGCCACCGAGAACCCCGACTGGCTGACGTACGCCTACCACCTGACCCAGAACGCCGAGAGCTTCCAGCTCTCCTGGGACCAGGCGGTCAGCCCCCAACTCGGCCAGGAACTGCTCACCCACCTCGACCAGCTCTTCCTCGGCGAGATCAGCCCGCAGCAGTTCTGCTCCCAGATGGACAAGGCGGCGACCCAGTGAGTGCGGTCAAGGCCCCCGCGTCCGCCGGGCGTGGCGGACCGCCCTTCCTGATGGCCGTGCCCGCTCTGGCGCTCTTCGCCCTGTTCGCGCTCGTGCCGATGGCGATCGTGGTCTACCTCAGCTTCACCCACTGGGACGGCCTGGGCACGCCTGCCTGGGCCGGGACCGACAACTGGCACACGGCCCTCACCAGCGACGTCACCCGGCATGCGCTGTGGCTCACGGGCAAGTTCATGCTGGTGTCCTGGCTGGTGCAGACCCCCATCAGCCTGTTGCTCGGCGTGTTCGTCGCGGGCCGGCAGCGCTACCGGGCCCTGTTCGCCGTGTTCTACTTCGTGCCGCTGCTGATCTCCTCGGCCGCGATCGCGATCATCTTCAAGAACCTGCTCGATCCGAACTTCGGCCTCGGCGCGACCCTGCACCTGCCCCTGCTGAACCAGAACTGGCTGGGGGACCCCCAACTCGCCTTCTTCACAGTCGTGTTCGTCATCTCCTGGCAGTTCGTGCCGTTTCACACCCTGCTCTACCAGGCCGGCGCACGGCAGATCCCCGCCTCGCTGTACGAGGCCGCGTCGATCGACGGGGCGAGCCGGCTCAAGCAGTTCTGGCACATCACCCTGCCCCAGCTGCGGTACACAGTCGTCACCTCCTCGACGCTGATGCTGGTCGGCTCCCTCACCTACTTCGACCTGGTCTTCGTCCTCACCGGCGGAGGCCCCGGATACGCCACCCGCCTGCTGCCCCTGGACATGTACATCACCGGGTTCCAGAGCAACCAGATGGGTCTCGCCAGCGCCGTCTCCGTAATCCTGGTCGCAGCCGGGCTCCTCCTCTCCCTGATCGTCGTCCGCTTCTCCGGCTTCTCCCGTATGCGAAGCCAGCAGGCAGGTATGTGATGTCCGCGCTCTCCCACGCCCCGTCCACCGACTCCCCGCCCCCCGCGCGGCCTCGGCGTGTCACCTCCCCCCAGAAGCCGCGCGGCCGGATCGGCCGATTGCGCCGGGCCAACCCCCTCGGTGCGTTGGGCGGTCTGTTCTGGCTGGTGATCACCCTGGTCCCGGTGTACTGGGTGGTCGTGACCAGCCTGCGCACCCGCGAGGGCTTCTTCGACGCCAACCCGCTCGCCCTGCCGACCGACCCCACCCTCGCGAACTACCGTCAGGTCCTGGACAGCGGCTTCTGGCACTACCTCCTGAACAGCGTCCTGGTCACGGCCGGCGCGACGGCGTTGACGCTGGTCGTGTCGTTCTTGGCGGCGTACGCCATCGTCCGCGGCACCACCCGCGCACTGCGCTGGGCCTTCAGCGTCTTCCTGCTGGGCCTGGCGATCCCGCTGCAGGCCACGATCATCCCGGTGTACTACCTGATCGCCAAGGCGCAGATGTACGACACCCTGCCCGCCATCGTGCTCCCGTCGGCGGCGTTCGCCATTCCGCTCACCGTGATTATCCTGGTGAACTTCCTGCGCGACATCCCCGACGAGCTGTACGAGTCGATGCGCGCGGACGGAGCCGGTCACTGGCGGATGCTGTGGAGCCTGGTGCTGCCGCTTTCCCGACCCGCCCTGATCACCGTCACGATCTATGACGCGCTCAACGTCTGGAACGGCTTCCTCTTCCCGCTGATCCTGACCCAGAGCCCCGACAAGCGGGTCCTGCCGCTGTTCGTGTGGGGCTTCCAGGGCGAATTCACCATCAACGTCCCGGCGATCCTGGCGGCCGTGGTCCTGTCCACCCTGCCGATCCTCGCGCTCTACGTCGTCGGCCGCCGCCAGCTCATCAGCGGCCTCACCGCCGGCTTCGGCAAGTAGCGCCTCCCAAGAACCGCCGGGGTCCCCCTTCGGCACTCAGCGATCACGAGGAAGTGATGCCATGCTGCCCGCACCCAGAGCCACCACGAGGACCCGAAAGGGGATGCGCACACTCGCCGCCCTCGCCGTCACCGCCGTGCTGGCCACACTCACCGGCATGGCACCCACCGGCGCCGCCGAGGCCCCGGCCGGACAGCCGTGGCGCGACCCCAACCAGCCCGCCGCGCAGCGCGCCCGGCAACTGCTGACCGTACTGAGCCAGGACGAGAAGATCGCCGTCGCCCTGGACGACCTCGCACCGCTCGCCAGATACGGCGTCCCGCTGCTGAACTCCCACGACGGACCCAGCGGCATCGGGCTGTCCGGAACCACCGCGTTCCCGTCCTCACAGGCGCTGGCGGCCACCTTCGACCCGGGCCACGCCCAGGCTGTCGGCACCGCCATCGCCGACGAGCTGCGAGGCAAGGGACGCAACGTCTGGCTCGGCCCCGCGGCCGACATCACCCGCACCCCACTGGCCGGGCGGCAGCCGGAAAGCCTGGGCGAAGACCCCTATCTGGCAGGACAGTTGGCAACAGCGGAGGCCGCCGCGGCCAAGTCGCACAACGTCCTGGTCACCGCCAAGCACTACGCCGGCAACAACCAGGAGTACTACCGCACCGGCCTTGAGACGGCCACCGGACGGACCGGGGGAGTGGACGTCGAGGTCTCCGAACGGGCGCTGCGCGAGATCTACGGCAAGCCCTTCGACCAGCTGGTCACCGAGGGTGGAGCCGACGCGGTGATGTGCTCCTACAACCGCGTGGGCGGCACCCAGGCATGCGAGAACAAGCATCTGCTGGACCGGCTGAAACCGCAGTTCGACGGTGTCGTCACCCCCGACTACGGCCTGGCCGTGCGCGACCAGGCCGCCGCCGCCAACGCAGGCGTCGACATACCCCAGTACGACCAGGGCAGCGGCGGCCGGACGGTCGGCATCTTCACTTCCGGTGCCGTCCCGCAGTCCCGGCTCGACGACATCGTGCGCCGCACCCTGTTCGCGATCTTCGACTCCGGGGTGTTCGACCATCCGGTCGGCTCCGCCCAGGACGTCGTGTCCACCGCCGCCCACGGCCGCCTGGCGGCCGACGTGGCGGCCGACTCCATGGTCCTTCTGCGCAACGAGGACCATACGCTCCCGCTGTCCGCCAAGCCGGGCGCTTCGATCGCGGTGATCGGCCCGTCGGGTGAGGACGCCCTCTACACAGGCGGCGGCTCCGCAGCGGTCCCGACCACCGTGGGCGCCAACGTGACCCCGCTGCACGGCATCACCGCCCGGGCCGGCACGTCCGTCACCGTGACCACGGCCCAGGGCTCCGCCGGTGACACCGCGGCCAGGACCTCCCTGCCGTCCGAAGCGCTCAGGCCCGCCGACGGCGGGGGCCATGGAGTGACGGCCACCTACTGGAACGACACCGACTTCCGCGGAACTCCCGCGGCCACCCGTACCGAAAACGGTCCGGGCCTCACCACCCCACCAGCATCTCTGGCCTCCGCGTACTCCGTGCGCTGGACCGGCACCCTCACCCCGCCCGAGACGGGGCTGTACCGGTTCACGATGCTCGGCCGCGGCATCACCTCCGTGTATGTCGACGGCAAGAAGATCGGCACCGGCTACCGGGAGGGCGCCTCCTTCCTCGCCGGCCCCCAGTACCCCGTCCAGGGCACGATCCGGCTCGCAGCGGGCCGTCCGGTCGATCTCCGTGTCGACTACAGCGCCTCCCTCGGCCGCCCCTCGCTCACTGTCGGCTGGCAGACGCCGGCGCAGTCGCAGATCCCCGCGGCCGTGGCGGCGGCCGGCAAGGCCGACGTGGCTGTCGTGTTCGCCCAGGCGGCATCCGGTGAGGGCATGGATCACTCCACCCTCGCCCTGCCCGGTGACCAGGACCAGCTCATCGAAGCGGTCGCGAAGGCCAACCCCCGCACCGTCGTCGTCCTCAACACGGGCGGCCCCGTGCTGATGCCGTGGCTGCGCGACGTGGATTCCGTCGTCCAGGCCTGGTACCCGGGCCAGGAGTTCGGCACCGCCCTCGCCCGGATCCTCTTCGGCGACACCAACCCCAGCGGGCGGCTCCCGGTCACCTTCCCCGCATCCGACACCCAGGGCCCCGCCGCGGCCAACGCACCGCTGACCTACCCGGGCGTCATGACCCCGACGGGGCCGGCCCAGTCGTACGCCGAAGGAATCTACGTCGGCTACCGCTGGTACCAGAAGACCGGTCAGAAACCGCTGTTCCCGTTCGGATACGGCCTGTCCTACGGCACGTTCACGACCCGCGCCCAGGTCGCCTCACAGACCGCCGGGGACACCATCGGTCAGGTCCGCGTGCAGGTGCGCAACACCGGAGGGCAGCCGGGCAGGACGACCGTCCAGGTATACGTCGGGCACCTGCCCACCGCGGTCGACACACCGTCGCGGCAACTGGCCGGGTTCCGCGGCCTGGAGGTGAAGCCGGGCCAGGAGGGACACGCGACGATCGCGGTCGACCGGCGTTCGGTGTCCTACTTCGACGAAGGCCGCGACGCCTGGGTCACGCCCAGGGGACGGACGCCCGTCTATGTCGGGACCTCCGCCGCCGACGCCCGGCTGGCCGGCTGGCTGAACGTGCGCTGACCGGCAGCCGAACCGCCAGTGACACGTGCGGGCCTTGCCGTCCGGCTGCCTCCGCCCCGCATCACGCGCCTGACCACCGCGGGCGCCCAGTGAAAGGACCACTCACAGATATGTGGCAGACCCCCGCCACGGAGGTGATCGAGACCGCGCTCGCCCGCCTCGATCTCGATACCAAGGCGCGCCTGCTCGCGGGCCACGACATGTGGTCCTTGCCGGCCGTCCCCGAGATCGGCCTGCGTGCCGTGGTGATGTCGGACGGCCCGGTGGGCGTGCGAGGCACGCGATGGTCCCCCGACGATCCGTCGGTGGCCCTGCCCAGCCCCACGGCCCTGGCCGCCACCTGGGATGCCCGGCTCGTGCACCGTGTCGGGCAGCTCCTCGCCCGCGAGGCGCGACGCAAGAACGCGGACGTCCTGCTCGCCCCCACCATCAACCTGCACCGCTCACCACTGGGCGGCCGGCACTTCGAGTGCTTCTCCGAGGATCCGCTGCTCACCGGCGTGATCGCGGCCGCGTTCGTGGACGGCGTGCAGAGCGGGAAGGTGGCCGCCGTCGTCAAGCACTTCGTCGCCAACGACAGCGAGACGGAGCGCTTCTCGATGGACGTGCGCATCAGCGACCGGGCGCTGCGCGAGGTGTACCTGGCGCCGTTCGAGCACGTCGTGACCCGCGCGCGTCCATGGGGCGTCATGTCGGCTTACAACGGCGTCAACGGCACCAGCATGACGGAGAACCGCCACCTCCAGCAGGAGGTGCTGCGCGGCGAATGGGGCTTCGACGGGGTGACCGTCTCCGACTGGGGCGCCGCGCGGGACACCGTGCGGGCGATCACGGGCGGACTGGATGTCGCCATGCCCGGTCCGAACACCGTCTACGGCGAGCATCTGGCCGACGCGGTCCGCGACGGCCGCGTCGACGAGCGACTGGTGGACGACGCGGTCCGGCACGTGCTGCTGCTGGCCGCCCGCGTGGGCGCGCTGGAGGGGCCGCACAACCAGCGGCCCACCCCGTTGCGCCGACCGTGGCTCGGCACCGATGGGCCGGAGGAGGGACTCGACGGCGCCGAACTGGCACGCCGGACAGCCGCACGTTCCTTCGTCCTGCTGAAGAACCCGCGCTCCGTTCTGCCGCTGTCCCCGCGGCGGCTCACCTGTGTGGCCGTCATCGGGGACGCCGCCGAGGAAGCCAGGATCATGGGCGGAGGCAGCGCGACTGTCTTCCCGCCGCACACCGTCACCCCGCTGGACGGGTTGCGCAACGCTCTGCCCGGCGACGTGGAGGTCGTATACGCCCAGGGCGCCGACCCGCGCACCAGCCTCGCCCCCGCCCGGGCGGGCTTCGAACTCCGCTCGCGCTTCCGGGCCGCCGACGGCACGGTGCTCGCCGACCTGCCGCAGCCGGACGGCAGGGTGCAGATGATGGGCAGCCTGCCCGCCGGTGTCTCCCCCGACCGCCTCCACTCGGTCACCATCTCGGGCCGCTTCACCCCGGACCGCGACGGCGTCCACACCTTCGGCGTCAGCGGTTACGGGGACGTAGTCCTCACCGTCGACGGCCACACCCTCTTCGATGCGCACCGGGTGCCGCAGACCGACGATCCCTTCCTGGCCGTCATGGCGCCCACGGAAGTGCGCCGGGAGACGAAGCTGACGGCGGGCCGGCCCGTGGAGGTCACGCTCAGCTGCGTACCGTACGGCGCCGACCTCGGCGACGGCATCCCGTCCCTGTCCGTGTGCCTGGGCCACCGACCGCCCACCGCCTCCGAGGACGAACTCATCGAGGAGGCGGTCGTGGCAGCGGCCGGAGCCGATGTCGCCGTCGTGGTGGTCTCCACCACCGACGAGGTCGAGAGCGAGGGCTTCGACCGCACGGACCTGCGCCTGCCCGGCCGCCAGGACGACCTCGTCGCACGGGTCGCGCAGGCCAACCCCGACACCGTCGTCGTGGTCAATGCCGGTTCGCCGGTGGAGATGCCCTGGCGCGAGCAGGTCGCGGCCATCCTGGTGACCTGGTTCCCGGGCCAGGAAGCCGGGCACGCCCTCGCCGACGTCCTGCTCGGAGTCAGAGAGCCGGGCGGCCGGCTGCCCACCACCTGGCCGTCCGCCACCGCCGACTGCCCCGTCCTGGAAACCCACCCTCACGACGGCGTCCTCTCCTACGACGAGGGAGTACACGTCGGATACCGCGCCTGGCAGCGCCACAGCACCCCACCCGCCTACTGGTTCGGGCACGGCCTGGGTTACACCGAATGGGCCTACGAGAGGGCCGACTTCCATCCCGGCGACGAACAGGAGGGGCCAGGGCTCCTCGGCGTCGTCCGGGCCACCCTTTGCAACACCGGTGTCCGTCAGGGACGCGAGATCGTTCAGGCCTACATCGAGCCGCAGCGCGACGAGCAGCTCCCGGCCCCCGGCCGGACGACGCACGACCGGCCGCTCAGGTGGCTGGCCGGGTTCACCGTCCTCGACTGCGCCCGAGGCGAGTCCGCCGTGGCGGAGATCTCCGTGCCCCGCCGCGCGGTGCAGGTCTGGGATGCCGACTCGGCGTCCTGGCACACGGTTGGCGGACCGTACCGGATCCGGATCGGCCGGAGCTACGCGGACCTGCGCCTCGACGTCGATCTGAAGGTCGACGACACCGACGCCCCGCACGAACCACCCGGCCACCCGTCCCGGCGAGCGTGAGCACCGCGCCGGACCCCAGACCGACTCTTCACCTCCCCCTGTCTGTTTCTTACCGAGGAGCCACGTACCCATGACCCAGACGCCATCCCTCGCCCCCAGCAATCCCCTGATCCCCGGCTTCCATCCCGACCCCAGCGTCTGCAAAGTCGGCGACGACTACTACCTGGCCTGTTCGTCCTTCGAATACCTCCCCGGCATTCCGGTGTTCCACAGCCGGGACCTGGCCGCATGGTCTCTGATCGGGCATGTGGCCGATCGTGAGGGCCAGTTGGATGTGTGCGACACTCCGACCCTGGGCGGGGCCTGGGCTCCGACGCTGCGTCATCACGGCGGCCGGTTCTATTGCGTGGTGACCGACGCCCACGGACGCGGCAGCCTGATCTTCACCGCAGAAGACCCTCAGGGCCCGTGGTCCAACGGGACGGTCATGCAGGGCGTCTCCGGTATCGACCCCGACATCGCCTGGGACGAGGAGGGCACCTGCTACATCACCTACTCGGGACTGCTGCTGCACGACGGTGACGCCCCGCCCACCCATCTGGGCATCCAGCAGGTGCGCATGGACCCCCGGACCGGCCGGGCCCTGGAGGAACCGCGGTCCCTGTGGTCGGGTACGGGCCTGATGTTTCCCGAGGCCCCCCACCTCTACAAGATCGACGAGACCTGGTATCTGCTGATCGCCGAGGGCGGCACCGAGCGCGGGCATGCCGTCAGCATCGCCCGCTCCACCCGCCCGGAAGGTCCCTTCGAGGGCTGCCCGGCCAACCCCGTCCTCAGCGCCCGTAGCACCGACCGCCCCATCCAGAACACCGGCCATGCCGACCTCGTGCAACGGCCCGACGGCTCCTGGCTGATGGTCATGCTCGGCATGCGGCCGCGCGGGACGACACGTGCTTTCTCGCCGATGGGCCGTGAGACGTTCGTGACCAGCCTTCACTGGGAGGACGGCTGGCCCGTCGTCGCTCCGGTGGAGCTCACGCCGCCGGGGCCCGAGGTGCGCGAGCGCGACGACTTCGACGACGAGTGCCTGGAACCGCGCTGGCTCGGTGTGCGCCGGCTGCCGGCCTCGGTCGCCTCGCTGACCGAGCGCTCCGGCTGGCTGCGCCTGCACGCCGGCGAGGCGAAGGCCGGCATGGACGACCTGCGGCCCGCGTTCGTGGGACGGCGCCAGCAGCACGAACGCGCCGCCTTCAGCGCGCTGCTGGACGTGAGCGGTGGCACGGGCGGGATCAGTCTGCGCATCGACGAGCAGCACCATTACGACATCGAAGCCGGTCACGGCGTCATACGGGCCCGCGCCCGGGTCGGCTCGCTGACGCAGACCTGGGAACAGCCCCACCCGGGTGACGTGGCCGTTCTGCGTATCAGCACAGAGAAGCCCCCGGCGGACGGACTGGAGAACCTCGCCGCCGACATGGTCCGCCTGTCCGTTCGCTCCGGCACTGCCGGGGACAGCGGCGAGGCATGGACGACCCTGGCCCTGCTCGACGGCCGCTACGTGAGCGCGGAGACCACGGCTTCCTTCACCGGCAGGTCCGTAGGCCTCTACGCCGCCGAAGGAACCGTCGACGCCGACTGGTTCGCCTACGAAGGACATGACGCGCAGCGCTGAACAGCGAAGCTCCGCTTACGTCCGCACCGCGTTCTGTCCGGGACCCAGGCAAAGAGTTCGAACCCAGGCCGGTAAGCAACGCACGGTCACCAACGGGAGATTTCATCCAGAGGTCAAGAAGTTCCACCCTGCACTGATTAAGGCAATGCAATCAATGGCATCGGACTGATTCCCGGATCGGTCCGCTGCGTTGCTGCTCTTGAAATTTATTCGCATGCCAGGAAAAAGATCGGCGGCAGTGATCGTGAAGGCGGCACCGTCCGTGAAGGTGGCTTTAATCGCCGATGAAGGGCAAGCATAGAAACCTCTTCGCTCACCAATAGTCAGTGAAATGGACCCGCAGGTGTCGCCCTGCGAGTCCATTTCAGAAATTCTTCGTCGGGAGCGTTGGAGCTGCTCATTCCCGCCAGTAGTTATTGGCGGCGGCGATGGTCTGGAATTCGAGTGACACCACCTGTGCCGCGTGGATCAGGCTGTCCGGGGATGTGGAATAGTTCGGGCGCCCACCTTTGAGAACATCCAGGTCAGGCTGGATGTTGTGAATCGTGTGTCGGGCGATGGTGAGAGCCAGTGCGCGGCCCTCTTCGGGTGTTTCGGTGATCAGGGAGTTGCCGGGGACCAGGATCAGCCCCTCGTCGGGTACTCGGTTCATAGGGTGGAAAGTACTCCTGTTCCCGTGCTTTTACAACAGGCAGCAGGTGATGAGTGGGGAAACGCAAACCAGCGAGATTTTGAGCGGGTCCGGCGGGTCGGTCCGTGAGGCCGCGAAGCTTGATATGGGTATTGCCTAATGCAGGTTCGAGTGGCGAGACTTCCTTCCATGAAACTGGAAATTTTGCCGGAGCCGGTACTGCATGACGTTGTCGATCTCTTGGTGCGACTCGTGGAATGCTCCGGGGCGCTTGTCATTGCCGCCGGGGCGGTCCTGGCGTTCGCCGGTTTCGTCGTCGGTACCTTCAAAAGGTCACATTCCGTAGCAGGTTCGGTGTCCAGTCCGGCCGGCGACTTCAACCGTGTCCGCCTCAGACTGGGCCGCTACCTGGCGCTCGGCCTGGAGTTCCAGCTCGCCGGGGACATCCTGCGCACTGCCGTCGCCCCGACGTTCGCCCAGATCGGCCAGCTCGCCGCCATCGCCGCGATCCGCACCGTGCTGAACTACTTCCTGGGCAAGGAGATCGAGCACGAGCGCAAGGAGGTCGAGCAGGGTGCTGCCGCACGCCTCAGTGGTGCGGAGGTTTCGCCATGACCGAGGCACTGGGGCAGGCCGCGCTCCTGGTGACCGTCCTCGGGATGCTGGCCGCAGTCGGTGTGACCGTGCGGCTGCGGCGACTGCAGCCGGCCATCGCAGTCCTGTCGGACTTCCTGCTGGCTGCCGGACTCATCCGCTTGGCCGGTCACCTGACCTGGACCTCTCTCGCCCTCGCCTCCGCCACGGCCGCCGTTCGGCTGGTGCTCAATGCCAACCTGCGCAAGCTGCATTCGCGGCACGTCCGGGGGCGGACCTTGTGACCAGCCCGTCCTCGGTCGAGCTGCGACCGGCCGCCACAGCGGCACGGGCGCGGATGCGCGGTATGCGGCCCGGGGACGGCCGTGGCCGGCGTGTGCTGGACGCCGCACGGCGGCCCGGTATCGGCGGGTGACCACGCCCGCCTCTTTCGCGAAACCGAAGGGCGACGCCCCTCTCGGTCTGCCGGGCGGGATCGGGAGCAGGTCGCGTCCCGGCCGCGCAGATCTGTACGCCACCGCCCCCTGCCTGTGGCGTGCCGACACGATCGGCGAAAGGGTCACCACAAGAACGTCCACGCCCGGGAACGAGGCCCCGTATCGGCGGCTACCCGAGTTCCGGCGCGGTGAGCAGAGTCACGAGCTGGCGACGCCGGACGCCGTCGTTACTCCCGCTGATGAGCGGGAAAGCGAGCGCGTCGCGCAGATGACGCGCCAGCGGGGTGTCCTCGGACCAGCTCTCCACACCGACCACCCGCATCAGCCGGGGCACCACATCGACCGCTGTCTCCGATGCGAAGACCTTGGCCTGCAGGCCGAGCTCGAACGCCGCGTCCTCGCCCGCGTCCGTCGCCGCGGCGGCCCGGTGGACCAGGGCACCGGCCGCGGCCAGCCGAGTCCTGGCGTCCACGAGAGCGGTGGCGACGACAGGATGTTCGAGAAGGGGCGGCCGGCCACCGCTGCGCCGGCCGGCGGCGAATCGGAGGGCGAACTCGAAGGCGGCGCGGGCCACCCCCACCGCGAGGGCCCCCACTCCCGCGCCGCTGCCGAACGCGGCCCGGACCGTGGCCACGCCATCGCCCACACGCCCCAGTAGGCCCTCGGCCGGCACGCGCACGTCCGCGAAGTCCACCCGGGGCAGCGGGTGCGTCGCCAGGCCGGCCGTACGCGCCATGGGAGTGCAGGTGAGTCCCCGGAGCCGGCCGGGGAGCGCGAAGACGGCGAGGGAGGTGTCAGGGTCACCCGGTCCTGCCATCGCGGTCACCGTCAGCAAAGTGGGCCCGTCCCCTCCCCAGCCCATCGCGTTGGAGATCCACTGCTTGGCGCCCGTGATCACCCAGTCCGCGCCGTCTCTGGTAGCCGTTGTCCGCGTTCCCTCGGCCGGCGCCGGAGCGTCGAAGTCGGCGCTGCCACCGGGCTCGGAGAACGCGAACGAGGCCAGCGGGGTGCCTGTTCGGGTCAGGAACGGCGGCAGATGGGCCGCCTTCTGCTCTGCCGTGCCGGCCGTCAACAGGGGAGCGAGGCCCAACGTGGTGGCGAGCAGGGTCAGCGTCACACCCGGCTCCACGGCGGCGAACTCCTCCACGATGGCCAGCTGCTCGCGCACACTGTCTCCGTCCCCGCCGTGCGCGGCCGGGATGAAGGCGCGCAAGTAGCCTTCGCGGACCAGTTCGGCGTAGTACGGCTCGGTGGCCGCGAAGACCTCCTGCGGCGAGTTCCGGCCCTTGGTGGTCTCGGCGTGCGCGGCGGCCAGTACGTCGCAGGCGAACTCCCTGGCCCGCAGCCGGGCGGTGGTCATGCTTCTGCCTCCTCGGGCACGGCGCTGAACACCTGGAGCAGAATGCCGTCCGGGTCGGTGAAGCACACGGTGTCCACCACGGCTCCGCCCGGGCCCGGGAACCGGTACGGCGGAGCCACGGCCGTCGCCCCGCCCGCCTCCGCCGCGGCGACCGTGCCGTGCAGGTCACGTGACCAGAAGGCGATCCTGGCGATGCCGAGGGCCGCGGCGCTCGGGTGGGCGGGGAGCGTCGACGGCGGTTCGACGAACTCGACCAGGTCCAGGTAGGGGCCGTCGCCGGGCAGCCGCAGGAACGCCGTCCGCAGCCGCCGTGTCGTCAGGCCGAGCGGCAGCCCCAGGTCGGGCCCGGCCGGTTCGAGCTGCCCGAGCACCTCGAATCCGAGTCCCTGGTAGAACGTGACCGAGCGGGGCAGGTCGGAGACCACCAGGTTGACGTGGAAGACGTCGCTGATCATGAAGCCACCTCAAGTCCGGAGCCGATGACCTGCAGTGCCGTGCCGTCGGGATCGCGGAACACCACGGTGCGCAGTTGTTCGTTCGTGGGGCTGGGGTAGCGGACGTCCGGGCCGAAGGTCTCGATGCCGTGCTCGGCCAGGTGCGCCAGCACACGGTCCACGTCGTCGGTCCAGAACGAGATCCGGGCCGCGCCGAGGTTGTCCAGCCGCGGGTAGGGGCCGGTCGCGGCGGGCGGGTCGATGAGCTGGACCAGGTCGATCATCGGCGAGGACGTGCCCGGGCAGGTCAGGATGACGGCGCGGAGTTCGCGCACGGTGATGCCCAGATGGGGTGCCACGTCGGTGCCCTCGACGTGGACGTCCTCGGCCACGTCGAAACCCAGGGCGGTGTAGAACGCGATCGCCCGGTCCATGTCGGAGACACAGATGTTGATGTGGAAGAAGCGGTCGAACATGACTCTCCTGTCTGCGGGAGGGGCGCTTTCAGACGGCGGTGGGACCCGTGCGGCGACGGGCGAGCAGGGCCGCCACGCACACGGCGACCGCCAGTGCGACGCCGTTGAACACCGGCTCGACCCAGGCGGCCACCCCGCTCAGGGTCAGGCCGGACACGCAGGCTGCGACGAACAGCAGGCCCAGGACGGTGCCCGCGATGTTGTACCGGCCGGGCTGCACCGCGCTCGCGCCCAGGAAGACGGCGGCGAGCGCGGGGAACATCATCCCGGTGCCGCCGTCGGCGGCCGAGCCGCCCATCCGTGCCACGTAGAGGCAGCCGGTCAGCCCGGCGATCAGTCCGGACACGGCGAAGGTGGAGAAGACCAGCCGGTCGGCACGGATGCCGATGAGCACCGCTGCGCGGCTGTTGGACCCGACGGCGTACAGCCGTCGGCCGTACGGGGTGTGTCTGAGCAGCCACCAGAAGGCCAGCAGCACCGCCGCGACGAGGTAGGTGACGAGGTTGAGGCCCGCGAACCGCTGCGCGGACAGCTCGGACAGCCCGGTGGGGCCGGCCGGAGTGATCTGCTGTCCGCCCGTCGCCCACTGCACGACTCCCCCGAGGAGTGTCGCCGTCGCCAGTGTGGTGACGAACGCGCTGGTGCGCAGCCAGGCCACCAGGAACCCGTTGACGGCCCCGACCAGCATGCCGGTCACGATTCCCGCGGGCACCGCCAGCCACAGCGGCCAGGAGAGATCGGTGATCGCCGCGGCGACGACCACCGAACTGAGTGAGGCGTTCGCGGCCACGGAGAAGTCGAAGTGGCCCGCCGCCAGCGGCAGGATGACCGCGACGGCGACCAGTGCGACGATGCTCTGGTTGGCCAGGACCGCGGCGAGGTTGGCGGTGGTGGGGAAGGTGCCGGACGTGGCCGGCAGCACCGAGAAGACGACGACCACCAGGGCGACCAGCCCGAGCAGCAGATAGCGTTCGAGCAGATCGGCCAGCCGTGGACGCCGGGGCACGCCACCTGACCGTGTGATCCGCCGGTCGGCCGTCTTGAATCCGGTCTCGGTCATACGAGGGCCTCCTCCAGGGCGGACTGCAGCAGGGTCAGCAGGGCATGCGCGCTGAGGCCGGGGGCTGTGGCCTCGGTCAGCGGGCGGCCGTGGTGGAGTACGACCACGCGGTCGCACAGTTCGGCGAGTTCGTGGAAGTCGGTGGAGGCGACGAGAACCGCGGCGCCCTCCTCGGCGGCACCCCGCACCGCGGTGTGGATGTCCCTGCGTGCGCCGACGTCCACGCCTTGGGTCGGTTCGTCGAGCAGCAGGACCCGAGGGCGGGTCTCCAGCGCTCGCGCGACCACCACCTTCTGCTGGTTGCCGCCGGACAGCGCGCCGAAGGGCGCGGTCAGCGACGGTGCCCGGACGGCGAACCGCCGGGCGAGCCGGTCGGCGTCGGTGGCCGCATGTCTGCCGCGTATCCGGCCGTGGCTCCAGTACCGGCGCAGCAGGGGCAGCGTCAGGTTGTCCCGCACGCTCAGGTCCGGGAAGGACGCCTGGGCCAGCCGGTCGGGAGGCACGTAGGAGATGCCGGCACTGATCGCCTGGGCAGGAGTGCGCGGCCGCACCGCCTTTCCGTCCACCCTCATCGAGCGCAGGATGCCGGGACGCTGGCCGTGGACGGCCTGGAGCAGTTCCCGGGCCCCGCAGTCGGCGAGGCCGGCCAGGCCGACCACCTCGCCGGCTGCGACCGACAGCTCGACCTGGTGCCCCGCGACGGCCAGCACCTCGTCGCCGTCGGCACGGATGGCGGGCCTGTGTGCGGTGGTGTGGGTGCCACCGGTGATCAGCTCGATCAGGGTGCGCTCGTCGACCTCCGCGCGGGCCAGCGTGCCCGCACGACGGCCGTCACGGAGCACGGTGATGTCGTCCGCCAGGGCGAGCACCTCTTCCAGCCGGTGGCCGACGTAGACGATCGTCCTGCCTTTCGCGACGGACCGGCGCAGGGCGCCGAGCAGGATCTCGACCTCGCGCGGAGGTAGGCTGGCGGTCGGCTCGTCCAGTACGAGCACGGAACCGGCCGGGTCACGCAGTGCTCGTGCCACCGCGACCATGGTCCGCGTCGCGGGTGAGAGCGTGTCCAGCCGGTCCTGGGCCCGCGCCGCCACGTCGAAACGTTCGAGCAGTTCGTCGACGTCGCGGTGCAGGCTGCGCCATGCGATGCCACCGCCCCGGCGGGGGAAGCCCTCGGTCAGGGCGATGTTCTCGGCGACGGTCGCCTCACCGATCAGGCCGAGGTCCTGGTGAACGAAGCGCAGCCCCCAGGCACGAGACCGGTGAGCCGTGAACCGCTCCGCCCGCGCCCGGTGTCCGCCCACCTCGAGGTGCCCACCGGGATCCGCGGTGTGCACACCCGCGAGGATCTTCACCAGGGTCGACTTGCCGGAGCCGTTGCCGCCGAGCACAGCGTGCACGGTGCCGGGAGCCACCTCCAGCGAGACGTCGTCGAGAGCCTTGCTCCCGCCGAATGTCTTGCTCAGCCCCGTGAGGCGCAGCGCGGTCACTTCAGGCCCCAGGCGGTGCGATAGGCGGCCTCGTAATCGACCGGGGGCACGTACGTACCGTGCGAGACCGCCGACATGTGGTCATGGTCGACCACCTGGAAACCGATTCCCTCGTCCACCGGCCGCTGCTTCGCGAGCACGCGGATCACCGTGTCGACCGCGGCCCATCCGACCCAGCCGTTGGGGACGGCGACAGTAGCGTCCTGCCCCTGGTTTCCCGCGATGAAGCCGAAGTTCGGCGGGTCACCCTCACCACCGATGACGGCCAGGTCACCGGACCGGCCGGAGGCCATGATCGCGGGCTGCAGGCCGAGGGTGAAGAACGTGTCCGCAGGGGTCGCCAACGCGTTCGCGGCCGGGTTCCGCAGCAGGGCCGACTCGATCTTCTGCCGCACCTTGCCCGTTGCCAGGTCCTCGTTGGTGAGTTCGACGTGCTCGGCGACCGAGCACCCCCGGCACTTCGCCAGTCGCGTGGTGAAGGCGTCGTTCTGGACCTTGGTGATCCGTGAACTCGCGGCGGTCACGGTGATGACCTTGGCCCGGCCATCGGTCTTGGCGGCGACCCAGTCCGCGCGCGCCGCCCCGTTCGCCGCGGCGTAGGACTGCAGGCTCGGGTACTGCTCGGCCATCTGGACACTCGCCGAGAACAGGGCGGAGGGCCCGTCGGCGCCGCAGTCGAAGGACAGCGCCCCGACGACCGGCAGCCCGGCAGAGCGTGCCTCGCTGAGCGGCTGGCGAACGGCCGCGCAGTCGGCGGCGACCTGCACCAGCGCGTCCGCCTTGGCGGCCACCGCGGAGCGCAGGCAGCCGGCCCAGACACCGGGATCGAGCTTGCCGTCGCAGACGGACACGGTCCACCCGAGGGAGTGACCGGCATCGACGACTGCCTGTGAGACGGCCGTGCAGCCGACCGACTGGGCGCCGCAGGACAGGACCCACAGCTTCACTCCGGGCCGGGGCTTCGGAGCGGTGGACGGTGGTGTGCCGTACCGGCCCCGGTAGAGCGCGCTGAGGGCGGCGTCGGAGGCACCCTTGGTGTGCCCGGGTGCCGAGCCGGCTCCGGCTGAGGAGGAACAGCCGGCCAGGGCCAGCGTGAGCATGGTCAGTGCGAGCAGCAGTCGCACGACTCGGCGCGGCCCGATGGGGTGTGGCGCCACGGTACGGCTCGGCGGGCTCGGCGGGCCTGCGGGCGGATGTGCGCCGGAACAGGCGCGCTGGGAGGCTGAAGGCATGGTCAGTCCAATGGGGAGAGAAGGGGACTTGAACCGTCGCGATCGGTGAGCTGACGGTAGTCATCCGGCCTGCTCGGGCGCGATGGTTCTCGTGTGAGTGCGTATGACGCACTTGACAAGGCCTCTTTGGCGATCGCCTAATCTGCTCCATGGAGCTGAGCATCAGGCAGCTGCGTTACGTCGCTGCGGTCGCGCAGGCCGGTTCGTTCACCCGGGCCGCCCGCCGGCTGTTCATCACGACGCCTTCGCTGAGCCAGCAGGTCGCCAAACTGGAGCGTCAGCTGGGGGTGAAGCTGCTGGACCGTACGTCGGCGGGGGTCCGCCCCACGCCCGCCGGGCGTGAGGTGCTGGCCCGGGCGGCGCGGCTGCTGGAGCTGCACGACGAGGTGGTGTCGCTGGCCAGGACGCTCGGTGCCGGCCCGGAGGCACCGACAGCGGCGCTGCGGGTCGGCTTCCTCCCGGGCACCGCGGGACGGCAGACGGGGCGCTTGTTCGATGAGCTGCGGGGCGTTGAGCCGTCGGTGTCGCTGACCATGAAGCAGGTCCCCTGGGGGGACCAGCTGTCGGGCCTTCTCGACGGCGAGCTCGACGCGGTGTTCGCCCGGCCGCCGGTGCCGATCGGAGAGCTGCCGCACCACCTGGTTCTCACGGAGCCGCGCATGCTGGTGGTGTCGCGGCGGCATCCGCTGGCCGGCCGGGTGGAGGTGGTGGTTGCCGATCTGAGCGACTGCGTGCAGGTCGAGGCAGCCGACGCGCCCGAGGGGTGGCGGGCCTGGTGGGCGCTGGATCCTCGGCCGGACGGCAGCCGGGCGCGCTTCGGCTCGGTCGTCCACTCGCTGGAGGAGATGCTGGAGGTGGTGGCCGCCTCCCACGAGGTCGGCATCACCCCGCAGAGCATCGCGGACGCCTTCCCACGGCCGGACATCGTGTTCCTGCCGATCACGGACGTCTCGCCCGCCTCGATCGAACTCGTCTTCCCGCCCGGCCCGTTGTCCCGGCCGCAGTGCGCACTGCTGGAGGCGGTGACCCGGGTGGGGGCAGCATCCGACGGCTGAAACGCGCTCGTCGCAGAGTGCCCGCAGAGATCGTGACCGGGGCGTCAGCGCCGCGCAGGAGGTTGCGGCGCTGGGATCCTTTCGCGTTTCGAGTGTTTCTGCGCAACCGCAGGCCGGCCTGGTTGATGTTCCGTGCGCCGCTTGGCCCCGGCGCGCTGGCAGCCGGAGTGGATTGCGCTGTCCTGGTAGTGCCACCGCGCGCGGACCAGGATCCGGGCCGGCGTAACTCGGTCCTGCACCACGTCCTTCAACCGCCTCGCGGTCTGACAGCGCCCTCGCGGTCCGCTCAGCCCGACGCCCGCGAGTCTTGAGCGGTGGGCGCTCTGGGCGGTCCACGGCGGTCACGGTCGCCGAGGTCAGCAGCAGGGCGATGCTCCGACTCCGCCCGCGCCCACGACCACCACGGCATCGTTGTCGCTGGCGTCGGGCAGGGCTTTCATGACGGTGCAGTAAGCGATGGGGCCAGCTCGCCTGTCCGCGGAGCGAGCCTGCCGTCGTCACCGGCTCCGCCCTGCTTGTGCTGGGATCCGCAGCGTCGGCGCCGCATCGGTGCAGGACGCGCAACGGGGAAGCCGTCAGTCGATCCTGCGCCGCATGTCGTCGAAGCCGCTGATGAGCCGTGTGTACTGGGGTTCGAAGAGATGGTCGAAGACGATGTGCGTCTGCGTGGACGCGACGGCGAGGTCGGAACTCAGCGAGTGGGCAACGAAGTCGCGCAGTTGTTCCGTGCCGGTACAGGCGACGTGCACGAGGAAGTCGTCCGGGCCGCCGATAAAGAAGACGTTCAGGACGTTCGGCAGACGGATGATCCGCGTCGCGTAGCTCTTGATGTCGCCGCGGCTTTGCGGCCGGAGCCGCACGGACACCACTGCCTGGATCGACAGTCCGAGCGCTCGCCGGTCCACGACGGCGTGCGATGACTACAGGATCCCCGACTCGCGCAGAGCGCGCACCCGGTTGAGCGTTGTCGAGGGGGATACGTGAAGCCGATAGGCGAGGGCGTTGTTGGGGGGTTCTCGCATCCGTGATCAGTTCTCAGAGGATGCGTTCGTCCAGCTCATCGGGCTGCATGTTCTTCGGCCCCTCCGGTCGTGCCAGGCGGTCCGATGAATTTGGTGCACGATGAGCGGCAGTTGGCCAATCGGATTTGATATTGACCGCGCAGGGGAAGTCGTCGGTCTGGTCGGCGAGTCGGGCTGCGGCAAGTCGACACTGGCTCGCGCGGTCTGCGGCCTCACGGCACCCAAGAAGGGCGGGATCACCTTCGACGGCACGCCGGTGCGGTCACTGAAGGTACGCCGCCGGGACCTCGCGCTGACCGCCGTCCAGATGGTCTTCCAGGACCCGTACGGATCGCTCAACCCGCGGCGCCGGGTGGGCGCGCAGATCGCCGACGGCATCCGTACGGCGGCGGCTCGCGCCGACAAGGGGGAGGTGGCCACACCGGAGGAGTATCTGACCCGCGTGGGACTGCCTGAAAGCGCCGCGCAGCGCTACCCGCAGGAGTTCTCCGGCGGCCAGCGGCAGCGCATCGCCATCGCGCGTGCCCTCGCCGCCCGGCCCCAGCTGCTGGTCGGAGACGAGCCGATCTCCGCCCTCGACGCCTCCGCCCAGCTCCAAGTGGCCACGCTGATGCGGTCGCTGGCCGTCGAGTCGGGTGGGGGCTGCTGTTCATCAGCCACGACCTGTCCGTCGTACGGCTGATCGCCGACCGCATCGCCGTGATGTACCTCGGCCGGATCGTGGAGACCGGCCCCACCGCCGGGGTCTGGGACAACCCCCGCCCCCCTACACGCAGGCGCTGCTGGCCGTCATCCCGCAGCCCGACGGCGCCGGCATGCTGCCCGCCGAACTCCCCGGCGACGTACCCGACCCGTCCGCCCCGCCCAGCGGCTGTCGCTTCCACCCCCGCTGCCCGCGTGCCTTCGACGGCTGCGACCGCGAGGAGCCGCAGCTGATCTCCGGTGGCGTCGCCCGCCGCCTCTACGCGGCGTGACCTGAACCGAACAGTCCACCTGCCCGCGGCCACGGAGGTTCAGCACGCCCTGGTGCCCGGCCGGCGCACACAACCGTCCGTGCCGAAGCCCCGCCTGAAAGGGGCCCGGAGCTCCCCGGAGCGGCCGCGATGCGCGGCTGCCACCACGCGTCAGCGGCGTACCGCTTCCGCCTGCCCTCCGGGCGGACGAGTCCGGCCAGGACCTGTATCCGGCCGACCGTCTCGGCCACGCCCGCGAGGCCGCGGCCCGCTACTGGCTGTGCGTCGACTTCCACACCGCGACACCGGAACCGGCGCGCAACACCGCCGTCCTGCGACGCGGCGGCAGCGACGCCGGATGGCTGATCGTCCATCTGCGCGAAGATGTCCACGGTGCCGCGGGCCGATAGGCACTGGCGGGACGTCTGGCTGCCCGAATACGGTGGCTGGACCGCCGCCTCCTTCGCTTCGGACCACGTTCCGAGCAAGGGAGGGACGATCATCCGCTGTCGTATGTCGGTGGACATCGGCTTGACGCCGACGACATGCCCTCCCCCCCACCCCCGCCCGCGAGCAGTGGATCGGCATGGAGGGGTCTGTACGGTGAGCGGCCCTGTCTCACATTCGGTGGTGACGGAGAGTCGTGAAGGTCCTCGACACTCGCGTGGAGGATGTCAACAAGCTTGTGCAGACGGTGTTTTCGGGTCTCTCCCCGCTGGTCGTAGAGGATGTGGCCGACGAGGGCGAGCGGATCGTGGTGCGGGCACGGGCTGGGCAGGGCACCGCGGTCTGTCCGGTGTGCGGCGCGTCGTCGGGGCGGGTGCACGGCCTTCACCTGCGGACGGTGGCCGACGTGCCGGTCGACGGACGGCGGGTGGTGTTGCGAGTGCGGGTGCGACGCTTGGTGTGTCCCACGCGCGGCTGCCGGCAGACCTTCCGCGAGCGCCGGATCCAGCCCCCACACCCCCCGAGGACTTACCGGACCACCGGAACGCGAAACCCCCGCCGGCACCGTCCCTCAAACAGAGCCGCACCCCACTCGATTCCCTGAGTGCGGAGGCGAGTCACCCGCCGGGGATCATTCGCGTCGGCCGGAGCGCGTCAGGTGAGTGACGTCCACACGCTCTTGACCTCGGTGTACAGATCGATCGCTCCCGAGCCCATCTCCCGGCCCCAGCCGCTCGCCTTGAAGCCGCCCCAGGGGGCGGACGCGTCCAGCGGATTGGGCATGTTGATGAAGACGGTGCCCGCCCGGACGGCACCCGCGACGCGGTGCGCCGCGGCCACGTCACGCGTCCAGACGGCCGCGGCCAGGCCGTACTCGGTGTCGTTGGCCCGGGTGACGGCCTCTTCCTCGTCGTCGTAGGCCAGGACGGTCAGCACCGGCCCGAAGATCTCCTCGCGGGCGATGCGCATGTCGTCGCGGGCTCCGGCGAACACGGTGGGCTGGTAGAAGAAGCCGGGCATACCTTCCACGGGCGCCCCGCCGGCCAGCAGCTGCGCACCCTCCGCGGTCCCGCTGCGCACCAGCGCGTCGACGTGGTCACGGTGCTCGGCGGTGACGAGGGGGCCGAGCTCGGTGCCCGGCGCGCTGCCCGCGCCGATCCGCATGCCGGCGACCGCCTTGGCGCAGCGCTCGGCGAACGCGTCGGCCAGCGAGCGGTGGACCAGGAAGCGGGTGTACGCGGCGCACACCTGACCGCTGTTGAGGAGGGCACCCTGCAGACAGCCGGCCACGGCCGCGTCCAGGTCGGCGTCGGGAAGCACGATGCTCGGCGCCTTGCCGCCGAGCTCGAGGGAGACCCGCTTGAGGTTGCCCGCCGAAGCACGGACGATGGCCCGGCCGGTCTCCGTGGAACCGGTGAAGGACACCTTGTCCACGCCGGGGTGCTCGACGAGGGCGCGCCCGGCCTCGGGACCGCCGGTGAGCAGGTTGACGACGCCGGCGGGTATGCCGGCCGCCCGGCACAGTTCGACCAGCCGCACAGTGGTCATCGGGGTCTGCTCGGCGGGCTTGACGATCACCGTGTTCCCGCAGGCCAGGGCCGGGGCGATCTTCCAGCTTGCGATCATCAGCGGGAAGTTCCACGGGGTGATCAGCGCACACACGCCCACCGGCTCGCGTTTGCTGTACTGCAGCACACCGGGGAAGGACAGTGGTGCTGTCTCGCCGTAGATCTTGGTGACCCAGCCCGCGTAGTGGCGGAAGTGCTCGGCCGCCCCCGCGACGCTGATCGCGGCGGAGATCCCGAGTGGCTGGCCCTGGTCGCGGGTCTCCAACGCGGCGAGCTCCTCGGCGTGTTCGTCGATGAGATCGCCGATACGCCACAGTATCCGGGCGCGCCGGGCCGGGGTGAGGCCGGCCCATTCGGGGCTGTCGAAGGCTGTGCGGGCGGCCCGTACGGCCGCGTCGGCATCCGCCGCTTTGGCGTCGGACACGCTGGCGTGGGGACGGCCCGTGGCCGGGTCCAGGGTCTCGAACTCGGCGCCGGAGGCGGCGGACTGCCATGCGCCGCCGATGAAGAGGGTGTCGCTCACTGGTGTACTCCCAGGGTGAAGTCGGCGCAGCGCTCGCCGATCATGACGGCCGGTGCGTGGGTGTTGCCGGAGGTGACGGAGGGCATGACGGAGGCGTCCGCGACGCGCAGCCCGGTGATGCCGTGGACGGACAACCGTGGGTCGACGACCGCCGCCCGGTCGGTGCCCATGCGGCAGGTGCCCACCTGGTGGTGGTAGCTGAGCAGGGTGCGCTTGATGTAAGCGGCGATCTCCTCGGCGGTGCGCACGTACGGTCCCGGCGCCACCTCGCGGGCCCGCCAATCGCCGAGCGCTTTCTCCTCGCCGATCTCCCGCACCTGCCGCACGGCCCGCACCATGGCCGCGAGGTCGGAGGGTTCGGCGAAGTACGCGGGGTCCAGGGCGGGCGCCCGGGTGGGGTCGGTGGAGCGCAGCCACATCCGGCCGCGGCTGAGCGGGCGGATCGTGCCGGCGAGCACCGTGTAACCGTGCCCCTCCTCGGGGACGGTCATGTCGGACACCGGCAGCGGCACGTGCGACATGAGCGGCTGGAGGTCGGGCATGGCCAGCGCGGGGTCGGACGTGGCGAAGTAGTGCGCCTCCAGTTTGTTCGCCGTGCCCTGGGGAATCGGGCGTGCCGACTCCCACACCACCGGTGCGAGCGTGTGGTCGTGCAGGTTGGCACCCACGCCCGGCAGGTCGGCGGTGACGTCGATACCGAGTGCCCGCAGCTCGTCGGCGGGTCCGATGCCGCTGAGCAGCAGTACCTGGGCCGAGCCGATGGTGCCGGCGGACAGGATCACCTCGCCCTCGCAGCGGATCTCCGTCTCCCGGCCGTCCTGCAGCAGGACGACGCCCCGGGCCCGGCCCCGCTCCACGAGGAGCCGCGCGACGAGCGAGCCTGTCAGCACCGTCAGCAGCGGGCTGTCGAGCACCGGCCGCACGAAGGCGGTCCACGCGCTGACCCGTCTGCCGTCGCGGACGGTGCGGTGCAGCACGTTCACGCCGAGCTGCCGCTCGCCGTTGCAGTCGTCGTTGTGGGGGATGCCGTAGTCCTGGCAGGCCTCGACGAACGCGGTCGTGACCGGGTTGGGGGAGTGGTTGCGGGTGACGGGTAGCGGACCGCCCGCGCCGTGGTAGTACGACGCCCCGTCCTCGAAGTCCTCCGAGCGCTTGAAGTACGGCAGCACCTCGTCGTAGGACCAGCCGGACGCCCCCTGACAGGTCCAGGCGTTGTAGTCGGCGCGATTGCCCCGGACGTAGATCATGCCGTTCAGCGCGCTGGAGCCGCCGAGGACCTTGCCACGCGGCCAGAACACCCGCGTCCCCGAGGAGTGGCGCTGCGGCTCGGTGCTGTAGGCGTGATCCTGAGGGGAGTTCCACAGCTCCCACAGGCGCCCCGGGTCGTGGATGGCCGGATTGTCGTCCCGGCCGCCCGCCTCGATGAGCAGGACGGTGCGGCCGGCGTCCACGAGGCGGCGCGTGAGAGCGCAGCCGGCGGATCCGGCGCCCACCACGATGTGGTCATAGGCAGTGTGTGCGGCTCGCATGCGGTGAGCCTCGCTCCGCGGGACGCGCCTTGGCTTGCGGTGCGGTGCACGGTCGCTTGCGGCACTGGGCACGAACGTCCGCGGACGGCCGCTTCCGGTCCGCGGCGCCGTGGGACGAGGCGAGGATGGGTGCCGGCACCTGCCACCGGCGGGGCCGTTCGGTCCCGGCATGTCCAGCACCACGGAGGTCCCCATGGCACTCGTCCCCGGCAACACCTTGATCACCGCTACGCCCGAAGCGGGCCGGGAGCTGGCGCTGAAGATGGCCCGGCTGGTGGTGAAGGCGACACAGCCGGACGACGCCGCACGCGGCCGGCTGCGTCCCGAGTACGCCGAGAACGCGGATTCGCTCATCGCGGTCTCGCACGTCGTGGCGGTCGAGTTCGCCACCATAGCGGCGGCGAACGACTACTGGCGCAAGGCCTGAGCGGCGGCGCGCGCCTGGCTGGGGCTCATCCCGTAGGCGGCCTTGAAGGCGTGGCTGAAGCCGGCCGGGTCGGGAAAGCCCCAGCGCCCGCCGACGGCACTCACCGGCAACGTGTCGAGCGCGGGATCGGTGAGGTCCCGGTGGCAGTGCTCGAGGCGCTGTTCACGGATCCAGCCCGAGACCGTGTGGCCCCGGTCGGCGAGCAGCTTGTACAGGTAGCGGCGTGAGATGTGGTGGGCGGCGGCGATCTGGTCGGGTCCCAGCCGCGGGTCGGCGAGCCGCTGTTCCATGTAGCTCAGGATGCGGCGGGTGAGCGGTTCACCGTCGCCGTACGGCACCTCGCGCGCCCGCTCGGTACTCGGCGTCACGAGTGCGCCGACCAGGTCCACCACGGTGTCCGCCAGCCGCGGGGGTGCGACGGCCTCGAGCTCGTTCACCTGCTCCGCGAGTCCCTTCAGGAAGGGCATGACCACCGGCCCGAGGCCTGTCCGGGAGGGGATCGGGGTGGCCGTCAGCCGCTCCACCTCACGGTCGGGCAGTCGCAGCATCGGCAGGGGGAACATCAGCACGAGCATGCGGTAGGGGCGCTCGAAGTCCAGCGTGTAGGGAAACCTGGTGTCGTACAGGGCCAGTTCACCCGGTCTCAGGAAGACCTGGCGGTCCTTCTGCGCCAGGGCGCACTGTCCGGTGAGCTGAAGACTCACCTTGATCATGTCCGGCAGGTCGGAGGTGATGTGCCGGCGGGTGTGGGCGACCGCGTGCGGATCGGCTTCGACGACCGACACCTGCACCGGTCCGACCAGGGCACTACACAGACTGGCGCTGAAGTCGGGCACGTCGTGCGGCAACGCCTCCAGGGGCACGAAGCTGCGGCCGATGAGCGCGTGCCAGTAGTCGAAGCGGCCAGCCGCGGTCTCCTCCAGTGGAGTCGTCATCGTGGACATCACCGTCTCCCTTCCACGGCCACGTGCGCGGTACGACAAGCATCCGTGCCGCGGCCGACAAGTGCCACACTTCCCGCAGGTCCGACAGTGTCCGCAGGCACCCGCGGCGCACCGACCGGAGAGAGGCACGATCCAGCACCATCGACTTCACTCTCAGCCCCGAGCAGCGAGAGCTGCAGCTCCATGCGCGAAAGACCGCGCAAGAGGTTCTTGGCGGCGCCCAGGCCACCGGCGTGGGCCAGGGCACGCCCGAGCAGCGGTTCGCCGCCACGCGGCCCCGCTACCGGGAACTCGTGCGGGCCGGGCTGCTGCGCAAGCAGGTTCCGCCGCCGCTCGGCGGCACGATGACCGGTCTGCTCGACCTCGCGCTGGTCGCCGAGGAACTGTGGGCGGTCGATGCCGACGTACCGCTGTCGCTGTTCTCCACCGGCCTGGGCCTGATGCCCCTGCTGATGTTCGGCAGCCCTGACCAGCAGGAACGGCTCTTGCCGCTGTTCGTCGGTGACGACGGCGAACCTCTGGCCGCGCCGGCCTTCAGCGAGCCGGGCGGCTCCGCGAACTTCCGCTCGCCCCATCCCGGCACGGGGATCGCTACCGTGGCGCGCCGGGAGGGCGACGAGTGGGTGATCAGCGGAGAGAAGCAGTTCATCCCGCATGCCTCCGGCTGGGACGGCGAGGGCGCCGACCTCTTCGCGGTCGCGGCTCGCACGGACCTGGAGGACCCGCCGCAGGAGTCCCTGGCCGTCTTCCTGGCGCCCCGCCCGAAGAGCGGCCTGACGGTGCTCGGAGCCATGGACACCCTCGGCCACCGGTCGGCACTCGTGTCCAGGATCCGCTTCGACGAGGTGCGCGTTCCGGCCGGGAACATCCTCGGCGCGCCCGGTGACGGCATCCGCATTCTGGAGACCGCGTTCAGTGCCACCGCCGGCCTGGTCGGCGCGTTCTGCGTGGGCGTGATGCGGGCGGCCTTCCAGACGGTGCTCGACTTCGCCCGGACCGAACGTCGCGGCGGCCCGGTTCCTGTCATCGAGCACCAGAACGTCGGCACACTCCTCGCGGACATGAAGGCGCGCCTGGAGGCCTGCCGCTACCTGACCTGGAAGGCCTGCCACTACTTCGACCAGACCGGCGGACAGGGGACCGAACTCTCCCTGGCCACCAAGGTGTTCGCTTCCGAGACCGCAGTCCAGGTCGTCTACGACGCCATGCGCGCCGTCGGCGCCGAGGCCTACACCACGGCCCGCCCACTGGGCGGTCTGCTCCAGGACGTCCTCGCCTACCCGCTGTTCGACGGCGGCAACGTGGGGGTGCGCAGGCCGCAGCTGCAGCGGCTGTTCGCCCGGCCCGGATACGACCAGCTGGCCGCAGCCGAGGGGCGTGTGCCGGGGGAGTGACATGACAGCTCCTCGCGGGGGCGGAACCCGGACGGGTTCCGCCCCTGGGTTCATTTCAGCCGAGACCGTCCGCGCCGACCTGCACGGCGGACTCGTCCAGCACTGCGTCGGACACGGACTGTGGTTTCCCGTCGAGGTCGAGCACAGGCGCGGCCTCCTTGTACCAGGACTCGATCACGGCGTTGCCCCAGAAGTCCCGGCGGCGGTCGTCGTGGACGTTCCAGCGGTAGGTCTCGTGGTCGGGGTCGCCGGTGTAGTAGTCGGAGGTGTAGATCTCCACCCGGTGGCCGTCGGGATCGCGCAGGTAGAGGTAGAAGGCGTTGGAGACGCCGTGCCGTCCGGGGCCGCGTTCTATGTGGTGCTCCTTGCGGATCGAACCGAAGAGGTCGGCGCAGCGAAGCACCTGGTGGGACTCGTGGGTGGCGACACCCAGGTGGTGCAGGCGGGGGCCCGCACCACCGGTGAAGGCGACGTCATGGACGGTCTGCTTGCGGTACATCCAGGCCGCGTACAGCTCGTGCTCGTCGCCCTCGATGGTCTCCGAGCAGCCGAAGCCGAGGGACCGGTAGTGGGCGTAGGCGGCGGGGATGTCGGGGGTGCAGATGTTGAAGTGGTCCAGGCGGGCGATCTCGGCGCCGTGGCGCAGGTCGTAGCGCTGGATGAGGCGCTCGGCGCGGTCGATCTCGTGGAAGAACTCGACCGGGAAACCGAGCGGGTCGATCACGCGCACGGCGTCGCCCACGCCGTGGGTGCCCTGTCCTTTCGGGACGCGCCGGACGGGGCGGCCCAGGTCGGTGAAGAACCTCTCCGCCTTGTCGACGTCCTCGGGGCTGCGGACGCGGTAGGCGAGGTGGTCGAGGGCGGCCACTTCTCCGCGCCGCAGCACCAGGGAATGGTGGGTGAGTTCGTCGGTGCCGCGCAGGTAGAGGGAGTCGGCGTCCTCGTACTGGACGTGGAAGCCGAGCATGTCGACCCAGAACCAGCGGGCGGAGCCGAGGTCGGTGACGGCGAGCTGCGCGTAGGCGGAGCGGATGACGTCGGGGGCGTCGGGGTGCGCGGTGGTCATGAGGCGGCTCCGAAGCGGGGGGTGTGGACGTCACCGAGGGCGATGTGGACGATCTTCGATTCCGTGTAGAAGTCGATCGAGTGCGCACCGCCTTCGCGGCCGACGCCGGAGGCCTTCACGCCCCCGAAGGGGGTACGCAGGTCGCGGACGTTGTGGGAGTTGATCCACACCATGCCGGACTCGACGGCGTGGGCGATGCGGTGGCCGCGCTTGAGATCCGAGGTCCAGATGTAGGCGGCCAGGCCGAACTGGGTGGCGTTGGCGAGTTCGATGGCCTCGGTCTCGTCGTCGAAGGGGGCGACGGCGACGACCGGGCCGAAGATCTCCTCCTGGAAGATCCGGGCGTCGCGCTCCACGTCGGCGAAGACCGTGGGCTGGAGGTAGTTGCCGTCCGTGAGGTGGTCGGGACGGGTGCCGCCCGCGACCAGCCGGCCTTCCTTCTTGCCGATCCCGACGTAGTTGAGGACCTGTTCGTAGTGCTCGGGATGGACCAGGGCGCCGACTTCCGTGGCCGGATCGGAGGGCGGCCCGACCCGCACGTTCGCCGCCCGCTCGGCGAGCCGGCGGGTGAACTCCTCGTAGACGGGACGCTCGACCAGCACCCGTGAACCAGCCGTGCACCGCTCGCCGTTGAGCGAGAACACCCCGAACACCACTGAGTCGAGTGCGGCTTCGAGGTCCGCGTCGGCGAAGACGACGGCCGGGGACTTGCCGCCGAGTTCCATGGAGGTGGTCTTCAGGTGCTGGGCGCTGCATCGGATGATGTGCCGGCCGGTGTCGGTCGAACCGGTGAAGGAGATCAGCGGCACGTCCGGGTGGTCCACCAGCGCCTGCCCGGCCTCCTCGCCGATGCCGTGCACGATGTTCACCACACCGGCCGGGACACCCGCCTCGGCGAAGATCTCCGGCCACAGCGAGGCGGACAGCGGCGTCCATTCGGCGGGCTTGAGCACCAGCGTGCAGCCGGAGGCCAGCGCCGGGGCCAGCTTCCAGCTCTCCAGCATGAACGGGGTGTTCCACGGTGTGATCAGCCCGGCCACCCCGACCGGCTTGCGCACCACGTAACTGACCTGCTCGCCGCCCTGACGGAAGGCCTCCTCGCCGAGAGCGACGATCACGTCCGCGAAGTAGCGGAAGTTCTCGGCGGCCCGGCGGGCCTGCCCCTTCGCCTGGGTGATGGGCAGCCCGGTGTCGTACGTCTCGAAGGCGGCCAGCTTCTCGTGGCGCGCTTCGACGGCGTCCGCGATGCGGTTCAGGACGGTGGCGCGCCCCCGGTTGGACAGGCCCGACCAGGCCGGGAAGGCGGCGCGTGCCGCCGTCACAGCCCGGTCGATGTCGGCCGCCGAACCGCGTGCGGCCTGCGCGTAGGGGGTGTTGGCCACGGGGTCGGCGACGTCGAACGTCCGCCTGTCGGTGGCGTCGGTGAGTTCCCCGCCGATCCAGTGCCGGATCACGGAGGGCAGATCCTCGATGGAGGTCATGGTCAGGCTCCGATCTGCTGGGCGAGGTCGCCGCCCTGTGCGAGCAGCGCACGGATCTCGGTCAGTCCCGCGTCGGTGGGGCCGGTCAGCGGCGGGCGGACGTACGTGGAGGCGATGTGGCCCTGCTGGGCGAGCACCCACTTGGCCGGCGACGGGTTGGTCTCGACGAACAGCAGGTCGACCAGCGGGTGCAGGCGGTAGTGCAGGTCCCGGGCCGCGTCGAACTCGCCCGCTTCCCACAGCTCGTACATCCGGGCCACCGCGGTGGGCGCGAGGTTGGCGACGGCCGACACGAACCCGGCCCCGCCCAGCGCCAGCAGCGGCAGACACAAAAGCTCTATGCCCGACCACACCAGCAGGGAGCGCCCGCAGGCGTGCAGCACGCGGGAGAAGTGCTCGAAGTCCTTCGTGGTCTCCTTGACCCCGACGAAGTTCTCGAAGTCGGTGAACAGTCGCTTGACCGTCTCCGGTGCGATGTCCACCGCCGTGCGCGAGGGCACGTTGTAGGCCACGATCGGCAGGTCCGGGAACTCCCGCGCCACCCGCGCGTACCACTGGTACAGCGCCTCCTGCGTGGGCCGCGCGTAGTACGGCGTGATGACGAGCGCCGCGTCCGCGCCCAACTCCCGGGCGGCCGCGGTCATTTCCAGGGTTTCATCGAGCTTGTGGGAGCCGGTGCCGGGCAGGAACGGCACCCGGTCGCCGATCTCCTCCACCGCCGTACGCATCCCCGCGATCCGTTCGGCGACGCTCTGCGCACTCGGCTCGCCGGTCGAGCCGCCGAGCGAGATGCCGTGCGAACCGGACTCCAGCTGGAAGCGGATCAGGTTACGCAGGCTGTCGTGGTCGAGGGCGCCGTCCGCGGTGAACGGTGTGACGACGGGGGCGATGGACCCGCGGATGGCCGACGGGTCGCTGCGGAACTTCACTGTGATTCTCCCTTGCACCAGTTCTCGTAGGCGTCCCGCCAGGGCGGACCCAGCGGATACAGGCCGTCGACGCTCTCGCCCGCGGCGACCTGCTCGGTGATGAAGCGCTCCTGCCGTTCCTGCTCCCGGCAGTCGGCGATCAGCTCCTCGGCCAGGTCCGGCGGGACGACCACCACGCCGTCCGCGTCGCCGACGATCAGGTCGCCGGGTTGCACCAGGGCCCCGCCGCAGGCGATGGGCACCCCGGTGTCCCAGGGGACGTGCCGGCGGCCGAGGACCGACGGATGAGAACCGGCCGCATACACCGGTAGACCGAGGCCCGCCACCGCCACGCTGTCGCGGACCGCTCCGTCCGTCACGACTCCGGCCGCACCGCGCCGCTGGGCGCGCAGAGCGAGGATGTCGCCGAGGGTGCCGGCGCTCGGATCGCGCCGGGCGTCCATCACCAGCACGTGTCCGGGGCGCAGTTCCTCGACCGCGCGCTTCTGGGCGTTCATGCCGGTGCCGTACCGCTGGAACAGGTCCTCACGCAGCGGCAGGTAGCGCAGGGTGTGGGCGACCCCGACCATGGGCCGAGCCCCGGGGTGCAGCGGGCGGACGCCGTCGACGGACATGTGGGGCAGGCCGCGCGAACGCAACTGGGCGCTCAAGGTCGCCACGGCCACCGACCGCAGCCCTTCTTCCAACGTCGGGTCGAGCAGCGGGTGCGCGGTGCCGTACGCCGCGTCCCGCTCGGCCGCATCGGTCCTGGGCATCGCCCCGTACGGTTCCAGCGCGGGCCCGGCGGCGACCGGGTTGCGCAACCGTCCCGTCGACAACCCGCCGCCCGTGACCTCGACTTCCACCACGTCGCCGGGCGCGACGACCGAGGCGCCCGCCGGAGTCCCGGTGAGGATCACGTCCCCCGGCTCCAGGGTGACCAGTCGTGACAGATCGGCGACCAGCTGCCCGAAGGGGAACAGCAGCGTGTCCGTGGTGTCGTCCTGCACCGGTTCGCCGTTCACCCAGGTCCGCAGCCGCAGCGCGGCCGGGTCGAGTTGGCGTGCGTCCAGCAGCCGCGGCCCGATCGGGGTGAAGCCGTCGGCGCCCTTGGAACGGAGGTTGGAGCCGCGGTCGGCGTACCGGAGGTCGTATACCCCCGCGTCGTTGGCGGCCGTGACCCAGCGGACGTACGACCAGCCGTCCTCCGGGGCCGCGCGCTGCGCGCGTGAGCCGATGACGAGCGCGATCTCGCCCTCGAAGCCGAGGAGTTCGCATCCGTCGGGCCGGACGATCGCCTCCTTCGTCCCGGACAGCGACGACGGCGGCTTGAGGAAGTACGACGGCTGGGCGGGGATGCGGCCCCGTTCCCTCGCGCGGCTCGGATAGTTGAGGTGGACGGCGATGATCTTCGACGGGGGGTTTCCCAGCGGGTGCGCCATTACGAACGCTCCAGGCTGTGCTGATTCAGGAAGGCCTGCACCTTGGCCTTGTACGGATCGCGGTCGTACGACTTGACGTACGCGCCCGCCATACGGACCGGGTCACCGAAGAAGTAGTACTCGTACAGGGCCTGCCGGCTGGAGAACGCCGAGATGCAGGTGTCCCACACCAGGCGGAAGAGTTTGACGCGTTCCGGGCCGGTCAGTGTCGCGGACTGCAGGTACGCCTCGATGTCGGCGGCGGCGGGCCCGGTGATGTCGAGTTCGGTCGGCGTGGCCATGAGGCCGGAGGCGCCGAGCTTGCGCAGGATCTGCGGGAAGCGCTGGTAGAGCTTGGGGTAGAGGTTGCGGGCGGCGTTCAGCGGGGCCCAGGCGGGGGTCAGCACCCCGTACTCGTTGAGCTCGGCGTCGGCCTCCGCGGCCCGCAGGAAGGCGCGCAGCATCTCCAGGGTGGTGATGATCTCGGCGATGTCCTCCTGGACGTGCTGGAACTGCTCGATGCCGATGGCCTCGGTCAGCAGGGAGACCAGGCCGAGGACGTACTCGGTCTTCGCGGACGTACGCGTGACGACCTGGTGGGTCATGTGCACGACGGAGGAGGTCTGGGAGTAGAAGCCGTTGCACAGTTCGGCGTCGCCGAGGGCGAAGCACCGTTCGTAGGGCACGTGCACGTCGTCGAAGACGACCACACAGTCCGACTCCTCGAAGCGGGAGGCCAGGGGGTGGTCGTGGCGCGGGCGGTCGTAGTCGAGGGGCTCGCGGGCGATATAGCGCAGCCCCGGGGCGTCGTTGGGGACGGCGAAGGCGAAGGAGTACGGCTTGTCCTCGGGAGTGCCGCGCAGCACCGTCGAGGGGAAGACCAGCATCTCGTCGGCGAACGGGGCGATGGTGGCCAGCATCCGCGCGCCCCGGATGACGACCCCGTTGTCGTCCTCTTTCACGATCCGCGCAGCGAGCTTCCCACTCGCCTGCTGGGTGCCCGCCACGGCACGGTTGACCTGCGGCGGGATGAGGGTGTGCGTGCACAGAAGGTCCTCTTCGCGGACCTTCTCGTAGTAGCGGCGGATGTTCTCCCCGAAGCCGGGATCGGCCTGCGCGAACCAGTCGGCCGCGGACGCGAGCGCCATCAGGGAACTGTTCATGTAGTCGCCGGTGCGGCCGAGCATGCCGTTGCTGTGGTCGGCCCACACCTTGAACGCCTCGCGGCGCTTGACCAGGTCGTCGGCGCTCCTCGGCGTGAGGAACGAGGTGCCGACCGGCTCGCCGGAAGTGGGGGAGGCGTAGGTGAGGACGTCCTTGTGCTCGTCCGAGTGCTGGAGGTCGAACAACTCGGCGTAGGTCCGCACCACGTTCCGGAACGCCGGGTGATCGGGGATGCCGCCGGTGACGGTCTCACCCTGGATGTGGACGGTGGGTCGGGAGACGGCGAGTCGCTCGAGGTATTCCTTGCCGGTGCGTGCGGCCATGTTCAGCTCCTACGGGCTGGGGGAGGGGCTCGGGACAGGGGTGCGGAGGGGTGTCGGTGTCAGAAGAGGTGCTCGATGCCGTCGGCCGATTCGGTCGCGGTGCCGAAGCGGCTCCAGGCGTAGGTGAGGGCGTCACCGTCGCGGTGGCCGAGATCGGTGACGCGGCCGAGCACCAGGGTGTGATCGCCGCCGTCGTACGAGCGCCAGGGTGCGCACTCCATCCAGGCGAGGGGGCTATGGAGCCGTGGCACGCGGGCGTCGGGCATCCAGCGCGGCTGCGCGGCTCCCTCGACGCCGGCGAACTGCCGGGCCAGGGGCTCCTGTTCGGCGCCGAGGACGTTCACGCAGAAGGGCCGGTCCAGGAGCTGGTCATGGCAGCGGGCCCGGCGGGCGACGCTGATCAGCACCAGCGCGGGATCGGCCGAGACGGACGTGAACGAGTTCATCGTCGCGCCCCGCGCGCCGTCGTCACCGCGGTAGGTCACGACAGTGACACCGGTGGCGAAGCGTGCCATACAGGCGCGCAGGGCGCCGGGACTGGGTGGAGCGAGGGCATCTGGCATGGGGACTCCCAGGGGCGGCCGGGCGACGGGACCTTGGGCGGAGATTCCGCCGGAGGACCAAGGGACGCGGGGGACCTGTGCACCGGCGGAGAACACGGCCAACAAGAACAATCAAAGCTTTGATTATTGCTGTGACCGTACTCGCGGTGTGCGGGGTTGGGAACCCCCGGGGGGAAAGTCGTGTTACTCGCCGGAAACCTGCGGGGCGGCCCGCCGGGGCAGCCTCGCGGCCCGGCCTACACTCCGGGTGTGACCCAGGAAGAACCCGACGCCGCCGAGGACCTGCACTTCTGGTCGTTCATCGACCACGCCGTCGAACGGGCCGAACGGGAACTGCCCGGTATCGACCCCGTCGCCATGCGGCTGGTGCTCACCCTGCATCGCGCCGCCAACATGCTCGTGTACGACCTCGAGTCGAGCGTGCACAGGCCGCGCGGCTGGTCGTGGCCCGGCTTCAGGGTTCTCTTCGCCGTCTGGCTGGCCGGCCCTGCGGAGGCCAAGAAGGTGGCGGAACTGTCCGGGATGAGCAGGGCCGCGGTCTCCGCGTTGGTCGCCACCTTGGAGCGGGACGGCTTGATCAGCAAAGAGCGTGCCGCGTACGACGGCCGGGCTGTCCAACTCCGTCTGACTCCGGCCGGACTGGAGGCGATCACCTCGGCCTTCCGGGCACACAACGAACGTGAGCAGGAATGGGCGAGCTCCCTGACCGCGGAGGAGCAGCGAAGCCTCACCGAACTGCTGGGCAAGCTGATCGCCCACTCCACGCGCTTCGACGTCCGCCACCGGGTCTGAGTGGGGGACGACAGGCGGAGCGGGGATCGCCATCCGGATGATCTCAGGATGCGTGCGTCACGGGGTCCGGGCGTATTCGGTCCCGTTCGTCGTACCGGCTCCACCATCCCGCGCCCGCCGGACACGGTCCCGAACGCGCTGCCGGTGCCTATCGCTCCGGCCGAAGCGGAGGGGAGGGACCGGCTATCCCGTGTCGGTTGCCGAGGCGGCTGCTCGCTCGGAGGCAGGGAAGAGGCGCTGGACGGCGTCGACGCGGACGGCCGCGTCGGCCGACCTGCCCGACCCGGCCTGGCCCCGCGCCCACGGCGGCACTGCGGGCACCGTGCTGCGGCTGGAGCACTCCGGTCCGCGACGACCCGTGGACGCCATAGTGCTGGAATGAGCGGCCGACGCGGCCGCCGCCGTCCTGGACCGGACCCGCGGCCGGCAGCCCCGTCGAGAACAGGACGCGGCCTCCGTCGAGGTCGGCGCGGGAAAATGCGTTCTTGCACGGTGGAGTGATGCACGCGCAGGGTTGCGGCCGCGGCCCGCATGCCGACGGTGGAGCGCGACCAGAGCACGGCGGACACGGCGATTGCGGTGGCGAGCAGGACGCAGCGGTGGGCGGGGCAGTTCATCGAGGCCCAGAATCCGGATAACCACGACGTACGATGTGCCACATCGATCCCGTCGCGGACGGCGGCCGGGCCCGGCGGCGCGGACGCGGGAGGGCTTCCCTCGCGGCGAGGGGGCCGGTCAGTACCGCGATTGCGTTGCTGGCCGTCCCGGCCGCTATCGCCCTCAACAAAGGGAGTGCGCGGTTGACGACCGACACGGCTGCCTTCGATCCCACGCAGGCGTCCATCGATGCCATCGTCCGCGAACCGGCTTCGTCCTCGACACACGCCGCGCGTGCGGCTAGGTACGCAGCCCGTCACAGGGAGCCCGGAGCCGGGAACAGGCCGCGCCCGGAATCCTCCGACGACTTCTGCTCGCACCAGATCGTCTTGCCGTGCCGGTTCTGCCGCGTTCCCCAGCGGTCGGTCACCTGGGCGATGAGAAGGAGTCCGCGTCCGCCTTCGTCGAAGAGCTGGGCTCGGCGCAGGTGCGGGGCCGTACTGCTCGCGTCACTCGCTTCGCAGATCAAGGTGCTGTCCCTGACCAACCGCAGCTGAATCGGCGGGGCGCCGTACCTGATGGCGTTGGTCACCAGTTCGCTCACCACCAACTCGGTGACGAAGTCGGCCTCCTCCATTTCCCAGGCGACCAGCCGGCCTCTGGCCCATGACCGGGCGTCGGCCACGAAGGCCGGGTCCACGGGTACGTCCAGGACGGCCACGCGGTCCTCACCGAAGGTGTGGGTGCGGGCGATCAGCAAGGCCACGTCGTCCGCGGGATGCCCCGACGACAGGTCTCCGAGCACGTCGTCACACCTCGTCCGCAGCGATGCGGAGGGCCTGGCGAGTCGGCGGCGTAGCTGTTCGAGCCCCTCGTCCACATCCCTGTCACGCGGGCCTATCAGCCCGTCGGTGTACAGGACGATCTCGCTGCCCTCGGGCAGGTCGACATCGCAGACGTCGAATTGCAGGCCGCCCAGGCCCAGCGGGGGACCCGGCTCGAGCTCCAGGAACCTCGTGCCGTTGCCTGGAGCGAGTACCGCCGGGGGCGGATGGCCGGCGCTGGCGAACGAGGCCCTGCCCGAGACGGGATCGTAGATGGCGTACAGGGCCGTGGCCCATATCGCCGTGGGGGCCGAATCGTCCGCCTCGAAGGGCTCTTCGTCGCCCAGCTGAGCGACGAGATCACTGAGGTGGATCAGGAGTTCGTCGGGAGGGAGGTCGACATCGGCCAGGGTACGGACCGCCGTGCGCAGGCGTCCCATGGTGGCAGAGGCTTGGATGCCGTGCCCGGCCACGTCGCCGACGACCAGGGCGACCCTCGCACCGGACAGCGGGATCACGTCGAACCAGTCGCCCCCGACCCCGTACCGCGATGTCGCCGGCAGATAGCGGCCGGCAGCCTCCAGGGCGGACTGCTGAGGCAGGCGGCCGGGAAGAAGACTGCGCTGCAGGGTCAGGGCCGCCCCGCGCTCGCGGGTGAAGCGGCGGGCGTTGTCCAGTGAGACCGCGGCGCGCGAGACCAGTTCCTCCGCCAGCTCCACGTCCGCCTGCTCGAACGGCTCGGCGGGCCGTGACCGGCAGAAGAGCGCCACGCCGAGCGGAAGCCCCCGGGCCCGGACCGGGACGAACATCCACGAATGGAACCCGTACTGCGCTGTCTTCCGCGCGCGACGCGGGTCGTCGGCGAACCATCGGGAGCTACGGGCGTCCTCGCCCCGCAGCAGCACAGGGCGACCTGTCGCGAGACAGCGGGCTGCGGGTGAGTGCCATGGAAAGTAGTCGACCTCCCCCAGCGCCACCACTGCCTCCGGTGTGCCCTCACGCACAGACAGGTGAGCCACACGTCGAAGTTCGGCCCCCCGCGTGACTGAATCGGGTTCTTCGCCGCGCAACAAGGGCTCGAGCAGATCCACGCTGACGAAGTCGGCGAGCCGGGGAACAGCGACTTCGGCGAGTTCCTGGGCGGTGCCCATCACGTCCAGGGTGCTGCCGATGCGGGCGCTGGCTTCGTTCAGGATGGCCAGCCGCTGCTTGTCGCGGTGCTCATCGGTGATGTCTCGAACGGTGGCGCACACGCCCACCACGTCTCCGGCCCGTCCGTACAGCGGAGAAGCGGTGGCGGTGAAGATGTGATCGTGATCCGGATCAGCCGGCGTGCGCCCACGGATCATGTGCGCCGTCGCCGGGCGGCCGCTCTCCACCACCTGCCGTAGTCGGCTCTGCCAGTCCTCCGTGTCCGGGCCGGTCAGGACGTCTTCGAGCTCGCGCCCCTGCCTGTCGTCCTCGGACATGCCGATCATCCGGCTCATGGCTACGTTCTGCCGCACGCAGCGCTGGTCCGTGTCGTAGACCGTGAGCGGGACCGGCGAGTCCGTGAACAGCCATTCGAGTACGGCCTGATCGGCTGCGATGGCCCCGCCGTCCTGACGGCAGGCTCCGATCGTGAGCAACCACTCCGCCGCTCCCTGCCGACTGAGGGCGTGCGCCTCCACCACCGCCCTGAGGACGCGCCCGTCTCGGCACCGCATCCCCAGTTCATCGCGCCACCCGTCCCGTAGAGCGGACGGGAAACCGTTCACGGAGACCATGATGTCGGTCAGCGGCCGGCCCACCATCTTCTGACTGGTGCGGCCCAGGAGCCGGTAGGCGCCAGGACTCCACCCCGTCACGACGCCGGAGGTGTCGACGGTCATCGCGACAGGCGGTTCGATGCCGGACGGAAGATCGGCGGGTTTGCGGTTGGCAGCGCCTCCGGGCAGGTCCATTGCTGGCGTTCCTCACTCCGGCGGAGCCACCGTGCCCTCCGCGGCCGGGGTCAGTGACCTCAGCATCCCCCTGGAACTCCTGAGAGGCAAGATGGTGATATGTCGCCTGATCCGGATCATTGCGCTGCTGAACCAGGTGGGTCCACATTCCTGCCGCGCCACGCGTAGTGAGCCACTCAGAGCGGCCGCGAATCACTACGCGCTGGCGCCCCGGTCGGCACAGCCACCTCGATGTCCGCGGCGCCGAAGTGGGCGGCGCTGGTGCGTCGTGGCCCCTCCCTGTCCCGACCGGGCGCCTTCACGGCCACGTGAAGTGGTCCGGCCGCCTGCCTGGCCGATGGAACAGAACAGATAGGCCGCGCTCATACGGGGCCTCTCGGCAGGGCCGCCGACGCTCTGGTCATGTTCCACGGGGCCCCAGCAGTCTCGACGAGGACAGGAAGGGCAGGTCGCTCATCTGGTCGGTGCCGGCCGGCGGTCGAGCGGGGAGCGTTCGATCCATCCGCGCCGGTAATCGTGGCCGGATCGTCCACCGCACCGCCTGACCGACCTCGGCGGTGAATGAAGGAGAATGCACGTCGCCCTTGCTGTCGTGCTGGTCGAACGCCGCGGGAGCGACCCGCACGCACTGCCTGGCCGCGGTACCCGTCCTGGTCCGCACACTTTCAGCTCCGTGCCATAACCATGCACCCGTCTCACCGCCCTCGGCCTGACCGGCGGCCTGCGCACGCCCGATGACGTGGGCCGTCCGGCAATCGTCAGCGGGCCGGGGGCGGAAATACCGATCGTGGTCGTACCCACCGGAGAGGCCCGGCAGATCGAGCACGAGACCCGAACCCTTCTCCGCGGCACGTGAGGCGCATGCGCGCCCTCGGCCTCGCCTCGTCGCGTTCGTAGGAGAAGTGCGAGAAGGTCGTGACCGGCCCGCACCGCACCGCGACCGCTCCTACTGGCCCGGCGCGCAGTGGCGCCGTTCCCATCCTCGCTTCGGTCGGCAGGACCATCCGGTCGCCGCGACGGGTGATCAGCGGCCGGGTCGCCGTGGTGGCCGTCGCTTGCTCGACGGCACAAGTGAAGGAGCTGGTCGCGGCGTCGCCCGGCCAGTGCACCGCGACCACGTAGTGAGTACGTTGCAGGTCGTGGTCGACGGCTTCGGCCCGGGCACAGGCGCTCGTCTCGTCCGTGCCCTCCAACAGGTTGTCGATCAGCTGGCGGCGCAGCCGCAGTCGACCTCGGTGAGTTCGCGCATATGCATGAGCTCCTGGGCGAGCGAACGCTGGGCAGGGTGTGGGACAGCACCAGCAGCCCGTGTGGGTGCAGCGCCGCGAGTGGACGGGGGTTGTGCCGTTCGGCGCCCGCGGTGTTGCTCGGGTGGCGGGGGACGTCTTGGTTCGGAGACGTGAGGGGACGGCCTCCGTTACGGATGGCAGGCCATGGATCACTCCGTTCCCCTCCGGTCATCGGAGGGGATCGAGCGAGTCGTGGGATCCCCGCCCGGGCGAGCCCCGAGCACCCGGCGCAGGCAAGACCATCCGACTTTGAGCCTTGTTCTCGTGGGCCGATCGACTGCGTCGATTTCCGACCTGCCGGGTGCAGGCGGAGCGCGCTGCTCTGTTGCCACTCTGGGCTTGTCAGGGATCGCCGGGCGCACCGGTGGCTGTGGCAGGAAGGACTGGCTGATGAACGAGCAGGCCCGCAGGACCATCGCCGCTCGACGTCACCCCGTTGTCGCTGGGCGTGGAGACGCGCGGCGGAGTGATGACGAAGATCATCGAGCGGAACACCACCATCCCGGTGCGCCGCAGCGAGAGCACCCCGGCCTGGATCGCGGCGCCCATCGCCACGACCTCGTCGGGGTTGACGCTCATGTTGGGGTCCCTGCCGCCGCTCAGCCTCCGCACCAGGGTCTGGACGGCGGGGATGCGGGCCGAGCCGCCGACCAGGATGACCTCGCCGATGTCGTTGTCACTGCCTTCTCCACCGCCGAGGACAACCAGCCCGCCGTCGACGTCGTCGTCCTGCAGGGCGAGCGGGAGAGGGCCCGTGACTGCCTGACGTCGGAGACCAGCCTGCCTGGCGTCTTCGCCGCAAGCGACGTCCGCAGCGGCTCGGTGAAGCGCGTGGCCTCCGCGGTCGGCGAAGGCGCGATGAGCATCCACTCCGTGCACCGCTACCTGAGCCACACGGCCGCGCCCGGCGGCACCGACACCTCCCCGCAGACCCGTCCGAAACAGTCCGCTTGGCCCGCATGACACCCAGCAGGCGACGAGATCACGAGAAGGAGAAGGAGGCGATGGCAATGTCCACGCCCGTCCGGCGCCACCGCGGCGCAATACAGGACAGACCCCTTGGCTGGGCACGCAATCCACTGACGGAGTTCGACCAACTGCTCGGCGAGATGAGCGGACTGATGGAATCCACGGTGGGAGGCGCGGCGCCCGCAGTCGCGTGGACACCTCTGGCGGATGTCACGGAGTCCGACGACGCCTTCCACGTCGAGATCGAAATCCCCGGCGTCAAGAGCAAGGACATCAACGTCGAAGCGAACGGCCAGGAGCTGGTGGTCACCGGAGAGATCAAGGAGAAGGAACGCAAAGGCGTCCTGCGCCGGAGCACCCGCCGCACCGGATCCTTCGAGTACCGGCTGCGGCTGCCCGGAGAGGTCGACACCGAAAAGATCAATGCGCGGATGTCGGACGGGGTGCTCAACATCGCCGTACCCAAGGCCGAGGTCGCAAGGCCCCGGCACATCGAGATCAGCGAGAAGAGTGAAAGCCCCGAGAGCGAGGGCTGAGACCCGAACGCCGCGGTTCCGGACAGACGTCCGGCACCGCGGCCGGGCCGGCGAGACTCGACACCGAGTGACTCGTGAACGACGTCCGCACCCCCTCACGGCGGCGGAAACTCTGCACGCGGCTCCCCACCGGCCTCCTTTCGGCCCCGCAGACGCCAAGCGCGCAGCAGCCGAAGGGGAAGCAGGCCCAGCGGTGCTCGCCGGCCCATGTCCGCCTGGTCCTCGCGGTCGAATGCCCGTGCGTAACGCTCGGCGTCCTGGGCCCTCGGATATCGCTTGCTTCCTTCCGCTCCGCACCCACGCGCGCAGTGCCAGAGCATCGTGTCGCCCTCGTGGAGGAAGCGAAAACGGTGTCCCAGAAGGTGGCAGCGCAGCACAGAAGACCACTCTATGTGGACCGGTCCGTTCCAGCCTGTTCTGTCCCTCTCCGGGCAACAGCCCATGGCCCTGAACGAGGAGGCATGGCATGACCACCACCGCCGAGTTCGGCGTCGTCACGACGAAGGTCCCGGCCCGGCTTGACCGGCTGCCGTGGTCCCGATTCCATTGGCGGATCGTCATCGGTCTGGGAGCCGTCTGGATTCTGGACGGACTCGAAGTGACGATCGTCGGAGCGGTTGCCGCCCGTATGACCGAGCCGGGCAGCGGCATCAACCTGACCAGCGGCGACATAGGCACTGCCGCCGCCATCTATGTGGCCGGCGCATGTGCGGGCGCTCTCCTGTTCGGGAGGCTCACCGACCGCTACGGGCGCAAGAAGCTGTTCATGCTCACGCTCGGCATCTATATCCTCGCCACCGTCGCGACCGCGTTCGCCCACGACGCCTGGTACCTCTACCTCGCCCGGTTCATCACCGGTATGGGCATCGGCGGAGAGTATGCCGCCATCAACTCGGCCATCGACGAGCTGATTCCCGCCCGCAACCGCGGCCAGGTGGATCTGGCCATCAACGGCAGCTACTGGGTCGGTGCGGCGCTCGGCAGCCTGGTCGCTGTGCTGCTTCTCAACGAGAGTCTGCTGGCAGCCGACCTCGGCTGGCGGCTGGCCTTCGGCCTGGGCGGCACCCTGGGCCTGGGCATCATGCTGGTACGCCGCCACGTACCGGAGAGTCCGCGCTGGCTGTTCATCCACGGGCATCAAGCCGAGGCTGAACGCATCGTCGACCGGATCGAGGCCGAGGTCCGCCAGGAGACCGGCCGCGAGCTGCCGGAACCGGGCGAGGCGGTCACCGTACGGCAGCGCGCCGTGATCCCGTTCACGGAGATCGCCGTCGTGGCTCTGCGGCGGTACCCGCGTCGCGCCGTTCTCGGTCTGGCGCTCTTCATCGGACAGGCGTTCCTGTACAACGCGATCGTCTTCGACCTGGGCACGATCCTGAACGGCTTCTTCGACATCGGCTCCGGCTCGATCCCCTACTTCCTGGCCCTCTTCGCGATCGCCAACTTCCTCGGACCACTCCTTCTCGGCCGACTGTTCGACACCATTGGCAGAAAGCCGATGATCGCGGGCACCTACTTCGGCTCGGCAGTCGTGGCAGCCGTGCTCGCCGTCCTGCTGATCAGCGGCTCCCTGACGACATGGTGGTTCTTCCTGCTGGTCTCGCTGACCTTCTTCGTGGCGTCCGCGGGAGCGAGTTCGGCCTACCTGACGGTGAGTGAGGTTTTCCCCATGGAAACCCGAGCCCTGTCCATCTCGCTGTTCTTCGCGATCGGCACGGCCGTGGGCGGAATCACCGGCCCGCTGCTGTTCGGCCACTTGATTCACAGTGGCGATGCCGATCTGGTGGCCGTCGGTTTCCTCGTCGGAGCGGCAGCCATGGCGCTGGGCGGACTGGCCGAGGTCTTCTTCGGTGTCCAGGCCGAACAGCAGTCCCTGGAGAACATCGCCCGGCCGCTCACCGCCGAGGAAACCGAAGCAGCCTGGCGCAACGAGCCCGCGCCACAGGACGCGCGAGACCGCGTCCGGCCCGCGCACGTCCGGCAGGCCGCGCACGAGCGGGAACTGCGGATCGCCGACCGCACCGGCCGCCGCCGGGAGCGGGAGCGCGCCGGAGCCCGCCGCTACCGCCCGGGCACGGGACCGGGCAGCACCCTGTACTCGCCGGGGATGGCCGGCACCGCGGGTACGGCAAGCCGTACGTCCGCCATGGCCGAACAACGCCTCGACGACGAGATCGAACAGATCACCCACACGCTCCGAGAAGCCGGCCCGACCAGCCGCGACCGACTCGAACAGGCCGTGGGCGGCCGTTCCTGGGGCCCCGGTCGCTTCCGCCGTGCCCTGCGTGCGTCCGTGCGGGAGTCCCGGGCCGAGAGCCTTGCGGACGGCAGCTACGCGCCGACGCACGGACCCGGACGGCCCGGCAGTGCACCGGGCGATCCCCATGACCAGCGGTGACCGGAGCGGGCAGGAGGAAGGCAGCGATGAAATACGACGGGTTCCTCGCCCGTGTACGCGAGCGAGGCGAATACAACGACCAGGACGAAGCCGCGAACGTCACCAACGCCGTGCTGGAAGTGCTGGCCCAACGGATCAGTCCGGGAGAGGTCAAGGACCTCGCATCCCAGCTGCCCGGCCCGCTGGGACAGGTTCTTGACCATGCCACGCCGCAGCAGGCGCAGAGCTTCGGGATCGAAGAGTTCTACCGCCGGGTCGCCGAGCGCACCAATGCCCGGCCGCGTACGGCGCAGTGGGACGCCAGTGCGGTCCTGACCACTGTTGCCGACGCTGTCACCGGCGGAGAACTGAACCAGATCATCAGCCAGCTCCCCTCCAGTTACGCGGTCCTGTTCGGCAAGGCCGACCTCGCCGACTGAGCCCGTGAGGCGCCCAGAACGGAGGGCCCAATGGGCCAAAGACCGGCGCAAGCAGTCGTACGCGGCACTGCGGGCCGTGCTGTACCCGCTCCGGGATCGTCCTCCCGGTCGAGACGGCCGTACAGTCCGGCGCCCAGCTGCCGACCCTGGTCAGGGGCGTCCACCACGACGGCTGGAAGCCGGCCGGGACGCCCGTGAAGATGAGTGACGAGGAGTTCTGGGATCTCTGGAGCGCCATGTGAGCGCCGGCGAATGGCAGCACCTCAAATCCCGGTTGCCGACCTCGTTTGCCGCGCTCCTGCCGTGACCCCGGCGGAGGAGGTCATGAGCCGGCCCGACATGCGGTTACCGAGTGTGATGACCGTCGTCCGCCGGTCCTGCGGGATGGATTTCAGGTTCCGCTGCCGGAGTGTGCGACGGGTTCAAACCGCTGTGTCCGGATCTTCGCTTACCCTCGCAGTGATCGCCTGAGGCCCTGCCTGCGCGGGCCGGCGCCGCAGATTGCGGCGCCGGCCGCTTCCCGGAGACTGAGCTCCGCCCGGAAATCCACCGACGTAGCGGCTGCGTCCTCGGAGTCCGGCGCCACGGCTGCGCCTTCCGGCTCTTGCGGTCACGGATCAGGGGGCTGCCACTCGAACATCAGGATCGTGGCGTCGTCGCTGAGTTCGTTGTGCTGATGCTCGAGGATGGCATGGATGAGCAGGCGCAGCACTTCCGGGGCGCTCTGCCCCGCTGCGGTCGACCGGATGATGTAGTCGGTGAAGCGCTCCAGGCCGAACTCTTCGCCTGCATCATCGCGTGACTCCACGACGCCGTCTGAGTAGAGCAGTATCCGGTCACCGGGTTCGAGGCTGACGTCGTGCACCTGACGGGCGGTCCCGGCGAGGCTGGCGGGCAGACCCAAAGGAGGCTCAGGTGCCCGCTCCAAGGCCCTGTGGAGCAGGCGATGGCGACGGATGAGCAACGGAGGCGGGTGGCCGCAGTTGCACCATCGCAGCACACCGGTGGGCATGTGCAACTGGGTGAAGACCCCCGTGCAGAACTGCTCCGGAAGCCACTTCGCCAACGCCTCGTCCATAGTGCCCACGAGTTCGTTCAGGTCTGCCCCGCTGCGCCGGGCGTTACGGCAGCCTGCCATGGCGACAGAGGTGGCAAGTCCAGACGCCAGATCGTGCCCCATGCCGTCAAGGACTGTGGCGTGCAGAACGTCCTCGGTGAACGCATGGTCGAAAGCATCGCCGCCCAGCTCGTACGCAGGCTCCACGACCGCCGTCGACACGACCCGCCCGGTGCCGATCGACCGGGGAGGGAGAAAGGCCCTCACCATCTCCGTGGGCAGGTGCATCGGCCTGGTACGCATGCGCTGCGCGATGGTGTCGCTGTAGGTGCGCTTGGACGTGATGACCAGTGCCAGGAGCAGCGCCGCCGTTCGGCAGCGCCGGAGCTTGAGCCCGTCCAGAGTGCTCATGTTCAGCTCCACGACGCCCAGGCGCTCCGCTCCGTCGGCCAGGGGCAGCCACACGTTCAGCCCCCCGGAGGGGGTTTCCTCCACTCGGAGAGAGTCGGTGCGGTAGGCCCATCCGGCCAGCGAAGTGTCGAGCTCCAGTTCCGGCTCGCCTTCGACAAACGGCACCAGCAGTCCTTGCTGGATGTCGACCAGATAGACAACGGCCCTGCCCAAGCCCATGGCCTCGGTATACCGGTTCAGGACCAAGGGCAGTTCCCCGGGTGATGCAAGCTGGGCCGCCCTGACCAGTTCATCCAGCAGCCGCTCCCCGTACCCGACGGACACGTTCCTGTCCATGTGCCTTCGATGATCCCTTCGAGTACGAGCCGCCACGATCCGAGCTCTCCGACACTCGAGCCGTGGGCTGATCAGCCTGGAGGACTGGGGCTTGCCCGGATCGGCCGGGCATCGGGATCGGCTGGCGACACCAGCCGGTCGGGGATCGGGCAGACCCCCGCAAGCCGCACAGCGGTCTGGTCCAGCACCCGGCGGGTACCCGCCGCGGTCTCGGCCGGCTCACCGACCGGAACCGCTTTCGGCAGCACCCTGGACGTGGACGAGGGCCTGCGGCGAGCCAGCAGGTCGTTGCGGCAGCCGAGAAGCAGAACGCGCTGACGCTGGTCGGCCGTGGCCTGCACCGCTGTTCCGGTCGCCACTCACAGCAGGAGGTCGAAGACGGCTCGAGCCTCGTCCCAGTGCTGGGTCTGGGGGTTTTTCAGGTCAGGGTGGAGGGTTTTGAAGCTCTGGGCAAGGGCCAGACCGAGTCCGCCGATGATGTCCGGATAGGCCGCCTCGGTCTCCTCATCGGGCGTGCGGTCCAGAGCGGGATGGGTGGCGAGCTGTTCCAGGATCGGCTCGAGTTCTACTTCCTGGTCGATCTTCCGGAAGTGGTGAATGCTCTCCCGCAGGCCTTTCGTGATCGGCAGGTCACAGGTCCGGATGATGTCGCGCCCGTTGGCTTTGGCAGTGGCCTGGGCGACGGTCAGCAGATCGTAGAGCTTGGCGTCGACGAAGTCGCTGTACCGCTTGAGATCGTTCTTGTCGACGTTCAGTCCTGCGGCCGCGCGAAAGAACCTCTCGAATCTGGCGATGGACATCACGGTCATGACGACAACCTCCTGCGGGAGCCAGGTCGCTCCTGGCCCCTGGGCTTCCCGGTCAGCCTGGCCGACGGGGCACGCGAACGCATGCGCATGGCGGGGCCAAATAGCCTCCGTGGATTGCCCTGCCAGGCCCGTGCATCCGACTGCGCGTGTCGTCGGACGGGAGTGCGGACCGACAGCAGGGCCCGAGAGCGCTCGGCAGAGGCCGGGGAGCAGCAGCCAGGGCCGGTTGACGCGGCCCATCCCGCCCACCAGCCGCCCCCGGCGCCGGGCAGGACGTAGCGTTGTGCTCGCAGGCGGTCTGGATCTTCCCGCGTGGCAGGGCCTGCCGGACTCCGGCTCCCGGGGCGGACACCGAAGCGGGGTGGTCGGTGGCGCGGCGTGCGGTGCGTGCCGGGGTGGTGCCGGAGCGGGTGTTCGCGGTGGCGCACGTGATCGTGGCCCGGCGGTGGGAGCAGGCCCTGTGCTGGGAGACGAGGAGATATGGCCGTACAGCCTGCACCTGCTGGCGGAGGCCAGCGTGTCACGCGGCGTCGACGTTACCTGGGCGGCGTCCCTGGGCACTTGGGATCGCGGGGCAGCCGACGAGGAGGGCCCAGTCATGCAGGTGTCGTCTCAGGGCGTTACGGTCGTGGCTCTCCTGGCGGATCCGGACGTGCCGACGGAGATCGCGCAGCGCATGGCCCGGACACTTCCTGCTCGGCTCGCCGACAAGTCTGGCCAGGGGCGACGGTTCGACGTCGAGGTGGTCAGTGAGCCCTTCACCGCGGGGACCGAGGACCCGCCCACCCTGATGCGCCGGATCATGGACCGTGGGAGTGCGGAGAACTGGGACATCGTCGTGGCCCTCACCGACCTTCCGCTGCACTCGCACGGGCGCAAGCTCGCTGTGAATCTGAACCACGAACACGGCTTGGCACTGCTCTCTCTTCCTTCACTGGGGGGCTTGCGGCTGCAGACGAGGGCCCGGCGGGCCGTCGAAGAAGCCGTGCTTGGCTTGGCGGGCCCGCAGACCACCGGGGCTGAAGGACCTCCGCGAAGTCAGCCGCTTCTGGGGCCCTTCGTCAAACGTCTCGCGCCTATTCGTCCGGGCCCGAGCGGTGAGAAGGAGACCGACGATCTTCGGTACGTCGTCCGCGGGCCGCGCGGATACCTGCGGGTGCTCGTCGGTATGGTCCGCGCCAACCGGCCGTGGCGATTGGTTACGGGCTTGTCGAAAGCCCTGGCGGCCGCACTCGCCACGGGGGCCATCGCCACCCTGGACTCCACCACCTGGAGCCTCGCTGAGGCCCTGAGCGCGCCACGCCTCGTGATCGCCATGGTCGGGTCCGTCGGGCTCATGATCGGCTGGCTGATCGTAGACGGGGAGCTGTGGCATCGATCATCGGAAGGCTCGCCGGAGGCGAGGCAGAGGGCCAGGCTCTACAACGCCTCGACGGTCGTGACCGTGGGTATCGGGGTGCTGGTCTGCTATGTGGGTCTGATGGTCGTCAACTTGATGTGGGCGCTGTTCATCCTCAACGACCGAGTGTTCGCGTCCATGACGCGAACCCCGCTCCACGCCACGGAGTACTTGACGTTGTCCTGGTTCGTCGCTTCGGTCGCCACCGTGGGCGGCGCGCTGGGATCGGGCTTGGAGAGCGACGATGCGATCCGGGCAGCCGCCTACTCCAAGCGCGAACAGCAACGTCGCCACGCGCTCCGAGGCGACCACGGTGACCAGCCCTCGAAGTGAACCGATACCGCCACAGATGGCTCTGGACGCGCGTGCGGCATCGCCGCTCACCGCTGGTCGGCGTACCGGGCGTTCGAGCTCCACGCGGCGGCCCTTCGGCGACGCCGGGGCGTCCTGGCAGGGCAGGTCCGTCACCCTTCCTCAGCCGCTTCGCGACCTCCGTCGGCCATCCCGGATCGGTCCCGAGGGCGACGTCGAGCCGCTGGGGCTGAACAGCCGGCGTCGGAGGGTGTGGTCATCGCTCGCCGATGTACGCGAGGGTGTGCCGGTCTATGAGTGGAGGCCGGCCCGGGGGCGCGCGTCCCACGGACGAGACGTGCCCCTGACCTTCGGCGTCGGTAGCGACGCCGGAGCAGTCCCCTCGGCCGGCCCGGCGACCGCCCCGTCGGCGCGAGGCGGAGTGCAGGGGACGCATGGGGGAGATGAGGCGGTCTCCGGGCCCGCAACGCCGTGACGCGGCCGAGCGCAGGGTGAATCGAGGGAGCGCTTTCGGCCATTGATCTGACTCCCCGTCAGTTCTCGCGATTCTCCCGTTGCCCCCACAGGCGGGGCGGCAACAGTGAGGTCACAGGCCCTGGACCAGGGCCTGTGAGCCGCAGTCTGCCGTCCCCTCATGCCTGAGGAAACCATGACTCCCACCCCCCACCTCACCGAACTCGCCGCCCGCGTGGAGCGCCCCGCCCCCTTCCAGCCCGCGGCACATCCGCTTCTCCCTGACGCCGGTACCGCGACGGTGGACATCGTCGTTCCGGTATACAACGAGGAACGAGCACTGCCCGGCTGCCTGCGCACGCTCCATGCCCGGCTGTCCCAGGGCTTCCCCTTCCCCTGGCGGATCACCGTCGCCGACAACGCCAGTACCGACGAGACGCTCGCCACCGCCCGCCGCCTCGCGGACGAACTGCCCGGCGTCGGCGTCGTCCACCTGGACCGCAAGGGGCGCGGGCTTGCGCTGCGCACCGTCTGGGGCGCCAGCGACGCGGACATCGTGGCGTACATGGACGTGGACCTCTCCACCGGCCTCGACGGACTGCTCCCGCTGGTCGCGCCCCTGGCCAGCGGCCACTCGGACCTCGCGATCGGCTCCCGGCTGGCTTCCGGCGCACGCACGGTCCGCGGCCCGCGCCGCGAGTTCGTCTCCCGCTGCTACAACGGCATCATCCGGCTCACCCACGGAGTCCGCTTCACCGACGCCCAGTGCGGGTTCAAGGCGGCCCGCACGGACGTGCTCAGGCCGCTGCTGGAAGTGACCCGCGACGACGCATGGTTCTTCGACACCGAGCTGCTCCTGCTCGCCGAGCACAACGGACTGCGTATCCACGAGGTCCCGGTCGACTGGGTCGAGGACATCGACACCCGGGTGGATGTGGTGAGCACCGCCAGGGAAGACCTGCGGGGCCTGTGGCGCATGGCGCGGCTCAAGGCGGCCGGTGACGCCCGGGTCGAGGTGCGGGCGCGCCCCGAGCCGGCCGCCGAACACCCCGACGCCGTCCTCGCCCCCTCCACAGGACGCGGTGTGCTGTCGTGGGAGGTCGGCTGTTTCCTCGCGATCGGTGTCGTCTCCACGGTCGGACAGGCCTTGCTGTATTGGCTGTTGCGCGGTTGGTGGTCTCCGGCCGTCGCCAACCTGATCTCGTTGTTCGGCCTCACCGTCCTCAACACCGAAGCGAACCGCCGCCTCACCTTCCGGTACTCCGCCACCCCGCCCGCACGGGCGCACCTCGGTGCCGGGGGCCTGTTCCTCCTCGGCTATCTGGTCACCTCCGCTGCGGTGCTGTGGTTCAAGTGGCTCGACCCCGGTGCCTCGCCGGCCGCGGAGACGGCGGTCCTCGCCACGGCGTCGGTCGCGGTCACCTGCGTGCGTTTCGCCGTACTGCGGCTGGCTGTCTTCACCGACCCCCGTAGCCGTACCCGTTGACGAGAGCGAATCCCGACATGAGCGACTACGCGCACATCAGGCCCGCACCGGCGGCATCGACACACGACGGGAGGCGTACGAGTACGTCCGTCCGCTCGCTCCCCGCCTGGGCGGCACCCGCGGCGCTCGGAGCCGTCCTCGTGCTCGCGGCCGTCCTGTACGGCTGGGCACTGGGCTCCTTGGGCTGGGGCAACAGTTACTACTCGGCGGCCGTGAAGTCGATGGGAATGAGCTGGACCGACTTCCTCTTCGGCTCCTTCGACCCGGCCGGTGTGATCACGGTCGACAAGCCTCCGGCCGCGCTGTGGCCGCAGGTGGTCAGCAGCAAGATATTCGGGATGCACGGCTGGGCGCTGATCCTGCCGCAGGCGCTCGAAGGTGTGGCCGGGGTGCTGGTGCTGCACCGCACCGTGCGGCGCTGGGCGGGGGAGGGAGCGGCGCTGATCGCGGCTCTGGTGTTCACCCTGACGCCCATCACCGTGGCCATCAACCGGGACAACAACCCGGACACGCTGCTGGTCCTGCTGCTGGTGTCGGCGGCGTACGCGCTCACCCGCGCGCTGCAGGCCGAGGGCCGGGCCGCGACCTGGTGGCTGTGCGCGAGCGGCTTCCTGATCGGGTGCGGATTCCTCACCAAAATGCTCGCCGCCTGGATGGTCGTTCCCGCGTTCGCCGTCGCCTGGCTCGTGGGAGGAAGCTGCCCCTGGATACCGCGAGTGCGGCGTCTGCTGGGCGCGGGCGCCATCCTGGCGGCGTCCTCTCTGTGGTGGGTCGCCATGGTGGCCCTGTGGCCCGGCGACCGCCCCTACATCGGCGGCAGCGAGGACGGCTCGGCCTGGGACCTCGTGATCGGCTACAACGGCCTGGGCAGGGTCTTCGGTTCCAGCGACGGAACGCCCCAGGGCATGGGGGGCGGGGGCGGTTTCGCCGGCGGGTTCGGCGGCCAGTCCGGCCCGGGTCGGATGTTCGCCACGCAGGTGGGCGGTCAGATCAGCTGGCTGCTGCCGCTTTGCGCGCTGGCTCTCGCCGTCGCCGTCGCCGCGGCGGTGCTGCGCCGACGTGGGAAGCTGCCCGCCTCCGCCCTGCTCCCGGCCTCCGGCTGGCTGCTGTGGGTCACCTGGCTGGTGGTCTGCGCCGCCGTGTACTCGACTCAGAAGGGCATCTTCCACCCTTACTACACCACCCAGCTCGCGCCGGCCATCGCCGCTCTGTGCGGCGGACTGACGGCCGCCCTGGTCCGCGTGCACCGTGCGGGCCTGTGCTGGGCGCCACTGGCCGGCGTGGCAGGGGTCGCGGTGAGCGTGGTCTGGGCGGTGGTGCTGATCCGCCGTGAACCCGACTGGAACGGCTGGCTGGTGTGGCCGGTGCTGTTCGTGGGCTGCGCCGCCGTCGTCCTGCTGGGGCTCTCACGACGGCACGGCCGGTTGCTGACTGCTGCGGTGGGCACAGCGGTGGCGTCGGTACTGGTGGCCCCGGGAGCCTGGGCGTTGAGCGTGCCCGGCTCCACCACCATGGGCGGCTCCAACCCGATGGCCGGTCCGCAGACGCTCGGCTTCGGTGGAGGCGGCGACATGCCCCGGCAGAGTGGGAGCGGCGGCGACCTTCCGTCGGGCATGCCGTCCGGGATGCCGTCGAACATGCCTGGCCTCCCCGGCGGTGACGAGTCCTCGGCCTCGGGCGGACCCCCGTCCGGCGGAATGCCTTCTGGCATGCCCACGGGTGGAGCGAACGGCATGCCCGGTACGTCCGGAGGCTCGGGGAGTGCCCCGGGCGGGCGCGGTGGTCTCGGCGATGGGGAACTCACCGCTGACCAGCGCAAGATCCTTCAGTACGCTGTCGAGCACGCACCCGACGCACGCATCAAGCTCGCCGTCGAGGGGGGCGCCCTGTCCGCCAGCGCCTTCATCCTGGGCACCGACGAGAGGGTCATCGGCATGGGCGGCTTCACGAACAGCGACAACGCGCCGTCGGTGGCCCAGTTGAAGGAATGGACCAGGAACGGCGAACTACGCTACGTCCTGGGCTCCGCCACGAACGGCGGCGGCGTGCCGGGCCTGTCCGGCGGATACACCAAGCAGCGATCCGACTGGATCGCCGACCACTGCACCGAGGTTCCGGCGTCGGCATACGGCGGCAACTCCGGCACGTCGTCACAGAACAGCGGCGGCGGTGCGATGGGATTCGGAGGAAGCGACGTGCTCTACGACTGCGCCGCCAAGTAGCGACGCCCGAGCCACGGTCGCGACACGGCAGAACGGACCAGCAGACCCATGACCGAGCAGCCCGCAACCGCGCGGCCGCGACATCGGCTCCTCGTGGTCGAGGACGAGCCCAGCATTCGCACCTTGCTGGAGGCAACGCTTCGCCTGACCGGATACGAGGTGAGCAGCACGGACACCGGACAGGCGGCCCTCCTGGAGGTCGAACGCCTGAAACCGCATCTGCTGCTGCTGGACGTGATGCTGCCCGACCTGGACGGCTTCGAGGTGACCCGCAGGCTGCGGGCGGCGGGCGACGACTGTCCGATCCTGTTCCTGACCGCCCGCACAGGCACCGACGATCGCATCACCGGCCTCAGCGCCGGCGGGGACGACTACGTCGCCAAACCCTTCAGCATCGAGGAGGTGCTGCTGCGCATCGAGGCCATTCTGCGTCGCACGGCGCCGGCCGCCGCATGGCAGGCGGTCCAGAGTGTTCTGCGCTACGCCGACCTCGAACTCGACGAGGCCGCCCACGAGGTGCACCGCGCAGGGCAGTACATCGCCCTGTCTCCGACCGAGTTCAAGCTCCTGGCATACCTCCTGTCGAACGCGGGCCAGGTGGTGAGCAAGGTCCAGATCCTCGACCACGTCTGGAGCTACGACTTCGCGGGCGACTCGCGGATCATCGAAACGTACGTCAGGTACCTGCGCAGGAAGATCGACTGCTTCGAGCCGCCACTGATCCACACCGTGCGTGGCGTGGGTTACTGCCTGAGGCTTCCCCGCGACCACTCAGGGACGTCGGACCAGTGACCCGGTTCCTGCCCCGGCCGCCCAGGTCGGTGCGACGGCGCCTCGTCCTCGGCGCCACTCTGCTCGCCACCGCGGCAGTCCTGACCTCCCAGGCGATCGGCTTCGTGGTGCTTCGCTCCTGGCTGCTGGACCGCGTCGACGAGCAGCTCGTCGGGTTCCATCCGCCGGCTCCCGCCTACTACGACGCGCTCCAAGGCAGGCTCCCGCACTCGGGAGAACGTCCGGACGTGCTTCCCTCGGACTTCCACATCTACTTCTACGACTCCTCCGGGCGCCGTCTGAACAGCTCCCTGGGCTCCGAGACCAAGCCAGGACCTCGGTTGGCCGATCACGCGGAGGACCTCGGGCTGCAGGACGGGCACCCCGAGACCGTGCCCGCCATCAGTGGTGACGGCCGCTGGCGGGTGCTGCTGAACCCCGGTCCGGACGGCATGAGAGCGGTGGTCACCCTTCCGCTCGAGACCGTCGACGGCGCCACATCGAAGCTTCTGTGGCTGAACGCCGTGCTGCTCGCTGTCACGATCGTCGCCCTGATCGCCCTGGGCCGGTGGGTGGTTCGACTGGGGCTGCTGCCCCTGACCAGAATGGAACGGACGGCTCAGGACATCACCGCAGGCCGACTCGATCTGCGGCTGACCGACACCGATGCGTGTACCGAGATCGGACGACTCGGCCAGGTCCTGAACTCCATGCTCGACCGCCTGCAGAAGGCGCTGCTGGCCCGAGAGGCCTCGGAGGCCCGCCTGCGCCGGTTCGTCGCCGACGCCGGGCACGAACTGCGCACTCCGCTCACCGCCATCCAGGGCTACGCCCAACTCGCCCTCCGCCCTGAACCGCGCTCGGCCCTCGACCGAAACGAGGCCGACCGGTTCATCGCACAGAACGCGGAACGTATGAGTCTGCTCGTGGACGACCTCCAGTTGCTCGCGACCCTGGACAAAGAACCCTCCTACCGCAGGGAACGGGTCGACCTGCTGACCCTCGCGGCGGACGCCGTCAGCGCCGCCGCCGTACACAGCGAGGCCCACCCCGTCGACCTCGGCCCGCTGCACACCCCGGCCGATCCCACCGGAGCCGAGGAACTCGACGTCGCGGAGACTGTCGGCGACCCGCACCGTTTGCGTCAGATCGTGGAGAACCTGCTCTCCAACGCCCGCACCCACACCCCACCGGGCACCCGCGTCCACGTTCGCGTCGGCACGACCGAGGCGGGTGCCGGAACCGGAGGGACGGAGCGACCCGGACGCACCACCGCTTCACCGCCTCTGCCGGAGGGCCTGCCGATCACCGTGATCGAGGTGGCCGACGAAGGACCGGGCCTCGAACCCGCCGACGCCGAACTCGTCTTCGAGCGCTTCTACCGCGCCGACCCCGCCCGCTCCCGCATCCACGGCGGCAGCGGCCTCGGCCTGGCCATCGCCGCGACCATCGCCGAGGGCCACGGCGGCCGCCTCGAACTCGACACGGTCTCCGGCCGCGGCTGCACCTTCCGGCTGGTTCTGCCGGCAGCCGACTTTGGCCAGGAACCCCGCTGATCCCGCGCGTGTGCGGTGGCAACTCCCGCCCGAACACATTCTGCGGGCCATGGCGAGGCTCGGCCCCGAAGCTCGCCCGGACCCGTTCAAAGTGGGGCGATAGGCCGCCATACTGGACCGGCCAGGGGAGGGCCGGAAAGCAACGGGGGCGGCGGCGCACTATGGCTCAGAGCAGGGTGATCCAGGGCCGGTACCGGCTGCTGGACCGGATCGGGCGCGGTGGCATGGGCGAGGTGTGGCGGGCCCGTGACGAGTCCCTCGGCCGGCAGGTGGCCGTGAAGTGCCTCAAACCGATCGCCCCGCACCACGATCCGGCCTCCGGACGCGTCCTGCGGGAACGCTTCCGGCGTGAGGGCCGCGTCGCGGCCGCGCTCCAGCACCGCGGGGTGACGGTCGTCCACGACTTCGGTGACAGCGACGGTGTCCTCTTCCTGGTCATGGAGCTGCTCGACGGCAGCAACCTGTGCCAGTTGCTGGACGACAACGAGCGCCGGCCGCTGCCCGTCGCCGACGTCGTGGAGGTCGCCGACCAGGTCGCCGCGGCCCTCGCCTACACGCACCGGCAGGGCGTGGTGCACCGCGACCTGAAGCCCGCGAACATCGTGCGGCTCGCCGACGGCACGGTGAAGATCTGCGACTTCGGCATCGCCCGCCTCGGCCACGACATCGGCTTCACCTCCCGACTCACCGGCACCGGCATAGCCATGGGCACGCCGCACTACATGTCACCGGAGCAGATCGGCGGGGAGGAGGTCGACCAGCGCAGCGACCTCTACTCGCTGGGCTGTGTGCTGTACGAGATCGCCACCGGGGCCCCGCCGTTCGACCTGGACGACCCGTGGGCGATCCTCGTCGGCCACCGGGACACCCCGCCCCGGCCGCCGCGCGAACTCCGCCCGGACCTGCCCGACCACCTCGACCGGATCATCCTGGACCTGCTGGCGAAACGGCCCGACCAGCGTCCCCAGGACGCCCGTGAGATCGTCCGGCGCATCGCCGCGGGCCGCACCGCACCGTCGTACGTCCCGACCCTGGTGACGCCCCGGCCCGAGCTGCGGCCGCCCGGGCCCGCCGGCCGCGAGCCGCGGCTGCCGTCCTGGACACAGGGCATGACGACCGGTCACAAGGCCACCGGCGCCGCACTGCGGGTCACGCCGCCGGACGCGGGGGCGGCCCTGACCGGCGAGTGGATCCCCCGGCCGGCGCTCGGCGCGGTCCCCGCCCCGCCGGCCCCGGACCCGCCGTCCCCGCAGGCGCTCACCGCGCTCGCCGGACGGCACGGCGCGGGCCTGGGCCTGGGGCGGCTCGGCCGCTGGGCGGAGGCCGGGGAGGTGCACCGCGCCGTCGCCGCCGAACGCGCGCACCTGCTCGGCGCGGATCACCCCGAGACGCTCGCCAGCCGCTACGAGGTCGCCTTCACCCTGAGCCGCACCGGCCGCGCCGCCGACGCGCTGCGCGAGTACCAGCACGTGGCCGCCGCCCGTACCCGGGTGCTCGGCGCCGACCACGCCGACACGCTGGCCACCCGGCAGGAGATGGCCTACGTGCTCGGCCGGCTGGGCCGCCACTTCGACGCCCACCAGGTGTACGCCTCGGTCCTCGCCGCCCGGGTGCGTACGGCGGGCCCCGACCACCCCGACACCCTGCGCTGCCGCCACAACCTCGCCTTCAACCTCAGCAGGCTCGGCCGGCTGGAGGAGTCCTACCGGATGGCGAGCGAGGTCGCCGTGGCCCGCGCCCGCGTCCTGGGCCCCGCCCATCCGGACACCCTGGTCACCCGCTACGAGGTCGCCTACGCCCTGGGGCAGTTGGGCCGCTGGCCGGAAGCCCTCCAGACCTACCGCGAGGTCGCCGCGGCCCGTGCGCAGGCCCTCGGCCCCGACCACCCCGACACCCTCGCCGCCCGCTACGAGACCGGCATCAGCCTCGGCCGCCTCGGCCGCAGCGCGGAGGCGCTCCGGCTCTACCGCGATCTCGTGGACGACCGCACCCGCATCCACGGCCCGGCGCACCCCGAGACCCTGCGGGCCCGCCACGGTCTCGGCGTCAACCTCGGCCGGCTGGGCCGCTGGGAGGAGGCTCTCGCCGAGTCCCGGGACGTGTGCGCCATCCGGGAGCGCGTGCTGGGCGCCGACCACCCCGACACGCTGGTCAGCCGCCGCGAGGTCGCCGTCGGCCTGGGCTGGCTGGGCCGCTGGACCGACGCCCTGACCGAGTACCGGCGGGTGGCCGCGGCCCGTGAGCACCTGCTGGGCGCCGACCACCCCGACACCCTCGCCGCCCGCAACGACGAGGCCCACTGCCTGGAGCGGCTCGGCCGGGGCCAGGAGGCGGTCGCGCTGTACCGGAGGGTGGCGGTACTGCAACAGCAGCGCGCGGCGGGCGGGGCGTAGGTCCTCAGACCCAGCCCAGCTCCGTGTACCGCCGCCCGGCGCGGATCCCGGCGACCGTCGCCCGCGCGTACCCCACCATCGGCTCCGGCAGCGCGTCCAGGGGCCACCAGTCCCAGCCGAGACACTTGTCCGGCTCCAGCAGCCGCGGCTCGCCCCGCCACCGCTCCGCACGGAACACCAGCTGGATCCGCGGCTGCGTCCCGGGAGAGTCGACGACGTGGACGACATGCGCCAGTTCGACGTCCGCCGCCGCGATCTCCAGGCCGGCCTCCTCCCGGGCCTCGCGGATCAGACAGGCGACGGCGGACTCCTGCTCGCAGTGACCGGCCAGGAAGTGGTGGTGCAGGGGCGCGAAGGGCGAGTCGGGGTGCCGCAGACCGAGCAGGATCCTGCCGTCGCGCTCCAGATAGAGGTGCACGCCGACGACGTTGAGGACGGTCTGCCGTGCGGGCGGCCCCGGGGCGGGCGCGGCGGGCGCGGTGGTCCCGCGGGGCTCGGGATCGGGCTCGGGCTCGGTGGTCATGCGTCCCCCTCGGGTCCAACACGGGTGCGGTGCCGCGTACTTGAGGCCATCATGATCGTATGGGAGCCGAGACCGCGTATCACGGAGAGATGGGCGAGGAGTTCGCCGCCCAGGTCACGAGGAGCGTCTACAACAGCTACACCGACCGTCCGGCCGTGCTGGGGCTCGCGGGTGACGTCGGCGGGCTGCGGGCGCTGGACCTCGGCTGCGGGGCGGGGCACTACGCCGCCGAGCTGCTGGAGCGGGGCGCGGCGACGGTCGTCGGCGTGGACGGCAGCGAGAGTCTGCTGCGCGTGGCGCGGGAGCGGCTCGGCGACCGGGCCGACCTGCACCGCCACGACCTGGAGGAGCCGCTGGCCTTTCTCGCGGACGAGACCTTCGACCTGGCGGTGCTGGCGCTGGTCTACCACCACGTCGAGAACCGGGAGGGGCTGCTCGCCGAGATCCGGCGCGTGCTGCGGCCGGGCGGCATCCTGCTCGTGTCCACCACCCACCCCACGGGCGACTGGCAGTACCGCGGCGGCTCCTACTTCACGGAGGACCGGGTCACGCTGCCCTTCGGCAACGGGCACGCCCTCAGCTACCGGCGGATGACGCTGGAGACCTTCCTCGGGGAGCTGCTCCGGGCCGGGTACGTCCTGGAGCGGCTGGTGGAGCCGCGGGCCACGGAGGAGGCGCGGGCGGTCGATTCCCGCAGGTACGAGAAGACCCACCGCACGCCGACCTTCCTGGCGGTCCGGCTGCGCCGGCCGTGACCACCTCTGGCCGACCTTGATCGGCTCGTGTTACGAAGAACCATGCCTGAACACGAGGGACACCAGGGACACGCGGGACACGCGGATCACCGGGGACACCGCGCCTACGACGCCGTGATCGTCGGCGGCGGCCACAACGGTCTGGTCGCCGCCGCCTATCTGGCCCGGGCCGGCCGGTCCGTGCTGGTGCTGGAACGGCTCGACCACACCGGCGGCGCCGCCGTCTCCACCCGCCCGTTCACTGGCGTGGACGCCCGGCTGTCCCGCTACTCGTACCTGGTCAGCCTGCTGCCGCAGAAGATCGTGCGGGACCTCGGGCTGGACTTCCGTGTCCAGGGCCGCACCATCTCCTCGTACACTCCCGTGGAGCGCGGCGGACTGCCCACCGGACTGCTCGTCGGCGGCGGCGAGCAACGCACCCGGGAGGCGTTCGCACGGCTGACCGGCGGCGAGCGCGAGTACGCGGCCTGGGAGCGCTTCTACGGCATGACCGGGCGCCTCGCCCGGCGGGTCTTCCCCACCCTCACCGAACCGCTGCCCACCCGGGACGAACTGCGCCGCCGTGTCGACGACGAGGAGGCCTGGCGGACCCTGTTCGAGGAGCCCGTCGGCGTCGCCGTCGAGGAGCGCTTCACGGACGACCTGGTGCGGGGCGTGGTCCTGACCGACGCCCTCATCGGGACCTTCGCCGACGCCCACGACCCCTCGCTCAAGCAGAACCGCTGCTTCCTCTACCACGTGATCGGCGGCGGCACCGGCGCCTGGGACGTACCGGTGGGCGGGATGGGCGCGCTGACCGACGCCCTCGCCACCGCCGCCCGGGAGGCGGGCGCCGTCCTGGCCACCGGGCACGAGGCCGTACGCATCGACACGGACGGCCGTACGGCGGAGGTCACCTACCGCACCGCCGACGGGGAGGGCGTCGCCATCGCCCGGCACGTCCTGGTGAACGCCTCCCCGCAGGCCCTCGCGGCCCTCACCGGCGACGCGCCGCCCACCCCCGCCGAGGGCGCCCAGCTCAAGGTGAACATGCTCCTGGAGCGCCTGCCCAGGCTGCGGGACAGCTCCGTCGACCCGCGCGAGGCGTTCGCCGGCACCTTCCACATCGCCGAGGGCTATCAGCAGCTCGCCACCGCCCACGCCCAGGCGACAGCCGGTGAACTGCCCGCCGCCCCGCCCTCGGAGATCTACTGCCACTCCCTGACCGACCCCACCATCCTCGGGCCGGACCTCGTGGCGCGGGGCTACCAGACGCTGACGCTGTTCGGTCTGCACACCCCTGCCCGGCTCTTCGAGCGGGACAACGACGCCGTGCGCGAGGAGCTCCTGAGGACGACCCTCGCCCAGCTCGACGCCCATCTCGCCGAGCCCCTCGCCGACTGCCTGGCCACGGACGCCGACGGCCGCCCCTGCATCGAGGCGCGGACCCCGCTGGACCTGGAACGCGACCTCGGGCTGCCCGGCGGCAACATCTTCCACCGCGACCTGGCCTGGCCGTATGCCCAGGAGGGCGCCGGCCGCTGGGGCGTGGAGACCCGGCACGCCAACGTGCTGCTGTGCGGCGCGGGCGCGGTGCGCGGGGGAGGGGTCAGCGGGGTGCCGGGACACAACGCGGCGATGGCGGTGCTGGAGGCGCCGGCCACCGGCTGAGCAGCGGCCCCGGGATCAGGCCCGCATGCCCCCGTCGACCCGCAGGACCGTGCCCGTGACGTAGGACGCCCGGTCGCTCAGCAGCCAGGCCGCGGCCTGGGCGATCTCGTCCGGGTCGGCGGCACGGCCCAGCGGGGTGAGCGCGTTGAGGTGGCCGACGATTCCCGGGGTGTCCGCCTCCCAGGCATCGATCATCTCCGTCAGCGTCGTACCGGGCGCGATCGCGTTGACGCGGATGCCCTCGGGGCCGTAGGTGGCGGCGGCCGACGCGGTCAGGCTGTTCAGAGCCCGCTTCGCCGCGCCGTACACGGGCAGGGCCGGGTTGGCCATCAGACTGCCGACGCTGGAGGTGTTCACGATGGCGCCGGTCCCGGAGGTGGCGCGGATCGCGGCGATCTGCGCCTTCATCGCCAGCCAGGGCCCCTTGAGGTTGACCGCGAGGACATGGTCGAAGTCGGTCTCCGGCAACTCCTCCATGGGGCCCGGCTGTTGAATGGTCGCCGCGTTGTTGAAGGCCACGTCGAGCCTGCCGTACAGCTCGACGGTCCGGTCGACGGCGGCACGGACGCTCGCCGGTTCGGCCAGGTCGCAGCGCACGTACTCCGCGGTGCCGCCGGCTGCCCGGATCTCCTCGGTCACGGCCTTGAGCTGGTTCTCCGTGCGGGCCGCGAGGAGCACCCGGGCGCCTTCCCGGGCGAACAGCCGTGCCGCGGCGGCGCCGATGCCGCGGCCGGCGCCGCTGACGAAGGCGACCTTGTCGGCGAGCAGGCCCGCGGCGGGGTGGGACGGGGTGCTGGTCGTTGTGTTGTGGTTCATGCCGACGAGCCTGCGCCCGGCCGCGCCGCTCATCCAGGCACAGCCGGTACCTGGCTGGGCGCACGGCGGTCCGCGCACACTGGGGACGTGGACCGACGAGAACTGGCCGACTTCCTGCGCGGCCGACGCGAGCGCGTCACCCCTGCCGACGTGGGGCTGCCCGCCGGCTCGCGCCGACGCACCCCCGGGCTGCGCCGCGAGGAGGTGGCCCAGCTGGCGTTCATCTCGACCGAGTACTACACCCGACTGGAGCAGGCCCGTGCCCCGCACCCGTCCCGAGAGGTGCTGGCCCAGATCGCCCGCGCCCTGCGGCTGTCGGACGCCGAGCGCGACCACCTCCACCACCTCGCGGGCACACCGCCCGGCCCCCCGCCCGGCCCCTCGCGCGAGGTACGGCAGAGCATCGTCGACCTGCTGCACCGGCTGCCGCAGGCCGCGGCGATCGTCCTGTCGGCGACCTACGAGGTCATCGCGTGGAACGATCTGGCCGCCGCCCTGCTGGAGGACTTCTCCGCTCTGCCGCGGCGCGACCGCAACCTCGTCCGGCGGGCCTTCCTGGAGCCCTGGCGCAGCGGTACGAGGCTGTTCAGCGTGTCCGACGCCGACGAGTTCGCCCGGACAGCGGCCCAGCACCTGCGCGGCGCCGCCGGCCGCTACCCGGGCGACCCCGAACTGACCGCGCTGATCGACGAACTCCTCACCGGCAGCGCCGAGTTCGCCGCGCTGTGGGCGGCCCACGAGGTGACCGCGCGGCCCACCCTGTGCAAGACCTTCGACCACCCCCTCGTCGGTCTCGTCACCGTGAACTGCGATGTCCTGGACATCACCGACCGCGACCAGCGGGTGGTCATCTACACGGCCGCCCCGGGCTCGCCGTCCGAGGAGGCGCTGCGTCTGCTCTCGGTCGTGGGCACCCAGCGGATGAACGTGCCCGGCTGAGGACAGCAAATCTGACGGAGTATCAGAAAGAGGCTTCCGTCGTCGCACGGGCTACGGCATCCTGCGCCCATGCAGACGGAGCTGAGCAATCAACTGGGAGTCGAGCACGCCGTCTTCGGCTTCACGCCGTTCCCCGCCGTGGCCGCGGCCATCAGCCGGGCCGGCGGCTTCGGCGTGCTCGGCGCGGTCCGCTACACCGCGCCCGACGACCTCAAACGCGACCTCGACTGGATCGAGGCGCATGTCGACGGCAAGCCGTACGGCCTCGACGTCGTCATGCCCGCGAAGAAGGTCGAAGGCGTCACGGAGGCGGACGTCGAAGCGATGATCCCCGCGGCGCACCGGCAGTTCGTGCAGGAGACCCTCGCCAAGTACGGGGTGCCCGAGCTGGCCGAGGGCGAGGCGTCGGGATGGCGGATCACCGGCTGGATGGAACAGGTCGCCCGTAGCCAGCTCGACGTCGCCTTCGACTACCCGATCCGGCTGCTGGCCAACGCCCTCGGCTCCCCGCCCGCCGACATCGTCGCCCGCGCCCACGAGCAGGGCGTGCTCGTCGCCGCCCTCGCCGGCAGCGCCCGGCACGCCCGCAAACACCAGGAGGGCGGCATCGACATCGTCGTCGCCCAGGGCTACGAGGCGGGCGGTCACACCGGCGAGATCGCCTCCATGGTGCTCACCCCCGAGGTCGTCGAGGCCGTCGACCCGCTGCCGGTCCTCGCCGCCGGCGGCATAGGCAGCGGACAGCAGGTCGCCGCCGCCCTCGCCCTGGGCGCCCAGGGCGTCTGGCTCGGATCGGTCTGGCTCACCACCGCCGAGGCCGACCTGCACTCCTCCGCGCTCACCCGCAAACTCCTCGCGGCCGGTTCCGGCGACACGGTCCGCTCCCGCGCCCTCACCGGGAAACCCGCCCGCCAGCTGCGTACCGAATGGACCGACGCCTGGGACGCCGCCGACGGGCCCGGCACCCTTCCCATGCCGCTCCAGGGCCTGCTCGTCGCCGAGGCCGTCTCGCGCATCCAGAAGTACGAGATCGACCCCCTGCTCGGCACGCCCGTCGGCCAGATCGTCGGCCGGATGAAGGACGTCCGCAGTGTCCGGGCCGTCTTCGACGACCTCACCCGCGGCTTCGAACAGGCCGTGGACCGCGTCAACCGCATCGCCGGAAGGAGCGGCACATGACCAGCACACCCCCCGCGGGCTTCTGGGCCCAGGCGGCCCAGGACCCCGACCGCACGGTCCTGATCGCGCCGGACGGAGAGAAGTGGAGCGCCGGACGTCTGCACGCCGCCGCCAACCGGCTCGTGCACGGACTGCGCGCCGCCGGTCTGGAGCGCGGCGACGCCTTCGCCGTCGTCCTGCCCAACTCGGCCGAGTTCTTCACCGCCCATCTCGCCGCCACCCAGGCCGGCTTCTACCTCGTCCCCGTCAACCACCATCTGGTGGGCCCCGAGATCGCCTGGATCGTCTCCGACTCCGGCGCCAAGGTCCTCCTCGCCCACGAGCGGTTCGCCGACCAGGCGCGCCGGGCCGCCGACGAGGCCGCTCTCCCCGCCACCCACCGCTACGCCGTCGGCGCGGTCGAGGGCTTCCGGCCGTACGCCGAACTCCTCGACGGACAACCGGAGTCGCCCCCCGCCGACCGCACCCTGGGCTGGGTCATGAACTACACCTCGGGCACGACGGGCCGCCCGCGCGGCATCCGGCGCCCGCTGCCCGGCAAGCTGCCCGAGGAGGCCTACCTCGGCGGATTCCTCGGCATCTTCGGCGTCCGGCCGTTCGACGACAACGTGCATCTCGTGTGCTCGCCGCTCTACCACACGGCGGTGCTCCAGTTCGCGGGCGCGTCCCTGCACATCGGCCACCCGCTGGTCCTGATGGACAAGTGGACGCCCGAGGAGATGCTCCGTCTCATCGACACCCACCGGTGCACCCACACCCATATGGTCCCGACCCAGTTCCACCGTCTGCTGGCCCTCCCGGCGGACGTCCGGGCGCGCTACGACGTGTCGTCCATGCGGCACGCCATCCACGGTGCCGCGCCCTGCCCCGACCATGTGAAGCGGGCGATGATCGACTGGTGGGGCACCTGCGTGGAGGAGTACTACGCGGCCAGCGAGGGCGGCGGTGCCTTCGCCACGGCCGAGGACTGGCTGAAAAAACCCGGCACGGTCGGCAAGGCCTGGCCCATCAGCGAACTGGCGGTCTTCGACGACGACGGCAACCGTCTGCCGCCCGGCGAACTCGGCACGGTCTACATGAAGATGGCGACCGGCGGCTTCGCCTACCACAAGGACGCCGACAAGACGCGGAAGAACCGCATCGGCGACTTCTTCACCGTCGGCGACCTCGGCGTGCTCGACGAGGAGGGCTACCTCTTCCTCCGCGACCGCAAGATCGACCTGATCATCTCGGGCGGCGTCAACATCTACCCCGCCGAGATCGAGTCCGCGCTGCTCGCCCACCCCGCCGTCGCGGACGCCGCCGCCTTCGGCATCCCGCACGACGACTGGGGCGAGCAGGTGAAGGCCGTGGTCGAACCGGCCCCCGGCCACGCACCCGGACCCGACCTCGCCGCCGCCCTCCTCGACCACTGCGCCGAACGGCTGGCCGGCTACAAGCGCCCCAGGAGCATCGACTTCATCACCGAGATGCCCCGCGACCCCAACGGCAAGCTCTACAAGCGGCGGCTGCGGGAACCGTACTGGGAGGGACGGACCCGGCCCGTCTGAGCGGGGCCCGGTCGGCGTGTGACGCGTGTGGCGCCCCTTCCCCGGAGGCGGCGCCACCACGGCGGCCCGGCAGGCATCCCGGGCCGCCGACGACTTGACCCGCCCCGGCCGCCGCCCGAGGATCATGAGTCATGACGCCCGGACATGGCAGCACGGTCGACGGGGTGCTGCGGCGCAGCGCCCGCCGCACCCCGGCACGCGTCGCGGTGGAGTACCGCGACCGCACCTGGACCTACGAGGAACTCGACGAGGCCGTCTCGCGCGCGGCGAGCGTCCTGCTCGGCGAGGGTCTCGCCCCCGGCGACCGGGTCGGCGCCTACGGCCACAACTCGGACGCCTACCTCGTCGCCTTCCTCGCCTGCGCCCGCGCGGGCCTGGTGCACGTCCCCGTCAACCAGAACCTGACCGGCGAGGACCTGGCGTACATCGTCCGCCAGTCGGGCAGCGCGCTGGTCCTCACCGACCCGGACCTGACCGGCCGGCTCCCGGCCGGCACCCGGACGCTCGCGTTGCGCGACGCGGACGACTCGCTCCTCGCCCGGCTGCCCGCGACTCCCGCGTACGACGGTCCCGAACCGCGCTCCGAGGACCTGGTGCAGCTGCTCTACACCTCGGGCACCACGGCTCTGCCCAAGGGCGCGATGATGACCCACCGCGCCCTGGTGCACGAGTACCTGAGCGCGATCACCGCCCTCGACCTGAGCGCCGGCGACCGCCCCGCGCACTCCCTCCCGCTGTACCACTCGGCGCAACTGCACGTGTTCCTGCTGCCCTATCTCGCGGTGGGCGCCACCAACATCGTGCTGGACGCGCCCGACGGCGACCGTCTCTTCGACCTGATCGAGGCGGACCGTGTCGACAGCCTCTTCGCGCCGCCGACCGTGTGGATCGGCCTGGCCAACCGCCCCGACTTCGCGACCCGTGACCTGAGCGGGCTGCGCAAGGCGTACTACGGGGCGTCGATCATGCCGGTGCCCGTGCTGGAGCGGCTGCGCGAACGCCTCCCGAAGCTGGGTTTCTACAACTGCTTCGGGCAGAGCGAGATCGGTCCGCTCGCCACCGTCCTCGCCCCCGACGAGCACAAGGGCCGGCTGGACTCCTGCGGGCGCCAGGTCCTGTTCGTGGACGCCCGTGTCGTCGACGAGAACGGCAACGACGTGCCCGACGGCACGGCCGGCGAGATCGTCTACCGGTCCCCGCAGTTGTGCGAGGGCTACTGGGACAAGCCCGAGGAGACCGCGGCCGCCTTCCGCGACGGCTGGTTCCACTCCGGCGACCTCGCGGTGCGCGATGCCCACGGCTATTTCACGATCGTCGACCGGGTGAAGGACGTCATCAACTCCGGTGGTGTGCTGGTCGCTTCGCGCCAGGTCGAGGACGCGCTGTACACCCACGACGCCGTCGCCGAGGCCGCCGTGATCGGACTGCCCGACGAGAAGTGGATCGAGGTGATCACGGCCGTGGTCGTTCCGCGCGGCGAGGTCACCGAGGCGGAACTCGTCGCCCACGCCCGCGGGAACCTTCCTCACTTCAAGGCGCCGAAGCGGGTGCTGTTCGTGGCGGAGCTGCCACGCAACGCCAGCGGCAAGATCCTCAAGCGGGAGCTGCGGGATCGGTTCGGATCATGAATTCCGCAGGTCCGCGATCCGCCTGATCTTGCCCACCGACCGCTCCAGCGACTCCGGATCGACGATCTCGACGGCGACCGACACACCGATCCCGTCCTTCACGGCCGCCGCGATGGTGCGCGCGGCCGTGTCACGGTCCTCGGGGGTCGCGTCGGGGCGTGCCTCCGCGCGGACCGTGAGGGCGTCGAGGCGGCCCTCGCGGGTCAGGCGGAGCTGGAAGTGGGGCGCCACGCCCGGCGTGCGCAGCACGATCTCCTCGATCTGGGTGGGGAAGAGGTTCACCCCGCGCAGGATGACCATGTCGTCGCTGCGGCCGGTCACCTTCCGCATCCGCCGGAAGACCCGGGCCGTGCCCGGCAGCAGCCGGGTCAGGTCACGGGTGCGGTAGCGGACGACGGGCATCGCCTCCTTGGTGAGCGAGGTGAAGACCAGCTCGCCCTCCTCGCCCTCCGGGAGCACCTCGCCGGTGATCGGGTCGACGACCTCGGGATAGAAGTGGTCCTCCCAGATGTGCAGGCCGTCCTTCGTCCCCACGCACTCCTGCGCGACCCCGGGGCCGATCACCTCCGACAATCCGTAAATGTCCACGGCGTCGATCGCGAACCGGTCCTCGATCTCCTGCCGCATCCGTTCCGTCCACGGCTCGGCGCCGAAGACGCCCACCCGCAGCGAGGTGGAGCGGGGGTCGACGCCCTGGCGTTCGAACTCGTCGAGCAGCGTGAGCATGTAGGAGGGGGTCACCATGATGATCCGGGGCTCGAGGTCCAGGATCAGCTGCACCTGACGGGACGTCATGCCGCCGGACGCGGGGATCACCGTACAACCGAGGCGTTCGGCGCCGTAGTGGGCGCCGAGGCCGCCGGTGAACAGGCCGTACCCGTAGGCCACATGGACCGTGTCACCGGGCCGGCCGCCCGCCGCCCGGATCGAACGGGCCACCACGTCGGCCCACATGGCCAGGTCGGCGTCCGTGTAGCCGACGATCGTCGGACGGCCGGTGGTGCCGCTGGAGGCGTGGATGCGGCGGACGCGGTCCCGGGGCACGGCGAACATCCCGTACGGGTAGTGCTCGCGCAGGTCCGCCTTGGTGGTGAACGGGAAGCGGGCCAGGTCGCCGAGGTCTCGGCAGTCGTCGGGGTGGACGCCCGCCTTGTCGAAGGACTCGCGGTAGAAGGGGACGTGGGCGTACGCGTGGCGCAGCGAGGCCCGCAGCCGCTCTAACTGCAGGGCGCGCAGGGCGCCCTCGTCGAGGCGCTCGCCCTCGTCCAGCAGGTTCCTCGCATCCGTCATGCGACTTTCTCCCTCGTCACCCTGGTCACCCTCGTCGGACCACGCCGACACGGCCATCGAACCATGCCAATACGGACGACCGATCATTCGGTCGATCTTCCTCGGGATCAGTAATCCAGGCCGGCCGGCCGCAGGCAAGAGGGCGGCCGTGACTTTCGTCCGGGGGAACTCCGTTGCGGGCCGGTCCGGCCCACGTGGACGATCGGGGCATGCCGACCTTCACCGCCCCGGACGGGACCGAGCTCACCTACCACGTACGAGGCGAGGGAGAGCCGCTCGTCGTCCTGCCCGGCGGCCCCATGCGCGCCTCCGCCTACCTCGGCGACCTCGGCGGTCTCGCCGCCCACCGCCGCCTCGTCCTCCTCGACCTGCGCGGCACCGGCGACTCCGCCGTCCCGGCCGACCCGGCGACGTACCGCTGCGACCGGCAGGTCGACGACGTCGAGGCGCTGCGCGTCCGGCTGGGACAGGAGCGGATCGACGTGCTCGCCCACTCGGCGGGCGGCAGTCTCGCGCTGCTGTACGCGGCCCGGTACCCGCACCGGGTGTCGCGGCTCGCGCTGATCACCGCCACGCCGTGGGCCCTGGGCCGGCCGGCCACGGCTGAGGACCGGCTGACGGCGGCTCGGCTGCGCACGGGCCAACCCTGGTTCGCAGCGGCGTACCCCGCCTTCGAGGCATGGCTCACCGGTGGGGACGAGCCGGACTGGGAGGTCGTCGGCGCCTTCTTCTACGGCCGGTGGGACGCCGCCGCCCGCGCCCACGACGCCGCCGCGGACGAGCAGACCAACTCCGAGGCGGAGAAGGGGTTTCTGGATCCGGAGGCCTTCGACCCGGCCGCGCTGCGGACCGCCCTCGCGGACCTGACCGCCCCGGTGCTGGTGCTCGCCGGCGAGGTCGACGGCGGTCCCCGGCCCGAACTGGCCCGGCTCCTCGCCGACGCCTTCCCGAACGCCGAGTTCGCCGTACAGCCCGGTGCAGGCCACTATCCGTGGCTGGACGACCCGCAGTGGTTCGCCGGACGTGTCGGCGCCTTCCTCGCCGCCGCACCGGTCGCCGGTTCGGTGCCGCCCGCCTAAACTGAGGGTGCCTCCACCAGCGAACTCGAGCCGCGGAGTGGGCCATGCCCGACCAGCCGAAGCTCCCCATCGTGTACGTGAGGGGATTCGCGGGCGACACCTCGGGAATCAACAGTGCCGTCCAGGACCCTTTCTACGGCTTCAACGAGGGATCGACGCATGTGCGCGTCGGACCGGACGACAAACCCGCGTTCCACCAGTTCGAGAGCCCGTTGCTGCGACTGCACCTCGACGAGGGGTACCGGATCCTGGTGCAGGGCGGCCAGGAGACCTACCTGGACACGCACGACGAGATCCCGTCCGACAGCATCTGGATCCACCGCTTCTACGACGTCTCGGCGAGCACCTGGGGCACGAGCCCCAGGAAGTTCCGCCTGGAGGACGCGGCCGAGGACCTGCTCCGCCTCGTCAGGAGGCTCAAGGAGAAGAGCGGCGCGCCGCGGGTCCACCTCGTGGCCCACTCCATGGGCGGCCTCGTCTGCCGCTGTCTGATCCAGAAGATCCTCCCCGAGCTCGGTGAGGACCCGGCCGACCACGTGGACAGGTTCTTCACCTACGGCACACCGCACGGGGGCATCGCCTTCGACGTCGGGTTCGGTCTCGTCGAACGGCTGATGGGCGCCACCGGCATCAGCGGCGCCGACGTCTTCGCCCCCCGGCGCATGTACGAGTACCTCACGCCCGACTCCCTGCGGGAGGACGGCGGCCCGCCGCGGAACTGGGACCCGCGGGAGATCCCCGAGGGCGGATTCCCGCCGCACCGGGTCTTCTGCCTGGTGGGCACGGATCCCACCGACTACGACGTCGCCCACGGGCTGTCCGCGCGTGCCGTCGGCGCTCGCAGCGACGGGCTGGTGCAGATCGACAACGCGCAGGTGCCCCACGCGCACCGGGCGTTCGTCCACCGCAGTCACAGCGGACGCTACGGACTCGTCAACTCCGAGGAGGGCTACCAGAACCTCCAGCGCTTCCTCTTCGGCGACCTGCGGGTCCAGGCCGAACTGGTCGGCCTGCGGCTGCCCCGGGAGAGCCGCGGCACCAGCTGGCAGGCCGAGGTGCGGCTGGCCGTGCGCGGGCTGCCCAGCGTGATGCACGAACAGCTGGCCGCCCACTGGTGCCCGATCCAGCTGCCGGAGCCGCACGGCGACGGCACGGCCGCCGAGCCCGTCCCGCTGGCGACGACCTTCCTCAACAGCAAGGCGCCCCGGCCCCCGGAGACCCCCACACTGCGTTACGCGCTGCACCTGCGGATCCTGTCGCTGCGGGAGCGGGACGGGATCCTGCGCTTCACCGACCACCTCGAACAGACCGCGGACTTCGCCGACATCCTCGTCGTCGACGTCGGATCCGCCGAGCCGGGCCCCGGTGTCTGGGCCGTCTGGAACTCGGACCTTCCCGGCGCCATCTGGGAACACCGGCCCACCGGTACGCCGTGCGGCGACGAAGATCCCCGCAGCGGCGTCTGGCTGGCCCACATCCCCCTCCCCGGGACGGCGGCGCCGATCCTGGGGGAGGAGGCGAGCATCCGGCTGACGGTCACGCCCTGGGGCTGACGCTCCGCGGCTGACACCCCCCGCGGCCGACGCCCGGCCGGGTCAGCGGTCCTCGGTGACCGCCACCTCGCGCGCCCACCGGTAGTCCGCCTTGCCGCTCGGCGAGCGGCGGATGACCTCCGTGACCACCAGCTGACGCGGGATCTTGTAGCCGGCGAGCCGGGAGCGGCAATGACGCTGGATGTCCTCCAGCGAGGGCCGCGCCGCGCCGTCGCGCACCTGTACGACCGCCGCCACATGGTTGCCCCAGGTCGGGTCCGGCACCCCGGCCACCAGCGCGTCGTACACGTCCGGATGGGACTTCAGCGCCTGCTCGACCTCCTCGGGGTACACCTTCTCGCCCCCGGTGTTGATGCACTGCGACCCGCGCCCGAGGACCACGACCACGCCCTCCTCGTCGACGGTCGCCATGTCGCCGAGCAGCACCCAGCGTTCGCCGTCCTTGCGGAAGAAGGTCTCGGCCGTCTTCGCGGGGTCGTTGTAGTAGCCGAGCGGCACATGGCCGCACTGGGCGACCCGTCCGACCTCGCCCGCGGCGACCGGCTCGTGGGTGGCCGGATCGACCACCCGCGTACGGGAGTTGACGCGGACCCGGAAGCCGCGTTCGGGCCCCGAGTCGTCCGTCGCCGTGCCGTTGAACCCGGACTCCGAGGAGCCGAAGTTGTTCAGCAGCATCGCGTTCGGCATCAGCGCCCGGAACTGGCGGCGGACCGTGTCCGACATGATCGCGCCGGACGACGACACGCTGAACACCGACGAGCAGTCCGTGCCCCTCAGGGGCCCTTCGAGCGCGTCGATCAACGGCCGCAGCATCGCGTCGCCCACCAGGGAGATGCTGGTGACCTTCTCCCGCTCGATCGTCCTCAGTACCTCCTCGGGCACGAACTTGCGGTGGATCACCACACGTTGACCGAAGTTGAAGCCGATGAAGGCGGTGAGGGTGGAGGTGCCGTGCATCAGCGGCGGGGTGGGGAAGAAGGTGATCCCCGTACCGCCGGCCGCGACCCGCTCGGCGATCTCCTCCGGCTTCTTCACCGGCTCACCGGTGGGTGAGCCACCGCCCAGCCCCGAGAAGAACAGGTCCTCCTGACGCCACATCACCCCCTTGGGCAGGCCGGTCGTGCCACCGGTGTAGATGATGAACTGGTCGTCGCCCGAACGGGCCGGGAAGCCGCGCTCGGGAGAGCCGCCCGCCTCGGCGTCCGCGAAGGAGGTGATGCCCTCGCCCGACGGCCCCACCCGTATCAGGTGCCGCAGCGCCGGCGTCTGCGGCAGCGCCGCCGCCACCCGGTCCGTGAACTCCGCGTCGAAGACGAGTGCCACCAGGTCCGCGTCCCGGTAGAGGTAGACCAACTCCTCTTCCACATAGCGGTAGTTGACGTTGACCGGCACGATCCGCGCCTTGAGGCAGCCGAGCACCGTCTGGAGGTACTCGACGCCGTTGTACAGATGCAGGCCGAGGTGCTCGCCGGGGCGGATCCCGCTGTCGAGGAGGTGGTGCCCGACGCGGTTGGCCGCGGCGTCCAGCTCCGCGTACGTCAGACGGCGTTCCGCCCCCGTGCCGGGGTGGTCGACGTACACGAGGGCCTCGCGGTCCGCCGCCACGTCGACGACCGACTCGAACAGGTCGGCAAGGTTGTACTCCACCGCTCCTCCTGACCGGGGGCCTGGTTCTTTGACGGTTCGTCGGTCATCTGAGCAAAGGGGGCGGCAAGTGGGAAGGGCTCGCGCCAATAAATCTGACTGACTGTCAGAAAACCCTTGAACTGCCATCACGCCTCCTGCAACCTGTTCTCGTTCTTTCCGAGGGGAGACCTGCGATGGGCGGCACCGAACACCTCACCGTGCGCCGCGAAGGCGCCACACTCGTGCTCACGCTCGACAGACCGGAGGCCAGGAACGCGCTCTCGATCGCCATGCTCGTCGGCCTGTACGACGGTTGGCTCGAGGCCGACGCGGACGACTCGGTCCGCTCGATCGTCCTCACCGGCGCGGGCGGCTCCTTCTGCGCCGGCATGGACCTCAAGGCGCTGGCCGGCCGCGGCATGGAGGGCGAGCAGCACCGCGACCGGCTCAAGGCCGACCCCGATCTGCACTGGAAGGCGATGCTCCGCCACCACCGCCCCCGCAAGCCGGTGATCGCCGCCGTCGAGGGGTACTGCGTGGCGGGCGGCACCGAGATGCTCCAGGGCACCGACATCCGCGTCGCGGGCGAGTCCGCCACCTTCGGACTCTTCGAGGTGAAACGCGGCCTCTTCCCGATCGGCGGCTCGACGGTCCGGCTGCCCCGCCAGATCCCGCGCACCCACGCCCTGGAGATGCTGCTCACCGGCCGGCCCTACACCGCCCGCGAGGCCGCCGGCATCGGGCTGATCGGGCACGTCGTCCCCGACGGCACAGCCCTGGACAGGGCCCTGGAGATCGCCGAACGCGTCAACGCCTGCGCGCCACTTGCCGTGGAGGCCGTGAAGGCGTCCGTGTACGAGGCGGCCGAGTTGACCGAGACCGACGGCCTCGCCGCCGAACTCGTGCGGGGGTGGCCGGTGTTCGACACCGACGACGCGAAGGAAGGCGCGCGTGCCTTCACGGAGAAGCGGGCGCCGGTCTACAAGCGTGCGTGACGCTCCGCTGGGTGAGGGGGTGGTGCGCGCTGTTCGCCGTACTGCGGTCCGTTGTGCTGGTCGCGCAGTTCCCCGCGCCCCCCTTTTCGGGGGCGCTTCCGCCGACGTCGGCTTCCCGAGGAGGCAGCCCCGATGCCCGAAGTTCTCAAAGCGCCGCTGGTTGTCGAGTTTCCGTTCACCCGGTCTCTCGGCCCTGTCCAGAGTGCCTTTCTCACCGGTCTGCGCGAGCGGGTCGTTCTCGGGGTGACGACCACCGACGGGCGCACCCTCGTGCCGCCCGTCGAGTACGACCCGGTCACCGCCGACGACCTGAGTGACCTGGTCGAGGTCGCCCCCACCGGCACGGTCACCACCTGGGCGTGGAACCACGCCCCTCGCCGCGGACAGCCCCTCACCACCCCCTTCGCCTGGGCCCTGGTCCGGCTCGACGGCGCCGACACCGCCCTCCTGCACGCCCTCGACGCCCCCGGCCCCGACGCCGTGCACACCGGAATGCGCGTCCGGATCCGCTGGGCCGAGGAACGCACCGGCGCCATCACCGACATCGCCTGCTTCGAACCGTACGGCGGTGAGCCGGCCGAACTCACAGGCGGCAACGGCGAGTTCGCGGACCCGGTCGCCGGCATCGTCGCAGCCGCCCGGCTCGACTACACCTATTCGCCCGGCCGCGCCCAGACCGCCTACATCAACTCCCTCGCCGACCGCAGGACCGTCGGGGAGCGCTGCCCGTCCTGCCGCAAGGTGTACGTGCCGCCGCGCGGGGCCTGCCCCACCTGCGGCGTCCCGACCGCCGAGCAGGTCGAGGTCGGGCCGCGCGGGACCGTCACCACCTTCTGCATCGTCAACATCAAGGCGAAGAACCTCGACATCGAGGTGCCCTACGTCTACGCCCACATCGCCCTCGACGGCGCCGACCTCGCCCTGCACGCCCGCATCGGCGGCATCCCCTACGACCAGGTGCGCATGGGCCTGCGCGTCGAACCCGTGTGGACGGACGGCGCCCGCTACCCCGACCACTACCGGCCGACCGGCGAACCCGACGCGGACTACGACGCCTACAAGGAGCTGCTATGACCCGGGACATCGCGGTGGTGGCCTTCGCGCAGACCGACGTCCTGCGCACCACCGACGAGCTCTCCGAGGTCGAGATGCTCATGCCGGTCCTGCACAGCGTCCTGGACCGGACCGGCCTGAAGACCGCCGACATCGGCTTCACCTGCTCCGGCTCCAGCGACTACCTCGCCGGCCGGGCCTTCTCCTTCACCCTCGCCCTCGACGGCGTCGGCGCCTGGCCGCCCATCTCGGAGTCCCATGTCGAGATGGACGGCGCCTGGGCCCTGTACGAGGCGTGGACCAAGCTGCTCACCGGCGACGCCGACACCGCGCTCGTCTACTCCTACGGCAAGTCCTCACCCGGCTCCCTGCGCGACGTGCTCACCCGCCAGCTCGACCCGTACTACGTCGCCCCGCTGTGGCCCGACTCCGTCGCCCTCGCCGCCCTCCAGGCGCAGGCCCTGATCGACGCGGGCGACACCGACGAGCGCGAACTCGCCGCGATCGGTACCCGCAGCCGCCGGGTCGCGACCCTCAACTCCCGTGCTCAGCTCCGTGGAGCGGTCCCCCAGGGGGACTATGTCGTACGGCCGCTGCGCACCGGCGACTGCCCGCCCGTCGGCGACGGCGCCGCCGCCGTGATCCTCGCGGCCGGGGAGCGGGCCCGCGACCTGTGCTCCCGGCCCGCCTGGATCAGGGGCATCGACCACCGGATCGAGGCGCACTCGCTCGGTGTGCGCGACCTGACCGACTCGCCCTCCACCCGCCTGGCCGCGGAACGGGCGGGCGTCTTCGAACGGCCCGTCGACACCGCCGAACTGCACGCTCCGTTCAGCGCCCAGGAGGTGGTCCTGCGCAAGGCGCTGCGGCTCGACGACAGCGTGCGGGTGAACCTGTCCGGCGGTGCCCTCGCCGCCAACCCGATGATGGCCGCCGGCCTCATCCGCGTCGGCGAGGCCGCCGCCCGTATCCACCGGGGCGAGTCCGACCGCGCCCTCGCCCACGCCACCTCCGGCCCGTGTCTCCAGCAGAACCTGGTCGCCGTACTCGAAGGGGAACCGCGATGAGCAAGGAGCCCGTGGCCGTCGTCGGGATCGGCCAGACCAAGCACGTCGCGGCCCGCCGGGACGTGTCGATCGCGGGGCTGGTCCGCGAGGCCGCCCGCCGCGCCCTCGACGACGCCGAGCTGACGTGGGCCGACGTCGACGCCGTCGTCATCGGCAAGGCCCCCGACTTCTTCGAGGGCGTCATGATGCCCGAGCTCTACCTCGCCGACGCGCTCGGCGCCGTCGGCAAGCCGATGCTGCGGGTGCACACGGCCGGCTCGGTCGGCGGGTCCACCGCGCTCGTCGCCGCGGGCCTCGTCGCGGCCCGCGTCCACGGCACCGTGCTGACCCTCGCCTTCGAGAAACAGTCCGAGTCCAACGCCATGTGGGGACTGTCCCTGCCGATCCCCTTCCAGCAGCCCCTGCTCGCCGGGGCGGGCGGATTCTTCGCGCCCCACGTGCGGGCGTACATGCGGCGCAGCGGCGCCCCGGACACCGTCGGCTCGCTGGTGGCCTACAAGGACCGGCGCAACGCGCTGAAGAACCCCTACGCCCACCTGCACGAGCACGACATCACGCTGGAGAAGGTCCAGGCCTCGCCCATGCTCTGGGACCCGATCCGCTACTCGGAGACCTGCCCCTCCTCCGACGGCGCCTGCGCGATGATCCTCACCGACCGGGCCGGCGCCGCCCGCGCGCCCCGGCCGCCCGCCTGGATGCTCGGCGGCGCGATGCGCAGTGAACCGACCCTGTTCGCGGGCAAGGACGCCGTGTCCCCGCGGGCAGGCCGGGACTGCGCCGCCGACGTCTACCGGCAGGCCGGCGTCACCGACCCGCGCCGCGACATCGACGCCGCCGAGATGTACGTACCGTTCTCCTGGTACGAGCCCATGTGGCTGGAGAACCTCGGCTTCGCCGACGAGGGCGAGGGCTGGAAACTGACCGAGGCCGGGGTGACGGAGCTCGACGGCGACCTGCCCGTCAACATGTCGGGCGGCGTCCTGTCCACCAACCCCATCGGAGCCTCCGGCATGATCCGCTTCGCGGAGGCGGCGCTCCAGGTGCGCGGGCAGGCCGGGGAACACCAGGTGGAGCGGGCCCGGAGGGTTCTCGGGCACGCCTACGGCGGCGGCTCGCAGTTCTTCTCCATGTGGCTCGTGGGAGCGCGGCCACCTGAGTCCTGAAAGGTCCCCCTCACGTGCTCTGTCGGCGTCCGGGACCGATCGCTAGGCTGACCCGCGGACGACGAACCGGGAGGAGCACGGACGTGGCCGAGAGCACCATCCAGCAGCAGCCGCTCACGGGCTGGGACAAGCCGGAGCTGGACCTCAGCAACGCCGAGTGGCAGTCCAGCAGCCGGGGGCGGGGGGATGTCCAGATCGCCTTCGTCGAGGGATTCATCGCGATGCGCAACAGTGGCAGTCCCCAGAGCCCTTCCCTGATCTTCACGCCCGCCGAGTGGGGCGCGTTCGTGTCGGGGGCGCGGGAGGGGGAGTTCGACCTGACCTGAGACCGGTGTCGGCCGCACGGCCGGCACCGGGAGCCTGTCCGGACGAGAGGACCCGACGCGGGAACCGGGCGGACAGGCGTCGGCCGCCACCACCCGGGGAGTGACGGCACCCGGGACGACGGACCGCGTCCCTCCCGGCGGTCGCCGGACGGCGCTGTCCACGTACCATGGCGGCATGTCGTTCCTCCGCCGCCGCAGCGCCACTCCCGCCGGGCCCGACTTCGACGTCCTGGCCATGGATCCGGGCGACTGGCCCGGCAATCTGGGTGCCGGGCTGCTGCCCGCCCCCGACGGCAGCTGCCAGGGCGTCTTCCTGCGCTACGACCTCTTCGGCGGCCGCGGCCCCGCGATGATCATCGGGAATCTGCCCGAGGGTTCCCCGGCCCGCGAGGTGGAGGAGGACGAGGTCCCCTTCGAGGTCGCCCAGCTGCTGCTCGCGCTGGAGAACGACGAGGAGGTGACCGTCGTCGGCACCGAGGACATGCCGGTGATGCAGGGCGACAACCTCCTGATCGTGCGCCGCCTCAAGCTCTCCGAGGGCCGGATCTCCTGCGTGCAGTTCGACCGCAGCGACAACGTCCTGGTGACCATCGCCGCCTGGGACCGCCCCATCACCGACGACCTGTACGCCCTGCTGAAACCGCTCCCGGCGGAGCTGTTCCAGCAGGGCTGAGGCGCCGCTACGACGTGGACGACATCAGCTTCACGTCCGCGGCCCGCACGAACGCCACCCGGTGGCCGTACTGGATCTCGTAGTACTGGTCCGCACCGATCACCACCCGGTGCGAGCCGGTGGCGAAGGTGGCCGCGTAGTAGTACTCGCCCGGCACCTTGTCACCGACCACGTACTTCTGGCCCTTCGGCAGGGTGTACGGAAGCGGTGACACCGCCTGGGCCGGGACGCCCGCCGGGTAGGCCGACGCCTCGGGGTAGGCGCGGCCGTAGACCGGAACGCTGTCGCGGCCGTCCTTCGGGGTGATCACCTGGCCCGCCGCGGGTACCGCCGTCGGCCGGTCCTGCGGGTTGTGGAACCACGCCTTCTGACCCAGGTACCAGATCGCCGTCCAGTCACCCCACCGGTCGGCGACCGCGTACTGCTGGCCGGTGGACACCCGCGAGGAGGTGTCGTTCACGCCCGTGGTCGGGGCCGAGCCCTGGCCGATGTCCTTGATCAGGGCCGACTTCTCGTCGTGGTCGGAGTACAGCCGCACGGCGCCGGAGCCGTGCGCCGCGCACGGCGCGCCCTTGGTGACACAGTCCGTGTACACCGGCTGGTTGGCGAGGTAGTCCGGCCGGATCGTCACCAGACCGCCGCTCCTGCGGGCCGTGGCCGCGAAGGGCCGGTCCAGCAGTTCGAAGTAGTGCCGCCAGTCCCAGTAGGGGCCCGGGTCGGTGTGCATCCCGGAGACGGTCGCGGTGGTCGGCCCCGGCACGTTGTCGTGGCCCAGGATGTGCTGCCGGTCCAGCGGGATGCCGTACCGCGCTGCCAGGTACTTCACCAGACGCGCCGACGACCGGTACATCGCCTCCGTGTACCAGGAGTCCGGCTGGGCGAGGAAGCCCTCGTGCTCCAGGCCGATCGACTTGGCGTTGACGTACCAGTTGCCCGCGTGCCAGGCCACGTCCTTGGCCTTCACATGCTGGGCGACATGCCCGTCGGTGGAGCGCAGGGTGTAGCTCCAGGACACATAGGTGGGGTCCTGGACCATGTTCAGTACCCCCTCCCAGCCGCCCTCGGTGTCGTGCACGACGATGTACTTGATGCTCGGCGCGGCGGGCCGGTCGCCGAGGTCGTGGTTGCCGTAGTCGTTGTCACCGAACTGCTCGTACGGCGCCGGGATCCACTCGCAGGACACCGTCGTCGGGCACTCGGTGCCGGCCGTGGAGGCCGTGCGCAGGCCCGTCTTCCGCAGCTGGGCGGTCCGCGGGGCCAGGTCCGGCACGGCGGCCAGGGCGACCGGCCCACCGGCGTCCGTGCTGCGCTCCGCGCCGGTGCGGAGCACGTCGAAGACGTCGTCGGCGTAGTCGGCGGCCGTCGCGCGGTCGTCCGCGCCCGAGAAACGCGCCACCGCGCCGTACCAGTCCGCCGGGTCACCGCTCAGCGGCTCGCCCAGGCTCCGCTGCGCGGCGGCGAGGAGCGCGGCTCCACCCGCGATGTTGGCCGCGGGGTCCGTGCGCAGCTCCTCCGCGCTCAGGCCGGTCAGCTCCGCCGCCCTCGGCAGGGTGCGCAGCCGGGCCGGGATCTCCTCGCCGGCCGGGAGCCGCGTCTTCGGGACACGGGCCGGGCGGGCGGAGTCGCCACGGGAGTCCTCCGCGCCCTGGCCGTGGTGCGGTGCCGCGGCGAGCGCCGTACGCGCGTCGGTGAGATGCATCGGTCCGTAGCCGCCGGTCACGCTCGGCGCTCCGCCGTGCGTGTCCCAGCGGGACTGGAGATAGGAGACGCCCAGCAGCAGGCTCCGCGGCACGTGGTACTCGGCGGCAGCGACGGCGAAGGCCCGCTGGAGGCCGGCCGCCCCGGCAGCGCGGGAGGTCGAGGGACCGGTGGCCTCGGACGGGGAGGCCGCGCCGAGCAGCGGGAGCAACAGAGCCGCCGACGCCATGGCGCCTGCGGCTCTACGGGCGTGTCTGCCAGGTCCGGGGTGAGTGACGGGTTTTCGCAATGCGGCCTCCTGGAACGAGCGGGCGGGGCGTGCGGGGCCGGACATGAGCCATCTGTCACCGGCTTGCCGACAACCCGTCAATCATGCCCACAGGCAGGAGATTTACCTCGTCAAGACACCGCGAACGCACCGCAGGGACCCGCGGCGCGCCGCCGTTCAGGCGCAACCGCGAACCCCGTCCCCTCAGCGGGTGCCGACCGCCGCGCGTACGGCCCGGCGGGCCAGCTGGCAGTCGTCGTGCAGCCGTCGCAGCAGCAGGCGCTGTTCCTCGCCGGACGGCCCGCCACCCGGATGGCCCCCCGGAGCCGCCGGGGTGATGTCGTGCATCGAACGCTGCACGGCCGTCTCGTAGGTACGGATCTCGCGGGTCAGGACCAGCATCAGGTTCACCAGGAAGGCGTCCCGGGAGGCCGGGCCCGCCGACTGGGCGATCTGGCTGATCTGACGGCGCGCCACCGGCGCGTCGCCCAGCGCCGACCACAGTGTCGCCAGGTCGTAGCCCGGCAGGTACCAACCCGCGTGCTCCCAGTCCACCAGCACTGGACCGGCCGGTGAGAGAAGGATGTTCGACAGGAGGGCGTCGCCGTGACAGAACTGGCCCATGCCCTGCCGGCCCGCGGTGGCCGCGATGCCGTGCAGCAGCTTCTGGAGGTCGCCGAGGTCCCGGTCGGTGAGCAGACCCAGCTCGTGGTAGCGGGAGATACGGGCGGCGTAGTCCAGCGGGGCGTCGAACGTCCCCGCCGGCGGCCGCCACGCGTTGAGCCGGCAGACCGCGCCGAGTGCCGCCCGGACGTCGGCCCGCGGCGGGGCCTCGGTGGGGTGCCGCTGGAGTGCCGCCACCCGGCCCGGCATCCGCTCGATCACCAGTGTGCAGTTGTCCGGGTCCGCCGCGATCAGTCTCGGCGCCCGCACTGGAGGGCGGTGCCGGACGAACGTGCGGTACGCGGCTATTTCGTGCCGGATCTGCTCGGCCCACACGGGGGAGTGGTCGAGTAAACACTTGGCGACCGCCGTGCTGCGGCCGGTCGTACCGACCAGCAGCACCGAGCGTCCGCTGCGGCGCAGCACCTGGACCGGCGCGAACTCCGGGCAGATCCGGTGCACGGACGCGATCGCCGTGCGCAGCTGGGCGCCCTGGGGGCCGGACAGGTCGAGTCTCCCGCTGAGCGGTTGGGTGCCGAGCCCCGCAGGACGCCGGGCCGGACCGGCGCCGAGCGCGGGACCCGCCGACCGCGCGGCGGGATCGAGGTAGGGGCCGCCACCGCCCGGACGGGTGTGCAGCGACCGGGGCGGGGCGGACACGGAGGACGATGCTGCGTACATGGGAGAAACAGATCCCTTCGTGTGCCGGACGTCAGAACGCTGCCCCGACCGGTCCTTTCGGGTACATCCTGGGGAATGTCCCTCGGCGACCGGGTCGGGGTGGCGCTTTCCTACCTGACACCCATCGCCCAGTGGCACACCATCTGGCGAACCCTGGCGAACCCTGGCGAATAGTCGCCCGGCAACTTTCACCGGGCTACTGTCAACTCAGCCGAGAACCTGGGGGCTTGACGTGAGCGGACAACCCAACACCCGCCTCTCGGACCTGTTCGGCCTGGCCGGCTGGTCCAAAGGGGAACTCGCGAGGCTGGTCAACCGGCAGGCGGCGGCCATGGGCCACCCCCAGCTGTCGACCGACACCTCCCGGGTGCGGCGGTGGATCGACACGGGAGAGATCCCGCGCGATCCGGTACCGCGGGTGCTGGCGGTCCTGTTCACCGAGCGTCTCGGCCGTGTCGTGACCATCGAGGACCTCGGTCTGGTCCGGCACGGGCGTACAGGGAATCGGCCCGGTGGCGGGAGTGTGGAACATCCCGACGACGTGCCGTGGGCGCCCGAACGGACTGCTGCGGTCCTCACCGAATTCACGGGAATGGACCTCATGCTCAACCGACGCGGCTTGGTGGGCGCGGGTGCCGCGCTCGCCGCGGGATCAGCTCTCAGCAGTGCCATGCACGAGTGGCTGCACACCGACCCCACCCTTTCCTCCGACGCTCCTGTCATCGACCACCCCCTCCTCCACCATGCCGACCCCGCCGGGTTCGACCGCTACGAGGCCGCCCCCATCGGAACGGAGGAGGTGGACGAACTCGAGCGCTCGGTGGAGGTGTTCCGGGCCTGGGACGCCGCCCGCGGAGGCGGGCTGCAGCGCAAGGCCGTGGTGGGGCAGCTCAACGAGGTGGGCGGCATCCTCGCCTACCGACACCCCTCCCATCTCCAGCGACGCCTGTGGGGCGTCGCGGCCAACCTCGCCGTCCTCGCGGGCTGGATGTCGCACGACGTCGGTCTGGAGCCCACGGCCCAGAAGTACTTCGTCATCGCCGCCCATGCCGCACGAGAGGGCGGTGACCGCCCGCGGGCCGGCGAGGCGCTCTCCCGGGCGGCCCGTCAGATGGTCCATCTCGGGCGGCCGGACGAGGCGCTCGACCTGATGAAACTCGCCCAGTCCGGTTCCGGTGCCAACGTGACCCCGCGCACCCGGGCGATGTTCCACACCATCGAGGCCTGGGCGCAGGCGTCGATGGGCAAGGGCCAGGCCATGCGCCGCACCCTCGGTCAGGCGGAGGACCTCTTCGTCTCCGGCAAGGGTGACGTCACACCGCCGTCCTGGATGCAGACCTTCAAGGACGAGGATCTGTACGGCATGCAGGCGCTGGCCTACCGGACGCTGGCCGAGTTCGAGCCACAGGCGGCCGCGCACGCCCAGTACTACGCGGAGAAGGCGCTGGCGTTGCGCGTCGACGGGCGGGAACGGTCGAAGATCTTCGACCATCTGTCCATGGCGTCCGCCTGCTTCATCGCCGACGACCCCGAGCAGGCGGACCGTTTCGCGCGGCTGGCCCTGATGTCGATGGGATCGAACTCCTCCCGGCGCACCTGGGACCGGCTGAGCCAGATGTACCGGCTCACCGCGCAGTACGCGGGCTACCCGAGGATCAGTGAACTGCGGGAGGAGATCAGGCTGGCGCTGCCGAAGCAGAAGGGCAGCAGGGCGAGCAAGGGGGGCAACGGCACTCAGGTGTGAAGGGGGTTGTCGTCGGTCGGTCCGCTCAGCGGGTGACCCGGGCGACCAGCACGCAGGCGTCGTCGGCGCGTTCGCTCTCGCCGCACTCCTCCACGACCATCCGCACACACTCCTGTGCGGTGCGCGCCCTGTCCAGCCGAGGGGCCAGGCCGAGGAGGCGGTCGGCGGGCGCCAGCCCGTCGGTGTGCAGCAGAAGGAGGTCGCCTTCTTCGAGGGTCTCCTCGGCCTGCCCGTAGGCGGCGCGTGCGGTGGCTCCGAGGAGCACCCCCTGAGGTGCGTCCAGCCGGCGACCCGTCCCGTCGCGGAACAGCAAGGGGACGGGGTGTCCGGCCTGCGCCCACATCAGGGTGCGGGTGTCCGGCCGGTAGCGGCAGCAGACCGCGCTGCCCAGGGCCGGTTGGACCGTGGCGTCCAGTAACTGGTTGAGCCAGGCCATCAGTTGGGCCGGGTGGGTGCCCGCCATGGCCATTCCGCGCAGGGCGCCCAGCAGCATCGCCGTGGTCGAGGTGACGGTCGGGCCGTGGCCGGTGAGGTCACCGACGCTCAGCAGCGTGTGCCCGTCGGCGAGTTCGAGCGCGTCGTACCAGTCGCCGCCGATCCGCGAGGTCGTCGCGGCGGGCAGATAGTGGGCGGCGAGGTCGAGGGAGCGGGGGCCCTGGTGCGGCAGGCGCGGGGAGCCGCGCCACGGCGGCAGCACTGCCTCCTGGAACTCCACCGCGAGCCGGTGTTCGGTCTGGGCCAGGTGCCGCTGCCGCTGGAGCGAGTCACGGCTCTCGCGCACGGCGCGCTGGCTGCGCCGCAGTTCGCTGACGTCCCGTAGCACGGCCCACATCGAGGTGGTGCCGCCCTCGGCGTCGAGCACGGGCTCGCCCATCATGTGCACGGTGCGCTGCTCGCCGTCCGGGCGCACCACGCGGAACTCGCCGTCGATGGGCCGGGCGTCGATCAGGCAGTCCGTGACCATCGCGGTCAGCTTCGGCCTGTCCTCGTCGAGGACGAGCGCCGGCAGTTCGTCGAGGGTGAGCGGGGGGGCGGTGGGGCCGCGGCCGAGGATCCCGTAGAGCTCCTCGGACCAGAGGGCCTCGTCCGTCAGCAGGTTCCACTCCGCGCTGCCGACCCGGCTCAGCAGCGACTCGCGCCGGGAAGCGACCGGTGCGGCGGGCGCGGGCCCGGCGGCCGGCACGGGCGGCGGCCCGTCCCGCAACTGCGCCAAGTGCGTGTCGAGATCGTCGAGTTGGTGCAGCGCCAGATCGCAGAGCGCGCGCTGCCAGCGGCCCTGCGGGTCCGCCGCGTCGCGCCGGGTGTCCTGCCGTACGGCGTCCATGTCGCCCTTGAGCCGTCGCGTCTGCGTGATCAGCGCGTCGACCGAGCCGCGCCCCGGCGGCTGGGCGGCTGAGCGGTCCGCAGAGACATGGGGCGGCATGACGCACTCCGATGCGGGACGGTACGGCGAAGGCTGGCGCAAGGGCCGTTACGACTGTTGCACAGCCCGCGACGGCGTGTAAGGGATTTGGCAACACACGATTCGGTGGTGCTTCTGGCATATGCCAGTGTCTTCGGGGAGGGGCGGCGGGAGGTGGCCGGTGGGCGCTGGGCGGGGGTCAAGTCGTAGGTGACGTACGTGACTTGGGGGACTCCTGAGGGGGTCGAGGTGACCATCGGTCGCATGTTCGCCGGGCTGATGTTCCAGGCAAGAGCAACTGTGACGCAGGTCACAAGAATTGGAGACCGCTTTCGCGTAATGCAAGAGGCCCCCGCGGGGTCGTACATGCATGGACATCACTCTTGAACAACCCGTCCGCGCCCGCTTGATCACCGCGGAGGACCAGGAGCTGCCCGTGCCCGCCACGCTCCGCTACGACTCCACCGACCCGTTCGCCGTGCACGTCGACTTCCCGCCGGAGGTGTCCCTCGCGGGTGAGGCCGTCACCTGGACCTTCGGCCGGGCCCTGCTGGAGCAGGGCGTGAGCGATCCGGCCGGGAGCGGAGACGTGCACATCTGGCCCTGTGGGCCGGTGCGCACGGTGGTGGAGTTCCACTCCCCGCTCGGTCTGGCCCTGCTCCAGTTCGAGACGGGTGCCCTGCGGCGGTTCCTGCTGCGCAGTTACGCCGTGGTCGCGGCGGGCCGGGAGGATGTCGGCGCCGCCGTCGACCAGGGGCTGGAGGCCCTGCTCGGCAGTGCCTGAGACCCGCCGGGTGTCAGTGACCGCCCGCGGTGTACAGGCCGGGGCGCGGGGCGAGTTCGACCGCGACGCGCGTGTCGCTCTCCAGGGCCCGGATCCCGGCCTCGGCGACGACGGAGGCCGCGTAGCCGTCCCAGACGGTCGGGCCGGTGACCAGACCGCGCCGGGTGGCGTCGACCCAGGCCTGCACCTCGCGGTCGTAGGCCTCCACGAACCGCACGAGGTAGTCCTGGGGCACCTCCGCGGCGGCGGTTCCCCCTGCGGTGACGAGCATCCCCTGGTCGTCGCCGATCCGCGCGCTGCCCGCCTCGCACACGGCCTCGCAGCGCACCTGGTACCCGAAGCCGCAGTTGACGAAGACCTCCACGTCGACCAGGGCGCCCCCGTCGGTCTCGAAGAGCACGAACTGCGGGTCGAGCAGGCCCTGCGGGGCGCCGGCGGAGGGGCGCGGGCGCCGCACGGTGACCGCGGTCAGCTCCTGGCCGAGCAGCCAGCGGGCCGCGTCGATCTCGTGCGACACCGAGCTGTCGATCAGCATCGCGCTGGTGAAGCCCGGCGGTGAGGAGACGTTGCGGTGCACGCAGTGCAGCATCAGCGGCCGTCCGAGCCGCCCGTCGTCCAGCAGCGCCTTGAGCCTGCGGTACCCGGCGTCGTAGCGCCGCATGAACCCGATCTGCGTCAGCCGCCGCCCCAGCCGGGCCTCCGCCTCCAGCACGCGCAGCGCCCCGGCCGAGTCCGGCACCATGGGCTTCTCGCACAGCACCGGGAGCCCGCGGGCGAAGGCCGCGAGCAGCGCCTCCCGGTGCGCGGGGCCGGGCGAGGCGATCAGTACGGCCTCGACGCCGGGCGCGTCGAGCGCGGCCTCGACCTCCGTGTGGACCGTCACCCCCTCGATCCCGGCCACGGCCTCCTTCGCGCGCGCGGCATCGGGATCGGCCACGGCGGCGACCCTGGCTCCGCTGACCACGCGATCGAGGCGGCGTATGTGGTCGGCTCCCATGTGTCCGGCACCCAGCACGGCCACGCCCAGCAGGTCACTCACGCGTACTCACCCTCCCGGTGGACGATCACGCCGTAGCGTACGCCGCCGGTGAAAGCCGCTGCCGGGGCCCCGGCCGGTGCAACGCCGGTGCAACCGCCGGGCCGCCGTCGAGCGGGGTCAGTAGCGCAGCACGCCTGCCATCCCGTCCGCGTCGCCCAGTGCGCCGTCGGGTACGAAGCGCACCTCGGCGCCCGTCTCCAGGCACTGCTCGACGATCTCGTCCACGATGTCCTCGCGGGCGTCGAGATCGTCGCTCAGGGCGGGGACGAGATGGTCGCCGCCGTCGCGGACCGTGACACGGTAGTTCTCCTCGACGGCCAGCAGCCGGATCCGGCCCTCCCGGGCGTTCTGCCAGAGCTCGTCGACGCCGGCCGCGAACGTCTTGTGTCCACGGGCCGAGTCGAGCTCCCGGGCGACGGCGGCGGTGTTCCGGCGGGCCTCCGCGTCGTGCAGCGGGCGCACCGCCTGCCACACCGTGTCGGGTGTGCCGTGGGAGAGTCCGCCGTGCGCGACGTGCACCGCGTCCCGGGTGACTCCGCCCAGTTCGTCGAGGAGCGACAGCGCCGCCTGCTCGCCGGTGACGTACAGCGGTCGCGGGTCCTGGCGCAGCAGTCCGCCGAGCGCGGTGTCGGCCTCACGCAGGAAGTGACGGGTGTCCTCGTCGCGGAACGTGCTGGGCAGGTCGCCGATCCGCTCCATGCGTTCGGCGTCGAAGTTCGGCTGGCTCCTGACCAGCGGGAAGCCGCCGGAGTGCTCCTCGGTGATCCGGTCGGCGCCGCCGTTCCACAACGTGACGCGGTCGGCGGAGACCGACAGGACCCAGAACGGGCGTTCGGCGGCCTGGGCCGAGACCAGGTTGCGGGTCAGGAAGGTGTCGGAGAGCACGACGCGTTCCGGGACGGCACGGGCCAGGGACCACACCTGGTGCTCGCCCGGGGCGGCGTAGATGACCAGGCCGTCCTCGGTGTGCGCCAGGTCGACCTCGGCCAGGGCCCGGTCGAGCTGGTCGGTGACGTCGGCGCGCCGCTCGCGGCTGACCGCGGGGTCGGTCTCCAGCTGTTTCTTCGCCTCGGCCACGACATTGCGCAGCCGGACCCGGTCCTGGGCGTTCTCGGGTTCACGGCGGTGCGTCGGCGTCAGCACGGACACCGCGGGATAGGGGCGCGGGCGGCGCAGTTCGGAGAGGGTCGTTGGGCTGAGTGCGTGCTCCATATCGGCACGATAGGTCCCAATTGCCGTTAAGGCATTTGGGGCAATATCGGTACACCTCCGGTCCCCTGCGCTGTCGCGGTCGCCGTCGGGGTCGCAGCGGTGGTCGGCGGGCGTTCCCCGGCCGCCGGGGGAAGCCTTGTGCTGATGCGCGAGCCATCGCACCTGCGCGATCTCGTAGGCGCCCGACGGTGACGGCGACCCCCTCGGCCGGTTACCGTACGCGTCAGTAACCGGGACCGCACCGCAGGAGGCACCCATGCCGCAGCTCGAAGTCGACGGCGCAGCACTGACGTACGACGACGAGGGCCCGCGCGACGGCGACGGGGTGCCCCTGGTGTTCGTGCACGGCTGGACGGCGAACCGGCACCGCTGGGACCACCAGGTGGCGCACTTCGCCGAGCGGCGCCGGGTGATCCGGCTCGACCTGCGCGGGCACGGCGAGAGCAGCGGTGCCGGCGTGAAGACGGTCGCGGAGCTGGCGACGGACCTCCTTGCCCTCCTCGACCACCTGGAGATCGAACGGTTCGTGCTGATCGGCCACTCGATGGGCGGGATGATCTCGCAGACCGTCGCCCTCTCCCACCCCGAACGGGTGGAGCGCATGGTGCTGGTGAACTCCATCGGCCGGATGACCTACAGCCGGGGCAGGGGTCTGCTGATGGGCGTCTCCACCCTCGTCCCCTTCAAGCTGTTCGTCGCCACCAACATCCAGCGGGCCTTCGCTCCCGGTTACCCCCGCGAGGAGATCCGCGCGTACATCAAGTCCTCCGCGGACACCCCGCGTGAGGTGGTCATGACGCTGTACGGCGCCATGCGGGCCTTCGACGTGCTGGACCGGGTCGGGGAGATCCAGGCCCCGACCCTGATGATCCACGGCTACCACGACATCCAGCTCCCGGTGCAGCAGATGCTGCGCATGGCCAAGGCCTATCCGGACGCCACCGTCCGCGTCCTCGACGCGGGCCACGAACTCCCGGTCGAGAAGCCGGCCGAGCTGACGGCGGCGATCGACGCCTTCGTCACCGTCAAGCCCTCGTAGCCGTTGCAGCCGCGGTAGGTCTCGTGGCCGTCGGCCGCGGGGCCGCTAGCCGAAGCTGTCCGGGTCCGCGGCCTTCCAGTCCGTCTCCCAGGACGGCGGTGGTCCGGCGAGCAGTTCTCCCGGGGCCAGCCACTCGTACAGCTCCGCGTACGAACGGACCGTGCCCGGCCGCGTCCGCCGGACCAGATGGCCAGGAGTGAGTTCGGCCGGCTCGCGGATGCCCATCGCCGCCATGATCCGGACGGCGTCACGCACCGTCTCCCGCTGGTAGCGCCGGACCCGCCGGGCCTTGTCGGCCACGTTCAAGGAGCGCGTCCGCAGCGGATCCTGGGTCGCGACGCCGGCCGGGCAGGTCCCGGTGTGGCATCGCAGCGCGCCGACACAGCCGACGGCGCGCATCATCGCCCGGGCCGCGTTGGTGTAGTCGGCGCCCTGCGCGAGACGGGTGACGATGTCCGAGCCGGTGGCCACCCGGCCGCTCGCCCCGATCCGGACCCGGTCCCGGAGCCCGACGCCGACCAGGGCGTTGTGCACGGTGATCAGCCCCTGGGTGAGCGGCATACCGAGGCGGCCGGCGAACCCCGCAGGTCCGGCGCCGGTGCCGCCCTCCGACCCGTCCACCACCACGAAGTCGGGCGTCAGACCCTCCGCCACCATCGCCCGGCACACCGCGAGGAACTCCCGCCGCGAGCCCACGCACAGCTTGAACCCGGTCGGTTTGCCGCCCGCCAGCTCACGCAGCCGGGCCAGGAACAGCACCAGTTCACGCGGCGTCGAGAAGACCCGGTGCGAGGGCGGCGACACCACCGTCTCGCCCACCGGGACCTTCCGTTCCCGCGCGATCTCGGCGCTCACCTTCACCCCGGGCAGCACCCCGCCGCTGCCCGGCGCCGACCCCTGGGACAGCTTCAACGACACGCACCTCACCTCGGGCAGCGCCGCCTTGTCCGCGAACTCCCTTGCGTCGAAGCCGCCGTCGGCGTCGCGGCAGCCGAAGTACCCCGTCCCGATCTCCCAGACCAGGTCGCCGCCGCCGCGCAGATGGTGCTCCGACAGCCCGCCCTCCCCGGTGTCCTGCGCGAAACGTCCCAGCGCCGCGCCCCTGTTGAGGGCGAGCACCGCGCGCGACGACAGCGCCCCGAAACTCATCGCGGACACGTTCAGCAGCGCCATGTCGTAGGGCTGGGAGCAGTCCGGCCCGCCCACCCGCACCACCGGCGGCTCCTCGGCCGGCTCGACCGGCCGCAGCGACGGCACCAGATATTCGTACGCGTCCCGGTCGCCGCCGAACGGCTCCCGCGCGTCGCCGCTCCGGGCACGCGCGCGTACCTCCTGCGTCGGATATCGCAGCCGCCCGACCAGCGGGTGGTTGCGCAGTTCGGAGCGGCGGCGCTGGAGCAGGTCCCAGCCCCCCAGACAGGCCGCCGCCAGCAGCGGTCCGGCCGCGAGCCACCACCAGGCGGACCGGGCGGACGAGGCGACCGTCGTCCCGGCCGCGAGGAGGCAGACGAGCAGCAGTGGCAGGAGCCGGCGCACTCAGTCGTCGTCCTCGTCGGGCCCGCAGGAGCTGCCGCTGGGCGGGAGGGAGCCGTAGAGCAGGAAGTCGTCGACCTTGCGGTGCACGCACTTGGACGACCCGTATCCGGTGTGGCCGTCGCCCTTGTTGTCGAGCACCACGGCAGCGGCACCGAGACGCTTCGCCGTCTCCACGGTCCAGTGGTACGGCGTCGCCGGGTCCCCGCGCGTGCCGACCAGCAGCATCTCCGGGCTGCTCAGGTCCTTCACCTCGTCGCGGATGAAATCGGTTCCCCTGGGGCGGCCGTAGCACATCAGCACCTCGGTGAGGCGGTACTGCCCGAAGACCGGAGAGGCCTTGTCGTACGCGGCGCGCAGCCGCTTGAGGTCCGCGGAGATCTGCGCGGCCGTGGGGCGGTCGGGATCGTCGGCGCAGTTGATCGCCATCAGCGCCGCGGGCAGGTTGTCGAGGGGGACGTCCTCCTCCTCGACGAGCGCCCCGGGGGAGGGCTCGCCGCGGCCCGCGGCCCGGAGCGGGAACGGCAGCGGCAGGGCGAAGCCGCCGGTCGCGAAGCTCAGGACCCCGCTGGCGTCCCCGCTCTCGATGAGCTGGGCCAGCGCCCGCTCCAGCAGGGGCCACAGCTCCTTGCTGTACAGCCCCTGTCCGAGCGCGCCGACGAGGTCCTGGCCGGAGAAGTCGTCGCCGAAGTCGGTCGGCACCGGGTCCTCGTCCAGCGAGCGCACGAGCCGGACGACCTCCTCGCGGGCCACGCGCGGATCCTGCCCGAACGGGCAGGCGATGTCCTTCGTGCACCAGCCGACGAAGTCGTCCAGCGCCACCTGCTGCCCCCGGGCGCCCGCGAGGCCCTGCTCGGTGAGCGGCTCGGTCAGGGTGTCGACGCCGTCGAGGACCACCCGGCCCACCTTGTCGGGGAACCGGGCGGCGTACACCGCGCCGAGCCGGGTGCCGTACGAGAACCCCAGGTAGTTGAGCTTCTTGTCACCGAGTGCCGCGCGCAGTACGTCCAGGTCCTGTGCCGCGTCGACGGTGCCTATGTGCGGCAGCACCGGCCCGGAGTGCTCGGCGCAGTCGCCGGCCACCCGCTTCAATCTCGTGAGGAGCGCCTGGGGATCGGCGAGGGCCGAGTCGGCGTCCAGGGAGGCCAGTCCGCTGTCCGCACCGTCCCCGCAGCTGACGGGGGAGGAGCGGCCGACCCCCCGGGGATCGAGGGTGACCACGTCGTAGCCGTCGGTGAGATCCATGAACTCCTTGCCTCCGTAGGCGAGTTCGGGAACACCGGGGCCGCCGGGACCGCCGAAGTTGAGCACCACCGAGCCGCGCTTGTCGCCCGTGGCCCGGTAGCGGGCGAGCGCGAGGTCGAGCGTGCCGGCCTTGGGACGGCCGTAGTCGAGGGGGACGGTCAGGTCGGCGCACTGGAGGTCCTTGGGCATGCCGTCGCCGTCGCACGCCGACCACGTGACCTTCTGGTCGTAGAACCGGGAGAGGTCGGGACGGTCGCCCTCGGCGGTGTTCCGGTTCGCGGTCACCGTCGGCAGGCCCGCGCCCACCAGGGTGAGTGCGGCGGTGGCGGCGAGCGCGCAACGTCGCAGCCCGGGGCGCGTCGGCAGCTTGGCCAGCATCAGTGCCTCCAGGGACGCCCGCAGCGGTCCGGGAACGGCGCCCTGGCTCACGATAGGCGGCCTGCCGACGACCCGCCTCCGGGCGGGCGGGGCGCACCCCGCGCCTCTGCGCCGGGTGCGCCCGGGGCGCCCCGCGAGGCCCGTGCGAAGGGGCTGACACCAGTTCGACCAGAGGGCCGAAGAGGGATCGCAAAGGTGACCCAATGGGGTGAAAGGGTGTTCAGGCATAACCCGGATGGTGCGCCGACGTTCTACCGGGTGCGGGCGAGTGCCCGCGATTCAAGTCTGGAAGGCAGGGACCCATGAGACGGGTTACCCGAACCGGTGTGATGGCCGTCGCCGCAGTTTCCGGCGCGATGGCTGTGACACTGCCCGCACATGCCGACTCCGCGGCGGACGGCTCAGCGGCCGGCTCGCCCGGACTGATCTCCGGCAACGGTGTCCAGCTGCCGGTGCACCTCCCGGTGAACCTGTGCGGGAACACGGTGAACGTGGTGGGCGTGCTGAACCCCGCCGCGGGCAACACCTGTGCCGACAAGGGCGCGGCGGCCGCTCCCGGGAAGCACGGCGCTTCGTCCGGTGGTGGGGCCGCCACGCACGGAGCGTCCTCAGGCGGCGGGGCCACCGCACACGGCGTCACGCAGGGCTCCCCGGGCGTCGTCTCCGGCAACGGCATCCAGTTGCCGGTCCATCTCCCGGTGAACGTCAGCGGCAACAGCGTGAACGTCGTCGGCATCGCGAACCCGGCATTCGGCAACGAGTCCGTCAACGTGTCCGACGAGGAGCCCCCGCCGCCCGGCGAGCCCGCGCCGCAGCCGCCGACCCGGCACGAGCCGCCCTCGGAGCCGCAGCACCCCGGCCCGCGGGCCGTTCCGCAGGCGCCGGCCGTCGCGCCCCAGATCGGGGTGCCCGAGGCCGTGTCCTCGCTCGCCCACACGGGGGCAGACGCCACTCTGCCGGCCGTCGCCGGCAGCGCGGCCCTGCTGCTCGGCGGTCTGGCCCTCCAGCGGCGGTTCCGCCCGCACGCGGAGCGCTGAGCCGCCCTCCTCGGAGCGGGAGTGCGCAGGCCCCCTCGGTCAGGTCGGGCGGGGGCGGGGGGCCTGTGGCGGTCCGGCGCGCCGCAGGGGGTGGGCCGTCGAAGCGCGGGGTGCGGGCGGGTGGGTCCGCCTCAGCCGTCGCGGAACCGCCGGTGCAGGGCGTGTACCTCCTCGACCAGCTCGGGAACCGGTCCCTCCACCGTCGTTCAGGGGGCGACCTCGTGCTCGGGATGCCGGGTGCGGTCGCCGTAGGCCACCCGGTTGTGGTCCTCGGCGAGCACCGTGCCGTCCGCGCCCACCGGTACGGAACCGAACAGCTCGTCGCCGACCCGCGGCGCCTCGGCGGCGAGTTCCACGCAGCGGCGCAGATACGGCAGTTCGGCGGCCTCGACCATGGTGTACGGCTCCTCGACGGTTGACCCGGGCCTGGCCGCCCAACCTAGGCTCGGCTCCGCCCGACCGGAAAGGCGTGCCCGCGGCCCAGCGCGACCGCGGTGAGGGCCAGCGCGACCAGCGGCAGTGCCGTCCACGGCAGGGCCCCCGCGCCCAGCGCTCCCAGGACCACACCTCCGGTCAGCGAGCCGCCCGCGATGCCCGCGTTGTACACCGTCGTCTGGAGCGAGGTCGCCACGTCGGAGGCGGCGGGCCCCGAGGCGTTCACCAGTGCCGTCTGGATGAGGGTCGGCGCCCCGCCGAAGGCCACTCCCCACAGGGCTACGGAGACCAGCAGCACGGAGGGCGCGTCGGCGTACCGGCCGAGGGCGAGCATGACCGCCGCGCACAGGGCGAGCGCGCCGAGCAGCGTGGCCCGCGGGCGCCGGTCCACCAGCAGGCCCGTCCCCCAGATCCCGGCGACGGTGGACGCCCCGAACACCAGCAGCACCACATCCGTACGTCCGAACCCCGCGTGCTCGGTGAAGGGCGCGATGTACGTGTAGAGCACCTGGTGGCCCAGCAACAGGAACAGGGTGACGGAAAGGATCACCGGGAGCCCCGGCAGCAGGGCGACCCGGGCCAACGGCACCCGCTCGCCCCGTGCCTCGCCCGGGAAGTCGGGGACCCGCCACCGCACCCAGCCCACCAGCAGCACCGCCAGTGCGGACAGCAGCCCGAACGCCGCGCGCCAGCCCACCACCTCGGCCAGCGCCGTTCCGGCGGGCACACCCAGCGACAGCGCGAGCGTGATGCCGGCGAGCACGACCGCGATCGCCCGGCCGCGTCGCTCGGCCGGCACCATCCGGGCCGCGTACCCGGCGAGCATCGCCCACAGCGTGCCGCCCATGACACCGGCGACCAGGCGCGCGGTGAAGGTGAGGCCGTACGACGACGACAGCGCGACCACCGCGTTGCTCAGCGCGAAGCCCAGCAGGGTGCCGACGAGGACCGGTCGGCGCGGCAGGCCGCGCAGCAGTGCCGTCACCGGGATCGCTGCCACGAACGACGCCACCGCGTACCCGGTGACCAGGAATCCCACCCGGGCCTCGGGGACGCCGAGGGCCGGTGCCATGCGCGGCAGCAGCCCGGCGGGCAGCAGCTCGGTCACCACGGCGGTGAAGGCGGCCGTGGACAGGGCGAGCAGCCCCGGCCAGGGCAGGGACGCGGGCACAGCGGTGCCCTTGACCATGGAGGTGGTGGACATGCCACCATGGTCGAACATTCACATCAGTGTGAAGGCAAGCGTGCCCCGCGCGCCGCTCACGGAGCGACGGCGGGGAGCCGCTGCGCCGAGCGGTGACGGTGAGCGGTGACGGTGAGCGAAGATCGGAGCGCGGCATGAAGATCGGCGACCTCTCCGGCCGCACCGGTGTCCCCACCCGGCTGCTGCGCTACTACGAGGAGCAGGACCTGCTGCACCCCGACCGCGGGGAGAACGGCTACCGCTCCTACGGGGAGGCGGCCGTCCGGGACGTCCAGCAGATCCGCGGGCTGCTCGACTCCGGCCTCACCACCGAGATGATCCGCGCGATCCTGCCGTATCTGTCCGGCCCCGACGAGATCGTCCTGCCCGCAGAGCACCTCACCCCGCAGACCGCCGCCCTCCTCGAAGGGCACATCGACCGCATCCAGGCCCGGATCGACTGCCTGGCCCGCAACCGCGACCGGCTGAGCGCGTACCTGGCGGCGGTGCGGCCGGACGGCGTGGCGGCGCCCCGCTCGTCCCCGCCCCCGTAAATCCGTTGTCGCGGCCGGGCGGGGGTGCTGGAGTGGGCGCATGGATCATGCCGCGGTACTCGCCCTGTACGACCGGGAGATGCGTGAAGGCGCGCGCCCCGAGAGCTCCGACGCACGCGTCGAACGGACCGGGTCCGTGGTCCGCCATGTCGGCGGCGAGGGCGGCTGGAGCGGGGTGCTCTGGTCGGACCTGGACTCCGCCGACGCCGACGCGGTGATCGCGGAACAGGTCGCCTACTTCACCGGTCTGGGGCACGAGTTCGAGTGGAAGCTGCACGGTCACGACCGTCCGGCCGACCTCGGGCAGCGGCTCACCGCGGCCGGTTTCACCGCGGACCCGGAGGAGACCCTGATGATCGGCGAGACCGGTGACCAGCTGATCGACGCCGGACCGCCCGAGGGGGTCCGCATCGTCCCCGTCACGGACCGGGCGGGGGTCGAGCTCATGGTCGAGGCCAACGAGCGGGCGTTCGGGCACGACGCCTCCTGGCTGCGGGATCTTCTGCGCGCCCGTCTCGCCGCCGACCCGGACGCGATCGTGGCCCTGGTCGCGATGGCCGGGGACGTGCCGGTGAGTTCGGCGCGGATGGAGCTCATCCCGGGAACGAGGTTCGCGGGCCTGTGGGGCGGCGGCACCGTCGAGGGCTGGCGCGGCCGAGGTGTCTACCGGGCTCTGATCGCCCACCGCGCCCGCATCGCCGCCGACCGCGGCTACCGCTACCTCCAGGTCGACGCCTCCGACCAGAGCCGCCCCATCCTCGAACGCCTGGGCTTCGCGCCCCTGAGCACGACGACGCCGTACGTGTACACGGGGCAGGGCGGCACGGCGTAGGGCGGCAGGGCCGACGCCCGACGCGGCCGGGCCGATCTCGATCCGGAGGGGCGGCCACTCGACACGGTCGACGCCCTCGGTCCCGTCCCCGCCGGGCACCGCGGCGGGCGAACGATCCGACGGGCGCGGCCGGGACGCCGACGCCGATCGCCGACAGCACGCCGACGGCCGGCCGCCCGAAGGGCGAGCCCTCCCGCTGCAGCCGTGTCGCTCGGGACGACGAGCCGCTCCGCTGCGGCCGTGCCGGGGCAGGTGTTGACGTTTTCGCTCGCGTTATTGCCCGCGTCAGGCCGGTCGGGCCGCATCTCCCGGGCGGCCCGACCGGACGGTGTCCTCCGGACGGAGGGACCAGGTGCGCAGCAGGACTTCGCGGCCCTTGGCCTGGCGGGGCACGGGCGCCTCGTCGGCGAGCGCGAAGCCGCACGCGCGGGCGACGGCCTCGCTCGCCGTGTTCCCCTGTTCGATGCACAACACCAGCCGCCGTGGCCGTAGTTCACGCAGCGCGAGCTCCGCGACCAGGCGCACCGCCCGGCCGGCGAGGCCCTGTCCGCGGTGCCCGGCGCCGACCCCGTAGGCGAGTTCGGCGTCCCGCTCGTCCGACGCGCTGCGGAACAGCAGCACCTCGCCCCTGGGGTGCCCGCCGTCCGTGGTGATCGCGAGCTGCGCCGTGCGTCCTTCGGCCCGGCCCGTCCGCGCCTTGTCGAGGTAGGCGCGGGCCGCCCGGGCGTCGAAGGGGGAGGCGACCGGGGTCCACCGGGCGATCTCCGGGTCGTCGTACATCTCCACCAGGGCGTCGAGGTCGTCATCGGTCCATTCGCGCAGGGTGATCCCCACCCCTTCGAGCCGCAGCGGAGCGGGCGGCACGACGAAACTCCCCTTGGTCTGCATGGGGCGATCCTGCCAGCGACGACCCGAGTGGCCTACGGGTGATCGACTGCCTGACGTGAGGTGTGCGACCGGGAGAAGGCTCCGGGGGGCGCCCATCGGCGTGGCGTGCGGGCGGCGTCCGGCACGACGGCCGGGGCGGTCCCGCGTACGGCGGGAACGCCCCGGCCGTCGTGCCGGGGTGCGACAGGGTCTCTACGGCTGCGGAGTGCTCTTCGTCGCCGTGACGGTGCACATCAGCCCCAGGATCAGGGCGAGGGCGCCGATGATGATGTTGTTGACCGCGACACCGGCGTCCGGGCTGTCGCCGACGACCCAGGGCGCGATGATCATCCAGATGCCCAGCGCGCACATGGCCCAGCTCAGGCCGTACATCCGCGCGGGAGCCGCGGTGAAGCCGAGGGCCAGCAGGCCGATCGCGATCCCGATGATCAGGTTGTGGGTCATGAGCGCCGGCTGGCTGACGGTGTAGTGCAGGATCCACGGGGACACGGCGCAGTACAGACCGAGCAGGAACACCGGTCCGTCCACGAGCGCCACATCACGACCGCCGAGCATGCGGGCGTACCGAGCCTGCATCTCGGGAACATCGGGGTGCGTCGACATGTCACCTCTGGTGGGCGAGACGTTGGCCATGATCCGTCTCCTTTGACTCTCAGGCCCGACCGCTGCGGAGCGGTGTGCGGTAGGTGCCGCGCATGTCCATTCTGCTCTTATTTATTCTTTATGTGTAGAGTTTGCACGCGCTGTTCGTTTATCCGATCATTCGTTCCTGAAGCAAAGAATCCCGGCCTCGCGCCAATCCGCTGCGCCCGCGGCCTCGGATTACACCGACGGCCCCGCCCCGGGGCCGGGCGGGAGGAGCGGACGATGGTGCGGATGACAGGGGCGGACGGCGGCGAGCCGCGCGGGGGACCCGGGGCCGGGTCCGACGGGCGACGGCGGACGGCGGTCGTGGGCAGCGGGGTGGCCGGGCTGACCGCCGCGCATGTGCTGCGCCGCGCAAACCGCCGCGTCACCCTCTACGAGGCCGACGACCGGCTCGGCGGACACGCCCACACCCACGACCTCACCGGACCCGACGGCCGGGTCCACCGCGTCGACTCCGGCTTCATCGTGCACAACCGCCGTACCTACCCCCACCTGCTGCGGCTCTTCGACGATCTCGGCGTCTCCACCCAGGAGTCGGAGATGAGCATGTCCGTACGGTGCGACGGCTGCGGGCTCGAGTACACCGGCGCCCGCGGCGCCGCCGGCCTCCTGGCCCGGCCGCGCAACGCCGTGCGCCTGCCCTACCTGCGCTTGCTCGCCGAGGTCCCCGCCTTCCACCGGGCGGCCCGCCGACTGCTGGCCCACGGGGCCGAGGACACCTTCACGCTGGGGGACTTCCTCGACCGCGAGGGCTTCTCCCCCTATTTCCGCGCGCATTTCATGACGCCGGTCGTCGCGGCCGTCTGGTCCTGCGACGCCGTCACCGCCCAGCGCTACCCGGCCGCCTATCTGTTCCGGTTCCTGGAGCACCACGGGATGCTCGCGATCGGCGGCTCCCCGGTGTGGCGCACGGTGACCGGCGGCTCGCGCGAGTACGTCGACCGGGTCGCCGAGCGCCTGGACACCGTCCGCACCGGGACCCCCGTACGGGCCGTGCGGCGCACCCCGGACGGCGCCGAGATCACCACCGCCGACGGCGTGAGCGAGTCCTACGACGCCGTGGTGATCGCCGTCCACCCCGACCAGGCGCTGCGGATGCTCGCCGACGCCACCCCGCGGGAGAAGGAGGTGCTCGGCGCGTTCCGCTACGCGCGCAACGTCACCCTCCTGCACACCGACACCTCGGTCCTCCCGCGCGCCCGGCGCGCCCGGGCCTCCTGGAACTACCTGATGCCGTCCTGCGCCGCGGGCGCCGACCACGTCCGGGTCAGCTACGACATGAACCGGCTCCAGCGGCTCGACGCGGCCGAGCCGTACGTGGTCACCCTCGGCGGCGAGGACCGCGTCGACCCCGGCCGGATCCTCGCCCGCATGGCCTACGAACACCCCGTCTACACCCCGGAGTCGGTCGCCGCCCAGCGGGACCTGCCGGGTCTGAACACCACCGTCACCGCGTTCGCGGGCGCCTACCACGGCTGGGGGTTCCACGAGGACGGCTGCCGTTCCGGAGTGACGGCGGCGGCCGCACTGGGGGTGCGATGGTGACCCCGCGGAGCGCGCGGGCCGAGCGGGTGGTCACCCCGACGCCCGCCCTGTACCCCTGCACGATCACCCATGTGCGCACCGCGCCCCTGCGGTACGTGCTGCGCCACCGCACCCACCTGTGGCTGGTCGACGTCGACCACCCGCCCGAACTCCCGGGTCCGCTGAGGGCGTTGACCCGCTTCGACGCGCGCGACCACTTCACCGGCGACGAGCCCGGCATCCGGGCGGGCCTGGACGCCTTCCTGGCGACGCACGGCGTCGACCTGGCGGGCGGCCCGGTGCTCATGCTCACCCAGGCTCGCGTGTTCGGACACGTCTTCAACCCGCTCACCGTGTACTGGTGCCACGGCCCCGACGGCGAGCCGCGCTGCGTGGTCGCCGAGGTCCACAACACCTACGGCGAACGCCACTGCTATCTGCTCGACACGGACGCCGACGGCAGGGCGGGGACCGACAAGGAGTTCTACGTCTCGCCGTTCTTCCCCGTCGACGGCCACTACCGCATGCGGCTGCCCAGGCCGGACGAGCGCCTCGACCTCACCGTGCACCTCGACCGCGCGGGCGGGCGCCCTTTCACCGCAACCGTGCGGGGCACGCGGCGGGAAGCAACGAACGGGCGGCTGCTGCGCCAGGCGCTGCGCCGCCCCTGGTCCACCGTCGCCGTCTCCGCCGCCATCCGACTGCACGGCATCCGCCTGTACCTGCGCGGTCTGCCCGTCCGACCCCGTCCCGACCACCGCACCGGAGAGAACAACCCATGACGTACGTCGAGCCCCGCCCCGTCACCGTACGGCGGGGTGACTGCCACGCCGTCCCCCACGCGGACGCCGCACACCGGCCCGGCGTGGCCGCCCCGCCGTCCGCCGCCCGCGTCCGGACCGCCGTGACCGGCGCCGTCGTCCGAAGGGCACTGGACCGGCTGCCGCTGCGGGCCCGCTACGCGGACGGCACCTCCGTGGGCCGGGGCGGGCCGCTGCTGGAGATCAGGGACCCGCGCGCCTTCCACGCCCGGATCGGCACCCACGGCCTGATCGGCTTCGGCGAGTCCTACATGGCCGGCGAGTGGGACGCGCCCGACCTGGTCGCCCCGCTCACCGTGCTCGCCGCCCACGCGGCCGACCTGATCCCGGCCCCGCTGCAGCGCCTGCGGGGCCGGTGGGCCCAACGGCAGCCGCACCACCGGCGCAACACCCCGGACAACGCCCGCGCCAACATCAGCCGCCACTACGACCTGTCCAACGACCTCTTCACCCTGTTCCTGGACGAGACACTCACCTACTCCTCGGCGCTCTTCCGCGGCTTCCCGGCCCGCTGGGACCTGCTCGCCGCCGCCCAGCACCGCAAGATCGACCGGCTGCTCGACCTCGCGCGCGTCCAGCGCGGCACCCGGCTGCTGGAGATCGGCACCGGCTGGGGCGAACTGGCGCTGCGGGCCGCGGCGCGCGGCGCCCACGTCACCTCGCTCACCCTCTCCGGCGAACAGCGCGACCTCGCCCTCGCCCGGGTCCGGGACGCCGGCCTCGCCGACCGGGTCACGGTCGAGCTGTGCGACTACCGCGAGGCACGCGGCAGCTACGACGCCGTCGTCAGCGTCGAGATGATCGAAGCCGTCGGCGAGGAGTTCTGGCCGGTCTACTTCCGCACCCTCGACGACCGGCTCGCCCCCGGCGGCCGGGCCGCCCTGCAGGCCATCACCATGCCGCACGAACGGATGCTGGCCAGCCGGGACACCCACACCTGGATCCAGAAGTACATCTTCCCCGGCGGCCTGCTGCCCTCCGTCGAGGCCGTCGAGCGCACCGTCCGCGACCACACCCGGCTGACCGTCGCCCGCCGCGACGGCTTCGGCGCGCACTATGCCGAGACACTGCGGCTGTGGCGCGAACGGTTCACCGAGCGCGCCGACGAGGTCGCCGCCCTCGGCTTCGACGCCACCTTCCGTCGGATGTGGACCCTCTACCTCGCCTACTCCGAGGCCGGCTTCCGCTCCGGCTACCTCGACGTCCAGCAGTACCTGTTCGCCAAGGAGGACCCGACCCGATGACCGACGTGCGCACCGCCCGCAGCGCCCGCACCGCGCGGCCCGGCGCCGCCCACCGGCTCGCCGCTCTCGTCGAGGAGACGCTCGGTACGGCCCTGCCCGTCCGGCTGCGCGCCTGGGACGGCAGCGAGGCGGGCCCGGCCGACGGCCCCGTCGTGGTCGTACGCTCCCGCCGCGCCCTGCGCCGCCTGCTCTGGGAACCCGGCGAACTCGGCCTCGCCCAGGCCTATGTGACCGGCGAGCTCGACATCGAGGGCGACCTCGGCCACGCGCTGCGGACCCTCTGGGCGGCCGCCCGGGAACGGGGCCCGTTCGCCCCGCGGCCCGGCCTCGCCGACCGCACCCGCGCCGCGGCCGAGGCGCTGCGGCTCGGTGCCGTCGGACCGCGCCCGGCCCCGCCCGCCGCCCAGGCCCGGCTGCGCGGCGGCCTGCACAGCCGGGCCCGGGACCGGGCCGCGATCAGCCACCACTACGACCTGTCCAACGACTTCTACCGGCTGCTCCTCGGCGAGCCGATGGCCTACTCGTGCGGCTACTGGGCGGACGAGGACCCGGACCGCACACCCGCCGAGGCCCAGTACGCCAAGCTGGAACTGGTCTGCCGCAAGCTCGCCGTCGTCCCCGGCGCGCGGCTGCTCGACATCGGGTGCGGCTGGGGCTCGCTCACCCTGTACGCCGCCGAGCGGCACAAGGCCCAGGTCACCGCCGTCACCCTGGCACACGAACAGGCCGCGTACGTACGGCGCAAGGTGCGCGAACGGGGCCTGGAGCACCGCGTCGAGGTGGTGTGCCAGGACTACCGGGACATCGACGGCGGGGCCTACGACGCCGTCGCCACCATCGAGATGGGCGAACACGTAGGGGACGCCGAATACCCCGCCTTCGCCGCCGCGCTGCGCCGGCTGGTCCGCCCGCGCGGCCGGGTGCTCGTGCAGCAGATGTCGCGAGGGCGGAACGCGCCCGGCGGCGGTCCGTTCATCGAGGCCTACATCGCCCCCGACATGCACATGCGGCCGCTCGGCGAGACCGTCACGCTCCTGGAGGGCGCCGGTCTCGAGGTGCGGTCCGCCGAGTCGCTGCGCGAGCACTACGTGCGCACCGTCGCGGCCTGGCACCGCACGCTGGAGGACCGCTGGGCCGACGTGGTGCGGCTCGTCGGTGCGGAGACGGCCCGGGTGTGGCGGCTCTATCTGGTCGGCGGCGCGCTCGCCTTCGAGCAAGGCCGGATGGGCGTCGACCAGATCCTCTGCGTACGGCCGACCTCGCTGGGGGAGAGCGGGATGCCCGGCAGTCCCGAGGGCTGGTACACGGGGCTGGAGCGGTCATGAGCGCATTCCCCTGGGGCGCGTTCGCGCTCAACCTCGCGTGGGCCGCCGCGGCCGTCCTCGTCGTCCTGCTCGCCACCTTCGCCCTGGCCGTCCGCAAGGGCGTACACCGTCTCGTGGACGTCGCCTGGGGAGTCGCCTTCACCGCCGTCGCCCTCGTGACCTGCGTGGCCTCCGCCGGGCACGGCGACACCGGGCGCCGTGTCCTGGTCACCGTCCTGACGGCCGTCTGGGGACTGCGGCTGGCCGCGCACATCGCGCGCCGCGGCCGCGGCCACGGAGAGGACCCCCGCTACGAGGCGATGCTCGCGAAGGCGCCCGGCAGCCGGAATCTGTACGCGCTGCGCATGGTGTACCTGCTTCAGGGTGCCCTGGTGTGGCTGGTCTCGCTGCCGGTCCAGGCCGCGCAGTACGTGCCGGCGCGGATGACCGCGTTCGCCTGGGCCGGCACCGCGCTGTGGGCGGTGGGGATGTTCTTCGAGGCGGTGGGCGACGCCCAGCTGGCCCGGTTCAAGGCGGATCCGGCCACCCGGGGCCGGGTCATGGACCGGGGCCTGTGGCGCTACACCCGGCACCCCAACTACTTCGGGGACTTCTGTGTCTGGTGGGGTCTGTTCCTCATCGCGTGCGACTCCGCGGCCTCGGCCCTGGTCGGTTTCGTCTCGCCGCTGGTGATGAGCTTCCTGCTGATCCGGGGCAGCGGCAAGCCGCTCCTGGAACGGCACATGGCCGAGCGGCCCGGTTACACCGAGTACGTCTCGCGGACGAGCGGCTTCTTCCCGCGACCGCCCAGGCGCTGACCAGGCGTCGCCCAGGCGACCCCCAGGCGTCGCCAAGGCGTCGACCCGGGGGCCGTCCCGGTCAGGTGGGGAACGGCAGCAGCGCGACGGGCTGCGAGGTGGGCTCCGTCGAGCCGCCCGCCGGCTCGACCGTGATGCCCATCGCGGACGCGCCGTCGACCGGTCCCCGCAGCACCACCGCCTGGCTCGTGCGACGCGGGTCCATCAGCCCCGCGTCGCGCATGACCCCGTGCTCGTCGAACCACAGCTGATAGACCTTGCCGCCGGGCGGTTCGGCCATCCCGGCGGCGAGGAACACGGCACGGTCGAGGCTCGCGGACACCACCACCGTCCCCTCGGCCCCGTCCGCCAGCCGGACGGTGCGCGAGCGGGCGTCGGGAGCGGCGAGCACCGCAGACAGTTCCGCGGACGCGCGCTGGGAGCGGCCGACCTCGGCCCGGGCGTCCTCGGCGCGCTGGTACTGCCACACCGTCGTGCCGCCCAGCGCGGCCGTCGCCGCCAGGCAGGCGGCCAGCATCCAGCGGGACGCCCACCACGCCCGTCGTGCCCTGCGTTCCGAGCGGTCCCAGGGCGTCCGGGCCGGGGTGGCCTGCCGGACCTCGGCGATCCGCCGCAGCACCTGGTCCCGCCCGCCGGGCGCCGGCCGCACCGACACCGCCAGCCCCAGCCGGGCGGCCGTCGCGGTGAACTCCCCGACCTCACGGGCACAGGCCTCGCAGTCCGCGAGGTGCCGCTCGAACGCGGCGCGCTCGTCGTCCTCCAGGGCGTGCAGGGCGTACGCGCCCGACAGCGTGTGCAGATCCGACGTGATCACGCGCTCACCCCCAGGCAGTCGCGCAACCGGATCAGCCCGTCGCGCAGGCGGGTCTTCACGGTGCCGAGCGGCACCGTCAGGGCCTCGGCGACCTGGCGGTAGGTCAGCCCCCGGTAGTAGGCGAGCTCCACCGCCTGCCGCTGGAGCTCGGTCAGCGTGCGCAGACAGCGCCGGACCTGCTCCCGTTCGAGCCGGGCCTCCACCTGCTCGATGACCTCGTCGTACTCGGGCGCGTGGTCGAGCAGGGCGGCCCGGTGCTCGCGTGCCGCCGCGGCCTGCACCGACCGGACCCGGTCGACGGCCCGCTGGTGCGCCATGGTCAGCACCCAGTTGACGGCCGAGCCGCGCTCGGGGCGGTACCGGGGAGCCGATCGCCACACCTCCACGAGCACCTCCTGGGCCACCTCCTCGGACTGCGCCCGGTCGCGCAGCACCGCGCGCACCACCCCCAGCACCGGTCCCGCGACGATGTCGTAGAGACCGGCGAAGGCCTCCTGGTCGCCCAGGGCCACCGCGCCCAGCAGTTCCTGGGGATCCGGCTGGGAGGCCGGGTTCCGGCCGATGTGGACGGCTTCTTTCACGGGGGATCCTTCGGGAGTGCGGTAGGTCCGGACGTAATCCGGTGCACGAGGGGCGGGGGATTGGTCCGCGCCCGCTGTTCTTCGGCGAAGTCGAACGCAGCGTTTGTGCGTCGAATTTCGGTTCGCCCGGGGAACGCGCGTGCGGAAGGGGGTGCGGCCGTACGGGGACTCAGCCGTGCGGGCCGGACTGCAGACGGCCGCGCAGCCGCAGCATGCCGCGCCGGGCGTGGCTCTTGACCGTGCCCAGCGGCCAGCCCGTGCGCTCGGCGATCTGCGTCTGCGTCAGGTCCTCGTAGAAGGTCAGCCGCAGCACCTGCCGCTGGGGTGCCGGGAGCCGGGCCAGCTCGCCGCGCACCAGGACGCGGTCCAGGACCTCCTCGGGACGACCGCGTCCCGGGTCGCGCAGGGTCAGCCAGGAGCCGGCCGAGGCGACGAGTTCCTGGCGGCGGGTCCGGGCGGCCAGCGCGTCGGCGATCTTGCGCCGGGTGATGCCCACGATCCAGCCGCCGAGCGCGCCCCGTTCGGGCCGGTAGCCCGCACGGCCGTTCCACACCCCGAGGAACACCTGCTGCGTGACGTCCTCGGCCTCCCTGGCGTCGCCCAGGGAACGCCAGGCGAGCGAGTGCACCAGGGCGCGCCAGCGGTGGTACACGGCGGCCAGGGACGCCTCGTCCCCCGATACCAGGCCCCGGGCGAGTTCCTCGTCGGCGAGCGACTCCTGCGTCGGGACGGGACAGGGTACGGCGGTCGGCTGCGGGCTCATGACGACGGCTCCTCGCGTCGGGCGGCCTGCGCTCAGGCCGGTCCGGGACGTGCTCCGGGGCGGGCCCCGGTCACCTCATCCTGCGAGCCGCACACCGGGCGCCTCAACATGCATCGTTTCTGCGTCGTATCGTCGGCCCATGAGCGCATTCCCGAGCCCCGACGAGGCCGGCCTGACGACCGGGGCACTGGCCCGCCGACTGGGCGTGGCGCCCACCACCCTGCGTTCCTGGGACCGCCGGTACGGCATCGGGCCCGCCGTGCGCGCCGACGGGCGGCACCGGCGCTGGCGGGCGGCGGACGTGGCCGTACTGGAGACGATGTGCCGGCTCACCGCCTCCGGTGTGCCCCCGGCGGACGCGGCCCGAGCGGCGAAGGAGGGGGTGCTCCCGCCTTCTGCCGAACCGGCGCGCGCGGTCACCGAACGGCCGGCCGCGGCGGGTGCCCTGCCGCTCGGCGGCGACGTCCGTCAGGAGTGCCGGGGGCTGGCCCGCGCCGCCGTGCGGCTCGACGCGCCGGCCGTCGCGGAGCAACTGGCCACGGCCGTCGAACGGCACGGACTCACCGTGGCCTGGCAGGAGGTGATGGTCCCCACGCTGCACGCCGTGGGACGCAAGTGGGCCTCGTCCGGCGACCGGTACGTCGAGGTGGAGCACCTGCTGTCCTGGCACGTCTCCACCGCCCTGCGCCGCGCCACCCGGCCCGTCGTGCCGGGGGACGCGGCGGGCGGGCCGGGGCCGGTGGTGCTGGCCTGTGTGCCGGGCGAACAGCACAGCCTGCCGCTGGAGGCGCTGAACGCGGGGCTCGGTCAACTCGACGTCCCCACCCGGATGTTCGGGGCGGCCGTGCCCGTCGAGGCGCTGACCGCGGCCGTGCAGCGGCTGGGCCCGGTCGCCGTGGTCCTGTGGGCACAGGCCCGCTCCACCGCGAGCCTGCCCCTCGCCCGGCACATCGCCGAGACCCGCTGGGGCGTCACCGGGGCCCGCCGTGCCCCGACCGTGATGCTCGCCGGACCCGGCTGGGCCGGCCGCCCCGCCCCGGGCCTGCCCCGCCCCACCGGCCTGAGCGACGCCCTGACCATCCTGGCCGGCACCCAGGCCCCCTGACGAGCGACACCCGCCCGCCGCGCGGCGGGCGCGCACCGACCAGGGCGGGCCGACCGGCGGCGGACGTCGGGTCCTGCGCGTCCGCCGCCAAGAATCCGCGGATCCGCCGACGCCGACCCGCGCCGACCCGCACTTGCCGACCGGGACACCGTGCGGCGCCGACGCACCCGCACCGGGCCCACCGACCGGCACCGCCGCACCCGCCGTACGGGGCCGTGTCCGCCCCCGCCGGGTGCGCCCGGTGGGGGCGGTCGGCCGGGTCAGCCCAGGTGCTTCAGGAGTTCCGTGGCGAGGGGGGCCGAGGAGGCCGGGTTCTGGCCGGTGATCAGGTTGCGGTCCACCACCACGTGCGGCGCCCACGGCTCGCCGACCCGCACTTCGACGCCCGCCTCGGTCAGCCGGTCCTGGAGCAGCCACTTGGCCTTGTCGCCCAGGCCGGCCTGGAGCTCCTCCGCGTTGGTGAACGCGGCGACCCGGTAGCCGGCGAAGGCGTTGGAGCCGTCCTCGGTCACCGCGGCGAGCAGCGCGGCGGGGCCGTGGCAGACGACACCCAGGGGCTTGCCCGACCGGAGGGCGTCGACCAGGAGCCGACCGGAGACGGCGTCGACCGCCAGGTCCTCCATGGGGCCGTGCCCGCCCGGGTAGAAGACGGCCGCGTGGTCGCCGAGGTCCACGTCCTCCAGCCGGAGCGGCCGTCGCAGCTCCGGGATGGCGTCGAGTGCGGCGGCGATGCGGTCGGCGGCCTCCTGGCCGCCGTTGACCTCGGCCGCCAGGCTGCCCTGGTCCACGGTCGGGACGACACCGCCCGGCGTGGCGACGACGACCTCGTGGCCGGCCGCCCGGAACGCCTCGTACGGGGCGACGGCCTCCTCCGCCCAGAAGCCGGTGGGGTGCAGGGTGCCGTCGGCGAGCGTCCAGTGGTCGGCGCCGGTCAGCACGAAGAGGATCTTGGCCATGGGTGAACTCCGGAAGTGTCGGTGCCGAGCTTCGCGATCGCGGACCCCGGCGCGGGAAGTGCCTTGTCGAACGTAGGCGGTCGAGGCATAGGGATCCAATGAGGATTCCAATGCCCGACATAGAGCTTCCTATGGGTGCGGGAGGAATACTGGCCAGGTGGAACATACCGAAGGCCGCCCCGCCGAGCATCTGGACCTGAACCTGCTGCGCACCTTCCTCGCGGTGTACCGCTCGGGCTCGTTCACCGGAGCGGCGCAGTTGCTGGGCCTGTCCCAGCCGACGGTGACGACGCAGATGCGGGCTCTGGAGCGGCAGGCCGGGCGTGAGCTCTTCGAGCGGCTCCCGCGGGGCGTCTCGCCGACCGCGGTGGCCGACGAGCTTGCGGCCCGGGTCTCCGCGCCGCTCGACGAGCTGGCCACCGTGGCCGGTCCGGACCCGGCGGCCGGCCGGGCCGACCCGGTGCACCTCGCCGGGCCCGCCGAACTGCTGTGCACCCGCGTGATCCCGGCGCTGGCGCCACTGGTGGCCGGCGGCGTCCGGCTGCGCGTCGCCACCGGCCTGACCGACCCGCTGCTCGAGGAGCTGCGGGCGGGACGGCACGACCTGGTCATCGCCACCACCCGGCCGCGAGGTCGGACCCTGACCGCGGTCCCGTTGATGGATGAGGAGTTCGTGCTGGTCGCCGCCCCGGTGTGGGCCGACCGGCTGCGCGGACCGCTGGCCGCCGACGGGCCGACGGCACTGCACGGCGTCCCGCTGGTCACCTACGCCGAGGACCTGCCCATCGCGCGCCGCTACTGGCGGCACGTCTTCGGCCGCCGCCTGTCGGGCTCCGCCGCGGTGACCGTGCCCGACCTGCGCGGTGTGCTGGCCGCATCCGTCGCGGGCGCGGGGATCACCGTGCTGCCCCGCTACCTCTGCCTCGGCGAGCTGGCCTGCGGCACCCTCGTCCCGCTCCACGAGCCGCCGGACCCGCCGATCAACACGGCGTTCCTCGTCCGGCGCCCCGGCGCGGTGGAGAACGGGGACGTGACCCGGGTCCGCGATCTCCTGCTGGCCGCGGCACCCGGTTGGTGAGGAAGGGCGGCGAGCGCTCAGGAGCGCTCCCTGGCCCGTCGGAAGCGGGCGAGTCCCTCGGAGAGCTCGACGATCGGATCCGGGTAGTCGAGCGCCGCCCGGTCCGGGCCCGGCAGCTTCCACGGCTCGTGTACGGCGGGTGCCGCCACGCCTTCGAGTTCCGGCAGCCAGCGCCGTACGTACGTCCCGTCGGGGTCGTACCGCTTCGCCTGGGTGACGGGGTTGAGGACCCGGTTGGGCCGCGAGTCGGTGCCGGTCCCCGCCATCCACTGCCAGTTGAGCTGGTTGTTGGCCACGTCCCCGTCGACCAGCAGATCCAGGAAGTGCCGGGCGCCGACCCGCCAGTCGACGTACAGCGTCTTGGTGAGGAAGCTCGCGGTGAGCAGCCGGCCCCGGTTGTGCATCCACCCCTCGTGGCTCAGCTGCCGCATCGCCGCGTCCACCACCGGATAGCCGGTACGGCCCGCCCGCCAGGCCTCGATGTCCTCGCCCGCCGTCCGCTCCGAACGCCAGCGGTCGTGTTTGGTGCGGTAGTCGGCGCTCGCCGCGGCGGGCCGGGCCGCCAGCACCTGGCGGTGGAAGTCGCGCCAGGCCAGTTGCCGCACGAACGCCTCGGCTCCCGGCCCGCCCGCGCGGCGCGCCCGGTGCACGAGCTCCACCGGGGACAGGGTGCCGAAGTGCAGATGCGGCGAGAGCCGGGAGGTCGCGTCGCCCGCCAGGTCGTCGTGCCCGTCCTCGTAGGCGCCGATGCCCGATCGCAGCCAGGCGGTGACCCGCTCGCGGCCCTCCTTCTCGCCCCCGGGGGCCAGCCCCGGCGACAGTCCGGCCAGCCCCTTCCGGGTGGGCAGCTCCTGCGAACCGACCCCGTCCGGCACCCGCACGGTCCGCGGCGCGCCGAGCGGTTCGCGCAGCCGCCACTGCGACCAGTGCCCGAAGTACGGCGTGAAGACGGCGAAGTGGTCCGAGGAGGCCGGGGTCACCGCACCGGGCCCGACGGCGGTCGTCACCGCGTCGTGCACATGCAGCCGCACGCCCTCCGATTCCAGGGCGCGCCGCAGCCGTTCCTCGCGGCGGCGCGCGTGCGCGCTCCCGTCGGCGGCCAGGTGGACCTCGTCCGCGTCCGCCTCGGCGGCCACCCGGCACACCTGCTCGACCAGGCCGCCCGAGCGCACGACGAGCCGGCCGCCCCGCTCGCGCAGGCCCGCGTCGAGATCGCGCAGACAGTCGGCGAGGAACGCCAGCCGGTTCGGCGCGGCGAACCCGGCATCGTCCACGGCCCGGTCGCGCACGAACAGCGGGACCACCTGCCGCGCCCCGTCGAGGGCCGCGCGCAGCGGCGGATGGTCGTGCAGACGCAGGTCCGCGGTGAACAGGACGACCGAGACGTTCATGGCAGTGCTCCGGGGCAGGGTTTCGGACGGTCACCTGATTCCGGCAAGCGGCGCCCGGCGGATGCAGGAGGCGGGCGGCGGGCGGGCCTCCGCGTACGGCCGGTCAGCGGACCGGCTCCCCCGCGCGTGCCGTCGCGTCGGCCACCGCCGCCTGGGCGATGTTGCGGGCCATGCCGCCGAAGACGAGGGCGTGGAAGGGGGAGATGCTCCACCAGTAGGCGTGGCCGAGCAGCCCGTGCGGATGGAACAGTGCGCGCTGGCGGAACCGGGTCCGGCCGTCGGCGTCCGTCTCCGCGTACATCTCCAGCCAGGCCAGGCCCGGCAGCCGCATCTCGGCCCGCAGCCGGAGCAGATGTCCGCGTTCGATCTCCTCGACCCGCCAGAAGTCCAGCGAGTCGCCCACCCGCAGCCGGGCGGCGTCCCGGCGGCCGCGGCGCAGCCCCACCCCGCCGACCAGCCGGTCGAGCCGGCCGCGGACGGCCCAGGCGAGCGGGAAGGAGTACCAGCCGTTGTCGCCGCCGATGCCCTCGATCACCCGCCACAGGGACTCCCGGGGAGCGTCGACGGCCAGTTCGCGGACGTCGGTGTAGAGGCTGCCGCCCGCCCAGCCGGGGTCGGTGGGCAGCGGGTCGCTGGGGGCGCCCGGGAAGGAGGCGGAGGACCAGCGGGTGGCGACCCGCGCTTCCCGCACGCTGCGCAGGGCGAGCCGGACCGCCTCGTCGAAGCCGAGCGGATGGCCGGGCGGGTCCGGCACGTACCGGGCGATGTCGTGCTCGTGGCAGACCACCTCGTGCCGCAGCGACTCGGTGAGCGGTCGCGCGATCGAGGCCGGCACCGGGGTCACCAGCCCGACCCAGTGGCTGGAGAGCCGGGGGGTGAGCACCGGCACGGACAGGATGAGCCGGCGGGGCAGTTCGGCGATGACGGCGTAGCGGATCATCATCTCGCGGTACGTCAGGACGTCCGGCCCGCCGATGTCGAAGGTCCGGCTGACGTCGTCCGGCATCCCGGCGGAACCGACGAGGGCGCGCAGCACGTCGCGGACGGCAATGGGCTGGATCCGGGTGTGCACCCAGCTCGGGGTGACCATCACCGGCAGTCGCTCGGTCAGATAGCGCAGCATCTCGAAGGAGACCGAGCCCGAGCCGATCACGACCGCGGCCCGCAGCACGGTGGTGGGCACCCCCGAGTGCAGCAGGATCCTCCCCACCTCGGCCCGTGAGCGCAGATGCGGCGAGAGCTCCTGCTCGGGCACCCCGGCCGGTGTGAGGCCGCCGAGGTAGACGATGCGGCGCACGCCCGCCGCCCGCGCCTGCTCCCCGAAGATCCGTGCCGCCCGCCTGTCGGTCTCCTCGAAGTCCTCACCGGTGCCCAGCGCGTGCACCAGGTAGTACGCGACGTCGACGCCCCGCAGGGCCGCCGCGACCGACGCGGCGTCCGTGACGTCGCCGCGCACCCGGTCGACGTCACCGGCCCACTCGTGGTCGCGCAGCCGGTCGGGGGAGCGGGCCAGACAGCGCACCCGGTGGCCCGCCGCCAGCAGCTCCGGGACGAGCCGGCCGCCGATGTATCCCGTGGCGCCGGTCACCAGGCACAGTGTGCCCCGGCCGTCTGCGGTCATGAGTCCTCGCTCCTTCGCGTCGGTGGCCCTCTCGCAGATCGCTTCCACGCGCGGGAGGGCCGTGGATGCGGCAGGGACTTGTGCGCACGAACGAGTGATCGCGTACGCCGACTACGCTGGCCCCGTGGCCACAGCGAACGACCGTGAGGGGCGGGTGCCGGGACAGTCGTCCGAGGCGTCCGCGGCGCCGACCGACCTGCATGCCTTCGCGGTTCGGCTGCGGCGGATGAACGGCGAGATCAACCGACTGGTGCACGGGTTCGCGGGCGACCAGGGACTGCACGCGACGGACGTGCAGGCGCTCGCCGCGATCCTGGACGCCGACGGGCCGATGACCCCGAAGCGACTGCGCGAGCATCTCGGGCTCACCTCCGGCGCAGTCACCGCGTGCGTGGACCGGCTGGAGCGCGCGGGGCACATCCGTCGGGTCCGGGAGAGCGCCGACCGCCGGGTGGTCCACCTGTACTACGCGGCCGACGCCAAGTCGGTGGCCCGCACCTACTTCCGGCCGCTGGCCGAGGCGACCCGGGCCGCGCGCTCGCGGTTCACCGAGGACGAGCTGTCGGTGGTGCTGCGCTTCCTCACGGCGATGGGCGAGGAACTGTCCGGGATCACTCCTCCAGGGCGCTGAAAAAGCCGCGGTCCGTCGCATCCGGGGACCGGCAGAGGGCAGAAGGACAGGCAACGTCTAAGATCACTCGGCGAAAACCTACTCAATCATTGAGATTGTTTGTTGTTGAGATACCTTTCGCGTCGAGCTACCCCTGCCACTGCCCGAGCCCTTCCCTTCCGGAGCTGGAGAACGATGTCCACCACCCCACGACGCGCCCGCTGGCTCGTCCCGGTCCTCCTCGTCGCCGTGTGGCTCGGCGTCGGCGGCGTCCTCGGCCCCTACGCCGGACGGCTGGGCGAGGTCGCCACCAACGACCAGGCCGCCTTCCTGCCCCGCAGCGCCGAATCCACGGAGGTCGTCGCCGCGCAACGCGCCTTCCGGCAGAACGAGACCCTCCCGGCGATCGTCGTCTGGACCGCGGGCACCGGAGCCGGCGGGACCGGGATCGAGGACCGGCTGGACGCCGCCGGCCAGGCGCTCGCCTCCCTCGCCGACGACCGGGGCGTGTCCGGTGACGTGTCGCCCGCGCTGCTCTCCGAGGACGGGGAGGCCGTCGAGGGCGTGGTGCCCCTGCGCCCCGACCTCGGGGACGACCTCGCCCCCACCCTCGACCGGATCCGCGCCGCCGCGGAACGCGTCCCCGGCACGACGGTCCGACTGGCCGGACCGGCCGCGACCCAGGCCGACCTGTCCGACGCCTTCGCCGGCATCGACGGGCTGCTGCTCGCCGTGGCGCTGGCCACCGTCCTCGTCATCCTGCTGCTCGTGTACCGCAGCGTGCTGCTCCCGCTGGTGATCATCCTCGGCGCGGTCTTCGCGCTCGGCCTCGCCTGTGCGGTCGTCTACGCGCTCGCCGACCACGACGTGGTGCGCGTCGACGGGCAGGTCCAGGGCATCCTCTCGATCCTCGTGATCGGCGCCGCCACCGACTACGCCCTGCTGCTCACCGCCCGCTACCGGGAGGAACTCGCCGCGCGCACCGACCGGTTCGCCGCCATCACGGCCGCACTGCGCAAGTCCTGGGGCGCCGTGGTGGCCAGCGCCGCGACCGTCGCCCTGGGACTGCTCGCCCTGCTGCTCAGCGACCTCACCAACAACCGCGCCCTCGGCCCGGTCGGCGCCATCGGCATCGGCTGCGCCGTACTCAGCACACTGACCTTCCTGCCCGCCGTCCTGGTCCTGCTCGGCAAGGCCGCGTACTGGCCCGCCCGGATGACGGCGGGCGGCGCGGGCCACGGCGTCTGGCGGCGCGTCGCCGCCCTCGTCGACCGGGCGCCGCGCCGGGTCTGGGCGGTGACGCTCGCCGTCCTGCTGGCCGGGGCCGCCTTCGCCCCGACGCTCGCCTCGAAGGGCGTACCCCTCGACGAGACCTTCGTGAACGACGCACCCTCCGTCGCCGCGCAGGAGACCCTGGGCCGGCACTTCCCCGGTGGCTCCGGCAACCCCACCGTGGTCGTCGCGAACGCCGACCGGCTGGCGCAGGTCCTCGGCGCGGCCCGGGACACCGAGGGCGTCGCCTCGGCGGCCGGCGCCACCGCCTCGGGCCGGCCCGGCGGCGCACCCCTGGTGGTCGACGGGCGGGTCCGGGTCGATGTCACCCTCGACTCCGCGGCGGACGGCGACGCGGCCCTGCGGACCGTGGCGCGCCTGCGCACCTCCCTGCACGCCGTCCCCGGCGCGGACGCCCTCGTCGGCGGCTACACGGCCCAGCGGTACGACACCCTGCGCACCGCCGAACGCGACCGCACCCTCATCGTCCCCGTCGTCCTCGCCATCATCTTCCTCATCCTGACGGTCCTGCTGCGCTCGCTGCTGATGCCCGCGCTGCTGGTGGCCACGGTGGCGCTGAACTTCCTCGCCACCCTGGGCGTCTCCTCCCTGGTGTTCCGGCACGTGTTCGGCTTCAGCGGCACCGACCCGTCCGTGCCGCTGTACGGCTTCGTCTTCCTGGTGGCGCTGGGCGTCGACTACAACATCTTCCTCATGTCCCGGGTGCGCGAGGAGTCCCTGCTGCACGGCGTGCGCGAAGGCGTCCTGCGGGGTCTGGTCACCACCGGCGGCGTCATCACCTCGGCCGGGGTGGTGCTCGCCGCCACGTTCGCCGCGCTCGGGGTGATCCCGCTGGCCTTCCTCGCCCAGATCGCCTTCATCGTCGCCTTCGGCGTCCTGCTCGACACGCTCGTGGTGCGCTCGCTGCTGGTGCCCGCGCTCGTGCGGGACATCGGCGCCCCGGCCTGGTGGCCGGGATGGCTCGGTCGCGACGGCGACAAGGCAGCTGACGAGGCAGCTGACGAGCCGTCGGTGAGAACCGGAACATGACCGCGCGGATCCAGGGCACCAGAACTCCCGGAGAGATTGTCCGTCTCGCACGGGAGGTGTCCGCCGCTATGGGCGCGAAGGTGTTGGAGCGTTTCCCCGCAGGATCCCCGCGAGGGTCGTGGCCCGCGGAGGAGTACGCGGCGCGGCGGCGCGCCGAGGGGGAGCCCGCGACGGTGGTCATGGACCTGAAGTCGGACGCCTTCCTCGTCGTGGTCCCGCTCGGCGACGAGGACTGAGACCCGGGCGGGCACGCGCGGCCCGCGCGCGACGGGACGGCCACCCTCGTGGCCGTCCCTACGGCGCCCCGGGCGCCGCGCTCAGCGTCCGCGCCGTGCGCACGAACACCTCGTGCAGGTCCCGGGCGGCCCGGGATACGGATTCCGCCCGCCGTCGCTGCAGCATCAGCAGCACCTGTGTCGTGTCGCCGCTGATCGGCCGGTGGGTGAGCGCCCCGCGCCGCTCCAGCGGGTCCCCGAAGCCGATGGACGTAGCGATGCATGACGTAGCCCGACCGCATCCCGATCAGCGGTACGTCGAGCAGGTCGTCCACCGACACCGACGGCGCTGAGGCCGGCGGGCTGTCGGTGCGCATGCACACCACCGGCCGGCCGCGCAGCAGCTCGGTGGACTCGAACTCGGCGGGCCAGGTTCCGCACCGTCTCGCTCAACGCGGGCTGGGAAAGCCGTAGTTCCTCGGCGGCCCGACGCAGCGAACCGAGCCGGATGACCGCCGCGATGTATTCCAGCTGTTCCGTACGCACCACGGAAGAATGCGGGCCCGTTCGGCGCCCGTTCAAGGGTTTCCCTGGCACACCTTCGTGAAATTCAATGGTCCGCGATACGAGACCGGTCGGGTTTGCCTTGACTGCCGTCGGAAGCGGCTGCCACGATCGAGGACATGAAGATGCGACTGGACCTCACGCGGCGACGCCATGTCGACCTCGCGCGCGTCTCCAGCGCCTCCTGTTGCGCCGTGGCCTGATCCTCCCTCGCGATCCGCCGCGCTTTTCCTTTTCCCCACCTGAATTCACGCGCCCGCCCGCCCCTTGGCGTCCGCACCCCGTCGGCGCCGCCGCGCCCCGTGAATTCGGCGTGCCCGAAAGCATTCCGCACCAGGAGTTCCGCATGCCCGCCGCGCCCGTGAAATTCGCCGCGAGGTCGGCCGCCGGGTCCTCGAGAGCGAACTGCCCGCGCCCGCCCGGTACTCCTGACCGCTCCCACCGGAGCGCCCCGCCCTGCCGGGGTGCCCCGGGCTCCTTCGAAAGAGGACCCATGGCCACCGTCCTGTCCGTCTCCGGCAGCCCTTCCGCCTCCTCCCGCACCGGCCGTCTGCTGCGCCACCTCGACCAGCGGCTCGCCCTCCAGGGGCACGAGGTGATTCCGCTCGACGTCCGTACCATCCCGGCCGAGGCCCTGCTCGGCGCGGACTTCCGCCATCCGGCGATCGTCGAGGCCACCGAGCTCTTCGCGCGCGCCGACGGTGTCATCGTGGGCACCCCGGTCTACAAGGCGTCCTACTCCGGCGTCCTCAAGGCGCTCCTCGACCTGCTCCCGCAGTACGCGCTCACCGGCAAGACGGTCCTGCCGCTGGCCACCGGCGGATCCACCGCCCACGTCCTCGCCATCGACTACGCCCTGCGCCCCGTGCTCAACTCCATGGGAGCGGCCCACATCGTGCAGGGCTGGTTCACCCTGGACAAGGACATCACCGCCCACGAGGACGGCTCCGTCACGGTCGCCCCGACCGCCACCGAGGCCCTCACCCACGTCGTCGACCAGTTCTCGGCCGCGCTCGGGCGGACGCCGTACCTGGCCGCGGCGAGCTGAGCGCACGATGTCCGCCCATGTCATCGCCGACGACGCCGAGGCACTCGCCGTCGCCACCTCGCTGTCCGAGGAGCTCCGCGCCGGAGCCTCCGCGATCGCAGGAGGCCTGGGCGGAGACGGACCGGCTGCTCGCCGGGTTCGACGCGGAGACCGTACGGTCCGTCCAGGCAGGGCCGGCGCGCAGTGAGTCCGAGGGGCAGCAGCGGATGCTCGCGCTGCACGGCGGCGGCAGCCGGGACGGGCTGGAGATCCATCCCCACCTCTGGGCCGGGATCGGCCTGTTCCGCGGCGGCGCGGGGACCGCTCCGGTGGGCAGCCATGAGGAGGTCGCCGGGCTCATCGAGGAGTACGCGGCGCTGGGGATCGAGGAGTTCGTGCTGTCCGGCTACCCGCATCTGGAGGAGGCGTACATGGTTCGGGGAGGGCGTGCTGCCCCGGTTGGTCGGCGAGGGGCTGTGGGAACACCCCGCAGGCGAGCAGGTGGCGTCGGTGCAGGTGCCGTTCGCCGGCTGAGCGGGGTGTCCGGGGTGCCGGCGCATGCGGATCGTGGGTGATTGCCCGCACAGTTCCCCGCGCCCCTGGGGGCAGCTAGTCGGTCAGTGACCTCAAGTGGTCCGCGCGTGACTCCCGCGTCTGGGCCTGGACCATGAGGAACAGGGCCTCCCTCGCCAGGCGTTGGGCCCTGTTCGTCAGCAGCATGGAGCGGCCGCCGCCGGTCACCACCGCCGCCGTGGTCGCCGTCCGCATCACCTCGGACGCCCGGGTCCGCAGGGCCAGGCGCTCCGCCAGGCGCTCATCGGGCGCCGGACCGTCGGCGAGGGCGTAGGCCCGGGTGCGGACCTCCGTGAGACGGGCGCGCAGCGGCGCGGCCGTGTCCTCGTCCAGCAGGGTCAGGGCCGCTTCGGTGACACCGAAGACCGCCGGGTTGGCGTTCACCGTCCTCAGGCGGTCCGCCGCCGACCAGCGTTCGTGCGGGGTGCGCAGCGCGACCGCCTCATCGGGGAGCCACAGGCCGTCCAGTTCCAGGGAGACCGTGCGGGCCGCGCCGAGGGCGGCGAGGCGCATGGGGGCCGAGGCGCGCAGGCCCGGCTGCTCGCGCGCCTCGGTGAAGGCGAAGAGGACCTCGCCGGTGTCGGTGACCCCGGCGAGCAGCAGCACATCGTTCAGGCCCCATCCCGTGTACCAGGGGACCGTCCCGTCGAAGCGCCAGCCGGCCCGCTCCGGGGTGACCCGGACGGGGACGCGCGGATACGCCCGCAGGTGTGCGTACGCCACTCCCGACAGCAGCTCACCGCTCGCCAGCGGGCCCAGCAGGCGTTCACGCGCCGGACCGTCGTTCCCGGCCAGGGTCAGTACCGGCGTGTGGTGCTGCGCCTGCACGAACCAGGTCGAGCAGCACGCCCCGGCCAGGATCTCCGTCGTCTCGCGCAGCACCGCACCGGGTGCCCCGGCCCCGCCGTACTCCTTCGGCGCGTTCAGCCCGAGCAGGCCCGAGCGTCTGATCTCCGCGAGGTGGCTCGTGGGGACCTCCTCCTGGTCGACCTGTTCGGCGTGCGGGGCGAGGAGGCCGTCCGCGAGGCTGCGGGCGCGCGTGACGAGGGGGTGCGGTGCGGTCATGGGCGGGATTCTTCCGGTTTCGTGGCGCGGGGTGTCGATCCGGGGGGCCGCCGTTCGTGTAGGAGGTGACAGAACGGCACGCGACCTGCACGAGACGCGGAGGACGTCATGAAGTACTACCTGCTCAGCGTGATCACGCCCAGCGAGGGCGAGCCGCCGTCGGCCGAGGGGATGGCGGAGATCGGCCGCAACCTCGAGACGTTCCACCAGGAGCTGCGCGAGGCCGACGCCTGGGTGTTCGCCGGAGGGCTGCACGGGCCGGAGACGGCCACCGTGCTGCGGCCGGGCGGCGGTGACGTCCTCGTCACCGACGGACCGTACGCCGAGGGCAAGGAATACCTCGGCGGGATCTGCCTGATCAAGGCGCCGGACCTGGACGCCGCCCTGCACTGGGGCCGCCGGGCGACCTGGGCCACCACCCTCCCCATCGAGGTGCGCCCCTTCATGGGCGAGGCCTGATGCCCCTCGACGTAGAGGCCGTCTTCCGCGCGGAGTACGGCCGGTCCGTCGCCGTCCTGGTCCGTCTCCTCGGCGACATCGACCTCGCCGAGGAGGCGGTGCAGGACGCCTTCACCACGGCCGTCGGGCGCTGGCCGCGGACCGGTGTGCCGCCGAGCCCGGCGGGCTGGATCATCACCACCGCCCGCAACCGGGCCGTCGACCGGCTGCGCCGGGAGTCCACCCGGGAGGCCCGGCACGCCGAGGCATCCCTGCTGTACGCGACCGAGCCGCCCGCGGAGGAGGGCCCCGTGCGTGACGACCGGCTCCGTCTGATCTTCACCTGCTGCCATCCCGCCCTGGCCCCGCAGGCGCAGGTCGCCCTGACCCTGCGCCTCCTCGGCGGACTCACCACCGCCCGGCTCGCCCGTGCCTTCCTCGTCCCCGAGGCGACCATGGCCCAGCGGCTGGTCCGCGCCAAGGCGAAGATCCGGGACGCGCGCATCCCGTACCGCGTGCCGCGCGACGCCGACCTGCCCGACCGGCTGAACGGTGTGCTCGCCGTCGTCTACCTGATCTTCAACGAGGGGTACGGGGGCGACCCGGACCTGTGCGCCGAGGCCCTGCGCCTCGGCCGGCTGCTCACCGAGCTGATGCCGGACGAGCCCGAGGTCACCGGGTTGCTGGCGCTCATGCTGCTCGTCCACTCGCGCCGGACGGCGCGGGAGGACGCCGACGGCACACTCGTACCGCTGCCCGAGCAGGACCGCGGCCGATGGGACCGGGACCTGGTCACCGAGGGGCAGTCGCTCGTCCGTCGCTGTCTGCGCCGCAACCGGCCGGGGCCGTACCAGATCCAGGCCGCGATCCAGGCCGTCCACAGCGACGCGCCGACCGCCGCCGACACCGACTGGCGGCAGATCCTGCGCCTGTACGACCAGCTCATGGAACGCGCCCCGAGCCCGGTCGTGGCGCTGAACCGGGCGGTCGCCGTGGCGGAGACGGAAGGCCCGGGCCGGGCCCTGGAGCTCGTCGACGCGCTGGACCTCGACGGCTACCACGTGTGGCACGCGGTCCGCGCCGACCTGCTGCGCCGCCTGGACCGGGCCGCCGAGGCCGCGCGCGCCTACGAGGCGGCCCTCGCGCTGAGCGAGAGTCCGGCGGAACGGGCCTTCCTCGACCGGCGCAGACACGCGCTCGGCGAAGAGGCCGGGGAGTAGTCGGCGCCCCCGGGAATGTATTTTGGTGCATGAAAGGTTGGCATATACATCGAGCTGTTGCTCGTGCCGAGAGCGAGCCGACCGCTCGCACCGAGACCCCAGGGCCGCAAGGCCCGCGCACCCCAGCGAGGCACCGTGACCACCCCCGCCACTCCCGAGCAGCCCGCCGACGTCGTGGCCCGGCTGCGCGCCACGTTCCGCACCGGCCGCACCAAGCCCGTCGCCTGGCGCACGGAGCAGCTGCGCCGCCTGCGTGAGCTGCTCACCGAGCGGGGCGCCGACCTGGCCGACGCCCTCCACGCCGACCTGGGCAAGAGCTCCGCCGAGGCGTACCGCACCGAGATCGACTTCACGGTCCGGGAGATCGACCACACCCTCGACCACCTGGACGGGTGGCTGCGCCCCGAGTCCGCCCCGGTCCCGGCCCACCTCGGCGCCGACGCCACCGCGTGGACACAGGTCGACCCGCTCGGCGTGGTCCTCGTCATCGCGCCCTGGAACTACCCCGCGCAGCTCCTGCTCGCCCCGCTGGTCGGCGCTCTCGCCGCCGGGAACGCGGTGGTCGTCAAGCCCAGCGAGCTCGCGCCCGCCACCTCCGCCGCGCTGGCCCGCCTGCTGCCGGCGTTCCTCGACACCGACTCGGTCGCCGTCGTCGAGGGCGGGATCCCCGAGACCACCGCCCTGCTGGCCGAGCGCTTCGACCACATCTTCTACACCGGCAACGGCACCGTCGGCCGCATCGTCCTGCGCGCCGCCGCCGAGCACCTCACACCCGTCACCCTCGAACTCGGCGGCAAGTCACCGGCGTTCGTCGACCGCGACGCCGATCTCTCCGTCGTCGCCGACCGGTTGGCCCGCGGCAAGTTCCTCAACGCCGGCCAGACCTGCGTCGCCCCCGACTACGTCCTCACCGACCCGGAGACGGCCGCCGCCCTCGAACCCCTGCTGGCCCGCGCGGTCGAGACGCTCTACGGGACCGACCCGCAGGCCTCGGACGCCTACGGCCGCATCATCAACGAACGCCACTTCGACCGGCTCGCCGCCCTGCTCGACTCAGGCCGGATCGTGGTCGGCGGCGGCAGCGACCGTACGGACAAGTACCTCGCGCCCACCGTCCTCGCCGACGTCGACCCCGGGTCGCCCGTGATGCGGGAGGAGATCTTCGGTCCGATCCTGCCGATCGTCACCGTCGAAGGCCTGGACGAGGCGATCGCCTTCATCAACGACCGTGACAAGCCCCTCGCCCTGTACGTCTTCACCGAGTCCGGCGAGACCCGGGGACGCATCGCCGCCGAGACCTCTTCCGGCGGCCTCGGCTACGGCCTGCCTCTCGCCCATCTCACCGTCTCCGACCTGCCGTTCGGCGGAGTGGGCGAGAGCGGAATGGGCAACTACCACGGCCGCTACTCCATCGAGACGTTCAGCCACCGCAAGGCGGTGTTGGAGAAGCCGCTGCACTGAGCCGCGCGAGGCGCGGGGAGCGGGTGCGGGCGGCGGGCACGGGCGGGCGAAAACGGACGGGAGTGAGCGGAAGTAGCCCGCCAAGCGGCCGTCAGGGAAGCGGTCTTAGCCCGGAACGGCACGGTCCGTAGTTCGAAACGGTCAATTCTGTCGGACTTTCGAATCCGGAGTGCACGAAACGGCACCGCCGGACGCCGTGGAGGCAGAAGGTGTGACCGATGCCTTCCGGGGTCCCTGAGCCCCGCACAGCCAGCGGAAGGACCGAAGGGTCCGTGAACGACCAGTTCGAACAGCTCGCCCGCGACGTGGCGTTGTCCGTACTCGCCCTCCGGGTCTTCGGACCCGGGGTCCTCACCCTCGCGCGTCGGTTCGTCGCCGCACTCGTGCGGGTGGGCGTCCGGGAAATGGACCATCGCCTCCCGGGAGGCGATCGGTGACCCAGGAGGAGTTGCGACCCGCGGGAAACCCGCGCGCGCCGGAGAAGCTGCCCCTGGACTTCAGCGCCTTCCACCAGATGCACCGCCCGCGCTACGTCCGCGAGGCCGAGCGCTGTCTGCGCTGCCGCGCGGACGCCGAGGAGGCCGTGGACGAGGCGTTCGTCCAACTCGCCCGGCAGTGGCCGCAGATACTGAGCGCCGAGAACCCCGCCGCCTACGCCTGGCGGGTGATGAAGAACCGCGTCATCGACCACGCCCGGGCCCGCGGCCGACGTGCCACGCTGATGGACACGGCCGTCTTCGAGACGGTCACCCTCCAGGGCGCCGAGGACGCCTTCGAGGTGATCGAGCAGAACCTGCGGCTGTTCCGGGCCATCTCCGCCCTCCCCGAGCGCCAGCGGGACGTCATCCGGCTGCGCTACTGCGAGGGCTACAGCACCGCCGACGTGGCGTTCCAGCTGGGGATCACCGAGGCCGGGGTGCGTTCCACCGAGCGCTATGCCAAACGGCGGCTGCGGGAGATCTACACATCGTGCGCCGAGGAGGAGGCGGAGCGGTCATGACCTTCGACACCGCGAGCGACATCGACACCCTGCTGGCGGGGGCGCGGCTGACCCCCACGGCCCCCTACGGCCGCGCGGACATCGAGGCCGCGGAGGCCCGTATCGCCGCCCGGGTCGCGGCGGGCGGCCCCGACGGGCCCTCGCCGCGGGTGTGCCCGCAGCGCGCCGCGGCGGCCCGCAGGCCCCCGCGGGTGCACCCCGCGGCGAGGGACCTCCGAGCGCTCTGCGAGGCGCTGCTGACCCGCCCCGGCGCCCTGAAGGGCATCGGCAACTTCCTCGGCAGTTCCCTGCCCGAGCCCTCCGGCGCGCGGATCCTCGGGAGCCTGCTGTACCTCGCCGACTGCGAGGACAGTGCCCGCTTCTGGTGGCAGTACGGCGCCGGCGCCTCGGACACCGTCTCCGGGTACTGCCTCTACCTCCACCACCGCTCGATGGGGGAGGACGACGAGGCCGACTGGTGGCTGCGCCACACGGAGATCACCCCCGCCACGCTGAGCCGGGAGGCCACCGAACTGGAGATCGCCACGGCGCTGCACGTGCTCAGCGGTCTGCGCCGCGGCGGGAGAGGACTGCCCAGGGCGTTGCGGGCGCTGGTCGAGTACGTGCCGGCCGTGGTCGGCTTCGTCGACGACGACCTCGAACTCCCCCTTCCCGACGGCGATCTGGCCGAGATCGTGGAGGAGGTCGTCGCCCATGGCACGCCCCCCGCCAAAGAGCGCCGGCGCACCCGGTCCGGAGCGCTGCCCGAACGCCGGGAGCCGGCCGTGCACACCGTGTCCTCGGCCACCCCCCGCACGGCCCGGCCCTGGAGCCGCGACGTCCAGGAAGCGCTGCGCAAGTGTGAGGAGACCGTGGCCTGTTGAGGGCCCGTGCCACCGGCTCGTGCCGGGGCGGGGTGCGTGCGAGACTGCCCGGATGACCTCCGCAACGATCACCGCGGACGCCGCGGGCACCTGGGACATCGGCGGCCTGACGGTCGGCCGCATCGGCTTCGGCGCGATGCGGCTGACCGGCAGCGCGGCCTTCCACCTCGGCACGCCGAGCGACCGCGGCCGCTCGATCGCCGTCCTGCGCAAGGCGATCGAACTCGGCGTCAACCACATCGACACCGCCGCCTTCTACTTCTCCGCCCTGCGCTCCGCCAACGAACTGATCAACAGCGCGCTCGCCCCGTACCCCGACGACCTGCTGATCGCCACCAAGGTCGGCCCCTTCCGCGACTGGTCGGGACAGTGGGGCACCTCGGCCCGCCCCGAGGACCTGCGCGGCCACGTGGAGGAGAACCTGCGCCAGCTCGGCCGCGACCACCTCGACCTGGTGTACCTGCGCCGGATGCGCCAGGAGTCGGTCGCCGAGCAGTTCGGCGCCCTCGCCGAACTGCGCGCCGCCGGACTCATCCGCCACCTCGGCATCTCCGACGTCGAACCCCGCCATCTCGCCGAGGCGCAGGCCATCGCCCCCGTCGTCAGCGTGCAGAACCGCTACGGCCTCGGCCACCGCGCCCCCGGGACCGAGGAACTCCTCCGCCTCTGCGGCGAACAGGGCGTCGCCTTCGTGCCGTTCTTCGCCATCGCGGGCGACGGCGGAGCGCAGGGCGCCACCACCGTCCACGACGAGGCGGTGCTCGCCGTCGCCCGCGCCCACGGCACGTCCCCCGCCGCCGTCCGCCTCGCCTGGACCCTCGCCCAAGGACCGCAAGTGCTGGCCATCCCGGGCACCGGAGACCCCGGCCACCTCACGGAGAACGTCGCGGCGGGCGCGCTGCGCCTCACGGCCGAGGAACTGCACCGCCTGAACACCGCCCACCACGGTGCCGACGGGACACCGGCGACCTGATCCGCCGGCGAGCGGCACGCCCGGCCCGCCGCCCGCTGCCCACAGGAAGCCGGACGTCGGACGTCGGACGCAGAGACCATCCCCCGACCCCGCCGCCCGGCGGGACCCACCACGGCGCCCGGCCGCTTCCGGAGAACGGCGCCCGGAACGCCGGCCGCGTCCGGGTGGCGGCGCGCTACCGGCGCCGGCAGCGCGAGCTAGACGACCCACACCCCGTCCCGCATCAGATGCCGCCGGGGCAGCTCGTGCACCCCGCGCCACGTCTGCACCGCCACCGGCCGCACCCGGAAATAGGCGTACGACGCGCTGTCCCGGCCCGGATCCCAGCCCGTCTTCGCCAGGAACGCCCGGGCGGCCGGCTCCGGTACCTCTTCCCGCGTGTACGTCGTGACCTCGCCGTCGACGAGAACCACGTCCCGCGTGTCCCCCAAGGCCAGGCGGGCCCGGCCGCCCTCCCGGAGGTTGCCGCCGGTGGGGTTGGTGAGGCGGGTGGACAGCCACAGGTGCTCGCCGTCCCAGACGAACCACAGCGCGACGAGACAGGGCAGCCCCTCCCGGTCCGCCGTGGCGACCCAGATGTCGAGCTCGCGTTCCAGCCGGTCCAGCAGTTCCTGCTTGCGCTGTCCGGGGGGCCGGGGTGGTTCCGCGATCGTCATGGCCGGGACGCTGGCGACGGCGAGGGGTTCTCCGCCTCGGACGATGGTCCCGACCGGGCCTCGGGCCTGCGGCCTAGGCCACCACCGCTGCGGAGGCGACGGGCGTGCGGCAGGGCGGTCGGGAGGCCGGGGGGAGGGGTGTCGACGCGAGGGGTCCCCTGCGCGCGAGCGCGTCTTCCGGCCCGCGACCCGATCCGCCCGACGGGCCCGGTCGCCGTCGTCGCGGAGGTGACTGGCGCACGGGAGGGTTTTACGTATAACCTCTCCCGTCAATCGCACCTCCGACAGCCTCCCGCACGCTCCCCGAAAGGCCACGATGAGTCGCATCGCCCTGGTCACGCTTGTCGTCGACGACTACGACGAGGCGATCCGCTTCTACACCGAGGCGCTCGGATTCCGGCTCGTCGAGGACGAACCCCGCCCCGACGGCGCCCGCTGGGTCGTCGTGCGGCCGGGGGACCGCCAGGACGGCGTCGGGCTGCTGCTCGCCCGGGCCAAGGGCGAGGCCCAGCGCGCCCGGATCGGCGACCAGACCGGCGGCCGCGTCGGGTTCTTCCTGCACACCGAGGACTTCGCCGGCGACCACGCCCGCATGCTCGCCGCCGGCGTGACCTTCCTGGAGGAGCCCCGCCACGAGGCCTACGGCTCCGTCGCCGTCTTCCAGGACCTGTACGGAAACCGCTGGGACCTGCTCCAGCCCGCCACCACCTGAGAACCACCTGCCGAGGAACACACTCATGACCGCGTCCCACATCGACACCGACACCCTCCGCCGCCTCCCCAAGGCCGTCCTGCACGACCACCTCGACGGCGGCCTGCGCCCCGCCACCGTCGTCGAGCTGGCGGACGCGGTCGGTCACACGCTGCCCACCACCGACCCCGACGAGCTCGCCGCCTGGTACTTCGAGGCGGCCAACTCGGGTGACCTGGTGCGGTACATAGCCACCTTCGAGCACACCCTCGCCGTGATGCAGACCCGCGAGGGACTGCTGCGCACCGCCGAGGAGTACGTGCTCGACCTGGCGGCCGACGGAGTCGTCTACGGCGAGGTCCGCTACGCCCCCGAGCTGAACGTCAACGGCGGGCTGACCCTCCCCGAGGTCGTCGAGACGGTCCAGGAGGGTCTCGCGGCCGGCATGGCGAAGGCGGCGGCCGCGGGCACCCCGGTCCGCGTCGGCACCCTGCTCTGCGGCATGCGTATGTTCGACCGCACCCGGGAGACCGCCGACCTCGCGGTCGCGTTCCGCGACGCCGGTGTCGTCGGCTTCGACATCGCCGGCGCCGAGGACGGCTTCCCGCCCGCCGACCACCTCGCCGCCTTCGAGCACCTGCGCCGCGAGAACGTCCCCTTCACCATCCACGCCGGCGAGGCGCACGGCCTGCCCAGCATCCACCAGGCCCTGCAGGTCTGCGGCGCCCAGCGGATCGGCCACGGCGTGCGCATCACCGACGACATCGTGGACGGCAAGCTCGGCCGGCTCGCGGGCTGGGTGCGCGACCGCCGGGTGGCCCTGGAGATGTGCCCCACCTCCAACCTCCAGACCGGTGCGGCGACCTCGATCGCCGAGCACCCGATCACCGCGCTGAAGGACCTCGGCTTCCGCGTCACCCTCAACACCGACAACCGGCTGGTCTCCGGCACGACGATGACCCGCGAGATGTCGCTGCTCGTCGAGGAGGCGGGCTGGACCCTCGAGGACCTGCGCACCGTCACGGTGAACGCCCTCAAGAGCGCGTTCCTGCCGTTCGACGAGCGCAAGGCCCTCATCGAGGACGTCGTCCTCCCGGGTTACGCCGCCGCGCTCTGAAGCAGTCCGCGCGCATAAGCGGCCTGTCCGACGTGCTGGAGATCGTCGGACAGGACGCTGACCAGCCGTACGCCCAGGGTGACGGCCGGGTCCCAGCGCTCGTCCACGACGCGCTCCAGGTCCGCCGCCGTCAGCGCGCGCAGCGCCTCCAGGCTCTGCGCGTGCACCGCGTCGTAGTACCCGGTCAGCAGACCGCCGTCGGAGACCCGCACCTTCGCGACCTGCGCGTCGCTGTGCCCGTACCCGGTGTCCTGGCGCGGCAGGTCGAGGCCGAACCGTTTCTCCCAGTCCTGGGCCAGCCACACCTGGTCGAGTCCGAAGGCGTCGGCGAGATGGTCGTCCTGGACGCGGGTGAGATGCCAGACGAGCCAGGCGATCGAGTTGGTCCCGGCGGCGGGCCGGGCGTTCAGGTCGTCGGGGTCCAGGCCCTCGACGGCGGCGTGGACCTCTTCCCGGATGCGTTGGTAACCGTCGATGAGGATGTCCTTGGCATGCATACGTCCACCATCGCGCACCCCGCGCTCACCCGCTCCCCGTTTCCAGCAGCGCCATCAGCGCCCGGGCCGCCGGGCTGGTCGACCGTGCGGGCGGCAGCAGCGCGACCGTCTCGTACACCGCCTCGCCCGTGCCCTTGAGGGGCAGCGCGGTGAGCGCCTCCCGCTTGTGCCGGAAGTGGCGCGGTACGACGGCGACCCCGAGGTTCTCGTCCACCAGGTCCAGAAGACTGTGCACGTCGTTGACCTCCAGGGCGACGGTGCGCCGCACCCCCACCTCGGCGAACGCGAGGTCGGTGGCGCGGCGCGGCCCCCAGTCCGGATGGAAGTCGACGAACACCTCGCCCGCGACGTCCTGAGGCGTCAGCGCCGCCGACACCCCGGCGAGACGGTGGTCGGGATGGCACAGCACGTACATCGGCTCGCTGGCCAGCGGCGCGCAGCGGAGCTGATCGGTGTCCGTCTGCGTCCGGTAGGCGAAGGCCAGGTCGAGCCGGCCGGCCGCCACCTCCTCGCCGAGCGCACCCGAACCGGTCTGGCGCAGCCGGATCTCGACATCCGGGTGGCGCCGCCGGAATGCCGCGAGCAGCCCCGCCACGTCAACCCCGGCGATGCACTGCTCGGTGCCCACGGAGAGGGTGCCGCGCACGACGCCCTGCACGGCCGCCACCGCCTCGTGGGCCGCCCGCACCTGTGCCAGGATCCGCTCGGCCTCGGCCAGCAGCGCCCGGCCCGCCTCCGTCAGGGTCACCCGCCGGGTGGTCCGGACGAACAGCGGGGCGCGCAGTTCCCGCTCCAGTGCCCGGATCGACGCCGACAGGCCCGACTGGGAGACCATGAGGCGTTCGGCGGCCCGGGTGAAGTGCTGGTCCTCGGCGACCGCGACGAAGTGCTGGAGGTGGCGCAGTTCCATGATTGAGAAGCCTAGCCGCACAATTCCATCGGATTCTTCTGTTGGACCACTACCCGCAGGTCGGGCCAGAGTGGGTAGCGGTTCCTGAAACCGACCGATCTTCTTGGAGTCGCGTTGTACACCGCACACCCCGACCGCTACGCCGACATGCCCTACCGGCGCACCGGACGCAGCGGCCTGAAGCTCCCCGCGCTGTCCCTCGGACTGTGGCACAACTTCGGCCCGGACCGCCCGGTCGAGACGCAGCGGGCCATCCTGCGCCGCGCCTTCGACCTCGGCATCACCCACTTCGACCTGGCGAACAACTACGGTCCGCCGCCCGGCGCCGCCGAGTCCGCGCTGGGCGAGGCGCTGAAGGCGGACTTCGCGCCCTACCGCGACGAGCTGGTCGTCTCCACCAAGGCCGGCTACCTGATGTGGCCGGGTCCGTACGGCGAGTGGGGTTCGCGCAAGTACCTGCTGTCCTCGCTCGACCAGAGCCTGACCCGGATGGGCCTGGACCACGTCGACATCTTCTACTCGCACCGCCCCGACCCGGAGACTCCCCTGGAGGAGACGATGGGCGCCCTGCACACCGCGGTCCAGCAGGGCAAGGCGCTCTACGTCGGCGTCTCCAACTACTCGGCGGAGCAGACCCGCGAGGCCGCCCGCATCCTCGGTGAGCTGGGCACCCCGCTGCTGATCCACCAGCCGCGCTACTCGATGCTCGACCGCCGCCCCGAGAGCGAGGGCCTGCTCGACGCCCTGGACGAGCTCCAGGTCGGGTCGATCGTGTTCTCGCCGCTGGAGCAGGGTCTGCTGACCGGCCGCTACCTCGACGGCATCCCGGAGGACTCCCGGGCGGCGAGCGACAGCCCCTTCCTGAACTCCGAGGCGCTCACCGAGGAGCTCACCGGCAAGCTGCGCGCCCTCGACGACCTCGCCAAGTCCCGCGGCCAGTCCCTCGCCCAGCTCGCGCTGGCCTGGGTGCTGCGCGGCGGCCGGGTGACCTCCGCGCTGGTGGGCGCGAGCAGTGCCCGGCAGATCGAGGACAGCGTCGGCGCCCTCGCCAACCTGGACTTCGACGCCGAGGAGCTGACCCGGATCGACGCGGTGGTCAACGGCTGAGCCGTTCCGTCAGGCGTACGGTCACCCGGTCGCCCTCCTGTTTTCCGATCGCCTTGCGCACATCGGCATTGACGGGAAGTTTGTGGGTGCCGTCACCGAGGGCCATGAACGAACTCCGGAACGGATGTCCATCGACCGTTCCGCGGATCTTGACCAGTCCGCGAGTTCCGAAGAATTCGACGGACTCCGGCCAGACGACATAGGTCCAGCCGCCTTTTGCCGAGCTCTTGCGCAGCACGGCCGTGAATTCGGCGTTCATGATTCCGTTTCCGCTCATGACGTCCTCCGCTCGCGGTGGTCTCCCATCGGGTGGACCGCCGCGAGCGGAGGAATTCATCGCCGCCGGTCTCAGGCCCCGTCGGGCACCCGGTCGAGGAATCCGAGGACCGCGGTGATCCGGTCCTGGGCGTCCAGGGTGATGACGTCGGATCCGGCCACCGGCGCCGAACCGTCGGTGTCGCTCACCAGTTCCCAGGAGAAGCGGGCCGTGTCGTGGTGCCCGTCCACCCCGCCGGTGAGCCGGAAGGCGAAGCCCGGGAACTGCGCGTGCGCCGCCGCGATCACCGCGGCGATCTGCTCGTGGCCGCGGACGTCGGCCAGCGGGTCGGTATAACCTCCGTCCACGGCCCACGCGGCCGTAACAGCCTTGGCCAAAGCCTCGGGGTCACGCGCATTCCAGGCCTCGAAGTAGCGAGCGACGGCGTTCTCGTAACGGTCGGTGTTCGCGGACATCGTAAATCGGCCCCCAATGAGGTCATCGATACTGGTCAGGGCCCGGATCCCGGTATTCGCCGATCCGGTGTGACCACCTTGCCCGCGCCCGCCGCCCGGGTCGATTACCTGTCGGGTAATGACGACGGGATCGGGGGCTCGCCGCATTTCGGCCATGAACGGCACTGAATATGCCAAGAGACTGGCCGGAAAGTCATGGTGACAGTGTTTCAAGAGTGAACATACTCGAAGGTCAGGGGCAGTTCACCCCACAGGAGCCGCACGGAAAGCGAGGCACGACCGGCCGGCGAGCACCGGGGGAGAGAGACGTGCACGACGAATTCCTGTGCCATGTCACCGCATACGGCGTCTGCGACGGCCGGCGGATCGGCGTACCGCTCGGCACCTATCGCGCCCCGACGCTGGCGCTCGCCCTGTGGTGGCTGCGGGACCGGGCCTCCTGGATGGCCGAACGGCTGGATCCGCGGCCCGAGAGCGAGCACATCCCGCCGGGCGCCCTGGTCCCGGTCGCCGACACCGTGCCGGACGTGCCCGAGCTGCTGCGGGCCTGGTGTGCCGACATGGGCCGGCAGGAGCTGGTGGCCGACGAGTTGGCGGGCGGACGGCTGGTGCGGATCGCGATCAGCGACGAGACCACCGAGTACGAGCTGCTCGCGGAGTCCGTCGACGCCCTGCGGATGCAGCGGACCGTCCCGGCGCTCGTCCTCCCCGTCGGCTGAGCTCCCGCAGCCCGTCGGGCACACAAGAGTACGAATCGATAGAATCCAGGCATGGTGGAGCGACCGGTCTCCTCGACCGCGCCCGAACTCGTGCTGGAGACCGAGACGGGTTCCAGCGTGCTGATCCCGGGCCACGACTACCGCATCGGACGGGACCCGCTCAGCGACATCGTCATCGACGACACCCGCGTCTCCTGGCACCACGCGGTACTGCGGCCCGACGGCGACCACTGGACCCTCGCCGACGAACACAGCACCAACGGGACCTACACCGACGGCCGACGCGTCCAGGAGTGGGGCGTCGGCCCCGGCAGCGTGATCCGCGTCGGAAGCCCGGACGACGGTCCCTACCTGGTCCTGTCGGGCCGTCCCCCGCCCGCGGCGGAACGCCCGTCGGCGGTCTCCATGCCCGGCGTGACGGGTACCTTCCGCGAGCCCACCAGCGTCCGGCCGATGCCGGCGCGCACCGTCCGCATCGGCCGCGCCGCCGACAACGACCTCGTCGTCGACGACCTGGTCGTCTCGCGCAGGCACGCGGAACTGCGCGCGCTGCCCGACGGCGGTCACGAGATCGTCGACCTCGGCAGCCACAACGGGACCTACCTCAACGGGCTGCCCGTCACCCGGGCCCCGCTCGATCCCGGCGACATCGTGGGCATCGGACACTCGGACTTCTGTCTCGTCGGCGACCAGCTCCAGGAGTACGTCGACACCGGCCAGGTCTCCCTCGACGTACAGGACCTGACGGTCGCCGTCGACCGCGGCCGCAAGGTCCTGCTGGACCACGTGTCCTTCCCGGTGGGGGAGAAGTGCCTCCTGGCGGTCGTCGGCCCCAGCGGCGCCGGCAAGTCCACGTTGCTCGGCGCGCTCACCGGCCAGCGCCCCGCGGATCACGGCACGGTCGTGTACGACGGCCGCGACCTCTACCGCGACTACGCCGAGCTGCGCCAGCGCATCGGACTGGTCCCGCAGGACGACATCCTGCACGCCCAGCTGACCGTGCGCAGCGCCCTCGTCTACGCCGCCGAACTGCGCTTCCCGCAGGACACCGCCAAGGCCGAGCGCCGCGAGCGGGTCGAGGAGGTCATCCGCGAGCTGGGGCTGGAGCAGCGCGCGGGCCAGCCCGTGCACACCCTCTCCGGCGGCCAGCGCAAGCGCGTCAGTGTCGCCCTGGAACTGCTGACCAAGCCCTCGCTGCTCTTCCTGGACGAGCCGACCTCGGGCCTCGACCCCGGCATGGACCGCTCGGTGATGCACATGCTGCGCGGCCTCGCCGACGACGGCCGTACCGTCATCGTCGTCACGCACAGCGTGCTCAGCCTCGACGTCTGCGACCGGCTGCTGGTGCTCGCGCCGGGCGGCAGGGTCGCCTACTACGGGCCGCCCGAGGACGCCCTCGCCTTCTTCGGCTTCGAACAGTGGCCGGAGGCCTTCGAAGCCTTCGAACGCGACCAGGAGCGGGACTGGGCGGGGGAGTACCGCGACTCGCCGTTCCGGCGACAGTACGTCGTCAACGACAGCGAGCAGCCCCGGCTGCCCCGCTCCGGCCCGGTGATCATGCTGCCGCCGGCCCGGCCGCGCAGCAGGGGCGCCCAGCTCGGCACCCTGGTCCGCCGCTACGCGACCGCGCTCGCCGCCGACCGCACCTTCCTCGTGATCATGATCGCCCTGCCGTTCGTCATGGGCGCGATGGCGCGCGCCCTGTCCGGCGGCGAACTCGACCGGGAGCACGCGATGAACGTGCTGCTCATCCTGTGCGTCGGCGGCGTCCTCACCGGCGCGGCCAACGCGGTGCGCGAACTCGTCAAGGAGCGCGTGATCTACCAGCGGGAACGCGCCGTCGGCCTGTCCAGATCGGCGTACCTGATGTCCAAGGTCGTCGTCCTCGGCGCGGTGACCGTCGTCCAGGCGGTGGTGCTGACCCTCGTCGCCCTGCTCGGCGTCGACCTCAACGCTCCCGGCGGCGAAGGCGTGTTGATGCCGCCCCTGATCGAGATCACCGTCGCGGTCGCCCTGCTGGCCTTCACGGCCATGATGCTCGGCCTGCTGATCTCCGCCCTGGTCCGCAAGGAGGAGGTGACGATGCCGCTGCTGGTGCTGCTCGCCATCGTCCAAGTGGTGTTCTGCGGGGCGCTGCTGCCCCTCGACGGCCTGCCCGGTCTGGAGCAATTGTCGTGGCTGGTGCCCGCGCGGTGGGCGCTCGGCGCGATGGCCGGCACCATCGGGCTGACCAGGATCGTGCCCGGGGAGATCACCGCGGATCCGCTCTTCGAGCACTCGGTGGGGGTGTGGCTGCTCGACGTGGGCATGCTCGTGGTGCTCTCGGCGGTCTGCGGATACCTCGTCTCCCGGCTGCTGCGCCGGCACGAGCCCGCCGTGATGCGGAAGTAGCGGCGGCCCATGACGACCCCCGGATTCCGGCCCACCCACGTGGTCCCCCCGCACGGCATGCCCGCCTGGGAAGCCCCCGACCCGGCCCGCCCCACCGTGCCCCTCGATCCGCTGCTGCCGGTCCGGCTCATGGAGCGGCGCGGCGACTGGGGGCGCGTGCTGTGCTCCAACGGCTGGTCGGCCTGGGTCGACGGCCGCTATCTGGTCGCCGTCCCCCAGGACCCGCCCCCCTCCGACGCCCCCCTCGCGACCGCGGCCGACCCGCGCCCGCTGCTCGGCCGCGCCGAACAGGCCCTCGCCCGGTACCGGGCGGCGGTGGAGGAACTGGCCGACGCCCGCCTGGACGGCGAGTCCTTCCGGCGCCGCACCCACGGTCTGCGGATCGGAGTGGTCGTCGACGGCGAGGACGCGTGGCTGTACGACCCGGCGCGCGAGCGCTGGCTGTACGGCGACGGCGCCCGCCTCGGTACCTACGCGACCGACCGGGCGCCTGAAGCGGCCGAGGCCCAGGAACAGGACCACACCGCCACCCGGATCGTGAACCCCGACCAGGGATCCCGATGACCCCCGGGACGACCCCCTTCTCCGGCCGGCCCTCCGAGCTGGTCGGCCGGAGAATCGCCGGCTACCGCATCGAGAGCGAGATCGGACGCGGCGGCATGGCCGTCGTGTACCGCGCTCACGACCTGCGGCTGGACCGGACCGTCGCCCTCAAACTGCTCGCCCCGGAGCTGGCCCGCAACGACGTGTTCCGCAAACGCTTCACCCATGAGTCGCGGGTGGCCGCGGCCATCGACCATCCGCACATCGTGCCCGTCTTCGAGGCGGACGAGACCGACGGGGTCCTGTACATCGCCATGCGGTACGTCGAGGGGAGCGATCTGCGCCACCTCCTCGACCGCGAGGGCCCGTTGCCCCTGGCGACCGCCGTCCGCATCGCCGCGCAGGTCGCCTCCGCGCTCGACGCCGCCCATGAGCACGGGCTGGTCCACCGGGACGTCAAACCCGGCAACGTCCTCGTCGCCCGCGGCACCGACAGCGACCACCCCGAGCACGTCTACCTCACCGACTTCGGCCTCACGAAGAAGTCGCTCTCCCTGACCGGCTTCACCTCGGTGGGCCAGTTCGTCGGCACGCTCGACTACGTCGCCCCCGAGCAGATCTCCGGGCAACCGGTCGACGGCCGCTGCGACGTCTACGGCCTCGCCTGCGTGGTCTACGAGTGCCTCGCGGGCCGCCCGCCCTTCCTCCGCGACGACGACGTGGCCCTGCTCTGGGCACACCAGAACGCCGATCCGCCCCCGCTGACGCAGGCCCGTCCCGACCTCCCCCCGTACCTGGACGCGGTGTTCGCCCGGGCCCTCGCCAAGAGCCCCGAGGCACGTCATCCCACCTGCGGCGCCTTCGTCGCCGAGCTGAGGCCGGCGCCGGGCGGCGGGCTCAGGCCCGCTCACCCGCCGACGGAGCCGGCCGCCGCCCCGGCTTCGGCGCCGCAACCCCCGCCCTGGGCGCGGCCGGTCTTCCGTCCGCCCGTTCCCGGGTGACCGGCGGGGTCCGATGGCGCGTGACCCAACGGGGCCGGGCGAGACGAGGGGCCTGTCACGGCTCTCGCCGCGCTCACCGCTGTCACGGGGGTCTCGCCCTGCCCCGGCGGCGGGCCGCCCCCGCCAGCAGGCCGCCCAGGAAACCGGCCACCGACCCCCACAGTGCGGCGAGACCCAGTGCCGACCACACCTCGGGGCGCAGGAACAGCTCCCCGGACAGATCGCCGCCCAGGTCGCCGATGCCGAGCACGGACAGGCCGTAGTGCGCCGAGATCCGGCCGACCAGACAGATCATCAGCACCGTGAGCACCAGCGCCACCGCCATGCGCACCGCATGCCGCCAGGCACGTGTCCCGGCGGGGGAGTGGGCCGCCATCACGAACGCGGCCAGCAGCAGCAAGGCCGCGTCCACGGCGAGGAGCCACCACACGCGGCTGTCCTGCGCGGCGAGGGTCCCGAGGTTCAGCCGGGCGTCGTCCGGGCTGCGCAGCACCTCGTCCAGCACCTGCGGCATCGGCAGCCCGAACGGACCCTCGACCCGGCCGTTCCAGGTGGCGCCCAGCCCGATCGTGAAAGCGAGCCACGCCAGATTGGGCAGGCCGAGCAGGACCACGGCGAAGGTCTGGGCGGCGTGCCCGCGGGTCGCCGCGACGACGAGCGCGACGACGAGGCCCAGGACGACGCAGCAGAGCAGCAGCAGGACCATGGCGTACGCGGCCGGCCGCACCGATCGGTGCAGGCGCAGCAGTCTTGGCGGCAACGGGGCCCCGGGCGAGACCAGCAGCGCCAGCACCAGCACACCGGCCAGCCACACCAGCCCGACGACAAGGGTGAGGGGGACGTCTGTCGTGAAGCCGGCCTCGGGGCTGATGTCGAACAGTTCACCCAGGTCGCTCAGCGTGTCGTCACCGAGGGAGATCGTGAACGTCTGCCGTGCGGCCAGGGCCAGACCGAGGAGGCTGAGCAGCCACAGCACCGCGATCCGGGCCGCCCACCCGCCCAGTTCCGCGGCGCCCGCCACCGCCCGGTGCCGCAGCGGCCGCAGGAACCCGGCGCCCACCACGAGCGCCCCGACGAGGGTGACGGACAGCGGGATCACCGTCAGACCGGCCTGGGTGTCGGCGAGCCCACCGGCGTTCCCGGAGAGCTCGACCGTGCCGCCGACGCTCGTCACCACGGTCGCCGCGATCACCCGCGGGAAGGCACCCTGCGGCAGATCCGCGGCCCCGGCCGCCCACAGTCCCAGCGCGGCGACCACCCCCATGGCGAGCAGTCCGGCCAGTGCCACGACGATCGCCCGCACCCAGCCGTGGCGGGAGACTGCCTGGTCGTGCGGGGTGTGGGCGCTCACCCTGCCACGCTAAGCAGTGCCGGGAGAGCGCGCCTGCCGGGAGGGCCGTCCGCGCCCCGCTTGCGAGCCGCGGTCGACCGGCGCACACAATGGTGCGTTGTGGAAGAAAGCGGTGCATGTCTGACAACTCGTCCTCGGTGAGGCCCGCCGAGACCTGCTGAGACCCGCCGAGTCCTGTCGGGTCTTCTCGAATCTTCTCGGGTCTTCTCGGGGTCAGCGGTCGATGCGCCGCGGAAGACCCACGTGGGGAGTGCTCGTGAGCGCAGAACCGCCCTCTTCCGGCCGCCCCGCGGGACCGCCCTCCGGCCCGCTGTCGGGTCCGCCCTCCCAGCCCCCGTCGGGCCCGCCTTCGGGGCCGCCCTCCCAACCCCCCTCGGGCCCGCCCTCCCAGCCGTCCGACGCGGGCTCCCCGGGGGACGGCGGCGGGGAGCCGCGCCGGAACCGGTGGAGGTCCGCGCCCCGGATCGCGCTGATCACCACGGCGGTGGTGGCCGTGACGGCGCTCGCCCTGGTCCTCGCCCTGGTGAACGGCGGCGGCTCCGGATCCGGCGGCGGCTCCGGCCAGGTCGGCGAGGTCTTCCTGCAGCCGGCCGGCAAGACGGGCCCGGAGCCCTACACCGAACCCCCCGTCACCGACAGTTCCTTCCCGCCGGCCTCCGTCGCCCCGTCGGGGTCCTCGCCGCCGGACACGGACACCGTCTCCGGTGTCGACGGCGGGGACGAAGGACTGTACGGCGGCACCCGCAACGTCTCCAGCTGTGACGTGGAGCGGCAGATCAAGGCCCTGCAGACGGATCCCGCCAAGAACCGGGCCTTCGCCTCCGTGGCCGGCGTCGCCCCCTCCGGGGTCCCGGCCCACCTGCGCTCCCTCACCCCCGTGCAGCTCCGCCTGGACACCCGCGTCACCAACCACGGATACCGCGACGGCGCCGCCACCACCTACCAGGCCGTCCTGCAGGCGGGTACGGCCGTCCTGGTCGACCGGCACGGCGTGCCGCGGGTGCGCTGCGCCTGCGGCAACCCGCTGACCCCGCCGCTCGCCCAGCGGGCCGGGTTCAAGCGGACCGGCGACCCGTGGCCCTCGTACAGTCCCGCGACCACCGTCGTGGTCAAGCCCTCCGTGACCGTGGTCGATGTGTTCGTGCTCTACGACCCCCGACACGACCACCACTGGTTCGCCCGCCGACCGGGCGACAAGCCGCACCAGGACCGGCCGACCCGGCCGCCGGCGAGGCTCACGCCGTCCATCACGGTCAGCACGCCGAGCGCGCCGACGGGCGACGGCCCGCGGACGTCCCCGCCGTGCGTCTCGCCGCCCGCCGACCGGCCGCCGGGTTGTCCGCTGCCGCCGTCCTCCGGTTCGTCCACGTCGCCCCCGTCGTCGGAACCGCCGTCGTCGGAACCGCCGTCGAAGGAACCGCCGTCGAAGGAACCGCCGTCCTCGCCGTCGTCGAGCTCCGAGTCGAGGAGGTTCGCACCCCCCTCCTCGGAGTCCCCGCCCTCCGGGTCCCGGTCCGCCCAGCACCTGGTGCCCGACTCGCCGGGTTCCGAGTCGCAACCGAGCTCGCCGTCCGAACCCACGAGCGAGTCCGGCAGCCTCTCCTCGGCTCCTCGGCTTCCGCTGACGGGCGACAGCACGAGCCAGTCGCCGCCGACCTCGGCGGATTCCTCCGGCGCGGGCACCCCGGCCCCCGGCGCGCCGGCCGAGTCATCAGTCGTGTGAGGCATCCGTGGCCGTCCCGCGTACAGGTGGAAAACTGACCTGGACTGCGCGGCGCAACTCGGGGTACGAGCACAGAGGCACACCCAGCGGCGTCCGGCCATTCCGGCCTTCGAGAGAGAAACGCATGATCGAGTACCTGGACGAGGCAGTGATACCTACTGGTTTCGACGTACCCGTGGAACCGCTGCGGCGGGCGGCGCACTACACCGGTGAGCCCGGCTGCATAGCCGAGGCCCGCGCCTTCGCCGCACACTTCGTCGACCAGCTCAGGACGGAGTGGTGCGCCACGATCGGGGACCGGGCGAGCGGTGAGGTGTTGCTGGTGGTCAGCGAACTGATCACCAACGCCGACCGGCACAGCAACGGGCCGTACATCCTGGAGCTGGAGGGTACGGAGTCCTCGGTCACGGTCTGCGTCTACGACAGCAGCGACGCACTGCCCCTGCGGTTCCCCAAGGACCCCGAGCGCATCGGCCGGCACGGTCTGGAGATCGTCCACGCGGTGGCGGCGGAGGTCACCGCCGAGCGCGTCCCGGTCGGCAAGCGGGTCCGGGCCGTGCTCACCTTCGGATCCTAGGCCCGCGGGGCACGCGCCCCGCGGGCCGCGCCGATCAGGCGTAGTCCAGCTCGCCCAGCATCCCGTGGCGCAGTCGCATGATGATCCGCTTGATCAGGCGGGACACATGCATCTGCGAGCAGCCGAGCCGCTCGCCGATCTCCGCCTGGGTGGCCTCCTCCACGAACCGCAGGTGGATGATCTGCCGGTCGCGCTCGCTGAGCTCGGCCATCAGCGGCGCGAGCGAGTGGAAGTCCTCGACGAGCCGGAGCCCCTCCTCCTCCACGCCGATGAAGTCCGCGAGGACCGCCTCGCCGTGCTCCGGGCCGTCCCCGGTGAGCGCCGCGTCGAGGGAGGAGGAGTTGTAGCCGTTGGCGGCGATCTGTGCCTCGACGACCTGGCTCTCCGCCAGGTTCATCAGGGTGGCCAGCTCGGGCACGGTCGGGTCCCGGTCCAGACGGCTGGAGAGCTCGTCGCGGGCCTTGGCCAGCTCGACGCGCAGCTCCTGGAGCCGCCGCGGCACGTGCACCGCCCACGTCGTGTCCCGGAAGAAGCGCTTGATCTCACCGACGATGTACGGCAGCGCGAACGAGGTGAACTCCACCTCACGCGAGATCTCGAACCGGTCGATGGCCTTGATCAGGCCGATCATCCCGGTCTGGACGATGTCCTCCATGTCGTCCCCGCGGCCGCGGAACCGGCCGGCCGCGAACCGCACCAGGGACATGTTCATCTCGATGAGGGTGTTGCGCGCGTACTGGTACTCGTGGGTCCCCTCCTCGAGGACGGCCAGCCGCTGGAAGAACTGACGGGACAGCTCCCGTGCGTCCCGCGGAGCCACGCTCCGGGGTGCCTCGATGCCCGGGAGCGGCGCGCCGGCCGTGCTGATGGCTACGGCGGTGTCCTCGACGGCCTTGGCCTCTGACCGGATCACGGCGGTCTCCATTGCCTCTCCCAGGAAGGTCACGGTTCGACGTCTGCTGTACTCGGTCCGTGAGCGAGCATCGACGGGCAGGCCCACTCTCGTGGCGACTACCCCGTCCGGGCAGACCCATGCACGCGGGATTCGCGCCCCTTGCGACGCGGGGGCGTTTCGTCCGATTCCACCGAGGGCGCAACGCCCGGCCCTTCCGCAGGCGGCCCGCTTTCCTAGGCTGGGGAGGTGAGCAACCAAGCGCCGAACCGAGCCCGCGTGATCCCGCTGCGCCCGCCTGCCGAGCGCCCGGGCAGCGCCGCCACCGTCACTCCCACCGCTCCCGCACCCGTTCCCCGGCCCGCGCCGCGCGAGCCCTTGTGGCGCGACCTGGTCGGGGACGTCCTGCGCCGGGAACGCCAGGCCCAGGAACGCACGCTCAAGGACGTCGCCGACTCGGCCCGTATCTCCATGCCCTATCTCTCGGAGGTGGAGCGAGGCCGCAAGGAAGCCTCCTCGGAGGTCCTCGCGGCCGCCGCCCACGCCCTCGGCCTGAGCCTGGGCGACCTGCTGGCGCGGGCCCAGGGCGAGCTGATCCGGCTCAGCAGCCGGCCCTCCGCCCGGCATTCCGCCCGCGGCCGTACGGCCACGTCGTCGTACGACGGCCTCTGCCTGGCCGCCTGACGAACAGCGCGGGCCGGCGTCTCACACCCGCACGGGACGCCGGCTCAGCACCTCGTCGGCCAGTCCGTACGCCACCGCCTCCTGCGCCGTGAACACCTTGTCGCGGTCCATGTCCGCGCGCAGGGTCGCGATGTCGTGGCGGGTGTGGCGGGCCAGCACCTCCTCCACCTGGGCGCGGATCCGGACCATCTCCTTGGCCTGGAGTGTCAGGTCCGAGACCGTGCCCTGGCGGCCGCCGCTGGCCGGCTGCCCGAGCAGCACGCGCGCGTGCTCCAGGACGAGCCGCCGGCCGGGGTCCCCGCCCGCCAGCAGCACGGCCGCCGTGGACGCCGCCTGCCCGACGCAGAGGGTCGAGATCGGCGCCTGGACGAACGTCATCGTGTCGTAGATCGCCATCAGCGAGGTGAACGAGCCGCCGGGGGAGTTGAGGTAGATCGAGATCTCGCTCTCCGGGGACGCCGCCTCCAGGTGGAGGAGCTGCGCGATGACGACGTTGGCCACGCCGTCGTCGATCTCGGTGCCGATGAAGATGATCCGCTCGGACAGCAGCCGACTGAACACGTCGTACGACCGCTCGCCCTGCGGGGTCCGCTCGACCACGTTCGGAATCGTGTAGGTCCCCATGTTCACATCCCCACCCGTCGCTTCTGCGCGGCCGGGCGGACGTCCGCGAGGGACTCCACGACCCGGTCCACGATGCCGTACTCCCTGGCCTCCTCGGCCGTGAACCAGCGGTCGCGGTCACCGTCGCGCGAGATGGTCTCCGGCGACTGGCCGGTGTGCTCGGCGGTGATCCGCTCGATGGTGCGCTTGGTGTGCTCCAGGTTCTCCGCCTGGATCTCGATGTCCGCCGTGGTCCCGCCGATCCCGGCCGACGGCTGGTGCATCATGACCCGTGCGTTCGGCAGCGCGTACCGCTTGCCGGACGCGCCGACACCGAGCAGGAACTGGCCCATGCTGGCCGCGAAGCCCATGGCGAGCGTCGAGACGTCGTTGGGGATCAGCCGCATGGTGTCGTAGATGGCGAGCCCCGCGTGCACCGACCCGCCGGGGCTGTTGATGTAGAGGGCGATGTCGGTGCGCGGGTCCTCCGCCGACAGGATCAGCAGCTGCGCGCAGACCCGGTTCGCGGAGACCTCGTCGACCTGGGTGCCGAGCAACACGATGCGCTGGTTCAGCAGTTGGGCGGCGAGCTGGTCGTCGAAGCGGGAGTGCGCGGTGTCGCCCTCCTCGGCACGGGGAGCGAGCGTGGTGAGTGGAGTCATCGGTTCTCCTCGTCGTGGCGTGACTGCCGTCGACTCCACTGTTGACCGCCGGAGGTGCCCGCACGCGGTTTCTCTGCCCGCGGCAGATTCGCCACGGGCAGAGCACCCCGCACCCCGCTCGGGCGCTCAGCCCTTCTCGCGCAACTGCCGGAAGAACGCCCGTACGTCGCCCACCAGCAGGTCGGGTTCCTCCAGCGCCGCGAAGTGGCCGCCCCGGTCGAACTCCGTCCAGCGCACCAGGTTCTCGGTGCGCTCGGCCTTCCGCCGCAGGGGGATCTGCGGCTCGGCGGGGAACAGGGCGAGCGCCGTCGGAACCGTCGACGGCTCCCGGGGCGCGGCCGCCCGGCCGGTGGCGTGCTGACGCTCGTAGTAGATCCGGGCGGACGAACCGGCCGTCCCGGTCAGCCAGTAGAGCATGACGTTGGTGAGGAGCCGGTCGCGGTCGACGGCCTCCTCCGGCAGCTCCTCACAGTCCGTCCACTCCCGGAACTTCTCGATGATCCAGGCGAGTTGACCGACCGGCGAGTCGGTGAGCCCGTACGCCAGGGTCTGCGGGCGGGTGGCCTGCTGGAGGTAGTAGCCGGTCTCCTCCGCCGCGAACGCGACCCATCGCCGCCATGACCGGAGGGTGTGCTCCCGCTCCTCGGGGCTCATGGCCCGAAGCTCCTCGGGCGTGGGCTCCCGGGTGGCCTGCGCGCCCGGCAGCAGGTTCAGATGGACGCCGATCAGCCGGTCGGGGTGGGCGCGGCCCAGCTCGCGGGAGATCACCGAGCCCCAGTCGCCGCCCTGTGCCCCGAACCGCTCGTAGCCGAGCCGGCCCATCAGTTCGGCCCATGCGTCGGCGACCCGCCCCGCCTCCCAGCCGCTCTCCGCGACGGGTCCGGACAGGCCGAAACCGGGGACGCTCGGCACGACGACGTGGAAGGCGTCGGCCGGGTCCCCGCCATGGGCCGCCGGGTCCGTCAACGGGCCGACCACGTCCAGGAACTCGACGATCGAGCCCGGCCAGCCATGGGTCAGGATCAGCGGGGTGGCGTCCGGCTCGGGCGAGCGGACATGCGCGAAGTGGACGTTCGTCCCGTCGATGACGGTCGTGAACTGCGGCCACTCGTTGAGCAGCGCCTCGGCCGCCCGCCAGTCGTACTCCTGCCGCCAGTACCGGGCCAGCTCCCGCAGATAGCCGCTCGGTACGCCGTACGACCAGCCCGTCGCGGGCAGCCCCTGCGGCCAGCGGGTCCGGTCCAGCCGGTCGTGCAGGTCGTCGAGGTCGCTCCGCGGGATGTCGAGACGGAACGGCCGCAGGCCGCTGTCGGCGCTGGATGAGGTCATGGGCCGGATGCTAGCGGCGCCGGCCGCACCGGCCATCCGGATTACCCCACGGCCCGAGCGATGACTTCCGGGGCGGGCGGCAGTCGACACTGATGACCGCGTTCCACGCCCAGGAGGTACTCATGACCACCGACGGATTCACCACGTGTCTCTGGTTCGACGGCCAGGCCGAGGAAGCCGCCCACTACTACGTCTCCGTCTTCAAGAACTCCACCATCGGCGACATCGGCCGCTACAACGAGGCCGGTCCCGGCCCGGCCGGATCCGTGCTGGCCGTGGAGTTCACGGCCAACGGGCAGAAGTTCGTCGGCATCAACGGCGGCCCGCAGTTCACCTTCAGCGAGGCGATCTCCTTCCAGATCCACTGCGCGGACCAGGCGGAGGTCGACCACTACTGGACCAGGCTCACCGAGAACGGCGGCGAGCCCGGCCCGTGCGGCTGGCTCAAGGACAAGTACGGCCTGTCCTGGCAGGTCATCCCCGACGGACTGATCGAGATGATCAGCGACCCCGACCCGGAGAAGGCCACCCGCACCACCAAGGCCATGTACGCCATGGGCAAGCTCGACATCGCCGCTCTGAGGAAGGCCTACGACGGCGAGTAGGGACCGGTCGGCGAGGGCGCGTCGGCGGTCCGGGCCTCGGCCAGGATCTCCCTGATCACATGCCGGGAGTTCTCCGCGAGCGGCGGATTGGTCTCCCAGTAGTACGGCAGCTGGATCAGCGAGATCGACAGTGCCCAGCCCCGGCCGCGGGCCCACTCGGCGTCGTCCGCGCCCACCGCCTCCCGGAAGGTTCCGCGGGCCGAGGCGGGCAGCAGGTTCCAGGCGACGATCAGGTCCACGGCCGGGTCACCCACCCCGACGCAGCCGAAGTCGATCACCGCCGTCAGCCGTCCGTCCCGGACCAGCACGTTCCCGGGCATCAGGTCTCCGTGGGCCCAGGCGGGCGGTTGCGTGTGCCCCGGCGCCCGCAGCGCCTCCTCCCACAGAGCGGTGACCGCGGTGGTGTCGATCCGCCCCGTCAGCCGGGCGAGGGCGTCGCGGGTGGGGGTGTCCCGTTCGGCGAGCGGGACACCCCGGTGGTTCGGCGGCCCGCCCCGCGTCTCGATCCCGCGCAGGGCGGTGACGAACGCCGCCAGGTCCGCCGCCAGCGCCCGGGGCCTCTCGACGGCGCCGGCGACCGGATTGGCGCCGTCCAGCCAGTGGTAGACCGACCAGGGCCAGGCGAACCCCTCACCGGGCCCGCCCAGTTCCAGCGGCACGGGCGCGGCCACGGGCAGCCTCGGCCCCAGCCGGGCCAGCCAGCGCTGTTCGTGCGCCACGCTCTCGACGGCGCGGGGATGCCGGGGCAGCCGTACCACCTTGTCGGCACCCAGCCGGAACATCGCGTTCTCGGTCCCGGAGGAGTCCAGCCGCCGCACGGGCAGCCCGGCCCACCGCGGGAACTGGCCGGCGACGAGCCGGCTCACCAGCGGGGCGTCGAGGTCGACCTCGTCTGCATGCATCTTCACCGCGCACATGCGACCCATTGCAGAGGACCGGCCTCGCCGCTGTCCAACGGAATTCAGACCCGGTCGGCCGCGATCAGCAGGTACTGGAAGCTGCCGTTGCGGTAGGCGTTCAGGAACGTCTCCTCGATGCCGGTGACCAGGTGGTCGGCCCGACTGCGCAGCTCCCAGTAGGGGATGGCCGCCTCGGTGAGGTCCTCCACATGGACCGGCACCAGCCGGTTGCGGGCCAGCGCCCGGAAGTACGCCGAGCGCGGATGGATGTCACAGATGTAGTGGGCGTTGATGAGCGACACCTCGCGCGAGGCCTGGCCGTAGGCGTCGTTGTAGCAGCCCGTGATGACGACGTAGCGTCCGCCGCGGCGCAGCAGCCGGGCGTGCTCGGCGAACAGCAGGTCCAGCTCGACGTACATCGTCGACTCGTTGTTCCACGAGGCCGCGTAGGCGCCGGTCTCCAGACGGGTGTCGAGCATGTTGCGGTGGTGGTAGCGCACCTGGTCGTCGATGCCCCGCTTGCGCGCCTGCTCGTTGGCGAACTCGGCCTGCTTGGCGGAGATGGTGACGCCGTCCGCGCGGCAGCCGTAGCGCAGATGGGCCGTGACACTGCCGCCGCCGCGTCCGCAGCCGGCGTCGAAGACGCGGTCGGCGGGGGTGAGCCGGCCGAGGCGTGCGGCCAGTAGTTCGGCCTGGGCGTGCTCCAGCCGGTGCAGTTCGGCGGTGATGCGTTCCCGGCGCAGTTCCGCGTCGCGTTCGTCGAGCACGGCCCAGTCCGCCTCGCCGACGCCGTAGTGATGGTGGTAGAGATCGTCGATTCTGCCGAGTTCGAGGTTGACCGGGTTCTCCTCGGCGTTCCAGTAGTCCGCGACGCGGTTCTGGTACGTGGACTGGGTGGGCACCGGGACGGTCTTGGTGCCGGCGTCGTGGGCTGTGGTCAACAGTGGCTCCTCATGGTGCTGTGCGTGACGATGTGTCAGAGAGGGTGCGGTCACCAGTAGTCGGGCAGGTGGTAGCGGTGGGTGTTGGTGGCGTGCCACTCGTGGTTGCCGGCCACCCAGTCGGACAGTCCCTGGAGATAGCGCTCGACGAGCGGCGAGGTGGCGGCGAGCACCGCCGAGTCCTCCTCGAACGCCTCCATGAGCTGGTTGTGGATCTCGACCGACCGCAGATAGGCGGCCTTCAGCCCGCGCCGGTCGTTGGCGGCCACGACCTGCGGCAGGTTGAGATGGGTGGGGTCGGACGCCAGCTCCCTGGTGAAGGAGTACAGGTCGTTGACGATCGTGGTGGCGTTGCAGGCCAGCGCGGTGACCCGTTGGATCTCCGGACGGGCGTACAGCTGCTCGGGCAGTTCGTAGCCGTCGACCGCGTCGACGATCGACAGACACGGCCGGAAGTTGTTGAACTGCCGCATCGTCAGGTACTCCCAGATCCGCGGCACGTACCGCGTCTCCCCCCAGGCCGCCTCGCCGAGGTAGCCCAGGTGCAGCCGGGCGATGTCGTGCACGAACCGGTCGGTCTGGCTGGGGGTGGCCAGGGCCGCGTAGTCCTTCAGCGCCCAGTGGTACGAGCGCAGCGGACCGTCGGCCTGCACCCCGCGTGCCCACTCCTCCTGGAGGTCGGGCGGGCCGTGGTAGGGGTCGAGCGCCGACTGGGCGATGATCAGCCGGCCGCCCAGTCCGCTGCGCGAGCCGCCCTTGTCCTCGTCCTCCTCGCAGTAGCAGTTGTCGACGATGTTCTCGGCCAGCAGCAGCTTGCCGGCCACGGTCAGGCGCTCCGGGTCGAGCGCGCGCGGATGCTGGAGCACCACGGCGCGGCCGAACTGGAAGCCCGCGAAGTCCCCGTTCCAGGCCACCGGGAACAGGTCCAGGCCCCGGGCCCACTCCTCCAGCCTGCGGTCGATCTCCGCGGCCTTCTCCGGGTCGGCGGGCTCCACCTTCCGGTAGCGCAGACCGGGGACCGCCCCGCCGCGCCGGGCCCGCATGCCGCGGGCGAGGTTCGGTGGGCCGGGCAGCGCACTCCCGGTGCTCGTGGGCGTGCTCATCGCCGGCTCCCCGCCGTCACTCGGCCGTCCGGCCGACCTGGACGTTCTCCAGGACCCCGGCGGCGTCCGGCACCAGTACGGCCATCGAGTAGTAGGCGGTCACCAGGTAGCGGATGATCGAGTTGGCGTCGATCCCCATGAACCGTACGTTCAGGCCGGGTTGGAACTCCTCCGGGATGCCCGTCTGGTACAGGCCGACGACCCCCTGGTCCGCCTCGCCGGTGCGCAGCGCGATGATGCTGCTGGTGTGCTGCGGGCTGATCGGGATCTTGTTGCAGGGGAAGATCGGCACCCCGCGCCAGGCCGGGATCTCGTGCCCCTCGACGGTGGCCGTGCCCGGCACCAGACCGCGCCGGTTGCACTGTCGGAAGAAGGCCGCGATCGCCTTGGGATGGGCGAGGAAGAGCTTGGTCTTGCGCCGCATCGACAACAGGTCGTCCATGTCGTCCGGGGTCGGCGGCCCGGTGAACGTGCTGACGCGCTGGCCGTGGTCGATGTTGTGCAGGAGCCCGAACTCCCGGTTGTTGACCATCTCCCACTCCTGCCGCTCGCGGATCTCCTCCACGGTCAGGCGCAGTTGCTGCTCGGTCTGGTTCATCGGGTTGTTGTAGAGGTCGGCGACCCGGGTGTGGACCTTCAGCACGGTCTGGGTCAGCGACAACTCGTACTCCCGGGGCGAGAGTTCGTAGTCGACGAAGCCCGCCGACAGTGTCGGCTCTCCGGTGTGGCCGGCCTGCACCGGCACTTCGGCCTCGCCCTTGCGGTTCATCGGCAGCTGCTGCCGGGCGGCGTAGGCCTCCAGATGGGCGGCGAGGGACGGCACCCGCCCGACGAAGTCCCGCAGCACGTCCCAGGGCAGTGCCAGCAGCACACCCGAGGTCTCGGCGCGCACCGAGCTCAGCCACAGCGGGTCGTCCTGCCCGAGGGCCTCGTCGCCGAGCTGGTCGCCGCCGGAGACGACCCCGACGATCTCCTCCTCGCCGTACTTGCCGGCGGTGAAGCGGGTGAACCTGCCGTGCACCACCAGGTAGGTCTCGGTGACCGGCTGGCCGGCCTCGAAGACGACCTGACCGGCCCGGACCTCCCGCGTCTGGAAGCGGGAGGAGAGTTCCGCCAGGGTTCCGTTGTCGGAGTAGCCCCGCAGCACGGGCAGCTCGGTGAGGGTCTGCGGGATGACCCGTACGGCGTTGCCGCCGTTCTGCTCGAACTGCACCCGGCCCCGGCCGACACGCAGCTGGAGACGCCGGTTGACTCGGTAGGTGCCGCCCTTGACGTCCACCCAGGGCAGCATCCGCAGCAGCCAGCGCGAGCTGATGGCCTGCATCTGCGGTTCGGACTTGTGCGTGGTGGCGAGCTGGCGGGCAGCCTGGGTGCCGAGACTGGTGAGCTGTGCGTCGGTGGTGGGTTCGGGGGCGGGTTCGTCCAGGGCTGGACCGGTGGCGCTGTCCGGTGTGGACACATTCCCTCCAGGAAGGTGCGCGGAGACGGGCGGACCGTTCGAGAAGCTCGGTTCGGAAGATCCGCTCGCACCAGCCAAACACCCTGTGTGACGGACGGGTACGGCGTGAAGGGGGCGGTTTCATGGTCTGAAGGGTGCAAACCTCCCTGATGGGGCGGAAGGTGCCCGGTGTGTGCCACCGCTTCCTCCGTGTGCTCCCGCGCGCCGGAGCGCTCAGGGGTCACTCTGGGTTACCCGTGTGTTCGGCGCGCGAGCGGACGGCCGGATGGCTAGCGTGAGGAACCGGACAACCCGTCTCACCGGAAGGCTGCGGTCATGGTCGTACGTCCAGAGGGAACCCCTTGTTGGGCCGACGCGATGTTCAGTGACGTGGAGGGCGCCAAGACCTTCTACGGCGAGGTCCTCGGCTGGACCTTCGGCGACGCGTCGTCGGAGTACGGCAACTACACACAGGCCTACGCGAACGGCAAGGCGGTCGCCGCCGTCGTCCCGCCGATGCCCGGCCAGGAGGGCCAGTCGCAGTGGTGCCTGTACTTGGCCTCCCCGGACGCCGCGGTGACCGCCGGCAAGATCCGTGAGAACGGCGGCGAGGTGCTGATGGAGCCGATGCGGGTCGGTGACTTCGGCACGATGTGCCTGGGCCGCGAGCCCGGCGGCGCCGTGTTCGGCGTCTGGCAGGCGGGCGTCCACGAGGGCTTCGAGGCGCCGCCCGAGCAGCCCGGCGCCTTCTGCTGGGCTGAGGTCTTCACCCGCGAACCCGAGAAGACGGACGCGTTCCTCCCGGCCGTGTTCCCGTACACGGCGAAGCAGATGCAGGACGACGCGGTCGACTTCCGGCTGTTCGAGGTCGACGGCGACACGGTCCTCGGCCGCATGAAGATGACGGACGAGTTCCCGCCCGAGGTGCCGTCCTACGTCAACGTGTACTTCACGGTCGACAACTGCGACGACGCCGTGGCCAGGGCCACCAAGCTCGGCGGCGTCCTGCGCTTCGGCCCGATGGACACCCCGTTCGGACAGTTCGCGGCGATCAGCGACCCGCAGGGCGCGAGTTTCTCCGTGATCGACGTCACCACCACCGCGGGCGACATGCCGCAGACCACGGAGGTGTCCTAGCCACCCGGCGGGGCGTCGGCGCGGCCGTGGCATGATCGGGCACATGCGTGAACGAGTGGTGGCCGCGTGCGACGGGGCTTCGAAGGGAAATCCGGGACCGGCGGCCTGGGCCTGGGTGGTCGCGGACGACGCGGAGGCACCGGCCCGCTGGGAGGCGGGGCCGCTCGGCAAAGCGACCAACAACATCGCCGAACTCACCGCGTTGGAACGCCTGCTGGCCTCCACCGACCCGGCGGTGCCGCTCGAGGTCCGGATGGACTCGCAGTACGCCATGAAGGCCGTCACCACCTGGCTGCCGGGCTGGAAGCGCAACGGCTGGAAGACGTCCGCCGGGAAGCCGGTGGCCAACCAGGAGCTCGTCGTCCGCATCGACGAACTGCTCGACGGCCGCTCGGTCGATTTCCGCTATGTGCCCGCCCACCAGGTCGACGGCGACCCGCTCAACGACTTCGCCGACCGCGCCGCCAGCCAGGCGGCCGTCGTCCAGCAGCCGGCCGGCAGCGAGCAGGGCTCCCCGGAGCCGCCGGCCTCGCCGGACACCCCGAAGGGGAAGTCCGCGAAAACCGGCCGCTCCGCCGGGGGCAAGTCCCCCCGGCGGAGCGGTGGTTCGGCGTCCCGCACGCTCAAGGCCAAGTTCCCCGGCCGCTGTGTGTGCGGCCGCCCGTACGCGGCCGGCGAGCAGATCGCCAAGAACGCGCAGGGCTGGGGGCACCCGGAGTGCCGTACGGCGGACGCCGACGCGGGCTGAGCGGCGCGCGGGTCACAGCACGACGCCGCGCCAGCCTCCGGTCTCCAGACCGCGCTTCTCGATGAACTCCTTGAAGCGCTCCAGGTCACCCTTGGTCTGCCGCTTCACGAAGCCCAGCTTGTCGCCGACGGTCTCGGTGACGCCCTCCGGCTGGAACTCCAGCTGGAGCATCACCTTGGTGTGGCTGTCGTCGAGCCGGTGGAAGGTCACCACACCGGCCTGCCGGGCCTCGCCGGAGACCGTGGTCCAGGCGACCCGTTCGTCCGGGATCTGTTCGGTGATCTCCGCGTCGAACTCCCGGCGCACGCCGTTCACACTGGTCACCCAGTGGGTGAGCGTGTCCGTGCGCTGCTCGATGCGGTCCACCCCGCTCATGAACGCCGGGAACGTCTCGAACTGCGTCCACTGGTCGTAGGCCGTGTGCACGGGCACGCCGACCTCGATGGATTCCTCGACCTGCGACACGATCGTCTCCTCCTTCGTCCTGCTGGTTCGTCTCGTCGCTGCGTGTCCGTCGCGGGTACCCGTGGCCGGCCGGGCAAACCGACGGGTGACGATCAGTCGGTGTCGAAGGTGTAGTGGGCGGTGTGATCGAGAAGGTCCGCCGGGGTGGTGTCGTTCCAGGGCTTCATCGTCTCGTGGAGGTCGACGACGTCCGGCGTACCGCCGCCCGGGAGGTAGGTGGACCCGGGGTGCCGGCGCTGCCACTGGGCCCACAGCTTGTCGATGTAGGCGTGGTGCAGCCAGAACACCGGGTCGTTGGGGGAGACCCCGGTCGCCATCTGCCCGCCGACCCACACATGGACCCGGTTGTGCAGATTGACCCCGCGCCAGCCCTCCAGGTGGTTGCGGAAGCCGTCGGAGCCGCTGTTCCAGGGGGCCATGTCGTAGGTCGCCATCGACAGCACCGACTCGACCTCGGACCGGGTCGGCAGCTCACGCACGCCCGTCCCCAGCGCGCGCCGGAGGTAGCCGCGGCCGTCCACCCGGACGTTGACGGCCCAGTTGCCGGCCGAGGCGGCGAACGGACCGTCCATCACCTGGCCGTCGCGGCTGCGCCCGCTGCCGCCGAGGAAGTCCGGCGCCCAGAGCGAGGAACGCGGGGAACGGTCGGTGGACCAGTCCCAGTACGGCAGCGCCACCGAGGCGTCCACCGACTGGAGCGCCCGCTCGAACTCCAGCAGGAATCTGCGGTGCCACGGCAGGAAGGAGGGGGAACGGTGGCCGGTGCGCTCGCCGTTGTCGGTGTCACCGAGGATGAACCCGTTGTGGGTGGTGACGAAGGCGTCGTAGCGGCCGCTGCGCTTGAGCTGGAGGACGGCGGCGACGAAGCGCCGCTTCTCGTCGGAGGTCAGGGACGCCTGGTTCTTGCGGACGGTCATGTGCGGTGCTCCAAGTGTGCGCGTAAGGGGGCGGTCGGCCGGTCAGCCGGCGGGGAACGGGACGAGTCGCGCGCCCTGGAGCTCGTCGACCGCGGCGCGGGCGGCGGCCCGCGGGGTGGGCACCGGGTCGTAGTGGCTGACCACGCTGATCCAGGTCCCGTCGGCGTTGCGCATCACGTGCAGTTCGACCCCGTCGACGTACACGCCGTAGCCGCCGCCATGGTGATGGCCGCCGCCGTCGGTGGGCCGGCCCTGTATTCGGCGGCCTTTGTAGACCTCGTCGAAGGAATCGGGGGAGCCGTGCGAGTCGTGGTGACGGTCGTCCGCCCGGGCGGCGGGGACGGCGACGAGCGCGGCACCGGTGACGGCGGCCGCCGCGGTGAGTGCGCGACGACGGCTGAGTTCCGGCATGCGGGACCTCCTGGGATGCGTTCGGTTGACGACCCCGTATGCCTATCGACCTGGGGGAGAAAGGGAGAAATCGCCCGAGAGAGGTTGGCTGTGATCAGGACAATCAATTACATGTCGTGCAATCTTGAACGAAGATGATCTTGTTGCGAGCGGGGGGTCGGGCCGGGCGGAAGGGGCAATTCCTTTCCGTGAACGCACCGGTTCCGGTGATCTTTCGCGCGCCGACCCCTCCGCGGTGGTGTGGCCCACGTGGGGAAAGTGGCGTGATCGGGCAGGTGGGGCGTCCCGGCGCGGGCATCGCGCCCTGCTACCCTGCGTCGTCAATCAACCACGTCTGGTAACTCCCGGGAGTGAGCGTGAAGGTCGCCTGTGTCGGCGGCGGGCCCGCCGGCCTGTATCTCTCGATCCTGCTCAAGCGCCAGGATCCGTCCCACGACGTCACCGTCCACGAGCGCAACCCGGAGGGCTCGACCTACGGCTGGGGTGTCACGTACTGGCAGGGACTCCTCGACCGGCTCCGCGTCTGCGACCCCGAGTCGGCGAGCGCGATCGAGGCGGAGTCGGTCCGCTGGAACGAGGGCGTCGCCCACGTACGGGACCTGGCGACCCGTCAGCCGGGCGACGAGGGGCACGGCATCGGCCGGCACAAGCTGCTGGAGATCCTCGCCGCCCGCGCCCGCGCCCTCGGCGTGCGGCTGGAGTACGAGAGCGGGATCACCGCCGAGAAGCTGCCGGACGCCGATCTCGTCGTGGCCGGCGACGGCGTCCGCAGTGTCCTGCGCACGCACCACGCCGACGACTTCGGCCCCGAACTCACCCCGGGGCGCAACTCCTACATCTGGCTCGGCACCACCAAGGTGTTCGACTCCTTCACCTTCGCCTTCGTGGAGACCGAGCACGGCTGGATCTGGTGCTACGGCTACCCCTTCAGCTCCGAGCAGAGCACCTGCGTCATCGAGTGCGCCCCCGAGACCCTGGCCGGACTCGGCCTCGACCGGGCGAGCGAGGGCGACGGACTGGCCCGGCTCGAGAAGCTCTTCGCGCACATCCTCGACGGCCGGCCCCTGATCGGCCGCGCCGCCGCCGACGGCAGCACCCAGTGGCTGACCTTCCGTACCCTCACCAACCGCAGCTGGTACCGCGGCAACCTCGTCCTCCTCGGCGACGCCGCCCACACCACCCACTACTCGATCGGCGCCGGGACCACCCTCGCCCTGGAGGACGCCATCGCCCTCGCCGGCGCCCTGCGGGAGAGCGCCGACCTGTCGACGGCCCTCGCCCGCTACGAACAGGAACGCAAGTCCGCCCTGCTGTCGCTGCAGAGCGCCGCCCGCTACAGCGCCCAGTGGTACGAGAACCTCACCCGCTACATCCACCTCCCCCCGGAGCAGATGTTCGCCCTGCTCGGCCAGCGCCACTCACCCCTGCTGCCCTACGTCCCACCCCAGCTGTACTACCGGCTCGACCGGGCCGCCGGGCAGCTGGGGGCCCTGCGGCGGTTCAAGCGCTGGCTGGGGCCGAAGCTGGCGCGCGGCGCGCACGCCAGGGCGCTGACTTCGCGAAAGTAGCCGGGAGACCGTCACGGCGACCCGGACGGGCATGGGGTGAATGGCAATTCACTGATACGGGGAATTCCCATTCACCCTATTTCGCTTCCTTCAGGTCGCTGGAGTGTCCATGGCGTCGCCCGCTCCGATACCCGCCCGGGCAGAGGGAGCAGCCGGTCCGCGGGCCCGGCTCACCATCCGGGTCCTGGCGTACTGCGGCATTCTCATGGCGGTCATGCAGACCGTCGTCGTTCCCCTGCTGCCCGATCTGCCCCGGCTGACCGGCGCCTCGGCGGGCGCGGTCTCCTGGATGGTGACCGCCTCGCTGCTGTCCGGCGCGGTCCTCACCCCCGTCCTCGGCCGCGCCGGGGACATGTACGGCAAGCGGCGGGTGCTGCTCGTCTCGTTCGGCCTGATGGCCGCCGGCTCGGTGATCTGCGCCCTGACCTCCGACATCGGCGTGCTGATCGCGGCCCGGACGCTCCAGGGCGCCGCGACTTCGGTCGTCCCGCTGTCCATCAGCATCCTGCGTGACGAACTGCCGCCGGAACGCCGGGGATCCGCCGTGGCGCTGATGAGCTCCACCGTGGGTGTCGGCGCCGCGCTCGGCCTGCCGGCGGCGGCCGTGGTCGTGCAGTACGCCAACTGGCACGTGATGTTCTGGGTGACCGCCGCGCTGGGTGCGACCGGGGTCGCGCTGATCCGCTTTGCGGTGCCGGAGTCGCCCTTGCGCGAGCCCGGCCGGTTCGACGTGACGGGTGCGCTCGGGCTGGCGGCCGGGCTGATCAGCCTGCTCCTCGCCGTGTCCCAGGGCGGCCAGTGGGGCTGGGGGAGTGCCCGGGTCGTGGGTCTGTTCCTCGCCGCCGTGATCGTCCTCGGCCTGTGGTGGTGGCAGCAGCTGCGCGCCGAACAGCCCCTGGTGGACCTGCGGTTGGTGTTCCGGCCGAGGGTGGGCCTGTCCCACGTGGCGGCGCTCCTGACCGGTTTCGCCTTCTACGCCAACTCCCTGGTGACCGCCCAGTTGGTGCAGGCGCCCGAGGCCAGCGGGTACGGGCTCGGGCTGTCCATCGTCCAGACGGGCCTGTGCCTGCTGCCCGGCGGCATCACCATGCTGCTGTTCTCGCCGCTCTCCGCCCGTATCTCCGAAAGACGCGGGCCGCGGATCACCCTCGCCCTCGGTGCCGCCGTCATCGCCTCCGGGTACGCCCTGCGCATCGCCGACAGCCGCGACCTGTGGATGATCATGGTGGGGGCGACGGTCGTGGCGACCGGCACCACCCTCGCGTACTCGGCGCTGCCCTCGCTGATCCTGCGTGCCGTCCCGCCCGGACAGACCGCCTCGGCGAACGGCTTCAACGTGCTGATGCGCACCATCGGCCAGGCCACCTCCAGCGCCGCCGTCGCCGCCGTCCTCGTCCACCACACCGGCCTCGTCGGCGGGGCACCGGTGCCGACCCTGCACGGCTATCTGCTGGCGTTCGGCGTCGCGGGCGCGGTGGCCCTGGCCGCGTGCGCGGTGGCGCTCACCATCCCAGGCGACGCCGGACCGCAGGACACCCGGCGGGTCCGCGGCCGTACCCGCTCCGTCGGCGACGGGGCGCTGGAGGGAGCATGAGTGCCGTGAGCACTCCATCCGACGCCTCGGCCGCGACCCGGCCGCCGGGCCCCGCCCGTCGCGACGCCGAGGCGACCAAGGCGGCGATCCTGCGCGCGGCCCGGTACTTCCTCGCCCGGCAGGCGCACGCCGACATCACCCTCAAGGCCGTCGCGGAACGCGCCGGGGTGAGCGCGCCGCTGGTCCTGAAGTACTTCGGCAACAAGGACGCCCTGTTCGCCCGGGTGATGTCCTTCGAGGAGGACGCCGACGCCCTGCTCGACGCCCCGCTGGGGGAGCTGGGCGCGCACATGGTCCGGCAAGTGGTGGCGAGCCAGCGCGAGCGCGGCGCCGACCCCGTGCTGCGCATCGCGTTCGCGCCCCTGCACGGCGACCACGGCGACATCCTGCGCGCCAACTTCCGCACCCAGGTCACCGAACGCCTGGCCGCCCGCCTCACCGGACCCGACCCGGGGATCCGCGCCGAACTCGCCGTGGCCACCGTGCTCGGTCTGGGCGTGATGTTCGGCATCGCCCGCGGGAGCGAGCTCAGGGCGACGCCGGTCGAGGACATCGTCGCGCGGTACGGGCCGACGGTGCAGGCCCATCTGGACGCTCCCTGACCGTTCGGCGCCACGGCGTCGGGGTGGGGGGATCGGCCGGGCGCCGGGGCGACGGCCACCGGTGGGGCCGGTGGACCAGGAGCCGGGCCGTGCGGCGTCGCTCGCGGCAGGACGACCCGGCCCGGCCGCAGCAGGGAGGTCAGGGGGCGAGGGCCTGCTCGAGGGTGGGGTGGCAGGTGATGAGGTCGTCGATGCCGACCAGTCGCAGGACGTGCAGGACGGGATTCTGTGCGGCGGCGATGCGCAGCCACCCCTCGGTGCCGCTGACGGCCTGGTGGGCGGCGACCAGGACGTTGATGCCGCTGGAGTCCATGAAGGTCACGCCGCCGAGGTCCACCACGATCCGTGACGGCGCCGCCGCACCGCCCTCCGGGAGCAGGGCGTGGCCGAGGACGTTCTTGACGTCGTGGTCGATCTCGCCCCGCACGACGACCACGCGCACGTCGCCGACCGTGCGGTGTACGACGGAGAACCGGTCGGGCCGGGCCGTCTGCTCGATGTCGCTCACCTTGGGCTCGACCGGGCTCGGGTCCGCCCGAGGGCGGGGCGGGTGTGGATGATTCCGCTCCACCGCTCGGACCGCGGGCACTCGGGCGCCCGGGCCGAACAAGATGCCGTCGGCCCCGCCGCCTCTCCCCGCCATTCGGTCTCCATCGGCCCCTCGGCTTTCCTCGTTCTCCCGAGGGCGCTCTCCCGTGCTGCCCTCATTTCTGTCGCCCGAGACCATACCTCACGATCTGGAGCATGAAAATCTACCTTGACGAGAGTAGACATTAATTGATGGCGTGATTATGGTTTCTCTCGTGCCCCAGAGAGAACGCGGGACCCGGCAGGCATGAACTGCCAGGCGGCGGTGCGGCGGTCGCCGTGTGCAGGACGGAGCGGCGGCGGACTTCCGAAGTGAGGGTGGTTGCAGGACATCGGTGGTGAGGTGGTCTCCGGTCGAGCAACCGCGAACCCGGCACGCCCGACTGCGCCTCGGCCGGGTCCGCGCGAACAGAAGGCCGGCGCGGTAGAAGGGCCGGCGGATGGTGTGGCGGTTCCTTGGGGCCCTGGCGCCGTACGGTGCCAGGGCTCCGCTACGCGTTCCACCGGCAGGGGCACGTGACGGCGGACGACTCCGGCGGCCGTCTCGAAGACGAGGACCACCCGGCCTCGTCACCCCGCTGCGGCTCCGGGGGCGAACACCGTCGTGCCATCTGCGGACGGCCGGCTTCCGACCCGCGGCCCGCGGCGACGCGCCGAGCCGCACTCCCCCGCCGATCTCGGAACCAGAGCGCATGATCGTGAAGACAGGGTGTACACCGAGCCGTGAAGGGGCCGCTGTGACCGCAAGAGGACCGGACGCGGGGCGGGCCGCGCGCGTTCCCGGGGGCGCGAGTCGCCGGGGCGGGGCGATGACTCTGGCGGGGACACTGGCCGCGGCGGAGACCGCGGCGCCCGTGGAGTCGCTCGACGTGGTCGCGCGCATGCTCAAGGAGCACCTCGGGGCCGCGGCGGTGTCGTTCCTGATCACCGACTTCACCGGCGGATCGGTCGTACGGCTGGGGGCGGCGGGCAGCGTCGACACCGATGAACCCGCCCGGCGCATCCCACTGCGCGGCACGCTGTACGACGATGTGATCCGCACCCAGCGGCCGAGCGTGGAGGACAGGGGCGAGGGCGCGCTGGTGCGGATCGTCGCCCCGGTGACCAACCGCGGGGACGCCATCGGGCTCCTCGAACTGTTCCTGCCCGCGGCGCCGGACGCGGAGGTGATGGGGGAGATCGGCGAGACCGCGCACGCCCTGGCGTACATCGTCATCGCGAACCGGTCCTACACCGACGTGTACCAGTGGGGCCGCCGCACCGTCCCGCTGAGCCTGGCCGCGGAGATCCAGCACCGGTTGCTCCCGGCCTCGCTGGCGTGCGAGGCGGCGCAGTTCGCCGTGGCCGGGGCGCTGGAACCGGCCGACCACGTCGGGGGCGACACCTTCGACTACGTGATCGACCGGGACACCGTCCAGCTCTCCGTCACCGACGCCATGGGGCACGATGTCGACGCCGCGCTGCTGGCCACCCTGTTGGTGGGCGCCCTGCGCCGCGCCCGGCGGGCCGGTGGCGACCTCGCCGAACAGGCCCGCCAGGCGGACCAGGCCATGCGCGAGCACGGCCGCCAGGGCTACGTCACCGGCCAGCTCCTGCGCATCAGCCTGATCGACGGCAGGACCGAGTTCATCAACGCCGGGCACCCCTGGCCCCTGCGGATGCGCAACGGACAGGTGAGCGAGATCACCCCGAAGATCGACATGCCGTTCGGTTTCCACGCCCCGCACACCTACCGGGTCCAGTCGCTGGACCTGCGGCCGGGCGACCGGTTGGTGATGCTGACCGACGGCATGCTGGAGCGCAACGCCAACCGCCTCGATCTGTCCGGCCTGATCGTGCGCACCCGCGATCTGCATCCCCGCGAGGCCGCCCGCACCCTCATCGCGGCGATCGTCGACGCCAACAACGGTCGCCTGCAGGACGACGCGACCGTCATGTGCCTGGACTGGCACGGCACCGGCCACTCCCGGCGCGACGCCGACACCGGCGCCGACCTCACCGGCGCCTCACGACCGTCGAGGACGGAAGGAACCACTCCCGGGTGACGACTGCGGGCGCAAGGGAGAGCCCCGTCGATACGCACGGCAGCCCGGAGCGGCCCGTTCCGCACCGGGTCACGGCGGATGACAGACTGTCGTCATGGACGAGCGCGAATTCGGTAGGTCTGGTCAGCACGCATCCGTCGTCGGTCTCGGCACCTGGCAACTGGGCGCCGACTGGGGGGACGTGGACGACAAGGAGGCGCTGACCGTTCTGGAGGCGGCGGCCGAGTCGGGGGTGACCTTCTTCGACACCGCCGACGTCTACGGCGACGGACGCAGCGAGCAGACCATCGCCACGTTCCTGAGCGGCCGGCCCGACCTGCACGTGCTGGTCGCCACCAAGATGGGCCGCCGCGTCGACCAGATCCCCGAGAACTACGTCCTGGACAACTTCCGCGCCTGGAACGACCGCTCCCGCCGCAACCTCGGCGTCGACCGCGTCGACCTGGTGCAGCTGCACTGCCCGCCCACCCCCGTCTACTCCAGCGACGAGGTCTTCGACGCCCTCGACACCCTCGTCGAGGAGGAGCGCATCGCGCACTACGGGGTCAGCGTGGAGACCTGCGCCGAGGCCCTCACCGCGATCGCCCGGCCGGGGGTGGCGAGCGTGCAGATCATCCTCAACCCGTTCCGGCTGAAGCCCCTGTACGAGGTGCTCCCGGCGGCCCGTGAGGCCGGCGTCGGCATCATCGCCCGCGTCCCGCTCGCCTCCGGCCTGCTCTCCGGCAAGTACACCAAGGACACCGTCTTCCCGGAGAACGACCACCGCGCCTACAACCGGCACGGCGAGTCCTTCGACCAGGGCGAGACGTTCTCCGGCGTCGACTACGCCACCGGCGTCGAGGCCGCCGTCGAGTTCGCCGCCCTCGCGCCCGAGGGGTACACGCCGGCCCAGCTGGCGCTGCGCTGGATCATCCAGCAGCCCGGCGTGACCACCGTCATCCCGGGCGCCCGCTCACCCGAACAGGCCCGCGCCAACGCGGCCGCCGCCAAGCTCCCGGAGCTGACCGGGGAGACCCTCGCGGCGGTCCGCGACCTCTACGAGCGGCGCGTGAAGGAGCAGGTCGAGGGACGCTGGTAGCCGGAAGCGGGGCGGCGGACGGAGAGAACAGCCGTTCACGGGGTACTCGCCGGGAGAGAGGGGACCGACCACTCGAACGGGAGGACAGCACCGGTGACGGACACGGCGGCGAAGGCCGAGCAGCGCAAGGGGCGGGACGAGACCGAGGAGGAGAGAGCCGACCGTATGTGGGGGGAGCTGATCCAGGAGATCAGGGTCGCCCAGACGGGCGTGCAGATCCTCTTCGGCTTCCTGCTGACCGTCGTGTTCACCCCGCGCTACGCGGACCTGCAACACGTCGACCAGGTCATCTACATCGTGACCGTGGTCCTGGGCGCCTGCGCGACGGGCGCCCTCATAGGTCCCGTCTCCCTGCACCGCCTGGTCTCCGGGCGGCGGGTGAAACCGCAGGCGGTGCGGTGGGCGTCCCGGCTGACCTTCGTGGGCCTGCTCCTGCTGCTCGCCACCATGACCGCCTCGCTGCTGCTCATCCTCCGCGTGGCCACCCACGACGTGTTCGTGCCCTATCTCGTCGCGGGTGTGTTCACGTGGTACGCGCTGTGCTGGTTCGTGCTGCCGCTGTGGACCCGCCGCCGCTACACGACGGACTGACACCGGACACGCGCCGACGCCGGACTAACCGGCTTCGGGCGCGGCGCCCCGGGCACCACGCAGCGCGGTGATGCAGCTGCCGATCGCCTGCTGGAGCTCCTCCAACTGCTGGACCATGTCGTCCTCGTAGAACTCCTGCGCGTCGACGTCGTCGAAGGTGAGCTCCTCGAACACCTTCGTCGCCCGCTGGAGGCTGCTGTAGAACTTCGTGCGCCGCTCCTGGACGCGCAGCTCGGGGTCGGCCTCGACGGTCTCCACGACCAGGCTCTTCATCGTGTCGTAGGCATCGCTCGCCCACTCGCCCGCGTCCTCGTCGTCGTTCAGCTCGTCGAGCAGCGAGAGGTGGCGTTCGGCCTCCTGGCGCAGCTCGGCCGGCGCGTCGAGGGTCTGTCCCGCGGGCGTCTTGATCTGGCCGGACTCGGCGATCTGACGCACGTACCCGATGCGGTCGGCCGAGCGGCTCTCGGTGGCCACGGCCTTCTTGAGGTCGTCGGTGCGTACGACGTCCCGGGCCAGCTCGATCTGGAGATCGGGGTCCTCCTTGAGGCGGTCCAGGAGGGCGGCGCGGGCCGCGCGGGCGGTCGACGGGTCGGCGAGGATGGCGGCGCGCAGCGCGGTGGGGTTCTCCGCGACCTCCAGCGCCTTCGTCGGACGGATGCCCTCGGCCTCGGCGGCCTCCGCGATGGCGGTGCCGCGCTCCGAGCCGGCGCTGGACCGGGAGACGTAGTAGGTCAGCCACACCTCGGCGTCCGGCAGCTCGACCTCCTGGCCCGGCGCGAGCTCCTCGAAGTGCGGGACGAGACCGTCGTCCGCCGCCCGGTCCCAGGCCTTGTAGTACCGCATGACGCGCTCGGGGGAGCAGCCGGCCAGTTCGGCGAACTCCTTCGCCGACACCTTCGGCGTCTCGTCCGCGCTCTGCCCGCCCGGCCGGACGCTGCGCGCCACCATCAGGCCGAAGGCCCACCCGCCGGTCCGCGCGTAGACGCCGAACTCACGTGCGTCCCGCGCCACGAGGTCGGACAGGGGCGCGGGGGACGTCTCGGGGGACGTCTCGGGCAGGTCGATCGCCAGGGTCACGGATGACTCTCCTCTGCGGGCGGCTGGACATAGGATCGGCACTGCGAAAGTGCAGACCGGCAGCCTATATGCACCTCTTGGCGATGCTTTGCCGGACCCGCGTGCGGGCCGCGCGGCCCGTCAGCCGAAGGCCTTCCGCAGCGCGGGCAGCAGGGTCCTCTCCGACCAGTCCAGGTAAGCGGGCTGGCTGTCCCCGCCGATCTGCACCAGGGCGATCTCCGTGAACCCGGCCTCGGCGTAAGGGCGTACGGCCTCGACGAAGTCGTCCGGATCGTCGCCGCAGGGGATCGAGGCGGCGACGTCGTCGGGCGTCACGAACTGGGTCGCCGCGTCGAAGGAGTCCGGGTGCGGCAGTTCGGAGTTCACCTTCCAGCCGCTGCCGAACCAGCGGAACTGGTCGTGCGCCCGCTGCACGGCCGCGTCCCGGTCCGGGCCGTGGCAGACCGGAAGCTGGCCCACCCGCGGCTTGCCCGCGCCGCCGTGGCGGTCGAACGAGGACAGCAGGTCCGCCTTGGGCTCGGTGGCGATCACGAGGTCGGCCAGCCGGCCCGCGAGTGCGCACGAACGCTCGCCGGAGACGGCGATGCCGATCGGCGGCGGCTCGTCGGGCAGGTCCCACAACCGGGCCGAGTCCACGTCGTAGTGGGTGCCGTGCCGGGTCACATGCCCACCCTCGAACAGCGCGCGGATGATCTCCACGGCCTCCTCGAACATCTCGTGCCGCACGTCCACGGAGGGCCAGCCGCCGCCCACCACATGTTCGTTGAGGTTCTCCCCGGAGCCCAGGCCCAGCCGGAAGCGCCCCTCGGACAGCAGCTGCATCGTGGCGGCCTTCTGCGCCACCACCGCCGGGTGGTAGCGGAAGGTCGGACACGTCACGTACGTCATCAGCGGAATGCGTGACGTCGCCTGGGCGGCGGCGCCGAGCACGCTCCACGCGTACGGCGCGTGGCCCTGCGAGCGCAGCCACGGAAAGTAGTGGTCCGAGGTCACCGAGAAGTCGAAGCCCGCCTCCTCGGCCCGCACCACGTGGTCGACCAGGTCACGAGGGCCGGCCTGTTCGGTCATCATCGTGTATCCGATTTGCACCATGGGGCCCGAGTCCCCGGCCGCCCGGGGAGGAAACAAGCGCCCGTGACCGGAAACGACCGTCGATCATCGTCGTCGTCCGGGAGAGGATGCGGGTATGAGCGCCCGCCCGCTGCCTTCGAGCCCCCCGTCCGCCCAGGGCGTCGACGCCACCGGCGTTCTCGCCTTCCTCGACGCCGTCGAGTCCACCGAGGCCATCGAGCCGCACAGCCTGATGATCCTGCGCCACGGTCGCCTCGTCACCGCCGGCTGGTGGCAGCCGTACACCCCCGACCGGCCGCATCTGCTGTACTCGCTCAGCAAGAGCTTCACGTCCACGGCCGTCGGGTTCGCCGTCGCCGAGGGGCTGATCGGACTCGACGCCCCCGTGCTCTCGTACTTCCCGGAGCTCGACGCGGAGATCACCGACCCGCGCAGCCGCGCGATGCTGGTGCGGCACGTGGCGGCGATGGCGAGCGGGCACGAGGAGGAGACGTACGACCGGGCGCACGCGCTCGACCCCGACGACCTCGTCCGGGGCTTCCTGCTGCTGCCGCCGGACCACGACCCGGGAACCGTGTTCGCGTACAACCAGCCCGCCACCTACGCGCTCGCCGCGATCGTGCAGCGCGTCACCGGAGAGTCGCTCACCGCGTATCTGCGACCGCGGCTGCTGGATCCGCTCGGCATCGGCGAGGTCGCCTGGCTGACCGACCGCTCCGGCCGCGAGATCGGCTTCAGCGGGCTGCACGGCACCACGGACGCGATCGCCCGGCTCGGACAGCTGTACCTGGACGGAGGCGTGTGGGAGGGCGAGCGGCTGCTGTCCGAGGAGTGGGTGGCCGAGGCGACCCGCGAGCACACGGCGACGGCGCCCGGTGTGACGGCCGACGCGGACCGCGCCGACTGGGAGCGCGGTTACGGGTTCCAGTTCTGGCGCTCCCGGCACGGCTACCGCGGCGACGGGGCCTACGGACAGTTCTGTGTGGTCCTGCCCGAGCACGACGCCGTGATCGCCACGACGGCGGCGACCGACGACATGCAGGCCGTGCTCACCCTGGTCTGGGAGCACCTGCTGCCCGCGTTCCGGCCGGAGCCGCTGACCGGCCGGGAGGACGCCGACGCGGTCCTCGCACGGCGCCTGGCGCACCTCGCGCTGCCCCAGGCCCCCGGCGCGCCCGCGCCGCCCGAGCGCGGCGCGCAGTGGTCGGGCGCCGAGTTCACCCCCCGCGGCGGAGTCTGCGCCGACCAGCCCGAACTGACCGGAGCCGTCGTCACCGGGGGCCCCGACGGCTGGACGCTGAGTCTCGTCGAGGAGCCGGGGGACCGGCGGCTGGCGCTGCCCCTGGGGCCCGGCGGCCGCCAGCCGGGCGAGGAGCAGCCGCCCACCGCGGTGAGCGGCGGCTGGACCGACGGCGACACCCTCGCGGTGCATGTCGTGTTCCTCGAGACCCCGCACCGCCTGCGGGTGACCTGCTGCCTCGCCGACCGCACGTTCACCGCCCGCTGGGACACGAAACCGCTGCACGGCAGCCCGCTGCGCAGGCTGCGCGCTCCGCGTCGGGCACCCCGGTCAGGCGGCTGAACCCGGCCGGAAGGTCCGCAGGAACGTGTCCAGGGCCTCGCGGTTGGCGCTCTTGCCCCAGTCCGCCGCGGGTGTCGTCCAGCGCAGCGAGAAACTGCGCTGCCCGCCGAGGAGGAAACCGCGGCCGAACGTGCGCACTTGGGCGCCGTCGACGTCCACGAGCCACTCCATGTCGGCTGCCTTGTACCCCTGGTACGTCGTCGCCTCGATGTCGCCGATCCGACGGAAACCGTCGTCCTTCCTCAGGTTGGGCTCGACGTCCTCGCGCCAGACGGCCACCGGGTCCGGTCCGGCGCTCTCGCTGTAGGTCACCGCGAGGGTGCGCGGATCACCGGTCGCCCCGAAGGTGACGCGGTACGCCGCATCGGTGCCGCGCGTGGTCTCCAGCGGCTTCCAGCCCTTGGGGAGCGCGACCGAGAAGCCCTCGGGCGCGCGGTACACGCGGTAGCCCTCGGGGAGGGCGTCGGCGGTGGCGGGCGCCGACGGGGAGGACTCCGGGGACTCGCCGGGCGACGGGGTGCCCGACGCGGTCGGCGTCGGAGTCGGCGCCGCGGAGTCTCTTTCGCCGGCGTCCTCACCGGGTGTCGCGGCGGACGCGGACGGCCGGGCCTGCGCGCCGCCCCCCGCGGTGTCGTCGGTGTCGGGCGCCTGGTGGGTCACGGCGAGGGCGGCGGCCGCCACGGTGACGACGGCCAGCGCCGTCCCGGCCGCCATGGCCCGGCCGCTCCACCGCGGACCGACGTACCGGGCGGCGGCACAGGCCCGCTTCAGCCGGGGGGCCTGCATGACGGCGTGCGGGTCCTCGTCCAGTACCCGGGTGAGGGACTGGCGTACGACCGTCCTGGTCAGCCGCTCCCGGGAGTCCTTGCGCAGCAGCCCCTGCACGGTGGGCGTGAGTGAACCGGCCCGCAGCGGGGTGCGCAGCGGCAGCCGGTCCACCCCCTTCAGCGTGCTCTCGGGCCGGTCCCTGTCCCGGTACGGCGGCCGCCCCTCGACCATCGTGTACAGGATCGCGCCCAGCGCCCACAGGTCGGCCGCCGGGCCGATCCGGTCGTCCCGGGCCTGCTCGGGGGAGGCGTACGCCGGGGCCGCCACCCGGGGGGCGAGGGTCGCGCCGGCCAGTCCGAACCCGGTGAGTACGAGGGGGCCCCGGGCCCGCACGAATATCTGACCGGGGCTCAGCTCGCCGTGGGTGATGCCCTCGCCGTGCGCGACCTCGAGCACGTCCAGCAGCTGCAGCCCGATCGACGCAGCCCTGGCCGGACTGAACGCCCCCTTCTGATCGAGGAGTTGACCCAGCGGCAGACCGTCGATCCACTCGGTGACGGTCCACAGGGAACCCGCCTCCTCCACGGCGTCGACGACCGTGGCGATCCGGCCGGGACACAGTCGCGCCATCGTCTCCGACATGCGCAGGACCCGGTCGGCGGCCTGGCGGGCCTTCTCCTCGCCCTGGCCGGCCGGCAGCCCGATCCTGGTGACCAGGCAGGGCCGGGCCGTCCCGGTGTCCTCGACGTACTCGCCGTACCAGCCGACGCGGTTCGTCTCCCGGTGTACGACGTCGATCAACCGGTACCTCCCGGCGACCCACTCGTGCGTGGAGACGTGCGTCTTGACCATGGCCATCCCTCGCTGAACCGCCGGCACTCACCTTTCCCAGTGGTACGACCGGCGCGAGGGGGTCCGTTCAATTGGACCGCAACTCCGGTGTGATTTCTGTCTTTTATTCAAAAAGGGCGTCGCTTTGAGTCGAGTGCATGTACGAGAAAGGGAATTGCCGGGGGCCGTCCTGCGTCCGTCCTGCGGTGTAACCAGCGGTAAACAAGCCCTCCGGCACTCGTCCCGGTTCTCGGGAACGGCCTTCCCGACCGCGCCGCATTCCTGCTCGGCGGCCTTCCCGGCGATTTTCCCCAGCAGGCGGAGTCGCCCCGGTACAGCGGCCCGGTCGGGAACCGGCAGCAGCGCATTGCGCGAGCTCGGCCGGTCCGGGTCAGAGGTCCCGGCGCACCGCGAAACCGATCAGGGAGCGCAGGTCGCGTACGGCGCCGGGGGCCAGCGGGGCATCCGCCAGCGCCGACTCGGCGGCGGCGACCTGCCGGTCCGCCTCGGCCAGTGCCGCGGCCCGGCCGCCCGCCGCCTCGGCCAGCGCTGCCGCCTCACCCGGGTCGCCGTCCCGCTCCAGAAGCAGGGCCAGCCGACGCGCGGCGGGAGCGGGTGAGTCCAGCGCGGCCAGCACCGGGAACGTCTTCTTCCGCTCGCGCAGATCGCCGTGCACGGGCTTGCCGGTGACCGAAGGGTCGCCCCAGATGCCCAGCACGTCGTCGACCACCTGGAACGCGACTCCGAGATGCCGTCCCGCCCGGTCCAGCGCGGCCGCCGCGACCGGGGACGCGCCGGCCAGCACGGCCCCCAGTGCGGCCGCACAGCCCAGCAGCGCACCGGTCTTGCCCTCGGCCATCGCCCGATAGGCGTCCGGTCGCACCCGCTCGGGACCCGACCAGGGTCGCGCGGCGAACAGCAGGTCGTCGGCCTGCCCGCGGACGAGGTCCCCCAAGGCGCCGGCCAGCAGGCGTACGGCGTCGGTGCCGGCCGGGGGCGGCTGGAGCGCGAGGGTCTCCACCGCCAGGGCGAACAGGGCGTCACCCGCCAGGACCGCCGGTCCCGTGCCGTACGCCTTCCACACCGTGGCACGTCCACGCCGGGTCGGGTCGCCGTCCATGATGTCGTCGTGGAGCAGGGAGAAGGCGTGCACCAGCTCCACCGCCACCGCCGCGGGCACCCCGGCCCGGGCGGGCCCACCCGCCGCCTCGGCGCCGAGCACCGCGAGGGCCTGCCGTACGCCCTTGCCTCCTGAGTCGGCCGCGGGCACCCCGCCGACCCCGCACCAGCCGAAGGAGTAGCCGGCCATCTCGCCCACCCAGGGGTGCGTCCGCCCGACGGCCTCCATGAGCGCGGGTCGCACCAACGCCCGGCAGCGGGCGAGGATCTGGGGAGCGCGGGACCGGGTCGCGGTGGCTTCCCGCACCGTCGTGCCGAGCGCCGTCACCGGCCGACCGCCGCGTGCTCGTCGGAAACCCTGGGTGCGGGTGCGGGTGCGGGTGCGGGTGCCGGTGTGGGTGTGGGTGCGGGAGTCGGCTCCGGTGCCGGAGTGGGGGTCGGTACCTCGCCCTGTGTCGCAGTCGCAGTCGCTGTCGCTGTCGTTGTCGTTGTCGCCGGGGCCGACGTCTCGACCCCCAGCTCGGTCTGTGCCCGGGCGACCATCTCCCGTGCGTGTCGCAGCCCGATGCGCTCCAGCTCCCGCGCCAAATCGGCCAGTTCGGCCGCCGTCTCCCCGCGGTCGCGGCCCAGCCGGGCCAGCGCCTTCGTCAGGCCGAGCCGGGAGAGTGCCTCGCCTCGCGGCTCGCCCATGGCGCGGAACTCGTCGAGCGCCTGCGTGTACAGCCGCCGCGCCTCGGGATAACGCCCCGCCCGGTACAGGACGTTGCCGCGCATCTTGTGGTTGTAGGCCAGCGCGCCGGTCAGGTTCATCGCGCGGCAGGACTCCTCGGCCTCCGTCAGCAGGTCGAGCGCGCGTTCGGTGTCCCCGTCCCGTGCGGAGACGATGTCGGCCAGCCCGCGCAGCGCCCAGGCGTGACCGCGGCGGTCCTCGGCGCCCTCGGCGATCCGGGCCGCCTCCTCGAAGAGGGCGTACGCCGTGTCGTGGTCGCCGGAGTTGCGGTGCATCTGCGCGATGCCCTCCAGGGCCCACACCGTGTGCCGCGCCTCGCCGCGCCTGCGCGCCTCGGCCAGCAACTGCTCGTGCAACCTGCCCACGGCCTCGTAGTCGCCCTGGATGCGCCCGGTCTCCGCCAGCCCGGCCAGCGAGTAGCCGCGGACCACGATGTCGCCGCCCTGCTCGCCCAGCTCGGCCGCGAGCCCCAGCAGCCGCCGGGCCAGCGGGAACGCGCCCCGCTGCCGGGCCAGGGTGCCGCCGCTCCACAGGGCCCACGCCATCGCGGCGATGTCACCGGCGTCCCGAGCCGCCCGGTAACTAGCCTTCCAGGCCCGGTCGGCCTCCCGCACCTGTCCCAGACGCCGGTGCGCCTCGGCGACCGCGAGCCCCGAGCGGGCCGCCTCGCCGTGTTCCCCGGCCTGCTCCGCCGCCCGCAACCGCTCGGTGCCGACGGCCAGTACGTCGTCCAGCGAGGAGTTCACGGACAGGGTGGTGAGAGCGCCCTGGTACTCCGGGGCGAATGCCTTGCCGTACATCGGTTCCCTTCGGCAGACCACCGGGTGTTCACGTATGCACTCTGTGTATACACGGTGGGTATAGTGCGGTGTGCTGCCGGTCAAGACGCGGGCACGGCGAGGAGGGTTGCCTGTGAGGCGTAGATCACCCCCCGGGGCTGGTGGGGTGTCAGGCGCCGAAGAGCTGGGTCCAGTACGTGCCCGAGGGACCGCCGCCCGCGAAGCCGACGCCGATGTGGGTGAAGTCGGGCTTGTGGATGTTGGCCCGATGACCAGGGCTGTTCATCCAGCCGTCCATCACCTCGGCGGGGGAGCGCTGGCCGCAGGCGATGTTCTCGCCGATGGTCCGCCGGGTCGAGCCCGCGGCGGTGGCCCGGTCCCAGGGTCGGCTCCCCTCGGGCGAGGTGTGCGAGTAGAAGGCGCGCGCCACCATGTCCGCGCTGTGCGCCTGCGCCGCCGCCGTGAGCAGGGGATCGACGGCCAGGGCGGGCAGCCCGGCCCTCGCCCGCTCACGGTTGGTGAGGTCGACGACCTCGGCCGCGGTCCGGGCCAGGCCGTCCGGGGTGAGCGGGCTCGCCCACAGGGCGGTCCAGTAGGTGTCGCCGGTGCGTGCGTCGGTGGCCCGTGCCAGTGCGGCGTGCCGGAACGCCGGGTCGTGCAGGGTCTGCCGGGCCAGGTCGGAGCGCCGGCAGTACGCGACGAACTCGGCGGTGGTGCGGGGCCCGGAGACCAGGTGCTCGCCGACGGCGAGATACCGGTATCCGGCGGCCGTGACCCGCTGGTGCACCGAGACGCCGTCCGCACCCTCGGTGCCGAGCCGCCCGGCCGCGGCCAGGGCGGCCGCGTGCGCGCGGGCCGCGGAGGCGAGGCGGCCGTCGAGGGACACGGGCGGCGAACCGGCCGTGCCGCGGGAGGGGTTGACGAGGGCGAGGAAGCCGTCGGGATCGGAGGCGGACACCGGGGAGCTGCGCGGGGTGGACGAGCCGCGCGGTGCGAAGGCGGTGCCCGGACCCGCGGGGCGGGGGCCGGTCGTCGGCTGCGGGTCGGAAGGACGCGGTGTGGTCGTCGGCTGTCGGCTCGCGGGGGCGGTGCCGCTCTGCCCGGCGTATCCGCGTGGGGGTCCGGCGGCGGTCCTTCCTCGCGTGGGCGGGCTGTCCTCCGCCACGACCTCCACCCCGAAGTCCCGGGCCAGGCCCGCCAGTCCGTCCGCGTACCCCTGGCCGAGCGCCCGCAGCTTCCAGCCGCCGCCACGCCGGTAGAACTCCGCGAGCAACAGCACCGTCTCGCCCTGTGTGGGCGGTGGCGTGAACCGGGCCAGTACGCGGCCCGGCCCGTCGGTGACATGCAGCGTGGGCCGGGGCAGCCGGGCCAGGGGTGTGTCCGGCTCGGCCGCGCCGACGACCAGCGTGACGCGGGTGGCGCCGGCCCGCAGCCTGTCGGGTTCCAGCGTCAGGGTGTCGCCCCGGAGCATGGCTCCCGGCGCCTTCGGCTGGTTGTAGAACACGAAGTCGGCGTCCCCCCGGACCTTGCCGCTGTCGTCCGTGACGAGGGCGCAGACGTCGAAGGGGCCGGGCACCCGGGCGGCCAGGGCGCCGCCCGGGAGGGGCAGGTTGCCCCCGGGAACCAACACGTTCATCCTGCCGCCCCGATGTCGTCGTACCGGCCCCGCCGCGGGCCTGTCCGGACAACGGGCGGCAGGCCCCCCGGGTTCCTCGCCCTCATGTGTGGCCTCGCCCGGCCAGCCAGCCGGTTGTGGCCGGGCCGAGGGCGCCGGGATCAGCCCGACGCGCCGAGCTCCGGTTCGAGCAGCCGCTCGCGGTAGGCGATCGCCACGGCCTCGGTACGGCTCGCCGCGCTCAGCTTGGCGAGGATGTTGGAGACATGGACGCTCGCCGTCTTGCCGCTGATGAACAGCTCCTCGCCGATCTGCCGGTTGCTCCGGCCGAGCGCGAGCAGCCGCAGGACATCCCGCTCCCGGGCCGTCAGGGCGACCGGACCGCCCCGGGCGGCGGGCCCGGCGTCCGTGAGGCGTCCACGCCGGAGCAGGTCGTCCGCCCGCTCCAGGAGGGGTGTGGCGCCCAGCCGTACGGCCGTCTCCCGGGCGGCACGGGCCTCGGTCGCAGCGTCCTCGCGACGGCCGGCGGCCAGCAGGGCCTGCGCGTACCGCAGCCGGCAGCGGGCGAGCTCGTAGGCGTCGCCGTAGCCGAACGCCGCCACCGTCCTCTCCCAGACCGCCGGGTCGGGCCCGGTGGTGGCCCATGCCCACTCGGCCTCCGCGCGGGCCAGCCAGGCGCGCCCCTCCGGACCCTGCGGCACGCCCGTCGCGCCCCGCAGGGCCACCGACCGTGCCGGTTCCAGGAGTTCCGTCGCGATCGCCGACCAGCGGTCGGCCGCCGCCTCGTCCCCGCCGCGCCGCGCCGTGGCCGCCGCCTCGGCGACCGCCGTGAGGGCGAGCGCGGTGAGCCGGACCGTGACGTCCGGGAGCATGCCCGCTTCGTCCGTGAGAGCCTCGACCGAGGACCGCAGCCGGGCCACCGCCGCCTCGGCGTCACCGATCAGTACCGCCGCGTCGGTCAGCACGATGCCCGCGACGAGCGCCGCCATCCAGTCGAAACGCCCCTCGATCAGGGTCCGGGCCCGGTCGACGACGCCCTTGTCGCCGCGTGCCAGGCTCACGTACAGCGCGGGACCCACCGCGAATCCCCCCGACGCCGGCAGCACCGCCAGGTCGGTCGTCGCCGTCCGCAGACACTCGTCCCAGCGGCCCAGCGTGTAGAGCACCAGCAGCTGGAGATACCGCATCTCCAGCGGATACGGCGAGGACAGCAGCCCCGCCCGGCGGGCGCGGTCCAGGCCCTCGGCCAGCCAGGGCAGGCACTCCGCCAGCTCCCCGGCCTCGAAGGCGCCGATGGCCAGGGTGAACAGGGCCCGCATCTCCACCGGCGCGTTGCCGCCGCGCCGGGCCAGTTCACGCGCCTCCGTCAGCCGGGCGCGGCCCGCGGCGGAGCGGCGGCCGTCGCCCTCGAGATTGGCCAGCGAGACCAGGAGGTCGGCACGCGCGTCCGTCAGATCGAGGTGCTCTGCGGCGCGCAGCGCCTGGCGCGCGACCCGCAGGGCGGTCTCGGAGTCGCCCACCTGACGGGCCGCCAGGACATGCGTGGCGGCGGCCCACACCCAGGTCGGCGTCGGCGGCTCGGCGGGGATCATCGCCAACGCCTCGCTGCTGTAGGCGAACGCGGCCGTCAGACTGTCGACGCCCATGAGCGTGCCGGCCAGCGTGTACCGCACCCGTGCGGCGAGTTCGGAGTCGGCGTCCTGGCCGACGCCCGCGAGCGCGGCCCGGGTCAGGGAGACCGCGCGGTGCGCTTCTCCGGCGTGTGCGGCCGCCGCCGAGGCGCGCAGCATCAGCGTGACCCGGTCGGCCGCCTCGCCCGAGGGAAGGGCCGTCGCGGGTACCGACTCCCAGAGGTCGAGCAGGGCCTCCAGATGGCGCAGTTCCTCGGCGGGCGCGCCGACCCGCCGGGCGTGGTCCGCGGCCTCCAGCGAGGCGGCGAGGGCCTCGCCCAGGTCATGGCTCTCGCGATAGTGGTGGGCGCGCTCCGCCGCGGTCTCGGCCCGGTGGCCGCGGCCGGCCAGCAGAGCGGCGAACGCGCCGTGCAGCCGCGACCGTTCGCCCGGCAGCAGATCGGCGTACACCGCCTCGCGGGCGAGGGCGTGCCGGAAGGCGTACGCGCCGTCGTCGCCCGCGACCAGGAGCTGGTGGCCGATGGCCTCCCGCAGTGCCGACTCCAGCTCGTCCTCGGGCAGTCCGACCGCGTCCCGCAGCAGGTCGTGTTCCACCCGCCGGCCGGCGACGGCGGCGGTCCGCAGTACCTGCTGGGCGGTGTCGGGGAGTTGCTCGACGCGGATGAGGAGGAGGTCGGCCAGCCCGCTGGGCATTCCGCCGGCCTCCGTGTCCGTGGCCGCGAGCAACTCCTCCGCGTAGAAGGCGTTGCCCTCCGCACGCTCCACGATCCGGCGCACCGTGGCGTCCGGCAGCGGCCGGCCCTCCAGGGCGCGCAGCAGCCGGGTCACCTCGGCGTCCGCCAGCGGCCGCAGCTCCAGCCGGTCCACGGCCGGCAGCCGCACCAGCTCCGCGAGCAGCGGGCGCAGCGGGTGCCGGCGGTGCAGGTCGTCCGCCCGGTAGGAGGCCAGGACCGCCAGCCGGTGACCGGAGCCGTTGCCGGTGGACCGCTGGAGGAAGCCCCGGCTCAGCAGGAAGCGCAGCAGGTCCCGGGAGGACTGGTCGGCCCAGTGCAGATCCTCCAGGACGAGGAGCAGCGGGGTGACGTCCGACAGGTCGGCGAGCAGCGCCGCCATCCCCTCGAACAGCCTCAGCCGCCCTTCTCCGCTGCCGGAGCGCGGGGCGGGACCCGATTCGTCGGCGTCCGTGCCCGCGCCGAGCAGCCGGTCGACCAGGGGATGCGCGGCCAGGACGGCGGCGAACCGCTCGTCGGCGGCGAGCAGGCCGAGGATCTCGGTGAACGGCAGATACGGCAGCCCCACGTCACCGAGGTCGACACAGTGCCCGGTGAGCACGGTCATGCCGGAGCGGGCCGCCCGCGTGGCGACCTCGTCCAGTACCCGGGTCTTGCCCACGCCGGCGTCCCCGGCGATCAGCACCGCGCGCGACTCACCGCCCCGGGCGCGTTCGAGCACGCCGGAGAGCCGGGCGAGCTCCTCTTCCCGGCCGATGAACGGAGTGGCGAACACGGTCTGCGGCACGACCCCATCCTGGCACGCGCCACCGACAACGCGGCCCGCGACCAGGAACGGAGCCCTGCCGGGACGATCCCGGGAGCCCTGCCGTGACGTGCTCGGCGGCCCGCTGTCGGCGGCTCGTTCCCAGCGGCTCGTCCTCAGCGGTGCAGTGACCGCGCCCAGTCCTCCGGAACCCGCCCGGCCGGGCCCGGCACGGGCTGGTCCGCGGGGTGAGCGGCCGGAGCGGCGAGCTCGGGCCCGGACTCGTACAGCTCGTCGGTGGAGTAGTCCCAGAACCACTCCTCGCCCGGCTCGAAACTGCGCACCAGGGGATGCCCGGTCGCCTTGTAGTGAGCGGTGGCGTGCTGTGCGGGGGAGGAGTCGCAGCAACCGACATGGCCGCAGCTCGCGCAGCGTCGCAGGTGGAACCACCAGCCGCCCGCCGCGTCGCAGTCCACGCAGCCGGCACTGCTGGGTGGAACGCTCGGGTCGATGGCGTCTACGTCGGTCATACGGGCTCCTCGGCGGTCTCGGGGTCCGGTGCGCTCTCGGGGTCGGGGGCGGTCAGCGGCAGCAGCACCTGGAAGCGGGTGTCGCCCGGCACGGACTCCACATGGAGGTTGCCGTGGTGCTTGTTGACGACGATCCGCCAGGAGATGTCCAGGCCGAGCCCGGTGCCCTCGCCCACCGGCTTGGTGGTGAAGAAGGGGTCGAAGATGCGGCCTCGGACGTCCGGCGGGATGCCGGGGCCCGTGTCGCGGAACTCCACCAGCAGCCGGTCGCCCTCGCGTGCCGTCCGCACCGTCAACGTGCCCTCGCCGCCTGCGCTGTTGACGGCGAAGACGGCGTTGTCGACGAGGTTCGTCCACACCTGGTTGAGCTCCGCCGGGTAGGCCGGGATCGCCGGGAGCGCACGGTCGTAGTCCTTGACGACCTCGATGCGCTGCCCGATCTTGCCCGACAGCATCAGCAGGGTGCTGTCGAGGAGTTCGTGCACGTCGACGACCCGGTAGGGGGCGCGGTCGAGCTGCGAGTACTGCTTGGCGGCGTCGACGAGGTGCGAGATGCGGTTGGTGGAGTCGTCGATCTCGTCCATCAACAGCTCGGTCTCGACCGTGTAGTTGAGCCACCCCATCGCGCCCGGCAGGGTGTCCTCGTCGACGGCGGCCGCGACCTGCTCCAGCCAGTCCACGTCCAGCCCGGCCTGTACGAAGGTCGGCGCGATCCGCCACCCCTCCTGGATGCCGTGGTCGTCGAGCCAGTCGGTGAGGTCGTCCTCCCGGTCGGAAGCCTCCAGCGGGCTCAGCACCGGTGCCTTGGCGACCAGTTCGGCCGTCCGCTCCTGGATCTCGATCAGCCGGGTCAGCGCCTCCGCGTCATAGGCTCCGGAGGCGATGACGGCGAGCTTGTGCCGCATCTTCGCCACCCGCTCCCGCAGCGTCGCGGTGGCACGCACGGCCGCCGCGGCCGGGTTGTTGAGCTCATGGGTCAGGCCCGCCGACAACGAGCCCAGGGCCAGCAGCCGTTCCCGCTGTCCGACGGCCCGCTGGGTGTTCTTCGAACCGAAGAACAGCCCCTCCAGCAGGTGCGCCGCCATCGGGAACCACTCCCGCATGATGGCCGAGAACGACTCGGCGGGCAGCACGAAGAACCGCGTCGGCTCGGTCACCCGCATCGAGTTGTTGTAGACCTGTGGCACCTGGTCCCCCAGGTAGGCCTGCATGGCCCCGGCGTACACCCCGCGCTGGGAGGTGCGGCTCACCTCGATGTCGTCGCCGCCGACCCGGCGGTACAGCACGACCGAGCCCTCGACCATCACGTAGAAGCAGGTCGCCGGATCGCCCTCGGTGTACACCGGACCGGGCTCGAACCTCTCCACCCGGCCCTCGCTGCACAGCCGTCCGAGCTGTTCGGGGGAGAGCTTCTCGAACAGGAACAGCGAGCTGATCTCGGTCGGGTTGCACGGCATCAACTGCCCGCTCATGACTGCTCCAGGTACCGGTGGACGAGCATCACGGCCATGGCTCCCTCTCCTACGGCGGACGCGACGCGCTTCGCGGACTCGGCGCGCGCGTCGCCCGCCACGAACACGCCGGGAACACTGGTCTCCAGGTGGTACGGCGGCCGGTCCAGCGCCCAGTCCGCCGGCGGCCGCCCGTCCGGCGTGAGGTCGGGCCCGGCGAGGATGAATCCGCGCTCGTCGCGCAGCACCGTGCCGTCCAGCCAGCCGGTCAGCGGGGCCGCGCCGATGAACACGAACATCCACTGCGCGTCGACGAGTTCGGTCTCGCCGGTCGTCACGTCCCGCAGCGTCAGCTGCTCCAGGTGGCCGTCCCCGTGCGCGGCCTCGACGACCGTGCCGGGGCGCACGGAGATGTTGGGCGACTCGTCGATCTGCTGGATCAGGTAGTACGACATCGACGCCGCCAGGGACTCCCCGCGTACCAGCAGCGTGACGGACTTGGCGCCCCTCGCCAGGTACATGGCCGCCTGGCCGGCCGAGTTGGCGCCGCCCACGATGTAGACGTCCTGCCCCTGGCAGGAGGCCGCCTCGGTGAGCGCCGACCCGTAGAACACCCCGCAGCCGGTCAGGTCGTCGCAGCCCGGCGCCGCCAGCTGCCGGTACGACACACCCGTCGCGAGGATCACGCTGTGCGCGGCCACCGCCGAGCCGTCCGAGAACCGCACGACGCGCGCGGAGCCGTTGACCTCGAGCCCGGTCACCTCGCGCGCGGTGAGGATCTCGGCGCCGAACTTGGTGGCCTGCCGCCGCGCCCGGTCGGTGAGCTGGGCGCCGGACACGCCGTCCGGGAAGCCCAGGTAGTTCTCGATACGGGAGCTCTGCCCGGCCTGTCCACCGGTCGCGGACCGTTCCACCAGCACGGTGCGCAGGCCCTCGGAGGCCCCGTACACCGCCGAGCCGAGCCCGGCCGGGCCGCCGCCGATCACCACCAGGTCGTAGAAGTCGGCCGTCGGCGTCGTCGCCAGCCCCACGTGGGCGGCCAGTTCCGGCGCGTCCGGCTCGACCAGGGGCGTGCCGTCCGCGGTGACCACCAGCGGCAGTCGCTGCCCGTCGACCCCGGCCGCGGCCAGCAGCCGCTGCCCCTCGGGCTCGTCGGCGGAGTACCAGCGGTACGGCACCTGGTTGCGGGCCAGGAACTCCCGCACCTCGGACGACCGCGCCGACCAGCGGTGCCCGACCACCTTCGTCGCCGGCACGGGCCGGTGGTCGCTGGCGCGCCAGGCGTCCAGCAGGTCGTCCAGGACCGGGTAGAGCTTCTCCTCCGGCGGGTCCCACGGCTTGAGCAGATAGTGGTCGAGGTCGACGACGTTGATCGCGTCGATCGCCGCGCTCGTGTCGGCGTACGCGGTCAGCAGCACGCGACGGGCGCCCGGATACACGTCCAAGGCCTGCTCGAGGAACTCGATGCCGTTCATCTGGGGCATCCGGTAGTCGGCGAGGATGACCGCCACCAGGTCGCCACGGAGTTTCAGCTCGCGCAGCGCCTCCAGCGCGGACTCCCCGGACTCGGCGCGCACGATCCGGCACGTGCCGCCGTAACGGCGCCGCAGGTCACGGGCGACGGCACGGGAGACCCCCGGGTCGTCGTCCACGGTCAGGATGACGGTCCGCGCCGAATCGGCGGCCTGTGCCATACGTCTCCCACCCCGAGAGGGTCGTCACTCACGGCGGCACGGCGAAGCCCGCGCGCCGGCTCAGCCCATCGTATGTTCGATCGCGCCGCTCCGCTCCGGGATACCGGCGGACCGTGCGCTCCGAGGACAGGGCCGGGCGCACACGGTCAAGACGGTCGCCGCGCCCCCAGTACGCAGAACTCGTTGCCCTCGGGGTCGACCAGCGTCACCCACGGCTGCTCGCCCTGTCCGATGTCGGTGTGGCGGGCGCCCAGGGACAGCAGGCGGGTCACCTCGGCGTGCTGGTCGTCGGGGCGGAAGTCCATGTGGAGCCGGTTCTTGACCGTCTTCCTCTCCGGTACGGGCACGAAGATCAGGCCCGGCAGGCGGTCCCGCTCCGGTCGGATCTCGTACTCGTCGGACGCGTCGTTGATCACCACCCAGCCGAGGGCCGCGGCCCACCAGCGCCCCAGCGCCACCGGGTCGGCCGAGTCGACGACCACTTGCTCCCACTCGAGTGCCATGGCCGAAGCGTAGTGAAGACTGGGCCCGACGGATGTGATCACGACACGAGGAGGCGGCGGGATGACGGTCCCGATCACGGCAGGGGTCGACGGGACGGACGAGAGCCTCGCGGCGCTCGCCTGGGCGGCCCGCGAGGCCGTCCGGCGCGACCTGGGACTGCGGGTGGTGCACGCCTGGCGGTTCCAGCCGAACGCGGCGGCCGACGTGGCGGACCGGGACGCCCAGGAGCGGTGGGTGCGGGACTCCGTGCGGGAGGCCGTCGCGACGGTCGCCGAGCGGCACCCGGCGCTCTCCGTCACCACCGACGTCCAGGAGGGCAGCCCGGTCGAGTCGCTCGTCGCCGCCGCGGCGGACGCGGAACTGCTGGTGCTCGGCTCGCGCGGGCACGGGCCCGTGGTCGGCTTCCTGCTGGGCTCGGTCGGCCAGCAGGTGATCGCCGAGGCCGCGCGCCCGGTCGTGCTGGTGCGCGCCGGTGACAATCCGTCGTCCGAGGTGGCCGGCCACGAGATCGTCGTCGGCCAGCAGGGCGAGCCCGAGGACAGCGCCCCCGCGCTGCGCTTCGCGTTCGAGACGGCGGCCGCACGGGGCGCGGGCGTCCGTGCGGTACGGGCCTGGACGCTCCCGCCGGTGTTCGCCTACAGCCCCGGCTCGCTCAAGCTCGCCGACGACGCCGGCGGTCTGGAGCCGTACGAGAAGAAGGCGCTGGCCGCGGCCCTGGAACCGTGGCGGGAGCGGTTCCCCGACGTGCCGGTGGTGGAGCACGTGGAGATGGGCAGCGCCGGGCAGGTGCTGCTGTCGGTGTCCGGGCGGGCGCAGCTGATGGTGGTCGGCCGCCGCGCCCACCGCACGGCCGTGGGCGCCCGGATCGGCTCGGTCGCGCACGGCGTCCTGCACCACGCGGACTGCCCGGTCGCCGTCGTGCCCCACGGCTGAATCACTCCGACCGGCTCACTCCGACCGGCTCACTCCGGGATCGTCGGCTCCAGGGTCTCCCGTGCCTTGGGCAGGATCTTCTTGATGTAGTCCTCGACCGCCGTGTCGAGCCCGATGTCGTGCTGCGCGTGCTCCGAGAGGTACCAGCGGTGTTCCAGGAGCTCGTGGTAGATCTCCGCCGCGTCCATGGAGCCGCGCAGCTCGAGGGGGACCGCGCGCACGGTGGGCCGGAAGACGTCCCGCACCCAGCGGTGCGCCAGCACCTCCGGACGGGCGGCGAGGGGGTCGCCCGGGGCGTAGTCGTCCTGGGTGGCCATCCAGCTCTCCAGGTCGTTCAGCAGCCGCCGGGCCTGGTTCTCCTCGGTGTCCAGGCCGGTGAGGCGCAGCAGCTGGCGCTGGTGATGGCCCGCGTCGACGACCTTGGGCACGAAGGTGACCGTGTCGCCGTTGGAGGAGTGCTCGATCTGCATCTCGGCGACGTCGAAACCGAGCTCGTTGAGCCGGCGGATCCGGCGCTCGATGTAGTGGTACTTGCCCGCCGGGTAGACCGAGGTGCGGGTCAGTTCCTCCCACAGCGCCCCGTAGCGGGCGCAGATCTCCGTGCCGAACTCGATCGGGTCCACCGAGGGGTGCAGCGCCCCGGACGCCTCCAGGTCGAGCAGCTCGCCGCTGATGTTCACGCGGGCGAGGTCGAGGTCGTAGTCACGCTGGCCGGGGCTCAGCTGGGGGTGCAGGTCGCCGGTCTCGGCGTCGACGAGGTAGGCGGCGTAGGCGCCCGCGTCCCGTCGGAACAGCGTGTTGGACAGCGAGCAGTCGCCCCACGCGAAGCCGGCCAGATGCAGCCGTACCAGCAGCACGGCGAGGGCGTCCATGAGCCGGTGCATGGTCGCCGGGCGCATGGTCGTCTCGAACATCGAGCGGTACGGCATCGAGCCGCCCAGATGCCGGGTGACCAGCACCGATTCCAGCGGGACGCCGCCCTCGTCGACGCGGCCGGTGACCACGGCCAGCGGATCGACGGCGGGGATGCCGAGCCGGTCCAGGTCGCGCAGCAGCTCGTACTCGCGCAGCGCGGGGCGCTCGGCGAGCTCCTTGACGGCGATCACCTCGTCGCCGGCCTGGGCGTAGCGCACCACGTGGCGGGAGATGCCGCGCGGCAGCGGGACGAGGACCTCCTCGGGCCACTCCTCCAGGGGCAGGTGCCAGGGCAGCTCCAGCAGGAGTGCCGGATGCTCCGGGTTGGTGGCGCTGATCTGCAAAGCCATGGCCTGACCTTAGACGGCGCGTTCGCGGGCCTGCTGGGCCGCCGCCTTCACGGACCCCTGGTGCAGCGGACCGTGTCCGGGCAGCAGCAGGTCGGCCGGGAGCCCTTCGATCACGCCCAGGGACTCCACCGCGCGGGCGCGCTCGTGGTGGAACATGTCGGGCAGCAGCTGCGGCCCCTGCAGCCGGGAGGTCGGATGACCACTGACCAGAGCGTCGCCCGAGACGACCACACCGGCTTGCGGGAGATGGAAGACGGCGTGGCCGCCGGTGTGGCCGGGGGTGTGCACCGGCACGGGCCGGCCGGGCAGGTCGAGCGGGCCGCCGGCGCCGGGGAACGCCTCGGGCGCGGTGACCGGGTGCTGCTCGGTGCCGCCGGAGCGCAGCGCGTGCACCATCCACGGCACGACACCGGGCCGCCAGGCGTTCCTCAGCACCTCGCCCACGCTCACCTGCTGGAGGAACTCCCGTCGGGCGTGCGGCACTTCGGCCTCGTGCAGATACACCGGGGTGCCGTACGCGGAGCGCAGGTGCTCGGCGGAGCCCAGGTGGTCGTTGTGGGCGTGGGTGATCAGCACGGCCGCGACCGCCTCCGGTGAACTGCCCACGGAGGCGAGGGAGTCCAGGACCAGCTGCCGGTCTCCCGGGTAGCCGGTGTCGATCAGGGTGACGGCGTCCCCTTCGGTGAGGATCACCCAGTTGGTGTTGCTGCCGTGCACCAGGTAGGTGCCGTCCGCCACTTGCCGTACGTCTGCCCGCATGGCCGTCCCGTGTCCTGGAGATCCGTCGTCGACGGGGACAGCAAAGCAGACCACCGGACGGATGCGGAGGGTGGGGTTCCCCGCATGCCGAACAGGAATCTCGTCACCCGCGTCCGGCGCACCCCGTACTCGTACACCAGCAGGACCACCGTCAGCGAAGCTGCCACGATCACCGCGTACTTGACGACGATCGGCGCCGGCCGGTGGGCACCGAGACCGGCCACGAGGAAGAGCGTCGGCATCGCCCACACCACCCCGAGCCCCGCGACGACGGTGACGAGCTCGGTCGTCGCGGTTCTTGACGTGGAAGTCGTCGTCCGGGGAGAAGACCAGGGCCGCGTGGAAGAAGGCCAGGCCGACGACCACGAGGGCGCGCAGGCCGTCCAGTTCCGTCCGCCGGGGCCGCGCGCTCGCCGGTGCCCCGGCGGTGGACGCGGGCTCCGGTGGGTCGGTCATGCGGTCGAACTACGTACCCCTGAGGGGTAGGGACACAGGTACGTCGGCTGCGTTTCAGCGCACCCCGCCCGGGCGGAACTGGACGCTGATGCGCGACCCGGCGGCGCGGGTGGACTTCGGCACGCAGTGCTCCCAGGTCCGCTGGCAGGAGCCGCCCATCACGATCAGGTCGCCGTGTCCCAGCGGGCGCCGTACCGTCTCGCCGCCGCGCGCCGGGCGCAGCAGCAGGTCGCGCGGGGAGCCCACGGAGAGGATCGCGACCATGGTGTCCTCCCGGGCGCCGCGGCCGATCCGGTCGCCGTGCCAGGCGACGCTGTCCCGGCCGTCGCGGTAGTGGCACAGTCCGGCGGTGACGAAGGGCTCGCCCAGTTCCTGGGCGTAGTGCGCGGACAGCGCCCGACGCGCCTGGGCCAGCACCGGGTGGGGCAGTTCCTCACCGGCTCCGTAGAAGGCCAGCAGGCGCGGGACGTCGATGACGTTGTCGTACATCTTCCGGCGCTCGGCACGCCAGGGAACCCCGGTCGCCAGCTCTTCGAACAGGGCGTCCGATCCGGTCAGCCAGCCCGGCAGCACGTCGATCCAGGCGCCCGCCCCGAGCGTGGTCCGGCGGATCCCGTCGAGGGAGCCGAGGCGCAGATCGTCGGTCTGGTCGAAGAGGGAGCCCTGGAGGTGGTGCGCGGTCATGGTCCCAGCGTACGCCTTAATCGAAAATATGTTCCCTTCGGTTGTCCCGCGCCGGAGGCGGGGGTGGAGCGCCTCGCTTCGCAAGGCCTTTCGATGCATCGGTGTATCGGATACATTCGCGTATCGAACGGAGGTCCGAGATGGCGGCGGAGCAGGTCGAACAGGCCGAGCAGACCGGGCGGACGACCGGGCGCGTCACCAGGCGCCGGGTCCGTACGCGGGCCAGGCTGCTCGACGCGGCCTTCGAGGTCTTCGCGGCCAAGGGCTTCGGGCGGGTCTCCATCGAGGAGGTCTGCGAGGCCGCCGGCTACAGCAGGGGCGCCTTCTACTCCAACTTCGACAGCCTGGACGAGCTGTTCTTCGCCCTCTACCGGCAACGGGCCGACCTGATCGCCGAGCAGGTGTCCGGGGCCCTCGCCCTCGACGGACCCGACCTCGACGTGCCCGCCGCCGTCGACCGCGTCACCGAGGTGCTCCTGCTCGACCTGGACTGGCTCCTGGTCAAGACGGACTTCCTGATGCACGCCGCGCGCGCCCCGGACGTCGCGCAGACCTTGCTGGAACACCGGGCACGGCTGCGGCGGGCGATCGCCGACCGGCTCGCCCGGGCCCGGGGCCTCGCCGAACCGCCGGCCGTACTCGGGGACGTCGACAGCGCGGCGCACGCCGTGGTCGCGGCCTACGACGGGGTCACCGCCCAACTGCTGCTGGACAAGGACGTCGAGGGTGCTCGTGTCTGGCTGAAGCAACTGCTCACCGCGCTGTTGACCGACGGCAGCGGCACCCCGGAATGACATCTTCAGGAGAAAGGCAGCGGACGCCATGGACGCGGACGTCATCGTCGTCGGAGCGGGCCTCGCGGGCCTGGTCGCGGCGCACGAACTCACCAGCAGGGGCCGACGGGTCGCCCTGGTCGACCAGGAGAACGCCGCCAACCTCGGCGGCCAGGCGTTCTGGTCCTTCGGCGGGCTCTTCCTGGTCGACTCCCCGGAGCAGCGCCGCCTCGGCATCAAGGACTCCTTCGACCTCGCCTGGAACGACTGGCAGGGCAGCGCGCAGTTCGACCGCGCCGACGACGAGGACTCCTGGGCGGTGCGCTGGGCCCGCGCCTACGTAGAGTTCGCGGCGGGGGAGAAGCGGTCCTGGCTGGCCGGGCACGGGATCTCCTTCGTGCCGACCGTCGGCTGGGCGGAGCGCGGCGATCTGCGCGCCGACGGACACGGCAACTCCGTGCCCCGCTTCCATGTCGCCTGGGGCACCGGCACGGGCGTCGTCGAGCCGTTCGTGCGGTACGCCAAGCAGGCGGCGAAGGACGGGCTGCTGACCTTCCACCACCGGCACCAGGTGGACGAGCTGGTCCTGGACGACGGCGCCGCCCGCGGGGTGCGCGGCACGGTCCTCGCACCCGACGACAGCGCGCGAGGCGTCGCCTCCAACCGCGACCGCGTCGGCGACTTCGAGCTGACCGCCCAGGCCGTGGTCGTCACCAGCGGCGGCATCGGCGCCAACCACGAGATCGTGCGGCGCTACTGGCCCGAGCGGCTGGGCACGCCGCCCGCCGAGATGGTCACCGGTGTCCCCGCCTACGTCGACGGCCGGATGCTCGACATCAGTGCCGGGGCCGGCGTCCGGCTGGTCAACCGCGACCGCATGTGGCACTACACCGAGGGCATCCAGAACTGGGACCCGATCTGGCCCGGCCACGGCATCCGCATCCTGCCCGGCCCGTCCTCCCTGTGGTTCGACGCCCTGGGCCGCCGCCTGCCCGACCCGTGCCTGCCGGGCTACGACACCCTCAACACGCTCAAGCACCTGCGGACGACCGAGGACATCGCCGGGCACGACCACTCCTGGTTCATCCTCACCCGCAAGATCGTCGAGAAGGAGTTCGCGCTCTCGGGCTCCGAGCAGAACCCCGACATCACCGCCAAGGACCGCAAGGCCGTCCTGCGCGACCGGCTGCTCGGCAAGGGCGCCCCGGCGCCGGTGCAGGCGTTCCTCGACCGCGGCGCGGACTTCGTCATCGCCGACACCCTCGACAAGCTCGTCGAGAAGATGAACGGGCTGACGGAGAAGGCGCTGCTCGACGTGGACACCCTGCGCCGCCAGATCCAGGCCCGCGACCTCCAGATGGCCAACCCGTACGCCAAGGACTCCCAGGTCCAGGGCATCCGCAACGCGCGCCGCTACATCGGCGACCGGCTCGGCCGGGTCGCCACCCCGCACCGCGTCCTGGACCCCGAGGCCGGCCCGCTCATCGCCGTCAAGCTGCACGTCCTCACCCGCAAGACCCTCGGCGGCATCCAGACCGACCTCGACTCCCGCGCCCTGGGCGCCGACGGACAGCCGGTCGAGGGCCTGTACGCGGCGGGCGAGGTGGCCGGCTTCGGCGGCGGTGGCGTGCACGGCTACAACGCCCTCGAAGGCACCTTCCTCGGTGGCTGCCTCTTCTCCGGACGGGCCGCAGGCCGGGCCGCGGCCCGGCAGACGGGCTGAGGGAGGGCCTGACGGGGACGGCCAGGAAGACGCGCGGACGGACGGGCTGACGGCGGGCAGCGGGCAGCGGGCCGGCGGCAGGCGGACGGGCCGGCGGCGGGCCGCCCGTCCCGGAGCGTCAGTGCCGGTCCGCCTCCAGCAGGCGGACCAGCACCGCCGTATGGCTCTGCTCCGGGGACTTCGCGGACGTCAGCAGCGTCACCGGCCCCTCACGGACCGACGCACGCAACCGGTCGAGCAGTCCGGCCGCCTCGGGGTCGGTCAGCTCCGCCTCGTAGCGGCGCGCGAACTCCTCGTACGACCCCTCGCCCGCGTGGTACCAGCGGCGCAGCTCGGTGGACGGGGTGAGGCCCTTGGGCCACTCGTCCACGCGGGCCGCGTCCTTGGACACCCCACGCGGCCACAGCCGGTCGACCAGGACCCGCACTCCGTCGTCGGGCTCGGGCGGGTCGTAGACACGACGTACGCGGACACTCATGGGCGGGCCGTCCGTCCGTCATCGGGTGGGCAGGTCCTGCCGAGCGTAGGCCCCGCACGCCCGCCGACACCGCTCGGCTTGACCTGAATGAGGGGGAAACCCGGGGCGCCCGGTCCCTAGTCTGAGGACGTTTGATCACACGCCACCCCCCAGGAGCGCACGTGACACACCCTCGCAGACGCGCCACCACCCTCCTGCGCCGCGAAACCGTAGCCGTCACCGTCCCCGTCGCCCTGGCGGCGCTGCTCGCGGCGGCCGGACCCGCCACCGCGGCCGGACCGGCGGGCACCGCAGGCGTCGGCGACCCCTACTTCCCGCTCGCCGGCAACGGCGGCTACCACGTGAGCCACTACGACCTGACCCTCCGCTACGACCCGGGCAGCCGGCACCTCGACGGCACGGCGGTTCTCACCGCCCGCGCCACCCGGCGGCTGACCCGCTTCGACCTCGACTTCCAGGGGCTGAAGGTCACCGGCCTCACCGTCGACCACGTCAAGGCCGCCCACCGGCGCGACGGCCAGGAACTCGTCGTCACCCCGCGGCGCGCCCTGCGCAAGGGCGAGCGGTTCCAGGTCACCGTCACCTACGACGGCACCCCCGGCCCGGTCACCGACCCCGACGGCTCCCTCGACGGCTGGATCCCCACCGACGACGGGGCGTTCGTCGCCGGCGAACCGCAGGGCGCCATGACCTGGTTCCCGGCCAACAACCATCCCCTCGACAAGTCCTCCTACGACTTCACGATCACCGTCCCCGAGGACCGCGCCGCCGTCGCCAACGGCGTCCTCCTCGGCCGGCGCACCGCCCACGGCAGGACCACCTTCCGCTGGCGCCAGACCGAACCCATGGCCGCCTACCTGTCCACCGCCACCGTGGGAAAGTTCCAGGTCAACCAGTACACGACCCGCGACGGCCTCAAGGTCTACGACGCCGTCGACCCGCGCGAGGCCGCGGCCGCCGCGCCCGTCGTCCAGCGGCTGCCCTCCGTACTGGAGTGGGAGAGCGCACTGTTCGGGCCCTACCCGTTCCGCGCCGCCGGCTCCATCGTCGACCACGCCCCGGACGTCGGCTACGCCCTGGAGACCCAGTCGCGGCCCGTGTACGACCGGGCTCCCGACCTGAGCACCCTCGTCCACGAGAGCGCCCACCAGTGGTTCGGCGACTCCGTCTCCCTCACCTCCTGGAAGGACATCTGGCTCAACGAGGGCTTCGCCACCTACACCGAGTGGCTCTACGCCGAACAGCACGGCGGCAGCACCGCCCAGAAGACCTTCGACGCCCTGTACGCCCGCCCCGCCACCGACGGCCTGTGGGCGTTCCCGCCCGGCGACCCTGGCAGCGGCGCGAACATCTTCGACACCCCGGTCTACGCCCGCGGCGCCATGACCCTGCACGCCCTGCGCACCACCGTCGGAGACCGCGCCTTCTTCCGCGTCCTGCGCGCATGGGCCGCCGCGCACCGCTACGGCCACGGCACCACCGCCCAGTTCGAACGGCTCGCGGAACGGGAGACCGGGCAGGACCTCGGCGCGCTGTTCCGGAGCTGGCTGTACGGCCGGGGCAAGCCCGCCAAGCCGTAGGTCGAACACGCCCCGGAACCTGACGAGTTCCAAACACCCGTCGGGGAAGGTCGAACGATGATCACCCTTCGCCGCCGGGCCGCGCTGCTCGCCGCATCCCTCCTGCTCACCGGATGCGGCGGCGGCGCCGCGGCCACACCGGAGCACCGGCCCGCCGCCACCGCCACCGACACATCGGCGACTTCCGGCACACCCGCCCCCGCGATCTCCGCCGAGTCGGCACCGCGGCGGATACCCGGCCTGGGGACGAAGACCTGGGCCGCCGTGCCGCAGGACGCCGCTCAGGTGGTCGTGGTGACCGGCCGGGGCCGCGACTCCCCGCTCTCCGCGGTCGTCCTGTACCGGCGGACCGCGGCGGGCTGGCAGGCGGGAAGGAACTGGCCCGCGCACAACGCGCTGCGCGGCTGGAGCGACCACCACCTGGGCGGGGACCTGCGCTCGCCCAGCGGCGTCTACGGCCTCACCGACGCCGGCGGCCTGCTGCGCGACCCCGGCACCCGCCTCTCCTACGACCACGGCGTCGGCTTCACCTCGCCCGGCACCGGATTCGAGGGCGAACCGCTGCGGGGTTCCTTCGACTATGTGATCGCGATCGACTACAACCGCGAGCCCGGCACCTCGCCCCTCGACTGGACCCGCCCCCTCGGCGCGAAACGCGGCGGCGGCATCTGGCTGCACGTCGACCACGGAGGTCCCACGCACGGCTGCGTGAGCATCGCAGAGGAGCACATGAAGGAGCTGCTCCTCGTCCTGGACCCCGCCCTGCACCCCGTGGTCGTCATGGGCGACCATGCCTCTCTGGCCCGCTGAACAAACGGAGTTGTCGCGTGTGCGCTCATGTACTGGTCGCCGAGGACGACGCGATGCAGGCCGAACTCATCCGCCGTTCGCTGCTCGCCGAGGGGCACACCGCCACCGTCGTGCACGACGGCGCGGCCGCGCTGGACGCGGTGCGGCGCAACCGGCCCGACCTCGTCGTCCTCGACCTCATGCTGCCGGTCATCGACGGTTTCGGGGTGTGCAGGGTGCTGCGCCGCGACGACGACATCCCGGTGCTGATGCTGACCGCCCGGGCCGGCGAGGACGACGTGCTGCTCGGCCTGGAACTGGGCGCCGACGACTACATGACCAAGCCCTACAGCCCGCGCGAGCTGATGGCCCGCATCCGTACCGTGCTGCGGCGCAGCGGGCGGGCCGGCGCCGACCGGCGGGACGATCCCGTCGTCCGCGCCGCGGGGCTCGCCGTCGATCCCCAGCGGCACGAGGTGCGCTGCGCCGGAGAGCCGGTGGAGTGCACACCGGCCGAGTTCCAGATACTGCTGGCCATGGCCGCCGAGCCGGAACGGGTCTTCTCCCGGGGGCAGTTGCTCCAGTGCACCCGGGGGTTCGACCGGGCCTCGACCGAGCGGGCGATCGACGTGCACATCATGAACCTGCGCCGGAAGATCGAGGCCGACCCGCGCAGACCCGTGCGGCTGCTGACGGTGTTCGGCGTCGGCTACAAGCTCAGCGGCGGCCACGCGTGAACGACACCCGCGCCCGGACGCGCACCCGGACCCGCATACCGCTGCGCAAGCGTCTGCTCGTCCGCCTGCTGATCGCGTCCGTCCTGATCGCCGTGTGCTCGGTGGCCGCCACCGCCTGGCTCGCCGTCACCACCACCACCCGCGCGCTGCGGGAGGAACAGGGCCAGGCCCTCGCCGACGACATGGACATCCTCGCGCAGCTCAGCGGCTACGCGGCCACCCACCCCGACTGGACGGGCGTCGAGGCGACGGTCCGTGAGCTGTCCGCGCGCACCGGCCGGCGCATCGCCCTGACCACCGCCGACCGCAGGCCCCTCGCCGATTCCGCGCCGCGCGGCACCTCCCTGCCGCCGAGTGCCGCCGCCACCGTCGACCCGCTGCGCACCGACACCTACAGCGAGCCGGGCGCGCAGCTGAGCGGTACCGACCCGCGCGTGGTGGGCCCCTACCGGCTCACCCCGCTCGAACGCACGAAGCTCGACGCCGTGTCCCGCGCGCGGCAACGCTGCCTCTCCCGCTACGGCGTCGACACGACCGTCACGCACACACCGAGCGGGCGCCCGGTGGTCACCGCCTCGGACTCCACCGCCCTCTCCGGATACGCCTTCGACGAGTGCGGGGACGGGCGGCTCGACACGCCCGCGCCCACGGAGGAAAAGGCACTGACCGCGCTTCAGGGCCGGGCCGGCGGCTGTCTGACCCGGGCGGGCCTAGACCCCGACATCCCCCTGGTGTTCGGCACCGGAGTGCCCGGCGCGTCCGGCCGGACCCCGACCCTGGCGCCCGTGCTGGCCAAGGTGGCGGCCGGCGGCGGGGACGACGGCGCGGATGCCGGCAAGACGGCTCTGCGCGCGGCCCAGACCTGCTTCGAGACCGCCCGGCGCGCCCAGCTCGACCCGTACGTCGCCCCGGTCGCCGAGCTGTTCCTGGGCGTCGGGGACGACCTTGCGGCTCCGCGCTGGGTCATGTCCCCGGCCAACAAGGCGAAGGTGGCCGGCGCGGCCGGGCTGGTGCTGGCCGTCACCGTGGCCGTCACCGCCGTCGTCGCCACCCGGCTGGTCCGGCCCCTGCGCGCGCTGACCGAGGCCGCGGGGCAGCCCCCGGACCGGCACGCCCGCGTGCCGGTGACGACGCAGGACGAGACCGGGATCCTCGCGGAGGCCTTCAACGACCTGGCCGAACGCCGGGAGCGGCTGGAGGCCCAGCGCAAGGCCCTCGTCAGCGATGTGGCCCACGAACTGCGCAGCCCGCTCACCAACATCCGGGGGTGGCTGGAGGTCACCCGCGACGGCCTCGTGGAACCCGACACCGAACTGCTCGGCGCCCTGCACGAGGAGGCCCTGATCCTCCAGCGCGTCATCGACGACCTGCGCGACCTCGCGGCGGCCGACGCGGGCACCCTGCGTCTGCACCGCGAACCGGTGCCCGCCGACGACCTGCTCGCCCAGGTCGCCGCCGCCCACCGGGTCGCCGCCGACACGGCCGGTGTGCGCCTGCGCACCGAGACCGAGGGTGCTCCCTGGCTGGACGCCGACCCGGTGCGGCTGCGGCAGGCGCTCGGCAACCTCGTCACCAACGCGGTGCGTCACACCCCGCCCGACGGCACGGTCACCCTGACCGCCCGGGGCGACGGCCACCGTGTCGTGCTGGAGGTCGCCGACACCGGCACGGGCATCGCCGCCGAGGACCTGCCGCATGTCTTCGAGCGGTTCTGGCGGGCGGAGAAGTCACGCAGCCGCCGCACCGGCGGCAGCGGCCTGGGCCTGCCGATCGTCCGCCACCTGACGGTCGCCCACGGCGGCACGGCGCAGGCGACGAGCACCCCGGGAGCGGGCAGCGTCTTCACCCTGAGACTGCCCGCGGCGACGGCACCCGGAGACGGCTGAGGCCGGTCGAACCGGCTGAGGGGGGAGGAGCGTCACCCCTCCCGGGCGAGGGCCGTCGCGTCGGGCCGGCCGATGAGCGGCCGGTCCCGGCACGGACCCAGGTCCTGCCGCTGTGTCCGGCCGCCCGGCCCCCGGCTCGCCCGGCTCATGCTCGGCCCCAAGGCCCCGCCCCGGCTCACGAGCTGCGTCGGGCGGCCCGTATCCGCCGCTTGAGGGCGCGTCGTTCGTTCTCACTGGTGCCGCCCCAGACACCGAGGGTCTGATCGGTCTCCATGGCCCACTCCAGACACTGCTCCCGCACGGGGCAGCGTCGGCAGACCGCCTTCGCCTGCTCCGTCTGGAGCAGTGCCGGACCGGAGGTACCGATCGGGAAGAAGAGGTCGGGATCCTCGTTGCGGCACTCGGCATGCTCTCGCCAGTTGTCCATCGAAGTCACCTGCGATCTCGTCGTATGCGCTTTTCCGGATGGGTTGCTCCCGATCGGGTCACCGGAGGGGCGGCGGTGAAACAGGATGGCCCGGAAGAGCGTTCACCTGCTTTTTGCGAGGAGGCCCCGGCGTTCACGCCGCGGAGGAATCGCATCCGGGTGTCGCGACGCGGAGCGTCGCCTCATTCGGTTCAGGGCGCGGAGCGCCCGTACCGCTATTCGCATCGCCGAGGTGACGCGAACGCGTGTGCCTGTGATCGCTGGTCGGGGTGGTTCCCCAGCAGCAGGTGATCCGCGACTTCGGCCGCTCCCGCGCCAAGGCGCACAAGGACATCAAAGAGCGCCTGTCCATGGCGCGCCGGGCCGGGATGCCGAAGTGGAAGACCAGACGCGAGGCACTGCCGACCCTCAACTACACCAAGCCCGGGTTCCGGTTGAAGGACGGCCGGCTGCACCTGGCCGGGGACATCGTCGTGGCGGTGGTGTGGTCGCGGGAACTGCCGGCCGGGCCGTCCTCGGTGCGCCTGTACCAGGACAGCTTGGGGCACTGGTATTGCTCGTTCGTCGTCCCCGCCCAGGTCCTGCCCCTGCCGCAGACCGGTCGCGTGCTCGGCGTCGACTGGGGTGTGAAGGAGACGGCGACCACCACGTCCGACGCGCACGATCTGCCGCACGCCGAGCAGGGCAGGAAGGCACACCGGAAGCTGACCCGGTACGACCGGATGATGACCCGCCGCAAGCCGGAGAAGGGCCGGCCCGGATCGAAGGGCTACCGTGAGGCGAAGAAGCTGCGGGCGAAGGCGTACAAGAAGGTCGCGAGGCAGCGTGAGGACACCCGTCGCAAGTGGGCCAAGAAGGTAGTCCGAGACCACGACGCCATCGCTGTCGAGGACTTCCGCCCGAAGTTCCTGGCCAGGACCACCATGGCCCGCAAGGCCGCTGACGCCGCCATCGGCGCCACCAAGGCGGCTCTGACCGAGATGGGCCGCAAGCACGGGCGGGACATCCGCCTTGTACACCCCGCGCACACGACGATGGACTGCGCGCGCTGCGATGCGAGAGCCAAGCACGCACTGCCGCTGGGTGAGCGCACCTACACTTGCACCGCATGCGGAAACGTGTCCCCACGGGACAAGAACTCCGCACGCGTCATGCTTGTCCGGGCTGGTCTCAACCCGGCTGGTGCTGATGGCGGAAGACCTCCTGGAGCGCTGCTCCAGGAGGCGGCCTGAGCCAGGAATCCCCTCCCCTCCAGGGAGGGGAGGATTCAATGCTCCCGCTGCCCCCACGGGGAGCCGTACGCCGTGAGCAGGTCGAGGAACGGACGGGGCGCAAACGCCTCGGGGCCCAGGACGCCCGCGCCGGACCACGCGCCCGTGGCGAGCAGTTCGAGGGCGACCACCGGATTGACGGCGGTCTGCCACACCACGGCCTGGCTGCCGTACTCGGCCATGGACCACTGGTTGTCGACCACGTGGTACAGATACACCTCGCGCGGGGCGCCGTCCTTCACGCCCCGCACCCAGGTGCCCGCGCAGGTCTTGCCGTGCATCAGCTCGCCCAGGGTCGCCGGGTCGGGCAGACAGGCGGCCACCACGTCCCGGGGCGAGACGGAGACCGGCCCCGACGCGCTCGGCACGGTCACCGGCGCGGTGCGGTCCAGCCCCAGCAGGTGGAGCGTCTTCAGGGTCTCGATGAACTCGTTGCCCAGGCCGTACTTGAAGGTGACCCGGCGTGCCTTCACCCAGCGCGGCACCAGCAGGACCTCCTCGTGTTCGACGTTCACGCACTCCACCGGCCCGATGCCCTCGGGGAAGTCGAACACCTCGGGCTCGCTGAACGGCGCGGTGGTGAACCAGCCCCGGTCGGCCTCGTAGACCACCGGGGGGTTGAGGCACTCCTCGATGGTGGTCCAGATGTTGAAGGACGGCGCGAAGTCGTGGCCCTCGACGGTGAGGTTCGCGCCGTCGCGGATGCCGATCTCCTCGATCTCGTCGAAGAGTTCGTCGGCGGCGTACCGGGCGAAGACGTCCGAAAGACCCGGCTCGACGCCCATGCCGACCAGGGCCAGGGCGCCCGCCTCGGCCCACTCGTCGGCCTCGGCGAACTGCGCGTCGCCGAGCCGGACGCCGCACTCCTCGTACGGCCGGTCCGGGTGCGGCCGCGACAGCGACATCGCCATGTCGACATAGGTGGCCCCGGCGGTGCGCGCCGCGTGGAACAGCGGCATCACGAACCGCGGGTCGGTGGCGTTGAGCAGGACGTCGCAGCGGTGGCGGGCGAGCAGCTCGGCCACCGCCGACTCGTCGCCGGCGTCGACGCGCTCGGCGTGGAAGCGGTCGTCGCCGTCGAGCGCGGCGACGGCGGCGACGGCGCGGGCGGGGTCGTAGTCGGCGACCACCAGCGCCTCGAAGAACGGACGGCGGGCTGCGATCCGGGTGATGGCGGTACCCACACCGCCGGCGCCCACGAGAAGGACACGCATGAACAGAACTCCCTCGGCTGAGAAGGCGAACGAAGTGAACGAAGAGGAACGAAGGTGAACAAGCGGAAGGAAACGGATCAAGCTCATCGAAGGTATGCGAAAGCGTGCTGGGGGCCCTGAGGCAGATACAACTCCGTGCGTCCGCGTAAGGTCAATGGTGTTGGCATAAGGGCGCAGGCCCGCAGAAGGGGCGAGGGGCGAGGGACCGTGGCCAAGCAGGTCGTACCCGAGGAGAAGCGGCGTCGGCGCCGGCCCACCAGGAGCGGCACCGTGCTGTCCGAGCGGCTGATCGTCGAGGCGGCGCTGCGCCTGCTGCGCGAGCACGGCAGCGCCGGGCTGTCCGCCCGCCGTCTCGGCATCGCCCTCGACTGCGACCCCAGCACCCTCTACCGGTACTTCCGGGGCATGGACGAGCTGACCCTGGCCATCGGCGACGCGCTCGTCGGCGAGGCGCTGCGCGGCTGGCGGCCGACGGGGGAGTGGCGCACGGATCTGCACACCGTCGGGCTGCGCATCCACGCCGCCTATGTCGCGCACCCGCAGGCCGCCCAGCTCACCGCGAGCCGGGTGACCGGCCGGGCCAACGAACTCGCCGCCGACGAGGCCGTCCTGGACGTGCTGCGCACCGCGGGGTTCCCGCTGCCGGACACCGTGCGGATCTACCACGCCTTCATCGACCAGACGCTGGCCTTCGCCGCCCTGGACGCCGCGTCCCTGGCCCTGCCCCGGGCCGCGCAGCGCGCGGACGACGCGGTCTGGCGGTCGACGTACGCGCGGCTGCCCGCCGAGACCCACCCCCGGATCGCCGAGGCGGCCCCGCTGCTGTCGACCCGCATGGTGACCAGTGCCTATCCGACGGCGCTGGAGATGCTGCTGGACAGTGCGCAGGCGACGCTGGCCGGGCTCAGCTCCTGAGGGCCTCGGCCGCCGTCGCCGTCACCGCGTCCGCCACCACCGCCAGCGCCGGGGAGTCCAGCTTCCACTGCTGCCAGTACAGCGGGACGTCCAGCGGGTGTTCGGGGGCGAGGGAGACCAGGTGGCCCGACCGCAGCAGCGGGCCGGCCTGCACCTCGGGCACCATGCCCCAGCCCAGGCCGGCGACCACGGCGGTCACGAATCCCTCCGAGGTCGGCACGGCCTGTCGTACCGGACTCGCGCCGCCGACGCCCCGGCGCAGTCCGCGCACGAACGCGTCCTGGAGGTCGTCGCTCCGGTCGAAGGTCATCACGGGTGCCCGGCCGAGGGTTTCGTGCAGCGGGCCGTCGCCCAGGTGGCGGGAGACGAAGTCCTGGGTCGCGGCGGCCAGGTAGCGCATCGTGCCCAGGGTCCGCACGGTGCAGCCGGTGACGGCCTCGGGCGACGACGTCACCGCGGCCATCACCAGCCCCTCCCGCAGGAGTTCCGCCGTGCGGGTCTCGTCCTCGCGGTGCAGTTCGAAACAGAGCTGCGGCTCCCGCGGCACCCGGGTCAGGGCCGGCAGGAACCAGGTGGCGAGCGAGTCCGCGTTCACCGCGACCGTCACCCGGGCCGGCTCGCCCTCGCCGCTCATGCCCAGCTCGGACCGGGTGTCGCGCTCGAGCCGGGCCAGCTGGCGGGCGAACCGGACCACGATCTCGCCGGACTCCGTGGGCCGCACCGGCTTGGTGCGCAGCAGCAGCACCCGGCCCGTGCGCTGCTCCAGCGCCTTGACGCGCTGACTGACCGCTGAAGGCGTCACATGCAGGGCGGCGGCCGCAGCGTCGAAGGTGCCCTCGTCCACCACCGCGAGCAGGGTGCGCACCTGGTCGAGCGGAAGGTCCGCCATCATCCGATCATCACGAGAGCTAATGATACGTAAAAATCTTTAGCTGTACGTACGGTGATCGCTTCCCTAGCGTGGACGTCATGTCCCACACCCTCACCGCCGCGGCCGCCGGATTCGGCACCGGGCTGTCGCTCATCGTCGCCGTCGGCGCCCAGAACGCGTTCGTCCTGCGTCAGGGCATCCGCCGTGACGCCGTCCTCGCCGTCGTCGGGATCTGCGCCCTGTCCGACGCACTGCTCATCGCCCTGGGGGTGGGCGGGGTGGGCGCGTTGGTGGTGGCCTGGCCCGGGGCGCTGACCGCGGTCGCCTGGATCGGCGGCCTGTTCCTGCTCTGCTACGGGGCGCTGGCGGCCCGACGGGCGTTCCGGCCCGCGGGTGCTCTGGCGGCCGAGGGAGAGAGCGCGGGCTCCCTGCGCCGCGCCGTGCTGACCTGTCTGGCGCTGACCTGGCTCAACCCGCACGTCTACCTCGACACGGTCTTCCTGCTCGGCTCCGTCGCCGCCGACCGCGGGCCGCTGCGCTGGACCTTCGGTCTCGGCGCCGCCTTCGCCAGCCTGTGCTGGTTCGCCGCGCTGGGCTTCGGCGCCCGGCTGCTCGGCCGGTTCCTGACCCGGCCGGCCGCCTGGCGCGTCCTGGACGGTCTGGTCGCCGCCACGATGATCGTCCTCGGCGTGACGCTCGTCGCCGGGGCCTGACCGCTGAAGGCTCGTCATAAGCCGTCCGGAATCTGAGATCCCGCGTCCACAGAGCGGTGAAAGCACAGCAGGTGCTGGGATAGTGACCTCCGGACCGAAAGATGTAACGAGCAACCAGGAATCGCGTGGACACGAGCGAGAGCAGCACCGCACCCGAGGCCGAGGAGGCCGAACCGAGTCCGCAGGACCGGCCCCGGCGCGGCTGGCGCCGCTGGGCGATGGACACCCGACCGCTCCGCCGCCCGGCCTACCGGCGACTGTGGTCCTCGACCATCGTCACGGCCGTGGGCAGCCAGCTCACCGCCGTCGCGGTACCCAAGCAGATCTACGACATCACCGGCTCCTCCGCCTGGGTCGGCTACGCGAGCCTCGCCGGGCTGGTGCCGATGGTGCTGTTCGCGCTGTGGGGCGGCGCGGTCGCCGACACCGTCGACCGGCGCAAGCTGCTGCTGGTCACCAACAGCGGTATCGCCGTCACCTCGGTGCTGTTCTGGCTCCAGGCGGTCTCGGGACTCGACTCGGTGGCCGTGCTGATGGTGCTGCTCGCCACCCAGCAGGCGTTCTTCGGTCTCAACGCGCCCGCCCGCAACGCCTCCATCGCCCGGCTGGTGCCGGCGGGCGAACTCGCCGCAGCCAACGCCCTCGGCTCGACCGTCATGCAGACCGGTCTGGTCGCCGGGCCGCTGCTCGCCGGCTCCCTGATCCCCGTCATCGGCCTGCCCGAGCTGTATCTCCTCGACGCCGTCGCGCTGTGCGTGACGCTGTGGGCGGTGGCCCGTCTGCCCGCGCTGCCGCCCCTCGCGAGCACCACCGCCCGGCGCGCCGGAGTGCGCGAGATCGCGGAGGGCTTCCGCTACATCTCCCGGCACAAGGTCCTGTTGCTGTCCTTCCTCGCCGATGTCATCGCCATGGTCTTCGGCATGCCCCGGGCCCTGTTCCCGCAGCTCGCCGCCGAGACGTACGCCTCCTACGGCGAAGGGCTCGCCCTGGGCCTGCTGTTCGCGGCGATCCCCATCGGCGCGGTGCTGGGCGGACTGTTCTCCGGCACGTTCTCCCGGGCCCGTCGGCACGGCTGGATGGTCATCGGCGCGGTCGTCGCCTGGGGCGCGGCGATCGCCGGGTTCGGACTGAGCGGCGGTCTGTGGCTCGCCGTGGTGTTCCTGGTCTGTGCCGGGGTCGCCGACATGGTCTCGATGGTCTTCCGCGGGGCGATCCTGCTGTCCGCCGCCACCGACGAGATGCGCGGCCGTATGCAGGGCGTCTTCACGGTCGTCGTCGCGGGCGGCCCCCGGCTTGCCGACGCCCTGCACGGCACGGCGGGCGCCGCCTTCGGGCCCCGTGTCGCGGTCGCGGGCGGCGGTCTGCTGGTCGTCGTCTCGATGCTGGGCCTGGCGGTCGCCGTGCCCGCGCTGCGCCGGTACCGCGTCTGAGCCGGGCGCGGGGTCTAGAGCTCCCCGCGCCGGTGCGTCCCGTACTGCTCCATCAGCTTGCCCCGGGTCGCCTCCAGCCGGTGCGCGAGGATCTCGGCCACGATCCGTATCAGCGACATCCCGAGCGCCGGATCCTCGTCGCACAGGGCGAGCACCGGCCGTGCCTCGAACTCGTAGGCCCGTACGGGGCTGAAGGCCTCCGCGCCGAAGTCCCACCGGTACGGCGGGAACAGCCACGACCAGCCCAGCAGGTCGCCGGCGCCGAGGCTCGCGACGGTGACCCGCCGCAGGGAGGTCACCTGCTGGACGAGCGAGACCGCGCCGGAGCGGATGACCCAGAAACGGTCGGCGGTGCCACCCGCGTCGAAGATCCGGGCGTCCTCCGCGAAGGACACCTCACGGGCCAGTGTCATCAGATGCTGACGCTGGGGCGGGGGAAGCGCGGTGAGCAGTTTCGTCGCTTTGGTCATGGCCCGGAGCTCCTCGCCGACGATCGGTAGGGGTGCTTCCCCTTCCCATTTCAGCCGCTGCCGACGCCCCGGGCACCTCGACGGACCGCACTTTCGCCGCGCGGGCCACGAGGACATGGAAAAGCCCTGGCTGGACGGGGGAGGCCAGCCAGGGCGGCAAAGGGTGGTGCACGGAGGAGGAGTGACTACGACCCCGCTCACCAGGTATGAATGAACCGTAAACCATTCGCGGAGATTTTGCGTACTCGAAACCCGGTCACGTGACCGGTTTCACTCGATGTGCGGTGTCCTGGGCGACGACCCTGATCGTCCGCAGTTCCGGATCGGTCGGATCGGGGAGGTTCATGCCCGCCGCCAGGCCGGTGCTCAGATAGCGCAGCACGGGCTCGGTGAGTCGTTCACCGGGCAGGACGGCCGGGATCCCCGGCGGATACGGCGTGATCATCTCGGCGGCGATCCGCCCGGCGGCCTCGCTCAGTGCCACGTTCTCGGCGGGTCCGAAGAACGCGTCCCGGGGCGGCGTTCCCTGCGTCATGCGCAGTTCGGTGGGGCCCGGCACCTCGACCCGCGGCGCCGGGCCCAGCTCGGGCGCGGCATGGGCGAGATCCTTGAGGGCGGCGAGGAGTTCACCGGTCGTGCCGCGGTCGTCGGCGTGGGTCAGCTGCGCGCCGATCCGCCGGTGGTCGGACAGGTGCATGTCCATGAGCTGGTGCTCGCGCAGCCAGTCCGCGGCCTGGAACCCCGTGATCCCGAGCCCCTGGACGTCGATCACCACGGGCAGTGGATCGAAGTCGTCGGCGAGCCCCGGGCCGCAGAGGTCCTCCCGCCCCTCGACGTGCATCCCGTCGATCTCCTCGATCGCGGACCGCACCTCCCGGGCCAGTCCGAGAGCCGCGCCGATCAACTGCTCGCCGTGCAGCGCCATCTGCCGGCGCCAGCCGTCCAGTCCGGCGTACAGCAGCACCGAGGGGCTCGTCGTGCCCAGCAGGTCCGCGCGCATGTTCAGCAGTTCCGGGGTGACGAGTCCGCCCTGGAGGTGGAACACCGAACCCTGCTCCAGACCACTGCCCATCTTGTGGATGCTGGTCACGCAGATGTCGGCGCCCGCGTCCATCGCCCAGGACGGCAGGTCCGGATGGAAGGGCAGATGCGCTCCCCAGGCCTCGTCCACGACGAGGGGCACCGACCGTCGATGGCAGACGTCGGCGATCGCCCGCAGATCCGCGCAGGCACCGTACGGAGTGGGGCTGGTGACCAGGGCGCCCTTCGCGTCGGGGTGGATCTCGAAGGCCTTCTCGAACTCCTCGGCCGACGGCGGATGCGCCAGGCGCCGCTCGGCGTCCCAGCGCGGCTCGACCCACACGGGGCTGATCCCGGACAGGATCAGCCCCGACACCACCGACTTGTGCGCGTCCCGCCCGATCAGCAGCTTCTCGTGCGGCCCGGCCACCGACAGCATGGCCGCCTTGACGGACAGCGAACTCCCGCAGGTCGAGAAGAAGGTGTGCTCGGCGTGGACGGCGTCCGCCATCAGCTCCTCGGCGCGCTCCAGCACCCGCCCCCGGGTGAGCCGGTCGTCGAGTCCGCCCGACGCCAGCACATCACCGAGGAAGACCGCGTCCCCCAGCACCGCCCGTACCTCGGGATCGGCGCCGCGGGCCTGCTTGTGCCCCGGCGGAGTGAACGACAACCGGCCTTGACGGCGGTAGTCGACCAGGGCTTCCAGAACGGGCGCTCGCGTGTGATCGGCTGCCATGGGTTCCGGGTGCCCGCGACGGGCGGGGACAATCGGCCCCGACGGCCCCGGTCAGCGCGGCTGGGCGCTCCGGCCGGGCGTCACGATCTCGTCCAGCACCTTGAGCACCGCTTCGTAGGCGAGGCCCCGGATCCGGGCGTCAGTTGCGTCGTCCGAGCGTTCCGCGTCGGTCCGGGCGAGGTCGGCGCTCCGCGCCCGCCAGGTCAGCAGTTCCTCGTGGGCGCAGGCCCTCGCCCGCTGGATGCGCCGTAGCAGTTCGTCCGAGTCCACCACATCGGTCATCTCTTCCGCCTACCCGGATCGTCGGGACGAATGCTCCCCGTCCGGGAGGTTTGGCCGCCGCGGGGGCGGCCAGCCGCATAGGAGACGACCGCACCGTCCGGTGGAACAGAGCGCCGGGTGCGGGACAGACGCCGAACCCGCCGCGGAGGTGCGGCCGTCCGACCAGCCGGGACCAGTCAGGGGAGCGAAGGGATGCGTACGAACGACTCGACCGACCGTGAGGACGCGCAGGACCGCGCCTTCGGTCGCGGAGGGCACGAGCAGTGCCGGCCGGCCGACGTTCGCACTGCCGTACGGCGGGCGGTGACCGGGAGTTGCGGGACCTTCGGCTGCCCGTACGACGAGGACGGGCTCTCGGACGCCTTGCTCGTCGCCTCGGAGCTGACGAGCAACGCCATCCTGCACGGCGGCGGCATCACCGGATTCGATGTCGACATGGACGGTCCGGCCGTGCGTGTCTCCGTCAGCGACCGCAGCGACCGGCTGCCGGTCACCACCGACCCGCTCGACGAACAGGGCCGGATGCGCACCGGCGGTCGCGGCTGGCCGATCGTCTGCCGGCTGGCCCGCAACGTCAGGGTGGCCTGTCTGCCCTCCGGCGGAAAGCGCATCACCGCCGTCGTCCCCGTGTTCTGACCCCGGCGCCGACCGGTCCGGGCCGTGACCCGAACGCCTTTCGCCCAGGCGGAGTTTGTTCCTCCACGGGTAGGGCAGACGGAGGTTCGTGCTTCGGACCGGAGGCGCGCCGACGGGAGCGAGTTGTCGCTCCGGGGCGTCGCACGCGTTCCGGACGGCAGGAGTTCTCGTCGCCAGTCCCTGAAACCACCGTTCAGGAGAGCGATACCGCATGCCTATCGACATGTCGACAAGCAGTCCTTCCGCTTCCGCCCCCACCACCGCGCAGCTACGGCGCACCCATGCCGACGCGCCCGACACCATGAGTCGGTTCGCCCGGCTGGTCACCCTGGAGGAGGGCCCCGAGCGGGACGCCGTTCGCGACGAGATCGTCACCGCCTGGCTGCCCATGGCCCACCGCATCGCCGGCCGCTTCCGCGACCGTGGTGAGGCGATCGAGGACCTGCGGCAGGTCGCGGCGCTGGGACTGGTCAAGGCCGTCGACCGTTTCGAGCCCGAGCGCGGGGCCTTCGAGAGCTATGCGGTGCCCACCATCACCGGGGAGATCAAGCGCCACTTCCGGGACCGGATGTGGGCGCTGCGCGTGCCCCGCCGGGTACAGGAGCTGCGCAACAAGGTGCGTGTCGCCCGCCGCGAACTCATCCAGAATCCCGGCGCGGCCGAGCCCTCGGTGGCCGACATCGCCACCCACACCGGACTCACCGAGGACGAGGTGAACGCCGGCTTGGAGGCCCTGGAGAGCTTCAGCACCCTTTCGCTGGACGCCGAGACCTCGGCCGGTGACGACGGCTACAGCCTCGCCGACACCCTGGGCGACTCCGACGCCTCCTTCGACGTCGTGGTCGACCGCGAGTCCGCCAAGGAGGGCCTGCGCCGGCTGCCGGAACGCGAGCGCGCCATCCTCTACATGCGGTTCTTCGAAGACATGACGCAGAGCAGGATCGCCGACCAGCTGGGCATCTCACAGATGCACGTGTCCCGGCTCATCAGCCGCAGCTGCGAGCGGGTGCGCCAGGAAGCTCTGCGCTGACGGCACGACATTCACCCATTCCGAACGGAGGAGAAGCAGACCGATGCTCATGCCGCATCCCGCTGTCCTGCGCAGACTCGTCGACGAGTACGAGGCGCTGACCCGATCCGGATCCACCGAGGAACAGCCACAGGCACAGGCGCAGGCGCGCGACCTCGCCTACACGCTGTGCGTGTCCACCGGCACGCGCGACGTCAGGCACGCCCTGGAGACGGCACGTCAATGGCTCGAGGCGGCGTCGGCCTCCGACGCCGCGATACGCCCGCCGACCGACCGAGATCCCCACGTGTACGCCTGACGGGCGGGGTGGACGCGCCGGATCCCGCGTCCACCCCGCCGCTCTTTCGGCCGGGACACGGTCCAGGAGCGCCGCACGTGTGTACCGAGAGGGCCGGGGCATGCGGATCCCGCAGGAAATCGGGGAGACATCGGGGAGGGCGACATGAACGCGAGTGCACTGGCGCGCAACGGCAGGGCCGGAGCGGAACGAGCCGCACGGGGCTCGGTGACGAAGGGCGCCGCCAAGGCGGGGCTCGCCGCGCGGGGCGTCATCTATCTGCTGGTCGGGCTGCTGGCCCTGCAGATCGCCTTCGGCGACGGCAGTCAGGAGGCGGACCGCCAGGGGGCTCTGGAGGAGATCTCGCAGAAGCCGTTCGGCGCCGTACTGCTGTGGGCGCTGGGCATCGGGCTCGTCGGCATGGCGCTCTGGCGGCTGTCGGAAGCCGTCTTCGGTGCGGCCGGCGCCGACGGGCGCAGCGCCAAGAAGCGCCTGCTCGCCCTCGTCCGATGCGGCTTCTACTCCTTCGTCGCCTACTCGGTGCTGGCCTTCGCCGCCGGATCGGGCAGCGGCGGCGGTTCCGGCGACGAGCAGTCCCGGGACGTCACCGCCCGGGCCCTGGAGCTGCCCGCGGGCCAGTGGATAGTCGGCGCGGGAGGCGCGGGGATCATCGTCGCGGGCGTGTGGATCGGCGCTCGCGCCGTCATGCGGTCCTACCGCAAGCACCTGCTGCTGGGGGAGATGTCCCCGCGCATGCGGCGGCTGGTGGACATCACCGGGGTGGGCGGCGGTGCCGCCCGTGGCCTGGTGTTCGCCGCCGCGGGAGTCTTCGCCGTACGGGCCGCCGTCGAGTACCAGCCGGACAAGGCCAAGGGGATCGACGACACACTGCGTTCTTTCGCCGGTACGCCCGCGGGGCCAGGCCTCCTGGCCTGCGTCGCCGCCGGACTCGTGCTCTTCGGACTGTTCTCGTTCGCCATGGCCCGCTGGCGCAAGGTCTGACGTCCGGCTGTGTGGGAACACGGACCAGATGAACGAATCAGAGTTCCCGCGCGACGGACGGCCCGTGGACATGTACCTCGACCTCCTGCGCGTCCGCATGGACAGCGAGGACTATCAGCTGCTGCTGAAGGTCGTCGCACCCGCGCTGCGCGCACTCGAGGAACAACGACCCGAGAGTCTCGACTTCGCCCTCGATCCGGAGGACACCCAGCAACTGCCCCAGGAGATCCGTGACGAAGCCGCCCTGGTCATCGCCACCGCGGTGACCGGCCGGCTGGACAACCAGCTGGTGGAGATAGACGTCGACGGCACCGGCCCGGTCCGGGTGGTCACCGACGCGGGCACCGCGTCCGACCCCACCCGCCTCGCCGAGATCGCCGGCTGCATCCGACAGCGCCACCAGGACACCGAGGAGCTGCGCGGTATCGCGGCGGCGAGCGACATGTCCACGGACTTCTGACGGTGGCGGAACCCGCCGTCACTTCGGCGCAGTCACCGGCACGCCGAGCGGCCGGGCCAGGCCGACCACCGCTTCGTCCAGGCGCTGAAGGTGGCGCAGGACACGGTCGGTCACCCGGCCGTAGCGGGGCGTTCCCGGCCCGCCCGGCATCAGCAGCGAGGCGATGCTCGGCCCGGTCAGCACCTCGGCGCCGCTCCGCTCGCCCGCCACGCGCGCGGAGATCGCCCCGATGTTGTGCAGGATGCGCCGCCCGGCGCGGCGCAGCCCCGGGTCCGCGACGATCGATCGCTGGGTCGGCAGCAGCTCGGCCATGGCCGCCAGGGTCCGCGCGTGGTACGCACAGGTCTCCAGCAGCGCGACGACGTACCGGGCCGTGTCCCGCCGGGTCCGCAACGGCGTGACCGGGTGGGTCAGGGGCTGCGTGGCCGCCCGCAGATCGGCCAGTGCCTGGTCCAGATCGCGGGCCCGGTCCAGCAGCTCGGCCGGGGGACCGCCGCTCAGCTGCTCCACCGCCGCCTCGGTGACATCGGTCAGCCGGTCCAGCACGGTCGTCAGCAGCTCGTTCGTCCGCCGGTCGGTGTGCACCGGCAGCACCAGCGCCGCCGCGACGATTCCGCAGGCCGCCCCCAGCGCGGTCTCCTCCACCCGCAGGATCAGCACCGACATGCTGTAGGTGTGCAGCAGCGTGTACAGCACCCCCAGCGCGGCCGTCACGAAGAACGACATCAGCGTGTACGACAGCGGCGCCGTGTAGAACATGGCGAACACGCACAGCAGTACCACCGCGAACGCCGTCCACGTGTGGTGGCCGACCACCCCCGCCAGCAGGATGCCGGCGACCACCCCGAGCACGGTGCCCAGCAGCCGCCGGGAGCCCTTGACCAGGATCTCCCCGGTGGAGGCGGTGTTGATGAACACGATCCAGCAGGTCAGCACCGCCCAGTACCAGCGGTGCGAGGAGAGCAGCTCGCCGCCGACGATGGCCAGGGACGACCCGACGGCGACCTGCACGGCGGCCCGGGTGGTCGGCCGCCGCAGCCCCGTCTCCTTCCCGGCCGCGTCGGAGTCCTCGTCCTCCTCGCCCGCACCGATCGCGGCGTCCTCCGCGTCCAGTTCCTCGCGGGAGCGCGCCGTCTCGGGACTGTCCTCGGACTCGTCCTGCGGCCCGTCGAGCGCGATCCGCAGCCCCAGCACCGCGCGGGCCGCCTCACCGACGCCCCGGAAGACGTCCTGGACGGCGGGCGACGCCTTCGGCAGGTTCTCCTCGTCCCGGTAGCCGAGCAGCCGGTTGCGGACGTGAGCCGTGGCCGCGCCCTCCGCGACGGAGATCCGCACCAGCTGCCGCAGGGCCGCCAGATCCCTGCGCAGGGCGGCGAGGGCCTCGTCCCGGACGGGGAGATGGCCGCCCTCCGGCAGCGGCGCACCCGGCAGGTGCAGGGTCAGGGTGTCGGCCCGTTCGGCGCTGCGGGCGGTCAGCAGCAGCAGGCCGAGCCGCTCGGCGGCGATCTCGGCGTCGGCGATCCGGCGCTGCACCAGCCGGGCCGTCGCCTGGTCCGGAGTGCCCTCGTCCAGCCGGCCCTGGATCAGCATCGCCGTCTCGTGCAGCCGGGCGGTGCCCTCGCGCACATGGGCCAGCGCCTTCTCCACGTCGTCCGGACCGGCGTCCAGCAGATCGAGCTGGGCGTCCAGCAACTGCGCGAGCCGCGCCCGGAAGGCGCCGCGCAGCCGCTGGAGGATCCCGCTCGGCGTCTGCGGCACCAGCACGAAGCGCGCCAGCGCACTGCACCCGAAGGCGACGGCCAGCACCGCGTAGAACCCCGGCAGGCTCGATGTGGTGACCCCGACGAACAGGGACAGGAAGTAGACCTGGAAGCCGACAAGACCGAGCGCCGTGCCCCGGTCACCGAACCGGCGGCCGTAGACGGCGCAGAAGATCAGGGCCACGAAGAAGAGGTCACCGGCCACCGTCCGGGAGCTGAGCAGCGCCGCCAGCGACATCGACGCGAACGCCACCGGCAGGCCCAGCGCCAGCGTGACGGCCTGCCGGTCGCGCTGCTTCTCCCGGATCGCGAACGTGGCGACCATCGCGGCGATGGCCCCCGCCACCAGATGCGAGACGTCCGCGCCCAGCGGCGAGAGCACGGCCAGCGTGAGGGAGATCGCACCGACCGTGCGCAGCCCGGCCGCCAGACGCAGCAGCCCCGGGTCGGATGCCGCGATCCGATCCCGCCACCGTGCACCCGACGACCGTGCCGCCGCTCTCACGCCGCCGTACTCTCTCCCAGCGTCCGACTTCAGGCGGTCTCCGACCCGGGCCCCTCGATCTGCGCCCGCACCTGCTCGGGCGTCAGATAGCTGTCCGTGTACTCGAAGTCCTTCAGCTTCGCCGCCCGGCGCGCCTGGAAGCCGGTGCGCACGAAGTCGTCACCCGCGAGCGCGTTGAGCGTCCAGTTCGTCAGCACCCGCGCCTTGGCCACCCCCGTGCGCAGCGCCCCCCAGTGGTAGCCGCGGGCCACCGCCTGCGCGGGCAGCCCCCGCAGCTCGATGCCGAGCGGCTTGGAGACGGCGTCGGTACCGCCCAGGTCGACGACCAGACCGAGGTCCTTGTGCACGTACGGCCGCATCGCCCGGCCCCGCAGCGTCGCGATGACGTTGTCGGCGACGACCTTGCCCTGCCGCATCGCGTGCTGCGCCGTCGGCGGGCAGATCGCGCCCTGCTCGCCCTTGGCCTCGTCGGGTACGGCGGCGGCGTCCCCGAGCGCGAACACCCCGTCGTTGCCGGGCAGGTTCATCTCCGCGGCGACGGCGAGCCGCCCGCGGACCGTCTCCGCGCCGAGGGTCGCGATGAGCGGGCTCGCGACGACGCCCGCCGTCCAGATCAGGGTCCGGGTCGGGATCACCCGCCCGTCGGTGAAGGTGACCTCCTCCGGGCCCGCCTTGGCGATCGACACGCCCAGCGAGATGTCGATGCCCCGCTTGCGCAGCACCTCCTGGGCGCTGCGCCCGAGCTTGTCGCCGAGCTCCGGCATCAGCTTCGGCGCGATGTCGATCAGATGCCACTTGATCAGGCTCGGGTCCAGGTTCGGATAGCGCTTGACCGCGTTGTGGGTGAGGAGCTGGAGACAGGCGGCGGTCTCGGTGCCGGCATAGCCGCCGCCGACGACCACGAACTGGAGCCGCGAGGTGCGCTCGGCGGGGTCGTGGCTGGCGTCGGCGAGGTCGAGCTGGCTGATGACGTGGTCGCGGATGTACGCGGCCTCGGCGAGGGTCTTCATCCCGAAGGCGTGCTCGGTCAGCCCCGGGATGTCGAAGGTGCGGGTCACGCTGCCGGGAGCCAGCACGATGTAGTCGTAGGGCTCGTTGACGATCTCGTCGGTGATCGTCCGGATGACGCAGACCTTCGCCTTGAGGTCCACGCCGATGGCACCGCCCGGGATGATCCGGGTGCGGTACTTCTTGCTGCGGCGCAGCGAAACGGCGATCGACTGGGGTGTCAGCACACCTGAGGCGACCTGTGGCAGCAGCGGCAGATAGAGCTGGTAGGCGAACGGCGTCACCAGAGTGACGTCGGCCTCCGCGGCGGAGAGCGCGCGTTCCAGACGTCGAACGCACCCCACCCCCGCGAAGCCCGCGCCCACCACCAGGATCCTGGGTCGTGTCACGATGTCCATCCCTTTCTGCGGCTCCAGGCGGTCTGCCCCGACGTCATGCGCGTGCCCCGCCCGCGGGCGTCTCGCACCTCATCGATCCCACCGCGACCGGACGGGTTCCGCCAGCCGGGCGAGGCATGCAGACGAACGTTTCTCCTGAGGTCACCGACGTACCCCCCTCAGGGCCTGTGTACGCCCGTTGCCTTCGGGTAGGCCGTCGTACATGACAATCGCGGAGGCCGGAGGATAGTGGCGGTGTGGTGCGCGGACGGCTCCGACGACGGCCGCTGGGACAGTCGTCGGACACAGGCCGGGCAACTCGCCGAAGCGGTGGAGAGCCTGGTGGCCTGCTGGCTCATGGCCGCGGAGGAGACCAGACCCCGGCTGCCCGCTCGGCAGTTGCTGGCGCTGCGGACGGTGAAGAGCCGTCCGGAACTCAACATGACGGCCCTGGCCGAGCACCTGGGCGTCGGTCTGCCCACCGCGAGCCGCCTCTGCGACCGGCTCGAGGCCGCCGGTCTGCTGGAGCGGACCGTGCAGCCCAGTGACCGGCGCGAGGTACAGCTCGTGGTGACCGCCTACGGACAACGCCTGCTCACCGACGTCGCCGAGCGCCGCGTACGGCGCCTCGCCTCCGTGTTCGAGGCGATGACCCCGGCCCAGCGCACCGCACTGGAACACGGCCTCTCCGGTTTCCACCAGGCGCACACGACGAGCCGGGGATCCGAGAACCCGGCGGACGGCTGACCGCTCCTCAGGCCCCGGGCCGCGGGCGGCTGCCGAGCCGGCCGCCCGCGGGAGCGCCCACGTGACACAGCAGCAGGCAGACGTCGTCGTCCCGCTCGGAGTCGCTCAGCATCGGGTCCAGGATGCGCTCCGCCGAACCGTCCAGGTCCGCGTCCAGCTCCTCGCCACGGAACGAGCCGAGCGCCGCCGCCAGCCGCTCGATGCCCGGGTCTATGCCCTGGGCCCGCCGCTCGACCAGCCCGTCGGTGTAGAGAGCCAGCGTGGACCCCGGCTCCAACGGCACCGTGTGGTCGGCGATCTCCTGGTGCAGCGGGATGCCGAGCATCGCCCCCGGCTTGGCGTCCAGGGTGCGCACCCGCCCGTCCGGGCCGCGCAGCACGGGCGGCGGATGACCCGCCGCCGCCCACGTCAGCACCGGCTCACCGGGCTGGAAGCGGGCGATCACGGCCGTCGCGTACAGGTCGGGCTGGAGATGGTGCAGGAACATGTGCAGCCGGGTGAGCAGCTCGCCCGGACTGCCGCCGTCCACGGCGTAGGCGCGCAGCGCGGTCCGCAGCTGGCTCATCATCACCGCCGCGTGCAGCCCGTGACCCGTCACGTCGCCGATGACGGTGATCAGGCTGCCGTCGGGCTGCCGGAAGGCGTCGTACCAGTCGCCGCCGACGTTCAGCCCGTAGGTCGCCGGCAGATAGCGGGCCGCGAGCCGCAGGCCGGGGGTGGTCGGCAGGTCGGTCAGCAGGGCGCGCTGGAGGGTCTCGGCGATGTCCCGGTTGTGCTCGAAACGGCGGGCGTTGTCGAGCGCGCCACCGGCCCGCCGGGTCAGTTCCACGAGCATGACGGCGTCGTCCGGGTCCCACCGCTCGCCGGGCGCGGTCAGCGTCACGACGCCCAGCGGCGCGCTGCGGGTCGGCAGCGGCACGCACAGCAGGGACCGGCCGGGATGCAGCGCGGACGGCGGCTGGTCGTCCACCCCGGACAGACCCCCGGGGTGCGCGGCCGCGTACTGCGGCCGCCCGGTGCGGGCCGCGATCACGGCGGCCGCCGCACGCGGAACGGACGACCCCCGCTCGTCCTCGGCGTCGAAGAGCCAGACGTCGGCGGTGCGGGCGTACTGCGGCACCAGCAGCGCGGGCAACAGACGGGCGATCTCCTCGTGATTGAGGGAGGCCGTCAGCGTCGCGCTGGCGTCGGCGAGGAACGTCAGCCTGCGCCGGGCGTCCTCCGCCTCCCGGCGCGCCGCGCGCTCCGCCGCGAAGGCCTCGCGCTGCGCCCGTCCGGCGGCGTCCAGCTCGGCGTGCAGCGCGAGCACACCCTGGTTGGTCTGGTGCAGCTCCTCCCGGTGGAAGGCGACGAGCTCCTCCTGCTCGGCCAGTCGCTCCAGCACCAGGGCGGTGTCCTCGTCGGCGCCGAGCAGGGCCTCCCCGAGGGCGGTAGCGTCACCCGCCGCGGCGTCGCAGACAGGGCCCGCGGCCGGCTCCGGGCAGGAGGCCGAGACGCACCACGGCCGCTCGCCGTCGGCGGGGGAGGGGGACACCTCGACCCGCAGCGAGCCCCCCGCCACCGTCAGGACGAACCGCCAGCTGCCGCCCTTGGACAGACACTGGCGCAGCCGCGCGCCGAGGGCGGCGGCCATCCGGGTGCGTTCGAGCGGCGGTACACCGTACGCGGCGGCCACCCGCGCGGTGGTGATCCGCGCGCGGGCCGCGTCGCTGACGGTGCTGATCGGCCAGGTGAGATTCATGGACCATCCGGCGGCGTCGGGGACAGGACGGCCACGGCGGTGTCGTCACGCACCGGGCGGGCGGAACTGCCGGCGTCGCGGACCGTCACGGCGGCGGTGACGGCGGGGTCGCAGGACAGCAGGCGGGCGTCGACGGGCGGCGCCCAACGGCTGGGCAAGCCGTCGCTGTGCAGGACGAGCAGACGGTCCGGGGCCCAGACCGCCTCGGTCTCGGGCAGGCTGGTGGGCCGATGCGCGCCGACTATCCCGGGCCGGGACAGCAGATGGCGCCAGGAGCCGCCCTCGCGCAGCCGCGCCCCCACGTTGCCGACACCGGCGAACCGCAGCCGTCCGGACCGCAGATCGAGCTGGGCCACCGCGACCGCGGCGCCCCTCGTACCGCGCAGCGCGGTGTCGAGCAGGCGCAGCAGTTCGGCCGGCGGCAGGTGGGGTGAGCGCTGTACCTCGTGGACCGCCGTGGTCGAGGCACGGGCCGCCTCGGGGCCGTGGCCCAGTCCGTCGGCCAGCATCAGGGTCAGCCGGTCCCCTTCACGGACGCAGGTCCAGGCGTCCCCGGAACACGCGGCGCCCCGGAAGGGGATGTTGACGCCACCGACCCGCGCGGAGAACGGGGCGGACGCGGCGGAGGTGTCGTCCGGCGCGGAGGCCCCGGTCAGCCCGGGAGCCGGCTCCCGGCGACCGCGGGTGCGGGCCGGGCCGCCGATGCGGGCCAGCGCGACCGTCCCGCGGCCCGGGACGCTGTGCAGGTCGAAGTCGTCGGCGAGCCGCCGGCAGGTGCCCAGGCCGGCTCCCAGCGAGCCCGCCGTGGAGAACCCGTCGCCCAGGGCGGTGGAGACGTCGGCCATGCCCGGCCCGTGGTCGACGGCGGCGACCTGCACCACGAGGCCCCCCGGCCGTCCGCCCGGCGGGGTGACCGCCTCCACGAGGAGCTGTCCGCCGCGCGCGTGCTTGAGCAGGTTCGTCGCCAGCTCGGTCGCCACGAGGGCGGCGTCGGCGGTGCGCGACCGGTCCAGGCCCGCCAGCGCCGCCGCGCCCTCCGCGGCCACCCGGGCGTCGCGCACCCGCGTCGAGTCCTGCACCGGGACGTCCCACACGTGCGTCATCGGGGCTCCTCACGCTGCCGCGGCGGACGGGCCGCCCAGGAGGTCACCGCGACCGTGGTGCCGACCCCGGGCGTGCTGTCGAGGGAGAACTCGTGCACCAGACGACGCGCCCCGCCGAGGCCGAGACCCAGCCCGCCGCCGGAGGTGTAGCCGTCGCTCAGCGCCCGCTCCGGGTCGGCGATGCCCGGCCCCTGGTCCCTGAACGTCAGCCGCAGCCCCTGGGTCCGCCCGTCGCACACGTGCTCCGCGGCCATCTCACCGCCACCGCCGTACACCAGGGTGTTGCGGGCCAGTTCGCTGGCCGCGGTGACCAGCTTGGTCTGGTCCACCAGGCCGAAGCCGAGCACCGCGGCGGCCTGGCGCACGTGCTGCCGCACCCACACCAGGTCCAGGTCCGAGCGGATCGGCAGGCGGGCCTCGACGCCCGCGACCGTCCCGCTCACCGAGGCTCCCGGCGCGGGCCGCCCGCGGCCGTCATGGCGAGCAGTTCGAGGGCCGCCTCGGTGGTGAGCGCGGTCCGCAGGCCGGGAAGCGAGAGCCCCAGCTCCACCAGCGTGATCGCCACCGCGGGGCGCATGCCGGCCACCACGGTCCGCGCGGCCAGCAGCCGGGAGCTCGCCGCGATCTCGGCCAGGACACGCCCCAGGAACGAGTCGACGATCTCCACCCCGGAGATGTCGATGACCACGCCGGTCACCCGGTTGCGGACGATCTGCTCGGCGATGTCCTGCTGGAGCTGCTCAGCCGTACCGTCGTGCAGGTCGCCCTGGAGGGTGATCAGCAGGACGTCGCCGAGCCGGAGCACCGGCACGTGGGCCGTGCCCGAGAGGGAGAGGTCGTGGTTCACCGGGGACCCGCACCGCCGGGCGTCGCGAGCACGATGTCGGCACCCAGCCGGTTCAGGGCGTACCCCAGGGCGTCGGCGAGGCTCGACCTGGTCACCACCGTGCCGAGGTCCAGGCCGAGGTGCACGATGGTCTGCGCGATGGCGGGCCGGATGCCGGAGACGACGCACTCCGCGCCCATCAGCCGGACGGCCGCGACGGTCTTCATCAGGTGCTGCGCCACCAGCGAATCGACCATCGGCACCCCGGTGATGTCCAGGATCGCGAAGCGGGCCTGCTGGTCGACGACCGACTCCAGCAGGGTCTCCATCACGACCTGGCTGCGGGCGCTGTCGAGCGTCCCGATGAGCGGTACGGCGACGATGCCGTCCCACAGCCGGATGACGGGAGTGGCGGCTTCGAGCAGCTCCAGGTGCTGCCGGTCGATGAGGGCCTGGCCCTCGCTCAGCGAGGTCTCCAGGACCACCAGCCGCAGGGTGCCCATGAGCACGGTCAGCAGGGTCGTGCACTCCCTGAGGTGCTCGGGCGTCGCCTCGGGCAGATCGGCCACCAGCAGGTTCACGGCGGGTGGACGGAGGCCGTCCACCTCGGTGGACACCTGGCCGGAGGTGAGCCCGAAGCGGGCCCGGGAGGCCACCATCCTGGCCAGCTGCTCGCGGACCGCGGTGAATCCGGCCGCGTCCGTGTCGGCCACCCGGCCGCTCTCGGCGACCTGGGCGAGCGCGTCGACGACGACCCGGCCCGCCTCCACCGCCTCGTCCCGCGAGACGGTGAACACCGTGCGGAACAGGGGTTCGTCGGCCCAGCGCTGGGCGATCTGCTCTCGGCGGCGGTGCAGGAACTTCCCGACGTCGCTCGCCGGCGTGGTGCGCTCTGCGGCCGTTTCGTGCTCCGGCACGTGGTTCTCTCCTCTGAGTCTTGGTCGGCTTGTCTGTCGCCACCGCGGGCCCGCCGGAGGCGGACGGCTGAGGGCGGGCTACGACGCGGGCCGTCTCCCGAACCAGTCGAGACACACGACCAGTGCGTCGTCGTCCGGCTCGGGCCTTCCCCGGTGCCCGGTCAGCCCGCGCAGCACCGCGGCAGGGACGTCCGCCGCCGGCAGCAGGGCGGCGTTGCCGAGCGCCCGCGCGAGGGCGTGCTCGCCGTACGACTCGCCGCCCGGCGCCGCGACCCCGTGGACGCCGTCGCTGACGAAGAGCAGCCGGTCGCCGGGCAGCAGGGTCAGCTCCTGGGCGACGTAGTCGGTCTCCTCGAACATGCCCAGCGGCAGCTGCGCGTCGAGGTCCACGAGGGACAGCACCCGGTCGCGCAGGAGCAGCAGTTGCGGTGAGCCCGCGTCGACGACCCGCATCCGCCCCGTGGACAGCTCGATGTCCACCAGCAGGACCGACAGGTGCGCCTCGCCCCGGTAGTGGGCGTAGAGCGCCTGGTCGGCCAGGGCCGCCTGGTCCTCGATCGGGATGCCGGCGCGGCGCGCGTTGCGCAGCGCGTTGACGCCGAGGCTGGTCAGCAGGGAGGCCTCGATGCCCTCGCCCATCCCGTTGGTGACGTAGACCAGCAGATGGTCGGCGGACGCCTCCCAGTCGAAGTTGTCGCCGAAGATGGCGTAGGCGGGCTCGAGTTGGGCACCCAGGGCGTACTCCTCCCGGGCACACGAGCGGGCCGGGAGCAGCTGCCACTGCATCTCCGCCGCCAGCGTCAGCCGCTCCCTGCGGCGGGCCCGCGCGTACAGGTCGGTGTCGCGTTCGGCGACCACCAGCTCGTGCCCCAGGAGCTCGGCCAGCTCGGTGAGTTCGGCGAGCGACTCCCGGCTGCGCGCGGGCAGCGTCAGGGACAGCACGCCCAGCCGGTCGCCGCGCACGGTCACGGGCAGATGCGCCCGCACCCGGCCGTCGGCCGGCTCCTCGACGTACGGCTGCTGCGACCCGAAGGCCCGCCCCGGCGCACTGCCCTGCGCCGGCGCCGACTTCGTGCCGCTCGGCGCGGGCGGCACGGGCAGCAGCACCGTCAGCCCGTAGTCGGCCAGCCGCAGCTCCACGGCCGTTGCCGCGTACCGGGTGCGGAGCACCTGGCTCAGGGCGTCGGGCAGCTGGTGCGGGGCCGCGGAGCGCAGGGCGCGCCCGGCGGCGACGAGTCTGTTCACCTGGTCGGTCACGGCGTGCCCCGGAACGTCGTGGCGTCGTGTCCGTGGCGCCCCCGGCGGCGGGGGTGGGCTGACAGCCGTCGAGAAGCCTGCGAGAGTGTGACCGTGATGTCCCCCTCCTCGCGCCCGCAGCCGCTCCAGGTGGCGCGTGTGACCTCAGAGGCGGCGGAGCTGTTGGAAGTCCTCTGGGGCCGTGCCTCGACGGCACCGGTCTCCGCCTCCCAGTTGCGCGTGCTGTTCATCCTGGAGCACCACGAGGGCATCAACCTGCGCACCCTCGCCGAGTTCCTCGGGTCCACACCGCCGTCCACCAGCCGCCTGTGCGACCGCCTCCAGGCCGTCGGCTTCGTCGAACGCAGGGTCGCCGCCGAGAGCCGCCGGGAACTGGAGCTCTTCCTGAGCCGCCGGGGCAGTGCCTTCCTCGTCGACCTCAGATCACGTCGTGAGGCAGCGCTGGAAAGCGTGCTGGAACAGATGTCCGCCGCGCAGCGCGCGGCGTTGCTGAGAGGGCTGGAGGCGTTCTGTGCGGCCGCGGCCGAACAGATCCACGACTCCGACGCCAGTGACGCCCGTACCGCCTGACGGTGTCCCCGGGTGATCGGGTTCGCCCACAGGCACATCCGTCTTTCCTCCCGCATCACTGTCCCGCTCACTCTGTTGCCTTACGTGCATAGTTGTCAAATGACAAGTATTGGACGGCAGTCGGCCGTCCCTGCGCGCCTTCTTCTGTCCGCCGGACGGCCGCCGCCAGGTCCCGGTCAGTCCTGCGGGCCGTCCGCGAGCTGCTGCCGGTCGACGAGCTCCAGAGCCTCGTCGACCTTCTCCGATATGGGCACCGTGAGGCTGACCCCGGTGAGGTCCAGAACCCGGCGCACGGCCGGTGTGGGAGCGATCACGTGCACGCTCCCCGGCAGCCCCCGGGCCTCCTGGTACACCCGCAGGATGATGTTCATGCCGGACGAGTCCATGAACGGAACCGCCGAGAGGTCGAGGAGGAAATGTCGTCGGCCGTGGTGCAACTGATTGGCCAGATGGGCCTGCAGATCGGTCGCCGTGTCGAGGTCGAGATGGCCTTCGACCGTGAGCAGGGCGACGTCCTCACGAGGCAGGGTGACCTCGACGGACAGGGGGTTCTGAGCAATGGACACACGTACCTCCGAAAGCTGACGGTCGGGAGCGTCTACCCCGGTGGGCGACTTCGATGCGCGGCGACGGCCGGCGAGGACGCGCGGGAGGCCGCACGGGACGGTCGTCATCTTTCGTGTGTCCTGCCCTTCCGTCTGCGGATCCCCGACCTGGTGTCGCGCACATGCGGATACCCCAGAACGTCCCCACCATGCACACACGACGCAAGACCGTCACGGGGACGGCTGCCTAGCGCAGCCGGATGCCCACGATGCAGGTGTCGTCGTCCGTGTCGGACCTGCTGTAGGTGAGCAGCCGGTCCAGCTGCTGGTCCAGCGTCGGCGGCACCGTGCGGGCCTGCACCAGCAACTGGGTCAGCGACTCCTCCACGGACCGGTCGCGCCGCTCGATCAGGCCGTCGGTGTACATCAGGAGGGTGTCGTCGGCCGCCAGCTGGACCTCCTCCTCCTCGTACACCGTCTCCGGTATGGCACCCAGCAGCATCCCCTTCAGCAGGGGCAGCGGCGCCGCCTGGGCGTCCCGCACCAGCACCGGCGGCAGATGGCCCGCCCTCGCCCAGCGCAGGGTGTGCCGGGAGGGGTCGTACAGGCCGCACACGGCCGTGGCCGTGATCGAACCGGTCAGATGATGGGCGACGATGTTGAGCCAGGACAGCAGCTGACCGGGCCCCGCCCCGGTCACCGCCAGTCCGCGCAGCGCGTTGCGCAGCACCACCATGCTGGTCGCCGCCTCGATGCCGTGCCCGGCCACGTCGCCCACGCACAGCATCACCAGTCCGGAGGGCAGTACGACGGCGTCGTACCAGTCACCGCCCACCAGGTGCTCCTCCTCGGCGGGCCGGTAGCGGACCGCCACCTGGAGCCCGGGGGCCTCCAGGGGCGCCCGGGTGGGCGGCATGATGGCGTGCTGGAGCTGGAGGGCCAGCCTGCTGCGCTCGCTGGCGTGCTGCTCGCTCTGCGCGAGCTGGTCGCGGGTGGCGGCGAGCGCCACCTCCGTCCAGTGCTGCGAGGAGATGTCCTGGTACGCGCCGCGCACGGCGACCAGCCGTTCGTCGGTGTCGAGCACCGGCTCGGCGACGATCCGCATGTGCCGGGTCACCCCGTCCGGCCGCTGGAGCCGGAAGGCGGCGGAAGCCGGACGGCGGCCGTGCAGCAGGGTGCGCAGCAGCCGGCCGACGACGACCGCGTCATCGGGATGGGTGTGCGCGGCCAGCTCCTCCAGCGGCACCGGCGGGCTCGACTCGGGCCGCCCGTACAGGGTGAACAGCTGTCCGTTCCAGGTGGTCTCGCCGGTGAGCAGGTCCTCCTCGAAACCACCGATGCGGCCGAGTCGCTGGGCGTTCTGCAAAAGGCTGGCCAGGCGCGCCGTCTCGTCCTCGATCCGCCAGATCAGCAGCACGCAGCTGCCGTGCCGGCTGATGCTGAGGTCCGCGACCGCGGCCAGCGGCACCTCGCCGACCAGCGCGGTCAGACTCATCCGGCGCGCACGGAACGGCTCGCCGGTGGCGTGCACGCGCTCGATCCGCTGGAAGAGGTCACCGCCGCCGGCGGCCATCGGGTAGGCCTCGAGCAGCAGGGCCCCGTTGACCACTGCCCGGGGCCGGCCCGCGGGATCGAGGAAGCGGTCGTTGACGTGCTGGATGCGGAAGTCCACGAGCTTTCCCGCCGCGTCGACGTGCGGCACCAGCACCAGGGCCGGGTCGTGCAGCCCGTCCGTCAGGTCCATCAGCTCCGCCGTGTCCGGCAGGACGAGCGGCTCATGGTCGGGGCCCCGGACATGCGCGTACGCCTGGAGCGTGTGGGCGCACAGGTCCGCCAGGGCCTCCACCTGGCGCACCACCTGGGGCGGCTGCCGGTCCAGCGGGGCCGGCCAGGCGATCTCCAGGACCCCGTCCACGCGCCCGGCGCTGCCGGCGGGCACGGCCGCGCGGCCGCCGTCCGGGTGCAGATGGCGGCCGATGGTGGGCAGCCCGGTCCGGGCCAGCGACTCGATCCACTGGGTCGCCCCCTCGGTGAGGCCGCTGCGTGCCACCGTGGCCACGTCCGGCGGCACGTACCGCCAGCGCTCGGCCTCGCCGGGGGAGAACCCCGCGCTGCCGGCGAGGGTCAGCGAACCGTCGGAGCCCGCCGCCCAGATCGCCACGGCGACCGCGCCCAGCGGGCCCAGCGCGTGCTGGAGCAGCGAGTCGGCGACGGCCTGGGTGTCGTGCGCGGCCGCCAGCGCCCCGCTCTCGGCGGCCCGCAACCGCACGGCCGCCGACTGCTCCGTGGGATCCTCCGGCTTTCCGACGGCCGCGAGGAACGCCTGTGTCACCTCCGACACGCGGTCCTTGGCGGCCTGGTTGATGACGTCCACCGCGAACTCCAGCGGACTCAGACCGGACTGCTCGGCCAGCACGGACAACTGCTGTGCCGCCTCGCTCGGGCCACAGCCGAGGCGCTCCACCAGGATGCCCTTGGCCAGTTCGACCAGGGCGCGCCCGTCGGCCTCCGCCTGGGCCTCCAGGACCTCCCGGCGCAGCCGGTCCACGGTGGCGGCGAGCCGGCCCACGGGAGAGGGCGTGGCGGTGCCCTCCGGCGACGGCGGGCTCACACCCTCCACGGGCCGGGGCTGCTCTCCGGCCGGTACGGGCAGGGCCCGGCCCTCGCCGGGTTCGGTGGGCTGTGCGGGGGTGCTCACGGTGTGCGGACTCCTCGGCTGGGACGCCTGGTGGCTCGGGCGGGGCGAACGTCCTCAGACGGTCAGCCAGCGTCGGACGCAGGACATGAGGTCATGGGTGTCGACGGGCTTGGTGACGTAGTCGCTGGCCCCCGAGTCGAGGCTCTTCTCCCGGTCCCCGGGCATGGCCTTCGCGGTCACCGCGACGATGGGCAGGTCGGCGTACTCGGACATGCGGCGGATCTCCGCCGTGGCGGTGTACCCGTCCATCTCGGGCATCATCACGTCCATCAGCACCAGCGCGATGTCCGGGTTGTTGCGCAGTGTGTCGATCCCCTCGCGCCCGTTCTCCGCGTGCAGCACGCGGATGCCGTGCAGTTCCAGGATCCCGCTGAGCGCGAACAGATTGCGCGCGTCGTCGTCGACGACCAGGACCGTCCGGCCCACGACGGCGTCGTCCGGGAGGTGCGGCGCCACGTGCTGGGGCTCGTCCGGACGGACCAGGGCGAGCACGTCCCCCGGCTGTTCGGCGGAGAGGTGCAACGTGATGCGCTCGCGCAGTTCGTCCAGGCTGGACAGGAACTCCATCGGCTTGCCGGCCGCCCGGGACTGCAGGCTCTCCTCCTGGGCGAGGTCCGCGCGGTGCCCGCTGTGCACGAGTACCGGAACGCCCGTCAGCACCGAGTCGTCGTGCAGGGCCTCGAGGAACCGGGAGGCCTCCGCGTCGGGCATGCCCAGTTCCAGGACGACGCAGTGGCAGGGCTCGGCGGCCAGCGCGCCCGCGGCCTCGTGCGCCCCGACTGCGGTGACGATGTCGACCGGCGCCGCCGACGTGCCGTCCTCACGGCCGCGTGCCATGTCCGCCACGACGCTCTCGGCGACCAGGGTCAGCAGGCCGCGGGGCCGCTCCTCCACCACCAGCAGCCGACGCGGCCGCCGGGCCGCTCCGATGGCCGTGGGCGTACCGGGGGAGCCGAGGGGGATCGCCGCGGGCGGCCCGGCGAGGGCGCGCTCCACCGGCCGGACCCCGTCGACGACCTCCTGGAAGTCCCGCCGCGCGACCGGCAGGTAGAGCGTGAAGGTGCTGCCCCGACCCGGTGTGCTGTCCACGGTGACCGCACCGCCGAGCAGATGCGCGATCTCCCGGGTGATCGACAGCCCCAGGCCCGTGCCGCCGTACTTGCGGCTGGTGGTGCCGTCCGCCTGCTGGAAGGCGCCGAAGATGGTCTCCAGCTGCTGCTCCGGGATGCCGATGCCGGTGTCCTTCACCCGGAACGCCACCACGGTGCTGCCGCGGACCACGCTGCTCGGCACCTCCTCGTCGGACGCCGGCTCGATGCGCAGCTCGACACTGCCCTGCTCGGTGAACTTCACGGCGTTGGACAGCAGGTTGCGCAGCACCTGGCGCAGCCGGGAGTCGTCGGTGAGCAGGTCGGCGGGGGCGCCGGTGGCCGTGCTCACCGAGAACTCGAGACTCTTCTGCGTCGTCATGGGACGGAAGGTCGCCTCGACGTACTCGATGAGCTGCCGCAGCGACACCTGCTCCGGCGAGACGTCCATCTTGCCGGCCTCGACCTTCGACAGGTCCAGGATGTCGTTGATCAGCTGGAGCAGGTCCGAGCCGGCCGAGTGGATGATGCCCGCGTACTCGACCTGCTTCGGAGTGAGGTTGCGCGAGGGGTTCTGGGCCAGCAACTGGGCCAGGATGAGCAGGCTGTTGAGCGGGGTGCGCAGCTCGTGGCTCATGTTCGCCAGGAACTCCGACTTGTACTTCGACGCCAGGGACAGCTGCTGCGCCCGCGCCTCCAGCTCCTGCCGGGCCTGTTCGATCTGGAGGTTCTTCGCCTCGATGTCACGGTTCTGCGCCACCAGCAGGGAGGCCTTCTCCTCCAGCTCGGCGTTGGAGTGCTGGAGCTCCTCCTGCTGGGACTGCAACTCGGCGGACCGGGCCTGGAGTTCGGCGGTCAGCCGCTGGGATTCGTCGAGCAGCTCGTCCGTGCGGGCGTTCGCCACGATGGTGTTGACGTTGACGCCGATGGTCACCCTCAGCTGTTCCAGGAAGTCCCGGTGGATCTGCGTGAACGCGCCGACCGACGCCAGTTCGATGACGCCGAGCACCGACCCCTCGAAGACGATGGGCAGCAGCACCAGGGCGCTGGGCTCCACCTGTCCGAGCCCGGAGGAGATGGTGACATAGCCGGCCGGCAGCTCGTCGACGATGATCGTCCGGCGGCTGCGTGCGGCCTGGCCGACCAGCGAACGGCCGAACGGGATGCGGGCGGGACGGTCGTCGTCGGCGGGGTAGCCGTAGGTCCCCACGAGCCGCAGTTCCGGGCCGTGCTCGCCGTCCTCGGCGAGGTGGAAGGCACCGAACTGGGCCGACACCAGCGGCACCAGCTCGTCCATGATCAGCTCGGCGACCACGGGCAGGTCGCGGTGGCCCTGCATGAGACCGGAGATACGCGCCAGGTTGGTCTTGAGCCAGTCCTGCTCCTGGTTGGCCCGGGTGGTCTCGCGCAGGGACTCCACCATCGAGTTGATGTTGTCCTTGAGCTCGGCGACCTCGCCGGAGGCGACCACGGTGATCGACCGGGTCAGATCGCCCTCCGCGACGGCGCTCGTGACCCCGGCGATCGCGCGCACCTGCCGGGTCAGGTTCCCGGCCAGTTCGTTGACGTTCTCCGTGAGGCGCTTCCAGGTGCCCGAGACACCCTCCACCTCGGCCTGGCCGCCGAGGCGTCCTTCGGTGCCGACCTCGCGGGCGACGCGGGTGACCTCGTCGGCGAAGGCGGAGAGCTGGTCGACCATCGTGTTGATGGTCGTCTTGAGCTCGAGGATCTCGCCCCGGGCGTCCACGTCGATCTTCTTCGACAGGTCGCCGCGGGCCACCGCCGTGGTCACCAGCGCGATGTTGCGGACCTGGCCGGTGAGGTTGTTGGCCATCGAGTTGACGTTGTCGGTGAGGTCCTTCCAGGTGCCGGCCACGTTCGGCACCTGCGCCTGGCCGCCGAGCCGGCCCTCGGTGCCGACCTCGCGGGCCACCCGGGTCACCTCGTCGGCGAACGCGGACAGGGTGTCCACCATCGTGTTGATGACGTCGGCCAGCGCGGCGACCTCGCCCTTGGCCTCGACGGTGATCTTCTGCGAGAGGTCGCCGCGGGCCACGGCGGTGGCGACCTGGGCGATGGAGCGCACCTGGCCCGTCAGGTTCGACGCCATGACGTTGACGTTGTCGGTGAGGTCCTTCCAGGTGCCCGACACCCCGCGGACCGTGGCCTGGCCGCCCAGGTTGCCCGCCGTGCCGACCTCGCGGGCGACGCGGGTGACCTCGTCGGCGAAGGCGGAGAGCTGGTCGACCATCGTGTTGATGGTGTTCTTGAGTTCGAGGATCTCGCCGCGGGCGTCGACGGTGATTTTCTGGGAGAGGTCGCCCTTGGCCACCGCGGTCGCCACCTGGGCGACGTTGCGGACCTGGTTGGTGAGGTTTCCGGCCATGAAGTTGACCGAATCAGTGAGGTCCCGCCAGGTGCCCTTGACGCCCTTGACGTCGGCCTGGCCGCCGAGGCGTCCTTCGGTGCCGACCTCGCGGGCGACGCGGGTGACCTCGTCGGCGAAGGCGGAGAGCTGGTCGACCATCGTGTTGATGGTGTTCTTGAGTTCGAGGATCTCGCCGCGGGCGTCGACGGTGATTTTCTGGGAGAGGTCGCCCTTGGCCACCGCCGTCGTCACCTGGGCGACGTTGCGGACCTGGTTGGTGAGGTTTCCGGCCATGAAGTTGACCGAATCGGTGAGGTCCCGCCACACCCCGGCGACCCCGGGCACCTGCGCCTGGCCGCCGAGGCGTCCTTCGGTGCCGACCTCGCGGGCGACGCGGGTGACCTCGTCGGCGAAGGCGGAGAGCTGGTCGACCATCGTGTTGACGGTCTCCTTCAGCTGAAGGATCTCGCCCCGGGCCGGCACGTCGATCTTCTGCGACAGGTCGCCCTTGGCGACCGCGGTCGCCACCTGGGCGATGTCCCGCACCTGGGTCGTCAGGTTGCCCGCCATGGCGTTCACGGAGTCCGTCAGGTCGGCCCAGGTCCCGGAGACCCCGGGCACCTCGGCCTGGCCGCCCAGGGTTCCCTCGGTGCCCACCTCCCGGGCCACCCGGGTGACCTCGGAGGTGAAGACGGACAGCTGGTCGACCATGCCGTTGAAAACGGTGGCGATGTCACCCAGCAGACCGTCCCCGTCGGTGGGCAGCCGGGTACCGAAGTCCCCGTCCCGTACGGCCGTCAGGCCTGCCAGGAGCTGCCTGAGCTCGTGGTCGCCGGGAACCGCGTCCAAGGACTCGGTCGCGTTGCTGGTCATGCCTACCCTCGTTCCGCTCCCCAGGAGCCCCCGGGCGGGGACTCGGAACCGGGCCGCCCGGGTGGACGGCCCCGCATGTCGTACGTGGATTTCCGCAGTTCACGGATGTGCGCGATGAGAGAAATCCGCCGCAGGCTAACCCACCGGTGCGCGGCGCAACAAAGCATCGCTCACTTTGCGCACACAGAAATTCCAGACGACGGGCACCATGCATACACGAACGGAAGCGGGGTACTCGCACAGCTTTGCCCGGGACGGCTCGAAGCCGTCCCGGGCAGCGTCATGACCGGAGTTTCGGGGTCAGGCGATCTCGGCCCCCAGCAGGCCGGTCCGCAGCCGCTGCACCATGCGGCTGATCAGTCGCGACACATGCATCTGGGAGATGCCGAGCTCCCTGCCGATCTCCGCCTGCGTCCGCTCCTCGACGAACCGCATATGGATGATCCGCCGCTCCCGCTCGCCGAGTTCGGCGATCAGCGGCGCCAGCGAGTGGAAGTCCTCCACCAGCTCCAGCGCCGGCTCCTCGGCACCGAGGAAGTCGGCCAGCACGGACTCGCCGTCCGCGCCGCCGTCGGAGGTCAGGGCCGCGTCGAGGGAGGCGGAGGTGTAGCCGTTGGACGCCTTGCGCGCCTCGATGACCTCCTCCTCCGACAGCGACATCAGCTGCGAGAGCTCACGGGTGGTGGGCATCCGGCCGAGCCGCGTCTGCAGTTCCTCGGTGGCCTTGGCCAGTTCGACCCGTGCCTCCTGGAGCCTGCGCGGCACGTGCACGGCCCAGCTCGTGTCCCGGAAGAACCGCTTGATCTCGCCGACGATGTACGGAATGGCGAACGAGGTGAACTCGACCTCGCGGGTCAGCTCGAACCGGTCGATGGCCTTGATCAGCCCGATCGTGCCGACCTGGACGATGTCCTCCATGGAGTCGCCCCGGCCGCGGAAGCGGGAGGCCGCGTACCGCACCAGGGACAGGTTCATCTCGATCAGGGTGTTGCGTACGTACTGGTACTCGTGGGTGCCCTCCTCCACGACGGCCAGCCGGTCGAAGAATCGGCGCGAGAGCTCGCGCGCGTCCTTCGGGCTCACCTGGGTGGGCATCTCGATGAGCGGAACCCCTCCGTGCGGGCTCTCCGTGCCCGCCCGCGCTGCCGTGGCCGTCGTTGCGTGTGCCGTCACGGCATTCATGCCGCTCACTCCGTTCGTCGAGCTGGTCGATGACGGAGTCCGTCTGCCCCGGGTTCCGCATCTCATGCCTGTTGTTCCGCACAGACTTTTCCAACGGGTGCTGATACCCCCTCTCTTCGGTCAGGAACGGACAGACATGCCTCCGAATGCGGGCGCCGCGGGCGGGTAATGGCAGCTGTGGAGCGCGAGAAGGGAGCAGTGTGACCATCGACGGAATCTGGTCGTACACGCCGGACAGTGGACACGCCGAAGGACAGGACCTGACCGACTACGCCGTCATGACGGCCGACGGCACCCTCGGTCATGTGGAACGCGAGGCCGACCCGCTCGGCATGCGGCACCTGGTCGTCGACACGGGAGTGTGGCTGTTCGGCAGGAGCGCCGTCGTCCCGGCGGGCGTCGTGGCGGGCGTCGACCACACGGAACGCAAGGTGACCCTGGGCTGCACCGGGGACGAGGTCAAGGACGCGCCTCGCTTCCGTACCGACAGCGAGACGACGGACCCGGCGTACCTCACCGCCGTCGGTGACCACTATCGCCGGCTGACGCCACGGGGAACGCCATCGGTATGAGGGAAGAGGGGCTCGCGCCCGCCCGCTCGGTGCCCGTCCGGGGAACGGCCGGGACCTCGGTGACGACCGCGGCGGCGGCCCGGGCCCACGCCCGCGCGGTGGTGGACGCCCGGTGGAACCCGTCCACCGGGCCGGCGCGCGAGGAGGACGTCGTCGACCTGCTGCTGGTCGTGTCGGAGCTGGTGACCAACGCCCTCCGGCACGGCGGCGGACTGGCCGGGTTCGGGATGACGCCGGTGCGGGACGGGGTCCGGCTGGCCGTACGCGACCACAGCGACACGGTGCCCGCCGAGGTGTGCGGACCGGGCTCCCGCCCGGCCGGCCACCGGGTGGGCGGCTACGGCTGGCCGCTCGTGGTCCGCCTGGCCCGGGACATCGCCATCGAGAAACAGAACGGCGGCGGGAAGACGATCAGTGTGTTCATGCCGATCCGGAGCGCAGACCGGCCGGCCTGACACGCGGGCGCGGATTCTGCGCCCCTGCCTCTGCACCCCCGCCCCTCGGCTGCCGCCCTGCCGCCCTGCCGCCCTGCCGCCCTGCCGCCGGACTCACCACGGCAGGAAGACGTGCACGTCCTTCCCCTCGCCCTGGCCGGCCTCGCTCGGCACCACGCTGACCTGACTGCACAGGGTGTGCACCAGATACCAGCCGATCCCCCCGCCCCCGCTGTCCGGATGGAACGGCCGGGGAGACGGCGGAGTGCTGTTGGTGTCGTGCAGCGTCACGTGCACCCCGTCGAAGGTGGGGCGCAGGCACAGCTCGAAGGGGCCTGGCGCGTACTGGACGGCGTTCGCCGCCAGCTCCGTGACGATCAGCACGATGTCGTGCCAGCACTCCGGTGCCGTGGGGGGCACGGTGCCGGCCAGCTCATGGAGGAACCCCTCCGTGGCCAGCCGTGCACCCGTCACGTCCTGGGGTTCGCCCTCGAAGCGGGCTGTACGGCTGGGAATCACCCAGGAGGACAGTGCGTCGTTTCCACGCGGCTCGGTTGCCATGTCGTCAGTGCGGCCCCTGAGTCTCCGGGACCGTCGTCCTTTCTCGTACGGCTCTCTGGCGTCGCCCCTACAGGGTTCCCGAGGGCTGCCAGGCTACGCGTCAGTCATCCGACGGCATATGGTCACGGCGGAACACGATCGCCGGCTCTCCGGCCACGCGGCGTGTCCGGACCCGGGTCCACCGGTCGTGCGGATCACCGGAACACGTCGTCGGCGTCGTCCCAACCCAGCACCTCCTCCGGGGCGGTCTGCCGGGGAAGCCGCGCCCGGGCCTGATACATCGCTTCGATCTCCGCCGCGTAGTGCGCCACGATCGAGTCGCGGCGCAGCTTCATCGAGGGCGTCAGCAGGCCGTTGGTCTGGTCGAACGCCTGCGGCAGGATGCGGAAGGCACGGATCGACTCCGAGCGGGACACCGTGCTGTTGGCGGCGGCCACCGCCCGCCCGACCTCCTCCCGCAGGGCGTTCTCCTCGCGCGCCTCCCGGCTCTGGGTGTCGCCGTGCAGCATCAGGTTCCCGCGCCAGTGCGCCAGGAAGTCGGGGTCCAAGGTGATCAGCGCGCCCACGCAGGGCCGGTTGTCACCCACGACCACGGCCTGGTGGACGAGCGGATGCATCCGCAACCGCTGCTCCAGCGAGGCCGGCGCCACACTCTTGCCGCTGCTGGTGATGATGACGTCCTTCTTGCGGCCGGTGATCGTGAGGTAGCCGTCGGAGTCCAGGAATCCGAGGTCACCCGTGGCCAGCCAGCCACCCCACAGCGCGGCCCGCGTCGCGGCTTCGTCGTTGACATAGCCCTGGAACACCGACGGGCCGCGCACCAGGATCTCCCCGTCGTCCGCCACCCGGATGTCCATGCCCGGCAGGGCCTGTCCGACGGTGCCCGACTTCTCCCGGCCGAGCGGCTGCATCGTGATCCCGCCGCTCGTCTCGGTCAGGCCGTACCCGTCGTGCACGTAGATGCCGATGCCCTCGAAGAAGAGGGACAGATCACGGTGGAGCGGGGAGCCGCCCGAGGTGGCGCGGTGGACGCGGCCGCCGAGTGCCGCCCGGAGTCTGCGGTACACCGTCCGCTCGAACAGGGCGTGCTGGAGCCGCAGGTCGAAACCAGGCCCCGAGCCGCGGCCCAGCCGCTGCCGCTCGACAGCGGCCGCGAAGTCCCGGGCCGTCTCCGCGGCCCGCTCGAACAGGGCGCCACGGCCGGCCTCCTGGGCCGCCCGCAGGAAGTTCTTGTAGATCTTCTCGAACACCGACGGCACCGCGTACAGATACGTCGGACGGAAGGTGCGCAGCGACTCGGCGAGCGCCTCCGCGCCGATATCGGGTTCGTGGCCCATCAGGATGCCGCCGCGCAGACACAGACCCTGGATCATCAGCCCGTACACGTGGGAGAACGGCAGGAAGGCGAGGACGCTCGGCTGCCGTCCGGCGGGCGCGGCCGTGTGCCCCCAGCCGGCCAGCAGCGTGTCGCAGGGGCTGGCCAGGCTGCGGTGGCTCAGCGCACAGCCCAGCGGCCGGCCCGAGGTCCCGGAGGTGTAGGCGATCACGGCGGTGGAGTCGGGCAGCACGATCCGGCGCAGCGAGTCCACGGTGGTGATCGGCACCAACTCGCCGCGCTGCGTGAGTTGTTCGAATGCCCCGGCGTCCAACTGCCAGACGTTGCGCAGCGAGGGCAGGGCCGCGCACACCGATCCCACGGTCATGACGCTCTGTTCGTCCTCGACGATGACGCCCACACAGTTCGCGTCCCGCAGGATCCACTCGACCTGCTCGCGCGAGGACGTCGGATAGACCGGGACGACCTCGGCGCCCACGGCCCACAGCGCGTGACACAGGACCGTCCACTCGTACCGGGTACGCGCCATGATCGCGACGCGGTGGCCGGGCGATATACCGGACGCCACGAACCCCTTCGCCAGGTCGACCACCTCGTCCCGCAGCTCGACGGCCGTCACCTCCTCCCAGCCGGTGGAGACGCCGTCCGGACGGCGGGAGAGCACGGGGAGTGTGGGAGTGCGGGCGGCTGTCTCGAAGACGGTGTCGGCGAGACCTCCGGTCAGCGGCGTGGTGGGCGGGGGAGCGAGGGCGAAGTCGCGCATGCGCTGCTCCTGAGGTGTACGGACTGTGACTCCGCCGACGGGGACTGTTATCGACGGTGCCCGAATCTAGCCCAGGTGGGACCGGTTGTGGCCTGGAACGAATAAGTAATCCGCGTTGATGATCTCGGCCTGCCGGGCCCCTGTCACTTCCGGCGGCCTGCCACCGGTGAAGTCGGCGGTCCGGGGGGACCCGGAGAGCATGAGCCAGGCCGATCCCGAGCCCGATCCCGACCTCGAACGCACCACGGGTCCGCAACCGGGCGGCGGTCTCAGACCTGGGTCTGCTGCACGCAGGTGGTGACCACCTCGCGCAGACTGCCGGTGCGCTTCCACACCTCGCGCTGCATCCGGGAGCCGTTGCCGTGCCGCAGCAGTTCGGTACAGGAGGCGCGGGCCCGCTCCAGGTCACCGCTGTCCGCCAGCGCGTCCTGGACATGATCCAGCAGAGCCCGGACGATCGTCTCGGCGGGCACCGGCCGCATGGTCGCGGGGTGCAGCAGGTCCTCGGTGAGACCCGAGCGGGCGGCCCGCCAGCCGGCCAGCCGGAGCAGGCTCACGCTGTGGTCCAGCGGCTCCCGGCCGGCCTCCCGGTCCCGGGCGGCGGTCTCGACGAGCCCCCGCACCAGCGTGGCGATCAGCACGGCGGTGTCCGCGTGCAGACAGACGTCCGCCACCCGCACCTCCACCGTCGGATAGCGCGCCGACAGCCGGGCGTCGAAGTAGACCATGCCCTCGTCGAGGATCGTGCCGGTGGCCACCATGTCCGCCACCCGCCGGTGGTACCGGTCCGCCGACCCGAACAGCTCGGTCGGCCCGGCCGACGGCCAGCGCTGCCACACCCGGCTGCGATAGCTGCTGTAGTCCGTCTCCAGGCCCTGCCAGAACGGCGAGTTTGCGCTCAGCGCCGTCAGCACCGACAGCCAGGGCCGGATCCGGTCGAGGACCGCGACACCCTCCTCGTCCGACTCGACGGACACATGGACATGGCAGCCGCACACCATCTGCTCACGCGTCGCGATGCCGTACTGCTCCGCCATCCACTGGTAGCGCCGGTTCATGCTGACGGACGGGCGCACCGGCAACGGCGAGGTGGCGAGCGCGGCGACCGCGCACCCGGCCTCCCGCGCGTGCCGCGCCGCCTCCCCGCGTATACGGACGATCTCCGCGCCGAGTTCGCCCATGCCCGACTGCGGGTGGGTGTTGAACTCGAGCATCTGGTTGTGCAGTTCCTTCTCGAAGACGTCCTCCTCGGCCCCGCGCCGGGAGGCGCGGGCGAGGACGGCGGCGGACAGGGCCTGGGGCTCCCCGGTCTCCGGGTCGACCAGGAGGAGTTCTTCCTCCACTCCGACGGTGCGCACGGGATGCGGCCTCTCTCTGGCGGGTGGTACGCACCCGAATGCCCCGCCCGGGGCGGTTCACACGGACGACGGCGCCAGCCACACCGTGGCCAGAGGCGGCAGGGTGAGGGCGATCCCCCCGTCCCGCGCCGCGACGGGGGCGGGGTGGACGAGGCCGCTGCCGCCGTAGCACTCGGCGTCGGTGTTGAGCAGCTCGCGCCAGGCCGGCACCCCGTCGGGTACGGCGAGCCGGTAGTCGTGGCGCACGACCGGCGAGAAGTTGCTGACGGCGAGGAGCGGAGCGCCGTGGGCGTCGAGACGGAGGAACGCGAAGACGTTGTCCTCCGCGGCGTCGCCGACCACCCACCGGAAACCGGCGGGATCGGTGTCCCGCTCCCACAGGGCCGGGGTGGCCCGGTAGACCGTGTTGAGATCACGCACCAGGTCCCGCACCCCCCGGTGATCGCCTGCCGACGCGTACCCCGGGTCCAGCAGCCACCACTCGGGGCCGTGGGCCTCGGACCACTCCGCGCCCTGGGCGAACTCCTGGCCCATGAAGAGGAGTTGCTTGCCCGGGTGGGCCCACATGAACCCCAGGTACGCGCGGTGGTTGGCGCGCCGCTGCCACCAGTCGCCAGGCATCTTGGAGACCAGCGCCTGCTTGCCGTGGACGACCTCGTCGTGGGAGATGGGCAGCACGTAGTTCTCGCTGTAGGCGTACACCATCGAGAAGGTCATCTCGTTGTGGTGGTACTTGCGGTGCACCGGCTCCTTGGCGATGTACTCCAGCGAGTCGTGCATCCAGCCCATGTTCCACTTGAGGCCGAACCCCAGACCGCCGCTGTCGGTCGGCCGGGTCACCCCTTCCCACGCGGTGGACTCCTCCGCGATCGTCACCACCCCCGGGTTGCGGCGGTAGACCGTCGCGTTCATCTCCTGGAGGAACGCCATGGCGTCCAGGTCCTCCCGGCCGCCGAACACGTTGGGCGACCACTGTCCGGAGTCCCGCGAGTAGTCGAGGTAGAGCATGGAGGCGACGGCGTCCACCCGCAGTCCGTCGACGTGGAACTCCTCGCACCAGTAAGTGGCGTTCGCCACGAGGAAGTTGCGCACCTCCACACGCCCGAAGTCGAACTCGTACGTCCCCCAGTCCGGATGCTCGGCCCGCCGGGAGTCACCGGGCTCGTACAGCGGTTCCCCGTCGAACCGGCCCAGCGCCCAGTCGTCCTTGGGGAAGTGCGCCGGCACCCAGTCCACGATCACGCCGATCCCGGCCCGGTGCAGGGCGTCCACCAGGAACTTGAAGTCGTCGGGCGTGCCCAGGCGCGAGGCCGGCGCGTAGAACCCGGTGACCTGGTAGCCCCAGGAACCCGAGAACGGATGCTGGGCGACCGGCATGAACTCCACATGCGTGAAGCCGAGGTCGGCGACGTACGGCGGGAGCTCCTCGGCAAGCCGGCGGAACGTCAGCCCGGGCCGCCAGGAGGGCAGATGGACCTCGTACACGGAGAACGGCGCCGCATGCACGGGGACGTCCCCCCGGTGCGCCATCCACTCCTCGTCCGCCCACTCGTAGTGCGAGGCATGGACGATCGACGCGGTGTCCGGCGGCACCTCCGCGCGCCGGGCCATCGGGTCGGCCTTGAGGAAGCGGTGGCCGTGACGCGAGGTGATCTCGAACTTGTACCGGGCGCCCTCGCCGATCCCGGGCAGGAACAGCTCCCACACCCCGGACGAACCGAGGGACCGCATCGGGAAGGCGGTCCCGTCCCAGAAGCAGAAGTCCCCGGCGACGCGCACGCCCTGGGCGTTCGGCGCCCACACCGTGAACCGGGTGCCGGTCACACCCTGGTGGGCCATCGGCTCTGCGCCGAGCGCCTTCCACAGTTCCTCGTGCCGGCCCTCCCGGATGAGATGCAGGTCCAGGTCACCGAGCGCGGGCAGGAAGCGGTAAGGGTCCTCCACCTTGTGCTCGGTGCCCTCGTACGACACCAGCAGCGTGTACGCGGGAACGGCGTCGAGCGGCAGGACGACGGAGAAGAGACCGTCGCCCTCCGAGACCAGCGGGGTGGGATCGCCGTCGATCACGACACTCACCGCGTCCGCGAAGGGCCGCAACGCCCGGAAGACGATCCCGCCCGGGACCGGGTGCGCGCCCAGCAGGGCGTGCGGATCGTGGTGCGCGCCCGAGAGCAGGCGCCCACGGTCGGCCGGATCCGGCGCGGGCGCCGTGTGTGGGCGGGGACCGGCCGACTCGGGCGGAGAGGTGTCACGCAGGGCCACAGGGGTCAGCCTCCTCGGACGGCGAGTCGTTCGATCGCCGCCATGGGTACGGGCAGCCAGTCGGGACGGTTACGGGCCTCGTACAGCACTTCGTACACGGCTCGGTCCGTCTCGTAGGCACGCAGCAGGGCATGCTTCTTACGGGGGTCCCAGCCCGCGCGGGCCGCGTAGCCGGCGCAGTAGGCCTCCCGGCACCGGCGCGCCCACTCGGGCCGCCACGGACGGCGCTGGCGGGCGGCGTAGTCGAACGAGCGCAGCATCCCGGCGATGTCCCGGACCGGGGAGTGTGCACTGCGGCGCTCGGCCAGCGGACGGGACGGTTCGCCCTCGAAGTCGATGACGAACCAGTCGCGTCCGGCGCGCAGGACCTGCCCGAGGTGCAGGTCCCCGTGGATGCGCTGGGCGGGGGGGCCGGCGTCGCACACGGAGAGCGCGCCGAAGGCGGTGGTGAGGCCCGGCACGAACGGGCGCAGCGCCGGCACATGGTGCGCGGCCGCCTCCAGCCGCTCGGTCATCGCCGCCGCCGTCCGCCCGTCCTCGGCGTCCGGACCGGCCGGCAGCGCCGCGGCCAGCGCGAGGTGGACGTCCGCCGTGGCCCGTCCCAGTTCCTCGGCCTCCGCCGTGAAGTCCTCCCCGCGGGCGAGGGCCCGCAGCGCGAGCGTCCAGCCGTCCGACGCGTCGGGCAGGAACGGCTGGAGCACGCCGAGCGTCGCCTCCTGCGGGTGGGTCGTGCGGAACCAGGCCACGGGCGCGGGCACCCGCCCGCACCCCTGCCCGGCCAACGCGACCGGTACCTCCAGATCTGGGTTCACCCCGGGCTGGATACGCCGGAAGATCTTCAGGATGAACGCGTCCCCGTACACCAGCGAGGTGTTGGACTGCTCGGCCTCCAGCAGCCGCGGCGCGAGCCCGGGGGGCAGCGACACGGAGGGATCGGACTCGAAGCAGAGCGGGCCCAGCGTGCCGGGGTGCCGCATCCGCTCCAGGAGCAGATGCGCCGACCGGGGGTCCTGCAGCGCGTCATGGACCGTCAGACCGGCCATCGGCCCGTCCTCGACCCTGCCGATCAGTGCCCGTCCCAGCCGCGGCGACAGGTGTTCCTGGACGCCGAGCAGCAGCTGGTAGCAGTCGCCGGCCGGGGGAGTGCCCCCGGGAGTCGGCATGCCCGACTGATCGGCGTGCACGAGCAGATGCAGACAGCCCGGGTACAGCTCGGTCATCGACAGCATGCGCAGGTCGGTGAGGGGCCGGTCCTTGCCGGCGAACCAGCGCTGCCGCGGCAGCCATTCGCACAGCAGCGCGGCGAGCGGCCCGACGGAGCGGACGCCGCTCGCGCTGCTCGGTCGCAGGGGTGCGGTCTTCGTCACGGTGACCCATCCTTTCCCCGGCGCTCGCTCACAGGCGGCGGCCGATCCGGGACGCGGCTCTGGTGAGCCGGAACCAATAGAAGCCGTGTCCCGCGAGAGTGAGCAGGTAGGGCAGTTCCCCGATGGCGGGAAAGCGGACCCCGCCGAACAGCTCGACGGGGTGGCGGCCGTCGAACCGGCGCAGGTCGAGTTCGGTGGGCTGCGCGGAGCGCGAGAAGTTGTGCACGCACAGCACCACGTCGTCCCCTCCGTCGGCCGTCAGGGGGGCCTCGCGAAGGAAGGCGAGGACGGCCGGGTTGGAGGACTGGAGTTCGGTGTAGGTCCCGAGGCCGAAGGCGGGGTTCTGCTTGCGGATCTCGATCATGCGCCGGGTCCAGTGCAGCAGCGAGGAGGGCGACGACATCGACGCCTCCACGTTGGTGACCTGGTACCCGTAGACGGGATCCATGATCACGGGAAGGGACAGCCGGCCCGGGTCGCAGGAGGAAAAGCCTGCGTTGCGATCGGGTGTCCACTGCATGGGGGTGCGGACGGCGTCGCGGTCGCCGAGCCAGATGTTGTCGCCCATGCCGATCTCGTCGCCGTAGTAGAGGATCGGCGAGCCGGGCAGGGAGAGCAGCAGGGCGGTGAAGAGCTCGATCTGGTTGCGGTCGTTGTCGAGGAGGGGTGCGAGCCGGCGGCGGATGCCGATGTTGGCGCGCATACGCGGGTCTTTCGCGTATTCCGCGTACATGTAGTCGCGTTCCTCGTCGGTGACCATTTCGAGGGTGAGCTCGTCGTGGTTGCGCAGGAAGATGCCCCATTGGCAGCGGGAGGGGATCGCGGGGGTCTTGGCGAGGATTTCCGAGACCGGGTAGCGGGATTCCCTGCGGACGGCCATGAAGATGCGGGGCATGACGGGGAAGTGGAACGCCATGTGGCATTCGTCGCCGCCGGAGGCGTAGTCGCCGAAGTAGTCGACGACGTCCTCGGGCCACTGGTTGGCCTCGGCGAGGAGCACGGTGTCCGGGTAGTGGGTGTCGATGTCCTTGCGGACCCGCTTGAGGAACGCGTGCGAGGCCGGCAGGTTCTCGCAGTTCGTGCCCTCGGCCGCGTAGAGATAGGGCACCGCGTCCAGCCGGAAGCCGTCGATCCCGAGGTCGAGCCAGAACCGGAGGGCGGCCAGGATCTCCTCCTGCACGGCGGGGTTCTCGTAGTTGAGGTCCGGCTGGTGGGAGAAGAAGCGGTGGAAGAAGTACTGCTTGCGGACGGGGTCGAAGGTCCAGTTGGAGACTTCGGTGTCGACGAAGATGATGCGGGCGTCGCCGTACTGTTTGTCGTCGTCGGCCCACATGTAGTAGTCGCCGTAGGGGCCGTCGGGGTCTTTCCTCGATTCCTGGAACCACGGGTGCTGGTCGCTGGTGTGGTTCATCACGAAGTCGATGATGACGCGCATGCCGCGTTGGTGGGCGGCGTCGACGAATTCCACGAAGTCGGCGAGGTCGCCGAATTCGGGGAGGACGGCGGTGTAGTCGGATACGTCGTATCCGCCGTCCCGCAGGGGTGATTTGAAGAAGGGTGGCAGCCAGAGGCAGTCGACTCCCAGCCATTGCAGGTAGTCGAGTTTGGCGGTGATGCCTTTGAGGTCGCCGACGCCGTCGCCGTTGCTGTCCTGGAAGGAGCGGACGAGGACCTCGTAGAACACGGCGCGTTTGAACCACTCGGGGTCGCGGTCCTTGGCGGGGGTGTCCTCGAAGGTGTCCGGGACAGGGGAGTTGACGGTCATGGCGGGCTGGAGCCTCCGATCGGCGGTGCGGGTCACCGGACGTGGAACACGTGGGCAGGTGTTCGGCCGGGCTCCAGGCGCACGTAGTTCGTCCTGCCCCAGGCGTAGGTCTCGCCGGTCAGTTCGTCGTGCACGGTCAGGGACGCGCCGTCGTCCAGGCCGAGTTGCGGCATGTCCAACGAGACCGTCGCCTCCTGGGTGTGGTGGGGGTCGAGGTTGACGACCACCAGAACCGTGTTCGAACCCGCGCTCTTGCTGTACGCGATGACGGACGGGTTGTCCGTGCCGTGGAAACGGAGGTTCCGCAGCCAGTGCAGGGCCGGGTGCGCCCGCCGGATCTCGTTGAGCCGGGAGAGCAGCGGGGCGAGGCTGCGGCCCGCCCGCTCGGCGGCGGCCCAGTCACGGGGTTTGAGCTGGTACTTCTCCGAGTCGAGGTACTCCTCGCCGCCTTCCTTGAGCGCCGCGTTCTCGCAGAGTTCGTAGCCGCTGTAGATGCCCCAGGTCGGCGAGAGGGTGGCGGCGAGGACGGCGCGGATCTCGAAGGCGGGGCGGCCGCCGTGCTGAAGACAGGCGGGCAGGATGTCGGGGGTGTTGGCGAAGAAGTTGGGCCGCATGTAGGAGGCGGCGTCCCCCGAGAGCTCGGTGAGGTACTCGGTGAGCTCGTCCTTGGTGTTGCGCCAGGTGAAGTAGGTGTACGACTGCTGGAAGCCGATCTGGCCGAGGGTGTGCATCATCGCGGGACGGGTGAAGGCCTCGGCGAGGAAGATCACGTCGGGGTCGGTGCGGTTGATGTCCGCGATGACCCGCTCCCAGAACACGACCGGCTTGGTGTGCGGGTTGTCGACCCGGAAGATCCGCACGCCGTACGACATCCAGTGCCGCAGAACCCGCACGGTCTCGGAGATCAGGCCCTTCATGTCGGCGTCGAAAGCCAGGGGGTAGATGTCCTGGTATTTCTTCGGCGGGTTCTCGGCGTAGGCGATGGTGCCGTCGGGCCGGTGGTGGAACCACTCGCTGTGCTTGTGCACCCAGGGGTGGTCGGGGGAGCACTGGAGGGCGAAGTCGAGAGCGATCTCCAGGCCGAGCTCTCCGGCCCGCTCCACGAACCAGGCGAAGTCCTCCAACGTGCCCAGCTCCGGATGGACGGCGTCGTGACCGCCCTCCGGCGAGCCGATCGCCCAGGGCACGCCGACGTCGTCGGGGCCGGGGTCGAGCGTGTTGTTGCGGCCCTTGCGGAAGGTCGTGCCGATGGGGTGGATCGGCGGGAGGTAGACGACGTCGAAGCCCATGGCGGCGATGGCGGGGAGCCTGCGCGCGGCGGTGCGGAAGGTGCCGTGCGGGCGCTCGGGGGTGCCCTCGGAGCGCGGGAAGAACTCGTACCAGGCTCCGTACAGGGCGCGTTCCCGCTCGACCAGCAGCGGCAGCGGCTCGGACGCGGTGACCAGCTCCCGCAGCGGATACCGGCCGAGCACGGCGTCGACCTCCGGTGTCAGCGCCGCCGCGTAGCGTTCGGCCACCGGAGCCGAGTCGTCGAGCAGCTTCTTCGCCGCGTCCCGCAACAGGGTGCGCTCCGGTCCGCGCGGGGCCCGGGCGGCCGCCCGCTCGTAGAGCTGACCGCCCTCCTCCAGAACCAGACCCGGATCGATCCCGGCCGGGATCTTGATCTCCGCGTGGTGGCGCCAGGTGGTGATCGGGTCGCTCCAGGCCTCCACGGTGTAGGTCCAGCGGCCCATGGCCTCCAGGGTCACATCGGCTCCCCAGCGGTCGCTGCCCGGGGCGAGCTCGCGCATCGGGGTCCAGGGCCCGCGGCCGCCGTCCGGGTTCTTGAGGACCACGTTGGCGCCGATGGCGTCGTGGCCCTCGCGAAACACCGTCGCGGAGATCCGCACCGTCTCCCCGGTCACGGCTTTCGCCGACCGCCTACCGCACTCCACACGCGGTTCGACGTCCCGCACCGGGATACGGCCGATCGCCCTGGTGGACTTCACCCTTGCACCTCCGCTAGCTCGAAAATGGCTTCGTCCGCCCGGTGTTGGGCGAACGGACTGCGCCTGCGCGGAGCGCTACGTCTCCGCGGGCAGGCAGGGGAGCGGCCGCGTCGCGGAGAGCCGCGCGACGCCGCTTCTCCGGTTCAGGCTCCAGCGCTCCCGGTGGAGGGCGTCGACGCCGGCCCGCAGATACAGCTCGGCGGCGTCCGCGGCCTCCCGTGCGCAGCGCTTGCCCATCAGCACGCAGAGGGTGTAGCCGCAGTCCTCGAACGCGGCCCGCGCCGTGCGGTCCTCGGGTCGCGCCAGCATGTCCCGCTCCCAGGCCCGGTAACTGCGCAAGGTCCTGGCGACTTCTGTCTTCGCTGGTTGCAGCATCGCGCTGTGCACCTTCCGGGAGTTCAAGCAAGGGGGAGGTCGCTCGAGGCGGCCGGGTCGGCCCGTTGCGCGGAGGCGCGAAGTGTCCGACCTTGTGAGGCCTTCACTTATGGTGCACGGCGCATCACCCAACGTCCTGTTGGATCTTGGTTGTGGTGTGCTCGTGTTGCACGGATGGCGTAGCAGCCCCACTGTGGTTGTGACTCTGGAGCGATTACCGCTCACGCTTCGTATTGGGGAACTCTGGCCCGTCGGGCCGAGCAGGAGTGGGAGCCTCGCCGGTGAGGAGCGAACGACGATGAAGACAGCAGTCCCCTGCTACTACCGCCTCGATGTGGACGTCTGTCCGGAACGGGTCGGACAGGTCAGGCGCATCCTGGCCGCTCACCTGTCCTACTGGGAGCTCGAGACCCACGTCGAGACCGTCTGCCGCGGCGCCGAGATGCTGCTGACCGCGATCGACGAGCACGCCACGGACAAGCACACCTCGATCGAGATGTGGTGGAACGGACAACACCTGATCACGGCCGTCGGGGGTCGCGACCGCCGGCTGCGTCCCGACCAGGACCTGCGAGCCTGTCTGCAGCGCATCGCCGTGATGAGCGACGGCTGGGGGTGCTGCGCCACCGGCACCGGAAGCCAGGTCATCTGGTTCTCCCAGCGGGCCCGCTCCGGCGAACGTGTCCCGCGGGTGCGGACCGGGCCCGCGCCGAGCCTGCGCGAGGTGCGTCAAGTGCCGCGCGAACTGCCGGTGGCGGCCCTGGCCGCCCCGGCCCCGACGGACGAGGCGCACGGCGCCTTGGAGGCCGCCCGGTGACTTCACGGCCGAACCGGAAGGACCGCAAGGACCGCAGGAACCGGACGGACCGGATGGACCGGAGTGCCGGGGTGCCCGCCTGGAGCGGGCACCCCTTCCCGCTGGGCGCCGACTTCGACGGACAGGGCACCAACTTCGCGCTGTTCAGCGAGGTCGCCGAGCGTGTCGACCTCGTCCTGGTCGACGAGGACGGCGCCACCCGCGGTGTCCCGCTGACCGAGGTCGACGGCTTCGTCTGGCACGGCTACCTGCCCGGGATCGGCCCCGGGCAGCGCTACGGCTTCCGCGTGCACGGGCCGTGGAACCCCGGCTCCGGCCACCGGTGCAACCCGGCGAAGCTGCTCCTCGACCCCTACGCGCGCGCCGTCGACGGCCAGATCGACAACCACGCCTCCCTCTTCGAGCGGGCAGGCGACCGCCCCGACCCGGCGGACAGCGCCGGGCACACCCTGCTCGGCGTGGTCACCGACGCCGCCTTCGACTGGGGTGACGACGAGCCGCTGCGGCGCCCTTACGCCGACACGGTGATCTACGAGGCCCATGTACGCGGCCTGACCCGCACCCATCCCGAGGTTCCGCCCGCCCTGCGGGGCACCTACGCCGGTCTCGCGCACCCGGCGGTGACCGAGCACCTCACCTCGCTGGGCGTGACGGCGATCGAGCTGATGCCCGTGCATCAGTACGTGCAGGACGGTGTCCTGACGGACCGGGGCCTGTCCAACTACTGGGGTTACAACACCATCGGCTTCTTCGCCCCGCACAACGCCTACGCCGCCCACGGCACCCGCGGCGAGCAGGTCATCGAGTTCAAGTCCATGGTGAAGGCGCTGCACGCGGCCGGCCTGGAAGTGATCCTCGACGTCGTCTACAACCACACCGCCGAGGGCAACGAGAAGGGCCCCACCCTCTCCTTCCGCGGCATCGACAACGCCTCCTACTACCGGCTCGTGGACGGCGACTGGGGGCATTACTACGACACCACCGGCACCGGCAACAGCCTGCTCATGCGGCACCCGTACGTCCTGCAGCTGATCATGGACTCGCTGCGGTACTGGGTGACGGAGATGCATGTCGACGGCTTCCGCTTCGACCTCGCGGCCACCCTCGCCCGCCAGTTCCACGAGGTGGACCGGCTGTCCGCGTTCTTCGACCTCATCCAGCAGGACCCCGTGATCAGCCGCGTCAAGCTCATCGCCGAACCCTGGGACGTCGGCGAGGGCGGCTACCAGGTGGGCAACTTCCCGCCGCTGTGGTCGGAGTGGAACGGCCCCTACCGCGACGCCGTACGCGACTTCTGGCGCGCGGAACCCGGCTCGCTGGGCGAGTTCGCCTCCCGGCTCACCGGCTCCTCGGACCTGTACGCCCACAGCAGGCGCCGTCCGCGCGCCGGTGTCAACTTCGTCACCGCGCACGACGGTTTCACACTGCGCGACCTCGTCTCGTACAACGACAAGCACAACGAGGCCAACGGTGAGGGCAACCGGGACGGGGAGAGCACCAACCGCTCCTGGAACTGCGGGACCGAGGGGCCCACCGACCGACCGGCGGTCCTGGAACTGCGGGCCAGGCAACAGCGCAACCTGCTCGCCACGCTGCTGCTGTCGCAGGGCATCCCGATGATCGGCCACGGCGACGAACTCGGCCGCACCCAGGGCGGCAACAACAACGCCTACTGCCAGGACAGCGAAGTCTCCTGGGTCGACTGGCGGTTGACCGACGAGCAGCGGGGGCTGGCGGACTTCTGCCGGCGCCTCGTCGCCCTGCGCGCCGCCCACCCCGTGCTGCGCCGGCGCCGTTTCTTCCGGGGAGAGACCGTCAGGCACGCCGGGCAACCGCTGCCCGACCTGGTCTGGCTGCTGCCGGACGCGCGCGAGATGGCGGACCGCGACTGGCAGCGCGCCGACGCGCACAGCGTCGGTGTCTTCCTCAACGGCGACGCCATCGCCGAGCCCGACCCCCGTGGCCGGCCCGTCGTGGACGACTCGTTCCTGCTGCTGTTCAACAGCTACTGGGAACCCGTCGTCTTCCGGCTGCCCGACGCCGCCTACGGCGAGCGCTGGACGGTGTGCGCCGACACCACCGAGCCCGACGGCGACCCGGACGAGACGGAGTACAAGGCGGGCGCGGAGGTGACGCTGGAGGCCCGCAGTCTGATCGTGCTGGCCCGGCCCCCGCGCCGTTCCGACTGAGACCGGGGCGCTCAGCGCCCCCGGCTGGACGTCACCGTGAACTGGGCGCCGTCCGGGTCGCGCAGCACGGCCTCGTGGGCGGTCTCGATCAGCACGCTGCCGCCGTGCTTCTCGGCCGCCCGGGCACAGGCCGTCACGTCCGCGACGGCGAAGTGGACCTGCCAGTGCGGACGGATCGTGGGGTCGGGCGCCGCCTCCAGGGCGCCCGACTCGATCCGGGCGACCACATCGCCCCGGCTGCGCAGCACGACCTCGCCGCGCTCGTAGTGGACCTCGACGCAGCCGGGGCGGTCCGTGGCCCAGTCGAGGATCTCACCGTAGAAGATGGCGGAGTCGAAGGCGTCGCGGGTGTGCAGCCTGATGAAGGCGGGCGCGTCCTGCCGCCAGGCCTCCCAGTTGCCGATCAGCTCGCCCTCCCAGATACCGAAGGTCGCGCCGTCCCGGTCGGCCAGCAGCGCCGCCCGGCCCGGCGGCAGCGAGATCGGGCCCACGGCCACGGTTCCGCCGCGCTCCCGGGTCCGGGAGGCGGCGTCGTCCGCGCTGGGGACGGCGAAGTACGGCGTCCAGGCGACCGCCATCTGCCACATCGAGGCGACGGCGGCCACCCCGGCGACCGGCACGCTGCCGACCAGTGCCGTGCGGAAGTGGTCGCCGAGCACCCCCCGGCGCCACTCCCAGCCCAGGACGGCCTCGTAGAACCCCTGGGTGGCGTCCAGATCGCGGCTGGTCAGACTCACCCAGCAGGGCGCACCGAACACGGAGTGCGTGGAGACTGATCCCCGCGTACCGGGGGCGGATGTCGGGCGACGGTTCATGGCACTCGCGTTCCTGGTCTCTCGGCCGGCGGGCTGGGCTATCGGGCTGGGCTACCACCAGTGTCCGGCCGGAACCGTCCCGGGCGCCTGCCGAGCAAAGCCGGTGACACGATGGAGCGGTGGCACGAGTACCGCAGGAAACGGCTGACGAAACGGCCCGGATCTTGCCGCCCCCGGGCCTTCGGAGTGAAGTCCCCCCGGGCCTTCGGAGTGAAGTCCCCCTGGGCCTTTGGAGTGAGGTCCCCCGGGGTGAGAGTCAGTCCGCCTCGGCGGCGATCTCCTCGCGCAGCCGGGCGAAGCAGCCGCTGAGCAGGCGTGAGACGTGCATCTGGGAGATGCCCAGCTGCTCGGCGATCCGGCTCTGGGTCATGCCCGCGAAGAACCGCATGTACAGGATCGTCCGTTCGCGCTCCGGCAGGGCCCGTAGACAGGGCGCCACGGCCACCCGGTCGACGACGGCGTCGTAACCGGGATCGGGGTCGCCGAGGGCGTCCTCGAGCGCGTAGCCGTCGGTGCCGGGCAGTTCGGCCTCCAGCGACAGAGCGGAGAAGCACTCCAGAGCCTCCGCGCCGGTGCGCACCTCGTCCTCGGTGAGCTGCGCGTACGCGGCGATCTCGGCGACGGTGGGAGGACGCCCCGGAGTCGTCTGCGACAGTTCCTTCGCGGCGCTCCGTACCCGGTTGCGCAGGTCCTGGACCCGGCGAGGTACGTGCAGCGTCCACATGTGGTCGCGGAAGTGCCGCTTGATCTCACCGGTGATCGTCGGCACCGCGTACGCCTCGAAGGCGCGGCCGCGGTCCGGGTCGTAGTGGTCGACGGCCTTGACGAGTCCCAGGGCGGCGACCTGGTACAGGTCCTCGAGGTTCTCGCCGCGCCCCCGGAACCGGACGGCGATCCGTTCGGCCATGGGCAGCCAGAGGCGGACCAGCTCGTCCTTGAGCGCCTGGCGCTCCGGCCCGTCGGGCAGGCCGGTGAGCCGCACGAAGGACTCGGCGGTGTCGGGAGCGTCGTCGTGGGGGTGCTGCTTCGTTCTGACGGTGCTACGCATCACGCGCGCCTTCCTCAGAAGGATGCCGATGGGCAATCGGGCACCGTGGGAACCCGCGATCGGACCGAAAGGGAGAACACCCGGGACCGGCCACGCGGCGGGATCCCACGGACGTGCCTCCTGTCCGAAGCACTCCTGTCCGGATGCCCGTCATGGAGCTTCTTGAACCATTTTCTCCCTAATTGCCCCGTGTCGCTCCCTGGCTCGCACCGCCGACTCGCACCCTTGACTCTTCCTTGGGCCGATCACCCCTGCCGATTAGCTCTGACACAGAGGTAATCTCGTTCGCGTGGATCAGGAGCGGTGGGACCAGGAGACGTTCCCGGAAGAGTTCGCCGACGCGCTCGTCGGCGTCCAGCGGCTGCTCAGACGGCGGCTGCGGGCGGGCCTCAGCGTGCCGCGGCTGCGCGGTGCCGAGGTCGAGCTGCTGCGCCTGGTCGAGGCGCGGCCCGGCATCGGCGTCTCGGACGCCGCCAAGGAGCTGTACCTGGCGGGCAACTCCGTCTCGACCCTCGTCAATCAGCTGGTCAAGGACGGCTACCTGGTCCGCGAGACCGACCCCGCCGACCGGCGCGCCGCCCGGCTGCTGCTCACCGAGGCGGCCGAGGCCCGGCTGCGGGCGTGGCGGGAGCGGCGCGCCGCACTCGTCGGCCGGCAGGTCGCCCGCCTCGACGCCGCCGACCGGGAAGCCCTGCGCGCGGCGCTCCCCGCCCTGCGCGCGCTCGCCGTCAACCTGCACGAGGAGGCCGAGGAGTCATGACGACCGACAGTGCCACGGACGCCGTCGCCTGCACCGGGCTCGCCTACGCCTTCGGTGACACGAAGGCGGTCGACGGGCTCGACCTGACCGTCCGGGAGGGCGAGGTCTTCGGCCTGCTCGGGCCCAACGGAGCCGGCAAGACCACCGCCATTCGCTGCATCACGACCCTGCTGCCGGTCCCGTCCGGCATGGTGCGCGTCTTCGGTCGGGACACCGCCGGCGACCGCATGGCCGTACGCAGGCTGCTCGGCTACGTCCCGCAGCAGCTGTCCGCCGACTCGGGGCTCACCGGCCGGGAGAACGTCTCCCTGTTCGCCCGCGTCTTCGACGTGTCCCGGCGCGAGCGTGCCGAACGCGTCGACCAGGCGCTGGGTGCCGTCGGTCTCACGGACGCCGCCGACCGGCTCGCCGGCACCTACTCCGGCGGCATGGTCCGTCGTCTCGAACTCGCCCAAGCCCTGGTCAGCGCGCCCCGGCTGCTGATCCTCGACGAACCGACGATCGGCCTCGACCCGATCGCCCGAACGGGTGTCTGGGAGCACATCACCGCGGTACGCGAGGCCACCGGCATGACCGTCCTGGTGACCACGCACTACATGGACGAGGCCGACCAGTACTGCGACCGGGTCGGCCTGATGCACCGCGGCCGGATCCGCGCCCTCGGCACCCCCGCCGAGCTCCGGCAGGGGCTCGGCGAACGCCGACGCGCCGAGGGCGCGCCGGCCACCGACCCGCAGCCGACCCTGGAGGACGTCTTCCGGGAGGTCGCCGGCAGCGGCCTCGACGAGCAGGCAGGAGATTTCCGCGATGTCCGAAGCACCCGCCGTACCGCTCAGCGCGTCGGCTGACCGCGCCCGTCCGCAGAACATCGACCTGCTGCTGCGGCCGCCCCGGCCCCGTGTCGGCCGACTGCTGCTGCCGGCCCGGGTCGCCGCCCTGTGCGCCGTCGAACTGCAGAAGCTGCGCCACGACCGCACCGAGCTGTACACCCGGGCGGTCCAGCCGGCCCTGTGGCTGCTGATCTTCGGGCAGACCTTCACCCGCATCAAGGCGATCCCGACCGACGGCATCCCCTACATCGACTATCTGGCGCCCGGCATCATCGCCCAGTCCGCGATGTTCATCGCCATCTTCTACGGCATCCAGATCATCTGGGAGCGGGACGCCGGTGTCCTCAACAAGCTGCTCGTCACGCCGACCCCGCGCTCCGCGCTCATCACCGGCAAGGCGTTCGCGGCCGGGGTGAAGTCGGTGATCCAGGCGGTCGTCGTGGTCGTCATCGCCGCCCTGCTCGGTGTCGCCCTGACCTGGAACCCGCTGAAGCTGCTCGGGGTCGCCGCGATCGTCGTCCTCGGCTCGGCCTTCTTCTCCTGTCTGTCGATGACCATCGCGGGCATCGTCCTCAGCCGCGACCGCCTGATGGGCTTCGGGCAGGCGATCACCATGCCGCTGTTCTTCGGCTCCAACGCGCTCTATCCGGTCGCCGTCATGCCGGGCTGGCTCCAGGCCGTCAGCAAGGTCAACCCCCTCAGCTACGAGGTGGACGCGCTCCGGGGGCTGCTCCTCGGCACGCCCGCGCACCTCGCCCTCGACTTCGGGGTGCTGATCGTGGCCGCCGGGCTCGGCATCGCCGCGGCCTCCTCGCTGCTGGGCCGGCTGGCCCGCTGATCCCGGCCGGGAACGTGATGTGCGGCACGCCCGTGCCAGGCCCTTGCGCGGCCTGTCGGCGGATTCTGCCTGCGCACGGCTTGATCAGCGATCAAAAGGGATGAATTCCCTGGCCACAGCGCATTCTGCTCATTTGACAGTGCGATCGGCGCACGGATAGGAAGCAGCCGGTAGAAGTCGAGAGGTGGACTGTGTACGAGCCGAACGTGGTCGGGGACTGGCAGGAGTACGACGAGCATGCCGGTCTGCGGGTCTGCGTCCACCGCCTGGAGCAGAGTGAGCCGCCCAGGGGACGCGACGACGCCGCAGAGGGGCTGACGTACTTCTGCCTGCGGGTGACCGTCGAGAACCGGGGCGGCAAGAACTCCACCATCCACCTCGAGGACGGACAGATCGACGTACGGCTCGGGCCCGACGGGGAGAGCGCGTTCATCGACTGGCGCAACTCGCAGTTCATCGAGGGCTTCGACGTCTATCCGCTGCGCCGGGCCACCGCGGTGCTGTACGCGGCGGGCCCCGAGGCGTCGCTCGCCCAGGTGGACGTCCAGGTCCAGCTGCGGGTCGACGACGACTGGGCCGACCGCCGGCTGTGGACGGGCGGCATCGGCCTGGCCGAGGGATCCGGTGGGGCCCCGGCCGGCGCGGGACGCGAGAGCCTGGCCCGTCAGGTCAGCAACTTCCTGCGCGACCAGGCCGAAGAGGGCAGCGCCTGAGGGGTGCCGCGCCCTTCGCCCGGTCGGCGGACGGTCAGTGCGGGATGCCGTCGATGATCTCGCGCGCGCCCTGACGCAGCAGCGACACCGCCACCGACGTGCCGAGCGTCGCCGGATCGAGTCGGCCGGCCCACTCGTGGGCGTTCAGCCGGGTCTTGCCGTCCGCGGTGAACACACAGGCCCGCAGGGACAGTTCCCCGCTGCGGTCCACGCGCGCGAAGCCGGCGATCGGGCTGTTGCAGTGGCCCTGGAGCACATGCAGGAACATGCGTTCCGCCGTGGCCTCCCGATGGGTGGCCGGATCGCCCAGCCCGCTGACGACGTCGATGACGTCGGTGTCGCCCTCGCGGCACTGCAGGGCGAGGATGCCCGCGCCGATCGGCGGCATCATGGTCTCCGGCGACAGCACCTCGCTGATCACGTCCTGCCGCCCGATGCGCTCCAGGCCGGACACGGCGAGCAGCAGCGCGTCCGCCTCGCCCGCCGCCAGCTTCTCCAGCCGCCGGTTGGCGTTGCCCCGGAACGGCACGCACTCCAGGTGGGGATGGGTGGCGGCGAGCTGGGCGACCCGGCGCACCGAGGAGGTGCCGATCCGCGTCCCGGCCGGAAGCTGGTCCAGAGTGCGGCCACCCGGGTGCACCAGGGCGTCACGGATGTCGTCGCGCTGCAGGAACGCGGCGAACACCGTGCCCGCGGGCAGCGGCCGGTCCGCCGGCACGTCCTTGACGCAGTGCACCGCGAGATCCGCCGCACCGGCCAGCAGTGCCGCGTCGACCTCCTTGGTGAAGGCGCCCTTGCCGTCGACCTTCGACAGGTCGCCCATCCACTTGTCGCCGGTCGTCTTCACGGGGACGACCTCGGTGCGCACACCGGGATGCAGGGCGGCCAACTCCGAGCGCACGCGCTCCACTTGGGCCAGCGCCATGGGTGAGTCACGGGAGACGATACGGATCATTTCCGGAACGGACATGCGGGACACGATAGACCCTCGCGGACCGTGCCCCGTGCCGGTGGCCGGTTTCGGTCGCGGGTGGATGGCCCGTCGCCGGCGGTTCCGCGGGCCCGCGGACGAGTGGCGGGCGACCGCCTTTCCGCCGTCAGGAGGTCACGTCGAGAACGAAGCGCCGCTTGTCGGTGCCGAGGGCGCCGAGCCGGGCGTAGAAGCGGATCGCCCCGTCGTTCCAGGCCGGGGTCTGCCACTGCACCTCGCCCATGCCCAGACTCCGGGCCTGGGCCGCGACGGCCGCCACCAACAGGGCGCCCAGACCCAGGCCGCGGTGGCCGGGGGTGAGGAACAGACAGTCCATGAGGAGGTACTCGCGGCCCTCCCAGGTGGAGAGCTCGGGCGCGCAGGTCGCGTAGCCGACGACCTCGCCCTCGGGCAGTTCGGCGACCAGGCAGTACAGCCGGGGCGTCGGGGCGTCGAAGAGGAGCCCGGCCAGCCGCTTCGCGAGGTCGGGCACGGGCGGGGCGGCGCGCTCGTACTCCGCGTGCTGGGCGGCGAGTTCGGCGACGCGCGGCAGATCGGACCGTTCGGCGTGCCGGACCCGTGCTGCGGCGCTCACCTGACGTTCCCCTCGACCGTGTCCGCGCCCCAGGCGGCCAGCCGCTCCCCGAGAGGGCCGGTGCCGTCCAGGACGTGCCGTGCGAAGGCGTCGCGCTCATGGGCCAGGACGGCCGCCTCCCACACGCACGGAGCCAACCCCACCCGCCCCGGCCGCAGTTCATCCGGCCGGTCGGCCGGACCCGTGAACACCGCGAGGTCCGACATATGGCCCTCGATCCAGGTGTGCACCAGGAGGTAGTCACCGTCACCGCCCGCGTGCACCAGCACGACGGCGAGGCCGAGCGATCCCCGCAGCGCCCCGAGTGCCAGGTGGCCGGCAGCGACCCGCAGCGCCTCCCGGGCGGCGGGTTCCGTCACCGTCCGCCCCGGCGCTTCGAGCGCGTACGCCTTGACCAGGTGCCCGGCGACCTCTCGGGTGCCCAACGGCCGGGCGGTGCGGGCGTGATGGTCCTCGGCGAGGGCGAGCAGCTCCTTCACCGGCACGGCCGGCGGCAGTTCGTCGTGAAGATCCATCCGGACATCATGGGGGCGTGCGTGCGCCGCCGTCCACGGTCGGGGAGCGCGCACCCCGACCCGCGGACGGCGGCCGGGGCTCACGCGGCGGGATCGAAGGCGATCCCGGACGGCTTCGCGGAGGAGAGGTGGTTGTTGAAGTTGGCGTCCTTCAGACCGAAGTTGGCGCTGCCGAAGTCGTACGCGCTCAACTTGTCCCGCAGGCCCGCCGGGTAGCCGTTCCAGCCGACCAGCGGCGGGTACTGCCAGGTGCCCTTGTGGTTCTCCGGCGGCTCGTCATTGGAGTTCGCGAGCCGGAAGCAGTGCGTGCTGATGCCGTCCTTGTGGTAGACGATCTTCGCGTGCGAGCCGTCGAATCGGACGCCGGAGGCCGCGGTCACGGTGAACGAGCCGTGGTTGGACGTCGAGACGTACTGGACCTGGCCGTTCTGCACCCAGATCACGACGTGCTCCCAGTCGTGCCGGTGCCCGCCGATGCTGCTGCCCGCTATGGCCTGGTCCTTCTCGAAGTAGAGGCCGTACAGGTACGCGCACCAGCCGTTGTTGCACTTGTAGCGCGAGTAGCTGTTGGTGTTGTCCAGGTCGGAGGCGTCCCGGCAGCTGCCGTTGAGGGCGCCGGTCGGGTTCAGCCCGCCGTTGATCGTGCCGTCGGGGCCGATGGCGGGGGTCGAGTAGCAGCCGTCCGTGTCGTAGTCGAACGCGGGCTGATACGTCAGTTCGGCGGCTTCGGCGTTGGACGGCAGGGCCGTCGGCGGGGCGGCGAAGGCAACCGACGGGAGGGCGACGACGAGTGCGGCGGCACCGGCGAACCCGGTGAGCCACCTCCTGCCGTGGACCTTGAACTTCGATGACGACACCGCGTCCTCCTGGGTTTCGGGCGCAGCCGAACGGCTGTGTGGGGAGAGGGAGTTGAAAAGCAGCTCAGCTTCCCCGGTTTTCCCTTCCACGCCAAGAGGTCGCAGGGGTATCAGTGGTGAAGCACAGCCCAATACTTGGCTGCCGAGGTGAGGTCAGGCGGAAATGTCCGGCAGGTCCGCCGCCGACTCCTCGGGGGTCAGGTCCGGCCGCAGCCGCAGCCAGGACGGCTGGCGCAGCAGCCCCGCCCGGGTCCGCGTGCTGTACCGGACCTCGCCGACCAGCCGGGGCACGACCCATCGCGCGCCCGGCGCCTGCGGTACGGCGTCGAAGGGGCACTCCTCGGTCGCGGCGGCCCGCAGGAGGGCCGCGAGTTCGACCCGCTCGGCCTCGCTCCAGCCGGTGCCCACCCCACCGACGTACCGCAGTCCCGTCGCGGCCCGCTGCCCCACCAGGACGGCGCCGGGCAGCCCGGTCAGCCGTCCCTTGCCCGGCAGCCAGCCGCCGACCAGGACGTCCGCGACGCGCATGTTCCGGATCTTGATCCAGGCGCGGGAGCGCACCCCCGGCTCGTACACCGAGTCCAGACGCTTGCAGACCAGCCCCTCCAGGCCGTGGGCGCGGATCGCCTCCAGGGCCTCCCGTCCGTGTCCGACCAGAGCGCTCGGCGTCGACCAGAACGGCCCGTCCAGCGCCAGCTCCTCCAGCCTGGCCCTGCGCCGCGTGTACGACAGCGGGAGGAGGGACTGCCCGCCGAGATGCAGCACGTCGAACAGCACGAGGTGCACCGGTGCCGTCGCCGCCAGCCGTGCCGCCTTGCCCGGCGCCTGGACCAGGCCCATCCGGGACTGGAGCAACTGGAAGTCGGCCCGGCCCTGTCCGTCCAGGGCGAGGACCTCGCCGTCCAGCACGGCCGGCCTGGCGCCGAGCGCCGTGGCCAGCGGCCGCAGCTCGGGATAGGCAGCGGTGATGTCCTCCCCCGAACGGGCGCGCAGGGTGATGCTCCCGTCTCCGGCGAGGTACACCACGGCCCGCTGCCCGTCCTGCTTGGTCTCGTAGGCCCAGCGTGCGTCCTGGGCGACGGGCGGCAGCCGGCCCGGGGTGGCGAGCATGGGGGCGATGAGAGGGAGGGTCACGGGTGAGTTGTGGACGCGGCCGGGCCGAAGCACGCGGAACGGGCCGCGGTTTCGCCTGAACGGCGGCGCTGTGCCGGTCGGGCGCTCAGTGGTCGCCGGGCAGCGGCTCGGGCGCCCGGACCAGCCCCGACTGACAGGCGATCACGACCAGCCGGGCGCGGTCCCGGGCGCCGAGTTTCGTCATGGCGCGGTGCACGTGGGTGCGGACCGTCAGCGGGCTGACGAAGAGCTCGTCGGCGATCTCCTCGTTGGAGCGGCCCTCGGCGACCCGGGCCGTCACCTCGCGCTCGCGTGCGGTGAGCCCGGCGAGGTGCTCGGGGAAGCCGAGCCGGGCACTCTCCGCGGGGGAGGCGAGGAAGCGGGCGATCAGGGAGCGGGTGGCGAGCGGGGAGAGGAGCGACTCGCCGGAGGCGACGGTGCGGATCCCGTCGAGGAGGGCGCGGCGGTGACGTCCTTGCCGAGGAAGCCGCTCGCGCCGGCCCGCAGCGCCCGGGCGACGCACTCGTCGATCTCGAAGGAACGGGCCCGGCGGGCCCACCGGTTCCGGCCGTTCCGGCGGTTCCGGCCGTTCCGGCGGTTCCGGCGGTTCCGGCGGTGCCGTCGTCGGTCACGGTGATCTTCAACCGGTCGCGGTCGAAGCACAGCCGCACCCGGGCCGTCCGCGCGCCCGTGTGCCGGGTGACGTTGGTCAGCGCCTCCTGGACGATGCGGTACGCCTGCTCTCCCGCCGTGGGCCTCCGCGGGGCGTGGTACGGGCCGCCGCGACGGTTGTACGGCGGGTCGGCCTTCTCGGCGTTCACCACACGCACGGCAGCTCCACCTCGATCACCGTCGGCCCGCCCACCGGGCTGCTCACCCGCGCGGTCCCGTCGAGCGCGGCGACCCGGCGCCGCATGCCCAGCAGCCCCGAGCCGGCGCTCTCGTCGACGCCGCCGCACCCCTCGTCGCGCACCCGCACGCTCAGCCCGGTCCGGGAGCGGGCCAGCACGACCTCGGCCCGGTCCGACCCGCTGTGCTTCGCGGCGTTGGTCAGCGCCTCGGCGATCACGAAGTAGGCGGCCGCCTCCACCGCGGCCGGTGCCCGGGGCCCGTTCGGGAGCCCGTCGGTCCGCACGGTGACCCCGAGTCCGCTGCTGCTCGCCAGCGCCCTTACGGCCCCTTCGAGTCCCCGGTCGGTGAGGATCGGCGGATGGATGCCGCGTACCACGTGTCGCAGTTCGGTCAGGGCCTCCTCGGCCTGGTCCTGCGCGTCAAAGAGCAGCTTCCGCGCGGTGTCGGGATCGGCCCCGTAAGCCCGTTGGGCCAGTCCGATCCGCATCGACAGTGCGACCAGCCGCGCCTGCGCGCCGTCGTGCAGGTCCCGCTCGATCCGGCGCAGTTCGGCGCCGTGCGCGGCGACCGCGTCCGCCCGGGTCGCGGTGAGCTGCTCGACCCGACCGGCCAGCAGCGCCTTGGGGGAGGGGCTGAGCAGGGCGGCCGACCACCCCGCCTCCAGGTCGGCGAGCCGGACGAGCAACGGCAGGACCAGCGCCTCGCGGCCCAGCAGCGCGCGCCGCGCACCGTCGACGAGGAGTCCCGCCGGCCACAGCGGCAGCATGAGCACCGTCAGCCAGCCGTAGGCGTAGTACGCCCCCAACCAGCGCAGATCGGTGAGCGTGCCGGGATCCCCGACGGCCGTCCGCAGCCGCTCGCGCAGCGGACCGGAGACCGTTCGGTACGCCTCCGGTATCTCCCGGCCGGTCCAGGAGGCCGTCGAGCGCCGCTTGGCCCCGGCGATCCGGCGGATCAGCAGCACGGTCTCGGGCAGCAGCCAGATCCCGACCCCCGTGACCGCGCCGGTGGCGGCGATCAGCAGGACGGTGATGAAGATGTACGACCCGAAGGCCATGGCGGCGGCCAGGAAGAGGTGGACCGTGGCCCGCGCAGCCTGTCGCAGGGTCGTGCGCATGGAGTGCCGTTCCTCTCGTGAAGAGAAGAGGGGGAGGGGGAGGGGGACCTGAGGGGAGGGGACGTGGGGGAGCGAACCGCGCGGGCCGCCGGCCGGTGGGACACCCCGGACCGGCGGACCCGTGTGCGGAGGTCCTAGTCGTCCAGTGTGACGACGACCTTCTCCGCCGCGCCCGGCGTCAGGGCCAGTTCGAAGGCGTGTGCGGCCTCGGAGAACGGGACGCGATGGCTGATCAGCTTGGCGAACCGCTCCTGGTGCTCGACCAGTTCCGGTGTCACCTCGAAGATCTCGGTCGGGTAGCCCTGGGAGGCGATGAGGGTGAGCTCGCTGCGGAGCATGCCACCGAGGTCGATCTCGCCCTTCTTCTGCACGGCCACCATGACCAGCTTCGCGTGCCACTTCGCCGACTGCACCACGGTGTTGAAGACGACCGGGGCGCCGGCCGCGTCGATGAAGATGTCGGTGCCCGGCCGGGGCTGGCCGAGGGCGTTGGCGCTCTGCCCGTGCAGCTCGGTCAGCCGTGCGGCCACGTCCTCCTCGGCCGAGTCGATGACGGCGTCCGCCCCGACGGCCAGCGCCTTCTCCAGCCGGGAGGGGACGACGTCGGCGACCACCACGTGCTCCACACCGCGCAGCTTGAGCCAGATCGCCGCGCCCAGACCGATCGGCCCCGCGCCGAACACGACGACCTTGTCGCCCGGCCCCGCCCCGGAGCGGTTGACGGCGTGCCGGGACACGGCCATCGGTTCGTTGAGCGAGGCCACGTCGAACGGCACGGTGTCGGGGAAGACCGCGACGCTCTTTCCGACCTCGGCGTTCTCGATCAGCAGGTACTCGCTCATCCCGCCGAACTTCCCGCCGCAGCCGATGATGCCGGTGGGCGCGTCCTGCGGGTTGACGACCACCCGGTCGCCGGCCTTCAGACCGTCCACCTCGGCGCCGACCTCCACGACCTCACCGGCCGGCTCGTGGCCGAGCGCCACGGGGATCAGCTCGCCGCCCAGATGGGCCCGGGCGGGCATGCCGCCCATGTGCAGGAAGGTGACGTCGGTGCCGCAGATCCCGCAGGCGCGGATCCGTACGAGCGCGTCCTTGGGGCCGGGCACCGGGCGCTCGACGTCCACGACGTCGATCTTGCCGGTTCCGCCGGTCCGGACGGACTTCATCGTGCTCATGAGGGAGCCTTTCTCACTGGAGTAACTCGGTCGCTGCAGACGGGTGTTGCCGGGCTCGGGGGAGCCCTGACGGAAATCCGGGGGACCGCGGTCCGCCCGCAGGGCCTGCCTTGGCCGGGAGGCCGCGCACCTCAGACGCCGAAGGTCTTGAACACGGCGTCCGCCATGCCCCGCTCGTACGGAGGTCTTCATGGCAGGGGTCCTGTCTGTCGTCCCGGGTGATCCACGCCGTGGAGCTGTGCTCGGCCGGGGGAGAAGCGGCCGGAGCGGCCGAGCGTGCGTGCAGGGTCGGAGGCGTCCCGGGGCCCGGCGCCGGGCGGGGTGTGCCGGCTGCCGGGCCCGGGGACCGCGCCGATCCCCGTCCCCACGGGTTCGGCGGCCGGGGGTCGCCTCCGCTCAAGGCGACTCCCGGATTGCTTGAGTTAGGCAAGCACATCTGGATTACTTGAGTCAAGCAAGCGATGCGAATTACTTGAGTTAGGCAATCAGAAGGGTGGGGTCGAGATCATGCCCCACGCGCGGCCGGTGATGCCGCCCGCCTCGCCTGCGGCGGTCGAGCTGCAACATGCCCTCACCCGGGTCGCCCACCTGGGTGCCCGCGCCCGGCAGCGCGACCGGCCGACCGCGATGGCGAGCGTGCCGCCCGACCGGGCGGCCGTCGAAGGAGGGCGTGGCGGGCGGCGCCTACCTGGCGTGGCTGCTCAGAGGGGAGCGTGGTGCGGGGCGGACATGAGCCTGGGCATATCGCCGCGAATGGGCGGCCGCGTACGATCCGGATACCGGCAGAGGTGCCGTACGCGGGTCGTCCTCCCGCAGCAGGCGCGGTACACGTACGCAGTAACTTACTTGAGTTACGCAACAAGATGGTAAAGTGGGTCGCATGTCCACCGAACCCCTGCCGTTGCCCTCCACCGCGACTCCGGAAGTGATCGAGATCGAGCGCGCGCTCACTCGCATCACCTACCTGAGCACCCGCGCCCGCCAGCACGACCGGCTGATGACACTGGCCGGCGTCCCCCTGGACCGCGCCGCCGTGGCGCTGCTGCGGCAGGTCGCCGACTCCGAGCCGCTGCGGCCGGGGGAGCTGGCGCAGCGGCTGGGCGTGGAGGCCTCGCATGTGACCCGCACGGTGCAGCAGCTCCAGAAGTCCGGTTACGTCACCCGGGTCCCCGACCCCGACGACGGCCGGGCCCAGCGGATCCAGCTCACCGAGGCCGGCCGCGCGGCGGTCGGCCGGGTCCGGGACGCGGGCGCCCGGGGGATGCAGCTGGCGCTGGCCGACTGGTCCCCGGACGAGCTCGGGCAGCTCGCCACGCTCTTCCACCGCATGGTCGACGACTTCCTCTCCCACTCCATCGAGGACGAGACCGAGCAGCCGGCCGCGGCCCCGCGCGCCTGACCCTCAGGACACGCCCGCCCCTCGGGCGCGGGAGCCGGCCACGGGCGACGGAGCTGCGGCGGGGACCGGCTCACGCAGCCCGCGCAGCAGGAACCAGGCCACCACCGGCGGTATCAGCAGGGGAAGCAGGCCCGTCCGCAGGGACGTGGCGTCCGCGAGCGCGCCCAGGGCCGGCGCGGCCGCACCCCCGATGCTGACCGTCAGTCCCAGGGTGACGCCGCTCGCGGTGCCCATCCGGCGGGGCAGGCAGTCCTGGCCCAGCGTCACATGCAGCGAGAACGGCACGTACAGACCGGCCGAGGCGAGCGCGACGAACAGGTACAGCGGCGGGCCCGGGACCAGGACCACGCCGGCCACCGCCAGCACCGTCACGGCGTACGAGTGCCGCACGACCCGGAGCCGTCCCCAGCGCCCGGCGAGCCGGCTCCCGGCCAGCGTCCCCACGGCGCCGCCCGCGTAGAGCACGCACAGTGCGGCCGTCCCCGCCGCCGCCCCGCCTCCGGTGCGCGAACGGACGTAGAGCGAGACGAACGTGCTCAGGCCGACGAAGACGACCGAGCGGCACACCACGGCACCCGACAGACGCAGGAACGCCGGCCAGTCGTCCCGGCCCGCCCCCTCCGCCCCCTCGTCCGTCACCGGGGCGTACCCGGCCCGGCCGGCCGCCGAGCGCACCGCGGCCCCGCACAGTGCCACGCCCGCCAGGGCCGGCAGCCCCAGCAGCGGCGAGGCGCGCAGACCCCAGGTCGCGACGACGGCCGCGACCAGCGGCGGGGCGAGCGCGAAGCCGACGTTGCCGCCGAGCGCGAACCAGCCCATCGCCGTGTGGCGGCCGCCCGAGGCGGCCCGCGCCGCCCGCGCGGCCTCGGGGTGGTAGGCGGCGACCCCGAGGCCGGACACGGCCACCGCCGCCAGCGTGAGCGCGTACGAGCCGCCGATCCCGCTGACGGCGATCCCCGCACCGGAGGCCGCCGCCGCGAGCGGCAGCAGCCACGGCATCGCGAACCGGTCGGTCAGCACGCCGAACAGCGGCTGTGCCACCGACGAGAGCAAGGAGGCCGCCAGGACGATTCCCGAGGCGGCGGCGTAGGAGTAGGCACGCTCGGCGACGAAGAAGGGGACCAGCGCGGCCACGGCTCCCTGGTACACGTCCACGCAGGCGTGCCCCAGGGACATCAGGGTGATGGATCGGTTTTTCGGCACGCTGCGATCGTCACGGCCCGGGTGTCTGTCGCGCTTCCGATAATCTGCCGCCTTGTGCCGCACATCCGCCACACACCGACCGCGCCCACCCGGGTCCAGCCGCTGGCCGCGGGCCGGCGCATCGACGCGCACCGGCACGACGACCACCAGATCGTCTACGCGGGCTCGGGTGTCCTGGCCGTCACGACCGACGCCGGCACCTGGTTCGCACCCGGCACCCGCGCGCTGTGGGTGCCCGCCGGAACCACGCACGCGCACCGGGCGTACGGCCGGCTCGACCTGCACCTGGTGGGCCTGCCGGCCGACGACAACCCGCTCGGTCTGGACGCGCCGACCGTGCTCGCCGTCAGCCCGCTGCTGCGGGAGCTGATCCTCGCCCACACCCGGGCCCCGGACGCCCCGAGCCCCGAACGCGTCCGCCTGCTCGCCGTGCTGCGCGACCAGCTGCGCGCCTCCCCGCAGCAGCCGGCCCGACTGCCCACCCCCACCGACCCCCGGCTCGCCGAGGTCTGCGCCCTCGTCCACGCCCACCCCGCCGACCAGCGCACCCTCGCCGCCCTAGGCGCCGCCACCGGCACCGGCGAACGCACCCTGAGCCGCCTCTTCCGCCGCGAGTTCGGCATGACCTTCCCCCAGTGGCGCACCCAGTCCCGGCTCTACCACGCCCTGCGTCTGCTGGCCGACGGCACGCCCGTCACCACGGTCGCCCACCGCTGCGGCTGGTCCTCCGCCAGCGCCTTCATCGACGTGTTCCGCAGGGCCTACGGGTACACCCCCGGCCGGCACCACGGACGGGCCCGGGACCTGTCCTAGACGCGCACGAAACCGCCGGTCCACTCGTCCTCGTCGAGGGTGTGCTCGTCGATGACGAAACAGTCCGGTTCGTCGGCGAAGCCCGGCAGCAGCCGGGCGCGGCGCCTGCGCTCCGCCGCCTTCTCGGCCGTGGGGTACACGCCGAGCAGCTTGGCGTCGTCGCCGTCCTCCTCGTCGACGTGCACCGTCTCCCCGTCGAGGTGCAGGGTCGACCCGCCTTCGCCGGCTTCGTTCCGGTGCCCGATGTGCCACGGCAGATAGACGGTCATCCCGGAAGGCTAGCGCCGACCGCCGCCAACCATGATGCGCCCCGGCCGAGTTGGGGGAGTCCCGCTCCCGGGTCGCGCCTCGCGACCCCGCCTCCGGAGTTCCGATTACCCTCCAGTAAGGTCGGGCGCCAGGTCATCAGAGGAGGAACCGTGTCCCGGTCCGAACGCTCACCCCTGCTCCTGGCGGGCCTGCTGGCCGGCATGGGTGTGGCCCACTTCGCCGTCCCGCGCCCGTTCGACGCGATCATTCCGCGCACGCTCCCGGGCTCGCCCAGGGCCTGGACCTACGCCAGCGGTGCGGCCGAGCTGGCGCTTGCGGCGGGAGTGGCCCTGCCGCGGACCCGCAGGACGGCCGCGCTGGCCGCGGCCGGGCTCTTCGTCGGCGTCTTCCCCGCCAACGTGAAGATGGCGTGGGACTGGCGCCACCGCCCCACCCCGTTCAAGGCCGCAGCCGTGGCCCGGCTTCCCTTCCAGGTGCCCCTCGTGCTGTGGGCCCGCACTGTCGCCGACGGCGCCGCGAAGACCACGGAGGGACGGTCATGACCAAGGCCCTGGAGACCGGCGACCTCGTCGAGGACTTCGCGCTGCCGGACGAGACCGGCACGGTGCGCCGCCTGACCGACCTGCTCGCCGACGGGCCGGTGGTCCTCTTCTTCTACCCCGCCGCCCTCACCGCGGGCTGCACCGCGGAGGCCTGCCACTTCCGTGACCTGGCGGCCGAGTTCGCCGCCGTGGGCGCCCGGCCCGTCGGGATCAGCGGGGACTCCGTCGACCGCCAGCAGGAGTTCGCCGGCAAGCACGCGCTCGGCATGCCGCTGCTCTCCGACGCCGACGGGGAGGTGCGGGAACGGTTCGGCGTGAAGCGCGGCTTCTCCCTCGCCCCCACCAAGCGGGTCACCTTCGTCGTAGCGCAGGACCGCACGGTCCTGGAGGTCGTCCGCAGCGAGCTGCGGATGAACACCCACGCGGACCGCGCCCTCGACGCACTGCGCGCCCACCGCGGCTGAGCGCCGGAGCGGGACGGCCGGGGAGACCGGGGAGACCGGGGAGACCGGGGAGCGCTGTGCGCCCCGGTCGGCCCGTCGCGGTTGATGCGTCGGAACAAAGGGACCATTCTTGACGATATGGAGCATGTCGTCGCTGCGGCGGTCATCGATGCTCACGGCATCGTGACGGGCTGGAGCGAAGGTGCCCGTCTGCTGACGGGCCATGCGGCCGAGGAGGCCGTGGGCCGGGCCGCGGCCGACCTGCTCGTCGAGGAGCTCCCGCCGCTCCCGGCGCGGGCGTGGATCCGGCCCGTTCTCGTACGCCACCGCGACGGCCGGCACATCACCGTGACCGTCACCGCCTGCCCGGTGCTCGGCGCCGACGAGGAGCCCGCCGGCTGGGCCCTCACCGCCGAACGGCCCTCGGAATCGGAACCGACCCTCGCGGGGCGGGCCTTCCAGCAGGCGTCCATGGCCATGTCCGTCTTCGACCCCCACCAGCGCTATCTGCGTCTGAACGAGGTCGCCTGCAAGGTGATGGGCGTCTCCGAGGACGTCCTGCTCGGCCGCCACTTCCCGGACACCGTCCAGGAGGCCGAGCACAGCCGCGGCTTCGACTGGCACCTCCGCCACGTCGTCGAGACGGGCCGTCCGATCCGCTACGAGAGCTGGGCCGGCGCCCCCTCCCTCAACCGGGAGCACGCGTGGACCACCGAGATGTGGCCCGTGCGGGAGCCGTCGGGCGAAGTCGTCGGTGTCGCCCTGGCCGCCTTCGACAGCACCGAGCAGTACTTGGCCCGCCAGCGACTGGCCGTGCTGAACGAGGCCGCGGCCTCGATCGGTACGACCCTCGACATCGTGCGCACCACCGAGGAGGTCGTCGGTCTCCTGGTTCCCCGTTTCGCCGACTTCGTCAGCGTCGACCTGCTGGACTGGGTCCTCGGCGCCGACGAGCCGCCGCCCGTCCCGGACGGCGAGGTGGTGCTGCGCCGAGTCGCCCACGGCTCCGCCCACGAGGGCACCCCCGAGGCGGCGGTCCGTCTCGGCGAGACCGACGTCCATCCGCCGTTCAGTCCACCCGCGCGCGCCCTGCGGGAACGGCGTGCCGTCCGTATCCAGGCGGGCGAGCCCGATTTCGTGAGCTGGCTCGCCGAACGCAACGCGCGCGCTCCCGAGGGCCGTCGCTTCCGCAGCGGCGTCCACTCGGTGATCGCGGTGCCCCTGCTGGCCCGGGGCACCACCCTGGGCGTCCTGGTCGGCGTCCGTATCGCCCATCCCGACGACTACGAGGCCGACGACGCCGTCTTCGCCGAGGAACTCGCCAGCCGGGCCGCCGTCTGCATCGACAACGCCCGCCGCTTCGCCCGCGAACGCACCACCGCCCTCGCCCTCCAACACAGCCTGCTGCCCCGCGGCCTGCCCGGACAGGCCGCCGTCGAGGTCGCCCACCGCTACCTGCCCAGCGGCTCGACGGCCGGCATCGGCGGTGACTGGTTCGACGTCATCCCGCTCTCCGGCAGCAGGGTCGCCCTCGTCGTCGGCGACGTCGTCGGACACGGCATCGCGTCGACGGCGACCATGGGCCGGCTCTGTACGGCCGTACGCACCCTCGCCGACGTCGATCTGCCGCCCGACGAACTCCTCACCCACCTCGACGACCTCGTCACCCACCTCGCGGGCTACCAGGCGAGTGGCGACGACGAGGTCGCGGAACTGGGCGCCACCTGCCTGTACGCCGTCTACGACCCGGTCAGCCGCCGCCTCGCCCTCGCCGCCGCCGGGCATCCCGCGCCGGCCCTCCTGCTGCCCGACGGCCGCGCGGAGCTGATCCGGATGACGACGGGGCCCCCGCTCGGGGTCGGCGGGCTGCCCTTCGAGGCGGTCGAACTGGAGCTGCCGGAGGGCGCGGTCGTCGCCCTCTACACCGACGGCCTGATCGAGGACCGCGACCGTGACGTCGACCGTGCCACCGGCGAGCTGTGCAGCGCCCTGACCGCGCCCGCCGCCACGCTCGACGCCCTCTGCGACACCGTGCTCAAGGCGGTCCTGCCGGAAGAGCCCGGCGACGACGTCGCGCTGCTGCTCGCCCGCACCCGGGCGCTCGGCGCGGACCGGGTCGCCACCTGGGACGTGGAGCCGGACCCCGCCCGGGTCGCCGCCACCCGCCAGGCGGCGACCGAGCAACTGACCGCGTGGGGCCTGGAGGAGGCCGCCTTCGTCACCGAACTCGTCGTCAGCGAACTCGTCACCAACGCCATCCGCTACGGCGCACCCCCCATCCGGCTCCGTCTGATCCGCGACCGCAGCCTCATCTGCGAGGTGTCCGACGGCAGTTCCACCTCCCCGCACCTGCGCCGCGCCCACGCCTTCGACGAGGGCGGGCGCGGCCTGCTGCTGGTCGCGCAGCTCACCCAGCGCTGGGGCAGCCGGCAGACGGACCGGGGCAAGACGATCTGGGCGGAGCAGTCGCTGGAGCCCGAGTGATCGCTCCTGGACGGTGCTGCCCCGCTCAGAACTCCTCGTGCACCTCGGGGTCGCCGCCCAGGCGCCGGTGCGGCCGCTGCGCGATCGCCGCCAGCTGCGCCGGTCCGAGTTCGAAGCCGAAGACGTCGAGGTTGGCGCGCTGCCGCTCGGGACTGGACGACTTCGGGATGGGGACGGCGCCGAGCTGGAGGTGCCAGCGCAGGACGACCTGGCCGGGCGTCACGCCCAGCGACTCGGCGACGGAGACGACGGCCGGGTCCTCCAGGAGCGTCGAACCGCGGCCCAGCGGGCTCCAGCTCTCCGTGCGGACGCCCTTGGCCTCGTGGAAGGCGCGCAGCTCGTCCTGGGGGAAGAGCGGGTGCAGCTCGATCTGGTTGACGGACGGCAGTACGCCGGTCTCCTTCTCCAGCCGCTCGATGTGCCCGGCGGTGAAGTTGGAGACACCGATGGACCGGACCAGGCCGTCCTCGCGGAGCTTGATCATGGCGCGCCAGGAGTCGACGAACCTGTCGACCCGGGGCAGCGGCCAGTGGATCAGGTACAGGTCGACGTAGTCGAGTCCGAGCCGCTGCCGGGACTCCTCGAAGGAGGCGAGGGTCTCCTCGTAGCCGTGGTGGCGGCCGGGCAGTTTCGTGGTCACCACGATCTCCTCACGCGGCACCCCGCCGCGGGCCACGCCCCGCCCGACCCCGCTCTCGTTGCGATAGTTCGCCGCCGTGTCGACGAGTCGGTAGCCCAGACCGAGCGCCTCGGCCACCGACCGCTCCGCCTCCGCGTCGTCCATCGGCCAGGTGCCCAGACCCAGGGCCGGGAGCTTCGTACCGTCGTTGAGCGTGTGCTCCGGGATGTTGCTCACCAGGGGACCTTTCCTCGGCTGTGTCGTCCGTGTCGTCCCACCAGCCTCACCGATCACACGGGGATCGATCAACCGGAGGCCGCCCGGGGCAGGAGCCCGTCCCCTGTACGGGTGTCCGAACGCCCTGTCGCCAGGCCGCCGATTCGCTGTCACGATCTTCCCGGAGCCGTGACGGACGACGAGTGAAGACGAGCGGAGCACGCATGACGACGGACAGCCGGGCCACCCCCTTCGACGACCCGGCGGCCGAGGAGGCCGCGCGGGCGGCCGGAGTGGAGGTGAAACCGGTCGCCGGACACATCGGCGCCGAGATCGAGGGCGTCGACCTGGCCGAGGGACTCGACGACGCCCAGGTCGCCGTGGTCAGGGCGGCGGTGCTGCGCTGGAAGGTGGTGTTCTTCCGCGGGCAGCGCCTCGACCACGCCGGACATGTGGCGTTCGCGCGACGGTTCGGCGAACCCGTCGTCCTGCGCAGGCGCGGCGGCGCGTCACCGGCGGACTTCCCGGAGATCGAGACGACCGCCGACCGGCTCGAACTGGGCGGGAAGTTCGGCATGGAGCACGAGGAGTGGCTGCGGCGCCGCCGGCACACCCTCCTGCGCGGCTGGCACTGCGACCACGGCGCCCGCGTCGACCCGCCGGCCGCGACGATCCTGCGCGCCGAGACCGTGCCGCCCTACGGCGGTGACACGACCTGGTCCAACCTGGCGGCCGCCCACGCCGGACTCTCCGCGCCCCTGCGGGAGTTCCTGGCGGGGCTGCGCGCCGAGCACCGGCTCGGCGTCGGCTACCAGCCCCGCCCCGGCGACGACGCGTACGTCCGCCACCTGCTCGATCACCAGGTCGCCTCGGTGCACCCCCTGGTTCGCGTCCACCCCGAGACGGGGGAGCGCGTGCTGTACGTCAACGGCTACTACGTCGAGCAGATCACCGACCTCTCCCGCGCGGAGAGCCGGGCGATCCTGGACATGCTGCTGGAGGAGGCGACCCGCCCCGAGTACACGGTCCGCTTCCGCTGGGAACCGGGCAGCGTGGCGTTCTGGGACAACCGCGCCACCATCCACCTCGCGCCGAGCGACAACGCGCATCTGGACTTCCCCCGCACGATGCACCGGGTGATGCTCACCGGCGACATCCCCGTCGGCGTGGACGGCAGGCCGTCCGAGCCGGTGACGGGAACCGAGCCGGGCCGCTGGTGAGGGGCCTCACGCTCCGGCGCCGGGCCGCCATCCCAGCGCCGGACCCAGCTTCGTCGCCATGTCGGTGAGGATCTGTACGTAGTCCTCGTGCCCGAAGGTGAACGGCAGGGCGAAGGCGACCTCGTCGATCTCACGGAACGCGGCGTGGGCGTACAGGCGTTCGGCGATCTCGTTCGAGGTGCCGACCAGGTCCGGGGCGAACAGCAGCCGGGCCGGGCCCTGCGGCGAGGTCGTACGGGGGAGCCGCTTCGCCGCGAACTCCTCGTACCTCGAGCGCTGTTCGGGTGAGGCGGAGTCGGTGGGGATGACCACGAGACCCTGCGAGACACGGGCCGCCTCGCCGTCGGGGTGGGCGGCGCGGAAGGCGTGGACGTGGGAGAGCTGGATCTCGGCGAAGTCCCTGGTGTCGTCCGGGCCTTCGGCCTTGACCACGCTGCTGGTGAGGAAGTTCATGCCGTGTTCCCCGGCCCACCGCGCGGAGCCCAGGCTGCCCCCGCCGTACCACAGGCGGCGGCCGAGACCGGGGGAGTGCGGCTGCACCACGTCGGAGAACACCTCGAAGCCCTCGACCCCGCTGAAGTCGGTGGCGGACCTGCCGCGCACCAGGTCCAGCAGCCGGCGCACCCGCTCGTAGCCGAAGTCCTCCGCGTCGGCGGTGTCCGGGTACAGGGCCTCCTTGACCTGCTCGTAGTGCATCGGCGGGCCGACGCTCACCCCCGGGTTGAGCCGGCCTCCGGCGAGGATGTCGACGGTGGCCAGGTCCTCCGCGAGGCGCAGGGGGTTCTCCCAGCCCAGCGGGATGACGGCGGTGCCGAGCTCGATGCGCCGGGTGCGCTGCGAGGCGGCCGCGAGGACGGCGACGGGGGAGGAAATGCCGTACTGGAGGTGCCGGTGGCGCACCCAGGCGCTGTCGAAGCCGAGCCGTTCACCCAGCTCGATGATCTCCAGTGTGGTCTCGTGCCCCCGGCCCGGATCATCCGCGTCGAACAGCCCGATGGTGAGGAAGCCCAGCCTGCGCAAAGGGCGTGAGGTCGACGGCACGGGGTTCCTCCATCGTTCGACGGTGTGTGCGGCCGTACGGCGGTGGTCGGCGGTGGTCGGCGGTTGTTCGCGGATGGTCGCAAGCGGTCGTTTCAGACCAGCGGGATCGTGACCTCGTCCTCGACCGGTGGGTTCAGCTCCTGGGCGCGGTTCCCGGTGGCCGCGAAGCAGCGCAGCCGGACCGACTCCGGGGTGACGTCCAGCCGCAGGAAGCACTTGAAGAACGGCGGGCTGTACGTCACCGAACTCGGGGAGAAGAGCTGGGTGTAGATCTTGCGCACCGGCAGCCGGAGCCGCTTGCGGCGCTCCGGGCGGCTCCCGGTGCCCAGCAGACCGGCCAGCAGACGGATCCGCCGCGTCACCTTGACCTCGGGGCCCGGTGTGCGCGTCGGCGGGATGCCCAGCCGTTCGGCGACCACCGCCTGGGCCTCGGTCTCGCTGAGGGCGAAGAACCGGCGCAGCCGCAGCCGGCGCCCGTAGAGCCGGCTGTAGAAGGCGAGGGAGTCGCCGCGCAGCGGATAGCAGCGGAAGTCCCGCTCGGTGACGCCGGCCACGGACACCCGGGGGATGGTGTGCGTGGCGTGCATGAACGCGCCCCCGCCGCCCGCGACCACGTACTGCAGCGTCCGCCCGTCGGCCAGCCGCACCGGGTAGCGCTGGTAGTTGTGGATGTCGCCGCCTATGGCCGCCACGTAGTGGTGCTCGGGCGCGCTGACGATGTCGTCGACGCTGCCGCCGCCCTCGATGGGGCACGGGTGATGCTCGCCGTCGACGTAGAGGGGCGAGCCGGTCACGAGGATCTTGGGGCGCGGGCCCTGCGACACCGCGCGCAGCCACGCGCCCTGCTCGGCGTCCAGTGTGCCCAGCAGCCCGGTGTCGATGCCGATGATCCGCACCGGGCCGGCGTCGATCGCCCAGTACGGCCCGGGCTGCACCGCCTGCTGGCCGGGCGCGGACCGCAACGTGCGTGCCTCGGCGAGACGTTGGCCGTCGTGTGTGCGTGGCCGGTGCCACAGCAGGGCGCGCAGCCGGGCGCGGCTGAGCAGGCGCGGTGCGGGCTCGGCGGGCAGGGGCGGGGCGTCGCCGCAGAAGACCCGCATGAACGCGCCCAGGTCCTCGTACCAGTCGTGGTTGCCCGGTATCGCGTATATGGGCGCCGGGTAATCCCGGTACGGGCGGAAGAACTTGGTGCCGTAGTCGTCGGCGCTGCCCACCGGATAGATCACGTCACTGGCGAGCACGGCGAAGGACGTACCCTGACCGGCCCTCAGGAAGCCGGGCACGACGGCGTACTGGGGATCGTCGCCCTCGCCCGTGTCGCCGATGACCATGAAGGAGAAGCTGTCCGGGTCCGTGCGTCGGATGACCTTGTCCTCGGGTGCGCCGGCCGCAGCCCGCTGCGCCACCAGGCGGTCGCGGGTAAGGCCCGTCGGGTCGCCGAACCACGACGCCAGCACGCCGTTGCGGGCGGCCCACAGCATCCTGGGGTCCAGCCACGAGATCTTCTCGGTCCGGTCCGGCATGAGCTGCCGGTACGCGCCTCGGTCGGCGCCGACCCAGCCGGCGCCTTCGGCGGTATCGCGTGAGGAGTCAGACACCGGTGCACCGTAGCAATGATCCACAGGACGACAGGAGTCCGCCCCGCACGACAGGAGTCCACCCTGCCGGGTTCATGCACCGGCATCTAATGCCCTTGACACTTTCCGGGGCCGACCACTCGGACCGGGACGCCGACGGACCGCTGCCCGAGGAGGACCCGGTCGTCGCCGAGAACGACGGGTCGTTCGGCGCCCGGCGCGTCACCGATCCGCGCACGGTGGTCGCCGAGTGGCGCGAGAAGGCGGAGACACACGGCTGGTCGCTGCGCGAGACCGTCATCGCCCTCGGACCGCAGCGCGGGCACGTCGGCACCCCCGCCGGACTCGCCGACCGGTTCGCCCACTGGGTGCGCCACGGGGCCGTCGACGGCTTCAACGTGACGCCGTACCTCATTCCGGACGGCCTCGACGACATCGTCGACCTCCTGGTCCCGGAACTCCAGGAGCGCGGCGTCTACCCCACGCGGTACGCGGGCAGGACGCTCCGTGACCACCTGGGCCTGCGTGAGCCCCTCACCCACCGCTCCACGACCGACGGACGGCAGGCGGGCTTACCGCCTCCTCCGCCGAACCGGCCCGCCCCGCCCGGGCGGGCCGGTTCCACTCGCCGTCGCCGAGCACGAGCAGCGGATCGAACATCACCACCACCCCGGCCAGCAGCAGGAAGATCACCGGCCCGATCAGCATCGGCAGCAGCAGCGAGGTGGGGCTGTCGCCGGCCCACGACGAGGTCGCGCCGTGCACATGGACGCTGACCGCGGCCATCGCCGTGTAGTGCATCCCGGACACGGCGACGCCCATCACCAGGCTGGCGCCCAGGCTCGTCAGGAACCCCCGGATCGTGACGGCCGCCCACAGGGCGGCGGTCGCGGCCACCACGGCGATCAGCACCGAGAGCGCCACCGTGCTCGGCGTGTACGCGATGGCGCCGTTGAACTGCAGGGCCGCCATGCCCAGATAGTGCATGGCGGCGACCCCGATGCCCGTGACGACCCCCGCGAGCGACAGCGACGCCCGGCCGGCGCCCCGGTAGCCCACGATGAAGACCCCGATGCCGACCACCACGATCGCGACCGCGAGGCTGAGCACGGTCAGACCGACGTGGTAGCCGATCCGGGTCTCCTCCACCTGGAAGCCGATCATGGCGATGAAGTGCATCGTCCAGATGCCGCAGCCGATCGACGCGGCCCCCAGCGCCAGCCAACCCGGCTTCCACGAACCGCCGTTGAGCAGCGTCCGCACGATGCAGCGCAGTCCTAACGCTCCTCCCATGCAGGCCATCACAAAAGCCGCCACCGGGGTCACCACCCCGTACCGGAATCCGTCTATCGTGCCTTCCATCATCAACTCCCCCCGAAGTCACGACTGTTCGTGAAGAACGTGTCTACGGGTAAGGGAGTGGCGAAAGCAAGCGTTTCCTGAGGGTCGACGGTCACGTCCGTGTGAACGCGGGCGCGCGCCCGCCGGGGCTGAGCCCGGTCACCGTGGCGAGTTGTCCTTGCCCCAGACGAAGACCTCGGTGCTCGGCCGGCGTTCGGAGAAGCGGCCCGACGCGGAGGCTTCCCGCAGCAGTCGACGCAGGTCCGCCTCGAACGCGTCGCGGCGCGCGCCGAACAGGTGCGGAGCCGAGAACGACATCGAGAACACCCCCGCCACGACGTCGTCGGCCGTCCGTTCGAGCGGCTGTCCGCCGGGCACCACACGGCGCCGCGGGCCGGAGAATCCGGCCCGGGCGAGCACCGCTGCCTCGCCGCCGGGCGTGCCCTGCGGCAGCACGCCCCGGCCGGCCCGGCGGACCGGCCCGAGGTAGTGCCTGATCAGTTCCTCGATCGCCGCACCGGGCACCGCCGGACGGGGAAGACCGTCGACGGTGAGCGTCTCGGTCTTCAGGTCCGAGATGTGCACCAGGGCACCGCCGGGCCACAGCATGTCCCTGGTGGTCGCGGCGACCAGCTCGCGGTCCATCCAGTGGAAGGACTGGCCGAAGGTGGCGACGGTGAACCGGCCCAGACCCGCGGGCAGTTCCTCGGCCCGGGCCCGCACCCACCGAGCCTTCCCGGCCACTCCGCTTCCGGCCGCCTCGCGCCTCGCCTCGGCGATCATCTCCGGGTCCGGGTCCACGCCGACGACCTCGCCGAACAGGTGGGCCAAAGTCAGCGCGAGGATGCCCGGTCCGCATCCCACGTCGAGGAGCCGCCCCCGTCCGTCGAGACGCAGCGCCTCGGCGAGCGCGTCCGCCAGCCCGGGGGCATAGGGGAGCCGTCCGCGCCGGTAGTGCGCGGCGGTGCCCGCGAACAAGGTCTCGTCCCACTCCCACCCGGCCACCACGCCGCCCACCGCCTTCGCGCAGATCCCCTTTGTCCGGTTGCCGATGATCTCACGGCCGGTGCGGCGCGCACCGGCCCGAGCGGCCCGCCCTCCGGGACAGCCCGCGCACAGGGTTCTCACAGCGGGGTCGGGGGGTGGGGGCTCCGTCTCCGCCCGGCACCGAGGGATAACCCTTGAAGCGTCCGGCTTTGGCTGACATGCCACTGTCAAGCCTGTCATTCTCCCACCCAACTACCGCGCACCAGCGGCAAGTTGTCTTCCCGTGCTCACGGTCCCGCACAACTCAGCTCGTCCCGGACAGCACACCCGTCTGCCCGGTCTGTCACCGGCCGTTCCCCACGGCCGCCGCAGTAGGAGAACGAGTGAGACCCAACCCCCGCAAGCGGACCACGGTCGGAGCGGCCCTGCTCTCCACCGCCGCACTCGTGGCCCTCGGTGTCCAGACGGTTCCGGCAACCGCGCTGCCCGCAGCTCCCCACCCCAGCCCCGTGCGCGCCGGTGGCCTGCCCGCCGACCTCACTCCCGCCCAGCGCACGACGCTGATCAGGAGCGCCGAGGCGAAGACGACGGACACGGCCGAGTCCCTCGGCCTGGGCGCCCAGGAGAAGCTGGTCGTCAAGGACGTCGTGAAGGACAACGACGGCACCCTGCACACGCGTTACGAGCGGACCTACGCCGGTCTGCCCGTCCTCGGCGGCGACCTCGTCGTGCACACGCCCCCGGCCTCGCTGGCCGCCGGCACGGTGAGCACGACCTTCAACAACAACCGCCGCACCGTCTCGGTCAAGTCCACGACCGCCACGTACGGCAAGGCGGCCGCCGAGACCAAGGCCCTGACGGCGGCCAAGGCCCTCGACGCGCAGAACCCCGCCGCCCAGAGCGCGCGCAAGGTGATCTGGGCCGGCGAGGGCACGCCCAAGCTCGCCTGGGAGACCGTGGTGAGCGGCCTCCAGGACGACGGCACGCCGAGCAAGCTGCACGTCATCACCGACGCCGCCACCGGCGCGAAGCTCTCCCAGTTCGAGGGCATCGAGACCGGCACCGGCAACAGCCAGTACAGCGGAACCGTCACCATCGGCACCACGCTGTCCGGCTCGACGTACCAGCTGAACGACACCACGCGCGGCACCCACAAGACGTACAGCCTCAACAACGGCACGTCCGGCACCGGCACCCTGATGACGGACGCCGACGACACCTGGGGCACCGGATCCGGCTCCAACACGCAGACCGCCGGCGTCGACGCGCACTTCGGTGCCCAGACGACCTGGGACTTCTACAAGAACACCTTCGGCCGCAGCGGCATCAAGAACGACGGCGTCGCCGCCTACTCCCGCGTCCACTACAGCACGGCGTACGTCAACGCCTTCTGGGACGACGACTGCTTCTGCATGACCTACGGCGACGGCACCAGCAGCACCCACGCGCTGACCTCGCTGGACGTCGCCGGCCACGAGATGAGCCACGGTGTCACCTCCAACACCGCGAACCTCAACTACACAGGTGAGTCGGGCGGTCTGAACGAGGCCACCTCCGACATCTTCGGCACGGGCGTGGAGTTCTACGCGAACAACTCCTCCGACGTCGGTGACTACCTCATCGGCGAGAAGATCGACATCAACGGGGACGGCACCCCGCTGCGGTACATGGACGAGCCCGACAAGGACGGCGGCTCCGCCGACAGCTGGTACTCCGGCGTCGGCAACCTCGACGTCCACTACTCCTCGGGCCCGGCGAACCACATGTTCTACCTGCTCTCCGAGGGCAGCGGCAGCAAGACCATCAACGGCGTCACCTACAACAGCCCGACCTCCGACGGCGTCGCCGTCGCGGGCATCGGCCGGGCCGCGGCCCTGCAGATCTGGTACAAGGCGCTGACGACGTACATGACGTCCAGCACCAACTACGCGGGCGCCCGCACCGCCGCCCTCAGCGCGGCCACCGCGCTGTACGGCTCCAGCTCCACCCAGTACGCCGGGGTCGGCAACGCCTTCGCAGGCATCAACGTCGGCAGCCACATCACGGTCCCGTCGACGGGCGTCTCGGTGACCAACCCGGGCAGCCAGTCCGCCACGGTCGGCACCGCGGTGAGCCTGCAGATCTCCGCCAGCAGCACCAACAGCGGCTCGCTGACGTACGCCGCGACCGGGCTGCCCGCCGGTCTGTCGATCAGCAGCTCGACCGGCCTGATCTCCGGCACACCGACCACGGCCGGCTCCTCCGGCACCACCGTCACGGTGACCGACAGCACCGGCGCGACCGCCACCGCGTCGTTCACCTGGACGGTCAGCTCCACCGGCGGCGGCTCCTGCGCCGCCACCCAGCTGCTGGGCAACGCGGGCTTCGAGTCGGGCAGCACCACCTGGACGGCGACGAGCGGTGTGATCACCAACTCCAGCAGCCAGGCGGCCCGCACCGGCTCCTACAAGGCCTGGCTCGACGGCTACGGATCGACCCACACCGACACGCTGTCGCAGTCGGTGACGATCCCGAGCGGCTGCACCAACACCACGTTCACCTTCTACCTGCACGTCGACACGGCCGAGACCACCACCAGCACGCAGTACGACAAGCTGACGGTCACCGCCGGGTCCACCACCCTGGCCACCTACTCCAACCTCAACGCCGCCAGCGGCTACGTCCAGAAGTCCTTCAGCCTCGGGTCCTTCGCGGGCTCCACCGTGGCGCTGAAGTTCTCGGGCGTCGAGGACTCCTCGCTCCAGACCAGCTTCGTCGTGGACGACACCGCCGTCACGACCGGCTGATCAGGACCGGCTGATCCACTCGGACCGACGACGTCCCGCACGCGGGCTCCCTCCGCGTGCGGGACGTCGTCGTGCGCGCTCCGTTCCGTTCAGTTCACCTCAGTTCAACGGGTCGAGCGTCAGGTACGCCTGGCTCGGAGAGCCGTCGTGGACGAGGGACTCCTGCTGCCCGACGTCGTCGAAGGCGAACGCGTACGCCTTGCCGTCGGCCATCTGCGCGTGGATCTTGCGGGCGTAGTGGTTGGTCACCGTGTCCTGGTAGAAGTTCGCCGTCGTGGTGTCCGGCTGGTTGGGATTGACCAGGAGCGTGGAGCGGTTGAAGCCCGCGCACAGGGTGCGGGAGATCGGTCCGCGCACGGCGTCGTTCGGCGCGTCCAGCAGCCGGTGACAGCCGAAGATGCTGTTCGCGTCCGGCTTCTGGAAGCTGGTCACGACCGCTCCGGCGGAGTTGGTGAAGTTCATGACCCCGCCCGAGACCCGGCCGTAGTACTTGGTGCCCGGCTGGTCGGCGAACGGGGTGACGGTCAGCGTGCTCGTCGCGTACTTCTGCCAGACGCGGTTGACGTAGTCGTCCATGACGTTCGCCGGGAGGGCGCCGGTCTCCACCCCGTACAGCGGGGCGAGGGCCCGCAGCACGGTGCCGTCGGACCGGGTCTGGATGAGGTTCGCCCAGCCGCCGGGCTGTCCGCGCAGGGCGTTGAAGAAGCCGTTGTAGCCGCCCGCCTTGAGGTGCCCGGTGCTGACGGTGGTCCCGTCGGCGCGCTGCACGCCGACCGCGTACGGCGCGGAGAACATGTCGACCTGAGTGCTGTTCAGCCACAGCCCGGAGTCGTTGAGCGTGTACTCCGACCAGTTGAACAGGATGTTCCGGTTCGGGTCGGTCGGGTTCTGCACGGCCGGCTGCACCAGTCCGCCGGTGGTCAGTCTGAAGTCGAGCTTCTGTCCGTAGGAGAAGTAGACCCGGCCGGAGAACTTGGGGATCCGGATGGTGGCGGACTGCCCGGCCGCCGGGCCCGCGATCGAGGCGTCGGGCGCGGGGGTGGGAGGGTTGCCGCCGGCGGGCCAGGCGTGGAAGGTGCCGTTCGCGTCCGCCCAGCCCTGCCGGCCCGTCGTCAGCTGGGTGCCGAGGTTGTAGACGTAGAGGCGGTCGCCGCGCCCCGAGTTGTTGGTGATCTTCAGCGGGATGGTGTCGGGGACGGCCGCCTGGGCCGGGGGACCGAGAGAGAGCAGTGCGCCGGCGAGAGCGGCTGCTCCGGCGATTCTGAGTGCGTGCGTGATGCTCGAGAGCACTCTCCACCTCCGTGCGGGTAGGCCTGTGGGGTTGGTCCGTACCATGTTGAGAGCGCTCTCAAAGTCGCATCGGGGTTGTGCCCATGTCAACAATGTGGACAGAGGCGGAGGCAGAAAAAGGAGAGGACGCCCTCGGCACGGCTCATGCCAGGGGCGTCCCGGTGCTCGGTCCCGTTGCCCGGTCGCGAGGGTCAGAAGGTCCGCTTCAGCAGGTCCAGCAGCGCGACCCAGTGCCGCTCGGCGCCCTTCTCGTCGTACGCGGCGGTGTCGGCCTGCGTGTAGCCGTGCTCGGCGCCGGCGTAGACCTCGCACGTGTGCCGGACGCCCGCCGCCGTGAGGGCCTCCTCGAAGCGCTCGATCTGCTCGGGCGGCAGGGAGTGGTCGTTGTCGGCGTGGCCGAAGTACAGCTCGGCCGTGATGTGCTCGGCCGCCAGATGGGGACTGTCCGGCGCGTCGGTCGCGAGCCGGCCGCCGTGGAAGCCGGCCACCGCCGCGACCCGGTCCGGATGGCCGCCGGCCGTCCACAGGGCGAGCCGGGCGCCCATGCAGTACCCGGTCAGCGCCACCGGGCCGTCCGCGACCAGCGGGCTCTCCTCCAGCCACCGCAGATAGGCCCCGGCGTCCCGCACGGCGGCCTCGGCCGTGAGGGACTGGATGAGCGGGCCCAGGGCCGCGAAGATCTCCGGACGCGCGCCCGGGTCGATGAACTCGGGCAGCTCCACGACGGGCGCGCGCCCGTGCCGGTAGAACACGTTCGGGACCAGCACCGTGTAACCGGCCTCGGCGAGCCGGTCGGCCATCGCCCGCAGGTGCGGACGCAGCCCGAAGGCGTCCTGGTACAGCAGCACGCCGGGCCGGGGCGTCCCGTCACCGGGATGCGCGACATAGGCGTCGGCGACGCCGTCCTCGGTCCGGATGTCCACGGCTGTTCCCTGTACGGAGGTCATGGGGGTGCCTCTCTGCGCGGTGCACTGCGGCGAGCGATCGACCGGCCCGGTGGGGCCGGGCAGCGACCATCGTTGCATGCACCATCCACCTGCCCTCCGGGACCCCCGGTCCAGGGTGCCGGGGCGCGCAAGGCCCTACTCGAACCGCGAGGTGTCACCCGCCCCGTGCCGCACGATCTCCGCCTCGCCCTCGGAGAAGTCGATGACCGTGGTCGGCTCGGTGCCGCAGTCCCCGGAGTCCAGCACGGCGTCCACCACGTGGTCGAGCCGGTCCTTGATCTCCCAGCCCTGGGTCATCGGCTCGTCCTCGCCGGGCAGCAACAGGGTGCTGGACAGCAGCGGTTCACCGAGTTCGGCGAGCAGGGCCTGGGTGACCACATGGTCCGGGATGCGCACGCCCACCGTCTTCTTCTTCGGGTGCTGGAGCATGCGCGGCACCTCCTTGGTCGCCGGGAGGATGAAGGTGTAGCTGCCCGGCGTCGACGCCTTGATCGCGCGGAACACGTCCTTGTCCACCCGGACGAACTGGCCGAGTTGCGCGAAGTCCTGGCACACGAGGGTGAAGTGGTGCCGGTCGTCCAGGTCGCGGATGGCCCTGATCCGGTCGATGCCGTTCTTGCTGCCCAGCCGGCAGCCCAGCGCGTAGCAGGAATCCGTCGGGTACGCGATCAGCGCGTCCGCCCGGATGGCGGCCGCGACCTGGGTGATGGTGCGCGGCTGAGGGTTGTCGGGGTGCACGTCGTAGTACTTCGCCATTGGCCGAGCTTATGCCGTGCCAGGGGGCGGCCGCCCCGCAGGACCGCCGTGCGGCTCGCCCAGGAGGAACTGCCGGCTGCAGGCGAGCAGCCGGCGGCCGTTCCGCTCCGCGTGAGGTAACGTCCCCGACCGATATGACTGGTTCGGCCCGGACGGGCCGTGAGGGACGAGGAGAGCGCCGAGATGGCCGGCCGGGACGACGGGAACCCCCACACCGACGCGGCGGACGACGCCGGCTCGGCGTGGGCGCAGGAACTCCTCGGACATCTGCGCCCCACCGGCGGCGACCTCCGCAGAGTCCTCGACTGGCTGGCGGACACGCTCGACGCGACCGTCTCCCTGCGCGACGACACGGGCGCCGCGCTCGCCGGACCGCTCACCCCACTGGACGAGAACCTGGTAGCCGCCGTCACCGGCGGCCGGCTCGCCTCCGCCGCCTGGGAGGGCGAGGGCAGGTCCGTGCGCCTGATCAGGGTCGAACTCCCGCGTCCCGCCTCGTCGGGCGTGCTCGCCGTGAGCCGGACGAGCCCCTTCGACCGGCGCGCCTCCGCCATCGTCACGCACACCGTCGGCGTCCTCGAACTCCTGCTGCGCGCACAGGAGACCGCCGCGACCGGACACCGGCTGGCCCGCGCCACCGCCGACCTGCGCCTCGCCATCCTCCAGCTGCTCATGGTCGAGGACACCGTCGCCGCCCGCCGCGTCGCCGCCGGTCTGTGGCCCGGCCTGCTCGACACCGACACCGCCTGCGTCTACGTGATCGAGACCAGCCCCGAGGACCGCGACCGGCTCGCGGCGGCCTGCGTGGCGGCGACCCACGACGAGGCCCTCGTGGTGCGCTGTCCCGCCATGGACGGCCACGTCATCGTCGTCGTCCCGGACGACACCGTGGGTCGTGCACTGCGCGCCCTGTGCGACCGGCACGCCGGCGCGTTCCTCGGCGGCAGCGCCCTCCAGAGCCTCGCCCGCACCGCCACCGCCTACGGCCAGGCCGTCAGCGCCCTCGCCGTGGCCCGCTTCCGCCCCGACAGGACGGCCGTCTACGCCGAACGCACCCACCCCGAACGCCTGATGGACCCCGAGGTCCTGCGCACCTGGACCACCCGGCTGCTGCGCCCCCTCGACGCCCTGCCGCACCACACCCGCGCCGAACTCCTCGCCACCACCCGGCTCGGCCTGGAGTTCACCGCCGTCAACGCCGCGAAGGTGCTCGGCGTCAGCCGCAACACGGTCCGCGCCCGCATGGAACGCGTCGAGAACCTGCTGCGCGCCGACTTCTCCGACCTCACCGTCCGCGCCGCGGTCCACCTCGCGCTGCACACCCAGGTCGTCATCGCCGGGCACCTGACGGGGACCCCGGCGGCCCCCGCCCGGCTCGGCGAGCTCCTCGGTGACCCCGCACTGCGCGGCTGGGCGCAGGACCTGCTGGCCCGCCTCGACTCCGACGGCCGGGACCTGCGCGGCACGCTGCGCGCCTGGATCGCCGCCGGCGGAAACGCCGAACGCGCCGCCCAGCTGCTCGGCGTGCACGCGCAGACCGTCCGCGAACACGTCCGCAGCGCGGAACCCGTCCTCGAACGTCAGCTCCTCGCGGCCGGCAGCGACCTGTACGAGGTCGTCCTGGCCCATGTGGCGGCGGGTGACCTGGACCAGCCCGACCTGCACGAATCCGCCCCGTGGACGGAACCGGGCCATCCGGACTCACCTGTGCACAGGTGAGTGCTCCGGCGGCCCGAGCGGGCATCGACACGATTCCCAGCCGCTCGCCGGACACGTAGTTTCGAGGAGCGGCGGGGGTACGACCGGAACGGGGGACCGGTCGCGCCCCCGCGCTTCAGTCCCGCAGACGGACCGGGATCTCCTGCCAGCCGCTCGCGATGAACGAGGGCACCTGCCGCAGCTCCGCGGCCCCGGTGTCCAGGCGCAGCCCGGGGAACCGGTCGAACAGCGCGGGCAGCGCCGTCAGCGCCTCCATCCGGGCCAGCGGAGCCCCGATGCACCGGTGCACACCGATCCCGAAGGCCAGATGGTCGTCCGCGGCGCGTGCCGCGTCGAACACGTCCGCGTCCGCCCCGAAGTGCGCCGGATCCACGTTCGCCGCCGCGTACGTCGTGATGATCGCGTCCCCGGCCGGTATCGTCACCTCACCCACCGTGATGTCGTCGACGGCGAACCGCAGCGGCAGCGTGGCGATCGGCGGGTGCAGCCGCAGCGTCTCGTCGACGACCGCGTCCCAGCCGATCTCGCCCGCGCGGACGGCCGCCAGCTGCTCGGGCCGCCGCAGCAGCGCCACCGCCGCGTTCCCGATGAGGTTCACGGTCGTCTCGAAACCGGCACCGATGACCAGCAGCAGCGTGTACAGCAGTTCCTCGTCGTCGAGCCGGTCGCCCTCCTCGTCGCGCACGCGGATCAGCTCGGTCGTCATGTCGTCGCCGGGGTGCTCGCGCTTGTACGCGATCAGTCCGCCCAGCACCGTGCCGATCTGCTCCTGGACGTACGCGGCGTGCTCCGGTGTCGGGTCGGTGGTGTCCATGATGGCCGCGACCAGCCGGACGGTGGCCTCCCGCAGATCGTCCGGCACCCCGAACAGTTCACAGACGATCTGCATCGGCAGCGGATGCGCGAAGCCGGCCTTGAGGTCGGCGGTGTCGTCGCCCTTCTCCAGCGCGTCCAGCAGCTCAGCGGTGATCGCCTCCACCCGGGTGCGCAGCGCCTCGGTACGCCGGTGGGTGAAGCTGGGCGCCACCAGTTTGCGCAGCCGCGCGTGGTCGGTGCCGTACGTGGAGAGCATGTTGATCACCCCGACCCAGCCCAGGATCCAGCCCCAGGAGGGGTGCTCGCCGAGTTCCGCCCACTGCCGCCAGTGCCGCCGCGGGTCCTTGCTGACCCGAGGGTCCAGGATCAGTGCCCTGAGGGTGTCGTACCCGGTGGGCGCCCAGGCCGGAATGCCGCCGGGCAGCTCCACGGGCACGATCGGGCCGAGGGCGCGCAGCCGGGCGCTCTCGGCGTGCACGTCGGTGCCGAACGGGTCGAGGACGATGCGGTCGGTCACGGTCACGAACGGACTCCTGAGGGTTCGGAAGCGGGGGAGCGGGGGCTGAAGCGGACGGGCAGCGCAGTCAGCGAACGGTGGAACGGGCCGGGCCGCCAGGTCAGCCGGTCGCGGGGCACGACGGGATCGAGGTCGGGCAGCCACTGGGTGAGCCGTTCGATCGCCTCGGTGACCAGCAGCAGCGTGTGCTGCTTCACCGGACAGGCGTGCGCTCCCGCTCCCCACGACAGATGCGAGGCGTCGTTGGGATGCCGGCCCTCGGTGGCCTCCCGCTCGGCGAGGATCCCGAGTGCCCCGTACGACACCACCACCGGCACCGCCTCGCGCAGCCACACCCCGTGGAAGGCCACGGGCCGGCGGACGTAGTAGATGCCGTAGTTCGCGAGCGGCGTCTCGTGGTGCAGCACCTCGACCACCGCGTCCATGACGGGGCGGGCGCCGTCGGTGAGGGTGGAGTAGTAGAGCGGGTTGCCGAGGATCCTCGACAGCGTGTTGGACAGGAGGTTGGCGGTCGGCCCGTATCCGGCGCCGAGCGTGAGGAACACCTGCCAGGTGACCTCCTCCCGGGTCAGCCCCGCCGGGTGGTCCAGCAACCGGCTCGGCAGGTCGTCGCCGCGCCGTTCGGTCTTTGCGGCGATGAGGTCCAGTACGTACTGGGCGTACTCCGCCTCGCCCACGGTCGCCCGGTCGCCGCCCTCCATCATCTTGCCCACGCCCGAGTGCAGCCGGTCGCCCTGGCTCTCCGGCAGGCCGAACAGGTCGTTGAAGACCAGCGCCATCAGCGGCTCGGCGAAGTCGCCGACCAGGTCGGCCTCGCCCCTCGGTCCGATCCGGCCCACCAGCAGCCGCACCGCCCGGTGCACCCGCCCCCGCAGGTCGTGCGGTTCCACCAGGTCGAAGACGTCGATGAGGGTGGTGCGGTAGCGGACGTGCGCCGCCCCGTCGGCGAACAGGGCGTTGGGTCGCCACCGCATCATGCCGAGCACCGGAGAGTCGTCGGGGACGGTCGACTCCCACGCGCGCGGGTCGTGCGAGAACGTCTCCTCGTCGTGCAGCACGTCCAGCGCGGCGCGCCGGTCGGTGACCACGTATGCCGGAACTCCGGGCGCCAACTCGCCCCAGCCGACCGGCCCTTGACTGCGCAGTGCCTGGTAGTGGCGCAGCGGGTCGGCCGCGAAGCTCTCGTCCCACAGTCGCACGGGCGCGGAGCGCGCGAAGTCGCGCCGGTCCGGGGGATGGATGGTCACCGGGCCTCCATGGGGTCACGTCCGATCAGATGGTCGACGAGCGCGAGCAGCGCGTCGATCGAGGAGTCGCGGTCCCGCGCGTCGCAGGTCACCATGGGTGTCCCGGGCTCCAGGTCCAGCGCCTGGCGCAGCCGCTCCGCACCGTAGTGGCGGGGCGCGTCGGGGAAGTCGTTGAAGGCCACCGCGTACGGCAGCCCGCTCTCCTCCACCAGGCCCAGCACGTCGAAGGACGCGTCGAGGCGGCGGCTGTCGACGAGGACGAGCGCGCCCAGCGCCCCATAGGCGATGTCGTCCCAGAGCGCGCGGAAGCGCTCCTGCCCCGGCGTGCCGAACAGGTACAGCACGACATCGCCGGCGAGGCTGATCCGCCCGAAGTCGATGGCGACGGTGGTCGTCGACTTCTCCCGCACCCCGGCCAGGTCGTCCACCTCGGCGGACGCCTCGGAGAGGTGTTCCTCGGTGTGCAGCGGCCGGATCTCGGACACCGAGTCGATCAGGGTCGTCTTGCCCACCCCGAACGGCCCGGCGACCAGGATCTTGACCAGGTCGCGGGCGGTGTCGGGGTGGTGGACGGCGCCGGGCGCGCCGGCGCTAGGGGTGGTGTTTGAGGGCGCGGAGGCCATCGGCCACTCTCTTCAGCAGGTCGGGGTCGAACCGTTCGGCGGGCGGGATCGGCGCGCGGGCGAGAACGAGGTCCCGGTCGACGAGGTCGGCCGCCAGCACCCGTACCGCGGAGACCGGCAGTCTGAGCAGCGCAGCCGCCTCCACCACCGCGAGCGAGCCGCCCGCCAGCGTGTCCAACAGGGCCAGTTCGGCGGCCGGCAGGCCGGGCGGCAGCGGCTCCTCGCTGCGGGCGAGCACCGACAGCCGCTCCAGGTGGGGCCGACTGGGCCGGGCCACACCGCCGGTCGACAGGTACGCGGGGACGAGGGGACGGCCGGCCGGGCGCCGGGTCATGCCGGCGCGTTGTCGTCGGCTCCTCGGGGCGCGGCCGCCATGGCCTTCTCGCCCAGTCGCGCCACCTGGGAGTGGACCCGGTGCGCCAGCAGGTCCAGCCGCGTCTCGCCGTCGCCGTACGCGGCCACGCAGGTGCCGTGGTCGGTCGGCACGATCAGCACATAGCCGTGGTCCGACTCGATGACGATCTGGCGTACCTCGGCCCGCTCCTGGTCGGCGAAGGCGGCCGCCGCCGTCCGGCAGGCCCCCTGCACGGTGCTGGTGATGGCGGCCACCCGCTCGGCCGACGGCTGCGACAGGGCGTCGGTGTAGCCCGTCACCAGTCCGTCCCGGGTCAGCATGACGGCGGCCAGCACGTGCGGCACCTGCAGGATCGGTTCCAGCACCCATGCCGTGTCGCCCGTATTACGGCTGGTCATCTCGCCGCTTCCCCCTCGATGTCGATGTCGATGTGGTCGGTGTGGTCGGTATCGCCGGTCCGGTCGGCCGGGGTGTCCCCGTGGCCGTCGGATCCGGTGCTCTCGGCGGCGGCGCGGGCCGCCGCCGTGCCGGACTGGAGCGCGCCGAGCGCGGCCGCGGCCTCCTCCGGTCTCCGCGCGGGACTGTGCGCGGGTCTTTGGGCCGGGCTCTCCTCGGGTGCGGCGGCCGGGGTGCGGCGACGGCGCTGCGGCAGGCCGTCGGTGTCCGAGGGCTCGTGATGCCCCGGTGCCGCCTCGGGGACGCCGGACTCCGTGCCGTACGCGTGGGAGGGCGCGGGCCGGTCGGCCGCGGCCTTCCGGGTCGTGCGCGGCGCGCTCGCGGCCGGCGGCCGGTCGGCCGGGTCGAGCCGGCTGAGGAGATGGCTGTCGACCCGCAGCACCGCGCGCACGCCGCCGTACGGGGAGGCCGAGGAGACATCGACGCCCAGGTCGAACTGCCGGGTGAGGCGGCCGATCGCGGCCAGCCCCATGCGCGGCGGATCGCCCAGGTCGGTCAGCAGGATCAGGTCGTCGCCGGCCACCAGCCGCTGGGCACGGTCGCGTTCGTCCCGCGTCATGCCGAGACCCGCGTCGTCGATGGTGACGCACACGCCGTGGTGGACGTGCTCCAGGCTCACCACGACGTCGGTGTCCGGGGCGGAGTGCCGGAGCGCGTTGTCGAGCAGTTCGGCGACGATGATGGCCACCGGCTCGACGGCGTGCGAGACCAGGGCCGTACCGGTCTCGAGGTGGTTGTGGACCTGGACCCGGTGGTAACCCGCGAGCCGGGCCTGACCGCCGGTCACCGCGTCCACCAGGTGCGACTCCTCGCGCGCCAGCCCGACCCACGCGCCACACACCACGGCGGTGACCTGCGCGCGGCGCAGCGACTGCTCGTTCTCGTGGTCCAGCCGGAACAGGGTCTGCGCCAACTCCGGGTCGTCGTAACGCTGTTGGAGTCCGCGCAGCGCGTCCTGGAGCCGGTACAGGGCCGCCTGGATCTCCCGGGTGGCGCCGCGCATGCCGGCCTGGGCGGCCGCGTCGACCCGGGTGCGCTGGGCGGCCACCTCGGACTGGAGCGCCAGCACCACGTTCTCCAGGGCGATGCCCAGCGGGGTGCCGGTGGTCAGCGGCTGGAGCGGGCCCGGTTCGGCCACGTGCGGATGGGCCACCTGGCGGGCGGCCGCGGGCACCCGGCGGTCGGCCAGATGCTCGACCTCTGCCGTGAACGCCTTTACGGACCCCTCCAGTTGGGTGCGCAGCGCGGCGATCTCGGCTCGCTGCCGGGTCTGTTGCCGCCGTAGTCGCAGCAATCCGCCGCCGAGGGCGAGCGCGGACAGTGTGCCGGCGGCCAGGCCGCCGGCCACCAGGTCCGGGAATTCCATCATCGATTCGGTTCCAGGGGGGTCGGGCGTCGTCTCGGTGCTCAGGGCAGGGGTGGATCCGATGCGCTCGGACCGGGCACTCGCAGCACAGTACACACCGTCATCGATCGATCCCGCACGGTTGAGCGAGACTTGCCTCCCAAAGTGCCCGGTATCTGTTCACTTCTGCGTCGACTGTCTGGATTGCCGTACGCGACAGGGGAGTTAGACGGTGGCCGACGCGGCCCGGGTCTGCCGCGCCCTGCGGTGACGCCGGTCCTCGGGCGTGCCTGCGGGCGGCGGGAGAGCCGGTCGGGTCGGTCCTGCGATCGGACGGGGGTGATCCTCCGAAGGGACGGGGGCAGGCCTCCGAACGGGGGTCGCGCTCACCCGTGCCGGTGAGCGCGCGGTGCCCGCGCGTACTACCGGCGCGCCCCTCCCCGTTTGCCCGGGCATGGACCGACCTGCGCCCGTACAGCCCCGAGCCGACTGCCCGTCCGGACTCCTCCGCGCCGCTCTGTGGGTGGACCGGCCCCGGTGTCGGGTGCCGATCTACGCCCGGCTCGTCGCGGAGTGGCGGGCCGACGGACGGACCGTGCCCGCCCGCTCGGACCTGCAGTGGCTGCCCTCGCCTTCGGTCTCGCCCTCGGTTCGGCGCCTCCGCCGCGACGAGGACGGCACGTTCCGCCCGTGACGCGCTACCGGCCGCACATCGGGGTCAGCACGGCCAGCGTGCCGTTGGCCTGTCGCAGGGCCAGTTCCAGCGTGGCCGGCGCGTGCAGCATCCCGGTGCCGTCCGGCGGGACCAGCCACTCCAGGAACTGCGCGGCCCGGTAGGGCGGGGGAACCGCCACCCAGGAGCCACGGCCCGCGCGTCTCAACCCCGCCCCGATCCACCGGGTGCCGGGATCCGGCGGGAGGAAGAACCCGACCCGGTGCGACGCGGTGTCCACGAGTGTGGGTCCCGGGACGGGGCGGGACGCCTGCCACAGCAGATCCAGGGTGAGCAGGCCCAGCCGGTCGGGCACGCTGAGGACATCCCAGTAACGGCCCGCCTCCAGCAGGGCGATCCCGTCGCCCTGATCCCATTCCCGCTTGCACAGCCGCGGGTCCGTCGCGGCGGCGGCGAGCCATTCCACGCCGCGTGTCCACATCGCATCGCTCATGTCGGCTCCGTGTGACGTCCACCCCCGGCCGCATGCCGAGCAGGCATATGCATGCTGGTAGATATTTCTACGTGGCGGAAGGGGTGGCGAACCGTGGCGTTTTGGTGTGTTTCGTTCGATGTCCGAGCCGCTGTTCGGACCCGCGCGGCCCGGCCGGACCCTAGTGGTCGTTCTCCAGGTGCAGCTTGAGCAGGTCCACGCCGTAGTCGCCCCCGTTGGGGGTGCGGATGATGGTGTGGATGTGCTGCTGGGTCGGCGTCCCGCCCGGTCCGCCCATGCCGCCGCCACCGCTGCTGTCCTTGTTGCCGTAGGCGAGCGGCGACTGGGCGTCGTACTCGACGAGGACGACCGGGCTGTGCACGCGGTAGTAGAAGGCCGAGGAGTCCTTGGTCTCGCCGATCCAGTAGAAGTACGTGTCGTCGAGGTGCTCCTCCACCTCCCTCATCTTCACCTCGGCGTGCCCGTCGTCCATGTTGCCGACGTAGACGCGCACCAGATCCAGCAGAGCGCTCTTCTGGGCGGCGGTGAACCCGGAGGCGACGAGGCCCTGGTAGGCGAGCTTGAGGTTGTCCTGGCCGGCGCCGGCCTTCAGGTTGTCCCCGGCCTTGGTCTCCGAGGAGATCACCTTCTTGCGCTGGGCGTCCGTGAGCGACCGCAGCAGGGTGAGGCCGGCCGTCGTCTCCTTCTTGAAGAGGGTGATCTTCTCGCCGTCGTAGGTGGCCGAGGTCGGCTCGGAGCCCATGAAGGTGGGCGTCATGACCACCTGGTCGCCGAGCACGAAGTAGTTGATGGCCACGTGGTGGCCCTCGTACTGGAAGCCCCACGGCGCGGTGGTCGACGGGGTGCCCATGAAGGTGAAGAAGTAGGCGCCCTCGGTGAGCGTGTCCCGGTTGCCGCCGCTGTAGTCGCCCAGGAACGCGTTGAGCTTCATGATGTTGCGGGTCTGGGTGAGTCCCTCGGCGGACAGCGCGACCCCGAGCAGCGCGTAGCCGAGGTCGCGCTGTTCGTCGGTCAGGTCGCCCATCCGGGCGCCCTCACGCTGGTAGCCGTCGACGTTGCTCCAGGCCAGCCACTCGTCGTCGTCCACCTCGAAGACCGAGGCCTTGCGCTCCTTGGTGGTCAGCCCGTCCAGGAACGCCTGGGCGGCCTTGACGACCTTGTCGGTGGAGACGTCCGTCGCGTGGATCGAGTACAGGTCGTCCGCGACCTTGCCGTCGGTGGTGACACCGACGAAGTCCGCGTACTTGACCTCGCTCGCTCCGGGGCCCATTCCGCCGGCGCCGCCGTCGGGTCCCCCGGAGGGCATCCCGCCCGGGCCGCCGGAGGACGAGGCGGCGCTCGCGGTGTCGGAGGAGCCGGAGGAGCAGCCGGTCATGGTCGCCATCGCGGCGACACCGCCGGCGAGCAGCGCCTTGTTCATGAACCAGCGACGGCTGCGTTCGGATGCGGGGGTACGTGGTCGGTGTCCTTGCATGGGCCCCAACCTTCAGGAGGTACCTGAAGGAAACCTGAAACCGGTCCCGCTGCTCCCGCCCCCGTCCCGGCCCCGCTCTTCCCGTACCCCTCCGGACCCCGTTCTTCCGGTCTCCGCCTCCGCTTCGGTTTCCGTCCCCGTCCCGGTCACGGCCGTCCGGTGCCGCCCTGCGGAACCGGCAGCGGCAGATCGGCCTGGCGTAGCTCCGCCAGCAACTCGTTCTGTCCCGCGAGGAGTTCGGTGAGGATGCGGCGGGCGGCCCGCAGCAGCTCGGCCACGTCGCCACCCGCGAGCGCGTAGCTGACCGTCGAGCCCTCCCGGATCGACACCACGATCCCGGCGCGGCGCAACACCGCCAACTGCTGGGACAGGCTGGACGGTTCGATCTCGATCTCGGTGAGCAGGTCCCGCACGGCGACGGGGCCGCCTTGGAGCAGTTCGAGGACCCTGATGCGGACCGGGTGCCCGAGCATGCGGAAGAACTCGGCCTTGGCCTGGTAGAGGGGAACCTGCATGATCGATCGCTCGCTCCCTGCCGCGTACGGTGCGTGGTGCGCGATGGCGCGGGGGCCCGGCCGACCGTACGCCCCCGCGCGCCACGTGCTGCGTCACGATCCTGGTGGCTGCGGGCTCCGCACACCCGTGTGATGCGCTGATCTGGATGTGTCGAGATGAAGAAATCTTCAATTCGAGGGTGTGCGAAGCCGCGGCCGTCCGGTCGCCTACACCTCGAGCTCGGCCTCGATGCGCTTGAGCTGGTGGCGGGCCATGGCCAGGTTGGACCGGGCGCGGTCCAGGACGAGATAGAGGAACAGTCCGCTGCCGCCACGGCCCTTGAGCAGCCGGATGAGGTGGTACTGGCCGGCGAGCGTGATCAGGATGTCCTCGATCTCACCCTTCAGCCCCAGGTGTTCCATGGTGCGGACCTTGGCGCGGATCACATCGGTGTTGCCGGCCGCGGCGACGTTCAGATCGAGGTCCTTGCCTCCGCCGAGCGTGCCGAGTGCCATGCCGCTCGTGTAGTCCACGACGGCGACCCCCACCGCCCCCTCGATCGCGGTCATCGTCTCCTTCATAGAGATCTCCAGATTCGCCACGGCGTTTCTCCTGCCGCTCGCGCGGGCCCGGGCTCCTCCGGCCCCGCTGGTTCCCCGAACGTACGGAGCATGTCCCCCGACGGAGTGACGCGCTTCGGGACTGGCCCGAGGAACTTCGGATCGGCATGATCCGTGCACCTTTTTGAACGTGCGTGTACGGGAGTTGAGCGGATCGGCGGCGCTCACGCGAACGTGTGCCCATCGCGCTGATGACTGTCCCCGTGCGTACGGCGGTCGACGCCCGACCGGGAGTCGTTCTCAGTTCGTGGGCAGCCACTTCTCCAGGGCGCCGATGAGACGGTCCAGCGCGGGTGCGTCCGTGGAGCGGTCCGTCATGACCGTCCGGCCGTCGAACTGAAGCGTGTACTGGAACTTGTCCGCCGACCCCATGTCGATCGCGAACGCGGGGACTTCGTCGAGCGCCGGATCTCCGAGCAGCGTCCGCAGCGTCGTGAACTGCGCCGCGGTGGTGCGGCGCACCGCGGACTCGCCACGGTCGGTGGTCCGGACCGTGCCGTCGCCCCGGAGGACCACCTGCCGGTTCACCCCGGCGAAGCCGCCGCTGACGGTCATCGTCACCAGCTTCTGGTCCGGGCCGGTGACAGGCACCGGCGAGGGGCTCGCCGACGCCGGAACCGACACGGAGGGTGAGGCGGAGGCGTCGGAGGAAGCGGAGACGGAGGGCGAGGCGGGTGACGGTGGGGCGTCGGAGACGGTCGCCGTGACGACGGTCTCGTCCGTCGGCTCCGCCGCCTTACCGTCGTCCCCGGACGAGCAGCCGGCCAACGCCAGCGCCGCGGCCGCGCACACCATCACCGAACTCCGAGTGAGCACCGTTCCCTCCCCTGCGTGTCACGCCCGTGTGTGTCATGTCCCCGAGCACTCCTGTCCCTGAGTACCCGTCATGTCAGGGTGCCATGCCCCGGGTTCGCACCCGCCGGGACGCGGCCGGTCGCCTGTGTCAGAAGTGTTGACCGCACTCTGAAAACGTTTTAACTTCACCTCACTCGACCCTTGAGGGGAGGAGACTCCGTGGCGACGTTGCTGCGCGAGAACCCCAGTAAGTCGGAAGAGAACAGCGCATCCCGTCGCCCGTCTCGGCGCCGTAAAGAGTGGAAACGTTTTCAGAGAGCACATGGCAGGACGCTGTTCCTGCTCATGTTGCCCGGGCTCGCCTACTTCCTCGTGTTCCACTACGGCGCGCTCGCCGGCAACGTCATCGCCTTCAAGGAGTACGTGCCGTTCGACGGGCTCTGGGGCAGCCCATGGGTCGGCCTCGGCAACTTCCGGCGGATGTTCGAGGACGCCGAATTCTGGGACGCGGTACTCAACACCCTCTGGATCGCGGTCCTGCAACTCGTCTTCTACTTCCCCGTCCCGCTCGGCCTCGCGCTGCTCCTGCACACCCTCACCTGGAGCACGGTCCGCCGTTTCGTGCAGTCCGTGGCCTATCTGCCGCACTTCGTGTCATGGGTGATCGTCGTCGCCCTGTTCCAACAGGTCCTGGGCGACACGGGCATGGTGAACGGCTACCTCGGCGACGCGGGCCTGCACACCGTCGACATCGTCGGCAACCCCGACGCCTTCCGCCCGCTCGTCGTCGCGCAGGTGATCTGGAAGGACGCCGGCTGGGGCACGATCGTCTTCCTCGCCGCGCTCTCCCAGGTCGACGAGCAGAGTTACGAGGCCGCCGCGATCGACGGCGCCGGGCCCTGGCGGCGCTTCTGGCACATCACCCTGCCGGCGATCCGGCCGGTGATCGTGCTGCTGCTCATCATGCGGCTCGGCGACATCCTCTCCGTCGGCTTCGAGCAGATGCTGCTCCAGCGCGACGCCGTCGGCCCGCAGGCGGCCGAGGTCATCGACACCTTCGTCTACTACCGGGGCATCGTCGGCGGCGACTACGGGTTCGCCGCCGCCGCTGGCCTGTTCAAGGGCCTGGTCGGCGCCCTGCTCGTGTACGCGGCCAACCGGGTCGCCCACCGTCTGGGCGAACAGGGGGTCTACCGGTGAGCGCCCACGTCCGCCCCGGCTGGATGGAGAAGCCGCGGCCCGTCACCCAGGCCGCGAAGGCCGTCGCCCTCGCCGCGGTCGTCCTCCTGGTCTGCGTGCCCTTCCTCGTCATCGTGTCGACCTCGCTCGCCGCCCCGCGCGAGGTCGTGGCGAACGGCGGCTGGGTGCTGTGGCCCGAGCACCCCACCCTGGAGGCGTACCGGGACATCCTCGACGGCGGCATCGTCACCCACGCCCTCGCCGTCAGCGCCGGCGTCACGCTCGTCGGCACCGCGCTGAGCCTTCTCTGCACGGTCACCCTCGCCTACGCCCTCTCCCGCCCCGGTGTGTTCGGCGGCCGCCCGGTCCTGCTGCTGATCCTTTTCACCTTCCTCTTCCCGCCGGGCATGATCCCGGGCTTCCTGCTGGTCAAGGAGCTGGACCTGCTGGGCAGTTACGGCTCCCTGGTCCTGCCGGTACTGGTCAACGTGTTCAACCTGGTCGTGCTGCGCGGGTTCTTCCAGGGCATCCCCGAGGAACTGTACGAGGCGGCCCGCCTCGACGGCGCCGGGGACTGGCGAGCCCTGTGGTCCATCGTGCTGCCGCTGTCGAAGGCGGCACTCGCCGTGGTCGGACTGTTCTACGCGGTGGCGTACTGGAATTCCTGGTTCTACTCCTCGCTGTACCTCGAGAGCGACCACTGGCCGGTGCAACAGGTGCTGCGCACCTATGTCGTGGCCGGCTCCGGCCTCACCGACACCACCACCGGCGAGGCCACGGTCAACGCGCCGCAGACGATCCAGATGGCCGTGCTGGTGATCGCCACCGTGCCGATCCTGCTCGTCTATCCCTTCCTCCAGAAGTACTTCACCAAGGGCGTGCTCACCGGCGCCGTCAAGAGCTGACCCCGCTCTTCGTGAACCGACCCCCCCACCGCAGAACCGACCCCCCACCTCAAGAGCCGACCCGCACCTCGCCCCGCAGAAAGGTCATTCGTCATGTCCGGCATGTCCCGACGCACGCTGCTGCGATCCGTGGCCTCGGGCGGCGCCGCCGTCGCCGTCCCCGGTCTGCTCACCGCCTGTTCCGCCACGGGCTCGGACGACAAGGGCGTCTCCAACGCGGGAAAGGAACTCGCCCCCTGGCCCGCCTACGCCGCTCCCGCCGGCCCCCGGCCCGACCTCGCGCCCACCGAGGCGGGCGTCCAGGCGGGCTTCACGTCCTACCCCCCCCTCCCTCGTCACCTCGGTCGCCCGTACCCCCGGCGACGGCTCCACCGTGAAGGTCCTGACCGTCACCTTCGGCACCCCGCCCAAGGCGGCGGACCAGAACCAGTACTGGCGGGCCGTCGAGAAGGCCCTCGGCGTCACGATCGAGTTCACGGTGGTCCCGCAGGCCGACTACCAGAAGAAGATGGCCACCGTCATGGCCGGCGACCCCGACTCACTGCCCGACATCATCAACGTCTTCACCAACGTCACCCTGCCGCGCGAGGCCCAGTTCGTACAGCGCAGGGCCGAGGACCTCACGCCGTATCTCTCCGGCGCGGCGGTCCGGGACTACCCCAACCTGGCGGGCATCCCCACCCACGCCTGGCGCGACATGGGCCGCATCGGCGGACGGCTCTACGGCATCCCTCTCGAACGCCCGCTGCCCGGCTCGACCCTCTGGCTCAACCAGGGCCTGTTCACCGAGGCCGGCATGCGAGGCGGCTGGGCCTCCACGGACTTCGCCGCCGTCGCCCGCAGGGCCACCCACGGCAAGCGGTACGCCCTCGGCGCCTCCGTGGGCTCCCTCTTCGGCAACGCCGTGCACGCCGCCGCCCACCACGCCCCGAACGGCTGGGCCGTCGACAGGAACGGCACCTTCCGCCCCCACTACGGCGACGACCGTCACAGGGCCGCCGTCGCCTTCCAGGCCCAGCTGCGCAAGAACGGGTCCTACCATCCCGACGCCACCTCGATGTCGCAGGTGGACCTCGGCACCCTCTTCCTCAACGGCACCGTCGCCGCCCTCCAGGACGGCTTCGGCGCCTACCAGACCCGCTACCCCGACGCCGAGGGACTGCTGACCCCGGCGCCGGCCCTGCCGTACAGCGTCGACGGCACCCCGGGCGGCATCGTCGCCGCCCGCCGCTCCTTCGGCTACACGATCCTCAAGAAGGCCGGGAAGGAACGCGTCCGGATGCTGCTGCGCCTGCTCGACCACCTGGCAGCGCCGTTCGGCACGAAGGAATGGGAACTCGTCCACTACGGCCTGGAAGGCGTCCACTTCACCCGGGGCACAGACGGCTCCCCGCGGGCGACGAAGCTCGGCGAGGTGGAGAACGTCTCCAACCTGCCGTTCCGCTACCTGGCCGAGGGTCCTCAGGTGCTGTTCCTGCCGGGCCTGCCCGACGCCGTACGCGCCCTGCACACCTGGCAGCGGACGGTCGTACCGGTCGCGATCCGCAACGCCTCCTTCGGCCTGAAGTCCCCGACCGACACCTCCCAGGGCGCCACGCTCAAGGCCCTGATGGACGACACGGTCACCGCCGTCGTCGCTGGCCGCGCCCCGATGTCGGAGTACGACGAGGCGGTGCGCACATGGCGCTCCCGGGGCGGCGACAGAATGGCCGCGGAGTACGCCGAGGAGTACGACGCCAACACCTGAGTCGGCGGCAGCGGCGCAACGGACACGGGCGAGGGGAACGGGGTACGACATGACGGCACAGGGACGGGTGACCATCCGCGAGGTGGCCGAACGCGCGGGCGTGTCCGTGGCCACGGTCTCCCGCGTGCTCAGCGGCAACTACCCGGTCCCGCAGGCCACCCGCACCCGGGTGCTGCGCGCCGCCCGCGCCCTCGACTACGTCGCGAACGCCCACGCCCGGGCCCTCGTCGGCGGCGGCCGCAAGACGGTCGCCGTCGTCCTGCGCCAGGTCACCAGCCCGTTCTACGCCCAGGTCGCCGAGGGCGTCGAGGCGGAGGCCGCCACCCACGGCTGGCTCTGCCTCGTCGGGACCACCGGCGGGGACCCGCAGCGCGAGCTGGAGTTCGTGCAGCTCATGCGGGAGGAGGGCGCCCGGCTGGTCATCCTGGTCGGCGGGGTCGTCGAGGACGACGCCTACCGTGAGCGCGTCGCACACTACGCGCAGGCCCTCGCCTCCGCCGGGGCCCGCCTGGTGCTGTGCGGCCGGCCCGCCCCCGACCCCGCCATCCCCGCGCTCGTCGTCGAGTTCGACAACGAGGCCGGGGCGCGCGCCATCACCGGGCACCTGCTCTCGGCCGGCCACCGCAGGATCGTCTTCCTCGGCGGACTGCCCGGCAACACCGCCCTGGACGCCCGGGTGCGCGGCTACCGCGCGGCCCTCGCCGGGCACGGCCTCCCGCCGGAGGCCGCCCAGGTCGTCGACTGCGGGCTGGGCCGGGCCGCCGGGCTCCGCGCGATGACCGAACTCCTCAAGGAGCGAGCCGAGTTCACGGCCGTCTTCGCCGGGGACGACATGGTCGCGGCCGGCGCGCTGCGCGCCATCGCCGAGGCCGGACTGCGGGTCCCCGACGACATCTCCGTCGTCGGCTACAACGACATCCCGCTCGCCGAGGACTTCCACCCACCCCTCACCACCGTGCGCACGCCCGCCGAGGAACTCGGCCGCGCCGCCGTGCGCATCGCCCTGCGGGACCCCGAACAGGCCGCCGCCACCCACCATCTGCTCGGCACCCACATCGTCGTACGCGACAGCGTCGCCGCGCCTCCACCCGGGCGCGCCCACCGACCGACCTAAGGAACCGTCCCCGTATGACCGCGCCGCACCTGTCGGCCGACGCCGGCCGTCTGCCGCCCCCCGACCCCACTCTGTCCCCGTACACCGGCTACACCCGGGCCCACTGGGAGGCCACCGCCGACCGGCTGCTCGCCGCGCTCCGCCCGTACGCGGGTCCCGGCCTCGCCCAGTACCGGCTGCCCGGCCGCACCGGCCACTCCGGTGCCTGGTCGGACGGCCTGGAGGGGTACGCCCGTTCGTTCCTGCTGGCCGCCTTCCGGATCGCGGGCTCGGGCGGAGACGTCGGCCCCACACTGATCGAGCGCTACGCGACCGGTCTCACCGCCGGCGTCGACCCCCGCCATCCGGAGCACTGGCCGCCCATCACCGACCGGAGCCAGCCCATGGTCGAGGCCGCCTCCGTCGCCCTCGCCCTGCACGAGACCCGCCCCTGGATCTGGGACCGACTGCCCGACAGGACGAGGGAGATGGCGGTCGCCTGGCTGAGCGGCTTCGTCGGCGCCACCGCCAACGACTCCAACTGGCGGCTGTTCCAGGTCATCACCGAGGAGTTCCTCGCCTCCGTCGGCGGGCCGTACGACCGTGCCGAGATCGACGGGGGACTGGACCGCCTCGACGACTGGTACCGGGGCGACGGCTGGTACACCGACGGCGACGGCCGCAAGTTCGACTACTACAACGCCTGGGCCCTGCACCTCTACCCCGTCCTGTGGGCCCGCGTCGCCGGCCAGCGCGCGGATCCCGCCCGCGTCGCCACGCACCGCGCCCGCCTGCGCGAGTTCCTCGACAGCCACCAGTACTTCTTCGGCTCCGACGGGGCCCCCGTCCACCAGGGCCGCTCCCTCATCTACCGCTACGCCACCGCCGCCCCGCTCTGGGCGGGTGCCCTCGCCGACGCCACCCCACTGCCCCCCGGCCGTACCCGACGCCTCGCCTCGGGTGCTTTGAAGCACTTCACCGACCGCCAAGTGCCCGATGAGAAGGGATTGTTGAGCCTCGGCTGGTACCGGCCCCACCTGCCCGTCACCCAGCCGTACTCGGGCCCGGCCTCCCCGTACTGGGCGAGCAAGGCCTTCCTCGGTCTGCTGCTGCCCGCCGACCACCCGGTGTGGACGGCATCCGAGGAAGCGGGCCCCGTCGACACCGCCGACCGGCAACTGGCCCTGCCCGCGCCGGGCTGGCTGCTGCACTCCACGGCCGCCGACGGGATCGTCCGCCTGGTCAACCACGGCACCGACCGGCTCCCGCCGCCTCCCGCCGCGTCCGACGACAGCCCGCACTACACGGGCTTCGCCTACTCCACCGCGACGGCACCCGAGACCCCGCCCCCCGGTCGGCCGGCCGGCCCTGACAACCGCATCGCCCTGCTGGCCCCCACGGGCCCGTCCCGTCGCGGACGCATCCACCCGCTGTACGCGCGGGGCCGGCGCGCGGCGTCCTGGCACACCCCGCTCGGCCCCGGGGACGAGCGCCTGCGCATCACCACCGCGAGCGTGGTGCGCGGGCCGTGGGAGATCCGCGTGCACCGCGTCGAGGCCCCCGCCGGCACGCCCGTACGGGTCGGCGGCTGGGCGGTGGCCTGCGACGACGTCCCGCCCCTCGCGCTGACGGGTGAGGGCTGGGCGGTGGCCCGCCGCGCCGACGGTCTCACCTCGGCCCTCGTCGGCCTGTTCGGCTGGGACGACGGCACCGCCGAGGTGACCCGGGCCCGGGGCCACAACGCCTACGGCGACCACTCGGCCGTCCCGGTCCTCACCGCACCGCACGCGGGTGGCGCGCAGCTGCTGGCGACACTGGTGGTCCTCACCGCCGACCCGCTCGTGGCGGCGGACGTACGGACCGGAGCGGGCGCGGTCCTCGTCTCCGACGGCACCCTGGAGGTCCGCTTCCCGGACGGCACACCCGAGACCGTCACTCCGATGCCCGATCCGGGGTGAGGGCCGACGGGAGCGCCGACGCGCGGCAGGTACGGGCCCCGGCCCCTGTCCGGCCGTGGCGTCGCTTGCGGCCGGGCCGGGGGAGCGGGCAGGGTTCCGAACCGTGGCCACTTTGCTGATCGTCCATCACACCCCCTCGCCCAACTGCCAGGCGCTGTTCGAAGCGGTCGTCTCGGGCGCGACGGCGCCGGAGATCGAGGGCGTCCGCGTCGAACGCCGGGCCGCCCTCGCCGCGACCGCCTCCGACGTCCTGGCCGCCGACGCCTACCTGCTGGGCACGCCGGCCAACCTCGGCTACATGTCCGGTGCGCTCAAGCACTTCTTCGACCAGGTCTACTACCCCTGCCTCGACGGCACCCGCGGACGGCCCTTCGGCTACTACGTGCACGGCGGCAACGACGTCACCGGCGCGGTGCGCGGCATCGAGACCATCACCACGGGCCTGGGCTGGCGACGCGCGGCCGAGCCGGTCACCGCCACCGGGGAACCCGACAAGGCGGACGTGGCGGCCTGCTGGGAACTGGGCGCGACGGTCGCGGCGGGCCTGATGGACTGACGGGCGCCGGGCCGCCGCGCGTCAGTGCCCGCCCCGCCCGGGCAGACACGTTCCCTCGACGGTGCGCCCGACGACCTCCGCCGTCGCGTGACCGCTGCTGTCGACGGTCCCGTTGACGCACACCCGCCCCTCGCCGCCCCCTACGAGCATGTCGTGCAGGGGGACCAGGAAGTCGCCCTGCACCTCGATCTGCCGCGCCTGAAGGCCGAGCGCCTCGGCGGCGGCCGTCCGCAGCCCGTCCAGGGTGGTCCCCTCGGCCGCGAGTTCCTGGAGCGCGGCGGCCAGTGCCGTCGCCCGGGGTTGCGCTTCCTGCCGCTGCCCGGCGGTGATGGGCTGGGCCTCGCGGTAGGCGTGGTTCTCGGCGACCCGCTGGTCCCAGCCGTAGCTGATGCACGGAGACGGTGACGCCAGCGTGTCCTCGGGCGGCGGGCAGAAGCCCTTCGCCGAGGCGGCGGGCGAGGAAGCGGCCGAGCCGGCCGCCCGGGGGTCGCTCGACGGATCGGCGCATCCGGCGGTGAGGACGAGCAGGGCGAGCAGAACCGGGGCGCCGAGCCGTCGCCGTGGCCGTATCCGTGTCATGCCTCGATCATGACAGGCGGGTGGGACACACGGGCGTCGACACGGGACGTCGGGACGCAGGGGCGCGCGTCGCGCTCAGTTCCAGAGCGGGTACGTCACCACGCGCCCGAACTGCTCCGGCCTGTCCCCGAGGTAGGTGAGGGTGATCCGGCTGTAGTGCCGCACCTGCGGGTTCTTCTTCCACGGCTGCGGCCGGTCCAGCTTCACGACGACGGCGTACGGGTGGAAGGCGCCCGCCGCGCAGTACGGATCGCAGTCGTTGACGACGTTGACCCCGGTGGCCCGCGCCGAGTTCGAGCCCCAGCTGTCCCAGTGCAGCGAGACCAGACGGCTGTTGCCGTCGCCGCACGCGAGGATGAAGTCGCCGGGCCGTACCTTGGCGTGCCAGAGGCAGTCGACCAAAACGGGCGGCGTGGCCTGCCGGACCGCGGCCGCGCGCGCCGTGGGCGGCGACGCGCCCGGCACGGCCGAGGCCGAGCCGACGGCTGCCGTGAGGCCCAGCGCCGCACAGAGCATGACCGCTGTTCTCGTCGTGTGTCGCATGTCCGCTCCCGCCCGACGAACCGGGAGCCGTCTGTGTCCGCGCCCGGATGAAGTTCTCTACCGACGCTACGACGGTGAGCGGAAGGGGACCACTCGAACGGCCCGGACCCGCGAGGCGTGGCGACGCCCCCGGGTGGACGCGCTAGGAGGCGTCCACTCGCGCCGCCTGGCTTCCTTCCGCCCCACCGGCCTCAACGGCGCCACCCTCGGCGCCGTCCCGTACGACCACGACGATCTCGTCCGTGCGGCTCCAGACCCGTCTGCCGGCCTTGGCGGGATTGAGCCGGACCCTGTGGCCGGCGGGTGCGGCGGCGGTGTCGTGACAGCGGTAGCCGATCGCGCACTCGCCCCGGTCGCGCGCCGCGGCCACGACCGTGGCGAAGGAGGCGGGACGGTCCGCAAGCACATAGTGAGGTGCCGGACGCAGCCGCAGCGCGCTGCCGCCGGCGGCGAACAGTTCCTCGAACACCCCGGCCAGGTGCCCGTTCTGCGAGACCTGTGCCATGAGCAGCCCCGTCAGCTGTCCGCCGACGACCGCCTCGGAGCCCCGTCCGAGCGGGGCCAGGGCCCGGTTGCGTTCGTCGGCGAGCTCCGCGATCACCGGCACGGTGTGCCCGGTCTCCTGCGCCAGCGATCGCAGGATCAGCAGGACGACCAGCGTGCGGTGATCCCGCCGGTCGGCGTCGTCGCCGGTGTCCGGCCCGAGCACGATGATCCGGTCGAAGGAGCCCGGGTCGAGTCCGCGCAGGGACGAGGGGTCGGTCGGATCGGCGGTTGCGCAGGTCACGGTGAGCCCGTCGACGAGCGAGGCTTCCCTGCGTGGTTCCGGCAGCGGCGGTGCCGGTGGCGCCTGCTCCGTCGGGTCGGTGACGACGTGCAGGACCGAGCCCGGCCGAGCGCAGCGGCGCAGCTGGTCGACCAGGTGGGGCGCCCGACGGTTCCAGCCCAGCAGCAGGAGACGCGACGGTTCGACCGGGCCGGCACCGTGCCCGGCCAGGACCGAGGACTCCACGAGGTCACGGCCGTCCTCCCACCGCGCGCTGTCCTCGTCCGGCGCCACGACCACGAGCCGGTCTCCCGGCCCGAGGACGGTCTCCGGCGGCGGGCTGAGCAGGGGAGTGCCGTCGGCCCGTACCAGCCCGGCCACCGCGGCCGTCGCGCAGTCGAGCAGGACATCGCCGAAACGACGTCCCACGAGCTCGGGAGCGGCGGCGAGGTAGAACTCGTCGCCGGCGAAATCGAGAAGCTCCCGCAGCACGGGCGTCAGACCCGGGTGGAGCGCGGAGTGCGCGATCAGTCCGGCCGCCGTCCGGTCGGACTCCAGCACGATGCCCCGCGGACCCGCGGCGAGCCGGGCCGCGGTCCGGTACCGCTCGTCCCGTACGCAGGCGACGACGGGCGGGCCCGCGTGTTCCCCGAGGACGGCGCGCAGGGCCAGCAGGGTCCGTACCGTCTCGGCGTCCCCGGCGGCTTCCGTGCCGGGCAGCACGAGCACCGCGTGCGCCGACCCGGGACTGACCAGCCCGAGCGCGTCGGGGTCGGCCGTGGAGCCGCTGCGGCAGATCAGCCGTGTGGTCCCGGTGGGTCCGAGCACGGCCGCCAGCGCCTCCTCCATCTCCGTCTTGTCCCGGTCGGCGAGCACCACGACCGCGCTCCAGCGCTGATCGGCGCGTGCCGCGACCAGCTCGCCGACCACCGTGAACACCTGCTCCGACCAGCCGAGCACCACCGAGTGGCCGGTCTCCACCACGGTGGAGCGGCCTCGGCGCAGTTCGGTGAGGCGGTCGGTGAGGCCGGTGGTGATCACGCCGATCAGGGTCGACACGTACAGCAGGGCCATCAGGCCCAGCAGCACGGACAGCAGCATCCGCAGCGGTGCGCCGGTCACCGCGCCCAGCCGCAGGGTCTCCGCGCTCACCCGCCACACCGCGGTCAGCCGGCCCGACAGCGACCGGGGCGAGGACGGGTCCGTCCACACCAGCAGCGCACTCGCCGGGACGACGATGCCCAGGCAGGTCACGGCCAGCCATCCGACCAGCCTGCCGGTGCTGCGGGCCAGTGTGTTGTCGAACCGGTAGCGCATCCGCTCCCGTAACGAAACCGGCTCTCGCCGCTGCCCTTCCACCGAGCCCCCTGTCTCCCGCCGACTCCCGTCGCCGCCTGAACTCGCAGAGTGCTGCCCGGAGTGCCGCGACACGCCGTGGGGGTGCCCGCATTCACCCATTCGGGAACGGGGGTCGCTCTCGCGGCTGAAAATGTGCGCCGAGCAGGGCGGATCCCCAGCAGGACATGGTCATTTCCAGCCGTTGTTTTGGCATTCCCATGACAAACCTGTGCACGCAGTGCCACGCTGCTGCCGAAGTTCACCATTCCTTCACACCCGCATCATGCGGGGCATCCCACCCCCCCCCACCTCCTTCCACCCGCCTGCCGTGCAGCGCTCCGGACCGGCCCCATCCCGTCGGTCCGCCCCACCTCGGCCCCCACCACGGGCCGACCGTCGCACAGAAGGAGAACCCGTTGCCCCGGCGACACCACCCCACCCTCCGGCGCAGACGCGCCACCGCCCTCGCCCTGACGACCATCGGGGCCCTGCTGGCCCTGGGAGCCCCCGCCGGTGCCGCCGGCGCGGCGCCCGCCGACCCCGGCCCCGCCGAGATCACCGCCACGCCTCGCGCCGGTGCGGCGGCGACCACCCTGTCTCCGGCCCGCCGTGCCTCGCTGATCAAGAGCGCGCAGACCACGGCCGGCGCCACGGCCCAGCGGCTCGCCCTCGGCGCGCAGGAGAAGCTCGTCGTCAGGGACGTCGTCCAGGACGCCGACGGCACCACCCACACCCGCTACGAGCGCACCTACGCCGGACTGCCCGTCCTCGGCGGCGACCTGGTCGTCCACCTCAAGAGCGGCCGGACCACCGTGTCCAAGGCGAGCGGAGCCACGCTCGCGCTGCCGTCCCTCAGCCCGAAGCTCTCCGCGACCAACGCCACCGGCAAGGCTCTCGCGGCCGCGAAGAGCGCCGACGTCACCGGCACCGCGACCGAGCGCGCGCCCCGTCTCGTCGTCTGGGCCGGCGCCGCCAAGCCCGTCCTGGCCTGGGAGACGGTCGTCGAAGGCGTCCAGCAGGACGGCACGCCCAGCGAACTCCAGGTGGTCACCGACGCGACCACGGGCAAGGAGATCCTCGCCGCCGAGAAGGTGCACACCGGCACCGGCACCGGCCAGTACGTCGGCACGGTTCCCGTCGGCAGCACGCTGTCGGGATCGACGTATCAGCTCACCGACGGCGACCGCGCCGGGCACAAGACGTACGACCTGAACCAGGGCACCTCCGGAACCGGCACCCTCTTCACGGACGACAACGATGTCTGGGGCACCGGCCTGCCGTCCAACCGCCAGACCGCCGGTGTCGACGTGGCCTTCGGTGCCGCCGCCACCTGGGACTACTACAAGGACGTCTACGGCCGCAACGGCATCCGCAACGACGGCGTCGCCGCCTACAGCCGGGCCCACTACGGCAGCAACTACGTCAACGCCTTCTGGCAGGACAGCTGCTTCTGCATGACCTACGGCGACGGCTCCGGCAACACGCACCCGCTGACCTCCCTCGACGTGGCCGCCCACGAGATGAGTCACGGTGTCACCGCCGCCACCGCCAACCTGACCTACTCGGGTGAGTCCGGCGGTCTCAACGAGGCGACCTCCGACATCTTCGCCGCGGCCGTCGAGTTCCACTCGAACCTGGCCGCCGACCCCGGCGACTACCTCGTCGGCGAGAAGATCGACATCAACGGCAACGGCACCCCGCTGCGTTACATGGACAAGCCCTCCAAGGACGGTTCCTCCCGCGACAGTTGGAGCTCCACCCTGGGCAGCGTCGACGTCCACTACTCGTCGGGCCCCGCGAACCACTTCTTCTACCTGCTCTCCGAGGGCAGCGGCGCCAAGACCGTCAACGGCGTCGCCTATGACAGTCCGACCTACGACGGTCAGGCCGTCACCGGCATCGGCATCGAGAACGCCGCCGCCATCTGGTACCGGGCGCTGACGACGTACATGACCTCGTCCACCAACTACGCGGGCGCCCGCACCGCCACCCTCCAGGCGTCGGCCGACCTGTTCGGCGCGTACAGCCCCACCTACCTCGCCGTCGCCGACGCCTGGGCCGCCATCAACGTCGGCAGCCGCATAGCCCTCGGCGTCAACGTCGCCCCGATCGCCGACCAGACCAGCGGCGTCGGCCAGGCGGTCAGCCTTCAGGTGGACGCCTACACCACCAACACCGGTGCGGGTCTGACCTATGAGGCCACCGGCCTGCCCGACGGCCTGACCCTCGGCGCGAACGGCCTGATCTCCGGGACGCCGACCACTCTCGGCAGCAGCGACGTCGCCCTCACGGTCACCGACAGTACGGGCGCGTCCGTCACGGACACCTTCGCCTGGCGGATCGCGTACATCTACGCCACGGCCACCCGCGTCGACATCCCCGACAACGGTGCCGCGGTGGAGTCCCCGATCACCATCGCGGGCCGCGACGGCAACGCCTCGGCCACCACCTCGGTCTACGTCAACATCGTCCACACCTACCGTGGTGACCTGACCGTCGACCTCGTCGGCCCCGACGGCACCGTCTACTCGCTCCTCAACCGCACCGGCGGCTCCGCCGACAACGTCGACCAGACCTTCACCGTCGACGCCTCGGCCCAGCCGCTCACCGGCACCTGGAAGCTGAGGGTCCAGGACCGCGCGTCGATCGACGTGGGCTACATCCAGCGCTGGCAGCTCACGCCTTGAGCGGTCGGTCCACACCCTGACCGGTCGGTCCACACCCTGAGTTCACCCTCCGACCGGTTCACTCTGCGACCGCAGACCGCTCGACACCGCCGCCCGGGTCCTCCCAGACCCGGGCGGCGGTGTCGTCGGTGCGGGTCGGCGGAGCACGCCGGCCCGGCCCGGCATGCCGCCCGGCGGAACGGTCAGGCGGTGCGGCAGAGCACCGCCTGACCGATGGGGGCCGTGGCGCGGACCACCGGCGCGTGCAGGGGATGGGCGGTGCGTCCGGTGGCCGCGGCCTGCGAGCGGTTGCGTGCGAAGACGACGAGGCGCAGCACCGCGAACCGTGCGGCACCGGCGAGTGCGGAGGCGGACAGGTAGACGGCCTGCTCGAGCACCGTGCCGGGCGCCGCCACCAGTTGCTGCAGGATGAGCATCGCCACGCAGGTCACCGCATAGGCGGCTGCCGCGGATCCGGCCGACTGCGCATGCTGGCGCCAGGTCGCGCGCCCGCCGGTACCGAAGGTGAAGCGGGCGTGCAGCTCGGTGGCGAGGAGCGTGGAGGCCACGGTGATCAGGGCGTTGGCCAGGATCCAGGGAATCCAGGAGGCCAGGGCCGCCACGGCGAAGCTGGAAGCGACCCCTACTCCACCGCCACAGAGTACGAAGCGGGCGAAAGAACCGATGGCGCCGGGTGACGCCTGCCGTAGGCCCTGTGCAGTCTCCATGATCCGTCCCCCTGGAATCGCCCCTTCGCGAAACGCGCGCCTGTCGACTCGCAAGGCTGTCGGTGCGCTGTTTCTCGTTGCGGAAACGCTACGTTGCATTCACCTGGCGAGCAACGAGTTAATTGCACTTACTCTGCATAGTGCCAGCTCATAGCGATGGAATCGTTGCAATGGCTTTAGCGTTAATGCAACAAACACCTCGCACTCGTTGCAATGATTCGGAAGTGAACGCTATGCCGGGCAGGTGTCCGGCGTCCGAAGCGCGTCGGAGCCGTGACGTCGCGACCCGCATGGACGACTGCGGGTTGTGGCAGACGGTGTGGCTGGAACCCGATGCGGTCGTACGGCACCCCTCGGGCCTCCCGGCGGGCGTCGGCCCGGCGGGCCGACGTTGCGCGTCACGGCGTGTTCGTGAAGGTGCGGCGGTAGGAGCGGGGCGGCACTCCCCGGCGGCGCACGAACTGTTCGCGCAGGACGGCCGCGCTTCCGTATCCGACGCGGCGGGCGATCTCCTCGACCGACAGGTCCGTGGTCTCCAGGAACTCCTCGGCGCGGCTCAGCCGCAGGCTCCGCAGCCAGGCGTGCGGGGTGGTGCCGGTCGCGGCGGTGAAGCGGCGGGCGAAGGAGCGTTTGCTCATCACGGCACGCCGGGCCAGTTCCGCGACGGGAAGCGGCTCGTGGAGGTTCTCGCGAGCCCACGCGAGCACCTGGGTGAGACGCTCGTCGCGGCAGTCCTCGGGGAGCGGAGCAGCCAGGTACTGCGCCTGCCCGCCGTCGCGATGGGAGGGCAACACCACGTCCCGGGCAACGGCGTTGGCCATGGCGGCTCCGTACTCCCGCCTCAGCAGGTGCAGGCAGAGATCGAAGCCCGCGGCGGCTCCCGCGCCGGTGATGACGGGTCCTTCGTCGATGTAGAGGGCGTCGGGTTCGACGGTGACGTTCGGGTGGCGGCGGGCGAGCAGTTCGGCGAACCGCCAGTGCGTGGTGGCCCGCCGGCCGTCGAGCAGCCCGGCGGCGGCGAGCGCGAAGGCGCCGACGCAGTGGGCCGCGACCAGTGCGCCGCGCTCATGTGCGGCCGACAGCGCGTCGAGCACGTCCGGTGCGGGCGGTGTGCGGAAACCGGCCCAAGGCAGGGCGATCACCAGATCGGCGGCGGCGAGCTTGTCCAGGCCGTGCGTGATGGTGAGCGGCACGCCGACGTCGGTGGGGACCGGCCCGGGCCGGTCCGTGCACAGGGCGAAGTCGAAGCCCGGCAGCGTCGCCCCGTGCGGACCGAAGACCTCGGTGACGATGCCGACGGCGAGCATGCCGACTCCGGACGGGGCGTACGCGGCGACGGTCGTGAAACGAGGCACCCGGTCAGTGTGGCACTAATCCTGCGATCACCGGCAACAGTGCCACTCGTGAACGACCCTCCTGCCCGGAAGGATTGAGGCCATGACAGACGCACCGCTCGGCCGCAGCGCCGTGTACACGATCCTGACCACCGGATACGTCGGCTCCACCGGCCCCGGAGTCGCCGCCACCGTCTCCTACATCTCCGACGCCGACCGGCATGTGATCTTCGACCCGGGCATGGTGGCGAATCGCGACCGAATCCTCGCTCCGCTCAAGGAGTTGGGGCTCGGCCCCGACGACATCACCGACGTGGTACTCAGCCATCACCACCCGGACAACACGATGAACGTGGGCCTGTTCGGACGGGCCCGGGTACACGACCACAAGGTGGAGTACCTAGGCGATCAGTGGAGAAACCGGGATGCCGAGGGCTACGAACTCACGCCGTCGCTGCGGCTGATCCGCACCCCGGGCCACAGCGCCGAGGACATCACGCTGCTGGCGGGCACGGAGTCGGGCGTGGTCGCCTTCGCCGGTGACCTGTGGTGGCACGCGGAGGGCCCGGCGGACGACCCGGTAGCCCCCGACCGTGACGTGTTGCGCGCCTCCCGGCTCCGGGTGCTGACCGCCGCGGACCTGATCGTGCCCGGCCACGGCGGCCCGTTCAAGACCGACGGCAACGCGCCCCGCTAGCCGCGCCGTCCGGCGCGGGCTGCGGAATTGCCGGGGGGAGGGGCCGTGGCTGAGAGCCGTCGACAGCCCTGGCGGAGCCGGGTGGATCCGCCAGGGCGGGCCGGACGGTTACGGCCTTCTGTCTGTCCTGCACCACGCCGCCCTCAGCCCGCGGCCCCGGCGTTGTCGGGCCCGACGGTCGGCGGTCGTTCCGGCCGTCAGGCGCAACGCGGGGACCTCTGGCCTACCTGGTGCGGCGGGCGGTCGGGCAGGGGTGGATCACCGGGTGTACGTGGTCCGGTGCTCCTTGAGGGAGGCGCAGTTGGAGCCGATCACCTGTACGTAGGTGTTGCCGATGCCGCCGCCCCAGTCGACGCAGTGGCCCTTGCCGATGACGTAGGAGGGTCCCGCGTACGAGGTGTAGGACCCGTAGTCGTCGTCACCTTCGTTGGTGTCGGGGACGTAGATCCAGGCGGACATGTCCACGCGGGTGCCGGGGTTGTTGCGGATGGTGACGACGCAGTTGTTGCCGTTGGTGGAGTTGTAGGCGAGGTAGACGGTGCCCAGCGAGCCGACGGCAGCGGAGTTCACGGTCTTGTAGCCGCTTCCGCAGACCTTCTGCGGGGTGGTGTTGGGTGCGGCGGAGGCGGGTGCCGCCAGGGCGGTGGTGGCCCCCACCGACAGAGCGGCCAGTGCGGCGGCGCCCAGTATGGAGTGAGTGAAGCGCATATTTCCCCCTTGAGTGCTTAGGAGTTGGTTGCTCCTGCCTTATGTGACCGGCGGGGCCTTCGGATGGTTGTGCCGGAGTTACCGGTGTTTTCAGACATAACTGGCGGCGTAGTTGGCCGAGTCGGGACGCAACCGTAGGCGCGTGAGGGCTGCGTGCCAGGTTCGGGCCGTACTGGGCACACGATGACCTGGCAACGCGGTGCCCCCCTGGGCGGGGCCCTCAGCGCAGTCGACGCGCCCGGAGCACCAGGTCGTCGGTATGGTGCGCGCCCGCGCCGCCGTCTGGCGTCACCCGTGGCCGCTGCTCGTCCACCTCCACCTCCCAGTCGTCCTTGAACAGAGCGGCGACCATCGAAGGCCAGACGTAGTCGGCCGGGTCGAAGCCGCTGTCGTGCGCCTGCTGGGTGTCCATCCCCGCGTGGTGTACGAGCAGCAGCACGCCGCCGGGCGCGACCGCCGCGAGCAGCGCTCGCTCGGCCGCAGCGTCGGGGGTGCGCAGCAGGGCCGGGTACTGCGCGGAGACGAGGTCGAAGGAGGCCGGCGGGAGTGCCGCTTCCGTCAGCGCGGCGTGTACCCAGCGAACGGTGAGGCCGGCGTCCCGCGCGTGCCCGGCGGCCCGCTCCAGCGCCACACCCGAGACCTCGAGCGCGGTCACGTCCCAGCCGGTGCGCGCGAGCCAGACGGCGTCCGCGCCCTCCCCGCAGCCGACGTCGAGCACCCGCCCGGGTGTGAGCCCGGCGACCTCGGCCACGAGCGCACCGTTGGGCCGGCCGCTCCACAGCTGCTGCCGGTCGGCGTATCGGTTGTCCCACTCCGCCCGCACCGCGGGGTCTCCGACGTATCCGTCGGCAGGCGAGGGGGCGTCGGGCGCGGGCGGTCCTGCTGAGATGTTGTCGGTCACGGGCCCACCGTCGCCCATCGTCCTCCGGTCACGCCACTGCTGTTGCCGGTCCGGCAAAACGACGTCCAACGTGATGCCCCGTAACCTCGTACGTGGGGACGTCCGATGCCATGGACTTCCAGTGTGAGGAGGCGATGGTGCCCGGTAGGGGAATGCGTCTGCTGACAGGTGCCTTGATCGTGGCCTGCCTGGCGCTCGTAGGTCACAGCGCGCGGGGTGGTGCCCCCTCCGCCGGGTCACTGCCCGTCGAAGCCGTCAGGGATGTCGTACCGAACCGGGTCATGACGTGGAACATCTGCAACCCCTGCGAGAAGAGCAACGCCGACCGGGCGGCGGAGATCGCCACGTACGCACCCCAGGTCATCGGCCTGCAAGAGGCGTGCGTGCGTGACGTCGAGGGGATCCGGGACGAACTGGAGAGACGCCACGGGCTGGTCTACCACGTCGAGTACGGGACGGTTCTTCGCAATTGGGGGCGTTGCGGGGGAGTGCCGTGGAATCCGGGGGCCTACGGCCAGGCGGTTCTCTCGGCGGCACCGATGACAGACCTCGTCAACGTGGAATATCCCGACGGCGGATCCGAGGACCGTGGGTACATGGCCGTCACCACCACTGTGGGCGGCCGGCGTTTGCGGGTCTTCAACACACACCTTGCCGAACGACGCCAAGAGGCGGTCCGAGCAGACCAGACCGGCGTGCTCGCCGCCGAAGTCGCCCGGCACAAGCGCGCGATCGTTCTCGGCGACTTCAACGCCGTGCCGGACGCCCCCGAACTCGCCGCGATCTGGGAACTGGCCACGGATGCGGACGCCCAGTGCCGTCCCTCGCCGACCGGCGACTGCACGACGACCACCGACTGGCAGAGCAAGTTCGACTACATCTTCCTGCGAGGCATCGTCCCGCTCAAGCAGGGTGTGCACCCGACCTCGTACTCGGACCACGATCTGGTGCACGCTGACCTGGACACAACATAAGCCTGGACACAACACAATGGCACAGCAAGTGCCACACCAGCAGCGACAGATGCGTCCCTGTGGGCACCTTCACGGCAATCGGCAATGGCAAACAGCACCGGGCTCCCGCTCCATGCCACTGCACGGTCCACCCGCTCCCAACCCAGCGGTCAGGCGTGGGAGAGGGCGAAGGAGACGAGGAAGCCGCTGACGGTGATCAGTCCGATGGCCAGGTGGGCGTCGTCGAACGCTTCGGGGATCATCGTGTCGGCGACCATGGCGAGGATGGCCCCGGCCGCCACCGCGGTCACTGCGGCGATCACGGCGGGGGAGAAGGAACCGACCACCGTGTAACCCAGGACGGCCGACACCGTGCTGGCCGCCGCGATCGCCGCCCACACACCGAAGACGTATCCCTTAGTGCGGCCGGCCTTCTTCATCCCCGCCGAACTGGACAGCCCTTCAGGGACGTTGCTGATGAACACCGCAGCCACCGTCACCAGACTGACCGCGCCGCCGTCCAGCAGGCTGACGCCGATCACCGCGGACTCCGGCACCCCGTCGAGCAGGGCGCCGAGCGCGAGCGCTGCCCCGGACCCGCCCTGCTCGGCCTCCGAGGGCTGTGCCTCCGCTCGGGCGTGACCGGAGCGCTTGCGGTGGCGGGCACCCCGGCGAGCCAGCCACACATTGCCCCCGGTGTAGGCCAAGGCGCCGATGAGCGTGCCGACGACCGCGGGAGCAAGCCCCGCCTCCTCGTAGGCCTCACCGACCAGTTCGAAGGACACCGCCGAGATCAGCACCCCGGCCCCGAAGGCCATCACCGTCGCGATCACCTTCTGCGGCACCCGCAGCCCGAACCCCAGCCCGGCACCGAGCAGCAGCGCCGAACCCGCCACCAACCCCCACAGTCCAGCCTCAACCACTTCAGCCATGCCGAACCGCCTACCCGCGATGGATGTGGATCAACAGGCGACCGGCGCGGCCGCGCGGATCCGGTGCGCATGCACACCGGCGACGACGGCACGACGGTGCGCTTCTACCCCAGCCTGTAACCGGAGAAGTGGGCGGCCACCCTGTCCGGGCGGCCGCCTGCGGTGGACGGCGCATGGCGCCGAGCACCGGCTGGCCCGACGAGGAGCGGGGCAGTCCTAGCGTGAGCAGGACACACGGGCCGGTGGGGAACCCGAGCAGGGCCCAGCGCGGCAGACGAGGCAGCCTGGATGGAGGCGGTACGCCGCTACGACATCCTCGACACCCGGCCGGACGAGGCATTCGACCGCATCGCCGCGATGGCGGCACGGCTGTTCCAGCTGCCCGCGCTCTCTCCGTCAGCCCCCAGTTGACAGCCGGGCCGGCTTCCTCGGTACCCGACAGTTCGGCCAGGAACCGATGACACCGGGCCGCGTGTTTCACGGCCCGAGTACCCGCAGACGGCCCGCCCCCACGACATCGCCAGGGCGACTGAAGGCAGTCAGTACCCGTGATCGTTACGCGAGCGGGACCGGGGGTACCGGGGACAGGGCGTCAATCGGTGTGGTGTGCGCGGGAGGCGGACATGGATGCTTCGGTGGACCGGATCGCGCAGCCGTGGGGCGGCCGTACCCCGTACGGCCGCCACGAGCGGTGGCCCACGCGTGTGGACACGTACCTTGAGCCGGGCGTCGACCCGGACCGGGTGCGCTGGGTGCAGGCCGCGTCGGTCCTGCACTCCGACGGGGACGCCATGGACATCGCGGTCGCGGACGGACGCATGGCCGGCGTACGCGGCCGGGCGGTCGACCGCGTGAACCGTGGCCGGCTGGGGCCGAAGGATCTCTTCGGCTGGCAGGCGAACGCCTCACGCGACCGGCTCACCCGGCCCCTGGTCCGCGAGAACGGACGCCTGGTGGAATGCGACTGGGACACGGCGATGGGGCGGATCGTCGACCGTTCGCAGGGCCTGCTGGCGGATCACGGCCCGGGGTCGATCGGGTTCTACACCAGCGGGCAGCTGTACCTCGAGGAGTACTACACGCTCGCGGTGCTGGCTCGGGCCGGGATCGGCACAAATCATCTGGACGGCAACACCCGCCTGTGCACGGCCACCGCCGCGGAGGCGCTCAAGGAATCCTTCGGCTGCGACGGGCAGCCGGGCAGCTACGACGACATCGACCACGCGGACGTGATCGCGTTGTTCGGGCACAACCTCGCCGAGACGCAGCCCGTGCAGTGGATGCGCGTCCTCGATCGGCTGGCCGGCGCCGACCCGCCCCGCCTGATCTGCGTCGACCCGCGCCCCACCCAGGTGGCCCGCAAGGCGGCCGTACACCTGGCGCCACGGGCCGGCACCAACGTGGCCCTGCTCAACGCAATCCTGCACGAGATCATCCGCACCGGCAGCATCGACCGCGACTACCTCGCGGCGCACACGGTCGGTTTCGACGAATTGGCGGCCCGGGTGAAGGAGTGCAGCCCGCGGTGGGCAGCGCGGATCTGCGACGTAGCGGCCGCCTCGATCGGAGCGGCGGCGGAGCTCCTCGGCACCGCCGACCGGCTGCTGTCCACGGTCCTCCAGGGCGTCTACCAGTCCCACCAGGCGACCGCCGCGGCCGTACAGGTCAACAACCTGCACCTCATCCGCGGGATGCTCGGGCGACCGGGGGCCGGGGTGCTCCAGATGAACGGGCAGCCCTCCGCCCAGAACACGCGTGAGTGCGGGGCCGACGGCGACCTGCCCGGATTCCGTAACTGGCAGAACGACGGCCATGTCGCCGACCTGGCGCGGGTGTGGAACGTGGAACCGGGCACCATCGCGCACTACGCCCCGCCCACCCACGCGATGCAGATGTTCCGCTACGCGGAGCAGGGCTCGATCCGCATGCTGTGGATCAGCGGCACCAACCCGGCGGTGTCCCTGCCCGAGCTGTCCCGCATCCGCTCGGTCCTGGCGCAGGACCGGCTCTTCGTCGTCGTGCAGGACCTGTTCCGCACTGAGACCGCCCAGCTGGCCGACGTGGTCCTGCCCGCCGCGACCTGGGGGGAGAAGACCGGGACACTGACCAACGCCGACCGCACGGTACACCTGTGCGACAAGGCCGTGGAGCCGCCCGGCGAGGCCCGGCCGGACCTGGACATCTTCCTCGACTACGCGGCCCGCATGGACTTCCGCGACAAGGACGGCAGGCCCCTGATCGGCTGGCACGACCCGGAGTCCGCTTTCGAGGCGTGGAAGGCGTGCAGCGCCGGCCGGCCCTGCGACTACACCGGCCTCACCTACGACACGCTGCGCGGGGGCAGCGGAATCCAGTGGCCCTGCACCGCGCACTCCCCGGACGGCACGAAGCGCCTCTACACCGACGGCATCAGCTGGGCCCGTCCGGACCTGTGCGAGAGCTACGGCAAGGACCTGGTGACCGGCGCGGCGGACGACGCGGCCGCCTACCGCGCTCTCAACCCGGACGGCAAGGCCGTGATCAAGGCCGCCGACTACCTCCCGCCGCACGAGCAGCCGGACGAGAGGTACCCGTTCCAGCTGACCACGGGCCGCACGCTCTACCACTTCCACACGCGCACGAAGACCGCGCGAGCGCCCCAGCTGAACGCCGCCGCACCGGACGTGTGGGTGGAAGTGGCAGTCGGCGACGCCGACGCGCTCGGACTCGCGGAAGGCGACCTGGTCGAGGTTGCCACACCCCGTGGCGCCCTGCGCGGACTACTACGGGTGACCGGCATCCGTCCGGGGCTGCTGTTCGTCCCCTTCCACTACGGCTACTGGGACACCGAGGCGGGCCACGGCCCGGACGGCGACACACCCGGACGCGCCGCGAACGAGACGACGGTCACCGACTGGGACCCCGTCTCCAAGCAGCCGCTGTTCAAGACGGCCGTGGCCGCACTGCACCTCGTGGCACGCGGAGACGGCCGCCCCGCCCCCGCGCCGACCACCACCGCCTCGGCGCCCGCCCGCGCCGACGCCGTACCGCCCACGACCGGCGGGCCCACCGCGCTCGCCGCATCCCGGGCCGATCGCACGGAGGGCGCCCGGTGAACGGCACCGCCCTCGTTCTCGGCACCCTCCTCCAGGGCGAGAGCCGGCTCGCCGACCAGCTGACGCACGTGGCGCGACGGCACCGCGCCGAGCACGAGGTGCATCACGTGGCCTCGGACCTCGCCGACTGGTCCCGCGAACACGTCCGACGCCTGGCCGAAGCCGCCCGAGCCCGGGACCTCGCCCTCACCCTCGTCGCCCCCGACGCTCCTGAGCCCGCCGCCCAAGGCTCCGAACCCGGCCTGCTGCTCCTGCGTGACCTACGCGACCTGCATCTGAGCGCCACCGAGAACTCCCTGAACTGGGAGATGCTCACGCAGGTCGCCCAGGCCACCGGGGACGAAGGACTGCTCGCCATGGTCTCCGAGTGCCGCCCGCACACCCTGCGCCAACTGCGCTGGACCAACACCATGATCAAGAATCTCGCCCCGCAGATCCTGACGAGTCGGTAGGCGGTCTTCCCCGCGGTGGTCGGGTTGATGGTCAGCGTGCTGATCTGGCCGCGGTGTACCTGCGCGACGCCCGCTCCGCGCTGGAGGACGCGGCCCGTGAGGCGCAGGAGATCCTGAACGCGGTGGCCGACGGTCCGGCCGACGGCGACTGGTACGAGCCCACGCTTACGCGGACTTCCTGCGCCACACGGCGCGCGGTCCAGCTGTACGGTCGGACCCGGGTCACCCCAGGCGCTACCGACGGCCGTGCGGCGGAGCAAACTGCGTGAGGCGGTCGAGGACCTCCACCGCACCCTTGACGAGTCCCGCCGGCAGCTGCCAGGAACCGTGCCCGACTACGGCGCCCGTCTCGCGGCCTCCGGTGGTTCGGGTGGTTCCGGCGTGGTCAGTCGCGCAGCCGCGGCAGGACCTTCGTGCGGTAGAAGTCGAAGAAGCCCTGCTGGTCCTTGCCGATCTGGTTGACGTAGACGGTGTCGAATCCCGCGTCGACGAACGCGGACAGCGCCTCGATGTGCGCGTCGGGATCGTCGCCGCACGGTACGGAGTCCGCCACCTGGTCTTCAGTGACCAATTCGGACGCCTGCTCGAAATGGCGTGGGGTGGGCAGAATCTGCGGGAGTTCACCGGGCAGTTGCTCGTTGGCCCACAGGTGGTGCGCCGTGCGCAGCGCCTCCTGCCGGTCCGTGCCCCAACACACCTTCAGGCCGCCGTACACCGGCTTGGCGGCGCCGCCACCGCGACGGAAGCGCTCGACCAGCGCGGGGTCGGGCATCATCGTGATCAGGCCGTCGCCGATGCGTGCCGCGACCTCGGCGGCCTGCGGGCCGAAGGCGGAAACGTCGATGGGCACCGGCTCGTCGGGCAGGGTGTACAGACGGGCGTTCTCCACCGTGTAGTGCTTGCCGTGGTGGCTCGTCTGCTCGCCGGTGAACAGCTGCCGGATGATCTGGAGCGCCTCCTCCAGCATCTCCAGACGCACCGACGCCTCCGGCCAGGGCGTGCCCAGGATGTGCTCGTTGAGCGCCTCGCCGGTGCCGACCCCCAGTCGGAAACGGCCGCCCAGCTGGGCCGCGCTGGTGGCGGCCGCCTGGGCGATCACGGCCGGATGCGTGCGGACGAGAGGGCAGGTCACCGCCGTCTCGACGGGCAGCGAGACGGCCTGCGACAGGGCGCCGATCACCGTCCACACGAACGGACTCTGGCCCTGACGGTCGTTCCACGGGTGGTAGTGGTCCGAGATCCAGAGGGCGTCGAAGCCGGCCTGCTCGGCCATCCGGGCCTGATCGACGAGTTCCGCCGGGCTGTGCTCCTCGCACGAAAGAAAGTATCCGAAGTCGGGCATCGCCTCTCCCAGGTGGAGCGTGTGGTCGCGGTGACCTTCGGGCAGCCTGGCTCAGTCAGCGTCCCAGAGCGCTGGCCAGCTCCTTTTTGTTCATTGACGAACGGCCGTTGATGCCGCGCTTCTTCGCCTCCGCGTACAACTGGTCCCTGGTCGGCCCTTGAGCGCCGCGGTGTGAGCGTTCACCGCCGCGCTGCGGAGCGGACTTCGCGTCCCGGGTGGACGATTTGCTCGCCGTCTTCGACTCGCCGGAGCGGGCCCTTTCCTTGTTCACGGTGCGCGCCGCGAGCTCCTTCGCCCGGCCCTTGGAGGCACCGCGCTTCTCGGCACTCTCCTTGATGTGATCGTACTGACGCTCACGCTTCGCGCTGGAACCCTGCGGCATGACGCTCTCCTTTCAGGCCGGCGCGGCCCGCTCGGCCGCCCCGGCTCTCCGGTTGACTTCCTGCGTACCCGCCGTCCGGCGCTCCTCACCTGGACCGGGACGCGTTGATTCCCATCTGATGCGGGGGCGCCGGGGTTTGCGAGCAGGCAGCCACCGAACGGATGAGGGAACGGTCACCGCGCGCCCGTAGTGAGACGTCTTCTCAAGGTCGATGAACGACCATGCGCGTGTCAGCGGACGGGGAGACAAGGCGCGTCCGGCAGTGGCGGGGGTGGCCGGCCGCCACGATGAGAGAGGACGTGCATCTGCCGAATGGGGAGCCAGCGTGAGCGGACAAGGCCGACGTCTCACCAGGGCCTGGACCATCCCGCTCTGCGCGCTCCTGTTGGCCCTGGGCGCCTGCGGCGGCACCGAGCAGCGCGGCGCGAAAGTCTCCACTGCGGCCACGGCTTTCGAGGAAGCGTTGAGCAAAGGCGACCGGGCGGAACTGTGTGCGGCTCTCGCCCCGCAGACACGCAAGGAGGTAGAGGATTCAGCGAAGAAGGCATGCGTCGACGCCATCACCGCACAGGAACTCCCCGCCGGGGGCCCGGTCCGCGGCGTGGACGTCCATGGCCGTCAGGGGCGCGCCGTGCCGGCTTCGGACACGTTGTTCCTCTCACAGCTCCCGGACGGCTGGAAAATCGTTGCCGCTGGACGCAAGCCTCACCCCGGTCAGCCCTACGAGTGCTCGGTCAAGGGAGGCTGACGTATGCGCACCATGTTCACCCTGTGCCTGACCGTCGTCCTGGGCGGCCCTGCTTCATCTACATTTTCGCCACCGTCTGGCTGCTGCAACGCGGCTCACCGGAGTCGAAGGAGATGCACAAGGCCGGCCCTGAATCGGATGAGGACCAGCGAGTCGGCGAGCACGCGGGCCCGGACTCCCCACGCTGGGCGGCAGTGGGCGGAGTGCGCCAGGCGGTGTTCTACCGGTCGCTCGGCCTGGTGATGGCCGCGCTGTTCCTCCTGTCCTGGCTGGCTCAGTCCGTCGCGGGCGTCGCCGCCTGCAACGAGCAGCAGCTGAGGCAGCCGCACGCCCCTTTCGGGTGGACGCAGTGCGTCGTGTCCGCCGACTTCTGGAGCCGCAGCCTGCAGAACTGGCAGTCCGAGCTGCCGGCCGTCGCGTCCATGGCCATCCTCTCCGTCTAACTGCGCCAGCGTGGTTCCCCGGAGTCCAAACCCGTGGGCACCCCCCACACCTCCACCGGCGTGGAGGGATGAGCGCAGCGTGTCCTCACCCTCGTCAGAGAGCTCGGACAAGGCATTCGGCTGAGAAGGAAGGGCGCGTGTATTCATTCGTGCCACGAATATCGCCGGGATCGGCACCCTGTCAGCCGCGCGAAGCGAGGACCGGCTCGCCTGATGCCTCTGCAGCCAGAGCCACGATCAGAAGAGTGGGGAAGGGCCGCGTCGACCTCCCCAGGCGTTGGCGGCCCTTCCCACAACAGGCGTCCGTCTACCCCGACGATCGCTGTTCATGCGGTGGGACATCCTCCTAGCCGTCTCGCAGCACACCGACGTCAGACTGCCAAAGGTGGCCGAGGCGGTCACGGCGGCCGCGGCCGGGACACCGATGCCGCAGGAGTTGCAGGATCACCTGGCGGCAGTGGTGCAGGCATGACGTGCCCGGGCCAGCAGGCCGCCCAGGCCGCCCGTGGCAACCGCACCGCGCTGATCGTGGCCGGCAGCCTGGCGGTGGCCACGTGGCTGCTGCTGCGCCGACGGGGCAGGAGGTAGCCGTGAAGGCATCGAAAGTCGCCTGGAAGCCGGTCGGCCTGGCGCTCGGAGGCGCTCAGCGGCATCCTCGCCGGTGGGCTGTTCAAGCAGGTGTGGAAGAAGCTCGGCCACGACGAGGATGCCCCGGACGCCACCGACGAGGACCGCACCTGGCAAGAGGTGTTGCTTGCCGCGACTGTGCAGGGTGCGATCTTTGCCGGGGGCAAGGCTGCTGTCGACCGGCCGCCCAGGGTCGATGAATTGTGATCGTCTTCGTCATCGCCCGCCCCGGCAATCATGGACACGCGACGACAGCCGGTCACAGGCAGCCACCGCGTACCGCCGGCACAGGTCGACCGGTCCGTCGCTTCAGTAGGCCGCGCCGACGACGAAGCTTCCCCGCGCTGCGCAGGACCGCGTCAGGCCAGGCGCACGCCGGATCGGTCAGCGGCGTCCGCCGGTGTGCGTGGCCGTGGTACGGGAGGTGCTGCGGGTAGTCCGGTGCCTTGTGGGTACCTGCGTGCGGAGCCCGCCGTCAGCGGGCGTACGCCGGAAGTGGGAGAGAGCATGGGGTTCCGCGAGTCGGGTTTCGCACTGGCTTCCCGGTACTCCGCCCGGATACTGGCCGGCCGATACCGTCTGGACGCGCTCATCGGTTCGGGGGGTGCCGCGGACGTCCATCGCGGTTTTGACTTGCGGCTGCGTCGGCCGGTGGCAGTCAAACTATTCCGGCCGAACACCGGCTTCGACACAGAGGAAGCCTTTCTGAGCGAGGCCATGATCCTGGCCCGCCTGCAGCATCCCCGGCTGGTGACCGCCTACGACGCCGGACGGCACGACGGTGACGCCTTCCTGGTCATGCAACTGATCGAAGGCCCCACCCTCAAGGCGCGCATCGCCGAGGGCCCCCTGTCTCCCGAAGCCACCGCCGCACTCGGTGCCGGCCTCGCCGACGCCCTGGCCCACGCGCACGACGCGGGGATCGTCCACCGCGACGTCAAGCCGTCCAACGTCATCCTCGACGCATTCGATCACCCCCACCTCACCGACTTCGGCATATCCCGGTTGCTCGATGCCACCACACGCACCGCCACCGCCACCGGCATCCTCATCGGCACGGCGGCCTACCTGTCGCCCGAACAGGTCCTGGGACAGCCCGTCGGACGGCCTGCCGACGTCTACACCCTGGGTCTGGTGCTTCTCGAATGCCTCACCGGCAGGCTCGAGTACGACGGCGGCCCTTTGGAGGCCGCAATAGCGCGACTTCACCGCCAGCCCGGCCTCCCGGACTACCTCCCCGCGGAACTCGCCGCCCTGCTGAGGGACATGACCGCACTGGACGAGCAGGCACGCCCCACGGCAGACGAATGCGTCCTGACACTGGCTGCTCTGTCCGCCGACACGCGCCCGACCCCCCACCGGCCCGCAGCCCCTGCCACGGGCATCACAGCAGGCCGGCGCCCCACAGGTGACAGCACCAGTACCCACAGGACACCGCTGCCCCTCCCGGAGCGCTCCGTTTCCCAAGCGGCTTTCCGCGCCGCTTCCACACCTGCTCGACCCCGGAGCCGCGTTCTGATGGCCGGGGCAACTGCCGCACTGGCCGCGGCCATGGCCGCCACCCTCGCCGTCGCTGACGGCCCCTCGCACCGGAGCGCCGAGAACAAGTCGGCCCGCCCCGCCACCGGTCCAGCCGTGACCTCACCTTCCCCCGGCACCCCACAAGACGGCAACGACACCCCCGCGCCACAGCCATCCGGCAGCCATACCTTCTCCGCCCCTGCACAGAGCGTCAGCCCGGCACCGGGAAACCCGAAGGAGCTACCGGTCACCGACGGGGCGCCGACACCAGGCACCACCGCCCCTCGGCAGGACACAACCGACGCCACAGGGCGCCCCGAGACGAAGACCACGAGCGGGCTGTCTGATCAAGGAAAGAAGAAGGCGTCCACAGGTCAAGGCGACGAACAGAGCGCGGAAAAAGCGACGAAAATCAAGAAGAAGTAGCTGCACCGACACCCAGCAGGGCCGAGCTCTCGGCGTCCGAGGCGCACCAGCTGTTTGGACGGGCACGATCTCGACGCGGGTGCAGCCGGCGCTTGGAGGCGGCATTGTCGTCTCTGCCGGCAGAGCCTGCTGCACGCCGTCGCGGTCGGCCCGGAACTGACTGTAGTCATGCGGCTGTGAAGACGTGTTTGACGTCGTGGCGGCAGGTGATGGAGGCTCCGCGGCCGGCCGGTTTGAAGCTGGGGTTAGGCTGCCGGCTCGAGCACGGGTGAGGGCCTGCGCAGCCGATAGGCATCGCAGTCAGGTGGCTGCGCAATCGGCCCGGTCGCCGATCACGCAGGACTGGGGCGGTGGGCGGCGGCCGTACTCAGTTGGCTGACCACGGATCACCGCCACCGTGCTGAAGGAGGAATCCGAGCTGGCCGCCCCCTGGGATGCTCTGGCGTCGGTGCCGTGGCAACAGGCCGGGTAGTACCTGGGTGTGCCCTGTCGGCCCTCACGGTGAGAGGGCGGAAGGCGTATCCCTGAAGAGAACCCCAGCGGTGCTGCGCAGGAGCGCGGGACGCTCTTGAAGCACCCGACCCGTTGGACGCCCTGGACACGGCACAGGGTGGCAGAGCCTTCTTGGGGGAGACAGGCATCTGTGTGTCCCTGGTCCGGTGCTCGCGGCCCCTGGCCAGGGACATTCCAGCGTCCGCTTCTTCCCGACCGGTCCAAGGTGGCCGCGTACCTGGTCGTGGTGTGCGGGCCAGACCGGGGCCGAGCCCGTGGGGAGTAGGCTGACATCACCGAGAGTATTGCTCCGGTGCCGTGCCGGTGCTGTTCTCGGTGGACATCAATGCCGGGCCGGTCAGACCCTGCCCGGAGGCAGGTTCACGTCATGGAACCGACTGCCGATCATTTCGCGCCCACCACGGTAGGCCCTACTCCACGGCTGCCGGTCCGGCTTTCGCTGGCGCCGTACCCGGCCGTCCGGGGCGGATTCGCCGGAGCCTGGTGGCCGTACTCCCGCAACCTCGCCGACGAACTTCCCGCCCTGGTGGAAGCGATGGACGGGGTGGGCAGCATCACCAGGGTCATTCTGGGGATCGGGCTGTGGCCCGACATCCCGCACCAGATCCCCGTCGGCGGGCACTTCGTGACCGCCGGCTGGTTCGTCGCCGATCACGAACAGCACGAGATCACGCTCTGCTCGTATCGTGACGGGTTTCGCACGCTGCTTATTGTTCCTCCCGCGACGGAGCCCGACACCGCAGCCTGGCTGATGAACACGCCCGTACCGGTCGACGGCAGCAGCACTGCCACCGAACTCCTGGCTGTGGCAACGGCCCGCTTCGGCATGCCCAACCCGTGATCTTGACGGATCGCGGCGTACAGATCGCCCTTCGGCTGCGAGGGCGGCGGCCGTGCCCGGTTGGTTCTCCTGCGCAGTCGGTGGGGCGGCGGTGTACTCGTGTCCTGGCTCTGCGCGATGCCTGTGCAACGTGGTGACCTGCGATGGTCGGGTCCCGGCCTTCGTGGTCGGGGTATTGGGCAGATCACGAACGGGTGCGCAATCGCCTGCTGTGCACCCGTCCACGGCACCAGTCCGGCCTTGTCGGCCGTGGTGTGGTCAGAGGCGGAGGATGACCAGGGCGGTGTCGTCGGTGATGCCGGCGGGTGGGATCAGGTCGGTCAGGAGGGCGTCGGCGAGCTGGTCGGGGTCGGCGGTGCGGTGGCGGGTGAGGGAGTCGGCGAGCCGTTGGAGGCCGGTGTCGATGTCCTCGTGGCGGCGCTCGATGAGTCCGTCGGTGTAGAGGACGAGTGTGGAGCCGTCGGTGAAGGTGGCCTGGCTCTGGGGGCGGGGTACGTGTTCGGGGCGGGCGCCGAGCGGGGGGTCGGTCGCCTGGTCGAGGAACGTCACGGTGCCGTCCGGGTGGCAGAGCAGGGGCGGCGGGTGGCCAGCGCTGCTGTAGGTGAGGGTGCGGCCGGCCCAGTCGACGAAGACCGAGACGGCGGTGGCGGACTCCGCGCCGTCGACGTGGCGGGCGTACAGGCCGAGCACTTCGAGGGCCTGGGCGGGACCGGCCGCTACTCGGGAGGCGGCCGACAGGGCGCTGCGGAGCTGGCCCATGACGCCGGCGGCGTGCAGTCCGTGGCCGACGACATCGCCGACGGCGACGGCGGTGTGGTTGCGGTGGGGCAGGTCGGTCAGGTCGATCAGGTCGTACCAGTCACCGCAGACGTTGAGGGAACCGGTGGCGGGCCGGTAGCGCACTGCTGCGCGGTGGCTGAGCGGGCCGGGGGCGGGCAGCATCGCCTGCTGGAGATGGAGTGCGATTTCCCGTTCGCGTGCGTGGGCGTCGCGCAGGCGTTGGTTGAGGTCCTGGAGTTCCCGGGCGCGGTTGTAGAGCTCTGCTTCCAGGACCTGGGCACTGTCACCGCCGCTGCGGGTACCGCGGGCGCGGATGAGTTCGGTGACCTCTTCCACCCGGTGCAGCACCAGCGCCAGGGCGCCGTCCGGACCGGGCACCGGGACGTTGACCGGGCTCCAGTACCGCTCCTCCCACACCCCCGGCCGGTCGGGGTCCTCCACGTCGTAGCGCTGCAGTGCCATGGTGTCGCTTTCCCCGGTGGAGGCGACCCTGCGCAGGGAGGCGTGCAGGTTGCGCATGCCGCTCGCGGCGGGGTCGCCAGGGTTGTCGGGGAAGACGTCGAACAGGTAGCGGCCCACCACTTGCTCGCGCGTGCGTCCCGACAGTGACAGGTAGGACTCGTTGGCTTCGGCGAACACCAGATCCGGGGTCATCAGGGCGACGGCGCTCGGCAGGGCGTGGAAGACCGCCTCGAAGTCGATGCCGGTAGTGCTCATCGTTCACCTGACCTGTGTGAGATCGCTTCGATCTTGTAGTCCAATGCCATGGGCAGGACGGGGTGTTCCGGCCCAGTGGCGGGGGCCCGGTGGAGGTTTGGTCTCGCGGCGGGCCGGCGTTCCTGTCCTCGGACGGCTGCTGACCTCATCAGCGTGGGCCGTCGTGCTGCGCGAGTGCGTTCTCCCGCAGATTCGGTTCCGTGCGGAGTGTCCTGGTGAACCATGCGCCGTAGCGGTCGCCCAGGACGGGAGCCGAGGCTCCGTGGAGGATGATGCTCAGGCCCACGGTCACGGCGATGACCTCGCTCAGCAGGGTTTCCCCGGGCAGGTGTTCTTCCAGGGCGAGCAGGCCGAACACGAGGGAGGCGAGCCCGCGCGGGCCGAACCAGCCGATGTATGCGATGGAGGCGGGGCGCAGGCCGGTGTTGGCAAGGGCGAGTGTGACGGGCAGCATCCGGATGACGGTGAGGCTGAGAAGCGCGTAGACGAGCGGACGCCAGGTCAGGTGCTGGAGTGCGGGACCCAGGATCACGGCGCCGAAGACGAGGAAGCTGAGCGAGGCGAGGAGGAGGCCGAGGCGTTCGGTGAACCTCGTGCTTTGCGCGGGGTCCGAGTCCGGGGGAGGGATGCCCAGGTCGGCGGGGGTGTGGCGCAGGTGGATGCCGAAGGCCAGTCCGGCGACCCAGGCGCCGATGAAACCGCTGCCCTCGCCCATGGCGCACAGGACGTAGGCGATGACCGGGACGACGAGTACCAGGAACTGCCGCCAGTCGGAGCTGCTCCACCCGCGGGCGAGTGACCAGCGCAACAGGCTAGCCCCGCTCCAGCCGGCCGCGACTCCGATCGCGCCGCTCAGCAGCAGCGCGCGCACGAACGTCTCGGCGACGCCCGGATGGCCGTGGCCCTCGCCCGCCGCCGCGAGTGCCAGGACGAAGAACGGAAGGGCCAGGCCGTCGTTCAGACCGGATTCGACGGTCAGGCCGCCGCGGATCAGCGGCGGCACCTGCTTGTTGGAGAAGGCCTGCTGCCCGAGCGCGGCGTCGGTCGGCGCCAGGATGACGGCGGCCAGGGCCAGCTCCCACACACCCAGGCCGGGGAGCAGCGGCCAGGCCACCAGCCACCCCAGAGTCATCGTGGCCGGCAGGCCGACCGCCAGCAGCCGCAGCGGCAAGAACTCCTCCCGGCGCAGGTCCTGGGTCCTGATCTTCGCCGCGTCTGCGAACAGCAGGAGAACCAGCGCGCTTTCCAGCAGCGTCCGCGTGACCTCGGGGTCCTTCGCCCGGTCCAGCAGGTCCAGGCCCAGCGGGCCGATGGCCAGACCGACGAGCATGAACACCAGCGGTCCCGAGAGCACCGTGGTCGACAGGCGCCGTGAGAGCGCTCCGTAGCCGAGGACCACGCCCCCGGCGGCCACGACGGCCCAGCCGTTCATCCGCACGTACTCCTCACGCCCGCCTCGCGCAGAGAGGCGAATTCCGACCCTATGGCGACGCTGGTCAGGCCTGCGGGAACCCTGCTCCGAACGCGCCCGGCTCGGCCCGATCGGCCCAACGCGCGGCGGTTGCATACGAGGCCGACGAGAACCGCCCCCGCCGATCCCTGCGCGCTGAGCATGGCGACAGGTCCGGGGAACGACCGAGTCGTCCGGCTCCCTTTGGGCGTTGAACTGGTTGAGGACGCAACTGCCCTCGTTGCTGCCTTCGACGTAGCCCTTGGCGTTGTAGAGGGAGACCGGCCAGAACTCGTCGACGGGAGCGTCACCGACCACGACGGAGCGGCAGTGGCTGAACCGGCGGCCGGAGCATCTGACGGCGCGGGAGCTCGGGCTGGGCCGCCCGCCGTCGGTGGCCCTGTCACCTGGCGAACCTGGAGGAGCTTGGGGCGCCGGTCTGTGAAGGGGTGCGGCAAGTCCCGCCTGCTGAACGTGAGCGGCCGGCCAGTCACCCGTCCCGGGTGAGGCCGTGCTGCGCTCGCCGGGGTCTCCTGAAGTGGTGAAGACGTACGTCGGCCCACCGCCGGAAAGGGGATTGCTGAGGAACAGACAGGGGCGGGCGGCGTCGCCGCCCTCGCCGAAGCGAACGCGCCCGTGTTCGAGACGCTCGTCCAGATGACGCTCGACACCTTCGAGCGGTCCGGGCTGGATCAGCAGACGTATCTGCTGGCACGCATCGCCGCTCCGGTGGCCATGGACGCCTCAGCCCCTCGTACCTGCTCAATATCGGCACGGCCGCGGAAGCCGGCATGCCGCTGGAGAAGATCCGGAGAACGCTCGTGGCGATCGCCCCCGTGGTGGGCAGCGCCCGGGTCGTGTCCGCCGCCCGCGCCGTCGGCGGCGCCTTCAGGCTGGAACTCCTCGCAGCAGAGGAGTGACGACCGGCCCGTCCGGGGTGCGAGCCCCGCCCGGGGCTCAACAGGCGCTGGCGCTCCTTCCTCCTCCACGCGCCCGGCCCTTGACGCGGACGGCACCAGACAGGAGAAGCAATGGACAGCAAGGTGAACCTGGCTTACGACTTCCCGGTCCTCGGGGCTTTCTGGACGATCATGTGGATCTTCCTGTGGGTCATCTGGATCTTCCTGCTCTTCCGCGTCATCGTCGACATATTCCGCGATGACTCCATGAGCGGATGGGCCAAGACGGGATGGCTGGTCTTCACCATCGTCCTGCCCTTCCTGGGCGTGTTCGTCTACCTCATCGCCCGGGGCAAGGACATGGGCAGGCGTGAACAGGAGCACGCCAGGGCCAAGTTGGCGGAGACGGACCGCTACGTCCGCGAGACCGTCGGTAGCACCGGCCCGGCCAGCGAGGCGGACCAACTTGCCAAGCTCTCGGAGATCCGGGCCCGCGGCGATATCTCCGACGAGGAGTTCCGCCAGGCCAAGGAGAAGGTCCTCCACTCGTAACCGCACGCAACGCAAGCCACGTCAGCGCACCGCGATCGTCCTCGGCGTCGTGGTGTCGCTCGGCGCCCATCTATCCGGTGCAGGCCGCCCGCCGCGTGCCGTGCGCGGCACGGCCGAGCGTACGGCCGACTCCGCGGCGCGCTGGGGCGGCGCTCATGGGGTGCACACCGGGAAGGTGGGTACCTGGGTGGACGCCCACCGGCGATGGCTCACCAGCGGTGTCCTGCGCGTCCTCGCGCTGGTGTTAGCGCTGTGGAACCACCCGACCGTCGTCGGGCTTCGACCCCGTGCCCGGCATCCCCCGGGACGGTCGCCCGAACGAGCGGACGGGCTGGGCTCTCGCAGCAAGCCCAGGGCTACTGCCGACGGGGTCCTGGTTCCTGCCCCGCCTCCGGGGCAGGAGGAGGTGTGAGCTTCGCCGTCGTGACGTACGAGACCACAACTGCGACGATGACCAGCGGCATGACGGTGAGCCCCTGCGCACCGATCAGCAGTGTGGCGAGCAGGACGGAGACCAGCGGAAGTCTCAGCATCGCGGCGCTCATCGCTCCGATACCCATCGCGAACCCCGCGACCAGGCTCAGCCCTGGCAGGTGGGAGCAGAGGATGCCGCCCGCCGCTCCCACGAACATCGCGGGAAAGATCGGGCCTCCCCTGAAACTGCCGAGCGATGCGCAATAGGCCAGGCCCTTGCACATCACCAGCAGCAACAACGCCCCGACCGAATACGCGGCGTTGTGCGTGAGGAGTGGGTCCAGCGCCCCCTGCCCCGAGTACAACACGTCAGTCGCTTCTTTGCCGGTGCCTTCCGCGTAGGCGATCGCCAGCCCCGCCACGACCAGGCCCATGAGCACCGTGGCCGGCACCCGTCGCCTCTCGACGTGCGTCTTGAGCCGGACGGCGAGCCATCGGATTCCCATGCCCACGACTGCGGCTGACAGTCCGATGACCAGAGCCCAGCCGAATTCCGCCGCTGTCGGATGGGTGGCCTCGGGTACGTCGTGCAGTGCCAGCGAGTAGGTGCCCAGCCCGGTCCAGTTTCCCAGTCCGACGAAGATGAGTGCGCCGATGCCCGCGGCCAGCAGGCCGGGCACCAACACCAGCGCCATCATCGGCCCACCCAACCCCGAGGCTTCCATCAGGAGGAACGCCCCCAGCAGGGGTGACCCAAGCAGCGAGCTGACGGCCGCGAAACTGCCCGCCGCGCCCAACACCGCGCTCACCTGTTCCGGGGGGTTCCGTTTGACCATGCGCACGGCGCCGGCGGCGAGTCCGCCGCCGAGCGCCAGGAGAGGAGACTCGGGCCCGAGGACGGCCGCGAAGCAGAGCGTCGCCAGGGCGGCGAAGAAGATGCCGGGCAACTCGATGGGGGTGGGCGCGCCGGCGGCCTTGAACCCGGCCGTCGGGTCATGGCCGCCGTGTCCCGGCAGGTACTGAATCGTCAGTCCCGCAAGCAGTCCCCCTACGGCGAGCAGCGGCAGCGGCCACCACGTCGGCGTTCCGTCGAACCCCAGCGACTTGGGCAGATCCGTGTAGATCAACGGCTGGAGTTCGCCGACCAGTGCGAGGAAGCCGAACGCCGCCGCGGACACTGGCACGCCGATCAGCGCGGCCAGCACCAGGAGCACCAGGTACTCGCGGCTCCGAAGAAGGGTCTCCGGGTCTGGGGGTGACGCGGCCTCGGGTCCAGCCTTGGCGACCGGCATGCGCGCTGCCTCCTCGTTACGCGGACCCTGTCGGCGCTCTCACCGGTCGCTTTCAGCGAATCTGAAACGCCCCGCCACCTGAAGCGATAGGCGCGGTTCCGAGCCTGGCATGCCGTTTCCATGTAGGCACTTCAACGTCGACCATGCGGGCAACTTCGATGCGTGACCTTGATCAACCGGATTCTTCCGGGCCCGGTGGCTCGCCGGAGCCCGCCGACCGGGCGTCTTCTGCGATCCGGACAGCGCCGAGAAGGACCCGAGCGACCATTCCCACCAGGACCACGTCGGCCAGCATCTGCACCATGGTCAGAACCCGTGCCGTCCCGGTGACCGGGGTGATGTCCCCGAAGCCGACCGTGGCGAACACGGTGACGGTGAAGTACAGGGCATCGGTGCGCCCGAACGTCTCCGAGAAGGAGTCTGCTTGGTTCTGGGAAAGGATCACATACGCTGCCGAGAAGATGATCAGGAAGCTCGGCCCGGCAGTGGCCAGCGTCTCAATGGCGCGCAGCCGGGGAAAGTCGGACCGCGTGACGGTCCGGACCTGCCAGGCGAGCACACCGGCGGAAAGCACGAGACTTACGGCCAGCGCGATCGCTGTACCGATGTCGAGCCCGTGGTCCAGCGGCACCAGGTAACAGACCGCCACCGACAGGACCACGGCCACCGAGGATCGAGTCCCCGAGAGGAACAGTCGACGGCGGCGCGATACACGGAAGCGCTCGGCCTGCCGGAGTCTTTTCATCACGTCACCAGGGGCGCATATAGGTCATGCTCATGCAGGTCTCGGGCCCAGTTGGGCGGGCTCGTGCTTCGCGTCCGCAGAGCCGCCTTTACTATCACGGCTGAAGGCTTCGGAAAGGCTCCGGACGCTGCCCAACGCGCCTCCTCCTACCCATTTGGGGGGAAAGTTTCACGGCGCGGGCATAGACACAGCTCCGAGTGCGACCGCCTGGCCGCCTACCTCGACCACCGCACCCCGGCGCTGGCCGGCCACCGCCAACCCCCATCTGTTCATCCACTTCCGCTCCGCCCCCAGCTGCCGGAGGGCCCCCTCCGCCCCCAGCGGCGGGGGCCCTCCGGTCAGGAACCCGGCGAGGCAGAGGTCGCGCAGTCTGAGCAGCCTGCCTCCGCCGCACCGATCGCAGCGGTCTCCGAGACCCTGTGCGACACCGCCGGCGCCAGAACCACCGTGGCAGAGGCCCTCGCTGCGCGACACCGGTGAATTCGCCGTTGGCCGCCGGGCGCGGGGGGACGAGAGTGCGTCGACCTGACCATTCGACACGGAATTCACGGAGGCAACCCGTGCGCATGTCCTTCCGGTTACCCCGGCGGTGGGCCACCGCCACCGCCCTGGGAGCGGTGCTCGTCACCACGCTCCTCGGCACGTCACCCGCCCAGGCCGGCCCTTCCCTAGCCGAGGCCGCGAACCCCACCGTCAGCGTCCCGCCGGCCGGCAGCCACGGCTTCCCCTTCCTGGCGGCGGCGGAGGACCTCGGCTCGTTCGGTTACACCGAGAGCGAGTACTTCATCGCGGGCACGGCGACCTCGTACGCCAAGTCGGGGCTGTGGGGCTCCGACGGCCGCTGGCACGTACGCGCGTCCGGCAGCGCCGCGTACAAGAGCCGCCTTCTCGTCCGTCGGCCCGTCGACGCGGCGAAGTTCAACGGCACCGTCGTCGTGGAGTGGCTCAACGTCAGTGGGCAGCTCGAACTCTCCCCGGACTACTGGTTCGAGCGGGACGAGCTGCTGCGCGAGGGATACGCCTGGGTCGGCGTCTCGGCTCAGTCGGTCGGCATCAACGGCGGTCTCGGCGAGATCAAGGGGCTGAAGGGCTGGGATCCGGCCCGGTACGGCAGCCTGGTCCACCCCGGTGACGCCTTCGCCTACGACATCTTCAGCCAGGCGGGGCAGGCGCTGCGCACCCCTGACGGGCCCGATCCGCTGGGCGGCCTCACGATCAGGACCCTGCTCGCCGACGGTGAGTCGCAGTCGGCCGGTCTCATGACGACGTACGCCAACGCCGTCCAGCCCGTCTCCGGCGTCTACGACGGCTTCATGGTGCACAGCAACAGCGCCCTCGCCGCGCCCATCAGCGGCGACCTGGGCGACATCCTGCTGATGCCGTACCCGTCGCGGATCCGTACCGACCTGTCCGTACCGACGTTCGTCGTGCTCACGGAGACCGATGTGCCGGGGGCGTCCGCGGCGCGGCAGCCCGACTCCGCCCGCCTCGCGCGCTGGGAGGTGGCCGGCACCGCCCACGGCGACCAGTGGGCCTACGACCTCGGCCGGCCGACGGTCATCCGGTCCGCGGGTACGGCCGCACCACAGCCCGACTGCGCCGCCGGATCGGCCCCGTACAACGACGGCCCCGGCCACTACGCGATGAACGCGGCGCTGCACCACCTGGCCCGCTGGGCGCAGGGCGGCCCCCGGCCCGCGAGCGGGGCACAGCTCAACGCCGACCTGCGCGACCCCGCGACCGGCCTGGCCGTCGGCGGCATCCGGCTCCCCGACGTGTCGGTGCCCACGCGTACGCTCACCGGCGCCCGGGACACCGGCGGCAGCGGAGTCTTCTGCGGTCTCTACGGCGCCCGGGACCCGTGGAACGGCGACACCGATCCGTGGGACCGGCACGACGCGTCCGACCCGTCCGACCCGGCTTTCCCGCCCCGAGCGGAACCGGTGCTCAGCCGGTTGTACCCGACGCACGAGGAGTACGTGAGCAAGGTGCGGGCGGCCGCGCAGGCCTCCGCGACCGCCGGGTACCTTCTGCCGGAGGACGCGACGACGGTCGTCACCGCCGCCCAGGAGTCGGACATCGGCGGCTGACACCCGATCAACTGCCCTCTGCCGCACGTACTCTCCTCGCCGACTGCCGCGCACGGTAGCCATGACACAGCGCCGAGCCGACCGGACCGCCGTCGCCTCGCCCCGGAGGCGGCTGTGCGGGCGGCGGCTCGGCGCTGCCGATGAGAGCGGGACGACGTACCGGGTGACCTCGCCGGACGTCCGGCCGTACGGGTAACTTGATCATGACCGTGGCGTGCCTGCCGAGGGACAGGGGTAGGAGAATACGCAAGGGCGGAGGAACATCGATGAGTGAACGTCAGGACTGCGAGTGGTCGGCGATGACGCCGGCGGACTTCGACCGGGACGTCCCGCTGCGTCTGAACGTGGGGACGGGACCCACCCCTGTGCCGGCCGAACCCGACGAGTACGGCACCGTCCCCCTCTTCGGCAAGGAGCCGCCCGCCCGGCAACGCGCCCGGCAGCCCGTCCGGCGCACCGGGGGCCGGTCCGGCCCCGTGGAGCAGGACGAGCTGTTCTGACCAGGCCGGGACGACGGCCATGAACTGAACCGTCACGCCCGCAAGTCGGTCGTGAACAGGCTGCGTGCGGACGCGGGGAGGGACGTCGAGGGAGCCTGTGCCCTCGCACAGCGCCGCCGCGGCCCCGCTGTGCCACCGCCTCCTGCGTGCCCCGTCCGCTGTACGCGGCCCTGGCCGGCTGATGGCATGACCGCCATGTCCTCCGCATCTCCTCCACCGCCAGGCCCGTACGAACCGTATGACCCGGACGTACCGAACGGGCCGTACGTACCGAACAGCCCGTGCGCGCCGAACGGCCTGTACGCGACGAACGCCGCCTCCGCTTCCACGACTTCGTACCCGGCAACGGCACCGGAGGACCGAGCATGAGCACCGGCGACGGACATTCGCTCGCCGTCGTGGTCTTCCTCGTCTTCGTCGCGGTGTCCCTGCTGATGTGCGGGCTGGCGGCGGCCGACCTGGACGACCCCGAGCACTTCTACGCGGGAGGCAGCGCCGCCTTCGGCCCGGTCGGCAGCGGACTCGCCATCGCAGGCGACTACATCTCCGCGGCCACCCTGCTCAGCACCACGGGCTCGGTCGCCCTCGACGGCGCCGACGGCATGCTCTTCGCCTGCGCCACCGTCGTCTCGCTCTACCTGGTCATGCGGATCCTGGCCGAACCCCTGCGCCGCGGCGGTGTGTTCACCCTGGGGGACTTCTTCGCCGACCGGCTCGGCGACCTCTCCGTACACCGTGCGCTCGGCGTCGCCACCCTCGTCGTCCTCACCCCGCTGCTCCTGGTGCAGCTCTCCACCGCCGGTCACATCATGGTGGCCATGTTCGGTCTCCCCGCCGGCGCGCTCACCGGCTGCACCCTCGCCGCCGGGACGCTGATGGTGTGCTACGCCGCGTTCGGCGGGATGCGGGGGATCGGTTACGTACAGGTCCTCAAGGTCGGTGTCGTGCTGACCGCGGTCCTGCTTGTCGCCGGGCTCGTCCTGGCCCGGTTCGGATGGTCACCTGCGGGTCTCTTCCACGCCGCTCAGGACCGCTCCGAGGCGGGCGCCGACTACGCGCACCCCGGGCTGCACTTCGGCCACTCCGTCGCCGGGCGCCTCGACCTGATCAGCTTCGAGACCACTCTCCTGCTCGGCGCCGCCTGTCTGCCGCACCTCACCATGCGGCTGCACCCGCTGCGCGACGCCCGTACCGCTCGCCGTGCCGTCGGCTGGGCCGTGGGCCCCGTCACCGTGGTGTGCGCCGCAGTGGTGGTGGCCGGACTCGGCGCCTGCGCGCTGATCGGCCGGGACCTGCTGCGGGCCGCCGACCCCGGGGGCGCGACCGCGCTGCTGATGCTGACGGGCGCGCTCGACCCGGTCGCCGGGGGAGTGCGGCACAGCATGGTGTTCGCCACCGTCGCCTGCGCCGTCTTCGTGACCACGCTCGCGGCCGTCGCCGGTATCACCCTGGCGGCCGCCTCCAGCCTCGTCCGCGACTTCGGCGGCCGGCCCGTCCACGGAACCGCGCGCCGCTCGCCCGGCGGCGAGATCCGCCGGGCGCGGATCGGCATCGTCCTGGTCGGAGCGGCCGCCGTCGTGCTGGCCGTCATCGTCCAGGACCGCGGCCGACTGACGCTGATCTCGCTGTCGTTCACCGTCGCCGCCTCGGTACTCGCCCCGGTCCTGCTGTACGCGCTGTTCCTGCCCGGCCACACCGCCACCGGGACGCGCTGGACCGTCTACGGGACCCTGCCGCTGATCGCGCTGCTCCTCGCGGGGTCCCCCGCCGTCTCGGGCACGCCCACCGCGCTCTTCCCCGACCGCGACTTCCACTGGTTCCCGCTCCAGACCCCGGGGTTGATCACCATCCCGGCGGGCTTCCTGCTCGGTCTCATCGGCCGCACCCGCCCCGAGTCCCCGCGAGAACCCTGGCACCACGGAACGGGAACCGCACGCCGTGACGCACGCAGCCCCGACGCGGCGGGGCGCCCCTGAGCCTGTGCGCCGGCGCTCGGCAGCCGTGTGCCGGGGCGCGCAGCGTGCGCAGTGGGTTCTGCCAGGTGGCGCAGTGGTGTGACGAGATGGCTTTGGGGACGTTCGGGTGGTTCGTCGCCGGTCCTGCAACCGTCGACCGGGCAGGCCGCCTCCTGGACACCAAGCGAACGCCGAATGCTGGAGGTTGTATGCAGGAGTGGCAGTACTCACCGACCGCCGTGACGGTGCCTGAGCTGATCCTGGACCCCTACCGCTGCGGTTTCGACGCGCATACGACGCTGAGCGGGGCGGACTCCGGAGAGCAGTGGGGGGACGAGGACTGGCGTGTGCCGCCGCAGGCGCGGGCGGCCGAGGAGGAGGCACCGTGGCCTGCTCCCGCCCCGAGCCGGCGGCTGCCCCTGGCGATGGCCCCGGCCGACCGGCGCCGCCTGGACCTGCACGCGGCACTCATCCGAGCGGGAGTCGCGCCCGTGCCAGGAGACCTGCACGCCGTGGAAGCGCTGAGCGCCCTCGACGACACCGTCAACGAGGCCGTCCGGCGCTGGATCGCCGCCCACTGAGCCTGGAGGGCTTGCCGTGGGGCCGGCGTGCGGCGGCATCGCCGGGAACAAATGGGTGTCGGCCCCGATGGTGGTGACCCCCGCCGGTGCGTGATCGTGGAGGAGGCGCCCGGAACGTCGGGCGGCGTCGAGGCGGGCCGGTCGCGGTCGTCGGCGCATCCACCCGCTGTCACCATCCGTGAAGGAGAACCGCCCATCCACTCCCGTGCCGTGCAACGAGCCCGACTCCGCCTGCCCGGAAGGGAGGTGACGCATGGGACACGCTGACGCACTGCTGGCCATGGGCGGCGCCTTCCTCGCGGCGGCCTTCCTCGCCCGCCTCGGCAACCGCATCGGGCTGCCGACCATCCCCCTGTTCACCCTCGCCGGGATGTTGCTCGGCCCGCACACCCCGGGCTTCGTCCTGGTCGAGGACGCTCACGACTTCGAGATGCTGTCGGCACTCGGCCTGGTGCTGCTGCTGTTCTACCTGGGTCTGGAGTTCCACCTCGACGACCTGAAGACCGGCGGCAGACGCCTGGCGCTGGCCGGCGGAAGCTACCTGCTGCTGAACGTCGGCGCCGGACTCGGCTTCGGCCTCGCACTGGGCTGGGGCACCCGGGAGGCGCTCGTTCTCGCGGGCGTCCTGGGGATATCCTCCTCCGCCATCGTCACCAAGATCCTCATCGACCTGGGCCGTCTCGGGCGTCCGGAGACCCGTCTGATCCTCGGCGTCATCGTGGTGGAGGACGTCTTCCTCGCGCTGTACCTCGCCGCTCTCCAGCCCGTCATCGGTGGCGCGCACGGTGTCGCCGAGGTACTGGTCCAGGTGTCGAAGGCGTTCGGGTTCCTGCTGGTCCTGGCCGCCACAGCCCGTTGGGGCACGCGGCTCATCGGCCGGCTCATCCATGTGCGCGACGACGAACTCCTCGTCATCAGTTTTCTGGGCGCCGCCGTACTCGTCGCCGGAGTCTCCGAGCTCCTGGGCGTCGCGGACGCCATCGGAGCGTTCATGGTCGGTCTGATCCTCGCCCAGACCCCCTCGGCCGCCAGGATCCGTCGGCTGGTGCACCCGCTGCGGGACGCCTTCGCCGCGATCTTCTTCTTCGCGTTCGGACTGGCCATCGACCCGGGTGACTTCGCGGCCGTCCTCGCTCCGGTCGTCCTCGCGGCCACCCTGACCCTCTGCATGAACGTGGCGGCGGGACTGATCGTGGCCCGTCTCCACGGCTACGGTCCCGAGCCCGCCGGGAACATCGCCGCCACGCTCCTGGCCCGCGGCGAGTTCGCGCTGATCCTCGCAGCCATGGCCGCGAGCGCGGGACTCGACGATCGGCTCGCCCCCTTCATCGCCGGGTACGTCCTCGTGCTGGCCGTGCTCGGGCCCGTGGCCGCGGGGCGCGCGCACCTCCTCGTACGCCTGGTGACCGGAGGCCGCACACCGACCGCTCCGACTCGTCCCACGCCCGCCGCCGACGCCGAGCCGGGCCCGCCCGACGAACCGGCCTCCTCGGCGACCGCCCGGCGGGGCTGAGCGACGAGCGGGGATCACGCGCGCCGAGGGGAGGGGACGAGCCCGCTCGCGAGCTGGGCCAACGGCGTTCCACATGCCCACAGTTGAAGACGAGGACCGTCGATCAGATACGTGTGGGGCTCGCGTGAGGCCCACACCTCGTCCCGGTGGGTGAACGTGCCCCGGTGCACGACGAGCCGCAGTGGGGGTCCGGCGAGCCCCCGTACCCGCAGCCGCGCCCGGCAGGAACAGGCCGACTCCTCGTCGGGCAGCGGCTCGGCCACGGGACGGAACGCCACGTCGAGCAGCCGTCCGCGGCCGTCGCGGGCGGCGAGATGGTGGGTGTCGTGCCGAGGGGGCGGCAGCACCCGCCAGCCGTCCCGACGGAGCATCCGGGCCACGGCGAGCACCAGCTCCGGCATGTCCAACTCGGCCAGTTCCTGGGCGGTGTAGTACCCGCCCCGCCGCCGGGCGGGCCGCCTGGACAGACGGCGCAGGACGGCGGCGACCACCGCCAGGGGCGCGAGCAGCAGCGCGCAGGCCGGACCGCCGAACTCGCGGTAGACCAGCGCGAGCCCCCCGAGGGCGGCGCCCACGACGACGACCGTGGCGGTGAGGGCGGGCAGTACCTCGCGCAGCCTTGGTCCGTAGCGGCCCGACGCGCGCAGTTCGCGCACGGTCCGCCGACGCCGGGCCCGCGCCGAATCGCCGGTCCGCGCCGAATCGCCGGTCCGTGCCGAATCGTCGGTCCGCGCCCGCTCCCGCCTGCGTGCCATCAGGGCCGGCCCCCCCACCCCATACACAACGTTGCGTAGGGGGTGGATACCCGGCCGGGTCGGGGATCGCGCCCGGATGCCGCTTTTCCGCCATGGCCTTGGCCGAAGAGTGCTCAACGGGCCGTTGTCAGTGGTGGATGACAAGCTGCTGGTCATGGACGAGGTTGAGTTCTTGCGGGGCCGGGTCTACGGCGCCGACCACGACGACGCGGGACCCCGCCCGGACCGCACCTACGCGCAACTCGTGGGCGGCCCGCTGGACGGCCTGCTGCTGGACGTCACGGACCGGACCCGGCACGAGCTGCGCGAGGTGGCGCTGATCACGGAGATAGGCCGCTACGGGACCGGCGGCCGCGCCCTGTACGGGCGACGTACCGGCGACGACCGCCGTTTCGACTGGCTGGGCGACGCGCCGGGCGCCCCCTGAACCAGCCCTGGTCCCGCAGCGGTGCTACTTCAGATACGGCCCGTCGGCACCGATCTTCCCGGGCCCGTTCAGTACGTACACCCGTAGGTTGCCCTTGCCCGGGGCGGCCACCGACAGGGTGCCGTTCGAGACGCTCCGCACGTCACCCGTGACGGCGTCCGTGTACGTGCCGTTCGGGATGCCGGTGAAGCTCGCCCCGCCGGTGACCGTCACCAGCGCGAAACTGTCCGTGCCGCCGCTGGTGTAGCGGCGTTTGAAGGCCATCTGGCCGCTGATCCCGTCGGTCGAGTACTGGCCCGTCTGCAGGGCCGGGACCGCCCTGCGGATCTGGTTCAGCCGCTGGAGGTGCTTGACCAGTGGCTGGGCCAGCGTGGTGGCGACCGTGCCGCTCGCACTCGCGACCGTACCGAAGTCCGAGGCGGTGACGGAACCGGCCAGGTGGTCGCCGAAGTAGGCGCGCCCGGTGGACGCCAGCGGGCAGCTCGGCCCGCAGTCGATCTGCTTGCCCTTCTGGAACTCGATCTCCGACCCGTAGTACAGCGTCGGGATGCCGCGGAAGGTCCACATGAGCGCCATGTTCTCGGCCCAGGCGTCGGTACCGCCGCTGTAGCGCGTGCTCGACTTGTTCGGCCCGTAGTCGTGGCTGTCCACGTAGACCACGTTGTAGGTGGCGTCGTTGACGCTGTCGTCGGAGTCCTTGCCGTTGCTGAAGGCGTTCTGCGCGTCGCCGAAGTTCATGTGCATCCGCATGTCGATGATGTTCATGCCGGAGAACTGGCTGCGGTCGGGCGCGTGGTAGTTGTTGCCGCTCAGGAAGGCGTTGGCCGACGTCGGCTGGTTCGCCGTGCCGAGGTCGTTCTCGTAGGTGAACTGTTCGATGGCCGCCGTCTCGTCGTCCGCGCTGTACTCCTTGCGCTCCTTCCAGGTGAAGAACTGCGCGGAGTGGTTCACGGAGCCGCGGTTCCACTTGTCGTTGACGAAGGCGCCGACCTCACCGAAGACGAAGAAGTTCCCGGCCGCCTCCGTGCCGAACTTCTGGGTGACCCGGTCGTAGATGGCGGGCAGGAAACGACGGTTCCACGTCACGCGCGGGATGTGGACGGCCGTGTCGATCCGGAAGCCGTCGACGCCCATGTCGATGTACTTGTCGTAGGCGCCGATGAGGTAGTTCTGCACGGGCGTCGACTCGGTGTCGAAATCGGCCAGGTCCTCGTGCAGCCAGCAGGACCGGGAGTCCTCGCCCTCCCAGTTGCCGATCCAGCACCGGTGGTAGTAGGCCTTGGGGAACATGCCCGAAGTAGGGCTCGGCCACTGGCAGTTGTAGAGGGTGTAACCCTCGGCGCTCTTGCCTCCGGTGGGCTTGCCCCAGTTGAGACAGGTGTTGCCGGTCGGCTCGGCCGTCGACCACAGGTCGCCGTTGTAGTACGACTTACCCGACTTGGGCTCCACCGTCAGGCCGTCGTACGCGAAGCCTTCGGCCTTCTCGTCGTAGTACCAGCTCCACTCGGAGTCGCGGACCCCGTACACGGTCGGCGTGAACAGACCCTTGGCACCCCAGCGTGAGCTGTGGTTGTAGACGACGTCCTGGTAGATCTTCATGCCCTTGGCGTGCGCCGCGTTGATCAGGTCCTGGTAGGAGGCGCCGGCGGACTCCAGGCGCGGGTCGACCTTGTAGAAGTCGTAGCCGTGATAGCCGTGGTAGTCGTAGTCCGAGCGGTTCAGCACGACGGGCGTGATCCAGACCGCCGAGAATCCGAGCGCCTTGATGTAGTCGAGCTTCTCGACCAGGCCCTTGAAGTCCCCGCGGAACATCGGGTCGTCGTTCGCCGCGTTTCCGGACTTGACGTGCTGGCTGCCGCCGCGGTCGTTCGCGGTGTCGCCGTCGTGGAAGCGGGCGGTGAGCACGAAGTAGATGGGGTCCTTGCGCGGATCGGTGCCCAGCGGAGTGCCGGCCGCCGGGGCCGGCGCGCGCTCACCGGTCGTCGCGGTGGCCGCGGCGGAGGCGGGCGAGGTGTTGCCGGCCGCGTCGACCGCCTTCACCGTGTACGTGTAGGCGGTCTTCTCCTCGAGCCCCGCGTCGGAGAGGACCGTCGAGCCGACATCGGTGACCACCGTTCCCGAGGTGCCCCCGGTACGCGTGACCTGATACTTCGTCACGCCTTTGTTGTCGGTGGCCGCGTCCCAGCTCACCACCACCGACGTGTCGGTGGCGCTCGCCGTGACCCTGGCCGGGGCGGTCGGTGGCTCGGTGTCGGGCGCCTCGGTCGCGCAGGGGTTCGCCGCGCCGGAGGTGACCGTCCGGTCCTTCACGGTCGTGGTGCCGAGCGGGATCGGGTAGTCCGCGCCGTTGTTGTTGTCCCAGACCCCGTTGCCGTTGTTGAACGCGGCCTTGAGTGACGTCGCCGTACCGATGTCCAGGGTTTTCTTCCACCAGCCCGTGCAGGCGGCCTCCATGCCGACGCCGGGGGTCGTCGTCCAGGAACCGCCGGTGGGCGCGTAGTGGATGTTGGCGGTGCTCCATCCCGAGGTGGTGGTCGAGTAGTAGACGGTGGCCTCGTTGCCGCTGCCCGTCTCCGTGCCGGCGCACGGATCGCTGTGCGCGATCACTCCGTCCTTGACGGTCACGGCGCCGGTACCCAGCGTGTAGTTGCCGCCGCCGTTGTTGTCCCAGGTGCCGTTGCCGTTGTTGAAGGTGGCCTGGAGCCCCGCGGCCGAGCCGAGGTCGACGGTCTGCTTCACCCAGTCGGCGCAGGCGGCCTCCATGAGTACACCGGGGGCCGTGGTCCAGGTGCCGCCGTCGGGGGCGTAGTGCAGATAGGTGGCGGACCAGTTCTTGGTCTTCGTGTAGTAGAAGACGGTCGCCGTGTTGGAGGCGGCGGCAGTTGTCCGCAAGGGGACGGGGTCGGGTTCGGACGGGCCCGCGAGCAGTCCGAACAGTCCGGCGGCCGCCAGGGCGGCGGCGAGTGGACGTGGTGGCCTGTGTCTGCGGGGCGTTGTCGGTGCGCGCCTCATGGCCTCTCCCGGTACGGGCAGCGGATGGAGGGAGTCGCCATGAAAGAGCAACCGGCAACTTCCTGAAAGGACTTGCGCACGGAAGTTACAGGGGCATGACACCTCCGTAAAGGGATCGCGCGGCGCGGGAGAAGGGATGGGTCACCTGTGCCGGAGCGAACGGAACGATGGCCTCCATTCCGGGAGGGTGATCAAATGTGCGAATGTCCACAGGATTCACGCCCGCTTCCCGGGTGACGACCACGGCGCCGACGGTCCGCCATGGCTGGCACAAGCTGCTTATCGGCCTTTTTCTGCTGGGGCGGGTCGCGCGTGTCCCGGCCGCCATGGACGCCACGACGGGGGCGACCCCTTCGGGCTGGTGGCACGTGGTGTGGGAGGTGCTCGCCCTGGTGCTGGCCGCCTTCGCGGTGAGCGAGTGGGAGATCCTCCGGGCGGCGGCCTGGCGCATGTCCGTCACGCAGTGGATCTGCATGGTCGTCTTCCACGTCGGCCTGCTCGGCTTCCTGGCCTCCCAGGTGCTCCAACTGTTCTAGTTCCCGGCCCGCGTGACGGTGGGTCGGTGGCGGTTGGGGCCGTTTGTTCGATCGCACGAACATGGCTTCGATGGGTTACTTCTGTCGCCCAGACTTGATAGGAAACTTTCCTGTCAGTCGCAGTGCAGCCTCACCCCCCACCCCCCACTCCTCACCTGGAGCCACTGTGGTGCACATATCCCGGCCGGTCGACGGCCCCACCCCCACCTCTCGCCGCCTCTTCCTCGCCCTCGCCGGCGCCCTGGCCGCCGCGCCGCTCCTCGACGCCCGCCGGGCGAGCGCGGCCACCGCGGCGAAGAGCCTCGACGACCCGGCGAAGAAGGAGATCGCCATGAAGCTGGTGTCGAGCGCGGAGAACTCCTCGCTCGACTGGAAGGCCCAGTACCAGTACATCGAGGACATCGGCGACGGCCGGGGCTACACGGCCGGCATCATCGGATTCTGCTCCGGAACCCACGACATGCTCGACCTCGTACAGCTCTACAGCGACCGCAAGCCCGGCAACGTCCTCGCCAAGTACCTTCCCGCCCTGCGCGAGGTCGACGGCACCGACTCGCATTCCGGTCTCGACCCGAACTACCCGAAGGACTGGCGCAAGGCCGCCCAGGACACCGCCTTCCGGCAGGCCCAGAACGACGAGCGCGACCGCGTCTACTTCAACCCCGCCGTGCGGCAGGGCAAGACGGACGGCCTGCGGGTCCTCGGTCAGTTCGCCTACTACGACGCCATCGTCATGCACGGTGACGGAACCGACCCCACGAGCTTCCGCAACATCCGAAAGCGGGCGCTGACGAAGGCCAAGCCGCCGGCCCAGGGCGGCGACGAGACGACGTATCTCAACGCCTTCCTCGACGCCCGGGTCTGGGCCATGAAGCAGGAGGAGGCACACAGCGACACCAGCCGGGTCGACACCGCCCAGCGCGTCTTCCTGCGCAACGGCAACCTCGACCTCGACCCGCCCCTGGACTGGAAGGTCTACGGCGACAGCTACCACATCGGCTGACCGCCTCCGTGTGATCCCGGCTGGACGCGGCGCGCCAGTCTGCGGCCCCACGCCTGCCCCGGTACCTCGACGTACCGGTAGGTCAGTGCGCACAGCGGCAGCAGCACGGCGAAGAACGCCGCCTCCAGCACGGGCACGTCCTGCCGCCACCGGCCGACCGTGCCGTCGGTCACCGCCAGCAGCACCGGATGCACCAGGTAGACCGAATAGCTGATCGTTCCCAGCGCGGTCAGCGATCGCGGTACGCGAAGACGGCGCGCCGCCAGTCCGGCGCCGAAGGTGAGCGCGGCCGCCAGGAACGCCAGGATCCAGCCGCGCCGGGTGAAGTGGGCGCCGTCGCCCTGCCCGTAGGCGCTGCCCACGGCGCAGGCGAGCACCACGGCGGCCGTACCGGCCACGCACCACCGGCCGGCCCCGCCGTTCTCGGCCCGGTGGACCGCGGTGCCCAGGAACATCACGGCGAGAATCACCAGCCCCTCCCACATCGCGACCGTGCCGTTGAAAGCGACCAGGACGAGCGCCGACACCCCGCCCAGCACGCCTCCGGTCACACGGAGCACGGGTGTCCCGGCGCTCGCGCAGCAGATGGCGAGCACCAGGGCGACGGCGGCGAGCGCGACCAGCGGGCCGACGCCGACCGCGCCGGAGAGCGCGGAGACCGGCAGCGCACCCCCCACCGCCGCGCTCACGGCGGCGAGCGCGGCCAGGGCGCAGGCGATCGCCGCCGACCGACGGTGCAGACGGACCGTGAAGAGCGCGACGACCAGCAGATAGAAGGCCATCTCGTAGGAGAGGGTCCACAGGACGAGAAGGACGCTCGGCGTCCCCAGCAGCTCCTGGAGCAGGGTGACATGGGCGACGGCGACCGTGGTCAGGCTCTGCCGGCCCGGGCCGGTGCGCAACTCGGCGACGCCCAGCAGGTCGAGCGCGAGCACCGCGGTGACGGCGGCCGCCCACAGCGGGTACATGCGGAACACCCGTCCGATCCAGAACGACCGGACGCAGCCCCGGCGCTCCAGTGACGCGGGGACGATGTACCCGCTCACCAGGAAGAACAGCAGGACGCCGTACCGTCCGATGTTGAACTGCGGCATCAGTTCCTGCCGGAACTGCGGCAGGAACGCGTACGACGAATGGTCGAAGACCACGGCGAGAGCCGCGAGGGCGCGCAGCGCGTCGAGCCGGTCCAGCCGCGGCGACGGGAGCGACGTGAGTGACTGTTCGATTACCGAGGGTGACTTCTCCGGGCGTGGAGGAACCAGGGGCGGGGGTTGCATACGTGGACCGGATCCTGTGCGGGTGAGGGGTTCGTCAGGCAGGCGCTAGTCGTCCGGCAGGGCGACCTTCATCGGAACGCAGGGCTCGGCCTGGCTCCTGGTGGAGTACAACTCGACGGCGCGCGGCCGGGACATGCCCTCCATGTTCTCGAAGGTCAGTACGTTGCCCCGGCGCAGGGTCAAGTCCCAGCCGGCCTTGATCGGGATGACGGGGACACGGTTGCCGCCTCTGTCGACGGCCCGGACCGGGAGCGGGGTGAACTCGCTGCGTTCGCAGACATAGCCCGGGGCCAGCACGTCGATGGTCACCTCGATGCCCCACTCGCTCACCCTCGTCGCGAGTTCGCGCTGGGCCGCGACATCGATCGACTGGTCCCTGACGGTGAGTGTGACCGTGCCGTCTCCGTGAGGCTCCACCGCGAACGCCGTCGAGTAGGACGACGATCCGGGCATCACCGCCATACCGAACCAGGCCACCGCGCAGGCCGCCGCGACGACGGCGATCCGGGGCGGGGTGAACAGCCGGCGCACGCACGCCCTCGCCCCGCCGCCACCGGGTTGGGCCGTGGTCGGTCCGGCTCGGTGGATTCCTGACTCGCGCAGCTCGATCTCCCTCTTGAGCTCGTCCAGGAGCCGGTCCTCGAACGTCCGCCCCGTGCTCATGCTTCCCCCCTCGCCATGTACAGCAGCGGTACGTCCGGCGCCGTGGTCTCCGCGGAACGCGCGCGGGTGGCCGGGGACGTCGTCTCCGCGGTCTGGGCCTCCGCCTCCCGACGCAGTGCCTTGCGCGCGCGGTGCAGTCGTACGCGGGCCGTGACCTGGCGTATCCCCAGTGCGGCCGCCGCCTCCGTGACCGTGAGCTGGTCCACCGCGATCAACTCCATGACGGCCCGCTCGCCCTCGGGAAGCCTCGCCAGCGCGGCCAGGGCACGTCGGCCGGGGCTCTCCGCGTCGAGTCTGTCCTCGATACGGACGATGTCGTCGGCCTCCAGCAGCCGCCGCCCGGAGAAGCGCAGGTCGCGTTCCGTCTCCCGGGCGACCCGGCGCCGCTCCGACGACACCACGTTGCGGGCGATGCCGAACAGCCAGGCCGTCTCGCTGCCGAGGTCCGGCCGGTAGGAGTGCGCCGAACGCAGGACGGCGAGGAAGATCTCGGCCGTCAGGTCGGCCGCGGTGTGCGGGTCGTCGACGCGCCGGGCAACGAACCGCATCACCGGGTCCACGTGGCGGCGGTAGAACTCCTCGAAGAGCCGAGGGTCACGTACCGCCGCGGCGGGCCCGCTCGGTAACCGTTCCGCGTCGTCCACAGGCGTCTCCTCCTCGGGTCCTTCAAAGGCGCTACACCCGTTCTTGGAACGAGCTGCGAAAAGCGTTACAGAAAGAACCCGGACCCGGCCGGAGACACAGGGCCCGAGCGGGTGCGTGGCACTGTTGCGCACACAACCGATCACTCGGTACATGACAGAAGCGATCCAGAGCCCGCTCTGGTGCATCGCCGTGGTCGTCAAGCTCGTCTCCGTCGCCCGGCCGGGACGGGTTCGCCGCGGCCCGCCGGGACCGGGATCGCACGCGGCCGGTGCCGGACGCGGACGGTGACCCGGGCGGGCCTCCGGGTGACACCTCGGACGACGAGCGCAACGATGAGCGAGTGAGTGGTGCGGCTGGTGCGTAGGGGGTGGGTTCGCGGGTAGTCGCGCCGATATGAACGGGGTAGTGAAGGCGGTCCGGATGGAACATGTCCCGCCCGACCAGGGTTCTTCCGCCCCCGGCGGGGACCCTGCCGAGACGACGGTGGCGCTGGACGGCAAGGACGGTTGTATCGCCCGGGCACGCCGCCTCACGGGCGACTTCCTGCGTCGCGTGCAGAGACGGGACGGCCTCGCCGTGTCGGACCGGGCCATGGACCTGTCCCAGCTCGTGGTGAGCGAGCTGGTCACGAACGCGCTCAGATACGCGCCCGGTCCGGTCCTGCTCCAGCTGCGCATCGCCGGGGCCGCGGTGGAGATCGTCGTGTGGGACAGCGATCCGGTGCTGCCGGTGCCCCAGACGCCTGATCCGACGCGGGTGGGCCAGCACGGCCTGGAGATCGTGCGGGCGGTGGTGGAGAACTTCGTCGTCGCGCAGGAGCCGGTCGGCAAGCGGATCGTCGCCCGCCTGGGTCTGTCGGACTGACGCAGGCCGAGGCCGTCCGGCACGGGCCGACTCGGTCGAGTCCGACGGACGGCCGTGCGCCGGTGCCTGCGTCTGTGCCTGCGCCTGTGTCGGGCCCGTATCCGTGACCCGGCGGCGACCGGTACGTCGCGACTGCGCGTACCGGCCGCCGCCGAGTGACTCGTGTCAGGGGTCGGGAATGTCAGGGCTGGAGAGGAAGGGTGGCGCAGTTGGACGTGACCGGCTTGGCGTTGAGCCGGTCGGTCAGCCAGGAGATCGCGTCGCCCTGGTCGACGAGCAACGGTGTGAAGTGGTTGATCAGGGACCGGCCGAGACCGGGCAGGATCACGGGCTTGTAGGTGACGTCGGCGCCCTTGGCGCACCATGCGACGGCGAGGGCGCGCGCCTGTGCGTGCGGTACCAGGTCGTCGGCGGTGCCGGTCGCCACCCGTACCGGGGACGCCGGCTCGAGGGTGCCGATGCGCTGGTCGGCCAGGAACGCCTTGAGGGCCGGCTCGGCCTGGACGATGTCGCCGAGCGAGCGCCCGTCCGTGGTCCAGTCGGTGCTGCTGGCCGAGTTGTAGGAGAGGAGGGCGTCGCCCACGCACATCGTCGACAGGTCCTTGAGCGCGGCGCGGCCGGCCGCGTTCAGGTGCGCTTCGGCGATCGGTACGAGAGCCGGATCGGACTCCAGGAAGCCGTTCACCGACCAGCCCAGCGCGCCGGCCAGGTCGCTGCCGTCGATGGCCTTGGTGACGGCGACCAGGTCAGCGGGCGGAGCCCCGGTGTAGGTCCCGGCGAGGGTGACGTCGGGGGCGTACGAGGGCTGGAGTTCGGCGGCGGCGGCCGTGGCCCCGCCGCCCTGGCTGTAACCGTACAGCGCCACCCGGGAGCCGGACGTCAGTGACGTGGCGTCGAGGGAACGGACGGCGCGGACGGCGTCCAGAACGGCGTGGGCCTCGTCGACCCGGTTGACGTAGGTGTGCAGCCGATCGGTCGCGCCCAGCCCGGTGTAGTCCGTGACCACGACGGCGATGCCCCGGGCGAGCAGACGGTAGATCGCCAGGTCCTCGTAACCGACCGACAGCGTCTGGCCGTTGACGACGAGAGGGTGTTCGAGGCCGAGGGAGGCGGCGCACTGGTCGCCCTGGCCCATCGTGCCGGGTGCCACGACGACCAGAGGCCGTGGTCCGCTGCCCGTCCAGCGGGCCGTCGGTTCGATGTAGGCGCCGGTGACGGCCATGGGGCGGCCGGCCGAGTCCGTGGACTTGTACATCAGGCGGGTCGCCGTGCCGGGCAGCGGTCCGTCGATGCCCGGCAGGCTCAGCGCCAGCGGGAGCGGTTCGGAGCGGATCAGGGTGCCGTCGGCCGCCGGAAGGGCGGCGGGCGGGTCGTAGAACGTGGGGATGGTGACGCCGCGCGAGACCACGGCGTCCGACTGTGTGGCCGCGTCGGCGGGTACGGCGGTGACGCCCAGGCAGGCGGCAGCGGTGACGGCTGCGGCGAGCAGGCGGGTGGGGGCGGGCATGGCGGACCTCCGGTGAGGGGGAGGCCGAGCCTTCGTCTGCGGCTCGGGTGGCGGACGGCCCGGTGGGGTGCGGGACCGTGACGACCGAGCGGTACGGGGCTCCGGTCGTCCACCCTTGCCCCGTACCGCTCTTAGACGAACTGTCAGGACCGTAGCGAGAGCAGAGTTACCTCGGGTAGCGGTCGGTAGGTTACGGTTCAGTAATATGACTGCCGAGTAGCAAGTTCGAAGCCGTCCTCCCGCCGGTCACTCGCATCACAACGAGCGCCCAAAAGTGGCCCCTTGGCGGCAATCTCTGACAAAACAAGACTGCGGGGTCGCCTGTCGCTAGCGTCCCGAGCCATGAACACCGACCGCACGCGCGGCGCGCAACTCGGCGACCACGCCTCCCGTGACGACGCCTTCGTGCCACCCCAGCCCGGCACCCACCACTCCTCGACGCAGACGGCGACCGCGAGCGGCAGCGCCAGGATCACGCAGAAGAACACCCAGATGAAGTTCTCGATCCCGGTGATCGGGCCCCTGCTCGGCATGGCGTACGCCCATCCACTGATCGCCGGACTCACCGCCGTGGTGGTCGTCGGGGGAGGAGGCGCCGCGGTCACGGCAGCCCTGCCCGACGCGACGTCCTCGCCCTCGACAGCGTTGGTGCGCGGCTTCGTCATGGAGCAGTCGGACGGTCAGAAGGCCCCCACGGGCTACGACTTCACGTCCACACCGCCCGTGGTCGCCGACGCCGGCACGGACGCTCTCTATCTCCAGGGCGGCTTTCTGATGTCCACCAACGGCAGGCTGGCCTCGTGGGGTTCGTCCGGGGTGCCCACGGCGGAGAGCTGCCGCAAGGCCGTCACCGACGAACCGGTACGCAAGACGTCCGTCTCCATCGGATACGCGGTGTGCTATCTCGACCGCAACGGCGATCCCGGCTATCTCACCTTCACCGCCTCCGACACCAAGTCCGTCACCGTCGACACCGCTCACCTGGGCTGATCCGACCGCTGCCAACAGGCCGGTGACGCCGGTGTGGTTGACTACGCTCGTGCTGCACGAGTCGGTCTTCCGCACCACGGACCTGCCGGTGAGCGACCGGTTCGAGGCGTGGGCGGAGCGCATGGGCCGGACCCACGCGCCCATGCGGCTCAGCAGCGATCGCCACGCGGACTACCGCGGCTCCCAACGCGTGATCGCGCTGGGCGACGTCGTCGTATGGCCGGCCACCTTCGACCACCTGGTCTTCCGCCGTACGCCGAAACTGATCCGCGAGTCCGACCCCGAGACCTACCACCTCTCCCTCCTGCTGAAGGGCGAGGGGGCGGCCGACTGGGGCAGACAGCAGGCGGCCTACCGGATGAACGACTTCCACATCAACTCCTCCTCGCGGTCGTGGGAGGTGTTCACCGGCTCCGAGCCCGTCACCGTCCTCGGCGTCGAGGTCCCGCGTGCCCTGGTGGCCGTGCCGGGTCGCCGGGCGGACCAGGTGCTGGGCAGCCTCCTGTCGGGCCGCGAGGGGATCGGCGCGCTGCTCTCGCAGTTCCTCCGTCAACTGGTCGCGGACACCTCCTCGTACCAGCCCGCCGACGCACCGCGGCTGGGCACGGTCGTCGCCGACCTGGTCACGGCCCTCTTCGCGCACACCGTGGACGCCGACCTCCGGCTCCCGCCGGAGACCCGTGACCGCACCCTCGTCCTCCACGCCAAGACGTTCATCCACCGGCACCTGGACGACCCGGACCTGACCCCCGCCGGGATCGCCGCCGCACACCATGTCTCCCGCAGCTTTCTGTACCGCGCCTTCCAGGCCGAAGGCCTCACCGTGGCCTCCTACATCCGCGACCAGCGGCTGGAGCACGCCCGCCGCGACCTCGCCGACCCCCGGCTGCGCGCCCTGCCCATCCGCGCCGTCGCCGCCCGCTGGGGCTACCCCCGGGCCGCCGAGTTCACCCGGGCCTTCCGCACCGCCTACGGGCTTCCGCCCAGCGAACTGCGCGAACAGGCGCTGACCGGGGGCGTAGGACGGCTTGGTCTCCGGGTTCCCCGCGGCTGACTCCCGGCTGTCTCTCGACTTCCCCCGGTCCATCCGTGGACGCTCCGCCAAGCAGATGTGGACCGTCCGCCAACGACATACCACCCACCCCTCCCGCATCCTGGTGATCACCGCGGCGCACCGCCGCGACAACGGGGGCCGTGCCAGGACGACGGGGGAGTCCTGGCACGGCACGGACCCGCCCGCCCGCCCGCGCGCACCGCTCACGGATGGCGTACGGACGGCCCACGGGCGACCCGCGGATGGGCCACGGATGATCGAGTGGTGACGGTCCGGCCACGGGCGTACCGTCTAACGGTGGACCCGACAGCGGACGCCTCCGTCCACTGACCTCTCCCCAGGGCCCGCTCCCGAGCGGGCGACACGTCATGAGCAGCCTCCCGCAGCCGACCTCAGCACCCCGGACCACCGCCCGACAGGGTGGCGGGGGCAATGCGATGGCGCTGCTGGTGATCGCCTCGTGCCAGCTGATGGTGGTCCTGGACATCACCATCGTGAACATCGCGCTGCCGGACATCCAGCGCTCCCTGGACTTCTCCACCACCAGCCTGGCCTGGGTGGTCAACGCCTACACCCTCACCTTCGGCGGCCTGCTGCTGCTCGGCGGCCGGGTCGGCGACATCCTCGGCAGACGCCGGGTGTTCATCTTCGGAGTGCTGCTCTTCGTCCTCGCCTCCCTGCTCGGCGGACTCGCCCAGAACGAGGCCCAACTCCTCGGCGCGCGCGCCCTGCAGGGCGTCGGCGGCGCCATCGCGTCCCCGACCGCCCTGTCCCTGGTCAGCACGACGTTCAAGGAAGGACCCGAGCGCAACCGGGCGTTCGGGGTCTTCGCCGCGGTCTCGGCGGGCGGTGGCGCGATCGGCCTGCTCGCGGGCGGGATCCTCGTGGAGTGGCTGAACTGGCGGTGGGTGCTGTTCGTGAACGTTCCCATCGGACTGCTCATCGCCCTCGCCACACCCCGCTTCATCAAGGAATCCGAGCGCCACCCGGGCCACTTCGACATCGCCGGCGCGCTGACCTCCACCGTGGGCATGGTGTTGCTGGTCTACGGGTTCATCCGAGCCGCCCAGGAAGGGTGGCGGGACACGCTCACGATCGCCTCGTTCGTCGCGGCCGTCGTCGTCCTCGCGGTGTTCATCCTGGTCGAGCGGCGCTCCCGGCAGCCGATCACGCCGCTGCACATGTTCGCCGACCGCAACAGGGCGGGCACCTACGGCATCATGCTGTGCCTCGCCGCCGCGATCTTCGGCATGTTCTTCTTCCTCACGCTCTTCGTGCAGAACGTGCTCGGCTTCAGCCCGCTCGCGGCCGGCTTCGCCTTCCTGCCGGTCAGCGCGGTCATCGCGGTCGGCGCCGGCCTCGCCTCGCGGTTCCTGCCCACGTACGGCCCCAAGCCGTTCATGGTGGTGGGCGCGATCCTCGCGGCCGGAGGCCTGTCCTGGCTGACCCTGACCGACGTCCACTCCACGTACGCGGGCAGCGTCCTCGGCCCGATGCTCGTCTTCAGCCTGGGCATGGGCATGGAGTTCGTCTCGCTCACGCTGATGGCGCTCTCGAACGTGTCCCCGCTGGAGACCGGCGCGGCCTCCGGGCTCCTCAACGCCACTCAGCAGGTGGGCGGTTCGCTCGGCCTGTCCATCCTGGTCACGATGTACGGCACCGCGAGCCGCAACGAGGCGGAGAAGCAGATCCCCGACTTCCTGGCCCAGGCGACCCCGGCAGAACGCCTCAACTTCCGGCGCACCGGTCGGCTTCCCGCCCCCTGGTCCGACGAGGTCCTCACGGCCGGCGTCTCGGCCGCCTTCGTCATGGCGGCGATCTTCACGGTCCTCGCCGCTCTGATCGCGATCATCGTGATCCAGGTCCGCCCCTCGGACCTGGAACGCCTCAAGGGCGGCACGGTCCCGGGCGGCGGTTGAGACATGACTCACCGTCAGGCACGGTGAGGGCGACCGTCGTGGTTCGAGGGGGCCGCCTGCCGGTTAGGGTCCGCACATGGGGCATCGAGACGTGGGAATTCTGCATCCGGGAGCCATGGGCGCCCGTGTGGCGGCGCAGGCGGTGACGGCGGGAGCCGTGGTCTGGTGGCTGCCGCAAGGGCGGTCGGCGGCGAGTCGGGACCGGGCCGTCGGGTACGGACTGAGGTCCGCCGCGAGCATCCGGGAACTGGCCGAGACCTGTGAGGTCGTGCTGAGCGTCTGTCCACCCGCCGCCGCGCTCGACGTCGCCGGGCAGGTGGCCGCGGCCGGCTTCCGGGGCGTCTACGTGGATGCCAACGCGGTGAGTCCCGAGCGGATGGCCGAGATCACCGGCGTGTTCGAGGGCAGCGCCGTGACCGTGGTGGACGGAGGGATCACCGGACCGCCCCCGCGCGAGACGGGCCGGACCCGGCTCTATCTCTCGGGTGACGACACGGCCGTGGCACGGGTCTCGGCCCTGTTCGACGGCTCCGCGCTCACCCCGGTCACCTTGGCGGGGCCGATCGGGCGGGCGTCGGCGCTCAAGTTGGCCTTCGCCGCGTACAACAAGATCTCGTACGCCCTCGCCGCTCAGGCCTGTGCGCTGGCCGACGGTCACGGGGTACTGGACGACCTGCTCGACCTGGCGCGACAGATGCTGCCGGACACCCCGCTGGCCGGCACGGAACACCTGGCCGCCGCCGGGCCGCGGGCATGGCGCTGGGAGCCGGAGATGCGCGAGATCGCGCAGGCCTGCCGGGGAGTGGGCGTACCGTCGGTCTTCGCCGAGGCGGCCGGGGAGACGTTCGCCCGGTGGGAAGCGCACAAGGACGACACGACCGTGACCGGTGAGCGGCTGATCGCCGATCTCGTTCAGGGAGCTTCGCCGTCCATGTCGCGCGACCGGACGGGTTTGCCGTTGCGGTGAGCGGCAACGCGATGTCCATGAGTGAACCGAACAGGAAGACGAATGAACAGTCCGCAGCCGAGCGGGTGACCGCGTCCAAGGCCCGGCGCACGGCGGACAAGGCGACCGCTCCGGCGGCCCGGGCCGCGAAGAGCGCCGCGACGAAGACGGACGACGCCGCGTCGGCCACCAGGTCCGGAGTCCAGCGCTCGGCCGAGGCGACGACCGGTGCCGTGCAGAGCGCGGCGCACAGTGCCTCACGCGGGGTCGAGGCGGGCCGTCAGGCGATCGTCGCTACGTCGGGGCAGGTCGCCGCGACCGCCAAGACGGCCTGGACCGTCATCGCGCACCGGAAGCTGATCGCCGCCGGTGTCGGCGCCGGCCTCTCCGCGCTGACGGCGGCCTCGTACGCCGTGGGCCGTCGCTCCGGCCGTCACCCGCAAGGCCCTCTCACCCGGCTCACCGGCGGTCGGATCTGACCCTTTCAGGTCGCGGTCAGGAGATCGGCCCCCGGCGGGTTCCCGCCGGGGGCCGGGTCGTGCCCGGCCCGATCGCCCACGGGTCGTCAGATCTGCAGCGGGGGGAGAGAGGGGGACATCGCAGCGGGAGGCGTTGCCCTTCCAGGCGCTCCAGCGAGACCCTTCGATGTGAAGCGCGCCACTGTCCGGGCGCTTCGGGTGGGTCACAGGCGATCATGACGAGAATGGACGCCCGTTTCGTTGGCATCGCTGATCTGGTCGAAGCTCCGTCCGTGGCGGTCGTGGTCGACGTCATGCGTGCTTTCACCGTGGCTGCCTGGGCATTTGCCCAGGGGGCGGAAAAGATCGTTCTTGCCGAGTCGCTGGACGAAGCCCTGGCGCTCAAGGCTCGCCACCCGGATTGGGTGGCACTCAAAGACGGCCCGCCCGCGCCCGGGTTCGACGCCGTCAACTCCCCGGGCCTGCTGCGGTCGGTCGACCTCGGCGGACGAACGGTTGTGCAGAAGACCACGGCAGGGACGGTCGGCGCCCTGGCGGTCAAGGATGCGTCGCTGGTGCTGTGCGCCGGCTTCGTGGTGGCGGAGGCGACGGCTCAGCTCCTGCGGACGCGCAGGAGTGACCGTGCCACGTTCGTGGTCACCGGCGAAGACGGGCAGGCCGACGAGGATCTGGCGTGTGCTCAGTACATCGCGCGCAGGGTCGACGAGACCGGGACGGACGCCGCCGAGTTCCTCCGTCGCGCCGCCGAGTCGCGCGCCGCCGTCGAACTGGCGGAGGGGGTGCGCCGAGGAGTGCATCCTGACGACGTCGCGCTCTGTCTCGAGCTCGACCGGTTCCCCTTCGCGATGGTGGCGACCTCGGAAGGCGCACTGATGATCCTGCGTCCATCTCACCCGTCCCTGTGCACGGTGACGTAGTTCCCGGAGCGGAAGGCGAGCTTGAACACCATGCCGTACTTGCGGCGCACGGTCGCGACTCCGGCGGAGGCCGGCTCACGCGGGCACCGCTGCGCGGCTCACCGGTGCCCGGTCCCTGCCGATGGCCCGTCCTGCCCCGGTGGTAGTCGACGACCTCGGTCGCGTGGCAGAGGACCGCGAACGGCACGGCCTGGGCGCCGATCACGCGGCGCCTGCGTGTGGTCCGATGCGTGCGGATGCCGAACGCGACCGCGCCGCGGTCGTCACCGTCTCGGTCCCGCGACGGCGTAGGCCGCGGTGCCGGCGACCGCGAGGACCAGGGCCGTCCAGGTGCCCTCCGCCGTGCCGGGCGGCAGCAGCATCCAACTCACCACCCGCATCGGCGCACTCGTCGGGGGCGGGGCGAAGAACGCGAACGAGAGCCAGGCGAACGGCAGCGTCCAGGCGTACCGGCCGCCCGAGAGCGCCGCGCCCAGGGCGACCAGTCCCATCAGGCCCGCGCTGTCCCGGACGACGAACGCGGTGGTGGCCAGGTCCTCGCCCATCGCCTGCACGGTCAGCAGCACCGTGCCGACCACCGCCCCGCAGAGCAGCACATGTGCCGCTCTGCGGGGCACCCAGCGGATCGCGGCCGTGCGGTCCAGCGCGAGGTCCTGGCCGCCGAGCCCGATCGAGGCCGCCATCGCCCCCGTGGCGAGGACGAGCACCGGCAGTCGCGGATCACCCGGCCCCCCGCTGCCGTCCCGGGCGAGTGGCCACACCGCCACCGCGCCGATCAACACCGCGGCGAGCGACGCGGGTACCTGACGCGAGCGCGCGTACAGCGTCAGCCATCTCACCGGGACGCACCACCGCTCAGCGCGTCGAACGCGTCGCCCTCGCAGGAGAACGCGGCCGTGCGCATCGCGTCGATCCGCGAGAGCTGTTCGGCCCGCGGCAGCGCCTTGAGTTCCCTCCACACCGGGCGGGTCTCGGCGTCGAGCTCGCGGCGCAGCCCCGACGACAAGGTGCCGGGAAGCGGCCTGAGGTCCCCGAGGACCCAGCCCACCGCGACGGCCTGCGCGAATTCATCGTTCCCGAAGCTGCTCCAGCCGGCGGGGGCGCACCCCGGCACCATGCCCTTGGCGATCAGGGCACGGGTCAGCTCCTCACCCTTCGCGGCGGCGATGATGTCGTCGTCGAAGTCGAAGAGCACGGTCTTGCGGGACCACTGCGGCGTGGAGCCTTCCGGCAGCACGGCGGCGTTCTCCCGGATCGCGACCGGCGCCTGGCTGCCCAGGGCGGCACGCAGCCGGCGCAGCGCCTCCTCACCCGGGCCCGCGAGGCCGGCGAGTCGCCCCTGCTGTGTCTTCGTCACGCACACCGGGCCGTCGCACACCAGCTCCGCGGCGGCCTCGTCGACGACGTAGATCCGGTGCGGGTCGGCGGGCAGGACGAGCAGGGCGAGCGCCGCGCCCGCCAGGACGGGTGTCAGGGCGATCAGCCGGGCACGCGGGGTCGCGGCGACCAGCAGCGCGAAACCGGTCGCGGCCATGGCGAGCAGCCAGATCGTCTGCCCGACGTGCACGGAGGCGGAGAGCGTGACGAGTGCGTCGCGCGCCTCCTGCACCGCCGGTGACAGCAGGGAGACCCGGTTCGGCTCCGTGGTCGGGACCCCCGCCGCGGTGGTCGTCTCCGTCCGGCCGGGCGACATCTGCATGAGCGCCGTGAACACGAGGGCGCCCATGGCCAGCGCGGGCGGCGTGAGCACGGACGGCAGGGCCCGCCCGGCCCCCATTCCCAGCACGGCCCCCGCGACGAGGGAGAGCGCCCCCACCAGCGAGATCGGCAGCCACCCGAGGTGGGTGTACTCAGTGTTGGCGACCACCTGGACCGCGCCCACGAGGACGAGGAGGGCAAAGGCCGCGGTCAGCGTGACCGCCGTCGGGCCCGCCAGCGCGGCCGCGCGGTGCCGGGCGGGCCGCGGCGTGCTCGCCAGCAGCTCGGACATCTTCGAGCGGTGGTCGCGCAGGCCCTGCAGCGCCCCGAGCCCCACGGCGAGCGGCCACAGGTAGAACAGCAGACCGCGGGTCCACAGAGCCATGGACGTCCACTGGGCCGTCCACGCCGTGGTCCCCGTCCACCACGACCCGGGAATCAGGTACAGGAACGCCAGCGCCGGCGCCAGGACCACGGCACCGGCCCACGGGGCGACGGAGCGCCTCAGCTCGATACGCAGAACGCGGGTGTTCACCAAGTACCCCTTCCCTGCTCGGGGTTGAGCAGCAGTGCCGAGTAGCCGCGCTCCAGTGGACTGTCACCCACGTGCTCGGGGCCGCCCACCGAGGCCAACTCGTCCGGAGGGCCCTGGAAGACCAGCCGGCCCTCGGCGAAGATCACCACACCGGTGCAGGCGGCGGCGACGTCCTCCACCAGATGGGTCGAGACGACCACACAGGTGTCCGTGCCCAACTCCTGCAGCAGCTCACGGAAGCGCAGCCGCTGCGCCGGGTCCAGGCCCACCGTCGGCTCGTCCAGCAGCAGGATCGTCGGGTCGTTGACGATCGCCTGGGCGATGCCGACCCTGCGCACCATGCCGCCCGACAGGGTCTTCATCTTCTCGTCGGCACGGTCGGCCAGACCCACCCGCTCCACGGCGCGCTGCACGGCGGCCGGGATGTCCGCCTTGGGCACCTCCTTCAACCAGGCCATGTACTCGACGAACTCGCGCACGGTGAAGCGCTTGTAGTAGCCGAACTCCTGCGGCAGGTAACCGATCCGGCGGCGCAGCGCACGGTGCTCGCCCATGCCGCCCGCGGATTCGCCGAGCATCTCCAGGGTGCCCTCGGTGGGGCGCAGTACGGTGGCCAGCGTACGGATGAGGGTGGTCTTGCCCGCCCCGTTGGGGCCGAGGAGGCCGTGTACGCCGGTGCCCAAGGACAGGTCGAGGCCGTTGACGGCCATCCGTTTCCTGCCGACCCTGACCTTCAGCCCGGTCGCCCGGATCTCCCATGCGTAGGTCGTCGGCGCGAGGTCGGCCGCACTCACCGCGGACGTCATGTGGTGTTCCTTCCGGATCGTCATCGATGGGCTCCCAGCACGGAGTAGGCGCCTCTGCGGGCGATCACGACACCGATGCCGAGCGTGAGGATCAGCCCCCACGCGGGCAGACCGCCCGTCTGCAGGGCGAAGCTCGTACGGCTGGTGGCCAGGGTCGGCGCCACGACCACGGCGGCCCACACGGCAGCCAGCACGACGGCGGCGCGCGTCACACCGACGACACCGCCGAGCGCCAGCGTCGTCGTCGTGAAGGCCAGACAGGGCAGTAGCCACTGAGCCACCATCACCCCCGTGACCCATCCGCCCACCGACAGCGCGGGCACGACCACGGCGAGCACGGACGCAGTGCGTCGCAGCACGAGATAGAGCCCGGCCCTGGGCACCGAGGCCGTCAGTTCGTACGCCGGGTCCAGACCGCGCGACCAGGACGCCGCGACGCCGAGCACGGGCAGAACCGGCGCGAGCAGGAGCACCAGCGACACCTCGCCGTAGCCGGTGTCGGCCAGGTCGAGCAGCGGGGCCAGCAGCGTCACGCCCACGACCATGGCCAGCCACGGCACCATCGTCGGCGTCATCCATCTCGACAGCGGCGCCGACCAGCGCCGGCCGCGCGGCATCGTGGCGGTGACCGCCAACCGGGGTTCGAGGCCGGACCATACGCTGTCGACCAGCGCCGCAACGGCGGGCACCCCGGCCTCGACGGTGGCGGACAGCCGGTCACGGCACCCCCGGCACGTCTCCAGATGGGCCTCCACGGCCCACACCTCGTCGGCGGCGAGGTCCGCGCCGCCGCGCGCGTAACCGTCGATGATCCGCTCCGACGCGTGTTCCCTGCTCATGCCAGCGCCCTCCGCATCGCGATCCGGGCCCGGCGGGCACGGGTCTTGACCGTTCCCTCGGGCAATCCGAGCAGGACCGCGGTCTCCCGGACGGACAGTCCGTCGAGCACCATCGCCTGCAGTACTTGTCTCAACTCCGGCGCGAGGCACCGCAGCGCGTCCCCGACATCTCCGCCGACGGTCGCCGCGAGGGCTTCCTCCTCGGCGGCGGGCGCCGCGTCGAGCACGGCGGCGGCAGGCGGCGGCTCCGCGTGGTGAGCCCTGCGTCGGAACGCGTCGACGAGTCGGCGCGCCGCGATCGTCCACAGCCAACCGGTGGCCGATCCTCCGACCGCGGCCCCGGCGAACGCGCCCGCCGCGCGCCACACCGCCAGATACGTCTCCTGCATGACCTCCGCGACGATCTGTTCGTCCACACACCGGCGGCGCAGCCGCACCGCCAGCCACGGCGACGTACGGCGGTACAGCTCCTCGAACGCGGCACGGTCACCTCTGGCCACCAGCCGGACGAGACCCTCCTCGTCCAGTGCGCGCGGTGCCTTGCTGATTGATCTCACACCGGCTAGACGCCCGAGCCGGACCGCGGGTTTTCCTTCCGACGTGATCCCCGCCACATGCGGAAGACCCGTGGACTCCACTCTCATGAAGCTTCGCCCGTCGACGCAGCGGTCGTTGCGCCGGCCCGGAGGGTCCCGCCGGCGCCGTACGCGGCCTGCCCGACGGGGGAGTGCCGCGTCCGCGCCGACCTGCCGTCCCCGAACTCCTCGTGCCCGCAACCGGCTTCGGAAGCGGGCGCGGGCGACGGCGCCCGGGGAGGGCCCTCACCGCTCCGCTTGCCCGGGCCGATGCTCAGAGGGCCTCGGCGGAGCCTCCTCCGTCTTCAGGACAGGGGGCGTCGCCCCACTGCGCGAGCGGCGCGGGGCCCGCTGCCCGCGGTATCGCCTCTCACATGTGCAACTTCCCAGCAGCAAACCGGATATCACCGTCGCCCGTCACCCAAGGGGTCCCTCAAGAGCTTCCCAAGGGCTCCCGAAGGGCTCGCCGTCAACCTCGCCGCGGTCCGCGCCGTGATCGAGCCTCGAAGTCCGTCGTGCTCGCCGCCCACCCCTGTGATGTGCCCACCACCCCGCCGCCCCGCCACCGTCCCCCGCGCCACCCCATCCCCGCGTCCTCTTCCCGACTCGATCCGTCCGACATCTTGACCTTGCTCCGAGCCGAGGCTTAGCGTTCCCGCGTTTGAGTCGGATTGAAACGATTCAAAGTCAAGAACGATCATCTGGGAGCGCTCATGCGGGAACCGGTCGAGCAGGTCGAGCAGGGCGGCGGAATGTCACGGCGGGCGGTTCTCGCCGCCGGGGCGACGGTGGGTATCGCGGCCGGGATCGTGGCTGCCGTGGGATCCGGGACGGCGGCCGCGGCGGCGCCGTCCGTCACCGGGGCGCCGGGACCCGCCGCCGACTGGTTCGCCGCTCCCGCCCGTTCGGTGCGGCCCAAGTTCCGCTGGTGGTGGCCGGACGGTCTGGTGAACACCGACGAGATCGCCCGCGAGATCGACCAGATCGCGGACGCGGGATTCGGCGGCGCGGAGATCGCCGCCGTCCATCACAGCATCAAGGACAAGACGGTCCTGGACACCGCGCACCACGGGTGGGGCAGCCGGCCGTGGCGCGACGGCGTCGAGGCAGCGCTGCGCCGGGCCGCGAGACGGGGCCTCACCATCGACCTCACGCTCGGCCCGAGCTGGCCCGTCGCGGTCCCCGGCGTCACCCCGGACGACGACGCTGCCGCCAAGGAACTCGTCCACGGCCGGGCCTCGTTGAGCGCCGGAGCCACCTTCCGGGGACCGGTTCCGCCGCCCGTGCACGCGCCCGCCGCCGGCGTGACCCGGCAGCGGCTCCTCGCCGTACAGGCCGCCCGCGTCGAACCCGCGTACTCCACGCGCAAGGAGACCGGACTCGACCTCTCCAGCGTCCGCGACCTCACCTCCACCGTCGCCGAGGACGGCACCCTGACCTGGACGGCTCCCGACACGGGGGAGTGGACGCTGATCTCCTACTGGACGCGCGGCAGCGGTCAGCAGCCCGAGTCCGGCCCGCACTCCGCGCCCGCCGCCCACGTCGTCGACCACCTCGACCCGGCGGGTACCGCGGCCGTCACCGGCTTCTGGGAGCAGCAACTGCTGACCCCCACCGTGCGGAGCCTGCTGAAGGCGGCCGGCGGCGCCTTCTTCGAGGACTCCGTGGAGCTGGAGACGGACGGCCTGACCTGGACTCCGTCCCTGCCGGACGCCTTCGCCGAGCACACCGGCCGGCCCCTGCTGCCCTACCTGCCGGCCCTCGTCCTGAGCGACAGCAACCAGGTGTTCGCCTTCGAGGCGCAGCTGACCCGGCAGATCAGACACGACTTCTGGGAGACCTTCTCGGAACTCTTCAACCGGCACCACGTGCGCGCGCTGCGCGACTGGGCCCACTCCCTCGGCATGACCCTGCGTGCCCAGCCCTACGGACTCCAGACCGACGCGATCGAGTCCGCGGCGATCCTCGACATCCCCGAGGGCGAATCCCTCGGCTTCAAGAACCTCGACGACTTCCGCTGCCTCGCGGGCGGCAGGGACATGGCGGGCCACACGGTGCTGTCCTGCGAGTCGGGCGCCTACAACGGCTCCGCGTACAGCACCACCTGGGACCGCTTCCTGCGCACCATGGGCGGCGCCTACGCGGCGGGCGTCAACCAGACCGTCGTCCACGGGTTCTCCTACGCCACCGCGCCCGGCGTGAGCTGGCCCGGCTTCGCCGCCTTCAGCCCGTACAACGGCGCTTCGGGGTACGGCGAGTCGTGGGGGCCCCGGCAGCCCAGCTGGCACCACGTGGCGGACATCGCCGCCTACCTCGGCCGGGTGCACGGCGTGCTCCAGTCCGGCACCGCCCGCGCCGACGTCGCCGTGTTCCGGCAGACCGGCTACGCCGCCACCGGCATCGGCGCGTCCTGGTTCACCGCGACCGGCATCCCGCTCGGCTGGAGCCACCAGTTCCTCAGTGGTCCGCTGCTCGACCTGCCGAACGCCACCGTCTCGGGCGGCCGGCTCGCCCCGAACGGGCCCGCCTACAAAGCCCTGTTCGTCGAGGGCGACTTCTTCTACTCCTCCACCCCCACCCTCGCCACGGCCGACGCCCGCCGCCTGCTGGCGCTGGCCGAGGCCGGCCTGCCGATCGTCCTGCTGGGCGCCTTCGACCAGCCGCTCACCCCGGGGGTCCCCGACGACGGCGAGACCGACCGGTTGCGGGAGCTCCTGGCCCGGCTGCTCGCCCTGCCCCACGTCACCCGGGTCACCGACAAGGCCGCCGTGGGCGACGCCCTCGCCGGGCTCGGAGTCACCCCGGACGTACGCCACGCCACCTCCTCCACGCTTCTGAACGCACACCGCGTCACCCGGGACGCCGACTTCTACTACCTCTGCAACGGCAAGCACGCGGAGACGGTCAAGCCGCCCGTGGCCGCGATCGACCACCAGGTGACACTGCGCCACACCCGCCGCACACGGGGCGGGACGACGATCCCCTACCTGCTCGACCCCTGGACGGGAGAAGCCACGCGGATCGCCCGGTACACCGAGGACGACGGTGACGTCACCGTGCGGGTCGCCCTCCAGCCCGGCCAGGTGATGATCGTCGCACTGGGACGACCGGGACTCTTCGGAGACCGCAACGGGGCCAAGCCGCACGTCGTCGACACGGACGCCTCCGAAGTCCTCTTCGACGGGCGCTCGCTGACGGTCCGTTCGGCCGAGGCGGGCACCCGTACGACCCGGCTGTCCTCGGGCCGTACGGTCACCACGACCATCCCGTCCGTACCCGCCCCCATCACCCCGGGCCGCTGGCAGCTGGACGTCGACGACTGGTACCCCGGATCCTCCCCGACCCGGACCGAGCACGTACACCGCACGCTGACCCTCGACACGCTGCTGCCCTGGTCGGGGATCCCGGAACTGGCCGACTCCGCGGGCATCGGACGCTACCGGACGACGATCGACCTGCCGGCCGGGTGGACCTCCGCGCACGGCGCCCACCTGGAGCTCGGCCGGGTCTCCGACACCGCCCGTGTCACCGTCAACGGCACCGGCGCCCCGCCCCTCGACCGTCTCCACCCGATCGTCGACGTGGGTCCCCTGCTCCGGCGCGGTCGCAACGTGATCGAGGTCGAGGTGGCGATCCCGCTCGTCAACCGGCTCCGGGTCGCCCAGCCCACGGTCTTCGGCACCGTCGCCCGACAGGACTTCGGTCTCGTCGGACCCGTACGGCTCGTTCCGTACGGGCAGGGCACGATCGGCTGAGGGGACGGGGGCCGGGGCGCGACCGGGCGACGCCTTTCGGACGTGTCCCGGCCGCCGGAACGACCGCAGGACCGGCCCCCTCACCGACCTTCGTCGCGCCGATCCGGACCATCGGCCGACTGCGGCCTGCGCGTGCCCCCGGCACCGTGGGGGCATGGAGCCAACCAATCGGATCAGTCGGGCGGGATTCCTGGCCGGGACGGCGGCGGTCGGCGCGGCGGCCGTGCTCGGACCGGCGGGACGGGCGCACGCCACGGGACGAGGGCGCGGGCTGCGGCACCGGGGTGTCGTCTACACCGTGGGGGAGGGCGAGACCCCGGCCACGGGGTGGAACGCCGAGCGGATGCGGGCGGACCTGCGCGCCATCCGTCACGACCTGCACGCCGACACGGTCGACGTCACCGGCGACGGCGTGGAACGCCTCGCCGCGACCGCGACCGAGGCCGCCGAACACGGCCTGCACGTATGGCTTCAGCCCACGCTCGGGGACGTCCCGGCGCGGGACATCCTCGAACATCTCGCGGAGACCGGCCGGGTCGCGCAGCGGCTGCGCAGGCAGGGCGCGAGCGTCGACTTCAGCGTGGGCTGCGAGTTCTGGCTCTTCGTGCCCGGCATCGTGCCGGGGGAGACGGTGCTGGAGCGCGTACGCAACCTCATGAACGGGACCTACGACCCCGTGGTCACGCAGCGCCGTCTGGACACCTTCACGGAGCGGGCCGCAAGCACCGGCCGCTCGGTCTTCGACGGCCGGCTGTCCTACGCCGCCGCACAGGACGACCGGGTCGACTGGTCCCTGTTCGACGTCATCGGCATCGACTACTACTCCTCCTTCCCGCGATCCGCCGACCATGTGAAAGAGCTGCGCCGCCACATGCGTCGGGGGAAGCCGCTGGCCGTCACCGAGTTCGGCACCTGCGCCTATGTGGGTGCCCCGGACAAGGGCGGCATGGGATGGGACGTGGTCGACCACGACAAGGACCCCGAGGAGATCAAGGGGCATCCGGTCCGCAGCGAACGCACCCAGGCCGACTACGTCAGCACACTCCTCGACGTCTTCGAGTCGATGGGACTGTACGCGGCGATGGCCTTCGAGTTCGTCACCCCGGACGCCCCGCACCGCGCCGACAACCCCCGCTACGACCTCGACATGGCGTCCTACGCCGTCACCAGAACCGTGCAGAGGCGCCCCGGTCACCCGGAAGCCGGCTGGCACTGGGAACCGAAGCAGGCCTTCCACGCCCTGGCCCGCCACTACGGCCGGCGCACGGCCCCGCGTTGAGCGGACCCGAACGGCTCGGCGCGCCGTCCCGCGTCCGGGAAGCCGATGAGTTCCGGCCGCTGTCCTGGTCGAGGCATGGAACGGCCGCCCGCGGTTACTCCGTTGTCATGGCAGGCACATCGAAATCCGACCACGACGACACCACGCCGTCGGCGACCGGTCGGGCGGGCACGCCGGGGCCGGACGAGCAGGTGGAACGGCGGACGCCGGACGGTCCCGGGCAGTTGCCGAAGCGCTCCTGGCCGGCCGTGCTCACAGGCACCCTTCGGGAGTTCAAGGACGACGAACTCACGGACCGGGCCGCGGCGCTGACGTACTACGGGGTGCTGTCGATGTTCCCGGCCCTGCTCGTGCTGGTGTCGCTCCTGGGGCTGGCGGGAAAGTCGGCGACCGACGAGGTACTGGACAACCTCCGCAAGGTGGCGCCCGGTTCGGCCCGCGACATCATCAGCGACGCGGTGCAGCAGTTGCAGGGCCGGGGAGGCGTCGGCTCGGTCATGGCCATCGTCGGTCTGGTGCTGGCGGTGTGGTCGGCCTCCGGCTACACGGCGGCCTTCATCCGCAGCGCCAACGCGGTCTACGACATGCCCGAGGGCCGGCCGGTGTGGAAGGTGCTGCCGCTGCGCGTGGGGGTGACGGTGGTGCTTCTGGTGCTCGCGGTCGCCAGCGCGCTGATCGTGGTGTTCACCGGCGGTCTGGCCCGGCAGGCCGGCGCAGCGCTGGGCATCGGGGACACGGCGCTGACCGTGTGGTCCATCGCGAAGTGGCCGGTGCTGGTGCTTCTGGTCACGATCATGATCGCCCTGCTGTACTGGGCGACGCCGAACGTCCGGGGGCGCGGACTGCGGTGGATCACGCCAGGGAGCGTGCTGGCCTTGGTGATCTGGCTGATCGCCTCCGCCGGCTTCGCCTTCTACGTGGCCAATTTCGGCTCGTACAACAAGACGTACGGCACGCTCGCCGGTGTCATCGTCTTCCTGGTGTGGCTGTGGATCAGCAACATCGCGATCCTGCTCGGCCTGGAGTTCGACGCCGAGCTGGCCCGGCAGCGAGCCGTGGCCGGCGGGCTGCCCGAGGGCGAGGAACCGTACGTCCGGCCCCGGGACACCCGTGCCTGGAGCGAGGACGACAGGCGCGGCGCGCAGTGACCGCGCGTTCAGCGCACCGGGAAGCCGAAGGAGTACCCCTGCTGCTGCAGCCACGGCAGGATCTCGCGCAGGGCCGCCACGGTCTGTGCGCGGTCCCCGCCCGCGTCGTGGAAGAGGATCGTCGGGCCGTTGGACACCTCGCTCTTCACGGTGGCGACGATGGCGGCGGCGCCCGGCCGTTCGAAGTCCTTGGTGTCGACGTTCCAGCCCAGCGGCCGCATCCCACGGGAGGCGGCGAGATTGCGGCTGTAGGGGGTGAAGGCGCCGCCCGGCGCCCGGTAGTACACCGGTCGGACGCCCCCGGAGGCTTCGGTGATCATCCGTTCGGCGTCCAGGATCTGCTGCGACTGGTAGGAGTCGGGCTTGGTGTCCATGGTGGTGTCGTGCGAGACCGTGTGGTTGCACAGCCGGTGGCCGTCCGCCACCACGGCCTTGACCAGGTCGGGGTGGGCCTGGGCCTGCGTGCCCACCATGCAGAAGGTCGCCTTCACACCGTTCTCCCGCAGCACGTCGAGGACCTGCGGCGTCCAGTCGGGGTCGGGGCCGTCGTCGATCGTGATGTTGACGCCGCGGGCACCGTGGTCCGAGGCATGGGCGATGTCCACCGACACCCGGGCGGGCGCGGAACCCGCGGACGGGCGCGCCGAGGCGTCCGCTCCCGCCTGCCCTGCGTCCACCGGTCCGGCCTGCGCGGTCCATACCGAGGTGACGGCGGCCATCGCCGTCACACCGACTGCCGCCGCGATAACCCGGCCGTACCATCCCCGCCCGCCATGCCGCGCCATGTCTGCCCTGTTCGTGTCGTGTCGGTGGATCCCGTGCCCCGGTGATCCCGTGCAGCTGTCAGGACGGTGAAAAGGCGCGGCGGGATCCGCCTGTTACCGATCACGGACAATTTCGCAGGGGTTCCGGGACGCAAGGACGTCCGCGCCCCCAACAGACTCTCGTGCGAGGCCTGTTGGGGGCGCACTGTTCACGGACCCAGCGGGACGCACAGCAGGGCGGCGGGGCCCGGTGTGCTGCCGAACCGGGTGGTGAAGGCGATGCCCGCGGCGTACTCGTCGGCGGCGCACTGGCCCTTGTAGCGGCCCTGGGCGAAGTCGCCGCCGGTGTCGGCGGGCCGGTTGTCGGACCGGTCGAACCAGACGGTCCGTCCGGACCGGCCCAGCGCGGTGCGGGCGGGCACGCACAGGGCGGCCGAGACGCGCTCCCCGCGGTGGCTGTAGCCGATGAGGAACTGCCCGGCGGGGCACTGGAGTTTGGTGTAGCCCCCGGCCCAGTCGCCGCCGGCGGGGACGTGGCGTTCGTCGGTGACGACCGTCTGTGCGCCGTCCGGGGCGCGGAGGTCACCGCCGGTGGTGTCGGTGCACAGACCCCGGCCGCCGGTGTGGCTGAGGCCGATCAGCCGAAGTCCGTCCGGGCAGGCGGCCTCGGACGCCCCGGGATCCCAGTCCCCGCCGGCCCGTACCCGCCGGGACTGCACCGCGTCGCCGTGATCGGTGGCGAGCATGCGCCGGACCGGCACCGGCGGGACGGTCCCGGTGCGGGTCGCGGACGTCATGAGGTGATCCCAGGCCGCGCCGCGCCAGTCGGCCTGGTCGAGGATGCCGTAGCGGCGCGCCGTCGTGTCGTAGCGCAGCAGGGCCCAGTCGTCGTGGCCCTCCCAGCCGACCAGGGGCCAGTACGCGAAGTCGGCGTCGTGGTCGGCGAAGTAGTCGGTGAGATTGCCGAACCAGGTGCGGGCGGCGGCGCCGGTCTCCCGGGCGCCGATGCCGAATTCGCTGATCCACACGGGGGTGGAGTAGTGCTGTCCCTCCGCGGTGACGAAGAAGGCCTGGTCGGTGAGGACCTGGGACAGCTGGTCGCGGGTCAGGTCCTGGTAGCGCGGGTCGTGGGTCTCGCCGATCCCGGTGGCACCACTGTGCCGAGGGCCGGTGTAGCCGTAGAAGTGGGCGGAGTAGACCAGTTTGTGCGCGTCCAGGAGCGTGTGCGAGAGCGCGCGGACGGGCGTGAGGGTGGGGCGCTCGTGGGGCAGCCCGTCCACGGGCAGCCCGGTCCAGTTGATGCCTTCGACGACGATGAGGAGGTCGGGGGCGGCCTCGGTGAGGATGCGGTCCGCCGCGAGTTGGGCCGCCGCGTACCAGTCGTGGTCGTCGCCGAGGCCCCAGTTGGGGTCGTCCAGGACGTCACGGCGCACTTCGTTGTAGAGATCCGCGCCCACGACACGGGAGTCGGCGGCGTAGCGGCGGGCCATGAAGACCCAGTCGTCCGTCCACTGCCGGGTGGTCCGACCGCTGTTCCAGCGTTCGTTGCCGTCCACGCCGCAGCACCAGCGGGTGGTGTTGGTGTGGTTGTTGAGGATGACCGCGAACCCGTCGCCGGTGAGGGCGGCCACGACGGCGTCGAAGATCTGCAGGGGTGTGCTGCCGCGCAGCCGCGGGTTGGCCGCGACCGCGGTATCCGGCACCGGGGTCGTCGTGCGGATCATCTCGTTGGAGAACGGCAGCCGGATGCTGTTGATGCCGAGCCGGTGGAAGTCGGCGAGCAGCTCCGACAGCGGGGCGCGGTCCAGGCCGAGGGGTATGCCGGAGGAGTTCTGGCCGGCGTGGTGGTTCGCGGGATCGGCGGTGCTGCCGCTTCCCGACCACGAGCCCTGTGCACCGTCCCAGTTGGCGGACTTCAGGCGGAAGCGGCGTCCTTGCGCGTCGACGATGTAGCGACCCCGGGTGGACAGGGGCGGCTGCCAGTCCTCCGCCGTCGGAGGAACGGCCTCGGAGGCGGCGACGGAGTCCCGGGCGGCGGCCGCCGGGGGCGCGGCGGCCGCGGTCGGTGCCGGGGCCAGCAGCATGAGAATCACGGCTGCCGATGTCAGGTACTTGACAAGTCTGAAGGTCTGCATCCGGTCCTCTGCGGGGCGCGGTGGGGGTGGCGAACGGCGACCGACAGCCTACGAAATCCCGGCCGGGATGTCCCGGGGGCTGCGGGAACACGCGCTCACGACGGGCCTACCCTCACCGCGCCCGGCGCCCGGCCTCAGGAGGCCGGGCGCCGGGGAGGGTCCGGGCGGCCGGTGTCACCAGGCGTGCGCGACATCCACCACGAGGTGGTCGGCCAGGCGCAGCACCCGGAACGGCAGGCGTGCGCGAACGCCGAGCCCGAACTGCGTCACCCCTTCGAAGCTCCCGGCGTACCGGGTGTCCCGGAAGGTGCTGTATCCCGTGAGGTTCACGCCCGGCAGCGGCTGTGCCACCCGGCCCGGATAGGTGGGTGTGCCGGTCTCGACGTTGTAGGAGGGCGCGTTGACCCGCACCTCCAGGATGGCGCCGCCGCCGACGGTGATGGGTCGGCCCGAGCCGTCCTGGTAGAGCCGGTCGACATACGCGACCGAGAAGCCGAGTTCGGCGGCGCCCGCGCCCGGCACGTCGACGACGAACCGGTCGTAGCAGTCGTGGCGGCCGGTCCTGACGTTCGTCAGCGCCGTCGCCGTACCGGCGAAGTACGTCTTGTCCAGGCTGCCCCAGCCGGTGGGGCAGGCCGTGGCGGCCCGGGTGGCCGTGGCCGGGGCGGCGGTGGCCGGGACCGCGGCCACACCCAGGGTGGCGGCCAGCAGAGCGGCGGTGGCCCAGAGTGTTCTGTTTCGCACCATGATCTCCCCCGAGGGATGTGTGTGGTGATGTGTCGGTTAAAAACAGAGACAACCTGATTGCCCCATAGGTTGCACTGTTCTTCGTCTCGATGTGGCGTCAATGTGCCCGGCAGCCTCGGGCGGTCGCGAACGGGCGCGCGGGTTCCGGCGGGCCGGGCGCCGGACACGCGTCACACGCTCGTTCACACGACTGAGAACTCGTTCACACGACTGACGAAGAGCCGTCACACGGCACCGGAATGCCTGGCCGGCCGCCCCTGGTTCTCGCCGACATGACCTTGGGAGCAGCACTCGACGCGAGCGACGCCGACAACCAGATCGACGCCACCGTGCGGCTCGCACAGGAGGCCCGGGTCGCCGGGCTGCGGTCCGCCTGGTTAGGGCAGACGTTCGGCGCGGACTCGCCCCAGCTCGCGGCGATCGTCGGGCGCGAAGTGCCCGGTCCGCACGTTGGGGACGTCCGCGATCCCCGTCTTCGGCCGTCACCCGCTGCTGGTCTCCAGCCAGGCGCAGACCGCCCGGGCGGCCACGCACGGTCGCTACCATCTCGGGCCGCCGCACGCTGCCGCACCTGGGCCATCCTCGGAGAACTCGCCGGCTGAGCGCCCTCGCGCCCCGGCTCACCAGCCGGTCAGCAACAGGTGGTTGAGCAGCAGGGCCAGTGCGGCCTGGGCGGCCAGCCAGGCACGCGGGCGGGTGAGGAACGCGCAGGACGGGAGGAGCCACATGGCGAACGGGAGCCAGATGCGTTCCGTCTCGGCCTTGCTCATGCCGGACAGGTCGGCGACGAGCAGGGCGAGCAGGGCGGCGGCCACGAGGAGGGCGAGGCGGGCGTCCGCGCCCCAGCGGTGCGGGCCTTCGGGCCGCGCGAGGCTCCCGCCGTGACGGTGGCGGAGCGTCTCGCCGGTCCGCCGGAGGCCGGCCGCCGTCGCCAGGCCCGTGATCAGGACCGCGCAGGCGAGGTTGGCCCACACCCAGTAGCCGTAGGGGCGGATCCCGCCCGCGCCCTGCCGGTAGCGCGTGACCAGCAGCCGGTACGCCTCCCACCAGTCGAATCCGGCGAGGGTGAACGCCGTCGGCACGACGGCCGCCCCGGCGAGCAGCAGGACGAGCAGCTCGGGACGCTCCCGGACGCGCCCCCGGCCGAGCAGCAGCACCGCCGCGCCGATGAGCGCGAAGAGCGTGAGGCCGTAGGAGAGGTAGCAGGTCAGGCCGAAGAGCAGGCCTGAGCCCAGTGCCCCGCCCCTGACCCGCCGTCCCGTGACCGCCAGGGCCAGCAGCGCCACGGACCACGCGGCGACCGCGGCGAAGTACGCGTCCGCCGAGGTCCCCATCCACACCGCGGCCGGAGCCAGCACCAGGAAGGGTGCCGCCCGCCGCGCGAGCCCCTCGTCGGCCAGCGCCCGCACCGCCACCAGGACGGCCACACAGGCCGTCGCGCCGACGGCGACGCACCAGGTTCCGGCCCAGCCCCCGCCCCGCAGCCCGACCCGGTCGAGCAGGACGAACGTCAGCGTGGCCGCCGGGGGATGACCGGCCACATGCGCGGGCCAGTTGTCCGGAGACTCCAGCAGGATGTGCTGGGTGAAGTCGCGCAGGGCCGCCGGGACGTCGTGGAAACGGCCGACGGCCTGGAGGTACTCGTGGCGGGAGGTGAGCCGGCCTGCGACGCCCCGCTGCCAGCCGTCGATCAGGGCGAGCGAGAGGATCCAGGCCGTGGCCGTGGCCCAGGCCGCCGCGAGCAGGGCCCGCCAGGGCAGGCGGGCGGCCAGGGCGGGACCGTACCCCGCGGTCGCGACCGCCACGAAGACGGCCACCGGCGTGCCCGGCCCCAGATGGGGCCCCCAACTACCCAGCAGCGGCGGCCAGTTGACGCGCAAGGTGTGATGGGCGTGCTGGATGTGGTGGCCGATCAGCACGGCCGCCGTCACGAGCAGGACGGCGGCGCCCACCGCGTACAGGTCGCGGCGGAGGTCGCGGCGGAGGTCGCGGGTGATGCCGCCGGAGCGTCGGACGCGCGGCTCGGCGGAGCGCAGGGTGCTGTTCACACCGGCACGCTAGGCCGGGCGGCGGGTCGCGGGCCGCCGTCCGGGCCGGACGTCAGCGTTTCGTCATGGGTCGCGCACCCGTTTCCGGCGGTCCCGAGGCCTACGGTCGGATCATGCGAGACGACACACGGCTGCCCACCTCCCCCGGCTTCTGGCGCAGCCCGCTGCGCGGCCCCTGGTTCACCTCGGTGCTCGGCCTCGTGCTGCTCGGCGGCATCACGGTGCTGTTCGTGACGGGCCTGGTCTCGTACGCCGCCTACAACCCGGACCTCTCCCCGGTGAACGACAAGACCCCGGACAAGGGGATCCTCGGTTTCTACCTCTTCTCCTGGCCGACCGACCCGCACTGGCTGTACCGGGTCAACCAGGGTGTGCACGTCACGCTCGGCGTCACCCTGATCCCCGTCCTGCTGGCCAAGCTGTGGTCGGTCGTGCCGAAGCTGTTCACGCTGCCGCCGGCCCGCTCGCTCGCCCACGCGCTCGAACGGATCTCCCTGCTGTTGCTGGTCGGCGGCGCGCTGTTCGAGTTCACGACCGGCGTGCTCAACGTCCAGCTCGACTACGTCTTCCCCGGCTCCTTCTATCCCCTGCACTTCTACGGCGCATGGGTCTTCTTCGCCGCCTTCGTCGCCCACGCCGTGCTGAAGGTCCCGGCGGCCGTACGCAATCTGCGCCGCCTGCGGGCCGAGGAGCCGGTCTCGTCGCAGGAGTCCGCGCCCGCGCCCGAGCGGGAGCTCGTCTCCCCTCGCCCGGATCCCGTGACCGTCTCCCGGCGGGGAGCGCTGTGGTTCGTCGGAGGCGGCTCGCTGCTGCTGTTCGCCACGACGGCCGGCCAGAGCTTCGACGGACCGCTGCGGCGCACCGCCCTGCTCGCTCCGCACGGTGGACCCGATCCGGGCAGCGGCCCGAACGGCTTCCAGATCAACAAGACGGCCGCGTACGCCGGGATCACCGCGCCGGAGACGGACGAGGACGCCTGGCGCCTCGTCGTCACGGGGCGCTCCGGCACCCTGCGCCTCAGCCGCGCCCAGCTCCGCGAACTCCCGCTGCACAGTGCGGCGTTGCCCATCGCCTGCGTCGAGGGCTGGTCGACCTCGGACCAGTGGTGGCGGGGCGTACGGCTCCGGGACCTGGCCGCGCTCGTCGGCCACGACGATCCGCCGGACGTGTTCGTCGAGTCCCTCCAGCGGCGCGGCGCCTTCCGCCACGCCGCCCTGCGCGCCAACCAGGTCGCCGACCCGCGCTCCCTGCTCGCCCTGTACGTCAACGGCGAGTCCCTGACCCCCGACCACGGCTACCCGGCGCGCGTCATCGTGCCCGCCGCGCCCGGCGTGCTCAACACCAAGTGGGTGGCCCGGATGACCTTCGGAGAGACGCGATGACGCCCGTGCGACGCCGGCCGGTGATCGGCAGCCCCTTCCAGATCCTCCTGCTCGCCTGTTCGTTCGCGCTCGCCGCCTACGCGGGCGTACGTCTCCTCGCCGACGACTGGTTCGGCGTGGCGCTGTGGTGGGTGGGAGCGGCGCTGCTGCACGACCTCGTGCTGCTGCCCCTGTACGCCGTGGCCGACCGGGCTGTCGTACAGGGGCTCGGCGCGAGCGGTCATCGGCGCCTGACGATGTACGTCCGGGTACCGGCCGCGCTCTCCGCACTGCTGCTGCTCGTATGGTTCCCGCTGATCAGCGGGACGGTGGAGGCCCGCTACCGGTCGGCCACCGGCCGCTCGGCGGACGGGTTCCTCGCCCACTGGCTGCTGATCACAGCGGTGCTCTTCGGCGGTTCGGCGTTGCTGCTCGCGCTGCGACTGCGCAGGGCGAGGAAGCAGCGGCCGCCCGCCGTCCACTGACCGGCCGTGCGCCAGCCCTCGCGGTGTGCGTACCGCAGCAGGGCCGGCGTGCCGAGCCGCGCCCAGGGGAACGCCCGGCCGGTGCCTCCCGCCTCGGGCAGGCCGACGACCTCGACCTCGGCCCGCTCGTCCACGTCCACCGGCGTGGTCTCGGCGATCAGCAGGCCACCCGGGACGAGCAGATCGGCCGCCCGGCGCAGCAGGGCGAGCGGGTCGCCGCCGATGCCGACATTGCCGTCGATGAGCAGCACGGTCGCCCAGCGCCCCTCGCCCGGCAACGGGTCGAAGACCGACCGCCGCAGCGCCTGGCCGCCCAGCGCCAGGGTGTGGGCGACAGCGGCCTCGCTGACGTCGATGCCCAGCACGGGCCGTCCCCGGGCGGCGAGTTCGGCCACCAGGCGGCCGGGCCCGCAGCCCACGTCCAGCACAGCTCCCTCGCACCGGTCCAGGAGCACCAGATCGGCCGGGTCGGCGCGGGCGCACCACCGTTCCACCTCCAGCGGCAGCAGCCAGCCGTCGGCGCGGCGCAGGAACAGCGGGCCCCGGCCGGTACGCAGGGCGGCGCTGTACGGGTCGGCCGCGGCCCAGTCGCCGGCGTCCCCCGACGCCTCCGTGGCCTCTGCCACGCAGGCGTCGGCGGGGCCGGCCTCGGTGAGGTCGTACGCGGTGCTCATCGGCTCACCGACGTCGTGCACCCGGCGAGACAGTCGGCGAAGCGGCTGTGCGGGGCCAGCGCGGCCACGGCCGTCGCGTCCGCGGCGGTGTCCACGTCCCGCAGCCACGGCAGGTCGCGCACCCGCAGCCCCGCGCCGACGAGCCGCGCCCGCTGCGCGGCCCCCGTCGAAGGCGTCGACATGGGCACGCCCCGCAGCAGTGCGGGATCGGGCTCGGCGAGCCCCAGCGCCCAGAAGCCGCCGTCCCGCGCCGGGCCGAAGTACGCGTCGCAGCCGTCGAAGTCGGCGGTCAGCAGCTCCGGCGTCACCTGCGGAGTGTCCATCCCGATGAGAAGGGCCGGGCCGTCGCACCGGGCGAAGGCGTCCGCGAGCCGTTCGTCGAGCCCGCCCGCGCACTGCGGTACGACGTCGAAACCGGACGGCAGCCAGGGCCCGGGGGCGCCGTCCAGCACCAGGACGCGGCGGGAGGCGGGCGTGGCCGCCACCACCCGCAGGGTGTCGGACAGCGCCGCCTCCGCGAGCGCGGCCGCCTCCCGTGGGGTGAACGGCGGGGTGAGCCGGGTCTTCACCCGGCCCGGCAGCGGCTCCTTGGCGATGACGAGCAGCGTGGTCACCGTGCGACTCCTTCGCGCGCCGGAACGCCGTTGAGGACGCGGCTCATGTCCCGGACCGCCTGCCAGGTGCCCCGCCAGGTGCCCGTCACCTTCGAGACGCCCGTACGGGGCAGGTAGGGGACGTCGTGCTCGGTGATCCGCCAGCCCGCGTCGGCCGCGCGCACCACCATCTCCAGCGGGTAGCCGCTGCGCCGGTCGGTGAGCCCGAGGGCGAGCAGCGGCTCACGGCGGGCGGCCCGCAGCGGGCCGAGGTCGTGCAGCCGCAGCCCGGTGCGGCGGCGCAGCAGCCGGGCGAGCGCGAGGTTGCCGGCCCGGGCGTGCGCGGGCCACGCGCCCCGGCCGCTGGGCCGCCTGCGGCCGAGCACCAGATCTGCCGTGCCGGCGCGGACCTCGTGGACGAACGGCGCGAGCAGCGCGGGGTCGAGGGAGGCGTCGCAGTCGCAGAAGCAGACGATGTCGGCGGTGGCCGCGGTCAGTCCGGCGTGGCAGGCGGCACCGAAGCCCCGGCGGGGCTCGTGGACGACTCTCGCGCCGAGTGCGCGGGCGATCTCCGGCGAGCCGTCGGTGGAGCCGTTGTCGACGACTAGGGCGCGCCAGTTCTTCGGAATGCGGGCGAGTACCCAGGGGAGGGCCTCGGCCTCGTTCAGACAGGGGAGTACGACATCTACTTCTGCGTCCGTGGTCACGGTCTCACCCTACGAACGCGAATCGGGCAAACCGGACCTTGGCTCCTTACGAAACGCGGACGTCGATCCGCCTGGGCGCCCCGGACGCCGCACGGAGCCGGGCGCGGTGCGAGGCTGGGCGCATGCACCAGCCGCACGAGTCCCCGCTCCTCCCGCCGGGATCGGCCCGGGTCCTGGTCGTGGACGACGACCCCACGGTCTCGGAGGTCGTCGCCGGTTACCTGGACCGGGCCGGCTATGTCGTCGACCGGGCCGACGACGGCCCGACCGCGCTGGCCCGGGCCGCCGCGCACTGGCCCGACCTGGTGGTGCTGGACCTGATGCTGCCCGGCATGGACGGTCTCGAGGTGTGCCGCCGGATGCGCGGGCACGGGCCCGTGCCGGTCATCATGCTGACCGCGCGCGGCGACGAGGACGACCGCATCCTGGGCCTGGAGGTCGGCGCCGACGACTACGTCACCAAGCCCTTCAGCCCCCGCGAACTCGTCCTGCGGGTGGAGTCGGTGCTGCGCCGCAGCCGGCCCGCCACCGGTGCGCGGGCGCTGGGCGCGGCCGGCCTGTCCCTCGATCCCGGCGCCCGCCGCGCCACCAAGGACGGCGTCGAACTCGCCCTCACCCTGCGCGAGTTCGACCTGCTCGCGTTCTTCCTGCGGCATCCCGGGCGGGCGTTCGGCCGGGAGGACCTGATGCACGAGGTGTGGGGCTGGGAGTTCGGTGACCTGTCCACCGTGACCGTCCATGTGCGCCGGCTGCGCGGCAAGGTCGAGGACGACCCGGCGCGGCCCCGGCTGATCCGGACGGTGTGGGGCGTGGGCTACCGCTTCGAACCCGGACCCGACCGGGAGCCCGGACCGGACCGGGAACCCGGACCCGACCGGGAGCCCGGACCGGACCGGGAGCCCGGACCCGACCGAGAGGGGGAGTGACCGTGCGCGACACCCTGCTCATCGCCCTGTTCGCCTTCCTCGGCGCCCTGCTCGCCGGGCTGTTCGGCGCGGGTGCGCTGTGGCTGCTGCGCCGCCGTTCGCTCACCGCGTCGCTCACCGTGGTGGCCGCCGTCGCCGTGACCGCGATGCTGGCGGGCACACTGGCCGTGGCGCAGGCGATGTTCCTGTCCGGGCACGACCTGAGCGTCGTGACGACGGTCGTGGCCATGGCCGCGGTGGTCTCGCTGGCCACCGCCCTTCTGCTCGGCCGCTGGGTGGTCGCCCGCAGCCGTGAACTCACGCGTGCCGCCCGTTCGTTCGGCGACGGCGGTGCCTTCACCGCCCCCGCCGGCCCGGCCACCGCCGAACTGGACGCGCTGAGCCGTGAGCTGGCGGCGACCAGCGGGAAGCTCGCCGAGTCCCGGGCCCGCGAACGCGCGCTGGAGGCGTCCAGACGCGAACTCGTCGCCTGGATCTCGCACGACCTGCGCACTCCGCTGGCCGGACTGCGGGCGATGTCGGAGGCGCTGGAGGACGGTGTCGCGGCCGACCCCGACCGCTATCTGCGCCAGATCCGCACCGAGGTGGAGCGGCTCAACGACATGGTGGGCGACCTGTTCGAGCTCTCCCGCATACACGCCGGAGCGCTCGCCCTGTCCACCTCCCGCATCTCCGTGTACGACCTGGTCGGCGACGCCCTCGCCGGCGCCGACCCGCTCGCCCGCGAACACGGCGTGCGGCTCGTCGGCGGCCGGGTCGAGCCCCTTCCGGTCGAGGTGGACGGCAAGGAGATGAGCCGGGTGCTGGGCAACCTGCTCGTCAACGCCATCCGGCGCACGCCCGCCGACGGCACGGTCGCCGTCGCCGCCGAACGCTCGCCCGCCGGGGTCGTCGTCTCCGTCACCGACGGCTGCGGAGGCATCCCCGAGGAGGATCTGCCGCGTGTCTTCGACACCGGATGGCGCGGCACACACGCCCGGACGCCGCCGGCCGGCGCGGGGCTCGGCCTCGCCATCGTGCGGGGGATCGTGGAGGCCCACCAGGGGTGGGCCACGGTACGCAACATCCCCGGCGGCTGCCGCTTCGAGGTAACCCTGCCGACGGCCCCCTGAGACTCCGCGGACGCCGGACGCCGGACGCCGGACGCCGGACGCCGGACGCGCGGTTCAGTCCCCGCGCAGTCCGGCCCGCGCGAACTCCCGCATGCCCTCCTGGAAACCGACCCGGGGCTTCCAGCCCAGCTCGGCCCGCAGCCGGGCGGAGTCCGCCGTGATGTGGCGGACGTCGCCCAGCCGGTACTCGCCGGTGACGACCGGCTGGGGCCCGCCGTACGCGGCGGCCAGGGTCCGGGCCATCTCGCCCACCGTGTGCGGCTCCCCGCTGCCGGTGTTGTACGCCGTCAGCGTGCCCTTCGGTGTGTCGGCGTCCAGCGCGGCCAGGTTGGCGGCGGCCACGTCCCGTACGTGCACGAAGTCCCGCCGCTGCCGCCCGTCCTCGAAGACGCGCGGGGCCTCGCCCCGGGCCAGCGCGGAGCGGAAGAAGGAGGCGACTCCGGCGTACGGGGTGTCCCGGGGCATCCGGGGCCCGTACACGTTGTGGTAGCGCAGCGACACCGCGGTCCCGCCCGTCGACCTGGCCCAGGCGGCGGCCAGATGCTCCTGGGCGAGCTTGGTCGTGGCGTACACGTTGCGCGGGTCGGCGGGGGCGTCCTCGGCGACGAGCCCGGGGGCGAGAGCCCTGCCGCACACCGGGCACGGCGGCTCGAACCGTCCCGCGTCCAGATCGGCGACGGCCCGTGGCCGCGGTCGCACCACCCCGTGCTCCCGGCACTCGTAGCGACCCTCCCCGTAGACGACCATCGACCCGGCGAGCACGAGCCGCCCGACTCCGGCCGCGGCCATGGCGGCGAGCAGGACGGCCGTCCCCAGGTCGTTGCGTGAGACGTATTCCGCCGCGTCGGTGACACCGTCGCCGAGCCCGACCATCGCGGCCTGGTGACAGACGGCGTCGATGCCGTCGAGGGCGCGGGCGACGGCGACGGCATCGCGCACGTCGGCGGCGGGGTCCTGCCGGACGTCGTACACGAGCGCCTCGTGCCCGCGCGCACGCAGGGCGTCGACGACATGGGACCCGATGAATCCGGCACCGCCGGTGACCAGTACACGCATACGGCCACGCTAGGGCCGCGGCCGGGCCGGGCCCCGCGACCCGCCCGGCACGTCATCACTCCGTAAGACGCGGCACGCGCGTCGAAACGGGACGGAACGGACTCTTCGCGAGACGCTTCCCAGGCCTTCAGCAAGGGAGACCGTCATGGCAGCCTCGCCCTCCTCCGGCGACACGTACCGTTTCGCCGACCTCAGCGCCCTGTTCGTCAACTGCACCCTCAAACCGTCTCCGCAGATCAGCCACACCCAGGGCCTGGTCGACAAGAGCCGGGCCGTCATGGACGCGCACGGGGTGACCACCGACGAGATCCGGGCCGTCGACCACGACATCGCCCCCGGCGTCTACCCGGACATGACCGCGCACGGCTTCGCCACCGACGCCTGGCCGGCCCTGTACGAGCGGGTGATGGCGGCCGACATCCTGGTGCTGGCCGGACCGATCTGGCTCGGCGACAACAGCTCCGTGACGAAGAAGGTCGTCGAGCGCCTCTACAGCTGTTCCAGCCTGCTCAACCCGCAGGGCCAGTACGCCTTCTACGGCCGGGTCGGCGGCTGTCTGATCACCGGCAACGAGGACGGCGTGAAGCACTGCGCGATGAACCTCCTCTACAGCCTCCAGCACCTCGGCTACACGATCCCGCCGCAGGCGGACGCCGGCTGGATCGGACCGGCGGGTCCCGGGCCTTCGTACCTGGATCCCGGCTCGGGCGGTCCGGAGAACGACTTCACCAACCGCAACACGACCTTCATGACGTGGAACCTGATGCACCTCGCGGCCCTGCTCAAGCGAAACGGCGGCGTCCCCGCCCACGGCAACCGGCGTTCGGAGTGGGACGCGGGCTGCCGCTTCGACGCGCCCAACCCCGACTACCGCTGACGTCCGACCCCGACAACCGCCGACGTCGGACGCCGACGATCGCGGGCTCTCGACTCCGGCGGCCCACCGGCATCACGAGCCCGCGGAACACTGCCGGAACGCGGCAGTGCGCGGACCCGTGCCGGGCGCGCGTCATGACTCGCGGGGAGCACTACGGAGGGTTCCGGTGCCAGGCATCCACCAGGTGCCGGACACCGGAACCCCGGAGGTCAGTGCGTTGAGGGCGGCCTCTTCCGGGTCAGCCTCGCCACGACGAGGCCCAGGACCAGGACCGCCGGGACGGTCAGCTGGAGCCAGACGGACGTGGTCGCGTCGCCGCCGATGAGGGTGGTGAAGTTCTCGATGATGAGCCAGATCGCACCGGCGATGCCGAGCGCGCCCAGCACCGGTGCGACCAGCGTGTTCCAGGGCCGGGTGTCGGCACGTGAGCGGCGGAAGAAGACGATCACGGAGACCGAGGTCAGGAAGTAGAGGAGCATGATCCCGAGGACGGCGACCCCGCTGAACCACGAGAAGAGGGTCAGCACCGGGTCCTTCCCCAGCAGCGCGAACGGCATGACGAGGACCATCGAGATCGCTGTCTGAACGATGCCGGCCACCCAGGGTGAGTGGCGCCGGTTGAGCACGGTGAGGCGGTGCGGCAGCAGGCCTTCCCGGCCCAGGGAGAACAGATAGCGGTTGGCCGAGTTGTGGAACGCCAGGATGCCGGCGAACAGCGAGGTGGCCAGCAGGACGGGCAGCACGTCACCGGTCCACGCGCCGAACTGCGCGGCGATGGGGGCGAAGACGAAGGTCGTGGCATCGCCGGACTCCAGCGCCTTTCCCGCCTCGGCCGTCGCCGCGGACGCGCCGTGCGCGGAGACCAGCATCCAGGAGGTGAAGGCGAAGAAGCAGGTGATCACCGCGACCGACAGATAGGTGGCGCGCGGCACCGTCCTCCTGGGTTCGCGGGCCTCCTCGCCGTAGATGGCGGTGGCCTCGAAGCCGAACATCGACGCCACCGCGAACATCAGGGCCACCCCGGGGGCGCCCTGGAGCGCGGCGTGCGGCGAGAAGCTGTCGCCGAAGCCGAGGCCCTCGGGGCCGCCGCCCTTGAAGAGGGTGACCAGGGCGAAGACGATCAGGACGCTGAACTCGGCGAGGACGAACACGGCCAGCACCTTGGCGCCCATCTCGATCCCGGCGGCGCCGAGGACCTGGACGATCACCATGGTGACCAGCGTCCAGATCCACCACGCGATGTGGACGTCGGTGTAGTGCTCGACCAGTCCGCTCACCGTCGCGCCGTAGAGCCCGTACATGGCGGCCTGGATCGCGCAGTAGGCGAAGAGGGCGACACCGGCGCTGCCGGAACCGGCCGAGCGCCCCAGGCCCTTGCCGATGTAGGTGTAGAAGGCGCCGGCGTCCACGACGTGGCGGCCCATGGCGACGAAGCCGATGGAGAACAGCAGGACCACGACGCCGGCCGCGAGATACGCGGCGGGGGCGCCGGTGCCGTTGCCGATCGCGATGGCGATGGGGACGGCCCCGGCGATGCCGGTCAGCGGCGCCTGGGCGGAAAGGACGAAGAAGAGGATGCCCAGGACGCCGAGGGAATCGGGTTTGAGCCTTCCTGCCATGGATGAATCGTGCGCGGTGTGCGATGCGACCGCCGTCTGACTGTCCACTCGGATCACCTGTTGGGGGACGGGGAGGATGGGGAGTTTGATTTGAAGCCAAACGAGTTGCCTCATGGTGGGTTCGAACTATCCGTTTGGCAAGGGGGTGCGACGGGATTTTTCCGCCCGGTCCAGCGTCTTTTGCACGGCCGTGACTCCGGTGCGGCGCGGCCGGTCGCCCGGCGGGGCGGCACCGGGCGCGGGACGGCCAAGGCCCCGGACGCGGAAACGTCCGGAGCCCGAGAACGTGCAGGTCGGACGATCAGGCGGGGGCTTCCCCGGCGCTTTCCCCGGGGGCATCGCAGACGCCGTCCCCGTCGGCGTCGAGGAGCCTCAGCAGGGAGCGCAGCTCCTCCAGGGCCGCGTCCGTGACGCCGGGCTCGCCCAGGACCAGCTGGTGCAGCACCAGACCCTCCAGCGCCGCGAAGACCAGCCGGGTCAGCGCCGTGTCCGCGCCGGCCGGCAGCATCCGGCTCAGCTCGCGCCGGGTGGCGTCGAAGTACTCGTCGTACAGCGCGCGGATCTGCGGGAGCAGCTCCGGCCTGCGGCGCGCCTCGAGCAGCAGCTCGTACTGGAAGGCCTGGGTGTCCGGGTCCGCCGTCACCATGTCGGACAGGCCGGTCGAGAAGTCCGCGACCCTGCCGGTGCCGGGTTCCAGGGCGCTGATGTTCAGCGAGGTGCGGATGGTGTGGGCGAGCGCCTCCTCGATCAACGCGTCACGCGAACCGAAGTGATGCACGACCAGGCCGTGGGTGACCCCGGCCTCCTGCGCGACGGCCCGGTAGGTGAGCTTGCGCAGTCCGCCCCGCGCCACCACCCGCACGGCCGCCGTCAGCAGAGCCTCGCGTCCCTCGCCGTAGTGCAGACGCCTGCGGGGCTGTCGGCTCTCGGGGGCGTCTGCGGAATCGGCCATGGCGGTGACCCTACCCGGGCCCGCCCGGACGGCCGCCCCGAGCCGGCGGCGGCGCTCTCGCGGCGGCATCAGCGCCGGGGCGGACGGATGCCGCGGAACTCCCAGTCGCCGCCGAGCGCGGTGGAAAGCACCTCCTCGGACTCGGTGGGCTGCGCCCCGACGTCGGCGCGGACCGGGGTCGGGCCGGTCACGATGTGGTTGGTGAGCCGGCCGAGGCCCTCGACCTCGACCTCGACGACATCGCCGGGCCTGACGGGGCGCGAGTTGGCCGGAGTGCCCGACAGCAGGACGTCACCGGGGTTCAGGGTGATCGTCCGGGCGATGTCGGCGACGAGGTAGTGCATGTCCCACTGCATCTCGTCGGTCGAACCGTCCTGCACGACCTTGCCGTTGACGTAGGTGCGCAGGCTCTTGCCGCGGAAGTCCCAGTCGGTGACCAGACCGGGGCCGAGCGGGCACAGGGTGTCGGAGCCCTTGACCCGGAGCATGGAACCGGCGTCCGTGTCGCGGAAGTCGTGCAGCCCGTAGTCGTTGGCGATCGTGTAGCCGGCGATGTACCCGCCCGCCTCGGCCGGGGAGATGTTGCGTGCCGTCCTGCCGATGACGATGGCGACCTCGCCCTCGTAGTTGAGCCACTTGCACCCGTCGGGGCGGACGACGGCGCCCTGGTGGGAGTTGAGCGAGGAGGTCGGCTTGTGGAAGTAGGTCGGGGTGTCCGGGAGTCGGATCCCGAACTCGTCGACGCGGCTGCGGTGGTTGAGGTGGACGGCGATCACCTTGGAGGGGACCACCGGGGGCAGGTGCCGCGCCTCGTCGGTCTTGACGCGGCGGCCGTCCGCGGCGGCGAGTTCGTCCCCGTCGACGGTGACCTGGACGACGGCGCCGTCCAGGAGGATGCGGCGGTACTCGGGAGAAGCAGCCATGGCGGGCCTTCCTAGGAGCGGCGGTGGGGGTGGTGCGGGGCGGCGGGCGCCGGGAGGCCCGCGCCGGTCCAGCCGTCGGCGGGCCGGTCGAACCACAGGTGGACCTGGCCGGTGCCGACGGAGTTCTCGTACGCGCCGTACTGGCGGGCCCGGGCGGTGCAGGCCTGTTCGCCGAGAGCGCCGGCCAGCATCAGATAGTGGAAGAACTTCGCCTCGGGCTTGTACTTCCAGAACGCGTCCATCGTGTCCAGCACCTTGTCGTGGCGGCCCTCCTTGAACCAGGCGATGCGTTCCTGGTCCGCCTCGCGGGCCTCCGGGGTGCGGATGTGGACCAGGTCGCTGGCCTCGTGGTCACGGATCTCGCGCAGCGGCCAGAAGGTGTGGGAGAGGGCGCCCGAGGCGATGAGGAGCACCCGGCGGCCGGGGGTGGCGGCGATGCCGTCCGCGAGCGCGCGGCCCAGCCGCAGATGGTCCTCCATGTCGCCGGTCTGGCAGACCCCGATGGTCACCCACCGCTTGTCCGGCAGCCCTTCGCCGAGGAACTTCCAGAGGTTGGTGGTGGCGTAGTAGATCGGCAGGTAATCGTCCTCGATCGCGGTGATCCAGGTGCCGTGCCGGTCCGCGAACGACGCGATGCGGTGGGCGAGTTCGGGGTCCCCGGGGAAGTCGTACGGCATCCGGCACATGCCGCGCGGCAGTTCCTCGGAGGTGAACAGACCGGCGCGGCGGTGCTGGGCGGTGACGACGAACTCGACCGTCGTCGCCCAGTGGGAGTCGAGGACGACGACGGTGTCGTAGTCGTCCCGTGCGAAGACGTCCGCGCGGAGCTGGTGGAGTCCGGTGACCAGGGTGATCTCCTTGCCCTCGTTCAGCTCCAGCCGGTCGGCCTCGGGCAGCACGATGGTGGGGACGTGGGCGAGGAGTCCCGCCCCGACGATCTCACCCATGGTTCTTCCATCCGTTCGGCGCGGTGACGGTGTTCTTGACGTCGCAGTAGAAGTCGAAGCTCCACGTTCCGCCCTCGCGGCCGACGCCGGAGTGGCGTGAGCCGCCGAAGGGTGCCTGGAGGTCACGTACGAAGAAGCAGTTGACCCAGACCGTGCCCGCCACCAGCTGTGCCGTGACGCGCTCGGCACGCTCGTGGTCGCCGGTGGCGACCGTCGCCGCGAGGCCGAAGCGGGTGTCGTCGGCAAGGCGGACGGCCTCCTCCTCGGTGCCGAAGGTCTGAAGGGTCAGGACCGGTCCGAAGACCTCCTCCTGCACGATCTCCGAGTCCTGGGCGACGTCGGTGAGGAGCGTCGGCGCGTAGTACTGCCCGTCCCGGCGGTGGCCGCCGATGACCGCACGTGCTCCGGCCGCGATCGCCCGCCGCACGAAGCCGTCGATCTTCTCCAGCTGTCGAGGGTGGATGGTGGGCCCGACGTCGGTCGTCTCCTCGCGCGGGTCGCCCTGCACGAGCGCGGACGCCTTCTCGACGAACCGGCGCGTGAACTCCTCGGCGACCGTCTCCTCGACGAGGATCCGGGTGGCCGCGAGGCACACCTGCCCGGCGTTGTCGTACTGCTCGACGGCGAGATCGACGGCGAGGTCCAGATCGGCGTCGGCGAACACCAGCAGCGGTGACTTGCCGCCGAGTTCGAGGCTGAGCGGGGTCAGCCGGGCGGCGGCCGACCCCGCGATGCGCCTGGCCGTGGGCACGGATCCGGTGAAGCTGATCCGGCGGACGTCCGGGTGCGAGGTGAGCGCGTCGCCGATCTCCGAGCCGTGGCCCTGGACGACGTTGAGGACTCCGGCGGGCAGCCCGGCCTCGGCGGCGATGTCGGCGAGCAGCGAGGCGGTCAGCGGGGACCATTCGGCGGGCTTCAGCACGACCGTGTTCCCGGCGGCCAGGGCCGGCGCGACCTTCCAGGTGGCCAGCATCAGCGGGGCGTTCCACGGTGTGATGAGCACGCTGGGGCCGGCCGGGTCCCACGAGATGTGGTTGGTGTGGCCGCGGGTCTCGAAGTCCTCGTGCTCCAGCCGCAGCAGCCAGTCGGCGAAGAAGCGGAAGTTGTGCGCCACGCGGGGCATCACGCCCCGCCGGTGCGAGCGCAGCAGGGCGCCGTTGTCGGTGGTCTCCACGATCGCGAGTTCGTCGAGCCGCTTCTCGACGCCGTCGGCGACGGCGTGCAGGACGCGGGCGCGTTCGGCGGGGGAGGTGGCGGCCCAGGCGGGGAAGGCGGCCTTGGCGGCGGCGACGGCGGCCTCGGCCTCGGCGGGCCCGCCACGGGCGATCTCGCCCAGGGTGCTGCCGTCGATGGGCGAGGTGTCGGTGAACGTCTCGGCGGAGGCGACGCGGCGGCCGCCGATCCAGTGCCGGGTGTCGACGGAAACACCGGCGACGATGACCTTGTCAGCCATGGGAACGGCTCCTTCGGGGCGAGGGGGCGGGATAACGGCCAGGGGCGCGGGCCGGGTCGGTCCGGGGCTCCGCCGCGTGGGCGCGACCGGCCCCGGACCACCCGCACGTCGGCGACGGCCTCATTCGGCGTCCGCCTTCGAGGTCCCGGACTCCAGCAGCCGCCCGCCGTCCCAGACGACCCCCACCTGCCGGTAGTAGGCGGCGATCGGCTCGCGGATCTCCAGCCGGGCCAGCTCCTCGGTGGGCGCCTCGAACAGCGCCAGCTCCGCGTCGCCGGTCCAGGCCGGCCCCGCCTCGAAGGACGCGGCGCCGGACTCGATCAGCTCGTCCAGGGCGAACCCCTTGCCCTTCTCGATCGACGGCAGCAGGCGGTGGTGCGCCATGGGGTGCCCGTTGACGAAGCCGTTCGTCTCCGACGGCTCCCGCAGGGTCACCACGGCCTCGGCCAGCCGCCGGTCGGCGGCGGCGAGGGTCGCGCCGAACCGGGCTCCGGCCTCGATGCGTGGTGCGGGCCCGTACGGGTGCGGCCGGGTCTGGTGGATCGAGCCGAGCTTCTTCGGGTAGCCCTGGTGCAGTCCGCGGGCGATCGCGAAGTCCTTGTCGACCCAGATGTACACGCACCGCGAGTACGTGCGCCCCCGGTAGCTGCAGCGGACGACCGCGAAGGCCTCCTTGTACTGGGAGCGCACGGGGTCGAGCAGCTCCGCGCCCGAGGAGGAGCAGGACTGCCAGTCGGCCCAGACCAGCGCGACCGCGCCCGCGTCCTCGTCGGCCAACTCCAGTGGTGCGGGCAGCAGTTCACGGACCCGGGCGGGGTCGGTGCGGTACTCGACGGTGAGCAGGTCACCCGAGTAGCGCCAGGGCGGGGACGGGACGAGCGACGAGGAGCCCGTCGCCGTCCTGGGGTGGAAGTATCCGCGGACGGTGGTCATGTCAGGGGGTTCCTTAGGCGGTGAGAGCGGGCTGCCGGAGCAGTTCGGCGCGATGGCGGGCGGCGGCGGACACGGTGGCGGGGCCGCCCAGGGCCACGACGCCGACCAGCCGGCCCTCGTGGTGGTAGCCGACCAGGACGTCGGCGGCCGGGTCGCCGTCCAGGACCCGCACATCGCCCCTGCCCAGCGCGGGCGCGCCGAAGGACTGGAGCCGGAAGCCGTGCTGGTCGCTCCAGAAGGAGGGCAGGGGCGCGAAGGGCGCAGGCTCGGGACCCCCGCCGGTGAGCCGGGCGGCCAGCACCTTCGCCGCGTGCTTGGCGGTGTCGGTGGGGATGCACCAGTGCTCGACCCGGCGCGGTACGCCGTCGTAGCGGGCGTTGGGGAAACGCGCCACGTCGCCGACCGCGACCACGTCGGGCCGCCCGCCGACCCGGAGCTGCTCGTCGGTGAGCACGCCGTCGGCCAGGTCGAGGCCGTTGCCGTCCAGCCATTCGGTGTTCGCGAGCGAGCCGACCGATTCCACCACGACGTCGGCGGGCAGGACGGTACCGTCGTCGAGCAGTACGCCCGTGACCCGGTCCTCGCCCTCGAACCCGGCGACGCCCGTCCCGAGCACGAAACGCACCCCGTGCTCCCGGTGCCGCTTCAGCAGCGCGCGTCCGAGCAGTTCGCCGAGCGGGCCCACCATGGGCAGGGGCAGCGGGTCGACGACGGTCACCTCGGCGACGCCGAGGCTCACGGCGGTGGCGGCCACCTCGCAGCCGATGAACCCGGCGCCGACCACGACCAGCCGGACGCCCGGCCCGGTCAGCTCGTCACGCAGCCCCCGGGCGTCGTCGACGGTGCGGATCGCGTGACGGCCGACGAGCGGGCCGGGACAGGCCAGCCGGCGGGGCCGCATGCCGGTGGCGACGACGAGAGCGTCGTACGCGATCTCCGACCCGTCGTCGAGGGCGACGGTCCGCTCGTCGAGGCGGGCGGCCACGGCCTTCGTGCCGAGGCGCCACTGCGCGTCGGCGACGCTCGGGCGGGGACGGAGGGCCAGCGACTCGAAGGTCGCCTTCCCGGCCAGCGCCTCCTTGGAGAGCGGGGGCCGGTTGTAGGGCATGTGCGGCTCGTCGCCGACGAGCGTGATAGCCCCCCTCCAGCCGGCCGCACGCAGCTGTTCGGCGGTGCGCAGTCCGGCCATGGAGGCGCCGGCCACGACGACCCGCGCACGGTGCGAAGTCATGATCGGGCCTCGATCCGGATGGCCTGGAGCGGACAGACGTCGGCGGCTTCCTCGACCTCGTCGAGCAACGCGTCGTCGGGGTCGCTGACGTAGGCCAGGCGCCCGTTCCCGTCGAGCTGGAAGACGTCGGGGGCCGCGAAGACGCACTGGCCGTGGTCCTGGCACTTGTTCATGTCGACGACGACCTTCATGGCCGGTCCTCCTGGGAGTGTGGGGGCCCGACCGCTGTCGGCCGGGCCCCGGCCAGGAGGTCCGAGGACCGGACCTCCAACTCATTTGGCTTCAAACAACATAGGAAGCCGCACCCCCCTGGTCAATACCTGTCCAGGTGGATAATTTTTTGCTGCCGACCCCTTGCGGGGCGATGGGGCCGTTCATATCGTTTGGCACCAAACAACCGGCACCAGCCGCCGAGGAGACCACGGTGAGCGCAACGCAGACACCGGACCCCCGTCAGCACCAGGAGCGGCTCGCCGCCGAGGGCATCGACGTGGTCCGGGTGACCTATCCCGACCTCATCGGCACCGAGCGCGCCCGCGACGTCCTGCTCGACCAACTGCCGGCCGCCTGCGAGCACGGGCTCGCGTTCTGCCGGGCCGTCTACCACACATCGCCCCAGGGAGACGTCGTCCCGGTGAGCGGCGGCCTGGACGCCGGCCTGCCCGACGTCACCGTGCGCCCGGACCTCGACACCCTGGTCGCCCTGCCCTGGGAACCCGGGGTCGCGACCTGCCTCGGGGAGGTGGTCGACCCGGCGACCGGGGCACCCGCCGCCGAGTCACCCCGTGACCTGCTGCGCTCGGTGCTCGCCCGGTGCGCCGAGCAGGGACTGCGCCCGGTGGTCGGCCCCGAACTCGAATACTTCCTGTGCGACGCGGACCCGGCGTCCCCGAGCGGGTACACGCGCTACTCGGGAGCCACCGGTGTGGTCTACACGGCCGGCCTGCGCGCCGACCCCGACAACCACCTGCTGCGCACCCTGCGCCTGCTGCGCGACCTCCACATCGGCGTCACCAACGGCAACCACGAGTTCGACGGCGGCCAGTTCGAGATCAATCTGACACACTCCGAGGCGCTGTCGGCCGCCGACCGCGCCTTCCGCTTCAAGTCCGCCGTCAAGGAACTCGCACGCAAGGAGGGGCGGCTCGCCACCTTCATGGCCAAGCCGTTCAACGATGCCGGCGGCTCCGGATTCCACCTCCATCTGTCCTTCGAGGCCGCGGACGAGGAGAGCGGGCACAACGTCCTCGACGACCCCTCGGGCCCCTACGGCCTGTCCGCCACCGCCCGGCACGCCGTCGCGGGACTCCTCGCCCACGCCCCGGCCCTCGCCGCGCTCGCCAACCCGACGGTCAACTCCTACAAGCGCTTCGGCCCGGACACCCTCGCGCCCTGGCTGATCGACTGGGGACTGGACAACCGCAGCGCCATGGTCCGCATCCCGCCCGAGCGCGGCTCCGGCGCCCGACTGGAGCTGCGGCTCGGCGACGCCGGCGCCAATCCGTACCTGCTGATCGCGGGCACGATCGCCGCCGCCCTGCTCGGTGTGCGGGCGGGGGAGGAGCCCCCGGCCCCGCTGGAGGGCTACGGCTACGACGCCGGCCGGGCGGCCGTCCTGCCGATGGGCCTGTCCGCCGCCCTCGACGCGCTGGACGCGGACACCGACCTCACCGACGTGCTCGGCAAGGACTTCACCACCTCGTACCTCAGCTACAAGCGCAACGAGGTCGAACGCTTCCAACGGCATGTCACCGACTGGGAGTTCACCGAGTACGCCTACCACCTGTGACGTCCAGGAGACCGAACACCATGACCGCTTCCGCCCCGCTCCCCTCCGTGCGCGACGCCGTGCCGGCGCCCATGCCGCTGGACGAGGTGAACCTCGCCGACCTCGACAACTTCACCGACGGCGTCACGCCCTGGCGCATGTTCCACACCCTGCGCCACCAGGACCCGGTGCACTGGCAGCCCGAAGAGGCGCCGAACAACGGCTTCTGGGCGCTGACCCGGCACGCGGACATCGCCCGCGTCGACCGGGACGCGGAGACCTTCACCTCGACGCGGTTCGTCAACCTGGAGGAGGTGGACGACGACCAGATCAAGAAACGCGCCTCCATCCTGGAACTCGACGGTGTGCGCCACCGGGCGCTGCGCAGCCTCATCCAGCGGCAGTTCGGCGCGGGCGTGATCAACGGCTACACCGACTTCCTGCGCGGCCTCACCGCCACGACCCTGGACACGGCTCTCGCGAAGGGCACCTTCGACTTCGTCGCCGACGTCTCCGCCGACTTCCCCATCAACGTCCTCGCCCGGCTCCTCGACGTACCGCCGGAGGACAACCAGCGGCTCATCGACTGGGGCAACCGCATCATCGGCAACACCGACCCCGACTACGCGGACGTCCTGCTGCACAGCGCCGAGAGCGAGCAGTACCGCGATCTGCCCTTCCGCTCACCCGCCTCGCTGGAGGTCTTCGACTACGGCCGGGAGCTGGCCCGGCAGCGGCGCGGCAAGGACGGCACAGACCTGGTCTCGCGCCTGGTCAACACCCCGCCGCGCGACGGCGTCCCGCTCTCCGGGCAGGACTTCGACAACTACTTCCTGCTGCTGGTCGTCGCCGGCAACGAGACGACCCGCCACACCATCACGCACTCGATGCTGGCCCTGCTCCAGCACCCGGAGCAGCTCGCCCGCCTCCAGCAGGACCCGTCCCTGATCCCGGTCGCGGTCGAGGAGTTCCTGCGCTGGGCGTCCCCCGTCTACCACTTCCGCCGCACGGCGACCCGGGACGTGGAACTGGGCGGCAAGCGGATCAGGGAGGGCGACAAGGTCGTCATGTGGTTCGCCTCCGGCAACCGTGACGAGGAGGTCTTCGCGAACCCGTACGACTTCGACGTCAGCCGGCAGAACAACGACCACGTCACGTTCGGCAAGGGCAGCCCGCACCTGTGCCTGGGCAATCTGCTGGCCCGGACCGAGATCCGCATCATGTTCGAGGAGCTGATCCCGCGGCTGGCGGGCATCCGGCTGGCCGGCGAGGTCCCGCGCGTGCGGTCCAACTTCGTCAACGGCATCAAGAAGCTGCCGGTCGAGGTGACCCTGGCCTGACCACGTCGAGCCCACCCGTGCGCCCGCGCCCCGCACGACACGACGGCGCTCGCGCCGCCGGCCGGGGGTGACCCCGGCCGGCGGGCGCTCGGGACCGGGGTCAGAGCTGGCCGGACTCCGCGATGGTGATCTTCGCGGAGGTCGAACCGCTGCGCGAACCGTAGGACTCGATCTTCTTGACGAGGGCCATGCTGGCCTCGTCGGCGACCTCGCCGAACACCACGTGCTTGCCGTCGAGCCAGTCGGTGACGACCGTGGTGATGAAGAACTGCGAGCCGTTGCTGTTGGGGCCGGCGTTGGCCATGGAGAGCAGGCCGGGCCGGTCGTGCTTGAGCTTGAAGTTCTCGTCGGCGAACTTCTCGCCGTAGATGCTCTTGCCGCCCGTTCCGTTGCCGCGGGTGAAGTCGCCACCCTGGAGCATGAAGTCGGGGATGACCCGGTGGAAGGAAGAGCCGGCGAAACCGAAGCCCTTCTCGCCGGTGGCCAGCGCGCGGAAGTTCTCGGCCGTCTTGGGGACGACGTCGTCGAACAGGTTGAAGTTGATCCGCCCGGCGGGCTCGTCGTTGATGGTGATGTCGAAGTAGATCTTGAACGTCATGGTTCTATCCTGCACGGTCGAGCGGGCCCTGCCGAATCGAGGGGTCGTGTCGGCCCTCACAGCCGCCGATCGGGGCGGTCGGCGAGGGCCGCCGCTCAGTCGACCGGCCAGGTGTGGGCGGGGGCGTTGAGGTGCATGTAGTCGATGTAGAGCTGCGTCATCCGCCGCAGTGCCTCGTGGCGGCCGGCCTGGGCGGAGGCGGTGATGCGATGGAACATCTCCTTCTGCCAGACGGCGCCGTTACGGCCGGTGACGCACCGCTGTTCGATGATTCCGAGCAGTGGCTCCCGCCAGGCCGCGTCCATCCCGGAGAGTTCCAGCCCCCGGTGGGCCAGCGGCAGCAGGCGCCGCAGGACGAGCTCGGCCACCGGCGCCTCGCCCATGCCGGGCCAGTACAGCCGGGCGTCGATGCCGTCCCGCGCCGCCGTGTGCAGATTGTCCTCGGCGGCCCGGAAGGACATCCGCGACCACACCGGCCGCTCGTCCTCCACCAGGGCCCGGGTGAGGCCGTAGTAGAAGGCGCCGTTGGCGAGGGTGTCGGCGACGGTCGGACCGGCCGGCAGACAGCGGTTCTCCACCCGCACGTGGGGCTGGTCGTTGGCGACGGCGTAGACCGGCCGGTTCCAGCGGTAGATGGTGCCGTTGTGCAGGGTCAGCTCGCCCAGCTCCGGCACGTCCCCTCCGGACAGCGTCTCGCGCGGATCCTGCTCGTCGCACAGGGGCAGCAGCGCGGGGAAGTAGCGCAGGTTCTCCTCGAAGAGATCGAAGACGCTGGTGATCCACCGTTCCCCGAACCACACCCTGGGCCGTACGCCCTGCACCTTGATCTCCTGCGGGCGGGTGTCGGTGGCCTGCTCGAACAGCGGGATACGGGTCTCGTGCCACAGCTCCTTCCCGAACAGGAACGGTGAGTTGGCCGCCAGCGCCACCTGGACGCCGGCGACCGCCTGCGCCGCGTTCCAGTAGGCGGCGAACTCGTCGGGGGAGACCTGGAGATGGAACTGCGTACTGGTGCACGCGGCCTCCGGGGTGATCGTGTCCGCGTAGGTCCGCAGCCGGTCGACACCGTCCATCTCGATGTGCAGATCCTCCCCCCGCGCGGCGAACACCTGGTCGTTGAGCAGCCGGTAGCGGGCGTTCTCCGACAGCGCCGACTCGCCGACGTCCTCCTGCCGCAGCGTCGGGAGGATACCGATCATGATCAGATGCGTGCCGACCGTCCGGGCACGCTGCTCGGCGTGGTTGAGCGCGGCACGGATCTCCGCCTCCCAGGCGTCGGGACCGCCCTGCGTCAGACGCCGCGGCGGCACATTGATCTCGAGGTTGAAGCGGCCGAGCTCGGTGGACCAGGCGGGATCCGCGATCGCGTCGAGCACGTCGCTGTTGCGCATCGTCGGCTCGGCCTCGTCGTCGACCAGGTTCAGCTCGATCTCGAGACCCACCCGGGGCCGCTCGGACTCGAACCGCGACTCGCGCAGCATCTGCGCGAACACGTCGAGGCACTCCTGCATCTTGATCCGGTACCGGCGGCGGTCCTCGCGGGTGAAGACCAGCGCCGGGACGTCACGTCCCATCGGCCCTCCCGGCTTGCCCTGTGTCGGACGCCCTTGCCTCCAGCGTCGCACCACCGGACGCCCGCCACCATGCGGGAAGCGCGGCCCGCAGGCGCACCCCACCCGGCGCCCGGACACCGGGAGGCCTACGTGCTCGGATCGGCCAGCCGGTCCACTTCCTGCGCGGCCTCCCGGGCGGCCCGCCCGGCCCGGTCCACCGCCTGCGCGGCGGTCCGCAGCCGTTCCTCGGCCTCCTTCCGCTCCTGCTCGGCCTGCCGGAGCTCCTGGCGCGCCTGACGCAGCCGCTCCTCCGCCGCGGACTCGCGCTCACGGGCCCGGTCGTGCCGCTCGCGGGCCTGCTGGAGCGACGCGTCGGCGTCGGCCCGTTCGGCACTCAGCGCCCGCAGGCGGCGGTCGGCGGCTTCCGCCGACCGCCGGGCCTGGCCGAGCTGCCGCTGCCGTAGGCGACGCCGCTCGGCGAGTTCGTCCTTCGCCCGGGACCGCGTGTCCGGCGCCGCGGGCGCCGGTCGGGCCGGCCTGTGCGAGGGGCCGGCGGCCGCCGCGCCGCGGGCCGGGAAGTCGGCCGGCGGGGTGAGGGCACTCTCCAGGCGCCCGGTGGCCCACCGCTGCGCCGCGTCCTCGTCGGCGAGCACCGCGCGCAAAGTGGACTCGACGTCCTGCCGAGCCGCGCCCGACAACGGGTGCCCGGCCTCACGAGCCAGCTCGGCGGCCTGCCGGGACAGGGCGGAGACGACGCTCCGGCGCTGCTCGGACAGCTCCCTGACCCCGTCGGCGTCCAGGGACCGGTACGCCTCGCGCAGCGCCCGTCCCAGTTCCAGGAACCGCCCGCTCTCCTGCGGCTGCGAGCGCAGCAGCAGGTTCGCCGCCCAGGCCGCGAGCGTGGGGCGACGGGCGGCATGGGCCCGACGGGCATCGTCCGCGCGACCGTCGCGCTCGGCCTCGGCGGCCAGTCGCTCCCGTCGGGCGACGAAGTCGGACGGCGGTGTGGCGTAGAGCTCGTCGAGCATCCCCTCCGCGTACGGCCCCGCGGCCGGTCGAGCGGGTCGTGCACCCTTGCGCGCCATGATCAGCAGCGTCCACCCGGCCGGGCCCCCGCGCATCCCGACGGCGGGAGAGCCGGGGCGGCGCTGGGTTCCGGCCAACCTGATCGCCCCTGAGTACGCGTACTCAGGTCCGGGGACGATCACCCCGGCAGAGTGTGGGGTTCATGACACATTACGGAGGAGCGAACATGAGCCGAGCGAGAAAATCCCTGGTCATGACGGTGCTGGCCGCCTGTGCGCTGACGGGTGCCGGTACGGCGCCCGCCGCCGCGGTCGGGGATCCGCTGCTGCCGCACCCCGGTCCGGACGGCCTGGTGTGGGTGGAGGAGTGGACGGGGGACGGCGGCGTCGCGTCGGGAGGCGCCTCGAACGGCCTGCCGACCGTCCTCACGGTGGCCTGCGAGGGCGGTGGCAGCGTGCGGGTGACGATGTGGTCGCAGGAGGCCGAGGTCGCCGCGTTCTCGGTCGACTGCCCGGCCGGGAGCGCCGGGGTGGGCTCGGCGACCATGGCCGCCGGCGTGGTGCGGCCGGGCTCCTTCACGCTGGGAGTGGACGCTTCGGCCGACGCCGTCCGGTGGTCGCTGACGGTGACTCAACCGGAGTAACGAGCCCCACCGGCTCCCCCTGCCTCCCCGCCCTGCTCGCGGCCGCCACGACTGCTCATGTGTCCATGGCGGGCACGCCTGACCTCTGTGACGACGCCCCTTCCTGACGGAGATGTGCACCGGATGCGTCGTCAGCCGAGCGGGTTGAGACTGAGGGCGTGACTGGCATGTACACCAAACAGCAGGCGGGGAGTGCGCGGGACGGCCCGCGCAAACCTTCGCAGTCGGTGGCGCTCGCGGCCATGATGTTCGCGGTGGCGATGACGTTCATCGACCAGACCATCGTGGCGATCGCCGCACCGGACATCGTCGACGAACTCGGTCTGTCCGCCTCCGGCATGCAGTGGGTGGTCAACGCCTATCTGCTGGCGTTGGCCGCGTTCTTCGCCCTCGGCGGACGGCTGGCGGACCTGCTCGGTCCTCGGCGCGTCGTCGTGGCGGGCACCCTGGTGTTCGTCGTCTCGTCGGTCCTGTGCGGCTGTGTACCGAGCGGCGACTTCGCGCTGGCGTGGCTCATCGCCTTCCGGTCGACCCAGGGGCTCGGCGCGGCCCTGCTCTTCCCGGCGGCGCTCGCGGTGGTCGTGGCCGTCTTCCCGGTGGAGCGACGCGGCCGAGCCCTGGCCCTGTTCTTCGGTGTCACCGGGGCCCTGACCGCCATCGGGCCGCTTCTCGGCGGCTGGCTCACCGACTGGACCTGGCGGGCGATCTTCTGGGTCAACGTGCCCGTGGCCGTCGTCGCGTTGATCCTGACCGCGCTCGCCCATGTGTCCGATCGTCGCCGTGACGAGTCCCTGGACGTGCGGGGCGCCGTGCTGATCGCGGTCGGAATGGGCGCCAGCGTGCTCGGCTTCCAGCAGGCGTCGGCGTGGGGCTGGGACAGCGTGCTCACCTGGGTCTGCATCGTGGGCGGCCTGGCTGTGCTGTGGCTGTTCTGCCGCTACGAACTGCGCACGGCCAACCCGTTGGTCAAGCTCGCGGTCTTCCGGGACCGCGCCTTCGTGGCGGACGGGCTCGTGCTGTTCTTCGCCATGCTCGCGTTCGTCCCGCTGTTCTTCTTCGCCTCCGTCTACGCGCAGGTGTCCCTCAGCGCCTCGCCCAACCAGGCGGCCCTGTACCTGCTGTACTTCTTCGTGGGCTTCGCGCTCGCCTCGCAGTGGGGCGGGCGGATCCTGGACAAGCGAGGCGCGCGGCCGACCATGAAGATCGGTTGCGTGGTCGGCGCGGTGGGCTTCGCGCTCTGGGCCGGGAAGCTGACCGATCTGTCCATGCACGACCAGTGGCCCTACGCGGCCCTCGCGGGGGCCGGGATCGGCTTCATCCTCGCGCCCGCCTCCACCGACGCCGTGAACCGGGCGATCGACGCCTCCTACGGTGAGGTCACCGGCATCACCCAGACGATCCGCAACTACGCCGCGAGTGTCGGCCTGGCACTCTTCGGCACCGTGCTGACCCATCGCATGACCGACAACGTCACCGACACGCTCCAGTCGCGCGGAGTGCCGTCCGGGGCCGCGGAGAGTGCGGCGAGGAACGTAGCCGAGGCGATCACCGGCAATGCCGACGACCGGCAGCTCGGCGGAGGCGGCCCGGTCGCGCGGACGGTGCAGGAATCGATGGCGGCGATCCGGATGGACTTCGCCGAGGCCAACCAGTGGGTGTTCTACGGGATGGCGATCGCCCTGGCCGTCGGTTACCTGTGCGCGCTCCGGCACCCCGGCGGCACGAGCGCGGAACGGACCGACGTGCCGTCGGACGACGCCTCGCACACCCGTGACCGGGCTTCCTGACGACGGCGACGGGCGACGGGCGATGGGCAACGGGCGTTGGGCGTTGGGCGTTGAGCGAGGGCCCGTACCCGGTACCCGGTAGCAGGAAGCCGGGAAAGCCGGAAGGCTTCCCCGGCTCCCGGGTCTCAGCGGCTGCGAACGGCGCTGGTGGTGAAGAATCCCGTGGCCGCGGCGCTGAGCAGGGCGCAGACGGCGAGGAAGGCGGTACGTCGCATCGAGGGGCCTTTCCGGTGATGACGGATGGGTTCTGCACAACGCCGGTCGCCCCCCTGTCGCTTCGCCCCGGGACCGAGCCCACCCGTACGGCTGCGGCCAAGCGTGTGTGCGTGCCGCCCCGGCCCGCGACGCCGGTGCCGTGGTCCGGGCGCGATGCGCCGCGTCCGGGGACTCAGGCGTTCACGTCCTCCACCCGTACCGGCCGCCGGAGAAGATAGACCCACGCCGTCGAGACGAGGACGGCCATGCAGCCGATGAACACCAGCCCGGCGCCCTCCAGGCCGAGGGGACCCACCAGCACACCGACGCCGATCACCGGCACCGAGATGCCCGCGTAGGCCACCACGAAGAGCGTCGAGATCACCGCCGCGCGCCGGCCCTCGGGAGACGCCCCGGCCACCGCGGACAGCGCCCCACGAAACGCCAGCCCCTGGCCGGCCCCGCCGACGATCGCGCTCAGCACCACCAGCGCCAGCACCTCCCACCGCAACGCGACCGCGAGCAGCGCCAGCCCGGCCAGCAGCGCGGCGCAGCCCAGCGGCAGCGACCGCCCGACCCCGACCCTGCCGACGATCAGCTGTCCGGCGGTCGAGGCGAAGAAGGCCAGCGCGACGATGAGACCGCTCACGGCGTGGTTGCTCACGTCGAGGGAGTCGGCGAGGAACGCCGGACTGACCGAGGTGAACACGCCGAACAGCGCGAACCCCGCGAACGAGGCGATCGCCGCCGGCCCGAACACCGCCCGCACCTCGGCGGGCAGGCCGGGCCGCTGCGGCCGTACGGTGCGCAGCGCCCTGCGGTGCCGCACGGTCTCCGGGAGCCACGCCACGACGCCGACCGAACAGGCCACCAGGGTGAGATGCACGACGAACGGCAGGTACAGCGGCCGGTCGGCGTACTGCGCGAGCACTCCGGCGAGCAGCGGACCGCAGCCCAGCCCGCCCATGTTGGCGGCCGTCGCGACGAACGTGGCCCGGGAGGCGCCGCCGGACGGTGCCAGGTCCATCACGTACGCCGTGGCGGCACCGGTGAACAGCCCGGCGGACAGCCCCGACAGCAGCCGTCCCGCGTACAGCCAGCCCAGCCCGGTGGCGGCCAGGAAGCACACGGCGCTCGCCGCCGCGCAGCCCAGGCCCGCCATCAGCACCGGACGTCTGCCCACGGTGTCCGAGGCGTTGCCGGCCAGCAGCAGCACACCGATGACCCCGAAGGCGTACACCGCGTAGACGACGGTGACCGTCAGCTCGGAGAAGCCGAACTTCTCCTGGTAGAGCGGGTAGAGGGGGGTCGGCAGCGTGGTTCCGGCCATGCACACGGCGAAGACGGCTCCGCCGAGCAGACACGGGAGCCATCCTCGGTGATCACGGTCCATGGCGGCGACAGTAACCCCGCGCGGTGTCCCGCCGCGGCCCGACGTGCCCGACACCCCCTGAGCCGCCGGATCGCCCCGGGATCCGACGGCGACGGCAGTCGCGAGCGGCGTGGTGAATCGTTCAGAACGCCGACTGTGTCCGCGAGGACGGCGTGGTCCAGGCCCTCGGCACCGGCCACCCCCAGGCCCTCGTCCCCGACGACGCGGCAACGTGCCCGGCGGCTTCGAGGGCAACCTGGAGCTGGAGCAGCGGTACGCCGGACGGATCCGCGCACCGTGAGCCGGACGTTCCGCCGGTGCGGCCCCGGGGCCTCTCACGACCGTGGCAATCTTCCGGTCTTCGGGGAACAACGACACCCCCGCCGGCTGTAGTGACGGTGCGTCACTCCACGTCACCGGCGCGCTCATGGGGTGGGCGCTCTGCGCGGGGGATCGACGGGGGGATCAGGCCGTGATCAACGGCAGAGCACTGCCGTCACGCGCGGCGGTGGATCGGTCCGTCAATTCCCCTGATCAGCCGCACAGTTGATTCCCGGTGCGCCGCGGTCGGGCCAGAGGCAGGGCCCCGCACGAACGGCGGGTCCGGCGGGGTGCGTGTCGCGAGACCGCCCGTGCGGCTGAATTCACGCGTGCGAGAGCCGCGCCCGGCCGAACCACTCCCTGGTCGCCGTACCGCTGGAGAGGGCCACCAGCAGCGCACCCGCGGCGGCGCCGGCGCTCCAGGCGAAGTGCTGGGTCAGGGCGGCGGCCAGACTGCCCAGGGCGGTCAGCCAGCCGACGACGACCGCGCCCCTGCGCACCGCGCCACCACCGTCGGCGAACCTCGCCGAGATGGCCAGCGACGTCACGGCGAGCGTCGCGCACCCCGTCGCCGCGAGCAGGAGCATCCCGACGACCAGCCCGCCCAGCGCGCCGGACTCGAAGACGGCCGCGGCCGCCGCCAGTCGTACCGAGCCGGCGATGCCCGACAGGCCCAGGGCGACGAGCAGCGCGCGGGCATATCTGGCCGTAACAGGCATTCGTGTCATAGGGGTTCCTTGTGCCGTGCGGACGTCGGTCGCCGGGGGCGTGGGACACGGCGGGCCGGCCGGGCCACCGTAGTCGGCGCGGCCACCAGGCCGAAACCCCTGCGACGAGGACGACGACGAGCCCTCGCGCACCCCCGGGAACGCGCCACCGCGGCCGGCGTCCCGCGCGCGATGTGACGGGTCCCATTGCACTCATGGCCCCGAACCGGTGACCCTCTCCTCGCACGAATTTCCGAGGAACTGTTATCCGTTGCTTCCGCAGAGATCCCCCATATGACGGACAGCATCGTTCGGCGTCGAGGACAGGGAAGTCTCAATGAGTACACGGCACACGGTGGAGGCGGTGGCGCTGGTCACCGCCGCCCGGGCGGGTGATCAGGCGGCCCAGGACGCGCTCGTCGGCGCATACCTGCCGCTCGTCTACAACATCGTGGGCCGGGCGTTGAACGGATCGGTGGACGTCGACGACGTCGTGCAGGACACCATGTTGCGCGCCCTCGACTCGCTGGGCTCGCTGCGGGATCCCGCGAGCTTCCGCTCCTGGCTGGTGGCCATCGCGATGAACCAGGTCCGTGCGCACTGGAACCGGCAGCAGCCCGTCCAGGGCGCCATGGAGGAGGCCGACGACGTCGCCGATCCGGGGGCCGACTTCGTCGATCTGACCATCGTGCAACTCCAGCTGTCCGGCCAGCGGCAGGAGACCGCGCGGGCGACGCGCTGGCTGGAGCCCGACGACCGGGGACTGCTGTCCCTGTGGTGGCTGGAGTGCGCCGGTGAACTGACCCGGGCCGAGATCGCCGCGGCCCTGGACCTGACGCCGGAGCACACGGCGGTCCGCGTACAGCGGATGAAGGCACAGCTGGAGGCGGCCCGGGTCGTCGTACGGGCACTGGACTCGCGGCCGCAGTGCCCGGAACTGCGCGGCGCGCTCGCGGGCTGGGACGGCCGGCCCTCGGCGTTGTGGCGCAAGCGCACCGCCCGGCACGCACGCGGCTGCGCACGCTGCTCGGGCCTGTGGAGCGGCCTGATGCCCGCCGAGGGTCTGCTGGCCGGGCTGGCGCTGGTCGCGGCGTCGTCCACGCTGTTGGCGAAGGCGAACTCCGCCACCGACACCATCGCCGTGGTCGGTTCGGCGTCCCCGATCGCCGCGGGCGAGGAACCGGGCGGATCGCTCCCGCCGGTGAACCGCCGCGGCACGAAGGACCGGACCACCTCCCGCACCGACGCCCGTCGACGGCGGCGTACCCGTCGGCGGGCGGTCGGCGGCGCGGTCGTGGCCGCTTGCGTGGCGGGCGGCGGCCTCTACTACTTCGGCACGCAGCCGGACGGCGGGGCGGGAGAGAGCACCGCCGTGCAGCCCGCTGACGACGTAGTCGCCTCGGACCGCCCCACGCCGGACAGCGCCCGCAGCGGCTCGCCGTCGCCGTCCCCGTCCCCGACGGCCTCCGCGTCGAAGTCACCGAGTGCGAGCGCCTCGCCGTCTCCCCGCCCCAGCAGGACCGTGGTCGCGGCGGCTCCGGCGAAGTCGGCCGAGCCGAAGAGGACGGTTTCCAGGACGCCGACCGCGCAGGCGGGCTCGTCCGATCTCGCGACCCAGGTGATAGCCCTGGTCAACAAGGAGCGGGCGACGGCCGGCTGTGGCCCCCTCACGGACGACAGCCTGCTGCGTGACGCCGCGCAGGGCCACTCCGACGACATGGCCGCCCGGGACTTCTTCGACCACACCAACCCCGACGGCGCCGACCCCGGCCAGCGCATCACGGCCGCCGGGTACCGCTGGTCCACCTACGGCGAGAACATAGCCAAGGGGCAGCAGACGGCCGCGTCGGTGATGACGTCCTGGATGAACAGCGAAGGGCACCGGGCCAACATCCTGAACTGCTCCTTCAAGAACATCGGCATCGGAATCCACGACGGCGCCGGCGGCCCGTGGTGGACACAGAACTTCGGCGCCAAACTCTGACCCACCGCCGCGACCGCCACATCAGGCCAGGTGGCCCCCCGGATCCCGCAGACGGCCGGCGTTCGCCGCGTCGGCCAGCATGCGCCGTACGGCGGGCGCGGGCATCCGGACGACCACCGGGTCCGGCAGCGTGACCTCCTGTACGGCCGTCCCGCGGCGCCCCGAACGCACCCGGTCGCTCACCTCCGCCACCGCCCGCACGTCCAGCGTGAACTGCACCAGCACCGACTCGGCCTTGGGCTTGTGCAGCGGTATCGAACCGGCGGCGTTGGCGGCGGCCGCGGTGGCACCGCCGGAGCCGTCCACGGTGCCGAGGAGCTGGTTCATCCGGAACTCGTCCGCGTTCAGCACCCCCGCGCCCAGCAGGCCGCGCGCCGACCGGCCGTGCTCGTTGGCCTGCTGGCCGTCCGTACCCGCCGGACGCGGCGCGTCCAGCCCGCTCTGCGCGACCGTCTCGAACGTCATCTTGTCGCCCACGCCCAGCACCCGGCCGCCGCGCAGCCGGGCGTGCAGCGAGGCGCGCAGGTCCTGGCCCGACGCGCCGGTCGCGTGCACCGGAGGGAGGTCGACGCCCGCGGCGGTCAGCAGCGGCAGCGCCGCGATCAGCCACTCCGTGGAGACGGCCTCGCGCAGCAGGTGAGAGGCCGCCTCGCCGCCGGTGCGGAACCGCGCGCCGCCCCCCGCCCGCCGGATCGCGTCGTCGACCGCCTGCTGCACCCTGGGCGTTCCCCGGAACCCGTTGACCTGGGCCTCCATCGGCAGCCGGACCCCGGAGTCACGCCAGGGACCGAGCCGGTCTGCACCGGCGTCCGCCGCGTCCACCGCCTGCACACCGACCTGCTGGGGCGCTACCGGGGCCAGTTGCGACAGCGCACGCAGATCCGCGGCGAGCACCCGGTGGGTCAGGCTCAGGCCCTTCAACGGCGCGAGCGCCACCCGGCGGTTGCCGGAGAACACCTCCAGAGTCGCCTCGATCGGCACGTTCATCCGGGCCGACGGGGCGGACGCCGCCTCCGCGACGGTCTTCACGCCCAGCTGGGCCCGCCCGACACCCACGGAGCGGCGCGAGTCGCTCGTGCCGAGACCGAGTCCCGCTGCGGCGCCGACGCTCTTCAACTGGCCCGCGCCCCCGTCGGGCTTCCCCGAACCGGCCAGGACCGCCTCGACGCCCCGGCTGTCGCTCTCGTCGTGCGCACCGGCCCGCTGGGCGGCGGCGGAGGTGATGTACTCCATGTCCCGGCCGTCGGACGCGGTCTCCACGTAGCTGCCGCGCCCGGTCCTGCGGATGCGGAACAGCGCCCGGTAGGGCCGTTTGCGCCCGTCGAGCAGTTCTACGCCCACCCCGCCGTCCATCGCGCTCGACAACAGGCCCGCCGAGCCGTCCCGGTCGAGGACCCGCAGCAGCCGCTGCACATTGTCGTTGCGGTCCGTCAGACGGGTACGCGGCAGGAGTTCGTCCGCGAGCGAGGCGCCGAGGCGGCCCCGGATCCCCTCCAGCAGCGGCACGAAGTCGGGCAGGTCCTCGATCATGCCGAAGCCGAGCGGGAGCGACTCGGCCAGGGCGGGCACGGGGGACGGGGGAACCAGGGGCGCGCTCTTCGGGGCAACGCCGGAGGCCGACGTGCCCGCTGCCGGGGTCTCCGCCTCCTGACCGGCCCGTACCGTCCCGGCGGGCCGCGCGGACCGGGCGGACTTCCCGGTTTCCCCGATTTCTCCGGTTTTCCCAGGTTTCCCGCTTTTCCCTGTTGTCCCGGACCGGCCGGACGTCCCGGCCGACGTCGTGCCCGAACCGGAGGCCGTGTCCTCGCGCCCCTGTTCGCCCGGTACCTTCAGTCCCGCCGCGCGCAGCTGACGCTCGGTCAGCCACACCGCGACCGCCCCCGGCACCGTACGGCCACCGCGTGCCACGTACGGACCCCCGCCCGTCACCGCGACCTCGGCGACCATGCGTACCACCAGATCGCACTGCACCAGATGGAGCGGGCTCTTGCGGGAGGTGTGCGCGTTGCGTTCGACGGTGCCGACCAGCGTGGACGCCGTCGTGTCGCCGCTGCCCAGGCTGCGGCCGGCCGCCACCCCCTCGGCGAGTCGCCACTCGGCGCCGTTCTCCGCGCCCGTCAGGCCGCCCTGCACCGAGACGTGGTGACTCGTGCCCTCCTGCCCGGTGACCTGGTGCCCGCCCAGCACGAAGGTCTCGGTCCCCGCTCCCGTGCCCTGGTGGACGACCCGCCCACCGGTCAGCGCGAACCGGGTGCCTACCGCGCCGGTCAGTCCGGCCAGCCGCCGCGCGTGCCGCAGGTTCTGCACCACCCAGCCCGCCGAGACGGCCTGCCGCAGCGCCGCCGTCACCGCCTGCGGGCTGAACCGGTCCTCGATCGCGAGCCGCGGCGCGAGCCCCTCCGTCTCCAGCGCCCGGTCCTCCCGCGCCTCCTTGTTGCGGGCGGCGGCCCGCGCCAGCAGCTCGAAGGCCAGGTCCCGCACCGGCTGCCCGTCGCCCACGGTCTCCACCAGCGTCCAGTCCCGCACACCCCGCCTGCCGCCCAGCTGGCGCGACGCCAGACCGGCCAGGTCACCGATGCCCGCCGCCGCGAACTCCGTCCGCGTATCACGGTGGCCCGCCCTGCGGGCGGCGGTCGCCTCGTCCAGCTGCCGTTTGGCATCGCCGTCCAGGGTGAACGCGGTCGGGGTGAGCAGCCGCACGTCCTGCGCGTCGAGGGGCAGCGTCCCGACCCGCTCGGCGGCGGGCGCGTCCCGGCCCGGCGCGCCGGGGGTGAGCGCGCGGGCCGCCTTGCGCTGCCGGGACGTCATGGTGACGTCGACGTTGAGACTCAAGGCCCCGCCGAACACGCTCGCGTCCTCGGAACCGTTGGTGAGGACATCGGTGCGCAGGGTCGGCCCGGCCAGGCCGCGTCGGGTCGTCGTACGGCCCTTCTCGGCACGCGCCGACAGGGTCAGGGCCCCGGGGATCAGCCGGAACTGGCCGAGCGCCATCCCACCGACCGTGCGTGAACTCGCCCGTCCGCTCTGGAGGTTGCTCGTGACTCCCGCGTGACTGCGGACGAGCCAGTCCTTGGTCTCACCCAGATGACCGGTCTCCCGCAGCGAACCGGTGACCTTCAGCTGCACGTCGTGCGCGTGGAAGCGGGACTTGCGGCGCAACCGCACCCGGACGCCGGTGGACAGCAACTGGTCCTTGTTGACCCGCAGGTTGGTCTCCGACAATACGGTCACCAGCTCGCGGTAGTTGCGCCGCTGGACCTCGGCCTCCTCCGGGCTGAGATCACGCGGCTGCTCCTCCTCGCCGAAGGCGGGAAGATACCCGGCGAGCCGCGCATCGGTGGCGAACAGCCGCGTCACGGCCCGCATCATCGGCGCGGTGTCCAGCCGGCTGATCGCCACGCTGGAGCCCATCGCGCCGAACGGCAGGTGCCGCACGTCGTGCTCGGCGGCGCCGTCCTCGCCCGCCCGTTCGCCGTTCTCCGCCAGGTCCTGCTCGGTCGCGGTGGCCTTCCCCTTGCCCTTGGCGTCCTTCCCGGCACGCTCCGGACGCTTGACGAACTCGCCCGCCGTCACCCCCTCGGGCAACGGCAGCCCCAGCTCCTGGGCCTCGTCGGCCCGCAACGAGACCCACACCCGCATCGTGTGGTGTGCGGTACGGCCGCCGCCGCGTGCCCTGGTCAGGGGTGAGGTCGGACCGGTGCCCTCGACGGTGAACAGCACGGTGCCCAGATAGAGCACCTTCTCGCCGCGGACCTCCGCGCCCTGCCGGCTGGACACGGTCTGCTCGGCCACGCTGAACCGCGCCTTGCGCGCCCCGGCGACGGGCATGACGGTGCCGCGGACGGCGGCCGCGTTGCCGAGCACACCGAACCCCGCGGCCGGACCGGCGCCGAAGGCACCGCCCCGGCCCTTGCCCGCGGTGTCCGTCACCGCGTGCTGCGCCTGCTGGTGGGTGCGCAACTGCGTCTTGCCGGTGCTCCACCCGGGGGCCAACTCGGTGAACGCGGCCCGCATCCGGTAGGTGCCGGTGGTGCTGCCGTCCCTGCTCGTCAGATCCTCGCCGACGACCCCGTCACGCAGCAGCCGGGGCAGGTCCTCCAGCACGGTCGCGGTGGCGGTGGCCTCGTACAGCCGGGCCCGGCCGGGAGCACCGGGCCAGGTCAGGGACGGATGCAACGCGGAGGCGACGGCGTCGAAGAGCCCCCCGCCGCCCTGGTGCGGCGCAGCCCGGTCCGAGACGGCGACCGGGGCCATGGAATCGGCCAGCGACACGGCCCGGGCGGTCTCGGGCGCCACCGGACGCGGCCGGGGTACCGGCCCGGCGGCCGTCGGGACCAGATGCTCCACCGGCACCCGCATGGTCAGGGCGCCGGACCCGGCGGCGGTGCGGGCCGTGCGTTCGCCGTCCTTCATGATCCGCACGTGGTAGCGGACCCGGCGCGGCACCTCGACCGATCCCTTGTCGCTGCGCAGCACCCGCGGCTCCGCCATGTTGCGCTGGGTGCGGGAGTCCCGGGACGACTGGAAGGGCTGGGCATTGAGGGTGGCCGCCCCGCCGACCCAGACGCCGGGTGCGACCGGGGCCAGTCCGAACCCGGTGAACGCCACGCCCTTCGACGCGGATCCGCTCGTACTCTGTGCCACGGTGGCGGCCGTGTTGTGCTGCACGTCGACCTTGGTGGCCGCGCCCTCGCTGTCCGGACCGGCGGCGGAGAAGACGCCGGGGCGGTCGTCGTCGGCGGGCGAGAGGCTCACCGTGACGTCGTAACGGTCCGTACCCCGCACTCCGGTGACGGCGAAGGCCCGGCCGCGCCCGAAGAAGGACTCGGGCCGCCCGGCGAGCTCCGCGGCGATCTCGGCGACCACCCCGTCGCGCCGCCCGACGGCATCGGCCAGCGTGGTGGTGACGAACTCGTGGCCGGTGAGGCCGTACGCCGTGGACAGTCCCGCCGCCTCCATGTCCAGCAGATACGGGGGGAGTTCGAGGGCGTCGTTCTCGACCTCCTCGATGGCGGGCGGCACCTGCGGGGGCCTGCGCCGGGCGGTGGACGGGCCGGCCGCGTTCAGCGCGGCGACGGTCGCCGCGTTGCCCGCGGTCTGCTGAAGCCCCAGGAGAGGGTTCGGGCCACTGCTCCGACCGGCCGTGTGGGGCGCCCGGGTCACCCGCGGGGACCGTTCGAGGGCACTGCCGTGACGGTCGTCGCCCGCCTGCCGCTGTTGTCGCACGCGCGTCAGCGTAAGGACGCTCCGACGGCTGGTCAGGCAGCACGTCAAGTGTTCAACTGCCGTACGCCGGAAGGTCGTCGTGGCCATACGCGGGACGGGAAGACCGCCCCCGGGCAGGGCGCCCCACCGCGATGTCCGCGCGACCCGGGAGGGGCTCCGCACACCGGACGCACACCGTGCGTACGCGGAAGCGCGGAACCCCCGGGTCCTCCTTCGCGGTCAGTAGGTGTGGAGGGTGAGCCCGTAGCGGTTGAGGATCTCGTTCACCGGCTGGAACCACGTCTCGCCGCCGCCGGAGCAGTTGCCCCAGCCGCCGGAGGTGACGCCCTGTGCCTGGTCGCCGCTGATGAACGAGCCGCCGGAGTCGCCGCCTTCGGCACAGACGCTCGTCTTCGTCATCTGGTGCACCGCGCCCTGGCTGTAGTTGACGGTCTCGTTCTTCGCCAGCACCGCGCCACAGTGCCAGTGCGTGGTCGACCCGGACCGGCAGATGGAGGCACCCACCGGCGCCTCGGCCGAGCCGCGCACCAGCTGGTCGGAGACCGTGCCCCAGCCGAGCACGACCGGCACCGTCCACCAGCCGCTGCCCACGTTGACCCAGGCGTAGTCGTTGTCGGGGAACGAGGAGCCCTGGAAGTTGCCGATGTACGAGCCGTCCCAGCCCCGGACACCCGCACCGGCCTGGCCGCAGTGACCGGCCGTGACGAACCCGCCGTGGACCGAGAAGCCGATCGAGCAGCGGACGTTGCCCGTGTAGTAGGGGTCGCCGCCGACGGTGCCGGCCGCGAAGGTGCGCGGGGCCGCGGCGACCGTCTCGACGGTCACGGGACCGGCGGCACGGGCCTGCGTCAGGAACCGCCGGACATCGTTGTCGGAGGTCTTGCCCCGGACGACCGTGACCACCACGGTGTTCGCCGCCGGGTCGACGTGCCAACCACCCACCGCCGAGGGGGCGGAGAGCCGGTCGATGCGCGACTTCGCGGCGTCCAGCATCCGTGCGCTGTGCTCGACGACCCGGACCCAGGCTCCCTGGGCGCGGATCGCCGCGCGCGTGGCCTGGGAACTCTTCGAGGTGACGGCCACCGTGAGGCGGCCGTCTGCGGCGTCGAACCAGGACCCGGCGTACGCCGCACCCGCAGTGCGGCGCACCCTCGGCTCGAGCGCGGTGGCGTCGCGCTCGGCCTCGAGCCGGGCCACCGCCTGCTCCTTCGTGAGCCCGAACTCCTTCCGCATGCCGTCGAGCAGTGCGGCGGAGGCGGGGGCGGCGTCGGCGGCCGACGGGGAGGAGGAGGCCGTGGCACCGCCCCCGCTCGCCGCCGCGGGCAGCGTGCCCGCGCCACCGAGCCCGGCCAGGGTGAGGAGCGCGGCCAGGCAGACGTGCTTGAACCTTGTGCGTCTCATGGGAGTTGCCCTTCGTCGTTCCAGGAAGTGGGGTGGAACAGCGGATGGGTGAGAGCGCTCTCAGATGTGGCGCGGCAGAGCCTAGCCGGGTCCGGTTGTCAGGTCTAGGCCAATGCGAGCCCTGTTTCCGTCCCGCAAGCGTGACGGCGGTGTCCTGCTCACCGACGACGATTTCAACGCCCTCGCCTCGGTCGTCATCAAGGACAACGTGCAGGGGCCCGTCTACCGGGTGGGGCCGCCGCGGGACAGCCACGGCGTGGTCGCCCCCTACACCGGCGGCGACATCCTCTTCGGCCGCGCACTCGTCCGCCAGCACCTCGCGGCCCGCTACGAGCGGGGTGCCCGCTTCCGGGTGCAGCCCGGATCCACGCCGGTCCCCCCGGACCACGACATCCTGTTTCAGCCACTACGAGCTAGTCGATGACCGTGGCCGGCTGCGCCTCGTGCTGTCCGGCCGGTCCTGGGAGGACTACCTGGAGCTCGCGGTCACCGAGATCCGCGACTACGGCGCGACCTCCGTCCAGGTCTGCCGACGGCTCCGGGCCCTGTTCGAAGGTCTCCTCGCGAGCCTGCCGGCCGCGTGCGGGCCCGCGCTGCACGCCGAACTCCGCCTCCTCGACGAGGCCGTCGAAAGGGAGTTCGCAGACGACCTCCGTCGTGCCGAGGCACGGACGGCCGACTCGCAGGGCATCGGGGGACGGCGCACCCGGGACGCTGCCCCCGGTGGCGCACCGCCCGACGAGCCCGGCCCGTAGGACCTCTCCGGCCCGCTGCCGTCCCTTCCCGGCGGGCGGTCGGGCGGTCGGGCGGTCGGGCGGGCCCGGTCACCGAGGCCCGTGGGGCTCGAAGCCCGCCGGTGCGGACTCGCCGACTCCGGCTCAGTCGAGCCGTCGCTGCCGGTCGAGGGCCTCGTCCAGGGTCGATGCCGCCATGATGAGGGACAGATGGGTGAACGCCTGCGGGAAGTTGCCGAGTTGCTCGCCACTCGGGCCGATCTCCTCGGCGAACAGGCCGACATGGTTGGCGTAGGTGTGCATCTTCTCGAAGGTGTAGCGCGCAGGCTGGACGCGCCCGGCCCGGGCCATGGCGTCGACGTAGAGATACGTGCAGAGGCTGAAGGTGCCCTCCGAGCCGCGCAGGCCGTCCGGGGAAGCGGCCGGGTCGTACCGGTACACGAGGCTGTCCGAGACGAGCTTGCGCTCCATCGCGTCCAGGGTGGAGAGCCAGCCGGGGCTCTTCGCGGCGAGGAAACCCACGCGCGGGATGAGCAGGAGGGAGGCGTCGAGGACGTCTCCGCCGTAGTGCTGCACCAGGGCCTGCTCGGCCTGGCTCCAGCCCTTGTTCATCACCTGGTCGAGGATGGTGTCGCGGGCGTCGCGCCAGCGCGGGATGTCGGCGGGGCGGCTCAGCTCGGTCGCCATGCGGATGCCCCGGTCGAAGGCGACCCAGGACATCACCCGGCTGAACGTGAAGTCGTTACGGCCTCCGCGGGTCTCCCAGACGCCCTCGTCGGGGCGGTCCCAGTTGTCGCACAGCCAGTCCAGCGTCCGGGCCAGTCCCTTCCAGCCGTGGTAGCCCAGCTCCACGCCGATGTCCATGCTCTCGGCCATGGCGTAGAGGGACTCGCCGTAGATGTCGAGCTGCAACTGGTCGGCTGCCGCGTTGCCGGCCCGGACCGGCCTCGATCCCCGGTAGCCCTCCCAGTGGTCGAGGGTCTCCTCGGCCAGGTGCGGGTCCCCGTCGACCCGGTACATGATCTGGAGGCGTTCGCCCGGCAGATCCGCCCGGTCGTGCATCCGGTCGCCCAGCCACTTGGTGAACGCCGACGCCTCCTCGGTGAACCCGAGGTCGAGCAGGGCCCGTACCGAGAGCGATCCGTCCCGCACCCACGAGTACCGGTAGTCCCAGTTGCGCTCACCGCCGACCTGCTCCGGCAGGCCCATGGTGGCGGCGGCGACCGGCGCACCGGTCGGGTGGTAGGTGAGGAGTTTGATCGTGATGGCGGAGCGGTTCACCATCTCGCCCCAACGCCCCCGGTAGTGGGACGTGCGCAGCCACTTCTGCCAGAAATCCACCTCGCGCCACAAAGCGGACGTCACGCCCTCGACCGTGGGCGGCGGCGGTGCCTCACCGTCGACCGCGCACGTGGTGAAGACGGCGACGGCCGACTCGTTGCTGCCGAGTGTGACCGCACCCCGTACGTCCTGCCCGTCCCGCTCGAGCGGAAAGCCGGCCTGCAGATGACCGGCGATCCCGGGGCCCCGGAACACCGCCTCCTGGTTCCGCAGGACGAGCTCGTGCCCGGCCCGGCCGTAGTCGAAGCGCGGCCTGCACTCCAGCAGGAACCGTACGGTGCCGCGCACCACGCGAATCACCCGCATCAGGCAGTGGCGGTCGGTGGGGACACGGCTGGTGTTCGCCGGCATCCAGTCGAGGACCTCGCCGACGCCCTGCGGCGACATGAACCTCGTGACCAGCACGCCGGTGTCCGGGTAGTAGAGCTGCTTGCACGTCATGTCGGCATGCTCGGGAGCCAGCCGGAAGTACCCGCCACGATCGTGGTCGAGCAGTGAGGCGAAGACACTGGGCGAGTCGAACCTCGGCGAGCAGAACCAGTCCACCACGCCCTGGGAGGACACCAGGGCGGCGGTCTGCAGGTCGCCGACCAGACCGTGGTCGGCGATGGGGGGATAGCGGTCCATGAGCGTCCAATCCCAAGGGTGCCGTCGCCGTCCACTATCCGGTAGGCCATGCGGGGGTGCCTGTCGGAGCCACCGTCGGCAAGGCCCGTCGGCCCGTGGCCGGCTGCCGCCGGCACCCACGAGCCGGGCGACCGCAGACACCGTCGGCCGCGCAACCCCAACGGGCCATCACTGATTGCGACCTGCCGTGGTGCTGCGTCTGATGGATCCCATGCAGCGACAAGCCTCTCTCTCAGACGACGCCATACCTCCGATGGAGCGCTCGCACTGGGTGGCCTTCGCCGGGATCCTGCTGCTGGTCAGCGCTCTGTTCAACCTGCTCAACGGATTCGTGGCGATCTTCAATCACGGCTACTACTCGACCGTCTACTCCCAGGGCAACCGCCTGCTCATCTTCAACTACACGGCCTGGGGCTGGATCTGGGTCGTCATCGGGATCGTGATGGCCCTGGCGGGCATCGGCGTGCTCGTGGGCTCCAGGGCGGCCCGGCTGACGGGCCTCTGTCTGGCGGTGTTCTGCCTGGTCGGGCAGATGATCTTCCTGCCGGTCTACCCGTTCTGGTCGCTGGCCACCATGGTCGTGTCCGCGCTGGTCATCTACGGGCTGATCGCCGAGCCGCGGCACATGCCCGGGGCGCACATCTAGCGCCGGGCACCGCAGGACGGCGCCGCATCGGGGATCCGCCCGACCCCCCGCCCGCGACCACCCGGTGCCACGGGCCGCGGTGCCTCCGGTACCCCCGTACCCCCGTACCCTGTTCCGGGTGTCGTCCTCCTCCCGTCTGCAACGTGTCGCCGTCCTTGTGCTCGAGGGGGCCAAGCCGCTCGACGTCGGCATTCCCGCACAGGTGTTCACCACCCGGGCGAGCATGCCGTACGAGGTGCGGGTGTGCGGCGCGGCGCCCGGGCTGGTGACCGGCGGGGACGGGCTGTCGTATCACGTGGCCCACGGCCTGGACGCGCTTGACTGGGCCGACGTCGTCTTTCTTCCCGGCTACCGGTTTCCGGACCTCGACGACCCGCCCCGGGCCGTCCTGCGCGCGCTGCTGGCCGCCCACGCCCGGGGCGCCCGGCTGGCGGCCATCTCGACGGGGGCCTTCGCGCTCGCCGCCACGGGGCTGCTCGACGGCAGACGCGCCACGACCCACTGGCACTACACCCGGGCGCTGGCGGCGAAGCATCCGCTCGTCCAGGTCGACGAGAACGTCCTGTTCGTCGACGAGGGCAGCGTGCTGACGTCGGCCGGAGCCGCCTCCGGGATCGACCTGTGCCTGCACATCCTGCGCCGCGACCTCGGGGTGGCCGCCTCGAACCACGCGGCCCGGCGCCTGGTCGCCGCGCCGTACCGCAGCGGAGGTCAGGCGCAGTACGTGCCGCGCAGCGTGCCCGAGCCGCTGGGCGAGCGGTTCGCCGCGACCCGCGAGTGGGCGCTGCACCGACTGGACGAGCCGCTCACCCTCGAGACGATGGCCCGGCACGCCGCCGTCTCGGAACGCACCTTCTCGCGGCGCTTCGTCGAGGACACCGGTTACACACCCATGCAGTGGGTCATGCGCGCCCGTATCGACATGGCCCGTGAGCTGCTCGAACGCTCCGAACGCGGCGTCGAGCAGATCGCCGGCGACGTCGGACTCGGTACGGGGGCGAACCTCCGGACGCACTTCCAGCAGATCCTCGGCACCACACCGAGCGAATACCGGCGCACCTTCGCGAAGGGCGAGTAGCCGCTCCGCCGGACATGCGGGGCACGGCCGGACAGGCCGGGGGCGTGGGTGGCGGGATCCTTTCGAACCATGGCGCTCACGCCCAGGTCACCGATGGCCGCCACACGCGAGGCTGGTGGCGAACCGAAGGACCGAAGGGACACCACTTTCATGACTCGCATCGCCGTCAACGGATTCGGCCGCATCGGACGCAACGTGCTGCGCGCGCTCCTCCAGCGCGACAGCGACCTCGAGATCGTCGCCGTCAACGACCTCACGGAACCCGTCACGCTCGCGCGCCTGCTCGCCTTCGACTCGACGGCCGGCCGACTCGGTCGCCCGGTCGACGTCGACGGCGACGTCCTTGTCGTCGACGGCCGTCGCATCAAGGTGCTCGCCGAGCGCGAGCCGGCGCGCCTGCCCTGGGCCGAGCTCGGCGTCGACATCGTGCTGGAGGCGACCGGCCGGTTCACCTCCGCCAAGGACGCCCGCGCCCACCTCGACGCGGGCGCGAAGAAGGTCCTGGTCAGCGCACCCTCGGACGGCGCGGACGTCACGCTCGCGTACGGCGTCAACACGGACGCCTACGACCCCGAGCTGCACACGATCGTCTCGAACGCCTCGTGCACGACCAATGCGCTCGCCCCGCTGGCCTCCGTACTCGACGACCTCGCCGGCATCGAGCACGGCTTCATGACGACGGTGCACGCCTACACGCAGGAGCAGAACCTCCAGGACGGTCCGCACCGCGACCCGCGCCGCGCCCGCGCCGCCGGCGTCAACATCGTGCCCACCACGACGGGCGCCGCCAAGGCGATCGGCCATGTGCTGCCGAACCTCGACGGCAAGCTGTCGGGGGACTCGATCCGGGTGCCGATCCCGGTGGGTTCGATCGTCGAGCTCAACACGTCCGTCGCCCGCGACGTGACGCGCGAGGACGTGCTGGCGGCGTACCGCACCGCGGCCGAGGGCCCGCTCGCCGGCGTCCTCGAGTACTCGGAGGACGCGCTCGTGTCGTCCGACATCGTCGGCAACCCGGCCTCCTCGATCTTCGACTCGGCCCTCACCCGCGTCGAAGGCCGCCACGTCAAGGTGGTCGCCTGGTACGACAACGAGTGGGGCTTCTCCCACCGTGTGATCGACACCCTCGAACTCCTCGCCGCGCGCTGACGGCAGGCACTCCCGGCCCCTCCGGCCGTTCGCGGATCGCCCCGCGAACGGCCGGAGGCATGTCACCGGACGGCTTTCCGGCGCGACCGGCGGCTGCCGGACGTGCCGGACGGGCAGGACGTGCCGGATCTGCGCGGGCACGTCCGAGAGCGGTCAGCAGCCGCGCGTGGGTGCGCTGTCGAGGTCGGCAGCCAACGCTCGCCGCAACCTGGTCGCGTGCGCGCTGCCGGGCGGCGCGCTCAAGATCACGATCTTGAGGTCCGACTCGCCGTCGGTCAGGACGTCGCAGTCCACTTCGACGGGACCGACCTGGGGGTGTTCGATCGTCTTGCGGTCCTCGCGGTGTGCCCCCACCGCGCCGCTCGCCCACAGCCGCGCGAACGTCGGATTGCCGACCGTGAGGGTACGGATCAGCTCGGCCAGGCCCGCGTCGTCGGGGAAGCGACCGGTGGCGCGGCGCAGGTCGGACACGATGGCGAGGTCCGAGTCGGCGCCGTTCCGCACGACCACCGGCCAGGAGGCGATGCGCACGGCGTCGGAACCGACCGGGAACCGCTCACGGGCGAAGTTGCGCAGTTCCGGCGGCGTGGTCGACGGATCACCGAGCAGCGCCGCCCACCCGCGGTTCCACCAGATCATCCGCCAGTCCGCGGCGAACACGGAGACCGCGACGTCTCCGAGCCGGTTCAGCACGCGGTGCACGCCCGGCGGGAGGTCATCGGGGATCACGTCGTCGCGCGGGGGGACCAGCCCGGCCATCCGGTAAAGGTGGTCCCGCTCGGGGACGGTCAGGCGCAGGGCGCGTGCGAGAGAGGCGACGACCTGGGCCGAAGGGGCCGTGGCCCGCCCCTGTTCCAGGCGCACCACGTAGTCGACCGACACGCCGGCGCGTTCGGCGAGTTCCTCGCGGCGCAGCCCGACCGCGCGGCGGGACCGGGCCGACGGCAGCCCCACGGTCGACGGGGACAGCCGCTCTCGCCAGGCGCGGATCGTCGCGCCCAGTCCAGCTCCCGCTCTCGTCGCCATGGCGTCCATCCTGCCCCACTCCCGCCCCGACCGTGATCGTGGTACTGCCGTTCCTACGGTCGAAGCGTCCCTGGCCGGGGCCCGCCGCGGTGGGCACGATCGACGCATGACCACCACGTTCATCACCGGAGCCAACAAGGGCCTCGGCCACGAGACCGCCCGCCGCCTCATCGCACTCGGTCACACCGTGATCCTGGGAGCCCGGGACCCGGAGCGGGGTGCCGCGGCCGCGGCCGCGCTGGGCGCGCGATGCGTCCGTATCGACGTCACCGACGAGGCCTCCGTCGCCGCCGCGGCGGCCGATGTCGCCGCCCACGAAGGCGTACTCGACGTCCTGATCAACAACGCCGGCGTGCACGGTCCGCACGGCGATCCCGGCGAACTGACCGGCGCGGACGCGTCGGGCGTGTTCGATGTCAACGTCTTCGGCGTGGTCCGTACGACCACGGCCTTCCTCCCGCTGCTGCGGCGGTCGTCCGACCCGGTCGTCATCAACGTCAGCAGCGGCATGGGGTCGCTCGCCCTCACGCACGACCCTTCGCGGGCCGAGTCCTCCGCCGTCGCCCCGCTCTACGCCGCTTCGAAGGCGGCCCTCACCATGTTGACCACCCAGTACGCCAAGGGGCTGAAGGACATCCGCGTCAACGCCGCCGATCCCGGCTACACCGCCACCGATCTCAACGGCCACAGCGGCCCGCAGTCCGTCACCGAGGGCACCGACGCGATCGTCCGCCTCGCGACCGAGGGGCCCGGCGCCGGCTCGGGACGCTTCATCGACCGCACCGGCCCGATCGGACATTCCTGAGGAAGGGGGCCGTTCCGACCACGGCCCTCCGACCGCGCGGTGCCTGCGTGTCCGTGGCAGTCGCGGACCTGGTGGGGGATCGTGAGGGCATGCGGGAGCGGCGTGACATGTGGGCGGTCGGCGATGCCTACGAGCGGTACATGGGCCGGTGGAGCCGTGCGGTCGCGGAGAGGTTCGTGGTGGGGCTCGGCTGCGGGGGCGGTCTGCGCTGGCTGGACGTGGGGTGCGGGACGGGAGCCCTGACGGCGGTCGTGGCCGCGCGGTGCCGACCCTCGGCCGTGGTCGCGATGGACAGGTCTGCGGGGTTCGTGGACTCGGCCCGTGACACCGTTCCGGCACCGGTGTGCTGCGTGCGCGGTGACGCGCTGTCGCTGCCGGTACGGGACCGGGCGTGCGACGTGGCCGTCAGCGGACTGGCGCTCAACTTCCTTCCCACGCCGGGCGCGGCGGTGGCCGAGGCCGTCCGGGTGGTTCGGCCGGGCGGCCTGGTCGCGGCGTACGTGTGGGACTACGCCGAGGGAATGACGTTCCTGCGGCGTTTCTGGGATGCCGCGATCTCGGTGGACCCCTCCGCCGCCGCACTGGACGAGGGGCGCAGGTTCCCGTTGTGTCGGCCGGGACGTCTGCGAACACTGTGGGCGGAGGCGGGACTCGACGAGGTGAAGGTCGCCCCGGTCGAGGTGCCCACCGTCTTCGCCGACTTCACGGATCTGTGGGAGCCTTTCCTCGGTGGTCAGGGACCCGCAGCCGACTATGCGACCGCCCTCACCCCTGCGGCTCGGGACCGGTTGCGTGATGTGCTGCGCGCGACCGTGCCCACGCGGCCGGACGGATCGATCGCGCTCACCGCTCGCGCCTGGGCGGTCCGGGGCCGACGTCCGTAGGGCCTCACATCGGGAGGGAGAAGAGGCGTACCGGACCCGAAGGCCAGCGTGCGTTGTCGTACAGGGGCGTCACCATGGTGCGCAACGGCATGGTCACCACGCGGGCTTCGGGTTGTTCGACGCGTACGTCCAGGTCGAGCGGATGCCACCCGAGGCGCCGGTACAGCGGCACGAGCGGAGGCCGGCAGAACAGGAGCGCGTGCGAAGGACCCATCGTGCGAGCGTGCTGGAGTGCCGCCGCGATCACCAGCCTGGCCAGCCCCTGGCCTCGCACGTCGGGTGCGACGGCCACTCCGCCGACCCCCACGACCTCCGTCCCGGTGTCGCCGATCGCGACGGACAGCCGTAGCAGGCCGGCGTGTGCCACCAGCCGGCCGCCCTGTCTGACGCCGAAGTGGTCTTCCTTGGGCAGCCAGCTCAGACCGGTCGCCGCGACACCGAAGGGGTCGTCGCCACCGCCGAGGATCTCGTCCTGCTCAGCTCTGGTGTAGCGAAGGAGCCGTACTGCGGTCGGAGCCGCGGAGGACGGGTTCTGAAGCATCCTCACATGATGATCTCTCCGTCCACGGGCCTGCCAGGGGGTGCCCGGCCGAGCCGGCCTCCGGTCCTCTGCGACCCGCGGCTCGGGCGACGGGGGCAGAGGGGGCCGGTGGGTGATCCGGCCCCCTCTGCCCGTTCGTCAGCTCTTGCCGAGGAGCTTGTTCATCTCGGCGATCTCGGCCGTCTGCGCGGTGACGATGTCGTCGGCCATGGACATGGCGGGGCCGTACATGCCCTTGCCCTTCTCGGTGGTGGCCATGGCCACGGCACCCTCGTGGTGGTCGATCATCATGGTCAGAAACATGGTGTCGAAGTCCGTGCCGGACGCCTTGTCCAGTTCGTCCATGTCGGAGCCGTCCCTCATGCCGGGCATCCCGGACCCGGCCGAGTGGTCCATGCCGGGCATGGATTCCGTCGTGCTGTCGGACGACGTCGGGACGTGCTCGCCCCAGGACGTCAGCCAGCCGCCGATGGTCCTGATCTCCGGGCCCTGCGCCTCCTCGATGCGCGAGGCGAGGCCCTTGACCCCGGCGGACGAGGCCCGGTCGGCGGCGAGCTCGGCCATCTCGAGGGCCTGCTGGTGGTGAGGGATCATGCCCTGCGCGAAGGACACGTCCTGGGCGTTGTGCGCTGCGGCCGTGGCGTCGGCGCTCGTCGACGACGACGCGGAGCTGTGACCGTCCGTGTGTCCGCTGCCGCTGTCGTTGCCGCATGCGGCGAGGACGAGCGCGGCGGTGACCATGGCGGCCGTGAGAGCGGCGCGATGGGTCAGGGTGCGGGTATTGCGCATGCTGAAACTCCTGCTGTGCTGTGCGAAAAGGGATCCGGACCTGTCGAGGAGCACCGCGTCGCCCTAGTGGTGACGTGGTGCCGAGCGGTGTCTAGATCCGCAGGAGTTGGAGTTCCGCCAGGGAGGGTGGCGCGCGTGCGCCGTCCGGGGCCTCGGCCGCGTACGCGCAGACGGCGTCGGCGCGTACGGGGACGGTCACCGGGTCGGGAACGAGCACGGGCAGAGCCGGCGCGCCGCTCACCGCTGCGGCCTGGCAGGTCGGGTCGGCGTGATGGAGGTGTCCTCCACCGCAGTCCCCGCCGTCCCCCGCGCAGTCCTCATGAGCGCTGACCGAGACGGCGCTGACCGGGACGACCGCCGTGTGCTGGGGCACGGCGTGTTCGTGGACGGTGCCGCCGGGGGACAGGGCGTGCATGGCCAGCAGCCCGGCGAGCAGTCCGAGCACGAGCAGCGCCCGCCACCGCCACACGGGCGGTCGCGCCGGGTGCTGCTGCTCGCGACTCCTCATCGGGATCATCCTAGGCGGAGTCTGTCCAACACCTCGGCGTCATCCCGGCATTGCGGTGCGCCGCGCACGAGGCGCAGCCACGAGCCGTAGTCTCGGGGCGGCTTCGGTGCGCTGTCACCGAAGGTGTCCGATCCCGTACAGTCCGCTCGGCGCAAGTGCTCCGTCGCGGCCCGCAACGGAGGTTGACCAGGAGAAGAATCATGGAATCCGAAGCCGGTCACGGCTCTCTCCCGCTCGATTCCGGAACGGGGCGGCCGGTGCCCGAAGCCGAGCCCGCACTCGTGGAGCGGTGGCGCTCGGAGAGAGGCGAGCTGGTCGAGTTGCTGGCCCAGGTGCGTGAACGGTGCGGCGGTGTCGCCGCGTTCCGGCTCGGGCCGTCCCGCACCGTGCTCGTCACCGACCCGTCGGCGGTCCAGCATGTCCTCGCCCGGTACCCGGAGCGGTACGTCAAGCGCTCCCACCGCGCCCGTCTGCTGATCGGCGACGGGGTCCTCGCCGCCACCGGTACGGCGTGGAAGCGGCAACGCCGCTTGTTGCAGTCCCAGTTCACCGGCACCGGGATGCGCCGCTACGAAGAGCGGATCACCGAGGCCGCCCGGACCACCGCCGGGCGCTGGGCCGGGTACGCCCGTACCGGGCAGAGCCTCGACGTCGGGCGGGAGATGCGCCGCTTCGCCCTGGACGCCATCTGGCGCTCCCTCACCGGCCACCCCCTCGATGACGATACCGAGCGCGAACTGGACGCCGTGGCCGTGGTGGCGACCGCCCTTCCGACACTGCCCGCGGACGCCTCCGAGGCGCGGGACGCCGTCGCCGCCGACCTCGCCCGGATCGACGCGGTCGCCGGGCACGCCATCGAGGCCGCCCGAAACGGGGCGCCCGGACCCGAGGGGCCGGGCCTGCTGCGTGTCCTGACCGACGCCGGCGCCGAACACCCCGAATACACAGACCAGTTGATCCGCGACGAGTTGGTCACGCTGCTCGCGGCCGGGCACGAGACCACCGCGACCACTCTGACCTGGTTGTATCTGCTCCTCGACCAGCACCCCGCCGCCCGCGAGCAGACGCTGGGCGCCGGCGGCGAAGGCTCGCCGGAGCGCCGTCAGGCCATCCAGGCCCTGATCCACGAGACACTCCGGCTCTACCCGTCCGCGTGGATCCTGCCCCGCCACGCCGCCGAGGACGACATCCTCGCCGGCTACACCGTCGAGGCGGGCACCGACCTCCTCGTCTGCCCGTACCTCACGCACCGCGATCCCGAACTGTGGCCGGACCCGGAGCACTTCGCCCCCTGGCGGTTCGTCACGCCGGGCGGTCGGCCCGCGCATCCGGGCGCCTACTTCCCCTTCGGCATCGGCCCCCGTGCCTGCCTCGGTGTGCAGTTCGCGCTCCGCGAGTCGACCGTCCTGCTCGAACACCTGCTGCCCGCCCACACCTTGGCCTTCTCCTCCATCCCCACCAAGGCGGCGTACGGCATCACCGTCCGTCCCGACGGACCCACCGTCGCGACCTTGGTGGGTTAGGGCGCTCGGGCCACGACCGGTGCACCAGTGGCAGTGCTGGTTCGGAGGTCCGCTGAGAGCGCGTCGAGCCATACCTCGATGTCGGTCAGGAGGGACCGGACCCGTGGCGGGACCTCGGAGGGCAGGGACGGGGGCGGGGGAAGCCGGACGTGGATGCCGCCCGGGGGGAAGTCGGCAGCCCGGACGATGGCTGTCTCCGCCTCCTCGCTGATGTGCCGGGCCCAGCGCAGGGCCGCGGGCGGCAGCTCGAGCGAAGGGTCCGTGCGGGGCAGCCAATAGGCGCCGACCAGGACACGGGAGCCGAAGTTGAGGGCGGCGAGGTAGTCGGGTTCGGGCTCGCGGGCAGGGGAGGCGGGCTCGGTGCGGTACTGCGCGTACGAGCCCTCCGCGATGCGAAGCCGGTGCAGCGTCAGCCGGACGGCCCGGTGACCGGCGTCGCCGCCGTCCGCCGGGCCGTCGCCGGTCATGGCGGCGGTCGTGGTCCGCACCACGGGTGCTGCGGACCGGAGCAGCGCCGCCATGCTGCGCCGCGTCTCGGCGCGGGCCCCGAACGGCCAGGCGAGCACACCGCACAGCAGCCCGATGGCACTCCCGGTCAGCACGTCCACGACACGCATCTCCGCGAGCCGCCACGTCACGGGCGCGATCTGCGCGAACGCCGTGGAGACGACCAGGGTGAACAGCCCCTGCGCCCAGGCCGGGCCCTCCAGGGGCCCCACCGCGAAGGCGATCAGCATCATCGGTACGAGCAGGTACGCGTACACGTCGGTGGCCTGGCCCGCCCCGATGAGGAGCAGACCGGCGGCGAGCGCGCCGGCCAGCGTGCCCACGACGGCCGCGCGTACCGCGGACCAGGTGGCGCCCGCCGTGGTCCGGCCCAGGGTCAGCACGGTCAGCAGCACCCAGAAGCCGTGCGACAGGTCGAGCGAGCCCGCCACCAGGCGGGCGAGTGCGAGACCGCACGCGCTGCGCAGCGCGTTCTGGAAGACGACGGAGCGCCGCGTCAGATTGCCGGTGAGGCGGATGGCGAACAGGCGGACCGTCGGCATCCGCGCGTACCAGAACTGCTCCCGGGGCAAGCCGTACACCGGCCGACGTCCGTCGAGCGCCAGGGCTACGGCCGTGCGCACGGTCACGGCGGAGACCGCGATCGTCAGCACCGTCGACTGCCGCAGCAGCACCTGGTGCGGGCGGGAGACGCGCTCGCCGGAGGCGCCGTCGCGTGCGGCAAGGAACTGGGCGGTCATCTCCTCGATCAGCTCGGGCCCCTCCGCGGGACGGGACCGGCGCAGCGCGCCGGCCGTCCCGGCGCAGGTCGCCGCGATGCCGTGGAGGAGGTTCTGCGAGGCCGTGTCCGAGGGCGTGGAGTGCATCTCGGTGAGGGCGGCCAGCTGGTCGACAAGGCGCCGAGCCGCGGATCCCGCCTGGGCGAGCGCGCGGTCCGTCCGTCCCGCTCCGGTCGGGCGGGCACCGGCAGGCTGCTGCGAGAAGCGCAGGCCCCGGCCGGCTGCCCGCAGCCGTCCGGCCAGGCCGGGTTCCGGGTCTCCGGAATGGATCAGGGAGCGGGTGGCGCGGGCCGCGAGGTCCAGGGTGTCGGCGATCCGGTCGCCGTACGAGGGATCCGGCGGATCGGGGAGCACCGCCACCTCGCACAGGACGAGGGACACCCCGCCGACGGCGACCCCGGTCAACCGCTGGGGCAGCGTCTCCGGGGCGAAGGGCGGGAAACAGGCGAGGATGTAGAACAGCTGAAGCCCGGGGACGGTGCCGGCCAGACGCGGGCCGCACATCGAGCCGAACATCAGCACGAACCCGACGAGCAGCATGCCCGCCACGGCCGACCAGGTCTGCACGGCGAGGGCGGTGCCGGCGGCGGTGAGGACGGCGGCGGGCGGCAAGGCACGCAGCACGGTCAGGGCGCGTCGGCGACCGGACCCCGGCACCGGCGAGAGAACGCCGAACGCGATCGGAGTGAACAGGGCGTAGACCGCGGTCACGGGCTGATCGAGGAGATACGCGGCCGGATAGAACCCGGCCGCCGCGGCGACCGTGACACGCGTCGCACGCCGGCCGGCCCGGACGGAATCGGCGAGCGACGGCCGCTTGGGCATCAGCGCTCCTCTCCGCGCGCCACCCGAGGATCATCCGCGGCTTTCAGTGTCGCGCGGGTCGGGTGGTCACGCAGTCGGGCGCGGGCTCCGGGTGGTGCTCGGCCCGTTCCGAGGAGAACAGGGGGTGGGTCGGCGGGGCCTACCGGGGGAAAGCGGAGATCGATCGCCCCGCTCCGGGGTATGCGGGAGGGAACCCGAGGACCTGAGGACCCGAGGAAAGGAACGGAAACACCATGACGACGTACGTGATCACCGTGCCCGGCACCTTCACCGCCGAGGTCGAGGACGAGACGCGAACGCGGTTGAGTCAGGCCCTGCGTCCGGCCGATCCGCACCACACGCGGATGGGCAACGCGCAGGACCTCGACCCGCTCACCGTGAACGAGGACGACACGTTCACCATCCGGCTCGCCGTCGAAGCGGACAGCGGTCCGCACGCGGAGGAGGACGCCCGCAGGCTCGCGGACTCCGCCCTGCACGCCGCGGGGCTCGACGACACGAGCGCCCCGCTCGGACCGGCGGTGGTCACCGGTATCGACTCCGACGTGTGAGCCGGCCGGGCGAGCCGGGGCACCGACGGGCCCCGGCCAAACGGACCGACGTGGCGCCGGACGGCGCCGGACACCCGCCGTCGGCCGTCGGCAGCCCGCGGGTTCAGTGACCGCCCCGGCCGTGCGTCAGGCGCTGCCACACGGCCCCCGCCATGGCCGCCTCGCCCTTGGCGTTGGGGTGCGCGGGAGCCGCGGGGGACGTGGGCTGCAACGGCTCGATCCACCGCTCCGCCGGGGGCTTGCACATGTCGTGGCCGATGGTCGGGCCGTAGGTGTCGACGTACTCGGCGTGGTTCCAGCGCGCCACCAGACGGAGCATCAGGTTGAGCCGCTTGCCGGTGTCCCGCAGGTAGGGGAAGTCCTGCGTGGCGAACGGCACCGAGGGGGCACAGCCGCTGCCGTCGTCGGGCAGCAGGTCCGGATACCCCACGACGAGGATCCGGGCGTGCGGAGCCCGGTCGTGCACGGCCTGGAGCACCCGGGCGACCTTGGGGCCGGTCCTGGCTATCGCCACGGTCAGCTGGTCGACGCCCGAGGCGCCGTAGTGGCGCTGGCACGGGTTGCCGGTCGGGTCCTGCGCGGACAGCTGGGCGCAGGTGCCGATGATGGAGCCGAAGCCCATGTCGTTGCCGCCGATCTGGACGGTCACGAGGTCGCTGTTCCGGCCCACCGCGTCGAGTTGGGGACCGTTGGTGCCCTGCGCCTTCCACATCTGCTCGGTGGTCGCCCCGCCGCAACTGACGTCCTTGAACGTGACGTTACGAAGCCGCGCGGCCACGATCGACGGGTAGTTGTGGTCGGAGCGGGCGCAGTTGGCGTCCACCTGCCGGGGGATGAGTGGGCCGGAGGTGTAGGAGTCGCCGAGCGCCACGTACCGGTTGCCGCTGCCTCCTCCGCCTCCGCCGTGCGCCGCGGCCGGTGCCGCGGAAGCGGCGACCAGCGCACAACTGCCCAGTGCGGCCAGGAAGGTGACGCCCTTTCGGCGGTGACCGGCCGGTCCTCCCGTGCGAACGTCGCGCTGCATCGAGTTCCTCCCCCTTGAAGCCCACACCCCGTCGACGACGCCGTCCCGTACGGTCGGCGTACCGTTCGACTGGGCTTGTATACCGTCCAGTAGGTCACCGGGGCCAGAGCCGGGAGCGAACCCGTTGCCGCAAGAAGCGGGGGGACGCCGTCCGGAGCGGGAGCCATGGCCGAAGCCTTCGGGGCCTTCGTCGTGGCCCGGGAGGCGGCGCGCCGTGTCCGCGACGGCGGGGCGGTGGTCACCTTCTCCACCTCGGTGACCCGGCTGGCCTTCCCCGGGTACGCGCCCTACGCGGCGAGCAAGGGGGCCGTCGAGGCCATGACGCTGGTGCTGGCCCGCGAGATGCGTGGTCGGGACGTCACCGTCAACGCCGTGGCGCCCGGCCCGACCGCGACGCCGCTCTTCCTCGAGGGCAAGGACCAGGAGACGATCGACCGCCTCGCCGCGCAGTCCCCGCTGGAGCGTCTCGGGACACCCGACGACATCGCCGAGACCGTGGCCTTCCTGGCGGGCCCGGGGCGTTGGGTCAACGGGCAGGTTCTCTTCGCGAACGGCGGCATCGCCTGACGGTTCGACTCGCCCTGCCCAATCCCGCCTTGCCCCCCCAGTAGTGATCGAGATCGCATCGTCCTGTATAAAAATACCAAACGTGCGGTTTACTTGTAGATCGCCGGGTGGAATGCTCTCCACGTTCCGGGTCGGGGGTCCGGTCCCGCGTCGTCCTGTACGGGCTGAGGGAGGGAGACCTGATGGGCATGCAGGCGCGAGCGGTGCGCACACGTCAGTCTCTTGTCCGGGCGGCTGCCGAGCTGTTCGCCGCCGAGGGGTACGCGCGGGCTTCTCTTCCCGTCATCAGCGAGCGGGCCGGTGTCAGTACCGGCGCCCTGCATTTCCATTTCGCGAGCAAGAGCGACCTCGCCGCGGAGGTGGAGAGGGCGGCGGCGGACTCCGTGGAGGAACTGGCGGAGCGCTGTCGCAGCACGGCGGACACGCTGCTGCAGTCCCTGGTCCACACGGCGTGCAGCCTGCTCCTGGCCGTGGTCACCGATCCCGTGATCAGGGCGGGGTTCCGGCTCAGCGGTGATCCGTCCCGGAAGAACGGGGCGCGGATGCTGCAGTGGTGGCGGGCGTGGGTGCACGATCTCATTGTCCAGGCGCAGCGGGAGGGCGAGCTCGCCTCCGACGTCTCGGTCGACGCCGCGACGACCGTGATAGTGGCGGCGACGGCGGGGTTCGAGGTGTTGGGCGCGACCGACCGCGACTGGCTCTCGGCGGACCGCGTGACCCAGTTGTGGGCTTTCCTCCTGCCCTGGCTGGCGGGCTCACCGGACCACGCCCCGTTGCTGTCGGGGATCGGGGAGTCCCTGGAGGAACTGTCCGAATAGCCGTGTACGCGGTTGCCCACCGTGGCCGGCGCGGCGGGCAGCCAGGCGTCGGCGAGCAGCCTCGGACGGAGAAGCCTGTGACCTTCCGAGGGGTCACCCGGACCATCGGCCGGAGTACCTCCTCCGGCGGGTCGAGCGGCACCCGGGCGACCAGGTGATTCGTTCATGTGCGGGGCGTCGCCCCGTCGCGCGACCACCTGCCGTCGGGCCCCTCGTCGAGCAGGGTCCGTAGGAGTCCCCTGTCCTGCGGGCCGAGGTCGGCGACGAAGCGGGCGAGGGCGGTGTCCCTGTCGGCGTCCTTGTTCAGTTCGGCGTGCATACGGCGGGCGGTGAGGCCGGGCGGGTCCTGCGCGGGGGTGTAGACGTAGCCCCGGCCGGCGTGGGTGCGGGTGACCGCCCCCTTGGCGTGCAGGCGCGTCAGGATCGTCGTCACCGTGGTGCGTGCCAGGTCCGTTCCGAGTGCCAGCCGGACCGCGATCGGGGTGAGCGGGCCGTCGGAGGCCCAGAGCGCGGCCAGGACACTCGCCTCCAGTTCACCCGCGGGACGACGGTCCGGCCGCCCGGCGACCGGCCGGTCTTCGTGTCCCTCTGGCATGGGAAGGCCCTCGCCTCTCGATCGTCCACAGTGCGGTGGACCGTCTACGCGGTTGTAGTCACTCGGACTGTAGTCGGCCGGGCCGCGGTGACCGACCGGGCCGCGGTGACCGACCGGGCCGTTGTGACCGGCCGGCCACCGCCGGTGGGCGGGGCTGAAGTCAGCCCAGGTGGACGGCGGGTGCCCCCCGTTGGTGGAGACGGTCGACAGGACGGCGAGGCCGAGCGCGCCGCCGATCTGCCGCCGCCCGTAGAGGTCACCGGCCCGGCCGCCGAGCAGCAGCAGCCCGCCGAAGGCGAGGGCGTGGGAGTTGACGATCCGGGCGAGGTTCGCGTCGGACACGTCGAGTTCGGTCTGGATGCTCGGCAGGGCGATGTTGGTGATGGTGGCGTCGAGGATCAGCATCAACTGGGCGGCGGCGATCACGATCAGGGCGAGCCCAGATGGCGTCCGCCGGGGGAGCCGGAACGTGCGTCCGCGTCGGCCGCAGCGACGCCGGTCGCGCTGTCGGAAGGCATGGCAGAACTCCTGGGAGTGGTGGGTGAATACATTCCCGAGAGCGCCGGACGGGGAGAACGCCCCGCTGATCCGTGGGAATGTGCGAGCCAGGCCATAACACCCGTTTCCCTTCTGGTGGACTCGGAAAGCGGTTCGGCGGATGTGGTCCTTGTCGTCCTTGACGATTCCGTCGACGTCCGCTCAACAGGCCTGTTCACATGCGCTGTTGGGATGTGCTCTTTCCCGCGTGGCGTGTGCAACGAGAATTCCACGGGAAGGGCGTTGATCACATTTTTCTGGGTTCTGCAGGTCATGCGGAGCTCTGCTTTTCCTGGTCCGGGTAAGCCCCGGTGCGGCCTTTTCGTGGAAGGGGGGTGACGCGGCCTGGATCCCTGCTCGTCGTGCGAGCGCCGTCCGGCCGCGGGGGCCTTGACCTCCGGTGGGCGCTCAACCATGCTCGTTGCGGCACGCGAGATGCGTGTCGTAATGAGCAACATCAGTCGAGGTCTCGTACCAGCCGAGGAGTGGCCATGACGCACCAGGTCCGTGCTGTCGTCGCGCGGGGCAAGGGCGCCCCCGTCAGCCTGGAAACGATCATCGTGCCGGATCCCGGGCCGGGCGAGGCGCTGGTGAAGGTCGAAGCCTGCGGGGTCTGTCACACCGACCTGCACTACCGCGAGGGCGGCATCAACGACGACTTCCCGTTCCTGCTGGGGCATGAGGCCGCGGGTGTCGTGGAGTCGGTGGGGGAGGGTGTCACCGACGTGTCGCCCGGCGATTTCGTCATCCTCAACTGGCGTGCGGTGTGCGGCCGGTGCCGCGCCTGCCGGCGCGGACGGCCCTGGTACTGCTTCGCCACCCATAACGCCGAGCAGAAGATGACCCTCGCCTCGACCGGGCAGGAGCTGTCCCCGGCGCTCGGTATCGGCGCGTTCGCGGAGAAGACGCTGGTGGCGGCCGGTCAGTGCACCAAGGTCGACCGGGCCGCCTCGGCGGCCGCCGCGGGGCTGCTCGGCTGCGGCGTGATGGCGGGCATCGGCGCCGCCATCAACACCGGGAACGTCGGACGCGGTGACAGCGTGGCCGTCATCGGGTGTGGCGGCGTCGGGGACGCGGCGGTCGTCGGGTCGCGGCTGGCGGGCGCCGCGACCATCATCGCGGTGGACATCGACGACCGGAAGCTGGCCACGGCCGGCAGGCTGGGCGCGACCCACACCGTCAACTCCAGGGAGTCCGACCCGGTCGAGGCGATCCGCGAGCTGACCGGCGGTTTCGGCGCCGACGTGGTCATCGAGGCGGTGGGCCGCCCGGAGACGTACCGGCAGGCCTTCTACGCCCGCGACCTCGCCGGTACGGTCGTCCTGGTCGGCGTGCCGACCCCGGAGATGAAGCTCGAGCTGCCGCTGCCGGACGTCTTCGGGCGTGGCGGCACGCTGAAGTCGTCGTGGTACGGGGACTGCCTGCCCTCCCGCGACTTCCCCATGCTCATCGACCTCTATCTACAGGGGCGGCTGGATCTGGACGCCTTCGTCACGGAGACCATCGGGCTGGACGAGGTCGAGAAGGCCTTCGACCGTATGCACGGTGGCGAGGTCCTGCGATCGGTGGTGCTCCTCTGATGCCCGGCGCGCGCGTCGAACACCTGGTCACCTCCGGGACGTTCTCGCTGGACGGCGGCACCTGGGACGTCGAGAACAACGTGTGGATCATCGGGGACGACGATGAGGTGATCGTCGTCGACGCCGCGCACGACGCCGGGGCCATCGCCGAGGCGCTCGGCGGACGCACCCTGCGGGCCATCGTGTGCACCCACGCCCACAACGACCACATCGACGCCGCGCCCGCCCTCGCCGCGCGCACCGGCGCCCCGGTCCTGCTCCATCCCGACGACCTGCCGCTGTGGAAACAGACCCACCCCGATCGCGCGCCCGACGGCGAACTGGCCGAAGGGCAGGTCCTCGAGGTGGCCGGCGTTTCCCTGACCGTGCTGCACACCCCCGGCCACGCCCCCGGCGCGGTCTGCCTCCACGCGCCGGCGCTGACGGCGCTCTTCGGCGGCGACACCCTCTTCGCCGGCGGGCCGGGGGCGACGGGAAGGTCGTACAGCGACTTCCCCACCATCGTCGACTCGATCCGGGACCGGCTGCTCACGCTGCCCCAGGACACCGTCGTGTACACCGGGCACGGAGAGACGACCACCGTCGCCGCCGAGGCTCCGCACCTTCAGGAGTGGCTCGACCGGGGTTTCTGAACCCCCGGTAGGCAGAGGGCGGCGCGCCCGTTTCCTCACCCGTCACGGGGCGAGGAGGCGGGCCGCCTTCATGTCCCCGGCGCGAGGGTGGGCAACTGCTTGCCGGGTTGCCTATGGCGCACAGTATTGCGTCAGAGGCAACGCCAGGTGTCGAGTTGTACGGCTCGTGAATGCCTTGACAAGGATTCTGGCCGACTTCAGACTGATGTTGCGCTTACCGCAATCCGTTTCGTTATACGCACCGAGGTGTCATGAAGATTCCCGCGTGCCGTCTCGCGGATCTCCCGCGAGGTGAGGCCTTCCGGCTCGACATCGATCCGCCGGTCTCGGTGTTCCATACCGACGACGGCGAGCTCTTCGCCATCGACGACACCTGCACCCATCAGGACGCCTCGCTCGCCGACGGCTGGCTGGAGGGCTGCGAGGTGGAATGCCCCTTGCACGCCTCGAAGTTCGACCTGCGCACCGGCGCCGTCGACGCCCCGCCGGCCAAGCTCCCGGTGCGCACGCACGAGGTCGTCGTCGAGGGCGGCATGATCCACGTCCGGGTGTCGACGGACGCCCCCAACCTGCCGCCCTGTGTCGCGTCCCGGCTCGCCGGGGGTACCGCGTGAGGACCGTGGCCGTGGTGGGCGCCTCGCTCGCCGGATTGTCGGCGGCGCGCTCGCTGCGCAAGCAGGGCTACGACGGACGCCTGGTCGTCATCGGCGACGAGCTCCATCGCCCGTACGACCGGCCGCCGCTGTCCAAGGAGTTCCTGGCCGGCACCCTCGGCGAGGCCGATCTCGCGCTGGAGGCGCAGGACGAGGACCTGGGCGCGGAGTGGCTGCTCGGTATCCGCGCCACCGGCCTGGACCGCGCCGACCGTGCCGTGCGGCTGGCCGACGGACGGGAGGTCCGCGTCGACGGCCTCGTCATCGCCACCGGCGCCGCCGCGCGCAGGCTCCCCGGCTCCGAAGGCCTGGCCGGCGTGCACGTCCTGCGGACCCTGGACGACGCCCGCGCCCTGCGCGACGAACTGGCCCGAGGCGGACGGCTGGTGGTGATCGGCGGCGGATTCATCGGCGCCGAGGTTGCCTCCACCGCCTACGCCCTGGGGCTCGACGTGACGGTCGTCGAGGTGGCCCCGACGCCGCTGGCCGGGCCGCTCGGCGCGACCATGGGCGGCATCGTCTCCGGCCTGCACGCGGACCACGGCGTACGGCTGCTGTGCGGTGTGGGTGTCAAGGGGCTGAGCGGGGAGCGGTGTGTGGACGCCGTCCTGCTCGACGACGGCCGCAGCATCCCGGCCGACATCGTCGTCGTCGGTGTGGGCGCTCGCCCGTGCGTGGAGTGGCTCGAGGGATCCGGTGTCGAGCTCGACAACGGCGTCAAATGCGGCGCCGACGGCCGCACCGCCCTGGCCGGGGTGGTCGCGGTCGGCGACTGCGCCAACTGGTACGACCCCCGCGCCGGCGCCCACCGCCGCGTCGAGCACTGGACCGGCGCGCGGGAGCGCCCCGACGCGGCCGTCGCCACGCTGCTGGCGGGGGGCGCGGTGGTGCCGGGTGTGCCCCGGCCGCCGTACTTCTGGTCCGACCAGTACGGCGTCAGGATCCAGTTCGCCGGTCACGCGGCCGGCGCCGACAGTGTGAGCGTCGAGGAAGGCGCCGTGGACGATCGCAACGTCCTGGCCGTCTACCGGCGTGCCGGAGATCCGGTCGCGGTGCTCGGCATGAACCAGCCGCGGCTGTTCACGCGCTGGCGCAAGCAGCTCGCCGCCGCGACGTCTTGACACCACCCCCGTGGCATCCCATGCTGCGGTTGCATATGGCACGCAGTGTTGCTTCATGCACAACGCCGTCCGGAGTCGCTCTTCCCGGCGCGTGAATGTCCCCTCCACGACGTTTCCCGAGGAGTGCCCTGTGACCTCGACCGGTCTGCCGGACAGCCTGATCGCCACCCTCCCCGGCTCCTCCTACACGGATCCTGCGGTCTTCGCCCAGGAGCAGGAGCGCATCTTCGAGACCATGTGGTTCTGCGTCGCGCGCGCCTCGGAGCTGGCGAAGCCCGGCGCCTTCCGCACCGTCGACGTGGGCCGCGAGAGCATCCTCGTGACCCGCGCGCGTGACAACGCCGTTCGTGCCTACTTCAACGTGTGCCGGCACCGCGGCGCCAGGCTCTGCACCGAGGAGAGGGGCGAGGTCAAGCGGGCCTTCCAGTGCCCGTACCACGCCTGGACGTACGACCTGAACGGCAAGCTCGTCGCGGCGCCCAATCTGACCAAGATGCCCGACGTCGGGCGCACCGAGTACGGTCTGGTCGCCGTGGCGGTGCGCGAATGGCTCGGCTATGTCTGGGTGTGCCTCGCGGAGGACCCGCCGTCCTTCGAGGAGGCCGTCATCGGTGATGTCGTCGCCCGCCTCGGCGACGTGGAGTCGATCGAGCGCTACGACATCGACAACCTCTCGGTCGGCCGGCGCATCGTCTACGACGTGAAGGCGAACTGGAAGCTCATCATCGAGAACTTCATGGAGTGCTACCACTGCGCCACGATCCACCCCGAACTCACCGAGGTGCTGCCCGAGTTCGCCGACGGATACGCCGCGCAGTACTACGTCGGGCACGGCGCGGAGTTCGGTGAGGAGGTCCAGGGGTTCACGGTCGACGGTTCCGAGGGGCTGGACCGCATCCCCGGTGTGGCGGACGACCAGGACCGCCGCTACTACGCGATCACCGTCAGGCCGCAGGTCTTCGTCAACCTCGTCCCCGACCATGTCATCTTCCACCGCATGTACCCGGTGGCCGTCGACCGCACGATCGTCGAGTGCGACTGGCTCTACCTTCCGCACGTCGTCGAGAGCGGCAAGGACGTCAGCCGGTCCGTGGAACTCTTCGACCGGGTCAACCGGCAGGACTTCGACGCGTGCGAGCGCACGCAGCCCGGGATGGGCTCCCGGATGTACGCCAAGGGCGGGGTGCTGGTGCCCAGCGAGCACCACATCGGCGCGTTCCACGACTGGGTGAACGAGCGCCTGGGCGGCAGCCCCGGTGGTCGGGCCGGTCAGCCCAGGTAGCCCATCCGGTGGCTGATCTCCTCGGCGCCCTTGAGCAGCACCGGGGAGAGCTCGTGCAGACGCTCCTCGGTGAAGCGGTACGCGGGACCCGAGGCGCTGAGCGCCGCGATGACCTCTCCGTCGCGGTTGCGGACCGGCGCGGCCATGGCGTGCAGGCCGATCTCCAGCTCCTCCAGGGTCCAGGCGTAGCCGCGCTCCCGGGCCTCGGCGAGGTTCTTCTCGATCTTGGTCTTGGCGGTGATGGTGCGGGGGGTGACCTTCTTCAGCCCGGTCTCGGCCAGCAGCGCGGCGCGCTCCTTGGCGGGGAGGTGGGCCAGCAGGATCTTGCCGCTGGAGGTGGCGTGCAACGGGGTCAGCTGGCCGACCCAGTTGTGCGCGGTGACGGCCCCGGGGCCGCGCACCTGGTAGAGGTTGATCGCGTAGTGCTCCTGCATGACGGCGATGTTGACCGTCTCGCCGATCTCCTCGGCGAGACGCTCACAGACGGGGCGGCCCTGCTGGGTGATGTCGATGCGTCCGGTCACCGCACCGGCCAGGCGGACGATGCCGAAGCCGAGGCGGTACTTGCCGCGCTCACCCGCCTGTTCCACCAGACCGCGCGCCTCCAGGGCGCCGAGCAGACGAAACGCGGTGGACTTGTGCACGTCGATTTCGGCGGCCACTTCGCTGACGCCCGCCTCGCCGCGCTGGGCGAGGATTTCGAGGACGCTGATGGCGCGGTCCACCGACTGCACTCCGCCGGCCTGTGAACTTGTCGTTTCGGTGTCTTGGCTGTGGTTGCTCACAGCACAACTATACGCGCAGTAAACAACTCGACCGCAAGCAACGAAGCCGAAACAAAGACCTTGCAAGTTGCGTCGTTCGCAACCTGGTGCGCATGACGCTACCTCTATTAGCATGCCTCGCGTATCTACGGCGCGAGCGAGACGAGGCACCATGGCTCCCCTGCAATACGACTTCGTCATCGTCGGCGGCGGATCGGCCGGCAGCGCACTGGCGAACCGACTCTCCGCGGACCCGGCGAACCGCGTGCTGGTGCTGGAGGCCGGGCGTTCCGACTACCCGTGGGACGTCTTCATCCATATGCCCGCGGCGTTGACCTACCCGATCGGCAGCCGGTTCTACGACTGGAAGTACGAGAGCGAGCCCGAGCCCCACATGGGGGGCCGGCGCGTCTACCACGCGCGCGGCAAGGTGCTCGGCGGTTCCAGCAGCATCAACGGCATGATCTTCCAGCGCGGCAACCCGATGGACTACGAGCGCTGGGCGGCCGACCCCGGCATGCAGACCTGGGACTACGCGCACTGTCTGCCCTACTTCCGGCGTATGGAGAACTGTCTCGCAGCCGACCCGGACGACGAGTTCCGCGGCCACGACGGCCCCCTCGTCCTCGAACGCGGTCCCGCGACCAACCCGCTCTTCGGCGCCTTCCTCGAGGCCGCCCGGGAAGCCGGCTACGCACCCACCGACGACGTCAACGGCTTCCGGCAGGAGGGGTTCGCCAAGTTCGACCGCAACGTCCACCGCGGACGCCGCCTGTCGGCCTCGAAGGCGTACCTCAAACCCGTCAGGAAGCGGCCCAACCTCACGGTCAGGACCCGCGCCCTCGTCACGCGGGTGCTCTTCGAGGGCAAGCGGGCCGTCGGCGTCGAGTACCGGCGCGGCAAGGGCGCACCCCAGCAGGTCCGCGCCGCCGAAGTCATCCTGTGCGGCGGCGCGATCAACTCCCCGCAGCTGCTCCAGCTCTCCGGCGTCGGCAACGCGCAGGAGCTGAGCGCCCTGGGCATCGACGTCGTGCACGACCTTCCGGGTGTCGGCGAGAACATGCAGGACCACCTGGAGGTCTACGTCCAGTACGCCTGTAGGCAACCGGTCTCCATGCAGCCGTACATGGCCAAGTGGCGCGCCCCCCTCATCGGGCTCCAGTGGCTCTTCCGCAAGGGGCCCGCCGCGACCAACCACTTCGAGGCCGGCGGCTTCGCGCGCAGCAACGAGGACGTGGACTACCCCAACCTGATGTTCCACTTCCTGCCGATCGCGGTCCGCTACGACGGCTCCTCACCGGCCGGCGGCCACGGCTACCAGGTGCACGTGGGCCCGATGTACTCCGACGCCGTCGGCTCGGTGAAGATCAAGAGCAAGGATCCGCGCGAGCACCCGGCCCTGCGCTTCAACTACCTCTCCACCGAGCAGGACCGACGCGAGTGGGTCGAGGCGATCCGGGTGGCGCGCGAGATCCTCGACCAGCCCGCGCTCGCCCCCTACAGCGACGGCGAGATCTCCCCCGGCCGGAAGGTGGCGACGGACGAGGAGATCCTCGCCTGGGTCGCGAAGGAGGGCGAGACCGCCCTGCACCCGTCCTGTACGTGCAAGATGGGCACCGACGAGATGTCCGTCGTCGACCCCACCAGCATGCGGGTGCACGGCACGGAGGGGCTGCGCGTGGTGGACGCCTCGGTGATGCCGTACGTCACCAACGGCAACATCTACGCGCCGGTGATGATGATCGCCGAGAAGGCCGCCGACCTGATCCTCGGCAAGGAGCCGCAGCCGCCGTCGAAGGCCGCGTACTACCGTCACCGCGATGCCCAGCAGGCCGGGTAGACGTTGGCCGGTTCAGGGCTGAGGACGCTGCTGGAGAGCGTCCGCTACGAGGTGCTGCCCACGAAGGCGACCGAGGACAAGGTCCTCGCCCATGTCCCGCGCGAGGTCGTCGTCACCGTGACCGCGTCGCCGGTCAAGGGCCTGGAACCGACCCTCGACCTCGCCACCCGGCTCGCGGCGCACGGTTACCGCGTCGTCCCGCACGTGCCCGCGCGGCTGCTGCGCGACGAGGTGCATCTGAAGGAGGTCGCCGATCGGCTGCGCGAGGTGGGCGTGGACGACGTGTTCGTCCCGGCGGGCGACGCCGACCCACCGGCCGGGACCTACGACGGGGCGCTGCCGGTGCTGCGCCGGCTGAGTGAGCTGGGCAAACCCTTCGCACGCGTCGGCATCGCCGGCTATCCCGAGAGCCACCCGCTCATCCACGACGACATCACCGTGCAGGCCATGTGGGACAAGCGCTTGCACGCCACCTACCTGGTGAGCAACCTGTGCTTCGACCCACGGGTGCTGGGGGACTGGCTCGTCCGGATCCGGCGCCGGGACATCACCCTGCCCGTCCACCTGGGCGTCGCGGGGCCGGTACAACGGGCGAAGCTGCTGTCCATGGCGGCGAAGATCGGCGTGGGGGAGTCGACCCGTTTCCTGACCGGGCACGCCTCGTGGTTCCTGCGGTTCGCGGCACCCGGTGGGTATTCCCCCGGCAGGCTGCTGGCGCGTACCGAGAAGGCGCTCACCGCGCCGTCGGCGGGTGTCGCGGGGCTGCACCTGTTCACGTTCAACCAGATCGCGGAGACGGAACGGTGGCGCCGCGCCGTGCTGGAGCGGCTGGGAAGCTGAACGCCGTTCGTATACGGATCCTTCGTATACGAAAAAAAGGGGGGCGGAGCCGGAAGTCCGGCCCCGCCCCCTCGTGTCGTACCGCTCAACGGAAGACCACCGTGCGGTTGCCGTACACCATGACGCGGCTCTCGCTGTGCCACTTCACCGCGTGCGCGAGCACCTGGGCCTCCACGTCCCGGCCGACCGTGACCAGGTCCCCGGGTCCGAGCGAGTGGTCCACCCGGACCACGTCCTGCTCGATGATCTGCCCCTCGTCCAGGTCCGGGGTCACATAGTGCGCCGTCGCGCCGACGAGCTTCACGCCGCGGTCGTAGGCCTGGTCGTAGGGTCGCGCGCCCTTGAAGCTGGGGAGGAAGGAGTGGTGGATGTTGATGGCGTGACCCTCGAGTTGCTTGCACAGGTCGTCGGAGAGGATCTGCATGTAGCGGGCCAGCACCACCAGGTCGACGTCCAGGTCCCTCACCAGCTCCAGCAGGCGCGCCTCGGCCTCGGCCTTGGTGTCCCTGGTGACGGGGATGTGGTGGAACGGGATGCCGTACGTCCGCGCCAGGCCCTCGAAGTCCCGGTGGTTGGAGACGATCGCCGGGATCTCGATGTTGAGCGCGCCGGTGCGTTGGCGGAACAGCAGATCGTTGAGGCAGTGACCGAACCGGGACACCATGATCAGGGTGCGGGTCGGCGTCGATGCCTCGCTCAGCGTCCAGGTGATGCCGTACGCCTCGGCGACGGGACCGAATCGGTAACGCAGTGTTTTCACCTGCGCGTCCGGGTCGGAAACGTCGAAGTGAACCCTCATGAAGAAACGGCCCTGCAGCCGATCGTCGAACTGCTGACTCTCCAGGATGTTGCCCGAGTTCCTGACGAGGAAGCCGCTCACTGCGTGGACCAGCCCGGAGCTGTCCGGACAGGAGAGGGTGAGGACGTACTCACGACCGGGCTGCGGACCAGGGTACTCAGCGGACACAGCGACCTCCGTCGGTGCGTATTGCACAACATGGTGAGCGATACGCAACATGGTCGGCTCGGCATCACTTTCGGTCAAGGGTGGCCGCACAAGTACCCGCATGGCGAAATCGTCATCCGCCAACCCCTTGACGCAGGTCTGTGGCGTTCGTCAAGGTGTTCCACCACAAGCAATTGAATGCATGATGCGCAACGCATTTCGGCTGAAGGGCATTGGCGCGTGGCAGACCTGTATGTGGCTGGGGAATGGCGGGACCCGTCGGCCGGTGGGCGCCGGGAGATCCGCTGCCCCGCCGACGGCTCCCTCACCGCGACCGTCTCGGAAGGGACGCGTCCCGACACCGAGGCGGCGATCGCCGCAGCCCGCCGCGCCTTCGACGAGGGACCCTGGCCACGCACCTCCGAGCGGGAGCGCGGCGCGCTGCTGCTGCGCACCGCGGACATCGTCGAGCGCGATGCCAAGGAGTTCGCCCGCGCGGAGTCGCTGGACACCGGCAAGCGGCTGGTGGAGAGCGAGTACGACATCGCCGACGTGGTCTCCTGCTTCCGCTACTACGGCGGGATCGGCGGTACCGACGCCGGCCGTGTGATCGACACCGGCCGTGACGACGCCGTCAGTCGCGTCGTCTACGAGCCGATCGGCGTGTGCGGGCTGATCACCCCCTGGAACTACCCGCTGCTGCAAGCGAGTTGGAAGGTCGCTCCGGCCCTCCTGGCCGGCAACACGATCGTCCTCAAACCCAGCGAGCTCACCCCCTCCACCTCGATCCTGCTGATGAAGGCGCTGGCGGAGGCCGGGCTCCCGGCCGGCGCCGCCAACCTCGTCCTGGGCGCCGGGCCCGAGGTCGGCGCCCCACTCTCCGAGGACCCCGCCGTCGACATGGTCTCCTTCACCGGCGGCCTGGAGACCGGCAAACGGATCATGGCCACCGCCGCGGCGACCGTGAAGAAGGTGGCGCTGGAACTCGGTGGCAAGAACCCCAACGTGATCTTCGCCGACGCCGACTTCGAGACGGCCGTGGACTTCGCTCTCACGGCCGTCTTTCTGCATTCCGGGCAGGTCTGCTCGGCCGGCGCCCGGCTGATCGTGGAGGACGCGCTGCACGACCGGCTCGTCGACGAGGTCGTCCGCCGCGCCCGGCGGATCCGCCTCGGCGGGCCCTTCGACCCCGAGGCCGAGACCGGGGCGCTGATCTCCGCACAGCACCGGGAGAAGGTCGAGGCGTATGTCGCGGCGGGCCTCGCCGAGGGGGCCGTGCTGCGCTGCGGCGGCGAACGGCCCGACGACCCGGCCCTCGCCGACGGCTTCTACTACCCGCCGACCGTCCTCGACGAGTGCCGGCAGGACATGCGTGTCGTGCACGAGGAGTCCTTCGGCCCCGTGCTCACCGTGGAGCGCTTCACCGACGAGGACGACGCCGTGCGGATCGCCAACGACACCGAGTACGGACTGGCCGGGGCCGTGTGGACGCAGGACGCGGGCAGGGCCCAGCGGGTGGCCCGGCGGCTGCGTCACGGCACGGTGTGGATCAACGACTACCACCCCTATGTGCCGCAAGCGGAATGGGGTGGCTTCGGGCATTCGGGCGTGGGCCGGGAGCTGGGACCGACCGGCCTGGACGAGTACCGAGAGCCCAAACACATCTGGCAGAACATCCAACCCCGGCCGCAACACTGGTTCCGCGGCTGAATGCCGAAGAGAGGTCGATCATGACCCCAACACAGACCGAGGTGCCGCAGCGGCGCGGCGCGCCCGAGGATTCGGACGGTACTCCGGTCATATCCGTGCGCCGGCTGTGGAAGGTGTTCGGGCCCAAGGCCGACCAGGTGCCGGACTCGGAGGAGTTGTGCGGCCTCACCCGCCGTGAGCTCATGGACCGTACCGGCTGCACCGCCGCCGTACGCGATGTGAACTTCGACGTCCGCAAGGGCGAGGTGTTCGTCGTCATGGGCCTGTCCGGCTCGGGCAAGTCCACGCTGGTGCGATGTCTGACCCGGCTGATCGAACCCACCGCCGGTGAACTCGTCTTCGAGGGCGAGGACATCCGCGAAGCGGACCCCGGACGCCTGCGCGACCTGCGGCGCCACAAGTTCTCCATGGTCTTCCAGCACTTCGGGCTGCTGCCGCACCGCCGGGTCGTCGACAACGTGGCCTTCGGCCTGGAGATCCGCGGCATGAGCCGGGCCGAACGCAACAAGCGGGCCCTGGAGGTCGTCGAACTGGTCGGCCTCTCCGGCTACGAGAACTCCTACCCCGACCAGCTCTCGGGCGGGATGCAGCAGCGCGTCGGCCTCGCCCGGGCGCTGGCCGGCAACCCGGACGTGCTCTTCTTCGACGAGCCCTTCTCGGCGCTCGACCCGATGATCCGCCGCGACATGCAGAACGAGGTCATCCGGCTGCACCACGAGGTCGGCAAGACCATGGTGTTCATCACCCACGACCTCTCCGAGGCGCTCAAGCTGGGCGACCGCATCCTGATCATGCGGGACGGCAAGATGGTCCAGTGCGGCACCGGCGACGAGCTGGTGGGCGCCCCGGCCGACGACTACGTACGCGAGTTCGTCAAGGACGTGCCGCGCGGCGATGTCCTCACCCTGCGGTGGATCATGCGCCCGGCCGAACCCGACGACGCCCTGGACGGTCCCGAACTGGGCCCGGACGTCGTGGTGAAGGAGGCCACCCGGGCGGTGCTGGCGGCGGACAGGCCGGTCAAGGTCGTGGAGGACGGCAAGCTGCTCGGCATCGTCGGTGACGAGGAGATCCTCGCGGTGGTCGCCGGGCACGAAGGCGGGGCGTGATGGCCGTCGCCCTGGAGAAGTCCGCCCCCCTGGCCGGCGTGCGCAGACTCCGCCGGCGCACGGTGGTGGCCGCGATCCTGGTGGCCTGGCTGCTCCTCTTCGTCCTCCTCCGCGGAAAGCAGACGCTGACCCTGGCGGCGGCGGACCTCACCGACCTGCACCGGTGGTTCAACGACGTCAACGACTCGATCGGCGCGGACCGCAACTCCAACCCGCTGTTCCTCTACTTCTTCAACGAGATCCGCCTGGTCATCGACAACCTGGTGACCTTCATCCAGCACCTGATCTCACAGCCCTCCGCCGGCCGCCCCCTTCCGCAGATCGGATGGCTCGGCGTCGTCGGCATCGTGGGCTACGTCTCCTGGGCCGTGGGCAACTGGCGGGTCGCCCTGCTGGCCGTCGCGGGCTTCACCTTCCTGGGCCTGCAGGGCCTGTGGCAGGAGAGCATGGACACCCTGTCGCTCACGCTCTCCGCGGTCTTCGTGGCGCTGCTGTTCGCGATCCCGCTGGGCGTGTGGGCGGGGCTCTCGGACCGGGTCAACCGGATCGTGACGCCCTTTCTGGACTTCATGCAGACGATGCCGACCTTCGTCTACCTCGCCCCGCTGACCCTGTTCTTCCTGATCGGCGGGGCCTCCGCGACGATCGCCACCGTGATCTACGCGGCACCGCCCGCGATCCGCATCACGGCGCACGCCATCCGTTCCGTGCCGGAGACCACCGTCGAGGCCGCCGAATCGCTGGGCGCGACCCGGCGGCAGGCACTGCTGAAGGTGCTGCTGCCCATGTCCAAGCGGACCGTGGTGATGGGCGTCAACCAGTCGATCATGGCCGCCCTGGCCATGGTGACCATCGCGGCGCTGATCGACGCGCCCGGCCTCGGCAAGACCGTCGTGCAGGCTCTCCAGTCGCTCGACGTGGGGACGGCCTTCAACGCGGGGCTCGCCATCGTCGTCATGGCGATCGTCCTCGACCGGGTCACCACCGCGGCCAGCGCACGTGCGGAGACGGCCCGGCGTTCGAAGAACCGCTTCCTCAGGTGGCGCAGGCCGCTGCTGGGTGCCGGTGCGGCGGTCACGGCCGTCCTCGTCTATCTGTCGCACACCTATCTCTGGGCGGCGGAGTTCCCCGGCGACGGCGGCACCGGCAGCTCCATCGCGAGCGCGGCCGACACCGCGACCGGTTGGGCGCAGGACAACCTGTCGGGCCTCACCAACGCCTTCCGTGACGGCATCACCAACGGCCTGCTCAACCCGTTCCAGGCGCTGCTCACCGACTCCCCGTGGTGGCTCGTCGCGGCGGTGCTGATCGCGCTGGGCGCCGTGCTCGGCGGCGCGCGGGCCGGGGTCACCACGGCGGTCTGTCTGGGTCTGCTGGTCGGCACCGGCCTGTGGTCGGACGCGATGACGACGTTGGCGTCGACCCTCGTGGCGACGGTGCTGGTCATGCTGCTCGGCATGGTCCTCGGGGTGTGGATGGGGCGCAGTCCGCTCGTCGACCGGCTGCTGCGGCCCTCGCTGGACGCGGCGCAGGTCATGCCGCCGTTCGTCTATCTCGTGCCGTTCCTGGCGCTGTTCGGCGCGACCCGCTTCACGGCCATCGTCGCCGCGATCGTCTACGCGGCCCCGGTCGCCATCAAGATCATCGCTGACGGGGTGCGGGCCGTGCCCGAGACCACCGTCGAGGCGGCCACGTCCGCCGGGTGCAACACCTGGCAGATCATCACCAAGGTTCAACTGCCGATGTCACGCAGTGCCCTGACGCTCGCGACCAACCAGGGCCTGATCTACGTGCTGTCGATGGTTGTTGTGGGCGGCCTGGTAGGAGCGGGCGCCCTCGGCTACGACGTCGTGGCCGGCTTCTCGCAGGGGCAGCTGTACGGGAAGGGACTCGCGGCGGGACTCGCCATCGTCCTTCTCGGAGTCATGTTCGACCGGATCACCCAGGCAGCGGCGCGACGCGCGAGCGCTTAAGGAGCACCAGCATGGCAACACACGTACGACAGTGGAGAACCGGCGTGGCCGGCGTATCCGTCGTGACTGTCATCGGGCTGACCCTCACCGCCTGCGGCGGCGCGAAGGTCGGCGCCGACTCCGCGGATTCGGGCAGCTCGGGCAAGTGCGGAACCTTCAATCTCGCCGTCAATCCGTGGGTGGGCTACGAGGCGGACGCGGCGGTCGTCGCCTATGTGGCGCAGCACGACCTCGGCTGTACGGTCAACAAGAAGGACCTCAAGGAGGAGATCGCCTGGCAGGGCTTCGGGACGGGCGAGGTCGACGCCGTCCTGGAGAACTGGGGCCACGACGATCTGAAGAAGAAGTACATCACCGACCAGAAGACCGCCGTGGCGGCCGGCTCGACCGGCAACAAGGGCATCATCGGCTGGTACGTGCCGCCGTGGCTGGCCAAGGCGCACCCGGACATCACCGACTGGAAGAACCTCAACAAGTACGCGGCCGAGTTCAAGACCTCCGAGTCCGGCGGCAAGGGCCAGCTGCTGGACGGGGACCCGTCGTACGTCACCAACGACGAGGCCCTGGTGAAGAACCTGAAGCTGGACTTCAAGGTGGTGTACGCGGGCAGCGAGACCGCGCTCATCCAGTCGTTCCGCAAGGCGGAGAAGAACAAGGAATGGGTGATCGGCTACTTCTACGAGCCGCAGTGGTTCCTCTCCGAGGTGCCGTTGGTGAAGGTCGATCTGCCGGCGTACACGACGGGGTGCGACGCCGATGCGGCGAAGATCGCCTGTGACTATCCCGTCTACGACCTCGACAAGATCGTCAGCGCCAGGTTCGCGAAGTCCGGCAGCCCGGCCTACGACCTGGTGAAGAAGTTCAACTGGACGAACGACGACCAGAACACCGTGGCCAAGTACATCGCGGTGGACAAGCTGTCGCCGGACGCGGCGGCCAAGAAGTGGGTGGAGGCCAACCGCGACAAGGTCGACGCCTGGATCGAGTAACCCACGTCGGCAGGACGGTCGGAGATGCCCGGCGGGCGGTGTGCACCTGTGTGCGCCGCCCGCCGGGCATTGTCGCGTTTCGGGCTGTTTCCCGACGTCACCGGACCTCTTGACACCCCCTGTCCGCGACAGGCACATTGAGTTGCGCAACCTGAATCATGTTGCGCAGCAAGCAACTCGACTGGTTTTCGATCCGGAGGTGCGGCGATGGCGGGACCCCGAGTGGTGATCATCGGAGCGGGCGTCGTGGGAGCGGCACTCGCGGACGAGATCTCCGCGCGCGGCTGGACCGATGTGACCGTGGTCGACCAGGGCCCGCTCCCCGCGACCGGGGGTTCCACGTCGCACGCCCCGGGCCTGGTCTTCCAGACGAACTCCTCCAAGACCATGACCGAGCTGGCCCGCTACACCGTCGAGAAGTTCTGCTCCCTCGACGTCGACGGCAGGCCCTGCTTCCTCCAGGTCGGCGGCCTCGAAGTGGCCACCACCCCCGAACGCCTCGCGGAACTGCACCGCCGCCTCGGCTGGATCACCGCCTGGGGCATCGAGGCGCGCCTGCTCAGCGCCGCCGAGTGTGTCGAGCAGCACCCGCTGGTCGACCCGGACCGGATCCTCGGCGGCCTCCTCATCCCGACCGACGGGATCGCCAAGGCCGTCCTCGCCGTCGAGGCGCAGATCCGCCGGGCCACCGAGCGCGGCGTCACCTTCCTGGCCCGCCACGAGGTGCTGGACGTACGGCGGAGCGAGGGCCGGGTGACCGGCGTCCTCACCGACCGCGGCGAGATCGCGGCCGACATCGTGGTGTGCTGCGCCGGCATCTGGGGCCCGAGGATCGCCCGCATGGTCGGCATGAACCTCCCGCTGACCCCGCTCGCCCACCAGCTCGCCTGGACCGGCCCGATCCCGGCGCTCGCGGGCCGGACACAGGAGGCGGTGCGGCCGATCCTGCGCCACCAGGACGCCGACCTCTACTACCGCGACCGCTTCGACGGCATCGGGATCGGCTACTACGGCCACCGCCCGATGCCCGTCTCGGCCGACGACATCCTCTCCGTCGACGAGGCCGACGACATGCCGTCGGTCCTGAAGTTCACCGAGGACGACTTCGCCGACGCCTGGACCGAGACCCGGTCCCTGCTCCCCGCGACACAGGAAGCCAAGATCGAGGAGGGCATCAACGGCCTGTTCTCCTTCACCACCGACAACTTCCCGCTGCTGGGCGAGTCCCCGGACGTCAAGGGCTTCTGGGTGGCCGAGGCGGTCTGGGTCACGCACTCGGCGGGCGTCGGCCGGGCCATGGCCGAATGGCTGGTCGACGGGTTCTGCTCGTCCTTCGACCTGCACGAGTGCGACGTCAACCGTTTCGAGCCGCACCAGCTGTCCCCGGAGTACGTCCTGGCCCGCGACTGCCGCAACTTCGTCGAGGTCTACGACATCCTCCACCCCCTCCAGCCCTCGGGCGACCCGCGGCCGATCCGCACGAGCCCCTTCCACACCCGCCAGCAGGAGCACGGCGCGTTCTTCCTGGAGGCGAACGGCTGGGAGCGTCCGCAGTGGTACGAGGCCAACGCGGGACTGGCCGAGGGCCGCAACATCCCCACGCCCAACGACTGGGCCGCGCAGTACTGGTCGCCCGTGGTCGGCGCCGAGGCACAGGCCACCCGCGAGACCGTCGCGATGTACGACATGACCGCCCTCAAGCGGCTCGAGGTCAGCGGCCGGGGTGCCGCGGCCTTCCTGGAGGGGCTGACCACCGGCAAGGTCGCCAAGTCGGTCGGTTCGGTGACGTACACCCTGCTCCTGGACCGGGACGGCGGCATCCGCAGCGATGTCACCGTCGCCCGCCTGGCCCCCGACCTCTTCCAGGTCGGTGCCAACGGAAACCTGGACCTCGACTGGTTCACCCGCCGGCTCCCCGCCGACGGCACCGTCCAGGTGCGCGACATCACCCCCGGCACCTGCTGCATCGGCCTGTGGGGCCCCCTGGCCCGCAAGGTCCTCCAGCCGCTGACGAACGAGGACTTCTCCAATGACGGCCTGAAGTACTTCCGTGCCCAGCGCGCCTACATCGGCTCGGTGCCCGTCACCGCGATGCGGCTGTCGTACGTGGGTGAACTCGGCTGGGAGCTCTACACCACCGCCGACCAGGGCCTGAAACTGTGGGACACCCTGTGGCGGGCGGCGAAGCCGCTCGGCGGCGTCATCGCCGGCCGCGGCGCCTTCAACAGCCTCCGCCTGGAGAAGGGTTACCGCTCCTTCGGGACGGACATGACCTTCGAGCACGACCCCTACGAGGCCGGGGTCGGTTTCGCCGTCAAGCTCGACAAGGGTGACTTCCTCGGCAAGGCCGCCCTGGAGCGCCGCAAGGAAGACGTCCGGCGCAGGCTGACCTGTCTCACCATCGACGACCCGCGGTCGGTCGTCCTGGGCAAGGAGCCGGTCTACGACGGCGACCGCGCGGTCGGCTATGTCACCAGCGCCGCCTACGGCTACACGATCGGCAAGGGCATCGCCTACGCCTGGCTGCCCGCGGAACTCGCCGTCCCCGGGAGGGCGGTCCACATCGGCTACTTCGACCAGCGGGTGGAGGCGGTCGTGGCCGAGGAACCGCTGTTCGACCCGACGATGTCCCGCCTCCGTGGCTGAGCGGGTCGCCGGGGACCCCGCGAGGGGGCGTCATTCATCTGCGGGTGCGTCGTGGCCGGTCGCGCGGTTCCCCGTGCCCCTCGGGGCGTTGCAGCCCAGGCTCGTAGGAAGGAGCACGGTCCATGACTGCACATGTGCTTGACGGCAGGGCGACCGCCGCCGGCATCCGCTACGAACGCGCCGACGCCATCGCGCCGGCCCTCCGGCCCGCGCCGGACATCGCCGCACCGCGCGCCCGCACAGGGGCCCTCGCGGCCGAGCACCCGCTCTCCTTGCACCTCTCGCACGACGGAGCTGTCCGATGAGCCCCAGCACCCCCGGCGCCGACCTCCCCGACCACCCCGACCGGCTCTGGCGCAACCCCGAACCCAGGCGGTCGTACGACGTGATCGTCGTGGGTGGCGGCGGCCACGGCCTGGCCACCGCCCACTACCTGGCGAGGAACCACGGCATCACCAATGTCGCGGTCCTGGAGAAGGGCTGGCTGGGCGGCGGCAACATGGCCCGCAACACCACGATCATCCGCTCCAACTACCTGTGGGACGAGAGCGCCGGCATCTACGAACACGCCCTCAGACTCTGGGAGGGGCTGGCGGAAGAGCTCGACTACCCGATCCTCTTCTCCCAGCGCGGCGTGCTGAACCTCGCCCACAGCCTCCAGGACGTCCGCGACAGCGTGCGCCGGGTCGAGGCCAACCGGCTCAACGGCGTCGACGCCGAGTGGCTCGACGCCGAGCAGGTCAAAGAGGTCTGCCCGATCGTCAACATCTCACCCGACGTGCGCTACCCGGTCCTCGGCGGCACCTACCAGCCGCGCGCCGGCATCGCCAAACACGACTACGTGGCCTGGGGATTCGCCCGCTCCGCGGACGCCGCCGGCATCGACATCATCCAGAACTGCGAGGTCACCGGCCTGGACGTGGTCGGCGGCCGGGTGGTCGGCGTGCGGACCACGCGCGGACCCATCGCCGCGGGCAAGGTGGCCCTGTGCTCGGCCGGCCACACCTCGGTCCTCGCCGCCATGGCCGGCATCGAACTCCCCCTCCAGAGCCACCCGTTGCAGGCCCTGGTCTCCGAACTCCTGGAGCCGGTCCATCCCACGGTGGTCATGTCCAACGCCGTCCACGTGTACGTCAGCCAGGCGCACAAGGGCGAACTGGTGATGGGCGCCGGCATCGACGCGTACAACTCCTACACCCAGCGCGGCGCCTTCCACATCATCGAAGAGCAGATGTCCGCCGCCCTGGAACTCTTCCCGGTGTTCGCCCGCGCCCATGTGCTGCGCACCTGGGGCGGCATCGTCGACGTCAGCCCGGACGCCTCGCCGATCGTCGGCCTCAGCCCGGTCGACAACCTGTACCTCAACTGCGGGTGGGGCACGGGCGGTTTCAAGGCCACCCCGGGCGTCGGCTGGGTCTACGCCCACACCATCGCCCATGACACCCCCCACTCCCTCAACGCCCCCTTCTCGCTCGACCGTTTCACCACCGGCGCGCTCGTCGACGAGCACGGCGCGGCCGCGGTGGCCCACTAGGGAGCCGAACGATGCTGCTCATTTCCTGCCCGTGGTGCGGGCCCCGCGACGAGGCCGAGTTCCACTACGGCGGCCAGGCGCACGTGCCCTACCCCGAGGACTCCGCCGCCCTCACCGACGAGGAGTGGGCGCGCTACCTCTTCTTCCGCGACAACCCCAAGGGCCCGTTCGCCGAGCGGTGGAGCCACGCGGCGGGCTGCCGCAAGTGGTTCAACGCGGTGCGCGACACCTCGACGAACGAGGTCCTGGCGGTGTACCGGCCGGGCGAGGAACGCCCGGCCACCACGAAGCCCGGGCCGACGGTCTCAGTCTCAGCGCGTCCGGCCACCACGAAGCCCGGGCTCGTGGTCTCAGGCCGTCCGGCCGCTACGAAGCCAGGGCCCGCTCCCTCGGCTCGTCCGGCCACTTCACGGCCCGGTCCGGCCGTCCCAGCCCGTCCGGCGTCCGAGGACGAGGCCCCTTCAGGGCCGAACGGGGGCCTGGGGGCGGAGCCCCCGGCACGGCAGGCGAGCCAACCGCACCGCCTGGCCACCGGTGGCCGCATCGACCGCGAAAACCCCCTCACCTTCACCTTCGACGGCACCGAGTACCGGGGCTGTCGAGGCGACACCCTCGCCTCCGCCCTCCTCGCCAACGGCGTCATCGCGACAGCGACCAGCATCAGACTCGGCCGCCCCCGCGGCATCTTCTCCGCCGGCGTGGAGGAACCCAACGCCGTCATCCAGATCGAGGAACCCTTCCCCGAGCCGATGCTCCCCGCGACGACGGTCGAACTGCACGACGGCCTCGTCGCGACGAGCCTCCCCGGCCAGGGCCGCCTGGCCACCGAACCGGACCCCGCCCGCTACGACGCCGTACACGCCCACTGCGACCTGCTGGTCGTCGGCGCGGGCCCGGCCGGCCTCGCGGCCGCGGCGGCGGCAGCACGGAGCGGCGCCCGCGTCATCCTCGCCGACGACCAGCCGGAACCCGGCGGCAGCCTGCTCGGCACCGGCGACCACCTCGACTGGGTGGAGGCGACGCGCGCACAGCTCGAAGCCGCCCCCGAGGTACGCGTCCTGCCGCGCACCACCGTCTTCGGCCACTACGACGACAACCACCTCCTCGCCGTCGAGCGCCGCACCAACCACCTCGGCGCCGAGGCCCCGGAGCAGGTCTCCCGCGAGCGTGTCTGGCGGATCCGTGCCCGGCGCGTGGTCCTCGCGACCGGCGCCCACGAGCGCTCCCTGGCGTTCGGCGACAACGACCGCCCCGGCGTGATGCTGGCCGCCTCGGCCCGGACGTACCTCCACCGGTACGCGGTGCTGCCCGGCCGGCAAGCGGTGGTGTTCACCACCAACGACAGCGCCTACGCCGCCGCGCTCGACCTGGCGGCGGCGGGAGTGGACGTCGCGGCGATCGTCGACACCCGGGCCGAACCGGGGGAGTGGGCCGAGCGCGCCCGGTCCGCCGGGCTCGTCGTCCTGGCCGGACACGCGGTCACGGACACCCGGGGCGGGGCCCGTCTCACCGCCGTCACCGTCGCCCCGTACGGCGAGTCCGCGCAACACCGGACGACGCCCGAACATCAAGCGGCGCAGGGAGAGCAAGTCGCGCCGGGGCAGCGGGAGTTCGCCGTCGACCTGCTCCTGGTGTCCGGTGGCTGGAACCCGGTCGCGCATCTGTTCAGCCAGGCGGGCGGCAAACTCCGCCACGACGACGAGCTCGGCACGTTCGTCCCCGACAGCTGCCGTCAGGCCGTGGAGGTCGTGGGCGGTGCGAACGGGGTCTTCGATCTCGCCACGGCTCTCGCACAGGGCGCGGCGGCCGGCGCCCGCGCGGTCGAGGCGGAGGGGCACCCCTCCGGGACGCCGGCCCTCCCGGCCGTCGCCGCCGCACCGCACACCCCGCCCATGCGGGTGTTCGCCGTCCCGACCTCCACCGGAGCCCCCCGGTTCGTCGACCTCCAACGCGATGTCACGGTCGACGACCTGGCGCGGGCGACCGGGGCGGGCCTGCGCTCGGTGGAGCACACGAAGCGCTACACCACGGCCGGCACCGCCAACGACCAGGGCAAGACGGGCGGAGCGCTGGCGAGCGGTATCGTCGCCGAACTCCTCGGCGTGGACATCTCGGCGCTCGGCCTGCCCACGTTCCGGCCGCCGTACGTCCCCGTCTCCTTCGCCGCGCTAGCCGGCCGCGACCGCGGCGCGCTGTCCGACCCGATCCGTACGACCGCCGTCCACGCCTGGCATGTCGCGCACGGCGCCCTGTTCGAGAACGTCGGCCAGTGGAAGCGGCCCTGGTACTACCCGCGGGACGGCGAGGACATGCAGGCGGCCGTGCTGCGCGAGTGCGCGGCCGCCCGGGAGGGCGTCGCCTTCATGGACGCCTCCACCCTCGGCAAGATCGACGTACAGGGCCCGGACGCCGCCGTCTTCCTCGACCGGCTCTACACCAACATGATGAGCACCCTGAAGGTCGGCATGATCCGCTACGGCGTCATGTGCCGCCTGGACGGCATGATCTTCGACGACGGAACGGTCATCCGCCTCGCCCAGGACCGCTTCCTGGTCACCACCACCACGGGCAACGCTGCCGCCGTACTGGACTGGATGGAGGAGTGGCTCCAGACCGAGTGGCCCGAACTCCGCGTCCACTGCACCTCGGTCACCGAGCAGTGGGCCACCGTCGCCCTGGTCGGCCCGCGTTCGCGCGAGGTGCTCGGCTCGCTCGCACCCCGGCTGGCCGTCGCCAACGACGACTTCCCGTTCATGGCGTGGCGGGACACGACGGTCGCGGGCATCGACGCGAGGGTGTGCCGGATCAGCTTCTCCGGTGAACTCGCCTACGAGATCAACGTGTCGCCGTGGGAGGCCCTCGACCTGTGGGAGGCGCTGTACGAGGCGGGCGCCCCGTACGGCATCACGCCCTACGGCACGGAGACCATGCACGTCCTGCGGGCCGAGAAGGGCTACCCGATCATCGGCCAGGACAGCGACGGGACCGTCACCCCGCAGGACCTCGGGATGGGCTGGGCGGTGTCGAAGAAGAAGCCCGACTTCATCGGCAAGCGTTCGTACGCCCGCGCAGACACCGTCCGGGGCGACCGCAAGCACCTGGTGGGCCTGCTCCCCGAGGACCCGGGGACCTTCCTTCCCGAGGGCACCCACCTGGTCGCCGACAGCGTGCTGCCCGCGCCGCCCGTCCCGATGCTCGGCCATGTCACCTCCAGCTACCGCAGCGCCGCCCTCGGCCGTACCTTCGCGCTCGCCCTGGTCAAGGGCGGCCGGGATCGTATCGGCGAACGTCTCTACGCGCCCTTGGGCGACCGACTGGTTCCGGTGACGGTCGCAAGCCCCGTCCTCTACGACCCCGAGGGAGCCCGCCGCGATGGCTGACACCGCTTCGACCGCACGGCAGCGCAGCCCGCTGGCGCATGCCGCCGACCGTCTCGCCGCCGCGACGCGCTCGTCCGGGGGCGCCGTCCGCCTGGCCGAGGTCCCCTTCCTGGCCCAGTCGAACGTCCGGCTCGACGCCAAGAGCCCCGCGGCGGACGCCGTCGGACTCGCCCTGGGGCTGCAACTGCCCCTGGAGGCCGACACCGTCGTACGCGGAGGGGACCTGCGCGCGGTGTGGCTCGGCCCCGACGAGTGGCTGGTGGTGGGACCGCCCGGTACCCGGCGGGACCTGGAGAGCCGGATCCGCGCGGCGGCGGGGGACGCGCCCGTCTCCGTCACCGACGTGTCCGCCCAGCGCACCACCGTCCTGGTCGGCGGACCGCGGGCCCGCGACCTGCTGTCCCATGGCTGCCGGTTGGATCTGCACCCGCGGGCCTTCGGACCCGGCCGGTGTGCCCAGACGACGCTGGCCCGCACCCAGGTCGTCCTGGTGGCCCGCGACGAGCCCGGGGCGGGCTTCTGGGTGCTGGTGCGCTCCTCCTTCGCCGACCACCTGACGAACTGGCTGCTGGACGCGGCCGTGGAGTACAGGTGAACGCACACGGGTGAAGGCGTACGGACGCCTCCTCAGGCGTCGGGCGCCGCGTGGACGCGTTCCCCCGCCACGAAGGTCTGGAGGACCCGGGTGGCCGCGATCTCCTCGGGCGGGCCGCTGAACGGGTCCCGGTCGAGCACGACCAGGTCGGCGGCCTTGCCGACGGTGATGCTGCCGGTGAGGTCGTCGAGGTGGTTCACATGGGCGCTGCCCGCCGTGTAGGCGGCGAGGGCGGCGCCGAGGTCGAGGCGCTGTCCGGGCAGGAACCTCGGGGTGCCCTCGGGGGCGTCCGGGGAGACGCGGTTGACGGCGACGTGGATGGCCTGGAGCGGGTCGGGGCTGCTCACCGGCCAGTCGCTGCCCGCGGCGAGCGTCGCGCCCGCACGCAGCAGGTCGCCGAAGGGGTACTGCCGGGCGCCGCGTTCGGGGCCCAGGAACGGCAGCGTGAGTTCGTCCATCTGCGGTTCGTGGGCGGCCCACAGCATCTGGAGGTTGGCGGTGGCGCCCAGTGCCCGGAACCGTCGTACGTCGTCGGGGTGGACGACCTGGAGATGCGCCAGGTGATGGCGGGTGTCCCGGGCGCCGTTGGCGGTCCGGGCGGCCTCGACGGCGTCGAGCGCCTCCCGCACGGCGCGGTCGCCGAGGGCGTGGAAGTGGACCTGGAAGCCGAGTCCGTCGAGTTCGGTGACGTACTTCTTCAGCTCGCCGGGTTCGACGAAGCTGATGCCGCTGGTGGCCGAGGCGCAGCCGCAACCGGTGAGGTACGGGTCGAGCATGGCCGCGGTGTGGTTCTCGGCGATGCCGTCCTGCATGATCTTCACCGCGCCCGCGCGGAACCGGTCTGCGCTCAACTCCCGCCTGCGCGCCACGAGTTCGGGGATCTGCTCGGCCCCGCGCTCGCGGTCCCACCAGAGCGCGCCGACGACGCGGGCGGTGAGCAGCCCCCGGTCCAGGGCCGTGCGGTAGGAGGGGGCCGGGTCGGTCATGTTGGCGTAGGCACCGACGATGGCGTCCTGCCAGGCGGTGACCCCGTGCGAGTGCAGCACGGCCTGGGCGCGCAGCAGGGCGGCCAGCTGTTCCTCGGGGGTGGGGTCGGGCACCAGCCGGCCCACCAGGTGGACGGCTCCCTCCTGGAGCATGCCGGTCGGGTTTCCGTCCGCGTCGCGTTCGATGCGGCCGTCGGCGGGGTCGGGGGTGCGGGCGTCGATACCGGCCCGCTCCAGCGCCCGGGTGTTGACCCAGGCGCCGTGGTGGTCGCGGTTGGGCAGGAAGACCGGCCGGTCGGGGACGACGGCGTCGAGGGCCGCGGCGGTGGGGGCGCCGCCGGGGAAGGCCTCCAGGGACCAGCCGCCGCCGGTGATCCATGCGGCGTCCGGGTGCCGGTCGGCGTACGTCCGGATCCGCCGCAGGTACTCGGCGGGGTCGACGGTGTCGGCGAGGTGACACAGGCCGAGTTCCAGGCCCGCGCCCTGCGGGTGCACATGGGCGTCCTGGAAGCCGGGCAGCAGCAACTTGCCGGCGAGGTCGACGACCTCGGTACCCGGGCCGATCAGCGCGTGCACCTCGTCGTGGCCGACGGCCGTGATCCCCCCGCCGCGCACGGCCACGGCGGTGGCGCGGCTGCGCGCGGGATCGACGGTGTGGACGGGCCCGCCGGTGAACACGAGTTCGGCGGGGCCCGTGACCTGGGACTGCGACATGGGTGTGGACTCCATGGAAGGGGATGAGGGCGGAGGGAGAGCGGAGCGTGCGGCAGGGAGCGGGTCGGGACTCAGACGGCCGTGCGGTCCATGGGCAGGACGAGGGTCTCGGCGTCGGTACCGCGTCCGGTGGTGAAGTACGGCGACCGGCGGACGTACTTGGCGACCGCGGCCATGCCGAGGCCGGCGAGGACGATGACGGCGGGCAGGGAGAACATGAACCAGCCGTTGTCGGGGCTGAGTTCGAAGTGGTCGCTCATGGTCAGGTACGAGTGTCCGAGGTAGCCGCCCAGGCCCAGCAGCACCAGACCGGACACGGCGGGCACCCCCACGGCGAGCACCGCGGTGCGCAGCCCTTCGCGTCCGGCGGAGCGGAAGCGGACGGCGCACGCGAGCGCGGTGAGTCCGTAGTAGAGGGCGACGAGCAGACCGATGGCGTTGACGGCGGCCAGCAGCATGTCGCTCAGCCGCGGCATGGCGACGGCCAGCACGGCGATCGCGGAGGCGATGGCCAGCACCACGACCGTTCCGGCGGCGGGCGTGCCGTACCGCGGGTGCACCCGGGTCCACACCGGGCCCATGGTGCGGTCCCGGCCCATCGCGAGCAGTCCGCGCGCCGTGGGGATCAGCGTCGACTGCACGGAGGCCGCCGCGGAGAACATCAGGGCGACCACGGGCAGGGTGGCCCAGGGCTCGGCGGCCAGCTTCCGCGCGAGGTACGGCAGGGCCTGCGGACCGTTCTCGATGAGTTCGGTCAGACTCATCTCCCGCTGGAAGGCGACCGAGGCGAAGAGGAACAGGCCGAGCATCGCGAACAGGGCGATCAGACCGCCGCGGGCCGCGTCGCCCGGCTTCCTGGTCTCCTCGGTAACGCTGAAGGCCGCGTCCCAGCCCCAGAAGAAGAACACCGCGAGGACCATGCCCTGGGCGAAGGCGGTGCCGTCGGCGATCTCGAAGGGGTTGAACCAGGAGAGGGAGAAGGACTGCCCGCCGGTGATCAGGGCCCAGCCGCAGAACCCCAGCAGCACGGCGTACTCGAAGACCAGCAGCACGAACTGGAAGCGGGTGGTGGCGCGCGTGCCCGTGACGGCGAGGGCCGTCAGGCCGAGCAGCAGCACCAGCCCGACGGCCGTACTGACGCCGGTGGACGCCGGATCGAGGGTGATGCCCGCCAAGGTCTGCAGGCCCGCCTTGTTGGCGAAGATCAGGACGACCGAGCCCATCACCGCGCTGGTGTAGGCGCAGAAGATCACCGAGCCGACGACGGTGACCCAGCCGGTCAGGAATCCCGGCCAGGGGCCGAGGGACCTGCCGACCCAGGTGTAGCCGTTGCCGCAGTTGGGTTCGGAGCGGTTGAGACGGGCGTAGGCGGTGGCGATACCGAGCACGGGCAGGAAGGCGAGGAGCAGCAGCGCCGGGGCCTGGAGGCCCACGATGGTGGCGATCGTGCCCATGCCGATGGCGATGCTGGTGGTGGCGGCGGTGCTGGAGGCCGCGATGGCGACCCCGTCGACGACGCCGAGGGAGCGGCGCAGTCCGGTGCCGGGTCCATGGGACGGGGCGGGCGGCGGGGGAGCGGGCGGGGTGGACGGCTGAGGGGACAGGGAGGGCATGAAGGGCTCCTCGCGGGGAGGGAGGACGAGGGAAGAGCCGCGCGGGACTGTGATGGAACACCTCGCGCGAGTCTTGCGTCAATCCTGTTGACATAAGGGTGCGGGCCCCCTTCACTGCTGCTACGCGGCCCCGACCGACAGGAGCACCCGCCATGACCACCCGTGTCCCGCAGGAGCGCAGCCGCCGTCGCCCCACGCGCTCGGGGGTGCTGCTGTCGGAGGAGCTGATCGTGGAGACCGCGCTGCGGCTGATCGGCGAGCACGGTTCCGAGGCGCTCAGTGTGCGCAGGCTCGGCACCGCCCTCGGCTGTGACCCCAGCGCCCTCTACCGCTACTTCCGCGGCACCGACGACCTGGTGCTCGCCATCGCCGACCGCATCATCGGCGACGCCATGGCGGGCTTCGTCCCCGGGGACGACTGGGTGACCGCACTGCGCGAGATGGCCCGGCGGGTCCGGGCCGGATACCTCGCCCATCCCCGTGCCGCCGCCTTCGCCTCGTACCGGGTGACCCGGCGGCCCAACGAGATCCGGGCCGTGGAGACCGGGATCGGTCTCCTGCTCTCCGCGGGTTTCGGACCGGCCGAAGCGACGCGTCTGTATCTGACGTTCATCGACACCGTGCTCGGCCACGCGGCCATGGACGCCGCGTGCCAGGCGCTCCCGCGGAAGCAGCGCGAGAGTGACGAGCGGGCGTGGAGCGAGGTGTACCAAGGGCTGGACCCCGCGTCGTATCCCGCGCTGACCACGGTGCGCCGAGAGCTGCACGCCTTGGGGGAGAGCTCTTTCGAGGAGGCGATCGACCTGCTGCTGGAGGCGCTGAGGGCCCGTGCCCCGGGGAGCGGGCCGCGCCGATCCTGATCGTTGGCGGGCGAGAAGCGCGACACCCGGGTGGCTGTCGAGCGGTGGCCGCGGGTGCGGTGCGGCGGCTTTCGGGCCAAAGTCATGCGGGACCGTACGGCTCCTTGTCGTCTCAGAAGGCGTAGCGCACCCGCAGCCAGGGGGCCCGGGAGGCGATCAGCCCACGAAGTCGCTCCACCGCCCGCCCCTTCACCGGACTCGCGTAGCGGACGTTCAGGGCGCCGTTCTCGGAGCGCTTGGTCTCTTGCAGGTCCGGTCGCCACAGGGCGTCCTCGGCCCGGGGGTGCCAGCCCAGGTTGACCTCGTGCAGCTCCCGGTTGTGCGTCAGCATGATCACCTCGGCGGCGGCCTGCCGCTTCACCCGGTCGGGCAGGACGTCGTCGAGCTGATCCAGGAGTTCCGTCCAGGCCTCCTCCCAGCCGGGGCGGACGACGACGGGCGAGAGGTTGAAGTGCACCTCGTAGCCGGCGTCCAGGAAGTCCGCGGCAGCGGCGATCCGCTCGGCGACCGGTGAGGTGCGCACGTCCAGCAGCCGGGAGTCCTGCGGGGGCATCACCGAGAAGCGGACGCGGGTCCGGCCGCGCGGGTCCAGCGTCAGCAGGTCCGGGTTGACGAATTTGGTCGCGAAGGACGCCTTGGCCGTCGGCCACCATCGGAAAGCGTGTACGAGATCCGCGGTGTTGTCGCAGATCAGCGCGTCCACCGAGCAGTCGCCGTTCTCGCCGATGTCGTACACCCAGGCCTCGGGATCGCACTGGTTCGGCTCGGGCTTCCGGCCCTGCCGGGCGATGTGCCCGCCGATGTGGGCGATGATCCGGTCGATGTTGGTGAAGACGGTGACCGGGTTGGCGTACCCCTTGCGGCGCGGCACGTAGCAGTAGGCGCAGGCCATCGCGCAGCCGTTGGAGGCGCCCGGCGCGATCCAGTCGGCGGACCGGCCGTTGGCACGCGTCCTCGGCGACTTCCGCTCCCCGAGGACGAGCGTCTCGCCCTTGACGCGCACCCAGCGCGCGACGTTGCCCTCGTTGCCGTGCAGCCCCGGGATGCCCCAGTGGGACTCGACCACGACCAGCCGCGCCCGGGGAAACCGGGCGATGATCTGCCGGCCACGCGGGGAGGCGGCGGCCGCGGGCTCGGCGTGGATCTCCCGTACGGGCAGCAGTCGCCGCGCGGCGTCGGAGTCACGGAAGGACGGCCGGCCGGTGCTGGCAGGGGGCTCGGAGGCGAGGGCGTCGAGCCCGAACAGGGCGTCGGAGCCGTCGTCCGGGTCCGCGGACGGGGAGTGCATGCACGTTCCGGTTCGGCTGGAGCGGGACTGAACGGATCACACGGACGAATCCGCACCGACCAGCTTACGGCGCACGTCAGCGCGACGCCGTCCCCCGGGCCCGGTCCGCGAGACGGTCCGCGAGCGCGATCACGAGGTCGCGCAGTTCGTCGGGGCGCTCGATGGTGAACGGCCGGTCGAGGGAGGCGAGCACCGGAGGCAGCCAGTCGAGTCGCTCGGCCCGCAGTTCGACGAGCAGCCAGCGCTCGGTCGCCGGATCCGTGCCCGCCGCGGAGGCGGGATCCACCACGCGCGCGACGCTCGCGGGAAGCCGGGCGCGGATCTGCTCGACCGTCCCGTGGATCCGCAAGGTCACCTCGTGCCGGTAGGCCGCCGTGGCGAACCCGGACAGGACACGCTGCGCCGGGTCCGGTCCGGTGGGCGCCTCGAACGACCCGGGCAGGGTCCTCGCGTCGGTGACGCGGTCGAGTCGGAGGGTCCGTTCCTCCCCGATCCCGGGGTCCGTGCCGGTGACGTACCACCGGCCCTCGTGGGCCACCACCCCGAACGGGTGCAGCGTGCGGTCGCTGCGCCGGCCGCCGCGGTCGGTGTACCTGACCGAGACCGGTCGGTGGTGATGTACCGCGTCGGCGAGGGTGAGCAGCACCCCGGCGTCGGGGGTGGCGAACTCGCCGGGAGGTTCCGTGAAGGCGAGGGATGCCAGGACCGTGTCGAGCCGGCGGGCGAGGCGCTCCGGCAGCACGCGCCGGATCTTGGCCGCCGCCGTCTCGCTCGCGGTGGCTGTCGCCGTCGTCAGCCCCGCCCGGCGGCCGGCCACCAGGCCGAGCAGCACGGCGATCGCCTCGTCGTCGCCGAGCATGAGCGGAGGCAGGCGGTAGCCGGGGGCGAGGCGGTAGCCGCCGTAGCGGCCGCGCACCGACTCGACGGGGACGTCGAGGTCGATCAGCTGGTCCACGTACCGCCGCACGGTGCGTCCGTCCACGCCGAGCCGCTCGGCGAGTTCGCGCATGGTCCGGGTGCCGCCCGACTGGAGCAGTTCCAGGAGGGTGAGGACGCGGCCGGTGGGTCGGGACATGTTTCGACCCTAGCGCGCATAGTGGACCGATTCTGTCCACTATTCGTTCTAGCGTGCGAGGCGCAACGGCTTCAGAACCAAGGAGAGCACCATGGACTTCGTCTCGATCCGGATCATCACCGGCGACGTCGCGCGCCTCGTCGCGTTCTACGAACAGGCCATCGGGGTGCCGGCGACGTGGTTCACCGAGGACTTCGCCGAACTCAGGACGCCCGGCGCCACCCTCGCCCTGGCCGGCACCCGTACGGTCCCGCTGTTCGCGCCGGGCTCGTCGCGCCCCGCCGACAACCACAGCGTGATCCTCGAGTTCCTCGTCGACGACGTGGACCGCGTGCACGGCAACCTGACCGGCTTCGTGACCGACTTCGTCAACGAGCCCACCACCATGCCCTGGGGCAACCGGTCGCTGCTCTTCCGCGACCCGGACGGCAACCTCGTCAACTTCTTCACCCCGGTCACCCCGGCGGCGATCGCGAAGTTCGCCCCGGACGACCGGGTGGCACCGGCCTCCTGAGGCGGCGCCTCGGCAGCAGGAGGCCGCCGGGCGGGACGCGGTTCCCCGGGCCCCGCGAGCGGCCGCGGCCCGCTACTCGGCCGTGACGAACCGCAGTCGGCGGCGGACACGAGGCGGGGCGTTCCTGCGGGCCCGGATCTCCTGGACGACGGCGACGACGACGATCACGGCCCAGCCCACCGAGAACACCCCCGTCTGTTCGTCCGAACCGAGGGCGAGCCAGCCGACTCCCAGGCCGCCCAGGGTCAGGCCGGCCGCCGCCGCGAGGGGCGAGGGACGCCGCCGGCTCAGCGCGCGGACGAGACAGAGCGTGGCGAGGGCGAGCGCCGGAACGGCGAGGATCTCGATGTTGTCGTGCGCGGTGAAGTCGTGGCTGACGTCGGCCTGCGCGGGATCGTACCCGCCGCTGTAGTCGTCCTCGAAGAGCCGGTAGCCGGAGGAGTCGGCCGGCAGTTCGTAGTACGACCCGTAGGAGGAGTCGTAGTAGTAGAGGGTGCCGAAGTCGCTCTCGGTGACCGAGGTGTAGTCGTAGTCGTCGACCCCGCCGCCGACCGCGACGCTCGCCGTGACCAGGGCCCCGGCCCCCCACCACAGCAGCGTCGAGGTGACGGGAAGCCAGCGGAACAGGGCGAGCCCGAGTACGACGGCGGCCACCCACACGCCGACGAGCTCGTCGGAGGCGTCCGCGTACGCGTCCTGGCAGCCGATGGCGACGACGCCGGAGACGACGATGCCCAGCAGGGCGACGATCCTGCCGGTGGTGACGGTGAACCGCCGCCCGCCGGGCGAGGCCGACGGGCTGCCGCCGCTCGTCGGCGCGGTGTACGGCGTCCGGGCACCACCGTCCCCGGCGCCGGGCACGACCGGGTCCACCGGCCCACCGGGAGGCGGGACGGCGGGCCTGGGCGGCGTCAGCGCGGTGCGGGTCTCCTGGTGCGCCAGCGCCGTGTGCCCGGGACCCGCCTTGGTGTCGGCCTTCGTACGCGCGGGCGGCACGGCGGGCGCGGGCGGCGTGGCCGGGGCCTGGGCGGCGGTCCGCGGCCTCGGCGCGGCCGCCGGGGTGCTGAGCGCGGTGCGGGTCGCCGCCAACGTGTCCCGCAGCTCGGCCGCGCTGCCGAGCCGCTGCTCCCGGTCCTTCGCCAGGGTCCGGAGCACGAGGTCGTCCACCACGGCCGGGATCTGCGGGCGCAGCCGGGAGGGCGCGACCGGCTCCTGGCTGATGTGCTGGTGCATCACCGCGAAGGGGGAGTCGCCGAGGAACGGGGGGCGCCCGGTGAGCAGTTCGTAGAGCAGGCAGCCCGTGGAGTACTGGTCGGAGCGGCCGTCCACCGGCCGGCCCGTGAGCTGCTCGGGGGAGAGGTAGGCGGGGGTGCCCACCGTCATGCCCGTCGCGGTGAGGCGGGTGGTGGTCTCCGCTACGACCTTCGCGATCCCGAAGTCCAGTACTTTGATGCCGCCTTCGGACGTCAGCATGACGTTGGACGGTTTGATGTCGCGGTGGATCAGGCCCTGGGAGTGGCTGTGGGCGAGGGCGTCGGCGATGTCCCTGGCGACCGCCAGCGCCCTGACGACCGTGAACGCGCCGTCGGCCAGGGCGGCGGTCAGGGTGCGCCCCTCGATGAACTCCATGACCAGGAACGGAGTTGTCCCGGCGTCGGTGATGTCCTCGCCGACGTCGTGCAGCACGGCGACGTTCCGGTGGTTGAGCGAGGCCACGGTGCGTGCCTCGCGACGGAACCGGACGCGGAACTCCTCGTGCCGGGTGAGTTCCGGCGGCAACACCTTCACCGCGACGGTGCGGCCGAGCTCCCGGTCCGTGGCGCGCCAGACCTCCCCCATTCCGCCGCGTCCGACGGCCTCGACCAGTTCGTATCTGTCCGCGAGCACCCGCATGGCCTGCCCCCCTGGTGGCACAGGGCGGCGCGACAACAGCACGGCCGCCCGAAGTTCCGGAACGGCGGCAGACGAAAGGGCGGCACATCCGGAACTCCCCGGTGGCGGTGTGTCCTTCGCCCGACCGCCCGCTCACCCTACTGGCCGAAATCCACTCAAGGGACATCAGGAACTTATCAGTTCATATGTGCGACTCCTGTGCGTCTTCCTTCGTGCCTCGCGCCCGTACATGGCGTCGTTCCGCACGGGCGTGGACATCCTGGCCGACGGGGGAGCGGTCGCCGCGCCGCACGGCGCGACCGGGGGCCGCAGGCCGGGTGCGCGCCGTGACCGCCCTCAGTCGGCCGTCCGCAGCAGCAGCTTCCCCGTCGAGGTGCGCCCGCCCATCAGCCGGTGCGCCTCGGCCGCGTCCTCCAGCGGGAACTCCGCGGTGACCGGGAGGCTCACGGTGCCGTCGGAGACCGTACGGAAGGCGCGCTCGGTGAGGGCGCGCAGCGCCTCGGGCGCGGACCGGGCGAGCCCCAGGATGGAGAAGCCGCCGACCGAACGGCCCTGCGCGTACAGCTCGGGCTGCCCGACGTGCCACGGCTCGGCGCCACTCGCGTTGCCGAAGGACACCAGCCGTCCGAAGACGGCGAGCGCGTCGAGACCGCGGTGCAGGGTGTCGCCGCCCACCGGGTCGAGCACCAGGTCGACCCCCCTGCCGCCGGTGGCGCGGCGGACGTCGTCGGCGAAGGTGTCACCGACGAACACCTCGTCGTAGCCGTGCTTGAGCGCGTGTTCGGCCTTCGCCGCGGACGACACCACGCCGTACACCGCGCCGGCGCCCGCCGCCCGGGCCAACTGGCCGGCCACCGTGCCTATGCCGCCGGCCGCGCCCTGGACCAGCACGGTCTCCCCGGTCCGCAGCCGCCCGACCTCGTGGAGCAGGGCGTACGCGGTGGGCACCACGGTGGGCAAGGTGGCGGCGGTGCGCAGGTCCAGGCCCTCGGGGAGCGGGAAGACGGTGACGGCGTCGGCGACGACCACCTCCGCGTAGGCGCCTCCGTCGACCAGCGCGGCCACCACCTGTCCGGGCCGCAGCCCCTGAACGCCGTCGCCCACGGCCCGGACCCGCCCGGACACTTCCAGGCCGGGCCGGAACGGCAGCGACTGCACCCGGTATCCCTCGGAGCGCGCCTTGAGATCGGCGAAGTTCACGCCGACGTAGGCGGCGTCGATGGAGACCTGGCCCGGCCCGGGTTCGGGGGTCTCGGCCCGGACGACCCGCAGCACCTCGGGGCCGCCGTACTCCTGGAACTCGACTGCGCGCATGACGGATCACCGCACCCTTCGATGAGTGTTCAACGAGAATCGAACACTGGGACTGTAAGATATCCGTCGAACACTCGGCAACCCGCCGGGACGATCCGCGAGGTGTCCCGTCGGGGCAGGCGTTGAGACGGGAGGGGCATGTCGAACGAGGCTGCGGGCGGTGGTCACCGCGCGGCGCCGGTGCACACGGATCCCCGGGAGGTGTCCGTGCTGACAGCGCTGTCGGCGGTCTCCGACCCGGTGCGCATCAAGCTGATCCGCGACCTGGCGGGCTCCGCCGACTGGACGCGTAGCTGCGGCAGCTTCGACGTGCCCGTCGGCAAGGCCGCGCTCAGTCACCACTTCTCGGTCCTGCGCGGCGCCGGCCTGGTCGAACAGCGCGACGAGGGCCCGAAGCGGGTCAACCGACTGCGCCGCGAGGAGTTCGAGGAGCGCTTTCCCGGGCTGCTCGCCCTGCTGCTGCGTGACGACGGGGCCGTCGCCGCCGAGTGATCGGCGGGCCCCCCGCCGAGGCCCGCCGTCGGGCCGCCTCCCGGCGCGATGACCGCCGACGCGATCGTCGTCTTCCACGGCTCCCTCACCGCCGAACTGGCCTTCCGCGCCAAGCGCGCCGGTCGGCTCGCGTCCGAGATGCGCTTCCACGCCGCCCGGCTCGACGCCTGCCTCGCCGCGGCCTGTGGCTGCGCAACGCGACCCGTGCGGGTGCCATGACCGTCCGACTCCAGGAGGGTCTGAAAGCGATACCCGAGGTCGGCCTGCTCGGACGTCGATCACCACCGGGAACCCGGATCACGGGCCTCCGAGCCGCGGGATTCGATAAGGTGTTCCATTTATGGGGGATGGCAGGTTAGGGTCATTCCGAACGATCTTGCACGGAGGTGCCCCGGATGGAGAACACCGCGTCCGCCCGCCGGGGGCGTCCCCCGGGGCCCCGGACCGCCGAAGGAGAGCTGACGAACCGCCAGTCGGCCATCGTCCGCTACATCACGGAGTCGGTCGAACGGCAGGGCTACCCGCCCTCCATGCGGGAGATCGGCCAGGCCGTGGAGCTCGCCAGCACGTCCTCGGTCGCTCATCAGCTGATGGCCCTCGAACGCAAGGGCGTGCTCTACCGGGATCCGCAACGCCCCCGCGCGTACCGGGTCCGGCCCTCATGGGCGCCCGACCTGGGCGGCAGGAGCGAGACACGGGTGGATGTGCCGCTCGTCGGGCGGATCGCCGCCGGCGCCCCGCTGCTCGCCGAGGAGATGGTCGAGGACGTCTACGCCCTGCCCCGCCAAGTCGTGGGCGACGGCGACCTGTTCGCCCTGACGGTCTCCGGCGATTCCATGATCGACGCGGCGATCTGCGACGGCGACATCGTGACCGTACGGCGCCAGGACAGCGCCGATCACGGAGACGTCGTCGCCGCGCTCCTGGACGACGAGGCCACCGTCAAGGTGCTGCGCCGGCAGGACGGGCAGGTGTGGCTCATGCCCCGCAACCCGGCCTACACGCCGATCCGCGGCGACGAGGCGCAGATCCTCGGCAAGGTCGTCGGCGTCCTGCGCGTGCTCTAGGGCGGGCGCGCCACCCGCGCGCGGACCGCACGGGTGGCTGCGCGCCGTCGGGCGGCACGTGCCGGAACACGGCCTTGCCGTCCCTGCCCACGATGAGCAGTGTGTGCGTCGACTGAGCGAAGGACACCGGGCGGAGTCCGCTGGGATGTGTCAACTCCGCCCGCCGGAAGGCTCGTTCTGCGGATCGAGGTGAGGGGTGCCGCCGTTCATACGGAACGGTGAGCGTTCATACGCGTGTTCCTTACGGATCGGCGGGCGCTGGGCATGCGAGTCCCCGCAGACGCCGTCCGGCGCGTGGTGTCCAGGCGGGACGGCGCCCTACAGCCCGGCGACCTTCGCGCTCGCCGACAGCTCGTAGACCAGGGTGACGGTGCGTCGGCCGCCGGGTGGCAGGGCCAGGCTCCAGCAGGCGATGCCGTCGGCGTCGACCGTGTCGGGGGCGGGAGAGCAGGCCTCTTTGCGCAGCCGTACCTCCACCGCCGAGACCTCGGAGACCGGGATCCGTTCGCGCAGGACGATGACCCGTTCGCCGTGTTCGCCGGGGGAGGAGAAGCGGGACACGTGGAGCGTGACGGTACGGGTGACCACGGTCCGCTGGGTGAGCGTGGCGGTGTCCCGGGTCTCCTCGGTGTGCCGGACGACGCGGTGGTCGTCGCGGCTGCCGTAGGCGAGTTCGACGGGGGCGTGCGGAGCGGTGAAGTCCAGGGTGCCGCGGCCGGTGAATCCGCTGCCGCGGATCAGGTCGACGGGTCCGGCGAGCAGCGCGTGGCCGGACCGGTTGTCGAACCGCGCCACCTGCGTGACCAGCGGGGACAGCTCGGGTGTGCAGGCGTACTCGATGCTCGCGGTCGTGGCGAAGGAGGACAGCGGCACACGGTGGGCCCGGCCGTCCGCGGGCACGGAGACCGGCGCGGGGGAGTTCAGCACCCGTACCTCGTCGCCGTCGTCCACTCCCGGCAGGCCGAGCACCGGTACCGGACCGAGGTCCGCGATCTCCTCCTCGCGCAGCTCGACGTCGACGGTGCGGCGCTCCGCGGAGGCGCGGTCCTGGAGCGTCAGGCGGTCCTCGTCCAGCCGGGGTGGCTCGGTGGACTGTGCGGAGCGTGCCGTCGACAGCGTCAGCCGTACGTCGGACCAGTCCTCGCCGGTGCGCTGCCAGACCATCGCGTCGGTCTCCAGCGTGAGGGACTCGCCGTCGAGTACCGCCCGGTAGGCGGGCCGCCACAGCGCACACGGGGTGAGGTGGCTGACGCGCAGGTCGGCCGGCCCGGCGGCCGTGGCCTCCAGGGTCAGTTCGATGTGCCCGACCAGCTCGGCGGGTTGCTCCTCGGAGAGGTCCATGACCCGCCGCGCCTCGGCGAGTTCGGCGCCGAGTCCCGCCAGCCGGGCTTCCACGGTGCGTAGTCGCTCGCCGTAGGAGTCGCGTTCCTCGTCCACCCGGTCCAGTTCGCGGGTCCAGCGGAGCGCCTCGGACTCTCCGGTGCCGGCGCCTTCGCCGATCTCCCGCAGCAGATCGGCGGCGAGACGGCCCAGCGCGTCGACGCGGGCGTGCAGCCGGTCGCGCCGACGTCCGAGGGCGAGCAGCTCCTCTTCGAGCGTGTGCACGCGGTGGCGCAGGGCGGAGTCGCCGTCGGCGGGCCGCGGCCCGCGCGGCGTCCACTCGCGGACGATCCGCACGTCGAGCACGGTCGCCGGGTGTTCGGCGGTCAGCTCGGCGTGGAGCGTACGGTCGACGGCCAGCGCGCTGACCGGCCCGAGACGCAGCCTGTGGACTCCCGCCTCCAGGTCGAGCACGGTGGTGCGCTCGACGTGGGCGCGGTCCTCCTGACAGGTGACGGCGGTGACGGGGAGGGGGATCGGCTCCGGTGCCATGGACATGGGGTGTGTCAGCTCCTGCGGTTGCCGCCGGCCAGCGTCTTGGCGGACGCGATACGGATCTCGTAGCCGCCGTCGAGGGCGGTGGTGGTGCCGGCGGGCAGGTCCACCCGCCAGACGCGGGTGCCGGGTGCGTGCTGCTCCGGGCCCGCGCCGTCCCGCGGCGCCGTCCAGTCGGCCCGTTCCTCGATCCGGATGTCCGCGTCGGAGGTGACCGGGACCCGCTCACGGACCTCGACCGTGACGAGCTCGCCGAGCTGGTTGGCCAGCTCCACGTGGACGCGGTGGTCGAGCACCGTGGTGCTGCTGCGCAGCCCCGAGGTCGACTCGTGCAGGTTCGTACGGCGGGTGACCCGGACGCCCTGGGCCGGACCGAGCCCCACCCGGCACTCACCGCCCGGGGCGAGCGTGGGCAGGGCGGTGGTGAGCAGGAAGTCGTCACCGGCGGTGACCTCCACCGGGCCGGCCAGCAGCGCCTGGTCGGTGGAGTTGGAGAGCACCAGCGTCGCGTAGACGGTCTGTTCCACGGACGGCACGCAGAGGTACTCGGTGCGCAGACCGACCGGGAACTCGCCGACGGTGACGGTGTGCCAGGTGCCGTCCGAGGGAATGTCGGCGCGGGCCACGGCGTCGAAGCGGTGGTCGAAGGAGCCGGCCGACTCGCGGGGCCGCACCGCATGTCCGGGGAGCGGCAGTGCCGTCACCGCCTCGGCGCGGCGGCGGTGCTCGGCCGCCACCGGGTCGAAGGGGGAGTGCGGAAACAGCAGGCCCCGGCGACCGCCCTGCTCGTCCGGGCCGCACAACACGAGGGCGGTGTAGTCGAGTTCGGCGCCGCTCGGCCGGGGCGGACCGGCCGCCGGCGCGACAGGCTGCGGCGTCGGGGCGCCGCCGGGTGCCGCGGGTGCCGGGGGTGGTGCCGCCGCCCGAGCGAGGGCAGCCGGGGGAGCCATGGCGGCGGGCGCCGAGAGGGGCATGCTGCGGGCTCGCGGCCTGCCGCCCGGTCGCGACGGGACCGGCTGCGCGGACTCGTTCGACCCGCCGCCGAAGGGCTGGGGGTATGCGGTGCCCGCGCTGCCCGGCGGAGGCACAGGGGGCGGTGCGCCATAGGCAGGCGGGGCCGCGGCGAACGACTCGCCGTACCCCTGCGGTGCCGGCGGCATCGGCGCAACCGGAACGGGCGCGAAGCCGGCCGCCGCGGCCACGGGGCCGCCCCCGGGAGTGAGGGGATCGACGGTCCTGGCCGGCCGAAGGGGCGCCACGTCGTACCCGGCGAACAGGTCGGCCAGGCCCGTCGGAGGCTCACGCCAGCCCGACGGCACAGGCGCGGGCTGACGGCGTCCGATCCGCAGGGAGCGGAGCCTGGGCAGGTCGGTACGGCGCCGTAGGTCGGCGGTGGCCAGGGCGATGCGCACACCGGTCCAGTCCTCGCCGGTGCGCTGGGCGACCGAGGCGCGCAGCACCAGACGGCCGCTGCTGTCGTCCTGACGGTAGGTGAGACGGTAGGTCGGCACCCAGACCGCGCCGGGCACGCCGTACTCCAGCTCCACTTCCGCGTCACCGGTGCCGTCGAGGGTGAGAACCGCCGAGACGGTGGTCTCCGTGTGCGTCGCCGGTGCGTCGGTGGAGGCGCGGGCGAGCCGGTCGGCGGCGACGGAGAGCGCGTGATCGGCGTGGCCCAGCGCCTCCTCCAGCTCGACGAGGCGGGTGTGCAGGCCGGCCAGCCGCTCGTCGACGAAATCGGCGAGCTCCAGCCACGCGTCGACCGGGGTGCGGCGGTGCGGGTCATCGCGCCTGCGGGCCGGCGGGACCGGCCGCAGCCCCTTGACCTCCTCGATCAGCCTCAGTTGCCGGTCCAGGCGCCCCTGTGCCGCCGCGCGCTCGTCGAGCAGCCGCTCCACCTCGCGCCGCAGGGATTCGGGGGCGGTCGCGGCGAGCGGCTCGGCCTCGACCTCCACCCGTGCCTCGGTGACGCGTACGCCGGCGGTGCCGGTGACACGGGCCCGCAGGGACCCGGGGTCCAGTGAGCGGGGCAGTCCCGTCACCCGCACCCGGCCGTCCGGCGGCACGCCGCCCGAGGCCAGGCGGCGGCAGACCGCGCCCTGGGCGTAGACCACCACCGAATCGAGGGTCGACCCCCACCTCTGTGTCGTCCGAGCTGTCATGTGCCTCGCCCCCCGCCGCGTCCGTGCTGAGCGAAGCCTACGCGGAGCGGCGACGGACCTGGTCGAACGGGCTGGAATACCGCCGTCCCCCAGCGCGGCGAACTCCGGGCAGGTCGCGTACGTCTTGCCCTTGAGCGGCCGAACGGCCCGCCGCCGAGGGGTCGTTCGGTGTGGGGGCAGGTGGGACGGTGGGCGCGGGCAGGTCGTCAGTTCCGGCCCTCCTGCTCGGCGGCCACGGGCAGTTCCAGGTGGCGTCCGTGGAAGCGTTCGCGCAGGAGCCGGTCGTGCGTCACCACGACCAGCGTGCCGGTGTAGCGCGCCAGGGCGGCTTCGATCTCTTCCACCAGGGCGGGAGCCAGGTGGTTCGTCGGCTCGTCGAGGAGGAGCAGATCGAGCGGGCCGGCCGTCACGAGCCGGGCCAGTTCGAGCTTGCGGCGCTGTCCGACGGACAGGTTCCGTACGGGAACGGTGAGATCGGCGGCGTGGAACAGGCCGAGCGCGAGGAGGGCGTCGGCGTGTTCGTCGGGCCGGCCGGCCCGGTCGGCGGCGAAGGCCGCGAGCAGCGTGCGGGCATCGATGGCGTCGCCGGGCGCGCTTTGCTGACGGAGGAAGCCGACCCGGCGCGGTCGCCGCACGATCCCGGCGTCGGGCGTCAGTTCCCCTGCCAGCAACTGGAGAAGGGTGCTCTTGCCGGCACCGTTGGGTCCGGTGACGAGGAGCCGGTCACCGGGGGCGAGTTCCAGGGACGGAACGTACAACCGCCCGGCGACCAGGACGCCTTCCAGGTGCGCTGACGTCGATGTGTCCTCGGCGGCCGGCGTGGCTTCGAGACGGCCGGTGAACCGCAGGGGCTGCGGAGGTGGCGGCACGGGGTGCTCCATGAGCCGTTGCAACCGCTCGCGCGCGTTCCGGATGCGGCTCTGTGCGCCGTGTGCCCGCGAGCGCGCCCGAAAGGCGCCGGCACCGCTGAACGCCCTCGGCCCCTTGCTGGGGATCCCGGCCAGCAGCCCGATACCGGAGTCGGCGAGGTGTTCCTGTCGGGCGACCTCGTTGCGCCATTGCTCGTGATCCCGAGCCCACCTGGCGCGGGCCGCCGCCTTGGCGGCGAGGAAGCCGCCGTATCCGTTGCCGTAGCGCCGTACCGTGCGCCGGTCGTGGTCCACTTCCAGGACGGTGCCGGTGACGGCTTCCAGGAACGCCCGATCGTGCGTGGCCACGACGACCGTGCCCCGATGACGGCGCAGATGTCCTTCGAGCCAGGCCACGGCCTCGTCGTCCAGGTCGTTGGTCGGCTCGTCGAGCAGCAGGAGTTCGGGGGCCGAGGCCAGGGTCGCGGCGAGCGCGAGCCGGGAGCGCTGTCCTCCGGAGAGGCTGCTCAGCACCCGCTCCCGGTCCAGCGGCGCGCGCTCGCCGAGCCGACGCAGGTTCACCTCGACCCGGCGATCCGCTCCGTACCCGTCCCGCGCGTCGAACTCGGCCACCAGCGCGGCGTAGCGCTCGAGCTGCGCGGGGCCGGCCGTGCGCAGTGTGGCCTCGGCGACGCGCATACGGTGTTCGAGCGTGCGCAGTTCGCCCAGTACGTGATCCACGGCATCGCCCACGCGTGCCGAACCGGGCAGATCGAGAGTCTGGCGCAGGTGGCCGATCCCGCCCGGTGCGACGACGGTCAGACGGCCGTCGTCGACCGGCTCCTGTCCTGCCAGCAACCGCAGGAGCGTGGACTTCCCGGAGCCGTTGTCCCCGACGATCCCGGCCCTTTCGCCCGGTCGGACGGTGAGAGACACGCGGTCGAGCACCCTGCGGTCGCCGTAGCGCTTGGTCACCTCGGCAAGAGCAATCTGGGACGTGGTGAGAGGAGAGGCGGTGACGGTGGTGTCGACGGGAGCACGGTGCAAGAGCAGTCCTTTGCCGGGCGAGCAGGAACGGGCGGCGAGCAGCGGGAGCATCGGCTGCCGACCGATGGACACGAAGCTAGACGAGACGGTCCGTCTCGTCAATGGGGTCGCGGTGGATTCGACTCCGCCGAGCCTTCGCGACGGCACAGTCGGCGGCGTCGGGCGCGGCCGGATCCCGGATGCCGCCAGTCGCGCGCCTGTTCGTCCGTGATTTGCCAACGTTACATATGCAATGTGTGCTTATAAATCGGCGATCTGGTGACTCGGAGCCCCTCACCTGCCGCAGTGCGCGCCGGTGACGGACCCTTCGCCTGCGGCGAACAGCCGCTCCGCATCACCCCGAGGAGTGACCGTGAGCGTTCGTATCGGAGTGGAGGAGGAGTTCCACGTCCTGGAGGTGGAGAGCGGGCTGCTCGTGCCGCGCGCCAATTCGCTCCTGCGACGCCTCCCGAGGCGTACCTTCACCACCGAGCTGCACCAATCCACCGTGGAGTCGAACAGCGAGGTGCACACGTCCCTCGACGAGCTGTACGCCGACCTCGCCGCGACGAGACGGCAGCTCGACGCGGCCGCCTCTTCGCTGGGCCTCGCGGCGGTGGCCGCCGGCGCGGCGCCACTCGCTCCGGCGGCAGCCGCGCACCCCACCGCCGGAGCGCGCTACCGCCGCATGGTCGAGGACTACCGCACCGTCGCCGACGAGCAGCTCATCTGCGGTGCCCAGGTCCATGTGGACGTCCCCGACCGCGACACCGCGGTGCGGGTGATGTGCGCGGTCTCCGGTTGGCTGCCCGTGCTGCTCGCGCTCTCCGCCAGTTCGCCGTTCTGGCAGGGGGCCGACACCGGGTACGCGAGCTGGCGCACCATGCTCTGGCAGCGCTGGCCCACCGCGGGCCCGGTCGGCTGCTTCGCGAGCGCGGACGAGTACGACGCCACGGTGCGCGACCTCGTCGGGTCCGGGATCATCAGCGACGCGGGGATGATCTATTACGACGTGCGTCCCTCCGCGCATCTCCAGACGCTGGAACTGCGCATCGGCGATTCCTGTCCGCGCGCGGAGACCGTCGTGCTCGTCGCCGGACTGTTCCGTGCCCTGGTCACCGAGGCCCGCGAGCGGCTCGGGACGGGCGGTGCCCCCCGCTGCGACGGCCGGCACGAGTGGCTGCGCGGCGCCTCCTGGCGGGCGGCCCGGTCCGGGCTCGAAGGCGGCCTGGTGGATCCCGGGACCCACGAGGAGGCGCCCGCCGGGGAGGTCGTGCGCACGCTGCTCACCAGGCTGCGCCCCGCCCTGGAGGCGGACGGCGACTGGGAGACCGTCCGCTCGTTGGCGGAGGAAGCCCTCGCCGTCGGCAGTGCGGCGCGCCGCATGCGCCGTGTCGCGGAGGAAGAGGATCTGCTGGCCTGTGTCGACATGCTGATCGCCGAGACCCGCGGCGAACGCGCCCCCGGCAGGGCGGCGGCCACCCACCGCGGGAACCTTCCGCAGGCCCCCGGTGTGACGGACCCCGCCCAACCGTTCGCGCGACCGCTGACCCGCAGGTGAGTCGCCATGGTCACGGACGAACCCTTGCCCTGCGCCGGCCGCCCGGTACCCACGTACCGGCGGTCGGCCCACGCCGAACGAAACGGAGGCGCCACATCATGTGCGGTCTGAGCGGGGAGATCCGCTTCGACGGTCACCGACCCGATCTCGCGGCCGTCGAGCGCATGAGCGAGCGGCTCGCCGCCCGTGGTCCCGACGGCCGGGGAATCTGGACGAGAGGCGCGGTGGCGCTGGGACATCGGCGACTGAAGATCATCGACCTGTCGGACCTCGCGGCGCAGCCGATGACCGACTCCCGCGCCGGGCTCACCGGAGTCTTCAACGGCTGTGTGTACAACTACCGGGAGCTGCGCGAGGAGCTGCGGGGCCTGGGCCACCGGTTCACGACGACATCCGACACCGAGGTGGTCCTGAAGGCCTACCTGCAGTGGGGCACCGCCTGCGTGGAGCGCTTCTACGGCATGTTCGCCTTCGCCCTCGTCGAGCACCGGTCCGGACGCGTGGTGCTGGGGCGCGACCGGCTGGGGATCAAGCCGCTGTACCTGGCCCGGACGCCGGGACGGCTGAGGTTCGCGTCCTCCCTGCCCGCCCTTCTCGCCGCCGGCGATGTGGACACCTCACTTGATCCGGTCGCCGTCCACCAGTACCTGAGCTGGCACGCCACGGTCGCCGCCCCGCGTACCGTCCTCGGCGGTGTGCGCAAGCTCCCGCCGGCCACCGTGCGGGTCGTCGAACCGGACGGCACCCATCACGACCACCGCTACTGGCAGCCGTCGTACACGCGCCGGGCCGAGTACGCGGCGATGGGCGCGCACGACTGGCGCGACGCGATGCTGGAGGCGCTGCGTACGGCCGTACGCCGACGGATGGTCTCCGACGTCCAGGTCGGCGTCCTGCTCTCCGGGGGCCTGGACTCCAGCCTGATCGTCGCGCTGCTGGCACAGGCGGGGCAGCGGGACCTGATGACGTTCAGCGTGGGGTTCGAGTCGGAGGGCGGGGAAGGGGGCGACGAGTTCCGTTACTCGGACCTGGTGGCCCGGGAGTTCGGCACCGACCACCGTCGGTTGATGGTGCCCTCCGACCGGGTGTCGACGGCCCTGGACGGTGCCGTCGCGGCCATGAGCGAGCCGATGACCAGCCACGACGTGGTCGCCTTCTACCTGCTGTCCGAGCAGGTGTCCAAGGAGGTGAAGGTCGTGCAGAGCGGGCAGGGCGCCGACGAGGTGCTCGCCGGTTACCACTGGTACCCGCGGCTCGCCGAGGCGGCCCGCGCGGACGCGGCCGAGCGGTACGCCGACACGTACTTCGACCGGCCGCACGCCGACCTCACCCGGGTCCTGGAACCCGGCATGCTGCCCGGCGACGACGTCTCGGGCCGTTTCGTCCGGGACCACATGGTGGTCCCCGGAGCCGAGACGGCCCTGGACGCGGCCCTGCGTCTGGACACGCACGTGATGCTCGTCGACGACCCGGTCAAGCGGGTCGACAACATGACCATGGCCTGGGGGCTGGAGGCCCGAGTGCCGTTCCTCGACCACGAACTGGTCGAGCTGGCCGCGGCCTGCCCGCCGGAATACAAGCTGGCCGACGGCGGCAAGGGCGTGCTGAAGGCAGCCGGCCGTCAGCTGCTGCCCCGGGACATCGTCGACCGCCCCAAGGGCTACTTCCCGGTCCCGGCGATCAGGCACATGGCGGGCCCCGTCCTGAAGCGGGTACGCGAAGCGCTCGAGGCACCCGAGGCGAGGGGGCGCGGCCTCTTCCAGGAGTCGTACGTGTCCCAGCTCCTGGAGGCGCCCGACGAGCACCGCACCAAACGGGGAGCGAACGCCCTGTGGCAGATAGCGTTGCTGGAGATATGGCTGCAGACGCACGGCATCACGTGAGTGGCGGGCCGAGCGCGGCGGCGGCCCCGGCCGGCGACCCGGTCGCCCCGACGCCCCCCGACACGCGGGCGGCGGACGCGAGGGGCACCGCCTTCGCGGCCGCCCCGGCCCCCGCGCCGGTCCCCCTGCCCGAGGCGAGCGGTCCGCGGGACGCCGTGACGCGGCTGCGTTCCCACGGCTGCTGGTATCCCTCCGCCAACCCCGACGGCACCGAGGCGGCCTTCATCTGCGACCGGGGCGGCGTCCCCCAGCTGTGGGCCGGGCCCCTCGCCGGGGGCGAGGTGCCGCACCTTCTCGACTCCTTGCCGGACCCGGTGAAGGAGGTGTCCTGGTCACCGGACGGCCGCTGGATCGCCTACACCACCGCACCGGGCGGTGGCGAGCACACCAGGGTGCTGTGCGTACGACCCGACGGCACCGGCCGCCGCGTGCTGGCCGGGGCCGACCCGGGCCATACCGCCCACCTGGGCTGCTGGGCGCACGACGGCTCGGCCGTCGCCGTCACGCTCGCCGCGCCGGGCGCCGGCACGCCACAGAACGGTGCGGGACCGACCCGTGCCGACGCCGCCCTGCCGGCCAACTGGGCCGACAGGGACGGCCGGGCGACACTCCTGGGCGGAACTCCGTACGACACCGCACCCGGACCGGGGCAGAACGTCACGGCGGCCGACGTGCCGGAGCCCCCGGTACCGTCGGTCCGTCCCGACGGCGGGCTGTCGGCCTACCTGATCGACCCCGACGGTCTGGCGTCCCCCGTCCTCCTGGCCACCGAGACGCACGCCGCCACCCTGCGGGTGTGCGACATCAGCCGTGACGGCGGTCTCGTGCTGCTGCGTCGGGGGCCGCGAGGACGGCGGGAGGCCGTCGTCCGGCGCACGGCCGACTCGGCCACCACGTGCACCGTGCCGGTCGCCGACGGCGATCCGTGGATCGGACGGTTCTCCCCCGACCGGCGGACGCTCTGGCTGCGCAGCGACGCCGAACGCGAGTACGCGGCACTCCTCGCCGTCGCCCTCGGCACCGACGGCCTACCGCACGGCACGTCCGTCATGGCGGAACGGCAGGACAGCGACCTCGACCTCCTGGCGTTCTCGCACGACGGCCGCACCGCCGCCCTGTCCTGGAACGAACGGGGGGAGAGCCGGCTCGAACTCGTCGAACCCCTCCCGACGCGGCGGGCCCCCTACGGGCCGCTGGCCACGACGACCGTCCCCCTGCCGCACGAGGTCGTCACCCGTGTCGAGAGGGCCGGCCCGCGGGGACTGCTGCCCGCGCTGTCCGGCTCCCAACGCCGCCCCGGGGTGTGGTGGGCCGCCGAGGGCGTTGCTTTGATGCGCACACCCTGGTCCTCCCGTGACGAGGACGCCACCGCGCCGGACCGCCGGCCCGTACGCCCCGTCCTCCTGCGGCTCACGGCGCGGGACGGACTGCCCCTGAGCGGCTGGTACTACCGGGCGCCGGGCCGGGCACCCGGTGACCCGGCGCCCTGCGTGATCCATCTGCACGGCGGTCCGGAAGAGCACGAACGCCCGGTCTTCAGCCCGCTCTACCACGAGTTGACCGGGCGTGGGCTGGACGTCTTCGCCCCCGACGTCCGAGGCTCCTCGGGGCACGGCAGATCGTTCGTCGACGCCGACCTGGGCGCCGGACGCTTCGCCGCGCTGGACGACGTCGCGGACTGCGCGGCCCACGCGGTGCCGGCGGGCCCCGCCGACCCGACCCGACTGGCGGTCATGGGGCGCTCGTACGGCGGCTACCTGACGTTCGCCTCCCTCGTGCGGCACCCGGATCTGTTCCGCACCGGCGTCGCTGTCTGCGGTATGTCGGACCTCGCGACCTTCTTCGCCGGTACGGAGCCCTGGCTCGCCGAGTCGGCGGCCCACAAGTACGGCCACCCCGAGCGCGACCGCGAACTGCTGCGGGAGCTCTCGCCGATGACCCGCGTCGACGCGCTGCGCGTCCCCCTGCTCGCCGTCCACGGCGAACACGACACCAACGTGCCGCCGGCGGAGTCCGAGCAGTTCGTACGGGCGGCGCGCGACCGCGGCATCCCGGCCGAACTGCTCACCCTGAGGGACGAGGGGCACGACTTCCTGCGCGCGGACAACCGCCGACTGTTCCGCCGAGCCGCCGCGGACTGGCTGGAACGCCACCTGACCGGTTGAACCGCCCGGTCGGCAGCCCTAGGGTGCTTTGGCTTTCGTGTGGAGGACCTCGCGGGCCTGCTCCGCGGCGCGGGTTATGCCCTCGGCGACGAAGTCGACGAAGCGGGCGATGTTCTCGAGGCGGGCGGCGGCCGGGGTGTCGGAGCCGAGGACCCCGACGCCCTGCCGAGCGGCCTCGGCGAGCAGGGCGCTGGACCTGGCACTGGCGATCGTCGACTGATAGAAGACGTCGTCGTCGACGAGGTAGCGCTCGCGGCGGCCTTCGCCCCGTTCCCGGCCGATGAGGCCCTGGCTCTCGAGGAACGCGACCGCCTTGGACACGGACGCCGGGCTGACCTCCAGGCGCTGGACGAGCTCGGACGCGGTGAGGCTGCCCGCGTCGGTGGTGTAGAGGCAGGTCAGTACCCGGGACATCATCTTGGGCAGGCCCTGTCCCATGAGGAGGGTGGTGAACATCTCCTCGTACTCGCGCACGGCTTCGGCATCACGTCCGTGGGCCGGTGCGGGTGCCGCCCCCCGGGGAGTGGCCTGCCTGCGCCGGTGGGTGCGGCGTTCGGTCGCGTGGTGGGCCAGGTCGGCGCGGTAGGCGGTGGGGCCGCCGTTGCGCATCACCTCACGCGTGATCGTCGAGGTCGGACGATCGAGACGTCTGGCGATCTCCGCGTAGGCGAGGCCGTCGGCCAGTCCCAGCGCGATCTGCTGGCGTTCCTGCTGGGTGAGTCTGCCTCCCGGCATTGCGATCTCCTTCGTGCGCCGTGGTGTCGCCAGCATAGCGTTCATTCCCCATTCATTGCAACGAAAGGGTCCGCCGCCGTTGCATTGAATTCCAAGCCATTGCAACGATTTGGATGCCCTGAACTGCACATACTCTGATTTGATGCAACGAAGATGTTGATAGATTCGTGAATGCAACGTAGCTTTTCCGGTGTCGGAAACAACGGACCGAAGGAGAGCACGATGTACAAGTTCGAGACCCCCGCCCCGATCGCCGCCGTCCTCGACATCCCCGCGGGGCGCATCCGGTTCATCGCCGCCGACCGGGCCGACACCACCGTCGAGGTCCTGCCCGCGGACGCTTCGAACAGCCGCGACGTGAAGGCCGCGGAGCAGGCCCGGGTCGAATACGGCGGCGGCGTCCTGCGGATCGAGGCCTCGGCGCAGAACCGGATCCTCGGCAACTCCGGAGCCATCGAGGTGACCATCCAACTGCCCGCCGATTCCTGGGTCGAGGCGAAGGCGGCCAGCGCCGAGTTCCGGGGCGTCGGACGGCTCGGCGACGTCGTCATCGAGGGTTCGCACGGAGCGATCAAGCTCGACGAGGCCGCGAGTGCCCGCCTCACCCTGCTCGCCGGTGACGTCGCGGTCGGCCGCCTCAAGGGCCCTGCGGAGATCAGCACCAAGAAGGGCGACATCCGGATCGCCGAGGCCGTGCGCGGCACGGTCGTGCTGCGCACCGACGCCGGCGAGGTGTCGGTCGGCGCCGCCCGCGGAGTCTCCGCCTCCCTGGACGCCGGCACCGGCTACGGCCGGGTCGACAACGCGCTGAAGAACACCGACGGCGCCGCCGGCCTGAACATCCACGCGACCACCGCCTACGGCGACATCGTCGCCCGCAGCCTCTGAGGAGCCTCAGTCATGACCGCCCCGCCCCCCCGCCGCGAACACGACCAATGGGCGGACAGCACGGTTCAGCGGTCGTAGGGACGGGGCGGGAGGAACGACAGGTCGCCGCCGCTCTGCTCGATCAGCGCGTAGACCGCCGCCCGTTCCGCGCCGACGAGCCGCTGTACGTACTCGATCCCGTCGAGGTGGTCCAGCTCGTGTTGGAGAACGCGGGCGAGAAGTTCGTCGGCCCGAACGGCGATCACTCGACCGTCGAGCAAGGTGGCGACGACGCTGATGATCCTGGGCCGGACGACATCCACCGCGGTGCCCTCGATCCGCAGCGACAAACAGCCCTCGCCGTAGGTCCACCTTCCCTGGGACCGGGTCACCTTCGGATTGACCATGATCTGCGGAAGAACCCGGCCCAGGTTGTGGGCGAGTACCCGGACGGGGACGCCGACCTGGTTGGCGGCCAGCCCGATTCCCTTGGCGCGCCGCATCGCCGACACCATGTGCAGTCCGAATCTCGCGAGCCCTGTGCTGATGACCGTCACCGGCTCGGTGGAGCGATGAAGGACCGGCGTGCCGATCGGAACGATGCCCTGCTTGGACAGCGGGCTGACCCGCCCGGTCGGACAGGTGGTCCGTTCGATGAGGGAATCGAGCCTGCGTGCTTCGGCCGGATCGGCGGTCGCCGTCGGCGCGGCGCGGTAGCCGGCGATCACCTTGCCCAGCCGCTGCGCTGCCGTTCGCGACAGGGGGAATCGGCGACCGCAGGAGCAGGCCGCGTAGGTCTCCAGGGTCGCGTCGGCGCCTCCGCTGACGAGAACCTCGTTGATCGGTGCGCAGACCTGGCCGTTGCGTCGAACGGGGCATGACCGCACGGTCGGTCACTCTCCGTCGAGCGCGACGCGCAACAGCTGTACGAAGTCCTCCGGCCAACAGAACCGAGCCGCCTGTACGTTCAGGGTTTTCAAACCCTCGGCCCGCTGTTCCTTGTTGGCATGGTGCCCGCTCATGGCCATCAGCCGCACACTCAGTTGCCGTTGATCGAGGAGTGCCGCGCCGAGTGAGCCGTAGAAGAACGCCACCTCCGATTTGGGTGCGAGGACGAGCCTCGCCAGCGCGGCGTCGAGAAGCTCGCTGCCGTTCGCCTCGCTGAGAAAGTCCCGCAGCAGGTCGTACATGCGGGCAGGCTCGGCCATTCGTCGAATCGTCGCCTCGGTGCCGTCCCGCAAGGCCATCTTCACGAGATACAAGTGGCCCTCATAGGGATTGATCGACGGCGACATTCGGCAGGCGAGGGTGAGCAGGGCCTGGGCCTCCTCGGTGCCGATCGTCCGGGCGTTGCGTCCGAAGAAACGTGCGCTGCCGTCCTCCCCTTGAGTCTTGGTGACATGAACCCATTCGTTCAGAGTGTCGGCGACGAAGGAGAGGCGACGCAGAGGCGGAATGTCGCGCGCCACGAAATTCGGGATCATCGAGGGATCCCGGCGGATCTCGTCCTGCATGGCCGCCAACTGGTCACGTACCAGTTCCGGGTATCCGGCGGACCGGGTGGCGAGGAAGTCGATACCCTGCTCCGTGCTTTCCAACTGGCCGAACTCGTTCAGCTGGCCCGGTGTGAGAAAGACGCTGATCTTGTAGCCGACCCTCTCCTCGATCTGCTTCATGATCCATTCGATGAAGTAGTCCCGCTCCGCATTGGACGACCAGACCAGACCGGCGCCTTCCAGGTAGTCCGGGCCGATCTTCGTTCTGGGGCGCGGCTCGGGTGCGGGTTCGCTGGTCGACCCGTCGCCGGCCGGTAGCAGGCGCTCGACCAGCTCACGGTCGGCACGGGAGCTGCCGAGCAGCCGGAACAGTGTGCCGTAGACCGTCGGCTCGTCGTTCAGGAGCCCCACCAGCCGGTCCGCCAGTTCGACGACACCCTTGTCCCCAAGGAGGAGGACCATGCGAGCGTCGGTGAATCGGGAGACCTGTTCCGACAGCGCCAGAGCCAGACGTGCTGCCTCGTCGGGCGCTACATTGCCCAGCGCGATCACGGCCAGCGCCCGGTCCTCCTCGGTCAGGTCCCCGTCCTGCGCGATGCGAACGAGCACGGCCTGGCCCTCTGAGCCCGCGGTCGTCAGGTCGGCGATGAACTGGCCCTGCGCCACGCTGTGGTCGCGCGAAGCGGCGCTACGGGCCAGAAGATCACGGGCCGCGTCACCGGCCCCCGGAACCTTGCGTGCCAGCATGGCGGTGATCAGTTCACCCTGGAACTGGTTCTCCGGATCCGCTTCCGTGGCGAGTGCGTCCAGTACCTCGTGCGGTATCGAAAGGTATCCGCGTTGCAGCAGACTTGTCGCGACCCGGCTGCGGATCCATGAGGGCGCCCCGCTGTCGGCGACCAGTTCGGCGGCCAGCTCCAGACACTCACCCACCTCGACCAGCGCGATGATGGGTCGCATCTTCAGCTCGATGGGCAGCGGGGAGCGCACCTGCCGAAGCAGTTCATCGACGCCTACGGTGCCGACTTCGGCGACGGAACTTGCCAACCTCCGCCGTTGGTCCCAGTACACGTCGCCGCGTTCCAGCATGGCCACCGCACGCGGGACGACCGCCATCTGACCGCGACGGATGAGCGCCTCCACGAGGGTGACGCGCTGGGGGGCCGACAGGTTCGGGTCGTCGAAGAGTCCCAGCCCCAGAGGCAGTACATCGTCCTCGCCCACCGAGAGCAACTCGGCTATCAGCGCTGCCCTCACCCCCCAGGCCGTCAGTGGCGTCCCGGCCATCTCCTTGGCCAGCCGGATCCGGTGTTCACCGCCCGCGTGGACCACTGCCGAACCGACGGCGGCACGGATGGAGCCGTGCACTCGCTGGTCGCGGAGGATCCGCAGCGCCAACTCACCACCCACTCTGCTCTCGACGGGCACCGCGCTGACGAGCAGTTTCAGCTCTCCGACGGTACGCGCGCCCTTGATGGCGTCGAGTAGGGCGGCCAGCGCATCGGTGTCCTCGACCACGACCGCGGATCTCGCGCACCACGCCCGGTAGGCGGACGGGATACCGGAGTCCGTGAGCGACGCCCGTACGATCCGGAGGCCGGTGTCGTCACCGATCTCGGCGAGCGCGGAGGCCATCTTCATCCTGGCCGCCACGCCCGGATCGTCCCCCAGCAGCGTATGCGCCGCTTCCACCGCCTCCACCAGCCGCGCACGGACGAGTTCGCCGAGATGGATCAGGGCGCGGTCGCGGTCGAACGACCGCCATCGCCGCGCTGCGGTGAGTACGCGCGACACGACGCGTTCCCGCAGCTGCGGACTTACCCGCCGCCCGGCCGCCGCCACGCACCGGCTCGCCAGAAACGTCTGCTCGAACCACGCGTCCACCGAGGAGTCGAGAAGCAACCCGACGAGCGTGTCCGGTTCCGGCATCAGATCGGCGGTCAGCGGCCACACTTCCTGCCAGGAAGCATCGAACCAGCGATGGGCCTCCACGACCTCCCTCAGCTCAGGCTCGGCCAGGCCCGCCACATAGGCTGCCGCACAGAACTCGCCGAGGACCGGATGGACGAACCGGAGCGCCGGTTCGCCGCTCTCGGAGACATCGTGGGCGAGGAGCCCATCGAACATGTACTCCCAGATCAGTGTGCCTCTCACCGCCGGCCTGGTTCCGTCGCCGGCGGCGGGGCGCAGGGTCTGCCAGGCCCACCATCGAGCTTGAGCCTCGTCCTCCGCAAGGGCGTACTGCGGGTGCTCGCGCAGGGCAGCGGCGAGTTCCGCGCGGGGGAAACGGTCGACCCTCGAACGCCACGGGCGGCCGAGCCGTCCGACGGCGTCGGCGAGGATGTTCAGCCGCAGCTTCGGTTCGGGCGGATTATCCGGATCCACGGCCTGCTGACCGAGGGCGCGCCACCGCCCGGACAGCGCCCCCAGCATGACCGACCGGTAGATCTGTGCCCGTGTGGTCGGCAGAACCCGCACCTGATCGCCCTCGGCGGCCAGGCTGCACAGGAACGCCGCCAGAAGGGGGACCCTGGCCAGGTCGCGAAGCTCTGGGCGTTCGAGCAGTTCGGCCTCGAGTTCCTCGCCGCGCGCCGTGTCGCCGGAGAACCAGCCGCGAGCGAACGCGAAAACCTGCCCGGCGGAGAAACCGATGACCTCCGCCGCCGTCACCGAGCAACACACACGGATGATCGTTCACCGTGTCCGTATTCAGCCTCAAGAGGGCCAGGTCGGGTAGGTCCCACAGCGCGCCGGTTGGGGAGTTCTGCGGATTCTGCCACTCGACGCCGAGCACCTCGACCGGCGAACCCCTCCAACGGACACTGATCCCCTCGCCTGCACCGCCGACCACATGCGCTGCCGTCAGCACCAGTCCGGGCGCCGCGAAGAAGCCCGATCCGATGGGCTCTCCCTGGACATCGCACAGCAAGACCGTGCAGTCACGCAGAAGTCCTTCCAGGTGGGCGGTCATGAGGGTCCGGGCAGCTCGTGCGCCCACTCCGGCGGCATCGACCTGCGGCTCACCGCTCCGACTCCGCATCTTTTCCGGCGACGGGATTGTGGAAGGTGGCGTCCCGGTAGCCGACTTGGTTCCTGCCGTGGGCGGCCGAGGCCTCGTGATCGGGGCGGGGGCGGCTCTGGGCGTGGGATGAGCCGCCGCGCGGCTGGTGCTTGCGCAGGATGGCCACCGCCACCGTCGCCGCCTGCTCGGCGGCCCGCTGCTGGGATCCTGCGGAGTCGGCCTTGTGTTTGTCGGCGTCGGCCCGGTCACTGATGCCTCGGACGACGAGGGTGTCCAACTGACCGTTCAGGTGGGCGGCGTGGGCCGCGCCGGAGCCCTCCATCTCGATGGCACAGGCGTCGTTGTAGTGCTGTCGGATGTGCTCCGCAAGCACGGACCTTTCGTCGGCCAGGACAACGTCACCGCATGCGATCGGCTTGAAGTGCACCGGCACGTCCCGCATGTCCCGCAGTGCGGAACGCGCTGCCTGTGCCAACCGGTGCGAGCAGTGCCAGACCTGGGGCCGGGCGTGGAATCCCTGCGGGGTCTGTTTGCCGCCGTGGATGGCGTACACCTTCGTCCCGACCACGACGTCGCCGATCTCGATGTCGTCCTTGAGGCCTCCGGCGACTCCGACGAAGAGCAGTACCTCGGGGCGGAGCCAGCCGACGATCTGGGTGGTGAGTGCAGCGGCGGTCACGGCTCCCTCGCCCAACTCCGCGAGCGCAACGCTCCAGGAGGAGCCCTCGAGCCAACCGCGCTCGACCCGGGTGCCGTCGTCGTGGACGAGTTCCTCGTTGCGTGCCAGATGGGCGCGCATGGCGTCGTACTCCACCGGGAGGGCTGTGAGGACCACTGCGGTGTGGCGGGTCTTGGGCGCGCGTCCAAGGTACTGCCAACTCATCACCGTACAAATGGTATTGAGCACGTTTAAGGTTGAAATTGCCGGTCCCTGGGATGTAGGTGCCGGATGGGGCGCGATCGGGCGAGGCGATCGTGCTCGATCACTGCTTTCGGACTCCGGCCTCGACATCCGGTGCTACCGATGGTGCGCTCACCGATGGGTCGGACACGCGGGCTCTGACCGTGTAATTCGCCGCGGTCGGCGGGGGCATGACCCGGCAGGCCCGCGACGGAGCCGGCATCGCGGTGCTCCACGAGCGCCATCGGTGAGGCCGGACGCGCACCGGGACGACGCGTCAGGGTTCCGTCCGGCTGTCCTCCGGTCACGGCACCGGTGACACGAGGGTGAGAAGAGGGCGATGGTGTGGTGCCGGACCGCCTGATCGGCGTCCTGGCAGGATGGCGGCATGGAACGTGTGCTTGGAATCGGTGGTTACTTTCTGCGGGCTGCCGACCCGGCGGCGCTGAGCGCCTGGTATCGCGACCGCCTGGGTCTGGACGCAGAGGGGAACGGCCTGTGGCGTCAGGAATCCGGGCCCACGGTGTTCGCGACGTTCGAGGCCGGAACCGACTACTTCGGGTCCCGCACGCAGCAGACCATGCTCAACTTCCGGGTCCGTGACCTGGACGCGATGCTCGCGCAATTGCGTGCCGGGGGAGCGGACGTGACCGAGGAAACGCAGGACATGGAGGGCGTCGGTCGTTTCGGCTGGGTCACCGATCCCGAGGGCAACCGGATCGAACTGTGGCAGCCCGCCTGACCGCGCCACGCTGACGCCGGCCGCCGATTCCGGGGTCCCGCTGATACGCAGTCGCCGGCAGACGGTCGTCGCTCCCGTCGACCCGTCGAAGCCGGACGTCGGCGACATCGTCCGGCCCGGGTCGCCGGGACGGCCTACCTGCACTTGGTGTCGGCCTTGGACCCCGCCGGGAAGCGGGTTCAGATCAGCAACAACCGCGGCCACGTCAACGGCTGGACCGGCTACGACCGTGTCTTCGGTGTCTGCCCGGCAGTCGACGGCGTCACCCGGTCGGGAGCCGCAGGCAAGGCGTTCGCGACCGACTCCGACGGCTCCTCCTGAACCTGCCGGCTGCGCGACCGACTCCGACGGCTCCTCCTGAACCTGCCGGCTGAAGGAGTACGCGTGCGCGCGAGTCCGGGGACGGGTTGTCACGGCCCCTCCTCGGGTTTCCACCCCCAGGCGGTGAGCATGCCGGCCGACAGCGCGGCGCATTCGGCGGAGTCCAAGTAGCGGACCGCCTCGTCGACTGACGCGTCGTCGACGAGGCCGGTGGCGAGCATCGCCGCTCGGCTCCGCTCCCAGGTGTCCGCCCAGAAGCGGCTGATGGGGCTGCCCGGCTGCAGCGGCGGCACATGGATCTCGGCGGCGACGGCATCGAGCCCCGCCCCACGCAGCAGGTGAGGGTACGACGGCACCCAGGAGACATCGGTGCCGATGGTGGCCCGCAGGCCTTGCCACATCGCCCGCATGACAGTGCTGTACGGCGTGCCGGGCGTCCGGTCGCTCGTGAGGTCGACCGCGTCACTGAGCACCAGCACACCGCCGGGCGCGACGAGCTCGGTCAACGCGCTGATCAGGCGGTCGCGTTCGGGCAGGTGCATCAGCACGAAGCGGGCGTGGACGAGCGAGAAGACGCCGGGGAGGGCGTTCGGCGCGCTGATGTCGGCCTCCAGCACGTCCAGCCCGGGCACGGGCCGCGCGGTGAGGAATCGGACGTCGCGGTCCACGGCGAGCACACTCGCCACCCCGGCCTCCTCCAGCAGCCGGCGGGAGACCGTGCCCGTGCCGGCCCCGACGTCGAGGCAGTGCCACCCCGGGCCGACCCCGAGGGCCCGCAGTCGCGCCATGGTGGTGTCGTCGTAGGCGAGGGCGCCGAAGTCGATGCGCTCGCCCTCGCCCGCCTGTTCGGGACGGAAGACGGCCTCGCCGTAGCGGCCGTCGCCCGGCGCGTCACCGCGCGCGGCGCCGCTCACGGCGCGATCGGCGTGACGTCGGGGGCGCGGACCGGGACACGTGCCGGTGCCCGGTCGGCAGGCGGCCGGTGCAACGGGTCGTCGAGCAGTTTCATGGCCGGACCTCTTCACACGGTGGGGGTGCCGGGCGACCCGTCCCGAGGCCGCCACCCCACCGATCTTGTCCGGACGACAGCCCGCACAACCGAGGCGCGCCGTGCCTGAGCCAATCGGCCGCGGGAAGGCGCGCCGCACGACGCCGAACGCCGGCATGTCACCGACCGGCCGTGATGCGGCGCCCCCGCTCCGCGCGGCGCGGCGGACCACGGCGCGCGGGGCCCGTACCGCAGGCATTCCGCGCGGGCGGAGCCGGTGACACGCCCGACTGTCACATCCCCGTGGCGGGCCTGTCACAGGGCCCCGCCGAAATGGCCCCGCGCGGCCATCGCCCCTCCTGGCCGTGGCACCATGCCCTTTTTGGCACCACCGTCCAGGGGGGACACCATGCGCACCAGCGCAACCATCGCCACCGCGGCTCTGCTCCTCGCCGCGCTCACCGCCTGCTCCTCGTCCGAGGAAACACCGGCCGCGAGCGACAGTGGGACACCCGCCACCGAACCCACGGTCAGCGTTCCCGCGGACCACGAGGGCGACGACCTCAAGGCCGCCGTCGCCGTCTACACCGCCGCCTACTTCGCCGCCGACACCGATACCGCGTACGCCATGCTGTCCGCGCGCTGCGCGAAGGAGATGACCAAGGACGCGTACGCCGGCGTCGTCCAGCAGGCGAAGACGGACTACGGGCCCGACCACGCGGTGACGGACGTGCAGGCCGACGTGTCGGGGGACCTCGGCCGGGCCACCTACAAGGTGGAGGGCCTGCCCAAGTTCGATCAGACGAAGCAGCCGTGGGCGTTGGAGGGCGACGCCTGGAAGTACGACGCCTGCTGACGGAGCACGGAGCACGGAGCACGGAGCACGGAGCGGGACAGCAAGTCCCGCCGGACAAGGCCTCGCCCTGCGCAGAGTCCGTCCGCTGATCACCCGAGACGAGTGCCGCTGCGGGACCCGATGTGGTGGGGCGGTTCGCTGCCGGCCGGGAGCAGGGGATCGGTCTCGGGTTCGCCCCAGGTCGAGACCAGGGGAAGGACACCGGCCCAGATCCCGAGGGCGGCGTCGGGTCCGTCCCCGTCGTCGGGCCCGCCCGTGCGTATCTTGACCGACGCTTCCTCGAGCGAGAGGGCGAGCAGGACCGTCGCCGCCAGTTCCTTGCGGTTCGGTCGGCGTGCGTAGTCCCACTGTGCCGGTGCGGCCTGTTCGGTCAGGCAGCGCAGCCCTTCGAGCTTCTCCTCCGGATCCGTGACCGGACGCGGCACGCCGTAGATCATCGCGCTGCGGTAGTTCACGCCGTGCTCGAACACCGACCGGGCGAGGACGAGACCGTCGATGTGCGTCACCGTGACGCACACCGTTGCCCGGGGCGAGGCGATCAGGCTTCGACCGGCCACCGATCCGTGGAAATAGAGGCTCCGTCGGTCGTTCCCGTAGACGGTGGGAACGACCATCGGGTGCCCGTCGACGACCACCCCGAGGTGGCAGACGAAGTTCGCGTCCAGGATCGCTTCGAGTGCGCCACGGTCCAGGCTTCCCTGCTCCCGAAGGCGACGGTGACGGGTGCGGTCGGTGTTCGGCAGGGTGGGAGGGAGGGGGCTGTGGGTCACGTCGGTCCTTTCGCTGCGTGCGCAGACAGAAGCTACCGATATCGTCGCTTCATCGCCAGACATCAACTGGATCAGCTTTCATGGGCTATGAATGCAACTGAAATCGAAGCATCGGTGACGTGAGGTCGGTGGGCGTGGGGTTCCGCGCATGAAAGCGTTGATCACTGCCGTCCGCGAGCAGGACGAAGTCGCCCGTCATCTCGACTGGCCGAGCGATCTCGACCTGGACCGAGGCGACCACGTCCGTCGCGTGGCGCGCCATAGGGCGCCGCGAGGCGCGCACGGGGCACGAGAGGGGCAGCGGGGCGCCCGCTCGGCAGCCGTCGGTGCTGCCTGCTGCCCTACGACAGCGCGTCGTAGTTCTGCCAGCCGGAGGCGAGGGTGTAGGTGGCGCTGAAAGTGCCGTCGCCCCAGCCCTTGTTGCGCAGCAGCCTGCCGTCGGTGGTCCGGGAGACCAGGTCGGGGAAACCGTCGCCGGTCACATCGCCGACGGCGACGATCGCGTTGCGGTCGACGCCCCAGTCCCGGAACACCAGCGTCCGCGGCTTGAAGCCGCCCGTGCCGTTGCCGTCGTAGCGCCACAGTTCGCCGCCGGCGTCCCGGGCGATGAGGTCGCCGATGCCGTCGCCGGTCACGTCGGCGGCGCCGACGACGGTGTAACCCTTCCACCCGGTACCGACGCGCACACCCGGGTCCAGAGCGCCGCGGGCGTTGGACCTGTACAGGTAGAGGTAGCCGGTCGTGGTCTGGCGGGCCAGCAGGTCGGGGTGGTGGTCACCGGTGAAGTCGTCGGCGGCGACGACGGCGTCGAAGCCGTTCCAGCCGGAACCGACCAGCGTGCGCTCCGCGTCGGGCAGGAAGATGCCGGTGCAGCCGCCGGAGTGCCGATACAGTTTGCCGTCGGTGGTCCTGCTGAGCATGTCGGAGCAGCCGTCGCCGGTCATGTCGCCGACGGGGACGAAACGCGTGCCCGGGCTCCAGCCCGACCAGCCGCGGGAGTCGGTCAGCCTCCCGTCGGCGAACCGGTGGGCTTCGAGCAGGCCGCCGCCGGTCATCGTGTACAGCTCGCCGTAGCCGTCGGTGTCGGCGTCGTGGAAGGCGGACCGGCCACCGGAAAGCAGGAAGCTCCCGGCCGGGAGGGTGCGGACGGCGCCGCCGTCGCCCGGGTCCACCGTCATGGTCCAGTGGTAGCGGCCGCTCACCGCCTTCGCGCCCGCGTCGTCCCTGCCGTCCCAGGAGGCACGGACGGCGGCGCCCTCGTGGGAGCTGCCGGTGAGGGTGCGGACGGTGGTGCCGTACGCGTCCTTGATCGTGAGCTTCCAGGACGCGGGCGGGCGGGTGAACCGCCAGGTGCTCTCCCACAGCCGGTCACTCGCCGCGCGCAGGTCCACCGTGGCGTCGGCGCGCCAGTCGAACAGGCTGATCCGTGACCGCGGCACCGTCACCGGCCGGATGTGGATCATCTGCTCGCCGTCGACGTAGGCCACATGGCCGCCGTACCGGTCGACGGTGAGCATGCCGACCCAGGCCCCCTCGGGGGCCGTGAAGAACGGGGAGGTGGCGGCAGGGTGGCCCCCGCCGAGGTGGAAGTCGGTGAGCGTCACCGTCCGCCCGTCCTCGGACTGCTGGACCAGATAGCCGTCGCCGACCTCGGCGGGCAGCGCACCGGGTACCGGGATGTTCTTGCCGGTGCTGTTGTCCCACACCCCGGCCTTGTCGGACGCGGAGCAGCGCCAGTACAGCCACCGCCCCACCGCCTGCAGGTCGTCGGGGACGCAGCCGGAGCCGAGCGCCAGGTTCGCCGTGCTTGCCTTGGTGACGAGGTCGTACGAATTGACCGTGCCGACGGTGCTGCCCGGCTTCCAGATCTTCGTGCCCCAGATGGACACCGCGGTGACCGAGCGGGTGTGGACCTGCCCCGGGTAGGACACGCCCGGGGCGAAGGAGCCGATGCGTTGCACACCCTCGTCGTTGACCGCGACATACGAACCGCCGGCCGCCACCACATGGTCCGGTGACTCCCAGTCGAACGTGCCGAGCCCGAGCTCGCTCCGGGGTGCCCCGCCGCCCAGGGCTTCCTGGCCCCCGAACGGCGTCATGAAGCCGACCCGGCCGTCGCCGAGCGCCCACAGCCTGGAGTAGAACCCGCTGCACGTGTACTCCGCGGGGTCGACGCCCTCGCACGGGTAGTTCGTCCAGACCTGGGGTGCCGCGAGCTGCCGGGGCCCCGGCTGGGGGGTGCCGACGGCCGGGAGGTCGAACTCCCACAGCCCGCGTGCGGTCTCGGGGTCCGCCGTCCCCAACACGCTGAGCTTCCCGCCGCCCAGCGCGAGGGTCTCGACATAGGCCTTGAGGTCGCCCCTGGTGCCGAACGGGACCACTATCTCGTCGTCGGCCGCCAGCGCAGCCGTCGCCGGCGCCGGGGAGAGACCGAGGCCACCGACCGCCAGCGCGACGGCGGTTCCGATCGTGAGCGAGGTGTGTCTGATCGCGCGAGTGGTCATGTCAGCCCCCTGGTTGACGAGGAGTCCCTCCGTCGTCTTGGAAGCTATGACCCTCAGGACACCTCGCGGGTTGTACGGAACCGAATGACGGTCGCCCGGCCGAGCCCCATTGTCGTCGCGTCCGTCGGCGCCGGGTGGACCCCGGACCCGGCAGGCGGCCTCAACCCTTGACGGCCTCCGCGATCCGCGAGGCGGCCTGAGCGGGCGTGAGACGCGTGGTGTCGACGACCTCGGCCTCACCGTGCAGCCATGTGCGGGCCGCTTCGGCGTAGGGCTCGAGGTACTTGAGCCGGAACAGGGAGGGGCCGAGAACAGTGTCCGCCTCGATGCGCCCACGGAGGGTCTCCTGGTCGGCGTGGAGGACGAAGTGCCTGACCGGGATGGCATGTTGGGCGAGACCCGCGCTGATCTCGCGCCAGTACTGCTCGACCAGGACGGTCATGGGCATCACCAGAGTGCCGCCGGTGTAGTCGAGCACGCGGCGGGCGGTCTCGACGACGAGCGGCCGCCACGGCGGCCAGTGCTGGAAGTTGTCCGTCCCGGGCCCGGGTAGCCCCGGTGTGATGTCCATGAGTGTCTCTCCCACCTTCTCGGCGTCCAACACCCTGGAATCCGGAATCAGTTGCTGCACGAGTGCGCTGGTCGTCGTCTTGCCTGCGCCATGGGTGCCGTTGAGCCATACGATCATGGGACCCCACGCTAGCGCCGTGCGATCCGAAGGAACGGGCGCGGCGGGGAGGGAGGGCGCGGGTGGAGCTGTCGTCGGAGGCGAAGGCCTTCGAGGAGCTGGTGCGGCAGGGCGGGGATCCTCGGGCCGCCGCGGTCTCCGTCTGCGTCGGCTTGGGCATCCCGCCCGCGGAGGCGCAGAGACGGGTGCGTGACGCGGAGCCCCTCTTCGCCGATCTAGGACCGGAGGAGGAAGAGGTGCTCGCCCTGTTCCTCGACCTGTCGGATGTCTTCGTCGTCGACCGCCGACTCGACGCGCGCGAGCAGGAGATCCATGACCTGCTCGGGACGGCGGTCGGCGCCATGGGCGCTGTCCGCAGCGGGCTCGGCCACCGTCTGCACCGGTGGCTGCGGACCGGAGAGCTGACCCGGTCCTACCTCTCCCTGGCCGGGGGGAACCAGGTCAGGGCCACCGGCGATCCCTCCGTCTACTGGGCCGCTCTCGTTGCCGCCGGGGAGCTGCTTGCGGTCGGACAGGACGGCGGCGAGCAGCAAGGCCTCGCGCAGGCGCGAGCGCACTGCCGACGCATGGCTGCGCGGCAGTCCACCGCACAGCAACCCGTCGCACAGCAACCGGTCGAACCCGCAGAGTGAGGAGGGCGCCTCGCCGAAGCCGCCGCCATGCCCGGATCCGGGTGGCATAGCGGACACTGGACAGCAGGAGAAGGGAGGCCGACCGTGCTGACCCTCGTCCGTGAGCGGCTGGGCCGGGCCCTGTTCCGCCGCGTCGCCGGACCCGACGGACCGGCGACACGTGCCCGTATCCACCAGACTCCCGGCCCGCGCTGGTTCGAACCGGACCGCCCGATCCGCGTGGTCCACGGTGACGCCTCGATGTTCATCGGCGGGCTGAGCGCGCTGCTGTTGCAGTCCCTGCACCCGCTCGCCATGGCCGCGGTGGCCGGGCATTCCGGATACCGCGGCGACCCGTGGGGCCGACTGCAACGCACCAGCACCTTCCTGGCCGTCACGACCTACGGCACGGCCCCGGACGCTCAGCAGGCGGTCGACATCGTTCGCCACATCCATGAGGGGATCCGCGGGACCACGTCCGAGGGCGTGCCCTACCACGCGACCGATCCGCACCTGCTCGGCTGGGTGCACGCGGCCGAGACGGACAGCTTCCTGCGCGCCCACGAACGCTTCGGAGCCCACCCGCTGGACGCCGCCGGGTACGACGGCTACGTCGCCGACACCGCGCGGGTCGCCGAGGCGCTGGGAGTGAGCGACCCACCGCGCGACCGACGCGAGCTGTGCGAGCGGCTGACCGCCTACCGGCACGAACTGCGGACCACGCCCGAGGCCCGCGCCGCCGCCCGCTTCCTGCTGTTCCGGCCGCCCCTGCCCCTGGCCGTACGGCCCTTCTACGGCGGGCTGGCTGCCAACGCCGTCGTGCTGCTCCCGCCCTGGGCCCGGGGCATGCTGTGGCTCCCCCGGGTGCCGGTCGTCGAGGATCTCGCCGTACGCCCCACCGGGCAGGCCCTGACCCGGACCATCCGCTGGGTCATGACCCCACCGCGCGAGTTCCGCCCGACGTGATCGCGCGCCACCCCGTGTCTCGGCCGGCCCCCTGTACGGATGGGTTGCGCAGCGCTGGAGCCGGAGCCGGAGCTGTCGCCGACGAGAGTGATCCTCGCCGGCGCCGGCGCCGGCGCCGGTGCCAGCGCCGGTGGCGGTGGCGGTGGCGGTGAGGTGAGGCTGTTCGGTGGCCGCCCAGGTGGCGAGGAGCCGCAGGGCGTCGTGGTCGGGTGTGCCGGGGGCGCTGCGGGCGGTTCCGCTGGTGGGTGGGCCGGTGGAGATACGGGCTGCGCTGGACCTGGAGACCACACAGGCAGGGGTGATGCCGCGCCGGTTGCCTGCGTGGACCAAGGAGCAGTACCAGGACCCGTCGGTCTACGGGGTGACCGTGATGCCTTCGGGGGTGCGGCTGGTGTTCCGCACTGATGCTCGCGCATTGGAGCTGGAGGTACTCACTTCCACCGGCCAGTTTGACCCCCACCCCCACCCCCACCCCCACCCCCACGCCCACCCTCGCCCGACGGGGATGCTGGAGTTGCTGGTGGACGGCGCCTTGGCCGGGCGTCAGCAGGCGCCGGTGGGCAACGTGCTGCGGATGGCGGGCCCGCGGGCCGTACAGCGGCTCATCCCGGGCGAGCCGGGGACCGTACGGTTCGCCGGGCTGCCCGCCGGTATGCAGGGCGTCGAGTTGTGGCTGCCACAGCAGACCCCAACGGAACTGGTGGCACTGCGCGCTGACGGCGACGTACTGGCACCACTGCCGGACGGGCGGCGCCGCTGGGTGCACCACGGCAGTTCCATCAGCCACTGCATCGAGGCCGACGGCCCGACCGGGACCCGGCCGGTGGTGGCAGCTGCGCTCGGAGGGGTGGAGGTGATCAACCTCAGCCAGGCGGGCAACGCGCTGCTGGATCCCTATGTCGCCCGGACGATCCGCGATACGCCCGCCGACCTGATCAGCCTCAAGGTGGGCATCAACATCGTGAGCCTGTCCGCCTTCCGGCTGCGGACGTTCGGCCCGGCGGTACACGGGTTCCTGGACACGATCCGGGATGGGCACCCGGACACCCCGCTGCTGTTGATCTCTCCGGTGAGCTGTCCGGCCCTGGAGGAGGCCCCCGGCCCGACCGCGACCGGCCCGGACGGCAGGCTCGCTGCCCTGGGCGACCCGGCCGATGTGGCCGGCGGGGCATTGTCGCCGGCGGTGGTCCGTGCCGAGATGGCCCGGATCGCTGCGGCACGACAGGCGTCCGATCCCCACCTCCACTATCTCGACGGACGCGAGCTGCTCGGCCCGGACGAGCGGATGACCTGGCCGACGGCCTACACCCCACCGCCGTCGCATACCGTCGAATGGGCAAGTGCTTTGCAGCCCACGCCTTCGCGACCGACGGTCCCTTCCGCTGAGTGAGCTGGGCTCCACACCCTGCACCGGGTGTGGAGCTTCCACGCACCTCCGGCCGGAGATGGGCGGTGGGGGGATGCAGGGCACTGCTCGCCTTATGAAGGATGGGTTCGTGTGATCTCTTCCACTGGAACGTTGTTGTCGCGGTTGGGGCAGCGGTTGCGCGTGCTGCTGAGTGCAGAGCGTGTTGTCGGTGACCTGCGGCGTTACTTCGGCATAGGCATGCCGCCCGGCGGGGTGCCGTTCACCGGCAGTCGGTTCGAGCATCTGGTGGGTGGGGGAGACCGGCCGGAGGTTGCCGACCGGATCATGGCGGAGGACCTGGTCGCGGAGCAGCACCGATTCCTCGAGCGCGGCCATCAGGTCGAGGACCCGGCCAGGTTTCTCCGGCTCGGGCATCCCGGGGAGAGGCTTCTCCTCCCGCCCGGCTTCGATGATCTTTTCCATGGCCTCGGTGTAGGTGTCCTTGAAGTCGCCGCCTTCGAGGTCGTCGCGGGACATCGACTCCATAGCGCGAGCGCGCCCTCGATCTCCTTCTCGAACACGTCGACGGGCTCCGGGAGGAGCTCGGTGGGGTCGCGGAGACCAGCCCGTCGGGATCGGAGGGCTGCGGACCGAGGGGACGGCGGCCGAACGCACTGCCGAGTTCCGGCCGTCCGGGATGCTGTGGCAGGACGGAGCCGATCGGCCTTTACTGGAAGGTGAGGATCACCAGAGTCGGCGACCGAATCGTTTCGTCCGACGCCGGATGCTTCGCCAAGGCAGGAGGTCGTGCCATGGACCCGCCTCTGCGAGAGCGCGACCTGCCACAACTCGTGGTCGACCGCCCGGACCGGCTGCGCGGCCGGGTCTTCGTCCTCGACGACCAGCCGATGCTGGTCGGGCGGGACTCCGACTGCCAGATCCAGGTGGGCGATCCGGACGTCAGCCGACGGCACGCGGTGGTGTGGCGGGCCTCGGGCCGGACCACCGTCGAGGATCTAGCCTCCACCAACGGCACCATGCTGAACGGTCACCCGGTGCTCGGGCAGCAGGTGCTGCACTCGGGCGACGTGCTGGATTTTGGGCCCTTAGAGGTGCATTACGAAGAGCAGCGCCCCGCCGACCGGACCGTTCAGGCCCCGAAGCCCGGAGTCGGCGGCACCCCGGGTGGTACCTCGGACACCATGCCGGGCTGGGGCCCCGAGCCCGGGCCCACGCCTCACGGCGCTCCCGCCGCAGGGCCACCACCCTCTGGCCCGCCGGGTCGCCCGGCACCGCGCGAGGCCGGCCGTACGCCGCCTGCCGGCGAGCGGCGGTTCGACATCGGGCAGCAGCAGGCCGACCGGCTGAGCAACGTCGCCGGGGACCAGTACAACTACGTGCAGCAGGCGCAGCGCGAGAGCTTTTTCAAGGAGATCGCCGCGACCCGTACCAGGGCGCGACACCTGATCATGCTCGGCTTCCTGCTCTTTCTGGTCGGGGGTGGGATCTACGGCTGGGTGATCATTCGATTCATTGCCAGGACCAACGACGGTATTTCGTCGGGGAGTTCGAACTTCGACTCCTCCCCGGAGCTGCTCGGACCGAAGGTGGCCGGGGTGCCGGTAGGGGCGGTCGGGTTCGCGATGGCGGCTATCGGGACGGTTCTGACGGTCATCGGGATCGTTCTGCACGTCGTGACGACGTCCCGGCGCCGCCGCTTCGAGGATGCCGAGCGGCAGGCGTCCTGGCGGCAGCGGTGAGGAGAAGGGGAGTCATGGCCTTCAACATCGGCAATCAGCAGGGCGGCGTGGTCAACAACGTCGCCGGGAACCAGAACGTTCACGGTGGCCAGTCGGCCGTCTTTACGGCGGGCGGGCAGGAGGTGCGCGGCCTGGTCCGGGAACTGAGGGCGTCGATCGAGCAGACGGCGCTGCCGCCGGCAATCGAGCCCGACGTGCGGGCCGAGCTGGACTCGTTGGACGAGGAGGTCGCCCGGCCGGAGCCGGACCGGGAGGCAGTGGCGGGCCGGCTCGGCCGGATCACCCGGCTGCTGTCCTCGGCTGGTGCGCTGGCCACGGCCAGTACCGGGCTGATCGGGCCGCTCGGAGCGCTCGCGGGCTGGCTCGGCGCACTTGGCCAGCCGATCTTGCGGGCGATCGCAGGCTGATGGGAGGAGGCTGACGCAGAGGGCCTTGCCCCAAGGCCGGGTGGTCAGCGTTTTCGTAGGTCATGCAAGTGGGGCTGGAGACCAAGGTGTTGCGGCGTAGAGGCCGGGGCCGAGTTTGTGGATGAGGCCGCCGGTGGCCCACCGATTCAGTTGTCTGTACATGGTCTCCAGGGTATGGTCCGGGACCGGCCCGTTCCGGCGCAGTGCTGGCACCCGCGCAGCAACCCCCTCACCCAGCGCACGCCTTCGGGATCCAGCCCGTTGACCGGCTCGTCCAGCATCACCACCGCGGGATCGCCCAACAGCGCGGCGGCGATGCCCAGCCGCTGCCCCATCCCGAGCGAGAACGCCCCGACCCGCTTGTGCGCCACCGCGTGCAGACCGGCGAGGTCGATGACCTCGTCGACCCGCCGCCTCGGCACCCCATGGGTCTACGCCGACGCCATCAGGTGGTTGAAGGCCGAGCGCCCCGGATGCACCGCCTTCGCCTCCAGCGGCACCCCCAACTCCTGCAAGGGCGAACGATGTTGGGCATACCACTTGCCGTTGACCAGAGCTGTGCCGCTGGTCGGCGCGTCCAGGCCCACGATCATCCGCATGGTGGTGGACTTGCCCGCTCCGCTCGGCCCCAGAAAACCCGTCACCTGCCCCGGCGGAGCGGTGAAACTCAGTCCGTCCACCGCCGTCCTGTCCCCGTACCGCTTGGTCAGCCCACGAACTTCGATCACAGCGTCGCTCCCCGCTTCTGTCCGGCCCGGCATCCGGCCGGGTCTCTGCTTTCGAGGCCAGGAGCGGCCACGGCACGACCCGTGGACCCGGAGGCCACAATCACCACCGGTCACTGGTACCGCGGTACACCGGCGAGGTCGTCATCGCCGATCTGGCCCGACGCACGGAACGTCGTCCAGGGCTCAGCCGTTCAGCGCACGGTATGCCGTGATTCCGGTCGCGCCCGCAGGCCTCTCCGCCGCTTCCGGAGCAGGGAGGAATCCGAGGTGATCGCTGCCGGGGAGGCCGTCGCCTTTCTGGCGGCAGTCGCGCAGGATCTTCCAGTTCTTCATCCGGGCGAAGGTGTGCTCGACGCGGGCTCGGACGCGCCGGTGCCCGGCGTTGTCCTCCTCCTGACCGGAAGGAGGGGCCGTCCGGCGCGTCTTCGATGCGGCACGACGAGGCGTGTGCCCAGGTGGGCGCCGTCGGCTATCACCGTCGTGCCCGCAGCCTTCGCGGGCAGATCCAGTGCGCACGCCCGGTCTCCTGCGCAGGAGACCGGGCGTGCGCGGTGCCGGGTGAGGGGTCAGCGGCGGTCGGACGTCTCGCGGCCGAACCGGTACAACTCCTGCGAGGTGACGATCAGTTCCCGGCGCTCCTTCTTCGATCCCACCATCGGCTGGGAGCCGTGGAGGGACACCTGGGCGCTCTCGGGCAGGAAGCGGACCGTGAACAGGCCGATGGCACCGGCGACCATGAGGTAGTACGCGGGCACCATGTCGTTCCCGGTGACGCTCACCAGCGCCTCCGTAAGCAGGGGAGTGGTACCGCCGAACGCGGCCACCGCGAAGTTGAAGCCGATGCCCATGGCCGCGTAGCGGACGGCCGTCGGGAACAGCGCGGGCAGCGTCGCGGCGCTCGGCGCGGCGAAGCACGCCAGCAGCGTGGACAGGATCAGCACACCGCAGACCGGCAGCCAGGTTCCGTCCATCTTGATCAGCAGGAAGGCGGGAATGGCGAGCAGGATCATTCCCGCCGCCGCGAAGCCGTAGAGGGGGCGTCGGCCGACCTGGTCGCTGAGCCTGCCGAGGAAGGTGATCAGCAGCACGATCCACACCATGCCGACGAGCACGAGGACGTCCGCCGAACTGCTGGAGCGGCCGAGGGTCTCCGTCTGATACGTGGGCAGGAATCCCGTGACCATGTAGTTGGTGACGTTGTAGAGCAGCACCAGTCCCATGCAGATGAGCAGGGCCCGCCAGTGGTCCTTGACGATGGTCCTGAACTCGGTGCCCGCCGATTCCTTGGCGAGGCTCTCCTCGTGCTCGTCGAGCTGCTGCTGGAACGCGGGCGACTCTTCGAGCTTGAGACGCATGTAGAGGCCGATCGCGCCGAGCGGGCCCGCGATGAGGAACGGGATCCGCCAGCCCCACGAGAGCATCTCGGCGTCGCTGAGCGCGAGATTGAGCAGGGTGACCAGGGCGGAGCCCAGCGCGTAGCCGACGAAGGTGCCGAAGTCGAGCCAGCTGGAGAGGAAGCCGCGACGACGGTCGGGCGAGTACTCGGCGACGAAGGTCGTGGCGCCCCCGTACTCGCCGCCGGTGGAGAAGCCCTGCACCATGCGGGCGAGCAACAGCAGGATCGGGGCGGCGATGCCGATCGTGGCGTAACTGGGGATGAGACCGATGGCGAACGTGCCGGCCGCCATCATGATCATGGTGGTGGCGAGTACCTTCTGCCGGCCGAGGCGGTCCCCGAGCGGACCGAAGACGAGGCCGCCGAGCGGGCGTACGACGAACGCGGCCGCGAAGGTGGCGAAGGACGAGATGACCTGGGCGGCGGGTGACGCTCCGGGGAAGAAGACCTTGCCGAGGGTGGCGGCGAGGTAGCTGTAGACGCCGAAGTCGAACCATTCCATGCAGTTGCCGAGCGCCGAGGCGCTGACCGCACGTCGGAGCAGCGGTGGTTCGACGACCTGGACGTCCTCGTCGCGGAAAGGGCGCTTGTTCCGCCTCAGCCTGCGTGTCAGGTCCTGGCGGACCTGGGCGGGCATGCCGGCGATGTCGGTCGGCCCGGACCGCGCTGGGTCGGGTTGCCCGTCGGTCAGTAGGTCGGCCACTGAAGTTCCTTACTCGTCTTGCGTGAGGTGACCTGGCTGGGTGGGACACCAGGTGTTTGCCGTGCCAATAGTGGCTTGTGCCCTCATTCGTACGGCTCACGCAAGGACGACGGACACGCCGACCTCCCACGTTCGGCAGGGGGAGGGGGCGGCGCAGACCTCCCCAGGCAGAGCCGCCCCCCGGCATCACAGCTGCCACACCCCGCTTGCCCGCGAAACCGTCCTGCACACCTGCCTCTTGGGTGCCCGCTTTCACGGTCGCACCGGCACGCGGATCATGAACTGCCCAGGGCCAGCCCCGAGCCCGTAAGCCGCACCCGGATGCCGTCCTTCTCCACGCGCACGTACCGCAGCCGCATGTCCCCCGTCTTCGGCTCCGGCAGCCGGAAGGCGAGGGAGAGCCGGTCGGCGAGGGCCGGGCGGGTGAGCTGGGACAGGGCGTCGAGGAGGTCGGGGTCGAGGCCCAGACCGCGGAGCACCTCGGGGTTGTCCAGGGCCAGGTCGATGAGGTTGAGGGTCTGGGCCTGACGGGCGAAGCGCGGGGAGCCGGTCAGCTCGGCGAGCTTGCCGTCGTCGCTCAGGGCCTCGCGCACGGCCGCCCTGGGCACCCCCAGTCGCTGCACGACGGCCGGGACCGACAGCAGTGCCTTCGCCTTACGGGTCTCCCGCGCGACGTCGGCGGATGCCTTCGCGGTGAGGTGCAGGCCGTCCGAGGCGCGCGTGCCGGGGCGGTAGGTGGCCAGGTCCCCGATGTCCAGGCGTATGCCGCCGATCTGCGTGCCGATGCCCCGTTCGCCCTGTCGCCGGATCGTGGCCTCGGCGCGCAGTCGCAGGTCGTGCCCGGCGACCGGCAGGATGCCATGGGCCTTGACGCGGTCACGGCCGTCGCCGGTGAACATCACCTGGGACGCGCCGAGTTCGCGGTTGAGGTCGGCGAAGGACAGCAGGACGTCACCGTCGAGCCGGGGGACGTGGGCGCCGCGCACGGAGGTGAGCCCGTCGGCGTCCAGCCGGATGTCATGGGCCGTGGCCGACACCTTCGTCAGCGACACCCGGTCGGCGGACACGTCCGGCACGGTCACCCGTACCGAGTCCAGCCGCTTGCCGGCGAGTTGGGTGAGGAAGGGGAAGCCGCCGATCTCCACCTCGGGTGCCGCGGCCAGGTCCAGCTGGTCCTTGAGGGTGTCCGCGGCCTTGTGCTCGGCGTACAGCAGCGCCCAGCGGTCGGCGAGGGTGACGAAGGCGGCGAGGACGACGAGACTCACCACCGCCTTCGCCGCGAGCGGCAGACCGGCGAAACGGCTCCGCCGGCGCCGGCCGCCGCGGCGGTGGACGGGCGGGCTCCACTCCGGCTCCCGTTCCGGCTCCTGCTCTGCCCATTGCTCGGTGGTGCCGCCCGGGAACCCGTCCGGAGGACCGTCGTCGAGGGCGCCGAGTTCCTCGTAGGGATCGGGCGGCGCTTCGGAGCGGTCGTAGGGACGGGGATGCGGATCCGGATCTATGCGGTGGGGGGTGCGCATCGACTCATCCGAACATGCGCACCGCCCCTGCCCGCAAGCTGAACCCCGGGTATGCGACCTAGTTCACGATGATGATCTCCGGTCATACAGTCCTCGCAGCACCTGCACGACGAGTGAAGAAGGGCCGATGCAGCACACGACAACGCCTGACGGGGTCCGTATCGCCTACCAGGTCCGAGGCGAGGGAACACCGCTCGTTCTGCTGGCGGGTCAGGCGAACAACCACCACTGGTGGGACGGGGTACGCGACGACTTCCACACCGAACGCAGCACCGTCACGGTCGACTACCGCGGCACGGGGGAGAGCGACAAGCCCGACAGCCCCTACAGCACCGAGATCTTCGCGCAGGACGTGATCGCGGTGCTCGACGAACTCGGCATCGACCGCGCCGACGTCTACGGCACGTCCATGGGTGGACGCGTAGGCCAGCAGCTCGCGGCCCGCCATCCCGAGCGTGTGCGCGCCCTGGTGCTCGGCTGCACGTCACCCGGTGGCCCGCATGCCGTCGAACGCGACAACGACGTGCGCAGGTCGTTGGTACAACCGCAACCCGGTGCGGCCCGACAGGCCCTGCTCGATCTGATGTACACCCCGGGCTGGCTGGCCAGCCACCCCGGCCCCCGCCAGACGCTCGGCGATCCGGCCATGCCCCCGTACGCCCAACGACGCCACCTGGTGGCCAGCAACCGGCACGACGCGTGGGACCTCCTGCCCGGCATCGGCGCACCCACTCTGGTCGTGCACGGCAGCGACGACCTGCTCAATCCCGCCGCCAACGCGCCTCTGCTCGCGAACCGCGTTCCCGGTGCCCGGCTGCACATGATCCCCGGAGCACGGCACGCCTATTTCGAGGAATTCCGAGCCGTCGCAAGCCCGCTCGTCCTGGACTTCCTCACCACGTTGCCGCCCCGGTAACGGGAGACGGACAGTCGCACGCGTGACCGTGACCGGACCAGGGGGCTCACTGGCTGGGACCGGTCGTGAGCCCGGGGCCTGCGCTTCCGTCAGCTTCGGACCGACGGAGAACTCGTGTCGGTCTCGCCAAGGAGCCTCCCCCCGCGAGATCCGTCAATCGGGCGGCTCCGGGGCCGGTGCGACCGCCTGGCGTCGGGCTGGTGGAGCCAGGTGCGCGAACACTGGTGGCCTCGGACGAGGGAGGTACACCCGTGGACGATCTCGATGCCCGACAGACCCGGACGTCCCCGTCGGTCGGTGCAGGCGTCCACGGTGTCCCCGGTCAGGCAGGGGTCATCGGCATCGGGCTTGCCGCCGTCCTGACGTTCGCACTCGCGGAGGGCTCCTGGGAGTGGTTCGCGGCCTACTTCGGAGTGACCCTTCTCGCGGTGATCGTCTCCTTCTACCGCCTGCCTCCGTGGGCCCCCGGCCTCCGCTGCGCGTACGCGTGGAACCTGGTCGCATACTCGCTGGTCGTGTGCCTGTGCGTGGCGATCGCGCTGGCCCCGCTGCTGCGGCGCTCGGCGTGGCTCCTCCCGATCCCGGGCACCCGCGCCGACTGCCGGGAGCTGGGCGCGTACGAGAGCCTCCGGACGGAAGCCGCGCCGGGAAACCTGGCCGGCCGGGACGCCGTGGCCCTGGCCCGGGCGCAGGACATCCAAAGACACGACGCCGTCGCCGACTGCCTGGCATCCACCACGACCCTGTGGCTGCCGCTGTACGGGCTCGGGGCGGCCGTGCTGGTGGGGTCGGGCGCGTTGACCTACGGCCGTGCCCGGGCACGGAGGGATGCGGACTCGTCCACGCAGAGCCCTCGTCGGCCGGGTTGAGCAGACGAAACGCTCACGGGCGACGACGTCCGCAGTGCGCATTGCTCGGCACAACCGTGGAAGAAGGGCCCCATGACTTCACTCACGGAACACCAGAACGTGGCCGACTTCTACGACTTCGAGTCCGCTCTCACGGAGGAGGAGCGCAAGGTCCTGCTCAGGACGAGGTCGTTCATGCGCGACGAGGTGCAGCCCCTGGTGGCCGAGAACTGGGCCGACGGCACCTTCCCCATGGAGCTGATCAGTCGTTTCCGGGAGAGTGGACTGGTCGGACTGTCGTACGAAGGCTATGGCGACCACGGCCCCGCCGCCGGCCATCTGCTGACCGGGATGATGGCGATGGAGATGAGCCGGGTCGACGCTTCGGTCGCCACCTTCTTCGGCGTCCACAACGGACTTGCCATGTACGCGATCCACGCATGCGGCGACCAGGCCCAGCGCGACCGCTGGCTGCCCGGCATGGCGAGCATGGACACCATCGGGGCGTTCGCCCTCACGGAGCCGCTCGACGGCTCCGACATCGCGGCCGGCATGCACACCACCGCCCAGCGGGACGGCGACACCTGGGTACTCAACGGCGCCAAGCGCTGGATCGGCAACGCCACCTTCGCCGACCACATCGTCGTCTGGGCCCGCGATGTCGACGACGACCAGGTCAAGGGATTCGTCGTCGACAAGGACACGCCCGGATTCAAGGCGGAGAAGATCGCCCACAAGACGTCGCTGCGCATCGTCGAGAACGCGGACGTCACCCTCACCGACGTCCGGGTGCCGGACAGTGATCGGCTCCAGAACGCGTCCTCCTTCCGTGACGTCGCGGAGGTCCTGCGTGCCACGCGCAGTGGGGTCGCCTGGCAGGCCCTCGGTGTCATGATCGGCGCCTACGAGCTGGCCCTGCGCTACGCCACGCAGAGGCAGCAGTTCGGCCGTCCGCTCGCGGGTTTCCAGCTCGTGCAGGATCTCCTGGTGAAGAGCCTGGGCAACATCACTTCGAGCTGGGGCATGCTGCATCGGCTCGCCGGGTTGCAGGACGCGGGGGTGTTCCGGGACGAGCACTCCTCCCTGGCCAAGGCCCACGTCACCGCCCGTATGCGCGAGGTCGTGGCCTGGTCCCGGGAGATCTTCGGGGGCAACGGCATCGTCCTGGAGTACGACGTGGCGCGCTTCTTCGCGGATGCGGAGGCCATCTACTCGTTCGAAGGCACCCGGGAGATGAACACGCTGATCGTGGGGAAGGCGATCACCGGACAGAGCGCCTTCGTCTGATCGGCCGGGGGAGCGGCGTCGGGCACGCACGGGGGCAGGGATCAATGAACACGGCCGGCCGGGGTACTCGGTTCCTCCCCAGGTCCCTCGTACGAAAGTGAAGCCCGTTCCCATGGCCGACATGCCTGACACGCCTGACACGCGAGACGTCGTCGCACTCATCCTCCAGGATCACCGAAGGATGGAGGACCTCTTCCGTCTGATGCGCAGCGTCGAAGCCGACCGGGCAGCCGCTCTTCGGGAGTTCGCCGACCTGTTGATCGCGCACGCGCTGGCGGAGGAGGCGAAGGTGTACCCCGCCCTCAAGCGCTTCAAGAAGATCGACGACGAAGAGGTCGAGCACGGCGAGGAGGAGCACGAGGAGGGCAACGAGGCGCTCCTCGGGCTCCTGGAGGTCGACGAGGTCGGCTCCGAGGAGTGGGACGAGAAGCTGGAAGAGCTCGTGGAGGCCATCGCCCACCACACCGACGAGGAGGAGCGCACGATCCTCAACGGTGCCCGTGAGAATGTCGCCATGGAGCGACGGGAGGAGCTGGGCGAGGCGTTCCTGGAGGAGAGGGAGCGTCAGCTGAAGGCCGGCTGCGGCGCTGTGGACAACGTGCGCCGCATCGTCCGCTCCTGACCGCGTCCGGGTGACCTCGGAATCCCGGCCGGCGAGCCCTTGCGGGAGTCACCGACGCCCGGGCTCGCCGGCGGCGACGAACCGTCCTGCCGGCGAGCCGCGGCTGTGCGACCCGCCCTGTCGGCACGATCCGCGCCTCATTCCGGGCCGTCGGTGCGAGTGCGCAGGGCCTGGTGGACGGACCACACCACGGCCACCAGCGGTACGGCGACCACGGCGCCGATCACCCCCGCGGCGACCGCTCCGCCGACGACCGCCAGCGCGACCACCACCGGGTGCAACCGGACGGCCCAGCTCATCACGATGGGGTGCAGGAGGTGGCCCTCGATCTGGCCGATGACCACGATCAGGGCCACGACGACCAGGGTGATGACCACTCCCTTCGACGCGAGTGCGACGACCGCCGCGATCGACAGGGCGATCGGCGAGCCGATCAGCGGAATGAACGCGGCCAGGAACTCCAGCAGCGCCAACGGCACCGCCAGGGGTACCCCCAGAGCGAACAGCGCGATACCCACGAGGACCGCGTTGGTCGCGGCCACCAGCAGGATGCCGTGCGTGTAACCGGTGAAAGTCCGCCAGGCGGCCCGGCCCGCGACCGTGACCTGCCGCCGTGCCCCGTCGTGGAGCTGGTCGCACACCCACTGCCATTGCCGGTCGCCGGAGTACGTGAAGAAGACCGCGCAGAACATGGCCAGCGCGAGCACGGTCAGCACCTCGACCAGTCGGCTCGCGCCGCTGAGCGCCGTACTGATGAGGGTGGAACGGTGGCTCGACAGGAGCTTGCCGGTCCGGGACTGGAGATCGTCGAACGCGTCCGGGGGCAGGCGGAAGGGCGGTTCCTCCAGCCGGCGTTCGATCCGGTCGATCCCCGTGACGAACTCCTTCTCCAGCCCACTTCGCTGATCGGCCGTGGTCTCACCCACCAGGGCCAACGCGCCGAGGACGAGGACGATGCCGCCGATGAGCGCGGCGGCGACCGCGAGCGGCCGAGGCATGAAGCGGGCGAGGAGCCCGGCCACGGGGCGGAGTACGGCGGTGATGACCAGCCCCAGGAAGACGGCGACGGCGATCCGGTGAAACTGCCCGAGCACCGAGAAGGTGACGTGGACGACGACGCCGACGGCGATGATCCGCCACGCGTACGCGGCCGCGGTCCGCAGCAGACCCGGTACGTGCGGCTCTTCGCTGCTTGGACGTTCGAGCGGCAAGGCGGGCTGATCGGGGGGTGTGGGCATCTCATGCCCGTACCACTCGCCGACCGCCGGGGAGCGGCGGAGCCCCAAAGATCCCCCGAAGGCCGGTAAGGGCTGTCGCCTCCCCTCGCGGCCGGATCGCGGTGCTTTGCCGAACTGCCCCTGGGCGAGGTCCTGCGCCGTGCCCACCATGGCGCCCCGGGTCCCTTCGCGCAACGCCGACGGCTCCCACCCCGAGGACAGGGTAGGAGCCGTTCGGATGCCTTACCGTCTACGACGTCGGCGGTTCACGCGTGGCGGTGCGAACGCCGGTTGCCCGTGACGAGGCGGTAGAGGGCGAGCAGGATGAAGGAGCCTACGATCGCGGCGATCCAGGTGGAGAGGTCGAAGAACCCGTCGATGGAGTCGACGCCGAAGATCTCCTTGCCGAGCCAGCCGCCGAGCAGACCGCCGGCTATGCCGATGAGCATGGTGATGATGATGCCGCCCGGGTCCTTGCCCGGCATCAAGGCCTTGGCGATGATGCCGGCGAGCAGACCGATCACGATCCACGCGATGATGCCCATGGTGTTTCTCCGCTTCGTCGTGTAAAGACAGTGTCAGTTTCTCGTGTGCACCAATCGCCTTCGAACAAACGTCTATGGCGAATACTTGGTGGGATGAGGAGCGACGCCCGGCTTCGAAGCGGGGGAGGGCGGGGCGGGAGGCGCGGGGGCGGTGCGGGTGCCTGTGGTGGCGCATGGTCCGCGCGGTCGCCTCCTCGATCCGGCCGACGGGCCGTCAAGGCCCCGCCGGCCGGCGCCCGGTGTCCCGGGCGAGCGGTTCGCAGGTCCGCGTCCCTACAGCGAGGGTGCCGAGCCCGGCAGCGGGCGCCCCGCGGACTCGGCCATGAACCACACCGCCACGCCGCCGATCACGGCCGCGGCCATCATGTAGTACGCGGGCATCATCATGTTCCCGGTCGCCCCGATCAGGGCCGTCACCACCAGCGGGGTGGTGCCGCCGAAGAGCGACACGGAGACGTTGAAGCCGATCGACAGCGATCCGTAGCGGACCTTCGTCGGGAACAGCGCAGGCAGGGCGGCCGGCATCGCCGCCGTGAAGCAGACCAGCAGCAGGCCGAGCGCGCCCATGCCGAGCGCGACCGCGAACAGGCTGCCCTGGCGGATCAGCAGCAGGGCGGGGACGGACAGCAACAGGAAGCCCGCACAGCCCGCGGCGATCACCGGTCGGCGGCCCACACGGTCCGTCAGGGCTCCCGCGAAGGGCTGGACGATCATCATGACGGCCATCACGCCGAGCACGACGAGCAGGCCGTGCGTCTCGTCGTAGTGGAGCTCACCGGTCAGATAACTCGGCATGTACGACAGCAGCATGTAGTCGGTGACGTTGAAGACCAGCACCAGGCCGACACAGAGCAGCAGCGCCCGCCACTGGCCCGTGATCATCCGGCGCAGCGGCACCTTCGTGCGGCTCGACTCGGCCTTCTCGATCTCGGCCGCGAACGCCGGGGTCTCCTCCAGCCGCATCCGCAGATAGAGGCCGACGATGCCCATCGGGCCCGCGATCAGGAACGGGATCCGCCAGCCCCAGCTCAGCAGGTCCTCCGTGGACAGCAGAGCGGTCATCACCGTGACCAGACCGGCGCCGCCGATGTATCCGGCGAGCGTGCCGAACTCCAGCCAGCTGCCGAGGAAGCCGCGCCGCTTGTCGGGCGCGTACTCGGCGATGAAGGTGGAGGCGCCCGCGTACTCGCCGCCGGTGGAGAAGCCCTGCACCAGGCGGGCTGCCAGCAGGAGCACCGGGGCTCCGACGCCGATCGACGCGTACGACGGGATGAGGCCGATGGCGAAGGTGCCCGCGGCCATCATGATCATGGTGAGGGCCAGCACCTTCTGACGGCCGACGCGGTCGCCGAGCGGCCCGAAGACCATGCCGCCGATCGGTCGCACGAGGAAGGCGGCGGCAAAGGCGCCGAAGGTGGAGAGCAGCTGGGTGGTCGGGTTCCCGGACGGGAAGAAGACCTTGCCCAGGGTGACCGCGATGTAGCTGTAGACGCCGAAGTCGAACCATTCCATCGCGTTGCCCAGCGCGGCGGCCCGCACCGCGCGTTTCACCAGTGCGGGGTCCGTGACGGTGGCGTTCTTCGGGGCGATGGCGTTCTTCGGAACGGTCGGGAGGGATGTCGGGGGAGAGGCGACTGTGGCACTCGGCAAAGCTTCGCTCGCCTACTTTCGTCGGGGGCAGGGACGGGTCTGCTCGACGGCGCCGGCGGCAGGCCAAAGAGCGACGATAGGCGGACATGTCCCCCTCACGGGCTGTGCGCACTTCGCTGCATACTGCATGTAAATGCGGTGTGGGCAGGCCCGCAGTGCCGCTCCGGAGGGCACTTCACGGGATCATGTTGTGACCCATCTCGCGTCCTGCGAAGGCAACCGGACCTCGGGGCCGGGCAGAGTCCGCTCGCGGCCGTGGCTCGGGCTGGGGCGCGGACTCGGACACTGCGGGCGGCCTGTTCCGTACCCTGGCGGCATGCGCATGCGCCCCACTCTGAGCTGGACCCCCGCCGAGGACCTGCCGCCGGGCACGACCGATCCGGAGCAGGTCGTCGACGCGCTGGGCGCCGGCGGCGTGCTGGTGCTCAGCGGGGCGGGTATCTCCACGGAATCGGGCATTCCCGACTACCGGGGCGAGGGCGGGAGCCTGAGTCGGCACACCCCGATGACCTACCAGGACTTCACCTCCGATCCCCAGGCCCGGCGCCGGTACTGGGCACGCAGCCACCTCGGGTGGCGCACCTTCGGTCGCGCCCGTCCCAATGCCGGGCACCGGGCGGTGGCCGCGTTCGCGCGGCACGGTCTGCTCTCGGGCCTGATCACCCAGAACGTCGACGGCTTGCACCAGGCCGCCGGCAGCGAGGACGTCGTGGAACTCCACGGGAGCCTGGGCCGGGTCGTCTGCCTGTCCTGCGGTGTCTTCAGCCCGCGTAGCGAGCTCGCCCGGCGGCTGGCGGAGGCCAATGCGGACTTCGAGCCCGTGGCGGCGGCGATCAATCCGGACGGTGACGCCGACCTCACCGACGCACAGGTCGGGGACTTTCGGGTGGTGCCCTGCACGGTCTGCGGCGGCATCCTCAAACCGGACGTGGTGTTCTTCGGCGAAACCGTTCCGCCGCCGCGCGTGGAGCACTGCCGCACGCTGGTCCGCGAGGCGACCGCCCTGCTGGTTCTGGGCTCCTCACTGACGGTGATGTCCGGACTTCGGTTCGTCCGCCAGGCGGGTCAGGCCGGGAAGCCCGTGCTGATCGTCAACCGGGACCCGACCCGGGGCGACCGGCACGCCCTCACCCGGGTCGCGCTCCCCTTGGGAACGACCCTCACCACCGTGGCCGGTCGGCTGGGCATCCTGCTCGACGACCAGGTGGCGCCTGCGTGAGACCGTGACGGCGCTTGGTGCAGCTGCGTCACCTGGCGAGGTCGCGCAGCACCTCCCTGGCGGCGCGCGCACCCGAGGCCATCGCCCCTTGGACCGAGCCCGTGGCCCGGTGGTCACCGCACACGTATCTGCCCCGGGCCACCCGGGTGGTGCGGCTGAGTTCCTGAGGGGGCGCCATCGCGGGCAGGGCGTCGGGCACCGTACGGACGGTCAGCAGGTCCCAGCGGTCGGCATCGGTGTCGTAGACCTCGCTCAGCGCCGCGCGCAGCGCGCGTTCGCGGCCGTCGGCGTCCGCGCCGAGCACCGAGGTGGCCACGAGCGCCCGGCCGGGGGGCGCGTAGGAGGCGGCCACGTTGCTCAGCACGCACGTGTTGAGGAAGCGGCGCCGGGTGTCCACCAGCAAAGCGGGTTCGTGCAGTGGCGGGCCCGGCATGACGTGGTAGTAGGTCGTCACCACGCGGTACGTGGGCACGGTGACGCCGGGCAGCAGGGTTCCGGCTGGTCCCGGGCCCGTGGCCACCACCACGGCGCGCGCCGGGACGAGTTCGCGGGTGGCGGTCTCCACGCCTTCGTCCGTCAGACGCTCGACCGGCGTCTCCGGTCGCACGGTGCCCTTCGGCAGCGACGCCGCCAGGGCGAGAGGTACGGCACCGATGCCTGCGGAGGGCAGGCTCAGGGTGCCGCGCAGCATGCTGCGCCACACGAGATGAAAGACCCGGGCGGACGTCTCCAGCCGGTCCTCCAGGAACACCCCGGACAGGAAGGGCAGGAAGAAGCGCTCGACGAACGCGTCGGTGAAGCCCGCGTCGGCAAGAGCCTTGCGCGTGCTGCGATCCGGCCGCCGCTTCAGCCGGTGCGGCGGGCCCACCGCGTCCGAGGCCGAGAGGGCGCCCAGCGCCGCCAGGTCGCGCGGTCCCACGAGACGCCCCGACAGGAGGTCGACGAGCGTGGACGGGTGAGCGCGGGGGTCGGCCAGGCGGCGCCTGCCCGTGTCGGTGTGGATGAGGACGCCCCGGTCGAAGGGCCGCAGGTCCAGCCCGTCCCCTGCCAGGCGTCGCCGGATCTGTGGGTAGGACGGGTTGAAGACCTGGAAGCCACGGTCGATCACGAAGCCGTGCACACGGTCGGAGCGCATCCGGCCACCGACCCCGTCGGAGGCCTCCAGGATCCGCACGCCGACTCCGGCGGTCAGCAGGTCCTGAGCACAGGCGAGGCCGGCGACGCCTGCTCCGATCACCACGACGTCCGATGATCGTTCGGTTGCGGTCACGTTGTTTCCCTCCATCACCGGGTCGCCCGCCGGCACGAACGCACCGGTGCCGGTATGCGGATTCGTGCCGTCCACTCCACTTCGCCCCCGACCGGGGGAGCGGATGCAGCTCGGCTCCGCTCGCAGGAGCCGTGGCAGGTGGCGGCGTCGAGTTCGCCTCCGGCCGGAGCGTCAGGTCAGCCACCGGCCGTCGCGCATCAACTCGCGGTCGGACAGCTCGTCCTCCTCGCGCCAGGCCTGGATACGACTCGGGACGATCCGGAACCAGCGATACGACGTGGTCGGCACACGCGGATCGAAACCGGCGCGTTCGGCGAACCGGTCGCCTCGCTCCCGCGGCAGCCCGTCGAGTTCGAGGACTTCGACCTCGCCGTCGATCATGGTGACGTCGCGGGTGCGGCCCAGGGCCAGCCGAACGACACCGGTCGTGGCCAGGTTCCTGCCGGTGGGGCTGTTCGTCGGGGTGGCCAGCAACAGCGCCTCCCCGTCCCAGTCGAAGGACAGCGGTACGAGGTACGGCGCGCCGTCCGCCGAGGCGCTGGCCACCCAGACATCGACGTCGTGGGTGAGCCGGTGTTCGGTGTCGTGACGACGCTGAGCGTGGGAGCGGGGTTCGGCGTCCATCGGTCCTCCGGAAGTCGTCGTGGTCACGATCGGCAGAAGTCCGGTCGTGGGTCACGATCGACCCGGGAAGCCCGCCGGGCCGATCGCCTGGGTCACACACTCCCCCGGCCCGGGTGCGGGGCGCCTCCGTGCCCACCACGGAATCCGCCACGGACCAACGGATAATGAGGCGGTGATCAGTTCAGAGATATCCGCCCGGGAAGCCCAGGTGCTCGCACTGCTCGGGGAGCACCTCAGCAACGCGGAGATCGCCGCGCGGTTGGTCATCTCCGTACGCACCGTCGAGTCGCATGTGTCCTCGCTGTTGCGCAAGCTCCAACTGCCGGACCGGCGGGCGCTCGCCCGGTACGCGGCCGATTCCGCCCGTACCGAGCCGTCCCGCCCGGTACCCGCCCTGCCGACACCGCTGACGGCGTTCGTCGGACGGGCGGCGGAGCGCGGGCAGTTGTCCGAGGCGGTGACAGCGCACCAACTCGTGACCGTGGTCGGCCCGGGTGGAGTGGGCAAGACGCGCCTGGCGCTGGCGGTGGCGGCGGACGTGGCCGACGACTTCCCCGACGGGGTGTGGTTCGTCGACCTGGTCCCGGTCACCGAACCGGGTCGGGTGGGCGCGGCCGTCGCGGCGGCCGTGGGGGTGGGCGAGCAGCCGGGGCGCGGCATCGACGACGCGGTGCTCGCCGCGCTGACGGACCGTCGGACGCTGCTGGTGCTGGACAACTGCGAGCGGGTGAGCGACGCCGTGGCGCCGTTCGTGGAGCGGCTGTTGGCGGCCTGTCCGCGGTTGACGGTGCTCGTGACCAGCAGGGCCCGGCTGATGGTGCCGTTCGAGCGGGTCTTCCAGGTCCCGCCGCTCTCGCGGGCGGGCGGTGACCGGTCCGAGGCGGTGGCCCTGTTCATGGACCGCGCGTCGGCGGTCGGCCAGCCGCCCGGTCCGGCATCGAACGAGGAGGTCGTGACCATCTGCGAACGGCTCGGCGGCATGGCGCTGGCGATCGAGCTGGCGGCGGCGCGGTGGTCCACCCTCGGACTGGACGGCCTCACGGCGGGCCTCTCCGATCAGCTGCGGATCCTCACCGGCGGACCCCGCGCCGACGACCGGCACCGGTCTGTGCGGGCGGTGCTGGACTGGAGCCATGACCTGCTGGAGCCGCGGAGCCAGGCATTGCTGCGCCGGGTGTCGGTGTTCGTGACGCCGTTCACCGCCGAGGCGGCCGCCGAGGTCGCCGGGTTCGCTCCGCTGGATCCGGCCGCGGTCGTCGACGGGCTCGGCAGACTCGCCGAGCAGAGCCTCCTGGCCGTGACCTCGTCGGCCACCGGCACCCGGTACCACGCGCTGGAGACCATCCGCCAGTACGGGACGGAGCGGCTCACCGACGCCGACGAGCTCGACCAGGTCCGATCACGCCACCTGGACTGGTGCTCGACCGGCGCGCGTGTCCTCCTCGCAGCGTCGGGCGCGGACTGGCGCGCCCGGTTCGAGGCCGTGGCGGACGACCTCCGGGCCGCCCTCACCTGGGCGGCCGACCGGCCGGACCGGCGCGCGGACGCGCATCGCCTCGCCCTGTCCCTGGCCGAGCTGGCCTTCTTCCGCAACCTGCTCGGCGAGTCCCAGCAGCGGTACGAGCAGGCGGCCGGGCTCTCCGACGACGCCGACGGGGCCGCGGCACTGCGGCAGGCCGCAGCGGTGGCCGGGTGCCGAAGGCTCGGTGACGACATGTTCCGGCTGCACCGCGCCGCGGGAGAGGCCGCGCGCCGGGCCGGGAACACCGCCGGTGCGGGCCGCGACCTGGCGGCCGCCGCCACCGACGCGTACCGCTTCTCCAGTACGTTCACGCGGGTTCCCCCCAGGGCAGAGGTGACCGCCCTGCTCGCGGCGGCGCAGGAGCTGGCCGGCGATGCCCCGGCCGCTCGGGCGGCTGTCGCGCTGGCCGAGGCGGCGGTGGTCGCGGACGCGTTCGGCGCCGTCCAGGGCGACCTGGACAACACCGTGGAGGAGACCGTCGTACGTGCCGAACGCGCGGTCGACCTCGCCCGGCGCGCGGGCGACCCGGTGGCGGAGTCGGCCGCCCTCGACGCGCTCTCCGGGGCCCGGAGCTGGACCGGTGAGGCCTTCGCCGCCGCGGCTGCCGCCCGGCGCCGGATCGACGTCCTGGACTCGGCGCCGCGTACCCCGGCCGGTGCGCACGAGCTCATGGACGCCCTCGCCATGGCCGCCGGAACCGCCGTCGGCGTGGGCCGGCTGCCGGAAGCCCGCCGGTGGGGCGGACAGCTCGCCGACCATCCGCTGCTGGCCGAGGTGGGGCACCACGCCACGTCCTGGCTGCTGGTCACGGACGCGTTCGCCGGTCATGCCCGCCAGGTGCTCACCGGCAGTGCGCGGTTCCTCGACGCGTGGGAGCAGAGCGGCCGTCAGCGGTCGTTCTCGCTCGGCCCCGCCGCCGCTTCGGTCGCCATGGTGCACGGCCTGCGCGGCGACCACGACGGCCGGGACACCTGGCGGGCGATCGTCGACCGGGCGGGCAACGCACCGGAGCACCGCCACGGCTACGGTGCGGTCTTCGACGCCATGGTGCTGCTCCACCACGGGGACGCGGATGCGGCGGCGCAGCGGGTCGACCCGGAGCCGGAACAGGTGTGGAAGTGGGTGTCCTGGGTCTGGCTCCACTGGTACGTGGCACTCCGGGCGGAGGCCGCGGTGCTCGCCGGGCACCCGGAAGCCCGCGCCCGGATCGACGCCGCCAGGACCGTGGTCGCCGGCAATCCGATCGCCACCGCCCAGGTGGACCGTGCGCAGGCCCTGCTCGACGGCGACCCGGCGCGGCAACTCGCCGCCGCCGCGGCCTTCGACGCGGCCGGCTGCCCCTACCAGTCGGCGCGCACCCTGCTGCTCGCCGGGGGCGAGCATGCCGCCGTCGGTACGGCCGTGCTGGCCGACCTCGGACTCGCCCCCATGCCGGTCCGGTAGGCGATCGACCCGCGCGGCCGGCGCGCCGTCAGCTCACCGCCTGCTTCACCAGCGCGGCGATCCGCGCCTCCGCCTCGGCCGTCACCTCGGTCAGGGCGAAGGCGGTCGCCCACATCGTGCCCTCGTCCAGCTTCGCGGGGTCGTTGAAGCCGAGTGTCGCGTAGCGCGACTTGAACTTCGCCGCGCTCTGGAAGAAGCAGACGACCTTGCCGTCCAGTGCGTAGGCGGGCATCCCGTACCAGAGCTTCGGCGCGAGGGCCGGGGCGTTGGCCGTGACGACGGCATGGACGAGCTCGGCCATCGTCCGGTCGGAGTCCTGCATCTCGGCGATCTTCGTGAGTACGTCCCGCTCCGCCTCCGCCGCCTTGTCCGCACGGGAGCCGCGGCGCGCCGCCTTCTTCTGCCCCTCGGCGTGCTCCTTCATCGCGGCCCGCTCCTCGGCCGTGAATCCCTCGTACGTGCTGCCGTCGGTGCTCGTCATGGTTGCTCCCGTGGTCAAGGCGTGGACCGCGATCGGCCCGGCGGGTCCTGCCGGGCCCGTCGCTGTGGGTCACAGCCTCTCCCGGCCGGCGACCCGGCGCCTCCGTGCTGACCACGGAAACCACCACGGAGCGGGCCGGGTGTCCCGGACAAGGGCCCGAGGCACGGATGAGCCGCGGCGCCTCAGCCCGTGGCGGCGAGCCGGTCCGTGCGGCCGCCCAGTGCGGCGGAGAACCGGTCCGTGACCTGCTCCGGGGCCACCGCGGCAGCGGGCGCGAGGAGTGGCGCGCCGGCGTCCGCCGCGATGTCCCGGTCGAGCGTGAACCAGCCGGGCACGTTGTGCGCCGCGCCCATGGAACTGAGGACCGGGCGCAGGGGCGTAGTCGATCACCACCCCGTCCGCCCGCGCGAACAGCTGGCTCATCACGCGAGAGGGTCGGCGTCCCCGACGAGAAGCAGCACCGGGACGTCGACATCGCTGTCGTGGACGGCGGTGAACAGGGGTCCGGCAGGGCCTCGTCGAGCGGGCCCCGCCGCACCCGGGGATCCTCACCTGACCGAGTGCGGAGGCGGCTCAGTACGGGTCGGTCTCGCCCTCGGTCGTCACGCCGAAGGTGTTCAGGAAGTTGCTGACGAGCTGGTAGAAGCCGACCGTGATGACGAGGTCGGAGAGCTGACCCACCGTGAGGAACTCCAGTACCTCCGCGCGCTCGGCGTCGCTCAGGGTGTGCCGGGCGAGCAGCCGGTCCGTACAGCGCAGGACCGCCGCCTCCTCCTCCGACAGCCCCTCCGTGGAACCGGTCGCGGCAGCGCCGATCGCGGCCTGGCCCAGACCGACCAGTCGGCCGATGTGCTCGTGGTGGTGGACCTCGTACGGCGCCTGGTAGACGCGGCCCACCCGCACGATGGCGAGCTCGCGCAACCCGTCCGGGAGCGAGTTGCGCCGCAGAATCGCGTCCGCCATCTCCAGGAGCTCGGGGGCGAGCCGGGGCGAGTGCATGATCATGCGGAAGACGTTGAGCGAGCCGCGCGCCGAGACCGCGTCCCGCAGCTCCGCGGGCAGGGTCGTCAGGTCGGGGTACTCCATGGGGGACTCCTTCGTCAGCGGCGGCTCGGCCGAACCGCCGGATCGGATCGGTGCCGTCCCACTGTGCCGCGAGTTCCCGGGGCGTCGCGAGGAACCGCCCCGGGGCAGCGCGCGGCCGTGGAGCCGCGACGTCCGGCCGACCGGTCAGTGCGCGTCCGTGTCCCCCTGGCTGCGCACGACCTCCTTCACCTTGGCCACCGCGAAGCCCCAGCCCTGCGCGACCGTCGGCTTGGCCGGGACGGCGATCTCGTCGGGGTTGGTGAGCACGTCGAGCAGGACGGGCCCGGGCGTGCTGAACGCCCGCCGGACGGACTCCTCCAGTTCGGCCGGGTCGGTCACCCGGATGCCGGTGATGCCCATGGCCGTGGCGACGGCGGCGAAGTCGGGGTTGTCCAGCACGGTGCCGAACTCCGGTAGCCCGGCCTGTTCCTGTTCGAGTTTGACCATGCCGAGGCGGCGGTTGTCGAAGACGACCAGCTTGACGGGGAGCCGGCTCGTCCTGAGTGTCATGAGGTCGCCGAGGAGCATGCTCAGCCCGCCGTCGCCGCAGAAGGCCACCACCTGGCGGTCCCGGTCCAGGCACTGGGCGCCGAGAGCCTGGGGCATGGCGTTGGCCATGGAGCCCAGGTTGTAGGAGCCGATCAGCTGCCGCTCGCCGCGCATCTCGACGAAACGCGAGAGCCACACGGTGGCCATGCCCGTGTCCGAGGTGAGGACGGCGTCGTCGTCGGCGAGGCGGTCCACCACGGCGGCCAGTGCCTCCGGACGGATGTCACCGGCGCGGTTGTCCAGGGCGGAGCGTAGGCGGCCCACCACCCCCTTGTCGTGCGCCGGGTCGGCGAGCCGCGCCTGACCCTCGCGCCACCGCTCGAAGCGTTTGCGGGCGTCCTCCAGGTGTGAGCGGTCGCGCGCGCCCTCGCTTCCGGCGGGCGCGGCGCCGAGCTGGGACAGGAGATCCCGGACGGTCGCGCCCGTGTCTCCGACGAGCCCGAGCTCTACGGGCACCCGGCGCCCGATGTGGGCGGCCTCGGTGTCCACCTGGATGACGGTTCGGCCCTCCGGATACCAGTCCCGGTAGGGGAAGTCGGTGCCCAGCAGCAGGAGGGTGTCCGCGTCCTGGAGAGCCGACGCGGCCGCCCGGTTGCCGATCAGCCCGGTCTGGCCGACCTGGAAGGGATTGGCGTCGCCCTCGAATCCCTCCTTCGCCTTCAGCGTGAGCACCATCGGCGCGGCCAGGCGGTCGGCCAGGGCCAGTACGTCCTCGCGCGCGGCGCGGGCACCTCGTCCGACGAGCAGCGTGACCCGCCGCGCCCGGTCGAGCAGCTCGGCCGCCCGCCGGACGGCGGACCCGTCCGGTCGGCTCACCGGGGCGTTCAGCGAGAACCGGGCCGGACGGTCCGCGGTCAGCTCCCGTTCCCCCAGGTCACCGGGGACGGTCAGAACCGCGACGCCCTTGCGGCCCAGCGCGGTGCGCACCGCCGTCTCCAGCATCTGCGGCAGCTGGTCGCCCGAGGTGATCGTGGCCCGGAAGACGGCCACGTCACTGAAGAGCGCGTCGTTGTCGACCTCCTGGAAGTAGTCGCTGCCGAGTTCGGCGAGCGGGACCTGTCCGGCGATCGCCAGCACCGGCGTACGGCTCTTGGCCGCGTCGTACAGCCCGTTGAGCAGGTGCACCGAGCCGGGGCCGACGGTGCCCATGCACACGCCCAGAGTGCCGCTGAGCTGCGACTGGGCGCTCGCGGCGAAGGCCGCGGCCTCCTCGTGCCGACAGCCCACCCACTCCAGGCCCTCGGTGGTGCGGATGGCGTCGGTCAGCGGGTTGAGGGCGTCACCGACGACGCCGAAGACCTGACGCACGCCAAGTTCGCTCAGCGCGTCCACGATGACGCGCGCGACGGTTCGGGCCACGGATCCTCCAGATCAGACGGTGAAACGGTCGGGGTCGGCGGCGTTCCAGTCGGCCGCCCAGGAGACGGGCGGCTCGGCGAGCAACTGCCCGGGCGCCAGCCACTCGTAGAGTTCCTCGAAGGAACATTCGGTGCGGGGGTCGATGCGCCGGCGGAGCATATGGGGACGCAACTGCGCGGGATCGGTGACGCCCATGGACGCCATGATCTGCAACGCGCTCGCCACCGTCGCCTCCTGCAGACGCCGGACGCGGAGCGTCTTGTCGCCGACGTGGAGCGCGCGGGCCCGCCGGGGGTCCTGCGTGGTGACACCGGTGGGGCAGGTGTTCGTATGGCACCGCTGCGCCTGGATGCAGCCGACGGCGAACATCATCGCCCGTGCGGCGTTGCCGTAGTCGGCGCCCTGCACCATGCGCTTGACCAGGTCGGTACCGGTGGCGATCTTGCCGCTCGCGCCGATCCTGACCCGGTCGCGCAGACCGGCGCCGACGAGGGCGTTGTGCACGGTCAGGAGCCCCTCGGTGAGCGGGGTGCCGACGTGGTCGGCGAACTCCAGGGGCGCGGCCCTGGTGCCGCCCTCCGCCCCGTCCACCACGATGAAGTCCGGGGCGGTCCCCTCCGCCAGCATCGCCTTGCACACGGCGAGGAACTGCCGGCGCGACCCCACGCAGAGTTTGAAACCGGTCGGCTTCCCACCGGAGAGTTCGCGCATCCTGGCGATGAAGCGCACGAGTTCGCGCGGCGTGGAGAACACCCGGTGGTAGGGCGGTGAGATCACCGTCCGGCCCGGGGGCACGTCCCGCACCCGCGCGATCTCGGCGTTGACCTTCGCTCCGGGCAGGACTCCGCCGATGCCGGGCTTCGCGCCCTGCGAGAGCTTGAGCGACACGCACTTCACGTGCTCGTGCGCGGCCTTGTCGGCGAACTCCCGCGGGTCGAAGTCGCCGTCGTCGGTCCGGCAGCCGAAGTAACCGGTGCCGATCTCCCAGACAAGGTCACCGCCCGGCCGCAGGTGGTACTCCGACAGCCCGCCCTCGCCGGTGTCGTGGGCGAAACCCCCCGCCGCGGCACCCCCGTTGAGGGCGAGGATCGCGTTCGCGGAGAGCGAGCCGAAACTCATCGCCGACACGTTCAGCAGCGCCATGTCGTACGGACGGCCGCAGTCGGGTCCGCCGATCCGCACCCGGGGTGCCGTCTTCGGCACCGGACACGGCGCCATCGACGGCACCAGGAACTCGTAGCCGGGGCGGTAGACGTCCCGCTCGGTGCCGTACGGCTGCTCGGCGTCGGTTCCCTTCGCCCGCTCGTAGACGATGGTGCGTGTGTCCCGGTCGAAGGGACGGCCGTCGAAGTTCCGCTCGATGAAGTACTGCTGCAGTTCCGGGCGGATCCTCTCCAGGAGGAAGCGAGCGTGCCCGATCACGGGATAGTTGCGCAGCACGGAGTGCCGGCGCTGCATCAGGTCCCATGCGCCCAGCAGGCCCGGCACGAGCAGCGGCGCGGCGGCGAACCACCACCACGGCGAACTTCCCACCGCGGCCGCGCCCGCCACGAGCGCGCCGGCCAGAGCGAGGACCACCAGTCCGATACGTGTCACTACCCCCGCGTTGCCCGACAGCCGACGATCATGTCCCCCGTTCCTTCAGGAGATCGTCAAGAACGGGGCGCGGAGCTTCACGAGGTGACCGGCGCCCTCGCTTCCGAGGGCCGGACGCCGCACCTGCGCGCCGGTCACTCGCTCATCGAGCGGGGCAGGGTAGCGCGGGGTTCGGGGGCCGAGGAACCTGTACGCCGGGCGGGACCGGTGCTATCGGGTGACCACGTTGAACACCGGATAGGTGCGCGGTTGGACGTCCGCGAGACCGAGTTCCCGCAGGATCGGGACGAGGGTCTCGCCGAACTGCCGGAACGCCTCCTCGGACTCCCAGACGTCGACGACGAGCCAGCCGTCGTCGGTGGGGGCGGAAGTGTGCGAGATCAGACCGGGCACCGGCCAGTCGGCGGGGCTTTTCACCGGGCCGGGCCGGCCGGACACCTTCTCCGCGCTCAGTTCGTACTGGGCCTGGGTCATCCCCGGCATTTCGAGAACCACGACGATGGCCATGCTGAGTTCCCTTGCGATGAGGTACGGAGCCTTCCGGCCAGTTGACCAGCCTGGTGAGCGGCCTGCGCGGGGGCTTGGGCCGGACAGGGTACGGAGGACGATCGGGACATCGGGGGCATGTGGCCCGCGTGCGCGGCAAGCGCGGGAAGGATGCCGCACCGGGCTCCGGCAACTCGAGTGCTGCGTCTGGAAGTTAAGTCGGATAACTGCCTCGCCGACGGGGTAGGACGAACGCCGGGTGCCTTCCGGTCGTGGACGGCCCCGCACACAGAGCAGCCGGGACCTCCCGGCAAGGATCGAAGGACGAGCAGCATGGCCAGCGGCACCGTGAAGTGGTTCAACTCCGAAAAGGGCTTCGGGTTCATCGCCCAGGACGGCGGCGGACCGGACGTTTTCGCCCACTACTCCAACATTTCCGGCAACGGCTACCGGGAGCTGGTGGAGGGAGAGCCGGTCACCTTCGACGTGACCCAGGGGCAGAAGGGGCCGCAGGCCGAGAACATCGTCCGCGGCTGAGACGGCCGCCCGACGCAGCACCCCGTGGATCACGTGTAGGGTGGCATCACCGACGCGGGGTGGAGCAGCTCGGTAGCTCGCTGGGCTCATAACCCAGAGGTCGCAGGTTCAAATCCTGTCCCCGCTACGAGAAGAAGGGGCCCGGCATCGCCGGGCCCCTTCGCTGTGATGGCACCCAGGGTCTCGACGACGGTCACGCGCCGGGTGATGTTCGACCGGACTGCTCCTGCACCTCGGCGGCAGCGCCTTGTTCCGCATGGTCGGCAGGGACCGGCGGCTTGGGGCGGCCGGGCAGGAACAGACACAGCGGGACGGCGACGGCGGTGAAGGCCACCGACCACCAGAAGGCGGCGTCGAAGCCGTCCGCCAGGTCGCCCGGGGTGTGGGCGTCCCCGGCGGAGTGCTGGAAGATGACGGCGAGGACGGCGATGCCCACCGAGCCGCCGATCTGCTGGGCGACGCGGGTGATGATGCCGGCGTCGGGGATCTCCTCGTGTCGCAGGTCCGCGCAGGCGGCGCCGAAGGGCGCGATCATGGCCTCAGCCGCGGGCGGCGAGCGCCTCGCGCCACGCCGGGCTGTCGACGTAGTGGTTGTCGAACCGCTCCGAGGAGTCCTTGATCTCCTGAGGGTCGGCCTCGCCGCGCATCACCCGGCCGAGGAGCCGCAGGTAGTCGAAGCGGTCGGCACCCGGGGTGAAGACGAACAGTACGTCGGCGGTCCTGCCCGGCGCCGCGGCGAAGGCGTGCGGGGTGTGCGGCGGCACGACGAGGAAGTCGCCCGCCTCCAGGACGATGATCTCCTCACCCAGCAGTACCTGGAGCGCCCCGTCGATCACGAAGAACACCTCGGACGCCTTGGTGTGCAGGTGGGCGGGTGCCCCGACCGCTCCTTCGGCGAACGACGACCGGTAGCTGGTGAGCCGCCCGCCGGTGTGGCTCGAGTCCGCGAGAAGCGTCATGACACTGCTGGGATCACGGGTCGTCTCGGCGTCGGCGGCGCGGGTGAGAATCGGGGCGACCGTCGCGGTCGGAGCGGTCTGCGTGGTCTCGTTGTTCTTCGTCATGACTACGACTTTAGGGAGTCAATCGACCGGTGAAGGGGTGCATTCTGACGTCAGGATCGTGGGTCAATTTTCTCGACGTCAACCAGCGGTCCCAGTAGGTTGTGCCGATGACCGAACCCCTGCCGCCCGGCGGCACTGTGCCCGATGCGGACGAACTGCAGGCCCGGTGGGCGGATGCCTGGGCGCCGGAGCAGGCAGCGGAGCGGTTGGGCGGGGTGGGCGCGCCCTGGTGCATCGCCGCGGGCTGGGCGCTGGATCTGTTTCGCGGGGCGCCGTCGCGGCGGCACGGTGACCTGGAGATCGCGGTACCCGCCGCGGGTTTTCCCGAGATCCGGGACCGTTTTCCCGAGTACGCCTGGGACGCGGTGGGTTCGGGACGGGTCTGGGTGGGGGCGGGAGCTGAGGCACTGGCGGCCACGCACCAGACCTGGCTCCGGGATCCGGTGAGCGGCCGGTTCCTGTTCGATGTCTTTCGCGAGCCGCACGAGGGCATGACGTGGGTCTGCCGGCGGGACGAGGGTCTGCGGCTGCCGTACGACGCGATCATCGAGCGGACGACGGACGGGATTCCCTACCTGGTACCGGAGTTGGTGCTGCTGTTCAAGGCGAAGGCGACCCGGCCCAAGGACCGGGCGGACTTCGACGAAGTGCTTCCGCTGCTGGGCCGGGCGCGGCGGGATCGCCTCGGCGAGTGGCTGGACCGTGTGCATCCCGGACACCCGTGGCTGGCGGAGCTGGCCCGGCGGTGATGCGGGGCGTCGTTCGTCCCTCCGTGAGGCCGTGACGGAGGTCGAGGGCTCAGTTCCGGCTGACGAGTCGTGGCCGAAACCGTGATGGGGTTCCTCGTCGGCGAGGAGGGACTCGAAGTCTTCGTAGGGCTGCAGGCCGGCGCCGCGGATGCCACTGCGGATCCGGCTTCCCGTGGACTGGGTGTCGCAGTCCTCAGTGAGTCGATGGCCGCGAGCTACGGCGACCGGCTCACCGTGCGCGTCATCGACGACATCGAGACTCCAGTGGTGCTCGCGCTGATCCGGAAGAGCACGCATAACCCGGCTGTGCGCGAGTCGGTCGTGCACAGCCGGCGGGCATTCACCCGGGTCGATCCGGCCCAAGGGCTCTCGCCTGTCCGGTGAATGATCCAGGTGTGCGTCTCAGGTCGTGCCGACGAGCAGTTCCTGCAACGGCTGAGCCGAGTCGGTGCCGGAGTGGCCGAAGGGAGCGTCGAAGCTCCAGACCATGAAGAGCAGGAAGACCACCAGGGCGCTGAACGCGGTGGCCAGCATCAACTCCCGGGCCGAGCGACGGATCTGGAGGGCGTAGAGCAGGCCGAGAGTGACGATCCCGCCGGCGATCAGGCCGAACCAGACCACCCCAGGCAGGGTGCTGCCGGCGCTGTCGAGGCGCTGGTGGCGCGCGTCGTCGGCGGCGGCGACCTGGTCGAGGAGCGGCTGATAGGCCTGGGCCTGGAGTTCGTCGGTGGGCGTGTGGTGCGCGATGTCGCTGCGGATGCGGGTCAGCAGACGGCCCCCGGTGGCGTCGATCGGACCGTCGTCCTCCATGGCCGGCCACTCGGCGGTCACGGCGTGCCGGGCATAGGCGTCGATGTGCTGCCGGACCTGGGTGTGGAAGGCGGCGGGGTAGACGTCCAGGCGCTGGTTGATCTCGTACAGCGCCTGGGCCTCGCGCTGCACGGTGTCCTCGGCGGCGCCGCGTGCCTCCCAGACTCCGGCGATCGCCAGGCCCAGGACGATGGCGTAGACGACGCCGACCATCATCACCATGTACTCGAGGACGTCGGGTGTCTGCGAGGTGTCCTCGTCGTCCGCCACACGGCGGTGGCGCATCACGGTGGCGGCGACCACGAAGGCGCAGACCAGCGCGCAGGCCAGGGTGTAGATCAGCCATTCCGGCACAGCAGGACTCCAGGATGAGCAGATGAGCGGATGAGAAAGGGGCAGATGGCGAGCCGGGGACGAGGTGAAGGGCGGCCCGCGGGTGGGTCACGCGCCGTTGCGGCGACGGGATCCCGGGCGTAGCGCGGCGGCGGCCAGGATGGCCGGGGTGGTGATCACGACGGTGGTCATCGTGGTGGACAGGCCGGCGGGCGCCGGACGTGCCGAGCCGCCGCCGTAGTGGAAGCGGGGCACCCAGCGAAAGGGTGCGGCGCGGGGCGCCCGCGCGCGAGCCGGTGCCGGTGCGTCGTCGGCGGTGTCGGCCTCGGGCGGCGGTTCCGGCGCGGGCACCGCGCGTTCGACGGGCCGGGGGAGGGGGGTTGCCGAACGGGGCGGAGCCGGTGGGGCGTCGACAGGGCGCGGTGCGTGTGCCGCTGGTGCCGGCTGTTCCGTCGGCGGCGAAGGGGCCGGCGTGCGCGGCGGCCGTGTCGCGGGCGGAGGCGACGATGGGGCGGCGGGCCGAGGTCGGGAGGGTGCGCCGATCTCGACCCAGCCGTCGGCGGAACACACCACCACGTGCGTGGTGGTGGGAGTGGTGTCGACGACGACCGCGGGTCCGCAGGCGCCCGGCAGCGGGCAGAGCGCGGCGGCGGTTCCGAGACCGACGGTGATCCAGCCGCTCACCAATGCTGTTCCTCTCGGCTGACGGTGCGTGTGCCTCGGACGGAGGCGTACATGAGTGGATGCCGATGCGCTCACCGGGCGGTGGCCGTTCGGCAACAGGAGTAACGATCATGCTCGGCTCGGGGACACGGCTGCGGTTCGGGCCCGTCCGGTTCGGGCCGCGCGGGTTCAGCGGCTCCTGGGGCTCGGCGGTCCGGCGAGGAGGACGGCTTCGATGGCGGCGTAGCGTTCCCGTTCGCGTGCGGTCGCCTTCCTGCCGGACAGGACGGTGCCGAGCAGGCCGCAGAGGAAGCCCGCCGGTACCGAGACGAGAGCCGTGGTCGTGAAGGGGAACCAGTTGAAGTCGACTTCCGGGAAAGCCGATCCGGGAGAGCCGGAGACGAGGTTGGTGCCGGTCATCAGGACGAGAACGCTGACCGACCCGCCGATCAGCGTGCACAGCAGGCCGGCGCGGGTGAAGCGCCGCCAGAAGAGGCTGTAGACGAGGGCGGGGGCGATGGCCGACGCGCCGAGGCAGAAGGAGACGGTGGCGAGCGGCTGCAGGCTGCGGTGCTGGGCGATGACGGCGAGCAGGATGACGGGGAGGCCCACGGCCAGGGCGGCCAGTCGCGCCAGGGCCATCTCGCGCAGCGGTGAGACGTTCGGGCGGGCCGCGGCGATGTCGTGGGCCAGGGAGTTGGCGCAGGCCAGCGTCATGCTGGCCACGGAGGCCAGCAGGGTCAGGAAGATCGCCGTCGTGACGGTGGCGAACAACAGGCTCTCCGGGCGGGACAGGTGCATCCCGAACGCGGCGCGCGAACCGAGCAGGTAGGCGGTGTTGCCGCGTGGGTCGGCTCCGGCGATGCCCACGCGCCCGATGAGGGCCGTGGCGCCCACGCCGATGACGGTGATCACGGCGATGAACAGGGTGACCGTCGAGATCGCCCAGGACATCGCGCGGCGCACCTGGGGAGCGCTGCCGGCGGTGTACATCCGCATGGTGACGTGCGGCAGGCAGGCGCCGCCCAGCACGATGGCGCACTGGGTGCTCACCATGTCGAGGCCGCGGTGCGGCCCGTCGGCGAACTGCAGGCCGTAGCGCAGGAAGTTCTCCTCGGCGCCGCTACCGTGGGCGGCGGTCCGGAACAGGTTGCGGGGGCTCCAGCCGAAGGTGTGCAGGATGAGTCCGGCGACGACCAGGCCGGAGCCGAGCAGGATCACCGTTTTGAGGATCTGGATCAGGGCGGTGCCGCGCATGCCCCCGATGGCCGCGTAGCTGATCATCAGGGTGCCCGCCCCGACGATGCAGCCGGTCCGCATCGCACCGTCGGAGAAGCCGAGGACGTACGCCAGCAACTGGCCCACCCCGGCCAGTTGTACGACCATCATCGGCACCAGCGAGGCGAGGGTGACCACACACGCGGTGATGCGCACCGCGCGGCCGGGCAGCCGTCTGCCGAGCGCGTCGGCCATGGTGAACCGGCCGGTGTGATGCAGGGGTTCGGCCAGCAGGACCATCAGGAGAAGCAGGGACAGCACGGTGCTCAGGGCCAGTACCACACCGTCGTATCCGCACAGCGCGATGACCCCGCCGATGGTGAGCACGGTGGCGGCGGAGATGTAGTCACCCGCGATGGCGAGGCCGTTGCGCAGGGGCGACAGGGAGCGGTAGCCGGTGTAGAACTCGTCGAGGTCGTCGCGGTCGGGACCGGTCAGCACGCACAGCATGAGCGTCAGGGCCACGACACTCGAGAACGCCACCAGGGACCAGGACTGCGCGGAGCCGTCGAACTCCGTCACGGCCGTGGCTCCTCGGGCGGGACGGGGTCGGGTCGGCGGTGTACGCGCCGGGCCAGCGGGTCGACGTACCGGCGCGCGGTGTACTCGTAGAGGAGTACGGCCAGCCAGGTGACCGGCAGTTGGACCAGGGCGAGGCAGAGTCCGGTGGGAAGGCCGCCCGGGGCGAGGCGGGTCATGACGGCCGGGGCTTCGACGGTGAGGGTGAGGAAGACGGCGAAGTAGCCGAGCGCGGCGAACGTGGCGACGCGCCGCTGCCAGCGGCAGGCCCGGCGCAGCCGACGGAGGTCGCGGTGCCTGCCGGTCCACTGCTGGGCACGTTCCGGCGGACGCGTGTCGGCGGGCAGGCGCTTGTCGTCCGGCAGGCGTGTGTCGTCCGGCGGGGCGGCCCACCGCGGGATCGCGGTGGGGGAGGCGTGCCGTCCGGGCCGGTGCCGCGCCGGGTATAAGTCCGAGCTGTCGGAGGACATCCCAGGATCTCCTACTGGGTCGTGGGCCCCAAGAGGTGCGGCCCGCGCGAACATGGGGAGGGGGTTCGTGTGTTCGGGTCACCGCACGCTATGCGGGTGTCGGACCGTGCGCAGAGACTTCCGTGAACTCCCTGATGAGGACCGCTGCACCGCTCTGACCTCGGATGTTGTGGGAGTGGCGGGTGTGATGTGGGGGCACGACGGTGCTGTGCCGGGTCGCGCGGGTCGAATCGTTCGAACGGGTGCCGGAAGAGGTCCGTGGGGATTCGGCGGCTCCCGGCGCCGAAGCGTCAGCGGGACGGCTCGTCCGTACGGCGACCGGTCGCCGTACGGTGGACGACGTGTGCGGCGGCCACGTCCAGGGCGGCGTGGCCGGTGGACTTGAAGACGGTGAGCTGGTCCTGGGAGGTCCGGCCGGGCGCCTCGCCGCACAGGACGGAGCCCAGGAGGACGACGACGCTGTCCCTCGGCAGCCCCTGCAACTCGTGGGCGCCGGAGGGCGGGGGAGTGGCGGCGGCACCGGGCCACTCCGTGAAGAGCGCGGCGTCCCGGACGGTGTCGTCGTCGAGTTCGGGTCCGTGGGAACCGCCGACCGAGCTCACGTGGGTGCCCGGGGCGAGCCATGCGCGGCGCAGGACGGGGCGGGTCGCGCCGGTGCAGCAGTACACGGTGGACGCCTCGCGTACGGCCGTCTCGATGCCGTCCGTCGCACGGCCCTGCGGGTGCAGGGCGGCCAGCGCGCCGGCTGCTTCGGAGTCGCGGCCCGCGACGGTGACGGGTTCGGCGGGACGGAGCGCGGCGAGGAGGCACACCTGGGCCCTGGCCTGGGCGCCGGTGCCGACCACCACGACGGGTCCGGGCCGGGCCAGGGTCCAGGCACTGTGCGTGGCTGCCGCCGCGGTGCGCCAGGCCGTCACGGGTTCGGCGTCCATGAGGGCCAGGGGACGGCCGTCCTCGGGGTCGAAGAGGGCCACGATGCCCCGGTGGGTGCTGCGCCCGGGGTGGGCGGGGTCGGCGAACACCGACACGAGTTTCGCCGCGAGGCCGAGACCCGGCACGTATCCGGGCATGGCGCCCAGCAGACCGCCGGGCGCGAAGGCCGCTGTCCGGGGCGGCGCGGACACCGCGTCCCGGGCCACGGCGACGAGTGCGTCGGACACGGCGGCCATCAGGCGGCGCGGGTCGAGGGCCGCCGCGGTGGCCGCCCGGTCGAGGACGAGGACGTCGTTCACGCGCCGCTCGCCGTGCCCGGGCCGGACAGCAGGCCGCTGAGGGTGTCCACCGCCGAGGCGAGTTCCTCTCGCAGGCGGCGCATCCGGGGTTCGTCGATCTCGGCATCCGGGCCGACCAGGGTGACGGCGCACACCGGTGCCCCGGGGACCGGGACGACGGCGCGGCTCAGCGAGGCGACGAACTGCTCGTTGCGGCCGTGCTCGACGGCGAACCCGTCGGCCTCGGTCCGCTCGAGGTCGGCGAGCAGACCCGCGTCGCCGTCCAGGGGGTGTCCGGCCTTGCGGGCCACGTCGAGGTAGGGGCCGCGTGCCTGCGGGGGCAGGGCGGCCACCAGGGCGAGGGGGCCGGCGAACCGGTGGACGGGCAGTGCCTCGTCCCGGAGTGTGCTGATCATCGCCAGCCGGTCCGGGCGGATCACGTCCACCACCCGGGAGCCGTCGTTCTCGAGGACCTGGAGGTTGACCATCATGCCGGTGCGCGCGGAGAGGTCCTCCAGCACCGGGCGGGCCAGCGAGGCCAGCGAGTTGTGCGCTGCCCGCGCCGACAGGCGCAGGACGGCGGTGCCCGGCAGATAGCGGTCGTCGACACGCAGCACCCAGCCGCGGCGGACCAGGTCCACGAGGACGCGGTAGGCGGTGGCCCGGTGCAGCCCGACCTCGTCGGCGAGGTCGGTGAGCCGGGGCGGCCGGGGGGCGCGGGCGACGGCCTCGACCAGGTCCAGCGCCTTGTCCACGGCCGTTCGCGGTGCTTGCGTCGCTTGCGGCATCGAAACCCTTCCCGGTGACCGGACGAACCGTCCCGGCGAGGTGTGTCCGGCGCCGGGATTCGGGGGTAGGGTATCGCGTGTTTCGAGTGGCGAGAAAGTTGTTACGTAGAGCGTAACAGATCGAGAGTGGTGACCTTGACGAACGAGAGTTCCGGGGCGGCGAACCCCTTCGCGCCGCCCGCGGCCGGCGAGTTGGTGGTCTACCGCGGCCTCACGCTGTTCGACGGGACCGGCAGTGCGCCCCGGCCCGCCGTGTCGCTCGTCGTGGACGGCTCCGTGATCCGGTCCGTCGCGGACGAGACGGACGTGGCGGCCGCCCTCGCCGACGGCGCCGAAGTCGTCGACCTCACCGGTCACTTCGTCACGCCCGGCCTCATCGACGCGCACCAGCACCTCGCCACTCCGCCCGATCGTCCGGCCGCCGAAGCGGTCCTGTGCCGCCTCATCCACAGCGGAGTCACGGCCGTGCGGGACATGGCGGACGACCTGCGTCAGGTCGGGGACCTCGCGCGGGCCGCGCTGGTGGGCGAGATCGCCGCCCCGGACATCCACTACGCGGCCCTCATGGCGGGCCCGGGCTTCTTCGACGACCCCCGCACCCACCAGGTGACCCAGGGCGCCGTCCCCGGACACGTGCCCTGGATGCAGGCCGTCACCGACACGACCGACCTCCCCCTCGCAGTGGCCCTGGCCCGCGGAACCTACGCGTCGGCCATCAAGGTCTACGCCGACCTGGAAGCGGGCCTCGTCGCCGCCGTCACCGCCGAGGCGCACCGGCAGGGCATCCCGGTGTGGGCGCACGCGGCCGTGTTCCCCGCCACGCCCGGCGAGGTCGTCGCGGCCGGAGTGGACACCGTCTCGCATGTGACCCTGCTGGCCCACGAGGCCGCCAAGGAGCCGCTGACCAGTTACAAGAACAAGCCGGCCGTCGATCACGAGAGTCTGGTCACCGGCGAGGACGCGCGGCTCGACGCGCTCTTCGCCCGGATGCGGGAACGCGACGTCGTCCTGGACGCGACCGCCGGCATGTGGGCGAGCGCGGAGCTCACAGGCGACGACCCGGAAAGCGCCGAACGCGCCCGCCGGCAGACCGAGTTGGCCATCGCGCTCACGGCGCAGGCGCACCGGGCGGGCGTGGCGCTGGCCACCGGCACCGACTACGAGACCGCCCCCGGCGAGCCGTTCCCCGCCCTCTACGAGGAACTCGCCTTCCTGGTCGAGCGATGCGGCATCCCGGCCCCGGACGTGCTCCGCTCCGCGACCCTCGTCGGCGCCCGCAGCGCCGGCACCGCACACCTGACGGGCACCGTCGAGCCGGGCAAACTGGCCGACTTCGCGGTCTTCGCGCGGGATCCGCTGACCGACATCGACCACCTGCGCACCATCACCCTCACCGTCAAGCGGGGCCGCCGCTTCCCGCGCGCCGCCTACGCCACCGCCCCATCCCGGGAGACCCGTTGACCGGCACGCCCCTGATCGTCAACGCGCTGGGACAGCTCGACAACCCCAACGCCCCGCAGTCGATGGAGGCGGCGGGAGACCTCAACCCGACCAGCGAGCAGTACACCGTCGACACCCGGACGCTGGCCGACGCGAGGGCCTCCGGCCTGACCGCCGTCAACATCACCCTCGGCTATGTGATGGGTGACCTGCCGCCCTACGAACACACCCTGCACGAGATCGACGTCTGGGACGGCATCATCGACCGTCACCCGGACGACCTGCTGAAGGTGACCGGCGTCGCCGACATCCGCACGGCCGCCCGCGACGGACGCGTCGGCGTCATCTACGGCTTCCAGAACGCGGTGGCCGTCGGGGACGACGCCGCCCGGATCGCCACCTTCGCCGAACGCGGTGTGCGCGTCGTCCAGTTGACCTACAACCAGGCCAACCACCTCGGCGGCGGCTCGATGGCACCGTCCGGCACAGGGCTGACCGCGTTCGGACGCGAGGTGGTCGACGCCCTCAACGACCACCACGTCATGGTCGACCTGTCGCACAGCGGTGAGCGGACCTGTCTGGACGCCGCCACGCACTCCCGTGTCCCCGTTTCGATCAACCACACGGGGTGTCGCGCGCTGACCGACCTGCCCCGCAACAAGACCGACGAGGAACTGCGTCTGGTGGCCTCCCGCGGCGGCTTCGTCGGCATCTACTTCATGCCGTTCCTCAGCCCCACCGGCCACGCGCGCGCCGCCGACGTGGTCGAGCACATCGCACACGCCGTGGACGTCTGCGGCGAGGACCACGTCGGCATCGGCACCGACGGCCCCGTCACCGCGGTCGACGACCTCGACGCCTACCGCGCCCGGCTGGCCGAGCACGTGGCGCAGCGCCAGGAGGCCGGGGTCTCCGCGGCCGGCGAACGGGCGGACACCTGTCCCTTCGTGGTCGACCTGCGGGGCGTGGACCAGTTCCGCGAGCTGATACGGCTGCTGGAACAGCGTGGCTACTCCTCCGGCCGCATCGAGAAGATCATGGGGCGCAACTTCGTCGACCACGCGGAACGGGTGTGGACGGCGTAGCCCCGCGACGGGCGCCGTGATGTTTCCCGCACGTCTGTCACCCGCCTGAGCGGGCACTAGCAGGAACAGGACGACAGGGAGGACATCGTGAGCCAATACCGCGCACACCACGTGCCGACCGCCGGCCACACCCCGGACGACGACCTGACCGGATACCAGGTCGACGCCACGGACGGTCACGTCGGCAAGGTCAGCAAGTACTCCAGGGACCTCGGCCCGCGCTTCCTGGTGGTGCACACCGGCCTGTGGGTCCTCGGCAAGGACGTGGTGATCCCGTCGGGCGAGGTCCTGGGCATCGATCACGACGCCCGCATCGTGCAGCTGGCCCGGACGAAGGCACAGGTCAAGTCGGCACCCGTCTTCGACGCCGACACCTACCTGGGCGATCCGCGCCACCGCGACCAACTGGGCGGCCGGCACGGATCCGGCCACTGACACGAGCGGCCCGCCCCCTCTGATGGGTGCGGGCCGCTCGCCGTTCAGGGGATCGCAGCCTCGGGAGAGCCCGCTCCGTGCGCGTGCTGCGTCAAGTGGCCCATGACGCCGGTGACTTCGAGCAGGCGGGTGAAGCAGGTCGGCTGGTGGTGCAGATGCAGGGTGATGCCGGCCGGGTGGGTGCGGCGGCGCAGGGCGAGCAGGGCGGACAGGCCGCTGGAGTCGAAGGCGGTGAGATCCGTCCAGTCCAGACGCAGGTGGCGCAGGGCCGGGCCGTGCTGTTCGGCGTGCGCGTCCAGCAACTTGTCCAGGGTGGGAGTGAACTCGTCACTGGTGTCGTGGTCGAGGTATCCGTGGATCGCCACACGCAGCGTGTGCGCCTCGGCGGCCTGGACGGTCAGGGTGAACTCCGCCGACGGACAGGGGGTGGAGTTCATGCGGTGATTCCCGGGTCGGAGTCGGTGGGCATCGTGGGCAGGGTGTCGGTCGCGGTCTTGAGGAAGCCGAGGGCGCGGGGGTAGTCGTGCAGCTGATCGGCCAGGATGGCCAGCCCCAGGCGCAGGCTGCCGACGGGCACCCGGCGGGCGGTGAGGATGTCCGCTGTCCAGGTGGTGAACGCCGTGAACAGGGCGGCGTCGTCGACGTAGAGGGCGGTGGCCAGGAAGTCCACGATGTGGGCGAGGTCCTCGGCGGTCCGCTCGCGCTGCGCCGGGGTGTAGGACCGCATGGCCGGCCAGCGGTCCTCCATGGCGGCCAGCGACTGCCGGACCAGGCCGGTGCGGCTCTGCCTGATGAAGGTGTATTCCTGATCGGCGAGATGGGGCAGGTCGTCGATCTGCTGCCGCTGCCGCGCCCGGTGCCCGGTCAGGCCCTGAGCCAGGAGGTCCGCGGCGGCGCGAGCGTCGGGGGCCCAGGCGTCGGCCTGGATGAGACGGGCGTAGCGGCCGTCCGCGGCGAAGGCGGCGCCGCCGACCATGACGGGGATGCCGAGGGACTGCACGGCGGTGACCGCATGGTGCGCGGTGGGCAGGTGGGTGGGGATCGAGGCCGACAGCAGCACGGCGGCGGGGTTGGTCCGGTGCAGGTGCGCGATCAGTTGCGGGGTGGGTGTGCGGGCGCCGAGGAAGTCCACCCGCCAGCCGCGCAGGGTGAGGAGTTCGGCCAGGAACCGGGCGGGAAGGGCATGCCATTCGCCGTCCACGCAGGCCACTGTGACCCGCCCCCGTCCGGGCCGGCCGGGCGGGGGCACCGGGTGCTCGGCCAGGGTGGCGATGACCCGGTCGGTGATCGCGCTGGCCGCGTGCTCCTCGGCCACGCTGATGCGGTTGGCCGCCCACTCCCTGCCGACGCGGTGCTGCACGCCGGCGACGACGTCCAAGAGCAGTGCCTCACGCGTCTCGGCGTCGGCTCCCGCGTCGGCCGCGGCAGCCACCAGTCGCAGCGCGGCGGGCTCGTCCCGGCCGATCACCGCGGTCCACAGCCGATCCGACAGTCCCCGCAGGGTCGTGTCGGCTCCGGGGCCCGTCATCACAGCTCCCTCGGGTGCGGGTAGTGGCCCTCGGGCCCGTTCGCGACCTCCGGCCTGCCGTGGCCGCCGACAGGGTTGGTGATCGCGAGCGTGGCCATGTCGTCATGGCGGTCACTCTCCAACCACTGCGCGGCCAGCATCTGTACGCGCTCGACCACCGCCTCCGCAGGCATCCGCGCACACTCGCGCAGGGCGTCCCGCAGCCTCGCCTCGCCGTAGAGCTGATCGCCCAGCGGGCCACCGCGGGCTTCCGTGATCCCGTCCGTGTACAGCAGACAGGTCTCCCCGGGTGCCAGCACCACGTCGGCGCTGCGCATCCGGACGTCGGGAAGCGCGCCCACGAGCGTGCCGCTGGTGTCGGCCTCCTCCACCCGGCCGTCGCGGCGGACGATCAGCGGCGGCAGGTGCCCGGCGCTGGTCAGCCGCAGCCGTACCTGCTCCGAGTTCCGTCGCACGGAGGCCAGCACCAGGGTCGCGAACCGGGTGTGGTGGGAGTTGAGCAGTGCGCCGTTGAGCAGGCTGAGCACCTGCTGGTGGTCACGGGACAGAGGCAGCAGCGCATGCAGCACGCTGCGGATCTTCCCGGTCAGGACTGCGGCCTCCAGGCCCTTGCCGGCCACGTCTCCCAGGATGACGAACGTTTCGTCGGTGAGGTCCGCGCCGGGGTGGACATCGTAGAAGTCGCCGCCGACACGCTCATGGTCCTGCGACGCCCGGTAGGCCCCGGCGTATTCGACACCGTGCACCCGCTCCAGCCGCGGCGGCAGCAACTCCCGCAGCAGCGTGGCCGTGATCGACGCCTGCTCGGCGTACAGGCGCGCAGCTGACAGGGCGGCTCCCGCCCGCGCGGCGAACAGCCGGGCGAAGACCTCCTCGCCGTCCGTGAACGCCCGGTGTGTGCTGGACCGCAGCAGAATCAGCACCCCGGCCGGCATCCCGTGCCCGGGCAGCGGAGTGACGATCACCGACCCGATCGGCCGGTCGAAGCCCGGTGGGACCACCCAGCCAGGGAGGTCGTCCGGGTCGAGCCACCGTGTGGGAACCGGTGGGAATCCCCGGAGCGCTTCTGCCAGTCCGGGAACCGACCCCGCGTCGATCGGCACCATGACCTGGGTGACTTCACCGCCCACCTGCGCATACGTCAGCGAATGGCGGCGGCCTTGAGCGGGAGCGACGATGACCGCCGCGTCGGCGAGATGATCAGCGGCCATCCGTGCCGTCACCTCCGTGCACCGGTCCACATTCAGCGACGACGACAGCGCACCGGAGATCTCCGCGAGCAGTGCGGCCCGCTCTCGTTCACTGTGCAACGCCTGCTCGGCCAGGCGGAGATCGGTGTTCTCCACCAGCCACCACACCACGTCCCCGCCCTCGGTGTGCGAGGGGTGCGCCACGAACGTGCGGCCGGCCACGGCACCCGAGACGGCACCCCACGGTGTTCCGGTCGTCCGCAGGCGGCCATGGGCCTCCGCGAGCCAGTGCGGCAGGCCTTGCGCCGCGCCACTCTTCCCGCGATCGAAGAGCAGGCCGCGCGCGGCCTCGTTCGCCTCGACGACGTCCCCGCCGCGGTCGACGACGAGCACGGGGTAGGGAGCGTCACTCCACGCGGTGCCGACGCCCACGCGTGAACTGCCAGAGGTACCTGGAGAAGAAGTCACAAGCGGGGGAACGCATCGCGCGTGCCCCACCACCTCTCTGCCGATGGAAAAGATTGCCGTCCGGCAACCATCTCGCATCCGTCAAACCTATGCAACGCCCGGCCGCATCCCACACAGGGTCACCACCTACCCGCATGCCGTCCACCCTTCACGCGGGTGCCCGGCGGGCCGGTCACGCGTCGTGTCGGCTCGCGGTGGCGGTGTCCCGACGGCCGGCGTCGTGAAGCCGACCGCGCAGCGTCGCGGCGAAGTCCTCGGCGCGCTCCAGCTGGGTGCGCAGGGTGAGCACGCGCTGCTGCGCGGCCTCCTCGAAGCCGCGCACCCGCTGCAGCAGTTCCTCCCGCTCTTCGGGCCGCAGCTCCTCGCCGGCGTCGAGGCGGTCGGTGGCCTCCAGCAGCGAGCGCATCTCGTCCAGGGTGAAGCCGAGCGGCTTCATGCGGCGGATGACCATCAGGCGGGCGACGTCGGCTTCGGTGTAGAGGCGGAAGCCGCCCCGGGAGCGGGCAGAGGGGGCGACGAGGCCGGTCTCGTCGTAGTGCCTGATGGTGCGTAGCGACAACTCGGTCGTCGCGGCGACCTCGCCGATCTGCATGCGCTTGGCGTCCACGTCCTCGACCCGGCCCTTCTCGTCGTCGGCGGGGCCGTGTCCCTGTCGCGTCCGGCCCGCCGATCCCTACTCTAACGTTAGGGTAGAGTTGCCGTCGGTGAGGGTCGGGCTGACGCCGCCCCCACTCGTGTGCGGTGCGGATCTCCACGTCCGGCCGCTGCCGTGTCGGGGCCGATGCCGCCCCCGGCGAAGAATCCGAGTCCTGCGGGAGAGACGCGTGCGCGAGTCCATGGCGTCCGGCGCCGTCGTCTGTCCGCCGTGACCTTCGCCCGTCACCCTTGGCCCGTCGTCCTTCGCCCCTGACCCTTCGCCCCTGATCAGAATCCCGCCCGACCAGAGTCCCGACGCGTACTCGAGCGTGCCCGTCGGCGCTGCTGTTCGGCTTCCGGCCCCCAGCGGGCCGACCGCGGAGCCCGCCCGGCCTCCGCGCCGTCCTCCGCGCGCCCTGCCCCCAGGGAGGTGCCCGAGCACGACAGGTAGCCGTTTCGTTGTCCTCCTCCGTACTGTCCCCCGCCGCGCGGCTCAACGGCCTCAAGCCCGACTGGATACGTGACCCGAAGGTCTGGCGCACCGAGGTGCTGGGCGGCCTGGTCGTGGCACTCGCGCTGATCCCCGAGGCGATCTCCTTCTCGGTCATCGCCGGGGTCGACCCCGCGATCGGACTGTTCGCCTCCTTCACCATGGCCGTCACCATCGCCGTCGTCGGCGGCCGACGGGCGATGATCTCCGCCGCCACCGGCGCCGTCGCCCTCGTCATCGCGCCCCTCAACCGCGAGCACGGCTTCGGCCACCTCGTCGCCGCGGTCATCCTGGCCGGTGTCTTCCAGGTGATCCTGGGCGCGCTCGGCGTGGCGAAGCTGATGCGGTTCGTGCCCCGCTCGGTGATGGTCGGCTTCGTCAACTCCCTCGCCATCCTCATCTTCATGGCGCAGGTGCCGGAGATGAGCGACGTGCCCTGGCCGGTCTACCCGCTGATCGCCGCCGGGCTGGCGCTGATGGTGTTCTTCCCGAAGGTCACCACCGTCGTCCCGGCACCGCTGGTGTCGATCGCCATCCTGACCGTCGTCACGGTGGCCGCCGGGATCGCTGTGCCGACGGTGGGCGACAAGGGCGAACTGCCGTCCTCGCTGCCGGTGCCGGGCCTGCCGGATGTGCCGTTCACCATGGACACGCTGACGACGATCGCGCCGTACGCCTTCGCGATGGCGCTGGTCGGCCTGATGGAGTCGCTGATGACGGCCAAGCTGGTCGACGACATCACCGAAACCCACTCCTCGAAGACCCGTGAGTCCATCGGCCAGGGCATCGCCAACATCGTCACCGGCTTCTTCGGCGGCATGGGCGGTTGCGCCATGATCGGCCAGACGATGATCAACGTGAAGGTGTCCGGCGCCCGGACCCGCCTGTCCACGTTCCTGGCCGGCGCGTTCCTGATGGTGTTGTGCATCGCGTTCGGGCCGATCGTCTCCGACATCCCGATGGCTGCCCTGGTCGCCGTGATGGTCATGGTGTCGTTCGCGACGTTCGACTGGCACTCCGTCGCCCCGAAGACACTCAAGCGGATGCCCGCCGGGGAGATCGCCGTCATGGTGATCACCGTCGCCTGCGTGGTCGCCACCCACAACCTCGCCATCGGCGTCGTCGTCGGCTCGATCACCGCCATGGTCGTCTTCGCCAAGCGCGTCGCCCACCTCGCCGAGGTCACCGCCGTCACGGATCCCGACCGCACCACCGTCGTCTACCGCGTGACCGGCGAACTGTTCTTCGCCTCCTCCAACGACCTCGTCGGCCGGTTCGACTACGCCACCGACCCCGACCGGGTCGTCATCGACCTGTCCGACGCCCACATCTGGGACGCCTCCTCCGTCGCCGCCCTGGACACCGTCGAGACCAGGTACGCCCAGCGCGGCAAGACCGTGGAGATCACCGGCCTGAACGGACCCAGCGCTCACCTCCACGGAAAGCTCAGCGGCGAACTGTCAGCCGGACACTGACCGGACTCGCCCCTCCGGCCGCCCCGGTCCCGCGCCGACTCAGGGTGGCCGCCGTAGGCAACTGATCATCACCCCCTACTCTTCGGCTGGTTGAAACAGTCATCGACAGAGGATCAAGACGGGGGAAGGCACCATGACATATCGGCGCGCGGTGATACCGGCACTGGTCGGCGGTCTGCTGATCACGTTGTTGCTGTGGTGGGCGGGGGCGAGCGAGCAGGCACTCCACCTGCGCGGCACCAGCAGCGTCTTCGACGTCGAGTCCGTGACCGAACTCCGGCGATGGCTCGCACCCTGGTCGTACGACCCGCCGACGGGGTCGCTGTCGGACGGCGCCGCGGGCGGGGACGCGGCCTCGACCGGAGGCACCCGGTACAGCGATCTCTACAGCACCGCCCTGCAGATCAGGTTCGTGGCGGTCTTCGTGTTCTTCGTGGCCGGCGCGCTGCTCCTGGTCCACAGAATTCCGCCGACGCAGGGCCGCACGCCCGCCACGCTGCTCGCGGTGTGGGCCTGGGCTCCCGTGGCCGCGACGCTGGCGTTGACGGTCTCCGCGCCGTGGCTGATCGTGTCCCGTGGCCACGGCAGCTACCGGTTCCTGCCCCAGCTGGCGGGCGCGATCGCGTCGAGCGGGCCGGTCACGGTGTTCGTGGGGCTGTTGACCGCCCTGGCCACGGTGCTCGTCGCGCGTATCACCGCCAAGGACGCGGAGCCGCAGCCCCGGCAGAGTGTGCCGCCGCGCGCCGCCCGCCTGGCCGCGAGTGTCGGGACCGCGGTGGTCGCGCTGTCGGTGGTGATCCTCTCGTACCAGTCGGTCGCGGCCTGGATCCAGACGTCCTTCGGCGGCGGAGGCCTGCTGTCCGAGCCCGGCGACCTGCTGCGTCAGTGGCTGCTGCTCGGCGCGTGGACGGACCCGGCGACCGGACCGCTCGGCGACTGGCTGCTGTACCGAGCCGCCGACGCGCTCGTGCTGGTCGTGGTGTGGTGGGCGCTGCGGCTGCTGCCCGGCCTGCTGACCCGGACCACGGTCCCCGCGATGGCGGTGGGCGCGATCTGCGCAACGGTGTGGGGACTGCTGGCGAGCCAGGTACTGCACATGGCGATCGACGACACCGTCGACGTGTGGGGCCCCGTGTACCTGTTCTCGAAGCTCGGCACCGGCATCCCGGCCGCCCTCACCTTCGGCATCCTGGCGGGACCGGCGGCCCTGGTGACACTGCGGCTGGCCGGGGGCCGCGACACCGACGAGTCCCCCGGTGAAGTGGGCCGGTGACGTAGGCACGTGAAGCAACCCGGCGACGTAAGGGAACGAAGGGGACCTATTTGCGGAGCCAGAAGCCGGATCGTTCCACCCACAGGGTCAGCAGGTCGGCGTCCCCGTACACCTCGACGGACGGGTCGGCGGGGGTGCGGCGCCCGTACAGGAGCAGCACCAGGTCGGTGAGCGGGCCGCGTACCGCCACCGCGGACTTCTCGTGGGCGTGGCTCCAGGTGATCGGCTCACCCGTGAGGTCCACCAGCCATTCGGCCTGACGGACGTCGGTCGCGTGCAGGTGCAGTGTGCGGCCCGGGCCGGTGAGCGGCGGGGCGTCCGGGCCGGCGGCCTCCAGGACCCGGGGCAGCGAACCGAAGCCCATCCACTCGTCCAGGGCGTCCCGGGCCAGGTCCTCGCGTACGGCGAAGGGGGCGTCCGTGACGAAGGCGGCGTCGGCGGCGTGCAGGGTCGTCTCGTGGGTCATCCGCCGGGCCCAGAAGCGCGCGGTGCCGCTCGGGGCGACCGTCCACACCGGGGCGTCGGGACCGGCGTCGAGCAGAGCGCCGGTCAGCTCCGCGGCGCCGTCGGCGAGCCAGGCATCCAGGGCGGCCGGGGTCTCGGGGCCGGCCGAGAAGACGTCGTCGACCAGGTCGTGGGGCACCGGCCCGGTGGCCCGGGTGCGGACGATCCGCGCCGCCCAGCGGTGGGTACCGCCGACGTGCCGGGCGAGGTGGGTGAGGGACCAACCGGGACAGGTGGGAACGGGAGCACCCGCCGGGTCCGCCTCGGCGCACCGCACGGCGGCGCGCAACTCGTCGGTCCGGGAGCTGATTTCGGAACAGTATGCGTCGAAGCTCACGTCATTCACCCGGACACCGTAGGACGCGCGTACGGAGTCCGTGCCGAATCCGGTCACCGTGCCGGTCGCTGACTCCGGCGCGTTCCGCCGCCGACCGGCCCGCGTCCGCCAAGTCCCTGTCCGGCCCGCCCCCGTCGGCCCGTCGGCCCGTCAGGGTCTGGCGACCCGCACGGTGAGCGGGTTGTTGAAGTAGCCGGAGGCGGACTGCTGTTCGTGGAAACTCTCGCCCGGGCCGCCGCCGTAGACGCGGAAGAACCAGGCACGACCGGTGTGATCCTCGAAGTCCTCCTGAAGCCTGCGCCGTGGGAGCCCCTGGATGTCCTTGATGCCCGGGTCCGTGCACAGCACGCGCATCACGTCGTCGAACTTCTTCTTGAACGCCTGCTGGTCGTCGTTCTGGTTCAGCGCGCTGACGGTGCTGAACCAGCCGCCGGCCTTCTTCGCCCGCTGGTACAGCGTGTCGTACAGCTCCTCGCGTGCCACCCTGTCGAAGTCGTTGCGCGCGTAGTTCTCCAGCGTCACCCGGCAGCTGCCGTCCAGAGAGGAGGCGACCACGGCCGCGAAGTGATACCCCCAGACGTTCTCGCCCCGGGTCGCCGGCGGCTGCACGGAGTGGTCGCGCTCGTCCTCGGCGGCCATGCTGAAGATCGCGAACCCCTCGCCGACGCCGGGCGCCGCGTGCTGATTGACACCCAGCCGGGCGGCGGTCCCGTCGCGTCCGCCGTTCCTGACGGCTTCGCCGTACACCCGTCCGTTGTCGGGCGCCGCCCGGTCCCTGGCCCCGGCCGCGTCGACCGCCCCGGGCACGTCCAGGCCGCCGTCGGGTGAGGAGGCGATCTGTCCGGCGAGACTGCTGATCCGTGGATCGCTGTCGGAGCCGGGGGTGATGTCGAAGCCTTCGTTGTCGCCACCGAGCACCACCCGGCTCGTCTTGTCCCGGCTGGAGCCCATCAGTTTGCAGGCCACCGTGATGCAGGTGCTGCGCACCAGCGAGACGAACTCCTCGCTCGCGGACTGCTGCGCCTGCTGCGCGAGCACCGGTTGTACCCGGGTGAGCCGCCGACCGCCGACGGTGACGCTCCTGCCCTGGAGCGCGAGCCGCACGATGCTGCCCGCAGCGTCCAGGGAGGCGTTGGCGTTGTCGACGACCTGCTGGACGGCGTAGAACTCCTTCGGTTCGTCCTTGTCGAGCACGGCGAGCGTGCCGTCGTTCGCGACGCGCAGCCCCGCTTCGGCGGGTTTGACCTCACGGGCGGGGAAGCGGATGCGCTCGGGGACGCCAGGAGGGCCCAGGGTGGCACCGCTGCCGGCCACCACCCGGGCGTCCTGCTCCTGCTCCATGAAGTGCGGGCCCCTGTCGCCCTCCTCGCGGTGTGCCGGGTAGCTGCCGCCGGGGACGGTGCCGATCCGCTGGACGACATGGCGGGCGGAGTCGGTCGGGCCGCTGCTCCGCGTGCTGTTCACGGCGCCGACCGTCCGGCTCAGTGCCGCGTTGCCCGCGCTCTGTTGCAGCGCGGCGATGGTGTCCGCGCCGGCTCGGGTGGCGAGCCCACGGCCGGAAAGGTCGGCCCAGACACGAGCTGCCACGCCGGGCGCCGCGGACGCCGTCGAACGCCGGGCAGGCTGCTGTCCGGCATAGGCGGACGCCGGGTCCTGTTCTGCTCTGCGCACCATGTCCGTCTGTCCGTGTGTTTCCCTCTTCAGGTGCCGGTCACGTGACACGTCCCCGTGTTCCGGGGTGTCTCGTCGGCGTCGTACCGATCAGCGTGGACCGGCCGGGCAACCCGCCTCAAGGGCTGCGGGGCAGCCGACGGGGAAGACTCCTGTGGCCTTTCGAGCAGCCGCGATGGTCCTGACGGGGGAGGGAACGGTCCGGGGACACGAACGGTGGTAGCCACAGCGTGCGGTGTCGGTCGTGTAGACCGATGGCCGACGGGAACCAGAGTCTCGCCCGGCGCGAGGCCGGAGCGCGCCACGCCAGGGATCCCGGACGGCCGGTGGAGGGACAGGGGTATGACGGACTTCGACGCGTTCACCGACCTGCTGAATCCCGACATGTGCGTCGTGACGGCCCGGGCGGGTGGCGAGCGGGCGGGCTGCCTCGTGGGCTTCGCCTCCCAGTGCTCCATGCGGCCGGTGCGGTTCGTGGTGTGGCTGTCGAAAGTGAACCGGACCTATGAGGTGGCCTGCGCCGCCGAGTTCCTCGCCGTGCATCTGCTGACGCCCGAACAGTTCGCACTGGCCGACCTGTTCGGGGGCGAGACCGGCGACCGGGTGGACAAGTTCGCGCGGGCGCGCTGGACGGAGGGGCACGGCGGTGCCGTCGTCCTCCCGGACGCTGCCGCGTGGTGCGTCGGCAGGATCGAGCAGCGGATCGATGCGGGGGACCATGTCGGTTTCGTCCTGGACCCGGTGCGGTCGGGTGCGCAGGGCGAGCCCGACGGCCGTCCGCTGCTGAGGCTCGCGGACGCCCTCACCATCGAACCGGGTCACCCGGTGGACTGACCTGCGCGCGGTTGCGGTCGCACCGGATGTCCGATGCCGTGCATGACCCCAGAATTGGCGTTATGTGTTGTTCATGCCGGATCGGAGGCGTTCATGAGGGACCTCAAGTTTGAGCAGAAGCGTTCGCTGTCACGTCTGGAGGCGGCCGACCAGCTCACGGCCCTCGCGGCTGCGCTGAGGGAGGGCGGGGAGGTGGAACTGGAGTTCGGTCCCGGGATGCTGAGTCTGCGGATTCCCGACGACCTGCGCACCGAGATCGAGGTCGAGGTCGGCGACGGGGAGATCGAGCTGGAGTTCGAGTTCAAGTGGCCGACCGCACCGACCCGGGCAGCGTCGCCGCGGGCGGCCACGGCCACCAAGGAGGCCACGGCCACCAAGGAGGCCACGGCCACCAAGGAGGCCACCGGCCGGAAGGGAGCGCCCGCCAAACCCGGACGGAGCGGCACGGGGGCGGGCAGGAGCAGAACCGCGAAGACGGCCGCGACGAAGACGCCCTGAGTCGTGCCGAACCGGCTGGTGGACCGTCACGGTGATTCGTGGTGGGCGAGAACCCGGCCGAGCAGGCGGGTCAACGTCTCGCGGTCCTCGGCCGAGAGCGGTTCCAGCAGGTCGTCCTGCACCTGATCCATCAGCTGATCCATGCGCCGCAGCTGCTGGACGCCGCCCGGGGTGAGGGTCACCTTGTTGCGCCGTCCGTGATCCGGGTCCGGCGCCCGGTCGACGAATCCCTGTTCGACCAGTTTATTGACGGCCGTCACGACATCGCTGCGGTCGACGCGGCACCGGCGGCCGAGCCCGGCCTGGCTCGCGGGCCCGAACTCGTACAGTGCCGCCAGGATGCGGTAGTGGTACCCGCGCGCCCCGGCGGCGGTGAAGCCGTCGAACACCAGCCGGCGGGCGTGCACGGCGAGCTGGGTGATCAGCCAGCTCGGCTTCACCGTCAAGCGCTCGGGGATCTCGTCCATGACGACCACTCTATAAGTGTTGGTGTCACCAACACTGCGTCGGTAGTGTTGGTGACACCCATGTTGGAGTCGCCGTCACAAGGAGACGTGGTGTCCGCTGCCGCCCGGATCGCCGATCGTGTCGAGATAGCCGAACTCTTCGCCCGCCTGGCCAATCTGCTGGACGAATGTCGCCATGACGACGTCGCGACCGTCTACCACGACGACATCGTGGTGCGTGGGCCGAACGGCGAGCTGCGCGGCCTCGACGAAGTGACCGCCCTGCTGAAGCGGAGCCAGGTCGAGGGAGAGCACACCCAGCACGTGCACGGTGACGTGCTGGTACAAGTCGACGGTGACCGCGCGAAGGCCACGGCGAACCAGCTCGTGTACTTCTACCGGGACGGCGAACCGCCCCACCGGACAAGCGGCCTGCGATCGGCCTGCACCGCCGTGCTGACCTCGGCGGGCTGGCGGTTCAGCGAAATGCGGATCACGCTCGCCTGGACGCAGGGGACACCGCGGGTCGTTCCGGCGCCCGGCACGGGTGATCCCGGCGAGTGATCGGCTGCCGAGCACTTCACCCGTCCCGGGGTGGGTCCGACGTCTCGCCGCGCCGTCGGCACTACCGGGCGAGCAGCCAGGACCGGCTGGTGGCGATGGTCTTGAGTTCTTCGGCCGTGATCAAGGGGGCGGCGCCGCTCTTCTTGGAGGTCGGACTCGGAGCGTTGTAGGCGGAGACGGAGATCCACAGCCCGTTCACCCGGAGTGCGTCGACCCGGAGCTGGACGACTCCCGGCTGCCGGCCGGGCAGTTGCCGGGTGCCCACCTTGGTGCCGTCGGCCAGGGTCTCGTTCCATGCCTCCTTGTCGCCGGCGGTCCGGCCGACCTCGATGTAGGTCCGGTTGCTGCTCTCGGAGTCGGACACGACGACATGGCCCTCCACCCCGGTGCCCCCCTCCGAGTAGATGTGCAGACGCTCGGGCAGCAGGTCCTTGAGCAGGGGCAGGAAGTCGCCCGGCTCGGCCATGGTGCCCGGCTCCAGCGTCCCCAGGGAGTTGGGTTCCCCGGCGGGGGTGAAGGAGCCGTCGACGAACATCGCCAGGTAGCGCAGCTTGCCCGGGTTCATGCGGGGGTTGCGGGTCACGGGTTCCGTGTCGGCGTCGGTCGTCGACGCCACGTTGTGGGTGGCGACCTCGATGAGGTACCCGCTGGGCGAGAGCATCGTGACCGCCCACTTCTTGATCCCGCCCGCCTTGCCCGCCTCGGTGTACCCCTTCACGGCCCGGTTGTCGGGTTGTGTCGTGCACTCCTCGTACGGAGAATCCCCGTCGGGCGGGCAGGTGATCAGCTCCTTGAGGTCCTCCTCGGCCGGGTCGACCCGGCGCACCGAGAGCGTGACCCTCGCCGCGCCGTAGCCGTCCCCGAAGTCGATCGAGGCCGTCGCGGGTCGGCTCGCCCCGGAGCTTCCCGTTGCCTGCAGCTTGGGGTGCGTGACGGCGATCCCGGAGACGTCCATGGCGTTCTGGAGGATGTTCTCCATGTTCTTGGCGGTGACGGCGAAGTGTCCGTAGCCGCCTCCCGGTGGCGGCGTCGAGGCCAGGCCGCCGACCTTGCCGTCGTCGTCCTGCCCGCCGCCCAGTCGGACACCGGCCGTCGCCAACAGAACGACGGCCAGCGCGCTCCCGGCCATGACGGAGGCGCGGCGGCGGGCCAGCCTGCGGCGGCCGCGCAGGAGGCTGCCTTCCGCCAGGGACCGCCGGTCGGCGGTGAAGGTGCCCGCGGTGTCGCGGAGTACCTTCCCGAGTTCGTCTTCGAAGGGCATACGGAACCACCAGTTCCTGTGTTGGTGCGGACGGGAGTGCGGAGCGATGAACGGGACGGGCCCCCGTGGGCCCGGTTGTTCGCAGCAGTGGGGAAACGAACGGCGGGAGGCAGGGCCGGGTGGTCAGGCCGGGGTGATCAGTTCGGCGAGGCTGCCCCCGAGCCGTTCGCGGAGTTTCGCCAGCGCCCGGGTCGAGCGGGTGCGTACGGCCGCGGCACTCACGTTCATCGCGTCGGCGGTGTCCTCCACGCTGCGGTCCTCCCAGTAGCGCAGCACCACCACCGCCCGGTCCTTGGGCGGCAGTTCCCGCAAGGCCTGAAGCAGCGCGAGCCGCAGAGCCGGGTCGTCCGTGCTCCGGGTCGGCGGGGCGTCCGGCAGGTCCGCCAGCGGGCGCTCGGCCGCGGAGTACCGCCGACGGTGGGTCAGGAAGGTACGGACGAGAACCGTCTGGGCGTACGCCGCAGGGTTGTCGATCCGGGACATCCGACCGCCAAGGGTGTACATCCGGCTGAGCGTCTCCTGCACCAGATCCTCGGCGAGGTGAATGTCTCCACTGGTGAGCAGGCATGCGGAGCGCAGCAGATGCCCGGCGCGTCCGGTGGCGAACTCCATGAACTCATCTGTCCGGGACGATGTCCGGGACCTTCTCATTCCCACCCCTCGGTGCCTTTCCGTTGGCCTACACCTCACCGACGCGGTGGGCCGGGGCAAATGTTTCAGATGAGTTCGGCGAGCGTCCGGCGAGGTGCGCGCGGGGAGGGGCGAGTGGGTTTCGAGCGAGGCCCCGTTTGGTTTCGAGCGGGGTGCTGGACGGTGGGGGACAGCACGAGCGCCGACGGCCGTAAGGGGTGGGGACATGGGGAGCGAGGTCGCTCGGGATGCGGTGATGGCGTTCCTGCCCGGCCTGAGCGGGAGTTCCGGCTGCCGCCGGCCGCGCAGCCCTCGGTAGGCCTGGCGTTGTCACCCCTGCCGTGTGAACCGCGTGGGCGGTTCGTCGTGGTGGGGGTTTCGGGCGTGCTGGGTTCGTTACGACGGAGGGATATGCCGTGAGCGGTGTAGATGAGTTTTCCAACGTTCCTGGTAGCCGTGTGGCAGTGGCGGAGTTGCTGGAGGTGCGTGCGGAGGCGGTGGCCGGGCCGAGCGGTGGGGCGGGTGGCGGCAGGAGACCGTCGGCGCGGGACCGGGTCGGCCTGTTGCTGGACGAAGGGTCCTTCGTCGAGGTGGGGTTGTTGCGGCGGCATCGGGCGAGCGGGTTCGGGTTGGAGGCGCGGCGCCCGTACACGGATGGTGTGGTGACGGGGTGGGGCACGGTCGAGGGCCGGCAGGTCTTCGTGTACGCGCATGATTTCCGTGTGTTCGGGGGTGCCTTGGGCGAGGCGCACGCGGAGAAGATCCACAAGGTGATGGACATGGCTCTGGCGGCGGGGGCGCCGCTGGTGTCGTTGAACGACGGTGCGGGTGCGCGTATCCAGGAGGGTGTGGTCGCGCTGGCGGGTTACGGCGGAATCTTCCGTCGCAATGTGCGGGCGTCGGGGGTCATCCCACAGATATCGGTGGTGCTGGGGCCGTGCGCGGGAGGCGCCGCCTACAGCCCGGCGCTGACCGATTTCGTCTTCATGGTGCGGGGGACGTCCCAGATGTTCCTGACGGGGCCGGACGTGGTGCGGACGGTGACGGGCGAGGAGGTCACGCGCGACGGTCTGGGCGGGGCGGACGTGCACGCGGAGACGTCGGGGGTGTGCCATTTCGCCTACGACGACGAGGAGACGTGCATCGCGGAGGTGCGGTATCTGCTGTCGTTGCTGCCGCAGAACAACCGCGAGTGCGCGCCGCGGTGGCCGGTGACGGATCCACCGGGGCGGCGGTCGGAGGAGCTGGTGGGTCTTGTACCGGCGGACGGCAGCCAGCCCTACGACATGACCGAGGTGATCGGTCACCTCGTGGACGACGGGGAGTTCCTGGAGATCCACGAGAGCTGGGCCCGCAACCTCGTGTGTGCGCTGGCTCGGCTGGACGGCGAGGTCGTGGGAATCGTGGCGAGTCAGCCCCGGGTCCTGGCGGGTGTCCTGGACATCGAGGCGAGCGAGAAGGGCGCCAGGTTCGTTCAGATGTGTGACGCCTTCAACATCCCGCTGGTGACGTTGGTGGACGTTCCGGGGTTTCTGCCGGGGGTCGACCAGGAGCACGGCGGAGTCATCCGGCACGGCGCGAAGCTGCTGTACGCGTACTGCAATGCGACCGTGCCGCGCATTTCCTTGATTCTGCGCAAGGCGTACGGGGGCGCCTACATCGTCATGGACTCGCAGTCCATCGGCGCGGACGTCACCTATGCCTGGCCGACGAACGAGATCGCGGTGATGGGCGCCGAGGGTGCCGCGAACGTCATCTTCCGGCGGCAGATCGCGGAGGCGGACGAGCCCGAGGCGATGCGGGAGCGGATGGTCAAGGAGTACCGGGCGGAGCTGATGCACCCCTACTACGCGGCCGAACGCGGTCTGGTGGACGACGTGATCGACCCCGCCGGCACCCGTGAGACGCTGATCCGCGCGCTGGCGATGCTGCGCACGAAACACGCCGACCTGCCCTCGCGCAAGCACGGCAACCCCCCGCAGTGACGGCCGCGGTCGCGGCGACCGGTTCGGCGCGCCGGCCACCCGTGCCGCTCGCGGACCCCGTCAGCGTGTCCGGCGGATCCTGATCGGACCACGGGCCGACGTCGGGTCGACGGGCTCTCCGCCCTGAGTGATCTCCACCAGACCCGCCCGGGACAGCCGCCCGGCCGCGGCACGCGTGGGCTCCATCAGCCGCCGCCACCCGTCGCCCGAACCGTGGTGCACCGACCGGGCGACCTCGGACGGGCAGACCGACGCGTCCGGCCGCCGCCGCCCCAGGAGGTCGAGGATGGCGCGTTCGAGCCGCTCGCCCTCGTCGGATGTCATGGGGCGGGCCTCCTCTCGGTGACGGCCTCTCATTCCGAGCCGGGCGCTCCGGGCGCGGCGCACGGGGGTGCTTGAAAGCAGGCGGTGACGCTCTTGCCGCGGGGGCAGGGATAGGCCTCCCACTTGTCGGCGAGGGCATCGATCAGCAGCAGACCACGCCCGCCGGGGGCGCTGGTGCCCGGATCGCGCGGCTCGGGCAGCCGAGGCGAGTCGTCATGCACGGTGACGTGCAGGCACTCCTCGTCCCAGGTGAGGATCAGCTGCGCCGCGCTACGGGCATGCACGTGGGCGTTGGTGACCAGCTCGGACACCGCCAGCAGGATCGAATCCACCAGATCCGGTGCCGTCCGCGTCCAGCCGAGCGTGGCCACATGCGCGCGCGTCCACTCCCTGGCGACCTTCACCCCACTGCTCACCGGGAGCGAGCGCGCCCATCCGACAGCCTTCAACGGTGAGTCCTTCGCCATGCTCTCTCCTTGGGCCGACCAGCCGGGTCCGTCCCGTGTGCCCAGAAACACCAGGTCCAAGCCGGACGCAGGGCCGGGCACGGGCGGGCACGGGCGTGATGCCGGGGCGTTGTGCCCCGGCAACCCGGCGGATCCGTTCAGCGCTGCTCGGATCCCGTCGGCGGCCGATGGCGAAGACGTCAGGCCCCGGCCGGGTAGCGCAGGCCGTGGCCGAAGGGGTAGAGCGGGTCGGCGCTCTCCTGGGGCACGTCGGGGTGTCCGGCCTCGACCTCGGCCATGGAACGGGGGAGTTGGAAGGGCAGCGAGCCCTCCGGTACGGCCCGGCCGAACAGGAGGTCGAACAGGGCGCGGTCGCCGGTGCCGTACACGGCGAGGAGTGCCGCCGAGCGGTCGGCGATCTCGGGGATGACGGCCGGGCGTTCCAGGTGGATCGCCACGACGGTGGGCACGGCGTCGAGCAGGCGGAGGATCTCCTTGAGGCGCTCCTCGGGGAAGTCGAGCCGGCCGGCGTGGAAGAAGGACTCGAACAGTCCGGGTCGGGGTTCGTACGGCGTGGTCAGGCGCAGCACCGCGAGGTCGGCGTCGGCGGGGTCGGCGACCAGGTCGGCGTACTCGGCGGCCGTCGTCGGATCGACGCCCTCGACGTAGAGACGGGGCCTGCCGGACAGGGGCAGCGGCCCGCTCTTGAGCAGGGTGGCCGAGCGGCGCTGGGCGATCTCGCCGGCGGCGTGGAAGTCGGCGTGGCCGACGATCTCCTCGGCGGCGTCGGGATCGACATAGCGCCGGTCGTCGAACAGGCCCAGACGGAACTTCTCGCCGAGCAGCCGGACCACGGAGGCGTCGAGCCGCGACTCCTCGAGCCGACCCGTGCGGACCAGGTCCACGATCAGTTCGGGGCAGGACTCGCCGCCGACCTGGTCGGCGCCCGCGTGCAGGATCTTCAGCAGTCGCTCGGAGGGGGAGAGGTCCTCCACACCCCAGGCCCGCGCCAGGTGCGGCTCGCCCATGACCAACTGGTCGGTGACCAGGCCCCAGTCGGTGCAGACGATGCCGTCGAAGCCCAGCTTCTCGCGCAGCAGACCGGTGATGATGCCGCGGTTGAAGCCGAAGCCGACCTCTTCGTGCTCGGTGCCGACGGGCATGCCGTAGTACGGCATGACCTGGGTGGCGCCCGCGGCGATGGCGGCCTCGAAGGGCAAGAGGTGGTAGTCGAAGAAGCCGCCGGGGTAGATCTGCTCCTTGCCGTAGGGGAAGTGCGGGTCCTCGCCGTCCTGCTGTGGTCCGCCGCCGGGGAAGTGCTTGACCATCGCGGCGACGCTGTCGGCGCCGAGGCCGTCGCCCGGTCCGCTCAGTCCCTCGATGTAGGCGGCGACGAGTCGTGACGTCAGGCCGGCGTCCTCGCCGAACGTGCCCGAGCCGCGCGCCCAGCGGGGCTCGGTCGCCAGGTCGATCTGCGGGTGCAGGGCGACCCGCAGACCGACGGCCAGGTACTCGCGGCGCACGGTGTCCGCGTACCGCCGTACGAGTTCGGTGTCGCCGACGGCCGCGAGGCCCAGCGACTCCGGCCACTGGGAGAAGGGGCCGGCCAGCATCGCGGTGCCCGGGTTGTCGGTGAAGGCATGGCGGGGGTCGGTGGAGAGGGTGACCGGAATACCGAGGCGGGTGTCGGCGGCCAGCTGCTGGACATGGTTGTGCAGGTCGGCCATCTGGCGCGGACTGCCGGCTCCGAGCAGGTTGAAGTGGGACATCAGGCTCTCGGACATCATCTCCTCGGCGGTGCGCCCGGCGGGTGCGGGCCGGTCGCCGATGCCGATGACGTGGTGGAAGAGCAGTCCGGCCTTCTCCTCGACCTTCATGCGCGCCAGCAGGTCGGCCACGCGCTCGGCGACGCTGTTCTGAGGGTCCTGGTACGGGTGGGTCACTGCGTGCTCCATGGGTGGGGGTTCGCGGGTGGGGGAGTAGGGGGCGGGGCCGGGGTCGGCGGCCGGCGAAGTGTCGGCGAGGCGCCGCGCGAGGGCGGCCGCGCGGACGGCGGTCTCCGTACCCGTGCGGCCGTGCGTCACGTCTGTGGCTGCAGCCGGTGCTGTTGCTGCGGAAGCGGGGTGTGGAAGGTGTGCCGTCCGGGTCCCGCGGTCACGGGTTCGGCGCCCGGCAGGTCGACGAGGGCGGAGGTGTCCGGGGGCACGAGGAGGTCGAGCAGAAGCAGGTCGCCCTCGACACGCCAGGCGGTCTCGGCCCGGCCGTACGGAGTCTCGTGCGCGGCGCGGGCCCAGGTGAGGCCGCCGCCCGGGCGGGGACGGACCAGGAGTCGGCGGTAGCCGGGTTCGGCGGGCGCCAGACCGGCGACGGTGCGGTGCATCCAGTCGGCGACCGCTCCGAGGGCGTAGTGGTTGAAGGAGGTCATCTCGCCGGGATTGACGCCGCCGTCGGGAAGCATGCTGTCCCAGCGCTCCCAGACGGTCGTGGCGCCCATGTCCACCTGGTACAGCCAGGAGGGGGCGGAGCGCTGCGTCAGCAGCCCGAAGGCGGTGTCCACGTGTCCGGTGTCGGTCAGCGCGTCGCACACCAGCGGGGTGCCGAGGAACCCGGTGCCGATGCGGTGGTCTCCCGACGCCACGAGGTCCGCCAGCCGGCGTCCGGCCTCGGTGCGTTCGGCGTCGTTCTCCAGCAGTCGGAAGCACAGGGCGAGGGCGTACGCGGTCTGGGTCTCCTCCACCAGCCGCCCGCCCCCGGCATGGAAACGGTGCCGGAAGGCCCCGCGGACCGAGTCGGCCAGGGCGCCGTAGTGCTCGGCGTCGTCCCGCTCCGCCAGCACGTGGGCCGTACGGGCCAGCAGCCGGGCCGAGTGGGCGAAGTACGCGGTGGCGACGAGGCTTGAGGAGGTCGTCGACCGTCCGGGGTCGTCGGCCGGTGCGGCCGGGTCCAGCCAGTCGCCGAACTGGAAGCCCTCGCCCCAGATCCGGCCGTCCCCGGCGAGGCGGTCGACCGCGTCGACCCAGCCGCGCATGGAGGCGTACTGGGCGCGCAGCACGCCGGTGTCGCCGTAGCGCTCGTACAGCACCCAGGGGACGATCACGGCGGCGTCGCACCACCCGGCCATCGGCGGATTGCCCGGCGGGATAGGGACGGGGGTGATCACCGGGACGGCGGGGCTGAACACCGGCGGGACGCCCCGCTCGTCGTCGCGCTGGTCGGCGGCCAGATCGCACAGCCAGGAGCGCAGGAAAGCGCGGACGTCGTAGAGGAAGGCAGCGGTGGGGGCGAAGACCTGCACGTCACCGGTCCAGCCGAGCCGCTCGTCGCGCTGCGGGCAGTCGGTGGGGACGTCGAGGAAGTTGCCGCGCATCCCCCACACCACGTTCTCGTGCAGCCGGTTCAGCGAGGCATCGGAGCAGGAGAACCAGCCGGTGGGGCGCAGGTCGCTGTGCAGGACGACGGCGCTCACGTCGGCCGGGGCGGGCTCCCCGGGCCAGGCGTCGATCTCGGCGTAGCGGAAGCCGTGGAAGGTGAAGCGGGGTTCCCACACCTCGCCGTCCGGGTCGCCGCGCAGGGTGTAACGGTCGGTGGCACTGGCGTGCCGCAGCGGACGGGTGCACAGCTCGCCGTCCTCCAGGACCTCCGCGTGCCGCAGGGTGACGGTTCGGCCCGCCTCGCCCCGGACGCGGATGCGCAGCCGTCCGACCAGGTTCTGGCCGAAGTCGACGAGGGTGCGGCCGGTGGGGGAGGTGGTGACGGCGATAGGGGCAACGGACTCGATACGGCGCACCGGCGGGCTGTCGGCCTCGAAGAGCGTGGAGGTGTCGAACGGCAGGAGTCGCACCGGCGCCCAGTCCGAGGCGTCGAAGCCGGGCTCGCTCCACCCGGCCTGCTCGCGGCGCGCGTCGTACTCCTCGCCCTCGTACAGACCCGCCGCGGTCACGGGCCCGGCGCTCCAGCGCCAGTCCCCGCCCGTGGTGACGGTGTGGGTGGTGCCGTCGGCGTACTCGATCCGCAGCTCGGCGAGCAGGCCGGTGTTCTCGCCATAGATGTTCCGGGTGCCGCCGTTGAAGCCGAGCAGCCCCCGGTACCAGCCGTCCGCCAGGTGCGCCCCCCAGGCGTTGGCCCCCTCGCGCAGCAGGTCCGTCACGTCGAAGACCTGGTACCGGTGGCGGTGCCGGTAGCTCGTCCAGCCGGGGGCGAGGACGTGGTCGCCCACCACGGTGCCGTTGAGTTCCAGCTCGTACACGCCGAGCGCGGTGACGGAGAGCCGGGCCGCTCTGACCGCTGCCCGCACGGTGAACTCGCCGCGCAACAGAGCGGCCGGCCGGGCCGCGGTGGCGGGCGGCTGTGCCGGTCGGGAGGGGGAGATGACGCGGGCGGTCCAGGGGTGGGGCATGTCGAGTCCTCGGCGCCGTGGGCGGTGGTGTCGGGTGCGGGGGTCCCGGGGGACGGAGATGAGCAGGCTCGATCATGCGCGCCAATACCTAGTGACCGCTAGGTGTTGGCCTGTATGACGTGAATCACGTGACCTGAAGCGACATGTGCATGACAAGCAAGGCGCCGTGGAGGCCGTCCGGCTCGCCCTGCCCGAGTCGGCCTACAGCCCCTGGCCGTCGGCGGAGATGGAACGCATCAGCCGGTCCAGGTGGGCGTGCATCACCGGGATGAGGTCGAAGGAGCGGCCGGAGGCGAGCCACTGCTGCCGCAGTCCGGCGTCGACGGCGGCGCATTCGCGCGCGATGCCGTCGTGGTCCAGGTCGGGCAGGAGTTCGCCGTTGTGGCTTCCCGCGCGCAGTCGCTCCGCGAGCTCCTTCACGCCCTTCTCCTGCCAGTGCGCGAAGAAGTCGTGGGCCGGATGGTCCGGCGCGGTCGCCTCGGCGGAGACCACGACGGCGAGCTCCACCATGCCCGGCATGGTGAGCGTCTCGGCGGTGTCCTCCACGTGGCAGCGGAACGCGTCCCGCACGGACTCCGACACGCGCTGCCACCGGGTGTCCATGCGGTCGTGCCAGTGCTCGACCACGGCCAGCAGCAGCTGCTGCTTGTCGCGGAAGTGGTGGAGCAGCCCGGCGTCGGTGATCTCGGCGTCCCGGGCGATACGGGCCAGGGAGGTCTTGCGGTAGCCGTCCTGCCCGAAGCGCAGCAGGGCCGCCTCGAGGATCTGGGTGCGCCGCGCCCGGCCTGCCGTGTAGCCGCCGCGCGGTCCCCTGGGTGTCGCCATGGAAGAACGGTACCGGGGCGCCGTGAGGCGTCCGTGGCGGGCGGGAAGCGCCCGATGTGCGTGTGACATGGGTCACCCTGCGAACACCTAGTAAGCACTAGGTGTTCGGGTCATCATCGACGTCACGCGACGACGGATTGCCACGCTGTCACCTCCCGGTGAGCGACGTGTCACGGCGGGTTCGATCCTCCGCGCCCCCCACAGCTCCTCTCACTCCCTTCGGCACCTCCGTGAAAGGAGGGCTGGCATGACACCGACGTCGCCAAGCCCCTCACTCGACATCGCGCCGCCCGCCAAGCCCGGCGGAGGCTGGAACCTCCGCCTGGTCGCGGTGCTGATCGCGCTCGCCTGGCCCACCCAGCTGCTGGCCGCCGGCGGAATCCTCGGCGCCAACGCCACCGCGAGCGTCGCGCAGAGCTTCCACACCACCCAGGTGGCGTGGTTCGGCCTCACGCTCACCCTGGTGACCACCCTGCTGACGCCGTTCGCCATCAAGCTGGGCGACCTGTACGGCAGGAAGCGCGTCATGCTCGCCATGATGGCGCTGGGTGCCGGCGGCGAGGCGCTCGCCGCTCTGGCCGGAGACTTCTGGCTGGTGCTGGTCGGCCGCGCGATCGCCGGCTTCTACGGCCCGTTCGGCGCGCTCTCCTTCGCCGCGGTGCGCGACATCTTCCCGCGTCGGCTGGTCAAGTCGGCCAGCGGCATGATCGGCAGCAGCGTCGGACTGGTCGCCCTCGGCACCCCCTTCCTCGCGGGATGGCTCGTCGACCACTGGGGCTACCGCGGCGCCCTGTGGTTCCTCGCCGCGGCCACCGCCGTCGCGTTCCTGCTGGTCGCCCTGGTGGTGCCGGAGACACCGCGGCACGCCTTCGACCCGGGTTTCGACTGGACGGGCGGACTGGTCCTCGGCGGCGGTCTCACCGCCGTGATCTACGCCGTCGGACAGGGCCAGAGCTGGGGCTGGACGGACGTCCGCACGCTCGGCTGGCTCGGTGCCGGCGCTGCCGCCCTGATCGCGTTCCTGTTCGTCGAGCGGGCCAGCGCCCACCCCATCCTCGACCTGAAGGTTCTGCGCCGGCGCCCCGTGGCCCTGGCGCTCACGGCCGGCGGCCTCGCCCAGACCGTCGCGTTCACGATGCCGGGACTGGCCATTCTGCTCGCCCTCTTCCCGCACATCCCCGGCGTCTCGGCCGGACTGGGATGGACGGCGCAGCACAACGCCGTGGTCAGCGTGAGCTGGAACCTGGTGATGTTCGGGACCGGCGTCCTCGTCAGCCGCTTCCTGCGCAGCCTGGACCCGCGCAAGGTCTGGATCGCCGGCCTGACGGTGATGGCCGTCGGCTACGCGCTCGTCGGCTTCTTCCACGGCAACGAGCTGGAACTCTCCCTGACGTCCTGCGTCGCCAACATCGGCGCCGGTGTCGTGGTGGCGGGAGCGCCGGTGCTCGTGGTCGGCGTCGTCTCCCGTGACGAACAGGGACTGGGCAGCGGCATGCTCAACATGCTGATCAGCCTGTTCGGCGCCATCGTCACCGCCGGCGCGTACGCCCTCCTCAGCGCCCACAGCACCGTGGTCGACGGCACCGCCTTCTACCAGGACGCCGGCTACGCCTGGGTCTTCTGGCTCGGCGCCCTCGTCACGCTCCTGGCCTTGGCGCTCTCCCTGTTCATCCCGCCGCTGCGTGATCCCGAGAACGAGGACGCGGGGGACACGGTGGCCGTCTGAGCGGGCCGGACGCCCACCCCTGCCCCACCCTTCCCCCCCGCCCGCTCCCGACCACCAGAAAGTCACGCCGTGCAGCTGCCCGTCCGCCCGGTCCTCCCCGGATTCCATCCCGACCCCAGCGTCTGCCGGGTGGGAGACACGTACTACCTCGCCAACTCCAGCTTCGAATACGCGCCGGGCGTGCCGATCCACCGGTCGACCGACCTGCGCACCTGGGAACACCTCGGCCACGCGCTCGACCGGCCGGCGCAGTTGCCGCTGGAGGGGGTGTCGGCCTCGGGAGGCATCCTGGCGCCGACCCTTCGCCATCATGACGGCCGCTTCTGGATGATCAGCACCCTCCTGGTGGGCGAGCCGAGGATGTTCCTGGTCACCGCCGAAGACGCGGCCGGCCCCTGGTCGGACCCGGTGTGGATCCCCGACGCGCTGGGGATCGACCCCGACCTCGCCTGGGACGACGACGGCGCCTGCCTGCTGACCTGGACCCGCTTCGGCGAGGGGATCGTGCAGGCCGTGCTGGATCCGCGGACCGGCGCCCTGCTCACCGAGCGACGGCGGCTGTGGCAGGGGACGGGCGGCAAGTTCCCCGAGGGGCCGCACCTGTACCGCATCGGCGCGTTCTGGTACCTGCTCATCGCCGAGGGCGGCACCGAACGCGGTCACGCCGTCACCATCGCCCGGGGACCTTCCCCGTCCGGCCCCTTCGAGGCGTGCCCCGGGAATCCGATCCTCACCGCGCGCGGCAGCGACGCCCCCGTCCAGAGCACCGGTCACGCGGACCTCGTGCGGCGCCCCGACGGTACCTGGGCGATGGTCTACCTGGGTGTACGGCCGCGCGGCAGCAGCCCCGAGTGGCACGTACTCGGCCGGGAGACCTTCGCCTGCGAGGTGCGCTGGAGCGAGGGCTGGCCCGGCCCGGCCGAGCCGATCCAGCCGGACGCCGCACCGGCCTTCACCGAGCACCTGACGGAAACGGGGCAGCACCTGCCGCAGTCCTGGGTGGCGCCCGGCGCGTTCCCCGCCGACGTGCTCAAGGCGACGGACCACGGCCGACGACTGACCGCGACGGGCGGACCTGCCTTCGTGGGCCGCCGCCAGGAGCACCTCTACCTGCGGGCGCGGGCGACGGTGGTCACCGACGGGCGGGGCGGGGGAGCCGGCGGATCCGGAGGACTGGAGTTGCGGATCGACGCCCGTCACGCCGTACGCGTCGAAGTGACGGACGGCCGTGTGCGTGCCGTCGCCCGGATCGGCGCGGCGCACGCGATGCTGGGCGAAGCCGCCGTCACCGGGGCCGCCGCCACCGGCGGGACGACCCTCGAACTGCGCGTCGTACCGCACAGCGCCGCCACACCCTTCGGCACCGACATGGGTCCCGACGAAATCGTCGCCGGCCTCCACGGCACGGAGGGATTCCGGGAACTCGGCCGCGTCGACGGCCGGTACCTCTCGACCGAGGTCGCCGCGGGCATGACGGGCCGGACCGTCGGTCTCACCTGCTCCGAGGGCGAGGTGCTGTTCCGGTCGTTCACCTACAGCGGCGCCGACGACCCGGAGGCACTGGACGGACGGTGAGAGCGGCGCCCGTTCGGGGAACGCGGAGGACGAGCGGAGCGTTCGGGGGAGGGTTCGACGAGGGAGGAAACGGACATGACCAGGCTCGGCACCGCCGACTCCGTACGCACCACCCCTGAAGGTCTCCTCTGGGAGCCCAGCCCGCGCTGGGTCCGGGGCCGCAAGGGCGAGTTCACCGTCGTCGACAGCCGGCATCCGGTCCTCGTGTGGGAGCCCGGCGTGCCGGTGCCCTTGTACGCCTTCCCGCGCGAGGAGGTCCGCGAGGACCTGCTGCGGCCGGCGAAGAACCCGCCGATCGGCACGCACACGGGATCGCGGGTCTTCTACGACCTCGAGGTGGCCGGCGAGCTGCTGGAGAACGCGGCCTGGACCTTCCCCGCACAGGACCTGGCCGGTCACGTCGCGTTCGAGTGGTTCCGGCGCACGGGCAGGGGACTCGACCACTGGTACGAGGAAGAGGAGGAGATCTTCATCCACCCCCGCGACCCGCACAAACGTGTCGACGCCCTGCCCGGCAGCCGGCACGTCCGGGTCGAGATCGACGGCACGGTCGTCGCCGACACCCGCCGCCCGGTCCTCCTCTTCGAGACCGGCCTGCCCACCCGCTACTACATCCCCCGCGAGGACGTCCGCCTCGACCTGTTCAGCCCCACCGACCACCGCACCGGCTGCCCTTACAAGGGCACCGCCAGGTACTGGTCCTGGACCGGCGAGGCGGACGTCCCGCCCGACATCGTGTGGAGCTACCCCACGCCGGTGCCCGCCGTGGCCGCCATCGGTGAACTGCTCGCCTTCTACAACGAGGCGGTCGACATCACCGTGGACGGCGAGCGCCTCGAACGCCCCGTCACTCCCTTCACGCATACGCTGTTGTCCCGCCCGGCGCCCTGAAGGCGTCGTCGAACGGCAGAGGAGATGGTGGAGATAACGACGAAGGCGGTCGTCGCCGCGCAGTCCCGCCCACCGCTGAGCAGGGGACGGGTGCTGAGTGCCGCCGTCGCGCTGGCCGACGAGGGCGGAGTCGACGCGCTCAGCATGCGCAACATCGCCCAGGCGCTCGGCGTCGTGCCGATGGCGCTGTACAAGCACGTGGCGAACAAGAACGAGTTGCTGGACGGCATGATCGACGTCCTCATGGACGAGATCGACCCACCGGCCGACGACACCGACTGGAAGACCACCGTGCGCCGGCGGGTGCTGTCGGCCCGCCGCATGCTGTTGCGCCACCCGTGGGCGCCCGCGGTCATCGAGTCGCGGACGAAGGCGCGGGCCACTCCCACCCCGGCGGTGATGGCGTACCTGGACTCGATGATCGGGATCTTCCGGGCCGGAGGTTTCTCGATCCGCCTGGTCCATCACGCGATGCACGTCATGGGCAGTCGTCTCCTGGGCTTCTCCCAGGAGCTGTTCGAGGACAGTGCCGACGGCCGTGAGCCGGACCCGGACGCGATGCCGCCCGAGGAGATGGCCGCGCGCTACCCGCACATCACCGAACTGGCCATGGCGGTCGCCCACGACCCGGAGTCCGTCGTCGGCGCGGGCTGCGACGACCAGTTCGAGTTCGAGTTCGCTCTGGACCTGACACTGGACGGCCTCGAACGGCTCCTGAGCACGGCCTGACCTCCCTCCCTCCCTCCCTTCCTACCTACTGTCCCCCTTGACGGGTGTACGCCGTACACCTACCGTGCCCGACAGAGGTGTACGGCGTACACCCGTCATGCCGGAAGGCATCTGTCGGGGGCTCGTCGGCCATCGACGCCACGAAAGAGGGGGCAACTCGATGAAGGCGATCGTGCAGGAGAGGTTCGGACCGCCGGACATCCTTGAGCTGGTGGACACCGACCGGCCCGAGGTCTCGGCCGGCCAGGTGTCGGTACGGGTGCGAGCCGCCGCGCTGAACCCCTACGACTGGCACATGCTGCGCGGCGATCCCTACGTGGCGCGGCTGATGGGAGGCGTGGGGCTGACGCGGCCGAAGTGCCGGGTGGCCGGCATCGACGTCGCCGGACAGGTCGAGTCGGTCGGCGCCGGTGTACGAGGCCTCCGGCCGGGCGACGAGGTACTGGGCTTCTGTCACGGCTCCTTCGCCGAGTACGCGCGCACCACCGCGGATCTCCTGGTCCCCAAGCCCGCGGGCCTGACCTTCGAGCAGGCCGCGGCGGTGCCGATGGCGGCGGTGACCGCCCTGCGCGGTATCCGGACCGTGGGCCGGGTGCGGGCCGGGCAGCGGGTGCTGGTCAACGGAGCCGCCGGTGGCGTCGGGACGTTCGCCGTGCAGATCGCGGTGGCCCTGGATGCCGAGGTCACCGGGGTGTGCAGCACTTCCCATGTCGATCTGGTGCGCTCGCTCGGCGCCGCGCACGTCGTCGACCACACCCGGGAAGACTTCACGGAAGGAGGTGAGCGCTACGACGTGATCCTGGACAACGTCGGCAACCGCCCGCTGAGCCGGCTGCGTCAGGTCCTCACCCCGACAGGCACGCTCGTGGCCAACGGCGGCGGCTCGCCAGGCCGGGTGTTCGGGGCGGTGGGTTCCATGCTCCGGGTGATCGCGGTCAACGGGTTCGTCCGCCAGCAGCTCCGGACGATCCTCCCGTCGACCCCGGCCGGACCGGCCCGGGAGGACCTGCTCGCCGTCACCGCGCTCATCGAGGCGGGCAGCCTCACCCCGGTGATCGACCGGACCTACCCGCTGGCCGACGCGGCCGAGGGCATGCGGTATGTGGAGCGGGGGCACGCGCACGGCAAGGCCGTGATCACGGTGGCGTGACGGGAAGTCGGAACGGGCGCGGTCCGGCGGCCTCCGCGCAGCCCACCGTGCCGAGGCAGAGAAGGACGTGCCGCTCGGCGATCTCCGCCGCGCCGAGAGGGCCGTCGGCCCGGTACCAGTTGGCCACCCCCTGACACATGATCAGGACGGCCCGGACCGCGTCGGCCGGGATGGGCGTGGTGAACACCCCCTGGGCGATGCCCGCCCGCACGGTGTCGAGCAGCATGTGCTCGAGGTAGTCCCGCAGGGCCACGTACCGGGCCCGGTTCGCCGGTTCGAGACTGCGTATCTCGGTGTCCAGGAAGGCCAGTCCCTTGCGGTTGGCCATGTACAGCACGATGGACTCGACCATGGCACGGAAGCGGGGGAGCGGCTCGTCGCCGGCCTCCGCGGCGGCGGCCCTGCAGCGGTCGAGCACGTCCTTGATGGACGTCTCCAGCAGGGTGGCCAGCAGTGCCTGCTTGTTGGCGTAGTGGTAGTAGAGCGCGGGAACGGTGACTCCGACCCGGCCGGCGATGTCCCGTACCGAAGTGCCGTGGTAGCCGTGCTCGTTGAAGGCTTCCATGGCGTGCACGAGGATCGGGTGCAGGTCCAGTGGCGCGTAGGTGCGCCAGTGGGGCGCGGCGGCGGTCTCCTGGCGGGGCTGCGTGCTCAAGGATGCTCCTCCGGTGCGGTGCCGACGAGCGACATCGTACGTCCCCGGGCGCCTGAAGGCGCCCCTCGTGCCGCTTAATGTCCGCTCAGTAACTCCGAGACCCACAGCGGGTTTCGTCGGCGAGTGCCTTTATGACGCGTGGTCTTTCAGGCTGAATGGGTGGAATTCAAGGGCTCAACTGCCCTCGGGGCAACTGGTGTTACGACCATTGACCGGCCGCCCGCCCCTCTCTACCTTCTTAGCGAGCGTTAAGTAGACCGGAGTTCGGAGGGCTGATGAGCGCGATGAGGGACACCACGACGCATGGGGACGCGAGGACCGTGCGGCAGGCGGCACCGGCGAGCCGCCGGGCCGGACCGCTGACCGGCGTACGGGTGGTGGAACTGGCGGGGATCGGGCCCGCGCCGTTCGCCGCGATGCTGCTCGGCGATCTGGGCGCCGACGTCGTCCGCGTCGACCGGCCGGGCACGCCGGTCCTCGGCGTCGACGCGGCCTTCGACGTCACCAACCGCAACAAGCGATCCGTCCTGGTCGACCTGAAGTCGGACGACGGGCCCGGCGCCGTAAGGGCGTTGGCGGCGCGCGCCGACATCCTGATCGAGGGCTTCCGACCGGGAGTGGCCGAGCGGCTGGGAGTGGGCCCGCGGGAGTGCCTGGCCGTCAACCCGGCCCTGGTGTACGGCCGGATGACGGGCTGGGGCCAGGACGGTCCGCTGGCGCCCCGGGCCGGGCACGACATCGGCTACATCGCCACGGTGGGCGCACTCGGCATGATCGGCGCCACCGAAGGCCCGCCCGTGATCCCCGGCAACCTGCTCGGCGACTACGCGGGCGGCTCGCTCTACCTCGTCGCCGGAGCGCTCGCCGCCCTGCTGACCGCCCGGACGACGGGGGAGGGGCAGGTGGTGGACGCGGCGATCGTCGACGGCACCGCCCACCTCACCGCCCTCGTCCAGGGCATGCTCGCGTCGGGTGCGTGGCAGGACGCCCGGGGCCACAACCTGCTGGACGGCGGGTGCCCCTACTACGCCGTCTACGAGACGGCCGACGGCGGCTGGATGGCGGTCGGCGCGCTGGAGCCCGCGTTCTACGCCGAGTTCGTCCGCCTCCTCGGCCTCGACGCCGAGGACCTGCCGGACCGCGCCGACCCGCGCCGGTGGCCGGAACTGCGGGCCGCCTTCGCGGCGCGCTTCGGATCCGCCGGACGCGCTGCCTGGACCGCCGTCTTCGAAGGCACGGACGCCTGCGTCGCCCCGGTGCTCTCCCTGCGGGAGGCCGCCCGCCACCCGCACCTCAGGGCCCGCGGCACCTTCACCGAGGAACACGGCATGGTCCAGCCCGGCCTGGCGCCCCGTTTCTCCGCGACCCCCGGCGCGCTGCGGCTGCCGCCGGCCCGCCCCGGAGCACACCACGACGAGGTGGCCCGGGACTGGCGCGTCCCGGAACTGACCGGCTCCCCGCGGCCCGCCGTCCAATCCGAGGACGGACGCTGATGGAACTCTCCACCCCCTTGCGGTACGCCGGTGACCCCCGCGCCGCCGCCGACGAGGCGGCCGCGCTGGAGGCGGCCGGACTCGACGCGATCTGGGTCGCCGAGGCCTACGGCTTCGACTCCCCGACGATCATGGGATATCTGGCCGCCCGCACCGATCGCCTGCGCATCGGCTCCGCCGTGCTCAACGTGTACTCCCGCACCCCCGCGCTGATCGCGCAGACCGCGGCCGGACTCGACGCCCTGACCGGTGGCCGCGCCCTGCTCGGCATCGGCGCCTCCGGCCCTCAGGTGGTGGAGGGATGGCACGGGCGCCGCTACGACCGGCCGCTCGGCCGCACCCGCGAGACGATCGGGCTCGCCCGCCGCATCTGGCGGCGCGAGGTGATCGAGCACCACGGCATCACCGACCTGCCCCTGCCGCCCGAGAAGGGCGGCACGCTCGGCAAACCGCTGAAGCTGCTGACCCGCCCGGTGCGCGACACCATCCCGGTGTACGTGGCCGCGCTCGGACCCGCGAACGTCCGGATGACCGCCGAACTCGCCGACGGATGGCTGCCGTTCCTCTATGTGCCCGAACACGCGGCGAAGGTCTGGGGCGGCCCGCTGGCCGAGGGCGCGGCGCGGCGCGCCCCGGAACTCGGCCCGCTGTCCGTCGTCGCCGACGGGCTGCTGGCGGTCGGGGACGACGCCGAGGGGGTCCGCGACCTGATGCGTCCCGTCATCGCCCTGTACGTCGGGGGCATGGGCGCTCCGGGCCGCAACTTCTACTACGACCTGGTCTGTTCCTACGGCTACTTGGCCGAGGCCGCCGCCGTCCAGGAGCACTTCCTGGCGGGCCGCAGGCGCGAGGCGGAGGCCGCGGTCCCCGCCGAACTGTGCGAACTGGTCTGTCTGGCGGGCCCCGAGGGCTATGTGCGCGAACGGGTCGAGGCGTTCCGGGAGGCGGGCGTCACGATGCTCAACGTCACTCCCGTCGGACGCGATCCGGCCCGCCTCGTCGAGCTCGTCAGGAACTGGCTCTGAACGACGATTCCCCGACCCGGAGGCGACCATGGAACGAGACCTGTACACGGCGGAGCACGAGGCGTTCCGCGAAACCGTCCGCACCTTCCTCGCCAAGGAGGTCCTGCCGCACCACGACCGTTGGGAGCGGGACGGAGTCGTCAGCCGTGACGTCTGGCGCGCGGCGGGCCGCCAGGGCCTGCTGGGCCTCGCGGTACCGCAGGAGTACGGCGGCGGAGGAACCGACGACTTCCGCTACAGCGCCGTCCTGATCGAGGAGTTCGCGCGGGCGGGAGCGTCCGGCGTGGCGCTCAGCCTGCACAACGACATCGTCGGCCCCTATCTCACCCGGCTCGCCACCGACGAGCAGAAGCGGCGTTGGCTGCCCGGATTCACCTCCGGCGAGACCGTCACTGCCATCGCCATGACCGAACCCGGAGCGGGCTCCGACCTGCAGAGCATCCGCACCACCGCCACCGACCGGGGTGACCACTACCTTCTCAACGGCGCCAAGACGTTCATCTCCAACGGCATCCTCGCCGACCTGGTCGTCGTCGTGGCCCGCACCACCCCCGAGGGCGGCAGCTCCGGGCAGAGCCTGCTCGTCGTCGAACGCGGCATGAAGGGGTTCGAGCGGGGCCGCAACCTCGACAAGATCGGCCAGAAGGCCCAGGACACCGCCGAGTTGTTCTTCGACGACGTGCGGGTGCCCAAGGAGAACCTGCTGGGCGGGGAGAACCAGGCCTTCGCCGCCCTGATGGCCAACCTCGCCCAGGAACGGCTCGCCATCGCCGTGGGCGCGGCGGCCGCGGCCGAACACGTCCTGGAACTCACCCGCGCGTATGTGAAGCAGCGCGAGGCGTTCGGCCGCCCTCTGGCCCGGCTCCAGCACATCCGCTTCGAGATCGCCGAGATGGCCACCGAGTGCGCCGTCACCCGGACCTTCGTCGACCGCTGCGTCACCGAGCACGGTGCGGGCCGGCTCGACGCCGTACACGCTTCGATGGCCAAGTGGTGGGCGACCGAACTCCAGAAGCGGGTCGTCGACCGCTGCCTCCAACTGCACGGCGGCTACGGCTACATGACGGAGTACCAGGTTGCCAGGGCGTTCCTCGACAGCCGGGTCCAGACGATCTACGGCGGGACCACCGAGATCATGAAGGAGATCATCGGCCGCGCGCTGCTGGCCTGACCGCCCCGCCTTCCCCTTCGCACCCGGCGCTCCCGTGTCCCCGTCGACTCCCTCCGTCGACTCCCTCCACCCGACCGGAAGGTTCCCTGTGACGATCAGCGAAGCGTATGTGTACGAGGCGATCCGCACCCCCCGCGGCCGGGGCAAGCCCGGCGGCGCGCTGCACGGCACCAAGCCCGTCGACCTGGTCGTCGGACTCATCGACGAGGTGCGCCGCCGGTTCCCCGGCCTGGACCCGGACGGCATCGACGACATCGTCCTCGGCGTCGTCAGCCCGGTCGGCGACCAGGGCGCCGACATCGCCAGGACCGCGGTGATGGCCGCCGGGCTTCCCGACACCGTCGCCGGCGTCCAGGAGAACCGCTTCTGTGCCTCCGGTCTGGAAGCCGTCAACCTCGCCGCCGCCAAGGTGCGTTCCGGCTGGGAGGACCTGGTCCTGGCCGGCGGGGTGGAGTCCATGTCCCGCACACCCATGGGCAGCGCCGGCGGCGCCTGGGCACTCGACCCCCTGACCAACCACGACACGGGGTTCGTCCCGCAGGGCATCGGCGCCGACCTGATCGCCACGCTCGAGGGGTTCGGCCGCCGGGACGTCGACGCCTACGCGGCCGAGTCCCAGGAGCGGGCCGCCCGGGCATGGAAGGAAGGCCGCTTCGCCCGCTCCGTCGTCCCCGTGCGGGACCGCGACGGACTGCTGGTCCTCGACCGGGACGAACACCTCAGGCCAGGCACGACCACGGACTCCCTCGCCGCGCTCCAGCCGTCCTTCGCGGCCGCCGGTGGACTCGGCGGATTCGACGCGGTCGCCCTCCAGAAGTACCACTGGATCGAACGCGTCGACCACGTCCACCACGCGGGCAACTCCTCCGGCATCGTGGACGGAGCGGCGCTCACCGTCGTCGGCTCCGCCGAGGCCGGCCGACGGCACGGACTGACCCCGCGAGCCCGGATCGTGTCCGCCGCCGTCTCCGGAGCCGACCCGACGATCATGCTGACCGGGCCCGCCCCGGCCTCCCGCAAGGCACTCGACAGGGCCGGCCTGAGAGCGCGGCGAGACCTTCGCCGACCGCTGACCACCCCCCGCCCACTCCCCACACCACACCCGACTCGATCTGACTCCGATCCGATCCGATCCGTCCAGCACGCCAGGAGGCCGTCATGACATCTGCCCCGCGCACCGACGGGGACCCACAAGGAGAACCGGCGGCGCCGTCCACGCTGCCCCAGCTCCTGGAACGCAACGCCCGCCTCCACCCGGACCTGCCCGCCCTGTCCTGGCGGACCCCGGACGGCGCCGCGTGGTCCACGCTCACCTGGGCGGAGGTCCGGGACCGCACCACGGAACTCGCCGCCGGTCTCGCGGCGCTCGGCGTGGGCCGCGGCGACCACGTCCTGCTGATGATGGCCAACCGTCCCGAGCACTGGCTGTCCGACCTCGCGCTGGTGCGCCTCGGCGCCGTGCCGGTCAGCGTCTACGGCACCGCCGCGCCCGAACAGATCACCCACATCGCGCGCAACTGCCGGGCGGCGCTGGCGATGGTGGAGGGCGCCGCCCAGGCCGCCGTATGGGCGCCTCTGCTCGACGACGACGCCACGCCGCTCGGACGGCTCGTGGTGGTGGAGGACGGCGAGGAGGGCCACCACCTGCCCTACACGGCGCTGACCCGCGAGCCGGTCCCGGAGGGCTTCGGCAAGGCGCTGGACACGGCCCGCCCCGGGGACGCGCTGACCGTCGTCTACACCTCCGGGACCACCGGTGAGCCCAAGGGCGTGGTCCTCACCCATGAGCAGGTGCTCGCCAACGCCGTCGCGCTCGACGAAGTGGTGGATCTGCCGCCGCACGTCGAGCACATCTGCTATCTGCCGTTCGCCCATATCGCGGAGCGGATGCTCGGCATCTACCTGCCCTGCCACCGTGCCTCGCACGTCCATCTCTGCGCCGATCCGGCCACCGTGGCCGAAGCGGTGCGCGAGCTGCGGCCCCGGCAGTTCTTCGGTGTGCCGAGGGTCTGGGAGAAGCTGGCCGCGGCGGTCCGCGCCGGACTGACCCCGCTGCCCGAGGAGCGGCGCAAGGCCGTGGAGGAGGCCGCGGAGGTGGCCCGCGAGCACGTCGGCTTCCAGGAGCGCGGCGAGGAGCCGCCCGCCGCGCTCGCGAACGCGTACGCACGGTGTCGCGAGACGGTGCTGTTGCCCCTGTTGGCCGCGGGCGGCCTCGACCGGGTCGCCTGGGCCGCCAGCGCGTCCGCGCCGATGCCGCTGGACGTGGTGCGGTTCTGGGCCGGCTTCGGCATCGTCGTCATGGACGCGTGGGGCCTGACCGAGACGGCGGGCGTGACGACGGCCAACAGCCCCCGCACCGGATTCCGGCTGGGCTCGGTGGGCCGCCCGGTGTCGAGCGTGCGGGTGCGCACCGCCGCGGACGGCGAGCTCCAGGTGCGCGGCTCCTCCGTCTTCGCCGGCTATCTGCGGCCGGACGGCACGGTCGGCCCCGCGCTCGACGAGGAGGGGTGGCTGCACACGGGCGACATCGGCCGGGTGGACGAGGACGGCTTCGTCTGGGTCACGGACCGGAAGAAGGAGATGATCATCACGTCGACGGGCAAGAACGTCTCCCCGGCCCTCGTGGAGAACGCCCTGAAGGAACACCCGCTGATCGGCCAGGCGATGGTGCACGGCGACCACCGCTCCTACCTCGTCGCGCTGCTGGTGCTCGACCCCGAGGCGGCGCCCGCCTGGGCCGCCTCGCACGGCCTGGAGAACGGCGCGGACCTCGCGGCGCTGGCCGCGCATCCCGCCGTCATCGAGGAGGTCGACCGGGCCGTGGCCGCCGCCAACAGCCGCCTCAACCGCACCGAACAGGTCAAGCGGTACCGGCTGTTGGCTCAGGAATGGGGACCGGCGACCGGCGAACTGACCCCGTCGCTGAAACTGCGCCGCCGGGTCGTCCGGGACAAGTACGCCACCGAACTGTCCGGCCTCTACGGCGACTGACCGCCAGTGCCGTGACCGCGGGACTCTCCGAGGGCTCTTTCGGCTTCCCTGACGTGGTGTTCGACCGGCCCGAACGAGACCAGGCCGCTTCCGGCGCCGGCGAACTCTCCGACGGCGGCGGAGAGTTCGCCGCGGGCCCGGCGCAGGACCGGCCGGTGCCCGACGGCTGCCACGGTGCGGGCGAGTACGCACCACAGCGCCTCCTGCGGGAGGTCGTGCGGAGGCCGGGGTACGGCCGTGAGCGCCTGCCGGGCCCGTTCCACGGCGCCGGACGCGGCCAGCAGCAGGGGGTCGAGCCACGGCCGGTAGGGGCCGGTGTCCAGACGGGCGAAGTCGTCGGGGTCGGGCAGGGCGTCACCCCGCATGACCGGAACCAGCGCGACCAGCGCGGCCGCGCCCCGGGTGAGGCCGGGCATACCGCAGTCAGCGGTCTCCGCCAGGACCTGTGCGTACCGGGACCGTACTCACCGCCTGCTCCGAGGGCGGCGCGGGCACGGCTCAGGGTCTCCAGAGCCTCACCGCGCCGTCCGGCACGGTCGAGCGCGGTGGCCAGCAGGACCCAACCGTCCTCCCGGCCGGGGTGGGCGGCTGCATGGGCGCGCAGATCGGCGACGGCCTCGCGGGCGGCACCCGTTGCCAGCAGGGCGTCGGCGCGCCGCTCGACCGCGTCGAGGCGGAGTGCCTCCAGCCGGGCCTGTTCGGCGGCAGCCCACACGGCGGCGGGGAAGTCGGCCAGCACCGGCCCACGCCCGGTGACCGTCCTCCAGCAGGACTGGGGCGCCGCGCTCGGCCACCACGCCCAGGGCCTGCGGGGCGCCTGGGCCGGCGATCTGCGGCACCGCACGGTGTCCTGCGGCCACTTCATGGCAGAGGAAGACCCCAAGCTGATCGCCGACGAGATCCGGACGCTCGCCGACCGCTGAGCCGGACCCGCCGACGCCGCCCCTCCTCCCGCCTCCGGAGTCCGGACGGAGGAGGGAGGCAGGGAGCGGAGATGTTGTCACCGCCGTCGGCGAAGGCCACCGCAGCGACCTCGAGCGCGCCCGGCCCGCCCTCCTCGGCCTCGGCTGCTCGGGCTCGGGCCACGAGCCGACGTCGTCACCCCGTCGCCCACACTTTCTCGAGCGTCTCGCATCCGACAGCCGGGGAGCGGTCGAAGTGTTGGCAGCGGCAGCCAGTGGCAGCAGTGAGCGAAAGTCGGCGAAGGAGGAGACTTGATGGTCGGGTGGACCCCGCGTCCCGATGGTGGCCGGCCTGAGGGGCGCGGATGCGCACACATCGAAACACCTGAACCGGAGCACGCACCGCAGAGCGACACATGCAGGCAGTGCGCGGCTCTCGGTCACGACTGGGTCGCCCTGCGGGTGTGTCTCACCTGCGGCCACGTGGGCTGTTGCGACAGCTCGCGCCACGGCCATGCCACCGCTCACTTCGAGTCCAGCGGACACCCGCTGATGCGCTCCACCGAGGACGGCGACGAGTGGGCCTGGTGCTTTGTCGATGAGGTGTACCTCCAGCCGCGTGACGACGGCTGAGCATCCCTTGCCTGGGTGGCCGAACACGAACGCCCCCGGTCGACGGGCGCGGCAAGGCGAGCGGCGCACGGGGCGCGACGGCGTCGAACCGCCACTGCCGTGCGAGACCCACCGGGTGCCCGCCCCCTTCCCCGGTGGGGCCGGGGCCGGGGCCGCGGAGCCCCGCTCACTCCCCGGCGTCGATGCCGAAGCGGTTCGCCACCCCGGCGATCCGGAGGCCAGAGGCACAACCGCCCGACGATCGCCGTTCGGGGATCACGTCTGGGCTTTCAGTGCCAGTCCGGCGGCGATGAGGCGTTCCCAGACCGTGAGCTCTCGTCGTTCGCCGCTGTCCCACGGGCTGGCGGTGTCGTCGGGACGCCACAGGGACGCGGGGACGATCCCGGGGTCGAGGATCTCCAGGCCGTCCAGCAGGGAGGCGATCTCCACGTCGGTGCGCCACCGGCCGCGGCCGAACGTCTGCTGGAGGACCTTCTCGGCCTGCGCGGTCTCCGGGTTGTCGCCGGAGCGGAAGTGGCTGACGAAGAAGTGGCTTCCGGCGGGGACGTGGTCGCGCCAGTAGCGGACGATGCCGGCCGGGTCCTCGTCATCGTTGACGTGGTGGAGGATGGCACTGAGGATGACCGCGACGGGACGAGTGAAGTCGATGATCTCGAGGGTGTCGGGGTGAGTGCGGATGCCTTCCGGATCGCGCACATCGGCCGCGACGACGCGGGTCCGGTCGTTGTTCTCCAGCAGTGCGCGGCCGTGGGCCAACGCTTGGAGATCGATGTCGACGTAGACGACCCGCGACTCGGGAGCGTGCCGCTGGGCGACCTGGTGGACGTTGTCCGCGGTCGGCAGGCCACTGCCCAGGTCGATGAACTGCCGGATGCCGGTGGTCGTCGCGATCTCCCTGACCGCCCGGGTCAGGGCCGCGCGATTGGCGAAGGCGATGGCCACCGAACCGGGCAGGTCGCGCTTGAACACGTCACCGATCTCTCGGTCCACGGCGTAGTTGTCCTTGCCGCCGAGCAGATAGTCGTAGACGCGGGCGATGCTGGGTTTGGCCGGATCGATGGAGGAGCCTTCGTACGTCATGGCGACCATTCTTCCCCGCAACGTCGCCTGCGCACCCTTGTTTTGGGGCCTTCCAGCAGGCTGGAGCGGCGCGAGGGCGTTCAACCCGAAGAATCCCGACTCCGTCGGGCCCTCACGCCAAGAGGGGCTCGCCGGTGAGGAGTCCCGGTGACGACGCTCCTCCGGTACTGCCGCGCACCATGAGGAGCGGCTGCCGCACCGCCCCTGCCCAGGAAACGGGTTCCCTCGCCGTTCGCTGTCGGTACCGGTCGCTACCGTGGCGCCCGGAGTGATCAGGAAGATCGCGTGAGGCGCGGTAGGGGTGGGCGTGGCAGCTGACAGTGTGGACATCGTGGACGTGACGTACTGCGAGGGTTGGGACCCGGTCAGGCGGGCGGCCGGCACTGCCATAGCGGAGGACGAGGCCCGTCGCCGTGATGAATCGGCCGAACCGTACGCGGCCCTGCTCTCGTTCCGGGGCGAACCGAAGGCCCTGTTCCAGATCGACTGGCGCCACGGCTACCTCGGACTGTTCCTCTTCGACGCCCAGGCGCGGCGGACCCAGGAGTACGAGTACCGCCAGTTGGAGGCGGGCCGACTCCGCCTTCGGCGGTACGAGCAGTGGCGCCTCGCCTCCGACACCGAGCCCGAGTTCCCTGCGCGGGGCTGGCGATTCACTTTGACGCTCAGGCCGGACGGACGGGCCTTCCGGGTTCTCGACGCCGGCGGATCGTTGCACATCGGCGCGAAGGTCCCGGCTGAGCACCAAGCGGTGGCCAAGGCCGAGTTCGGCGCATGGACGGCGTACGCCGACGCGCGGGTGCTGGGGCTGGCCGGCCCGCTCACTCTGGTGCCGGCGCCGCCTCCTGCGGACGGTTCTGTTCCCGGTGCCGACGTCTCCTGGTCCGCGCCCGTCCCGCTGCAGCCGGGTCACCTCGAAGAACTCTTCCTACCCGGAACACGCCTGACATGCGGTGACGAGAGGGTCGCGGTGATCGCGGAGCCCGCTCGGGCGGGCATGCTCCACCTTCCGACCGGCTCGGTCGTCGCCGGGGATCCCTGCACCATCGACGACGATCTGCCCTTCACCGTCACAGTGCCGCCCGGTGACTACAGCGTGTTGATCTCGACCATGCGCTGGGAGGGAGAGGACCGGGGGGGGAGAGACCCCGGCGGCCATGCTGCGGGTCCTCGACAAGCCGGCCGCCAGCTGGGAGCTCGCACTACGGCCCGGGCAGGACGCCCGGCTCCTGGGCGACGGGGAGTTCTACGGGTTCGGGGTCGATACCGCCACGGCGTGTTTCCTGGATGCCTCAGCCCGCGACACGCTCCCGAAGCTCTTCGAACAGCAGCAGATGGAGGGATCGCCCTGGGGGCCCGACTCGCACTCGTGCACCGTCTCCGACCCAGTGAGCGGTGCCAACCTGATCGCATACCCAAGCGGGCGCGGGGACGGAAGCTACCCCGTGTGGATCGGCCGCGACGCCGATGGCGCGGTCACCTGCCTCGTCGCCGACATGCTCGTTCTCCACGACGCTGACACCCTGCCGCCGACGGAGCGCTCTGCCACCTGCCTGTCACCCTTCGCCCCTCGCGTGGAGGACCGCCGGGACGCCCCCTTCACAAGTCCCGGTTCCACCATCGAGTTCATCGATGCCCAGATCGCCGACATCGTGGAGTTCAAGCAAGAGCTCCGGAGCCGCCGGCGGAACTGACGGGACTGGCCGGCGGCTGGAGCCGATTGGTGTGGCAGTGGCCGAACAGCAGGTCGACGCTCCACTGAGAACGGTGCGCTTGGCATCTTGTCCTCGGCGGCCCGGCCCGGTGGTGAGCCCCCGTGCTGATCGGCTCCTGCTCGATGAAAGCGGTCGGTTCGGACCGGACGGCGGTGCGGGCGGCCGGTGCGGACGGCGGTACGGCCGGACCGCGTCTGTCGCCGGGGCGCCGCCTCCCGCAGGATGGAGGCACTGCCCGGTACGAGACGACCGACTCCCCTGGAGGGGCCGTGAGACGTCCGCACACCCGCCTGACGAGGTTCACCACGGTGGTGACAGCGGTGGTCGCCCTGCTGTTCGGCACCGGTACGGGCGCCACAGCCGTCCAGGTGCCCACGATCCGCGGGGGCACCCTGCTGTACGCGGCCACCGGCGCCCAGTGTGTCGTCGGCTTCAACGCGGTGAGCGGGACCAACCGCTACGCCGTGATGGCCGGCCACTGTTCCGGCACCTACACCACCACCTGGTACGCGGACGCGGCCCACACCCTGCCGGTCGGCGTCACCGCGGGCGCCTCCTACCCGATCGACGACTACGGCGTGGTCCGCTACACCACGAGCGCGCTGGTCCTACCCGGTGACATCGCGCTGGGCGGGGGCGTCTACCAGGACGTGACCGGGGCCGCGAACCCGGCGATCGGGCAGTCCGTCTGCCACGTCGGACGGACCAGCGGCGTCCACTGCGGGAGGGTGACCGCGGTCAACGCCACGGTCAACCACGCCGACGGCACGGTCCACGGTCTGTTCCGCTCCACCGCGTGCTCGGAACCGGGCGACACCGGGGCGCCGGCCTACTCGGGGTCGATCGCCCTCGGGTTCGCGGTGGGCTCCTCGGGCAACTGCGCGTCCGGTGGCGTCACCTACTACCAGCCCGTCGCGGAGGTCCTCTCGGTCTTCGGCCTGACTCTGTACTGACGATCCCTCCGTTCCCCACCCACCGACCTGATCCGGTGAGCCGTCAGTGCCTGCTCCTGGTGCGGCTGTGCCATGGCGGTTCGGGTGGATCCTTGGTTCGTTGCGCGCGCCCGGCAGCCGTGCTTGGCTCGCCCGATGAACCTTCTGCTGACGGCGAGTGGCCTGCGCAACGAGACCCTGCGGGACGGGCTGCGGGACATGCTGGGAAAGCCGTTCGGATCGGCGAACGTCGTGTTCGTTCCCACGGCATCGGTCGCCGAGCCCGGGGACCACGGATGGGTCGTCGAGGACATGAACCGGCTGCACGGCCTCGGCTGGCGGGAGTTCGACGTCCTGGAACTGAACGGCCTGCCCCGCCAGATGGTGCTCGACCGGCTGCTCCACGCCGACGTCATCCATGTCGAGGGCGGCAGCCACTACCACCTCGCGCGCAGCATCACCGGCAACGGCCTGGCCGACGGCTTCCTGAAAGCGCTGGAGGGACGGGTCTACGTGGGGGTCAGCGCCGGATCGATGATCTTCAGCCGTAACCTCACCGGACAGTCCGCCGACGTCATCGGGGACACCGCGGACCTCCACGTGCTCGGCGCGACGACCGTGGAGCCGCCGTTCGGCCTCTTCGACTGGTATCTCAAGCCCCACCTGTACTCGCCGGATTTCCCCGAGCGGGACGACGCCTGGGCTGATCGCATCGCTGCGCGGGCGGACTTCCCGATCTACTTCATCGACGACGAGACGGCCGTTCGCGTCAGGGACGGCAACGTGGATGTCGTTTCTGAAGGCCGGTGGCGATTCCAGCCGTGACCTCGTCCTGGGCAACCGCTGGGGCGCGTTTCAGGGACTGCCGCAGCCAGTGGCTCCGCCGGGGCAGGTGACGCTGTCGTTCGACGCCAAGCCCGCGATGCCCAGCACCAGGACGATGAGAGCCAGGATGATCAAAGGTACGTTGTCCGCAGCCCAACTGCCGTGCTCGCGCGGGGGTTTCGGAGCGCTGGGCTGTGGGCTCGCATTGTCGCGTGCGGACTCGGCACCGGGCCCGTCGTGTCCTGCTGTCACCATCGCGTCACCCGCCGTCGTTGTCCCCTTTCATGATGACACGGCATCGGACCTCACCCGTCAAGCCCCGTGCCGTGCGCGCTCTCCGAGGAGGTTCGCCAAGCCTCGGCTCTGCCGGCCGTTGCGGACCACGTACGGGATCTTGAGACCATGAACAGCCCATGGAAGGTTCATGCCACATGATCGATGAGTTCGCGAAGGACAACCTGCACGGGAGACTGCGGCGGGACCGCGAGGCGCTGCTCTGGAAACTCGACGGCCTGTCCGAATACGACGCGCGCAGACCTTTGACAGCGACCGGGACCAACCTTCTCGGTCTGGTCAAGCACGTGGCCACCATCGAGGCCAGGTACTTCGGCGAGGTCTTCGACCGCCCTTCCCCGGAACCGCTGTCCCGGTGGCAGGACCACGACGGCAGCGATCAGTGGGCGACCGAGGACGAGACCCGCGATCAGATCATCGGGTTCTACCGGCGCACGTGGGGGCACTCGGACGCGACGATCGACGAGCTCCCCCTCGACGCCCCCGGCCACGTGCCGTGGTGGCCGGAGCCCTGTCCCAACACGAACCTGTTCGCTGTCATGGTCCATGTGCTCGGCGAGTCCATCCGGCATGCCGGGCACGCCGACATCCTGCGCGAGGGCCTCGACGGCCGGACCGGGGTGCGCGCCGAAAACGAGCGGCAGATCGACGAGGAAGCCCGTGCGGCCTACCGCGCGAAGATCGAGCAGGCCGCCAGGTCGACCGCATCAATCAAGGCTTAGCCGGACATACCGGGCAGCCTGGCATCAGCTGCCCTACCGACGCTTGCGATTTCCGAGCACCCGGCCACCTGATATGCCCGCTTCGCCCGGTGCGGGCGTTGAGTCCGCACCTTCGTCGTCCTCGTCCAGCGCGAGCACGTCCGCGTCGCTCAGCGGGCGCAGGGCGCCGGCGGCCGGGCGATCAGTGGAAGCGGCGGATGAAGACGTCCGACTTGCCGTTGGTGTCGTCGGGCGCGATGTTGTCGGCCGTGGAATGGAGGACCACGTCGCGCCCGCCGGCGCTGACCGCGTCGGTCCCGGCCGTGGCGGGCTGGTCCGAGACGATCTCGTCGGTGCCCGTCTCCAGGTCGCGCAGCATGAGCGACGGTATGCGTCGCATGGCTGTCGAGAGGCGCGGTTCCGGTCGGATGAGAGCGGTCGGCTTCGCAGCGCGCAGGGCCACAGGGGACCCGATGAGACACCGGATGGGAAGGCCGAGCAGGGGCCCCGAAGCACGGCGCGGACGCCGCAGAGGGGTCTGCGCGAGCCTCTGCTCTGTACGCGGTGCTCCCGGGAATTTGCTGCTGGCGCATACGGGAGAAACGGAGCACGAGGGGGTCGACGGACTCGCGCAGGGCACTGTCGACGCTGACGACAGTCCCGAAGTCGCCCGACAGCGGATCGCGCGGTCGCTGCCCGCTGCCGCCGCAGCTGAGCTGCAGATGTGTTAGGTCGACCAGCCGAGCCGTCCACCGGGTCCTACGGGCACAGCAGTGCTGTGCGACGGCCGCGACGGCCGGGCGCGTCGGGCAGAGGGAGCTGACGTCTCACGCCAGTTCGCGAACAAGTGTGAGCCGCGCCCTGGCGGCGAAGTCCGGGGACGGGCCGTGCGCGGGATGCCCAATATGTGATCTTTTGAAAGTTACCTCAGGGTATGGCGTGACTTCTCGTGAGGGTGCCAGTAGAACCCGTTTCACTCTATGGAGAGTGAGGAGCCGCGCATGAACGACGATTCCCCACGTGGGAGGCGCCTGAGAGGCGTATCCCGTCGAAGATTCATCAGTGGAACTGGTTCCCTTCTGGGGTCGGCCGCACTCGCCGGGCATGTGGTCCCGGCCCATGCCGCCACCGCAGCCGCATCCGCGGTGATCGAACCGGGCGCGCACGTGCCCGCCCTCGTGATCGGCACCGGCTACGGCGGCTCCGTGGCCGCTCTGCGACTGGCCCAGGCAGGCGTCGACGTCCACATGATCGAGATGGGCATGGCCTGGGACACTCCCGGGTCGGACGGCAAGATCTTCGCCAACACGACGAGCCCCGACTACCGGTCCTTCTGGCTGCGCACCAGGACGAAGCAGCCGCTCAGCAACTTCCTCGGCTTCCCCATCGACAAGGACGTCCCCCGCTACACCGGAATCCTGGACGCCGAGGAGATGGGCGGCATCATCGTCTACCAGGGCCGGGGCGTCGGCGGCGGCTCACTGGTCAACGGCGGTATGGCGGTCACTCCCAAGCGGGAGAACTTCGGCGCCGTCCTGCCGTCGGTCGACGCCGACGAGATGTACTCCGTCTACTACCCGCGCGCCAACGCGGGTCTCGGCGTCGCCACGGTCGACCCGACGTGGTTCGAGACCGCCGACTGCTACCAGTACGCGCGGGTCGGCCGTAAGCACGCCCAGCGTTCGGGCTTCCCGTTCGTCTTCGTGCCCGACGTGTACGACTGGGACTACATGAAGCAGGAGGCCGCCGGGACCGTACCCAAGTCCGCGCTCGCGGGCGAGATCCTCTATGGCAACAACTATGGCAAGAAATCCCTGCAGAAGACCTACCTCGCCCTGGCGAAGGCGACCGGACGGGTCTCCATCTCCCCCCTGCACAAGGTCACTTCGGTCGCCCCGGCAACGGCAGGCGGCTACACGGTCGTCATCGACCGCCTCGACACCAGCGGCAACACCACCGCGACCAAGACCGTCACCGCTGACCGGGTGTTCTTCGCGGCCGGCAGCGTCGGTACCAGCAAGCTCCTGGTCAAGCTCAAGGCGACCGGCGCGCTGCCGGGCCTCAACAGCGAGGTGGGCAAGGGCTGGGGCGACAACGGCAATGTGATGTGCGGCCGAGCCAACCACCTGTGGGACCCCACCGGCGCCCTGCAGTCGTCCATCCCGTGCTCCGGCATCGACAACTGGGCCGCGGGCGGCGCGTTCGCCGAGGTGGCCCCACTGCCCACCGGCATCGAGACCTTTGCCTCGTTCTACCTCTCGATCACCAAGAACCCCAACCGCGCCCAGTTCTCGTGGAACGCGGCGACGGGAACGGTCGACCTCAACTGGCAGACCGCCTGGAAGCAACCGTCCATCGACATGGCCAAGACGATCTTCGACAAGATCAACGCCAAGGAAGGGACGATCTACCGCACCGACCTCTTCGGCGCCTACAAGATCTGGGGCGACCACCTCACATACCACCCCCTCGGCGGTGCCGTGCTCAACAAGGCGACGGACAACTACGGCCGCCTGCACGGACATCCGGGCCTGTACGTCATCGACGGCGCCCTCGTCCCGGGCAACACCAGCGTCAATCCGTTCGTCACCATCACGGCACTCGCCGAACGAAACATAGAAGCGATCACCGCCGCGGACCTGTAGCGGTTACCCGAGCAGGTGAGAGGGGAGCCAGAAAGGAACGAAACCAGGGCCGCCCGGACTCGCCGGACGGCCCCGGCCCAGTTCAGTGCCCCGGCAGTACACACACGGCGTCGAGTCCCAGCACACGGTTGAGCCGCCCGAACGCCAGCCACGAGCCGAGGCTCATGGTCAGCTCCACGATCTCGGTCTGGCTGTAGTGCGCGGTCATCCGGTCCCAGAACTCGTCGTCGAGGCCGTGGTGATCCAGGGCGTACCGCTCCGCGTACTCGGCGGCCAGGCGGGTGCGCTCGTCGAAGGCGTCGGTCGTGCGCCACTCGGTCACCGCGTCGGCGAACTCCTCCTCGACCTTCTGCTCGTCCCGCTCGGTCCGCCAGTCGAGGCAGAAGAGACAGCCGTTGATCTGCGCGATCCGGAGCCGCGCCGCCTCGAACTCGCGGAGTCCCAGGGTCGTATGGGCGTAGACGGACAGCGAGAAGTTCGCTGCGGCGAGCCCGATGCCGGGGACCATGTCGCCCCACACGTACTCGATCGGGTTCTTGCCTTCGGGGATGTCGACGTTCATCAGGGACTCCTTCGTGTACGCCCCTGGTCCCGGCCGGCGACAGGAGGCGCGTCCTGGTGGTGTCGGAGGGATGTGGAAGGGGGCGTCGGCGTCACTTCCCGCCCAGCCTTCCTGCCGCCGGCCGCAGCGGGACGTCGAGCGCGTCGTACAGTCCCGGCTCCGCATCCACGAGCCAGTCGATCGCGCCGACCAGTCGGCCGACCGCGGTGGCGTTCCCGCCCGCGGACCGGTTCTCGCCCTCGTCGGTCGCCTCGACGGTGACCACGATGCGAGGACGGCCCTCGATGATCACTCGGTGCGCCCCGTCGCCGTTGGGCGGTGACGGCCAATCCGGGGCGCAGGACGGGTGGATCCGGGTGATGTGCTCGATGACGAGGCGGGGTTCCCCCTTCACGAAGCCCTGCACCTCGAACCGCACGGCGCCCTGGGTGCCTGCGTCGAACTCGCCCATGGTCCGGGTGCTCACCGTCGCGTCGAGCGCGCGGCGCTGCAAGGTCTCGCGGATCTCGTCGAGTTCGACACCGAGGGCCCTGGCCATCAGCCGAATCTGCCCGCCCCACACCATGGTCGGGATCGACGGGGCGAGCATCAGCGGCTCGTAGTCCATCGGCTGGCCCATCCCGACCAGATACCTGACCGACTCCTCCTGCTCGTACGTGGAGTAGTCGAAGATCTCCTGGCAGCGGACTCCGTCGACGACCGTGCCCAGGCCGCTCATCAGCAGGGGCAGTACGTCATTGCCCCAGCCCGGGTCGACGCCGGACACGAACAGCGAACCTCCGCCGTCGGCTATGGCGGCGAGCACCGGGTCCCGGAACTCGGGTGGGGCGTTGCGCTGGTCGTAGAGCGGGTACAGCGCCGGCGTGACGACCACGGCACCCGCCCGGATCGCGGCGCCGATGTCGGCCAGCGCCTCGTCGGGCCGGATGTCGCCCGATGCCGCGTACACCACCGCCCGGGGGCCCTCGCCCAGCACGGCGTCGATGTCGTCGGTCGCCGAGATGCCCAGGCCTCGACCGAGGCCGCCGAGGTCACCCGCGTCGCGCCCGACCTTCTCGGGGTTGTGAACGAGTACGGCCGCGAGATCGAGCGCCGGATGCGCCTCGACCGCGCGGATCGCCGCACGGCCGACGTTGCCGGTGCCCCAGACCACCGTGGAAATCATACGCAGGAGCGTAATCTGACGAGTCGTCAGTTTCCATACCCTTGCACCGACCTCCACGGCGTGCTTCGTGACCATGAACGAAAGCCAGGCTGGCCGTATTCGGTCGTGGCCGCACTGGAGAGCGGCCGCACCTCCTGGACGGCGCTGCTGGACGCGGTTTGTTTGAGCTTCCGGCGTACCGACCAGATCCCTGGCCGCCTGCCTCGCCTGGCCTCCTGTCCCTTGGCCTCCTGCCCGGGCCTCCTGGAACGCTGCGGCGCTCGTCCACCGCCGCGACAGGTCCCATACGTCGCGAAGCTCCCGACCAGGAACCCGGCACCAGGTATCAGGCGGCAGGCGCGAGAATCCATTTCCCAGTCACCTGCCTCCTGCCTCCTGCCCGAGGCGTCGGCACCAGAATCCATGCAGCAGGCCTCAAGCCCCAGAACCCAGACCCCAGAACCCGATCGCTGAGATCCCCAGTCCCCAGTCCCCCGCCTCTGTGATGCGGTACGTGGAGTACCCGAGGAGTAAGCCGGTTGGAAAGTCAGCTGAAATTTAGTGTGCTGGGCCCCGTCAGGGCCTGGCGCGGATCCGAGGAGGCCGAACTCGGCACGCCTCAGCAGCGGGCGGTGCTCGCCGCCCTTCTCCTCGCCGAGGGCGCGCAGGTACGCACCGCCGAACTCGTCGACGCGATCTGGGGGACCCGGCCCCCGGCCACCGCGCTCAACGTCATGCGGACGTACGTCCACCGGCTGCGCAGGGCCCTCGAACCCGACGGCGACACCACCGGCCCTGTGATCCGCTCCGTCGGCGACGGCTATCAACTGCCCACGTCCGCAGGAAGCATGGATCTCACGGCGTTCCGTGAACTGCTCGCCCGGGCCGAGCGGGCGCGCCAGGCGGGCGACGCCAAAGGCACCGTACGGCACTCGGACGACGCATTGCGGCTGTGGCAGGGGACCGCGCTGGCCGGGATCCGGGGCGAGTACGCGAGCGGTCAGCGGCAGCGGCTCGGAGAACTGCGGCTGTCCGCGGAAGCGGTCCGTGTCGCGGCCCGGCTGGACCTCGGCTCTCACACGGAGGCGGTGGCGGACCTCACCGGGCTGGTCGACGAGCACCCCCTGGACGAACGGTTCAGAGAGCTGCTGATGCTGGCCCTGTACCGGTCGGGCCGACAGGCCGCGGCGCTCGAAAGCTACCGCGAGGCACAGAAGTTGCTCTTGGAGGACCTGGGCGTCGACCCGGGGCCGGCCCTGCAGACGCTGTACCAGCGGATCCTGCGCGCCGACCCCGGACTCCTCGCGCCGCCGCCCCGCCCCACCCCGGTCCGGGCCGCGCCCGCACCCGCAGTCCCCGAGCCGGGCCTCGCTCCACCTGCCCAACTTCCGTCCGGACTTGCGGTGTTCGTCGGGCGGGAACTGCAACTGGCGCAGATGGAGGAGCTGTCCCGCGGTGGTACCGCGGTGGTCAGCGCCGTCGCCGGTATGGCGGGCGTCGGCAAGACCGCGTTCGCGGTGCACTGGGCACGGCAGGCGATCCCCCGTTTCCCCGACGGGCAGCTCTATCTGAACCTGCGCGGCTTCGACCCCGCTGCCCTGCCCGTCACCCCCGAGCACGCGCTGCGCAGCCTGATGGAGTCCCTGGGCGCCGATCCGCGGGCGCTGCCCCAGGGCGCCGACGCGCTGGCGGCCCGCTACCGCACCCTCCTCGCCGGCCGGCGCGTCCTCGTGCTGCTGGACAACGCCCGCGACGCCGCCCAGGTCCGCCCCCTCCTGCCGGGGGCGCCCGAGTCCCTCGTCATCGTCACGAGCCGCGACCAGCTGTCCGGGCTGGTCGCCGTCGACGGCGCCCTGCCGGTCCACCTCGACGTGCTCTCCCTGTCCGAGGCCCGCGCGCTGCTGGCCCGGCGGCTGGGAGCCGCGCGGGTCGCGGCGGAGCCGGAAGCGGTCGACGCGATCATCGCCCTGTGCGCCCGGCTGCCGCTGGCCCTCGCCGTCACCGCTGCGCGCGCGGCCCTGCGGTCCGCCTTCTCGCTGACCGTGCTGGCCGACGAACTACGCGACCACGCGGGCGGGTTGACGGCCTTCGGTAACGGCGACGCGGCAGCCGACGTACGGGCCGTGTTCTCCTGGTCCTACCACGCGCTCACCCCCGACGCGGCCCGCCTCTTCCGGCTGCTCGCCCTGCACCCGGGCCCCGACGCCGCCCTGCCCGCCGCCGCGGGCCTCGCCGGTCTCAGCCTCCCGCACACCCGCCAACTGTTCTCCGAACTCGCCCAGGCGCACCTCGTGACCGAGACGGCACCCGGCCGGTATGCCTCCCACGACCTCCTTCGCGCCTACGCCACCGAGCTGGCCGACGCCCAGGAGTTGCCCGAGGATATGCACGCGGCTCGCCGGCGGATGTTCGACCACTATCTGCACTCCGCCCACCGGGCCGTCGCGCTGGTCACCCCCACCCGACGGCTCATCGACCTGGAGCCCGCGGCCGAGGGCGTGCTCGTCGAGGAGTTCGGCGCCGACGCCGTCCGGGCCAAGGGGTGGGTCGGCGCCGAGTTCCTGGTGCTGACCGCGGCCGTTGAGGCCGCCGCCCATCACAGCTTCGATCTCCACACGTGGCAGCTCGCCTGGTCCCTGTCCAACCATGTGCACGAACGCGGCCGATGGCAGGACCTCCGGGCCCTGCGCGGCGCCGCCCTGGGCGCCGCACGGCGACTGGGCGACCGGGCCGCGGAGGCCGACGCGCTGCACGGCCTCGGCGTCGCCCTCGGCGGGCTGGGACGCCACGACGAGGCGCGGGATCGGATCGAACGGGCCATCGCGCTGTTCGACCGGGTGGACGGGGGGAAGCGGCGCCCCGAGTGCTACATCACCCTCGCCTGGGTGGCCGATCAGCAGGGGGACCTGGAAGCGGCCCTCGACGCCTCGCGGCAGGGGCTGCTGCTCTACCAGGCCGAGGAGCGCCGTGACCCGGGCAGCGTGCGGGCCAGGACCGCCGTGGCCGCGGTGTTCAACTCGGTCGGCTGGTGTCTGTCACGCCTCGGCCGGCACCGCGAGGCGCTCGACCAGTGCCGACAGGCGCTGGACATGTGGCTGGACCTCGGGGAGAACATCCACGGCGCGCACACCTGGGACAGCGTCGGCCACGTCCACCACCGGCTCGGCGAATACGACGAGGCTGCCGCCGCTTACCACAGCGCGCTGAAGCTGTACCGCGGTCACCAGGATCTTCCGTGGTTCGTCGCCGGCACTCTCGACCGGCTGGCCCAGACTTACCTGAGCGCGGGCCGCCCGGACGATGCCAGGGACGCCTGGACCGAGGCGCTGGAGATCTTCGACCTGCTCGAACACGCCGACGCCGAGTCCGTCCGCGCCGCCCTGCGCCGCCTCGACGAACCGGGCCGGGAAGACGGGAACTCGCCCGCGGGTGAGTGGGCCAACAACTCGCCGGAGGGGAAGGGGCAGGAGGAGTGAAGTTCGCCCGCGGGCGGTAACGGCCGGGCGGGGGACACCGCCTGACTCCTGCCGCCCGAGCGCCTTCCTTCCTCCGCGGCCCGAACACCAGGTCCGGGAGTGAACCGGGCGAGGGGCCGCAGCCGTAGGTGGTTGCCGTGAGGAGCACACGGTGGCGAGTGGGCCTTCCGTCGTCGAGCGACCCCGACGACGCGCCCGCCGCCCACCGGGTGACCGGTGCCTCCCCTCCCCGTGCCTGAGGAAGTATGCCCATGACGCCCGGTAGGGGAGTTCCGCTCGCGAGGGTGCCCCGGCTCGTCCAGATCGACGCGCTGCGGGGCTTCGCCCTGCTCGGCATCTGCATGGTCAATGCCCCGGTGCTCGCGGGAGCGTGGACCCTGACGCCGGGAGCCGCCGCACCGTGGGACCGCATGGCCGCCTGGCTGGTCACGGCCCTGTTCACGACCAAGTTCTATCTGCTCTTCGCGTTCCTGTTCGGCTACAGCTTCGTCTTCCAGGAGGCAGCGGCGGCACGCGACGAAGTGCCCTTCGCCCGCCGTCACGCCCGCCGCCTCTTGGGACTGTTCCTGCTGGGTCTCGCCCACGCCGTCCTGCTCTACCCCGGCGACATCCTCATGACCTACGCCGTTCTCGGCCTGCTTCTCTACGCGCTGCGGGGGCTGGACCCGCGGGTCCTGCTGTGGACGGCCGGGGTCCTGGCCGTCCTCCTCACCGCGGTCTTCCTCGTCGTCGGCGTGGTGGCCCTGGGTCTGGAGGACGCCGGGCAGGTCTCCGAACGGGCGCTGGAGGCGCGCCAGAGCGCGTGGTACCGGGGTGGTCCCCGCACGGTCGTGCACGCCAACCTCGCCGCCTACCGAGAGGCGTTCACCGGCGCGCTCCTGTACGGCCCGCATCTCCTCGCCGCGATGCTGACCGGCCTCGCCGCGGGCCGGCGAGGGTGGTTGGATCCCGCGCGCCTCGCCGCCGCGTCCGCCGCACGCGGGCGCCTGCTCGCCGTCGGCCTTCTGATCGGCCTGCCGGGCGCAGTCCTGACGGCGATGTGCGGTCACCCCCCTTTCGACGCGCGCTACTACTACCTAGGCCAGGCGGTCGACGTCCTCACCGCGCCCGTGCTCAGCGCCGCCTACGCGACCGCGCTGGTGTCGCTGCTGCGCGGCAGGTCCGGCCCGGGGATCGCCGCGGCGCTGGCACCAGCCGGCCGTATGTCCCTGTCGCACTACCTTCTCCAGTCCGCTGTCCTGGCCTTCGTCTTCACGGGCTACGGCCTTGCCCGCTACGGCACCGTCGGCCCGGCCGCGCTGGCCTGCGGCTGCGTGGCCCTGTGGGTAGCTCAACTGGCTCTCAGCGCGGGCCCTTTGGCGTACGTCCGCCACGGTCCCGCGGAGGCGCTGCTGCGCCGTGTCACCGGCGGCCGTCCGGCGGCGTCCCGGCAGGCCCGTCGGCGTACAGGTGTGTGAGGGACCTCTGCAGAGCCGAAAGGCCGTAGTGCAGACGGGATTTGAGGGTGCCCTTGGGGATGCCGAGATCTTGGGCTGCCTCTTCCAGGGTGCGGCCGCGGTAGTACACCTCGAACAGGGCCTGCCGGTGGGCCGGGGACAGCGTGGCCAGGGCCTCGCGTACCACCATCGCCGTCAACACGCCCTCTTCGAGGCTCCCTTCGGCTTCGGCCGCGCCGTACTCCCGCCATCCCTCCCCGTCGACCTCCTGGGGGCGGGTCTTCATACTGCGGTAGTTGTCGATGACGAGATTGCGCGCCACCCGGAACATCCAGGGCCGCAGCGCGCTGTCCCCGATGCTGGTGTAGGTGCGCCAGCAGCGCAGCAGCGTCTCCTGCACGATGTCCTCGGCCCGGACGGGATCGCCCCGCAGCAGGCGGCTCACATACGCGTGCAGGGCGAGGACCTGGGTGCGGTGGTCGGCACGGCACTCCTCGGCGTCCGGCCGGACCGGTCCGTCGGACCCCATGAACGTCCAACTCATGAGCACTCCTGGGGGTGTCCCGGATCGGGCGGCGCTTCGGCGCGCGACGGCGCTCCCCGCCGGCCCGCGCCCGCACCCGTGCGGCGGGTGACGCGTGACGCGACCCACGGGCATCGGCGGGGGAGGGAGGGGGAGAGGGAGGCAGGGGGAAGGCAGGGGGAAGGCAGGGGCGCCGGTCCGGGAAGGGGCGGGCGAGAGGGTGGAGACGGCCGCCTGCCGTGTGGCGCCGGTGACGTACGACGGGGCGGCGGGGTCGTGGCGGCGGGCGCGTGCGCGGGCGGTGGTGAGGCTCGACGGGGTCCGCAGGCCGCGTCACGCCGTGTGCGGACGGGGGTCCGGGGCGGACCGGGTCGCGTCCGGTCGGTCCGGCCCGCGTGGCACGGATGCCGGAACGTGCAGGCGGGGGTGCGGTCAGCGGGTGAGCTGGGCCGCCCGTTCACGCACGTCCGGGAGATCCAGATACGCGGCCGAGCCGGGGCATTCGGTGGACGTCCAGTCCCGGTGGCCGCCGAGGGCGGGGCCGTCGGTGGTCTTGCCGCTGGTGGGGCTGAGGTAGGTGACACCGGCCAGCGGGTCCAGCTCGTGCCGCGCGGCGAGGGACGCCGTCAGCCGGACCAGGGAGTCACGCATCCGGGACGACGGCTTCTGCTTGCCCAAGTCCCCCAGCAGGGCGATGCCGATGTTCCCGGGGTTGAAGCCGAAGGTGTGGAACCCGGTGACGACCTCGCCGTCCGCGTTGTGCGCGGGTATCCCGTCCGTACCGCTGTACCGGCCCTCGTAGATCACTCCCTGACGGTCGATCAGGAAGTTGTAGCCGATGTCGCCCCAGTCGTTGGAGACGGCGTGCTGCTCGTAGATCGCGCGTACGGTGGCGGCGGGATCGGGGTCGTCCACGGGCGTGGCGGTGTGGTGGACGGTGATCGCCTGAACCCGGGTGAAGCGGGTGGGCGACGACTCGCGCCCGTCCGCGGTCAGACGCTTCGCCTCGTCGGCGCCCCAGTCCGCGCGGAGCACCAGACCGGGCGGCGGGAAGGCGACGGCGGACCCGGAAGCGCCGGGTGTCGTGGCCGGGGCGCTCTTCGACGGTGTGCCCGAGGGGGCGGTCCGCCGCTTGCGCCCGAGGTGTCCGGCGTCGATGGCGATCGCCTCGATGACCTTCACCCCGGCGTCGACGTCGAGCTGGTAGCCGTAGCTGCCGTGGGCGGGTACGAGCGCCCGGTTCGGCGGTGTCGTCGACTTCGCGCGCAGGGTCTCGGTGTCCTTGCCGCAAGGGCATCCGGCGGTGACGTTCTGCCAGGCGCCAGGCTTGCCGCTCCGGTCGAACAGCCGCAGCCGTACCCCGCGCGGGGAGCCCGTCCAGGTGAGGCCCACGGCGGTGATCGGGAAGGAGGTCCGCTTCACCTCGTGCCCCGGAGACGCCTCCTGCGAAACGCGGACCCGGGGCAGCGCGTCGCCCATCGAGCCCCGGTGGTCCGAGGCCGCCGGTCCGCCCGCATCCGTCCCGCACGCCGCGAGCAACGGCACCCCGGCGGTGGCGGTCCCCAGGGCCGCGAGGAAGCGCCGGCGTGACGCGGGAAGCCCGCGCTCCGCCTGGGTCCTGGGTCGGGGATACGTGTTGTTCACCATGCGCTCCGTCAAGATCGGCTGCCTTGTACCGACACCTACGGCGCAGTGCGGAAAGTGAGTTCACTCCTTTTCGGCGGAGGGCGGAGCGAGGCGAACGACGGTGACCGGGATCGAGCCAGATGATTGGGTTCCGGCCAGCTCCGTCAGAAGTCGAACTGCCGTCGCCCTGGTCGCCGTAGTAACGCGTGGATGCCGGGTTCCCCGAGGCGAACCACTGCCCGGACCCCCGCAACGGACGGTGGCGCGCGCCTCTCGGCATCCGGCCCCGTCCCGGCCCCGTGCCCGGACGGGAAGGCCGTGGCCCGACTCCGCTCTTCACCGACCGGAGCGGGCCACGGCGCTGTCACCGGCCGTCGGCGACGGCCGTCAGCCCTCGTCTTCACCCTCGGCATCGGCATCGGCGTCGGCGTCGGTAGTCGGTCCGTGGCAGCCGACGACGGCCGCGTGTGTCGTCCGGGTCCGCCACGGCAGGATGGAAATGCCCTACCAGATAAGGGAGTTGGCGAGTGATCCATGTCACGGGCATCCGTTGAACCCGAGGGCCGGACAGCTCGATGTGTCTACCAAACCAGCGGGGACACATGGGAGACAGTGAATGGCGATTCTGCGGCCGCGTGCCACAAAAGCCACAAGTCACGAAGCGGTCATCAGGGCTCTCTACGCGGAGCACGGCAAAGCCCTGCTGGCGTACGCGACACGCCTGACGGGTGACCGGCTGATCGCGGAGGACGTGGTCCAGGAGACGCTGATCCGTGCGTGGCGTCACCCCGAGGTGGTATCCGATCCCCAGGGGTCGCTGCGGGGCTGGCTGATCACGGTGACGCGCAACCTCGTGGCGGACCGCTACCGGGCGAAGGCCGCCCGTCCGACGGAGGTGGGGGAGAGCCTGGCGACGGTGCCGGTCCAGCAGGACCACGCGGAGAACGTCGTCGAGTCGGTCGTCCTGATGGAGGCCCTCGCCCAACTCAAGCCCGACCAGAGAAACGTGTTGATGGAGGTCTACTATCACGGGCGCAGCGCCGCCGAGGCCGCGGTACGACTCGGTATCCCCGAAGGTACCGTCAAGTCCCGTGCGCATCATGCGCTGAAGGCTCTCCGCAAGGTGTATGTGGGCAGGCCCGGCAGTGACGTTCAGCTTCGAAAGGTGGCAGTGTGACCACGCAGGAGCACTCCCATGACGGACTCCTCGGCGCCCACGCGCTGGGCCTCCTCGACGCCGACGAGCGATCCCGGCTTGAGGAACAGATCGAGGCGTGCGAGGTATGCCGAGTGGAGCTGGCTGATCTGAGGGCACTGGAGGCCGAACTCGGCGAGGTGCCGCCCGAGTTCTTCCTCGAAGGCCCGCCGGAGGACGGCGAGCTGCTGCTCCGGCGCACGCTGCGGCAGGCGCGTGAGGAGGAGGCCGTGAGCCGGTGGCGCAGGGGCGTCGTAGTCGGTCTCGCCGCTGCCGCGCTGGCCGGAGTGCTGCTCGGCGGCGGGTATGTCGCGGGCCAGGCGCACACTGCCCCCGACACTCTCGCCTCCCGGTCCGCCGAGGGCGAGGTGTGGACGGGTTCCGCGACGGACTCGGCGACCCGGGCGACGATGAAGGTGAGCCTGACACCGGCCACGGGCTGGGTCCGGGTCGATGCGACGGTCGGCGGACTCCGGCCCGGTGAGAAGTGCCGGCTGGTCGTCCTGTCGACGTCGGGCGAGCGCGAGATCGCGGGCAGCTGGGTGGTCGGAGACCAGCAACAGACGGCGCAGGGCGACGGCCTGGACCTCTCCGGCTCCGCGGCCGTGCCCATGGACCAGGTGAAATCCGTGACCGTGGAGAACGACCAGGGGAAACGGTACGTCGAGGTGGCGGTCTGAGCGCAGGGGTGACTCTGACTCAGGAACGCAGGCTCGGCCTGGCCCGTGCTTTCGGGGCCAGGCCGCGGTCGGTTCGCCGGTCGGAGGGGGCCGCTCAGCGGTCCGTGGCGTCGGTCATCAGCCCGCGGTGCGCGGCGATCCGCTCCCTGAGAACGAGCGAGGCCATCTGCGTCGACCGACGGAGCATGAACTGCTCCTCGGCCTGTCGCAGCACATCCGAGACCAGGACGACGCGTTCGCGGCTCCGCACCGCGTGTCGGACCGCGGCCTCGGCGGCGGCCCGGGCCCGCCGCCAGTCGTGCACCGAGGCGGCGCCGGTGAGGCGGTTTTCCCGAAAGACGGCCACGCGGCGGCGGAGCAGCAGTTCCACAAGTTCAGTCCATTGCATGCGGTACATATGAGAACCGACGGTTTCGGAGGCGATTCGAGTCATCGTGGTGCGCACCTTTTTCGCACTGCCGTACTCACCTCGTCGGCGAGTCTCGATCTGAGGGCATTGAGCGCGTAATGGTGCCGGGATTTCACGGTACCGACCGGTATGCCGATCAGATCGGCCGTTTCCCGCACACTGTGCTCAAGGACATAGAGATGCAGCACGACTTCCCGGTGTTCGGGGGAGAGGCCGTGCAGGAGCGCGAGGGTCTGCAGGGAGGTGGCGACGGATTCGGCGTGATCCGGCAGCGTCGTCTCCCGATGGTCCGCCCCGAGCATTTCGCCCGCCCCGACCACCTCGTTGCGCGCCATGGAACTGCGTGACCGGTCGATGATCAGGTTACGGGTCACCGTCAGCAGCCAGCCGCGGATGGAGCCAGCAGTGGAACAGAGCCGCTCCGTGTGCGGCCAGGCCCGGATGAACGCTTCCTGGGCGATGTCCTCCGCCAGATGCCGGTCCCGGAGAATCCTCTCCGCGTAGGCGATGACGGCGGGGGAGTGCTCGGCCATGAGGGCGTTCAGCAGGCCGGCGCAGAGGGCGGGGTTTTCGAGGGCCGTGTGAGGCGTATTCATCGTAATCGGGTCTCTGGTGCGGAACGTCGGCACCCGCCGAGTTCGCCGGTGCCATTGCCCGATCAAGGCAACCAGCCGCCTGTATACGTCCCGTTGACGATGTGTCTATGGATCGTGCACGCCCCGTGCTGTGCGCGAGGAAGAACGTGGTCCCGGCGTCCCGGCGAGGCCGATGCCAAAATATTCGTGACGGGATGAACCCTGAGCGGAGTACCACCGTAGAACCGAGTGGTAAATAGGCTGGATGAAACTCGGAGAGACGGTCCCTCATGCATTCTGAGGAAAGAGCAAAAATCGTGGCGAGCCTCGCCAAATTCTATGACTATGTGGTCGAGAAGGGAGGTAAGGACGTTCCCGACAGCAGAGTGGCCGCGGTTATCTCAGAGGCTGCCCTCATCGACTTCGCAACGACCTCCCGCTTCCTGGGGGAGGCCAAGCAGCTTGCGGAGAAGACGCTCGACTCGGTCATCGGCGTGCACCGCGAGAGGATCCTGATGGCCGAGTACTACGCGCAGAATCCACCGTCACCGGCAGAGAGGGCGGAAGCGGACGGCTACAAGCGGTACGCCGCTCACTATCGCATCGGTCTGGACCGTGGGCGTGACGTCTGTTTCGGTGTCAAGAGCCCTGCCGCGTCGTACCCGACGGCTGTCGACCTGGAGCGCCTGCACGATTCGCGGTACAGCCAGTACCTGACCCTGGGGGACACGGAGTTCGCCCAGCCCGACAAGTTGGCCGATCACATTCCGCAACTGGCCGCCCCACGGCCCCAGGCACCCCCGCCTGTTCCGCCGGTCCATTCGCAGGTGCGGCCTGCTGCGCCGGCTCACCCGCAGGCGCGGCCTGCTGCGCCGGTCCATCCGCAGTGCCCCCCGGGCTACCTCCCTCTCAGCCACTACGCGCCCTACGGCGGCTCGCTCCCGGCCTTCGTACCCGCGCGGTCGGCTCCGGGGGTTCACCCCTCCAGCGTGGCCTATGCGGCGGGGGTACACCCGCGCCCCTCCGGCGTGGCCTACGCGGCCTACGGTGCCCCGGGCGCCGCTGCCGCACCCGCCGCCTGGCATCCCGCCACCGCGGCCTTGCATCCCCCGGTGAGTCATGGGCATGGGTACGGGGCCCACCTGCCCGCAGGTGGCCGTGCCCCGCACTCGGGTGTTCCCCAACCGCACTTTCCCCACCCGGGAGTTCCCTCACCGGGCGGGGCCTACGGCGGCGTATACCGGGCGCCCGCACCGAACCAGCGCCATGGAACCTGCCCGGGCCAGTAGCCCGCTTCCAGCCCTGCGAACCATCACGCCCTCCGCCCGGGACGAACGGATCAGGCCGCTGCCTGGAGCGCGTCGTCGTCCGAGCGGAGGGCGATGACGATCCAGAGCCATCACAGGTCCGACGGATCCCGGGTTCGTTGCGCGCCGGACTTCCCCGAGCGGGACGAAGCCCGGGCCGACCGCATCGCCGCGCGGGCGGACTTGCCGATCTACTTCACCGACCACGAGACGGCCGTCCGCGTCAGGGACGGCAAGGTGGATGTCCTTTCCGAAGGCCGGTGGCGCTTCCATCCGTGACCGAGGTCGTGACCCTGGTGACCGGCGTGCAGCTGAGCCGCGCTACGAGCCCCGGGCTGTCCGTGCCCTGACATGGGGAGCTCGGCGCTCCCGGTCACGTGCTTCTACGGCGCCCCTGGCCTTGGGCCGGGGTCGTGGCAGGCCGGGTGGCCGAGTCCCGCGAGGCGTCGACGGCGGAGGGGGCGACCCGATCCGTGCCGTTGGCGCGCAGTGCGGCGGAGGACGCCACCTGCGCGCTCGTCGCCGGTCCCACCTGGGAAATCGCGGAACGGACGGGACTGTCGAGCTGCTGTGACCGGGCCCGGTCCATCACCACCGACTGTGTCCGTACCGGGTTCGTGTCCCGAAGGGGAGCCGGAGTGACGCTTGCCCGGTCCCTCGTCGCCTGGGCGTGGCTCTGCGCGGGACTCTGGGCCGCGCGTTTTTCCGCGGACCGCTCCAGGTAGACGCGCGCCCCGGCACCGGCCGCGGCGCCCAGCCCCGCGCCGACCACGAGCCCCGCGAAGCCGCCGACGGAGGCACCGGCGACCGCGCCGATCAACGCGCCCACCACCACATGCGGATTCTCGCGGGTGAACTGCACGACATCGCTCACGAGGGTCTTCGCCATCCGCCATCCGCGCTTCGCCAGATCGAGCAGGCGCCCGGCGGCGGCGGACGCACTGCCGCGAGCCGGTTGCGGGAGCGCGGTGGCCGTGACCGTGGGTGCTGGTGCTGGTGCTGGTGCTGGTGCTGGTGCTGGTGCCGGGTACGACGGGGCCGGGGCGGCGCGGGCCGGGGAGTCGAATTCCTCGTGGAACCGGCTGCCCGAGTGGAACACGGCGTTGGGCGTGGGCACGGGCGAGGGCCCGGCTTGGGGAGGCGCCTCGAGGTGGGGTACTTCCGACAACGCGGCCGGAGAGTCCACACGATGGAGAGCAGGATCGTCCACGACCGCGCGCTTCTCCTCGGGTGTGGGCCAGTAGTGGAACCCGCTCATCCAAACCCGCTCCAGTTCCGGATAGGGCGCCGCGTAAGTTCGCCGGCCGTTCGTGGCGTCACTGTCGGGGTGAGGGGAATCTGGCATCTCGGTCCTCCGTCGATGAATGCGTTTCGCTGCGGGCTTCGGCGAAATTGAGGGATTCTTGGTCGGTATTGTCGAGCGCCCTCACGGGTGGCTACGTTCCGCCATGTGATCCAGTTCAACCAGGTTTTCCGGGACGGCACTCGGGCTCTTCCCTCCGACCGCCGACCCGTCCACGCCTCCGCCCGCCAGAGCCGGTAGCGGGGCCGGGAGGAAGTGGAGGCCGGATCGATATGTACTGATCACCCCGGCGCCACTCGACGAATCGGCCGCCGCCCGCCGCCCGCCGCCCGCCGCCCGCCGCCCGCCGCCCGCCGTGCGATGGGACGCGAATCTCGTCTCGTCCGCGGAAAGCGGCGGATGGACATCCCGCGCCATCCTGCGCTGCGGTTCGATGGGCTGCAGCACCCGCTTCGCGCGCTGCGGTTGCAGGCTCTCCAGACGGATGCGATGCGGCGTAGGGGACGAGGGGCGCGGCGGCGAGCCAGGCGGGAGCGGGCACCGGGTATCGCACGGCAGGGGCCTTCGGCGGAATGGGGGCCGGCGGCGGGGCCGCCATCGGTCCTGTCCTGCCGGCGCTGGACAACGGCCTGATGGCGCAGCGCCAGATCCTGCTGGATCTGATCTAGGGTCCGCGGATCCGGCTGGGCGGGAACCCCGTAGGGGTAGCCGTAGTCCCAGGAATTCCCGTACATGGGCTGAGCCCCCTCTCTCCTTGCCGCGCGGGCGCGGAAGCCGTCGCGATCACTGCTACTACGCGGAACCGGCGCCCGGGGTTCATGCGAGGAGGGAGCGGCAGGGGATCTGGAAAAAATCGGCGCAACGTTGAACCCGGAAAGCGCGGTGCGCGTTACTGCTTACGTCGGTCAAGATTCGAACTCATCGAACCAAGGCGCAGCCAAGCCCGGCATTGGACTTCGTTCGGAGTTTCCGAACCGTCGTCGAGTCAGGCGGGCCCTGATAGCCGCACAGCTCTTTGCGGCGCGAGTATCGCCTACGGTTCCACGGACAGGAGAGAAGGACATCATGTATCGAAATGGAAACCCTCCCAGGAGCCTTGCTGAATTGCAGGGAGACCTGTATGCGATCCAGCAGGAGTATGCCCAGAATCAGCAGCAGGCCAACAACCCCTTGAATGTCTGGGCTGTTCGTCTGGCTCATGCCGTCCAGGCGCATCGGACTCACGTGGCTCCCTCTGCTGTACTTGCGGAACGCCTTGCGACCCACATGGGCATACCGAACAATGCGCAGCGAGCGACTGAGGTGGCAAATATTGCCGCCCAGCTGAACCAGCAGGGGTGGGTTGAAATGGCGGCCCTCGACACCGTCACCGGCTCGGTCAACAACGGGGCCAATGTGAGGAATATTCCCAATGCCAACAGGCAGTTTACTGGGCGGGCAATCAATGCCTCTGCGGCGACGATTCAGAACAATCGACTGAGGGAGGAGCAAATGGCGGCTCAGGTGAACAGTATCCAAGAAATCCAAAGTCAGATCCAGAAGCTCCTGGCACCTGCCGCGCATCATGCGCTGAACGGCAACGGGCGTTACGGTCCCGGTCCCGGTTCCGCGGGTGCAGCGGCCGGGGGCTCTGCTTACGTCGCGCCCGCCGCCCAGGCCGGCGGGCGCGCCAGGTAGCCGATGTTGCCAGGCGCTCACAAGGCGTGGTGCGCGTGACCGGTCCCGGTGGTGGGCGGCGAGAAGCCGTCCACCACCGGGACCGAGTGGCTTGCGGCCCCTTACCGCGTCGGCAGCCTACGATCCCGCGGTTCGGGTCTTCCTGGTCGCGGCGGCGCTGTCTGCCCAGGGGGCCGTGAGCTGGGGTTGCGGTGTCGTGGGGGCGGGTCCGGTGCCGTGGGCGTGGAGGCGGGCCGCTTCGGCGATGCTCTGCGCCGCCGCGGGCCGAGCCGACGGACGGGACGGGGGAGCCGGGCGGCTTGCGAGGGTGTGCGCCTCGCGAGTCAGTCCTGCGATCCACGCTTCATCGCTCAAGTCGGTCACGAAGTTCCCTATCTTCGCGCGCAGGGATTGTTCCCTTTCCGTGGTGCCCTTCCTTCGGAACCAGGGAGCCGCGGGCGTGTTCTTCTCTGCCGCGACCTGCTGGGCGTCGAAGTCGGCCATGACGCGAAGGGTGCCTTCGTGATCGTGCCGGATGCGCGCGGCCGTTCTCGCCAAGTGCCGCGCGTCGCCCACCCCTTGCAGTGATTTCACATCGAGCTCCGCCTGCAGTCTCAGCATGGAGAAAGAGGACGTGCGGAGTAGGTCGGGTCTGCTCGAGCTCAGCCGGCCGACGTAGTCCCTCTCCACTCGTCGGAGCTTGTCCAGACGGTCCTCCACCGTGCGCAGGTAGTGTCGCGCCACGTACCGCCACTCCTCACCCGGTTCGAATCGGACCGGGCGGCTTGTCGTCGAACGGGTTCGGACGTCGTCGTAGTTCTCGAAGCCTGCATGGTTCTCCTGGCTGATGAACTCCCAGCCCTGTCCTCCACGCCAGAGCAGGTTGGTCGACTCGGGGATCGCATTCAGTCCCAGGCTCTGGTACTCGCCGTCCCCGAACCAGTCGACCGGCATCGCCTCCGACCGGAATCGCTCCGCCGCCGCCCGGTTCGACGAAGGGGACTGGTAATGCCACGCGGTGAAGTCGTCCCGTCCGTCCTCCTTGGTGACGGCGAGGGCGCATCCGTTCATCGCGGCCGTGAAGACGAAGTCGCTGCGGAAATCCGCCGACGACACCATGGGTACGACGGTATGGCCCACGTTCTGTTTCGGGTTCGCAGAGCTTCCCTGCAGATAGGGGATGTAGTGCGCCTGGATGTAATGCTCGGAGGGGCCGACCGGGGGCAGGGAACGCCCCTGGAGCAGGGTTACCAGAGCCGGGTCGGAAGGGAAGGCCTCGGCGTACTTCTCCACCGCCGGTGTCAGTACGTAAGCCGTGCTTTCGGGCCTGCTCCCCGGCGCCGATTGGGGTGCCGAATGCGGTGTCAGGGTGAACCAGTGCCGGTCCTGCTTGTCCATCCAGCGCAGAAAGGCCGCATGGTCCACACTCCTGGTCGCCTCGGGACTCCTGGCGCGCATACCGTCCGCCATGCGCAGCAGCACCACGTTGCTCCGCAGGAACTCCTTCGGAGCGGCGACGAACTCCCGGACCGCTCGTCCGTCGTCTCCGTTCCGGAAACCGTAGGTGTCATCTCGTTCGCTTGCGGTTGTCATGGTCGGCAGGCCTGTTCGCGTCGACTACCCATTTCCCGGTACGACGGTTGCATGGCCCTCGACGTTCACCACAGTCGACGAGTCTCGCCCGGCATACGAGTCTCGCCTGGCATACGGGACTCGCTCCCGCCGGCCGCTCATCACTGCCGTCGCGACACCGTGCAGGTCAGAAGCTGTTCGCGGTCACCTCTTGGACCTTGCTCCGGATGAGCACCGCCTTGCATGGCCCAGCGTGTCGAGGATCCCCACCGCCTCACGTCACACGCGTGCCGCGTCTTCTCGACGGCCCAAGTGCAGGCAGATGTCGCCGAGTTCAGCGAGGCGGGTCGGTTCCCGGATCCCGGTAGGTGGCGAGGACGGCGGCCTGACGTCCCGACCGGTAGAGGGCGAGCATCAGCATCTCCCGCAAACGCTCATCGAGCGGATGCTTGCCCACCAGGCCGCTGAGCCTGCCGACCGCCAGGGTGTGGGAGCCAAGCTCGATCTCGGCTCGCATGAGCAGCAGTTCGGCGGACAGGCTGATCGTCCAGGCCGTGCCGCCGGGCGTCGGCGTAGGCGCCACGGACCCCCGACACGGCGGATCCCTGCCACAGGCCGAGTGCCTCGCGCAGGTGCTCGCCGTGAGGGACGGTTCCGGTGAGCGCACACCCGGGAGAGCGGTTCAGCCCGCCCCGGCCTCCGCGCCCGCGCCGATGGTGCCGAGCAACTCCCGCCCCTCGGCGCCCAGTCGCGGCCCCGCGAGCCACTGGGCGTCGTTCGGGCCGACCGAGGTGTTGCTGACCAGCTCCAGCACACCGTCGTCTCGTGCCATGAACCAACCACCTCCCGACGCGCCGCCGTTCATCGTGCAGCCGATCCGGTAGAGGGTGGGATCGTCGGTGGCGATGGACAGTCTGCCGGGCCGGTCCTGGCACGAGAACAGCAGGTTGCCGTCGAAGGGCGCCTCCGCCGGGTAACCCCAGATCTTGAGGACGGGTATCCCGGTGATGGCCGGCGCGTCGAACGCGACGGGGATCGCGTACCCGATCGCCTCCTCCAGGGACGCCGACGGATCTCCCGAGCGGCGGACGTGCAGGACCGCGTAGTCGAAGGCCGCGCCCGCCCCGCCGACCTCCTCGCCCTCGCGCGCCCATCCGGTGGAGACACCCGCCCGGTCGGCCCACCAGACACCCAGCGGAGAGATCTCCCGGGTATCCGTGGCGGTGGCGCTCACTCCGGACAGCGCCTCGTTGTTGTACGACGGAACGAACACGATGTTGCGGTACCAGACGCCGGTGCGGCCGGTGTGCACACAGTGGCCCGCGGTCCACACCAGGCTCGACGCGCCGGGGTCCTGGGGATCCGAGACCGCGGTCCCGGAACAGACGCGGGGGCCTTCGGGGGTGTCGAAGAACACCTTTCCCAGTACGGCCGCGTTCTCGACGTAGGGCGCCTTCTCCGGCCGCGCGGGAACCGCTTTCGGCTCCGGGTCGGAGACGCGCGAGTCGATTTCGGTCCCGTCCGGCATCGCCATGTCGTAAGGGGCCGCCTCGGACATGTCCGACGACGACCAGGGCTCCGGTTCGGTGAATTCCCCGACCACGTCCGATGCCGGCCCCGACGCCGAATCCGGCGGGCTCTGGCAGCCGGACACCGTGAGCAGCAGGGCGGCCGTCACACCCAGCAGGATTCCGCACGGCATACGTCCTCCGCCTTTCCGCCGATTCATCTCGTCCGCCCTCACTGGTCGCAGCCCTTTCGTGTGTCGTAAAGCCGCCCATCGGCCATGAGCCGGTGATCTCCGCCTCTGCCCGACCGGGCGCGGCCACCTCTGTCGTGGGGAGGGAATCTCGACAGAGGTGGCCTGCTGTGTGGGAAGCGCCCGCGGGGAGGCGGTTTTCGGGTGGTTACCGGGTGCTGGAGGCGAACTCACCGATGAAGACGGAGCGGGTCTTGTTGTCGAAGTTCTGCGCGGCGAGGTTCGCGGACACGCCACGCTCCAGCAGGAGGGACTTGCCGGTGCAGTCGGGGCCGTCCCACAGCTTGATCGGCTTGCCGACCGACTTGTCGTCGTCCGGGCTGATCGCGGAGATGGCGCCGCCCAGGGATACGTTCTTGCAGCCTCGCCCGGAGACGGTGCCGGCGGCGCTCTCGGAGTCGTTGGGGTCGTCGACGAACTTGTAGAGACCGTCCGTGGAGCGTTCGACCAGCTCCGTGCTCTTCGTTCCGCCCCCGGCCGAGCCGCTACCGCCGGTGCCACCGCCGTTCCCCGACTCCTCGATCTCGGGCTCGGCCACATCTCCGCCGCCCTCGCCGGCCCGCTGGCCATCGGGTGTCACACCGAACCAGGTGCCGCCCACGCCCTGGCCGTTGGTGTCACCGGGCGCCAGGTCCTTGCTGAACAGGTACAGCGGCGCCTTGCCCAGGGTCAGCTGGAAGCCCTTGCCCCGCCTGATGAAGCCGACGTCCTCCTTCTTGATGCCGTCGATGAAGACCTTGCCGCCCGGCTTGACGAGATACGGCGGCCAGGTCTTCTCGCACGCGTCGAAGCAGTTGGACTTCGACGGCTCGTCCTTGTCGAACCGGTAGAGCACGAAACCGGCGGCGTTCGTCACCACGGGATCCAGATCGCCCGCGGCGGCGGCCGAAAGCTGGACCCAGTTGCGAGTGACCGGGCTGGACTGCTGGGACTGCTTGGCGGGGGCCGCGTTCGCGGCGAAATCGCCGGTGCTCAGATCGGCCTTGTTCTGCTCTGCCGTGCCGTCCTTGAAACTGACCTCGTCCGCCGGGATCGTCGTTTCCGAATCCAGCGCGTCCTTTTCGTCCCCACCGCCGCAAGCGGTGAGAAGAAGAGCACCGGTCATGACGGTAGCCGCGACAGTGGCGATGCGAGTGCGATGCATGGGAGACCCCCGTAAGAAGGTGGTGATGCCGTTCTGGTCGCTCCAGATCGGTTGACATCCGCAACACGGCTGCGGGCTCGTGGGGAGTTCTAAGAAACGGTGTGCGTTATGCAAACGTGATCGGCCGTATTCGCTTCCGTCCGCGTGGCAAACACGTGTGCCCCGCCGCGCTGTGTCACCCCACTGCTGGGCAGTGGGGGAACACGGCGCGACGGGGTGAGGAGGCGGTGGCGAGTGGGGGACGGTCAGAGGTGTATGCCGAAGCTCGCCAGATAGGCGACCGGGTCGACGTCGGAGCCGAAGACCGGTTCGGTCCGAACTTCGAAGTGGAGATGAGGTCCGGTCACATTGCCGGTGGCTCCGGACAGCCCGATCTGCTGCCCGGCGGCGACGGTCGTCCCGCGCTCCACCTCCAGCCGCGAGAGATGGGCGTACAGGCTGTACTCGTGCTCGGAGTGCCGGATCAGTAGGTAGTGGCCGTAGCCGGCGTCGGTGGCCGACATCAGCACCGCCCCCGCCCGCACCGCCACCACCGGAGTGCCGACCGGTACCGCCAGATCGACACCGGTGTGATGACCCGTGGACCAGGTCCCCGCCTGCGCATAGGCGGCGGTGATCACATACCCCTGGACCGGTGCGGACGCCGTACCGGCCGCCCGGCCCGTCCCCGAACCCGCGCCCTGGCGCCGCTGCTCGCCCGGTAAGGGCCCGGGGGTCGCCACGTCCGGCTGCTCCGTGCCCTCTTCCTCCTCCGGTGGTGCCGCGACCGACTCCGCGTCCGGGTCGTCGCCCGGGTCCTCGCCCGTGTCCTTGTCCCCTGTCAGCTCCGGAGCCAGGATCACTCCTCCGTCGGGCTGCTCCTCGGCGTCCGCCGGCGGCATCACACTCGCGGTCGGAAACGCGGGGAACGTGGTGACGGTCGACGGCGGAGGCACGTCGCCGGCGACGGCCCGATCCCCGCCCGACAGTGCGAACGCCGCGACCGAGCCGGCGACCAGGAGAAACGCTACGGCCAGCACCGCCAGGGCTTTGTTGTCGAGTCCGAGCCGGCGATGGAGAGGGGGACGGGACAGTCGCGGCACATGGGAGGAGAAGGGGCTGCTCGGAGCCCGCGTGGCCCGTGATACACCGAAGCGTGCCCGAAAGCGTGAGCCGCTCGTTTCACCGAACTCCGCGTCGGCGAGGAAATCCTGGTCCGGGTCGGGGCCCGGCTCTTCGTCGCTGCCGTGCCCGAGGGCGGCATCGGACGCCGTTTCGGGGACGAGATCGGGCCGGATCGGCTGTTTGAAGTATTCCACGGGAATCTCCGGAAGCCGCGGCTCAGTTCGGATACTGCGGTGCGACGTTGTCGCTCGCCTCGGGCTGCCAGGAGGAGATCTTCTCGTCGATCCCGTTGTTCGGACCTTCCGGGTTCAGATTCGGCAGATACGTCCGCGAGGGCATCTTGATGGCCGCGCCCCGGAAGTTCTTGTCGGCGTAGAACACGAGGTCGAGATCGCTGAGGTTCTGGATCGAGCTGATCTTGTCGTTGAGTTTGATCTCCGACTTGGAGACGGAAAGGTCTTCGCACTCACCGCGGAGTTCCGGCTCCGTGCAGACGCTGATCACGGCCCGCTCCGCCGCGCGTCCCGCCACCTGCGGCTGCCACGAACTGATCTTGTCGTTCATCTCGATCGGAGACTGCGGGGTGCTGAGGTTGTCGATCGACTCATGCGGCTTGAGCGTGATGGAGGCGCCGGTGAAGTCGTCGTCGGCGTAGAACGTCATGCTGAAGTTGTTGGGGTTCTTGATCGAGCTGATGCTGTCGTTGTCCGAACCGAGCGCGGTGATGCCTATTGACTTGCTCTCGCATTCCTTGAAGCCGGTGTGCGTGCAGACCTCGACCTTGAACTCGCCCTGCGGGTTCGGATTGTCATCGAAGACCGGAAGGGGAATCGGCTGCTCCGAAATCTTGCGCTGCTCGCCGCTGAGCGCCGTCAGATCGGACTTCTCCGAGGACTTGTCGGTGTCCTGATCGGAATTCTCCGATCCGCAAGCCATGAGGCCGAAGGAAGCCGCCAGGAGGGCCGCCGTGTACGCTGCCAATCGGACCTGGGTCATTTTGTTTTCCTCAAGTATGTCGAGTTCGAATTCCTGGATGAAGTCACTTCGGATGAATCGGCGAAGGCTTCATCGCTCACAACGTGAATAGTCGACGGGCGGTTCAATAGATGTTTCTCAGCGCCGCCGCGAATTCGGGCGGAGTCACCTGGGCCAGCAGCGACAGGCGTCGCCCGGCAGCCGCGTAGCGCTCGGTGCCGTCGGCCCCGCTGATCCGGTTCCAGAGCGGCAGCAGCCGCCGGCCGAGCGGTACCGCGGTGTACGGGGAGGACAGCAACTCCCAGAAGGCGACGGCACGGTCGATGTCCTCGCGGGCCCGGAGGTCGCCCTGCCGGTGCCGTAGCTCGGCCACCTGGAGCGCGAGCGTGGTTGCCGCGGCGTGATCGCCCGTCAGATGGGCCACATACGCTTCGAGGGCGCGGGCCTCCAGCGTGTAGAGGTGTTCCGGCCCGAAGCGGTGGGCCGCCTGCCGTTCCAGCGCGGACGCCTGGATCTTGGCCAGCGCCAGCTCACCGCTGGTGACGGTCTCGCAGACCAGAGTCACCCCGGCGACGAGCTCCTCGGGCACCGCGACCGGCCCGGGTGATGGATGCGGAGACGGGTTCGGCGCCTGAACGGCCTGGGCCGGAGGACGGTGAGTGGGCGTTCTGAGCGCGGTCAGTATGGCGGTGTCGTAATCCCGGTACGGCCCGCTCCTCGAGCCTCTTCCTTCCCCTTCCCTCGCCCCCGCGCCAGCCCCCGCGCTTGGCGCAGCCCCCGAACCGGGCACCTCCGGCGCCGACGGCACGGCAGAGGGGGCCGGGGCCGCCGGGGGAGCCGAGACCGCCGGGGGAGTCGGAGTCACCGGCGAGGCCGTGGGCCCCGGATGTGCCGGTGCTGGGCCCGGCACGGGCGACGGGTCGGCCAGGTCCAGGGGGAGCGGGTCCTCGAGCAGCTCGCTCGCGCCGTCCTCCCGTACCCGGATGCGCAGCACGATGCGCCGTTGCTGGTCCAGGACCGACGCCTCGACCGGTGTCGCCAGGGCCAGTGCTCGCTGGTGCAGATGGTCGAGTACGGCGGTCTGCGCGGCGTCGCCGGAGGCCGCAGAGGCGATGATCTCGCCGTTGACCGCCACGGTGCCGTCGGCGGAGATGAAGACGGGGCACGGCCTGCCTCCGGAGTCGTCGCCCCGCTCGGCACCGGCACCGGCGGCGGGGCCGAGCTCGGTCTGCGCGTTCTTCACGCCACGCTGTTCCAGTTGGAACATGATTCTCACTGTCCTTCGGTGTCTTGGGCGGGCGGGGACGCGGGCACCGCGCCCTCGTAGATCGCGAACTTGGCCCGGATCGCCAGGACGTACTGCTGGGAGGCGTTGGTCCGGGGGACGCGGCCGGCCTCGCGCACGGCGTCCGGCCCGGCGTCGTAGGCCGCCAGGGTCAGGCTCACCAGGTCGCTCAGTGGTTCCGCACTCACCAACGGCCTTATCTGGTCGGCAAGTTCACACATGAAGCGGCCCTGGGCCAGGATCGAGTCGGCCGAGTCGAGCGCGGAGGTCTCGCCGTTGTCGTCGTCGTCCTCGCCGAGCCGGGTGAACACGTCGGGCGGCAGTTGCGACACACCCTGCTCGCCCCCCGGGCCGGTCCTGTTGCTCTGGAAGCCGGATTCCTGGTCGATCTGGGCGGCGATCACGACCGGACCGATGTCGGGGCAGAGCGCGCCCGCCTCGGCGATGGGGTCGGCCATGCCCTCAGGCACCGACTTCGGGTCGAACTCGCCGCTTCCGTCGCCCTGGACGATCTCGGAGATCCGGTCGGGGTCGGGCGCCTTGCCGGCACCGCCGCCCCCGTCGCCTCCGCCGGTGAAGAAGAGGATCAGCGCGATCAGCGGCGCGAACAGTACTCCGAAGCCGCCGATCACGAACACGGAGGAGATCGCCACGGCCATGGCGACGGGGGACATCAGACACCCCAGGCCGCCCACCGCCGCACCGGCCTTCACGGCTGTCCCCATGCCCTCGGAACCGGTCCCCCCTCCGGAATCGCCCGCGTTCCCGCTCACCGCTGCCACCTCTCCCGACGGCCGTATCTGGGTGGCCTCATCCGGCCGGATCCGGCACGCTTCCCGTGCTCGGGGGCGGGGTGCGGATCTGTTCGTGCTCGGCAACGGCCGGGACCGTCGATGCAGTTCAATTTCGATCAATCGGATCCGGGAGTGAACTGTCGGCGGGCTTCCGTCCGTAGGTGGCTGTCGTAGGGAGCACACGGAGGCGAACCACCCTCCTCCGGACACCTTCGGCGGCCCGGCACCACGGATCGAACGTCTGCCGGACGACGGAACCCGGATCCCGGCGTCCCCGCCCGCCACGGGCGGGACGCCGGTACGTCTGCACAGGTCCTCGGGCTCCCCGAACCGCCGTCGCCGACCCGGTGTCCGGCGTGCCCGGAAACACCCCCGCGCGGAAGAAGGAAGAGGAACCCGATGAGCGCCTCGGCCGTGAACCCCCCGGCGGACTCCTGGGTCCGCGGACCCGTGACGGATCGTCAACTCGATCTCACGTCAAGGCCGTTCGAGCGGACCGCACCGAATCCCGTCATCACCGGCCCTGCACTTGGCCCCGTCTCCGTCCCCACCGCTGTTCCCGTGGAACGGCCCGGTCCGGCAGCCTCGATCCTGGAAGCCCCGGCCCACCCGATCCAGGAGGCCACGCCCGCCCCGCTGCAGGAGGGCTCGCCCACCGCCGTCCTGGCCCTGCCGCCGTCGCTCCGGCAGGCCCCGCCCCCCGTATTCAAGGCCCCGCCCGCGCCCGCCGTCGGCATCAGTTGGGTCGGCGCGCACGGGGGCGCGGGCGCGACCACGTTCGCGGCGGCGCTCGGCGGGACGGACGTCGGCCACGCCTGGCCAGAGGTCGATCAGGGTGATCCCGGCGACATCCTGCTGCTGGCCCGGACCCATCTGGCCGGCCTCCAGGCCGCGTCCAAGGCGCTGGACTCACTGCGCATGGGCCGGCACCCCGCCGGCGTACGGCTGGTGGCACTCGTCCTGGTGGCCGACGCGCCCGGCCGCCTCCCGCCCGAACTGTGGCGTCGTGTCCGGGTTCTGCGCGCCGCCGTACGCACCTTCAGCGTGCCCTGGATCCCCCAGTGGCGGGTGGGCAAGCCCGCCCCCAAGGCGCCGCGGTCCGTCGTGGACCTTGCGGCACTCGTCCCGCCTCGTCCCGAGGCCGCCGCCATCCCCGAGACCTCCGCCCGCCGCTAGGGCGGACGCGACCCGACCCCGGCCGGGTTCGAACACCCGGTCCCGTCACCTCCGACCCTTACCCAAGGACGGATCATGCCCCGTGCCACCGCCGCCCACGAGCTCCTCGCCGCCACCTTCGACCCCGGCGCCGACGCGGACTTCGTCCTCGGTGTCCTCGCCTGGTGCGCCTCCGCCGCCGGTGTCGCCGGCGTCCTCGTCACCGGCATCCTCATGGCCCTCCAGCTGCGCCGCGGTGAACCCGGAGAGGGCGCCTCGTACATGCGGGGCCTGTTCTTCGTGATCGCCGGGTGCGTGCTCGCCACGACCGCCGGACCGATCGTGCAGTTCCTCGGCCCCCTGGGGCTGTGAAAACGGGCCCCAGGCCCAAGTCATACGTCATTCGGCACCTCTCACCGCCCATCAGGAGATTCGTCATGCTCACGTTCCTTGCCGCCGCCGTCCCCGACCCCCAGCGCCAGGCCCCCGAAGCCCTCACCGAGAAGATCGACCTCGTGCTGGGCATCGCCGCCTGGGCGGGCACCGCGGCCGGAGTGGCCGGCGTGCTGGTGACGGGCGCGATGATGGCCATCTCCGTGAAGCGCGGCGAGAGTTCGGAGCACATGAGCCGACTCGGCATGGTGCTGGGCGGCTGTGTCCTGGTGGCCACCGCCGGCCCCCTCGTCCAGTTCGTCTTCAACTGAACCGGAGGGAGAACACCCCATGTCTACCTCAGCCGAACACGGGGGAGCCTCAGCCGACGACGGGGGAGCCTCAGCCGTCCCCGACGGGGTCCCGGCCGTCCCCGGCGAGGTGCCGGAGGACCGCAGCGGAGCCTCGGCCGCCGAAGCGCATGGCGGCCCCTCGACCGCCGAGACGGATGTCGGCCCCCCGGCCGCCCCCGCCATCTCCCTCCCCGCCCCTTCCCGGCAGCACGGCGAGGACCCGTTCGCGCTTCCTTTCTGGAGACAGCGGGGCTGGCTGCTGGCCGCCGGCTTCCTCGCGGCGGCCCTCGCCCTCTCGCTCCTCGCTGTCGTCACCCGGGGCGATCCCCCGCCCTTGCTCGAAACCGCTTCCGCGGCAGGCCCGTTGACCAAGACAGCCTCGGACACCACGGGCCGCCCCGCGGGCTGCACCACCGGCGACGGCGACGGCGACCGCGCCGCCCCCGAGGCGCCGCCCGCCGATCTGCGCTGGCGAACCGTCGGCGGCACGCGCGTACCCGTCTCGGCCGCCGCCGGTCCCACCCAGGAGACCGGTCCTGTGCTGTGGTGCTTCGCCCGCACCCCGATGGGCGCGGTCCTGGCGGCCCACGTCATCCCCGCCCAGATGACCTCGCCCGACTGGCGTGCAGTGACCCGGGACCAAGTGGTGGCCGGGTTCGGGCGCGACCTGTTCGTCTCGCAGCGAGGGTCCTTCTCCGACGCGCGCCTCAAGACCCGAAGGAACGGCACCTACGCCGGATTCCTGCTCGCCGAGTACAGCCCCGCCGCCGCCACGGTCGACGTGCTGATCAAGAGCCCGGACGGGCCCTATTTCAGCACCTCGGTCCGGCTGCTCTGGAGCGGTGGTGACTGGAAGATCCGGCCCGCCAACGACGGCGGACTGCACACCGAACTCTCCTCGGCGAGCGGCACCGACGGCTTCGTCCTCTGGAAGGTGTGACATGGCCTGCGAAACGGGAAGCGGCCCCGGCGACGTCATCAAGGGCTTCTTCGACTTCCTCGGCGACCCCATCGGCACCATCCTTGAGGTCATCGCCAACAAGGTCCTCGCCGGTGCCATCGCGGTCTTCGGCGACCTCACCACCGGCATCCCCACCCTGGTCTCCGACGGCACGGCGAACAAGGTCAACCAGCAGACCCAGTGGCTAGTCGTCTACACCGCCGTCGGATCGCTGCTCTTCGCCGCCGCGCGAATGGCGCTGGAGCGGCGCGGCGAGGCGGGGACGGCGGCACTCAAGGGGCTGCTCCGCGTGATCCTCGTGGCCGGCGGCGCGACCGCCGTCGTCACCGCCCTGGCGAGCCTCTCCGACCGGTACGCCGACCACCTCTTCGCCACCGGCGCCCAGCAGCAGCTCACCACCATCGGATGCAGCGGAGGCGACGGCATCCCCGCCGTGCTGCTGCTGGTCCTCGCGTTCCTCCTGCTGATCGCCGCGATCGTGCAGACCGTCCTGCTCTACGTCCGGCTCGGCGTCATGATCATCCTGCTCGGCACCCTGCCGGTCGCCGCCGCCGCGTCCATGACGAACTGGGGCGGCGGCTGGTGGCGCAAGCACATCGGCTGGATGGTGGCCTGGCTGCTCTACAAGCCCGCCGCCGGACTCGTCATCTTCGCCGGAGCCGCGATGCTGTCCAACGACGGTGAGGGCGACAGCCGCATCCACGAGAAGATCGCCGGCATCGGGGTCCTGCTGCTCTCCGCACTCGCCCTGCCCGCCCTGCTCAAACTGATCGTGCCGGCCACGGCCGCGCTCGGCAGCGGCGCCCCGGGCAGTACGGGTGCCGCTGTCGGCTCGCTCGCCTCGGGCGCCAAGTCCATCGGCGGCGGGACCGGTTCCTCCGGCGGGTCCGGCGGGATGCCCGGTTCCGCGGGACCGTCCGGTGCGGCCGGACCCGGCCAAGCGCGCGCCGCCGCCGCGGCCGGACCGGTGGGCACCGCAGCAGCAGCCGCGATGACCGCGGGCCGGTTCGTGGGCCGGGTGGCCGCCGGAGCGGTCGACGGCGCCGACGGCGACCGAGGACACAACCGGTGACGGGACACGGGTGCGCGCGGGCGCGGGCACTGCCGCAGGCACGGCCCACGACGCCGCCGTAGTCGCGCTCTCGCGGCCCACACTGCCCGCACCGCCGATCCCCACGATCCATGGGGATGCGCGGCCCACTCCTTCAGCCCCTCACGACCCACCAACTCATCACCCCAGGAACCCCCATGTCGACGGATACGGTCGTCCATCCCACCTACGGGAACTGGCGCCGCCCCCGACGCCCCGGACTCGGCCCGCTCGGGCTGCTCGGCACGTTCGCGGTGTTCGGCGGGCTGGTGCTCACCCTGCTCGTCTCCCTGGTCTCCCTCGTGGCGGCCCTGTTCGTCCTCTTCCCGCTCGCCTCAGTGATCGTGCCGCTCATGGTGCGCACCCAGGACGGCCGCAACCTCTACCAGTTGCTCGGCCTGCGCGTCGGATGGCTGCGGCGCCGTTCCAAGGGCGCCCATCTCTACGCCAGCGGCCCCCTGTCGACCCGCCCCGGCGGACGGTTCGGCCCGCCCGGACTGCTCAGCCGCCTGACCATGAGCGAAGGACGCGACGCCTACGACCGTCCCTTCGGCGTCCTGCACCACCCGGGGCGCAACACGTACACCATCGTGCTCGGCTGCGAACCCGACGGCGGCTCGCTCGTCGACCCCGACCAGACCGACGTATGGGTCGCCGCCTGGGGGCAGTGGCTGGCGCGGCTCTCCCAGGAGCCCCAACTCCGCGGCGCCTGCGTGGTGGTGGAGACCGCACCCGACTCCGGCACCCGACTGGCCAACGAGGTGCTGCCCAGGATCAAGGCGGACGCGCCCGCCGCCGCCCAGGCAGTGATGCGCGAGGTCGTCGAACGCTACCCCTCCGCCTCCTCCGAGATGAACACCTACATCGCCCTCACCTACGGCGTCCTCCCCGGCCAGAAACGCCAACAGTCAGAGATCGTGACCGAGTTGGCCATGCGCATCCCTGGTCTGCTCAGCGGGCTCGTCGGCGCGGGAGGGGGATCGGCGGCGCCGCTGTCGGCCGAGCGCATCTCCGAGGTGGTCCGTGTCGCCTACGACCCCGACATCGCCGGTGACGTCCTCGACGCCCGTGCCCGCCACGGCGCGACCGGACTGGTCTGGGAGGACGCCGGCCCCGCCGCCGCCGTGGAGACGGTCAACTCCTACCAGCACGACTCCGGGATCTCCCGCACCTGGTTGCTGACCCTGGCGCCGCGCGGCACCGTGCGCTCCAGCGTGCTGCGCGGCCTCCTGGAAGCCGCCCCGAACACCCGCCGCAAGCGGGTCGCCCTGCTCTACCGGCCCATCGACCCGGCGACCTCGGCCAGGATCGTCGAGGCCGACCGCCGCGCCGCCCAGTTCATGGCCACCTCCGGCAAGGGCATGGTCCAGGCCCGCGCCGCCTCCGAGATGCGCGCCGCCGAGCAGACCGCCGCCGAGGAGGCCGCCGGCGCCGGGCTCGTGGAGTTCTCCCTCATGGTCACCGTCACGGTGGACACCCAGGCTCAGCTCGCCGACGCCGCCGTCACCGTGCGCAACCTCCAGGCCGCCGCCCGGCTCTCGCTGCGCCCGGCCGACCGTATGCAGGCCGCGGCCTTCACCTGCACCCTCCCCGTCGGCGTACTGCCCTGGGAGCACACCCTCGTTCCGCAGGCACTCCAGGAGGCACTGTGAGCAGCACCGGTTCCCGGTCCGCAACCCCCAAGGGGCCGCCGCCGCGTCTGCCGGGCGCGCGCGGCTGGCCCGGCCCCGGCGGCGGCGAGATCGGCCACCTTGACCCGCCCACCATGTGGCGCGCGACGACCGTACAGGCCTGCGGACTCTGGCCGTTCGCCGCCGGATCGGGCTCCCCGATGACGGGAGTGCCCCTCGGCCAGCACCTGGACACCGGCGCCACCGTGTGCGGCGACCCCATCTCCTGGTTCACCCGCGCCCGTTACATCTCAAACCCCTCCCTGTTCATGCTCGGGATGCCGGGCCTGGGCAAGTCCACCCTCGTCAACCGCATGCTGATCGGCCTCGCCGCCACGGGAGTCGTGCCCTTGGTCCTCGGCGACCTCAAGCCCGACTACGCCGACACCGTGCGCGCGCTCGGCGGACAGGTCATCTCCATCGGGCGCGGAGTCGGCGGCATCAACATCCTCGACCCCGGCGCGATGGGTGCCGCCGCCGCCCGCCTCGGCGGAACGGCCGGGCAGAGCCTGGCCGCCGAGGCGCAGGGCCGCGTCCTCAACATGGTCGCCGCGCTGATCTCCGTCGTCCGTAGCCGCCCCATGGACGACCACGAACAGTCGGTCCTCGCCGCGGCGTTGCATCATCTGAGGGAACGAACGCCGACCGGCCGCGCACCGCTGCTGCCCGACCTGCTCGCCGTCCTCCAGCAGGGACCCGACCGGGTCCGCGCCGTCACCCTGGACCGTGGCGACGACCACCGATACCGCGACGCGGTCGACCCCCTGCACCGCTCCCTGCTCGGCATCCTCGACGGCCCGCTCGGCGGCACCTTCTCCTCGCCGACCTCCACCCGCATCGACCCCGCCGCGCCCGCCGTGTGCATCGACATCTCCCGCATCGGCGAGTCCGACACCCAGCTCACCGCCGCCGCCATGCTCGCCGCCTGGTCCGACGGCCTCGGCACGGTCGCCGCCGCGCACGCCCTCGCCGATTCCGGACTGGCCCCCCGCCGCTGGTACTTCACCGTCCTCGACGAACTCTGGCGCCCGCTGCGCGCCGCCTCCGGCATCGTCGACCGCATCGACGCCCTGACCCGCCTCAACCGCTCCCTCGGCCTCGGCGACGCCAAGATCACGCACACCCTCAAGGACGCCGAGGCCCTCGGCAGCGAGTCCGACCGGGCCAAGGCACGCGGCTTCGTCGAACGCGCCGGCATGGTCGTCTGCGCCGGGCTGCCCCGCACCGAGATGGAGGAACTCGGGCGCGTCGTAGGGCTGTCGGAGCGCGAGATCGACCTTGTCTCCTCCTGGTCCTCCCCGCCCGGCTGGGCCGTCACCGGCGGCCACGAGGAACCTCCCGGGCGCGGCCGGTTCCTCATAAAGGTCGGCGGCCGGCCCGGCATTCCCATCAAGGTCGCCATCACCCAGACCGAACGCGACCTGCACGACACCAACAGCCGCTGGGCCGCCGGAGAACCGCCCCGCCCCGCCGACCCCGGGCGCACCGCGTGAGCGGCCGCCCCCGGCCCACGGGCAACGAACTCGCCCCCTGGGCGATCGTCACCGTCGCGACTGTGGTTCTGCTGCTCTCCACCACCGTCTGGCTCGGCGCTACGACGGCGGCGGCGCTGAGCGGCGCGGGCTGGAGCCCGCCGCCCTTCGCCGCGTCCACCTTCGCCGAACTCGCCGCCCACGGACCGGAGAAGGCGTGGCCCGGTGCCCCGCCGGCTGCCGTGTACGGCGGCATCGCGGTGGCGTTCGCCGCGGTCGTCGCCGTCGCCGTCGCACTGCTCACCTTCGTACGGGGACACCGGCGTCCCACTTCCGGACTGGCCGGTGTCCGTGAACTCGCCGCGCTCGCCCCCGAGGGCATCGCCGCCCGCGCCCGCGATCTGCGCCCCTCCCTCAAGGGAATCAGAGAACTCCACGCCGACGACACCGGCAACCTCCTCGGCGACCTGTCGCCCGACGGCCCCGAACTGCGCTCCTCCTTCGAGGACGTCGAACTCGACCTCATGGCACCGCGCGCGGGCAAGTCCACCGGCATCGCCATCCCGCGCGTCCTGCGGGCCCGCGGGGCCGTCCTGTTGACCTCCAACAAGTCCGACGTCTACGCCGTCACCCGCGCCGCCCGTACCGAGGTCGGCCGGGTCTGGACCTTCGACCCGCAGGGTATTGCGCACGTCCCCCGCGAGATGTGGTGGGACATGCTTGCCGACTGCGCCACCATCGAGGGCGCCCGCCGTCTCGCCGGACACTTCGTGGCCTCCGTCAACGACGACTCCTCGAAGAAGGACTTCTGGATCTCCGCCGCGCAGAACACCCTCACCGCGCTCTTCCACGCTGCCGCCGGCGGAAAACGCCAGGTCACCGACCTGCTCGCCTGGCTCGCCGACCCGGCCGACCGCACCCCGATCGACCTGCTGCGCGACATGGGCATGCACGCCTTCGCCGAACAGCTCCAGGGCACGGTCCGCGGCGCGGTCGAGACCCGCGACGGCATCTACGAGACCGCCCGCCAGTGCGTGTCGTGTCTGCTCGACCCCGAGATCGTCGCCTGGGTCACCCCGCAGCCCGACCTGCCCGAGTTCCGCCCCCACGACCACGTCCTCACCCGCGATACCCTCTACCTCCTGTCCAAGGACGGCGGAGGCTCAGCGGCCGGAGTCGTCGCCGGGATCGCCGACGGCACCATGCGCGCCGGGGTGATGGCCGCCGAACGTATGGGCGGACGCCTCGACCCGCCCATGACCGCCGTCCTCGACGAGGCCGCCAACGTCTGCCGCATCTCCGATCTCCCCGACCTCTACAGCCACCTGGGATCCCGCGGCATCAACGTCGTGACACTGCTCCAGAGCTACCGCCAGGGCAGCCGTGTCTGGGGCGAGGCGGGAATGGACGCGCTCTGGAGCGCCGCGACCATCAAACTTCTCGGCGCGGGCCTGGACGACGCCGACTTCGTCGACAAAGTCTCCAAGCTGGTGGGCCAGCACGAGGTGGCCACCGTGAGCGTCTCCCGCAGCAAGGACGGCACCTCCCACTCCACCTCGTACCGCCTCGACCCGATCCTCCCGCCCGACCGCATCCGCGCCCTGCCCAAGGGCACCGCGCTGCTGTTGGCCACCGGGGTCAAGCCCGCCATGATCCGGCTCCGCCCCTGGTTCAAGGAGCCCGGCGCGACGGCCGTCTCCGCCGCCGCCGCGGCCGAGGCGGATGCCATCACCCGACGTGCCGCACAGAAGTGGACAGGTGAGGGACATGGCACCGAGCGCTGAGGGCACAGCCCTGCCGGGAGCGGATCCGACGGGTACGGAAAAGCCGGCCGTGGACGGATGGATACGCGGCGCGGCGGCCGCCGACGAGGGTCCCCCTCCCACCGAGCCGGCCGCCCCAGCAGCCGCGGAACCGCCGCCCGGGGAGCCCGCGCAACGCCCGCCGGATCCCGTCTCTTCGGACGATCCGCCGTTCATCCTCTACAAGGCGGGGGAGGACTTCGTCGGGGCAGTCGCTGACCTAGCGATATGGGTGCACGGACTGCTGGTGCCGGTCTACGGCCGTGAGATCTCCTCCACCGCCCCCTGGTGCCCACGCTGGTACGAGCACACGGAGGCCGTCGCACAGCTCTACGGCCTCTGGATGGCCTGGCAGGACCTCACGGGGAGCCGCTCGCCGCTGACCGGCCCCGCCATGTGGCACCGGGACTTCCTCACGCCGACGATGAACAACCTGCGCGATCCCTCGGGCCTCTTCGCGGGCTGCAAGCCGGGCCAGCACCGGCCGAAGGAACCGCCCCCGGTCGAGGAGCCTCGGACGGCGATCCCGCCCGGATGACGCGCCCGGGCCCGGGCGATCCCGCACACCGCATGCCGTCACGGGCAGCTGAGAGGGGACGGAGCCCTTCTTCGGGCTCCGTCCCCTCTCATTCGCTCGGCGGCGGATCCTCACAGTGAACGGCACGGCCGCTCAGAAGCGGTTGCCTCCAAGGGAGCGGGACACGCCGGTGCTCGTACTGGCGGTGTGTGAGACGGCCGGCCTCGACGCGGCTGCCGACTGCTGCGCCTCCAGCGCCTCCACCTTCCTCTGCGCCGTCGTCAGCGCAGTCTGAGCCGCGGCCAAGCCGCTTTCGGCATTTTCCACCTTCTGCTGCGCTGCCGTCACCGGGGGGTCGAATGTCGCGTTCTCCAGCATGGCCCTCCTCTTCAAATCGCTGCTTTGCGCTTGCGAGAGAGGGTGGTTCATGGGGTTGATGGTCCTTGAAAGCCTGTCATGGATTCTTCTGTAGGATTCAAGTCGATCTGTTTTTGCCCTCTCCAGTTCCCTGGCCGCGCTTTCCCTGCTCATTGCACAACTGCTTACCGCATTCTGTGCCCGCTGCTTCTCCAGAACAGCCTGCCTCAGGGCCTGCTCGAGGGTGGGAGAGGAGCTCGGCGGTGACGGCGTGACCTGCGGGGTATCCGGGTCTGTACGGCCGGGGACGCTCGTCCTCAAGGCCGCGGCGCGTATGGCGTTCTGCGGACTTGCGTACCCGATACCCCCACCGCTTACGTGATCGTATGATTGATACTGGTTTGTCGGCGAACCGGGGTGAAGCGCCGCACCGGCAGCGCTGATTCTGGGTACGGCGCCGATGTATCCGTACGTCGTCCGGCCGCCACGACCGGGGCTCGCCGGGCCCCAGTAGAGATAGTTGGGCCGCACGGACGTCTTGATCCCGAGGGTGGTCAGATCATTGACGAGAGCCTGCTGCCTCACCTTGCATCCGTTGCAGGTGCCCGTGTTCCCCACAAGGGTCACGATGGCCTTGTACGGAAGGCCGGTCGCGCCCCTCTGAGTGAGTTGCTTGTAGGCCCAGTCCAGGGCTTTCACCTCTGCGTCGTTTTTTGACATCTGTATTTCTTGGTCGTTGTGGCCTGCCCACGCGTACCGGCTGTCGGATCCCGCTGAAGTGCTGCTGGTGTAAACGGGAGAACGGTAGGACGAGGTGGTGCTTTCGTTGAGGTAGATCCGGGCCACGACCGCAGTCGTGCCCTCGGGATATGGTGCTACATCCTGCAGGTCCTGGTTGCGTTCCAGGGATCCGGGACCGTACGAACTGCTGCTGGAGCTATGCATGAGTCTTGCTCACCACCGAATTCCGTGACGTCGAGTTCTGTCATCTCAACGACGGCCGAGGGCCCGATCGGGTTCACGTTCTTCCGGCTCGATCTGGGCAGAGCGGCTCGGGCCGGATCCCGGGGGGACGCGAACCCGTGAACCGGACGGGCGCCCGAGCCGTAGCACTGGATGGCAGGGGACCACCGGCGGCCCGCGGGAGAACGCTTCCCCGGAAGATTCACCGGGAGGAAAGGAGGGGGAGATGGACCCCATCGAAGAAGTCGTCGACGCCATCCACGCGTACCGACGCAGAGCCCACACACCCGAACTGCCCGATCTGTTCGCGACGAAATATGTCATTCGGCAAGAGGATCTCTGGCAGGTGGCCGCGGGGCTGTACGAGCGGACGAACCGAGAGAAGAGCAGCAGCCATGCCGGGTGGACGGGATGGTCCCGCACGGACAAATCGGCGTCACAGCATTACACGACCTCGCGCGAAGTCGTTGAGAAGTACGTGGCACACCAGGGGTTCGCCGCCGCACACAGGGAGTTCCGGCACATTCTCACGGAATGCAAGGAGGAGATCAAGACGGCTGCCGGGGAGCGGATCGATCTGCTCTCCAGACCCAGCGTGAGTCATTCCTTCGGTGACCGGAGAGGCGAGGACAAGGTCGCCTACTCGAATTCTCTGGCGTCCTGCGCGCACACCCTGGAATCGATCCGGGACGGCGTTCTGAAGAACGTCCAGGAAGTGGAGGCCTGGTTGGAGGTGGCGGTGCAAAGAGATGTCGTCAATTCGTGCGTCCATGCCCTGACCGCCGAAGTGACGCGGCAGAGTCAGTACCTGCAGAGCGCGCTGCACGCCATGCGCGAATCGAAGGCGGAGGCAGACCGGCGCTACACGGGCGGAAAAATGAGCGTGCGTCAGCTCGGACAGCAGCTGGAAAGCCGGCGACGCACCCCACCGGCGGCGACGGACCCCCGGGCGAGGACGGCGGCGGCAGCGGCGGTGAGAAGCACCTCACCCTCGGCCGCCCCGGCGACGCCCGCCCCGCTCCGCCCGCCAACGCCGGCCCGACCGGCCCACCCGCATCAGCGGACCTCCGACCCACGCGGGTCGGGCAGACGCTGACCACCGTCCTCCCCGGCCCGGCCCACCTGGCGGTCCGTCCACCCGCCCCGCTCTGCGAGACTTCAGACCGATCGCGGGAAGGACGTCGGGATGGAACGGCGGTGGCGGTTCTCGGTGCTGGGCCCGGTCAGGGCATGGCGCGACGAGGCAGAAGTCGAACTCGGCCCGCCTCAGCAACGCCTCGTACTGGTCGCGTTGTTGCTGGCGGAAGGTGCACAGGTGCCGGCTACCAGGCTGGCCGACGCCGTATGGGGAGCCGAGCCACCGGCGTCGGCGCCCGGCGTTCTGCGCACCTACGTCCACCGCCTCCGAAAGGCGTTGCACCCGACCGCCGACGCCGCCAGCTCCATCATCCGCTCCGCCGGAGACGGCTACCGCCTGCGTGCACCCGTCGCGTCGGACCTGCGCGACTTCCGGGACCTGTGCGCCCGGGCCGAGAAGGCACGCGGTCAGGGAGACGGCGCGGGCGCGGTGAAACACCTGCGAGAGGCTTCGAACCTCTGGCACGGCACCGCGCTGGCCGGCCTCCGGGGCGAGTACGCGCAACATCAGCGCCGTCGCCTGACCGAACTACGTCTGACCGCCCAGGCGACCCGCCTCACCGCCGAACTCGGCCTCGGCGCCACGGCGGAGGCCACCGCGGAACTGACCGAGCTGGTGGACGGCCACCCGCTGGACGAGCGGTTCCGCGCCCTGCTGATGCTGGCCTACTGCCGCTCGGGACGGCAGGCGGCGGCCCTCGACACCTACCGTGAGGCCCAGCGCCTACTCGCGGACGAACTCGGCGTGGACCCCGGCCCGGCCCTGCAGGACCTGTACCAGCGCCTCCTGCGAGCCGACTCCGCCCTCCTCACGCCACGATCTCCCGTCCACCCAAGCCCCGCTACCGCTCCGGCAGAACCCCCGGCCGAGGCCCGGCCCGCGCCCACCCCCACTCCGGCACCACGCGTCTCCTCCCCACCCGTACCGTCCCAACTCCCGCCCGCACTAACCGTGTTTGTGGGACGGGCTGAGGAACTCCGCGAGGCGGAGGCGCAGTCGGCGAACGGCACCGTGGTGGTCAGCGCGATAGCCGGCATGGCGGGCGTCGGCAAGACCGCTTTCGCCGTGCACTGGGCACGCCGGATCGCCACCCGATTCCCCGACGGGCAGCTCTATCTGAACCTCCGCGGCTTCGACCCGGTCGGCCTTCCCGTCGCACCCGAGCACGCGCTGCGCACCCTGCTGGCGTCCCTGGGAGCCGACCTGCGCGGCCTGCCCCAGGACCTCGACGCACTGGCCGCCGCCTACCGCACTCTCCTGTCCGGACGGCAGGTGCTCGTGCTGCTGGACAACGCCCGCGACGCCGCACAGGTCCGGCCGCTGCTGCCCGGAGCACCCGGCTGCCTGGCCATCGTCACAAGCCGCGACCGGCTCCCCGGCCTCGTCGCCGTCGACGGCGCCCACCCCCTCAACCTCGATGTACTCACCCTCGCCGAAGCCCACGCCCTGCTCGCCCGACGCCTAGGAGCAGTCCGCGTGGAAGCCGAACCGGACGCCGTCGACGAGATCGTCACCCACTGCGCACGCCTGCCGCTTGCCCTCGCCGTCATTGCAGCCCGCGCCGCGACCCGCCCCGCCCTCACCCTGACCGCCCTCGCGGCCGAACTCCGTGAGAGCGCTGCGGACCTGGACGCCTTTCAGGGCCACGGCGACAGCGCCGCCGACGTACGCGCCGTCTTCTCCTGGTCCTACCGTGCCCTCACCCCCGACGCCGCACGGCTGTTCCGCCTCCTCGCCGTCCACCCCGGCCCCGACACCACCGCGGTCGCCGCCGCCAGCCTCGCCGGCCACGCCCTCCCTCACACCCGGCGTCTGCTCACCGAACTCCTCCAGACCCATCTCCTCGACGAAACGGCGCCCGGCCGCTACGCCTCCCACGACCTGCTCCGCACCTACGCCGGCGAACTCGCCCGCACCCTCGAAACCCCCGAACGCACCCGGGCCGCCCGCCACCGCGTCCTCGACCACTACCTCCACACCGCCCACCGGGCAGCCGCGCTCACCAACCGGGCCCGCGCACTCATCCCCCTCGAACCGACAGCGCGGGGAGTACGGCCCGAGGAGTTCGGTGAGGACGCGGGGAAGGCGACGGCCTGGTGCACCGCCGAACAGGCGGTACTGATCGCGGCCGTCGAGCAGGCCACCGCCCACCGCTTCGACACCCACGCCTGGCAACTCGCCTGGGCCTTCGCCAACCATCTGCACCTGCGCGGTCTCTGGCAGGAAGAAGAGGCCATGCAGAGTTCTGCCCTGACCTCCGCGCGCCGCCTGGGCGACGGGATCGCCGAGGCGTACGCCCACCGCGGTCTCGGCCTGGCCCTGGCGGGCCGGGGACTCTTCGGCCGGGCCGCGGCCGAGGCCCGGCGGGCGATCGACCTCTCCACCGCGGCCGGCGACATCAGAGCCGCGGCCGAGAGCCACCGGACGCTGGCCTGGTCGCTCGAGCAGAACGGGGACCTGGAGAGCTCGCTCGCCGCCGCGGAACAGTCCCTCGCGCTCTTCCGCGCCAGTGAAGGCCGGGGCGCGGACGACCGCCGCAGCCGGACGGCGATCGCTTCCGCACTCAACGCCGTCGGCTGGGGCCATGTCCTGCTCGGCCGCTATCGACAGGCACTCGACCACTGCCGACAGGCTCTCGCCCTCTGCCTCGAGCTCGGCGACGACATCAACGCGGCACACACCTGGGACAGCGTCGGCTATGCCCACCACCATCTAGGCCAGCACGACGAAGCCGTCACCGCCTTCCACAAGGCCCTCGCCCTCTACCGGCGGCAGGGCGACCTTCCCTGGTTCGTCGCCAGCGCCCTCACCCACCTCGGTGACACCCACCTGAGCGCCGGAGCTCCGGCCGCGGCCCACGCCGCCTGGACCGAGGCCCTGACCATCATGGACGACCTGGGCCACCCCGACGCCGCATCCCTGCGCACCAGACTGAACCCGGAGCGGAGGCGATAGACATCGGACGCAGACTGTGCCGTGGCCCGGCAGTCGCATGCCGACGGCCAGGCCACGGCCAGTGGCCCTCCCGGCCGTGCACGGCCGGAGAGAGAGGATGCCCCGTGGTTGCTGCCCTCCGTGACGGGGTAGCCCGGCAGGCAACTCACCCCTGCACGCGGTCATCCAACAACCAACTACGTACGACAGGGCGAGCGGGTTCTGTCGGGCCGTTGACCGGGAGCTGGCGACGTGCCGGGTGGGGCCGGCTGGAGAAGGTGTGGAGCAACTCCGAGCAGGAGATGCACCTCTTCGAAGAACGAAGTGTCCTCGATCTGTGGGGCGCTGGCAGCGGGGGAAGGGCGGCGCGGCCTGCGGACGCGGTGAGAAGCCGCTGGGCGTCACCATGCCCGCGTCGAGCGGCTCGGCGACGAGAATCCAGGCGTCGTCCTTCAGTCTCTACCGGAGCGAAGCGCGACCAGAGCGAGCCGGAACAACGCGCCCGGATGGCCAGCTCGTACAGGTCGCTCAGTGGGCCGAGGTCGCCGTCGGGACGATCCCAGACGTCGGGGGCCCGGCGAGCTTGTCCATGAGTGTCAGCAGCTCGGCCGGCAGCGCCGGTGCCGGGCGGATGCCGCTGCCCTCAGTGAAGCGGCGCACAACCGTCACCTGCCCTTCTCCGCGCGTTGTGTCTTCGTGCGGTGCTCATCCCGGATGAGTGCCCGGCTCGCTGCGCAACTCGCTGACGGCTGCGTACCGGTCCCGATGGATCCGGTCCGGCGCCATGCCCAGAGCCGCGGAGATCTGTGCGTCATCGATGCCCCGGCTCTGCTGCTGCACGATCGTGCGGCGCCTGCTGCGGGTGTCGCCCAGGGAGCGACAGTCATTGGCACCGCCTCCGCCGCCAACCACGAGTATCTGCGTTCCCTCGGCGCCACCCCCTTGCTTACGGCGACGGCCTGGTGAGCCGGGTTCGTGAAATCGCGCCGCAAGGCGTCGACGCGGTCTACGACATCGCCGGTCAGGGAGCTCTGCCCGACTCCATCGAGCTGCGCGGCGCCGAGCGCATCATCACGATCGCCGACCCGACCGGTACCAGTCTGGCCATCCCGCTGTCGACGGCCATGGCCACCGATGGCGATCGAATCCTCGCCGAGGCAGCCCGGACGGCGATCGACGGCAAGCTGAGGATCGTGATCGCGGCCGACCTTCCGCTGGCAGACGCTGCCAAGGCCATGGCTCAGAGCGAGACCGGGCACGCACAGGGGAAAATCGTCCTGCACCCGTAACGGGTTGCGCAGCCGGCGCAGTCCGGGTTGGCCGGCGCCCCGTGCTGCGGAACGCCGCCTCTACATGACCGCCACCCCCCCCCGCATCTTCGCCGCGCCGGAACTGGCCGAGTCCGCCGACACCACCCGCCCCTCCGGGCCGGCGGGGTGCGGGGAGTGCCCTGCCGTGGCCCTGGCGGGACAGACACAGGCCTGGGCCGGGCAGGCACCCCCGCTGTGCGCCGAGGACGTCGCCGCCGCACGGCGGATGCTCACCCACGGCCGCTACACCCAGCTGCGGTGACGGCCAGGATCCGTCGTGAGTCCGACCCACCGGGCAGGACGAAGCACTCCGGGAAGCGCCCGGACAGCCACGCGAACGGCTCTGCCCAGAAGTCGCCCATCTCGTCCCCGACCACCTGGTCGATCGACCGTGGCGCGAACCAGCCGTCCGGGGTGAACCACCCGTACCGCTCCAGCAGGCTGGTGTCGTACGCCAGCAAGGAGCGCAGGCTCGGTGGCAACGGGCGCCCCGACGGGAACACGGCCCTCGCGAGTACCTCCTCAGGCATCGGTCTGGCCTCGCCGCCCTCCACCCAGGGCACGTTCACGTGCGGCAGCAGATGTGGCAGCGCGCTTGCTCCAGGATCGCGGAGCACGGCCTCGACGACCTCTCGGTCAACGGCACTCCGTGCAGGGGACTTACCTCTCGTTCGTGTGACCAAGGGGTGCGAGCAAGGGGGTGAAGGGGCCGGCCCGGCCTGTGAACCGCTGCTTCGCGGTCGGTATCGCCCGCCCGCACAACCTTAGGCGTCGACGGACGCGGGACTTGCCGCCCAGAGGCAGCCAACCATCGCCTGCAAGTCGCAAGTCGCAAGTCGCTCATCCGATACTTCGGCCCGGCCCGGGACGCATCGGTGAGGACGCGCCCCGGCCGGGGAAGGGCAGAGGCGGCCGGCGGGCTCTGGGCGTCCGGGGCCGGGCGGACTCAGAGACCGTAGCTCTTGCCGATGATGTCGCGCTGGATCTCGCTGGTGCCCCCGTAGACGGTGGAGACGACGGCGGCGCGCAGATGGCGTTCCATGCCGTACTCGGTGGCATAGCCGTAGCCGCCCATCATCTGCATGCACTCCAGCGCGACGCGCTTGGCCGTCTCGGTGGCCTTGAGCTTGGCCATCGACGCCTCGCGCGGGAAGAGCCGGTCCGGCCGGGCGTCGCAGTCAGACGCCACCTCACGCACCAGCAGCCGGGCACACTCGATCTCCGTGGCGAGGTCCGCCACGCGGTGCCGCAGCGCCTGGAAGGAGCCGACGGGCCGGCCGAACTGCTCGCGCTCGCGCACGTAGGCGACCGCGTCGTCGAAGGCGCGGCGGGCCAGGCCCAGCATGTTGGCCGCCAGGAAGAGCCGCTCGTGGTTCAGCCCCGCCATCAACTGGCGCCAGCCGGAACCGACTTCACCGACGACCGCGTCCGCGGGCAGCCGTACGCCGGTGAGGAACACGTCGTTGACCTCGCGGCCGCCCATGGTCTCGATGCCCCGGACCTCCACTCCCGGCGTGTTCATGGGGACATGGAACATCGTGAGCCCCTCGTGCCGGTCCCCACCCGTCCGTGCCACCAGCAGCATGCTCTCGGCGACATGGGCGTTCGAGATCCAGGTCTTCTGACCCTCGACGAGCCAGCTCCCGTCGGGCCGCCGCTCGGCGCGGCAGCGCAGGGCGGCCACATCGGAACCGGCGCCGGGCTCCGACATCGCGACGGACAGCACACGGCCCCGCGCGGCGCCGCCGAGCACCGTACGGCGCTGCTCCTCGGTGCCGAAACGCTCGTAGACCTTGGCGGTGATCACGGTGGTGACGAAGCCGCCGGCGGGCACCAGCCCGTAGGAGGTCTCCTCCAGGAAGACACAGGCGTCGGCGAGGCCGCCGCCTTCGCCGCCGTACTCCTCGGGCAGGCATACGCCGAGCCAGCCGAGGTCGGCGAGCATGGCGTAGATCTTGGGGTTGTGGGGTTCCCTGCCGCCCTGGGTGAGCGCGTCGCGCTGCACGGGACTTCCGCACTCGCGCTGGGCGAATTCACGTACGGCGGCGGCGAAGTCGGACTGCTGCGGGGTGAGGCGACTGCCCATGGGTCCTCCGAACACAAGGGGAAGGGTGTGGTGGGACAAATGGCGTGGTGGGGCACAGGGTGAGATACAAATATATGGCAGGTGTTTCAGTGTCTCCATGGAGGGGAGTGCGGGTACCGTGAAAGGCACCATGAAGACATCTGCGAACGACTCCCTGCTGGCCCGGGCCATCGCCCGGCCGGAAACAGAGGAAAAGCTGGCGCGGCAGATCCTCGACGCCGCCCTGGAGCAGTTCACGACCTTCGGCCTGCGCCGCTCCTCGGTCGAGGACGTCGCCAAACGGGCCGGCGTCTCGCGCGTCACGGTGTACCGCCGCTTCCAGAGCAAGGACGGACTGGTCGAGGCGTGCCTGCTGCGCGAGGGCAGCCGCTTCTTCCAGAAGCTGGACTCCGCCGTCGCCTCGCTGCCGACGATGGAGGACCGGGTGGTGGAGGGCTTCGTGGTCGCCCTGCGGCACACCAGGGCCCATCCGCTCTTCGGCGGACTGCTGAAGCTCGAACCCGAAGTGGTTCTCCCTTACTTCACCGTCCAGGGCGGCGCCTCCCTCGCCGCCACCACCGACTATCTGACCGCCCATCTGCGACGCGCCCAGCACACCGAGGGCCGCCCGGAGACCGATCCCCGGCCGGTGGCGGAGCTGATGGTGCGCGTCGCGGTCTCCTTCCTCCTCAACCCGGCCGGCTGCATCGAACTGGACGACGAGGAACAGGCCCGCGCCTTCGCCCGCAGATACCTCGCGCCGCTGCTCGACGCCTGACGTGCGCGCGGTCAGCGCCGGGAGTGCAGCCACCGCATGAGCGCGACGGCCCTGGCCTTCGTCGCGGCCGGGGTCGTGAACGACGTCAGATCGACCGGCGGAGCGAAGCGCCGGACGGTCACCGACTGCGGGGCGGTGAAGGCCCGCAGTCCGTCCGCGCCGTGGATCCGGCCGAAACCGGAGTCTCCGGACCCGCCGAACGGCAGGGCCGGGACGGCGGCGAAGCCCAGCACCGAGTCGACGGAGACCGCGCCCGCGCGCAGCCGGGAGGCCAGCGCGGCACCGGCGCGACCGCTGCCGCCGAACACCGCGGCGCCCAGCGCGTAGCGGGAGGCGTTCGCGCGCCGAACCGCCTCCTCCTCGTCCGCCACGGCGTTCACCGCGACCGTCGGCCCGAAGGTCTCCTCGGTCATGGCAGGCGAGTCCTCCGGCACATCGACCAGGACCACCGGCTCCACGAAGGCACCGGCCGCAGGCGCCGAATCCGCGCCGCCGAGCGCCGCGCCCGCCCCCGCCGCCAGCGCATCGCGCACATGCCGCCGCACCACCGCCGTCTGGTCCGGCATCGTCATCGGACCGTAGGCCGCGTCCGGACCGGCACCCGGCCGCAGACCCCGGGCCCGCTCCACCACCTTCTCGCACAGCTCCGCGTGCACCTGCCGTACGGCGTAGACGCGTTCGACGCCCGCGCAGGTCTGCCCGGCGTTGCCCATCGCACCCCACACGATCGCGTCGGCCGCGGCATCCAGATCAGCACCCGCCGTCACGATGACCGCGTCCTTGCCGCCGCACTCCGCGAGGAACGGCGTGAGCGACTCGGCGCACACCGCCATCACCTTGCGCGCGGTCGTCGGGGAGCCGGTGAAGGCGACTTTGTCGACTCCGGAGCGGGCCAGCGCCCCGCCGGTCGCCGCGGCCCCGGTGACGACGCTGAACAGCCCGGCGTACTCGGGCACGGCCACGTCGAACAGCTCGGCGAGCAGCACTCCCGTGCCGGGCGTGTACTCGGAGGGCTTGAAGACCACGGCGTTGCCGGCCGCCAGGGCGTAGCCGATGGACCCCATCGGCGTGTACACGGGGTAGTTCCAGGGGCCGATCACCCCGACGACGCCGAGCGGTCGACGCGCCACGGTCGCCGCCTGATGCATCGCCACGGCCCCGGAGCGCACCCGGCGCCGGCGCAGCACGCGCCCGGCGTTGCGGGCCGCCCAGGACAGGTGCTCCAAGGTGAGCAGCAGTTCCAGTTCGGCGTCCTGCCGGGGTTTGCCGGTCTCCGCCGCGACGGTCCCCGCCACGGTGTCCAGGGCCGACGCCAACTCCCGCTTCCAGCGCAGCAGATGTCCGCGCCGCTCGCCTGCGGACAGGGCAGCCCAACGGGCCCCGGCCGCCCGCGCCCGCCGCACGGCACGGTCGACGTCCAGCGGCCCGTGCACCGGGTACGCGGCAAGGATCTCGCCGGTGACGGGGGAGCGGGAGGTGAAGCTGTCCGGCGGGGGAGTGCACCGCTCGACCGAACCTGCCCGCGCGCCGTCCGCGGTGGTGGAACCGGGTTCTGTGGGTCCGGAGGCATCGTTGGCGGCGGGTTCGGTGTGCCCGGCGGGACCGGTGGTGGCGGGATCCGGCTGTCCGGCGGTGTCGGTGAAGCCCGGTTCGGTGTGCCCGGCGGGCCGGTCGGCGCTCTCAGCTGTGTGTGTCATCGGAAAACCTCCGGAGATACCCCTGCCTTCAGGCAGGGGAGGATTCGGGCCCCTGCGGAAGAGGGCAGGGGGCTGGAATTCGCCGTCGAGAGGATCCGGCGCTGTGACCTGTGGTTTTGGTTCCTGCGTTTCGCGCGGCCAATTTGTGAGCGTGCCCACAGGTCCCGCGAAGCGGGCGTTCAAGTACCGCTTCTATCCGACGGATGCGCAGGCGGCTGACCTGGCGCGCACGTTCGGGTGTGTGCGGAAGGTCTACAACCTGGCACTCGCCGCTCGCTCCGAGGCGTGGGCGCGGCAGGAACGCGTCGGCTACCACCGGACCTCGGCCTGGCTGACCGCGTGGTTCGGGCGGGAAGTGATCGCGGTAGACCGGTTCTTTCCCTCCTCCAAACTGTGCTCCGCATGTGGCGCCCTCGCAGAGGAGCTGCCGCTCAAGGTCCGTGTCCGGATCTGCGACGGCTGCGGGGTGACCCACGACCGGGATGTGAACGCGGCGAAGAACCTTCTGACCGCTGGGCTGGCGGTATCTGTCTGTGGAGCCGGTGCAAGACCTCACGGAGACCTCCGGGCGGGCAGTCGGCTGTGCAGCAGAAATCCCTATGGCGCGAGCCGTAGGAACCCCCCCTCGTTCACGAGGAGGAGGTCAACGGTGCTCCATCGGTGGGTTCTCGTCGGCGAGCGGGGCAGGCGGCCTGTGGTGGGCCCAGTGCGGGCCGAGGTCGTCGAGCGTCCAGCCGAAGGGGTAGCTGCGGGGTTTCGGGCGGCTCGGCCACCAGCCGGGCCGGGCGGGCAGAAGACGAGTCAGCAGGGCACGGGCCCGCAGGAGGAGGTGGGCCGCCGTGCGCAACGGGGGCGGTTGCGGGCGGAAGCCGAGCGCGGTCAGCAGCGGTTCGTCCAGGACGGCCAGGGCGAGGCGGGCCACGAGCGGTCGCAGCGGCCGGGGGTACCAGTCGGTGATGATCCGCAGGGTGGCCGCGGCGACGCGCCGGTTGGCGGGGTCGTACGCGAACATCTCTTTCTCGTAGGTGTCGTGGAGCTGTTCGAAGCCGGCGTAGTCGGCGGGGAGCCCGGTGATCCCCATCATCTCGCCCATGCGCCGGCCCACCAGGGCCAGACTCTCGGTCTCCTGCGGGCACAGCGGTCGCCAGCCGTACCGGTCGATCCACCGCTTCGGACCGACCACGGTGGTCGCCAGGACGTAGAGGTAGTCCTCGTTCGCTATCCGGTAGCGGCCGTGGATGCGGTTGAGGTGTCGGGCGGTGGCCCGCCCGTGCGGCGAGTCCATCCCGTGGCGGACCATCTCGTACGCGACCAGTACCGTGTCGTCGTACCGTTTCTGTCCCGCGCGTTCGAACTCCTGTGTGCGGTCCAGGAGTTGGGATATGCGGGGTACGCCGTGGTCGCGCAGGAAGGCGACGGACACGCCCTGCATGTAGTCCCAGGGGAACTCGTACCGGGTGATCCACCGGAAGATCTCCTCGTGGTCGCGTCGGGGATCCATCCGGCGGATCCGTTCGAGCCGGCTGTAGCGGCCCATGGGTGATGCCTCCTATCGGGCTATCGGGCTATCGGGCTATCGGGCTATCGGGTGTGGCTGTGCGCGCTCAGGTCGGAGAAGTGGACGGTCTCGGCGTCGACCAGTACCTGGCCGGCCTCCACGGCGGTGACCGACAGCTCGGGCAGCTGCACGGCGATCGGCAGGTTGGCCGGTACGACGTCGGCGCCGATGCAGATGCGCGGGGTGGCGACGTCGATGACGGGGATGGTGAGGGAGCCGGAGAGCTGGGTGACGTAGATGTCGACCTGGGGGATGTCGAGGTCCACGTCGATCGTCTGCACCTGGCCGGGCGTCTCCGGGCGGAAGGTGTAGTCGTCCGCGACGAGCCGGTCCGCGTGTACCCACAGCGCCTTGAGCCGCCCGCCGCCCGCCGTCCCGAGATGCGAGACGCACACGTCGGAGACGGTGCCGTCCTTGACGGCCGCGAGCAGGACCGGCTTGGCGTCGTCGGCCGAGCCGCCGATGGAGGAGGGGAAGGGCGACACCCCCTGCGCGGTGACCTCCGAGGCGGACACCTTGAACGCCGTGCCGGACACGGCGAACGAGGCGGCGATCGCCCCTTCCGCGAGCGCGATGCCCAGTGCGCCCACTGCCAGGGTGCAGGGAACGAACATCAGGGCGCTGCGCCGCCAGTGCGTCCGGCCCTCGTCCGCGTTCCGGTATGTGCATATCTGTCCCTCATGGTGTTTTCCTTACCTTTAGGGGCGCATGCCGGGATCTCGCGTCGGCGTGGCGTCGAGAGTCGAAGATACAAAAACTATTGACTTGTTTCACGGGGCGCGTCAATACTCCGGACGCGACGGAGAAACGGAGGCGTCATGACCGGCGTACCGCACACGTCAGACCGATCAACTCAACTGAACCCAGAGGTAGTTGCGATACCCGCGCAGATCCGGGCGCCGCGCAGGGGAGGGGTCGTCTGGCGCTGCTTCGGCGACGCCCGCGCCACGTTGATGGCACCCCAGCTGCTGCTTCTCCAGGTCTCGCACCCCGTGGTCGGGGCAGGTGTCGCCGACCACAGCAACTTCCGCGCCGAGCCCTGGCCCCGCCTGATCCGCACCCTGCTCTCGCTCACCACGGTCGTCTACGGCGGTCAGGAGGCGGCCACCGCCGAGGCGCGCCGCCTCCTCCACGTACACACCGCGATGAAGGGCACCGACGCGCAGGGCCGCCGCTACCACGCCCTCAACCCCGAGGCGTACCACTGGGTGCACGCGACCCTGGTCAAGGGCCCCGTGGACGCGCTTCGCCTGTTCGGCAAGGGCATGTCGGACGGCGAACTGGACGAGTACTACCGCGGGATGCGGGACGTGGGCCGCGTATGGGGCCTGAAGGAGCATCACCTTCCGCCGGACTGGCCCGCGTTCATCGACTACTACGACGAGATGGTCACCCACCGGCTGGAGTTCAACCAGTCGGTCCAGGACGTCCTCGACGAACTCGCCCGCCCCGCCAAGCCGTTCCGCCGACTGCCCGGTCCGCTCTGGTCGCCCTTCGCCCGGCTCGCCGCCCACTACGCCCTGCTGGTCACCGTGGGTACCCTGCCCCCCGTCCTGCGCGAGCGGCTGCACCTGACCTGGAGCCCCCGGCAGGAACGCGCCCTGCGCCGCTTCGCCCGCGTCGTGCGGCTCCTGATGGCCCTCGTGCTGCCGCCGTTGAGGATCGCCGTCTCCCTCGCCATCGCCTACTGGGCCACCCACCGGCCGGGCACCGACCCCGCCACCCGGCGGCCCCTGGGAGCGTGCTGACGTGAACGCCCGCCCGGAACACCCCACGACCGCCGCCGCCCGACCCCGACGAGGCGACCCCGGCGCCCGCCTCGGCCCGGAGCCGTTCGGCCCGGGAACGATCCTCTGGGACATCGCCGGTGACGTACGTCTGCTGCTGTCCCTGCCGGCCGCCGTCGTGCTCCAGGTCGCCCACCCGGCGGTCGGAGCAGGCGTCGACGAGCACTCCGTGTTCCGCACCGACCCCTGGGGCCGGGCGCGCCGCTCCCTCGAATCCCTCCAGCTGTGGATCTACGGGGGTGAGCGGGCGATCGAGGAGGGTCGCAGGCTGCGCTCGGTGCACAAGAGCATCGGCGGAACCGACACCCGCGGCCGCCCGTACCACGCGCTCACCCCCGCCCACTACGCCTGGGTGCACGCCACCGCCTACCCGGCCTTCCTGTCGTCCGCCCGGTACCTGTCCCGTCCGCTCGACGAGGGCGAGGAACGCCGGCTGTACGACGAACTGCTCCGGCTCGGCGACATCCTCGGCATCGGACGGCGGGACATGCCGGCCACGGCCGAGGAGTACTGGCCGTACTTCGAGCGGATGGTCCGGGACGAGCTGGAGAACACGGTGGTCGTACGTGAACTGCTCGACCCGCGGCGGCCGGTTCCCCCGCCCGACGGCTCGGGCGCCCTGGTGCGCAGACTCTGGCCCCTGTTCCACCCGCCCCTGGCCCGGCTCCACGTGTTCGTCACGACCGGTCTGCTGCCGCCCGTCGTCCGTGACCGTCTGGGGGTGACGTGGACGGCGCGGGACGAGCGCAGGATGCGCCGTCTGGGCTTCGTCGTCCGTACGGTCGTCCCGCTGCTGCCGGAACGCCTGCACTACCTGCCCGTGGCCCGCGCGGCCCGGCGCGCCGCCCGCGCCTGATCCCGGCGCCCCCTTCGCGCCGTCCTGGGACGGCCCGGGCCGGGTCGGCGGGATCAGGAAGGGGACTGCGCTTCGAGCTCCCGCTTCAGGTTGCGCAGCGTCCTGGCGATGTTGTCCGTCTGGAAGTCGGCGAACGTCCGGCCGCCGGTGGCGACCCGGTCGAAGGCATTGGCGACGACGGACGGCCAGGCCCGCCGGTCGTCCGTCCAGGTCTCCGTGACGCGGGTGGCGCCGCCTTCGGGCTCGAAGCGGTACTCCCAGGTGGCGATCGGGCCTCGCAGCCGCGGCCGGTTCAGCCCGATCGCGTGCACCCGGAACGCGAAGCGGCGTCCGGAGTCCGCCGCCGTCACCGTGCACCGCGTGACCCAGCGGAACGCCCCCCGCTTGTTCCGGCCCTCGAACGTGGTCCCCAGCGAGGCCGACGACTCCGGTGCCGGCACGGTGGCCCCGAGGTTCTCCGGACTCCACCGCCCCATCTGCGCGGGCCGGCTGACCGCCTCGTAGGCGGCCTCCGGCGGGACCTGTATCACGATGCTGTCGGACACGGTGAACCTGCGGGCCACGACGACTCCAATCTCCGGGAACGCGCAGCTTACTCGCCAGTAGCAAGAGGGTGGAACGCACCGGTGCCGCTGCCGGGCGGCACCCCTCGCCGCACGCATGAGCCCTTCATCGAGCAGGACCCTTCGCAGCGGAACGGACGGTGCGGCGATCCACGCCGGACGGGGGCGTCGTACGGGGGAGTCACGCGCGGTCGGGAGCCTCCAGGAAGCGGAGCAGCACGGCGGCCTCCGCGCGGAGCAGCGTGGCTCGGTCGGCGTGCGCGGGAGCCGTCAACTGCGCTGCGGCCGCGAGACGTTCGTCGGCTTCGGCGCGCACCACGGCCAGCACACCCTGCTCGCTCAGTTCACACCGCGCCGCCTCGGTGGCGCCGGCTCCGACCGGCGACTGCTCCAGGGCCGAGCCACGGAGCTCGGCTTCGCCGAGGGGCACCGCCTCGGCGTTGTCCAGCGCGGCGAGTGTCGTGCGCAGGGCGCTCACCGCGGCCTTGTCGCGGGCGCGCATCGCTTCCGGCAGTGCTTGACGCATACGAAGACGTAGAGACATGTCGGTGACCTTATGGCGGGGTCCCTGGAGCCACAACGCGATATGGGCGAGGGCACCGTCCACGGCTGCTGCCATCGCCTGCGCCTTCGGCAGATCGCGTCCGGGTGCCAGTACCCCCCTGCCGAGTGGGGTGATCCGCACCGGCCTGGGCCCGCCCGGCAGGTCGAACACGGCACCGCCGACGGCTTTCTCCAAAGCCGCGATCTGCTGGCTCACCGTCGACTGCGCGCACCCGACGCAATGGACTGCTTGCTCTAGCGTGGCGTTCATGACCGATCACCCCTCGCACGGCGAGCGGCTCGTCGAGATCGACGATGTCGACCTGTGCTTCGAGACCTTCGGAAACCCCGCGGACCCGGCGATCCTGCTCATCGACGGTGCGACCGCCTCGATGCTGTGGTGGGAGACCGAGCTGTGCGAACGGATCGCGCGTGGCGACCGGTTCGTGATCCGCTACGACAACCGGGACACCGGCAGATCCACCAGCTACCCGCCGGGGCGGCCGGGCTATACGTTCACCGACCTGGCCGGAGACGCGCTCGGCATCCTGGACGCCCTGCGCATCGAGCGCGCACATGTCGTCTGCCGGTCCATGTCCGGCGGACTCGGGCTCATCGTCGGGGTGGACCACCCCGACCGGGTGGAGTCACTGACGTTCGTCTCCACCTCCACGGGCGAGGACGGGCTACCGCCCCCGTCGGACGAACTCGCCGACGGCATCCCCGCCGACCCGGACCCCGCCGATTCCGTCGCGGTGGTGGACTTCGTCGTCGCCTCGGCCAAGGCGTGCTCGGGCGGCTCGCCCTATTTCGACGAGACGGCCGTGCGCGCGCTGGTCGAGCGGGACGTGGCCCGCACACACGACATCGCGTCCACCCTCGTCAACCACTACGCGATGAGCTTCGACGGGTCGTCCCGCGATTTCGCCGCCCTCAAGGCACCGACCCTGGTGGTGCACGGCGACCACGACCCGGTTTTCCCGCTTCCACACGGACACGCGCTGCGCGACGCGATTCCCGGCGCGACGCTGCTGATCCTGGAAGGCGCCGGGCACGACCTGCCGAAGCCGCTGTGGGACGTGTTCGTCCCGACTCTGCTCCGGCACACGGGAGGCGGCCGACCACGGTAGCGTCGAACCGCTGCGCCCGCGCCGGAAACGGTGTCGCCGGACCAGGTGCGAGGCGTACCGCGCGACGGCCCGGCCGACATCAGTATCGAGAGGATCCGGTGACGGTGATGTCCGACCTGTTCGACTACGACGCGGAATTGCGCCTGCACAACGAAGTCTTCCGCGCCGCCGCCCGCGTCGGCTCTCACGACCGTGTGCTCGACATCGGCTGCGGCACCGGCCAGTCCACGCGCGAGGCCGCCCGCGCCGCCGTCGACGGAAGCGCGCTGGGCGTCGATCTCTCCGCGCCCATGCTCGAACGGGCCCGCCGACTCAGTGACGACCAGGGACTGGCCAACGTCACCTTCCAGGAGGCGGACGCGCAGGTCCACCCCTTTCCACCGGAGCGCTTCGACCTCTGTATCAGCAGGTTCGGAACGATGTTCTTCGCCGACCCGGTCACCGCGTTCACCAACATCGGGCGGGCTCTGCGCCCCGCGGCGCGCCTGGTGCTGCTGGTCTGGCAGGAGCGCGACCGCAACGAGTGGGCCACCGCGATCCGCCGGAGCCTCACCCACGCATCACCCGCGCCCCGTGGACCCAACCCCTTCTCACTCGCCGACCCGACCGTCACGGAAGGCATCCTGACGGCGGCCGGCTTCGCGGAAGTCGACTTCACCGACGTGCGCGAGCCCGTCTACTACGGCCCCGACAACGCCACCGCCTTCGATGCCGTGCTCCGCCTGTGGGAAGTCAAAGACCTGCTGGCCGACCTCGACGACGCGGCGACCGAGCAAGCACGCGCCCGGCTACGCACCACCCTCGACGCCCACAACACCGACGGTGGCGTGTACTTCGACTCGCGTGCCTGGATCGTCACGGCTCGCCGCCGTCACTGACACCTGCCCGGACGGTCGCACGGGCGCGGAAGACCCTACGGCCAACGCCGGCCCGGTCCGAGCATGATCCGCCGGACAGGCTTTGGTCCCCGCCCGCGTTCCCCGGTGTCCTCCGCGGGCTACGCCACCGCGCTCATCGTGTCCGCGAGGCGGCGCCGGGAGGCGCGGGTCGCCGGCAGCGCGGCGAGTGCCACGGCGCCCAGCAACGCCGTCGCACCGAACGCGGTCAGTGCGACGGGGGACGGAGCCTGTGCGATTCCGGCTCCGATGCCGCTCGACCGGCCCTGGGCGTCGATCAACCAGGAGGCGAGGGGCAGACCCACCGCCATGGCCACGGCGACCGCGGCCCCTACGGTGCACCCCGTGGCCGTGACGGTGATCGCGGTGATCTGCCGCGGGGACAGGCCGATCGCCTTGAAGGCGAGCAGATCCCGTTCGCTCTCGCGCAGCGCACCGCCGATGCTGGTCAGCAGATCGACGAGCCCGATGAGCGCCAGGACACCGAGCAGACCGACGACGACACTGCGCAGGGGCGACAGACCGTCGGCCGGGTTCGTCACGGTGTGCACGTCCAACTGCCCACGCCCGGCCGCGGTGCTCAGCTCGGCGGCGACACGGTGCGGATCCGCGCCGTCCCGCAGCCGGACCTGGTACAGCGTCGGCCGGAGTTCGGCGTCGTTCTCCCGGAGGGTGTCGAGCGACGTGGAGATGACCCGGCCGGCGTTCTCCGGCTCGATGCTGCGGCCCACGATGTGCAGGATCTGGGGCCGGCCGCTCACCGTCATGCGCACCCAGTCGCCGACCCGGACGTCCAGCAGGTCCAGCAGCCCCTGCCCGGCCACCGCCTCGTCGGAACCGTGCGCGGGGCGGCCCTCGGCCAGCGTGTAGGGGTACGGATCCGTGCGGGTGCCGAGACCGCGCAGGGCGATCGTCGCCGTCTGGCCCGGCACCAGGGCCGCCACCTCGACGCCCGGATAGGCGGCGGCGACCTCGGGACGCCGGGCCAGCAGCTCCCGGGTCGCGGCGTCGCTCAGGCCGTCGTCGGCGCGGACGGTGAGCGCGGCCGCCAGTCCCATCTCCTGCGGTGTGCGGTGGAAGCGGTCGATGGTCGTCCACGCGCTCATCGCCACCACGATCAGCGTCAGCGGCAGCGCGAGGCGGACGATCGTGGCCAGTGAACGCGGGCGACGCGTGAACGCCTTGTGCCAGCCGAGGACCAGCGCGGGCGGCAGCCGCAGGCCGAGCGCGCGACGCGCCACACCCGACAGCCGCCCCCCGGCCGGGCCTGCGGTCCGCGGCACCGGAACCGGCGGCACCCGCCCCGCCCGCCAGGCCGCGAGTCCGGTGGTCGCGCCGATGAAGAGCACCACTCCCACCGGCACCACGACCAGGGTCGCCGCGTGCCCCGGCAGCCCCTGCCACACCCCGACCGCGTCCCCCAGCCGCCCCGGCAGCCGGCTGCCCAGCGCCTGGGTGAGCCCCGCCGCGGCCACGGCGCCGAGCAGCGCGTAGGCGAGATGCTGGAGCAGGAACACCCGCATGACCTGGCCCGGTGTGAAACCGATCGCCTTGAGGATCGAGATGTCCCTCAGATGCCCTCGGATGCGGGTGCCGATGGCCCCGTGCACGGCGAGTCCGGCGGCGACGAGCGCGCCGAGACCGAACAGGCCGAGTATCTGGCCGAGCAGCCGGTCGTCGCCCTGCGCCTCGGCTCGCGCCTGCTGCCAGGTGGCGACCTCGCGCACGGCGCCGGCGCCGAGCACGGTGACGGCGCGCTGGACGGCGTAGTCGGTGTCCCCGGGATCCGTCAGACGCAGCCCGATCACCTGACCGCGGTCGGTGCCCGTGCGCGGCACGGTGGACGGCAGCGCCCAGGCCAGTCCCGGCTGCTCACCCTGGCGGTAGCGCGGTTCGGGGCTGTCGGCGACGCCGAGGACGGTCAGCGTCGCGGCACCGCCCGGCAGGGTGAGTACATCTCCTGGCTCGGCCAGCAGCGCCCGGGCGAGACTGCTCTCCAGCACCACACCGTCGGGCCTCCCCGGGTCGAGCCAACGGCCGGAGACGAGCAGGGGCCGTCCGACCGCGGGTCGCTCGGTGGTGCCACGCAGCTCGACCGAGGCGCGGGCGCCGCGGGAGGCGACCGTGGTGGAAGCGGTGGGGTAGGGGCCGGCGACGGACTCGACGCCGGCCAGCCCGGCGAGCCTGGCCGTGTCGGCCGAGGGACCGGTGTGGATCGACACGTGGGCGCCACGGGACTGGGTGAAGACACGTTCCCAGGGGTTCGTCGCGTACCCGAAGAGCGCCGCCGCCAGCAGCAGGGAGGTGACGACGCCGACGGTGGCGAGCACCAGGAACAGCGCTTCACCGCGATGCGTCCGCAGGTCCGAGTGCGCCCAGCGCAGCGTGGCTCGCATGGTTCAGTCCTTCAGTTCCAGCACCGCGGATATCCCCTTGCGGGGAGACGGCGTGCCGTCGAGCGTCGCGTCGTCGGCGATCCGCCCGTCGAAGAAGCTGATCACCCGGTCCGCGGTGCTCGCCATGCGCGCGTCATGGGTGACCAGGAGGATGGTCTGGCCGCGCTGGTGGAACCGGGACAGCAGCCGGGTCACCTCTCGGGTGCCCTTGCTGTCCAGGCTGCCCGCGGGCTCGTCCGCGAGCAGCAGGGGCGGATGGTTCACCAGGGCCCGGGCCAGCGCCACCCGCTGCTGTTCGCCGCCGGACAGCTCACCGGGCATGCTCCGCTCCTTGCCCCTCATACCGAGCTCGGCCAGCAGCTCGTCCCGCTCCGCGCGGGCCCGCTTGGGGGAGACCCCGGCCAGCAGCGCGGGCAGCTCGACGTTGTCGGCGACGGACAGGTTGGAGACCAGGTTGAAGAACTGGAACACGACGCCGATCCGGCGCCGGCGGGCCACGGCCCACTGGGCCTCGCTGTAGCCGTCCGTACACACGCCGTCCAGCCAGATGCTGCCGCTGTCCGGCCGCTGGAGGCCACCGAGCAGATGCAGCAGCGTCGACTTCCCGGCGCCGGACGGACCGGTGACGGCCACGAACTCGCCCTGCCGTACGCACAGGTCGACCCCCCGTACGGCATGGGCCGGTGCTCCCTCCCCGTGGTGGGTCTTCACGAGGCCCTCGGCCCGCAGCGCAGGAGTGGGGGTGTCGTTCACCGAAGTCCTCCGTGGATGCCCCAGGGGCTTTCAGACCGGGGAGTGATCGGACTCCTGCGGAGCAGGGAAGGGAAAGGGAAGGGCGAATCGCCGTCAGGGTGTTTCGGCGGGCGCTGCGGAGGCGCGGTAATCGCCCTCGACGCGGTGGATGATCTCGGAGTTGAGTGATCGCCGGTTGGCTTTGGCCTGTGCCGTGAGCCAGGCGTGGAGGTCGGCGGGCAGCCGGAGAGTGATCCGGGTTTCTTCACGATCCATGCCACGCAGCGTAGTGGTACGGTGACACCATGGCGACACCAGATGGTGCGGGAGGGACCGGGCACGCCCGGTACACCTACCGGCTTCGAGTGTCGGCCACCGCGCTTGCCAGCCTGGATGCCGAGTGGGCGCGCTGCCGCTGGGTGTGGAACGAGTGCGTGGCAATGTCCCGCAAGGTTCACAGCCTGAACAGGAATGGCGCCGAGAAGGTGACGTGCGGTCCGGCGTGGCTGGACAAGCTGCTGACTGACGCCCGTGGCGCGATGGAGTGGCTGCGCCAGGGCAGCTCGGTGCCGCAGCAGCAGATGATCCGGGACTTCGCGAGGTCCCGCGCTAAGGCACTCAAAGACCTCAAGGCCAAACTGCCGATGCGACAGCGCGCCGGGATGCCCCGCATCAAGCGCAAGCGCGAGGCGCTGCCCTCGATGAACTACACGCGGCGCGGCTTCCGCCTCAAGGACGGCCGCCTGCACTTGGCCGGCAACATCGCCCTGACCGTAGTGTGGTCCCGCGACCTGCCCGCCGACCCGACTTCGGTGCGCGTGCACCGGGACAGCCTGGGCCACTGGTATGCCTCGTTCGTCGTGGAGATCAGCACCGACCCGCTGCCCGCCACGGGACGCGCGATTGGCATCGACTGGGGTGTGAAGGAGACCGCTACCACCACCAGCGCCGCCCATGACCTGCCCCACCCGCAGCACGGCAAGACCGCCGCAGCGAAGCTGGCTCGCTATCAGAAGATGATGGCCCGCCGCCGAACGCCGAAGAATAGGCCTGACACACGTGGCTATCGAAAGGCCCGTAGCGCGGCGGCAAAGGTCTCCAAGAAGATGGCCCGACAGCGTCAGGACACCGGCCGCAAGTGGGCCAAGGCCGTGGTTCGTGACCACGACGCCCTGACAGTGGAGGACTTCCGCCCGAAATTCCTCGCCAGTTCCACTATGGCCCGCAAGGCGGCGGATGCCGCCATCGGCGCCACCAAGAACGCGCTGCTCGAGATGGCCCGCAAGCACGGACGTACGGTGCATCTGGTCGACCCCGTTCACACCACCATGGACTGCGCACGCTGCGGAGCGAGAACCAAGCACGCACTGCCCCTCTCCGAACGAACGTATACGTGTACCGCGTGCGGAGCCGTCTCCCCGAGGGACAAGAACTCCGCCCGTGTGATGATCGTCCGGGCTGGTCTCAACCCGGCTAGTGTTGATCTTGTAAGCCCCGCCACCTGCTAGGTGGAAGGCGAAGTGAGCTAGGAATCCCCCTCTGCCGGAGGGGGAGGGGTCAATCCGGCTCCTCCAGTTCTTCCTGGCAGCGCTCCAACCAGTCGAGGTCGGCCTGCAGGTGCAGCATGGCGCCCTCGATGAGCAGCCGGGCCGTCCGGTTGTCGCGGTTCTCGCCCGTGACGAGCTTCGACAGGGTACGCATGGTGTTCAGGTAGTGGCGTCGTTGCTTGTTGATCAGGGCGATCTGGTCGGCGAGACCGGTCTGCGGGGCGAGCGCGAGCTTCATGAAGAACTCGTCACGCAACCGCGGCTCGTCCGCCGTCTCCTCGTACCAGACGCGCAGCGCTTCCTGGCCGGCGTCCGTGAGGTGGTAGATCTTCTTGTTGGGCCGACTCGACTGCTCGACCTCCTCGCCCTCGATCAGCCCCGTCTTCTCGAGGCGGCTCAGAGTCACGTAGATCTGGCCGATGTTCGGCTGAGGGTACGCGGCGCCCAACAGTCGCTCAAGGTCCTGCTTGAGCTCGTAGCCGTGGGCCGGGCCGCGCGCCAGCAGGGCCAGGAGGGGCAGGCGCACTCGTGCTGTCCTCCTCGCAGCCTCGTATTGTGTTCCAGGCCCTAGTATCGCCCATACCTAACGGGTATACATAGCCTCTGACTCCGGGCGAGGGTGCCCGGCGCCGGTGTACTGGGAGGAACCTATGCGGTGGATACGTGCCGCCGGTAGGGGCCTCCTCGTTCTCGCCGTCGTCCTGGCCGGTTACGGCGCGTCCGGCGCCCGGGCGGCCGGCGGGCCGGAGGGTCGCGGACCGCTCACCCTCGCCACCGCCGGCGACCTCACCGGCTATCTCGGCCCGCTGCTCCAGGGCTGGAACCGGGCCCATCCCGGCGAGAAGGTCACCCTCGTCGAACTGCCGGACTCGGCGGACGAGTCGCGCGCCCAGATGATCACGGATCTGCGCGGCGGCACCCGCAGCCGGTTCGACGTCCTCAACATCGACGTCGCCTGGACCTCGGAGTTCGCCGCCGCCGGCTGGATCCGCCCGCTGCCGCGCGACCGTTTCCCGCTGGGCACCTTCCTCCGGCCGGTCGTGGACACGGCGACGTACGACGGCCGGCTGTACGCCGTCCCCTACGTCACCAACGCCGGGCTGCTCCTCTACCGCAAGGACGTCCTCGCCGAGGAGGGCGTCCCGCCGCCCCGCACCTGGGCCGAACTGGAGCGGGCGGCGAAGACCATCGCGCCCCGGCACGGACTCGACGGCTACGCGGGGCAGTTCCTGCCCTACGAGGGCCTCACCGTCAACGCGGCCGAGGCCGTGTACTCGGCGGGCGGCACGATCCTCGGCGACGAGGGCGACCGCGTCACCGTCGACTCGGCCGCCCGCGAGGGCATCGGGTTCCTCGCCCGCGGGGTCCGTGACGGTTGGGTGCCGAAGGAGGCCCTGACCTACACGGAGGAGGAGTCCCGCCAGGCCTTCCAGGACGGACACCTCCTCTTCCTGCGCAACTGGCCCTACGCGTACGTCAGCGCCTCCGCCGCGGGCTCCGCGCTCGCCGGCAAGGTCGGCGCCGTCCCGTTGCCGGGGCGCGACGGGCCCGGCACCAGCGTGCTCGGCGGCTCCAACCTGGCCGTCAACACCCACGCCGAGCACCCCGACACCGCCGCGCGCCTGATCGCGTACCTCACCAGCGAGGGCGTCCAGCGGCAGGTGCTCACCCGGGGCGCGCTGCCGCCCGTACGCGCGGATCTGTACAAGGACCCGGAACTGGTGCGCCGGTTCCCGTACCTGCCGACCCTGCGCGCGAGTGTCCTGACGGCCGCGCCGCGGCCCAAGAGTCCGCGCTACGACCAGGTCAGCATGGTGGTGCAGGCGGTCGTGCACGACGCGATGTCCGGGCACTCGACGCCCGAGGCGGCGGTACGTCGGCTGGCCCGGGAGCTGGCGGACATCTCCCGCCGCGGCTGACGTCCCTCAGCCGAGACCGACCCTTCCTGGCCCTACTTACATGTTAGGTAACGCCGACGTATCAACCGGGTGCGATTTGCCCAGGTAGAGGCGCTTATGTCACCCATGCTCGCGAGATGACTGCTGCCTGTTCGTTGACACCTCCGTGAAACGCCTACATAACATGCATGCATAACAGTCAGCCCGCACAGACAGGCCAACGGGTGAGCTCCCAGCACATCGACACGCGCATCGACACGCACCACTGGTGGCGTGAGGCAGTGATCTACCAGGTGTACGTCCGCAGCTTCCTGGACAGCACCGGCGACGGCGTCGGCGATCTCGCCGGAGTCCGTGCCGGACTGCCGTACCTCAAGAAGCTGGGTGTCGACGGGATCTGGCTGAGCCCCTTCTACCCCTCCCCGCAGGCCGACCACGGCTACGACGTCGCCGACTACTGCGACGTCGACCCGCTCTTCGGCGACCTCGCCGAGTTCGACCGGCTGGTGGCTGCCGCCCGGCGGCTGGGCGTCAAGGTGCTGCTCGACATCGTCCCCAACCACTGCTCCAGCGAGCACCCCTGGTTCCGCGAGGCGCTGGCCTCGGCGCCGGGCGGTCCCGCCCGGGCCCGGTTCCACTTCGCCGACGGGCGGGGAGCGGACGGCGCCGAGCCGCCCAACAACTGGCACGCCATGTTCGGCGGCCCGGCCTGGAGCCGGGTGACCGAGGCGGACGGCCGCCCGGGCCAGTGGTACCTGCACATGTTCACGCCCGAACAGCCCGACTGGAACTGGCGCGACCCCGAGGTCGGCGCGTACTTCGACCGGGCACTGCGGTTCTGGCTGGACCGGGGCGTCGACGGCTTCCGCATCGATGTCGCCGCCGGCCTCTTCAAGCACCCCGAGCTGCCCGACTCACCGGATCCCGAGGCCGACGCCCGCACCCGCGACTCCGTCAACCCGCTCGCCTGGAACCAGCCCGAGGTGCACGACGTGTGGCGGCGCTGGCGGGCGGTGTGCGAGGAGTACACGGCACACGACGGCCGCGAACGGCTCCTGGTCGGCGAGGTCTCGGTCCCGACCGCCCGCGAGCACGCGCTGTACGTCCGCCCCGACGAACTGCACCAGGCCTTCTTCTTCGACCTGCTGAGCGCCTCCTGGGACGCCGACGCCTTCCGCAAGGTCATCACCGAGGCCATGCAGGACATCGCCGGAACGGGGTCGACCGTCACCTGGGTCCTCAACAACCACGATCAGGTCCGCACGGTCACCCGCTACGGCGAGCCGGCCGTGGAGGGCAGCGGCCTCGGGGCCGCCCGCGCCCGCGCCGCCGCCCTGCTGTTGCTGGCGCTGCCCGGTGCCGCGTACATCTACCAGGGCGAGGAGCTGGGCCTGCCCGAGGTCGTCGACCTGCCCGACGACGTGCTCACCGACCCGATCTTCCGCCGTACCGGCAGTCGGGCCCGTATCCGCGACGGCTGCCGGGTACCGCTGCCGTGGTCCGGGCAGGCCTCACCGTTCGGCTTCACCTCCGGCGTCGACGCCACCAAACCCTGGCTGCCGCAGCCCGACTACTTCGCCGAGTACGCCACCGATCGCGCCCTCGCCGACACCCGCTCCTTCTGGCATCTCTACCGCGACGGCCTCCAGCTGCGCGCCACCTTGCCCCAGCTGGGCGAGGGCACGCTGCGCTGGCTCGACACCCAGCCCGGCGTCCTCGCCTTCGCCCGCGGCGACGGGCTGGTCTGCGCCGTCAACTTCGGTACGGCGCCCGCCCCGGCGCCCGTTTCCGGCATCCCCCTGCTGTCCAGCGGCCCCTGCCGGGCCGGGGTGCTCCCCGGCTCCACAGCCGCCTGGTGGATCGGTGACGACACCGACTCCTGAGCACGACCACCGCTCCATCCTCCGTCAACTCCCCTTCCACGAACGGACATCAACGATGATGCGACGACGTACCACCCTGCTCAGCGGCTGCACCGCTCTCGTCCTGGCACTCGGCGCGACCGCCTGCGGAAGCGGCGACCCCGTCTCCGCGGGCGGCGGCGACAAGGCACTGGGCGGCCAGACGGTCACCGTGGCCGGCGTCTGGTCCGGTGCCGAGCAGAAGAACTTCCAGAAGGTGCTGGACGCGTTCACCGAGAAGACCGGCGCCAAGACCCAGTTCGTGTCCACCGGCGACAACGTCTCCACCGTCGTCGGCAGCAAGATCGAAGGCGGCAACGCCCCCGACGTCGTGATGGTCCCGCAGGTCGGCGTGCTCCAGCAGTTCGCCGGCAACGGCTGGCTCAAGCCGCTGTCGTCGACCACCCAGAAGTCCGTCGCCGCCAACTACGCGAAGGTCTGGAAGGACTACGGCAGCGTCAAGGGCACCCTCTACGGCCTCTACTTCAAGGCAGCCCACAAGTCGACCGTCTGGTACAGCCCCGCCGCCCTCGACCAGGCCGGCGTCCAGCCCCCGAAGACCTACGACGAGATGCTGAAGGCCGGGCGGACCGTCTCCGACTCGGGCCTCGCCGCCTTCTCCGTCGCGGGCCAGGACGGCTGGACGCTCACCGACTGGTTCGAGAACGTCTACCTCTCCCAGGCCGGACCCGAGAAGTACGACGCCCTCGCCGCCCACGAACTGAAGTGGACCGACCAGAGCGTGGTCGACGCCCTCACCACGCTCGGCAAGCTCTTCCAGGACAAGCAGCTCCTCGCGGGCGGCCAGAAGGGCGCTCTCAACACCGACTTCCCGGGCTCCGTCGAGAAGGTCTTCGGGCCCGAGCCCGAGGCGGGCATGGTCTACGAGGGCGACTTCGTCGCAGGCGTCGCCAAGGACCAGTTCGGCCGGAAGATCGGCGAGGACGCCAACTTCTTCGCGTTCCCGCCGGTCGGCGGGGGCGAGGCACCCGTGGTCAGCGGCGGCGACGCGGCCGTCGTCCTCAAGGACGGCAAGAACACCAAGGCCGGCATGGCGCTGCTGGAGTACCTGGCCACCCCGGAGGCAGCCGCGGTCTGGGCCGAGACGGGCGGCTTCCTCTCCCCGAACAAGAAGCTCGACCTCGCCTCCTACGGCGACGACGTCACCCGCACCACCGCCAGGTCGCTCATCGCGGCCGGGGACTCCGTCCGCTTCGACATGTCCGACCAGGCCCCGGCCGCGTTCGGCGGGACGAAGGGCGCAGGCGAGTGGAAGATCCTCCAGGACTTCCTGCGCGACCCGTCCGACCCGAAGGCCACCGCGGCGCAGCTGGAAACCGCCGCGGCCAAGGCCTACAAGGGCTGACCGGCGATGACCGCCACGCTCACGAAGACGGTCGCGCCACCCGCTGCCGCGACCGTCGCCCGCAAGCGGCGGGCCCGGCGGCGGGGCAGGACCGTCGCCCTGCTCTTCGTTCTCCCCGCGCTGCTCCTGCTCGGCGCCCTCGTCGTCTACCCCGTGCTGTTCTCGGTCGGCCGAAGCTTCTTCGACGCTTCCGGGACCCGGTTCGTGGGCGGCGACAACTACACCGAGATGTTCCGCGACCCGGCCACCCTCAAGGCCGTACGCAACACCGCGATCTGGGTGGTCGTGGCGCCGACCCTGCTGACCGGCCTGGGCCTGATCCTCGCCGTGCTCGTAGAGAAGATCCGCTGGGCCACGGCCTTCAAGCTGCTGCTCTTCATGCCCATGGCCGTCTCCTTCCTGGCCGCGGGCATCATCTTCCGGCTCGCCTACGACGAGGATCCCGACAAGGGCGTCCTGAACGCGGCGGCCGTCGGCGTCCACGACGCCTTCCAGGACACCGCCTCCTATCCGACCGCCCGCGCCCGTGACGGCGAGGGCCTGACCCGGGGCGCCGACGGCTCGTACCGCACCGGCACGAGCGTTTCGCCCGGCGACACGGTCGCGCTCGGCCTGGTCGGCGTCGCACCCAAGGAGCTCCCGGCCGGCGCGGAACCGGCCTACCGGGCGGCCGCCCGCCCAGCGGGACCCGACGAACTGCGCGGAGTGGTCTACCTGGACTTCACCCCCGGCGGGGGAGGGAAGCAGGGTGCGGTGGACCGCCGGGAGAGCGGGCTGCCGAAGATGGAGGTCGAGGCGGTGCGCGACGGCAAGACCGTCGCGAGCACCACCACCGCGGCCGACGGCTCCTTCCGCTTCCCCGGCCTGGAGACAGGCTCGTACACCGTCACCCTCCCCGGCTCGAACTTCGCCCAGCCCTACGACGGCGTGTCCTGGCTCGGCCCGGCACTGGTCACCCCGGCGATCATCGGCGCCTACCTGTGGATCTGGACCGGCTTCGCGATGGTGCTGATCGGCGCGGGCCTGTCCACGCTGCCGCGTGATTCGCTCGAGGCCGCGCGGATGGACGGCGCCAACGAGTGGCAGGTGTTCCGCCGGATCACCGTGCCGCTGCTGGCGCCCGTGCTCACGGTGGTCTTCGTGACCCTCGTCATCAACGTGATGAAGGTGTTCGACCTCGTCTACATCATCGCGCCCGGCCCGGTGCAGGAGGACGCCACCGTGCTGGCCACCCAGATGTGGCTGGTGTCCTTCGGCGGCGGCAACGACCAAGGACTGGGCAGCGCCCTCGGCGTGCTGCTCCTGCTGCTGGTGATCCCCGCCATGGTCTTCAACGTCCGTCGTTTCCGAGGGAGTCAGCGATGAACCTCAGTGCGCTTCGGCGCGGGCTCGGCAACAGCCTGGTGCAGGCCGTCCTCGTGGTCATCGGACTGCTCTGGCTCACGCCGCTCGCCGGACTGCTCGTGTCGTCCCTGCGGTCGGCGCAGGACACGGCCAAGGGCGGTTGGTGGACGGCGATCACCAGTCCGGGCCAGCTGTCCTTCGACAACTACACGTCGTTGCTGGGCAACGCCGGGATGACGCAGGCGTTCTGGAACACCGTACTGATCTCGGTGCCGACGACGCTTTTGGTGGTGGCGATCGCCGCGCTGGCGGGGTACGCCTTCGCCTGGCTGGAGTTCCCCGGCCGTGACGCCCTCTTCCTGCTCGTGGTCGCGCTGCTGGTGGTGCCCGTGCAGATCGGCCTGCTGCCGGTGGCCAAACTCTTCGGCCAGCTGGGCCTGTTCGGCACGATTCCCGGCGTCGTCCTCTTCCACGTCTCCTACGGACTGCCGTTCGCGATCTTCCTGCTGCGGAACTACTTCGCCGAGATACCGCGGGAGATGCTGGAGGCGGCCCGCATGGACGGGGGCAACGAGTGGCGCATCTTCACCCGGCTCGTGCTGCCGGTGGGACGGCCCGCCCTGGCGAGCCTGGCCATCTTCCAGTTCCTGTGGGTGTGGAACGACATGCTGGTGGCGTTGCTGTTCGCCGACAGCTCGTCCCAGCCGCTGACCGTGGAACTCCAGTCGCAGATACGGCAGTTCGGCAGCAACATCGACGTGCTGGCGCCGGGCGCGTTCCTGTCCCTGATCGTCCCGGTGGCCGTGTTCTTCGCCTTCCAGCGGCACTTCGTTCAGGGGGTCATGGCGGGGTCCGTGAAGTAGGCCCGGTGCCGGCGCCCCGTGGCTCCACCCGGACGGGGGACGGGTGGAGCCACGGGGCGGAGATGCTCCCCGATGCGGCCGCCCGGCGGCACACTCGTGCCGTGACCCCTGACGCGCGACCGGAGCACACCCCCGACGGACGGTTCGTCGTCGTGGGCGGACGACGACGGCGGGCGACGGATCTTCTCATTCCCGGGGAGGACGCCGCGTGGCTCCGCTCCCACCTCATGGCGGCCCGGCGCGCGGTCGGGCCGCCCGGCGAACGCAGGACGCGTAAGCGGTGCTTCAGCTGGGCCAGTTTGGCGAGGGTGCGGGCGTGGTGCATCCCGATCGCGAGCACCACGTCCATTTGCCAGATGTCGAGGGCGTCCCCTTCGAGGTGGCGCAGCAGTTCGGTGGGGGAGTGGTGCATCCCGCCGGCGGCGATGCGTACGCCCAGTTCCTCGCGTACGGCGCGCACCGCGGCGATCCCTTCCCCTTCGTCGCCCCTGTTCCCTGTCGATGCGGATCTTCATCGCGCGGAACCCGGCCTCGCGCAGGCACAGACCCTGTCAGGCCCCCGGCTGCGTGGCAGTCCGTTCAAGCAGCCGCGTCACGCTTGGGGTTCCCTCTTCCTGCGGATCTCCGTGAGTCGCTGCGGTGCCACGCATCTCGGGGGGCCTCATCTTTGCCCCACGCCGGCAGGGCGACGGCCGCACTCTCCTGAACCAGGACCCGTCGACTGACTGGCTCGTTGATCTTTGTCCGGCAGCCGAGGCTGCTGCCGCTCACCGACCGGTACTGCGGACACTGTACGAAGTTTGATAGCCTAAATTTGTGATGCCCGAAACAGTCGAGCCGGGCGTGGTCGTGGCCGCCCTGGCGAAGATCGTCGAACACGCCTTGCTGCGCGTGGAGTTGACGCTGCCGCAGTACCGGATGCTGTCCGTGCTGACGAGGGCGGATCCGCCGACGGCATCGCGAGTGGCGTGGATGTTGTCCGTGACGCCGGCGACCGTCACCACGGTCGTGGACGGCCTGGTGGCCGGCAAGTACGTGCGGCGTGAGCCGGATCCGGACGACCGGCGCAAGGCCACGCTCGTGGTCACCAGCTCCGGCCGGCATCTGCTGACCACGGCCGACCAGGAGATCAGCCGGAAGCTGGCCGAGGTGGCCTCGTCCCTCGACGAGGAGCAGGCCGAGCGGGCGATGGCCGCGCTGTCGCTGTGGCACGAGGCGATGAAGAGCGAAAAGCAAGACGAGTGGATCGCCCACGAGGGCGCAGAGAGGGGGAAACCCAGGTGAGCGAGGCGTATCCGCCGCCGAGCGCGGCCATCGACCCCGATGCGAGCCGTTCCTGGCTATGGCGAGCCTGGCCGCTGGTCCGGGCGCATCGGTGGATGTTCGGCACGGCGCTGGCGGCGTCCGGGATCAGCCTGCTGGTGGCCGTCCAGGTACCGACGCTGATCCAGGACGCGGTGGACAACTCGATCGTGTCGAACAGGGTGCCGTTGTCGCACTACCTGTGGTGGCTGGTCGGGCTGACGGTGGGCATGCTGGTCGTCGGCTTCCTGTCCCGGCAGTTACTGTTCCGCACCGCGGCCAAGATCGAGTACGACCTGCGCAACATCACGTACGGGCACCTGGCCACCATGTCGTTCCCGTTCTACGACCGGGTGCAGACAGGGCAGTTGCTCTCCCGCGCCAACTCCGACATCCGCGCGGTGCAGATGTATCTGGCGTTCGCGCCGTACCTGCTGGTGCAGTGCAGCATGTCGCTGGTGGCGTTCGGGTACATGCTGGCGATCGACGTGCCGCTGGCCATCCTGGCCATGCTGCCGATGCCACTGTTGTACGTGACCAGCCGACGCATGCAGCGCTCCTTGTTTCCGGTGTCGTGGCTGATCCAGGCCCGGCTGGCCGAGGTCGCGACAGTGGTGGACGAGAACATCAACGGCGTGCGCGTGGTCAAGTCGTTCGCGGCCGAACGGAGTCAGCTTTCTCTGCTTCAGAAGGCCGCGGCAAACGTCCGCTGGGCCAATGTGAAGGACGCGGATCTGCGCGCACGGTATACGCCCGCGGTGCAGAACCTGCCCCGCGTCGGCATGGCGATCGTGCTGCTGTACGGCGGCTACCTCGTCATTCAGGGGAGTCTGGGCGTCGGCGCGATCCTGGCCTTCAACGCGTATCTGCTGATGCTCCAGGTGCCGTTCCAGGTGATCGGCAACCTGATCACGTTGGGACAGCGGTCGTCGGCCGCGGCCAAGCGGCTGTACGAGATTCTCGACGAGAAGCCGGAGATCGTGGACGTCCCCCAGGCGCTGGAGATCACCGGGGCGCGCGGCGACGTCGAGTTCGATGACGTCACCTTCGGCTACGGCGACGGCCCTGACGTGCTGCGCGGGTTCTCGCTGAGCGTGCGCAGCGGCGAGACGGTGGCGCTGGTCGGCCGCACCGGTGTCGGAAAGTCCACCGTGGCCAGATTGCTGCCGCGGTTCTACGACGTGCGCGACGGTGCCGTCACCGTGGACGGGCACGACGTGCGGGATCTGACCCTGCACAGCCTGCGTGACACCGTCGGCATCGTGCTGGACGAGCCGTTCCTGTTCTCGGCGTCGGTCCGCGACAACATCGCCTACGGGCGGCCGGACGCGGACATCACCGACATCGAGCGCGTGGCCCGGCTGGCCGGGGCGCACGGATTCATCACCGAGCTGTCCGACGGTTACGACACCGTCATCGGCGAACGGGGCTACACGCTGTCCGGCGGGCAACGGCAGCGCATCGCGATCGCCCGGACCCTGCTGGTGAATCCGCCCGTGCTGGTACTCGACGACGCCACCAGCGCCATCGACGTCCAGGTGGAGCAGGAGATCCACGCGGGTCTGCGGACCCTGTTCGCCGGCCGGACGACGTTGATCATCGCGCACCGGCCGTCCACGATCAGCCTGGCCGACCGCGTGGTGCTGCTGGACGGTGGGCGGATCGTCGCCGACGGCACACACACGGAACTGCTGGCAACCACTCCGCTGTACGCGGAAGTGCTCGCCCAAGCGGACGAGCGCAGCGAGGAACTGGGAGGTGTGGCGCGATGACCGTTCCCGGAGGTGGTGGCGGCGCGGCGTTCAATGGCGGCGGCCGGGCAACCGCGTCGGCTCACCCGTTCGCCGGCGTTCCGCCGGAGATGCGGGCGAACGTCGACAAGTTGCTCGAGGCCGAGCTGGAACATGCCGAGTCCGAGGTCGTCTTCGAGCACTCCCGGCCCGATCCCGACGGCGCCAAGCTGAATCTGCGGCGGCTGATCCGCCCGTACTGGCCGATGGCGCTGATGGCCGGCGTGTTCGTGGGCGTCGAGGCGCTGATGTTGCAGGCGGGTCCGAAGCTGACCCAGATCGGCATCGACGACGGCATCATGGGGAAAGACAACGGCACGTTGGCGCTGGTCGCGGGCCTGTACCTGGTCAGTCTGGTGGTCACCGGTCTCGCACAGGCCGCGCGGGTCAAGTCGACTGGGCGTATCGCCGCGTCGGTGATGAACGACCTGCGGGTCCGGGTCTTCACCCAATTGCAGCGGCTGTCGATGAACTTCTACACCGGCGAGAAGGCCGGCGTGATCATGACCCGGATGACCAGCGACATCGAGAACCTTCAGGCACTGCTGCAGGAGGGCCTGGCGCAGTTCGCCGTCCAGGGCCTGACCATGGTCATTGTCACGGTGATTCTGTTCACCTACGACGTGTGGCTGGCGCTCATCACCATCGTGCTCGTGGTGCCCATCCTGACCGGGCTGTCCCTGTGGTTCCGTCGGGCGTCCGGCAAGGGTTACCTGCGGGTGCGGGACACCACCGCCGACGTGGTCGCCGACCTTTCCGAGAGCCTGCAGGGTGTTCGCATCGTCACCGCGCACAACCGGCAGCAGCGCAACACCGAACACCACCGGCAGGTCACCGGCAGGTACTACGACGCCAGCGTGCAGACCGGCCGGATCAACTCGATCTACACGCCCAGCACGCAGGTTGTCGGCGTCGCCGGACAGGTCGCGCTGCTGGCCATCGGCGCCGGCATGGTCACCGACGGGGACCTGACGATCGGCGAGCTGGTGGCGTTCCTGCTCTACCTGGGCGCCTTCTTCCAGCCGATCCAGCAGCTGGTGCAGCTGTACAACACGTACCAGCAGGGGCAGTCGTCGGTGGTGAAGCTGAAGGAGCTGCTGAGTATCCGGCCAGAGGTCGAGGAACAGCCCGGAGCCGTCGACCTGCCTCGGGTCGAAGGTGAAATCACCTTCGACGACGTGACGTTCGGCTATCTTCCCGACCGGCCGGTGATCTCCGAGGTGGCGCTGGGCATCCGGGCCGGCGAGACCGTCGCGTTCGTCGGTCCGACGGGTGCCGGCAAGTCCACCCTCGCCAAGCTGGTCACCCGGTTCTACGACCCGTCCTCCGGCCGGATCCTCATCGACGGGCGCGACCTGAGGGATGTGCGGATCGAGTCCCTTCGCAGGCAGATCGGCGTCGTGCCGCAGGAGCCCTTCCTGTTCGCCGGGCCGCTTCGGGACAACATCCGCTTCGCCGCGCCGGACGTCAACGACGAGCAGGTCTGGGAGGCGCTGCGGGCGGTCGGTCTGGTGGACGTGGTCGAGCGGCTGCCCGACGGTCTCGACACCGTCGTCCAGGAGCGGGGCCAGTCCCTGTCCTCCGGTGAACGGCAGCTGATCGCCCTGGCCAGGGCTTTCCTGGCGCAGCCCCGGGTGCTGGTCCTCGACGAGGCCACGTCCAATTTGGACCTCCAGTCCGAGGCCAAGATCGAGGATGCCCTGGACGTGCTGCTGGAGGGTCGCACCGCGATCCTGATCGCGCACCGGCTCTCCACCGCCATGAAGGCCGACCGCATCGTCGTCGTCGACGAGGGCCGGATCGTCGAGGTCGGTTCGCACGACCAACTCGTCGCCGCCGAGGGCAAGTACAGCCAGATGTACGCGACCTGGACCAGCGAAGCCGCCGAGGTCCACTGACGAACCTCGCGAGTCCCGCTCCCGGACGTGGAGCGGGACTCGCGAGCCTCTTGGCCCGTACTCCTACCGGTCAGGAACGTCCGGGGGAATCAACTCGGGTTCGGCCAGGGCAGGTCGGTCTCGATCGGGGTGTCGTACCCGACGCCGGGAACGCCGAAGCCGTACAGGGCGTGGAACTGGCTGCGGAACCACGGGATGTCGGCCAGCTCGGTGAGCGTCTCGGGGGTGATCGACCGCCAGCGTTCGGTCACGGCGGCCTGGACCGGCTCGGACAGTTCCCAGCGGTCGAGGCGGATGCGGCCGGACTCGTCCAGGTCGGGCCGGTCCGCGGTGAGCTGGTCCCACAGCCGGACCGACTGCTCGACGGGGGACGGGAAGCGGTCGCCCAGGACGCCGTGGAGCAGGCTGGCATAGAGCGGGATGCCGGGGGTGCCGGTCAACGCCTGGCTGATCGCGGCCCCGTTCACCGAGGTGTAAGCGCGGCCGCCCACCGCGGCCAACCGCCTGCTCAGGGCGTTCGCGGTGGTCTCCAGGTCCATCTTGGCCGCGCCGATCGTGCCCTTGCGATAGATCGCCGAGGTCAAGGGCGAGCCGATGTAGGTGAGGGCGACCGTGCGGAAGCCGTCGCGCAGCAAGCCGCGATCGGCGAGCGCGGTGATCCAGCGGGACCAGTCCTCGCCGCCCATGACGCGCACTGTCGCGGCGGTCTCGGCCGTGGTTGCCGGCGCCAGGACGGCCTCGCGCAGGGACGCGGCGCCATCGTCGGCGAACTCCAGGTTCCAGGCGGTGTACGGCGCGCGGAGCGGCTTGATCACCGACTGGTGGGTGATGCCGCTCCGGGGATCGGTGCGCCGGGGCGCGGCCACGCTGTAGATCAGGTAGTCCACGCCGCCGAAGCGTTTGGCCAGCAGGTCCAGCGTCTCGGTCTTGGTGGTGTCTGCGAACGCGTCGGCGTTGCGGAACGAGAAGTCCGCCCCGGACTCGCGGGCGATCGCCTCGGTGGCGATGGTGCGATACCACCCGGCCGTCGCGCTGCGGCGCCCGGCCGGCCGCTCGAAGCTGATGCCCACGCCGTCGATGCCGTACCGCACCAGCCCCGCGATGGTGATCGCCAGGCCATAGCCCCCGCTCGAGCCGATCACCAGTGCCGTGGGCCGTCGCTGCGAAGGCTTCTCGGACGCCCGCACCTCGGCCCGCATCCGCGCAACGCTGCGAAAGCATCCGGCCGGATGCGATTCGAGCAGCAGATATCCATGTCCCGTCGGGCTAACGACTCGTTCGGACACCGGCACCTCCGATCAGATGTCCAGCACGACCTGCCAGGGGTCCCATCCTCATCTCCTCGGGTGTTGACGTTCCCGCCGCATCAGGTTTCGAGCAGTGTCTGCTTGAGGTGCTGGGCCAGGGCGCTCGGTGTCGAGTAGTGCGACACCGACGAAGAATCCAGGTGCAGACCGGTCGCCGACTTCAGGCGGTTTCGCAGGGTCAGCATGGACAGCGAATCGAACCCGAGCTCGCTGAAGATCTGGTTCGGCTGCACGACATCCGCCGACTCGAGCCCGAGTACGGCCGAAATATGCGTGCAGACCAGGTCGGACAGCATTTCGTCCTGGTCGGCTTCCACCGTCGCCGCGAACCGTTGACGTAGCGACGTCGTCGAGACAGCACCTCGGCTCACGGCGCGTTTACCGGTGGTCTTGACCAGTGATCTGAACACCGGCGGTAGCGCCTTGCCGGTTCTGGCCTGCCTGGCCAGCTCGGCCAGATCCAGTCTGGCCGGGATCATCACGGGCTCGCTTGCGAGACAGGCAGCATCGAACAGCGCGACGGCCTCTGACGTCCCCAGTACGCCGACTCCCGCGATCCCGGTGCTGGACGGTTCGTCGCCCAGCGCCCAGGGCCCCCAGGCCAGCGACACCGCCGGAGCGCCGTTTGCCCGGCGTCGTCGGGCGAGCGCATCCAGTGCGGCCGCCGACGCGGCGTCGACGGCGGTTCCGTGGCCGCCCACGGTCCCTGCGAACGACGAGCACAGGACGAGGGTGGCGGCCCCGGCTTCCCGTTCGAGAATCTCCGCGGCCGTGACCCTCGCGCGCACCGCCTCGGCGAGCGAATCCGGTGTCAGCGAGGCCGTCTGGTCGTTCGGCAGCGCCTCCGGTATGTGGACGATCATGCTCAGCGGATGCTCCGCGGAGAGACCGTCGATCAGCTCGCGCAGCGCCGCGGGGTTTCCCGGGTCGCATTCCGTGGTGGTGACGGTGGCGTCCAGTGAGGGAGACTCGGCGCCGGTGAGCACGACATGGTGCGCGCCGGGCCCGGAGGCCAGGTACCGCGCCAGTCGTTCGCCCATCGCCGTGGTTCCGCCCGTAACCAGTATCGTGCCCTCGGACTTGTCGAACTGCTCCGGGTCACTGGCCGGCTTGACCGGTGCGAGCCGCGGTACCCTGATCTTTCCCTCGCGCAGAGCCAGGTGCGGCTCGCCGAGCATCACGGCCCTCGGCAGTACCCGCCACGACTCCTGGTGGGCGTCCATGTCGACGAGCACGAACCTGCCGGGGTTCTCCGCCTGTGCGGACCGGAGCAGCCCGGAGACTGCGGCGCCTGCGAGGTCGATGGCGGCATCACTGAACGCCGAGACCGCCGATGTGGTCAGGAACACCGCGGTCGCAGAGGCGAGCGCTTCGGTCGCCAGGAGGGCCTGCAACCGGTGCAACGTCTCCCGCGCGGTGGCGGCAACCTCCCCGCCCGCCGCCACGGTGAGAACCAGGTAGTCCGGCATCGCCTCGTCGGCTTCGGCCAAGGCACCGAGTTCCGGGTACGTCCTGGTGTGCACACCCGCGGCCGTCAATCCCGCCCCGGCGAGTAGCGTGTCCGCGCCTACGACTGCCCAGTTCGCCTTGCGCGGCAAGGACTTACCGTCGTAGTGGTCGACCCACTCCTCTCGGTACAGCGCGTGAAGTTGCGCGGCTTTCGCAGCCTGCAACTGCCGCGCAGTGATCGGGGTAACGCTGACTCCACTGACCTCGGCGACCGGGTCGCCCACGTCGTCGGCCAGCAAGATCGACACCGACCCGGCGCGGTTCGGGCCGATCCGCCCGCGCAGGACGGTCGCGCCGATGCCGTGTACGGCGACGCCGCGCCAGGTCGTCGCCAGCCCGGGGCCGTCGCCGCAAGCGGCGTGGAGTGTGGCGTCGAGTAGTGCGGGGTGGAGGTTGTAGGTGTCGGGGTCGGTGGGGAGTGTGATTTCGGCGTAGATGTGGTCGTTGTGGTGCCACATTTTCTGGAGGCCTTGGAATGTGGGGCCGTAGTGGTATCCGTGGGTGGCGAGGGTGTCGTAGGAGAGGTCGAGGGGTTGTGCGCCGGTGGGGGGCCAGGTGGTGAGGTCCCAGTCGGCGGAGGGTGTGTTGGTGTCGAGGATGCCGGTGGCGTGGCATGTCCAGGTTGTGTCGGTGTTGGTGTCCGGGCGGGCGTCGACACGGATCGGCCGGGCGCCATCACCACCGGCATCCTCGACCCCGGCAGGCTCGCCGACCTCCACGCGAAGTCGCAAGACGCCGTGTTCGGGGAGCAGGAGGGGTGTGTGCACGGTCAGTTCGCGGATGGTTCCGCAGCCGACCTGGTCGGCCGCGTACAGGGCCAGTTCGATGAAGGCGGCGCCGGGGAGGACGGTGTTGCCGGCGACTTTGTGGTCGGCCAGCCATGGATGGGTGGTCAGGGAGATCCGGCCGGTGAAGGTCGTGTTGGTTGCGCCCTCGATGACTGCGCCGAGCAGTGGATGGTCGGACGTGGTGAGTCCGGCGCTGCTGACGTCACTTCGGCTGGTGCCGGGTTTGAGCCAGTAGCGGTCTTGTTGGAAGGGATAGCCGGGCAGTGTCACGTGGTGGCCGTCGTGGTGGTGTGCGGTGGTGGCACCGGCTGTGAAGGCGTGTGCGGTGGCGAGCAGGAAGCCGGTCAGGTCACCGTTGTCCCGGCGCAATGTCCCGAAGTTCCTGGCGGGCGTGTCCGTGGTGTCGAGTGTTTCCTGTATGCCGGTGACCAGGACGGGGTGGGGGCTGGATTCGATGAAGGTGTCGTAGCCGTCTGTCAGTAGCAGCCGTGTGGTGGCCTCGAACTCGACGGGGCTGCGAAGATTGCGGAACCAGTAACCGGCGTCGAGTGCGGTGGTGTCGATTCGTTCCGCGGTGACCGTGGAATAGAAAGGAATATGACTGGATTGAGGGCGGATCGGCTTCAGCAGGTCCATAATCCGGTCGCGAATCTGCTCGACGTGTGGGGAATGCGATGCGTAATCGACGGGGATGCGCCGCGTGCGGATGCTGTGGGTTTCGAAGACGGCCTGAAGTTCGTCCAGGGCCTGGGCGCTGCCAGAGACCACGGTGGACGCGGGGCCGTTGATCACGGCGATATCGATATCGCCATCCCACTGCTTCAAACGGCTTCGCACCTGGTCGACCGGGAGTGCGATGGAAACCATGCCGCCCTGTCCGGCCAGGGCGGCAATGGCTTGACTGCGTAATGTGACGACGCGGGCGGCGTCCTCCAGCGACAATGCCCCGGCGACGCACGCCGCGGCGATCTCCCCTTGTGAATGCCCTACGACCGCACCCGGACGAAGACCGTGGGATTCCCACAGTGCGGCCAGGGACACCATCACCGCGAACAGTGCCGGCTGCACCACATCCACGCGCGCCAGCAGTCCCGCACCCTCATCGGTCAGCAGAACCTGGTGCAGATCCCAGTCGACGTAGGCGGATATGGCATGGGCGCATTCATCCAGACGATCGCGGAACACCGGAGCCGTCGCATACAGATCACGGGCCATCGCATCCCACTGCGATCCTTGCCCGGGAAACACCAGGACCGCTTTACCCGCCCCGGCGATTCCGGTCACCACATCATCCGAAGGGAGGCCCTCGGCAACGGCAGTCAACCCTGCGCACAACTGCTCGCGGGTGGCGCCGACCACGACCGCGCGATGCTCGAATGCCGTACGCGCCGCCAGCGTCGCGGCAACATCCACCACGGACAGATCAGAATCAGCAGCCGCGGCGATCCGCCCCGCATAGGTTCGCAACGCCTCCGCGGTCCGCGCCGACAACACCCACCCCACCGGACCATCCGCAGGAGACCCCGGAGAGGGCGACTGCCGTGTTCCAACCTGCTCTGCGTGTGGTGCCTGTGGTGCCTGTTCCAGAATCACATGAGCATTCGTGCCGCTGATACCGAACGAGGAGACCCCCGCCCGACGCGGCCGGTTTATCGAAGGCCACTCGCGTACCTCGGTGAGCAGCCGGATTCCCCCACCACTCCAGTCCACGTGCGGGGTGGGCTCGTCGGCATGCAGAGTGGGCGGCAGCACATCGTGGCGCAGCGCTTCCACCATCTTGATGACTCCACCGACGCCGGCCGCGGCCATGGTGTGACCGATGTTCGATTTCAGCGATCCCAGCCACAACGGCTGATCCGGCGCATGCTCCTTGCCGTACGTGGCCAGCAACGCCTGCGCTTCGATGGGATCCCCGAGCCTGGTGCCCGTGCCGTGTCCCTCGACGACATCGACATCCGCACCCGTGAGCCCGGCATTGGCCAGCGCCTGGCGGATCACCCGCTGCTGCGACGGACCGTTCGGGGCAGTCAACCCGTTCGACGCACCGTCCTGATTCACCGCCGAACCCCGCAGCAATGCCAGCACCCGATGCCCGTTCGCGCGCGCCACCGACAAACGCTCGAGGACCACCACCCCCGCTCCCTCACCCCAGCCGGTGCCGTCGGCCGATGCCCCGAACGCCTTGCACCGCCCGTCGACGGACAGCCCGCGCTGCCGGGAGAATTCCACCAATATCCCCGGCGAGGACATCACCGTCACGCCACCCGCCAGGGCCAGAGTGCACTCACCACTGCGCACCGCATGAGCAGCCTGATGCAACGCGACCAGCGACGAGGAGCACGCGGTGTCCACCGTCACCGCCGGCCCCTCCAGGCCAAGGAAATACGCCACCCGACCGGACACGACGCTTCCGCTGGAACCGGTGAGCAGGTATCCGTCGACCCCGCCGTGCGGAGTGTCCAGCCGCGGACCGTAATCACCGGCCATGGCTCCGATGAACACCCCCGTGTCGCTGCCGCGCAACGAACCCGGCTCGATCCCCGCCTCCTCCAACGACTCCCACACCGTTTCCAGCAACAACCGCTGCTGGGGATCCATCGCCAACGCCTCCCGCGGCGAGATCCCGAAGAACCCGGCGTCGAACCCCGCAACGTCATCGAGGAAGTAGCCCTTGTTGACATAGCTCTTGCCTGTGCGCCTTGGGTCCGCGTCGAACAGGTTGTCCAGATCCCAGCCCCGGTCCCGCGGCAGCCCGCCAATGACATCCCGGCCCGACAGCGTCAGGTCCCACAGATCACCCGGCGACCGGACACCACCGGGAAACCGGCAACCCATACCGACGACCGCGACCAGGTCGTCGTTCCCCGCCGAGACGGGTGCCGCAGGAGTGGCGACGTGGACGATCTCGCCCAGCAGCTCCTCGCGCAGGAGGATGACCAGTGCGGACGGGGTCGGGTGGTCGAACACCACGGTGGACGGCAACCGCAGTCCGGTGACGTCGTTCAGCCGGTTCCGGAGCTCCATCCCGGACAACGAGTCGACGCCGAGTTCCCTGAACGTGACGTCCGGTTGCACGGAGCCGACACCGGCATGGCCGAGCACGGTGGCGGTGTGGGAGCGCACCAGATCGAGCAGCTCGCGGGCGACCTCCTCGGCCGGGCGGCCGGCCAGCCGGTCGGTGAGCGTCGAGCCGAGCGCCGTGACCGTGGTGGCCGCGCGTCGGACCCGGACCAGCCCACGGAACACCTCGGGCAGTCCCGTCTCCTTTGCCCGCACGCGCAGCCGGTCCAGATCGAGCGCTGCCGGTGCCGCGGTGACCTCACCGGCGGCGAACGCCGCGTCGAACAGCGCGACACCTTCGTTCGACGGCAGCGGTTTCAGCCCAGTGCGTGCTATCCGAGCGATGTCCGCGTTGTCCAGGTCGCCGGTCAGTTCGCTGCGCTCGCCCCAGAAGCCCCACGCGAGCGAGGTCGCCGGCAATCCGGTGGCGCGGCGGTGCTGGGCGAGCGCATCGAGGAAGGTGTTCGCGGCGGCGTAGTTTCCCTGGCCCGCGTTGCCGATCGTGCCCATGATCGAGGAGAACAGCACGAACGCGGAAAGCCCGAGGTCCCGGGTCAGGTCGTGCAGATTCCACGCCGCGTCCAGCTTCGGCCGCAGTACCGCGTCGAGCTTTCCCGGCGTCATCCCCGAGATCAGCCCGTCCTCCAGGATCCCCGCCGCGTGAACCACACCGGTGAGTGGCCGGCCGGCCGGGATCTGCGCGATCAACGCGGAAAGCGCGACCCGGTCGGCGACATCGCATGCGGAGACCGACACCTCGGCGCCCAGCCCGGACAGCTCGGCGACCAGGTCCCCGACTCCAGGAGCGTCCGCTCCATGCCGGGAGACCAGTACGAGGTTCCGCACCCCGTGCTTCGCGACCAGGTGGGCGGCGATCAGCCTGCCGAGTGTTCCGCTACCGCCGGTGATCAACACGGTGCCGTTGGTGTCCCATGACGGCGGCATGGTCAGGACGTTCTGGCCGGTGTTCCCGCCCCGGCTGAGGAAGCGGAGCGCCTCGGGTGCCTCGCGGATGTCCCAGGCACGGATCGGCGCCGGGCGAAGAGCGCCCGACGCAAACAGCGAAGTGACCTCGGCGATCATCGACTGGTATCGGTCCGGGTCGTCCAGTGCCACGGCTGCTTCGGAGGCACTTCCGATGTCGAGGGGGATCGCGGCGGCCTGCTCGAACGTCAGGTTCGGCGGGATGTGCGTCACCCACCGGTGGTCGGCCGTCGCCGTGGGCGCGAAGGCCCCGGACAGCATTCCCAGCACCCGGTCACCGGGTCGTACCCTGGTCACGTCCGAGCCGACTTCAAGGACCGCACCGGCCCCCTCGCCCATGTTCGTGTCGCCGAGCGCGATCTGCACGTCACGGAGATTCAGCCCGCACGCGCGCACCGCGACCCGAATCTGCTCCGGCCGCAGCGGCACGTCGGCCTCTGCGCACGGCACCAGCGACAGCGACTCCGGCCGGCCCCTGTCCGCCACGTTCAACCGCCACGGCACGCCTTCCGGTATCCGTAGCCGGTTCTTGGAACTCGCCTTGGACAGTCTCGGCACCAGGACTTGCCCACCACGCAACGCACATTGGTCGACGTCGCCGGCCAATACGGACGGCAGCGCGGCGAGCGAACGATCATCGGCGTCGACATCGATCAGGACGAGTCGGCCGGGGTTCTCGGTCTGCGCGGAGCGGAGCAGCCCCCAGACGGGTGCGGTGGTGAGATCCGGGGCGGGCTCACGGTCTGCGGACATCACCGCGTGCCGGGTCACCACGACCAACCGTGCGTCCGCGAACCGGTCGTCGGACAGCCACGCCTGGACCAGATCGAGCGCGCCGTACAGCACTGTGCGGGCGGCTCCGGGAATCTCCTGCGCATGGTTACCCGCGATGCACGCGACCACGTCGTGCGCGTCGTCGGGTACCCCGGACAGTTCGGTGAACTCTTGCCAGTCAACGGTTCCTGTCGCCGAGCGCAGGCCGAACGAATCTTCGCCGACCAGCGAGATCCGGGCGGGCGGCACTGTGGGCGCCGATGGCGCGGGTACCCATTCCAGGCGCAGCAGGGAGTCGCGGTTCACGGTCTGGGCACCGAGGTCGGTGACCTCGGCCGGGAGCATGGCCAGAGACCCCACCTCGACGACCGGCAAGCCGGCACCGTCCGCCGCTCGCAGCCGCAGCGCGTTGTTCCCCACAGGTGTCACCGATACCCGTAGCGCGGATGCGGCGGACGCGTGCATCGTCACGCCTTCCCAGGTATAGGGCAGCAGCACCCTGCCGTCGTCGGGTACGACCTGACCCAGCAGGGCGGCGTGGAGTGTGGCGTCGAGTAGTGCGGGGTGGAGGTTGTAGGTGTCGGGGTCGGTGGGGAGTGTGATTTCGGCGTAGATGTGGTCGTTGTGGTGCCACATTTTCTGGAGGCCTTGGAATGTGGGGCCGTAGTGGTATCCGTGGGTGGCGAGGGTGTCGTAGGAGAGGTCGAGGGGTTGTGCGCCGGTGGGGGGCCAGGTGGTGAGGTCCCAGTCGGCGGAGGGTGTGTTGGTGTCGAGGATGCCGGTGGCGTGGCATGTCCAGGTTGTGTCGGTGTTGGTGTCCGGGCGGGCGTCGACACGGATCGGCCGGGCGCCATCACCACCGGTGGGCTCACCGACCTCCACCCGGAGCCGTAGGGCACCGTGTTCCGGCAGGAGAAGCGGTGACTGCACGGTCAGTTCACGTATGCCGCCGCAGCCGACCTGGTCGGCCGCGTACAGGGCCAGTTCGATGAAGGCGGCGCCGGGGAGGACGGTGTTGCCGGCGACTTTGTGGTCGGCCAGCCATGGATGGGTGGTCAGGGAGATCCGGCCGGTGAAGGTCGTGTTGGTTGCGCCCTCGATGACTGCGCCGAGCAGTGGATGGTCGGACGTGGTGAGTCCGGCGCTGCTGACGTCACTTCGGCTGGTGCCGGGTTTGAGCCAGTAGCGGTCTTGTTGGAAGGGATAGCCGGGCAGTGTCACGTGGTGGCCGTTGTGGTGGCCGTCGTGGTGGTGTGCGGTGGTGGCACCGGCTGTGAAGGCGTGTGCGGTGGCGAGCAGGAAGCCGGTCAGGTCACCGTTGTCCCGGCGCAATGTCCCGAAGTTCCTGGCGGGCGTGTCCGTGGTGTCGAGTGTTTCCTGTATGCCGGTGACCAGGACGGGGTGGGGGCTGGATTCGATGAAGGTGTCGTAGCCGTCTGTCAGCAGCAGCCGTGTGGTGGCCTCGAACTCGACGGGGCTGCGAAGATTGCGGAACCAGTAACCGGCGTCGAGTGCGGTGGTGTCGATTCGTTCCGCGGTGACCGTGGAATAGAAGTGGATATCGCTGGGCCGGGGGTTGATCGGCGCCAGCAGGTCCATAATCCGGTCGCGTATCTCCTCGACGTGTGGGGAATGCGATGCGTAATCGACGGGGATGCGCCGCGTGCGGATTCTGTGGGTGTCGAAGACGGCCTGCAACTCATCGAGAGCTTGCGCACCTCCGGAGACCACGGTGGCCCTGGGCCCGTTGATCGCGGCGACGGTAAGTTCACCGTGCCATTGATCGAGTCGGGTTCGCACCTGGTCGACCGGGAGTGCGATGGAAACCATGCCGCCCTGTCCGGCCAGGGTGGCAATGGCTTGACTGCGTAATGTGACGACGCGGGCGGCGTCCTCCAGCGTCAATGCCCCGGCGACGCACGCCGCGGCGATCTCCCCTTGTGAATGCCCTACGACCGCACCCGGACGAAGACCGTGGGATTCCCACAGTGCGGCCAGGGACACCATCACCGCGAACAGTGCCGGCTGCACCACATCCACGCGCGCCAGCAGTCCCGCACCCTCATCGGTCAGCAGAACCTGGTGCAGATCCCAGTCGACGTAGGCGGATATGGCATGGGCGCATTCATCCAGACGATCGCGGAACACCGGAGCCGTCGCATACAGATCACGGGCCATCGCATCCCACTGCGATCCTTGCCCGGGAAACACCAGGACCGCTTTACCCGCCCCGGCGATTCCGGTCACCACATCATCCGAAGGGAGGCCCTCGGCAACGGCAGTCAACCCTGCGCACAACTGCTCGCGGGTGGCGCCGACCACAACAGCGCGATGCTCGAACGCCGTACGCGCCGCCAGCGTCGCGGCAACATCCACCACGGACAGATCAGAATCAGCAGCCGCGGCGATCCGCCCCGCATAGGTCCGCAACGCCTCCGCGGTCCGCGCCGACAACACCCACCCCACCGGACCATCCGCAGGAGACCCCGGAGAGGGCGACTGCCGTGTTCCAACCTGCTCTGCGTGTGGTGCCTGTGGTGCCTGTTCCAGAATCACATGAGCATTCGTGCCGCTGATACCGAACGAGGAGACCCCCGCCCGACGCGGCCGGTTTATCGAAGGCCACTCGTGCGCCTCGGTGAGCAGCCGGATTCCCCCACCACTCCAGTCCACGTGCGGGGTGGGCTCGTCGGCATGCAGAGTGGGCGGCAGCACATCGTGGCGCAGCGCTTCCACCATCTTGATGACTCCACCGACGCCGGCCGCGGCCATGGTGTGACCGATGTTCGACTTCAGCGATCCCAGCCACAACGGCTGATCCGGCGCATGCTCTTTCCCGTACGTGGCCAGCAACGCCTGCGCTTCGATGGGATCCCCGAGCCTGGTGCCCGTGCCGTGTCCCTCGACGACATCGACATCCGCACCCGTGAGCCCGGCATTGGCCAGCGCCTGGCGGATCACCCGCTGCTGCGACGGACCGTTCGGGGCAGTCAACCCGTTCGACGCACCGTCCTGATTCACCGCCGAACCCCGCAGCAATGCCAGCACCCGATGCCCGTTCGCGCGCGCCACCGACAAACGCTCGAGGACCACCACCCCCGCTCCCTCACCCCAGCCGGTGCCGTCGGCCGATGCCCCGAACGCCTTGCACCGCCCGTCGACGGACAGCCCGCGCTGCCGGGAGAATTCCACCAATATCCCCGGCGAGGACATCACCGTCACGCCACCCGCGAGCGCCAGAGAGCATTCACCACTGCGCACCGCATGAGCAGCCTGATGCAACGCGACCAGCGACGAGGAGCACGCGGTGTCCACCGTCACCGCCGGCCCCTCCAGGCCAAGGAAATACGCCACCCGACCCGACGCCACGCTTCCGCTGGAACCGGTGAGCAGGTATCCGTCGACCCCGCCGTGCGGAGTGTCCAGCCGCGGACCGTAATCACCGGCCATGGCTCCGATGAACACCCCCGTGTCGCTGCCGCGCAACGAACCCGGCTCGATCCCCGCCTCCTCCAACGACTCCCACACCGTTTCCAGCAACAACCGCTGCTGGGGATCCATCGCCAACGCCTCCCGCGGCGAGATCCCGAAGAACCCGGCATCGAACCCCGCAACGTCATCGAGGAACCCCCCATGCCGGGCGTATGTCCGGCCGGAGGTCGACGGGTCCGCGTCGAACAGGTTGTCCAGATCCCAGCCCCGGTCCCGCGGCAGTTCCGATATGGCGTCACGCCCCGACAGGGTCAGGTCCCACAGATCACCCGGCGACCGGACACCACCGGGAAACCGGCAACCCATACCGACGACGGCAACCGGCTCGTCGGCGATCCGGTCGTCAGGTCCCTGGATGCTCGCCCCGGCACTGCGCCCTGTGAGTTCCGCATGGAGGTACGTCGCGAGCCGGTCGGGCGTGGGGTGGTCGAACACCAGCGCTCCGGACAGGACGAGCCCCAGTTCACGGGAAAGCCCGTCGGTCAGCTCGACCGCGGTCAAAGAGGTCAGCCCGAGGTCCTTGAAGGACGTCGTGATGTCGACCCCGTCGTATCCCAGGACAGCTGCGAGATGCCCGAGCACCAAGTCGAGCACGCCATCATGGTCGTGGCCGGGTGCCGGCTCCGCAGTGAGTCCGGCCTCGTGCGCTTCGCCGATCCAGTGCCGGCGGCGCTGAAAGGCGTACGTGGGCAACGCGGCCCTGCGACCGCCGTTCAGCAACGGCGTCCAGTCCACGACCGCACCTGTGACGTGCATGATTCCGAGCGTCCTCAGCAGCGTACGGACCTCAGCCTGCCCGTTCCGCAGCGTGGACACCGCCGCCGACGTGTGCTCGGCGAGGGTCTCCCGGGCCATGCCGGCGAGTACGGGGTCGGGGCCGAGTTCGAGGTATCGGGAAACGCCTGCGTCGCGCAGGGTGCGGATGCCGTCGGCGAAGCGGACGGTACCGCGGATGTGGGCTCTCCAATAGCCAGGGTCGGCCAGCTCGCCGGTGTCGGCAAGGTGCCCCGTGAGGTTCGAGACGATCGGAATCCGAGGGGCGTGAAAGGCCAGACCGCCGATGGCGTCGGCGAACTCGTCCAGGATCGGGTCGAGTTGGTGGGAGTGGAAGGCATGGCTGACGTTCAGCCGCTTGGTCTTCACCCCCCTGGCACGGAAGGATTCCGCCAGCGCGAGTACCTCGTCGGTCTCGCCTGAGATCACGATCGAGTCGGGGCCGTTGACGGCGGCGATGCTCACCCCGGAATCGGGCAGCAGCGCCCGCACGTCGCCCTCGTCCGCGTTGATCGCCACCATCGCCCCACCGGACGGCGCCGCCTGCATCAGCCGTCCGCGGGCCGCGACGAGCGTGCAGGCGTCCGGTAGCGACAACACCCCGGCGACATGCGCCGCGGTGACCTCACCGATCGAATGACCGATCAGGTAATCCGGACGTACTCCGAATGACTCCACCAGCCGGAACAACGCCGTCTCCAGTGCGAACAACGACGCCTGCGTGTACCGGGTCTGGCCGAGCAGGTCCGCATCGGACCACATGATCTCCCGCAACCCGCCGCCCAGCAACGGATCCAGTTCCTCGCACACCGCGTCGAAGGACTCGGCGAACACCGGGAACTCGGCATACAGGTCCCGGCCCATTCCCGTTCGCTGCGCGCCCTGCCCGGTGAACATGAACGCCGTACCGCCCTCGGCGACCAGACCGGACACGACGTTCGACGCGGGCCGGTTCGCCGCGAGCGCAGTCAGGCCGTCGAGCAACTCGGCCGTATCGGCGCCGATCACGACGGCGCGGTGCCCGAACGTGGCGCGGGTGGTTGCCAGCGAGAATCCGATGTCGAGCGCACCCGGGTGGTCCGCTGCGGCGACAAGACCGGCCAGCCGGTCGGCCTGGGCGCGCAATGCAGCCGCGGTGCCGCCGGACACCTGCCAGGGGATCGTGCCCCCGTGCTCGGGGCGGCTTTCCTCGACCGGCCACGGATCCGGGGCCTGCGCAAGCACCAGATGGCAGTTCGTCCCGCCCATCCCGAACGACGACACGCCGGCCACCCGCGGTCCGTCGCCCGGCCACTCGCGCAGCTCGGTGGCGACCTCGATGCCCAGCTCGGTCAGGGGGATGTCCTCCGGCGGAGCGGCGAAGTTCACACTCGCGGGCACCTGACCACGATGGACCGCCAGCGCTGCCTTGATGAAACCGGCGACCCCAGCCGCCCCCTCCAAATGCCCCACGTTGGTCTTCGCCGACCCCACCACGAGCGGCCGGTCCCGGTCGGCGAAGACCGCGCCCAGCGCCGCCGACTCCGCCCGGTCTCCGACCGGTGTGCCGGTGCCGTGCAGCTCCACATATCCCACCTCGGCGGGATCCAGCCCGGCGCCGGACAGGGCCAGTCGCAGTACCTGCTCCTGCCCCGACTGGCTCGGCCGGGTCAGCTGCTCGCCTCCGCCGTCGTTGTTCACGGCGCCGCCGCGGATCACACACAGCACGTCGTGGCCGTGGGCTCTGGCGTCCGCCAGCCGCATGAGGACCGCCAGGCCGGCGCCCTCGCCGCGCACGTACCCGTTGGCGCGTGCGTCGAATGTGTAGCACCGGCCGTCCGGCGACAAGGCACCGAACTCGCTCGCGGTCGCCGTCGACTCCGGCGACAGGATCAGGTTCACCCCACCCGCCAACGCCCACGCCGACTCACCGCGACGTACGCTCTCGTACGCCTGGTACATGGCGACCAGAGCCGAGGACTGCGCCGAGTCCACCACCGCACTCGGGCCGGTCAGCCCCAGAAAGAACGAGATCCGATTCGCGAGGATGCCGCGCTGAAGCGCGGACAAGGTGAAACTGTCGACCACCCCCTCACCTTGGTCGTGCACCAGCGTGGCGTAGTCGTCCCCCATCGCGCCGACGAAGACTCCAACGCGGTGGCCACGCACCGCCGACGGCTCGATTCCCGCGCGTTCCAGGGCTTCCCATGCCAGTTCCAGCAACAGACGCTGTCGCGGATCCATCGCCGCGGCCTCGCGAGGCGACACCCCGAAGAAGCCCGCGTCGAAGTCCTCGACCCCGTCGATCAGTCCGGCCCGGCCAACGCGCCGACCGACGTGCGCGGCACGGTCGGCAGGAACCTCGCCGACGGCCTCCTGACCGGCCGAGAGCAGGTCCCAGTACGCCTCGGGCGAGTTCGCGCTGGGAAAGCGGCACGACAGACCGACCACCGCGACGTCGTCGCCATCACTCGATATCACGGAGTTCTTCGACATGGCAGCGGGTCCTCACTCTGCTCTCAGGAACGGGCCGGCACCGCCGGACGCAAACTTCGGCCACGGGCAATGAGACGAAGGTTGTAGTTGAGGCGCCCCGACATGGTCACCGGTGTTGGACCTTCGCCTCGCAGCATTGCAAGCCGGCCAAAGGGACCGGCAGAGTCTCGATCGAGGCCCCGGTCCAACGATCATCAGGTGGAGGGATTCACTCGTGTTGCGATTCCAGGTACTCGGCTGTCTCAGCGTCACCAACGATCTCGGTGACTGCACGCCGACCGCGCCGATGGTGCGGCGGGTGCTGGGACAGCTGCTCCTGTGCACGAACAGCATCGTGACGCTCGACGCGATCATCGACGAACTGTGGGGTGACAAGCCGCCGAAGAGCGCCGTCCCCACCGCGCAGACCTACATCTACCAGCTGCGGCGTCAGTTCGAACCGTGGGTGCCCGCCGACACCATCGAACGGATGCTCGCCACCTGCGGCACCGGCTACATACTCCGGATGAACCCGGGCCAGCTCGACCTGGAAGCGTTTCATCAGTTGGCCAGACAGGGGCGCACCGCGCTCGCCGCCGGTGATCCGGCTGCGGCGGCGCGACTGCTTCGGCAGGCACTCGACCTCTGGTCGGGACCGGCACTCGCCGATGTGACGGCCGGCCCGGCCATCGAAGCACACGTCGTCCATCTCCAGGAGCAGCGCGCACATACCTTGGAACTGCGGATACAAGCCGACGCGATGCTTGGCAGACACCGGGAGCTCGTCGGAGAGCTGAAGGCCATGCTGCTGACCAACCCGCTCAACGAGTGGTACCACGCGCAACTCATCAAGGCGCTGGCCAGCATCGGCCGACGGCACGAATCGCTGCAGGCATATCAGAACCTGCGCAAGACGCTGTCGACCGAACTCGGGCTCGAACCGACCGAAGTGCTGAAGGAGTTGCACCAGGAGGTCCTTGCCGGGCGCGATTGCTGGTCGGAGTGGCTCGCTCCGGGTGTAGGGAGCTGAAGCAGTTCCGTAGCCGACAGTTGGGGCGAGGCGGCCGAATCCGTAGATGGGGTCCGGCCGCCCGGAACCTATCGGTTGTTGAGTAGCCGGCCGCCGTCGACGACGAGGGTGTGCCCGGTGATCCAGGACGCTTCATCCGAGAGCAGGAACGCGACGGCGGCACCGACATCAGCGGGTTCGCCGAGCCGCTTCAGCGGAATGGAGCCGACTACCTTGTCTTCTCTGCCCTCGATGTTCACCTTGGTGAATTCGGTGAGCACGGTACCGGACGCAACACCGTTCACCCGTACCGCGGGCGCGAGCTCCATGGCCATTTGCTGGGTGAAGTGGTTGAGCGCAGCCTTGGCTGTCCCATAAGCGCTGCCGTCGGGAACAGCGAGCTTGCTGCCGATCGAGGAGATGTTGACGATGGCGCCGCCATGCTCGCCGAGCCAGCCGCGCCAGGCCGCCTGGGCCCAGGTCAACGCGGTCATCAGGTTGAGCTCGATGGTGCGCCGGTACGCCGCCAAGTCGGTCTCGACCAAACGGCCCCTTGCCCCCGCCCTCACCGCACCGCCGACGTTGTTCACCAGCAGATCGAGCGACCCGAACCGGTCTACCGCGGCCGCCACCGCGGTCTGCTGATGCTCGGGATCAGTGGCGTCACCGGCAACGGCGAGGACCTGATCTTCGCCGAGTTCGGCGGCGGCCTCGCGCAGCTTGTCCTCGCTGCGCGCGGTGATCACCACCTTCGCGCCCCGCTCGACCAGCACAGCGGCGATGCCGAAGCCGATGCCGGTCCGGCCGCCGGTCACGAGCGCGGTCTTACCTACTAAGCTTGCCATGGTTTATGGGCCCCTTTGCGGTTTCGTCATGTGTCGGTGTCTGCGGGCAGAATGGTCTGGCCGACGTGGCCGAAAGCTCGTTGGCCGGCGAGGACCCACTGGAGGTCTCACCCGGCGGGGCGAATGATGCCGCTGGCGATGGCCTTGCTCACCGCGTCCAGCCTCGTGCGGGCGCCCAGCTTGCTGAAGATGGTCCCCAGATGGCGTTTCACGGTGCCCTCGGCGATAGCCAGCCGTCGGGAGATCTGCCGATTGCTCATCGCCATGCTCACCAAGGTCAGAATTTCCAGCTCGCGTTTGGTGAGCGTCTCCGGGTAGTCCGCCGCCGCGGCGATATGTGTCAACGCCTCGGCGGACACGTGCAGCACGATGCGGCTGTCGTCGGCGCATACTGCGCGGATGCTGGACACCACGTCGGTCCGGCTCACCGACTTGATCAGGTAGCCGCGGACGCCGCAGTCGAGTAACTGGCGCAACAGCACCGGATCGTCGACCATGCTGACGATCAGGATTCTGGCCCTCGGCGATACGGCGCGGATGGCTTGCACTGTCGCGGTGACCGACTCGCCGCGAATATCCGAGTCGAGCAGCACGACATCGGGTTGTTCGTGCTGGCAAGGATCAATGCCGGATGCGCCGCTGGCGGCGTCGCCGACCACGGTCATGTCCGGTTCCAGCTCAAGCGACTCGCGCATCACCTCGCGCAGCAACGCGTGGTCGTCGATCAGCACTATGCGCAACTGACCGTTGCAGCCCTTTGAAATCATCCGTTCCCCCGTGGACGACGATTCCTACAGCGGTGCAATCCTCGCAGAACCGTCCACGGGTAACTCTCTGTAGAGCAGCCGGATTTGCGCCGGGCCGGATGATAATTCGTTGCGATTCGTCATCGCAGAGGCTGGGCAACCTCTCGCAATACCGCCGGTTACCACGAAATTGGTGGTCGGCCTGGGACTCTCCTGATTGAAGTAGGTCCGCCGGGGTTTTTGGGCAGGGTCGTGCCGGAAGTCGCGCACGCTCCGGTGACGTTTACCTAACCCGTCCTTGCGGACGGTATCCGCCGGCCGAAGCCTTTCTGCTAATTCTCGAGCCGCAGAACCTTCCACTTTGCCCCCAAGAAACCCCGCTGAACACTCGCCTACGGTATTGTCGCCAGGATTCTGCTGTACGCGATGTGGATCGCGCCACTCCTTTTCCGAGGCTACAGCACCCCAGAGGCGCGAGCAAATACGCAAATCACCCAAACCTCAGGTTTCCCAGGCGGCTCTATTCGGGTAATTCGGGCGATGCCGCGCCAATGTCAGGCCCTCACCAAAGGGAAGTAAAGTTCCGACCAAGAACACCGGTGTCGGCCTGATGCTGCACCACGGCATCCGCACCCCCGGTGAACACGGCCTGTCGCCTCGCAACCAGCGCGGCATGAGGTCCGCGTTGCGGTCAACTCACTTCGGTATCCGAACGACGGTCGTGTACAGGTGGTTGGTGTCCATCTCGAATTCCGGATCGAGAAGCGTCTCCCGGATGACAGCGAGGTCTGCCTCGGTCAGGTTGGTTTGACTCAGGAGGAAGGGCTCCAGCATGAAGGTGTGCAGCCGAGCGAGCGTCGCGGTCGGCGCTCCGCCCTGCCCCGGCGCCTGATAGTCCCGCGTTGTGATGTCCCGGTAGCCGGCGGCGGACAGCACATCCGGGGTGCGCGACGCCCAGGCCAGATCCATACCCGTCTGCTCGCCGAGTTTGTGTACGCCGCGATGGTATTCGGCGAAGATGCGCGCCGTGTACTCGTCCACCGGCGATTTGATCAGGCTCTCGGAGGTGCAGGGGCAGGACCAGTCCGCGATCACCAGCGCACCACCCGGACGCAGGTGTGCGGCCAGCTTCACCGCGATGGTGTCCCTGTCGCCCAGGTGCATCAACAACAGCCGGGCGTGAATCAGGTCGAACTTCGGCTCCGGCCAGGGGTCACTGGTGAGGTCATGGCGAATTGCCTCGATCCGTGGGTGGTCGGGCACGTGATGCGGCTTGAGGTCACTGGCCACCACGTGCCCGGTCACCCCTCCCCGGGCGGCCAGCCAGCGAGCGACCGAGCCGTCCCCGGTACCCACGTCCCAGCTGCGCCAGCCGTGACCGACACCCACCTCCTCGGCCAGGGTGCTGAAAGTCTCCCGGTTGAGGATCTGGGCGAGGAGGCTCAGTTGCTCGGTCGCCGCCGGCGCTTCGTTGTCGAAGCGTTGCTTGTGGGCTGTGTTGTACATGGGCGTCTCCTGTCGTTCGCGCGGGCCGAAATTCCCGCATTTCTCGACTGCCGAGCCTTCGGGCCGGACCTACGGTTGGATAGATGCGGGTAGCAACTCGTTGACCAATTCGACGAACTCCTTCGGTGTCGAGTCCTTGCCCGTTCCTTCCCCCGGCAGCTTGACCCCGAGCTCCCGCTCGACCAGGACCACTACCTCCACCATCGCGATCGAGTCGTAGCCGAGATTGACGAACGTGGTCTCGCCGATATCACCGTCCAGGTCGAACTCATCGTCCTCGCCCGCCGCCCGCCGGACATATTCCACCAGGTCCGCCAGAGTAAAAGTCGCCATTGATTGGTACGCCCTTTCCGCTCGTCCTGGAGCCCAACATCGCCGGGTCCTCTAAACATTCGTTCGAGTCCCAATCGACGACGACAATGCCTGGCCCAAGCCTCGAACGGTCCTCCATCAGACATGGCGACGCTGACCAGATGCGAGCCCCTGAGTCAACCTGTGGGAGACGCCGATGAACCGCGAACTCTACGTCGCCGGCGCGAGTTCATGGCTGCCCGAGCGCATGACACTCGACGAGGCGGAACGAGCTGGCCTCGCAGACCGAGCGCGAGTCTGGAACACCGGCATAGAGTCGGTCTGTGTCTCGGCGGAGAAGTCGGCGCCGGAAATGGCGGTGCTGGCCGCACGCTCCGCGCTCGAACGCTCCAAGACCAAACCGGAGGATCTCCACCTGCTGCTACATGCCTGCGCGTACCACCAAGGTCACGACATATGGCCGTCGGCGTCGTACATCCAACGGTTCTCCGGCGTGGGCGCGTGTCCAGCCATCGAGGTCCGCCAGATGTCCAACGGCGGCATGGTGGCCTTGGAGCTCGCGGCAGGCTACTTGATCGCACATGATCGGCCGACCGCGTTGGTCACCACGGCCGACAGATTCTGCCTACCCGGCTTCGATCGGTGGCGTAGCGACCCCAGTTCCCCCTTCGGCGACGGCGCCACCGCCGTGGTGTTGTCCACCCGCACCGGATTCGCCAGGATCCGCGGCCTTGCCACGGTGTCCGCTCCGGAATTGGAGCGAGGTAGCCGGGGTGACAGGTTCAGCGACGCACCGCTGGCCGAGGGATCGCCGATCGACTTGAACCTGAACGCCGACTTCCTGCGCGACCTGGGCCTGGAGACCTTGCTCCGCCGCATCGAAGCCGGGCAACGGGAGGCGTTCGACCGGGCCTGCGCCCAAGCGGACGTGAAACTCAGCGACGTCGACTGGTACGTGTTGCCGAACCTGGGCCGTACCCGGATGCGGGCACAGTTCTTCGACCCGTTCGGCATCGACCCGCAGCGCTCCACCTGGTCGTGGGGCAGGCAGGTCGGGCACCTTGGTGCAGGCGACCAGTTCGGCGGGCTGGCCCACCTCGTCTCCGAAGGCGCCCTGCAGCCCGGTCAGACGTGCGTACTGGCCGGCGTCGGCGCCGGATTCACCTGGACGGTCGGCATCTTGGAGATCATCGGCACGCCGTGAACGCACCTGCTGGTACCTGTACCGCCCGCGCGGTACAGGTACCAGGCTTTGTCTTCCTGAAGTGACCGCGGATGCGAGTTGTGACCGCACTTGCCGATCGAGTGCGTGATTACCACCTACCATCCGGCCGTGTACAACTCCGCAAGGAAGTAACGGAGTTGAGGCGGGCGAACGAGATCCTCGAAGCCGCCTCGGCGCTTTTGGCCCAGGAGATCGACCGTCCTCGGACGAGGCCGAGCAGGTGATCGACCACCTGCGAGAACGCGGTCTCGGGGTCGATCCCGCCTGCCGGATGCCGGATCTTGTCGCCGTCGACGTACTCCGCCCGTAGGAGGCGGCCGAGGTCCGCCCGCCGGCTGCGGGAGGGGGGCGGCACGTATGTCGCGGATGATCGTAGGCTGGCAGGTCGCGCATCACATGCGCACCGAACTCCGCTTGGACTCCATGGAGATGGCCCTGTGGAGACGAAGGACCAAGAAGGGCTCCGGACACGTGGTAGGGCGAGGATCGTCTCCACTCCGCGCTCGACGGTGAGCCGTAGATCCCGCCCGAGTCGGCGTGGATCTCGCCTCCCACCGCACCCAACCCCTGCGGTCACCGGCCACGCATACCAACACCCTGACCGCACCGGGTGCGGGCAGGGCCGACCGACATCCGCGGTCACTTCATGCAGACACGACCAGGTACCGACTACATCGCCGTCAGCACCATCGCGGAGTTGACGCCTTCGCCGCGAGACAGCATCAACGCGGTGGACACGGTTGTTTCCCTCGGCTGACCGCATACCAGGTCAAGCTGATCGGACCGGACCGGGTCGGTCACGTTGACAGTGGGTGGGATGACGCCGTGCCGCATGCTCAACGACACGGTGGCCACGTCGAGCGCCGGGCCACCGGCATAAAGCCGGCCGGTCATCGTTTTGGGTGCGGTCACCGGAACTGCCCGCGGACCGAACACGTGGGTGATGGCAGCGGCTTCGGCGCGGTCAAGCTCGGCGATGCCGGCCGCGTCCGCGAACACCACGTCCACTTCGCCCGGCGTCACGCCGGCATCCGAAAGTGCGGACTCGATCGCTCGGCGCAACCCGGGCTCCCGTTTCGAACCGGGCCGCGGGTCGAAGGTCGTGGCGTACCCGGCGACCTCGCCGTATGGCCGAACCCCTCGATCGCGTGCGTGTTCGGCGTCCTCGACAGTGAGCATCGCGCCGCCCTCACCGAGCAGGTAGCCGGACGCGGCGGTATCGAACGGCAGGTAAGCCCGCGTCGGGTCGGCCACGGTGCTCATCCGGCCGGCGGCCAACTCGATCACCCATCCGAGCGGGCACATCGCGCTGTCCACGGCACCGCACATCACCACCGGCAAACCCTCGGCCACGTACCTGCGGGCGTGCGCGATCGCATCCAGCCCGCTCGTCTGTCCGGTCAGGACCCCGCCGGGACCGTACACCCCGTGCCGGATCGAGATCTGCCCCGTGTTCACCGCGTAGAACCAGGAAAACGACAGGTATGCACTCACATGATCGCCGCCGAAGCGCCAGAGTTTCTCCAACTCGCGCTGGCTGTACTCGAGCCCGCCGACGGACATGCCGGTGACGACCCCGACCTGATCACCTGGTATGGCGGCCAGTTCGAGTTCGGAGTCGCTGACCGCGGCGTCCATCGCGATCAACGCCAACCGGGTGGCCTGATCGGTCTGCGGCACCAGCCGGCCGGGGATGCGCCGGCGGACGTCGTAGTCGGGCACCTCACCCGCCAGCTTGACCGGATACTGTGCCGGATCGAACCGGGTGATCCGGTCGATGCCACCTCGCCCGTGCAGGACGGCGTCCCAATACTCGTCGGTGTCCAACCCGTTCGGCGCGACTACGCCGATGCCGGTGATCACCGCGCGACGGAGCCTCGACGGCATACGGTGATCACGGCCTGCGACTGCAGTAGCCATCAGTGTTCCCCTTTGGTCAGCACCATGGCGCTCTGGAAACCGCCGAACCCGCTGCCGACTTTGAGTACCGTGCGCAGATTCGCGGGCCGCGCTGCCAGCGGCACGTAGTCGAGGTCCAGCTCGGGGTCGGGTTCATGCAGGTTGGCCGTCGGCGGAATCACCCCGGATTCGATGGCCAGCGCGCACGCCGCGATCTCGACCGAGCCGACCGAGCCCAGCGAGTGGCCGATCATGGACTTGATCGAACTCACCGGCGTCCGGTACGCGTGCTCGCCGAGACTCCGCTTGAACGCGTCGGTCTCGTGCCTGTCGTTCTGGTCGGTGCTGGAGCCATGCGCGTTCACGTAGTCCACCTGCTCGGGCGTGCGCTCGGCCATCCGCAACGCCACCTCGATGGCCTTCGCCAATTCGGGACCCTCGGCCCGGAGTCCTGTCATGTGGAACGCGTTCGCGCGCACGTCCCACCCGCCGATCTCCGCATAGACGTGCGCGCCACGCTTCCTGGCGTGGTTCAGCTCCTCCAGCACCAGCATCGCGCTGCCTTCGGCGAGCACGAACCCGTTCCGGGTGCGGTCGAACGGGCGGGACGCGCTGGCCGGCTGGTCGTTGCGAGGCGTCGTCGCCTTGACCGCGTCGAAGGAAGCGACGCAGATCGGCGAAATGGGCGCCTCCGAGGCGCCGGCCAGCATGACGTCGGCGGAGCCTTCGCGAATGAGCTGCGCCGCGTGGGAAACCGACTCGATGCCCGCGGTGCACCCCGTGGACACCAGCGCCACGGGCCCTTCCGCACCGACCTCCCAGGCCACCTCGGCAGCCAAGGACGTCGGGATGAGGTAGTTGTACATGTGTGGCACCGCGTACTCGTGGTCGAGGAGCCACTTGCGGCCGTTGTCGGAGAGAACCCCGTACTCCTGGGCCACGCTCATCGTGCCACCGATGGCGCTGCCGACGCTGGTCCCGGTGCGATGGGGGTCGATCTTGTCCACGTCGAGGTTGGCGTCCGTGACCGCTTCTCTGGCCGCCGCGACGGCGAGCTGCGCACCCCGGTCCAACCGCCGGATCTCCTGCGCGGAGAGGCCCTCGGCCACCGGATCGAAGTCGCACTCGCCCGCGATCCGGGAGCGGAACCCCGACGCGTCGAACAACGTGATGGTGCGGATGGCGGAGGTGCCGGACGAGATCAGCTCCCAGAACTCCTTGGCGTTTCTACCACCCGGGGCGCGCACGCCGATGCCGGTGATGACTACCCGGCGTTTCATCGTGACCTCACCGTTTGCTCCATGAACACAGCGTTTGGCATGTGATTCCCTTCACTGATGTCGAGGGCACGCATCGAACGTGACCGGCAGTGCTTCCAAGCCGCGGATCGTGAGGCTCCGCATCCATCGCAACTGCTCAATCGGTACGGCCAGGGTGAGACCGGGCAACCTGCGCAGCAGCGCTTCGAACGCGATCCGGGTCTCCAGCCTGGCCAGCGGAGCACCGAGGCAGAAGTGCGCACCACGTCCGAACCCCACGTGTCCGTTCTCGGCGCGGCCTACGTCGAATTGGTCCGGCGCCGTGAACCTCGCCGGATCCCTGTTGGCCGACGCCAGCGACAGGAGCACCGGATAACCCTTTTCGATGCGGGTTCCGGCGATCTCGATGGGTTCCAGCGGGAAGCGCCACGTCGCCGTCTCGAACGATCCGTCGTAGCGGATCATCTCCTCCAGAGCCGAGTCCAGCAGATCCGGTCGCTCCCGCAGCAGCGCGAGTTGGTCGGGGTGGCGCAGCAGGGTGAGGATGCCGTTCCCGATCAGATTGACTGTCGTCTCGAAGCCCCCGACCAACAGCAAGGACAGCATGGACAGCAGTTCTGTCTCATTCAGCCTGTCGTCGGCATCCCGGGCCGCGATCAGGGCGTCGACCAGACCGTCGGCCGGCTCGTGTCGGCGCTTCGCGACCAGCTCGGTCAGATATCCGAGGAGGTCGCGCAGTCCGACCGGCCGCGCGTCCTCTCCGCCGGTGGGGTCGGCAGCAGTCTTGTTCGTCCACCGACGGAAATCCTTTGTCCAGCGGAGGAACACCCCCTGGTCCGCCGTCGGCACTCCCAGCAGCTCACAGATCACCGTGATCGCCAGCGGGAACGCGAACTCCGTGACCAGGTCGACACGGCCCCTCGGCACGATCTCGTCCAGAAGTCCGTCCGTGATCTGTTGCACCTGGCCACGGAGGCCCTCGATCCGGCGGGCGGTGAAGGCGGTCGAGACCAGTCGGCGCAGCCGCGTGTGTTCGGGCCCGTCGGTGGTCAGCAGATGCGTCCCGAGCCCGGTCCGATCCTCCAGCGGCCGTCCCTTGCCCGCTTCCTGCCAGTCGGCCGGTGCGGTGCGTGGGTCCTTGCTCATCCTGGGATCGGACAGCAACATACGCACGTCCTCGTACCGGGTCACCAGCACTCCGTAAAGGCCTTCGCCCTCCAGGACGTGCCGGACCGGCTCCTGCTCACGCAGGCACGCGTACTCGGGATAGGGATCGTCGCCGAAGTCCACCATTCGCCTCCTCTGCTTTGGTAAGCATCTCGATACCCGCCGCTGCGGCGACGTTCGTTCTCTCCGCGACGTATCGGGCGAAGACGCTGCGCTGATCTTCGCGCCACCGGTTCGAGGCGAGTTCGTGTCCGGTTCGACCGAGGGGCTCGCGGCGACCGCTTTCGCTATCCGGCCACAGCCGTCGACTCTGCTACCGGCGGCACAGGATCCGGTCGAGAGCGTCCCGCAGCCGCTGTTCGCTGTTCGCCACGGCATCTTGCGTGGTGACCGCACGGAAGCCGACGAAGCCGTCGGGACGGACGAGCACAGCGCCGTCCTCCTTGATGTTGGCGGCCTCGGCCCACCCCTCGACTGCGTGGGCCGTGATCCCCAGCTCCCGCGCGGCATCCAGCCAGTGGCCGGCCGCGGTCCCGGTGATCAGCGTGAAGCCATCCACAAGGTCTACGGTGGACCGTCCATCCGGAAGCCACCGATGCGGCAGGCGGCTCCCCGGTGCGCCATCCAGCCTGAGATTTTCCATGTCCGACAACGGTTCCGGGTCGACCACCGCGCGCGATTCGTACCGGTACCCGATCACGGGGATCATGATGCCCGCCATGCCGACGGCCGCGCGGTCGGCGGCCCGGCTCGGATCGTGGTCCCAGTGCAGTTCACGGTTGTGGGTGCGGATCACGATCTGTTCCATGGTGAACAGCGCGACCGCCCGGCGCTCAACCTCGTAGGTGTCGAGCAGGGCGTCACCACCAGTGACCAGTTTCCACGCCAGGTTGTGGGCGTCAGCGATGCCCATGTTCAGTCCTTGACCGCCGACCGGCGGCACCACGTGTGCCGCGTCGCCGACGAGGAAGACGTTTCCCTGCCTGAACCTGTCGGCCACCAGTGCCCTCGGCGCCCAGGGCAACAGGCTGATGATCTCCGGCTCGATGTCGGTGACCCCGGTGGCGTCCCTGATCTTCTGCTGGATCTGCTCGGTGGGTGCGTCGGGATCGCCGTTCGGTATGTGGAAGACCCAGCGCTCCGCGTCGACCTTCAGCAGGGTCCCGGACACCCGGTCGTTGCGCAGGAACGTCATGGACAAGGGCGGGGTCGGCAGTTCGGCGCGGAACAACACGTTGAGCATGTGGTTGGTGCCAATTCGTCCCGGGCCGGTCACGCTGATGCCGAGGAGTTCCCGGGTCCTGCTGCGACCGCCGTCGGCGGCGATCACGTAATCCCCGGTAACGGTCCTGCCATCCGCTGTCGTGACGATGCCGTCAGCGACCGCGACCACCTCACTGTCGAAGTCCACCTTGCCGCCCAGCTCCCGCAGCCGTGCCAGCGCGGCCCGGTCGACCCGGTCCTGCGGGCAGCTGCCCAGCTTGGCCGGACCGATCTCCGGTGGTTCGAACCTGGAGGTGACGGTGCTCAGTTCGGCCAAGCTCGACCCCGTCATCAAGCCCCTGGCGCGGTCCTCCGTCTCGATCTCGATGCCGGCTTCGCGCAGGATCTCCGCCGACCTGTCGGTGATGCCGAACGCCCTCGGGTGGTCGTTGACCTGCTCCCTGCGTTCCAGCACCTGGACCGAAACCCCGTGGCGGGCAAGCAAGACGGCGGTGCACAGCCCGACGGTGCCGCCCCCGGTGATCACCACCCGCATGACTGTCCCTCCGAAACCGGGAACGGCAGTCCCGTCGCGCGTGCACCGTGGCCGTTCAGGTCCGTCACTTGTGCAAGTTCGTCCAGCATCGTTGGTCCGTCCATCGTCGTCCTCCCTTGTTCGATCCGATCTGCGGCAGGAAGACGTCATCGAGGCTCGGCCCGCGCATATCGATATCGCCGATCACGGCGCCGGACGCGTCGAGTTCGCCCACGGTCTGCATGACGGTCGGCACCACATCCCACTGCGGGCGGCGTACGCGACCGGAAGGTCTACGCGCGTACGATGGTTGTCGTGCCGAAACCGAAACCCATCATCTGGATGCGAGCGGAGAAATCCACGCGAGGTCCGGCTCCGCAGCACAGTCGCGAGGAGATTGCCGAGGTGGCGATCGAGATCGCGGACGCCGAAGGCATCGAAGCCGCGTCGGTGCGGAACATCGCCAAGAGACTGGGCACCGCCGCGATGACCCTGTACCGGTACCTGCCCACCAAGGAAGACCTGTACGCGGTGATGATCGACCAGGCGACCGGCTTCGAGCAGCAGGAGCCGACCGGCGATGTCCGCGCCGACCTGACGACCTTGGCACGCCGCCGCAGGCAGATCTTTCTGCGGCACCCCTGGCTCGCTCCGCTGCTCAGCACCCGCCCGGTCATGGGCCCCAACTTCCTGCGTGGCATGGAACGCGATCTCGCCCTGCTTGCCGGCTGCGATCTCGACATGGAGGAAACACTGGCCGTACTCGACCTGATTCACTCCTGGGTCAGCGGTATCGTGCAGGCCGAGCTGACCGAGCGGGCGGTGGCTCAGCGGTCCGGCGTCGATCGTGATACCTGGCGGCGGCACATGCAGCCGTATTTGATGTCCATGCTCGCGACCGGTGAGTTTCCGTATCTGAGCAGGATGATCCGGGCGTCCGAGATCGGCGACGGTGACGAACGGTTCCAGAACGGCCTGACGACCATCCTGGATGGAATCGAGGCCCGGTTCCTGGCGAACACCGAGAACGACGGGCCGCGCCCGGTCGAGTAGCCGCACCGACATCAGATCGCCTTCGACGTGAGTGCCCTTCCCTCAGTGGGACGCGCGCAGTTCGACGACGGACAGACGACCGGCCGGCATGATCGAGGTGACCTCGAAGCCGGTGGATCCGGCCAGTTCGCCGAGCTGCTCCAGGGTGTGCTGCCTGCCTCCGAAGTAACAGAGCATGCGGAGGTCACCTTCGGTCATGACGCTCTGGTCCGTGAAGTAGTCGACGACGAGCACACGTCCCGTCGTCGACGCCGCGTCAGCGCAGCGCCGCATGATGCGAGCGGCCGCCGCGTCGTCCCAGTTGTGCAGGATGCTCGACAGCAGATAGGCGTCCGCTCCGGCCGGGAGCTCGTCGAAGAAGCTGCCGACCACGGCGCCGGCCCGGTGGTCGAGACCGGCCGCGGCAATCGCCTTTCCGGCGCGACGCACAGGGCCGGACAGGTCGACGACCGTCCCCCGCAGATCGTCGTGGGTCTGGAGGATGGCGATCAGCATGCTGCCGTCGCCACCGCCGACATCGACGATGTGACGCAGTCTTCCCCAGGGATATGCCTCGGCCACGGCGGATGCGTGTGCCTTCAGCCGAGCGCCCATCAACGCGTCGAACGACTCGGCACGCTCGTCGTTGGCAGACAGGTCGTCCCAGAACGACAGGCCGTACTGCTGCGGGAACGCCGACTCGCCCGTGCGAACCGTGTGCAACAGATGGACGAGGCTCAGCTCGGCGTGCCCGATGGCACCCTCGATGTCGAGCACCGATCGCATTCCTTCGGGCTCCCCGTCACACAGGTAGCGCCCCATGGCCGTCAGGTCGTATTCGGCGGCCCCCGTGCTCGACAACACCCCGGCGATCACCAAATGGTCCATCAGCCGTCCCAGTACGTCCTGGTCGGCGTGCACAGCCTCGGCCAGCGCTTCGGTCGTCCGGGTGCCCGCGGCGATGTGGTCGGCCAACCGCAACGTCGCAGCCACTCGAATGGCCATCGGCGTCAGCAGATCGGCAGCTGCCCATATTCCCCCGCCCCTGGCGGTCTTCACCTCGGCCATAGCTCCTCCTGACTCGACGATTTCCTGTTCGCCCGACGATGCGTGCCCGGCTCAGAAGCCGGCGCGCTCCTCCGCGAATGTCTTGGCAAGGCGAAGGTTGATCATGCTGTGACCACTCAGCAAACGCCGCAGAAACCGGCGCGCCTCATCGATCGTTGACGCGCCGCCGAGCAGTGACAGCGCTGAGCGCTTGATCGTGCTGGTGTGCCGGGACTCGGCAATGACGCCTTCCCGCGTCTCGGTGAACCGCCAGTGGCCGGTGTGCGCGTCCAACATCGGGGGCAATGAGATCTGCTTGTAGACGATCAGGTTGGACGGCAGGCAGATCCGCACCGAACGGACGGAGTGCGTACTGCCGTCGGGGCCTTGGGTGTCCATGTCGAAGAACTGGATGTTCGACACGTCCTCGGTCAAGGCGAGTCCCACCACGTGCGGTATGCGCTCGGGCCACAGGTCCGCCCGGTAGAGATAGTCGTAGGCGTCCTCGATCGAACCCGCGACGAACAGCGAGTCGGTGAAGGACACGACGAGGTCGTCCAGTTCGGCACGTCGTTCCGCCGTGTCGCGCAGCGTGTCGAGCTGTTCCTTGCTTTCCAGGTCGATCCTGTCCAGTAGTGGGCCGAGGTCGGCGTCGGCGTCACTCGGCGCCTCGATGACGTGGCTCAACTCGATCCGGGTCCGGTGAGGTGCCAGTTCGGTGAACACCCATTCGGCGCGGATCTTGGTGGCCGGCGGATCGACGTCCAGGTCCGCGAAGGTGATGCGGTGTCCCGGTCGGTCGGTGCGGCGGACGGTTCGCCAAGTGCGGACGGCAGAGTCACCGACCAGCGACCAGTGCTGGACCAGGTCGCCTTTCTCGTTGCTGTGCAGAACTTCCGCGTGCACGGAGGACAAGCGGAACTGTGGCCAGCGCGCGACATCCGCAACCAGGTCGAACACCGTCTCGTAGTCGGCGTCGACGTCTACGCTGTGATCAACTTTCTGCTGCGTACTCGACACAACCAGACACCTCACAAGCGTCGTAGTGCTCCGAACCATCGAAGTCGACCATGTCCGTCCTCGTTCGACCTCGATTCGAGGACCCGTCGAGTCCGCCACATGTGGTCGCCCACGGCGTCGGCCGGTCATCTATTCGTCGTCGATCCGACGTCGAAGGGGAGAGCGCAGCCTCGGGGTGCGGCCCCGAACCAAACCCCGCGAGCTCCGTCCGTGGCGCGGCACAGTTCCCGACCGCCAACCGTAAGGAGAGGCATATGCCGAGTACGGTCACCGTCGGCACGTTCGACAGTGCTGACATCGCGGATGTCACGAAGATCCTTCGGGAGTTCGACGGCGAGGCTGCGTCCCAGCTACCCCAGCTGCGCCGCAGGCAGGTCTTCAACTACAGCGATCTCTACGTGCACATGCAGGACTGGGACGTCGCGGACGCGGCCGAGGCTTACCGGATGACGACCACCGACCCCCGGTGCATACATCTGAACGAACGCCTCGCGGCCTACTTCGGCGAGTACACCGCAGCGGAGGGCTGGGACGGCCCGATCGACCAGCCGGCGGCCGAGCGTTTCTACCTGTGGCCGGCCGAACGGCTGGAGAACCTGGAGCAGACGTACAGCGCGGTGATCGTGAACACCCAGCGGCAGGAGCACATCCCCGAGACGTCGCGGCTGTTCGCGGAATCGGATGCGACCGATATCCCGCAGAGCATGGGTACGCTGCGCCGCCAGATCTATCTCTGGCGTGGAATCTACCTGCACATCCAGGACTTCGCCGACGCCGACCCCAGCAAGTCGATCAGCAAGGTATGGGCGGACGGCGACCCCCGCTTCCTCCAGCTTGTCGACGACCTGACACAAATCATTCCGCCGTACGACCCGGACGGCCATTCGCTGGCCACCCGTTTCTATCACTGGGCTGCAGAGGTGTCAGCATGACCGAGCTACCGACCTTCCCCATTCGGCGACAGCAGCCCGGCGTGCTGCCGGCCGAGTACGAAACGCTGCGGGAGCGCGGCATAGGCCGCGTGACACTACCCACCGGCAAGTTGGCATGGATGGTGGTGCGGCCCGAGTATGCCCGGTTCGTACTCTCCGACCCGCGGTTCAGCTCGGACAAGACCAACGACGCATTTCCCAGGTTGACACCGACCGGGATGGACAAAATCAAGTACTGCGCCCCGTTCATGATCAACCTGGACGGCCCGGAACACATGGCGCGGAAGAAATTGGTCATGCAGGAGTTCACCCCGGCAGCGCTGGCCAGACTGCTGCCACGCCTGCAGGTCGCCGTGAACGAGCAGATCGACGCGATGCTGAGTCTGTCGGAGAAACCGGTCGACCTGGTGACGGAACTGTCGTACCCGATCGGCTGGCTGTTGCAGGAGATGTTCATCGGCGTTCCTGCGGCCGAATTGCAGAAGATACGTGACAACGTCTGGGCCCTGATGCTCTCCAAGGAGGAGGAAGAGGAGAAGGCGGCGGCCGCAGTTCTGAACGGCCACGCAGTAGAAGTCCTGAAAGAGAAGGCCGATAACCTCGGCGACGACTTCATGAGCCACCTGATCCTGCACGAACGCGAAGAGCACGGCGAGGTCGACTGGTTCAAGTTGGCGCCCCTGATGATGTCGAACGCCCAGGGCACTCACATCACCTCGGGCACGATGATCTCGCTGGGCGTGCTCACTCTGCTGAACCGTCCGGAGGAGCGGGCGGTGCTGCTCGCCCAGCCCGACCGGCTGACCATCGCGGTGGAGGAGATGCTCCGGTACTTCTCCATCACCGACGGAACCCCCATGCGGCTGGCTATGGAAGACGTGCGGATCGGTGACACGTTGGTCAAGGCCGGTGATGGCATGACAGTGCCGACGATGCCCGTCAACCGCGACCCGGCGACGTGCCCTTTTCCCAATGAGCTCAATCTCCAGCGGGAAAAGGCCCCCAGGCACATGGCGTTCGGTCATGGGCCGCACCGATGCCCGGCGGATCGCTTGGTACCGGAACTACTGAAGATCGTCTACACGACACTGTTCGAGCGGGCTCCCGCGCTCAGGCTGGCCGTCCCCGAGACGGAGCTGACCTACAAATACCACTCGATCCAGGCGTTCGGGCCGGCCGAAATGCCGGTTACCTGGTAGGTGTGCCGGCCGTCGTCCGCGCCACGGCGGCGGGCGCGGCAGCCTTGGGCAGGTGTTCGATGTGGACCGGGCGGTGCCGCCTCATGCCGACCGCGACGGCAGGATCGAGCGATTCGGGCGTGGCGAAGGCGGCGGACCGTCAACCCTTGCTTGACGACCCATGGATCGACAACCTAAGGTTGACGATATGACTCAGACTACTCCACCAGTCAGGCTCGACGACCTGATCACGGCGATTACCGAGAGCAACACTGACGCCCTCGACCAACTGACCGAAGCCGTGACGATGGCCGACCGCATCGGAGAGGTCGCCGACCACCTCATCGGTCACTTCGTCGACAGGGCGCGTCACTCCGGGGCGTCCTGGACCGACATCGGCCGCAGGATGGGCGTCACCAAGCAAGCTGTGCAGAAGCGGTTCGTCGGCAAGCCGACCGCCGCCCCGAGGCCCGCTTTCGACAAGCTCACCCAGCCCGCACACAATGCGATCGTCGCGGCCATGAACGAGGCCAAGCAGGCAGGCAACGCAGAGATCACGCCCGCGCATCTCGTCCTGGGCCTGCTCGGCGCCGAGGCCACCGCGGTCGCCGCGCTGCGGGCACAGAGTGTCGACCTCGACCGGGCGCGAGACATGGCAGTGGCGGCCCTGCCGGCGCGCAGCGACGCCAATCCGGTGATGATTCCGTATGGTGCCCGCGCGAAGAAGGCGCTCGAACTGACGTTCCGGGCGGCTCTGCTGCTCGAAGACGATGGTGTCGGCACCGGCCACGTTCTGCTGGGACTGCTGGAGGAGGAGAACGGCGCCGGGCTGCTGCACTCGCTCGAGGTCGACGCGGAGACGGCCGAACGGTTCGTCACGGACGCCGACGGGGAACCGCTCGTCAGCCGGTAGCGGAGCCGCGCAGAACCTCCTGACGAGGTGGACGAGGTGAAGTCCTACGCCGCGCCAGGAGGTTCGCGGTGCCCCCCCGTTCGATGTCGGCCCGGCCTCACGGACCGAGTCGAGTCACGGCCTTCCCGTACCCCGCAAATTGGGAGAGTTGCTATGACTGTCGAGTGCGTTGCCCCGGAGCGGAACGCGGACGACCGGCGCCAGACGCCGGGAGCGCGGGTCTGATGGCGTCGCCGGGCACCGACGGCCCCGTCGCCCTCGTCACCGGCGCCTCGGGGGCGCTCGGCGCCGCCGTGGCACGCGTTCTCGACCACCGTGGCTACCGGCTGGCCTTGCACTGCACCACCGGTGAGGATCGGGCCCGTAAGGTCGCGGCCGAACTCAGCGAGTCCAGTGTCGTCGTGCAGGCCGACGTCGCCGACTGGGCTGCCACCCGGTCCATGGTGGACCGGGTGCGCGCCGAACTGGGCGACATCAGCGTGCTCGTCAACGCGGGGGCGATCCGCCGCGACGGACTCATGGCCACCCAGTCCGTCGACGACTGGACACAGACCATCAACGTCAATCTGATCGGCACCTTCCACACCTGCCGCGCGGTGCTCCCGGACATGGTGCGGGCCCGCTGGGGGCGCATCATCAACGTCGTCTCACCCGCCGGTCTCATCGGCAGCCGGGGCCAGACGGCGTACTCGGCGGCCAAGGCCGGCGTGATGGGGATGACGAGGAGCCTGGCCCTGGAATGCGGGCGGTACAAGGTGACGGTCAACGCGCTGTCACCCGGGCTCATGGCCTCCACGCTTACCGAGCAGGTGCCGGCCCAGATCAGCGCAGCGCTCGTGGCCCGTACCGCCTTCGGACGCATGGGCACGCCCGGCGAGGTGGCCCGCGGCATCGAACTGCTGCTGGACGCCGACTACATGACCGGGCAGGTGCTGTGCATCGACGGCGGGATGTCGATCTCGTGACCCTCGTGACGAGATGGATTGTGCTTCGACCTGAAAGTGAGCCCCGTTCGTAGGGCTCGAGGCGAGTGGGTGTCGCGGTTGCGCGCGAGGGGTTGCGGTGCCTGGGTTTCACTTCTTGGCGACGACGAGGCCCGTTGAACCGGCCGTGGCGTCGCTGACATCGGGCGATGCCCGCCAAGGCGTCGGCCGCACTGCGCGGTCGACGTCACAGCGAGCACCTTCGCCCGCAGCGTAGGCCGCACGGCGAGGTGCCTGCTGTTGGGCAGGAGTGCGGCTCAGACGCGTTCGATGGGGCTGTCGTGCGGGCTGTAGAGGGTGCCGTACCACAGGTGCAGCGTCCAACTGGAGCGGACGTGCGGCAGTAGGCGCAGGTGGGTCTCGTCGGCGGCCCATGCCACCGCCCCGGTCGGCAGCAGCCGGCGTGCGGAACACCACCGTCACCGTGCACTGCGCAGCCGTTCGGCGATCGCGGCCACCACCGCAGCCCGGGCCGGATCACCGGAGGCGACTGGCTTCGGGCGCCGCCACACGGGCACCAGCCGCACCCGCCGATACAGCGTGCGGCGACTGGTCTGTGGCCGCCCCAGCTACTGGTGCGGCCCAGACGGTCTCAACTCCTGTTGCGCGCGGAACTTCTGGAAGCGCGCTCAGCCGAGTCCTCGGTCTTTTCTCGCTCAGGCGACGCGGGAGCAACCGGTGCACCGTCCTGCCCGATCTCGCCCTCGGTCCCCGCGGCGTGCACCGGATAGAGCAACTGGAGGAGTGGTCCCGCCATCGCCGTCGTCACGAGGGCCATCACCACCATGGACGAGTAGAGCTGTCCGTCCAGGATGCCGAGTTGCAGGCCGACCGTCAGGATGATGAGTTCGGTCAGCCCGCGGGTGTTCAAGAGGAGAGACAGCGCGGTCGCTGGGCGGCGGGCGATGCCGCTGAGGCGGGCTGTGATGAAGGCACCGAGGAATTTGCCACCGACCGCAGCGGCCAGGATAAGGGCGAGATCGAGAAGGTCGTTGCCACTCATGCCCGACAGGTCCACCTTGAGCCCCGCCACGATGAAGAAGATCGGGAGCAGCAAAATGCCGTTCAGGTAGGAGATCTTGTCTGCGATGCCCTCGGTAACGCCTTCGGCGGTGGTGGTCGTCCGCAGCTTCTGCGTCGCGCCCCGCGGCATGACCGCGCCGAAGAGAAACGCCCCGAAGATGAAGTGCAGCCCGATCCATTCCGTAAAGGCGGCCGAGAGCAGGAGGCCCACCAGCGTGATGACCAGTGCCGGCGGCGGGGAGCCGAGGACACGGCGCTCCGCCATCAGACGCCGGAGGACGGGCCGCACCACGGTGAACATGAGCAGAAGATAGGGAATGAAGAGCAGCAGTAGCCATTGGGATCCGGTGCTCGCCCCGCAGATCACCACCACGACGGCGAGCAGACTCCAGGCCAGGACGTCATCGATGGCCGCGCAGGCCAGTGCGACGTTGCCGAGCCAGGTGCGGCTCATGCCCCGATCGGTGAGGATGCGGGCCAGGACAGGGAAGGCTGTCACCGACATGGCGGCACCCATGAAGAGGACGAACCCCGTCTTGTTGCCGGTCTGGTGGTCGGCGACGAGATAGCTGGCCAGCGCGCAGCCCAGCCCGAACGGAAGAACGATCGAGCCGGAAGCGACGGTGCCGGCCACCATCTTGCGTCCACGCAACACACCCGCATCCAGATCCGCCCCGACGGTGAACATGAACAGGGCCACGCCGACGTTCGCCAAGGCGGTGAGGAAGGGCAGGATGTCCGTCGGGAAGATGGCGTTCGAGATGACGCCGTGAAAGAGCGTAGGGCCGACCAGGACCCCGAGGAGCACCTCGCCGATGACCGACGGTTGCCCGAAGCGGCGGGCGAGCGCCCCGGCCGCGAAGGAGAACAGCGAGATGATGGCCAGGGCAAACAACATGGCTGAGATCTGTTGAGTGGTCAAGGCGTGTCTCCCGATCAGATCGGCTGACGCAGCACGATCGGCGGTCCTTGCACGGCGGGAATCTCCCGATGGTTCCCGATCACTCCGGTCATGCTCGGCCGCGCGGGCGCACCTGGCGGTCGCCGTCGCCGGGCCGGCCCGTGGCCGAGCGCCGAGGACTCACATCCGGACGGTCTTGGGGAGGTCGGTGCCGAGCGGGTCGAAGCCGGTGATGTTCGGGAGAGCCTTGATGCCGGAGATCAGCGTGATGAAGCCGACCTTCAGGTTGCCGTCCGGATGCCAGACGTCCTGCTGCGCCCGCTCCAAGTAGATCTCGCGAAGCTTGTTCGGGTCGTAGAAGAACCGGATGAACGACAGGAACTCGTCGTACAGCACGCGGTAGACCAGTTCGTATCGGTCCAGTGCACGCTCGGTGTCGGCCGGGTTCTTCAGCGCGGCCTCCAGGGCGCGGGCGGCCATCCAAGCACCCGAGGTGCCCAGCCACACGCCCTGCGAAAAGAGTGGGTCGATGAATCCGGCAGCGTCGCCCACCGACAGCCAACCCGGACCGTGAAAACTCATGCACACGTGCGACCAGTCACGGGCGGTGCGCAGTTTGTCGACCGGAGCGCCGTTGGCGATCATGGTCTTGGCGACCTCGCTGTTCTCCACCGCTCGGTCGAAGAGCCCCTGGTGCGAAAGGCCCTGGGCTGCGGCCTCTGCCACCAGTGTGGCTGGGAGCACGTGGCCCAGACTCAGCTTGTCCCCGGCCACCGGAATGCCCCAGATCCAACCTCCGGTCTTGACCGACTCCACCAGGATGTCGCCGCCCTGTCGGCCGTCGGAAAGCGGAACGTACGGCGTGAAGTAGTTCCATATGGCGACGTTACGCAGGTCCTCCTGCCAGGACACTTCGGTCAGCTTTCGCGAGATGGCCCGGGCCTGACCAGACGCGTCCACGACGAAACGGGAGGTGACGTGATACGTCTCGCCACCCCGGCGGTACGTCACACCGGTGACCGTGCCGTTCTCGTCGGAAAGCACCGCGGTGACGTGGGCCTGCTCCTCGACATGCACGCCGAATCCTCGCGCGGTGTTCAGCAACAACTCGTCGAACTCGCTGCGGACCACGTGCCACGAGTGGTCGTACCGGCCTGTCTGATCGAACGAGGCACGCCACGGCTCCGAGTCGAGGCCCCACACCAGGCTGATCCCGTACTTCGGCTGGAAGCGCTTGTCCAGCTCGTCGGTCACGCCGAGCTCCTCCATCGCCGGGATCACCCCGGTGATCATCGACTCGCCGATGTGATAGCGGGGAAACTTCTCCCGCTCCAGCAGCATGACGTTCCGGCCGTTCTTGGCCAGCAGGGCGGCGGTGGTCGAACCCGCCGGCCCGCCACCGACCACCACGACGTCGTAATCCCGGATGTCGGACATGCGAAACCCTTTCTCGATGGACGGCGACAGCTCCGCCAAGCCGATTTCCTGCGGCGAGTGGTGTGACTCAAGGCCCTTCTCGTCCACGGCGAGCCGCAGGGGGAGCCTGCCTAGAGCGTCAGGTGGACGATCTCCAGGTGCATGGCGATGAGCGGTGAGCCAGCCGCAAAAGCGGCCCGCGGCCGATGGCGATGTGCCGGGCCGTCGCGCACCAGGCGCATCTCGTCAGCGTGCGGGCACACGCTGCTGTCTCGGTTCGCGAGCACCAGCGGGAGCGCCACGCCGTCACCGCTCGGATCAGGGCGTCCCCGACCTGCACGTCCATGCCCGATGCTCCACGCCTGAAGCGGCCGACAGTCGTCCGGGATCGCATCAGGACGCGAGCGCCGCAGAGGGTGGCTCGGCAGGATGTCCGCGCTGGTGTCGCTCATGGATCTCACCTTGCGGTCCCGTCGTCGGGAGCCGATCGGGATCGGGTCGAGCGCGGCTGTCCTTGTGCGGTCGACCCGGGACGCGGTGACGACGTTTGCGTCGTACCGTTTCTCCGAGCCGGCTGCCGTGTTTCCCGGCGGAGCCGGATCGCGACACGGTGCCACGTGTAGTGGTCGACCGCGTTGAACAGCAGAGGGTCACATAAAGCGACGCCACCAGACTGGTACTCAGGGCGTGGTCGGCTTTGCGCTTCCGCCAGTACCTGAACAGCCGTCGGCAACCGGAGCATCCGCCGTCAACCGGAGCATCCGCCGTACAGACAGTGGACCGCCCGCGTGTCTGTCACGCGGGGCCAGCCTCGCGCACTTGGCGTTCCGGCCGGCCCGCGCGGCCCGCCGGGGCCACGCGGTCGCAGTCCGCGGCGAAGTCAGCCGATGAGAGTGAGCAGAACGGGAACACTGCCTCCCGCGCTGAGCAGTGCGGCGAGCACAGAGCCGGTGGCCGATGCGCTGCTGAGGAATGTCAAGGAGCCGATCATCTCTCCGATGAAGCCCGCCTCCAGGAAGATGATGGCGGTGCGCTGCCTCAGGATCGGGCCCGACCGCGCCGACTCGGCGACGGCGGCTGCGGCTGCGGTTGCGTGGGAGGAGGTGTGGAACTCACGTGCTGCTCCAGGGCCTTGATGTACAGGACGCCGCTCTTACGTCACATCGCGCACAGTGCAAATGAGGGTGCCGAGCTGTGAGCCGTCTCGGAGCAGCGGCTGCGTCGGCACATCGTGATGCAAGCAGACCGAGCCCAGGTCCGACACGATCGAGCGGCCGTCGTGGTCGAGGAACGGCGCGGCCGTGGCGCGGCGCCGTGAGCGGGAGGAGGCGGCTGTGAGGGGGCGGCAGTCGGCGCCGTGCACGGGGTGCGGGCTGCCGGAGGGGCCCGGCCGCCATACCGAACCGGCAGGCCACCGCGATGGCATAGCCCGCCAACTGAGCGCGGCTTCTGCCATCGCGTCAGGGCCGTTTCGGGGCCCGAAACGGATGGAGCGCGATCCACAGACCGCGCATCTCCACTAGCACGGCCCCTGGTAGTCCCCACGTGCATGCCGGCCATGTCGCCATGGTCGCCCCCGGCCGCCATCGGCGTCACCCCTGCGAGTGCCCAGCACCACTGTCTTGCATCCGTGTCCGATCTGCGCGGGCGCATGGAAGCGCACAGAGGTGAACTTTGTTGCAGCACGTGCCCCCAGCCGTCGATCAGGCCTCCGGACGGGAGCTGTTGATCGGATGCATCGCTCGTTGCGCCTCGTGGAACGTCACCTGATGGGGGACCAACTCGAAGAAGCTCACTGAGCGACGGCGACGGGAACCCGTTGTGCACGCAGTGTGGGCCCGACCGGCGTAACGGTCGGGCCCACACTGCTGGTCATGCGTCAGCTCGCGCCTGCTTACCCGGTCAGACGGTGACAGGGGCGCCGAGCATCGCGGAGGCGTGCTGCAGCGAGCCGAGGATGCCCACAGGTGCGGCCCTGGGAAGGGCGCGGCAGGTGAAGCCGAGCTGAGCCATGGCCCGGAGAACCTCGGCGGAGCTGAAGTCACGGCGGTCCTGGCGGGTGATGACCTGGCCGACCTGCTTGACGGGATAGTGACGACGGCCGATGGTCACGGATTCGCCGGTGACCGATTCGGGCTTGATGCCCTTCATCGACTCCAGCACGCCGTCCTTGGTGAGCTCGAAGGGGAAGCGGGCGATGACGCAGCGCATGTGACCTCACAGGGGGATGAAGGGGAGAACGGTCCGACCAGGGGTGAGACGTTTCAGCGGGAGAGGGCGAGGATGCCCACGGCGCTGCCTTGCTCGTCGACCACCGGCAGGACACCGAGCCGACGGGTGCGCATCGCGTGCTCAGCTTCGGCCATTGTGGTCACGGGTGAGGTGAACGAGCCGTGATCGCCGAGGATGTCGCGCAGGCGGACACGGTCCGTGTAGTCCGAGCTGTCGCGGACGGCAGCGAGTTCGGTCCGGGTAACCAGGCCCGTGCACTGGCCGTCCAGGTCGCAGACGACCAGGCGGCCCGTGTGGGCGGCGGCCATGACGGCCAGCGCCACTTCGACGCTCATGTCGTCACAGACCTGCGGGCCGGCCGCGTCCATGACCTCCGCCACCGTCCTGTGCACGGGGTCGGCCGGCTGCGAGCAGGGCTGCATCTGAACCAGCGTCAAAAGGTGCCTCCTGCAGAGATGGGCCAGCTTCCTGATCACGAAGGTTCTAGGCCGCCGCGCCGAGGACGGACTGGCGCACGGGGGCGCGCCGGCTCGCCGAAGCGGGGCGGCGCCGGCCGCGCGAGGTGGAGCTGCGCTTGGGGCGCTCGACCACCGGTGCGGTAATGACGACCGGGATGCCGGACGGGGCTTGGGCACCGGTGATCCGGCTCAGGGCCTCGTCACCCGAGCGGACCTGGGTGGTCTGCGGCCGGATCCCGGCGTCCGACATGAGCCGGACCATGCCACGGCGCTGGTTCGGTGTGACGAGGGTGACGACACTGCCGGACTCCCCTGCGCGGGCGGTACGGCCACCGCGGTGGAGGTAGTCCTTGTGGTCGGTCGGCGGATCGACGTTGACGACCAGGTCGAGGTTGTCCACGTGGATGCCGCGCGCCGCGACATTGGTCGCCACCAGCACGGTGATGTGACCCGTCTTGAACTGCCCCAGCGTGCGGGTGCGCTGCGGCTGCGACTTGCCACCGTGCAGCGCGGCAGCCCGTACCCCGCTGTTGAGCAGGTCCTGGGTCAGCCGATCGACGGCGTGCTTGGTGTCCAGGAACATGATCACGCGGCCGTTTCGGGCGGCGATCTCGGTCGTGGCGGCGTGCTTGTCGGCGCCGTGAACGTGCAGGACGTGGTGCTCCATCGTCGTGACCGCGCCGGCCGACGGGTCGACGGAATGCACGACGGGGTCGGTCAGATAGCGGCGCACCAGCAGGTCGACGTTACGGTCCAGGGTGGCGGAGAACAGCATCCGCTGCCCCTCCGGGCGCACCTGGTCGAGTAGCGCGGTGACCTGCGGCATGAAACCCATGTCAGCCATCTGGTCGGCCTCGTCCAACACCGTGATGCCCACGTGGTTCAGCCGGCAGTCGCCACGGTCGATGAGGTCCTTGAGCCGTCCGGGCGTCGCGACGACGACCTCGGCCCCACCGCGCAGCGCGCCGGCCTGCCGGCCGATCGACATCCCGCCCACCACCGTGGCCACCCGCAGCTTGACGGAACGGGCGTACGGCGTGAGCGCGTCGGTCACCTGCTGCGCCAGCTCACGCGTCGGTACGAGGATCAATCCCAGCGGCTGGCGGGGCTCCGCACGCTGTCCGGCGGTGCGGGCGAGCAGAGCGAGGCCGAAGGCGAGGGTCTTGCCGGAACCGGTGCGCCCGCGGCCCAGGACGTCACGTCCCGCCAGGGAGTTCGGCAGCGTCGCTCCCTGGATCGGGAACGGCGCGGCCACACCCTGCTTGCCGAGTTCGGCCAGCAGGGGTTCAGGCATGGCGAGATCGGCGAAGCTCTCAACGGGGGGCAGCGCGGGGGTGATCGTTTCGGGGAGCGCGAACTCACCCTGCACCGCGGCGGGCCGGCGGCCGTAACCGGTGGGCCCGCCTGAACGGCGCGGTGCCCGCGAGCTGAAGCGGTTGTCGCCCCTTCCGGCGTCGGCACTTCCGTTACGGGCGCGGACGGGGCGGTCGTTCGTGCGTGTGCGGTTCATGCGGAACCTTCCTCGATGTGGCACATATCAAGGAATTCCCGCAGCGATGAGCGGCATGGAGAATTACAAGTATGAACCGGTGGCAAAAGAAAGCAGATCTGGCCGACGGGAATATCCGGTGGCAGAGGTGCTGAAACGAGTGACGCGACGGGGACGTATGATCCGGGCGTCGGCTGCGGTGCAGCTCCTGAGGATGAGCCTGCATCTCTGAAGGAGGAGCAACGCGTGGTGAGACTGCGGATTCCTCCGAGCCGTCCCGCAGGTGAAACCGCTGCGGGAAATGCGGGCAGCTGGGGCCCGCACCCCGAGGGATGCGGGCCCCAGCTACAGATGATGCGTCAGCGTCAGGCCGGAACGATGTTCTCGGCCGTCGGGCCCTTCTGGCCCTGCGCGATGTCGAAGGTCACCTTCTGACCTTCGAGCAGCTCCCGGAAGCCCTGCGCGGCGATGTTCGAGTAGTGGGCGAACACGTCAGCGCCGCCACCGTCCTGCTCGATGAAGCCGAAGCCCTTTTCCGCGTTGAACCACTTCACGGTGCCAGCAGCCATGTCATATCTCCTTTGGGGCAGTACATCGGAATCCGCACTGCGCGAAAACCGTGTCGCCGCGATGATTACCCCGCCCGGAAATGACCGGAAATACAAAAGCGCTCCCACTCGCAGAATCCGAGTGAGGGCACTTGAAGTTTTGGGAACCACAACTGCAACTGAGATCGACAGTAGCATGCCGGAACAGCCTGCGCACGTTACATCATGCCAGTCGTTTTATCGCGGCAAAAACTCTCACCGCAGGGTCCGTGAAACTCTCACCTCACGGGAACAGATATCTATTCCTCGGCGTGCCCGACACTGCCTCCGTTCCCGATCTTCTCCACGTCCACGTCCACGCCGCCCGGGGCGCTTCTGCTCCTGCGGCCCGGCATCGACCGGCAGTAGGCGTGCTCGCCATGCAGACACCCTGCCGACAGGTAGTCGTGGCCATCGCGTTGGTCAGGCCGGCCAGTGCGGCGCAGTCCAGTAGTCCGAACCGCCTAATGGGTGTACGACGACGAGGTCGATAGATGGTGAACCGTCAAAGAGACGAAGGGGCTCAGCCGTCCTGAGATCGCCATGGTTTCCAGTGAGGATGTCTGGGACCTGGCCAGCGAGTTCGCCCGTCTGCGAAACAAGTTGGTCGTCTGGGGCGCCCAGTTCTTCGGCACGTCTGGTGACCCGGAGCCGGGTGTGCCTCCCGCGTCCTCGAAGCGCCTGTGATCCACGAGCCATACTCTGCCGACAGGTTCACCCACTGGGACCCGGTCCGAAACGTCCGGGCGATCGCATCGATCACCTGCCTCGCCACCGACCGCCCCGCCTCGGCGTCCGATCAGGGAAGCTGCGCCATCTTGAAGTGGCTGGTCAGCGGGGTGGTGTGACGCCGTTTCGGGGTGCTCGTGCCAGTCGTGGGCGGCAGTCTGTGTTGTAGATCGACTGGCGGGGCGGTTTGCCGATGAGTTCACCGTCCTCGAACGGTCTGCCCAGCGACACGACCGTTCTCGACAGGAGTGCCATGTCCACCATCCAGCCAGTGATCATTACTGCCGACCAGGACGTTCTGCTCGGCTTCTACACGAAATTGTTCGGCGCGGAGGAGATCTTTCGGGTGCCGGCGGAAGGCCCGGCCTTCTACCTCGGCTTGTGCATCGGTGACACGGACCTTGGGCTGGTGGCCAAGGACAGTGCGCCGGCCGGAGCGGTGTCGCGGATCCTGCTCAGCATCGGTGTCGACGATGTCGCCGAGACGCTCGGCCGGGTGGAGGCGCTGGGCGGCTCGGTCAGCAGCGGCCCCAACGACATGCCGTGGGGACAGCGCGTCGCCCACATCCGAGACCCCGACGGCAACCCGCTGAACCTCACTCAGCCCATCCCGGCCCGGTGACGCTGTTCCGCGGTGCTTGTACTGATCGTGGGCTACCTGCGGTAGAGATCAATTGTCGGTAGTGGCCTCGATGTTCGTCAGGACGAGCAGCGCGCGAAACAGGTGGGTGGCGCGGGCGGGTCAGTACGGAGCTTGGTGAGGATCCGCCAGTTCTTCAGGTGGGCGAAGCCGCGTTCGAGGGGACGCGTCCGGCGGCCAGAACCCGGTTGGCCTCCTTCTCGGCGGATGCGAGCCTGCGGGCGGCGGGTGTTCTTGGAGCCGGTGACAACCACGGGATCGTCCCCGTCGTCGTCCAGGCCGAGGAAGCCCAGGTCAGCCGGCGCGCCGAGGCCGGCAGCACGCAGGTGGGCCAGGATCTGGTCGCGGCGGGCGGCGGTGATGTCGTGCGCGCGGCCGGGCCGGGCGGCCGATATCCACACCGGACGGCCCCGCTCGTCGGTCATCGCGATCACGTGCAAGCCGTGGCGGCGATGCCTGCCGGCGTGGTTCGGGCGGTTCGCCTCTCCGGTGCGGCGCTGGGTGGGGATGAGGGTGCCGTCGATCAGGACGACCTCGCCGCCCCGCCGGGCCGGGCGCGTCGGGCGCCCTTCTGACCCTGCCGGAGAGGCGTTGACGTCATCCGGGAAGCCACGCGTCCTGCCACTGGGGGTGCAGTTCGAAGGGCAGGGCAAGGGCACGGCGAGCCTGTTCGGCGAAGACAGGGTCCAGCGGCCACTCCGGATCCCGCGGGTCCGGGTAGCGGATCCGCTGTCAGCGGTCCTGCTCCGTCTGGCCCTTGAATCGGCACCGGCCGGGACGTGCCGGCACACCGTCGGCGACGAGGGTGACAGTGCCGGGAAAGGTCGTAAGTCGTCCTCCTTACGGGTGCCAGACAAATGTCACCACGTGGGCCTCCGGCATCCGTGAGCGCGGCGAACCTCTCTTCCAGGTGCCCGGCTACCTCTGCGGCGCTGTACCGCGGCCGGAGCAACTCGTTGACCCCCGGCGACGACGGTGGCCAGGTCGGACACCAGTCGGACGCGGACCGTCGACATCGCGCTCCGGGCTCGCGGGGCGCCATGGCTGTGTCTTCCCCTGGAGTGTCCCGCGCCGAAACGGGCAGTCGGTCGGCATCAAGAAAGCAATGTTCGTGTTGTGGCACGCAGTGAACCTTCTAGACCGCCCAGGAGTTTCCCCATGATGATCGTCGGTGTGATCGCCTTCTGTGTAGTTCTCGCGATACTCGCTTTCGTCGTCCCGCGACTGAGCCGGCACCCCCAGAACGGCGCCCAGCGCACCCTGGGCCTGGGGTCCCAGGCAGGTTCCAAGGCCCCCGGTCTGCTGGGGCGCCTGCTGAGCAAGCCCTTCCAATCCAGTTCGCGGGCCGTGGGCCGCAGCGGTTCCGCCGGTCGCCGTGCGCGTCGACGCCTGCCGTTCTGACGGTCAGTGGCTGCGTGTTCCGACCGCAGCAGGTGACGGCCCGGTGATGACCTGTCGGCATGACATGTCGGCGGCGCACCCGTTTCGGGTTGGCGCGCCGCTTCGTCCGTTGGGGTGTGATCTTCTTACCGCGCTGGGCGTGTCTCGCCGCTGCGGTCTGGGGCGGGCGTACCGGAAATGTTCGCGCCCGTATGAAGACCAGTCATGACGACCTCCCGCGTCCCGCGGCACCTGCCCGACGGCACGCGCAACGCCACGATGGCCTGCCGAGAGCGGGAGAACGCCCAACTGCGGCAAGCGGTCGGCTCCCCACGTGACGGTCGACCAGGCCCTCGGGGTCCTCATCGCGCTCCACCGGACTGCGCCGGCCGCGGGGTTCGAGGTGCTGCGTGAGGTCTCCCAGCACACCAGCATCAAGCTGCACGCGGTCGCCGAGATGGTGGTCGACCGGGCACTGGGGCAGTCACTGCCGGAGCCGGTGGAGCGTGAGCTGTGCCAGGCCGTGCAGCGCCGCCCCGGTCAGGACGGTGCACCGGGCCGGCCCCGGTAGAGCGGTCAGGGTTCGACGGTCTGCTCCAGGGTGGGGTGGCAGGTGACGAAGGCGTCGATGCCGACCGGTTGCAGGACGTGCAGGACGGGTTTCTGCGCGGCGGCGAGACGCAGCCAGCCCCCGGTGGCACTGACGGACTGGTGGGCGAGGATGAAGACGTTGATGCCGCTGGAGTCCATGAGGGTGAAGCCGCGCCGGCCGGCGAGCCGGACGAGTTCGATGCTGCCGGCCAGCGCCTCGGCGGCGGTCTGGCCGGTTCCGGTCATGGCGGAGTCCAGTACGGACAGCGGGGCGGGGGCGGAGCCGTGGCGGGTGCCGCGGATCGGGTTGGTCATGGTCGTGCGGTCCTTCGGCGGTGCGGGAGGTGAGGGAGGCGCCGGGCGCCGGCCGACAGCCGGGGAGGGTCTGTGTCGGTCGGCGCCCAGCCGTGTCCGGTCTATGTGCCGAGCGTGCGTGGGGTCAGCCGCGTACGCCGAAGTCGACGCGGTCGGTGAGACCGGCGGCGGCGAAGGCGGCGACGAGCTCGTCGCGGCCCTCGGTGAAGTGGGCCCAGCTGTCGTAGTGGACGGGGACCACGCGGCCGGCGTCGAGGATCTGCGCGGCCTGCGCGGCCTGGGCGCTGTCCAGGACGAGCACCTTGCCGTCGAAGACTTCGGTGAAGCGGGGCGCTCCGGCGAAGAGGAGGGCCGTGTCGACCGGGGCGAAGCGCTCGGCGATGTCCCTGACCGCGTCGAGCGAGGCATTGTCGCCGCTGACGTAGACGGTGGGCAGGCCCTCGCCGGTCAGGACGAACCCGACGACCTGGCCGGTGATCGGCTCGACCTCCTCGCGCGGGCCGGGGCCGTGGACGGCGGGCACGCCGGTCACGGTGACCGTGCCGGGCCCGCCGTCCCGGCGCTCGAGCTCGACCGACTGCCAGTCGGCGAGGCCGGTGGCCGCCTCCCCGAGACGCTCTCCACCGCCGGGGGTGGAGAGCGTCAGCGGGACGTCGGCGAGCAGGGCCCGGCCGGAGGTGTCGAGGTTGTCGGCGTGCTCGTCGTGGGAAAGCAGGACCACGTCGACGCGGCCGAGATCGGCCGGGTTGCCGTCGGCAGCCGCCGTCTTGATCAGCACGGCGGCCGGGGCCTGGTGTTCGCCGGGGCCGTCGAAGGTCGGGTCGGTGAGAAAGCGCAGGCCGCCGTATTCGAAGAGGGCGGTCGGGCCGCCGAAGACGCGGACGGGAAACGGGGCGGTCTGCAGGGTAGGGGAAGACACGAAACGAGTTCCTCACGGATAGATTGCGTGTTAACCGTGAGTCGACTGTAGGTGCATCTCACGGATGGACGCAACCCGTACCATGAGAACCATGGAAGAGTTCGTGATGGAAGAAGCCGCCCTGCCGTCGGCACCAGGCGAGGATGAGCACCCCGCCCTGGCCCTGGCCAACAGTGCCGTCGCACTGCCCGGCGGGCACAGGGCCGACCTCCTGGGCACCCCGGCGCAGGCCGAGCAGTGGCTGGCGCGGCGCGACCTCGCCCCGGCCGACGCCGGCCTGGCGGAGATGTGCGCGGCGCAGCTGCGCTCATTGCGCGAACAGGTCAGGTCGCTCCTGGCCTCTCGCGTCGCCGCCCTGCCCGCCCTGCCTGCAGCCCTCACGGCGGTCAACGACGCGATGACCCGCGTCCCCACCATGTCCCTGCTGCTGTGGGACGGGAAGACCGGGCCCTACCGCGCCACACCCCATCCCACCACCGCGATCGTCGAGCACGCCCTGGCGGTCATCGCCGCCGACGCCGCCGACCTGCTCACCTCTCCCGACGCCGCCCGCCTGACCGCCTGCGCCTCCCCGCCCTGCAACCGCTTCCTGCTCAAGCACGGCCGCCGCCAGTGGTGCTCCACTCGCTGCGGCGACCGCGCCCGCGCCGCCCGCGCCTACGCCCGCCGCACCGCGACGGACTGACGACGCCCTCGGGCGTGGGGAAGTACGTCCCGGTGGCAGCGGGCCAGACGGACGCCCCCAACCAGCACATCCAGGCCCGCCGCAGACGGGTCGCCGGGCGCGGCGACCAGTACGACGGCGTCGCACTCGCCGAGGCCCCGGCCGCCTACTGGCGCCTCGGCGAGATGACGAAGGCACCGTGCTGGGCAGCGAGGTCGGCGGCCCCGGCAGGAACGCCACCTTCCGCCCGGACACCGGCACCGCCTCGCAGCCCGACCAGAGCGGTGTGTTCGCTGCGGGCGACGACCGGGCCGTGAAACTCAGCGGCGGCGGCACCGTGCAACTCCCTGCCTCAACCCCGGCGGGCACCGCAGAGCACAGTCACCGACGGCGCGTGGCACCATCTCGTCCTGACGGCGGCGAGCACTGCGCAGAAGCGAGATGATGGCAGCACATCTTGTGGGCTTCCGCGTTACGGCGGTCGGGGTTGGCCTGCTGCGTCGCGTCACCTTCCAGGCCGATGAGCCGCGGGACGCGCCAACCACTTCAGGGCCGGTCCAGCTCGCGAACCGCCCGCCGATCCGCCTCGTCGACCAGCTCCTGTGCAAGGTCGGGAGCGACGCCCCAGCGGCCGAGGAACCAGGTGAGCGCTTGACGGCAATGTCGGTGCCGGCCGTCGTCACGGCCGGTGCGGTCGACGACCTGCAGGGTCAGGTTTCGGGCGGCGCGCTCCCACAAGATCCGCTGGCCCTCGACCTCGGCCCGGTTCAACGGGTACGCGTCGAACCACCCGACGAGGCTCTCCAGCCACTCGCGCCACTCGCACAGCGCCGCGCCGACAAGACCTCCTCGATCGCCATCACCGGCGCGCTGTTCGCGAGTGCCCTGCTGCTCCTCGACTCATGCCGGCGCTCCTGCCCCCGAGCGGCGAAGACCGCGTCATCATCGATGCTCGCCACCCCATCTCCTCGCGGACGAACCCGCGCCGGCGGCACCAAGGGCCTCGCCACCTCCCACAGACCGTCCGGAACGATTCGTCCTCACCGGCCACTCCCCACACTCGGCGCAACCGGCCAACTGGCCGCGCTGGAAACGGTCTTCAGGGAAGGGGTGCGCCCCGCGCGGCTGTCCACAGCCCGTACCACTCCTCATGGGTGAGAGCGGGAGTGCCGTGCACGGCGTCGCGGCAGGCCAGGATGCGCTCGGGCCGCGTGGTACCGACGACCGGAGCGATCCCCGCGGGATGGCGCTGGAGCCACCACAGCAGAACGGTCTCCGGTGTCGTTCCCTTGCGCGCCGCCAGGTCCGCGATGAGCCGGGCGGCCGGTGTGTCCGCCCCACCGGTGAAGCGCCCTTGCGCGAGGGGCCCCCAAGCCTGCACCTGGATGTCATGGGCCACGCAGTACTCGACGGTCCCGTGCGGGAACCCGCCGCCCGCCCAGGCCGGGGTGTTGAGCAGGACACCCGACTCCACCCAGTCGCGGCGGGCCAGGCTCATCTCCAGCTGGTCGACCACGAGGGGCACATCCACGCTCTTCCGCAGCAGGGCGATCTGCGCGGCGCTCATGTTGGACACCCCGAACTGCCGCACCAGCCCCTGCTCGTGCAGCGTACGGAGCGCCTCCGCGATCTCCTGCGGGCGGGCCAGCGGGTCGGGCCGGTGAAGGAGCAGGACGTCGATGAAGTCGGTACGCAGCCGCGTCAGGCTCTGCTCGACCCGCCGCAGGATCGTGCGCCCCCGCAGGTCGTAGGAGCCCGCACGGTCGCCGTCCGGCAGCGCGATGCCGCACTTGGTCTGCAGGACGATGCGATCGCGCAGCCCGGAGGCCCGGGCCAGGACCTCGCCGAAGACCGACTCGGACTTGCCGTGACGGTAGATGTCGGCGTGATCGAACGCCGTGAACCCGGCGTCGAGCGCGGCCTGGACGGCGGCTTCCGCGTGGGTGACGTCCGCGGCCGTCCACGGCTGCCGGTCCCAGCCCCCTCCCAGTCCCATGCAGCCGTACAGCAGGCGGACATCACGGATGTCGGTGTGCGGGGTCATGCTCTCGCTTCCTCTCGTGCCGTCAGACCCGTGCCGTGGCGCCGCGGGTGATCTTCTGGATTCCTCGCGGCCGTCCGCCGTCTCAGCTCAGCGCCGTCTCGGCCCTCGCCGCGTCGGCCAGGAGTTCGGCGGCGGCGAGGACCGGCAGCTGGGTGTTGGCCGCCGGCACCGTCGGCAGCACGGAGGCGTCGGCAACCCTCAGGTTGCACAGTCCGTGGACCCGGCCCGTGCCGTCCACCACGGCGGACGGATCGTCCGGGGGTCCCATGGCGCAGGTCCCCACCGGGTGCCAGTAGGTGCCCGCGCGGGCCTTGATCTCCTCGTTCGCGAGGTGCGCGGGACGACTGCCGAGCGGCTGGACCAGCTTCCCGAGCGCGGCGGTTGAGGCCATCTCCTCGACGAGGCCCAGCCCCCACCGGACGACGGCGAGGTCGTGGCCCTCCGGATCCGAGAAGAAGCCGGGGGCGATGTCGAGGGGTTCGGCGGGATCGGCCGAGCGCAGTGCGACCCGGCCACGGGAAGCGGGTTTCATCAGGAAGGACGAGATGCCCGCCTCGTACCGGCCCGGCGGCAGGCTGCCGAAGAGCGGGGGACCCGCGACGGGCAGGAGGTGCAGGTCCCAGGAGCCGTCCGGGCAGCGGTCGCCGGCGGCCCGCACCAGCATGCGGCTGACGTACAGGTCGCCCTTCGCCTCCTTGCCGGCCAGCGCCTCGTCGAGTTCCCCGGTCGGCGTCAGCGGCACGAACACCCCTGGTTGGTCCGACAGGTTGGCGCCCACACCGGGCAGGTCGACCACCGGCCGGATGCCGTGTTCCCGCAGGTGGACGGCTGGGCCGATGCCGCTGCGCATGAGCACGGCGGGTGACCCGTAGGTCCCGCACGCGACGACGTAGTCGTCGGCGGACAGGGTGATTCGCTCACCGTCCCGGTCGATCTCGACGGCCCGCACCCGGCCGCCGCCGACGTCCATCCGGTCGACGAGGGCCCGGTCGAGGATCGTCAGGTTGGGGCGCGCCCGCGCCGGGTCGAGATAGCCGAACACCGCGTTCCAGCGCAGGCCGTCGAAGGAGTTGATGAGGGGAGTGCCGTAACCGGGCCCGCCCGACGTTCCCATGTCGACCTCCTGGTAGCCGAGCTCGCGCGCCGCCTCGAGCGCTCCGCTGCTCCAGACGGAGAACTCGTTCTCCGGGACGGGCCGTAGCCCCATCTGCTCGACCGCGGCCAGGCGGAACGGCTCCATCGCCTCGGCCGACCACCGGTCGCCCCCGGCTCGCTCCCACTCGGCGTGGTCCGACAGCGCGCCCCAGGTGTTCCAGCAGCCGTTGACACATGAGGAACCGCCGAGGATCCGGGCCCGGACGCGATGTACGGCGGCATGCCGCTCCCACACGTCGTCGCGCGGCAGACTGCGCGAGTCCAGCACCTTCTCCGGCCAGTGGTCGCGCTGTCCGTAGTCCGGCCCGGCCTCGACCAGACAGACCGACCGGCCCGGGTCCTCACTCAGTCGGGCGGCCAGCACGCACCCCGCCACGCCTCCGCCGAGGACGACGACGTCATAGCCGGTCACCGCTCCTGTACCTGTCATACGTACGCTCCACAGATCTCACCGCCGAGCGGCGGTCGTCGGACGGACCGGGCTAGGGGGCCGCACCCGCGGCCAAGCTGTGGCGCGCCACACGCGGCCACACGCGGTCCGGGCGGGGCTCCCGGCGTGCGGGTCGCACGCGGCACCCGGCGAATGGTTCAGCCCGCGGTCGTGAAGGCGGCCGCCAGGCTCCGGGCACCCTCGCGAACCCCCCGGACGGCGATCGCCTTGGTGGCCGGCAGCCGGCCGAGCAGCGAGCTGGCCAGGCACGTGTTCTCCGGGCGGGAGGCGTACCGGGTGCCGGCCCGCGACGTCGGAACGACCAGGTGCGGCGGGGCTCCCAGCGTCTCGGCGACGACGGAGGCCCACGCGGCGCGGCTCACCCGGTCGGGGCCGCCCAGATGCAGGACCGGCGGAAGAGGCGTCCCGGCGTACAGAACGGCCGCCGTCACCTCCGCGACATCGTCCACCAGCACCGGTGTCGTCCACTGGTCCTCCGGCACGGCGACGGGTTCGCCGCGCAGCATGCGGTGTGCGCACACAGCGAAGAAGTTGAGCCACTTGGCGGAGTCCGTCGGCTCGTGGCCATAGACGAGGCTGACCCGCAGCACCACCGCGTCCGCGCCCCCGCCGAGGACGGTCTCCTCCGCGCGCAGCTTCGCGCGGCCGTAGGCGTTGGCCGGGGCGACCGGGCAATCCTCCGTGTTGTCGGGGCGGGACCCGTCGAAGACGTTGTCGGTGGAGATCATCAGCAGTCTCGCGGCCCCGGCCGCGGAGGAGAGGTTGGCGGCTGCCGCGGTGTGCGCCCGCAGGGCCTGCTCGGGATGTTCCTCGCACCAGGTGACGTCGGACGGTCCGTGCACGAGGACGACGCGCTGAGGCCTCAGCCGGGTCACGAGCCGCTTGCACGCCACCGGATCGGTGGCGTCCAGGGCGTGCCACCGAACGCCTTCGCCGACCGGGAGATGTGCCGCCGGACGGCGGCGCGAGGCGACGGTGACGGATTCGCCCGCCGCTGCCAGTCGGCGTGCGACGCCCGTTCCGACGAATCCGCTGCCCACGACGAGCGTGGTCCCGGCGCTCATCGCGTGCCCGCCCGGGACATCCGGTCGGCGAGCAGTCTGCCCACGCCGATCAGACCGTGGTCGTCGTCCGGCCGTCCGAGCGACACCATGCCGTCGACCGCGTCCGCGTCCAGCCCGAAGCAGCCCAGTCGCACCAACTCGCCGACCAGCAGTTCCCGGTAGCGTTCACCGACCGCCAGGGCGAAGCCGCCCATCACGACGTACCGGCACACCCCGATCGAGGTGAAGACGGCGCCGATCGCCTGCGCGAGGCGGGTGACGGTGCCGCGCAGCACCTCCGTGGTGAACGTGTCGCCCTGCCGCACCGCGGTCGCGATCGCCGGATTGTCGATGCCGGGAGCTCGGCCGTCGCACAACGCGGCCAGCAGGGAAGCGGCGAAGCCGGCCGGATCGGTGTCCGCCGCGCGGCGGACCGCGGCCAGCACGCCCCGCCCGGAGGCGATGGCGCCGAGATGGCCACGCGCACCGCAGTCGCACAGCGCCGCCTCCGGGGAGGGGTCGCACACCCAGTGGCCGAGTTCACCCCCGTGCCCGTCCGCGTCCAGCAGGACCTCGCCGCCCCGGAAGACCTTGTTGCCTATGCCGGAGCTGACGGTGATCAGGCAGAACGGCTCGGTCTCCGTCGCCGCGTAGCGCCAGGCCGCGGCGGTGAGGTCGTTGACGACCACGACCGGTGCCCCGACCCGCTCCGTCAGGAGCTGTCCCAGCGGCAGGGGGTCACCGCGCCGCCCCCACACCGTGGGAGCCGCCAGGACGAGACCGCCGGCCGAGATCGGTCCGGCGAAGGCCACCCCGACGGCGCGCGGCGACGCACCCGCGGTGTGTCGGGCCACCTCGTGGACGATCTGGTCCACCACGCGCCGCTGCAGGACGGCCACCGGATCCCGCGGATGGCGGGCCATGCCCTCCACCGGCACCCGGCGTACGCGGTGCACGGCCGCCGCGGCCGGGTCGTAGCTCCCGGTCCGCAGCGTCGTGCCCCCCACGTCGAGCACGGTGAAGACGCCGTCCGGGTCTTCCGGGTACCCGTGGTGCGCGGAGCTGTTCGCGTCGCCCGCAGGGGTGCCGCCCGGGACGGGTACGGCGGCGAGGCGGTCAGACTGCGGGATGGTCACGGAGCTCCTCCTCGAAGACCAGAAGCCACAGATCGGCGGCCGAGTCGTTGACGAGGCCGTGCTCGCCGTGCGGACGGTTGACGACGACGTCCCCGGCGGCGACCCGGAACTCCGCACCGTCCCGGTGCATCAGGCCGCTGCCGCTGAGCACGATGTACGTCTCACGGTCCCGGCCGTGCCGGTGCCGCCCTATGGAGGTACCGGGCGGCAGCACGGCGATGTCGATGAACTCCGCTCCCGGGCCGCCCTCGGGGCGGGAGAACACCCGGTGGGCGAGGATCGTGCCCAGCCCGCCGTGGTCGTGCTCCTTGCCCCGCAGCAGTCGGTCGAGGTTCACCACGTCGTCGGCGCTCACGGCGTGCCGCCCGCGTGCGCCAGTGCCTCCAGAGCGTCCCGCAGCACGTCGGCGGGCACGTCCTCCAACCGCTCCACGAAGTCCGCCTTGCCGATGCCGGTCGGCACCACGAGGTGCAGTTTGCGTCCCCGCCGCTGCCAGGACGCTTCGAGCGCCTGTGTCATCAGCTCCGGTGTGCAGGTGGCGGGGTCGAAGACCGGAAGGCCGATGCGGCGCAGCAAGGTCACGAGGCGCTCGCAGCTCTCCGCGTCGACGAGCCCGAGCAGCCTGGCCAGGTGGGCCGACAGCGCCATGTCCACGGCGACCGCCTCGCCGTGTTCGAGACGGTGACCGCCCGCCGTCTCGATCAGCGGGCTGAAGGTGTGTCCGAAGTCGACGAGCCGGGCGAGTTCATGTTCGCGCAGGTTGGGGCAGAGCTCCTCCATCATCAGCCGCATGGAGGTGCGCAGGACATAGGTCTCCACCTCGCCGTACGAGGAGCGCAGGAACGCGTCGGGATGCTTCTCCAGCGTCCTGAAGAGATCCGCGTCGAGGATCGCGGCCATCTTGACGATCTCCGCCAGGCCGCAGCGGATCTCCCGGGCCGGCAGAGTGGCCAGCAGGCCCGGGTCGTTGAGCGAGGCGTGCGCCGGGTGATAGGCCCCGAACATGTTCTTCGTGTTGAGGGCGTTGACGCCGGTCTTGACCCCGACCCCCACGTCCACCTGCCCCACCAGGGTGGTGTTGACCTTGATGTAGCTGACTCCGCGGGCGTACATCGAGGCGGCGAAGCCCACGATGTCGGCGACGATCCCGCCGCCCACGGCGAGCATCACCCCGTGGCGGTCCAGACCGGCCGCCTTGGCGACGGCACAGACCTCTTCCGCCGACGCCAGTGTCTTGTTCCGTTCACCGCCGACGATGGTGTGCACGCTCCAACTGCCCCGCTCCAGGCGGGCGTCGAGGTAGGAGCGCAGCAGATCACCGTAGATGCGGTCCACCGTCGGGCCGATGAAGGCCACCACACGGCGTCCGTCCACATAGCCGGCCAGGAGCGGGTTGTACGGGTCGAACACGCCGTCGGTGACGTCCACGCGGTACCGCGTGCCGTCCGGTGCCAGCAGGTCGAAGCCTCCGGAGTCCTCACGCACTCCTTCAGCTCGGGCAAGAGCCTGGCCTGACATCTGTCTCCTCGGTCTTCGTTCCGTGCGGTTCACTGTTTTGGAACACGCGGGCGATGGCCTGTACGTCGGGGTGGCCTGGTAGTTCCTCCAGCGGCACCGGACGGCCGTTCCGGTCCGCCACCGGCAGCCGCCAGTTGGGGTACACCTGCGCGGTGCCGGGCAGGTTCTGCGGTCTGCGGTCGCCCGTCGCGTCCGGCAGCCACACGCCGAGCAGTGTCGACGGCGTGCGAGCCAGGAACCGGTGCAGGGCGACGACCTCGCCGCCGGCGTCCGGCAGCAGGTCCAGCCGACGCAACTCCTCCAGCCAGGCGTCCCGTTCGGCTGCCGCCTGAGCTTTCTCCTCCGGCTCCGGACGGGTCAGCAGTCCCAGCCGGGCCCGCAGATCGACGTGTTCGCCGCTCAGCCAGGCCGCGGTCGTCGGCAGATCGTGGGTGGTCAGCGTGGCGAGGCAGTTGGTGCGCCACCGGTCCGCCGGCAGCGGACCGTGCCTTCCCTCGGAACCGCCCAGGTACTCGAAGCGCTGCACCGAGGTACCGAGCACGCCGCGCGCGGTCAGCTCCTCGCGTACACCGCTCTCCACCGTGCCGAGGTCCTCGCCGATCACCGCCACGCCGGCCCGGTGTGCCTCCAGCAGCAGCACGCCGAGCATGGCCTCGGCGTCGTAGCGGACGTAGGTTCCCTCGGACGGCGGCCGGCCCTCGGGCACCCACCACAGCCGGAAGAGGCCCATGACGTGGTCGACCCGCAGGGCGCCGGCGTGCCGCATGCCGGCGCGCAGCAACGCGGCCAGCGGTCGGTAGCCCTCGGCGGCCAGCGCGTCGGGCCGCCAAGGCGGCTGTCCCCAGTCCTGTCCGAGGGGATTGAAGTCGTCCGGGGGAGCCCCGACGCTCATCCGGTCGGCCAGGCAGTGCTGGAGTGCCCAGGCGTCGGCGCCCTCGGGGGCTACGCCCACCGCGAGATCGTGCACCAGCCCGATGGCCATGCCCGCGTCCGTCGCCGCCCGTTGTGCCGTGGCGAGCTGCTCGTCGGTGATCCACGCCAGCCAGCGGTGGAACGCCACGGCGTCCGCCAGTTCCTCGCGTGCCGCGGCCACCCGCGGCGACCTGGGATCGCGCAGCCCGTCGGGCCAGGACCGCCAGGCGCCGCCGTGCACAGCGGCCAGCGCACACCAGGTGGCGAAGTCCGTCAGGTCCTCGCCCTCCCGGTCGACGAACGCCTCCAGTGCCGCTCGGCGGCCCGGTGTGGGCGTGACCTCGTACAGGCGGCGCAGGGCCTCGTGTTTGAGGTCGCGAACCGTCTCCCGGTCGATCGGCGTCCCGCCGCGCAGTACACCCTCGTTGAGCTCCCGGGCCCGTGCGGCGCAGGAGTCCACCGCCCGGCGGGCCTCACGGTCCAGGTAGCGGTACTCCGGTACCTCCTCCACCCGGACGTGCATCGGGTCGGCGAAGCGCCGCGAACTCGGCCGGTACGGAGAGGGATCGGGCAGGGGCCCCGGCTCCACCGCGTGCAACGGGCCCAACTGAACGAAATCGGCGCCGAGTTCATGACCGGACCAGGAGGCCAGTTCCGCGAGGTCGGCCAGGTCTCCCATGCCCCAGGACCTGCGGGAGAGGACCGAGTACAGCTGGATCAGGTAGCCCCAGCCGCGTCGCTCGGGCGCCGGGACACGGTCGGGCACCGACAACAGGGCCGCGGACGCCCGCCGCTCACCGGCGCTCACGTGCACGACGTGCGCACCGGGAGGCAGCGGCGTGGAGAGTGCGCACGCGCCGCCGCCCTCCAGTTCCACACGGGCCTCGGCGCCCGACGGCAGCCGCAGCCCCACGGCCGATCCCGCGCGGGCGACGACGCAGGTCGGCAGCAGCCTGTCCGCGTCCGTCGCGCCCCGGGCGGCGAGTGCCCGGCGGGCGGCGCCCGGGGTACTCGCGTCCACGCCGCACGAGGCCAGAACCGCGACCAGGGTGTCCGCTGCGACGGTGACGCGGCGCCCCCGGTCGGTGACGTACTCGGTACTCACGCCGTGTGCGCGCGCAAGTTCCCGCAGGGACGCGTCGGGTGCGGTGCGCCGGCTCATCCGTGGACCTCCACCGGTGCGAAGAGGCGTTCGAGGACGGCGGCGACCCCGTCCTCGTCGTTGCCGGGGGCGATCTCGTCGGCCATGGCCCGCAGTTCGTGGTGAGCGCCCGCCACCGCCACGCCATGGGCGGCCCACGCCAGCAGCGGGACGTCGTTGGGCATGTCGCCGAAGGCGACGGCGTCGGCGCCGGTGAATCCCAGCAGTTCGGCGGCACGGGCCACGCCGGAGCCCTTGTCCGTGCCCTCGGGCAGGACCTCCACCATTCCCTTGACGGAGTGCACGACGGCCACCTCGCCGCCCGTGAGCCGCCGGGTGACCGCGGCCAGCCGGTCCTCGTCGACGTCCGGGTGGTGCAGGATCAGCTTGTCGATGGGCGAGACCCACAGCAGGTCCCGGTCGGTCGTCACGTCCCAGCCGTGTCGGACCCGCTCCCCGAAGCCCGGGGTGACCTTGAAACGGCTCTCCGGCGGCGAGGTGACGACGCCCAGTTCGACCCGGCCGAGCTCCGCCTCGACCCGCTCGACGACACTGCGGGCGAGGTCGCGGTCCAGGGACAGCGAGGACAGCAGACGATCGGTCCCGGCGTCGTACAACTGCGCGCCCTGTCCGCACACCGCCAGCCCCCGGTAGCCGAGTTTCTCCAGAAGGTCCTTGCAGGCCACCGCCGGACGTCCGGTGACCACCAGGTGGTGCGCGCCGGAGGCGGCGACCAGGTCCAGAGCCCGCCGGGTGCGCGCCGACACGGTGAGGTCGCTGCGCAGCAAGGTGCCGTCCAGGTCGGTTGCCACCAGACGGAACGCGGGCATGCGAACCGGCACCGCGTCCCAGACCACCCGGCCGGAGCGCAGGGTCACCATGGCCACGGCGTGGCTGCCGAGGGGCGGCCCGTCCAGCGTCCCGGCGAACACGCCGTCGTCTTCGCTGTCGGGCGTCAGCGGCCGCAGGACGGTTCCGCCGGCCGAGGGCGCCGGTTCGTCCGAGGCGAGGGTCTCGGCGACGGACTCCAGCGCGGCGCGCGGTGTCGGGCCGGCCGGCCGGTCCACCGTGCCCGGACGCCGGTGGCCCGCAGCCGGTGTGCCGTGCTCCGTGGCGTCGCCGCTCGCGACGGCGGTGGCGGCCGCGGTGTCAGCGGACCGGGCGGCCGACCTGGGTGCGGCAAGCGTGGCCCGTTCCGGGCCGACCCCCACCAGGTCGGCCGCAGCGGTCCTTCCGGGGCCGGGCACAGTGGCTTCGTCGCGGCAGGCCACCATGGCTTCGGCCTGCCCGGCGCCGGACGCCGACGGGGTCACCTCGACCACGAGCTCTACCCGGGAGGCCCCCGGGTGGGCGTATCGCACCCGCCAGACGCCGTCCGGACCGCTGCTGAGCCGGAACCGGGCCGCCAACCGGGCCCGCAGGTCCGGCCGGTCCGCCCGCAGGGCCAGTTCGGCGCAGCGGGCGAAGTCCGCCCTGTCGAAGGCCGACGCGAAGAGCCGGTCCCAGGTGTCCGCGCCCAACTCGTCGGCGCCGCACCCGAGAGCGCGGGCGAGGGCGTCGGCGTCACCGCGTTCCGTCGCCGCCCGGACGATCAGGTCACGGTGCTCGGCGAAGGCGGTGGGCGGCAGCGCGTCCAGCCAGCCCCGCGCCACCAGTTCGCCCACCGAGGTCGGTGCGGGCTCGCCGCGCAGGAGCCGTTCGTAGGCGGCCAGGCGCAGGTCGGCGGCGTGCCCCCAGGTGAACGAGCGGCTCAACCGACGGGCGTTGTCCGACAGTCGGGCGTAGGTGTCCGGCGCCGTACGGAAGACCGTCACGGCGTGACGTATTCGCTCCGCGAGAGCACGGGCCAGCTCCGGGTCGTCGTCGCGGAAGGAACCCGGCAGCGAGAACCCGGTCGCGTCCGGGGCGTCGAGGGGACGCTGGTGCCCGAAGTGGGAGGTGACCCGCTGGGCCGTGGCGACCGGTACCGCACCGCAGGCCATGGCCTCGGCCTGGGCGATGAGGAAGCCGTCCAGTTCGAACTTGGAGGGGAAGACGCAGAAGTCGGCGCTCGCGGCCTCCTCGAACAGGGCCTCCTCGTCGGCGAGCCGCCAGTCCAGGCAGACCTGGCCCGGATGCCGGTCGGCGAGCCGCTGGAACGCGGCGTTGGCGACAGCGGCCGGACCGTCGCCGCCTCCGGTCGAGCAGCGGATCACGAAACCGAGTTCCGGGTCGCCGGCCAGCACCTCCTCCACGGCCCGCATCAGCTCCAGCTGCCCCTTGTGGTGCACCGCGTAGCGGGCCGCGTGGTAGAAGACCGGGCCGGACACCGTCAGACCCAGTGACCGGCGCACCGCGGCCCGGTCCACCGACTCCGGGTCACGGGCCAGCCAGCTGTCCGCGATGCCGCATCCGCCGGCCAGCAGCCGGTCGGGACGCTCGCGCAGCCCCCGGGCCACCGGCAGCGACTCGAAGAGGGCCCCGAGCGGTGTGCCCTCCCAGGTGACGTAGTGGTCGAGCTGACCGGGGGAGACGAAGTCGACCAGGTCCGCGTCGGCGGCGATCAGCGGGAACACGCCCACGTAGTCCGGGCCGTACTCGACGTGCATCCGGGTGCCGGCCAGCGCTCGGGCCATGGCGGCGGCGGGGGAGTCCTCGGCGGGCGGGGGCCCGTCCAGGGCGTCGAGATCCGGACCGCTCGCCTCGAACAGCTCCAGCAGCCTCTCGACCTGCGGCCGGTACACCTTCTGGGTGATGGGGGCGTTCGCGGCGATCGTGCTCACCGTCCGGTAACGGTCGTCGTCGGCGAGGACCGCGGGCAGCAGGTAGTGGTAGGCCGGCTCGAAGCCGTGCACGACCGCGGGCCCGTCCGACAGATACCGCTTCAGGAACCGCAGGCCGTCCACCTGGAAGACCAGTGGCTTGAAGTGAGCCAGGTCCCGCCCCTCGGTGGCCGGCGGCGGATAGAGCCGGTCCGGCAGCAGGTCCAGGTGGGAATCGGAGAGCAGGTACACGTCCACACCCTCCAGCCGCAGCAGATGGGCACGGGTGTCGAGGACGAGGCCGGTCCCGGCGGGCTGGTCCGGCCACACCTTGGGGTCCAATACCAGCGGCACCGTGTGCTCGTCGCGGTAGTCGAGTTCCTGTATGTCGAACCGCTCCCGCAGCAGCTCCAGATGACCGTGCGCGGGCGTGATCAAGGAGACGCGGTGGCCGCGTGACGCGTACTGGCGAGCGAGGTTCCACACGAGGGGGGAGAGGCCGCCGCGCATGAGACGGCTGTCGAAGCCGCCGCACTCGAAGGAGAAGGCGATGATGTGCACCTGGGTCACTCCCTCACTCCGCCGGTCTGCGCGCGGGCGCATGCGGCGCGCAGACCGGGCAGGTCGATGAACTCGGTGTGGGTGCCGGCGCTCGCGCAGGCGAACGCCCCGGCGACCGAACCGGCCAGGACGCTCTCCTCCACCGGCCGTCCCGCCAGGTGGGCGTGGAGGAAGGCGGTGACGAAGGCGTCGCCGGCGCCGTTGCTGTCGACGACCGGCCGCTCTGGCCGCACCGCCGGGAAGTGGCGCGCCTCAGCTTCGCCCCGCAGCAGCAGGTGACAGCCGTTCGCGCCGTCCGTGGCCACGACGAGACGGGCCCGGCCCTCCTCGACGATGCCGTGCAGCACCTGGTCCAGCCGTTCGCGGACGGCCACGGCGCTCATGAAGACGTAGTCGGAGGCGAGGGCGTAGACGCGGTGGTGGGGGTTGACGCCGTCCCAGTCGTGCAGGTCGGTGGAACTGCTCACCCCGAGCCGGTGGATGTCCTCGTACAGGTCGCGGTTGTGCCCCACGATGGAGAGGTGCACGTGCCGAGCCCGCTCCAGGTGCGGCAGGTAGAAGGCGCGGGGCAGCCGCAGGTCCTCCGGGTGCCGGGAGTCGTAGAAGGAGAAGCGGCGGCCCTGCGCGTCGACCAGGTTGACGCCGCGCGGCGTGCCGTGCGGGGACACCTCGTGGCTGAAGTCGAGGCCCCGCTCGGCGTACGCGGCGAGCACCGCGTGGCCCTGCGGGTCGTCGCCGAGGAAGTCGATGAACTTGGTGGTGAGGCCGAGCGCGTGCCAGCCGAGCGCCACGCCGTTGCCGGTGTGCGCCACGTAGTCGTACACGGGCGGCACGTGCAGCGAATCACCAGGCGGGACCTCCAGTCTCTCGACGCGGACGACGGTGTCCACACCGGCGCCGCCGACCACCAGCACGTCGTAGGGGGGCAGGCTCATGTACGGGTTCCTTCCATGACGGCCGCGGCGTCCTCGACCCGCTGCACCTGTCCGTTCTCCAGGACCACCGCCGAGTCGATGTCCTGGCCGGGGCCGACCGTCGCGCCGGGCAGCAGCACGCTGCGCCTGACCCGGGCGCCCGCCCCGACGCGTGCACCGGGGAACAGCACGCTGTGCTCCACCCGGCCGCGGTTGACGAGGTCTGCCGGGACCACCGAGGCGACCACGCCGTGGGAGTCGGCCACCCAGCCGCGGTCCACCTCGGGCCGGAGGGTCCTCGGCATCCGTTCGACGGGGAGTCCGGCCCGGGGGCCCGCCGAGGCGAGCAGCAGATGCGCGCGGTGATAGCGCTCGACGGTGCCGATGTCCTCCCAGTGCCCGTCGACCCGGTGACCGCGGATGTGCTCGCCTGCCGCCAGCATCGCGGGGATGACGTCCCGGCTGATGTCGTGCTGCCAGTCGGTGCCGTCGAGCTTCTCCAGATACCGGTGCAGCACCGCCGCGTCGAAGACGCAGAAGGCGGCGAACACCAGGTCACTGGTCGGCTCGGCGGGCTTTTCCACGAACTCCGTGAGCCGGCCGGCACGATCGAAGCGGACCATGCCGAACAGATGGACCCAGCGCCGCTCGATCCGCTGGTAGGCGATGGTCAGAGCGGCACCGGAGGCGCGGTGGGCCTCGACCAGCGGGCCGTGGTCGAAGCGGTAGACGTGGTCGGCGTGCAGGACGAGCACCTGTTCGGGTCCGCCGCCGAAGACGTGCCCCGCCTTGCGGATCAGCGCGTCCGCGGTGCCCCGTTCGGCCGGCCAGGTGCGTTCGGGCAGCTCGCGCGGAAGCGCGTCCCCCGCGCCCCGGTAGGCCTCGTCGTACGGCCCGAAGTGGACCCGGAAGCCCGGGTCGCGGTTCCACACCTGGTGCAGGTCGTCCATCAGCAGCCGTTCCTCGTACTGGGACAGCAGCAGCACCTCTTCCAGTCCCGAGGCGCGCGCGTTGGCGAGGCTGAAGTCGATCAGTCGGCAGGCGCCGCCGTAGGGCACGAGCGGCTTCAGGCGTCCCGTGCCCAGCGGGCCCATGCGCCGTCCCTCGCCGCCCGCGAGCAGCACCGCGCGCACCCCTCCCCGTTCAGCCATGACGGGCCTCGTCCCAGGTGACCCGCCCGGAGACCAGCGTGAGCAGCAGGCGGGCCTTCGCCGCCGGTGGTGGCCCCTCGAACTCACCGGGTCCGGTGCGGCGCAGCTCCCGTACCTCGGGCAGCGCGCGGACCGCCGTCTCGCGCGGGGCGGGGGTCACCAGCTCCACGCGCTCGGCGTGCGGCAGCCGGTACACCAGCTTGCCCTCGTCGGTGACCGAGCACCGTCCACGGAGCCTGCGTGCCTCCTCGGCGGTCACGGCGTCGGGGAAGCGGTCCAGTACGCGCTCACAGGTCGTGAAGTCGGCGCGTTCCCACGCGGTCCCGAAGAACCGGCGCGCCACCGAGGCGTCGACGGGGGCGTGCCGCGCGTACGCCGCCAGGTCGCCGTGGACGAGTGCCGCCTCCGCGGTGATCTCGTCGTCCTTCAACAGATCGAACCAGCCGTGCCGCAGGGCCCGTTCGGCGGCGGGCTCGGCCGGCTCGCCCCGCCACAGGCGGCTGAAGGCGGCCAGGTGCAGTTCCGCGCAGTGCTCCCAGGTGAACCGCCGGGCGACGGCCTCCGCGCGCGCCGACAGCAGCTGGTAGCGGACCGGGTCCTCGGTCCGCAGGGCCACCGCCTCATGGATGCGTGCGGCGAGGGCGGCGGTGAGCAGCGGGTCGTCCTCGGCGAAGGAGCGGTTGACGGCCAGACCGGTGCTGTCCGGCTCGGGCCGGGCGTGCAGGAAGTGCGCCATGCCCTCCTGCGCCGTGGCGATGGGGACGGCTCCGCAGACCATCGCCTCGCCCTGGGCGATGAGGAAGGTGTCCATCTCGAACTTGGAGGGGAAGAGGCAGAAGTCGGCGGACGCCGCGTACTCGAACACCCGTCGCTCGTCCACCCGGTCCGACTCCAGGTGCAGCCGCCCCGGGTGCCGTCGGGCGACCTCGCGGAAGTACGGGTCATCCAGCGGGGCGCCGGAGATGCAGCGCACGACGAAGTTCGCGGCGAGGCCGTCGCTCAGTACCCGGTCGACGGCGCGCATCAGTTCCAGCTGGCCCTTGTGGTGCAGGGCGTAGCGGGCGTTGTGGAAGAAGGTGGGAAGCGCGGGGTCCAGCCCGAGCCCGCCGAGCACCTTCGCCCGGTCGACCTCCCGCGGATCCCAGGCGAGCCACTGGTCGGAGATGGCGCAGCCGCCGACGAACATCTTGTGCGCGTTCTCCCGCACGGCGCGGGCCAGGGGCAGGTGCGCGAAGAGCGCTTCGAAGGGGGTGTCCCGGAACGAGGCGTAGAAGTCGAGCTGGCCGGGCGAGAGGAAGTCGATCAGATCGGCGTTCTCGAGGATCAGCTGGTACAGGGCGACGTGGTCCGGCGGGTACTCGTAGTGCAGATGGGTGAGTTGCTGGTACTGCCGCACCGCTTCGAGTTCCGGCCCGGCAGACGGACCGTCCGGCGGGAGGTCGGCCGTGGCGCCCAGCAGATCGAGCAGTCGGCGTACCTCGGGCGCGTACACCTTCTTCGCGATCGGCATGTTGCTCTGCACCGTGCTGACGACGAGTTTCAGCGGGTCGGCGCGCAGCGCGGCCGGCAGCAGGTAGTGGTAGTACGGCTCGTGGGCGTGGACGAGCGCCTTCTCCTCGCCGAACCAGTGGCGCAGGAAGCGCACGCTGTCCGCCTGGAAGACCAGCGGCTTGAAGAAGACGAGGTCCTGGCCCTTGGCGGAGTAGGGCGGGTAGAAGGTGTCCGGAAGCCGGTCGAGGTAGTCGTTGGAGAGGAAGTACAGGTCCACTCCGTCGAGGCGGATGCGGTGCGCGGTGGTGCGCAGCGGCAGCCTGACCTCGGCGGGGAAGCCCTGCCACACGTCGGGGTCGAGCACCAGGGGCAGGACGTACTCGTCCGCGTAGTCGAGGTCCTCCACCTCGTACCTGCCCCGCAGGTCGTCGAGCCTGCCGTGCGCGGGAGTGACGATGGAGACCCGGTGGCCGCGGGCGGCGAACGCCCGGGACAGGTTCCACAGGTACACCGAGGTGCCGCCCTGCAGGAAGGTGTGGTCGAAGCCGCAGCATTCGAAGTAGGTCTCGATGATGTGCATACGGGGCTCTGTCACGGTCACGTCCTTGCGGGAAGAGTCGGGGCCGGGGTGCGGGCGCCGAGGGCGAGGGCATGGCGCAGGTCGATCGCGGCGTGGTACGGGCGGGCGTGGTCGATGTTGTAGGCGAGTTCGTGCAGCAGCCGGCCCAGGTACAGCAGGCGGCGAAGGGGGCCGTCCGCGGTCCGCCCCAGGAGCAGCCGCAGGACCTGCGCCCGCCAGATGTCGGCGGCGCGGAACACCCGCCGCAGCTCGGCGCGCGGCCCGGCGGGCCAGTCCTCGGCGCCGTCCAGCGCGCCCCGCATCGTCTCGAGGGAGTCGATGCCCAGGCGCTGCCCGCTCTCGAACGCCGCTTCGTCGGCGGTGAAGTACTCCAGTGCGCGCTGGACGGCCACCAGGTCCTGCACCGGTGACTGCGCGGCCCAGCCCGCTTCGCCCGGTCCGAGGGCGGGGGTGGACATGTCGATGACGTTCATCGACCAGCCTCCGTCGTCCCGCGGCCGGCACAGCAGGTGGGACAGGTGCAGGTCGCCGTGGCACGGCCCGGAGGGGAATCCCCCCGGGGCGGCGTCGAAGGCGGCGCCCAGCACGGAGGCCTCCTGCCGCAGGGCCGCGAAGGCGGCGGTGCGGGGCGCCTCGGGCAGGGCGATCTGCGCCGAGGCCAGGGCGGCCGTCCGGTCGACGCCGCGCGCCAGCACCTCGCGCACCGGATAGGGCGGTCCGGGATGTCCGCCGAGCCTGGCGTCCAGGTCCCGGTGGAAACCGGCCAGGAACCGCCCGGCGTCGCGCAGGTTGCGCGCCAGCGGGCGCAGATGCGCCTCCACGGCGGCTATGAGGTCGCCGGAATCCTGAGCGCCGGTCACCTTCGGCCACAGCGACCGCATGCTCTGCCTCAGCGGCAGGTCGATGCCGTCGCCCGGCGCGTACTCGTAGAACACGCCCAGCGTGCGGTGGACGCCGTCGGCGGGATCGACGTAGGCGTAGTCGCCGGCCCAGCCGGGGGTCCGGCCGGTGCGGTTCATCAGCCGCAGGAGCTCCGGCTCGCGGGCGGCCTCGTCCAGCCGCCGGTAGGTCTTGTGGACGTAGGCCCTGCCGTCGTTCTCGAGCAGGGACAGGGCGTTGGAGGACCAGCCACGCTCGAACGGCAGCGGGCGCACCGAGCGCGCCGTGAGCCCGGTGCCGCGGAAACGCACCCAACCGCCGCGGGACGTGCGCAGCCTGCCGTCGGTGCAGACGGCGTTCAGCGCGGCGGCGTCGAACTCCGCACTGCCGTGCGCCTCTTCGACAGCGGTCCCTTCGGAGCCGCGGCGGACCGGGACGAACCAGCGCTGTCCCGCTGCCGGCCCGCCGACGGCGGCCACCACCAGCAGCTGTGCGGCGCCGAGTTCCGCGTGGTCGACACGCTCGAAGCGCTCGGCCCGCCGGCCGTCCTCGGACATCCAGGGGGCCGCGCGCAGCAGCGGGCCGAGATCGTCATCTCGCATCATGGCGACTCAACTTCCGGTCATCTCGTATCGGTTGACGCCGCGGCGCCATACGGCCAGGGCGAGCGCCAGGGCGCCTGCGGTCACCACGGGCAGCCAGCCGAGCAGGCCCCGGTCGCCGCTCAGCAGGTAGACGCTGGGCACATAGGCGGTGAAGGCGAAGGGCAGCACCCAGGTGAGCAGGGCCTTCAGCGACGGGTGGTAGATGTCCAGCGGGTAGGCGGAGAACTCCGACACCTGACTGGCCGCGTACATCGCCGGCATGCTCGTCACGGTCCAGAAGGACAGCGAGGCGAAAAGCAGTTTCACCGAGGTGTGCACGAGGGCGCCGCACAGCACCAGGAGCGGCGCGAGGACCCACTGCAACGCGGTCAGGGACAGACCGAGTTCATGTCCCGCGTAGCCCACAAGCACGGCTCCGACGATGAGTTCGCCGAGCCCGTCGGGATGGAAGAAGCGCTCCGACAGCAGCGAGAACAGCGGGTCGACCGGCCTGACGAGGTAGCGGTAGAACTCGCCGCGCTGGACGAGTTTGCGACCCAGTTCCCACAACTGGTCGGTGAAGAGGTGGTCGAGCCCACGAGGCAGCAGGGAGAAGCCCAGCAGGAACAGCACCTCGTGGTACGACCAGCCGCCCACGACGGGTACCTGCCGGAAGACGAGGCCGACGACCGCCGTCTGTACGCCGACCCGGACCAGGAACGCGCCCGCGCCGAGCACGAAGTCCGTGCGGTAGGCGGCCAGCCGGTGCAGGCCGACCCCGCCGAGGAACCAGGAGAGCCGCAGGTACCGCACCATCGTGCGTGTCATCCGCCGAGCACCTCCAGACGTCCGAGGGCCGCGCGCCAGAGCGCGGCGCACAGCAGCGACAGCCCGGCCGCCCAGGCCGCCTGCTGGGCGAGCAGCCCGAGGGCGCCCGGCCAGCCGTCGTACCGGCCCAGGAGCAGGGTCAGCGGGCCGTCGACCATTCCGCGGAAGGGGAGCGCCCGCGCCAGCGCCGCCAGCGGGCCCGGCATCAGCGCGAGCGGCACGAGTTGTCCGGCGAAGAAGGCGACGACGCTCTGCTTGACCATCCGCACGCCCCAGGTGTTGGTGGTGAGGAAGCCGGTCATCCCGGTCAGCAGGTTCACGCAGAACGCCAGCAGCACCGAGAGCGCGGTGGAAACGGTGAACAGCAGCAGATCGGCCGGGCGGGGCGCGCTGAGCGGGACGAGCAGCGCGAACAGGCCGAGGACAGGCAGTCCGACGAGGACGGCGTTGGCCGCCACCACCGGCAGGCAGGCGAAGAACCGCATCACGGGATAGCTCACGGGGCGCACGAGCATGACCGCGACGTCGCCGCGGTACACCTCGGCGGCGACCTCGTCGTCCACCCGGTTGGTGTGCAGCACCTGGAGGATCTGTCCCACCAGCAGGTAGGTCGTGATGTCGGCCACCGTGAAGCCGCCCGGTCCGCGGCCGGGGGTGCCCGCGTACACGGCGCGCCACAGGAAGACGGTCACGGCGGCGCCGGCGGCCGCGGTCATCGCCGTCATCACGAACATGGAGCGGTACTGGAGCAGCGACTGCAGGCCGCTGGTGGCGAACGGCACGTAGCGACGCGTGCGGGCGATCACGGAGTGCTCTCGGGTGCGAGCGCGGGTCCTGCGGCGCGGGATCCGGCGTAGATCTCGCGGAGCACGTCCTCGAGGCCGGGTTCGGGGGCGTACCAGTCGGCGAGGTCGAAGCGGTCCAGGAGGAAGGCGAGGACCTCGCGGGAGGTGTAGCGGCCGGTGGGGTAGTCGACGCGGACGCGGCCTCCGTCCTCCGGTGTGACGCGCACGCCGGGCAGGCCGACCTCGATGTGTTCCCGGGCCGTCGCCGCCGTGGTGCCGTCCCGGTGGTCGAAGACGACCGAACGGTGGTCGGCGGTGCGCAGCAGGTCCTGCAAGGTCCCCTGGTGGACGACCCGTCCGTGGTCGACGACCAGGGCGCTGTCGCAGATCGCGGCGATGTCGGCGATGTCGTGGCTGGTGAGCACCACCGTCGTGCCCAGTTCCCGGTGGGCGCGGTTGACCAGTTGGCGTACCGCGTCCTTGAGCACCATGTCGAGGCCGATCGTCGGCTCGTCCCAGAACAGCACCGCCGGGTCGTGCAGCAGGCTGGCCGCGATCTCCGCGCGCATGCGCTGCCCGAGGCTCAGTTGGCGCACCGGCGTGGAACCCAGCGCGCCGATGTCGAGGAGGTCGTCGTAGAGCGCGAGATTGCGCCGGTAGACCGGTTCGGGGATGTCGTAGATGCGGCGCAGGATGCGGAAGGAGTCGGGGACCGACAGATCCCACCACAGCTGGCTGCGCTGGCCGAAGACGACGCCGATGGTGCGGGCGTTGCGCTGCCGGTGCCGGTACGGCTCCAGCCCGCCCACCAGGCAGCGGCCGGAGGTGGGGGTCATGATGCCGGTCAGCATCTTGATGGTGGTCGACTTCCCGGCGCCGTTGGCGCCGATGTAGGCGGTCTTGGCGCCGGCCGGTATCTCGAAGGAGACGTCGTCGACGGCGCGCACGACGCGGTACTCGCGGCTGAGGAGGGTGGAGAGGCTGCCCAGCAGGCCGGGTTTGCGCTCGGCCAGCCGGAACTCCTTGACGAGATGTTCCGCCACGATCACGCGACCACCCGTTCGACTGCCTGTGCCAGCAGGCGTAAGCCCTCGTCGAGCAGTGCCTCCTCGATGGTGAACGGCGGTGCCAGGCGCAGGATGTGTCCCCCGAGGGAGGTGCGCAGCCCGAGGTCGAGGGCGGTCGTGTAGACGGCGCGGGCCACGTCGGGCGCAGGGGTGCGGTCGGCGGGGTCCGTGACGAACTCCAGACCCCACAGCAGTCCGATGCCGCGGACCTGGCCCAGCTGCGGGAAGCGGGACCGCAGGCCGCCGAGGCGGTCCTCCATGATCTCGCCGAGGACGCGGACGCGTTCGATCAGCCGGTCGCGTTCGACGACTTCGAGCGTGGCACGGGCGGCGGCGATCCCCAGCGGGTTGCTCGCGTACGTCGAGGCGTACGCGCCTGTGGTGGCCGCCTCGGGGCGGCGCAGCAGCTCGCCGCGGCCGGCGAGCACCGCGAAGGGGAATCCGCTCGCGGTGCCTTTCGAGAGCATCGCCAAGTCCGGCTCTATGCCGAAGAGTTCACTGGCAAGGAAGGCGCCCGTGCGGCCGCCGCCGGTGAGGACCTCGTCCGCGACGAGCAGGACACCGTTGTCGTGGCAGGCTTCCGCGACGCGCTCCCAGTAGCCCGGCGGCGGCACGATCACCCCGGCCGCGCCGAGGACGGGCTCGAAGACCAGCGCGGAGACGTTGGGCTTCTCGGCGATGTGTCTGCGCACCAGCGTCGCGCAGCGAACGTCGCACGAGGGGTACTCCAGCTCCAGGGGGCAGCGGTAGCAGTAGGGGCTGTACCCCAGCACGCTGTTGCCGCTGAAGGCCTGGTGGCCGACGTCCCAGTGCACGAGCATCCGGGCGCCCATGGTCTTCCCGTGGAAGCCGTGACGCAGGGCGCCGATCCTGTTGCGGCCGGGCGGTGCGGTCGCCTGCACGACCCGCAGGGCGGCCTCGACGACCTCGGCACCGGTGGAGAAGAACGCGTAGGTGTCGAGCTGTTCGGGCAGGAGTCTGGCCAGCAGTTCGAGGAGTTCGGCGCGGTCCGGCGTGGCGCTGTCGTGCACGTTCCACAGGCGGCGCGCCTGAGCGGTGAGCGCCTCGACGACCTCAGGGTGCCCGTGACCGAGGGACTGGGTGAGGGTGCCGGCGGCGAAGTCGAGGTACTGGTTGCCGTCGAGGTCGGTGAGGACGGGGCCGCGTCCCTCGGTGAACACCCGTCGCCCGTGGACGGCTTCCTCGGAAGCGCCCGGGGCCAGGTGCCGTGCCTCTCGTGCCAGGTGCTCTGTCTGCCGTAAGCCTGTCATCGCTGCCCCTGCTCGTCGGGCCGAACGCACAAGACCGCCGCGCGGAACTGCTGTGCGGCGCACCGCTGTTGGCGGTTCGGCGTTGAGTCAAACACTTGAAGGCAGAGCCCTGCAAGACATTGCTGATGCTTTCAGAAAACTATTGCGGTGAGTCGTCGCGCTCTGGTTGAGTCGAAGCGCTGACGGCGACACCACGCCTCTCGCTCGAGGAGGGACCTGTGAGAACACGCCCCCAGATCTGCCCGCCCACCCGGAGGTCTCGGTGAAAGCCCTGGTCCTGGCAGGTGGCACGGGCAGCAGACTCAGGCCGTTCACCCACACCGGCGCCAAGCAGCTCCTTCCCATTGCCAACAAGCCCGTGCTGTTCTACGCCCTGGAGTCCCTCGCCGCGGCCGGTATCCGCGAGGTCGGCGTCGTGGTCGGCGAGTACGGCCGGGAGATCCGTGAACTGACCGGCGACGGCGACGCGTTCGGTTTACGCATCGAGTACCTCCGGCAGAACCGCCCCCTGGGTCTCGCGCACGCGGTGCGCGTCGCCCGCGACTTCCTGGGCGACGACGACTTCCTGCTCTATCTGGGGGACAACTACCTCCAGCAGGGGGTCACCGACTTCGTCCGCCGTACGGTGGCGGACCCCGCGGCGGCACGCCTGCTGCTCACCCCGGTCGCCGATCCGTCCGCCTTCGGTGTCGCCGAGATCGACGCCGAAGGGAACGTGCTGCGCCTGGAGGAGAAGCCCGACAGCCCCCGCAGCGCACTCGCCCTCATCGGCGTGTACGCCTTCAGCCCGGCCGTGCACGAGGCGGTACGGGCCATCACCCCGTCCGCGCGCGGTGAACTGGAGCTCACCCATGCCGTGCAGTGGATGATCGAGCACGGGCTGCGCGTGCGGGCCGACACCACCACCCGCCCCTGGCGCGACACCGGCAGCGTCGACGACCTCCTGGAGGTGAACCACCACGTCCTGGACGGAGTGGAAGGCCTCGTCGAGGGCAAGGTCGATGCGCACAGCACACTGGTCGGCCGGGTGAGGGTGGCCGAGGGCGCGATCGTGCGCGGTTCGCGCGTCGTGGGGCCCGTGGTCATCGGCGCGGGCGCCGTCGTCAGCAACTCCAGCGTCGGCCCGTACACCTCCATAGGGGAGGACTGCCGGGTGGAGGACAGCGCCATCGAACACTCCGTCCTGTTACGCGGAGCCCAGGTGGAGGGGGTGTCGCGGATCGAGTCCTCCCTCATCGGCCGCAGCGCCGTCGTGCGCCCGGCACCCCGTCTGCCGCGGGCTCACCAACTCGTGATCGGCGACTACAGCAAGGTGTATCTCACCTCATGAACGCTCGGATCCTCGTCACCGGCGGAGCGGGCTTCATCGGCTCCGCCTATGTCCGCCACCTGCTGGCGCCCGAAGCGTCCGGAGGCACGGCGGTGACCGTCCTCGACAGGCTCACCTATGCCGGCAGTCTCAGCCGTATCGACGCCGTGCGCGACCACGCCGACCTCACCTTCGTACAGGGCGACGTGTGCGACGCGTCACTGGTGAACGCCCTGGCCGCGCAGCACGACCAGATCGTGCACTTCGCGGCCGAGTCGCACGTCGACCGCTCCATAGCCGACGGCGGCGCCTTCACCCGCACCAACGTGCTGGGCACCCAGGTGCTGCTCGACGCGGCCCTCCGCCACGACGTGCGCACCTTCGTCCATGTCTCGACCGACGAGGTGTACGGCTCCCTGTCGCACGGCGCCGCCAGGGAGGGCGACCCGCTGCGCCCGACCTCGCCGTACGCGGCGTCGAAAGCGGCCTCCGACCTCATCGCGCTGGCCCACCACCACACCCACGGCCTGGACGTGCGGGTGACCCGCTGCTCGAACAACTTCGGCCCCCGCCAGCATCCCGAGAAGCTGATCCCGCGCTTCCTGGCCTGTCTCCTCTCCGGCGACGACGTCCCGCTCTACGGCGACGGACGGCACGTGCGCGACTGGCTGCACGTCGACGACCACGTCCGCGCCGTCGAACTCGTCCGCAGGTCGGGCAGACCGGGGGAGATCTACAACATCGGGGGCGGCACCTCGCTGCCCAACCTCGAACTGACGCACCGGCTGCTCGAGTTGTGCGGCGCCGGCCCGGACCGGATCGCGCACGTCCCGAACCGCAAGGGCCACGACCGGCGTTACGCGGTGGACCACACCAAGATCACGGCCGAGCTCGGATACCGGCCCCGGGCCGACTTCGCGACCGCGCTGGCCGACACCGTGGAGTGGTACAAGCGTCATGCGGACTGGTGGGGACCGCTGTTCGCGTCCACGTGAGGCGAGCTCACCCAGGGACGCCGGGAGAGCGCCAGGCGATCGGCGGGCCACCGGTCACCCGGTCCGGACGGCTCGGGCGGCTCAGCGCAGGTCCGGCGAGCGCTGCTCGCTCCGCGGCCCGGCGGAGGTAGAGCCCCGGACCACCAGTTCCGGCATGAAGACGAACTCCGCGCGAGGCGGCGGCGTACCGGCGATCTCCTCCAGCAGCGCGTCCACGGCGACCTGCCCCATCGCCTTGGCGGGCTGCCGGACGGTGGTCAGGGGAGGATCGGTGAAGGCGATGAGAGGAGAGTCGTCGAAACCGATGACGGAGATGTCGCCGGGTACGTCCAGCCCCTGCTGCCGCGCCGCCCGCACGGCCCCCAGCGCCATCATGTCACTGGCGCAGATGACGGCCGTGCACCCCTTGCCGATCAGCGCGGCCGCCGCGGCCTGACCGCCCTCCAGGGTGAAGAGCGAGTGCTGGACGAGTTCCTGGCACTCCTCCTCCGCCGGTCCCAGTTGCTCGCGCAGGGCGGCCCGGAACCCCTCGATCTTGCGCTGCACCGGCACGAACCGCGTAGGCCCCAGCGCGAGACCGATGCGGGTGTGACCCAGTTCCGCCAGGTGTGCCACGGCCAGCCGCATGGCGGCCCGGTCGTCGGGGGAGACGAAGGTGGCCTCGATCCGGGGGGAGAACCCGTTGACGAGCACGAAGGGCACGCCCCGTTCGTGCAGCCGGTCGTAGCGGCCGGTGTCTGCGGTGGTGTCCGCGTGCAGTCCGGAGACGAAGATGATGCCGGCCACCCCGCGGCTCACGAGCATCTCCGTGAGTTCGTCCTCGGTCGATCCCCCCGGCGTCTGCGTGGCCAGCACGGGTGTGTACCCCTGACGCGTCAATGCCTGGCCCATCACCTGGGCCAGCGCGGGGAAGATGGGGTTGTCCAGCTCCGGGGTGATCAGGCCGACCAGTTCCGCGCGCCGCTGCCGCAGCGGATGCTCGTAGCCGAGTGCGTCGAGAGCGGCGAGGACCGAATCCCGGGTGCCCGAAGCCACGCCGCGCGCGCCGTTGAGCACGCGACTGACCGTGGCCTTGCTGACGCCCGCCTGGGCTGCGATGTGGGCAAGCCGCGCGGTCATGGCAGTGCACTGTACCCGCCGGCCTTCGGTGTGCCCAGGGCGCCCGGTGCGGGGGAGGCACGGCCACCGCGACCTGACGTCTGCACTCGCCCGCCGGACGGAGGGCTCGGAAGGCCGCCGCACAATGGCTGAAACTGCTTGCTGCAAAATCCAGCAAGTACTTTCGGTGTCTTTTCGATCCTGTTACGTTCCTGGCAACCCCGGCGCCGCACAGGAGCGGTTCGCGTGAGGCGTCGACGCCTCCGCCCAATTCCGGGACCACTCATAGGAGTTCACATGCGGCGTGGCATTGCGGCCACCGCGCTGATCGCGACCCTGGCCCTCACGACCTCGGCGTGCGGAGGGGGTGACGACGGCGGGAACGGCGCCGACGGTGACAAGGAGCTCTCGGGAACCGTCACCTTCTGGGACACCTCCAACGAGGCCGAGAAGGCGACCTACCAGGCCCTCGCCGAAGGCTTCGAGAAGGAACACCCGAAGGTCGACGTCAAATACGTCAGCGTCCCCTTCGGCGAAGCGAACGCCAAGTTCAAGAACGCGGCCGGCGGCAACTCCGGCGCCCCGGACGTGATGCGCACGGAGGTGGCCTGGGTCGCGGACTTTGCCAGCATCGGCTACCTCGCCCCGCTCGACGGCACGGCGGCCCTCGACGACGAGGCGGACTACCTCCCGCAGGCCGCGGCCAGCACCAGGTACGAGGGGAAGACCTACGCGGTGCCGCAGGTGATCGACACCCTGGCGCTCTTCTACAACAAGCAGTTACTGAAGAAGGCCGGCGTCCCGGCACCGGCGTCCATCGCCGAGTTGAAGAAGGCCGCCGCGAAGATCACCGCGACGACCGGTGCGACCGGGCTCTACCTGCGCGGCGACGACCCGTACTGGTTCCTGCCCTATCTGTACGGCGAGGGCGGCGACCTGGTCGACGAGAAGAACAAGACCGTCACGGTCGACGACGAGGCCGGGACGAAGGCCTACCAGGTCCTCAAGGACCTGGTGGACAGCAAGGCGGCCATCACGGACGCCTCCGACGGCTGGAACAACATGGAGAACGCCTTCAAGTCGGGCAAGGTCGCCATGATGCTCAACGGCCCGTGGGCCATCGAGGACGTACGGGCGGGCGCCCAGTTCAAGAACCCCGACAACCTGGGAGTCGCACCCGTTCCGGCCGGCAGTGCCCGGCAGGGTTCGCCCCAGGGCGGATGGAACCTCTCGGTGTACGCGGGCTCGAAGAACCTCAACGCCTCCTACGCCTTCGTGAAGTACATGAGCTCCGCCACGGTGCAGCAGCAGACCACCGAGAAGCTGAGCCTGCTCCCCACCCGCGCCTCCGTCTACAAGGTCCCGGCGGTGGCGGACAACCAGATGGTGAAGTTCTTCAAGCCCGCCGTCGACAAGGCCGTCGAACGCCCGTGGATCGCCCAGGGCAACGCCCTCTTCGAACCGATCCGCCTCCAGATGGCCAACGTGCTGTCCGGCAAGACCGACCCGGACAAGGCGGCCGCGAACACCGGCGACGCCTACCGCAAGCTGCTCGAGGACTACAAGTAGGCCGCGGGAGGGCTGACCGACCCATGGCTGTCGAGACCAGCCAGTCGGCGCCGAGGGCCGCAGGCGCACCGAGCGCCCGCGACCGAGGCCGCCGCACTGACCACAAGAGGCCCTCGGGGCGGCTGCGCAGAGCCCTGACCACTCACTGGTACGCCTGGAGCATGGTCGCCCCCGTGGTGGCCGTGATCGGCGTGATCATCGGATACCCCCTGGCACGCGGCGTCTGGCTGTCCTTCACGGACGCCGACGAGGCGAACGTCGAGCGCACCATCGGCGTCAACCACATCCCCGCCACCTACGACTACGTCGGTCTCGCCAACTACAAGGCGATCCTCCAGGACGGTGTCTTCTGGGACCGGCTGGGCTGGACGATGGTGTGGACCGTCAGCTGCGTCGCGCTGTCCTTCACCCTCGGCCTGGTGCTGGCCGTCATGCTCAACCGCACCTTCAAAGGCCGCTCCCTGTACCGCACGGCACTGATCCTGCCCTGGGCGGTGCCGGCGTTCATCTCCGTCTTCACCTGGCGCCTGCTGTTCAACGAACGCAGCGGCCTGTTCAACAAACTGCTCGCCGACGGCGGTATCGAGCAGATCTCCTGGCTGAACGACCCGACCTGGGCCAAGGTCTCCGTCATCACCGTGAACGTCTGGCTGGGCGTGCCGTTCATGCTCATCGCCCTCCTCGGCGGCCTGCAGTCCATCCCGGGTGAGCTCTACGAGGCGGCCGAGATGGACGGGGCGAGCCCCTGGCAGCGTTTCCGCCACATCACGGTGCCCGGCCTGCGGTCCGTGTCGAGCACGGTCGTCCTGCTCAGCGCCATCTGGACCTTCAACATGTTCCCGGTCATCTTCCTGCTCACCCGGGGCGGCCCGGGAGACGCCACCGAGATCCTGGTGACGTACGCCTACCGCATGTCCTTCGTCATCAGCCCTCGGGACTACGCGGCGTCCGCCGCCTGGGGCGTGCTGATCCTGCTGCTCCTCGCACTCTTCGCGACGGCCTACCGCCGCTCGCTGCGCACGCAGGGAGACACCTGGTGACCGACACGAGAACCCGCCCGTCCGAACCCGCCGGCACCCGGTCCACGGTGTCCTCGCGCAAGCGTGGCGACCGCGGCCCGCTGGCCTCCCTCGGACTGCATCTGACGCTGCTGACCGCCTCCGTGGTCGCCGTCTTCCCGCCGCTGTGGCTGCTGGTCACCTCCTTCAAGCCCAAGACGGACGCGTTCGACACCTCTCTGGTGAAGGACTTCACGCTCGGCAACTACCGCCACGTGGTGAGCGACACGGACTTCCTGTCCTGGCTGCAGAACTCACTGATCGTCGTCGGCCTGACCACGGTGATCGGCGTCTTCATCTCCGCCACCACCGGATACGCGGTGAGCCGCTTCCGCTTCCCCGGCATGCGCGCCCTCATGTGGATGCTCCTGCTCACCCAGATGTTCCCGGTCGCGGTGCTCATCGTGCCGCTCTACAACCTGCTCGCCGACCTCGGGCTGCTCAACCAGCCGGGCGGACTCGTCGTCACCTATCTCACCGTCGCGGTGCCGTTCTGCGCCTGGATGATGAAGGGGTACTTCGACGGCATCCCGGTCGAGATCGACGAAGCCGGCCGCGTCGACGGACTCAACCCGTTCGGGACGTTCTGGCGCCTGGTGCTGCCCCTGGCCAAGCCGGGGCTCGCCGTCACCGCCTTCTACACCTTCATCACCGGCTGGGCCGAAGTGGCCTACGCCTCCGCCTTCATGACCGGCGAGGAGAACCTCACGCTCGCCGGTGGCCTCCAGACGTTCGTCAACCAGTACACGAGTGACTGGGGTTCGCTGACCGCGGCCGCCGTGATCATCGCGGTCCCCGCCGCGATCGTCTTCGGGCTCGTCCAGCGACACCTCGTCTCGGGTCTGACCGCGGGCGCCACCAAGTCCTGACCGTCCCCCCACTGCAGGCAGGGAAGACATGACCCAGTACCTCGCTGAACCCAGCACCGAAACCGAACCCTCGAGCCCGGCCGAGCGGCCGGGCTGGTGGCGGGACGCCGTGATCTACCAGGTCTACCCGCGCAGCTTCGCCGACAGCGACGGCGACGGCGTCGGCGACCTCCAGGGCATCCGCTCCCGGCTGCCGTATCTGCGGGACCTGGGCGTCGACGCCGTCTGGCTCAGCCCCTTCTACGCCTCACCCCAGGCCGACGGCGGCTACGACGTCGCCGACTACCGGGCCGTCGACCCCGTGTTCGGCACGCTGCTCGACGCGGACGAACTGATCCGCGAGGCGCACGGCCTGGGACTGCGCGTGATCGTCGACGTGGTCCCCAACCACTGCTCGGACCAGCACGACTGGTTCCAGCGCGCTCTGCGCGAGGGCCCCGGGTCCCCGCTGCGCGACCGCTTCCACTTCAGGCCGGGACGCGGTCCCGCCGGGCAGGACCCTCCCAACGACTGGGAGTCCATCTTCGGCGGCCCCGCCTGGACGCGCACCGAGAACCCGGACGGCTCACCGGGGGAGTGGTATCTCCACCTCTTCGCGCCCCAGCAGCCCGACTTCAACTGGGAGAGCCCCGCCGTGCGGGACGAGTTCCGGTCCGTGCTGCGGTACTGGCTCGACATGGGCATCGACGGCTTCCGGATCGATGTCGCCCACGGGCTGGTCAAAGCCGCCGGACTGCCCGACATGGGCCGAGCCGGTCAGCTGCACCTGCTGGGCACCCAGGCGCTGCCCTTCTTCGACCAGGACGGTGTGCACGAGATCTACCGCTCGTGGCGCGGCATCCTCGACGAGTACCCGGGCGAGCGCATCGGCGTCGCCGAGGCGTGGACGCCGAGTGCGCAACGCACGGCGAACTACCTGCGGGCCGACGAGCTGCACCAGGCGTTCAACTTCCACTACCTGGGCGCCGGCTGGGACGCCGACGCGCTGCGCCGGGCCGTCGACGAGTGTCTCGACGCCATGCGTCCGGTCGGCGCGCCCAGCACCTGGGTGCTGTCCAACCACGACGTCGTCCGGCATGCCACGCGACTCGCCGCGGACGGCCCCGAGCAGGGGTTGCGTCGGGCTCGCGCGGCAGCGCTGCTGATGCTGGCCCTGCCCGGGTCCGCCTACCTCTACCAGGGCGAGGAGCTCGGCCTGCCGGAGGTGACCGATCTGCCGGACGAAGTGCGACAGGACCCCTCGTTCTTCCGTGACAACGGACAGGACGGACTGCGCGACGGATGCCGGGTGCCGATCCCGTGGGAGGGCACCGAGGCGCCGTACGGCTTCGGCCCCGTCGCGGGAGGGCCGAGCTGGCTGCCGCAGCCTGACAGCTGGCGGGACCTGTCGGTCGAGGCCCAGTCGGGGGATCCCGAGTCGACACTGGAGCTCTACCGCAGTGCGCTGGCACTGCGCCGGGAGCACCCCGCGCTCGGCGCCGGCGACCGTGTCGAGTGGCTTCAGGCCCCGGACGGTGTGCTCGCCTTCCGGCGCACCGCGCGGGGCCCCGGTGACGGACGGGCGCACGGTGAACTGGTCTGCGCCGTCAACCTGACCGGCGCACCGGTGCGGTGGACCGTTCCCGGGCGGCCGCTGCTCAGCAGCGGCGGGTCGCTGCCCCCGGGCGAGGCGGCCGAGCTTCCCGCGGAGACCACCGTCTGGTGGGCGGTGTGACCCTCTTCTTGGCGCGGGGCGCCGAGAGCAGCGCCCCGCGGCTCACCGACATCGCCGCCCAGGCCGGGGTCAGCGAGGCCACGGCGAGCCGGGTGCTCAACGGGAAACCCGGCGTGGCCCCCGCCACCCGGCGGCGGGTGGTGGCCGCACTCGACGTGCTCGGCTACGACCGGCCCGTACGCCTGAACCAGCGCAGCGCCGGCCTGGTCGGGCTGGTCATCCCGGAGCTGACGAACCCGATCTTCCCCGCGTTCGCCCAGGTCATCGAGCAGGTGCTGGCCGGGCACGGGTACACGCCCGTGCTGTGTACGCAGATGCCCGGCGGATCCACCGAGGACGAACTGGTGGAGCAGTTGGAGGACCGTGGCGTCACGGGCATCGTCTTCCTGTCCGGGCTGCACGCGGATACGACGGCCGACCCCGCCAGATATCACAAGCTGGCCTCGCGCCGCGTGCCGTTCGTCCTGGTGAACGGCTACAACGAGCACATCAAGGCGTGCTTCGTCTCGTCCGACGACCGGTCAGCTGTGCGGATGGCGGTGCGTCATCTGGCCGATCTGGGCCATGAGCGGGTCGGGCTCGCCGTCGGGCCCACCCGATTCGTGCCGTCACGGCGGAAGACCGAGGAGTTCGCCCCGGCCGTGCACTCGCTCTGCGGGACACCGCCGGACGAGGCCGAGCAGAGTGTGGAGCGCACCCTGTTCACGGTCGAGGGAGGCCACGCGGCCGGAGCGGCGCTGCTGGACAGAGGGTGTACGGGCATCGTCTGCGGCAGTGATCTGATGGCCCTCGGGGTGATCCGCGCGGTGCGCGAGCGCGGCCTGGAGGTCCCGCGTGACGTCTCGGTCATCGGTTTCGACGACTCACCGTTGATCGCGTTCACGGATCCCCCGCTCACCACCGTGCGTCAGCCGGTACAGGCGATGGCGACCGCCGCGGTGGGCGCGCTGCTGGAGGAGATCGGAGGAAGTCCGGTGCAGCGCGCGGAGTTCGTCTTCCAGCCGGAGCTGGTCGTCCGCGGTTCCACGGCTCGGCGGCAGGGATGACCGCCCGGGTACGGGGGAGAGGCTCCGCAGCCGGCCCTGGTCGGGGCAGCGGGGCGGCGTGAAGGCTGCGGAGCCTCGGTTGGAGATCCAGTCCGGCGGGCCGGGCGCGTGGACCCGTGCGGGTCTCCGATCCGCCGGACCGGACGGTGATTGAACGTAACACCTCTGAAACGCTTACGAAAGAGCTTCCAGTCGTTCAACTACTGCTCCAGACAGTGTGTTTGACGTCTGAGACGGAAAAACCAGGGCGTCTCGACAGGAGGGTTGACCGATGAACCAGAGGCTCGTACGGTCTCGACCGCAAGTGCTTGCTGCTTCGTTTCAGCAAGAACTCTCAAAGGCCTGTCGAGCACGGCGCGTTGCTGCGTGAGGCCTCTCATCCGCATCAGGTGGATCAGGAGGAACGATGGTCAAGAAGACCGTGACCGCTGCACTCGCCCTCGTGGCGGGAGCCGCTGTGGTCGTCACGGCGCCCGCGACCGCGCAGGCGGACCCGCCCGGCGACAAGGACGTCACCGCCGTGATGTTCGAGTGGAACTTCGCCTCGGTGGCGAAAGCCTGCACGGACGAACTCGGGCCGGACGGCTATGGGTACGTCCAGGTCTCCCCGCCGAACGAGCACGCCCCGGGCTCCCAGTGGTGGACCGCCTATCAGCCCGTCAGCTACAAGATCGCCACGAAACTGGGCGACCGCACCGCCTACAAGAACATGATCGACACCTGCCACGCCGCCGGCGTCAAGGTCGTGGCCGACACGGTGATCAACCACATGGCCAACAGCGCGGGCACGGGCACCGGGGGCTCGAGCTACAGCAAGTACGACTACCCCGGCACGTACTCGGCGTCCGACATGGACGACTGCAAGACGGACATCAACAACTACGCGGACCGCTGGAACGTCCAGCACTGCGAGTTGGCGAGCCTGCCCGACCTGGACACCGGCGAGGAGTACGTCCGCAAGACCATCGCCGGGTACCTGAACGACCTGCTGTCCCTCGGTACGGACGGTTTCCGCGTCGACGCGGCCAAGCACATCGCGGCCGACGACCTCGCCAACATCAAGAGCCGCCTCAGCAACCCGAACGTCTACATGAAGATGGAGACCATCGGAGCCTCCGGCGAGGCCGTGCAGCCGAGCGAGTACACCGGTGTCGGCGACGTCCAGGAGTTCGCCTACGGCAGGGACCTGAAGCGCATCTTCTCCGGCGAGAAGCTCGCGTACCTGAAGAACTTCGGCGAGGCCTGGGGGTACGTCGCCGGCAGCAAGGCCGCCACCTTCGTCGCCAACCACGACACCGAGCGCAACGGCTCGACGCTGAGCTACAAGGACGGCGCGAACTACACGCTCGCCGAAGTCTTCAGCCTGGCGTGGCCCTACGGCTCGCCGGACGTCCATTCCGGCTACGAGTTCAGCGACAAGGACGCCGGCGGCCCCAACAACGGCCAGGTCGACGCCTGTTACACCGGCGGGTGGAAGTGCCAGCACGCCTGGCGTGAGATCGCGAGCATGGTCAAGTTCCGCAACACCGCGGGCAGCGCGGCCGTGACCAACTGGTGGGACAACGGCAGCAACGCCATCGCCTTCGGCCGCGGCAACAAGGCCTACGTGGCGATCAACCACGAGTCCTCGTCACTGTCCAGCACCTTCCAGACGTCGCTGCCCGACGGCACCTACTGCGACGTCCAGAGCGACAAGTCCGTCACGGTGAACAGCTCCGGGCAGTTCACCGCGACCCTCGGCGCCAACACGGCACTCGCCCTGCACACCGGAGCCACGAGCTGCACCGACTCGGGTGAGAACCCCGGCGAGGACCCCGACGTCACCACCGGTGCCTCGTTCGGCGTCAACGCCACCACGGCCTGGGGCGAGAACATCTACGTCACTGGCAACAACTCCGCGCTCGGCAGCTGGAAGCCCGCCGACGCGCTCAAGCTCGACCCGGCGGCCTACCCCGCCTGGAAGCTCGACGTCGCCCTCCCGGCCGGCACCTCCTTCGAGTACAAGTACCTCCGCAAGGACGCCTCCGGCAACGTCACCTGGGAGAGCGGAAGCAACCGCACCGCCACCGTCCCGTCCAGCGGCAAGACAACGTTGAGCGACACCTGGCGCAGCTGAGCCAGAGACGTCCGGCGCGCTCGCGCCGGACCGTCGCTCCGTCTCGCCGACCGAAGGACCGCCCGGTTCGCCGTCCGACGGCGAACCGGGCGGCCCGCCTTGCCCGCGCCGGCGCTGTCGCACCCAAGGCGGATCGTCCCGTTCGACCGGTGAGGAGAAACGCCCCATGACCGGTTTACCGTCCCGGCGCAGAACCGCCCAGGCTTCGGCCGTCGCACTGTTCCTGTCGCTGCTGTCGGCCCTGCCGTCCACCACCCCGCCCGCGGACGCCGCGGCTCCACGGCCGCCGTCCGACACAGCGCTCGCCCGCACACCGGCGCGGCCCGCACCGTCCCGCGAGCAGTTCTACCTGCTGCTGCCGGACCGTTTCGCCAACGGCTCCACCGCCAACGACGAGGGCGGACTCGCCGGCAGCCGCTCGCAGACCGGCCACGACCCGACCGACAAGTACTTCTACCAAGGCGGTGACCTCAGGGGACTGACCCGGAAACTCGACTACATCAAGGGCCTGGGCACCACCGCGATCTGGATGGCCCCCGTCTTCAAGAACAAACCGGTGCAGACCACGGGCGGCAAGGAGTCCGCCAGCTACCACGGCTACGCCATCACCGACTTCACCCAGGTCGACCCGCACTTCGGCACCAACGCCGACCTGGCGGAACTGATCGACAAGGCTCACGCCAAGGGCATGAAGGTCTTCTTCGACGTCATCACCAACCACACCGCCGACACGATCGACTACGCGGAGAAGGAGTACGGCTACCGCTCCAAGGGCGCCTATCCCTACCTCGACACCGAGGGCCGTCCCTTCGACGACTCCACCGCCATGGGCGAGACCGACCGGGACAGCTCCCCGTACACACCGCTGAACCGCACCGGCGAGCACGACACCAAGGTCCCCGCGTGGCTCAATGACCCGGCCATGTACCACAACCGGGGCGACTCCACCTTCGCCGGCGAGAGCGCTCTGTACGGCGACTTCATCGGCAACGACGACCTGTGGACCGAGCGGCCCGAGGTCGTCGAGGGCATGCAGCGGATCTACGAGACCTGGGTCAGGGACTTCGACGTGGACGGCTTCCGCGTCGACACGGCGAAGAACGTCAACATGGCCTTCTGGACACAGTGGGCGACGGCGCTGGACGCCTACGCGGCCAGGCAGGGGAAACCCGATTTCTTCATCTTCGCCGAGGCGTTCTCCGCCGATCCGGTCGTCATGGCCCCCTATCTGACCGAGGGCCGGCTCGACTCCACCCTCGACTTCCCCCTCCAGGCCGTGGTCCGCAACTACGCCTCCCGCGGCGGCCCCACGAGCGACCTGGCCCACGTTCTGGCCCAGGACTACCGCTACACCACCGACAAGGCCGACGCGTACGGCGAGGTGACCTTCCTCGGCAGTCATGACATGGGCCGCATCGGGAGTTTCATCAGCCAGGACAACCCTGACGCGTCCGACGCCGAGCTGCTGCGCCGTGACCGGTTCGCGCACGAGCTGATGTTCCTGCCCCGGGGCAACCCGGTGATCTACGCCGGGGACGAGCAGGGCTTCACCGGTCCGTCAGGTGATGTGGACGCCCGGCAGACGATGTTCGCCTCCAAGGTGGCGGACTACCTGGACGACGACGAGATCGGCACGGACCGTACCCACGCGTCGGACGCGTACGACCCGACGCACCCGCTGTACAAGGCGATCGCCGCGTTGTCGAAGCTGACGATGCGGCATCCGGCGCTGCGTGACGGTGTGCAGGAGGAGCGGTACGCGGACGACGGGCAGGGCGTGTACGCGTTCTCGCGCACGGACTTGAAGCGGAAGGTGGAGTACGTCGTCGCGGTCAACAACGCGGACAAGGCGCGGAGCGTACAGGTGCCGACGTATTCGGCGGGCATGGACTTCCGCGGTGTGTACGGGTCGTCGGCGCGGGTGACCAGCGGTGGGGACAGGAAGGTGACGGTGGAGGTCCCGCCGCTGTCCGCGGTGGTGCTGAAGGCGGCGAAGCCGCTGTCGCCCCCCGCCGCCGAGCCGTCCGTGTCGGTGCGGCCGCCGGCCGCCGGTGCGACCGGTGACGTGGAGATCTCCGCGGCAGTGGAGGGCGGGCAGTTGAACCGGGTGGTGTTCGCCGCTCAGGTCGGCAACGGGCCCTGGAAGACGCTGGGTTCGGCCGACCACGCCCCCTACAAGGTGACCCAGCACCTGCCCGGCACGGTGCAGGCCGGGACGGCGCTGCGCTACAAGGCGGTCGTCGTCGACAGCTCCGGACGCACCGCGGGCGCCACCGCCACGACCACCGCCGGACAGCGCCCCGCCCCCGGGAAACCGACGGCGAAGCGGCACTACGCGGTCGTCCATCATCGGCGTGCGGACGGCGACTACGACGGTCTGATGCTGCGGACCGCCGACGGCACGACGGCCCCCTTCGCGGGCCGCGACGCCTACGGAGCTTTCGCCTGGACCACACCCGGCACCGGCGCCCGCACCATCGGCTTCACCGTCGAGAAGGACGGAGCCGCCGACGGCCCCGAGCGCGCCTTCGACTTCGCCGCGACGAGCGAGGTGTGGACCGAGCAGAACAGCGCGGCGGTCCGCGACGCGCGGCCCGAGGACGCCTATCCGCCCCAGGACACGGCCAAGGCCGTCCTGCACTACCACCGGCCCGACGGCGACTACGACGGCTGGGGCCTGCACACCTGGACGGGCTCCGCGAACCCGCCGGAGTGGAACGACCCCATCCCGCCGGTGCGCAGGGATTCCTACGGGCTGGTCTTCGAAGTGCCGCTGAAGGACAAGGCCGTCTCGCTCAGCTACATCCTGCACAAGAAGGAGGAGAAGGACGTCCCCGTCGACGAGGCCCTCGACTTCTCCCTGTACGGGCACGAGGTCTGGCGCGTAGCCGGAGACTCCACCTACCTGACGCCCTCTCCCGGCGGCGCCTTCGGCCTCGACCTCGGACGGTCGGAGGCCACCTGGATCGGCGACGACACCGTCGTATGGGCCGGTGAGGGTACCGGTGTCGCCAGCCAGCAACTCGTGTACGTGACCGAGGGCGACCTCACGATCGAGAACGGCGCACTGTCCGACGAGGGCCGGTGGCTGCGGCTCGTACCGAGCGAGCTGACCCAGGACCAGAAGGCCAGGTACCCGCAGTACGCGCGTAGCTCGGCGTTCCGTATCGACCCGCGGGACCGCGATCGCGTCGGCCAGGCACTCGAAGGCCGGCTGATCGCCACCCAACGGGCGGACAGCGGCGCTCTGCTGGGCGCCACCGGCGTGCGCATCGAAGTCACCCGACCGGAAGGATCCACCCAGTGACCGGTTCGTCCCCAGACCGAAGAAGCAGAAGAGGCCGACAGGTCCGGAACCGCGGAATCGTTCCACGGCTCACGCCCGGCACGGACACCGTGACGGGCGACGACCGCGTGGCGGCAGTGAACCGCGACCGCACGGCACTGACGGGTCGAACCCCCGTGGCACGCCGCATGACCGGCCGTACCGCCGCGGCTGTCGCGGTCGCCCTGCTGGCCACGACGCTGACCACGGCACAGTCGGCGTCCGCGGGCTCCCGCCCGCCCGCGCCGCCGTCCGACGCCCGGCTGGCCGCCGAGCCGGCCCGAAACGACCTCACCCGAGAGCAGTCCTACTTCCTGCTGCCCGACCGGTTCGCCAACGGTTCGACGGCCAACGATCGCGGAGGCCTCACCGGAGACCGGACCACGACGGGCTTCGACCCGACGGACAAGGGTTTCTACCAGGGCGGCGACCTGAAAGGCCTGATCAAGAAGCTCGACTACATCAAGGGGCTCGGCACCACCGCCATCTGGATGGCGCCGATCTTCAAGAACAAGCCGGTGCAGGGCGGCGGGGAGTCCGCCGGATACCACGGATACTGGATCACCGACTTCACCCAGGTCGACCCGCACTTCGGCACCAACGCCGAGCTCGCGGAGCTGATCGACAAGGCCCACGGCAAGGGCATGAAGGTCTTCTTCGACGTCATCACCAACCACACCGCCGACACCGTCACCAACACCGAGAAGAAATACGCCTACCGCACCAAGGGCGCCTACCCCTACCTCGACACCGAAGGCCGCCCCTTCGACGACACCACCGGCATGCGGAAGGTCGACGAGGACAGCTTCCCGTACACGCCCGTGGTGAACGAGGGCGAGGCCAAGGTCCCGGCCTGGCTGAACGACCCGACCATGTACCACAACCGGGGCGACTCGACCTTCGTCGGCGAAAGCGGCCTCTACGGCGACCACACCGGTCTCGACGACCTGTGGACGGAACGGCCCGAGGTCGTCGAGGGCCTGGAGAAGATCTACCAGAAGTGGGTCAGGGACTTCGACGTGGACGGCTTCCGCGTCGACACGGTCCGCAACGTCGACATGGCGTTCTGGACCCGGTGGGCCACGGCGATCGACGCCTACGCCGCCAAGAAGGGGCGCGAGGACTTCTTCGTCTTCGGCGAGACCCTCTCCTCCGACCCGTCGGTCACGGCGCCCTATGTGACCCAGGGCCGACTGGACGCCACGCTCGACTTCCCGCTGCAGAACGCGATCCGCGGCTACGCCTCCCAGGACAAGCCGGCCGACGCGCTCTCCGACGTCCTCGCCCAGGACTACCGCTACACCACCGACAAGGCCAACGCGTACGAGGAGGTGACCTTCCTCGGCAACCACGACATGGGCCGCATCGGGAGTTTCATCAGCCAGGACAACCCTGACGCGTCCGACGCCGAGCTGCTGCGCCGTGACCGGCTCGCGCACGAGCTGATGTTCCTTTCCCGCGGCAACCCGGTGATCTACGCGGGCGACGAGCAGGGCTTCACCGGCCCGGGCGGCGACAAGGGCGCCCGGCAGACGATGTTCGCCTCCAAGGTGGCGGACTACCTGGACGACGACGAGATCGGCACGGACCGTACCCACGCGTCGGACGCGTACGACCCGACGCACCCGCTGTACAAGGCGATCGCCGCGTTGTCGAAGCTGACGATGCGGCATCCGGCGCTGCGTGACGGTGTGCAGGAGGAGCGGTACGCGGACGACGGGCAGGGCGTGTACGCGTTCTCCCGCACGGACCCGAAGCAGAAGGTGGAGTACGTCGTCGCCGTGAACAACGCCGACCAGGCCCGCACGGTCGAGGTCGCGACGTATTCGGCGGGGATGGACTTCCGGGGCCTGTACGGATCGTCGGCGCGTGTCACCAGCGGAGCCGACAAGAAGGTGACCGTGGAGGTCCCGGCGTTGTCCGCGGTGGTGCTGAAGGCGGCGAAGCCGCTGGCGTCCCCGGCCTCCAAGCCCTCGGTGTCGGTGCAGGCGCCGGCCGTCGGATCGACCGGTGACGTGGAGATCTCCGCGAACGTGGACGGCGGACAGCTGAACCGGGTCGTCTTCGCCGCGCAGGTCGGCAACGGGGCCTGGAAGACGCTGGGTTCGGCCGACCACGCCCCCTACAAGGTGACCCAGCACCTGTCCGACACGGTGCAGGCCGGGACGGCGCTGCGCTACAAGGCCGTCGTGGTCGACAGCGCCGGACACACCGCGAGCAGTACCGCCACGACCACCGCGGGACAACCGCCTGCCGAACCCGAGCCGAGCGCGGTGGACCGTGACTACGCCGTCGTGCACTACAAGCGGACGGACGGCGACTACGACGGCTGGCAGCTCAAGTCGTCGGCGGGTACTGCGGACTTCACCGGTCGCGACGCCTACGGGGCCTTCGCCTGGGTGAAGCTCGACGACGGGGCCGCCGACGTGACGTACACCGTCGAGAAGGACGGCACCGCGGACGGCCCGCAGCGCACGGTCGAGACGGCGAAGACGGGTGAGGTCTGGATCGAGCAGGGCGAGGACGGGCAGGCGGTGACGGCACCCGAGGGCGCGTATCCACCGCAGGACGAGAAGAAGGCCGTCATCCACTACCACCGCGCCGACGGTGACTACGACGGCTGGGGCCTGCACACCTGGACCGGCGCCGCGAACCCGACGGACTGGTCCAAGCCGTTGCGGCCGGTCGCCGAGGACGCCTTCGGAGCGACCTTCGAGGTGCCCCTCGCCGACGGCGCGACGTCCCTCAGCTACATCGTCCACAAGGGCGACGAGAAGGACATCGCCGGCGACCGGTCCCTGGATTTCGCCACCTACGGCAAGGACGTCTGGCTCATCGGTGGCGACAGCGACTACCTGCTGCCGACCGTGGGCGCCGCCCCCGACCTGGACCTCGGCACCTCGCAGGCCCAGTGGATCGACTCGGACACGGTGGTGTGGAAGGTGAAGGCCACCGACGCCACCAGCCAGCAGCTCGTCTACGCGCCCGACGGTGACATCACCGTCGAGGACGGCGCCCTGTCCCACGAGGGTCACTGGCTCCGGCTGACGCCGACGGCCCTCAGCGACGCGCAGAAGAGCACGTATCCGCATCTCAAGGACTACCCGGCCTTCACGGTCGACCCGCGTGACCGTGACCGGATCCGCACCGCGCTGCGTGGCCAGGTCATCGCCACCCAACGTGCCGCCAACGGGGCACTGCTCGCGGCGACGGGAGTCCAGATCCCCGGTGTGCTGGACGACCTCTACGGCACGGCGCGGAACGCCGACCTCGGGCCCGTCTTCGACCGGGGCAGGCCCACTCTGTCCGTCTGGGCTCCCACGGCGCGGAACGTCTCCCTCGACCTGGACGGCAAGCGCGTCCCCATGCGCCGGGACGACGACACGGGGGTCTGGTCGGTGACCGGTTCCCGTGACTGGACCGGCAAGCCGTACCGGTACGCCGTCACGGTGTGGGCCCCCTCGGTCCGCAAGGTCGTCACCAACAAGGTCACCGACCCGTACTCGGTGGCGCTGACCGCCGACTCCGCCCGCAGTCTCGTCGTCGATCTGGACGACAAGTCCCTGGCACCCAAGGGGTGGTCCACGCTGGACAAACCGGAAGCCGTTCCGCTGAAGGACGCGCAGATACAGGAACTGCACGTGCGGGACTACTCCGCCGAGGACTCGACCGTCCCGGCGGCCGAGCGGGGCACGTACGCCGCCTTCACCGAGAAGAACTCGGCGGGAAGCCGGCATTTGCGCGCGCTGGCCGAGGCCGGTACCTCCTACGTGCACCTGCTGCCGGTCTTCGACTTCTCGACCGTGCCGGAGAAGGCCGCCGACCGGGCGACGCCCGGATGCGACCTTGCCTCCTACGCGGCGGACTCCGCCGAGCAGCAGGCGTGCGTGGCGAAGAGCGCCGCGAAGGACGCCTACAACTGGGGCTACGACCCGTACCACTTCACCGTTCCCGAGGGGTCCTACGCGAGTGACCCGGACGGGACACGGCGCACCGTCGAGTTCCGGAAGATGGTGAAGGCGCTGAACGAGGACGGCCTGCGAGTGGTCATGGACGTCGTCTACAACCACACCGTCGCGGGTGGCCAGGCGGACGCCTCGGTCCTCGACAAGGTGGTGCCGGGCTACTACCACCGACTGCTCGCCGACGGCAGCATCGCCGACTCGACCTGCTGCGCGAACACCGCGACCGAGAACGCCATGATGGGCAAGCTCGTCGTCGACTCGGTCGTCACCTGGGCGAAGGAGTACAAGGTCGACGGCTTCCGCTTCGACCTGATGGGCCACCACCCGAAGGCCAACATCCTCGCGGTCCGGAAGGCGCTGGACGCGCTGACCCTCAAGAAGGACGGTGTCGAGGGCAAGAAGATCATCCTGTACGGCGAGGGCTGGAACTTCGGCGAGGTCGCCGACGACGCCCGGTTCGTGCAGGCCACCCAGCGGAACATGGCCGGGACGGGTGTCGCGACCTTCTCCGACCGCGCCCGTGACGCCGTGCGCGGCGGCTCGCCGTTCGACGAGGACCCGGGAGTGCAGGGCTTCGCGAGCGGTCTGTACACCGATCCCAACTCCTCCGACGCCAACGGCACGTCGGCCGAGCAGAAGGCCCGGCTGCTGCACTACCAGGACCTCATCAAGGTCGGTCTGTCGGGCAACCTCGGTGGCTACCGCTTCACCGACACCGGCGGCAAGGAGGTCACCGGCGCCGAAGTCGACTACAACGGCAGCCCCGCCGGCTATGCGAAGGCGCCCGGAGACGCCGTCGCCTACGCCGATGCCCATGACAACGAGACCCTGTACGACGCGCTCGCCTACAAACTGCCGTCGGACACGTCCGTGTCCGACCGCGCCCGGACGCAGGTGCTCGCGATGGCGACCGCGGCGCTCTCGCAGGGTCCCGCGCTCTCCCAGGCCGGCTCCGACCTTCTTCGCTCGAAGTCACTGGACCGGGACTCCTTCAACAGCGGGGACTGGTTCAACTCCGTCCACTGGGACTGCCGGGACGGCAACGGGTTCGGCCGGGGTCTGCCGGTCGCGGCGGCCAACGAGGCCAAATGGCCGTATGCGAGGCCGTTGCTCAGGTCGGCACCTGCACCGGGGTGCAAGGAGATCGAGGGAGCTTCCGCCGCCTATCGCGACCTGCTGCGGATCCGGACGACGGAGAAGTCGTTCGCACTGACCACGGCCGAGCAGGTACAGGAGGCGTTGTCCTTCCCGCTGTCCGGTCGTGACGAGACACCAGGGGTGATCACGATGCGACTCGGCGACCTGGTCGTCGTCTTCAACGCCACCGCCGAGCGCCAGACCCAACGAGTGCCGGGGTCGGCCGGAAGCGACTACCGGCTGCATCCGGTGCAGGCCCGCGGTGCCGACCGCGTGGTCAGGACGGCCACCTACACCAAGAACACAGGCGTCTTCGAGGTGCCGGGGCGTTCGGTGGCGGTCTTCAAGCGCTGACAGAACGATGGACGACGTGCCCGTGCCGGTCGCCCGGCACGGGCACGTTCATGTGCGGGGACGGCGTCCGGGCACACCGGGGACGGATGCCTTTCGGCCTCGTCGCGGCCGCTTCGCTCGCTGAGGGAACGGGTTCGTCTTTCGACGGCTCCGGGCACGGTGACAGGTGTAAGTCCTGCCATCTTCTCGACGGGCAGCGGCGTTCGTGTCGGCCGGCCACTCTCCCAGCGGCGAACGGCAGGAAGGTGACGGATCGTCAACGTCGTGTCCTGACCTGCTCTTTCAGGCGGTGAGGCGTCAGTCGCCGGTCATTGAAAGAGGAACCGCAAAACTCTGAAACTTGCCGCAAAGTCTTTCATGCTCTCTCGGGTCCTCGTACGCTGGAGGCGTCCGTTCATCAAATGAAGGGAAGCAGTGCGATGATGCGGTTTCTGCGTTCAACTTTCTTGACCTCCGCGGTGGTTTTGTCCCTGGCAACGCCGGCAGCGGCGACCGACGCCGCGTCCCTGGAGGGCGTGGAGGGCCAAGTCGGCGCACCCGAGTGCGTGGGCTTCACTGCCGACTGGCGGTATACCTTCGTCACCAACGGCTGCTCCAGCGCCTACACCGTGACGGTCGTGTACCGCGACGGGACCGAGGTCCCCTGCCGTGTGGCGTTTCCCGGCGACAGGCTCACTTTCCCGGGCTACGGCACCCGGGGCAACGAGGTTCTGGGCACGGCGCTGTGCGAGGCCGATGGCGGCGTCTGACGGCACCGCTCAAGAGGCGTCACCGCCGCCGTCGGGCGCTCCGCCGGTCGGGGCCCGCACTGCCCTGCCTTGCGCAGCGCCTGCCGGGCGTTCAGCAGCTCGGCCGTTGTCCTCCGGGCGTCGGCGCCCACCGGGTGGGACTGGTTCAGAGAAGTGACCGGGCCGAAGCTGATGGTGCCGGACCAGATGGTTCGGGGCATCGCAGACCTCCGTGGCAGGCCCTGAGCAGTTCGAGCCTACGAGGGGCGCCCGAGGCCTGCACCAGTTGCCCCTGGGCAGCCGCGTGCTCTCCCGGGGGGAGCCGGGAGGCGCGGTGGGCCCCGCCGTCGCAGTGGGACAGCAGCGCTCAGCAAGGGGATCCACCGGGGGTCCGCCAACCGAGTGGTGGGCGGCTGCCGGGTGTCACAGAACAGGCGTCATGGAGGGGGGAGTGGGAGGTTCGGCCGGCTGGTGTGTCGGCGCCGAGGGGTCCGGCGGCGGGGGGAGGGGCGGCGGCGTGCCGGATGCGGGTGATGCGGTTCAGGCCTGCGCCGTCGACCTCGACGCCGCGGCGACTGCCTCCCGGATCCCCGTACTGGCCGCACGCGCGACACCAGCGGGCCGACGACCCCCGGCAAGGCTCGGGCGGGGCACACTGTGGAAAATGCGTGGGTGCCGCTGTCGATCCAGCCCCGTCCCGTTCGACATCCTGGTGTAGGACGCATCGCCCTATGGGGATGCGACAGGACCTGATGAGGGAACTCATGGATCAGCTGCTGCGAGTGCAGAACTTCACGATCTCCAGCGATGGTGTCGCCGCCGGCGAGGACCAGAGCCTGGAGCGGCCTTTCGGCCACCACATCGATCCGGGAAAGCTCTTCGCCTGGGCCGGCGCCACGGCGAGCTGGCCCAACCGCACCGAGCCCGGAGGAAGCCGGGGCCTGGACGACTATTTCACCCGGGACTTCAGCCACAACATCGGCGCCGAGATCATGGGCCGCAACAAGTTCGGACCCCAGCGCGGCCCGTGGCACGACCACGAATGGCGCGGCTGGTGGGGTGACGAGCCGCCCTTCCACACGCCGGTGTTCGTCCTGACCCACCACAAGCGACCGTCCTTCACGCTCGGCGACACCACATTCCATTTCGTGGACGGCGACCCCGCCACCGTCCTCGCGCAGGCGCAAAAAGCCGCGCAGGGTATGGACGTCCGGCTCGGCGGCGGCGTGAGCACCATCCGGGAGTTCCTCGACGCCGACCTTGTCGACACCCTCCATGTGGCCGTCGCACCGGTGAAACTCGGATCCGGGCTACGCCTGTGGGACTCGCCCGACCAACTGCTGGACCGGTTCCACATGGAGGTCGTGCCGAGCCCGAGCGGTGTGACGCACCACCTCTTCTGGCGCAGATGACACAAGAGGTGACCGGGACCCTCCATACGGCCGACGTGGGCTTTCCCGGCGAAGACTGACGGCGTGGGTGGAGGGGTCCTGCGCGCTCAGAGACGCCAGCAGCCGGCAAGCCTGCCGTTCGGATCAGCTGGCGAGGACGGGGCGGCGTGGTGTGCGCGCGGCGAGGTTGTGGTGGCCGTGCGGGCGGCGCCGCCCCGTCGTGCCGACGTGAACGGGCCGTAGGGCCGCGTCCCCTGTGGCTGCCCCTCCTCACTCGATGGCTACCGTCGCCTGCCATGCGCCCGGGCGCATGCCCGTCGCCTTGTGGAAGAACGCCGAGAAGTTGGATGCGTCGGGAAAGCCGAGCGTGGCGGCGCAGCGGGCCGCGGTGAGGCGGTCGTGCGCGAGGAGTCTTTTGGCTTCGAGGACGATCCTGTCGACGATGTACGCCTTCGCGGTGCGGCCTGTGGCCTGCTGCACCGCTCGGGAGAGGGTGCGGGGCGCATATCCCAGAGCACGGGCGTAGTAGCCGGCGTCGTGGTGGTTACGGAAGTGCGCTTCGACGCTTGAGCGGAACAACCGGAACACCGGATGTGTGAACCGTGCTTCGGCGTGCGGTGGGCGCAGCCGGGCGATGAGCGCGGAAAGCAGGATTTCGGGCAGCTCCGTCGGGAACTGCCCGGGTGGGGCGGATGTCTCGAGGAGGAGATGGTTGCGCGCCGTGTCGACGAACAGCCAGTCGGCGTCGGGAATGCTCCAGTGCGCGGCCGGGTCCGGGGATGCGACGAGTTCCCGGGTGGCGTTCGTGACCGGTGCTGTCGGCACGAACAGCATGAGGTGCCCTGCCACATCGGCGATGTCGTCCCACCGGTGCACGGCGCCGGGAGGAACCCACACCGCGGACCGTTTCTTGAGCGGGTGGTGGAGGAAATCCACCGTGACCGAGCCATATCCGGCGTCGACGATGGCGAGGACATGGAAGTCGGCGCGCTGCGTGCCGCCGTCGTTCAGCTCGCGAAGGCGGCTGAACGTCATCGTCTCGACCGAGGCGGCGCGGTGTCCCCCGGGTCGGTAGGTCATCTGCCGGATCACGCTCATGTGTCCAGTTTTCACCATCGGGCGACCAGTCACGCCGATGCCCCGTCCGGGAGCGGAAGTTTCAATGAATACACGGGGCAATCACTCAGAACACCGACCGGAAGAGCCATCATGAACACGACGCAGCAGACGCTTCTGCCCGTTTACGACCACCGGCCGGGTACCGGGCCGACCCTGGTGTTCCTGCACTACTGGGGTGGTTCCGCCCGCACGTGGGACCTGGTCGTCGACCGCCTGGCGGGCCGTGACGTGCTCGCGGTCGACTTCCGCGGGTGGAGCCGGTCGAGCGCTCTGCCCGGCCCCTACACGCTCGGTCAGCTCGCCGACGACACGCTGGCCGTGCTCGCCGATGCAGGGGTCACCGACTACGTCCTGGTGGGCCATTCGATGGGGGGCAAGGTCGCACAGCTGGTCGCGGCCACCCGGCCCGCCGGCCTGCGCGGCATCGTCCTCGTCGGCTCCGGCCCGGCGAAGCCCGCCGCACAGATCACCCCCGAGTACCAGGAAGCCCTGTCGCACGCCTACGACTCCGCCGAGTCCGTAGCCGGGGCACGGGATCACATCCTCACCGCGACCGAGCTGTCCGCTCCGGTCAAGGCGCGGATCGTGACCGATTCGCGGACCGTGAACGAAGCCGCCCGCACCGAGTGGCCGCTGCGCGGCATCGCGCAGGACATCACCGAGCAGACGCGCGTGGTCAGCGTTCCCGCTCTCGTGGTGGCCGGGGAGAACGATCAGGTCGAGCCCGTCGACGTGCTCCGCGACAATCTGGTGCCCTACCTCTCCCAAGTCGACTTCGTGGTGGTTCCGCACACCGGTCACCTGATCCCGCTGGAAGCCCCGGCCGACCTCGTCGACGCCATCACGGCCTTCGCGCCGGCAGCCTGACCGTCCCCGTAGGCCCGGCGACGGGCTGTGCCCCCGATCACCCGCCCGACACCACGAGGCCAAGGCCGACCCTCCCGCGTTGCTGCGCACCCGGCACATCCTCAAGGGCGTCGGCGGCGGGATCCGTCAGCGGCCGGTCCGCCGTCCAGCCGTGACGGCCGGAGCATCGCATGGGCCGACCTGCCCCCTCCCGCCCGACGCGAGCCGGTGTCAGGGCGTGGCACCCTCACCGACAGCAGCAGTCACACCGGCATGGTGTTGTCGGACTACAGGCCTGCACGACCGGGGCCTGCATCCACCACGTCGGAGGATGCGGGCCCCGTCGGTTCCGGCACCGTGGAGGCGGTGGCCGGCCAGCGCCTTACGGTGCGATCTCGAACTGCGGTGGCTGGAGTCCCGCGAGGCAGCCGGTGTCCGGCGCGGTAGGACGGGCGAAGAACGACGTGGTGATCGTCTGCGCGCACCGCGAGTCGGCGAACACCACGTGCGCGACGTAGGGGACCGTGACGGCGGTGGAGCGACTCAGCGTACGGGCGACGTACGCCCCATTGCTCGGCGCCGTCTGGGCGTCGAACCCGCCGGACAGGGCGAGGGTCGGGATGTCGCTGCGGGTCACGTCCCGGACCGACGGGGGCGCCGGGGGTACGTCCCAGGCACGGCAGTCGTCGTGGAGCCAGGCGAGTTGCGGGGCGTTCGCCAGCATCGATCGGGGGAACGTCGGGAACGCGCGGCGTCCGCCCCGGATGATGTCGGCCCGGCTCTCGTACGGGGTCCACTGGCTGCAGAAGACGCCGTAGACCAGCCCGTGGGCGACCCTTCCGATGGCCTGCGGGCTGTACTTGCCGCCCGCGAGCTGCTCGGCGATCCGCTGTGGGTTGCCGTGGGCCAGTTCGTCGATGGAGCGCGGCACCCCGGCGGCCACGTGGGTGGCCGAGGTCAGCCACGCGACCAGGTTGGCCCCGTCCAGCACGACCTTCACCGGCTCCGGGTGGACCGGGACCGTGACGGTGGTGGTGATCGGCTTGGCCTCCAGCTCACTGACGAGGCGGAGGAAGGTGGCCTTCAGCCGCGGGTAGCGGGTGTTGCAGGCGGGCTGCTTCTCGCAGGCCTTGAACAGGCCGTCGAAACCCTCTCGGGCGGCCTTCCAGGTCACGGCCCCGCCGGCGATGGACGGCGGCAGGACGCCGTCGATGCCGACCGAGCGGATGCCCTTCGGGTGCAGGCGCATGTAGTTGAGCGCCAGGTGGGTGCCGTAGGAGATCCCGAAGACGTTCCATTTCTTGACACCCAGCGTCTTGCGCAGGGCGTCGTAGTCCGCCGAGCTCTCGATGTCGTTGTAGGCGCTGCTGTCGGCGCCCTGGGCGTCCACGCGGTCGCGGCAGGCCCGGGTCGCCTCGACGTGCAGGCGCCCGGTGGACGGCGCGTTGGACACGAGGCCGAGGGCGCGGGCGTTGAACCGGTCGATGTTCGGGCAGGTGAGTTCCGGGTCGGCCGAGTAGGTGCCACGCTGGGACATGAAGATCACGTCGCGATCGCGGTTCAGGTGGCCGGCGAGCGCCATCGGGATCTCGGAGACCGCGTCGTCGCCGGGGCCTCCGGCGAGCCACACGATCGGATCGGGCGCCGGACGGCTGCGCTCCGCGGGCATGATCGCGACGGCGAGGGTGATCGTGCGTCCGTGGTGGCCCCCGTATCCCTGGGGTTCTTTGGGCCCCTTGGCCTGGGAACGCTTCTCGGGCACGGTGAGGGTGCCGCAGCGGGCGCGCGCGAGATCGGGGATCGGGTCCGCGGTCCTGGGGCAGGGGCCCGGTTCGAAGTGGGCATCGCCCACCGTACGGGCGGCCGTGCCGATCGGGTCGGCTGTGCCGGACCCGGCGTGTGCGGGCATCGCGGCGAGGCCGACGACGAGGGCGCCGGCCGTGGCGCCGGCCAGCGTTGCCGGGAGCCGCCGAGCGGGACGCCGGCTGGGGGTCGTACCAGTGGACATCGTGCGTACTCCGGTCAGGGGACGATGGTGAACGGTTTGGGTCGGACTCCCGGCACGCAGCCGGTGTCGGGCGCGGTCGGCCGCGCCAGGAAGGAGAGCAGCACCGACGCGGCGCAGGGGTTCTGCGGCACCACCCAGTGGGTGATCCCGGGAATCACCACCGCGGTCGAGCGGGGGAGCGTGCGGCCGGTGAACGGCCCCCAGCTGGCCCCGGTCTTCGCGTCGAAGGTTCCGGTGATGATGAGCGCGGGCACCTTGCTGCGGGTGGCCACGCGCTGGACCGCGGTGCGGTCCGGGACGTTCCAGACACGGCACAGGTCGTGTTCGAAGGGCAGTTGCGGTGCGTGGGCCAGCACCGAGTCCGGCCATCCGGGGAAGGCCCGGCGGCCCGCCTTCAGCACGTCGCGCTTCGAGAAGCCCGGGACCCACTCGGCACAGGCCACCGAGTGCGTCAGCCCGTGGGCGAACTCGCCGATGGCGGGCGTCGCGCCGGCGGCCTGGGCCCGCGCGAGGCGCTCCGGATTGCCGGCGGCGAGTTCGTAGAGCGCCGCGGGGACGTCGACGGACGGTACCAGTCGGCCGTTGGTGACCAGCAGGTTCACCAGCGTGCCCCCGTCGAGGACGACCTTCACCGGGGTTCCGCCACCGGGCGGCGGCACGGTCAGCGTCAGGGGGTTCGCCTCCAGCCGCCGGACCTGCTGCGTGAGCGTGCGGGAGAGGTGCGGGTAGCGGGACTTGCAGGCGGGCTGGGCCTCACACGCCGCGAAGATCGCGTTGATCCCCTCCTGGGCGCTGTCCCAGGCCCACGGCAGGCTCACGATCTGTGGCGGTACGACCGAGTCGATCGCCAGCGAGCGGATGCCCTGGGGGTGCCGGCGCAGGTAGGTGAGGCCCAGGTCGGTGCCGTAGGAGTAGCCGTAGACGTTCCACTTCTTGATGCCCAGGGCCTTGCGGAGGGCGGCGAAGTCCGCGGCGTTCTCGGTGGTGTTGTAGGCCGTGAGGTCGTTGCCCTCGGCCGTCAGACGGTCCCGGCACGCCTTCGCCGCGCGTACCAGCCCTCGTCCGGTGGACGGCGCGTCGTAGGGCAGGCCGACGGCGGTCGCGTTGAACCGGTCCATCTCCGGGCAGGCGAGGTTCGGCTGTGAGTGGAGGGCGCCGCGCTGGGCCACGACGATCAGATCGCGGTCGCGGTTCACGTCGGAGTCGATCAGGAAGGGGATGGCTCCGAACGCGTCTCCGCCGGGACCGCCCTCCATGAACACCACGGGGTCGGCGGCCCGCTTCTTCGACGCTGCCGGGATGATGGCGACGGCCAGCCGGATGGTCCGCCTCGTGGGGCGCTCGCGGTTCTCGGGGACCTCCAGGAAGCCGCACCGCCCGGGAACCGGGTCGGGCGTCTGCGGGCAGGGGCCCGGTACGAATCGCGCCGGATGTTCGGGCCGCGGCCCGCCGGCAGGCGTCGACCGGGCGCTGCTCGGCGCCGTCCCGACCGCACCGAGGACACCCAGACACGCGGCGAGGAGCGCCGCCTTCGTACGTGTCCTGCGGCCGAGTCGTGGACGGGTGTGTCGAGCCCGGCTCCGTACGGGTGTCCCGGCCCCGGAAAGGGAGGCCAGGGCCCCGGGACCGATGTCGTGTTCCGCCATGTGATCTCGTCTCTCTGACGTCCCTGGCCGCTCCGGCCGGGGGACGGTTGGCATGGCTGCGCCCCGCCGCACGGCCGGGCAGGGCGCTACGTCAGCCTGCGATCGGGCCGGGGCTCGCACCACTCGTCGCCTCCACTTGGAGCAGCCCCGCCTCGGACCGGGGGCTGTCCCCGGTCACCTGGTCACCCGGTCACCCGGTCGGCGGGGGCGGGGAGCCCCCCTGCTCCGGCGGTGGTCGCTGGGCCGTATGCCCGAGGCAGGCGGCGCGCGCTTCGTTGCCGCCACGTCGTCCGCATGCACGTACTCGGACCACCCCGTAGCGTGGCCTACGTGCGGTCCGCCACTGGGTCCGATCCTTCTGGCAACCCGGCCGCCCGGTATCGGCCGGCGCCGCATCACGGCACACCCGCAGCGGACTTGACGGCCTCAACCCTCCGCAGTCCGCGATGGCACTGAGCCGATCTCGTTCCCGGCGGCGAAAGCGGGTGGTGTCCGTGAGTCGGATGGCTTCGTTGTGTGTCGCTGAGGGTGCGTCGGCTGTGGTCGTACTGGCCCATGTCGTCGAGAGGGTGACCGGTAAGCCGTTCCGCACCTTCATCCAGCGGGAGTTCTTCGCCCCGCCGTATCTGCGCGTGACGGTGTCCCCGGCAGTCGACGTTCTGCGCCCGCGTGGCAGCGAAGAAGGGCGCTTCGGGGCCGGAGTCCTCCTTGCCGGGTGCAACGCGGACCCACCGGACGACTTCCGTGCGGCAGACCGACTGCCGGGCATCCGGACCAAGTGATGCGTCAGGGCCGTCCGGCACCTGCCGACCCGCCTCGCCCACGACGCTCCGGAGGGTCCCTCCTGCCGGTGCTCATCCCCATCGCGTTCCTGATCGTGGTGGCGGTGGCCGTCGGCTCGTGGCTGCAGTTCACCGAGCGGCGGGCGGTCGACACGGTGTACACCGTCGGTTCCTCGGCCGCCGACCGGGTGGACGTGGAGGCCGTCGTCCAGAGTGTCGACGCCGCGGGCAGAGAGCTGGTCCTGCGGGTCTGGGTGGCCCCGCGCGGGAGCCTCGGCGAGGCGGACGGGGCGGCCCCGGTGGCCGATCTCAGCATCCAGACCTCGGGGGCGACCCTCAGCGACCTGGAGTTCGCGGCGCATGAGCGGCTCTCGACGCGAGACGTGCAGGTTGCGCTCACCGGCGGATCGATCAGTGACTACCCGTTCGACACCTACGAGACCGACATCGCGTTCCGGGCACAGCTGGGCGGCAAGCAGGTGCCGGTACGGATGCTGTTCTCCAACAACGACACGCTCTTCTCGATCTCCGTGCAGCCGGTGCCCTCCCGGCAGGAGGCCGTGGTGGCGCTGGGGCTGGCGCGATCGGGCAGCCTGCTCGCCTTCGCGGTCTTCATGATGGTGGTGATGTGGGCGCTGGCGGTGTCCGTGCTCATCGCGGCCTGGTACCTGACGACCCGCAGTGAGGGCCTTGTCTGGCCCGCCCTCGCCTGGATGGCCGCCACCCTGTTCGCCCTGGCCGCGTTCCGTAACACCGCCCCCGGCACGCCCCCGATCGGCTGCGTGCTGGACTGGTTCGCCTTCCTGTGGGCCGAGACCGTCATCGCCCTCTGCCTGATCACCGTGGTCATCACCGGCGTCGACAAGGCCCTCCACCAGGACGCGCCGCCCATGTAATGGCTCCGCCGCACGGGGCCGGCCGGCGAGCGCCAGGTCGACGAGCGTCCGCAACGGCCCGTCCGAGCACAGCGGCGCCTCGCACCACTCGAACAACACCTCACCCCGGGCGGTCGGCAACCGCGATGCGTTCACGGTGTGGTGACATGGGGTCCGCGGTATCGGGCACACGCGATGGAATGCAGGGAAACCAGACGTATGCCATGAGCGACGCGCACGGCCGACCTGGAACACGGGACGGTGCCTCACCACGGCGGGCCGAGGGAAGGCACCGGCGCACCGGACGGCGAGGGGGTCGGTGGCACCGCAGGCTGCTCGCCTATCGTGCCGTCGAGCTGCTGCCCTCGTCCTCCCCGGAGGGCGGCGCGGGCGAGGAGTGTCTGCTCCTGGTGCACATCCGCAAGGTGGTCGGACGGGTCACCTATCGAGCGTGCGACGAGTGCGCCGAGGGCGTGATCACCGGTGTCGTCCTGGACGAACCGTTCCGCGACTGCGGGCTGGGCACCAGGGCACTGTCGCACCTGCGCTCGCGGCACCCCGACGTCACCTGGCGCACCACACTCGACACCCGCCTCACTCGCGATCTGCTGCGCCGGATGCGCATCCCCAGGGCGGCCGTGGCAGGGAACTGCTCCCACGGCCGGCCCGGCGTCGTCGCCCCCGCAGGCGCCTGAGCGGTCGCCGTCAGGCCCGTCTCACCGAGGACTCGTACATGCGTTTGGCCGCGGCATGTGCGGCAACTTGCACAGGTAGTCCGCACCGCACCGAGGAACAGCGCCGACGAGACCACGCAGACGCATCAGGGCAAGGGGGTTTGCCGTCATGACCGTGGCGACGCAGCAGGGCGGCGGGGGCGGTTCCAGCGGCCTCTACGACGTCCTCGAGCTCATTCTCGACCGAGGACTGGTGATCGACGCCTTCGTGCGCGTGTCGGTGGTCGGCATCGAAATCCTCAAGATCGACATACGCATCGTCGTCGCCAGCGTCGACACCTACCTGCGCTTCGCCGAGGCGTGCAACCGGCTTGACCTGGAGTCGGGACCACGCAAGCCGGCCGGGCTCATGGAACTCACGGAGAAGATCACCGAGTCCGGCGCCCGTGGCAAGACCAAGGGTGCGCTGTCCGGCGCCGCGGAGACGATCTTCAGCGCCTATCAGCAGGCCCGTGACGAGGGCCAGAGGCGCCAGGGGACACGGTCCGCGCGCAGAACGCAGACCGATTGAGGCCCAGCGCGCGAACCGGTGGTGAGCATCGCGGCGATCACGGGGCTGCGTTGTCCTTTGTGGGAGAACGTCGATTCGGCCGCACGGCGTGCGCTGTCGGAGGTCGGTGAGGCAGTCGGCCCCACTCCATTCCAGGTGCTCGTCCGGGTGACGGGGGAACCCGGTGAGGAACAGCGTCGGCAGATCGCCGATGCCGGCGCGCGGGGTGGGCTTCGCGGCGGGCGATGGACTCGGTGATCGCCGCGGGACTGCGGCCCGAGCGGGTGGTGGGCCGGGATGCACAGTGCGGGTGTCGACCGGTCAGTTCGCGCGGTGAGCCGGACCGACTTCGGCGGCGAGCTCGTCACGACGACGAGCGCCGGCCTGCCGACCTCACCGGCGCCGTAGCCGGACTCGTCGTTCCAGCCGTCCGGACCGTCGACCACCGGACCTGCATCGGCCGGAGCTCGCGATCTCCTGTCTCCGAGGTACCGGCCGGCGGCGCCCCGGACCCGGCCGGACGGCGAGTTCCCGCCCGCTCGACCGGGCACTTCTGTCGGGCATGTGCATGCTCTGCGGATGAGGGGGTAGACGCGGCGACATCAGCTCGAACGCAGGGCACCGGCAGGGTGGGGAGATCTCAGATGACGACGACGATCGCGCGAGCGGCCGAGGAGCAGACGACAGCGGCACTGCCTGTGGTCCCCGAACCGGGCAAGATGGCGCCCAAGGACGCCCGCAGCCTGTCGAAGTTGTTCTTCGCGAAGCTGGCGGTGCTCGAGGAAGGCACGCCCGAGTACCAGTACGCGCGCAACACCCTGATCGAGATGAACATGTCCCTGGTCCGCTTCGCGGCCGGACGGTTCCGCAACCGGGGCGGCGCGGACGGGATGGAGGACATCGTCCAGGTCGGCGTCATCGGGCTGATCAAGGCCATCGACCGGTTCGAGATATCCCGTGAGGTGGAGTTCACCTCCTTCGCCATCCCTTACATCGTGGGTGAGATCAAGCGCTTCTTCCGGGACACCTCCTGGTCCGTGCACGTGCCGCGCCGCCTGCAGGAGGCACGCGTGCAGCTGGCGAAGGCCACCGAGGAGCTCCAGAGCCGTATGGGCCGGACCCCCACGGTCAGGGAGCTGGCGGACCTGATGGACCTGACCGAGGAGGAGGTCATCGAGGCCCGGCTCGCGTCCAACGGCTACAACTCCGCCTCCCTTGACGCCACCATCGGCGGCGGCCCCGACGGCGAGACGGCACTGGCGGACTTCATCGGGTCCGACGACGCGGCCATGGAACTGGTGGAGGACTTCCACACGCTGGCGCCCCTGCTCGCCCAACTCGACGAGCGTGAACGGCACATCCTCCACTGGCGCTTCGTCGAGGAGCTGACCCAGGCGCAGATCGGCGAACGGCTCGGCTGCTCGCAGATGCACGTGTCGCGCCTGCTCTCCGGCACCCTGAAGCGCCTGCGCGCGGGCATGCTCACCACCCACTGAACCGAAGCCCGAGACCCGACGCCCGACGCCCGACGCCCGACACCCGAGCCCTGGCCCGACACCCGTGGCCCGGGGCGCGGCAACCCACCCGGCCCCGGGCATGTACCAGAGAGGACCTGTGGTGAGCGAAAGCGGTGCCGCGCTCCCGCCGATCGACGCACATCTGGAGATCCTGCTGCGGCTGGTCGACGCGCAGCCCGAGGCGGCCCTCAAGATCTGCCTGACCACGCCCGGTGGAATCGTCGCGGGGAACCTGGTGGGGTCCCGTACGTGGGCCGACCGGTGGGAGCACGTGGTGTCGACGGCCACCGGAGCGGAAGACGCGGCCGACCACATGGCACACCTGGCGCACACCGTCCGGTCCGCTCTGAAGGAGGCCGATGCGGAGCCGGGAGCGGGGGACGGGCTGCACGGGTTCATCCACCTCGTCGACGTCACGTTCCTGTCCGTGCCCGGGACCGCCACCGCTCCGCTGTGGCGTGGCCGGCTGGGCGATGTCTCCGGCTGGGCCCTGGGGGCTCCGGCCGACCGGCCGGCCTCGTGAAGACCGCCGGTGACCTGATGGCACCACGGCACCCCGCGCACCGGGACGGGGACCGGCCGGGACGGTTCACGCGCCTGGCCGAACACGCCTCGAACTTCACCAGTTCTCCCGCCTTCTTCGGCGTGTGCCTCGTCCTGGTCGCCGCCGCGATCACCGCGCACGCGCTGAAGCTGCCCACGCCGTGGCTGTTGTTGGTGGGCGAGACGATGTCCGCCGTCTCGCTGCTGCTCCTGGCACTGCTCAAGAATTCCGAACGGCGAGCCGAGCACGCCATCCAGCGCAAGCTCGACGCCATCGCCGCCGCGTTGCTGGAGATCCAGCGGCGGGAACCGGGAGCGGCGAGCGAGGAACTCCGCCAGGCCATCAGGATGGAGAAGCAGACCTGAGCAGTGTTCCGAGGGCGCGCCGCGCGGCCCCGCGCTGCCCTGCCCCGGGCCGCCTCAGGCGGGGAGGCTCACGCGTTGCCGCTCTGCCTGGGCGATGCGGGCCGATCGTGTGCGGGTGCCGAAGGCGGCCAGGGCTATCGCGCCGAGCAGCCAGGTGCCGGCGATGAAGTAGAAGACGCTCTGATAGCCGTGGCCGTTGTAGAGCGCCGCGACGATCAGCGGACCGGCGGCGTTCGACAGCCGGCCCAGGCCGTAGGAGACGCTCGTTCCCAGGGAGCGGCTGCGGGTGTCGAAGAGCTCGGGGGAGTAGGCGTAGGCGAGGGCGGTGTAGCCGCGCTCGAAGAGGTTCACCAGGAATCCGAACACGATGATGAGGACCGGGTTGAAGGTGAGCCCGTACAGCAGACCGCATGCCGCGATCACCGTGCCGAAGGCGACGAGGCACCACTTGCGCTCGAAGCGGTCGGTGACCAGGGAGGCCAGATAGCAGCCGAGCGGTGCGCCGACCGTGGTGAGGGCCACGTAGAAGACGGACCTCTCGACGCTGAAGCCCTCCTTGGCCAGCAGGGTGGGCGCCCAGCTGGAGTAGCCGAAGAAGCCGATGGTCTGCGTCGTCCACAGCACCGTGAGCAGGAGCGTCGGGAACAGGTACTTCTTCTGCAGGAGCAGCCGCAGGGGCGCCTTCGTCGACGGTGTCTCGTCGACCGGCGGCGCGGGCGCGGGAAGGGGGCCCTTCTCCGCCGCGACGCTCTCCTCGATCTCCCGGAGCACCGCGTCCGCCTTGGCGTGCTCTCCCCTGCTCTCCAGCCAGCGGGGTGATTCCTTCAGGTGCCGGGTGAACAGCACGAGCAGGATGCCCAGCGAGCCCCAGAGGTAGACCAGCCGCCACGACCAGTCGTTGAGCGGGACGACGGCGCTGGCGATGAGGTTGGTGACGGGTGTTCCGCAGATGCCGATGACGATGGCGTACGCCTGGTACTTGCCGCGGATCGCCGACGGGTACATCTCGTTGACGTAGACGACCCCCACGACCGTCATCGCGGACAGTCCCGCCGAGGTCAGGACGCGGAACACACCCAGGGACACGAGGTCCCAGGAGAAGACCGCCGCGAACGAGGAGATGCCGAAGAACAGCGTCGTCCACAGCAGTGCGCGTTTGCGGCCCCAGCGGTCGGAGATGGACCCGGCGACGATCGCCCCGAGGAACATGCCGACGAACGAGAGCGAGGTGACGTAGGCGACCTGGTCGACGGTCAGGCCCCACAGCTTGATCAGTTTCGGTGCGGTGGTGGCGAAGCTGTTGATGTCCGCGAACTCGAAGAAGTAGGCGAAGGCGACGGCGAGGAGGGTGACTTTGTGGAACCGGGAGACCGGAAGCCTGTCCAGCCGGTTCAGCGCGTTGGCGTGTTGCATGAGCGGCCCTTGTCGAAGTGGGTGGAAATGCACGGGGGATACAGGGGAGTCCGGGGACGTCAGACGTGCTCGCCGGGCCAGTAGAGGCCCATCGGGTTGGCGACGAGGAGCTGGTGCCGCTGCTCCGCGGTGACCGCCACCCGCGACACGTGATCGACGAGGAGTCCGTCGTCGGGCATGTGGCCGGTGAGGTTGGGGTGCGGCCAGTCGGTGCCCCACAGCACCCGATCGGGGAACTCCTCGACGACGCGGCGGCCGAAGGGGACGACGTCGGTGTAGGCGTGCCGTTCGCCGTCCAGGGCGGCGGGCCCCGTCACGCTGAGGCGTTCGGGACAACTCACCTTCACCCAGACGTCGTTGTCGTCGACGAAGCGCAGGAACCGGGTGAACTGCGGCCCGTCCACGGGCTGGGTCACGTCCGGCCGTCCCATGTGGTCCACCACCAGCGGGACGGGCAACGACGCGAAGAAGCCCTCCAGTTCGGGCAGGTCGGCACTCTCGAAGTAGAGGACGACGTGCCAGCCCAGCGGGGCGACCTTCTTGGCGATGGTGTGCAGGTCGTCCTCGGGCGAGGTGTCCACCAGTCGCCGTACGAAGTTGAACCGCACTCCGCGCACGCCCGCCGCGTCGAGTTCGAGCAGCTCGCCCTCGCTGATGTCCGGGCGGACCGTCGCGATGCCGCGCGCCCTGCCGCCCGCGGCTCGGACGGCGTCGACCATGGCGCTGTTGTCCGCGCCGTGGCAGGTGGCCTGCACGATGACGTTGCGGTCGACGCCCAGGTGGTCGCGTAGCGCGAACAGATCCTCCTTGCCGCCGTCGCAGGGTGTGTACTTCCGCTCCGGCGCGAAGGGGAAGTCGGCCTGCGGGCCGAAGACGTGACAGTGCGTGTCGACGGTCCCCGGCGGCAGCCGGAAGGCCGGTGTGGACGGGTTGCGGTACCAGTCCAGCCAGCCGGGGGTCTTGGGGGAGGGGGTGCTCATGTGCCTCACCGCCCCTGGCGCTTCAGCAGCGCGTCCAGGCGCGGGTACACAGAGCGGGCGTTGTGCTCCTGGATCGCCGCGAGGTCGTCCGCGGGCAGCTCGGCCGCCTCCGCGTAGCGACCGGTGTCGTCGAAGTGGTGGCCGGTGCACGGGTCGATGTCGCGGACGGCCCCGATCATCTCCGAGGCGAAGAGGATGTTGCGGGCCGGGACGACGTCGTAGAGGAGGTCCGAGCCGGGCTGGTGGTAGACGCAGGTGTCGAAGTAGACGTTGCCCAGGACGTGTTCCTCCAGTGGAGGCTTCCCGAGCGCCATCGCCAGGCCCCGGAAGCGGCCCCAGTGGTAGGGGACGGCACCGCCGCCGTGGGGGATGACGAAGCGCAGGGTGGGGAAGTCGGCGAACAGGTCACCCTGGACGAGCTGCATGAACGCCGTGGTGTCGGCGTTCAGATAGTGCGCGCCGGTGGTGTGGAAGGCGGGGTTGACGCTCGTGCTGACGTGGACCATCGCCGGTATGTCGTACTCCACCATCTTCTCGTAGACGGGGTACCACGAGCGGTCGGTGAGGGGCGGCGCGGTCCAGTGACCGCCCGAGGGGTCGGGGTTCAGGTTGAGTGCGACGGCGCCGTACTCCTCGACGCAGCGGGTGAGTTCCGGGAGGCAGGTCGCGGGGTCGACGCCGGGGGACTGCGGAAGCATCGCGGCGGGCACGAAGCGTTCGGGATACAACCGGCTCACCCGGAAGCAGAGTTCGTTGCAGAGAGCCGCCCAGGCGGCGGAGGTCTCGAAGTCGCCGACGTGGTGCGCCATGAACGACGCGCGGGGCGAGAAGACCGTCAGGTCGATGCCGCGTTCGTCCATCAGCCGCAACTGGTTCGGCTCGATGGTCTCGCGCAGCTCGTCGTCGTCGATACGCAGGTCCGCGCGGGCCGGGGCGGCGGCCGACGGGTCGGTGAGGGAGGCGATCTGCCGGTTGCGCCATACCTCCAGGGCCGGCGGGGCGGTCGTGTAGTGACCGTGACAGTCGATGATCATTACGGCGTCCTTCTCAGGCTGCTGGGTGCCGTGCAGCCTGGCTCCGTCCCGCACCGGCGGACGAGAGGACCGAGCACAGAACTAACCTCCCCTTAACACTCCGGCCGGTGCGCGGTCGGTGTGGTTTACATTCGGCTGGAGGCAGTGGCCGGGAGTGGCCGAAAGGAGGTGGTCAGGGTGCAGATCCTGCTGGCCGAGGACGACGACGGCGTGGCCGCGGCGCTCGTGGAGGTCCTGTACGACCATGGCCATGTCACTCGGCGGGTCCGGTACGGCAGGGAGGTGCTGACCTACCACCGCAGCTCCGACCTGCTGCTTCTCGATCTGGGCCTGCCCGACACCGACGGCCTGGACGTGTTGCGCGCCCTGCGCGCGGTGAGCGACATGTCGGTGGTGGTGCTCACCGCCCGCGGCGACGAGCGCTCGGTCGTGCGCGGACTGCGGCTCGGAGCCGACGACTACCTCGTCAAGCCGGTCCGACTCGCCGAGCTGCTCGCCCGGATCGACGCCGTCACCAGGCGAAACGCGGCGAAGAGTGCCTCCTTCGTACGGACGGCCCGTGCGGGTGACGTCGAGGTGGATCTCGACGCGCGCCGGGTCCGGGTCGCCGGGGCGGAGATCGAACTGACCACCAAGGAGTTCGACATCCTCGCCGTGCTGGCCGGGCGTGCGGGTACGGCCGTCAGCCGCGAGCAGCTCCTGGACGAGGTGTGGGGCGACGCCCGCCACGCCGTCTCCCGGTCCCTCGACGTCCACCTCACCCAGTTGCGCGCCAAGCTGCGCCGCCCCGAGCTGCTCACCACGATCCGGGGCTTCGGCTACCGCTTCGGGGACCTCGGGAACGAGGACTGAGGGGAACCACGCGTGCGCACCCGGGTCCAGGCCGCACTCCTGCTGTTCGTCGTGATCGCGGTGGCCGCGTTCGCCGTACCGCTGCTGCTGTTCACCGCGTCCGACCGCACCCAGCAGCTGGTCCTCGCCCGCAGCGCCGACCTCGACCGCTTCGCCTCCCTCATGGACCAGGCCGCTTCGACCGGCGACACCTCGGCCGTCGCCGCCGAGGCGCGACGCTACACACAGCTGTACGGCGAACCGCTCGTCGTCACCGACACGCGCCGCAACCCCGTCGTCCAGACCGGCGGCATGCACGCCGCCGACCCCGACGTCGCGCGGCTGCTCGACGCGGCGCTGCGCAACCAGACCGCGCACCCCACGGGGGCGCTGCGCCCCTGGTCGCGTGGCTCGCGGATGTTCGCCGAGCCCGCGGGCACCGGGACCAGGGTCTCCGGGGCCGTCGTGCTGCGGGCCTCGGTCGGGACGGCGGCGCAGGACATCACCCGGCGCTGGGCCGCCGTCCTCGCGGGCGCCGCTCTGGTCGCCATCGCCTGCACGGTCCTCGCCCGGGCCGCGACGAGCTGGGTGGTCAGCCCGCTGAGCCGCCTCGACCGTGCCGTCGGCCGGCTCGCCGCGGGACTCCCGCCCGAACAGACCCGGGCCGGCGGCCCGCCCGAACTGCGCCGACTCGCGATCGGCTTCAACCGCATGGCGCGTACGGTCACGGCGGCCCTGGAACAGCAGCGCAGGCTCGTCGCCGACACGTCCCACCAGATGCGCAACCCCATGGCGGCGCTGCGGCTCCGCGTCGACGCCCTGAACACCCACCTGCCCACGTCGGCGGACCGCACCTACACCGGGGTCACCACCGAGCTCGACCGCCTGGAAACCCTCCTCGACGACATGCTCGCGCTCGCCGCCGCGGAACACCGGGCCGGGGAACTGACGGTGACCGACGGCTCGGACGCCCACTGCGACCTCACGGCCGTGGCGGCCGCCCAGCACCGCCTGTGGGAGCCGGTCGCCCACCGCGCCGGAGCCCGCCTCACGCTCCGGGCCGCTCCGGCCCGGGTCACGGCCGCATGCACGGACCGCGAGCTCGCCCAGATCACCGACATCCTCGTGGACAACGCCATCAAGTACGCGGGCCCGGGCGCCGAGATCTCGCTGCGCTGCGCCACCGAAGGCACGCTCGCGGTCCTCACGGTGACCGACGACGGACCCGGCCTGGGCGCGGAGGAGCTCGCGCTGGCCACCACGCGGTTCTGGCGTTCGGGCCGGCAACGGCACGGCGGCACGACGGGTACGGGACTGGGCCTGGCCATCGCCGAACAGCTGCTGGCGGGGCGGGGCGGCCGACTGGACCTGGAACCCGCGCGACCGCGGGGGCTGCGGGCCAGGGCGGTCGTACCGCGCGCGCCGGGCGACGGAGGTGCCCCGTGACCCGTTCCGTCGACCGCCGCGCCCTTCTCCATGCCGCTCTCGGCACGGCCGCCGTCGCCGTCCTCGGCGGCGCGCTCACGGCCGACGCCTCCCGGCAGCTGCCCGGCCCGAGCGGTGTCCTGCGCGTCGCGACCGGCGAGCCCACCGCGTTCTACGCGGCTTTCGGCCGCCTCCTGGCCGCAGAGCTCGAAGCCGCGTATCCCCGTCTGACCTGCCGCGTCCGTACCACCGCGGGCAGCGTCACCAACATCGAACTGCTCCGCGACCACCGCGCCGACGTCGCACTCGTCCTCACCGACACCGCGCTGGCGGCCCAGGGCACCGACCTGTTCCCGCACCCCGTGCCCCTGCGCGCGCTCGGCAGGGTGTACGAGACCTACCTCCAATTCGTCGTCCGCGCCGACTCGCCCGTACGCGCGGTGTCCGACCTGGCGGGACACACCGTCTCGCTCGGCGCCACCGGATCGGGCGCGGCCGTACTCGGCGAACGGATCCTGCACGCCGCGGGGCTTTCCCCCGGCACCGACGTGCCCGTCAGCCATCTCCCGCTGGCCGACGCGGCGGACGCGGTGCGTACGGGCTCGGTCGACGCGCTGCTCGTCGCGGGCGGCGTACCGTTGCCCACCCTGTCCGACCTCGACGACCGCGTCGGCCTGCGGTTCCTGCCGCTGGCCGGTCTGCTGCCCCGGCTGGGCGGCCGCGACGGCCTGGCCGGGTCGGGCCTGGAGGAGGTGTCCCTGCCACAGGGCGCGTACCGGTCGGCGGGCGGGGTCGGCACCATCGGAGTGTCCAACCTGCTGGTGTGCCGCCCCGATCTTCCCCGCGGCGTCGCGGACGCGCTGACCCGCCTGCTGGCCCTGCGGGCGAGCGCCCTCGTGCCCGGCAACGCCGTCGGGACCCAGTTCCTCGACGTCGGCAGCCTGATCGGTACGGGCGGCATCGCACTGCACCCCGGCGCGGTCGCGGCGTACCGCTCGCTGCACGGCTGAGCCACCTCGCAGGCCGCCCGTGACGGTCGCCCGACGTGCCTCGGGTCAGCGGGGGTCGAGCAGGCCGGCGAGCAGTTGGAGCCGCTCGGCGTCGGGGCCGCCCTCGACGGCGGTGTACACGATCAGCATCGGGCCGGGAGCGCCCGGCAACGGGTAGGCGTCCCAGTCCAGGTTCAGCTCTCCGACCAGGGGATGGTGCACGCGCATCCGGCCGCGCGTCGTCTCCCCCACGTCGTGGCGGGCCCACAGCGTCGCGAACTCGTCGCTGCGCACCGCGAGTTCGCCGACCAGCTCCGCGGCGCGCGGATGCCCCGGATCGGCGGCGACCTGGGCGCGCAGCATCGCGGTCAGCTCGGCGACGGTGGCGGCCCGCTCCGGGCAGGTCCGGTCGGCTTCCGGGTGCAGCAGGAGCGACAACAAGTTCCGCTCCGCAACCGGGAGTCGGGTGAACTCGCCCAGCAGGACGCCGGCCGGCCGGCTCCAGGCCAGTACGTCCAGGTAGCGGCCCACGACCAGTGCGGGCGAGGGCATCGTACGCAGCAACCGCCGTGTGGTGTCCGGTACTTGCTCCGGTTCGTACCGGCGCGGGGCGCGGGTCGGGGTGCGCGCGGCGGCGGCGAGGCTGTGCAGGTGCCGGGACTCCTCGGCGGAGAAGTTCAGGGCGCGCGCGAGGGCGTCCAGGACCTGTTCGGAGGGGCGCACGTCGCGTCCCTGCTCCATCCGCTGGTAGTAGTCCGAACTCACCCCCGCCAGCAGGGCCAGTTCCTCCCGTCGCAGCCCGGCGACACGCCGCCTCGGGCCGGGTTCGAGGCCGACGTCCTCCGGCCGCAGCCGGGTCCGGCGAGTCCGCAGGAACGCGGCGAGTTCGCGGCGGGGCTCGTCGGTCGGCGCCAGGGGGTCGTCGGTCACGGCGCCCAGTATGCCTCGGGCACCGCCGGCAAGGGTGGGTCTGCCGGTCCCAGGAAAGGGCGGACGACCGTGATGCCGCGAGCGGGGACCAGTATCGGTTCCACATCGGACGACCATGGAAGGAACAGCGACATGAAGGCCGCTCAGATCACTGGTTACGGCGCACCGGACGTCCTGCGCGTCAACGACGTCGACCGCCCCGCCCCCGGTGCCGGCGAGGTCCTGGTGTCGGTCGAGGCGTCCAGCGTGAACGGACACGACGTGATCGTCCGCGCCGGGGAGTTGAAGATGGTGTCGGGGCGCCGCTTCCCGATCGGCGCGGGGCTGGACTTCGCGGGCGTCGTCGTGGAGACCGGCGCCGATGTCGAGAGCCACCGGGTCGGGGACCGGGTGTGGGGCATGGTGCATCCCCGGCAGCGGCACACCACCGCGGGGGCGGCCGAGTACGTCGTGGTCCCCGCCGACCGGATCGCGCCCGCCCCCGCGGGCCTCTCGCCGGTCGACGCGACCTCCCTCGTCGTGGCGGGTGTCACGGCGCTGATCGCACTGCGCGACAGCGTGCGCCTCGCGGGCGGCGAACGGGTCCTCGTGCGGGGCGCGGCGGGCGGTGTCGGCACAGCCGCCGTGCAACTGGCCCACGCGATGGGCGGCCACGTCACCGCGCTGGCCCGCGACCGCCACGCCCAACTGCTCACCGGCCTCGGTGCCGACGAAGTCCTCGACTACGGTTCCACCACCTCGGACCGGATCGGACCGTTCGACGTCATCGTCGACACCGTCGGCTCGGAACTGCACTGCTACCGAGGTCGGTTGGCCAAGGGCGGCCGGATGGTGACCGTCGGACTGTCGGCCGGCGCCCTGGCCGCGATCGCCGCGTCGAGCGTGCACGGCTCCCGCCGCATCCGCACCTTCAGCGCCAATCCCGACAGCGCCGTGCTGCGCGATCTGACCGGGCATGTCGCCTCGGGTGCGCTGCGCCCGGTGGTCGACAGCGTGTACCCACTCGCGGACATCGCCGCGGCCCACACGGCATTCGAACGCGGCGGAGCCGTGGGCAAGCACGTGATCGCGGTGTCCGCGTAGCTCCGTGGTCCTCGCGAGTGCCCGCGAGTGCCTGGCTTCGTCCGGGGCGGACCGACACACGGACCGGCGCTGCTCGTCGAGGAACGGTCACCAGCCGGTCACCGGCACGGTCGCCGCTGTGTCGGGGTGCTGCCGATCAGCGCACCAGCAGGTCGATCACGCCCGTCAGGTCCTCCTCGCCGCTGCCCTCGCCCAGGCGGCGGCGCATCAGGGCGAAGTAGGGGCTGAGCAGTTCAGGGCTGACACCCTGCTGCTCGGCGGTGCTCAACAGGGTCGAGGTGCCGGCCACCTGCATGGCGAGCGGGGAGGCGACATCTTTGGTGTAGTCGCCGCTCCGCAGACGGTCGGCGGTCCGGTGGACCGCCGGGGCCATCGCGACGAGCCAGTCGGCGAGCAGCGGGGCGAGCGACGCCGGATCGATGTCCTCCTGGCGGATCAGGGCGAAGGCGTGCGCGGACCCGGCGAACATCCCGTACATGGCGCTGAGCAGGGCCACGTCGTGCAGGGCCGCGAAGCCCGCGTCCTCGCCGACGTAGGTGGTGCCGGCCGGGACTCCCAAGGTCTCCTGGTGCCGCTCGAACAGCTCCCGCGAGCCGCTGTAGAAGACGTAGCCCCCGGCTTCCCGGACACCGATCATCGGTGGGACGGCCATGATCCCGCCGTCCAGGTATCGGGCGCCGCGCTCGCGAGCCCACTCGGCGCGGGCACGGGCCTGCGCAGGGGTGCTGGTGGTCAGGTTGACCAGGTCCCTGTCGGCCAGGTCAATGCCGGCCAACACCTCGTCGACGGAGGCGTCGTCCAGCAGACAGACGACGACCAGGGTGCTCGCCGCGACCGCCTCGGCGGCGCTGTCCGCGACCCTCGCACCCTCGGCGGCGAGCGCCGCGGAGCGGTGCGGATTGCGGTTCCAGACGGTGAGCGGGAGACCGGCGGCGAGCCAGGTACGGGCCAGTGCGGCCCCCATCGCGCCGAGACCCAGCAGCGTGACGGCGCTCTTCTCAACAGTGTTCCGTGTCATGCCGATCAGGCTGGTCGCAGGCTCTGGCGTGATCAAGTACGTACTTGGGAGTGGGTGGTTACCCTGGGGTGAGCGAGCACGTCAGAGGGGTGGGGCATGACGACGCTGAACCGGCCGGGCGCACCGGACGGACACGCCTGCGGGATCGACACCGCGATGGAGGTGATCGGCGGCAAGTGGAAGGTGCTGCTCCTCTGGGCGCTCCACGAGCACCCCTTCCGACGCTTCGGCGAGCTGCGTCGACTGCTTCCGGGGATCACCGAGAAGGTGCTGGCCTCCCACCTGCGCGAGATGGAAGCGGACGGTGTCGTGCGCCGCGTCTCCTACGACGAGGTGCCGCCCCGGGTCGAGTACTCGCTGACCGAGGACGGCACGCGCCTCAACGACGCACTCCGGCCGCTGGCCGCCTGGGGAAGGGAGCGGCCGGCCGTTCGGCGGTCGGGATGAGCGCTCCGGTGGAAGCGGTGGGACCCGACAACACAGGCGCCCGCCCTCGGGGTTGTGTCCGGGGGCGGGCCGCTCGCGTGCCGCGCGCACCGCGCCGTCGGGCCTCAGGCGGAGTGGCGTTGGTGGATCGGTCTGTCCGAACCGGTCAGCGGCAGGCCCGTCCCGCCCCGGCGGGCGGCGACGATCTCCGCCGTGATCGACAGGGCGGTCTCCTCCGGTGTACGCCCTCCGAGGTCCAGGCCGATGGGCGACCTCAGCCGCGCCAACTCGTGCTCTCGCAGGCCGATGTCGCGCAGCCGCCGGTCCCGGTCGGCGTGGGTGCGGTGGGAACCCATCGCACCCACGAACGACACCGGCAACCGCAGCGCGACCTCCAGCAGCGGGACGTCGAACTTGGCGTCGTGGGTGAGCACGCACACCACGGTGCGCCCGTCCGTCCGGGTGCCCCGCAGATAGCGGTGCGGCCAGTCCACGACGACCTCGTCGGCCTCGGGGAAACGCTCCGGCGTGGTGAAGACGGGCCGGGCGTCGCACACGGTGACGTGATAGCCGAGGAACTTGCCGGCCCGGACCAGGGCCGCCGCGAAGTCGACGGCACCGAACACGATCATCCGGGGCGGCGGCACGCTCGTCTCGACGAGCAGGGTGAGCCCGCCGGGGCAGTGTGATCCGTCCTGCGACAGCTCGACCGTGGCGGTGCGGCCCGTGTCGAGCGCGGCCAGGGCGTGTGCCGTGGCGGTGCGGTCGAGGTCCTCGTGCCCGCCGAACCCGCCCTCGCGGGAGCCGTCGGCGCGCACGAGCAACGCGGCGCCGAGAAGCGCCCCGGGACCGCGGACGACCCTGACGAGCGCGACGGGTTCGCCGCGCGCCGACGTGTCCAGGGCGCGGCGCAGCAGCGCACCGACCGGACCCTCCGTCGTGACCGGGGTGACCAGGATGTCAAGGACCCCGCCGCACGTGAGTCCCACGGCGAAGGCGTCCTCGTCGCTGTAGCCGAAGCGTTCGAGCACGCTGTCGCCGGTCTCCAGCGCCCGGGCGCACAGGTCGTAGACCGACGCCTCCACGCAGCCGCCGGACACCGACCCGATGACGGTGCCCTCCCCGTCGACGGCGAGGGCGGCGCCCGGACCGCGTGGGGCGCTGCCGCCGACGGACACGACGGTCGCGACGGCGGCCTTGCGGCCCTCGGCCAGCCAGTCGCCCAGCTGCGGTGCGAGGTCAAGCATCGCGGCCGCCCGCCAGGACCCGGTCGGGGCGGATGGGCAGGCTGCGGTGGCGTACGCCGGTCGCGTGCCACACGGCGTTGGAGACGGCGGCGGCCGCGCCGACGATGCCGATCTCACCGATGCCCTTGATGCCGACCGGGTCGTCGGGGTCGTCGTCCGCCACCCAGTGTGCCTCGACCCGCGAGACGTCGGCGTGTGTCGCCACGTGGTAGCCCGCGAGATCCGCTCCGACGGGACCGCCGGAGGCCGCGTCACGTGCGGCTTCCTCGTGCAGGGCCATGGAGATGCCCCAGATCATGCCGCCGGTGAACTGGCCACGCGCGGTGAGGGGATTGACGATGCGCCCCGCCGCGAACACGCCCAGCATGTGCCGCACCCGGACCTCGCCCGTGGCGGTGTCGACGGCGACCTCGGCGAACTGCGCGCCGAACGAGTGCCGTTCCTTCTGCGCGAGGGCGCCGATCGCCGCGGTGGTGTCGGAGCGCACGGTGATGCCCTCGGCCGGGATCGCCGCGCCCGGCACGAGCCGGTCGCGCAGTTCGCCCGCGGCGGCCATGACGGCCCAGGACCAGGACCGGGTGCCCATGGAACCGCCCGCGATCATCGCGAACCCGAACGCGCTGTCGCCGAGGCGTACGTGCACGCGGTCCGGCGGAACGTCCAGGGCGTCCGCGGCGACCAGGGTGAGGGCGGTCCGTGCGCCGGTGCCGATGTCCGCCGCCGCGATCCGTACGGTGAAACGGCCGTCCGCCTCGGCGGTGATCGAGGCCGTGGACGGTGCGGCGCCGGCGCCGAAGGAAGCCGCCGCGGTGCCGGTGCCGAGCAGCCAGCGCCCCTCGCGCCGCACCCCGGGCCGCGGGTCGCGCCGGTCCCAGCCGAAGCGGCGGGCGCCTTCCTCGAAACAGGCGCGCAGATTGCGGCCGGCGAAGGGGAGACCGGAGACCGGGCCCCGGTCCGGTTCGTTGCGCAGACGGAGCTCGATCGGGTCGATGCCGCACTCGTGGGCGAGTTCGTCGAGCGCTGCCTCCAGCGCGAAGGACCCCGGGGCCTCGCCTGGGGCGCGCATCCAGGTGGGGCTCGGGACGTCGAGCGGTACGACCCGGTTCTCCGTGTGGTGGGCGTCGGCGTCGTACATCACCCGGGCCACGCCGGCGCTCGGCTCGACGAACTCGTGCACGGTGGAGGTGCGGCTGAGCGAGCGGTGGTCCAGGGCGCGCAGCCGTCCGTCGGCGTCCGCCCCGAGCCTGACCCGCTGGATCGTGGGACTGCGGTGGCCGGCCAGCGTGAACATCTGACGCCGGGTCAGTACGACGCGCACCGGACGCCCGATCATCCTGGACGCCATCACGGCGGCGACCTGGTGGGCGCGCACGCCCTTGCTGCCGAAGCCACCGCCGACGTGCTCCGAACGCACCCGCACCGACGCGGGATCGAGCGAGAAGAGGTTCGCCAGTTCCGCGACGACCCAGGTGGCACCTTGGTTGGAGTCCACCACCTCGAGCCGGTCGGCCTCCCAGCGGGCGGTGGCCGCGTGGGGCTCCATGGGGTGATGGTGTTCTTCCGGAGTGGTGTAAGTGGCGTCCACGACGACGGCGGACGCGGTGAGTTCGGCCTCCAGGTCACCCTTGTCCGTCACGGCGGGCATATGGCCGTCGGACGGGTGGGCGTCGCGATGGTCGCCGGTGAACCCGACGTCGTGCGGCGTCTGTTCGTAGTGGACGACCAGGGCCTCGGCGGCCTCGCGCGCCTGCTCGGACGTCTCGGCGACCACCAGTGCAACCGGCCAGCCCAGGTGCGGCACATGGTCGTTCTGGAAGACCGCGCACGTCGGGTCCGGGACCGTGCCCAGCAGGCCGACGTAGTCCGTCTTCAGCGGCGTGGCGTTGCGATGGTCCAGCACGGCGAGGACGCCGGGCATCGCGAGGACGGCGTCCGCCTCGACGTCCCGGATCCGGCCGCGGGCCACGGTGGACAACACCAGCCAGCCGTAGGCGAGTTCGGTGAAGGGGATCTCGCCCGCGTACCGGGCCGCACCGGTGACCTTGTCCCGCCCCTCCACACGGACGTGACCGGTGCCCACGGCACGGAGGCGGGCGAGGGGCGCCTCGGTCGTCGTCATCGGGCGGCCTCCTCGGCGAGTTCGCTCAGCATGGCCACGGTCAGGTTGCGTATCAGGGTCACCTTGAATCCGTTGTGCGACAGGGGCCGGGCCGCCGCGAGTTCGGCGTCCGCGGCGGCCGCGAACGACTCGGCGTCGGCGGGCGCCCCGGTCAGGATCCGCTCGGCGGCGCGGGCCCGCCAGGGCCGGGAGGCGACCGCGCCGAACGCCAGGCGCACCTCGCGCACGACACCGTCGCGGACGTCGAGCGCGGCGGCGACCGAGCCGACGGCGAACGCGTAGGACGCGCGCTCGCGCACCTTCCGGTAGCGGGAACGGGCGGCGACCGGAGCCGGTGGCAGGGTGACGCCGGTGATCAGCGCGCCCGGCGGCAGGGCCGTCTCGCGGTGCGGGGTTTCGGCGACCGGGAGATAGAACCAGCCCAGCGGCAGTTCGCCCGGTCCCTGGGCGGTCTCGTAGTGCACCATGCCGTCGAGGGCGGCCAGCGCGACGGCCATGTCCGACGGGTGCACGGCCACGCAGTGCGCGGAAGCGCCGAGTACGGCGTGGTTGCGGTTCTCGCCCCTGACGGCCGGACAGCCGCTGCCGGGAGCCCGCTTGTTGCAGGCTCCGGTGATGTCGGCGAAGTAGGCGCAGCGGGTGCGCTGAAGCAGATTTCCGCCGACGGTGGCCATGTTGCGCAGCTGGCCGGAGGCACCGGCGAGCACCGCCTGCGCCAGTACGGGGTAGCGGGTGCGGACCAGGGGATGGGCGGCGAGGTCGCTGTTGGTGACGGTCGCGCCGATGCGCAGGCCGCCGGCCGGGGTCGGCTCGACGCGGTCCAGCGGCAAGCCGCGTACGTCGACCAGTCGTCCGGGACGTTCGACCCCGGACTTCATCAGGTCGACCAGGTTGGTGCCGCCGGCGAGGTAGCGCGCGTCCGGATCGGAGTCGAGCAGCGCGACGGCGCCCGCCACGTCGGAGGCCTTCCGATAGCCGAACTCCCTCATGCCGCAGGCTCCTTCGATTCCGGTCCGGCATTCGTGCGCGCCGCGGGCCCGGCTTCCGCGGCCCTGGTGACGGCCTCGACGATCGAGGGGTACGCGGCGCAGCGGCACAGGTTGCCGCTCATGCGCTCACGGATCTCGTCCGGGGTCAGGGGTGGTGGTCCGGCCGCGGGCCGTACGTCGGCCGAGGCGGCGCTCGGCCATCCGGCGGCGTGTTCCGCGAGCACACCGATCGCCGAACAGATCTGGCCCGGTGTGCAGTAGCCGCACTGGTAGCCGTCGAGATCGAGGAAGGCCTGCTGTACCGGGTGCAGCCGGTCGCCGTCCGCCACGCCCTCGATGGTGGTGACCTCACGCCCCTCGGCGGCGACCGCGAGCTGGAGGCAGGCCACGGTCCTGCGGCCGTCGACGAGAACGGTGCAGGCTCCGCACTGCCCCTGGTCGCAGCCCTTCTTGGTGCCGGTGAGGTCGAGTCGCTCGCGGAGTGCGTCGAGCAGGGTGGTGCGGTGGTCGACGGGCAGCGTGTGCCGCTCGCCGTTGATGTGCAGGGTGATGACGCTGGACGTCGGTAAGGCCATGAGAGCTTCTTTCACGCTTCCGGAACCAGAGGCGGCGGCCGCGGTGCCTGGCGACTGCCGAGGTACGTCGTTCGGGGGCGGGCGTGGGTGCACGGGACGGCGCTGACGGTGGCCGCGGACTCCCGCGCGGACCAGGCCGGGGCTATGGTTGAACCCAACCGGACAATCGTCCGCTACCGGCAAACGTAACGGACAGTTGTCCGCTTAGCAAGGGTGGGGTTCGGCCGCGCACCCCCGAGGAGAGTCGAGTGCAGCACAAGAAGGACGCGCCCCTGCGCTCGGACGCACAACGCAACCGTGAGCGCATTCTCGAGGTCGCGCTCGCCGAGCTGACGCTGTGCCCCGACGCCCCGCTCAGCGCGATCGCCAAGAAGGCGGGTGTCGGACAGGGCACCTTCTACCGCAACTTCCCCCACCGCGAGGCCCTCGTCCTGGAGATCTACCGCCACGAGATACGCCAGGTCGCCGACAGCGCGGCCCGGCTGCTCGAACAGCTGCCGCCGGAACAGGCTCTGCGCGCCTGGATGGACCGACTGGCCGAGTTCGCCATGACCAAGGCCGGCCTCGCCGACGCGATCCGCCTGGCCACCAGCACGCCGGGCGGCCCCGAGAAGCCGACGCACACCCCCGTCACCGACGCGGCCGAACTCCTCCTGCGCGCCAACGACGCGGTGGGCGCCATCCGGCCGGGCATGACCCCTGACGACCTGATCCTCGCCATCGGCGGCCTGTGGCAGCTGGCACCCACGGACGACTGGCGCCCGCGCGCCGCCCGGCTCCTCGACCTCGTCATGGACGGGCTGCGCGCCGGGGCGCCCGGGGCCGGCGGCCAGGCTCACCCGTCCTGACCCGGGCGCCGGCGGGAGAACGGATCGTCCGGCAGGGGGACTTCCGCCTTGACTCGCCGTCCTGACCAGGCAGGACGAGGAAATTGGGTGATGTTGCGGAGAGTCGGGGAAGAAGATGCGACAACCGATAGGAGGTTGTCGTGGAGGGTGGAGATCTGGAACTGGGCGAATTGCTGGCCGCTGCGGAGGCGGCAGCGCCCGGTGAGTCCGTCGACGTCGTGGCGCACGACCTGCAGAAGCGGTTCGGCGCGGAGCGGGTGTCCTTCCTGTTCGTCGACCTCATCGGTCAGCGACTGGTACGGCTCGTCGCGGCCGGCGGTGAGGTCGCGGACGATGCCGAGCCGATCGACCTGCACGGCAGCGTGTACGACAGCGTTCTGCGCAGCCAGCGTCAGCATGTGGAGCCGGACGGCCAGGGCGGACGGCGCGTCATCACGCCGGTCACCAACCGCGGCGACTGCATCGGCGTCCTGGAGGTCACCCTCCAGTCCGCCGACGACACGGTGCTGCGGCAGGTCCGCGATGCGGCACACGCGCTGGCCTACATCATCGTCACGGACCGCCGCTTCACCGACCTATACCACCTGGGCCGGCGCACCACCGAGACCAGCCTGGCCGCGGAGATCCAGCACCAGCTGCTTCCCTCGGCTCCCTGCTGCGAGGCGGACGAGTTCACCCTCGCCGCCGGGCTGGTCCCGGCCGACGACATCGGTGGCGACACCTACGACTACACCCTGGACCGCGACACCCTGCACCTGTCCATCACCGACGCCATGGGCCACGACACGAACTCGGCCCTGCTGGCCACCCTGCTGGTCGGCGCACTGCGCCGGGCCCGCCGCAGCGGCTGCGACGCCCTCAAGCAGGCCCGCCACGCCCACGAGGCCCTGCTCAGCCACGGCCGTGGCCTGGCCACCGGGCAGTTGCTGTGCGTCGACCTCGAAACAGGCCTGTGCGAACTGGTCAACGCCGGCCACCCCCGGCCGCTGCGGCTGCGCGACGGCATCGTCGAAGAGGTCAGGCTGGCCGTCAACCTGCCCTTCGGAGTGGTGGCGCCCACCGCCTACCGCGTACAGGAACTGCAACTGCGGCCCGGAGACCGGCTGGTCCTGCTGACCGACGGAATGCAGGACCGCGATGCAGCGGCCGTCGACCTGTCTTCGGTCATCCACGACACCCGCGCGCTGCACCCGCGTGAAGCGGTCCGGAGCCTGACCGCCGCGGTACTCGACGCCTGCCGCGGCAACCTCAAGGACGACGCCACGGTCCTCATACTGGACTGGCACGGAAATCGCCGCCGACCTGACGAGTCCAGACCCGCCCCGCGGCGATGAGGCGCAGCAGCCCGAGTGAGGTTCGGCGGCCCGGGGTTCACCGGTCAGCCGGCCGCCGCCGTCCCCAGCTGTTCCCGGTGCGCCCGGGCCGAGGTCATCAGCCCGTCGAGTGCGTCCCGGGTCCGCACGAGGTCGGCGATGTGGGCGGAGAGCCGGTCGCGTTCCAGCGCCATCCGCTCCAGCGCGGAGTCGGAGTTCGCCTCGCTGGGCGCGTCGACGCAGGGCAGCAACTCGGCGATGGTGCGACTCGACAGGCCAGCGGCGTACAGCGCTTGGATGAACGCGACCCGCTCGACCTCGTTCTCCGTGTAGTGCCGCTGCCCGCTGGCGCTGCGGGTGCTGGTGAGCAGCCCCTGCTCCTCGTAGTAGCGCACGGACCGCACGCTCACTTCGGCCCGTGACGCGAGCTCCCCGATCCGCATGAAGTCCCCCCGGCTGTGTCTCACGTCACAACAGCTTGCCTCTGACGTCAATGTGAGGTTTTAGCGTAGCCGTCGTGCCCGGCAACCGGGCGCCGCGGACCACCAAGGAGCCTGACATGACGACCCTTTTCACCGGCTACCGGCTCGGCGACCTGACCCTGCCCAACCGGGTGGTCATGGCCCCGATGACCCGGGTCCGGGCCGCCGCCGGCGGACTGCCCACGCCGTCGATGGCGGCCTACTACGCCCAGCGGGCCACCGCCGGACTGATCGTCAGCGAAGGCGTGCAGCCGAGCGCGATCGGGCAGTCCAACCCGGGAACACCGGGACTGCACACCGATGAGCAGGTCGCCGCTTGGCGGCCCGCGACCGAGGCGGTCCACACCAACGGCGGACGGATCTTCGCCCAGCTCATGCACGGGGGCCGGGTCTCGCACCCCGACACCACCGGCATGCAGCCGGTCGGGCCCTCGGCCGTCCCCGCCGTCGGCGACGTGTTCACCCCCACCGGGCCCCGGACCGCCCCGATGCCCCGGGCCCTGGCCACCGCCGAAGTGCCCGAACACGCCCGGTCCTACGCCCAGGCCGCCCGACGCGCCATCGACGCGGGTTTCGACGGCGTGGAACTGCACGGCGCCAACGGCTACCTGATCTCGCAGTTCCTCTCGTCCAACGCCAACCTGCGCAACGACCACTACGCGGGCTCGATCGCCAACCGGATCAGGTTCGCCGTCGAGGCCGCCACCGCCACCGTCGAGGCCGTCGGCGCGGCCAGGACCGGCATCCGGCTCTCACCCGGCGGAACGTTCTGGGGCGTGGAGGAGAGCGATGTACCCGAGCTGTACACCGCACTGCTGGCCGAACTGGCCCGCCTGGAAGTGGCGTACGTGCACCTCGAAGCCACCACCGACGAAGAGGTGCTCCTCACCCTGCGCCGGGCGTGGCCGGGAACCCTCGTCATCAACCCCGTGGTCCCCATGGGCCCCAAGCAGACCGGCCGGGACGACGCCGACCACTGGCTGGCCCTGGGGGCCGACCTCATCAGCTTCGGCCGTGCCTTCATCGCCAACCCCGACCTGGTCGAGCGGCTGCGCGGCGGGCTCCCGATCGCCCCCGTCGACGAGAGCACGTACTACCAGGGCGGCGACAACGGCTACCTGACCTATCCGGCCCACCAGTACGCGGCCTGACCGGCTCGACCGCGAGCGGCAGGCAACGAGCGGAACCGGCACGGGCGTCGGCGGGACAAGCAGGGAGGCCGGCGACCGGAGCGTGCGGGTCACGGCCGGGTGGGCACCCGCAGGGCGAGCAGGGCGACGTCGTCGTCGTTGGCGGCCGGGCGGACCCGGCGCAACAGCCGGTCGGTGAAGGAGTCCAGCGGGCGGTGGGCGAGGGCGGCGGCGTGCCGGCGCAGTCGGTGCAGGCCCTCGTCGAGGGTGTGGCCGGGTTCCTCGATCAGACCGTCGGTGTACAGCAGGAGGGTCGATCCCGGCGGCAGCAACGCGGTGCCGTCGGTGCGTGGCTCGCCGGCTCCGGTGCCCAGGAGGATGCCGTGGCCGCCGGTGAGGTAGTCGGCCAGGCCGTCATGGCTGATCAGCAGGGGCGGAGGGTGGCCGGCGTTGCTCCAGGACAGTTTCCACCGGCCTTCGTCGGCCTGTTCGACCCGGGCGAGGATCATGGTGGCCATGGTGACGTCGGTGATGTGCATGACCGCCTCGTCGAGGCGTTCGACGATCCGGCTGGGGGGCTCCGGCAGGGCCCAGGCGTAGGCGCGGAGCATGTTGCGCACCTGGGCCATGCCGGCCGCCGCCTCCAGGTCGTGTCCGACGACATCGCCGATGGCCAGCGCGGTGGCGCCGTCGGACAGGGAGAAGGCGTCGTACCAGTCGCCCCCCACCTGCGAGGCGTCGGGCGCGGGCAGGTAGCGGACCGCCATCTGCAACCCGGACACGCGCGGCATCTGCGGCAGCAGATGGTTCTGCATGGTCTCGGCGACCTTGCGCTGGCGCTGGTAGAGGCGCGCGTTGTCCAGAGCGAGGCCGGCGCGCCGGGCGATGTCCTCGATCAGCGGAAGGTCTGCGGTCTTGAAGTCCCCCGCCTGCCCGGCACGGCCCAGGGTCAGGGCGCCGAGGACGGCGCGGGTGCTGCGGATGGGCGCGATGGCCGCGGAGTGCACTCCGGTGGCGTCGAACAGGCGGCGCTGTTCGACCGCGATGCCGGAATCCGGCGGCCCCTGGTAGGTCTGCGGGCCGGCCAGCGTCGAGGCGACTCCGCGCAAGGCCCTGGACAAGGGCATCGGGGATTCCTCGGGGACCGGCGGCATCGGTCCCTGAAGTTCCTCGTGCGGCACCAGGGCATCACCGTCCGCCTCGACGACGACAGTGCGCCACACCTCGTCACGTTCGGTGATCAGGTCGATGACGACCCAGTCCGCCAGCCGGGGCACCACCAGAGTCACCAGCCGCCGCAGCGCCTCGTCGACATCGAGGGTCGAGGTGAGCTGGGTGGTGGTCGCGGCCAGGAGCGCGAGCCGTTCGAGGTCCGGCAGCAGGGTGGCCGCCTGCCCCGGCCGTGCGTCGGTCTCGTGCGGTTGCCCGCCATGGAAGAGGACGAGCGTGGCGCGCTCGCACTCACCGAGATCGAACGGGGTGATCAGCCACGAGACGGGCCGCACGGTGCCGTCTGCGTGCGCGAAGTAGTCCTCCTCGGCCTGAGCGGTGCACCCGGCGTGGAAAGCCTGCCGCATACGGCACCGGGTCCTCGGCAAGGGCTGGCCGTGGGCGTCCCGGTGCAGCAGGTCGTGCGCGTCATGGCCGAGGAGATCCCCGGCGGGCCGGTCCAGGAACCGTTCGGTGCGGGAGTTGACGGCGAGGATGCGGCCCTGCTCGTCGACGACGTAGGCCCCGGTCCCGATGGCTTCCAGCACCTCGGCGACCGCGGCGGCAGGCGCAGTCAGGAGCCGTCTCGCGGGGCTCTGCGTGTGATCCGGTCCTGCCATGCCCTGATCTCCTCAGTCGGCGAACAGCACGTCCGTTCGACGTATCCGCTTGTTCCGACTGCCCCGTACCGATGAATCCCACCCTCCGGGTGAGCGCCGGCATAGGTGCACAATGAGGGGGTATTCGCGCGGCGGTGCCGGTTGCGTCCAGCCGGCGGAGGCGACGGGCTTCGATACCGGGAGGGGCAGGTCATGGAACTCACGAGGGTGACGGCCACGGACACGCAGGCGCGCGAGTTGCCGGAGGTCGCCGAACCCTCTCGCGTCGCGCCGAGGGACGCCCGCGAGTTGTCCCGGCTGTTCTTCGACCGGCTTGCGGTGCTGGAGGAAGGCACGCCGGAGCACCAGTACGCGCGCAACACGCTGATCGAGATGAACATGTCGCTCGTCCGCTTCGCGGCCGGCCGCTTCCGCAGCCGGGGGCCGGAGGAGATGGAGGACATCGTCCAGGTCGGCATGATCGGCCTGATCAAGGCGATCGACCGCTTCGACCTGTCCCGGGAGGCGGAGTTCACCTCCTTCGCCATCCCCTACATCGTGGGTGAGATCAAGCGGTTCTTCCGCGACACCACCTGGGCCGTGCACGTCCCCCGCCGGCTCCAGGAAGCCCGCGTCCAGCTCGCCCGCGCCACGGAGGAGCTGCGCAGCCGTCTCGGCCGTACCCCGACGGTGAAGGAGCTGTCGGAGCTCATGAGCCTTCCCGAGGAAGAGGTGTGCGAGGCGCGTCTCGCAGCGAACGGCTACAACTCCTCCTCCCTGGATGCCGCCATCAGCGGCAGCGAGGACGGCGAAGCGGCGCTGCAGGACTTCATCGGCGATGAGGACCGGGCCCTGGAGCTGGTGGAGGACTTCCACGCCCTGGCCCCGCTGCTCGCCGAGCTCGGCGAGCGGGACCGGCAGATCATCCACATGCGGTTCGTGGAGGAACTCACCCAGGCCCAGATCGGGGAACACCTGGGCGTCTCGCAGATGCATGTCTCCCGACTGCTGTCACGCACTATCGCCCGGCTGCGCGAAGGCATGCTCACTACTCACTGAAACAGGGCCGTGAGCGAGGCGGGTACACCACCCGCCTCGGCCCGCGACCACTCAGGCGGGCATGCTCTGCCCGACGGGCGGGCGCAGGCGGAGATGGGCGACGATCTGCTTGCCGGTTTCCAGGGCGATGGTGTGCAACTGGTCGCACAGCCGGGTGACCAGATACAGGCCGTGCCCGCCGACGCGGCGGGCGTCGTGCGCGCGCAGTTCGAGCGGGCGCGGGGAGCTGTCACGCACGGTGATGCGCAGCAGGGCGGCATCGGGCGACACCTCCAGCGCCAGGTCGCCCGGACCGGGTGCGTGGCGCAGCGCATTGGCGACCAGCTCACTGACGACGAGCTGGGCGTCCTGGCTCGGCCGCTCGTCAGGATGGTGGCCGGCGTCGGCCAGCAGGGTACGTACGGCTGCTCGGGCTTCAGCGATCGATACGTCTTCCGTCTCCCAGGCGGCGCTGTATCGCAGGGGCGCCGCGGGTTCCTGTTCATCCGATGCCCGGTTCTCAAGCGCGGTGACCATAGAACTCTTTCCGTGGGTCGTTCCTCGTCGTTCGTCACAGGTTGTCGTTGTCGCATAAATCCGGGTACCCACTGTCGCCTCGCTCAAGGGGCATTCCTGCCCTCGGTGACGGACGCGGGGGACGGGGCGGGCGCCCGTGAAGTACCCGGGCGGGCCGCAGAAGGAGACCTGGGACAGTCCCGCAGGGTGACCGGGCGGCCCTGGACCTCGCCGGACCGCACTCGGCCGGCTGCGTGCGTGACCTACCTCGCTGCGGGACGTCGTGGCCGACTTCGGCGCTCGCTACCGTGCCCGCGCCTCATTCCGCCTCGGCTCAGCCCAGCGTGTGCAGCAGGGCGGTGACGTAGGCGTCCAGTCTCTCTTCCGCGGCCCGTGTCGTCAGCTCCGCCCTCCCGGCCTCCCGCCACGGCCGTGTCACCCATTGCAGGCCCGCCGCGAACGCCAGCCCGTCGAGCAGCCGCCAGTACAACCGCTCGCTCGCGGCCGCGGCCAGCACCCCGCCGGCCTCCTCGTACGCCGCAGCGAACCGCAGACCCCACGCCGGGCCGTGCAGCAGCGCGAGGTTGGTGGAGCAGTGCGCCACATCGAGGTCCGCCGGGCCCCAGGAGGTCTGCACCCAGTCGACGACCCCGGTGATCCGGGGACCTGCCGGGCTTGGGGGCGCCACGTCGAACAGCACATTGCCGGGGTGGAAGTCCCGGTGCAGGAACCGCCCCTCATAGGGCGGCGCAGGCCGGCGGATCACGTCGGTCGCCGCCGCCCATGCCGCCGCGTCGGCCCCCTCCGGAGGGACGATGGCGTCGGCCGTCGTCCATGCCTCGTACACCTGGGGCCGCTCGGCGGGCCGCAACGCGTGGATCGCCACGAGCTGACGCGCCAGCAGGGGGACGCGCGTCTCCAGTCCCTCGTCGTCCAGAACCGTCCGGCCCGTCAGATGTGTCATCAAGAGCGACGGGTACTCGCACTGCGCGGCGGTCGGATCGACCGCGACCGGCTCGGGAGCCGGTAGAGCGGTCCCCGCGAGCAGGGCGAGGACGTCGGCCTCGCGGTTCAGCAGTTCCTCGGCGTTCTCCACGAAGAACGGGTCGACGAAAGTCCGCAGCACCAGATCGCGGGTGCCTCCGTCCCGCGTCCCGACGGTGAGCCGCCGCATCTCTGCGGTGATGCCACCGTGCAGCGCCTCGGTTCTGACGATCCGTTCGCCGACGTCCAGATGTCGGCCCACCCAAGCCAGGGCCAGCGGTCGGACGGCCCCGGCCTCACTGCGGTTGGTCACCGAGCCACCCCATCATCCGTGCGGCGGCCCACGCAAAAGCTTTGTCGGAGGTGATCTGCCGGACAGGGCCTGGTGGTGAGGCGCCGTTCGAAAACCGGTGGAGCAGCGCCGCTGTGCGCCGCTACCGTGCTGCCGAACCAAGTCGCCCAGGCAAGGACGTGCCGTTGTACACCGTGTGAGACCTCCCGAGTGCTGATTTGTCGCGCGTCGCGCATGTGCGCCGCGCTGCTTCTTGCTGCGGACTTCTCACTGAAACCGGTGTACTTCTGTGCTCAATAGCTGGGTGGTCACGCCCACCTGCCTGCCGACCGTTCTCCGCCGCTGCCACGCGTGCGCGTCCGATCGCTTCCGGGCAAACGGCAAATTTCGCGTCAACGCACACCACAAACTCCTCGATGCCTGGCTCCTCGCGCTCTGCACCGCCTGCGGGGACACGGCAAAGCTCACGGTTCTGGAGCGGATGAACGTGCGCTCCGTACGTCCTGAGCTGCTGGACCGGCTGCATGACAACGACCACGGCCTGGCAGCCGAGTTGCTCCAGGACCCGGTCGTGCGGCGCCGTAATCGCATCGCCCTCGACTGGGACGACGCATGGCGTCTCGACACCGGCGGATCGGATCACCTGGACAGCGAGGTGATCGACGTCTCGGTCCGCTTCGCGGCTCGGATCCCTGTCCGGCCGGTGCGACTCATCGCTGAAGGCTGCGGTCTGTCGAGGGCCGAGGTCGAGAGGCTGATCACGGAGGGGAGACTCGTTTCGGCAGTCCGGCTGAGCGGCAGGCTCTCCGGCGACTTCACCTTCACGCTCAAGCGCTGAGCCCCCTCGACCGGGGGCCTGTCCGGCGGAACTGCCGGACAGGCCCCCGGCCTGCCGTTCGCGAGCGCCCGCGCGGTCGCCGTCGCAGGGTCGCCGCCGGCGTCAGACCTGCGCGTGGCCGTATCGCACCCTGGCCGAGGTCAGGTCGGGTTCGCCGAACCGGGCCCGCAGCAGGCCGAATGCCTGGACCTTGTCCACGCCGAACTTCTCCACGCGCGTGGCGTAGGTGTCGGCGGTGAGGAACGTAGGGGGATTCGTCTTGCTGTGGAACTTGTCCGCGTACATCACCAGTTGCTCTTCGACGGTCTCGGCCAGGTAGTCGGCCTCGGGTATGCCGAGCCCCTGATTGCGGACGTCGTGCCGGGTGAGGCCAACTCCCGTGTGACAGGAGCAGAAGCGGCGCAGGCGCTCCGGGAATCCCTCCTCGTGGAGGATCTCGTGACCGAGGACACCATGGCGGATGTAGTTGCGGTGATCGATCCGACCGGCCCGGTCGTACAGCCGGTAGACGCCGATGTCGTGGAGCAGGGCGCCGACACGGACGAGGTCGGCGTCGACGGAGAGGTCTGTCTGTGCCACAAGCTGTTCGGCGATGCCGCTGACGATTTCACAGTGGGTGAAGACGAGGTCCAGGGCCTCGCGCGAGGGCGCGTACCGCTCGTGCAGCGCGCGCACCTCATCGACCGTCGGAAGGATCACTGCGGCAGCGTACCGAACTACGAGCGATGGAGACCGGGTTGGTCGTCGTCGACGTCGTGGCCGCCGACAACGCGACGGCGGACACTCTGTGACGGGGGAGTGCGCGTCATTCCCCGAAGGGGTAAGGCGGGCATTGTCGGCTTGATGGGTGGGCCCCGCAGTGCGCGTCCAGGCCTCGCCACGCCAGGACCAGGGCGGCGATGGCCGCGCCGAGCACGCACACGTAGAGGACCCACCACCGCAGGGCCGCCCGAGGCGGCCCCTGCAATGTCGACAGGCCGACGCCTCCCGTGAGCAACACGACCCAGCCGAGCACGAACACCAACAGAATCAGCACGCGGCCTCCGATGCGGTGGTCCAGCGGGCGGACAAGTCAACAGGAGTGGACGGGCGAAGGGTAGTGCGCAGGTCAACCCGACCGGCAATGAAGCCAGTTGAGGCCCGGCCAGTGCGCCGTCCGTACTGTGCGGCCACACCATCGAGCCATCGAGCCATCGAGCCATCGAGCCATCGAGCCATCGAGACAGACCTGACGAACGCCTGTCAGGGGGTGAAGACCTCGTCGAGGCGGTCGATGGCCCCGCTGCTGTCGAGGTGGTAGGTGAAGACCAGCCCGGAGTTCGGGTGTGCCTCGAGCCAGTCGAGGAACTCCTGGACGCCGATGGGCTGGTTCTCGGTGCTCTCCACGATGGGGTTGGTCACGGTGACATAGGCGGCCTGATCCATCGGGATGTAGGTCTCCTCGCCGACTGTCTCGAACGGTGCGCCGTCCGAGTCGGGTGAACCGCACCCCCAGTTGCCGTACTTGACGATCAAGCTGAGAGATCCTCCCTCCGGCGTGTAGCGGTAGACCGCGATCTCGTCGGGGGAGATGGGCATCTTGTGGTCACAGTCGTCGGCATCGCCTTCGGCGCCCGCCGACTTTGTCGCCGTGGGAGCCGGGGGCTTGGAGGCAACCGGAACGACACTGGGGGCCTTGACCCCGCTGCCTGCGCCCGTGGAAGCCGCCGTGCCGGGCGTCTTGCCCGTAGTGTCGGCGTCCGCCCCCGTCTTGGTGGCGCCGGTGCCGATCGCCGTCGTCGCGCTCGGTTTCGCCTCACTGCCGGCGCCCGCCGTGCCGCCGTCCCCGGAGCAGCCTGTGAGACTCAGCGCGCCCGCGGCGCACACGCCCAGCACGACCGCTCGGACGGCGCCCGGTCTGCGACGGCTCTTCCTCGGCGGGTGGTTCATGGTTCGTCCCCCATCTTGCTTGTTCGAGATCTTCGTGAGCCCAGGCGGCTCGGGAGGAAGGGACGAGTTTCAGCCGTCGGCAGTTGCGCCCTGGCCAATTTGTTATGTCGTCTCCCACGGCCCTCGTCCTGACGTGGGCGGAACCGGCCACTCAGCGGGACCTGTCCGGCTGAGTGGCGGCGTTCGCTTCGACCGGCGGGACCTCGTGCAGTCCCTGCCGGAGCCCGGCCTGGTTCCGGGTTCCGCCCCGCAGTCGCCGCCGTCGCGTCAAGCGCCCCGAGCCGGATCCAAGCGCCTGCGGCAGGTACTCCCACCGGATCGCGGTGTGGACATCGTGTTGCGTTCGCTGAGTACCACGGACAGCAGGAGGCAGGTGATATCAGCGTGACTGCGCCGCTGGAAACGGGGGTGGTCGGTGTTCATGTTTCTCCCGCTGCTGCCCCACATCGGCGGGCAATAGCTGGACAGCCTCACCCCACCTGCGCAGATCACTGCTGCCGTCGCCGGCATGGTGACCGCCATGCCGGAGCAGGACCGCACCTCACAGACGCTCGACGCCCTCCGGCGGGGCGCCCTCCTCGCCGGAAGGGGCGCGCTGCGGCCCGACACGCCTACCGCCTCACCGACCGGCTGCACGCTCCGGTCCAGCCCGTCCTCGCTCCGCGCACGGCCGCGGTCCGAGGCGCCGCACGCCGCCTTCAAGCCGCGCACGCCCACCCCTCCACCACCGCCTGGAGCGGGAAAGGCTGAAGAGGCTCAATGACGCGACGACTGCCCCGCCTCGTCAACGTGGCACCCGAGTGGGGGAGTCGGCTCCCTCGCTGCTCGTCGTATGCTGCGGCGCTGGGCAGCCGTTGTGGCGCCCCAGATCCCGTCGTCTTCGCCGTGCTCGATCGCCCAGTCGCGGCAGGCGTTGAGTACTGCGCAGCGGTGGCATACCGCTCGGGCCAGTGAGGCTTCTGTGCCAGGGGCCACGAGGTCCGAGAGCGGGAAGAAGATCTCGGGATCCTCCCCGACGCACGCAGCTTGATCGCGCCAGTCGGAAGTTGCCGGGTGTTCGCAACATGAGGCGGTCATGGTGCACCTCTCAAGGCTGCCTGAGGGCAGGGCTGGTCGGCCGCGGCGCACGAGTGTGCCGCGGATCCGGCAGAGGTTCCGAGAATCTTATAACTCTATGTCTTATTTGCGGTAGGGGATCGACGGGGCGATCCGAACCCCGGGCACGTACGTGGTGCCTCCATGTGGGTTACGGCGTTTCCGGCCTTTCGGTTGTCGGCACGGACTTTCCGGTTGCCGTGCTCGCGGGGGGTGGGGTGACACCAAACATCGATTTCTGGATGTTTCAGGCGTTCAAACGGCATATAGCGCCGTTTGGGTGTCCTGGTCGCACCGCATGTACCGGATGCAACGTGCGACGTGCGACGTGAAAGGGGCACAGGCATGGCTGACTGGAAGCAGATCTCCGGTGGTCTGACGACGATCTCGGTGGGGTCGCGGACCCATGTGTGGGGGGTGAACTCCTCGGGGCAGATCTATCGGTACACCGGGCACGACGCGAACCCGTGGGTCGGTATCCCGGGGCGTGCGGTGGACATCGGTGTGGCCGCGGACGGGACGGTGTGGCACGTCAACTCCGCGGGTGGGATCTTCCGTTACACCGGGGACCAGGGCTCCACCGACTGGGTCGGCGTCAGCGGCGGGTTAGCCCGCATCTCGGTGGGGTCGCGGACCCACGTGTGGGGCGTCAACTCGCTGGGCCAGATCTATCGGTACACCGGGCACGACGCGAACCCGTGGGTCGGTATCCCGGGGCGTGCGGTGGACATCGGTGTGGCCGCGGACGGGACGGTGTGGCACGTCAACTCCGCGGGTGGGATCTTCCGTTACACCGGAGACCAGGGCTCCACCGACTGGGTCCCGGTCTCGGGAGGCCTGTCGCGCATCTCCGTCGGCTCCCGGACCAACGTATGGGGCGTGAACTCCTCCGACCAGATCTACCGCTACACCGGCCACGACGCCAATCCCTGGACCGGCATCCCCGGCGCCGCGGTCGATGTCGGTGCTGCCGCCGACGGCACCGTCTGGGTCGTCAACTCGGCCGGCGGCATCTACCGCTACACCGGGGACCAGCCGAGCTGACCTCGTGAGCAAGGGGGTGCGGGTCCCGGTCCACCGTGACCAGGACCCGCACACCGATCCGCACACCGCTCGCCCGGCTCAAGGGCACGGACGAGCAACCGCACGAGAGCATCGGGCAGGTGCTAGAGCTGGAGCAGTCGTCGGGTGATCTCCCGGTACTGCCTCAGCGCGTGCCGGAGTTCGTCGGACGCGGTTGCGGAGTCCTGGTCCTCCCAGGCGGCACGCAGGGTACGCCGCCGTTCCGCGAGGGCGTCGACGAGTTGGGCGGCGGCTTCGTCGTAGGCGCTCTCCGCCTCCTGCAGTGACTCGCGCGGGGTGTCGGTGAAGGTGTTGAGGGCGTGCCCGAGGCGCAGGGCGATCTTGTCCCGATCGCCCAACGGGAGCAGCGGCTCCGGGCCCGGGGTGCGGCGCTCGGCGGTGCTCCCGGTTTGCCCCGCGGGCTGCTGGGCGCGTGTTTGGTCGTACATCATCAGATGCCGCTTCCGTTCCGCCCGAAGGCGCTCTTGGTCTTCTCGACGGCCTGCTTCGGACTCCCGGCGACCAGGAGGATCCTGCCCGACTGCGGCTGCGGCTGCGGTCGAAGTCGCTGTTCGGGGGTGACCTGGCCCAAGCCTTCGATGGTCCTGTCCTTCATCGTCTGCGCCGTGTCTCTCATCGGCCGGGCGGAACGCATCACCTGTGTTTCGTAGTGGCCTGACCCTGTGCCGTGCTGCCAGTCAACGTCCGGCGCGGGCGGGTGTCAACGTGGTGACCGTACGATCCGGGCCGCAGCGCATGACCCCGGCCGTGCTCTTCGCACCGAGCCGAGGAGCCCCTCCACTTCGTTCGTTCCCAGCGCCTCACCCGGTACGCCAGGACTCCAGGCGCTGCGCGATGGTGCGCAGGTCGGCTTCCTGCGCGCGGACCGCCCGAGCGAGCTCGTACAGTTCGTCGTCCTTGGCCTGGAGGGGCTGACCGGAGACGTGCATGTACTGGCTGGTGCAGGCCCAGCCGATCACCAGGTTGTAGTCCGTGAAGGGGCGCAACAGCAGCGCGGTGTGCAGGAAGGTCGCGGCCCGGGAGCCGATCTCCTCGTAGTAGAGGACGCCACGCTCCCGCTCGAACTTGTGCCGGTCGGCCATGATCGCCAGAGTGCCCCAGTCCGCGATGGGCACGTTGAGCGGGGAGATCGCCGACTGGATCTGCAGGACCCAGCCGACGTCGACGCGGATGATCGGGCTCACCGCTGTCCCTCAGGGAAGCGGGCGGCGACGCCGGGCAGGATCCGGGCGGCTTCGGCGACGGCGCCTTCGACGAAAGAGATCCGGTCTGCTTCCTCCACCGTCACATCGTGTACGTGCTGCTTCAGACTCCGGCCCGTCAGAGCGGCCCGCTCGCGCAGCCGTGCCATCTCTTCTTCGCTGAATTCCACATTGAGTGCAGGCATGGTTTCACGGTACCGCCATTGGTACCGCATGCGGTACCCGACTGGCGAGCAGGTCAAGGCGGCACCGGCCGCGCAGCACCCCGCACTGAGTACGGCTACTCATGCCGACCCGTATCGGGGCGGGGACGATGGGCTGGTTGTGCGGAACGTACGAATGGAACGTACGAACGGGAGGCGGGGCATGGGCAGGTTCCTGGGGGCGGTGGCGGCCGTTGTCGCGGCGGCTGCGGCGTTGGTCTTCGCGTACGTGGCAGGTGCACCGCCCGCGGTGGTGCTCGCCGTCGGGGCGGGCGTGCTGAGCCTGCTGTGGCTGATGCTCCTGCTCACGCTGCCCTGGAACCTCTACTTCCGTGCGCACGCGGTGCTCGCCGAGATCTTGGTGAGCCGCGAGAAGGGCATCGAGGTCTCCCAGGCCCGGGATGCCGAGGCCGCTCGGATCGCCCGCACGATGCTCCGGACGGCGGTCGCGGGTCATGTCCTGACGGTGGCGGTCGTCCTCTCCGTGACCTGGGCGACGGGTGAGTTCACGGGCTACTGGTTCGCGGCGTTCTTCCTGCTGAGCACCTTCTTCCGGCCGGCCGGCGCGTACTTCGGCCAGCTCCGGCGGCGTCTGGGCACGCTCCTGAAGGACGTCACGTACCCGCGGGACGACGTCGTCGAGGTGCGGGCCCGGGTGGACCGCGCCGAGGCCGGGACGCGGGCCCTGGAGGAGAAGGCGGAGGAGCAGTACAAGGCCCTCGCCGAACTGCGCCGCACGGTGGACGCGCTGGCCATGAGCACGTACGAGCGGGCCGAGGAGGTGGACCGCAGAATGGCCGCGCTGGGGCGGGAGTTCGAGTCCACGGTGAACCGTCTCACCGACAATCAGGACATCATCGCGGGCGTGAAGGCGTTCCTGCGCCTGCTGCGCACCACCGACGTAACGGACAGCGCCCCGACCTCCGGGTGACATGGGGCGGTAGCCGTGGGACGGACCGTGCTTCGGCATGACGTGCCCGCACGGCACGGCTGCCGAGGAAGGCACGTCGGGCCGTCGGCGCGGCGCCCACCGCTTGAGAACACCTGCGGGCTGGCTGACAGTGGGATGCATGAGCCGCCACCGAAGTCCACCACGCAGGGCGCCGTGGATCGTGGGTGGGGCAGCCGTCCTTGTGGCGGGTGGCCTGGGGATCTGGGGGCTGACGGCGTCGGACGGCGGTAGCCCTCGGCCGACGCCGTCGGTCTCGAGCGACCTGTCCCTGCCCACGCTCGACCCACTGCCGTCCCTGACGGCCGAGCCGCAAACCTCCAGCACGGCGCGTCCCAGCCCCACGGAAACCCGGGCCGCCCCCTCCACGGCGACGACCGGGCACCCCACGCGTCCCAGCGGCCAGGGGACAGGCGGCCGCACCCCTTCCCCCTCGCGGTCTTCGGCCGTGCCGATGAACACATCGGCGCCGGCACGGTCCGAGACGCCCGCACGGTCACCACGGCCATTGCTCACTGCGATGACACAGCCGCGACCAACAGCAACAGCAACAGCAACGACAACGCCGACGCCACCACCGACCGTGTCCGTACCGCCTTCGACCCCGGTGCCCGCCCGGCCACCGACGGCCGAAAGCAGCCCGACGGCAGCGACGATTTGGTACACGTCTTCCGTGGCTCAGGCCGCTGCACAGCGCATGGCCACCTCGGGGACGGTGGGTGACCCGGCGTGCTCGATGTCGGCCCTGGGCGACCCCGACCCGAATCTGGTGCCGCAAGCCGGCCGCATCGGTATCGGTACGTACGGCCAGTACTGGTGCCTGATCTGGCAGTGATCGCTTCACTCTCCGGGCACTCCCTGCCGGCGGGCGGCCGGGCCGGGAACCGCACCCCGGCGGCTCTCCTCGCCGCGGGGACGTTTACCGCGGCCGCTGCGGGTCACGCGGCTGACGGAGAGCGAACGGCGCCACCAGGATCCGCTGAGGACGATTCGAGCGTGTCCGTGCGGCCCGAGCCGGGGCAGGGAGTGCCCCGCCCACCGCGCTGGGCGGACATCCGGCGTCAGCGCCGGACCATCCCGCTCGTCGCAGCCGCGAGACGAAAGGCAGACGCATGACGGAGATCCGACCCGCCACCACGACCGACTCGGGCGCCCCGGCGGAGAGCGACGAACACTCGCTCACCGTGGGTCCCGGGGGACCGATCCTGTTGCAGGACGCCTATCTGATCGAGCAGATGGCGCAGTTCAACCGGGAGCGGATCCCCGAGCGCCAGCCACACGCCAAGGGAAGCGGGGCCTTCGGTCACTTCGAGGTGACGCACGACGTCAGCGCGTACACCAAGGCAGCCGTGTTCCAGCCGGGTACCCGTACCGAACTGGTCACCCGCTTCTCGACCGTGGCCGGCGAGCGCGGCAGCCCGGACACCTGGCGCGACCCGCGCGGCTTCGCGGTGAAGTTCTACACCAGCGAAGGCAACTACGACATGGTCGGCAACAACACGCCGGTGTTCTTCGTGAAGGACCCGATGAAGTTCCAGCACTTCATCCGCTCGCAGAAGCGCCGCGCCGACAACAACCTGCGCGACCACGACATGCAGTGGGACTTCTGGACCCTCTCCCCGGAGTCCGCCCACCAGGTCACCTGGCTGATGGGAGACCGCGGCATCCCGCGGACCTGGCGCCACATGAACGGCTACACCTCCCACACCTATATGTGGATCAACGCCGAGGGCGAGCGGTTCTGGGTGAAATACCACTTCAAGACCGATCAGGGTGTCGAGTGCTTCACCCAGCACGAGGCCGATCAGATGGCCGCGGTGGACACGGACTACCACACGCGTGATCTCTTCGAGCACATCCGGGACGGTGACTTCCCCAGCTGGACCCTGCATGTGCAGGTGATGCCGTACGGGGACGCGGCGGGGTATCGATTCAACCCCTTCGATCTCACCAAGGTGTGGCCGCACGGCGACTACCCGCTCATTCCGGTCGGCCGCATGACGCTCGACCGCAATCCCACCGACAACCACGCCGAGATCGAGCAGGCGGCCTTCCAGCCCAACAACCTGGTCCCCGGCATCGGACCGAGCCCGGACCGGATGCTCCTGGCCCGCCTGTTCTCGTACGCGGACGCGCACCGCTACCGCATCGGTGCCAACTACCAGCAGCTTCCAGTGAACGCACCCGTCGTCGACGTCCACACGTATTCGAAGGACGGGGCGATGGCCTACCGCAAGACGACCGATCCGGTCTACGCGCCGAACTCCAAGGGCGGCCCCGAGGCCGATACCGCCCACTACGGCAGCCCGCCCAGCTGGGAGGCCGACGGCGAGATCACCCGTAGCGCCTATGTCTCCCACCCGCAGGACGACGACTGGGGTCAGCCCGGCACCATGGTGCGCGAGGTCCTCGACGACGACGCCCGCGACCGCCTGGTCGACAACGTCGTAGGACATCTCCTCAACGGTGTCACCGAGCCTGTCCTCGAACGTGCCTTCGAGTACTGGTCGAACATCGACGAATCCATCGGCAAGCGCATCGCGGACGGTGTGCGAGCCAAGGCCGACGAGAAGGATCCCAAGGCCGCCGAACAGGGCAATCCCGCACGACGGGCCATGCAGCACAAGGCGTGAGTTCACTCGGCACCGCTGGGCCGCGCCCGAGCCCTCGGACGAGCACACCGCCGACGCTCGGCGGCACGCAGGCTTCGCGCCGGGAAGGCGACGCCTCCGCCGACGCGAAGTCCGCCGCCGTCGAGCGTCGTGCGCACACCGGCTCGTCGGCGAGGGCCGGGTGCGCGGACGTGGCATGGTCGGTTCCCGACGAGGCCGCCGACGGCCCGGCGGGGGGTGCCGCCACCCCGAGGGCAGTCCACGACACACCAGGAAAGCTCATGATCTTCATCACCGCCCGGTTCCGCGTCCTTCCCCAGCACGCGGACGACTGGCCCGACATCACCCGAGGTTTCACCCTCGCGACGCGCGACGAGCCCGGGTGTCTCTGGTTCGACTGGTCGCGCAGCGTCGACGACCCTGCCGAGTACGTGCTGACCGAGGCGTTCCGCGACGACGAGGCCGGTTCGGCGCACGTCTCCTCCGAGCATTTCGCCGCGGCCTGCGCCGAGCTGCCGTCGTACCTCGCCGAGACCCCCAGGATCGTGAACGTGACCGTCCCGCAGAACGGCTGGTCCCTGCTCGGGGAGATGGCGGTACAGGACGACCGCTGACGCATCCGGTCCGGCGCCCCGGCGACAACCGGGGCGCCGGACCGGATGTGGTGATGGCGATCCGTCCGGCGCGGTCGGTCAGATCCGGGTGACGCTGAACTCGGGGTTGAAGTTCTGCCTGAACTGGTCGACGGTCACGGTGTGGATCTGGGCGTCCGCGGGGTCCCAGTAGCGGACCGCGTCGGGCTGGCCAAGCGCTTTCCCGATGGCCAGGGCAACCACGAAGTGGTGGTCGATGGCGACGGCCGCGGGGAACATCTGACGGAGCTTGTTGCCGTCCCAGTCGGGGGAGTACCAGCGCGCGGGCAGGCGCAGCGTCGGCCCGCCGGGCAGTTGGTTGAGGCGCTCGACCAGCAGGTTGGTGTTGGCGGTGTTCTGGCCGTGGGTGAGATCGCCAAGTGCGGTGTGGGTGGCCACCGTGCTCCAGGGCAGCCCGGCCACCGCGCCGAGACAGAAGGCCCAGCACTCCATGGAGCCCGGGTCCTGCATGCGCGCCGTGTGCGGCAGGGATTCCTTGCCGTAGAAGGTGTAGCCGTTGTCTTGCCACTGAATGGACATTTTTCCTCCCCTGTACGCAGGCCTGCCGGGACCCGACATGTCCGTCGGGCGGAACGGCAGGTGCATTCATCGTGAAGGTACCGGGAAATGCCCTTTTCGGTGTGGATTAGTGGTATCTCATCAATAAACATCTTGTCAGATATTTTGTCTTATGTTGCGCGTGTTTTCAGAGACGAACAGTGGCGCGACGGTGGTGGACGGCCCTGCTGGACGGCGTGGCCGGCCTTCCGGCCAAGGGCGGCGTCACGGTGCCGGCCTGAGGTAGTTGAGAGCGAGCCGGGTGAGTTCCTCGAGGAACTGTTCCCTGGGTATGAGAGGCCGGTCGAGCAGGTAACGAACGGTCAGGTGCTCGACGGTGCGCACCAGCATCCACACCGCCGTGTCGAGGGGTGCGTCCGGGCGCAGCCCCCCGCGCTGTGTCGTCAGATAGGCGCGGACCAGCTCGCCGATGCGCTGTTCGAAGGCCCTCAGGGCGCGGCCGTCGTCAAGCCGCGGGCCGTGCTCGACCGCGGCGCGAAGCAACGGCGGCTCGACGTCGAGTCCCTCCAACAGTGCTGCCAGGGTAGCCCGGACGATCACGGGCGCCGGCTGCTCGAAGTGGCCGGACATGCGGGTGGTGACGCTGGAGACGAGTGTGTCGCTGTAGCGTTCCAGAACCGCCGAGACGATGGCGTCCTTGTGGGGGAAGTACTGGTACAGCGAGCCGGGGCTGATCCCCGCCGTCGTCGCGATCCGACTGGTCGACGCGCCCTCGTAGCCGTACTCGGCCAGGACCTGCCGACCCGCGTCCAGGATGCGTTCCACCATCGCCCGGGACCGCTCCTGGCTCGGCCTCCTGCGCGGTGAAACGCGAGCGGCAGTGCTGCCACGCGCGTTTCGGCGAGGCGATGACATGCGCTTCAGCAGACGAATTGAACGCGAGTACGACAGGCAGTCAGCATCGACTCATGGTCGCACACGAGCCGCAGCAGCGTGATACCCCCGTCGGGCCGAGTGACGTGACGACGCCCCCCTCTCCGTATCCGCGGCGCTTTCGTGCGACCGAGGGCCTCAACCGTCGTCTGGGCAGACCGCTGCGGCTGTTGCTGGGACGCCGAGGCAAGGTCGATCCGGCGTTGTTGGCGGCCATCGGCGAGCGGTTGACGACGCGCGACGAACTCGGAGCGGCCCTGGCGGGCGCCCTGCGGATCACCGACACGGCGCATCCGGACCGGGTGACCATGAGGCAGTTCCGCACTGCGCTCGCCGACGGTATCGACGCGTTGGCGAACCCTCCCGCGGCTCTGCGGGAATTCTTCGCCGCAGTGGACCCGGTGCCGGACTGGGTCGACTTCGATCTGGTCGACGAGGGTGGCCGGGTGGCCCGCAGGTTCGGCCGCAACTCCGCCGACGTGATGCTCCAGTTGGCGTTGATCGGCTCCTACCGGTTCGACGGACCGCCTCGTCTGCTGGTCGAGACCGGTGGCCTCACCGGCGGTTCGGCCCTGCGCAGGATCGCCGAGACCCAGCATTGGGCCACCGCGGTCACCGGGCACCACGCGATGCGCCGCTCCGGTCCGGGCTTTCGCCTCACCGTGCACGTCCGTCTCATGCACGCGCTGGTCAACCATCAGGCGGAGCGCAGCGGGCAATGGGACACCGAGCGCTGGGGGCTGCCGGTCAACCAGTCCGATCTGGCCGCGACCCTAGGCCTGTTCAACGCCGTCCAGCTGCTCGGCGTACGACTGCTCGGCGTACGCGTCACCCGTGCCGAGTCTCGCGCACTCATGCATCTGTGGAAGTACGTCGGCCATCTGCTGGGCGTGAACGAGGATTGGCTCTGCGATCACGAACGGGTCCAACATCGTTTCAACTACCACCTGTTACTCACCCAGTGCTACGGCGGCCCGGTCGGCCCGGCCCTCGCCAACGCGCTCGTGGAGGCCCAGACCGCCTTGCACTTCGCCCACTTCGCCCGTGTGCGCCGCGCCTACGCCCGAGCGCGGCTGCTGAGCATGCTGCGGTACTTTCTCGGCCGCCGCGGCGTGCGGGACCTGGACCTGCCTGTCGTCCTGCCCTGGGCCGTGCCGCCCCTGCTGGCCGTCAACCTCCTGCGCTACCACGTCCTCGGTCGCACTGCGGCGGGCCGCGCCTACCTGCTGCGCAGCGGAGACCGGTTCATCCGACGGAACCTGCGGCGCTACTTCGGTGAACATGCCCCCGATGTGGGGGCACTCGGGGTCGGGCCGTCGGCAGGACCGTCGCGCTGACGGAGACCTCACGGAGCGATACCGACGCCGTCGGCGAGGCTCCAGGACTGTCCGGCAACGACCGGCAGTGACAGCAGCCCGTTCCCGAGACCGTCCAGCCCGCCGACGCCGTCGGAGAGGCCTTCGAGCACGCCGTCCAGGACGAGGGACAGCGCGAGGAGCACGATGCCCCCGATGCCGAGACCCAGAAACCGGCCCGTCCGCCCCCACCGCCTCTTCTCCGCGTCACCGCGCTGATGAGTGCCATGACCCGGGTCCGGGGCGGCAGTGGCATTGCCTGTCTCCGGCAGTCTTCACCTGCCTTCGATGCCGGGCTCTGCCCCCACGGGCCTGCTCCCGAGCCCGGTGGATCGGCATCGGGCTCGAGCCCGTCCGCGACCGCCCCCCATCCGCGACACGGGCGGTGTCCCGTACCGGATCGTCCTCATGGGGATTCGAAATCTCGAGCTTCGGGTCGTCATCCCGATCGGCCGACGCAATTCGCCGGTGAACGTTTTCTGAGCGCAGCAGATTGTGACGGGCCGGTCATCGCGGGCCGTTTTCGAATGATATTCAATTTTCGCCTGAGGGTGGCCATCGCGGTGACTGCGCTTTCCGGGGTTGCCTCCTGCCTGGAGACCGCGCTGCTCACCGCCGGTTTCCCGGCTTGCCGTGATGAGGGGAAACAGGAAACCCGTCGACCTCCCGGGACCCTGCGGCCAGTCTGATGCCGAGAGACCGAGCACGACCTGCGACCAGGCAGGACGACCGCAAGGGGGAAACATGCGCAAGTTGTTCAGTGGGGCCGTCGCACTGGCCACCGCCGCCACGGCGCTGGTGGCGCTGACCGGCACGGCCGAGGCCAAGCCCGCGGCCGACTGGGCCGGCTGCCCGTCCGGTGCCGTCTGTATCTACCCGCAGAACCAGGACCCCGCCCAGAGCCCGAGCAACATCTACTGGAGCTACGGCGCCCACAACCTGAGCAACCAGGTCGGCTGGCACTGGGTCCTCAACAACCAGACCGGTGGCGCCTCGGCGGAACTGTGCCTGAACTACGGCGGCACGAACTGCAACTACACGATCGGGAATCCGCCGAGGGGTGTGTGGGCCGACCTCACGCCGGTCAACTCGATCAAACTGAACCGGCCGTAAGGCCTTCCGCACGGGGGAACGTCCGGAATCGCGTGCGCGGTTCCGGACGTCCGTTTTTCCGCCATACTCTCGCGCCACGCCGGTGAAAGCCTTGATCGGCCGTCATATTGCCGCAGTACTCTGGATGTCGGCCGTTTCACGGCTCATGCGCGACACCCGGGGGATGTGGTGGGGGAGCAGCAGCACACCGGCGACCGATGTGAACCGCCACCGTCCGACGGAACCGTTCCGGACTTTCCCGCGCAGCTGAGACGACTCCGCCGACAGCGCGGGCTCTCGCTGGCCGACATGGCTCGGCAGACGCACTACAGCAAGGGCTACCTCAGCAAGATCGAGACGGGCGCGAAGCGCGCCACCGTCGACGTTGCGCGGCGGTGCGACCAGATCCTGCGGGCCGAGGGCGGGCTGCTGCGACTGCTGACGAAGAGCCCGGAGAACGCCGAGGAAGCTGACGACACGGCGAAATCCGAGGGAACGGCGAACCCGGCCAACCCGGCGGCCCCGGCGACCTCCGGGAACGCGCAGAACGCGGGCGACGCGCGGGCTGGGCAGGGTGACGGCGTCGTGCCCGGGCGGACGGACTTCGACGCCGTCTGTCCCTACCGGGGACTGTCGGCGTTCACCGCGCAGGACGCGGGATGGTTCTTCGGCCGCGAGCGGGCCACCGCCGCCCTGGTCGAGCGGGTCTTCGAACGGATCGGCGGCGGACCCCTGATGGTCGTCGCCCCTTCGGGTGCCGGCAAGTCGTCCCTGTTCAACGCCGGTCTCGTACCGGCCTTCCGAAACCCCGGCGGCTTCCCCATGCCGGGCGCCGAGCGGTGGCCGGTGGTGGCTTTCACGCCCACCGCGCACCCGCTGGAGGAGCTGCTGACAGGCTTCGCGAAAGCGCTGGACGGCGATCTCGGCGTCACCGTACGGCAGTTGCGGGACCGGCCCGAGATCCTGCTGGAGGCGGTGCGGCGCACGGTGGACGACAGCGCCTGCGACGACGGGGGCAGACGGCCACCGCCGGTGCGTCCGGTACTCCTCGTCGACCAGTTCGAGGAGCTGTTCACGCTCTGCTCCGACGAGGACGAACGACGCGCTTTCGTCCGGGTGCTGTGCGCCGTGTCGACGTCCCGTCGCCCATCGGATCCGGCGGACGTCCCCGGTCGTGACCCGGCCGTGGTGGTCCTGGGCGTACGGGCCGACCTGTCCGGCAGGTGTGTCGAACTCCCCGAACTGGCAACGGTGTTCACCGACGGGCTGTTCGTGCTGCCCCCGATGTCCGTCACCGGGCTGCGGGAGGCGATCACCCGCCCCGCCGAGCTCGCCGGACTCGCCCTGGAGCCGGGTCTCGTCCCCCTGTTGCTGCGCGACGCCGGCCTGCGGGACGAACCGGCAGGGCTGCCCGGCAGTGAACGGGGTGCGCTGCCCGGCGACGGGTCGGGAGGGGCGCACGGCGACGGATCGGACGTCGGGCGCGCCCTGCCGGACGTCACTCCCTCCGGTGCGCTGCCGCTGATCTCCCACGCGCTGCTGACCACCTGGCAGCGGCGCGAGGGCGCCACCCTGACCGTCGCGGGGTACGAGCGCACCGGCGGGATCCGGGGGGCGGTCGCACGGACCGCCGAGGACGTGTTCGCGGGCCTGTACCCGGCCGAGCAGCAGACGATCCGCAGGATCCTGGTGCGCCTGGTCCATGTGGCCGACGGCACCGGACCGGCCCGGTGCCGGATGAGCCGGGCCGCGCTGATGGAGCGGCTCGCCGACACGGACGGCGCCACGGCCGCCCTGGACGCCTTCGTGCGGGCGCGTCTGATCACCGCCGACCGCGCCACGGTCGAGATCGCCCACGAGGCGCTGCTGCACGCCTGGCCCCGGCTGCGCGGCTGGATCGACGCCGACCGGCACGGGCTGCTGATCCACCAGCAACTCGCGCACGCCGCCGAGGAGTGGGAGCGCGAGGGCGGCGATCCGTCCGCCCTCTACCGGGGCACCCGGCTGGACACCGTCCGGGCGTGGGCCGAGGAACTGGACGGCCGGAGCCGGCTCAGCGCGCAGGAGGAGGCGTTCCTGCGCGCGAGCCGGGCCGAGGAGGCCGACCGGCAGCGGCAGGCCCGGCGGCAGGTCCGGCGCCGGCAGGGCACGCTGGCAACGCTGGTCGTGCTGCTGGCCCTCGCCGTGGTCGCCGGAGCGCTGGCGTACCGGCAGCGCTCGGACGCGCTGCAGCAGGAGCGGGTCGCCCGTTCCCGGGCACTCGCCGCGCAGTCCGTCTCGCTGGCCGCCGGTCAGCCCGAGGCTTCGATGCGGCTCGCCGGGGAGGCCTACCGCTCCCAGGAGACGCCCGAGGCGCGCGGCGCCCTGCTGAGCACCCAGGCGCAACCCTTCTCGGCCCGGCTCGGTGGGCATCGCGGGCCGGTCAACTCGGTGGCGTTCGCGCCCGACGGGCGCACGCTCGCGACGGCCAGTTCGGACGGCACGGTGACCCTGCGACGACTCGCGGACCGCCGCACGACCGCCACGTTCACGATGTCCGGGCGGGTGCGGTCGGTCGCCTTCAGCCCCGACGGACGTACGCTCGCGGCCGGTGCCACGGACGCGCCGGTGCAGCTGTGGGGCGCGGCCGACCATCGCACGAAGGTGGTGTTGCCGGCCGGCACCGTGGGCGCCCGGGCCGTGGCCTTCGACCCCCGGGGCCGCACTCTGGCCGTCGCGGCGCGCGACGGCACGGTCCAGGTGTGGGACACGGACCGGGGGCGCCGCGTCGCGTCCTTCACCGGTCATGTCGGGCAGGTCGACGCGCTGGCGTACGCCCCGGACGGCCGGACGCTCGCGTCGGCCGGCGCCGACCGGACCGTCCGGCTGTGGGACACGGTGCGCGATCGGCCCGCGGGCGTGCTGGAAGGGCACAGTGACGAGGTGTACGGCGTGGCGTTCGCGCCGGACGGACGGAGCCTGGCCAGCGGGGGAGCGGACCGCACCGTACGGCTGTGGGACCTGGCACGGCACCGGACGATCTCGGTCCTGAGCGGGCACAGCGACGACGTCAACGCCGTCGCCTACACCCCGGACGGCGCCACGGTCGTCAGCGCGGGAGGCGACGGCACGACCCGTCTGTGGGACGTGCACAGCGGGATGCAGACGCTGACGCTCACCGGCCACACCGACTACACGATGGGCGTGGCCGTGAACGCCGACGGGACCATGCTCGCCACTGCCGGGTTCGACCAGTCGGTGGTGCTGTGGGACCTGGGCGGGCCGGTACTGACGGCCCGCCCGTACACCGAGATCTGGCAGTCCGCCTACAGCCCCGACGGGAAACTGCTGGCGACCGCCGACACCGATCACACGGTGCGGCTGTGGGACGTGGCGCGGCACCGGCCCGTCACGACCCTGCGAGGGCATCGCTCGGCCGTGTTCTCGGTGGCGTTCGCCCCCGACGGGCGCACCCTGGCCTCGGGCGGTTCCGACGGCACGGTCCGGCTGTGGGACGTCGCCACCCGCCGCCTCCTCGGCACGCTCACCGGGCATCACGGGGACGTGTTCTCGGTGGCGTTCGCCCCGGACGGCGCACGGCTGGCGTCGGCGGGTGCCGACCGTACGGTGCGGCTGTGGGACGTCGCCACCCGCCGCCCGCTGGCCACGCTCACCGGCCACACGGACTTCGTCAACGACGTCACCTTCAGCCCCGACGGCCGCACCCTCGCGAGCGCGGGTGACGATCTGACCGTACGGCTGTGGGACGTGGCGGGCCGCGGGCCGCGGGCCACGCTCACCGGGCACACGGGTGCGGTGCGGGGAGTGGCGTTCGGCCCGGACGGCCGGACACTGGCGAGCAGCGGCAACGACGGGACCGTACGCCTGTGGGACGTCCGCCGGCACCGTCCCACGGCGGTGTTGCGGGGGCACACCGGGTCGGTGCGCGGTATCGCGTTCTCCCCCGACGGCCGCTTGCTGGCCAGCAGCGGCAGTGACCGTACGGTGCGGCTGTGGGACGTGGCGGCGCGGCGGCCCTGGGCCGCGCTGACCGGGCACACGAACGCGGTGTGGGGCACCGTGTTCTCCCCTGATGGGCGGACGGTGGCCAGCAGCAGCAACGACGGGACCGTACGGCTGTGGAACCTGGGCGTGCCGGCCCGGTTCGCCGCGATCTGCCGGCTGCGGCTGTCCGGGGCGGGTGCTTCGGCGTGCTCGCACCGCTGACCGCGACCACAGCGGCCGACGCACCCGCCAGGAGAAGGCGACGGCTCAGGAGACGCCTACCACCACGTTGAACCAGGAGGCGCTGATCGACCTCAGCGGCGAGTCCAGCTTCTGGAGGTCGAGACGGTAGGTGCCGGCCGGCAGCACCCCGCCGCCGGGCAGCGGCCCCAGGGGCAGGCAGCGCCCATTGGCCACACCGGCGCGGTTGTACGTCCACACGCCCGCCGAGGTGTGCATGATCGTGTAAGCCCCCCTGCTCAGCGAGGGGTTGACGGCGGATCGCCGGGTCGTCTCCAGGGCGAAGGAGGCGCCCGCGTACGACGGCACGCGCGCGGGCAGACCCGGCTTCGTGGGGCCCCTCGGCCCGTGCATACTCAGGCTCTGCGCACGCACCGGCGTTCGCGAGCAGAGAAGAAGGAGGTGGGCGATGGTGTCGACACCGGGGGCCGAGCCCCGGAAGATCACGATCAACGACGTCGCCAGGTCCGCCGGAGTGTCCCGACAGACCGTATCTCGGGCGCTCAACGACAAGGGTGAGATCGACGGCGACACCAAGCAGCGCGTGCTCGACGCGGCGCGCGCGCTCGGCTACCGCCCGAGCCGATTCGCCCGGGGGCTGGTCCGCCAGGACACCATGACCATCGGGCTGGTCATCCCCGACCTGCTCAACCCGTTCTTCACCGAGGTCGCCGCCGGGGCCCTGGAGGCGGCCAGATCCCGGGGCTGGCACGTGGTCGTATACGCCACGGCGGACCGGGCGGACGAGGAACGCGGCACACTCCAGGTCATCACCTCGCAGGTGGACGCGGTGATCGGCTACTTCAGCTGCTCCGAGAGCGAGCTGGAGTCGTACACCCGGGGCATGCCGGTGGTGCTCATCGGCCGTGAGGGCCGCAGCACGCGGTTCAGCTCGATCCGGATCGACGGCGAGCAGGGCGTCCGTGCCGCGGTCGCGCATCTGGTCGCGGAGGGACACACCCGGATCGGCATGCTGGACCACCGGACCCGCGCCGAGCCCAGCATCCGGCACGACTGGTTCACGGCCGCGGCGCGGGAGCACGGGATCGACACCCACCTGGTGGTCGACGCCGACCAGACGGCCGACGGGGGAGGGGCGGCGCTCAGAACCCTGCTCGCCGCTCGTCCCGAGGTCACCGCGGTCTTCACCTTCAACGACATCATCGCCGTCGGCGCACTCCGTGAGGCACGCAGGCTCGGCCGCAGCGTCCCGCGGGATCTGGCGGTGATCGGCTTCGACGGCCTCCAGCTCGGAGCACTCGTCGAACCCCCGCTGTCCAGCGTCGCCCTCGACACGCGACAGCTCGGAGCGCTCGCCATCGAGCAACTCGCCCGACTGCTGTCGGGGCTGGGCACGTCGGAGGCAGACGACCTGGTCGTCCACGCGGAGCTGCACCTGAGCGGATCGGCCTGACGTCATGGCCTGACGTCATGGCCTGACGTCACGGACGGCCGTCCGCCCCGAATGTCTTGACATGACTCCGCGCCCGAGCGCAGACTTCCGAACATTCCACCCCCACCCATCGAGATTCATCAGCAGGAATCCGGAAGGCGGTCCCGTGAGCGCTCCCGTGAACGTTCACGGGAGCGCTCACGGGAGAGTGGGAAGCCGCACGGCAGGCCGGTCGCCCGCCCGTAGGTGATCTCTGCCGGCCCCGGATCCCGTTCGTCACCCAGAAGGAGTCGTGACCCCTTGCTCTCCGAGTTCTCCCCCCGTGTTTCGGACACCGTGCCGGGCCGTGGTGCGCTCCGCCCGGCGCGCTCGTGGCTGCACTCGGACGCGCCCACCCGCTCGCTGAACGGGCCCTGGCGGTTCCGGCTGTCACCCACGGCGTCCGTGGCGGAGGACTTCGCGGCCGAGGACTTCGACGACCGGAGCTGGGAAGACCTGCCCGTACCCTCCCACTGGGTGCTCGAAGGCGACGGCGCCCACGGCCGTCCGATCTACACGAACGTCCAGTTCCCGTTCCCCATCGACCCACCGCACGTCCCGGACGAGAACCCCACCGGCGACCACCGCCGCCACTTCGACCTGCCCGCCGACTGGGCGGACGCCGAGCGTGTCGTGCTGCGGTTCGACGGTGTCGAGTCGCTCTTCCGGGTCTGGGTGAACGGGGCGGAGATCGGCAGCGCGAGCGGCAGCAGGCTCGCGCACGAATTCGACGTGACGTCCGCGGTCCGCCCGGGCGACAACGTCGTCGCCGTACGGGTGTACCAGTGGTCGGCGGCCAGTTACGTCGAGGACCAGGACCAGTGGTGGCTGCCGGGAATCTTCCGCGACGTCACCCTGATCGCCCGCCCGGTCGGCGGCCTGGAGGACGTCTGGCTGCGGACCGGGTTCGCCGACGGGCACGGCCGGGTCGACGTGGAGATCACCGCCGAGCCGACGGCCTACCCGGTCACCCTGCGCATCCCCGAACTCGGCATCGAGCGCACCTGGTCCGACCCGGCCGAGGTGACCCCCTTCGACATCGCCGACGTGGAACCCTGGTCGGCCGAGCGGCCGCGCCTGTACGACGTGACCGTGTCGACCGCCGCCGAGACCGTCACCCTGCGGGCGGGCTTCCGCACGGTCGAGATCCGCGGCGACCGGTTCCTCGTCAACGGCCGTCGCGTCGTGTTCCACGGCGTGAACCGCCACGAGACCCATCCGCTGCGCGGCCGTGTCTTCGACGAGGAGCACGCCCGCGAGGATCTCGCCCGCATGAAGCGGTTCAACGTGAACGCCATCCGCACCAGCCACTACCCACCGCACCCGCGCCTGCTCGACCTCGCCGACGAATTCGGATTCTGGGTCGTCCTCGAATGCGACCTCGAGACGCACGGCTTCGAGAAACTGAACTGGGTCGGCAATCCCAGCGACGACCCGACCTGGCGCGCGGCGTACCTCGACCGTATCGAGCGCACCGTCGAACGCGACAAGAACCACCCCAGCATCGTGATCTGGTCGCTCGGCAACGAGGCGGGCAGCGGCAGCAACCTCGCCGCCATGTCGGCGTGGGTCCACGCCCGCGACGCCGAACGCCCCGTGCACTACGAGGGCGACTACACCGGCGAGTACACCGACGTCTACTCGCGCATGTACGCCTCGGTGCCGGAGACCGAGCAGATCGGCACCGACGGATCCCGCTTCCCGCTGCTGGGCTGCACTCCCGCCCAGGGCGCCCGGCAGCGCACCAAGCCGTTCCTGCTGTGCGAGTACGCCCACGCGATGGGCAACGGGCCGGGGGCGTTCGACCAGTACGAGGCGCTGGTCCACCGGTACCCGCGGCTGCACGGCGGCTTCGTCTGGGAGTGGCGCGACCACGGCATCTCGACCACCACCGCGGACGGGACGCCGTACCACGCGTACGGCGGCGACTTCGGGGAGGTCGTGCACGACGGGAACTTCGTCATGGACGGCATGCTGCTGAGCGACGACGTCCCGACGCCGAGCCTGCACGAGTTCAAGGCCGTCGTCCAGCCGATCCGCTTCACCTTCGACGCCGACAAGGTGACGATCGCCAATCTGCGGCACACCGCGGACACGTCCGACCTGCGCTTTCGCTGGCGTGTCGAGCACGACGGCACGCCCGTCGACTCCGGGTACCTGAAGGTCCCGGCCGTCGTGGCGGGAGACTCGGGCCGGGTCTCGCTGCCGAGGATCCCGGTGGCACCGGACGCCGAGACCTGGCTCACCGTCGAGGCGGTGCTGGCGGCCGGAACCGCGTGGGCGGCCGCAGGGCACGTGGTCGCGACCGCCCAACTGGACCGGTCGCTTCACCGCCCCGTGCGGGCCGCGCGCGCCCGGACCGGTTGGAAGCCCGGTGACGGAACGCTGACGCTGGGCCGCGCCGAGTTCGTCGACGGATCCCTCGCGCGCCTCGGCGGCCGCGAGGTGACGGGCCCGCGGCTGGAACTGTTCCGTGCGCCGACCGACAACGACGAAGGCGCGTGGGGCGATGTCGCGGAGAGCGACGCGAACATCGACGGGGTGTCCAACGCCGAGCTGTGGCGGCGCGACGGCCTCGACCGGCTGACCACGCGCCGGGTGTCGCTGGAGCGCGCCACCGGGGCCCTGCGCACGGTCGACAAGGTCTCCGCGGCGAACTCGGGATCGTGGGTGATGGTCGAGTCCGTCTGGTCGCTGGAGGGCGACGAGTTGGAGCTGCGGGTGGAGGTCGAGCCGTCGCGCGGGTGGCACACGGTGTGGCCGAGGATCGGGATCCGTTTCGACCTGCCCGACGGGGACGCTCCCGTAGACGGCGCCGAGTGGTTCGGCCTCGGCCCGCTCGAGTCCTACCCCGACAGCCTGCGGGCGGCACGCACGGGCCGCTTCTCCGCCACGGTCCGCGACCTGGCCGTCGACTACGCCCGTCCCCAGGAAACCGGACACCGCTCCGCCCTGCGCCGGTTGACGCTGACGAGCGCCGAGACCGAAGTGCTGCGCATCGAGGCGCTCCCCGACACACGCGGTCGCCGACCCGGGTTCACCCTCAGCCGGCACACCCCTCAGGAGATCGCCCGAGCGGCACATCCGTTCGAACTGCCGACCTCGACGACGAGCCACCTGATCGTCGACGCCGCCCAACACGGGCTCGGTTCGCGCGCGTGTGGCCCGGACGTGTGGCCCGAGTACGCCCTCCGCCCGGAATCCCGCACGATCAGGCTGCGCATCACCTGATCCGCCACTACGGCCTGCGCCGCACGAGGATCTCCGTGCGGCGCAGGCCCTGGCACGTCACCCCTCGTGCAACGACCGCCCGCTGGTTCGCCTGGTACGTCGGCTTGCGCTGGAGTGCGCTCCAGGTCGTAACGTCGCAGACAGCACGGAGCACGAAGCCCGTCCCTTCCGGGGCCCCTCACGGGATGCCGGGCGGCTGGAGTCGCTGGACGGATGGAGGGCCTCCGTGCGGTCCGGACGACGAACGACGAACGAGTGCGCAGGGAAAGGCTGGGACACGGCATGCAGAAGCGCAGTCTGCGGGACCTCCAGGTATCGGCCATCGGCCTGGGATGCATGGGGATGTCCGCCTTCTACGGATCCACCGATCAGGCGGAGGGGATCGCGACCATCCGGCACGCCCTCGACCTCGGGGTGAACTTCCTCGACACCGCGCAGATGTACGGCCCGCTCACCAACGAGTCGCTCCTCGGCGAGGCGATCCGGGGGCATCGCGAGGAGTACGTGATCGCGACGAAGTTCAACTACCGGATGGACAACGCCGTACCCGGCGACATCAGCACGGTCGGCCCGCAGGACGGCTCGGCCGAGCACGTCCGCAGCTCGGTCCACGGCTCCCTGGAGCGGCTGGGGACCAGCCACATCGACCTGTACTACCAGCACCGGGTCGACCCGAACGTACCCATCGAGGAGACGGTCGGCGCGCTGGGCGAGCTGGTCGACGAGGGCAAGGTGCGGTACATCGGCCTGAGCGAGGCGAGCGCGGAGACCATCCGGCGCGCCCACGCCGTGCATCCGATCACCGCGGTGCAGAGCGAGTACTCGCTGTGGTCACGGGACGTGGAGGCCGAGGTGCTGCCCGCCTGCCGTGAGCTGGGCATCGGCTTCGTGCCGTACTCGCCGCTCGGCCGCGGTTTCCTCGCCGGGCGGTTCACCTCGCCGGACGAGCTGGACGCGAACGACTGGCGTCGGGAGAACCCGCGCTTCCAGGACGCCAACCTGGCGGCGAACCTGCGGCTGGCGGCAAAGGTGAAGGAGATCGCCGCCGAGAAGGACGTGACCCCGGCCCAGCTGGCCATCGCCTGGGTGCTGGCGCAGGGCGAGGACCTGGTGCCGATCCCGGGCACCAAGCGTCGTACCTACCTGGAGCAGAACGCCGGCGCGGTGGACATCGCGCTGACCAAGGAGGACCTGGCGCGCATCGATGCGGAGCTGCCCGAGGCGGCGGGCGAACGGTACGACGAGGCGGGGATGCGAGCCGTCGACCGCTAGCCGGGAGGGGGAGGGGAGCGGGCGTCCGCAGCAGCTGACCGTTCTGTCGGCACCGTCGAAGCCGCCGACCGCATGCCCGCTCCCTGGAGTCCGGCGTTCTACAACTGCACGGTGGTGCCGGGGTCGAGGCGGTTGATCGGGGTGCCGGTCAGGCCGTTCTCGCCCAGGAGGTGGGCGGTGGACTGCCGGCCGAGGTCGCTGAGCATGAGTTCGTGGATCTGGATGATGCGCTCGGGCTTGACGGCGCGGACGAACTCGGCGGCTTCGCCGAGCTTGGTCCACGGGCCGCTGGTCGGCAGCAGGAGGGTGCGCACGGGAGCGTCGGGTACGAAGTAGGCGTCGCCGGGGTGGTAGAGGGCTCCGTCGTCGAAGAGGTAGCCGACGTTGTCGGGGCACGGGATGTCGGCGTGGATCAGCGCGTGGCGGTGGCCGTGGACGGTGGCGGTGAGGGAGCCGACGGTGAGGGTGTCGCCCGCGGCGACGGCGTGGACGCGGCTGTTCCGGCCGCCCAGGGCGGTCGCCACGGCGGCGGTGCCGTACACCTGTAGCTCGGGCTGTGCGTCGAGCGCGGCGGCGACGAGCTTCTCGTCGAAGTGGTCGAAGTGTTCGTGAGTGATCAGTACGGCATCCGCCCGGGAGACGGCCTCTGCCGCGTCCGGGGTGAAGGTGCCGGGGTCGATGACCAGCCGAGTGCCGTCCTTCTCGAGCGTGACGCAGGCGTGGGCGTGCTTGGTGAGCTTCACCGCGGGTCCTTCCGGTACGAACGACTTCCTGCAATTAAACTGTACACCTGGGCTGTAGATAATGTTCGAGGGGAGCGACTCGATCCGGCGTGAAACAAGGCACCCGAGCTGTACAGCCTGGTTGGTCAGTGTGAGTAGGCTGGCGCCATGGACGACAACCAGCTGGCCGAAGAGCTTCGCCAGACCATCGGACAGCTCGTGCGTACCGTGCGCGCCGCCGACACCATGCCTCCCGGCGAGGCCGCCGTCCTGGGCTACCTGGACCGCAGCGGCCCGATGACCACCGCCGACGTAGCCCAACAGCGGGGAGTCACCCACCAGTCGGCCGCCAAAGCGGTCAAGGAACTCCTCGGTGAGGGCTTTGTGCGTGCCGAGGCGCACCCCAGCGACGGCCGCAAACTCTTGCTCCACCTCACGCCCGCGGGACGTGACCGCCTGGCGGAGGAGCGCCGACGCCGAGCGGACTGGCTCGGCACCGCGATCAACGACGTCCTGAACTCCGACGAGCGCGAGACGCTGGCCGCGGCGGTGCCCCTGCTGTCACGCCTGACCGCACGCCTGAAAGCCAAGTAGGCCAAGTCCGGCTCCTGCGGATCGGACCGGCCTTCCGTCGTGCCGTCATCGAAAACGGATACGCTAAGTCCGAAATTCCTGTGGTGGATCCGTGTCCCCAGTCGATCCGGCCGAGAGGTGACCGCTTCATGTCGTCGGAGGCCCTGCCGGTTCCGGGAAGCCCTGTCTGGTGGGCGAGCCGTACGCCTGCCCCTGAACATCGGCGAGGTCGTCCCCCGATGGACGCCGGGCTGATCGTCGAGACGGCCCTGAGGCTCATCGATGAAGTCGGGATCCAGGCGCTGACCCTGCGCATGCTCGCCGACACCCTGAACTCGGGTACGGCGACGCTCTACCGGCACTTCAACGGCAAGGACGAACTCCTCGCTCTCGTCGCCGACAGAATTCTGGGCGAAGTCCGCGTCCCGCCCGAGAAGCTCGACGGCCTGTCCTGGCGGCAAGCGGTGGCCGTTGCGGCGGACGCTCTCTATGGCACCCTGTGCCGGCACCCCAACGCGGTGTCCCTGCTGGCGGCCCAGGTGCCCGTCGGCCCCAACGCCCTGCGGGGCAGGGAACGGCTCATCGCACTGTTCCTGAGTCACGGGTTCCCGGTCGACCTGGCCGCCCGTGCCTATACGGCGATCGGCCACTACGTGATCGGTTTCGCCATCCAGCAGCACGGCCCCGGGACGCCACGCCCCGAGGACCAGGTGCACCTGCGGGACTACTACCACTCGCTCGACCCGGCGACGTTTCCGGCCACGACGGCCGCGGCCGACGAGTTGACCTCCGTCGCGCTGCACGACGAGTTCCGGTTCGGGCTGGACCTGCTGCTCGACGGGCTGGAGAAGGCCGGACTCGGCCTGTCGCAGGAGCGAGGCTGACGACCTCGTCGACCGACCCGCCGTTCAGTGCCAGCCGGTCCATTCGGCTACGGCGCGGCCCATGACCAGCTCAAGGTCGCGGCCTCTCAGCCAGGGCAGTTCCTCGGTGAACATGGTCACGGCCGCGTGCCAGGAGCAGCGCAGACGCGTGATGTCGGTGCCCCAGAACATCCGCTCGGCGCCGTACGCGTCGTAGACCTGCCGCAGGACGGCATGGGTGCTCGCGTACGGATACGCGTCCGTCGCCAGGCCCGGCACGCCCGTCGCCTTGACCCCGACGTTGGGGTGCCGCGCGAGGGCGAGGAGGGCGTCGAGGTGCGCGGCCGCGTCGGGCAGCGTCTCGAAGGGGTTGGTCGCGAGGTGGTCGATCATCAGGCGCATGTTCGGGTACCGCGCGGCGATGTCGCCGACGCAGGACAGGTGCGCGGGCATCACCCACACACCTACGGCGATCCCGCGCCGGTCGGCGGCCGCCCAGAGCCAGTCGAGTCCGCCGGACGCCAGGCGGCTCTCGAGCTCGGGCCCTACCAGCAGAAAGCGCAGACCCAGCATGCCGGGCCTCTCCAGCCAGGTGTCGACGAGGGACTCGTCGGCGTCCCGGTCGAGGGGGAACCAGCCGAGGGTCGCGAACCGGTCGGGGTGCTGTTCGGCCGCCTCCACCGCATAGTCGTTCGAGGCCGCGTCCCAGGTCGCGGGACAGTTGATCGCCCGGTCCACGCCTGCCAGGTCCATGTCGCGCAAGGCCGCTTCGACGGTGTACGGCGCGCGCCAGTGGTGCGGGGGCGCGCTGTCGCCGGCCCAGAGATGGATCTGTGCGTCGATGATCCGCACGGGACTGCCTCTCAGTTCGAGATGTCGGGGCTCGGCAGGCCGCTCAGGCGCGCGGCCGTCCAGTCGGCGATGAGCGCGTCACGGTCGTGCTTGTGGTTGTAGACGCAGTGGTTGCCGTCGGAGAAGACGACCATCCGTTTGTCGTCCGTGGGCGCACCCCGGAGAAGGATCCGAGCGAGGTCCATCGAGACCATGGGGTCCTCGCCGCCCTGTACGACCAGCAGCGGATAGCCGGCGTTGGGCCCGCCGGCGAGCGGGGTGACGGTCTTCCAGACGTCCACCGCGCGGGCCGCGTCCTCGGTTCCGCAGGCGGCGACCATCTTCGAGAAGAAGGTCCCCATGGTCGGCGGCACGAGCCATGGAGCGTGGATCCCTCCGTTGTCGACACACGCCCGGATCCGGGTGTCCTGCGCCGCGACGGCCATGGCGACACTGCCGCCCATGCTGTTGCCGATGAAGCCGATCGGGCGGCCCGGCGAGCGCTCGTCGAGGAAGCCGACGGCTCGTCCGTACGCGTCGCGCCAGCGAGCGGTGAGGTAGTGCTCGTGCGTGAGCCTCGTCTCGCCCTGCCCCGGACCGTCGAGCAGCAGCGCGTCGACCCCGCGCGCCGCGAGCGCCTCGCCGACGCTGTCGAAATCCATGGCCCAGCCCTCGACGCCCCCGATGACGACGGCGGATCCGACCGCGGTGCCGTCCGCGAGGACGAGCCATCCCGCCAGGGGACCGCAGTCGGTGTCGATCGTGACGCGCTCACGGTCACCGCTCGGTTCGACGGCCCGCGCGTACAGTTCCGCGGCTCGCGCGAAGATCGCCCGGCGTTCGGCTGTGTCCGACAGCATCATCATCTGGCTCATGCGCAGCAGGGCGGACGCACGGCGCAGGTACGCGATCCGCGTGGGTCTTCCACCGGCCCCCCTGGCGTCCTCGACGCGGCGCGAACAGGCGTCCGCCAGCTCCGTCGCGGCCGAGCGCCAGCCCTGCCCCTCGACCACACGGGCACGCAGCTCGACGGCATCCGCGTGATCGACGCCGTAGCCGGTCATGCGCGCCCAGGAGAACTGGCGCAACGCCGCCTGCGATTCGGCCGAGAGCCTCGACACGGACTCCTCCGTCTCCGCGCGGCTGCCGACGAACGTGAGGTTCACGACCGGAGCCGAGCGGCCCTCGATGACCTCCTGCGGTGCTGACATTCCTGAAACCCCTCCTGATCGGCCTGGCGCGAAGCGGTACGCCAGGGGGCTGCAAAGCGAGCTGCGGCGGCGTGCGGTGTGCCGGCGTTGCCCCCGCTCAGCGGTGTCGGGGGGCGACGGTCCTGGTCACTTCGGGATGAATGCCTCGGCCGCCGTGGCGAAGGAGGCCGTCCAGTCGGTCGTGATGATGCTGCCGATGTATCCGTCAGGCCGGACGAGGATCAGTGCGTCTCCGGCGACGCCGTAGATGCTGGTCAGCCGACCGGTGTCGTCGGTGATGCGGTCGCCGTCGATTCCGCGCCCGCTGCGGACCGCGTAGCGGCGCAGTGCGGCACCCTCCGTCGGCCAGGTCAGGTCGGGCAGGGCCTTGGTGGCCCCGGGGCCGAAGGCCAGCAGGGTGAAGTGCGGCCCTCGGTAGAGGTCGAAGAGGCGTCGGGTGCCGGGTGCGGTGCACGGCGCGTCGGGCGCGCGGTCGCCCACGTGCAGGGTCTCGGTGGCCGGAGCGTCGGCGGGCGCGAGCGGACCGCCCCGGTAGGTGAGCCCGAGCTGGCGCTCTTCGTCTCCGCGCTTCAGACCGGCGACGCTGTGCTTGCCGAGGCTCTGATAGAGCTCGCTGGACTTGCCGAGGACGCCCGCGGCGATGGGGAGCCGTTCGGCCTCGTAGCTGTCGAGCAGGCTGTCCGGCGCGCCCGCGATCGCTTGAGCGAGCTTCCAACCCAGGTTGTAGGCGTCCTGCACACCGGTGTTGAGGCCCTGTGCGCCGGCCGGGGTGTGCACATGGGCGGCGTCGCCCGCGAGGAAGACCCGCCCCTGACGGTAGTGCTCGACGAGTCGGACGTTGGGCCGGAACACCGAGACCCAGGTGATGTCGCGGAGCTTGAGACCGGTGAGCGCGTGGAACCGGTCGGCCAGGGCGCCGTGGTCGAGGTTCGGGGTGTCGCCCGGCTTCAGCCGGATCATCAGCTGGAACTGGTCGGAGTGCGGCAGCGGACAGGCTCCCGCGGACGCGCGGGGCCACATGTGCCATCTGTCGCGGGACAGGCCGTCGATCGTGCCGTCGATGATGAGGGTCTTGTCGGAGTCGTCGGTGTCTCCGACGAAGCCGAGACCGGTAGCCGCCCGCACGGCGCTCGCGCCGCCGTCGGCGCCGACGAGGTACTTGCTACGCACCAGCTCGCCGGTGGAGAGCGTCGAGGTGACGCCTTCGGCGTCGTGTGCGAAGCCCTCCAGCGCGACGCCGTACTCGACGGCCAGTCCGAGCCGGTCGAGCAGGCGGTGCAGGATGGCGTCGGTACGGTGCTGCGGCAGCAGCAGGATGTTCGGGTAGGGCACGTCCGGGGTCGGCTTGCTCCGCTGCTGCATTTTCCACGGCGCGGTGACCGGCCCGACGTGGAGCCCCGCGAGGGGGTACGGACCGCCCTCCGCCAACGCCTCGTTCAGCACGCCGAGGTCCTCGAACACTTCCTGGGTACGGGGCTGGATCCCCTTGGCGCGGGAGCCCTCGAAGGCGTGCGGCGCCTTGTCGACGACCCGGACGCGAAGGCCGCGCCGCGACAGGTCGGCCGCCAGGGTTGAGCCGGTCGGACCGGCCCCGGCGATGAGGACGTCGATGTCGACGTCGATGTCGTGGATCTCTGTCATGGTGATCGACCTCAATCGATTCTCTGCACGAAGGGCGGCGCCCACCCCGGGCTGCGGAGGTCCGCGGACTGGACCCGCGTCCGCGTCGACGGCGCGTGGCAGCCGACGGGACGAAGCGCTTTCCGGCCGGCGTCGAGTTGCCTCCCGCCGTCCCCCAGTAATCGGATACGTTGTAGCCGATTCATTTTGGTTACACCGTAGCCGTTTATGGGATGTGCGGCAAGCCTGGCGGAGGCGCAGGCGGGGCCTGGGCCGAGGTCGGGCCGAGGTCGGGCCGGGGGGTGGTGTCCGGGCCGGCCGCTCTTGGGCCGGCCGCTGCGGAGAGAGAGCGCGTCTGCCGTAGGCACGCCTGCGGAACGGTCCGGTACCACGGGCCCGGCGCCGCGCACGGTCGTCGGCGGTGGGCTGGACGCCCTGTACCGGCCGTGCCGGCGCGCCGCGGGCGGCGCCGAAAACTCAGTGGTCCGCGCAGCAGGGCGTCGGGTCGGGAACCTCGAACGGGACCAGGGCGCCGCCCGCTGCGGGCATCGCGGTGAGCACCAGTTCACCGCTCTGCCACAGCGGACGCACATGACTGTGCGTCACCAGCCGCGTGGCAGGGTCGGGTTGACCAGTCGTCCCCAGTACCGCGACGCGGTCGATCGCGGACACGGACAGCACCTCCTCGACCGACAGCGTGCCGCGCAGCACGTCCACTCCGCGGTACAGCACCGCGCGGCCCACGGCGTCCGGGGCGCCCTCGGTCGCCTCGTACCCCATGGCCACCAGACGCGCGCGCACGTCGTCCGGTTCCTCGCCCGACTCCGGCGCGAGGGAGACGACGACGCGCGGCCGCTCGCCCCGCACGAGGTGGGTGCAGCCGAACCCCCCTACGGTGAGGGGGAGTTCGGCCGCGAACGTGCGGAGCAGGTGGTCGGCGGCGCGCAGATCGCGCAGACCGGCGTCCACCGTGAGGACGTACGGGGTGAAGCCGTACGGCGTGCGGACGGGCGGTGTCACGACGGCAGTACCCACACCGGGTTGGTGTAGAACCACAGGTCGGCCCACGGGTCGGCGTCGCCGACGACATCGATCGCCGGGCCGGCCGGGTCGACGGCCGCACCCATGGCGCCGACGGCGCTGCGGTTGCCGTCCGAGCCGCGCAGCCGGACGTACACCGGTCGGTCCACGCGTCCCAGGTCGTAGGTGAGCCGTACCGTCCCGCTCGCCTTGTTCACCTCGTAGGTGCGGACGACCTTCGCGGTCGGCGCGGTGAACGTGTCCTTGTCGGAAACCGGTCCCGTGACATCGCCCTGGATGACGTCCACACGTGCCAACTTGGGTTCGAAACCCGCCCAGTTGGCGCCCCCGGCGAGCGCCACGTCGACCGTCAGCGTCACCTTCGTGCCCTTCTTCACGTGCAGGGCGCCGCCGAGGGTGGCCCAGCGGCTGCCGCCGGCGACCCGCACGTCGAGCCCGCTGAGCAGCTGTCCGTGGTCGACCCAGATGCGCCCGGCGCGGATGCCGTCCATGACGGCGGCGTAGGAGAAGCCGTCCGAGCCGACGTGGGTACGGCTGTACTGGCCGGGCCAGTAGTCGCCCTGGGAGATGTCGATCCGGCCGCCGTAGACCGGGTCCTGGTAGCGGCCGTCGGCGTCGAAGTCGCCGCCGGGGCCGCGCACGGCGGTGTCGGCGTAGACCTGGTGGGAGTCGGAGTTGGCGGTGATCCACCAGGGCTTGCCCTCGGCGATCAGGCTGTCCCACAGGCCGCCGACGGTGGCCGTCATCCAGTCGAAGCCACCCCAGGTCCGGTAGCTCTCCAAGGGGTACCCGGCAAAGGAGTTGGCGCTCGGGCTGTTGTCGTAGATACCCCGAGCGCGGGCCGGGCCGAGCGGGGCCGGCAGGCCCGCGGCCTGGTGGCCGGGGGCGCCCTCGAAGCCGACGGCGATCTGGTGGCTCGTGGGCGTCGCGTCGCGCCAGGCGCGGATCTCGTGCGGGGAGTCGACACCGCGCCGCGCCGGGTGGTTGGCGAGCATCAGCGCGTCCTTGACCTTCCGGCGTCGGACCTGCTCGCCGAGGAAAGCCAGACCGGCGACGGCGAGGGCCTCGTTGGCGGGTGTCGAGTCGGAGGCGTTCTTGACGCTGCCGTCGTAGTCGGTTTCGAACTGCTTCAGGACCGAGACCTCGTTCTGTCCAGGGTGGACGAAGACGGTGCCGTGTTCCGCGCCCGGGATGTTCCACTCCAGGCCCTGGAAGACGAGAGTGTCCTCGTGCGCGGTCCGGGCCTCCTTGATGTCCGGGTTGACCTTCTCCACGCCGATCCTGGCGTGCGTGGTGCTGCCGTGGTCGGTGATGACCAGCCAGTCCATACCGTGCCTGGCGCCCTGCCGGACCTGGTCGACGACGCGGTACTTGCCGTCGCTGCTGTACTGGGTGTGGATGTGGTGGTCGCCGGCCAGCCAGAGGAAGCCCGTGGAGCGTCGGCCGCCGCCGGCGGAGGCTGCCGGTGTGGCGGCGGCCGGAGTCGCTCCCGTCGTCTGGCCGAGCACGCTTCCGGCGGCCAGCCCGGCGCCGAGCAGTCCGGCGCGGCGCAGCAGCGAACGGCGGGACCGCTGTTCGGGGCTGAGTGCCTGGTCGGGCACGGAGGCATCGAAGGCGGCGGGCAGCGCGGGGGCGGCCTCGTGGTCGTGGTGGTGCTCGTGGCCGTGGTGGTGATGGCCGTGCGCGTGTCCCATGCTGCCCTCCCGATTGCCGCTGCCTTCTGCGGCGGCCTTGCGCGGCGCGCGTGTGCCGCGTGAGGAGGATGAGGGCAAAGTATGAACGGTGAACGACCACAGGGTGAGCGGCGGCCGACCCGGACACGGCGGCTGAGGCCAGTCCCGCAGTGATCGAAAAGCCGGGTCAGGAATCGGTTGGTCGAAGGACGAGACCGGCGCGGGCGCGAGCCGCAGCGGCGACTCCAGTACGTGCGCCCCGCCGGGAACCGGCTTCCAGCCCAGCCCGCGACACGTGGTTCCGGCACGGCTGACGGTGGGTGTGGCCGACGGCGGGGTGTCGTCAAGGCATCAAGGCTCCGCGTCAGGACGGGGCGAGGACGCAGAACTCGTGGCCCTCCGGGTCGGTCAGGCACGTCCACGGGACATCGCCCTGGCCGAGGTCGAGGTCGGTGGCTCCGAGGGCCCGCAGCCGGTCCACCTCCGCCGCTTTGTCGTCACCGGGGTACGGCAGCAGGTCGAGATGGACGCGGTCCGGCACGGTCTTCACGTCGGGAGTGCGGAGAAATTCGAGATACGGGCCGCCGGCACCGCTGGCGGAGCGCAACGACGCATGATCGTCGGTCACGTCGTGCACGGTCCAGTCCGTCGCCTCGCCCCAGAACCGGGCCATGGCCCGCGGATCTACGCAGTCGACCACCACGGTGGCGATCGGCCCGGTGTCCCGGTAGATCTCCCGGGGCTCCAGCACGCAGAACTCGTTGCCCTCCGGGTCGGCGAGGACCGTCCACGGCACGTCGCCCTGGCCCACGTGGACGGGCGTCGCACCGAGTTCCTTCAGGCGCGCGACCAACTCCGCCTGATGGGCCGGGGAGGTGGTGGCGAGATCGAGGTGCACACGGTTCTTCGTCGTCGTCTTGGGTTCCGGGACGGGAACGACGTCGATGCCGAGGGCGACCGGGTCCGGCCAGACGAGACCGTCGGCGGGTCCGACGTAGGTGGTGAGTCCAGGGCTGTAGGCGCTCCAGCCGAGCGCCTCCGCCCAGAACCGGCCGACCGCCGAGCCGTCAACAGCCTTGATGTTCACCTGAACAGGTCGCAGCGCCATGTCCGCGATCCTATGCGCCCGAGCCGCGAACGACCTGCGCAGGCACGGTCGCCATCCCCTGCTGCCACTGCCACTGCTGCTGCCACGCTGGCGCGATCGGCGACCGCCCTCGCCCACGGGCCGACCCCGCCACCAACACCTCGACCCGGACGGGCAGGCGGGCCGTCGCCCGGAGGCCGATCCGCGATCCGACAGTCCCGCCACGCGGGCATGTCGTCAACATGTCAAGGGATGCGGCGAAAGAAGGTCCGGAAAGATTTCAACTTTCGAAGGCTTGCCGAGACTGAGAACTCATCAGTTAAATCAAGACGTGAACTAAGCGTCGCAGCAGTGACCTTGGCGTACCGCCGCGGCTGCTGCCGCGCTCTCGTGTCCTTTTCCCGACGCACCCGCAGGGACCTTCATGAGACTCAGATCCCTGGGTGTCGCGCTCGCCGCCACGGCAGCGCTGATCACCCTGCCCACCATCCAGCCACCAGTGGCTGTGGCCGCCGACGCCAACCTGTCCCAGGGCAGAACGGCAACGGCATCCTCGAACGAGAACGCGGGCACGCCCGCGCCCTACGCGGTCGACGGCGACACCGGCACCCGATGGTCCTCGGCGGCCACCGACGACCAGTGGCTGCAGGTCGACCTCGGAACCGGCGCCACGATCAGCCAGGTCGTCGTCAACTGGGAGGCGGCCTACGGCAAGGACTACAAGATCCAGTCCTCGTCCGACGGCAGCACCTGGACCGACCTGCGCACGGTCACCGGCGGAGACGGCGGCACCGACACGCTCGCGGTCTCCGGCCAAGGCCAGTACGTACGTCTGCAGGGCGTCCACCGGGCGACACAATGGGGCTACTCCGTCTGGGAGTTCCAGGTGTTCGGCGCCACCGGTGGAACGCCTCAGCCCGGTGACTGCTCCACGGTCAACTCGGCGCAGGGCAAGACCGCTTCGGCGTCCTCGACGGAGAACGCCGGCACCCCCGCGTCCGCCGCGTTCGACGGCAACGACTCCACCCGCTGGTCCAGCCAGGCCTCGGACCCGCAGTGGCTGAGCGTCGACCTGGGCTCGTCCCAGGACATCTGCGGGATCGACCTGAACTGGGAAGCCGCGTACGGCAAGGACTTCCAGATCCAGACCTCCGCCGACGGCCAGAACTGGAACACCCTCAAGACCGTCACCGGCGCGACCGGCGGTCGTGCCTCCTACGACGTCAGCGGAACGGGCCGCCACGTCCGCGTTCTCGGAACGGTCCGCGGGACGGTCTACGGCTACTCGCTCTGGGAGTTCGCCGTCCGCACCACGTCCGGCGGCACCGGGGGCCCGGTCCAGGGCGGCGGCGACCTCGGCCCGAACGTGATCGTCGTCGACCCCTCCACACCCAACCTCCAGCAGAGGTTCGACCAGGTGTTCGCCCAGCAGGAGACCGCCCAGTTCGGCTCCGGCCGCTACCAGTTCCTGCTCAAGCCGGGAACCTACAACGGCATCAACGCCCAACTCGGCTTCTACACCTCCATCTCAGGCCTCGGGCTGAACCCCGACGACACCCAGATCAACGGCGACATCACCGTGGACGCGGGCTGGTTCAACGGCAACGCCACGCAGAACTTCTGGCGTTCGGCGGAGAACCTGGCGATCACACCGTCGAACGGCACGGACCGCTGGGCCGTCGCCCAGGCCGCGCCGTTCCGCCGCATCCACGTCAAGGGCGGCCTCAACCTCGCCCCCAACGGCTACGGATGGGCCTCCGGCGGCTACATCGCCGACTCCAAGATCGACGGCACGGTCGGCCCCTACTCCCAGCAGCAGTGGTACACCCGGGACAGCTCCGTGGGCGGCTGGACCAACGGCGTGTGGAACATGACGTTCACCGGCGTCCAGGGCGCCCCGGCGACCAACTTCGACACCGGCCCCTACACCACGCTGGACACCACCCCGATCTCCCGCGAGAAGCCGTTCCTGTACCTCGACGGCAACGACTACAAGGTCTTCGTCCCCGCCAAGCGCACCAACGCACGCGGCGTGTCCTGGCCCGCGAACGCCGGCACCTCGCTCCCGCTCGGCCAGTTCTACGTCGTCAAACCCGGCGCGACGGCCGCCACCATCAACACCGCACTGGCCCAAGGCCTGAACCTGCTGTTCACACCCGGCGTCTACCACCTCGACCAGACGATCAACGTCACCCGCGCCGACACCGTGGTGCTCGGGCTGGGCCTGGCGACGATCGTGCCCGACGGGGGTGTCGACGCCCTGCACGTCGCGGACGTCGACGGCGTCCGGCTGGCCGGATTCCTCATCGACGCCGGCGCCACCCGGTCCGACACCCTGCTGCAGATCGGCCCGGCCGGAGCCGCCGCGGACCACTCCGCCAACCCGACCACCATGCAGGACGTCTTCATCCGCATCGGCGGCGCGGGCCCCGGCCTGGCGACCGACTCCGTCGTGGTCAACAGCGACGACGTCGTCATCGACCACACCTGGATCTGGCGTGCCGACCACGGCGAAGGCGTCGGCTGGGAAACCAACCGTGCCGACTACGGACTACGGGTCAACGGCGACGACGTCCTGGCCACCGGCCTGTTCGTGGAGCACTTCAACAAGTACGACGTCGTATGGAACGGCGAGAGAGGGCGCACGATCTTCTTCCAGAACGAGAAGGCCTACGACGCCCCCAACGCCGCCGCCATCACGCACGACGGCATCGTCGGATGGGCGGCCTACAAGGTCGCCGACACGGTGGCCGTGCACGAGGCCTGGGGTCTGGGCAGCTACTGCAACTACACCTCCGATCCCTCGATCGTGCAGCGACACGGCTTCCAGGTCCCGGTCAAGACGGGCGTCAAGATGCACAACCTCCAGGTGATCTCCCTGGGAGGCAAGGGCCAGTACGCCCATGTCATCAACGACACCGGCGCCCCGACCTCGGGGACGGACACCGTGCCGTCGAAGGTGACCTCGTTCCCCTGATCCACGGGAGGTACGGCGCGTCGCACCGTTGAACCCGCTGCCGGGGCCATGAGTCAGGGGCCCCGGCAGCGGGCTGACGGGGCGCCGCGGTCGGCTCGCAGCAACGCGTGACGGTTCCGGCGCTGGGGTGACCGCCGTCAGGAGACGTTCGAGGTGGGTGGGAGGCTCTCGAAGCAAGCTGAGCGAGCTCCCGGGGGGCGATCAGTCGTCGAAGTAGGCCTTGGCGACGGCGTAGGTGTCCTCGTAGAGGTGGTAGCGGGTGATCAGCCCGTCCCGGACCGTGGCGTGCAGGGCGAAGGCGGTGTCGATGTCCCGGCCCGTCCTCCTGACCTCGGAGACCATGCGTCCGACGAGCACCACTTCGTCGCCCTCGGCGATGATCTGGCGGAGGTCGAACTCCTTGGCCTGCACATGCGTCTGAAGCAGCTCGAAGAACGTCCGCATGCCCTGCGCCGAGTCGACCTCCGGCACCCAGGGGATGCCCGGCGGATGCGGGATGGAGAACGACACCGAGTCGGCGAACAGCGCCGCCGCCTCCGCACTCCTCCCCTTCGCCAGCAGCGGGAACAAACGTTGCACAGTCCGTGTCGGTGACTCTGCTGCCATGTGCGCCGACCCTACAGGTCGCACATGCGAGGCGGGCGGTGTGCCGCGGTCATGACCGCGGCGACTCGGGGCACCCGAACGGGCATGAAGGCGAAGCCGGCAAGGCGCGTGCTGCTTGGGACCGTTGTACTGACGGTCCTCCCCTTCGCCGTGTCATGCGGTGACCAGGAACACGAGGGAGCCGGTGGACCGGCCGCGGCGGGACCGCCCGCCCTCGCGGGATCCGGGACCCACCTCGTCATCACCACCGAGAACGGGCTGGTGCTGCGCCCCGCCGACGGCCGTCGTATCACCGTCGACGATCGCGCAGACGGCGAATGGTCGCACGACGACGACACCTGGACCCTGGACCTGTCCTGCACGGACCGGGAGGGAGAGCGGGAGCGGGGCGAGGAAGCGTGTCCCCGAACGCCCTACGTGAAGGTCCCGGACGGCGTGAGTGTCACGGTCAGTGCCCGTAACGCGGGCGTCGACGTGGCGGGACTCGCCGCGGCGCTCGACGTCACGACCGTCAACGGCGATGTGACGGTGACGCGTTCCGGGAAGGACGACGCACCGGTACGGCTGGCCACCCGCAACGGCTCGGTGCGCGCGACGGCACTCGACGCGGGCCGGCTGCACGCGGCGACCACCAACGGTGACGTGATCCTCGCGTGCGCCACCGCGCCGTCGGGTGTCACCGCCGCCACCACCAACGGCTCGGTCGCCGTCACCGTTCCGCACGACGCCCCCGCCTATCTGGTCACGGCCGGTACGGACAACGGCCGGGCCACGGTGGGCGTGCCCACGAGCGACGACCGCCAGGGTCCGGCGATGACCCTGACGACGGTCAACGGTGACGTCGGCGTGCGCCGAGACTGAGTCCGGCGGCCTCCGCCGATCCCCTCACAGACGCAGACGCAGACGCAAACGCCGATGTCGTGGCGCGCCCCGCGAGGGCGCGTGAGCCCGACGCGGGCACGTCCCGCATGCCGCTCCTCAATCCGCTCGCGATCCAGTCCAATTGAACGTTTCAATACGCTGACTCAAGCTGGACCCGTGATGCGGCGTGAAGGGGAGACCTTCCGCTGTACGTCACATCATGGCTTTGAACTGGGAGTTGAGAATCTCCCCACGTGCGTCCTCGAGCAATCCCTGTGAGAAGTCTTGACGCTTGCCAGGGTCGAGCTTAGCGTCTGCGCCTGCACAGTAGAACGATTCAATTCAGCGCAGCGCAGCGCTTCGCCCGTCGGTGCGGAGTCGCGGCTGTCTGTCTCGTGCTTCCGCGTCCTGCTGAAGGGAGTCCCGCACGTTGCCCGCACCACGCGACACCGCCGGCCCGTCCCGCCGTCAGATGCTCACCGCCACGACCGCGGTGGCCGTCACGGCGGTTGGCCCCACCACGGCGGCCCGCGCCGCCGATGCGGCACCCCGCCCGGTCGAAACCGCGGGCGGGGTCGGTGCCGACCCCGCCCTCGCCGCTTTCGACCTGTCCGAGGTCCGGCTCCTGGAGAGCCCCTTCCTCGCCAACATGCGTCGCACCTGCGCCTACCTGCTCTTCGTGGACGCCGACCGGCTCCTGCACACCTTCCGCAGGACCGTCGGCCTGCCCTCCACGGCCGAGCCCTGCGGCGGCTGGGAGGCTCCCGACGTCCAGCTCCGTGGCCACACCACGGGCCATCTGCTCAGCGGCCTGGCCCAGGCGCACTCCGCCACCGGTGACTCCGCGTACGCTGACAAGGGCAGGGCTCTCGTCGCCGCGCTCGCCGAGTGCCAGTGGGCGGCCCCGTCCGCCGGCTTCACGCCCGGCTACCTCTCGGCGTTCCCCGAGTCGGTCTTCGACCGGCTGGAGGCGGGCGGGAAGCCCTGGGCGCCCTACTACACCCTGCACAAGATCATGGCGGGTCTGCTCGACCAGTACCGGCTGAGCGGCAACCGCGAAGCCCTGGAGGTGCTGCGGGGGATGGCCGCGTGGGCCGAGGCCCGCACCGCGCCGCTGTCCTACGAGCGGATGCAGAACCTGCTGAAGGTCGAGTTCGGCGGTATGAACGACGTGCTGACGCGGTTGTACCAGGTGACGGGTGACCCTGCCCACCTGCGCATCGCCCGGCGGTTCGACCACGAGGAACTGTACGCCCCGCTCGCCGCCGGCCGTGACGAGCTCGCGGGCCGCCACGCCAACACCGAGATCGCCAAGATCGTCGGAACGGTGCCGTCCTACGAGGCCACGGGGGAGTCCCGCTACCTGGACATCGCGGACACCTTCTGGACGACCGTCGTACGCCACCACTCGTACGCCATCGGCGGCAACTCCAACCAGGAACTCTTCGGGCCGCCCGACGAGATCGTCAGCAGGCTCTCCGAGGTCACCTGCGAGAACTGCAACAGCTACAACATGCTGAAACTGGGGCGACATCTGTTCCTGCACCGCCCCGACCGCGCGGAGTACATGGACCACTACGAGTGGACCCTCTACAACCAGATGCTGGCGGAGCAGGACCCCGACTCGGCGCACGGGTTCGTCACGTACTACACCGGTCTGTGGGCCGGCTCCCGGCGCGAACCCAAGGGTGGACTCGGCTCGGCCCCGGGCAGTTACAGCGGCGACTACGACAACTTCTCCTGCGACCACGGCACCGGCCTGGAGACCCACACCAAGTTCGCCGACTCGGTCTACTTCCGCTCCCGTGACCACCGGTCGCCGTCGCTCTACGTCAATCTGTTCATTCCCTCCGAAGTCCGCTGGCGGCAGGGTGGAGTGACGATCCGTCAGCAGACGCGGTACCCGTCGGAGGGGCAGACACTGCTCACCGTCACCGCGGGGCGGGGGCGCTTCGCGCTGCGGATCCGGATCCCCGCCTGGGTGGCAGACACCGGACACGCCGCCGCGCTGAAGGTCAACGGACACCCGTTCACCACGCGGGTCCACCCCGGTTCGTACGCCACGGTGGAACGCTCCTGGCGCGCCGGGGACACGGTCGAACTGACCCTTCCGCGCCGGGTCGTGTGGACCCCGGCACCCGACAACCCTCAGGTGACCTCGCTGTCGTACGGCCCTCTGGTGCTGGCGGGCGAGTACGGCGACACCGAACTCGCCACGGTCCCGACGATCCGCCCGCAGTCGCTGCGCCCCGTCACCGGCACCTCCACCCGGTTCATCGCGATCACGGACGACCGGACCGTGGCACTGCGGCCGTTCCACGAGGTGCACCACCAGCGCTACAACGTCTACTGGGCGGTGACCCCGCGCCGGGGCCGCGCCCGGGACGTCGCCCACTATCCGTTCGACGAGGGGACGGGCACCGCCGCCGACCGCACCGGCAGCTTTTCCGGCGCGACGCCGTCCCCGGGCGCCATCTGGGAGGACGACGGCACCGGGCCGGCCGTGTCCCTCAACGGCAGCGGTGGTCATGTCGTCCTGCCCGCGGGCCTGCTGAGCGGACTGGACGAGGTGACGATCAGCGTCCGGGTCCGGGTCGACACCCTCGCCGCCTCGGCCCGCGTCTTCGACTTCGGCTATCACAAGGACACCTATCTCTTCCTGGCGGCCACCACCGGTGCGGGGCGCGCCCGGGCCGCGCTGAAGATCGCCGGCATGGAGCGGGAGGACTTCGTCGACGCCACCGGCCCCCTGCCCCTGGGCCGTTGGGCGCACCTCGCGCTCACCCTGGGCGGCGGCACCGCAGTGCTCTACCTGGACGGCGCCGAGGCGGGCCGCAACCCGGCCATGGCCGCGAGCCCGCTGCTGCTCGGCAGGACGACCCGCAGCTTTCTCGGGCGCTCACAGAACAGCACCCACCCGTACCTGCACGGTGCCGTGCGCGATCTGCGGGTGCACAACCGGGCCCTCACCGCGTCCGAAGTGGCGCGGCTGGCGACCGGCTGAGCACCTCACCGCTTCGCACCCGCAGAACCCGCAGCACCCGCAGCACCCACACCTTCCTCTTCCGGCCCCTCACGGCCGCGCGCCGCACTTCGCAGGAGCTCCCGCATGTCCGACATCACCCCCGGCCAGACCCCCGAAGTCCCGCTGTCCAGACGTGGATTCGTCGCGGCCGCGAGCATCGGCACCGCCGTCGCCACGGGCCTGCCCGGTCTCGGCCTCGCCGTACCGGCCGCCTCCGCCGCGCCCCGGGACACGGCCCCCGGCACCGCCCCCGCCGCCTTCACCACCCGGCGCTTCACCGACCCGCCCAAGGACAGCCGCCCCACCGTCTACTGGTACTGGAACGGCCCCGTCACCGCGGAACTCGTCGACCGGCAGCTGGCCGACCTGCGGGACAAGGGCATGTACGAGGTGATCCTCTTCTCCTTCGACAACGATGCCATGCGACCCGTCTTCTTCACCGAGGACTGGTTCGACATCGTCGAGCACGTGCTGCGCACCGCGGAACGCACCGGAATGCGCGTGTGGCTTTTCAACGACGACCACTTCCCGAGCGGCCGGGCCGGCGAGTACATCGTCAAGGGCGGCACGGTCGGCTCCCGCACCTACCGGCCCCGCCCGGACCTCCGGCTCAAGGCCCTGTGGCGTTCCACCACGGTGGTCCAGGGCCCGGCCCGCGCCGACCTGCGGCGCAGCACCGGCGTGGGCGTAGAGGCCGGACACCTGGTCGCCGACGCAGCGGTCCTCGGCGGGGCCACCGTGCTGCGCGGCGGGGAGCGGTGGAGCGACCTGACCGTCACCGCGAGCGCCAAGGCGGACCACACCGCCGCCGGGCTCGTCGTACGGGCCTCCGCCGACGCGCTGGACGGCTACGCGGTCGCCTTCGACCAGACCGGTGTCGTCACCGTGCAGCGACTGACCCGGGACGCCGACCCCGTGCAACTGCTGCGCAGCACCCGGACCGACGGCTTCAACAAGACCAAGTACCACACCCTCGCCGTCACCGTCCGCGGTGCCACCGTCTCGGTCACCCTCGACGGCCGCGACAAGGGCTCCGTGACCGACGAGCACCACCCCTCGGGGAGCGTCGGCGTGCGTGCGGTCGGTGACGAACGCGGCCTGTGGGACAGCCTCGCCGTCACCGCGGACGACGGCACCACGCTGTACTCGACGACGTTCGACGGCGCGGCCGCCGCGGCCGACTTCCCCGAGCGGGAGTCCCTCGGCGTCACGGCCGTCGCCGCCGCGGCCCGCCCGGCCGGCTCCACCGACGGGTCCGAAGTGGTCGACCTGACGGCACGGCTCGGGAAGGACGGCAGCTGGCAGGTCCCCGAGGGGCGTTGGCAGATCGACCTGTTCGGCGGCGTGCCGCTGATCGACGACACCCAGGGCTACAGCCGCAGTTACGTGGACCTGCTCGACGACGAGCCCGTACGGCTCTTCCTCGACATCGTCCCCGGCGAGTACCACCGCCGCTTCCGCCGGTACTTCGGCACCGTCGTCCCCGGCTTCTGGGACGACGAGCCGTTCTTCGCCTCCGCCGAGGCCCACTTCAAGCGGCTGCCCTGGTCGCCGACGCTCGACAAGGCGCTGCGCGCGGTGGACGTCGAGCCCGGCGTCGCCTACGCCGCCGCCTTCGACGACCTCGGCCGCACCGGCCGGATCGCGCGCGGCCGCTACTGGCAGGCCGTCTCCAACCGGTTCGCCCAGTACTTCCGCGCCCAGGCCCGCTGGTGCGAGGAGCGGGACGTCGCTCTGATCACCAACCCGCTCTACGACGAGGCCGCCCCCACCAAGCGCATCCCCACCACCGGCGACCTGCACAAGGTCAACCAGTGGGCCCAGGTCCCCGGCGGCGACATCATCACCGCCGAGTACGTGGCCGGGCAGCAGACCATGCTGCCGCGCAACCCCGTCTCGGTCGCCCACCAGATGGGCCGGGAACGCGCCCTGATGGAGATGTTCGGCAACATGGGCTGGCAGGTCACGCCCGGCTTCGTGCACGCGACCGTCGGGGCGCAGGCCGCCCGCGGGGTCAACCTCACCGTCCTGCACGCGCTGTGGACCGACGAGGCGGTCGTCTACTTCCCGCCGCCCTTCGGCCCCCGCGCACCCTGGTGGTGGTCCATGCGACCGCTCGCCGAGTGGATCGGCCGGGTCATGGAGGCCGGCCGCGGCAGGTCCGCCGCCCGTACGGCGATCCTCCAGCCGCAGCGGGCCGCCGAACAGTGGTCCGGCACCGACCGGCAGGGCGCGATCGACGGCGCCCTCGCCGACGCCGCCTACGCGCTGGAGCGCGCCCAGGTCGACTTCGACCTCCTGCACGAGGGCGCCCTCACCGACGACCCGGACCTGCTGGCCCACGCCCGCGTGCGGTCCGGCCGCCTCGCCGTCGGAGACGCCCGCTACGACCTCGTCGTGCTGCCGGTCGTCCCGACCCTGGACACGGTCACCGTCCGCGCCCTGACCGACTTCGTCCGGGCCGGGGGCACCGTCGTCGCCGTGGGCACGCTGCCCGTCGACGAGGCCGACGGCAACGACCGCTCCCTGACCCGCGCCCTCGACGACCTGTTCGGCGACGGTGTCCCCGGCAGCCGCACCCTCGGAGGGGGACACGCGGTGCGCGTCGCCGACGTGACCGCCCTGGGCGCGGCCGCGCAGGACGCCGGCGCGGCGGTCGCCGTCCTGGAACCCGCCCGGGAGGCGATCCGTGCCCTGCGCGTCACCCGGGGAGACGACACCGCCTTCCTCTTCAACAACGAGAGCGCCACGGCCGTCGCGACCACCGCGGTCCTGGCCGCCGAGGGCGTCCCGGAGCTGTGGGACCCGGCGACCGGTGGGACCACACCGGCGCCCGTCCACCGGACGAGCAGGCGCGGCCTGCACATACCGCTGACCTTCCAGGCGTACGAGACCCGGATCGTCGTCGTGCGCCGCAACGCCACGACCCCGCCCCACCTCACGGAAGCCTCCGCGGACGTCCTCTCCGTCGAGCGGCACGGCCGCGAACTACGGGCCACGGTCGAGGTGTCGGAGCCCGGCATCCATCGGCTCACCGGTACCGACTCCGGCCGCACCTACCGGGCCACGGTCCGCGTCGACGACCCGCTCACCCCCGTCCCTCTCACCGGTGACTGGACGCTCACCCTGGATCGCGACGGCGACACCCCGGTCACCGGCCCACTCGGCAGCTGGACCGCCACCGCCCCGCTGTTCTCCGGCAGCGGCACCTACACCACGCGGATCGACGTGGACCGGGCCGTCCTCGACGGCCGGCGCGTGCTGCTCGACCTCGGCGACGTGCGGGACGTGGCCGGGGTGACGGTCAACGGCCGGGAACTCGACCCGCTGCTGTGGGCGCCGTTCGTCACGGACGTCACCGGCCTGCTCGTCCCCGGAGACAACCGCCTCGCCGTACGCGTCTCCAACACCCTCTCGAACGAACGCAACAAGCCACTGCCCTCCGGGCTGCTCGGCCCGGTGAGCCTGCGCTTCCGGCGCCGCGTGACCGCCGTCCTCGACCGCGTGTGACGCGCCCCCCAGCAGAAGGAACCACTCCCCGCAGGACCACACCCCGAAGGACCTTCATGCCCAGATCCAGATCCCGCGCCGGACGGCGGCGCCTGGCCCTCCTGCTGCCCGCCGCGGTGACCGCCTTCGTCACCGCCGTCTCGGGCACCGTCGCGGCCTCCGCCGCGACCGCCGGCACCCTCACCCCGGGGCACCTGCGCACTCAGTACCTCGACGAGGCGCTCGGCATCGACGACATCACGCCGGTGCTCAGCTGGCAGACCACGGCCCGCACCGCGAGCGTCCTGCAGAGCGCCTACCGCATCCAGGCGGCCACCTCGGCCGAGCGCCTGCGGTCCGGCCGGGCCGACCTGTGGGACTCCGGGAAGGTCTCCTCCGCCGTACCGGAGACGGCCTACGCGGGCCACGCGCTCGGCTCCCGCACCCGCGTCCACTGGCGCGTCATGCTCTGGTCCGGGGCCGGCCGCGACTCCGGCTGGAGCGACCCCGCCGTCTTCGAGACCGGGCTGACCCGGGAGTCCGACTGGAACGCCGACTGGATCACCCATCCCGACTGGCGGCTCGGCGAACGGCAGATCGAGCCGGTCGTCGTCGAACTGCCCCGCACCACCGCCCGTTACCTCCGGCTCGACGTGACCCGCCTCGGCCTGCCTCTCAAGGAGAGCGTCGACGCCCGCACCTGGCGGCTCCAGCTCGGCGAGATCGACGTACGGGACTCGGGGACCGCCACGACGGGGCTCGCCAAGGGCGCCGCGGTCACCGCCTCCGAGACGACCACCATCCGCAAGACCTACGAGCCCGCCCTCGCCGTGGACGGCCTGCCCAACAGCGCCCTGCAGACCGCCGCCGGCTACTCCAGCGCGGCCCACACCTCCGCCGACACCTCGGCCACCCCCGTCACCCTCACCCTCGACCTCAAGTCGGCCAAGACCTTCGACCAGGTGGCGCTCTATCCGCGCGCGGACGTCCTCACCGCCGAAGGCCGCGTCCCGAACTTCCCCGTCGACTACGCCCTGTCCACGGCCGACGCCGCGCCCGGACCGTACACCCGGCTCTCCGCGGTCACCGGCCAGCAGCCACCGAAGCCGTACCTTCCGGCCGGACTGCCGCTGCTCGCCGACGACTTCACGCTGCCGCGCGGCGTGCGCAACGCCCGCCTGTACATCGCAGGCCTGGGCATCTACGACGCCACCCTCAACGGCGAGCCGGTGGGCGACGCCGTGCTGGAGCCGGCCAACACCGACTACCGCGAGCGCGTCCAGTACGCCACCTACGACGTCACCGACCGGCTGCGAGCGGGCGCCAACACCCTCGGCGTGGCGCTGGGCAACGGCATGTCCAACGTCGTCAGCACCGCTGACCGCTACCGCAAGCTGTACGGCAACATCAGCGATCCCAAGCTCGTCGCGCAGTTGGAGGTCACCCTCGCCGACGGCAGCGTCCGCACCGTGACGAGCGGCGACGACTGGCGCACCACGCTCGGCCCCACCACTTCCAGCAACTGGTACGGCGGCGAGGACTACGACGCCCGCCGCGAGCTACCGCACTGGGACGAGCCCCGGGGCGACCACCGCTCCTGGGACCGGGCAGTCACCGTCGCCGCCCCGGGCACCACGGACGCGCCCGCCGCGCTCAGCGCCCGTGAGACCGAACCGATCCGGGTCGTGCAGACCCTCAACGGCAAGGAGGTCGCCGGAGCCGCGGGGAGCCGTGTCTTCGATCTGGGCCGCAACATCGCCGGCTGGCCGGAGATCACCGTCAGCGCCCCCGCCGGCACGGAGGTCCGCGTCCACCCGGCCGAGAGCCTCAAGGACGGTCACGCCTTCCAGTCCATCAGCAACGTCGGCGGCCCCCTGTGGGACAGCTACACCACCCGCGACACGCGCAGTGCCACCTGGCATCCGAGGTTCAGCTACCACGGCTTCCGCTACCTGGAGTTGAGGGGCCTGCCCGACGGGGCGAAGGTCACCGTGCGCGGCAGGGTGCTGCGTACCGACAACGCCTCGGCGGGCACCTTCACCAGCTCCGACCCGCTGATCAACGGCATCCACGGCCTGATCCGCCGGGCCGTCGAGGGCAACATGATGAGCGTCCTCACCGACTGCCCGAGCCGGGAGAAGCTGGGCTGGCTCGAACAGGACCAGCTGGTCTTCCCCGCACTGGCCGCCAACTACGACATGCAGGCCCACCTGCGCAAGATCGTCCGGGACATGGCGGACGCGCAGACCGCCGAGGGACTGATCCCGAGCACCGTTCCCGAGTACACGAGTCTGCCGGGCGCGTACCGCAACGACTCCAACTGGGGCGGCGCCTTCGTCCTGGTGCCCTGGCAGCTCTACACCACGTACGGCGACACCGACACCCTGCGCACCTACTACCCGCGCATGCGCCAGTACGCGGCCTTCCTCCGGACCCAGGTGGCCGACGGCATCCTCGACTACGGCCTCGGCGACTGGTTCACCCCGGACCGCACCTTCCCGCGCGCCGTGTCCGGGACGTACGGCTACTGGCGTGTCGTGGACGCCCTCGCCCGGATCTCCACCGTCCTCGGCGACAACGCGGTGGCGGCGGACTACCGGACGCAGGCCGACGCCGCCGCCCGGGCCCTGGCGGCCAGGTACTACGACGCGGCGACCGGCACCTTCGCGGGCGGCGGCCAGGGGGCGGAGGCCCTCGCCCTCGACATGGGCGCCTACCCGGAAGGACAGAAGGACCGCCTGCTGGCCCACTTCACCGCAGCCGTCGAGACCGCGGGATTCCACCTGCTGCTGGGGGAGATCTCCCTGCCCGCCGCCTTCCGGGTCCTCTCCGAGGCCGGCCGCGACGACGTCGTCCAGCGCATCGCGACCCGGACCACCAGCCCCAGCTACGGCTACCAGGTGGCCGCCGGCAACACCACGCTCGGCGAGTCCTGGGACGGCGGCCCCGGCCAGTCGCAGAACCACTTCATGCTCGGAGCCATCGACTCCTGGTTCACCAGCAGGATCGCCGGCATCGCGCAGACGCCCGGATCGGTGGGCTACGCGGAACTGCTCATCGACCCGGCCGTCGAGGGCGACCTGACCTCGGCGTCCGGCTCGTACCGCACCCCGTACGGTCTCGCCCGCACCGACTGGGCCCGCACGGACGACCGCTTCCGCCTGACGGTGGAGGTGCCGGCCGGCAGCACGGCGGAGATCCACATTCCCACCGGTGACGGCCACGCCACCGCCCCCGAAGGCGCGCGCCCGGTGCGCGTCACGGCCACCGAGGTCGTGTACGCGGTCGGTTCGGGGCACTGGCGCTTCGGCTCGACGCTGTAGCCCTCGGCCCGCCAGGCCCACCGCGGCCGAGTCACCGGGACCAGGCGCCCCACTCGGCCGCGGTGGGCCGTGTCGGTGTCGCGACCCTGGTACCCGCCGCGATGCACGAAGCCGACGCGTTGCCCGGCCTGAAGCCCGGCTCGGGCCTGAGGTTCGTCTCCTGGCTCATGCGTCTCGGCTTCCTGCTCTCGCCACCCGTGGTCGGGCTGGTCGCCGACAGCGCCGACCTACGGGCGGGCCTGCTGGTGGTCCCCCTGGCCGGGGCGCTCGTCGTACTCCTCGCCGGGGTGCTGCAGCCTCGGCGGCGCTGAGGGCGCAGGCAATCAGGCTCGGCCACCGCGCCCTCGCCCGGGAACCCCACGACCGCGCTCTGACCCTGGAGGCCGTCACACGCTCCCCGCGACCGGCGGCCGGACCACCTGACACCGCTGCTCCTCAACGCGGCGCATCAAGGAACGGGCGCGAGCCGGCAAGGTGTCGGTGATTCCGCGTATCGCGGGCGTATCGAAAACCGCATACGCCGCCGCAACGGGCGTCCGTCTCCAATGGGGGGCGTGAATCACAACGCCTCCCTGTCAGCATCGCCCCGCCGCACGCGCCGGATCGTGCTTCTCGGCCTGGCGGCCCTCGGCCTGGCGAGCGCCCTGTTCGTCGTGCGGCGGCCGCTCATGATGTCCGCTCCGATGTGCAGAGCCGGGCGGTGGCACGGCTGCTTCGACACCTTCAACGGCGTGGTGCTCATGACGCTGGTCGCGCTGCCGCTGGCCGTGCTGGTGGTCTGGGCTCTGGCGCTCCGTCGGCGTGCCGCGGGCGTCACGTGGGCTTGGCGGACGTCGTTGGCGGAGGTGGGCATGGTCCACGGGACGGTGCCGTTCCTGTGGCTGACCATGATGCCGGGCGGCGAGGCCGACACCGCCCCCGCCCGGGTGAGCCTGGTACCGCTGCGGGACCTGGCCACGATGGGGCCCCTCGGAATCGCCGGCAACCTGCTGGTCTTCGCGTCGCTGGGGTTCTTCGCCCCGATGCGGTTCGCGGCGGTGGCGTCCCTGCCGCGGATCCTGGCCCTCGGGGCGGGCTGCTCGGCCCTGGTCGAGACCGCGCAGTACGTCCTGCGGCTCGACCGGGTGTCCTCCGTGGACGACGTACTGGTCAACGCCACCGGCGCAGTGCTGGCCGGCCTGGCCTCGCGCCGCTGGTGGCGCACCACGGCGGAAGCGCCGTCGGACCGGCCCCGCCCCGCGCCGGCACCGGCCGGCTGAGTCGCGTGCCCGGTGGACACACGTGTCCGCATACGTCGGCGATATGCAGTGCTGCTTAGGCTGCGGACATGCGCGTACTGATCGTGGAGGACGAGCCCTACCTGGCCGAAGCCGTCCGTGACGGTCTGCGGCTGGAGGCGATCGCCGCCGACATCGCCGGCGACGGCGACTCCGCCCTGGAACTGCTCAGCGTCAACTCCTACGACCTCGCGGTCCTCGACCGCGACATCCCCGGCCCCTCCGGCGACGAGGTCGCCCGGCGCATCGTCGCCTCCGGCAGCGGCATCCCGATCCTCATGCTCACCGCCGCCGACCGGATCGACGACAAGGCTTCCGGCTTCGGGCTGGGCGCGGACGACTACCTCACCAAACCGTTCGAGTTGCGCGAGCTCGTCCTGCGACTGAGGGCGCTCGACCGCAGACGCGCGCATGCCCGGCCCCCGGTCCGCGAGATCGCGGGCCTCCGGCTCGACCCCTTCCGCCGGGAGGTCTTCCGCGACGGACGCTACGTCGCGCTCACCCGTAAGCAGTTCGCCGTCCTCGAAGTCCTCGTGGCCGCCGAGGGCGGGGTCGTCAGCGCCGAAGAGCTGCTGGAACGGGCCTGGGACGAGAACGCCGACCCCCTCACCAACGCCGTGCGCATCACCGTCTCCGCACTGCGCAAACGGCTCGGCGAACCCTGGATCATCGCCACGGTGCCCGGCGTCGGCTACCGGATCGACACCGGTACGAACATCGCCGACCCCGGCGGGGTCGGCGCATCCGGCATGAACGCCACCGGCTCCGGCGGCACTGATGCATAGACGCCCAGGGCACAGCGCCCGGCTGAAACTGACCCTCAGCTACGCCGGATTCCTCTTCGTCGCCGGCACTCTCCTGCTGGCCGTCATGTGGGTATTCGTGCTGCGCTGGCTACCGGCCGACGACCCCGGATCCCTCCAGGAGAAGTTCGGCGCCGTGATCATCGTCGGGCCCAACCGCTCCGACCTCCTGCGCGGCTTCGCCCCCGCGGCGGCCACGGCGCTGACCTTCCTCCTCGTGTTCGGCCTCCTTGGGGGATGGATCCTCGCCGGCCGGATGCTCGCACCGCTCACCCGGATCACCGACGCGGCACGGATGGCCGGGAAGGGATCGCTGTCCCACCGGATCCGCATGAAGGGCCGCCAGGACGAGTTCCGTGAGCTCTCCGACGCGTTCGACTCGATGCTCGACCAACTCGAGTCCCACGTCGCCGAGCAGCAGAGGTTCGCCGCGAACGCCTCCCACGAACTGCGCACCCCGCTGGCCATCTCGCGGACCCTCCTCGACGTCGCCCGCAAGGACCCCACGCGGGACCGGGGCGAACTCATCGAACGCCTGTACGCCGTCAATGCGCGGGCGATCGACCTCACCGAGGCCCTTCTGCTGCTCGGCCGCGGCGACCGCGGAAACTTCACCCGCGAGAGCGTCGACCTCTCCCTCCTCACCGAAGAGGCCGCCGAGACGCTGCTTCCCCTCGCCGAACAGCGCCGGATCACCCTCGACGTCACCGGCGGGGCGGCCCGGACCAGCGGCTCCGCGGAGCTCCTGCTGCGGATGGTGACGAACCTCGTCCAGAACGCCATCGTCCACAACCTCCCCGCCGACGGCACCGTGACGGTCCGCACCGGGGCACACGGCGACACGAGCGTGCTGCGGGTCGAGAACACGGGCCGTCGGCTCCCACCGGAACGGATATCGACCCTCACCGAACCCTTCCGGCGCGGAACGGAACGCGTACGCACCGACGAGCACGCCGGCGTCGGCCTCGGCCTGGCCATCGTGCACAGCATCGTCCGCGCCCACGACGGGACCCTCGACCTCGTCCCCCTCCCCACCGGAGGTCTCCTCGTCACGGTCCGGCTCCCCGGCACGCCGTAGGCGATCGTTCCCGAGCGGACCCCGGACGGCCGCCCCGCTCGGCGTGGAGCGCGCTTCACCGCCCCGGGGCCGCACTCCCGTTGATGTGCAGCAGTTGCCCCGTCATGTACGCGACCTCGGGCGAAGCCACGTGCGTCAGGAGCCCGTGGTCAGTTCGTCGAGGGCCAGTGCGGTGGCGGCGTCGCCCTGCAGCGGGCTCCTCAGCGCGGCGAGGGCGTCCCGGGCGGCGAGCAGCGTCTGACGGGCCTCCGGATGACGCAGTGCGCTGAGGACGCGGCCCAGGTCGAGGCGGGCCGGCTCGGCCCAGGCGGGCATCTGCGCGTTCTCGAAGTATGCGAGGGCGCGGCGGAGCGGAGGTTCGGCTTCGTGCCGGCGGCCCATGGCGGCCAGGTCGTTGCCGATCTGCTGGTGGGCGACGGCGTGGTACATCGCGATCAGTCCGTCGGGCATGCCCGGGATCCCGCCGTCGCAGATGTCCGCGCAGCGGCGGTGGAGGTCCAGGGCCTCGCCCGTCCGGCCGGCCTGACGCAGGTGGGCACCGAGCGTGTTCAGGACGGTGAGCTCGGCCAGCCGGGCCTGCGGGGAGCACTGCGCGCCCAGGCAGCGGGCGGCCTCACGCAAGCGCGCGTGCGCTTCGTCCGCCCGGCCCAGCCGGTGCAGGGCTCCGGCGCCATAGCCGAGCGCCCAGCCCACCTGGAGTTCGTCCTGGCCGGCACGGGCCGCGACGAGCGCGGCGTCGGCGGTCGTCAGGGCGGCGTGCGGGTCGTGGAGACAGAGGTTGTAGGCCCAGGCGAGGTAGTTGAGGTGGACGGCCTCTTCCCGTGTGTCGCCCAGGGCGCGGGCCGCGTCGGCGGAGCGCCGGAACACCTCCGCCCACAGTTCCCAGTGCTGGTTGAGGTCCGAGAACCAGTGCATCGCCTCCGCCGTGTCCAGGACCTGCCGGTGGTGCCCGGTGTCGTGGGCCCGGCGCAGTGCGGCGAGCCATTGGTGGCGTTCGTTCTCCAGCCAGGCCCGGGCCTCTTCCCGGTCGAGGGGCGCTCCGCTGGGATCGGGATCGCCGTGCGGGGCGTCCTGGTGGTGTTCGACGTCGAAACGGAGGGCGGCGGCGGTGGCCCGGCGCAGCATCCACCGGGCCGCCCGGTCCAGGGCCGCCTCTCGCTCCCGCGGATCGTCCTCGGCTTCCGTCTGCTCGGCGGCGTACAGCTTGAGCAGATCGTGGAACCGGTAGCGCTCCGCGGCGGGGTCGCTCTGCAGCAGGCCGGCGTCGGTCAACTCCTCCGCACAGGCCGCCGCGTCGGCGTACGGCAGGTCGGCCAGGAGGGCCACCGTCGCGGGGCTGAAGTCGGGACCGGCGGCTAGCGAGGCGCGGCGCAGAAACGTCCGTGCCGCCGGGCGCAGTTGTCGGTACGACAGGGCGAAGGCGGCGCGTATCCGCAGGTTCCCGGCCTGGAGACCATCCAGTCGACGCCCCTCGGCGGCGAGCCGGGCGACGAGCTTGTCGAGGCGCTCGTGCGGTCTGCTCCGGAGCCGCTGACCGGCGATCCGGACGGCCAGAGGCAGGTGTCCGCACAGGTCGGCCAGGTCACGGGCGGCCTGGGTCTCCGCCTGGATCCGTTCCGGGCCGATGATGCGGGTCAGGAGCTGGACCGCTTCCTCGCGCCGCAGGAGGGCCAGATCGGTGCGGTGCACCGACTCCAGGCCGGCCAGGGAGTTCCTGCTGGTGACGATCGTCAACGACGGGCCGTCGCCGGGCAGCAGGGGGCGGATCTGGTCTTCGTGGGCCGCGTTGTCCAGCAGCAGGAGGACGCGCCGGTCGCCGACCATGGACCGCCACAGCCCGGACCGGTCGTCCGTGTCGGCCGGTATCGCGGCGGGTGAGACTCCCAGCGCCCGCAGCAACCGGGCGAGTGCGTCGCGTGGTGTGGTCGGCTCGGGATCCATGCCGTGCAGGTCGAGGGCGTACCGACCGTCCGGGAAGCGCGGTGCGAGTCGGTGCGCGGCGCGTACCGCGAACGCGGTCTTGCCCAGCCCCGGCTGGCCCGTGACCAGGTTCACCGCCGCACGGGCGGGGTCGGCGCGTTCCGCCAGGTCCTCCAGGCGGGCAAGGGCCGGACCGCGGGCCGTGAAGTCGTGGAGGTCGCGCGGCAACGCCAAGGCGGTGTGCACGGCCGGCGCGGGTGCCGTCCGAGGACGGCCCAGGGCGGCGGCCCGCTCCAGTCGCCCGGCGGCGGCATCGTCCAGTCCCAGCGCTTCGGCCAGTGCCTGCACGGTGCGACGCTGCGGTCCACGGGTTCGCCCGCGTTCCATGTCCGCCAACGCGCGCACGCTCACGCCGCCGGCATGGGCCAGTGCCTCCTGGCTGAGTCCGGCGTGCACGCGCAGTGCGCGCACCTGCTGCCCGAAGTCCCCCGTGGCGGGTGCGCCACTCCACACAGTCGATGTCCCCGATCACCGGACCCGTCCGGATGCGAGCCCCGGCAGAAGTATGGCCGATGACAGTTCTGCCGGTGAAACCGCCTGGGCCGCAGGCCGGGGAGGTGATCGACTGGCGGCAGGCGAGGGGCTGACCTCCTCCCGCCCGTGAGGTCCGCTGTCGCGCGGACCGCCGACCGTCAAACGGGGAACATCTGATGAACAGCATCGACGGCCCGACCTTCGCCGTATCCAGGCGGAGCGTTCTGGCAGCGGGGGCGTTGACCGCCGCAGCCGTCGTCCACCAGTCCGTGCGGGCTCCGGCGGCCTCGGCCGCCGCCGAGCCGGCCATCTTCTACTCGCCGCACCAGGACGACGACGCGATCGGCCTGGGCACGCGTCGGACATGAAGACCAAGCGCAACGCGACGTACGCCTACAACACCTGGGACCCCGGCCGGAACCTGTACGCACTCGGCTACCACAGCGTCCCCGAGTCGCTGGAGGCCGCGCACGACGACCCCCGCGAGTTCGTCCACACGCTCCCGTCGGACTACCGCCCGGGCATGGGCAACTGACGACCGCGCGACCACCGCGCCCCGATCGCCCCGACATCGGCCGACGGCAGCCCGCCGCGGCCCCGCACCACTCACAGGGAACCCTCTCCATGAACGCACTGCGTCACCGCTCCACCCTGCTCGCCACCGCGGGCGCGGCCGTCCTCGCGCTTTCCCTCACCGGATGCCAGGACGGCACGGACACCGACTCCGCCGCGCAGACCGCCTCCGCCACGGCCGAAGCGACTCAGGGACAGGCGACCGGCACCACGGCCCCGGCCGGCTCGGCCGAATCGAACGGCTCCACCGCCGAGGGATCCACGGGCAACGCCGGCGGAGGCGACTCCGACACGGCCTCCGCCACGACCCCGGTCTGCGCCGCGGGGGACGTCGGCATCACCGCCGCCACCCAGGACGGCCCGCCCTACACCCACCTCGTCCTGACGGCGAAGAACACCTCGGGCCACTCCTGCCGGCTGACGGGCTTTCCGCACATCCAGTTCCTGGAGAGCCACAAGCAGGACGTCCCGGCCGTGGCCAAGAGCAAGCCGAGCACACCGGTCGTCCTTCGGGCGGGCGAGCCGGCCTACGCGCTGGTGAAGCTGTCGGACGGCGGCACCGACGAGGACAACGAGCCCGTCTCGGCGTTCTCCGTCGTGCTCGACGGCGACTCGACCGTCATCGCCGTCACCGCACCCGGCAGCGGTGGTGTCGCCGTCGACCCCGCCAAGGCGCTCACCGGCTACTGGACACCCGAACTCCGCAACGGCGCGGACGACTTCTGACGGTCCGTTGCGCGCCGGATGCGCGGGGACGGCGCTGTTCCGCCGTCCCCGCATGCCGGCGGTGGTCAGGCAGCCGCGGTGAAGGTGTAGTGCCCGGCCGGCAGGTGGTAGTTCGCCGGGCCTGCCGGGACGGCCTGGGCCGGGGCGACGACCGATTCCGGCCGTGGGGTGGGCACGGTGACGGTGGCGAACGTGCTGACGGGGACGGTGACGTGAAGTTTCAGCCGGTTGCCGGAGACCGACCAGCTGCTTGACGCGCTGCCGTAGGGAGTGGCGTACGTGCTGACGGCGGAGGTCAGGCCGCCGCCGGGCCGCGGCGCGATGCGCAGAGAGGCGTAGCCGGGGCCGGCGGGGCCGAGTCCGCCGACCTGGCGATAGAGGAAGTCGCCGACCGAGCCGAGCCCGTAGTGGTTGAAGGAATTCATGCCCGGGTCGTTGAACGAGCCGTCGGGACGGATGCCGTCCCAGCGTTCCCAGATCGTGGTGGCGCCCTGGTCGATCATGTAGCCCCAGCCCGGGAAGCCGCGCTGCAGCAGTATCCGGTAGGCCGTCTCGACATGACCGTGGTCGGCCAGTACGGGCAGCAGGTTCTCCACGCCGAGGAAGCCGACGCTGAGGTGACCGTCCGTCGCCGCGACCTTGGCGGCGAGCTTGTCCGCGGCCGGCCGGACCAGCGAGGAGGGCAGCAACTCGAAGGCCAGCGCCAGCACGTAACCGGTCTGGGTGTTGTCACGGACGGTGCCGTCGTCCGTGACGAATCGGGTGCGGAAGGCCGCCGCCACCCGGTCGGCGAGCTGTCCGTAGGCGGTGGCCTGCGCGCTGCGGCCGGTGGCGGCCGCCATACGGGACACCAGACGTGCCGACCAGGCGAAGTAGGCCGTGCAGATGAGGTCCTGAGCCGTGTTGTCGTCGACGTTCAGCCAGTCGCCGAAGGTCTGCTGATCGCGTATCAGGTCGCTGCCGGAGGTGTCGCGCAGGTAGTCGACCCACTTGGTCATGGCCGTGAAGTGCTTGTCGACGACGGTGAGGTCACCGAAGCGCTGCCACAGCGTGAAGGGAATGATCGTTCCCGCGTCACCCCATCCGGCAGTGCCGGAACCGGCGATGACCGCGGGCGCGACGTCGGTGAAGGCGCCGTTGGCCTGCTGGGCGTCCGTCAGGTCGTCGACGAACTTGGTCAGGAGAGCGTGCGTGTCGAGATTGAAGGCGGACGTCGCACAGAAGGCGGCGATGTCTCCTGTCCAGCCGAGGCGTTCGTCCCGCTGGGGGCAGTCGGTCGGGATCGAGAGCATGTTGCTGCGCTCGCCCCACACGATGTTGTGCTGCAGCTTGTTGATCAGCGTGTCGGAGGTGCTGAACGTGCCCGGCTGCCCGGCGTCGGTCCATACCGCGCGGCCGACGACGGTGGTGTCGCCTGGCCGGAAATCGGAAGGCAGCCCGCTGAGTTCGACGTAACGGTAGCCGTGGACGGTGAACCGGGGCTCGTACGTCTCGACGCTCCCGGTGCCGGCGAGGGTGAAACAGTCGGTGGCCTGCGCGGCGCGCAGGTTCGTGGTGTAGAGCGTGCCGTCGGGGTTGAGGACCTCCCCGTGCCGGACGGTGACCGTGGTGCCGGCGTCGCCACGGACCGCGATGCGGTTCCAGCCGGTGAAGTTCTGCCCCAGGTCGAAGATCCACACCCCTGGCCGTGGCTGGGTGATCGACACGGAGCGGAACTCGTGCTGGACGGTGACACCGTTGTCGACCTGGGCGACCAGCGGGGGAGTGGGCCCGGCGTGCACGACCACGGCCGCCCAGTCGCGGTCGTCGAAACCGGCCGAGTCCCAGCCTTCGGTGTGCAGACGCGCGTCGTAGGTTTCGCCGTGGTACAGATCGTCCGCCGTGATGGCGCCTGTGCCGGTCTTCCAGCTGCTGTCCGTCGTCACCAGTTGCGTGGACCCGTCGGTGAAGGTGATGAGCAGCTGCGCCGCGTAGAACGGCTGAGTGCCGTAGCGCTGGTTGCCGGCGAAGCCCAGACTGCCGGAGAACCAGCCGTTGCCGAGCCATGCGCCGAGCGCGTTCGCTCCCCGCCGGACGTGCGCGGTGACGTCGAACACCTTGTACTGCACGCGCTTGGTGTAGTCGGTCCACCCGGGGGCCAGCACGCCGTCGCCGACCTTCGCACCGTTGAGCCGGGTCTCGTGCAGACCGAGCGCGGTGGTCAGCAGCCGTGCCGAGGCGACTCGCCCACGCACGGTGAAGCTCTTGCGCAGGAGCGGGGCCGGCCCGACGACCCGGACGCCGGACCCCCATGGGCCGCCGCCGTACGAGGCGACCGCGCGTGCCGCGGGCCAGTCCCCGTCGTCGTATCCGGGGTCTTCCCATCCTGACGGCGCGTCCTGGTGCGCCTTCCACGATCCGTCTGTCACCACGGTCGGGCCGTCGGGCACCAGGAGTTTGGCGATGACGCCGGCCGGGGACTGGCTCGTGTTCCGGCTCGCGACCGCGATCGTGTTGTCGCCGCTGCGAAGGTGCGCGGTGACATCGACCAGTGCGGCGCTCTTCCACGAGTCGGTCACTCGTCTTGAGGTGCTCACCGGAGCCCCGTTGACCCAGACGTCCGCGGTGTCGTCCCCGGTCACGATCAGGGTCGCGACGGCGGGGACATCGGTCAAGCCGAAGGTGCGCCGGAAGAAACGAGTCGCGGCGGGTACGCCGGCCGCGGGATCGCCCTCCGGGTACCAGATCCAGGTGGCCCCGGACAGATCAGGGCCCGGCGGCCGCCCGATGAACGCGGCGGACCACTCGTCCGCGGCCGACAGCAGCCCGGTCTCGAACCACTGCGGCTTGCTCCACGAGGACGCCCGGCCCTGGACGTCCCAGACACGCATCCGCCAGAAGTAGCGGGTCAGGCTCCTCAGGGGCTTGCCTGCGTAGGCGATGTCGATCTGCCGGTCGGACGGGACCCGGCCGCTGTCCCACAGGTCGCCGGAGCCCCGGGCCGTGGACGAGACCTGGATCCGGTAGCCGCCCTGGCGCTGCTGCTGCTCCGTCGAGTCGAGGACCCAGCCGAAGCGCGGGTGCGCTGCGTCCACGCCCAGCGGGCTGGCGCGACGCTCCACGGTGCAGGCGTCCACGCTCAGCGGTGAAGGCGCGGCGAGATCGGGGGCGGCGACCTCGGCGTACCAGGGTGCCGCTCCGTAGGCGCCGAGATCGCGGGCGGCCGGCCAGCCTTCGACACCGGAGCCGGGCTGTTCCCATCCCGAGGACACGGCCTTGCCAGCGACCCAGCTCCCGTCGGTGACGACATCGGTGGTGCCACCGGCGGTCACGACGCGCAGCCGTCCGATGACCCCGGCCGAGCCGCCCTGGTTGCGGCTTGCCAGCGCGATGGTGTTGCTCCCCGTGGTCACGGCCGACCGCAGATCCACGTACAGCGCGTTGCGCCAGGAACGGGCGACTCTGGGCGAGCCGGCCAGAGGCGTTCCGTTGAGCCACACATCGACGGTGTCGTCACCGGTGACGACGAGCTGTGCGTCGGTCACCTCGCCCTCCGCGACGGTGAAAGCGGTACGGAAGTAGCGGTGTCCGGTGGGGGCGTCGGTGCCGGGATTGTCTTCCGGGTACCAGATCCAATGGGCCCGGGACAGCTCGACGGGCTCGGCGCGCGGTGTGCCGGTGGCCGCCTGTGCGCGGCCGGCGGCTCCCGTCGCGATGACACCCGCGGCGAGCGCCGACGCCGTGCCGAGGAAGTGGCGTCGGCTGAACGGGGGTTGTTCGGGGTGCGCGGGCGAGTCGGGGGTGGGGGGAGTGGTCTGGCTTGCCAACGGAGTACTCCTTCACGCGGGTCAGGCGAAGCAGGACGGCCGGGCTGAGCGGTGGGCTCGGACGGCGGCTCCCGGTCCGGGCGCAGCCTGTGGTGGGTGGACGATGACCGGTTCGACGGCAGCACACAGCGAGCCTCGACAGTGGGATTGAATCGTTTCAAACTGCCAAGGCGATGGAAAACTACGAGAGTTGACGAGTGACGTCAATAGATCCGCCGAGTCCTTCGCTTGCGGTCGCACCCTCACCGGGTGGCGGCGCGTCCTGACTTCGATGGGACGTCAGCGCACCGCAGAAGCCCGAAGGGGCCGCCCTCGGGGCGTCTGCCGGGACCGTGGTGCGAGTGGCGCGGACCTGGCGGCATACTGCCGCCGCGCATGACGGGGGAGCCTCAGGAGGAACTTCCGGTGTGACTTCGCCGAACCCCGACGATCACGACTCGGCCGCCCGGCCGGCGGGTTGACCACCAAGCTGCACCTGGCGTCGAGCAGCAGCGGAGGCTCTTCACGCCGTTCGTCGCCGTCGGTCGGTGTGCCGACTCGTCGCAGTGGCCCGAACCGGTGCCGGCGGCCGTCCGCGCGCCATGTCCGGTGTCCTGGCCGCCCGCGTATCGGCCGGACAGGGTGCGTGCCGTCAGGACGTACGGCCCCGGCCGGAACCGGGCCTACATATGCAGACGCGGCATCCGGCGGCATCCTCCCTGAGGAGAGGGGCCGGATCCGCAACCGCAAGAAGCTCGGCTCATGCGGTGCGAGCGCGCCGAAGTCCGACAAGGGTGACCATCCATGGCGCCGCGCGGCCGGTGGGAATGCGAGCACGTATTCTCTCACTGGGCAAGTCATGTTTGGCTGACCAGGTGTCTCGTGATGCGTCAAGGCTTTATGGAGTAATTGGACGAAGTTTTCCGCAAGGGCGCAGAAAAGTGAACTCCCGCACATTGTGTGGTTGATCCGTCCCTGGTGGTCGACCGTCGGTGTACGCTTTTACGGCACACGAAATTGCTCTCCGGTTGGTAGTCCGGACCGCAGGTCACCGGTTTTCCGTTCTGCGTCAACGTCCTCCCCTTTGGGGGAGTCCTGGTGTGCTCCGAGTAAGAGAAGAACTCTGCACTGGGAGTACTGTGTCTGAAATGCGCATTGTCATCGCCGGCGGCGGGCTCGCCGGGCTGACGCTGGCCCACTACCTGAACCGGAACGGCCTGGACGTGGCCGTCTACGAACGCGACGCCGATATCGCGGCACGCGAGGCCGGGTACCGGATCCACATCAACTCCACCGGGACCTCCGCGCTGCACGCGGCGCTGGAGCCTCGACTGTGGGAGCTGTTCCTGGCGACCTGCGGCATGCCGAGCGAGGACATGCTCCTCTTCGACGAGCAGCTCAACCTCCGCCCCGGCCGGGACAGGTCGGCCACCGAGGGCACCGGCGTGCCCGCCGACATCCCCGAGCACCTGGTGGTGTGCCGCTCGACTCTGCGCCGCATCCTCTACCTCGGCCTGGAGAAGGCCGTGCACTTCGGTGCCAAGGTCACCGGCTACCGCACCCACCTCGACTCGTCGGTCACCGTGCTGCTGGAGGGCGGTGCCACGGTCGAGGCCGACGTGCTCATCGCCGCGGACGGCATCAACTCGGCGGTCCGCGCACAGCGCCTGCCTCAGGTCCAGGTGGCCGACCTAGGCTCCCGTCACATCGCTGCGAAGATCCATCTCACCGACGAGGCGAAGGCCACCCTGCCAGCAGAGCTGTTCAACGCCTTCTCGCTGGCCTACGACGCCGACTTCACCGGGTTGACCCTCGGCCCGCTGGAGCGCACCGACCCCGCATCACCGCTGATCGCCGAGCAGGACCCGGGCTTCCGGCGCGAGGCCACCGCCGATTATGCGCTGAGCATCTTCAACTCCCTGCCCGACCTGATGCTCCCCGACGACGAACTGTTCACCACCGGCCCCGACGAGCTCAAGGCGCACGCCCTGCAGCGCGTCGCCGGCTGGCACCCGGCCCTGGTCGACACCGTCCGCCTGTGGGACACCGTCACCGTGCAAGCCCTCAAGTGCCGCAGCTGCGTGCCCGTCGACGCCTGGGAACCGTCCCACATCACCGTCATGGGCGACGCCGTTCACGCCATGAGCCCCGCCCTGGGCATCGGAGCCAACACCGCACTGCGCGACGCACACGCCCTGGGCGATCAACTGCTCGCCGTCGCTGCCGACGACAGGCCGCTCCTCGACGGCGTCGCCGGATACGAGCAGGCCATGCGCGACTACGCCTACCACGCCCTGCGCATGTCCGCGTTCGTCGGCCAGAAAGTGATCGGGCACCTGCCCCTGCCCGAATAGTCACCGCATTGCTCGGGCGGTGCCGAAGGGCACCGTCCGAGTTCGCCGCCCCCGCACGCCAAACCGGCCACTTGCCTGACATGCCTCGGCAGTACGACGCCGGACGCGCTTCATCGCCCCAGTGCCGCGCCCCCGTTGATGTGCAGCAGTTGCCCCGTCATGTACGCGGCCTCGGGCGACGCCACGTAGTGGACGGCGGCGGCGATCTCCGACGGCAGGCCGGCGCGGCCCGTCAGGGACTGGGCGACCCGGGAGGCGACGAAGTCCGGTGTGGCGCGGTCTCCGAAGAACTCGGTGTCGGCGACGAATCCGGGGGCGACCGCGTTCGCGGTGATGCCTTCGGGGCCGAGCCGCTGGGCGAGGTCGTACGTGTAGCTGTTGATCCAGCCCTTCGAGCCGCCGTAGGAGCCGGCACCGCGCAAGGAGGCGATCGAGGAGAGCTGGATGATGCGACCCCCGGGTCGGCGCATGTGGGGGAGCAGAGCTTCGGTAAGGAGAACGGCGGTCAGGACGTTGGCGTCGAAGTTGCGGCGGTAGCTGTCGGCGATCGCGGCGAGCGAGCCGTCGCGCGAAGGAGCGACGTTGCCGCCGGCATTGGCGACCAGAACCCCGAGAGGCGTCTCGTCCTCGGTGATGAACCCGACTGCCCCGCCTACCTGTTCGGGGTCCGAGAGGTCGGCCGCGTACCAGCCGGCCGTCGACTCGCCGTGGGCGTCGTTCAACTCCTCGGCGGCCTTGCGCAGCACGTCCTCGCGCCGGCCGAGCAGGACGACACGGTCCCCGTCGGCGGCGAACCTGTGCGCGGTCGCCAGGCCGATGCCGGTACCGCCTCCTGACACCACAACACGGCGCTGCAGCATGGCCGTCCTTCCCACCGCGTCATCGTCTTCGGATGTGAATCGGAGTCATGTCCGTGTACGGGCACGCGCGACGCTACGGAGTGCATGACGACTCGTCAAGAGGTGGTGCGTCGGGCAGCGGTGCCCAGGCTCGGGGGATCGGCGCCGATCGATCGCGCGAGTGGGGCCTTGAATCGAACGGCGGTGTGTCGGTGGTGAACGGCCGTGCATGAATTCGAGTTTGCGCGCCCCCGCGCACCCGCTTTTCCAAGATCGCGGGCTGCTATCTTCCATGATCGTGATCAATGCTGACATTCCCTCCCCAGGCCGTACACAGTCGGACTTCATGCCACGAGCCCACCACGCGGGCGCAGTTCGGCCCGTCCTCTATCGACCGCAGGAGGAAGTCGACCGTGCGCGCCTCCTCGACCTGCTCGCTTCTGGCGGACGTACGCGAGGTGCACGACCGCATCGACGATCAGCTCGTCGAACTGGTGCGCTGCCTCAGGCCCGGAGATCCCTTGACCGACGGACAACCGGCCGCCGCCGTCGACGAACTGTGCGCAGGCGCCGACCGGCGGTACTTCGGCACCTGGGTCTGGTACCCCTGGTCGGGACGGCTGGTCCGGGTGCTCGCGGAGCGGGAGTTCCGGCGCGTGCGCACCGACCGGAACCGCGACAAGATCACCAGCGCCGAGCAGGAGCGGCTGCTCGGCTGCCGCATCGGCGTGATCGGCCTGCCCGTGGGCAACAGCGCGGCGCTCACCTGCGTCAGGGAAGGCGTAGGCGGATCGTTCCGCCTCGCGGACTTCGACAGGCTCGGGCTGAGCAACCTGAACCGTCTGCGAGCCGGCGTCCACGATCTTGGGGTCCCCAAGACGGTTCTGTGCGCACGTCAGATGTACGAGATCGACCCCTACCTCGACGTCGAACTGTGGAGTGAGGGAATCACCGAGGAAAGTGTCGAAGCCTTCTTCGGGGACGCTGAGCACCCCCTCGACCTGCTGATCGAGGAGTGCGACACCTCTTGGGTCAAGGTCGCCGCGCGCGAGCATGCCCGTGCCCGTCGTGTTCCCGTCCTCATGGATGCCAACGACCGGGGGCTGCTGGACGTCGAGCGCTTCGACGAGGAGCCGGACCGGCCCCTCTTCCACGGCCGCGGTGGGGATCTGACCGCGCGGGACGTGCGCGGTCTCGACCCGGCGGGCGCCATGGCGTACCTGCTCCAGGTCTGTGACGAGAGCCGCCTCAGCCCCGCCATGACCGATGCGCTCGGCCGGATCGGCCGCACCCTGTCCAGCTGGCCGCAATTGGCCAGTGGTGTGATGCTCGGCGGCGCCCTGGTCACCGACACCGCGCGGCGCATCCTGCTGGGCCGCCCGGTGGCGTCGGGCCGCTACTACGTCGACCTCGAAGAGCTGATCGGTGCCGTCCCGGACCTGGTCGGCATGGGAGCCGTTTCGTGACCCACCTGCCCGAACTCCACGGCGAACACCTGTGGCTGCGGGAGATGCGCGCGAAATGGATTCCGCAGGCCGGCGCCGTCGAACGGCACATCCTCGACGGGGACGCGCTGCTCCCGGCCTGACGACCGCCCACGAAGCACGGCCCGGAGGGCCGGACGGCCACCCCGGCATCGTGGCGACCGGGCGGGACCCGGCTCGCCCCTTCTGCACGCGACGTGGCAGGAGGGGCGTGGCTCCGGCAGGACGAGACGGTCTCCGACCCCGCGAGCCGCTCGCGCAGTCGGCGGGCTCGCCCGCCCCGGCCGGAACGAGAACTCGGCCCACGCTGCCACACACGTGTGGCGGCCGTCGCCGCATCGTGCAGGAATGAGGCTGTACGGGTCAGAAGACCCGTAGACCCGTACCGGAGGTTCCGCCGGGTACACCGGTAGGACTGTCGTCGTCGGAGGCAGGCGGAGGCAGGCGGAGGTTCGGTGGCTGTTCGGTGGCATGGAGGGAACGAGGGCCGATGCGCGAGACTCCCGGTGCCGGTCGGCGCCACGGTAGGCACGAATCGCCGCTGAGCGGGCGGGTCGCGGTCGTCACCGGTGCCGCTCGTGGGGTCGGTGAAGCCCTCGCGCGACGACTTTCCAGCGCCGGGATGCTCGTGGCGCTGGTCGGGCGTGAGGAGGAATCGCTCCGCCGGGCGGCCGCCTCCCTGCCCACCCGGAGCGTCTGCGTCGAAGCCGACGTCACCGATTCCGCAGCCCTGGACCGGGCGGCCAGGCAGGTCAGCGGAACGCTGGGCCGGGCGAGCGTGGTCGTGGCCAACGCAGGCATCGCCACCGGCGGCCCCTTCGCCCACACCCCGGCCGACCTCTGGCAGCGGGTCGTCGACGTCAACCTCACCGGATCCGCCAACACCGCCAGGTCGTTCCTGCCCCATCTCACCGACACCCGCGGCTACTTCCTCCAGATCGCCTCCACCGCCGCTTTCGGCTCCGCCCCGATGATGAGCGCCTACTGCGCCTCCAAAGCGGGTGCGGAGTCGTTCGCGTTGGCCCTGCGCGGCGAGGTGGAATCCGACGGCATCGCGGTCGGCATCGCCTACCTTCACTGGACCGGAACCGACATGGTCACCGGCATCAGCGACCACCCCGTCCTGCAGGCCCTGCGCCGCAACCAGCCCCGCTTCGCACAGCGCGTACACAGCCCCGACCAGGTGGCCGACTGGCTGACCACCGGCATCACCCGCCGCGCCCGTCACATCTACGCACCCCCGTGGCTACGCTGGTGCCAGCCGTTGAGACCCGCCTTCCCGACGATCGTCACCCACCTCGCACGGCGTGAGCTGCGGCGGCTGTCGCCGACGGAGCTGGCCGGTGACGTCGGCGTCCTGGGCGTCGGCGGCCGCGCCGACTGGGACGCCCACCGAGCATCCACCCGCCCCCCTCCGTTCGAGTAGTCACTCCACCCGTCGGCTCGACAACTACTCATCCGCGATGTCCTCGCCGAGCAGGAGTGCAGCGACCGCCTCAGGGGCCTCACGCATGGCGTCGTGGCCGGTGGGGAGGTCGTGGACCAGCCACTCGGGATCGGCTTGGAGTCGGGTGCGGAGTTCAGCGAACGGCGTCCGGTCCTCCCATCCCGAGCAGTAGACGAACTCCCGACGGGGGACCTGGGCGAGCCTGCCGGTGAGCCGGATCGTCTGCAAGAACGAGGCGAGGGGATGGGGACGGCGGCGGGGATCGCCGCCGTCCGGCGGTCGGACGGCGTAGCCGGTGGTCGCAGCGCCGGCAGCGAACGCTTCCCGGTAGCGCTCGGTCGTCGAGGACCAGCACGACTCGCCATCGCGCGGTACGTAGGCGTCGAGGTGCACCAGTCGTGGGATCCGGCCGTCAGCGCGATCGGCGGCGGCGGCGATCACCATCCCGCCGTAGCTGTGGCCGACCAGCGTCGCGCTGGTGATGTGGGCGCGATCGAGGAGCCGCAGAACGTCGTCGGCGTGCGTGTCGAGGTTGGCGGTCGCGACCGTCACGTGGTCGTCGTCCGGCCGCAGACCGGTCAGGGTCAGGGCGTGAACGGCATGACCGGCACGCTCCAGCAGCGGAGCCACCGCCTCGAACGACCAGGAGCCGTGCCAGCCGCCGGGCACGAGGACGAACGTCGCCATGGGTTTCTCCCTCTTCTGTTCAAGCCGCGATACCGAGGCACGCTGCCTCGATGACAGGTGGATCGGTCGGGCGCTCTGCGCGACTCAAGACCACTCCGCCTGGAGCAGTGTCACCAGACGAGGGCGTGGCCGGCTGCCGATAGAATGCCAACTGATGCCTGTTCGCCGCCAACCTGCCCGGATCGCCGGTGTGACGTCACATGTGTGGCCGTCCGGCGGACGCCACCTCTGGCCATCGGGCGAAACAAGCGCAGTACAGTCCCACGCCCGGGGACACCTGGTGTACGCGGCCAGTGGCGTGCTGACAGTTCACACCGAGCGCGGCACGTCGATCGTTCCCGCCAACCGGGTCGCCTGGACGCCCGCCGGGTTCACGCACCACCACCGTGCTCACGGCGACACCGATATGCGGATCGTCTTTCTCGCGCCGTCCTTCGCCCGGCTCATACCGGACCGTCCCGCCGTGTTCCTGGCCTCCGACCTCGCCCGCGAGGTCCTGCTCGCCCTGACCGGCCCCCGCAACTACGACGACGCCGCACCCGACCACAGCCGCTCCGCGCGCTCGCGTCTCGTTCGAGTCCTCGTCGACGAACTCCGCGAAGCGCACGAACAGCCACTGCACCTGCCGGAGCCACGGGACGACCGACTGCAAGCCATTGCCCGGCTGCTGTACGAGAAGCCGGCGGACAACGCCACACTGACCGAACTCGGGAAGACGATCGGGGCCAGCACCCGCACCCTCAGCCGACTGTTTCGCGACGAACTCGGCATGACCTTCTACGAATGGCGCACGCAGCTGCGCATCCACCACGCCCTCGTGCTCCTCGCCGACGGCCACGACACCACCCGAACCGCCTACGCCTGCGGCTGGGCCAACCCCAGCAGCTTCATCGCAGCGTTCACCGACATCATCGGAACGACCCCGGGCCGCTACCGAACCAGTCGCCGGACCACCACCCGCGCATCCCAACTCCCGACGGTTGTTGGCTCCTCGAAATGACTCGTCGTCGCACCCTCACTCGAACGACGCCGGCTGTGTGAGGTAGTGCGGTGTGGCTGGGGCCGGTGGTTGCGGGGGCAGGTTCCGCTGATCCACCGGGCCCCAGCTGTGAGTTCCGGGAACCGCGCTGCCGGCACAGGCGACATCTTTGATGTCGCAGTGGTGTTGCTGTGCTCGGTTCCGGTCGCTCGCCGCGTTCATCGAGGGAGGCTGTCTGTGGTTTCGGCACTGCTGGGTGTTCTGGGAGGACTGCTCCTGCCCGTCGCCGTCCTCATGCTGATCGTCGGCAGATCGCTGCTCTGGGGCCCCGACGCGCTGGAACTGCCCTGGCGCCTCCTCTATGTGTTGGTCCTCGCCGTGCTCTTCCTGGTGGTCGGCCTGGCGCTGTGGACTGATTCCGGCTGCGGTGCCGACTGCGAACCAGTGGTGACGCCCGTGTTCCCCTGAGACACGGTGCTTTCGTCAGCGTGACCGGGCGCGGGTGGCGGTCCGGGGCAGGGCGGTGGCCACCGTTGCGGTCATGCGCCGAGAACATCCCGCTGCCCACCGGACGGTCTCAGGACGCCGAACACGTGGCGGTCACCGAAGGCGTGCCCGCCGCAGCCGGCGTACTCGCGAGGAACCCGAAGGTGGTGCTCGCCCCCGCCGTCACCGTGCCGTTCCACCCGGCGTTGCGCACTGTCGTCCCGGTCAGCGTGCCGTTCCAGACCTGGGTGAGCTGACTGCCCGTCGGGAGGGCGAGGGTCACCGTCCAGGAGGAGATCGCCGCCGTGGACGAGCTGTTGGTGACCGTCACTTCACCCTGGTAGCCGCCCTGCCACACCGACACCGCCCGGAAAGCGACCGAGCAGCCACCGCTCCCGGGGTCCCCGGGGTCCCCAGGGTCACCCGGGGTGAGCAGGGCCGACAGCGCCGGGTACCAGCGGGCCGCCATCTTGGCGTCGCCTGAGGCGTTGGGGTGGACGCCGTCGTAGGTGTCCGTGGCCGTGTCGAAGCCCGTCCACTGGTCGACGACGGTTACCGGCGACTGCGCGGTGGTGATGCCATCGGCCCAGGCCGGAATGCGCTGGTTGAAGGCCACTGTACGGGCGGCACACTCGGCGCAGCTGCTCGGATTGATCGGGATGATCTGGGCGACCAGCACCTTCATCGCCGGGTTGGCGGCCCGCATCTGACCGACCAGCTTGGTGTACGCGGCGAGGATGGTGTCCGGCGCGATGCTGCTCCAGACGTCGTTTGTGCCGAAATGCATGACAACGATGTCCGGCAGGGTGGCCGCCAGCCATCCGGGCAGCAGGTTCTGGTCGGCTGTCGCGGTGGCCTGGAAGCCCCCGTGGCCTTCGTTGTCGGCGTCGTGCGTGAGGGCGCAGCTCTGGGCGCTCAGTGTGCCGACGAAGTCGATGTCGGTGTAGCCGGCGTTCTGCAGCTGGTTCCAGAGGAGGGAGCGCCAGCAGCCCGGGGAGCCGGTGATCGAGTCGCCGAGCGGCATGATCCGTACCGGGGTCGCGGCCGCGGCCGCGGCGGATGGGGCGCCGGCCAGGCCGAAGCCGGCGGCGAAGACGAGCAGGGCGGCCAGAAAGGTGGCGAAGAGGGGATGGCATCTGCTGCGCACGGGGTGTCCTTCCCGAAGTGGGGCGGGAGTGGGAGCGGGAGTGCGGTACGCGTGCATGGGAGCGCTCCCATTGCTACGTGTCTTCATCAAGCCACCGTTGTCGCTGACACGTCAATATCCCGGACGGGCCGGACTGGGGCCCTCGCGGTTCGAGGGGCGCGCCACCCCTCGGCCTCCGGGGCCTCCCCGGCCCGGCGCGGGCTGCGGTCCTTGTCGACGGGCAACGCACGGATGCCTTCCGCCGGGCCCGAGTGCCGGAGGGAGCCGCAGGCGATGCGTCAGGCCTGAACACGGCCTCCAGGGAGGGCGGTTCACGGCTCTGACGGATGGCGGCCACCCGCACCCTCCGGCGCGGGCACGCCGGCCGACCCCCATCCGGAATGCCCCGCGAAATCCCTGGTGAAGAGGGTCGCCGCGCCTGCTAGTCTTCGGCGTCCTGTCGCACACTCGTGCGCACACACCACACCACGCGCCGCATCAGTCCCATGGGGGGATCCTGTCATGACCCAGTCAGCTCCGCCGCCGTCCGACGGCAACCCGTTCGCCCAGCAGCCCGCCGCCGGCACCCCGCAGCCCACCGACGGCAATCCGTATGCCCAGCAGCCCGGTGCCGCCCCGTTTGCTCCGGACTCGGCCCCGTTCACGCCCGCGGCCGCGCCGACCCGCAACAACCTCGCCCTGGGCCTGGTCGTCGCCGTCGTCGTGGCTCTGGTGACCGCTGGTGTCTACGGCGCGATCGTCGGCGCGACCGAGTACGAGATCGGCTACGCGGCCGTCGGCGTCGGCTTCCTCATCGGCTTTGCGGCCGGCAAGATCGGTGGCACCAACCCGGTCCTGCCCGTGGTGAGCGCCGTGCTGTCGCTGGGCGCGGTCTACCTCGGCCAGCTCATCGGCATCGCGATGATCGGTGCCGACGAGCTCGACGTCTCCGCGACCTCGCTGTTCACCGAGCACTTCGACCTGCTGACCGAGGGCTGGAGCGAGACGGCCGACGCGATGACCTTCCTGTTCCTCGCCATCGGCGCGTTCGCCGCGTTCTCCGGCGCAAAGAAGGCGGCCCTGTAATCACGCGGGTGCCGCGTGAACACGCAACCCGCGTATGAGCATGCGCAGCACGCGAAAGGGCCCGTTCACCTCATGGTGAATGGGCCCGTCCGCTGCGGAATTCCCTTCCGCAGCGCAGCCCGCCAGGACGAGATCGCGCGTCTCTTCAAGCCCGTCCGCGCCGCGAGCGCGGAGGCCGGGTACGTACCTGGACCGGGCGATACCCGAGTTCGCGAAGAACAAGCAGAACGCTGTCAAGGCCACGGTCCTCACGGCCGGGGACGGACGGGTACTCCTCTGCAGCCCGACCGGGCCGGGCAGCCGCTCGGCCGCGGCGGGAACAGGCGGTCCGGTCTGCACGGTTGCATCGACGAGGGACCGGCGCCGATGGGGCGGGGGCCGGCCACGGCGATCCGCAAGGCCGTCGCCCCCAGAGGATCCGGGCCCGGGATCGCGGTACGCCCGCCGCGCACCCGGACCAAGACGTATTTCTGCAGGAGGACTGTTTATGACTGACCGGCCTTTGACGCTCATGGCAGTACACGCCCACCCGGACGACGAGGCCACCGGAACCGGTGGGGTCCTCGCCCGGTACGCGGCGGAAGGCATCCGCACGGTTCTCGTGACGTGTACCGACGGCGGTTGCGGTGACGGACCGGGAGGTGTCAAGCCGGGGGATCCCGGGCACGATTCGGCGGCCGTCGCCTTGATGCGCCGTCAGGAACTTGAGGCGAGTTGTGACGTCCTGAAGGTCAGCGATCTGGAGATGCTGGACTATGCCGACTCCGGGATGATGGGCTGGCCGAGCAACGACGCCCCCGACTCCTTCTGGCAGACCCCCGTGGAGGAAGGCGCGGCCCGACTCGCGGAACTCATGCGGCACTACCGACCTGATGTGGTCGTCACTTACGACGAGAACGGCTTCTACGGGCACCCCGACCACATCCAGGCCCACCGCATCACGATGGCGGCGCTGGAGATGACCGCGCTGGCACCGAAGGTGTACTGGACCACGATGCCCCGCTCGGGGATGCAGCGGTTCGGCGAGATCATGCGCGAGTTTCATGAGGACATGCCGGAGCCGGATCCTGCCGAGGCCGCCGCGATGGCCGAGATCGGACTGCCCGACGACGAGATCAGCACGTGGGTGGACACCACCGCGTTCAGCGGTCAGAAGTTCGACGCGCTGGCCGCGCACGCCAGTCAGGGCGAGAACATCTTCTTCCTCAAGATGGGCAAGGAGAGGTTCGGCGAGTTGATGGGCATGGAGACCTTCGTACGTGTCCAGGACGCCACCGGCGCGGCCGTACCTGAGAACGATCTCTTCGCCGGACTGCGCTGATCCGGCTGTCCGCCATGCCGGGAAAGCCGAGGAATCACCTTGGCCGACGCTGCCACGCAGCGCGCTGCGCGGGGCTGCGCAGCGGCGGCTGACATCGGACCACGCTGCGAGCAGGGCACACTTTTCAGGACGACGGGGCGGTTGCCGACCTTGGCGGTCGGTGGCCCTCCCGCCGTCGAAGCATCCGCGTCCGCGACCTGCTGTGGTCGGGCCTGCGGCGCCGGCCTGGGCGGTTGCGTGCGGCCGCACCCGAGCACACCCCGCCCCCACCGCCTCCGAACGGCCCCTGACCAGGCGAAACAGTCAGAGGCCCTACGCGGGAGGTGCAATCGGATACGAGGGAAGGAGTGGCCATGGGGCTGCTGATCTCAACCGCGCTTCTTGCCCTCCTTCACCGGAGCCTGAAGTCGATGCAGCTCGGGGGCGCGATCCTCTGCCTGTTGGGCGTGGCCCTGCTCCTCTGGCGCTTTCGGATGGCGCGCAGGCGTGAGGCGTCTGGCGGCTTGCCGCAAGCGATTCCCTGGGCAACACATATACCTGGCGGCATCGGCGTCTTCCTGCTGGTGGCAGCCTCTGCGGCGCTCACCGTGGGGGAGTGGCTGGGTGTGTTCGAAAGCTGAGCGGCGTAGACCCGCACCGCGGGCTACCGGAAGGAAGGCGCGCCGGGCGCGCTGACCGGTCGGACTGCCCAGCCTCATAGCACCCTCGCTGCTCCGCGATCCACTGCCCACCGGCACCGGCACCGGCACCGGCACCGGCACCGGGATCGCGCTGATCGGCGCGTTGAGTCCTCGGATCGATCCTTCTGCTGACGGCCATCGCCGTCCTCGCCCGGCACCCGTCATGAGCTCGTCGGCCTCGCCCGCATCCCGCGCGAGGGCGACCCCATCCCAACGCATGCACAAGCGCAGCTTGCCGGTGCTCGACGTGGTGAGCGTCCTGAGGGTGCGAGCGGGTCGGGAATGAGGTGGCCGGAGTGGTTGTTCCACCACATGAACATGACATGCTCCGGTCGATCCGGGGTGTGGGTGAGAGGAGGACCTCATGGCGCGCAACAGCATGCGTTCCGTCGTCACGCCGAAGTCGACGGCCGGGACCGGCGTCACCTACGTGACGCGCTAGAACCGCGGCAACGCCGCCGGCCGGCTCGCTCTGCCGCAAGTACGCCCCGCTCGCCGGGCAGCGCATCGCCTTCCGCGAGGAACGCTGAACCGCGCTTCCGCCTCGGGCAGGCAGCCATACAGCCACAAGGAAGGAAACCCCATGAGGTCCCGCATTCATCCCGAATCCCGGCTGGTCGCCTTTCGTGACCGCGCCGCGAACGCCCTCTTCCTCACCCGCTCCACAGCGGCCTCGGCCCGGACGATCGAGTGGGAGGACGGCAACACGTATCCGCTGATCGATGTCGACGTCTCATCGGCGAGTCACCCGTTCTACACCGGGACCTCGAGGGTCGTGGACACCGCCGGGCGGGTGGAGAGGTTCGAGCGCCGCTACGGCCGCGCAGCCACGGCCCGGCCCTGACGGCGGGCCGTCGTCCGAACAGGAGGAAGCAGACCATGAAGGTACGTAAGTCGCTGCGTTCGCTGAAATCGAGACCGGGGGCCCAGGTGGTCCGCCGCCGGGGCGTGGTCTTCGTCGTCAACAAGAAGAACCCCCGCTTCAAGGCCCGCCAAGGCTGACAGCGCGCCCGCCCGGCCGATGAAGGGGACGGGAATGCCGGCCCGGTCGGCTGTGTTGTGCAGGACGTGGTCGTGAAGGGGACAGTGTCCCCGGGCCTCACCTATTGCCTGCGGGGACGATCGTCCGGCTGAAGCCCCGCAGAGCCTTTCGCCGCGAAGGCGACCGCCCTTCACGACCACGCTCTTTCGTCTACGGCTCCGGGCCGGCTCGCCTGCCGGCCCGGAGCCGTACCCGTTTCCGCCGTCGACGCGCGGCCGGCCGGCGGCGGCCGCGCGGGTTCAGCCGGGCAGAACACGGCCCTGCCTGCCTGCCCACCGGCCTGTCGGCGTGCCTCCACATCCCTCGGTGGCCGCGTGATGGTCCGCGGGCGGCTCGCGCGTGCTTACGGCTGCCGGGGGCGGGGAAACGATGAGCTCTATGACGAGCGCGATGCAGAACTACAGTCTCCTTTGGACCGACCCGGACGGCACCCCGCAGGCGTCCGCGGGAAGGTACGACAAGCGGTCCGCCAAACACCGCCGCACCGAACTGAGAGCCGTGGGCTGCACCCGTGTGGTGATCGTGCAGGTCAGACCTGGCGAAGTTCCCGAGCCGGTTTCCTGAGCGAGGCGGACGGCAACTGGTAGGCGTGGGGCTCGCTGGTGCGCAGGAGGGTGACGATCAGGAAGTCGACGATGTCGACGTTGTCGGTGAGCTGGCCGGGCGAGGGCCCGGTGGGCGGGTCGGTTCGACCGACCCGCCCACCTTTGCTGAACCATTCCCCTGAGCCACCGGCCGTGGTCAGGAGAGCTTGAGCAGGGTGTAGTCGTCGCAGTATCCGGCCGAGGAGCCGGCGTTCTTGCAGCAGTAGACGGCGGCCGAGGTGGCGGTGGCGCCCGTCGACTACTCCGTGCCGTCCGCCGGCAGGCGCTCCGGCAGCCCGAGCCGCGGGAACCGGTCGTCGTGGAACGTGACGATCTCGGTGATCGCCCCGCCGACGACACGCAGGACGTCGATCGTCAGCGGCAGGTACGCGCCCTCCCGCTTCCGCCAGAGGTAGAAAGCGACGGCGGGCTGCCTGTTCACGGAGGTGAGGACGGTGCGCAAACCCTTCATGCCCTCGAAGCCGCTCTCGATCCAGTCGTTCACCACCGCCTCGCGGCCGACGTACAAGCCCGGTGTGGGCGGCATCGAGCAGCGGACGTCGTCCCGCAGCAACGCGGCGAGCGTCCCGACGTCCGTGGCCACGCTGGCGTCGGTATAGCGGCGCACCAGCTCGCGGGTCCCGGCGTCCTGTTCGCCGCCGGTCCAGTCCTGCCGCTCGGCGGGCAGGCGCTCCCGCAGGCCGGCCCGGGCCCGCTGCAACGCGCTGTTCACGGAGTTGACGGAGTCCCCGAGGAACTCCGCGACATCCCTCGCCGGCCAGCCGAGTACGTCCCGCAGGATCAGCACGGCCCGCGGGCGCGGCGCGAGGTGCTGGACTGCGACCAGGTACGCCAGCTCGATCGTCTCCCGTGCGACGGCGACGATCTCCGGCCCGTCCGCGTCGCCCGCGGGCAGCTCGTCGAGCAGCCGGTCCGGGTAGGGCTGCAGCCACAGCACCTCGCCGCCGGTCGCGGGTTCCGGGCGGCACTTGGCGAGCAGGTCCAGGCAGGCGTTGGTGGCGATCCGGTACAGCCAGGCCCGGAACGTCGACCGCCCCTCGAAGGTCTCCCGCCGACGCCAGGCACGGAGGAACGTTTCCTGCACGGTGTCCTCGGCGTCCTCGAACGACCCGAGCATCCGGTAGCAGTGCACGTGCAGCTCCCGCCGGTGCCGCTCGGCCAGCCCCGAGAACGCCGACTCGTCGATCTCGCCCAGACCGCTCACGCCCAGCTCCTCCAGCCGCGTGTCCGCATTCATCACGTCACCCTTCCGCCTCGTCGTATCCCGTCGTAGGTGTGACGGCCGCGGGCGCGAAAACTCATCACCATGGTCGATCGCATGGCGGCCCCGCCTGCACCTCGCTCGCCAAGAGGCTGGGTGCCTGTTCCCGTGGCCGACAGAACACCACGGTGGTCGTGACGCTTGACTGAAAATTCGTTGGATCTTCAAGGAGACGAGGACGGTCGGGAGCGGCCAGGAACCGAACTGATGCAGCACACGTCTCCCGCACCATGATTTCTGACGACCACCAAGAGCCTGCGAACTCCACCCGGCTCACCTCGCCGTCGGCGGTGACCGCCGATCCGCCGAAGACCAACGACTACAACGGCTTCGCCGAGGCGTACACGGCCGAAAACGAAACCAACCTCATCAATGCCTACTACGAGCGGCCTGCGATGCTGGCCCTCGCCGGAGACGTGACCGGCCGGCGGATCCTCGACGCCGGCTGCGGCTCCGGTCCCCTGTTCGCGGCGCTGCGCGACCGTGGAGCCAGCGTGAGCGGCTTCGACGCGAGCACCGGAATGCTGGAGCTGGCCCGGCGGCGGCTCGGTGAGGGTGCGGACCTGCAGGTGGCCGATCTGGGCAGTCCGCTTCCCTACCCTGACGACACGTTCGACGACGTCGTCGCGTCCCTGGTGCTGCACTACCTGGAGGACTGGGGACCGGCGCTGGCCGAGCTGCGACGCACACTCAAGCCCGGCGGACGGCTGATCGCGTCCGTCGACCATCCCTTTGCCGTCCACCTCATGCACCGCCAGGCCGGCCGCGAGGCCGAGTACAAGTATTTCGACACCACCAACTGGACCGAAGAGTGGACCATGGGCGGTCAGACCGCCCTGATGAGCCTCTGGCACAGGCCGCTGCACGCGATGATCGAGGCCTTCACCGCAGCAGGCTTCCGGATAACGGTCATCAGCGAGCCGGAGCCTGATCCAGCCGCCCGTGAGCTGTTCCCCGAAGTCGTCGCGGCCAAGCCGCGCTTCCTGTGCTTTCTGTTCTTCGTCCTTCAGGCCGACCAAGCTCCGTAGCCTCACCCTTCCGGTTACAGCGCGCGGTCCCGGAACGTGCCGTTTGGCGAGAAAAATCGAAGAGATGACCCAATTGTCGTTCCGCGCTGTCTGCACACTTCAGGCCTGGTCTTGCCTTCGCCGCCTGACGAACCATCTGCCCGCCAGTGTCACGATGGCCAGCGTCGCTGCCGCCGGCGGCCAGTGGTGCCAGTGCCAGAGCGGATTCTGCCACCGCCACAGCGGCGCGGATGCGGCGTCGACGGAGATCGTGTCGCGGTCGTTGCCGGGCACGGGGTCGTTCGGACCGTACACGGTGATGGAGCCCTCGGCGCCGGGGATCCGCTTGTCGATGCGGATGTGGAAGCCGATGGTGACCGAGGATCCGGCCGATGGCGAGAAGTCGCACAGGAAGAAGTAGTTGTCCTTGTCCTGTGGCGGCCGGCAGGCGTATCTCCGATCGTCGTCGTCCCCTTCCCAGGGAATGGACGTGACGGTGGTTCCGGGCGGCGGTACGACCGCGAAGGATCCGGCTTCGCCGTCTGCGGCACCGGGGCCCAGGTTCGTCACACCGAGCCGGACCACGACGGTGTCCCCCACCCTGCCCCTCACCGTTTCGGTGACGGGTATGTAGTCGGCAGGCGTCGACCGGGACACATCGATGGTGCGGGCTGTGCCGACCCGCGCCAAGTCGGCGCCATGGACCGCGGTGGTCGCCGACACGCGGGTGGTGTCGGGTCGTTGAGGCCCTCGGCTCGGGTGGCCGGTGGGCAGTGGTCCGTCAGTCTTCCCCCGGGTGCCGTTCTTGACGGGCACCGTGGATGGATCGGCGCGCGAGGTGGTCAGAAGCTCCACCGACTGCTGGGGTTGTGCCCACACCGGCCCTGCCGCCGTGCCGAACGCGATCAGGAACAGGACGGCAGCGCCGATCGGGTGCCTGGCGGCATGTTCAGCCATGCGGTCGAGCCTTTCTGGTCGCACCCCTGTCGCACATCCTCTCGATGGTCGGTGCCCCCTCCTACGACAGTTCGTCGCGTGCGCAGCTGCGAGTCTTCGGCGCAGACAGGGCCGGCGGACTCAAGCAGGCCAGAGCAGCCGGCCTGGCCTTGGCGCACAGGTACGGACGCGCGAGCAGCAGACCGGTGCCGGTCATGGCGATGCCGAAGTAGACCGGCGCGAGGTGCAGGAAGTCGGTGTAGTGGATCGCGCCGTGCACCACGACAGCCGGCAGGAAACCGGAGGCCGCCGCGGCGGCCAGGGTCCAGAACACCCAGGCCTCGCCCCGCCGCCAGCCCCACGCGCTGAGCAAGGTGATGGCCACTGCGGCGGCCATCAGGGCACCGCCGAACCCCGCCCGGTCGTGGGCGATGAACGGCACGAGCCGGGGGTTCACGGTCTCCAGCGTCTGCGTACTGGTGCCCAGGAAGGCCAGGTCGGTCGGTACGAAGACGCCGGTCAGACCGACCACCGAGATCACCGCCCCGCCGACGAACAGACCCGCTCCCGTGACGATCAGCAGCAACTGGCCGGCCAGCGCCCTTCGGCGCTCCGGCTCCGGACCTTCGGGCGCCAGGTGCCACCGGGGTGTGTGCGGGGTCCGACGGACGGCGGCCACGAACATCGGAAACAGTACGAGGGTGGTGGCCGTGTGCAGGGGTTCCACGAAGCCGGTGGCCAAGAAGTAGAACAAGGTGGGGAAGCCGATCGCCCCCGAGAGCAGATACACCTCCCGGGCCCAGGGCCAGCCGCGTCTGATCCCTCCCACGGCGAGGCCGGTGTAGAGGGCGCCGATCGCCACCATCGTGCCGGCCATGGTGATCCGGTCGTGCTGGAGGAAGTGCACGAGGTGGTGGTTGGCGCCGTGCATGTCGTGCAGCGTCATGGCGAGGTAGTCGCGGTCGTACCAGAGCAGCACCGGTCCGAGCGTGATGGCTGCGGCGCCGAGTCCGGCGCCCGTCATGCCGAGGCCGACGAGGAGCGCCCACCACCAGACGGGCCATCGGCGGGGATCGCATCCGACGTCCCGCAGTACCGGAGCGGGCGTGGTGGGCGTGGCTGCCTCGGTGACCCGTTGGAACCAGCCGGGTCCGGCCGCGACGAGCACGCCGGGCCGGGCGAGTACGACGGCGCCCGGCTCCTGGAGCACGGTGGCTGCGGCGGTGACCGACGGGTCGGACACATGGACCACGTGCGGGTCGTCGCTGCTGGTGAACCCGTCTACGTGAGGCTTGAGGGCGGCCGCGGCCGCCGGGTCGCAGGTGCCGACCACCAGTGGGACCGAGCGGCCGGCAGCCGCCTCGCGCACCGTCTCGGCGTCGGCCGCGGAGACGGGCGCCACCTCGACGACAGCAGCTCCGAGCGGGGGCAGGGCGCGTACCGCGTCGAGGGCGAGCGCGGGCGGGACGGATATGCCGAGGCGGACGTCCACGGGCACGCCGGCGACCTCGCCGGCGAGGCCCTCGGGCGGATGGCGGCGAGCGAATCCCCGGGCGATCATCCGCGCGCCGGCGGGACGCGAGCCGATCGAGGCCAGCAGGCGCAGCGCGGTTCGCTGCGAACGGCGTCGGCCGAGGACGCCGGCGGCGATGCCGCGCAGCGGGTGATACGTCCAGTCCGGCATCAGGGGCTCTCGCTCTTCGTCGTGGGCACCGGGTCACCGGGCGGGGTCCAGCCGAGCACAGGCGTCATGGAACGCAGCGTCGCCCGCGTCGGTGCCAGCCGGGCGGCCGTGTCGCGCAGCACCACTGCGGGCGGCCACGACAGCTGGCCGATCGAGCCCAGCCGGGCGGAACGGCGCGTGATGGCCTGGGTCCGCGGGCGGCGCAACAGGTCGTACGAGCGGAGCGCGGCGGCCACGTCCGGGATGCTGTCGAGGCAGTGTGCGAGGGTGAGCGCATCCTCCAGCGCCTGGCATGCGCCTTGGCCCAGGTTGGGGGTCATGGCATGGGCCGCGTCGCCCAGCAGCGCGACTCGGCCGCGGACGAAGGAGGACAGCGGCGGCAGCTCGTACAGGTCGTGCCGGAGCACCGCGTCCACGGGCGTGGCAGCCAGAAGGTCGGGGACGGGGTCCGGCCAGGACCCGAACCGGCGCAGCAGTTCGGCGTACTCGGATGAGCCGGAGGACGCTCCCGCCGGCAGCGAGGCCGTCGCGAAGCAGTACATTCGCCCGCCGAGCAGTGCCGTGTAGCCGAACCGCGCCCCGCGGCCCCAGGTCACGGCGCCCTGCGAGGGCGGCTCGGCGAGAGGCACGGTGACCATGCGCCAGCCTGTGTAACCGGCGTACCGGGGTCCGGCCGCCTCGGGCCACAGGGCACGGCGGACTGCACTGCGCAGCCCGTCGGCGCCGACCACGAGGTCGGGCCGGGACTCGCCCCTACCGTGATCGACGACCAAGCAGGGTCCACCGTCGCGGACCGCGGACACCTCACCGCCCGGCCGCAGGCTGTCGGCGGGCAGCGCGTGGGCGAGCGCCCGCAACAGGTCTGCGCGGTGCAGGACCACCAAGGGGTGGCCGAAGCGGCGCACCAGCTCCGCGTTCTTCGTGCGGGACAGCCAGCGGCCCTGGCGGTCGCGTACGCCGCCCACGGCTTCGACGGCGCCGAGTGCCCGGACGGTGTCGCCCAGGCCGAGTGCATCGAGCGCGTGCAGCGCGTTCGGCCACAGGGAGATGCCGGCGCCGATCTCGGTGAACTCCGGGGCACGTTCCAGCACCTCGACGCGCCAACCGCGGCGATGCAGGGCGACGGCCGCCGCGAGCCCGCCGATCCCGCCGCCGACGATGGTCGCGGCGCGCTGGGGCATTGGTCCTCGCTCTGGGTTCGGAGGGCGCCGCCCCCGGTCAAGTGGTGGTCAGTCCGGTGCCCGAGCCCGAGCGGCATACGACGCGGCGCAGGCCCGCCTGAGCAGCGCCTCATGGCAACATGCCGACAGATGCCTGTCAATGTGCCGGCCGTCGGCGGCCCGGATGCCCTCCGCCGCGCCGTCGTAAGGCGCCGGCCGGCGGGAGCCGGCTCCACGGTCAGCGAGCAATCCTGATCTCCCGCGACCTGTGCGTCCATCCCCTTATGCGCTCGGCGGCGGAAGAACGGCGTCAGGACCGTCGCGTCACGATGGAGCAGCTCGTAGGCGATGGCAAGATCAGTTACATCGGCAGCAGCAACTTCGTCGGCTGGGGCGTTGCCCTGGCTCAATCAGCCGCCACGGCAGGGCACTTCATGGGCCCGACCTCCGAACAGATCCTGTTCAACCTGGCCGTGCGAGCCGTGGAACTCGAACTCGTCCCCGCACTGCGCCACCTCGGGATCGGACTGATCCCCAGTACTGCACAACCCTGCCGTCTCCACCACAGTCACCGGAGCGACGACCGGCGAACGACTACGATCCAACCTCGGCGCACTGTCCGTGCACCTGGACGGCGAGTCCATCGAACGCCTCAACCGCATCTGTCCGGGGCCAGGGGAAGCCCCGCAGGCGTATGTATGCCCGGCGAAGCGGCCCCGGGCCGACCGACAGCCCGGGCCGCCCTGCTGTCGCGTCGCCGAGTTCTTCCGGGCGGCGATCCGCCCATGGCGCCGATCGCAGGGACCCCGGCCCCGAACACCGCACTGACATCCGGGACTTCCTCGCAAGCCGACGAGCCAGGATCACCCCGGAGCAGGTCGGACTGACCACCAGCGGACCACGCCGAGTGCCCGGGCTGCGGCGCGAGGGGGTCGCGCAGCTGGCTTCCATCAGCACCGACGCGCGGTGACCTACCCTGATGGAGGCGTGTGTGCGCATCAGTGCGGGAAAGGACGCCGTGGCCGTCTACGAACTCAAGAACCGCCTGGTCGTCGGTATCGCCTCCAGTGCGCTGTTCGACCTGGCGGAGGCAGATGCCGTATTCCGCGATCAGGGAGAGGAGACCTACCGCGCTTACCAGGAGGAGCACCTGGACGACACGCTGGACAAAGGAGTTGCCTTTCCCTTCATCCGCAGACTGCTGTCCCTGAACGATCTCTCACCCGATGACCCTCTGGTGGAGGTCATCATCCTGTCCCGCAACGATCCCGACACCGGACTGCGGGTCATGCGGTCCATTCAGTCCTACGGCTTGCCGATCAGCCGGGCCATCTTCATGCAGGGTCGCTCGCCCTACCGCTTCATGCCCGCTCTGAACATGTCCCTGTTCCTGTCTGCGAACGAGGACGATGTCCGCGAGGCCGTAGCGCTCGGGCTGCCCGCCGGCCGTGTACTCGGCCCGGCGGTGGCCGACGAGGACGATGACCAGGATCTGCGGATCGCCTTCGACTTCGACGGAGTCCTCGCCGACGACGCCTCGGAACAGGTCTACCAGGTCGGCGGCATCGAGGGCTTCCGTTTCCATGAGACGACGAACGCCGCCACCCCGCACGACCCGGGACCGCTGCGCGACTTCCTGGCAGGCGTCAACCGGCTCCAGCGGCGCGAGGAAGAACAACGAGCAGTAGACGCCGACTACAAGATTCGCGTCCACGTCTCCCTCGTCACCGCCCGCGACGCACCCGCTCACGAACGACCGGTGCGCAGCCTGAAGAACTGGGGCATCACCGTCAACGACGCCTTCTTCCTCGGTGGCATAGACAAGAGCACGATCATGGAGGTTCTCAGGCCTCACATCTTCTTCGACGATCAGGTCGGCCACCTGACCGGCACCGCCCGCAGCACGCCCAGCGTGCACATCCCTTTCGGGAAGCTGAACGAACCGGACTGTTCGGCGCCCGACGAAGCGCACGGATGAGCCTTGCGGCCTTGGCCAGCACCTCAACGGCGCGCAGGCTCTTGCGGTTCACACGTGGACTCGCCGATGCCCGAACCACATCAACTTCGCCGGCCGAAGCGGCATGACCCGTGTTCAGGAACCAGAGGTCAAGACGCCTCCCTGTCTGTCCAGCCGAACGGACAGCCGGGGCCGTGGCGTGGATGGTGGTAGGCGGGAGCGGGCAGCCCGGCGCAGCCGGGCCAGTTCGTCCAATGTGCCGCCGTGTTCCCGCCGACGGCCTTCACCCCACTTCCCCGACCCCTGCGCACCATCGTCATCAGGGAGTCCTGCCATGACATCAGCCATCCCGGAAGAACTCGCCCACACGGCCTTGCCCGAGGTCCTCGCGGGCCATCTGGCCGACGCGGCCGAACAGCTTCACCGTCCGCATCGAGAGCACCTGGGACGGAAAACCCTCCCAGCCCAACGACGGCCAGGGCCGAGGCCTGATGCGGCAGTTCGGATCCGGCTGGGAGCTGCTGCCCTCCGGCACGGACGTAAGGAACGCCCTCGCCTTCGGTCCCCCCGGCCCCGACCCGAAGCCGGGGGACAGGTACGACGTCGTCGACTACAGCATCGGCTCGGACGGCTTCCGCGGCCGCCTCGAGGGCTGGACCCCCAACCCGGACCCCGGCAACGCGCGACCCTGGCTGCACAACCAGGTCCACTCGTGGGTCGGCGGGGACATGTCCCCCGCGAGCTCCCCCAACGATCCGGTGTTCTTTCTGCCACCGCAACGTGGACCCGCATCCGGGAGAGCTGGCTGACGCGCTACAACCGGGTCTACGCCCCTGACATGACGGCCCCGGACCATCCCTACAAGGGTGAGCGGATCAACGACGCGCTGGACCACCCCGGCTTCTTGACCATCATCAGCACCATGCTGGACCGGCGCGAGTACTACACCTACGACGTACTGCCCGCCTGACCGGGCGGCGGGTCGCCGGAGCAGGCCTTGGGCCGACTTGAACACCCCGAACAGCGGTGCCGGTTGCGGCAACGTCAGGTTGGTCCGCCAGTTCGCAGTAACCAGCAGAACCCGGTCCTCCAGCGGCAGACTCCACGGTCGGCCTTTGCGGGCGGGGTTCGCACCCTCGCGTCTCAACGCGATGATCACCTTGCCGAACTGTCGCGGGCTCAGCCCGGTGAACGGGGCCATCCAAGACGGCTCAGGCTCAGACGACGTAATCACACCAGCCACGGCAAGGATCATCCCTCGTCAAGTCGCCGGTGGCGGAGGTCAGTCGAGAGGGAGCGGCATCTGTGGACGAACCCGAGTCCCTGACAGGGCTGTGGCCGCGTCCTCAACCACAGTTGCGGGAAACCCCCGGTCGAACGTGTAGAACTCTCTGCCTGCCCTGGCCGTGATCTCGTCGGTCATGGGGTGGCGCTACACACGGGGGGCCTGTGGCTGTCAGGCCTCCGTCCGCCGGGGCTCTGACCAAGGCGAGCCGGTCACCCCTCCTGAGCGGCCGACGCGGGTTGCTCGCCTGAGCCCCGGAGGATCAGGCGGGTCGGAACGGTGATGGTGCGGGCGCGAGAGCGGTCGCCGTCGAGTCGGGTCAGGGCGGTTGTCGCGGCGGTCCTGCCCAACTCCTCCGGGTCCTGGGCGACGACGGTCAGGGCCGGTTCGAGTGCCTCGGCCAGCGATACGTCGTCGAAGGCGACGACGGCCACGTGCTTGCGCTTGCTGCGGGCCAGTTCGGCCACTACGCCCAGCGCCATGATGTTGTTGCCGGCGAACAGCGCGGTGGGGGGATCGAACAGGCCGAGGAGTTGGGCGGTCGCGGCCTCGGCGCCCTGCTGGTCGTGGGCGTTGGCGACGAGGGAGCGGTCGTATGGGATGCCGGCCTCCTCCAGCGCCGAGCGGTAACCGGCCAGACGCTCGCGCCGGGTGTACAGCTTCGGGGGCAGGTCGCCGACGAAGCCGATGCGCCGGTGTCCGTGGGCGACGAGGTGCGCGACGCCGTCGTGGGCGCCGGTCCGGTTGGAGCTGACGATGCTGTCCGTGGCAAGACCGACTCCGGGTCGGTCGAGGAAGATCACGGGCAGTCCCGCCGTGCGGTGGGACTTGAGATGCGTGTGCTCGGCGCCGACGGACGGAACGACGATCAGGATGCTGACGCGGCGGGCGAGGAACTTGTCCGTCAGGGCGCGTTCGCGCTCGGGGTCGTCGGCGGAGGAGCCCATGAGCAGGGTCAGCCCGCGCTCGCGGACGGTGTCTTCGATGGCGCGGGCCACGGCTCCGAAGAAGGGGTTGGCGAGGTCGGGAATGACCAGGCCGATGGTGGTGTCAGGTCCGCCGACGCGGATATTGCGGGCCATGAGGTTCGGCTGAAAGCCGAGCTTGGCCACTGCGGCCAGTACCTGTTGCCTGGTCTGCGCGGAGGCGGGCCCGTCCTCGTTGAGGACTCGGGAGACCGTCTTGGCGCTGACGCCGACTTCTCGGGCGACATCGGCGAGGGTAGGGCGGCGGTTCGCTGCCATGGAGGAAACCGTCTCCTGAGGGCTCTCGGTTCCGGCCGCGGCCTCGGCCGGAAGATGTGAGAGCGGGGTTGTGCTGTCAGGTGGCCTGGACTCCGGCGGCCTTCGCGGCCTCCGAATCCGCTACGACAGTATCCCCGGCCGCGTCGACGGTGAGAGCGCCGGTCATGATGGCGACGACCTCGGCCATGGAGTAGTCGGAGGGCTTGATCACGGCGGCGCGCCTGCCGAGGCGGTGGACGTGGATCCGGTCGGCTATCTCGAAGACGTGGGGCATGTTGTGACTGATCAGAACGACGGGCATGCCCTTGTCCCGGACTCGGCGGATGAGGTCGAGAACCTGGCCGGACTCCTTGACGCCCAGGGCGGCGGTGGGTTCGTCCATGACGACGACGCTGCTGGCCCAGGCGACGGACCGGGCGACCGCGACGGCCTGCCGCTGTCCGCCGGAGAGGGTCTCCACCGACTGGGTCAGCGAACGCAGGCCGATCTTCAGGTCGGCCATGTGCTCGGCCGCCTCCTGGCGCATGCGCTTCTTGTCCAGCATGCGGAAGACGCTGCCGAGGACGCCGGGGCGGCGCAGCTCCCGTCCCAGGAACATGTTCGAGGCGATGTCCATGGATGCGGCCACGGCGAGGTCCTGGTACACCGTCTCGATGCCGTGGGCGCGGGAGCTCTGGGGACCGGAGAAGGTGATGGGCTCGCCGTTGAGCCGTATCTCGCCCGCGTCGGGGACAACCGCGCCGGTGAGGGCTTTGATGAGGCTGGTCTTGCCGGCGCCGTTGTCGCCGATGACGGCGAGGACCTCGCCGGGCAGCAGGTCGAAGTCGGCGCCGTCGATGGCGGTGACCTGGCCGTACCGCTTGACCAGACCGCGGGCCTGCAGAACAGGCGTGGGGGCAGGGGTGGCAGTCATCGTGCCTTCCTCCGGGAGATCTGGTCGACGGTCACCGCGAGGATCACCAGAACGCCGGTGATCAGGGTCTGGTAGATGGACGCGACGCCCATCAGCTGGAGCCCGTTGCGGAACACACCGACGATGAGGACGCCGATGAAAGTGCCCAGGACTGAACCGCGGCCACCGAAGAGGCTGGTGCCGCCGAGGACCACGGCGGTGATGCTGTCGAGGTTGTCGGTCTGCCCGGCCTGCGGGTCACCGACTCCGGTGCGGGAGATGAGCAGCAGGGCGGCGACGCCGTACAGCAGGCCGGCCACGGTGTAGATGCCGATGGTGAGGCGTGAGGTGCGAATGCCGTTCAGCCGGGCGGCCTCGGCGCTGTTGCCCAGGGCGTAGACGTGCCGGCCCCAGCCGGTGCTGCTCAGCGCGTAGGCGAGGAGCAGGAACAGGGCGATGGTGACCAGAGAGCCGTAGGTGATGTCGGTGTGGCCCAGGGGGAAGGTCTCCCCGAGGGCGGTCAGCGAGCCAGGCAGGCTGGTGACCGTCTGCTCCTCGGAGTAGATGTGGGTCAGCGCGAACGCCACGTTGAGCATGCCGAGGGTCACGATGAACGGCGGCAGCGGGATCTTCTGCACCAGCAATCCGTTGAGCAGCCCGAAGCCGCCGCAGACGGCCAGGCCCAGCGCGATCGCGACCAGCGGTGGGACGGAGCCCTCGGCCGCCATCTTGGCGATCACGATGCTGCCGAACGCCATCACGGCCCCGCACGACAGGTCGATGCCCGCCGTGAGGATGATCAGGGTCTGTCCGATGGCGAGGGTGCCGACGACCATGACCTGCTGCACGATCAGCGAGAAGTTCCCGCCGGTGAGGAACTGGTCGGTCGAAAGGGAGAAGAAGGCGCAGGCCAGGAGGAGGGCGACCAACGGGCCGGTGGTCGGCGCCGTGAGCAGTCTGCGTGCCGTGGTCGGCGCTTTGAGCTCGGCGTACGGCGTTGTCGTCGCAGTCATGCGAAGTCCTTGTCGGAAGACAGATGTCCTTGTAGGAGGACGGGGGCACAGGCCCCCGCCGTCGGGACAAGAGGGGGGCGGCCATCCCTGGTCGGGGAGGCGGGACGACCGCCCCGCTGCGGGGAGTGGCGGTGTCGTACGGTCCAGTGGGGGCTCAGCCCCAGCAGTTCTCCAGGCCGTAGCCGGTGTCCTTCGACGTGACGCCGTCCTGCGCCTTGTCGGTGATCAGGGTGACGCCGGTGTCGGTGTAACCGGACGCCTTCTTGTCGTCCTTGGCGTACGTCACGACGGCCTTGACGCCCTCGGCGGCCATCTTCAGGGGGTACTGCTGCGAAGTCGCGGCGATCTTGCCGTCCTTGACCGCCTGGGTGCCGGTGCAGCCGCCGTCGACGGAGACGATCAGGACGTCCTTCTCCCGGCCCTTGGCCTTCAGCGCGGTGTACGCGCCCAGGGCCGCCGGTTCGTTGATGGTGTAGACGACGTTGATGTCGGGCGACTTCTGGAGGCAGTTCTCCATCGCGGTCTGGCCCTTGGCCTGGTCGCCGCCGGTGTCCTGGGCGCACACGACGTCCTTGTCGGTGGCGCCGAAGCCCTTGAGGAAGCCATCGTGCCGCTGGACGCCGACGGAGACGCCCGGCGCCAGGTCGAGGGCGGCTATCTTCGCCGTCTTGCCCTTCATGGCGGCCTTGGCGTACTCGCCGATCAGCTCGCCGGCTTTGAGGTTGTCGGTGGCGAAGAGGGCGTCGACCGCGCTTTCCGGCTCGGTCGGGGTGTCCAGGGCGATGACCAGGACACCCTTGGCGCGGGCCTTCTGGATCGCGGGCACGATCGCCTTGGAGTCGCTCGGGGTGATCAGGATGCCCTTCACGCCGGCGGCCACCATGTTCTCGATGGCCGTGACCTGCCCGGCGTTGTCCCCGTCGAACTTGCCCGCTGCGGTGGACAGTTGGGCACCGTTCTCCTTGGCGGCCTTCTCCGCGCCCTCCTTCATCTTCACGAAGAACGGGTTGGTGTCGGTCTTGGTGATCAGACCGACCTTGACGCTGCCCGAGTCGGAGCTCGACGAGCCCGAACCGGACCCGCAGGCCGTCATGGTGAGCGCCGCGACGCCCGTGACCGCGGCGATTCTGAGGAGAGAGGAGGACAGGCGAGTGGTGCGAGACATGATCGACTCCTGTGGGATAGCGGGCGGCACGGAGTTGTGGAGCGTGCCGCCCGGGGTGTCATCGTTGACGTATGTCATCGTTGACACTGCCTGGCGAGGATGATGGACTCCGGATCCCGGCAACGTCAATGCCTTCCACTCGTCACAAATCGGCAACGCTCGCGCCTACCGGTCGCCCGCAGCTGTTCCGCGGCTGCCCGAGACGTGCCCGATTCCGACCCGGCATTCGAAGAGAAGAGCAGCTCATGAGCCCGCGTCAGATCACCGTCCTGGGGGAGTGCGTCGCGGACGCCTTCGCAGAACCCGCAAACGCCCCGGACGAACTCGCCCTGCGGGTGTTGCCCGGCGGCGGGCCTGCGAATACGGCGGTTTCGCTGGCCCGGCTCGGCACCCCGGTCCCGTTCCTCGCGCGGTTGTCAGGCGACGTGTTCGGCCGTCTGTTCCGGGCCCGCCTGGAGGCGTCCGGAGTGGACCTGTCGTACGCCGTCGCCGCCTCCGAGCCCAGCACGCTGGCCGTGGCGGAGCTGGATGCGACGGGACAAGCAGCGTTCTCGTTCCACGCACAGGACACGGCCGACTGGCAGTGGACCACCGGCGAACTGGCAAGGGTGGACCTGTCCGAAACGGCCTGTGTGCACACCGGGTCGCTGGCGCTGGTCCGTGAGCCCGGTGGCGCGGCGGTGGAGGAATTCCTGGCGGCGGCGGCTCTTCGGGCCACCATCAGCATCGATCCCAACGTTCGGCCGCTGCTGGTGCACCCCGACGCCTATCGCGCCCGGCTGGCGCACTGGTGCGCTCTTGCCGACATCCTGCGGTTGAGCGAGGACGACCTCGAACTCCTCCTGCCCGGCACCCCGCCCGAGCAGGCGTGCGACATCTGGCACGCCGCGGGGGTGCGACTGGTCGTGATCACGCTGGGCGCCGAGGGCGTTCTCGCCTCGCTCGACGGCGCACGGCTACGGGTGCCCGCGGTGGCTACACGGGTCGTCGACACGGTCGGGGCGGGGGACTCCTTCACCGCCGGCCTGCTGCACCACCTCGGCACACGCGGGCTTCTCGGTGGCCGACTGCCCGATCTCCGACCAGACGATGTCGCCGAAGCCTGCCGGTTCGCCACCCGGGTGGCGGCCCTGACCTGCTCGGTCGCCGGTCCCAACCCGCCCTGGCAGAGCGAGCTGGCGCAGCTCGAGCCCGCCGAGGGCGCCTGACGGGTACAACAACTGGAGCCTTGGCGATGCCGTCCCACGCCCCCATGGCCCGGTGCGCGCGAGTACCCCACCGCCTCCCGGCCCCGTCGACTTCAACAGCACCTCCGGTAGCACGCGGCTCCACCCATGACACCGCCGTTCCGCCCACGACAGACAAGGACACGAGACCATGAAGAAGACCCTGCTCGCCGAGTTCACCGCCCGCGAGGGAGCTGAGGCCGAGGTCGCCCGCATGATCGGGGACTACGCTCTGAAGGTGCGCCAAGAAGCGGGCAACATCGCCTTCGACGTCTACACCAAGGCAACCAGCCCGCGCGCCTTCTGGATCTTCGAGGTGTACCGGGACGAGGACGCCTTCCAAGCACACCTGAACGCCCCGTACGGTGGCCCTTTCAACGCCGCTCTCGTCCCACTGATCGAAGAGGACGCCTCCGTACTCACGTTCCTCGATCCGCTGACCACGAACCCGTAGCGAGCCGTCGGCAGTGGCTGACCGCCAGGGCGTGATCTCCTTGCGCACGCGGCCGGTCGGGGGGCAGCTGATCGCTCATGCGATGCCTTCCGGAAGGGGGAGATCGCTGAGGTGGGCGGTCCGGCCCCAGTGCGCGAGCCGCAGGTGGTGTCCGTCGCCTCGCCAGTGGGTGACGGAGGCGTTGGGGACCGGCGGCAGGTCGTGGGGGACGGGTGCGCCGAGACCGGCCAGTACGTAGCGCAGGGCGATGACGACCGCGTCGTGGCGACGAGCAGGACGCGGCGCCCGGCGGCGGCCCCGGCCAGCTCGGTCGTGAGGTCCCGTACGCGCAGGGCGACGTCGGCGAGCGCCTCGCCGCCCGGCGGGCGATACGACCACTCGCCCAGCAGGGCCCGACGCGCGGCTTCGGCGGGCGCCCGGGCCTCCAGCGCGGTGGGTGGGTGCAGCTCGAAGACGCCCATCTCGCGGTCGCGAAGCCGCTCGTCGACCAGCACCGGCACATCCGACGCCGGTCCGGCCATCGCGTCCCAGGTCTGCCGGGCCCGCGCGTAGGGGGAGCAGACCACCAGGTCCGGCCCGGTGCCGGGAGCGTGACCGGCGAGCCAGCCGGCCAGCGTGCGGGCCTGGGCCCGTCCCAGCGCGGACAGCGGTACGTCGCTGTCGCGTCCCACGACCGGCAGATCGGCCGAGCCGGTCCGTTCGGCCTCGGCAAAGGCGACGTTGGCCGTGCTCTGCCCGTGCCGAACAGCCCACAGCCCGGCCACCGCGGACGGCGGCGGCAGGCCTCCGCTGTGCCGGTCGTCCTGGCCCGGCACAGCGGCCGGCGGCGCTGACTCGGGTCCACCCGGAGCATCACGGTGCAGTGCAGACATGTGGCCTCCCGTCGACTCCCTCATGGTCACGGCATGCGGCCGCACCGACCAGGGCGAAGGACGCGCCCGCTGCGCACAGTGATGTCCGGTTCTCGCCGGTCCGCGGTAAATGCCTGGACTGAGGACCGCCCCGAACGGGACACTTCCGACTTCCGAACCACCGGGAGTGTGATGGGGACAACAGAAACGCAAGGGCCGACGCCGGGCAGGAGCGCGGTCGTTCTGGCGCTGCGCCGCTACGGTCGGGAACTGCTGAGACTACGACGGCTGGCCCTGCCCGCGCTGCTGCTGCCCGCCGTGGGCAACATCGGCACCCGCTACGTCGCCCCCCTACTGATCGCCAAACTGGCAGGCCAGGCCGCCGACGACGACGGTCTCACCCTCAGCTCGGCGCTGCCGTACGTGCTGGGCTTCGGCGTGACGCTGCTGTTCGCCGAGGCCGTGTGGCGTGTGGGGCAGCACTGCCTGAACCGCGTGGACGCCCTCGGCATGGAACACCTGTACGTCAGCGGCATGGAGGAACTTCTCGCCAAGGACGCGGCATTCTTCCATGACAACTTCGCCGGCTCGCTGACCAAACGGGTGCTGAGCTTCGGCAAGCGCTTCGAGGACTTCGTGGACACGGTGACGTACCGGATCGTGGGCAGTCTCGTCCCCCTGGTGTTCGGTGCCGTGGTGCTGTGGAGCTACGAACCGATGCTCGTCGCCGGCCTCCTGGTGATGATCGCGCTGACGGTGCTGGCCGCGACCCCTCTGATCCGTCGTCGGCAGAGGCTCGTCAACGACCGTGAGGCGGCGTTCGCCCGGGTCTCGGGGCACGTCGCCGACAGCCTCATGAACATGGAGACCATCCGGGCGTTCGCGGCCGAGCGGCGGGAGGCCGACGAACACCGCAGCCGTGTCGCGGATTCCCGACGCCTGACGCTGCGGTCGTGGGACTACGGCAATCTGCGCGTCGACACCCTGATCGCCCCCATGTCCGTACTGACCAACGTGCTGGGCCTGTTGGTCGCCATCGCCTTCGGTGGCCCGGGCCAGGGGGTGGAGGAGGTCGTCGTCGCTTTCACCTACTACTCCAACGCCACCCAGATCATGTTCGAGTTCAACCAGATCTATCGGCGTCTGGAAAGCTCGATGACCGAGGCCGCGCAGTTCACGGAGCTGTTGCTGGATCCGCCCACCGTGCTCGACCCGGCGGAACCCGAGCCACTCGCACCGCGGGACACAGGCATCCGCTTCGAGGCGGTGACCTTCGCCCACACGGGCGCGAAGCCGATTTTCCGGGCACTCGACCTCGACGTGCCCGCAGGCGCACGGATCGGTCTGGTCGGCAGGTCCGGCGGAGGAAAGACCACACTCACCCGGCTTCTGTTGCGCATGTCGGACATCGGCGACGGACGCATCCTGATCGGTGGTCAGGACATCAGCGGGTTGCGTCAGGACGACCTGCGCTCGCTCATCGCCTACGTACCGCAGGAACCCGCCATGTTCCACCGCAGCCTGCGGGACAACATCGCTTTCGCCCGGCCCGGAGCCACCGACAAGGAGATCCACGCCGCGGCCGCGGCCGCGCACGTCACGGAATTCGTCGACCAACTCCCCGACGGCTTCGGCACTCTGGTGGGGGAGCGGGGGGTGAAACTCTCGGGCGGGCAGCGTCAGCGCGTCGCCCTCGCCAGGGCCATCCTGCGCGACGCCCCGATCCTGCTGCTCGACGAGGCCACCAGCGCGCTGGACTCGGAGAGCGAACTCCTCGTCCAGGACGCCCTGTGGCGGTTGATGGACGGACGTACGGCCCTCGTGGTCGCCCACCGTCTGAGCACCGTCGCCGGTATGGACCGTCTCGTCGTCCTCGATCGGGGAAGCGTCGTCGAGCAGGGCACCCACGAGGAGCTGCTCACATCGAACGGTGCCTACGCCAAGCTGTGGCAGCACCAGTCGGGCGGGTTCCTCGGCGAGAGCACCGACTCGGCCCCCGGATGTCCGATTCCAGGAGCCGGTTCCAGCGGGCTGCCCGGACCGGCCGACCCGGCGCCGGACGGGGACCCCAGGACGTCGTCGCACGCTCGTACGAGCACCGGTTCCACGTGACCGATCCGCTCGCGGACGTCCTCGGGCGCCGACGCTGCCAGGAGGAAGGGAAGCCCGACTGAGTCGATCACGAGGTCGCTGTCATCCGGCCGCCCGCGCGGGCATGACGACCACTACGCGCGTGGTGAAGACTGGGCAGATGCCTCATGACCCCGGCGGCCTCGTGTTCATCGCGCTCGGTTGCGTCCTCGTCGCCGCCGGCTCCATCTGGAAGGGGCGCGTCCTGCGCCCCCTCTCGATGAAACGGACCCAGGCGGCCGCAGTCCGGGACCGCTCCAGAAACCTGCTGCGCTCTGCGGACATGGCGATCGCCGAAGCGCGCCGCCGGGCGGCACGCGGCGAACCGGCCATCGTCACGGTCGGGGACGTGACCCGGGTGGCGTGCCAACACTATGGGCACGTCCTCGTGGAGCGCGACGAGGCGGCTGCCGCCCTCCGTCAGCGCTTCGAGGCCGCCGACTGCCGCGCGGACTGCATGACCGATGCCTTCAACTGACCGCCTCCTCGGTGTCGGAGAGGCTGCGGAGAGCGTATGGGCGATCATGTCCTCCGCCGTACCCGGAACGCCTGTCACGAACGCTCCAGTCCGGCGTCGGCCGGACGCTCCCGACCGACGTCCTGGGCCGGTGGGTGGTTCTCTTGCAGCGCCGCGCCCTGCTGCGGAGGCTGGGCGAGTGTCGGTCCTGGAGGGAGGCGTTCCCCGTATCGTGAGAGGCCGCCGAAGGAGGCCGACGGCCGAGGGAGCCATGCATGACGCGGTACCTGATCTCGTTCGATGACGGCGCGATGACCTTTCCCGAGGAGGAGTTGCTCGAGGTGGCCGAGGCTTCGCACGAGGTGGTGCGGGAGGCTCAGGTCGCCGGTGTGTGGGTCTTCGGTGGCGGGCTGGAAAGGCAGCAGGCGAGCGTCGTGGCCACCGACGGGACCGTCGCCGACGGCCCGTACCCGGAGACCAAGGCGGTCCTCGGCGGGTTTTCGATCATCGATGTGCCCTCACGTGCGGATGCGCTGGAGTGGGCTGCCAAAATCGCTGCCGCGTGCCGCTGCGCGCAAGAGGTCCGGGAGATCATGCCCGACTCGGCCGTCTGATCGAAGAGGACCTGGCCCGGCTGGGGCCCGGGCCGGAAGTCGTTTGTGCCTAGCGGGTTCGGCAAGCTGCGTGTCTGCGTGCCTGCGTGCCTGTGGGCGATCCTGGGGGCGGCATGGCCTGACGGACACCGACACTGGTCCGGCCAGGGTGTCCGTGGCGAGACGTGCGCTTCGCGGTCCTACTGGGAGAACGCGTAGGTCCGGACGGGATCGAGGTGGAGTTCGTAGGGCGTCCAGCAATCAGCGGCGAGGGTCGCGACCGGAGCACCGCAGGGGCAGGCCCGGTTGAGCCCCTCGTCGCCCGTCGGTCCGCAACACCCGCTGCTGTTCTCCCAGTTGGGTAGTGGCTGAAGGCCTTCGGCGTCGTCGGGGTGCACCAGCACCGTCTGTCGGCTGCCCGCCGAGACGACGTAGTCTCCTTGCCTGCAGACCACAAGTCCCCGCGACTGAGCCGGCTTCGGGTCCTCCTGATCGTCCTGCGCGACGTAGGGAGGTCCCCAGGGCTCGGGATCGATCGCGTAGCGGCCCCGCGGAACGGTGGAAGGTGCCCGGCGTGTCTCCTTGTCCCGGTCGCGCTCGTCGTTGGAGAAGTCAGGGACGACGGCAAGCTCGGCCAGCTCCGGCGTGATCGCACTGCCGCACTTGGAACAGAAGAAGATTGTCATCCCCTCGTTGTAGGCCTCAGGGCCGCTGCTTCGCATCCCCGTTTCCCCGATCGGAGCCGATGCGCGCGACGACGTCACGGGGATCGGGCATGTCGAGGTGGACGACGGAGTGTCGGGCCGTGAGTTCGCGCATGACGGCGAGCTTCTGCGCTGCGACGGCGAGGCCGGCCTCGGTCGCAGCGACCCCGTCGAGCCGGCCTGTTCCTCGGCTTCCACGCGCGCAGACGCCCCCAGGGCGATCTGCCGCCGCTCGAAGCGGGCCAGGAGGTTCTGCCACTCCTGCCCGGCCGAGGAAGGGACGCCCCCGTGAGCGACCCCGAAGCCTTCGCCGAGATCAGCCGGCTCGTGAGTGGCCTGCGCGACGCACCGAAGGCGCCGACGACGAGCAGCACGCGGGGCGGTCTCGTCCACGATCTCTTCAACGGCAGGAAGACCCCGGAGGAAGCACGAACGGAGTTCACAGAACTTCGCCTGAGTCATGTGCGATCGCCGCCCCTGTCACGCGCATATAGCAGGTCGGCCCCGGGGGCCCACCGAAATCACCCCGACGGGAGCCCAGTTCGCCACGATCGGGTGATCTTTGCGGGTTCGGCGCAACCAGGCAGCTCTTTCGCTAGTAACACACCCGTAAGTCATATCCATCTCAGGGGGCCACATGAGCCAGCAATACCCGCAGCAGCCGCACCAGCCCAACCAGCAACAGCCCGGGTGGGGTGGCCCCCAGACTCCTCCGGGATACGCCGGCCCGCCCTTCCAGCCGCTCCCGCCCAAGAAGCCCAGCGCCGGTAAGATCATCGGGCTCGGCTGTGCCGGCATCATCGGCCTGTTCGTCGTGATCGGCATCATCGGAGCAGCGACGAGCGGCGGCGAGTCCACGGACGACAGCAACAAGGACAAGGCTGTGGCGGCCACCGGCAGGTCGACGACCGACGACGCCAAGGGCGAGGCTGCGAAGGAAGAGCCCGCCGGGGAGGAAGACCGGGCCGGGTCGACCAAGACGCAGGCCGAGGAATTCCAGGCCTGCGTGGCCAAGTCCGGCACGCCCACCGAGCAGGCTGCGATCAAGCACGTCACGAAGGTCACCGGCGCCGACAAGCGGAACAACATCCTGGATGCTCCCGAGGTGTTCACCGACTTCACCGGCGGGCTGATGGGACCGCACCAGGGCGAGGGCAAGCTGATCGCCTCCGCGTTCACGTCGTGCTACGAGTCCGACAACGGGCTGGTGACCGTCTACGACAGAAACGGCGAGATCCTCGCCAACGCCAACTACTGATCCGTCCGCCTGCCGCGTTCCGGTAGCAGGCTGCCCCCGGGCCCCGCTGGGCCATCCCCGTCGCGGCGGGGCCTCACCTCGCGCAGGGCTGTGCTCTACGCGTGCGCGGCCCCGTGATGCCCGCGGAGTCTGTCCGAGGCAGGCGGGGTCGGCGATGCGTCAGCAGGTGCGGTCCTCCACCAGGACCACGGCGCGTCGAGAACTCCATGATTTTGGAAGGGCGCGTCAGTCGGCTGCGGCGTCCTCGGCCTCCCAGCGCAGCAGGTCGCCGGGCTGGCACTCGAGCACCTCGCAGAGCGCGGCGAGCGTCGCGAAGCGCACCGCCTTGGCGCGGCCGTTCTTGAGTACCGCCAGGTTCGCGGGAGTGATCCCTACGCGGTCCGCCAGCTCGCCCACGGACATCTTCCGCTTGGCCAGCATCACGTCGATGTCGACGGCGATCGGCATCAGATCACCTCGTCCAACTCGGCCTGCATCTGCGCCGCTTCGGCGTCGCGTGCGACGGCCTGGGCGAGCAGCATCCGTAGCACGAGCACGATGAGTGCCACCCCCAGGATGGCCAGGCCGACCCCGCCCATGATGACGGTGACGCCCGGGTCGTCCCGCTGGCCCGGAGCATTGACTGCCGTGACCGCGAACCATACGAGGGCAGCCGTCACGATCGCGCCGATCACGCCGTCCACGTACCGGAAGGCGGCGTCGGAGAACACGGTTCGGCGTCGCACCATGGTCACCAGCCGCCATACGCAGACCAGGGCGACCTGGGCCGACACCATGCCCAGGATCGTGATCACGCGCAGCGCGGTCAGCGGGAGCGACCCGTCCTCCTGGTCGTTCCCGCTGACCAATGTCCACACCATCAACACCTGTACGAACACGGTGCCGGCGAGCACCACCACGAGCAGGGCGCGCAGTGCACGCACGGTCAGCATTCCCATGATCCATCCTTCTATCGAATCGCGATGGGAATCTATCGAGATTCGACAGGTCGGGCAAGGGATGTGATGGAGGAGGGGCGGCGCGGGTCGGGGCGAGCTGTTCGGCCAGGGCGCGGGAGAGCGAGCCGGCCTTCCTCCCGCACCACCGGCCCCCATCCGGGCCGGTGACGCCGGGCAGCCGCGCGGCCGCCGGCCGGGTCCTGGGAGCCACGCAGTCATGTCGGCGCCGCGGTCGGCTTGCGCCGGCCCGGACGGGTGCGGCGAGGGGAGTGGCACGGGGAACGCCACCCGCGGGGGTGACCGGTGCCGTGGATCAATTGGGGAGGCGCAATGTTCACATGTGCGCACTGTGAATCGTCGAGGAAGCATGGGCAGCGGGGAGGGCACGCTGCGGCTGATCCTCTTCATGGGAGCGCCCCCTGCGCTGCGCTCACCCTGGGTGGTGGCGCCTGGCGCGCGGGCCTGCTGTACCGGTGCTGAGCTGCGATTCGGATTTTTCGGAGTTCGGCGGTCTGAGGATGTCGAGAACGTGCCACCGGCTCCGTCCCAGGGACATCAGCGGCCACCACCGGCCGCACGAGGAAGAAGGAGAATCCAGCATGGCGATTCAGCGGATGGACAATGTCGGCATCGTCGTCGAGGACCTGGATGCCGCCATCGCGTTCTTCGTGGAACTCGGTATGGAGCTGGAGGGCCGGGCGGAGGTCGAGGGTCTCGTCGCCGACCGGTGCACCGGACTCGACGGGGTGCACTGTGACATCGCGATGGTCCGGACCCCGGACGGTCACAGCCGGCTCGAGCTGGCGAAGTACCGCAGCCCCGCGGCGATCAGCGACGGTCCGCGCAACCGGCCGCACAACGTTCTGGGCACGCACCGCGTCATGTTCGCCGTCGACGACATCGAGGACACCGTTGCCCGCCTGCGCCCTCACGGCGCCGAACTCGTCGGCGAGATCGCCCGGTTCGAGGACAGCTATCTGCTCTGCTACCTCCGCGGCCCGGAGGGCATCATCGTCGGACTGGCCGAGCAACTGCGCTGAGAAGCAGGAACCGAACCATGCAGCCGAACGAGATCATCGAGGCGGTGCCCCGGTCTGCCTGACCGGAATGACCGTGATCATGTACGCGCCGTGGGGAACCGGCCTCTTGTCCGGTCGCTCGCGCCGGCCGGTGCAACGCTCGGACCGGCCGACTGCGGCGCTCGGTCAGACGGCCGGGACGGGCCGGGACGGACACTCGGATCCACGTGGCAAGCACTCGGGTCCGCGTGGCAAGCACTCGGATCCGCGTGGCAGGAAGATCGAACAAGCGACACTCGCCGCACTCGTCGCACCTCTGCCCCGCAACGTCACGGCGCTGCGCCGCCGCCTGCTCCATTTGTGCCCCGTTCTCCTGAACTGCGCAGACTTCCCTCCGTGCTCCGGACGTTCGTGAGAACGCCGACTGCACGACCATTGACACGGCGCCACGCACAGGACGAAGATCTCGCCTGCAAACACGTGAATGAAACGTTTCAAACCTCGGGAACCGATCATCCCGTTCCGCTCGACTCCGGCTTGCCGGCGCGTTTGCCGCCCTCTCCCCACATCGACAGTTGGAGCCCGCGATGCACGACGTAACGCGCCGGTCCGCCCTGCGCTCGGCCATAGCTGTGGCCCTGGCGCCCACCCTGGGTTCCCTGATCCTGCCCGGGTCGGCGCCGACGGCGTCGGCGGCGGTCTCGTGGACCGCCAAGTGGGTCTGGGCGCCGTCCAGTTCGGCGAACCAGTGGGTGGCCTTCCGTAGATCGTTCACCTTGGGTTCCGCACCCTCGACGGCCGTCACCCGGATCGCGGCCGACTCCAAGTACTGGTTGTGGGTCAACGGCACACTCGTGGTCTTCGAAGGCGGCCTCAAGCGCGGTCCGAACCGTACGGACACCTACTACGACGAGATCGACCTGGCCCCGTACCTGACCAGTGGCACCAACACGGTGGCACTGCTGGTGCGGTACTTCGGCAAGCAGGGCTTCTCGCACAGCAGCAGCGGCAAGGGTGGTCTGCTGTTCCAGTCCGACATCACGACCGGATCCACGGTCACCCGACTGGTCAGCGACACCGGGTGGAAGCACACGGTCCACCCGGGATACTCGAACAACACCAGTGGCACCCAGGTCAACTTCCGGCTTCCGGAATCGAACGTCTACTACGATGCCCGCAACGCCGCCGCCATGGCCGACTGGCAGTCACCCGGCTTCGACGACAGCGCCTGGAGCGCCCCCACGGACTTCGGCGCGGCCGGAGCCGCCCCCTGGAACGGCCTCGTCGAGCGGCCGATTCCGCAGTTCCGCTACTCCGGCCTCAAGACCTACACCAACGACGCCTCGCTCCCGAGCGCCGGCCAGGGCTCCACGGCGGTCTCGGCCACCCTGCCGTCCGACATCCAGGTCACGCCGTACCTGAAGGTCGACGCTCCGGCAGGCGCGGTGATCGGTATCCAGACCGACCACTACGACGACGGCCGCGGTCTGGTCGGTATCGACCAGACCACCATCTTCAACGTCCGCGCCACCTACGTCTGCGCCGGCGGGGTCCAGGAGTTCGAGGCTCTGGGCTGGATGAGCGGCACCGCCGTGCGCTACACCATCCCGGCGGGCGTGACGATCGTGGACCTCAAGTACCGGGAGAGCGGCTACGACACCGACTTCGCCGGGTCGTTCACCAGCAGCGACCCCTTCTTCGACACCGTGTGGACCAAGGCCGCCCGCACCATGTACGTCAACATGCGGGACAACTACATGGACTGCCCCACCCGCGAACGCGCCCAGTGGTGGGGCGACGTCGTCAACCAGCTGAAGGAAGGCTTCTACACCTTCGACACCAACTCCCACGCCCTCGGCAAGAAGGCCATTTCCCAGCTGGCGGCCTGGCAGAAGGACAGCGGGGCGCTCTACTCCCCGATGCCCTCGACCATCTGGACCGCCGAGCTGCCCCATCAGATGCTCGCCTCGGTGTGGTCGTTCTGGACGTTCCACCTCTACACCGGCGACACGAGCACGGTCACCGGCGCCTACCCGGCGGTGAAGAAGTATCTGGACCTGTGGAGCCTGGGCAGCGACGGTCTGGTGGTCCACCGCGCCGGTGACTGGGACTGGCAGGACTGGGGCAGCAACATCGACACCCGCGTCCTGGACAACTGCTGGTACTACTTGGCCCTGGACACCGCGGCCAAACTCGCCGACCTCAGCGGCAATACCGACGACGTCGCCGGATGGCAGGCCCGGCGCACCAGCATCAAGGCCAACTTCGACGCCCTGCTGTGGAACTCCACGAAGAACGAGTACCGCTCTCCCGGCTACACCGGCGACACCGACGACCGGGCCAACGCCCTCGCCGTCGTCGCGGGCCTGGCCGCCGCCGGCCACTACCCGGCGATCACCGACGTGCTGCGCGCCCACCTCAACGCCAGCCCCTACATGGAGTTCTACGTCCTGGAGGCGCTGTACCTCATGGGTGCGGCCACGGTCGCCGAGGAGCGGATGCGCAACCGCTTCGCCGCCCAGGTCACCGACCCCGCCTGCCACACCCTGTGGGAGGTCTGGGTCAAGTCGGAAGGTACCGACAACCACGCGTGGAACGGCGGACCGCTGTACGCCCTGTCCGCCTATGCCGCAGGCGTCCGCCCCACCAAGGCGGGATGGGAGACCTACGAGGTGGTACCCCAGACCGGCACCCTCACGAAGATCAACGCCGTGGCGCCGACCGTCGAGGGTGACATCCGCGTGGGCATCACACGCGACGGAACCCAGGTGACCTTGACGCTCACCTCGCCGGACGGGACGACCGCCCGGGTGGGTGTACCCACCTACGGCGGCCTCCAGCCCGTCGTCAAGGCGAACGGCACGACCGTCTTCACCGGAGGCTCCTCGACGGGCAGCGTCAACGGTCTCAGCCATGACGGCAAGGACTCCTCGTACATCTACTTCAAGGTCCAGCCAGGCACCTGGACGTTTACGGCGACGGGCACCGGCCGCCTCGACGACCTGGCCCTGAGCCGACCGGTGACCAGCAACAACAGCCTGGAGAACAGCAACTGGGGCCGGAGCCGGCTCACCGACGGCAGGCTCACCGGCGTGTCCGGTGCCCGGGGGTACACCAGCAACGAGTTCACCTCCGCCGACGTCGCAGCGAACCCCGTGTGGGTGGAGATCGACCTCGGCGCCGACACCGACCTCGACGCCGTACGGCTCTTCCCCCGCACCGACACACCGGCGGCCGGAGGCGGGACCGCGGGGTTCCCCGTCGACTTCACCATCCAGACGCGCCCCGACGGATCCAGCACCTACACCACAGCCCGCACCGTCACGGGGCAGGCGAACCCCGGCGGACAGGTCCAGACGTACGGCTTCAAGACCACCACCGCCCGCCACGTCCGCCTTCAGGCCACCAAACTCGGTGCCCCGGCGACCGACGAGTCCACCAAGTTCCGCCTGCAACTCGCCGAACTCACCGTCCCGACCGCCGCGACGACTGTCACGGCCAACTGCACGCTCGAAAACAGTGACTGGGGCAAGACCCGGATCATCGAGGGGACCACCACCAGCGTCACCGGCGCCAAGGGCTTCACCAGCATCGACTTCCCCTCCGCCGACGTCAGCGCCACACCCGTGTGGATCGAGGTCGACCTCGGCGCCGACCGGTCCATCGGCTCCGTCACCCTTCACCCGCGCACCGACATCGGCGGAGCCGGCGGCGGCTCGGCGAACTTCCCCGTCGACTTCACGATCCAGACGCGCCCCGACGGATCCAGCACCTACACCACCGCCCGCACCGTCACCGGACAGTCCAATCCGAGCGGAACCCCCCAGACCTACAACCTCACCTCCACCACCGGCCGCTACCTGCGTGTGACGGCAACCGGACTCGGCACTCCGGCTTCCGACGAGTCCACCAAGTTCCGCCTGCAACTGGCCGAGATCGGCATCAAGTAGGGCGGGCGACGGTCAGATGCGCGTTCCCGCCCCCAGTCGTGTCGTTGTTTCCGTGAGTGACACGGTGAACGGGTGGCTCGGCGCGGTGAGGACTCGCTGTGCCGGGCCTTGTTCGATGATTTCGCCGGCGTCCAGTACGGCGATGCGGTGGGCCAGGGCCGCGGTGTTCAGGTCATGGGTGATCAGGACCAGGGACAGGTCGTCGCGGTCGCGGAGCAGGGCGGTGAGGATGCCGAGGATGTCCCGGCGGGTGATCGGGTCGAGACCGGAGGTGATCTCGTCGCAGAGGAGGACGCGGGGCCGGGCCAGCAGGGCGCGGGCGAGGGCCGCGCGCTGGAGTTCGCCGCCGGAGAGCTGTCCGGGGCGTCGGCGGACCAGGTCCTCCGGCAGGCCGAGGCCGCTCAGCGTGGCCAGGGCCTCCCGTGTCGCGGGGGCGGACGCGGTGCCGCGCAGCCGTATCGCGGTGCGGGCGACCTGGTGCAGCACGGGGCGGTGTTCGTCGAAGGCGGCACGCGCGTCCTGGAAGACGTACTGCACGGACGCCAGTTGGGCGCGGCTGCGGTCACGCAGGCTGCGGGGCAGCGGTGTGCCGTCGAGGAGGATCTCTCCGTCGTGTTCGCGGTGGAGTCCGGCCAGGCAGCGGGCGAGGGTGGTCTTGCCGCTTCCGGAGCGGCCGAGGACGGCCAGGCTTTCGCCCGCGCACAGGTCGAGTTCGGCCAGCCGCAGTACCTCGGTCGTGCCACGGGTGCCGTCGCGGTGACGGGCGGTCAGGTCGCGGACGCTCAGGACGGTGCGGCCGGTGCCGGTCGAGCCTTCCGATTGCGTGAACTGCGTTTGACTGGTCAGCAGTTCGCGGGTCCATTCGTGCCGGGGTGCGAGCAGCAGACGCTGGGCCGGGCCCGACTCCACGACCTGGCCCGCCCGCATGAGGATCACCTCGTCGGCGAGTGACCGTACGACGTCCAGGTCGTGGCTGAGCAGCACGACGGCGATGCCACGTGCCGCGACGGCCGCCAACTGTTCGACGACCCGGGCCTTGGTCAGGGCGTCCTGACCGGTGGTGGGCTCGTCGGCGACGACGACCCGGGTGCCCAGCAGCAGGGCCTGGGCGAGGACCACGCGTTGTTGCTGGCCACCGGAGAGCTGGTGCGGGTAGCGGCGCACCAAGGTTTCGGCGTTCGGGAACTGGGCTTGGGCGAGGGCGCGCAGGACGCGTTCGCGGGCCGCCGACCGGCGCTTGGCACGGGGCAGGTGGCGTACCTGGGCACGGGCGATGTCCGTCAGGAGGGCGGTGACGCGGCGGGCGGGGTTGAGGGCGGCGGCCGGGTGCTGGGGGATGTAGCCGACCGGTCCGTCGGCCGCCAGGCGTACGTCGCCGGTGACGCGGGCGCCGGGTGGGTACTCGCCGAGGAGGGCGAGACCGGTCGTGGTCTTGCCGCTGCCGGATGTGCCGATCAGGGCGGTGACCTTGCCGGGGAGGGCCTTGAGGCTCACTCCGTGGACGATCGCCCTGCCGCCGACCTCGACGTGCAGGTTCCGGAGCTCGGCCACGGGCTCCTCCGTGGTGTGACCGAGGCCGGCGGGACTGTCGACCTGCTCTGTCGTGTCGTCTGCGTGGTTCACGGGCGTGCTTCACTCCCTGCCGGGCTGTTGGTGGTCCTGGTCGCGTCCAGGAGCGTCGTGCCCCGGCCCCGGCCCCGGTCGCTTGGGCGGGCGTCCACGAGCGCGGCGTCGAAGAGGAGGTTGGTGCCCGTCGTCAGGGCGATGATCAGCAGGGCGGGGACGACCACGGCCCATGGCTGGACGAAGAGGCCGATGCGGTTGCGGTCGACCATGACCGCCCAGTCGGCGGCATCCGGGGCGACCCCGGCACCGAGGAAGGCGGCCGTGGCCACGAGGTACAGCACGCCGGTCAGCCGGGTTCCGGTGTCGGCGGCCAGGGTGCGCAGCATGGAGCGGCCGACGTAGCCGACGGCCGTGCGCCACCAGGTCTCGCCCTGCATGCGCAGCGCCTCGACCGCGGGCCGGGCGGCGGCCTCCGCGGCGGCGGCGCGCACGAGCCTGGCCGCGTCCGGCACGTTCACCAGTGCTACCAGCAGGGCCAGACCGACGGGGCCGGGGGAGAGCACGGTGGCGGCCAGCAGGATCAGCAGCAGCGACGGGACGGCGAGCAGGACGTCCAGGGGCCGCATCAGCAGCTCCTCCAGCAGGCGGCGACGGGTGAGCGCTGCGAGCAGGCCGACGGGAAGCGCGACGAGATACGACAGGGCGGTGGCGGCGAGGGCGGTCAGCACCACCGGCCTGCCGCCGCGCAGTACCTGACGCCATACGTCACGGCCCACGAAGTCGGTGCCGAGCCAGTGGTCGGCGCCGAGGGTGAAGGACGCCGCCCGCGGCCCTGGTCCGCCCGCGAACAGCGGGCCCAGCAGGGCGAGCGCGAGGGGGAGGGCGACAATCGTCATGCCGAGGGCAAAGCGGGCCGTCCGCAACTTCCTCACGCGACCACACCCGCCCGAGGGGCCAGACGGCGGGCGACGAGATCCGCGCCCAGATTCAGTACGACGGTCAGCATGCCGAACACCACGGCGAGCCCCTGGACCACCGGCACGTCGCGTTCGGCGACGGCGTTGAGCAGGACGGTGCCGAGTCCCGGGATCACGTAGAGCGCCTCCACGACGATGACGCCGCACAGCAGCCAGTCGATGGTGCGGGCGAGATGCTGGGCCGCGGGGGCGAGGGCGCCGGGAAGAGCGTGGGTGTAGCGGATACGGGTGCCGGAGACACCGTAGCGGCGGGCCTGGGCCACGTAGGGGGAGGCGAGCGCATCGATCATGCCGGCCCGCACCAGGCGGGACAGGGAGCAGACCGGGCGGGCCAGCAGGACGAGCACGGGCAGGACGAGCGCGGCCGGATGGCCCGGCAGGTCGGTGCCGTAGCCGACTGCGGTGGGCGGCAGCCAGCGCAGCTGCAGAGCGAACACGCTCACCAGCAGGATCCCGAGGGCGAACTCGGGCACCGCGTACACGGCGAGCGTGACCGAGCTGATCAACCGGTCGGCGAGGCGGCCTTCACGACGGGCGGCGAGCACGCCGAGGCCGAAGCCGGTCGGGACGAGCAGGGCCGCGGTGAGCGTGGCCAGCAGCAGGGTGGGGCCGAAACCGTCGGAGATGTACTGGCCGACCGGGCGGCCGGACGTCAGGGAGGTGCCGAGGTCGCCGTGGAGCAGGCCCGTCACCCAGTCGGTGAGCCGCTCGTAGGCGGGCCGGTCGAGGTGCATGGCCTCACGGAGGGCAGCGATGCGAGCCGGGTCGGGCTGGTCGCCGGCCAGGGCGACGGCGGCGTCACCCGGCAGGGCCTCGGTGAGCGCGAAGACCAGCAGCACTACGGCCATGGTCTGCAGGGCGCCGAGGAGCAGCCGCCGGGCGGCGAAGGAACGCAATCCGCTCACGCGAGCCAGACCTTGTCGAAGCGGGCCCAGTCGAGCGTGTTGGCGGGAGCCTTGGCCGAAACTCCCTTCACCCTTCGGGCCGTGCCGAGGATCCAGTCGGCGAAGCCCCAGATGAGGAACCCGCCCTCGGTGTACAGGCGGCGCTGCATCCGCTCGTAGACGGCCGCGCGTTCGGTCTTGTCGCGGGTGGACTGGGCCTGCTGGTAGAGGGCGTCGAAGTCCTTGTGCTTCCACTTGGTGGCGTTGGTGGTGGAGGCGCTGAGCAGGCGCTGGGAGATGTGGGCCTCGACGGGCATGGCTCCGGAGCGATAGCAGCACAGGGTGCCGTTGTCGAGGATGTCGGCCCAGTAGGAGTCCTTGCTGCCCATCTTGACGTCGATGGTGACGCCCGCCTTCTTTGCCTGGTCGCGGAAGATGCTGGCGGCTTCGATGAAGCCGGCGGCGACGGCCGAAGTGTCCAGGGTGACCTTCAGGTTCTCGGCACCGGCCTGCTTGAGCAGGGCGCGGGCCCTGCCGAGGTCCTGTCCGCGCTGGGGGAGGCCGTCGGCGTAGTACTCGTAGCCCTTGCCGAACAGGTCGTTGCCGATCACACCCGCGCCGGACAGGGCGCCGTCGACGAGTTCCTTGCGGTCGGCTATGAGGAAGAACGCCTCGCGTACTCGCTGGTCGTCGAAGGGAGCCCGGTCGGTCTTCATCGCGAAGCCCTGCATGGCGCTGCCAGGGAGCCGCACGATCGCGATCTGTCCCTTGCCTTCGTGGGCGCGCGCGGTGGTGGGGTTGAGTTCGTGGGCGTATTCGACCTGTCCGCCGAGGAGTGCGTTGACGCGGGCGGACTCCTCGTTGGCGACGACGAACTCGAGCTCGTCGAGGTGCGGGGCGCCCTCCCAATAGTCGTCGTAGCGGCGGAAGACGGCCGAGCGGCCGGGGGTGAAGGAGACGAACCGGAAGGGGCCGGAGCCGATCGGCTTCTTGTCGAAGCCGCCTGACTCCCCGGAGTTCTCCGGGACGACGTATGCGCCGAACGCGGCCAGGACGTTGGGGAATTCGGCGGTGGGCCGCTTGAGGACGAACTCGATGCCGCGCTCGCCGGTCGCTCGGCTGGCGTCGAGGTCGATGGGCTCCAGAGACGCCCTGGCGCGGAACGCCTGCTCGGGGTCGGCGATGCGACGGTAGCTGTAGAGGACGTCGGCGGCGGTGACCGGCCTTCCGTCGTGGAAGGTCGCCTTGCGCAGGGTCACCTGCCAGCGGTCCAGGGTCCTGTTCGCCTCCCAGTTCTCGGCGAGGCGGGGCCGGGCGGACAGGTCGGCGCCGAAGTCGGCGAGCTTGTCGTACAGCGCCTTGGCGCGGGCGGCGTCGGCGAAGAGGTTGGCCAGGTGCGGGTCGAGGGTCTCACCGGCGCCTCCTCCGGCGAACGCAGCGCGCAGCCGTCCGCCCCTCGTGGGCTTGCCGTCGCCCTCACGGTCGGTGTCTTTCGCGGAGCCGGAGCCGCACCCGGTGAGAACGAGCGCGCCGAGTGAGGCGGCGCCCGTGGCGGCGGCGAGGAAGCCGCGGCGATGCGGGCCGGGGAAGCGCTCGTCGTGCATGGGATTCCTTTGGGTGTGGTGGGGACGAAGAGGAGTCAGTGGGAGTCGGTGAGGCGCGCGACGACATGCAGCCGGTCCGCATCCGTGGTGTCGCCGGGCGGCCGGCCTTGCGGCCACGGCGGCTCGGTGCGCGGGCCGGGGCCGTCGTGGAGTTCGAGCACCTCGAAGCCGTGTGCGGCCAGCAGGTGACGCAGTTCCTGTGGGAACAGCAGCCGCCACGCGGAACCCTGCTCGACCGGTGCCGACCCGTCGTCGGTGGTCCACACGCGCCTGCGGCGCAGGAGCTGGGCCGTACGGTCCACGGTGAGTGTGGTGGTGGACCGGTGGACGATGCCCTGCCAGGTGAAGGAATCGACGGTGGGCGTGTCCAGCAGGTCGGTACGGCCGAGAAAGTAGGCGCCGTTGCGCATCTCCGCCACCAGGAGACCGCGGGGAGCCAGGGCGCGGCGGCAGGAGGAGAGGAAGGCGTGGAGCTGCTCGTTGGTGTGGCAGTACAGCAGAGCGCTGTCCAGGCACACGACGGCGTCGAACGCGCCCCGGCCCAGGTCGAAGCCGCACAGGTCGGCACGGACGTATTCGGGCCCGGGGTGGTGGGTGCGCGCGTGGGCGAGCATCGACTCGGACAGGTCGGCACCGGTCACGTCGCGGCCGGCGCTGTGGAGGTGGGCGGCGTCGCGTCCGGTGCCGCAGCCCATGTCGAGCACGCGCGGTCCTGCCCCATGCCGCCCGAGGCGGTCCTGCGTCCAGCGTCCGGCCAGCCGGTCGGGGTCGGGGAAGCGGGCCTCGTACAGCTCGGGGTTGTCGGTGAGCAGGTTGTGCGGAAACGTCGTAGAGGTCATGCCGAGTCCCTCCTCAGGCAGGTGCGGGAACGGCGGGCTTCGACGGGCTCGGCAGCGACCCGAGCCGGTGCAGCCAGGCCACGCCCAGCGCGGAGACGAGCCCGAACAGGGCACAGCACGTCCATGGCAGCCAGCCGGCGTCGCCCCGCTCCCCGGTGTCCATGGCCCAGCCGACGACGGCGTTGCCGACGGCGGCGGCGATGCCGGAGAACACGTAGAAGATGCCGAAGTAGGTGCCGGTCAGCTCCGACCGGCCGAAACCGGGAACGAGCTCCATCACGAACGGCTGGGCGACCATCACCCCGAGGTAGAGCAGCAGGGCACCGACCAGGACGGGCAGGGCGTGCAGCACCGCCTCGGCAGTGCCGTCCGGGCCGCCGGATCCGACGGCCGTCATCGCGGGCGGCAGGAACGCCAGCGCCATCAGCCCCAGGCCCGTCGCGATCCAGCGCGCGCGGTCCCCCCGCTCCTTGAGGGCGCGGGTGATGCGCAGTTGCAGTGTCAGGTTGGCGACGGTGCCCACGAGGAAGACGAGTCCGGCGGCGCCGTCCCAGCCGGTGGCCTGCCGGGCTCCGTCGGGCAGGAGCAGGTACAGCTGGTTCTCCAGGGTGAACATGCCGACCATGGCGAGCGCGAAGGCGAGGAAGGCCCTGTTGCCCAGCACCTCGCGCCAGTCCGCGAGGACCGTGCCCCTGCTCGGCTCGACTTTCCGGACGGGCAGCACGAGGGCTTGCGCGACGGTGAGCGCGGCGAAGATCCCGGCGGCGGTGAGTGCGGACGTGCGGAAGTCCACGAGCAGCAGCGCGCTGCCCAGCAGGGGGCCGATCAGGGCGCCGGTAGTGGCGAACACGTTGAACAGGGCGAACGCCTCGGCCTTGCGCTCGGCAGCCTCCTGCGCGATGTAGGTGCGTACGGCGGGGTTGAACAATGCCCCGGCGAGCCCGCTGAGGACGGACGCGGCGAGCAGCACGGCCAGGTCGTCGCCGAGCGCGAACAGGGCGAACCCGGCGGTGCGCAGGGCGCAGCCGGCGATGATCACGCCGCGTGCGCCGAGCCGGTCGGAGGCGGAGCCGCCGATGATGAACAGACCCTGCTGGCTGAGGTTGCGAACGCCGAGCACGATGCCCACCACGGCCGCCGACATGCCCAGGTGGTCGGTGAGATGCATGGCGAGGTAGGGGATGAGGAGGTAGAAGCCGATGTTGACACCGAGCTGGTTGACCAGCAGGAGCTGTACCGCGAGCGGGAAACGCCTCATCTCACGCCACGCCCTCATTCGGCCACACCTCCTGAACTCCCAGGCCGGGAAGGTCACTTGCGCGTACGACGCCGTCCTCGCCGCCGATCCCGGTCCACGGGTCGTGGGCGAGCAGCAGGTGCCCGTCCAGGTCGGCCCAGCGGGCCCGGTCGGCGAGGTGGACCGCGGGCGCGAGGCCGAGACTGCTGGCGGTCAGGCAGCCCAGCATCAGCTCCGTGCCACTGCCCGCGATCAACTCGGCGATACGCAGGGCCGCGTGCACCCCGCCGCACTTGGCGAGCTTGACGTTGACGCCCTGGACGCGGCCCGCCAGGCGGCGCACGTCCTCCAGGTCGACGGCGTCCTCGTCGGCGATGACGGGCAGCGGCGAGCGCGCGGCCAGCGCGCCCAGCGCTGCCGGGTCGCCGGGCGCGACGGGCTGCTCAACGGCCTCGACGCCGAGGTCGGCGAATCGGTGCAGCAGCGCCTCGGCCTGCGCCACCGTCCAGGCGCCGTTGGGGTCGAGCAGGAGCCGGGCCCGCGGCGCCGCGTCGCGGATGACGCGGACGCGCTCCACGTCGTCCTGCGGGTCGGGAGTTCCCGCTTTGACCTTGATGACTTCGAAGCCACCCGCCGACAGACAGCGCGCCTGCGCGGCCGCGTGGGCGAGGGAGGTGATGCCGATGGTGCGGGCGGTGGCCGCGACCGGAGGTGCGGTGACACCGAGCAGCCGGTGGACGGGGCTGCCCGCACGCTTGCCGACGAGGTCGAGCAGCGCAGCCTCGACGCCTGCGGTCACGGCCGGGGGAGCGTCCTCACCGGCCAACTCGCCCACCCGTAGCGCCTCCAGGGCGCTCTCCGGGTCGGGGAAGCGGGCGAGATCCGCACCGACGGCGGTGAGGAACCGTTCCAACGCTTCAGCGTCGAGCCTGTAGTAGACGCTGGTGACGGCCTCGCCATGGCCGGTGACGCCGTCGTGTTCGACGGTCAGCCACACGGCGTCGCGCGCGGTCATGACGGAGCGGGAGATGCGCAGCGGTTCGGTGAGTTCGAGGCGCAGGGTGCGCAGGCCGGCCTTCACGGGGTCCCTTCCGGATCGGTTACGGCCTTCAGCGGGTCGGTGACACGGGTGCAGCGCACCCAGCCCGTGGCCTCGGCCGCGCGGGGGTGCAGGATCTCGACCGGGCGGGTGGCCGCCGTGGCGGGATCGAGGCCGTGGACCGCGGCGAAGTCGTCGTCGTAGACGGTGCCGAGATAGCGGTGCGGGCCGTCAGGAAAGACGGTGGCGACCACCGTGCCCGGGTGGACCCGGGCTGCCCAGGCGGCGACGCGGGCGACGGCGCCCGTGCTCCAGCCGCCGCTGACGAAGCTGCCGCGCGCCAGGCGGCGGCAGCTGTCCACGGCCTCGGCCGGGCCGACCCAGTGGACCTCGTCGAAGGCGTCGTAGGCGACATTGCGCGGGTGGATGCTGCTGCCCAGGCCGCGCATCAGCCTCGGTCGTGCGGGCTGACCGAAGATGGTGGAGCCGGTCGAGTCGACACCGATCAACCGCAGCGCGGGCCAGCGCCGTCGCAGTGGGCCGATGATCCCCGCGCTGTGGCCGCCGGTGCCCACACTGCACACCAGGATGTCCAGGTGGTCGAGCCCGTCGACGAGTTCGGCGGCCAAGGAGGCGTAGCCGACGCTGTTGTCCGGGTTGTTGTACTGGTCCGGCCAGTACGCGCCGGGCAGCCCGGCGAGCAGTTCCCGCAGCCGGCCCAGCCGCGCCGCCTGCCAGCCGCCCCGGGGCGCCGGGCGGTCCACGATCTCCAGCCGCACGCCGTGGGCACGCAGCAACTGCCGCATGGCCGGTTCCAGTTCGCTGTCGCCGACCAGCACGACGGGGTGGCCGAGTGCCTGGCCCGCGAAGGCCAGCCCGATGCCGAGCGTGCCCGAGGTGGACTCCACCACCGGTGCGCCGGGCCGCAGTTCGCCGCGCTCGCGGGCGCCCAGCAGCATCGACACTGCTGCCCGCGCCTTCATCCCGCCCGCCGCGAGCCCTTCGAGTTTGGCCCAGAAGCCTGGGTGCGGGCCGGGCACGTCGGCCGTGATGCGGACCAGGGGCGTGCGGCCGAGCAGGGCGAGGAGTTCCGGTCGGGCGAGGGGACGCACTGCCGTCGTGGTCATCGACCGGCCTCCGGACGGGGGCCGCCGTACCGGTGGACGGTGCCGGGACCGCCGTCGAGCCAGAAGAAGGGGTACGGCTCGGCGCACACCGCGCTCACCCCGTGGCCGAGAAATCGGGGCAGTACGGCGCTGCCGGTCTGGGCGAACATCACCAGCTGCTTGCCATGAGCCAGCGCGTGCTGCCGCAGCGGCTCGAATGTGTCGTTGCCCAGCGTCATCCCGGACACCAGCAGGGCGTCGCAGCGCCCGGCCGCGGCGAGGGCGTCGGTGGTGACCGTCTCGTCCCACTCGGTCAGCCCGCCCTTGAGGTCACAGGGCACATAGCTCAGGCCGCGTGAACGCAGCTCCTCCAGAAGGGAGTTGACGACACCCACCACCAGCACGGTTGCCTCTGCCGGTAGGTCGAGGAGCGCGACGACGGTCTTCGCCCGGGCCAGGGACTTCTCCAGCGACGTCCCGGCGGGCAGCGGGACGGCCCGCGCCCCGTTCCGCGGAGTGTGGGGAGTGACGTGCATCAGATAGGCGTCCAGCGCGGCCACGCGCACCGCCGGCAGCGGATGCTCCAGCAGCCGGGCCACACTCGCGCCCACACACTCCTCGACCGCGCGGTCGGGCAGGGCCCCGGGCTCGACCGCGCACGAGCCGACGGCCCTGCCCAGACGCAGGCCGAGAACCTCGTTGCGATAGCCGGTGCCGCGCCCGTCGTGCCGTACGGCCTGCCGCGTGGTGAAGGCCACGGCGATCCGCTGCGTCGCCGGATCCGGACCCAGCACACCGGCGCGTACGCGCGCTACGAGCTCGTTGTACGAGTCGCACGTCTCGTACGTCTCGACCGTCGCCGTGCCGGCTGTGCCCGAAGTGGCGGTCATCGGACCACCAACCCGGACCGCAGCTCACCGAGCAGGACCTCGACGTGGTCGCGGGCACCCAGCCCCTCGGCGTCACCCGTCATGACGTGCCCGAGGTACTCGTTGTTGCTGCCCGCCGCCTCCACCTGCGTACCGGGCTCGGCGAGCCGCACCTCCAGCACACCTGGTGCACCCCGCAGTTCGCCACCGTCCAGCGACTCGAGCGTGCCCGACCTCTGAGGCACGAGGAAGCCGATGGCCGCGCTGCACAGCCCTGTGGCGCTGCGCCGCAGGTCGGGTTCGCGCCCGAGGGACACCTCCACGAAGGCCGCGGACAGGTCGATTCCGGTCACATGGCGGACCAGCTCGGTGATGCGGTTTCCGGCGGGCCGCGGGTTGACCTCGACCACGCGCGGACCGGCCGAGGTCAGCTTGATCTCGGTGTGCGCCACCACACCGTCCACCAGCCCGAGCGCCTTGAGCGCGGCTAGGGTGGTCCGCTCTGCGGCCTGGGCATCGGCCGCCGGCAGGGCGGCCGGGAACATGTGCCCGGTCTCGATGAACGCGGGCGCGCCGGCGACGCTCTTGTCGGTCACGCCCACCACGTGGACAGCGCCCGCGTGCGATACCGTCTCGACGCTCACTTCGGGACCGTCCATCAACTCCTCCAGCAGGACGGCGGGCTCCCGCCTCTGCCCGCGGGCGTTGACCGGAAAGTCCGACAGCACCCGTACGGCTGAGGCGAGTTGCTCTTCGTCGTCCACCCGCCGCACGTACATGCCCGCGCACAGGTCGACCGGCTTGACGACCAGCGGGTAGCCGATCTCCCGTGCCGCGCGCACGATGTCGGCCCATTCCTCGTGCACGGCGAAGCGCGGCCCGGGGACCCCCGCGTCGGCGAGGACACGGCGGGTGGCGTCCTTGCGGCAGGCGCTCTCGACCGCCTCCGGGGACGAGCCCGGCAGACCCAGATGCCCGGCGAGACGCGCCGCGGTCGGCAGGTAGTAGTCGCAGGAGGTGATCACGCCGTCGAAGCGCAGCACCTCGTGCAGCCGCTCGATCTCCGGCAGCAGGACGTCGGCGTCGTTGGTGTCCGAGGTGATCACGTTGCGGGCGCCGAGCAGCGGGTGTGCCACCCCCTCGGTCGCGGAGCGGAGGTAGTGGTGCAGGTCGCGGGTGAGGAACGTGAACTCGTGCCCGCCCTCCCGGATCGCCCGTGGCAGCAGTCTGCTCATCGACCCGACCCAGCTTTCGACCATCAGCAGATGAGCCACAACTCCCCTTTACGTGCCAGCAGTTCGAACGTCAGGGCAGCCCGGAGAACCCTCATGCGGAAAGGGGGCCGGGCTCCACGCAGGAACACGCTAGCGATAATCATTTTCATTTACCAGTCCCATGTCGATGCGGTTCGTCGGAAGACATGGCTTTGCTGGGGAGGGGCGTGTCCGATTCGGCGGCCGCTCGCTTCGTGTACACAGGGGCGTCCGGGCGCTCGTCCGTCGCGGACTCGAGCCGGCCGAGCGGGCGACGCGGGACCGTGGCCGCGACGCGCCTTCGCCTCGCCGTCCGGAACGGGGACGGCGTTGCTGGCAGGTGGGGGCGTCCTTGGGTCCTGTTTTCTGCCTCGACGGCCATGGCCGTGGTCGCGGAGTACGCGATTCTCAATCGTTCGGCGCGTTCGTGCGACCAAGGGCCGAAGGTCGCAGAGGGGCCGCCCGGCCGTGATGCGTGGCCGGGCGGCCCTCTGCGACTACGACGGTCACACGGTCTCGGGCACGCCGTTCGGTGTGGGGGCGGGGATCGTCTTGGTGAGGTCGGTGGGCAGCGCCTGGGGGGCGGCCGCTGCCGTCTCCCGGGCCAGGAAGGCGCCGAGTTCGCCGATGGTGCTCATGAGCGGTGCGGGGAAGACGACCGTGCTGTTCTTGTCCACGGCGATCTCCACCAGGCTCTGCAGGTTGCGCAGCTGGAGGGCCAGCGGGTGGGCCATCATCGTGTCGGAGGCTTCGCCGAGCGCGGCGGCGGCCAGGGACTCGCCCTGCGCGTTGATGATCTTCGCTCGCTTCTCCCGCTCGGCCTCGGCCTGGCGGGCCATCGCCCGCTTCATGCTGTCGGGCAGTTGGATGTCCTTGAGCTCGACCAGGGTGACCTCCACGCCCCATTCGACGGTGGCGACGTCGAGGATTTCGCGGATGTCGAGGTTGATGCGGTCGGTCTCGGAGAGCGTCTCGTCCAGGGTGTGCTGCCCGACGACCTTGCGCAGGGTGGTCTGGGCGATCTGGTTGATCGCCGCGTTCACGTTCTCGACCGCGATGACCGACTTCACCGCGTCGACCACCCGGAAATAGGCGACCGCCGACACGTCCACGCTCACGTTGTCCCGGGTGATGATGCCCTGGGACTGGATGGGCATGGTGACGATCCGCAGCGACACCCGGTGCAGGACGTCGACGAACGGGATGATGAACCGCAGCCCTGGATCCCGGGTGCCCACCAGGCGGCCGAATCGGAACAGCACTCCCTGCTCGTACTGCTTGACGATTTTCACGGCCATCGCGAGCACCACGGCGACAAGAACCGCGACGACGACCAGAACGAAGATCAGGACTCCCATGTGCTGCTCCTCAGGAGGAGGACCACGTCGTTGCCGCGCGAGGTCCCGGGGACGGGGGTGGAGCGGCGGTGCGTGAGCCGCGGGGGGCCGGCACGCTTTCCATGTGCTCGGGCCGCCGTGAGAGCCGCGCTGTCACTTCGGGCGGGGGCGCGGGTTGCGGTAGCGGCCGCGGACCCGCCGTACGTCCAGCATCCCTCGTCGGGCGCGGTCGGCGCTTGGGCCGAACGGCCCCGGTGTGCCGCGGGCCGTTCGGGGAGGCTCAGCGGTTGCCGGCGGGGAGGGGAACGGTCCACTCCGGGGTGGTGCCGCCGGGGCGGCTGGGAGCGAGGGTTCAGCGGCGCGAGCGTGGAGGTTGGCCGGTCCGCTGCGACGGGTCCGGGCAGGGTCGATGCCGCGGCCGTCGTCGGTGACCCGCAGGCTGAGGCGGGCAACGGTGGCCTCGGTGGCGACGTCCAAGGGCGACCTGCCCGCCGAAGACCGGCCCGACGGGTGCTACGGACGCACCGGCAAGGCGATGTGGAACGGCAAAGAGACGACGAGGTGCGCCTACGGCGCCAGTCTGGCCGGGTCCGCTTCTGGGCCCCGCGGCTGTCCGGGGTGGGACGGATTTCCGTACCCGGGTGCCCCTTCCGGCGCTCCTCCGGGGTCACCGTTCCTCCGGCTCCGTTCGGCACGTCGGGTGCGCCACTCCCGCGCGCTGCAGCCGAACTGCTCACGGAACCAGCGGGAGAAGGCGCTCGGCGCGGAGAACCCGAGCAGGCCGGAGATCTCCGTCAGCGAACGCTTCGGGTTGGGCACGAGCTGTTCCGCCAGGTGGGTGCGCGTCGCGTTGAGGACGGAGGAGAACGTCTCGCCCGACGCCGCCAGGTGCCGGTGCACGGTCCGACGGTCGACCCCCAGACTGCCGGCGACCTGCTCGATGGAACACCGGCCGGTCGGAAGAAGGACCTCGATCAGGTCCCGCACCCGGTCCAGCACCGTCGTGTCCCGCGAGGTCGCGATGGCGTCGAAGAACTGCCGTGCGTAGGTCCGCAGCATCGGATCCCCCAGGGGGTTGGGGGCGCGGAGGTCGCTGGCGTAGAAGACGATCCCGTCGAACTCGCCGTCGAATTCCACCACGGGACCGAAGACGCGCTGGTGGCTCCCGGGATCCTTCGGCGCACCGTGCGTAAGGCACACGGACAGTGCCTGCCAGCGCGCGCCGAGGAACGTGCGCAGCACCTGGTGGAAGGCGCCCACGGCCAGCTCCACGGACTGGCGGGACGCCGCCGTCTCCCCCGGCTCCAGGCTCACCTTGAGCGTGGCCAGGCCGTTCACCTCGGACAGCCTGCTGTGCAGCAGCTCGTTGTACATGTGCTCGTGCCGGATGAGGAGCTCGAGCGCGCTGCGGACGTCCGGCTCCTCGCGAATGACCAGGCTGATGGGCCCCAGGCTGGAGAAGCGACGTCGCTCGGCGAGGAGCAGGCCGAAATCCTCCCGGCGAGCGGCCGCCGCCGACAGCTCGAGCAACTGGATCACGGCCACGCCGGAGATCCACCGGTCCTGGACAGCAAGGCCGGCGGGGTCCAGGCCGACCCGCTTCATCAGGGCTCGCGGATCGATGCCGAGCGACTGGCTCAGCTCCACGTAGCCGCTCAGGGCGGCGTTGCGGACGAGGGGCTTCATCATGGGCGCACTCCCCGGGGTGTGTCCCTGATTGATAAGCCAGACGTCACGCCACGTCAAGCGACACGACGCGGGCTGCCCTACTGTGGCACCACTCGCGATGGAGTGAACCCCCCGGAATCCGGCGCCGAGACAGCTGGGGGACGCAAGGACATCCGTACCGCTCCATCGGAATCCATCAGACGCTCGAAGGGGAGAGGTGTGTCCGCGGTGGACACGAACGCGATCGAGGTGCTGCGCCGGCCCTGCACGGGTCCGGCCGTCTGGAGCGGGGCGGACCTGGCCGACCCTGAGGAGTGGGTCCTGCGGCTGTCGCCCGAGCAGATCGAGGAGCTCGAGTCCGCCCTGCGCGCGGTCCGCGAGCGCGGTGTACCGCTGCTGAAGGTGGGCCCCGCCGACTTCCCGCTGCCGACCCTGGCCGGCGTGCTGGAACGCGTCGTCGACGTGCTGGAGAACGGCCGGGGGTTCGTCCTGGTCAGACGTATCCCCGTCGAGCGGTACAGCCGGGCGGCGGCGAGCACCCTGTTCTGGGGGCTGGGGCAGCACCTGGGCGTCCCGGTGTCGCAGAACGCGGCCGGTCACATGCTCGGTCACGTCCGTGACACCGGACGCACCCTGGCCGACCCGTCCACGCGCGGCTATCAGACGAGAGCGGCGCTGCCCTTCCACACCGACGGGTCCGACGTGCTCGGGCTCCTGTGCCTGGCTCCGCCCCGCGCCGGCGCGCGTACTTCCCTCGTAAGTGCCGGCGCGGTCCACAACGCCGTCCTGGCGCGCCGCCCCGACCTCGTCAAGCGGCTGTACCGCACCCACTACCTCGACCGCCGGGGTGAACACGCCCCCGGCGAGCGCCCCTACCACGCGGCCCCCCTCGCCACCTGGCACCGGGGAAAGCTCAGCATGCGCTATCACCGCCGCTGCCTCGAGTCAGCCCAGCGCATCCTTGGGGTCCCGCGCCTGGAGCGGGCCGACGTGGAACTGTTCGACCTCGTCGACGAGGCGGCACGCTCCCCCCGGCACCGCCTGGACCTCGACCTCGAGCCCGGCGACCTGCTGCTGGTCAACAACTACGCGGTCCTGCACTCCCGCACGCAGTACGAGGACTTCGCCGAGCCCGAACGCAAGCGCCACCTGCTGCGGCTCTGGCTGACCCAGCGCCAGGGACGCGACCTCCCTCCGCACTTCTGGGGTGACCTCCCGCACGCCGCGGACGGCTCCGGCCGCGGCGGGATCGCCCCCCCGCGACCTGGTCACGATCCCCGGCTCCGGCGACACCGGCGGCTCCTGCCGCCCTCACAACCACCCCTCAGGCCCCGACGGAACGGACGACGAATGAACAACCTCGCGGCAGCCCTGGCGGAATCGGCCAGAGCTCACGGCGACCGGATCGCCGTACGCCAGGACGACACGGCCCTCACCTACGCCCAGCTGGACGACGAGGCCGCACGCGTCGCCGCCCTCCTGCGGGAGCGGGGTGTCCGGCCTGGCGATCGCGTCGCGCTGGTCATGCCCAACGTCACCCTCTTCCCGGTCGCCTACTACGGCATCCTGCGGGCCGGCGGTGTCGTCGTCCCGATGAACCCGCTGCTCAAGTGCCGTGAAGTGGCCCACGCCCTGGAGGACTCCGGCTCCCGGATCGTGCTGACGGCCCCCCTCTTCGCGGCGGAGGTGGCGAAGGCCGCAGCCGAGACCGGGGTGGAGTGCCTGGTCACCGACGTGGAGTTCGCCGCCCTGACCCGGGCGGCCGATCCCATGGCCGAGGTCGTCGGGCGGGCGGACGGCGACACCGCCGTCATCCTCTACACCTCCGGGACGACGGGCACCCCGAAGGGCGCCGAGCTCACCCACCGCAACCTGTCGACCAACGCGGTCACGACGGTGGAGACGCTGATCCGGATCGGGCCGGACGACGTTCTGTTCGGCGGCCTGCCGCTGTTCCACGCCTTCGGGCAGACCTGCGCCCTCAACGCCGCCGTCGTCGCCGGCGCCACCCTGACCCTGCTGCCGCGGTTCGAGCCGGCCGCGGCGCTGCGGATCCTGCACCGGGACCGGGTCACCGTCTTCCTAGGCGTCCCCACGATGTACACGGCCCTGCTCAACGCCGGGGTGCCGGAGGACCACGACCTGTCCCGGCTCAGCCTCGCCGTGTCCGGCGGCGCCTCCCTGCCGGTGGAGGTGTTGCACGGCTTCGAACGGGAATTCGGCGTCACGGTGCTGGAGGGTTACGGGCTCTCGGAGACCGCGCCGGTCGCCGTGTTCAACCCCCCGGACCGCCCCCGCAAGGCCGGCTCGATCGGGGTGCCCATCCGCGGGGTCGCGGCCCGGCTCGTCGCGGACGACGGCACCGACGTGGGCCCCGGCGAGGTGGGGGAGATCGCGATCCGCGGCGAGAACGTGATGAAGGGCTACCGCAACCGCATCGAGGCGACCGCGGAGGCCGTCCGCGACGGCTGGTTCCACACCGGCGACCTCGCCCGCGTCGACGAGGACGGCTACTACTTCATCGTCGACCGCAAGAAGGACCTCGTCATCCGCGGCGGTTACAACGTCTACCCGCGCGAGATCGAGGAGGTCCTCTACGAGCACCCGGCCGTCGTCGAGGCCGCCGTGGTCGGTGTGCCGCACGAAGTCCACGGCGAGGAGATCGCGGCCGTGGTGGCCCTCCGGGACGGGGCGGAGGCCACCGCCGAGGAGATCCGGCACTTCGTCAGGGAACGGGTGGCCGCCTACAAGTATCCGCGGATCGTCACCTTCACCGACGCGCTCCCCAAGGGCCCCACCGGCAAGATCCTCAAGCGCGAGATCGTCGTCGCGCAACAGGAGGCCACGGAGCACACCGGCGGACGGGACTCGGACTCATGAGGAAGGAGCCGGACGCCCGGGAGCCCCTTTCCACCCCGGACCGCGGCCCCCGGCCGGGCGACTCCGCCCCCGCCCCGGCGGCCGCCGTCCGGCCGATGCGCGGGTCCTGGATACCGGGGCTGGCCGTGGCCCTGGTCCTCGCGGTGGTGGCCATGGCGGTGGGCGAACGGCTCCCCGTCCTCGGCGGTCCGGTGACCGCCGTGGTCCTCGGCGTCCTGGTCGCCGCCGTCCGCCGTCCGGCCCCCCGCCTCACGCCCGGGATGCGCCTGGCCGGCAAACCCGTCCTCCAGACCGGGGTCGCCCTGCTCGGCGCACAACTGTCGCTCACCCAGGTCCTCCACGTGGGCGCCGGCTCCCTCCCGGTCATGATCGGCTCCCTGGCCGCCTGTCTGCTCGCCGCCCGTGTCATCGGACGTCGGCTCGGCGTCGGCGGCGATCTGCGCACCCTCATCGGGGCAGGCACCGGTATCTGCGGCGCGTCGGCGATCGCCGCGGTCACCCCGGTCATCGGCGCCGCGAGCGCACAGGTCGCCTACGCCATCTCGACGATCTTCCTCTTCAACATCGCCGCGGTGGTCGTCTTCCCCCTGGTCGGCCACCTCATCGGCATGGATCCCCAGGTCTTCGGCCTGTTCGCCGGGACCGCGGTCAACGACATGTCGTCCGTGGTGGCCGTCGCCACCGCCTACGGCCCCGGCGCGGTCGACGACGCGGTGGTCGTCAAGCTGACCCGCACCCTGATGATCATCCCGGTCTGTCTGGGCCTGGCGCTCCTGGCCGGACGCCGCGCCCGCTCCGCCCCCTCCGCACCGGTGCGGCCGGCCGGGCTGGTGCCCTGGTTCCTCGTGGCCTTCCTGCTGGCGGCCGCGGCGAACAGCGCCGGTCTCGTCCCGGCCACGGCACACCCGGGCCTCAAGGAGCTCTCCGTCTTCCTCATCACCGTCGCGCTGTCCGCCGTCGGCCTGTCCACCGACCTCACGGCCCTGCGCCGCACCGGCCCCCGCCCCCTGCTGCTGGGCGCCTGCCTGTGGGTGGTCGTCTCCTCCTCCAGCCTGGCCCTCCAGTACGCCTTCGGCGGCGGCCTGTCGTAACGCCCCCGCCGAGACGGATCCGGCCGCCGGCACCCCGGCCCGCGCCCCCACCGAGAGGGCCGGGTCTTCGGGGTGCCGGCGGCCCGGTCGTGACGGAGGCCGCGAGACGCCGTCCTCCCCGGCCCGCCGCCCGCGCGTCAGCCCCCGGGCGGCATCAAGGACGACCGGCGTGCGCCGCCCTTGTCGGGGCCGTCTGCGATGATCCCCGCGTCGACCCCGGGGCATCACGGCGGGAGGGATCATGTCCTTCGGTTACAGGACGTCATCGCTCGCGCCGCGGGACGCCGGGCCGGAGGAGGCGGCCGACACCCTCGGCCTCCGGCAACGGCGGAGCATGGACTGGCAAGCGGCACCGAACTGGCGTACCGGCAGGGGGTGTTCGTCGCCAGACCCATCCCGGGCCGGACCCTCGCCCACGGCCGGATCCGTCTGACACAGGAGACCGACGCCCCTCGCCCGGACTTACCCGCCCGGCAGCGGACACCGACCGCACGGGTCGGGGACCTCAGTACTTCGGCCCGGACCGCATCGTCGACCACCACGCCTGGGCCGGGGGCGACTCCGGTGAGCTGACCGCGCCTACTGCTTCATCGGCATGACCGGCGCGTTCCCCTGCGCCCAGGGGAACCGGCCGCCGTCGAGAGGGAACTCGGTGTCGGACCGGTGGGGTCGCGAGAAGTCCGGCAGGACTGGGGAGATTCCGATGGGGACGCCCGGCACGCCGTCATGCCCACGGAACAGCATGTGATGCGCATCGCCGCGGACCGGAGCGTGTGTCCCCCCGCCATCACGGACGACTCCGTCGGCACCACGGGGATCCACGGGTCCCGCCGGGTGCCAAGCCCGAGCGCACCTCCTGGTCACCACCCGGCGCCCACGAAGACGCCGCGGCCCATGGGGATGGGCCGCGGCGTCTTCTCTGTCCGCGCGAGGGCGCGGCTCACCTCTCCGTCGCGGAACGGCCCGCGAACTCCGCGAACCAGCCCAGCATCTCGGGATGGGTGACGGCGCCCGCGCTGCTCACCTCGTCGACGCGGGCGCCCTGGAGGATGCGCTTGACGGGCACCTCCAGCTTCTTCCCGGTCAGGGTGCGGGGCACCGCGGCGATCGGCAGGATGACGTCGGGCACGTGGCGGGGGGACAGCCGGCGCCGGACGGCGGCCGCGATGCGCTCGCACACCGCGTCGTCCAGATCGGTCCCCTGGGCCGGGACCACGAACAGGGGCATGAAGTAGCCGCCGTCCGGGAGTTCCACACCGACGACGAGGCTGTCCGCGATCTCGGGGAACTGTTCGACGACCGTGTAGAGGTCGGCGGAGCCCATGCGCACGCCCATACGGTTGAGCGTGGAGTCCGACCGGCCGGAGACGACGACCGACAGGTCGTGATGGACGGTGACCCAGTCGCCGTGCCGCCAGACACCCGGATACATGTCGAAGTAGCTGTCCCAATAGCGAGCCCCGTCGGGGTCGCCGACGAAGTGGAGCGGCATGGACGGCAGGGGCGAGGTCAGCACCAGTTCGCCCTGCTCCCCGGTCAGCGGCCGCCCCTCGGGATCCCAGGCGGCCAGCGCGACGCCGAGCGCGGGGCACTGGATACGGCCCACCCGCACGGGCAGCAGCGGGGAGCCGCCCGCCAGGACGGAGCACACGTCGGTCCCGCCGCAGACCGACTGGAGCCAGACACCGGGCGCGAGCCGGTCGTGGACCCAGCGCCAGGTGCCCGGCGGCAGCGACGAGCCGGTCTGGAGGATCGAGCGCAGTGCCCCGAGACCGAGTCCGGCCGCTGGGTTCCCGCCCGCCTTTTCCCCGGCGGCGAGGTAGGCGGCCCCCACCCCGACCATCGTGGCTCCGGTCCGCTCGGCGACCCGCCAGGCGCCGTGGACATCGGGGAACGTGGGGCTGCCGTCGTAGAGGACGACGGTGCTGCCGTGCAGCAGCCCGCCGACCAGGAAGTTCCACACCATCCAGCTGGTGGACGTGACGAACAGATAGCGGTCCTCGGCGCGCAGGTCGGCGCCCAGGCCGAGGGCCTTCAGCAGTTCCACGACGATGCCGCCGTGGCCCTGAACGATCCCCTTGGGCACCCCGGTGGTCCCCGACGACCACAGGATCCACAGGGGGTGGTCGAAGGGCACGTCGGCGAACTCCAGCGGCTCCTCCGCAGCCGGCAGCGCGGACCAGGAATGCTGCCGTACGTCGGTCCGCGGCGCCCACGGCTCGTCCGGCGCGGGGAAGAGGTGGCCGACCGCGAGTACGTGTCGTAGGGAGGGCAGCCCCTCGACGAGCTCGGCGACCACCGGGCGTTTGTCGTACCGCTTGCCGCCGTAGCGGTAGCCGTCCGCCGCCACCAGGACGGCCGGACGTGCCTGCCGCAGCCGGGCGAGGACGCTGGGCGTGCCGAAGTCAGGGGAGCACACCGTCCACACCGCGCCGAGGGAGGCCGTGGCCAGCAGCGCGACGACGGTCTGCGGCAGGTCGGGAAGCCAGCCCGCCACGCAGTCGCCGGGCCCCACGCCCATCCGGCGCAGCGCGGCGGCGACGTCCGCGACCTGTCGGCGCAACTCCTCCCAGGAGGTCTCCACCGGGGTCCCGTCCTCGTCCACGAAGACCAAGGCCGGGCGGTCGGGGGTGGCGTGCGCGAAGCACCGTTCGGCGAAGTTCAGCCGGGCGCCGGTGAACCACCTGGCGCCCGGCATGGAGGCGTCCGCCAACACCTCGTCATAGCCGGACACGGCGTCCAGGCCGTAGAACTCCCATACGGCGGACCAGAAGCCGGGCAGGTCGGTGGAACTCCACCGCCAGAGCTCGGCGTAGTCGCGGAAGTGCAACTCCCGGTGGGTGCCGAGCCACCGCAGGAAGGACGCGACGTTGGAGTCCCGCGTCTCACGGCGACCGGGCGACCAGAGGAGATCGGTGTCGGTGTTGGTGTCGGTGCTCATCGATGCCTTTCCGGGAGCCGCCGGCCGGGGCGGTGTCTCAGCCGTGATCGGGGTCGAGTTCGCGGAGCAGTTCCTCCGCCTCCGGCCACGGGCCGTAGCCGGAGGCGGGGTTGAGGTGCCCCACGGCTCCCAGCTCCACGAACCCGCTCTTCCAGGCCAGGGCCAGCGCACGGACGCGGTCCAGGCCGCCCAGCGGGTCGTCGGAACTGGCCGCGACGATGCTGGGGAAGGGCAGCGCCGACCGGGGGACCGGCGTCCAGCCGTTCCCGGCCAGCACGTCGGGAGCGGGGTAGCCCTCCGGCAGCGGAGCGTCGAAGTCCGGCGGGGTGACCAGCAGCGCACCCCGGACGTCGGCCCGATACTCCTGGGCCCAGTGCACGGTGGTGATCACGCCGGCGCTGTGGGCGACCAGGACGACGGGCCCCGCGAGCCGCGAGACCACCTCGTCCAGCACGGCCACGCGGGCCTTGCGGCTGAGTCCGTCATGTGTCAGCGGCGGCACCGTGCGGACGGTGCGGCCCGCCTCGGCCAGCCGGCCGGCGAGCAGGGTCTGCCAGTGCCCGTCCACGTGGTCGCGCAGGCCCGGGACGATCACGATCGCCGGGGTTGCGGTGCGGGTCATGAGGACACCTCCGTTCGCGTCCTCTCCGGCCCGGCAGGCCCGGACAGTTCGGTGATGCGGAGCAGATCCCGCTCGTAGTGGTGCCGGCCGACCACGAAGGCCACGGTGGCGCCGAGCGCGACGAGCGGGACGAGCCGGAGTGCGTCGAGCAGGCTCGTCCGGTCGGCGAGCATGCCCGTGACCGCGGGGCCAGGAGCCAGGCCGAGCAGGCTGTTCGCCAGGGTGAGGGTGGCGAACGCCGTGGCGGCGATAGACGCCGGGGTCAGGTTCGCCACCATGGCGGCGGCCGGGCCGGCCGTGCCGGCCGACAGCACCGCTCCCGCCGCCAGCGTCATGATCTGGAGCGAGCCGGTGGGGAGGCGGAAGGCGGTCAGCAGCAGGACCAGCGAGCCGAGGCTGCAGACGATCGCGACAGACCACTTCCTGACCGGCCGCGCTTTGCTGATCCGGTCCGAGACGATCCCGCCGCCGATCATCCCCACACCGATGACCAGGGCGAAAACCCCGGCGGCGGCGCCGGCCTGAGCCGTGGGCAGGTGGTAGTAGCGGTCGAAGTAGCTGGGCAGCCAGGCGATGAGGGAGCCCGCGATGAACAGCTGGAGCCCGCTGCCGACGTACGCGCCGATCACCGAGGCGGAGGAGAACAACCGCGGCAGGAGGGCTCGCAGATGCTCGCGCGGGGCGGTGGCCGCGTCCTCGACGGTGCCCGCCTCCGGCCGGGCACCGGTGGCCGCACCGGCGCCCGCCGCGTTCCTCGTGTCCGCGTCCGCGTCCGCCTCCGCCCGCGGCCGCAGCCGCTTCTCGGTGACCACGACGCCGTAGCACGCGGCGAGCACCAGCCCGAAGACGCCCATCACACCGAACGCCCAGCGCCAGCCGAACGCCTCGGCCACCGCGCCGCCGATCGCGACGCCGAGGACGGAGCCGAAGGCGCCGCCCGCGATGAAGGCGCCGGAGAGCGTGGCCCTCAGCACGGGCGGGAAGACGCTCAGGACCACCGCGATCCCGACGCTGCCGTAGGCCGCCTCACCGATGCCGACGAAGATCCGGCCGGTCATCATCTCGCCATAGCCCGCGGACACCGCGCACCCCAGCGTCGCCAGGCTCCACACGGCGGCGGCGATCAGCAGGCTCCGCACCCTGCCCCAGCGGTCCGCCAGTAGGGACAACGGGAAGGCCAGCACGCCGACCGCCAGCGCCACGACCCCGCTGAGCGAGCCCAGCTCGGCGTCGGACAGCAGCCATTCGGCCTTCAGCATGGGAAAGACGGCGTTGAGGACCTGCCGTGACATGTAGTCGGACAGCAGCAGGCCGAAACTCAGTGCGAAAACGACCCAGGCATAACGCCGGGACACCGGCCAGACGGACGGGGACGCCGTCTCCGGCGGGGACTGCTCAGTGGTGGGGAACGCCATTGTCATCACCTCGAGAGCTTCTGAAGAAAAGGTCAGAACGGTCTGTCGCCCGTGATCCCGGCGCGCTCCATCTTGCGGACGGCGGGCCAGTAGTCCTGGACGGCGTAGTGCTGGGTGGAGCGGTTGTCCCAGATGGCCACGCTGTTCGGCTGCCAGCGCCAGCGCACCTGGTACTCCGGGACCGCCGCCTGGCTGAGCAGGTAGTTGAGCAGCAGGTGCGCGCCGGGGGCGTAGTCCTGCCCGAAGCGGACGTTCCCGGGCGTGTGGAAGTTGACGAAGTGCGTGGTGAAGCTGTTGACGAAGAGGATCTGCTCCCCGGTCTCGGGGTGGGTGCGCACCACCGGGTGCTCCGCGTCCGGGAAGCGGGCCTTCAGCTCGTGGCGCTTCTCCTGCGGCATGACGGCGCCGAAGGATGCCTCGATGCTGTGCCGGGCGCGCAGGCCCTGGATCTGGGTCTTGACGTGGTCCGGCAGCCGGCGGTACGCCTCGACCATGTTGACCCAGATGGTGTCCCCGCCGACCAGGGGCGACTCCACGCAGCGCAGCACGGCCCCCATGGCGGGCGCCTCACGCCAGGTCCCGTCGGTGTGGAGGGCGTTCTCGTAGTGCTCGGCGGGGGAGTCGAGGTCCTTGTAGATGCGGACCAGGCCGGGGTGGTCGGGGTCGCTGCCGGCCACCGGGTGGTCCTCGAGCGCGCCGAACCGCTCGGCGAACGCGACGTGTTCGGCGCGGGTGATGTCCTGGTTGCGCAGGAACAGGACCTTGTACTGGAGGAGCAGGGCCTTGATCTCGGCGAACAGGTCCTCGTCGCGTGCGGCGTCGCCGAGGCGCACGCCGCCGAGTTCGGCGCCGATGGTGCAGGTCAGCGGCTCGACCTTGATCGAGCCGAGGGAGTGGGCGCGCACCGTCGCGGGTGCGTTCTCCACCGGGGCGAGGGTCTTTTCCACGGGGCTTCCTCCTGGTCAGGAACGTGAACGGCAGTCAGGCGATCTGCCGGAAAGGCGTGTTCAGAGGACGAAGACGGACGACCCCGTGGTCCGCCCCGCCTCCAGGTCGCGGTGCGCCCAGGCGGCGTCCTCCAGCGCGAAGCGCTGGTTGACCTCGACGGTGATCCGTCCGGAGGCGACGTGGCCGAAGAGCTCGCCTGCCAGCTCGGCCCGTTCGGCGGGGTCCGCGATGTAGTCGGCGAGCGCGGGCCGGGTCACGAACAGCGATCCCTTGAGCGCCAGTTGCATGGCGTCGATCGGCGGCACCGGCCCGGAGGCCGTGCCGAAGCACACCAGCAGGCCGCGCCGCCGCAGCGAGGCGAGGGAGCCGGCGAACGTCGTGGCGCCGACGCTGTCGAAGACCACCGGCACCCCGGCCCCGCCGGTCAGCTCGCGCACCCGCGCGGCGACGTCCTCGCGCCGGTAGTGGACGACGTGGTCGCAGCCGTGGGCGCGGGCCAGCTCGCCCTTGGCCTCGGTGGAGACCGTGCCGATCACGGTCAGCCCCAGCAGCTTCGCCCACTGGCAGAGGATGAGACCGACACCGCCCGCCGCCGCGGTCAGCAGGATCGTATCGCCGGCCTTCAGGGGGTGGATCCTGCGCAGCAGGTAGGCGGAGGTGAGGCCGCGCATGGTCATCGCGGCGGCCGTCTCGAAGCCGATCGCGTCCGGCAGCCTGATCAGGGAGTCGGCAGGCATCACCCGCTCCGTGCTGTACGCGCCCAGCGGGCTGCCGGTGTACGTCACCCGGTCGCCCTCGGCGACGTGGGTCACCCCCTCGCCCACGGCCTCCACCACACCGGCGGCCTCGACGCCCAGCCCGGCGGGCAGCGGCGCCGGGTACAGGCCGGTACGGAAGTAGGTGTCGGCGAAGTTGAGTCCGACCGCCGCGTGCCGGATCCGCACCTCGCCCGGGCCGGGGTCGCCGACGACGACCTCTTCCCAGTTCAGGACGTCGGGACCGCCGGTTTCCTGAAAGCGAACGGCGTGTGCCACGGGAGTGCTCCGTTGTTCGTCGCGGACGCCTGCCGGGTGTGCGGGGGCACGGCGGCCGCGGGGAGTGGAATGGGAGGAGGGAGCCGCCGGAGTCAGTGGATTGCTCCGGCGGCCCCTCGGGCCGCGCGCGCCGAGCGGAGCGCCGCGCGGTGGTCCAGCGCGGTGGTGGCGTGCCCGGAGGCGAACGGACGAGATCAGACGTCGCGGAGCATGAAACCGCGCTGTCCGGGACGGCGGTTCGGCACCATGCCGAGCCGGGCCAGGGTCTCATCGGCGTCCGCGTAGCACTCCCCGAGCCGGTAGATCTTCTTGGCCTCGGCGCCGGTGGCGATGTCACGGCCCAGTGCCTCGGAGATCTGGACCATCTGCTCGACCTGCTCGACGGTGGTCATGCGCTCGCCCTTGCGTCGCCACAGGTTGTCCTCGTTGCCCACGCGCACATGGACGCCGAGCGCGATGCCGATCGCGTTCATCGGCGCGACGGCCCGCATGGAGCTCTCGATGGTGAGGACGGCGCCGTCCGGAGTGCGGCGGACGAACTCGATCAGGTCCGCGGGGTGGCGGCCTGCGAAGCCGCCGCCGATGGCCACGTAGTTGAGGATGAGCGGACCGGTGTAGACGCCGGACCGGATCAGCCGCTCCACGGTCTCCAACTGGGCCGGCGTGGCGAGCTGGAAGTGCGGCTGGATGCGGCCGGCGTGCAGGCGCTTCAGGTGCTCCAGGTAGAAGTCCGGGCCGGCCTCGACGACCATGTCGCGATAGGCCTTGTAGTACTCCGGCTTGGCGATCGAGGTGCCCTCGAGGTCGTCGTCGGTCATGATCTCGACGATGTTCATCTGGCTGGTGTTGATCGCGATCGTCACCTGGTCCGGCGCCGGTGTGAGGTCAGCCAGCAGGTGACGGGTGTCGTAGCTGAGCCACTTGGCCTCGCTGCCCTCGTCCTCGGGGGCGAACGAGATCGAACCGCCGATCTGGAGGACCATGTCCGGCACGGCTTCGCGCAGCCGTCCCAGCAGCTCGTTGAACATGGACATCCGCTTGGAGCCCTTGCCGTCGAGCTCGCGCACGTGGATGTGCAGTACGGTCGCGCCGGCGTTGTAGCAGTCGACGGCCGCCTGTACGTGCTCGTCCATCGTGAGAGGAAGGTCGTCGGCGTCACCGGGCAGCCATTCCGGCCCGTAGGGAGCGGCCTGGATCACCAGCTTTTCCTGGTTCTCGGGGAAGAGTGAGTCGTCGTGGAAGTGCACGGTCCGTCTCCTGTCGGATCGGTGGTCACCCACGTCGCGGGCGACCTGCGCGAGGTGCGCGCGGGCAGCGAACCGGGGCGAGGGGTCGATGCGGGGCCGAGGACGCGGGCCTGGTGAGCCGGTTGTGACCGGCCCGTGCGAAGGGGATGTGCACGGGGGAGTGGTGTGCCCCTTCCGGTGGCCGCCCGCGTCTCTGCGGTGGTGTCACGGTAGAGCTGGACAGGCCTGCACTGCTTGACTGAAGGAGACGCGGGACTTGTCATTTGGGGACACCGGACAGGGGTCACCGGACAGCGGACCCCTTTCGGTGGCGACCGGCGTGCGGGAGGCGGCCCGGGCATGGCGGGAAGAGAGTTTCCACCGGACGAGTCGGTTCACCTCGGCGGAGCCGGCCGCGTCGTACCGACGTGTTAGTGGTCCTGACGAAGCCTCCGCGCGTGGCGGTGGGTGACCAGGCAGGCGGCGAGGTCGAGGAAGACACCTCACGATCCCAAGCCGTCGAGCCGTAGCGGCCAGGGTGGTGGGAGAGGCGGTGTTCTCATCGGACAGATCGCGTCGATGGAGGCGGTGGAACATGTTTCCGACCGTGCGGTTGAAGAGGTTGCGCTGGGCGGCGGCGTCCCGGTCGCCGTGCTCGTCGCGGCGGCGGTAGTGGACGGGGCTCTCGCCGTCGGCGTGCGCCCCGGCCTGAGCATCGACGTGGAGGTGGCTCCGGCCGGCGACTGCGCTGGATGCGGCCGGTCGTCGGGCCCCCATGGCCCGTGCGTGGTAGCCAGCGGTACTACCGGGCCCCGAACACCGCCTCGACGTCGGCCGGATCGTAGGTCTGCGACCAGCGGAATTCCTGGCGAGGGCGCTGGTAGTGCTCGGCAAGTTCGTCCTGCTCGGTCCAGATGTCGAACGGACCGGGCAGGCCGCTTTGCCCGCCGAGTGTCGCTGGGCTTCGAGGGGGTGCCGGCGGGTCAGGTGGTCCGGAGGTGGTCGATGGCTGACTGGACCTCTTGGAGGAGGGTGTCCACGTCGGCGGTGGTGGTGAGGTAGTTGCAGACGCAGGCGCGCAGGACGGCTTCACCGTCGTGGCAGACGGTGGCGAGATAGGCGTGGCCACGAGCCTGGACGCGTGCGGCCACCGCCGTGTGGAGGTCCGCTCGCGCGTCCGGGAGGCCTGTGCCGGGGCCGTGAGCCAGACGGAAGCACACCACGGGCAGCGGGCCCTCGTTGCACAGCTCCATGGCGGGGTGCTGCTGGACGCGACGGCGCAGGTATTCGGCGAGGTCCTGGTAGTGCTGGAGGAGATCGGTCACTCCGGAACGGCCGAGCTGGCGCAGGGTGGCCCACAGGGTCAGGGCGCGGGTGCCGGGGCGGGTGAGCTCGATGGTGTAGTCGGACATCCAGGGCCAGTCCTGGTCGCCGTCGAGGTAGGAGGCGCGGAAAGCGAACGCGTCGCGCAACCGGGCGGGGTCGGTGACCAGGGCCGCGCCGCAGCCGACCGGTACCGACAGGGTCTTGTGCGGGTCGACCGTCAGCGAGTCGAGGTCGGCCACACCCCGGTAGAGCGGGGCCAGTTCGGGCACGAGGGCGCCGAGCCCGCCCCAGGCGCCGTCGCCGTGGTGCCACATGCCCTGGCCGCGGCACACCCGGGTGATCGCCTCGATCGGGTCGACGGCTCCGCCGGCGGTGCTGCCGAGGTTGGACACGACGCAGAACGGCAGCAGGCCACGGGCACGGTCGGCTTCGACCATCGCCTGCAGGGCCCCGACATCCATGCGCTGGTCCGAGGTGGTGGGCACCGTGCGCAGCCGCCATGGCGGCAGGCCGATCACGGCGGCGGCCTTGGCGACCGACATGTGGGCCTGGTCGCTGTGGTAGGCGGTCAGGCGGGCGTGGGCCTGGTCGTAGGCGGGGCCGTCGGTGGCGTCGTGGCAGCGCAGGAACCAGGTGCGGGCGGCGCCCAGGCAGAGCAGGTTGGCCATCGAGCCGCCGCTGGTCAGCACCCCGCCGGTGGTCGCTGCCATGCCCGCCAGCGAGGCCAGCTCGCGCACCACTCCTCGTTCGAGATCCATCAGGGCGTGCTCGCCCATGCCACAGGTCGCGTTGATCGCGGTGGCCAGCAGTTCGGCGATCACCCCGGCCGGGGCCGGCGGTGAGTTGATCCAGGCGAAGAAGGCGGGATGGCCGTTGCCGGTCGGGTACGGGGCGATCGCCCGGTCAACGAACTCCAGCAGGGCTCCGAGGTCCTGGCCCCCCTGCGGCAGCACTCCGGCCGCCAGGTCCTGCCGGTGCGCCGACGGGATGGGCCGGGCCACCGGACGCTCCGTGACCTGCCCGAGGTAGCCGGCGACCCACTCGGCGGCGGCCGCCAGCTCGTCACGGAACACCTTCGGGTGCACGGCCAGCGGGCCGACGCCGCCACCGGACTCCAACTGGTCTGAGGGCAGACGAGGCGGGCGGCTGGTCTTCGACGGTGTCGACATCGGATGGTCGCACTTTCGCTCAGGAAGTCGGCCGGACGGCCATGATCCAGAACGACTGCCACCCGCACCGGTAACGGTCTCAGCTCAGCCCTACCCGCCGCCCCGATTCCGGCGCCCGCCGAACCGGAGGCCGACCGAGAGGCTCGAAGTTCCGCGACCCAGCGCCCGGGCGAGCCCGACGCCGATCACGCACTGTCACCTGATGGGCTGGATGGGGTCGGTGGTGCACCGGACCTTCAGGGTCCACAGTTTCGAGTCGTCATGGAACGAGCACACCGCCACCGCCGGGCCGTTGTGGCCGGCCGCACGCCACGCCCGCACGGCCTGGGTCAGCAGCTCCAGCGTCGGCACCAGCACCAGCACCAGGACGCGTCCCTTGGGCGCGATCCGCTTGGCCGCCGCCGCGGCGATGACGGTCTTTCCCGTCCCGCACGCGGCGTGCACCTGCCCGCGCAGTCCGTTCGCCGGGATCCCTCCGGACAGGATGTCCAGGCCCCGCACGACGGCGGCCACGACCTCGACCTGGTGGTCGCGCAGCTGGATCCCGGTCACCGCTCGTCCTCGTCTCGCGTGTCGTACGGCCAGGCGTCGTTCAGCCGCGCCAGTGCGGTCCCCTCGTGAACCTCCCGGCCCCGGACCCCGTCCAGCCACACCGGCTTGGGCGTCGCGTTCGGCCGCGTCTGCGCTTGTCCTTTAACCCGCTGGGTGCAGTGGTCCGGCAGACATGGCTGCGCCGCACCCCATGCCGACCGCCCGCCCGATCAGTCGGGGGCGATTTCCTGCACTGGGTGAGGGACTGGCATATCGGACAGGTCAGCTCGTACAGAACCCCGTCTCCTCCAGAGGCTCGTTGATCCTCTTGCCCTGGGCCTCGCTGGTGAAAGGCCGGAACCGCGCCCCGCCGACTTTCACCGACCGGCCGTCGGCCGCGCGCCGCGCGTGACATCCACTTCGTCGGTCGTCGATCTCGTCGGCATCCCTTGCCCGGGGGCCCGCGGTGCCTGGTGCCCCCGGTGCCAGGCGCCGGGGGCGGGCCGCTTCCGTTGGCTACCAGGAGTCCTGTGTGGCGAAGTACCGCTTCCAGAAGTCGACCTTCGCGGGGGGTGCCACGCGCATCGGTCCGTAACTCTCGCCGACTTCCATCACCGTGGGCGAGGACGGGCTGTAAGCGGGCCACCTGGGCAGACCGTGCCCGTTCGGGTCGCCGGTGGTGATGTAGTTCGCGAGGTACGAGGACATGGTGTCGGCGATCTCGTGGTCCTGGTCGGTCCAGCCCTGAGTGGCCGGGTTGAGGTTGCCGAAGAAGTAGACGATCTCGGAGCCGTGGTAGGCGCCCCGGATGTCGTGGTCGGGGCCGGGCGGGCGGTGTGTCCAGAAGTAGGTGTACACCGGCCTGTCGGCGCCCTTGGCCCACACCTTGCCCCACAGGTACGTCGAGACGCGCGAATTGTCGCGGATCGCGTCGTTGCTGGCGAGGGCCGCCTCGCCGTCCGTGGTGGCGGGGTAGAGGGCGAGGAACTCATCGGCCATCGTGCCGAACTTCTGCCGCGCGGCGCTGACGTAGTCGTCCAGGGTGACGTGGACGGGCGGCGCGCCGGGACGGTCCGGGTAGGGCGTGGCACGCCAGTAGTCGAAGGCGGTCTCGGGTACGGCGCCGCTTTCGTCGAGGTTGTTGCCGGCCAAGTACCAGACGTCGTTCTGCGTGCGGTCCTCGTAGGTGGTCATGTAGCCGGCGGGCAGTACCCAGCCGTCGACAACGGGCCGGAACAGCGGCGGCTTGGCGACGGACTTGGTGTCGACGGTCTCGTCCTTGAGGGAGGCCCCGTCGGTGAAGTCCTGCCAGGTCAGGGCACGCAGTTCAGCCAGGGTGGCCGCGCCCTTCGTCGCGCCGTACGCGGGACCCTGCTGGAGGGCGGTGTCCATCTCTCGGAGCGAGACTCCGAGGTAGCGCAGCTCCGGGTCGCTCGGGTAGCGCACCTGGCTCTCGGCGACGGAGCGCTTGAACAGGCCGGTGGCCAGCGGGGACATCGAGAGCATGTCCGTCGAGCCGGCGCCCGCGGACTGGCCGCCCACGGTGACCTCGCCCGGATCGCCTCCGAACGCGGCGATGTTGTGGCGTACCCACTTCAGGGCCGCGATCTGGTCGAGCAGCCCGTAGTTGCCGGACACGCCGTGCTGGGACTCGGCGCTCAGTTCGGGTGTGGCGAGGAACCCCAGGGCGCCGAGGCGGTAGTTGATGGTGACCACGACGATGCCCTTGCCCGCCAGGACGGAACCGTCGAAGCTCGGGTCGGAGCCGGTTCCGGCGGAGAACCCGCCGCCGTAGAGCCATACGTAGACCGGGCGCCGGTCCCCGGCGCTCCTGGCGGAGGTCCAGATGTTGAGGTTGAGGCAGTCCTCGCTCATGGTGAGCGTGGTCGACGCCTGCGGGGGTGCGTCACCGAACGTGTCGGCCTTGCGGACGCCTTTCCATGACGGCACCGGCTGCGGCGGGCGCCACCGGTTCTTCCCGGCGGTGCTCGCCGCGTAGGGGATCCCCTTGAAGACGGTGACGCCGGACACCGCGGCGGGCACACCGGAGACCAGCCCGGACTCGGTCCGAACCGGCCGGCTCGCGAGCGGCTGGGCCGCGGACGAGGCCGGCGCCCCCAGGGTGTCCAGGAGCACCGCTCCCGCGGCGACGCCCGCGGTGCGGCCAAGGAAGTCACGGCGGCGCAACTCCGGCTGCGGCACGGGGGGTCGGCTGTTCTCTGGCACGTTCATACGAAACTCCGGATCACTCGGTGAAGGGTTGTGCGGTGCCGCGGGGGCGGGCGGCGGCTCGGTCTCAGCCCGCCACGGGCGGAAAGAACGCGGTATGCGTGAGGAAGTCTCTGAGGTTGAGCCGCCACGTGAACCAGTTGTGGCCGCCGTTGACGAAACCCGGTGTGGCCGGGACGCCGACGCCGGTCAGGAGGGCGACCTCACCGGCGTGATAGTCGTGGCTGGGGTCCTGCCATCCGCCGCCGACGTAGACGCGCGCCTGGCCGAGCGCATCGATCTGGGCGTCCGTGAGGGCCGAGGCGGCGGGCAGCGTGTAGGCGCCACGCCGTCCGGGGCTGAAGACGCCGTAGGAGCCGAACTCGGCGGTGTGTCCGAAGAGGAGCGAGTTGGTGAGGGAGGCACCGTAGCCGAGACCGGCGGTGGCACGGCTGAAGGCCGCGGCCGAGACGTGGTAGTGAGACTCCACGTACGGGATGAGCGTGTCGGTGAGGTTCTCGTCGAAGGAGGCGTAGCCGGTGGCGTCGGGGAAGCCGCCTGTGTTGGGCATGACGACGACCATCGGGGGGATCTGACCGGTGGCGATAAGGTTGTCGAGGATGTGGCCCGCGCCGCCCTGGGTACTCCAGTCCATTTCGGTGGCGTCGCCGCTGAAGAGGTAGAGCGTGGGGTAGGGCTTCGCGCGACCGGGGTCGTAGTCCGGCGGAGTGTAGACCGAGAGGTAGTTCTCGCCGGGCGGAGTGAGGGAGGTCGTGGCCGGATAGGTGACGTGGGCCAGCCTGCCCTGTTGCCCCCTGCGGCTCGGTCCCTGCCAGGCGTAGTCGACGGTCCCGGACGACGGATCGGAGGGTACGTACACCTGGCTGGTGCGTTCGACGGTGCCGGAGACCTTGCCGTTCGTCTCGTTCCAGGGCGGGTTCGCCGGGTCGGACACCGGGGTGCAGGTGGCTTGGGTGGGGTCGGCGCAGTCGACGTAGAAGGAGTAGGTGAAGAGACCGGCCGGCAGTGCAGTGGTGTAGCTCCACACCCCGTCGCGGCCCTTCTTCATGTCGGCGACGGGCCAGTTTGCGGCCGGGGAGTTGGGGTACGGCAGCGGGATGTCTCCCGCACGCCAGCTTGTGGGCGGCGTTCCGGGGGTTTCCAGCGCGCTGCCGTCGTCGGTGGTGAGGGCGGTGAGATCGTAGGGGTTGCCGAAGGACCACTCGCCCTTGATCTGCACGTGGGTGGCGTCGGTGTCCCGAAAGCGGAAGGTGACCCGGAATCCGGTGGAACCGGAGCCGGTGCGGAGCACTTGCGGGGCGAGGGAAGGGGCGCTGCCTGATCCCCTGTCCGCCTGGGCGGCACTGCCACCCGCGGTGAGGAGGAGGGCGAGGGCCACGGTGATCGCGGTACGGAGCGCCGGTGCCTTCCGGTGCTGGGCATGGCGGAACATGACGGTGAGCTCCCGGGGGCTGACGGGACGCGGGCGCCGAGAACGTAACGCGCGACAAGATTGCGGGCAATATGCGCGACAAAAACCCTCAAGATCAATTGACCTGCATTGCCCAACAATCTGGGGAGGTTGGGCCTCCGAACTTCCATCAACTGCGGTTCTTCCTGGCAAGTTTCTTGTGTGCATAGCGTGACGCCACCTCCTTCTGGAAGTTTCTGTCAGACAATTTTCATGCCGCGTCGGAGTCGCTAGGCGGTCTCATCGGCGCGGAACGGACCGGTCGGCCGTCGACAACGCCAGGACGATCAAGCCGATGCTCGTGGCGGCGAGACCGCCGACGAGGAGTGCGCCGCGCGCTCCCCAGGACGCGCCGACGGCTCCCACGGCGGGCGCGCCGACGACCGTGCCACCCAGCCAGCCGATCGACCAGATCGACAGCACCCGTCCACGCATCTGCGGTGCCGCTCCCAGCTGCATCAGGGTCTTGGCCGAGGAGTTGAACGTGATGGAGGCCGAGCCGACGAACACCAGGGCGGACAGCGCCACCGCCCGCGTCGGCGCCAGGGCAGCGGCGGAGGTCAGTGCTCCCCAGATCACCGCCGACACCGACAGGGAGCGTGTGCTGAGCCGACGGCGGCGTAGCGCGACGAAGCCGCCCAGGACCGCGCCGGCGCTCATCACGGCCATCGCTGCACCGTAGCCGGTGGGGCCGAGGTGGAAGGCCGACGTGGTCAGCAGCGGCAGACTGACGGGGAACTCCCAGGTGAGGATGCCGGTCACGTACACCATGACCATGGGGTACCGCAGCTCGGGTGTGCGGCAGACGTAGGCGACGGCGGCGCGGATCTGGCCCTTGGCGCGCACCTCGCGCTCCGCCGGATGCATCTCCTCCGTCCGCAGCATGAGCAGGCTGACGATGACCGCCAGGAACGAGACGGTGTCCAGCGCGAAACAGGGGGTCACGCCGAGTGCCGCGATGACGATGCCCGCAAGGCCTGGTCCGACGAGCTTGGCGGTGTTGATGAAGGTGGAGTTGATGGCGATCGCGTTGGCCAGGTGATCGCGGTCGACGAGTTCGCTGATCAGGCTCTGCCGGGCGGGGTTGTCGAATACGTTGGTGAAACCGATCATGAGCATGAGCAGGACGACCAACGGCAAGGTCGTCAGGTGAGCCCAGCTCAGGATGGTGAGCAGTGCGGCCTGGAGGGCGAAACAGACCTGAGTGACCGTAAGGAGCGTACGGGTGTCGTGGCGGTCCACGACCAGTCCGCCCCAGACACCGAGCAGCAGGACGGGCAGGTACCGGGCCCCGGTCACGATGCCGAGCATCGTCCCGCTGTGTGTCAGTTGCAGGGTCAGCCAGCCGACGGCGATGTTCTGCATCCAGTTGCCGACCACGGACGTGGCCTGTCCGAGCGTGAACAGCCGGTAGTTGCGTATCCGCAGCGACGCGAAGCTGCTGAGGTGAGCGGTGCCATCGTGCGGGGACGTGTGGCGTTCCCCGAGGCACGGCCCGTTACGGCGGGCGGTCATCGGCGCACCCGCCCCACTGCGGGCATGGGAGGCAGGGCGCCGGTCGGCCGCGACTGTGTCATGAGGATCCGTCTCGAACCGGCTGGGCGTTCCGGTCTGTAGGTGCGGTCAGTACGGGGTTCGGGGCCGGCTGGGCAGTCCGGCGACCGCCAGGACCGGGAACTCGTCGGTCCCGGTTCCGGCCAGGTCGTGGCACGCCACCGCTCGGCTCAGTTGCCCCTGCCCCTCGTCCGCCGGTCCCCCAGGCCGAGACGCTTGAGGGCCAGGGTGTCCAGCCCGGTGAGAATCCCGTTGAGGATGAGCGTCATCGCCACCAGGATGATCAGGCCCGCGAACTCGGTCGGTGCGTCGAGGTTCGTGGCCGCCGTGAACAGTTCGTGGCCGATGCCGTCGGTGGAGGCGATGAACTCACCGCCGATGACGCCGAGGATCGCCAGCGGCCCGCCCGTCTTCAGCGCCGCGAAGAACGGTGCGGCCAGCGTGGGAAGCGTGACGTAACTGAGCACGTGGTGCCGGCGTCCGCCCATCACCTGGACGATCTCCACGAGTTCGCGTTCCCTCAGCCGTAGGCCCAGATAGATGTTGTAGAAGACCACGAAGGACACACCCGCGGCCGCGATAGTGATCTTCGACATGGGGCCGATGCCGAAGAACAGCAGGAAGAGCGGCGCGAGAGCGATCTTGGGAATGCCGTTGACGGCCGCGATGAGCGGCTCGAACACGCGGCCGGCGAGTGGTACCGAGCCCAGCACCAGGCCCATGACGGTGCCGATCGCCACACCGATTCCGAAACCGGCCACGATCTCGAAGGCCGTCGTCCTGATGTCGGTCCAGCCGGTCGACGAGCCGAGCAGCCTCCACAGGGCGTGCGACACGTCGGTCGGCTTGCTGACGGCGTACTCCGGCAGCACTGGCCCACTCATCAGCTGCCACAGGACGAGAGCCAGGGCGATGACCGCGATGCGTAGGACCACCACCAGCGCGGTACCCCGCCACGCACTGTTCCCGACGCTCGCGGTCCGGGTCGTTTTCACCTCGGTCTTGCTTTCTGCACTGCTGGTAGCAGTCGCCATCGTCTGCTCCTTTCAGTTTCGCCGGTGCGGCATGCCCGGTCGCCTCACGGCAGGTACTTGTTTGTCCAGTTGTCGGTGGTGACCTCGGCGCCCGCGGGAAGCGTTCCCAGGCCGCCGAGGAAGGCCATGGTCTTCTTCCAGCCAGCGGCGTTCATCGAGCCGCTGGTGGGCCAGTCGACCTGCTGGAGGCTGGCTTGCACGACACCGTCGGGTACGCCCTCGAGCGACTTCTGCGCCGCCTTCAGCACCGTCTGGTCGTTGCTGTCCTTGAGGTGCGTGTCCATGTAGGCCGTCGCCTGCTGAATCGCCGCGGCGAACTTCTTGACGACGTCGGGGTGGGCGGTGGCGTAGCTCTTCTGTGTGACCACGAGCTGTCCGTAGCCGGCGTCTTCGGCAGCCCACTCGGGAACCTTGAACGGGTCGGCGACCACGACACCGTCGCCGTCGTCCTGGATCTGCAGCGGGATCGGTTCCGAGGTGACGAACCAGTCGATCTGGCCGCTGTTGATGGCGGCCTTGTCCGCGGCCGGACTCGGCAGCGACACCCACCTCACCTTCTTGTCGGGGTCGACGCCGTACTTGTCGAGGAAGATGCCGGCCTCGGCCTTGGTGTTGGCCGAGCTGGCACCGCCGGTCGACCCCGACAGCGCCTTGGCCACCTGCTCGGCGGGACTCTTCGCGGTCAGGTTGTGGGCACTTGCGAATTTCTTGCTGACGACGAGACCGAGCGGGTTGCCCAGACCGTCGGTGGAGACCGCGAGCTGCGGAAGGCCCTTGGCGAGGGCGGACACGAACGCGGTGGGGCTGCTGTCGTAGAACTGCACCGAACCCGACTGGAGTGCCGAGGGTCCGGTGGCCGCGGTCAGTGTCACGAACTTGATCTTCAGGCCCTGCTTGCGGAAGTAGCCGTTGGCGTCGGCCACCTGCAGCGGGGTGTCGAAGATGCTGCCGCCGCCACCGACCGTGACCTGGATCAGGCCGTCCGAGGTCGTGGTGGTGCCGGAGTCGCCGCCGCAGGCGGTGAGTAGTGCTGGGGCGAGGACCGCGGCCGAGGCGCCGGCAAGAAGGCGGCGGCTCCCGCCGGGCCGCAGTCGGATTCCTCTGCCGGCCGCGGGTGTGGTCGGGTTGTCGTGGGTCATGAGCGTTCTCCTGTCACCAAGGGTGCTGAGTAGGGAAGAAGCGTTTCCAGAAGTCGAGCCGGGGCGGATCCGCCAGCGGGATCGGGCCGAAGCCCGCCCCTACCTCCATGACGGCCGGGGTGTCGGGTGTCCACGCAGGCCAGTGCGGCAGGCCCGGTCCGTTGGGGTTGCCGGTGGCCGCGAAGTTGGCCCAGTAGCCGCCCATCGTCTTCGCGACGTCGCGGTCCTCGTCGGTCCACTCGGGGTGATCGGGGTGGAGGTTGCCCCAAACGAAGTCGATCTCGGAACCGTGCGCGGCACGACGGGCGCTCTGCCCGGCCGAGGCGGCGTAGGTCCAGAAGTACGTGTACACCGGCCGGTCCGCGTGCGCGGCCCAGTCCTTCGCCCACAGCCAGGTGGAGATCCTGGCGTTGTCGCGCACCGCGGCGCAGTGGGAGTGCGCCGCTTCGTCGTCCGTACCGGCTGGGTAAAGCCGGAGGAATTCGTCGGCCATCGCCCCGAACTTGAGCCGGGCGGCGTCGACATAGCCCTTCCTTGTCAGGTGGACCGGGGGCGCACCCGGTCTCCATGACTTCCTTCCGAGCGCCCGGTACTCCGCGAAGGCGCTCGAGGGCACCGCGCCGCTCTCGTCGAGGTTGTTCCCGGCCAGGTACCAGACGTCGTTCTGCAGTCCCTTGGCGTACGTCTCGTCGTAGCCCGCCGGCAGCACCCATCCGTCGACCACCGGACGGAACGACGGTGGCTTGGCCGGGCCGCCCGTCTCGACGGCGCTGTCGACCGCGGTGGCGTCCCCCTCCACCAGTTTCTGCCAGGGCAGCGACCTCAACTGGGCCAGGGTCCGTGCCCCGCGCTCCGTTGCGTAACGGGCGCCGGCGGCCTCGGCGTCGGCCAGGGTGCGGTAGGACGTACCCAGATACCGCAGGTCGGGGTCGCGGGAGTGGCGAGCGTGGCTCTGCGCGACCGCCCGGTGGAAGAGCCCCTCGGCCAGCGGGGACATGCTGAGGAAATTCACCGATCCGGCACCGGCCGACTGCCCCGCGATCGTGATCCGGCCGGGATCGCCGCCGAAGTGGACGATGTTGCGCCGGACCCACCTCAGCACCGCGATCTGGTCGAGCAGACCGTAGTTGCCGGAGGCGTGGTGGCCGGACTCCGCGCTCAGCTCGGGTGTCGCCAGGAAACCGAAGGCGCCCAGGCGGTAGTTGAAGGTGACCACCACCACGCCCTTGCGGGCCATGGCCTCACCGTCGTAGCGGGGACTGGCGCCCGTACCGACCCGGAAGCCGCCGCCGTGGATCCACACGAGCACCGGACGCAGGTGTCCGTCCGAGGGGCTCGTTCCGGTCCAGACGTTGAGGCGCAGACAGTCCTCGCTCATCGGCAGGTCGTCGCCGTTCAGTTCGGGCCCCGGCACCTGGGGGCACATGGGCCCGAACCTGACGGCCTCGTGCACCCCGCTCCTGGGCACCGGGGGCTGCGGCGGCCTCCAGCGGAGGCTGCCGACCGGAGGCGCCGCGTAGGGGATGCCACGGAAGACGGTCACCGACCGGTCCCGTCCCGGTATGCCACCGACCAGTCCCGCTTCGGTCTTCACTGGCTGGTGCATGGTCTCTCTTCCTGGTCTTCGCCGGAGCACGGGGAGGCGGACGGCATGCTCAGGCGTCCACTGCCGAGGCGATGTGCTCCCGGTGTGCCTGCAGCAGCAGCGCACGGCGGGCGGAGGCAACGTGGTGGAGCATGGCCGCGACGGCCGCCGGGGGGTTGCGGGTGACGATGGCCAGCAGGATGGCCTGGTGCTCCTCCAGCGATCCGGTGCGCGGATGCGGGGCGGTCAGGTTGCGGTACTGGCGCATCACCAGGGGGTACAGCAGGGTGTCGTACGCCCGCGCCAGGGTCTGCTGGTGCGCGGCCTCCTTCACCTGCTGGTGGAAGCGCCGGTTGCCCCGGGAGTACCCCGTGGCGTCCCCGCGGGACTTGCAGTCCTCCATCACGTCCAGCGTGGTGCGCAGTTCGCGGATCTCCTCCTCGGTGGCCCGCTCGGCGGCCTTGCCCGCCAGGGCGGATTCCAGCGTCTCGCGGGCCTCCAGGATGTCCGCGGCCTCCTGGACCGAGAAGCTGCGGGTGCGCACCCCGCGGTTGACCTCACTGGTGACGTAGCCCTCCTGGGTCAGCCGGACCAGGACCGCCCGCATGGTGCTGCGCGACACGTTGAACATCCGGGTCAGGTCGGCCTCGGTGAGCCGAGTGCCCGGTTCGACGCTGCCCGAGAGCAGCAGCGCGCGCAGCCCTTCGTAGGCCTGGCTCTGACGGGTCAGCAACGCCCGGCCCGCGTCGTCGTCGAAGCCGTTGGAATCCACCATGATCACCCTGTAGCTCTGCTCGGAGAGGACAACCGCCGGCGGGAGGACGGCCGGTGCGGCCGGGCCCTGACAACGGCGGGGAACTGCGTTCGGACGGTCAGGCGCGGGCGAGCCCCGGATACAGTCGCCGGGCAGTACCCGCGAAGATCTCCTGACGGTCCTGCTCCGGCAGCCCGGCGAGGACGTCCTCTGCCAGGGCGCGGAGTTCGGGCAGGGACTGCTCGGCCGCCGGCAGGTTCGACCCCCAGGAGATCCGCCGCGCGCCGAACGCCTCGATCACCGGCCCGAGGAAGTCACCCGCCCGGTCCCCGGCGTCCCGCAGCCGCTCCAGGTTGCGGTGTGTCAGCTTGAGGTGCAGGCCCGGGTGCACGCCGAGCTCCGCGACCTCGGCGCCAGCCCGTGCAGGCGAGGCGGCGATGTCGGGGTAGCCGATGTGGTCGAGCAGCACCGTCACGTCCGGGAACCGCTCCAGCAGCTCCACCAGTCGCCCGGTGGCCGGTCCCAGGCGCATCTGGAGGCAGACCGGCAGGTCCAGTTCCGCGGCCTGCTCCCAGAAGGGGAAGGTCTCCGGGGCGACGAACCACTCGCCCTGGGTGGGGACGGTGCTGCCGCTGGTGAACAGCCGGACGCCTGCCAGGCCGCCGTCGCCGACCGCGGCCTTGAGGGAGGCGGCGGCGTCCGGGCGAAGCGGATCGACGGTGCCGACGGCGACGAAGCGCTCCGGCCGGCGCCGGCTGCTGTCGAGGACGTAGGAGTTGTCGTAACCGTAGTTCGTGGTGGCCTGTACCAGGACGGCCTGGGCTATGCCGGTGTCGTCCATGCGGCTGACCAGGCCCTCGGCGGTCACGGGCCGGGTGGCGGCCCACTCCGACTGCTTCCCGCCGATCGGCGCCTTGGGGTAGCGGGTCAGGTCCTCGGAGATGATGTGGCAGTGTGCGTCGACGATGTCCACGTCGGGTGTGCTCCCTTGTTCTTCGGTGTGTGCGGTCCGGGCCGCTTCAGGCGTCGTCCTCGGTGTGGGCCGTTCGGGCCGGCTCAGGCGTCCGGGTAGTCGCCCGCGGCGAACAGCGAGGGCAGTTCGGCGGGGGACTCCGGGTCGAGCAGTCCCTGCTCCTTGGCGAACCGCACCATCGCGTTCAGGCTGGGTGCGTTGGCCTCGATGCCGTAGGGGACCGGGTCGCCGCCGATCTGCTGTCCCTGGCGGGCCAGCCGGGGCACCGCCGACCAGGCGGGCCGGGCGGCGAGGTGTCGGCGTTTGCCGTCGGCGAACGCCGCGTACAGCCTGGTCGCCAGGTGCGGGTCGCGTTCCACGAGTTCGGAGCGCACTGCGACCAGCGAGTGCAGCGGATAGACGCCGGTGCGCAGGTAGTGGTCCACGGCGAGCGTTCCGGCCTCGGGGAAGAGCGGATATGGGCTGTCGTCGCTCCCCGCCTCCGCTTCGGCCGCCGCCGTCCAGCCGGCCCGGGGCGCGCCCGCCCGTCCGGTCCCGGCGTTGCCGGTGAGGGCGGCGTCGATCTCCCCGGCGCGCAGCAGGTCGCCCAGCGAGCGGCCGTCGGTGACCCGTTCGACGTTGGCGGGGACACGGCCCGCGACGTGGTCGTCGTCGTCGACCACCCAGGTGATCCTGTCGACGTCGACGCCGTACTCCTCACGCAGCACACCGCGCACCCACACGCCGGTGCTCACCGAGTAGGCGCGCACGCCGACCCGGCGTCCTTCCAGGTCCCGCGGCACGCGGATGTCCGAGTGGGCGGCGCACTGCACGTCGCCATGGTGGAAGCGCCGGTTGAGGAACACCGGGACCGCGGTCAGCGCGATGCCTTCCTGGCGTGCCATCAGATAGGACACCGGCGCCAGTTCGCAGACGTCGAACTCCAAGTCGCGGATCATCCTCCGGTAGGCGCCGATGACCGGTGTGACCTCGACCGGTTCGACCAGATACCCGTCGATGGCCACGTCGCCGTCCAGCAGTGGCTGCGCATGCGGGTAGTCGCCGAGAACCACGGTGAGCTTGTCCATGCTTTGTCCTCTTACTTGTGTGGTGAGGGTGTGTGTCCCTGCCGCGGACTTCAGCCGCCGAGCCGGGACGGCGCCACGCCGAGTGCCGCGCAGGTCCGCTCGACGAGTTCGTCGTAGTGCACCGCCCGTGGGATCACGTCCTGCTCCAACGCGTAGGCGGCGGCCTTGGTGAACGCGGCGCGCAGGCCTGCGAAGCCCACGGGGTGCAGGCAGACCGGGCCGCCTTCCTCCTTGGCGGTGAGCACCGACCGCATCGCGTCGTACGCGGCGAGGATGGCGGCGCCGTGCTCCGCAGCGGCTGCCTCGGACACGCCGACGACGTGGTTGACCGGGATGAACCCCTGGTCCTTCGACCACTGTTCGGCGACGTCGTGGGCGTCGTCGATGGCGGTGCGGATACGGTCGTCGGAGGGCAGTTCGTTGCCCATGATCCCGAAGTCGACGCGGCCGGCCAGGAAGTCGGCCGGCAGTTTGGTGCCCTCCGGTGCCCGCTTCACCCAGGACGGGTCCTCGGCGCCCTCGACGTGATGGCCCTCGTAGGTCGTCCAGTCCGCCTTGCGCAGGTCGATGCCGTACTGCTCGGTGAGGAAGCCGCGGACCCACACGCCGGTGGTCTGGCTCCAGGCGCGGACCCCGACGCTGCGTCCCTCCACGTCGGCGACCGACAGCCGGCCGAGGGTCACCAGGGTCTGGTGCTGGTGGCGTCCGAGGGTGGTGAGGGGCAGCAGCAACACCGGTTTGCCGTGGGCGACGGCCTGCAGCACGGTCACGATGGCCAGTTCGCACAGGTCCACGTCCGACGTGTTCACGAAACCGCGTGATGCCTTGTGCACCGGCTTGATGTCGGCCCGTTCCGGCTCCGCACCCGCTTGGCGGGCCGCCGACAGCGCGGCTGCCGCGAGGTCGTCACGGCCGAGCACCAACTTCATGTCTCTCTCCTCTTGTCTGGGAACCGGGGCGTGTCAGGCCTGCCGGTCGGGGTGCGCCTGACGGGGTCGGTGGTGTCGTTCGTGGTGCTGACGCAGCAGGTCGACACCGAAGTCGTTGCCGTTGGCGGTACGGACGACGGTGTGGATGTGCCGGCGCGAGTGGTAGTCGTTGTCGAAGAGCACACCGGGCATGTGCTCGAACTCGACGAGGATCACCGGGCTGTGGAAGCGGTAGTAGAAGGTGCCGTCGGGGTCGCCGATCCAGGCGAAGTGGGTGTCGCCCTCGTGGGCGCGCACCTCCTCCATGCGCACCCGGGCGTGCTGGTCGCTGGCCCGGTTCACGTAGAGCCCCAGCAGGCGCAGTGCCGTGTTCCGTTGGCCGGGCCCCAGCTCGCTCAGCCGCAGTCCCCAGTAGTCCAGTTGGTAGTTGTCCCGGAAGGCCCCGACGAACAGCTCCGCCGGCATCACGTCCGCGATGACGGCCTGTTCCCGCTGCCGGCGGTCGAGCTGGGTGAACAGTTCGTGTCCGAGGGCCTCCTCGCCCCGGAAGGCCACGGTCCCGGCGTACTTTCCGGACCCGGCGATCACCGGCTCGGCGCCGAGGAAGGAGGGGGTGAGGACCATCTGGTCCCCGACGAAGACGCAGTTGATGTTGACGTGGTGGCCGTCGAGCTGCCAGCCCCACGGGCCGCCGTTCTCCGGCTCGCCGTAGAGGGAGAACCAGTACAACCACTCATTGAGGCCGTCTGTGTTGTCGCTCAGCTCGCCGATGGTGAGGTTCAAGCGCATCAGGTCAACCATCTGGCGGTAGCCGTCCGCGCTGAGGCTTTCCCGGACGACGGCCAGGGCCCGCTCGCGCCCAGCGTCGTCGAAGTCCTCCAGCAGCATGCCGTGGCGCAGGAAGTACCGGGCGCCGTTGTTCCAGTGGCGCCAGCTCACGTCGTCCATCGGGAACCGGCCCTCGGCGAGCTGCTTCTCCGTCAGGCCAGCCAGGTAGTCCTCCGCCGCCCGGTACACCCTGAGGACATCCGCGCCGGTGGCGCGCAGCGGGAACAGTCCCGGCCGGATGCCCTCGGACGTGGCCACTCCCTGGAAGGGCTCGTTCGCCGCCTTCACCCGCCAGGCGACCTTGTCGAGCAGGTCGGGTGTCCATGTCTCCGGTTTGCGCGTGGGCGGGTTGCCCCGTTTGCGCAGCCCTACCGGCTCTTTCACCGCTGCTCCTCTCTCGATGCCCTGGTCGGGTGCGCCGCCGGGCGGCGCACCGTTGCCGCCGGCCTCCTCATGTGCCGAGGAAGGCCGTCTCGTGCTCGATCGCCGCGACGTCCACCGGCTCCCTGATGAGGTCCTGCTCCAGGGCGTACCGTCCGGCGATCTCCAGGCAGGCGGTCAGCGAGGTGCTCCACCCCGCCGCGACCGCGCGGCCCGCGGGTGAGTCGTCGCGCCGGTCCGCGCTGTCGGCGATCGCCTGCTTCAGGGCCAGGTAGACCGCGAGCACGGCGTCGGGGCGGTCGCGCAGGACGTCGTCGCGCACCACCAGCAGGTGGTTCGCCGGGATCGTGCCGTGCCGCTCGATCCACGCCTTCCCGGCGTCCTCCGCGTCCGTCACGAGCGGGACCAGTCCCGCTCCCTGGCCGCCGATCGCCTTCGGGCCGAGCGCCGCAGCACTGACATCGCGGGAGCGCAGCAGGTCCACGACCCTCTCGGCCGCCGAACGCTGCACATACGGGGGGTTGACGTACTGGGCGACATGGACGTCCTCGGTGGTCACCCAGGTGATGTCGGAGGACTTGACCCCGTACTCCTCCCGCAGCCAGCCGCGCACCCACAGACCGGTGGTCTGTCCGTACGCGCGGACCCCCACGCGTCGGCCCACGAGGTCCTCGGGACCGAGCTCCGGGCCCTCGGGCAGCCGGGTCAGGGAGCGGTGGTGGGTGCTTCCCACCAGCACCACCGGCAGCAGTGTCAGCGGGATGCCGGCGTCGCGGGCCTGGAGGTAGGTGGCCATCGGCATCTCGCAGATGTCGTAGGCCAGGTCACGGACCATGCGGGCGAAAGCAGGGGGCAGCGGGGAGGATTCCGGGTAGCGGCAGTCCACACCGGCCGCCGGAACCGTTCCGTCCTTCAGCGGCCGGGTGTGCGGGTAGTTGCCCAGCAGGACGGTCAGCGGTGACGCGGTTCGGTTCTCGCTCATGCGGCTCACACGTCCTCGCCGTACTGGATGCGCCGGTACGGGGTGCTCAGCACCTCACGGGTGATGCGGACGTCGATGACGGTCGGACGAGGGGCGCGCACGTACTCCGCCAGGGCGTCCCGCAGTTCCTGCGGGGTGCGGACTGTGGCGCCGCCGCCGCCCAACGCCTTGGCTACCGTGCCCAGTTCGGGCGTGGAGATGGTTGCCAGCTCCGGGTCGAGGCCCTTCGCCTTCGCCTTGTGGTACTCGGCGCCCAGGCCCTGGTCGTTCATCACGACGACCAGCAGCGGGACGTCGTAGCGGCACGCTGTCTCGAACTCGGACAGGTGCATGAGGAAGCTGGCGTCGCCCTCCACCACGAAACCGGGCCGGTTGCCCTGCGCGATCAGCTGGCCGAGGGCGATCAGCGGGGCCTGGCCGATGGCGCCGAACATGCCGTAGTTGGAGAGCACGTCACGGGAGCGTTGGAAGAGCATGGTGCCGAAGTCGGTCTGGTGTCCGCTGCCCAGCACCAGCCCCATCTCGCCCGGGAGTTCGTGGTCGAGGATCCAGATCGCCTCGCGCGGGTCGAGCCGTCCGGGCTCGCGCATGTACTGCGCCGGCGGCTGGAACCGGGCCGTCAGGTGCTGCCGGACGGCGTCGGTGTGATAGCCCTCCAGCCGGACGGGCCGCTCTTTGAGGGCCCGGGTCAGTTCGGTGACGGCGCTGACCGCGTCGGCCTGCAGGTAGCTGTCCGCTGTCCTGCCGTTGCCCATCACCAGGTGCGGGGCGGTGTCGATCTGGATGTACTTGGCCTCGGGATAGAGGTAGCCGCTCTCGATGGTGTAGTGGTTCAGGCTGGCGCCCACCGCGATGACACAGTCGGCCTCCTGGAGCAGTTCCATCGACGTCTTGTCGCCGAACAGGCCCGAGAGACCGACGTGGAAGTCGCTACGGTTGCACAGCCAGTTCTTCGCCTGGAGCGTGGTGGCGAGCAGGGCGCCGGTCTGTTCCTGGAGGGCCAGGATCTGCTCGCCCGAGTCTGCCTTGCGTGCGCCGCGCCCCGCGATGATCACCACGCGCTTGGCGTTCTGGACCAGGTCGCACGCCGCCTCGACATCGACCGGGTCCGGGAGCAGCCGTGATGTGCGGATCAGGGTCGTGGAGGGGAGGTATTCCTCGTAGTCGTCGAGTTCGGCCACCTGCACGTCGAAGGGTGCGCTGATCATGACCGGTTTGGACTCGGTGCGGGCTAGGTAGAACGCCTGCCGTACGGCCTCCTGGGCGTTCTCGGGCCGGGTGACGTGGATGAACTCGCACTCGATCGCCGCGGCGAAGCGGCGCTGGTCCAGGTACTGGGTAGCACCCTCGTCACCGAGCGGGGTCTCACCGCAGAAGGCGACCAGGGGAGTACCCGCCCGGCTCGCCACGATCATCGAGGTGGCCAGCTGCGAGACACCGGGACCGCTGGTCGTGGTGATCACGCCGGGCCGCCCGGCACCACGGGCCCAGCCGTCCGCCATCCCGAGACCCGAGCCCTCGTGCCGCACCTCGTACAGGTGCACCCCGCGGTCGGCGAGGGCGGCCATCCAGTGCATGTTGGCGTCGCCCATCATGCCGAAGACATCGCTGGTGCCCTCCCGGACGAACGCCTCGGCGAGTGCTTCGTAGACCTTCACCGCTGGTACTCCTTCGCGTTCGCCACGGTCGTCGTCCGTGCCTTGAGGACACCGTCGAGCCGGGAGAAGACCCGCAGCGCGTTGTCGCCGTAGACCGCCTGCCGGTCGGCGTCGCTCAGGCTGTCGATGGAGTCGAGGGTGTACTTGGTGTCGTCGAACCGACGTCCGGTCTCCGGGTCCACGCTGCGGACGGCGCCGATCATCTCCGAGGCGAACAGCACGTTGCGGGCGGGGATGATGTCCAGCAGCAGTTCCATGCCGCGCTTGTGGTACACGCAGGTGTCGAAGTAGACGTTGCGCAGGACCGACTCCTCCAGCGGCGGCCGGCCGCGGTCCTGCATCATGCCGCGGTAGCGGCCCCAGTGGTACGGGACGGCGCCGCCGCCGTGCGGCAGGATCAGCCGCAGCGTCGGGAAGTCCTTGAACAGGTCCGACTCGCACAGCTGCATGAATGCCGCGGTGTCTCCGGCGAGGTAGTGGGCGCAGGTCCCCTGCAACGCCGGGTTCCTCGACATCGCGACATGGACCATCGCGGGGACGTCGAGCTCGACCATCTTCTCGTACAGCGGGTAGTAGACCCGGTCGGTGAGCGGCGGAGCCTGGTAGTACCCGTCCGACGGGTCCGGGTTCAGCAGACAGCCGACGAACCCCAACTCCTCGACGCAGCGCTCCAGTTCGGCCACCGAGTTGGCTACCGAGGCGGCGAGGGCGACGCCCGGCGATTGCGGGAGCTGGCACACGCCCACGAACCGCTCGGGGAAGAGGCCGCACACCCGAGCGATCAGGTCGTTGCTGACGCGAGACCAGTCGAGGCTGGTGTGCTCGTCGCCGTAGTGGTGGGCCATCTTGCCCGCACCCGGGGAGAAGACCGTGAGGTCGGTGCCCCGCTCGATCTGCAGCTTCAGCTGCCCGTTGTCGATGGCGCTGCGGATCTCGTCGTCGCTGATGTGCAGTTCGTCGGGCGAGATGCGGGCGCCCGACTCCTCGAACGCCTGGATCTGCTTCTCCCGCCACTTGCCCAGCGCCGGGGGCGCCGTGGTGAAGTGACCATGGCAGTCGATGATCATGAATACTCCGAGACTTGCGTAGACGTGGTGTCGTGGGGTGCGCGCGGGTCAGCTGTGTGCGGTCAGTCGCGGCCGGTCAGCTCGCGGGCCTTGTCCAGGCCTGGGTAGGTGCGCACCGGCGCCGACATCAGGAAGCGGTATCCGTCGTCGAGCACCTGCTTGACGTTTCCGGCCGTGACATGGGGGTGGCCGACGGCGACCCCGCGCTCCCCGCAGACGTCGAGGATCCGGCGCTTGCACTCCAGCACCCGTGGATGCTCGTATTGGCGAGGGAAGCCCAGTTCCTGGCTCATGTCGCCCTCGCCGATGAGGATCAGCCCAATCCCCGGGACCTGGTCGAGGATGTCGGGCAGGTTCCTGATGCCGAGCTGGTCCTCGATCATCAAGCCGACGAGGATCTCCCCGTCCGGCGCGAGCGGCCACACATCGGCCCTCGCGTAGTACTCGATGTTCGAGATGCCCCAATAGCGCGTCGCCGCGTGCGGGCCGTCCCCCCGCAGACCGGCGGGCTCGTAGCGCGGTGCGTCGGGCAGCCGCGGGTATCGGCAGGCGGCGACTGCGTTACGGGCCTCCTCCACCGTGGAGATGTGTGGCCAGATGATCCCGAACGCGCCGAGGTCGAGTGCCTGCTTGGCGTGCCACTGCGCCTTCTCCGCTCCGTTGGCGGGGATGCGGACCAGTGGGGTGACGGCCGGGGCGAGGCTGTCCGATTCGAAGATCTGACGTCGGCTCAGCAGGTACTGGAAGCTGTCCTTGAGGGCGTTGATGTCCCAGGGCTTGTGCTCCATCTCGAACACCACGGCGTCGTAGGCCGAGTTGCTCAGCTCGGTCGCGGACGCGGGATCGGCCGCCGAGAAGGTCGCGAAGACGTGGTGGCCCGCGTCCAGGGCGCCGATGACCTTGTTCAACCTGGACGTTGTCATCGCCGGCCCCCCTGACCGAGTGCTTCATCGGACTTGTTCACCGAGGGCGACGCCGTTCGCGGCGACTGTCCCCGGCGCCCGGGCCACCGCCCCGCCCACCACGCGCGCAGGCGGGCGAGCAGGCCGGTGGGGCGGGGTGCGGCCGTGTCCGTACCGGCGGGTGCCGCCGTGGTGGGCTCGGCGGGCGCCGCGCACGCTTTGACCAGTTCGTCGGTGAATTCCTTCGTCATCCGGGAGACCACCATCCCCGCGCCCGACTCGATCAACTTGGCGAGCTTGCCGTTGAGTTTGATCTCGCCGTCGCAGGAGACCCGTGAGCTGCCGGGGGTCTCCCCCTCGGCGACCCGGAAGGTGGCGCCGGCGCTGAAGCGGGTGGCGCCCTGCCCGTCCGCGCCCCGCGCCGTCAGACGGCCCTCACATGCGGGTTCGTCCAGGTCCAGGGCGATCCTGGCGGCGAACTTGACCCGCAGACCGCCGAATCTGACGGCCAGGGTTCCGTCGAAGGACCCGTCGTCGTGCGACGCCCCGAGCTCTGCGCCGCCGATGCACGACACGACGGCCGAGGGGTCCGAGATGACCTCCCAGACACGTCGGGGCGGACTGGGTACGAGGATCTCTTCCTTGATCGATATCAAAACTGTGAACCTTACTGGGCGGCGGACACGACGTCACGGGGAACCTGTGGGACGGCATGACGGCATGACGGCATGACGGTTTGACGTTTCGGCGGCTGGAGCGGAACGACCGTTGGTGTTACGGCACCGGCCCACATGAGCGACGGGGAGCCTCCACGGCGGTCGCTCGGCCGCGCTACGCGGCGGGCTTGCGTTCGGCGGCGAAGAGACCCCAGAGGTCGTTGTAGAGCTCCGAGAACTCGGGGGACTCGACGAGCGCGCCGATCTGGCGCGGACGCTCGAAGGGGACCGGGATGACACGGCGGACCGTACCGGGGCCCTTCGACATGACCACGACCTCGTCGGCCAGGTAGATGGCCTCGTTGAGATCATGCGTGACGAAGATGAGGGTCCCGTTCTGCTCGCGCCAGATGTTGAGCAGTTCCTGCTGGAGCTCAAGCCGCGTGATGGCGTCCAGCGGTCCGAACGGCTCGTCCATCAGCACGATGGACGGGTCGTAGATCAGCGCGCGCGCGATGGCGCAGCGCTTTTGCATACCGCCGGACAACTCCCGCGGATAGTGGTTCTCGAAGCCGGTCAGGCCGACGAGCCTGACCCAGTGGGCGACGCGCTCCTCGCGTTCGTCCTTGGCGACCTTGCGGAACTTGAGCGCCAGGCCGATGTTGGCCTTGACGCTCAGCCAGGGAAGCAGGTGCGAGTGCTGAGTGACGTACGCGGCATCGGAGTTGACGGTGGTGACGCGCTCGCCGGCGTAGTGGACCTCGCCCCGGGTCGGGGTGAGCAGTCCGGCGGCCAGGTTGAGGATGGTGCTCTTTCCGCACCCGCTGGGCCCGATCACGGCGACGACCTTGCCGCGGTCGACCTTGAAGGACACGTCTTCGATCGCCGGTCGATGAGTGCCGGGGAACTGCAGGGTGACGTCGTCGAGACGGAGTGCCTCCGTGTGGAAGGTGCGCTGGCTGGTCGACATGGCTGTCTCCTCGGCTCCCTCACCGCGAAGAGACGAAGCGGGGGCCGCGCGCTCGTGCCGGTAGGGGCGTTGGTGTGACGTGGACTGGTGACAGTGGGGTGCGCGATGCCTCGGAAGGAGCGCCGGGGTCGGCCGGATCCTTGCGGCGAGGCAGTCTCGGCGACACCGTGAATCTACGAGATTGTCCGACAAGCTTTGATGCGAACGTAACACCACCGACCCAGACGGACAAGAATCCTGCAGAAGAACATCCCTTTCTCATCGACGGCGGCGCTCCTACTTCACCATTGTTGGACAACTGAAGCGCCGACGCCTCACCGTGACCGGTGCTGAGGGTGGCCCGAAGCCCACGCGCCACCGTCTACCTGGCCTCGCCCGGTCCGTCACCTTGGTCACGCCGCCGGGCGTGGATCGACGCCGTGGTGGCGCGGGACGGCGGGGCTTCGCGTCGCCGGGCCGGGCTGCCGGAACGGGCCGCCGGCCCAGACCTTTCCGCCGGGGGTCTCCGGGCGGATTCCGTCGGGCCGGATGGCCGATCGGAGCGGCGGCACACTCGGAACAGCCGGGGCGAACAAACCGTAGGTACGCGCTAGAGGTGAGGATTGTCAGGCAACCTCTGCGTGTGCCTGGGTGTCTGGACCCTTTGAAGCAGGTTTCTCGTGCGCACTTCTTGTCGCGACGGGCGCCGCAGGTTACGTTCCGGGGAAGCATTGTCGGACAACTTGAGAACCTCGGCTCCGCGTAGTCGGCACGATGCAAGGGCTGGAACGCCCGCATCCCGCTCATGAGGAAGGCGTCGCTCGATGAACGATTCTCCCCGGCCCCAGCCGCAACCGCGTACCGCGCGGGACGGCGGACCCACTCCCTCGCGGCCCTCCCGGAGAACCGTGCTGACAGCCGTGACGATGTCGGCCGCGGCGGCCACCCCCCTGCTCGCCGGCACCCCGGCCGTCGCAGTACCGGATCGGCCGAGCGACCTGCTCTACATCGGCACCTGGGGGCAGGGTCACGTGTATGCGGTGCGGTTCGACCCCGGCCGCGGGACCATGACCTCACTGGGATCCGTGGCCCGTGTCAGCTCGAACTGGGTCGCCACGCATCCCACCCGCCCGATCCTCTACGTCGCAGGCGGCGAACAGGGCGGATACATCCGCGTCTTCCGGATCGACGATGCGTCGGGGGCGCTGCGGCAACTCGACGAGATCACGGTCGAGACGGTCCCGACAGGCAGCGGCGGGCTCTCGTACATCGGATTGACCAGGAATGCGGACGCATTGCTGGTCGCCGACTTCGCGGCCGGCTCGGCGGCGACTGTTCCGCTCGGCCCGAACGGCGGCCTGCGTACTGTCGCCTCGGTCGTCCAGGACGTCGGGTCCGGCCCCAGCCCGCGCCAGACGGGTCCGCACCCCCACTGCGTGGTCGTCGACCCGAGCCGCAGGCACGCGTTGGTCGCGGACTTCGGCGCGGACCGGGTGTTCGTCTACGACTACGACCCGGCCACCCAACGGATGTCGGCCGGCGCACCCGACGGGCCCGGTTCCTACGCGACCGCACCTGGCTCGGGCCCGCGGCGGCTGGCTTTCCATCCGAACGGACGGACGCTCTACCTGCTGAACGAACTCACCGCAGACCTACAGGTGTTGCGGTGGGACGCGGGACAGGGTGAGTTGACGCCACGTCAGGTCCTGTCGACCAACGCCGCTGACCACACTGGGACCACGAGCGCCGCCGAGCTTGCCGTTAGCCGCGACGGCCGGTATCTGTACACGTCCAACCGCGGCGAGAACGCCCTGGTCGTCTTCTCCGCGGACCCCGCGACCGGTCTGCTCACCGAGACCCAGCGCATCCCCTGCGCCGGTGTCACGCCATGGAGTTTCGCTCTGCACCCTGGAGGACGGTGGCTGTTCGTCGCGAACGAGGCGAGCGGAAGCGTGAGCCTCTTCTCGGTCGATCGGGCTTCCGGGCGTCTGACGGATACCGGTGCCTCCGTTGCCGTGCCCTATCCCGACTGCATCGCCTTCCGTACCCGACAGGAAGGACACGGCGCCGTCCCTTCGTGACGGCCGGGTCACCGCCGGGCGGCGGTGCCGACCGTCCTGACCCGCGAACACGGCCGTCGCCCTACTGGTGAGGGCGACGACGCGCACGCTGCTTGCCTGACCCCACGCGCGGCGGACGATCAGCTCGGAAGACCGGTGTCGGTGGAATCGTCCCTGAGTGCCTGCGTCGCGCCGCCGTCGCCGGGCGACCATCGTGGGATCGGGGGCGCCCCCCTCGCGTGATCGGCGTCGAATCGGTACACCTCTCACCCGTCGCGTCGTGTGTGAGGCGTCCTGAGCAAGGCGACGCCTCGGTTGCCAGCCATACTGCTCGATACACGGCAGCCATTCCCCCTAGCCACAGGTGATCATGTGAACTCGGAGCAGCACGACGACACGGCCGACGCCGAGAAGGGTCCGTCGACGCGGCACAGTCAGGCTTACGAGGGCCTGCGTTCACTCCTGCAGTCGGGAAGCTTCGCGCCGGGCACCCGGCTCACCGAAGCGGACCTGACCCAGAGGTTCGGCGTCTCGCGCAGCACGATGCGGTCCGTACTGGTGCAGCTGACCCAGGAGGGTTACGTCACCAGCGAAGTCAATCGGGGTGTGCGCACCAGGGATTTCACGGTCGAGGAAGCCCTGGACATCCTGGAGGCGCGAGAGACACTCGAATCCGCCCTGGCAGGCAAGGCCGCCGAACGTGCGACGGACGAGGAGATCGAGGAACTGCGCCGTACGCTGCAGTTCATGGCGGACTGCCAGGCGAGCGGTGACCAAGCGGGCTATTCCCAGGGCAACCGGACGTTCCACCAACAGGTCAAACGCGCCGCTCACCAGCAGACCCTGGCCCGTGCCTACGACACACTGCTCTATCCCCTCGTCATGAGGCAGTACCGCGACCTCAGCGCGCCGCATCCGCGGACCGGATCGCTTGAGGAACACCAAGCCATCTTCCTGGCCGTACTCACCCGCAACCCCGACGCGGCCGTCGCCGCGATGCGCCACCACGTCGGCGCCGCCCGAAGGGCTCTACTGCTGCGATCGACTCGGGAGGGCGCCGACTGAGCAGTGCGATATTCAGCAGCGCGCGCCGCCGCACCGACGGTGTGGTGTCGGGCCGTGGCGATGGACTGCAAAGGTCGAGCGCGTAACGGCCGATGAAGATGAACGCGATGGACAGGACGTCGATGAAGAAGGTGGCCTGGACGTGGCTGGGGGGATGGTGCGTTGGTGTGACCGACCGGGAGCGGGCGGCCGAGCACGGCTGGGCGCTGGACTGGGATCTGCGTCCCGTCAAGCAGCGTGTGTTCAACCTCGCCGAACGCGGTCTGACCGAGTTCGCAGACCGTGAAGACCGCGCAGCGCTGTCGGCGTGAGAAGGCCGGGCCGTCCGCTGGGCGGCCCGGCTGACGGCAGCCGGACATGACCTCATCCTCTACAGCCGCATGCGTCCCCAGCCCGCCGAGGACGCTTGCGGCCCCCGGTCTTCAGCGGGTCGAGCTGAACCCATCGCAGATGACGGAGTTGCGCCTGGCCGTAGCGCACGCGTTCTGGCTGCACCGGATGTCGCGCTCCGCACTTGACGCCAACAGCTTCGCCCGCCACGCACTCCATCTGCTCCGGCGAGAGGTGCAGGACATGCCGGTTCGCCGCGGGGTCGCGTCGGGCCGTGCGGACCCGTTCCGCCAGCCCGTCGGCCGGCGGCACCCGAAGCCGGTCGGCGAGCGGCCGAGAAGGCCGCTCCTGGAAGGGTGCCCGCACCATCCGTACACAAGCAGATCTGCCGGGGCGCCGGCCCCGACGAGCTGCACGCGGTGGGCGGCTTGCCGGGTCGCCCGCCAATACACCCTGTTCCTGCCCGCCCCCTTCGGTGGTGTGATGTCACCTTGCCCGCTCTGCCTCGTCGAAGATCTGCTGATGTTCGGCCAGGAAATTCTCCCGGTCGGCTTCCTCCAGGCTCTCCCCTAGCAGCCCTGGCTCTGAACGGATGGCAGCTCGACCATTCGCCAAGAACCGCAGGAGTGCCGAGGGAGCAATCAGTGGCGCGGCACCTCGAAGATGCGCAGAGCCGTAGACGTCACGACCCATAGCCCGAGCGTTGACCCGGGCGACGGCCGCGTGAAGCGGGCCGTAGTCGTCAACCTGCGGATCATTGGGCAACAGTTGTGCGGCTTACAGAAGGAATGGCACCTCAAGAGGCTGGAGCGGTTCGCTCTGCGTCACGTGGCGTGGCCCGCTCCTGCTGCCTCTCAAGACCGAGCCGCGCTGTTCGGCACTGGGATCGGTCGCGCACCGAGCTTGTCGACGGAGCCCGGGCCGAGCTGGAACTTGCCTCGGCTCAACATATTCGCCGTTTTGGCCGGAAACTCAGTATCGCCCAAAGAGCTTGGGCTCCCGACCCAATGCGGTGATGTCGAAAGAATGACATCAATAGCTCTCGCCGACGTCACTTGGACCATCACCCATAGGAGACATTGTGTCGGACAACAACGACAAGATCACTCCCGACCTCATGCGCCGAGCAGTCATTGCGGGAGGTGTCGGCATAGCAGGCACCGGCCTTCTGGCCGCCGCCCCTGCCTCCGCCGCGACGCCCCCTTCCAGCTCGGGGCTCCACTTGCAGGACTTGGCCGTTCAGAAGGAGGTCGAGACCGTCGTGCTCACCGAACGGTGGGCACGCGACATGGCGAAGTGGGATGTCATGGCCGACCAGTTCCATCCCGACTCGCTCGTCGACATCTCCTGGATTCGGACGACCGGACCCGAGTTCGCTCGCCTCTCCCGGCAGAGCTTCGAGGCTGGCGCACGTAGCTGTCACGTCCTCAGCCCCGTATTGGTTCATGTCAACGGCAGGCGCGCCACCGCAGACACCGGAATGATCATCGCCGGACGGGTCGAAGTGGCCGGGCAGATTGTGTGCCTGACGGCCTACAGCCGCATAGTGGAACGGCTGGAGAAGCGCAGCGCAGGCTGGCGCATCAGCGAGCTGAGGACGATCTACCAATTCGACTCTCTGGCACCGGTGAATCCCGGCGACACTTTCCGTCTCGAACCCGACCGGCTGGCCGGCTATCGGCCGTCCTACTCGGCACTGTCCTACTGGGTCGAGGACACACGTGGCGCTGCCGCAGTGCGCAACGACCTTCCCGGTGTCGACCGGCCCGAGACGATGAAGGACCTGTACGAAGCAAACAATGCCTGGCTCGCCGAGGGCCGCTGACCGCAGCACCCCGCAGGGCGCCAGTGCCGCAGAGTGCCTTGGTAGTTCACCCGCGCCAAGTACAGGCGGGACGGTTGCAGACCCAGCGATGTCGTGAGCTTTCGAAAGTCCGCTCTGCCCATCCCGTCTCGCCGACCACATCAGCTCGGTGATCGGCTGGGCGGGGGAGGGGCGGATCATCCAGAGCCCAGCATGTCCTGCACTTCCTGTCTTACTGGCTCCAACAAAAGCTGTTGATCACGTGACTGTCGGCTTGTCTGCTCGTTGGTCTGGTCGTGGGGAAACGCCAGTCGCGACCGTGGATCGTGTCGGATGAACTCTGGTCACTCATTGAGCCGTTGCTGCCCGAGCCGGCGCCGAAGCAGGTCGAGGGCAGACCCCGAGTACCGGACCGCCAGGCCCTGTGCGGGATCCTCTTCGTCCTGCATACCGGCATCCAGTGGGAGTACCTGCCCCAGGAGCTGGGCTTCGGCTCGGGAATGACCTGCTGGCGGCGCCTGGCTGCCTGGAACGAGGCCGGCGTCTGGGACCAGCTGCATGTGCTGCTGCTGGAGAAGCTGCGGTCGAAGGACCAGCTGGACTGGTCGAGGGCGGTGATCGACTCCTCGCATGTCCGCGCGGCCCGGCGGGGCCCAAAAGCGGACCCAGCCCGGTCGACCACGCACGTCCGGGCAGCAAACACCACCTCATCGTCGACGCCCAGGGCATCCCCCTCGCGGTGCCGCTGACCGGCGGAAACCGCAACGACGTCACCCAACTCGAGCCGCTGCTCGACAAGATCCCGGCCGTCGCGGGCCGGGCCGGCAGACCGCGCCGGCGGCCGGACGCGCTGCTGGCCGACCGCGGCTACGACCACGACAAGTACCGCCGCCTGCTCTGGCAGCGCGGGATCCGTCCCGTGATCGCGAAGCGAGGCGAGCCGCACGGCACTGGCCTGGGCGTCTTCCGCTACGTCGTCGAGCGCACGATCGCCTGGCTGCACGGCTTCCGCCGCCTGCGCATCCGCTGGGAACGACGCGACGACATCCACGAGGCCTTCCTCGGACTCGCGTCTGCCTGATCACCCACCGCCACGTCCGACGGCTTTGTCAGGGACAGTTAGTGCGTCGCGAGCGGTGATGCGATCAGGGCATACGCGCGGGACCGGTGAGTTGTGTTCGTGATGATGGCGGACCCGCCTGCCAGCCGTTGCTCTGGGACGGACCTGCTGAAGTATCCACGTGTCGCATCGCGTCAGGGCGGCAGGTGAGAACAGCCGAACGGCGGGACAGGGCCGCATTTGAGCCCGTAGACCAAACGGCGCCGCGATCAGTGGACCCTCGGCCCATCGCCACGCAGTGCATCACCCTGTTCACTCCGTGAGACCGCCGTGCTCGTCCATGAGCAGCCGCCGGGACCTCGCCGACATCTGGCTGTGAACCGGCGGCGAACGGCAACTTCAGCTGAGCGGTCGCCACTGACGCGACCCATCCGGGCCGCGTTGGCGGAGTAACGGGCTCGTTCCGGCGCGGCGCGCTCCCGTCGTCATCATCGCCGGCAGGGCTTGTCACGCGCCGCCGGCAAAACCCGAGGAGATTTTTCGTGAGCAGACGCGACAAGATGAGAACAGCCGTCGTTGCCCATCCGGTACTGACCCTGATGGTCGTCGTAGTGCTGCTGGCACTGCTGACCGCAGCGGCCGAGCTGGCAGCGCGCAAGATCGTCAAGGACCAGATCCGAAGTGAGTCGGTCGTGGCGGGCTCTGGTTCCACGGTCTATCTGCGTGGCGGCTGGGGCCTGACCGCTCTGGCAGGACATGAGGTGCCAAGAGTGGACATTCTGACAGACCATGCGACGCTGGGGCCTTTTGCCGACGTGCCGCTTCAAATGGAGATATTCGGACTTCGAATGGGAACGTCGCCGAGCTTCGATCGTGTCCACGGCCTGGCCGTCGTGGGCGCAGACGATCTCGTCGAAGCCCTCAGCAAAGAAGCGCCGGGCATGGGGGTGACGTCCGTGAAGATGAACAGCTTCGAGGGGACCATCACGCTAGCGGTAGGCGGGGGCACGAAAATGGTGACGCTGGAGCCGCAACTGGACCGCACCTCCGGGCAGGTGGTCTTCAAGCCGGCGGACGGCGTGCAGGCCGGCGCTGGCAATCTGCTCGGCCTGGGCAAGCTGATGAGCGGCGAGGGCGACGGTCCCGCAGCGACTCTCGGTCTGCGGATTCAGGCAGTAGCGGTCGCGCGGAACGGACTGCACCTCGTGCTGGACGCCCCGGGGGGCAAGCTGAATCCCTGACAGCAGCCGCGGCGCTTGGCTTCCATAGCGTTCGTCGGTCAGGACCTCGCTCTACGGTCGGGAGTGATCGTCGACTGCGGTGTGGGCGAAGCAGTATCCGATCACGGGACTGCCGTCCTTGCGGGCGTCGGTTGTTGCCTGCCGATTGTTTGCGGCTCGCTGGCGGGGCATGATCCGATGGCCGCCTCCGTCGGGGATGTTGCCAAGCCTCTTGATGTCGACGTGGACCAGTTCGCCGGGATGCTCGCGTTCGCAGCGACGAATGAGCTGGCCCGTCGGCCGGTCCATCCAGCGCAGCCGGTTCAGCTGGCGGCGGGTCAGGACACGATGGAGGCGGGCATGGCCAGGATCGGTTCGATGCGTGCGGGGCCGAGCTTGCGTCGCGCCGCAGCTCGCAGATGCGGCTCTCGACCTCGGCAGAGGTGCGGTGCGGTGTGGTCAGAGGCCGGCTGGAGCGGTCATACAACCCCGCGCCGCCTTCGGCTCGCCGGCGGCGAACCCATTTGTGGTCGGTGGTGCGGGAGATGCCCATTTCGTCGGCGACGTGCGCGACGGGCCTGCCCGCGCGGACTCGTTCGACGAGGAGGCGTCTGCCATGGACGGTCAACCGCGCATCGGGGTGGGACACCTGCTTGTACCTCTGCGGAATTCTGACGGAGACGGAGACCGAGACCGAGGCCAGGGGCGGGGCGATCCGCGCCGCCAGTCCTGCCGTCCAGGCCGTGTTGGCGAGAGGTGGACAGCGTGTCCCGCTGTTGATGTGGCGGACCTTGGGGCCGGTTAACCTAACGGCCCGCCCCTTAGGGCCGTCGGTTAGAGCTGCAGCCGGGCCAGGGTCCCACGCGTTGAGCACACTGATCAGCTCAGACTCGTCCGTAGCGTCAGCGGTCCGGATGAGGACCGCTCCGATGTCGTAGTCGAATCCGTCAATGCGCTCGCGGTCGTACACCCAGTGCTCAAGGTGGAAGCCGCGTTCAACATCGCTGCGAACCCATCCCTCGCCCTGTGCTTGGGCGGGACATCGCAAGCCTGCTGCGCACTGATGCACGCCTTGCCTTCGCGGCTATCGCGCGTGCGCTGGACATCACCGAATCCCGGGCTCGCCGTACCGCCACCGCAATGTTCGCCTCCGGGCTGCTGCGCCCGCGGGTCGAGGTGGAGCCTCAGCGGCTCGGCTATGACGTCGAGGTGGTGCTCAGCATTCGCTGTCCCCCGCATGCCGTGGGCCAGCTCACAAGTGTCCTGGTCGACCACCCGGCCACACGCTTCCTCGCGCTCACCGGAGGCGAGGCCATCATCACGTACGGAGGAGTGTTCCGCGACGAGCAGCAACTTGGGCTCTTCCTGGTGGATGATCTGGGAGAGATCCGTGACGTTGCCGCGGTCGAGTGTTCCGTCCAACTCGATGTCCTGAAGCGCTACTGGGCCGTCCGCCCCCGCTGAGCGCTGTGCAGGAGTTCGTCGATCGTCCTCGGCGAACGCACCCGGCCCAGGCCTCCTCCTCGCGACGGAATCCTGCTGCGAGACCGTTGACGCGAACAACGGACAACTCACGGATGCCGTCAGCCACCGAAGGCCATTTCGCGCATGACCGGTGCCGGTGCGATCGGGGCATTCCAATCAGCGGTACGGGACGTGACACCGACCTGTGACCAGACCTAGCGTGACGGGGGCCCGCCCGGCCACACCAGACGGGCGTGAAAGCGCTATGTCGCCGGAGGCCCACGGTGGCCGGTGCTGCTCCAGGACTACCTGTCCGACCTCAAACAGCTGGCTTCGGCGCGCCGTTGAGGCGTCTCGTGGCCACCTGTCGGCAGTCTCTGCGCCCGGCCGGGCCTGCCGGGGCACCAGATGCGCCCGCGGGAGTTCCGGACGACCTACCGACTATCAGGTGAGTGATTATTCGATGACGCAGGATGTGACAGCCGTGGCCCAGCTCGTGCTGCACGAGCGGCAGGGGCGCGACCGTGGATGGTGGGACGCGATGCGGCAGTGCTACACACCGGACTCCGTGGTGCGGATCAGCTGGTTCCGGGGCAGCGGCCCCGAGTTCGTGAACCAGTCGGAGCGCATGGCAGACCGCGGAGACCGCGCCGTCCACCGCCTCGGGCCGCCGGTCGTCGACGTCTACGGCGAGCGTGCGATCGTGGAACTGCCCGCAGTGATCGAGGTGGCCACGGAGCTGGACGGCGTGGAGGTCGTCCTCGCGTCCTGCACCCGGGTCCTCTACCGCGCGGCGAAGATCGACGGCGACTGGAAGATAGTCTCCGTCGACCCCGTGTACGAACGGGACTCCCTCACCCCGGCAGTTCCCGGCACGGAGATCCGCCTGGATACGAATGAGGTCAGGAAGTACCGAACTCCCTATCGTTTTCTGACCTATGTGCTGCAGCACCGGGGCTACGGCATCGCGGACGACCTCTACGGCGACGACCGCCCGGACGAGGTTGCCCAGCTCTACCGGGACGCCCGCGGCTGGCTGCGTTTGTCCCGCCCTAATTACCACGAGGTGCAAGAAGAACAGGCCGGGGCAACCTGCGATCAGTGACCGACCGGCGTGACGCCTCAGGCAGCAGTGGCCGCGAGGACGATCCGGGCTATCTGGCGGGGGTGCGTGACCAGGGACAGGCGGCCGGCCTCGACTTCGACGGTCGTAGCTTTCATGCGCTGGGCCATGAACCGTTGCAGGCCGGGGTCGATGGTGCGGTCGCTTCGGGAGACGGCGTACCAGGAGGGCTTCTCCCGCCAGGCGGCCGTGGTCGTGGTCGGTGCGGCGGTCGACAGCAGACCCTGTGCGGCATACAGGGTGAGTACCTCCTTACGGGGCACTCCATTGGCGAAGTCCTGTAAGAAGGCGTCCTGGCTCAGCCACTTGAATCCTCCTGAGCTGACGACGCCGGATGTGACGGGCGGCGTGGGGTAAGCGGCGGAGAGCGCGGCGTAGTCCTCCCCGGCCTCGGGAGCTCGCGCGGCGACGTACACGAGACCGGTCACGTTCTCCGCGAGCCCGACCTCGGAGATGACCGCCCCTCCGTAGGAGTGGGCGACCAAGACCGTGGGGCCGTCCTGCCGGGACAGTGCGAAGCGGACCGCCTCGGCGTCGTCTGCGAGCGACGTGAGCGGGTTCTGCACCGAGGTCACCCGCAATCTGGCCTCCTGTAGCAGCGGCACGACCTTCGACCAGGACGAGCCGTCGGCGTAAGCACCGTGCACGAGAACTACGTTGCTCGCCCCGGTCGCGGTACTCTTTCGCGTCGCGGCCCGGGCGGCGGGAACGGTCATGAGTGAGGCTGCCGTGGCGAACGCACTCAGTGCGGAGAACTGACGGCGGTTGATCAAAATGTTTCCTTTCGTCCACCGTTCCTGTGGCCGAGTCGCAGGTGATGCGTTCGTGGCCCTTGGCCGCAACCGGTTCCGCCGAGGCGGAACGCGGGGATCACATGAGGCCTGGGCTCCGTTGGCCCTCGATGATCCACAGCGGTCGTTCAGTCCACAGGTACGGCCGAAGCCTCTTGGCCGGGAGACCGGCGGGCTTCCGCCGCGGGCGGCACCGCGCCGGCCGCAGGGCCGGCGCGGGTCTCAGAAGGTGTCCAGATCGACGGAGAACTTCGTCGGCCCATCGTAGTTTTTGGCGATGGCGGATCGAGCCTTGCCGATACGGTTGTCGCTGACGCCGATATGGGTGAGCGTGAGCGCCTTCACGGCGGCCCTGCTGGCCAGCAGGCCCACGTTCTCAGCTGTCAGATGCTCCTCGGTGAAGTGCCGCAGGAGCCGCTGGCGCACCTCTTCCGGGAACTGCGCGAGCAGGGCTGTGACCGACGGGTCGTCGGGGTCCGTGATCTCGCTCACCAGCAGGTCGGCGCCCGCCGCTAGCTTCTCCACGTTGGCGCTCGGCCCGGTGTCACCCGTATACACGATGGCGCGGTCCGGGGTCTCGAACCGGTAGGACAGCGACTGGCTGTGCGTGTCGCTCTCGAGCTTGTAGTGACTGTTCTGCGCGGCAGTGACCTGCACGTCCCCCACGGTGACGACGGAACCGTCGACGATGTCGACGGCCCTGACCCCGAAAGCCTGAGCTGTCGGCCGCTGCACGATGTTGTGCAGCGGCCCCTGCCCCGCCAGAATGCCGTCCACGGTTTCTTTGGTGCCGGGCGGGCCGTAGACGACGAGTTCACCGGGAACCTGGGCCTGATAGCGGCGGCCGATGAGGCCCCAGAGGCCTCCCGTGTGGTCGATGTGCAGGTGGGAGAGGATGACCGTGCCCACGGTGCCCAGGTCGACGCCGGCTTTGGCGAGTTGGTCGACGGTGCCGTCACCGGCGTCCACCAGAAGTGCCTGACCCGAACCGTGCAAGAGGTTGGCGGGCTGGGCTCGGTGTGCGCCTCCGCTTACGGGGCCTGCTTGGGTGCCGAGCGTCGCCCAAGTCATGGCGTACTTGCGACGCCGGGACGCGGCCGTCGCCGATGCCGGCTGGGTGGGGGTGCTGGCGGCAGCGCTGGACGAGCGAACGGCGCTCGTGGCGACAGCCGCGAGTGTGGTTCCCACGGCTCCGGCCAGCATCGCCCGGCGACCGAGGGCCGAGCGGGTGCCGGCGTCCCCTGCAGTCTCTTCTGTCACGGGTGGTGCCCTTTCCTCGTACGGTGATCGGCCACCGGTCCGCCGCCTCTCTGACGAGGTGTCGGAAGCCGGAGCGCGATGGGGACGGCACTCCCGCACGCCGGCCGATCCGTACAGGTTGTCCCCGACGGCTGGGCGTTCGCGGAAGGCCGTCACCAGCAAAGAGGGAGACCGAACCTCGGGCATAGGGGTGTTCCGCTGAGTGAAACAGCAGCAGGAGCAGAGTCCGGATCTCGCGACCCCGGGTTCCGAGGAAATGGCACTCAGTACCCTAATATTCGAGTCTGAGTGCCATCTCTGTCCCTACCTGTCTTTCAGCGCCGTCTCGAGTCGCTGCATGACCTGCCACATCGGAGCACTGGACCGCGCCACCACGACGACGGACTCCCCGGAGTCGGCCCAGTTGCGACGCACCAGGTCCAGGGCCTGCCCGACGCTGGGTGTGGCGTCCCCTTGCGCTCCGGAGCGCAGCCAGGCTCGCAGTCCGTAATTGTGCGCGGCTACGATGCCGGCGGCGATCACGTGCGCGCGCAGGCCGCCGTCTGGCAGGGTGGCGAACCGGCGTTCCAGATAGGCCGCGAGCGCTCGTTCGTAGCTGCGCACCACGGTGGTCTCGTGCCGTCTCAGGGCCGGGACGCTGCGGGTCAGTGCGTAGCGCCGCGCGGAGAAGTCCGCGTTCTCCGCATACATGCGCATGACGAGCAGGGCGGCGTCGCACGCGCGGCCCACCGGGTCGGCGTCGCGTGGTCCTTCCTCCATGTACGCAACCAGTTCGTCGAGGGCGCGGTCGTGATCCGGGAAGACGACCGCCTCCTTGGTGGGGAAGTACCGGAAGAATGACCGCCTTCCCACGCCTGCGCGGCGGACGATGTCGTCCACGGTCGTGTTCTCGTAGCCGGACTCGGTGAACAGGTCGAACGCGGCCGACACCAGGAGATCCCTGATGGATGACTTCTCCGCATCCTTCGCTTCTTCGGTCTCGGCATCGCCGTCCGTAGGTGCGTCCTCGCGCTTTTCGCTCATGAGCCGAACGTACAGGCCTTCGATCGCATGGCACTCGGTGTGCATAATGAGGGTACTGAGTGCCATCCATGGAGGACGTATGAGGGCTGACTTCGACCTGTACCGCCCGTCCGAGGAGCACGACATGCTCCGCGACGCCATCCGCTCGCTGTCCGAGGCGAAGATCGCGCCGTACGCCGCCGCGGTGGACGAGGAGGCCCGCTTCCCGCAGGAGGCGCTGGACGCGCTGGTGGCGAGCGACCTGCACGCGGTGCATGTCCCCGAGTCGTACGGCGGCGCGGGCGCGGACGCCCTCGCCACGGTGATCGTGATCGAGGAGGTGGCACGGGCCTGCGTGTCCTCCTCCCTCATCCCCGCGGTGAACAAGCTGGGCTCGCTGCCGGTCATCCTCTCGGGCTCCGAGGACCTGAAGAAGAAGTACCTGACGCCGCTCGCCAAGGGCGACGCGATGTTCTCGTACGCCCTCTCCGAGCCGGACGCGGGCTCGGACGCGGCCGGTATGAAGACCAAGGCGGTCCGGGACGGCGACCACTGGATCCTGAACGGCGTGAAGCGCTGGATCACCAACGCCGGCGTCTCCGAGTACTACACGGTGATGGCCGTGACGGACCCCACGAAGCGCTCGAAGGGCATTTCGGCCTTCGTCGTGGAGAAGTCCGACCCGGGTGTCTCCTTCGGCGCCCCGGAGAAGAAGCTGGGCATCAAGGGCTCCCCGACCCGCGAGGTCTATTTCGACAACGTCCGGATCCCGGCCGACCGCATGATCGGCGAGGAGGGCACGGGCTTCCTGACCGCGATGAAGACCCTGGACCACACCCGCATCACGATCGCCGCGCAGGCGCTGGGCGTCGCCCAGGGCGCCTTCGACTACGCCAAGGGCTACGTCCAGGAGCGCAAGCAGTTCGGCAAGGCGATCGCCGACTTCCAGGGCATCCAGTTCATGCTCGCCGACATGGCCATGAAGATCGAGGCCGCACGTCAGCTGACGTACGCGGCGGCGGCCAAGTCCGAGCGGCTGGACGCCGACCTCACCTTCCAGGGCGCGGCCGCGAAGTGCTTCGCCTCGGACGTGGCGATGGAGGTCACCACGGACGCGGTCCAGCTCCTCGGCGGCTACGGCTACACCCGGGACTACCCGGTGGAGCGGATGATGCGCGACGCGAAGATCACCCAGATCTACGAGGGCACGAACCAGGTCCAGCGCATCGTCATGGCACGCAGTGTGCTCGCGTCCCGGGGTGGGGTGCGATGACGGCGGTGACCGCGGCTCCGGCCGTCGAGAAGGTCGGTGTGGTGGGGTGCGGACTTATGGGATCGGGCATTGCCGAGATCTGTGCCCGCAAAGGCCTCGACACGGTGGTGTTCGAGGTGAGCGATGCGGCACTGGAAGCCGGCCGGACCAGGATCGAGCGCTCTCTGGAGCGCGGCGTGGTACGTGGCAAGGTGTCGTCGCAGGAGCGGGATGCGGCACTGCGGAGCCTCCGATTCTCCACCGATCTGGAGGACTTCGCCGATTGCCACCTTGCGATCGAGGCCGTGCCCGAGGACGAGGAACTCAAGACCCGTCTCTTCGCCGAGCTGGACCAGGTGATGCGGCGTCCCGATGCGCTGTTCGCTTCTAACACCTCCTCCATACCTGTCATGCAGCTGGGCGCAGCCACTACCCGTCCTGGCCAGGTGGTCGGCCTGCACTTCTTCAACCCGGTGCCCATGCTCGACTTGGTGGAGCTGATTCCCTCGCTGGCCACCACGGATGCGGCCTGGGAGCGTGTCCGCTCCTTCGCCGAGACGACGCTCGGCCGACACGTGATCGTTTCTCAGGACCGAGCCGGCTTCGTCGTCAACTCACTTCTCATCCCGTACCTGCTCGCTGCCGTGCGCATGTTCGAATCTGGCTTCGCTCGGGCCCAGGACATTGATCAGGGCATGGTACGGGGGTGCGGTCATCCGATGGGGCCCCTAGCCCTGGCCGACCACATCGGGCTCGACACCACCTTGTCCGTCGCCGAGTCTCTGTATGCCGAGTTCAAGGAACCGCTGTACGCGCCGCCACCCCTGCTGTCCCGCATGGTCCAGGCCGGGCAGCTGGGCCGCAAAAGCGGCCGGGGGTTCTACACGTACGGCGACCGCTAGGCCGTCTCTTTGGGATCATGTTGCTGGCCATGGTCCGGGTGCCGGTCCGGGGATGCGATGACCGGCTAGCCGGTCCAGTAGGCACTGTTCAGAGTGGCGGTCAGCCGTTCGTCTGTGAGCTTGACATCCACCCACCTGCCCTTCGAAATGGCTTCTGTGAAGTCGGCCGGTGGGGTGTGCTCCAGCAGGAGTACGAAGTGCAGGGCGAACGGCGGCCAGTCCCCGTGGGGAACGCCGTCACCGTCGAGCTGGAGGTTCGCCTTCCAAGCCGCCTGGCAGAGCACCGAGACGAACAACCCAAGGAAGTCAGCCCTGAGTAGTGCGTCGGCGTCGTCGATCAAGATCGCGACGTCGTTCCTTCCGTGCCCGGGACCGTGCCAGTCGTGCAGGCAGTCGACGAGGGCGTCCCAGTTGTAGCCGAAGTCCCCAGGAAACGAGAGCTCTCGCGCGAAGGTACGAAACAGCGAGGCAGGTTCGATCAGGTCTCGGGCATTCAGCCGGAAGACGAGGCCGCCCCGTTCCAGGAGCGCAGCCGCTTCGGCGGATACCCACGGGTCCGTCTCGGCCGTGAAGACGACCCAGGGCGATGTGGGCTGCGAAAGGCTTGGGGTGGTCACGCCAGAGATCTTCGCACGCACTTCCCGAAGCCGGATCGTGGATATTCCCTGCTCGCTGCTCTGCTGTGTCATTGACTGACGCGCAGTGGGCCAGCTCGAATCACTCTTGCCGGACCGGACGCCGCGGAGAGGCGGCCGATGGCGTGATCACCGAGAAGTGATCAATGCAATCGCCTGGAAGTACCGCACAGGCTCGCCCTGGGAAGCCCTCCCCAGCGAGTTCGGCTCATGGAAGGGCGCGTGCAACCGTCTGCGGAAGTGGGCGATCGACGGCACCTGGGAGCGGGTGTTCATGGCTCTGCTGGCCCAGGCGGACGCCGAGAAGAACCTGGAATGGGTCGTTGCCGTCGACTCCACCATCGTTCGGGCACATCAGCACGCCGCCGGAGCCCGCAGCAATGGGGCGCAGGTCAGGGAGCCTGCTGACCATGCTCTGGGGCGTTCCCGCGGAGGACTCACCACCAAGGTTCACTTGGCTGCCGACGGCAACTGCCGACCGCCGGCCTTCGTACTCTCCGCCGGACAGGCGGGGGGACGCACCTGCCTTCGAGCAGATCATGGCCGCGATCCGTGTTCCGAGACCACGTGGCCGGCCTCGAGTTCGGCCCGCCGCGGTCTTGGCCGACAAGGCCTACTCTTTGCGTGCGATCCGCGAGCATCTGCGCAGAAGAGGGAGCCGGGCCGTCATGCCTAGCAGTGGGACGGCGTGAGAAGGTAAATGGCCGGAGGACGAGCGGCTGACTGGGCCTCAATGTCCCAGCAAGCGTTCGGCGTTGCGTGTTGTCAGCGCACGCCAGGTCTCCCCGGCCGGCTGCACCGCCGCATCGATCGAAGCCACCTGGGAGACCACGGCCTGATGCGGGGTGAAGCAGAAGTCGCTTCCGTACAGCAGCTGCCGGTTCCCCACCATCTCGACCAGCGCCGGTACCTGGCGCGGAAACGGGGTTCCCGCGATGTCGAACCAGAGACCGGCCAGTTGGTCGCGCACCGAAACGGACGGTGTGCCGTCGCCTGATCGAACCATCTGGGGGAGCAGGTCGGTGAAAAGCTGAATCCGATCGGCGAGCAGGGGCAGCACGCCGCCGGAGTGGCTGAAGATCCATCGGATTCCGGGAAACCGGGTCAGGACGCCGTTCAGCACCAGGTCGCAGGCGCCCCGCGCGGAGTCGAAGAGGAATTCCATCAACGGCCGGGGGCGGCCGAGTGCCACGTCCACGGCGTGCGGCGGCGACGTGGGGTGGACGAACACCACGGCCTGGCGGGCGTCGAGAACCTTCCACACGGGATCGAAGAGGGGGTCGCCCAGGTAGACACCGTGCGCGTTGGTCTCCACAGTCAGACCGTCCGCACCGAGTTCGTCCAGTGCGTAAGCGGCTTCCTCCACGGCCCCTTGGACGTCAGGCAGGGGCAGGGAGGCGAAGTGGCCGAAGCGCTCGGGATATTGCAGACGGACTTCGGTGGCGTACTCGTTTACCGCTCGCGTCAGAGTCCGCGCGGCGTCGGTGTCGCCGAAGTGGGTGCCGGGAGAGGAGACCGAGAGCATCGATCTGCCGATGCGACACCGGTCCATGAGCATCAGATGCGCTTCAGGGCTCCACTTGGGCCAGCTGGGCATCCCGTCGGGTCGTACGTGTCCGGCTGCCTGGGCCTCTGCGATGTACCTGTCGGTGACGAAGTGGGCGTGGACATCGATCAAGGCCGTCATTCATCCTCATCATGCTTTGGGTACGCGTCGCCCAGGACCCTAGTGACCGTTCCACTCTTCTGTGCCATTCGTTCCAATGAGTGGCACACAGGAGGTCGCTCGTTCGGAGGACGATGCGCTTGAGGCTGCGGCCAAAGCTGACACGCCCGTGTAGCCCTCCTGCTGTGGATCCTCGACGAGCCCCTCACTTTTTCGTGGGGCCGGGCGAGGCACGTCTGCGCGGCATGCGGGACACCGACGGGTTCCGGCAGGGTGAGCGAGGGGCGGCCACCAGGGGCAACCGGCTCATGGTGAACGGCGGACGCGACGACAATGACGCCTGCGTGGGCAGTCCCATTGACGGGGATGGCGGCTGCTGACGGTGGTCTCGAGGCACGGCCAGTTCACGGAGCGGTCGGGACCCAGTGCTGGTCGACCTGTGTGTCGCTCACCCGCCGGCGCGAGGCTCGCCCAATTCGGAGGCGGCAGTGCCCCTCCCGCCCGGCGGGAGGGGCTCGCCCTCGAGAGCGGTGTGCGGCGCCCCGCAGCGAGGAGCGCCGCACACCGCCGGGGCCCGGTGCGATGGCCGTGGCGAACGCGGGGCACCCCTCAGTGCCCGCCACGGAGTGTGCGGCTCCGTGTGCGTCGCCGTGAGGGCCGGGCCTTGGATGGAGTCTGCCCCACTGAAAACGCAATTTCAATCCAATATCGATATTCTAGGTCTGTGGCGTTTATGCTGGGCTCTCTGGAACACGTCGGACTGCCGTGAGCGGTCGACGCACGCGCACAGCAATAGGTCTAGGGACTCCGGTATGAGGACTCCGAGCGACAGCAATCAGGCCCAGTGGCTCTACCAGCTCTCCCCGCCCGACGCCGGGTCGGTTTGTGCGCCCGCCAGTTCGGAGCGGACTCTTGCAGTGGCGACCGAAAGGCTGGGTTCACGGACGGTCGCATGGGCCATCGACCTGGGCCGGGAACTGGCTCGCACCATCACCGCCGAGGTTCCCGAACTCGGCGGCGGCCCCGATCCCTTCGAGACGCTCCGGATGGGTACCGAGTCCGCGGTGCTGCATGCCCTGATGATGCTGGCGCAGGCGAGTCCGAGCGTGGCGATCTCCGACGAGGCGCTCCTCGGAGGCAGGGAGTTCGCCCGCCGGAGGGTCGGGTTGGGCAGTGTCCTGCGGGGGATCCGCATGGGACACGCGCTTCTGGCACGCTCGGTGATGGAGGCGAGCCGAGAACTCATCCCTGCCGACGAGCAGGCCGAAGAGGTCCGGCGCATTTCGGACGTGCTGTTCGCCTTCATCGACGAGTTCTCCTCGCGCATGACCGACGAGTACCTCGCTGAACACGACCGCTGGGTCACCAGCGGCGCGGCGGCGCGGGAGGAGGCCGTGCGCGTGATCATCAAAGGTGACCCGGTCCAGGAGGAGGCCGTCACCCGGGTTCTCGGCTACCGGCTGGCAGCGCGTCATCTCGGGATCGTCGCCTGGTGCGACTCCCACCTCGGACTGCCCGCGACCGATCTCCAGCAGGCCGCCTCGGACTTCCTCGCCGGCCACGGCTGTCATCCGCATCTGCTCATACCGGTCGGACGAACGGGTCTGTGGGGATGGGGAATCACCACCGCCGAGTGCCCTCGCCCCGCCGAGGACGCCCGGTGGGTGCCTCCGGCGGGGATACACATCGCGTGCGGATCTGCTCGGGACGGGCTCGAGGGTTTCCGCCAAACGCATCGGGAGGCCGAGCACGTCGCACGTCTCCTGCGGATGAACCCACCGGAGGACGGGGCAGCGGTCCACTACCGGGACATCGATGTGACGGCTTTGCTGTGCAGCGATCTGAACGCGGCACGGCGTTTCGTCCAGGACGAGCTGGGAGCACTCGCCGTGCACAGTCCTCATGGCGAGCAACTGCGAAGTACCTTGCGGCAGTACCTGTGCTGCGAGAGAAGCCTCGCCACGGCCGCCGCGCGCCTGCACGTTGCCCGCAACACAGTCACCTACCGCGTCAAGCGTGCCCAGGAACTGATCGGACATGATCTATCCAGTCGACTGTTGCAGGTCATGACGGCACTGGAGGCGGCCCATGTACTGGGAGCCGCGGTGCTGGAGCACACCGACAGTCCGGGGCAACGCACGGTCGCCCGCCCCTGACAGCGCCACCTCGGCTCCTTCACCAAACTGCTGGGCTCGCGGCTCAAGCGAAAGCCCGGCGCTTGCGCGGCCGGCGCAAGTCACCCGAGCTCGAGTGCTGTTCCACTTGCAGACCACGCGCACCCGTCCCGCAGGGTCGGTGTCCGCATGGATGATCCGGTACCACCGCACCAGGAGCCCGCTGTGCCCGTATCCCTGACCACGTCACCCCACCGGCAGCTGCCGCCCGTCGAAGCCCAACGGTTCCGTCACGTGCTGGGCCATGTGCCGACAGCCGTGAGCGTCGTGACTGCAACGACTCCCGAGGGCCCGGTGGGAGTCACTGTCGGAAGTCTTGCTTCCGTATCCCTGGAACCGCCGCTGGTGGTCTTCTACAGCGGGCAGCACTCCGCAAGCGCCGCGGCCATCGTGAGCGCCGGCGAGTTCTGCGTGAACGTCCTGGCCCAGGATCAGGGCCATGTGTGCGCGGCGTTCGCCGGCCGCACGGCCGACAGGTTCGCGTCGGGGTCGTGGGACTCTGCCGCCGACGGACCGCCGCGCCTTGACGGGGCGCTCGCCTGGATCGAATGCACGGTGGAAGCGAGTTTCCCGGCGGGAGACCACATTGCCGTCATGGGCCGGGTGCACCGTCTTGCCGCGGATGACTGCAGCGGGCCCCTCGTGTTCTGCCGCGGCCGGCTGCTGCGTCTGGAACAGACTCGTACCCGCGACGCCTCCGTTCTTCCCTTCGACTGGTGGACCGGCTGACCACACCAGGGCCGGTGGCCCGGGTCGGATAGCTGCCGAACCCGGCAGACCGAAGGACGTGGGCTTATGAATTTGGTCGTCGTCGGAACAGTGCGCTTGCCGCCCCACATCTACCGATCGCGCCGCGGTGAGTACGTGCGCGCCCCGCTGGCCGCAGCCGGTGGGATGGGCAGGCGATCTCGTCGGAATTGCCGGGGCGGCGGACAGACTTCGCCGCGCCGCACCGCGTCGGCTCTCGGCGCCCCGCCCAGCGCAGCGGAAACCCTTCCCCGAGTACGGGAACGGGGTGAAGCGGAGCGGCGTCGTCCCACGCCTCGCGCTCGCCGAGCAGGCAACCTGTCGCCTGCCGGCAGCTACGGTCCTCATGGATATCTCTCCATGCCGCTGACTGGCATGCCAGGTGCCAGTAGATGACACATCCGCATAGCGTCAGACACACGAAGGACGACGACCGGTCGGCTGCCCGGCCGAATCCACCGTCTGCCCGTCGCAGGAGGCACCGTCCCGGAGCGCGAACAGCGCCGCGGCGAACCGTTCGCGAACTCACCGACGTATCTGCCCTGAGGAGGTCCTGACCATGGCCTATTGGGAAATCGCGGTCCCGTTCACCTCACCGCACGGCGGAGAGGGAATCCACTACTTCACCTATCCGCTGGACAGCTGCCCCGTGCCCTCGGCAGCGGTCCGCGCGGCCACCGCCGACGCCGTCAGCGAGGACGCTGTGCGTCACCGCCGCGGAGCCGAGATCGCGGCGCACTCCTCGACCACGATCCTGCGCACGCCGGCTTTGTGGTAGCCCGCAGCCGACTGACGGTTGGTGCGAGGGAGATCGCGGGATTTGGGCTGCGAGCACATCAATTGCGTCGAGAAGCTTTGCGAAAGCCCAAGACCACGCTCCGACGTTGCGTTCCCGGACCAAGACAACCGAGGCCGCGGAAGCGTGAAATCCACGGCAACGGCGCCTTCTAAGACGAGGTGCGCTCCCCATGAGCCGCAGGAGATTGCCATGACGACCGCAAGTGCCACTTCAACGGCGGAAACGCTCGCCCAGACCCCGCAGCAGAGTGCCTCAGCGCTGGTTCCGCTGCTCCAGTCGAACGCGGCGCGCACCGAGACGGACCGGAAGGTGGCGGAGGAGAACATCCAAGCCCTCACCGACGCCGGGCTGTTCCGCCTGACCGTTCCGCGGCGTCTGGGCGGTCTGGAGACCGACTTCCGCACCTTTCTCGAAGTCACCTCGGAACTGGCACGCGGCTGCGGGTCGACCGCGTGGGTCGTCACGCTGATCAACGTGTGCAACTGGCTCGTCGGGCTCTATCCGGAGCAGGCCCAGCAGGAGGTCTGGGGCGACGATCCGCACGCGCGTGTGTGCGGCGTTCTGGCTCCCAGCGCGACGAGCCGCCCAGTGGTGGGCGGTCACATGGTGAGCGGCCGCTGGGGCTTCGCCTCCGGCAGCCTGCACTCGCAGTGGGCGACAGTGGGAGTGCCGCTCATGGACGACTCGGGAAACCAGACCGACCAAGGCATGGCACTCGTCCCGATGAGCGACCTGAGCATCGAGGACACCTGGTACGTGGCCGGGATGCGCGGCACCGGCAGCAACACGCTGGTGGCCGACGAGATCTTCGTGCCGTCGCACCGGATCATGTCGGTTACCCAGGCCGTGCAGGGCGCCTACGGAACCGAGCACGAGGACGAGACGCTGTACAGGTCGGCGTTCGTGCCGGTGCTCAGCCTGGTGCTGGCCGGCCCGCAGACAGGCCTCGCCCAGGCCGGCAAGGACGTCGTCGGCGTCTCTCTGGCCAAGGGCAAGGGCATCTCCTACACCTTCTACGAGCGGGCCGTCGAGGCACCGTCGACACAGATCCAGTTCGCCGAGGCCGCACAGCTGATCGACACCGCGCGACTGCACATGCTGCGGGCTGCGGACGACATCGACACCTGGGCCGCGAAGAGCGAGTACATGCCCTTCGCGATCCGGGCCCGGGTACGCATGGACACCGGCTATGTGGCACGCAGGTCGCGCGAGGCACTGGACCTGCTGCTGAACATCCAGGGGGCCGGCAGCTTCGCGGAGGCGTCCCCGCTCCAGCGCATCTGGCGCGACCAGGAGACGGGCAGCCGGCACGCCGTGATCAATCCGGCGATCGCCAACGAACTGTACGGGCGAGCCCTGCTGGGCATCGAAGAGCAGGTCACACCGCTGATCTGACGGACGCGCTGCTCTGCCCGCCGCCGCTGGTTACCCGGCGTCGGCGGGTGTTCCTTCGGCCACGATGAGCTCCTCCAGATTGCGCATCGATGTCTGGAAGGCCCGTCGCAGACCGGGCTGCCGGAGCCGGTCGACGAGGAGCCCGACGATGCCGAGGCCGGCCCGATAGCGGACCGTGTAGGTCATCTCGACGCCTTCGGCACCGTCGTCGAAGGTCAGCTGCCGAAATTCGAAAATGTTGGTCAGATCGCGCATCGGGTCGAATCCGGTCGCGGTGTCGACGCGCCGCCGCAGAGGGTCTATCGCCCTGACCGTCCAAGTGGAACGAGTGGTCAGCGGCCCGAGGGTGCGGTTGCGTTCGCAGTAGGTCCGGCCCACCTCCGCGGTGCCGTGATGGGCGGTGACCTCCAGCACGCCGTCGACCCACTCACCGTAGCGACTCGTGGCGGAAACGACGTCCCAGACCCGTGCGAGGGGTACGGCGAGTACGGCGCGTTCGGTGATCTCGGTCATGTCGGTGGCCATGTCAGTCTTCCTGTTCGATGACGGCTTCTGCGGTGTCCTGGCCGGAACGCACGGCCCCGTCCATGTAGCCGTTCCAGTAGTCGGCACGTTCGGCGCCGGCCCAGTGGACACGGCCGAACGGCCTGTCCCGCCAGACGCCCAACTCGGTGAGCACACCGGGGGCGGCGACCGCGGTAGGACCCCCGCGGGTCCACTCCTCAGCGGTCCAGTCCTGCTCGAAGTAGCTGCGAGGGCGCAGTGCGCCGGCGCCCACCACCTGGGCGAAGGCGCGCAGCACAGCGCCGCGCCGCTCGTGCGCGGGCCGGTGCGCCCAGGCACGCCACTGCCTGCCGCCCAGGAAACCCATCAGGACGCCGGGGCTGCCACTGGGCGGCGAGTTGTCGAACGTGGAGCACACCGTCGAACCGGCACGGAAGACACCCTGGCCGGACAGACCGTCGGCACGCCAGAACGGTTCGTCGTACACGGCCTCGCACTTCATCAACTGCCCGAAGGCCAGTCGGCCGAACAGCGCATCCTGCTCCGGCGGCAGCAGCGGGGACCAGCGGATCCGGGCGGCGAGCGCGGGAGGCAGCGCGACGACGACCCGGCGGCACGTCCACGCCGCGGTGTCGGTCCGTACGGTGACGGTGCGGGCCTCCTGCTCGACAGCGCGCACGGGGCAGCCGAGAACGACACGACCGTCGAGTTGTTCCGCCATCGTGGTAGACAGGCGCTGCGAGCCTCCCACGAACCGGCGTTCCTGGGCGCCGTTCCTGGTACCGATACCGCGGTCGAGTGTGCCGGGATGTCCCTCGGAGCCCATGCCGGCTATGTAGTGGAGGCTGAACAGGAGGGAGGCTTCGGCGGCGGTGGCGCCGTATGCGGAGCCGAGGAAGGCGTTCAGCAGGTCGAGCCCGCCCCGGCCCAGTGTGGTGCTGCGGATCCAACTGTCGAGGGTGAGCGAGTCCCAGCGGCGGGCGTGCTTGGCTTCCCACGGTGCGTGCAGCGGGATCTGCCGGGACATGCGGGCGAGCCGGGCGGTGGTGACGCCGATGTCCGGCAGGGCGAGCAGGTCCGGGGGAATGTCGCCCGAATAGCGCGTCGCGCGCCCCGCGTGCACGTACACGGAGGCGCCCTCGTCGTAAGCGGGGAACGTGTCGATGCCGAGTTCGTCTGCGAGAGCGAGCACATGGTCCTGCGTCGGTCCGACGAACTGGCCCCCCGCCTCGACGACCTGCCCGTCGCCGAGGTCGTGGTTGAGGGTGCGCCCGCCGACGCGGTCACGCGCTTCGAGGACGACGACGCTGTGCCCGGCGGCGACCAGCCTGCGTGCGGCGGTCAGCCCGGCCAGCCCCGCGCCGACCACGACTACGTCGGTGCGGTGACAGGAAGACGCCGGGGAAGGGGATGTCTCGGGAAAAGGAGCCTCAGTCGAGGACGGCATCGTTCATCCCTCGCTCAGAGTCGGCGCAGCGGCGGCGAAGGCCTGCACGGAGGCGAGGTCGAAGTCGCCGTGGTCCGTACCCAGTCCGGCGACGACCCGGGCCGCGGTGGCACAGCCCAGCACAGCTGCCTCGGCCGGTTCCTGCCCGAGGGACAGACCGCGCAGGAAGCCAGCAGAGAAGGAGTCGCCGCAGCCGGTGGTGTCGACGACGTCGGCAGCGAAGGCGGGGACGGAGTGCTCACCGTCAGTGGCGACGACAACCGCGCCGGCCGCCCCGGCGGTCGCGGCGACACATCCGGCGCCGCGGTCGAGGAGCGCGCGGCACCCGGCCACCAGGTTGCTGGCACCCGTCCAGCCGAGGACCTGATCGTCGTTGGGCAGCAGGTGGTCGATGAACGGCAGACAGTTCGCGATCCAGTCCAGCCATGACGGCTCGCCGGGAACGAGACAGTCCACGGAGGTCGTTACTCCGTGATCGCGTGCGAAGGAGAGAATCTTCGCGGCAGCGGAGCCGCCCATGAGCTCCGGTGCACCGAAGTGCAAATGGGTCGCGGCGGCGATCGCCTCCCACGGAGCGTCGTCCGGACCGTAGCCCGCGTTCGTCCCGATGACGTGGAAGGCCGGATGGGAGCCGTCCGGTCTGACCGGCACCACGCTGGCCGAAGTCTGCGCGTCGTTGCGGCGCAGCAGCAGAGAGGTGTCCACGCCGTCGCGGGCGAGCAGCGCCAGTAGGTGGTCGCCGAGCGGGTCGGCGCCGATCGCTCCCGCGCCACGCACGGTGGCACCGAGCTCGGCGAGAACGAGGGCGGTTCCACCTGCGGGGCCGGCCGCTGTCACCTTGATGCGGTCGACGAGCTGTCCGCCCTGGCCCTCGGGGATGTGCTCGACCGGACTGACGAGGGTGTCCAGGACGCACGCGCCCAGTGCGATCACGGTCATCTCGGGGGCCGTGGTCATGACGTCTCTCCAAAGGCGTCAGTCGGGTCTGGGTTCATACGCGCCAGCGCGGCCTCGATGACGGCACGCTGCTGCCCGCTGTCGAGGGTGCGTGGTGTACCCATCGATGCCGCGCACCGGTAGAGGGTGCACGCCCACTCCAGGAGCAGCGCCTGTTCGACGGCCACGTCCAGGGAGTGCGCGTGGGTGACCGCGCCGTGGTTGGCCATCAGCGCGGCCGACTTGCCGTCCAGGGCGGTGAGCACGTCGGCGGCCAGTTCGCGTGTGCCCCAGGTGGAGTACGGGGCTACGCGCAGGGCGCCTCCCAGCTTGAGCATGTAGTAGTGCACGCAGGGCAGTTCGTCGACGACGAGACCGACCGCCGTCGCCATCGGAGCGTGCGTGTGCACGACCGCGGAGGTGCCGAAGCGCCGGTAGATCCCCAGATGAAGGCTCAGCTCCGAGGTCGGCTCAAGGCCGCCGTAGATCCGGTTGCCTTCGAGGTCGACGACGACCACCTGTTCGGCGCTCAACCCGCCGAACCGGGCGCCGGTCGCGGTGACCACCACATCCGAGCGCACCCGGACACTGACGTTCCCGGCCTCCGCGATGACCAGCCCACGGGCCGCCAGCTCGCGGCAGGCGTGTGCGACCCGCTCCCGTATGTCCCTGTGGTCGTTCACCGAGGTGTCCCGGCGGCTGCGCCGATTTCGGCGTGGCTGATCGCGATCATGCTGAGGCGCTCCTGCTGTTGTCCGTGGGATCTGAGGACGGGGACGGGGTTCGTCGTGCCGGGCCCGGCCGGTATTGCCCTCTCAGAGCGGGTGAAACAGATGTCTGGGCGTTTGTCCAGAGGCTCCTACAAGTCTGGACGCATGTCCAGACTTACTTCGGTAGAATTTCCCGCATGCCGATTCGACCTGCGACACACCGGGCCAGTGGCGCCGCCCGCCGCGCCGAACTGCTGGAGGCTGCCATCGAGGTCATCGCCGAGAGTGGCGTGAAGGGCGCCACGCACCGGTCGATCGCCGCGCGGGCCGGAATGCCCCCGTCGACCACCAGCTACTTTTTTTCGTCCCTGGACGAGCTGATCGAGGAGGCTCTGCGGATCGTCGCCGATCGCTTCACGACTCGCGTGGACGCGCTGATCAGGGAGATCGCTGAGGCCGACGTAGGCCCGGAAGCGTCCATCGACCGCTTCGTCGAGCTGATGCTGAGCGGACCGCAGACGGATGTGGCGGCTCAGTTCGAGATCTACCTCGAGTGTGCTCGCCGGCCGCAGCTCCAGGCCCCGGCGCACCAGATCATGGCGGCCGTCGAGCGAGGCGCCGAGGCTGCGCTCCGTGCGGTCGGCACGCCCCTCGCCGCCGAACGGGCTCCGATGGTGGTTGCGATGCTGGACGGGTTCGCCCTGCATCGGCGTGCCTGGCCCCGCGGTGAGGCCGACCGCCGTTCCCTGAGGGAGGCGCTCCGGGCCCTCCATCGCGCGTTCACCGTGATGGATGCCGCCGGTGCTGAGTTGTCCCAGACCCCTTCTCGGAAATCGCATCCCTAAAGTCTGGACGCATGTACAGACTATTTGTAGTGTCCTGCCCTGTCCGACCTGCCGACCCTTCATGAGGCCGGCAGGTGCTCCACGGCTGGCTGGGAGCCCCCATGGCTACACACAGACCGCTCCAGGACAAGGTGGCACGAGGCGTGATGCGGGCGGTCGGTGCGCTGCCGCCCCGGGTGCAGCGGGCCCTGGGCGGACGGCCCACCCGTATCGACGGGCAGGAACTGCACCCCGAGATCCAGGTCGCACTCAGACTGCTGCGCCTGACGACAGCCCGGACCTTCGAACAGCTTCCCCTGTCCCAGGGGCGCGCCCAGATCAGTGCCGAAGCCTGGATCTTCGGTGACCGGCTCCCGGTCGCCAGGGTGCGCGACCTGAGCGTGCCGGGACCGGCCGGACCGCTGGCCGCCCGGCTCTACCGCCCCTCCGGCCTCGACGGGCCTTCGGCCCTGCTGGTCTACTACCACGGGGGCGGCTGGGTCCTCGGCGATCTGGAATCCGCCGACTCCGCCTGCCGCTTCCTCGCCGTCCACGCCGGACTGTCCGTCCTTTCGATCGACTACCGGCTCGCTCCCGAGAACCCGTTCCCCGCCAGCGTCGAGGACGCCGTGGCAGCCTTCCGTCACGCCGCTCGCAACGCCGAGTCCCTGGGCGTCGATGCCCACGCGATCGGTGTCGGCGGAGAAAGCGCCGGCGGCAACCTGGCCGCAGTCGTTGCGCAGGTCACCCACGCCGAACCGGGCCCCTCACCCGCGTTCCAGCTGATGTTCTTCCCGGTGACCGACCTGTCCGCCAAGCGCCCTTCCTACCGGCTGTTCTCCCACGGCTTCTTCCTGACAGAGGCACAGATGGACTGGTACCGCGGCCACTACCTGCCCGACCCCACCGACGCACTCGATCCCCGTGCCTCCCCCCTGCTCGCCGACACCCTCGCCGGACTGCCGCCGGCCTATATTGCTGTCGCCGGCTTCGACCCGCTGCGCGACGAGGGCGAAGCGTACGCACGACAGCTCGAGGAGGCCGGGATCCCCGTCACCCTGCGCCGACACAGCGGACTCGTCCACGGCATCATCAACGCCACAGGGGTTGGCCATACCGGTCGTGGAGCCCTGCTTGAAGCAGCCGACGCACTCCGCAGCGGGCTCACCGCACTGGCCGGCCGCTCATGAATACCCCTCCCTCAAGGCCATCGACGGCCATGCGGATGGTCAGCGCCCTGCTCCGCAGAAACGGGCTAAAACGGACGCTGAGCGACGTCGTTCTCACCGAACGGCACCGGCAGCGCGCCCGAGCGAAAGGGCCAGCCGCCCCACCCCGGTCCGTGCGAGCGTCATGCCACATCACCTGGACAACGATCGCAGGACTACTCGTAGCGGTCGTGTCGCCGAAGCGCGCGAAGAGCGCTACCACGCCGTTCATCTACCTTCACGGCGGTGGATACACGAATCCGATCATCACACACCACTGGCGGCTCATCGCGGCTCTGGCCCACGAGAATTCATGGACCGTCACCGTCCCCATGTATGCCCTGGCCCCGGAGAGCGACGCGACCGACGCCCTTACCCGCCTGACCGCCGTGCACCAGGCCGTCGCACGCAATGCGCCAGCCGCTCCCGTGCTGGGCGGCGACTCGGCCGGAGGAGGCCTCGCCCTGGCCCTCGCCCAGCGCCTACGCGACGAGCGACTTCCAGGGCCACGCCACCTCGTGCTCTTCGCGCCGTGGCTCGACATCACCCTCTCCAACCCCGCGATCGCGGCGATCCAAAGGTTCGACCCGACGCTCTCACTGCCCGGCCTGCGCCATGGCGGCCTGCTCTGGGCGAACGGATGCGACCCGAGGGATCCGGCGGTCAGCCCTCTCTATGCGGACCCCGCGAACCTCTGCCCGACCACCGTGTTCGTGGGCACCCACGACCTCCTCCTGCCGGACTGCCGGGCGTTCGCGGTCAAGGCGCGGGCGAAGGGGACGGACGTGGCGCTGTACGAGTTCCCCGGGGCATTCCACGTGTTCGTCGCGGGAACCTTCCTTCCCGAGTCCCGCGTCGCGCGCCGTCTGCTCACCAAGCGCATCGTGAGCAGCGCCTGACGCCGCACAGGCGTTCGCCGTCACGTGCGCAGGCCCGAGCCGGCAAGGCGGCCAGGGCTGTCCACTGCCGGCTTCGGGCGAGGAGGCATGCGCAGCTCCGCCATGAGTACGGCGGAACTGCGTTACCGCGCTCCCGGCAGGAAACACATCTTCCGCTCGCAGCCGACGCAGGTGAGGACGAGCGCAGGCCGCCGTCGGCGTCATGCCGGGCGTCCACGCCACCGGACCCGGCACCCGGAGAAGAGAAACTGGGTCATAATGGCAGTCATGACAATTGGCAGCCAGGTCGTGCAAATGAAGGTGGCAAAATGGTGACGAAGCCGGCCGAGCCCGGACTGCGGGAACGCAAGAAGGACCAGACGCGACGTGCTCTACGGGAGTCTGCGGCCGGGCTCTTCGCTGACCGCGGCTTCACACAGACGACGGTGGCCGACATCGCGGCCGCCGCCAACGTGTCCCAACGCACTTTCTTCCGGTACTTCGACAGCAAGGAAGCGCTGCTCCTGCCGGACAGCATCGAACTGTTCGCCCAGATCGAAGACGCTTTCCGGGCACGGCCCACGACCGAGGGCCCTCTTGAGGCGACCTGTGCCGCGCTCGGTGACGCGGTGTCCTACTTCGCTGTGAGCAGCCTGACCGCGCTGGCCCACCCTCTCGGCGAGGTGCGCGAGCAGGCTCGCGCGGGCCTGTCCCGCCAGGTCGCCGAGTTCGAGGAGCGGCTGACCGAACTCGTCCAGGAACGTCTCCCACCGGACACCCCAGACGCTGACCTGCGGGCGGCGGTGATCGCCAACTGCGCCCTCTCGGCCGCTCGAGCGGTGCTGCGCACGCTGCGCAACCGCCGCGAGGCGGGCTTGGCGGTCGAGCCGGAGAGTTTGCTGCCCAAAGCCTTCGGCATTCTGGGCGACTTCAACTCACTCTGAACAAGCGTGACCGGCCCGCTGCCCGGGCTGCATGGCGCGCTCGAGCGGCCTTGTGGGCGACAGCCGGGCTCGCTCTGCGCAGGTTCCCATGCCCGCCCGCTGCGGGCATGTGCCGGTCGCTACCCCATGCGGGTTGAGGGTCCGTTGCCACTCCGGACAGGATCACCGGCACACAATTGACACCTGCTCAGCAACCGGTCGGGAGGCCGTCATGCGGGCTCGAACTCTGTCTACTTCCCGTCTCGTGCTGCGCCCTTTCGCCATCGCGGACGTCGACGCGCTGACGGCCGCCCTCCAGGACGACGAGATTGCGCGCTGGACGCTGACACCTGTGCCGTTCCATCGGGAGCATGCTGTGTTCTTCGTGGAGGCGGCGTACCCGGACGGCTGGCGGGAAGACCGGATGTACATGTTTGGCGCCTTCACCCGGCAGGGCGCACACCTGGTGGGTGCGGTCGGACTGTCGGTGAGGGGAGTGGGCGTTTGCGAGATTGGGTGCTGGGTGGCGGCGGAGCACCGGGGGAACGGCTATGCCGCGGAAGCCCTCCGCGCCGCGTTGCGCTGGGCCTTCGGCTACCTGGTGGCAAGCCGCGTCGAATGGTTGGCGATCACCGGAAACGACGACTCGACGAAGCTCGCGACACGGCTGGGCTTCCGCTTCGAGGGCGTGCTGCGCAGCCGGATCGATCAGCGGGGCTTCCACCGCGACGCGTGGCTGGCCGGGCTACTGCCCGCGGACCTCGCGGCCGCCGACACGGCCAACGACGAACGATGAGCGGCAGGGATACGGGCCCAGGCGACGTCCGCCGGTGTCTACGCCTTTGACCGCAGCGCATTCTCAGATCCCTGTGATCGGCGTGGCTGGGACCGGAACCTCGCCATGAGAGACGCTGCGCCGCTTGCCCGCCGCCCTCCCCTCAGCGCCGCGAAACCCGTGGATCACGACGTCCGGGTGCCCGCCCCGAGCTGCCGGGAGATGGCCCGGGCACTGGTACGCACAGCGGTCACATAGGTGCCGGGAGCCAGCTCAGAGCTGGGCATGACCACGGACAACGCCGCCACCACACCATCCGCGTTGCGCACGGGGGCCGCCACGGTACTCAGCGTCCCGCCGGTCTCCCTCTCCACGGCGAATCCGCCCCTGCGCACCTCCGCCAGCGTGCGACGTAGTTCGGCCGCCGAGTCCCACTCCATCAGGTTCATCTCATCCTTGGGCGCGAAGCCGCGCAGCGCCCTTTCCTGAGCCTCCGCCGGCGCGTGCGCGAGCAGCACCAGGCCTACGCCGGTCGCCGAGAGAGGCATGCGACCGCCCACCCGAAAGCGGACCGGTGTCGCGCCATGGGCGGACAGACGTTCTACCAGCAGGGCGTCGTCGCCATCGCGCACCGCCAGCAGCACATGCTGCTGGGTGACGTGGAAGAGGTCCTCCATGTACGGCATCGCCACCGCGCGCAAACCGTGGCCGCGTGGTGCGAGCGAAGCGACTTCCAACAGTCTGAGGCCGATGACGAAGTCGCCGTCATCCAGGCGCTCGAGGGCCCCGGCCTCGGTGAGTTTGCGAGCCAGGCGGAGCGTGCTGCTGCGCGGGATACCCGTGCGCCTGGCGAGGTCTGCCAGGGACAACACGCGGTGTTCCGAGTCGAACGAGTTCAGCAGTCGGAAGGCCCGGTCGATCACTGCCTCGCCCACTGCCGGCTTGCCCCCATGCCCCGGCGCGGTCTGCCCAGCAGCCGCTTCGCGGCCTGGCAGCGTCACACGATCACCGTTCCATTCAGCGGTACGAAGGATGCCAGTCTATGGGTCCTTCTCTAGCGTGTGGCGAGAAGAAGCGCAACACAAGCCCTACAGGGCCTGGCCCCAGCAGCGAGCCATGGCCGTGGCCGGCGCGCCGACCACTGAGGCAGGAGCGATTACCCATGACCACGCCTTCTCAGGCTTCCAGTCGACAGACGCAGCACCACCAGCCGGTGCTGCTGCGTTCGGCCACAGTCGTGGACACACGCGACGGCACGCTGACCCGAGAAACCGACGTACTCGTGCGCGGCGGCAACATCACCGAGGTCGGCCTCAACATCGACGTCAAAGGCATCCAAGGGCTGCAAACCATCGACGCGCGCGGCCTGTACGCCGTACCCGGATACAACGACATGCACGGCCACCCGCTCGGCCAGTCCCTGCGGCATCAGACGCGTGACCTCAAGCTCCTGCTGGCCCATGGCGTCACCGGGTTCCGGCAGATGTCGGGATCGATCAAGCTGCTGCGCGATCGGGCTGACGGTGCACTCGGCCTTCCCGAGAGCGGCCCGGCCCTGCTCGCCACCCCAGGGCCGTTGCTGATCACTCCCCTGAACGCGGCCACCGAGGAACAGGCGGTGGCCACGGTCCGCGAGCAGTATGACGCCGGCGCCGACTTCATCAAGGTCGCGATGGTGACGCCCGACGTGTTCTTCGCGGCACAGGCGGAAGCGCTGAGGCTCGGACTGCCCATCGTGGGACACCTGCCGGCGGGTATCGATGTTCTCAAGGCTTCGCGCCTCGGAATGAAGTCCATCGAGCATCTCGGCCCGGGCGTGGGCTTGTTTGCATGCTGTTCCACGGAAAGGACTCATGTCGAGCAGGGCGCCGGCGGACGCGCGGCGATCAAGGTGCCGCCCTTCAAACTGCCGTTCATGGAACAGATCATGGGCCGTGTGGTGAAGAAGCTGGTCGTCAACCCCATCAACCGCAGCAACCCCGACGAGGTCAAGCGCCTGCGTCGTGCAGCTGACAGCTTCGACGAAGACCTGGCCCGGAAGCTGGCCGAGCGGTTCGTCGCGGACGGCACCTGGCAGGTCCCGACGCTGATCCGGGTGAAGACGCAGCAGCTCTGCGACGACCCGGACTTCGCCGAGGATCCCGCCCTGCGCCTCATGGACCCCGGCACGGTCAAGGGCTGGAAGAAGGCGGCTGCCAAGTTCAGTGAGTTCCCTGCGGAGACGCGGGCGACGTTCAGGACCCTGTACGAGCAGCAGCTGCGCCTCACCGGGATTTTCGACGAGGCCGGCGTGCCCATGCTCGCAGGCAGCGACTGTTCGGGTGCCGCGTGGGTGGTGCCGGGGCGGTCTCTGCACCAAGAGTTCGACGAGTTGGGCAGCGCGGGGGTATCTCCCCTGCGAGTTCTGCAGATGGCCACCTTGCGCGCCGCCGAATTCCTGGGGAGGACCGCCACCATGGGAACGGTCGCGCCGGGGAGGAATGCGGACCTGGTGCTCCTCGACGCCGATCCGCTGGAGAGTGTGCAGAACTTGCACCGCATCGCCGGGGTGGTCCGGGCCGGTCGGCACTACTCCTCGGCCGACCTGACCGCACTGAAGGAACGTGCGGCGACGGAGGCCTGACGGCACGCACTGCCACTGCCCCGCTCCTGCCACATCCTTCGTGCCGACGGTCCCCTCGATCGCGGCGTCCGGTCCCGTCGAACGGACAGTTAAGGTGATCCGTTCCCGATGCGGCCGGCAGAATTTCTGCCCCTCCGTCCTCCGGGTCACTTCAGCAAAGCGAAGTCCGTGGACGCACCTGGCGGCCGCCCCACCGGCCCCGAGCGAGTCGTGGCGGGGGACGGGGTGCTCAGCAGAGCGGCAGGCTTTCCGCGCGAGAAATCGATCCGGCAGTTCGACTTCGACGCCGACCCGATTATCGACCCGGCCGCCATCCACACCCTCGCCAAGTGCGACTGGGTCAAGAAGGGCTTGCCGCTGTGCCTGATCGGCGACAGCGGAACCGGCAAGTCGCACCTGCTCATCGCGCTGGGCACCGGGGCGGCGATGCACGAGTACCGGGTGACATACGTGCTGGCCACCAAGCTCGTCAACGAGCTGGTGGAGGCGGCCGACGAGAGGCTGCTGGCCAAGACCATCGCCCGTCGGCGCCCTTTTGCCCGGCGGGCGAGGCGTTGACGCGCACGCCCGGGTGTTCACGAGTGCCTCTGATCAGGGACGTCCCGGAGCTTTGCAGGTCGTTTCCCGTGAGGTGTGTGATCGTTCCCCGTCAGGCTGGGTCAGCTGTCTCGGAGGCCCCCTTCATCGAGGTGTCCGCATATGTGGGCCGTGCGGCAGAAACAGGCTCTGCCCCGGCACGGGCTCAATCCGTCGCAGCGGGCCCGCCAGGTGGAGTCAGTTCGCACCTACAAAATCGGGTCCCTCAGGCACCGGGGGAGTCGGAACTGACCTACAGGTGGCGTCAACCTTCACCTACGAAGCCACTCCGTCGTCGTGTTCAGTGCCGACTCCGCTCCGGCCTTTATATTGCGGCCGTACGCACCGCGGCCCGAACCATCGCACGCTACCTGGGCGCAGCGCACTGACACCCGCCGCTCAGAGAGCGGGCGCGTCGGCGCCCTCAACCGGGTGATGCGCCGCCCTTGATCACCCGGGGGTGGCGTGGCGTGGCGACCGACTCTCCCTGACGATCATGCTCGGGTGCAGTACAGGTCCCACCACCGCGACGAGGACGGCCATGCCCGCAGCCGTCCAGTAGTCGGCTCCCGCCACGTGGCCCCGCAGCAGCCACGTCGCCGCCAGGGCTAGGGCGACGACGCCCACCTTCAGCAGAGTCAGGCGCAGCAGAGAGACCCGAGGCTCGCCTTCCAGCCCGAGGCGGCGTCGCCTGCGCATGCGCAACCGCTCCAGCAGCGGCGGGACGATGAGGGCGACCAACAGGAGACGTTCGGTGTGCTCCCACAGGGAGGCCCCGTGGTTGACGGCCCAGAGCCCGCCCATGAGCACGCCGAGAACTGCATAGGGCACGACGACCTGCCGCGGCCGGCTGCTGGAAGACGCGGACGCCGGGGGAAGAGCGACTGCGGCGGTGTGCGGCTCGATGGCTTTGCGCATTGGCTGTCCGATCATCGGGGAGGGGAAAGGGCAGAGCAGGGCGGCGCGACGTACAGGCGTCCTCGCCGAGCTGGTCGCCCCGGCCCGCGCCCTCCTGCGGTGCACCGGATCTCTGCCGTCTGGAACAGAAGTTGTCGTTTGTCTGAGTAAAGCTCGTAGGGCGGCGCACACCAGGAGCCTCCAGCCCAGAGTCGACGACGCGGTATGGGCCGACAGCCCAGACGGCGCGGGCACGCTCGCCGTTGCGGTGTCGGCCGCCCGGACACCGTATGTCATCTAGTGGCAGTTATGACAATTGACAGTTCAGACAGATAGGGGTGAGGCTGTGACCACGGTGACGGGGCCCGCCATTCCTGGGAACCGGACCTGAGCCCGCCGGAGGGCAAGGACGCCGTTCGCACCGGAAGGTCCGCTGCCGCAGGCCTTCGACATCTCGCCCCCATCGGAGTCGACACACCATGAACAAACGCCGCCGAGCCCTCATCGCTGTGTCTGCTGCGGCTTCCCTGGTGCTGGCGCTGACCGGCGTCGATCTCTACGTCGAACGCAGGGTCGAAGACAAGATCGCAGAAGTGGCCGCATGTCGCCTCGGCGACGCCTCCGACATCAGCGCCGAGCTGGGCGATGCCTTCGCCGGACTCAAAGCCGCCACGGGCGGCATCGGCACCGTGCACATCAGCGCGGGACGCGTGCATCGCGATGACTTCGACATGGCGGTGCGCGCCTCCTTGTACGGGGTGTCCGCCAGCGGCGGGATCACCAGCGGCACGGCCTCGGCGACCGTTTCCTATACGCAGCTCGGCAAGCGGCTCGACGGTGACGCGGGCACAATGCGGCTGGGGTCTGACGGAACTCACCTCACCCTCACCGGAACTGCCGGTGACCTGGGAATGCCCTTCACGGTCCTGGTGGACTTGTCGACCACCTCGCACGCGGTGACCACGACTCCCACGGTCGTCACTCTCCTCGGGCGAGAGTTGCCCGTCAGCGCGTTGTCTTCGCTCCCCGGCGGCTCCGCGATCAAGGACAAACTCGAGCCACGGACGATCAACATCGACAAGCTGCCCGCAGGAGCGCGACTCACGGGCGCCCATCCAGCCGCTGACGGACTCACCCTTGAATTCAGCCTGTCGCCCAAGGACTTGGCCGCGGCGGACGGCGGGGCGGGTGACGCCGCGTCGTGCGCGTCCGACAGCGAGACGGCCTGAGCGTGCGCCCTCGAAGAGGGTGGGCCGCACGTCGGCCCATCCGGCCGGCCCGGCGACCCCACGAGGCGGACGGCGTTCCCAGGGGACGGAGAACGCCGCACACTCGGAGAGGGCCCACGCGATGCCCTCAGCGCCGTCCGAGAACGCACGGCGCACATCGCGCCGCCCGTCGCACGGGCTCGCGACGAGCGACGAACAGGGCGCCTCGCATGGCCAATACCGCTGACGCAGGAGGAATCCACGCCGCCGCTCGCAACTGGCTCACCGCCATGACATTGCCGACGCCGTCCCGGGAGGCCACTGACGGCCAGGCGGCGGCGACACGGTGCTGTCCGTGACCGGCACGGCCCTGGCGTCGCTCAACCGCCTGCTCGACGCCGGCGCGACCGCCGCGTGGACCGCGTCTCGGCGTTGGCGGAAGCCGCCGCCCCCCCCCACATGCCCGATCCTTCCTGGAGCATCCAGGTCCGCGGAACGGTGGGTGAGGACCTCACCGAGGCGGCCGCCCGTCACCACCATGGACTGCGCGCACTGCGGAGCGAGAGCCAAGCACGCACTGCCCCTTTCCGAACGAACGTATACGTGCACCGCATGCGGAGCGGTGTCCTCCAGGGACAAGAACTCCGCCCGTGTGATGCTCGTCCGGGCTGGTCTCGACCCGGCTGGTGCTGATCCTGCAAGCCCTGCCACCTGCTGGGTGCCAGGCGAAGTGAGCTAGGAATCCCCATCCTTCAGGAGGGGGGAGTCAACACATTCACCTCGTCCTGACACGCCGTCTGCCGCAGGGGCGACCCGATTGCCCGCAGGCTGGAGCAGCCAAACCGTCATCCATCATGGTGCACTGCGCACGAAGCGAAGTTGTCATGAGGCTGGACTGCCGGTGCTCCCCACATCCTGCCGATCCAGATGTTCCTGCTGCTGCTGTGGCTCGGCTGATGCGTTCTGCGCGGCTGATGGATCCGTGCGAGGCCCCCCGCAGCGGGCCGGCGCTCCTGCCCGGTGCCATGACGACCGCGCCAGCCCGTGGTCTTCGGCCGGCTGGATCGCCCCCCCTCACCCTGCGGTCCGAGCTGCACTACGGCGTGCAGGGCCCCGTTCCCAAGACATCGCAGACGTCCGGCGAGGAGCGCAGCGACGCCCGTTCCGGCTTGATCCCACTCGCGTCGTACGTCGTGATCCGTCAGCGGGCATGCGTTCCGACGGGGCCGCGTCCATGCCCCCGGAGCCCAACACGAGGCACGGGCGCTGGTTGTACAACCCATGGCAACCAGCTGGTGACGTCCCTTTAACTGGCTCGAAATCAACCCTTCCCGTCTGAACAGGACGGGCTGGCCACGGATCCACGAGCGCCCAGGAGGGCCGACCCACCCGGCCCCGGCCGGTGAACGACAAGCGCGCTCACACCCATGACCACCCCGCATGCCGCGTGCGAGCGAACGAGAAGAAGGTCTCGGACCCTTCTGTATCTGAGGCCCGCGGCCGCGAACCCCGCGTGCGGGACCACGGCGGCACCGATGTGCCACCACAGCACGCTCGTGACCACTCCGGTCCGCCCCTGACAACCCGGCGTAGGAGACGGGTGTTCGGACGGCGCGACTGTTCATGCCTCCTCCGAGGCCGTTCACCGCCGAGCTCAGGCGGATTCGGCGGCACCCGCAGGAACCGGAATATCTGTGTGCGACCAACCTCAGCAAGGATGTCCATGATCTTCAAAAGACGCATGCCCGGTCACGTCGGCGTGGCGGCTCTGGCTTGCGCCGCGATTGCTTCCGACGGATACGACCTCGCCATCTACGGCGCCGCGGCACCTGCTCTCCTGCACTACTCAGACTGGGCCCTGACACCGTCCCAGGTCGGTGCGATCGCCAGCGCGACGGTGCTCGGCATGTGCTTCGGAGCGGTCACGGCCGGAGTGCTGGCCGACCGTCTCGGCGTACGCCGCATGTTCATGGTCAGCGTCACCTGGTTCTCTCTCGCCATGATCGCGTGTGCGTTCGCACCGTCCCCCACCGTGCTGGGCGTCGCCCGGTTCATCGCGGGCCTGGGCCTGGGAGGAGTGGTGCCCACGGCAGTGACGCTGACGGTGTCAGCCGCGCCGCACGCTCGCCGACACTTTCTGAACGGTGTGGCGCTGTCGGGATTGCCCGTGGGCGGGATCCTCGCGACGCTGAGTGCCTTGGCGTTCCTCGACAACTGGGGATGGAGAGGCGTCTTCTTCCTGGGCGGCGTCATTCCACTGGTTACCGTCCTGCCCGTGGCGGCTGCGAGGCTCGGCAGATGGGCGCCCGCATCACCTCCGGCCGCACCGGTCAACAGTGACGCCCGGCCTCAACTCGTCCAGTTGATGAGCCAGGGAGGATGGCGTCTGCTGGCGGTGTTCACTCTCATCACGGCCTGCTGCCAGATCGTCGCCCTCGGACTGCTGACATGGCTGCCGGAGATCATGCGCACGAGCGGCTACTCGCTGGGCTCGGCCCTGCTGTTCATGCTGGTCTATTCTTTCGGAGGCCTGGCGGGGGCCTCCGGCGGCGCATGGACCGCCGATCGCGTTGGCCCTCGCAGGGCGGCCGTGTCCGGCCTCCTGATCACCGCCGCCGCCATTCTCGGCCTGGCGGCGCACCCCCCGCTTTACGCGCTGTACGTGTTCCTTTTCGTTGCCGGGGCCGGCGTGGGTGTCCAGCCCGTCATCTACGGATTCACAGCGACCTGTTTCCCCTCCGCCCAACGCGCAGGCGCCGTGGGCCTGGTCAGCGGCATCGGACGCATCGCCGGGATCAGCGGGCCGCTGATCGGGGGCTTCCTCATCGGACGGCCCGCCTTCGTCAGCTTCGCCACCTTCGCCGCCTTCGCCGCCCTGGGGGCAGTGATCACAGCCCTCTTCACCCCCAATCAAGTCAGCGACCCCGACGCGGCAGACACAAAGGTAACCGCCGCGGCCTGAGCCTCGGCCTCCACCTGCCGGAAGGCATCCGACGCGCCGGCGGCACCCCTGTCGGTCACTTCCGCGCACCGCTCGCTCGAGCCCGGTGCGCGGAAGCCCATTCCCTCAGGAGTTCCCCGAGTCATGCCGGCAGCCGCCTTCCAACTCCAACGCGGTCCCCACCACCAACAGTCAGCACGGAGGAGTTCCGGCTCATGCCCCACACCCGCACAGCCTTGCGCCGCACAGTATGCGCCCTTGCGGCAGTGCTGGCCTCACTGATCGGCTTCTTGCCGCCAGCGGTGGCTGAGGCCGCGCTGCCCGAGATCGTCACCACCACCTCCGGAGCCGTCCGGGGCAACGCTCCCGACAACTCCGGCGTCGCCTCCTACAAGGGAATCCCGTACGCCGCTCCGCCGGTGGGGTTGTTGCGCTGGCGCCCGCCCCAGCCGACGACGACCTGGACCGGCGTGCGCGACGCCACCGAACCCGGGCACACCTGCTTCGGAATCGCCACCCCCAGCACGCCGCTGTCCGGGATGAGCGAGGATTGCTTGACCCTCAACGTCTGGGCGCCGACCGGCGACGTGCGGCCCAAGGCCGTGATGGTGTGGCTGCACGGTGGAGGATTCCAGTTCGGGTCGGGCTCAGAGCCGCTGTACGACGGCTCGCGCCTGGCTTCCCACGGGGTCGTCGTCGTCACGCTCAACTACCGCCTCGGCGCGTTCGGTTTCCTGGCCCGCCACGATCTCGACGCCGAGTCCGGACCGTCGGGCGACCTGGGGCTTCAGGACCAGATCGCCGCGCTGCGCTGGGTCAAGTCGAACATCGGCGCATTCGGCGGTGACCCGGACCGCGTGACTGTCTTCGGCGAGTCCGCAGGCGCCCACGCCGTCGGCATGCTGATGGCCTCACCCAGCACGAGCGGCCTCTTCCACCGGGCGATCGCGCAGAGCGGCGCCTTCTGGGACAGCGTCTACGGGTCCATCGACACCCACGCCATGGCGATGGAAAGGGGAGATGCCCTGTCCGCCACGCTGTTCGCGCCGAACCTGGCCGCCTTGCGAGCCGTTCCGGCCAGCGTGGTGAACGCGGCCACCACACATCCCGACAGCGGCGCGTTCCAGCCCAGCATTGACGGTTCGGTACTCCCTGACGCACCAGCGCGGTTGTTCGCCGAAGGGCGCCAGCAACACGTCCCCCTGCTCGCCGGTTACATGGCCGAGGAGGACTATCCCGTGTTCGACGGCAACACCCTGCCGCACATCCCGCCGCCCGTATTCGATGCTTCAGCCGCTCAGGTCTTCGGCCCCGCTGGCATGGACGCGTTCAAACAGCGATACCCCTCGGGAACCATCAGCCGGACGAACACTTCCGCGAAGCAACTCGCCGGCGACATGATGATCACCGAGCAGACCTGGGAGTTGCTGTGCCTGCACCAGAGGACCAGCGGACAACCGGTGTACGGCTACAAGTTCACCTACACCTCGCCCTACTCCCCGCACGCGGGGCACACAGCCGATCTGCCCTTCGTGTTCGGCAACCTCGACTCCCAGCCGTCCACCCCACTGTCCCCGCAACCCAGTGACACCGACCGCGCGTTCTCCGATACGGTCATGGGCTACTGGACGGCGTTCGCCCGAACCGGGAACCCCTCGACCATGGGGCTTCCCGCTTGGTCGCGTTATCAGGGTCCGGGTTCACGGCTGCAGGAGCTCGCGGGCACGCCCACCTCGGTCGCCGATCCTGATGCGTACCGCCTCCAGTTCCTGGCCTCCTTCCGCAAGGACGGCAGGTTCCCGGACACCTGGCGCGCGTACTTCTGATAGCGGCTCGGGCCGCATCCCATGGGCGGAAACCCACGGGGCGCGGCCCCCATCCCGCAAAATCATGTGTGAATAACAGGCGGCAGCGAACGCTCGGTGGGGGATGAGGCGGCCGGCAGGCACGCCTTCCGCGTCGTTGACTCCACGAAGTTCGCAGGGGAAGGCTTCACCAGCGGTGAGCGCGCCGCCGCGTTCTTCGTCGGAGTCGGATAGTCGGCCAACAACGTCACTGCCAGCACGAGTTCGGAGCCGAACCCTGTGGACTGAGCAGCGGTTCTGCCGCCCCCGCCCGTTACGAACGCGCAGCTCCGGGGCCGGCACGCATCGTGTGGTCCTGGCCGTCTGCCGTACGAACCTCATCGTGGCGAGCGCGCTCTCGTTGAGCGCGGTTGGCCCCCTCGGGACAGGGAGTAATTGTCAAATGTTGTGGACCTGGGCGAAGCTGTGCCAGCCTCGCCTGCGGTGGTCTCCGGGGGTTCCCAAGGTGTCACTCGGAGGGTGTCGAGGAGACCCGGTTGAAGAATCGTCCGGCCATGTCGGCCCCGATGATGGCGCCGTCGGCATCGCGGGTGAGGAAACCGCGCTGGCCGATCAGGCCGCCGCCGGTGACGATGTACTCGTCGCCGCTCCCGGGGAGCAGTCCGAGGCTGGCCGGCGGCAGATCCGCCGGCAGTTCCCTGTCGGCCGCCGTGCGGATCTCCGGCTTGATCCGGCATTCGACCGTCATCGTGTCGCCGTCGGTGTCGATAATCAGCGTCATGAATTCGTTCTCGTAGTGCCCGGTGATCTCCTGGGCGCGCTGCGGGTCGTACGGGAGCGGGTCGGGGTCGCGCTCGACTACGCCGAGGTAGTGTTCGAGCGCCCAGCGGAGCACGGCCTGGTTGAACTCCAGGCCGTTGTCGGGCCCGGCGTTGGATGCCGCCACGACGGCGAAGTCCCGCTCCGGGACCAGCAGCAGGTTGGCGAACTGGCCGTTGGTCGATCCGCCGTGCCCGACGGTGCGTACGCCGTCCACGTCGCGCAGGAACCAGCCGAGGCCGATGGCGTCGCCGAGCGTGGAGCCGTGCAGCTCTACCGTCGGCTCCTGCATTCGTCGCGCCAGGTCACCGCCGCCGAGGTGGAACCGGGCCCAGCGCAACTGGTCGGAGACCGAGGACGCCAGGCCGCCGCCCGGGTTGTTGCCGCGCGTGTCCTTCCAAGTCCGGGCGGCCTTGAGCGCCCCTTCGCTGAGGTTGTGGCCCACGGCGAACCGGCGGGTGATGGCCTGTCCGGCGGTGAAGACGCTGTCGGTCATGCCGGCCTGTTCCAGGACGAGTGAGGCGACAGCGGCCTCGTAGGTCTCGCCGGTGATGTTCTCGACGACCCGGCCGAGCAGGTTGTAGCCGAGCTGGCTGTAGGAGGCGCGGCCGCCGACTGGGCCGATCATCGCCATCTCGGCCATGTTGGTCACCTCGCGGGCCAGTGCGTCGTCTCCGTCTCCGCTGTCGAAGACCATCCGGGTGTCCAGCCCGGCGGTGTGGTTGAGCAGGTTCAGGATGGTGATCTGCGCGGCCGCGTCCTCATCGGGGAGCCGGAGTTCGGGAACGTAGCGGCGCACTGGCGCCTCCAGTTCGACCCGCCCCTGTTCGACCAGGCACATGATCGCGGTCGCCGTGTACGTCTTGGTGACCGAGCCCAGCAGGAAGAGTGTGTCCCGGTCGACGGGCAGCGGGTTGTCGATGCTCGTCACGCCGTGGCAGACGGTCAGCTCCCGTCCGTCCACCCGGACTCCCACCGCTGCACCCGGGATGCCAAGCTCCTTGGCCTTCTCCTCGACGAACTCCGCCAGCGCATCGTGTGACATCTCGATTCCCCCTCGATCGGTGTGGTTCACGCACGGCGCCAAACTGCCCATCGGGCGTCGTGGCGACTTGCACTGTGTTCAAGGGGAGGCTAGCGAACGACTTGAACACTGTACAAGTGGTTTCTTGAACGGTGTGCAAGCCGAGGGCTATCGTGAATCCATGCCCCGCAACACACTGACCCGCGAACAGATCCTCACTGCCGCCATCACCCTGCTGGACACCGAAGGGCTGGAGGGCCTGAGCATGCGGGCACTGGGCCAGCGGCTGGGCTCGGCGGCCACTGCGGTCTACTGGCACGTGGGCAGCAAGGACAACCTCATCGCTCTCGCCGGCGACCAGCTGTGGCACGAAATCGCGCTGCCCGACCCTGACGGGGTCGGCTGGCGCGCGGCGGCCACCATCATGGCCAGCGACCTGTACGCAATGCTCACCTGCCACCCGTGGCTGCTGCAGTCCTTCGGTTCCCTCCTCATGTTCGGCCCCGGCAAGGCCCGCCACGACGACCACCTCCTCGCCATCTACGAAGCCGCGGGATTCGCCGGCCCCGCAGCCGACCAGGCCGCGGCCGCCGTTTTCAACTTCGTCCTCGGCAACGCCCTCGGCCCAGCCGCGACAGCCTCACTCACCCGTAAACTGCGGCGCGAAGGCAGCGGCGACGCCGAACAGGCCATCGGCGAAGCCCAGGCCGAGGCTCGCGAGATCGCCGCACAATTCCCTCGGCTGCGCGCCCGCCTCGACACCCACAGCGCCGACTACGGCGCGGCGCCCGACAACACTTTCCAAATCGGCCTTCAGGCCATCCTCGATGGGCTGGAGGCGCTGCAACGCGGGCCTACTCGGTGACCATCACGCGATTTTCGAGCAAGGGGCGCTCGGCCCACGGGTTCAACGGCGAGGCCGCGGCAGAGGGCAGTGGCCCTATGGCCCGGGTGCCGCAGCACAGCGGACTGGGCGCCGGCTCTTCCTGCGGGCGTCGTAGGGTCTCATGCGGCTTGGTTCTGATGCTCGATCAGGACGCCGTTCTCGAACCTCGCTCCCGCGCGGACGAGGGCGACGAGCTGGGCCCCGGTGATCGCGCGCCAGCGGGCCTGGGCGGACTCGACCAGTTCGCGACGCCCTTGGGCCACTGCGCGCCGAAGGTGCGCGCGAACGCCTCGATGGCCTTCGCGGCGTGGGCGCGGTCCTCGGCGTTGTAGATCTCCTGCATCGCCTTCGTCGCGCCGGGTGGACTTCGGCAGCGCATTCGTGACGTTTCTGGCCTTGTGGACCCAGCACCGCTGGTGGCGGGCTGCCGGGAACACCTCCCGCAGCGCCTTCCACAGGCCCATCGCACCGTCGCCGACGACGAGTTCGGGGTCGCGCATGCCGCGGCGGCGGCAGTCGCGCAGCAGGTCGGCCCACGACTCGGTGGACTCCCGCAGCCCTTCCGCGAGGGCGATCAGCTCCTTGGTGCCGTCGAGGCGGACCCCGAGCAGTACCAGCACGCAGGAGTGGGCCTGGCCGAGCCGGACCTTCGGGTGGACGCCGTCGGCCCACACGTACACGTAGTCGGACTCGGCGAGGTCGCGCTGCTGGAAGGCAGCGTGGTCGTCTTGCCACTGCTTCGTCAGCCGGGTCACGGTCGCCGGCGACAGCCCGGCCGCCGAGCCGAGGAACTGCTCCAGCGCGGGCACGAAGTCCCCCGAGGGCAGTCCGTGCAGGTAGAGCAGCGGCAGCACCTCGCTCACCTTCGGGGACTTGCGGCACCACGGGGCGAGGATCTTGGAGGAGAACCGCTTGCGCTCGACGGTGGCCTCGTCGGCGCGGCGGTCGTTCGCCCGGGGCGCGGCGACCTCGATGGGGCCGGCGGCGGTGGTCATGGTGCGGGGCCGGTGGCGGCCGTTGCGGACCACGAGGCGGTGTCCGCGCTCGTCGCGCTCGGCGGCCAACTCGGCTATGTACTGGTTGACTTCGGCCTTCAGCGCGGCGGCGAGCATCCGCCGGGCGCCCTCGCGCACGATCTCGCCGATCAGGGAGCCGGACTCGGTGGAACCGTCGGCACTCACTACGCTGAGCACGGGCGTGCCTTCCCAACCCACGCTGCGAACGTGGGCCTACTCGGTGACCATCACAGGATCACTCGGGAAGGTACGCCCTCCGCATGCCCTCCCGGGGCTGATCCACAGGTCTTGAGCATTGCTCGACAGGCGCTCCGCACCGGTACACCGAGGCAAGACGAAGCGGTGCGGAACGGCCCCCGCAACTGGCTGCGGGGGCCGTTCCGCACCGGAGCCCCGTCGTTCCTAGCGCGACGTCCTACCTGGACTCGCGAAGTGAGGAGGCGACTTCAGTCGGCGGCCGGGCCGTGATCCCGCTCATCCCTCGGCGCTTTGCCGGTAGGGGCTGAAGCGGCTGAAGTAGGCGAGGGCGTCGAAGTCGTCCACAGCCTGTCGGTTGGCGACATCCTCGGCAGCAGCCCCTTGCAGGACGCGTTTGACCGGCACTTCCATCTTCTTGCCCGTCCGAGTGTGGGGGAGAGACGGCACGGCGATCACCGTGTCGGGTACGTGCCGGGGCGACGCCCGGGTCTTCACCGCTTCCGTGATCAGCCTCTTCAGGGCGTCGTCCAGTTCGGCGCCCTCCTCGAGGACGATGAACAAGGGCATCCAGTAGTCGCCGTCGGGCAGCTCCGCGCCCACGACCAGGGCCTCCTGGATGCCGGGCAGCGAATCGATGGCAGCGTAGACGTCGGAGCTGCCCAGCCGTACACCATGACGGTTCAACGTCGCGTCCGAACGGCCTGAGACGATCATGCTGCCGTGGGGCGTGCGGGTCACCCAGTCACCGTGCCGCCACACGCCGGGATACATGTCGAAGTAGGCCTCGCGGTAACGCGCCCCGTCCGGGTCGTTCCAGAAGTACAGGGGCATGGACGGCATGGGGCGGGTGACGACGAGCTCGCCGACCTCGCCCACGACGGAGCGTCCCTCGGCGTCCCAGGAGTCCACGGCCGCGCCCAGCGCGGGCGCGGAGATCTCTCCCGCCCACACCGGCGTCGTCGGCGCGCTGCCGGCGAACGCGCTCACCACATCGGTGCCGCCCGTGACGGAGGCAACCTGGACGTGGGAGCCCACGTTCTCACGCACCCATTCGTAGGGCTGTGCCGTCAGCGGTGCTCCCGTCGAGCCGAGCACCTTCAGCGACGACAGGTCATGGTCCCGTCCGGGCTCGAGCCCCGCGCGAGCGGAGCCGTGCAGATACCCAGGGCTCACACCCAGCAGGACCGCCCGGTGCTCGGCGGCCAGCTTCCACAGTCGGCCCGGATCCGGGTACGTGGGGCTTCCGTCGTACAGCACGACCGTGCCGCCCATCAGCAACGCGGAGACGACGATGTTCCACATCATCCAGTTGGTGGTCGTGTACCAAAAGAACCGCTCGCCCGGCCGTAGGTCCAGGTGCAGCCCCAGCAGTTTGTGATGTTCGAGCAGGACACCGCCGTGCCCGTGGACGATGCCCTTGGGTACCCCGGTCGTTCCCGAGGAGAACAAGACCCACAGCGGGGAATCGAACGGCATGCGCTCGAACTCCAGTTCACTGTCGCTTCCGCTCACATCCGCCCAGGCGACCGCCTCGTCCGTCTTCTGCGCGAGGCCCAGCAGGGGGACGGTGACGACGTGCCGTAGCGAGGGCAGGGCCGCACGCAGCCGGTCCGTCTCGTCTTGACGATCGTGTAGCTTGCCATTCCACCGGTAGCCGTCGGCTGCGAACAGCACCACGGGCTCGAGCTGGGTGAAGCGCGCAGCGGCGCCAGAGGCGGCATAGTCCTGGCCGCAGGCCGACCAGACCGCGCCGATGCTCACGGTCGCCAGGAAGGCGACCACTGCATGTGTGGTGTTGGGCAAGTAGCCGACGACGCGATCGCCCGCGGTGACGCCCCGCTCGCGCAGCCAGTTCGCCACCGAGCCGACCTGACGGCGCAGTTCGCTCCAGCTGGTGCGGGTCTCGCTTCCGTCCTCGTTCACGGAGATGATCGCCTCGCCCGGGAGATCAGCGCGCAGGGCGTGCTCGGCGTAGTTGACCCGGGCCCCAGGGAACCAGCGGGTCCCGGGCATCGGCGTGTCGTCCAGGACCTCCTCGTACGGAGCGTCCGAGCTGATGCGGAAGTAGTCCCACACCGCGGACCAGAAGCCCGGCACATCGGTGACCGACCACTGCCACAGAGCCGCGTAGTCGGAGTGGTCCACGCCCGTGCGCTTTGTCACGAAGCCGGCGAAGTCCGCGATCCTCGAGGCTGCGGTCCGGGCGGGGTCCGGCGTCCAGGTGGGGGACGGAGCGCTCGGCGCGTCGGTCCGCCTCATGCGTCACCGTCCGCAGCGGCTGCCGCGAGACCCGGCTTCCGGCTTTTGTAAGGGGCGCAGTCGTCCGTGCCCAGCATGCGGGCGAGTTCGTCGACGAGGTGCGCCAGATCTCCAGGCGTGGACGCCGTACCGAACACATAGTGGTCCGGGCGCACGACGGCACCGATGTGTCCCGCCGACGCAAAATGCGGCAGATAGACGTCATCGACGTCGGTGACGTCGATCGCTTCCTTCTCCTGCCCGGCCGGGACGATGCGCACGAGATGGGCGCCGATGCGATCGAGGAAGGCCAGATGCTCCGCGGTCAGCGCCTCCCTGGGATCGGTCGTCGACGCGACGAGGAAGCCCCGGCCCACGACGTCGTCGAGCAGCCCCGTGACAGTGCGACGGCTGACCCTGCCCTGCATGCTGAGCCGGCCCGCGGAGCGCTGCTGAAGCCTGTGGGTACCGCGCGCGATGACACCGTCGATCAGGGTCGGCGGGGGAAGGGGAGGCAGAATGCGCTCGGGGTCGGCGCCCTTCTCGATCATCGAGGCGTCGCGGAGCGCAGCCGCATCCTGGTCCGTGACGCAGATGACCTTGCCCAGCTCGACCGACATCCCGATCGCGTGCTGGACGTGCGCGGCGCGCTCCAGGCCATAGGAGTCGAGCAGGGCGGGACTGGCGGCCGAGCGGAGGACCAGGTCGAGCTTCCAGCTCAGGTTGGCCGCGTCGCGGATGCCGGAGCACATGCCCTGCCCGGCGAACGGGGGCATCAGGTGGGCCGCGTCCCCGGCGATGATCAGCCGGCCGGAACGCCACACGTCGGCCCACTGGGCCTGGAAGGTGTAGACGGCGTGCCGTTCCAGAGTCGAGTTGTCGGCGGTCAGGCCCCAGGGCCGCAGGAACTCCCAGGCCCGTTCTTCGGTGTTGAGCTCCTCGACGGTCTCGCCGGGCATGCGCATGAACTCCCAGCGGCGTCGTCCCGGGCCGCCGGAGACGACGGTCGTAGGGCGGAGCGGGTCGCAGATCTGGAGATTGACCGGGTTCCACTCGTGTTCCCCGTGCGGGAGCACGTCGATGATGAGCCAGTCGTAGAAGAATCCGAGATCTGTGGTGTCGGTCCCCATGCGTTCGCGGACGAAGCTGTTGGCCCCGTCGCAGCCGATCACATAGGAGGCCTGGAAGCGACGTTCGAGACCGTGCTGGTCGTGTGCCGTCACGACGACGGCCTCGGTGTGCTCCTCCAGCGCCACCGCCGTGTGTCCTCGCACCAGCGCGACGCCCGGGAGGTTCTCCGCCGCAGCGGCGAGGGTCTCTTCAAGATCGGGCTGGTACATCATCGACGCGACGGGCCAGCCCGATGGCCCGAGGCCCGACCAGTCGAAGGCCAGCAGTGTCTGACCGGCGGCGTTGCGCCACTCGTAGGTGTCGGCCGGTTCCGTCAGGCGCGCGATGTCCTCGCCGATGCCGGCGTCCGCGAGCAGCCGCGCGACCTCGTCGTCGAAGTGGACGGCCCGGGGCCTGCTGTACGGGGCGGGCCACCGTTCGAGGACGGTGACCGTCCATCCACGGCGGGCGAGATAGAGCGCGCAGGCCAGTCCCACGGGACCGGCCCCGACGACCAGGACGTCACTGGCCTCGGCGTCATTGTCGAGAGGCATGCTGTGCTCCTACTGTGCACCAGGGGCGTGGGCCCCGGTCATGAGTCCGGCGAGGTCTTCGGGGGCGAGGAAGGACGGGGGCGGCGGCGGGCCCCAGGCGTAGAGGGACTTGGCGCCCTCCCAGACGCCGGGCTTCCACAGGGCGTCGTCGACGATGCAGTCGATGTCGGAGTAGTACTCCGAGAAGTTGCCGGCCGGATCCTTGAGGTACCAGAAGAAGTTGGATCCGATGAAGTGACGGCCCAGTCCCCAGGTGTGCCGATCGGGGTCGGCCTCCAGCATGGCTGTGGCACCGCGCCCGATCTCGTCCACGTCGTCCACCTGCCACGAGGTGTGGTGGAGGAAGGCCACCGGAGCCTGCTGCACCAGGACGTTGTGGTGGTCCGTGGAGCAGCGCATGAAGGAGGCGAGGCCGGCAACGGTGTCACTGATCTTGAAGCCGATGCCCTGCTGGAAGAAGCGCTGCGAGGATTCCTGGTCCGTGGACCCGAGTACGACGTGACCGAGCTTGCGTGGCCGGACGGGGCCCGGGCGCAGGATTCCCGGAGCGCGCTCCTGCAGGCGAGGGGTGGTTCCCGGCGCGTTGTAAGCGATCTCCGGCAGGGGGGTCTGCTGGTAGCGCGGAGCGACTTCGACGCGGACCAGTACCTCTGTGCCGCGGTCGACGGCGGTCAGTCCGGACGGCGTCCGTTCCACGGGGACGTCCAAAGCGGCGAGCGTGGAGGCGACACGGTCCAGGTCGTCCGGGTCGTCGACCCCGATGCCGAGTTCGACCAGCCTGCGCCGCGGCGTCTGCACGATGCGCAGCTGCTCGCCCCCGTCGACGGTGGCGAAGCCGTGATGCGCGGCGGCGGGGTAGCGGTCCGTCGACTCGGCCGTTGGTGTCAGACCGAACTCCGTGTAGTACTGGGCGGTCTGCGTGACGTTCGGGACGCCCATGACGATGTGGGTCAGGCGATGCAGCGGCATGGAACCAGGTCTCCTCGTGTGAAGGGTCGGTCAGGAGCGAGGCTGTTCAGGCGGACACCATCCGGTTGGTCAGAGTGCCTATCCCCTCGATCCAGCTGACCAGGACGTCGCCCGGCGCCAGGAAGCGCTGAGGAGTGCGCCCGGCGCCGACCCCGGCCGGAGTGCCGGTGAAGATCAGGTCACCGGGAAGGAGGGGGCAGACGGCCGAGAGGCGGACGATCAGTTCGGGCACGTCGAAGACCATGTTCGACGTGCGGCCCTTCTGCAGTACCTCGCCGTCCAGCAGCTTGCAGCCAAGCTCCAGGTCGTCGGGGTCGTCGAACTCCTCGAGCGTGACGAGCTCGGGGCCGACCGGCGCGAATCCCGGGTAGGACTTGCCGAGGGAGAACTGGGGGACCGGGCCGGTCAGCTGGAGCCGTCGTTCGGAGAGGTCCTGGCCCACGGTCAGCCCGGCCACGTGCTGCCAGGCGGTCTCCCGGGTTGCGCGGTGGCAGGTACGGCCTATCACCACCACCAGTTCCGCCTCCCAGTCCACAGACCCCTCAGGGAGCACGACGTCCTGCTGATGCCCGGTCAGCGAGGTCGGGAACTTGGTGAAGACGGGGGGTTCTTCGGGCACGTCTATGCCGGACTCCCGCGCATGGTCGCGGTAGTTCAGGCCGATGGCGAAGATCTGCCGGGGGCTGGGCACGGGCGGTCCCCACACGGCGTCGGAGCTCGGCTCGGTGACCTCCAGCCCGTCCTGGACCTGCGCCTCGTCCCGCGCCCAGGCCGAGAACTCCGGCCAGCGGGGGTACACGGACTGGGGGTCGGGACCGAACCGCCCGCCACTCGCCGAGGCGACGTCGATGAAGCCGTCGCCTGCGCGGAGGGCCAGGCGACCGTTGATGTTCGCCAAGCGCATGCACATCTCCTTGGATCGTTATCGGCACTTGAAACCCAGTGTTCACGCGCGTTAGCGAGAAGGCAATAGATTAACGATATTTAAGTCGTATGGCGTCAGCGCTGCTACGCTCTGCCACTATGACGGTGGAGAAGGTGACACGAGCAGGCGCGGTCTACGTGCAGCTGCGGGAAGAGATCTTCCAGGGAGCCCTGCTACCGGGGCAGCGGCTGAGGCTGGTGGAACTGGCGCGACGGTTCTCGGTGAGTCAGTCCGTGGTCCGCGAAGCGCTCACCCGGCTGTCCGGGCAGGGGCTGGTCGTCGCCACACCCCAGCAGGGCTTCAGCGTCATGACCCTCTCCTTGAAACATCTAAACGAGCTGACAGAGGCCCGGACCGAGATCGAACCGGCGGTGTTCCGCCTGTCTGTACGCCGGGGCACCATCAGGTGGGAGGCGCAAGCGGTCGCAGCGCACCACCACCTGGCCGCCACCCCGATTACGGTCGATGGCCGCCTCAACGGCGAGTGGTTCGACGTGCACGAGCAGTTTCATCAGGCTTTGCTCGACGGCTGCGGAAACGACCAGCTCCTCTCCGTGGCGATGGGCCTCAGGGACGCGGCCGCCATCTACCGGCACTGGGCCCACCCCGTAGGGCACGACTATGGGCGGGACGTGGTCCGCGAGCACGAGGCTCTCCTGAGGGCCGCGGTCGACCGGGACTCCGACCGCGGCGCCGATCTCCTGGCACGGCACATCGACCGCACCGCCGAAGGGCTGCGCGCCGTCGCCGAGGGAAGCGATTCCGAGGCCGGGCGATTCGACTCCGATCCGACGGAGTCCGGGGCCCCAGGGATCCCGGCGTAGGCTGCCGGGCCGTGCGCGTCAGCGTCGGGTGACGGGCAGCACCTGAAGGTCGTTGCCTACCACCACCCTGCCCTTGAAGCCCTTGCCGGCCTTCGCCTTCCAGCTCGCGTCGGGAACGGCCTTCGTTCCCGGAGCCAGGTGGGACAGCACCAGAGTGCGCACGTTCGCCGGCTGGGCGACCTCGCTGCCGATCCGGGTGACATCCGCATGGCTGTTCTCGTGGTGCTGCAGCTGCTCCGGCGTGAGGTTCCCGGCTTGCTGCACCGCCTGCATGTCGATGGCCTCGTGCACCAGGATGTCGGCGTCCCGGGCCAGGGTCACCATGTTGGCGGTGATCGTCGTGTCGCCGCTGAAGACGACCGAACCGTAGTCGGTGTCGAACCGGAAGGCGAAAGAGGGGAACACCGGCGGGTGATCCACCAGGATCGCGGTGACCCGCACGTGATCGTCGGACCAGACCTGGAAGGGAGACATGGCAGGCGCCATGGCCCCGGTGGGCGAGGCGCCGACATCGGGCACGGTGATCTCGCGCACGTCCACGAAAGTGCGGATGTCCGGCCAGCCCTCGTCGCGCATCCGCAGGTTGATGTCGTAGGCGGTGGCGGCTATGGAGCTGTCGATGTAGTCCGACAGGCCGGGGGTGGGCCTATCGGGTGCCACAGTGGCGACCGATTGGCCGGAGGACGGCTCGGGAAGAGCCCCCGCAGGCCCAGGGCCGTACATCGTCAGAGGGCGGGCGAGCGGATCGATACCGCCGAACCGCAGCCACAGCAAGGTGTACAGGTCGGCCAGGTGGTCGGAGTGCATATGCGTGACGAAGACCGTCTCGACGGCGCCGATGTCCAGCCCGGCCGACTGGAACTGATCGAACGCCCCGTGCCCCATGTCCACCAGATAGACGCGGCCGTCCACGACCAGGGCGCTGGCGATGCCACGGCGGCCGGCCATGGGAACGGGACCCGCAGCGGTGCCCAGGAGGACGAGGTGCGCGCCGTGGGGCGGGACGGCGCCCGCCTTCGCGTACGTCTGCGCGGAGGCGGACGCGATGGGCGTAAGGATCGGGGAGAGAGTGCCCGCTCCGGCCAGTGCGGTAGCGGACTTCAGAAGATGGCGACGGCTGTTCGGCATGCAGACTCCTTGCGGGGGAGGGAGGCGATCCTGAGACAAGGCACAGGACGTGGGAATTCGTGTCCCGATGACGATCTTTATGCGACCAACGGGGGAGGACATTCGTCGCCGGCTACGAGCGGCGGCAAGGTGTAACGGCCGTCCAGGAGCGGGGAGCGGGGCTGGTAGCAGCGGACGGTGAGTTCGAAACGGTCCGGCCCGACAGGCAGCCAGTTCGACGGGCCCTGCACTGGTTCGTCGTGCTGGATGTACAGCTCCAGGGAACCGTCATCGCCGTACGCCAACTGAGGTGTTCGGTCGCCGACGGAGTAGCGCTCCAGCGGGTTGTCCATGAGGTACTGCTCCTGGTCGTAGGCGGTCACCGACCAGAAGGCGTCGACGGGCGGCAGCCGGCCCGGCTCGAAGCGCAGCAGGTAGCGCCGCCTGCCGTCGAGCGGGCGGCCCTGTGCGTCCGCGCGAGCGCCGATGTACAGAGCCTCGTTGGGGTGGACGGCTCCGATGCCCTGCAGGGCGACCCCGGCGCGGACCAGGTAGCGCCGGTCGTAACTGCCGGTACTGAGGTAGTAGGACCAGCCGTCGTGCTGCGATATGCCCTTTCGGTCGCGGGTGGCCGCGCCCGGCGGCGTGTTCAGCAGCGCGTCACCGCTCACCCCTACCGTGTCGAGGGCCGCGCGCACCACGGGATCGGCCACCTCCCGAGATGGTGACCGCCCCGGTCCGACTCCCACTTGCGCGATGAGGTCGAGGATGGACCGGTCGGCGGCCGGCGGAGGATCGAGCTCGAGCGCGGCACACATCTCGTCGAAGAATTCGATGCCGCTGCCTCCGAGGTGCTGCGGGGAGAACACCGGCCCGTGGTGGTGGGCGGAGGGCGGGGGCGCGCCGTGGACGGTGGTGAGCGTGTAGCGGCGGATCGTGTCGCAGGCGGCCTTGAGGTCGTGGGGGCCGTCGACGAGCGTGCGGCCGAGGAGCCACACCGAGTCGTTGGGGCTGGCCAGGAGCGGCAGCTCGGGAAGCGGACCGTGGTGGTGGGGGCCCGTGATGACGTACTGGCCGGCCTGGGTGCCGGTGGTGCGCCGTCCCACGTAGGCGAAGGCGTTGGTGTACGCGTCGAAGAGCGTGAGGCTGTAGTAGCGCTCTTGTGTGTCGGGCACTGTGAGCAGGAGCGGGCCCTCACGCAGATCGAGGAACGCGGAGGAGTAGAGCGTGTCGTTGTTGGGCTTGACAACCTCCCGGCTGCGCGGCGTCATCAGGCGTTCGACGTGCAGGAACGTGTTGACCGGGGCTCCGATGGCGACATCCTTCGAGGTGAGTAGGCTGCGGGTCCGCCGCAGCGCCACGAGCGGATAGCCGTACACATATGCCTGCAATGCGATGTCGATGATCCTGCCGACTCTGTCCAGCGCGGGATCGGCGGGCAGGGGGCCGGAGTTCGTGGGCTGCATCGTGTCTCCTGGGCGAAGGGGCGTGGCGTTTTCGTGCTGATGGACAGGTCGCCCACGCGAGTGCGTCCGCGGCTCGGGGAAGGCGAAGGGCGCCGGGACCGCGGCCGGCGCTGGCGTCGAAGCGAGGACGGCGAATCGGTTTCGGCCGCGGCTTGTTCCCCTGGGTGAGATGGGGCTGCGGCGTGGCGCTCCGTTCGTGCTCCGTCGTCCATGCAAATGGCCCTCTTTCCTGCGTAGCGGTCGGTCGACGACGGGCGGCTCGGCCGAGCCTCGTGTCCCGTCCGGGCAGGCGGCTCGGCGAGCGACACCTACTGGCACCTGTGCCAAATGGCAGTGGTGACAGATTCTAGGTTATGTTGTGTCATCCCTGCCACTTCTGCGGGGTCCGACCTCGCTCCTGGAGACGACGTGCACTCTCCCGCCACCGCTCCGGCTCCTTCGCCGCCCGGTACCCGCCCGACTCTGCTGCATCGCAGCGGTGCCTTCTGCGCCCGGCATCCCGGATGGGTGATCGCCGTCTGGCTGCTCGTGGTGGCCGCCGCCCTGCTGGGGAACAAGGCGGTCGGGGCCACGTACAGCGATGAGGTCAGCCTGCCCGGCAGTCAGACACAGACCGGCGCCGACCTGCTGAATGCATCCGATCCGGCGCTGGCCGACCCGAACGGCAAGGTCGTCTTCCACGTCGGCTCCGGCACGGTGGCGGGCCACTCCGACGGGCTCGACAAGGCGCTGGCCCGGCTCGCGGACCTGCCCCATATCACTGCTGTCTCGAAGCCCGTGACCAGCACCGAAGGCACCACCGCCTATGCCACGGTGTCCTTCGACGAGGACATCAAGACGCTCGGCCACGGCTACGTCGACCGACTCGATGAGGCGACCGCCCCCGCCCGGGACGCCGACATCCAGATCGGCTACGGCGGCGACTTGCACGACATCGCCCGCCAGCCCGCCAATGACGCGGCCAGTGAGGCGATCGGCATCGTCACGGCGCTGGTGGTACTGCTGCTGGCCTTCGGCAGTGTCGCCGCCGCCCTGATGCCCCTGGTCACCGCGCTGATCAGCGTAGGCGTCGGCATGGGCGTCGTCGGAATCGTGGCCGGCGCCCTCACGTTCGCGACGTCGGCGCCCACCTTGGCCATCATGATCGGCCTCGGCGTGGGCATCGACTACGCCCTGTTCCTGACCACCCGCTTCCGCCAGGACCTCATCGACGGACATGACACCGACGACGCCGTCGGGCGCACCATCGCCGGAAGCGGCAAAGCCGTCATCGTGGCAGCCGTCACCGTCGCCGTCGCTCTGCTGAGCCTGTACGCCTGCGGCCTGAGCATGATCGGACGCCTCGGCCTGGCCGCCACCACTGCGGTGCTGATCACAGCGCTGGCGGCCCTGACACTTGTCCCGGCCGCGCTCGGGCTCGTCGGGCGCCGCATCGACCGCCTCAAGATCCGCCGCCGTCCCGTCGCCGAGACGGCCGGCGACGACGACGGCTGGCACCGCTACGCACGTCTGGTCGCCCGCCGTCCGCGGATTTTCCTGACGGCGGGTCTGGCCCTGATCGTGATGTGCGCGATCCCGCTGTTCTCCATGCGCCTGGGCCACATCGACGACGGCGCCGACCAACTGGGCAGTACCACGCGCCGTGCCTACGACTGGATCTCGGACGCCCAAGGCAACGGGTTCGGTCCCGGCGCCAACGGCCCCTTCACCGTCGTCGTCGACCTCGACGGCGCGACGCAGCCTGCCGACAAGATCGCGGACGAGCTGACCGGCACCGTGGAGAAGACCGACGGCATCGCCAGGGTCACCCCGCCTCAGCCGACCAAGGACGGCAAGCTGCTCATCACCACGGTCACGCCCACGACCGGCCCCCAGGCAGCCGAGACAGGCGCCCTGTTCGAGACGCTCACCGACCACACCCTGGCCGACGCTCTGAAGAACACCGGGGCGACCGCCTATCTGACCGGCAGTACCGCCGGCCAGCTCGAATTCCGCGACACGGTCACCGAACGCCTCCCCGTCATCATCGGCATCGTGCTGGTCTGCGCGTTCCTGCTGCTCATGGCTGTCTTCCGGAGCCTGGTCATCCCCCTCAAGGCGGTCGTCCTCAACCTGCTGACCACGGGCGCCTCGTACGGAATCCTCGTGGCCGTCTTCCAGTGGGGCTGGGGCGAGCACCTGCTCGGGATGAGCGAGCCGGTGCCGATCGAGTCCTATGTGCCGATGATGATGTTCGCCATCGTCTTTGGCCTCAGCATGGACTACGAGATCTTCCTGCTCTCCCGTATCTCCGAGGAATGGCACGCCGGCCACGACAATGAACAGGCCGTCGGCAGGGGGCTGTCGCTCACCGGCCGCGTCATCACCTGCGCGGCGCTCATCATGACGGCCGTGTTCCTCTCCTTCACCGGATCGCCGACCGTCGTCGTCAAGATGCTCGCCCTGGGCCTGGCCGTCAGTGTCATCCTCGACGCCACCGTCGTCCGCCTCGTACTCGTACCGTCCCTCATGTTCCTGTTCGGCCGCTCCAACTGGTGGCTCCCTGCCTGGCTGGAGCGCCGCCTGCCCCACTTCTCCGTGTGAACCGCGGTCGGGCCGTCACCGGGCCGGACCTGCGGACGCGCACCCCGCGAGCCCCGGCACTGGGCAGCTCGCCTCGCCTTCCAGAGAGCCCGTGGGCGCTGAGGATCACATTCAGCGACGCTTCCCCTTCACGAGACGACAGGGACCCTGATCATGCCAACCGTGCGCCTGAAGGAACTGGACTTCCGCTACGTGCGGATCGGTTCGGGACCGGCGCTACTGTTCCTCAACGGTTCAGGAGTCACCCTTGACGACGCGCGACCTCTGATCGAGCGGCTCGTCGAGGACTTCGAGGTGGCCGCGTTCGACCAGCGCGGAATCGGCCTCACGAGCATGCCCCGGGAGCCCTACGCCATGGCCGAACTCGCCTCGGATGCCCTGGCGGTGACCGACCACCTCGGCTGGCAGCGCTTCCGGCTGCTGGGAGTGAGCTTCGGGGGGATGGTCGCCCAGGAACTGGCCGTGACGGCGCCCCGGCGGGTCGAACGGCTCGCGCTGCTGTGCACCTCGTCGGGCGGCGCCGGCGGGTCTTCCTTTCCCCTGCATGCCTCGGCCGACCCGGGGGAGGGCCAGCGCCACGGATCGCCCACACCCCTGGACGAGTTGCCCGTCCCGCGCGCACAGGCCGCGAACCGCACGAAACCCGGGCCCGGCGAAGTGCCGCCGCAACTGATGCCGTTCCGGCGACCCGAGCAGACGACGGGCGCCGCCTGGCAACTGAGGGCACGCGCCGGACACGACGTCTTCGACCGTCTCCCGCGCGTCACCTGCCCCACACTCGTCGCCTCAGGCGCACAGGACGTCATCGCACCGGCGGCCAGGGGCGCAGCCATAGCCGAGCAGATACCCGACACCGTCTTCCGCGTCTTCGAGGGAGGGCACCTCTTCTTCCTACAGGACCCCACAGCCCTGCCCGCCGTGACACGGTTCCTCGCCGACCGCTGACGCGTCCGCAGCGGGCGAGCCCACGGCGGCGAACACACGGCCGCTGAGCCACTCGACGACCTTGGCGACGGTGACGTCGACAGGGCCGCCGTCATCGGTGCAACCGTCGGAACTGCCCGCACCGGGTAGATCGGCCGGGACGGAAGCGCAATTCCGCACCACGAATAAGTTGTCGGGCAGCGAGCAGCCCTCTGATCAAATCCGCCTCCCGTCTACGCGGTTACGCCATGGCTGGCCAACGGACTGCGCAGCACCGCTCGCGAGAGGACGCGGGCACCGGCTGCGGAGTGCTCATGGAGCGACGACCTGCAGGGTTGCGCGCGCTGACGCGTCCGGCCCGATGGCCGGGAGGTGGGCGGTGTCACGTGGCTGGGACTACCTTCAACACGCTTAAGACCCTTAAGTGCCGGACGCGGACGACGAGCTTGCCGGTGGCGCCGTCGTGGTCCATATCGTCATGGGCCTGCGGTATCTACTCCAGACCGTCGCAGACGCGGTTCACGGGACAGGCGAGCTGGCCCGCCGCGACCGCGTCCCGGGTCTCCTGGAAGGCTTTCTGTGGCAGGTCGGCGGCGGCGCCGAATCAACCCATCAGGCGCAAAACCCTCCGGCAAGTACTCGTTCGGGGAGGAGCCCCGCAGCGACCACTGGTTGGAGAGACTGCCGCCGTAGCAGGCCGTGCCGTGCACGCGCACAGGGCGCAGGGTGTCGGGCAGGGTACCGACGAGATCGAAGGTGGCGGCGACGCCGCCCGTGTAGGGCCCGCGCACCGCGGACGGGACCTCACCCGTGTCGAGCAGTGAGCGGTCAGCACCGAAATCCTTCAACAGAACAAGGCGGTCGGCCCGCCGGATGGTGGACAGCACCGTGGCGCCGCGCTCTGCGGCCAGAGCAGCGGTTGCCCACCGAGGAGTTACCGCCGCGGATCAACACAGACTGACGGGGCTTCAGGCCCAGGCCGATGGTGAGCGAGCTGTAGGCGGTCTGCGTAATCTCCGGCAGGCGCCCAGCCCAGCGCAAGGTCGGGGTCGACGGCGTGACCTGGGACAGCGGCACCGACGTGTACAGGCATAGCCGCTGGCGTAGCTGTGGCCCATCGCGACGACTGCCTGCTCGGAGCCAGCCCGTTGCCGACCGGGGAGACGCCAACGGTCCTGGCGGCTTCGCGCCCGGCCCCGAGCGCTCAGCCGATACGGACCGAGAGGATCGCCCCGAGGAAGTTCCCGGTGCCGGCCTGCTGGGAATGCCAAGTCTGACTCCTGCGCTGGGTCCCGTACATGCAGAAGAAGTAGAGCGGGTCGCCGCTGGAGGCGGTCCGGTTGCCGACGCTCCCGTCACGCCGGGCGTAGTTCTCCATAGTGATGTAGTCGCTGCCACTGACAGCGACGGGCGTCGCGAAGTGGTAAGAGAAATAGTCGTCGCCGTAGGCCTTGCGGTGCTCCTCCTGCTCGGCGGTTCCGTAGGCGACGGTCGTGATCGGGATGCCGAGCTTCGGCGTCAGGTATTCGTTGACGTCGAGCTTCTTCAGTGCCTTCTTGATCTCGTTTGGATACTCCGCTAGGTACTGCTGGTAGGTGCCGCTCAGCTCATGGGACCATTTCGTGAAGGCGGCGACGTCGCCCTTGCCCGCCTTCTTCTTCGCGTCCTTCTGCGCCTTGGCGTGCCGGCTCGACTTCTCTACCCGATCGAGGATCGCCACCAGGGTGTCCTCCCACTCCTGGATGCCCTGGATGCTCGCCCCCTTGGCCCCGCTGACGAACTCGGCCATCTCGTTGCACCGCTGGGGCGTCCTGACGTCCGTGCCCTGCTGCTTCTTGTCCGGCACCGAGGGGATGACCTGGTGGAGGGTGACCTCGGACTTGCCGGCCCTGGCGATCTTCAGGTAGCGACTGGTGGCAACGAGGCGGACCCGCCCCTTCAACCTCTTGTTGGCCGCCTCGATGTGCGCGTCGGTGGCGAAGAAGCACTTCGGCTCAGCCGTGTCCTCGATCGCCAGATCCGCCCGGTCCGAGACGCGCAGCGGCACGCTTCCGTTGTAGACGACCTTCGCCTGGAGATCCTTGGTACTCGTGGCAGGGTCGGCGAAGTAGCTGCCGTTTTCGGCCTCCTGGCTGACGAAGAAGTCCGCGTCCCCGGTCCCGTCGGTGGCGTTCTTGCTGCCCTTGGGCTTGATGCGCATCTTGGGGTAGCTCTCGCTGCCCGGTTGCACCACTTCGTAGCGCTGGACGGGCGTCTGTGCGGGGGACCTGGTATGTCCGGCGGCGTCCGGCACGGAGGTGTGCGCGGGGGACTGTGCCGTCGTGCCGACCGACCGCTGCATGGCGCGAGTGGCGTTCGCCTCAGCCTCGCGTTCGTATCGGTCGGAGGGGTCCGAGACCGACAGCCCGCCGCCGTTGTCGGTGCCGGAGACCGGGCCCTTGCGCTGCTGGATGACGTGGGTGAGTTCGTGGGCGAGGGTGTGCTTGTCACCCCCGCCCTCGCCGAGCACAACGTGGTGGGCCGAGGTGTAGGCGCGGGCACCGACTTCGGCGGCGGACGTGCGAGCGGCGTCATCGCTGTGCACGCGGACGTCGGAGAAGTCGGCGCCGAGCCGGGACTCCATGTCCGTACGCGTCGCCTGGTCCAGGGGCTCGCCCGGGGTGCGGAGCACGTCGTGCACGGTCGAGCGCTGCATCGGAGCGGGTCCGACGGCCGACTCGGCTGCGCTGTGGCCGCAGCCGACGGTGTGCTGGTGCCGGGTCCAGGGGTGCCCGGCCTGCTGGAGGGCTCGCAGCACAGCGGCGTTGCCCGCAGCGCGTTGCAGAGCAAGGATGCCCGGTACGGTCCGCTGCGGGGTGGCGGGGCGTGCAGGGCGCCCGGCTTCGGTCCCCGCCTTGACGTTGTCTCTGCTGTGCACGGTGACGCCTTCCTGATGCGCGGCTTTGGGGCCCTCCGCGAGCAGTGCGCTTGGGGCGACGGGGCGGACTCGGCCGCGCGATCGGATATCGCGCGGGGCTTGAACCCGGCCCTCTGTGTCAGTCCTGCCACTTAAGTGGCAGGACTGACAGAACATAGCAGAATTTGGCAGCCGTGACGTTTGGCAGCGCAGCCATAATCTTTGCCGCGCTGTCCATGAGTCAGGTTCATCTCGGTTGAGCGGAGAGCTGCGCACCCCGTAGTTCCTGGCGGGGTCCGAAAAATGTCCGCGAGATTGCTGGGCATATTGTTAACAATCTTGTAGCGTGCGTCACGCCTCGACCCCGGGGCCTTTATGAAGCACTCGGTGCTCGATGAAGGGGGAGACCCATGCGGAGGCTCTCTGTGTCTTTCGGACGTGACGCAATCACTCACCCCGCGGGTGCGGCCGCGGGACGCTCCGTGAACCGCGGCCGCCTCCTGAGAGGTGTGGCGCTCGCGGGTTCCCTCGCTCTCGCGGCGGTTGCGGTGCCGACCTCCGTCGCGGTGGCGGGCCCTTCCGTCAGCCACGCTCACATGGCGGACGTCCAGGACGCCGCGCTGGACTTCGACTCGGCCGCCTACACAACGATCACCGTCCAGGTCGATGGCCAGCCGATGAATGTGCGCTGGTACAAGGAGATCTGCTACGTCGCCAACCCCGTCGCCGCGGCAGCCCAGCAGCCCGGCGGCCCCGGCAGTGGCAGCACCACGATTCCCAACACCGTCTGCGGCTACCAGAGCATGAACGTGTTCGTCCCTGAGAGCGCCTTCGGCAACCAGCAGACGCCGGTCTACTTCGCTGTCAACAACAGTGGCTGGAAAGCTAGTTACATACGGGCGAGTGTCACCTCCGGTACTTCTTACAACAGCTCGACAAGCAACGTCGGGGCAGCCCTGAAGGCGGGCTACGTCTTCGTCGACGTAGCCAACCGCAGCCGAGGCCTGGTCGGCGCCGACGGTACGGCGCCCGGCAAGGCCCCCGCAGCGGTGGTCGACGCCAAGGCCGCGGTGCGCTACCTGCGTCTCAACGACGCCGCGATGCCCGGCAGCGCGGAGCGGATCGTCATCAACGGCACCAGTGGCGGCGGCGCACTGGTGTCGATCCTGGGCGCCTCCGGCAACAGCGCCGAGTACACGCCGTACCTCGCCGCGATCGGTGCCGCCGGCATCGACGCCAGAGGCCGCAGCACCCTGCGCGACGACGTCTTCGCCGTCAACGCGTACTGCCCGATCACCGATCTCGGCAACGCCGATGCGGCCTACGAGTGGCTGTACAACGCCCTCGGCACGCGCAACGCCATCGGCTCGAACCCCTCGCCCGAGGACGCCGCCGCGATCGCAGCACAGTTCGCGGCCTACGAGAACAGCCTCGGGCTGCGCAACCCCGACGGCTCCCGGCTCACCGCGGCCACCCTGCTCGACACCGTCAAGAAGGAGGTCGTCCGCTCCGCAGAGATCTACCTGAAGGCCGACCCCGCCCACGCGATCCCGCCGCTGGGCGGCACTTTCGAGATCACCTCCGGCGGCCCCGGGGGCCCGCCCAGTACCAAGTCCTACGTCAACAACTGGATCGACGTCGACACCGCCACCCACGAGGTGCGCTCGGTCGACATGGCGAACTACCTCGTCTTCGTCGCCACCCAGGCCACGCTCAAGACGACCCCCGCCTTCGACGCCGTGGGCGTCAACGGGAACACCACCAGTGGAACCGAGACCGACCTCTTCGGCCCGCCGACTCAGAAGTACATGAACTACACCGAGTACAGCTGGAACCACAACGACGTCGCAGGTGACGGCAGCGGCCTGGACGACACCGGGCTGACCTGGAAGCAGTACACCGCGAAGAAGACCACCACCGTCGACGACCAGGTCCACCTGATCAATCCGATGGACTTCGTCGGCACCAGCGCCGACACCGCCCCGAACTGGTACGTCCGCAACGGGACCCGTGACCGGGATACCGCGTTCACCGTATCGCTCAACCTCGACCGGGCGCTCGCTGCGGACAAGCAGGTGAAGGACCTGGACTATCAGCTCGCCTGGAACCAGCCGCACGCCGGCAACTACGACGTACCCGAGGCCATGGCCTGGATCGCTGACATCGTCAACGAAGCCGGCAACCCCCTCGCCTCCCGGCACAAGGGATAGGCCGACCGCCCGACCGCCCCGTCCAGGCGGGCCGGGGCGGCCGGGGCAGTCCGTCATTCCTGGTGGTCGGGTCACCAGGGCCACGGGTCAAGACCACGGTCTCGGAGTCGGTACGCCGGCTCGAAGGGATGAAGCTGCTCCATGCCCGCCGGGGAACAGCGCGGAAGGCAAGGCAGGGTGGGCACCTATTACCAGGTGGCAGCCGACGCGGGTTTCGTGATCACCGTCGACCTGCACCCCAGCGAGATCAGGCTGTGCGCCACCGACCTGTTCGGCCGCCCGTTCCTGGAGGGCACCCATCAGCCCAACCGGCCACGCGACCCGGACCACATCGCCCGGCAGTTGCGCGCCCTGATCACCAAGACGATCGGCGAGGGCACCGTCGGCCAGGGCGAGCTACTGGCCATCGGCGTCTCCGTCGCGCATCCCGTCGATCCCAGGACCTCCGCGGTGATCCCACTGGAAGACACCCCCTACCCGCAAGGTGTCTTCCAGCCCCAGGAGGCACTGGCCGGCCTGACCGGCGCCCCGCTGCTGGTCGAGAACGACGTCAACCTCGCCGCCGTGGCCGAGCGCTGGCACGGAGCCGCACGCGAGGCCGACAGCTTCGCCTACGTCTTCATCGGGGCCGGCATGGGCATGGGCCTGATCCTCGGCGATCAACTCATCCAGGGGGCACGCGGTGTAGCCGGTGAGATCGGCTATCTCAGTCAGATGTCCAGGATGCTCCTGACAGTGCGGACGACGCCGTCGTCGCTGTTCGTCGGCGCCAGGTGACGCGCGCGGCGGATCACGTCGGGATGGGCGTTGGCCGTCGCGTACGACCACTGGGCTGCGTCGAGCATGCCGAGGTCGTTCAGGTAGTCCCCGAACACCATCGTCTGGGCCGCACTGATGCCCAGGTGCTCCTGAAGGCGGCGGACGGCTGCCCCTTTGTCCGCGCTGCGGTTCATCACGTCGATCCAGTGTTCGCTGGAGACGACCACCCGGTGGGTGTCGGCGAAGGATGCCAGGGCGGGCGCCGTGGTGCGCTCGGCCGGCCCGAAGTCGAACACCGCGACCTTGATGATCTCGTCGTTCACCGCGGTGGCATCGTCGACCAGGGTGCGTGTTGTAGTACCGGGCGACTTCGGCGAGGAAGGCCTGGTCTCCGCGCTCCGTGTAGGCCGCGCGCTTGCCGCACACGACGACACCCGCGTCCACGCCCTTGTCGGCCAGCTGCCGGATGGACTTGACCAGGCGGGCGGAGACAACGGGGTCCAGTGGATCCGAGGAGACCTCGATGCGGTCGCGGACGACGAATGCGCCGTTCTCCGCGATGTGGACCATGCCGTCGTCCGCGCCCGCGAACAGGTGGGCCAGCGCGGCGTACTGACGTCCGCTGGCAGGGCTGAAGACGATTCCCCGGCGGCGCAGATCGGCCAGCAGCGGCCACAGTCCCTGCGGGACACGTCCCTCGGCCTCCAGCAGGGTGCCGTCCATGTCGCTGACGACGAGCCGGATGTCGGGAGGGCCGGGGAGAGAAGCGGGGGTGGGTCGCGTGCTCATCACATTCCTGGTGTCCGGTGCGGAAACGGGCTGAGGGCAGTCACCACGTCGTGGTGGGGTGGGCGGCGCGGACGATCAGGGAACCGAGTTCGTCGACGGCGCGTGCGCGCGCCCCGGTCAGCTCGGGCAGCGGCAGGAAGGCTGCACTGACGGGAACGGACCGTGGTGAGCGTGTGAAGTGCTCCTCGATCGCAGTGATCATGCGGGGGTGGGCGCCCCAGGTTCCGCCGACGACAACTGTCTGGGGGTCCGCGAGGGAGAGGGCGGCGGACAGGACACCGCCGATGGCGCGTGCGAGCGCGGCGTGGACCCGCGTGGCGTCAGCGTCGGTGTCTTCCAGGATCTCCAGCAGTTTCGGCACGTCGATGGCGGTGGAGGAGGCCCGGCGCAGGTCGAGCGCGGCGAACACTTCGGTGAACGCCATGACCTGTCCGTCCGGCCCCGCCGTGTACAGGTGTGCGATCTCCCCGACGAGCCCGCGATGGCCGCGGCGCACGATGCCGTCGCTGACCACGGCGCAGCCCAGTCCTTCGCCGAGGTGGAGGTAGACGAGGTCGTCCACCCCTTGTGCGCAGCCGTGCTCGTACTCCGCGCGGGCGGCCCAGTTGACGTCGTTGTCCACCAGTACCGGACCGGTCACCATCTCCGCCAGGACGGCGGGTGGATCGAGCTCACCCACCAGGAACGGAGCGTCCGGCAGGTGCACCAGCCGGCCGGTCGCCCTATCGACGGGGTCGGCGGCGCTCACGACCGCGAGACGCAACCGGCCGCCGGCCTTGCCGCACAGCTGTACGGCCGCCGCGGCCAGGGCTTCGGCGGCCACTTCCTGTCCCGCGTCGGCCTCCAGCGCCGTGCGCACCTGCCCATGGGTGCGCCCGCGAGCATCCACGGCCTCGGCGATGACGCCGTGCGGGGTGATGCTCGCGACCAGGGCGGTCCCCAGGTGAGGGGCCAGGGCGTAGTAGGAGCCGACCCGGCCGCGCCCGGTGGTGCGCTCGCCGGTGTCGACGACGAGTTCTGCCTGCTCAAGGCGTTGGACGCTTTCGGAGATGGTGGGCTTGGAGATGCCGGTCCTGGTGGCGATCTCCGCCCGGGTGAGACGGTCGTGGGCCATCAGGGCGCGCAGCACGTTCTCGTCCGTCAGGCCCCGCAGCAGCTCCAGGGACGGTTTTGGCGCGTTCATACGAGCATTCTAGTAAGGACTCTTGCCTAAATATGCGTGCGTGCCTACCGCGTTCAAGTTAGGAGTCCTCACTAAAGGAGCTGAGATGACGCTCACCGCCGAGCAGCGTCCCGTGCCCTCACTGCCGCACTGGGGCGAGACACCCGAAGACCTCGCCGCGGCCATCCGTGAGATCAAGCCCGCCCTGCGTGCCCGCATCGAAGCCAGCGGCCGCACCGTGGAGCAGGTATTCGCCGCCGCCGAGCAGCGCATCGAGGCACGCATCGCGGAGATCGAGGCCGACCGCGAGCGCGGCGAGGAGGTCTGGCCCGTCCTGGACTACGACGCCATCGCCGCCGGCACCGTCACGCCGGCCCAGATGGCCAAGCTCAAGAAGCGCGGCTGCCTCGTCGTGCGAGGGCTTTTCCCGCACGAGCAGGCCCGCGCCTGGGACCAGGACATCGTCGACTACGTCGAGCGCAACAAGTTCTTCGAGACCTACACCGGACCCGGCGACGACTTCTTCGGCAGCGTCGGCTCCAAGCCCGAGATCTACCCCATCTACTGGTCACAAGCCCAGATGCAGGCCCGCCAGTCCGACCGGATGGCCACCGTCCAATCCTTCCTCAACTCATTCTGGAAGCACACCGACGACGACGGCACCCAGTGGTTCGACCCCGACCGCGACGCCCTCTACCCCGACCGCATCAGGCGCCGCCCGCCGGGCACCGACTCCTCCGGCCTGGGAACCCACTGCGATCCCGGCACTCTGGACCTCTGGATGACCCAGGAGTACCAGAAGGCTTTCCGCCACCTCTTCAGCGGCAACGTCGAGCAGTACGACCCCTGGGACGCCGCGCACCGTACCGACGGACCGCAGTACCCCGGCTCCACCATGTGCTCCGCCTTCCGCACCTTCCAGGGCTGGACCGCCCTGTCCGACATGGACGCCGACCAGGGAGTCCTGCACACCATTCCGATCCCAGAGGTCATGGCGTACCTCCTGCTGCGCCCCCTCCTGTCGGACGTGCCCGAGGACTCCATGTGCGGCGTACGGCCCAACCAGGTCTTCCCCGTCACCAAGCGCTGGCACCCGACCCTCTACCGCGCCCTGACCCCGATCCCCGACGTCAAGGCCGGCGACTCCGTCTGGTGGCACTGCGACATGATCCACAGCGTCGCACCCGTCGAGAACCAGCAGGGCTGGGGCAACGTCATGTACATCCCGGCCGCCCCGTGGTGCCCCCGCAACGAGAAGTACGCGGCCAACGTCCGGGAGGCGTTCACCACCGGCTGCAGCCCCAGCGACTTCCCCGAAGAACACTACGAGCGCTCCTGGAACGGCCGATTCACCCCCGACCAGCTCAACGAGACCGGCCGACGGGGCCTCGACCTGAACTGAGCCTCCGAGGAGGCCGATTGGCAGCATGCTCAGTAGCGACGACGCGGGGGCACCCAGCGCACGGTGTAGGCGTGCCCCCTATTCGCCACTGATCCGATCCGTCCACCGAGGGTGGGTATCAGGGCCAAGCGACTCCCTGGCTCCGATGCCAGGGAGCCGCGCCAGACATATCTCATGCTCCAGTTCACGCCCGAGAGGGACTCACAGGACGCGTTGAGCCTTTCCAAATGAGGAAGAGATCCTGCGCGCGATCCCCCACTCCATCCGGGACCGGGGTGAGGCGCTCTCGGTGCGCGAGCTGGCGCGGGAGCTCGGCCTGCGCAGCCCCGCGTCGGTGGTCTATATACCTGGCCAACCTTGAGGACCGGGAGATCGGACTGCGCAACCCGGCGTCGGTGGCCTGTCACCTGGCGAACCTGGAGGAGCGCGGGGCACTGGTCCGCGACGGGCGCAGCTGAAGCTTTGCGAGGGGGAGCTGGGTCTGGGTCTGTCCGGCATGCTCCCGATACAGAGCACGCATCAGCTCCTCGTCAGGTTCCGAGGCGGGTTTCGGTGAGCTGGCCTCTTGGCTCTGCATAACGCTGTGACCTGCGGTGGTCAGGCCTGTGGTCGGGGCATCGCGCAGACCACAACGCGGTGCGTAATCGCCTGCTGCGTACCGCCTGTGCCCGTTTTCGATCCCTCCAGGTGTAAAGCAAGTGACAGGGTCACGGGCCGCTTTGGCCGCCGACGAACAAGACGGCAAGGCGCATGATCAACACCCCAAGTTCCGTGGCAACGAACCGCTCCGGGTCTGATGGGGGCTCGATTCCCTGAGAGGATCGAGTGATGGCACGTCCATCCCCCTACCCTGCCGGGCTCCTTGATGTTAGAGCCAGTTAAGCGATCCGAGCATTTTCCGGGCTGGCACCCCGTGATGTCGTTCGGACTGCTGCCGGAGGCGTACCGGAAAATTGCGCCGGACGAGGACGCTCCGGCCTCACCATGCCGGAGCGGCTTGCTGAGGGCCGACGGTCCCCGCACGCGGCCTCCTGCCTCGGGAAGCCGGAGTTCACATCCGAGCACCCGGCGCAGCGCGACGAGCCTGTCGCCTGGCAGGATCGGTGCTGTCCGGCGACGTCGCCGCAGAGGAGGTCGGAATGGTCACTGTGATCGATGCGGAGGAGTGGCCCACGGCCGACCGGTCGGCGCGTTGGCAGGACGTCCTCTGTGATCTTTACGCCCCCCTCCGGTTCACCCCGTTGCGGCCGGACGTGTGCGGTCGGATCACGGTCGGTGAACTCGACCGGCTCCGGGTCGCGCGCGCGGCCATGGCTGCCTCCGTGTTGCGCTCCCAGCCCTTGCGCGGCCGCGCGGCCGAGCCGGTGACCGTGATCGTCGCCCTCGCCGGGACCACGACGCTGCGCCAGAGCGGTCGGGAGGCGCACCTGATGCCCGGTGACCTAGCCCTGATCGACCCTGCCTGTGCATGCACGGCCCTGTTCTCCGAGGACACCCGGACGACCACGGTGTCCCTGCCGGCCGGTCTGCTCGGCCTGAGCCCCGAGCGTGTCTCCGCCGTGTCGGCCACCCGTATCGCCGCGTCCGATCCGGCGGCGGCGGCGACCGTGGGCATGCTGGAGCCGTTGGTCGACGGGCTGGACGTGCTCACCCGGCGGCAGGAGGAGCGGGTCGCCGACGCGCTGGTCCATCTGCTCGGTGCGTCGCTGACGGCTCTGGTGGAGCAGCTTCCGCAGCCGGACCGGGTGACCGGGCTGCGTCACAGCGCCCTGCACTACGTCGAGCGCCATCTCGGCGACCCGGACCTCGGACCGGTCACCGTCGCCGGCGCCCTCCATGTGTCCGTCCGGCAGTTGCAGCGCGCTTTCGAGGAGTCCGGCCAGACGCTGACCGCCGTGATCCGCTCGCGCAGGCTGGCCGCCGCCCGGGCGGCGCTCGCCGATCCCGCGCGCGCCGGGGAGACGATCACCGACATCGCCGGCCGGTACGGGATGACCGACCCCGCCGGATTCAGCAGGCGCTTCCATGCCGCGTTCGGCGTCGCACCCCGCGAATACCGCCGACAGAGCCTGGGCGCTTCTTCGAACGCCGACGCGAGCTGACTGTCGCTGACCGACAAGCCGCGCGTCGCGTGCGGACAAGACCTTCGTCGCCGCAGTTCGGACACTTGTCGGCAGGTCGCGCGCCACCAGCGCGCACCCTCGACGAGGAGGCACGCGCGTGCAGACTGAGCTGCTGGCGGACCCGCAGTGGTCCGGACGGATTTTCTCGGGCGGCTGGGTGCGCGGGAGCGGCGAGGACATCGCCGTGACCGAACCCGCCACCGGCACCCTCCTGGACCGGGTCGGATCGGCGACGCCCGCGGACGTCGCGAAGGCCGCGGAGCACGCGGCGCAGGCCCAACGGGAGTGGGCCGCCCGACCGCACACCGACCGCGCCGCGGTCCTGCGCCGCGCCGCGGCCCTGTTCGAGCGGCACCAGGAGGAGATCGAGACCTGGCTCGTTCGCGAGTCCGGCGCCATCCGTCTTTTCGCCACCTTCCAGACCCTCGTCGGTGGTGCCGATGAGTGCCACGAGGCCGCCGCCCTCGCCTCGGCGCCTTACGGTGAGCTGCTGCGCTCCGCACAGCAGCGGCTGTCCTTTGCCCGCCGCGTGCCGGTCGGCGTCGTTGGGGTCATCGCCCCCTTCAACGCCCCGCTCATCCTGGCGATGCGCGCCGTCGCTCCGGCGCTCGCGCTGGGCAACGCGGTGCTCCTCAAGCCGGATCCGCGGACCGCCGTGTCCGGCGGCGTCGTGTTCGCCCGGATCTTCGAAGAGGCCGGGCTGCCCGACGGGCTGCTGCACGTGCTGCCCGGAGGCGCCGAGGTCGGGGCCGCCCTGGTCGACGATCCACAGGTCCCGGTCATCGCGTTCACCGGCTCCACCCGGGCCGGCCGGGCCGTCGCCGTCGCGGCGGCCACCCGGCTCAAGAGAGTGCACCTGGAACTCGGCGGCAACTCGGCGCTGATCGTGTGTGCCGGCGTCGACATCGAGAAGGCCGCCGCGGTCGGCGCGTACGGCTCGTTCAACCACGCCGGGCAGATCTGCATGGCCAGCGGCCGGCACCTGGTCGACGCCCGGATCGCGGACGAGTACGCCGCCGCGCTGGCCCGGCACGCGGACGCGCTGACGGTCGGCGACCCCGCAGGCGGAGACGTCGCGGTCGGCCCGATCATCGACCGGCACCAGCTCGCCGGAATCGACGCCATCGTGCGGGACACCGTCGACGCGGGCGCGCGCATCGCGGCCGGCGGAACCTACGAGGGACTCTTCTACCGCCCGACCGTGCTTGCCGACGTCCCGGTGACCTCCCGGGCCTGCGCCGAGGAGATCTTCGGCCCCGTCGCGCCCGTGGTGCCCTTCGCCGATCTCGACGAGGCCGTCCGGCTGGCCGCGGACTCCGCGTACGGGCTCTCGCTCGGCATCCTGACCCGCGACGTCATGCAGGGTCTCGAAGTCGCCGGACGCATCCCGTCCGGGCTGGTGCACATCAACGACCAGACCGTGAACGACGAGGCCACCGCCCCGTTCGGCGGGGTCGGCGACTCCGGGACCGGTTCCCGGCACGGTGGCGCAGCGGCCAACCTCGACGCCTTCACCGAGCAGCAGTGGGTCACCGTGCGCGGGGATCTGCCGGACTACCCGTTCTGACCGCCTCCCCTCGATCCGGTTCACCTCACGACAAAGGAGTCCTCGTGCCAAAGACGAAGCGCGGATACAAGTGGGTCGACCGGGCCATGCGCGAGCTGGACCCGGAGACCGAGTACGAGCAGATCATCCGGCTGATGGGCGACTACCAGCTCAACGCCACCGTCCTCGACCTGGTCGTTTCGGCCAGCACCATCCACAACATCGTCCATCCCCGCGGGTCGGAGACCCTCGCCCACACCGGAAAGATCGTCTCCCGGCGGGACAAACGCGCCGAGGACGGTTACGAGTTCTTCTGGACCTGGTTCGCCAACGGCCCGTCGAGCGACGTGGTGAAGGAGTCCGTCGCCCGGCTGAACCGGATGCATCTGGGCATCGCCCGCCAGCTGCCGGGCAACTTCTCCTACAACGAGGACTTCGTCTTCACCCTTTGCCAGCTCGGGGTGTTCAACCACCGACTGCAGAAGCTGCTGGGCCTGCCCGGCATGCCCGACCACCTGAAGATCGCGTTCCACCACTGGATGCGGGACATGTCCGCGCTCTTCGTCGGCGAGCACGGCCCGGTGACCGGCTTCCCCGAGGACTTCGACGCCATGCTCGCGTTCGTCGAGGACTATGAGTCGCAGCCCTACGAGCACAGCGAGAACGGCCTGATCGTCTCCGAGGGCATCATCCAGGGCTTCGTCGAGCGCAACTTCCCCAAGCGGCTGTGGCCCTTCGGCCGGGCGATGGTCCTCACCACCGTGCCGGAGCCCATCCGCCGGCTGCACCATCTGCCCGACCCCAACCGCAGCCTCGCCGCGTCGGCCCGTTTGCTGCTGAAGACACAGATGCGGCTGCAGAAGTTCCTGCCCGACCCGCGCGAGGGGGCGTCGGAGAAGTACTTCCGAGAGCGGGCGGCGCTGATGGAGAAGCGCAAGGCCGAACGACTGGCGGCGCACGGCGTAGCCGCCGCGGAGCTGAGCGAAGAGGGCACCTCGGGCGGCGGGCTGTGCCCCGTCCCGCACACCGACCGCACAGCATCCTGACCACCACAGCCGAGTGGGAGACCCGATGGACTACGACGGCTACATCAAGACGTACAACCAGGGCGACGACGCGGCCACCGCGCAGCAGTACTACACCAGGGACATCACGATCACCATGCCGCTCGGCACGCTGAACGGCCGGGACGAGGTAGTCGGCTTCCTCAGCCGCGGGCACGCAGGGATCCCCGAGGAGCTCAAGCCGCGGATGGTGCTGCAGTCCGAGGAGCACATCCTCGCCGAGCTGGACATCGTGCTGCGCGCCGAGCGGGGCGTCCCGGACCACTTCCTCACCCCGCTCGTCGCCGGTCAGGAGGTCACTGTGCGCTTCTTCGCCTCCTATGACCTGCGTAGTGACCGCATCGCGGCCTTCCGGCTCGCCTGGTGGCCGCCCGCACCGCCCACCTGACCGCCGTACGCCCGGCCTCCTGCCCTCGAAAACCATGCCCTGCGCGCGAGTGCAACCGCCGTTGCGCCTGCCCGCCCGCAGCCGGACCTCGAAATGAACCCCTGCCTCCCCCGGAGGCAGAACGAGCTCGTGAAGGTCACCCAATGAAGGTCATGAAGAAGTCGCACGCCTGTGTCCACCTGGAGAAGGACGGGCAGAGCCTCGTCCTAGACCCCGGGGTCTTCAGCGAGGCGGACGCCGCAAGCGGCGCAGACGCGATCCTTGTCACGCACGAACACCCGGACCACTTCGACGAGGAGCGGCTGCGGGCTGCCCTGGAGGCCAACCCGGCCGCCGAGATCTGGACCCTCAAGTCGGTCGCCGAGCAGGTCTCCGCGGCCTTCCCGGGCCGGGTGCACACCGTCGGCCACGGCGACACCTTCACCGCAGCCGGCTTCGACGTCGAGGTCCACGGCGAGTGGCACGAGCAGATCCACCCCGACATCCCGCCCATGACCAACGTCGGCTACCTCATCGACGGCGGCAAGGTCTTCCACCCCGGTGATGCCCTCACCGTCCCCGACCGCGCCGTCGAGACGCTGATGCTCCCCGTCATGCCCCCCTGGAGCAAGATCTCCGAGGTCATCGGCTACATCCGCGAAGTCGGGCCCGGGCGCGCCTTCGACATCCACGACGCCCTCGTCACCGACCTCGCCCGCCCGATCTACGACAGCACGCTCGCCGCCCTCGTCGGCGCGGAGCACCTCCGGCTCGCAGTGGGGGAGTGCACGGTTCTGTGAGTCTCAGTGCCGCTCGGTAGGTGGGGGAGGCGTGCAGCCGGGACCACACGCACTCCCGCTTCACGGCCAGGTCTCACCGGGCGAAGGACTGCCGGATCTGCTTCTTCAGGCGCTTCAGACTGGCCTGTTCCGCGGCGGCGTTCGCGGGGTTCGTGTCGGCAGGGTTCGCCCCCAGCCGCATGAAGGCGTGATCCGCGCCGGCGTAGACGACCGGTTCGTAGTACTTGTCGGCGGCAGACATCGCCCCCGTGGTGGCCGGCAGACTCGTGATCACCCGGGTGTCGGTCTCGCCGTAGAAGCCGTGGACCGGAACAGTGATCCTGTCGACCGGGTAGTCGGTCAGCCCTTCAGTGCGGTGGCAGCCCTGCGTCACCGCGGGCGGGCCGATGTCGTAGAACGCGAATACCGAGTCGACCGTCCTGGTGCCGGTCGCGGCGTAGCGGAACGCCGCGCCTCCGCCCCAGGAGAGGCCGACGATGTCGGTCTGCCCGGTGGATCGGGGCAGGTGCTGGGCATACTTCACCCACGCGCCGATACGAGCGCTGACCTCGTTGTCCGGGACGGCTGTGACCAGGTCGGAAGCCTGCCCGCCACTGCCCGTCAGGGTGCGGGAGTCGCCGTCGCCTTGGGGGCCGAGGCCCGAGATCATGTCCGGCGTGATGGCTCTGTAGCCCATCGCGGCGATCTGGTCGGCGGTGTTCCGCGTGGAGTCGGTCAGTTTGAACACCTCGTGCAGGACGAGTACCACCGGCGCGTTCTTCCTGCCGACGGGATAGTCCACCCACGCTCTCATGGTCTGGCCGTGGAAGCGCAGGCGTACCCAGCGCAGCGGGACGCGCGCGGTGACGCGGCCAGCCTCTCGGTGGCGAAGGACTGGGAAGCCTGCTGTGCCAGCCAAGCCGCAGTCGGAGTGGACGACACGGTGCCGGTGACCGACGGACAGGAGGTGGCATCGGCGGTGGCAGCGGCGGCAGTCTGCGTGGCCGCGAAGCTCTGCCCGCCGGTCACGGCGGTCTCGCCCACGAGTAAGCTGGCCGCCAGCACCAGCGCCGCCGACAATCTGGTGAGCGGCCCGCGCCGCGAGAAACTCGACATGATCATCACTCAGCCTTGGTAGAAGGTGACGTTGGCCGCGGTGGTCTGCGGGGTGCGGATGCCCGTGTCGCGGAGTCGGCCGTCGTGGCCGATCTCGAGGGTGATGAGCTCGTCGCTGTAGAGGCAGGACACGACCAGCCACCGCCCGTCGGGCGAGATCGCGCAGTCTCGGGGCCACTTGCACTCAAGCGACAGCGACTGGACGGTGCGGAGCTTGCCGGTGCGCTGTTCGGCTGTGTGAGGGAAGACGGCGTCGGCCAGGAGCCGGGGCCCGCGCCGCGTCGCAGACGGGCGCGGGCCGACCGGCGGTCCGGGGCTCAGGCGGCGTTGATGACGACGCACTTCACCTGGGTCCAGTCCTCCAGGTAGTCCGGTCCCATGGAGCGGCCGAATCCGCTGTGCTTGTAGCCGCCGAAGGGCGCCCCGATCGCCCCGGCGGGCCCGCCGTCGCCGAGGGTGTTGACGGCCACCTGTCCGGCTTGGATCCGGCGGGCCAGCCGCACCGCGCGGCCGACATCCTGCGTCCATACGGTGGCGGTGAGGCCGTAGCGGGTGCCGTTGGCGATGGCCATGGCCTCCTTCTCGTCCTCGAAGGTCAGCACCGACAGCACCGGGCCGAAGATCTCCTCCTGTGCGATGCGCATGCCGGGGGTGACGCGGTCGAAGAGGGTCGGCTCGACGAAGTACCCGTCGTCGTAGGGCGCACCGGTCAACTTCCTGCCGCCGACGACCAATTCGGCGCCCTCTTCCCGGCCGATGGTCAGGTATTCCAGCACCCGCTTCTCCTGCCGGGCGTTGATGAGCGGGCCCATGTCGACGGGCTGGTCCCACAGGCCGACCCGAACGGCACGGAAGGCGTCGGCGATTTCGGAGACGAGTCGGTCATGGAGGGAGGAGTGGACCAGGACCCGGGAGCCCGCGGCGCACACCTGGCCGCTGTTCATCACGATGCTGCGTACGATCGCCGGTACGGCCTTGGTGAGGTCGGCGTCCGGCAGCACGATCTGCGGGGACTTGCCGCCGAGTTCGAGCTGGAGCGGGATCAGGTTGCGGGCGCAGGCCTCCATCACGGCGGTGCCGGTGGCGGGCGATCCGGTGAAGCTCATCTTGCGGATGCCGGGGTGCGCGGGCAGGGCGGCGCCGGCCTCGGATCCATATCCGGTGACGACGTTGAGGACGCCAGGCGGTATGCCCGCCTCCAACGCGAGCCGGGCCAGGTACAGGGCGGTGAGCGGGGCGTCCTCGGCGGGCTTGAGGACGACGGTGTTGCCGGCGGCGATCGGGGCCGCGGTGTTGAACACGGTCATGGGGCCGGGCGCGTTCCAGGGGATGATCGCGCCGATGACGCCGTAGGGCTCGCGCAGGGTCAGGCCGAGGACGTCCGGGGAGCGGGTGGGCAGGGTGTCGCCGAAGAGCTTGTCGGCCTTGCCGGCGAGGTAGGTGAGGCGTGCGGCGATAGGGGAGGGGCCGACAGGGCGGCCGACCTCCATCGCCTCCAGTCGGTTGATGTCGTCGTCGTGCTCGCGTACCAACCCGGCCCAACGGTAGAGGAGTTCACCGCGCACTGCGGGGCTGGTGTCGCGCCAGGCGGGCAGGGCCTCCTCGGCCGACCGCACGGCGTCGTCGATGTCCTCGGCGGTGCCGCGCGGGACACGGGCCAGCAGGGCGCCCGTGGCGGGATTGACGACGCCGATCGTTGCCTTGGACCGGGCGGGCACCCACTCACCAGAGATCAGGTGGGTGGCGTCGGGCAGCAGTGCGGTGATGTTGGGCGGGGCGGGGGCGGTGGTGGTCATCGTGCTCCTTGTGCGTGGGGCAGGGGACTGGCGGGGCGAGGCCTGCCGGTTGGTCAGGCGGTTTTGGCCGTGGCCTGGTCGGGCAGGGCTGTGCCCGCCGCGATGTCGTCCCGGCGGTGGCAGGCGACGGCGACCCCGTCGTGCTCCACGAGTTCCGGCTGGGCGGACCAGCAGGTCTCCTGGGCGAACGGGCAGCGGGGAGCGAAGGCGCAGCCCTCACTGATTCGTCGCGCAGCGGTGGCGGCCGTGCCCGCCAGGCGTCGCTCGGCCTGGCGGCGGCGCTGGGCGACGGGGTCGGGGACCGGTGCCGCGGCGAGCAGCGCGCGGGTGTAGGGGTGGGCGGGGCTGCCGGCGACCAGTGACGCCGGGCCTCGCTCGACGACGCGGCCGGCGTAGAGGACGACGATCGTGTCGCTGAGGTAGCGCACCACGGCCAGATCGTGGGAGATGAACAGGTAGCTCAGTCCGCGTGTGCTCTTGAGCCGCGCCAGCAGGTTCAGCACCTGAGCCTGGACCGACAGGTCGAGGGCGCTGACCGCTTCGTCGCACACGATGAAGTCGGGATCCATCACCAGCGCTCGTGCGATGGCGATGCGTTGGCGCTGTCCGCCGGAGAAGGCCGCCGGGTAGCGGTGGGCGGCGCCGGGCGGCAGTCCGACGTCGTCCAGGGCACGCAGGACTCGCTCCCTGATCTCGTCCGCGGGCAGGCCCAGGTTGTACCGCAGGGCCTCGGCGAGCGTGTCGCCCACCGTGTGGGCGGGGTTCATGGAGCCGTACGGGTCCTGGAAGACCACCTGTATACGGCGGGCCAGCAGCCGGCGGTCCGTGCGGGAGCTGTGCGTGATGTCGGCCCCGTCGAACTCGACGGAGCCGCCGGTCGCCGGCACCAGCCCCAGCACCGCGGAGCCGATGGTCGATTTGCCGGAGCCGGATTCGCCGACCAGGCCGACGGTCTCGCCGCGCCCGACACTCAGGTCCACGCCGCGTACGGCGTTGACGTCACCGCCGCGCAGCCGGGAACGGCGGTAGGTGACGTCGAGTCCACGCACCCGGAGGAGCGCGGTGTCCGTGTCCGGCCGCAACGCGGTGTTCCGCCCCTGTTCAGTCATGGACTCCTCCTCCGATCCGCTCGAGCGGGCGGATGCACCGCATCGACCGTTCCAGTTCGACCAGATGAGAGATCACGACGGGTTTCTCCTTGCAGGCGTCGGTCACCCGCGGGCAGCGGTTCTGGAAGTGGCAGCCGACGGGCCACTGGGTCGGGGGCGGTACCGCGCCCTCGACGGCGGGCAGCGGCTCGCCCGGCAGGGCGTGGTGCGGGTCGGAGCCGAGCAGTCCGGCCGTGTAGGGGTGGGCCGGAGTAGTCACCAGCGCGGTGACCTCCGCCTCCTCGACGACCTCGCCGGCGTACATCACCACGGCGCGGTCGCACAGGTCGGCCAGCACGCCCCAGTCGTGGGTGATGAGGACGACGGCGGTGCCGACCGCCTGGAGTTCGCGCAACAGGTCGAGGATCTCGGCCTGCACGGTCACGTCGAGCGCGGTGGTGGGCTCGTCGGCGATCACCAGAGCAGGGTCGCCCGCCAGCGCGGCCGCGATACCGACGCGTTGGGCCATACCGCCGGACAACTGGTGGGGGTAGCTGCCGGCCACCCGGGCGGGGTCGGGCAGCCGTACCTTCTCAAAGAGCTCCAGCGCGCGCTCCCGGGCCTGCCTGCGGGAGCAGCCGGTGTGCAGGCGCACGGCCTCCGAGACCTGGGCGCCCGCGGTGAACGACGGGTCGAGGCTGGAGATGGGGTCCTGGGATATCCAGCCGATACGGCGTCCGCGCACCGTGCGCAGCGTTGCCGCGTCCGCCTGGGCGAGGTCGGCGCCCTCGAAGTGGATGGTGCCGGAGGTGACCTTGCCGCCTGCGGGCAGCATGCCGAGGAGGGAGGTGGCGGTGATGGTCTTGCCGCAGCCGGTCTCGCCGACGATGCCCAGCACTTCGCCGGCGCGCAGGTCGAACGACACGTCCCGGATGACCTCGGTGGGCGTGCCCTCGATGCGCAGGGACACCGTCAGACCGCGTACCGACAGCAGAGCGTCGGCGTCGGGTTCCTCGGTCACCCGCGGTGTGGCCGGCTCCTTGGCGCGCACCGTCTCGGGCGAGGCTCCCCGGGGCCGCCCCATGCGGCGGGACGGCGGCTTGCCGGCCGGGGGCGAGCCCCGTTCGGCGAGCGTGTCGCGCAGGCCGTCGCTGAGCAGGCCGAGCGCCAGAATGAAGCTGATGATCATGAAGCCGGACGGTACGAGGAGCCACGGATCGGTGCCGATGTTCTTGGATGCCTCGGCGATCATGCTGCCCCAGCTGGCCTCGGTGGTGCCCAGGCCGAGGAAGCCGAGTCCGGTCTCCAGGAGGACGGCGTAGGCGCCGAACACGGACGCCTGGACCAGGACGGCACCGGTCACGCGGGGCAGGACGTGCCGGCGGATGATGACCCGGTCGCGGATGCCGCCCGCGACGGCTGCCCGGACGTACAGCTCTTCCTTGACACCGAGCGTGGCCGAGCGGACCACCCGGGCGAGCAGGGGCGCCCCGAGCAGGCCGTTGGCGGCCATGGCGGCGCTCTCGTTGTTCGTGAAGACCGTGAGGACCACCAGCAGGACGATGATGACGGGGACGGCGGAGATCAGGTCGGCGGTCTTGAGGACGACCCGGTCGAACCAGCCGCCCATGTAACCGGCGATCATTCCGGCCGGCACGCCGAGCGCGAGATAGACCGCCAGGGTGATCAGTACGCCGAGGAGGGTGAGCTGGCCGCCGTGCATCAACCGGCTGAGCACGTCCCGGCCCAGTTCGCCGGTGCCCAGCAGGTGGGCGCCGCTGGGGCCTTGGAGTGCGGCGGCGAGGTCCTGCTCGTCGGGGTCGTAGGGAGCGAGCGGGCCCGCGAGGACGGTGACCAGGACGATGAGGAGGAGGTAGCCAGCGGAGACGGCCGCGGCCGGCTTGCGCAGCAGACGGGCGGAAAAGCCGGGCTGCCCGGCTCCTCGCCGCTGGCCTTCCCGTCCGCTCTCGGGCGCCGTCCCGCGGGCGATAGTCGGGGTCTTCATGTCCGCACCTTCGGGTTGAGCATCGTGTACACCACTTCGATCAGCAGGTTGATCAGCATCACGGTGACTGTGAAGACGAGGGCGACGCCCTGGACCATCGGGATGTCCTGGGTCTGCGCGGCGGTGACGGCGAGCCCGCCGAGGCCGGGCATGACGAAGAGGGTTTCGGCGAGCACGGTGCCGCCGAACAGGGTCACCACGACCACGCCCAGCACGGTAACGATCGGGGCGGCCGCGTTGCGCAGCACGTGCCGGAAGATCACCGACCGCTCCGGGATGCCGCGCGCCCGCAGCACACGGACGTACTCGCGGTCGAGCTGGGTGAGTACGCCGTCGCGGGTCTGCTTTGCCACTGGTGCCGTGGCCGGAACCCCCAGGGTTAGCACCGGCAGCACCAGCGACTGGAACCACTGAACGGGCGACTCGGTGAACGGTACGTACCCCGAGACGGGGAAGACCGGCAGCTGTACCGCGAAGGCGGTCATCAGCACCAGGCCGAACCAGAAGTTCGGCACGGCGAGCCCGACCAGTGAGACGCCGTCCACCGCACGCCCGAGCCAGCCGCCCTTCAGAGCGCTGAGGACGCCGAGGACCACACCCGTCACGGCGGCCACCAGGATGGCGCCGCCGATCAACGAGAGCGTGACGCTGAGGCGGGAGGTGAGCTGGTCGCTCACCGGTACCCCCGAGGTGATCGAGTCACCGAGGTTGCCGTGCAGGGCACCGATCAGCCAGTCCCAGTAGCGGACCGGCAGCGAGTGGTCGAGGCCGAGCTGCTTGTCGAGCGCCGCGACCTGGGCGGGACTGGCGTTCGCGCCCAGGATGGTGCGACCCGGATCGCCCGGCACCAGGCTGGTCAGGACGAACGTGAGGACGCTGACGCCGAACACCACCGGGATCGCACCGAGCAGCCAGCGGAAGAGGATCCTGTGCATCTCACCTCACTCCTTTCTTGGGCCGGGCGGCCCCCGTCGTTCAGGTACGGGGGCCGCCCGGAGCGCTTACTTGGTGGCGTAGAAGGCCAGCGGGCTCGCGAAGGGCGCGCCCGCGCTGACCTTGACCCCGCCGATGCCGGGACGGACGTAGTAGTTGACCGGGGTGAAGGCGACCGGGGCGAACCAGGCGTTCTTCACCAGGTACTCCTGCATCTGCTGGTCGAGCTCGGCCCGCTCGGCCGTGTCGGCGGCGGCCGCCTCGTCGAAGAGCTTGGTCAGTTCCGGCGAGGTGCTGCCGAAGCCGTTGAAGACCTTGGAGCCGGGCATGAACAGGTCCAGGCCCTCCAGGTACATCGGCTCCTCGGTGAAGCCTCCCGAGACGGCCGGGTACTTCTTGTTGGTCTGGTTGTCGACGAAGGAGGTGATGCTGGTGACCGCGTTGACCTTCACTTTGATGCCGACCTTGGACAGCTGGCCGGCGATCGCCTGGGCCATGGTGTCGAAACCGACGAACGTGGCCGCGAGGACGGGAAGCTCGAAGCCGTTGGCGTACCCGGCCTCCTTGAGCAGCTCCTTGGCCTTCGTCGGGTTGTAGGTGTAGTAGTCCGCGAGTTCTTCCGAGTAGCCGTCCCCGCCCTTGATCACGGTCTGCACGGTGGGCGTGCCCTGATCGCCGAGGAGCGCTTTGGTGACCGCCTCCCGGTCGATGGCGTAGTTGATCGCCTGCCGGACCCGGACGTCACCGAGCGGCTTGGACACCTCGCCCGCGCGGTCGATGAGGCTCAGCCCCTGGAGGATCACCGGTAGACCGACGGTCGACATGCCGGCGCTCTCGGCCGAGGCCGCGGAGGTGTAGTCGCCCTTGTAGACGTCGATCTGGCCGGTCTTCATGGCGTTGACCGCGGTCTGGCCGTTCTGCACGATCCGGATCACGATCTTCTTGTAGTGCTGCTTGGACTTGTCGTAGTAGTTCGGGTTGGCGGTGTACGTGTAGTGGTCGCCGGCCACGCTGCCCGAGGGCTCATAGGTGTAGGGGCCGGCGCCCTGGCTGGTCTTGGTCGGCGTCAGGTTCGACGCGGCGGCCAGGCCCTTGGGGCTGATGATCTGGCCGATGCCGTAGGACTGGGTCAGCAGGGTGGGCAGGATTGGATTGGCCTTGGCGAGCTTGATGGTCAGGGCCAGAGGGCCGGTGGCCGTGATCGTGGCGTCCGTCAGGTAGTGCGCCTGGTTGCCCTGAGCCTTCTTCGCGTATTCCAGCGAGGCCTTGACCGACTCGGCGGTCACCGCGCTGCCGTCGGCGAACTTCACCCCGGAGCGCAGAGTGACAGACAGTTCTGTATTGCCCGTGCCGACGTACTTCCAGGACTTCGCCAGCGCAGGCTCCACCGTGCCCTCGGGGGAGAGGTAGAACAGCGACTCGTACGACAGCATCGTGAAATCGACGAAGCCGAGGTCGAGACTGCCGGGGTTCATCGACGGCGGAGCCTGCTGCTCGGCGACTGTCAGGGTGTCGCCCGGCACGGCCTTGCCGGTGGCCTGGGCACCGCTGGCCGTATTCGTGCCGCCGCCGCAGGCGGTCAGCGTGAGAGCGAGCCCGGCGGACAGGCCCACGAGTCCACCGCGGGTGAAGCGGACGGCCTGTGCTCTCGGACTGGGCAGGCGGGAAGCGGAGTCGAGAGGGTGCATGTCTTCTCCTTGCGCCACGGGAGGTCCGCCGCAGTGGCGGAGACCGTAAGGGCGGGCAGCTGAGGGTGATGAGGAGCATCTGCACGCGTCGGGCGCTGGCGATGGTGATCGCAGGGCTCGGGTGGTGCCCGGAAGGGGAGCCACCTGCGCGTGTTCACGGAAGGGGTGCGAGCCGGCCGGCGGAAGGCCAGAAGGTGAGAGGTCGGGTACGTCGCCGGGGGGACCGCGGTGCGGTGACGGCCGAAGACGGGCCGTGCGAGACCGACGGTCTTCAGGGATGAGCGGCGACGAACCGGAGGTGCTCCCGCAGCTCGCGAGGATCAGGCTCTGAGATGGTGCCGGTCTACCGGGGGCTGGCCGGTGAACCGGGGCGTGGGCGTCTCTTCCGGCAGAACGGACGAGACGCGATCGGCCCAGTGGTGTAACCCTGCTGAAACGGTGCCCTGCTGTCCAGCATCCGTGCAGGGCAAATTGGGCGACGGACACGCAAGATAAGCGTGCAGATCATGATGTTGTGCATGGGGCGGCTCGCGTATATGCGGGCGTCATCGGCGCGCCCGCCTGAATCGGGAGTGACAGACCGGTCGGCGGGGCCTCAGCCGTTCCATGCGAGCAGGAGACGGGGTTGGATCTTTCCGGCGAGTGACGAGGCTCGTGCGAGCTGGGTCCATCGGGGCTCAGCCCAGCAGGCCGTGCAGTGCATCCGCTGTTGTACGTGCGAAGCCGACCCAGTTCAGGAGGGCCTCGCGTGTTTCCAGGAAGGCGATCGTCGAGACGTTGACCGCGCCGATGACCGAGCCTTTGGTATCGCGGATCGGCACGGCGAGGCAGCGTACGCCGAGTTCGTTCTCCTCGTCATCCAGTGCGAAACCCTGCTCCCGCACGGTGGCGAGTGCCGCACGCAGTTCGGTGAGGTCGGTGAGGGAGTTCTCCGTGCGGGGCGGCAGGCCCAATCGTCCCACCAAGGAGTCGAGTTGTTCGTCGTCGAGGCCGGCGAGGACGCACTTGCCGATCGCGGTGGTGTGCAGGGGCAGTTGCATGCCCACCCGGGAGGAGTCCTGCACCGGGTTCGGGCCCGACACCTTGACCAGCAGGGTGATCGCGTCGCCGGTGCGCACACCGACCTGCACCGTGTGCCCGATGCGCCGGCCAAGTACCTCCAGCTCGGCGCGCATCACCTGGTCCTCCTCGCAGCCCTGGGTGATCCGGGCAGCGAGCGCGCGGATCCGCGGGCCGGGGCCGTAGCTGCCGGAGCCGTCGGAGGCCAGGAATCCGGTCGCGACCAGGTTCTGGAGGATGCGGTGCGCGCTGGCCTTCGGCACCCCGGCGCTCGCCGCGACATCGCCCAGCCGATGCGGGTATCCGGGCGCTGCGGCGGCCTCCAACAGGTTGAGGGCCTTGTCGGTGGCGTTGCCGGCGAGCGAACTGCGTCCTCTGCGGTCGCCAGTCTGTGAGTCCTCGGAAGTTTCGATCCCGGCCATTGACAGGCTCCCATCGCAGCGTTTCACTGATGAGCGTTCCACTAGAGAATACATCATTCTACGTAATGGAACACCGGGTGGTGGGTCGGAGGGCTGCCGCACCTGCCTCGGAGAAACCCCGGTCAGTACCACGACAACCCACCTTGAGAGGAAAACCCCCGTGGCCGAGAAGGTTCACAAGGTACGCACAACGCTCGAGCAGATGGCAGAGATCGAACAGCAGTGGATCGACGAGGTCCGCGAGGACCAGGAGCTCACCACCTTCGGTCTCTACCCACAGCCCTCGCGCGGCAGCACGGAAGCCCAGGGCAGCTACCAGCTCTACCTTCCGCCCCAGTACGAGACCGACCCGGAACGGCGGTTCCCTGTCATTTACTGGTTGCACGGCGGGTTCGGCAATGCCCGTCAGGGTTCCGAAATGGTTGCGCGGATCGACAAGGCCATCCGCGGCGAGGCGATGCCGCCCACCATCGTCGTCGTCCCGCAGATCCTGCCGATCGGCTGGTACGTCGACTCCAGGGACGGCGCCCGGCCACTGGCCCAGATCACCGCCTTCGACCTGGTCCAGTACATGGACGACACCTACCGGACGATTCCCGAAGCCGCCTCCCGCACCGTGGAGGGCTTCTCGATGGGTGGCTTCGGAGCCCTGCACCTCGGCCTGAAGTACCCGAAGATCTTCGGGAAGGTGTCGGCGGTCGCGCCCGCGATCCTGCGCGACCTCAAGGACGAGCCCGAGGACCGGGTCAACAACACCTATTTCGGCGACCAGGAGTACTACGACCTCTGCCACCCCTGGAGCCTCGTCCTGGCCAACGCCCCGGAACTGCGCCGCACCAGCCAGGTCCGCCTGCTGTCCGGCCGGCTCGACACACGCTTGGCGCCGACCATCCGTGACCTGGACGCCCGCTTCACCGACCTCGAAGTCGACCACGACTTCTTCGAGTTCCCGGACGCCGACCACGAGTACCCGGACATCATGGACGGTTACGGCGACAAGTACTACGCCTGGTGGCGCACCGCCTGACGCACCGCGGCCACGCCCTTCCCCCACTCCAGCGGGTTGAACACCTCGTACGGGATGTTCCCCGCACCTGAGTCACCATGCCGCCCCGCCCCCCGGCCGGCCGACGGGCCACTGCCCTCGGCCCACCGTCGCCGACCGCCCGCGCCCAGAGGCGCCTCCCCTTTGGTCCGTCCCCGACCGCGGGGCCGCCCGCCCGTGCCGCGCGGCCGGTGGCCAAGGACGGCCTGCCCCGGGCGCGGGCCTCTCAGACGGACTCCGCCGTCCCTCGCAGGAGCAGACATCGACTCGGTGATCCCACCACTCCCGAAAGGCAGCGCAACCATGCGCTTGGACCCGATCAACAGCCTGAGCCCCGAACAGACCGAGCTCCTCGAAACCATCGTCGGCCCCGGGGTCGAACCGCCTCCGCCCTTCCTCGCCTGGGCGCGCAACATGGAACTTGCCCACTGGGTCGAGAACCTCGGCCGGTACTGCCGGAACGAGTCCCGGTTCCCGCAGCGGCTGCGCGAGTTGAGCGTGCTGATCTGCGGCCGCCACTTCGACAGCCAGGCCGCCTGGAACGCCCATATCCAGCAAGCGGTCGAGGAGGGCGTCCCCGCCGAGTGCCTGGAGCGCCTCGCCCGCGGCGAGGACCCCGACTTCAAGGCTGAGGACGAGCGCGTCTTCCATGCGTTCGCCCACGAGATGCTCTACGACCACTTCGTCACGGACGCCACCTACGCCAAGGCCATCGAGCTGTTCGGCGAAGAAGGCGTGCTGGATCTGATCGGCTGCATCGGCAGCTTCAGCATGTCCGCGATGATGCTCAACACCTTCCACATCCCGCTCCGGCCGCACCTGCCCCGGCCCTTCGCCGACGTCGACGGCTTCCGACGGGTTCCCGCGGACGACTGATACCGCCCCCGCAAATGACCCGGACGTCACGACGCTCGTACGACATCGAAAGGGTGTGGCCCGATGCCGCATTCCCCCCTGCAACTGCTCGACGGACTCCTCGACGAGAACGGCTTGGAGACCGCCGCGCACCGATTCGTCCTCGGAGGCCCCTTCGGAGCGGAGCCCGCCGAGACCACCGCCGAACGGCTCGCTCACTTCGCCGGCGCCGGCGGGCTCCTCGTCGAGACGTCGCACAGCTACGCCGGTGGAAAGGCCGAGTCGGCGGTCGGCGACTGGCTGCGCAAGAACCCCGGCACACTCGGAGTTGCCACCAAGGTCGGCCATGACACGACCGGCGGGAACATCCAATTGAGCCGGGACACCGTGTTCGCGCACGTGCGGTCCGCGCTGGACAACCTCGGCGTCGAGGCCATCGACATCCTCCTCTACCACTGCGACGATCCCAGCCGGTCCGTCGCCGAACTCGCGGACACCCTCCTGAGCCTCGTCGAGGCCGGACACGCCCGCCGAGTCGGCGTCTCCAACTGGCGCGCCGAGCGGCTGGCGGCGCTCGCCGCCCGACTCGGCGACAGCGGCCACACCCCCGTCGCCAGCTACCAGTTCAGCCTCGCCGAACCCGACCCGGCGCTGCTGGAAGGCAGCCTGCACGCCGACAGCGCCGTACTCGATGTCGTCCGCCGCCACCGGCTGGCCCTGATCGGATGGTCCTCGCAGGCCCGCGGCCACTTCGCACGCACCGAACCGAAAGCACACAACGGGAAACCCGATCCCTACGACACCGAGGACAACCGCACCCGACGGCTTCGCTGCGTGGAACTCGCAAGGCAACTCGGCGCCCGGCCCGAAACCGTGGCCCTGGCCTGGACCCTGCACCACCCCGGCGTGTGGCCGTCCATCGGACCGAGGACGACCGCCCAGATCGACAGCTCGCTCCAGGCCCGCCGCCTCACGCTGACCGAGGAGCAGGTCCGCTGGCTCCGGGACGGCCGGTGAATTCCGAGAACCCCCCAGGCCCCAGCTCCTCCCCGCGATTCGGCCCCCGGGTCTCCGCGAAGGTCGCCGTCTGCGTGGTGTTCGTCGCAGCGAACTTCATGGCGATCATGGACACCACGATCGTCAACGTGGCCCTGCCGGCCATCGGCCGCGACTTCGGCGTAAACCCTTCTGGCCTGAGCTCCGTCAACGTCGGCTACCTGGTGGCCCTCGCGGTCTTCATCCCCGTCTCCGGCTGGCTCGGCAACCGCTTCGGCACCCGGCGCACCGCACTGACCGCCCTGCTGCTGTTCACCGTGGCCTCAGGGCTGTGCGCCACCGCCGACTCGCTCGAAGCGCTCACCGCGTACCGCGTCCTGCAGGGCGTCGGCGGTGGTCTGCTCACCCCGGTCGGGATGACGATGATGCTACGAGCCTTCCCTGTGGCCGAGCGGCTGCGCGCGCAGCAGTACGCCATGCTGCCGACCGCCGTGGCCCCCGCCCTCGGACCGGTCATGGGCGGCTGGCTGGTGGACACCGCCTCCTGGCACTGGGTATTCCTGGTCAACCTGCCCGTCGGCGCTCTCGCCCTGCTCTTCGGGCTGGGCGCGCTGCCCGACTTCCCAGGCCCACGTACGCCCCGTTTCGACCTGCCCGGGTTCGTCCTCGCCGGCGCGGGGCTCGCCGCGGTCCTGTACGCCCTCACGGGGGCCCCGGGCCGGGGCTGGGCAAGCATGGGGACCCTGGGGCCGCTGGTGGGCGGCAGCGTGTTCCTCACCGCGCTGATTCCGTGGGAACTGCACGCCAGGCATCCCATGATCGCTCTGCGGGTGGTCAAGGACCAGCTCTTCCGCACCACCCAGCTGGTCCTGCTGCCGACCGGGGCAGCCTTCATGGGTGTCCTGTACCTGTACCCGCAGTTCCTGCAGAGCAGCCTCGGCTACGACGCCCTCCACTCGGGCCTGGCCACCTTCCCGGAAGCACTCGGAATGCTCACCGCCTCCCAGATCGTGCCCCGTCTCCACGATCGGGTCGGGCCCCGGTGCCTGATGGTCGTGGGCGGCGCCGGAGCGGCACTGATCATTGTCCTCCTGGCGATCCTCACAGTCGCTCCTCGGCCACTGGCGCTCTACCCGTCGATGTACCTGCTCGGGACATCGGTCGGGCTGCTCTTCGCCAGCGCCCAGAACGCAGCCTTCGTCACGATTCCGGCCTCTCGTACGGCCGACGCCACCACCCTCCTCAACATGCAGCGGCAGACCGCCGGCGCCTGCGGAGTAGCCCTGGCAGGGACCCTGGCTGCATCCCTCGGTGGCGACGGCATCTACGCCTACCTCATCGCCTTTATCACCCTGGCCACCCTGTGCCTGTGCGCCTCCCTCTTCGCCCTCCGCGTCAGCGACCGGCGAATCCGGGAGGCGTACGACGCCTCCGACTTGCCCTCCCGCCATGCAGAGCCCACCGCGCCGGGCCGGGCAGCGGGCTTGTGAAGCCTTCCGCGCGTGTACCTCGCGCCGATGGTCGGGGGCGGAGTCGATGTGGCCAGGTCGCAAGGAGCGCGTCAACCGACCTCTGCGCCACGCGGCGGAGGCCGTGAGCGGAAACGCATCGCTGACGGTCTCCTGAGGCGCTTCTACCTGAACTTCGCCAAGGCCTCCTCCCAGAAGTCCGACGGATAGGCGAGGGTTCCGGCGGCGATCGCCTCGGTGATCATGTGGTCGACGCCGGGCAGGACCTTGTGTGCGTAATCCCGTGCTGGGTCAGGAGCTTGCCGAAGTTCTCCGTGATCTTCTTGCCGTTCTTGTCGTAGAGCCAGTCGCCGTCTGTCGGCACCCCCCACACCTCCACCGGCGTCGAAGGATGAGCGCAGCGCGCCCTCACCCCGGGGCTGAGAGGAGGAGGGTGTATTCGTGCCGTGAATTCGCCGCGAGTGACGCCCGTGTCAGCCACGCGAAGCCCGGCATCGGCCCAAACAGGCGATCCGCGACCGAGCTGATGCCGAGAACCGGCTCGCCGGATGCCTCTGCAGCCAGAGCCACGATCAGAGGAGCGGGAAAGGGCCGCGTCGACCTCCCCAGGCGTTGGCGGCCCCTCCCACAACACGCGCCCGTCTACCCCGACGACCGCTGTCCATGCGGGGGTGCGCCATGCCGGCACCGCTGCCTCCAGGCGATGCTGCAACTCCTGCGGCTGCGGTGCCTCGGCCGCGCAGCTACTGCACGAGTTCCGCCGGGTAGCGGCGGGTGGTGTACGCGCTGGCGTCGATGTGGACGTTCTCGTGTTGGTCCGCGACCACGATCATCTCCGTCGTCCACGGATAGCCGGTGCCTGCAGACGATGGTCGGTTCGGGGAAGTCCAGCGCCGCTTGGTCGATGTAGGGGATGGGGTTCCGGTCTCCGAGGGCTGGAGCAGGCCGGTGTGTCCGACCTGGGGGCAGAAGGGCACACCCAGTTCCACGCGGCCGCGTACAGCGGGTAGTACAGCAGCTCCGTCGGAGGCAGCCCCCACAGCCACGGCACCACCCGAAGCGCGACGAATGCTAGCTCCTCGACGCGCGCCGCAGCTCCCGCACCGCCTGTACCGGCCGGGTCAGATCGGCGTCGGCCACCGCCCACGCAGCCGACCAGCCGACTCGGCGACGAACCCGGCCACCTCATCGTTGCTGATCAGTGCCCCGTGCTGCCCGTCACCGTCTCCTCGCGAGCCCGTTCCCGTCGGCCCGCGCTCGTCCGGGTCGTGGAGGAGGGTCAGGGTGCCGGCGGCGAGGTGGTCCTGGCACAGGGAGCGGGGCAGGACGCTGTAGCCGGAGCCGGCGGCGACCGCGGAGACGACGGCGTACAGGTTGGGCACGGTGACGGCGGCCTGCGCGGTGAGCTGTCTGCCGAGGACGAGCCGCCAGTACCGGCGGACGATGGGCAGGTCCTCCGCGTAGGTGACCAGCGGGATGTCCTTGAGTGCTCCGCAGAGGTCGTCGGCGGCCGGGGCGGCTTCGACCTGTGCCTGCCAGCGGGGGGCTGCCACGAGGACGTACTCCTCGTCGGTGAGGGGCACGGATGACAGGGCACGGCCCCTGGGTCGCCGGGTGGCGATCACCAGGTCGTGCCGGCCGGCCCGGAGCTCTTCCACGAGCGGTTCGGTCAGACCGGTGCTGACGCGGAGCTGCAACCCCTCGGCAACCAGCGGGGCGAGTGCGGGCAATACGCGGGTGCACAGCAGCTCGGAGGGGCCGGCGAGGTGGACGGGGGAGGCTCGGCCGGTGAGGGGGCCGCTCTCCAGGGAGGTCAGGGAGTCGAGGGGCGCCGCGGACCGGGCGGCGAGTTCGTGGGCGCGGGGAGTGGGTTCGACCCCGCGCGGGAGCCGGGTGAACAGCTGGTACCCGCTCTGCTGCTCCAGTGTGCGGATCTGGGCGGTGACGGTTGGCTGGGACAGGCCGAGCAGGGGAGCCGCCGCGGTGAACGAACCGGCACGGTAGACGGCCAGAAAGGTACGGAGCAGGTTGAGGTCCGCGTGCGGGGCGATCCTCACCCCTGTGGGGGTGGTCGCAGGAATGGGTGCCGCGGCCGAGATGGGCTTCTCGGTCCCGGACGACGGCTCGTTGGGCTACCTGCCCGGCACCGGTGACAACTTCGTCTCCAACGAGGTGATCGTCCAGGGTCTGACCGCCGCCCAGGTGTGGCGCTACCTTGTGGACACCTCGACCTGGGAGTCGTACTACGACAACGTCGCCGACATCTCCTTCCCTCATGTCGACGGCCCCGAGCTGAAGAAGGACATCGCCTTCAGCTTCGGCACCTTCGGCTTTCCGCCTCTGGACGCCCGCGTCGTCGAGTTCCAGGACCCCGCCCAGGGCGCGCCCGGACGTCTGTCGTGGACCGCGAAGCAGGACGGCGCGCCCGAGGAGCGCCTGGATGTGCTCCACGCCTGGCTCGTGGAGGACCTGTCGGGCGGCCGGGTGCGGATTCTGACCCAGGAGACGCAGATCGGCCGGCCCGCCGCGGCGCTTGCCGGGGAGCGGCCGAACCCGATGCTCAACGGCCACCAGGCATGGCTGGACGGCCTCGTGAGTGCCGCGTCCGGGAAGGCGGCTCGATGACCAGCACGCGAATCGTCGGTGTCCTGGGCACAGGGATCATGGGGCCGCTACCAGTGCGAAACCTGCCGCCCTCACGTCAGCGAATCCGCGTGCAACGGCGATCACACAGGGGAGGTCGGCCCCTGTTACCGGATCACAGTGGGTGGCCTGGAGTGCTTCGAGGAGGCGATCTGCCTGTTGATCCGCGCCGGGGCACACCACGGGGGCAGTCCTCGCGTCTTCGCGGTTCACCTCCCGATCTGCCGCAGCCAGGCAGAAGCGCTGGAAGTCCTGAAAGGGTTCCGCTGTGGATCGGACGCGGGGAGCATCGAGGTGGGGCTGCTGCCCGAGGGGGCCAAGGTGGTGGTGGACCATGGCCTGCTGGAGCCGGACTTGTCCGGCCTGGGGGACATCGAAAGCTGGTGGTACGCCAACAGGTACCCGGCCAGCAGCAGGAGTCACCGGCAGCGGTGAGCCGGGCAGAGCCAATCTGCAGCGTTCGGAGTCGCCGGCGGCGCCGCACCGTGTGCGTACGGGGGTTGCCGTCGATGACCGGGACGAGAGCGCACGTGAATGCCGGTGCTGGGACCGGCTGGCTCTGGGCTATAGCCTCGGGCTGTGACCAGCAGCGGTAACTGGACGGCAGAGAGCCTTCTCCCCGAGCTACCTCACCATCAGAAGTGACCGGACGCTCGAGGCGCTCAGGGCAGTCTGGGCGGCCGCGAAAGAGGCCGAACACGGCTGGGTACTGGACACGGCGGCCCCGTCGCCGCAGCGCAGTGCGCGTGCTCTGGCGGGGGAGGGGCTGGTGGAGACGGCCGGCCGGGAGACGCGTGCGGAACTGTCGGCGTGGGAAGGCCGTCCGGTGCGCTGGGCGGTCCGCTTTTCAGCGATCGGGCACGACCTGCTCGCCTACGCCGGGGTCAGGCGGCCCCTGCCGTGCCCTGTTCGAGGGAGGCCCGCAGGGCGGGATAAGCCGGGACCCCGCCGTATCCAGCAGCGCATCGACGGCGAAGCAGTTCGAGACGCCGTTCGAGGCGTGGGGGCCGCTCAGTCGGGCAGCGCGACGGTGAGGTCCACCTCGACCAACTGTCCTGCGAAGCCCAACTGCGCAACCCCCAAGAGCGTGCTGGCGGACGTGAAGGCCGGTCCAAGAGCGGAAGCGGCAAGCCGGTGCCAGACGAGGCCCAGGTCCTCCCTGTCATCGCTTCGGACGTAGATCACCGAACGCACCACGTGCTGTGGTTGAGCATTGACCGCCGCAAGGGCAGCAAGTGCGTTCACGACGACCTGATCGACTTGCACCTCGAGGGAGCCCGGGCCGACGAGAGAGCCGCCCTGGTCAAGGGGGCACTGCCCCGCCAGATATGCCGTTCGGCCGGTCTCCACCACGGTGATGTGGTGGTACCCCGGCGTCCCATGCAACTGATCGGGGTTGATGCGGCTGATCTTCGCTGTCATGACGCGAGTCTGACCAGTCTGCCCCCGACACGCACCGAATTTTGCCCCACCGCGCGGCCGTCCGACGCGGCGCGAGGGGTAAAGAACAAGCTCAGAGGTCGTTTTCATCTTGAGTGTGGTGTTCAGGATTGGCTTCTTCTGCCTGTCACTGTGCGGCGGGTGAGGCAGGGGCGACGGTTCTGCATGGTGGGGCTGGGGGTGTGACGGATGGGGCGGTGGTTTGCTTGCGCCTGTCTCGCTCCACGATGCCCGGGTCTGTTCCGTGCTTCGACAGGGCATACGCACGCCTGGACGCACGCCCCCGTCGGCGGTATGCCCAGGTCATGACGGAACGACGTGCGTATCCGAGTGATCTGTCCGATGCCCGGTGGGAGCTGATTGAGCCGGTCCTGGCTGCCTGGCGCTTCGAGCGCCGCGGCCGGGCCCTGGACTTCGGCCGGCCGCCTGAGCATGACTTGCGCGAGATCATGAACGCGATCCTCCATGTGGACCGCACGGGCGTGCAGTGGCGCTACCTGCCGCACGATTTTCCGCACTGGAACACGGTATGCAGCTACTTCGCCAAGTGGCAGCAGGAAGGGGTATTCGCGCAGCTCAACGGCCTGCTCAGACGGCTCTACGGCAACAGGAAGGCCGGGAGGCCGAGCCATCGGCCTGTGTGATCGATGCGCAGAGCCTCAAGACCTCCACGAGCGTGCACGTCTCAAGCCAGGGCATCGACGCCGGAAAGAAGATCGTCGGGCGGAAGCGGAGCATCATCACCGACACCCTTGGCCTTCTGCTTGCCGTCCTGGTCGCCGCGGCCAGCGTCCAGGACTCCGCCGCAGGCCAGACCCTCCTCGACCAGGCAGCGGCCGCCCATCCCACCGTCCGAAGGATCCGGGTCGACGGCGGCTACCGCAAACACTTCCTCGAGCACGCAGCCACCCACGGCATCGACCGCGAAATCGTCCAACGCACCCCTGGGGCTAGGGGTTTCACACCGATCCCAAAACGCTGGACGGTCGAGCGAACCTACGGCTGGCTCATGCTCCACCGCCGGCTCGCCCGCGACCACGAAACCCTCCCCGAACGCCCGGAAGCCATGATCCACCTCGCCATGACCGACCTCATGGCCCGCCGTCTCACAGGTGAGAGCAGCATCTCCCGGCGCGACCCGACAACACCGGACCAAGCCCGCATCACGGGATGAAACAACGGGAGAAAACAGCCTCTCAGCTTGTTCTTTAACCTCCGTCCCATTTTTCAGTGGCTGGCGCGCGCGAGTCTCGCGGCGCGGTCACCTACTGCGCATCGTCCCTGCGGCGCCCAGCAGTTCGTGCAGGAGGTGCGAGGCCGTGATCACGCCCAGGAGTCGAGTACCGCCGTGTTCTCGGCCGCCCGGCCCGGCTTTGACCTTTTCGGTGACCGCTACCAGCGGGCTGTGTACCTGTGCCATCAGTGCGGCCACCTCCAGCGCGGTGTCGTCGGGGTCGGCGATCGGCGGCGGTGCCGCCTTATCGGACAGGCAGTCCCCGACACGGCGGCCGGCCAGTGCCTGGCAGAGCCGGTCGGCGTGCTTCTCGTCGACGACGGCGGCGAGGTTCGGGTCCTCGATGACGTAGGCGGGCACCAGCACTTTGATCATCTGGGAGGCGGGAAGGATCGCCTTCGGCTCACCCCGCTCGTCCAGTACCAGCAGGCCCGGCAGTTTGTGCTCGGCCATCAGCCGGGCTGCGTCCATGGCGTCGCTGTCGACGCTCACTGTTTCGTATTCGACCGCCAGGTCACGAGCGCGCACGGCGGGCTCCTCTTCCACTGGAAATGTTCCTGTGCTCAGCGTCGTACGGTTTCGCAGCGCGGGCCAGGCCATCGACGCGGCACGTACGCAGCGGCCCGGTTTGATCGCGCATCACGCCACCTCGGTGACCGACCGTGGTCCGAGTGGTTGCGGGCTGCCGAGGCTCTGGTCCCCACTGCCGGGCGGAACCGGGTCACCACGGGCGCTTGCCGCTGCCAGACGCCTGCCCGTCTGCCTGCGCGCGCACGGCCCGCCGGTAGAACTGTTCGCTGAGTTGTGATCCGCCGATGAGTCCGGCGGCGAACATCAGCACGCCGACCTCCGTCATCGCGCCGAAGAATGTGGCGTCTTCGGTGTCCAGGCCGCTCCACCGCAGCAGAGGGCCCACCAGCCCGCCGATCCAGATCACCAGCAGGGCCACTCCTCGCACGCGGATGCTCCACGGGCTCGTACGACGCCGGACTCGCGCGGGCGCCCAGCCCCGCAACGAGGCGATCGCCAGAGGGAGAGCGAATGCCGACCAACCGATCAGCCAAAGCCACGGAAACACGACTCACACTCCAAATTCGGGAAGCCGCCCAGCGGCCGCACGACATGCGCCGCTGCCCACAACGAGTGCCGACTCGCAGGGGGCGCCCGGACGGTTTCGAGAACCGTCCGGGCGCATTGCCCCACCGGGCGCCGACGTCAGCCGGTGACCTCGATCCTTCCGTTGGCGTCGGCGGGAGCCGTGGTCGCAGGCTGCGCACTGCCCGCCCGCTGGGTGATGTTCTTGAGCAGCTCGGAAAGGTCGACTCCAGTGGTGGAGCTGAGGAGTTCCATCCCCTGGGCGACGTTGTCGGCGACGGTCCGCGACAGCTGGCTCGCGCCGTCCGTCGATATCACCGTCATCTTGTCGATGGCGCTGAGCGGCTCGGATGCCTTGGCGACGACCTGGGGCAGGACCTCGACGAGCATCTGGAGTATGGCCGCGTCGCCGTACTGGGCGAACGCATCCGCCTTCTTCTGCATCGCCTCGGCCTCGGCGGCGCCCTTCGCGCCGATCGCGGCGGCTTCGGCCTCGCCCTCGATACGGACGGCGTCGGCGAGGGCCGCGCGGTGTGCCTTCTCGCCCTCACCGGTTAGCCTCGACCGCTGGGCATCTGCCTCGGCCTGCTTGACCAGGGCGATCCGGCGGGCCTCGGCTTCCTGCTCGGCCTGGTAGCGGGCGGCGTCAGCGGGCTTGCGGACCTTGGTGTCCAGTTCGCGGTCGGTCAGCGCGGCCTGCCGTTCGGCGACCTTCTCCTGCTCGGCGAGCACCTCCTGGCGGCGGGCGGCCTCGGCCAGTGGTCCCGCGGCGGCGGCCCGGGCGGCGGCCTCGTCCGTCTCGGCCTTGATCTCGGCCTGCTTCAGCGCGAACGTCCGCTGCGCGATCGCGATTTCCTCCTCGGCCTTCAGGCGGGCCTGTTCGGCCGCGCGCCGGGCGACGGCCTCGGCGATGTCCGCCTCCTGCTTGGCACGCGCGGCCTCCGGGCGGCCGAGGTCCTCCAGGTAGGAGCCTTCGGTGCTGATGTCCTGGATCTGGAAGGCGTCCAGCACCAGGCCCTGCCCGGACAGACTCGCCTCGGCCTCCTCGGCGACCTGACCCGCGAATGCGGCCCGGTCGCGGATGATGTCCTCCACCGACATCCGGCCGACGATGGCACGCAGCGCGCCTGAGAGCACCTCCTGGGTGAACCCGACGATGCCGTCCTGCTGCATCAGGAATCGCTGGGCAGCGGCCCGGATGGAGTCCTCGCTGCCGCCGACCTTGACGATGGCGACGCCTTCGAGGTGCGCCTTGACGCCACGCAGGGTGACCGCGCCGCGCACCGCCACCGGGATGTGCCGAGAGGACAGGTCGAGGGTGAACTTCTGCTGCACGAACGGCACGACGAACACACCGCCGCCGACCACGACCTTCTGCCCGCTGTTGTCGGTGAAGACCCGGCCGGTTTCCGGATCGGTCGCCTTCTTGCCGCGCCGCCCCGTGACGATGAACGCCTCACTCGGTCCGGCCACCTTGTAGCGCGTGACCACGACCAGAGCCAGCAGGACGAGGAGTACGACGACTCCAACGATCGCGACGAGAACAGGACTCATGACAATGCCCCTCTTGGAAATCCCGTCCCCTGTATGCGGGGCGGAACGAATGAACAACAACAATCAACGGACGAAGACTCAGCAGCCGACCGGGCGTACTGCCAGGGAGGTGGCCGACAGGGCTTCCTCGACCCACACCTCGGTACCGAGCTCGACGGGGCCGGCGCTTCTCGCGGCGTACTTCACCGGCTGGCCCGCCAGATACACCAGCACCTCGCCGTAGCCGCCGACCGGGATCGGTGTGACCACGGAGCCGGAGGTGCCCACCAGGTCCGTGCCGCGCGGGCTCGTGCTGGGCTCGTCCCGCATCAGAGCCCGGCTCAGGCGCCAGGTCAGCCAGCCCGCCCCGACTCCCGCGCCCGCCCCCACCACGGCCGCGGCTCCCGCTCCGAGGTCCGTGGCGCCGAGCACGATCGCCCCGCCGAAACCGAGCATCGAGACGAACCCGGCGATCACCGGAAGTGACAGCAGCCCGTCGAACAGCCCCTCGAGCACCCCGATGCCGTCGAAGAGCCCCTCGAGGAGACCGTCGAAGACGAGCGCGAGCACCAGCAGGACCAGACCCGCAATGCCGAGACCCAGAAAGAAAGCCACGGAACCTCATCTCCCCCTGGTCGTTCGCGCCACGCCACGAGGATGGTCCCACGCGCCGACGGCTGCGGTCATTGCCGGGCTCCGGCAGTCTTTACAGGCTCTTAATGCCTGCCGTGCACGTCCGCGCAGGAGCATGCCGTGCGTCTCCCTCCAAAGTCAGGCGAGGGCGAAGTAGCGCAGCCACACGTACCCCGCCGACAGCGCCACGGTGACGGCGGTGACGACCAGGCCGTACTTGGTGAACTGCCAGAAGGAAATGGGCTGCCGGTTGCGTTCGGCGATGCCGAGCACGACCACGTTGGCGCTCGCGCCGATTGCGGTGGCGTTGCCGCCCAGGTCCGCACCGATGGCCAGGGCCCACCACATGACGTGATCGCCCGAACCGCCCATCGACTGCACCAGGTCGCTGGTGATCGGCGCCATTGTCGCGACGTAGGGGATGTTGTCCACGATGCCCGACAGCACGGCCGACGCGCCGAGCAGCAGCATCGAGCCGCCGAGTTCGTTGTCCCCGATGGCGTCCGCGAGCGCCTTGGAGACCTCGCCGATGACGCCGGTCTCGATCAGACCGCCGATCATGATGAACAGCCCGGCGAAGAACGCGAGGGTGGGCCATTCGACCTCGCCCAGCACCTCACCGGTCTCCACTGCGGACACCGCGATGAGCAGGCCCGCGCCCAGCAGGGCGACGACGCTGGGCTCGTAGTGCAGCACCGGGTGGAGCACGAAGCCGACGACGACCAAGGCGAGCACCACGAGCCCCTGGACGAGCAGCCGGGGGTCCTTGATGGCCTCACCCTCCTGAAGGGCCATGACCTCCTCGGCGTGCGCCTCGTCGTAGACGAAGGACCTACGGAACAGGAAGCGGCACAGGGCGATGAGCACGACGACGAGGACTGCGGCCAGCGGGGCAAGGTGGACGAGGAAGTCGTTGAAGGTCAGGCCGGCCCGGCTGGCGATGATGATGTTGGGAGGGTCGCCGACCAGGGTCGCGATGCCGCCGATGTTGGATGCGAACACCTCGGCGATCAGGAACGGGGCGGCGGGCAGGGCCAGACGCTCGCAGACCAGCAGGGTGACCGGGGCGATGAGCAGAACCGTGGTGACGTTGTCGAGCAGCGCCGAGGCCATCGCCGTGATCACGATGAGCATGACCATCACGCGGAAGGGTCTGGCCTGTGCCCGCTTGACCGCCCAGATGGCCAGGTACTCGAACAGGCCGGTCTTCTTCAGTACGCCGACGATCATCATCATGCCCATGAGCAGGAAGATGACGTTCCAGTCGACGCCGGAGTGCTCGGAGAAGAAGGCGGATTTGTCGTCGGTCGCGCCGATCGCGAGCATCAGCGCGGCGCCGCCGAGGGCGGCGCCCACGCGGTGGATCTTCTCGCTGATGATCAGGCCGTACGTCGCGACGAAGACGACGATCGCCGCCCAACTCTGCCAGCCGTTCACGTTCCTCCGATGAGTCGTTCCATCAGCCGGGCGGCCGTCACCGCGCCGACCAGCCAGGCCTGGTCGCCATCGCGCTCGACGACAGTGACCAGCGGGGTGTGCGTGCGAACCATGAGAGCCGCGATGTGCATGCCGCTGGCGTCGGGACCGACCGTCGGCGGCCGGAAATTGCGGCACGGCAGCCATTCCGCGACCGTGAGACCGGCAAGCGTGTCCCGCACGTAGACCAGGTCGCGGTCGTCGTCGCAGCCGGCCGCGGGCAGCGGATCCTGCAGGGCGTACCCGGGCACGTGCCGCCCGACGGGCTGCGATCCGCACACGACGGCGTACGGCTGGTCGTCCCGGTCGACGACCAGCCGCGCGGGCAGCTTGTGCTCGGCCGGCAGCCGGGCCGCGTCGCTGGCGAGGGCGTCGGTGGAGACGTACGGGTAGGGCTCGGCGAGTTCATGCGCCCACACGGCCGGCCTCCTTGGCGGGACGGGGTGCTTCGTCGCCGTCGGGCACACCGACGAGGTCCTCCACGTCGAACATGCGGGCGATCGGTACGTCGGTCGAGCTGTGCGCGATGATCGAGAAGGCGATGCACACGGCGATGAGGGTGAACGCCTCCTCGCCCTGCGGGATCCCGGCCTGCAGCACCAGCAGCCCGTACACCACCGACGCGAAGCCCTTCGGCCCGAACCACGCGGCGACGAGCTTCTCCCGCCGGTCGAACCGGGTGCCGAGCAGGGAGAGCAGCAGAGAGGCCGGGCGGATCAGCACGATGGCCAGGACCACAGCGACGTAGCCGCCCAAGGACAGGTCCCCGAACAACTGAGGCGTCAGCAGCGCACCGAACACCAGCAGCGCCGCGAATTTGGCCAGCTCCGCCAGCGCCTCGCCAAGCGGCTCGAACGACTCCTTCGCCTCCAGGGACCGCGCGGTGAGCACCGCACCCGCCGAAAATGCGGCGAGGTAGGGGTTGGCGTGCGTCAGGTGGCAGGCCGCGTACAGGATCACGCCGATCGCCAGCGGCAGCAGCGGCTGCAGTTTGGGCTCGGCGCCCAGCAGCCGGAACCGGACGAGCTCGATCACCACGAACGGCAGGACGACACCGAACGCCAGCCCGAGGACCAGCTCGAGCGCGATCTTCCCCAGCGACGCCTCTGCGTGCCCGGAGGTGGGCCCGGCCGCGGCGATCAAGATGAGCACGACCGGCAGAGCGAGCCCGTCGTTGATGCCGCTCTCCACGTTCAGCAACTGCCGCAGCTTTGCCGGGACCTCCTTGCGCCCCACGATCGCCGAGGCGAACACCGGGTCGGTCGGCGCCAGCACGGCACCGACGAGGAACGAGGTCGTCCAATCCAGGCCCACCAGGTAATGCGTGATCAGCGCCATACCGACGAAGGCGAGCGGCATGCCGAGCCCGAGGGCGCGCGCTGGGTTGCGCCAGTGGGCGCGCAGCTTGGGAAAGGAGACGTGCATGCCATCGGTGAACAGCACCGCGAACAGAGCCAGATCAGCGGTCACGGACACGATCTCGCTGTCCGGCGTGATGTGGATCAGCCCCAGGAAACCGTCGCTGACCAGCGCGCCGCCGACCAGGAAGAGAAACGAGGTGGACAGTACGGTCCGGGCGGCCAGACCTGACAGCAGCACCGCGATGAGCAATGCCAGCCCGAAGACCACGACGAGCACCATGACCTGAACCCCCGATCAACGAAGAGAGTTGTCCTCACATCGCCGACCAGGCTTCCCGGCACACCGCTGGGAACCCTACACGTTCTTTACACGGCACTGACAGGTCGCCGGTACGCACTCTGACCTGCCGGTAACTGCCGGGTTCCGGAAAGGAAACCGTCTCGGCCCGCCCATGTGCCATGCTCCGCTCCGACCGCAGCTCGCGGGCGATGCCGTCTGACGCAGGACCGGCCGTGCCCGGTCGTTCGGGATGGTGCAGCGCGGCCCAGTGGACACGTTCAGCTTCTGGGCGAGCCCGGCGCTGACCCCGGTCAGCCCGAGGAACACGAGCAGCAGCTTGGCGGGGTCGTCACCGGAGACGCATCGGCGGGACAGCGCAACCCCCGGGAAGGATCAGCTGTCTTCTCTACGGGCATCAGATGTCCCAGCAGTAGAGGACAGCAACCGCAGGACAGGCGCTCAGCTCCGCGACGTGGCCGGCGGGTGAGTTCCACAGGTCCGTTCTGCGAGGAGGCACGTGGGATGGCTGCACGCCGTGACGATTCAGACAGCTTCCCAGCGCGCTCCCACAGGCACGGTGAGTACCCTCCCGGGAGCCTGCGGCCCGAGGGGGAACGCGTACACGTCACGCAAGAAGTGGTCGAACCGCTGCTGCGCCGCGCCGACTTGTTGGCGCAGCTCCTGCGGATCGGGGTACACACGTGACCCGGCAGGGGCAGGAGGTGTAGCACCTGCCGTGGATGTTCACGGACGCGATGGCCCCGGTCGTCGGTGCCGTCCTTCGGGTGGAGCCACCCGGAACACGCCCGCCGTAGCCGGCCGGGCGGAAGGGCCCGTCCGGCCATGACCGGTCCGACGCCCAGCATGCCGCCTCCGATGGCGACGCGCTGCGCAGGGCGCGGGACCAGGAGGAGGCGACTCCCTCTCGGGCGAGGGCGGGAGTCGCACTCGGCACGACGGCCGTTGTGCTGTCGCTGGCCGTGTTCGTCTGGGCGATCTGGGCGCTGAACCAGGCCCACCAATGGAGGCCGAGGACACAGCCCGGGAATGGGTGGGCCATACCCACGGCCGGCTCGGGCCGCAGGCGTTGTCCTGCCGTGCTGCCGACGGTCTGTGACGTTGCCCTGATCACGGACGGCTGCGAACACCTTGACCTCGATGAGATCGACTTCGCGCCCATGGAGCACGACACCGAGCGGTTGCGCCTGCTGACGCTGGACGAGGGCCTCGTATCCGTGACGGTCAGCGTGTGGCTCACCCGCAGCCGCGCGGCGACCGGATCCGACACAAGCTTCGGCGGGCGCCGGCCGCGCAGCTCCGGCCACTCCGCAGCCACCCGCCCCCCGTAGCCGGTGGCGAACCACACCCGGCTACGCCCCGTCGGCGGCAGGGCGATCCGGTCGACCAGGCCCTCGGCGCGGATCTTGGCCAGCTGCCGTCTGGTCTGCTCGACCCGCATCCGCGGGGCGGTGATCAGATGCATCTGCTCGGTGGTCGCCATCCGGTACCGCACCAGCACCGCCAACGCCAGCCGGTCCCCGCCGCCGGCATCCACATCCGCCCGCGTTCTTGCCATCGTCATCGTCTGCAACTCCCGCACCCACACGGTGTGGTAGCGCCCTGATGCGGCACCGCGTGTACGACCGAGCGCACCAGCCGGCCCCGACCACACCTCCAACCACCCGAGCCCGACCACGGTCACGGTGCGACAACACCGCCCCCGTCCGGGCCGACACCCCACCCACAGCAGTACCCGCCCGTCGGCACTCCCGCGCGTGGATCTGTTCACGAGTTCCGGGTTCTGGCACAGATATTGGGGAGCGGTCGCGGACGGTTACCTCGATGTTCGATTGCGAGGATCTTGCTTCAGTATCTGGCACTGTGCACGAGAACGCACAGCACTTCGGCGTCGGTTCGGGAGACGGTTGGCCACTGCGGCTTGGTCCGAATGGTCACGAGTTTCGACAGCACCGGGTCGGCTGGGGGCGTTCCCCCTTGGCCAAGGACTCGGCGACGGTGAGAGCCCGCAGCCAGGGCAGTGGCGCCGTGCTGGGCTACGTGTGGACCTGCCACCACCGGTCTGCCTCAGTGCGAGCCACTTCGGCGTCGTACTGGCTGGCGTCGAAGTGGAACTCCGGCGGCGGGGAGGCGGGGGTGGGCGGGACGTCCCAGTCCGACCACTGCACGATGTCCCCGAACCGTTGCACTACGACGGACAGGAAACCGCAGCAACCGCCCGTGCACTCCGGTTCCCCCAGTTCCAGACGGCGTGCCTCGCTGGTCGCCCGCAGGAGGCTGGGCCGGGCAGCAGGTAGCACGTCTGCCGCGAACGGCCCACGGCCGCCCTCGTAGAGCGCCCCCTCGATCACGTCCTCGCCGTTGACCCAGAACCGCAACTGGGCAGCGAACCGGGGTCCCGGCGGCAACACCCGTATCTCCAAATGGTCGAACATCAAGACCACCCTATGGGGCGCGCCGAAGCCGGCTCGTGGTCCGGCCGACACCTACCTCTGCACGGCCCACAGAGTGACCACGAGATACCTCCCGTTCTCGGGTTCTGGCTCACTTTCCGTGAAGCCAAAGACTCTCACCATGCGGGCCCCGGTCCGACAGGCGAGCGCGAGGCCGTGAACAGAACCAAGTAGCTCCTTGCGACGGTCTTGGTCCGTCGCTGGTCGGTACGTCCTACGTCAGAGCTCGGTCGTCCAGACCCCGACAGGGTGCTCACTCGGTGGCAGCCATAGCTGAGGCTGCGACTCCCGATGCTTCGCTTCAGCCTGCTGTTCCCAGTGAAAGCGGTCACCCACGTCGGGCCACGCAACTTGCAACACAGGAAAAGGAGGCCGTCGGTAGAACCCGATGGCACGCCCGAAGAAGGTCCGGTACCAGCGGAGATCGACCTGTCTGAGCGCGACTTGGTGACCGTCGCCAACGTCAGTATGCTTCTGGCCGCCAGCCAGTACAGCACCCGCGGCGGACTTCGCTCCGAGCCTGTTGAGCATGCGGTGCATGGCGTGGACATCGAGCCCGAACATGGCGAGTTCAGGTGCGCCGTGAGTGTGCGACAGACCGATCGTGTAGGCGAACCCAGGACCGCTCTCGTCCTCGGGAACCATCACGACGTGCCATCCGTGCTGCTGCACATTCTCGATGATCGTCAGATCCATGCGGTCCGCTTCGTCTCGGTCACCGTAGTCATGGCAGAGGACGCAGCGGCACTGGAACGGATCATCAGTCATGCGCGGAGGCTACGAGGTGAGCGTTTGAGTCGGGCAGCCGGGGTTCGCCTTTGGCAACCTTGGCTGGAGCTGGAGGGCCGGCACCAGCGAACGGCCCCACCTCGGTGATCAGCCAGCAGCGGCTTGCTGCTCTGCGCGCTGCGCTGGCGACGACGGCATCAACCCTGCGTCCGCGCCTTCCACTACCGACGAAAAGCAGGTGCCCAGCCGTACCGATCGTGGTCCCTGGGTTCTGGTTGTATTGAGGTGCGGTCAGGCCGGTACTGGTGCACACTTCGGCACCGTGGGAATCATGATGGGCGAGCTGCAGCGCCTTCGATCCGAGCCGGGAGCTGAGGACGATCAGCTGCGTCCGTTCCTCGTGCGTGTCCGGTTCACCGCCGAGGATCCGGCTGGGGTCATCTCCCATGCGCGTGCGGTGTTGGCGGGCGTGGTCGAGCGGGTGGCTGACTGGCCTGCTTTTGAGCGCTGGCCGCAGCTGCTGCCGGCGTGGTTCATCCAGCGGTGCGCGCCCGAACACCCGGAGCCGGAGCCTGGTGAGGCCTTCGACGCCGAGGCATGGCTGCGGCAGTGGCGGGCGATGACGCCGGAGCAGAGGGCGGCTGTCGATCAGGGGCCGTGGACGCTCTCGGGATGGCTGTACTACTTCGACCCGACCGAGGAAGGGATGGGTGACGATCGCAGCTGGTGGTGGTGGCACGCGGGAACCGATGAGTCGGGTGGCTGGGTGCAGGTGGCTACCACGGGCTGGCCGTTCGGCAGCGGTTCGCTGTCCTGGCCGATTGAGGCCAGCGGCGGTACGGATCTCGTCTATGGGCCCTGAGGATCGAGCACTGGGAGCGGCGGCACGACCGCGGTAGTGGCTGACACTGCGAGATCACCATCTACGCCTGGAGTACCAGGGATCCCACCAGCCACAGGCCCTCGAGGTCCAGGACCGTATCGCCGGGCGGGAGGAGCCGTGGGAACGGCGGCCGGTACTTGTGTGTCGCCGTAGATCGAGCGTGTGCTCAACGTGCTGTTCACCAGCCGACCGCACCGCGTGATTTCGTACGGGACTAGTGCTGGATTCCTCATTCCCTGGGTACAAGTCCTGGTGGCGGGGTAAGTCGAGTACTCGGGGCGGGTGCTGGACGGTGGTGTTACGGGCACGGCCGAGCCGTGACGAGAACGAGCAACGGGCCGTGCGTCGGCTGTCGCGAGCGCGTAAGGCGCCGCGTGATCTGGTGCTGCGGGCGCGGATGGTCGAGTTGAGCTGGGCCGGGCCGCGGGTGCCGGCCATCGCGGACGAGTTGGGGTGCAGTCCCAAGACGGTCCGCCGCTGGTTGCACCGCTTCAACCGCTTGGGTCTGGACGGGCTGGAGGATCTGGGCGGGCAGGGCCGCAAGCGGCGGATCACCGAGTCGGAACGCTCCAGGATCATCGGCCTGGTCAAGCAGCCGGCGCCGGGCCGGCTGACTGTGCAGGCCGACGGCGAGCTGGCTGCGGAGGATGAGTCCGGACCGCCGGAGTGGACCCTGGACGCGCTGGCCGCCGAGGCCAGGAGGCTGGGCATTGGGGTCGGCCGCAGTCAGGTCCGACGGATCCTGCTGGCCGAGGGGGTGCGCTGGCGCCGCACCCGGTCATGGACCCGCTCGAGAGACGCGGACTTCGAGGGAAAAGGACCAGGATCATCGAGCTCTACACCTGCCCGCCCGAGGGCGCGACGGTCGTCTGCGCCGACGAGCTTGGACCGGTGATCCCCCGCACGTTCCCCCCGGCGCCGGGCTGGTCGCCGGACGGCCACCGCATCAAGTCCGAAGTCGATTACGGTCGCGGACCAGAGAAGACCTGGGTCTACGGCGCACTGCGAGTACGGGACGGACACGAGATCACCATGACCGCACCATCCCGCAACAGTGCCTACTACCAGCAGTTTCTTCAGATGGTCGAGGCAGCCAATCCCACCGGGGACATCTACGTCGTCACCGACAACCTGTCCTCGCACAACAGCCTTTCCACTCGGACCTGGCTGGAGGACCACCCCAGAATCCGGCACGTCTTCATCCCCGTCGGCGCCTGCTGGCTCAACCTCCAGGAGGGCTGGTGGCGCATCTTCCGCAAGGCCGCCCTCGCAGGCCAGTCCTTCGCGAGACCAGCCGAGATCGAACACGCCACCCTCCTCGCAACATCCCAGCTCAACACCCGAGCCCAGCCCTGGGTATGGGGCAGACCGGCACCACCCACTCGCCTATTTCGGCGCCGGTATGTGTACATCCAATGAGGAATCCAGCACTAGTAGGGCTTGGTCAGGTCCGTATCGGTGTGGGTATGTCGCGGTGGCAGGTGGGGCAGGCGCCAGCCCAGGCGGCGAGAAGTGTCTGGAGTTCTCGGACGACTTGGTAGAGGCTCAGACCTGCGCCGCGTCTTTTGGGTCTCGTGCCAGTCGTTGCAGGGTGCAGAAGGCGTGGGCGGCCGAGACGAGGGTGACGTGGTGGTGCCAGCCGCCCCAGGTGCGGCCTTCGAAGTGGGCCAGGCCCAGGGCCTGTTTCATCTCGCGGTAGTCGTGTTCGATGCGCCAGCGGAGCTTGACCAGCCGGACCAGGGTCGCCAGCGGCATGCCGGAGGGCAGGCTGGAGAGCCAGAACTGCACGGGTTCGGGTTCGGTGGCCGGCCATTCGGCCAGCAGCCAGCGTTCGGGCAGTTCAGGACCGTCGGCGGCCTGGCGGACGCCGCGTCCGGCCGGGCGGATGCGCAGAGCCACGAACCGCGAGTGCATGCGTTTGACGCCGCTGATTCCTCTGCCCGGGCGGGAGCCTTCTCGCCAGGACACCGGCCTCGCGGCCGTCCTCCCGGCCGCGACGACCAGGTCTTTCACGGTCTGTGCAGGCTCGGGATACTGCATTCGCGGTGGCCGGCCGGTGCCCGCATAGGCGGGCTGGACCGGCCGGGCGTCGGCCGGATGGGCGGTGTGGCGGGAGGAAATGCCCACCGCATAGGGCAGGTCGCGTTCTTCCAGACCGTGGCGGAAGGCGGCGGCGTCCCCGTATCCGGCGTCCGCGACGACCAGGGGGATGTCGATGCCCCACGAGCGGGTCTCGTCGATCATGTCCAGGGCCAGCTGCCACTTCTCGACGTGGCCCACCCGGTCGGGGATGCCGCAGCGACTGCGGCGGGCGACCTTGTCCGCATCCGCTTCCGCAGAGACCGGATCCCAGGACGCGGGCATGAACAGCCGCCAGTTCACCGCCGCCGAGGCATGATCCCGGGCCAGGTGCAGCGACACCCCCACCTGGCATTTGGTGACCTTGCCCGCGGTGCCGGTGTACTGCCGCGACACACACGCCGAGGCGTCCCCGTCCTTCAAGAAGCCGGTGTCGTCGACGATCAATGCCTCCGCCCCGATCGCCTCGTGCATCCGCCAGGCCAGCCGGGCCCGCACATGCGCCGGATCCCACGGGCTGGAGGTGATGAAGTGCGCCAGCGCCTGACGGTTACCGTCCTCACCCAGTCGGGCCGCCATCGGCTCCACCGACTTGCGCCGCCCGTCCAAAAGCAATCCGCGCACATACGCCTGCCCCCACCGCCGCTGATCCGCACGGAAGAACCCGTCGAACAACTCCGCCGCGAACGCCTCCAGGTCCTCCCGGACCCCGGCCATCTCCTCAGGTGTCACACCACCTCAACGACCCTCACGGACCAGCGGACACGCCACCCACGAGTGAAGCTGACCAAGCCCTACTAATGCCCGGCCAAGGAACATCCGCCGAAGAGGTCAAGCTCAGCTGAGTGATCAGCTGCAACCAGAACCTCGCGGACACCTGCGAACAGGTCGTCGTCGGCCACCCGGACCGGCCCACAGCACTCGACAGGGTTCAGCTCACCAAGCGCGGGCCCACGCTGCGCTTCAACACGGCCCCCGGCATCCGGAAGAATCCCGACGGCACGGAAGAGCCCATAGGCGACATCCTGCACATCTACACGACCCGCCGCTGAGACCACACAACTGTGGGCCGGGCAGAAGGCCCGCCCGGCCGGCTGCGATCTCTCGGCTTCGCGTCGGTGTTGGTGAGAGTCGGTCCTGCTGGTCCAGGGTTGGTGTTACGGGGCTAGTCAGTGGGTGTTTGCGGGTGGGTGGTCCGCTGTCATGAGATGAGAGATCGATGGGTGGGATCGCTGTCGTGGGGCTTTATCGCATGGCAGCTGATGCTGTCTCAGGTTCGAGAGTTCTTGCGGTGAGGTGGGCCCGGTCGGTGTGATCGGGGGGTGGACCAAGAGGTAAGGGCCGGCCGTGGGCCTGTGCTGCCCAGGGGGTTGGTGGTGCGTCGTCTGCTGGAGCGGCAGCAGGCGGGGGAGCTGGCCACGCGGCATGTGCGTGCGGTCGCCGAGACGGTGGGTGTCTCCGAGCGTACGGTGTGGGCGCTGCTGGGCGAGGTGGGAGGGAATTCCGTCCGGTATCCCGCCGCGATGTCGCTGCTCCCGCCGATGGGTTGTCGGTGGACGGCGGCCCGGCCGGTGTCGCAGATCGCGGGCTCGGTCATCGAGTCACCGACGCCCTTCGGAGACTGCACACAGGCGGCCTGGCTGGAGCCTCGCACCGCGTAGGCGCCGTCGCCGGATGCGGGCGGCGCAGGAAGCCCCTGCCCTCCAGAGCTTGCTTTGAGGTCGCCGGTGGGGTGTGTCCAGTCCAGGGCGCGGCTGAGTCATTCCAGCTCCCCCAGAGCCGTCGACGCCGCCCGCTCCACTCGCCAACTCACGCGCTCAGTCGCTGGGCGCCGCGACCCGGCTGGGCGGGGGTCAGTAGTCGAGGTCGAGGTAGTCGATGTCGTTGATCTCGACGTCGGAGAGTCCTGTGGCGCGGGTTCCGCCGTCTTGGAAGTAGATCTCCTTGAAGCCTTCGGCGATGATCTGGCGCATCTGCTGGTCGCTGGCTCCGGCGTCACGGGCGTTGAACAGGCGCTGTGCGTAGGCCGGGGGGAGGTGGACGGTGAGCCGTCGGAAGCGCCCGTCGTCGGTCGTACCGACGGGTGCGGTGTAGCCGAACCTGGCCTTCGTCTCCACCGTAATGCCCGTGCTGGTGGCGGCCTGCTTCCGGCGGCGTCTGCGGACCTGGGGCTGCCAGCGCTGCCGTACGGCCGCGTCGATCCGTTCGGCGATGGCCCGGGGCGGGTGCCTGCGTTCGCCCTTGCGGTAGCGCTCCACCGACCGCTGGCTGACGCCGATCTCCTGGGCAACGGCTTTGGTCGTCTTGAGCTGCTTCATCAGGAAGTTGATGCGCGCCTGGAGTGTCTTGGGCGGCTGGCGGGTGAAGCTCTCCCGGTCGGCCCGCTCGATGGCGTCCTCGACCTCTGCCACGGCTCAGCCCTTCTCGACGGTGGGGTCCTGGCCGCCCGTGTCGGCCAGCGGGGTCCAGGTCTTGTGCGTCGGGCCGGTGTCGGGCACTGGCCTACTCGCCTTCGTCGAGGACGGCGTCGCCGCCCTTGATGTGGCGGGCGGGGTTGTAGCCCTGTTCCATGAGGTCGACCGCCCACAGCATCGGCTGGACGCCCTCGAGCTTGGCCAGGCCCGGGGTGGGTCCGAGGCGGAAGCCGCCGGGCTGGGGCTTGCCGGACGCGGCGTACGGCAGAAAGTCGAGCGGGCTCGCGCCGGGGGAGGGGTAGACGACGCAGTCGGACAGCACGGCGAGCGGGTACAGGCCCGTCATCCTGGCCATGTTGGTGAGCTTGCGGTGCATGTTGATGCGGGCCTTGGAAATGACGGCGGCGCGGATGTCGGGGCGCCAGGTCGGTCGCTGGAGGGCCGGCCACCGCTCGCCCTCCTTGTACTTCTTGCCCTGCGGGCGTTCGCGGAGCTTGCCGATGCCGCCCTTGACGGTGGCCTTGATCGCGGCCAGGACGGCCGCCATCGCCGGGTCGGCGTCCTTGTGCCGCTCCATCGCGGCGAGGAAGTGGTGGTCGTCCAGCTCCTTGGTGACGCCGAGGTCGGCGAGGGTATCGACGTACGCCTCCTTGAGCCGGTCGTGCCACGGGTCCAGGTACGCGCCGGTCTCACGGCGCAGGTACGCCTCCAGCGGAGCGACGTTGTAGCCGACTTCCTGGGCGTAGGCGACGGTGTGCGTCTGATACCAGGCCGGACCCGTCGGCCGCGTGCCGTCCGGCGTGAACGGCGACGGCAGACGCGGGTCCACCTCGACGTGCGACAGATCGACCAGCCAGGAACCGGGAATCTTCGGGTTGAACGCAGGGGCGCGAAAGTGGTCGGGGCCGGACAGACCGACGACCAGGCGGGCCGCGGCCGCGAGGAACGCCGTGTTCAGGTCCAGGCCGACCGCATACGGCAGAGTGCACTCCTCATCCGTCAGCAGGCTGACGTCGCGCACCCACTGGTACGCCTCCTCGTTCAGGAACCCACCACTCCAGCCGCTGTCGACGACGACGGGGTGCTCGGGGGTGGCCTCCGGCGGCGCCGGGTCCATCGGCTCTGTCCCCAGCGAGCCGGGATTGTGGCCGGGCACCCAGTTCCCGCTCGCTTCGTCCCGCATGGCCCGCGTGGGCGGGCGCAGCGCCGTCATCAGCTCCAGCCCAGAGACGGCCGTGGACCCTCGCGGGGTGATGACCCGCTGGGCATAGATGCCGAGGACGCGGGCGATGTCGCCCGGCTCCATCTCCGCAACGCCGGGCCAGGACCGCTCGTCGAGGGCGTCCCAGGACAAGATCGCCAACTGCACACACTGCCGCTGGGTGCCGTGCGCCTTGCGGTAGATCCGTGCCCACGGCCCGAACCCGCGCTGGGTGAGCCGCCACTTCGCCTTCACCACCTGCTTGACCACCGGATGATCCTCCGGCAGCCGCAGAGAACGGCGCTGCTCGTGGCCCTGCAGGCGCTCGGGGAGGCCGAGTTTCACGGCGGCCGCAGCGGTGAGGACGATCAGCGGATCGGAGTCCTTGCCGTTGCGGTGCAGGCGCGCCGCGCCGAGGCCGGACTTGTGCAGCGTCCACTCCACCAACTCCACCACGCTGGCCGCCGGGCAGTCCAGCACGATCCCGTCGACGCCGTACGCGCTGCCGTCACCGTCCAGGACCGCGAGGGGGCCGTGCGGGAAGCGCGGGTCGGCAGCGGGCTGCGCCGCCTTCTTCGCCGCCGGACGCCGCGATGCCGGGGCCGGCCGGGTGGTGGCGGGGCGCGACGGCGCCGCGGCTGGAACGGCGGGAGCCTGCGGGGCGTTTGCGGGGTCCACCCCGGACGCGGCCGCTTCAACCGGCGCCGGCGCCGTTGCGGCAACCGAGACCGCCGGGGCTGCCGGGGCTGCACCGGCGGCGGGGTACTTCGCCGCCCATCCGTTCAGCAGCCGCTGGTAGGCATCCAGACGCGGCGACTTCGGCTCGCTGCGGCCGTTCTCCCAGTTCTTCACCGACTGGGTCGTCGTCTTCAGCGCGGTGGCCAGGCGGGCCTGGGTGATGCCGGCGGCCTCACGCAACCGGGCACGCTCCGCCGGAGGCGGCAGGTGCGGCTCCTCGTTCAGCAGAGCGTCGACGGACGCGAACAGCTCTTCCTCAGATGCCATGGCCGCACCTTCACTCAAGACCGGAATCTAGATTAACTAGAAACTTATCCCATTGTTTAGCCCTTGCGCGCTTCTTCCAGTCCGAGTGTTGCGATTTCTTGCCTTCGTGGCAGTCCCCGAAATTGGATGGATGTCATGCCGCTGTCGCGTGTCGCTCCGGTGGTGGCGCGGAGGTTCAGGCCTGCGGCGTGCCGTAGTCTGCCGCCAGGCGGGTGAGCCACTCGCGCAGCAGGCGCTGTTCGGCCTCGCTCAGCACGTCGGCGTCGTCGGGAAGGGCGGCGCGCAGCGCGCGGGCCGCCGGCGCGGGGCCGGACTCCGCGGCGGGGACCGTCGGTTCGGCACGGGTGACGGCGGCGACCATGGACTCGCGAAGGATGGTCAGCAGCGCCGGGTTGCGGCGTTCCGCGGGGGTGGCGTGCCATGTGGTGACCCCGCCCTGGCCGGTGGCCTGGATGATCTGGGCGGCCAGGTCCTCGTCGACGCGCAGCCATCCCGAGGCCGCCAGCCGGCGCACCCGGCCGCGGAGGATCTCCAGGCCCGCGCGGTGTGCCGCGTCCGTCCCCGAGCCGGTGGCCCGGTTCATCAGGGCGAACAGTTCGGGGCGCGAGACTCCGAACTCCACCACCATGTCCCAGCCGCGGCGCAGCTCTTCCACCGGATCCTCGGGCGTGAGGTCGAGCTGCGCGTGCTTGCTCTCCAGGAACTGCGCGTAGCCGTGCTCGGCGACTGCCTGCAGCAGCCCTTCCTTGTCGCCGAAATGGCGGTAGATGGCCGGTGGCTGCATCCCGGCCGCGGCGGCCACCGCGCGGGTGCTCAGCGCGTCGGGGCCGCCGTTCTCCAGCAGCTCGACGGCCGCCTCGATGATGCGGTGGCGGGGGCTGTCGGGGGTGTCGCGGATCGGCATGTATCGATGATATCCGGGGTTTGCTTCCACCGTTAGTTCCAGTGTTATCGTGCAACTGATTCCACTGGAACCATTTGCTGGGAGATCCTCATGATCATCGTGACCGGAGCCACCGGAAAGCTTGGCCGCCGCACCGTCGACCGCCTCCTGGAGCGTCTTCCCGCCGACCGCGTCGGCGTCAGTGTCCGCGACCCGCGCAAGGCCCGGGACCTCGCCGAGCGCGGCGTCCGCGTCCGGCGCGGCAACTTCGACGACCCCGCCTCGCTCCTCCACGCCTTCGAGGGCGCCGAACAGCTGCTGCTCGTCTCCCTCGACCGCACGGGCGAGGAGTGCGTCACCGGCCACCGTGCCGCGATCGACGCCGCCGTGAAGGCCGGAGCCGGCCGCATCCTGTACACCAGCCAGATGGGCGCCGCCCATGACTCCCGCTTCCAGGCATGCCGTGACCACGCCCGGACCGAGGACCTGCTGCGCGCCACCGGCCTGCCCTGGACCGCGTTGCGCAACGGCTTCTACGCCGCCAGCGCCCTGCAGTTCCTGGAGTCCGCCCGCCGCACCGGCGACATCGCCTTGCCCGCCGACGGCCCCGTCGCCTGGACCGGCCACGACGATCTCGCCGAGGCCACCGCGGCGATCCTCACCGACGAGGGCCGCTTCGAGGGGCCCACCCCGCCGCTCACCGGCCCGGCGGCGCTGGACTTCGACGCCGTCGCCGAGACAGCGGCCAAGGCCACTGGGCGGCCCTTCACCCGCACCGTCCTCCCCGACGACGCCTTCCGCGAACAGGCCCTGGCGCACGGCGCCCCCGCCCCGATCGCCGACCTGATGCTGAGCATCTTCGCGGCGGCACGCAACGGCGAGTTCACCGCCGTCGACCCGACCCTGGCCGAGCTGATCGGACGGGAGCCCGCCACCTTCCGCACCGTGCTGGAGCACACCTGGGCCGCATAGACATGGCGGCGCGCACCCGCCGCCGCGGCGGGATCCGGGCACGAAGCGTCGCGCGGTACACCTTGCCGGACGCTTGAGCGGCAGACCGGTCGACCTGGTACTCGTGCGGAGGCAGTGCCCAAGGTTGCAGGCAACGGAAGGTTACGGTGACGGGCACACACACTCCTTGAAGCCGGGAGGGCGCCTGGCCATGCACGGCAGGCGCCCTCTCGCAAAGCACGATCAGTCTGGCGAGTCGATGGCGGTCACGCCACGGTCGTCGAGGCGAGTTCCTCCGCGGCCTCGTCCAGCTTCTGCGCATCGTAGGAGACCTTCTCCGTGTCGAAGATCGAGACCGAGCAGGGGCCGTAGCCCACGTTCGCCGAGCCGCATCCGAGTGGCTATCCCGCAGGCCAGTGTGGGTTCGGCATGCCGTCATCGCTCATGTGCGCCCGCTGCCAGATCCCGTTCCAGCTGAATGGGGTCTCCGGTACGAACCGGTGCCGCTGGCCGCACGGACATGGAAATCTACCCAGCTGGCCACCGCCAAATTGCAGCTCGTAGATGCCGAAGCCAACTACGACAAGGCACTCGCCGTAACCGGCGTAGCGGAAGCAACCACCGAAGCGCTCTGGCGGGAAGCACACACTCTGGGATTCGTCCCCGCCGAAGCGCCACCGGATTGCGACGCCATGCTGGAGGCACTGGCCGCCGCAGTGACATCCCCATCAGAACTGCAGCCCGGCGACACTGGATACGAGCAACGCATGGCACACCTCCGACGGGAGTGCGATCGGCTACGCGATAGCCTCCGGGCACTGGCCGCCGATCGACAGACCCTCATCTCCGAAGGTGCTGCAGCCGACGAATTCGCAACGTCCGCACGCATCCCGCAAGACCGGCTCGCCAGTCTGAACCTGCTTCCTCGCCGCAGGCAAACAGCAGGGGCGCCACTAAGAGGGCATCTGATCTAGGTAGTTGGTGTTCTGGGATGGTTTTGTGACTAGCGGCGTTAGTGGTCGTTGGATGAAGCGTGAGTGTTCGTCGTCCGTACCGCAGTGACGTGTCCGACGCCCGCTGGGCCTTGATCGAACCGGTCTTCACCGCTTGGCGGGGGAGACGGACCGGACCCGGAACGGCAGCCCGGGTGCACGACCTGCGGGAGATCGTCAACGCGATCCTCTACGTCAACCGCACCGGCATCCCGTGGGAGTACCTGCCGCGCGACTTCCCGCCGTACAAGTCCGTCTATGACTACTACGCGAAGTGGGAAGCCGACGGCACCACCCAGCAGGTCCACGACCTGTTGCGCGACAAGACCCGCCGATTACATGGCCGCCGGGCGGAGCCCACGGCAGCCGTGGTCGACGCGCAGAGCGTGAAGACCTCGGCAAACGTCGCCGAGACCAGTCAGGGCATCGACGCCGGCAAGAAGATCAAAGGGCGCAAGCGGCACCTGATCACGGACACGCTGGGTCTGGTGCTGGCCGTCCTGGTCACCGCTGCGAACGTGCACGACACCGCCGGCGGCAAGCTCCTGCTCGACGACCTGGCCGCGGCACATCCCAGCGTCAGCAAGCTCTGGGCCGACGGCGGTTACCAGAACAGCACCTTCAACCACGGCGCACGGTTGGGCATCGACGTCGAGGTGATGCAGCGACCGCGGACCAAGGGGTTCGAGCCGCTGCCGAAACGGTGGGTGATCGAGCGGACCTTCGGCTGGCTGATGCAGCACCGCCGCCTGGCGCGTGACTACGAAGCCCTCCCGCAGAGGTCGAGAGCGATGATCCACTGGGCGATGGCTAACAAAATGTCCCGCGAACTGACCGGAGAATCCGTACCAACCTGACGAATCGAAACGGACATCCCACACACATCAGCGTGAACACTGATCAGATGCTCTCTAACTGGCTCTAACAAAAGCTGTTGATCATGTGACTGTTGGCTTGTCTGCTCGTTGGTCTGGTCGTGGGGAAACGCCAGTCGCGACCGTGGATCGTGTCGGATGAACTCTGGTCACTCATCGAGCCGTTGCTGCCCGAGCCGGCGCGGAAGCTGGTCGAGGGCAGACCTCGGGTGCCGGACCGCCAGGCGCTGTGCGGGATCCTGTTCGTCCTGCATACCGGCATCCAGTGGGAGTACCTGCCCCAGGAGCTGGGCTTCGGCTCGGGGATGACCTGTTGGCGGCGCCTGGCTGCCTGGAACGAGGCCGGCGTCTGGGATCAGCTGCATGTGCTGCTGCTGGAGAATTTGCGGTCGAAGGACCGGCTGGATTGGTCGAGGGCGGTGATCGACTCCTCGCATGTCCGCGCGGCCCGGCGGGGCCCAAAAGCGGACCCAGCCCGGTCGACCGCGCACGTCCGGGCAGCAAGCACCACCTCATCGTCGACGGGCAGGGCATCCCGCTCGCGGTGTCGCTGACCGGCGGAAACCGCAACGACGTCACCCAACTCGAGCCGCTGCTGGACAAGATTCCGGCCGTCGCGGGCCGGGCCGGCAGACCGCGCCGACGCCCCGACGCGCTGCTGGCCAACCGCGGTTACGACCACGACAAGTACCGTCGCCTGCTCTGGCAGCGAGGGATCCGCCTCGTGATCGCGAAGAGAGGCGAGCCTCACGGCACCGGCCTGGGCATCTTCCGCTACGTCGTCGAGCGCACGATCGCCTGGCTCCACGGCTTCCGCCGCCTGCGCATCCGCTGGGAACGACGCGACGACATCCACGAAGCCTTCCTCGGACTCGCCGTCTGCCTGATCACCCACCGCCACGTCCAACGGCTTTGTTAGGGACAGTGAGGCTTTTCCAACCTGGTTGCATAGCACGTCGGTTGGCTGAGGGAAGCGTTGAGGAAAAGGTGAAGCTCCTGGTAGATGGGTTGTCAACCAAGATCAACCTGTCCGCCCGGAGCTTCATGTGCTTGTCTATCCATCGGGGATCGATCTGTCCAACTCGACCCTGCGGTACCTGGCCGACCTGCTGAGAGCCCGGCGTCGTGAGCGCGGCACGCGCTGGCGCCGCCTGACCGCGGACCGACAGGCTCTGCTCGCGCTGGCCGATCTGCGCTGCGGGCACACATACGCCCAGCTCGCGGCCGGATTCGGGATCGGGCTGGCCACCGTCTACCGGTACATCGTCGAGGCGGTTGAGGTCCTGGCCGCCCTCGCCCCCACCCTCCAGCAGGCAATGACTGTCGCCGCCAACAAGGCATTTGTGATTCTGGACGGCACCCTGCTGCACATCGACCGCATTGCCGCCGACCGCCCCTACTACTCCGGCAAGCACAAGCGCCACGGCATGAACGTCCAGGTCATCGCCGACGCGTTTGGACGCCTGCTCTGGGCATCACCTGCCCTGCCAGGTGCCGTCCATGACATCAAGGCCGCACGCATCCACGGCATCATCGAAGCGCTCACCCAAGCCGGCATCCGGACGTGGGCCGACAAGGGATATCAGGGAGCCCGGGGGACGGTCCGGGTGCCTTACCGGGGCCGCTGGAGCATGCTCCCAGCCGGGAAGCAAGCGGTGAACTCCTCCCACGCCAGGATCCGAGCCGTCAGAGAACAGGCCAACGCCACCCTGAAGAGCTGGCGGCTCCTGCGCAAACTCCGTTGCAGCACCACCCGCATCACCGACATCGTCAAGGCCGTCCTGGCCTTGCACCTCACCACGGCAGCCTGAGATCGCTGCGGCCGGATGCATGGACAAGTACAGCGCCACCATCAACGACAGCAAGGGAGACCGCTCACCGTGACAGACGTCAGAGTCACCTACGACAAGACCGTCAACGCAGCGTACGTATACCTCACCGACCCGCAGGCCCGCGTGACGTCCGCGCGCATGTATCCCTGCGATCCAGTGGACGTCGACGGCATGATCAACCTCGACTTCGACGAGCAGGGCCGCCTCATCGGCATCGAGGTATTGGCGGCCAGTTCGATACTGCCCGAGTACCTGCTCCAGTCCGCGGAGCGACTTGACACCGAAGGTGCATGACCAGCCGAGCACCACGCTCGCGGCGAACAGGTGGAAAAGGCTCAGTAAGCCCCGCGGCCTGGCAGCGGTCCGGATCGCAGGTCCAAGAGCGCGGGATGTACAAGCTCTCGGTCCACCGCCGCGTGCCTTCGCTCGCCGGCGTAGACGAGGTAGACGGCGACCTGGGAGTTCTCGATCCGCCCGGCGGTGCCGGTGTATTGGCGCTGGACCCCGACGGTGCGTGTGCCTTCTTCACGTCGCCGGTCTCGTCGACGACCAGCACTGCGGCCTCGTCGTGGAGGTGCTCGACGACGTATTCGCGTACGTCGTCGCGGACGGCCTCGGCATCCCAGGCGGCCCTGCACAGCAGATGCTGCATGCCGTGCGGGGTGGCCTCCCCGGCCCACTCTGCGATCGTCCAGCAGTTCTTGCGCGGCAGATCCGACAGCAGGCCCAACACCAAGCGCTTGGCCCGGAGGCGGGGTTCGACCCGCGCGAACCGCCCGGCTATCCGGCTCATCAGGCCATCGAACGCCTCCTGCCAGCGGGGCAGGGTCTACGCTGTGATCTGCGACCACCGCGTGATCGTTTGTCTTCACACACCGATGATCAACGTGGCCGCACCCGTTTCCACAGCGCGTCAGGGTCGCGCAGCGTCCGCATGCGGTCCTGTGTCAGGAGGACATGTGCAACGTGGCGAAGTCTGGTGGGTCGAGTTCGACGAGCGGCGGCCGGTCGTACTGCTGTCGGAAGGCGACGCGTCCGGGATCCGGGTGATGCAGGTCGTGGCTCCGGCGGGCGTCGACATGAGCGGTCTGGGCGTCGAAGTGGCAGTAGGCGCCATGGAAGGACTGCCCTTTGAAGGCGTGCTGCGGTTCGCGTTCCCATGTCCGGGCTTTACCCCTTGCACGTGGCTGACCACCGTGTCCCGGGACGACCTGATCGAGCGGGCGGGCGCCCTGCCCTACGCGAAACTCAACGAGATTGAGGATGCCCTCCGACTCGCTGGACAGGCGAACGAGCGGACCCCGGCGACGACTGAGAAGCTCAGCGCATTAAGGGACGCCCTCCGTCTCGGTGGACTTGAGTAGTCGGGTAGGCGGAGAAGGAACGGACACCCTCGGTGGCGTGGTCGATCTCGTCCTGATGATCGACACTGACCATCTGTCTCCTCGGCGCCCCTCACCATCGAGATCACGATCTACAGCTGGAGTACTGGGCAGGCTTGCTGTCGCTGTGGCCGAGGCTGCATGCGTTGGACTTGACCAGCTGAACACCGATGCCACCGAGGCTGGTTGAGGCGGCCAGGGGTTGTCGGTGGCTGGTGACAGGATCACCGGCATGGTCGTACGTACTACTCCGCCGAGGCCCGTGGACGTGACCGCGGTCCTTCCCGAGCTGGCGCCGTCGGCACGACCTGCGATTCGGCTGCACCCTCGTCCCGGGTCGCCTTCGGTCGGGGAGAGCTCGGTCGGGGGGCCGCAGGGATGGGCGAGGCGGGGCGATCTGTCAGCGACCCGGTGGCAGGCGCACAGGCGCGAGGCATCGACTGGCCAACTACTGAGCTTGAATGCGTGATGTCGGCCAGTCGTCCATGATCAGCCCGGTTGCCGTCATCCCGCCTGGGATCGAGCCGGTGCGGTCCGTAGACGGGTGACCTGGGCGCGGTTGCGGGCCCGGATAGCCCGGCGCTCCCCGGCCTCGGCGAGCACCGCGGCTCTGGCTTCCTCTCCGGCGTCGAACGCCGCTGGAGAGAAGCGGTCGCTGGCTCTGGCGTGCCGTTCCCAGTCGTCCTGCCAGAACTCCACCGCCCAGCCTGGCCACAACTCTGGTACCTGGTATGCCTGTGGCGAGGAGTAGAGGGACCACCAGCCCAGACGGCGGCGTTCCGGGTCGAGGTGGATGCCGGCGTTGACGTGCAAGTGGCAGGCTCCGTGCCCGGGGGCGTTTGCCAGGCGGTCGAGCAGGGCGGCGCCCTCGCGGACAGGGTGGTCGAAGGCGTCAGAGGCGACGTGGCAGCGGCCGGTGCTGACCGTGATCACCACACCGCCTGGGTCGGGCCCGGCCAAGTCCTCGTCGCCGGGGCCGAGGAGCGGGGCCAAAGAGGGGTCCGAATTGCGGCAGCGGACGTACTCCGGGTTCAGCCCGACGTACTCACGCAATTCGGCCGAGCCGTCGTACAGCCAGCGGACCTTCCAGCCCGGCCACGCGGCTCGGATCAGCTCGAACATGGCCGCGCGGTGACGGAGCTCAGTGCTGGGCCCTTCCCAGGCGAAGAACAGGAGCACCTTCCGGCCGAGGTCGAGCAGTATCCCGCCCTGGGCCATGGTGTCGTCCAACCACCAGCCGTCCTGGCGGAGTCCGGGAAGCATGGCGAGAACCGGTGTCGGCCCTTCCAGCAGGTCGAGGTCGATTTCGACCGCCCAGCCGGTCCGGTACAGCTCATGTGTGCCGTTCTCGCGGACCACGATGACGTTGGCTCTGTCTCCCATTGGGTCAGGATGACCGGGCGTGAGGCCGTCGGCCATCCGTTTTCGGCGGCTTCGAGGCTCCGGTGTCCAGAGAGTGGAGGCGTGCCGACAGGCCGGGGGTCGGGGTCGTGGCCATGCCCCTCGGAGTGGTGCAGTGATCATGTTCCCACGGCTATGCGGTGGGCGGTGCTGACTCCGAATGCGTGATGTTGGTCAGTCGTCCATGCTCAGGCCGGTGCCGGTCAGGCAGCCGTCGACCATGTCCGGACGGTACTGGATCTGCTTGGGTCTGCGCTTGACGGCGCGGGTGATCTGGCCGAGGTCGGCTGCGGCGAGGTTGCGGCCGATGTCGCGCTTGACCAGCGACCAGATGCCCTCTTGCGGGTTCAAGTCCGGCGAGTAACTCGGAAGTTGGAAGACAGTGAGCCAGTCCGCGTGGTCGGCGATGAATCGGCGCATCGTTTCGACCAAGTGCATGCGTAGGTTGTCCCAGACCAGCACAATCGGGCCGCCGAGCTGGATGTGCGCTCTGACCAGCAGGTCGCGCATGTCGCGCCAGCCGATGCCCTTCGGCTCGCCTTTGCGGCCCCGGTACTTGCGGACCGAGTAGAACATCCGGGACCGCTTCCCCGGCTTGTAGCAGGTCATCCCGGCTATGGACACCCGGCCCGAGCCCCGGCCGCGGACCACCGGCGTCGAGCCCCTGCGTCCCCAGCTCCTCGCGCGCGGCGGCGTCATCGATCGACCAGCTTCGTCCTCGAAGAGTTCAGTACCCCGGCAACAAGGGTGAGATGTCGGATATCACCAGCCTTTCCGAACCTGTTCTTGAAGCATTTCCCTCACCTTCCCGAGGGGTACCGGCAGCGGCTACGGGAGCGGCCCCCTGAGATTCAGGAGGTCATGGCGCAGCAGCGGCGGGAAGACTTCGAGACCGGCGCAGGACCGACGTACGGATCCTGGAGGCGCTGCCCAGGGGGCAGGGATCGGTGGCTTCCGAAACGGCGCTCATGATGGTCAGGTCGGTGGACTGTCGCATCCGGTCTGACCTTGGGATTGATGCCGGAGAATCCTTTCCGCTCTGGCGAGTCCGAGGGGAAACCGCTGGGCTAATAAAGTGACTTGATCAAGGAAGGTTCACCCATACCGGGGTCGCGATCACTCGCTTTGCCGCGCTTCTGGAGGAGAAGGAGCGGCGTTAGCGAGATGTGACGAATACGACGCCCCCTGGCCTCCCTCAACGCAATGGGAGGCGCAACGCGGGGACGGAAAATCTACCTGTGACCCCTGCCCGGCCGTCTGGTGAGAGATGCGCATTGCTTGCGGCGCCCGGTACTGCTGTCGGAGACGGCATGTGGGTCGAACATCGGATTACCGAGCCGCTGCTGCGCGATTTCCGCGGGCTGCTGGAGGCAATTCAGGAGGAACTCAATTCTCGGTGGCCAGTGAGGAGTGCTCTGGCCGTCACGAGAACGGTGTGTGACGGTGAAGAATGACATGAATCGCGACTCTGTGAATCCTTCGTTTGTGCAGCGTGAGTATCGGGAGTACTACTTCGACGCGCATTCCCACGGGACGGGAGCCGACTGGAACGGGGCTCCTCACGACGGCGTCCACACAGGGGTTCCGCCGGCTGCGGCCGACACGGGCTGGGACCCGGTCGAGGAACTTGCCTATCTCCTGCAGGAAGCTGTTCCTGCGGAGCAGCCCGCCAGGGTGCCGCCACCTCGCAGCGAGCACCCAGTCGGCGTCGACTTCACCGGCCCGCTGGAGGGTCTGGCTCAGCCCCCGCCCGCCCGACGCCCCCCGTCTGGGCATCGCAAGATGCAGGTCCGAAAAGCCCGGCTCAAGTGGTTGCAGGCCGGCAGCTTCGCCCTCGTCGCCCTCGTCACCGTCATCGTGGCGATGGTCAGCGTCTTCGGAGGCGTGGTGGCCTACAGGCCGTTGCAGAGCATCACTTCCGGAACGGGCGTCGGCAAGGCCCCGTCGTGGCCTCTTCTCGTATACGGCCCTTGGATGGCGGCCTCGCTCTCGATCCTGCGCGCTGCCCTGCATCAACGCCGAGCTGTGCACTCATGGTTCATCGTTCTGTCCTTTTCCTCCGTCGCGGTAATGCTGTGTGTGGCACAGGCGGATATGAGCATCACCGGAATCGCTGGAGCTGCCTTGCCTGCCGTGGCATCCCTCGCATGCTTCCAGCAGCTTGTCCGGCAAATCACGCTGACCCTGCCACCACGACAGGCCACGCGCCGCCACCGGCCGTAGCCGCGGCGACGGGAGTGAGGCGACGGTCGTACGGCAGCTGAACGCTTGGCGCACTGGCCACGCCGCTCACCCGGGCGGGTCCGTTATCGGCCCAGTCGGCCGCCGTGCAGGCCGGACAGATGTGACCGCCCGCGACCATGCCGACAAGGCCGGAGCGGAACCCCCGGCTACATCTACGACGCTGTCGGCAGCGTCCGGCTCCGAACTGACCCCACCAGCGCAACCCTCAACCTGCCCGGCGAACAGCTCATCCTCACCGGCACCACCACCGGCGTCCGCCACCTCCCCCTGGCCGGTGGCGGCACCGTCGTACGCATCGGAACCGGCACCAACTACAGGTTCCAGATCAGCGACCCCCACGGCACCAGCAGCCTGTACCTGGACAACACCGCCCAGACACTCACCTGCCGCCAGTTCACCCCCTACGGCGGAACCCGCGGCACCACCGCCGGCTGGCTCGACAATCGCGGCTTCCTCAACGCCCCCGACAACGCCGACACCGGCCTCACCCAATTTTGTGTCGGCCTGGGCGACGGCGACGACGCGCTGGGCGACGATCGTCGGCGCGGCAGCGGGCGCGGCCTGGGCAACGCCGGGCGAAGCCAGTGGCGCGGTGGCGGCAAGAGCCGACGCCAGTGCGGCACCTCCCACGATCCTTCGCCCGCGACGGCCGCGGTCCGCCCTCTCCGCGTCCTTCGTTCCCTTCTCTTCCGGTCTTGACTGGTCGGTCATTCGCTTTTCCATCCCCGTGTCTCCCGAAAGTCGTGGTCGCTGTGTCCACGAACGAGAGTGCCGCCTGCGGCGGCGCACAGCTTGAGTAGCCGTTACTCAGCTCTGCGGACGCGCGGAGAGGGGCTCCTGCCTCAGCGTCCGGGCCAGTTCGCGGCGGTTCGTGACGCCGGGCTTGATGTGGGCGCGGTGGAGGTGGTTGTCGACCGTGCGCACCGAGAGGGTGAGTGTGCGGTTGAAGCCCTTTGGGAGTCGCGGCCGTGCGTCGACCCATCGGCCAACAGACGTCCCGCATCGGCCATGAATTTCGAACGAATTGGCTGGATTGACGAATTCTTGTGAAACCCGTGACCGTACGACGCGGCACGAGTGTCCACCAGCGGTGAGACCTGGCCGGGATCGTAGGTGCCGGATCACGACGTCTGTGCGGGTGTTGGGAGTGCTCACGCCCGTCCTCCTCCGATCGCGATGGCGCGCTACTCATCGATCCAGTCGGCGACTGCGGGCCCGGCGAGGCTCCACGGACGCCCAGGCGCAATGCGCCTCGGGGGTGTGGCACGAACATGCTGACCGCGAGGCCCCCTCAGCCGCTCGTCGACCTGCACCAGCACATCAGCCGTCGTCGGCGCGTGAGCCGCCCTCATCTCCCCGGTCTGCGGGTTCGTGCGTCGGGAGAAAGACGAGCGATCCTCGACCGTTGGCGGTCTCGCAAGCGTCCGCGCCCCCTCCTTCCCCCAGGAATGCGCCGGGCCCTACGCTCGTGCGGTGTCCGGAAGCCGGGGGGGGGACCATGGACGTTGGAACGCTGATCTTGCTGGGGGCGTCCGGCGGTCTCTTACGCGGGCTCCTGGACGCCTACGTCGGGTTCTCGCAGTGGCACGCGGCCCGCCGCGAGCACCGGCAGGGGGCCGTTGGCCCGGACGCCGAGGTGCCAGTCTTCCAGGACTACGTGGATCCCGTCGCCGACTCCGTGGCGGCCGTCGTACACAGCGCCCTGGGGGCCGGCGCCGCTGTCCTCTTCGGCACGACCGGCCAGATCAGCGGGGCGTACGCCGCTCTGGTCGTCGGGATGTCGGCGCCGCTGCTGCTCACCCAGCTGGGCCAGGCGCAGTCGGTGAGCGATGCTGTTCTGGGCGCCGCGCAATCGCCTGGCAACCGGACGACAGAGACGCTCCCGCTGCCCGGGCAACCCTCGGCCACCGACCCCCGGATCGAGGAGGCGTCGTGACCCGGCCCCCCTTGCAGCCCCCATGCCGGCTGGTGGTGGAACCATGGTGAACAGCGTTCCGCAGCACCTGAACAGCGAGGATCGCCAGGAGTACGAGCGGATCCTCGACGAGGCGCTGCGCTTGGCCCCACACCACCCGGAACTGGCCGCAGTCGGACAGCGGCTCAACCCCGAACAACTGCGCACCATGGCGCTCAACGCCACCGCACTCATCACGGCGTCCGCCGCGGCCGAGTACCAGCACTACGTGAAAGTCCGCAACGAACTGCGCGATCCCGCCGCCCCGGTGGCGATCCCGCGCCGACATGTCGCCGCTGGCCCGCCACGCCGCACCGCGGGATTCGGTCGGCGTGTGCTTGCCGGCGTCCTGGGCGTCGAGCACCGGGCGGGCAGGCAGCCGGACAGGACCGGATTCCGCCGACTGCCTCTCCGGCTGCGGCTGGCCGCCGTTGTCTTGGGCTCGCGCCCGCGTCCCCCTGCGCGCAGCCGCGGGCCGGCCCCGGCGAGGAGCGCACGGGAGCCGGGCAGAGCTGCCGTCCTCGCCATCACGACGTCCCTCTTCCTCGGCACGCTCGGCCTGCTCCTGCTGGTGACGGGATACGGACTGAAGTGGCTCGGCGCGGCACCCGTCGCGGCCGACCGGCTGATCCTCCCAGGGCTCGTCCTGGGCGTGACCATGATCCTGGTGAGCCTTGGCGGAGTGATCCGACTGATCGCCACCGCCCTGCGCGAGGCGTCCACCTCATCGGGCACCGACCCCGGTGACCCGCTGATCGAGGAGGTGGCACGGGCCAAGGATGCGTGGCGTGAGGCGCTGCTGGAGCGCGGCATCCTGCCGTTCCTGCGGGAGGCGCTCGCCGAGCCCGGCGCGGCTGCGGCACTGCGCTCCGAATCCGCCCGGCCGGACCGGACCGGCCGCATCCCCCACATCGGCTATGACCGTCCCGGCTTCAGTAGCCCCGACGACGGCCTCCCGGGAGGCTCGCGTCCGAGCTTCACCAGCCCGGACTACACCAGCCCGGACTTCGGAGGCTCGGAACCCCAGCGGGAATGACCGACCAGGCCACAGGACGGCGGGTCTCTCATCCGGCGGCATACGCGTACACCCGCCTTTGTCGGCCGCCGATGGGGACCAGGGTGGCCGCGGCGGTGGCGAATGGGGAGAAGAGGACAAGGAGCGTGATCGGGTTTCTCACCAACCAGGCGTCGACGTGGAGTTGTTCCTCCATCCGCAGCGTGGACGCGATCAGCTCCTCGCTGAGGAATCCCAAATCGGAATTGGCAGTGCCCGCTTCACGAGCACCGGCGCCCACGTCCGCCGAGCCAGCACCAGGGCGCGTAGCGCCGTCCATGGACGACATCGCTTTCGGCGATGCTCAGACTGCTCAGACCCCCATAGGGCGGTTCGGGCTGTGGGGGTGGGGTGTTGTTGGGTTGGGGGTGGTTGGTGGTGGGGTGTGGTGGGGAACCGTCTGGCCGGTATATTTTTGGGTTGTTGGTGTGGGCTTCCGGGTTTTCCGGTGTGGTGGGGGGGTTGGTGGTGGGGGTGGTGGGTGCTGAGGTGGTGGTGGTGGGTGGGGGGCCGGTGGGGTTGTTGGTGGCGTGTGAGTTGGCGGGGTTCGGGGTGGATGTGGTGGTGGTGGAGGTGCGGGGTGGGGTGAGTGGGCGGCCGAAGGCGACGACGTTGCATGCGCGGACGGTGCAGGTGTTGGCGCGGCGTGGGTATCTCGGTGTGGTGGAGGGTGCGGGTCCGGGTGTGCGTGCGGGGTCGGGTCCGGGTGTGCGTGCGGGGTCGGGTCCGGGTGTGCGTGCGGGGTCGGGGCCGGGTGTGGGGTCGGGTCCGGGGTCGGGTGTGGGTGTAGGTCCGGTTGGGGTTGGGGGTCCGGCTGGGGGTCCGGGTGTGGGTGTGGGTTCGGGGTCGGGTCCGGGTGGGGGTTCGGGGTCGGGTCCGGGTGGGGGTTCGGGGTCGGGTCCGGGTGGGGGTTCGGGGTCGGGGTTGGGTGGGGGTTCGGGGTCGGGGTTGGGTGGGGGTTCGGGTGGGGGTGTGGGTGTGGGGGGAGTGTTTTTCATTTTGGGGGGTTGGGGGGGTTGGTGATTGGGGTGCCGGTGGGGGAGCCGGGGGCGGTGGTGAAGTGTGTGCAGGGGGAGTTGGAGGGGTTGTTGGAGGAGCGGGCGAGGGGTTTGGGGGTGCGGGTGTGGCGGGGGTTTCGGGTGTGTGGGGTGTCGCAGGGGGCTGGTGGGGTGCGGGTGGAGGCGGTGGGGCCGTGTGGGGAGGTGGTTTTCGAGGGGGGGTTTGTGGTGGGGGCGGATGGTGCGCGCAGTGTGGTGCGTGGGTTGGGGGGTTTTGGTTCGCGGGTGTATCCGGCGTCGGTGTCGGCGATGGCGGGGGATGTGTGGTTGGAGCGGGGGGATGTGCTGGGGGAGGGGTGGCATCGTACGGAGCGGGGCTGGATTTTGGTGCGGGATGTGGGTGGGGGTGTGATGCGGGTGCGGACGTTGAATTGTTCGGGTGTGGTGGCGGACCGGCATGCGCCGTTGGGTGTGGAGGAGTTGCGGCGGGAGGTGTCGTTCATCGTGGGGCGTGATGTGGCGGTGGGCGGGGGGCGGTGGCTGAGCCGGTTCAGTGATTTCTCGCGGTTGGTGTCGTCGTATCGGCGGGGGCGGATCGTGTTGGCGGGGGATGCGGCGCATGTGCATTTCCCGATCGGGGGGCAGGGGTTGAGTACGGGGCTGCTGGATGCGCTGGGGCTGGGGTGGAAGCTGGCGTTGGAGGTGCGTGGCAGGGCGGGTGTGGGTCTGCTGGACACTTATGGTGCGGAGCGGCGGCCTGCTGCGCAGCGGGTGATCGATCACACGCGGGCTCAGTTGGTGTTGATGCGGCCGGATCCGGGGCTTGATCCGTTGCGTGCGCTGTTCGGTGAGTTGTTGGCGGGTGGGGGGTCGGAGGGTTCGGTGCTGGCGGCGATGGTCAGTGGTCAGGACACGGTGCTGCCGGCGCGTGGGGCGGGTGCGTCGCCGTGGGAGGGGCGTTTCGTGCCCAATGTGGTGCTGTGTACGGGGGAGGGGCGGGTGGAGTTGACGCGGCTGCTGGGTGCGGGGCGGCCGTTGCTGCTGCTGTTCGGTGAGGGGGCCGGGCGTTTCGCGCGGCAGGCGCGGCCGTGGGCGGGGCTGGTGCGGGTGGTGCGGGCGGCTGCGGTGGCGGAGGTGGACTGTGAGGCGCTGCTGGTGCGTCCGGACGGGTATGCGGGGTGGGCGGCGGGGGGCGGTGAGCTGGAGGACGCTCTGCGGGCGTACTTCGGTCCCGGCGCCCGGGCGCCCTGGCCGCAGTCCGGGGACGCGGCGCCCGCGCAGTCCGGGGATCTGGTGTCCGCGCAGTCCGGGGATCTGGTGTCCGGTGCGGTGTCCGGTGATGCGGCGTCAGTGGATGCGGCGTCGGTGGATGCGGCAGCCGGGGACACGGTGGCCGGTGTGCGGCCCGGCGGGGTGATCTCGGGGGACGTGTCCTCGGGGGGCGTGGTGTCCGGCGGGCGGGCCGGGGGTACGGCGTCGGGCGTGGGGGCGGGAGGCGTGGTGGTCGGGCCGCAGGCCGGGGACGTGGCGTCCGGGGCGGGGGCCGGAGGTGTGGCCTCGGGGGACGTGGCGTCCGGTGCACAGTCCGGGGACACGGCGTCCGGGGATGCCGCGGGGCACTGAGCGCAGCCCGGAGACCCGGCATCCGGGGGCAAGGTGTCCGGGGGCGCGGCGGCTGGCGCGCGGTCAGGAGCATGGTGTCCGGGGGCACGTGGCTGGCGTGCAGCCCGGGGGTATGGCGGCCGGCGTGCGGTCCGGGGGCATGGTGTCCGGGGACACGGCGGCTGGTGTGCGGCCCGGAGGTGGGGCATCCCGGGGCATGGCGTCCGGGGGCGCGGCGGCTGGCGGGCGGGCCAGCGTGGTGTCCGGGGGTATGGCGGCCGGTGGGCGGTCCGGGGGCGTGGCAGTCGGCGTGGGGGCCGGGGATGTGTGTGTGGGGGGGCAGTGTGCAGAGACGGCGTCGGGGAACGCGGTGGTGGCCGGCGCGCAGTCGGGAGGTGTGGTGTCCGGGGGTATGGGTGTCCGGCGGGCGGTCCGGGAACGCGAGGGTGGCCGGCGTGGTGTTGGGTGGGTGGGTTTGTGGTGGGGCGGGGTGTGGGTGGGGTCAGCTGACGGGGGTGGGGTGGGGGTGGGTGCGGAGGTTTTCGAGTTCGGTGTGGACGAGGGCTCCGCGGGCTTCGGTGATGTCGACGGCGGCGAGTACGGAGGGTACGACGACGCTGGGCAGGACGTGGCGGAGCAGGGCGGTGACGCGGTGGGGGAGGTCTTGGTAGGCGGACATGGCCTGGGACATGGCCTGGACGCCGGCGAATGCTCCTACCAGGACGTCGGCGGTCTCGGCGGGGATGATGTGGGGCATCAGTTCGCCCTGGGCCTGGGCTTGTTGGAGCAGGGCGATGCCGACGTCGCTCCAGCGCAGGAAGGGGCCGCTGCGGTCCAGTCCCTGGGCCTGCTGGTCGAGTGCGAGGCGGACGCCGGCTCTGACCAGGGGGTCGGTGCGCAGGCGGTAGGCGTGCAGGACGACGGTGTCGACGAGTTGCTGGACCTTGCAGGCGCGCAGCGGGATGGGCAGGTCGTGGTCCTGTTCGTGGATCACGCCTTCGGCGAGGTCTTCCTTGGAGGGGAAGTGGAAGTACAGGGCGCCTTTGGTGACGCCGGCGGTGAGGAGGATCTCGCTGATCGTGGCGGCCTGGTAGCCGCGTTCCTCGAAGACCTTGGCCGCTGCCGTGAGGATCGTCTGCCGGGTGCGGATCGCCCGGTCCTGCTTCACCAATGCCCGGCCTCCTTGTCGTCGGTGAGCCCGGAGACCCAGTAAAAAAACCGTCCAGTTCGTACATTACAGGGGGTGTGTTTCGCACAGCACCCCTGGATGTACTGGATTCAATGGAACCGTGCGCAGGGCGCGGCGGGAGCGGGGAGGGACGGGCGTGCACGACGACGGGGCACAGGCGCGGCGGGCTGCGGGGGCGGTCCGGGCTGCGGGGGCAAGGTGGCGGGGGTGATTCTGGTGACGGGTGCCACCGGGACGGTGGGCGGGGAAGTGGTGCGCCGGCTTCCGGCGGGTGTGCGGGTGCGGATCATGGCGAGGGATCCGGGGAGGGTCACGGGTGCGCCGGCGGGGGCGCAGACGGTGGCGGGTGACCATGAGGATCCCGGTTCGCTGGCCCGGGCGCTGGCGGGGGTGGGGACCGCGTTCCTGGTGACGACCCGGGTCGGGGGCGGTGACGATGCGGCGTTCGTGGCCGCGGCGCGGCGGGCCGGGGTGCGGCGGGTGGTGAAACTGTCCGCGGCGGCGGTCCTGGATCCGGGGGCGGGCGATGTGATCACCTGCTGGCAGCGGGCGGCGGAGGAGGAGGTGCGCGGCTGCGGCCTGGAGTGGACGTTGCTGCGTCCGCGCGCGTTCATGTCGAACTCCCTGGCCTGGGCGGCCTCCGTGCGCGGCGAGCGCACCGTGCGCGCGCTTTACGGGACCTCGCCCCATGCCTGTGTGGATCCCCGTGACGTGGCGGAGGTGGCGGTGCGGGTCCTGACCGAGGAGGGGCACGCCGGGCGCGCCTACACCCTGACCGGGCCGCAGGCGGTCACCGCGGTCGGGCAGAGCGAGGTGCTCGGGCGGCTGCTGGGGGTTCCTTTGCGGTTTGTGGAACTGAGTCCGGATCAGGCCCGTGCCGCCTGGGCGCGACGTTATCCGCAGCCGGTCGCCGAGGCGCTGCTGGAGAGTGCCGGGCGTCAGCGGGCGGGTGCCAAGGCCCGGGTGGAGGACACCGTCCGTGAGGTGACGGGCCGCCGGGCGCGTTCCTTCGCGCAGTGGGCCGCGGACCATCTCGAGGCCTTCGCCCCGCCCGCCCCGCCCGCGGGGCCTGCCGCGGCTGCGGCACCCGCCCCGCCCGGTGGGCCTGCCGCGCCCGCTGGACCTGCGGTGCCGGGGGAGGGTGGTCCCGTGCGGTCTCAGGGGCGGTGACGGCCGCCGCCGGCGGGGTGTGGCACGGTGCCGGCGGCGGCCGGGGCGGGCGGGGCGCGGCATGGCGCCGGCGTGTCCGGCACGCCGTGCGCGGCCGGGGCCGGCGGGGGTGTTTCAGGGGGGGCGCCATCCGTGATCTTGCGTGGGTATCTCCGGCTTCAGCCGGGGAGGGAAACGCATGGTCGGCCCGGAGGCGCGAAGCGCCGGAGTTCACTGCGGTGTCAGTGGCCACCGCTAGGTTGATCACACATTGAGTGAAGGGGGGTGGGCTGGATGATCCGTGCGTACAAGTTCCTCATGCGGCCCACCACGGGCCAGCAAGGTGCGCTCGCGGCGATGCTGGCCGATCACTGCCCGCTCTGCAACGGCGCGTTGCAGGAACGCCGCGACGCCTGGCGGCACACGTCGAAGACCAGCGTCAAGTACGGCGGCCAGTCGGCGCAGCTCAAGGACATCCGGGCCTTCGACCCGGAGCGTCAGGGCCGCTGGTCGTTCTCCTCGCAGCAGGCCACGCTGCGCCGTCTGGACAAGGCGTTCGCCGCGTTCTTCCGCCGGGCCAAGGCCGGTGAGGTGCCCGGCTGTCCGCGTTTTCGGGGGGTGAACTGGTTCGACACGGTGGACTTCCCCAGGGACGGGGACGGCTGCCGCTGGGACTCCACCCCGCACCACCCGGTCGCCCGTGTCCGCTTCCAGGGCGTCGGGCACGTCAGGGTCAACCGGCACCGGCCGGTGGCCGGCCGGGTCAAGACGGTGTCCGTCAAGCGGGAGGGCCGGCGGTGGTTCGTCGTGCTCACCGTCGAACAGGGCCGGCCCGAGCCGCTGCCCGAGACGGGCAGCGTGGTCGGCATCGATCTGGGCATCGCCAGCTTCCTCGCCGACTCGGACGGCACCTTCGTACCCGACCCGCGCCACGACCGCAAGGCCGCCGCGAGGCTGAAAGCTGCGCAGCAGGGCCTCGCCCGGTTTCCGCGCCGCAGGGCCAGGGACCGCACCGCCAACCACCAGCGGGCCGTGGACAAGGTTGCCCGGCTCCACGGCAAGGTACGGCGCCAGCGTCTCGACCACGCCCACAAGACCGCCCTGGGCCTGGTCCGCGCACACGACGTCATCGCGCACGAAGACCTCAAGATCCGCGACATGAGCCGGGCCCCCGCATCGAAGCCGGACCCCGAGATGCCGGGCGGCTTCCTGCCCGACGGGGCAGCGGCGAAGGCCGGGCTGAACCAGTCGATCAACGATGCCGGTCGGGGGGTGTTCCTGACGATCCTGCACGCCAAGGCTGAAAGCGCCGGACGGGAAGTGATCGCCGTTAACCCCCGCAACACCTCCCGCACCTGCCCCCAATGCGGGCACATCGCAGCGGAGAACCGGCCCACCCGGGAAGAGTTCCACTGCGTCGCCTGCGGCCACACCGCACACGCCGACACCGTGGCAGCCACCAACGTTCTACGGGCCGGGCTGGCCCGTCACCACGCCAACCCGGCATAGCGAGAAGCCCCCTCATTCACGAGGGGGAGGAGTCACGGTCACGGTGGAGCGGAACACGGTTGTTCCGTCCTGGTGGGCGCTGACCTGGACGCTCTCCTCGCGGTCGGGGCGCGGGGGTGCGGTGCGGTGCGCCTCGATGGTGCAGGGTGTGTCGAGTTCGACGTAGCGCAGGAACTCGCTGGTGAGGGCGAGCGGCAGGCAGGCGCGTCCCAGGGTGGCGGCGGTGGCCTGGCGGGCGGCTTCGAGGAGGACCATGCCGGGCACGTGGTCGACGGGGTGGTCGAAGAGCACGGGGTGGCGGGTGTCGGCCCGCAGCTGCCAGTGGCCGGGCGGGCCGGCGGGGGAGGGGGACAGGACGACGTCCGCCGGTGATGTCCGGCCGACGCGGTGCGGGGGCAGTGCGGCGTTCAGGGCGGGGGTGCGGTGGCGGCCGTCCGCCGTCCGGCCGGCGCGCAGCCGCGCGTAGACGGCCGGGGCGACGCAGGTGAACGAGCCGCCGCCGGTCGCGGCGAGGCGGCCCTCGCGGTAGATGTCCACTTCGATGCGGCAGCCGTTCAGGGCGCCGCCGCGGCGCCGTCTGATCTGCGAGCAGCGCACGTCGATGTCGAGCGAGGCCGGGGCCAGGCCGACCTGGACGTGCGCGGGCCGCACCTGTACGTCCAGGTCCTCCACCAGCAGGTGATGGCCCAGCGGCACGCCGAACTCGGCGTGTGCCAGCAGGATCCCGGTCTGCCGGATCGTCTCGGCGGCGATCAGCGGATCGTGGCAGCCGTCCACGGCGACGAAGAAGCTGTGCCCGCGGGGCCACTGGGCGGCGACGGTGAAGCGGGACTCCTCCACCCGCGCCCAGTCGGTGAGCAGGACCTCGGCGACACTGGCGCGGTGGACGAACTCCTTGGGCACGGTGGTGGTCAGGGACGGCGGCGCAAGCCCCTCACCGGCCCCGGCCGGCACGGCCACGCCGACCTGTGTGTGTGCTGCGCCGGATATGGCGCGGTGTATGCGGAACACGCTCGCAGACATAGCTCCCCCTGAGCCGCCTCGGCCGTGAAATGTCCCAGGGGGCATCCCCCTCGGAAACCCGAAGATACATACCAGCCGGTTTACTTTCCACCGGGAAGGCGCAGCTCCGCTCGCACGATAAATGGAGTGGCGTGTTCCCGGATTTTCAAGTGATCATCTGCCTGGCCGCGAGAGTCTGTCAGCTGCGGGTCTTGCAAGCTGTGTTCCCCTGCCCGCGCGGCCCGGCCGCCGACGGCCGGGCGGGCTGCTGTGTCCGGCAACTCGAGCGACTCCTAAGCCGTTCTCGAGTCTCGCACCCGGGCCGGCCCGGGGGGGAAGGAAAAGGGAGGGGACGTTGGACACCGGCCCGCGTCCCGAACTCTCCCGCCCGTGGCGGGGAGTTCAGGATTCCGTATTCCGGGTGAGGTATTTCGCCCCGGGTGGTCACAAAGGGGGCCGTGATTCGTCAGGGAGGTGAGGACAGCTCAAGGACACACCGATGAGCGGATCACGCTCCGCCCCGAGGAGGAAACCGTGGGATCACGGATGCCCAACCCTGTCACCCTCGTCCCCGAACTGGCCGAGGTGGCAGGCGCGTTGCGCCGGGCCGGTGCGAACGGCTCGGTGCCGCAGGCCACGATCGGCCTGGTCCGCCTGCGTACCGGCCAGCTCATCGGCAACACCTGTACGGCGCTGCGCGACGCGGCCGCGCTGCGCGAGGCGGGGGAGTCGCCCGAGCGGATCGCGGCCGTGGCCACCTGGTGGGACGCCCCTTATTACACCGACGCCGAGCGGGCCGCGCTGGAACTGGCGGAGGCCGTGCTCCAGCCGAGCACCTGGGGCGAGCGCGTCTCGGACGAGCTGTACACGGAAGTCGCCCGGCACTACGACGACAAGGCGATCGCCACCCTGGTCCTCGTCATCGGACAGGCCGGTTTTTGGGGGGCGTTCGCCCTCGTCGGCAAACCGGTACCTGGCGTGGAACCGGACGAACAGTGGACCTGAGACCCGCCTGCCCGCCCCTCCCCCGGCCCGGCCCGGCCCCGGACGGTGCCCCGCCCTGGACGGCGCCCCTGGACGGCGCCCTGAACCCCGGGCGGCGCCCTGGCTCTGGACGGCAGTCTGCGCCCTGGACGGCGTCCTGCGCCCGGGCAGGGGGCAGGGGTGCCACCCGGCCCGCGCCGGGGCCGGTGCGGCGCGCTGCGCGCACCGGCGGCGTGGGGGCGTCCCGGGGCCGGGCACTTTGTCCGCAGGGCCCGCGGCGCGTACTTCGCCGCTCCGGGTGCCGGGGGAGGGCGAGAGCTCCCGTCCCCGGCACCCGGGCGCAGCCCGCTCGTTCCGGGCTCCGTTCGGCACGCGCCGTCCCGGGGCGGCACGCGGTGCTCAACTGGGCTTGTTGCGACGTGCGTTGCGGGCGGGCAGGCGATCCCTCCCGGGCGCGGGGCACCCCGGAGAGGTCCCGCTTCCGGCAGCCTGGTGCAGCCCGCCCGCCGGGCTCTGGTGGGCGGACGCCGTCCCGGCCGGCGCCCGCTGCCCCTGGCCGGCATGCAGCGCGCAACCGCGCCTGTGCCGTGCGCTCCGGGCAGGCAGGCGGCCCCCCCCGGCGGTCGCGGCCCCCCGGCGGTCGCGGCGCTCCGGGGGGTGCGGGGTGCCCGTGTGCGCGGCGCGTCCGGTGGCGGGCGGCCGTCACCGGCGGCGGATGCCCGGCCGCGGCCGGGAGCCGGGAGCCGGGGGGCCGAGGGCCGGGCGGGAGGGTCCCGGCGCTGGCGGTGACGGCCGCCGGGCCGGGACTCGTCGGCCGGGCCGGGGCCCGGTGGCGGGTGCGGTGGTGGTGCGGGTGCCGGGGGAGAGGGGTGCGGGTGCCGGGCCGGCCGGGGTGGCGGGGCTGGGTCAGGCGGGGTCGGGGGAGCCGAACCAGCGGTGCAGGGCCGCGGTGAGGGTGTCCGGGTCGTCGCCGGCCCAGGCGATGTAGCCGTCGGGGCGCACCAGCAGTGCCGCGGTCCCGCCGAAGGTCTCGGGGGCGGCCGGGGTGCCGGTGACGGAGGCGACCCGGTCCTTCCAGCCGGCCGCGGCCGCCCGCAGGGCGGGTGTGTCGCCCAGGTCGAGCAGGACACCGAGTGCGGGGTGCAGCAGTTCGGGGGTGCGTACGGGGCCGTCCGCGGTGTCCAGGGTGCGCGGCGCGAGCCGGCGGCCGGCGAGGGGGTGGGCGTCCTCGCCGAGGTCGTAGCGGATGTCGATGTGGCTGACCGCGCCCGCCAGATGCCGCTGGACCTCTTCCAGGGCGAGGAGTTCGGCATACAGGTCGCGCAGGGCCTGGGACTCCTCGCCGCCGAAGATGGCCATTCCCTGGGCGCGGGTGTTGGCCAGCAGCCGGGCGCCCACCGCGTGGCGTTCGCCGTGGTAGGTGTCCAGCAGGTCGCCGGGCGCGGTGCCGCGGACGGTGGCGGCGAGTTTCCAGCCCAGGTTGACCGCGTCCTGCACGCCGGTGCTCATGCCCTGGCCGCCCACCGGCAGGTGGATGTGTGCGGCGTCCCCGGCGAGCAGGACCCGTCCCTGCCGGTAGCGGGCGGCCTGGCGGGTGGCGTCGGTGAAGGAGCTGACCCACAGGGCTTCGCCGCCCGAGATGTCCTCGCCGGTCACCCGCTGCCACGCGGCGGCGACCTCGGGGAACCCGGGGGCCCCGCCGTGGGCGTCCAGCTGCGCGCCGTACTCGGACAGGATGATGCGGGCCACCCCCTCGGCCATCGGGAAGACCTGCACCAGGCCGCCCGGCAGCCGCTCGCCGAACGGGCGCGGGCGCACCCCGGAGCCGGCCACGTCGGCCAGGTGCATCAGCTGGCTGCCCGTGGTGCCGGGGAAGTCGATCCCGGCGGCCCCGCGCACCGCGCTGCGGGCGCCGTCGGCGCCCACCAGGAACGCCCCGCGCAGCCGGTGCTGTTCGCCGGAGGGGGTGGCCACGGTGACGGTGACACCGTCCGCGTCCTGTTCCAGGGCGAGGAACTCCAGGCCACGGCGGATGTCGGCGCCCAGCTCGCGGGCCCACTCCTCCAGCACCGCCTCGGTCTGGGACTGCGGGATGCCGCGGGCCCCGAAGTCGGCGTCCTCAAGGACGGTGTAGTCGAAGGGGATCCCGCCGAAGTGCCCCATCGGGCTGGTCTCCAGGCCGCCGAAGCGCGGCACGAGACCGCGCTGGTCGAACGACTCCAGCGCCCGGGTGGTGAAGCCCAGGGCCCGTGACTGGCCGGTGGGCTGCTCCAGGGCCTCGGCGACGATGACGCCCGCCCCGCCCAGGCGCAGTTCCCCGGCCAGCATCAGACCGGTGGGACCGCCTCCGACGACGATGACGTCCGCGTCGAGCTTCCTGTCCATGTGAGTCCTCTCCTCGTGCGCAGCGGCACGGCGTTGTCACGTCAGTTGGTCGGATGTCGTCTTCGGATGGCCGGCAGCGGGGGTTGTCTCCCCCCGGGAGACGGGGCGGGCCGCGGTGTGGCGGACACGGGCGCCCGGGACCGGGCCGGGGAAGAAGGCCTGCGGCGGCCGCGGTCCCGCCACACCCTGCCCCATGATCCGCCCCGGGGCTCGAAAAGGGCTCCAGTCCCCCTGGAGACGGGCGCGGCGGGCACGGCCCCGTATATCGCGCCTGGGGCGGGGCCGTGCCCTGGCGCGTGCGAGCCGGATCCGACCTGCCGGCGCGCACGGCAGGCCTGCGCAGCGGATCCCGGGCGGGATGGAAAACGCATGTTTCCAGCCGCACCGTTTTGGACTTCCGGTGGCGCCTTGTTTTCGCTGCTGAGTGCACCGCACAAGCGGAACTAGAGCCTCACCCTGCGGTTTCTCCTGGCGGGGGCAAGGTGGGGCGAACGCCCGTTTGATATGCGGCTGGCTGGATAGCGTCGCCACAGGGGGGCGGCAGTCATATCGCATTGACAAACCGACTGTGCTGTTTTCTTATCTGGGGGTTCGAGTGGCATGCAGAGCACCGGGTCTTCGGGTGGCGGGTTGTGAGCCGGCCGCGGACGGCGGTGCGGGCCTGGACTCATGGGGGAGACCGTGGACATCGAAGTACTGGGTGCATTGTCGGTGCAGGAGAACGGGGTGTCGGTCGTGCCGACGGCGCCCAAACCGAGACAGGTCCTGGCGCTACTGGCTCTGAACGCCGATCAGGTGGTCCCGGTGTCGGCCCTGGTCGAGGAGTTGTGGGGTGTGCTTCCGCCGCGCAGCGCGCGCACGACGCTGCAAACGTATGTCTTGCAGCTGCGCGAGCTGATCGGGGCGGCGCTGGCCCGCGGCGGGGACGAACGGTGTTCCGCCAAGGACGTTCTGGTGACGGTGCCCGGCGGGTACCGGCTGGTGACCCGGTCGGGCCGGGTGGACTTCCGGGAGTTCGAACGGCGCGCGGGTGCAGGGTACCGGGCGATGGACGGTGAGGACTACCGGGCCGGGGCGCGGTTGCTGGCGGAGGCGCTGTCGCTGTTCCGCGGGTCCGCGCTGGCGGACGTGCAGGCCGGCGCGCGCACCGAGATGGAGGGGCGGCGGCTGGAGGAGGCGCGGCTGTGCGCGCTGGACCAGCGGATCGAGGCGGATCTGCGGCTGGGCCGCCATCGTGAACTGCTGCCGGAACTGACGGTGATGGTCAATCAGTACCGGATGCACGAGAGCGTGCACGGCCAGTTCATGCTGGCGCTGCACCGCTCGGGCCGGCGCAGCGAGGCGCTGGACGTCTATCAGCGGCTGCGGGCGACGCTGGTGTCCGAACTGGGCCTGGAGCCGTCGGCGGCACTCAGCCGTCTGCAACGTTCGATCCTCATGGCACGGGCCGAGAACCCCGCGCCGGCGGGGGCGGCGGAGACCCCGGAGCGCTGGCTGGTCACCCGCTCCCACTGACCCGCGCCACGGCCGGCCCGGGCCCCGCCCGGCCCGGCCGGGCACCGGGACCCACCCGCGGCCGCACGCCCGGCACCGCACACCCGCCGCACACGGCACCGCCTCCCGTACACCGCGTGGCGCGGCTGCCGGGCGCCGGCCCGGACCGTGCGGGCGGCAGTCCGGCACCCGGCGCGTGGCGCCGCTGCCGGGAACACCCCGCACGAGCCCGGCGCGCGCGGGAACGCGGCCGCCCGCCGCGGCGGCACCGGCACGCCCCCGGCCACGCGTCACGCACGCCCCGGCCATGTGCCACACGCCGTGCACACGCCACGCACGTGCCATGCGCCACGCGTTACGGCGATGAAGCCCCGCCACACCCCGCCCGGCGCGGCTGGGGGGCTGGCCCAACCGGCCGACGGGCAGCCGGAGTCGAGGCTTCCTGGAGGAACGGTCCACGCGGGGCCCGCCGTCCGCCGTCCGCTCCTGTATTCGCCCGGCGCGCCGACTACCCTGCCGGGAATCTCGTCGGACGTTGCGGTGCGAGGACGGCATGGAGTTTGGGATTCTGGGTTCCGTGCAGGTCTGCGACGACCGCACCGGCCAGAGGGTCGTGCCCGTGGGCGCCAAGCAACGCGCCCTGCTCGGCGCGCTGGTGGCCAAGGCCGGCCAGGTCGTGCCCTGTGACCGCCTCGTCGACGAGCTGTGGGGCGAGCACCCGCCGGCGAACGCGGCCAACGCCCTGCACGCCCATGTGGCCCGGCTGCGCCGGCTGCTGCCGGCCCCCGCGCCCGGCCCGGACACGCGGGGCCAGGAGGGGCTGGTGACCCGCCCCACCGGATACGTCCTGCGGCTGGGCGGCACCGACACCGACGCGCGCCGCTTCACCCGCCTGGCCGCCGAAGGCCGTGTGCTGCTCGCCGCCGACCCCGCCCGCTCGGCCCGCCTGCTGCGCGAGGCCCTCGTCCTGTGGCGGGGCCCGGCCCTGCAGGGCAGCGGCCGCGGCGCCATCTGCTCGGCGGAAGCCGCCCTGCTGGAGGAGAGCAGACTCGTCGCCCTGGAAGCCCTGTACGACGCGTGCCTGCGCACGGGGCGCGGACGCGAGATCACCGGCGAGCTGGAGGAACTGACGATCGCCCACCCGCTGCGCGAGCGGTTCTACGAGCTGCTGATGAGTGCGCTGCAAGGGTGCGGCCGACAGGCGGAGGCACTGCTCACCTACGAACGGGCGCGCCGCACGCTCGTCCACGACCTGGGCATCCAGCCGGGACCCGCACTGCACCACCGGATGCAGGCCATCCTGCACCATCCCGGCCCCGACACCGCCGGCAGCACCGGCGCCGACCTGCCGGTGCGGCCGGAGCCGGCGACCGGCCCCGCCGACGGCGTGCCGGGCCGCGCCCCGGACGACGACAGCGACATGACGCTGCTGCGGGAGGAGGTCGCCTGGCTGCGCCGGCGCGTCGAGCGGCTCGCCCGGGAGCAGCAGGACCTGCTCGGCCGCCTCGAACGCCTCACGCAGCGCGAGACGTCCGGCCTGCCCTGACCCTTCACCACGGCACCGGCCCGGCCGGCCGGACGCGCGGCGCTGCGGGCAGGCCTCCCCCCGCGCCCGTCCCGCGCCCCTACCCCGCGCCGCCGCCTCCGGGCCCGTCCTGCCTCCGCGCCCCTCCCGGATCCGGGCCCGTCCCACGCCGCGCCTCCCTGCACCCCGCCTGTCCGCCCGCCGGACGCCCTCCCCTCGCCCTGGCGGGAGCCGTCCGGCTCCAGCCGTCCCCCAGGCGTTCGCGAGGGGTTCTCGAGCCGTGTCGCCGTTCCGTCAGGGCGGTGACGGGGGAGTCCTGCATGATGCGCCCGGGAGTGCCACACCCGGGTATGCCGCTTTCCGGGAATCCTGTGACCTGCGGTCCCGGCCCGGGCGCGGCAGTGACTGCGAGGAGAACGAGACATGGCGAGGTCGAGCCGCCGGCGCCGTGCGTGGATCCGTACCGACCGCCGCCCCACAGCGCCCGCCCGCACGGCACGGCCGCCCGTGCCCGCGGCCCGGCACCGCTGCGAGGCGCTGCTGGACTCCGTCGTGAACCGGCACACCGGCCGGCACGTGGAACAGGCCTGGTGGCGCTGGTACGGGCCGCTGGACACCGAGCGGTTCACGGCTGCCTGGCAGTCCGTCATGGACAGAGAAACGATTCTCCGTGCCGCCTTCGAATGCGCCCCCCAGCCCCGCCTCGTCTTCCACCTGCACGCACGCGCCGAGGTCGTACGCCACCGCGCGGGCACCGTCGACTGGAACGAACTGCTGGAGCAGGACCGGCTGCACGGCTTCGACCTGAGCCGCCCCGGCCCCCTGCGCGTCACCCTCGTCGACACCGGCGCCCCCGGCGTCACCCGGGTCCTGCTCACCTTCCACGACGGGCTGCTGGACGCCCTGAGCGTGTCCGTCCTGCGGAACGAGTTCAGTCGCGCCTACCTCGGAGGCGGCGTGCTGCCCGGCGGTGAACGCCGCCCCGACGTCCGCGACTGGACGCACTGGCTGGAGTGCCAGGACGCCACCGCGGCACGGGACTTCTTCCGCCGGGCCCTGCCCGCGGACCCGCCCGCCGTGCTGCCCGCGCTGCCCGGCCCGCCCACCCGCCAGCACGGCCACGGCCGCGCCGAGGCCCGGCTGTCCACCGCCGAGGCGGCCCGGCTGCACCGGTGGGCGGCCGGCCGGGGCCTGCCGGACTCCAGCGTGCTGCACGCCGCGTGGGCACTGCTGCTGTACCGCGCGGCGCAGGCGAGCGGACCCGTCCCGGTGGGCTTCGGCGTCACCGTCTCCGGGCGCGGCATCCCCCTGGACTGCGCCGAGCGGCTGGTGGGACCGATGCGCGGCTGCCTGCCGATGACCGTCCAGGTCGAGGCCGGCCAGCCGGTCGGCGCGCTGCTGGCGGCCCTGCGCGACCGGGCGCTGGACATGGCGGCCTACGAATGGGTGTGCGCCGGGCAGATCCAGGAGTGGACCGGCCGCCCGGACCGCCCCCTGGAGAGCCTGGTCTGCCTGGAACCCGCCCCGCGCCCGCTGCCCGCCCTGCAAGCCCGGCTCGCCGACGCCGGCATCCGCTACGGGCACTGCCACGCCCGCGGCTCGCACTCCCTGCTGCCCCTCGCCCTGCTCGTGCGGGACGGCGCCGACGGCTCACGGCTTCTCACCGTCGTCCACGACCGGGCCCGTATCCGCGACGCCGACGCGGCCCTGCTGGCCGGCCAGTGCGCCCGGCTGCTGCGCCGTCTGTCCGCCTTCGACGGCGCCGAGACCGTCGCCGAGGTGCTGGAACTGCTCGGCGGGGACGAACTGCCCCGGGCCGCCCCGGACCGCCCTGGCGCCGGGCACTGACGGACCCCGCGTACGGACCACCGCCCGCGCACCCGCCCCGGCGGGAGTCACCGCACCCGGGCCGGGGACGCCGTGCTCCTGCCCGGGGCGCTGCGTCCCCGGGCACCGGGCGGGGCGTTTCGCCGTGTCCGGCGGCGGAAAGTCCCTCTGACATGTGACCCGCGTCACTGGCGATGTTCCTGGCGTGGGGGCTTCACCCCGTGTCACGATTTCCGCACGCCTTTCCTGCCCGAAAACAGTCGCACGGCCGGGAGTCGGGCGTCCTCTCCGCCCCGCCCGTACATGCGGGGCGAACTTCTTCCCGGCCCGCGGCCGCCGGCGGCATCCCCGGCGGGCGGCGCCTCCTTCCGCACGACCGGGCCGTGCGGGGCGGTAGCCTCCCGCGGCCGGGTGTCCGCCCCCGCCGGTGCGGACACCGTCCGCCGGCCGCCCCCTGCCGCGCACGCCCTCCAACAACGCCCCCACACCTGTCCGGCGGCCGACTGCTCATCCCGCATCCGCGGACGGCCCCGGCGGCGAGCCGCGCACGGCACACCGGTCCGCCGCTGCCTGCCGTCTGCGGCCCGCCCGCCTGCCGTGTGCCCGGCCGGCCCGCGGCAGCGGCCGCCTGCTGTCCGCCCTGACGGGGCCCTGGAAGGAGCGTCCTTGTCGCTGGGCCCCGTGGGCCCGGCGCACCCGCGGCGTGACGCGACGGCCCGCCCCCCTCGACCGGAGGGGACACCGCGGGCGTACCGCCCGACCCGTCGGCGGCCACCCGCCGGCTGACGGGCCGGGGCCCAGCTCAACGTCCTCCTGCCCCTGCTGCCGAGACTCCGAAAGAAGTGGATTCCAGATATGCCGAGGCTATGCAAACCGGCGATGAGCGCGCCGGAACATGTCATCACAATGGAAGAGACTCTGGAGTTTGCCGAAAAGGCGCATGTCGGCAAGCCGCAGCTGCCCTTGGCACTGCGCCTGATCCGCAACACGGGCGTGAAGAAGCGGCACATCGTCCAGCCCATCGAGCAGACCCTGCACCACCCCGGCTTCGAAGAACGCAACCGCATCTACGAGCTCGAGTCGAAGAAGCGCTGCCCCGAGGTCATCGAACAGGCCCTGGCCAACGCCGAACTGACCGCCCGTGACATCGACGCCATCATCTACGTCTCGTGCACCGGCTTCCTGATGCCGTCGCTGACGGCCTGGCTGATCAACAAGATGGGCCTGCGTTTCGACACCCGGCAGATCCCCATCTCCCAGCTCGGCTGCGCGGCCGGCGGAGCGGCCATCAACCGCGCCCACGACTTCTGCCTGGCCCACCCCGGCAGCAACGTCCTGATCGTCTCCTGCGAACTGTGCTCGCTGTGCTACCAGCCCACCGCCGACGACATCGGATCCCTGCTGTCCGACGGCCTGTTCGGCGACGCGGTCGCCGCCGCCGTCGTACGGGGCCTGGGCGGCACAGGCATCGAACTGGAACGCAACGCCTCCTACCTCATCCCCAACACCGAGGACTGGATCTCCTACGCGGTGCGCGACACCGGCTTCCACTTCCAGCTGGACCGCCGAGTGCCCGGCACGATGGAACCCCTCGCCCCGGTCCTGCGCGAGCTGGCCAAGGACCACAGCTGGGACGCCGGCAAGCTCGACTTCTACATCATCCACGCCGGCGGACCGCGCATCCTCGACGACCTCGCCAAGTTCCTCGAAGTCGACCGCGACGTGTTCCGCCACAGCTGGTCGACCCTGAGCGAGTACGGCAACATCGCCAGCGCCGTCGTACTCGAAGCCGCCCGCCGGCTGTTCGAGGAGGACACCCCCGCTCCCGGCGCGACCGGTCTGATCGCGGGATTCGGCCCCGGCATCACCGCCGAGATGGCACTGGGCACCTGGGCCGACGGCGACAGCCCGCGCAGCATCGGCTGACCTCCCCGGCACGCACCGTTGAAGGAAGCGAAGCGTATGACCGACCTCATCCTCCCCCCGGGCACGGGGCGCAAGCTGATCACCCCGGCGCAGGAAGTCACCTTCAAGGCCACCGAGGCCCAGGGCTCCTCCATATCGATCTTCGAGGTGGTCGTGCCGCCCGGATTCGACGTCGGGGCGCACGTGCACAGCCACTCCCAGGAGTTCTTCTACGTCCTGGAGGGCGAACTGGACCTGCTGGCCTTCGAACCGGCCCGGCGCAGCCAGGACACCTGGCACGACTGGGAGTCCCCCGGCGGCGACCGCGTCGTGCGCGCCGGTGAGGGCGCCTGCATGTTCGTGCCCCCCGGCACCCCGCACGCCTTCCGTAACGCCACGGACAAACCCGCCCGGATGCTCTTCCAGAGCTACCCCTCACCCGACCACGAGCTCTACTTCGAGGAGATCGCCGAGATCTGGTCCCGCGGCACCTCGGTGGACCCCGCCGCCGTCGAGGAGATGCGCAAACGCTACGACGTCAGCCAGATCACCCCGCTGCGCTACACACCCCCCGCAGCCGCACCCGCACCTTCCACGCTGCCGGCCGCCGGGCCCGGCGCCTGACGGGAGACGACAGACGATGGAATCGATCCCCCTGGTCCACGCCAGCCTGGGAGAACAGGAACTGGCCGCCGTCGCCGAGGTGTTCGCCTCCGGCTGGCCGGCCGGCCAGGGCCCCCGGGGCAAGGCCCTGGAAGCCCAGCTCGCCGACAAGTACGGCGTCGCCGACGCCGTCGCGGTCAGCAACTGCGGCGCCGCACTGCACCTGTCGCTGCTCGCCCTCGGCGTCAAGCCCGGCGACGAGGTGATCGTCGCCGACTACACCTTCCCCGCCCCCGCCCACGCCGTGCGCTACCTCGACGCGGTCCCCGTCTTCGCCGACGTCCGCCCCGACACCGGCACCGTCGACCCGCAGGCGGTCGCCGACCTGGTCACCGCCCGCACCGTCGGCGTGATCGCCGTCGACACCGTCGGCCTGCCCGCCGACTACGCGCCGCTCCAGCAGATCGCCGACCGCCACGGCCTGTTCCTCGTCGAGGACGCCGCCTGCGCGGTCGGTGCCACCTACCAGGGCCGCGAGGCCGGCGCCCTCGCCGAGGTGGGCTGCCTGTCCTTCCACGGCCGCAAGGGCGCCACCAGCGGCGAGGGCGGCGCCCTGCTCGCCGCCGACCCGAAGATCGCCGCCGACGCCCGGCTGCGCTCCTCCTTCGGCATCGGCAGCATCTTCGACATCGCGAACGTCGTCGGCCTGCCCATCCCCGAATTCACCGAGATCGGCTACAACTTCAAACTCTCCGACATCGCCGCCGCGATCCTCCAGGTCCAGCTGGGCCGGATCGGCGAACTCCTCGACCGCCGCGCCGCCGTCGCCGCCCGCTACGGCGAACTCCTCGTCGGCGAAGACCTGCTGACGGTGCCCCACGTGCCCGAGGACCGTACCCATGCCTGGCAGTCCTACATGGTCACCCTGGACGCGCGCGTGGACCGCGCGGCGGTCGCCGCCGAACTGCGCGCCCAGGGCATCGGCTGCGGACACGGCACCTGGGCCACCCACGTGCAGCCCGTCTTCGAGTCGAAGCAGACCTGCCCCGTCTCGGCGGACCTCTTCCGCCGCAACCTCGCCATACCCATGCACGCGGAACTCGGCGCGGACCAGGTTGAACAGGTCGTCCGCGCCCTGCGCAGCGCCGTGCGCACCCACGCGACGGCCACCCGGGCTCCAGGAGGGGCAGCATGACCGACAACCAGCCGACACCGGACAGCGTCCTGCGGCTCATCAACGGATACTGGGCCACCGGCGTCCTGGGCGCCGCGGCCGCCCACTCGCTCTTCACCCACCTCGACGACGGCGCTGACACGGCCGCCCTGCTGGCCGCCCGCGCCGACATCTCCGAACGGGGCGCGCAGACCCTCCTCGACGGGCTCGTCGGTGTGGGCCTGGTCGAACTGCACGCGGGCCGCTACCGCAACACCCCCGAGGCGTCCGCCTACCTCGTCGAGGGCAAACCCGCCTCGCTGAGCAGCTTCGCCCAGCTCAAGCTGAAGCACATGGGCAGCCTGGTCCACCTGGCCGACGTGGTCCGCGCCGGGGGACCGGTCAGCGACCCGGCCACCGAGGTGGCCGACAACCCGCACTGGGAAGAGGTCGTCCCGGCCATCGCCGCCCAGTCGGTGCCCGCCGCCACCGTCGCCGCCGAGGTGCTCGGGCTCGCCGGGGCCGGCGAGATCTCCATCCTCGACGTGGGCGGAGGATCGGGCATCTACTCGGGCGTCTGGCTCCAGGCCAACCCGGCCGCCCGCTCGACCCAGCTCGACTGGGAACCGATCAACGCCATCGCCCGCCGGCTGCTGGCCGAACGCGGCGTGGCCGACCGGTTCACCTGCATCGACGGCGACTTCCACACCACCGACTTCGGCACCGCCGCCTACGACATCGCGCTCTACTCCCACATCGCCCACCAGGAAAGCCCCGAGGACAACATCGCGGTCTTCGCCCGGCTGCGGCAGGCCCTGCGGCCCGGCGGCGCCCTGGTGGTCTGCGACTACGTCGTCGACGACGACCGCGGCGGCCCCGCCTTCCCGCTGATCTTCGCCTCGGAGATGCTCCTCAAGAGCAAGCAGGGAGGCACCTGGCGGCAGGCCGACTACCGCGACTGGCTCATCAAGGCCGGCTTCACGGACGTCTCGTTCCACTCCGCGCCGCCCGCCACCCTGGTCGTCGCCCGGTAACAGCGAGCCGGCTCTGCCCACCCGCCAGGACCGCCACGGCCCGCGAGCCACGCGCTCAGATCCTGAACGCCTCACCGCGCGCCCCGATGCACACCGTGCCCGTAACCGAATGTGGGGATGTATGTCGGAAAACACCGAGCTGGAAGGTCTCTACGCCGTCATCGAGGAATCGTCCCGGCTGGCGGGCGTCACCTGCTCGCGAGAGACGGTCTGGCCGATCCTGACCGCGTACGGAGACACCCTCGCCCAGGCCGTCGTGGCCTTCAGAGTGGCGACGGGGGAGCGCAACGCAGGAGACTTCGACTGCCGCTTCACCATGCTCCCCAAGGACCTCGACCCCTACGCGGCCGCCCTGTCGAACGGCCTGACCCCCAAGACGGCCCACCCCGTCGGGAACCTGCTGGAAGAACTGCACCGCGCGTTCCCCGTCCAGAGCAGCGGCATCGACTTCGGCGTCGTCGGCGGCTTCAAGAAGACCTGGTCGTTCTTCCCGACCGACGACCTGCAATCGCTGTCCCGGCTGGCCGAACTGCCCTCGCTGCCCGACAGCGTGGCCGCCAACCTCGACTTCTTCACCCGCTACGCACTGGCCGACCGGGTGAGCCTGGTCGGCATCGACTACCCCAACCGGTCACTGAACCTGTACTTCGGCGCGGCACCCGCCGACGTCTTCCGGGCCGAGGGAATCACCTCCATCCTGCGCGACGCGGGCCTGGCCGAACCCAGCGAGCGGCTCCTGCGGCTCGGCACGCGGGCCTTCGGCATCTACGCCACCCTGAGCTGGGAATCGCCGAAGGTCGAGCGGATCACCATCGCGGCCATGACACCGGACCCCACGACCCTGCCGGTGCGCATCGAGCCGAAGATTGAGCACTTCGTGAAGAACGCGCCCTACAGCACCGACGACCGCCAGTTCGTCTACGCGATCACATCGTCGCCCAAGGGTGAGTACCACAAGCTCCAGTCGTACTACCGGTGGCAGCCCCGGGTCGAGAACATCCTGCTGGTGTCCGACCACCGCTGACGGCCCCCGCCCGGCGGACAGCCGAGAGAAGGAAACGATTGTGGAACCCGTCAACGTCGCCGTCATCTACTACAGCTCCACCGGAACCGTGCACGCCCTGGCGCAGGCCGTCGCCGAGGGCGCGCAGAAGGCCGGCGCCGACGTGCGCCTGCGCAAGGTCCGCGAACTGGCCCCGCCGCAGGCGGTCGAGGCCAACCCCGCCTGGGCCCAGCACCTGCGCGACAGCGCCGACGTCGCCGAGGCCACCCTCGACGACCTGGGCTGGGCGGACGCGGTGCTGTTCGGCACCCCCACCCGCTTCGGCAACGCGGCCAGCCAGCTCAAGGCGTTCATCGACACCGCCGGCCCCCTGTGGCAGCAGGGCAGGCTCGCCGGCAAGGTGTGCTCGGCCTTCACCGCCAGCGGCACCGCCCACGGCGGCCAGGAATCCACCCTGCTGGCGCTGAGCAACACCTTCTACCACTGGGGAGGCATCATCGTGCCGCCCGGCTACACCGACCCGGTCCAGTTCCGCACGGGCAACCCCTACGGCACCTCCCATGTGGCCGGGGCCGGCGCGCCCGGCGACGAGGTGCTTCAGGCCGCCCGTCACCAGGCCCGGCGCGTCGTTGACACCGCGGCGGCGCTCAAGGCCGGCCGCGCGGCCTCCTGACCCGCGGCCACCGCAGCACCGGCCCGCAGCAGGCCCGGCCGCCCGCGCCCGGGCCTTCCGGGAACGGGCCCGGCCCGGCGCCCCGGGCCGCGCCGCACCCCGGCACCGCGACAAGGGCCCCGGCCCCGGCGCGAACGGACCGCCCGCGGCTGGGCCGGCACCGCGAGGGCCGCCGGCACCCCCGAAAACCCCTGCCAGGCCGGGACCGGCCCCACCCGCAGCACTCGACACCCGGCCCGCACCCGGGCCCCCGCGGGCGTGGCGGTGCCGGTCACCGGTCCCTCCCCGGGTGCCGTCACGAGAGCGCGGGCGAGCGCGGTGAACGCCGGCCGCCCGCCGTCACCGCCCGAGGGCCCGGTCCCGCTTCACCCCTGCCGGTTCCCGGATCCGCCACCCCCGGCTCCCGGGCCCGCGTCATCGCCGCTGCCGCGGACCCGGCGACCCGCCGCGCCGGGCCGCCGGGCACCCCGGCCGTGCCGCGCCCGCCGTACGGGCGTTGCCATACGGGCCGGTGCCGCGCGCGCCGAGCCGGGGGCAGTCCGCATGTCCATCGCCCACCGCAAAGGAGACAGTCCCGATGAAGGGCTCTGTGGCCTATCAATCGATACAGAAGCGCGGCCTTCACATCGGCCTGCTGCCGGCGTTGGCCGCGGCCGTCAACGGGTCGACACCGATCACCCTCGACCATGATCTGGACGTCCTGCCCGAGGCGGGCCGCCACCTGACGGTCTCCCGGCTCGCCGACCTGGTGGACGACCTGGCGGCCCGTCTGTGGGCGGCCGGGGTGCGCCCCGACGAGCACATCGTGCTCCACAAGCGGGCCAACGCCGATGTGTGGATGCTGGCCTGTGCCGCGTCCCGGATCGGCGCGGTGCCCGTGATGCTGTCGCCCGGCCTGGACCCTGCGACGGTCGGGGCCCTGATCGAGCGGGTCGAGCGGCCCAGCCTGCTCACCGACGGGCACAAGCTGGACGCGCTGGCCGAGATCCCGCTGGCGGAGCTGACCCGGCGGGTGCTCACCGTCGGCGGCGCGCGGCCCGGGGCGCGGTCGCTGGGCGAGTTCGCCGGAGCGCCGCGGGTCAAGCCGGTGGTGCGGCCGATCGACGAGGCTGCCGTGATCACCCACACCTCCGGCACCACCGGACTGCCCAAGCTGGTCGTGCACACCCCCCGCACCCAGGGCATCCGCCTCAAACCGCAGTGGCAGCTGCTGTCCCTGATGCGCAAGAAGGAGACGGCCGCGATCCACATCTCCTTCGTGCACTCCCGGATGGTCGCGGCGATGGCCCTGGCCCTCCTGCGGGAGATGCCGGTGCTGCTCATGAACGAGTCGGACCCCGCCACCGTCGCCGACCTGTTCCTCACCCACCGGCCCGGACTCATCGAGGCACTGCCCAACTCGCTGATGGACTGGGAGGGCCTGACCGAGGACACCCGCAGGCCCTTCGCCTCGGTGAAGTACTTCAGCAGCACCTTCGACGCCATCCACCCCCGCACGATGAGCCGGCTGCTGAAGTCCTCCGAGCGGCGCGGTGCCCTGTTCTTCCAGATCTACGGGCAGAGCGAGGTCGGGCCCGCCGTCGGCCGCGCCTACTTCCGCGGCTCCGCCCACAAGGTCGACGGGCGCTGCGTCGGCTGGCAGATGCCGTGGGGCGCGGCGAAGGTGCGGGTCGTCAGCCGGGACGGCGCAGCGCCCTCCGAGAAGAACCCCGGCTTCATCGAGGTCGCTTGGCCCGGCCTGGCCAAGACCTACTTCGCCGAGCAGGAGCGCTATGACACCAACCGCGACGGCGACTGGTGGCGCACCGGCGACGTCGGCTACCGCACCAGGTTCGGCTGCCTGCACATGCTCGACCGCGAGGTCGACATGATCGCCGGGGTGCGCAGCTCCCTCGAGGTCGAGGACCTCGTCCTGGGCCGGCTCGACGAACTGAGCGAACTCGTCGTGATCCAGGGCCCCAACGCCGAGCCGGTCCCGGTGATCTGCACCCATGACGACCGGCCCCTGGACCGCGACCGCTGGCGCGCGGCCGTCGCCGCCTTCCCCCAGCTGGCCGACCCGATCCAGATCCCGCAGGACGAACTGCCGCGCACCGCCACGCTGAAGGTGCAGCGGCTCGCACTGGCCAGCCGGCTCCAGGACCGGCTCGAGAACCTGACATGACCCCCGCCCGGCAGACCGCCCCCGCGGTGCAGACAACCAACGCGAAAGAGACGAGTGCAATGACACCGGAAGCCACCCTCGCACGACTGCGTGAATACATGGTGGGCCCCTCGCGGTTCATGACCGTGCTGTCCTGCTTCGAGCTGGGGATCGTCGGCGCGCTGCGGGACACGCCCGGCCTGACCGCCGCCGAACTGGGCGACACCGTCGGCGCCAAGCCCGACGCCGTGCAGCAGCTCCTGCACCTGCTGGTCAAGGAGGGCTTCGTCGCCCTCGACGAGGACCGGGGCACCTACCGCCTCGACGCCCTCGCCGGCGTCGCCGAGAACGACCTGCGACGCGCCCTCGCCTACATGAACATGATCAAAGTGGTGGCGCTGCGCCAGCTGTTCTACCTCACCGAGAGCACCCGCTCCGGCACCATCGTCGGACTCAAGGAGCTCTACGGGGTGGACGAGGGCACCCTGTACGGCGCGGTCGCCGACCACACAGACCTGCGGGACGCCTGGGCGAACCTGATGAACACCGTCACCGCCCACATCGACCCCTGGTTCTTCGCCAACGTCGACATCCCGGCCGGGTCGAAGGTACTCGACCTCGCCGGCAACACCGGGCTCGGCGCGATCCACACCTACCGGCACAAGGCCTCGCCCGGCCTGCACGTCACCACCTTCGACCTGCCGGAGAAGGAGAACGAGGCCCTGGAGAACTTCAGGACCCACCAGGTGGCCGAGCACTGCTCGTTCATCGGCGGCGACGTCTTCGACGGAGTCCCCGAGGGCTTCGACATCGTCCTGATCAAGCACTTCCTGGACATGTTCGACAAGGACGACGTCTTCAGGATCCTCAAGGGGGTCAACGCGTCCCTGGAGGTCGGCGGCCAGGTCAACATCATGGTGCCGGTGTACCCGGAGGACATCACCGACACCGACAACTACAACGTCGACTTCTTCCCGGCCTTCTTCATCGGCTGCGCCATGGGCCAGGGCGGCCCGCAGCAACTGTCGGTCTACCAGAGCTGGCTGGAGGAATGCGGGTTCAAGGTGACCAAGGCCGTCACCAAGGACGCCTCCGAGATCCCGCCGGACGTCATCCCCGTCCAGGCCATCCTGTCCGCGACGAAGGTCGCCTGACCGGCCGGACCGCCACCCCCTCGCCCGGCGAGCACGGCGGCCCGGACCCGGTCCGGACCGCCGCCCGAGGACCCGTCACCACTGGAGCACTCGTGAAGATATCCGTATCCGGCACCTACTCCTCGGGCAAGACCTCCACGGTGATGGCCTTGTCGCACTACACCGGCGTCCCGCGCAGCCTGGCCCGGACGATCCGGGGCATCATGCCCGAGGCCCTGCCCGGCCTGAAACTCGCGGAGGTGACACCGCCCCAGTTCCTCCAGCTCACCCTGCGCCGGCACACCGGCCGCGCCGTGCAGGAAGCACTGCTGGGGGACAACTTCATCTCCGACGGCTCCTCCCTCCAGGAATGGCTGTACGGGGCGGCCCGGGTCAAATACGGCATGAACCCGAACGCCACCGCGGACGGCCAGGAACCCCCCGCGGCACAGGACCCCCAGGAGATGGCCTTCTTCGCGCAGGTCGTCGAGCAGTACGGACAGGCGTTCAAACAGCACGTCAAAAGCACCTACGACGCCTACGTCCACCTGCGCCACGAACTGCCGATCGCCGCGGACGGCCACCGGCCGATGAACAACCAGTTCCGCGCGACCATCGACACGATGCTGCTGGCCACGCTGGAGGAACTGCGGATCCCCTACCACGTGGTCGGCGGCACCATGGCGCAGCGCTTGGAGACCACCGCGGGGATCTTCGGCCTGACGCCGGTCATGAGCACCGCCGAAGCCATCGAACTGGCCCGCCAGGAGTACGGCCGGCAGGACTTCCGCATGGAGACCGAGCGGATTTCCGGCCGGGCGTGAACCCCCTGCCCCGAGGAGAACACCGATGCACCAGCCACCCCAAATCGCCGTCGCCTACCACTCCGGCAGAGGCCACACCGAGGTGCTGGCGCAGGCCGTACGGGCCGGCGCGCAGGCCGCGGGCGCCGAGATGACCATGGTGAGCGTCGACGCCATGGACGACGCCAAATGGGAGAGCCTCGACACGGCCGACGCGATCGTGTTCGGCGCACCCACTTACATGGGGTCGGCGTCGGGCAAGTTCCACGCCTTCGCCGAATCGACCAACAAGCGCTGGGCACGCCAGGCCTGGAAGGACAAACTCGGCTCGGGCTTCACCCTCAGCGCCTGCAAGGCGGGCGACAAGGACTCCAGCCTCGGCTACTTCGCGACCCTGGGCGCCCAGCACGGAATGATCTGGGTCAGCCTCGGCCTACTCCCGGGCTGGCACCTCAGCCACGAGAGCGAGAACGACCTGAACCGGCTCGGGTACTTCAACGGCGCCGCCGGGACCCTGCCCGGAGACCTGCCCCCCGACGCCGTGCACAAAGCGGACATCGCCACGGCCGAACACCTGGGCCGGCGCGTCGCCGAGCAGACCGCGGCATTCCTCGCCGGACGCGCGGCACTGACCCACCGATAGCGGACAAGCACCGAGAGGGCGACATGACGACACCGCAGCGGTCCACCGGAGCGGTCCTGGACGCGTTCTTCGAGAAGTTCGGGGCCGGCGACCTGCCGGGCCTGCTGGAACTGTTCGCCGACCACGTGGACTTCCGCGTCCAGGGAAGCCCCCACGTGCCGTGGACCGGCACCCGCACCACCAAGGCGGAGATCTCCGACTTCTTCCAGATCTTCCCCAAGGTGCTGACCGGACCACAGAGCTTCACCCTCACCGCGCGCCTCGTCGACGGCCCCGACGCAGTGGTGACGGCCGAGTCCGTCTTCGAGGTCCTGGCCACCCGCAAGAGCTTCACCAACAGCTACGCCCTGCACCTGCGCGTCGAGAACGAACGGATCACCCGGTACCACATGTACGAAGACAGCTACGCCATCGCCGAAGCCTTCGCCCGATGACCACCCCCCCGCACTGAACGGCGGGGCGGACAGCGGCTCTTCGTCGAGACAAGGAGCGCCTGTGCCATCCCTGGAACTAGCCTCCATAGACGACTTCCTCGGCCCGCGAGACAGCCGGTTCCTCGGCGAGGGTTTCAAGCGGGTCGAGCGCTCCCTGAACGATCTCACCGTATCGCCGGGAGACGAAGGCGTCGGAGGGATCCAAGCCACCGCCCGCATCGCCATACCGGGCCTGTGGTCGCGCAAAGGAGAACAGAGCCCCCAACCCCATCTGAGCACCATCGACGCCATGCTCTTCGGCGCCCAGCTCACCGGCCTGTACGCGGCCCACACCCTCGGGCTCACCCCCGACGCCCGCTTCACCGTGCAGCGCGTCGACCTGAAAGCCGGCGCCCGCCCCGACGAGGACCACCTGGAGGCGGTCCCGGTCAGCGGCCGCCTCGTGGCCGCGCAGCGCGCCGGCGAGGAATGGGCGACCACCCTCGACTGCCGGATCGGCTCACTGACGGCCAGGGTGCACGCCCGGCACAGCCCCGGCCGCACCCTGGCCCGCACCGACCGCGTCTACGCCGGCGCACGGGAACTGGCCGGCCCCTGGAACCACACGCCGTACGGCATCTCCCACCACGCCCGCCGGCAACTGCTCACCGGGGTCCGCGTCAGCACGGACGACCAGGACGACCTGCGGGCCACCGCCCGCGTCACACTGGCCCGCGACCCCGCACACGCCGTCCCGCCGGACGCCCCGGCCACCATGATCGACGCCTTCGTCGCCGCCCTCCAGCTCGGCCAGGTCCTGCTGTACACGCTGGACGGCATCGACCGCGCCCACAGCAACAACCTGTGGATGCGGCGCACCCGCGTCACCGCCGGCCCCGCCCTGCCGCGACCCGCCGACGAGGTGAGCGCCGCCCTGGAGCAGACCATGCTGCTGCCCTCCCCGGTCGGCACCTGGCGCACGGCCGAGGTGGTCGGCAGCCTGCACGGCGTCCAGGCCCGGGCCGGCGTCGGCCACCTGCTGCCCCAGCCCTCCCTGTCCGCCGCCTCCCCGGGAAGGAGCGGCCGATGACCGCCCGCGCCGCCGTACTGACGGGACTGGGCGGCTATCTGCCGCCCCGCACGCTCACCAACGAAGAACTCTCCGCCCGGATCGACACCAGCGACGAATGGATCCGCAGACGGACCGGCATCCGCCGGCGGCACGTCGCCGACCCCGGAGTGAGCACCGGCGACCTCGCCGTCGAGGCCGGCCACCGGGCACTGAAGTCGGCCCGCCTGGGCGCGGCGGACACCGTCGACATGGTGATCGTGGCCACCTCGACCCCCGACCACCCGCTGCCCGCCACCGCACCGGACGTTGCGGCCCGCCTCGGCCTCGGCCCCGCCGCCGCCTTCGACATCGCGGCCGGATGCTCGGGCTTCGTCTACGCCCTCGCCACCGCGAGCGCCGCGCTCGTCGCCGGGCACGCCGAACGTGTCCTCGTCATCGGAGCCGAGGTCTTCTCCACCGTCCTCAACCCCGCCGACCGCGGCACCGCGGTCATCTTCGGCGACGGCGCCGGCTCCGTCCTCCTGCGCGCCGGAACCACCGACGAGGCCGGCGCCGTCCTGGCCGTCGACCTGGGCGCCGACGGCACCGGCAGGGACCTGGCCACCATCCCGGACGGCGGCTCCCGCCAGCGCGCCACCGGCCGCGAACCGCAGCCGGACGGCCACTACATCCACATGCGCGGCAAGGAGATCTTCGTCCGGGCCGTCCACGGGATGGAACGCTCCTCGGCCGCGGTCCTGGACAAAGCGGGCTGGGACATCGGCCAGATCGACCATGTGGTCGGCCACCAGGCGAACCTGCGCATCCTGCACAGCCTGGCGCAGCAACTGGGCGTGGACCGACAGCGCGTGGTCTCCCACATCGAAGAAGCGGGCAACACCGCGGCCGCCTCCATCCCGCTCGCCCTGGCCGACGCCGCCGCCCGCGACCGGTTCCGGCCCCACGACCGGCTGCTGCTGACCGCCTTCGGCGCCGGCCTGGCCTGGGGCTCCATCGCCCTGACCTGGCCACCGCTCACCCCCGCCTGACACCCCCCACGACGCCTGGAAAGGACATCCCATGACGATACGGACCGGCATCCAGCCCGAGCCCGTACTCGACGTTCTGAAGACACACTTCGACGTCCCCGCCGAAACGACGGCCGACACCCATTTCGAGAGTCTCGACCTGGATTCCCTGGTCCTGATCGAATTCGCGGTCATCCTGGCGAAGCAGTACGACATCGACGTGGCCGCGGACGAACTGGCCACCGCCGGCACGGCGGCCGGCGTGGCCGGCCTGCTGTCGGCCAAAGGCGCGCACACCTGATCCGGCGCCCCGCACGGCCGCTCATGCCCGCCACCGGCGTGAGTCCACCACCCCCCGTCTCCTGGAGTCGTCATGTCCCGCCGCCTGTTCACCTCGGAATCCGTGACCGAGGGACACCCCGACAAGATCGCCGACCAGATCAGCGACACCGTCCTGGACGCACTGCTGCGCCAGGACCCCGCCTCCCGCGTCGCGGTCGAAACCCTGATCACCACCGGCCAGGTGCACATCGCCGGCGAGGTGACGACCTCCGCCTACGCCGACATCGCCACCCTGGTCCGCCAGAAGATCCTCGACATCGGCTACGACTCCTCCGCCAAGGGCTTCGACGGCGCCTCCTGCGGCGTCTCGGTGTCCATCGGCGCCCAGTCGCCCGACATCGCCCAGGGCGTCGACACCGCCTACGAAGTACGCCAGGACACCGGCCGCACCGGACACGACGAGGACGACCTGGACCGGCAGGGCGCCGGCGACCAGGGCCTGATGTTCGGCTACGCCAGCGACGAGACCCCCACCCTGATGCCGCTGCCGATCGAGCTGGCCCACCGCCTCGCCCGCCGCCTGACCCAGGTCCGCAAGGACGGCACCGTCCCCTACCTGCGTCCGGACGGCAAGACCCAGGTCACCGTCGAGTACGACGGCAGCCGCCCGGTCCGCCTGGACACCGTCGTGGTCTCCTCCCAGCACGCCGCCGACATCGACCTCGACGCCCTCCTCACCCCCGACATCCGCACCCACGTCGTCGAACCCGTCCTGGCCGGGCTCGCCGACGACGGCATCAAACTCGACACCGACGGCCACCGCCTCCTGGTCAACCCCACCGGCCGCTTCGAGATCGGCGGCCCCATGGGCGACGCCGGCCTCACTGGCCGCAAGATCATCATCGACACCTACGGCGGCATGGCCCGCCACGGCGGCGGCGCCTTCTCCGGCAAGGACCCCTCCAAGGTCGACCGCAGCGCCGCCTACGCGATGCGCTGGGTCGCCAAGAACGTCGTCGCTGCCGGCCTCGCCGCCCGCTGCGAGGTCCAGGTCGCCTACGCGATCGGCAAGGCCGAACCGGTCGGCCTGTTCGTGGAGACCTTCGGCACCAGCACGGTCGCCGCCGAGAAGATCGAGGACGCCATCGTCGCCGTCTTCGACCTGCGCCCCGCCGCGATCATCCGCGACCTCGACCTGCTGCGCCCGGTCTACGCCCAGACCGCCGCCTACGGCCACTTCGGCCGCGAACTGGCCGACTTCACCTGGGAGCGCACCGACCGCGCCGACGCCCTGCGCGCGGCGGTCGCCGCGAGCTGACCGCAGGACCGGCGCCCCGGGAACACCCCGGCGCCCGGACCGGCGGGGAGCGGTGGCACCCCGTCCCACCGCTCTCCGCTTTCCTCGCCCGCCGGCCTGCTCGCCGCCCCGGACGCCGGCCGGAAACGTCCCGCCCACAGGCCCAAGGAGCACCTGCCGTGCGTATCGCCGTGACTGGATCGATCGCGACCGACCATCTGATGGTGTTCCCCGGACGCTTCACCGAACAGCTGATAGAAGGACAGCTCGAGCGGGTCTCCCTGTCCTTTCTCGCCGACCGGCTGGAGGTGCGCCGCGGCGGTGTCGCCGCCAACATCGCCTTCGGCCTCGGCCTGCTGGGCTGCGGCCCGCTCCTGGTCGGCGCGGCGGGCACGGACTTCGCCGAGTACGGCGCCTGGCTGCGGGCCGCCGGAGTCGACACCTCCGCGGTCCGGGTCAGCGACACCCTGCACACCGCGCGCTTCGTGTGCACCACCGACGCCGACCAGAACCAGATCGCCACCTTCTACGCCGGCGCCATGGCCGAGGCCGCGGACATCGACCTTGCCGACACCGCCCGCCGCACCGGTCTGGAGCTCGTCCTGGTCGGCGCCGACGACCCCGCGGCCATGCTGCGGCACACCGCCACCGCCCACCGCCTCGGCATCCCCGTCGCCGCCGACCCCTCCCAGCAACTGGCCCGCCTGGACCGCGCACAGGCCCGCCGGCTGGTCGAGGGAGCGACCTGGCTGTTCACCAACGCCTACGAGGCCGCCCTGCTGAAGGAGCGCACCGGCTGGAGCGAGGAGGACATCCTCCAGCGGGCCGGTACCTGGATCACCACGCTGGGCGCCGACGGGGTGAGCCTGGCCCGCGCCGGCGCCCCCCGCCTGCACATACCGGCCGTGCCCGCGCAGAAGATCGCCGACCCCACCGGAGCGGGCGACGCCTTCCGGGCCGGCTTCCTCGCCGCACTGGCCTGGCAGTGGCCGCACGAGCAGGCCGCCCGGCTCGGATGCGCCCTGGCCACCACCGTGCTGGAATCGGTCGGCACCCAGGAGTACAAACTCCTCGCCGCCGACCTGACCGACCGCATCGGCCGGACCTACGGCGATGACGCGGCCCGCGCCGCCGAACCCCGCCTGGCAGACGTGTCATGACCCCCGGCCAGCCCCGCCGCCCCGCCGCCGGCCCGGCAGCCACCACAGCCGCGGCAGGCACCACGGGCACGGCGGGCACCGGGGTGCGGGAACCGGCCCCCGCCCCACGGCACGTGCCGCATCCGGCAGTCCCGCATCCGCTGGGTCCTCGGCTGTCAGCCCCGCGTCCGGCGGTCCCGCCGGCGGGCCGTTCCGGCGGCGCAGGGCGGCCCGCGGTGACGTTCTCCTTCGAGTTCTTCCCGCCGAAGACGGGTGCCGGGGAGGGCACGCTGTGGAAGGCGATCCGCCGGATCGAGCCGCTGCGCCCGGACTTCGTGTCCGTGACCTACGGCGCCGGCGGCTCCTCCCGGGATCGCACGGTCGCCGTCACCCGGCGCATCGCCGCCGAGACGACCCTGCGCCCCGTCGCCCATCTGACCGCCGTCGGCCACCCGGTCGCCGAACTGCGCCACATCATCGGCCGGTACGCCGACGCCGGCATCCGCGACGTCCTGGTCCTGCGCGGCGACCCGCCCGGCGATCCCAAGGGCGCCTGGACGGCACACCCGCAGGGCTTCGCCTACGCCAGTGAGCTGGTCGAACTGGTCCGCTCGCTGGGCGACTTCAGGATCGGTGTGGCCGCGTTCCCCGAGCGCCACCCCCGCTCGCGCGACTGGGACTCCGACATCCGACACTTCGTCGCCAAGTGCAGGGCGGGCGCCGACTACGCCATCACCCAGATGTTCTTCCACGTGGAGGACTATCTGCGGCTGCGCGACCGGGTCGCGGCGGCCGGCTGTGACATCCCGATCATCCCGGAGATCATGCCGGCCACCGACCACCGCCAGATCGCCCGCTTCGCCGAACTCTGCGACGCCTCCTTCCCCGAGGCCCTCGCCGCCCGCCTGCACGCGGCCCGCGAGAACCCGGCGGACGGCCACCGCATCGGCGTCGAGTACGCCACCGCCATGGCCGAACGCCTGCTCGCCGAAGGCGCCCCCGGCCTGCACTACATCACCCTCAACAAGTCCACGGCGGCCCTGGACATCCACCGCGACGTGCTGCGTTCGACGAGCGCGAGGATCCTCCAGTCCTGCTGAGCCCGACACCGGCGACGCCACCGCCCCGCTCCGCCAGGGGCGTCGCGCACGACAAGGCCGGCAAGGACCCCTCCCGCCGGCACCGCACCCCCTCGACAGACCCCGCCATCCGCGGGAGTTTCCGCTGCAAGACAGCAACCCTGGGCACTTGGAGGATGAAATGTCCGAAGCCACTGTGGCCGAAGACGTGTACGCGGCCATCGAGGAATCGTCCCGGCTGGCGGGCATCACCTGCTCGCGCGAGACGGTCTGGCCGGTCCTGAGCGCGTACGAGAAGGCTCTCCCGCAGGCCGGGATCGTGCTCAGCGTGTCGACCGTCGAGCACCCGCCCGCCGACCTCGACTACACCATCACGGTGCCTTCCGGGACCGTCGACCCCTACGCCGTCGCCGTGGCGAACGGCTTCGTCACCGACACCGACCACCCCGTCGGCACCCTGCTCGCGGACATCCAGGCCAAGGTCCCGGTCACCGAGCACCTCATCGACTGCGGAGTCGTCAGCGGCTTCAGCAAGATCTACGCGCACTTCCCCTTCGACCTGCTGGGGCTGGCGCAGCTCGCGGACCTGCCCTCCATGCCGCCGGCGCTGGCCGACAACACCGGCCTCTTCGCCCGCCACCACCTCACCGAGGTGGCGATGACGGGGATCGACTACCAGCGCAAGACGGTCAACCTCTACTTCGCCCACCTTCCCGAGGAATTCCGCACCGCGCGCAACATCCTGGAACTGCACCGCGAGCTCGGCCTGCCGGAACCGAGCGGCAAGATGCTGGAGTTCGCCCAGAAGTCCTTCCGCGTCTATGTCACCCTCGGCTGGGACTCCTCCCGGATCGAGCGGATCTGCTACGCCCCTGCGCCGGTGCGCGGCTGGGACCCCTCACACCTCCCGGTCCCCGTCGAGCCGGAGGTCGACAAGTTCGTGAACGGCTCCCGGCGCACGTACGCCGGTCCGCCCATCGTCATCGCGGCCGTCAAATGGACCGCCGAGGGCCAGTACCTGAACCTGGGGCCGTACTGTCGGCTCTCGCCCCTGATGCGCCGGCTGCTGCAACAGCTCACCGGGCAGCCGGTGTGAGCACCGGCCGCGGTTGAACTCCCGCGGGCCCGTCCCGCACGCCCGGCCGCCGCCACCGGCGCAGGAGTGCCGGTCGAGCGAGGGTCGGGCAGGCGGCGAGCGGGGGGGCGAGGCTGATGTTCTACATCCCGACCCGACCGGCGGCCGCCCGCCCGGACATCGGTCTGTGCACGCGAGCCCCTGTCGCCATGACACCGGAGGGAACAGTGTCCGAAACCACCGAAACCACCGCGACCGACGCGGAGTCGACCGCCCTGAGCGCCCTGGGGGGCGCACTCGCGCAGGCCGGGGCGGCGTCACTGACCGGGCAGCGCGAGCGGATGGCCGAGGAACTCCTGCGGGCCTCCCTGGCGCAGTGGGAGGACCCCCAGGTCAGGCCGCGGCTGCTCGAGGGCCTGCTCGCCGCGCTGACCAGCGAGGCGGGTGCGGCCCGGATGCGCGACTTCATGGCCTCCCCGTCCTCCCCGATCTTCAGCCAGCTGGGCAAGGCGCTTGGGGTGCCGCAGGCGCTGGACATCAACCAGGTCGCGGAACTCCTCAAGGTGCCGGCGCTGAACATCAACGCGGCCCAGGCCCAGGTGTGGGGCCTGGTCGTCCTGCGCTACCTCGTGGAACTCGAGCCGGTCGCGTCGGCGACGGCGGACGACATCGTCGACGTCTTCGCCCCCACGATCCAGCGCTACCTGGTCGGCTAGGAGGCGGCACCGGGCCCGGCGCCCCTCTCCCCGCCCCCGCGTCCACCGCCCGCCCGTCCGCGGCAGCCGCCCGGACGGCCCGGCCCGCAGCCCGGAGAACGCCCTCCCCCTCACCCGCCCGACCCGCAACACCCCGGCCGTGCACCGCGGATGCTCCCGGCACGGGCCCTTTCGCAGCACGTCTCAGGTGCCGGGCCGGCGGGGTGGACCGCCGGCCCGGCCTGCCGGTCCCGGACCCCGCCCCGCCCCGCGCCGCCCGCGCGCAGCGCGAAAAGGCCCTCGCGAACGGATCCCGGGCGGCCGTCCCGGGCGGCGCCGCGGCCATGAGAGCGGTGCGGGCCTCACATTCCGGGGTGCCGCGTCGTCGTAGTACAGACCCCGTACGGCGCGCGCACCGGCACGGCGGTCGGCAACGTCCACCCGGCGGCCCCCTGTATTCGCGGCCGCTGATCATCCGAGGAGACGCAAGGCAGTGACTACCGTGGGCAAAGAATCGCATGGCGGGGCCGTCGCTCCCGCCAGTGCCGACCCCCGGCGTTGGCTGGCGCTGACCGTGCTGGCGGCCATGCAGTTCATGCTCGTCATGGACATCACCGTGGTGAACGTCGCCCTCCCCGACATCCAGAGCGACCTGGGCTTCTCCCACAAGGGACTGGCCTGGGTGGTCAACGCCTACGTGCTGGTGGCCGGCGGGTTCCTGCTGCTGGGCGGGCGGCTGGCCGACATGTTCGGCCGCCGGCGGATGTTCATGGTCGGCGTGCTGGTGTTCGGCGTGTCGTCGGCCGTCTGCGGCGCCGCCACCGAATCCTGGATGCTGGTCACCAGCCGCTTCGTGCAGGGCCTGGGCGAGGCGCTGGCCGGCCCGGCGGCACTCGGCCTGATCCCCGTGCTGTTCACCGAACGCAAGGAACGGATGCGGGCCCTGGGCATCTGGGGCGGCCTGTCGGCGGTGGCCGGATCGGTCGGCTCGGTCGTCGGCGGAGCCGTGACCGACCTGGTGAGCTGGCGGTGGATCTTCTTCATCAACGTCCCCATCGCAGTGGCCGCGCTGATCATGGTGGGCCGCGTGATGTCGGAGAAGCCGGTGGCCCGCGACGGCCGCCGGCTCGACACGGTCGGGGCCGTCACCGCCACCACCGGCCTGGCCGCGGTGGTGTACGGGCTGTTGCAGGCCGCCGACCATCCGTGGGGCTCCGCACGCGTGCTGCTGCCGCTGCTGGGCGGGATCGCCCTGCTGGTCCTCATGGTCGTGTGGGAGGCACGCACTGAGGACCCGATGATCCCTCTGCGGTTCTTCGGCAACCGCACCCGGGTGACGACCAACGTCGTGACCGTAGCCATCTTCGCCGCGTTCTTCACCTACATGTTCCTGTTCACCCTGTACGTCCAGCAGGTGCACGACTACTCCCCGATGAAGACCGGCCTGGCCTACATCCCGCTGACCGTCACGGCGCTCGCCGGCGCGGGCGTGGCCACCGTGCTGATGCCCCGCGTCGGAGTGAAGGCGGTGATGGCCACCGCGTTCCTCGGCGGCGCCGTGGCCCTGTTCGTCGCCGCCGCCGGCCTCGCCCCCGACGCCTCCTTCGTCGGCGGGTTCATGCCCGGGCTGCTCCTGTTCGGCTTCTGCAACGGCCTCGCCTACCCGGCCCTGATCAACGGAGCACTGCACGAGGTCACCGGCCAGGACTCCGGTCTGGCCTCCGGCGTCCAGACCGCCATGCAGCAGGTCGGCGCGGCGCTCGGCCTGGCCACCCTGGTCCCCTTCGCCTTCCGCTACGCCAGCGACCACATCGAGGACGGAACACTCCCGCAGGTCGCGCAGACCGACGGATACGCGCTGGCGTTCCGCATCGGCTCCGGCGTCTTGGCCGCCGGAGCCCTGTTCATCCTCGCGCTGCTGGAGAAGGTGAACACCGAGATGCGCGACCCGATCGCCGAAGCCGCCGAAGCGGCCACCGGCCAGGCGCAGGCCGAGGAGCCCACCGCCACCGGAGCCGGCAGGTGAACCGCGCGCGGGCCGGGGCGCACCACCCCGCCGCACCGCCGCGGCGGTGCGCGCAGCACCCCTCGCACCGCCGCGCCGCGGACGCGGGGCCACGCCGGGCGGCGTGGCCCCGCGTCCGCGCCGCACCCGCCCGCCGCACCACCGCGGGGCAGTGACCCGCGTCACTTTCAGGGGCCCTTGGCGCGGAGCTACGGCCCGTGTCACTATTCCGGTACGTCAGCCCTGCCTGGAGAACGCCCCACACCGGTGGGCTGAGCGCCGTACCGGCCGGTTGCCGCAGGCGAGACCGAGTCCCTGCCCGTACCGCACCGGATGTCCTCCCCTCCCTTTCCCGCACGCCGTGCTGCGCGTTTTCGTGCTGCGGGCCCCGGGGGAGTGCCGTGGCACTCTGAGCAGCCGTGCGGGGCCGGCCCGGCTCGTGCCGCGCCCCCGCCGCGCGACCCGCGGCCGCCGCACCCGCACCCGTATTAGGTCACCCGGCCCCCATCGGGCACCGCCCGCCCGTCATGCCATGCCCCCGCCCCCCTTCGCGCGTGCGACAGGCATGCGCGGAGGCGGAGTTCACCGCGGCGGGCGCGCACCCGTGCCCAGGCCGCACCGCGCACGTCCCCGCCCGGCGCCTGCCCGCCCGACACCACCGGCCGTGCGGCGCCCTCCCCGCGAACGCGCCGCACGCCGACCGCTCAGCAGGCGCCTCTTCCACCGAAAGGCAGTACGCCGATGGCAGACCGAACAGCCGCATCGACCGTCAGCGGCCCACCACAGCGCAGGCAATCACTCCCCTCGCTCACCGGCCTCAGGTTCCTGGCCGCCATGCTCGTGTTCCTCACCCACGCCACGCTGCTCGCGGGCCCCCTGCGGCCGACCGCCCCGATCAGCTTCTTCAACGACCAGGACATCGCCAAGGCGCTGGCCGACTTCTTCCAGTTCGCCGGCCCCATCGGGGTGTCCTTCTTCTTCGTCCTCAGCGGCTTCGTCCTGACCTGGTCGGCGACCCAGGGAGACCCGGTCACGGGGTTCTGGCGGCGCCGGGTACTGAAGATCTACCCCAACCACATCGTCACCTGGGCGCTGGCGATGTGGCTGTTCGCCTCCTCCAGCCCGGTGCACGCCTGGCTGCCGAACCTCCTGCTGGTGCACAACTTCAGCAACCGGCCCGAGACCGTGTCCAGCGTCAACCTCCCGGCCTGGTCGCTGTGTTCGGAAGTGCTCTTCTACGCGCTGTTCCCCCTGTTCATCGTCCTGGTGCGGCGCATCGCGCAGCGCAGGCTGTGGCTGTGGGCCGCCGCGATGGTCGCCGGCGTGGCGGGCGTGACGCTGGTGACGCGGTTCATCCCCGGCGGTGTCCCGGTGCCGGGATACGGCCTGACGACGAACCAGCTGTGGTTCAGCTACGGGTTCCCGCCACCGCGCCTGTTCGAGTTCGTGCTGGGAATGATCCTGGCGCGCATCGTCGCCGCGGACCTGTGGCCGCGGATCGGCCTGCTGCCCTCGGCGGCCCTCTTCGCCGGCGGATACTGGGTCGCGCTCGCCGTCCCGAGCCCCTACAACTTCAGCCTCGCCACGATCGTCCCGGTCGGCATGATCATCTGCGCCGCGGCCACCTCGGACCTGCGGGGCAGCAGAGGCTGGCTCAGCAGCCGGACCATGGTCTGGTTGGGCAGCGTCTCCTTCGCCTTCTACCTCGTCCAGGGCCTGGTGATCTTCTACGGCCGGCCCGAGGTGTTCGGCGCCCGCACCTACGACACCCTGCCGGCCCTGGGCATGCTGAGCGTGCTGTTCGCGGCGAACCTGCTGGCCGCATGGCTGCTGTTCAGCCTGGTGGAACAGCCGGTGATGCGCCGCTGGAGCCGCAGCAGGAAGCGGCCCGCGCCGGTCGCACCCCGCAGCACCGAATCCGTGCCGGCCGGCGGATCCGTCTGAACCGCGCCCGGCGCGCCGGCGCACCCCGGGCACCGGCACACCGCGGCGCCCTCCTTCCCAGAACTGGATACCGCGATCTCCATGCAGAACCGACCAGGGGAGCTGAGCGCGTTGACCCTACCGACCTCAGCGGAGGGGGTGTCAGAAGACCACCGGGCTCGCTCGGTCGGCATCGGCCGCGCCCACGCCAAGGCCATTCTGCTGGGAGAACACGCGGTCGTGTACGGAGCCCCGGCGCTCGCGCTGCCGGTACCGCAGCTCACCGTCACGGCGACCGCCGGCTGGTCCTCCCACACCGGCGACGATTCCGGCGATGTCTCCTTCACGATGACCGGCTCCCCTTCGCGGCCGATGATGACCCAGGCCTCCGACAGCCTGCGCCGGCTGACCACCGAGTTCAAGGCGGCCATGGACGTGGCCGGCAGCCCCCACCTCGACGTGATCGTCGACGGCGCTATCCCGCACGGCCGGGGCCTGGGCTCCAGCGCGGCCTGCGCCCGCGCGGTCGTCTTCGCCCTCGCCGACCTCTTCGGCCGCGAACTGAGCGAGGCCGCCGCCTACGACCTGGTGCAGACGGCCGAGAACGTGGCCCACGGCCGCTCCAGCGGCGTCGACGCGCGCGCCGTCGGCGCGCTGGCCCCGCTGCTGTTCCAGGCGGGCCGGAGCGAAGAACTCAGCATCGGCTGCGACGGCTTGTTCATCATCGCCGACAGCGGCGACGTGGGCAGGACCAAGGACGCCGTCGAGCTGCTGCGCGAGGGATTCCAGCAGCACCCCGGCGCGCAGGAGCGTTTCGTACGCCGCGCCTCGCAGCTGACCGACGAGGCCAGACACGCCCTCGCCGACGGCCGGCCCGAGCGACTGGGCGCCCGGCTGACCGACTACCACGACATGCTGCGCGCGGCCGGCCTCAGCACCAACAGGATCGACGCCCTGGTCGAGGCCGCGCTCACGGCGGGCAGCCTCGGAGCCAAGATCACCGGAGGTGGCCTGGGCGGCTGCGTGATCGCCCTGACCCAGCCGGTACAGGCAAGAGAGGTCACCCGGCACCTGCACGAAGCCGGCGCCGTACAGACCTGGGCCGTACCGCTGAGAGGGCTTGCCGACCATGCGCGCTGAACACCGCACCCCGACCGTCCCGCCGCCCCGCAGGGCCGGCCGGGAAGACGCCACCGCCGTCGCGCATCCCAACATCGCCCTCGTCAAGTACTGGGGCAAACGCGACGAGCAGCTGGTCCTGCCCCGGGTCGACAGCCTGTCGATGACCCTGGACATCCTTCCCACGACCACCCGCGTCCGCCTCGCCCCCAACGCGGACCACGACCGCGTCACACTCGGCGGGGCACCCGCCGAAGGCGAGGCACTGCGCCGCGTAGTCGCCTTCCTCGACCTGGTACGGGCCCGGGCCGGCCGCCCGCTGCGGGCCGTCGTGGACAGCCACAACACCGTCCCCACCGGGGCGGGCCTTGCATCCTCCGCGAGCGGCTTCGCCGCCCTGGCCGTCGCCGCCGCCGCCGCGTACGGCCTGGACCTGGACGCCACCGCGCACTCGCGGCTGGCCCGGCGCGGATCGGGCTCGGCCTCCCGGTCGGTCTTCGCGGGCTTCGCGCTGTGGCACGCCGGCCCGCCCGCCGCCACCCCGGCCCAGGCCGACCTCGACTCCTACGCCGAACCGGTGCCCGCCGCCGGCCTCGACCCCGCCCTGGTCATCGCCGTCGTCAACGCGGGCCCCAAGGCCGTCTCCAGCCGTGAGGCCATGCGGCGCACCGTCGACACCTCCCCGCTGTACGAACCGTGGGCGCTCTCCAGCAGGGACGACCTGAGCGAGATGCGCGCGGCGCTGGCACGGGCCGACCTCGACGCGGTGGGGGAGATCGCGGAACGCAACGCGCTCGGCATGCACGCGACGATGCTGGCCGCGCGCCCGGCGGTGCGCTACCTGGCGCCGGCCACGCTCACCGTCCTGGACAGCGTGCTCCAGCTGCGGCGCGACGGCGTCAGCGCCTACGCGACCATGGACGCCGGACCCAACGTCAAGGTGCTCTGCCACCGCGCGGACGCCGACCGGGTGGCCGACACACTGCGCGGCGCCGCCCCGGGCGGCCCGGTCCTCGTCGCCGGGCCGGGCCCGGGCGCCCGCCTGCTGCCCGAGGACACACCATGACCCCGGGAGGGACCCGGGGAGCCGGGGGGACGGTCGTCCGGCGCGCGCCGGGCAAGCTGTTCGTCGCGGGCGAGTACGCGGTCGTCGACCCCGGCAACCCGGCGATCCTGGTCGCGGTCGACCGCTACGTCACCGTCACCGTCAGCGAACTTCCTGGCACCGGCGTCGAGTTCACCTCCGACCTCGGCCCGCGAGCGGTACGCCTGAGATGGCACGGCGCCCGGCTCGGCACGCACGACGGGCCCGGCGCGCCCGCCGGCCTGGCCCACGTGGTCGCGGCGACCGAGACGGTGGCCCGGCTGCTGGCCGAACACGGCCTGCCCGTACCGGGATTCAGCCTCCGCGTCGACAGCGCCCTGCACGACAACGGCACCAAATACGGGCTGGGCTCCAGCGGCGCGGTGACCGTCGCGGCCGTCGCGGCCGTCGCGGCCTTCTGCGGCCTGCGACTCCCGCCCGAGGACCGCTTCAAGCTGGCCCTGCTCGCCACCGCCGAGATCGACCCCCGCGCCTCCGGAGGCGACCTCGCCGCCAGCACCTGGGGCGGCTGGATCGCCTACCAGGCACCCGACCGGGCCGCCGTACGCGACCTGGCCCGCCGCCACGGCGTCCAGGAGGCCCTGCGCGCACCCTGGCCGCACTTCGCGGCGCGCCGGCTGCCGGCGCCCGCGGGCCTGTCGCTGGAGGTCGGCTGGACCGGGACCCCCGCCTCCACCGCCGCTCTCGTCCGCGACCTGGACCGGCGGACCTGGCGCGGCAGCGCCTCCCACCGCACGTTCGTCGAGACCACCACCGACTGCGTGCACGCCTGCGCCGCCGCACTCGAACAAGGAGACCGTCAAAGCCTGCTGGAACAGATCCGGCGGGCCCGCCGCGAGCTGGCCCGCCTGGACGACGAGGTCGGCCTGGGCATCTTCACGCCCCCCCTGACAGCGCTGTGCGACGCCGCCGAAGCCGCCGGCGGCGCGGCCAAGCCCTCCGGGGCCGGCGGCGGCGACTGCGGCATCGCACTGCTGGACGCCGAGACCCCGCGGGACATCGATCAAGTGCGGGAACGGTGGGCCACGGCCGGGGTGCTGCCCCTGCCGGTCCGTCCCGCCGTGGAAGGGAACGAGGAATGATCGCACAACGCAAGGACGACCACGTCCGGCTCGCCGCCGACCAGCAGCGCGAGCACAGCGGACACAACCAGTTCGACGAGGTGTCGTTCGTCCACCACGCCCTGGCCGGCACCGACCGGCCGGACGTCTCCCTGGCCACGACCTTCGCCGGTGTCTCCTGGCCGGTGCCGCTCTACATCAACGCGATGACCGGCGGCAGCGAGAACACCGGCCTCATCAACCGGGACCTGGCCACCGCCGCCCGCGAGACCGGCGTGCCCATCGCGTCGGGATCCATGAGCGCCTACTTCAAGGACCCCTCCTGCGCCGGCACCTTCAGCGTGCTGCGCGAACAGAACCCCGACGGGTTCGTCATCGCCAACATCAACGCCACGGCCTCCACCGACAACGCCCAGCGTGCCGTCGACCTGCTGCGGGCCGACGCCCTCCAGATCCACGTCAACACCGTGCAGGAGACGGTGATGCCCGAAGGCGACCGCTCCTTCGCCTCCTGGCCCGGGCAGATCGAGAAGATCGCCGCCGCCGTCGAGGTTCCCGTGATCGTCAAGGAGGTCGGATTCGGGCTGAGCCGGGAGACGGTGGCCACGTTGAAGGACCTCGGCGTGCGGGTGGCCGACCTCGGCGGCCGCGGCGGCACGGACTTCGCCCGCATCGAGAACGGCCGGCGCGAACTCGCCGACTACGCCTACCTCCACGGCTGGGGCCAGTCCACCGCCGCCTGCCTCCTGGACGCCCAGGACTGCGGCCTGCCCGTCCTCGCCTCCGGCGGCGTGCGCAACCCGCTCGACGTCGCCCGCGCCCTGGCGCTCGGCGCCAGCGGCGTCGGAGCCTCCGGCGGATTCCTGCGTACCCTCCTTGACGGCGGCGTGTCCGCGCTGATCGCGCAGCTCGCCACCTGGCTCGACCAACTTGCCGCGCTCCAGACGATGCTCGGCGCACGCACCCCGGCCGACCTCACGCGCTGCGACCTGCTCCTCCACGGCGACCTGCGAGCCTTCTGCGCCGACCGGGGCATCGACACCCGGCCGCTGGCCCGGCGCTCCAGCAGCCCGGCCGCCCTCCACGAGATGACGGGAAGCACACGATGACCGAGGCGCACGCGATCGCCGGAGTCCCTATGCGCTGGGTGGGACCCGTACGCATCTCAGGAAACGTCGCCACCACCGAGACCCAGGTCCCGCTGGCCACCTACGAATCGCCGCTGTGGCCCTCCGTGGGCCGCGGCGCGAAGGTCTCCATGCTGGCCGAACAGGGCATCGTCGCCACCCTCGTCGACGAGCGGATGACCCGCTCGGTCCTCGTCGAAGCCACCGACGCACAGACCGCCCTCACCGCCGCACGCACCATCGACGCCCGCTTCGGCGAACTGCGCGAACTGGTGCGTACCTCCAGCAGGTTCGCCGAACTGATCGGCATCCGCCACGAGATCAACGCCAACCTGCTGTTCATCCGCTTCGAGTTCTCCACCGGCGACGCCTCCGGCCACAACATGGCCACCCTCGCCTCCGACCTCCTGCTCGGCCACCTGCTCGAGACGATCCCGGGCATCTCCTACGGATCGATCTCCGGGAACTACTGCACGGACAAGAAAGCGACCGCGATCAACGGCATCCTCGGCCGCGGCAAGAACGTCGTCACCGAACTGCTCGTGCCGCGCGACGTGGTCGAACGCGTCCTGCACACCACGGCCGCCAGGATCACCGAGCTGAACATCCGCAAGAACCTGCTCGGCACCCTCCTCGCCGGCGGAATCCGCTCGGCCAACGCCCACTTCGCCAACATGCTCCTCGGGTTCTACCTGGCGACCGGCCAGGACGCCGCCAACATCGTCGAAGGATCCCAGGGCGTCGTCCTGGCCGAGGACCGCGACGGCGACCTCTACTTCGCCTGCACCCTGCCCAACCTGATCGTCGGCACCGTCGGCAACGGCAAGGGCCTCGCCTTCGTGGACACCAACCTCGCCCGGCTCGGCTGCCGGGCCGACCGCGCCCCCGGGGAGAACGCCCGCCGCCTCGCCGTCATCGCCGCGGCGACCGTGCTGTGCGGCGAACTCTCCCTCCTCGCGGCCCAGACGAACCCGGGCGAACTCATGCGCGCACACGTCCAGCTGGAACGCGACAACAAGACCGCAAAGGTTGGTGTTTAGGGCATGGCCAGCGATTCCGCCATAGGCATTCACGATCTGTCGTTCGCGACCACCGGGTTCGTCCTGCCGCACACCGCGCTCGCCGAACACAACGGCACCGACATCGGCAAATACCATGCGGGCATCGGCCAGCAGTCGATGAGCGTGGCCGGCGCCGACGAGGACATCGTGACCATGGGCGCCGCCGCCGCCGCGCCCATCATCTCCCGGCACGGCGCCGACCAGATCCGCACACTCGTCTTCGCGACGGAGTCCTCGATCGACCAGGCGAAGTCGGCGGGCGTGTACGTGCACTCCCTGCTCGGGCTGCCGTCGGCCACTAGGGTCGTCGAACTGAAGCAGGCCTGCTACGGAGCGACGGCGGCCCTCCAGTTCGCCATCGGCCTCGTCCACCGCGACCCCGCACAACGCGTCCTGGTCATCGCCAGCGACATCTCCAAGTACGAACTCGACAGCCCCGGCGAGGCCACCCAGGGCGCCGCCGCCGTGGCCATGCTCGTCACCGCCGACCCCGCGCTGGTGCGCATCGAGGAACCCTCGGGCCTGTTCACCGCCGACGTCATGGACTTCTGGCGGCCCAACTACCGCGATGCCGCACTCGTCGACGGACAGGAGTCCATCACCGCCTATCTCCAGGCGGTCGAAGGGACCTGGAAGGACTACCAGGAACAGGGCGGCCGCGCACTCGAGGAGTTCAGCGCGTTCTGCTACCACCAGCCGTTCACGAAGATGGCCCACAAGGCACACCGCCACCTGCTGAACACCTGCGGCTACGACACCGACGACAGCGACATCAAACGCGCCATCGGCCAGACCACAGCCTGCAACAGGGTCGTCGGCAACAGCTACACCGCATCGGTCTACCTCGCACTCACCGCGCTGCTCGACCACGCGGACGACCTGAGCGGCCGGCCCGTCGGCTTCCTCAGCTACGGCTCCGGCAGCGTCGCCGAGTTCTTTGCCGGCACCGTCGTGCCCGGCTACCGCGCACACCTGCGCACCGAGGCGCACCGCGAGGCGATCGAGGCACGCCGGCCGCTCGACTACGCCGCCTACCGCGAACTGCACGAGTGGTCCTTCCCCACCGACGGCGGCGACCACCCCACCCCGGCACAGACCGCCGGCCCCTTCCGGCTGGCGGCGCTGCGCGGCCACAAGCGCATCTACGAACGGCGCTAGCACCGCCGTCACTCCCGCCCGCGGCCGGGCAGCCGGCCACGGCCGTCCCCCTCCCGCGGACGAGCCGCGGCCGCCCACCTGACGGCCCTTTTCCCCAGCCAACGGAAGTCCCCTTTGAAAAGAGGACAGGAGCATGACCGACATCGGGATCCTGGGAACGGGCGCCTATGTGCCGGACCGAGTCGTCTCCAACGACGAAGTCAGTGCGGCAGCAGGGGTCGACGACCCCTGGATCATCCGCAAGACCGAGATCCGCCAGCGCCGCTGGGCCGCCCCCGGCCAGGCCACCTCGGACCTGGCCACGGCCGCGGGACGGGCCGCGCTGGCATCGGCCGGCATCACCGCCGACCAGCTGTCGGCGATCGTGGTCGCCACCTCCACCCCGGACCGGCCGCAGCCGCCCACAGCCGCCTACGTCCAGCACAGCCTCGGCGCGGCCGGCGCGGCGGCGTTCGACGTCAACGCCGTGTGCTCCGGCGAGGTGTTCGCGCTCTCCGCGGTCGAGAGCGTGCTCGCCCGCCGGGGCGGCTACGCACTGGTCATCGGCGCGGACCTGTACTCGCGCATCCTCAACCCGCTCGACCGCAGGACTGTCGTGCTGTTCGGCGACGGCGCCGGCGCCATGGTCCTGGGCGCGGACGGCCAAGGCGCCTGCATCCGCCACCTCCAGCTGCACACCTACGGCGAACTGGCGGATCTGATCCAGGTGCCCGCGGGCGGCAGCCGGCTGCCCTGCGACCCGGCCGCCCTCGAAGCGGGCCTGCACTACTTCACGATGGACGGCCGCGCGGTGCGCCGCTTCGTCGAGGACCGCGTGCCGCAGCTGACCAAACAGTTCCTGCACGAGGCCGGTGTCGTCCCCGACGACATCAGCCACTTCATCCCGCACCAGGCCAACGGCGTCATGCTCGGCACAGTCTTCGCCGGCCTCGCCCTTCCCAACGCCACCATGCACCTGACCCTGGACCGCTACGGCAACACGGGAGCCGCCTCCATCCCGATCACCCTGGACGAGGCCGCCCGCGCGGGCGCCTTCCGCCAGGGCGATCTGATCCTCCTGGCCGGCTTCGGCGGCGGCATGGCGGCGGGGTTCGCACTGGTCGAGTGGTGAGAGGAGCCCTGACCTCCGCCACACCCCCCGCACTGTGCGCGGGGGGCGCGCCCGCGCGCGCGTCGTGACAGAACAGGCCCGGGCGTCCGCCCGGCCGAGGGCCTTGCAGGACCGCCGGGCGCGGGAGCGAGCAGCACCGCCCGCACGCTCCTCACCACACCGCCCCCCCCGTGACCCGGGCAGAACAAGGGGCGGCACCGCCGCCCCGCACCGCGACAGCGGCGCGCACGCGGCGGCCCGCCGGGTACGGCCCTGGCTCTGTTGCCCGACATCGGCAGAAACGGTAGACATGACAGCGGAACATCGAACGGTGTGCGTGATAGGTGCCGGACCGCGCGGGCTCTGCGTGCTCGAGCGGCTGGCCGCCAACGCCCGTTCGGCGCCCCCGGACAGCACCGTCCACGTCCACGTGGTCGACCCCTACCCGCCGGGACCCGGCCGGGTATGGCGCACGGACCAGTCCCCTCACCTGCTCATGAACACCGTCGCCGGACAGATATCGGTGTTCACCGACGCCAGCGTCGACCTGCGCGGCCCGCTGGAACCCGGACCGAGCCTGCACGAATGGGCCGTGGCACTCACCGAGAACACGACGGGCGACGGCCACCCGGCACACGTCCTCCAAGAAGCCCGCGCCCTAGGCCCCGACACCTACCCCACCCGCGCCTTCTACGGCCACTACCTGCGCTGGGCCTACCGGCGCATCGTCGACGGTGCGCCCGCCGGCCTCAGCGTCACCGCCCACCGCTGCCGCGCCGTGGCCCTGGACGACGTCCCCGGCGGCCCGCACCAGCGGGTAACGCTCGCCGACGGAACCCTCCTGGAGGATCTCGACGCCGTGATCCTGTGCCAGGGACATCTGCCGGCCCGCCCGGACACCGCCGAACAGGAACTGCTCTCCCAGGTACGCCGGCAAGGACTGCGCCACATCCCCCCGGCCAACCCCGCCGACGTCGACCTGGACGTCCTGGCCCCCGGCACGAAGGTGCTGCTGCGCGGACTCGGACTGAACTTCTTCGACTACCTCGCCCAGCTCACCGTCGGCCGCGGCGGCTCCTTCACCCAGGTCGGCGGCCGGCTCACCTACCACGCCTCCGGACAGGAACCCCTGATCCACGCCGGCTCCCGGCGCGGCATCCCCTACCAGGCCCGGGGTGAGAACGAGAAGGGCCCCCACGGCCGCCACGAGCCGCTCCTGCTCACCGTCGAACGCATCACCCGGCTGCGCCGTACCCACGCCGGCTCCGGAGCCGACTTCAAGGCCGACCTGTGGCCGCTGATCTCCCGCGAGGTCGAAGCCGTCTACTACGCAACGCTGCTCAGGTCACGCGGAGACACCTCCCACGCGCAGCGGTTCCAGGCCGACTACCTGGGAGCCGGCTGGGGACAGCGGCACACCGACGCCGTCCTCGACGCGTACGGCATCGGCGACAAGGACCGCTGGGACTGGGAACTGCTCGCCAAGCCCTACCGCAACCGGGAGTTCACCGGCCCGCGGGACTTCACCGGCTGGCTCCTGGACTACCTGCGCCAGGACGCCGCGGAAGCTAAGTCCGGCAACGTCAGCGGCCCGCGCAAGGCGGCCCTCGACGTCCTGCGGGACCTGCGCAACGAGATCCGCCTGGCCGTCGACCACGGCGGCCTGCACGGCGACTCCTACCGCACCGACCTGGACGGCTGGTACACCCCACTCAACGCACACCTGTCGATCGGCCCACCGGCCCGGCGCATCGAGGAGATGGCGGCACTCATCGAGGCCGACACCCTGCGGATCGTCGGACCGGACATCCAGGTGAGCGTCGACCGCACCGGATACACCGCCAGTTCACCGCTCGTGCCCCGCTCCGCGGTCCACGTCGACGCACTTGTCGAGGCACGCCTGCCCGTGATCACACTGAACCGCACCGACGACACCCTCCTGCGCCACCTGCTGGCCACCGGACAGTGCACCGCCTACCGTATCCGCACCCGCACGGGAGACCCCTACCGCACCGAGGGCATGGCCGTCACCGAACGGCCGTTCCGCCTGATCGACGCCGCCGGACGCGCCCACCCCCGCCGCTTCGCCTTCGGCGTGCCCACGGAGTCGGTGCACTGGGTGACGGCCGCCGGCATCCGGCCCGGCGTCAACTCGGTGACACTCACCGACGCCGACGCCATCGCCCGCGCGGCGCTCGGCCGCGACGGCGCACACGGACAGGACGCTCCCGCCGGACAAGGACTCGCACATGCCCAGTGACACCGCCCTCCCCGCGGACACCGCCGCCGGCCCGGCCGCGGCGCAGCCGGACTGCGGCCTGTTCTCGCCGGTCTGGGCAGACACCCCCGTCGTGGCCGCGGTCTCCGACAGTGCCTGGCTACAGGCCATGCTGGACGCCGAGGCGGCACTGAGCCGGGCACAGGCCCGCCTCGGCACGGTGCCCGAGACCGCCGCACAGGTGATCACCCGCTCGGCACGCGCCGACCACCTGGACCTGATGTCCCTGGCCCGCCAGGCCCGCCAGTCCGCCAACCCCGTGGTGGCGCTGGTCCGCGAGTTCACCGCACTGGTCGCGGCCCGGGATCCCGACGCCGCCGCCTACGTGCACCGCGGATCCACCAGCCAGGACATCCTCGACACGGCGACCGTCCTGGTGGCCCGCCGCGCCCTGCTGCTGATCCGCACCGACCTGGAACGCATCGAGCAGTCGCTGGCCGCACTCGCCGGCGAACACCGCGACACCCTCATGACAGGCCGCACCCTGGCCCTGCACGCGGTGCCGACGACGTTCGGCTGCAAGGCCGCCGGCTGGCGCCACCTCGTCCTGGACGCGGCACAGAAACTGGACCGGCTCACCGGCGGGGACCTTCCCGTCCAACTCGGCGGAGCCGCCGGGACCCTGGCCGGATACCTCCAGCACGCCCAGGACGCCGAACCCGCCGCCTACGTCCAGGACCTCACCGAGGCCTTCGCCGCCGAACTGGGGCTGTCCGCCCCCCTCATCCCATGGCACGTCCTGCGCACCCCCGTGGTGGACGTGGCCACCGCCGCCGCGTTCACCTGCGGCGCCCTGGGTAAGATCGCCGTCGACGTGCTGTCGATGACCCGCACCGAGGTCGCCGAGGTGCACGAGCCCGCGCCCCCGGGCCGCGGCGCGTCCTCGGCCATGCCGCACAAACGCAACCCCGTCCTGGCGACGGTGATCAGATCCGCCGCCTTGCAGACACCGCAGCTCGCGGCGACCGTACTGGGCTGCATGCTGAGCGAGGACGAGCGCTCCGCCGGCGCCTGGCACGCCGAATGGGAGCCGCTGCGCGCCCTTCTGCGGCTGACCGGAGGAGCGGCGCACCAGACGGCGGACCTCGTCTCCCAGCTCTCGGTGGACACGGCACGCATGCGCGCCAACACCGAGATCACCGGCGGACAGATCGTCTCCGAGAGGATCGCCGCCGTCCTCGCGCCGCTGCTCGGAAAGGCGCGGGCACGGGACCTGCTGAACGAGGCATCCGCACGCTCCGCGCGCACCGGCGAACCGCTGGCCGAGATCCTCGGGCAGGACGACCGGGCGTCGGCCGCCCTGGCAGGCGTCCCGCTCACCGACCTGTTCGCGGCCGAGGCCTACACCGGGGCCGCAGGCCCCCTGACGGAGCGCGCGTTGTCCCGGTCACTGCCCTAGCACCGCGCAGCACAGCACAGGCCGGCCCGGCCCGGGCGGCGCCCGGAAAAGGAGAGCCCGGCCGGGAACCCGGCCGGGTCAGTGCCGACGCTGCAGAGCGATCTCCGTGAGCTCCTCTATGTCGAACTCCGAGCGACCCGGCGTCCCGTAGCGGGTGATCTTCCCCCGGCTCACCCACTTCCGGATGGTCGCCTCGGACACACCCGCGGCGAGGGCGGCCACATTCGTCGGCACGAGCCTGTGGCGTGGCGGTCTGTTCATGCGGCATCCTTTCGCTGCCTATTCATGAGATGCCGCAGGGCAAGCCACTCGTGCATCTCCCATGAATGTCCAGACGAACAGCTGATGCTGCTCCGTACCGCACTCCCGCCGCCCGGCGGCGACGCGCTGATGATCCCCGGGCAGTTGTCCATGACGCACTCCCTGATCAGGGCACGGAGATGGCCCGGCTCAGGATCGATGGTGCGCAGCAGCTCGGCGTGGAGACTCTCGACCTCGTCCGCGAAGTCCGCCGCCGGAGGCTGGGCGGCGAGCCATTCCAGGTTGACTGTCAGAAAACGTGCGAGATGCGGAACGGAGCGGGTCGGAAAAACGGTTTCGAGCTCCTCCACGATGATTTCCGACCATGACTCCAGGATGGCGAGAATGTTGTGCCGGGTGTCGAGCGCGGAAACATTCAGATGATCCCGCCTGCGGCTCCCCGAAACTTTCGTCGGATTGTTCATCCGCCGGGACGTCGACGCTACGTGGTGCAGACATTCCTGATGGAGCCCGGGAAGCGCGCGCAAGTGACGCTCCACCTGCATGATGCAAGGGGCGCAGAGGACGGATCCGGCAGCGGCACGGATATCCTGGGCATGGCCCCTGGGGCATGACTGAAACTCCATTGAATCTCCTTCATGAGACGGCTCGCCCCGCAATCGTCATGGATCGCACGTATTCCATGCGGATTGCTGCGCAGTCGATGCGTTATCGGCACCCCGGGGGAGTGGGTGATATTTCATGATCCGCACGCCGAGACCACTGGAAGACGTCGCGGATGTACATGAAACGGGCCCGTCCGGAGAATCTCGGAAAGGTTCCTGTTCCGTTCCGGCGGGCGCAGGCCCAGACGCGTTGTGCGGGCAGGACTGCTCTGCGCGTTCCGTTCCCCCGTACTGCGCAGCCCCTTCCAACGCTTGTCCATGCGAATCTCTGGGATTACTGGGAGAGTTCCATGGGTGCTCAAGGGTGTCAACGTTCACCCCAGCAGGACGAGAGCGATAATCTAGCAGCTGGAAATTTCCCTTTTCGCCGCCGATCGCCGCCCGCGGCCGGTGCCGTGATCTTTTCGAAGATGCCCTGGTCCGGCCGTCGCCGTCACACCGCCGCCGGCGTCATTCCCGCCCCCCGTACCCGCACGCCGTACCCGCGTCCGCCCGCACCCGCGTCCGCTCAAGGGAAGACGCTGCACCCGCCTCCGAACACGCCGAGGAGCGCCGCCATGCCGATCTCGCAGCCGCCCGCGCACAAGGCCGAGTTCGCCTCCCGGGCGCGGGCCGAGGCCCTCGCCATGGCCGGCGCCGACCCGGACCGCGCCCACCGCCCGCCGGGCGCACTGGCGGCCGCCGCGCTGCGCGCGTACAGCACACTGTCGGCGGGGACCGGCCGGAGCGTCCCGGTGACCGTGTTCGCGGCGGGTGGCGACGGGGTGCGGGAACTCGCGGCCTTCCTCGCGGTGTACGCGGCCGAGCAGGAGCGCCAGGAGCGGCAGAGCGCCCAGGGCGTCGCGGCGGCGTGAGCCGGAGCGCCGCTGAAGGTGAGCTCGAAGTTCCGTAGTGCGTACGGGGCTTGTGGGATCAGCCGTTCCTAGGGTGAGGCCTGCAAGCCCCCGGCGCGCCCGCCCGCCCGGGCGGCCCCCGCCGCCCGTCCTTCTTTCGGGAGGACGGATCGTCACATCCCTGTTCGAGTAAGGGTTCATGCCGACACTTGGAGGAAGAATGCCCGGAACTGCCGGCGTGGAAGAGGTCCGCACAGCCATCGAGGAAGCGGCCGGACTGCTGGACGTGCCCTGCTCGCGTGACACGGTCGGGCCGATCCTCACCGCCTTCGCACCGTTCGAGGGCGGGGTCATTTTCAGCGCGTCGGCGGGCGAGCGCCACGCGGGAGACCTCGACCTCACCGTCCAGGTGCCCCGACGGATCGCCGATCCCTACGCCCACGCGCTGGCGAACGGCTTTCTCGACCCGACCGACCACCCCGTCGGCTCCCTGCTCGCGGACCTCCGAGACCGGTGCTCCATCGACGAGTACCTCATCGACTTCGGAGTCGTCGGCGGGTTCAACAAGGTCTATGTGCACTTCCCCCGTGACGTGCAGTCGGTGGCACAGCTCGCCGCCGTCCCCTCCATTCCGCCCGCGCTGGCCGAGAACGCCGGATTCTTCGCCCGGCACGGCCTGGACGACGTCGCGATGATCGCGATCGACTACCGGAACAGCACGACGAATCTGTACTTCCAGGTCCCCGGCATAGAACCGAAGGTCATTCTTTCAATGCTTCAGGAGCTGGGCCTGCCGGAACCGGAGCAGGAACTGGTGGAGTCCGCCGCCAAGACGTTTAGGGTCTACGTCACCCTCGGCTGGGACTCTTCGAAGATCGAGCGGATCAGCTTTGCCCGGAGCCTGGACCTGCCGGTGATCCAGGCCCGTGTCGAGCCGGAGATCACACGGTTCGTGACAGGCACTCCGTACACCTACGACGGCGAGCGTTTCAGCATCTCGATCGTCAAGTGGTCGCCCGACGGCGAATGGTTCAACGTCGGATCGTACTTCCAATTCGGCCCGCTTCAGTGGGAGGTTCTGCGGAAAATCCTCAGGTGACAGCCGGCCCGCGAAGACGAGGGGCGCGAGATCCCCGAACCGCCAGACCCTTCTCACGGCAAGGAGATCATCGAGCCCATGACCGACCGACATGATGACACCGGCCTGCCGCGGCCGGCGGACCCGGACGTACGGCGCCGGCACGCCGTCCGCGTCGTGCACGCCTTCTACACGGCCCTGGAGGCCAAGGACCTCGACGCGTTCGCGGAACTGTGGACGGCGGACGCCGTGTACCGGGTTCCCGTCACCCCGTACGGCGTTCCCGGCGAATTCGCCGGGCGGGACGCCATCGTGGCCGGACTCCGCCAGTTCTTCGCCCTCTTCGGCAAGACGCGGTTCACCTGGGACGCCGAACCGATGGGCGACCCCCGACGGGTGCTGGCCACCTGGACACTGGAGATCGAACTGCTCGGCGGAGGCACCTACCGCAACCGGGGAGCGTCGATCTTCCGGCTGGAGCACGACCGGATCGCCGAGTTCACGGAATACGTCGACACCGCCGCGTTCCTGGGCCTCTTCTCCGCCACGATCGGCACGGCACACCGGTTCTTCGAGCTGCTGAACGCCAAGGATCTCGACGCGTGGGGCGAACTGTGGCACGGACAGGGCACGATCACCGTGCCGTACTCCCCGCAGGGAAGCCCGTCCACGATCGAGGGCAAGGACGAGATCGTCGCCGCCTACCGCGAACTCTTCGCGGCGTACGAGACGTTCGGCACCGAACTGACCGGTGTCCACCCCGCCGTGGGCTCCGACGCGGTCTGCGTGCAGTACAGGATCCGCGCGACACTCGCCGGCGGAGCGGAGTACACCAACGACGCCATCGCGGTCCTCCGCTTCCGGGACGGGCTGATCAGCGCCTTCCACGACTACGTCGACCCGCGCCGCTTCCAGGACGTCCTCGACACGCTCCGGTGAAACCGGCGTGTGCGGCAGCACCGTTCCCGCCCGTGCGGCAGGGGACTCAGCCGCCGCAAGCCGGATCCTCGACGGAATCTCCAGCTCCCCTTCAGCGGTTTTTGACGGTGAAAGAGAAACTCACCCACCGCTAGACGATCGCTCTCACTCCGGTAGAAAGAACATTGACACCCCCGATCGCCCGTGGAAATCTCCCAGTGCCCCCAGTCACGTATAGGCACACATCGGGGGATCTGCGCAACAACGGGGGAACGGAACACACATGACAGCCCCATTCACTGAACATGTCAGGGCCTGCACCCTCCAGCACGGATCCGAATAACTCAGCCACCGGAAATATGGCTCCGCTTCCGCATTGCTGTCAGGAGGTGCACGTTGTCTCTGACCGAGCAGTTGACCTGTCCGACCGCCGATCTCGACGAGATCGAACCGTCGGCCATCTGGATCGCCTCGCACCCGATCACCCGCGTCCGGATCGGCTCGCTCGTCTTCGAGGACTCCCCCCGCCTGGACGGGGAGGACCAGGACCACGTACGGATGCTCGCCGAGGCCGGGGACGCCCTGCCCCCCATCACCGTGCACCGCCCCACCCTGCGCGTCATCGACGGCGCCCACCGGGTGCGCGCGGCCCTGCTCAACGGCCGGGCCGGGATCGCCGCCCGGCTGCTGGACTGCGACGAGGCCGCCGCCTTCGTCCTGTCCGTGAAGGCCAACATCACCCACGGTCTGCCGCTGTCGCGGGCCGACCGGGCGGCCGCGGCGGCACGCATCATCCTGACCCACCCGCGGTGGTCGGACCGCGCGGTCGCCGCCGCCACCGGGATCTCCGACAAGACCGTCTCCCGCATCCGTTCGCAGACCGCCGCGCAACACAGCGGGCAGTCCGGCACCAGACTCGGCCGGGACGGCCGGATGCGCCCCGTCGACAGCGGCCAGGGCCGCCGCCGCGCCGCAGCGATCTTCCTCGACCGGCCCGACGCCGGCCTGCGCGAGGTCGCCCGCGCCACCGGGCTCTCCCCGGCCACCGTGCGCGACGTGCGCCAGCGCATCGACCGCGGAGAAGACCCCGTCCCGGGCCGCTACCGCAGCGTCCGCGACCCCCGGCCCGCCGCCACGAACCGCCCGCGCCCGCCCGCCGCCCCCGCCGACCGCGAAGCCGCTCCGGTGGACCGTCAGAAGCTGCTCGCCAAGCTCAGCGAGGACCCCTCCCTGCGGCTCAACGAAGCCGGCCGGCGCGCCCTGCGCTGGCTGCACCACTACTCCGTCGACGGCGACAGCATCGAGACCCTCGAGCAGGGACTGCCCTGTCACTGGGCCCCCGAGGTCGCCGACCTGGCCCGTAGCTGCGCGGCCGCCTGGAGCGAACTGGCGGCACAGCTCCAGCAGCGCGCCGAATAACCCCCGCGCACACCGCACACGCGCCGACCGGGCGGCGGACACACCACCGCCGCCGCCACCGCACCCACCCCACCCCGTCCCGCCGGGCCCGCACCCGGGAAGCCGGCGGGGGACCGGCCGACCGGCCGCGGATGTCACATTCGCGGGCCGGGCGGTGTCTTCATGCCGCACAGGCCGACAGGCCACCCGATCGAGGAGAACACCATGACACCGCGTATCCCCAAGGTAGAGCTCCCCACCGAGCTGCGGGAAAGCCTGCTCAAGCAGCTCGGCGCCGTGCCCGAGCCCGTCGAGGTGGTGTACAACGCCCCCGACGTCGCCCTGGACAACCAGGAATTCTCCGGCAAGGTGGCCCAGTGGGACTACGCCGACGCGGGCCTGAAGACATTCGCCCACATGGCCGTCGCGGCGCAGGTCGGCTGTAGCTGGTGCCTCGACATCAACTACTTCGCGGCACAGCACCAGAACCTCGACATGAACAAGGCGAGCCAGATCCCGCGCTGGCGGGAATCGGACGTCTTCACCCCGCTCGAGCGGGACGTCATGGAATACGCCGAGGCCATGACGAACACGCCGCCGACCGTCACCGACGAGCTGTCGGCGAGCCTGCTGGAGCGGCTCGGCGCCGCGGCGCTGGTCGAGCTCACCGTGTTCATCGGCTACGCCAACCTGGCCACCAGGATCAACACGGCGCACGGCATCACCTCGCAGGGCTACTCCGAGTCGTGCGAGATTCCGCTGGCCCAGCGTGCGCAGAGCCCGGCCGTAGCATGACGCCATGACCGATGATCCGTTCGTCGTCCATCGCAGCCTGCTCTTCACCGTCGCCTACGAGATGCTCGGGTCGGCGGCCGACGCGGAGGATGTGCTCCAGGAATCCTGGCTGCGATGGGCCGATGTCGATCCCTTACAGGTGCGTGATCCGCGGGCGTACCTCGTCCGCGTGGTCACGCGGCAGGCGCTCAACCGGCTGCGGACACTGTCACGCAGCCGTGAGGAATACGTCGGCGAGTGGCTGCCGGAGCCGCTGCTGACCAGCCCCGACGTCGCCGAGGACGTCGAACTCGCGGAGAGCGTCTCCATCGCCATGCTGACCGTGCTCGAGACGCTCGGGCCGACGGAGCGGGCGGTGTTCGTACTCCGCGAGGTCTTCGACATGCCCTACGGCGAGATCGCCGAGGCCATCGGTAAATCCGCGGCCGCGGTGCGGCAGATCGCCCGGCGGGCCCGCGAACACGTGGCCGCCCGGCGGCCACGGGTGCAGGTGAGCCGGTCGGAGCAGCAGGCCGTGCTCGAGCGGTTCCTGGCCGCGCTGCGCACCGGGAAACTGCACGAACTGCTGGAGGTCTTGGCGCCGGACGTGGTCCTGGTCGCCGATGGCGGCGGACTGGTCGCCGCCGTGCTGGCTCCGGTCCACGGCGCCCAGCCGGTGGCGGAGCTGCTCGCCCGCGCGAACCGGGTGGTGGCCGCGTTCGAGACGACGGCCGTGTGGTTCAACGGCGCGCCGGCGGGCCGTATCGAGTTCGACGGCGAGCCGGCCGCGGTGAGCCTCGAGGTGGAGAACGGGCGGGTCACCCGGGTCTACGTGGTGCGCAACCCGCGCAAGCTGACCCGGATCGACGAACCGGCCGAACTCGCCCGGTAGCCGCCGCCCGTACCCGGCCGGCCCCACGGCAGCGGACCGCCCGCCGCAAGAGCAGCGGGCGGTCCACCGGCGGCCGGGTCAGACGGCGGCCGGGAACTTCAGCAGCTCGCCGGTGGTGTCGATGTCGTTGGTGACGTAGACGTCACCGTTCGCGCTGACGTCCAGCCCGAAGGGCACCTTCAGCCGGCTGCCGGTGTCGATCGGGGTGAGGGCGCCCGTCTTCTTGTTGATCCGGGTCAGCGCACCGGGACCCAGGGCGGACGCCGGGCCGGTGCCGTAGGACAGTGCGATCAGGTCGCCGTTGGGGGCCAGGGCGAGGTCGATGACGTCGGTCAGACCGCTGACGAAGACGGTCGGCGCACTGCCGGGCACATAGCGCCAGATACGGGTGAGGTCCTTGTTCATGCCGCTCATGGTGGAGATGTAGAACGCCCCGTCGCGGCCGCGCACAATGCCGGTCGGCACCGCCTCGGTCTGTCCGGCCGGCGCCGCCAGCACCGTGGCGTCGGCGGACGACTGCGCACCGGAGGCCGAAGCGGCGGCCGGCAGCACGTTGTTGGGGAAGACGAACTCGGTCGTGGTGGTGCCGTCGGGGTGGACCCGGATCAGGGTGTTGCCGGCGGCGTCGGTGACCAGGAAGTCCTTGCCGTCCCGGGCGAAGTCGTGCGGGTTGGAGAAGACGTCGTTGTTGCCGAGCACGGAGTCCGGGTCGAGCCGGCCCTCGTGGTCGGCCAGGTCCCCCAGCACCCTGCCGCCCGCGATGCTCAGCGTGCCCAGCGGCGCCGCGTCCGCGCCGAGCGCCGCACGGTCCGCGGGGACGCCGCTGAGGCCGTAGACCACACGGTAGGCGCCCTTCGCGGTCGCCTCGCTCTGGATCGCCCCGTTGACGCGGGTGAGGCCGTCGCTGCGGACGATCTGCTCGGAGGGCAGACCGGTGACGATACGGCTCTGCGTGGAGCCCTTCACCTGGTAGAGGGAGCCGGTGAAGCCCAGGCACCGGGCCAGGGGGGCACCGACCGGCGGTGCCGCGCAGGGGGCCCCCGAGCCGCTGCCGACCTCGGTCACCACGACCGAGCCGTCGGCCTGGACCCGCACGCCCCGCGGGTTGTGCAGACCGCTCGCCAGGACCACGGGGGCGGCCGCGGCCCTGGGCGCCTGCGAGCCGGCCGAGGCCTGGGCCGGGACCACCGTCGCCGTGAGGCCGGCCACGACCGCCGCCGCCAGGAAGGCCCCCGCCCAGGACTTGGATGCTTTCGACATGACACTCCTCAACTTGACGCCCCCGCAGTCAGGGACGAATCCAACCGGCGACACCACAAATACGAGAGTTCTGCCGGAACGCGGTGTGCAACATCGCGGATTCCGCGATTACCTGCGGCCACGGAGATGAAGAACCAGTGGCCCTTCTGCGCCGTGCGCAGACAAGGACACAGCGCGGACGACAGGATTCCGGAGCGGCTCGGGTGAACAACTCTCCGCCTTGCACAGACACACAAGCCCGCGGATTACCGCGCACGTTGCCGCACGGGGCGCCGCCTTTCGCGTGAAAGGAGGCGAGTTGCTGCTCGGAGTTGAAGGGTTGCTGATTTCAGCCTCGGTGGCCAGTGTTCAACCGCGGAATGTCCGGTGTCGCACACTGCGTTCCGGTGAACTCCTGCGTCTATGGTGACCGCCGGTTGGATTCGCCCCTGACTCGCGGAGGGCGTGCCAAGTTGAGGAGTGACATGTCGAAAGCATCCAAGTCCTGGGCGGGGGCCTTCCTCGCGGCGGCCGTTGCGGCCGGCCTCACGGCGACGGCGATCCCGGCCCAGGCCGGGACCCGGGCCGCGCCCGCCGCCCACCCGCCCAAGGCCGCGCCCGTGGTGGTGGCGAGCGGCCTGCACAACCCGCGCGCGGTCCGGGTCCAGGCCGACGGCTCGGTCCTGGTGACGGAGGCCGGCAACGGCTCGGGAGGCCCCTGCACGACGCCGGGCACCCGGTGCCTGGGCCTCACCGGCTCCCTCTACCGGGTGAAGGGCTCCCGGCAGGGCCGTGTCGTCACCGGCCTGCCCTCCGAGATGGGCGTCCGGGCCGACGGCAGCACCGCGGTCAACGGGGCGATCCAGGCCGAGGCCACCGCGAAGGGCACCTACCGTGTGGTCTACGGCCTGAACGGCACCCCCGCCATCCGTGCGGCCCTCGGCCCGGACGCGGCGCCGCTGGGCACACTGAGCATCGCGGGCGGCAGGGCCCTGGGGGACCTCGCCGACCACGAGGGCCGGCTCGACCCCGACTCCGTGCTCGGCAACAACGAGGTCTTCTCCAACCCGCACAACTTCGCCAGGGACGGCCGCGACTTCCTGGTCACCGACGCCGCCGCCAACACCCTGATCCGGGTCCACCCCGACGGCACCACCACGACCGAGTTCGTCTTCCCCAACAGCATCCTGCCCGCCGCCTCCCCGGCCGGTCAGCCGCTGGCACCGGCCGGCCAGACCGAGGCGGTGCCGACCGGCATCGTGCGCGGCCGCGACGGCGCCTTCTACCTCGCCACCATGGGCGGCATGCACGAGGGCCTCAGCCGTGTCTGGCGCTACGTTCCCGGCAGCCGGCCGACCGTCTTCGCCACCGGCCTGACCGACGTCACCGACCTCGCCCTGGCCCCCAACGGCGACCTGATCGCCCTGTCCTACGGCACCAGGACCTCGCTCCCGCCGGCCGACCCGGGCCCCGGCGCGCTGACCCGGATCAACAAGAAGACGGGCGCCCTCACCCCGATCGACACCGGCAACCGCCTGAATATGCCCGCGGGCGTGACCGTCAGCCGCAACGGTGACATCTACGTCACCAACAACGTACTCGGCACCAGCGGCCAGCTCCTGAAATTCCCGGCCCGCTGACCGGTACAGCTGCCCTTTCCCCGCCACCACGGCACCCACCGCGCAATACACCGGCGGCCACGCCGCGCAAGGCGGGGGAGCCGCTCTCCGGACCACGCACGGAATCCGTTCGTCCGCACTCCGCCCTCACCCGGCGCACGGAGCCGGACGGTTACCGATTCCTGCCCGTGCGGCCGGTGCGCCCACATCCCCCTTTCCGATGTTGCACAGTGCGTTCCGGTCAACTCCTGCGCCTATGGTGACCGCCGGTTGAATTCACCCACTTCTTGTGGGGGGCGTGCCGAGTTGAGGAGTGACATGTCGAAAGCATCCAAGTCCTGGGCGGGGGCCTTCCTGGCGGCGGCGGTCGTGGGCAGCCTCACGGCGACGGTGATCCCGGCCCAGGCCGGGACCCGGGCCGCGTCCGCCGCCCACCCGCCCAAGGCCGCGGCGCCCGTGGTGGTGGCGAGCGGCCTGCACAACCCGCGGGGCGTCACGGTGCAGCCCGACGGCTCGGTCCTGGTCGCGGAGGCCGGCAGCGGCCCGGCCACCCCCTGCACGGCGTCGCCCGGCGCCATCACCCGGTGCCTGGGCTTCACCGGCTCCCTCTACCGGGTCAAGGGCTCCCGGCAGAGCCGTGTCGTCACCGGCCTGCCCTCCGAGCTGATCTACCGCACCGACGGCTCCAGCCTGGTCACCGGAGCACTGCGGTCCGAAGCCGGCCGCAACGGCGCCTACCGGGTGGTCTACGGCCTCAGCGGCCTGCCCGCGGACCGTGCGGCGCTCGGCGCGGGCAGCGGGCCGCTCGGCACGCTGAGCATCGCACGGGGCAAGGTGCTGGGGGACCTGGCCGAGCACGAGGCCCGCCACGACCCCGACTCCGTGACCGGCAACAACGAGGTCTTCTCCAACCCGGCCGACTTCGCCCGCGACGGCCGTGACTTCCTGGTCACCGACGCCGGCGCCAACGACCTGATCCGGGTCCACCCCGACGGCACCACCACGACCGAGTTCGTCTTCCCCAACAACGTGCTGCCCGCCGCCGCTTCGGCCGTCCGGCCCCTGACCCCGGCCGGACAGGCCCAGGCGGTGCCGACCGGCATCGTGCGCGGCCACGACGGCGCCTTCTACATCTCCGACATGAGCGCCCTGCGGCAGGGCCTCGGCCGTGTCTGGCGTTATGTCCCCGGCAGTTCGCCGACCGTCTTCGCCACCGGCCTGACCGACGTCATCGACCTCGCCCTGGCCCCCGACGGCGACCTGATCGCCCTGTCCTACAACACCGGCACCTCGACCGCCCCGCTGCCCGGCGCGCTGACCCGGATCAACAAGAAGACGGGCGCCCTCACCCCGATCGACACCGGCAACCGCCTGACCGTGCCGCTGGGCGTGGCCGTCGGCCCGCGCGGTGACATCTACGTCACCAACAACGCCCTGGGCACCAGCGGCGAACTCCTGAAGTTCCCGGCCCGCTGACCTGCTTCCCCCCGGGCCGCCCGAGCCTGGGGGGACGGCACCCCCTTTCGCGCACGGACACCCCCCGCGGCACAGGCCACCCCGGGGCCACGGCCCGCCCGCCCGCCGGGCGCGCGGGCGCCCCGCACGCGCGCAAGGCCACGGGCGTACCTCGCCCGCGGCCTCCCCGCCCGCCTGGCCGGACCTCAGCAACGTGTCCGGCCCGGCGGCTGCCCTCTCCTCACCCGACCGCGATGGCCTGCACCGGACAGGCCCGTACAGCCTCGCGCACCAGCGGTTCACCCGCGCCGTCCTCACGGCCGGGCAGGACCTCGCTGAGACCGTCGTCGTCCTGCGTGAAGACGCCCGGGGCGGTGAGCGCGCACATGCCCGCGCCCATGCACCGGTCCTTGTCGACGTGGATCCGCATGCTCATCACCTACCAGGTGGCCGGGAGTTCGATCATGCCCTGCAACGTGGTCCCCGGTTTGAAGGGGATCTCCCGCGCGGGCACCGCGAGCTTCAGGCCGGGCAGCCGCTCGAACAGGGTGCGCAGCGCGATCTCGATCTCGGCCCGGGCCAGGTTCTGCCCCAGGCACTGGTGCATGCCGAAACCGAACGCGAGGTGGTGGCGGTCCGGGCGGTGCCAGTCCAGCTCGTCGGGCTCGCTGTGGACCGCGTCGTCACGGTTGATCAGGGACGTCGACATCATGACGCCGTCGTTGGCGCGGATCGTCTGCCCGCCGAATTCGATGTCCTGCGTCGCCACCCGCATCCCGCCCTCGGCGACGGACAGGAAACGCAGCAGCTCCTCGACGGCCGCGGGCATCAGCTCCGGGTTCGCGCGCAGTTCGGCGAGCCGGTCGGGGTGCTCCAGCAGCGTGAACGTCCCCAGAGAGATCATGTTCGTGGTGGTCTCGTGCCCGGCGACGACCAGCAGGGCCGCCAGCGCCATCAACTCGTCGCGCTGGATGACCCCTTCGGCGAGCTGCTCGTGGATCAGTTCGTCGAGCAGTCCGTCACCGGGCTCGCGCTGCTTGTGCTCGATCAGCGCGCCCAGGTAGGCGTCAAGCCGCTCCCCGGCCTGCTGCGTGTCCGCGACCGTCGGGCCGGCCAGCAACCGCCGAGACTGCTCCTCGAAGAACTCGTGATCGGCGTACGGCACACCGAGCAGGAGACACATCACCTGGGACGACACCGGCAACGCGAACGTGCTCACCAGCTCGGTCTGCGGGCCCTGGGCGATGATGTCGTCGATGAGCCGATCGACGATCTCCTGGACCCGGGGGCGCAGCGCGGAGATGCGTTTGGCCGTGAAACTGGGAATCACTGTCCGCCGCAGCGCCTTGTGTTCGGGATCGTCCATGCCCAGCAGGGACAGACGGCGCCCGCGGACACGGTTCTTGAAGCCCTCGGTCGGCGAGGGGAACGCCTCGTTGTCCTGGTCGGCGGACAGCCGCGGGTCGCTGAGCAGCTCCCGGGCCGCGGCGAATCCGGTGACGAGCCACACCGAGCGCCCGTCGTAGAGCCTGACCCTGGACAGCGGACGGGCCGCGCGCAGCGGGTCGTACCCGGCCGGTGGGTGGTAGGGACACGTACGGTCCTGGGGGAAGGCGACGAGTTCTTCCGTCACGGCTTCTTGCGTCATGGATGCCTCGCAACTGTAGAAGCAGGGGAACCGGGGCAGGCGGCCAAAACTCCAGCGGCGCCGCACGGTTGGGCGGCCGCCGTGTCGATCGGGGTGAGGGCTCCCGCCTTCCGGCCCCTGCGGGTCAGGGCGCCGGGCACGGCTGCCGCTGCCGGGAAGGACCCCGTCCACGGCATGCTCGCCCTCGACATGGCGCTCCCGGACTCGGCGTGCCCTCTGCCGCCAGGGGCGGATCCGACCGGCGCCACCATAGACGCGCGCGACGGCCGCCACCCGGTGTGCAACATCGGAACCTCCGCCCTCGGACACCGGCCGCACCGGCAAGAACCGCACCGCTGTGCCACCGTGTGCAGGTGAGGGCGGGTCCACGCGGAAGGAACCCGTTGCGGGCTCCTGGCAGCGCCCTCCACCGCGTTTCCACCGGTGTGAGACGGCGCCTCAACCGGCGGCCGGCGGCCGCCGGTGCGCGCACGGTCCGCGAGACCGCCCGGATCGGCCCTCTCCTCAGGCGATCCCCTAGGCCCCCCAGGTAAACTGAAGGGACGCGCCGCCCGGGTGTGATGCCTTGTCAGCCGGTGGGAGAAGGGCGCGGCCGAGGGGGGCGGCGACACCATGAGCGTGCAGTCCGAGTTAGGCGACGGCCGGTTCGATCCGGGTCTCAGCGCGGTCCTGAGCGAACGGCGCCAGCTGATCAATCTCGCGTACCGGTTCCTCGGCTCGGTGGCCGACGCCGAGGACGTCGTCCAGGAGACGTACGCCCGCTGGTACGCCATGTCCCCGCAGCAGCGGCAGGACATCGCGTCCCCCGGCGGATGGCTGACCAAGGTCGCCAGCCGCATCTGCCTCGACCTGCTCGGCTCGGCACGGGCCAAGCGCGAGACGTACGTGGGCGAATGGGTGCCGGAGCCGCTGCCCGATCGTATGGAGTGGTTCAGCGGGCGGTCCGGCGGCGCCGGCGACCCCGCCGACCGGGTCACCCTCGACGAGTCGGTCAACATGGCCTTCCTCATCGTGCTCGAGTCGATGACCCCGGCCGAGCGCGTGGCCTTCATCCTGCACGACGTCTTCCACTATTCGTTCGCGGAAGTGGCGGAGATCGTCGGCCGGACACCGGCTGCGTGCCGCAAGCTGGCCTCGTCGGCCCGCCGCCGCATGCGCGGGCAGCAGGCCCCCGCGACCGCGGCGGCCGCGGTCCAGCGCGCGGGCGTCGTACGGGACTTCAAGCAGGCATGGGAGGCCCAGGACATCGAGGCCCTCATCGGCCTTCTCGACCCCGACGCCACGACGATCACCGACGGCGGCGGCCTGGTCGGGGCCCAGCTCCACCCCGTCGAGGGCGGCGAGCAGGTCGCCCGCTTCTTCATCGACTCCGCGGGCACCGCACCGGGCCTGACGATCCTGGAGTGCAAGGTCAACGGCCAGCCCGGTCTGGTGCTGCAGCGTGAGGGCGTCGCCCTGTCGGTGCTGGCGTTCGACGTGGCGGGCGACCGGATCAAGCACATCTGGGCGGTGCTCAACCCCGACAAGCTCCGGTCCTGGATGCTCTGACGGAGCGTGCGGGTGCCTTCGGGCCGGCGCGGGCCGTACTCACTGCGAGACGGCCCGCGCCGGCGTTGTGACGCGCTCTGCCCGCGTCCGCCCCACACAGGGCACCGTCGGCCGCCCGGTGCACGGGGAACGCCCCGGGACGCCGCGTTGTGCGGCGTCCCGGGGCGTCTGCCGCCGCATCACGCGGCGTCCGTCTCCCGCTGGCTATCCGAGCTGGCCGGGCTGGTAGCTGCCACCCTGCTGCCGGGTGATGACACCCAGACGGTTGGTGGCGTTGATGAGGGCGATGAGCGTCGACAGGGCGACGAGCTCCTCCTCGTTGTAGTGCTTGGCGGCATCGGACCAGGCCTCGTCCGTCACACCGCCGGCCGCGTCGGCGATACGGGTGCCCTGCTCCGTCAGCTCCAGGGCGGCGCGCTCGGCGTCGGTGAACACCGTGGACTCGCGCCAGGCCGCGACCAGGTTGACCCGCACCGTGGTCTCCCCGGCGTGCGCGGCGTCCTTGGTGTGGATGTCGGTGCAGAAGCCGCAGCCGTTGATCTGGCTGGCGCGGAGCATGACCAGGTCCTGCGTTGCCTTCGGCACCGTCGTGCCGTCGAAGATCGCCTTGCTCGCCGAGGCGATGTACTTCAGGGCCTTGCCTGCGAGCGGGCTGGCGGAGAGGTTCAAGCGGGCTTCCATGACGCATCCCTCAATGTTTGTCGGCAGGTACATCTCTACGACGACACAGCCCCGCGAAATGTGAGGCCGCCGCATGTGACGCGCGTCTCCTGCCGGGCCGCGCGCCGCAAGCGGGCCCGCCGCTCCCGGCCGGGCCCGGCGTCAGGGCTGTAGACGGGTGACCGACCACCCCTGGTCCCTGTGTTCGTAGCGGAGCCGCTCGTGCAGCCGGTCGGTGCCATCGGACCAGAACTCCAGGCACCGGGCGGACAGTTCGAAACCGACGAAGGTGTCGGGACGCGGATGCGGGGCGGAGCCGGCGAGCCGGGCCGCGCGCTCGCGCAGGTCCGCCGCGTCCGCCAGCGGCTCGCTCTGCCGGGACGCCACCGTCATGGCATGGGTGAACACCGGTCGGGCCGCCCACAGGGCGTCCGACGCCGCGTCGGACACCTGCCGTACCGGCCCGCTGACGCTGACCTGACGGCTGGTCTCCCGCCAGTACAGAAGACCCGACGCCCACGGGTTCTCGCTCATCTCCCGGCCCTTGCGGCTGCCCCGGTGACTGGCGAAGAGCAGACCGCGGTCGGTCACCCGCGCCAGCACGACCGTGCGGACCGAGGCGCGGCCGCGGGCGTCGGCCGTGGCGAGCGCCATCGCGGCCGGCTCCCGTACATCCAGTTCCCGCGCCTCTCGCAGCCATCCGCGCAGCAGCGCGACCGGGTCTGCGACCGGGTCCTCGTACTCCGGGAACGGCACCTGGAGGGTGCCCGTGAGGCTCTCCGACCTGCTCGCTGTCATGTTCTTCCTTTCCGGCCGCGTGGGCCGCTCAGACGAGAAGGATGCCGCGGGCCACGATCACGCAGTCGCCGCCGACCTCGACACTGGCGAAGTCCTCGCCGCTGCCGCCGATGCGGGCGAGCATGCGGGAGGGGCGGCCCATGTCGACGCCCTGCATGATCTCGGCGCTCCGCCCCTGGGTGAGGGCCCCGTGCCGCAGCAGATGGATGACCAGCGGGCCGGCGGCCGACCCGGTGGCCGCGTCCTCGACCACCCCGTAGGCGGGCGAGAACATCCGGGTGCGCCAGTGGGCCCCGGAGCCGGCGAAGCAGTTGGCCGCCATGTCCTCGAAGCGCGACAGGGCGCGGTGGTCGGGGCGCAGAGCGGACAGCGCGGCGGCGCTCTCCACGCCGACGAACACATGGCGTGGCCCGTTGCGGTAGATGTCCACCGGGAGCGTCGACTTGCGCACGCCCAGCGCGTCGAGGAGTTCACCGGCCCGCTCGAACGGCTCCCAGGTCGGGATCGGCTGCCGCATCCGGGCCCCGGTCACCCGGCCGTCCCGGCGGAGCAGTTCGAAGGGGATCGTGCCCATGGCCGTCTCCAGGCGCAGCGTGTCGCCGTCGGTGCGTTCACCGAGCGCGGCGGCCGTCCCCAGCAGTGGGTGGCCGGCGAACGGCAGCTCGTTGACCGGGGTGAAGATACGGATCCGGGCGTCGCCGCCGTGCCGCGGGCGCAGCACGAAGGTGGTTTCCGAAAGGTTCATCTCCCGTGCGATGCGCTGCATCAGCGGCGCGGACAGGTCGTCGCCGTCGAAGAAGACCGCCACGGGGTTGCCCTGGAGACGCACCCGGGTGAAGGCGTCCACGACGAGATACCGGTGCATGCCGCTCACCGGGTTCCGGTGCCGGATTTGCCGTGCCGTCCCCGCGGCCCGGTCATCGACGTCACCGCCGCGCGGCTTCGCGGGCCCGGCCCCGGGCCGGCGGAGGCGGCGGCCAGGCGGGCCGCGTCGATCCCCAGCGCCGTGCGCACGGCCTGCGCCAGCAGCCCGGGGCCGTCGGGGGTGAGCACGGACTCCGCGTGGAACTGCATCGACGCGAAGTGCGGGCCGCGCAGCGCGTGCACCTCGCCGGTGGCGAGGTCCCGGGCCGCCTCGACCAGACCGACCCCGTCGACGAGCACGCTGTCGCTCGCCCCGTGGGCCGCGTACGTGTTGTAGAAGCCCACCCGCACCCGCTCCCCGAAGAGGTCGATCTCCTTCTGCACACCCTGGTTGGGCAGCTCCCGGCGGATCAGCTCGAACCCCAGGCGCAGGGCGAGCATCTGATGGCTCAGGCACACCGCCACGAACGGCCGCCGCCCCTGGAGCAGGGTGCGCACCGCGCCGCGCAGGCTCTCCATGCGGGGGTGCCCCGGCTCGGCGGGGTCGCCCGGGCCCGGGCCGAGCACCACCAGGTCGCGGCCGTCGAAGGTGTACGCCTCGTCGAACCGCCGCACCGTCACGACCAGGCCCAGCGCCCGCAGCTGATGGGCGATCATCGCGGTGAAGGTGTCCTCCATGTCGATCACGAGGACGGTGCGCCCGGCAAGCTCCGGCGGGGAGACGACCGCCGGGCCGCCCGAGTGCAGCCAGAACGGGGCCAGTTGGTCGTTACGCCGTTCCAGGGCGGCCCGCACGTCGGGATGCTGGGCGAACGAGATGCCGTCGCCCGCCTCCAGGGCGGCGATCAGCCCGGCCGCCTTGGCCCGGGTCTCGGCCGCCTCGGCCTGCGGCCAGGAGTGGCGCACCAGCGTGGAGCCGACGCCGATCCGCAGCCGCCCGCCGCCGTCGATCTCCGCGGTACGGATGAGGATGGCCGAGTCCAGCGTCCGCGCACCCCGCCCGTCATGGCCGATGAGCGCGGCGACCCCGCTGTAGTAGCCGCGGCCCCCCTGTTCGTACTGGGCGATGACCCGGCAGGCGCTCTCCAGCGGGCTTCCGGTCACGGTCGGCGCGAACATCGTCTCGCGCAGGATCTCGCGCGGGTCACGGCCGGTGCGGCCCTCGATGAAGTACTCGGTGTGCGCCAGGCGGGCCATCTCCTTGAGGTAGGGGCCCCTGACCTGGCCGCCGGACACGCAGATCCGGGCCATCATCTTCAGTTCCTCGTCGACCACCATGCACAGCTCGTCGGTCTCCTTGGCGTCGTCCAGGAAGTCCATGACGCCGGGCAGGGTGGGCCCGCTCGGCGGATAGCGGTAGGTCCCGCTGATCGGGTTCATCACCGCCAGTCCGTCCTCGACGCTGATGTGCCGCTCCGGCGACGCCCCCACGAAGGTGCGCTCGCCGGTGTGGATGACGAAGGTCCAGTACGCGCCCGACTCGCTCTCCAGCAGGCGACGGAAGACGGCCAGCGCGCTGTGCGGCCCGTAGCCGGTGATGTCCGCGACGAAGGAGCGCCGGATGACGAAGTTCGCGCCGGCGCCCGTGCCGATCGCCTCCCGCACGACGTCGCGCACCGTCTGCGCGTAGGCGTCGTCGTCCTGGTCGAAGGAGCCCCCAGACAGGGGCGTCGCCACCCGCGGCAGCCGGCTCAGCGCCTCGTATAGGGGCACCGTCTCCTGTCCGGTGACCGTCATCGCCAGCAGCGGCGCACCGTCGTCGGGGCAGGCGTAGCCCAGTTCGGAGATCTGCCGGTAGGGCACCACCACCAGCTGCTCGTGCCGGGCGCCGGAAGCGGCCGGGGGAGGCTCGGCCAGCGGGATCTGCGCCAGCGTCGCGGGCCGCGACACCTCGCCCGTCAGGACGTCGAGGCGGTCGGGCCCGGTGGCCTCGGGCCGGTACAGCAGGGCGTATGCGGCGGGCGGCGCCGTCAGGATCCGCTCCAGGAGCGCGCTCACCCCACCAGCTCCTTGGTCGTCACGACCCGGGCGCACAGCGCCGCGGCGTACTCGAGCGCCAGACGGTGCTGCCGCTCGGAGAAGTCGGCGACGGCGTCGGCGACGAGGAAGGTCTCGATGTCCCGGCTGAACGCGTCCACCGCGGTGGCCAGTACCCCGATGTGCGCGTACACGCCGCACAGCACCAGCTGGTCGCGGCGCCGGTCACGCATCCAGGCCGACAGCCGGGAGCGGTAGAAGGCGCTGTAGCGCCATTTGGCGAACACCGGTTGGTCGGTGTCCGGTTCCAGTGCGGTGGCGATCGCGCGGTCCTCTGCGGAGGCGCGCATGCCCGGACCCCAGAAGTCCTTGAGCAGGCCGCGGTCACGCGCACCCATGTCGCCGGACTGGGCGGTGTAGGCGATGGGCACATCGAGCAGCGCGCAGTGCTCGCGCAGCCGGACGGCGTTGTCCAGCAGTTCCTGGCGCAGCGGGGCGGGCAGCGCGGCAAGGAAGTAGCGCTGCATGTCGTGCACGAGGAGCACCGCGCGGCCGGGGTCGAATTCCCAGGGAGCGGGGCCCGCGGGCAGCTGGCCCGTGGTCGGAAGCGGATAGGCGGAGATGGCCGGGATGCCGGTCATGAACGGGCTCTCCAGTTCCTCAGGTGGGGATTCCGGCGCGCCTGATCTCCGGTACGGGGATGCCCAGCGAACGCAGTTGCTCGAAGGGGTTCATGAACTCGCGGTTCTGCACGATCTTCCCGTCGTCGAGGGCGAAGGAGTGCAGGAAGTGGTTCTCGTAGTAGCCCTCCGGATAGCCGGGGAAGCAGATCTTGCCGTGGCCGTCGCACTCCACCCAGAAGAAGCCGGGGTCCTGCGTCTCGAAAACCTGGATGTTGTACCACTCCCAGTCCGGGAAGCACTTCAGCGACCAGACGCCGTGCTCGGCCAGGCGGTCGCGGCCCCGGATGACGATGGGCGCGCCGGTGTCGTTGGTCCACAGGCCGCCGCTGCCGTCCTCGACGAACAGCTCGTGCCGGCGCAGACGGCTCTCGCCCTTGGTGTCCGCCAGGTACTTCTCTACGGTGGCGCGGTTCTTGCGGCGCAGTGCGGCGGCGTCGGTGAAGCCGTGTGGTGCGGCGTCGGCCATGGGATCCCCTCGCGGCGTAGGTGGGCGCACGGCGCCGAAGGACGGCACTGCGGCCGAAATAAAGAGGAAAAGGTCAAAGGGTCGCGGGCAAGCATGTCCTCCCCGACTCGGCCAGGGCTTGGCGGCCGGTCGAGGACGGCTCGACAGCCGCCGCCCGCCCGCCGCACCGGCGCCGCGCCGCGGGCGGCGTCCGCCTGCGGCTCAGGCGCTTTTCGACCGGACCGCGATGCACGCGGCGCAGGCTAGGACACGAACGGATCCGGTTGAGGTGCCTCGTGAGAGGCGGGAGAGAGGCGAAGCGCCCGATGACAGCTGTTGACCCCGACGCCGCGGGAACCTTCCCCCACCCGGCCGATGCGGAAGCGGCCGCCTCCCCGGACACGCCCGCCGGCACGGTCGATGCCTTCAGGGAGCCGACCGAGCAGCTGCTCGAACTGTCCCTGGGCTACCTGTACTCGGCGGCGCTGCACACCGCGGCCCGCTACGACATCGCCGACCTGCTGGCCGACGGCCCGCGCACCCCCGCGGAGCTGGCCCGCGCGGCCGGCGTCGACGGGCCGCAGCTGTACCGGGTGTTGCGCTTCCTCGCCACCAAGGGTGTCTTCCGCGAGGACGAGACCGGCCGCTTCCACCTCACCCCGCTCGCCGAACCGCTGCGCAGCGACGCCGAGCGCTCCCTGCGCGACTACGTCCTGGTGCGCGGCGAGGAGGTCTTCTGGCACTCCGCAGCCCGGCTGCACGAGGCGGTACGCACCGGACGGACCGCCTTCGAGGGCCTGTACGGCGTCCCCTTCTACGACTACGTGGCGGCCGACCCCGACCTGGCGGCGGCGTTCAACGCCAGCATGGCGGCCTTCTCGGGGACACTCACCAACGACGTTGCCGCGGCCTGCGACCTCGACGGCGCCAAGAGCGCCGTCGACGTGGGCGGCGGCCGTGGCGGCCTGCTGCACGCCCTGCTGCGGCGCCATCCGCAGCTGACGGGCACGCTGTTCGACCTGGAGTCCGTCGTGAGCGCCCATGTGCTGGACACCCCGGAGCTGACGGGCCGCTGGCGCGCCAAGGCGGGGGACTTCTTCACCTCGGTCCCCCCAGGGGCCGATGTCTACCTCCTCAAGCACGTGCTGGCCAGCTGGCCGGACGAGGAGTGCGTCCGCATCCTGCGCAGCTGCCGCCGGGCGATGCCCGGACACGGCCGGCTGCTCGTCATCAACGCGCTGGTCCCGCCCGGCAACGAGCCGCACCCCGGCAAGACCATCGACATGGTCATGATGACGGTCCTCAACGGCAAGAGCCGCACGCGCGCGCAGTACGAAGCGCTGCTCGCCCAGGCCGGGTTCGCCGTGACGGGCGTGGTGGAGGCCTCACCGCACGCGTCGGTCGTCGAGGCGGCCGTGCGGCACTGACGCCGTGCCGGGCGACCCGCCCGGCACGGGTCCCTCACCAGGTGACAGGGAATTCCAGCAGCCCCTGCGTGGTGTCGCCCGGCTTGAAGGGGATCTCCGCCACGGGGACGGCCGGCCGCAGCGCGGGCAGCCGCGCGAACAGGCTGCCCAGAGCGATCTCCAGTTCCGCGCGGGCCAGATTCTGGCCCAGACACTGGTGGATGCCGAAGCCGAACCCCAGATGATGGCGGGCGGGACGCTGCCAGTCGAGGGCGTCGGGCGCGTCGTACACCGACGCGTCGCGGTTGATCACCGACAGCGCGAAGAGGACGCCCTCACCGGCCCGGACCGTGACACCGGCGACCTCGAGGTCCTCCAGCGCCACACGTGCCAGTCCGTCCGAGATCGACAGCATCCGCATCAGCTCCTCGACAGCCGCCGGCCACAGCGCCGCGTCGGCCAGCAGCTCGGCCAGCCGCTCGGGGTGGGCGAGCAGGGTGAGCGTGCCCAGGGAGATCATCCCGGCCGTCGTCTCATGGCCCGCGACGAGCATGAGCAGGGCCAGCGAGACGAGTTCGGCCCGCTCCGCGGTGCCCGCGCGCAGCCGGTCGCGGACGAGGCTGTCCAGCAGGCCCTCGCCGGGCGCGCTCTGCCGCTCCATGCGGTCGATGAGATCGCCGAGATACCCGTCCAGCCGGTCGCGGGCGTCCCGCGCGTCGGCGCCCGTGGGGCCGCTCAGCATCCTGTGGCATTGCGCCGTGAAGAACGCGTGGTCGGCGTAGGGCACGCCGAGCAGGCCGCAGATCATCGTCAGCGACACGGGCAGAGCGAAGGAGGAGACCAGATCGGCGGGCGGACCCTGCGCGATCATCGCGTCCAACAGTGTGTCCACGGTCCGCTGGATACGTGCCCGTTGTGCGCTCACACTCCTGAGGGAGAACGACGGGATCATCATCCGCCGCTGCACATGGTGTTCGGGGTCGTCGGCGCCGAACAGAGCGGGGCTGCGGTCGCGCTGGACGGCCGCGAGGCGGGCCGACACCTGGGGGAAGCCGGGGCTGCGGCGGTCCGAGGACAGCCGCTGGTCGGCCAGCAGCGCACGGGCCGCGCCGTGGCCGGTGACCAGCCAGACCTCGCGGCCGTCATAGAGGGTGACGCGGGACAGGGCCGGTCCGTCCCGCAGGGCGGCGTAGGCGGCGGGCAGTTCGTAGGGGCAGCCGCGGTCCTGAGGGAAGGCGAGAGGTGCGAGCGCCCGGGTGGTGCCGGTCGGTTCCGTCATCGGACACCTCCGAGGAGACCCCGGCCCGCGGGCCGGGGGAGGAATCGGACTTCTGCGGAGCAGGACAGCAGGCGGCGGCCCGCCGCCGCGGGGCCGCGGGGACCGGCCTTCACGCGGGAGACACCGCGCTCCCGGCGGACCGCGGCCCGGGCGGCTGCCCTCCGGCGCCGCCGGGCGCTGTGGGGACGTCCCCGCCGGGCCCGCCCCCGGCTGCCTGGCCCGCCCCCTCCACCCCGCCCTCGGCCCCGCTCTGCCGGCCGGCGCTCTGATCGGCGGCCTGGTCGTCCAGGCTGACCCGGCGGCTGCGGACCCGCAGCCCGTCCTGCGCGCGCACCAGGACGTCCTCGCAGACACAGGTCTGGTGCACCCGGGAGGCGCCCCCGATCCGGGTGGCGTAGATGACGGTGTACGCGCGCACGTCCAGGGCCCCGTCCGGGCGTTCGTCGATGACGAACATGCCGGTGACGTGCCGGCGGCGCTCCCCGGCGGCCGCGATCGCGGCCGCCGCCGCACGGGCGCCGCTCTCCAGGGCCGCGCGGCCGCGCATCGGCTCCGGGCGCGTCGGCAGGTGGAAGAGGGCGTCCTCGGTGAAGGTGGCCGCCCACCCCGGCGCGTCACCGCTGTCCAGGCGCTGCATCTGACGGGCGTAGAACCCCGACACCTCCGGGTACAGCGCCGTGTCCGGTGGGGGAGCCGCGTCGGGTCCGGTCGGCCAGGTCAAGGGGGATCTCCGTTCACTGCGCGACGCGCGGCGTGCCGTACCGCTGTCGATGCCGGGCCCGTACAGGGGGAAGTGCCGCCACGCTTGCACAGCACGCCTGTGACTCGATCGAGAGCCCGTGGAGTACGGACGGCGCCCGCCTCGCCCCGCACCGCCCGGCTCCTGTCCGCTGCCTTCCACCGGGCCCCGCCCTCGGCCGCCGCCCACACCGGTCGGTCCGGCGTCCCGTACGACGACCCTCGCCCGCGCCGGTCACCGCCGACGACGCGGACACGGCTCACGACAGCGTCCCGGGCAGCCGGAGGCGGGCACGGCCGCGTACCAGGGGCGCGGCGTATTCGAATCCCGCCGCAACCCTGCTCGGCAACGGCTGGAACCGCGCTCACGGCACGAGCGGGACACGAGTTCCCGGTGCTGGACTTGAGCCGCCTCTTCACCTTTTTTCCGGCACGCATCACAGGAGGACACATCATCATGGTCGCCCGACGCCGTGTGCTCGGCGCAGGACTCGCCATCGGCGGCACGGGATTCACCGGGGTATCCCTTCTGCCGGTCATCAACGCACGCGACGCCTCCGCGGCGGCGTCGCAGCCGGCCGCGGCACCCGTAGTGACGCCGTTCAGCCGGCCCATGCCCCTGGTCCCCGTGCTCTCACCCGTGTCCACCAGCGGCGGCGTGGACCGCTACGAGGTCACCATGCGCGCGGTGAGCAAGGAGATACTCCCCGGTCTGACGACCGACCTGCTGACGTTCGACGGACACTTTCCCGGCCCCACCATCAAGGCCCGCCGGGGCCGCCCCGTCGTCATCCGCCAGCGCAACGAGACCGCGGTGGACACCTCCGTCCACCTGCACGGCGCCTCGGTGCCGCAGAACAGCGACGGCGGCCCCATGGACGTCATCGCGCCGGGCGCCGAACGCGTCTACACCTACCCCAACAGGCAGCGGTCCGCCTCGCTCTGGTACCACGACCACGCCCACCACGTGGAGTCCGAGAACGTCTACCGCGGCCTGCACGGCAGCTATCTGCTCAGCGACGCCGACGAGGCCGCTCTGCCGCTGCCCAAGGACGACTACGACGTGCTGATCGGCATCCGGGACGCGCACTTCGACACCACGACCGGCCAGCTCGTCTACACCATGAGCGACCGGGCCCGCAGCACCATCTTGGTCAACGGCGCGCCCTACCCCTACTTCGAGGTCGCCGCCCGCAAATACCGGCTGCGCTTTGCCAACACCTCCAACCAGCGCTTCGTCGAGCTGGGCCTGGAAGACGGCAGCGACATGATCCAGATCGCCTCGGACGGGGGACTGCTGCCCGAGCCGCACACCACCAAGACCGTCTACCTCTCCTCGGGCGAACGCGCCGACGTCGTCATCGACTTCGCGCGCTACCCGGTCGGCACGAAGATCGTCCTGAAGAACATCGCGGGCTTCGGCCCGGTCGAGGAAGTCGGCCAGGTGATGCGCTTCGACGTGGTGCGCACGGCGGACGACCCCAGCTCCGTACCCTCCACGCTGCGCACCCTGCCGCCGCTGCCCCAGCCCACCGCCGAGCGCACGGTGGTGCTCAGGATGGACGAGGACGGACGCGTCGACCCGAAGGGGTACATCGACGAGAAGCTCTACGACCCCGAGCGCGTCGACGCCCGCATCCGCTTCGGGGCCAGCGAGATCTGGACGGTCACCAACGCCAACACCAAGGCCTCGCACAACTTCCATCTGCACCTGGTGCAGTTCCGGGTCCTGGAACGGGCCGGAGCGGCACCCGGGCCCGCCGAGTCGGGCCTGAAGGACACCGTCGTACTCAAACCGGGAGAGACGGTCAAACTGCAGATGACCTTCGACAGGTACCGGGGCACCTACGTGTATCACTGCCACATGCTCGACCACTCGGCCATGGGCATGATGGCGACGATGAAGATCTGCTGACCGCGGGCGCCCACAACTGCCCATGGAGAAACGCGAGTCGAGCAGGGAGAGCGAGGGTGGCCACCACAGCCGGTGAGGCGACGGGCGGCGCGCACCAGCAGCGCGCACAGCGCCGCGACAGGCGCCGCGCCCTGGTACCGCTGCTGCTCGCGATGCTCCTCTCCCAGCTCGACAACATGATCGTGGGCACCGCGATGCCCACCGTCGCCGGCGACCTCGGCGGCGTGCGGCACCTGACCTGGGTGGTCACCGCCTACACCCTCGCCACGGCCGCCGTCACGCCGCTCTGGGGCAAACTCGGCGACCTGCACGGACGCAAAGGTGCCTTCCTCGGCGCGACCGCCGTCTTCCTCGCCGGCTCCGCGCTGTGCGGCCTGGCCCAGGACATGGGCCAGCTGATCGCGTTCAGGGCCCTCCAGGGCATCGGCGCCGGCGGCCTGATGGCCGGTGCCGTCGCGATCGTGGGCGAGCTCGTACCCCCGCGCGAACAGGGCCGCTACCAGGGCCTGCTCGCCGCCACCATGGGGGCCGCCATGACCGGCGGCCCGCTCGTCGGCGGCACGGTCACCGACCATCTCGGCTGGCGCTGGGCGTTCTACCTCAACCTGCCGGTCGGCGCGCTCGCCCTGGCCCTGACATCGGCGCTGCGGCTGCCCCGACGACGCTCCCCGGCGCGCATCGACTACCCGAGCGCGGTGCTCCTGATGGCCGGCATCACCGCGGTCGTCCTGCTCACCACCCGGGCAGGCGCCCCGCACACCGGGAACCCGTCCGCCCTCGTCGCGCCGGCCGCAGGCGGCGCCCTGTGCCTGGCCGCCTTCGCCGTCCGCCAGCGCAGGACCGCCGCGCCGATCGTGCCGCCGCACATCTTCCGCAGCCGCAACTACGCGCTGATGTCGGTGATCGCGTTCCTGACCGGCTTCGTACTGTTCGGCGCCGTGCTCTTCCTGCCCCTCTACCAGCAGGCCGTACAGGGCGCCTCCGCGACCGGCTCCGGACTGCTGCTGCTTCCGATGCTGGTCGCGATGACCGCGGTCGGCGCGTTCGCGGGCCGGGTCGTCACCGGCAGCGGACGCTACAGAATCCTTCCCGTCGCGGGCGGCGCACTGCTCCTCGCCGGGATGGTCTTGCTCTCGCAGATGGACACCGCCACCTCCCGGCCGCAGTCCGCGCTGTGCATGATGGTCCTCGGCGCCGGCCTGGGCTGCCTGGTCCAGATCGTGACGCTGATCGCGCAGAACAGCGTCGACAGCAAGGACATCGGGGCCGCCTCGGCCACGGTCGCCCTCTTCCGCATGCTCGGCAGCTCGGTCGGCGTCGCCCTCATGGGAGCCCTGTTCAACAGCCGCGTCCTGGACGTGATGGCCGAGCGTGCCCCCGGCCGTCCCGCCCTCGACCACGCCCGGCTGGACGCGGCAAGCCTGTCCGCGCTGCCGGCACCGGTGCGCGAGGCCTACCGGCACGCCACCGCCGCCGGCACCCACGCCGCGTTCCTCGCCGCCGCCGTCGCCGGCGCGGCCGTCCTCGTCGCGGGGCTCCTCATCAAGGAGACCGCGCTGAGCCGGACCGTGTCCCTGTCCGGCGGACCGACCCCCGCGGCCGCCCCGCCCGACGGCGGGTGAGCACGGCACGCCGACCACGACCCGGCCGGGGACACGGCTTCGCACGCGGTACCCGTATACGTCCGTCCAGAAAGGGGCAGTCAGTGCCCGGCTCCTGCCGCGCGGTGTGCGCGGACCACGGTGGTGTGCGCGGCGCGGACCGGACACGCGGTGCGCCCGCTCCCGGCGGCCCGTGGCGGATCCGGCGAGGAACCCCGGGGCCGGGGCCCCCGGCCGCGGACCACGCTCCGGGCCCCTTCGCGGCCGGTGTCCCGGCGCTGCCGGGCGCTCTTCCCGCCGCTGCGCGCCGCCGCGTCACGGACCGCGCGGCAGCTGCCGCGCCGGGCCCGTTCCCCGGCGTCCGGCGGGCCGGCCTCGCCCGGCGGCGGCGCACGGCCGCCCCGCACGCTCCCCCGTCCCGCGCCGGCCCGCCCACCGGGCATCCAGGCCGCCCAACACGGCGGACGGCACCCGAAGGCAGCGGGTCCACCGGGCAGGCCCGGCCACCCGCACACCACCTGGTGCCGTCATGGCGTCACCCCCCACCACTCGGAGGTACGAATCATGAAGAAACCCGCGTCGCTCTCCGTCTGCCCGCCGCCCTCCACGTCCACCTCACGGCTCGGGCCGGGACCGGCCGGCGGCCGCCCGGCTCCGGCAGCGTCCACCGCGTCGGGGGCGGGGACCACGCCGCCGCGGCAGGCTCCGGACCGCCCGGACGGCGATCCGCCCTCGCCTGTCCCGCGCCGCGGGAATCCCCTTCCTGCCCGGCCCGAAGGCCGGAGCATCCCCGGAGGACCCCGGTGACTGCCGCCGTCCACGGCCCCGCGGGCGCCTGCCCGCCGCCTGACGATCCGAAGGCCGAATCCTGGCGGAGCAGGCCCGCCGCCCACCAGCCCGACTGGCCCGACCCCGCCGCCCTGCGCGCCGCGGTCGACGCGCTCACGGCCCGGCCGCCGCTGGTCGCGGCCCGCGAGTGCGACCTGCTGCGCGAGCGGCTGGCGGCCGTCGCCCGGGGCGAGGCCTTCCTGCTCCAGGGCGGCGACTGCGCGGAGACCTTCGACGCGCTCACCGCCGACCAGCTTGACGGCAAACTGCGCACGCTCGGCCGGATGGCCACGGCGCTCACGTCCGCGACCCGCCTGCGCGTCGTCACCGTCGGCCGCATCGCCGGCCAGTACGCCAAACCACGCTCCAGCCCGACCGAGACCCGCGGCGCCCTGACCCTGCCCGCCTACCGCGGCGACGCCGTCAACGACCGGCGCTTCACCGCCGAGGCCCGCACACCGGACGCCCGACGGCTCACCCGCGTCTACGACGCCTCCGCCGCCACCCTGAACTACCTGCGCACCCGTACGGCCGGGCACCCCGATGACCCGCCCGGGCAGCTCTTCACCAGCCACGAGGCACTGCTCCTGGAGTACGAGGACGCCCTCACCCGCTTCGACGCCCGCACCGCAGGCCGCTACGCCACCTCCGCGCACATGGTCTGGATCGGCGAGAGAACCCGCCGCCCCGACGGCGCCCATGTGGAGTTCGCCAGCCGCATCCGAAACCCCGTCGGCGTCAAACTCGGCCCGGGCAGCACCGCCGACGAGGCCCTCGCGCTCGCCGACCGCCTTGACCCCCGGCGCGAACCCGGCCGCCTCACCTTCATCGTACGGATGGGCGCCACGGCCGTCCGCGACGTACTGCCGCCCCTGGTGGAGAAGGTGACGGCAGGCGGCGCCCCGGTGGTGTGGGTGTGCGACCCCATGCACGGCAACACCGTGCAGGGCCCCAGCGGCCACAAGACCCGCCACTTCGAGACGATCATGGACGAGGTCAGCGGCTTCTTCGAGGTGCACCGCGCGCTCGGCACCCACCCCGGCGGCGTGCACCTCGAACTCACCGGCGCCCCCGTCACCGAGTGCGCGGGCGGCACCCTGGCCCCTGTGGCCGCCACCGACGTGGGCCTGCGCTACGAGAGCGCCTGCGACCCGCGGCTCAACCACGGCCAGTCGGTGGAACTGGCCCACCGGGTGGCCCACCTGATGACCGAACCGATGACCCACCGATGACCGAACGACGACTCGCCGGCGACGACCGGGCGGAACACGTCCATGCGCGGCCGGGCCCTTCCGCCACCCCGGGCCCGTCCGGGCCGCGCGCCGCCCGGCCCGGGAACCGTGCACTGCCCGGGCCGGCCACGGGCACCGCGCCCCGCACCGCCCCGCCCCGCACCGGTCCGGTGCGGTGTGCGGCCCGGGACGGAGAACCACGCACTCCCCAGGCCGGGTATCACGCACCGCCCGGGCCCGGCCGGGGTGCTGACCGCCCCGCCGCCGCGACAGGGGCCCGCCCCCGCCCGGCGGGCGGTCGCGTCCTCGACGCCCGCCGGAGTCCTCCTCAAAAATCCCTCGACGTCCGCTCGAACCCCGCCCCGAAACGGGCGCCGCCCGCCAACGCCGCCCGGCGCCCGCGCGCGGCGCCGGACAGGCCCGTCCCACCAGGCACATCGCCCCTGCACACCGCCGGCGGCACGCCGTCCCTGCCGCGCACACCACGGCACCGACCCCACCGGGCGGCCCCGCCGGCCGGCCGGACAGACCCTGCCGTGACGCCGGCCGCGCACCGCATGATGCAACCACAACACACAAGGGGGAAAGCCGACTTGAGTCTGGACGCACGCGCCGTCGACGCAGACGGCCACGGCCACGCCGTCGTGATCGGCTCGAGCCTCGCCGGGCTCACCGCGGCGCGGGCCCTGGCCAATTTCATGGACCGGGTCACCGTCATCGAACGCGACCGGCTGCCCCGCGGCCCCGCACGCCGCCGCGGCATGCCCCAGGCACGGCACCCGCACAGCCTCACCACCACCGCCCAGCACGGCTTGGAGCAACTGTTCCCCGGCATCGGCCGCGACCTCACCCGCGCCGGAGCGGTCCGCGTCCGCATGCCCCAGGACATGCTGCTGCTCGGCCCCGCCGGCTGGCTGCCCCGGTTCGACTCGGGCCTGTCGATGCTGAGCGCCGGCCGCGACCTGACCGACTCGGTGATACGCGACCGGCTGCGCGCCGACCCCAAGGTGGCCTTCCTGCCCGCACACGAGGTCGTCGCCCTGCGGGAAGGCGCCAACGACACCGTCACCGGCGTATGGGCCCGCGGCCGCGACCGGCAGGCGCCCGACGGCTGGGCGCCCCGGCGCCTGATAGCCGCCGACTTCGTCGTGGACGCCTCCGGGCGCGGCTCGTCCGCCCCTCGGTGGCTGGCCGAACTCGGCTACCAGCCGCCCCCGCAGTCGGTGACCGCCGCCCGCACCGTCCACACCACCGCCATGTTCGCCCCGCCCGTCGGCCATGTCGCCGACTTCAAGAGCCTGTTGCTCATGCCCTCGGCCGGCAACCCGCGCCAGGGCATGCTCAACCCCGTCGAAGGCGGCCGCTGGTCGGTGTCGCTCACCTCCGGCGACGGCACACCCCCGCCCACCGACCACGAGGGTCTGCTGCGCGCCGCGGCCGCCCTGCCCCACCCACTGCTGCGCGACCTCCTCGAGGCCGCCACCCCGCTCGGCCCGCTCTACAGCCACGGCCCCGGCGAGCACCACTGGCGCCACTACGAGAAACTGCGCCGCTGGCCCGATCAGTTCCTCGTCGTCGGCGACGCCCTCGCCACCCTCGACCCGGCCCACGGCCACGGCATGACACTCGCCGTGCAGTGCGCCCTCGTCCTCCACGACCTGCTGGCCGGCCACGGAACAGCCGTCGGCCTCGGCTACCGGCTGCGCCAGGCACTCGCCCACCGGGTCACCCCCGCCTGGCAGGCCGGCCTCCGCGGCCTGCACGCGGCGCAGGCGGCCCAGGGAGGGCCGACCGCACTGCGCGCCCGGCTCGGCAGCCGGTACGCGGCCCGGCTGGCGGCCGCCGCAACCACCGACCGGCACGCGGCGACACTGCTGCTCCACCAGCACCAGGCGGCCGCTCCGCCCGCCGCCGTGCTGCGCCCCCGCCTGCTGCGGGCCGCGTGGCGTCCCGCGAGCGGCCTGGCCCCGGCGGGACCGCCCAGCCTCACCCACGGCCCCGAAGCGCGAAGGCGCCGCCCCGCCGCGCCGGACGTACCGGCCGCCGGGCCCGCCGCCGCCCGGCCGCGGCCCACGGGGGCGCCGGCGCCCTGGCCGGCCGCGGCACCCGCCGGTGACCAGCGGAGGCCCTGAACTTCTCTGCCCCACCCGCGTGTTCGAGCCGTACGGCGGAATCGGCCCCATCGCGCACGGGAGCGGCCCGGACCTACGCTGCGCCATATGACAGGAGTGGATCAACCAGCCGCCGAACAAACCCACTTGGGGAGACAGCTCTACTCGATCCCCGGCAACACACCTGAAAACCAGGGCCCGTTGTCCCCGCCATACCCACCAAAACACCCGCCCGGCTCCCAACTCCCGCCGCAGCAAGCCCGGTACAGACTCGAATCTCACTTGAGCGTGGTTGTTCGCCCACCTCAGGCATCGATAGCGTTCGATCCGCTCCAGGGCACGGGCCCGCTTGCGCCGCGGCAGGCCGCCCCCACCCCCGACCGCTCACCGGCCGGGCGGGGTGTGCCTGTGACGGCCGAGCGGCGACGGGAGGGTGCGCGGGTATGAGCACGATCGAGGAGGCTCCGCCGAGCGGGCGCGACGAAGCGTCCAAGGGCGAGCGCATCGCCGACTGGGCCGACGGACGGCTGGGGATCTACAACTTCGGATTCCTGGCCCGCAAGGTCTTCCCCGAACACTGGTCGTTCATGTTCGGCGAGATCGCGCTCTACAGCTTCATCATCCTCGTCCTCACCGGCACCTGGCTCACCCTGTTCTTCGATCCGAGCATGACCGAGACCGTGTACCACGGCTCGTACGTCCCGCTCCAGGGCATCCCGATGTCGAAGGCCTACGCCTCCACGGTCGACATCAGCTTCGAGATACGCGGCGGCCTGTTCATCCGCCAGCTGCACCACTGGTCGGCCCTGACCATGATCGGAGCACTGTGCCTGCACACCCTGCGCCACTTCCTCACCGGCTCGTTCCGCAAGCCGCGCGAGGTCAACTGGCTGATCGGCTTCGTGATCCTCGTCCTGGTCATCCTGGAAGGCTTCCTCGGCTACTCACTGCCCGACGACCTGCTCTCCGGCACCGGACTGCGCATCGCCGAAGGCGTCACCCTCGCGATCCCCGTGGTCGGCACCTACGCGACCATGTTCCTCTTCGGCGGCGAATACCCCGGCCAGGACGTCATCCCGAGGTTCTACAGCCTCCACATCCTGCTGATCCCCGGCATCATGCTGGCCCTGACCGTCATCCACCTGATCCTGGTCTTCTACCACAAGCACACCCAGTTCCGGGGCCCCGGCCGCACCGAGAACAACGTCGTCGGCCAGCCCCTGATGCCCCACTACACGGCCAAGGCTGGCGGCTTCTTCTTCCTGGTCTCCGGCGTCCTCGCCCTGACGGCGGGCATCGCCCAGATCAACCCCATCTGGTCCTTCGGCCCCTACCGTTCCGACCAGATCTCCCAGGGCTCCCAGCCCGACTGGTACATGGGCTTCCTCGAAGGCGCCCTGCGCGCCTTCCCCGCCTGGGAATGGAACACCCCCGGCGGCTACACCATCAACTTCGGCGTCCTGATACCGGCTGTCATCCTGCCCACCCTCATGATGCTCGTCCTCGCCCTGTGGCCCTTCCTCGAAGCCTGGGTCACCGGCGACAAGGACGAACACCACCTCCTGGACCGGCCCCGCGACCACCCCACCCGCACTGCCTTCGGCTGCGCCTTCGTCGCGCTGTACATGGTGCTGCTGTTCGGCGGCGCCAACGACGTCCTCGCCGAACGCTTCCACCTCTCCCTCAACCAGATCACCTACGCGGTACGGATCGGGTTCTTCCTCGTCCCGGTCCTGACCTACGTCATCACCAGGCGGATCTGCCTCGGCCTCCAGCTGCGCGACCGCGACAAGCTCCTGCACGGCCGCGAGACCGGAAAGATCAGAAGGCTGCCGCACGGCGAGTTCGTCGAGGTCCACGAACCCCTCGACGCGGGACAGCGGTACGCCCTGCTCGCCCGCGAGATCCGCGAGACGGCCCCCCCGCCCGCGGCCGAACACGACGGTGTGCCCAACCCCCGGGCCCGCAAGGAGATGCTGCGCCAGCGACTCAGCCGCTGGCTGTACGGCGGCCAGGTCCCCCACCCGACCCCGCAGGAGCTGCGGCAGGCCCACGCCCACCTCGACCACACCCCCGACGGGCACGCCTCACCGAACGGACATCTGGACACCGCCCGCACCGGCGCCCTCCAGCCGGGACGCGAACCGGACAGGGAACGGCACTGACCCGGCGGCGCGGGTGCGAAGAGAACACGCCACCCGCGCCGCCGCCACGCCGCCCCGCGGAGCACACTCCCTTTTCCGGCCGTCCGGCACGAAGGCCGGAGCGTGAACGGAGGCCCGATGAGCCGAACCCCCTGGCACCGGCACGGCCCCCGCCCCGCGTCCATCACCCAGGCCCGCACCGGCCTGACCCAGGACGTCCGCGCCCGCCAGCGCCGCTACCTCGCCGCCATGCTCGTACGCAGCGCCTGCGTGGTCGTCATGGCCGCCACCTGGAACCGCTGGCCCGCCCTCGCGCTGTGCGCGCTGGCCGGCGCGTTCCTCATCCCCTACGTCGCCGTGGTCGCCGCCCAGGCGGGCTGGCGCCAGCAGCGGGGCGACCGCCCCGCCCTGACCCCGGTCCCCGAGGAGCCCGCCGCCGCCCGCGTTCCCCTGGAACCCACCCTGATCCTGCCGCCGGAACACCACACCGCCGCCTGACCGGCCACCCGCCGCACACCTGCACTCCCGGCGGACCGCCCGGCAGGCCCGCAGCGGCGAACGAGCCCCCGCCCTCCAGCCCAGCCCTCCCGGGTGACCGGTGATCGCCGTCCGCGGCCACGCACCACCCCGCCTCCCGCCCGGGCCGCCCCGCCCCGTCCGCACACCCGGCGAAGAGCGAAGAAGGCCCGCCATGACGAGCGTCTCCGTGCCCGTTGCCGACGCCGGTTCGATCCGGCAGACCCGCGCCGGCATGCTCGCCCTCGCCGAACGGCGACTGCGGCACCTCCTCGCACAGCAGCAGACCGACCAGTGCGCCACCGGCCCCCGGCCCGCCCGCGGCGCCGACGGCACGCGGCTGGGACCGGTGTTCTGCGTGAGCGGATTCCTGGCCGCGGGCGGCAACCCCGGCGACCCGGTCGCCATCGACACCTGCGCCGCCCTCGCACTCCTGTACCTGCCCGACCGCATTCCCGGCGAGCCGGCCCGCGCCCACGCCGACCGGCTGGCCGCACGGCTGCCCGCCGCCGCCCGGACCCTGTGGAACGACCTGCGCGCCGAACCGGCCACCGGCCGCCACCCGCACGCCCCGGCCGCCGCCGAGGGCGCCCCCGGCTCCGCCCCCTCGCCCCGGCCCGCCGCGCACGAGAGCGGCCGCCGCACGATCCACCGACCCCTGCTCCTGGGAGCCCTGCTCGCCGGCCGCCCCGACCTGAGCGCCCCCTTCGACAGCTACGGCCCGGCCCTGGAGGAGGCCCTCCAGCTCCGCGACGACCTCCTCGCCGGTTTCGGCCCCGCCACCGAGGACACCGACGGCCCGGCCGCGCCCCGCCACAGCCCGGCCGGCGCGAAGGCCACCGCCGAACGCAGGATCGCCGGCCTGGTCGACAGGGCCTGCGCCGCGCTGGCCACCCCGGCCCTCGGCCGGCCCTGGCGCCAGGAGTTCACCCGCCTCGCCACCGAACTGGCCTACCGCAGCCGCTGACATCGCCCTGCTGTCCAGGACCTGCCCGGTGAGCCGGCAGGGTCCCCTTGCCTGCCTCCCAGGCCGGCGCCATGGATAACGGGCTCGGTCACGAGGAGAGCGCCTTCATCACCTTTCGACGCTACGGCTCGGATGCGAAGGAGCACGGGTTCCGAGCGGGAGGCGGATCTGCGGCGGGAAGTGTTCGGCCGCCTGGCCGCGGCCCATGGCATCCACCACCTCAGCGAGCTCGGTGATGAAGCCATCCATAACTGGCACGCGTGCACGACTCCACGAGTTCGTGCTCATCGACCGCTCGGCCGGGCGGACCACTCTCATCGTCGCCGCCGTCGACTGAGCCGACCACCGGGGTCCCGACGGCCGTCCCGTCCGCAGGCCGGCACCGCAACAGGCCTGCCCGCCCCCGGCTGTTTCCCGGGACGGCAGGCCCCTTGTCCGCGTTCGGGGCAACGACCCGCCCGGCCACCCCACCTGGCCACCCGCCGCCTGCGGACGAGGGCCGCTACAGCCGTACTCGAGGCCGCCCGCCCGCAACACCGCCGATCCGGCCGATCAGCCCGCGCTTTGTGCCATCCGCGGGGGAGCGGGCCTTATGGGGCGGGCCGGGGTGACTGCACCTGGACGGCAAGCACCGTGGGGGAGGGACTGTTCGTGCCGACGATCAATGTGGCGGTGCTGCCGGCGGTCATCATCGTGGTGCGGCTCGGCCGTCGCACCCAGGCCCGCAGCCGCAACGACGAGAAGCCGACGGTGCTCATCGTCCTGGCGCTGTCCTGGCGTTCGGAGTGGTCGTCGCCCCGACCGCGTTCGGACAGGGCGTACTGGACGGGGTGAGCCGGCTCGCCCCAGGGGTCGGCGAGGCAGGCCGCTGACCTCCGCGAGCGCGGTGCGGGCGAGGAAAGCCTCCGGGACACGGCCGGAGCAGGGAGGACCGGGCCCCCGCGCACCGCCGTGCACGAGGGCCCGGGAGCACACCGCCGGTACCCGTAGCCCTCGTCCCGGCGGGTGCTCGCTCGCGGCTCATGACGAACCGCGCCCCGGGTAATCCGAGACAGCCGGCGCGACGGATTGCCTCTGTCTTCCAACAGCCGCCCGGCGCCCGCAGACACCCGCCCGGCAGTCCCCTCGGGTACCGACCACGGCCACCGTCAGCAACACCTGCCACAGGCGCGCGCTCGGTACGCCACACGGCGGCCGCCGGGCCACCGGCACGGCCCGCCTCTCGACCGGGACCCGAGTCCCCTCGGGCACTGTGCACAACCGCACCCGGATCCCAGGAACGGAGGTCAGGAACATGGAAGGGTCCGCACGCGACACGCCGTACGGCCTGCCGCGGTACCCCACGGCCGCCGAACGGGCGACAGCGATCGTCGTCCGGCGCTGTGTCCTGCCCGTGTGGCGGTCCCTGAAGGCCTACGGCCTGATGTGCCTGGGGCTGGTGGGCCACGACGAGGCACCCGGGCCCGACAAGACGCCCGCGCAGGCCCGGCCGCCCGCCCGCAGGGAACCGGGGCTCGCGGCCAGGCACGGCCCGCTGCCCGCTTACGCCGGGCCGCCCCCGGGCCACCCCGAGCGGCTGCGGCCCGACATGCCGCTCACCGAGGCGGAGCGCGCACTGGCACGCCAGCTGTCGGGCCCCCTCACCGGCAACGACCCCACGCCGGGCTGACGGCACCCACGCCGTCGCCCGGGCCCCGGACAACACATTGCCTCCCGGGCAGCCAGAGGGAGGCCGCCCCTGCGCCCGGGACACTCTGGCGACCTGCTGCTGCACGACCCGAAAACGAAACGTCGGCGTCTTCGACCAGCTGTACCGCATCCTGCTCTTCGGGCTGAAGGCGTTCGGCGGACCCGACAGGTCACGAGCCCCCGGCCCGTACCGCCCACCGCCTCTACCGGCTTCGCCCCTACCGGCCGCCAAGCCGGCGCCAACTCGCCGTTCAGCGCCGGCCAAGCCCTCCGGTCGATGCTCTTGCGTACGCGCATCGAGCAGACGTTCCATATCGACACCTGGGGGATCCATGTCCGGCACAGCTGATACAGAACGCCTGTACGCGGCCGTGGAGGAAGCGGCCGGGCTGCTGGACATAGCCTGCCCGCCCGAGAGGATGCGGCCGCTGCTGACCGCGTTCCAGGACGTGCTCGCCGACCCAGTCGTCTTCAACACGGTGACCAAGGGGCCGGATCGCTGACCTCTCCTTCGACTTCACCGTGCCCGCGAGCGCCGGCGACCCGTACGAGATCGCCCTGGCGCACGGCCTCGCCGAAGAGACCGACCACCCGATCCGCACCCTCTTCCGCGACCTCGGGGCGCGATTTCCCGTGCAGGGCTACGGCGTCGACTACGGAGGCACCGGCGGCTTCAACAAGACCTACGCCTTCTTCCCGCTGGGCGACCTGCAGACACGGGCGCGTCCGGCATCCGTGAAGACGTCCGGCTCCCACCGGGCTGCGACCGAGGTGACGCGCACAGCGCCCTCCCGGTCTGCACGAGGCCCCTGTCGGTGCAGTAACCGCAGCCGTGGCGCACCTGCCGGGAGCGTGGCTGCCCGACTCGGCACCGCACCCCGGTTCTTCGGGCGGCCCCGGCCGGGCCAGCGGCGCGAGAACAGGCCAGGACGCGGCCGGGCGTGTACCGGGCCCTCGCGCACCGCCGTGCACGAGGGCCCGGGAGCCCACCGCCGGTACCCGTATCCCTCGTCCCGGCGGGTGCTCGCGCGCGGCTCATGACGAACCCGCGCCCTGGGTAATCCGCAGCGGCAGACGAGACGGATTGCTCCCTGTCTTCGGCTTCCTCGGGTAGCGCGTCCCGCACCGGGTGCAGCGGCCCGGCGGCGGCTACGGACACCCGCGGCAGCCCCCGAAGGGAGAGGGGCCGCCGGTATCGTGGACAGCACTGCGACGGGACGCGCGAGCGGTGAGGCGACGGCATCGAATGCTGGATCAAGCCGACGGGGAGGAGCGCCCCGCTGACGAGTTCTTTGCCGGCGCGACCCGCGAGATATCCGGCAACACCTTCCACGCGTCCGCGGCGATCCAGCAGGGCGACCGGGGCATCCAGGTCAACGTGTTCCCCGACGCGCCCGAAGACGCCCGCAACCGGGAGCGCTGGCTCGCCCAGTACCTGGCGGCCGCCGCCGAGACGTCGAAGGAGCACCCCTATCCCGCGATGCTGCCCAGCGCCGGTCCGTCGCTGGACGACGTCTACGTCCGCCAGCGTCTGGGCAGCCTGGCGCAGGACGGGTTCCCCGTCGAGGGCGACGCGATCGACCGGATCCTGGGCAGCACCCAGATGTGTACGGTTCTCGCGGGGGCAGGCGGTGGAAAGTCCAGTCTCCTGCGCACCCTCCTGGCAGTCGGCGTGGACCGCTGGCGGCAGGACCCCGACCAGGGCGTGGTCCCGGTACTCGTCCCCGCTGCGGCGCTGGACGGCCAGCCGCTCGACACGGCCCTTGCCGGCGTAGTGCGGTCAGGACTCAAGGGCCTGGTCGAAACCCTGCCCCCGGCCCTGTTCCTGGAACCGCCGACGCCACGCGCCTGCTGGCTGGTGCTGGTGGACGAACTCGACGAGATAGCGGACCCCATCAGACGGTGGAGGGTCCTACGGCATCTGCGCTCGGTCGAAGAGAACCCCGACCGCCCGCACTACCGTTTCGTCATCGCCACGCGGCCCCTGCCCGAGAGCGAGCTGGACCTGCTCGGCGCGGCTGTCGGCAGCTACGAGCTGGAGCGCTTCCAGCTCGCGGAGCTTGCGGACGTGGCCCGCCGCTGGTTCGCGGCCTACGGGCTCGGTGACCCGGACCGGCTGGCGCAGCTGTTCGTAGGCGACCTCGAGCGGTCACACCTGGCAGGCCTGGCGCGCATCCCCCTCATGGCGTCGCTGCTGTGCCAGCTGTACGCGGCGACCCCGGGCCAGCCCCTGCCGGCCGTCCGCGGCGCGATCTACGCCGAGTTCGCAAGGATGCTCCACAAACGGCAGTACAACCCGGCTGAGCCCGGCAACCCTCGCACTGTGCACCGAGTTCCGGCGTTACGGAGACGAGGCCGTCGCCTGTGCCGAACGCACCCTGGGCCGGCTGCCGCAGCTCATCGACTTCCTCGCGGCCGAGCGGCGCAAGGGCAACTACGGCTCGGCGCACGGCAGATGAGCAGCTGGCCGAATCACGCCGTACGCAGGCGCGGCGCCACCCTCATGAAGGCCGCGCAGGGGCGGGGGCCCCGCCCCTGCGAGCGGGCGGCCACGTCCGGGCCGTCGACCGGCGGCCTGGTCCGCTCCCGCCGGGCGATCGTCGCCGCCCGGGGCCGCAACGCCATCCCCTCGGACGGCGGCGGCACAGGCAAGAGCGACGGCAACGACTGACGGATCGGGAGCCCTGACGCCCACATCAACAGACTGCGGGAGCAACTCCTAGAGATCTGCCCGGCTTTGGAGCGCGCCGGAAGCGCGGGTCCGGCGGCAGGGGCCGGGGGAGCGGTGCGGGCCGGCGCGATGCCGTCCGGTGCGCGGCAGGCTCCGGAGGCGCGCGCGTCCCGCCAGGAGCCAGGGTGCGCAGCTCCGGCATATGAACCCATCATGGCGGTGCTGGAGGACGGCGGCCGCCCGGCTCGCGAGGCGGCTCGCCGACAGGACCGATGTAGTTGCAAGGTGCCCGGCAGGCCAGGGTGCCGATGCGCGCTGCGGGGGCACCACTCAGTGTCTTTCACTTGCTGTTACACCGAGAGATCGCACGCACCCGCCAACAGTCATTCGACAGGGTTGCATTCAAGGCTAAATTCGGGGTGTAGCTCGGCTAGTCCTCGGCGTCCCGTACCCGTGGTCCTCACCGGCTCGTCGACCGCCCCGGCCAGGACCGACCGTCTCAGAGTTCGGCTCGTTGACGGATCGTGACGGTCGTGAAGAGTCACTGGGTCTTCACAGGGTTCGGTGAGCTGTTGTGCGAGGAAGGCCGCAGGGGACGCGGACGGGTGGGAGAGGGCGGAGGAGGCGGTGGGGCCGGAGGAGGCCGCGTCCGCGGAGAAGTACTCCGACGCCGGCGGGGCGTCCGGCGTCCGGACTTCAGTCGGAGACGGTGGAGTGCTCCGGCTCCGACTCCGCCGCCGGAGCCGGTTTCGGCTTTCCCTCTCCCTCTGCCTCTGGCGCCGGCTCCGGAGCCGTGGCAGTGGCGGTCTTCGGTATCAGTCCGCTCATCGCGGCGCACTGCTCCGGGCCCATGACATGGGCCAGCGCCCCTGTCACCGTTTCGGCCAGGGCACCGGACGCCTCCCGGAGCATGCCCCGGGCCTCGTCGGTGAGGGCCACCTCGACGCCGCGTTTGTCGCCGCAGACCGACTTGCGGGTCACGAGGCCGGCGTGCTGAAGGCAGGCGATCTGATAGGTCAGCCGCGTCTTGGGTCGCCCCAGCAACTCCGCGATGCGGGTCATGCGGAGGCCCTCCCGGGGCTGCTCCGCCAACAGACACAGGACCAGGAACTCGTCGTGCGATACGTCGAGCCGTTCCTTGACCACCGAGCGCAGCCGTTGCTCGACCGCCCCGGTCGCGGCCAGCAGGAGCATCCAGCCGCGCAGTTCGGCCGGCAGCAGACCGGGGCCCTGCGCGGACGGGCATGAGGGCAGGTTGGTGGGGTGCTCAGTGGGGTCTGCCATGACTACGAGTGTATCTGTGGTCCAAATTTGCATGACCAGGTTGTTCAGGGTTCGGATTACCGGCTAGCGTAGGTCGTCCAGCTTCATCCAAATTTAGATTACCAAGGAGAATGGCCATGACCGTCGGCGTGGAAACCGGACAGTGGCAGCTCGACACGAGTGCCTCCACCGTCGCCCTGAAACACAAGGCGATGTGGGGCCTGGTCGCCGCCAAGGGCACCTTCGCCATCGTCAGCGGCGGGGGTGAGGTAGCCGCCGACGGAACCGTCACCGGCACCCTGGTCCTGGACGCGGCCTCCATCGACACCAAGAACGCCAAGCGGGACACGCACCTGCGCAGTGCGGACTTCTTCGACGTCGAGAAGTACCCCGAGATCACCTTCGTGGTGCGCGCCGCCGAACTCGGCGCCGACGGGGCCGTGAAGGTGTCCGGCCGGCTGACGGTGCACGGCGTCAGCCGGCCGCAGAACTTCACCGCCCGCCTGAGCCAGGCGGACGCCGACGCGGTCACCCTGGACGCCACATTCACCGTGGACCGGAACGAGTTCGGGATCACCATGAACCAGCTCGGCATGATGGGCGGCCTGACGACGATCACCACCACGCTCCGCTTCACGCGCACGGTCGCCTGAGGTACGGCCAGTGAATATTGCCTGACGCGACGTCAGTGATCCCTCGTGAGCGGCGGGCCGACTATCAGTTGTGGCCGCGGGGATCTTCCGTGATACCGGCGGTGTTCATGCCATAAGCCTCGAATTCCGCGTCGCTGATCCACTCGAGGCTTTCCAGCCGGTCGTGCAGGCTCATGGAGGTCGAACTCTTCCGGGCGTCTGGGCTCTCCAGTGCGCCAATGGTGTAGAGGTGGCGGGCGGCGTGAACGTCCATGGCATCACGTGCGAGACCCCGGTCTCCCAAAGCCCGCACCTTCGTCCCGATGAGATCGTCCAGATCGAGGACCGGACCGATGTCCATCACGATGGGACGGCGCCAGAGCACCTCTTTGAGGAGGTCCACTTCGCAGGCGGACCCTGTGGCTGCGTCGCGCGACATCCCCAACGCGGCGTTACAAGCGCTCGTTGACCTTGGTGATCACGGTCTGGAGGAGCTTGCAAAGCCCGATGGCCGAGGCCGACGCGTCGTCGTGAGCTGGGACGCCGCAAGCCAACGCTGGGTCCGGAACGTCAGTTGCCCTGTCCGAGGGGTAGGCAAGTTGCGTGAGCGCCCGCAGGGCAAGTCCTACAAGCAGGGGGGAGCGGTGGCCGGCGCTGGAACACCCAACCTGGCGCCCCGACATCCGCGCCGCCGTCATCAGCAAGGCCCGGGTCAACATGCACCGCAAGCTCACCAACATGGCCAGGACGACGGGCCTGTTCCCGCTCGCGGTGCTGTCCGACTGCGTCGTGCCGTATGCGGCCTCGGGCAAGCCGCAGCCCGGCGGATTCCGTCTCGGGCCGACGCCGGGCCTGGCCAAGCTGGAGGGCATCCAGACGATGCTGTGGGCGGTCGACCTGATGGAGCAGGGTCTCAACCCGGCCCGTCACATCAAGGGTGGCGACGCTGTCCTGGACGAAGGGGAGTAGGTCCGTGGCGGGAGAGATCGGGGACGCCATCGAGCGCGCCGACCGGGAGTCGTTCATCCAGGAGCCGCCCAGGACGCTGAAGGGCCGGATCGGCTTCCTGATCCGCCAGTTGGGCAAAAGCGGTGGCGGCGGAGATCGGTGTCACCGCCGACTCGGTCAACCGCTACCGGCGCGGCGCCCGTAGGAACCCGCTTCCGGACATTGCGGCGAAGGTCGACGAGGCGGTGCGGCAGCGCTGGCAACCGCGGGTCCGCAAGCGCCGCCGCCGACAGGCCGCGCGGTTCAACGAGAGGGCGACACGTCTCGCGTGCGCCGACCGGTCTCCGGTTGGCCCCCTCAGTCGTCCTCGGCCTGGGTGGACTCCATCTGGTGCCCTTAACGCTGCTCTCGAGGCCGATTACCTCCTCATCGGGCACACAGAAAATCTATGTTGGCTGGAGTAGACATTAGCCGGTGACGTAGGTATGGTTTCTCCCGTAGCCCAGAGAGACAGCAGGGCCTGGCAGACACGAACTGCCTGGCAGCAGTACGTAGTTGCAGTCCGCAGGACGGTGCGGTGGTGGAGCTTCGAAGCCAGGGTTGTTGCAGGACGGCGACGGGGCTGACGACCGGACCGGGTGGCCCGCAGTGATCAGGGGCCGCCGTGAGCAGTACCGCAGTGGCAGTACCCGTAAGTGAAGTTCGCGGTACCCAGCAGTGCAGTTAAGTGAGTGGTACCTCGGTGAAGGCGTCGGCTGCGGGCGCGCGCACCGGGAGGTTCGGCAGTGGGGTTCCAAGCCAGAGCAGTCGCAGGACGGGTGAACGGGGCTGGCTGCCGAAGAGTGGCGCTGTGACAGGTTACGGAGCAGGTCGCATCACCAGCAGTACGCAGGAGAGCAGTACCAGCAATTGAGGGAATGAACGGAGGAATTGGGAGCCATCAGGATCGCCCGGGCGGCTTGTTGAGTCCGGGTACCGCAGGACATCGATAGTGAGGTGGTCTCCGGTCGAGCAACCGCGATCCCAGCATCCCCGGCAGCATCTCGGCCGGGTCTGCGGAAACAGAAGGCCGGCGCAGTAGTAAGGGCCGGCAGATGGTGTAGCAGTTCCTTCGGGGCCCTGGCGGCAGTACGGCGCCAGGGCCCCTCCACGCGTTCCACAGAGAGGTGCAATGACTGTAGACGACACGTTCGGCCGTCTCGACGATGACGACTACCCCGCTTACACCATGGGCCGGGCCGCCGAGATGCTCGGCACCACCCAGGGCTTCCTGCGCGCCATCGGCGAAGCCCGTCTCATCACGCCGCTCCGCTCCGAGGGCGGACATCGCCGCTACTCCCGCTACCAGTTGCGGATCGCCGCCCGCGCCCGCGAACTCGTTGACCACGGGACCCCCATCGAGGCCGCCTGCCGCATCATCATCCTCGAAGACCAACTCGAAGAAGCCCAGCGCCTCAACGCCGAGTACCGCCGCACCGCAACCTCGCACCCGGCCAGCGTCTGACCCGCCCTCTTCCGCCGAATTCAAGAATATGAACGCATGATCGCCGAGGATGCCCAGCCGCCGCTACGCGGACGGGAGTTCGACTCCCGCCCCGGCACTCTGCCCGACACTCTGCGTACAACCGCGACGGATGCGTCTGCCGACGCGACCGGCCAACTGCCTTCCAGGTAGGCAGCCGTCGGCCTGGAAGGCGGGGTGGACCGTGCGGCGGCTGCGCTGAAGCCCAGGATGCGTGGGTGGCTGCACGCCGGCGTGTTCCCCCTGGCGCTGGTCGGCGGGATCGTCCTGATCGCCGTCTCGGGCTCGGCGGCGGCGGTGGCGGCCTGCTCGGTGTACGCGCTGTCGGCCTGCCTGCTGTTCGGTACCAGCGCGGTCTACCACCGCGGCACGTGGGGCCCGCGCGGGGAGGCGGTCCTGCGGCGGCTGGACCACGCGAACATCTTCCTGATCATCGCCGGCACCTGCACCCCGCTGGCGGTACTGCTGCTGCCCGCGAGTCAGCAGCGGGTGCTGCTGGCCGCGGTGTGGGCAGGTGCTCTGGTCGGCATCGCCTTCCGCGTCCTGTGGATCGGCGCTCCCCGCTGGCTGTACACCCCGTGCTACATCGCCCTCGGCTGGGTGGCCGTCTTCTACCTGCCGGACTTCGCCCGCGCCGGCGGCATCGCGGTCCTCGTACTCGTCATCGCCGGCGGCCTGCTCTACACGGCGGGCGCCGTCGTCTACGGACTCAAACGCCCCGACCCCTCACCGGCCTGGTTCGGCTTCCACGAGGTCTTCCACGCCCTGACCATCGCCGCCTTCACCGCGCATTACAGGCCATCCTCCTGGCAGCCACATGACCGCGGCCGAGGCATGCCGGAGCGCAGGATTCGGAGGGCCCTGGCCGCACATGATCCGAGAGGGGCTGGTGGCGCGGCATGCCCCGGGTCCCGTGGCGCAATGTGACTTGTCCGGTATCGGGCTCGGCAAGCTCTTTCGCGCACCCCGGGCGGAGGCTTGAGCGTCATCAAGCAGTGAAGGAGCCGCTGTGACAAATCCGCTAAGGATCACTGCATGATCGATGCGTTGAGCTGTTGGTCTAGTGATCATTGCAGGATTTCTGGTTGTTGTGACGTCTCGACCTGAGCTGGGGTTTCGGCAGAGGTTCAGGAGCCAGAGAGGCTCCTGAAGTGCGAGTTCAGTGATCGCTTCGGAATGTGGTGATCGTCGCAGGATTTCCTATTGCCGGGCACGAGTAGGGTGCGCGGGATGAACGTATGCGTTGAAGCCTCGTTCGATGCGGCTGTGCCGGGCAGTCCTGGGGCATCGCTGGTCCGGTGGTTTCGTGCCGCCCGCACCAGGCTGTACCGCGGCTTGGTGGAGGCGGAGGCCGGGAGCGGGGGAGGGGCCGTCTCCGAAGCGCAGATCGTCCCGGACATCGACGACCTGGTGCGCCGCTTCCCTCGCATCGGGAAGACGTGGCCGCAGTTCGAGGAGCAGCTTTCCGCGTTCCCTTGGGGAGCCCAACTCGTGTTTCTCACGGACGACGGGGAGCCGGAGGTGCTGGGCCGGGCGAGTTCCTATCACGTCCTGAGTGACGGTTCCATCTGGCGGGCATCGGCTTTGGCCAGTGTCAATTCCCCAGATGACGTCGCATCCTGAACTGCGGCGGTGGACTTCCTGTACGCCGCGCTGGATGGGAGCAGCCCCCTCTTCGGCCACATCGAGTGGGACAACTTCGACGAACTCACCAGCCTTGACGTCGTGCTGCGTCGCAGGCGGCGCACGTCCCTGCGCGAGGGCCGGCAGTTCCTGCGCGGCTACGCCTGGGTGACGGTCTGTCCGGCGGAACTTGCGGCGCGGCTGGGCGGCGCCGCGGCGCTGGAGGACTCGGGCGCGTTCCACCGGGTGCTCCCGCTGCGGGCGGGGGGTGTGCTGCTCCAGGCATCGGCCACGATGGACGGGTACACGGACCGGGTGATGGAGCGGGTGTTCGAGACGCTGGCTCCCGTGCTGCCGCCGGGCGAGCCTCGCCCGGACCCCGCTCACCCTTACACGCGGTTCGTCCCGCGAGACGCCGCCACGGTGCGCTGAGCCGCCTGGACGCTGCCACGTGTGTCGATAGCCGGCTCATTGCCGAGCGCGGCGACGTCCCCGCCCAGATACGTGGTGAAGCTGACCGCATACACCTGTGGCGTAGCTGACGCTTTTGCTTATTGATCTTGATGGTGACCTGCTGTTGTTCAGTTGTACTGAGCAGCGTGTTCGCCTTGCGGGGGCAGTCGATGCGGGGCTGCGGGGCCGGTGACGGGTGGTACGTGGGCTGAGCTGGCTGTTTGGTGTTGCGCAGTGAGCTGGGTGGGGCGGCGGTTGTTGCTCAGTGTGGTTGGCGCGCCTATAGGTACCGGTGTCGGCTGGTTGTGTGCTGGGGCCGGCAAGGGGTGTGGGCCGTTCAGCGGGCGGTGAGGCGTTGCCGGAGCAGGTCGTGGTCGGCGGGTGCGAGGCGGGGCAGTTGGAGGCGGCTGGCGAGGTCGTGGAGGAAGGCGGTCTGCTGGGTGGGTGTCAGGGGGTGTGGGGGCAGGCGGTCGAGGGCTGTGGCGAGGGTGAGGGTCTCGGGGTAGATGATCAGGTTCCGGCAGGTCAGGGCGGGTGAGGCCGGGCCTGGGACGAGGTGGGGGTTGGTGGTGGTGAGCCGGTGTAGGCGGGTGTGCCAGCGCTGGTGCAGGTGTTGGCGGTGGTCGTACCAGCGTGTGGTGATCGTCGATGCCCAGCTCAGGGAGGACGCCGTGGGCGGGCGGCGGTTGGTGAGTCGGGCACGGGTGAGTTCGGGGACAGCGCGGATGTCGAGGGGGGTGCGCTGTCTGGGGTCGCTTGAGGCTTGCTGGTGGCGGGTGCAGATGAGGGCCCGGGGCAGGTTGGGCGCCGGGTGGATCCATGCGGGGACGGCTTTGTGCGGGCTGCGGTGAGCGGTGCAGGCGGCGCACGCAGGCAGCGGCTGCATCGCGGGCTGGGCGGGCTGCCAGCGGGCGATGGCGGCGCGGGCGGTGCCGATGGCGGCGGGTGGGGGCCGGCGGGCCAGGGCGCGGGCGAGGTGTGCGGGCGGGATGCGGGTGAAGCCGGACAGGCGGCGGGCGGCTTCGTTGCTGAGGTGGATTTCGGTGGCGGGCGGGGCGGCGGGGGTGCCGGTGGTGGTGATGTGCAGGCCGTCCAGGAGCTGGGCGGCACTGAGGTGGTAGGCGGCTGCGAGGCGGGTGAGGTAGGAGGCGGTGGCCTCGCGGGGCAGCGGCCTCACGCGCAGGGCGCCGGGCCGGGTGGGCCACATGGTTCCGGCTCGCACGGCGGGGCGGCTCGAGGTGGGGGTGGTCACCGGCTGCCGGGTCGGGCGGGGGTGCGGGGCCGGTAGTGCTCCTCGGCGAGGTGGTCCAGCGCAATGGAGTCCAGCAGCGACTTGGTGATGCGCTCGCTGCTGTCCAGGATGGCTTCGATGGCGGCCTGGCGGATCAGGCGGGCCAGGCTGCCGATCCGTCCGGCGGTCCGCTCGTGCAGGTAGGGAGCCAGCCTGGGCAGGCTGCCGGTGCGGTGGGCGGTCAGGTCGAGGGCCTGCTCCAGGGCAGCGATCAGCTCGCGGAACGGCTCCCGGCCGCCGGCGCGGGCGGGCAGCGCCCCGCAGTCGATCAGGGAGGCGCGCCCGGCCAGCTGCGCACCGCGCACCCCGGTGAACACCGTGCTGGCGGTGACGTCGATGCCCGCGTAGACGAAGGTGGCGGGTACGCGTTCGGTGAGGTCTTTCAGCCAGTCGGCGGCCTCCGCGCCGGTGGAGGTGCGCGGGTTGAGGCGGTGGATCTCGTCGATCAGCACGAGCTTGACCCCGGCCGCGGTGTAGGTGTGGCAGACAGCCGTGGTGATCTGCGCGGTGGTCATGCGCGTGGTGACGGGGATACCGAGAAAACGGGCGAACTCCCCGGCCAGGGTCTTGGCCGTGGCGCCCGGCGGGACGAGCACATACGCGACGGGCACACTGTCGTCGCCGGGTTGGGCGCGGCGGGTGTGGGCCAGGTGGCAGGTGCGGCCGACCTCGAGCAGCGCGGTGGTCTTGCCGGTGGTGGCCGGGCCGGTGACGATCAGCGACGGGCGGGCGGTCACCTGCTGGTGGCGGCCGAGGATCATCAGGGTGCGCACACTGCGCGAGAGGTTCTCGATGGCCGGGGTGCGCACGGTGACGAACCGCGAGTGGAAGGCCAGGCGTTCCTCCAGCGAGCGCGGTGCCTGGCCGGGCTGCGGCGGCGTGGGCAGTGTGGCGTGTGCGAAGCGGGCGAAGGCATCGAAGGTGGTGACTGCCTGCGCGGACGTTTCTTCGACGGGGGGCGTGACATCGGGGCTGGTCACCAGTGCTCGGCCTCCTCGAAGGCGTCGTACAGCGCGAATCGGGCCGGCGGCGGGGGCTCTTCGCCACCGGCTTGGCTGTCGTCATCGACATGGGTGCGGGCGTCGACGGCGTCGAGACTGTCCGCGGCGTCCTCGCTGCCCCCGGTCTGTGCGTCGTCATCCGCTGTCTGCGGGCCCGCCCCGCCTGCCGCCGGCACCTGGCGGCCGGTTGCTGCGGCGGGTGCGCCGGGGCCGGGCAGGGGACGGGCGCGGCGCAGGACCTGGTCGGCGGCCTCCGCGAGGGCCGCTTCGTGCTTCTCGCGGTCTGTGCGCCGCTCGAGGGCGGCGCGGATGTGGCGCCAGGCGGTCTCGCCCATGGGGGCGTGGACGTGGTCGCGGTGGATCCACGGGATCTCGTGCAGGCGCCCGTCGGGCAGCCGGATGTAAATCTGGCGTACATCGTGCGGGTTGAGGTGGATCTCCCACCTGCCGCCGGGCCCGGCGGGGCAGAGCCGTCCGCGGTGCTCGTTGAGCACGGCGTGGTCGTAGGTGCGGTGGTTGATGCGGATGCCGCGGCCGGTGACGGGATGGAAGCGCACCGGCAGCAGTTCCAGGTAGTCGGCGCCACCCAGAGGCCACGGCACGTACCCGCACGCGCCCAGAAGCGCGCCCCACATCTCGTTGGGGGCCAGCGCCTTCTTCGGCAGCAGGGGGTGGCGCAGCCCGTCGTGCGGGCGGTGCTGCCAGCACGCGGTGATCCATTCGTCCAGCAGCTCCTGCAACTGCGCCACCGTGAACCGGGCTTCGTCCTGCACCGCCTCGCCGCGCGCCAGGACGTGGGGGCCGGTGTAGCCGGCGACGTGCTGCGCGAACAACGAGTTGATGCTTCCGAACGTGCGCTCCACCGCGCCCTTGGCGGCCGGGGACCGGGGCGGCGCGGGCTGCACGCTCACCCCCAGGGTCTCGCAGGCGGCCAGGAACGCGGCGGAGACGAAGATGGCCCCGCGGTCGATGACGATCGTCTCCGGCACCACCACCGGGCGTGCCGCCGCCGGCTGAAGCCGCGTATCCAGGGCGAGGAGCCGGTCGTAGGGGACGGCGGCGTGCGCCAGGCGCAGCTGCTCGCCCCAGCCGGGCCGCACCGGGTGGGGGACGGCCATCTCCGCCAGCAGCAGGGCGGCGTCCACGGCCTTGGTGCCCTCCTCGCGCAGCACGGCCGCCACCACCGACCTGGTCGCCACTTCGAGAACGATGGTGAGTTCCGGGCGCACCGCACGGCCGTCCTCGCCGATGGCCATCACATCGAGGCGGGTGGTGTCGATCTGCACCAGCTCGCCCGGCCGCAGCGCCACCGTCGGTGTGAAGGGCCGCACCGGCGCGGCCGTTGCGGTGCGGGCCGGCCGTCCGGGATGCTCCAGCGGGTCGGCCAGTACCCGCGCCAGCCGGTTGAACGTCGACGGCGCGGGCAGTGCCACCGTGCCCGGCCCGTGGGTGTCGGCCAGGATGTGCCCGGTCAGCTCCCGCAGCCCCTTCAGCGTGCCCTTGGAGCGCCCGCGCTGGCGGCGCAGTGCCTCCAGCACCGCGGCCACCACCCGTTCATCGGCCTGCCCGGTCGCACTGGAGGGTTTGCGGCGCGGGATCAGACCCCACAACCCCTGGCCGTGGTAGCGGGCCCGCATGCGGCGCACGGTGGCCCGGCTGACCCGCGGCCAGCCCAGCTGGGCGAGTTCGTCGGCCTTGGCCTGCTCCCGCTCGGCCATCGATGTGCGCTGCGGGTCGTACGCGGGCCGCGGCATCCCGGCACTGCCGGGGCCGTCGGGCAGTCCGGTCTCGATCTCGCGGATGTGCCGCTGCCAGGCCAGAGCCCGCTCCCGCTCCCGGGCGGGCACCGACTCCAGCAGCCCCCACTGCCGCACCCCGGTGGCGGGGGAGCCCACCAGGGTGAAACCCGGGTCGGCGAACAGGAACGGGGTCAGCACCGACGCCGTCTGCCCGTCCTCGCCGACCAGCGTCACCGACGCACCGGCCACCGCGGCCACCTGCCAGGTACAGCCCTGGAATGTCACATACGCGCCCAGCTTCACCTGCCTGCCGCTCGCAAGGGCCACGGGGTGGCCCGGACGGCCGGGCGCGCTCACCACTGCTCGGCCTCCGCCTGCGCGTCCCACACTCCGAAGGACCCTGCGCGCCCGGGCCCGTCCGGGAACGGGGGCACGCCACCGCCCGGTGCCGGATCAGCCATCAGGCCCTGCTCGCCCGGCTCGGGTACTGGCACACCGGCCTCCCGCCCCGGCCCGTCGCTCGAGGGTGCCGGATGCCCGGGCGGGCCACTGCGCGCGGCGAGGATCTGCCCGGTGCGGCGCCGCACGGCGTCGTCGAACGGGCGAAGCGCGTGCGCGCGCTCGGTCCAGGGGATCTCGTGCAGGAGTCCGTCGGGCAGCCGGATGTAGACCTGCCGTGTGTCGTAGGGGTGGTGGTGCACTTCCCACCGACCGTCGTCCGTGGTGGGCCTGGCCCGGCCGCGGTGCTCATCCAGGCATTCGTGGTCGTAGCGGCGCCTGCCCAGGCGGATCCCGGATTCGGTGACCGCCTGGTGCTGCACCGGCAGCAGCTCGGCGAAGTCCTGCCCGCTCAGCGGCACCGGTACCGATCCGGCGACGCCCAGCAGCACCCGCCACATCTCCTGCGGACTCAGGGCCGCCTTGGGCAGCAGCGGGTGCCGCAGGGCTTGTTGGGGGCGGGTGTGCCAGCGGGCGGTGATCCACTCGTCCAGCACATCCTGCAGGTGCGGCAGACTGAAGAACGCCTGCGCCTGCCCTCCCGCGCTGTCCTGCGGATGCACACCAGGCAGCGCGGTGGCCAGGTCGGCGGCGTGCCGGGTGAACAGCCCTGCGAGCGTTTTCACCGTGTCCCCGGCGACACTGCGCGTGCCGCGTTGCCGTGCGGGGGCGGCTTCCAGGCTCACGCCGAGGCTCTCGCACACGGTCAGGAACCAGGGGGTGACGGCGGCCGCCGCCGGGTCGAAGAGCAGCGTCTGGGGCAGGGCCGCCGGACGCGCCACGGTCGCCTCGATGCGCGCGTCCAAAGGCATCAGCCGCTGCGGTAGCGGCAGCGCCTCGTGGGCTGCCCGCAGCATCTCGCGCCACCCGGGCCGCGCCGTGCGGGGGACTGCCATCTCGGCCAGCAGCACGGACAGTTCGACCGGCGCGGCCTGCTGCGGGTGCAGCACGGCGGCCAGCACGCAGCCTGTGGCCCCGTCCAGTGCGCAGGTGACCGCCACCGCCACCGCACGGCCGTCCTCGCCCACCGCCTCGATGCCCAGGCGGGCGGTGGCGACATGGACCCGCTCGGCGGGCCGTAGTGCAGGCGGACCGCCGCCTGACCCGTCCGGACCGGCGGCGGTGCGCGCCGGGCTGCCCACCGGCTCGGCCGGATCCGCCAGCATCCTCACCAGCCGGTACAGCGACGACCTGGCCGGCAGCGTCACCCGGCCCTTCCCGTGGGTCTGCGCCACGATCTGTTCGGCCAGGTCGATGACCTGCTTGACCGTGGTCGCCCTGCGGCCGCGACGTATGCGCAGCGCCTCCAGCACGGCGGCCACCACCCGCTCGTCCGTACGCCCGGTGGGGGAGGAGGCGCGCAGGGACCGCTTGTCCACCAGCCCCAGCAGCCCCTGGCGCTGGTAGGCCAGCCGCATCCGCTGCACCGTGGGCCGGCTGACCTTCGTCCAGCCGAGCGCAGCCAGCTCTTTCGCCTTGGCGTGCTCCCGCTCGGCGAGCGTGAAGGCTTGCGGGTCGTACTCAGGCCTCGGTACTCCGCCGCTGCCGGGGCCGCCGGGCAGCCCGGTCTCGACCTCCCGGATGTGCCGCAGCCAGGCCATCGCCCGCTCCCGGGCCGGCAACGGCAGTTCCGCCCACGCGGCGGCGGCCGGAATCTGCGGGGCGGCCTGGCCGAGGACCTCGAAGCCGTCGGCGGCCACCAGATGGGCGGCCAGCACGCACCCGGTGGCCCCGTCCTGGGCGGCCAGATACACCCGCCCGTCGGCCAGACCGGTCACCTGCCAGGTGCGGTCCTCGAACGTGACCTGAGCGCCCACTCCAACACACCGCCCGCCGGGGGCGGTTACCTCGTGCCTGCTCACCTGCCGTGCTGCTCCTGCTCCCCGTCGCCTGCGGCCGGGCCGGGCGCCACGAGGGTGTGCTCGCCCAGCGGCCGCGTCAGGTCCGCCACCAGCCGTCCGCCCCACAGCGCGTGGTAGAGCACCGGGAGGGCGGAGAGGGTCTCGCCCGCCGCCGCGGCCCCGGCCATCAACGGCCGCGGCGCGGCGAACGCCTCCAGCACCGCCTGCTCCAATCCGCCGGCGTCGCGGTGGCGCGGGTGGCGGTAGCCGGCCAGCCACCTCACGTTCGCCGCCACCACCTTGTCCGGCGGCACCATGCGCCGGTAGGCGAATCCCACCGCCGCACACGCCGCAGCAACCACCACGGCGGCGCGCTCGGCCCGTGTTCCGGCGGTCGTCGAGGTGGCGGGGCAGTCGGCGAGCAGTGCGCGGCCGTCGGCGTAGCGGGCGAACAGCTGCGGCACCCAGCTCAGAGTCCGCCGGCTGTCCGGATCCCGCCAGATCAGCCGCACCGGCCGCGCTGAGAGGCCGACCACCTGCGGATCGCGGTCCAGGACCATCAGCTGCATGCACATCGCCTGCGAGCCGTGCATCACGTGCCGCCCGGTCGTGGCCGACCACCACCAGCCCGGTCCCCACCGCCGCCCGGGCACCACCGGGAACGCCGCCACCGGCGCCAGCTGCTCGAACTTGACCGCCACGGCGGCCTCAACCCAGCGGCGCTGCACGAGCGTGCTGCCCACCGCGGCGAACTCCGCCTCCACCGCGCCCGGTTCCGGCACCCGGCAGGCGCCTGCGAGCGCGGGTAAGCCGCCCTGCGCGCTGTCCTGGCTGCTGTCGATGATCACGAACTCCACATAACGCCATGCCCGTCCTGCCGCGCAGGCGAACCGGCGGGTAACCCCAACTGCGTTGCATCGTAAGGTCGTTGGGGTCAAGTGCGGGGCCAGGATGACATCCGGACGCGCCGCTGTCAGTGCACACCCCTGCACTTTCCCGTCCTCGGGCCGCGGGGTATGGGCAAGACGGATCCCTTCGCCGCTATCCCAGAGACGACAGCACCCATCCTGAGTCGTCCTCGTCCTCGTCCTCGTCCGGACCGAGCCGGATCAGGGCGCCGGACGGCATCGCCGCACCGCGCGCGAGCGTGTCGACGAAGGCATCCGCGAGCGCGTTGACCTGCTCACGCCCGCCACCCCGGTCGTCGTCGCGGACACCGGAGTCGAGCCACAGGTGATCGCGGTGTCCCGTGACCTTCAGCATGATCTTGAACGTCTCGTGGTGGTAGCGCGGATCGCTCACGGTGACGCCCACGACGGTGTCGCCGCGCACCAGGTCGTCCCCGACACGTACCCACACATCGCGTTTGGCCACGTGTCCCCGCTTTCCCCGCCCAGACGCATCAGCAGCCCGAGCGTAGCTCTCCCCAACCCGCCCCCGGATGAACCGGAGCCGTAGCCGGTCTGCCGAGGCGGCCCCCGTCGACGTGCTCCTGTGGACCGCCTGGGCTAGAGGTCTGGCGGCGAAGGCCGGGGTCAGGAGCGGCCAAAGCCGCGGTCGGGGTCGCGGGCCTGGCTGGGGCGGAAGGGCACGAACCACTGGGCGGCGGCCAGGTTGGCAAGTCCGAGGGCCTGGTTGATCTCGTTGCCGCTGTCCTCGATCCCGTCCAGGGAGGCGTCGAACAGCATCAGCACGTCGTGGTCCTCGAACAGGACGGTCAAACACCAGTCCCAGTCGAAGTCCCGGGGGTCCTCATCCAGGCCTGCCACCGTCTCCGCGACCAGACGCGGCCGGTTCCGCGTCAGCGACTTGGCCCGGTCGATGCCCAGGTGAAGCGCCATCTCCTCGCCGGTGCAGCGCGGGCGCACGGTGCCGTCCTGGGCGAGGTCGGCGGCGAGGTCGTCGAAGCAGCGGGCCATCTGCCGCCGCCACTGGTGGTCCTGGTGAAAGGTGATGGGCGGCAGCGAGCCCAGTACACGGCCCTGGCCCCGCCCAAGCGGCGTATCGCCCACGGCGGCGACGTCCTGCCAGACGTGCGCGGACAGCTCATCGAGCGCCGCCCGCAGCACCGCAGCGGTGCGCGCGGTGAGCTCCTCGTCCTCCTCGCCGTCCTCGTCCCAGCCGTCGTCCGCATCGTCTTCGTCCCACGCCGGCGCTCCGCCGTGACGGGCGAGGGAACGCAGACGGCCGCGCACGCGCTGCGCGGCCTCTTCGGGAGCGGCCAGAGCGTTGTCGATGATCTGCAGCTCGTCGGAGAACGCCTGGGCGCTCAGCAGCGTGCCGGCCTCGGCGAGCAGAGCGGAACCCGCATCCGTGCAGGCGTTCTTGCCCGGCAGGACCACGGCGAAGTAGTTGTCCGTCAGCCGGTCGATAACGGCGGCCACCACCACGGCGACGACCAGCGGATCAGCGAAGGCCTCATCCAGGTGCAGCCCGTCAACGACGAGGACGCTGGAGGCCGACTCGATGAACTCCTCGAACTCGGCTGTGAAATGGCCCTCGTCGTCCAGAAGCTGCTCGGCCACCAGAGCCGGGAACGACTGCTCGTCGGCCATCCGCTCGCGCAGATTGTCGGACTTCCAGTACAGACCGCGCACGGCCGTGAGGCTCCCCACCTGCGTGCCGGCCACGGTGATGCGCACTTCCCAGTCCTGCACCCCCTGCGCGGCAGGGTCCAGCAACTGGTGGGTGTGGTGGAAGGTGAGCGCCAGCTGGGCAAGGTCCGCCCCCGCTGCCGCCGGGCCCGGTCGACTGCTCAACGTGCTCCCTCTGTGCCTGTCCTCGCCCCGCCGCCTGCCGCTGCTCCGCAACAGCGTAGTGGCCAGGCGCGGCCGGTCTTCCCGAAACGGCACCGCGCACGCACATCCGGGCCCGGGAGGCGAAAACGGCCCGAGCCCCTGCGGGCCGGGCTGCGCCGTGCAGTGGCAGGCCCGCCACACCGGACACCAGGCGCCTCAGCCGCCGTCCTGGCCTGCGGCCACAATGTCTGCCAGTTCCTGGGCGGGCAGGCGCGACCACTGGGCAACTTCCTGAAGCGACACCCCGGCGGTGACGGCCGCCGTGGCGGTGTGCACGAGGGCCTTCTCGATCAGGGCGGCACTCTCACTGAGGTGCTCCAGCAGGGTGCGGGCCACCTCGGCGGTGGTGCCGCTGTGCACGCCGCGCAACTCCACCAGCTGCTCACCGGCCTCCTTCACCAACTGGGCTATGTGGAAGCGCTGTTCGGCGGACACGGTGGTCCGCCACCGGGTCCCCGAGCCACCCGAATGCGCCTCGGCCGCCATGACGCGCAACCCGCCGGCCATCGTGGCGGGCTGCTGTTCCCGCGGCAGCCGCCACGGATCCCCCCTCCAGCCGGGCGGCCCGCCTTCACCGCGCCGCCGACGGATGACAGCGCCCATCCAGGCGAGCAGAGGCCCGCCGTAGTCCACCGCCGACAGCGGCCCCAGCCAGTTACGTCCCACCCGCTCGCCCAGCCGACGGCAGAACGCCCCGTCAGCGGGCAGCGGCCGCGGCCGCCCGGCGCCGCTGTCCCTCCACACCAGCTCGGCCATGGCCGGATCCAGCAGCGCCTGTGCCACGGCCACCACCTCCGGGAAGATCGCCGCGTCCCGGCCCAGGATCCGCCACCACCCAAGCCGTGATCCCGCGTCACCGCCCGCCAACTGGTCCAGACGGTATGGCCAGATCTCCTCCTGCTCCCAGTGCAGGGCCCCCTCCCACCAGCGGGCCACCACCGCATGCGCCACCGTGAACACCGCTTCCGGCTCCACCCCGGCCCGCACCGCACGCCGCGCCACGCCCGGCCACCGCCGCTGCGCGGCCGCCACCTCGGGCACGGCGCGCAGATCCAGGTGCTCCAAGGGCTGGTCGGCGTCCGCGTCCAGCAGCCACCGCCCGTGCCGGGCACACACCCGCTGCCAGCGCGGCAGATACCGCACCGCCCGCACCGTCTGCCCGGTGCGCCGCGCGGTGCACGACCGGCAGGCGAATGCCGCCTCACCCGCCACCGCGCCCGCCGCCCGCCACCGCGCCTGCGCCAGGCCGGCCTCCCGGCCGCTGCTGATCTTGGGGTCGTCCACGGGGAAGGCGGGCAGAGCGCGCGCCAGCACCGCCGCCTCCGCCCCGCACAGCTCGGCGAGCACCGCCCGCCCGGCTTCGTTGAGCACGATTTCCGCGTCGGCCCGCACACGGCCGCCGCCGTTGCGGGCGGGGGAGTTGCGGCACGTCCACAGCCGCAGCACACCGGCGGTCGGCAGACCGTAGCGGTCTGCGGCCCGGCTGATCAGTGACGAGGTCAGCTCCCCGGCCAGCGGCACCGTCCGTAACACCCCTGCTGCCACAACTCTCCCCGGCATCCGTTCCTGCTCTCCCATCCCGGCGCCCCCGACCGGTCTACAGCTCGAACTCGAGGTCGACGAGATCTTTGAGTTCGACTTCGAGGCCGTGGGCGCGGCGGCCGTTGTCGCGGAAGTAGACCTCGCCCAGAACCTCGGCGGCGACCTGGAGGAGGTCGTCCTCGTCCAGGCCGGCCTCGCGGGCCTCGAAAAGGCGGGCGGCGTGCCGGGGGTGCAGGGCGAGGGTGAGGTGACGCACCCGGGCCTGGTCGGTGCTGTTGCCGGCGGCGGTGTAGCCGAACCTCGCCTGCACATCGATCATGATGCCGTTCGCGGAGGCGGCGGCCTGCTTCGCCCTGGCCCTGACCTGCGGCTGCCAGCGCACGCGCACCTCACGCTCGAGACGGTCTGCGAGCTCCGGCCGGGGATGTCTGATCTGGTTCTTCACGTACCGTTCGACGGTGCGCTGGCTGATGCCGAGCAGCTCGGCGACCGGTTTCGTACGGCCGCCGTGGTTCTTGACGAGGTAGCGCATCTGCGCCCCTGCGGACTTGGGAACGGGGCGCGTGAACGCCCCCTGCACCGCCTTGTCGAGTTCTTCCCCGACCGTGACCATCGCCGTAACGCTCCCTATTCTCCGGTGTCCTTGGCGGTGACCTCGCCGGTCTTGATGTAGCGGGCGAGGTTGGCGGTCTTGTCGTCGGCGGCGAGCTGCTCGAGGACGTCCGCCCCCCACAGCACGCTCTGGGTGCCTTCGTGCTTGACCATCCCGGGTGACACTCCGAGGCGGAAGCTGCCCGGCACGGTCTTGCCGTTGCTGTCGTAGGGCAGGACGTCCAGGGGGCTGGGGCCGTCGGCGGCGTACACGGCGCAGTCGGAGAGGACCGCGATCGGATACTGTCCGGTGGCCGCTGCCAGGTGGAGCATCTTGCGGTGCATGTTGATGCGGGCCCGGGAGATGACGGTGGCGCGGATGTCCGGCCGCCAGGTCGGGCGGGCGAGAGCGGGCCAGGCCTGCCCCGGCTTCCAGCCGCCGCCGCGCGCCTTCTCCTGCAGCTTGCCGATCCCGCCCTTCACGGTCATCTTGACCGCGTCCACGACGATTCCCAGCTCCGGATCACGGCTCTTGCAGCCGTCCATCGCCTCCAGGAACTCGGCCGGGGACAGCTTCTCCGCGACGCCGAGGTCCGCCATGGTGGCGACGTAGGCATCGCGCAGCCGCTTGTACCAGCCGTCCAGGAACCGGCCGCTCTCACGGCGTACCCAGGCCTCCACGGGCGCGACGTCGTAGCCGAGCTCGACGGCGTACGCCACGGTGGGCGTGGCGTACCAGGCCGGTCCCGTCGGGCGTTCGCCGGTCGGCGTGAACGGGCTGGGCAGCAGCGCGCCGTCGAGGTCGCGCCACTGCTTGGCGACCTTCACCCGGGACAGGTCGACGTGGGAAAGGTCGACCAGCCAGGAGCCGGGCACCGCCGCGTCGAAGACCGGACCGGTGACGTGCACGGGCGGCGTGGCCAGGCCGACGACGGCACCGTTGGCGGCCGCACCGAAGGCGAGGTTCACATCCAGGCCGACCAGGTGCCGCTGCATGCACTCGGCATCGGTCAGATCCCGCGCCCAGTCGTAGGCCTCCTCGAACAGCCTCTCGCCGGGACCGCGCACGTGGAAGCGGGGCAGGTGCGCCAGGACGGGGTGCCCGTCGGTCGCCTCGCACGGCGCGGGGTCCACCGGCTCCGTACCCAGCGAGCCGGGCCGGTGCTCGCGGTGCCGCTTGCCGTTCTCGTCCGGCTCACTCGCGCGGGTCGGCGGATTGAGGGTGGTCATCAGCTGCAGTCCCGTCACCGCGGTGGAGCCGACCGGCGTCATCACCCGGGCCGCGTACACCCCCAGCACCCGGGCGAGTTCCGCGGGATCCAGCTGGGCGGCATGGCCCCAGGCGCGGCCGTCGAGGGCACGCCAGGAGGGGATGCACAGCTGCACGCACTGCCGGCGGCCGCCCTGGGCAGGGCGGTAGATCCGCGCCCACGGCCCCAGCCCCCGCTTCGTCAGCTGCCAGTCCGCGCGCTCAAGCTGCCTGATGACCTTGTGCCCCTCCGGCAGCCGCCCGGCGAGCCGCTCGGACTCCGACAGGACGGCGGGCAGGCCGTAGCGCTCGCACGCGGCTTCGGTGAGGACCAGCAGCGGGTCGGCGTCCTTGCCCGAGCTGTGCAGCTTCTCCGCCCCCAGCTGTGCTTCGGCCAGCGTCCACTCCACCAGCGCGGGCAGCGACTTGGCGGGCACGTCCAGGATCAGACCGCCGACGCCGTACCCGCTCACCTGCCGCTCCGCGTCCGCGTCGAGGACGAGCAGCGGACCGTGCGCGTACGCAGCGCCGGGCGCGGGAGAGGCGGCCGGAGCGGGCTTCTGCGCGCCCGGGCGGCGCGAGGCCGGTGAGGGCCGGGCGGCACGGGCCGCACGCGGCGCGGTGGCCGCAGCACCCACCGCGGCGGGGGACGCCTCGGGCGTGGCCCTGGCCGCAGCCTCGGGCACCCCGCCCGCGGGCGCATCCGCTGTGGGCGCCGGTCCGCTGAACGTCTCCGCCACCGGGGCGTCCTCCTGCGGTGCGCCGGTGTTTTCGGGGGCGGGATAGAGCTGCGCGAGCTGCTTGAGCAGGCGTGCGTACGCCTCCCGCTCCGGCGGCCGCGGCTCGGCCTTGCCCGACTCCCAGCCGCTGACGGTCGCCCGCCGCACGTCGAGGGCGGCGGCCACCTCGTCCAGGGTCAGGGCATGGGCCTGGCGCAGCCGCTTGCGCTCCGCCGGTGGCGGCAGCGGGGAGCGGGACGCGACCAGCGCGTCGACCGCGTCGAACAGCTCGGACATGGGACACCTCCGCTCTCACCCTACCCCATGAAACGTACGCATCGCGTACGGAGAGCGTCGTTTACGCGTACGTCTTGCGTACGTGGGTGGTAGGGTGCTCGATCGGAGGTGCCCTGACCGTGTGCCTGCGAACCTTGGGCGCGGCGTTCGTGTCATCGACGTTTGATCGTGCTGGTCGGTCCGATGCCGGACCCGGGTGCGCGTGTGGGTGCGAGAGCCTGCGACATGGCGGGAGGGGAACCGATGACAGTGCAGAGCGACGGCTGGGCCGGCATGGGCTGGGACTGGACGGATGTCGGCGACATTCGCCGGCGTCTCGACGAAGGCGCTGATCCGGAGAGATGGAGCGGGGGCCGACCGCTGCATCGCGCAGCGGTGTTCGGGTCCCGGGAGGTCGTCGCGGAGCTGGCCGGCCGGGTCGCTGATGTGGACGCGCTGGAGGACGGTGTGACGGCGCTGTGGGAGGCCGTCGTGGCCAGGAAGCCGGACAACGCACGAGCCCTCGCCGCTGCCGGGGCCGATCCCTGGCGACTGTCGCTCGGCGGCTGGTCACCGGGGCGGCTGAGCCTGGCCGGACCGACGCCGGGCCTGTTCCCGGTACCGGAAGGGGTATCCCTGACCGACACCGAGCAGGCGGCAGCGCAGGAGGCCCATCGGCTCACCACGGCACTGGGCGCATTCGACTACGACGGCACGGGCATGGCCTGCGTGGCCGGCATCGACGCGGCCGAGGCGGTGCGCCGTCTTCAGGCGACACCGGTGGACGGCGAAGACATCGATGAGCTGCTGGAAGATCCCTACGCGTACGACATGGACGAGAGCCTGCAGATCATCGGCGTGACGTCGGTGCCGGGCGGCTGCGTCGTCACCCAGCCCTGGGGATACGCGCCGAGTATGCGGGGCGTGCTGGCCCGGTTGTCCGCCGGCACCCTCTGCTACGGCCTGTACGCCAATCCCAAGAGCGGCAACCAGGGCGCCATCGCCCGTCATGGAACCATCGAGGGCTCAGACCTGCACCCCGGCGGAGGACCGCACGAGAACGACAGTCCCGGGGAGGTGCTGGCCTCGTACCTCTACCAGCACAGCGCCGTCGCCTACGCCTGCGCCTTCGCAGGACTGCGCCCGACCGACAGGCGCGCAGTGGCCGGACCTCCCGACCTGTGGGTCGAACTGCCCCGACGCGACTACTGGAGTCACTGACTCAACCCAGGCCATCGTCACCGTGCTGCCACACGCTCGGACAGGCCGCACCGTCTTTCCGGCTCCGGGCCCCCGCCCGGAGGCCGTAGGCCGTCCTTTCGGGATCGAGGAAGAGCTGTCATGACTGTGGTGGAACTGCCGCGCCCCGGCCGCCCCGAGCGCGCGCGGCTCTTTCCCGACCAGGCCGAGGCCGTCCAGCGGCTGGCCCGGCATCTGCGGCGCCCCGGAACGCGGGGCCTGTTCGTGTCGGCGACAGGCACCGGCAAGACGCTGGTGTCCATCCGGACGGCGGACGAACTCGGCGCCCGGCTGCTGCTGTTCGTGGTGCCCACCCTGGACCTGGCGGTCCAGACGGCGCTGGCCTGGCGCCGCGACGGCCACAGCGAGCACATGGTGATCGTCTCCTCCCTCGACGCGAGCGGCCACGACGACCTGGTCGCCGCCCGTGTCATGTCGACCACCGACCCGCACGCACTGGGCGGCCTGATGTCGGTGGTGGGGGAGGGCGACGACCAGATCCCCGCGTTGACGGTGATCTGCACCTACGACTCCCTGAACAAGATCGAGGAAACCCAGAACACCGGGTACGCAGTGCCGCCGTTCGACCTGGCGATCATGGACGAGGCACACCGGATCGCCGGCCGCACCGACAAGAAGTGGGCCGCCGTCAACGACGCCAAGCGCATCCACGCGCAGCGCCGCCTCTACATGACCGCCACCCCCCGCATCTTCGCCGCCCCCGAGCTGGCCGAGTCCGCCGACACCACCCGCCCCCGCCGCCGCCCCCCGGCCGGGGCGGACGCGGAGGCGTTCGCCAACTCCATGGACAACGAGGCCGTCTACGGCAAGAAGGTCTTCGAGTACCCGCTGGCCCAGGCCGTCGCCGACGGCCGGGCGGCGGACTACCGCATCGTGGTCCCCACCCTCACCGACACCGACCTGCGCCACCGCCTCAACCTGCCCGCCTCCGCCACCACTCCTGGCAGCGACAGCGGTGAGGCGGACGGTGCGCTGCGCACCACCGCCCTGCACCTCGCGGTCCTGCGCGCCATGACCGAACACGGGCTGAAGAAGGTCCTCGTCTACTTCAACCTCGTCTCCGACGCCCGCCTCTTCGCCCGCGAACTCCCGCACACCCTGCGCCTGCTGACCAAGGCCAGCCCCGGCCTCGTTCCCGGCATCACCCCGAAGCTGTTCTTCGCCCACGGCGAGCACACCCCCGCCCAGCGCGCGAGCACGTTCACCGCCTTCGCCGCCGCCGACTGCGCGATCCTCGCCAACTCCCGCCTGATCTCCGAAGGCGTCGACATCCCCAGCGTCGACGCGATCGTCTTCGCCGACCCCACCCGCAGCGTCATCCGCTGCGTCCAGGCCCTCGGCCGTGCCCTGCGCCTGGACGTGTCCGGCAAGACCGCCTCCCTGATCGTCCCCGTCTACATCCCGCCCGGCGCCGAAGCCGACAACATCCTCGCCACTCCCTACGAACCCGTCTGGGCGATCGCCTGCGCGCTGGCCAGCCACGACCACCGCATCCTCGAACGCCTCCCCGACAAGGCCAACCGCCTCCCCAGGGAGACCAGCGACGTCATCGAACGCCGCTGGCACTTCGACTTCACCGTCCACCCCGAACGCATCGCCCGCGCCATGGACCTGGCCTCCTTCGACCCCCGCGACCCGGCCGTCTCCCGCACCCGACGCCTCGGCCTCGCCGCCGCCCAGTCCTACCGAGACCAGTACGGCCACCTCGACGTCCCCGCCGACCACGTGGACCCCACCGGCTACACACTCGGCACCTTCATCACCACCATGCGCGACGCGGCGAAAGCCGGCCGCCTCGAAGCTGACTGGACCGCCGAACTCGACGCACTCGGCATGATCTGGGACAAGCACGACGCCGCCTGGCGCTCCCGCCTCACCGCCGCAGCCGACTACCACCGCATGCACGGCCACCTCGCCGCCCCCGCCACCACCCCCGTCGGCGCCTGGCTCGCCGAACAACGCCACCTCGCCACCACGAAACAGCTCGACCCTGCCCGCGCCGACGCCCTCACCGCACTGGCCCCCGACTGGCGCCTCCCGCACGGCGCGGACTGGCACCGCAAATACCACCTGCTGCGCGCCCACCTCGCCTCCGGCGCCGACCCGGCCACGCTCACCAAGGACACCCTCCTGGCCGGGGTGAAGATCGGCTCCTGGCTGCACCGCCAACTCTCCACCTGGCTTACTCTTCACCCCGGCCAGCAACAGCTCATGACCTCCCTCAGCCTGACTCCGGACAGCAACCCGCTCACCCCGCCCCGCCGCGCCCGCCGCACCTTCGCCCAGACCGCCCAGCTCCTGGAACTCTTCCTGCACCGCGAAGGCCGCGCCCCCGCCGCCCGCGAGACGATCCGCGTCGACGGCGACACCGTCAAGATCGGCGCCTGGCTCGCCAAGGCCCGCACCAAACACCGCGCCGGCCAACTGCCCGATGCCGACGCACGCCTGGTCGCCGCCCTCTTCGACAGGGACTGGACGACCGAGGACGCTGTCCCGGCCGCCGTCGCGTAGGCAGTCCGGCTCGCTTCACACACTGCGGGTGCACACCGCTGCTCACCGACGCGATCGCAGGGGGTCTTCGCGCTGGCCGTCGTGCTGGGCCTCAAGCGCGCACACGCCGCGTTCCAGCGCGGGTCGCGGGCGGCCCGGCGGGGAAGCGCGGGAGCCGGCGGACGAGGAGAGTTGCTCGCGGATCTCGCCGGGCCGAGGCCCGCGCCCTCGCCGGTCACCTCGCAGGCCCCTCCGTCCGAGCCCAGGTGCCCGGTCCCAGCGATGTGTAGGCTCCCGCTCTTCTGAGGGCAAGTTCCTGGGTGTTTCAGTCCCCAACGGAGCACGCTGGCACGCCACTCGCTGAGCGGGCCATGGACCGGATCACCGGCACCACCGTCTCGCCGTCGGAGCCGGCCCGCCGCCCGCTCAGCAGGGCCGTTGTCACAGGCAGCGGTTACCTTGCAGCTCAGCACAGAACCAAGGCAGGTTGCGGGAAGAGGAGCGGCAATGGTCGTCGAGATGGGGTACGCGCAGGCGTGGGACCTGCAGGCTTGTGCGCCCTGGCGGCCGATGTCCGCCGAGGAGGCCCGGGAGCGGGATGCCGCCGGGCTTCCGTACGTGGTGGTGTACCGGGAGCCGGGTCGGAAGGCCCCGCTGGAAGTCCGGCTGGTGTCCTGGCGGGACCACTACGTCGGGCTGTGGGTCTACGACGCCCACGGTCGCCGCACCTACGATCTGGACCTGCGGCTGCTGGACGACCCCTCGCGGCTGCTGCGTCGATACTCCGTCGGCTGGTACTACACAGGCCCTGAGATGGCGGAGTTCGACAAGGCGTGCCCGCGCATCACCGTGGACCTCTTCCCGGACGGGAGGGGCCGACGGACGGAGAAGCGGCAGGGGCAGGGCGGGGGCTCCTACGTCACCTCGCCCAGACTCCGGGACGACGAGCGCTGGCTGGACCGCCCCTCCTTCGGGGAGTGGCCGCTGCTCTCGGCCCAGGTGCACGGGCTCGTTGAGCCGCCGGCCTTCGAGGCGGCCGAGGTGGCCGAGGCAGCCGAGCCTGGTGAGGGAGGTGCCCCCGCTACCTGCTGGCGTCCGCCGCGTCCTGCGCAGCCCGGGCCGATCAACGAGTTGTTCCGGTCCGGGGTGCGCGTGACCGACGGGTACCACCCTGAGATGACCGTCGTGGAGCCGCACCGGGTCGGCACCCTGCGCGTCCCCAGCGGGCTGCTGGCCGTCTCCGGCCCGGACATCGACCACGGCGACGGGCCGCGCATTACGGTCCCTGTCCCGCCCGGGGAGTACGTACTCGACGAGGCGCGGGTCCGGTTCAGCTACCACTGCGAGTGGCGGAACGCCGAGGTAACGACCAGAGAACCCATGGCCGTCCGCCTGCTCGTCAGCGAGACCCCCGCAGCGACCTGGGAGATGGCCCTCGGTCCGGACGACGATCCCCGGCTGTTCATCGAGCAGCAGATAGCCGGCTTCGACACCGACGGTGCCACCGGCTGCTTCGCCGACGCCGGGTCCTGGGATCCGCTCATCGCGCTCTTCGAGCGGGGGCTGATCCGGGGGGAGCCGGACCTGGCCGGGTACGAGGACATCGACGACGGTTCCATGTTCATGCGGCGCACCTGGGATGAGGCTTCCGGCGGCGAGCTCATGTCCTTCGCGACGACCGGGGACGGTACCTACCCGGTGTGGGTCGGCCGTTCCGAGGCAGGTGAGGTGACCGGTGTCGTGGTGCTGGTGGAGGGGATGCCTGAGCTGCTCCCGGAGCGGGACGGAACCCCCACCTAGGTGCGCTGGACACGGTAGCGAGATGGAGGCGTCCATGCGGTCCGTACCAGGCGCCGGCCTCGGCCCATGCCGCCTCCCGCACGGTCAACTCCCTGACCCCGAAACGGTATTGCGTTGGCCGTACTTTTTTGCGATGGTCGTAATCATGGATTTGATCGGTGACCTTGCAGCCATCCACGTCCCTGTGCCGCAGCCCGGTGACGTCACGCCGGAGGAGCTCTACCCCGACGCTCTCGCGGAGGCCGAACAGGCCCGCGCCGACTACGCGTTCGCCCTGGAAGCGCAGCACGACGACCAGCGCGAAGACCCCCTGCTGATCGCCCTCGGCAACGCCCGTGCCGCCCGCGAGGCCGCCGACCGCGAGATCCGCCACCTCCTCGCCTACGGGCGGGAGTTCCACGGAGAGCGCCCCTACAAGCTCGAACCCCTCGCCCGGGCCGGCGGCATGACCCCCTCCGGCATCCGCACCGCCTACACCAGCAGCGAGATCCACACCGTCGCCGGCCGGATCGGCCGCACACCCGACAGCCGCCGCGCCCGCCCCCCGGCCCCGCCGGAGCCCTCATGAGCAGCCATCCCGGACCCCCTCCGCCTGCCTGCGGCTGTCTGCCCGCCTGGCCCGCCCTGACCACCGTCATCGAGGGCACCGCCCACCCGGTCGTGCCCTCACCCGCCCACACCCCCGCCTCCGCCCTCTACCTCGCCCGCTGCACCGGATGCGGTGCCGCCTACACCGGCCCCTGGAAACGGCTCAGCACCTCCTCCCGCGCCGCCTGAGGACGCCACTCCGCGAGGTCGTCGACCACCGTCCAGCCACCCGTCACGACGTGGGCCGCGTCCTCGCTACCGGCGAGGCATGACCGTCCCGCCCACCACAAGGTCGGCACCAAACCCCGTCGCAGGAGCGGCACTGACACCGTTGACGGAGCCCCCGTAGCCTGCTTTGACGCAGAGCGACGTGATTTTTTGGCGGGAGACCCCGATGGCAGGCGGCAGCAGGTCCAGCACGGATATCAGAGGCGGCCACATCGGACTGGTCGTCACGATCATTGCCCTGGTCGTCATCGCTAGCTTTTCCGGCCCTCGCTGGACTTTGATCGTCGCGGCGTGCTTCACCGTCTGGTTCATCCTCGCGCTGACCATCATCCGCATCGGGGGCGGACGCGGCGGAGAAGCCCTTCGACGGGCGTACGTCGCTACTTTCGGCTGGGGCGACTACGTCACCCCCTGACGGGGTTTAACGACAAGCTCAGAGCGTGAGCACCGGTCGCGTGGAGAAGTTTTCGTACATGTCCTCTCCGTCCGGTCCGTACACGAACTCGGCCGTCCCGGGGTTGCGGTTGGCGGTCGCCAGGGGGAGCCAGGCCAGCAGATGGCCGTAGCCGCCGCACACCGACTCGCCTCCGTCGCCGCCGTGGACCGCGGTGACGTCGCTGGTCAGTTCGGTGCGGTAGGTGTCGTGGGCGATGTGCAGGCCGAAGGCGTTCAGCTCGTTGTGCGGGCCGGTGTCGTCGCCGTAGGGGATGCGGTCGAGGGGGCAGTCGTCGCCCCACCGGAACAGGGTGTCCGACCCGGCGCCGCAGGCGTGTTCCCACTCGTCGGAGCTCGGCATCCGCAGACCACGGGCCAAGAGGGCGGCAGGCATGTCGGCCGGAGGTTCGGTCAGGTTCTCGTCCTCGACGGCCATGAGGACGGTGTCCAGGTGGACGCTGCGGCGAGCGCTGAGGATCCGCTCGAGGTGGGTCCGCAGATCGGGCCCGTAACCGTAGCCCTGCTCCAGGCTCTCCGCGTAGTCGGCGGCCTGCTGCGCGGTCGGCTTCCAGGTGGCGCCGTCGAAGCCCAGGGACACCCGGCCTCCGGGTATCAGGGCGAACTCCTGCCCGTCCCGCTCGAGACGGATGCGGTGCAGCGGGGCACCTAGGTGTTCCGTGGCCTCGACCAGTGACACCCGGCCGCCCACGTGGTCAGCGGCATTCTGGGCGATCCGCCGGGCGGTGACCTCGTCGAAGGTCCGCCACAGGTCGAGAGTGAGATCAGCGAGCGACATGGCCGGCAGTGTGGCACGCGGCACTGACACAGCACCGATGCCCGCCACGCCGACACCTGCCTTGTGTCCACCGATCCCCTGCCGCCCCGCCGGGAAATCGGCCGTGACGTGGGCAGGACGTTCGTCGTTGTCCGGGCGGTGCCGCCCCTTTCCTGCCGCGCTGTGACGGTGCCCGGCCGAGTGCCGCGTCAGCCCACGACTGACCCGGACTGGTAGGTCCCAGACGCGCCGCGTCACTCACAGCGCCCCGCCGTGCGGCCCCGGCCGCCCGACAGGCGCCGGATCGTGGGGCCGGCCGGAAGACTGCACCGCCATGACCTCACCCCACCCGCGAAGGCGCCCCCAGCGGCGCAGCGAGATCGCCCGTGGCCCGCAGCAAACCGCGGGCCTGCAGGAAGTCCGCGACGCCCTGCCGCCCGCGCCCGGTTCCTGCGCCGTGGCGCCCGCTCCGCTCGCGGCCGATGAGGGCGTACCGCCCGAGTTGCTGGCGCTGGTCACCTACCACTGCCGTCACATCAACGCCTACCTCGCCCGCGCCCAGCACCTGAAGACCCTGCACGGCGACAGCATGAAGCAATGGCAGCGCCTGGTCCTGTACGCCCTGACCGACGCCCTCGCCCACAACCACCTCCTGGTCGGCACCCTCGCCGCCTACCTGCAGCGCCAGGACCTCGACGCCGACCTGCTGCGCCGCTACCTGCAATCCCCCGACCCTGACCGCTACATCACCCGTGAGGCCGTCGAGCACCTCGACGGTCTCACCGGCGCCGTGCCCGAGGAAGCGGCCGAGCCGGTCTGGACCGGCATCGGCCGGCGGATTGCTCGCGACGGCGGCTGACGACCGCGCCAGCTCGATGCTGAGCGCGATGTTCTCCGCGGGCTCGAGGAACGCGTCGCGAGCGCCGGGCCCGGGCGTGGTAGGCGCGGCGCGGGCCGGACTCGCTCAGGCCGAGAAGGACCGCGCTGCCGTCCGGCAGCGCGGTCGGCCGACGCGGCGGGCGGCGCCGACTAACCCTGGGGCCTGGAATCGGCTCAACACCTCATCCCACGCCGCCTGAGGACGCCGCACCGCGGGCCGCGCAACGGGCCGCCCGCCGCCCGGACCTGGCCGCCCGGACCACTCGCGCCCGCCGCCCCCGTCAGGCGTGGGGATCGGCAGGTACGGCCGATGGCGGGCGGTGCAGGAGCGGTGTGCGCTCGGGAATCGCCGTGCGCTGCGCGGGGGCGGGCCGGTGGGTGACGCCGGTGTCGCGCGCGAAGCGGTTGGCTTCGAGTGCGGAGCCGGTTGTCTTGTGCAGCCAGAACACGTACGCCACGGAGGCGATCTGGGCGTCGGTCAGGTGCAGGACCCACCGCTTCACACGGTGGTCGCAGCACGCGGTGCGGACCTCGTCGGTGAGGCCGTCGGCGAGCGGCCGCCGCAGGCGCGCGCCGAGGCTGACGGCCTGCCACAGAGCGGCCATCTGGGACAGACACAGCTCGACCCGCTGGCGTCCCGGTCCGGGACCGCCGGCGGGTGCGGTGTGCCGGGGGCGGGAGGCGGCGTAGAGGAGGAGGTCGTGGCCGTCGGGTGCCAGGCGGGCCGCCCACCTCACAGGGCGGCCTTCCCATGCCGAGAGCGCTGCGCGTTCCTCCCGGTCGGCGAGTTCGATGAGGCCGCGGTCGGCGAGGTTGAGCACACGCTGCTTCACGGGCACCAGCACCGCATCCACCGCCCAGCCGTGCTCCGCGCCACGGCGGCGCGCCTCCACGGTCCTCAGCAGGTCGAGGGTCTTGTCGTCGGCGGCCATTGTTTCCCTCCCGCGCGTGCCTGTCCTGGTATGGCTCAACCGGCGCCGGAGCGCCGGCGTCACGGCCGGCCGGCGGCTGGGCTGTTACTCACTTTCGGGTGACGCCCGGCCCGGGGGCGGGGCGGCGCTCCCGGGCGAGCGGTCAACTCCCGCAAGGGCCCGCAACCTGGCGGGGCGTCAACATTGTGCATGCGAGGCATAAATGGACGATGCATTTAAGAGTCACAGGAATGCGGGCAACAGGTAACACAGGCCGTGATTCCTCCCCAACTGCCGCACGGGGTGGACAGAGTGTGAGTGCGCGGCCGGCCCGGCCGCCACCCGCACACCGCACCTACTTTCCGCAGCGGCCGAGAAGGCCGCTCCTGAGAGCGGTGCCCGCACCATCAGGGGGACTCCTTGACCGCTTCTGTCACCGCCCGCCGTCTGGCCGCCGCAGCCCTCGCCGCCGGCGCCCTGGTCTCGGTGGCGGCGCTGCCGGCCACCGCGGCCGATCATGCCCGCCCGCACCACCCGCAGGTGGAGATCTCGGACGTGCAGTACGACTCCCCGGGCCGCGACGACCGCTCCAACCGCTCCCTGAACAAGGAGTGGGTGGAGCTGACGAACACCACCCGCTACGCGGTCAACCTCGACGGCTGGACCCTGAGGGACGAGTCCGGCCACAAGTACACCTTCGACCACTACCGTCTGGCGGGCCGCGCCACGGTCCGGATCCACACCGGCGAGGGGCGTGACACCCGCGCCGACCTCTACCAGGACCGCCGCGCGTATGTGTGGAACAACGACTACGACACCGCGACCCTGCGCAACGACCACGGCCGCTTCGTCGACGACCAGTCCTGGGGCCACCGCCGCGGCGGCCACCACTGACCCACCCGCCCTCCTGAGGGTGGATGCCGTGCGGCGGCTCGGCAGACCTGACACCCCTGGCGGCGTGCCCACCCTCTCCAAGGGCGGGCACGCCGCCCGGCGTCATGCGCCGGCCACGGTCACTGCGGCACCTGCTCGTAGCTGACCGCGGTGTCAGGGCAGGCCTCCGCCAGGCGGGTCAGTGCGTCGCGCTCGGCAGGGTCGGCGGGCAGCTGCCAGCGCAGCTTGGTCGCCACCCACGCCCCGCCGTACTCACACCGGTAGCCCTCGACGGGCAGCCAGTCCGCGGGGTCCTTGTCGCTCTTGGAACGGTTGGAACTGCCCGAGACCGCGATCAGCGACGCCGGGGCCCCCTGGTCGTTCGCGTACGCCTCGCGCCGGGCGGCCGTCCACGCCGACGCCCCGGAGTCCCAGGCCTCGGCGAGCGGGACCATGTGGTCGACATCGAGCGAGGATGCTGCGGTCACCCACACCTGGTCGTACTCCGAAAACCAGCGCCCGCCCGCCAGCGCGCACCGCGCTCCGGACTCGGGGGCGAGTTTTGCCTCGGCCAGGATGACCTCTTTACGGGTGTCGCATCCGTCGGTGGGGTTGAGGCCCTTGTTCCAGTGCCTGAACAGGTCCCGGCTGTAGCCGTCCCGGCTCTCGGGCGCCTCGCCGATCCACTCCAGTGCCTGGAACAGCGGCACATCCTGCGCGGCCACGGGCGCCGCGGTCACGGTGGTCTGACCAGCGGCAGGAAGTGATGGCCGGGCAGTCGTTGCAGCGGTGGCCGGGGCCGCGACGGGCAGCAGGCAGAGGGCGAGCACGGCGGCGATGCGGGGCAGTCTCTTGATCACACCCCGGGTTGTAGCGGCCAGCCCCTCTGGAGCAGCAGGGCGGGGAAGAGCGCTTCACCCGGGCGGGTGCAGGAGTTCACCTGGAGAAACGCCACAGCAGAGGGACCTTAATCCTAGTGCGCCGGTCTGACCCACCTCGTACGATGCCTCCGACGCTCGAACATCAGTGCACATCGGAGGCATCGGAGGTCACACTTGACCATGTCTTTCGGCACGCGATCGCGTGCCGTTCTCGCATTTCTGGGATCCGTCGGACTGACCCTGACCCTGACCGTCACCGCGTCGCCCGCGAGCGCGGTCGGCAGGACGCCCACGGTGCCCACTGATCTGTTCAACAGCCACAAGAACTGCTCGACCGACGCGGACCGACCCACGTACGTCTCGGCAGCCGCCGGTCTCGGCGTCGAGGGCATCCCGGGAACCACAGACACCGCCAACAACTACCTGGTCACCGCGCAGTACCGGGTCTGGCCGGTCGTCAGCCCGAGCAGCGTCACCACGGTCACCCGTCTCAACGCGCTCGCCGGCATTGAGGCCCCGGCCACTCTGCCGGCCGCTGCTCTCGCCGACGGGCAGACCTACGCGTGGCAGACACAGACGGTGGCCGACGGCACGGCCTCGGACTGGTCGGCCGCCTGCTACGTCACGATCGACAACACCCCTCCCGTGACCACGCCCGCCATCTCCTCTGCTAACTACCTGCCGGACGTGTCCAACCCGGGTGGCGCACCGGCCGAGTTCACCCTGAGCGCCGGCGGCGACGACGATGTCACCGGATTCGAGTACGCCTGGTTTCAGCCCCTCCCGATCATCGGCATCGTCAACCTCGGCGATCACGGCATTCCGCAGGTCGTGGACCCGTACTCGAAGCCCCAATACTTCATGCGCGCCGACGTCCCCGGCGGGTCAGCCACGGTCCGCCTGGTGCCGCCGAGCGGCTCGGGTCCGAAGACTCTGTGGGTGCGAAGCCTGGACCGGGCCTTCAACACGTCGGAGGCCACCAGCTACATGTTCTTCGTGGGCCCCACGGCACCAAGCGTTACCCCAGCCGTCCCGTCGCCCGAGTTCGGAGAGCCGACCGAGTTCACGCTCCGGCCCGCGCCAGGACTCCAGTCCAGGAATCCGGTCGTCAGCTACTCCGTCGAAACTATCGGCGGTCAGATCTATGGCAAGCCCGTCGAGGTGGCGGCGGAGACGGACGGGACGGCGAAGGTGACGGTGGTCCTGGACGGCATCTATGGCGAGGCTGTCCAAGTGACCAGCAAGAGCGCGGACGGCTGGGTCTCCGACATGGGCCGGTGGAGCAGCACCTACGACACCACTCCCACGGTCGTTTCGGACGTCTACCCCGAGAACGGTCCGGGTGGCGGAGCAGGAGTCCCGGGCTCCTTTACGTTCACGCCCAAGGTCAAGGACGTCGCCTCCTACACGTATTCCTTCAACGGGGGCCCCGAGGTCACGGTCACCGCGGGCGACGACCTCTCCGCGAGCGTCGACTGGATCCCTGCCACCGACGGCTTCTACGACCTTATGGTCTACGCGACCACCAGCTCGGGCGCCCAACTGGCTCCCTATGACTACTACTTCACCGTGAACTGAGACGGCGAACCGCCGTCACAGAAGGGCAGCCGCGCCTGCCACGGCCGGACGGCGAGTGGCCGCCACTCCTCAGGGGTGCGGGCCGCCCCAGCCGGCCCGCTCCTGAAACCGCTGCAAGGCGAACGGGCGCCGGCGCCGGACAGTACCGGCGCCCCCCTACGGACTGCGGGCAGCTGCGGGTTCCCGTAGGGCCGTCTCCCGTAAGGCCGCGCAGTGTCAGTGCTGCGCCGTAGCGTCGGCCTATGAACTTCCAGTACATACCGCCGGTTCCGGCAGAGCAGATCCGTCAGCTGCCCACGCGAGACGTCGCCCTCCTGCTGCTGCGGCACCTTGCCAGCAGCACCGGATACCTGCAGTACGTGGGCACCATGAGCTCGGCTCGGCAGGCGTTCCAGGAAGAGCCGGATACGGACGCGCTGGTGAACCGGCTGTCCGATGCCTGGTGCTGGCTGGAGGCGCAGGCGCTGCTGACTCGCGAGCCCAGCCAGTCCGAGGCGTTCCGCCGGATCTCCAGCGACGGTGTGGACCTGGCGAAGGACCCGCAGGGCATCACGAGGTTCGAGGCCCGCGAACGGCTCTCCGGCCCGCTCCACCGCGACCTGGAAGGCACGGTGCGCACCAACTTCGACCTGGGGGACTACGAGACGGCGTCCTTCGCCGCGATGAAGGCGGTCGAGGTCGCCGTCCGCGACGCCTCCGGACTCGACAACTCCCTGGTCGGAGTGAGGCTGATGCGCGAAGCGTTCCGGCCTCACGAGAACGGCAAGACCGGCGGTACGCTCGCCGACGCAGAAGCCGAGGGCGGCGAACAGACGGCCACCGCCAACCTGTTCGCCGGCGCCATGGGCGCCTACAAGAACCCTGCCAGCCACCGCACCGTCGACTTCGACGACCCGATCGAGGCAGCAGAGATCATCCAGTTCGCCGACCTGCTGCTGCGCCAGGTCGAGCGCGCCAAGCGCCGCCAGCCCGCGCCGACGACATAGATCCATACATGGTGCGGGGGCGGGTTTGGGCACCCGGCCCGGTCGCAGTGGCACCCTGCAAGCAGGGGTGCGACGGCCTGCAGGAAGCCCGCCTCCTGCCCGCCTCTTGAGGTGTCCTCAGGGAGCCGGCCGACGCCGATATCCAGGGCGCGTCTGGCGGGAGTGGTGGTCCACGCGGCCGCCGTGCACGCGGACGCGCAGCGGCGCCAAGGTCGCAGCCGGCGACTTTCCAGCCCGCGCACACGCTGGCCGCCGACGACCATGCCCGCGTCCTGCTGCGCCTGGCGTCCACGGGCCTGCTGGCTGGCACCGCCCAGCACGTGGGATCTCGCCCTCGTCGGCCTCGCGGTGGCTTGGTGGCACCACGAGTGACCCCCTCAGGGGGTCACGTGGGCGCCATCGAGACGGCGGTGCACCATCGACAGCGTGGTCAGCAGCTCCAGCAACTCCTCATCGGTGACCGTGCGGTGAAGCCGCGGCTCGTGCGCGGCCGGGTTGCGGTACATGCTGAACAAGCCCTTGACCAGGTTCGCCAGCCCCTTCTGCTCATCCAGCTCGGGCCCTGTGGCGTTCGCGTTGATGGCCACGCGGGCGGTTCCCTGGCCGGGCATGAGCACCGTGTCGACCAGCCGCGCCCCGTCCAGGCCCTGGCCGGTGAGCGTCCGCAGCCTGTCGGCCACCGACTTGACCGCCTCCAGGCTGGCGTGGAAGGAGTTCTTGGCCAGGATCTCCAGCGTGCAGTAGCGCAGCACCTCCGGATGCGTAGAGCGACGGCGCAGCTCGGCCCGCAGGGAACTGGCGTGCCGTGCCGCCTCGCTCAACGTGGCAGCCGCCGGCCCCCTGGCCATGCTCCCCTCGTCGTTCACCCGCAGCCCGACATGGACGAGGATTTCGTTGAGGTCGTCCTGCCGGCGCGAGAACGTGTGCGGCTGCTGGACGTAGCGCACCGGGGCCATCGCCTCTTTGATGAACGCGATCACGCAGTTCGACGCCTGCTGGCGCGCCTGCTGCGCCAGCAGCGCCCCGGCCAGGCGGTCCCGCTTGTTACCGCCGTCCACGTCTGGCACCTTCACGACTGCCAGCAGCTGCCCGATCTCCCGCCCGGTCAAGCCTTGCGCGGTGTCGCCGAGCACACCTGCCACCGCCGTGACGACCGTCGCCGGCCAAGGCTCGTGACGTGTTGTCATGTCCTGTCCCCTTCCCCTCGCCCATAGCCAACCGGCCAGGATGGCACGGGCGCGGAAGGTCAGCAGCCCCTTTCTCCACCCACGAAAGATCGAGACCCCACAGCAACACCCTGTTCCGTACTGCACCGCCGGGCGCTGCCAGGAGGGCGGCCGTGTTGCAGGTCCGCAAGGAGTTGGTCGATGAGGGCTTCTCGTAGGCGGGCCGGCCGTGGGCGCGCATGGCGGCATGCTCGCAACGTCCCGACGTCGCGGCGGCGGCCCGCCTGTCGCAGTCGCGCCCGTGCGGCGCCCGCCCGGCCCCCGGCAGGAGCAGGTGAAGGCTGCTCCGGCGTGCGGAGGCGCCGAGGCGTGAGGTGCAGCGACTGCGGCACGGCAGTGTTCTGATCCTCTGGCCTGGCCTGGAGGCTGTCTCGACTTCCGCTGTGCAATGTTGACTTGAAAACGCTGTGCCGATGTGTTTGCAAGTGGTGTACCAATGGGCATCGAAAGTGTTGTAGCCAACTACAGCACTAAGTGGAGAGGGAGAAGTCCTTGGTCTACGACATTCGTCCGCTCGCCAACGGGCTGCGGACAGACCACCCGGTGCCCGGTCTGCCGTTCGTCGACGACTCACACCTGCCGCTCGACGACGGCCCCGACGCCATCGAGGCAGTCGGCCGGAACCAGGGCGAAGGCATGTGGGGCCGGTGCGACACCTCCCGCGAGGGGGGCTGGCTGGCCTTCACCACCGACCCGATCGCCCACCACCTGGGCTGGGCCGTCCGCTACCACCCCGAGCACGGGCGCACCGTGCTCCTGCTGCGCGATAAGGACACTGCCGGCCTGCACACCTACTGGTCGGGAGCGCCGCTGCTGTTCCGGGCCGGCGGCTACTGGTGGGACGGCGACGCCTGGTACCGGCCCGGACAGATCTGGGACCCGGTCACCGAGGACTACGCACGCCACACGGCACGCGCCACGGCCACCGTCCACGCCGACGACATGCTCGACGGCCGCGCCCACCCGGACCGCGCACCCGTGCACAAGGTCGCCACGTTCGACCCCGCCACCGCGGCGCCCAAGGACTGGCTCGACCACCTGACCCGGTGGGCGCAGCACCACCAGAAGCAGGACGATCCCCTGCCGCTGGAGAAGTGTGTCGTCGACCTGGCCAGTCCCGAACTCACCGGGGACCGGCTGCTCGGCGTGCCCGAGATGGCCGCGCTGGGCGGCATCACGGCCTCCACACTGCGGGGCTACATCTCCCGAGGAGAGAACGACGTGCCGCTTCCCCAGGCGACCGTCGGCGGACGGGCCCAGTGGTCACGACCGGTCGCCGAGGACTGGGCGGAAGCCCGGCGCCGCTCCTCCGAGGGGCTGAAGGACGCCATGTCGGCCGGCGACCGGCACCGTCTCGCCCCGGGAGCGGCTCAGATCCGCGACCGCTTCAGCGAGACCTTCTTCAGCTTCCTGTGGAAGCGGCCCGACATCCGCAGGCGGTGGGGCCTGCGCCATCGCAACGAGCCGAACGTGCGGGAGGTGGCCGACCAACTGGCCTTCGAGGTCGCCGACAGCCTCAGGCGGATCATTCCGACCGACGCCCTGGGGCCGACCCTGCGCCACGCCGTCCTGGAGGACTTCGCCACCTCGCTGCGCGTCAGCGAACGCCGGGGCGGCCAGCTCAAGGCCTTCGACCTCATCCTGTCGGTTCCCCTGGCGAAGATGCTCAGCTGGTTCATCCAGCACTTCCCGACCTCGGCCCAGTGGTACGTCGGCGAGATCATGGGTGAGGCGGACAAGCAGCTCGGCATCCCCGCCCGGGTGACGGGCGAAGCGCTGCGGCGGTCCGCGACCACGAACGGGGAACTCGACGGGCAGACCGCGAAGGAGTTCTTCTCCCGTGCCGTCCCGCGCGAGCCGGAGGGATGAGGTTCTTCACCGATCGTGAGGGGCGCCAAGCCAATCCCAGTGGCTTGGCGCCCCTGACGACTGTACTGGCGAGCGGAGCCGGCCCGGGAGCAGCACCGGGAACAGCGCTGGCCGTCACGCTGCCGTCCTCGTGAAGCCCTCTGCACAGCCCTCATTCCGTCCCCCAGGTCCGCAACGGCACCGCAGGGGCGGCCGGGCCTTGAGACCGGCCGCCGATCCCGCTCGACTCGCGGAACAGCTCACCGGCCCTTCAGGGAGCCGTGCTTGTGCGTACTGCGTGGCGTATGCGGGGGTCGGCGGTGCGGTCGTCGGCGAGGTGGCTGAAGTGCTGGGCGGATTCCGGGTGCTCGCGCAGGACCGCGGCCATGACGGATGCGGCTTCGCTCTCCAGAGCCCGCAGCCAGGGAGTGATCTTGGCTCGGGCGCTCCACTGGTCCCAGGCCCCGTCCCAGGTGCACATGGTGTGCGCGGCCTCTTCCAGCAGATCCCAGTCGCACTGGTCGGCGGCGTAGGCGCAGATGTCCCGGAGCCAGATCACGACGGCTGCGGCGTCGCCGAACTGCACCATGTGCGTGTCGTCTCCGTCGACGTGCTCGGCCAGGGCACGCAGGAGGCTGTGAGCTTGCGCGGGGTCGCGTTCGAGGGCCGGTCCCGCCTGCTGGATGTCGAGGCGAGCGAGCACACCGACGTGGATTTCGTAGTCTTCGGGGTGACCGCCGGCCAAGGCCAGCAGCGTGTCCGCGGCGGCCGAGTCGCCGGTATCCGCGGCTTCGAGCAGCGCCTGGGCGCTCTCAAGGGGGTCTGCGGGGATGTCCGCGTGCTCGCGGTCGATCAGGGCGAGCAGCTCGCTGGCGGTCTGAGGGCGACGCTGCGGGTCCAGATGCGTGGTGGCGCGGACGACGGGGCGCCACGGGCCGGGAGGGGGGCAGTTCCGCCCTGTCGCCCGACAGACCCCCTTCTCCGCCCGTCTCCGCCTGGTGGAGACGGAGGCCTGAGCGGCATGGTGGGGCCCGTTGCTGTCTGCCGGGCCCTGGGAGCCGTAAGGGGTACAGGCAGGGCCCGCACGGGGCCCTCCCGCCCCGCACGAGAGGCCCCACCATGGCCCAGCGCATCCGCATCTACACGGTGATCAACGCGAGCGCCGTTCTCGGCCCCGGCGCCGTCCACCATTTCGCGGCCCCCGACGCCCCGGCCGGAGCCGTCCGCACCATCACGGTCCACGGCCAGCGCCACCGCGTCTGCGCCGAGGGCTACCTCGTCCACGACGAGGTGTACGGCCGCATCCCTGCCGCCCGATTCATCGACGTCTACCTGTAGGCGGGTCCGGCGGGGAGCGCTCATCGAGGACGCGGGCGCTCCCCGCCGGTGCGTCACTTGCCGAAGCGCACGCAGCCCAGGGTGAGAATCCCTCCCGCGGCGAGGCCGTAGGTGAGCCAGGGGGTCGGACCGGCGGGGATGATGTGGGCCACCTCCCCCGCCTTGATCACGAACGGGGAGGCGAGCGTCACGGCGGCATTCGAAGGGAGCCAGACCCGGCCCCGGATCGTTCGGGAGCGTCCCCCGATTGTGAAGGTGATGCCGGGCTTGTTGGAGTCGGGGAACTTCTCTCGTGGTGTCACGATGGGTGTTGCCTCCTGTTGTCTCGACGCGTGGAACCGGCGATACACGGAGCACTCGGGGCCGCCCTTCCTAGGGGGCGGCCCCTCTCCGTGCCTGGCGGTCTCTCGACCGCTAAACCCATGATGACCAGCGGTTCCGACACTCCTGTACACAGACGACGGTCCGCGGGCGTATGCCGGGGAGCCCTCCCTGGCGAGCTCTCGCGCTCGCTGATTGCGCGGGCTGAGCTGCGTGTTTGCCGATTGCCGGCGCCGTCTGTGCGGCCTTCGAGGCATGTCCGGCTGTTCGAGAGCTCTTTCGGCCCCTGACCTGCGGGAACGGCTCCTTTGGGGCACCCAGGTCACGCTCTGCGGGATCGTCGCTAGAGCGAGCGAAAATCACCCGTTCGGGTTGGAATGCCTATTGGTTCTTCCGCAAGGGTGAGTCGCGGCTGAACTTCGTGCCGGGCAAGGGGTGTTGGAGTGGTTGCTCCTCGCCGTGCGGTCCGGGAACGGCCGGCGACGGCGCATGTCGAAGATGTCCGCGTCCCGTGGCCCTCGGCGACCATCTTGTTGCGGGTCGAACGGCCTGCCGGGCCGCCTACGGCCTGCGAGGCGGGCGCCGGGGCAAGTCCGCCAGATACGCCTCCTCGACGCCCCGGGATGGCCCCACGGCGCTCCCGCGCGCCTTCGACAAGCAGCTCGCGTAGGATCCGGCCCGGACCGGCACCCGGCTGATCGACGAAGTGCGCCGCGTCCTGCGCCACTTCATGCAGCGCGAACGCAGGCCTGCCAGGTGTTCAGCCTCGCCCGGCAGGTCCGCCAAGGGACCGAATGCGCCTTGCCGATGACCGACCGGCTTCCTCCGGCCGACCCGGCAGCCCGGCCTCTGCCCGGCCCCCAGGGGGCCGGGCCCTGCGGCGACGGTCGCTGAACCGCCCTGCCGCGCCGCCTAGAGCGGTCACGGCTTCAGCAAGACGGCCAGGGCCGTGAAGGCGGCCAGGGCGATGCCGAGCGCCGGAACGAGACTCGGGTAGAGCACGGCGATCAGCGCGACGAACGCGGTCCCGATCAGCAGGACGGCGAGGGTGAGGCGGTCCTGGCGCGGGTCGTTGGGCATGTGGTCCTCCTGTGGATCGAGCGAAAAGGTGTCCCCTCCGGGCACCGGGCAATCCAGGCAGTTCCGATCGATCCGTGTGGTGGGCTGCTCACCGGTGACGGACGGCAGCGGCAACGCCAGCCGGACGGGCAGGCGACCGGGCGCGGGCACAACGGCCTCGCCTCTCGAGGCAGCGACACCGCCTGGCTCGCCACGTACCTGCCGTTGCCGCGGATGGGGTCACTCGGACAGGCAGTGTCCGCTGCTCGTGGCGCGGGCGAGCACGGCGAAGGCAGGCTCGCCGCCCCGCAGGCGGTGCTTGACGCGCATCCCGTCCAGCAGGACGTTCATCGCGGACAGGGTGATGCCCGCGGTGCGGCAGTCCCGGGCGATGGCGGCGCCGTCCACACCGACGGCGCGGATCCACGCCTCCATCTCCGCGGGCCACAGTCCCACCGTGGCCCAGGCCCGTGCACGGTCCCGCAGCGCAGACGGGCGAAGGTGTGTCGCCTCGCGGCTGAGCAGAGTGAAGGCGTGGCGCTCCAGTGAGCGCCGGTCGTCGCGGCGGTGTTTGCCACCGTCCGTGCGCCGCCGGGCCGCGGTGGCGCGAGCGGTGCGCCGACGCGCCGCGGCGAGGTCGTCCGCCAGGTCCAGGCCCTCGCGGGCGGCGATGGCCTCGGCGGTGTCGGCCGGTGTGCCGGACTCGGCAGGGGCGAGGCAGTCGTAGAGGGCCTGCAGTTCGGTGTCGGTGAACCGGGCACGCGTCATGGCGATCTCCTGAGGGTGTGCGGGCATGCCGAAGGCCCCGTCGCCGGGCTGGGCAACGGGGCCTTCAGGGGATGCGGAGTGTGGTGGCGAGGGGCAGTCCGTGCGCGCGGCTCTCAGCAGAGCGGGCTGACTTGAGCGGACTTCCGGTGCTGCGCAAGCGCGGGTACACCCCGCACATAAGCGGGCAGCTTAGCCAACCATTGCGGCAAGCACGCCAGTTCACGAGAAATCACAGGCCAGAACCCTGCAAGGATCATTTCAATGCCAACAGCCCAAATGGGTGGATACTTTCGTGAAGCGGACGGCTACGTGACAGCTCCTGCGACCCGTGACGGCAGCCAGCACCGCCCCCACGGCCGACAGACAAATGGCTACCTCCCGCACGAGCCCGGGCTCTACCGTGGGCGGACGAACTGGGTCAGCGCGATGGCCACGTCCAGGTCGTGTGACCGGCTGGCGGAAGCGCATGGACTCGACCAGTTCGGTGTCGAGCGCCACGGGCTGCGCCCATCCGTTGCCGCTGCTGAAGAACGCCGTCAGCTCCACGCCCACCCCCGCTGGTGATCCTCCAGGACATCGTCGGCCGTCAGCGACGCGGCCACCAGAGGGCGCGCGACCCTCGCGCCGTCGCGACCACGTCTAGGCCGTCTCCGTGTACCCGCACCTGCCACCGTCTCGGCGCCGCCGTCACACCTCGGCGCTACTGGGGCGTTCGGGCCCGAGGTAGCGCACGGCCGGGAAACGCTCGGCGATGCGCATCATCACGGTTGCGTGCCCGCGCGCGGCGAGGTCGCGCCGGGCCTCTTTCATGTTCAGGATCTTGTCCATGGTGTAGATCTCGGTGCAGGGCCCGAGGTCGATCTCGTGCTCGCCGAAGGTGAAGAGTGTCGACTCGCAGGCGTTGGTGACGCGGAGCATCCCGTCGCGGAAGAGGTCGCCCAGGTTGGTGAGGGCCTCGGAGCTGCCGACGCCCACGGACACGGTGTCGCCCCGTAGTACGACCTCCTCCCCGTCGAGCAGCGCGAGAGCATCCTTGACCTCTAGTGCTTCCCGTTTGCCGAAGTCGTCGGGGAGTAGGAAGAACTGGTGAGTGCGGGCCTGCAGTTGTCCCAGATCGGCGAAGGCGTCGGCCCATAGCTGGGCCTCGCCGGGCTCCCAGCCGGCCGGTGTCATGCTCGTGGCGATCGGCGCCCGCATCCGGCCGGTACCGGCTCCGGCGAAGCCGACCTCCAGGAAGCGTCCGGGGCGGCTGAGTGCGATCAGCCGGAGCACCGGCACCATGGTCTGCGGCAGGACCGACTCGGGCAGCTTGAAGGAGAACGTCAGCCGGGCGGAGTGATCACGGGGGGTATAGCGCAGCCGCACCCGAAGCAATCCGGTGCCGTCGCGGCCGTGGAGCGTTCCGCCGTCGGAGCCGCTGATCCGGTGCGTGAAGGTCACGGGCAGGGAGGCGAGCGGAACGCCCGAGGACTGCTGGACGACGACCTGCCCCCGCAGCGGCGGTGTCACCTCCCGGCGGGGCGAGGTGATGCGCACGCCCCCGATCACGAGCCGCTCCAGCCCCAGCCCGGCGGGGCCCGACAGGGCGGCTTCGGCGAGGTTGTCCGCGGTCAGCTCCACTTCGCCGCCGAAGCGCAGGGCCTCCTCGAACCGCAGCCTTCGCCGGGTCTCCTGTGGGTCACCGTCGGCGAACCGGACCCGGGCGGTGAACTGGATGGCGTTCTGCCCGTCCGGGTCGGGCCCCCGGGGCGTCAGGTGCACGACCGTCCGGCCGTCGGCGTCCAGGGCGGTGTGCACCGCGTGGTGCGGGGAGATCTCCCGGACCCGGGCATGCAGCGCGCGGGCCCGCTCGACGTAGTCGCTGATCCCGCCGGCCAGCACATCGCGCTCGGCACGCGCCTCGGCGATGCACTCCAGGATGTAGGCCTCGGCCTCCTGCAGCGCGTAGCGCACCAGACCGGGCTCGGCCGCGAACTTCTCGTCCAGCCAGCTGCGCCCCAGCCACCGCCGCACGAACGGGAACTCACTGCGCAGGCCGTCGAACCACCGCTGCTCGGCGGGGTTCGCATCGATCGGCACGAGGAGATCCCAGTGGTCCGGCTGGTGACGGGCCGCGGACACCAGCGACCGCTCCACCTGCCTGCGCCGCCCCGTACCCATCCGGCCGGTGAACGACTTCGCCTCGTACACGACCAGTTCACCGTCGTCGGTGTACTCGAACAGGTCCCGGCCGCCGTCCCCGCCCGTCCCGTCCACCGCCTGCGCCCGCTCCCGCAGACGCATCACCAGCAGCGTCACCAGGGACTCCGACAGCCTGGGGTTCTCGGCCAGCTTCTCCCACGGAACTCTCACCACACGCCCACCCTACGAACCCCCTCTGACATCCCGACCCGCTCCGTACGCCGAACTCCTCGCCCCGCCACCGCCCCCCGGCCCCGGCGGGCAGGGCCACGGTGCCAGGGGCTGCCGACCGGCCACCGTCGCCCGCCGGGGTCGCCCGCCCGTGCCTGCCGGCCGGTACGGGCATGCCGGTATACGCGGCGGCCCGTACCGGCCCAGGACCCCTCTGACTTCCGGGTGTTGATCAGGCGCGCACGGGTTCGGAGTAGGTGGTGAAGAGCCGGTCGCCGGTGAGTTTGTGGTGCGTGAGCTGATCGCGGACGGCCTGTTCGTCCGCCCAGCGGTCCGGGCTGCTCGCGAGCGCGGCCACGTAGGCCGTCACGGCCTCCTTCAGCTTCTCGAACATGGCCGGGGTGACGACGCGCATGCCCGGCACCGCGGTGGCCTTGGCGTCGCGGACCCGGCTGGGATGCAGCATGACCGCCACGGCCTCCACTTCGGCGTTGTGGTCGTTGAGCCAGCGGACGCTGCCGCCGAGCTGGTCCATGTCCTTCTTCGCGATGGTGTCGGTGGTGCAGCCGGTCTTCAGCTCGACGACGGCCTGCCGCGCCGACGAGAGCGCCCACAGGTTGTCCGGGCCCGTGCCGTACAGCTTCTCCGGCCGCGTGCTGGCGAACCCGAGATGCAGCCCGAGCTGCTGCCAGGCCCGCTCGGCGTCGTCGGAGCGCTCCTCCTCGCCCCACACCACGTCCTCGAACAGCGCCTGTACACCGAGCCTGAGGCTGACGCCGTCGCGGTACCGGGCGGCCAGGAACTCGGCGGCGGCGCGCGACTGCACCGCGACCGCCTTGAGCTGGACAGGGGCGCCGCCGTTGACGGGGCGCAGGACGAACGGGTTGTCGTCCAGCGCCCCGGCCAGGGCCCGCTCGGCGGCCGCGCGATCGGTCAGGTGCAGGTAGGCGGCCTTCTGCTCCCGCAGCCAGCCCCGCAGCGCCCTGTCGCCCTCGCCGAGGTCGTTCACCGCCTTCTGCACCCGCTCGGCCGCGGCCGGGGCGCGGCCGGTGGCCGCGAGGTCGAACGCCTCGCGCAGCGCGACCGCCTCGTCCCGCACCGTCCCGTGCTCGGCGTAGCGCACCTCCGCCAGCGCCCGCCGGCTGCGCTCGCGCCACTGCGGCACCCGCCCCAGGCAGGCCCGCAGCGCCTGCCTCACCGCGTCCAGCCCCTCGCCCTTGATCTGACCGGCGATGTCCCGGCTCAGCTTCAGCTGCGCCTGCGTCGCCGGGGAGAACAGAGCCAGGTGGCGGGCGTCGTGGATCGCCGTGGCGAGCTTCGCCCCCAGCAGCAGGACCGCGCAGTAGTCCTCGCCGTCACGCACGCCGCGGCCCATGCCCTGCTCGATCCGCTGGACCTCCCTGGCCAGGCGGACAGTGCTGTCGGACAGCGCGAGGGCCTCGCGCCGCTCCACCGCGTCCAGAGGCTGGGGGACACCGTCGAGGATCAGCAGACGGCAGGCGCCGGCCGGGAGGTTGACGCCGTCGTACTTGTTGACCAGCACCACCAGGCCCACATGACCGGCCTGGAGCTCCTTCACAACCGCCTCGAGGTCACCGACCCACCAGGTGCGGTCGGCGTAGCGCGCCCACGCCCCGGCGGCCCGGTCGCTGGGCACCAGCACGACCACGTTGGCCGGCTCGGTCTCAGCGACACCGTCACCGTCCTGGTCCCCGTCGGCGAACTGGCGGGCCAGCACGCGGACGGCCTCGTCGTCCAGGTCCGGGTTGAGCGCCACCGGGGCCAGGATCATCCGCTCACCGAGGTCGGAGGCACTGCCCGGCGTGACGGGCCTCGCGACGAGGGCCGGGTCGGCACCGAAGTCGGTGACCAGGGCGCTGTCGTCGGCGAGCGTCGCGGTCAGGTAGACCCGGCGCCGGGCACGCACGAACGACGGGATGCGGTCGATCGGCGGGCACGAGGGCCTGATCTCGATCGCCGACGACGTCGCCGTCGCGGTGCACAGGTACAGCACCTCGGCGAGCAGCGGCCACACGAACATGAAGGCCCGCTCCTCCCGGTGCGGGCGCACGATCTTCAGCACCTCCTCGCGCTTGTCGGCCCACGCCCAGAACGGGATCGGTGCCAACGCGGTGGGGTCCTTGTCCTCCAGCCCCGCCCAGGCGTTCGCCGACTGGTGCCGCAGGTCCTGCGCGAACAGCTCCAGCAGCTTGTCGTACGCCTCGTGCCCGGCGGGCACCCGCAGCCGGAACTGGTCCTCGGTCCGCGCCAGCGCGGCGTGCGCGTCGTCGACGACGACGATGCCCAGATCGACCGGATCCTTGCCGTCCCCGACGACACCGAAGGCCGACCTGCCGTTGAGCAGCTTCGGGTAGTTCGTCACCAGCACCGCCTGCGCGGTGAGGAACGCCGGGTCGTACGGATCGTCCGTGGTGGCGATGTTGAGCCTGGCGGCCTCCTCGCGGACCTGCTTGACGAGGTAGTTGTCCGGGGTCAGGTAGACGGCCTTGCCGATGCCCTCGTTCAGGGTGCTCTGCGCGATCAGCAGGCCGACGGCCGTCTTGCCCCCGCCGGTGTTCTGCTTGATCACCACATCGCGTTCACCGCGCCGCTCGAACCACTTGTCCAGCACCTCGCCCTGCTCATGCCGCAGATACGGCCACGGCCGGCTGGCCAGCCCCGCGTAGATGTCCCGGGGCCGCAGCAGCGCCTCGCTGTCCCCCGTACCGATCCGATCCCAATCCAGCGCCACTGCGCCGTCCTCCCTCACCTGTCCCGGCGGCCCCGCGCCGCCCGCACTTCCTCGTTCTTCAGGGCCGTCGCCCGCTCGGCGACGGCCTCGCGCCACACCGACGTCTCCAGGCCTCGGCGCGGCCCTGCTGCGGCTCTGGCACCCACGCCCGCCGGCGGGGTGCTTCCCGGCCCGCCTGGAAGCGGCGGGCCGGGAAGCACCCCGTTCGCGGACCGTGCCTGGCTCGTCAAGCCGGCACCGCAGGACAGCGGCTGTCTCCTACCGCACCTGGGCGGGCAAGGAGACCAGCGTCGCGGGCGTCTGCGTGAGATCCACGCGCGGGTGGGCCGAGCCGTCCGCCGGGTTCAGCAGCCGGGCCGTCCACCCTTCGGCGACGCGGACCGCCTCCAGGGGAGTCCCCTCCGACAGCGGGAGCACGGTCAGCAGGCACCAGGACGTCCGCCGGGACACCCCGACCGTGCGATGGGCGTAGTGCTCGGCCAGCCGGTCGCCGACCGCGCCCGGGCCCTGGCGGCACACGCTGCCCACGTACCGGCACTCACGGCGGTTGTCCCACGCGACGTACACCGCGCAGCTCGCGGTCACCCGGCGGCGCACCACGTCCGGGCTGGCCCGGCACACCACCACCGGCGAGCCCGCGCGGCCCTCTGCGGTCGCGGGGAGGTCGAGCACTGGGCCCAGAAGCCGCAGGACCGGCCGCAGCGCCTGGCCGATCGCCGCCGACACTGTCAGAACCGTGCTCACTCGGCGTCCTCCCCGTCCCCGTCATCGTCCTCGTCGACCACGAAGATCGAGGGATCGACCGGCCCGAACTGCATGAGGATCTCTTCGAGATTGCCCAGCTGCACCCGCAGCGCCTTGACGGCCTCGAAGGTGCCGAAGACCTGGTTGCCGCGCTTCTGGCTCATACGGGCCAGGGCCCGTCCGGCCTTGGCCGCACCCTTGATGCCCTGGTCGAGGAGCCGACGCTGGCGCGCGTCCTCGGCCTCCGGTTCCGCCGACGTGCCGTCCGTCTTGGCCTTGGCCTCCGCGCGGTTCTTGGCGATGGTGGCCAGGGCGTGGGCCGGGTCGGCGGCGTGGACGAGGTCCCACTCGTAGTCGAGGATCTCCTGCACACCGGACTTGTCCAGCATGGGTTCGCCGTCGTGGACCACCACGCCCTCGACCTCGCGCTCCTGGGTGTGGAACAGCTTCGGCAGCACGGCCGGGTCGGCGGCGACGTGGGCGACGGCGATGGAGTGCAGCATCCGCAGCCCGCCGGAGGTCTTCGACAGCAGATCCAGCAGCTTCAGCGGCGTCGCCCGGAAGGGCGCCTTGCGGCTGTCGCGGTCGGTGCCTTCCTTCGAGCCGCGGTCCCGCGTGATGTACCCGTCGAGGATCGCGGCGGTCCCGCCGAGCACGGTCAGCTCCGCCACGGCGCCCTCCTTGCCGCCCAGGGCACGCTCGAGGATGTCGTCGAGCACCCCGAAGGCGTCGTCGCCGTTGGTCAGCTCCCACGGCTGCTTCCACACCCGGTCGGTGATCGTGCCGCCGTTGCCGAAGGCCCGCAGCGGCTGTTCGATGCCCTCCTTGCTGCGGTAGGCCGACAGCGCCATGGGCGCCAGCCGCTCGCTGATCGGCTGCCGGTAGGCCTTGGTCATCCCGAATTCCTGTTTGATCAGACGGTTCATGGCGTCCGCGTGCGGTCCGGCGAGCACCGCGTGCTGGTGGACGGCAGCCGACCACAGCCGGTGCGCCGGCACCCCGAGCAGCTCGTGCATGGCCTGCGTACCCACCGTGCCCGACAGCACCCGGTGCACGTCCGGGGCGATCAGGCCCTCGCGCAGGGCGTGCCGGTAGACCCGCTGCATGCCCTGCGTGTTCTGCGCCCCCGACGTCCAGGCGGTGACGCGGACGTGCAGGGTGGCCAGCAGGTCGTCCCGCGCCGCCACCAGGTCCGCCAGCGGCCCACCCCCGTCCGCCTGCGCGCCGACCACGACGGTGGCGGGGAAGGCCAGCGTGTGGCCCTCGCGTCGGGTCGCCTCGGTCAGCGTGGGCGCCGCCAGGTTCTTACGGGTCCGCGCCGTCAGCTCGCCCACCCGCCGCCGCGTGGCCGCCTGTTCCGCGCGGCTGCGCCCGCCGGACCGCTCGGTGGAACCGATGACGGAGGCGGTGCAGGCCGAGATGGCCTCCTCGATGTCGCCACCGGTGCGCGCCAGCCACATGCTCACCATCCGGCTGTTGCCGTCGCCCGCGACCAGGAAGGTGTCCTCGGTGCCGTCGTCGTACACGACGCGCATCACGAACAGCGTCAGCGGCTCCTTCACGCCCTGCTGGAGCACGCTCTCGGTGTAGACGTTCTCGCCCTTCTGGGCCTTGTACGTCTTCCGCATGCTCTCGCCGACCGCCTTGGCCAGCGCCTGGCGGTCCCGCATGCGAACCGTGAAGACCGCGAGCGGCTTGCCGGTCTTCGGATCGGTCACGGTCTCGTACGCCGGTACCACCGACGTGGACGGCGCCACGTCCATGGCCGTGCGCAACTGGTCCGCCCACCGCTGGTTGATGAAGTCCGGCAGGACGTCGAGGTCGAGGTAGCGGTAGTGCGGCGGGGTCGCGTACAGCATCCCGCCGACGACCGGCTTGGCCGTCAGCAGGCTGATCGGCTCACAGGCCACGAGGGCCTGCAGCCGCTCCGGGTCCACCGCACCCGAGGTGATGGCGTTCGCTGCGGCCTCGTCCAGCGCGGCCTCGGGGTTCTCGAGCAGCTCCCTACGGGTGCTGCGGAGCTTGGTCACCGGCAGCGGGTCCGCGACCGGCTCGGGGCGGCGCAGCAGGGGCGGCAGGCCCTCGTCGGGCTCCTGCCCATCGAGGCCGTCGAGTTCGTCGAACGAAGAAGTCACGATCTTGCTCTCCTGGGCATCGCGCGCAGCAGGAAATACCCGCGGCAGGGCGTGAGCCACTGCCTCCACTGCGCGCCGTCCACAGGGGGCGGCGAGCGCCGTCACGCTCCACCAGCGGCTCATGTCTCCGCGATGTCCCGTGCCGACCAGCGTTCCACGGTCCTAGGCGAGCTGCTGGTCAGTCGGATCCCCAGGGGACCGAACTCCCGTCGACGACGGGTGCCAGCCGATCTTCATGCCTCAGTTCGAACCCTGAGGCATGCAGTTCCATGTAGCCAGAGCGGTGCGCAGCCGACGACAACGAACTCCGCCGGCTCCACCCAAGCCTACGCCCATCTCCACCTAAAACAGACTGACTTCAAGATGACGGCTCGCAACCAGGCAAACACCCTGGTTAGTTCGGTACAGCCAAGCCCAACACCATTTCTGATCTGCGCCACTTGCAGGGGCCAGTCATCCGACAGAACAGGCCCAACGCGCTCTCGGCGAGCGTCCTGGTGCACGCCACCGCCTGACTCTCACCCGGCCGCGGTCTGTTCGCGCAGGGTGCGCATCCACGTCTCGCCGAAGCCGGCGGCGCCTGTGTCGTCGCCGGGGATCCGGAAGACGTACGGGTCGGCTGCGAGCTGCTCCATCAGCGCCTCGTACAGATTGTCGAAGGGCGGCTCCATGCAGACCGCCAGGGACTCGGCGAACTGGCCGGGGGAGGGGCTGACGGTGATGAGGTGGTCCAGGAAGGGAAACATGCCCCATTCGTCGATCCGCTGCCGCAGCGCGGCCTGCGCCGGTGTGTCCGGCATGAGCAGCCCGTGCATCACATACAGCCCGTAGAACCCGCGCAGACCGGTCAGCACCGTCCGCGCCCGCACGAGGTCTTCGTCACTGGCCCGCTTCACCGGACCCACCACGTCCGCATGCTGCTCCAGCAGCCCCCAGTCCACGGGCGGTACCTCGCCCCGCTCGGCCGCCCCCAGCATCTGCGCCCAGTCCTCGACCGTCAGGCCGTACATGCCGAACGCGGCGAACGCCTCGGCCAGCGCGTCCGCCCCCACCTCTTCCACTCCCAGACCGATCGCCGCGACCACGTGCACCATGCTCCTGGAGTCCGGCCCCTCGACCTCCACCGGCACGTCCTCGCCGGCCTCGAGCGCTGCGCGCACCAGGGCGGGGTTCGCCGCCCCGCGGCGCGGCGCCACGAGTCGGCCCGCGGTCGCGTACAGCGCGTCCTGCCCTTCCTCACCCGCCCCGGCCGCGCTGCGAGCGAACTCCACCAGCCGGTGCGACACCGACCTCTCCAGCACCCAGACGAGAGCCTGACGCACGGCGCCGATGGGGGGCTCCGGCACCTGAACCGCCCCCGGCCGCACGCCCATGCCGGCCTCGGCGAACCACTCCAGCACCGCCAGCCGACGATCCCGCCCCTGCCGAAGATGCCGCGCCAGCGCCGCGGCGCTCTCCACCACCACCGGATCGACCGCGTCCACCACCGACCCCTGCCCGCGCCCGAGCCCTCGGCGCCGGTGACGCGGCAACAACCCCGCCCGCCGCCAGCTCTCCAACTGGCTGGCCGTCACCACCACCTCCCGCGCGGCAAGTTCGCGGATCACCCACTGATCGGCCGGACTCGGCGCTCCTCGTGCCATGCCCACCATTACAACCCCGAGAAGCGCAATTTTCTGCGGATCTGCGGCTCTGGCTCACTGGTCCCAGCACCACAGCCCGCGCTGCCGCGCCCCGCCCGAACGGACACCCGCCATGCCGAAGAAGAACCGCACCCCCTTCACCACCCCGGACCAGGAGCACGTGACGCCTGACCCCGTCTCGTGGCGGCGCCTCGTCTCTGTAGCGCTCCTCACCGGAGCCGTCCGCCACATCGGGGCACTCCTGGCCGGCCTCGTGGTGACGTGGTGGCAGCACGACTGACACCCGCCTGAGCACGAAGAGGAACTCAATGTCTGTGCAGCCAACTGCAACTGACATCACCTACCCACACGGACACACCACATCCCGCCTCCGCCGCCTCCAGCCCGAGGAGGCACACACCCCAAAACCGGATCCACCAAAAATTTTGCGAGGAAGGAAACGACCAGCCAAGCACCCCGGCCACACTGCCTCGTAGCCAGCCGCCCGCGAATGCGGGCCGGGTCCGGGAGCGCAGCGGACGGACCCCTAGGCTCCTTCCAGGAGCGCAGCGACGAAGGAGCCGCTGGCTCGGAGCGCCAGCGGAGAGCCGGAGGGCACCAGCCCAATCTCCGGATACAGCAAAAGTTCTGACGGAGGGAAACAAGGCTCGGAGCGCAGCGCGAGGCCGCCTCCTCGCATCGCGAGGAGTCCCACTTCGGTTCCCGCGCGCAGCGCGAGGTTTCCTCCAACTTCCGCGCGCAGCGCGAAGTTCCTCAGAGCCTGCGCAGCGAGCTCTTA